>NZ_CANLQB010000032.1 GCF_947493125.1 uncultured Roseobacter sp. | reverse complement strand
AGACATCGGCCTCGGTCTCTGTCCCCATCTTCGGCGACACCGACATCGAACCGACAGAGCTCTTTACACTCGCGTTCCAACCGCCAGAGATCGTGGCGGCCACCTCAATTGGCTCCGCCGAAGTACTCGACGATGATGCGGGTGGCGAGACGCAGCCCACGGTTTCGGTGTCTGGGTCGACGGTATCTGAGGGAACGACCTCGCAAGATCCATTCTATCTGCAATGGACGATCA
>NZ_CANLQB010000031.1 GCF_947493125.1 uncultured Roseobacter sp. | reverse complement strand
GTCTACTATTCTTTCCCCTGCACTGTACCCCCCAATCCCCCCTTTTCTTTTAAAATTGTGGATGAATACTGCCATTTGTCTCAAGATCTAGTTACGCCAAGCTTAAAAAAGCACCGACTCGGTGCCACTTTTTCAAGTTGATAACGGACTAGCCTTATTTTAACTTGCTATTTCTAGCTCTAAAACAGGGTGTCGGGGGCCTACGGTGGTGTTTCGTCCTTTTCATTCGTTATATAAAGAAGGCTCAAATCGATCGG
>NZ_CANLQB010000030.1 GCF_947493125.1 uncultured Roseobacter sp. | reverse complement strand
CACGGTTTCGGTGTCTGGGTCGACGGTATCTGAGGGAACGACCTCGCAAGATCCATTCTATCTGCAATGGACGATCACGCTGAGCGAGCCGTCAGATCAGCCGGTGACGGTGGAGTATCGCTTCCTGTCGGGCACAGCCCAGGCCGGATCGGACGCCTACAGTTTCAACTCCGGCACCAGCGTGACCTTTGCTGCGGGCGAGACCTCGAAGACTGTCTTCTACCGCGTAGATGCTGATAGCATCGATGAGACCGACGAGACTATCGTCTTTGAAGCCTTCTCGGCCCAGGGCGCTGTGCTTGCTG
>NZ_CANLQB010000029.1 GCF_947493125.1 uncultured Roseobacter sp. | reverse complement strand
GCATTCTCGGCTGTATTCATCGATGATGTTCAGCGTCCGGAACGCTCTTCCGTCGTCAGTCCGGCAATGCACAAAGTCATAGGACCAGACGTGGTTCTGCCTTTCCGGTCGAAGCCGGACACACGACCCGTCGTTCAGCCAGAGCCGCCCCTTCCTTGGTTGTTTCATTGGCACTTTCAGCCCCTCTCGCCGCCACAATCTTTCGACCGTTGCCGGGCAGGCGATTTGCAAAGCAAATCTGCCGAGAGGGGCGCTTGTCATTTGCGTGCCAGCCCGCATCTCTGAGTAGAGCTGCAATGCGACGATAGCCGTATCTGCCATACTGCCGCGCCAGCTCGATCATGTCGGCCACCAACCGCTCTTCATCCGAGCGACCGACAGGCACTTTGCGCTGCGTGGATCGGTGCTGTCTCAGAACACGACAGGCGCGGCGCTCTGAGACCTTCAACTCAGCTCGAACACGATCAATGCAGCCGCGACGACGAGCGGGGCTCAGAAGTTTCCCTTTGCTGCCTCAGCCAGGATGAGTTTGTCCAGCGTCAGATCAGAAACGGCCTTGCGTAACCGCTCAATGTTCCGCCTGACAAACGATCCCCCGGATCGTTTGTTTAATCGGCTCCAATTCTGAAGACGCTTTAGTTCCTTCAATTGATCCGTGCCTATTCCACCGTACTCTTTCTTCCAACGGCAGAACGTCTGTTCAGTCC
>NZ_CANLQB010000028.1 GCF_947493125.1 uncultured Roseobacter sp. | reverse complement strand
TTTGTGGCTGCTGTCAACGTGAGCTGCAGCGGCGACAAACCTGACAAGGAGGGAAGCGCGGGCGGCTTTCGCGTCTATGGGGATTGCGTGTTACCGGCGCGTTGATCGAGGGCCGGATCGTCAGCCGTGTCGGTCGTGTCTGGCGCGGACGCGTTGGCTGTCATGTTCTGATGGCGCTGTTTGGGCTCTCTTTCGGCCTTCAACGGTCCATCTCACCACTGACATCGTGGGGCCGACCGCATTGATCGGTCCGGCGCCTGGACACTGTGGAGCCGGGTGGGATCGGTGGTTCATGCGGCTTCCTCCCGTGGCGGTGCGCGGGATTTCGGGGTTTGGCCACGCGGGAAGGTCTCGATGACGATCATTGTGCCGCCGCATTTCGGGCAAGGCTGTAGTGTGTTCGGGTCGTCAAAGTCGTCGGTTGCACCCTCATCCGACGTCTGCCCTGGCGCTGGCTCGGCATTGAGCAAGCGCCTGATCGTCTCGATCCTGTCGCGGCGGATGCCATTGGCCAGGAACCCCGCGTGGCGGATGCGGTGGAAGCCGGGCGGCAGGACATGGATCAGGAAGCGGCGGATGAACTCATCCGTGGGCAGGCGCATAACCTTCATCCGGTCACCACGCTTGATGCGGTAGTCTTTCCAGCGGAAGGCCACGGTGTCGCCATCGGCGCTGACCAGGCGGTGGTTCGAGATGGCGACGCGGTGGGTATAGCGGCTGAGATAGGCCAGCACGGCTTCGGGCCCGCCGAAGGGTGGCTTGGCATAGACGACCCAGTCGGTCTTGCGCAGCGGCGCGAGGTGGGCCGCGAAGTTATCAGGGTCTGCCAGTCCCACCAGATCGCCGAAGAAGCGCAGCTTGCCGACCCGGTGCAACCTCATCAGTCCTTCGAGGAACAGGCGGCGGAACAGTCGAGACAGGACTTTGACTGGCAGAAAGAACCCCGGGCGGCAACGTATCCAGCGGGTGCCATCCGCTGACAGCCCGCCACCCGGCACGACAACGTGCACATGCGGATGGTGTGTCATCGCCGAACCCCAGGTGTGCAACACCGACGTCATGCCGATCCGGGCC
>NZ_CANLQB010000027.1 GCF_947493125.1 uncultured Roseobacter sp. | reverse complement strand
ATGAAAACCCGCGCAGCGGTTGCGGTTGCTGCTGGTCAGCCGCTTGAGGTGATGGAGGTGATGCTTGAGGGGCCGCGCGCGGGCGAGGTTCTGGTGGAGATCAAGGCGACCGGGCTCTGCCATACGGATGAGTTCACGCGCTCGGGCGACGACCCCGAAGGCATCTTCCCGGCGATCCTCGGCCATGAGGGCGCGGGTGTCGTGATCGAGCTGGGCGAGGGCGTCACGAGCCTCGAGGTGGGCGACCACGTGATCCCGCTCTACACGCCCGAATGCCGCGAATGCGAGTACTGCCTCAACCCCAAGACCAACCTCTGCCAGAAGGTGCGCGCGACGCAAGGGCAGGGCTTGCTGCCCGATGGCTCGACGCGGTTTTCCATGCTCGATGGCACGCCGATCCACCACTACATGGGATGCTCGACCTTCGCCAATCATACCGTGGTGCCTGAAATAGCGCTCGCAAAGGTCCGGAAAGACGCGCCTTTTGACAAGATCTGCTACATCGGCTGCGGCGTCACCACGGGCATCGGGGCGGTGATCAACACCGCCAAGGTCGAGATCGGCTCGCGCTGTGTGGTCTTTGGCCTTGGCGGCATCGGTCTCAACGTGATCCAGGGGCTGCGTCTGGCGGGCGCTGATCAGATTGTGGGTGTGGATCTGAACGACGATAAGGCCGAGATGGGACAGAAGTTCGGAATGACCGATTTTGTCAACCCATCGAAAGTGGATGGGGATATCGTGGCGCACCTGGTTGAGGTTACAAAGGGTGGGGCGGATTACACATTTGACGCCACGGGCAATGTGAACGTGATGCGCACCGCACTCGAATGCGCGCACAAGGGCTGGGGTGAGAGCATCATCATCGGGGTGGCACCTGCGGGTGCCGAGATCTCGACGCGGCCGTTCCAGCTGGTCACGGGCCGGGTCTGGCGCGGCACGGCCTTCGGGGGCGCCAAGGGGCGCACGGATGTGCCGAAGATCGTGGACTGGTACATGGACGGCAAGATCGAGATCGACCCGATGATCACCCACAAGCTCACCTTGGACGAGATCAACCACGGCTTTGAGCTGATGCACGAGGGCAAATCCATCAGGGCTGTGGTGGAGTTCTGAG
>NZ_CANLQB010000026.1 GCF_947493125.1 uncultured Roseobacter sp. | reverse complement strand
TGGTCTTCCCCCACTTGAGTGGTCCTCCGCTATGTTTAGGAAAGCGGAGGAAAGACATGGCCAACAAGCGACCAAAGCCGGAAGAGATTGTCACGAAGTTACGGCAGGTTGAGGTTCTGACGGGGCAAGGGATGCCGCGTCTGGATGCGATCCGTCAGATCGGCGTAACTGAACAGACGTTCTACCGCTGGAAGAAGAAATACGGTGGAATGGGCACAGACCAATTGAAGGAGCTGAAGCGTCTACAGAAAGAGAACGAGCGGCTGAGAAGGGCCGTATCGGATCTGACGCTGGACAAACTGATTTTGGCTGAGGCAGCAAAGGGAAACTTCTAAGCCCCGCTCGCCGTCGTGCCTGCATTGATCGTGTTCGAGCTGAACTGAACGTCTCGGAACGCCGAGCATGTCGCGTTCTCAGGCAGCACCGATCTACGCAGCGGAAGACGCCAGTTGATCGCGCCGATGAAGAACGATTGGTGGCCGACATGATCGAGCTGACCCGGCAGTATGGTCGATATGGCTATCGTCGGATCGCAGCGCTGCTGCGAGATGCAGGTTGGCATGCGAATGACAAGCGCGTTGAGCGACTATGGCGGCGAGAGGGGCTGAAAGTGCCAATGAATCAACCAAAGAAGGGGCGGCTTTGGCTGAATGATGGATCATGTGTCAGGCTTCGGCCAGAGCGCCGCGATCATGTCTGGTCTTACGACTTTGTCCATTGCCGCACCGACGATGGTAAAGCGTTCCGCACGCTCAACATCATCGATGAATACAGCCGGGAATGTCTGGCCATCCGTGTGGATCGCAAGCTGAACTCAAGCAACGTTATCGACGCCCTGAGCGACCTGTTCATACTGCGTGGCGTGCCATCGTTCGTACGGTCCGACAATGGCCCGGAGTTCGTTGCGAAAGCTGTGCAGGATTGGATCAAAGCTGTTGGCGCAAAGACAGCATACATTGAGCCAGGCAGCCCATGGGAGAACGGATATTGCGAAAGCTTCAACGCCCGCTTCCGCGATGAGTTCTTGAATGGTGAAATCTTCTACAGCCTGCGTGAGGCGCAAATCTTGATCGAAGAATGGAGGAAACACTACAACACGAAACGCCCACACAGTGCTCTGGGCTACCGCCCACCCGCCCCTGAAACCATCGTCCAGATGGACCAAAGGCCGGTCATGCACTAACAATCAAATTGGACCACTCAAGTGCGGCTGATCA
>NZ_CANLQB010000025.1 GCF_947493125.1 uncultured Roseobacter sp. | reverse complement strand
GTCCTGTGTGGATAGCCCCTGCATAGCAAGACATTTCTGAGTTGATTGCGCATTGGTCAGAAGCAGACGTGTGTCCGGCCTGTTTGCGCGGCACTCGTAGCCGCTGGCCCTTATGGTTTCCGCGACCAAGTCCCAAACGGCTTATCGAACAATGCTATGTCCTGGACATTCGACGGGTTGTCTTGGTTTGCGGGCTGACTTTGCGCCATCATTTCATGGGTCTTGCTGTCTCGGGTGTTCCTTTCTCTTCGCTTAGGCTGTGTGAGGCCGGTAATAGTCGTTCCTGGTCAACACTGCCCAGACAATTCTAGCGGTCTTGTTTGCCATCGCGACAGTTGCCAGTCGGGCGGGCTTTCGCTCAAGAAGGCCAATTGCCCATGGGTCGACGCGGTCAGGATTCACCTTCATTTGTCGCAATCGCGCTGTCATCCCGGTCACCAAAAGTCGCCGAATGTACCGATCGCCCATTTTTGTGATCCGGCCTAATCTTTCCTTTCCACCACTGGATAAGTTCAAGGGTGTCAAACCCAACCATGCTGCAAATTGTCGGCCATTCTTGAACTGCTTCGCGTCGCCGACTGTGGCAACAATGGCCGATGCTGTTACAGGACCAACGCCTGGGATCGTGCGCAACAACATGACGCGTTTGTCCAGTTTCGAATGAAGTCGCATGCGCATCTCGTACCAGCGGAACCTCAGATGCATAGCAACAAGCTGGTGGCTGAGTTGTCTCAGGACATCGATTGCGATCTGCGGAAGGGCGGGTTTCTCTCCCTCCAGCACACATTTGGCGTATTTGACCGCGGCTCTAGTTCCTTGTGGGATAATGACACCAAACTCTGCGAGCAAGCTGCGAAGCATATTGCTCAGTTGTGTTCGCTGCCTGACGATCAAATCACGGGCGCGATGCAGGAACAAAACGGCCTGCTATTCTTCGGACTTGGGCGCGACAAACCGCATCGTCGGGCGTGTGACCGATTCGCAGATGGCTTCTGCATCATTGGCATCGGACTTGCCGCGTTTGACATAGGGCTTGACATAATTGGCCGGGATCAAGCGCACATCATGCCCAAGTTCGGTGAGTTCCCGCGCCCAATAATGACTGGATCCACACGCCTCCATGCCGACCAGACAGGGCTCCAGCTTGGTGAAGAACTGCACCAGCTGAGCACGCCTGATTGCTCGGTTGAAGACCACCTGGCCATCTTTGGTAATTCCGTGAACCTGAAAAACATGCTTGGCCAGATCGATGCCGACTGTTGTAACCTGCATTGGGTAGCTCCTTTCCTAGCAGTGATAGACAACTGCACTTGGCGCATTGCGACGCCGGGGGAGCAGGAGCTATCCACCCCATCGGC
>NZ_CANLQB010000024.1 GCF_947493125.1 uncultured Roseobacter sp. | reverse complement strand
AGGACGAAACCGCTCTCGCGGTATTGGCGCTTACGGCGGATGTTGTGCGCTGATGTAAGCGGCGTGGATTTTGCGAACTGACGCACCTGTTTGACGATTGGGACCTTCTCAATCTGATGACAGGAGGTTCCGATGACGGACCAAGATGTACCTGCGCTGCGTCAGCGTTTCCTAGAAGACATGCGGATCAAGGGACTGCAGCCCAAGACGCAGACGATGTATTTGCGGGCGATGCGCGACTTCACGCGGTTCCTGGGGCACGCGCCGGACGCCGCGACGCCGGAGGAACTGCGCGCCTTTCAACTCGACATGAAGGAGAAGGGCGTCGGCGCACCGACCTTCAACAACCGGCTGACGGTGCTGAGCTTCTTCTTTTCGACGACCTGCCCGCGCCCGGATATGAAGGGGCACATGCGTTATCAGCGGGCAGCGAAGAAGATACCTGTTGTGCTGAGCGCCGAGGAGGTCGCGCGCATTCTCGAAGCAGCACCTGGGCCGGGTCTGCGGTATCGAGCTGCGTTCAGCGTTGCCTATGGCGGCGGGCTCAGGGCAAGCGAGGTCACCCATCTCAAGGTCGGCGATATCGACAGCGATCGGATGCTGATCCGTGTCGAGCAGGGTAAGGGTCGCAAGGATCGCCATGTGATGCTGTCGCCGAGCCTTCTGGAGCTCTTGCGCGATTATTATCGCGAGGCGCGACCCGCGGGCTGGCTCTTTCCCGGCCGCAATCGGGTCGACCCGATCTCGACCCGGCAGTTCAACCGCGCGTTCGGCGTGGCCTGTGACTTCGCCGAGATCAGGAAGAAAGTGTCACCCCACACCCTGCGGCACAGCTTTGCGACGCATCTGCTGGAGAGTGGGACTGACATAAGGGTGATCCAGGTCTTGCTGGGTCATGCCAAGCTGGAGACCACGACGGTCTACACCAAGGTGGCGACCAAGACGATCCGGGACGTGACCAGTCCGCTCGATCTGCTGGTGAAACGGGAAACGGCCCCCGGTTGATCCCGGTCCCATGCCCCGCCCAAAGCTGGAGGTCGCGGATATCTTCCGCGCCCATGGGCCTGCCTATCGCCGGGAGAACGCCGAACATCTGCACCTGCCGCAGCTAAAGGTGATGTCGGCGATTGAGGCCTGCCGCACCGCCACGCTCGGCGGGCATGTCGCGGCCTGCACCAAGTGCGGCCATGAGCACATCGCCTATAACTCGTGTCGCAATCGCCATTGTCCGAAGTGCCAAGGGTCAACCGCCAAGGGCTGGATGCAGGCTCGCATGGAGGACCTGTTGCCGGCGGAATACTTCCATGCGGTCTTCACCTTGCCGGCCCAGATTGCCGACATTGCCTATCAGAACAAGGCGGCTGTCTACGGCCTCTTGTTCAAGGCGTCGACTGAGACGCTCCTGTCCATCGCGGCCGACCCAAAGCATCTCG
>NZ_CANLQB010000023.1 GCF_947493125.1 uncultured Roseobacter sp. | reverse complement strand
CGAGCGCCGCGCCGAAGAGGTCTCCCAGAATGATCAGGGTCAACGCCCGCCAGCGCAGAGGCAGATGCTGGAACGGCGCTTCCTTGCTGACAGCCGCTCTCGCCTCGAACGGACAGCGCCATCCGGGTTGATCGAACCAGAGGGCCAGAACAGGCCGCGCCGCGTCTACCCGATCAAGCGGCGCCCACAGCGTGCGAATGGCATGCTCCAAGCGCACGCGGCGCTCGTCGTGGCGCTGGAGAATTCGCCTAATCTGGCGTTGAAGGTCGAGAATGCCTTCCGCGAAACCTGCGTCCAAATTGTGATCCGGCTCCGCTCCCCTGCTGGTGAGCAAACCGCCACACCTGCTGCAGAACGGGCGCAGCAAGCCGTTCCGAAACTGAAAAGACACCCGCAACTGAGCGCTGCACGCCGGGCAGCGGTCGTGCAGCATCAGCTGGTGTGCTGGACAGACGAGGTGCTCGGCCAGCCTCCAGGCAGACCGCAAGTAACTGTCGTGACCTCGGGCTCGATCTTCGTCTAAGCAGGCCAGACAGACCGGCGCCTCAGAGCGGTCGAGGGTCCAAAAATGTGTGCGTTTGCGATAGCGGAAAGCCAAAGAAAGGCGGGTTAGTCGCGCCGGGTCAATACGGCAGGCCCACGCCCACAGCCAGAGCAGATCGGGGTCGGGAGCAATATCATCAATGAGGCGATGCGACTGCATTCCCGTCCCCTGCCCTGCGAGCCAAGTGGTCATGTCCGGAACCTCCAGGCCATAGCGGGCGGCCACCCGGACCATCCAGGAAGACAGGAGCTCGTTTCGGAAAGGACGTGGCGCAACCGGTAAGCGCGCCAGCGCCCTCATGTCATAGCCGAGTGCGGCGCACGTTTCCCCCGCCGTCCTGATACCTTGGTCATCGAAACCAGCGGCAGCACAAGATTATTGCCAAAGCTCTCAACGTCCAGTCGCTCCTTGCCCGTGCGGATGGCATCTTCAGCCGCGGTCTCGATCAAGCGGAAGATACGTGCAGTCACGCCGGAGGTGAGGTTGTGGATACGTGTCCGCGCCTCGGCACTCATCAGATCGGAGGCCTGCCGCAGGGGTAGGATGCGCTCGAAACTCTTCAGAAGGCCTGCGAATGCGGCATCGTTTTGCCAGGGCTTGAGGTGGAACGCCTCGAACCGTTCCGCAAGCTGTGCGTCGTTCAGCAGTGCCTGGCGCGCGAGATCAGTTCCCGCGCAAACCAATGGGATCCGCAGATCATTGGCCAGAAACCTGATCGCATTGAGAAAAATCCGCTGCTGCCGAAAGGTGCCAGCCAGCATGCCGTTCACCTCGTCGAGGATGATCATCTTTGCCTCGACGGTACGGAGAAGCGACCGGCAGACATCCTTCTCGCGGGCCAGCGTCCTGCCCGCCATCGCTGGCGCGCCCATGGCCGCCAGGAGTTCGCGGTAGAGATCGCGCTCGATCGGCTCCGAGGGGACCTGAGCCACCACCACAGGACGGTGATCGACACCTTTGACCTGGCAGAACTTGGGCGGATGCGCTCGTTCGAACTTGCGTACAATCTTGGTCTTGCCCATGCCCGTATCGCCGTAGATCAGCAGGCATGGCATCCGGTCGCGGGGCGGATAGGCCAATAGGTTGTCCAACCGTGCGAGCACCTTCCCTGCCTGATCAAAGCCGATCCAGCGGTCCGCCCTGGTCCATGCAATCCGGTCTTCATCCGGCAGATCTGCAAAGCGCCGATAGGCCGGATCGAGATGCGCGAATGCGCTGTGCTCGCTCACGACCACTCCTCTACTTCGAATCCCGAATGGTTCCTGAGCGCGTTCTCATCCATCTCAGACATGTGATCCTCGACTTCGGTCCCTTTGGCGGCAGTACCATCAAGCGCCCGCTCACGGCGTTCGGCGGTCCGCCTCGCCTCCCGCGTCCGCACCGAGGCATCTTGGACAAGCGCACGTTGCTCCTCGATCACCTCGAAAATCAGGTCTTCATCCTCCAGAGATCTTCCACGTTCTCGCAGGATCGTCTGTGCGCGGCGATGCTCGGACAGGGTGATCGGAGGGTGGCGCAGGTCCGCGAACCTCACCGGATACCTTTGGCCGTCCGGACCGCGCACGAACACGGTCGAAAGGTCGCGCGGATCGTAGGAAACGCGGAGTTGGTGGCCTTGCTGGCCAGCCCACAGGCTCAGAATGTCGTCCCAATAGCGCAGACCGAACAGGTGAATGCCGTCCCGCCGCACCATCCTTTGCTCACTTGGCAGGAAGTCGATCCGGAAGCCCTCAGGGTCAAAGGGCATCCTCAGCGGCACATCCCGCCGGGCGTGGGCTTCATGCCAAGCTGCCAGCGGCGGAATACCAAGTATGCGGTGACATTCCGCATGGTAGCGGGTGATCTCAAGCGCCAACCAACGCTCAAGCTCGTCCAGCGTCATCGCGGAGTTCGACACGGAGTCGTAGTCACCGCGGTCCTTGACGCTGCTGAACGTCGATCCCGGCAGCAGATGCACGGCTCCCATCATCGTGCCGATCAGCCGTTCAATGTGGCCGCCGTAATGTGGGGCACCGATGGGCCGGTACTGGAGCGAGATCCCATGCTCTTCGGCACCGCGCTTCATTGCTTTCGAGCGGAACTCCTTGGCGTTGTCGACATGGATGGTCTCGGGCAAACCCACAGTGGGCCAGTCGGCATCAATCCCAAGGGCGTTCAACCAGTCACCTTTGGGCTGCACCACATGCTGGATGGCCAGTGAGACGGATAGCGCCGATGGTGGCTCAAGGGTCAGGTAGAAACCGGCCACTATGCGGCTCGCGATATCGATCGCGAACGTCAGCCAGGGTCTTTGCAGCGGCTTGCGGTGAATGCGATCCACGACGATGACATCGACCAGCGTGTGATCGATCTGGACAACTTCGTACGCTCGTTCAACCTGATAGCTGCCCGGTACCGGTCGATGGCGCTGCCGCGCAACCTTCGCCCCTTCTCTCGCTGCCGAAAGTTCGGCCGGGTTCAGCGCCATCACCCGCTTCCGCAGTGTCGACCAGCATGGAGCCTTAAACTCCTTTGCGCGACATCGCCTGCGAACCTCCTTGTGAAGCGCGTTGATGCTCGGCTTCTGCGGTGACTTGAAGAATTGATCGATCGCCTCCGACACCACCACTTCGACCTCTTTCGGCAGGCGGCGGCTCCCGGTCTGGGTTCCGACAGCGGAGGCCAGAAGCGAACTGGTGAGAGGGCGCGCCTTGTAGGCCCGGATCAGCTCATAAAGGCGGGAGCGTTTGACCCCCAACTCTCGGCAGGCCGCGAGGAAATCAGCGCGCGAGATACGCTGCTGATTGGTCAACCGACGGATCACCGCCTCCCGCTGAACCGCCTGTTCCCAAGCGCCATCCGCCGCATCGGTGATGTCCAAACGATCAGCCATGTCCTGAACCAAGAAAACACTATCCTATGTCCGATAATGAAACTAGAATCCAGAAATGAAACAGGAACATGACTCTCATAAAATCAACAACTTAAAGTCCAGCGGTGAAACAAGAACGACA
>NZ_CANLQB010000022.1 GCF_947493125.1 uncultured Roseobacter sp. | reverse complement strand
TGTCGCCTGTCTTGATGTCCGTCTGAAAGGTCGTCCCGATCAGCCGATGGAAGGCATCTTCGAGCCTCTGATACTCGACCCCGCCCGTCTTGCGGTTGGTTGCAATCATCAGCTCGCGGGCCGAGAACCGCACCCGCTTGCCGATAGGTTTCCCTTGGTTCTTGAGGTGCATCAGTTGGCTGATGCAGAAAATCAGGATGTCCTTGTCGAAGATGGTCGGCAGGCCGCGCCCTGATGGAACGATTTTGAGACGGTTGCCACCTGCCTCATAGTGCAAGTGCCGATGGTCGGGCTTCGTGGCGAGACTGAAAATCGGGTGTTCCATCGACGCTGTGTCGTCCTTCGGGACGACATCCGCGATGTCGAGGATGAAGAAGTCTTTCTGGGGATGTCGGACTGGAAGCAAAGCCATGCGACTCAGGTTAGACGATTTTCGTTACATCGGGAACCAAAAGTTCGTCATATCGAGAACCGTCCACAAGTTCCTAGTCGGCCAAATGAAATTCGTCATATCGGGAACCCTTACTTACGGAAAATCCATTCGTTAGTTTCGGAACCAAAGTTCGTTAGTTTCGGAACCAAAGTTCGTTAGTTTCGGAACCAAAGTTCGTTAGTTTCGGAACCCATCCACAGGCCAAAGCCCTTATTCATAAGGCTCTGCCGAATCCGTAACTCACTACGTTAGTTAACAATGTTAACACTAGGCTGCGCCCAAAGGGCTTGCCTAAAAAGAATCGACCTATGGTCGATGCTCTAACCGCGATAATTGCCCTATGGGCAACGCGGTTCAGGTTCGCTCTAGCTCACCAAAGGAAAGGCGAGACGTGCCATCCATCGAGCACAGTCGCTGATAGATGCCTGAACCACCCCAGAACCTCCATCAAGGCAACCTGCTAAAGCAGGGGCTTCGCCGCCTTGACGGAGAACCATGGGGCGTTTCCGAGACGGCATCAGCGACAGCGGCTCCGAAGGAAAGGCACTTAAGACCAGCCCAACCACTGAAATTCAGCCGATGGGAATTAAGGCTCACCATAGCCATACCCGCAACAGGCTAGGATTTTCTTGGGAAAATCGTCCGAACAAGAATCAATTGCGAATTCTGAAAAATCAGAAGCTTGCTTGGATTCTTGATGCCGAATGATGCGTTAAGCGTATGTAAACAAACACTAAAACCTCTTTTCTCGAAGGGCTAATCTATGCACAGGATGTCCGTGCATTGCGGCACATCTTTGACCCATAGAGACTTCTGCCGCACAGAGGCGAATCTGCTCGATAGCATCGTCTCACAACAACTTATGAGGCATAGACATGACGCAAGAACTTAACTCAATCAGCTTGAAAGCCTTTATTTTTCAAGCTGATGCATCTGGAATATTGGCTCTGACAGCTATGGTCTTCGTAGTCGCAATGTTGTGTATCACAGCCATGGTCATAGCCCTGAAACGCCAGAAGTAGGCTGGGAATATGTTCTCATGGAAACGTAAGACACTTTGTGTTACATTAAACAATGAAGGCAACGATGCAGTTTGAATGGGATGATGAAAAATCAGAAGCGACCCGCCAGAGGCGAGGATTCGGGTTTGAGGAAGCCGCCGCCGTTTTCCTAGACCCCTGCCGCTTCACCTTCCCTGACAATCGCTTCGACTATGGCGAAGAACGATGGATCACCTTCGGTGAGATCGAAGGCCGCTTGTTCGCCGTGGCCTATACCATGCGCGGCGATGCGATCCGCATCATTTCCGCGCGGAAGGCCAACACTGGAGAAAGGAAACGCTACGATGAGCAGAAAGACATACACACTTGACCCCAAGGCCACGCCGAGGCTGAGCGACACGGCCAAGGCTGCCTATGATGCAACCACGGATGAGGATATCGACTACAACGACATCCCCGACATGAGCGATGTTGACTGGGATCGATCCGCCGCCAAGCCGACTGTCACCATGCGACTGGATGAAGACGTGATCCGCTACTTCAAGAGCGATGATCCGAAAGGCTACACACGCCGCATGGCGTCTGTGTTGACTGCCTTTGCGCGGAAGCAGGCTCCGACCATCGACTGAAATAAGGAACGATTTAAGCCCCGTACAGTGACTTTAGGCATTCGACCTGCCCCAGCTTAAAACGGGACTTCCCCATCGTTCAGTTTCCTAAGCCCTGTCCCATATTGTGCAAGATCGACTGCATCTGATTTCATTACACGGCCAAAGCCTCTGCAATAGCTACACCGAACGGTGAAGCCGAGATCGTCAATCCAGTTCCCCTGCCCTTCGCAAACTGGGCATGTTGCTATTTCTGCCAAAACCATTTTTTCGACTTCTCCGCCCGTTGATCTGTGATCTGGGCGGTAAGCTGGCGGCGTTCTCTGGCTTCATCATCCAGCCGTTGCCGCAAATCGCCTATGGTATCCTTCATTTCAGCCGTCAGGCGTTGTTCTGCTTTAAGCTCTGCCCGTATCTGCCCGATTTCCATAGCTAAATCGGTGTTCATTATAGTGTTTCGTCTTGGTTCTGCCTGTTCACCTTTTTCCTTTGCTGGAAACACCCTGAAAAGCTCCGCAGGGTCGATTGCAAACGCCCCGTTGTCCTGTTTCGTTGCGCTAAGTTTCCCTGTTTTTATGGCCTTTGAGAGTGTTGCCTTTGATCGTGAACACTCCTTAGCCGCCTCCCCTAAAGTCAGTGTTTTCATGCCTGTTTGCCCCTGTTTCATGTTGGTTTCGCACGTTCACCCTGAACGTGTTTACATGAACAGTTTGCCACATTCGCACGATCCGTCAAACAAGCACCGAGGGCAGGGGGCGGGGTCAAGAAAAATAGGAGCTACCGCACCGCATTTTTCTTGATGCCGACACATGGCCGATCACTCTAGAAACACCCCTTCCAATATCTTTCCTTCAAAGATCATTGGAAGGGGATGACTCCACGGCGAGTGGCCTTTTTAACCTGTAAAGGGCTGGATCGCCTCCCAAATGGGGGGCGCTTCTGCCCCCCATTTGTAGAAGCATTGCGCCTCATTCGGTGGGGTATTGTCCCAGCCGCATTGATCCCATTGCCATAGAGCTACAGCGAGAAGGAAGGTGCCGAGAGCGTATTTCAGGGGTGTCCATGTCCACTTGAAGCGGGTTTTTTCTGGCTTCCCGTCACCATTCAAATGTCGAACAACAGCCCGTCCGATGCGCCCCGTTGCATAGATCGGGAGGGTTGGATCGGCTTTGTAGTCGGGGTGCTGGACGTACATCCGCTTGCTTGTTTCAGGTTCGATGAACCGTGCATCTTGGTAGTAAACCACCTTATCCACGATCATCGGATCATGAGGCGATATCATGAGAATGGCCTTGTCATTTGGCATCTTCATGAGTTCATCCGCCGTCATGAGACTACGGCCAAAGCTTCGATCCTTCATTGACCGATAATGCGGATCAGCAGCGGATAACAAGAATCCGCCTTGCCTTATTTCGGCTGTTGTTTTCGATATCTGTTCAACCGTCTGTTGTCCCATGTATCGGCTAAAATATTCTGCGGTCAGTGGCTCATTGATCCCGAAAATCTGGATCACGCCTGCATTTGCAAGGAACGTTTGCCAACGGGTTTTGTAGAGGTCTTGCACCTGTGACAGGTCTTGCAGAATAATCCAGATACGCATCCCAAAACCAGCCATGAGGCCGAAGGCTTCTTCCACCATTTGCAGGCGATCCAAAGCGGCAAATTCATCGAGGATGAACAGGGCGGATTTTTTCGGTTTTCCTACCTTCCGAGTGATGGCCGTCAACCCCATGGAGACGAGCAAGCGAAGCCACCGCCCATGTGTTTTGAGGCGTTCAGCAGGGAGGACAAGAAACACCGTCAACGGCCTGTCATTGTCCTTGAGGCCACCGAAATCAAAGCTTGAGGATTCAAGCGTTGATCTGATCGCGGGGCTGTCCAGAAAGTGCGTATTGGACGCCGCTGTAGACATGACCGAGGCCAGTTCTTTTTCGGTTTTGCTCCTGAGACGGTTTGCGGCGTTGCGAACGGCTGGCACATGACTTTGCGCCATGTCTAGCACCAGTTCACCAAACTCTTTCGGGGGCATGGATATGATATCCCGCACCCTTGGAAGGTGGCGTTGCCCTTCTTCTTTGGGCGAGGTGATAACGTGCATGATAAGGCCAGCCATAGCGGCTTTGCCTTCCTGCGACCAATGAGGATCGTTCCCGCTTTCCGTAATCAAGGCTTCGGCAACCGTCATTGTGTCGTCTGTCAGGTCCATACTGTCAGGTGCGATCATGTCCAGAGGGTTGAAGCTGGCCGCTTGGAAGGGCGGTTTTTCGTCGTCCGATCCGTCAAACCCGCATTCCCCCTCAAGCCGTTTGAGGGCGATTTTCCACGGATCGAGGATTTGAACATCCTGCCCCATCCTGCGGCGTTGGTGGGCGGTAATGATGGCATTTTCGCCCTTGGGATCAATGCAGAGAATACCGCCTTCATAGGACAGCAGGGCGGGGACAATTGCGCTTGTACCTTTGCCGCTTCTGTTCTTGGCGATTGTCACCATATGCGCTTCCCCTGTGTAGGTCACAGGATCAACGGCGGGTGGTTCTGCGCCCCAACGTTTGCCGAAGGCGTGGCCGAGCGTGATGCCGTCTTTGTCGATTAGTCCCGCTTTGATGGCTTCGTTTTTTTCGAGCCACCGTGCGCTTCCGTGTTCTGTCAAATGTAGCTGGTTCATGGCTTTACCCTCTGATCTTCGGATCGTGCAAAATTTCTCAGGGGCAGGCTAGAGAGATGTTTTGGAAATTAAAAAAGCCGCGACAGAAACTCTGTGGCGGCTTAATGCTCTATGACCATATGGCAGTAATTATGACCTAATTTCTATGTTTAGTCAAGCCGCTTCGGGCTTGACCCGCAGGTGGGCTTCGCACTGGGCGGTTCAGGCGTTGATAGTTCAAAGGCCAGAACGGCTCTATGACCATGAGCAGATGCGGGTTCGATTCCCGCTCAGCGCACCACTGTGTTCTCTCAACGCTGCTGCCCAGTTTACGCGAAGCCCACCTGCGGGAGTTTGAAGTTAAGGTTCTGGTTTAACTGTGGATGACCGTGATTGTTGGCTTGTCATAACGGTCACATAGTAGATAGATTAGATTCAGAAACTTGGGTTATCGCGTTATGCAAGATGTTCGCGGTAGCACCGCAATCTTGGCAAGGGAGGTTTCAAAAACCCCCCGTTGCATCCCCAAAGAAGGCGCACATGGCACAGCACGACAAGGGCAAATCATCTGGATCGGAGACGCGGAAACGGCAGGCCGTTTTGCGTATCCGTATGACCGATGATGAATTTGCCGAGGTCGAGGCGTTGGCTGATAAGGCCGAGTTGACGCCCGCCAGCTATGCCCGTTCGATCCTGCTTTCTGCCCCTGCCCCGCGTGCCCGTCGCCGCCCTTCTGTCAACACGCAGGAGGTTGCGCGATTGCTGGGCGAGCTTGGCAAGGTGGGTTCGAACCTGAACCAGATCGCCCACCATTTGAACGCAGGCACAGGGGGCGCAGGTTCAAACAGTACTGCCGAAGCTATCGCCGATGTGCGCGCCATGCGGGACGCTTGCCTTGCCGCCCTCGGGCGGAAGCCGTGATCCTGAAGGGTAACATTCGCGCCAACGGGCAGGAGCTTGCCCGCCACCTGTTGAACGATCACCACGAAATCGACCCAGACGCCCACACACAGCCACCACGAGGGAATGAACGTGTCGAGGTGGCCGAGTTGCGAGGCTTTGCCGCCAGTGATCTTGCAGGGGCGTTTCAGGAGATCGAGGCGGTAGCCGCAGGCACGAAATCAACCAAGCCGATTTACAGCCTTTCGATCAATCCAAGCGAACCCATGACACGGGAACAGTATGCCGCGGCGATCGACAAGATCGAGGACAAGTTAGGTCTACAGGATCAGCCCCGCGCGGTGGTGTTTCATGTGAAGGACGGGCGGGAGCATTGTCACGTTGCATGGTCGCGGATCGACCTTGAGAAGATGCAGGCGCGGCACATGGAATTTGACCGCCAGAAGTTGCGGGAGGTAGCTAGGGAACTGGTGCGAGATCTTGGCCATGAGATGCCAAAGCACCTTGGCGAAGATCGAGGCACGGACAGATTCAAGGATCGTTTTGCAGAGGTTTCCCTTGCCGAAAAGGGGCAGTCTGAACGTTCAGGGGTAACACCCTCCGAACGGCGAGAAACGATCACAGAAGCCTATCACATGGCCGATAGTGCCACCGCCTTCAGGTCAGCCCTTCAGGAGCAGGGATACACGCTTGCAGAGGGCGACAAGCGGGGCTTTGTGGTGCTGGATCATGTAGGCGAGGTTCACGCCCTTAACCGCCAGATCGAGGGCGTGAAGGCCAAGGATATTCGAGAGACCTTGCGGCTTGATGATCTGGACAATTTGCCCACCGTTCAGCAGGCAAAGGAGCAGATTGCCGAGCTTGCCCGCCAGACAGCCACAGAGAGGCCACAGGAGCGCGAAGACCCAACCGAGGCACTGGCAACAGTCGAAGACACGTTGCAGGCTCTCAGGGACGCACAGCGCGCCGAAATGAAGGCATTGAACGGATCATATCGGGAGACCTTGGCCGCACTCCGTGAAACGGAGACCGAGCGGATCGACGACACCAAGGCCGCGATCAAAGAAGTTTATCGGGAAGACTGGCGCGATCTGTTTCAACGCCAAGAGGCCGAGAGACAGGCCATCGAGGATATGACCGCCACAGCAGGAAGCCGGCTAAAATCTCTTTTGTCCGGACGTGCCGGCGATGCCTTCGATTTTGAGAACCGTGGAACATTGGCGGGGGCATTCCGATTTCTCGCCCGTGGTGAGATCGACACGGCCAAGCTTGAGAAGGCACAGGAGGCCGAGCGCAAGGAGCTGGGCGACCTGCAACGATTGGCCGAACGTGAAGAAATCCGAGCCATACGGCAGGAGGTCAAAGAACAGCGCGCCGAAGCCAGAGAACAGCATGACGATGTTATGACCATCACCCGTGAAAGCTATGCCGATCAACTGGACGAAGCCCTAGAGAACGTCAGGCGCAATCAACGGATTATTGAAGACCAAGGCCGCGATCTATCGAAAGGCGATGTGGCCGAACGTGAAAACCGTTATGGCTTTGCATCCAGTCCTTACGGCCTTGCGAAAGACGGTGGCTATGGCCTTGGCCGAGGCCGTGAAGACGATGACGACGACGAACGGCCATTCAAACCACCCACGCCAGGACAAAGTTTCACGCCGTAAGCTGTGCAAAGACTGAGAACAGGACATCAAATGAAGTTCTTCACAGAAGCTATGATTTTTGAGGATATGAAGTTCCGCCGAAGCCTGAAAAAGTTACAGACAGCAGAGCAAGCAATTATAGATGCTTATGGCGAAGATATTGAGAAAGCTCGCGCGGAGCAGAACTGGGAAGACGAACAGGGAATTGCGTCTACGATGTTCTTTGAACAGGACAACGTGCGAAGCGAAATACGAAGCTTACAGCATAGCTACGTTACTAATCAGGCCGACAGATTGCTGTTACCCGTCCCAAAATTTGATACGGAATCTCCTGATTGGAAATATTCTGATTATAGTGGCAGATGGACACTGTCTCCTGAGGTTTTGGCTCGATTAGGGCGCGAAGTGCGGCAGGAACGGCGGGAGCGATTGGAGCTAGTTTTCCTTTGGCCGTCTGCCATGATCGGCCTTCTGGGCGGCCTCATTGGTATTTTTACGGCCTTCTGGCGGTGAGCATATCAACAGTCTGCGCAACTTACCTTGGATGCCAGCCTTCTCGACCCATTGGGGGGTCATACTTGCCGAATACACGCTTGCTCACGCTGTCGTAGACACATCCGCAGTAGGAACACCGTTTCGGTGTCCCTACCGCCTTCCTGTGGTCGTCTGGGAGCTTGGAGAGCATCCCGTCTGTCATGTCTCTCTGGCGGTCTTGTGTGCCGCCAGAGCAGCTATGCGGGCATACGGTTTTCATTGGTCGCTCCTCTCAGCTTCTTTGGGTTCTGGTAACAAGCTAAGAACGCCACTTTTTGCCAGTTTCATCTATGGCGAAGGCTCGAACAGGCGTGAGGTAGCCATCTTCTTCCTTGGAAAACACTGAAAAGGAGCGAGAGGAGCGTGGCGGTATCTCGATATTTCCTGTCGTGGAAACCGCCTCGTAAATCAAACTCGTGCTAGATGGCCTCCGCGTAGTGGCGTTTTCTCTTCCTTGCTTAGTAACGACCCATACATCTTCGAGATGTGCCGTGACCGCACCGATGTTTCTCACCTTGACCTTGTGCGTCACTAGAGAGGTTGGAGCAGACCTGAATACTTGTTCTTCTTCGGGCAGCTTCAACTTTTCGATGAACTCATCCTCTGTCACCGTGGGTAGGATTTCCAGTTTGAGCCTGATTTTGCTGCCCGCTACGGCATGCCTATACCGTACAAAATTTAGGCCGAGCGCTATGGTCCCAACTGCCGCGCCATAGGTGGCGAGCAAGTTCGCGGCAAGGAAATCTAAAACGCCTGAGATTTCCATTACCTTAGTTTTTTTGCGTTCTGGCAGTACGCCACGAAGGCCGCGCCTGCGTTCTTTGGCGGGTTACCGCGTGCGGTTTCCGACCTAGCGAAGGCCAGCCATTGGTCTCTGAGAGCGTAGAAGTCCCAGCCCTTTTCGCGGGCGGCCTCGCGGGCTTTTTCCTCTGCCCATTCGGGGATGAAAATGTCCTGACCAAGTTCGACTTTAGCCGCCCTTGGCCGTACCGTCACAAGGTCTTTGTTGTCCAACTCGAACCGATAAAACGGCGTGTGGTCGGACTCGATAATCTCGCGCAGGTTCAAGCGGAACCGCTTCAACGGAGCGTTGCTTCCCGTCTTCGCTTGAAGTTTATCAAGGCCGATATGCCATTTTTTTTGGTTGCCGCAGTGCTTCCGTGCAATCTCATATAGTCGCCGTTCAAGCGGGCGGCGGAGTCGGAAGTAGTCGGGCGAGATGGTCACAACCTCGGAGGATTCAATTGCCCGCATGAACCAGTCTGACAGAATGACTTCACAGTAATCTAGGCGCATCCGTTCATCGTCATGGTAGACGAACCCACTGCCTGAATCGATGAGCGAAAAGAACCGCGTTTCCCGCTTGTCGCCTGTCTTGATGTCCGTCTGAAAGGTCGTCCCGATCAGCCGATGGAAGGCATCTTCGAGCCTCTGATACTCG
>NZ_CANLQB010000021.1 GCF_947493125.1 uncultured Roseobacter sp. | reverse complement strand
GGACGCCTACAGTTTCAACTCCGGCACCAGCGTGACCTTTGCTGCGGGCGAGACCTCGAAGACTGTCTTCTACCGCGTAGATGCTGATAGCATCGATGAGACCGACGAGACTATCGTCTTTGAAGCCTTCTCGGCCCAGGGCGCTGTGCTTGCTGGCAACGAGCCCGTGCTGCGCTCAACCGGCTGGATCCTTGATGACGATGGCGACGGCAACAATCTGGCACTCTATGTGTCCCGGCCCCTGGTGGTCGAAGGCGATGACGGTACGCAGCAAGCGGTCTTCGACGTCTCGCTGTCGCGCCCGGCCCCTGAAGCTTTCGATGTCCCCTTCAACACGCTCGACGGCTCGGCCACAGCGGGCGAAGATTATGAAGCCACCAGCGGCACGCTAAGCTTCGCCGAAGGCCAGACATCGGCCTCGGTCTCTGTCCCCATCTTCGGCGACACCGACATCGAACCGACAGAGCTCTTTACACTCGCGTTCGACTTTAAAGGAACGGAACTTGCCTTTGATGTTGCGATAGAAAACGATGATTTCCAGAATGCGCCTGTCGGTGTAGCAGACAGCTACGCGGCTTTGCCGGGATCAACACTGTCCATATCCACCGCAAGCGGAGTTCTAGCCAACGACACGGACGTTGAAGGTCAGACTCTGTCTGCCGAACTTCTGTCCAGGCCGTCGAAGGGGACCCTAACACTAAATTCGGACGGCAGTTTCAGCTATTCTGCCTCGCCAAGTGCTTCAGGAACTGATGAATTCACCTATCGCGCGTTCGATGGGATTGACTTCAGCGAAGAGACCCCCGTCCAGATTGTGATTGACGGCGATTCTGGTGGTATAACGGGGGAGTTTGCATTTGATGTTTCGGTGCCGGAGACGCTCGCCCCCGGTACTTCAGGTGCCGCGCAAATCACCTATGAAAGAGGATCGCCATCAGGCACACCTTCGGAAATTGACGCCGCACTTTTCTTCGTATCAGGCGAAGCGGCCTTGGTCCGCGATCCGTTGACTGGCGCATTCGACGATCAGGTCTTCATTCTATCCTACGGGGATGGAGTTGACGACATTGCGGTTGGCGAAACCGGCATCGCCGAATTTGACATTCAGGGAACGGCCGGTCCGAGGGCAGGTTACACGGTCAATGCGAGCATCATCGATTTCGATGCCGTGATCGATTGGGATGCGAGCGTGGACTTGTTGCGTCCCTCGGGTGTATCAGATGAAGCATGGGTAGTCGTTTCAGGTCTTCTGACCGACCGCCTTGGCTCAACGGGTGCAGACTTTGCAAATGCACTCGCTGAATACGGCAAGAAACTTCAATCGTTCGGCCTGAACGGAGAGAGCGCCAGTGCGGCACTGGCGTTCCTGACGGAAGTGGTTACGGATTTTGGAAGCATTGCTAGCCGTGCCGAACAGGGTTCAATGGGCCAAGGATGGTCGTCGGTCGCCGATATCGGCCTCGACGTCGGTAGCGACACGGTCATCTTGCAGGGCCTGTCGGAACTCAGCATTCTCAGGAACCTGGACCCGGGCTCTGCAGCCTTCTACGCGATTTCGGAAACGGCAGCGCGCGCGGTCACACTCTCCGGCAGCGTCATTGCCCATGTGCCGACCACCGCAGTTGAATTCGTCGCTACAGAAATCGGCACCTTTGCCAACACAAGCCTGACAGATGCAGAGCTATTCGCAACGTCGGAAGGCTTCACCGTCGAGTTCTCCGACGGCGCCCGGATGCTCTTTGATGCATCGGGGAAACTGCTGAAGCTAATAGAGCCGGACGGGCAGGAAACGACCGCTGTCAGAGACAGTGGCGGAAACCTCACCGCTCTAGTTGGGCCTCAAGGTGCGTCGCTCGCCTTTACACGCGACACTGACGGCCGCATCGACAGCATCACGGACGAAGACGGCAACAGCGTCGCTCTCGCTTACAACGGTGCCGGGCAGCTTGTTTCGTCCACAGATGACGCTGGCACCGCGCTCTTCACCTACGATGCTGCAGGCAATCTGAGTTCCGTGAAACCCGCTGGCGTAGAGGCTGCAGACATCGGGTATGACGCCGATCTGAGGCTAGCATCCATCGACTACGCGGACGGGCTCCAGTCGGAGACCTTCTCCTATGACGGCGTCGGTGGCGTCACAGTCACCGATGGGGAAGGCCGCTCGACCACCGTGGACTACCTACCTGGCGGCGCCGTCGGCCGCGTCACCGATGGCGAGGGCAATGTCTCCTCGTTGATCTTCGACGCGGACGGCGATCTGATCGGCCTCCGCGCGCCCGACGGGACCGAGACCACTTTCACCTTCGACGATCAAGGGCGCATCACCAGCTTGACCGATGCCAACGGCGCGACGGTTGAGTTCGGTTACGACGGGGAGTCCGATGCGCCGTCCACCTTCACCGACGCCAGCGATGCCACCCGGACCTTCACCTACGATGCAGGCGGACGGATCGTTGAGGCGGAGTGGGACGACGGCACCTCGCTGGAATTCGCCTACGACGCCAACGGCAATCTCACCATGTCGGAAAACCGGCGAGGGGAGTCCATCGATTATACTTATGACACCAACGGGCGGTTGCTGTCGCAGAGCGACGGGTCGAGTGGCGCGGTCACTTACTCTTACGATGCGCAGGGTCGGCTGACCTCAGCCGTTGATGATCGCGGAACGACCAGCTTCGAATACGACAGCGCGGATCGGATCACCAAGATCACCTATCCCGAAGGCCGCAGCCTCGCCTACACCTACAATGAGGCTGGCCTGCGGTCTTCGATGACCGATCAGTCGGGCGATGCGCTGTTCTATGAGTATGACGATCTCGGGCGTCTCATCGGTCTGGACGACGAGGATGGCGGCATCGTCGACTATACCTACGACGCTACGGGGAACCTGACCCTCGAGGAAAACGGCAACGGCACGACTTCGAGCTTCGCCTACGATGACGCGGGTCGCTTGACCGAGATCGTGAATGCGCAGGCGGATGGCACGGTCAACTCCTTCTATCGCTACACTTACGACACCGCCGGGCAGCGGGTGGAGATGGAGAGCCATGACGGCACCTGGACCTATGGCTATGATGCTATCGGGCAGCTGACTTCGGCGGAGTTCGTGTCGATCAACCCAGCAATCGACGATAAGTCGCTGCTCTACGAATATGACGATGCCGGGAACCGGACCCGTGTCGTGGAAGACGGGGTGGAGACACTCTACACCGCCAATGCGCTGAACCAGTACACGAGCGTCGGCGATACCACCTTCGCCTATGACGACGACGGCAACATGGTGTCCCGGACCGATCTATCCGGGACGACCACCTACGAATACGATCTGAATAACCGTTTGGTGAAGGTGACCGAGGCAGATGGGACGGTGCAAGAGCACGAGTACGATATCTTCGGAAATCGAGTAGCGAAGACAACGGATGGTAGCGTAACGGAGTATCTCGTCGATCCGTTCGGGCTGGGCGATATCGTATCAGAGTTTGTGGGGAGCTCATTGCAAGCCAGCTACGCACACGGTTTGGGCCTAGCGGCGGCAGAGACCAGCGGATTGAACTTGTACTATGATGCGGATGCGGTCGGCTCGATTACCACGTTAAGCGGAAGTGACGGGCTGGTACAAAACAATTATATCTACATGCCGTTTGGAAGAACTTTATCCGAAAATGAAGGCTTGGCGAATGACTTTGAATTCAATGGAGCATTCGGGGTACTTGAAGACAACGAAAACACCATTTTTATGCGAGCGCGATCCTACTCAAACGATATCGGTCGCTTCGCTTCTGAGGATCCTCTGTTTGTTTCTGGTGACATCGAGAACCTGTATCGCTTCGCGCTCAACTCGCCTTCAAGTCTTGTTGATCCAACTGGCCTGAACTTCGCACCCGGTGGTCCTGCACCTCAAGGCATTGGCGTACCACAGCCGGTGGGCGATTACGATGGGAATGGCGTTGATGATGCGATCGATGCAATGCAAGAACGTTTTCGACCTCAGAGGATAAGCCCTGAGGCACAAGAGAAGTTCATCGGCGGAGTGATGGTTGTTGGCGGGTTAGCCACCTTTGGTTTCGGAGGCGGCGCGATGCTAACTGGACGTGCGCTTTTTGGGGCCGTCGAAGGTGTTCCAGCGGTTGCAATCGGTACCTTCAATGCCGTTCGAGGTGCAGTAACAACTGGTGTTGGAATCGATAAACTGTTTGGGGACGACCCGAGCGACGGCGATTCCGAAGGAGATGGAGACGGTTCTGGAGACGGCGATGGTTCCGGTTCCGGAGGAGATGGCGGTGCGCCCGGTGTCCCGCGCGAAGGCCCGCCAGAAGACCCAGAAAACCCCGACAGCGATGACGGTGAAAACGAAGACGCTGACGGCAGTGTCACCTACGGTGATCCTTGGATCAGCAGCTTCGATGGCAACGGCACATTCTTCAATGCCTATGGGGAATTCGTCCTCGCGCGCTCTACGGACGGTGAGTTTGAAATCCAGACCCGCCAACTGCCGATCTACTGGTACACCGACAATCCATCGGCCTCGATCACAAGCAACTATGCCGCGGCGATGCGCATTGGAGACAACAAGGTTGAAATTCAGTGGCCGGAAACCGGTGAAGCCACAGTCCTCGTCAATGGAAACTCGATCTCCATTGAGGTTGGCGAGTCCATAGCCGTTGACGATGGTTCGATTTACCGCCGAAACTTCAACGATTACATCTTCAGCAACGGTCTCGGCGACGGGATGTATGTCCGCATCGGCGGCGCCTATCTGAACGTCTATCCTTTCGTTGATCCGTCTCGCGTTGGCGAGATGCAGGGCATCCACGGCAACTATGACGGCGACAGCACAAACGACTTCTCTTTGCCCGATGGCACCGACCTGACGGGCGGCACCGGGCGCCTGTCCTGGCAAGAGCTCTACACAACCTTTGCCGATGCATGGCGGGTGACGGATGAAAACTCGCTGTTCACCTATCTTGTTGATCGCAGCACGGACGACTTCACCGAGCTGAATTTCCCGGCGGGTATCGTGCGGCTGGAAGACCTTGATCCAGACGTTGTCGCCGCGGCAGAAGCAGCAGCGGAGGCCGCCGGTTTGGTGCCCGGGACATGGCAGTTTGAGACGACCGTTTTCGACATGGCCTTTACCGGTGACTTCGATCTCGCGGAACTGTCCGCAGGCTCCCCTGATTTTGCGTTTACTGACGAAGATGGCGAACAAAGAGAAATCATCACAGCAGACGTCGATTTGCCGCCGGTGATCGCCGACGACCTGACCAGTTCTGTTGACGAAGACGGAACGGTTACAATTGACGTTCTGGCAAGCGTCTCAGACCCCGAGGGCAACCCGCTGACCCTTGTTTCCGGCTCAGACCCGACCGGGGGGACGGTCACGGTCGAAGACGGGCAACTGGTCTTCACCCCCGCGCCCAACTTCGAAGGTGAGACGACCCTAACATTTCTGGTACGTGATGAAGCGGGCAATGAAGTCGAAAGCACTGTTGTCGTCACAGTCGACGGCCAACCAGACACTCCTGTTGCGAACGACGATGGCGGGGCTGGGTTCACGACGGATGAGGATGTAGCCTTTAACACCGCGTCGGTGCTCGACAACGACACGGATGAGGATGGCGACACGCTCACGGTGGTGGCGTTTGACAGCGTGACTTCGGGAGGCAGCACGGTATCGTTGAACGCAGATGGCTCCTTCGACATCACGCCGGTGGCGAACCAGAACGGCAACGAGACCTTTGAGTACACGATCTCTGACGGCAAAGGCGGTGAGGACAGTGCAACCGTCACGGTCACGATCAGCGCTGTCGATGACGCGCCGGTCGCAACTGATGATCCGGGCTTTACGACCGACTTTGGCGCGGCGCTCGACATCGATGCGGGCGACCTGCTGCGCAACGACGACGACGGCGACCCTGAGGTCATTCAGCCGCTTGCCGTGACGGCCGTCGGCAACGCGCAGAACGGCATGGTGAGCCTTGCCGCCGGGGTTGTGAGCTTTGTCCCCACGGCGGGTTTCACGGGGCTGGCCAGCTTTGACTACACCATGACGGATGGGTCTGGCGCGTTTGACATGGCCACGGTGACGATTGCGGTGGGGCCGCAGCCTCCGGCTGCGCCCGTCGCGGCGAATGATACGGCGGAGACAAACGAAGACACCGCAATCACCTTCAACATCCTCAGCAATGACACGGACCTCAACGGCGATCCGATCGAGATCAACGAGGTGCGGGGGCCGGATGATGCCGTGATCCCGTTTGGCGTCGAAACAGCGCTGTCTTCGGGCGGGACGATCTTGGTGAGCCGAGATGGCACGGTGGTGTTTGGCCCAGCTGGTGACTTCGAGGCGCTAGGTGCCAACCCCGTGCCGCAGGACCCGGCGGCGAGTGTTGTGCTCACCTACACCGTGATCGAGGATACCGACAGCGCCTTGGTCAGTGACCCGGCAGCGGTAACCATCGGGGTTCGCGGCGTGAACGACGCGCCGGTGTCGGATGATTTTGACCTGCCGACGAACGAAGACACGCCGGTTGTTGTCCCGGTCTTTGACAACGCGCCGGACGCCGACGATGAGGAGCTTTCGTTCGAATTCGACGTTGATCCTGCCGTGGGCGAGGTCACTTTCGACGGCGAAGACTTTGTCTTTACCCCGGCTGCCAACGTAAATGGCGACTTCGACATCGGTTACACGGCGACGGATGGCGACGGGGCCTCCGACAGCGGGACGATCCGCCTGTCGATTGCTGCCGTGAATGACGTGCCGGTTGCCGTTGATGACGATGGGCTCTCGACGCTATTCCAGACCGACCTGGTGATCAATCCGGCCGACCTGCTGGCGAATGATACCGACGTCGATGGCGATACGTTGAACCTTGTTGGCGTCGGGATGGCCAGCAACGGCACGGTCGATCTGATCGACCGGCTGATCGTCTTCACGCCCGACGCCGGGTACGCGGGGCCGGCGACGTTCCAGTACACCGTTACGGATGGGTCCGGCGGCTTTGACACCGGAACAGTGGAACTGACGGTTCAGGCCGATGACAATACCGCCCCGACCGCGCAGGACGGCTCGGTCACGCTGGACGAAGACACCAGGGTTCTTGGCCAGCTTCTTTATGATGATGCGGAAACGGATGTCGCGGACCTGATCGTCGAGATCATCGACGATGTCTCAGACGGTCTGCTGGAGTTGGGTGTGGCAGGCGCCTTTACTTACACACCGGACGGAGATTTCAACGGGCCTGACAGCTTCACCTACCGCGTCAGTGACGGTGCGCTTTTCTCGCAGGTGCGCACGATTTCGATCACGGTCGATCCGGTCAATGACCTGCCGGTCGCAGGGGATGACGACAGCGTTGGGTTCGAAACTGATGAGGACACTGCCTTTACGACCGCGTCGGTTCTGGGCAATGACACTGATATCGACGGTGATGCGCTGTCGGTCTCGGGCCTGAACACCACGGGCACACTGGGTCTGGTGACCGACAATGGTGATGGTACTTTTGACTACGACCCCAACGGCGCCTTCGAGAGCCTTGGCGCAGGGGAAAGTGCCACCGACACCTTCAGCTACACCGTGACCGATGGCAACATAGACAGCAGCGATACGGGCCTTGTCACGGTGACCATCACCGGCGTGAACGACACGCCCATGGTTGGGGCGCTGGCCGAGACCGCATCGGAGGATGACGCGCCGGTCACGCTCGACCTGCTGGCGCTCGGCAGCGATGTCGACAGCGCGGTGCTGAGCCTTGAGGACGTTACCGTCACCTCGTCGGACGGCCGCACGGTCAGCTTCACCGAAAGCGCCAGCGGCGTGACCATCGACCCCGGCCAGTTCGGCGCTCTCAACGACGATGAGAGCGTGGATCTGTCGATCTCCTTCGCGATCAGCGACGGCGATCTTTCGACCGACGGGCTGGCGACGCTGCAGGTCAACGGGGCGGATGACGGTCCGGGGCGGCTCGATGTGGTCGGCACCGAAGGCTCCGATCGTCTGGCCGGGACCGAGGCGGATGAGTTCATCTTCGGCCTGGGCGGGCGCTACGACCGCATGGAAGGCGGCGGCGGGGCGGATACCTTCGTCTTCGGCGACGAACTGACCAACGGCGCGCGCGAGCGGGATCTGATCTCGGACTTCGGTGCCGATGACACGATCCTGCTGGCTGACGACGACTTCACCGTGCGCGATATCCGCAGCGGCGTGCTGATCACGCACGGCGGGGATGGCGATCGGATCTACGTCATTGGTGATGATGTGGACACAAACAGTATCCAGATTGAGATCGGCACAGCTGATTTCTTGGTGTAAGCTAAGCGAAAGGTAATAAGTTCATGGACTGCATCGGAAAACCTGAGATGAAAAACAGATTTTACAATTTTTGTGCCGGGCTTGTTTGCGCTCTCGGCCTGTCGGCGGGGGGGGCCTCGGCGAGTACACTTGATGATGTGATCCTGGGAGATCTCATTTTTTCAGCGGATACGCTCGATGTGATCGCGGATGACTTTTATCTTGAGGCATTTGGTATCTCGAATGACAATGATGACATTTTCGTCTCCGCACTGCTTGAGTCTGGCGCAGTCGATTCGGCTCTGGCCTCGGACGTCGACCTGTCGATTTTTGATACAACATTTACAGAGATTTTGGGCGGTACGGCGCTGGACGTCGAAGTTGACGCGGATGCCGATACGATCTCGATCCTCTACGATTTGGCGATCAACGAAGAAAGCAGCGACCCATTCGGCGTCGCGATCCTGTTCTTTGGGATAGACCTGACGGACGGGATCCTGAACTTTGCGGGTGATCTGGATGGAGAGATCGTGGACCTCGACATCTTCGGCGCTGCGGACCCCGCGGTCATTCCGCTCCCCGCGGGCTTGCCCCTGTTTATTGGTGGGCTAACCGCTTTCGCGTGGCTGCGGAGCCGAAAGACGGCTTAAGTCATTCAAGCAATTTTCACATGTGCCTGAGTTGCAAGCAACAGGTGAGTGGCTGTTTCGATAACATACGCTCCCGACGGATCCAGTACGCTGCAATGTTGAAGAAATTCCGCTACTGACAGGAAAATCGAAAATCTCGCGGCTTGCCGGTCCAACCAGAGTAGTTTGCCGTTTTGAAGGCATGAGCACGAACGGCAGCATTTCTCTTTGTATAGGAGAAATGTGAATACTGCGCATGCAGCAATTTTCGTGCTGCATGCGCACGCAGCAAAAACCGAAGACTTCCGCTATGGGCTCGGTGCCGTCCTTGGAGCAAACGCAGCATCGCCCCCTGCCCCAACTCAATCGGATCTCGTCCCGGCCCATTCCAGCCATTCATTGGGTCTCCTGATGCTGCGGCGCAGCGACAGAAAGACGGCGCCGATGGGGTGGATAGCTCCTGCTCCCCCGGCGTCGCAATGCGCCAAGTGCAGTTGTCTATCACTGCTAGGAAAGG
>NZ_CANLQB010000020.1 GCF_947493125.1 uncultured Roseobacter sp. | reverse complement strand
ACGCTTTAGTTCCTTCAATTGATCCGTGCCTATTCCACCGTACTCTTTCTTCCAACGGCAGAACGTCTGTTCAGTCCCACCTATACGCGTTGACAGATGACAGTCCTGCGACGCTAGTGTTCGTCCAGCTACCGTTCAACAGCCATGGGCAAGATCAGGCCCCATTGGGTCTCCCGAGGCGGCCCCAGCGGTTCGAATCCCAACTTCCTGTAAACGGCTATGGCTCTATGATTGTCGGGGTGCGGATCGGTCGCAATCACAGGTGCGCCAGCGTCGAAGAGAGCGTGCAGTCTCTCTCCAATAAACGCGGACCCATGACCGACCCCGATCATTTCGGGCGCGCCTATGTATTGGTCGATCCCCCGCGATCCTTTGGGAAGGCTGGCGAAATGATGGTCCTGCCAACCATGCACGGTGTAGTCCTGCATGAACGCGAAGGGCTGCCTGTTATTTGAAACAATCCAGCGAGCGACCCGAGGATCGGCCAAATCCGCTTCATCGTATGGCTCTTCTGCGTCCCACCAATCCTGGACATGCGGCTTAGACTGCCATGACCTCAGCAGTGCGAGGTCGTCCAATGTGGCTTCGCGAAAACTATAAGCACTGGCCGCGGTCATTTGACCAGTCTAACAGATCGTGCGCCAGTAGGGACGGAAGTGCGTCAGCTCTCGGCTGCAATACTACGCCGAAAGCCGCGAGATTTGTTTGGCAGATCGTGTTCCGGGCGTCTTAGGTGATCGAAGGCAGGGCGGTCACCGCGTAGTCGAGTGACAACTGAAGCGTCTGTTTCGGGTCGGTGAGTGACATGCGATAATCAGCCGCTGGTCTCACCCCACCGACGGCAGCAAGCGTTCCGCACAGCATGGCCTGGCCATCTTGCAAGGCTATGCCCGCAATGAGACTCGACAACGGACGGATGCTGGCCAATGTACCGCTCTGATACGTGACCCAGGCGTTGCTTTCCCTGATTTTGCACGTCAGGATCAGGTCATCGAGACGATCTTCGACCTCGGCCATGCGCCACAAGCCTGTGCTGACTGGCTTGTGGCAGATCTGTTTCGAGGCCGCGACCGATACCGTTTCGAGCGCACGGTCGGTGTGATCGGACGCAAGGCCGAGCCAGATCTCCCCCTCTGAACGGATTACAAGGGGCTCGATCTCGCCCGATGTTTCTGTCCCCAGAACCTGGATCGTGGAGGTCTGCGTGAGCAGATCGGCAGACACGCGATAGTAGAGCGGCACCTGCGATGGTGGCGACACGCCAATGGCTGCCAATTCGGCGATGTGATGATCCACAGCGGCGCGGTCTCGTCCGGTCCAACCGGCGACATAGACGTCGTGGATCTCGACATCGCGCGTTCCAACTGAGGTTTCGAACTGCATCGATCAGCTTCCGCTTAGCACATACGGTAGATAAAGCGCGATGGCCGGAAAGGCGATCAACAGGATCACCATGATCAGCATCGCAACGACATAGGGTATGGCACCGACCATGACTTCACTCATTTTTCCAGATTTGCGGGCGCCTTGAACAACGTAAAGGTTCAGCCCAACCGGTGGCGTGATCAGCGCCATTTCAATGAGTACGATCATCAGGATGCCGAACCAGATCGGATCGAACCCCTGTGCCACCACCAAGGGGACGATAATCGGGATCGTCACAACCATCAGTGACAGCGTCTCGATGAAGAAGCCCAGAACGATGTAAATCAGGACGACAACAAAGATCAGCCCCATGGGCGAAAGGCCCATCCCGTCGAGCAGCGACTGCAGTTCGTTACCGAGCCCCGCGGAGGCAAGGGTGAAGTTCAAGAAGGATGCGCCGATCACGACGAGCATGATCATCGATGTGATTTTGATCGTGCCGAGAATGCTTTCGGCGAACATGCGCAGGCTGATGCCGCCGAAGAGACCCGCGATAAGGATGGCACCGGCCACACCAACGGCCGCCGCCTCGGTCGGTGTGGCCCAGCCTTTATAGATCGTGCCAATGATGATGGCGAAAAGCAGAATGATCGGGATCAGTTGCACCAAAGCCCTCAACATGTCCGCGAGAGGAAAGGTGCGCCGATTGCCGCCAAGGCTTGGGCGGATTGTGCAGATCAAGGCTGTGATTGCCATGAACCCCAGTGCCAGTGCAATGCCGGGGATCAGCCCCGCCAGAAACAGCTGCGGAATCGAGGTTTGGGTCAGGAACCCGTAGACGATCAGGTTGATCGACGGGGGGATCATGATGCCGAGCGTGCCACCAGCGGCAATGGCACCCGAGAAGAGCCGAGGGTCATACCCCAGCTTCTCCGCCTGCGGCATGGCGACGGTTGCGACCGTCGCCGCCGTGGCCACCGAGGAGCCGGAGGTTGCGGAAAACATCGTCGCGGTTGCGACATTCGCATGCACCAGGCCGCCGGGCATCCATGACACCCATCGGTCAAGCGCGGAATAGGTGCGCGTCGCGATACCGGAGCGCACCAGAATCTCGCCCAGCAGCACAAAGAACGGAATGGCGATGAGTGTGGCGTTGTTCGACGTCGACCAGACTAGATTGCCAAGGCCGCGCATCAGAGGAAAGGCGCTGAAAAAGACATCGACGCCGAACCCGAGCAGAAACAACACGATGCCCACCGGGATCGACATGGCGAGCAGGCCCAGAAGCCCAAGGGCGATGGCCCAGATCATTTGATCAGATCCTCTTCCCCAAAGCACCCGATGGTGGTTTCCGCCTCCTTGAACCGGCCTTTCAAGATCATCATCGCGGCCACGACAAAGGTCAGCCACGCCATGACTGCGAACCACACCCAGCCCGCGAACCATGGGATCTGTACCCAAGCCAATGGCGTTTCAAGCGGAGTGTTGGCCCGGGATGAATTCGCCAGGGATCTTTCGACCACCGGCCAGCATTTGTAAGCGATCAATGTCACGGTGCCGGTCAGCATCAGCATCGCGAAGAGGTCAAAGAGGGCGCGGCCACTGTCATTGACGCGCCCCCTGAGGATATCAATGCGCACGTGTCCGAGTTCCAGCAGGGTAAAGGCCATCCCCCAGGATGTGGCGATGGCCATCACGTATCCGGAGATCTCATCCGTGCCGCCAAAAGATGACCCCATCTGGCGGAGCACGATGTCCGCCAGAACAATCAAGGCGCAGACCATCAGAACGGCCCCAGTGGCGAGGGCGATGCCATGGTTGAGGCGCCGGAGATTATGAAGAAGTTTGTCTTTCATGAGATCGGTCATATCGCTCCGTGCTTAGCCGCCGATCGACACGCCGACGACGCTGCCAACGCTCTCGTTCCAGCGGTCGGCCCAGTCGCCACCCGCCCGCTCAGCCCAGTCCGGCAGGACTTCGTTGACCAGAACGCCGCGGGCCTTCTCGAAGTCTGCATCCGACACTTCGACCAATGTCATGCCGCGGGCCTCGCCGGCCGGGCATTCGCCGTTGCCGGTCAGGCAGGCAATGTCATTGACCAGTGCGTCCTGAGCGGTCTCCCAAGCGGGGGCTTCGAATTCCGTTGCGACCTGGCTTGTGATCAACTCCTGCTTTTCAGCACTCAGACTGTTCCAGCGGTCCATGTTCATCGCCGTCACGACGCTGTCCCAACCGCCCAACGGGATCGCCATCAGATGAGTCGATACTTCCCACCAGCCGGCAGAGTAGCCGGATCCGGCCCCTGTCACCGCGCAATCGACGACGCCTTTCTGCAACGCACCGGGCACCTCCGAGAAGCTCACATTCACACCTTCGGCGCCAAGGGCTTCCAGGAACTTGGCGGTCATCCGGCCTGACGCGCGCACCTTGAGACCTTCGAGATCGGCCAATTCCGACACCTCGGCGTTACAGAACACGACCTGGGGCGGGTAGGGTGCAATGGCCAGAACCTTGGAATTGAAACGATTGGCATAGATATCATCGACCATCGGTCGCGCGGCATCCACCATCGCCTTGGCTTCGTCCGCCGTGAGGGCAAGAAGCGGCACGTCCAGCCCTTCAAGCTCGGGCGCGTCGGCCACGGCGTAGTCCGCTACGGTCATGGCCACGTCGTAGACCCCGTCACCCAACAGGCGGAACACATCCCCGACGCCGAGGTTCATCTGGTTGTGCGTGGTCAGCGCGACGTTGATTTCACCCCCCGATGCGGCAGGCAGCTTTTCGCTCCAGAACGGCGCTTCGTATTCCTTGTGAAGTGGTAGGCCGGACCAGCTGCCGACAACAGAAAGGTCCTCGGCAATAGCAGGTGAGGCAAGTGCGGTCGTGGCAATCAAAAGGGTGAGGGTGCGTTTCATGGGTGTCTCCTTGTTGGATGTCGATTATTGTATGGTGTCCGGCTGCAGCACTGGGACTTCGGCGTTTTCCGGAATGTCGCTGATCAGCATGTGGCCAGGCTTGTGGGTGATGCAAATCGGCAGGGCCGCCGCTTCGAGCGCGACCTGAGGCGTCACACCGCAGGCCCAGAAGACAGGAACGTGCCCATCAGGGACTGGCACCGCGTCTCCCCAGTCAGGATCTGCCACGTCGGCGATGCCGAGCTCTGCCGGATCCCCCCAGAAGACCGGCGCGCCATGGGCCAGCGGGAAGCGGCTCGAGATTGTGACGGCTTCGGCCACCCGCGCTTCCGGGATCGCGCGCATCGAGACGACCATCTTGCCACGGAACGGTCCGGCCGGAACCGTCTCGATATTCGAGCGGTACATCGGCACGGTCTTGTCGTTGTCGATGTGCCAGACCGGGATCCCTGCCTGCTGCAACGCATGTTCAAACGTGAAGGAGCAGCCGAGGGCGAAAACCACGAAATCATCCTGCCAGATGTCGGAGATATCCTGCGCTGATCCAGTCAGTCGACCGTCACGATAGATGTTATAGGCGGGCACATCGGTCCGAATGTCGATGTCCCGGCCCATCGTGAACATGGATGGGTTGCCGGTATCGGACACACCGGTCAGTGGGCAAGGCTTCGGGTTGCGCTGGCAGTATCTCATGAAGTCCAAGGCATAGGTCTCCGGCATGATGGCCAGATTTGCCTGAAGATAGCCGCTGCCAAGTCCTGCCGTGTGCGAGCGATAGGCGCCGCAGCGGATCGCGGCGCGCACGTCGGTCAACGAACTTGTTTTCAGCTCTTGATACAAGACACATGCCCCCGGAATGACTGTCGCAATCTGCATGGGCTTAAGTATAAAATCAAATCGAATATTTTTTTCGATTTTGATAAAGGAAGTTTATATCGTGTTCTGCGCTGCGTAAGTGGCGGACACCTCAAGTGCGAGCGTTGCCGCCGTTTCAGTTATATGGCTCTTTGGCTCGGTGAGGTAGGAGGCCGTGAATTGAAGCGGGCTCGGCACCCAGCCAGGATCAAACTCGCGAATACGCCCCTCGGACACATGCGGCTTTCCGAGAATGCGCGGGAGCGCCGCGACACCCATGTCCGCTTCGACCAACCGAAAGCACGCGGACAGCGATGACGAGGGCATCAGCGATGCCTCCGGTCCGATATGGTCAAACAGGTATTCTTTCAGTTCACGATAGGGACGCGTGTTCTTCGCATATGTCAGAACGGGCCGTTTCAAGTAGTCCGCCGGCACGCCGAGCGTTTCCCCGTCCGCCGCTCTGTACCAGGCAAGTTCGAAACCGGGCAGGACGATGTTATCGACCGAATACTCCGAAATGGGTCCAAGCAGGATCGCGAGGTCGATCTCGCGGCTCAGAAGGGCGTAGCGCAGCTCGCTAGATACATCCACTTTCAGTTCGATGTCCACCTTTGGATACGTGCTGTGCAATCGTGACGCAAGCTCAGGCAACCAACACTGCGCGACGGTTTCCGATGCGCCGATCCGCAAGCGCCCGTCTAGCGCTGCGGGGTCGATCACGTCCCGCCGGACAAGCTCTGCAAGATGCTCCAGCCGCTCCGCATAGGTCAGGAGCAGTTCGCCGCGCTTTGTGAGTTTCAGCCCGCCTGATGTCCTATCAAACAGGCTGCAGGACAAGGCGGTCTCAAGCGTCTTGATCCGTGTCGTCACAGCAGGTTGCGTCAGGTTCAGCGCAACGGCGGCCCGGTGGACACCTCCAAGGCGAACCACAGTGAGAAACGTTCGCATCTGTTCGATCGTGAATTGCGACATACCGCATTCGTCGCACAGAACGGCCAACCTTCATAGCTGTGCGTGGTCGGTCGGACGATGGCCGAGAGGTCACGCGCTCGGGGTGCCCAGAGGCTCGCAACGTCACACTCCGCCGAAGGCAGCTATATGTATGCTAAGGGTGGTGCGGCGCTGCTTCAACCGACGATGCGCTCAGCCGCGGGATGCCAGCTTAATGCTTCGGACTTAACTCTCTGCGCAGACAGCCAATGGCCGGTTCAAATTGTCCAGGCAAAGACGGCCTCTGCACTGTGAGCGATTTTCACGATTACGACAGCTTACAAATACCGTATTCTGTCCGGCCCGTCTGCCGACGTCTATTGCCTGGCCGCGCTCTTAGCAGATTGCTATGTACCATCTGGCCGACAGTGGACGAGTTGGGCAAGCACGGCTGCTCTCGGCAAACGACCTGCAAGACAGCGATCTCGGTCAAGGTGCCCCTAGTTTGAGTGTGAGCGATACCTAAACCGCAACTCTTATTGGTGTTGAGGGTAGGGGTTTTAGTTCATCTGCCCCCATCGTCTTTTCGCGGAACACCTCAGCAGTGTCTTCAATCCGAGGCATTTGCGGGGCGTCGCGTTGAGGCGGTCGCAGATCCTTTCTTATTCATGATCCTAGACTGGTGTGATGTCGCGCTTTCTGGGAAGCCATCTTCGCACCCGTCGATTGGTATTCACCACGGTGCCGTTCTGCCAAGGACGGGACGCATTCAGCGGTTTGAGGCCTAGCACGGCAGTGAGGTTCTCTCCCGTCTGTACATGTTTTGCGCCCCAAATTGTTGCTGGAACAGTCTTCGTTGCCATCGGGTGGCGCCGTCTCTTGCAGTCGATGACACCTGTCGTTTCGCAAGTGAGATGTCGGTAGAGCGGGAGCCATACGATCCATCCTTCAAGTGCCCGTGCTCTCCTTCGGTTTATCGGTCCTGCTCGGGCACGTCGCTGCCGTAGCGTAAAGTATACCTTGCACATGAAAGCATCTTTTGTAGCCTGCTTGCAGGATCCGTGTGCGCGTTGGGTTACTGGCCCCGTATTTTTCGCGAAAGGCACTTCGGCCCAGAGCGGTTTCGAACGACGATATATATGGACCGCGCCTCTCGCCGTTGCGGAGAAGCCGGCGCAAAAAAGTAGAGGGACATAGACATGAAATCATATTACTTTCAGGTCGCGAGCTGCTGCCTTGCCACCTTGGCGGCACCGGTTCTGGCCGATACAACAAATGTCACTTGGAAGACGGAGGTCGTGGTCGCAAAGGAAGGTGCGTTCTGTTCCGACGATCCAAACTGTTTCAATCGCTATCATCCCGATATCCCCGCCGTCGCGACGGCCTCGCCAGGCGATTTCATCATATTCGAGACGCGCGATGCGCTTGACAGCGACCTGACACTGGACTCGAACGCGGACGACGTCGCGGCGCTCGATTTGTCCGGCGTGCATCCGATGACGGGCCCTGTTGCGATTGAAGGTGCTGAACGCGGCGACGTCCTCGCAGTGACGGTTGTCGATATTGATCCCGACCAGTTCGGATATACTGTCATCGTGCCCGGCTTCGGGTTCCTGCGAGACGAGTTCACCGAACCCTACTTCGTCGGATGGAAGCAGAGCCGCACGCATGCTGTCTCTGATGCGATGCCGGGGATCGCGATCCCCTACGAAGCATTTACCGGCTCGATTGGCACCATGCCTGGCGAACTGGAGGTCGAGGACTGGCTTGCCCGCGAAGCGCAGTTGGCCGCAGTCGGAGGCATTGCGTTGCCGCCGGAACCTACTGGAGCGCATCCGGCGGCCATCTGTGGGGCAGGTGCGAGCCAAGAGCAACGCTGCCTGCGGACGGTGCCGCCCCGTGAAAACGGCGGCAACATGGATGTGCAGCAGATGCAGGTGGGGACGACGATCCTGATCCCCTGTTTCGTTGACGGCTGCAACCTGTTCATCGGCGATGTGCATTACGCGCAAGGCGATGGTGAGGTGTCGGGCACGGCCATCGAAACCGGCGCCGTCGTCACTGTCACGACGGAGATCAGAAAGGGCCAAGGTGAATTCATCACCAGCCCGCAGGTCGAAGGCGGCCAGCAGATCAAAGATATCGAACCCTCTGCCTTCCACCAGACCATCGGATATCCGTTCAAGGAACCGGGCTCGGTTCCGACCTATCACACTTATCTCGAAAGCGAAGTCATTGAGGATCTGCCTCAACTCTCCGAAGATCTGACTTTGGCTGCGCGCCATGCGTTGACGCAGATGATCGATCACATAACGCGGACTTACGATTTGACGCGGGAACAGGCCTATGTGCTGGCATCAGTCGCGGTGGATCTGCGCGTCGGGCAGGTTGTGGATGTTCCGAACTACATCATCACCGCGGTGCTCAACAAAGACGTGTTCGTTGATGAATAGGCGGGGTTTTCTGGCGGTGGTCGGGGCCGTGCTCGCGGCCCCTGCCTACGCACATACGCCTTACGGTCAGTGGGTCGTCTATCGGCAAAAGCATCTGCTGGTCGGCTCACATCGGGGCGACCTGCGGACGTACGATCTGGCGAAGGAAGTTGTTGCGGCCTTGGAGGAGGAGCTTCCCGAAGCGCAGGCACGGGTGGCGCGTGGGCCAAGGCCCCAGCGAATTGCATCCCTGATGGGAACAGGCCAGTTGTTTCTGGCGGTTATGTCCGCCGATGAAGCCTTGCGGATGGCACGGGCTGAGACACCCTTCGAGGGTTACCCTCCCACACCCGTGCATGCCGTAGCCGCGCTCGATCCTGACTATCTGCTTTTTGCGGCACCGGAGTTTCCGAGAGATCATGGTCGGCTCGTTGCGCAGGCGGTGGATCATGCCGGGTTGGGTGTCCGCCCGACCGAACATACCACGCACGCCGGAGCTGCGGCCTATTGGAGTTAATTTGAGCCGACGGATGGGCCATCGGCAGGCTGCTTGGCTGTCCTGCACGCCGTTTGGGAAGCCGACGACCGGGCGGAGCGGATCGCCTGCCTGCTCTCGGACGTTGTTCTAGCGCGGGCACTAAACTGGACACCGTGCTCCCGGTTTCGGCTCAGCAGCTCACCAGGGCAAAGTGGCGCGACCTTGCCGCCGACGGATGGGGGGCGAACTGACGGTTCAGTGACGGCTTTATGAGTCCATCGAAGCGACGATCCGATTAGGGCAAAACCTGGCCCAACGCAGCGCCGCGCCCAGACCGATTGCCCCGAAGCTGCGATCAAAGGGGCTAAGCGCACCGATCGAGCTGTTCCTGTCTGAGGACGCGGTGGCGCAATCGACCATGCTGGCGATTGCGTATTCGCTGGACCCCGATCCCTATGACGGACCGCGCTGCGCAGCGGTTTTTGACCGCTTGGTTGAGTTGGGTTTGGCGAAAGAGTTGATCGGTCGGTCGACGTTCCGGCTCGGTCCTGACCACGCGTGGACCCTCGCGATGAGTTGTAATCCTGGCGGTCGGCTCGGAGTGGCTGATTGTTCAGCAATAGCGGGCTGTCAGCCATGATACTGCGCTTCGCGGCGCGCCACGTTTCGACCCAATCGAATAGAGGATCACGGCCCCGCTGGTGGGACAGCCCGCTGATACAGGTGCCATGTGGTATGACCAAGGATCGGCAGGGTGAAGATCAGACCCAGAAACGCGGGAGCCAGTGACAACACCATCGTGACTGAGATGATCGCCGCCCAGGCGAGCATAACCACAGGGTTCTCCGTGACGACGCGAACCGATACGATCATTGCGGACACGAAATTGGTTTCCCGGTCGAGCAGCATGGGCATCGCGACGACGGTCACCGAAAACAGGACTGCCGACAGAACTGCGCCCGAACAGGTGCCAACTGCAAGGAACGTCCAGCCCTCGGGCGTGAGGAATACGGCGGTCAAAAACCCTTCAAAGTCCGAGAAGGATGCGTCCTGCAAGATGATCGCCAGCCAAAGCCTGATCTGGTACATCCATACCCAGAAAACCATCAGGGTGACGAAGGCCATCCAGCCCATTTCTCGATTGCGCTGATCGGCCATGACGGTGAGGATCTCAGACCAGCCGAAACTCTCGCCGTTTTGCAACCGGCGGGATATCTCATAGAGCCCCGCCGCTGCGAAGGGCGCGACCAGCGGAAAGCCTGCAATGGCGGGGATGATCATCCAGATCTTGCCGAGCCAAACCAGGCACCAAACGATGAGGATCCCGAAGAGCGCATAGAAGAGGCCGAAAGCACTGCTCATGACCGGCCGGGCCAGAAAGTCGGAGAACCCGGCTTTTAGTGCCGCGGCGACGTCATCTGCAGTCACCTTATTCACTTTGAGCGTCGCTCGCTGCCGCGGCTTCAGATTGTCCGGTGGTGTAGAACCTGCGGTCTCGGATGTCATGGCGTCCTCCTCGCAACGCATGATAGCACGTTCGCCCTTCTGCCAACACACATCGCTGGGCGACGGACCTCCTCGCCTGCTGAAATAGTCTGCAGTAGATGAGATACGGGCGCGAGGGTTGCGAGAGGGAAGTCCACAGAAAAAGTTGCCTGGATTATGTTTGCGCAGCGAAATAGATCACGCGCCCGCTTCCAGATTAAGCAGCCGAACAAAGAATGCCCGTGCCCTTTTTGTCAGGGCGCGGGCGCTTGGTCATTCTTGCAGTGGTGAGAGAGCCCGCCAATTTACGCGGCCAGATCTTCAAGTGCCTTCCCTGCGTCCAGGTGGGCAGTAAACCATGCTGGTTTGCGTCCCTTTACAGACCAGGTCTGTTCTGGATTGTCGAGGTTCTTGTATTTCGCCTTCGAAACGATCTTTGTTGTTTTGGTTGGCTTGGAAGCTGCCTTATTGACGACGGCCTGCTTCGTTTTTGCTGCTTCTTTAGACGCTGCCTTTGCGGTCGCCTTGCGTTCTGCTTTGCCAGTGGCCCTCGGGGCCGTTTGCGTTGTTGCTTTTTGAGCAACCTTTACCGGTGCTTTCGGACGTCTGGCGCCGTGCGAGCGCGCGACTTCGGCGAAGTCGACACCATGCCTTTTCGCGACTGCTTTCATCCCTAACAGCGCTTCCTGCTTGGCCAATTCTTGCCATCGCTTCTCGATCTTTGCGTTCGGCTTGTTCAGTTCAGTCGCGCTCATCTTGGTGACATCAGTTGTCTTAGTTCGCACGTAGTATTGCCAATCGACGTTACGCGAGTACCAACAAGGCATGATTAAAAATCTTAAGGATCTACGTTCAGCGTGGAGACTGAGAGGGGTGGAGAAATCCACGTGTGAGATGACAACGCCGGTGATCAAATTCCGCTTGCGATGACCTAACCTGAAACAAGCGCTTTTCAGGCTGTCGTTCAGGAACACGCTGGCCTGGGTCGATTCCGTCAGACGGTCGGCGCCTGGACTGGCCGCAAATGTCCGCCGGATACCGCTGGCGAGATTGCCGAAACCCTCCGCTCGCGCCCGCCGACCGCTCTGGCTGATAAAACCACCCCTGCGCCTGGTAGAAATGAGCCGATGTCTCGTCAGTTTCGGGCGTGCCGTCCAGATCTACCGCGGTCAGGTTGACGAGGACGGCTGAGGCCGCCGGGGCGGCCATGTCAAAATTGCGACAAAGCACAGCGCTTTATTTCGAAATAGGGGCATGGCGTCATTCCTCAAGAAAATACAGTGATGCGACTGCGCCTCATTTGCCTGCTGACATCCCACGCGCGGGCGATCCTGAAATCTTCCTGAAAGAGACCGCAGTCTCCTTTTCCATCGGCCGCGCCGGTTGACGCCGCACGATTTCGACAGCCTCCGAACAGCGGCCAAAGACGCCCATCGCCCGGCTCGTGCTGCCCTCGACGCCGAGATGGTGGACTATCGGCTGCCCAGGTCACTGCCGCGTGGAGCGCCCAGCACACTTGGCCGAAAGCGTATCCTAGAGGCCCCCTCATTGATCGGCATGCCATCAACCTGGATATAATCATCAGAAAGCAACGGAGCCTCCTCGCCTTGCGCGAAGATCACCGCAATCACTTTGCGCGGCATGTCGGTGATCAGCGATCTGCCGAATGCGATCTGTCTTGGTAACTGCGAGACCACCTTTCGAGGAAAAAAGCTCGGTTTCCGGATGGAAATCCTCCCTCAATCCAGCATATAGATGCACCTGCATCATATTAGGAGGCTTTTGTGAAAACCCCGTCAAAGGAAACGCAGGCTGCATGGCGCGCGCTGCTGTCCGTCAGCAAGTCTCTCGTTGAAAGCATTGAGCGCGACCTGAAGGCGGCGGATCTTGCCCCGCTTGCCTGGTATGATGTTCTCCTCGAAATCGAGAAGGCCGGCGAAGATGGCATCCGGCCCTTCGAGTTGCAGGAACGTCTTTTGCTGCCGCAATACGGCATGTCGCGGCTGCTCGACCGCATGGACACAGCCGGTTTGATCCGGCGCGAAACATTTGGTGACGACCGCCGCGGGCAAAGTGTTTTCCTGACACCCGAGGGCAAAGCCATGCGTGAGCGCATCTGGCCGGTTTACGCCGGGTTTCTGGCCGATCGCATTGGCGGCGCGTTGTCCGAGAAAGACGCCATTGTGATGCGGGATCTCCTGAGAAAGCTGGCGTAGGGGCATCGGGTTGGCTGTATCAATCTGTAACATGCATTTGCATCTAATTTGATACCGTGACGCGAGCTCGGATAGGTATATGCAACCGCATCTACTTATAGAATGTTAAAATGGATGCAAATTGCATGTTCCTGTAGGTACCGACATGACGCGACCATCAAGTACGGAATTCGCAACGTTTCTTCTCAGAATTGCCCTTGGCGCGATGTTCCTCGCCCACAGTGTCATCCTCAAGCTCTTCACGTTCACCTTGCCCGGCACCGCACAATTCTTCGTCGGCATCGGCCTGCCCGGCATCCTAGCCTACGTCGTCTTCGCTGTCGAAGCTTTGGTGGGGGTTCTGCTGGTCCGTGGGGTGCAGACCAGATGGGCCGCACTCGCGAGTTTGCCGATACTCGTCGGCGCGACCTGGGCCCATTCGGGCAACGGCTGGATGGTTGGCTATCCTGATGGCGGGTGGGAGTATCCGGCGTATCTGTCGCTCCTGGCGCTGGTTCAGGCGCTGCTCGGAGACGGGGCCTATGCCCTCAGCCGGTCGGCGGTAATTTTGCGTTTTCCTCGGGTCGGAGGCCGGTTCATATGAGCAGCCTTCGCCTGATGAGCCATGCGCTCTGCCCCTACGTCCAGCGCGCAGTCATTTCGCTGACCGAGAAAGGCGCCGTCTTCGACCGCACCGAAATCGACCTGGCAGACAAACCGTACTGGTTCCTTAAGATCTCGCCCCTGGGAAAGACACCGGTGCTGGTCTCAGACGATCAGCCGGTATTCGAGTCCGCGCCCATCCTCGAATACCTCGAAGACACGCAACCACATCCGCTGCATCCCGCTTGCTCGCTTGAGCGCGCACGGCACCGGGCGTGGATAGAATTCGGATCGGCGATGCTGAACAACATCGCGGGATTCTACAACGCGCCCAATGCGGCGGCGTTTGATGCTAAGATTGCCGCGCTCTCTGCCAAGGCTGACCGGTTGGAGGACGAGCTTCAGGTCGGGCCATATTTTGCGGACGATACCTTCAGCCTCGTGGACGCCGTTTTTGGACCGGTGTTCCGATATTTCGACACGTTCGACAAAATCGGTGAGTTCGGCATACTCGCAGGGTGTCCCGAGCTCGCTGCATGGCGAGCGGAGCTGGCGGCGCGCCCTTCGGTGGCGGCGGCTGTCGGTGCGGATTACCCTGAACGGCTCATGGTATTCCTGTCCCGGCGCAAGAGCTATCTGGCCCGGAAGATCGCTGCGGGAATCGGCGAACCGTCAGGCGAGGTGATCGGACAGCCTTTGGAGGCGTGATCGCACGACCCGATCGGATGTACTGTGGTTGATCACAAAGGGAAAAGGACCTGCACAACCGTACATTGACACCACCAAGCTTCAAGGGCCGTCATTCTGGAAGCCGCTTTTTTGATTGAACATTTCAGGAGAGATGCCCACCGGCAGCGCGGTCGATCGCATTTTCTGCTCTCACATTTCCGTGCACTCCGGCGTGGATCTTTGCCAGCGATATGCAGGTTGCGAGCTGCATCTCATCGCAGCCAACTCTTTGAAACTTGCCGTCTGCTATTTCGGCCCGACCTGAAGCGGCAGAAGTACATTGGTTTTCGCCGCACTGAGATCGAGGTCATTACACTGGTCACGCCTATCGAGTTGTCGTTCTTGTTTCACCGCTGGACTTTAAGTTGTTGATTTTATGAGAGTCATGTTCCTGTTTCATTTCTGGATTCT
>NZ_CANLQB010000019.1 GCF_947493125.1 uncultured Roseobacter sp. | reverse complement strand
CCTTAGACAGAACTGACTTTCGCTGCGGTTGCGCCAATGACCGCTTCTCGGGTGCAAGTTCGAACGGTCATCTATATTGAGCCGTTTGCCACAATCGTTCTTGCTGCCACTCCGGCAGAAACGAGATACTCTGGATCACGATGGACCAACACGGTAGAGAATGCACCGTCCATCAACAAGACGACGTGCCGCGCCAGTTCATCGGGGTTGTCCGTTTTCGCATCCTCGAACACATCACAAAGCCATGCTTCGAACTTCTTCTTGTGCGCGGCCCCAACTTTCATGGCCGGGTGCCCCGGCATGTTTGCCAACTCACCAGCAGTACGCAAGAAGCCACAGCCCTTCCACTTTGGGTGGCGGGCAGATTGCGCCAAATTCAAGAAAATTGCTTCTACCCTGTTGGCAAGCGGGCCATCGGCCTCATCAAACCATTTTCGATAAATCGTGAGATTTGGTTGGTCACGGGAGGCCAAGTAGGCCTCGATCAGATCGTCCTTGCTTTTGAAATGGTAGTACAGAGTCTTTTTAGTGATCCCTGCTTTTGCAGCGATGGCATCCACACTAACGGCCCGAATACCCTCGCCGTAGAACAGCCGGTTGGCTGCGTCGAGAATGCGGTCTTTTGCTGAGAGATTTTCTGCGGGCATATGCATGTATACTATACAGTGAGTATACGTCAAATCTCAACCTCCGTATGCTCTCTAAAACGCAACGGAGATCACGATGACAGAACTGATAACCTACGACAAAAAAGGAGCCGTCGCGCTCCTCACGCTGAACCGGCCGGAAAAGCTGAACGCCCTCAATTACGCTACGAACGACTGCCTGCTATCGTTGCTGGACGCCATCGAAACTGATCCGTCCATAAGAGCGATCATCCTAACTGGCGCTGGTGAACGGGCGTTTTCCGCTGGTGGCGACATTCACGAATTCACTGAAAGCGTCAAAGCAGGCGTCGATGAAGCCGTTAGAGATTTTTGCAAACGCGGCCAGACCATGACCGCCAGACTTGAAGCCTTTCAAAAGCCGATAATCGCTGCCGTCAATGGTATCGCCTTTGGTGGCGGATGTGAGATCACGGAGGCTGTTCATTTAGCGATCGCCAGCGAAAGGGCGGTGTTTGCCAAGCCGGAGATCAACATTGGGATACCTCCGACCTTTGGTGGCACGCAGCGACTTCCACGGCTCGCGGGGCGCAAACGGGCGTTAGAGCTTCTTCTAACAGGAGATACCTTTTCACCTCAGAGGGCTTATGAGATGGGGCTGATCAACAAGGTTGTTTCACACGATGAACTCATCCCAACTGCTATTGATTTGGCGGACCGTATCATCCGGCACTCACCGCTTGCGGCGTCACGCATCATCACCGCCGTCGCGAGAGGGATCAACGCAACAATTGACGAAGGACTCCTTATTGAGCGCGAACAGTTCGCGCGGATGGCGGCCACGCAAGATGTGCATGAAGGCCTAAGCGCATGGATCGCACGCCGAACGCCGGAATACGTTGGAGCCTAGGATGGAGAATAGACAGTTTCACACCAGTTTCTCGAAGAAGGTATGGGAGACTTTCAAAGCGCATCTGCGGCCAGGACCCATCCAGATGTTGAACCTTATCCGGCTGCGCGAACAAGCCGAGTACTCGGACGGGCGCGCCTCTACCGGGGCGGAAGCCTACAGCGCCTATAGCGACCTGAGCGCGCCTGTTTTTCAAGCGTTGGGTGGAAAGATCATTTGGCGCGGCGGACATGAATTGACCATGGTTGGTCCACAGAGCGAGACTTGGGACATCGCTTTCGTCGCAGAGTATCCCAGTGTCCAAGTCTTCTTGAATATGATGAGAAATGAAACCTACCGCGACGCGATGAGACACCGGCAGGCTAGTGTGCTGGATAGTCGATTGGTGCGATTTGCATCGAGGGATAATGGTCTCAGCTTTGCAGACTAGGTGTGTTGTCAATTATGCCCTCCAACCCATCTTGTTCGGCGCGAATGCGAGACACTGAATACTGGACACCTAGGAGAGCTGATATTGCGATCAGCGCCTGCACCATCGCACTCCAATTGGTGGCTTGCACACATCCCGCGAGAAGTGAACCGATGGCAACGGTGTGACAAAATCGAATGAAGTCATTTTGTAGAATGCGCGCAGGCCGACGATACGCACGCATATCACCACCCATGAAAGGCCGACAAGGGCAAGCAATGTGCCCCGTAGGAATACGTCGAGAGCGGAAACGTCGGTGAACATCAGCTTGCTTTCTGCTGCTTGGAGCGTTGGTAGAAAAGGTGTGCGAGGGTCAAAATCAGCACGAAAGAGACTGCACCGAGGTAACGCTCGTAGATACCGTCGATTTCCGTGGGTAAAAAGAAGAACACGGGAGCGGAGACAATCCAGACGATGCCGGTCGCGATCAGGGTCGTACGGTAGCGGGGACTTGCCCGTGCCGCCCCGCGTGCCAGGGCGAAGCAGGCGACGGTCATTGCGACGCCCAAGCCGTAGACAAGATAGATATGAATCACCCAGCCATCACTGTCGTTGTCGCCGTATTCGTTTCGGGCCCCAATGAGAAACACCAACAATCCGAAGACAATGATTGCGATGATCCCAACGCTCCAGTCCCATGCGCCGAGATGAACGTGCGCGCAGGAAACGGCGAGCCCAATCAACGCGGCGGAAAAGGCGTATAAGCCGATATCGACGATGAATTCATAGCGTCCCGCTCCCAAATCGCTAATTGTATCGGCAATCCAGTCATGGTTTGGAACGACAAAGTCCGCGATGAGGATAGAGGCGGCCAGCGCAATGCAGCCAAAGACCGCAAGAAGGCTAAGGGACAAAAGAAGGAGTGGTTGCTCGTCCACTTCTGCTGGCATCTGTCTGTCGGTTTCGTCGGTCGGCTGCATCTCAGCTCCTGATCACAATATCCTCTTGACGTAGTCCGACGTCGGAGCCCTGACACCTGGGCATCGGGAGCGGACATTCGTGCGCCTTGCAGCATCGGTTGAAGAGGGCTCGGCGCGGACTTCGGTGGCAGCGCAGCATGTAGTAGTTGGAGCTCTCCCCTACCCGCCGCGGCCCGAACCAGACTCTCTTCGCCTTGCTCAGATGCTGCGCATGCAGCCCGCGTAGCCGACATTCGTTCGGCCTCTATGTATTCGAATCTCGTAACGGATAAACGAGACTACCGTTACTACCCTGCACGTCCGAAACGGTTCTGCCGCGAGTGATAAGAGAAGCGCCGCAAAGAAAGGTGATAAGCTAAGGTGAGGTGCTCGACCAGGCGCGCGACTTCGCAGATGCCATTAATATTCCACCGATTGGTGATGGTGACACCGGTTATGATCGTGCGATGAATGTGCGCCGCGCATTCACGGGATTGGCCAAGTGGTCTGCTTCGGTCATGTTCGAAGAGCAACGGGCTCCGAAACACTGTGATCACACGCCCCGCAAGGCGGTGGTGGCGCGAGACGAGGCTTCTGACCGCATCCGCGCGGCGGTCGATGGCGGGAATCCGCCGCGCGAAGAGGGCGGCAAGACGCTCGATCTGCCTTACGCCGCACTGCACCACATGGGTCACTACATTGCTGCCTGTCCACTGTCGTTGCTGGCCACCGCGATGCAGGCGATGGAGGGGACCTTGCGCGAAATGCGTGATGGTGAACGTCACACGCGGATGAGTTTTGACGATCTGCGACAGCGGATTGGCTTTGAAGACTATAAAACCATGTGCAAGCGGGACTGGTCGTCAATGCAGCCCCCTCCGCAATCACAGTTTAGAAGATGTGTTTGGGCTGAGCGCGCCACCTTGGATGACAAAGCCAGCTGGTTTCGCCCCGGTTTTCTCCCGCCCTTGGGGGTGGGCATTTGATCTGATGGGTTCGTTTCAACCGTTGGTACGCCCATATGAAAGAAACGCCATTCGCTACTGAACAGGCCAACTTCTGCACTTTTTTTGACCTTACGTTAACTTTTTTGTCTCCGCGTGCGGAATGAATGCGCTGCGACATTTGACTTGAATCAGATTGCCTTCCGCAATTGCTCCATCGCCAAAAAACAGGGAGCCCGAAGATGAACGTGATGCCGACGCCTTGCGATAGTTGCGAAGAAACCGTTGCTCTACATCCCCTGGAGCCGCTGACCCGAGACGAGATGATCACCGCCGCCGAGATCGTAAAGGCCGATGTCGGCGATCTCGTCAAAATGCTGCGCTTTGAAACCATCGAAATGCAGGAGCCTGAAAAGAGCGTCGTGCGTGCTTTCTCTTACGGCGACGACTTTGAACGCGTCGCACGGGTCAACGTGTTCTACGGCAATCGGCGTGGGGTCACGAAGTACAAGGTCTCCGTTACCCATGGCACCGTGCTTTCGAAAGAAGATCGCTCTGACGTACACCCAATGATTCAGGGCGAGGAATTCATGGAAGTGGAAGCCTGTGTAAAGGCCGACCCCCGCTTCATCGAGGCCTGCAAGAAGCGCGGGATCGAAGACATGGATCTCGTGTGCGTGGACCCGTGGTCTGCGGGAAGCTTCGGCGATGAAGACGAGGAAGGGCGGCACATCTCGCATACTTTCGCCTGGGTCCGTTCCTTTCCGGACGACAACCTCTATGCGCATCCGATTGAAGGGGTGAACGCGGTTGTCGATATCACTGAGTTGAAGGTTCTGCGTGTGGATGACTACGGGGTTGTGCCCGTGCCCAAGCAGGACAGCAACTATACGCCCGATGCCCAACCGAAGCTGCGCGAGGATCTCAAACCCATCGATGTGGTGCAGCCCGAAGGCGTGACTTTCACGATGACAGGCAGACGCATCGACTGGCACGAATGGTCGATGGTCATCGGCTTCAACGGACGCGAGGGGCTGACGCTGCACGACATCTCCTACGGCGGGCGTCCGCTCTGCTATCGCGCGTCCATCGCCGAGATGGTGGTGCCCTATGGCAGCCCCAAGAAACAGCATTCGCGCAAGAACGTCTTCGACATCGGCGAATACGGCATCGGCAAGCTGGCCAATTCACTGGAACTGGGCTGCGACTGTCTGGGCGCCATCCACTATCTCGATTGTTACGTCCCCGGCATCGACGGGGTGCCGGTGCTGATCAAAAACGGCATCTGCATTCACGAGGAAGACTACGGCATCCAGTGGAAGCACTGGGACTTCCGCACCGAAAAAACCGAAGTGCGCCGCGCACGCCGCCTGGTCATCTCTTTCGTCGCCACGGTCGGCAACTACGAATACGGATCCTACTGGTACTTCTATCTCGATGGCGAGGTGGAGTTCGAGATGAAGGCCACGGGCGTCATCAACACGGTCTCCGCCGATCCCGAAGACCCGGACCGCACGAAGTATGGCACCGAGGTCTCGCCCGGCGTGATCGGCCAGAACCACCAGCACATCTTCATCGCGCGGCTCGACATGGCGGTGGATGGCGATCTGAACACCGTGAAGGAGTGCGACACCGCCACGCTGCCCATGGGACCGGAAAACCCCTATGGCAACGCGTTCTTCGTCAAGGAGACACCCATCGAGGTGGAATGCGGGCGCTCCCGCAACCCGGACGCGGAACGCTATTGGAAAATCACAAGCGCCGAGAAGACCAACGCGATGGGGGCGCCCACGGCCTATAAGCTGGCGCCGGTGCATTCCTGCAAGATCTTCCAGGATCCGAACGGCCCCTCGGGCAAGCGCATGGGCTTTTGCTATTCTGACCTCTGGGTGACACCTTATGACCCCGAGGAACGCTTCCCCGCGGGCGAATTCGTCAACAACAGCGACGGCTCGGACGGGATCGCCACCTGGGTCAAGCAGGAACGTCCCGTGGCGGAAAAGGACATCGTCGTCTGGCACACCTTCGGTCTGCATCACATCACCCGGCTTGAGGATTTCCCCGTTCAGCCCTGCGTAATGCTCGGCTTCAAGCTGATGCCGGTGGGCTTTTTCGATCGCAATCCGACGCTCGATCTTCAGCCGGACACTAACAAGGCAAGTACACACGCGCTGGCGGCTGAATAGGTCTCAGCACGCACCGCCGACACATTCGTCGGCATCTGGGAGGAGACTGACGACCGAACTCGCGCAGCAAAGCGCGGGACCAAGATCGATGTGCCTACAGGAGAGGGAATACGCAATATGAAACGTTCTAAGTTCAACGGGTATGCCATGAACCGCCGCAGCGTGCTGCAGGGGCTTGGCGCAGGGTTTACTGCCGCTTTGGCCTCCGGGTCGCTTAAGACAGCGCATGCCGCAACCGGCGGCAGCTATGCTATTGATTTGTGGGAGAAAACCAAGGCCGAGCTCTCGGGCGGCAGCTTCCGCATGGATCTCAACCTGCACTCTTGGGAAGGCTACACCGAAGAGCCTGTGCTGGCCCCTTTCCAGGCGGACACTGGCGCAACCGTCAACCCGCAGATGCTGATCTCGGACCCGGCGGCGGTGAACAACCTGCGCTCGGGCGGAACGGCAACCTGGGATGTGATCAACCTCAACAACGCCTGGCAGCGCAAACTGCTCTACCCCGAGGGGCTGATCCTACCGCTCGATACGGCCAAGTTCCAGCCGCTTTACGACATGAACGTGGCGGGTTTCGAATTCCCCTACAACTGGGCAATGGATGAAAGCGGCGAGAAGATCCTCGGCATGATCCAGCGCTATGGCCCCTCCGGCATGGCCGTGAACACCGACGCGATGAGCGCCGAGACCCTCACCAAGGGCGGCTACATGGAGATGATCGAGGGTGCGGCGGGCGAGTACGCCATTCTCGATTATGAGAACTGGGTCATCATGCACGCCTGCATGGCCGCCGGGTTCTCACCCTTCCGGCCGCACACCGACGACGAGATGGCGAAATACGAAGAGGTGATCTTCAAAATCTTCAACAACGCCAAGAAGGTCTCCGACGATCAGGCGTCGCTCGCGCGCGACATGATCACCGGCGAGGTTATGGGGACCTTCCCGGGGTCAGTCTATTCGGTGTCCGCCCCGCGGTTCGAAGGCGAGACACAGATCGCCTGTGTCGTGCCGGAAGAAGGCATCGAGGAGACCAAGACCGCCGACAACCCCATGGGTCAATCCGGCATCATCTGGATCGAGGTCACGTCGCTGGTGGCCAACCCCGATCCGACACCGCTGGCCGAAGCCTTCTTGGTCTATTGCCACACGCCCGAGGCGTCTTACCGCGTGGCCGCACGGGCGCCGGGCACACTCAACCCGGTGGTGCAGATGGGCGATCCCGGTATTCTGGAGAAATTCGGCTCGGACGAGTTGGAGGCCATGCAGTGGGACGAGCTCGACACGCTCGTCGGCCGCTGCATCGATTTCGACATCAACCCAGACTACGACGCCATGCACGACCTTTACACAGAGGCCAAGCGCTCGCGCGGTTGACCTTACCAAGGGCTGCCGGACCTTCCTCGGCCGGCGGCCTTTTCACGACCTTTCAGGACGAACACCATGGCATCCAAGACCATTCTTGAACTCAAACAGGTGGACAAGTTTTTCGGCGACAAGGCAGCGGTAGAGAGGATTTCCCTAGAGATTGTTGAGGGTGAGTTCTTTACCATCGTCGGGCCCTCAGGCTCGGGGAAGACGACGCTCATCCGTATGCTGGTCGGCATGGACACACCCAGCCGGGGCGACATTCTGCTGCGCGGAGAGCGGATCAACGATGTGCCCGCCAACAAACGTCCGACCTGCATGGTGTTTCAGTCGCTGGCGCTTTTCCCGCATATGACCGTGGGCGAAAACGTGGCCTATCCGCTGAAATGCCGCGGGATCGAGCCTGGCGCCCGCAAGGCGCGCGCAGAGGAGTGTCTCACGCTGGCGCATCTGCCGATGGAGTATTACGACCGCCCTGTGACCCAGTGTTCCGGCGGTGAACGGCAGCGTGTCGCGCTGGCCCGTGCGCTGGCCTTCGACCCCGATATCCTTTTCTTTGACGAGCCGCTCTCGGCGCTCGACTACAAACTCAAGAAGCTGCTGGAAAAAGAGCTGAAGGACATTCAGCGCGAGACCGGCAAGACCTTCATCTACATCACCCATTCCCTTGAGGAAGCCATGGTCATGTCCGACCGGATCGGCGTGATGAACGAAGGGCGCATGGTGCAAATCGGTGCCCCGCGCGAGATCTACCGCCGACCCAACAGCCGCTTCGTGTCGGAGTTCATGGGCGAGGTGAACGTCCTGCCCGTGACCGCCAAAGGTGGCAAGCTGCACTGCCAGAGCCTCGGGACCAGCTTCGAGGTCCCGCCGGGCGCGCAGGAGACAGATGGTGTTCTGATCATCCGCCCCGAAGACATGCGTTTCGTGAATGGCGAGCCGCCCGTGAACGGCGTGCTCAGTGGAGAGATCTTCAACGAATACCTGCTCGGCAGCCGCGTGCAGTATCAGGTGCGCGCAGGGGGCACCACATTGCTTGTGGAAAAACAGCGCGACAGCGCCGCACCCGATCCCGCGGCGCGGATCACCTTCGCCCCTGAAAACTCGATGCTTTTTGCCGAATGACAGATACCGCTGAAACACTCCCTGAAACGATGGCGGACGCCTCCGATGGCGCCAACCAATTACGCCAGATCCCGGCGGGTGTCTGGTGCGCAGCCCCCATTGGATTGCTTCTGCTCGCCGGGTTTTTAGCCCCCTTGATCATGGTGGTGCTCTTCAGCTTCATGCCGCGCGGCACCTTCAGCCCCTTCGGCGTGCCGACGCTCGAAAACTACGTCGATATCTTCACGCAGAAATTCTACATCTCGTTCGGATGGTCGCTATTTCTCGCCCTGATCTCGACCGCAATCCTGATGGTGGTGAGCTACCCGCTCGCCGTCGCCATCAGACGCGCCGCGCCGCGCCGCGCGCTGGTCCTCACGATCCTCATTGTCGCGCCGCTGTTTGTCGCCGAGAACATCCGGCTGCAGGGTTGGGTGCTGTTTCTCGACAAGGCGGGTGTGCTGGACGGCTCCGTCAAGGCGCTTACCGGTTTCGAGATCGGCTCGCTGGTCACCAATGTGCCCGCCATCGTCTTTGGCATCGTCTACGTCTACCTGCCTTTCATGCTCTTCCCGATGATCATGGGGCTCGCCAATGTGCCGCCCGACGTGAAAGAGGCCGCCTCCGATCTGGGCGCCAGCCGTTGGCAGATGTTTCGCGATATCGAACTTCCGCTGGCAGCGCCCGGTCTTCTGATCGGCGGGCTTTTGTGCTTCGTCATTTCGCTCGGCGCGTTTTCAGAGGCGAAGTTCCTGGGCAAGGGCGTCGTCGTCACAATCGCGCAGGACATCGAAAGCGCGTTCACCTTCGGACAGAACTGGCCGCGCGGCTCGGCGCTCTCGGCGCTGGTGATCATCCTCGCAGGGGCTGCCGTCTACCTCGCGATGCGCAGGCTGGATCTGGAAAAAATGCTGGGGCGGGCGTCATGACGAGCGACAGAACACTGTTGGGCGACCGTCTGCTGCGCAGTTATGTGATCTTCGTGATCATCGTCTTTTACGTGCCTATGCTGGCCGTCGCCCTCGCCTCGATCTCCCGCTCCCGGTTCTTCGTCTTCCCGATCCGGCGCACCTCCTGGAAGTGGTACAATGACACCTTCGCCTCGCTCCAGATCAAGGAAGCGGCGCTGACATCCATCACTATCGCTTTCTTCGTGGCCATCCTCTCGGTGGCCCTCGCGCTGGCCGGGGCGCTCGCCTACGCGCGCTACGACTGGAAGGGCAAGAGAGTCTATCAGCAGCTCCTGCTGGTGCCGATCTTCTTCCCGCAGTCGGTGCTCGGCCTGGCGCTGCAGATCTGGTTCAGCTCGATCGGCGTGCAGATGACCTGGACGGCAACCGTCTTCGCCCATCTGGTCTGGATCGCACCCATCGTGACGCTGATCATCGCCATCCAGGCGTTCGGCTATGACGCCTCCATTGAAGAGGCGGCAATGGACCTCGGCGCCAGCCGCTGGCAGGTCTTTCGCGACATCACGCTTCCGCTGCTCGGGCCCGGCATCTTCTCCGGCTTTCTTTTCGCGGTGCTGCTGAGCTGGGGCAACTTCCCGCTTTCGTATTTTACGTCAGGCGCATCCGTCACGATTCCCGAATGGCTCTACGGGAAGATGATCGGCGGCTATACGCCCATGGTCCCCGCCGTTGGCTTTCTGAGCGTGATCGCAGGCGCAATCGTGCTGATCGTCGGCCTGACGATCAACAACCGTCTGCAGCGGCGCTGATCCGCTTCAGATCTCCTCGATGGCTTCCAGGCTCTCCGGCAGGATCTGTCCGCCATCGACGACGATCTGCTGCCCGGTGATATAGGCCGCCTCCGCCGACGCGAAGAACAGCGCCGCATGGCCGATGTCTTCGACCCTGCCCAGCCGTTTCAGCGGGATCGACGCCGCCATGGTCTCAAGATAGTCCTCCCCCAGATCCTGCAGCCCTTCGGTATAGATGTTGCCCGGCATCACCGCGTTGATCGTCGTGTTGTACCGCGCCAGCTCCATCGCAGCCGTCTTCAGAAACCCGAGCTGACCGGCCTTGGACGCCCCGTAATGCGCCCAGCCGGGAAAGCCCGTCACCGGCCCCGTGATAGAGGATGTCAGGATGACACGTCCCTGTCCGGCCGCCTCAAAGGCGGGAATGCAGGCCTTCACACAGAGAAAGCTCGATTTGAGGTTGGTGGCCATGACACCATCCCACTCCCCCGGGCTCATCTCGATCAGCTTCGTCTGTGGAAAGACACCGGCATTGGCGCAAAGTATATCGACCCCGCCAAAGCGGTCGCGCGTCGCGGCCACCAGCGCCTCGACACTCTCCCACTCCGCCACATCGCAAAGCGTATAGGCCGCCGTGCCGCCCGCCTCCGCAATCTCGGCCACGGCAGCCTCGGCGGCCTCTTTGCCACGGGCGGCGATCATCACCTTGGCCCCCTGCGCGGCGAAGACCGTGGCGATCCCCCTGCCGATCCCTTTCGAGCCTCCGGTGACAATGGTGCTTTTACCTGCAATCGAACTGAGCATGGCGGTCCTTTCTTGGGCTGTTTCGCCCTCAGCCAAGACAGGACTACCCCGCCAGGCAAGGGAAATCTTGTCACCCTTCGGGCAATCTCCTTAACTGCCCGGATACGGGCGAAACGCGGGGTCACTGCTAAAATGCTCTACCAAAGTGAGTTCATCACGCGCCTTGAGGCTGGCCTGCGCAGCGTCCTGCCGGCCTGGGGGCTCTCCGACGCGACCGAGGTCAGCCTGCTGACGGTCTCCGAAAACGCCACCTTCCTGGCGCGGGACCCGGCCCGCCCTGCCCCGGTGGTCTTGCGCGTGCACCGCCCGAACTATCACACCCGCGATGAAATCGCCTCGGAACTCGCCTGGATCGAAGCGCTGCGCGACGCTGGCACCGTCGAAACCCCCGCGCTGATCCCCACGACCGCCGGAGGCTACATCACCGCCTTTGAAGACGGCCCCGAAACCCGCCATGTGGTCGGTTTCGCCTTCATGGAGGGGTCCGAGCCTGACGCGGATGCAGGTCTGATCCCGGGGTTTGTCACCCTGGGCGAGATCTCCGCCCGGCTGCACCAGCACACGGAGCGCTGGCAGACGCCACCCGGCTTTACCCGCAAGACCTGGGACTTCGAGACGGCCTTCGGCCCCGCGCCCCACTGGGGCCTGTGGCGCGATGCGCTCGGGCTGACCCCGGCGGGCGCCGATACGTTGCAATCCGCCCTCGACAGGCTCGCCACCCGGCTCGACGCCTATGGCAAGGCGTCGGATCACTTCGGTCTGGTGCATGCGGACTTGCGGCTGGCGAACCTGCTCGCCCGCGCCGACGGGCTTGGGGTGATCGACTTCGATGACTGCGGATACTCCTGGTTCATGTACGACTTCGCCGCCGCGATCTCCTTCTTGGAGCTTGACCCCATCGTGCCCGATCTGCAGGCCGCCTGGCTGGACGGCTACCAGAGGGTGCGCGCGCTCGGGGCGGATGACATTGCGATGCTGCCCGATTTCATCCTCTTCCGCCGTATCCTACTGACCGCCTGGATCGCCAGCCACCGCGAAACCGAAACCGCCCGTGACGCAGGCCTTGAGGCCTATACCGACGGCACGGTCCGGCTCGCACGGACCTATCTGGCGGCCACATGAGCGGGATGCGTCCGATCCTCGACATGAACGCCTTCCGGGAGGGCGATTCCAGCAGCGCCGCCGTCAGCCGCCGGTTGCGGAACGTCGGCGCAGCCTCGGTGCTGTTCTACCGCGAACCCATCGAGATGGTCGGGGCGACAGGGGCGACCATGATCGCACGGGACGGCACGCGGTATCTCGATTTCTACAACAACGTCCCCTCGGTCGGACATACGCATCCGAAGGTTGTCGAGGCCGTGCAGCGCCAGATCGCCACTTTGAACACCAATACGCGCTATCTGGTGGACATCGTGGACCGCTATCTGGACGCGCTGAAATCGCAGCTGCCCGCGCACCTTGGAAATGTCATAATGACATGCTCGGGCAGCGAAGCGAACGATCTCGCGCTGCGGGTCGCACGCGCCGCGACGGGCGGCACCGGTGTCGTCGTCAGCCAGGCGGCCTATCACGGCAACACCGCGCTTACAACGGATGTATCTCCGTCCGCCCTCAAGGCGATGCCCCTGCCCGATTGGGTTGTGGCCGTCGCCCCGCCCGGTCCGGCGCAGTATGGCCAGGATGTTGCGGATGGGTTTGCGCAGGCCGTTGGCGGGGCCATCGCAACCCTGAAAGACCGCGGGCATGCGCCCGCCGCGCTCTTGATGGATTCGATCTTTTCGTCGGACGGGGTCTTTGCCGATCCGCCCGGAGGTCTCGCAAAGGCTGCCGATGTCATGCGCGCGGCGGGCGGGCTCGTCATTGCGGATGAGGTCCAGCCCGGCTTCGGGCGCACCGGCAGCCACTTCTGGGGCTTTGCGCGGCACGGGCTGCAGCCGGACATTGTGACAATGGGCAAGCCCATGGGGAACGGGTTCCCCATGGCTGCGATGGCGGCGCAACCGGATCACCTGGCCGCCTTCTGTTCGGATGTTGGGTACTTCAACACATTCGGCGGCAATCCCGTGGCGGCGGCGGCAGGTCTCGCGGTTCTTGAGGTGATCCACCAAGAGGGCCTGATGGAGAATGCCCATGAAGTGGGCGCCGCGCTGATCGCCGGCCTGCGCGACATCGGACACCAAAGCGCGCAGGTCGGGGATGTCCGCGGCGCGGGCCTCTTCATTGGGCTTGATCTGATCGAGCAGGACAGCGGCACAGCGGATCCGGCGTTCACGGTCCGGGTGATCGATGCGATGCGCGACGAAGGCGTGATGATCGGTGCCGCGGGACGTGAAGGAGCAACCTTGAAAATCCGCCCGCCGCTCTGCCTGACACGCGACGAAGCCGATCGCTTCCTGGCCGCCTTCCAAAGGGCACTGGACCGCCTTGCCGCACCAAAGAACTAAAGCGGGATAGCTGCACCCTCGGTCGACCTAAAGGGCATTTGCATACGCGCATACTACAAGAACCCCACGCAATGCCGAAGCACGACGTCTCTCTGCGATGTCATACGTGGCCTGCGTAGAGACGGATCTTCTAGGTTTCCCAACATTGCGCACAGGCAACCAAAGGTTCGCTGTCACATTGGCTCATATTCTGAGGCTACAGCAGAGCGGAATGACCACTGTGTCCGCCTAGCAGACCTTCATGCGTCCCGCAGCATTCAGTGATTTGGGCTCGCTGCCCGCTTTCGCCGCGCGTCGTGGCAACGGCGGCTCTATGATCCCTTCTGATCATTGACCTGAAACGCGGCTGACCCCGCGTCGCTGATTTGCCTTGGCTCAGGGGATTTGGACAAGCCAAACGCCCTTCGCCGTCAGGGTGGAGGCGCGGCCTCCCCCCTCGTGGCAACACAATTAGACGGCACCGTGTCCTCGGCTTCGCCTGCGGGCCGCACCACTGCCATCGAATTGGGCTGCCTCGCCCCCCTCCGCGTTCGCCACGTGGCAGATTTGCAGGAGCAGGCGGCTTCGCCGCTGTCCTTCCATTCAGCCCTGATTTTCGGAAACGGAGGTCAGATCAACGCAACAAATCGCACGGGCACAACGTGGGAAAAGGTCAGTTTATGACGCAAAGGTCAAAGTCATCTGACGTTCGACACCATTCCAGGCCCGTGGGTCGGGCATCGCCCTCCCCCCTCTGTTCCCCGGAAAACATGCGTTTTCCAGTCAACAGATTGGTGAGGCGCAGCCCATCGGCGGAAAGAGGTCACGAAGGCCCGACCGCATCAATACAAGGAGGCCAAACATGGCACAATCGGACTTCATTCTTACGGAAGAAGAACAGGATGCCGCGCGCATAGGGCAGATCGCAGCTCAGAACGATGCTTTCCGGACGTCCGGCGGGCAAGACCGGGTGGTCAAGGGTCAGCTGGTGATGACACGGGGTGTGGCCGCGCTATCGCCGGATGTCATCGGCATGTTGGTCCAGCGGCTGGTGACCTTTGACGACTTCACCGAAGAGAACGATCCCTACGGCGACCATTGCTTTGGTGTCATTCGGTTTTGCGAGGCGGGAACGGAGCATCGGTTTTTCTGGAAGATCGATCTGTTCGATGTGGCCTATCAGTTTGGCAGCGAGGATGCGGCCAACGCTGAGGTCACTCGGCGGGTTCTGACCCTCATGCTCCCCGAAGAATACTGAGCTCGGTTGCGGGGAAGTCCCACTTTCCCCGCGCCGAGGCCGGCCTGTCGAGCAGGCCAATCGGGGCGGCAGTCAACGCCTCCCCACCCTGACGCACTCAAATAGAAAGGATGGTGAGACCAACGAACGATGAACTGATTAAGCGCCGGATTGCCGAGGCATGGGCGCTTCTCAGGAAGGGCGATCACTTTGGCATCGGACGCCGCTTCCTGATCAAGCACGGGGTTGTCTAGCCCCCTCGCCTCAGCCCTTTCGGGCTGGGGCACCGATACCACGAACTTCACCACAGCTACAAGGAATGTCCCAATGACAAAGCAGTCTAAAATCATGGCAACCGAAGCTCGCTTTCCCCTCGATAAGCTGGTCTTATCGCCATTGAACCCACGCCAGACTGTCGCAGAGCAAGACGTGATCGAACTTGCGGAAAGCATCTGGGCGGCTGGTCTCATTCAATCTATCGCTGGGCTTGCCGATGCGGACGGCGGGGCCGAGATCGTGGCCGGTGGACGTCGCCTGCGCGCCCTGCACTATCTGGCAGAGAAGCACCTCGAGATCGCGAAGACCCGGCCTGATCTGGCAAATCCCATGGTTATGTTGGCCCCCGATGCAGAGACCGCCGAAGCATGGGCCAACATGGAGAACGTCGCTCGCCGCGATCTGCACCCTGCCGAAGAAATCCGGGCCTATGGTAAGATGGAAGCCAAGGGCGCAAATGCTGCCGCCATCGCGCGCGCTTTCGCTGTCGGAGAAAAGCACGTTTACCGCCGCCTCGCGTTGGCGCATCTGCCCGAGCCTGTTCTGAATGCGCTGCACGCCAATGAGATCAGCCTGTCCGCAGCGGCGGCCTTCACCGTCAGCAATGACGAGAAGGCCGCGCTGGAGGTGCTTGAGCAGGTCCGTGGCACCAATTGCAGTGATCATCAGATCAAGCGCGCGCTAAAGCCTGACTCTGTACGGAATACGGATCGCCGTGTGATCTATGTGACCGAGGAAGGCTACGACGAAGCTGGTGGCCACAAGAGCGCCGATCTGTTCAGTGAGCAGACGTTCTTTGATGATGTGGCTTTGCTGGACGAGTTGTTCGCGGCCAAACTGGATGAAGCGGTTGAAACTCTACAGGCCGAGGGTTGGAAGTGGGTTGCGCGTCACGACGACTCCTATCTGTCGTCTTACAGCCATGGGCTTGAAAAGCATGGCTCTGTTTATAAAGAGGACGGCACGCTTAGCGAAACCGAGACCGAGCGTTATGAGGCTCTGAGCGAACTGGAAGACGCTGGCGCACTGGACGATGAAGGGTATGCCGAGCTTGAGGCGCTGCATCTCATTCTTGAGGGAGACTATACGGATACACAGCGCGCACACGCTGGTCTATTTGTCTATGTAGATAACAATGGCAGGCAGTGTGTCAGCGGTGCGTTGGTCAAGCCCGAGGATAAGAAGGCAGCGATTGAAGCGGGTGTTCTGCGCAAGTCGATGCACAGCAGCGCCGAAGATGTGCCAAAGTCGCCGATCTCGCAAAAGCTCCGTGACGATCTCAACCGCGTGGAGCGCGGTGCCCGCCAACATGCGGCTCTGCGCGATCCTGACCTTCTAATTGACCTTCTGGCCTATCAGTTAAGCCACGAACTGCATTGGAAAGGCCCGTTCGGGATTTCCACATCCTGTGTCCCGAACTGGCCGTCAACCGAAGCAGATGGCTATGCGCCGGACGAGCGGCTGACCAGCAATCCGCCGCCCGAGATGTGGGAAGTCAAAGACCTTGGCGCATCGTTCCGCGCGTTCCGCAAGAAGGGTGCCGAGCATGTCCGCGGTGAGCTGATCCGCTTCCTCGCCTCTCAATTCAAAGGTGGTGATGAAAAGCTGGAAGCGATGGTGTCCAAGATCACCACGCCCAACACTCGGGAGGTCTGGAGTCCAACGGCTGCAAACTTCTTTGGCCGTATCGGTGGCCCTTACATGGTCGCGATTTGGTGCGACCTTCTGGAATTGGCGGAGGATCACCCGACCGTCACCAGCTTTGCCAAGCTGAAAAAGGGAGAGAAGGCCGCAAAGCTGGAGGCGTTGTTTGTGCAGTCGGATTTGCGCGGTGCGTTGCAGCTGACCGAGGCGCAGATCGCTCGCATCGACGCGTGGTTGCCCGAAGGCATGGAGTGAGAGAGAGGCAGGGCGCGTGAGCGCCCTGACCCTCCCCGGATGGAGTAAGATCAATGACCGACTTCAAATGGATACCGACGGTCCAAGGCCCTGATGGGCGGCCCTGCGAGTACCAGATCGAGGGCCACATCGGCAAAGTCGGTGTGCGGCGCTACACCGGCAATCGGCCCTTGCGACCGTACTACTTGGCAGGCCCAGCCGTGCCCGAAGAGTTCGGCGGATACTACCGTCTCCTGGCTGTCGCCAAGGCTGATGCGGAGACAGTCCTGCGTGGTCTGTTGGACGACAACGAGACGTCGATGGAAGGGGTCAGCCATGCCTTTTCTGAACCCAAGGAACGCGGGCCGGGTCAAGAAGATGATCGAGACCTTTGCCCTCATTCAGAAGTCAGCTGAGTCGAACCGTGTCGATAACGACGCTCTTCGGACAATGATGCGCCCGCTGGTCGAGGCTCTGTCGGAGGCTGGTGTTCTGCACACGGGAGAAGGAGTGCCGGCATCGCGCGACCCGCTCTTGTCCAAGCTGACGGCCGGGCAGCGCGCCGCGATGCACCTTGCCCATCATGCCGCTCTGAAGGATCTGACAGCTGCGTTGTTGGGACGACTTGAGGCGCAGGACGCGCGGTTGGCCGACCACGGCGAGGAGCAGTGACATGCGGTCCAAGAAACCCCCGCCCTATGAGTTCAGCGACACATCGCGAAAGCGGGCCGCTCTGCGGCGCAAGCAGCGCCGTGAGCGAGAGGCCCTGCCGCTCTTTGCCGAGCAGATCGCGGAGGAGCAGCCGAGCGAGGACAAGGAAATGGCCCGTCGGGCCGTCGCGTCCGCCACGCAGGAAGCAAGGTGGCGAGATGATCGCGCGGCGCAATGGCGCAAAGCCCGCCGCATGATCGACGCCCTACCGGCTGATGAGCGGCGTGCGGTACGGCGCGTATGGGATTGCGCGCCTTATCCTGCCGACCCCTGCCGTTTGCTGGGTGTCCTGCACAGCTACAGCCTCGGTAAGCTCGATCTCAAGCGACCACCGTTTCCGCTGTCCCGCACCGATGCAGGTGGTGCACGGATCGCGAACCTGTTTGCATCGTCGGACCTGTTTGTCACGATCCTTGAGGCCCGCGACATCGCAGCCGACCCCGACCGCTACCCGTTGGCGAAACGCCATGCAGCCTACCACCATCTGCAAGCCGCCGCCTCGAAGAACAAAGATCGAGCCGGAGCAATGCAAGATCGCGTCCGCGCATCAGAGCTGTTTCGGCAACTTGGAGAATTGGAGGAAGACAATGCCTGATTTCATCGCCCATAAGCATCCCGTCCTCGCGGTTCGTTGTCCTGATTGTGGGCGCGCACCGGGTTTGTGGTGCCGTAGACCGAGCGGCCACAGGGCGATGGATCTCCATCTGAGCCGGAAGGCGGAGGCGGATCGCGTGTTCATCGAGCAGCACGGACCGGATGCCAGTATCATCTGCGATGGCGGTAGCTGGGTCATAGACCCCGAGGGACGTGTCGGCATTCGGCCCCAGCCTGAACAACGCGCCCTATTCTTGATAATGTGTATGTGGCGCGCGAGAGCATACCTATGCGCCTTGTGGAGTAACCGCTTGTGACTGTTCCAAGCACTGTCCGGGCTGTCTGGAAGACCGCCGAATTGATGATCGCCTTCCACAAGAACAAGCGGAAAGAGCGCCGCGATACACCCTATCTCTGGAGGCCAAAGGACGCGATAGCGCGCCTTCTGGCCAAGCCGGAAGATCAGGAGGCGTTCATTGTTCTAAAGGCGGACGATGATGCGGCAGATGTGCAAATCAAACTGCACCCGGACAAGCTGGTGGTCAGGCGCGACCAGGTGCTCGGTTGGTCCGGTATCGTGATCGACGAGCATTGCATCAAGGTCCTGGTTGATAACGACTGGATTAGGATCGACCCGGATGGGTCTGTGAAGATCGAGCGGGACGCCGAGACGACCTATCTGGAAGGAGATGGCTCGATCATTCGCACGTCACCAGATGCAGAGATCACGGTGTCCAGCGACGGCCAAACCATGTCGCGGCGCACCGGAGAGCAGATCGAAGCCTTCACGCCCGACGGTTTCATCTCGCGCAAGCGCAGCTGAAGCCTAATCAGTCTTCTATATCCTCAGTGGTGAGGATCTACTTGGCCCCGCTCGCATCATACAGCGGGGTCTTTCTTATGTGGACGACTATCAAGCCCGCCTAGCAATGCTGCGAATGCAAAGCCAATCTGTCAATGTCGGCTTCGAGCCCTCATCTACGATTTTCTGCGGTACGGCGAACGTCGGCTTTATGGGTCATTTGTGGGCCGCTTCTGATAGCAGCGAACAATGGGGGCGCGATACAAACTGCGGATAGGACAGCGACCGTTGCAAAGCCGTATGCCTCAAAAACCGGCTTGAAGGCTGCTGTGCCGAGAAACATGGCGGCATAGGTCACCGCGCTGTAGAGGCCAAGTATGGTGCCGCGCTGATCTGGCGAGAGGGCCGTCAGCAGTCCGACCAGTATGTTCAGACCTAAGTGGTTGATCGCACCCCAGACAAAGCACGCGACCAGCACTGCAAGCCAAAGCGGTGAAACCATCGCCAAGCCAAGATAAACAAGCAGTAGCGCCCCGAAGACAAAGGGCGCGGCACGGGGAGCGCCATGTCGATCAATCAGGCGATCCAGTGGGGCGACAACGCCAAACCCCACGCCATAACTCAGCGCCGCGACCCCGGCGAGGGCGGTGGAAAGAGCCAGAGTTTCCGTTAAATGTGTGCCCAGATAAGCATAGAGACCATAGAAAGCCGCCATATAGCAAGCGACCCCGAAAAGGATCGGCGGCAGTCCGGAAATCTTCAGCGCCACCAACGGCGACGTAACCTTGCCCGATGTGGCGCACTCGACAATATCGGCGCGGCGCAGCGACAGGACGAGCAACAAGCTCACGATACCCAGAATGGCGAACACGGCGCGCCAGTGCAGAAAATCTGCGATTATCGAAGACAGCGATACACCTGCCACAAGGCTCAGCGTCCAGCCTGTCAAAACCTTGCCCAAGGTCTCGCTTTCATGACCTTTCGGAGCCAGATCGGCAGCCAACCCGTAGATCGCTGGCAGTGCTAATCCTGCGGCGAGACCGGCAGTGCCTTGCGCCAATATCAACACCAGTAGAGCAGGGGACGCAGCGCTGACCCCGAGCGACAGTGCAAGCCCGAACAGCGCCAAAAACAAAGCGCGCCGTAGTCCTATGCGATCAGCGTACGGCGCAAGAAACAATGCGCTGAGCGCTGTCCCGGCACCGTAAACGGCGGAGGCCGTCATGGCGTCCGTAGCGCCAGTTCCTGCGAACGATGCTGCCACATCGCCAGCGATCGGGCTCAATACGAGCGAGTTTGAGCCAACAACGCCGATGGCGCACATCAAGAGCCAAATTGGGTTCATATCCACGTCCTTCTTTGTCCTTTGATAGACAGAACGAGAAATTGTCGGTACCCTGTTTTGCCCAAGCAGGAAAAAATCGAACGAGGTTCGGCTCATGCCTAAAGACGCCCATGGATTGGATGACATCGACCGAAAACTGTTAGGGCTTCTGACCCAGAACGCAGAGCGGAGTTATGCCGATCTCGGATCAGCAGTTGGGCTTTCGGCTCCAGCCGTGCATGAACGGGTAAAACGATACAAGGTGAGCGGGCGTATCAAGGCCGTAACCGCTCAGCTTGACCCAACCATGACAGGAAAGCGGTTCCTCGCGTTTATCCATGTGAACACGACAGGCTGGGGCAAGAGCGATGCGCTCATGCGGATCGAAACCTTGCCGGAGGTGGAAGAAATCCACTCCGTCACGGGCGATACCTGTATGATCCTAAAGGTCCGGATGGAAAGCACGCAAGCGATGGAAGCCCTGCTGGCGCGTCTCTATGCCCTACCGGAAGTCGTTTCGACGAAGAGTTACGTGGCTCTCTCGACGTATGTCGAACGCCCCGTCCAGGCCGGTATCTCCGCGTCGTTCTGTGAAGGATAGCGGACGTTGGGTGAACGGCAGTAATGTCCGC
>NZ_CANLQB010000018.1 GCF_947493125.1 uncultured Roseobacter sp. | reverse complement strand
GGACAACGCGACGCTTGCGGATGACACGGGCACGGCGACGATCCTGAACGACGACAGCGCGCCGCTGCCGACGCTCTTTGGGACAACCGGCATGGATTTCCTGGTCGGCACCGAGGGCGACGAACGTATCGACGCGCTCGGCGGGCCGCTTGACCAGGTCATCGGTGCTGGCGGCGCGGACGAGTTCGTCTTCACGGATCAGGCGGGTGCTCGGGATGTGCTCACGATCCTCGATTATGATGAGCTGGAAGGAGACTCACTCGATCTGGGAGAGCGCGGCTTCACCAGCCAAGAGCTCGGCAACTCCACCTATCTGTTCTTGGATGGTGCGGATATGGATCTGATCGTACTCGTCGGCGTCACAGGCGACGAGTTCTCGTTCGTGTAACTTGAACTGGTTTTTTAGGGGATAAGGTAATGAAAAAAACAACATCATTGGCAATCATCGCAACGTGGTTGCTCAGCGCGGGCGTCGGGCTCACTGCGACGCTGGGGCTCGATACAAAACCCGCACCCGTCGTCACGGTGTCCGGCACATTCACGTCAGTTCCGGGTGCATTTTCTTTCTTCAACGGGGCAGGGGGCGTCTCGACCGATCCTGCGGCAGGTTCGGGCCTTATTGCCAGCCTGTCGGGTATAATCGGGACAGACCGAACAGCGGATACCTTTGCGCTGAACATCGGACCCGGCATTTCACCGGTGCCATTTCTGTCCGGGCTATCGAGTGACTTTGGTTATGTGTTCTCCGACACGGGCCCGGATACACTGGAATTTCTGATCGGATCGGTTGGCGGAACCGAGGCCGGCAGCTTCGGCAACAGCCTGCTCGCGACCCTCGAAGGTGAGTTCGGTACGGCCGATACCTTCTTCGCCTTCGGTACGGGGTTCCAGCCCGTTTCCGCGACACTGACCGTGGCGCCGGTTGCGTCAGTCGCACCGATCCCGCTTCCTGCCACGGGAGGAGTTCTCTTTGCGGCGACACTGTCCTTCGTGGCCCTGCGCCGAAGACGGCAGAAAATCGCCTCATAGCGGCGGCAGTTCGTGTGCTCCTCCGGGGGAGATGACAATCAAACATCGTTCCTTGGGGTGGTGTCAGTGTGCTCGAGTAGAGGGATCGCCTACCGGTCAGAAGAGATAGAGACCGAGGTAAGTGACCAATCCACCAAGGACCGCATAGAGAAGGCAAGGGACGAGGGTACGTGCCAGCACGTCACCCTCCCGTCCGGTCAGACCCACGGTTGCGCTTCCGGCGATAATATTGTGAGGCGCAACGACGTTTCCGATTGCTGCGCCGAAGCCCTGTGCGGCAGCAAGAAGTGACGTCGGATATGCGAGGTTCGTCGCCGTCGAAACCTGCAGCTGGGTGAACAGTATGTTCGATGCGGTGGCGGAACCGGTGATGAAAGTGCCGAGCGCGCCCACAAGAGGCGCTACGATTGGCCATGCAGGTCCAACGCTTGCCGCGGCGGTCGCCAGCGCGTCGATCATGCCTGCGTGAACCATAAGTCGCGAGAGCGTCAGCATGACGAGCAAGGCCAGCGCTACCGGGAGCAGGCGCCGGAGAGCGGCCATCCCTGCAGCGGGCAACACGCGCGTTTCACCCGACGCAATGGCGCCCAGAACGAGCCCGAAGACGAGCGCTGTCCCAGGATGATAAAGGGGCTGGAACGTGCCCGTGTAAATCGCGTCGAGTCTCCAGCCAATTGAAAAACCGCCGAGCGCGTCCTGCAGAGGGCCGATCAGCCGTGTGAGCAGAACCAGCAGGAGGATCAGAACGTATGGGGCGAGATCCGATAGGATCTGACGCAGATCAAGCACTCGCGGGGTGCGGCGTGGCAGGAGCGCAATGAAGGCAAAGGCGCCGATCAATGCGCCGCCGAGCGTTGGCAGTTCAGGCCCGATTGTCGATGCCAGAGCCAGCGATGGGACAAGAAAGCAAAGCGCGGCGACAGCGGTCCAACCGACGTCGTGCCGCGACAAGGATGCACCCGAAGCAAGCCGCACCATTGCCAGCAGAAGGACCGGACCGCAGATGGCGTGCTAGGCCGCGGTTTTGCCCGCGATATCTCCTGCGTCCAAGTCCGAAATTGATGCCTGCGGGAGAACCGGCGTACCAACGGCACCAAACGACACGCCTGCCGCATGGCCAAGCAACGCCAGAACAACCGCTCTGACCGGGGAATACCCCAGGCCGACAAGAAGCGGTGCGGCGAGTGCGACCGGGGTTCCGAAGCCCGCCGCGCCCTCCATGAACAATCCGAAAAACCACGCGATCAGAATGGCCTGAAGCCGGCGGTCTGTTGTCAAGGATGCCAGGGTGTCACGGATGCGAGTGATCGCACCGGTCTTGCGCTGGTACTCGAAGATCGCCAGGGCCGGCAGGATGATCCAAAGGATCGTCGCCGTGGTATGTGCCGCTTCGGCAACGACACCGCGCAAAAGATGCAAGGGTCCATGACCGAGTGAGGTCATCGGTTGAAAGACGGTCAGTGCCAAGAGCAGGGCGAGCGCGAGACCCACCGACCCCGCATAGACGGCAGATCGGCGCAACACGCCCATCCCGATCAAGATCACGGCGAGCGGCGTGGCCGCCAGAAGTGCCGACACCGGTCAGTCGCCCGCGGCCGTCGGAACCGGGTGGATCGGTGCGCCATCGCGTTCGAAAGCCGAAATATTGGCGATTGTCGTTTCCGCTATGGCTGTGACGGCTTCATGGGTAAAAAATGCCTGATGGCCCGTGATCAGGACATTGGGAAAGGTCAGGAGCCGCGCGAAGACATCGTCGGGAATGAAGGTCTGGGAGAGATCCTTGAAGAACAGGTCTGCTTCCTCCTCATAGACATCCAGCCCGACGCTGCCGATCTGTCCGGTCTTGAGCCCGGCGATCAGGGCGGAGGTGTCCACCACGGCACCTCGGCTGGTGTTGATCAGCATGACACCCTGTTTCATCTTTCCGATGGCCTCCGCATCAATCAAGTGATGCGTTTGCGGCATGAGTGGGCATTGTAGGGTGATGACATCGCTTTGCCGGAAAAGAGTGTCGAGGTCGACGTAGCGCAGACCCAAGGCTGTGCAGTTTGGATTTTCAACCGGGTCGTAGGCCAGCAAGGCACAGCCGAAGCCATCGAGGATCTGCGCTACGAGCTCTCCGATCTTGCCCGTGCCGACAATGCCGATCGTCTTGCCGTGAAGATCGAAACCAAGAAGACCATCAAGCGCAAAGTTCCCCTCCCGGACGCGGTTGTACGCCCGATGCATCTTGCGGTTCAGGGTCAGGATCAAAGCGATGGTGTGTTCAGCAACGGCATGCGGGGAATAGGCGGGAACACGTGCGACGACGAGGCCGGCCTTAGCCGCCGCGGCCAGATCCACATGGTTGAACCCGGCGGAGCGCAGCGCAATCATCCGGACGCCGGCCTTTGCAAGTTGCGCAATCGTCTCCCTGTTCAAGTCATCGTTCACGAATGCGCAGACAACATCGAAACCGTCCGCCAGTGGTGCCGTTTCCGCAGACAGCCGCATGTCCAGAAACGTGAGTTCATGTGTGCCGTTGTTCGCTTGCGCGATGTAGCTTTTGTCAAAGGGTTTCGTGCTGAATACGACGACTTTCATTGAAGTCTTGTCCTCTGGTTGGCGTTTGTCGATCCGGTCTGCCTTGCGGGGCAAAGACCTTGGTCTGCGGAAGGATTGGCAGGGTTGGCGCGCGCGCCGCTGCCAAGGTGCTCTGCAGTCATTTTGCGACGCGAGCTGGCATTGAGTGTCAGATTTCAACCGGACATTGCATTCCTCACCAGGGCCGTCAAGACTGTCTATAGCGTGGTCGTAGACATTATATTGCAAGTGGTTGAGATGATCGGCCCCACCCAAGTGGTCCAGTTTGATTGTTAGTGCATGACTGGCGTTTGGGACGACGGCTTCCGGCGCGGGTGGGTGATCTTTTATGCGCGCTATGATGCAGGCAACCGGCTGATCTTTGGCTGCGTCAGCAGCAATGACAGCGCCCGCACGTTGGGCGGTGTCGGGCGTCTCTTGAACGGGTTGCATACGGTGTTGCCGCAGCTCAAGGGCATTGAGATTGAATGCACCTGGGCGGGCCGTATCGGGGTCACGCAGGACATGATGCCCCGCATGCATGAACCCGCCCCCGGTGTTCTGGCAGGTGTGGGGTTCAGCGGGCGTGGCATTGCGATGACCTCCGTCATCGGCCGCAGTCTCGCGCGCAAGGTTTTGGGGGGCACAACGACGATTTGCCGTTCCCGGTGTCCACGATCAAATCCATCCCGTTTCACGAGGTGTCCCGCCGGTTGGCGCCCTTGATGGCCCCGTCCATGTCCCTGAAGGATCGCGCCAACGTGGTCTGGGACCGCATGACCTCTGCCGCCTCAAGAAAGAGACCTGATATGCAATTCGTCAACTTTGCCGAGCTCGACGCAAAGCCTTTCAAAAAGGAGTTCGAGGGGGACATTATCGACGGTGCCCCAGAGCAAAACGTCTGGAGCCATTTGGTGGGGGCCAATTGCGCATTCAAATCCGGCATGTGGGACAGCACAGCGGGCGTCTTTCGTGGGCCCATGACTGATCAGATCGAGTTTTGCCACATCCTTGAAGGCGAAGCGCGGATCGAGACAGAGGATGGCGCGTCGCGCACTGTCAGAGCGGGCGATGCCTTTGTCATGGAGAATGGGTTACAGCCGGTCTGGCACGTCGAGAGCTACATCCGGAGACACTGCGTGATCGTCTCGGTCTGAAGCAGCAGCGCGAGGAGGGTTGCAGATGGCCAAGATAGACACGAACGCGGATATTGAGGTGCCCGCAGGCGCATCCCACACATGAAATTTTCACCCACAGCTGCCCGTCGCCATGTCGCCGGTTTCTGACATTCCGCCGCGTCCCAAGGCGGCTCTGACCTGGCTGATCGGCACCTGGTTCAAATTGGCCCCATCGCTGAGCCACATCACTCTGGCGGTGATCACGGTGGCCTTTTTGCTGCCCGCGATGTCGGTGATGTAAACGCTCGACGCGGGCTGATGCTGCAGATCGCCGCGATCAATTTCGGTTCGGCAATCCTTTTGGGGACCGCGCTGCATCTCTACCTCTATGTCTTTGCCTGTCAGCAGACGCTGTCGAAATTCGACATACGCCCGATGGCGAAATCCGACCGTTTCACCTTTGGCTAGCAGGTCTGGGGCAACACTTTCTGGAGCCTCGCCTCATCGGTCGTGTTCTGGAGGCTCTGGACCCTCCTCTATTTCCACGTGGCCGCGAACGGCTGGGTGCCGACGATGCAGGGCATCGGCCAGTCGCCCATATGGTTCGTGCTCTTCTTCTTCTTTCTCCTCCGCTTCTGGCATTCGCTGCACCACCGCAATGTGAACGTCGGCCCATGGTCCGGCCTAGCCATGCACCCGGTGGAAGGGTTCCCATATCTCTCGGGCGTCCTGATCCACTTCGTGCTGCCCTCGTACCCCATCCATGTGATCTTTCATATGTATCCTCTCAGCCTTGGGGCTCTCTATTCGCACGCGGGCTTTGACAAGCTGATCCTCCGCGACACCGAAGCGATGAAGGCGGGATCCTTTCATCACCAGCTGCACCACCGATATTTTGAATGCAGCTCCTATATGTCTGACCTCAGCGGCGACATTGTCACGCCACCGCGCCACGCACGAGCCTTTGGCGACGTGGGCCGCATCCGCAAAGAGCTCCATGCCGAGCGTGCAAAGGCGCTGCCAGGCGACCGTGCGGCGGTTATGGGCGGGTCCTTCCCCGACGCTGAAACCAGGGTGTTCATGGCCATAATGAGCTTGAGCGGCTGCGTAAAGGTCTTGACACACTGCAACCGGTGCACAGGTAGGCCGCGATGGTGCTGATCAACGTCGAGGTCAAGAAAGTTACGCGGGAGGCGTACGGCATCAGGTCCTTTCTGCTGGCCAAGAAGGGGCTCTTCAGACTGCCAGCCTACACGCCCGGTGCGCATATCGATGTGTACTGCGGCGAGGGGATCATTCGGCAGTGTTCACTCTGCGGCGATCCGACAGACCGGCGGCATCTCATGATCGCAGTGCGGCAGGTTGATCCGTCGAGGGGTGGGTCCGACCTGATCCACCACGTCGTGAACGAGGGCGACCGACTTGAGATCGGCGCGCCGCGCAACAATTTTTCGCCGGATGAGACCGCTACGCACAGTCTGTTGCTGGCCGCAGGCATCGGGATCACGCCCATCATTGCCATGGCAGACCGGCTGCATGCTTTGGGCCAATCATTCGAACTGCATCATTTTTCGCGTGCGCCGGAATACCCCGCATTTCGCGGGCGCCTGACGCAGGGCTCATTTGCGGACAGGGTCACCTTTTATGAAGGGCTCGATGTGGCGAGAACAGGTAGGGCCCTTGACGATATTCTTGCTGGGCCAGTGGCAGGCGGCAAGGTCTACATGTGTGGCCCCGGTCCGTTCATGGATCGCACTTTGGCTGCTGCGCAGGTGCAATGGCCACAAGACGCAATCAACCTCGAACGCTTCGCCGCCAAACCGGCCCTAGCGGGCGCGCCCACAAAGCCGTTCGATGTCGAGTTGGCGCGCAGATATGTTACACTGAACGTCGGCGCAGATGAAACCATCCTCGACGTGCTCGAAACCAACGAGGTCGACGCGGCCTTCTCATGTGAACAGGGGGTGTGCGGCACCTGTGTCACGGATCTTCTGAGCGGCACGCCGGAAAACCGCGACAGTTTCCTATCCGCTGGTCAGCGGACGTCGGGGAACGCGATGTGCATTTGCGTATCCCGTGCGGCAGGCGAAAAACTGGTGCTTGACTTCCAAGTTGAACGGTTGCGGTGGATGTCCGAAGTGTCGATGAACATCGGCAAACGCCTTGCATCCTGCTGCGCTTGTTCTCAGCCCTATACCGGCAGTAGTGCGATAGGAACGAGCAACCCCAGTAAAGCCGGCGTTCGCCGATAACCATTGAGTGACGGGTTTGTACGCGTCTTGATCGTTCAAACCAGCCGCGGCGAAAGGGAGGTTTTGGTTTAGTATCTCGTGGCGGGTTCCAACGACCGCTCCGGCGCCTCAGCTGCAACGCAGCGGCAGTCATGCGCAGAAGCGATAGTGTGCTGCGTGAGCAATAGCCGCAAACGCACAAGTCCGGTTCGTCCGCATCGTCTCTGTTTGGGGTAGCTGCCTCGAAAGTCCGCTTTCGAGATTGGTGTATGCAGCTAGGCGTAAGCGCCATTGTACCAAACACGCGGCTAGGAAATGACGATTGTCCAATTCGGTTGACCTGCACGCCATCTGTCGTGGCATTAGTGATGATAACTCCTTCTGCGCTTTCAGTTCCGACACTGACCGAACACGTCTTTCTGCCCATGTCGCCGGAGACAACAGCATGGACGTTGGAGCAGGCGCAGCTGCGTCACAGCGCCGAAGAGTGTATTTTGGCGGAGCTCGGCGAGATGATCCCTAACGATTTGCGGATAGCATTGCTTCTCGACCTTCTGCGTGTGTTTGGAAACGCAGTGGCGATAGCTCTTGTAGAAATCAACCTCTGAGAAGAGGCCAAAGGACGGTTGAAAATCCTAGGCAAGCCCAATCGGCCGCCGATGAAACTCGGCGTGAAGCTGCGGGCACGCATTGGCGACTTCATTGCCAGCATGGAAGTCGCTCCGAGCCGAAAACAGCTTCACGATGTTTGCACCCAGATCGCGCAAGAACCGGTGCTGGACGATATCGTGACGATGTTTTTGGAAACACAGTTGCACGGAAGAACAATGGATCCGCTTGTCGCCGCACCAGATGAAATTGTCGACGAACTTCCGTGTCTCTTTATGAGAAATTGAAAGCTCGATTTCCGCTGCGACAACCTCTGATAAGTCAGGCGCCGCTCCGAACTATATGGCTCGAACCTTTGTGGCGTATTTTGACAGGGTGACTGGCAGTTTGCCAAAACTCAGAACAGATCCCTGTAACAATGGCCGCAAAATCGGGCCGGCTTTGGAAGTGTGTCGCATCCTGGCGGAGGCATTACACCGCGTACTGCCGGTCGACCATCGCCCAGCGAAACCTGCTGACATGGCCATGCCGTTCCGAAAAGCCGTTGCGCAGGCGCGTTGCGAGTAAGGAGATTGACTTTTGAGCAAGTGATACATTGTCTTTTCGGTCTTTGATCGGACAGCTTCGTTTGGAGACACCCAAAACGGAACCGAGGAATTCCAGACCTCAAAGTCACTTCCGAAAACCCAATCAAACTGACCGCCAATGCGCGCAACGGGCTTACGCACAGCAAATTCCAGATCTGCCAGATCGCCGACAGCATCCGCGCGTTCGGATTCACCAACCCGTTGCTGGTGGACGAAGACGATGTGCTGATTGGGATCCGTCACAAGGAATAGGCCTTTAACGGGCGTCATGATGCGACCGTTGATCCTGACCGTTGGGGTCGGAGCTAGCAGTTGCTGCAGAATGGTGCAGCGAAGGTCAGAGCCCGCAAGACGGCGAAGCAGCGATCCCTGCTTTGCGGCAAGCTCTTTGATGAGACTGGTGATCGGCTGGCCCCGTCGCACAGCAAGACGAAGACAGGGGTTCGGCTTCGGTACTATGTCTCCCACCGCCTGATCAGGAAGAGCGGCGATGTGAAGCTTGATCGCTGGCGATTGCCTGCGCAGGAGCTGGAGATCAAGGTTGCGCATTTGATGCGCGAGCGGCTCAACGATATGATCTTCATTGGCAGGCCGGTTCCGAACCGCTCCGCAGAAGATATAATGGCGTATCGCAATATCTTGCAAAAGCTGTGTGCCGATAAGGATATCAGTCACATGCTCGATCTCGTCGAACGGATCGATCTGAGCCCCGGTGCGCTGACCATCACGATTGATCCCGTTAAGCTCGTTGCAACGATCAAAGTGGGCGCCGACGAGATCAACGAGGGGGTGCAGACCATCAGGGCGCCATTCCAGTTGAGGGAAGCGTGGCGTGGAGATAAAGCTGGTCCTTGCCGATGCATCCGACAGCACTGACGACACCCTGATCCGGACCATCGCCAAGGCGCATCTCCGGTTCGAGCAGATCAAGGCGGGCAGAACACTGTCCGAGATTGCAAATTCTAAAGGCACAACGAATGGCAGGTTTACCAGTTGATCGACCTGGCCTTCCTCGCCCCCGACATCATCCACGATGTCCTCGACAGCCAACAACCGCTTGGCCTTGCGTCCGACTGATGCGTTCGACATGCTTTGCCAGACAACTGGCAAGTCCAGCGCGTTTTCTCCGTAACTCTATGAGCACACCTCAGCGGATACTCGTAACGCGAAAAGCGGATCCTAGACCTTGGGTGATATCGGGTTTTGTTTGCCGGGCAAGAGCGGTCTGCGTTGAACAGGCGTAGTGGTAACCCATTGAAATATTGCCACTACCTCGAGCGACAGCCACGTTGTCTGCATTCCATGAAGTGTGTGGCTGGGATGGTAGGATTCGAACCTACGGTACACTGTACCAAAAACAGTTGCCTTACCACTTGGCTACATCCCAACGACGGCTGCTGAATAAGCCGCTCTCGGCTCCTGTGCAAGCCCCGATTTTCAGAAAAACCGAAGCTGTGTCACACATCGCTTTCGCTTAAAACTAGAGCTTTTTCCAGCGGTTTTCAACCAACAGCCCTCTTTAGCGTAACTGACGCGGACATCGTTCCAGCCCGTCAATCAGCGTACCGCGCCTAGGAGGTCACATCGACGAGGATTGCACCGGTCCGTCCGCCACGTTCGACAGTCTCATGTGCGAGAGCGGTGTCAGCCAGCGAAAAGACCGACTGCACCGGACAGCTGATAGCCTGCTCAGTCAAGGCCTTGTGAAGCGCGCTGATCGCGCCTTGACGCTGAGGAGGGCTGAGCAGGTATATGAGCACAATGTCGATGGTCACCGCCTTGAACAGCAAGGGCCCAAAGGGCAGCACAGGCGACATCTGCGCCGCTGAGCCATAGGCCGCAATCGTTCCGTTGGGCGCAATCACGGCCGCGTTGGTCTCGATGTTCCGACCGAACTCCACTTCAACAATTCTGGATATCGCGCGCCCATCTGTCACAGCGATAATCTGCTCCGCAAGATCGGGCGCCGCATAGTCAAGCACCACATCCGCGCCCGCCTCCCGACATCGGTCAGCGCCCGCCCCACGGGCTGTTGCGATCACTCGCGCTCCGCCCCACCTGGCCAGTTGAACGGCGAGGTGGCCCACCGTTCCCGCGCCGCCGTGGATCAGAATGGTCTGTCCGCGCACCGCGCCGCCACCGAATACGACATGGGCCGCGGTAAGGCCGGGGATCCCAAGACTTGCGCCGGTTTCAAGGCTGGCCGTGTCCGGCAGCGGGACAGCTTGCTCGGATGGGAGTGTGATATGCGTGGCAGCGGTGCCGAACGGCCGTTGCCATTGGCCGTTCCAGATCCAGACACGCTGGCCGACCCGCGTGGAGTCCACACCGTCTCCGACAGCAGAAATGACGCCGGACCCGTCGCTGTGCGGAACAATCAAGGGGAATGGCGGTTTGGTGACACCTGGACGCGCTCCGGCACGCGCCTTTACATCGGAGGGATTGACCCCGGAAAACGCCAGTTCGACTGACACTTCGCCCGGCCCCGGGCGCTGCGCCGGGGCATCTCTCACGGCGAGGACCTCCGCTGCAGGACCGAACCTATCATAGCTGACCAGTCGCATACCGCTCTCCACCTTGTATCTGTTCCTACAACTCATAAAGGCTCGGACCCGACCTGCAAATGGAGCTTGGAGGTTGGATCCTGGCGGGGATCAGTCTCTGATCTCGTTGGGCGTAACGCCCCACAAACGGGCCTTGGGAGCCCAACCTCTGAAGCCGCCAGATCTCAACTGACACCATTCCGGGCCACATTTACCCAAGCGCGCGATGACACCATTTTCCAACGCAGCGGTTGCGGGCGCTTCCGGGTTCGGGCGCATGCGCAACTCAAGCATGTTCTGCTCGACAATCACCGTTCGCACGCCAGAGAGTAGGGAGTAGTGGATCCAGCCCCCTTGGCCCTCCCGGTCCTGCACCCGGCGCCAATGACCATGCTCGGCGGTGATCTGCAGAGGCATATCGCGGTGTTTGAAAACCCAGTCGATCCGGTGCGTCAGCGAGGGTCCGCGGCGCACGTTGCCTTCGGAGGCCTTCATGGAAACGAACCGTGGCAGCGGAAGATTCGTGACAGGCCCGGTATCGCGCGCCAGCACCGGCCCGCCGAGCAAAATCAAGGAGACCGCCGCAGCAAGAACCCTCGAAAGGAATTTCGTCATGACACCGCCTGTTCGTCGCAAATTGCCCGATAGACGCCGCGAGGTTCTTGTGCCTCGCCCGCATCTCGGCCACCATGCCACGAAACGGCGTGCCGCGCCAAGTCCGGGGAGGTGCAAAATGGCGAAGCAAAGGTTGAGTGTTGTCGTCACGCGACGGTTACCCGAAGAGGTTGAAACGCGGCTGTCAGAGCTTTTTGACGTCACGCTGCGCGATGATGACGCGCCAATGAGCCGTACCGACCTCGCCGAAGCCATGAAATCGGCGGATGTGCTGGTGCCCACGGTGACGGATGAGATTGATTCTGCCCTGATCAGCCAGGCGGGGGATCGGCTGAAGCTGATTGCAAACTATGGCGCGGGGGTCGATCACATCGACGTTGCCACGGCGCGGCAACGCGGGGTGTTGGTGTCAAACACGCCCGGAGTTCTCACCGATGATACGGCGGATATGACCATGGCGCTGCTGCTCGCGGTGCTGCGTCGTATCCCAGAGGGTCTGCATGTCATGCAGTCCGGTGACTGGGACGGATGGGCGCCCACGGCTTATCTCGGGGGACGGGTCGCGGGGCGGCGCCTGGGCATCCTCGGTATGGGACGCATTGGTCAGGCGGTCGCCCGGCGGGCGAGCGCCTTCGGGATGCAGGTGCACTATCACAACCGCCGCCGTCTGCGCCCCGAGACCGAGCAGGCGCTGGACGCCACCTATTGGGAGAGCCTCGACCAGATGGTTGCGCGGATGGACGTGATCTCAGTCAACTGCCCGGCAACGCCTTCGACCTTCCATCTGATGAACGCGCGGCGGCTCAAGCTGATGAAGCCCGAAGCGGTGATCGTGAACACCTCGCGCGGCGAGGTTGTCGATGAAGCCGCACTCACCAGGATGCTGCGCGCCGGTGAGATCGCAGGCGCGGGCCTTGACGTCTACGAGCACGGCACACGCGTGAATCCGCGTCTCCGCGAGCTTGGCAATGTAGTTCTGCTGCCGCATATGGGTTCGGCCACGCGTGAAGGCCGGATCGAGATGGGCGAGAAAGTCATCATCAATATCAAGACCTTCGACGACGGGCACAGACCTCCCGATCAGGTGGTGCCGTCGATGCTGTAGACCTTGGCCAGAGGAGTGGAGAGACGATGCGACATATGGTGACGACGGGCTTTGCCCTGATCTTCGCGACGAGCGTTGCGGCACAACAGGCGGCGGATGCTGTGCAACCAGAGGCCGCCACTCAGGGCGCTTTCGAAGCGATCTCACCGCAGGTTGCCGCCGCGCTCGACGCGAAATTCGCGGGCACGCCCGTGACTGCCGACAATTGGATGGTCGCCGCGGCGAATCCCTGGGCGGTGAAGGCCGGCGCCGACGTGCTGGCCAAGGGCGGTACGGCAGCGGACGCGCTCGTCGCCGTGCAGGCGATGCTGGGGCTAGTGGAGCCCCAATCCTCCGGTATCGGCGGCGGTGCGTTTCTCGTCTACTACGATGCGGAAAGCGGGACGCTGACCACGCTCGACGGGCGCGAGACAGCACCGCTGGCTGCCACGCCGCGGCTCTTTCAGGACGGGAACGGCGAACCGCTCGGCTTCTTTGATGCCGTGGTTGGCGGGTTGTCCGTCGGCACGCCCGGGACCCCCGCGCTGATGGAAGAGGTCCACATGCGCTGGGGTGCGCTCGAGTGGGCGGATCTTTTGGCCCCCGCGATCACCCGCGCAGAGGAAGGATTTGCGGTCTCTCCTCGCCTTGCGGGGCTGATCGAAGGGGACATGGAGCGCCTGAGCCGGTTCCCGACGACGGCGGAGTACTTCATGCCCGGCGGCACACCTCTGGAAGCCGGCGAGCTCTTGCAGAACTCGGATTACGCGGCAACGCTGCGCGCGATGGCGGAGAACGGCACGCGTGCCTTCTACACCGGCGAGATCGCGCAGGACATTGTCGATACGGTGCAGGGGGCTGAGGGCAACCCAGGCGTTCTTTCCACCGTAGATCTGAGCATCTATCAGGTGAAGGAGCGCGCGCCGGTTTGCGTGACCTACCGCTCACATGATGTCTGCGGCATGGGCCCGCCGTCCTCGGGCGCGCTGACGGTCGGCCAGATCCTCGGGATGCTGGAGAGCTATGACCTCTCTGCCGGCCCCATGGATGCCGAGGTGCGCCGGTTGATCGGCGATGCCTCGCGTCTGGCCTTTGCTGACCGGGGTCGCTACATGGCGGACAGCGATTTTGTCCCTGTGCCGACCGAGGGGTTGGTCGATCCGGCTTATCTGACGCAGCGGGCGGAATTGCTTGCCGGCGATGACGCTTTGCCCGAGGTCGCCCCTGGCGCGCCTGCCTTCGATCATGCGCTGAACTGGGCGGATGATGTTTCTATCGAGCTGCCTTCCACCTCGCATTTCGTAATTGTTGATGGGGCGGGCAACGTAGCCTCCATGACCACCACGATTGAGAACGGTTTTGGCAGTCGCCTGATGGTGCGCGGGTTCCTGTTGAACAACGAGCTCACGGATTTCTCGTTCAAGAGTCACGCAGATGGCGTGCCGATTGCCAACCGAGTGGAGCCGGGCAAACGCCCGCGGTCATCCATGGCGCCGACCATCGTAATGAAGGACGGCGCGCCGGTGCTGGCCATTGGCAGCCCGGGTGGCAGCCGGATCATCGGCTATGTGGCGCAGAGCATCATCGCGCATCTCGACTGGGGCATGGATGTGCAGCAGGCGGTCTCTGTCCCGCATGCAGTTAACCGGTTTGGAAAATATGACGTGGAAGAGGGCACCTCGGCGGAAGGTCTGACCGAGGCGCTGACCGGCTTGGGCTATGAAGTCGAGGCGCGGGCGCTGACTTCAGGGCTGCATGCCATCGCCATCGGGGACGGCCTTCAGGGCGGTGCCGATCCACGACGGGAAGGCATTGCACTTGGACAGTAACGGCGGACGCCGGGGAGGGGATCATGGTGCAACACGCAAGCTTGCCCCGGAATGACGCAGGGATCGCGACGGCATTGGGTGTCTTGAAGCAGCAGTTCGGCGAGCGCTTCCAGACCGGCCAGTCGATCCGCGAACAGCATGGTCACACCACCACCTGGATCGAGAACCAGCCGCCTGATGCGGTTGTCTTTGCGCAGAGCACCGAGGAGGTCGCGGAGATTGTGCGCATCTGTGCCGAGCATCGCGTCCCGATCATCGCCTATGGCACCGGCACCTCGCTCGAGGGTCACGTCAATGCGCCCGCGGGCGGGATCTGCGTGGACCTCAGCCAGATGGACAAGGTGCTGGAGGTCAACCCGGGCGATCTCGATTGCCGCGTGCAGCCCGGCGTGACCCGCGAGGCGCTGAACACCCACCTGCGCGACCAAGGGCTGTTCTTCCCGATTGATCCGGGTGCCAATGCGTCGCTTGGCGGGATGACGGCCACCAATGCCTCCGGCACCAATGCGGTGCGCTACGGTACCATGAAGGACAATGTGTTGGCGGTGGAAGCGGTAATGGCGGACGGGCGTGTGATCCGCACCGGGACGCGCGCGCGGAAGTCCTCGGCGGGCTACGATCTGACGCGGCTGCTGGTGGGGTCCGAAGGCACGCTTTGCATGATCACCGAGATCACGCTGCAGCTTCACGGGATTCCGGAGGCGATCAGCTCGGCGAGTTGCTCGTTCCCGTCTGTAGATGCGGCATGCCAGACCGTGATTTCCGTGATCCAATACGGGTTGCCTGTGGCGCGGATCGAGCTTCTGGACGACGTGATGGTCAAGGCGCTCAATGCCTATTCCAAGCTCGATCTGCCGGAGACTCCGCTGTTGCTACTGGAGTTTCACGGTACCGAGGCTGGCGTGGTCGAGCAGTCGGAGATCTTCGGCGCCTTGTCGGAGGAGCATGGCGGCGTCGGCTATGCTGCGACGAGCACCACCGAGGACCGCAACCGGCTGTGGCAGGCGCGGCATGATGCCTATTGGGCGATGCTGCAGTACCGCCCTGGCGCGCGGGGCATCGCCACGGATGTCTGCGTGCCTATCTCGCGTCTGGCAGATTGTGTGACAGCGGCGCAGGCCCGGGTGGCCGAGCTGGGCCTTATCGCCCCGATTGTCGGACATGCAGGGGACGGCAACTTTCATGTCTCGCCTTTGGTGGACATGTCGAACGCGGACGAGGTGGAGAAGGCCGCGGGGTTCATAAGCTGGCTCAACGATTTGGCGATCTCGATGGATGGCACCTGCACCGGCGAGCACGGGATCGGGCAGGGCAAGCGACCGTATCTCGTTAAGGAACTGGGCGGTGCGACCGAGATCATGCGGGCCATCAAGGTGGCGCTCGATCCACAGGACATTCTGAACCCCGGCAAGGTGATCTAGGGGGCCCGTAAGCCGGGGTGGCCTGAAAGCCCACCCAACCTGCCAGCACGACCGCTCAGGATCGGCAGGTGAGGTGGGCTTTCAGGCCACCTGTGGTCTCATGTCGCTTTCCCGCCATGACCGGTCGGGCGCGGTTTGGCCCTCCAGCTTCGAGGCGCTAATGCTAGCGCAACATCTTCGCCACGGAGTCTGAGCCATGAAAACCCAAGTCAAAGCCCTTGTCGTCGGCGGTGGCGCAGTCGGCACTTCGATTGCTTATCATTTGGCAAAGGCAGGCTGGGACGACGTCATGCTCTTGGAGCGGGACGAGTTGACCTCGGGCTCGACCTGGCACGCGGCGGGCCTGCTGCCCTACTTCAACATGTCCTACGCGACGACCCACATCCACGACTATTCGATCCGTTTTTACAAGACCCTCGAAGAAGAGACCGGTCTCAACGCGGGCTTTGCAGTGGTCGGCAACCTGCGTATGGCGCAGACGCAGGCGCGGATGGATGAGTACATGCTCTACGCCTCCACGGCCGAGACTTGCGGTGTGCCCTATCAGTGGATGACGCCCGATGAGATCAAGGCGAAATGGCCGCTCATTCGCACTGACGATCTAAAGGGCGCGCTTTATCACAACACTGATGGCTACATTAACCCCGCCGATGTGACCATGGCGATGGCCAAGGGTGCGCGGCAGCGCGGCGTGATGATCGAACGCAAGTGGCAGGCGGATGCGTTCCATTGGACGGGCACGCATTGGGAAGTCACGGCCACCAAGATGGGTGAAAAGGGCGGTAACCTCGTACCAACCGACGAGCAAATCGTGATCACTGCGGAGCATGTGGTCACCGCTTCGGGCAACCACGCGCAGCGTACGGCGCAGATGCTGGGCATCAAGATCCCCGCGATCCCGGTGGAGCACCAGTTTATCGTTATGGATCAGGATCCTGAGTTGGTGAAGTTCCGCAGTGAAGGTAATGTGGAACACCCTGTTGTGCGGGATGCGGATGCGCAATCCTATGTGCGCGAAGAGCGTGGCGGCTGGATCCTCGGGGTCTATGAAAAACACGCGCCCGCGCGGTTTGAGTATGGCGTGCCGGACAGCTTCCGCGCGGACCTCTTCCAGCTCGATCTCGAGCGCATCGAAGATCAATACATGGCCATGAACCACCGCATCCCGTCCTGCGAAGACTGCGGGCTGAAGGACGACTTCAACGGACCCATTTGCTACACGCCAGATGGCAACCCGCTGGTGGGGCTTGCGCCGGGGCTGACCAATATGTGGCTGGCCGAGGGCTTCTCTTTCGGGATCACCGCGGCAGGGGGCACGGGGTACTACCTCGCCCAGATGATGGTCGAGGGTGAGGCCGAGATCGATATGGCCTCGCTCGACCCCAAGAGATACGGGTCATGGATGACGACGGAGTATGCCGCGCGGAAGAATGAGGAGGCCTACGAGCACGTCTATATCCTGCACCACCCGGATGAGGAGCGCCCGGCCTGCCGCCCGCTGCGGACCTCGCCTGCCTATGACCGGCAGGCTGCGCGGGGCGCGCAGTTCGGGCAGGTCAATGGATGGGAGCGCCCGAATTACTTTGCGCCAGAAGGGTTTAGCGACCATAACGCGCGTTCGTTCCGGCGCGGGGGGTGGTGGCAATATGCGGTGGATGAAGCCAAGGCGATCCGGGAGGGTGTGGGGCTGATCGATGCCACCGCCTTTACCAAACACCGGATTAGCGGGCCGGGGGCAACGGCCTTTCTGGACTGGTTCACCACCAACAAGCTGCCGAAAGTGGGGCGGATCAACCTCACCTATGCGCTGACCGCCGCAGGCACCACGCGGACGGAGTACACCATCGTGCGGCTGGCGGAGGATGACTACTACCTCGTCTCTGCGGGCGCCTGGCACGCCTATGACCAGGATTACCTCTGCAAGGCGATCATGGAGAAGGAGCCAGAGTTCGGGCGGATCAACGAACAAGACGTGACCACGCAGTGGGGTGTCTTTGCCATTGCCGGGCCGAAATCACGGGACCTGCTGAACGCGCTCGTGAAGGATGCGGATCCAGCGACGGTCCTGTCGAATAAGCGTTTCCCGTGGCTTTCCTATCGTGACATAGAGCTGGGCATGTGCCCGGTGCGGGCGATCCGCGTTGCCTATACCGGCGAGCTGGGCTGGGAGCTGCACCACCCGATCGAGATGCAGAATTACCTCTTCGATCAGCTTGAAAAGGCGGGAGAAAAGCACGGCATGAAGCTGGTCGGTGCCCGGGCGCAGAACTGGCTGCGGCAGGAGAAGAGCTATCGCGCCTTTGGCACTGAACTGGGCCGCGACGCGACACCGCTGGAGGCCGACCTGCCGCGCTTCGTCGACCTGAACAAGGACTTCCACGGCAAAGCCAAGCTCGAAGAGATCGGCGTGCGCTCAAAGTGTGTGACGTTGCTCATGGACGGACCGGAAGACGCCGACCCTTGGGGGCGCGAGGCGCTCTACAATGGCGACAGGCGGGTGGGGCGCCTGACCTCCGGCGGCTATTCGGTAGCCTTCGGCAAGAGTATCGGGATGGGTTATGTCACCCCCGATCTGGCGGTGCCGGGCACGAAGCTGCAGGTGAAGATGTTCGACCGGCTGTGGCCTGCCGAGGTGGTTGAGGACAGCCCCTATGATCCGACCAACGCGCGCATTCGCGTGGACGGTTAACACAGCGCGCGCAATAGCAGATATCGCTCCGGGGTTCCGACCAGATTTTTTGTATCTATTTCAAAGATCTGGGCGAAAACCCATGTCGGTATCACGTCGGTGCGGACGGCGGTATTGCTCTGATCTGTGACAATCAGCTGCGGTTTCAATATGGGGCTTGACGTGATCAGCCGCCCCGGCCGGCGGGTATGCGAGGTTGAGATGCACCTCTTCGCACAGCCGACGCTCGGATCGGATGCCGAAACAGTAGCCCACCAACAGCATCCGAATGAGCAGCTCAGGATTGATCGAGGGGCGACCGGTATGGCTGTAGAACTCCGCCAGATGAGCGCGAATGCTTCCCAGGTCGACGAACCTGTCAATTGACCGCAGCAGGCGGTCTTGCGGGACATGGTCCTCCAGCGAGAACTCGTAAAACAACGTCGTCTGCGCCTCTTGCCTCGGTCTCATCGTCGCAAATCCCTCCCTACAGCACGAATTGAATCAGCGACTTACCCTTCGATCAAGCGCGAGTTTTTCAACGAAATGGGCGGAAACGGGTCATTCGCTGCACCTGCTTTTCTCGAGGGGCGTCAAAAGAGAACTGGACTTTTGAGGATCGGTTCCGAGGCTTGACCATCAGCCTACGGCCGATCAGTTTCCTCTTGAATTGGTCCCATTCGTTAGTTCGAAGCTTACCAGCCTGGAGAGTCGTCAATCCCCTTTACCGCAACATGTAGCTCTGGGCGTGAAGCCATTATCTCCCTCGCCATCGTTTCCGAGTGATCAACCACATCCGCCAGCAATATCCATTCATTAATATTGGGGTGTCGCCATCGTTTCGAGCTAGCTTGGCAAATCAGAAGACACCAGGTGCGGCAATTGTCATGCCGAAGACATTGAACGACTAGCTGGTCGCTGAGAGCATGCTTTAGTAAGCGAGCGCTCCATGCCTCTCTACTTAGTCCAACTGTTGCGTAGCCCGGCATGGATCGTGGGTGCAAACGAATGTCTGTACGGTTCTCGCCGACCACGACAGTTTCTTGTGGGAAATCAAAGAGCCTTGATCTGCTTTGCGCAACCAGAAAGCTATAAATCGCCGCAGCTCAGTTTCCTGATCCAGCAGCCGTAGCGCATTGACTGGCGAGTCTTCAGCATGCAAAAAGTCGTGTTCGAAAGTGTCGAGTTTCGTCATCATGGCCGTGAAAAGCGATTTATGGTCGAAAGGTATGAATGCGCCATCTCGGTCCAGGGCTTGGTACGCGGCAACCGGATGGGCGGTCATGTCGCGTATTTGCGCGGCGATCTCGTCAGCCATCTGACGTAAGCGATCCGGCATTTGGCCAAGTTCAGGTTGTTCGGCTAGTTCATGGATGGCAGCCAGTGTTTCCGGTAGCCTTGAGTTCAGAAGCGCCTCAAGGAGGAAGGATCGAGCGTCCTGAGCATTGTCACGTAGGTCTGGCTTATAGGTGCCCTCGTGCTCGATATCCTCCTCTCTCCGAACGGCTTGGTAGGCACGCAGTACTAGGTCTTTCACAAGAGGGACACGGCGATCTTCCGGTATTTCGGTCAAGTCAGGCACCCGTCCAAAGTGACGGTCACCAAAGACCGATGCGAATACATCAATAGCGTTTTGACGGCTTTCCGCACTATTTAGATCTTCGGTTTTTAGCAAAAGCTGTCGGCAACCTGCCTCTGCATCAAGTGCTGTGAGAAGCGACAGTGCGCAGCCCGTCGAAAGGCCTTCGTCCCTAAGTGTTTCTTCTATTGCATCCTTTGCCTGCTCACCATGCTCTGCCCCGGCCTCCTCCTCAATGATACGGATTGCATACTCTAGAGCATTCCTCGCGCCTGCGTGCTGAGCCGAAAGCTGTACGCTCCCGGCAGCTAGCAGCACGATCCGACCGCCCATGTGTTCTAGCCAACCAGCTTTGCGATCTTCCTGCCATTTCAGCATCGCGTTGCTGGTCAGCTCAGTGGCGTTGTCTGAGACCACCATACAGGGATAGCTTTTGGCAAAACGGTCGAGACCAACACCATGATCCCTTCCAAATGTGTCAATTTTGTCCAACACATATCGTCTCGCGCAAAGCGGGGTTGCCGAGTGCTGAGCCCATCTCATGAAAGAGAAAAGTACCAAAAGAGCTGTACCTAAGTTTGACAAGATCGAAGTATAAGTCCTAACTTCCGACGGAATTCGGCAATCTGTTTTTGGGGAAGGGTCCTTGCCGCGACCGACTGTCAAAAGAGAGCTTAGTCTCAGATGGCTGGATCTGTTTCAGATCTGTGCACAGAAAGGATCGCTGCAGGCGGCGGCCAAGGAAACGGGCCTAACGGTCAGCACGGTTTCGCATCACCTGCGCAGCCTCGAAGATCATCTCGGGGTCGAGCTGTTCAATCACACACGACGCCCCATGGTATTGACGCCGAAGGGGCGCGTGTTCTTGCGCAGCATCGATGAAGCACTTTTCATGATCCGCAAGGCAAAGGCTGAAGCCTCGGCGGGGACGTTGGCAGAAGCCAGTCTGTTACGCATTGGCACGATTGAAGACTTTGACAGCGATATCACTCCGGAGATTGCTGTTTATCTCTCTCAGAATATGCCCGGGTGCCATTTTACGTACCAGACAGACTCAAGCCATACGATCATTGACATGTTGCGCAACCGGCACCTTGATCTTGGCATTGCGTCTGCACCGCACGAACATTTTCGGGATCTTCAGGACCGTCTCATTTTGAGTGACCCATTTGTCATCGTCCTCCCGCGCGTGACACAGCGACCCCTGTCGGATATTGTCAAAGGACAGGGTGACCTACCGTTTCTCAGGTTTTCAAGCGACCTTCTTATTGCGAAGCAGATTGAGTCCCAGATGCGCCGTGTTGGCCTTTCACCGACATCGAGCTTCGAATGCAGCAACAACCAGACTCTCATGGCAATGGTGGCCGCGGGGGCAGGCTGGACGATCACAACGCCTTTGCTGTTCGCCCGGGCAAAGAGATTTCAGTCGAAACTCGCAATGCACAAGTTCCCGGGCAAAAGCTTCTCGCGCACCCTGTCGATCATTGCGACGCCTGATTGTTCAAGGTCCGTGCTGGACTTGGTTGATGCAAAGTTGCGCGCGCTCATCTCGAAGTACGCGATTTCAGATCAGACCCGAAACAATCCTTGGCTCGCTGACAGTTTCAAGCTGATCGGATGAACCGTTTCCATGTAAAGCCTCACGCATGCAGGATATTGAATCGCCTGCGGATCTCATTTTCCTGTTCTGCCGTCAGATATCGCGGATTGTGATCCTTCAGAATGTCCTTGGCGCGTTGGCGCGCACGACCCCAGGCATCCTGAGCGCCTTGCTGCTCCCAGGTGCGCGGGTCGTCTCGGTCAGCGAGTGACGGATAGAAATAGTCCCGCTCCATCGCCGCATAGGTGTGTTGCCCGCCAAGGAAATGACCTTCACCGAGCACCGCCGCGCAAATTGCGTCAAAGCCCAGGTTCTCATCCGTAACCTCGATGCCGCGCAGGGCACGATACGTGTTCGAATGCATTTCATCGTCGAGCACGAAGGCCTCGCAACTGACGCCCAGCAGGGATGCCGTCATCCCCGAGCTTTCATAAATCAGGTTCCCCCCCGCGAGCCCGGCGGTCATCGAGGTGATGCCCTTTTCCATCCCGTATTGCGCATCGATTGCCTTGGCATCCGTCATCGAACAGGCCACGCCCGATGGAAGGCCAAGCCAGTTGGAAAGCTGTGCCGATGCAGCGTTGAGCACCGCCGTCTCGCCGCTTCCACCCGAAAAAGCGCCCGTGCGAAGGTCAATCACCAGCGGCCAATTAGAGAACACCATCGGAAAACCCGGCTGAATGGCATGCACCATCAGCAGGCTGGCCAGTGTTTCGGCGAGGGATTGCGCCAGAAAGCCCGCCAACGTGGCTGGGGCTGTCGCGCCTGCTTGAGCCGCTGTGATGCAAGAGATGGGGATATTGTGGCCGATACACTCATAGACGACATCCACCGCATCCTCGCCATAACGCATAGGCGAAATCATGGGGCTGATATGCGCTTTCATAAACGGACGCTTGGCAAATTCGCCGAGACCTCCTGCGGCGATATCCAGCATCTCTACAATTGGTGCCACGTATTCTGCCAGCGTGAATGACGTCGCGATGGGCTTCGTGGTGTTCTTCAACAAAGCGAAGACGGTGTTGACGTCCAGATCGTAGGTGTCCGGCACGTCGGTAGCGACACAGCAGCGCGTGTACCAGCTTACATTCGCGAGCGTGTCTTGCAGGCGCGTCAGATTGTGCAGGTCTTCTAGGGTCGAGGGTCGGTATACGCCGGTTTCCATATCCAGCATTTGTACAGCGGCGCCGCCCGTGCCGAAGTAAACCGTGTTGCCGCCAACTTCGATCGACCGCTCCGGGTCACGACCGTGAAGAACAAAGGTCTTTGCGGCTTGGTCAATGGCTTCCTCAACCAGAGCAGGTGGAAACTGGATGCGTCTTTTGCCGTTGTCGGTTGCACCAATGGCCAGGAAGTCCTTTTGCAGGCGTTCAGGCACGTCGCCCACGCCAAGTCTTTCCAGAAGGTCGAGAGCCGTGTCGTAAATGCGGCGAAGATCGTCATCGCTCAGCGGTTTGTAGACGCCGCCGATCTGGCCCGGCGGACATGGATCAACCGTGGGCTTCGCAGCACGTTGCGCCAGCCGTTCGCGGCGACCGCCCCTTCTCCCACGCGCACCCGCCATCACACCACCTCTTTGCAATGTGCCCAGATTTCAAAGGATTCAGCCACCAGATCACAATGGTAATCTAGCATATTCATAATTTTTCAAAGTAAACATTTGAGGTTTTCTGAGTATTTGCGGAGACATTGCAAAGACAGGTCAAAGCACGCCCTTCTTCGACCACGGAAACAAAGGAATCGCGCACATGAAGTCCCGCACACAGGTCGTCATCATCGGCGGCGGTATCGCTGGCTGCTCCACGCTCTATCATCTGACACAGGAAGGTTGGAGCGATGTTGTACTGGTCGAGCGGAACGAACTGACAAGCGGAACAACCTGGCACTCCGCAGCGCAGGTAACCAACTTTGGCATGAACCAAACGATGGTCGGGCTGAAAACACACTCGATCAATCTTTACAAAGAGCTCGCTGAAAACCCGGACTACCCGATCAACTATCACCACGCTGACGGGGGTATCCGGCTCGCCAATACCGAGGCGCAGATGCAAGGATACCGTCACTTTGCTTCAATGGCGCGGGGCATGGATGTGCACTTCGAGGTGATCGATGCGGAAGAGTGCGCGCGACGTCATCCTCTGATTTCAACCACGAACCTGCTCGGCGGGCTTTGGGATCCACTGGATGGTGATATCGATCCGGCTCAGCTGTGTCAGGCCCTCGCGTTTCACGCGCGCAAAGCGGGGGCCGAGGTCTACCGCAACACACCTGTGACAGCCCTGACCCAGCACAAGGACGATACCTGGACCGTCCACACCGAACACGGCGACATCGACTGCGATATTGTGGTCAACGCCTGCGGTTATCGGGTGAATGAAGTGGGTGCGATGATGGGCGTTCAGCACCCGGTCGCCTCGATGGAACACCAGTATTTCCTCACGGAAGATATCCCTGCCATCGCCGAATCTGGCCGCCGGATACCGCTCTTGCGATGTCCGATTTCGGACTACTATAGCCGTCAGGAAAAAAGTGGCCTGCTCGTCGGCTTCTACGAGCAAGACTGTCGCCCCTGGGGCATGGACGGGATTGATCCGAACTTCGTCAACGCGCTCTGTCCGGACGATTTGGACCGCGTCATGGATGTGTTGGCGGGTGCGTTCGAACGGATGCCTGCGCTGGAAGAAACCGGGATCCGCTCTATTGTGAATGGCCCTATCACCTATACCATCGACGGCGCACCGCTCGTCGGCCCGATCCCCGGCAAGCGCAACGCCTTTTGCATCATCGGCCTGAGGGCGGGGCTGGGCGAGGGCGGTGGTCACGGCTGGCTTCTGGCCCAGCAGATCGTGCACGGCGAAGCCTGCTATGACACCTGGTGCCTTGACCCGCGCCGTTTCACCGGCCACGCCAATGTCGAACTGACGTCGCTCAAGGCCATTGAGGACTATCAGAACGAATTCCGGTTCCATTTCCCGCACGAGCATCGCCCTGCGGGCCGCCATGCCAAAACCACACCACTCACACCAGTCCTTGCAGCCGAGGGTGCCGAGTTCACGGTCGTGAACGGCTGGGAGCGGGTGGAGTACGTCAAACCAACCCCGGACTTTCATCCGACCCTGAGTTTTAACTTCGACGAGGCCTTTGATGTCGTCGCCGCAGAGGTCAAGAATGTGCAGCGACATGTCGGCTTGTGTGAGGTTAATGGCTTCAACCGGTTCGAGATCACCGGTACAGACCGTCATGCATTCCTTGACCGCATGTTCTGCGGCAACGTCACGAAACGTGCGGGTCGCGTGGGTCTAGGATACCTTTTGAACCACCATGGTATGGTCAAAGGTGAGGCCACCGTAGCCAACATCCCGGCAAGCGATCGCGGTCCTAACCGCGTTTGGTACGGCTCAGCGGCAGCCAGCGAGTACCACGACATGGACTGGCTCACGCAACACCTTGGCGACGACGAAGACGTGCAAATCCGAAGCTTTACAAACGATCAAACGATCCTGGTTCTGGCTGGACCCAAGTCACGCGACGTCCTGTCGGCCTGCGCGCGGGGCGACTGGTCGAGTGGGGCGTTCCCGTGGCTTTCGGTTCGGGAGTGCTTCATCGGATATGCACCCGCGACCGTGATGAGTGTCAGTTTTTCCGGTGAGTTGGCCTATGAGATCCATGTGCCGAACGCGTCACTTTACGCCGCCTATCTTTCCCTGCGTGAGGCTGGCGAAGCGCACGGTCTGAAACTCTTTGGTGCGCGTGCAGTGGACTCCATGCGCATGGAGAAGGGGTTCCTGCATTGGAAGGCGGATTTGCTGACGGAATTTGACCCCTTCGAGACTGCTGTGGATCGTTTCGTGAAACTGGAGAAGGGCGAGTTTATCGGCAAGGCCGCCCTGCAAAAGCGGCATACTGCTGGCCCGGCCAAGAAACTCGTAACCTTGAAGATCAATACGACCCACGCCCCCGCACATGGCGGCGCATCGCTTATGGAGGGGAGCAAGGTCGTCGGCACAATCACATCAGGTGATTGGGGCCACCGCGTTGGCATGAACCTCGCCTATGCTTTTGTGGAGCCCGCTTTCGCCGATGTCGGCAAAACACTCCTACTGGACATGTGCGGCGATCTTGTTGCGGCTGAGGTCATTGAACCGTCGCCCTATGACCCCGCCTTTGAATTACTGCGTGCTTAAGGCCGCCTATACCGAGGATGAACCGCCGCCCCTCGGCATTTCGTGGCCGTCGCAACGGTCGCAAACTGCACAATCCGGACCGTTGGACCCAAAGTCTGAATGACCGCTTCGCTAATCGGGCGTTTGGGTCAAGTTCGTTTCATCATTTCGTTTCCATTGTTTGGGATCAAGTCTCTCATCCGGGTCAAGCTTCTCTTCGCAGTCAATGTTGGTCCGGTCCGGTTCTGTCGGACCGCTGCATGCATGTGTCGGATCCGTCGCGGAGCGCCCGGCTTAGTCTCGCGCTTCAAGTGGTGCAGCAGCCGTTTTCGGCGTCATCTCTCACCCGGCAGTGCATGTTTGCATGGACGAGAGGGCACAGACCTCATCCGGTGAGGGACGATCGCGTCATTGATCTTTGGGGGTTCATTTCATGCAACATCCTTCAAAGGTCTTTGACAGAACTCGGTATTGTCTGCCCACATGCGGTGCATGACGACAACAAGCTTTCAAGCGACGGTGACGACCGCACGCCGTCGGCCTTTGTGTCGCAACAAACGCAGGCCCCGGGACTTGATCTCGGAACTGGCGACGGATCGCATCATCATGGCGTTCGCTGCTGCGTAGAGCGCGGATCGAACATCGGCATCGCCTGCCTTCGGGATACGGCCGGGGTTATCCATCTATCCTGACTGGTAGCGCCCGGGTGTCAGGCCAAAGTACCCGGCGACTGTTCTTGAACTGGTGAAGCGTCTGGGATCATCCACTGCCGTCTTGTAGGTCAGGGCCCCGATTGGCCCCACGCCGGGGATCGCCATGAATCTTGGGCAGGTTTCATCAAGGCTGGCGGCGCGCTTTTTATGTGAGGTTCAAATGCACCTCTTCACACAGACGCCGTTCCGACCGGATGCCAAAGCAATAGCCAAACAAGCAGCATGCGGATCAGCAGTTCGGAATGGACGGATGGGCGGCCAGTATGGCTGTAGAACTCCGCCAAATAGGCGCGGATGCTGCTCAGATCAACAAAGCTATCAATTGCGGAAAGCTCCTGCATAGCAAGACGTTTTTTGAGGCTGATTGGCAATTGTCAGAAGCAGACGTGTGTTCGGCCTGTTTGCGCGGCGCACGCGGCCGCTGGCCCTGATGGTTTCCGCAGGCCAAGTCCCATACGGGTTTTTCGGACAAACAGGTGTCCCTGACATTCGACGGGGTGTCTTGGCTGGCGGGTTGACTGTGCTCCATCATCTCAATGGTCTTGCGTCTCTGTGTTCTATTTCTTTGGTTCAAGCGTAGTCTGGGCGGTAGTATTCATTCTTGGTCAACACAGCCCATATGCTCCTTGCCGTCTTATTGGCCATTGCAACGGTAGCCAGTCGGATTGGTTTGCGCTCGAGCAATCCAATTGCCCACGGATCGAGTCGGTCTAGGTTGACCTTCATCTGCCTTAGTCGTCCGATCATACCCGTGACGAGTAGTCGCCTCAGGTAGTGATCGCCCATCTTTGAGATAGGTCCCAGTCGCTCCTTGCCGCCGCTAGATCGATTGAGTGGCGTCAACCGAGCCACGCCGCCAATTCGCGACCATTTCTGAACTGCTGCGCATCTCCAATAGTCGCTGCGATCGCTGACGCTGTGACTGGGTCGACGCCCGGTATTGTTCGAAGTAGTGCCACGCGCGAGTCCTGTTTTGCCTGAAATCGCTGCGCATCTCGTACCATCGGACCCGCAGATGGAGTGCAAAGATCTGTTTGCTGAGGTTGGCCAGTACGTCGACCGCGACCTCGGGAATTGCAGGACGGTCGCCGTCCAACACGCTCTTGGCGAACTTCACCGCGCTTCCAATACCTTGGGAGATCACAATGCGGAACTCGGCCAACAGACCGCGCAGCATGTTGCCGAGTTGAGTGCGTTGGCGAACGATCAGATCCCGCGCACGGTGCAAAAAGAGAACTCCCTGCTGCTCTTCCGACTGGATCGCGACAAACCGCATCGTGGGGCGGGTCACTGCCTCGCAGATCGCCTCAGCATCGGCAGCATCGGATTTGCCGCGTTTGACATAGGGCCTAGCATAGTTGGCGGGTATCAAACGAACATTGTGGCCCAGGGCAGAAATTTGGCGTGCCCAATGATGGCTGGAGCCGCACGCCTCCATGCCAACAAGGCAAGGCCGAAGACGCTTGAAGAAAGCCAAAAGTTGCGCGCGCCGGATCGAAAGACTGCTTCGAGGCCCATACCCCTTGACGCCGACAATGTCCGGAACTTACGAAAGGTCTTCGTTAGATCGAAAATCAGCTCTTAGGTCTTGCGACCCTGAGTGCGCGAGCCTCCGGTTTTTGGAAGTAGGTTTGCAACTCTGTGACAAACATTTTTACAAGTCGGCGTGGATTGTCAGGAAGATGGCCTAGAACAATTTTCAATGGGTCGACGGGCGGTTGCAGCGGCACCGCTGCTACTTTGTCGCCCGCATAGGTGACGTCATTCGCGGTCAACATGTGCAGCAGCGAGCACCCGATCCCATTCCCGACCAGGCTGCGCACCATTTCGAGGGAGTTTGCTGTCGCGACGATGCGCGGTTTGATGCCGGCTTGGTCAAATTGACTGGCGTAGTATTCGCTGACCACGGGAAGATCGAGCAACACGATGTTCTGACCCGCGAAATCCTGCATGGAGATGCTCGGACGGCCGGCAAACGGATGGGATGCTGGCACCAGCGCGTAACCCGGAACCTCCAGCAATGTTTCATAAGCGATTCCAGTCTTCATTGCCTTGGCGAAACAAACAATTACGTCGTAGGCACCGGAAACGAGCCCATCCTGCGCGCTCTGGTTGTCACACTCAAAGAATTTGACCGAGACCTCGTGATTGCCTTGCAGGATTTGTTCAACGATCTCGGGCATGAATGCGGGCGCTGCGGGCGCATAGTACCCAATACGTAAGGTGCCCGTCAGCCGCGTGCGCATGTCGCCGCCGTCCTGCAGAAGGCTCTCGTATTCGTCCAGCAGGTTCTGGATCTTCGGTATCATCTGATGTCCGGTCGCGGTCAGAGAATTGCCTTTTGACCGGCTGCGGATGGTCAACTGCAGACCAAAGGCCGCCTCAACCTGGTTGATTGCGGTATGGACCGCAGACGGAACCACATTCACAACCTTTGCGGCCTCGGTGATGCTTCCCTCGCGGATCGCCACCACAAAATACCGAAGGGCCTTGAGAGAAATGTCGCTGTTCATCACACGCCACTAAATCTGATTTTCAGAATATACTATTCCATTAATTCTGCTTCATGAAAGTCTGTTTCTCGCGGATACTGGATCAAAAACCAACAAATGAATGGCTATACACCTGCGGACAATGAGCTAATCTACCGCAAGCATCGCTCGAAAAAAGGACGGGGAAACTGTCTTTGGAGCTTCAACAAGGAGAGAAGAATGCAAAAAATCAAAATCAGCGCCGTGAGCTCGGCAATGCTGTTGGCTGCCCCGGCAATGGCGGCAGACATCGTCATTGGTGTGCCAAACTGGGCTTCGGTCAACGCCACGGCCCATGTGCTCGAGGTTGTCATCGAAGAAAACCTTGGCCTTGACGTGGAGCTGCAGAACGGAACGAACCCGATCGTTTTTGAAGCGATGGACAAAGGCTCCATGCACGCACACCCGGAAGTGTGGATGCCAAACCAGCAGAACCTGCACGACACCTACGTGAAGGACAATGGCACCGTCGTGATGAACACGAACCCGGTTCAGGCTGAGCAGGGTATGTGCGTGCCAGCCGCAATCGCGGAAGAGTACGACATCAAATCCATCGATGATCTGAGCGATCCCGACAAGATGGCGATCTTTGACACCGACGGCAACGGCACGCCCGAAGTCTGGATCGGCGCCCCCGGCTGGGCCTCGACCGTCGTCGAAAAGATCCGCGCCAAATCCTATGGCTACGATCAGATTTTCGAGCTGACCGAATACGAGGAAACCATCGCATACGCAAACCTCGCAAACGCGGCAACGGCGGGTGAGCCATGGATCGGTTTCTGCTATAGCCCGCACTATATCTTTGTGACCCAGGATCTGTTTGTGCTTGAAGAGCCAGCACATGATCCCGCCACATGGACCATCGTACAGCCGACGGACGATCCTGACTGGTTGGAAAAGTCCGAAGCCTCCACCGCATGGAACGGTGCAACGCTTCACTTGCACTATGCCAAATCGCTAGAAGAGGACTTCCCGGAAGTTGCAGCTCTGTTCGCAAATTTCCAGATGGATGGCGAATCTCTGAGCGCAATGGGGAAAGCGCTTGCTGTTGATGGTCAGGAAGCGGCTGATTTCGCCCAGGAATGGGTTGCTGCAAACGAAGACAAGATCGTTGGCTGGCTGACCAACTAAGTCCCAAACTCTGGGCCGTCGCGAAACTACCGCGGCGGCCGCCACGCTTTGAGGGGGTGCGGGATGAGTGAAACTGTCGTCAAGGTCACCGACGTCTGGAAGATATTTGGCGCGCGTGCCGAAGAAGCGATGGCCGCTGTCAAAAGCAAGGGCATCGGAAAGCCGGAAGTCTTATCCGAATTCCAATGCGTCGTCGGCGTTCAGAACGCCAACTTTGAGGTCGCACGCGGAGAAATCTTCTGCATCATGGGGCTTTCGGGCTCGGGTAAGTCGACGCTGGTGCGCCATATCAACCGCCTGATCGAGCCGACGGCGGGCAAGATCGAAATCCTCGGGCAGGATGTCTCGACCATCAGCGAAAAAGAGCTGCGTCGTATTCGGGCCCAGCAGATCGGCATGGTTTTTCAGCACATGGCGCTGATGCCGCACAGATCTGTGCGGGACAACGTCGCTTATCCGCTCGAAATCAGGAAGGTTTCGAAATCTAAGCGCTGGGCGGTGTCGGATCATGCGCTGGGGCTGGTAGACCTAACAGGATACGAGGACCGCCTGCCGCGCGAGCTTTCGGGTGGTATGCAGCAACGTGTCGGCATCGCCCGCGCGCTGGCGTCTGATCCGGAAATCCTGTTGATGGACGAACCGTTTTCGGCGCTTGATCCGCTGATCCGGCTGCAGTTGCAGGACCAGTTCAAGGCGCTGGTGGCACAGCTGAAGAAGACCACGCTCTTTATCACCCACGACCTCGATGAAGCGATCCGCATTGGCCACCGCATCGCCATCATGAAAGATGGCGTGATCGTGCAGATCGGAACGCCGGAGCAGATCGTGATGGAGCCCGCCGACGACTATGTGCGCGAGTTCGTGCAGGGCATTTCCAAGCTGAAGCTGGTCAAGGCCCATTCCATCATGCAGCCGCTTGAGAGCCATACGGGATCACTGGACGGTGCGCTGCGGGCCGATCATAGCGCAGATCTGGATCAGTTGATCGATCTGGCGGTCCAAACTGACCAGCCGGTGGTCATAACCGAAGACGGATCCGATGTCGGCGTCGTCACCAAACCCCGCCTGCTGCGCGGTATCCAAGGGGGCAAAGATGAATGATGCAAGCGAACTGAAGGTCACCGCCGCATCCGATATCGAAGTTGATCGCGAGGCCCTGGACAATTCGATCAAAGAGTTCGCCGAGGTGAACGGCGACTACTATGTCGACACCTTCCACAAGATCCACGACAACACCGGCGCTTTACCCACGACGTTCAATCTCTGGGCCGCCGTGCTGGGCCCGCTCTGGGCCTCCAGTCGGGCGATCTGGGGCATGTTCTGGGCGTTCCTGATCCTCGAGATCATCGCTTGGGTGCAGATCGGGCGCGGCCTTTGGGGCACGCCCGGGTCTGAATTCCTTGAGCGTGCGGCGTCGCAGGCCGAGACGATGCAACGCCGCCTCGACCAGGCGGCGGCGGCGGCCGAGCAGGCCGATATCGACCGGTTCACCAAGCTTGCCGAAAACATGCAGCGCGCCATCGATACCAACATGGAACGGGTCGAACTGGCGCAGGCAGAGGCGACAGGGATCATGATCACCGGCCTGATCATGCTTTTGGTGTTCAAGATCGTTCAGGGCATGTACGCCAACACGGTCTATGAGAAACAGTATTCGCGCTGGCGCATAGACCCCGATACAACTGAAAGCGGGCGTTCTAACGGGAATGCAATCTTGGGGGCAGTGCTGATCCTCGCGATTGCACCCCTCGTGATCTACCGCTTTACCGTCAACGCCTCGATGGAATTGCTCGAGGCATTCCCTGAACAGCAGGTGTCCAATTACGTTCTGGGCGAAGGCAATGGTACGATTTTCGGTGCCGTGGCCTCCTGGATGGAGGCACGTATTGACGCAGCCGCCCTGGCAGGCGGGGACGTTTTTGATGGCATTGTGTCGGGTGTGCGCACCGTTCTTGATGGCTTGACCGTCGCCTTGAACGGATCCCCCTGGCCGGTCGTGATGCTGGTGATCGCGGTCACAGCCTGGCGGGCTGCCGGCCCACGCGTCGCGATCTTCACGGTGGCGGCCATGGCCTACACCGCGCTGCTTGGCTACTGGTCGCTGGCGATGGAAACCGTGGCGCTGGTCGGTGCGGCGGTGCTCTTGTGCGTGGTCATCGGCATCCCCTTGGGCATCTGGTTCGGCAAGTCCAAGCGCGCGTACCGGATGGCGGAGCCTGTGCTGGATCTGATGCAGACGCTGCCGGCGTTCGTCTACCTGATCCCGATCATCGCGTTTTTCGGAACGGGTAACCCACCGGGCATTCTGGCCACCATCATCTTTGGCATGCCGCCGGTGATCCGGTTGACGGCCCTTGGCATGCGCGGCGTGCCTGAAAGCATCAAGGAAGCTGCGGTGGCATTTGGTGCCTCGCGCTGGCAATTGCTGAAAGACGTGGAGATCCCGCTGGCGTTGCCGTCGATCATGACGGGTGTGAACCAGACGATCCTGATGTGCCTGTCGATGGTGGTGATCATTTCGCTCATCGGTGGTGGCGGGCTCGGTCAGGAGATCCTCGAAGCCTTGCAATTTGCGGCCAAGGGGCCGGGGCTTTTGGGGGGCTTTGCCATCCTGTTCCTCGCGATGGTCATGGACCGTATTGTTCAGGGCGCGTTCCGGCGCAAAGATCAGAAAGACTAGAACACAGACCCGAAACAAGCTCTTGTGGCCTTGCCATATTGGGACAATGCCGTGACGGATCGATATCAGACTGCCATGATGGAAAACCTCTATTGGTGGGGTGTTCCAACGCTTTTTCGCTGTCCGCATGAGCATGTCGAAGGGCAGGATATCGCGCTCGTCGGCGTGCCCCATTCGACCGGGAATGGCACAACCGAGCGCGATCAGCATCTTGGTCCGCGGGCGTTGCGGAATGTGTCCGCGGTTGGCAGACGGATGCACAGCGGGTTCAACCTCGACCCGTGGAGTGCTGCCAAGATTGCCGATATCGGGGATGTGCCCTTGCCACGCGCCAATGACAATGAAGCCTGCATTGCCGACATCACCGCGTTCTTCGGCACTGTAGATGCGGCCGGCGCACGCCCCTTTTCGGTCGGTGGCGATCATTCGATTACCGGGGGGATCCTGCAAGCCTTGGGGCGTGGTGAACTTGCACGTGAGGAGCCTGTGTGCCTCTTGCATCTCGACGCCCATACAGATGTGTTCACCAAGGTTGACCACTTCCTCGGCGCCAAGAAATCAGCGGCGCATTGGGGGGCTTACTTGGCAGACCAGGGGCGAGTCGACCCGACCCACTCCATGCAGATCGGTCTGCGCGGGCATGCACGCACGCTCGATTGGCTGCAGCCGTCCTATGACTTCGGCTACAACGTCGTCACCATGAAGGACTTTCGCCGTCGTGGTGTCAGCGATGTGGTGGCGCAGGTTAAAGAGGTCATCGGCAACCGCCCCGTCTACATCACCTTTGATCTCGATTGTCTTGATCCGACGATTGCGCCGGGTGTGTCCAACATCGAACCCGGCGAGAAGGGTTTTGATATCGATGAGGCGGTGGCCCTGTTGCATTCGGTGCGTGGCTTGAACATCATCGGCGGCGATGTCGTGTGCATGATGCCAACCAAGGACAACCCCAACCAGATCACAGCGTTGACGGCCATGGCCGTGATGTTCGAAATGATCTCCATGGCGGCGGAAAACATCGCGAAGGGCAATGCGTCATGAGCGGTGGTGATCCGTTCTTTCAACCGGTGTCCGGCATGGATCTGCCGCGTTTTGCCGGTGTGCCGACGTTCATGCGTCTCCCGGGTCTGACACCGGATGATCCGCGATATGCGGATGTGCAGATGGGGTTGATCGGTATCCCCTGGGATGGCGGCACGACCAACCGACCCGGCCCCAGGCATGGCCCCCGGCAGCTGCGCGACTATTCCACCATGATCCGCGCGATGAACCCTTTCACAGGCATCAACCCCTTTGCCCTTCAAAACTGGGCTGATCTTGGCGATGTGCCACCCAATCCGGTCGACATTCAGGACAGCCTCGACCGCGTCACGTCGTTCTATCGCGCGCTTCACGCCCAGGGCATCACGCCTATGACCGCAGGGGGCGATCACCTGATTTCCCTGCCCATCCTGCGCGCTCTGGCAAGCGACGGACCGCTCGGGCTGATCCAGTTCGACAGCCACACCGACCTGTTCGACAGTTACTTCGGCGGCCAAAAGTTCACCCACGGCACCCCCTTCCGCCGCGCGGTCGAAGAAGGGCTCGTGGATCCCAAACGCTTTGTGCAGGTCGGCATTCGCGGGACGGCCTACAACGTGGACGATATCGAATGGGGCGAGGCGCAGGGCATCCGCATTATCCGGATCGAGGAGTTCTTCGAACGCGGCATCAAAGACGTCATGACCGAGGTGCGCGAGATCGTCGGCACGGCGCCGACCTATTGCACCTGCGACATCGATTTTGTGGACCCGGCGTTTGCGCCCGGCACCGGCACGCCCGAAATCGGCGGCCCCAACAGCTTCCAGGCGCAGCAGGTCATCCGCGCGCTGCAAGGCGTCAATCTGATCGGCGCCGATCTTGTCGAGGTGTCACCGCCCTTTGATCCCGGCGGTAACACGGCTTGGCTGGGCGTATCGCTGATGTTCGAACTGATGTGTATGCTCAGCGCGAAGGCCTAGCCAAGCATCGCGCTATAATTCACAATTTCTGATGTCTGTATTCCAATTATTCTGTTTTTCGAAAGACGTGTTCTGACGGATATTTACCCCGAAACCAGAGGTTCGGAGGTGGCCGATGCAAAGCCATGCGCGGGTCGTTGTTATCGGGGGTGGCGTTGGTGGGCTGTCGGCCCTGTACCACCTGTGTCAGGAAGGCTGGACCGACGCGGTGCTGCTGGAACGCAACGAGTTGACCAGCGGCACCACATGGCATTCGGCGGCGCAGTGCCCCAGCGTGGCGTTCAACCAGCTCCTGCTGTTGCTGCGCGACTACACGATCAAGCTTTACAAGGAACTGGCCGACGACCCGGCCTATCCGATCAACTACCACCATGCCACGGGTGGGATGCGCCTGCTGACCAACCCCAAACACGTGGACGAAGTACATCACATCATATCTGTCGCCAGGGGGCTGGGCATCGACTTTGACCTTCTGGACGCAGCTGAGGCGCAGCGGCGCAATCCGCTCCTCAACATCGACGGCGTATTGGCGGCCCTGTGGGATGAACAGGACGGTGACATTGACCCCGCCCAGCTGTGTCAGGCGCTGGCGGCCCGCTCCCGAAAAATGGGCGCGACGATCCATCGAAACACGCCCGTGACAGCCCTAAAGCAACTGCCGGGCGATGAATGGCAGGTGACAACTCCTCAAGGCAAAATCACCGCCGAGCATATCGTGATTGCCGCAGGGTACAGGGCGAACGAGGTCGGGGCGCTGATGGGAGTCGAATATCCCGTCATCGCCATGGAACACATGTATTTCGTGACCGAAGACATCCCCGAGCTGGCCGAGCGCCCGACCCGGGTGCCCATGGTGCGTTGCCCGCGTCACACATTCTATATGCGGCAGGAAAAGAAAGGGCTGCTGGTCGGCATCTACGAGCACGACTGCAAGACGTTCGGAATGGACGGGATTGACCCGGATTTCGTCAATGCGCTCTGCCCCGATGATCTGGATCGTCTGCTGCCCAAGATGGACCCGATTTTTGAGCGTCTGCCCTGTCTGCAGGAGGTCGGCATCAAGTCGGTGGTCAACGGCCCCATCGCCTATGCCTCGGATGCGGGGCCACTGGTGGGCAAGCAACCGGGACTGCGCAATTGCTGGTCCATGAACGGGCTGCGCGTCGGTATCGGTGAGGGTGGCGGGTACGGCAAGATGCTGGCGCAGATGATGGTGCATGGCGAAACCGAATGGGACAGCTGGCAGCTGGACCCGCGCCGGATCACCCGCTTTGCCAATACCGAGTTCACTGCGCTGAAATCGATCGAGGATTACCAGCACGAGTTTCGCTGGCATCTGCCGCACGAACACCGCCCCGCCGGTCGCCCCGCCAAGTCATCGCCGCTCTATCCGGTGTTAAAGGCCAAAGGCGCTGAGTTCGGCGTCGTTAATGGCTGGGAGCGCACCGAGTTTTACAAGCCGAACGCGGATTTTGAACCCACCCATGGCTACACGTTCCAGAACTGGCACGACGTTGTTGGGGCCGAGGTCGAGGCGCTGCGTAAGCATGTCGGGCTGGCAGAGCTCTCCGGCTTCAACCACTATCGCATCAGCGGAACAGGTGCGCTGGACTGGCTCAACGGTTTGACCTGCTCGAAGGTGTCCACAAAACCCGGCAGGGCAAGCCTGTGTTACTTTCTGACGCCCAAAGGTAATATCGCGGGCGAGGCCACGATCGTGCCGCTGCCGGGTCGCGACATCTTCTATGGCTCTGCTGCGGCGGCAGAATACCACGATATGGACTGGCTGACCGAGCGTCTGCCCAAAGGCTCGGACATTCGCATCGAAAGCCGCACCAACACCCACACGATGATGGTGATCGCCGGCCCCAAAACCCGTGACCTGCTTGCCGCCGTTTCGCCGCGCACGCGATGGGGTCAATCCGACTTCCCATGGCTGACCACGCAGCGCGTTTTGGTCGGTCATGTCGAGGCGCTGGCCATCGCCATTAGCTATTCCGGCGAACAGGCGTTCGAACTGCACATCCCCAACACCCAGCTTTATGCAGCTTATGAGGTGTTGACCAAGGCGGGAGAGGCCTTCGGGCTGTCCCATTTCGGCATGTTTGCGATTGACTCGATGCGTCTTGAAAAGGGCTATGGCCACTGGAAGGGCGACTTCGTCACCGAATTCAATCCGGTCGAAGCTGGCCTGCATCGGTTTGTGGACATGACCAAGGAGTTTCCGGGGAAGTCCGGTCTTCAAGCTCAGGTAAACGTTGGAAACCGCAAAGAAAGGGTGGTTCTGGAGGTCCTCAGCAATAAGGCGCCAGCCCAACCAGGCGAAGGGGTATTCGCGGATGGCGCATCAATTGGATCGATCACTTCGGCGGCCTGGGGATATCGCACGGGCAAGAACCTGGCCATGGCCTATATCGATCCGAACCATTCGGAGCCCGGCACGGAGGTGGAGGTTCTCTTGATTGGTGACACGGTGCGCGCCACAGTCTGTCCACTCTGCTTGTTCGACCCTGAAAACGCCCTGCCAAGGGGTATCGCATGACCAAAACGTCTCCACGCCGCAGGCGAGCCGGGGGCCGCGCCGCGCGCGTGGCCTCGCGCCTGAATCCGGGTGATGAAGTTCCCAAATTGACAAAGCAGGAATATTTCATCAGCGTTTGGGAAAACTATCGCCTTTTTTGGCTTTGAGTGACGAACGTAGCTCATAACACACTTCGGGTAGTCGCTCTCGTGGCATCGCATGGAAATCTGCAACGCGCTGCCGACACCTGGTCCTCCGCCAGTGAAGTGGTCCTCCGCTATGTTTAGGAAAGCGGAGGAAAGACATGGCCAACAAGCG
>NZ_CANLQB010000017.1 GCF_947493125.1 uncultured Roseobacter sp. | reverse complement strand
AGAATCCAGAAATGAAACAGGAACATGACTCTCATAAAATCAACAACTTAAAGTCCAGCGGTGAAACAAGAACGACATTTCAAAATTGGTGAATTTGTGGGGAAATGGTGGACTCAGAAAGCGAGAAATCGACCTCGGCGCCCTCCGACGCGTTTGATGATGTTCAGGTCGACGAGAGAGATCAAGAGGAAAGCGATACGATCGCCCTACCCTCCCATGTTGCCGGCTCCGGCGCCCTTGATCGGTTGGTTGAGAATGCACGTGACTACGCCACAGCCTCGACGGCCGAGAACACCAACAAGGCTTACGCGGCCGATTGGAAGCACTTCGCACGCTGGTGCAGGATGAAGGGAACAGCCCCCCTGCCCCCCTCGCCCGCGATGGTCGGGCTCTATCTGACCGATCTGGCTGCCCCGACAGGCCCCGCCCCTGCCCTCACCGTCTCGACCATAGACCGTCGCCTGTCCGGACTTGCCTGGAACTACGCGCAACGCGGCTTCTCTCTCGATCGCAAGGACCGGCACATCGCCACCGTGCTGGCCGGGATCAAGCGCAAACATGCGCGCCCGCCTGTGCAGAAAGAGGCCATCCTGCCCGAGGACATCCTCGCCATGGTCTCCACCCTCCCCCTTGATCTCCGCGGCCTCCGCGACCGTGCGATTTTGCTTCTGGGATATGCTGGGGGCCTCCGACGCTCCGAAATCGTGAGCCTTGACGTCGGGAGAGACGACACGCCCGATAGCGGCGGTTGGATCGAGATCATGGAGAATGGCGCCCTGCTCACCCTCAATGCCAAAACGGGCTGGCGCGAGGTTGAGATCGGCTGTGGCTCCTCGAAGGCGACCTGCCCCGTCCATGCGCTGGAACAGTGGCTGCATTTTGCCAAGATCGATTTTGGCCCCGTGTTTGTGCGCACCTCCCGCGATGGCAAACGCGCACTCGACACGAGGCTGAGCGACAAGCACGTCGCGCGTCTGATCAAGCAAACCGTACTCAAAAGCGGCATCCGTGCCGAGCTGCCGGAAAAAGACCGCCTCGCCCTGTTTTCCGGTCACTCCCTGCGCGCCGGCCTTGCCTCCAGCGCTGAGGTCGATGAGCGCTACGTCCAAAAGCAGCTCGGTCACGCCTCCGCCGAAATGACCCGCAAATACCAACGCCGGCGGGATCGGTTCCGAGTCAATCTCACCAAAGCTGCGGGGCTCTGACGCCAAACAGACAACCCCCTGCCCTGCGGATCCAGAGACCATCATCAGACCTGTGCCCGTTCACTCATGCGGCCATAGAAGCTCCGATCCAAATGCAGTTCCCCAGCTTGTGCTTTCTGAACCATCCCCCGCAGGTACCCACCCGGCGAAGACACCTCACCCGTGGAGTATTTATCAAAGACCAAAGCCATGGTCGCCGCAGCGATTTGCGGCCCAAGAACCTTCTGAGACGCATTCCAGGCGTCTTCAGAAATACCCGCGAGGCCCCGTATTTTGCTGGCCGCTCGATGGAGATCGTTCCAGTTGCGGATATACCCATCCGACAGGGACCGCGCCATCTCTGCAAAATGCGGGCAGGTGACCATCAGCATCGGAATATCCACCTCTGAAGACCGTTTGCGGTTATGGGTGCTCCAGCTGATATCCAGATCCACCTCATCCGGCCTCTCAACCGCATCCGGTGGTGGGTTTTCGGGCGCGACGTCGGCGGCGTGCTTTTTTTCAAAGCAATTACTTTTTACAGGATCAGGTTGTTTTGTAGTTAGTATGTGGGTGCCATTTTCCGAACCCCTGGGTCCTATATTCGTATTCAATTGAACAACATTGGTCCCCGATGAAGGCTCTTGAACAGGCGTTTCCGCATCGGTTTTGTCGGGCCAGTCAAACGCAGCCTCGAAAGCAGCCTCAACGCGCTCCTGAAGGGCTTTGAACCAATCAACGATATTGAGGAGCTTATCGGGCCCTGCGGACCGCTTGGGCAGCTTCTCGAGCATCAGAGCATACTCCTCCTGTAACTCGCTCCAAGGCCCCCTCAGGCTGCTCTCTAGGGCCTTCTCGATCTTCGCCCGAATGACACGTCGTGTCACAGTGATCGTGTTGCGCAGGGATTTACAGAACTGGCGTTCCTCTTGGAGGCGCGCGTGGAGCTGTTCGAACTCTTCGGCACGGGCCGCCAGAGGAGCCAGGTCGAAGCCAAAGGCCTCAACGATGTATCCGTCAGCGTCGCGCGCACCGTAACGCTTGCCGTTGGGACTGTCCTTCATCCAGATCAGGCCGGCCTCACACAGACGCCGAACGTGCAGTCTCAGCGTCGAGAGCGAAAACCCCGTCTGCTCCATCAGAAAGTTGTTCGAGGCCCAGACTATGGGCCGCCTACCCTGCTCCCAGTCTTGGGGCTGTGTGATAGCGCCAAACGTATCGAGAAGCAGCAAGTCCTGTGACTTCAGCCCGATCGCAGCCGCCACCTTCTTAGTCGCGACGATCGCTTGGGATTTGGGTATAGATAAGTTTTCACCGGCTTGTGCATGCTTCTCAGCAACCACGAGACCCGGTGTCGGCTTGCGCCAACCTGAATGTGTCATGGTGTGTTTTTGCCTCCTGTACTCGATGGAAGGCAAAAGAAGTCCATTCGCTCAGAAGCGTTCATCGTTGACAATGATTCGCTGGAGACTTAATCTGATAGCGACCAAACTATTTCAGATAAGCTCTCAGGCTCTTTGCTTGGGGGCTTTTCTTTTGCCAGTATCTTCCTTCGTTTCTGCTCGTTCCAATTGTGGCTCGCCAAGCTTATCGGCGCGAACCAAGTGAAAACCTTGTCATCTGACAAGGTCGCCGATCACTCTCGAAGGCTTTTTCTGTATCGCTCTACGAGTGAGATCATCTCTGTCTCGAGGAACCTCGAGAACCCTACTCCATGTTTCGAGTCCAGGCTGATCTTTACGGACTTCGGGGTAATGGTCATCGAGCCTACTTCGCCCAGCTCGAGACTTGTTTGTTGAGGAGCGGGCCGCGGTTTGTCTCCCGCTCTTGCTCGGCTAGCTAACGCCGCAATAAACCGCTCGTCAGAACTACGGTGCAGAACCTTGTCATCTGACAAGGCATCCCTAAGGTCGTCGAGCTCGGCTTTATTTCGTACGCTTCCGGCCAACTCCAACCAACGAGGTCGCCCTACGGATGGAGCTCGACCAATGCTTTCAATAATATCCTTCGGTAGAGATTTAAGCACCGAGCGCAATTTAGAGAGTTCCGCATCGTCAATGCCGAGCGCTGCCTTAATGTCTTTTGGCTTGATACCTGCTGTTTGCATCTCATCGGCAAACAGAGCCTTCTCTATCCAGGACAAATCCTGCCGGCTTGCGTTCTCGATACCCTGAGCGATTACTAGATCACGATCCGAATAGTCCGCGACAATTGCGAGAACAGTCTGGCCAAGCTCTCGCAATGCTCGCAACCTACGATGCCCATAGACAACCTGAAATCGTTCCGGAGTCTGCGCGTGGCGGCGCACTGTGACTGGTACCTTTTGGCCTTCTTCTGCGATGCTGGTCTTGAAAGCTTCGAAGCCCGATGTTTCGTCGTCAGGCAACCTATCTCTGAATGGAGACGGGTCGATAAGCTCTGGGTCGAGTACGACAACCTGACTGCTGTTCGTCGCTTGCTCGAGCAGCGCGTCACGTTCCTCGCGTATCTGTGTCAGAGTGCGCTGTGTCGTCCCGATAATGCCAGCAGCGACCCTCCTAGCCTTGCGCGGTTCTTCCGGCGGCGCCTCATTTTCCAAGGCGTCATCTTCTTTTGGGTCACTCCGGAAGTCGCCGAAAGACGAGACTATGGATTTACGTTTGCTCATGACCTGCCCCATGACGTTTCAATTAGGCCCAGAAGCGCTTCATTGACCGCATCCATCGACTCGCGCGCGCGCTTAAGGGTGCTACGTTGAATCTCGCCAGGTTCAACTTCGTAGATTGTACGCTTACCAAGGCCCGCAGCCTCAATCGCCGTGCTTTCGACCGCGGTGGGAAGCAGGACGTCATCGATGAACAGGTGTCGCAGCAACCCCACAATTTGCGCCTGAGCCTGATCATTGGGGTCGTGCCGTGTCATAAGGTAACGCATGAAGTCTTTGTCCATTGTCGCGCCAGCATCTTTGATGACACCAACGAGGTCGCCCATCATCAACAGGAACTGGTTCATTGACGCGACATCCATCATTGCGGGATGCACCGTCACCAGCAATCCCGTAGCAGCATAGAGAGACGCGAGGGTCAGATAGCCAAGGGAAGGGGGGGTATCCAGAATGACTACATCGTACTCATCTTCGACTTCTCGGATTGCCTCGTTTAGCCGTTCAAAGAAAACCGAGCCGGACTTCGCCTCCTTCATCGCAAGGACACGTGGAGTATCGTATTCGAACTCCATAACTTCAATATTGCCAGGGATTAGGTCGAGACCTGCAAAGTAGGTAGGCCGGATGACGTCCCTGATCGATTTGCGATGCTCATCATACCGCAAGGTCGCGTAAACTGTCTCGTTCGTGTCCACGTCAAACTCAGGCTGTGCACCGAACATTGCTGACATGGAAGCCTGTGGATCGAGATCAATCGCTAGGACCCTGTAACCGCGGAGAGCGAGAAAATGGGCAAGGTGAACGCTCGTCGTAGTTTTGGCACTGCCCCCTTTGAAGTTGGCTACGGCCAAAATCTGAAGATGTTCGCCATCGCCACGGTGCGGCAGGTAGCTCACTGCGTCGTTCGGATTTCTTTCTGCAAAATAGCTCCGGAGTTCGTTGATCTGGCCCAATGTATAGGCACGATGATTGTTTTCCAGCCTAGCGGGGGAGGGACCTTTGCCTTCGATAGAAAGTGTTCTCAGAGACGACTCAGAGATAGCAGTCAGCTTTGCCACTTCTGGCGTCATAAACCTGCGCAATTCTTTCTGCGCCTGAGGTGGATACATGCGCTCTCGCAAATCTTGTAGCTGCTTCGAAAGCATGTTTGCGTGCCGCACAATCTTTTCGGCAGCATCTTCGTCAGGTGACCTGACGGATTTGAGAGTATCTACTGGCATTTCTTCTCTCTGACGGTAAACCGGCCTCATGACGGTTCTTTTGCGTCAGATCGTTACATGAAACGATAGAATGCGTCCAGTGATAGGATCAAAGGCTCCGATTCTGCAATTTGTTCTAAGGGCAACAAGATGTTGCGGCACACCCAACTTTCCCTACAAGATGGCGTAGGCCGTTCAATCATCTATCGTAATGGCGCTCATAACTCACTGATATATTTGGAAATTAAGCTCCCATCAGCTCTAACCTGCATGATGCACCTTAACAAGAGGCGCCCGTTGCGCGAGCCCTTGCGGCAGCAACAAGCGGTTGCCAAATCGACATAGGTCACAATTCGGCAAGGCTCTAACGCACTGGAATTCGTTTGTATTGCGGGTCGTTCATAGCGAATCGCCAAGGCACATCCTCTGCTCTGAACCGGCGCTTCTCTAGCTTTCAATGTCCAATCGCCCGATCAATTGGGAACAAGATCTGGTTTCATGATTTGCCAAGGATTCGCTGCGGTAAGGTATGACGGAGGCTCTTGTCACTATAGTTTGTCTCTATCAGGCGGGGCAGGGGCCTTGTCCTCGCTTCCAGAATGTAAACGCGACCCGCCTCCAGAGACGCAGTAGCGGCGCAGAGCATTGTAGCGCACCAAACTCAACCCGAATTGCAAATGCTGACGTTCGCTGTTGGCCCCTTGAACGAGTAAAATGCGGGACAAAGCGGACCTCTACTCTTCTTCTATGAAAGTCCGCTTACCCGATATCGCCTTGCGATCTGTGGACCCAACAGCGCACGTGGTAAGAGGGTTGATCTGCAGATCATGCACCAGTCTCCAATCGATATTCACTTTCCAAAATTCTCTGTCTCTCATAGGTTTACACACCATGGAACCTGTCGCTCTCGCCCTCTTCGCCACTGCCCTCATCCTCAATGCCGGAACACCCGGCCCGAGCATCGCGGCCCTCGTTAGCCGCGTCATCTCGCGCGGCTGGAGGGACGTTGCACCCTTTGTTGCAGCCATGTGGATCGGTGAAGTCCTTTGGCTCACCGTTGCTATGGCTGGTCTTTCCGCTCTGGCCGAGACGTTTCATTTGGCATTTGTCGTGCTGAAATATCTGGGTGTGGCCTATCTTATATGGCTGGCTTGGAAGATGTGGACCGAACCGGTCGCAACGGAAGGTGAGTCTATCCCGGAGCGCAAATCCGGCTGGTCCATGTTCGCGGCTGGCATGGCGCTTACTATAGGCAATCCGAAGATCATGGTCTTCTATCTCGCTTTACTGCCGAACCTGATCGACCTGACGAATGCGACCGTAGCCCTCTGGGCCGTTGTGTCGGTGGTGACAGTAGCGAGTTTGGCCCTTGTCGACCTCGCATGGATCGTTGCGGCTCACCACGCAAGACGGCTGCTGCGAACACCTCGCGCCATGCGGGTTGCTAATCGCGTCGGTGCGGTGTCGCTCGGTGGAGCGGCTGGTGTGATTGCGTCAAGATAAAGCGATTAGGAAACAATGCCCGTTGAGACTGAAAGGCTTGTTGGCGCGCGCTATTTTCTACTCGATCCAGCCTGTATCTAGCGCTGATTTCCACTCAGGCCTGTTCGCGTTCTTGGCGAGTTCGACCATACGGGAACGGTCATAGGGCACGTTCCGGAAAGTCGTTAGCCAACCGGCCGCAGATTTTTCGATGATCGCATAGGATGCAGTTGGTGTGCCTGTCTGCATGATATGCTGCACGGGATTGTCGTAGTCATATCCAGGTCCGCCGACACTACCCGGATTGACGATACAGCGTTGGTTGTCAATTTCGATCCGGCGTGGCGTATGGGTATGCCCACATAGCATGAGAGAAGAATGAACACCTTTCGCTTCCGATAAAATCTCTTGTTTAGGACGAAGCGACACGCGACCGTCCGATGCCACGGCTTCAAGCCAATATGTTGTGTCGCTTGTTGGGGTCCCGTGGCACAGAAATATGTCATCACCTAGATATCTGGTGGCTGGTAGGTCACGAAGCCACGCCAGATGCTGGCTATCGAGTTGACCGTAGGCGACGGTTTCAGAAGGGCCCATTTGTTCTGCTGTTTGCTCGGTCAACAAACGGTCGTGGTTCCCTCGAATACACACCATCGAAGACGACATGATGTAGTCGGCAGTCTCTCTGGCTGCCAAAGGGCCGCTCAAGTGGTCCCCGAGGTTCACGACGCTTTCGATGCCGAGTGTTTCCAGGTCATCCATCATAGCATTCAGAGCATCAATATTGCCATGAACATCTGAAATCGCAGCAAATCTTTGCGTATTAAATTCAACCATCTCCGAACGATGTTCCAATAGAAAGGCTCAATGAGCTCCCAGCAAATCTGGTGTCAGTGTCATTGTTTCCATGTTCTCCGACGCTGAGAGTCTTGGGCCAAATCAGGCGTTCAATTCCCCAGGCCGACATACCGACCAATCCGTTCCAAATGTCTGTCCCGGTTTTGCGCCAGAGTATGCCGCCAGGCCCCATGCCAGAATGAAGCATAAGCTCCAGGTCCAATTCCTCGCCATCAGCGAAACACGGACCAAGCCATTGATGCGGGCTCCTGCCTCTCTGCGGTTGCATGACAACGGTGAGCTGCATTTTTTGCCCGACAAGACCGATCCACAGCGGGCAAGTCCCACTGTCATCGAGGGCAGCGAGGATTGTCTGACGAGGGCTTGTGCCTGACACAGACCCTTCCAGTTTCAGGCAAGTGATAAGGGGTGGGGTTCCTTGCGCGGCCCATGAACAGACGTTTTGGCCTCGCGGCAATACATGATCAGCAACTGGCGTTTTTGGTGGCCACGACAGTTTTTCACGTAGCGCGCCGTCTTCATCCAAGACCTGATACCGTAAACCGTCCTGATCCACGGCCATTTGGGCGCAATGCAGGTATTCGAAACCTTCGGGCATTCGATGTGCCGTTCCAGCACCCGCACTTGTGATCTGAAGAACGCCTCGATGGCACTGAACATCGAAGGCGAGAATGTGGCTACACAGGTAAGCAAAGACGCTATTCTCAGTCAGAATACTCCAGAAGCCTTCAACATATTCGGTGCCGATATTGCGCTGATAGGTTCCGGCAAATCCATTCACCGTGAAAGCCGGATGATGGCCAACAACGAACTTCCATCGGGCGTCGGCATTGCTCTCTAGTGTCTTAGAAAGCCATTCCAACTCCAAGTGGCCTTCGCCGCCAAGTTCTGACCAAAGCGTGTGAACGAAGACAAAAAGCAGGTCTCCGTTGCGGACGAAGTAGGACAGTCCCTGTTGATCCTCAGGTCCATTCCGCGGCAAATGAGACATGACATCTGCAAACACACGTTCGCTCATCTTGTCATACGTCGTGTGGTTGCCGGTTGAGTGGTACATCGGTGTTTTAGCACGATCCAGCCACGCCATTTCCACTTCAAAGAAGTGTTTCCACTGTTCACGTAGTTCAGTCTCGTCAGGGATTAGTCCAATAACCTCATCGCCCGGAAAAATGATGAATTCTGGCGCAGGCGTCAGTCGCTGTACTACGTCATTAACCTTTGCCAGCTTCTCTTCGTGCAATGCTTCGGGCACGCCGGAGCAACTGTCCCCGTAGAATACAAACTGATGGCCTTTGTCGTTTGGTTTCAATGACTCAATCTGTTTCTTTTCCATGCAGCGAACCTTCAAACTTTCTCATCACAAACATATGGAAGCGTTGAGCCGCCGACCATAGCAGTCATTCGTCGCAATGCAGAAAACGGTCAATTTGGGCTCGTTGCGGTCATTCTCCAATTCGCAGCATCTTGGCGTCTAAAACGAGATGGCACTGATACTGACGGCCCAGAGCCGACCTCCAACACAGGTGACGAATGCTGCATGTGCAGCCCGGATAGCGGACGTTGGTGGAGCATCGAAATGACGCTAACGTCTAGGTCCGTATAGTCCCGAGAACCATCGTTCCTAGTCGAAGAAACCAAGCCAGGTGAATTCTATCATGGCGCATTTCTCCGCGGTACCACTTCACTGACTAGAGCAAGTCACAGCGCCTTGGTCCGCCAACCTTTGGATCTCTGTTTCCGAGTAACCCAAGTCTCGAAGAATCGCCTGCGTTCCAGTTCCAAGCGCTTGCGGTGGTATTGCACCATTTGGCTGAGACGCGTGCTGTATCTGAAACGGCAGCCCGCAATATCCGGCAGCGCCTCGCCGGGCAAAACCACGCTGCTCGGCGGGTGGCAGGGCAAGGGCTTCGGCGAGCGTCCGCAGTTTGGCACAAGGAACACCAGCGGCCATCAACTCCTCTTCCCAGTCGTTCGCAGACCGCCCGGCAAGCGCCACGGCAATGGCATGTCCGAGTTCGGCACCGTTGCGGTTCCGTTCGACTGGATCCGCGAACCGCGGATCGCTCAGCCATTCGGACCTGCCCAAGGCTTGCGCCAACGCGCGGAACTGCGCCTCTTCGTTCACACCGAGGCTAATACGACCTTCGGCGCAGGCGAAGACGCCCGATGAAGGCGACCGGCTGTTCGCGGCGTTCCCGCGCGCTTTCGGCTCTGTGCCGGTGAGGGCATAGTCGGTGATCGTCGAACTCATCAGCGCGAAGGCCGTATCAAGCATCGACACATCCGCAAACGCGCCCTGCCCTGTCTTTTCGCGCTGGATCAACGCGGCCATCACCGCCATTGCGGCGGCCATTCCCGTGGCGTAGTCGATGATCGGCGCGCCGGTTCTGAGCGGACCGGTCTCAGTCGTGCCCGTCAGGGCCATCAATCCGCTGATCGCTTGGATGTTCACATCATAGGCCGGTGCGTCAGCCATGGCATTCCCGCGCCCGTATCCTGTCATCGCACAGTGGATCAGGCGTGGATTTATTGCGCGTGTCGCTTCTTCTTCCAGGCCGAGGTGTGTGAGGGTGTCAGGACGGTGGTTCTCAACCAGCACATCGGCCGATTTGAGGAGTCGCTCGAAGACGGCGCGTCCCGCCTCGCGCTCCAGATCGAGCGCAAGCGATTGCTTCCCCGCACTTTGGGTCAGGTAGGCGGTGCTCATGCCGCCGGCCGCCCGCGCCTTGTCCGTGCCACCGCGATGGCGCATGGCGTCACCGCGGCCAGGGCGCTCGACCTTGATGACCTCGGCACCAAGAAGGCCGAGGTAATAGGAACAGGCGGGACCGGCCAAGACATGGGACCAGTCGATCACTCGGATGCCGTCTAGGGGCGCGACCATCATGCGTCCCCCAACGCGTGAGCACGCGCCTGTTTGCCGAGGCTCCGTACCCGGAAGAAGAGCGCCGCAATGCCGATCAGGAGGAACAGCAGCGCAACGGGCCGGGTGACGAAGATCATCAAACCGTTGTCGCTAAGCAGAAGGGCTTGGCGGAACGTCTCTTCCGCGCCACCCGCGAGGACGAAGGAAATCACGAATGCGCCCGGGTTGAAATCAAGCTTGCGCATGGCCCAACCGGCAAAGCCAGCGGCGACCATAACATAGACGTCGAAGAGGTTTCCGCGTGAGGTATATGCGGCGACGAACGAGGTGAGGAAGATGATCGGATACAAGACACGTGTCGGGATGCGCGTGATAAACCGCCCGATGAAGGCCGCGCCGAAATAGCCGATAAGCCCATACATCACGATGCCTATCAGTCCGCAGGCAAAGAGCGCATATAACAGCTGCAAAAACCGCCATTGCCCGAAGTGCCAGGCACCGGCTGCGCGGGACTGGATGGCGGCCCGCGCAGAGGACCTGCTGCCGGTCGAGTATTTCCACGTGGTCTTCACGCTGCCAGCGGAGATCGCGCGGATAGCCCTCCGGAACAAGCGTTCCATCTACGGCCTTCTGTTCAAAGCATCAGCCCAAACGGTGGCGACCATTGCCGCCGATCCCAAACGCCTTGGGGCCCGCGTCGGTATGACCAGCGTCTTGCACACTTGGGGATCAGCGCTCACCCATCACCCGCATATCCACATGATTGTCCCGGGCGGCGGGCTATCCATGGATGGCACCCGATGGGTCGCATGCAAGCCCGGGTTCTTTCTGCACGTACGGGTGTTGTCGCGATTGTTCCGGCGTTTGTTCTTGGAAGGGTTGGCCGCTCTACATCGTGCAGGACAGCTGAGGTTCTTTGGCGAGCTCACCGCGTTGGCAGATGCCGATGCCTTCGCCGAATGGTTGGCTCGGCTGCGCAAGATCGACTGGGTCGTGTACGCAAAGCCACCATTTGGCGGGCCAGAGGCAGTGCTGGCTTACCTGTCCCGCTACACCCACCGTGTCGCCATCTCAAACCACCGTCTGGTCAATGCCGATGCGGGCACCGTGGCGTTCAAATGGAAGGATTACCGCGTCAAGCGCGGGGACCGCATGAGGGTCATGCGGCTCAATACACATGAGTTCATCCGCCGCTTCATGATGCACGTGCTACCAGACCGCTTCCATCGCATCCGCCATTACGGGTTCCTGGCGGGTGCCGGTCGCAAAAGAGAAAGTCGCACAAATCCGCGCGCTGCTCGGAGACATCAAATCGGCGGAACGAGACCAACCACCGGCTGAAGCAGCACCACCGCTCACATTGCGCGAGCCATGCCCCTGCTGTGGTGGCCTGATGCGCATCGTTGAGACCTTCCGGCGCGGACAGACACCCCGAACCCGAGCGCCACCCAGACAGCAGGCCGCATGATGAACAGCCCGTCTCATACTCGTTCACCGGTCCGACGCTCAACGCGCCGGTCAAAGGGAGGTATTGCTTCAATCCCATCCATGCGCCGCAACGCGAGCCTTACCAAAGCCAAAAGACTTACAAAGACGCCCGATTGTACCCAAAAGACCGCGCAACCGACCCTTCAAAACTCGACGACCTGCCCAAACTCAAACCGACATCGGGAACATACGCCAGCGCTTTCCCCATAGGAAGGCGCACGTATCCCGCGGCTTCCACCTTGTCAGATTTGTTAACGCGGGCCATCCCGCCAAGACCAAACCTAACGCCTTGGCCCGCATCAAAAAATCTTAGACTTTGCTGGCTTTCGCTGCGGCTGTGCCAATGTCGGCTTAGTCTTTCGCTTCGCGGACTCCGGCCCAAATCAAGCTTGCTCCCATTGCTCCGAAGGCAGCGGCGAAAACACCCTCGAACCACCTTGAGAAACGAGAATAACCGCGCATGGCGACGCCGGTCGAAAAGAGCAACGCATAGGTCCCGTAGATGACCAAGCCCGACAATGCGCCCATTGGTCCGAATGCGAGCACATGCCACGCGCTCAGTCCCTGCCCAAACAGGAAGGACGCGACCGCTGCCCACATCAGAGCAGCCTTGGGATTGGTGAGCAGAACCAAAACGCCTCGACGCCACGCAAGTGCATTGGTGAGTGGGCGCGTATCAGGTGCAAATGTTGCGCTACCACCGCCCTTGAGTGTTGCGCGGGCTGCCTTGATTCCGAGAAAGAGTAAGTATCCACCACCCAAGAACTTTAGGAAAAGAAGTGACAGCGGAAACGCCTCTATCAAAGCGCCAAGTCCTAAAGCCGTCGCTGCTGACCAAACTAGCATCCCCGAAGAAATTCCAGCCACGACGCAGAGCGCGGGTTTGCGTCCCTGTGCCAATCCGACCGATGCGACTGCTGCAAGGTTTGGCCCAGGCGACATCTGTGCTGCTAAGACACCAAGCCATGTAAGCGCATAAATTGATAACATTTTCGCCCCTCCATTTTTTTATCTTTCAGCATCGTCGCTGAGCACCTTTTTCTTGGCAAGGTCTTTCCTCAAAAAGCCGCCATTCACGCACGACGCAGCATCTTTCAAAATGGGCTCACCTCGGACCTTAGCTGCATGGCGTTTGGATGGCGGCAGGGCGGGACAAAGCGAGCCTTCCTTGCGCACGGATCAATGTCCGCAAAAGCATCTAAAGACACCGCTCGCGCGTTATTGAAATTACCCTCAATCCGTGCCGATCCAGCAATCGTGCTGAATGTTCGTTAAATGCGCCATGTGCCGCTTATAAAGCGGTGGCCCCTTCAGACTTCGCAAGCTTCACCAGCTCAGTCAGCAAGCGATCCGCTATGCCCTGCCCCCTGAATTCCTCACGAACAGCTATCTCATTCAACATCGCGATGCGTCGAGGTGCAGATATTCCGCCAGGGGCAACATCGAAAACAACGGCGATCACGTAACCCGCGATCGTGTTGCCATCCTCATAGCAAAGCGCGATTGAATCTATGGTTGCCAGTTGGTCGTTCAGTATCGCGGTCAGTTCAGCACGCTGATCAATGCGCCGTTAAATTTGCGGCTCGTGCTCGACGTGATTGTCTTGCGTAGTTTTGAGCATATAGGAGATCTCAGGCACATCAGCCGAATTCAAATTTCGGATCATATCAACACCTGCAAACCATCATAGGCACATTCATGAGACAGTTCAGTCAAACGGGATAGCATGTCGTCGTTCATATGTGTGAGGATGAGCCTCTTCGGGTGGATTAGATGCAGCTTGCCTTCCAGCGTCTGGAGGTCGAGATGTAATGGCACCTTTTTGTCGTAGAAATAGGCTTCAGCGATCAACAAGTCGGCATTGTGGCCGATCTCGATCAATTCATCGACCCACTCCGTGTCACCGGTATAGGCCAGAACCTTGTCATCTACCCCAATGCGATAAGCATGAAATGGGCCTTCGGGCGGCCCGTGTCGTACTTGCGCAGTCGTGATTTCCTTGTCTCCCACAACGCGAGATGTTCCGGGTACAAGCTCCTCGAACGTCAACTCGAACTTGGGCGCTGTCTTGGAAGAGCCTGGAAATGCTGTCTCCATCACGTCCGCAAAGCGCTCTTTCAAACCCGGAGGGCCGAGAACTTGGAGAGGTGCGCGCCGCTTCGAGAAGAACTGTGCGTCGAGCATGAAGTAGGGAAGGCCTCCAAAGTGATCGCCATGAAAATGAGTGATCAGGATGGTTTCAATCTCATTCGGATCCAATTGCTGCGCCTTGAGCGCGATCATCGACGATGCGCCGCAGTCGATCAGAAAGCACGATGATTGGCATCTGACATGAAAGCAGGTGTTGAAGCGGCCACCGCTCCCAAACGCATCGCCGCACCCAGCAAAAGTGATCTTCATGACGCCGCCCTTCGGCTTTGAGCCCTTCGTTTCATTGCGGATGATCATAACCGTTTCTGTTACTAAGAGCCATGAACTTGACCACAAGAGATACAGTTTTGGCCGTTCTCGCCGCCTTCATCTGGGGCGCGACATTCCCTGTCTCGGCCATTGCGCTGGAAGATACGCCGCCGGTCTTTTTCACCTTTCTGAGGTTCTTGTTGGCCGCGTCATTCGTCATCTTGGTCCCACGTCCAAAGATCGGATGGAAGAAACTCACGATGCTAGGTCTGTTCCTCGGCGCAGGGCAATACGGCTTCATGTTCGTAGCCATGGCGCAAGGTATGCCCGCCGGGGTGGCTGCGGTTCTTGTGCACACACAGGCCATCTTCACGGTCCTGATTGCGGTGATGTTTCTGAATGAGCGACCAACGGTGCGCACGTATCTCACCATTGCCCTAGCGGCGACAGGACTCGCTTGTCTGATGCTGGACCGCGCCCAGGGTGGCGCGGTGATCGGCTTTGTTCTGATGATCCTTGCCGCTCTTTGCGGCGCGTCAGGCAATGTGGTTCTCAAGTCCGTCGGAATTGTGGATATGATCAGCGTGGCGGTTTGGATGAGCCTTGTACCCCTCTTGCCGCTTGCAATCCTTAGTTACTATCTGGAAGCCGATCACTCTGTCGCAGACCTCTTTCGCACAGTGTTATGGAAAACTGTGGCTGCTGTTGCGTATTCAGCTGTTCTCGCGACGGTGGTGGTCTACGCGATCTGGGGCAGATTGTTGGTCAGCTACTCCATATCGCAGGTTGCGCCCTTCTTTCTCTTGGTCCCGATGTTCGGACTGGGGCTATCGGCATGGTTACTTGACGAGGAGTTCTCTGTTTTACAACTCACTGGTTCAGCGTTGATTTTTGGTGGGCTTCTACTGTCTTTGCCAGCAACGAATAGGCAGGTTTGACGAGTTCAATGAATTCTTTATTCCGTAATTCCGGCTATGCGGCAGCCTCAGAGCCAACATTGGTGCAGAGCGCAGCATCGGTCGAAATGGGCTCACTGCTGCCCTCCGCCGCGCTGAGGATGAATGACCGCAATAGCAAGACGGGTGGGTCCGCCAGCTCGGCGCGAAGAACCTCTGAGAAACCAAGACGTCCCAAAATGGTTTGGGAGAGGGCAGGGGGCTTGGCGGACAAAGAGGCGTCCAACCATGATGCCTATGGCCAGCGTTTGCCGACTGGTGGGCGGTCTTTGCTCCTGTGCTAAAGACCTTAAGCCACTAAGGCCGAAGACTTTGATCACGCGACTGTTCCAACCTTTGTTGCTCCTCGATGCTTTGCTTCACGCGCTGCAGCTGTCGCAGCTTGGGGATTTGGGCCATGAGCCGCTTTCGATCGGTCTTTGCGACCTCTCCTGGCGCATCGTCATCATGACCTGCCAAGAAGCGCTCAAGCGGGCCTAGGCGCTTGCTGAGCGCCGCCTGGAAGCCTTCAAGCCGCGTCATGACCTCCGGTGCATCTCTACGGGCCTGTTCAAGCGCCGCCGCAAATGCGGTGTTACCCTCTCGCGCGGCGCCATCGAGCCGCTGGAGCAGGGACGATGCCTCTTGCGTAAGGGCTGGGATGCCAACGCCAAGCCGCTCACGGCGTTCGCTCTCAATACCGCGTTCCTGGGCTTCCATCGCTCCAAACATTCCGCGGTAGTCGCGGATGCACCGCCGCAGCAGCGGGACTGCGGCAATTGCAGCCGCGCGTTCCTCTCGGGCCGCACGCCCCGCCATCAGACCCGTACCCCCGCGCAGTGCGGCAACGCTTTCGGGGTCGTTGAGCACTTGGCTGGCCATCCGGTCCGCCGCATCGGCTGGCTCGTTGAGCAGCTGACGGAACATCGCCATCGCCGCATCAGGATTGCGGAATACCTTGGCTGCGGCAGCCTGCAAATCGCGCTCGGCCTCCGCCACTTTTGGCGAGACCAAGGCACGATCACGCGCGAGCTTGCCTGCGTCGCGGTCCGCTTCAACCATCGGCGCGATTAGCCACTCGCTCGCTCTCGACACCTCCGGAGCAACATCCCTCAGCCGGGTCACGAGGCCCGCGAGGCGCTTGGCCTGGCGCGCGATAGTGTTGCGCACACTGCGCAGCACCGACGGTCTGGATGCGAGGCCACGCCGCTCGCCAAATTCGATGGCGCTCTTGATGTCGACGCCGTTCACATAGTCGAGCGTGCTGGATTTCAGGCCGGAGCGAGACAGCCGGTTTTCCAGCTGCGCATGCACCAGTTCGTCGACGGTCTGTAGCTTCCACGTATTGCGATGGGTCTGCGTGCCATCGGGCAGGGTGACAGGGGTAGAGCCCAAATGCTGAAGCGCGATCTCGTCACCAATCTGTGGCGCCTCTTCCGTCATGACGCGCCCAAGGTCTTTGCTCCAAAGCGTATGCTGCTTGCCGTTGGCACTTTCCAGGGTGACGAAGTAGCTCTCGCTCTTGCCGGGATCGTGCTCAAACGGTGCTGCGCCGTGCGCCACCAACCGGCCCGCCCGTTTGTCTGCAAACTCATCCATCGCGGCATAGAGCTTCACATCCGTCCGATGCCGCGTCATCGCCACGTAAGCGAGCTGCCGGTCCATGGTGCGCGACGCGAGGACAAAGGCACGATCCACGGTCGCGCCTTGGGTCTTGTGGATGGTCGTCGCATAGCCGTGGTCGATGGCTTTGTAGTCCTCAGCGGACACGCTGACCTGCGCGCCACCTCGACCGTCCACCACCACATTCATGCGCCCATCGACAAGAGAAGCCACCGTGCCCAGCATCCCGTTCTTCACGCCGAGATCACGATTGTTCTCCAGGAAGACAATGCGGTCGCCGACTGCGAAGTCGCGCGCGCCATCATTCGTCTGGAAGCGCAGCGCGCGGGGTCCGTCATCGCGTATCGGCCGGGGCGCCTCCGAGTCCTCGACACGCGCCAACGCACCCCGCGCTTGCAACTCTTCACGGATCGCATCATTGATCGCACGCACATCAGCCCGGCGATGCGCCATCGCCACGCGTGTATCGTCGACGCCAACATCGTGATCGGCAAGGTAGTCATGCGCAATCGCCCGGATCGCGTCCTCTCCTGTCTTGCGCAACTCAATCGCGCCCTGATCTCGGTACGCCGCCAGCGCCTCTGCCGTCCGATGCGTTGCAAAACCCACGGAGGCCTCCCGTTGCCAGCCGACACGCTGGCGTCGGATCTCCGACAGCTCGGCCCGTCCAATGTACTCGGTGATTGCGCGGAAGGGCGCACCAGCGCCAATGGCTTGCAGCTGTTCATGGTCCCCCACCAGCACGATCTTGGCACCACGCACCTCGACCTCAGCCACGAACCCGGCCAACTGACGGCTGCCCACCATCCCGGCTTCGTCAATGACAAACACATCGCCGTTGGCGATCCGGTTGCGGTCGTGGTCCCAACTGCGCGTCCAGGACGCCAAGGTGCGGCTGGATATACCCGACGACTCCTCCAGCCCCTCTGCCGCTTTACCTGACAGTGCAGCCCCCCGCACCCGGTAACCCTGCGCCTCCCAGGCCTCCCGGGCCGCGGCCAGCATCGTACTCTTACCCGCGCCTGCGAACCCAACGACAGCGGAGACACGCTCTGCGCCCGTGATGTGACTGATCGCACTCTTCTGTTCCTCAGAAAGACCCGCGTTCGGATCACCCGAACTCTTTTGGATCGCGGCATCCTGCGTCGCAGTGGCCCGCGCCACCTGCGTTGGATCAACGACATGATCCTCTGTCGCATGCAACCGCACCGCGGCTTCCAACATACCAGTCTCGACGTCGACCATCTCGCGCGTGGAGTAGAGCGCCAGCCCGCTTTCGCCCGGCTCCGTGGCCTCATACTCCGCTTGAAGCTCGACCAGGGCAGGGGAGGCCATCACCTTTGCAAAGAGGGTCTGGAACTCCGTCGCGTCGTCGTTGATGTACCGATGCAGCGTGCGCGCCACATCGCGACGATCAAAAACGCTCTTCTCTGCCGTGATGATGTCCAGCACCTGCTCGGGCTTGTCTCGGATCAGATCGGCGTTGTGCTTGGCGGCCTCCAGACCCAACCGCACCCGCGATGGCGTGAGCCCAAGGCGCTCCAACTGCGTCGCCTGCACACCCATATGTTCGGTCGGGATAATTTCCAAACCGCGCGCCATATGAGACCTGTGATCAATCCGCACATCGAACCCGGCCAACGCCAACCGCTCGTTGACGATCATCTCCCAGGCCTGCCGCAGCTCCCGCAACTGCATGTCTGTCGTTGCCAGACTGTTCGCGAGCAGCCACTTGTTTTCGCGCTCGATGTGAGTCTTCTCTCCAAACCCCTCAGCTGTGACCTGCCGTGTCGTCATCAGGATATGCGCGTGATGATTGCGGACATCCGCTTCTTCGTGCGGTGCATGAATGGCAAAATCGACCGCCGCCCCGTATCGATCTGCAAGCACCTTTGAGATGTACCGTGTGACCTGAAGCCGCTGCTCGGCAGTAAGCTCATGCGGAAGCGCCACCTCGAACTCCCGCGCAACGCGCGCATCTTTCCGCTTCTCGGCCTCTTCGGCACCGTTCCAGAGATCGGACCGGTCTTGTGCCCATGCCGCCTCGACGCCCTCTGGCAACACGATCTCTGCGTGAAGGACGCCACGCTTGTTTGTGAAGTCGTGGGTCAGATCATCGCGCGCATTGGTGAGACTTACCCCGGCGCGATAGGCCGCTGCAGCCACGGCACTGCGCCCTTGTGACCGCGAGATCGGCTTCATGCTGAGATGGTAGATCGCCAGGGCGCCCGCCTTTCAATCGATTGAATCCACGCGATGAATCTTGGCGATTTCACTCTGAGTTGCAAATGCAACTCGTAAGTGCGCACTTGAAGGCAAGTGACCGCCTACGGCGAAGAGGCCGCTTTACGGCCGTTCTGCTCTAAGCCAAGATTCTCGTAATACGAGAAACAGGAGCAGCACCGTGGCACGTAAATCAATCGCAACACTCAAGGCAGAAATGGCAGCCCTCGAAGCGCAGATCTCGGAAGCAGAAGAACGCGCCGCCATCAAGATTGGAAAGCTGGCCGCAGCCGAAGGCCTGCTTGATCTCAGCATTTCAGACGCCGAGTGGAAGACCCTCTTCAAGGAGTTTGCCGGGCGATTTCAGAAGCGGGCCAGTAACAAAGCGCAAGAAGGGCCCGTTGGGCACACTTCGGGCCAGGCTGCGTAAGGTGGAGGCAGACCGCGCGCGCGCCGCTCTCGCAGACCGCAAGAAAGACACACGTCACAAGATCGAACTCGGTGGCCTCATTGTCAAAGCCGGTATGGGGGAGGTGGACAAGCTCATCCTCTATGGCGGGTTGGTCGACCTGGCCGAACGACTTGAACAGTCAGAAGAGCGTCACCGCCTCGAGCGGCGAGGGAGAAGGACCTTCTTCTCATGATCCGAGCGCTCTATCTCACGGGACCGGCTGCTGCCGCTGTTGCGATGGTATTCGTGGTCAGCTTCTTCTTTGACAGCTTCGCAGGAGCGGTCGATGCAGAACTGCTGCGCCTCGGCCCTCCGCTTGTCATCCTCTTCCCGATGCTTGCGCTCATGCTCTTCTTGCGCGCGCTCATGAATGAGACTGGCTTCCGGGACGTGGCAGTCGGTAGCGCTCTCGGTGTCCTCGTCGTCATTGGCTGGGCAGCTATCGCAGAGTACCAGCGCCTCGCCCCATTCACCGCGCGCGGCTACAGCTGGGCAGACCTGATGCCACATGTGGACGCGTATGCGCTCACCGCTGCCATCGTAGCACTGCCCTTCGCCATCTGGTTCATGCGCATGGGCACGGGGCCACCAACGCAGACGCGATCTGGCAAGACGCGCGCCAAGCGGTCGCGCAACGCCACCTACGGCGATGCGGACTGGATGACCGAGAGCGAAGCTGCGGAGCTTTTCCCGGACGGCCCGGGCATTGTCATCGGCGAAAACTATCGCCCAGATGAAGACTACAGCGCCGGTCCGACTTTCGTTCCGTCCGACAAGTCCACGTGGGGGCAGGGGGGACGCCACGACAAACTGTGCTTCAACGGACAGTTCGGCCCGACGCATGGATTGGTCTTTGCCGGATCGGGTGGCTTCAAGACAACCGCGGTTGTCGTGCCAACCGCCCTAAACTGGTCGGGCTCTCTCGTCGTGCTGGACCCATCCAAAGAAGTCGCACCCATGGTGGCTGATGCGCGTGATGCGCAGGATCGGATCATACATACCCTTGATCCGGATCGGCCTGAACTCGGCTTTAACGTGCTCGATTGGATTGCCAACTCGGGCAATCCAGAGGAAAGCGTGGCAGCAACTGCAAGCTGGCTCATGACGGAAAAGCCATCCGTCTCAAGCGGGTCGGACGACTTTTTCCGCAACTCGGCCTTGCAACTGATCACTGGTATTCTGGGAGATATCATGCTCTCCGGCAACACGGACCCGTCAAAGCAAAACCTGCGATACCTTCGAAAGATCATCGCATCGCCTGAGCCCGATTTGAAGAAACGGCTTGAAGGCATCTATCAGGAAAGCCGCAACAGCTTCGTGCGGGAGACGGTCGCTCCCTTCATCCGCATGACCGATACGACCTTCTCTGGCGTTTACGCAAACGCGGCCAAGGAAACCCAGTGGCTGTCCTTTGAGCGCTTCGGCCAGCTCGTCAGCGGGAACCATTTCACATCGGCCTCGCTGCGCGAGGGCAAGACCGATGTCTTCATCAATCTCGATTTGAAGACACTGCAAACGCACCCCGGCTTTGGCCGCGTCATCGTCGGCGCGCTGCTGAACTCGCTCTATGAAGCGGACGGCGAAGTCAAAGACCGCACCCTATTCTTGCTCGACGAGGCGTTTCTGATCGGGCGCATGGGTATCTTGCAGACCGCACGGGATGCCGGTCGGAAGTACGGGATCACTTTGCTGATGATCTATCAAAGCATTGGGCAGCTGGTCGACACATGGGGACCACAGGCCAAACCCGCGTGGTTCGAGTCCACATCCTTCCGGATTTTCGCGGCTATCGCTGATCCCAAAACGGCGGAAGAGCTCTCGGCCATGTGCGGCGAGTATACTGTTGAAGCCGTGACCCGAACCAAGTCCAGCATGTTCAGCAAACGCGCCACCAACACCCGCAACTACTCGGACCAAAAACGACGTTTGATCCTGGCGCATGAGATCCTGCAGGAGATGCGTTCTGACGAACAGCTCGTCTTTGTCCAGGGCCGCCGCCCGCTGCGCTGCGGGCGCGCGGTCTATTTCCGGCGTCCTGAGATGGTTGAAAAGCTCGGCGCCAACCGGTTCGCAAAACGGGCCAGTTGATAGACAAGGAGGGGCCATGGCAAAGCTTCGTGTTGTAGACGGCGGGTTGGACCCGCAACCGTCGCATCCCGTGCGGCGCCCGCGTCCTCGCCTTTCGGCGCGCGGCGCCCTCACTGGTCTTCGGCCTCTCATCTTCTCCGCTTTGTTTACAGCAGCCGCGATCATCTTCGACGCTTACCCGGTTTTGGTCAGTGAAACCGCATCGGGCATTATGCCCATTGCATGCATCTTTGCGGCATGGTTCACGAGCGTGGCCCTGGGCCGCGCCTCGTGGATCTTCGGCGGCCTGACCCTCGTCGTCTGCGGCGGTGGTCTACTCTACGTCCCGCAAGCGACATACGCGCCAGTCACGGACATCATGCTACAAGGCCACGTGGTCGCCGTGATGATCGGGCTGATCCTGCGCGCATTTGCAAGCGGCAAACCCAACTCAGAAAGGTGGCGCCCTGCATCCGTTATCCACAGGCCGACGCTCCGATGTATGGTGTCTCCGCTTACGACCTGCTCCGGTCGATGCCATTTCTCCTGAAGTCGAAATGCCTACGACTGGATAACGCATGCAGGGCACATCGGCGCGAGCGCCGATCAGAGCGTGTTGGGTTTGCACAGGTCTGACGCGTTTCAGATTTCGCGTTCGAGCCAAAGGCGAGAGGCAGCGAGATCTGAAGTCGATTGAACGCAACACGCTCAAACAGCTGCACCGCCTTTCAGGCGATGCAGCTGCAGACGGCCCCAACATTGCTAAGCGGCTTCTGCGTCTGCCCCACTATCTGCGGCAAGACCCACCACATGATCGAACGCCTTTTGCGCCGGCGCAGCAGCTGAAAAAATCGCGTTCCGATCTTCTTTGAGCGCCTTCAACCAGCTTTCGACATAGGCCGCGGTTTGATCAAAGTGTGGCTCAAAGCCGAGATGTACCGCCAAAAAGGCACTGAAAATCTCGGCCTCCAACTCGCCCATGGCGTACTCGGCCTTGGTGGTGAATTTCTTCTGCGTTCCAATCCGGTGGTCAGCGAGGTAGTAGTGACCAACCTCATGGCTTAGGCACCCATAGTACCCTGCCGCGTCGTGAAACGTCGCAATCGGCGGCATGTGAACATGATCATCCTGTGGCGAGTAATACGCGCGAGGATCGTCCGTGGTCATAATCTTAGCCCCCGTTGCCGCAAAGAAGGCATCAAGCCCCGGATCTGCCTCGGTGCCCAGATCACGCGGCGGCGCGGGCCGGATGTAATAGTCGTCGGGCAACCCCTCGATCTGATCCGCATTGAAGACACTGAACGACTTGGCGAACCGGCCGGTGCGGGTTTCGGTCTCGCCAGTCTCGCCCTCGGTCTCCTTTTCATAGGTGCCGTAGTAGACCGATTTCGTGGATCTCTCGCCCTTGCGCACACAACCGCCCAGCTCCTGCGCTTGCTTGAAGGTCATCCACCGGGCAGAGGTATAGCCTCGGTTCATCGACGTGAGCCACAAAATCAGAATGTTGATCCCGCGATAGGCATCCCCATTGTGCCGCAGTGGAAAACAGGCCCCGCCCGTCTCTCCCGTCCACGGCTTACGCCACGGCGGCGTCCCCGCCTCGATCTCCGCAATGATCGCGTCGGTCACATGCTGTTTGATGTCGAAACGTTCCTTGGCCATGTCCTAATTCCTTTGTGGTGAGGTTTGGGGTCGTTGCCCCGAATTGGCGGGTTTGAAGCCAACCGCGTGAAACGCGGCTGTGCTTGCAAACCTGCTCACGGCGAGTGCGGAGGGGGGCGAGACAGGATCAATCGACAGGAGTGGTGCGGACCGGAGGCGCAGCCGACAACTCGGTCTTGTCTATTGATCTTGTCCGAGGGGGGAGGCTGCGCCTCCACCCTGACGTCCCGAAGTGGCGTATCGCGCTTGCGCGAACCCCAAGGGACCATGAAAAATCAGGATCGCAGATCCGTCGCCCCAGCGACCGTCACCCGCAGGGCAGATCGCGCCTGCCCAGGGTGGGCATGAAGGAAAGGTTTGAAGGCGGCTCGGAGAGACGGGTTCAAGCCTATTGCATCAGCTCGCATCGGGGAGGGGTGTTCTGGGTGGAGGCCGGCGGCGCCGGCCGGAACCTAGGGCGCGGTGACACGCCCATAGGCGGGGCAGGGGCCTCACTGCCGATGAACGTCCTTCATGAAAACCAAATCCTCAAGAGGCTCATGCGCTGATCAACGCGATGTATCTGCTCCAGCCAGCTCGGCTGCGATCAGACCTGTAATACTCGCGTAAGTGATAGATCCGTCTGGCTGCTCTGTGCGCGCGAGCGACTTCGTGATGTTTTCGGGACGGTGGCCGTGCTGCAGCAAGAGGGAGATCAGCACACAGGCGTCTTGTATCTGGAACTCCAGAGCGGAGCCGGACTTGAAGCCCGCGGAGTAGAAAACCTCACGCGGTCTGCCGTCTTCGTTTGGATCAAATCCAACGGACAAGTGGATTGTGTGCCCCTCGGGCGTTTCAAAGCGCCGGGTCTCGGTGAGCCGTCGACCGGGCAGGTGATGTCGGGGGTCTGGCTTGTCTTTCATCTCGAGATCCTCTGGGAGTTGATGCCGCCCGGTCACGCGGAAAGAAAGGCGTGTTTTTCGGAAAAACCGCCGCCCGGAGGACGGGGCGACGGAGGTGGCCATTTTTGGCTTGCCGGGTCTTTGTGCCCGCTGCTCGATGCCCGGTTCCGGGGGGCGGCTTACGCCGCCCCTGGTCTGGCCTTAGCCAGCCAGCGGAACCAGGCGGTACTCACCCTCGGGATCGTCGTCTGTGCGCAGTGCGTTCACGCGGACCTGCTGGCCGTTCACCATGACCGCCATGCTGAGATAGTCGGCACCGGTGCGGTTGCTGGTCTGCTCCCAAGCAGAGCCGATGCGGATGACCCGGTTGCGCGGGGTGCGTGTGTTGATCTCAAAGTCCGGGTGGGTGTCTTTGGCTTTGTGGGGGTTCGGTGTGAGCGTGATATCCACGTCGAAGGTCAGCGATGCGATCCAGCCGGTGAATGCGTCGTCGTCAGTGCGGGTGATTTGTCCGTCGATTGCCATTGGTCATCTCCTTTGTTTCGATGGGGATAAGCAAGAAGGGATCGAATGAAGGATGCAGGCGGAAAATTGGGGGGACCGCGCGCAGCGTGGGGGAGCCGATTATCTGTTTGCTGAAGCTCATCAGGATCTTGCGATCGGAGCCGTAGGCGCAGATCCCAATCGACGAGCTGAAGGGACATTCTTCGGGCGTTTCCTTCGTCCCCATCAAAAGAGAAACGAGGGAGGTGGCCGGTGGTGATCGTTCACATCACTCTGACGCCACATTGCATTCATCTGTGATGGCCAAAGCGGCTCTGTCTCATGGATCATCTTTTCACAGCCTCACAAATCCAAAGACTCACGCATGGATGGGTCCGCCCACACAACATACGAAACCAACCCACACCGACCGCAACGGGGCCCCTTTACGAGCTGGCCAAATCGGCGGGCAGGTTTCTTGGACTGGAGGTCATAAACGGCCATATTGAAGGCGAAACACTTTGCCACCAATGCCCCCATAGGAGACTTGGCACGCCCGTGTTGATCAGACGGCCAATCAGACGACTACGGCGCCTCCGGCCACGGATACGCCGCAGGAGCGGGGTATTTCTTGGCACACTGGTCTTCGGCTTCGTACTGACCTTGCTGTGCATATGGTTTTCCGACCTCGACATCCTCAAGAGCCAGATAGCTACAGAGATCAGGCAAGCAATAGTGAGTGTAGCAACCAGCCGGTTAGCCGTAGTAGATGGCGACACGGTACGCCTCGACGGCGAAACGATCCGCTTGATCGGCTTTGATGCACCCGAAACATTCGAAGCCGCCTGTGAAAGCGAGCGAGTGCGAGGTGAGGCTGCAACCGCCCGCTTGCGGGATCTCCTCGATGCCGCGTCAGAGGCGCAGCTGAGCTTTCGCGCAAACCCCGATAGATATCAGCGGCGACTGGCGCAGCTCACGCTCGATGGTAAGGACGTGGCAGCTACGATGGTGGATGAGGGGTTTGCGCGCCCATATACGGGCGGGTCGCGGCAGTCCTGGTGCTAGCCGCTCGAAACTCACGCGGGATGCGAAATGGCGGGATCACATCACTGCATCCCACGGATTGATTACCTCGACCCCCATAGCTTCGAAGGGTCTGACATCACGGGTGGCAACTTTGCAATCGACCTCACTGAGCGCGATAGCTGCGATCATTCCATCCAAATCCTTCACATAGTCCTTACCGTGCTTTCTCCGGACACGCGCTATGTGTATTCCGAATTGCTCGGCTGCATCTGAACCAAAGCTGAGGACTCTGCCCGCAAAGTCGTCCACAAAGAGACCTATCACCGCGCCCCTAAGAGCATCTTTTCGAGCGCCATCGGGCAGATTATGCAGGCCATAGTTCATTTCGGCCTTGTTGATGATCGTGACATAGAGGTCCCCCGGGGCTTGTTCATCAAGCCACGAGATTACTGATGGATCAGGCTTGGGTTTCATTGGCTCCGACAGAACCATTGTATCGAGAATGATCATTCAAACGACACGGGATCGCTTGAGCCTCCTTCGCGATCAATCGAAAAGTCTTGATCCACAATACCGCCATATTTTTCATGCAAACGCGAGCCAAAGCCTCGGTCGCTCTGAGCTTCCACATAGAACGCGATTGCCTTCCGAGCTTCCGCCTCGGCGCTGCCACCCTTGAGCCGTGCCAATCGTTTCAACGCAAGGTGTTGGTCCTCTGGGATGTTTCTGACTGTCATATCGCCCATAGCAGTATCTCCTTGCAGATGATATCATATATATACGGCTTGATATCAGTATTCAATGGATGATAGGTGTGAGTTCCTCAAAAATACCATGCTGGACGGTGGCGCGACTGACTGCTGCGATGCCGTAACATTCCAAGCATGGGAGTTCCCGGCATAGTTAAGAAAGCAACGGGCATTTCGCGGTTTGTGGCGGCTGTCGAAGATCAGCCGGTTGCCGTCGGGCTTGATTTTCACAAGAAGACGTACTCGGTTGCGCTGTTCTCAAAAGAGGACGGTTTGGTAGAGAGCTACACCTGTCCGGCAGGTGAAGCAGCGCTGGCGCACCAGCTAGAAGACGTGGGGCTCAACATTGAGCATATCTTCTATGATTCTGGTCCAACGGGCATCGCGCTTTCGCGGATTTTGACCGATGCGGGTTTCAACGCGTCGGTCATTGCAGCCTGTCGCATTCCACGCGGATATGCAGCGGCGGCGAAGAATGACCGACTGGATGCGGTCAAGCCGGCGACTTACTATGCGCGTGTCGTTGCGACCGTTGTACTTGTTGTCGCCGTCGCTTACTTCGGCGGCTACCTCGGCGAACCGCTGCTCACAAGCGACCATTGCGACATTGCACGGGTTGGCTGCTGCTGCGCATATCAAACCGGTCGATATTGAGGCCTTGGCCCGTCTGCTGAACGCTCTCGCGTTGAATGCAGCCCTCGGGGTGGCTGCCAGTGAGGACGCACATTTGACATTGCCCAAGGCCAACGCGGCTTTCGAGTGTTTGGCATCTGGTGTTTTGAACACAGCATCAGGCGCAGTGCGGCAGACGTAATGAACCATTGATACGGAGCGTCAGCACCCACACCTTCTCAGCGAAAACAGACATTGGTGTAATCCGCAGCATTTGTCAGAAAGTGCCCAATGTGGACCCTTCACACGTTAAGCCATGGCCGTCTGCATATGTCCTTGATCGGCGAGAATTACGGAGGCCCAATGCACTGATGGGGAATCAGGCTATGAATTATGTGCAATCTATATTCGATGACGACGGCGCAGGACGCCATACGGCAGATATTTGAAGGGATAACGGACAATACCGGCAACCTGGCAGCTCTGCCGGGTATCTACCCAGACACAATGGCTCCGGTCGTTCGCAACGGCCCTGACGGGCCCGAGCTGACCATGATGCGCTGGGGGATGCCGTCGCCGCGCAGCCGCATATCGGCAAGCGGTCGCGATCCGGGCTTGACCAATATCCGCAACACCGCCTCGGGTCACTGGCGCCGATGGCTTGGGGTAGAGAACCGTTGCGTGGTCCCGATGACGAGCTTCTGCGAGCCCGGCAAGCTTCCAGACTGGAAGAAGGGCAACGTGTGGTTCGCGCTGGATGAGAGCCGCCCGCTGGCGTTCTTCGCTGGCATCTGGACGCAATGGACCTCGATACGGAAGGTGAAGGAAGGTAAGACCACTGACGAGCTGTATGGCTTCTTGACGACCGATGCGAACGCGGTGGTAAAGCCGCACCACCCCAGGGCGATGCCGGTTATCCTGACCAGCCGGGATGAGGTGCAAACGTGGCTCACAGCGCCCACGGCGGAGGCTCTGGCCCTGCAACGGCCACTGCCAGACGATGCGCTGACGATTGTTGCTTATGGCGCGCGGCAAGATGAGGGCAGCACTTTGCTTCACAAGTAGGCGGTTGCGATGCTCGCACTTGGAAAGCCAGACAATGAGCTGCAAGCCAGTCGAACCCCAGTACAGGTAGCTAAATGCGTTACACCATTCTCGTGATTGTCTTGCCCGTCCTCGCTGTCGGCCTTACTTTTTTGCTCAACAAGGTTCTTTACGGGGATGACCCTCGCAAGCACTTCAGCAAGAAAGTGGCCTTCGTCATAGCTCTCGTGGCCGCCGTCTTGCTCCTTCCGGCTTCTATAGGAGACATTCGCACTTCGCTGAGCGAGTGGAGAAGATGCATTGCTGAGAGGAGCCTTTCCTGCCTCGTGGCCGAGAACACTCAACCGACACCTTCCGCAGTGCCGAGCGAGAGAACCGATGGGAAAAATCCCGTTCGAAATCGTTGGACGATTGTCGCTCAACCGCAGGGGGATCACCGCTACAGCAGCGACTTGTTACTAACTCAGACAGGTCTTCAGCTGGGATTTGCATGCAACTACCGGGCCGCAAATATCATGCTGATTTTTCTAAGTGAGAGCGTTCGATCCGCAGTTTTTCCTGAAGGGAGAGCGCCAGCGAGCATGCGCGTCTTCTTCAACTTTCAGAACTCGAAACGAGCTGTTCCTATCGATTTGGTTCACGCCGGCCCTCAGGAAAACGAGAACACCGTCTATTACACAAACTGGAGGTCTACGGATGAGTTCCAGATTGGGAACCTCGATAGGGTGCTTCGATCCGGTCTTGAGAATGAAGAAGACTTTTCGGTCAGTATCGAGCATGGATCAGTGCTCTGGGAGAGCGGCATTTACGACATGGAGGGAGCAAGTGGCTTCTGGCTCGAAGCGAACGCTGACAGGAAGGGCGCACCCGCCAGCAACTCTCAGCTTTGCAACAGCCTTGCCACTCGATGAAGGCGGGGTCATCGCGGTCGAGCTGATGCGACGGGCCACTGCAGCCTATGAGACCATGGCCAGATGAGGTTATTGGAAACCGTAGCGATTGGCGCCAGGCAAGACTGCTTAGCGAAATCTGAGGCTGGACTCAGAACGTATGTTCTTATTATGTTCTCTCCGGTATGCCGCTCATCTCTCAAGTCTATGGCTTCGGCCACCACGTCAAGATTTGCGACTTAAAGGCGGCAGACGTGCTTGAGGTCATCTGTGCTGATTGCTCGCACAAGTACATGGTTCCGCCTTATCAGCTCTACCTACGGTTCAACCCGTCAATGCCGCTGGTCAACCTGGTCGGGCGCTTTCGGTGTCGGCGATGTGACTGTCGCGGAAGGGCAAGGTATTACGTCTATCGTGCAGAGTGTTTGGCGACAGAGGTGCGGTGAAAGCACCCATGAGGTCCGTCTCCGCACACGGACGTAACAGGATGCAGCGGTAGCGAAGACGTTTAAGTCAAGGTTGGCTTCGCAGGTGAAGCTAACTTTCACGCTGAAAAGTTGAATGTTTGGTCAATTAGCCATTGATCTAAATTTGTAATGACATTTCATGCCAAGTCATACCTCCATGATTGGAGGCTGATGGTCGCACATAGCTGTACCCAAATCTCTCATAGAGCGGCACATGATGTTCTTTGCACATGAGGTGGATTGTTGATTTCCCCATCCGTCGCATGTGCCTGATGAATTCTTCCATCAGCGCCCGCGAATGCCCTTGACCTTGCGCGGTAGGATTGACCACGACAGACATGATGACCACATTGGGTGCATCGGGGTCATGTCCTATGAGTTCTTTGAAGTCCTCGTCGGACATCTCGACCTGATACACGCAGCCGCTATTGATGAAGCCAACGACTTTTCCGTCTACTTCAAGGATCAGAAAACCCTCCGGGTAGGTGGCGATCCGTTTGGAGATTTTGGTGTGGGTCGCGGCCTCGTCCCCTTCGTAGGCAGAGGTCTCGATAGCGAAGCAGCGATCTGCATCAGCCATCTTTGCGTAACGGAAACTGCGCCTAGTCATCTCTTACTCAGCTTCTTGGTGTTTCTGCAATGGCTCTACCATGACGACGGCTTTGAATATTCTGCCGCTGTTTGGTCGGAGCGTTCCCTTAAGTAGCCACTCAAGTTAACGGCTGTCGCAAGAAACGGATGAAGGCCGTTCGGCAACTGAGCCTCGCCATACCCCGACAGACGTTGCACCTCAAAGCCTGCTTCTTCCAACATTCTGCAAACCTCGGCAGGCTCGTAGGTGCGCAGGCGGTGAAGTTCGCTGGACTTTTCCCAACCGCTGCCCCGCCTGATAAAGGTAACGATTTTTCGGGTAATGATGTCGTCCCGCACAGAGGCCTGCATCGCAACGAAGCTGTCCGGCTTCTCAGACCAGACGCATTCGCCTTGCCCATGGCGATTGGGACCAGCGCAGTCAAAAAGGAACCGACCTCGGAGTAGCAAGCTTTCGCGTACACGACGAAACAGGGTCTCCAAAGCACTGGGGCCACCGGTGGCTGTAGCGTAGTTCACGACCTCGCCGATTGCAGCAATTGCATCCACGGTGCCGAAGTCTGCGGAGAGTATATCGCCTTCTTTAAAGCGCCCCGAGGGCACTCGCCGCTGGGCGATGGACAACAATGCAGGCGAAAGGTCGACGCCGACGACCTCATGTCCATCCGCCGCGAGCATCAAGGATAGTCGACCAGCACCACACCCGAGGTCCAAGACGCGGCCTGCGCTTGGCATCAGCGGCAACAGGACGTCAGCCGCGGTCCGGGCCAAGGCCTCATGGTGGTCTGCATGTATGGCCGCAAGATCGGGCCCGTAGAACAATTCAGTCGATGTCATGCACTTCTAACCTCTGCATAAAGCTGATTTGATAAGCGGCCGCATCGCAAGACCTGCCATTCGTCCACGCCGCGGCACTTGGTTGGCAGTACGCTCGAATGCACACTGTCATGGCTGGACCCAACAAAGCGGCAGACATGCTTACTCAACCGCTCCTCTTTCGAGGTAACGCGCCAAGTCCGCAATCAGCACCTCGCCGCCTTCAAGCACACCCGGCATCTGAAAAAAGCCGTGTATCATGCCATCATATCGCTTTACCCGACAATCGTTGCCGGCAGCGATCAGGCGTCCTGCGAATGCCTCGGCCTCATCGCGGAGCGGATCGCATTCGGCAGAGGCAACAAAGCAACGTCCAAAGCTCGATAGGTCTTCTGCCCAATAAGGTGATGCGCGTGGGTTTCGCACTTCCGATTGGGCAATCCATTGCCGAAAGTACCATTCTGACTTTCGTGCTGTGAACCCGTAGCCCTCGGCGTAGGTTTGGTAGGAAGGCTGGCAGCAGGTGGCATCCAACATCGGATAAACGAGGCTCACCGAAGCGATGTGTTTCTTTGCGTCACGATTGGCATGAAGCGCCAACGCCGCGGCGATGTTGCCCCCTGAACTGTCTCCACCAACATGGAGCAAGGCCTCGGTCGGACTTTTTCCGGTCGCGTATTGCAGCGCGTGTTGGAACAATACGGGCGCGTCTTCGAACTGAGCCGGAAACGGGTATTCGGGAGCAAGGCGGTAGTGCGCAAGAAAGACATCCCGCTTGGACTTCTGACACAGTCGCCTCATCGACCGATCATACGCCGTTGGTGGACAAACAAAGCCGCCTCCCGGAAACCAGATGATGCCAGTGCCTTGATCCCGATCCAACGGCGCATAGTGCGTGATGCTCAGCTCTGGGTGACCGGGGATTTCAAGGTCCTCTACTGACGCCACTGCAACAGGTTGGCCACCGAGCGGAATTGATTTGAATTCCGCTGCACGCACGTCGGCGACGTCCCAATCATTCGGTTTTGGCCTTGGTTCGCCAATCAGGGCACGGGCGTCGGGATGAAGTGGCATCTTTAATCCTTGGGAAGATGAATTTTTTGAGGTTCGGCAGCAGCGTTTTCGAACGCTGGGCCAAAGAGTTCGGATACAAGGCGGTCACTCCATTGGCAGCTGCATTTCGAAGTCACCAATGACGGCTTTCGGCCGAGCTCACAGAAGCGGCGCAACAAGCTAAAACTGCACCGACGTTCAAGAAAACGTTTCATCTAACGATTGTCGATTGATAGGTGACGTTCGGCCCAGTCCAGGATGTAGTCGTGATGTTCCCTCCAGTCGTTCCATGCTGATTTCGCCCAATTTGTTACGGCGCAGATGTGGGCTGGCGTACCGGCATCTGCCTGCACATCAGCAATAGTCATCGAGAACTCAATGGGCGGTGACAGGGCTTCCAACTCGCCTTTGTATTTGCCCAGAAGCAACATGATGTCCGCGGACCGATTAGGCACATGGAGATGCTGAAGTTGCACGGCGAGTCTCGCGAGATGGAGACCCACAGATTGTATGGCTTGGCGGGATACCCCGTCGCCGGGATGTTGAACGGCAAAAGCGTCCACGCTGAGCCTGTGGGTCGGCATCAAGGCTGGATCGCTGTACTCAAATGCCAGGAGCTCGGTATATGCTGCAAAGCATGTGGGCGAAGAGAGCATGTAAGGATGGGTCGGTCCGTCGATGTCTTTCAAGACGGCACCACATCCCGGGCACACCGAGTGGTGAGATCGAGGCAACGGATCACTGTTCACGACACTTCTCGCTCACGCTTCTGGCCTGGTTTGATGAAATCCGTTGCCACATGGCTGCCCGCACTGGCGGGGATAACCCCTGTTCGTGATCGGAGTCGAGCTGATCTCTCAGAAAGCCGGGCATACGTTCCTCGCCGACAATGCAAAAGCCGCGGCGTAGATACCATGGCGCGTTCCAGGGAACGTCGTGATATGTCGTTGGCGTTATCGCCACCATTCCGAACGATCTCGCCCGTTCAAGACACTGGTCGACCAGCTGCCGACCGATGCCCCTTCGCTGCATCCCGTGCTTTACCGACAGCTCGTCGATGTGCAGATAGCGATCAATAACGCTCGCGCCCAGGAAAGCAACAACTCCGTCGCTGTGGTTCTGCGCCACGAGAGCGGCGTCGCTTTTGGCAAGGTATGACGCCCATTCTACGGTAGAAGCGCTTTGCTGCATCAGCCACCAAATCGATGGGATCTTGCTGAAAGGCTGCGCTGCCGATCTCTCGACCATTGCGACATGCGGAGCATCGTCGGGGACGGCACGCCGTATTATGAGGTCGCAGTGACCGCAATCATCGCGCAACAACCTCCGTTTCATATTCAGTCTCCGCCGCTCACCTTCACAGGTCTGGCAAGTGTTCTCCGACGTCTGACCAGCATCATACCGCTACCCAGTCGTCAGGGTTTAAGACCGTTTGTCTCGGAACCGTTCATTCCTCGTTTAGGCGGCGTGACGGGAGCGTTAAATCTAGCTCTGTCTGACTGGCTCCGTTTGCGAAGCGACTGACGCTCACCTAGTGTTGCTGCTGTTCCATGCTCCAGGACGCGGCAGCGTCAGAGTTGCTGCAGGGGCGATTGCCGAAACTTTGTTCGGCCTCAAGGAACGGCGTATAATGCCGACACCGGAGACCTCGATGCTTCAAGACCAGAACTCTGAGGACAAGCTCGAGATTAACCTCTTTGGGGTCTTCGAAGCGCGGATCGATGGCGTACCGGTTCGCTTGCCGACCCGCCGGGTCGAGTTGATCCTGGCGCTTCTCGCGCTTGATATCGACCGCGCCATCAGCCGATCCCATCTCGCGTCGCTAATTTGGCCGCTGCAGGCGGAAGAGCAGTCCCGCACTTCGCTTCGCCAAGCGATCTTCCGGCTTCGTACGACCCTGGGTCCGTCCCATGTCGAGGCACTGGAAGTGACTCCCGGTTGGCTCAAGCTGCGCCGTGACAGGGTATCCCTGGACATGGACCGCCTGGAAGAGGCTGGGCCCCTAGCCGACGCACCAAGCGGCATTCCGCTGGACGGTCTTTCGGGATTTGAACCCGAGATCGAAGATCTGCTGCACGCACGTCGGGCGGAGCTGCGTCAACGTTTCGTGAACTGGCTGGAACAAGCAGAGCAGCAGGGACTCGAAACGCACAACTACGTTGAGCTTGAGAGCCTGGCCCGAATGCATCTCTTGCTGGATAACTATGACGAAGGCGCATTGCGGACGCTCATGGTTGCGTTGTCGCGCCAAGGGCGAAGAAATGCAGCGTTGGAAGCCTTTCATGTCGCCAGCAAACGCATTCGAGCGGAACTTTCGGTCGAGGTCGAGCCGGCCACGCAGGCCTTGTTTAAGGAAGTGCGTTCGGCTGCTCATGCGCCCGCACCGCAAGCCGCTGTCGAACCGGCTCCGGATGCACCTGGCGCGTCGGAGCATGACACTATCGATTCCATCTCAGTGAACGATGATCCAGGCTCACCTGTTCATTTGCGGCATGTCGCGGTCATGCACATTGTGTCTGAGCGGCTTCTGGCTGCGCTGCGCGATGCAGATCCGGAGAACGCAGAAGCCCTGAGCCGTGCGGCACTGACGAACATGGAAGAAGCGATCAGGCGCGAAGGCGGCAAGATCGTTGGGCGAGCGGGCCACCACGTATCCTGCGTTTTTGGTGCCGGGCGACCTGATGAGAGCCCGGCGCTCTCCGCGGCGTTGGCTGCATTTGAGATCGCTCAACAGAGCAGTGCGGTGGGCCTCCACGCCGGCCGCGCTCTGATCGGTACAAACTCGGAGGTCCTGCCGCTGACCTACGTGGCGCAGACCATAGTTGAGAACACTGAGATGGGGACCGTCACCATGACGGAACCTGTCGAGTTGGCGTGCCGCGGTGTCTTTGCCTCTAGGCCGATGCCGTCTGTTGAAACCGCTTCTGACGCGGTCGACGTGTGGCGGCTTTCCGGAGAGGCAAGGGGTCGCGGCGGATTTGATATCCGCAAGGCTCGCGGGCTTGGCCGGTTCGTCGGAAGACAGGTCGAGATCCAGGCACTCTCGAACACTCTCCGATCCGATGGACCGCGCGCAGCTGTCGTGATCGGCGAACCCGGTATCGGAAAGTCTCGGCTTGTCCACGAATTCTCCAAAAGGTTCGAAGAAGAAACTGTGCTGCGTGTTCAGTTCACCCCCGGAGAAATTGGCAGCGGTTTCGAACGCTTCAAGGAGCCATTGTGTGCGCTGTTCGAAACGGAAGACGCGTCGGAGCCCGCGGCCGTAATCGAGCGATTGAGGCAAACACTTGCCTCGCAGGGCCTGACCGAGCGCTTCCTGGCACCGCTTGCGAGCTTATTGGGCATGTCAGGAGAAGATCGGACTTGGATCGAGACCCCGCGCGATGGAAAATTCCAGTGGCTCGCGGATGCATTCCTTGCCGCCATAGCCTCTGTCAGCGGCCGCAATGCGGTGCTTCTGGTAGAGGACGCGCATTGGGCGGATCGAGACGCGCACTGCCTTCTGGACAGAATTGTGCGATCGCTCGACGCCGCAGGGCCAATGCTTGTCGTCACGCAAAGACCGGGCGCACCTCGGACATGGGCCGGGCAAGGTCAGGTGGTTGTCCTGGCGTTGAACGCTCTGCAGGACAACGAATCCAAGGAAATGCTGGACGAATTCTCCCTGCCATCTTCGACCAGGGCGCAGATCTTGTCGCGCGGTGAAGGTATCCCACTTTTCATCGAAGAGCTCGCACGACATTCGGCAGGTGTAGAAGATCATCAGCTCAGTGCAATTCCGCTGCCGCTGCAAGGATTGCTTGCGCAACGCCTTGATGCCCTGGAAAGCGGACCGAGACGGCTTATCGAGGCGGCATCGGTTATCGGCGCCGAGCCTTCCGACACCCTGCTCAAGGTCGTGTCGGGATTGACTCCGTCAGCCTACGAACATGCGGTTTCGGCGCTTTCGGATGCTGATCTCCTGTTTCGCGTTCGGAGCGTTCCGGAACGTGTCTTTGCCTTCAAACACGCCCTCTTTCAGGACACTGCCAATCAATCGATCCCCGCAACGCGGCGCAAAGCGCTCCATGCCGCAATCGTCGCCCATCTTGAACCCGAGTGGCAGGGAGGAGAGAGAGAATACAGCGCCGTGCTGGCTGACCATGCTGCCAAAGCGGACTTGACGTACAAAGCAGTCGATTTCGCTTTCGCGGCTTCGGAAGACGCGATCAAGATGTGCGCTTTCGCTCTCGCCGACCGAATGCTGTCTCTCGTGCGGGGATGCTTGGCAAGGATGGAAACTAGCGAGGAGGTGCTGAGGCTCGAACTTCGACGTCTTCAACTCAGCTTGCCGGTTCTTGTCTCCTACTCTGACGCCGCCGGTCTGCATACGACCTTGTCTGACGCGCTGAGCCTCTGCCGCACACTTGGCGACGACTGGATGTTCGGCTTCCTGTCTTTGCACGCGGCCTTCGCTTATCAGCACCACGAACCTGCCACGGCGCTTCGCCACGCGGATGCCGCGGGGTCCATTGGCGTCAAGCTATCGGACGCAATGATCCTTCGCGAAAGCGCAGTTTCCCGCTGCCAGATCTTCACCTATCAGGGGAAAATGCGGGCAGCACTTGATGCAATCGCTGACTATGCCGACGCCTGGGAGGACAATCCGGCAGAACGAGATGAGTATCTCGTATCCCGCTATGTCTTTATGCAGTACATGTTGACGCGAAGTTACGCGGCGATTGGTGAGACGGAAATGGCGCTGTCCCATGCGCGTCGATCCGTCAATTCCGCCCTGGCGAACAACCACCCGATCGACCGCTACATCGCCTTTCTGGCATTGGGCGATCTGTTCTTTTTCGCAAACCGATGGGAAGAGGCGGCGAAAGCCTTTCAGAGTGCAAGGCACATCGCGCGGGGTCAGACACACGGCTTCTTTGAGACCTTGGCAGAAGCGTCACTCGGGCGCGCGGAATTACGGACCGGGCAGGCATCGATTGGCGCCAGAAGGCTCAAGAAGCTCACCCAAAACGCGGCGAGCCTCGATCCGATTGTGCGGCTTGAGGTGGACGCGGCGCTTGCCTGCCATGAAGTAGCACGTGGAGTCGAGCCACACCGGTCTCTTGAGGCCCTACAGCATCGGGCCGAAGAACTCGATCTACCCCTGGTTCGGATCGCGCTCATATATGCCCGCGCCGAGTGGGACGGAGACAGTGCCGACGCTCTACGCTCGGCCGCAGACGCAATTGCAAGCGAGCAGGGCTATGCACCTTGCCAGTTGCCTGATTGCCTTACCTGCGCGTCCTTCATGGCTCCGGTTCTTTCCGAATAGCAACCGGTACGTGATTAAGGTCGGACGTGTCGCGGCTGGGCTGGCACACGGTTGACGTCAGCTCCAGAGCGGTAGTTTCCCCGAAGTATCCACAGGTAAGGCTAGGTCGTCACTGCAGCGCGACAGCCGACGCGGCTTCTCGCTCAAGTCAAAATTGGTGCGGCGCGGACCGCATTTCACACGGATTTAACGCAGGAGCGGTGCGTTCAGCTACACCGATGAGGGACACCTTGATCGTCAACAAACGAGAAAGACGATCTTATGTGTTTCCTTGTCCGTTTCCGGCGCAAGCACGCGTCCCCTCCCTTTACAGCACACCTTCGTCGCGACGTCGGGTTGCCCGAATTGGACCGGTCCGATGAAATTATCGGTCACCTTCTGAAGCATCCGAGAGGATGGCTTTGATGACCGCGATATATCGAAACAACCTGCCTCAATCTCAGGGTGGACAATTTCTCACCGACTCCGGTCTCGAAACGACGCTTATCTTCGAGAATGGCCTCGATCTGCCTTGCTTTGCGTCCTATCCGCTTTTGGACAGCGTTTCCGGCCGTCAGACGCTCCGTGCGTATTTTGAGCGGCACCTGTCCATAGCTGCTGACAAGGGCATAGGATTCGTCCTTGAAGCGCCGACATGGCGAGCAAGTCGAGACTGGGGCGTACAAGTCGGACACTCCTCAGGCGATCTGGAGCGGCTCAACAAGGCAGCGATCACTTTGCTTGCCGATATTCGCAGTACGGCAGAGGCAATCTCGCCGATCGTGATTTCCGGGAACATCGGCCCGCGCGGCGATGGCTATCGCCCTGACACCGCGATGGGTGCGGAGGAAGCCGAGGCGTACCACGCTGAGCAGATCAAGTGGTTTGCCGCAACCGCCGCAGATATGGTCAGCGCCTTCACCCTTTCAACAGTGAACGAAGGGGTCGGTGTCATCCGCGCCGCGTCAGCGGCGGGCATTCCATCCGTCGTCTCGTACACAACCGAAACGGATGGCAGGCTGCCAGACGGCACAGCGCTTGGTGAGGCAATCGAGCAGACCGACATGGCGACGGCCGGTGCTGCGGCGTACTTCATGGTGAACTGCGCACATCCAGACCATTTCCGCGCAGCACTCGAAACCGAGGCGGCCTGGCTCAAGCGGATATGGGGCGTGCGTGCAAACGCGTCCCGCCTCAGCCATGCCGAACTGGATGAGGCGGAGGAACTGGATCCCGGCAACCCCGCCGAACTCGGGCGCGACTACGCCCGTCTGAAGCAGATTTTGCCGGATCTCCGCGTCTATGGAGGCTGCTGTGGCACCGACCATCGTCATGTCGAAGCCATCGCCGATTGCTGCGTGCATCGCCCTGGCCTGCACTGACACCAAACCGAGCTTTGGCGAACGCCAGCTCGTCTTAAGTCAAACATAAAGGAGTAGCCCGATGGGTATCCGACTGACCACGATGGCCGCTTTAACGGCGACAACCTTACTAACCAGTATCGCAATAGCGCACGAACCTGAGCGGCGGACCGAACTCTTTCGCCCGGGTGTCGGTCATGCAGAGGGACAAATACCGGCGGACGATGCGCATGCCGCGATGGTATTCGCAGGATATGGCGACTTTGGTTTCGACGTCGGCAGCGATGTTCCCGAGGCGCGCGAGGCGTTTGCGCGCGGCATCGCACTCCTTTGGGGCTTCAATCATTCCGCAGCTGTGCAGGCTTTTCGCTTGGCGCAAGAGGCCGACCCTGCCTGTTCAGCCTGCTTCTGGGGTGAGGCCTACGCGCTTGGACCGAACCTAAACGACGGCATGCGCGAACGGAATGCTGAAGCCGCTGCCGCGGCGGCTGGACGAGCATTCGCGCTGTCGATCACGCCGCGTGATCGGATGCTTGCTGCGGCGGTCATGTCGCGCCACGATCCGTCCCTTGGCTACCGGGCGGCTCAAGATCAGGCATTTGCAAACAGAATGGCAATTGCGGCAGAGCGGCTTCCCGACAATCCGAATGTGCAGGTTATCTACGCGGACGCGTTGATGAATTTGCAACCTTGGGACTACTGGGAGGCGGACGGCATCACCGCCAGGGGCGAAACCGAAACCATTCTTTCGACCCTCGAACGCGCCATCGCCCTGTCGCCGGACCATCCCGGCGCGCTCCATCTTTACATTCACGCGGTGGAGGCGTCAGCGGAACCGGAGGCGGCAGAGGCTGCCGCAGATGCACTTCGAGGAGCGGTTCCGGTAGCCGGGCACCTTCTGCACATGCCTGCGCACATCTACAATCGGATCGGTCGGTATGCGGACTCCATCGCTGTCAACCGAGAGGCAATTGCTGCGGATCAGGCCTATCTCGCGGCAGCTGGCGATGCGGCAAGCCCGCTTTACCGATACGGGTACTATCCTCATAACATCCATTTTCTTCTCGTCGGCGCACAGATGGCCGGCCTGCGTGAGGATGCGCTCGAAGCCGCGGACCTTCTTGCGGACGTCACATCGGACAAGGTCTCCGGAGAGCTGGCCTGGGTGCAGGCAATCGACACTGCACCTTATGCCGCCCACGCCCAACTGGCTGAGCCGGAGGTGATCCTCGCGCTCCCCGATCCCGGCGCAACGTTTCCGTTCGTGCGGGGCCACTGGCACTGGGCACGCGGCACGGCCTTTGCTCTTCAGGGCGATCTGTCAGCGGCACTTGCGGAACAGCAGGCCATCGAGGTGCTCATCGCAGACGCAGATCTGTCCGGCCTGGAAGAACAATACCTGCCCGCGCGCGACGTGCTGGAAATCGCGAAGCACCTCGTAGAGGCGCGGATCGAGCAGGCTCAAGGCAACTGGCATGCAGCCGAGCATCATCTCGAAGAAGCAATCGCGCTCGAGGACACCATACCCTACATGGAGCCGCCTTATTGGTCCTATCCCGTGCGTCAGACGCTCGGCGCGGTCCGGCTCCAGGCTGGCGATGCACTTGGCGCGCTGGCTGCGTTCGAGGCGGCGCTGGAGACTCATCCAAATAACGCCTGGGCGCTCTGGGGGATTTGGCAAGCCGAAGAGGCGCTCGCCGTTGATCAACTCGACATCGGAACGGTTGCCGCTGCGCGTCGGGCCTTCGAGCGGGCTTGGCTCGGCGAGGGTGAACCGTCGGTTGATCGGCTCTGAACGTCGGTGGGCCGGTTTGCCGGCCCTCTCACAACTTTCTTCAAGCGCATGAGGCTCCAATGACCATCGAACTGAAAACGTCGGCCAAAAAATCGGCGCTACACGGTTCCGGCTTTCAGGAGACGGAGTTGCTAACGGTTCTGGCTGCAGCATTTGAGGCCGATCCCCCCGTCCGTTGGCTCTATCCGGAACTGTCCGAGTATCAGACCTATTTCCCTGATTTTGCGCGCGCTTTCGGCGGAGCTGCGTTCGCACGGAACACATATCAAGCGCGAGACGGCGGTGCGGCACTCTGGATCCCGCGGGGTGGCGGCCCGTCCGAAGGCGCGATCGAAGCCGTCATCGAAAATTCCATCCCGGCAGAACGGCACAACAGCGTGTTCTCTGTGTTCGAGGCGATGGAAGCTTTTCATATTGAAGAACCGCATTGGTACCTGCCCCTGATGGGAGTGGTCCCGGAACGACAGGGCCAAGGTCTGGGGAGTGCGCTGTTGCGTCCGGTTCTGAAGCTTTGCGACGCCGATCGTGTCCCGGCCTACCTCGAAGCGACGACGGTGCGCAGCCGAGCGCTTTATCTTCGGCACGGCTTCGAAAGTCTCGGAACGATAGATGTCGGCGGGTGCCCGGCGATCCATCCCATGTTGCGAAAACCCAAATGAGCGTTGCACCTGGTTCGCGAAGCCGACCTTTTTCAAGTTTGCCAGCCGGGAACACTACCTGGAAAACTCAAGGAGCCGACATGAAACAGAAGGACATCACGACTAAAAGGCTACGCTTCAGACGGCTGAAAGCAACGGATCTGGAAGGTTGGGACCAATTCTTCCTGAGTGACCGCGCCCAATATGTTGGCGGCGGGAGCGAGTCGGGTGAGGCACTGTCTTGGCGGGTCTTCTCCAGTCTTCTTGGCCATTGGCACCTCCGAGGGACGGGTCCGTTTGCCATCGAGAAACTCGAGGACGCCCAAGTCATCGGCATGGCTGGCCCATGGTATCCGAGAGGTTGGCCGGAACGCGAGCTCACATGGTCTCTGTGGGGAGCCGAATACGAGGGATTCGGCTATGCGACCGAGGCCGTCAAGGCTCTTCGCCGTCATGTTACCAGGGATCTGGGATGGGACAGGATTGTGAGTTACGTAGATCCCAGTAATGCAGCATCCATCAAGCTGTGTGAGAGTCTCGGCTGCATCGAGGATCCCAATATCGCCCTTCCTGATGACGATCCCACGATGGCGTTTGTTCACCCGGTCTGTAGCCCAGTAAGTAAATCGGCTCTAACCTAAACGTCAAAAAGCATGCTTTCGGCGTCTGCCCTGGAACTCAAGACATGCATCTACTGAGAGCACATCGCATTACTTACAGTTTATGGACTTACAATGAAACCAATCACACAGATTTCAGAGCTTGAAGCGCAGTACGGCGAAGTGCCGGAGGGCGCAAACAGAAAGGTCGTTAATCATTTGACGCCGCTATACCGTAAATGGATACAGGCGTCGCGATTTATGGTGCTATCGACTGTGGGACCCGGAGGGACAGATGGAAGCCCTCGTGGTGAGGATGTGCCGGCCGTAAGGATACGTGATCCCAAGACAGTTCTGTTCGCGGATTGGCGTGGCAATAATCGAATTGATTCCCTGCGGAACATCGTGTCGGACGGGCGCCTCAGCTTGATGTTCATGAATCCAAATTCAAACAATGTTGTACGGATAAATGGAACTGGAATCGTAACGGCCGACCAAGATCTACGGCAGGATTTCACTAAGCGGAAAACTCTGCCAAACACAGTTGTAGTCGTTAGGGTTTCGGAGGTCTACTTCCAGTGTGCAAAAGCTTTGATGAGGTCAGACCTTTGGAAGGGGAATGCTGAGGGATCAGATCTGCCATCGGCAGGTCAATTCCTTAGAGAGCAGATATCCGGCTTTGACACGGAGAAATACGATTCTGAGTATTCGTCACACGCAGAGAAGACAATGTGGTAATGGAGGTGAGCCTTTGCCGACATCTGCCAGGTGACGCGCTGTGTAGTGCTGTTCGCGACAACCTCTGTTCAAGCGACGTGCATCTGAAGGCGTCTGATGAGTCTTGATGCTTACCTTGCTTGCCCGGCTGATACAGTGGTCAGGCAGTGGTGCATTGCAACGGTAGTGGGCCCCATAAATTGCCATAGCTGACGTTCAGTCTTGATCGTCCCGGGTCTGTCATGCTCAGAAAAGCTGCCATAGCGGGCCGTCTATCATCGCTCCTGAATCGCGAGCCGAACACCCAGAGCGCAATAGATGCTGCCGACAACCTTCCCTTGCCACTTGAGAACAGTTGGATTGCGGCGGAGGAAGTTGCCCAGGCCACCTGCTGCGACGGAGTAGACGATTGTGCAGACGAAGCCGATCAGCGCGAATACAATCCCAAGAATGGTAAGCTGTGCGACCACAAAACCTCTTTCTGGGGCGACGAACTGAGGCAGAAACGCAAGGAAGAACAGCGCGGTCTTAGGGTTCAAAACTTCGGCAAGGATCGCCTGTCTGAAAGCTTGAGGTGCCGTGATGGGAACGCGACCCTGGCCAAGATCGACGGAAGCTTTCTCGAGTATCGCCTTCAAACCAAGATAAACCAGATATGCAGCCCCAAGTTATTTCACGATGGTAAACAGCGTGGCAGACGCCGCAATGATGGCGGAGATACCGACCACTGCCATTATGGTATGGAGGACGTCGCCCGCTGTGATACCAGCACCCGTCGCAATACCGACTTTCGTTCCTGAAGTTGTGGCCCGCGCGACCGTAAGGAGGGTCGCCGGTCCGGGAATGAAAACAAAGCCAAGAACGATCAACGAATAGGTTAGCAGCACGGCGGGTTCGATCATTCTGCTTTCTCCGTAAATTCCTAAGATCGCAGCAATCCACAGGCGAAGAAGAATGACAAGCCCCGGAACCAGACGTTCGCCTTTTTCCGACTAATGAGCACGCTGGACTCGCTTCGGATCTCAACTGTAAGGTGTTCGGACGGTAGCACTGCGGGACGAGGACGAAACCGCTCTCGCGGTATTGGCGCTTACGGCGGATGTTGTGCGCTGATGTAAGCGGCGTGGATTTTGCGAA
>NZ_CANLQB010000016.1 GCF_947493125.1 uncultured Roseobacter sp. | reverse complement strand
TTGGTCGCTTGTTGGCCATGTCTTTCCTCCGCTTTCCTAAACATAGCGGAGGACCACTCAAGTGGGGGAAGACCAGGCGTTGGTGGTCAACAAGTAGCGCGTGCCGGGGTCATCAAGATGGTGCCTTGCTGGTCGACGCTTTTTACCATGCTTAAGCAGCGCATCGAATGCAGCGATCGACCACGGCCCTGTATTCCGGAGTTTGACTTGAACAACAAGTTTATAGCCGTCGGTCATATTTGCGCTCGGCTGGACGCGGCCCGGTGTAGCCGGTTCGAGGTCAGACTCCAGATCCTCTTCGTTCGCAGGTTCGAGTGTAATCTGGGTCGCCGACTTCATGATCAGCATCAGTCTCAAGGCTGTCAGCACTGAGACTCCGATCTGGTATTCAAAGCCGTCTAGCGCTGCATTGGCCCCCGCCTGATGGCGATGTTGGAACTGGCGCGCTCAATTTGCGGTACTCAGCGTCAGCCACTGACTAGATATCAGATTTCGTGAAGATGACCGATTCTGGTTTTTCATTTTTCTCACACGAATCGACCTCATCCCCACAGCGATGACAGCGGCGCAGCAGCCAGCTTGTCACCAAAAGGCACCATTTCGGCGCTGTCATAGAGCACAACGCCGTAAGCAAAGCGGTCGCCGCACGCTTCGGCCAGCGTCCGCAATCCGCCAAAATCCTTGGACTTTACTGTTGCGCTGGCTTTCACTTCGATGCCGACGATCATGCCGTCGTCTCGCTCCAATACGATATCGACCTCGCGCATCTGCTGGTCACGAAAGTGATATGGCGAGAGACGTAACTCCGACGCTGAAATCAGCTTCATGATTTCGGAGAAGACGAACGTTTCGAGCAGTGCGCCGAACACATTTCGATCCGCTTTCACTCGGTCGAAGGTCAATCCGCGTGCCGTCGCCAGCACGCCAGTGTCGAGAAAATGGATCTTTGGCGTCTTGACGATACGCTTTAGCGCATTGGTGTACCAGGGCTGCAGGGTCGAGACGAGGAACACCTGTTCGAGCAGCGCCACATAACGCTGCCCTGTCTTGTGACTCACTCCGATGCTGGACCCGAATTGCGAGTAGTTCACCAACTGGCTGGAATGCTCTGCAAGGAGCCGCACGAATTTTGGTAGTTCTGTCAGTTTTTCGATCTCGGCAATTTCCTTCAGGTCACGCGTCAGAACCGACGTGAGATAAGAGCGTGCCCAATCCTGCCGCCGACGTTCGCTATCGCGCCGAATGGCCTCTGGAAATCCGCCGAGGAGAACCAGACGCACCAATTCATCGCCAACAATCGCGTCTTGATCTCCCTCAAGCGCGCCTTCGAAAAGCCGGTCAAGGAACGTCTCGACGCGCCCTTCGATCTCAGCCCGCGCAAGGGGCAGCATTTCGATGGTTTCGATGCGGCCTGCGAGGCTATCTGCGACCTTGGGCAAAGTCATGACGTTGGCTGAGCCCGTAAGGAGAAAGCGTCCGGGACGATAGTCTTCGTCCACCGCCTTCTTGATCGCCAGTAACAGTTCGGGCGCCCGTTGAATCTCATCGACAACAGCGGCGTCGAGGCCCCTAATGAACCCGGCCGGGTCGGAGCGTGCGGCATCGAGCACTGTCTGATCGTCCAGGGTGATATAGGTCCGGCCTTTGTCGCTCATCTTTTGAACAAGCGTGGTCTTCCCAGCCCGGCGAGGGCCAACGATGAGCACAACCGGCGTATCGGACAGCGCTTCGATCGCGCGATGCTCAACAAACCTTTCGTACACCTGTACCTCCGTTCAGTAGATTGGAACTATGAATGATGACAATTGGAAGTCAACAGGGTGTTGATTGGAATTTGGAAACGAGACCGTTGGAAGAGAAGGATACCCAGCAGGGGAAGGCCTTCCCCTGCGGCCGAGCCGGTAGTCTCGCCCGACCCCTTCTGCGGGGAGACCCCGCAACGCCCCCTTTAGAGTGAGAGGCCTGCGGCTGTCGCCGTGACGGGTTTGGAGGTCGAGAGAAAGGCTCTCGGACCGCCCGTCCTTGAGATAAGCCATGACAGTGATCGAAATCATGAACGGCCGCCCCGAGAGCGACGGCTACAAGGTGGATGTTTCCCGCGGCGGGCATAACGGGCGGGTGTCGTACGAGTGGTTCTCGCGGCCCGACGACGAGAGGTACCTCTCGCTCTCGGACCTCTACGCCTCGGTGAAGGGCCGCGCCGTGCGGAGCAAGACGCGGACGGTCGAGAGCGCCGCGATCCGCGTCGAGGCTCATCGCGACGATCCAGAGAAGCTGGCGCTCGTCCTGCCGGACGCCGAGACGCCGGTCGCGCCGACCCATTGGAGCTTCGGCCAGCTGGCGAGCCTCGTCGGCGCGCCAGCGGCCTATCTGCGCCAGCTCCCGGCGCCACTCGCCGGCATCAACCTGCAATATGTGCAGTCGATCGATCTGGGCATCGAGACCTGGGCGGGCAATCTGCCGAAGGAGCCGGAAGACCTCTGGGATGTGTTGGCTGAATGGGACAGCGACAGCCGCGACGCGCTCTTCGCCCATTGCGTGGCAATGACGGTGAACGCGGTGCAGGAGCCGCATTACCGGAAACCGCGCCAGATCGCCCATGCGGACGTGCTGGCGGGCACGCTCGGTCTCGACATGGCCAAAGTGGGCTGGACGCCGACGGCGGACAGCTATCTTGGCCGCGTGACCAAGGCGCAAATCCTCGCCGCCGTGCGTGAGGCAAGGGGTGACAAGGACGCGGACCGGATCGCCGGGTTCAAGAAGCCCGACATGGTCGAGGCTGCCGAAGAACTGCTGGCCGGGAGCGACTGCCTGCCCGAGCCGCTCCGCACACCGCCGCTGGTCGAACAGCCCGATGAGCCGGAGTTCGAGATCGTCGATGATGGCGACATTGCGCCGGATGCAGAACCGGCGGACGACAAGGCAGTCGCCCTCGAAGCTGCAGAGTAGTCGCATAGCGACAGGTGTCCGGCGGCCCTCGGTCGATGGTGGATTTCAGCCGATTGGGCGATGATCTGGCTATCGCCGGGGCCGCCTTCGCCCAACCCTCTCGGAAACCAGCGACCACAACCGAGGGATGTCTTCCCCCCAAACTCCCTCGACCTGGGGCCTGTCGGACGCGGCAGGCCCTTTTTTGTCGCAAGCACTGGAGGCGTCCATGGACAGTCCGGCATCATCCCTGGCGCAGAAGCTTAGCCGCGAGGCGGAAAAAGTCTGCCGTCACTATCTCCCGAACGGCAGGAAGAATGGTCGCTATTGGCTGGTCGGTGACGTCCAGAACACGCCGGGGCGCAGTCTCTATGTCCGGCTCACCGGACCTTCATCCGGCCCCAGCGCCGCGGGAAAATGGACCGATGCCGCCACAGGCGAGCACGGCGATTTGCTGGACCTCATTGCCGCCAACCTCAATCTCTCGACCCTTCGAGACACGCTCGACGAAGCGCGACGGTTTCTCAGCCTGCCGAGACCTGATCCTCCTCGGCACGAGACACTGCCGCCCGTACCGACAGGCTCACCAGAGGCGGCACGACGGCTCTGGGCTATCTCTTCACCGATCACAAACACATTGGCCGAGCGATATCTTAATCAGCGCGGCATCGCAGACTTGCAGGGACTACCAATGCTCCGGTTCCATCCCCGGTGCTACTATCAATTGCCTGCCGCTGCAGAACAGCTTGAGCGTCAGATATGGCCAGCACTCATTGCCAAGATCACCGACACGGACGGAACGCTTACCGGGTTGCATCGGACCTGGCTCGATCCGGACACGGCCACGAAAGCCCCGCTCGATCCGAACCGCAAGGCGATGGGCCATCTACTCGGAAACGCCGTGCATATGGGTCCACCCTGCGGCGTGATCGCCGCTGGAGAAGGTCTCGAGACCATGCTTTCCTTGCGGCAGGCATTGCCGAGAATGTCAGTCGCAGCGGCGCTCTCCGGCAATCATCTTGCAGCCTACCAGCCCGCAGCTTGGGTGCAGCGTCTCTATATTGCCGTCGACGCCGACAAGACGGGACGTATTGCTGCGAACAGGCTGCGCGACAGGGCGTCTGAGGCGGGTATCGAGACAATCATGCTGCGGCCCGCACGCGGCGATTTCAACGACGATCTCCGCGCACTTGGCATCGATCGGCTGCGCGATAATCTCAGGGCGCAACTGGTGAGCAGCGACACTCCAGAGCGAGTGCTTGAGTGCACCGGCTGATCTCAACGGGAACACGCCGTTCGAACCAGAGGAGTATCGCTCACCCTGCGGCAAGAGCCGCGCCCACGGCCTTCCGAGAGGGGCGAGACGGAGCGCAGACCGCCCGGTCCGACAATGGCTGCGGCGGCCCCGTTTTCCGCCGCCGGACAAGCCCGGCTTTGCATCGCGAGTCAAAACGGCGCCGCCTTCGCCATCCTCCGCTGACGCTCCGGTCCCGCGAACGCGGGATGCAGGCCCGATCGGCCTCCGCTTGCCCGTCGCCCGTGAAGGCCGCGCGAGGCGCGGTCAGACAGCGAAGGAGACCAACACCATGACCTTGCACGAACCGCAAGCCCGCTCGACAACCGCCCTGGTGCTCGACGAACTTCAACTCTTCGGACATCGGCCCTTCTCGGACGAACTCGATCCGAGGCCGCTGCCTGAACCGGACACTGTCCAAGCCGCCATGACGGACATCTTCGACGCCCTCGTAGTCGCTTTCGGAGACACCGGGCTGGAACCCGATCTTGAAGACCTGCTCTGATCTACGACCAACGTCTTCCACCGCATGGCCACTCGGATCGACCGGAGGCTTGACGACAATGAGCAAACCCAGAGGCGCTGCCAGCGCCAGCAGGATGGCTCGGAAGTTCGGTCGGTTGCGCTGGAGCAATTGGTGGCCGAAGGGCTCACACTCACTGAACAGCGCAACGCCTATGAGGGCATGCGCGATCTCGCCGCCGATCTCTTCGAGGCCCATCTCGGGCAGACCTGGCACCCGCAGTCAGGCTCGCAGGTCAACCGCAAGCACATGACCGCCGCTCTGATCGACAGCCGCGATTATCTCGACGCCAAGCGGAAAACCGATCTCGAACCACTCCTGCCGACGGGCACGAAGATCGCCTTCACCGGCGGGAAGGACGTCACCGACACTGCAAGCATCTGGGCGGCGCTCGACCGGGTCCGCGCCAAGCACGAGGACATGGTGCTCCTTCACGGCGGTTCGCCCAAGGGCGCTGAACGCATCGCGGCGTGCTGGGCCGACAATCGCAAGTGTCAGCAGATCGTCTTCAAGCCGAACTGGACCCGCCACGGCAAAGCCGCCCCGTTCAAACGGAATGACCAGCTCCTTGAGACTTTGCCCATCGGGCTTATCGTCTTCCCGGGCTCGGGCATCTCCGACAATCTCGCTGACAAGGCCAAGGCGCTCGGCATCCCGCTCTACGATTTCCGGCACTAGAAAGGTGGGTCGTCATGACCCGTGATGCGCATTTCGCATCGCGTTGCGCTGCATTGGAATATTCCGAGAACAGCGCAATTGTGCTATGCTTTGTCAGCGCCATGGCGGTGGTGGCGGCGCAATCCATGAGAGGAGACCGCCCATGTTTTTGTCCGCATTTCTGAGCATCATTGGACTGGGCGTCCTCGTCTACGTCCTGTTCAGTCTTGCCGTTTACGCGCTGCCTTTCTTCGTCGCCATGACCGTTGGCCTGTATCTCTACGACACCGAAACCAGTCTCATCGTGGCGATACTTGTGGGCCTGTTCGCGGGCGTCTTCACGCTCCTGATCGGACAAGTCGTTTTCGCCAAAGTGCAGTCCGTTCCGATCCGTCTCGCCATCGGCGCGCTCTACGCCGCGCCGGCCGGCATTGCAGGATTCTCCGCGATCAGAGGTCTCTCCGAAATCGGCGGGGCGAGCGAAAGCTGGACACTCGCTTTTGCGATCATCGGCGGCATCATAGTCGCCGGAACCGCCTGGGTGCGCATCGCAAGCCTCGCTGGTCCCCCGGGAGAGGACGACGGACAGCGCGCGCAGATCACACCGCCAAGCCCGGCCGCAAACGACGGCTGAACACCTCTCTGCCACTAGGAGGGGCTTCGAGCCCCAATATACTGACCATTGCCGCCTGGCCAAAGCCCGCTCCTGAGCCTTCGCACTCACTCGCTTTTCTGCCACTTAGGTGGCATAAGCCAATGACTTCGTAGCGCTCTCGACTGTATCGGTCGTGAGGTGTTCGTGCACAATCCGCCATCCGTCGCCTTCGCGCACCCAGACATGTGTGCCGTGCTGCGCTGCCGACACTTTGGCACCGTCGGTTGAGGGTCCATGACCAACAAAAACAAATGTCACGACGGCCAGGTCGCCCGATATGCGGATCTGGGGCTTTCCGATGGGCGCGATGGACCAGCTGCGGAACCCCGACAAGGTCCAGGTGCGGGCGTAGGCGTCAAAGCTTTTTAGCACCACGACCTTATCGTCGAAGTTGTCAACGACATGGATCTCGCCGGTCGAGAACAGCGGGCGCAGCTTCTCGACATCGAATGCGTTTGTGCCGATGTTCCAAGCCGCGAACCATGAGTTCATGCCTTCGGTAATTTGTGCGTGCGGTGTCATGGTTTCAGTCCTTTCGGTCGTGGATTGTCTCAGCCCGCTTCGACCCAGTGGCCGAAGCGCGCCATCAGATGCGGCATGATCAGAAAGTTCAGAAGCGGGACGACGATCAACGTCAGAACCAGCGTTCTTGCAATCAGCGGCCAGTTCCCGATGACCGGCCCGGTGAGGGCCAGCACCAGAGTGATGAGGGGAAAGACGGCTGCCCAGAGAAGGGCAGCACGCCGGAGCGCTGATTTGTTGATCAGGATTGGCGTCGTCATGGCCTTGCTCCTCATTGACCATCGTCGCTGATAAGCGACTGCGTGGTTTCGAGATCCGGGAACGGAACTGGTCTTCCCCCACTTGAGTGGTCCTCCGCTATGTTTAGGAAAGCGGAGGACCACTCAAGTGGGGGAAGACCAGTCCGACCCGTAAACAGCGACGAAGCCATTTGGAGCCATCAGATCACCAAGTGCGGGACCGTTGATGCCGAGATTGACCTCGATGAGGTGATCCACACCTGACCCGTTCGTCAGATCCGCAATCCGAGCCGCCACGTCCTCATCGCGATAGTTGACCACGGCTTCGGCTCCAGCCTCGCTTGCCGCGTTGGCCTTGTCTTTCGAGCTGACCGTGGCGATCACGCGCGCGCCCTTCGCCTTTGCAATCTGGATGGCTTAGTTGCCGACCGCGCCTGCACCGCCCTGGATGAGGAGGGTTTTGCCATCGACCGGGCCATTCATGGACACGGCGTTCCCGGCTGTCAGGAGCGGAACACCAAAGGTCGCTCCCGCGTCGAAGCTGACATTGTCCGGCAGGCGGACCGCACGATCTGCACGTGCCACCGTGTACTCGGCCGCGGTGCCGTCAAACCCACCCCATTGCGTCGTGTGCAGCCAAACCCGCTCACCGATACGGGCGTCCGGAACGTCAGCGCCAACAGCCTCGATGATACCCGCGCCGTCATTGTGCGGCACGATCCGTTCCCAGCCTTCCGGCAAAGGGAACAGACCGGCGCGAGTCTTGGTGTCGGACGGATTGATGCCAGAGGCATGGATGCGCACAAGCACTTCGCCGTCGCCAGGGGAAGGTTTTGGCAGATCGACGATCTTGAGGACGTCGGGCGTGCCCGTCTCAGTGTAGATGGCGGCTTTCATGACGAGTCCTTTCTATTAAGTCGCGTGCGACTGGAACAGCCAACGGCGGAAAAGGTGTGTCATTCCCGGCATGATGAGCCAGGTCATCAGCGGCACAATGATCGGGGTATTGAGGAACAGTCGCCCGATGGGGTGCAAGTCGCCCATCAGTGGCGCGGTGCCCGTCAGGAACACCGACAGGATCGGGAAGATCGCAAGCCAGGTGACGACCGCCATCTTCCATTTCGCGGGCACGACCGGCATTGGGGCTGCGGGTAGATCGAACCAACCGGCAAACCCATCGGCGAGCTTCACTTCTGGAGCCTCGCTGACGTGTTGCAGCGCGTCTTCCAGCAACGGTTGGGCTTGCGGCGTCTCACGCCAGGCCGCCCATGCCGCGCGGGTCGCGAAGTGCAGCACCACGTAGAGCTGCGGCTGACCGCCCTGAGTCCCGCGAAGAACACTGGAGCCTAGATATCCATCGGCCTTGGACGCAAGCGCAAGAATGTCAGCGATCTTGGCATCCGGCGCGTCTTCGTGACCGGGCCTCACATGGCTAATGATCAGTGCAGTAACAGCGGTATCAGGCGTGGACATGTCCGCCTCCCTCACCAGACCGCCAGCACACGCGTCATGCCGCCCGAGGCGTCCTTGACCTTGGATGGACCGAGGATCAGTGTCGCGCCCGCCTCCGGCACCGCGTCGAGGCCGGTCAGGTTCTCAAGCGCCCATTTGCCCGCGGCATGAATGATCTTGTGGGTTTGGAAGTCGGCATCCGGCCCCCAGTCGACCGCGACGGTTTCCACGCCGATGCCGACGATGTCACGCTCCTGGACCAGAAACCTGGCCGCCTCGGCCGAGAAGCCGGGATTGTGGCGCACGCCGTCCGCATCCCGGTTGAGGTGCTTCTCGAGGTCGCCTGCAAAGCGATCCCAATCCGCCCGAAGAAAGACTGCGGCTCCGGCAGGAAGGCGGCCATGCGCCTCTTCCCAAGCAAGGATGTCGTCGACGGTCAGCGCCGTGTCGGGGTCATCTGCCGCAAGATTAACGAGGTTGATAACGGCGAGCGGCGCAAAGAACGTCTGAACATCAAGCTCGTGCGCGGCTGCACCGCCTTCGATGAAATGATTGGGCGAATTGATGTTCGTTCCGTGATGGTCATACATCGTCCACTTCGTCGTATAGACGCCAACCTCTTCAAGGCGTGTCAGCGGCTCCATCCTGAACGGAAAGCTGACCCCTTCAATATGATAGTGTGGTTATCGATGCTGCGATAGCAGCCGGATAGCGGACATTGGCGGTTGGTGGGTGCTACTCAGGTTTAGCGAGGACCGGAACGGGCGATTTGCGGAGTAACTCCACCCAGAAACCCAACTCCTTGGACTGCGCATCACTGCTATTAATCCAGAGGCCCTTGACACGAGCCTGGACTACTACGTGCATAGTGTCATGTTTCAGTAAGCGCATCAAAATACTTCTGCACGCGCTACTCTAGCCCTCTTTGGCCTTCGCTACCAGCGGTGCACCTTCGTGAATGCAGACAATTCGTAGAATGTCCACGGACCCAGTTGGCTAAGTTAAACTGGTCAGCCACTTTGACCGCATCCAGGCAAAATGAACGCTGTATCGCCGATGAAGTGTAGAATTCGCAATACGGCTTTAGATGGCCTTTTGTAGTTTCGTCGACAGAAGGTCTTTCTGCCTACCGGACCATCGTCATCCGATCCCAGTTCGCATATTCTGGCGAGCCTTCGTGCACGACGTCACCTGTGTAGCCGAACTCGACCATATGGGCGAGCGTGGTGGTTTCTGTGGCCAGGATGACGCCGTAGGCTTCGGGCAGGGCGGCCCCCGACAACAGGCGGGTCGCGTTGAAATCGGGCCATCCGGCATGGTTTGTACCGCGTGGTGCGGACAGAGGAATGCCGTGCAGCGATCCCGTCAGCGGCAAATGGCAATGGCCATGGAAAATGTGCCGGATCTTGTCGCGATGCGGGGCAACCACCGCGGTAAACCGGTCGGCATCGAGCAGCATGATCTTGTCCATCGGCGCGATGCCAATGGGCACCGGGTTGTGGTGCATGAAAATCCAGATGGGCCCCGGCGCCTGCTCCAATTGGGCCGACAGCCAGGCCGCGCGCCGTTCGCAATAATGCCCGGCGTGGGTGTCCGGCCCCCACGTGTCGAGGCACAGCGCAGTGCCGATCGACAAAGGTACTGCATATTGGACAAAGCCGTCGTCGTTGAAGAGGTCGGGAAATGTTCGCGCAAAAGTTGGGCGGTCGTCGTGGTTGCCGATCATCAAGTGAACGGGCAACGGCAGGTCTGCCACTTGGGCTTTGAGCCGGACATAATCCTCTGCATCGCCCCAATCGGACAGATCGCCGGTGACAAAGATGGCCTTCGCATCCGCGTGTAAGTCGAGCGCATGTTTCAGACCCTTGGCAAAGTTGGAGTTCGGGTCACGCCCACCAATGGTGTCGCCCTTTTTGGTGAGGTGAATGTCGGTGAAGTGCAGCAGTTTCATAGGTGTCGCCTCAGTCTCGCGAGGGGTACCGGGGGGCACGACATGCCCCCCATGCCATATTTGCGGGATCAGGACCCGGAGGGCAGCAGGTCCTGCACCTCTTCGGCCAGTTCTTCCTGCAGCTCTTCCATGTCGTCGAACTCGCCGGTCACGATGCCTTCGAGCCCGTCATAGATCACCTGCGTTGCAGCCAGACCGTTGTCGCCGGGATAGGCTTGCCATTCGCGCAAGAGCGGCAGCTGACGCACGGCGGTCGCTTTGGCCGGGTTCTCGGCATAGAAATCCGCGAGGATGATCTCGTTTGCGGCTTGGTTGGGCGGCATGTAGCCCGTGGTACGCGCCACATCCGCAGCCCCCTCGCCCGATGTGATGAACTTGAGCCAGGCCCAGGCCGCTTCGAGCTCCGCAGGGTCTTCCGAGGTTGACACCAGCATGGCCGAGTTGCCGCCCGCTGGCAGGCCCATGGGCCCGGAGGCCTCAATGCCCGGGAACTCGCTTGTCACCAGAGTGAAGTCGCCCATGGCGCGCTCCACCGCACCCACGGCAGAGGTCGACCAATACATCATGCCCAGATCGCCGGCCGAGAATGACGCAAGCGCGGTCTTCCATTCCAGGTTCTGCATCTCGCAGCCGCGGAAGATGGTCTGCATCGTGGTGAGCGCCGTCAGACCCTCGTCCGTGTCCAGCTGGAAATCGGCGTCTTGAACGGTCGGCTTGTCCTGGCTCCACATCAGAGCCTGCAGGAACCAGTTGCCCGTGATGTTCCAGCCCCAGAACATCGGGTTGTCGACGCCGGCCTCACGCAGGTTGACGCAGGCCTGCACAACCTCTTCCCATGTTGTGGGCAGGTTGGTCTCGTCGTAGCCGGCCTTGGCCATCACTTCCATGTTGTAGTAGCCGACGGGCAGCGAGATCGAGAAGGGCAGCCCGTGCACTTCGTCGTCAAAGGTGCCGAGGTCGAGCATCGCCTTGTGATACCCGTCTTTGGCGAAATCTTCTTCGGCGGCGATAAAGGGCTCCAGCGACTTGGCGATGCCCTTTTCGACGAGAATCGCCTGACGGTTCAGGCCCTGCATGGTGACGTCGGGCAGCGTGCCGGCCACCGCTTCGCGCAGGATGGTGTTGGTGCCGTCCTCGTAGCTTTCGTAGGTGGCGCGCATCTTGATCTCGATATTCGGGTGCGCCTCGTAGAACTTGGGCAGGATCGCCTTATAGGTCAGGTCAAAGAGGTGGCTGTAGGGGTAGGCAAACTCGACGACGATCTTGTCCTCGGCGATGGCGGCGGTTGCGCTGAGCGCCAAGGCCATTGCGGTTGCAGTACGATACATTAGGTTCTCTCCTGTTGCGGGGCCTGGCGGTTTGGCGATTGGCAGACCCCAGTGATAAATCCCGGACCGGGATAGATGGGGTGAGGGGCGGCACGCCCCTCACTTCATTCCAGACAGTGTGATCCCCTCGATAAAGCGGCGTTGGGCCAGCAGGAAACACACGATCAGCGGTGTGACGATGATGCAGGCGGTGGCCATCATGGGGCCGAAATTGTCGCCGTCGGCGTCCCCTTTGAACTCGCGTAGGCCGAGGGGCGGGGTGAAGAGGTCGCGGTTGCCGGTGATGACGATGCGGGGCCAGAAATAGTCGTTCCAGTGGGCCACGACACTAAATATTCCGAATGCCATGAGCGCGGGGATCGCGGTAGGCAGCATGACCTGCCAGATGATGGCGTATTCGCTCATCCCGTCCATGCGGGCCGCGTCAATCAGATCATCCGGCACGGTCATGAAGAATTGGCGCATGAGGAAAATGCCGAAAACGCTGATGGTCCAGGGGATGATCAGCGCGGCGTAGGTGTTCGTCAGCCCCACCTTTGCCAGCATGATATACAGCGGGAGCGCGATGGCATGGACCGGGATCAAGAGACAGAAGAGAACCAGGGCAAACACAGCCTCACGCCCCCAAAATCGAAGTTTTGCAAGGGCATAGGCGCAAGGCAGCGCCACAATCACCTGAATGACAAAGATCGAAACAGTGACGATCAGACCATTCAGCAAGTAGCGCAACAGCGGCGCTTTCTCGAAGGCGGTTGCGTAGTTATAGATGATCGGATTGACCATGCAGTCCTGCACTGCGTTGCCCAGCTTGATGCAGAAATCATCGCGGAACAGCTCCTGGCTGCCGAGAAAACCACCCGTCTGCTGCATGATTTCGTGCGGCGCCTTAAGCGACAGGCTGAGCATCGTGTAAAAGGGCAAAAGCACGATCAGCGCGCCCAGGATCAGCACCGCATGGGTGATCGCGGCACGGGTCGAAAAGCGCAAGGGCGTGGCCTCTGCCATGCTCTGGTCGAGGGTCGTGTCAGCCATGGCATCCCCCGAAAACGGGTGTGCACCATGTGTGCACAGCCTGTGCACAGGTCGTACACCGGTCTGGTTTATCAGACATAATGCGTCCTCCGCTCCACGAGCCAGCGCTGGATCAGGGTCAGGATCATCACGAAGGCAAGGAAGACGACCGTGATAGCAGCGCCGATGCCCATCAGGTTCTGCTGAATCCCCTTTTCGTAAATCGCGAACATCATCACGTAGACGGACTTGGACGGCCCGCCGCCTTGCGGATAAAACGCTTCGACCATGTCGAAGACCTGGAAGGACCGAATGAAGCTGATCGTGACGACAAACACGGTTGTCGGGCCCAGCAGCGGCCAGGTGACGAGGCGAAACCGGTCCCAGCCGCTCTTGGCCCCGTCCATCTCGGCCGCGTCGTAAAGCGATGGCGGGATTGAGGTCAGGCCGGCGAGGTAGAGCACCATATTGAAGCCGAAACCCTGCCAGACGCCAATGAAGCTGACCGTCCAGATGGCGTAGTCGCGGTCGTTGAGCCAGAGCGGGAAGGTGCGTTCGCACCCCTGCGCGTACCAGTCCCAGCGTTCGAGCACTGTGCCGCAGCCGCGTTCGAGCGTGGCGTTGACGATGCCGATGGTCGGGTGAAAGGCAAACTCCCAGACGATGGCCATGGCGATGAGCGCCGCCATGACCGGCAGGAAGTAGATCGTCTTGTAAAGATCCCCGAACCGGCCCAGCGAGTCGATCAAGAGCGCAGCCCCCAGACCCAGACCAACGGTCAGTGGCACGACGACAAAGACATAACGGAAGGTGGCACCGAACATCTTTTCGTACGTGGAGCGCGTGAAGATGCGTTCGTAGTTTTCAAGACCGACAAACGACGCCCCTGTGTTGCCAAGCGAGTAATCCGTGAGGCTGAGGCCGCCCGCAATCAGGATCGGGATCAACAGGATCACGCACATGAGCAAGAGCGCGGGTCCGATGAACCAAAGATAAACGCGGCTTTGCGGCATCAGGCGACCTCGCGCGCCGGATGGGTGAAGGCCAGCCGCGCACCGGTGGCATCAAAAAGCAGGATGTCGGTCGGATTGAAATCAAAGGCGACCCTGGTGCCGAGGCCAAGCTCCACCGCTTCGGCGGGCGCCAGGCGCAGCACGACCTTGGCAGGGGCCCCCGCCACTTCGAGATGCACAAAGATGTCTGAACCGAGATTTTCCCTGTGACGGACGGTGCCGGAAAACCGCCCCGTGACGCGCATGTGCAGATGCTCCGGCCGGACACCCATGGTGACCGCCTGGCGCAGGCCCCGCACGCGGGTCTCGGTCGTCACACCAAGCAATTCGAGACCACCGGTGCCGTTCACTTCCCCCGGCAGCGTGTTGATCCGCGGCGAGCCGATGAACCGTGCCACGTCCAACGAGGCCGGGTTGCGGTAGATATCATTGGGCGGCCCGACCTGCAGAATGTCGCCATGCATCATCACGGCCATGCGGTCCGACATGGTCAGCGCCTCGGCCTGGTCATGGGTGACATAAACGAATGTGGCCTGCAGGCGGCGGTGCAGCTCGCTCAGCTCCGCCCGCATATGGACCCGAAGCGCCGCGTCAAGGTTCGACAGTGGCTCGTCCATCAGAAACGCCACAGGCTGCCGCACCATGGCGCGACCCAGTGCGACGCGCTGGCGTTGCCCACCGGACAATTGCCCAGGCTTGCGATCCAAAAGCGGCGTGATCTGCAACGTCTCGGCCACCTCGCCCACCTGATCACGCATCTTGCGATGCGCGGCGCGCGACAGAAGCGGACCAATCACGGGCAGGCGCCCGAGGCGGTTCAGATCGCGCATCCGCAACGGGGTCATGATATTCTGCGCGACACTCAGGTGCGGATAGAGCGCGTAGCTCTGGAACACCATGGCGAGGTTGCGGTCGGCGGGCCGGATGGCGGTGACGTCCCTGCCCTGAATCTCGACCTGCCCTGCATCGGCTGCCTCAAGCCCGGCAAGGATGCGCAGAAAGGTCGACTTGCCGCAGCCGGACGGCCCCACAAGCGTGACAAATTCCCCCTCTTCGATATCGAGCGAGACGTTGTTCAACACGGGCGTCTCCCCGAACGATTTGGTAATTGTCCGCAACGAAATCTGCGACATGACTGGCCCCCGGCACTCTGCGCAAGAGCCATCATGATCTGTGACAGTCTCGATTCTGTGACGTCATATTAGTGCAACTTATGACCCCTAAAGTCTGAACAGCAGGAAAGCGCCCCGAGATGCCGATCAGCACATATCAGGTCAAATCCTTTGCCTTCGTCGTCCGGGAAGGATCCATCTCGGGCGCGGCGCGCCGCCTCGGTGTGTCACAATCCGCAGTCAGCCAACACATCTCGAACCTCGAGGCGACGATGGGGGCGCAAGTTCTGATCCGGGGGCGCGACGGCGTGGCGCTTACCCCGGTGGGGCAGGACCTGTTTCAACTGGCCGACGAATACGCATCGCTCGACCAACGGATCGAGGAGCGGTTGCGCGGTCACGCGGCCCTTGATCGCGGTCATCTGACAATCATTGCCAATGCGCCGCAACCGGCGCTGTCGCTGATCGCACGCTATGCCGATGGCTATCCCAATGTGTCGATCGATTTCACGCTCTTCGACTGGTCCTCTGCCATGCAGCGGCTGCAGGAACGGCGCGTGGACATTGCCGTGATCACCGAACCTGCGGCCTCGCGCGAGCTCTACATCCGTCCGATCACGCAAAGCCGATACGTGTGTTACGCCCGTCGTGACGATGATTTCGCCCAAAGGCCCGTTGTTCACTTGCGAGACGTGGCGGATCGTACATTGATCCTGCCGGAACCGGGTTCCCTGACCCAGCGGGTGGTGTCCAAGGCGCTTGCCGATCACGGAGTGGTGCCCCGGCGCTTGGTCACCATGACGTCGTTTCCGGTGATGAAGGAAGCGATCCTCGAAGGCGTTGGCGTCGGCCTATTTCTGTCGGCGAGCTCGGTCTCCGAGCGGTCTCTGTGCGAGGTTGCCGTGCCGGAACTGGACCAGGTTTTCACCACCTGCGCCGTGGTTCCAAAGCACAAGCTGGGTCTGAGGGTGATCAAGAGTTTTCTCGATGTGCTGGCGGATTCGCGTGCCTGACCGGGCAAGGAGTTTTCTCGCATGGGATCGAAACGGAAAAGATGGCGCCGATGTCCGAGACCCATACGAACGCAATTGCGGTTTGCGGAAGAGTCGCCGATTATGTTGTACGTTAGGTCTTCGTGCCCGGTGAAGTGCGGTAAATGCCGACGCAGCAGTCATTCAAACCGCGGTCAACGAGCCCGAACCAAATCTAACTTTTCTAGCTGGCTTGCGGGCGCTGACAGGTCATTTGCGATGCAGTGTCCGTCAAAGCTGCACACCTTTGGTCAAGGCCCCGTCAATCACAAGGTTTGTTCCTGTGGTGAAACTGGAACAGGGCGCAGATAGGAAAACAACTCCGGCGGCAACCTCTTCGGGCGTGCCCATGCGACCCGTCGGGTTGAGCGACATGGCCTCGGCAAAAAGCTCAGGGTTGCCTTCTTCGATCTGCTGCCAGATGCCACCGGGAAAATAGGTGTTGCCCGGCGAGACCGTGTTGGCGCGAATCCCTTGCGCTGCCAGTTTGTAAGCCAGACCTTGAGCGTAGTGTACCAACGCCCCCTTGAATGCCCCGTAGGCTGGCCCGGTAAAGTCAATCTCGCGCCCCGACACCGAAGAGATCAGTGTAATTGCGGCGTGATCGGACTTCTCCAGCCACGGCATTGCGGCGTTGACCAGCCGGACGGAGTGCATCATGTCGGTGTCGAAACCGGCTTGCCAAGCGGCTTCGTCATCGGCGACCGCCAGAGCGGAGACATTGGCGATCACGATGTCGATGCCGCCGAGCGCTGCGGCACTCTCAGCAACCCAGCCCTCCAGTGCGCTCTTGTCAGACACATCCACCGGCGCACCGAAGCACATCGTGCCATGGGTCTTCAGGTCCTCGACCACCGTCTCGACCTCGGCTGCATTGCGCGCGCAGATCGACACATTCGCCCCTTCCCGCACCATCAAATCGGCGCAGCGCTGGCCGATGCCCTTGCTGCCGCCGGTGATCAGAACATTCAGCCCCTTCTGTCACTTGGCACTTAATCATGCGACTGCACATTTAGTCTTTTCAGCAGGTTGTGCTGGCACCTAATTTGAGACTGGGCAGTTAAACTGAGATTTTTACTTATCGCTTGGCACTTTAACTGAGACTGTCGCTCCGAACCCCATTCGGTGCCGAACCGCCATGACCGATCCCTTGTCCGACGACATCGACGAAGACCTCTGGAACGAGGCGTCAGGTCGCGCCGATGCGATCCGAAGATTTCTGAAGGACAACTCCGGTCGGAATTCCGCCGCCAACATTGCACGCCTCGCTGACGAGCTTGATCTCAGTCGGGCATCCGTCTTTCGGCTGATCAAGCTGTTTCGCGAGGGCGGGACTGTCGCGTCGTTGGTGGAGAGAAAGCGCGGACGACCCGTCGGCCATCGGACGCTGGACCCGGCACGCGAGGAGATCATCCACGCGGCGATCAACAAGCACTACCTCAAAAAAACTCGGCCATCGACTTCGCAACTGGTGCGGGATGTGCACGCTGACTGCCTGTCCGCCGGCCTGAAGCCGCCACATCGGCGCACGATCGTGGCGCGGCTCGAGGATGTCGAACTTCGCAAGCGCGCCCGACGACGGGGCGAGCACAAGATCGAGAAGGCGGTCACGGCCGTTCCCGGTACCTTCCGGCCTGCCCGCCCCTTGGAAGTGGTGCAGATCGACCATACGAGAGCCGACGTCTTTGTCGTCGACGAGGAAACGCGGGAGCCGTTGGGACGACCGTGGTTGACGCTGGCGATGGATGTCCACAGCCGCATGGTGACAGGGTTCTATCTCGCCATGGACGCCCCGTCCCGACTGTCGACCAGCCTCTGCCTGCTGCATTTCGTCTTCGACAAGTCCGCCTGGCTGAAAGAACGCGATATTGTGGAGCCGTGGCCCGTCGCCGGTCTTCCTGACAGGGTTCACGTCGACAATGGCGCGGATTTCCGCAGCCGGGCTTTCAAGCGCGGATGTTAAGATGCGGGCATCGCCATTGACTGGCGGCCGCCGGGCACGCCGCGGTTCGGCGGTCATATCGAACGGCTGATCGGCACACAGATGGGACGGTTGCATCTCTTACCTGGGACGACGTTCAGCAACGAACAGGATCTGGGTGACTACGACCCGAAACGCCACGCCGCCCTGACGTTGCGAGAGCTTGAACAGTACATCGCGCTCGACATCGTCGGCGCCTATCATCAGTCGATCCACAGCACCCTGAGCCGTCCGCCACTCGCAGTCTGGCAGGAACACGAAGGTGAGATTCCTCTCCGACTGCCGGAGGATCGGCTGCGGTTCTGGCTCACCTTCCTTCCGGAACAGGAGCGGACGTTGCGACCGACTGGCATTCATCTCTTCGGCCTGCGCTACTGGTCGGCTGCGCTGAGCGCAGATGTGGGACGGACCAAACGGCGCCTGCTCGTCAAATACGATCTCCGCGACATGTCGCGGGTATTTGTGCGTCGGCCCTCGGGGAACTTCGTCGAGGCGCGATATGCCGACCTGACATTGCCGCAGGTCACGCTGCACGAGGCGGTGACTGCTCGCCGTGCCCTAAAGTAAAAGGGTCGCCGGGAGGTCGGGACGCGCGCCATCGTCAGGACCGTTCTAGAGCAGCGAGAGCTTGTCGCAGCAGCGACCAAGAAGAAGACGGCGGCAAAACGCGGTCTGTCACGAAAGCGATCGGATGAGCGCGAACAGGGAATGCTCCGCGGTATCGACACCAGCAAGCCGGTCCCGTTTGTTGAGGATTGAACCTAAGCTGGAGCGACCATGACCGACACGACCCCTCACCTGACCGCCGGCGCAGCGGCACTGCTTGCTGAACCACAGGCGGCACGCATTCGTGCCATGCGATCATGCCGATGGGTCCTCTACCCACGCGCCAAGCAAGCGCTCAACGCAACTGGACGCGCTGCTCGATCACCCACGAGGGACCCGCATGCCCTCGATCGCGATCTACGGCGATAGTGGTATGGGCAAGACAATGATTATGAAGCGGTTCCGGGATCAGCATCCGCCGAAGTTCGATCCATCGACAGGGGCGCTGACGACACCGGTCCTTGCCATGGAAATGGTGAGCCGCCCCGGTGAGCGCAGTTTCTACGGTGAACTTCTCACCCTTCTCGGCGCGCCACAGTCGCCCCGCGCCGATATCACGCAAATGGAACAGGCAGCCCTGCGGATCATGGAGGCGATCGGTGTGCAGGTGCTGGTGATCGATGAGGTCCACAACATCCTTGCCGGAACCTACCGGGAGCAGCGCATCGTCCTGAACACCCTGCGCTTTCTCAGCAATCGCCTTCAGATCTCGCTGGTCTGTTTTGGCGTCAACGACGCACGGGAGGCCATTGGCGGCGATGTCCAACTCGCGCGTCGGTTCGAGCAGTTCACCTTGAGCCGATGGGCGGCAAACGAGGACTTTGAAACCCTCGTGACATCGATCCTGCGCAACACGCCGCTTCATCGCCCCTCGGTACTGACCCCGAAGTCGCTGCGCCGCATTCTGTAGATCACGGACGGCATCACAGCCAACATCTTCCACATGTTGGGCAGCCTCGCGATCGAAGCCGTCGTGGAGGGCAGCGAACGCATCACGGACAGCGCTGTCGAGACCTGGGCGCCGAACTTCGATGTGGAAGCGGTCTATGCATGAACGGGCGTATTCCTGTCGTCCTGCCGCCGGTTGCGGGTGAACTCTTCTCGTCCTCGATCGTCCGCCACGCAGCTTTCTACGGCGTTCCGTCCCTGACGATGCTGCGCCATTGCCTGCCTGAAGCCGTCTCGCTTCATGTAGCCGACCGAACACTGAGCCGGGACCAGGCCAACCGTCTGGCAGAGATGTTCTCGACAGATGCCAAGACCGTGCTCCGGATGACGTTTGCCAACGTCCAGAGCTCCGTGCATCGGTTTATCTCGAAAGAACCGCTACAGCGATGCTCCAACTGCAAATCGGGCCCCTCCGATCCAGGACCAATCCTGCGTAGTGACATGCAGGGATGGCGGATCACTTGTCCGCATTGCTGCCGCCCATTCCAAGACATAGCTCAAGGCGACCACAGCCATCCGTTCGACCAATATCATGCCGCCGCACTTCGTGGAGAGAAGCTGCTCGACGATGATGCAGAACGCGGCATTCAGACCTGGACACGTCCGCTGGAACTTGCCCGCCTTCTGCTGATGCGCCGGGTGCCCTGTCCATTCCCACGCAACGCCGAACTCTGGCGCTATCGAGTTCTTGGTGTCGTAATCCCGGACCTCGATGACGTCATCGCCAAGGAGGGATCGTTCTCGCCCAAGCATCCCATCTTGCCGCTCCATATCCGACCGGCGCTTTTGGCAGGTGTCGCCATTGTGGAGCGCGCCGGCCCGGAGATGCTGCAAATGCTTCAAGCGCATACCTTCGGACACAACAGAAACCGGTTCATCGAAGAAACCGACCATTTGATCAACCCGGCGTTCGGGCTACCAGGTCCCCGCCAGATGCAGTTAATTTGAGACTGGAGACACGTGTGATCTCAAATTGAGTGCCCAACCCATCGAGAACCGCCGCAATCTCACAATTAAGTGCCAAGTGACAACACGGTGTGCATCGACCAGATCCGCCAGGATTTCGGTGTGACCGGGATAGGCTATCCCCGCTGCTGCGAGCGCCTCTTTGTGGATCGGTGCCGTTACCAGACCCGCTGCCTGACCGCTTCTCGCGTAGGCGATTCCGTCGCGGATCGCTTCGAACGCTGCGCGTCCACTTGCCGCGCTGACCTCACCGCAGCGGAAAGACCCCATGTCGCCGATATCCAGCACCTCGACGCGATCAGGCTGTCCTGTCGCGTCTTCAATTGCAGACAGAACAGATACCTTCAGGTTGGGCGCAAACCGCTCTGTGCTCGCCCGGATGACGTCAGCGCACCCGATCACAACACACCTACGAGGCCGGTCGGCCACCAAGGCTTTGACCACGATTTCCGGGCCAATGCCTGAGGGATCGCCCATGGTGATCACAAGGGGGGAGGAATTGTTCATGACGCTTGGTCCTGTTTTCGCGGTGTCAGAGTATCGACGGCCTGTCGCAGCGTGTCTTCGTCGCCGAACCCTCCCGCCTTCATGCCGATCAAAAGAGTACGCCCGTCAATTTCAGCCTGCCCAACCGGACAGCCGGGTGCGAACTCTCCACAGAGTTTGAACGAGGGTGCGCCAATGCGGTCCAGGATCGCGTCCATCGTATCGCCACCGGTGGCCAAAAGCGCACCAAAACGCCCGCTTCGAAGAGCTACAACAGCCTTGTCAGCTAGATCGGATAAGACACGGTCATGATTAGCGAGGCGCTTCTCTGGTGCTTTTAGAACGACGGTCGCGTTACTATTAAGCTTTGCCGCTTGTCGGTGGCTGACCGGATTGGCACTGCCCACAACGACAAGACACTGCCCCGATGCTCTCGACATAGAAACGCGTCTACCCGGTCGCCCAATTCGGGCCGCAAGGGCCAGCGCCAAACCGGGAGAGCCGACCCAAAGGGCCGTTTCCGGTTCTGAGAATTCGCGCACCTGCCTGTTCAAGTCTTCTTGGGACTGCGCATCAAAAACGATGGCTTGCGTCGCGTTGGCAGGCAGCAGGTCTGATAGACGCGAGGTAGAGACCGGGTTTACTGGATCCTTGCGATAGTGAGACAGGTGAACGGGCGTGCTGTCTACATACTGGATACCATTGACCGTAACGCGACCCGCCGCCGGAAAGGCCGGGGCGAATATCAAACGGGACCGCCCCGATGCTTCAAATGCGGCGGAAATCTCCGCCTTTGCATGACCGCGCAATGTCGAATCCACGGTCTTGAACACGATCTGCGCTCTGTTCAGCGCCGCCGTTGCAACCCGAACGGCGCTTGCGGCGTCGGGCTCAGGCATAGACCTTGATCCGACGTCGACGGCGACAACATCAGACGGCTCCAACGGCACCAGCTTCCGGCCCACTCGTGCGGTGAGACCCTTTGGGAGAAATGGCGCGGCGGCATCTGCGGCGCTGCTCAAATCGTCTGCGATAATTGCGACGGAGATTGTGTTCATTCGTGACATGCTCTTACGATGAAGCTGGAAATCCATTCTCACAAGCAATGGTTTCGCACATTTATCGGTGATACTAGATCACCAATGAAACAGTCTGACCTTCCCAATCTCGATGACTTGCGTGCTTTCGAAGCGACAGCGCGACTTGGATCCGTTCGTGCGGCTGCGGACGAACTGGCGCTGACCCATGCTGCGATCAGCAGACGCAACGCCCGTCTGGCGGACTACGTCGGCGCGCCATTGTTCCGTCGGGCAGGACGCGGGTTGGAGATGACCCAAGCCGGGAATCATCTGCGCGACGCCTGCAGGCGCAGCTTTGACGATCTTCTCAGGACAATCGGCTTTATCCGCGAAAGTGAAGCAGCGCCTGAGAGTGACATCCTTTTATCCTGTGAGCGATCGGTCGCGATGCGCTGGCTGATCCCCCGGCTCAGCCAGTTTCAGGACGCAAACCCGTCGATTGCTGTTCATCTGTCCGTTGGTGGCGGCGCACTCAGCGGACGGACAAAGCACAACATGCTTGCCATCAGACGGCTTGATTTCCCCATTCCCCAAGGCTGGTCAGCACAGACACTGTGGGAGGAGCGGGTGGGCCCCGTGCATGCTCCTCCTCTGACGGAAGACTTTGCGGCAGGCCGCTACATTGCCCTGGCCAGCAGGACACGCCCAGACGCATGGTCGCGATGGTTGGCGGAACATCCTCATATCCCGCGCCCAAGGGAGACGCGCATGCTGGACCATCACTTTCTGATGATAGAAGCGGCCTGTGGCGGTTTGGGAGTTGGGCTGTCGCCGCGGGTCGTTTCCATTGACGATGTGACAAGTGGGCGGCTGCACGCACCGCACGGGTTCCACGCTGATGGCACAGTCTACGGTCTGTTGACGCCATCAACGGGGAGCAAGAGCGATGGTGCGGTATTGCTCTCCGACTGGCTGCGGAAGACTTCGGAAGGCCTTTCGGGGGATGATTAGATCCGGCATTCTCGTCAAAGGCGCATATTCTGGAAGACGGTGACAGGCACGCGCTCTTGCGCTGACAGCAGCCACAAAGCTGGATTAACACTGCCTTACACAGATCAGGGCTGACGGTCCGCTATCCACCGGGAGGTTGCTTCGGCGAAGTCAGTGACCTGCGGTTGCCAGCCGACAGCTGACTGCAACTTCCGCGCCGACATGTGTTGATCAAGGGTCGGGCCTTTCGCCCACCCACCGTGCTCCCTCACGGCCTCTGCCACCGAACGAGTGATATTTTTTGTTGGAGACCCATAGGCTTTGGAGATCACGGAAGCGATCCTGCCTACGGCGACACCTTCTTCGGCAGCCGCATTGAAATACCCTACAAGGTCAGAGCGTTCGACAAGGTCGCAATAGGCTCGGGCCAAGTCACGGCTTTCGATCAGGGGCCAGCGCGTAGCCGCACTCCCCCAGATTTCAATGGATTGCCCAGCCTTTGCTGCTGATAAAAAGCGATCGAAAACCCCACCATCACGCATATCATAGACCATTGCCGGATGGACGACCGCCGTGCGCAGCCCAGGCGCGGCGAGCAATAATTGCGCGTGCGTCACCATCCAAGAGAATAAAGGCAGCGGATCAAATGGTCGGTCTTCAACTGCTATTTCGTCACCGGTTTCACCGTAGAGCCAGCATCCCCCAGTATAGATCAGCCGCGTCGGTTCGTTCCGGGTTTCAGATGCATGAATCACGGCTTTCATGGCCTCGGCGTCCACATCTCCCATATCTTCATCAAACGTTGCTGCAGCCTGAATGATCGCGTCGGATGAAACAGCCACATCTGCCCAATGATCCGGGTCGGAAAGATCGCCTCTGAATGGTTTCACCCCGGCAGAGGTAAGCAGATCGTCAGACTTTTCCGAACGGCTCAAAGCCAAGACCTTGTGGTTTCGGCGCACCAGTTCCGCCACAACAGCCGTTCCAATCGTTCCTGTGCCACCCAAGACAAATACCTGCACTGCTCATCCTCCCCGCTGCCTGCAAAACGAATGCCTACAACTTCAACCAAGGTTGAGGTCAAGCACCGATGTCGCAAAAGGGGACTTTTGTACCCACCGCAGCATCAATCAAAATTGAACGGCAACGGCTATGGGAACACGTGTAAAATGGTCAACGCCGTGCCGCGCGCGCTTGTTTCTTTGCGGCGATACGCATCATTTTTTGAAATCTGGGACACTCCAAGTGGCTTGGTTCTGGGCATTCTGCAACATGCAGCAGCCCATCTCGGACTTGTTGCAGCATCTGTATTTGGTGATCAATCTCCGCAGCTTTCTTATGCAGCAATTTGCGGTCGATGGAGGCTGAACCATCAGATGAGAAAAATGCTTCAATCTCTGACAGGGAAAAACTCGCAGACCGCCCAAGAGCTATGAGAGCAAGGCGCTGGAAGACAGTCGCGTCGAACAACCGCCGAAGACCTTTGCGCCCTATCGAGCTGATCAAGGACCGCTCCTCGTAGTACCGCAGGGTTGATGCAGGCAGCCCGGTTCGATGCGAGAGTTCAGCAATATCGATGGTTTTCATACTTGACCTCAAGTCGGCTTGAAATGGCAACCTATGCCCCGTCGCCGTTTGGGGCAAGAAAAAGGGATGTGTTATGAATTCGATCGAAGCGGCAGTTGCTGTGTTTGTCATCGGCATCGGGGCAACAGCGTTCATGGATGCCGTTGCGTGGCTTCAATGGCGTTTGTTCAAGATACCGAGCTTGAACTACGCCCTTGTTGGAAGGTGGATTATTGGCCTTTCGAGGGGTCAATTCTTTCACAACACGATTTTGCAATCGCCGCCCCGACGCCATGAACGGGCCATTGGTTGGCTGGCTCACTACGGTATCGGTATTTTCTTTGTCTTCCTGATGCTCGCCCTGATGGGAGCTGACTGGTTCATCGCCCCGGACTTGCTGAATCCACTTGTGATCGGTCTGCTGAGCCTCTCCGCTCCGTTCTTTATCATGCAGCCTGCTTTTGGATTTGGGGTTGCTGCCTCGAAGGTCCCATCGCCATGGGTTGCAAGGCAACGGAGCCTGCTTGCACATCTGTCCTTTGGCATTGGAATCTATTGTGCGGGAGTAGTGTGGTCTCAACTGATGCCGTAACACTGCGAGAAGCTCCATTTAGCAAACACAGGGCTTATCGGCGGGTGGCCTTCAGACTGCCCGCAGACAGGTCATCCTGAAACAGCCAACCAACTGGACTACGCCACAGCGCACAAGCCCCCGCCTCCTGACGGCGGCCTCGACCATTTCCCCAGTGTGGCTGATAACCTCCCTTACCTATTGCTGTTGTAACCTTTGACGGGAGGGTGATTGTAACAAGCAAAACCCTCCAGAAGCGCGCTGACATTTGAACCATCGAGAAGCATTTCCCGGTGCGGCTTTGAAAGGAACCCGCAATGAACCATTTGGTCGAGCATGGTTAGGAGCGGATCAAAGTAGCCGCTCAGATTCAGCAACCCGATAGGCTTCTCATGATACCCGATCTGGCCCCATGTCCATTGCTCGAAGAACTCCTCCAATGTGCCGCTACCGCCGGGCAGGACAACGAATGCATCCGCGCGATCTGCCATGTCCGCCTTGCGTTCATGCATGTCCGCGACGATGCGCAACTCGCTCAGACCCTTGTGAGCGATTTCGCGATCGACAAGCGCGCGTGGCATAACACCGGTGATGTGTCCGCGAGCGTCAATGCACCCGTCCGCCAATGCCCCCATTAGCCCCACATGTCCGCCACCGTACACGATCCTGTGACCGGCGCTTGCCAGCGCGCGACCGGTGTCGAAAGCGTCGGATTGATAATCGTAATGGTTCCCGGACGCTGAACCACAGAACACAGCGATACTCTTGTTCTGAAACAGAGGCCCACCTACCATCATGAAGCGTCTTTCATTGCGATTGCCTGTATCTTGATCTTTGCGCCAAAGGGCAGTTTTGCTGCCTGATAGATTGTCCTTGCCGGGAACTGCGAAAACCGCGCCCGGCAGACTTCATTCACTTCAGGCAGATCGCGTTCAAGATCGGCAAACGCAATATCGACATAGACAATCTGGTCGGAATTGAAGCCCGCAGCTTCCGCAACCTTGAACACCAGATCAAAGGCGCGATCCGCCTCTTCTTGAGCGCTACCCTCTTGATAGCCATCATCATATACGGCCAACTGGCCCGAGATATGGCATGTGTTGCCCACGACCACCGCGTTGGAGATGGGGGACGGCGATGCAGGGACGCCTGGAACGTCCGTGATAAAGGCTCGCGACATGTGGCTTTCTCGCATTGTGGCTCTGTATTGACACAACCCTACGCGCCATGGCTCATGTCGGAAATGATCGCAAACCTTCAAAATCAGACAAAGCGCCTTCAATCCGTCCTGATCCTGGGCTTCGAAGATGTTCTCCTCATGGATGTTGCAGGCCCGGCTCAAGTGTTCGCCTCCACGAACAAGATCTTGGGTCGAACGGCATATGCCATTTCCATCGTGACAGAAGACGGGAATGACATTCGGACGGATACCGGACTGTCGCTCACCGCGCAGGCTTCGTTTGCTGGACGTCATCGGGCGGATATCTTCGTTGTTCCCGGCGGCCCCGGCGTTGATCGACGACTATTCGATGCATCATTGCGGGAATTCCTGACCGAGATCGAACCGAACGTGGAGCGCTTCGTTTCGATCTGCTCGGGCAGTCTACTTACCGCGTCCGCAGGGCTCTTGGAGAACAGAAAGGCCACGACGCACTGGGAGCGTGTTGACCTCGCTCTTCAGCAGTTTCCGAAAGTGGCGTGGCATCTTGATGAGATATTCACTCAGGACGGCAAGTTTCACTGTTCGGCGGGGGTGACGGCAGGCATTGATCTCGCCCTTTCGCTTGTAGAGGCAGACCATGGACGGCGTGTCGCTCTCAGTGTCGCCCGTGAAATGGTCGTCTTCATGAAGCGGCAAGGCGGGCAATCGCAATACTCCGCACCCCTCAAAGCGCAGGCGGCATCCAGCAAGCGCTTGGGCGAGCTATACAGTCACATCGAACAAGACCCGTCTGCGCCATGGGGCGTGAAAAGGATGGCAGACCTTGCCGGAACAACAGAACGCACACTGCATCGTGATTTCATGCATGAATTTGGCAAGACGCCCTCCCAATTCGTCGAAGAACGGCGCCTTGCGCTCGCGCGTTCATATCTGGAGGGAAGCATGAAGCCGGTCAAAGAGATCGCCTATCTGTCAGGGTTCACAACTGAGCAGAAGATGCGAAGAAGCTTTGTCAGAAGGCTCGGAGTGCTGCCGACCGAGTATCGAGACCGCTTTGGCAAATCCAACATTCGCGCATAGCGCGGAACCGGCTACTTTTGACCTGCCGCCAGACGTTGGGTCGATCTCAGCATAATTGCGGAAGGTGCTGCTTCACATTGACGAGGACAGCCTGCAGCCGGCCAACGCTGAGGGCAAATCCAGTGATGCAGCTTTCCGAAAGCGAACATCCCGCACTTAACCCACGTCCATCTATACGTGGTAACGATGACCGAGAAGAGTCGTTCCACACTCAACAGCCGACACTTGCACCAGATGCGGCTAAGGTCGGCAGTGAACTCCATTTTTCCCAATGCTGCGACTTGCGCTACGGACCGCTTTTGAGCAGTCATTCTCTATGGCAGCGATGACAAAGTAGCTGCGTCCTGAACACTTTCCGCTTCGAGGAGCATCCACTTTCGGAACGCGCGGATCTTCGGATCGTCTTCGCGGTCCTTGGGGCGAAGGAAAAAATACGCGAATACGAGTGGGGTGCTCAGGTCAGCATCGAAAGGGCGTACCAGGCGACCCGATGCGAGATGATCGGCTGCCATGCGATCGCCGATAAGGGCGACGCCTTCGCCGTCCAAGGCGGCGCGGACGGCCATGTCTTCTTTGGTAAAGCGCGGCCCTTTGTAAGGGTCTACGTCACGCGCGCCAGCCGCAAGAAGCCAGGTGCGCCAACTGCCTTCTGCCTCTTTCCATTCAACGTGCAGCAGCGTGTGGCCCGCAAGATCAGCAGGTGACCGCAGCCCTGTTCCCCGTTTCAAAACATCTGGGCTGCACACAGGTGTGGCCCGCATCGCAAACAATCGATCACAAAGCACGTTCGCATAGCCGCCCATTCCGTAGCGGATCGCGACATCTGCCTCCCCCTTCGCGATGTCGACCAACCGATCCGTTCCATCAAGGCGCAGCTCGATCTCTGGATGTTTGCGCCGAAAGCGATCCAACCGCGGCACAAGCCAAAGGGAGCCAAAGCCGGGGCTGACACTGATCGTCAGCAAGTGATCGTCGGTGCGCGTCTGCATGCAGGCGGTCGCAGCAGCCAACCGGTCAAAGCCTTCCGTCATTAGTGGAAGGGCGGCTTCGCCTGCCTCTGTCAGGCGCAGAGCGCGGGTCAGCCGATGAAACAGCGCTGCACCAAGCCAGTCTTCCAGCGCCTTGATCTGATGGCTTACCGCCCCGGGCGTCACGCCAAGCTCTGCCGCAGCTTGAGAGATGCTCAGATGACGTGCGGTCGCCTCGAAGGCCTGCAATGCCCGCAGTGGGGGGAGGGAGCGTTTTGGCATACGCATCAATAAACCTAATGCATCTAGTGAAATCAATTCCTTTGTCGACGTGGAGATCCTTCAGTATTTGATCAGGTATCACATGAAACATGTTTTGAATGAGTGAAAAATACTCTCGGTGGAACTTGAAACTGACAGACGATCTAAGGTGCGGTCCGGCTATGCGGTCGGGGTCACGTTACTCATCGTGTCGGCCATCACTTTCAGCACAACAGGGATCTTCACCAAAGGCGTTGAAGCGGCAGCATGGGCCGTGATCTTTTGGCGGGGCGTCTTTGCGGCCACTGTCACGACGGCGTGGGTCGCGAGGCGAGGTACGCTGCGGCAAGAGTTCCTTGCCATGGGTCGGGCAGGTTTTGCTGTCGGCGTCATCGGGGCGGTTGGTACTGCCGCGCTGATCCCGGCTTTCAAGCTTACAACCGTTGCGAATGTTGCACTGATCTATGCGTCCGCCCCGTTCATCGCGGCCTTGATGGCGTGGGTTATATTGAAAGAGCGTGTGTCGCGGCGTACCGCGCTCGGTGCGGCGGGGTCGCTTGCAGGCGTCGTCATCATCGTCGCGGGCTCATTGGGAGATGTGAACCTGACAGGGGATGGATTGGCGCTGCTCATGACCGTGGTTATGGCGACCATCATGGTCATCTACCGCGCAAGGCCAGACACACCGAGCGCAGGGCCCTCGGTCCTGCAATCCTTGTTTCTGGTGCCATTGGCCCTCATCTTCGGTTCACCGTTGCAGATTGATCCAGTCGAAATCGCAATCCTCGCTGTCTTTGGTGTCATGCACGCAATCGCGTCCGTCACGCTGGCCGAGGGGGCAAAACGCGTGCCATCCGGGCAGACAGCCCTTCTGGGCGCATTGGAAACGCCGCTCGCACCGATCCTCGCATTCCTTATGCTGTCAGAAATTCCCCCGACTGCGACGCTTATTGGGGGTGCGATTGTGTTGGTTGCGGTCCTGCTCTCCATCAAGAGTAAGGCCACACCAGTTGTGGAACTGAGCGACCAAGGAACGCGCCCATGACTATCGAAATATGGCTAACCTATCTTGCAACAGTTCTTGCCTTTATGGTGACGCCCGGGCCGAGCCATTTGCTGATGCTCTCCAACAGCATGACACATGGCTTCAATCGATCACTTGCAACAGCAGCTGGTGACCTAACCGCAAATGCGTTGCAAATGGCGGCAGCCGGACTAGGGCTTGCGGCGGTCCTGGTGGCTTCGCAACATGCCCTTAAAATCGTGAAGTGGCTTGGTGTCGCCTATTTGCTTTGGATGGGTCTTCGCATGTGGCGGCAGACAAACCACGCCAGTTCTAAGGCTAGCGTCGCGCCTTATGCATCCCTGAAAACACTTTGGGGTCAGGGGTTTCTAACCTCTGCTGCAAATCCGAAGGCCGTCGTTTTCTTTGCTGCACTCTTTCCCCAATTCATTGAGCCAGGCCAGCCTTTCTGGCCGCAGTTTGTGATCCTTTCGGTCACATATCTGATTGTCGATTGTACGTTTTTGTCGAGCTATGGAATTGGAGCTAGTTGGATCGCTTCGAAACTAAAGGAAAATGCTTCGGCGATGGTCCACCGGATCGGCAGCGCGTTCCTGATCGGTGCCGCTCTGATGCTTGGTCTCAAAACTTTGCGGAACACGGCATAGCCACAGACATCGCTCATCCGAGCGATAACAGCGGACGTCTGCAGCATCCTTTTTTTATGCTCGCTTTGTCCCGGGATGTTTGAGTTCGATGGGGCCCTAAGTTCGCGCTTGCAGCGAATGACGGCAATCCGGACTGCGACCGCAGCATCCGGAGACCTTGCTCAAGGTCGGCAACGGGCCGGCCGCAAGATCTTTTTGAGTTTGGGCAAGAGAAAAGGCCGCGTGGCCTCATATGACCGCGCTGAGACCCAATGACCCAATCCTGCGGGCCAAACAAACAGCCCGCGTAGGGGGCTGGGTCATTGGCCATCAATCGTCATTGCAAGAAACTAACATTCAAGCCCGGGCGCGGGCCATAAGAACATGCGCTATCATGCCGAACAGGTAAAGAAGCAAAACTGTCAGTAACATCGGACCATGGCCCGCGTACCCAAGAATTGAAAGCAAAATTGGCGTTCCGATAAGGTTTCCGAGATTACCCATCTGCGCCATAGCACCGTTGGCCAAAGCACGGCTTTCGTCAGTGGCATTTAGCTCTGGCACAGCGGCAAAACTCGCGCCTTGGACAAGTCCCAAAGCTGCGAACAAGCCGATGAAAAGATGCGGTAGAGGAAGGCCTACGAAGACAAGCATCACGACGCTTCCAGACACTAAAAACCCCACGATTACAATTGTCACCGCAGTCGCTTTTGCGAGCAATGCCGATACGATGATGAGGGATACCGCGATACTGACAACCGGCATGAAGCCAACAATCAAGGTGCGGCTAGATGATGGCAACAGCTCTGGGAGCACGGCCAGCAAAGCAACGAAAGTCATGGTATAGAACAGCCAGCCAATAGCCGGCGCAGCCACATAGGGTGATCGGTAGGCATCAATGTGCTTCTGGATCATCGGGGTTTTGTCGCGTTGAACAGCGGCAGCGGTTTCAGGACGTCTCACATTGGCGAGAAAAGTGCCCAGAAAGAGCGCCACCGATAGCATGTAAGCCCGATGCGCCACCAGTAACCCGTCGAGCCCGCGATTTTCGACAACTGGCAATCCAATCCAGGCCATCAACGCAAAAGAGACACCAAAGAACGTGCTCCACATAGTCATACCGATCCCGCGAAAACGCCCTGACGTGATTTGCTCAATGAGCGTCGGCGCGGCGACGACAATCATCAGATGGGACACACCTTCGATCACACGGCTTACCAACATGATCGCAAACCCTGGCAGTGTCGCTTGCCAAAAGGAAACAAAGCCACCGAGTAAAAGGGCCGTGATGACAATACGCCCGAGCCCGATGCGCGCGATCAAGACGCCAGCGGTCATTCCAAAAAATGCACCCAAGCGCTGATAAGGGTCAGGAGCCAGCCGATTTCGGTTCCGGCCTCAGGATAGAGCAAGCGAACGGTGCCGAACGGAACGGCAAACTTGGCAAATTGCGCCGCAGCGCCAAGGCCCGCCAGCCATAAGACCAGCACAAGAAGAATACTGCCAAATGAAGTCCGCAACATACTATCCGGATACTGGGCGCGCGATCTTTGATCCACGCATAAAAAATGCGAGGATCAGACGCCCGAAACCAGTCGAACCCGCGTGCCATCAGCCAGATAAAGCCTTTCCCAAAGGATAGCACCTGCACTGATCCGGATTGCGTTATGGGTAGCTTGGGACGTGCTAAACAACTTTGCTTTTGGTTCTTTTACAGACCACCAGTCGGACTCCGCGAGTTCAGTCTCTGCTTGGCGGATTTCGTCCGTCGAGAACCGCCAAAGTGATACGCCAAGCATGGCTCTTTGCGACACCAACCAGTCTTGTGCTCGGCTAAGTGAGTAAGCCAAACAAACATGATTGGTTTCGTCGACCAAGTGCACGCAATCGCTGGAGTTTTCGACCAGCCGGCGCAACGCCTGATCATCTGTTCTGGGTTGGGCAAGCAGATCGAACACAGCATGCTGGACTTTGATTGGCGGTTATTGTTTGCCACTTTCCCACCGAGATACAGTCGCTTGATCAACGCCCACCTCGTGTGCGATGACCAACTGCTTTAACCCCAGCACCCGTCGCTGCTGCCGCAACCGACGGCCAAATGAGGGTAAGGGTTTCATCGGGTGTTCTGGCATACTTGGGCCAGGGTGCGGTTTTCTCTTCGCAGACGCAACTGCGTTAAACGAGCTGCCCGTCGTGCATCCTGTCCCTACCGAAACGCACCCGTTATTTGCAGTGTCTGTCATCGATAACCGCATTTAGTAAAGGTGGGGCAAAACGACCGTCTGTGACCACGCCCACTTATCCATAGTCGCCATTGACGCAGCCGTCGCGAAAGCTCACTTCGTCCGCGATCTGTGAGTTCGATAAGGACAGCACTTCGACAATACCGCGAAAGTCCGGCCTGGTGAAGCTGCACTGCAGCGCTCTACGACATCGGCAATGGCGGTTTTGGGCCGTCCTCGGCTTAAGGGCGGCAGTTCATGCTGCTTCTAGAAGCTCCCCTATGACTGGATTGAGCTCAAAGAAACCATTGCTGCGCAGTGCATCGACGGCCATTTTGCGACGGGATGCTTGATCCGGGCTAGGCTGAAAAAGCAATCCATCGGCCAGCGAGTAGCACACCGCACCATACCAAAACTGAGACAACTGCAATGATCCTCTGGACCTTCTCAAGCAAGTAAAAGAGAACGGCGTTTGCGCCCGCCAACGCCAGAAACCCGAACTTCCAAAAGATCGCAGGGTTTTCTGCGTAACGCGTGGCCTGGACCGACAGAAGCAAGAAGCCTGTGAATGCCGCACCGGTGAAGGCGAGCACAACGGTGCGAGACAGGCGCGCAACCTGATCGTCAGCAACACCGATTTTAAGAACGCGAACGTCTGCCATAAGAACTGGGACGACAACGAAAGCGAAGGTCAAAATGTGCAGCGCTGAGATCACGGGATAGATTGGCCCGCCCACCCAATCCGCTAGCGTGGAGGTCTCCAAGGCTGCCAATAAAGACGTCAGCTCGAACATGCGGCTTCTTCAGTTTGCATGCGGCCTCGGCGCACGACGGCCTCGCCGTCTGGCAACCTGATCCATTGACCGCGCAGTTGGTAAGGTGGGCGGCAGTTCTGGAACACGATTGTCGCGATGCGGTCATCCGCCGCGATACGTCCCTCGAGCCCGAAGAATAAACCGACCGGGGGGTATTCCACGTCGATGACCCGGCCCCGGTCTTCTTCGCGCACCTCGACGACGTCAGCAAATTCTTCGCCCTGGGGAAGTTCGGTTGGTGTGCGCAAATCGTCATCAACTTGCATCTCTATCAGCGGGTGCGGACGACGGAAGCTGGCAGATCGCACGACACCTTCGACGTAGATCGGACGGGCGTCATCATAGCGTCCCGTGAACCCGTGATGAGCGAGCGCTGATCGCTGCGCGAACAGTGTGAACGCTGCGCAGCCGGTCAGGAGGGCAAGGGCTTGGCGTCGGGATTGCATGAATGGAACTCCTCAAAATAGGTGCGCGCCCTGATGGGAGGCGCGTGCTGCGACGTTTAGCGCGCAATTACCATCGAATGTGCGCCACGGGCGACCGGCACAGAGTGTTCCGTCTTGATCAGTTGCGTGTTGCCGGGGTCAAGCGGATCGGTCTGGATGCGCCAGAAGTCGATGCTTGAGCCGTCGACCCGATCATTGAAATGGTCAAAGTTCGCCACCGCGAGGTAATTGCCGGAGTTGTCGAACACCGCCGCTTCGGGCAGGATGCCGTCGTAGTTGAACGTCCCGACTTCTGTCAGATCGCCGGTTTCCTGGTCGAGCGCTGCCAGCGTCACCGAGGAATACCATGTGATGCGCTCGTCGTCATATGGCAGGTAGCTGCGCTCCAGATTGGTTGTGGCCACCCAGCGGCCATCGGGCGAAACGGCAAGGCCTTCGGGGGAGACACCTGTCATCACCCGGTCAATCAGTGCGTGGCGTGCTGTTCCATCCTCGCTAACTTCTGCGTTCATACGCACCGTCACAAGCTGACCGCGCGGTGCTTCGATCCAGATGCCCGCGATGTCTGGCCCCCAATAAAGCGCGTTGCTCACGGCGTGGTTGCCATCGGGCGTGAACAGCGCGCGGTCAATGTCCACCGTGTTGCCGAAAGGCGTGACACTCAGGTCATCGCCGACACTGGCAAACTGCATCGTATTGTCGAACTGGTTGATCCAGACGATCACGTCGTCGTCCGGATGCCAGTCGATATCCATGATGTTGTCTTCGCCGAGGGCATACCCTTCGATGGTCGGCGAAACCGGATCGCTCAAGCTACCATCTTCAGCGATGCGAAACAGCTGCATAGGAATCTCTGCGCCAGACCCACCCTCGATGGAGTAGCTGACCGCGAGGGTATCGCCCGCTGTGTTGACACTTGCCGAAAGGGGCCGGGCACCAATCTCAACGGTTTGCAGGATCTCGGGCGACGCCGGGTCTGCCAGGCTTATCACCGTCAATGTCGTACCAATCGACATATCGCCAAAACCATGGGCATCGTCGTTGTCCGGGCGCGGAGTGAACGTCTCTACCACGAAAGCAAAGCGGCCGTCGGGTGTGATCTCGACTGCATTTGGCGGGCCAGCGACGGAGTTCGACGCGAAAACCTGTGCCGCCACCCAGTCACGGGGGTCACCGTCTAGCGGGATGACCGCGAGGGTGTCACTGCCCTCCCGGGGACCAAGCATGCCGTTGACATAGGCCGACGAAAGCATGTCTGCATCCTGAACCGAAACGAGATAGCGGCCTTCGAAGTCAAGCTGGCCACGGGCATCCCGCGATCCGGCCTCTTGCGCGAAGGCGGGGGCCACCAGGGCCGTGGATACAGTGAGTGTCGTAAGCAGGGTCTTCACCTTGATCTCCTTTGTCGGTGTTGCATGTGCTTGATCTGCGCTGATCACGACATAAGATTGGTCAATCATCGCAACTTACGATGTTACTATTCGATAAGTTTGATAAACTGGAGTTATCGAAAGTGTTTGGCCTGACCGACTACGAAAGCGTGATCGCCATCGCGGAGGAGGCGCATTTCGGCCGGGCGGCGCGTCGGTTGAATGTGACGCAGCCAGCGCTTTCCTCACGTCTTCGGCGGATCGAAGAGGAGCTTGGCGTTCGCCTTTTTGACCGTGATCGCGGCGGGGTGAGCGTGACACCGGCGGGTGAGCAGTTTGTCGAAGGTGCCGAGCGGGTCATCACCGCTGCAGAAGAAACCGCGCAATCCGCACGGAATGCCCAGGCAGGCCTGGGGCAAACGCTCCGCATCGGCATGACGCAAATCGCTGCCTACCAGATTGTTATCCCAACTCTGGTCAACTTCCGAAAACACCATCCCCATGCGCGGGTCAAACTCTATGAGGGCACGACTGCGGGTCTGGAAAAGCGTTTGGAGCAGGGCATGATCGATGTGGCGTTCCTGCACCCACCTTTGCACGCGCCAGACTTGTCCGAGACGTATCTTCTTTCTACGCCTATGGCGCTGTTCGACGGTGATCCTGACCCCATGTCGCGCAAACCCATGGTGGCATATCCGCGCGCGGAAGCCCCGGTTCTTATGGGTGCACTTGCGCGGCGATCGAACGAAGGAAACGGAGAGTATCCCGCCGCCGAAGCAGATACCATGCTCGGCGCGATCATACTGTCACGCGCGGGCTTCGGGCCTTTTGCGGCAACAGCCGACTACCCGACGCCCTTTGAGAAAACAGAGCATTGCCTAAGCGCAACTGACACGGGCCTGACCCTGGATACTTCCATCGCCCGTCGCTTGCTCGATAGGCGACCAATGATAGAAACCCTCGTTAAGTCCGCCGCAAACGCGGTTGAGTAGCGGGCTATTTTGCCGACCAACGGTCGACACGGACGGAATTGGACAGGTGGATTTGGAAGAACCGGACTTTGCGTTTGCAGCGAACGTCGGCAATGCGAGTTGCGATTGCAGCATAGGGATTAGCTAGCGAATGCCTTTTATGGGCCGTCCTCAGCGCGACCGGTGCTATCGATCATACTGGTTCCGCACCGCATCGATGGTCCGACAGGAGCCCACTTTGACCGATGAAGCGGACCACACCGGCAGCTGAAATCCGCAGATAGCTGTCATTGATAAGCCCGGAAGCAGCCCATTGCGGGCTCTTGCCAGGATAGCGACCGTCACGACGCAGCTTGTCGAAGGAGGGCGCTGATCGACGGCGAAGCTTCGCAATATGGCGGATGGCCGTACTGCGATTGTTCGCAAGCAGCCTGCAATTTTGCAGTGACATTTCAAATAGGCTGGGAGCGGCGGCTTCGAGTTGATCAGTCATTAGATGACTCGATAACTGATCGAGATCGCACCTCTGACAGACGTGCGGGCGAGATCGCGCTTTGGGACACGCCGCGCTGGTCGAAATCGTCCGGCAAGCGGTTGTGTTGGATAAGAGACTTGGATGCCTTCGCCAGTGCTGGTCCCATCATGATTCCGTAGCCACCCTGCGCGGCGAGCCAGAAGAAGTCGTCTAGCGCACCATCGAATCCCACGACCGGGGCGCCGTCGGGCACGAAAGTCCGAAGTCCTGCCCAGCTGTGTGCTATGCGGCGGACGTCTATGATGGTGTGACGCTGGAGCCAATCGGCGGCTAGGGCAATGTCGAGCTCTTCGGGCTGCGCGTCTTGTGGTTCGGTCGGTGTTTCGTCGCCGAACGACGCCATTATGCGCCCTGCTTCGGGTTTGAGATATGCCTCCGAGCCGGCCATGTCGACGGCGGGTAGCGATTGTATATTTATGCCTATAGGTGCATCGACAACAATTGCGCTTCGACGCTTCGGGACCAGCCCGAGCGTCCGGGCGCCGGCCATCGCCCCGATTTCATCCGCCCATGCGCCAGCGGCGTTGATGACGATGGCGGCCTGAATTGTGCTGTCGGCGACTTCGATACCCCATTTTCCCCCGTGGCGAGAAATCCTTCGCACACGCGCATTGCATATCAGTGGCCCATTCAACGCCTTGAAGGCGCGCAAGTAAGCTTGATGGAGCGCGTCCACATCGATGTCCATCACGCCCGGCTCATAAGCCGCCGCAGCGACGACTTCCGGACGGAGAAGCGGCACGAGCGCCAGAGCCTTTGTCGCCGACATGTGGTGAACCGGCGCCTCATCCGCGGCAGTTGCGACCATCGTGTCAAGGCGAGCCTCTTGCCCCGGCCCGGCAATCGTCAGTAACCCACGTGGTGTGAGCAGGGGATGATTAGCGAAGCCGGTTGGCGGATCGACAAAGAACGGACCGCTGCCGGCACTGATCGCGCGTACAACGTCGTTCCCGTAGTTGGGTGTATAGAGCGCAGCCGACCGTCCCGTGCTGTGATAACCGGCCTGGGACTCCGCTTCGATCACTGCGACGGTTCCGACCTGGGCCAGTTCGAAGGCCACTGAGGCACCTGCAATCCCGGCGCCGATGACGGCATAATCGTACATTGTGTTGACCCGCCTTTCCATTTCAGCCGGTCAAGCGGCCCTTGGTCAGTTCGAGAGATGTCCAAGGGAAAGGGCACGTCGCTGCTTCTTGCCGTCACTCACCATCCGATCGTCAACCGGTAACAGATACAGATCAGTTAGGCTGCAATAAAAATTAAAAATTTTGACAAAATGTCAGAAAACTTTCATGTATACTGCCAAGGGAGATACTCGGGTATGACAGCATCTGTTCGCGAGCGATTGACGACCAGTCTGGCCACCGCCTCGAAAGCCGACCGGATTCTGGCAAACTTCATGCTCTCGGAATTGTCCAACCTTCCGTTTGAAACGGCGGCAAGCCTCGCGGCGAAAGTCGAAGTCAGCGAGCCGACGGTTGGTCGATTTTGCAGGGCCGTTGGTTACAAGAGTTTCAAGGACCTGAAGGAGCATCTGAAGCAGGACATAGGCCAGCAACCTTGGCTTGTCAGCGACAGGCTTAGGTATCTGCGAAAGGGGGCCGCTGCGGGTGAAGATCAGCTTGCAGCCGGGCTCGAACTTGAAATCTCGGCCTTGGTCGCGATTTACGAACTTGCGCGGACGCCGGAATGGACCCGCGTCGTGAAGCGATTGGCGACCACTCCCAATGTCTATGCGGTCGGGTTCCAGACCGAACGGGGTATGGCGCAGATACTGGTCAATCAGTTGCAATATCTGCGCGATGGCGTGCGGATGCTGGACCTTGCCGGGGGCAGTTTTGCCGAGGTGCTGGTTTCGGACCCCGCCCAGTCGTGCATCGTGATCTTCGAGGCCCGTCGTTACTCGAGGTTGTCGCGTGACCTTGCGATCGAAGCCAAGAGGGCCGGAATTCCAGTGACACTGGTGACCGATCCGTTCTGCGACTGGGGGCGCGATCTTGTCGACGAGATGTTCGTTGTCCCCACCGAATTCAACCAATTCTGGGAGTCGACAGCCCAGATGGCAAGTTTGGCCAATCTGTTGGTGAACGGCGTTTTTCTGGAGCTTGGCCCGAAGGTCGAAGCGAGAATGGAAGCCGTCGCGCAGTTGTATAGCCAGTTCACTGGTTACGTCGGAAAACCAAGCAATCGCACATCTCAGTCAGGGAGCAAACCGGCCTGACGCAGACCACCATTGATAACGATAACAACAAGGAATTCTGCAATGCGCTTCATCTCCAAGACACGACTTCTCGCAAGCTCGATGCTGGTGTCCGCCAGCATGTTCGGGCTTGCCATCGCCGCCAACGCCCAAGACGCGACCTTCGTCGTCTCCGCCCAGAATGTCGGCACTCCCAGCTACAATCCCATCAACGCCACGCAGTTGAACGATGCCATAACCCTGATCTTCGACCGAATGGTCATTCAGGATGCGGATCAGACTTTTCACGGTCAACTCGCCACTGAATGGGAATCGACGCCCGATGGCATGTCCTGGACTTTCAAGCTTCGGCCGGGCGTAACCTTCCACGACGGTGAGCCGTTCAATGCCGAGACCATAGTCTGGTGGATCCCGCAATTCGCCGAAACCGAAAACGCGTTCATGACGGCCGCAATCGAAAGCGTCGAGGTGATCGACGATTTGACCGTCAGGTTCGTGATGGCGAACCCCGATCCAAACCTCTTGTCGAACATGTCATCGGGCTTCATGAGCATTCCCTCGCCCAAAGCGTTCGATGCGCTGGGTGATGATTTCGGTGTCACCGCCGCGGTCGGATCCGGTCCCTACAAGCTGGAAAGCTTCACGGTGGGGCAGGAAACGGTACTGACTGCTAACGAGGATTACGCCTGGGCGTCGGATCTCTCGGAAAACCAGGGTGCGCCGCATATCAAGACGCTCACGTTCCGCGAAATCTCGGAGGATTCCACGGCCTTTCTTGAACTGAGCACCGGCGGCGTGGATATGTTGTACAGTGTTCCGACCGACTTCCTGCCGCGCCTCGAAGGCGAGGACTCGGTTCAGGTCGGCACGATGCCGGGCACTGGATTGTTCTACATCCCGATCAATACGACGGTCGCACCGTTCACCGATATCAAGGTGCGCGAGGCCACGGCCTTTGCCATCAACCAGAAGGAAATTCTGGATAATCTCTACGGCGGCGTCGGTTCGGTCGCCAATACCTTTCTGATCGACTCGCTGTTGGCGGCAAACGTCGATCCGGCGCTCAAAATTTCCTACGATCCGGACCGCTCCAATGCCGTGCTGGACGAAGCCGGCTGGATCATGGGCTCTGATGGTGTTCGGGAAAAGGACGGAACCAAACTGCAGGTCGCGCTGTGGACCCAGAACGGAACCGAATTCAAACGTGTGACCGAAGTGGTTCAGGCCCAGTTGAAGGCGGTTGGCATTGGTGCCGACATCACGGTCTTTGACAGTGCCACCATCAATGACCAATACCGAAAGGGTGATGAACACCAATTGGCTGTCAGGTCCTACTCCTGGGCCAATTCGGATATCATCGACTGGTTCTTCTCTGGCGAACGGCTAGGCTATCCGAACGTGTCCATGTGGAACGATCCCACTGCGCAGAAGATGAACGTGGCCGCCATGACCGGATCGCGCACGTGGGAGGAACGCGTCGCCAACTTCAAGACCTACCATGAATACGTGCTGAGCCAATTCGTCTTCGCACCGATCTATCAGCCCGTCCAGATCTACGCTTATGACAAGGAGGCCATTTCCGTGCCTGAGGCAATTCGGGGAACGCGTCTGCAAAGCCAGACCGTGGTCGACATCACCGTCAACTGAACCGCGTCGTAACCCAACGCAAACCAGCGAGGCCCCGGAATGATCAGCTTTTTTATCAAGCGGCTCTTGCTGCTCATTCCGGTCTTCCTTGCCGTGTCACTGCTCATCTTCATGATCGTCCACCTGGTTCCGGGCGATCCGATCGACAATCTCGTCCAGAACAATTCCTCCCCCGAGCAAAAGGCGGCGCTTGCGGCCAAGTACGGCCTCGATAAGCCGCTTTATCAGCAATACGCAATTTGGCTCGGCAACGCCCTGACCGGCGATCTGGGTGACGCCATAATCCTGCGCCGCCCAGTCGCGGATCTGATTGCCCAAAACCTTCCGCATTCGCTGTCGCTTGGTGCCTTGGCGCTTCTGTTTTCGACGGTGGTCGGCATCACCGCTGGCGCGCTGGCGGCGATCTACAAGGACAGCTGGACCGACCGGTTGACGATGACGCTGATCCTGCTGGGGTCGACCGTACCGGGTTTCTGGCTTGGCCTGCTTCTCATCATGCTTTTTGCGGTGCAGCTTGGCTGGTTTCCGGTGTCGGGTGCCCGAAGCTGGGATGCGCTGGTCCTTCCGGTCCTGACCATAGGACTTGGAGGAGTGGCGCTTGTCGCGCGCGTAACTCGCGTCGCCATGATGGAAACGGCACGCAAGGACTTTGTCATGATGCTGCACGCCAAGGGCGTGCCGCCCTGGCGAATTGAATTGCGTCATGTGCTGCGTCATGCGTTGCTGCCCGTGGTCACGATCCTGTCGCTTCGCATCGGCTGGATCCTTGGCGGTGCGGTCACTGTCGAGTTCGTTTTTGCCCGCCCCGGTCTTGGGTCCCTGCTGATCACATCGCTGAACCAGCGCGATTACCCGGTCGTTCAGGGCGCCCTTCTGATGCTCGCTGTCGCAGTGATGCTTGGCACCTTGCTGGGCGACATCGTTCAGGCCGCGATGGACCCACGTGTGCGCGAAAGGATAAAATGATGACGGCGTTCGCACCCATCAAGACGGCCATCCGGTCGCCACGCGGCGGCGTCTCTGCCGCCGTCCTGCTTCTTGTTGTGGTCTGCGCGCTGTTTGCCCCGCTGATCGCGCCCTATGCCTACGACATCCAGAACCTGCCGGGCGCAAACACCGAGCCCGGCGCGGCCCACTGGATGGGCACCGATGAATTCGGGCGAGACCTTATGTCCCGCATAATCTACGGCGCGCGAACGTCACTGTCCGTGGCGGTCACCGCTATCTCGATCTCGGTGGCGGCCGGACTGACGCTGGGCGCGATGGCGGGCTATTTCGGCGGCTGGTTCGACCGTGCCGTCACCGCGGTCGTCGATCTGACCTGGTCTTTTCCCGAGATTCTGATCGCACTGATCCTGATCGCTATTATCGGCCCCGGACTGGAAAGCACGATGGTCGCCATCTCGATCGCCTACCTCGCGCAATTCACGCGGCTGACACGCGCGCAGATCATGGCCTTGAAGAACGAGACCTACGTCGAGGCGACGACCAATCTCGGCGCAGGACATTTTCACATCATTTTCCGCCATCTTCTGCCGAATGCGCTTACTCCGGTGATCGTGGCCGGCATGCTGGCGACCGGGGACGCGATCATCCTGGAAGCCACGCTCGGCTTTTTCGGCCTTGGCGCTCAGCCGCCAACACCAAGCTGGGGGGCGATGATGTCGAGCGGGACGGCACAAATCTTTATTGCACCCTGGATCATCATCTTTCCGGGGCTGGCCATCGCGATAACGGTCATCTCGATAAATCTCTTTGGTGACGCGTTGATCGAGGCCCTGGATATTCGCAACCGCTTGCGGAGTGTGTGATATGGCGCTTCTTTCGGTTCAGGGCATCTCGGTCGCGATTGGGGCACTGTGCCCGCTGGAGGGTGTCACCTTCGACATCGACAAGGGCGAAATCCTTGGTCTTGTGGGTGAGTCCGGCTCAGGCAAGTCGCTGACCGCGATGTGCGTCATGGGGTTGCTGCCGCGCATCGGCGGCACCATCACCAAAGGCTCCATCGCGTTCGACGGGCGCGAGTTGATCGGACTTCCCGAGATCGAATTGCGTCGGCTGCGCGGCAAGCGGATTGCGCTGATCAGCCAGAACCCGATGACATCGCTCGACCCTATCATTCGCATCGGTGCGCAGATCGACCAGGTCTCGATCCTGCATCTGGGGTTGAGCGCCACGACGGCGAAGGCGCGCAGCCTCGACCTGATCGCTCAGTTGCGCATTCCGGAACCTGAAGCGATTCATCGCGCCTATCCACATCAGCTCTCGGGCGGCATGAAACAACGGATCATCATCGCCATGGCGCTTGCCGCAGACCCTGACCTGATTGTCGCCGACGAACCCACGACGGCGCTCGATGTCACCATCCAGGCCCAGATCATACAGATCATGGTCGAACTGGTCCGCGACCGCGGCCTCGCCCTCATGCTGATTACTCATGACATGGGCGTGGTGGCGCAGGCCTGCGACCGCGTCGTTGTTTTGTATGCCGGTCGGGTCGCAGAAATGAACGGGATTGGCGAGATCTTTGCGGAACCGAAGCACCCATACACGCGCGAACTGATCCGCTGCATTCCGAGGCTGGGTCAGGAGCCGGGAAGCCTGAAGGGTATTCCCGGCGTCGTGCCAAGCATCGTCGATTATCCCGATGGCTGCCGCTTCAACCCGCGCTGCAGCAACGCACAGGCGCTATGTCGCGACGAGGCGCCCGCGCTTGAGCCCAAATCTTCGGGTCTGGCGGCCTGTCATTTCAGCGAGGTTTGATAATGGATGCTTCTGTCCCACGCGACGACAGTCTTGTGACGATGACGGATCTGACCCGCGAGTTTTCATCCGGAGGCAGTTTAATGAAGCCGCGCCGCACCATGCGCGCGGTCAATAACGTCTCGCTTGATGTGCCGCGCGGCAATGTAACCGGTGTCGTGGGAGAAAGCGGATGCGGCAAGTCCACCTTGGCGCGGCTCGTTCTGCGCCTGCTAGAGGCCACTGAAGGGACTGTGTTTTTCGACGGCAAGAATCTCGCGACCCAGTCGCAGGCCGAGATGCGCAAACTACGCCGCCAGATGCAGATGGTGTTCCAGGACCCGTATTCTGCCATCGACCCGCGTTACACGATCCGCCGCGCCTTGCTCGAACCCTTTCAGGTGCAAGGCGAAGCCAAGACGGCGGCCGAGGCGAAAACGACGGTGGAGGAGTTGATCTCCATGGTCGGCCTCAGCACGCGCATGATGGATAGTTTCCCCCATCAGCTGTCTGGCGGTCAAAAGCAGCGGGTGGGGATCGCGCGAGCACTGGCACTGCGCCCGTCGTTTCTCGTGCTCGACGAGCCGACCGCGTCTTTGGATGTCTCCATCCAGGCGCAAATCATCGACCTGCTGGAAGCCCTGAAGGAAGAGCTTGGGCTGACCTATCTGTTCATCAGCCATGATCTCAGCCTGGTTCGTTACTTCTGCGACCGTGTTGTTGTGATGTATCTGGGGCGCGTCGTGGAGATTTTGTCGGGCGCCGAGACGCAGCCGCGTCATCACTATGCCCATGCGCTTCTCGAAAGCAACTTCGAGCCCGACCCGACCCGGCGCAAAATCGTCACGATGCTGGGCGGTGAAATTCCAAGCCCATTTGCGAAGATTCCCGGGTGTGCCTTTGCGGCGCGCTGTCCTGCGGCCAGCGATATGTGCAAACGCGAACGCCCGCCCCTTTCAAACCTGGGCGACGGCCAGATGGTTGCCTGCCACAACCCGATGGATTAAACATCCGATGAGCTTCCGCGTTCTGACTGCCGAGATCAGTCACGAGACAAATACCTTCTCGATCCGCCCGACAAATCTTGCAGCGTTCAAGAACCGGTACTTCCTGCTGGGAGAGGACGCGATCCGCGAACGAGGGCAGGCAAACACCGATCTTGCCGGGTTCCTCGATGTCGCACGCGATAAGGGATGGGTTCTGACCCATGCGGTCAGCACGTCTGCGCCACCCGGAGGTCTTGTCACACCGGGCACATTCATGGCGCTGGCCGCGCCGGTTATCGCGCTTGCTCTCGCTCAGAGTTTTGACGGCATCTTGCTGTCGCTGCATGGCGCCATGGTGATTGACGGCGCCGAGGACGGTGAGGGGACTTTCCTCGCGCGGCTCAGGGAGGTGACAGGCCGCGACGTTCCTATCGCAATCACGCTCGACCCCCACGCCAATGTAAGCCAAGAGATGGCCGACCTCGCCGACATCATCGTCTCCTACAAGACCTATCCACATGTCGACATGCGCGACTGTGCCGTGCTGGCAGGAGAGATACTTCATCGGACCATGTCGGATGAAATCGCACCGAAGACGCTGCGGGTTCATCGCCCGATGCTTGAGGAGGTCAATGGTGGACGCACCGATGCCGGCCCGATGATCGAACGCAACGCGCGGGCTCTTGAACACCAGCAGCACCCAGATGCCTTTGCCGTCAGTATCAATGCAGGCTTTGGCAATGCCGATATTGCGGAGGTCGGGCCGACAGTCCTTGTTACCTATCAGGGCGACCCTACGCCACATGAACTGCTTGCCAACGAACTTGCAGATGACATCTGGGACAGGCGGTTCGAGGGTCTCAACGACTATCTCAGTGTCGAAGCCGCCGCCGCACAATGCGCGGGCCACGAAGCCGAAAACGGCCCGATCGTCGTTGCCGATTATGCCGACAATCCCGGTGGAGGAGCGTATGGCGATGCCACATCGCTGCTTGCCGCGCTACTTGCCGCAAGCGCCGACAATGCATGCTTTGGACCGTTGGTCGATCCAGAAGCAATCGAGTACTTGGAAACGCAAACCGTGGGGCGGGCCGTCACCCTTGAACTTGGAGGCAAGACGGATCCTGACCGTGGCGGCGGGCCAATCACGGTGACGGGCACACTCAAGATGCTCAGCGATGGCAACTTTACGGGGACAGGCCCGATCCTCGGTGGTCTTCACCGAAGTTGGGGACGCACTGCCGTCCTCGGCGCGGCAGGCATCGACATCTTGATTGTCACCAACGCGACCCAGATGCTTGACCTTGCGCAATTCCGGACGTTTGGCATCGATCCCGCCGAGAAGACTATCGTCGCCCTGAAGTCCATGCAGCATTTTCGCGCCGCCTTCGAGCCGATCGCATCTCGCATTATCGTTTGCGATAGCGGCGCGCTCTGCACACCGGACCTCGCCAGGCTGCCCTACCGCAATGTGCCGCGTCCGATCTTCCCACTCGACCGATAGTAACGCATTCGCAACGCCACGACCACCATGTAGCGGCGCGGAACAAGCCCAAGTTATTGGGTGCCTTGATTGTGCGCGCACCCGTGTCGCGCGGGCATCGGCTTGCACGCGCTTGCGAGGTCCGTTTCCCCTCTGTTTTTGTTTCTGACATTGCGAATTGCAGAAAGTAGCCGCTGGAAAACGCGCACCAAGCTGGTGCTTTGCCCTGCGATCTGTGAATTCGCCCATCAACCGATTTTGCGCTTGCAGCGAATGGCAGCAAATCGAACGCGGATTCCGCATTTGAGAAGCCCAGCCAAGGTCGGCTAAGGGCCGTCGATGACCGAATAGAATAGGCTCGCTGCAAGGATGCTGCGACGTTTCGGACGTTCCCCAAACTGTGATTTACAGATCACCGCCATCATGCAGACGCAACAAGAATCCGGTCTGACGAAGCGGCGCTGCAGCGCTTGACCATTTAGGCAAAGGCCGGTTTCTCATCAGCGCCGGGCGCCGCGATTTCCGCATATCGATGCGCCTCTACTCTGAAACTGCGGCTGCCGTTCGATTGCGCTCTATGCGGTCGAAAACCTCGGCGTTCTCCGTAGCCCACCTGCAGAGGAAGCGGACGGGTTCGTGAAGCCGCCACCCCAGTTCTGTCAGTTCGTATTCGGTTTTTGGAGGAACAACGCGATAGACCTCTCTGTGAACCAGACCATCCGTTTCCAGCCTCCTCAGGGTCTGGGACAACATCTTTTTCGAAATGCCGGGAATGCGCCTTTGCATTTGCCCATAGTGATGTGTGCCCGACGCAAGGCAGAACAGTACAATCGGAGTCCATCGATTTGCAATCAGATCCAGAAGACGCCGTGATGGATAGCGCTCATGGAAGACAGCCTCGTCTACCAATGCTTCTTGAGGATCGGATGCGTGTGAATGGTCGGCCATGGCTGTCTCTTTCAGGTTACCTCTGAGTGACTACTACCGCTCTTGTTACTTTGATGATAGGCCCGACCGGGATCGCTTCGAGGCAATTGAACATGGGGCCGAACGCACCTTTCTCCGCGGCCGTGGTCGGCGGTTCGGTTGGTGGCCTGGCGGCCGCCATCGAACTGCGTGATCGGCTACAGGCCGACGTCGCCGTCTACGAGCGATCAACGGGTCAGATGCAGGCGCGCGGCGCTGGTGTGGTGATGCAGCCCGAGGTTGATGCGTTGCTAAGCCGGATCGGGGTGAGCACGCGTTCGGTATGCGTCGAATTGCGCGAGCGGGTTGGATTGGCGCGGGACGGCCGCGCGCAGGCAAGCCCGGCACCGCAGCTAATGACAGCGTGGGACACGCTTTACCGAACCTTGAAAACTCATCTGGGTGGCGATTGCTATCACCAGAACAGCCGTTTGACGGCGCTATCGCAGGACCAGCACCGGATCACGGCGACCTTCGCCGACGGGCACTCCGTGTCAGCAGACATCCTGATCGCGGCAGATGGAGTGAATTCAGCCGCACGGCATCTCCTCTTGGGTGCAAAGGCAGATGCAAGATATACCGGCTATGTCGCTTGGCGCGGGTTGGAGGATGAGGCAGCTTTACCACCCGTCTTGGTGAACGCACTGGCCGGGCGGTTCACATCCTTCATGCATCCGGGCATGCAGATGCTGTGCTATCTCGTACCCGGTGCGGATGGCGCAACCGAACCCGGACAGCGGCGGGTCAACTGGGTCTGGTATGTGAATACACCCGAGGTCGCGTTGGATCGGTACCTGACCGGCGCTTCGGGAACGCGTTATCGCTCGTTTCTACCTGCGGACGACATGGACATGAATGTGTCCCGAGAGATGGCCAAGACGGCGGCGCGCACCTTGCCCCCACTTTTCCGGAACCTTGTCGAAGCATCGCGTCTGTTTATGCAACCCGTACAGGATGTGGTGCCCCAAGCGCGCATACATGGACGGGCCGTTCTGATTGGCGACGCGGCGGGCACTGTCCGCCCACACACGGCTGCCGGGACCTCAAAGGCATTCGGGGATGCCACTTTGCTGGCCGAGGCGTTGAAGGACTGGCGTTCGGAGGACGCACTTCCGACAGACGTCCTTGACCGTTGGGCCGTGATCCGCGACCGGGACCTGCAGGTGACAGCACAACGAGGCTACGCCCTCGCCGCACGCTCCGGTCTGGGACGGGCCTAACAAGGAGCACCAATGTTCTGCCCGAATGGGGGCCGCGCCATAATCGATCTACTGCGTTACCGGTCCGATGCTTGATACTCCGCCAATGTGTCGATCCGAAGCACTCGAAGCTTGAGCAGACATTCGCAGGACCAATCCGAAAGTACGGTTTTATCCGAAATCCTAATCTCAGGAGATTGCACTTTTTGCGCCCGCTGCTAACAGCAGGTTTGACGGGCCGCACCGCAGCATCAGCTTGACCAGGGGAGCAGCAGCAATGGCAGTATCGTTGACTCTGCTCTCTTGGGTGCCTTATCGATGACGTCATGGTGAAATCGTTCTTCGCATCGCAGGACTATTATCCTGAGCTTCGATAGCTGCGGGTAATTCTTCATTTATTTTCCGCTGCCCCTGACAGCGGTCAACATACAATCGACCTTGTGCCGGGGCGGCACACTCAAAGGTCGAAAAATGAATAACAACAGCAGAAGTCAAAACACGTCGCTTGGCATCGTGGGGTTCGGTGCGTTCGGACAACTTGCAGCACGTCATCTAGGCCAGCATTTCGAAGTATCGGCTTATGACCCGTCCCCGGGTCTTGCCAGTGTAGCAAAGCAACTCGGAGTGCCTCTCGCATCGTTGCGCTCGGTCTCGCAGACTGATGTGATCCTCATTGCCGCACCGGTTTCTTCATTTGAGCAAATTGTCAGCGAGATCGCGGTTGCTTGCAAACCTGGCGCACTGATTGTCGATGTTGGCTCAGTCAAAGTAGGTCCCGCTGAAATCATGCGGCGGCTACTACCAAACCACGTGGACATCGTTGCAACTCATCCGTTGTTCGGCCCTCAGAGTGCCACGATGGGTATTGAGGGTCTGAAAATTGCGATCTGCCCCATCCATGGAAAACAACATGTGAGGCTGGCTGCGTTCTTACGCAATGCGCTCGGTCTGACAGTCATAATGACGACACCGGAGGATCACGACCGCGAGGCAGCAGTTGTCCAGGGCCTCACGCACCTCATTGCCAAAGTGCTACTGAGAATGGGACCGTTGCCAACGCGCATGACAACGAAGAGCTTTGACTTGTTGTCTGAGGCGATTTCCATGGTTCAGCATGATGCGCCGGAGGTATTTGAAGCGATCGAGAAAGCTAATCCCTATGCCGGGGCCGTGCGACGACGATTCTTTGACTTGGCTACAAGTATGAGTGTTGAACTGGAAACAGCATTTAGAACATCGTCCCACAACAAAACTGGACAATGATGGAGTAGAATCTAGGGTGAGCTTCGTCTGCGAACAGCGCGTTTTAGCAGCTCCTATTTTTGCGCTTGCAGCGAATGGCAGCAAAGCGGCCGCGACCGCAGCATTCGGATAAGGTGCTGAGAGTCCGCAATGGGCCGCCCTTGAAGGCGACCCGAAGTTGCTAAATTTCAATGGCCTCGGCGATTGCCAGCGCGTCCTCAAGCTCGACGCCCAGGTACCGGACTGTGCTGTCCATCTTGGTGTGTCCAAGCAGAAGTTGAACCGCCCGCAAGTTGCCGGTCTTTTTATAGATCTGCGTCACCTTTGTTCTCCTCATCGAATGCGTGCCATATGCGCTCGCCTCTAGACCGATCGATGTGACCCAATCGCGGACGATCCGCGAATACTGGCGCGTCGAGATATGAAGACGCTCATGGAAGCGTCCCGGCCAAAGATACTCAGAGCCGACCATGAGTTCATCCTCCATCCACTTCTCGACCGAGGCTCTGGTGCCTTCGGATATCTCAAAGCGCACGGGTTTTTGTGTTTTGCTCTGCAACACGGAAGCCCGTTCTTTGATTTGGCCAGATGCCATAACGTCGACGACTTTCATCTTCACCAGGTCACAGCCGCGCAGCTTGCTGTCGATCGCCATGTTGAACAGTGCGAGGTCGCGATGGTTTTCTGCCAATTCAAGTCGAACACGGATTGCCCAAACATGCTTTGGCTTCAGCGGCCGTTTCTGACCGACGATGCGGCCTTTGTTCCATGCAGGGCGAAGTGCGCGAATGGCTGGTAAGTTTGGTGTTTCCATGACTGATCCTCCGATCCGCCATGCCCTCCACAACGACAACCCGACGTTGACGAGGCACCATATCACGGGATCGGCGCGCTGCCTCCGAAGTCTGGAGAGAGCCCATCTTGTAGATTTTCTGGCATGCAGCGGAACTCGGTTTCTGGGTAGCATACCAAGAAGAGTGACGTCACTGGCGAAGGTTTTGCCGATACAAAGGGTGTAGACTTACGGCCTCTCATTCCTTTCAAAGGTATCGGTGGACTTGGAAACAAAGACAGGTCAGATAACATTGTAATTGCGACGCCGAGAGACTACATAGCACTTGTAAGAGATGTGGTTTTCTGTGGCCTAGTCCCATCGCTCTGCCAGAGCGGACTACAATCGCCCATCATTATAATTCAGCTGTCACGTCCTCTGAAAGGGATCTGATACTTGATGAGTTTGCCGATGTTGTCGAGCAAAACCACATCACTTGTGGCATTTGTCCTTCCGTTTGTGGTGACCGGTTCTTCCGATGACTTGCCGCCAAGCAGTTGTGAGTTCTTTGAGGAAGATGAATTTACGCAAAGTCTAAGGATGCTGGCGGAGCGAAAGACCTTAACGAAGCTGCTGATCCGTCGGGTCACCGGCGGATGCCGATTGCGCTTTAACGATCATCGAGACTTAGAAATGGCACTGACGCGAAGCAGGGCTGGACAAAAACAAACAAAACAGTGAGGCGGCGCTTTCTCCGTCAAGGGATGTGAAATGACTTTTCCAGAATGGACGAAACCAGGTATTTACGGTGCTTTAACCGGTGCGATTGCGGTCTCTATCCTCGGCTTTACCTGGGGTGGCTGGACAACCAGCGGCAACGCTCAGGACATGGCGCAGAAACTCGCGGGCGAAGAGGTGACGCTGGCAATGGTGCCAGTCTGCCTGGATATGTCAGCGACTGATCCGGAAAGCGCAGAAAAACTGGCCGTCCTTCAGGAGGCCTCTGGGTTCAACCGCCGCACGGCTATGATGGATACGGGCTGGGCGACACCACCGGGCTCGGACACGCCAAACCGGGACCTCGCAGCAGCTTGTCTCGCGGGGCTTGAGCTGGATGGATCATAGGTCTGACCTAATGCTGCGACGGCCGCAGGCAGCTTGCGGGACACGTATGTCGACAGCCGCTCAAACCACCTTGGCGTTATTTGTCGTCTCGATCTTTGCTTCGCTTCTCTTTGCAATGCCTGCACTGGCCCAATCCAACGGGCAGCCGATGCCCGAGAACGCCAGCGCAAAAAGCTACGGGGATGGGTGGCAATGCAATAAGGGGTATAGATTGAATGGCGGTGCCTGTGCGGCAGTGAGTGTGCCGGAAAATGCCTATGCAACCAACCTCAGCTATGGTCCCGGGTGGGAGTGTTTCCACGGCTTTAGAAGGAGCGATGAAGGCGCATGTGCTGAAGTGATTGTCCCCGAGGGCGGGTTTCTCGACCCCTCAGGCGAACGTTGGCATTGCCTGCGCGGATTTCTCAAACTCGACGATACCTGTCAGGAGATTGTCCTGCCCGCGAACGCCTATCTGGAGGATACGTCCTACGGGTCCGAATGGGTCTGCGAGCGTGGGTTTCGGGCCGACGGAGACGCATGTACCGCCATTGCGGTTCCGCCGAACGCCTACCTGAATACATCAAGCTATGGCCAGCCCTGGACATGTGAACGGGGTTATTTTGAACAGGATGATCTGTGCGCAGCCGTTGTGGTCCCCGAGCATGCCTACTTTGACGATGCGACGTACGGTCAGGGGTGGAAATGCGAACGGGGATACGCCGCGTCTGATGATAGGTGCATAGCTATAGAGGTTCCTGCGAACGCCCATCTCGACAGGTCCGGAAACCGTTGGGCATGCAACAAGAACTTCCGAAAATCAAAAGGCTTGTGCGTGCTCGAAAACTGAGCGCGCACCGCGCCGGAACGCGACCGCTCCTACTTCAAATCGCGACACCGATGGCAGCGATGTCATTTTTGCCGATCATGCTAAAGGACCAAAACATGGAACCCGACCTTAAGACGTTGGATAGCACCCAACGGACTGTCAGTGACGCGCAAGCGTCGCCATCAGGTCAAAACGATAACACCCAATCCAATGCCGTAACGCAGCCGATCATCCCCCCCAGTGCCATTGTCTATTGCGAGGGCAATTTCGCACGAATTGATGGCAAAACCGCAAACGGCCTCGTGCGTCATTCAGAAGCCTACCGGATCCTATCGGTCATCGACAGTGGCCACGGTGGGCAGGATAGCGGGCTGGTTCTTGACAATGCGATGAACAACATACCGGTCTTCAATGATCTGAATGCGGCTCTCGTCCATGAGGCATTGGTTCCTGATACGCTCATCTACGGGATGGCACCCTCGACGGGGAGGCTCTCACCGACGGATCGAAGCGTCGTTCTGGACGCCATAGCACTCGGGATGAACATCGTCAGTGGTTTACATGAATACTTGAGCGATGACCCTGAAATCGCTACCGCCGCTTCCCAACGAGATGTCACCATTCGCGACATACGAAAACCCAAGCAAAGCAAAGACATGCGACTGTTTGATGGCAGCGTAGCAGGGGTGGAAGCTCTGCGTATTGCGGTTCTAGGGACCGATTGCGCCATTGGCAAGCGGACGACAGCGACAGTGCTGGCATGTGCGCTGAACGCAAAGGGCATCAAAACGGTGCTTGTCGGCACGGGCCAGACCGGTTTGATGCAGGGCGCAAAATATGGTTTGGCAATGGACGCCGTGCCGCCGCAGTTCTGCTGTGGCGAGCTTGAGGGCGCGATTGTTGCCGCCTCGGATGGCGAACGGCCAGACGTGATCCTGATCGAGGGTCAGGGCGCGCTAAGCCACCCGGCCTTTTGCACCTCCGCTTTTATATTGCGGGGCAGCCAACCCGATGCGGTCATCCTTCAGCACGCGCCCAAACGCGCCCATCGCTGCGATTTTCCGAATATGCCGATGCCCACCCCTGCAAGTGAGATTTCCCTTATCGAAGCGTTTGCCGATACGAAGGTTATCGGCGTCACACTCAATCATGAAGGGATGACTGACGCCGAAATTACCGACACCATTGCAGCACAGTCTCAAAAACTTGGACTACCTGTGACCGACGCGTTAAGCCGACCGGCAGCGCATTTGCTCGCCATGGTCGTCGCCGCCTATCCTGGTTTGCATCGAGGAATACCTGTGGCTGCGGTGTGAGCACTCCTCGCATAGAAGTGGATCTGAGCAAGATACGCCACAATACTAAGACAGTTGTCGGGCGGCTGGAGAGGCGTGGCATCAGTGTCACTGGCGTGACCAAAGCCGTTTGTGGACATCCTGCCGTCGCTCAGGCGATGCTGGACGGTGGCGCTTTGGGTCTTGCAGATGCGCGTCTCAGCAACGTCCAGAGGTTGCGCACAGCCGGTCTGACAATCCCGATTACTTTGATCCGAACACCGCTGCTGAGCCAAACCAATGAGGTCGTCCAACTCTGCGAGGCAAGCTATAATACAGAGCCAGCCGTGATCGCAGCTTTGGCAGCTGCTGCGATCCGGGAAAACACGACCCATGGGATTATCCTGATGGTCGAGATGGGCGATCTGCGCGAAGGGATACTGCCAGAGAATTTGGCCACAATTGCACGGCACGTCATGAATATGCCCGGTGTTGCGTTGAAAGGTATCGGATCAAACTTTGGCTGCCTCAGGGGAATAGCCCCCAATGCTAGCAATATGGCGGCTCTCTGCGGGCTGGCGACGGAAACCGAAGGGGTATGTGGCCCTTTCCTTAAAACGGTATCTGGTGGCGGTTCCGCTAGTTTGCCCTGGGCGCTCGGGGGGCGGTCGACCGGTCGCATCAACGATCTGAGGCTGGGGGAAGCTATACTTCTAGGCGTTGATCCGGTTTCAGGAGATCAGATAGGCGGCCTCTATAAGGATGCATTCACACTTGTCGCTGAAGTTATTGAGACCGATACAAAGCCGGTATTTCCACGCGCCAACTTTGTCGATCCGGTTTTGGTAAGACTTCGCCTTGTCCCGGAGAGAGGGTACACCACACGTCTGCTCCTCGCCATTGGGCATCAGGACACGGATGTTTCGGGGCTTTCGATGCCTTCCGGACACTCATTTGTCGGCGCAACAAGCGATCATCTTGTCATTTGCACGAACCGCTCACCGCTACCGGTCGGAACCGAGATGAGATTTCAGATAAACTATAGTGCGTTGATGCATGCCATGGCCGCACCCGACGTGGAAACAAAGCGGCTCTCGGACCGGTCCCCAAAGCGGTCGCGAAACATCCAAGGTACAAGCAAAGGCCTGGCGTTGGTCTGAAGTACCTGGCTCAAACATGTGAATACGAAGCCCCTAAGGAGATTGACCATTGCCCAAGCCGACGAAAACAACCCTGTTTAAAGCACTTGATCCCCAACCGGAAACGGCGATGGACAAGACAACGCGTGTCGTCAGGGAAATAATCGACGAAGAAGCACAGCAACGACAAGTTAAGATCGCCCGGCTTCGCACTGCCCGGCTCGAGAGAGAAGCGAACACCCCTACCGACTCCGCCTCTGCAACGAAGAAAAAACACGCATCCAAAGCCGTCAAAAAGGGATGATACCACCACTGATTCCCTATTTTCTGTTTGCCGCCAAACCTGGCAATTCATAATCTGGTTATACGAGAAGCAGACAAATACGTTTCCGCCTCACGTCTCTCCCGACCTTCGCAACCGTTCCCACTCTTTCCGAGGAAGCATCTATGACAGATTCAGACAAGAGCGCAGTAAAGGTTCACTACATCTGCCAGACATATGTTGAGAAGGCAGTAGGGCGCGATGGTCAAGTAACCCTGAAAATTGACAAGCAATTTGAGCATTCGACAGCATCGGAAGCGCAAAACAGAGCGGAAAGAGAAGTCCGATCCGAAAAGTGCGCGGGTGTCGATGCCTAAACAGTCAGCGAAGACCCGAACAGCGGCGAAGTTAGATCACCAAGTTTCCTTGTAAGGCTTGGCAATGTTCCAGAATTTGATGAATTCTAAGGCCTTTTAACTGGACTAGTCTCGACCCATAACACCGCACCTCGAACGCAACACAGCGTCGCACTAAACACACCTCTTTGCTAGCAGTCGAAAAGACTTCTTCGATAAGGTATCGTCTACATAGTTGGACCTTTTGCACTGTAAAAAGCGGCCATTGGAGCCGACACAGCGAAAGGCAGCTTTTTGTCCCGCGATGCAGTCATTCAGCATGCAAAAATGCTGCGCTCATGGGTCAATGTCTGCTTCGGGGAAGCTGCATTGCGGCAACGCGATACGTGGTCAAAGTCCGCAATGGGCCGCTAACGATCTTTCCTGACCGGCCCAGTCCGGACATTCGACCTGGACGAACTCCGCAATAACGCGATTGTGGATCCGGTCATTCGCTGCAATTGCGTGAAACCAGTGTATAATGAACGCGCGCGAAGCGGACGGACCAGTCCTGCGACGGTGCGACTGTTGAACGGATCACGGGGTGGGTGGCGCCGTCGACGTCTGTCCTTCGCAGACTTGCCGTGCATCGCTGCCGTGGCGTGGCGCGACCTGGTGCAATGATCGTTCGCTGCAAGCACACCAGCAGAACCTGGCTGAACTGGCATGACACGGACTTCGTCTCCGATTGCTGGTCGCACGCGCTTTGAACTATAAATGATACAAGAACAGAGAGGGATGCGAGCGGGCCGCTCCTCATCAAGTCAGCGGATCCGAAGCCAGACAGAATTGCAACGCTATGAAGAAGAACGAAGTTTCGCGACACGGCAAGTCCGGCCTTAGGGCCCGGGCGCAATCAAGCCGGGGAGAGATCGACGCATTCTTGCAGACCGCCAAACATCTAGCACGCCCGACCGGTGCGGCATCAGGACGGCTAATGTTCGCTCTTGATGCCACGATGAGCCGACAGCCCACCTGGGACATGGCATGTGCATTGCAGGGCGAAATGTTCTCGTCCGCGGCGGCCACTGGCAATCTTTCGGTCCAACTGGTGTATTTTCGCGGGCAGCGCGAATCCCGTGCCTCCCGATGGGTCGACAGCGCCGAAAGCTTGCGCGCGGTGATGGAAGGTATTGATTGCCGAGGGGGTCTGACGCAAATCGTGCGGGTTCTTTCACATGCCAAGAAGGAAGCCGAGAAAAAAGACTTGGCGGCTTTGGTCTACGTGGGCGACTCAATGGAAGAGAACATCGACGAAGTGCTCGGACTGGCCGGCGAATTGGGCTTGCTTGGCGTCAAGGCGTTTGTCTTCCACGATGGCCGCGACCCGGTGGCCGAGTCCGCATTTCGCCAGATTGCACAACTGACAGGTGGCGCCTATCTGCCGTTCGACAGGAATTCGGCGGCGCAACTCAAGGCGTTGCTCGCGGCCGTTGCCGCCTATGCGACCGGCGGCCGCAAGGCCCTCGAAGCCATGGACAGCGACACGGCGAGAAAGCTTCTGGCCGATATGCGTTGATGCAACCTCTTCTGGCGATTTTCTCGGGCGCCGCTGCTTTTGCCACGACCGTCTGGATCGTTGCACGGGTCGTGCGCTTGGTCTTTCCGGCAGCTTCGTCTAATCTGCTTGGTGCGGGGCTGATCTCGGTCGCGATCTGGCTGTTGCTCTTTCGCCTTTTCGGCCTGTCCCTTTTCCTTTTTGTCCTTGGGGCGGTCGCACTGGTGCCGGGAAATCCAGCCAATCCCCGGAAAGCGCCCCCTCCAAAATCGCGGGTGCGCTCTACAAATCTGGAAATGACACTCGATCATGAAAGCGGCTATATCGATGGACGAATTCTCTGCGGACCACGTCACGGGCAGCTTCTTTCCGATCTATCGTTGTCCGAACTACTTCGTCTCCTTGCCGAAATCCAGACCGATGAGCAATCGTTGAAGCTGTTAGAAACCTATCTCAATCAGGCCCATCCCGAGTGGCGCGATCATGCGGATCAGAGTGCTGACGCACATGAGACCCGGCCGCCTGACTTGAACGAAATGAGCCGGGAAGACGCCTACCGCATATTGGGACTCGAACCAGGATCAACCGAGGGCGAGATCCGCGAGGCCTACCGCCGTCTTATCAAGAGGCTGCATCCAGACAGCGGTGGCTCGGCCGTTTTGACAGCCCAGATCACCGCAGCAAGAAACCGCCTCATTGAAGACAAGTAGGTCCCGCGGCGGCATGCATGACAGGTCGGGATCGAAGGGTGCCTGGGCCAACCAGATTAGTATCGCGTTAGTAGTCTTTGGTTGCGCGCAGCGCTGTAATCACCCACAGAGGCCATCTATCGACCACCTCACTTGCTGCGGTGCGGCACGTCAGACCGGACTTTCGCTGCGCACGCAAACTCCTGAGTGCCTAATTCAAACATCGAGGACAAGAAGGCGCGTGTTTAGGGTGCGCCAGTGTCTGCATCAGCTTCTGGAACGTGGATGTCACCTAATATGTCGCGCGCTGGTCCTTCGGATATCCGAAAGAATGACGGATGCCAGCGTTTCATTATTTCACTCGCAATTCGTCCGCATCGCGAGTGCCGATCCTTGAAAGATAGTGTCTTTGGCCCAAGAGATGATGTCTGTTGGGTAACAAAGGTATCTTTTACCGATTGGACCTTTCATCTGATCTCGGCTTTGTGGCCATGCCCATGTAGATGATAGCGCGGGATGGTAGCGGACCGAAGACAAAGTCTCCTCGGCGGTTGATGCCGCGTGGGCCGAGACCTGTGGTGGGTCCGACGACGAGCCCAGCTTGCTTCATGACGCTGGCCAGTTCTGCCGGTCGGATGAACATCTCTGGATCGTGGGTGCCTTTCGGCAGGAGCCTCAGGATATCTTCGGCGACGGTGATCGCGGCGAAGCGGGCCACAAGGTTCCGGTTGATCGTGTCGTAGAGGAATGTGCCTTCTGGTCTCAGGACCCGGGCTATTTCAGAGATGACCTTGGGCAGATCGCTGACGTGCTCCAGCACGTCAACACAGACGACCGCGTCGAAGGCAGCGTCGTCGTAGGGCAAGGCCTCGCCGACACCAACATCGTATCTGATTTGCAGGCCGGATTGTGTTGCATGCACCTTGGCCGCTTCAATCGCCCGCGCCGCCGGGTCGATGCCCGTGACGCTGGCGCCCTTCTCTGCCAGTGCCTCGGCCATGAAGCCACCGGCACACCCAAGGTCGAGCACCGATTTCCCCTTCCAGTCGATATGCCGATCGAACCATTTCAGCCGTCCGGGCACGAGGTTCTTCAGCGTGCGCAGCCAACGAATGTCGTCCGACCACCAGTTCGCCGCCACATCGTCATAGATGTCGAGATTATTTCGGGCTGTGTTCGACATTGGTGGTTATCCTTTTGAGGTCGGGCAAGACATAGGGCACGTCCTTCCGGTAGTCCCGAAACCTATCTCCGTATCGCTTCTCGAACCGCCGCTCTTTCAGCTTGGGCGCCAACAGGCAGTAGGCGGTGAAGACCATTGCTAAGGCCAACTGGTCAGGGGTCCAGACAGGTACTGTCCAGAGGGTAAAGGCGAAGGCCACGTAGATCGGTTGCCGTATGATCCGGAAGAGGCCGGTCGTCGGCATGTCCGGAAAGCGCGGCTTGGCGTTCTTCATCAACGACATCCAGCCAAGCGCACCGGCCTGAACCTCGGCTCCGGCGTCCCAACTGGCTTTCAGAAGAAGCAGCCAGGACATGGCGTAGAGCGTCGTGATGACATAGAGCGCCCAGCCCTCAGCCTGCCACCAGATAATGCCGCTCGGCGTCCAGAATGCGAACAGGATAAAAAGCTGGAGGGACGCGATAATTGCGTAAGTTGTTGTGCCAAGGGTACCGCCGTGCGGGCCGCGGACGAGATATGCAAGGATCTTCATGCCGGGTCCAGTCAGGAAGAATGAATGGGCAATAGGGAATTGCAGAATGAGCAGGGCATTGACACCGGCCGCAGATGGCCAGGGGACTGTCCCGAGACTTTCGCTCATGCCGAAATACATCGCCAGCACCATCGCCAGAACGCCCGCCGCGAAGACCAGATGAACCGTCAGCCCGAATGCGAGGGCAAGCGCGATCCGGCCTGGACCCGGCTCGGGATCGAATACGCCGCGCAAAAGCGTCATGATCCGTTGGATGTGGGTTTCTGTAGTCACCGGCCCCCCTTGCCGCGCCATTTCAGGGATCGGCGATTGAGTGCGTGCAGATCCGCATCACCTGCGATGATGGCTTTGCAGATAGCGACGGCCTCTGCCGCCTGCGCGGTCGTGAGATGTTTGTAGGCTGGGCGCGCGATGTGATCATACCAAACGCCGCCGCTGATCGCGTCGAGAACGATACGCTGGAAGCAATGATCGTTCACCACCGGCCAGTTGGTTTCGGGGCGGCACGCGAGCTCCGGCAACACGACGCGGGTCAAGTGCAGGTATTCCTGCACTACCGCGTGATGATCTTGCGGCTTTGGTGAGTGTGCGAGGCGCGACATCTCGTCGATATCAGCGGGCGAGGACAACGTCGGACCGGATGTCGAGATCATTTTCGATCGCATCAAGCAGGTATGTCGCGACCGCCGCCCGCGAGATCAGACCGTTTCGCCATTCATGCGGCTCGCGCAACACTTTTGGTGCGGCTGCCGAGCCGTTGGTGAGGATGACAGGTCGTGCGATTGTCCAGTCGAGATCGCTTTCCATGACCAAGGCCTCCTGACGGTCCTTGTCCGCGTAGGGGCGACCCAGAATGGCGCGATGACCCAAGCGTTCGATGCGGCTCATCGCAGATTTGGAACGGCCGGCACCAAAACCCGTCACAACAACGAGCCGCTTGACGTTGGCATTGTTCATTGCCGGAATGAGGACGCGGGTGGTCTCGGAGAAGAGAGTCTCTTCCTCCCACAGCATCGAAAGGCGTTCCTTGATGCCGAGGGCATAGATAACAGCGCGCACGCCGGAAAGGGCGGCTTCGACACTGCCGTGGTCAAGCGCGTCGCCCGGAAACGGTTCGACCAGATCGGCTGCGTCGAGCTTGTGCGCTCCACGAGCGAAGGCGCGTACCGGCAAACTGCGTGACGTGGCTTCTTTCGCTGCGGACGCACCGATACCGGAGGTAGCGCCGAGAATGAGGATCGGTGCGGTCAATTGAGCATATCCTCATAGAGACTACGGTACAGTCGATGCGGAGACTGGTCGCGCTTCGTGACGGCGTGCCGAGACTTCCGTTCGGACGGGTCTTCCCTCGGGCGATCAAAGCTCGGGACAGATACGCTGGGGCGGCCCGCCCGATACAATTCGGGCTGGCTGTTATCGGTTTTTCCGGTCATTGCGTCACTATCCATTGTTCAATTTTTGATTGATTGCTGCGGACAGTCACAGCTTGGAGGAAACGCGCGAGGCGCCGTTGCGTACCTCCTGCCCGAATACTGGCTGCGTCGCTTTCAGCCGCTGTCCATATCCGAGCAGCAGCAAAAGCGCGGCACAGACGGCTGTCAGCGGGTTGATTTTCCTTCCAACGTTACAAAGCATGAAATACTCCTTGGCGAGAAAGGTAGCGCGTTGCACCGCAAAGAAACCGGTGGCGGCGGTTCGTCGCATGGATGATCCGGAAGCCAGGGCAGAAGCGTAATTTGATTATTGAGTGTGTCGGATGTCTATGAGGGCTAAATCGAAGCCATAAATACCTCAGCATTCTGATCAACGGCCCAGAGCTGCCCTTCATTCTACCTTTACGATCCTGCGGTCGCAGCCCGCATACCTGCCGTTCGCTGCGGATGCGAAATCCGTAGGTGACCAAACTCACAATCGGCGGGACAAACCCGACTTTAGGTTTTCGACCTTCGCTGACGCAGCATGGCCACGCAGCCGCAGCGCACTTTCAGTCGCGATTCAGCGCACTTCGCCGAAGCAGCCGTTTACCAGCGCCGATCAACCCCCGAACCCAAATTGTGCTTTCACTGCTTATGGCACGGACCTTTGAGGCGCAGACCCGGCCGACATTGGATTTTAGCGTTTCGCTTACGCAGCATCAGCTCGCACGTGCGACATCAGTTCTGGGGTTCATTTTCCATTTTCACCAAAGCAGCCGTTTGGTAGTTTGAGCGTCTCCGGTTGGTTGAAGATCGCGCGCGACGTTTGCGAGGACGTTTTCTTCCGACTTTCTGTTCGCTTCTCGCGAATGAACTCCTTTCGCATTGAACTGAGCGCCTCGGACGTTTCACGATTGGCGACCATGTATAGATTTAAGGTTTTTCCGCTGAGCAAGCTTAAGTCTAGCCACGGCACTGAGAGCCGCTATTGGGCTCAAATTTCAGGCAAACCACTTTTCAACGTTTCGTCGTCCAGATTTTTTTTAATTCATATTGAATCATCAAAAACACAAGTTAACGTCCGATTCACACTTTTTTGAATTTTGTTGAGGTGATTTGAGATGGCTAGCACGGTTTCGGTGTCTGGGTCGACGGTATCTGAGGGAACGACCTCGCAAGATCCATTCTATCTGCAATGGACGATCA
>NZ_CANLQB010000015.1 GCF_947493125.1 uncultured Roseobacter sp. | reverse complement strand
CGGACACACGTCTGCTTCTGACCAATGCGCAATCAACTCAGAAATGTCTTGCTATGCAGGGGCTATCCACACAGGACCTTAGACGTAGGTCTCGTGATCGTTGCTGGGATGGGTGTCCTGATTTCCGCCTATCAAAATCTCTCGCCCAAGAGCCGATAGCACCAAAACGCTTCTTCATGTTCGATGTGCTTGTTTAACCTCACCGGCGAAAATCCGGTTGCGCGTTTGACGGCGCGCCCCATGTGAGCCTGATCGCTATAGGCACCGTCGTAGGCTATCTCTGCAGCCGTCTGGTTTTGTGCTTGGTGCGCCAGTCCATGCAGATGATCGACTTGAGCAAAAAACTCGAGCGCTTGTTTGCTATGACCTGTCCAGCGCTTTAGGCGACGTTCCATAGCGCGAACACTCCGTCCAGGTCCGCTCATTGCAGATTGAAGCAGGACGTGGCGGACCCAATCCGTCAGCCGAGCCCCTCCATTCCACTGTGACAAGCTCATATCCGTTTTGTCCCCTTTCCAAACCTCAGCGAGCAACCGGCAAAAGCCGGCCCATCCCGCGTCTACATCCTCTGCAGAAAGAAAGGCGTCCGCTGCTGCCTCAATAGCTCTGGGGAGATCGGTTCCGTCCAGTGCACCTCCCATTTTACGCCATGCGTCCGGGAAAAAACCTATAGTCACCGCGCGGACCGCACCGGGGCTCCAACTGACAATCGGGCCGGGCTGCGGCAATGAAACAAAGACCCGCGGTCGAGGATCGGATAACCTCAGAGCTTCGAAGTCACAGAGCGTATTTGCCATATGGATCTGGTCATCCAGAACAACGGTGAGTGTGACGAGTGGTGACGCAGGAAAGTAATTCAGACGGTCTGTCCTACTCAGCGTCCGTCCCCGCGTATCACGGACAATCGCGAATGCGAAACAGCTCGCGAGCTCCAGCGGTGGAAACAAGATCCGAGCGTGGGGAGCCATTTCATTTGCGCCTACGGCCATTTGAAGTGTCGTCATCGTTCTATTTTTCGCCCTTCTGCCCCGGCAAGTTGCATCGAGACACTTCGAGAGACTGTACATGCCAAAAATACGTTTTCACGGGCCTCTGCGCCACAGCATCCGCAGCATGGCCGCTTTGAACAAGATAGCCACCTCGGTCTACGCAAGACACGCCATTGGGAAAAAGATCGCGCCGGATTGGGATGCGAATATGGAGATTGGCATTCGGTTCTGGCGGCATCAATTCACCACAGCCATGACACACCCAGACATCCGCACAGGACGGGCGATTTACAACAGCCTTCAAACACTGACTGACGATATCTACGAAGTCGAAATGGATACCAAGCCCGACGGCTTGTGGGTCACTCCGAAAACCATCACGACAGATCGCGTGCTTCTTTACTTCCATGGGGGCGGTTACACCTTTGGCGGCCCGAATGCGGAGCGCTTCGCCGCCATGTTGGCGCATCATACGGGTGCTCGTCTGTGGATGCCGAACTACCGGCGCACGCCAGAGCACCCGCACCCCGCGCAAATCGAAGATGCAAAAGCGGCGTGGGACATTTTGTCGGATTCTGTTGTGCCAGAGAAAGTCGTTGTGATTGGCGACAGTGCAGGAGCGCATCTTGCTCTGATGCTGCTTGACGATCTTGGGAACAGCGACAGGGATCAGCCGGCTCTTTGCATCGCGCTGTGTCCTTGGGTCGACAATGCGGAACGTGGCGACAGCATGCGCACTAACGACCACTTTGATCTTGTGCAGGGATGGATGGCGCTCAAATTCGGTGAATGGCTTGATCCGGATGGTAGGTACGGGCGCGAAGCTTTGTCGCCGATTTTCAAAAACTATTCGGGCCTTGCGCCGATTTATCTGCAAGCCGGTGGGCGAGAGATCTTTCGCGATCCGGCCTTGGAATTTGCCCGCATACAAGTGGAGAACGGAGCAGACGTCATGCTCGATCTTTGGGATGACATGTCGCACGACTTCCAAGCCTATGACAGCATGTTTTCGTCCTCTTCCCAAGCGCTTGCGCGCATTCGTGCCGCTGTTCATGGCGAGGCACTCCATCCGCTGGCGAACGTGACGCGCATCACAACAGACAGATTTGCGTCTGCGGGTGCAGAAAAGGGCAGTCCAAATGACTAGGCTTCGCGGCCGGACCGTGCCAGGGCTACGCCTAAAACCACCAATATCCCGCCACCGATCGCTTCGATCCATGTGATGACACGATCCTTCATGATTTGGGCCGAGAGTGTGAATGCTGCTGCGTAGAACAACAGGATGGGTAATTCGATCAGAACGGACACCACTCCCAGCACCACAAGCTGCAAAGGAACGTTTCCAGTCGGATCAATGAACTGGGGGAGAATGGCGACGAAGAAAGCAATGTTCTTGGGGTTTGATGCTTGCAATGCAAAGCCTTTCCAAAAGGCGCGCGCGCCGGTTGTTGTTTTGGAATGCACCGGTGCATTGAGCGATTGAAACGCCGTTGACGACATAGGGTCCGGGGACCGCCAACCTTTGCGGAGGAGCGGCCAAACCATCCTAATTCCGAGATAGACGAGGTAGGCGGCCCCAACCAATTTCACGATGTTGAACAGCGTAGCACTGGCGATGATCAGCGCACCAACACCGAGAGCCGACAGGGTGAAGAACACGGCGTTTGTCGCTAGAATTCCAAGCGTCGCCATGAAGCCTTCGCGAAACCCGCTGCGCATCGACAGGCTCATGACGAGCAGGACAGCAGGGCCGGGTGTGAGCGATAGAACGAATTCTGTTACCGCGAAAAGGGCGAGTGCGCTTAAGTCCATGTGGTTCTCTTTCTTGGGTCGATCTTTTGAGTTGCCACCGCCACACGGCGCAAGGCATCGCGGGCGATCAAAACGTGAAATGGCAGGATTGCAGTGAGGTACAGTCGTCCGCCAGCATTGTGCACATGCACCCATGTTGCGAGCGACACGCACCCATCTTTTGCGGTGACAGAGACGCGAAAGTCGAGGTGCTTGTCGTTGAAGCCAGCAATTAATTCTTGATCCGTCTCGCTCTCAACGGGGAACGGCCCGACCTTGTCGGTTGCCTTTGGGCCGTCATGCGACAATCCAAATGGGGTTACCAGGATCCGGCGGATATGCAGCAGCCCCTGCGCCCATCTGGGAAAGTCCGTGATGATCTCGGCGGCGACGCGCGGTGTGGTGTTTGCGCGCACCGTGAAACAATCCAAGAAGTCCTGCGGTCCAACCCGCGGCCACAGTGCACTCTCGGGCGGCAGCGGGGACGGTTTGACCCTTATAAGTTTCATTGGCCCTGCCTTTCTTCCCTTGCTGTCAGAAGGAGGCCAGCGAGCAGGATCTCGGTGCCCATGGCAAGCCAGACCCCTAAGCCAACCCTACCGTTGATCCACTCGACAGCCCCAAGGATCGCCAATCCCATAAGCAAGAGGGCAATCGCTTGGTCGATCCTATCTTTTGTGGCGTTTCGCGGATGCACCGCCGTTGAGAGGGACAGGTAGGCGAGTCCGGCAAACAGGATGCCCGCACGTCTTGCGATGATCTCAGTGCTGACGGCGCTTTCGAGGTCAAAAACAGCTGGCACTACGTGTGGGGTGAAGAGCAAGACCAGGCCAAGGACTGCAAAGACACCCCCGCAAAGCTGGGCTGCCCGTATCTTTGGCATGCCCCAGGCCATCATCCAATCCCTGCCAGCGCGGCGCAGAGCAGACCACCGATTGGGAAGAAAAAAACCCACGACAGATGGCGCCCGCGCCCGGCAATGAGCGCGATCAAGCCACTCGCTATGAACAGGCCCGCGCCGCCCATCAGGAAGTCTTCCAAAAAACGGTCAGGCCGAGCATGGAGCAGGACCAAGAGAGCCGCGAGTGCCACCCAGAAGAAAGACAGGAAGTGCCACCCGAACTGTAACGTCAAAACGGTATTCCGGCGGCTGCCAAGAATGATGGGCAGGTCATCGCGTCGACAGATTGGGTTGATGAGGTTGATGCCCCCCAGCACCGAATGCATGAGCGATACGGCAACCAACAAAATGGCGGCGCTGATGAGCATGTCAGGTCTCCACGGAAAAGATGAGAATGGCCGCGCAAAACAGGCCCAGCGAGATGATCAGCGGGCTGAAATAGCGGCGGTTGTAGGTGCGGAAGGGTTCATGCGCGCTGGCTGGCACAAGGTCGATATAGCCGAGTGCTCCCCTGATCAGGAACACTGCGGTTTGAAGGACCAGCAGCCAATAAAGGACAATCTCGCCAAATGGACTTGGCAACACACCGGTTTGCATCAGCGGCAGAAGGCCCGCGACCCAGATCGCGCCAGCGGCGATAACCGTAATGATGAACTTTGCAGCGACGCCGATGTCATGATCAAGCGACGGTCCGCCCACGGATTTTGCGAGGTCATCCTCGGACTCGAACGGCCAAGGGTTCCCGAAGGCCCAAAGCATGTGCAAACCCGCGATTGGCCAAAGGATCCCGGCGGTGATCAGGGCGAGGAAGGTCATCTTGGCCCTCCGTTGTCCTTGAGGTGTTTCAGGATGTTCACGCGGCGCGGATGCCTGCGGCGGTACATGAACCGTGCCCAAGCCACAAAGAGCGGCGTTTTCCATCCGGCGTCGATTTCAATCGCTTCGCGGATTTGTGCGCCCGTGCTTGTTGGGAAAACCTGAAGGCTGTGCCTCCAAACCTTGACGCCGACGCCCTGTTCTTCAGACGCAAAACTCATTTGCGTATCGTCAAAGTGCAGCACCTGCATACGGTAAGGCTGATAAGGGAGCAGACCGAGCAGTGTCACCTGAACGTCAAGCGTCTGGCCTTCGATGATCCGCCCGGATGGGAGGTCACGGAAGGCCAAAAGGCCCTCCGTCACGGTCTTTAGATGGTCCAAATCCGTCGCCACATGCCACACGGCTTGTGGCGGGAACGCGTAGTCGTGACAAAGTTGAACTTTGCGCAGCACGGGATCAGAACTCAAACCGTTCTAATGCAGGTGTCGACTTCATGCCTTCCCCGTTGAAACGTGCTGCCGCACTTTCCGACACCCAGGTTTGGAAGATCGCGAACCGGCCATCGCTTGCTGCAAACACGTCGGCCCGCATGCATCCCGGCGCGTGCCGGACCGCGTCGATCCTCTCCTTCGCTTCTGCGGCGGAGCCAACATGGGCAACATGCAGAACGGGTTTTGTCGTCGAAGGCGAAGACACCAGCGGCCAAGCCGCAAGCGGCGACGCCAGCCCCAAGGCCGGAACTGCGGCGACAAAGGTACGGCGGGTCATTCCATTCCCGAGCACGATCACATCACCATCCGATCGTAATATGTCACCTTTGGTGGCCCTTCCATAAACCCCAGAAGTGCCGCCATAACCCCGCGTTCTTCGATAAAGGCGAGGTAGGCTTTATGGTGCTCACGGCTCAGCCATTCTTCATGGATCAAAAAGGCGCGCGTGGCCGGATCGTGGTACAGAGTGACGCTCAGGGCCCCTGCAAAGCCCCGTACATTCGGTAGGTTTTCCTGCAGGAAGGCCGACAGCGCCTCAAACGCACCGTCTTGCACTGTCATTTCCAGCGTGACCCAGATCGTCATTGTCGAATCTCCTTTGACAAGTTGGAGACACTTTCGCCAAAGGACGCGTTTCGGGATAGAAAGCCGAGATTAGAAATCGGGATTTTGCGTCAGTTTCGATCCAGCCGTCACGCCAGATGCAAACGGCGCTGCTTCGGCGTTTCGTTGAACAGGCTCTTGTAGGCCTTGATGAAATGCGACGTATCCGCGAACCCGGCCGCTAGGGCAATATCGGCGATGGTGTCCTGGCTGTTGACCACTTTGTCGTCGGCATGTTCAAGCCGGGCACGGCGCAGCCAAACGCTTGGCGTTTCGCCGAACTCTCTCTTGAAGTCTCTTTGAAAAGCAGAAACGGACCGCCCTGAGAGCGTCGCATAGTCCGCAATCGACAAATCGGCCAGTGCATGCGCCCGCATGACTTGCTTGATGTTCCGGCGCGCACGATGGGTGTTTTCGTGAACCAGAAAAGCGTGAAGCTGTCCACCTTTGTCGTGCAGATGCAGGAGCAGGAGCAATTCTAAGAGTTTGGCCTTTACCAATGTGGGTGGCACATTCAGGTCGTCATAGACTCTGGGTAGCGCATCGACATATTCGCGCAGCGACGGGCAGCCCGCAAACAGCGCTGTTTTGCTGTCCGGAGCAGTCGTTGCACCCTTGGCCGTCGCAGACAGATATTCCCCAATCACAGCATCGCTGAAAAAGAAAAGGTAGGCTTCCAGCGGTCCGTCAGCGCTCGAGAAGTCGGAGATCATGTGATGATGCCGTGGCACCAGTAGCGTATCACCTGGATGAACCGTCGTCTCCGCGCCCTCTGCATCAAAGAATGTCTCGCTGCCCTGCAAGACATAGGCCAGGCAGGGCGCGTTTGAGAAGAACTCTGTACCAAAGGCATTCTGATCCAAGAGCTTGTGGAATATCCCCGCCCGCCCGCTCGTCATGACCGCGCGCGCACCCGCGAACTGGTGCAAGCCTTCCGGGATCAGAAGGATATCAGAATTTGATGTTAGCGGAGGCGTTTGGTGAGCCATTATCGCTGCCTCAGTCGTCTATTTGCAAAAAACATAACTCAAGTTATGGTTTGGAACAACTGGTTGAGTGGCGCCAGAAAAGCGCAGGTGAACTAAATGACCATACGCTTCAGGAAGTCGGACTGGTTGGCTCTCGGCTTACAGGAACTCGCTTCAAAGGGACCGGAAGCGCTCCGAGTCAAGGAACTTTGCGCTGAAGCCGACAAAACGATTGGCTCGTTCTATCACCACTTCGAAGACCAGGCTGCGTTCATCGATGCGCTCATGGAGCACTGGCACGAAACCTTTACTCAACCAGTCATAGATGCGTTGGACGAAATCGATGATGCCGGGCAGCGCGCGCAAGAACTGTCTGATCTGGCGACCAAACTCGATCCCTCGATTGAAGTCGGCGTTCGTCTTCTTGCCAGCCAGAACGCGCGCGTTCAGCAAGCCGTTGAACGCGTCGATAACCAACGCATTGAGTACGTCACGCAAATGTATGCGAAGCGTTTCGATATGTCAGCCGACGAGGCCAGCTTGCTCGCGCAGCTTGAGTATGCGGCATTTGTGGGGGCCCAACACGTGTTCAGAGACAGCTACACGATCGTTGGCCCAAATCTTGCCGCCCTTTTGCAGTCTGCCCTAGAAGCAAGATACCCGGATTGAGATAGCCCGTGCATGGTGACTACTTTTGACATTGCATTGCGGCAGCCGCAGAGAACGCAGCCGCGGTCGGTCGCGATTAGTGTAGGCTCGAAACCTGCAAATAGGCAAATTGCAAACAGACCCACTTTTTGGTCACTCGTGCGACAGGGACAGCTTGGAAATTTGCCACACCATACCGAATCGTTGGCTGGTTATACGTGCTTTTGGTTCATCGGAACGTTTGGGCCTTCGATGGCCTCGGTATAGTTCTGGCCATAAACTGTAAGTGATTGTGCAACTTAAACATGAGAGACAAAATCAAGAACGCGAAAACGCAATCAATGGCAGAGAGAATGAGCGAAGTTTGCCGAGCAATCGAGTCAGATCTGGCGGCCCCATTGCGAACTGCCACGCTCGCACGTGATGCAGGAATGGCACAGCATCACTTCCAACGGCAGTTTGCCAGGGTTACGGGTGAAACCGTGGCCGGCTACATTAAGAGTCGTCGGTTGGAACGCGCGGCTCTGGCGTTGCAAGAAACAAAAGCCCGCGTGATTGACATCGCATTAGACGTGGGATTTCAAACCCATGCGGCGCTGACCCGCGCTTTCACTGCCCATTTCGGCTGCACCCCACACGCCTTCCGCATGCACGGTTTGACCGAGGAACGACAGGGGCTCCCTCCACGTCCTTTCCTGCTGCCTTTGTCGTCCCGCGCCTTGAATGCCCAATGTGATTTGGTCGACGTGCCAGACCAGTGGCTTTGCTACCGCACATCAAAGGGGGTGCGAAATGGGCGCTACTTTGGTGATTTGGCTGCGATCAATCATTGCTTCCAGGAGCTGTGGACAGAAATCGATGAGCGGGCAGGAGAAATGGCAACGGCATTTCCGGAAGGACCCAGAGGGTTCGACGACCCATCTGCCACTGCCCACTATGGCGTGCTCCTGTCACAGGACAAGCCCCTCGATTGGTCAACTGACCGGCGTCTATTGCCCGGTGGGCTCTTTGCGGTTTTTCCACATTTCGGCCCTTACGCCGGGCTACATTTGACATGGCATCGCTTTGTCCGTGCGGGGTTTGACCAGCTTGGACTCAGTTTCCGCAAGGCTTGGATGTACGAGACTTATCTTTCCGCCAATCCAAACGCCCCCGAGACGGAGTTGTCAGCACTTATCTATTTCCCGGTGACGCAAAAAAGCACGAATGGAAAAGCGGGAACTCTAATCTGATCGTATCGCTGCGGTGTTTTCATAGCACGGCACCGTCATGACCCAAAACGCCCTCCTCGCCCTTGATACGATCCCTTCACTGGCAGAGATTGCTCGACAGATTGCAGATACGCAGCACCGGATCGAACATTATCTTGAGCTGACCAGAAGGCGCGATGCGGTTGAAAGGATCGTAAACGCCTTTGAACTGCGCGACGAAACTTGCCCTATCGAAGTTCGCGGACCTCTGAACGGATTGCCCATTTCCATAAAGGACCAAATCGCTGTCGCAGGTTGGCCCCGTTCATTCGGGCTAGAACGCTGCACTAAGAAAGTCGACGACAGGAGCGCCTCACTCGTTACCCGCCTGCAAGCGCTTGGGGCCGTGGTGACGGGCAAAACAGCCCTCCCCCCACATGCGATGGACTTTCAAACAGCCAATGTTCGACGTGGGCCAACCCGCAATCCACATGACCCGGCGTTCACGACCGGTGGAAGTACGGGTGGTGGCGCAGCCGCGGTCGCAAGCGGGATGAGCCTACTTGATGTGGGCGCAGACCTGAGTGGCTCACTCCGAATACCAGCTGCATGGTGTGGTGTCGCATCTTACACCCCAACAGAAGGGCTTTGGCCCAATGATGGCCTTCTGCCTGGCAAAAACTGCTTAGATCATTTTGCGCGGTTTGGGCTGACGGCACGTTCGGTTGCCGATCTGAACACGGTTTGGCGTTTGCTTGAACCCAGTGCTGGACCTGAACCAAAGCGAGCAACTCAGCCCACCGTCGGTGTTTGGTCTCCTGCGGATCAATCGCCAGTTGACGAAGACACTCTTATTGCTTGGCGCGAAGTTGAGACCCGCCTGAACGCCGGAGGCTTTCAAACCGAGACAGATTCGATGGGGCAACTTTTTGATGCCGACGTCTACAGAGTTGGCGGTGAGATGATTGGATACGAGACGGGCGCACTGATCCCTTGGCTGATCCGTTGGATGATGAGACGTGACAAACGCGCGGCAGATCAGTCTAAGGGTTTCATCAGGCATATTCATAAAGGCTACCGACGCAGTACGGATCGCCATATGGAATGTCTCGAATTTCTTGCCAACCATCGTACCTCTGCGGAGGCCAGCTTTGAGCGTCTCGATGCGTTGCTCTTGCCCGTGACGGCAATCTGTGCGTTCCGACACATTCTTCCAGTGCGTGACCAAGGCGGCGTGCGTTCATACGACACCGTTTTTGAAACAGGTGCCGGGCCGCTAGGTTATTTTGATGCGCTTACGCAATTTACACTGCCGATAACCGTCTTGGGTTGGCCGGTTGTCATTTTGCGCTTGGGCCAAGACGGCAACGGTTTGCCAATCGGAGCGCAATTGGTTGGCAAGCCCGGCGCTGATGTGCAGCTGCTGTCCTTGGCGGCGCAGTTGGAAGCAGTATTGTTCCAGCCGGTCGTCCCAAGCGAGTAGCCGCTTATTCATTGAACATGCAGCGATGATCTGGTCTAGGCTCGGCGGCACCGTCGGAGCGATCGCAGTGTTTTGGTGTTGGCGCCGACGCTGGCAGGTGACGTTCATACACTACTGTCTATGAGCAAGAACCCGAAAGGTAATAACCTGAGCGCGTACAGCCACCATTATTCCGTTGGCCCGGTCTATCCGTTGAATTCTTAGTCGCTTGGCGGCCCCTCAGCTAGTCTCAAGCCGGTACTTGAAAAACCTCGCCCCATCGTATGTGACCTCGCCTACGTACCTCGCTCCCAGCCTTGGGAGTGCGCGCAAGTTCTTGCGCGATGGCGGCAATAGAAATGTGACATAAGGGATGCGGTCGTCAGCTATGGCGAATTCGATAGCGTCCCGCGCAATGCGAAGCCCCAGGCCAAACGCATCAGGTTTCAAAACGAGGCCAAGGTCCCATTCATCGCCTTCCTTCTGGAAGCCGCCCCATCCGATGTAGCGACCGTCGAGAAGAAACGCCCAGTGCCCTAGACCGTCGCGCTCCCAGCATTGCTCCTTACCGGCAATGAATTTCCTCGCAACTTCAGTGTCCCAAGTCATGGGCAAGAGGGGCATATGTTCCGCCACACGTGGATCTGACATATGGGCGGCGATCTCGGCTGGCGCGACTTCGCTCAACCGGGCAAATGTAATGTCTCCTTTCAAGCTTTGTTCCTTTCGCGGGGCGGACTGTCACTTGAGTGCTCTCTCCAGACTGTCTTGACTATGCAAACGAGAGCATTGGCTAAAGTCCGGCCAAATCTTCCTTCAGAGTTTTCAGCAGCAACGGTGCCGTCTCATGAACCCATTCTGGTTCATTGTTCCGGACAACCAGCCAGAATTTCGCACCTTCCTCCCAGAACGTGGCATCAATCAAACCGGGCTCTTTCTTGTGCCTCTTGAAATGCCAGTGGACCGAGTTGGGGTATTTGACGCGCGAATAGCCTCCAATGTGAGAGATGTACAATCCTGTCGCCTTCGCCGCGCGCTCGACAACGCCCATCATTGTTTCCTTGGTCAGCTCATCACCGATGCTGATCTCGAGATCATATGATTTCTTTTGTTTCGCCATGAAGGAGCCCATTGGTTATGTGCGTCAGCCACTGGACGCACTTGGTTTTGGATAGATGAGAGTGGCTTGGCTATTCCGAAGCGATGGCGCGATGAAAGGCCAACACGGGTAAGCACTAGACCTCACCGGCTATCCTGACGGCCTCGAACTCCGCGACGCCTTCATTCTGACCACTCGTGAAACAAGCCACTGTGACGGGGTCTCTTCTGTCCGGGAAATGATAGACAGCGTTTACGCTGAACGGGCCCCCTCCCGAATGTCCGATCGCGCGCCCGACGTCGCCGACCGCACCAGACATCAGACCAAGCGCATAGCCACACTCAGTCCATGGTCGCCCAGGAATTGCGCCGCCGATGACATGGCGCGCGCGCATGTCGCCCAGTGTTTGCTCACGGACGAGCTGACCTCGGAAGAGTGCGTGCAGAAGCTGCGCTGCATCCGAAACAGAACCAATCAGACAGCCGTGAAAGACCCAACGCGGATCATAGCCGTCAGCTTCATCCCAGATCAGCGAAGCCGTTTGTTCGGGCGTTTCCCAATGGTTCACGCTCTGCAATCCCAAAGGTTGGCAAATGAGGTCCGAGATCACCCTGCCAATTGGCATACCGGTGGATTCTTCGATCAGTTCGCGAACGAGCCCGTAGCCAATGTTGGAGTACGACCAACCGTGGTCAGGATCGAAGAGCATGCCTCGGGCCATAGCCGCCTCCAGGAATCTCTGGCGAGACCACGGCTCTTTCTTTTCTGCAACGGCCGCTCGATATGATTGCAGCGATTCATAATCCGGCAAACCTGACGTGTGTTGCAGAAGATGGTGCAGAGTGAATGGCTGCCCCGGTACGACAGCGTCCAACCTCAGGTAACCGGCCTCGACAAGCTTAAGTGCGCAGATTGAGATCACTGTCTTTGTGAAGCTCCAATAAGGGACCAACGCACCGGCAGGACCATTCCCGTCCTCGCGCCCATCGGAGGATATCCAATGATGGTATATTGTCTGTGAGCTCATCGCTTGAGGAACGAACTTCATTTTGAGCAGGTCAACACAACTTTGCCGACCAGACCACCGGCCTCGAGCATCGCGTGTGCTCTGGATGCCTCGGACATGGGCACCTCTGCTGCAATTGCGGGCTTTAGCTGACCTGCTGCGGCCTTCTCCAGCAAGCCGGTCAGCGTATCTCTATACCAGCCGAGGTTCTTCGCCGGAAAGCTCAACATGCTCGGCGACATGGGCACACTCACACCATTTGGCCAAAGCGCCACTGCACCTGCGGTCAACAGACTGAGCGGGATGATGGCGACACCGGATTTGTAGATTGATGCCATGCCTAGCATGACCAACCGTCCTCCACGTTGGAGGCATCGGCTGGAGCGCCAGAGCTGGCGAGGACCACCTACGACATCAATAACGACATCCACCCCATCGTCGGTCAGATCGCGAATGCGGTGGACAAAGTTCTCCGTCCGGTAGTTGATCGGGACTGCGCCGTTGTCGGCAATGAAGTCGGTTGAATTCCCGCTTCCTGTTCCAAACATCTCGAACCCGGCTAAACCGCCCAGCTGGAGTAGTGCAGAGCCAAGACCACCCGCTGCACCGTGGATCAAGAGCCGCTCACCGGATCGAACTTTGGCCGTCTTGTCCAGCACGAGCGATGCGGTGAGGTAGTTTGTGATGATCGCGGCCGCGGTGACAGGCTCAACGCCGTCGGGTACTGGAACCAACGTGTTACCCGGACGGACGATCACCTCCGCGTAACCCCCACCCTGTCCAAAGGTCCATCCAGCAACCCTTTGGCCAATGCTGAATTTGGTGACTTCTGGCCCGACGGCATCCACGATGCCAACGAAGTCTTCGCCGGGCGTATAGGGTGTCTTTGTAAATCCGAAGAACCAATGGCCCCGGATCATCAAATCAAAACCAGAGACGCCTGCGGCCTCGACACGCACGCGGACTTCCCCAGCACCCGGTGAGCGGACCTGAACTGGCTCCCAAGACAAAACCTCGGGACCGCCACGTCTATGCACAACGACTTGATGGGAAGGCACTTGGTTCATGACAAAGCGCCTTCATGCGAGATGTGGGTAAGTTTGGAGTCTTCGCGGCTGGGATAGCGCGCACTGCTGCGCCTCAAGCCCTCAAAGAAGCCAGTGATCCGCTTGGCGTTCTTTCCGGCATCGACAAGGCCTTCGCGCGACTTGGACCGCATGTCGACGCACGTTATCCCGTCCTGTTCAGTCACCCGGATGACGACGTCATCGACAAAGCCCAGGAAGGGCGTCACAGCCTCTGCCTCGACGGTTCTTGCCGTAGCGTCCGCATTGTGTACATGCCACCCGCGCTGGCGTCTTGCATCTTCAACTACAATGTCAAAGACACGGTCGGCAGGCTCGTTTGATTTCAAAGACTGAAGATGCGGATAAGCTTTCCGAACCTTGGCATTAAAGCTCTCAGGATAGGTCATATCGCGCCCCGAGTTCTCGGGTAGGCCAGGCGCAGCGGTGAACTCGGGCGGATTTTGAATGTCCGTCGTCACGTCATTGATGGCCGGGTAGCTGAGGTCTCTGACGACCATGGCGAGAACGGCGGCAAAAGGAGCAAGTGACACTGCGAGCAAATACCAAGGCGGCATCTGGTTGATTGCAAAAAGCACTGCGACGGCGCCGGGACCACTTAGAGCTCCGATCATGCAGATGCCCCAGGGACGCATCGCAGGACGCATCCGTGCCAGGCCCAGGGCGAGGCCTGATACAATGATTAGATAAGGCAAAAAGACAGCGAAATGCATTGGGGAAACCTCTCTTCGAATTTTTGGGGATTGAAAGTGTGTGTGAGCGTTCGCTCGGGCGGCTAGGGCGACAAGCTCTCCGCAATGAGATCGAACACGAGGCGGATTCGCTTGCTGGATTGCAACTCGCGATGTGCGACCAGCCACGTCGAGATTGTGAATGGTTCAATTTCGGCCAGCACTGACTGAAATTCGGGAAACTTCCCCGCGATCCGGTCCGTCATGACTGCAACACCATGCCCTTGGCGCGCAATCTCCCACTCGACGATTTGAGACTGCGACGCGTAAAGGAAGTTCTGTTTTGTCAGTGACAGGCCAAGTGAAGTCAGGTGGGCGAGCATGCCGTCGATATCGCCAAAACTGACGAACTGATGATGCGATAGATCGTCGTCACGCTTGGGTTGCCCGAAGTTTTCTGTGTACTTGGCGGTCGCATAAAACCTCGCGGTGTCCTCACAAACAAGTTTGGCGAAGAGATCCGGCTGCTCCGGTCGAGCGTGTCGCAAGGCGATGTCGGCCTCTCGCAAGAGCAGATCGCTGAGTTTGTTTTCGGCAAGGATTTCTAGCTCGAGTTTGGGTGCAATGTCTTTGAGACGATCCAGAACAGGCGGCAGAAGGTAAGCGGCCGTCATATCTGCAGCTGAAACCCGCACAAGCCCGTCGATGTCCTCTGCCTGATTGGAAGCCGCAAGCGACACCATATTCGCTCCTCCCGCCATCGTCCGTACATGTTCAAGAAGGGTCAGCCCTACCGGTGTCAGCGATACGGAGCGCCCCGTCCGCTCGAACAGGACAACTTTGAGCTCCTTCTCAAGAGTTGCGATTTGCCGGGTGATCGTTGGCTGAGTGACACCCAGAACGTCAGCGGCAGCGGACAGGGAACGTTCTTCCGCGGCGGCAAGGAAGGCCCGGGCTTGGTTCCAGTCGAAAGATATCGAATTCCAGTTCATGACGTCGGTTATACATTCGCGGAGATCCTACAAAAACCAACGTCTTTTCGCAGTTTGGTACTGAAAAACGTATAGGTTTGGGTCTGGCATAAAAAGTTGCAGCCCTTCGTGGAGCAGACCCGGCCCCTGTGCCCTCGCACAAACTGGCGATGTGAAACTGGCGCGAGCGACAGGAAGAAGATCACCTGCCCCGAAGAGCCAGCGGTAAAGGCTCAGTTTGGTCAGGATGACAGGCTTACGTTGAACTTGTTTCCGTCGAGGTCCCGGAAGCAACCGCCATAGAAATTTTGTCCGCGCTTACCAGGAGCCCCTTTGTCGGTCGCACCATGTTCAATCGCAATTGCATGGACATTATCGACTTGGTCCCTGTCACTTGTAGCAAGCGCAATCATTGTGCCGTTCCCATTCGAGGCAGGCTGTCCGTCAAAGGGGTATGTGACAACGATCATCGGCTTACCTGTCCCAAAACCATACCCGATCATGTTCTCAAGGGTGTATACTCGGGTGCCGTTGAGCGCGCCAAACAAGGCATCGAAAAAAAACTGCCGACGCAGCAAGATCTTTTTTATGCCCAGCTTTGCATCCACTAGTTTGGGATCTCTGCAGGCTTGGAGCAAACGCAGCTAGAAGTTCTTTCGCCAAAAGTCACCTAGGACCGCCCTGTCTCGACCTTGGACGCGATCCCACATTTCTTGATGTGTAGCCCACAATGTAAAAATTCACTTTTTAAGGCAGATCGAAACCGACCAAACCGTTCATAAGGGCTTAATGGTCACCAATAGGACGATCAGCGCCAAGGACGCCGCTCCAATCGGCAGAAACCACCGGCCACTCGGCTCAGCTCCTCCTGGGCATTCCCATATCGCCCGACGCAGCTTGCCAACCAACGCACCGTGCAAGCCTGAAAGCACAAGAACCAACAGAATCTTTATGCTGAGCCAGACTGAGCCAAACCAGCTCCCCTGGACACCTAGCACGATGCCGAATGAGAGGGCGAGGATCATGGCTGGTGTTGTCACAATTCGGTCGTAGGCCTTCATCGGCTTCAGAAATCCGTCCACCGGGTACCGGAGGGCAAGCGCTACGGCGGTCATGCCACCAATCCAAACAAAGAGCGTAACGAGATGCGCCGCCTTTATGATTTCGTAGAGCATCTTACTCCTCCTCAGACTGACGATTTAGCCACCGTTCGTTGATGAAACCTGCTCCTGGAATGAAGGCCCCTACGACAAGTCGGGTGGTCCCGTAGGCATCGATGATACCTTCGGCCCGCGACCGGATGACGAACCAAACGAAACTCATGAAAGCAAGGCCGTGCATCGGGCCCATGATCGAGGTCGCCACGGGCAAATCCGCCAAGTATTTCAGAGGCACAGCAACGCCAACCAACAGTATGAGTGTCGTTGATTCCAACAGAAGAACGCTTCTCAGAATCGTCATTGGCGCTCGCCTTCATTCTCGGCGCGCTCGATCTTTTGACCAAAGTGGACCAGCCAGATTACGAGGGCTGAGCCAATGCCCAGGAGGGCAAAGCCTGTCACCAAGGGGTAAACTGTGCCGTTGATTTGCGCGCTGATAACTGCTGACAATGGCAGAGAAATCAGCAGCGAAATCGAGCCCACGAATGCTGAGGCCGAGCCCGCGATATGCCCAAGCGGTTCAAGCGCAAGCGCCTGAAGGTTTCCGTAAATCAGGCCCAGGCAGAAGAACACTGCCAACAACCATCCCATGAATTGCCACAGCGGCGGCACGCCACCCTGCCCCGCGATCACAGCCAAAAAGGCAAGCGAGACCCCAACGATTGCCAGCATCGCAAATTTCGTCAGCGCAACCATGTCAAATCGGGACACCAGCCAAGAGTTCAACAGTGCGGCGGCCCCAAGCGATGCTGCGGAAAGCGCAAAGTAGAAGGCAAAAAGGTCACCGGTCTCAAAAACACCCAAAAAGATGGCCTGCGCGGTGCTCAGGTACGAGACGAATGCACCGGTGATCAGCCCCAAAGCCACGGTGTATCCGAACGCCTGCCGCGACCGGAGGATCTGGGAAACGATCGACAGGATTGCCCAGCCTCCAAGGGAGATACGGTCTTCTTGCTGTAAGGTTTCCGGCTGCCGCACAGTGAACCAAAAAACAACCAGGATGGAGAGAACTGCCAAGGCAACATGCGTTGCGCGCCAACCACCGAGATAGATCAAACCCTGTCCCAAGGCCGGTGCGATGATCGGAACCAGGATAAAGACTGCCATGGTGATCGACAAAATGCGCGCCATCGCGGTACCGTCGTGCTCATCGCGAACGATGGCCATCGACACGACGCGTGGTGCAGCGGCCCCCAGCCCCTGCAGGAAACGGGCCGCGATAATTGCGATCCAGCTTTGTGCGAAAATCGACAAAGCGCAGCCAAAGACGAATACGGCGTATCCAACTTGCACAACCGGTTTTCGCCCAAAGCGGTCCGATAACGGGCCTACGAACAATTGACCCAAAGCCATGCCAAGGAAAAAGCCCGACACCGCGTATTGGATATCCACCGGTTCAGGCAGGTGAAATTCATCCGAAATCAAGTTAAGACCGGGCAACAGAATATCAGTTCCCAGGGCCGAGATTGCGCTGAGCGACGAGATCAGCAACAGATATTCTGTCTTAACGCACTGGCCTATTCGCGGCGACGCGTGGTTGTCAGTTCGCCCGGTTTTTGGCTGGTGTCACTGGGGAGTGGAAAGAATGCGGGGATACCAGAAGTTTCTGATCTAAAGTCTCGCTGTTTCTACAGGAGGGATGGAGATGAAATTTAGGATCAAGTTGGAGACGGAATTTGGTTGGGGCGAGACGCGATCACATGAGATTTGTATGCTGGAACGCCGCACGATAGATGCGTCGAGCGAAGACCTTGGGCTGTGTCTGGCCGATGCAAAATCACTGCTGAAGGAAATTCAGCGTGCGCTGCTTCAGGATCAGGTCGAAGAGATCAGCGAAATCGAGCGCGTCTGTCGTTTTTGCGGAACATATCTAACGGTTCACGATCGCCGCCAACGCCACATTGACACGCTCTTCGGTCGGGTAACCGTCGAGGTACCGCGGGTTCGAATGTGCATGTGCGGGCTCCCTGGATTTCCTACGCTGAAAGTCGCGCGTTCTCCTTTGACCCGTCTCTTGCCGGACCATGCCACGCCAGAGCTTCGGCGATTGCAGGCGGAATTGGGAGCGCGCCATAGCTTTCGGGAAGCTGCGCGGCTTCTTAATGAACTCACACCTTGCGCCAGGCAGAACCACGTGACGATCCGCAATCGACTAGCAACCATCGCTGAGGACCTTGCCGGCAGCGAACTTTCTGTGACCACAGAAGCCGACCAGCGCTCAAATCCTTCCGATGTTACAGTGTTTCTGGATAGCGCCTACGTTCGATCAAGACCGGAATATCAACGCCGAAACGTTGAGATTATCGTTGGTTCCATCGAGAGTGAGCGGCGCGAGAAACGCAGATTTGGTTTGAGCGTGATCGGTGCGAACAATCCACGCGCGTATCTGCGAAAAAATCTGGAAACTGCTGGATGGCGTGATGGCACTGCTGTTACCGTCCTGTCCGATGGTGACCCTGCATTGCCGCGGTTGGTGAGGGATGCCACAGGTGCGGATGTCAGGCACATCCTGGACTGGTGGCATATTTCAATACGCATCCGACATGTGGAAACGACATTCCAAACTCTGTTTTCTTTGCTGGACGACCCAGTGCGTCTCGAGGTCGAGACACTGGTGCAAAATTTGCGCTGGCGCATATGGCATGGCCAAACAGCGCGGGCGCTTGATGCCATTGAGGTGCTCTTCAGATTTGGCATGCGCGTGCGGCGTCAAACTGTTGGTAGAACGAACGACGCAGCGTTTTCGGCAGTTGCACGAACAATGGAGCTGCAGACCTATCTGGAATACAATCGTGCGGCGCTCGTCGACTATGATCTACGACGTCGAAGCGGAAAGGCGGTTTCTACATCGCGAGCAGAAGGTCTAGTGAATGACATAGCCAACGCTCGCATGGGCAAAAAGCGCCGGATGCGTTGGTCCCCGAAAGGCGCGCATCGAGTGGCAACAGTCAGAGCCGCGGTCTTGGATGGGAGGCTTGGCAAAGGACAGCTTCGCGCGGCTTGATTCCCACATTCTTTCCACTCCCCAGTCCAGAAATTAAGGATACAATCCAGGAAATAACAGCACAACCAGTAACTGATTTTGCTCAGTTCTTTGAGGTAAGCGTCCGGGAATTAACAGCACCATGACATCTTCTTTTTGCCCACAGAAATCGATGGCATTTACGAGCGCTACCTCGGCGTAGTGTCTTTCGTGCCCATTCTGACCCTCACACACCTCTTCTACAACGCTCTCAGCCGCGAAAAGCAAGCTGATGTTCACCGACATTTCCGCTCTCGACGTCCTACTTCGTGGCACATTGCTTGCCTTTATCGGCCTTTCGTGGGTGGTGATCTGCGTGCGTGTTATCGGTCTGCGTGCATTTTCCAAAATGACTTCATTCGACTTTGTCACCACCGTTGCCATTGGTTCACTTCTTGCGGGATGTGTACAGGCAACGACTTGGAGCGCAATGGCGCAAGCTTTGATCGCCATCACAGCTCTTCTCAGCATCCAGTACGCAGTATCTCGCACTCGCGCCAAACGTGATGATTTCGAGGGCATTATCGACAACACACCTACCCTACTGATGCGCGACGGTGAGTTTCTGGAAGCCGCACTCACACGCACCAGAACTTCTCGCAGTGACGTCATCGCCAAGCTTCGCGAGGCAAACGTTCTGCATGTCAGCGAAGTTCGCGCCGTCGTGCTCGAAGCCACCGGAGATATTTCTGTGCTGCACGGTGAGAGCTTGGACGATGTGCTCCTTTACGGAGTAAAAACCGTCGCGTGAAGTTTAGCGTGCGGGCGATCACATCGTAGCTAGCGGGCGATCCGAAAGCTAACATTTGCGCTGTCGATGAAAGGTCCTATTTGTCCAGCGTTACTGTAGTTGTGCTGTCAGAAATGGCTGACTGTTCTCTGAATGCAAAAGGCGAAACCATCGCGTCCCCGCCGATCTTTCGGCGAAACCTTGTCCCAGATTAGTGCTTGTCCTGACATCTCCGCTCGCCGCACCGGTAAACTGCAAACACCGCCATCGTCCTCACCAAGAAACGATGGAACACTCGACCTGATTAACACCGATCAGGCGGCGTGCAGTTTAACCCACGCCAGAAGCTGAGACCTGCGGGAGCAAGACAGCTACTGCGGCTCGATACTCTGGCATTTCAAAGGAATACCCGATGACAGACTCAAACCATCAACTCTTTCGCTCGTCGGCCAGAACCTTTCTAGCCAGTGCCGCCACCGCGCTTGTTTTGGCCGCCCCAGCCGATGCCGATGGCCACACCGCGGCGTTTTCCGACATGCAATTCGATGCCGAAGTGAACTTGAATGCCTCCGAGTTAATCGGAGCCCGTGTCTATGTATCCGAAATGGACCTGAGCGATGGCATGCTGCCGCCGGAGAACGAGCGGGAGTGGGACGACATCGGTGAAATTCACGAGATCGTCCTGACCCGGGAAGGCGACGTGGGCTCTGTGATTGTCGACGTCGGCGGCTTCCTGGGCATTGGTGAGCGCGAAGTGGCAATTGACATGTCGCAGCTTCAATTTGTCTCAGACGGCGAAGACGCGGATGAGTATTTCATCGTGGTGAACGCGAGCGTAGCTGGTGTCGAAGACGCTCCCGAATACCGGGGCGCCGACATGGAAACGGAGGCTGATGCGGACATGCGTGACGTCGACGAGCGTATGCGGCTGACCGCCCCTGCGGTGACACGTGACGGTTACGAGCCCGCTGAGATCGAGCAATTGAACACCGAGATGCTGACAGGTGCGCGCGTCTATAGCGCGGCAGATGAAGACATCGGCGAAGTCGGCGAGCTGCTTCTGACAGATGACGGGATGATTGACCGTGCGGTTATCGATGTGGGCGGCTTTCTGGGGCTTGGCGAACACCACGTTGCCGTGACCATGGAAGAACTGACAATCCTGCAAAGTGATGGCGATTTGCGCGTCTATATCGATGCGACGCAAGAAGCGCTGGAAGCGCAGCCCGAATACGAAGGCTGACGCTCAAGTCCATCGAGTACGATGGACGTTAGATATGTGCTGTCGCTGGTACTCCGGCGGCAGCATTCTCAATTCCAACTCCGTGTTTGCCCACCCATTGGTAAGACCAACGACGGCACCGCAAGCTGGACAAATTCAGGGCCCCGATCGGGCGATCAGAGAAGGATGTAACACAATGACTGGAATAGGATGGATCGGCTCACTGATCATCGGCGCGCTTGCGGGCTGGATCGCTGAGAAGATCATGAAAACTGATCAGAGCCTGCTGATGAATATCGTGCTGGGCATCGTCGGCGCGCTGGTATTGAACTGGCTGCTAATCGCAATCATCGGCACGACCTTGGGCGGCTGGATTGGTCAGTTGGTCGTCGCTGCGGCCGGCGCATGCTTGCTGATCTTTGTAGCACGGATGATCCGCAGCAAAACATGACTCATTGTCAGCTGGCAGGCGAAACCGCTGGCTGACTAAGCTTTCTCAGGCTCGGTTTCGGTGTCTCCATCAAGGTCCCCAAGAAACCGTGCGAGGGTCTGCAAGGATTTCGTTTCGTCACAGGCGATCTTGAGAACGATCAAGATCGGCAAGGCCACGATCATTCCGATGATCGACCAGATCCAAGCAAAAAAAGCGACAAACAGAAACACAACAGGCGTGTTCAAGCGCATCCTTCGCGAAATCACCAGCGGCGTGATGAACTGCCCTTCGATCGATGTCAGCACGATATAGGTGGCGAACACGCCTGCAGCCGCCCAGGTGCCATCAAGGCTCACGAAGGCAACAGCGGCGGCGATAGTGGCCCCCATGAGGCCGCCTAGGAAGGGGACGAAGTTCAGTCCGAACGCCATAAACCCAAAGATGATCGCGCTCGGCAGCCCCCAAAGCTGCATGGCGATGGCGACGGCCACGCCCAACCCCGCGTTGATGATCGTGATACCACCGAGATAGTAACCCAGACGATCCTCGATCGAATGCACGACCTCAACGGCGCGCCGTTTGTCGGCGAAGCGCTCAAAGCTTTGCACTGCCTTGGTCAGGAACATGTCGCCCGAGGCGATCAGGAAAAACAGCAGGATAAGCGCAAAAAGGATCCGGCTTAGGAAACCAGGCGCCATGCTGAACAGCGTGGCCGCAATACCGGTATTCGAAACGACTTCGACTGCCACCGTTTCTGCATCTTGATCCTCGATGATTTCCTCTGCTGCAACCGTCGCGTCATTGATGGCCTCAAGGGTTCCTCCTGCCGAGGCCAGCTTGTCCTTGATCTCTTCCATCAGGGACGGAAGGTCTTCGATGAATTGCGCCGCCGGTGCGCTGAGCTGGACAAGCAGCAGGACAATCAGCGCCGTCAAAATACCGGTGAATACGCCGGCCGACGCGACAGGCGGGATCCCAATCCGCGCCAACAGCCTGCGGGGTCTGTTCAGCACGAAATATCCCAGGCAGGCCGCCGTCACCGGGATCAAAAAATCGCTGGCCCAGACAAGCGCCTGCAGCAGCAGGATGCTGAAGATACCGATAACAGCGATTTCCACACGATTTGAACGCTTGTCCGTCGCAGGTTGACTTTGCTCGGGATCAGTCTGCATTGCTTGCGCGTTCACTTTGAGCGATGAATACAGTCGCCGCCATGGGGAAGTGGTCCGAACCGAAGTTCTCCAATCGGCGGAACGAGACCAGCCCTACGTTTTTCGTCATGAACATCTGATCAATCGGCAAACGCATAAACGGATAATCCGCATGAAAACTCGAGATCATGCCGCGCCCGACCCGGGGTTCGAGAAGATCACCGTAATCTCTGAACCTTTTGGTGGTCCAGGACCAGGCAACGTCATTGAAGTCACCCATCACGACAGTCGGTCGTTCGGATGACTGGGTCATCAGGGCAGCATCCTTAATCTGCTTGTCGCGCACTTCGGTTGTGTTGCCCGGCACAGGAGGCCGCGGATGCAGACCGATGAAGTTGAAGTCGACTCCGCTGGGGGACGTGAGCACCGCACGAACGGCAGGGGTGTCATCGTCTGCAGGCCACAGCAATTCAACGTGTGACGTTGGAAGCCGCGTGCCAAAGATCATCCCGTAGTGATCGTCGGCAATATGTTTTTCGACAGTCGCATACCGGCTAAGAACTTCGGTCAGGGCAACATTCCAGGTTTCGTCAGTTTCCATGAGCAGCAAGACGTCAGGATCTTCGCGCTGGAGGATCGCAATGAGATCTTGGTATCGCTCGTTTTCCATCAGGACATTCACCGATAGCAAGGTGATTTCCTTGTCCGGGGCCTGTCCAGACGAGAGGTCGATCTCCGTCTGCGCCAGCGGCGTGTAGGGAAAGATTTGCAATCCTTGATAGATTACGACAGCGACGAGGACTGTTGACATCAGCGGCTTCAGGGAAACTGTGAAAGGCAGACTGACGGCGAGGGTCAACAGCGCTACCCCCGCGATGTGCACGCGTGGAAAGTCCCACATGCGGACCCACCACGTGACGCTGTTGGTCAATGGCAAGAGCGTGGTGATGACAACGGATAGGGCCAGAGCCCACAATACCCAGTTCAGCATGACGGTGACTGTACCATCATGAGTTCGCTGCGTCGCCTAATCTATCAGCCTTCACAGCGTCACGGGATCCCATGGGTTCATCCAGGCCTTTTGTCGTGTCCGTGCGTGTCTGCGCTTCCATCTCAGCATTTAATTCGGCACCGAGCAGAATGATGAAGGCGGAAATCCAGAACCACATCAGCAGAACGATCACACCGGCCAGCGTGCCAAAGCTCTCGTTGTAAGAGCCAAAATTACCAACGTAGAACGCAAAGCCCGCCGAAGCGATGACCCAAATGAGGCAGGCGACGATAGCACCGGGCGAAGCCCATTTCCATTCGGGTTCGTCACGAGACGGGGCATAGCGGTAGAGGACGGAAAGGCCAAATACAGTCAGCAGGAACAGTCCGACCCAGAGGCCAGCGGTCATCAGGAATTCGAATACGGCACCGAAGTCGAGGACGGCAAGAACAGCAGGCATTCCAAGAGTGGCCAAGAGCGCCACCAATAGTCCGATCATGAGAAATAACGTCAGAGCAAAAGTGACCAGCTTCAGCCGGATAAATCCGCGTTCCTCCTCCTCGTCATAGGCAACGTTGATGCCTTCAATCAGGCTCGCCATCCCTTTCGAGGCAGAATAGAGCGCGATCAGCACACCAAAGATCGCGGCGAGGCCCAGCCCACCTTCGCGCGACCCGGCGACCTCAGTGGCCTGAGCGGTTACGATAGAAATCACCTCCTCCGGCATGAGGCCTGACAGGCTTTCCAGCTGATCAACGATTTGGCTTGGCTCGACGAGAAGGCCGCTGATTGCCATGACGGCCGTGATGGCGGGAAAGAGCGCCAGCAATCCGTAGAACGCAACACCGGCAGCAATCAGACCCACTCGGTCGGCGGCGATTTCGTCCTTCACACGAAAGGCGATGTCCTTCCAGCCAAGCGCCGGAAGCTCTGTGGGGGTCTCGGCGGCGCGTCCGCGTGACATGGGAGAACCTCGGAGTTGGAAAACGGAAAAGTGGGAAAGGGCCGAATGGCCCTCTCCCTATGCGTTCAGGCCTTGGGCTTGCCCAAGTCCTTGTCTTGCGCCTCTGACTTCGCCTTGTCAGCAACTCGATCCGCTGCGTTTTTGGCCTTGTCGCCGATCGCCTCAACGGCAGATTTGTCACCCGGCGCACCACTGTCGAGATCGGCTTTCGTCTCGGATGCGATGTCTTTGACTTCTTCCTTTACGGTGTCCGCCACCGACAGCGCTTTCGCCTTTTCTTCCTCGAAGATGCGTTCGGCCTGATCAAACAGGTCGTCGCTTTGCGCGCCCATCAGATCGTCTTCGGTTTTGGTGCGCGGCAGCGCGCCGCCCAAGGCCGCGCCAACTGCGAGGGCGAGCGCCCCCACGACTAACGGCTGCTGGTCGTAGAAATCAGCAGCCGCATCGGTCCCCTGAGACATCGACCGCGCGGCAGATCGGCGCATCTCGACGGCTTTCTGCCGTGCAGCGATGACACGCTTCCGACCTTCTTCAGTCAGAGCTTCGGTGCCTTCGGCGATACGGCCTCCGGCGCTGGACAGGCTTTGCTTTGCTGACTGCGCTGCATCACCAACTGCAGACTTCGCTGAGGACGCTGCATCGCCCATAGAGGCACCTGCGCTTCCCAGTCCATCTTTCGCTGATTGTGTAGCGCTCGCCGCTTTGTCCTTCGCAGCCCGAGCACCGCTCGACATACGTTCACCTATCGAGGAACTGCTGTCATCATCGTCACGGGCCCAGGATGGTTGTGCGGCGGAAGGGCCTGTATCGTAGGTGGTCGGTGGTGTGTATGGCAGACCGCGATCCTCACGGCTGCGGCGAAACTCACGTTCTGTCGCACTGTAGCGGTCGTCGTCATAGTCGTCGGAAATGTGACGACGCTGCTGCGGTTGCTGTGAGTTGCCGAACATCAGCCACGCCAGACCAATGCCGGTCAGCGCCAACGGGATCGGGTTGGCCTTGACTTGATTGGAGATAGAGCGGCCCATGTCGCCACCATGTTCACGAAACTGATCACCAATCTGGCGCACAACGGTATCGATAGAAAACTTGTCCTGAAGGTCCTCCAGATTGGAGGTCAGGTCCGACCGCTGCTCTTCGATTTCGCGTTCGATCTCTTTGGGGCTGCGTGTATCACTTGTCATCGTAGGCTTCCTTCACGGCTGCGGCATCGCGCTGGACGTTTTTCACGGTCCGCGTCGGTGCAAGGCTTGAGAGTTTCAGATCGTTGACGCCCTTGTTGATCAAGACAAAGGCGATGATGCCGAGCGCGGCACCGACGATCAGCGCAGACCATCCCGCATCAAGGCCAGCCTCGGTCAAAGCGGCGACCAGAGCGGCGGCCAGAACATTCAAGGCAACCAATGCGATTATTGCGGCACCCGCGATCAAGCCAACGGCAACTGCTGCTTTGGTGGCGTTTTCGCTGATTTCTGCGCGCGCGAGATCGACCTCGTTGCGCACGAGACCGCTGACATTGGCCATTACGTCCGTCAGGAGACCCCCGGCGCTTTTGTTGGTGTTGTCATCGCTCATGAGAAATCTCCATGTCGCTCGGTTCCGGGTGTGTGAAGCGTCGTCTGCCGACCTTGATCATTGGATGCTTTGGCAAACCGTGTGGCTGCAAAACCGATCAGGGCCGCGCCGCCAAGAAAGACAAGCGGGTTCTTGCGGGCAAACGCGCTGACATCTTGTACCATCTCGCTCAAATCCTTGTTGCGCATGGCCTCGGATGCATCCGCCAGCCCTTCGGCAATTTGGCCGAATGTGCGCTCCTGGGGTGAGCCGCTGCGCATTTCTTCGGCAGCCGTGCGCAGGGCGGATGCGACGCCGGACATTTCGTCGGCCACAGATGACTTCGCGCTGTCGGCCTGGTCTTTCGCAGCTGTGGCCGCATTTTGTGCGACATCACGCGCAGCTGTCTTCGTCTGCTCAGTCACATCGCTAGCCGTGTTTTTGGCCTGCGTAGCGGCAGACTTCGATGGTTTCGGATCGGGTGTATTTTGGGTCGTCATGTCTTTCTCCAATTCAGGGTCAGAACAAGAAACTGATGACGGCGAGAACGACGACAATCAGTCCGATGAGATAAAAAACATTGTGCATTAGGGGCTCCTCTGTCTGGGAATGATCAAAAGCACTCCCGTCTAGAACAGCTTAAGTAATTCTTTGGTTCCCCGAGGGTCGCAGACGCTAATCTGGTTTAGCATTTGCCCAATCGGAAGCTGTGCAGAGCACATCGTGTCTGTTGTGAGGTTCAGTTACAGCTAGCGTAGAGGCTCATCTCGAAAGGACGCCACATGAGCATCGATACGCTGGAAGACCTCTATCTTGAGCAACTCAAGGACATCTACAGCGCCAACAAACAAGCCCTCGACGTCACAAAGGAAATGGCGAAGGCAGCAACCGACACCGATCTATCAGATGCCTTGCGCGCGGGTGCCGATGGCATCCAGGACGGCATTTCTGCGATCGAAAAGATTTCGGAAGGTCACGACGAGAGTCCGAGCGGTGAACACTGCAAAGGTATGGAAGGTCTGGTCAAGGAAGCCCGCGCACATGCCATCGAAGAGACCTTCGGCGAAGACGCGACCAAGGACGCGATGATCATCACGCAATACCAGCGGCTGACACATTACGCGATCGCGGGCTATGGCTGCCTTGCGGCATTCGCAGACCGGTTGGAGCTGGACAATGACCTGACCGCACTCAATACCTGTCTTGATGCGTCCTACGAGGGCGACCGCACAATGACGGCGCTGGCCACAGGCGGCATCAACAGCGACGCCGTGGCCTGAGCTAAGCGTCAGATCGATCTGGCGAGGTCCGCTGCACCCGTGGTTTCTGCCCCAATTGCGGGTGGAAACCATGACGTGTCCATATCCACGAAGGCATTGACGAACTCGCAATCCTTCTCCCATTCATCCCGCTTGAGCAAGCGGACATAGGGTCGTTCGATTTCGATGTCGCCGCTATCAACAAAACGGCGCAGAAGCTTGTTGACGTAGATCGACGTGAGACCAACAGCCTGCCCAATTTCGACCTGGCTGAAAGGGACCTGAAACCGGTTGCCGAGGCCAATGTTTGCAACCTCGAGACGAGACCGAAGCTGCAATAGCCAGAACTTCAATTTGCCTGCCGCATCCATTGATCCCAGGCTGCTGGCGTGATGGCGTAGCGCTATCTGGTCGAGGCTGCCAACAGCCGTCAACAGCGCACCCAAGCGTGGGTACTCAGTATAAAGTGGGGAGAGACCGCCGCGCGGAAACGGACAGATAACACCATCCGTCTGCATCATAATGCGGTGGTTGGCGTGCGACGAGCCGATCTCGGCCAGCCCCATGACTTCGCCTGGCAGATAGACACGCAAGATCTGACTTCGCCCATCCGAACTGTCCGCCTTGACCACGGCCCAACCGGTCTTGAGGACCATAATGCCCTCTGTCCGGTCCCCGACACTGACAACCGGCCGGCCTTTTTTTCGAGGATGCTCATCCTTTTCCATGTTCGCAATGAACTCACACTCGTGGTCCGTGAGAGACACGAAACGGGACAAACGACTGATGAGGCAACTCTCATATTCTTCTGACATATGAGAAGTTAACACAGATTAAGACACGCCGCCTCGCCTAATATGCGGCAACCTGCGATACGGTGCGGAACACCGCCAAACCTTTTAAGAAAAGAGCACCCATGGATCTTATCCGCATCATCCTTTCCGTAATCATACCGCCGCTTGGCGTGTTCTTGCAGGTGGGCCTCGGTAAACACTTCTGGCTCAATATCCTGCTGACCTTGCTCGGCTACATTCCCGGTTTGGTGCACGCGGTCTATATCGTCGCGCGCAAGTGAGTAAGGTGGCGTCGAGCGAGATTGAGAAGCTTGATCACCTGTCGACGCTGCTCGACAGCCGGTTTCGTATTCCGGGCACGCCCATTCGGTTCGGGTGGGACGCGCTTCTGGGGCTGATCCCTGGTGCGGGAGATCTCGCATCGCTCGGGCCCTCGGCCTACCTCATCTACAAAGGCTACCGGCTTGGAGCGAGAAAACGAACGATCCTGCGCATGACAGCGAACACAGGGCTCGACTTCGTCGTCGGTGCGGTGCCGATCCTTGGCGATGTTTTTGACCTCGCGTTCAAAGCAAACAACCGCAACTTTGCGCTGCTGCGCAAGGAGCTGTCAGATGCTTCGGCTAAGACGAAAGACTTTTCATGATTGTCGATATCGATGTACGGCTCGCCTACAATATAAGCCAACCGATCGATCTGATCCTCCAGGTCCGCGCACCGAGTTTTGCGGACCAGAATGTCCTTGCCGAGACTTTTGACGTTGGCTCGCCGGAGCAGCTTGCAGAAACAGCGGCCGAAGCAGGTCTTGGAAGCCGGACTTTGCTTCGAACCTCGGAGAACTTCGCATGTGCCTATGCCACAAAGGTGGAGATCAACCGGCCTTCGCTGGAGATCGCGGCTTTGGATAAGGTTCCCCCTCACCTGCTGCCCGGCGATATCGTGCGCTACCTGATGCCGTCCCGGTATTGCCCCTCCGATGAACTCCAAAGCTTTGTTGCAGGGGAGTTTGGTCACTTGGACGCGGGCAAGCGGGTGGCTGCTATGCGCGATTGGATATTCGAGCGCTTTGCCTATGTACCCGGCTCCAGCAACGCGCAGACGACTGCCATCGATACGTTCGTCCAACGACAAGGCGTCTGCCGGGACTTTGCCCATGTCCTGATCACACTCGCCCGTGCCTCTGCCATTCCAGCCCGGTTCGCCAGCGTCTATGCGCCACATGTCACGCCGCAGGATTTTCATGCGGTCGCGGAAGTCTATCTCGACGGCACCTGGCATCTGATCGACGCCACTGGCATGGCGGAGGCATCCCAGATCGTCCGGATTGGAGTCGGTATGGATGCCGCCGAGGTAGCATTCCTATCAAGCTTCGGTCCGATTTCCCTCATCGAGAAATCGGTCAACGTGTCGATTTCCGAAGCATAGGATTTGCTATGCGGCCTCGGATCTCGAGGCCAAGGTGTCAGGAAGATACGCACTTATCTCTTGGCCACGACCTGCCGCATAGTCCATTGCGAGGCGCGACCAATCGATCATCGCGGCTTGGGACCAGTCGTCTCTGCTTTCAATTCCGATTGGCATGCTGACAGTCGCGTCGCTGACGCTTGTATGTGAGTAGTCTGCGGTGTGCCGCCCTTCCTGAAATCCGTCGATGGTCTGGTGCCATCGCTTTCCGTTCATCGACAGCAAAAGCGATCGCAACGTCGGATCATACTCCGCCGTAAACAGTGTTCCGAAGCCCTGGCTATACCTCACCTGCCGCAATGGCTCTTTATCAAAGTGATGGCCAAGATCACGTGGGCCGGCTTGCAAGCCCTTCAGATGAGCCAGCCGCTCTACGGTTCGCGTAAAACCGGGCCGTTCGGCGGCCCTGCCCTTGCTTTGGTGGTTGGTCGCAATGGCCTGCGGCATGATCGTAGCGCCGCCTCCAGGAGCGAGTTCAACGCTTGCCGTGCGGCCTGCGGCATCTGCAAGGACCACATTGTAAGCCATGTGCGATGGTATGCGCTTCAATGCAGCCAGTGCTGCATCAACTGTCTCACAGGTCTCCAGCACATAGCGCAGGATCGTTGTGATGCCGAACCCCGTGCCCGTCTCGGATCTGCCGCCGTAGGCCAGCGCAACGCTGAGCCCTGCATCGTTGATGCCATCCGACAGGCCCCAGAGAAATTCAACCATGCCCATGACCGGGCGACCCGTCCATTCTGTGCGGAGCAACAGCCCTTCGTTCAACTCGGGCGAGAGGTCGTAGTTGCGCACCAGCCGAACGTCATGCCGGTCCGCGACGGCTGCGAGGGAACACCCACCCAAATAGGACGGCGGGCACCATGTGGAGAGGAACCGCGCGGCTCGGTCGGAGCCACCCGCAATATCGACAAGCTTGTCGTAAGTCGGGATCAACTCAGGCATGTGGTGCTTCAGCGCGGCTCGACAGTCGGCGCGGGACGGACCGGCATCGCCGCCGCGTGCGACAAACCATGCCTCATAGGCAGGCCAGGACCGTGCCCAACGGGCGGCCCATTTCGGGCCAGGCGTAGCCTCGGTCACCGCATCAAACGTCAGTTTCATATTGGTCATCTCAAATGTCCTTGTTTGTTCTATCGAAAAAAAAGCGGATCATCTCCGCGCTGGCATCCGGTCCTTTTGGATCGGTGTAGGACCCGCCTGGCTGACCACCTGACCACGCATGGCCCTGCCCCTCGACCGTCCAATGTTCGACCAACGCTGTGCCGTCCTCGTCGCTTGATATATCTCTTGTGTAGGTCCGACCTGCTGCATCACCTGTGATCGATGCCTCGACGCTCTGGCCAGGACCCGCACTGCGTGCACGCCGCGCGATGTTGTCACCGTTCGAAGGATGGACGGTATGGTCGGCTGACCCGTGAAACAGAATAGTACGCACGCGCTGATCAGCTTGCACGGGATCGGGTGCCTCAAGTGCATTGCCCGCCATTGCGGCAAAAGCGGAAGGCACGTCCTTGGCAGATCCTGCCGGAAGGCCGGAATGCGCGCCGACTGCAGCAAAGATATCCGGATAGGTCTCCCCAAGGATAGCCGCCATGGCGGCACCTGCCGAAAGACCTGCAACGAACGTGTCGTCGCGAGTGACACCGTAATCGGCACAGATCTTCTGCGCCAAACCAGCCAGGATCGCAGGTTCCCCCCTGCCCCGGCGTTGATCACCGCGGCTGAACCAGTTCCAGCAGGATTGCGCGTTATCGCCCCGTGATTGCGCAGGGTAGATCACCACAAACCCGTGACGGTCGGCCAGGGCGTTCATACCCGTTCCAGTGGCGAAGTCTTCCGGTGTTTGGGTGCAGCCATGCAGCATCATAACCACACCAGTCGCCTCCTCGGACGCGGAGGCGGGAACATAGAGGCGATAGCGGCGGCTGCCGGATGCGCATGCGAAGATATCGTCTGTAAGAATCGCACCGACTGGAACGCTTGGCTCAGGCGAGGCAGAATGTATGAGTTGTCCGGACAACTTCGCCAACATGCTGTTGATCGAAGGCGGGTTTACTCCCCCTGTTTGTGCGCCCTGTTCTAACGGCGATACGAGGCCATGCTGCGCAAGTGTACGTTGTACAAGATCATTGGCTGCCGACGCCCAAGCGGTATCGGCCGCCGGGCGCGTCGCGCCGACGTCGAAGAGTTTCATAATGTTTCCTTTGTTATATGTGTGACGACCTACTTGATGCGGTCGCCAAGTGCCTTTTTGATGTCTGCGCTGGCCTGCAAGGCGCCCAGCACGGTGATGGATCCGATGGTTTGAAGCGCTAGTTCCGGCGTCACATCAGGATCGATCCGCGCCAACCCCACGACTTTGACGTGCAGCATCTCGCCCGCATCCCGCAAAGCCTCAAGATCAGATACGGTATAGTCTCGTAGCCCCAGCTCCATCGTATGCCGCTCTAGCGAATTGCTGACGACTTCGCCGTGGCTCTCTAGCTGATTGCGGATCGCGGTGCGGATCAGGTCGCTCCGATTGGAGTAAAACCCCTCCTGTACCAACAGGTCGATCCGACCGAGGTCGACGAAACCTAAGTTGATCGTGATTTTTTCGTTCTCTGGCTGCTTATCGTGCAGCTGTGTCACGTTACTCATATCGATTCTCCATCTGTATGGATGGTATATGGATGTCCTATAGAGTTTTGCAAGAGCAACAGGGCCGATACAGTGTATAAATTGTGCAGTGCGAGACCTCAGCGGTCGCGGACGTTTCCAAATTTAGACGATCCAAAGCACAGGCGCGCACAAACTTAACTGTCTCGACCGGACGCCGGACGATGAAATAACGTTCAGAATGCCACTAACAGCATCCATACACTGTCCTCCTGAACCAGATCATAAAACCGCGCGCCAGTCGTAGTTCATCGCGTTTCAGATTTCATACTGGTGTAAGCTCGGTGAAAGCATAGGCCTCGCGAACATATGCACCGACCTTGTTGATCGGGTAGTTTTGCGGGTCTTGGTAAATCGGCATTGAGATGTTCACCTCTGGGTCACCCGGCGTTTCATCTGTACCGCCGAGTTCGTGAAGAAGGTGCTGCATGGCGTCATTTTCTTTGGCGACTAGCGCAAGAAATTCTGTAATCCCGTGTGCCTGGGCGACCTTCGCAAGAACGCCGAGCAACAGAGTGCCGATTCCGCGGTTCTGAAAAGCATCGACGACGGTAATTGCAATCTCGGCTGCGTGGTCTTCTGCGTTTGTGCGTATGTAGCGTGCGATTCCGACAGGATGAGCTCTATTTTGGCGCATACACAGCGCCCCAACGGCTGCATGATCTGCTGTATTCAATGCAGCAAATTGCTTGACCTCACGACCGGTCAGTCTCTTCTTTGCCGCCATGAAGCGAAAAAATCGTGACTGCTTCGAGAGACGGTCAAACCCCAGCTCAATCAGGTCGCCGTCATCCGGAACAACGTCGCGGAGTGAGACCCAAAGCCCGTCCTTTACTTCGACATCGAATGGCCGAAGCGATCTGTAGGCCATCTCAACCCTCACAATCAAAAGAAGCGGTGACCTAGGCAAGTGCTTTTTGCCTTCAGGCTCAACGATGTCCTGTCACTGCTGGGAGCGTATCACCGCTGCGTTCAGAGAAACAGGCGTTCCACTGATTTTACTGGCTAGGAAAAGGGTCCTATCTTGGAAAATCTTGTCAGAGTTTAGGAAATGAGCACAGACGTCCACCCGTTATCGGTTCAAGATGGCCAAATGTCTGCATGAACCGGTATCGCCTGATTTGCCCGGCACCTCGCAGGGTCTCAAACCCGTCGCACTTCTCAAAACCGTGCCCTAGTCAAAGTGAGGACATCTTCTCGGCGAACCTCTGGATTGTCTGAAAGTCGGTACTGGTGAAACGGATCGGCGAAGAAGCGTACGAGACCCTGGTATTCAACTCTCCTAGGTGCGATGTCCGGCACGAATCTGAGCGGCTATGGCTGTGAACCGCTAAAGAACATTCACTCACGAACAAAAAAGGAAGACGCAATGACATTAAAATCCGACAAACAAGCCAAAAATACATCAGTTCTCGCCGAGCTAAACTCGGATGGCAAAGAACCCTCAGATCAGCCTTCTTCTGCGAAGAGCAAATCTGTCCTCTCTGAGATCAATGAGGATCAGAGCGAAAAGAAACCGAAGTCCAAATAGGCTCTGCTAGCCAAATGGCCCGCTGCAAGGCGACTTTTGCCAATCGTTACTCCAAAGGATTTTGCTGGCGTACTCGCAGTCCCAATTCAACGAAGTAACCGCCTCTTATTTCTGCTTCTCGAAGCGGGCTGCAAGTGTGCGTGTCGCTCAATCCAGACCAACCAGGGAGATCCAAATATGACGGCTTCTATATGCCCACCCAAAGCCTTTGTCGTGATCGCTTCAGGGGCTGAGGCAAAGTTCTTTGTCAACGATGGCACGGTACGGGACATAAAGCTGAAGCATGTCGGTGGCCTGTCTCCGCAAAACCTCGATGATGACGGACCCTCGGGCAACCGGCCACCTGAGTCCTCTAACCAAGAGACGGACGAAGCAACCTTCGCCAAACAACTCGCGCAGTATCTCTACGCGAAGGCCCACAAGAAAGAATTCAAGCATCTGGTTCTTGTTGCGGACCCAGACACATTGGGAGAGATCCGGCCAATTCTTCACCAAGAAGTCACGCAAAAAATCACTTTGGAGTTGGCGAAAACCCTTATCAACTCGCCCACCGAAGACATCGAACGAAGTCTCTCAGCGGATTGAGCTGCCAACAAACGGCTACTTGCTGCCGCTCATCTCTGAGCGACAGCAGCACCATTCAACACTGTGTGTCGGGACTTAGGCTTGATACGCCGGCTGGGGTTCCAGGGCTACCAACAGCGGAGCAGACGCGGTTAACCTCACGGTTATCGTCCCGTTTTTGATGGAGGACATGCACAAGATACGGGGCATCTACGGGGAGGGCGACTCTGGTCACGCAAGGGGTCGCGTCTTCCAGATCAGCCGAGGGTGAAACTGGTGTTGCTAACGGTGAGGAAGCCGCGGCAGTCGGCGCAACGCTCAAGTCGGCATCTGAGGAGCAACCGGTCGTAGGCAGGGCTTGCCGGTATGTTCTGCCCGCATACCGCCTATGGTTTGTACTTCGGGTGCATCGACCACACCTGAGGAGTGCGGCGCTGATGCCGCGCAACCGAAAGATAATGTTATGACCCCGCAAATGACCTTCACAACAGCAAGACAGGCTGATGTCGAAGGATATCTCGCCGATGCACGCGCGATGCGCCGCGAATGGTTTGCACAGATGCTTACCGTCGGCGCACACCGCCTCGGCACAATGTTTCTCCGAAGACGTGCTGTTCAACCGCCTGCGGTCTGACCGCTCACGTCCCGTTTGCGCCCCTCGATCACACTTCGGCTCGGCCGGAACAAACACCCCTAACAATTAGTCACGTGGATTGGCACTCCTGTCCACAAAGCCGGAAAGGCTATATTACATGACGTTCCAGAACTTATATCTATCACATCCTTTGCACCGAATTGTAGAGGTCTATTGGCGACTTCGCTCCGAGATCGCAGAAAATTGCCGGACGCGGGCTGTTTATAATCAGACCTTCGCAGAGCTATCAGCCATGTCAGATCGAGAGTTGGTCGATATCGGCCTAAGCCGCGGAGATATCGGCCAAATTTCAGCGGAAGCTGCTAATATGTAATGGCTGTGGCACTCTACAACGGTCCAGATTTCTTTGGTGAAACGCACATCGTTTGATCAAGCTCTGTGCCGCAGCTCGCAGGGCCTTTCATTGACATTGAGATCACCTTTCGCTCCACGTATTAGTGGAGAGGCCCTTCCAGCATTTCACGTTTGCCTTCACGCAAAAGGATGCTCACCTAGCGTTTTTACCATTGCGGACGAACAGGGTCCAAACACTGAATGGTACGCTGAGCGTAAGACATTCACTCGCCAGATTTGGGAACCAAAAGCCTCGTTTAGCGTTGATCTCTTGAAGGCGATCTCATGACCTATGGCCTTACGTCGCCCGACCGCTTGTCGCGCTCATCCAGTATTCGCCGATTGAATTTCGTATCTCCCGCTCCGAGAGGACGGCAAGCAACCGCGGCGAGCTCGGTCAGAAACCGCCTCTCAAAATATGTCAGGCTAACTGGCGAAGAACTAGACTTCATCGAGCGCTCTGAAGACGATCCTAAGCCCATCACGAAAGGCGACAAGTTGTCCCAGCACAATGAAGACGGTGACATCGTCGTGCTCCAATCTGGCTGGGCTGTCCTGAAATCCTACAATAAGAGCTCGGGCCACCAAATCCTTCGTGTTTTCCTGCCCGGGGAATTTGTTGGGTTGTCGGAGATCGGTACTCCCCAGGTGGAGCACCAAATCAGCATGCAAACATCAGGTGTTGTTAGCCGACTTTCGAGACGCGCATTTTATAGTGGCGTGTCCAGGTTGCCCCGCCTCAACGCGTTGTTGCTCGCGCTCGTGTCGCTCGATCTGCAAGCCTTTCGGCATCATGGATCGTGCATGCGCTCAATGAGTGCGGAGAGCAACTTGAAGTTCTTTCTACTCCAGTTGCGCTCGCGACTTAAGGTGCCAGGAGTAGGTACCGGAGATCGGTTCCACGTACCGTTCAGTCAAGTCGAGATTGGTCAAGCCGTTGGGCTCACGTCAATTTACGTCAACAAACTGCTTCGCGCACTTAGAGAGCGAGGAGAGTTAGAAATCGACCGTCCGTATTTTCGGCTCCTCGCCCGAGAGCAGTGGGAGAAAGACATAGAATTTCTCGATGCCTATGAAAATATGGATACGTCATGGTTTCCAAGTGCCGAACCTCCAGAAGACCTGCCCCCTCGGGATAAGTCCATGCGTACAGAATTCGCAATGGTCTGACTAAAGAGAGGCCATCTATGCGGACTTAACTAAATTTTGGTCTGCATCGGAGGCGATTTATTCGCGGAAAGACGACGTACCAGGGTGTAATAACGTCGCAGCATTATAGCCCCGCCCGGGTCGACATACAGCGGTGCCAAAGCTGTCTTGGTTTAGCTTTTGCCAATTTCGCACCTTCCTTGGCTGGCCAAATAAGCAAAGCGTCGCCAAATTGAGAAGACTACCGGGTACTGCCACGCTGAATCTAGCGATCATAGGTTGGAACTATCTGTCCTAAAGATAGATCGCATCGAGGTAGGCAAAATTGGTGCTGGCATACCATATGTTTGAAACCAAGCCCGGACGCTGTGTCTTGGCATGTAATCTGAGAGGGACTGCGATGAATTGGGATCAAGTCGAAGGTAAATGGAAAGAGATGACCGGCAACGTCAAAGCCAAGTGGGGCGAGTTGACCGATGACGAGATCGCCGAAGTGAATGGCGACCGTGAAGCGCTTGAGGGTAAAATCCAGGCGAAATACGGAAAGACCAAAGAAGAAGCGAAACAAGAGGTCGATGACTTCCTGAATTCGAACTGAACGATTTGGCGCCATCTAGACGATCTAAGTTTCTGGGTGGCGCCAATCACGTTAAGATAGCCGAAAGATTCACTTAGGCTCGCTAAGCTAAGCTCATCCATGGGAACCGTAGTTTAGGGTCGATGACTTGATCGTGTACGTATGGTAGCGGGGTCGATCTCGGAATATAGAGAGCTGTCTTCTCCAACCTCTGATATGTCAGCGGCTATACGCCGCTGTCATCCTCCCCCACAAAATGACATACTTCAGCTGACGCGATCCATCGCGATCGACTTCTTGCTGCAGCACGCCGGACGGCGGTGTCCGAACGGAACTTATATGACGAAATCGAATTTTGATCTGGCGATTGTCGGCCTTGGCCCACGGGGACATTATGCTTTGGAGCGTTTTGTTCAAGAACTGTCCCGAGCAGATACCGTTAAAGCCGTGCGAATCCTCCTCGTCGAGGAGACCGAACAGTTGGGAAATGGCCCTGTCTGGGACCTGTCACAGCCAGATAGTAACTGGAGCAACGTCAACGATCGCATTCTGGAGCTGCCCGCACGTCCCGAAATCAATCTCGGCACCGCCTTGATAAAGAGCTTTCCCAGCTATCTCGACTGGGCCGTGACCAACCCGGCCGCGCGTTCAAAGGATAATTCTGACCACTATCCCCCGCGCAATGTGGTCGGCACCTATCTTCATGAAAGGTTTGCTACCCTTCTTCATCCACTTGTTGAGCACGGTATTGCAAAACTGGTCCAAGAACGCGCCGTCGCGGCAGCGCTTACTGAGAATGGAGCCAGTGTAACGACCCGTTCAGGCGTCAAGTTCTTTGCAGATCAGGTCCTCTTGACGGTCGGTCACCAACCAACGCAACAAGACCCGCAGATTGAAGGTTGGCAGGCCGAAATCGAGGCGAAGGACGAGCTTTGCCTGTTTGATGAACCATATCCGGTTGGCCCGATCGTCGATGCGGCCAAAACGAGCACGGAGACAGCCGTTGCCGTCAGAGGGTACGGGCTTGCCACGATCGATGTTGTCCGTGCGATTGCCGTAGCATATGGATCATTCTCGCTGCGTGACGAACAGTCGCGCGAGTTGAAGTTCGCACCGGCAGAACAGGTTGTCCCGACTATCATTCCGTTCTCCCTTGATGGTCTGCCTATGGGTCCGAAGCCCGTTAACGAACAGCTCGACCGGCAATTCGCGCCATCAGAAGAAGCCGTGGAAAGGCTTGGCCGCGAACTGAGTGATCCAGGATTACAAGCGCGTGCGACAGGGGAGGCGTTTTTGTTGGATGCAATCACACCCATCATTGGGAGTGTCTTTCGAGGACTCGAAAATAGGCGAGACGACGCTCCCTCAGATATCGACGCTCTGCATCAACTTGTAAGAGCTTGGATCGAGGATCCGGCGCAGGGCCATAAGTGCTGCTTGGATACGGATCAGCCACCGATCGACTTGTTGAAGAATCTCGTCCAGATGGCCAACGGCAGCGCGCCGGTCAGTTTAGATTATTGCATAGGTCAAGTGTGGCGGCACTGCCACCCTACCATCTACAGCTCGCTTTCACATAGCGCGCTCAGTGACCACATCTTGGCAGAAATCATTCTCACGGACGAAAGCATGAAGCGCTATGCGTTCGGACCACCGATAGAGAGCCTCCAGCAACTTCTTGCCTTGTGCGAAGCTGGCATGTTGGATCTGGAGTATCTCGCCGACCCGGACATTAACGTCGCCGACCACGGGTGGCTCCTAACCAGCGGCGAAAACCATGCCACGGCGCAGATCATGGTCAACGCGGTGCTGGACGCGCCGAAAATTGCCGACGTCCGTTCGCCACTGATCGAAGGTCTGTTAGAGGACGGACTTGTCGCACCAGTCCACGATGAACTTGGCGTGGCAACGACAGCGGATGGCTATGTCATCTCACAAAATGACAGTGTTCTTCGCATTGCGGTGCTCGGTCGGTTAGCAAAGGGCACCATCATCGGGGTAGACGCCATTCTCGAGTGTTTTGGCGAGAGACCTCGTACTTGGGCAAGCAGCGCGGCGAAACGCGCAGTCGTCAAGTCAGTGGAGACTCAGTAACTCCAGAAACGCCGATGTTCTGACCCGAGTGACATCAGTCCAAGTCAGGTCTGTCGTCGGCACCGCGATGTTCCATCACACGACTGACGGCGAGCAAGCCGGCCGCCAACGCGGCGCAAATGACGGAAAAGACGCCATATCCCATGCCCGCTGCCAGTCCAATCGCGCCTGCAACCCAGAGACTTGCGGCAGTCACCATTCCGCCGACACGCTTGTCACCCTGGATGATTGCGCCCGCGCCCAGAAAGCCGAGACCCCCGATCAACCCCTGAATGACGCGTGTCGCATCTGCAGCCAAGCCCGCGTCGGTCATGTCCTGTGCCATTTCTACCGAAACAATCGTGAATATCGCCGAGCCCAATGACACCATCATGTAAGTCCGGATGCCGATGCGACGGCGGCGCACTTCGCGGTCTAAGCCAAGAATTGCACCGGCCACGAGCGCAAAGACCAGTCGCATGAACCAGTCCGCCTGCTCGAATTGAAATCCGATATTGCTTAACCACTCTGGCATTCTTCACCTGCTCTCTCATGTCGCCCTGCCGCATTAAGTCGCAGCTTTTCAACCGTCGTGTCGTATTCCGCGGCCAGTGCAATCGCTGATTGCACTATGCGGCCTTGCAAGAGCTTTGCAAAGCGAAGAGGCCAACGCAGAAACTTTCGCTGATGTGCGCGGTGCGGCCAGTAATCAACAGCCCTCACGCGCACCTATTTAGCAATATTGCGCCCTTGCGACTCAGTTTCATGTTCCTGTATTGTTCTCGTCTTGTCAGGAGTCCGGAATGCACGACCACTCACGAGGAAAGGCGAACGGTGTAGAGCGGCTCTACCTCGATTTCGACAGCTTTTTCGCAACCGCCGAGCAGCATTTTAATCCAGCCCTACGGGGCCTCCCGGTTGGTGTGGTGCCCCTCGATTCCCCGAACACAGGCTGCATCGCCATCAGCAAAGAGGCCAAGGCACTTGGTTTGAAATCAAACGCCTCAATCAAGGACGCGAGAGCGGCGGTGCCCGACATGATCTTCGTCGTCGCGCGACACGATGTTTACGTCCGATTGCATGACCGCATTCTTGAGGTAATCAACAGCTGCCTACCTGTCTCACATGTTCGGTCGATCGACGAGCTGGTGTGCACATTGCTGCCAAGCGAAGCAGCACAGGGCGTCCAGCTGGCCAAACGTATAAAGCAGGAGTTAAGCCGCAACTTTAGTGATGTATTGACCTGTTCCATTGGTATGGCTCCCACTGAGCTCTTGGCGAAAATCGGCGCAGAGATGAACAAGCCCGACGGGTTCAGCCTGATCACCGCAGCCGAGTTGCCAGCAAAGCTGAACCATCTCCCTCTGCAGAAACTTCCCGGAATATCGACAGGTATTCAGCAGCGTTTGGAAAACTGCGGCATCAAGGACTTCGAGGCGTTATGGCGCATTGCGCCCAAGCAAGCACGGGCGATCTGGGGGAATGTGGAAGGAGAGCGGTTCTGGAACGGATTGCATGGGTACCATAGTGAACGGCCAGCGACGAAGAAGCGGATGTTCGGGCACAGTCGAATGCTGCCGCCAGATTGGCGCAACAAAGAACAGGTAGCTTCTTGCGCCCGTCAGCTCTGTTTCAGTGCCGCCCGCCGCCTTCGACGCACTGAATTTGTCGCAACAAAACTGACGCTTGGGTTTCGCGGAGGCGGCTATCGCAGTGCCTCCGGCTCACGCAAAGACGATCTGCGCTGGCATCAGGAACTATGCGTCGCACCCTCCCGAGATGACCGTACATTCCAGAAGGCCCTGGCCGAAGGTTTGATGACTGCCACACGTCAGAGGACATTCAAGCCGCGATCTGTCAGCGTCATGTTGCACGGGCTACTGGATCCAAAAGAAATGACATGCGATCTCTTCGATCTCGAAACATCCAATGTTAACCCTCCCAAATCGACATCCGAGCGCAGACGCTGGGAACAGGTGAGCAACGTATTGGACCGGTTGCGTTCGGAATTTGGTCCAGAAGCCATTTCTCTGGGACCAAAAGCGACTGTGCCGGGCGGGTACCTTGGCGCGAAGATCGCGTTTGGGCGAATACCAGAGCGCGCGGACTTCAATAGCGCTCCAGTCCCGGACGAAGCCACGCATTTCTGTTCGTTTTGAGCAATTTATACTGGCAACGGTATGCTGGGCTTTTGTACGTCGCGTTGGCGTTTCGCATGATAAGTTGGTTGCAAACCCACTTTCACAGAGCGTGAAGCGGCACAAGTCTGCCATGCAAGCCCACCCCAACAGCCAAATACACTAACATGGAATAAGGTTTGTAAAGTTTGCGTGGTGCCATCGACAGCTTGATCGAAAACGCGTGCTAGGTCTGATCTAACCAATCAGAACAGGGAGCGCCCAATGTCCGAGAAATCACTCTATACCGCCACGGCCGATACTCAATCCGACAATGCCACGACAGAGCGCACGAAGAAAACCGGCGATGGGGGCGAGCACCATCAACTCCCGGACCAGACCCGGTTGACCACAGCTCAGGGTATTCCGGTCGCTGACAACCAGAACACGTCGAGGGCCGGAGCACGCGGACCGGCACTGCTGGAAGACTTCCACTTTCGCGAAAAGATTTTTCACTTCGACCATGAGCGCATCCCGGAGCGGGTTGTGCACGCGCGCGGCTATGGCGCGCATGGCTATTTCGAAGCGACAGAGGAGCTATCCGACCTGACCTGCGCGCATCTGTTTCAGGAACGAGGCCGCAAAGTTCCGGCATTCGTCCGGTTTTCAACCGTCGCTGGCAACAAAGGCTCTTTTGACCTCGCAAGGGATGCGCGCGGTTTCGCTGTTAAGCTCTACACCGAGGACGGCAACTGGGACATCGTCGGCAATAACATCCCTGTGTTCTTCATCCAGGACGCGATGAAGTTCCCCGATCTCGTCCATTCGGTCAAGGAGGCGCCCGATCGCGCCTTTCCTCAGGCTCAGTCGGCGCATGACAACTTCTGGGACTTCATCTCGCTGATGCCGGAAGCCATGCACATGGTCATGTGGACCATGTCGGACCGGGGCATCCCGAGATCGTTCCGCTTTATGGAGGGGTTTGGAGTGCATACCTTCCGCTTCGTCAATGCCGAGGGCGATGGCCAGTTCGTTAAGTTTCATTGGAAGCCGAAACTGGGCCTGCAATCAGTGCTCTGGAACGAGGCGGTCAAGATCAACGGGGCTGATCCCGATTTCCATCGCCGCGATCTTTGGAATGCGATTGAGGCGGGGGACTATCCCGAATGGGAACTTGGGATCCAGGTCTTCGATGATGCCTTTGCGGACGATTTTCCCTTCGACGTGCTTGACGCTACCAAACTCATTCCGGAAGAAGATGTGCCAGTTCGCATCGTCGGGCGGTTGATCCTTGACCGCGTGGTTGACAATTTCTTTGCCGAAACCGAACAGGTGGCCTTCTGCACGCAGAACATCGTACCTGGCATCGACTTTACCAATGATCCGCTGCTTCAGGGGCGGAATTTCTCCTATCTCGACACGCAAATCAAACGTCTGGGCGGTCCGAATTTCACCCATATCCCGATTAACGCGCCGAAATGCCCGTTTCATCACTTCCAACAGGATGGTCACATGGCGATGCATGCCCCCAAGGGCCGCGCCAATTATGAGCCCAACAGTTGGGAAAAGGGCGGTCCGCGCGCCGACCCCGATACAGGATTCCGGCCCTATCCAGAGCAGATTGGGGGTGAAAAGCGAAAAGCGCGCCCTGAGTCTTTTGCCGATTACTACAGCCAAGCACGCCTGTTTTACCAAAGCCAGACATCCATTGAGCAGACGCATATCGCTGATGCATTGGTGTTTGAGTTGTCCAAGGTCAAGACACCAGTCATTCGCGAACGGGTCGTCTCGCATCTGCTGCTCATCGACAAGGGCCTTGCAAATGAAGTCGTAGATGGTCTTGGCATGTCCTCGATGCCCGATGCCGCAATCCCTGCCAAAGAACCTGTCGAAGGTCTAGAGCCCTCCGATGCCTTGTCGATTCTGAAAAATGGTCCCGGCAGTTTCGCCGGTCGCAAGTTTGGTATTCTGGCGACCGATGATATCGCGGATACCCTTCTTGACGGCTTGCGGTCTGCGATCGAAAATGTGGGAGGTATGGTCGAAATTATTGCAGTGAACGTGGCCGGGATCGTCACCAAGGATGGCCAATCCGTCGCGGCCGACGAAAAGATCGATGGCGCCCCATCGGTGCTCTTCGATGCGGTTGCGGTCATAGCGACGCAGGATGGTGCAGAGGCGCTTGCGGAAATGCTCCCCGCCAAAGACTTCGTATCGGACGCCTTCGGCCATGCAAAGTTCATTGCTTACACCGACCCTGCCAAAGCCTTGTTCGAGGCCGCTGGCGTGCACGAAACCGATGATGGGATGTTCCAACTATCGTCGAAGGGCGACATCGATGGTTTCATCGCCAAACTCTCGGAGCTGCGCTTCTGGGACAGAATTTCCGATGGCAAGTGAGGCGAACAAGAGCTGCCTCGTCCAGAAACTCTCGCACTATGCAGAGTTGGACGAGGAGGCAATTGGGCATCTCGAACGTCTTGAGCGCGAAGAGCGATCCTACGATGAACAGCAGGATATCTATCTTGGAGGTGATCGTCGCGACGACCTGCACGTGGTCAAGAAGGGATGGCTTTATTCCTATACGGACCTCCCGGATGGTCGCAGACAGATTGTCCGTCTGCACCACCCCGGGGACATTGTCGGGTTCGAAGGCATTGCCTTTCATCACGCGACCACATCTGTTCGAGCGGCCGAGCCCGTCGTCCTCTGCCCCTTTCCAAAGTCTGGCCTTGATGTCGTGTTCGAAAGCTCGCCGAAGCTGACCGCGCTTCTCTTTACGCTCGCAGTGCGGGAACAGGTGATCTTCGTCGACCTTATCCGCGCCATGGGCCGGATGAGCGCCAGGGAGAGGTTGGCCTACTTGTTCCTCAACCTCCTGGCAAAGCTGCGCATTACTAACACTGACATGACCGACACCTGCCGGTTGCCACTTACGCAGACGGAAATTGGCGATGTTCTCGGGCTCAGCAATGTCTATGTCAGCAAGACAATCTCGCGGCTCGAAAATGACGGCTTTATCTCCCGCAAGGACGGGAACGTCACGGTTCTCCGCGAAGATGATCTGGCTAATTTCTGTGACTTCTATGATCGATATTCCGACATGGACGTGAGCTGGTTTCCGCAATCTTAGCTGCGGTGCACGCACTAACTGTCTGGGGCTTAATCTGTGTTAACGCAGGCCCTCAAACACTCGTATATCGTGAAATAGCAGTGAGTTCTCACGGTCCTTTTGCCTCCAGTTCGCTTGGCCGAGGCTGAACTCTAGCTCTTACTCACGTCCCTTGCTGATCTGAGGATCGGGTCGTCATCAACTTCGAGGAATGGACTTTATGTCGCTCGCGACCCTGATATTCTTTTCTGTTTTTCTCGTTGTCGCTGTCGCGCCTGAAGCAATGATGGTTTTGGTCGCTCTGTGTTTAATTGGAGAGGTCTGCATTATCGCAGTGCAAATTTCGGCGCGGCTCGTTCAACGCACTTCGAGAACTATGAGCGCGCCCTCTTCGAATCTGCCTTACTTCTCCGTCCACGTTGCTTGTCACAATGAGCCGCCTGGCCTCGTGTGCGACACGATCCGCGCCCTTCACGAGCAGGATTACCCTAATGAGCGGTATGAAGTTATCGTCATAGACAACAACACAAGCGATCCGGCGAAGTGGGTCCCTGTCCGGGACTATTGCGCGTCACTGAGAGTAAATATGCGGTTTTTCCATCGCATGGACGTCAAAGGCGCCAAGGCTGGCGCGCTCAATATTGCGCTCGACAAGTCTGCTGCCGAGGCCACACACATCGTAACTATCGACAGCGATTACGTCGTCAGTCCGGGTTTTCTCTCATGCGCTGCGCGTGTTCTTGAACAGGACGGCAGCGACTTCTTGCAGTTCCCTCAAGCCTATCGGCATGTCGGCCGGGCTGCCCACGGGATTTCGTTGGAACTTGAGGACTACTTCTCATTCCATGCCCGCTCTGCAAACGGCACGGGACTTATGTTGCCGACCGGTACTCTGAGCGTGATTGACAAGAAAGCCCTGGAGAATGTCGGCGGCTGGCCCACTGACGGCGTTACAGAAGATGCGCATCTGGGCTACATTCTTTGTGCAGCGGGGTATCAGGGTCGGTTCATCGATCGAGCGGTCGGGCATGGCATTCTGCCGCTCGCGCTGAGCGATTTTGAACAACAGCGGTTCCGTTGGAGCAATGGCAATGCACGCGTGTTGCGACAAGCCATCCTGGATCGCCTCCAAAATACGAATGCGCGTGGCAGCTTGCGACAGACGGTCGTGATTGCTTCGCAGTTGACCGCTTGGTTGTCCTTTCTTTTGATACCCGTCGCCGCTTTGCTTGGAAGTCTGCTATTTGGCGTTGCACAGCCTCTGCTGATCGTAACCGCCGCATTATGTGTCATAATTGGAGTTGGACGATCTCTTCTGCCGCTCGTGATCGGCAAGGCGCATAACGATCTTCGAACCCTTGCCGGTGCCGTCGCCAATCGGCTGGCGCTTCTCCCTGCTGCCGCACGCGGCACAGTAGAAGCCACCCTGACGGACCGCGCGCAATTCGTTGTCACGCGAAAGGACGGCGGCGCGCGTAGTGATCGCTTGCTGCCACGTGATCACATCGCACTTCTGGTCCTCGCGGCTCTTGCAGCTCCAGCTGCCTTGGCGACAGGGCCATTGGCCTGCTTCGCCCTGTTACCGCTTTTCGTTCTGCTACCCGCCGCGCACATGACCCGTTCTGCCCTTGAGGCCTATCGCCGCGGCCCTCAATTTCTTCTGGAGTTTGCCAAACATGGATAATCGAGCCGATATCATTATACCGACATTCAACCGTGCCCAGCTTATTGAACCAGCTGTGAAGGCTGCTCTGGATCAGTCCTACAGCAACAAGCGTGTCATTGTGATTGACGATGGCTCCACGGACCAGACCCGCAATGTCCTGTCGTCCTATTTCGATCGCCCGGATTTCCTTTATATCGGGCTGCCGTCAAATGTCGGCACGGCAGGTGCCAAGAATGTCGGCATCGCCTTGAGTGATGCCACTGCCCTCACCTTTCACGATTCCGATGACCGTCCGCATGTGGACAAGGTGCTCTTGCAATCGCGGGCCCTGTTCCAGCCTGACATCGGCGCGGACCCTTGTCTGAATTGGGCGTTTGTAGGGCACGCACCGGGATCATCCTTGGATATCTCTTGGGTATTGACCCATCATACCCTGATCCTGCCTGATGGCAGGCGGGTCGACATTCGGCGCGATTTGTCCTTGCTCGATGACGTGTTTCCGAACTTGCAACTGGGATCGACCGTACCGGGCGAGTGGACGCATATAAATTCAGGCCTCTTTTCGAAGCATGTTTTTACACGACTTGGGGGCTTTTCCGATTGCATCGAAGAAGACCGTGAATTCCGCAACCGGTTGGTCTTGAGCGGTGAACCAATGTGGATCGTGCCAGAGCCTTTGCTCACCAAGATCGAAACAGCTGACTCCCTCACCCAGTCTGCGGCCTCCGATTATGACAGCGCGCGCCGAAAATCCGATCGCACAAAGGTCTGGCGCAAGGTCGAGGCGTGGCGCGCTACCGGGGAGGTCAATCCGGAACCCATTAATCTGCCGTCACTAGAGGGTGCGTTTGTCAGTCGCGCTGAGCCGCTCGAAGCCTCCAGTGCGCTGATGACAGACACGACACGCAAGGCGATCCACCGCCTTTCCACGCGCATCACGGGCGGGACCAGCGTGGCCGCACAATGACGCAAGAACATTTATGGCTGGTCGATCCCTGTGCGTCTGAACCCTACTGTCTAGCTGACCTCGGGCAGCGGCCTATGGGTGGTACCGAAGCAACCGTGCTGCGCGTCCTGTCAGGTCTGGCGGGAAAAGGCGTGCGCTCGCGCCTGTTTCAGCGCGCTAACACTGGGAGCAGGGTATCCAGCGATCCACTCTTTTATACATCGCTGCAAGAGGCGTATCGTGCTGCAGACGCTTCCGGAGTTATCGTCGTCATCAATGCCTGGAAGGTGGCCATTAAGTTGCGCAAAAGCCATCCTGCTGCCCGCATCCTTCTCTGGCTGCACAAATATCCAGGACGGCATAACCGTAAGATGGGAGCGGCTCTTGTTCATGCTGGCGTGGAAGTCGTATGCGTTTCGCACAGCCACGCCGCTCATCTGCGCAGGTTTCTAGGCGACGGCGTCACAGGATCACCAAAGATCCACGTTATCTACAACCCCGTAACTGATGCTCTGAAGCCTGACGCAACGCCTCGCGACCCTGACCTGCTGCTCTTCGCCAGCGCCCCGCACAAGGGTTTGGCCGAGGTTTACGACCGGTTTGTCGCCGTGCGACAAGCAATGCCGAGCCTGAGACTTCACGTCGCTGATCCAGGCTACATGGCCTGGACCACCCCCACCCCACCGGACGGCGTTGTGGGGTTGGGCCCCCTGCCCCAGTTTGAATTGCACCGCGTCATGCGACAGGCTCTGTGTATTTTCTACCCGCAAAGCACCTTTGCCGAAACATTCGGTCTCGTCATTGCGGAGGCCAACGCGCTTGGAACGCCTGTCATCTGCCAACGCGGTCTCGGCGCAAACGATGAAATCGTGTCAACGGCTGACCAGGCATTCGAGTGTTCGGATACATCGGCGCTTGTCGCGCGTTTGACGGTATGGCGTCGCGTTCGACCGCGTATCAAAACGCATGACGCCTTTCGAACTGAGGCCGTTGTCGACGCCTGGTTCGAACTCCTGCAACAATCAGCAGGTGTCACAATCGCACCCCCTGAGCCAGCACCGACAGCGCTGGCATCATGACAATGCCCGTTACCCTATCGAAAAACCTATCTCTGACGGCGCAGGACAGGTCGGCACTCGCAGACATTGTCGCGTCTGTCGGAGACTATCTTCCGGCTGCGCTTTGCCGCTTGCGTCAATGCGGGCTGATGGGAGCGGAGATCCTGGCGCGCCCGAAGGTTCTGTCGCGCAGTCTGGTCCAGGTCGCCGAAATCGACCTCTCACTGGCTAGGTTGTACGAAGGGCATGTAAACGGGCTTGCGCTTGTCACCATGCATGGGGACGCGTCACTGTTTCACGACTCCGGCTCCATCCTAGGCGTCTGGGGCGCGGACCATTTGACACGCGGTGTCACCCTCAAGGTCGACAACAATCTGAAAGGCACGAAACGCTTCTGTTCTGGCCTTGGCGTCATCGACACAGCGGTTGTGACCGCCAAGACCGCAGATGGGCAACGCATGGTGCTTGTCGACGTCACTGATTCAGACCGACAGGACCTGACCACTTGGAATATGGCCGGCATGCAGACGTCGCGTTCGGGTGACTTCACTTTCGACGGATTGACTGTCGACGAAGGTGCACTGCTTGGGGCGCCCGGCGCGTTCGCAATTGAACCCCATCTGGTCGGCGGGGTCTGGCGTATCGCAGCAGTGCAGGCGGGCGGAACGCTGGGTCTTCTGAACGCGGCCATTGCCGCATTGCATACGCGCGGGCACTTGGAGGCAGAACCTCAGATTGCACGCCTTGCCCCGCTCGTCGCCCGAGCGCTGGCCAGCCTGCCCTACATAGCGCGCACCGCCCGCATGGTATCGCGCGCGCCAAAGGACACCGAAGCTGCCGTGGCGCAATCCATCGCGGCGCGGCTTCTGACCGAAGAGATCGCGCAAAACGCCATCACCGCAGTGGAGCAATCCGTGGGCCTCGCGATGTTTGATGTCGACCATCCGGTGGGTCGCCGTGCACGCGATCTTGCCGCCTATCTAAGGCAGGTTGCCCGTGATGCGCTCTTACAGCGCATGGGGCGGACGTTTTTGATCTCCGACCGACCCTTGTCGGATTTGATCTATGATTAGCACGCGCCCAAAATCCGTTACTCCCAGCGACCTCACCGCAGGGGAGCGTATTCTGGTGCTCGCCCCTCACCCCGATGACGAAACGCTTGGCTGCGGTGCGCTTCTTGTCGCTGCCTTCGCAACAACGGGAGCCCATGTGATCTGCATGACTGATGGCGCGCGGTCTCACCCGCAATCGCGCGTCTGGCCCCCGGCCCGGTTGGCCAATCTTCGCGCCGCTGAAATGCGCGAGGCCATAAGCCATCTCGGTGGTACCGCCGAAGACTTGACGATGCTGGGTGAGCCGGACGGGCAGTTGAACATGCAGTACGAACGCTACGACGAGATCGCTCAGCGGATCGTCGCAATCGCGCAGCAGAAAGGGATCAGGAGGGTCTTTGCATCTTCCACCAGCGATGCGCATCACGACCATAAAGCAACGGCATCTATTGCCCGCATCGTTGCCAGTGAACTGGCCTGCACCCTCTTCTCCTATCCCGTCTGGTCCCGCTGGGATGAAGGCGATCTCGGCCTGGATTGCGCACTGGACACGTCGCCTTACCGTGCACGTAAAGCCCGCGCGCTTTTTGCGCATCGCAGTCAACTTGGCAAGGTTGTCCACGATGACCCGGATGGATTCGTCATGCCGGAGAGATTTGTGGAGATGTTTGTGAATGAGGACGAGCTTTATCGGGAGGAAAACCCATGACCGCCGTTTCCCTCGAAAAGCTGAACGCGCTTTACGCTACGAATGATGATCCGTGGAACTTCCGCACAAGCCGATACGAACAGGCAAAGTTCGCAGCGACGCGCGCGGCACTGAGCCGGGCATCGTACCACGCGGCACTTGAGATCGGGTGTGGTAATGGTGAGCTCGCACGGGTTTTGGCACCTTGTTGCGCCCGATATGACGGGGTCGACGCGGTGGCGACTGCCATCACCGCCGCCCGCCGTGCCGTGCCGGACGCACGGTTTCAACACCTCATGTGGCCAGGTCGGCTCCCCAGGGGTGACTATGACTTGGTTGTCCTGTCGGAGGTGCTCTATTTCATGGACGCTGAGGGGATCGCGGCCTTAGCGCAGACCATCGACGCGCAATGGCCCAAGGCGGAAATCCTCTGTGTCACTTATCTAGGCGACACCGGAAATGCCTTGCAAGGAGAAGACGCGCTGGAGCTGTTTCAGGGTAATTTTGGTCGAAAACTTGCCCCCATTACGTCGACTGAAGGTTACCGGATCGATCGCAGGATGGCCCTCGGGGACAGTGCGTAGGATGGCAGGCAAGGGCAAAATACTCCCCTCCACGAGGACGTTGGAACCCTGTATCACCGGGGATATCGGCACACCTGATGTTGTCATCGTGATCCCGGCCCGCAACGAAGCCGCGCGCATCACGCGATGTCTGAACGCACTAGCGGCACAGCAGGCCTGCGACCACCTTGCTCTTGCGGTGATCCTCGTTGTCAACAACACGGATGATGAGACAGTCCGCATCGCGCATGACGGAAAGCCAGCGTACCTGGCACTCTGCACCATATCCTACGACGATCCGCGTGGCGGAAATGTCGGACTTGCCAGGCGTCTGGGCTTCGAACTTGCCTCTGCGCAAGCGCCCAGGTGCGAGACCTTGCTCACAACCGATGCCGATTGCGAGGTGGCCGACGATTGGGTTTCAACCGCTGTTTCCAGCCTGCGACGTTTCGATGCCCTTTGCGGACAGGTTCAACTCATCGCGCAGGAAGCACGCGCATTGCCACAGGTCTTCTTTGAGCGTGGCGGTATTGAACATGACTATCTTCAGGCTTCGATGGAGCTTTGCCATCTGCTGGCACCCGATCCAACGAACCCCTTTCCGCATCACGGTCAATGCGCCGGGGCGAACCTGGCCTTTCGTGCCAGCGCCTATGGTGCCATCGGAGGTTTCCAGCCCATCCCGCTTGGCGAAGACCGCGACATCACGCGAAGGCTCAAGCTCGATGGCTATCGTGTGCGGCATTCTGAAAAGCTGTTGGTCAATGCCTCGTGCCGCCTGTCGGGTCGTGCCGCAGGTGGCATGGCAGATGCGATCAGAACACGTATCGGGTCCGCCAATCCCTCTCTGGACAGCGCGCTGTTTTCGTATCGCGATACGGTCGCCCTCTATCAGCGAGAGCACACATTTGCGCCGGTCTGGCCACCCGCCGCACAGAAACTTATCCCGTTGGCTGCGGACGAGGCATCTCGGGATTTTTCGAAACTACAGGACTTGGTGTCCTGTCTTCGTGACGAGCCGTCTGTCGCTGCGCGACACGCCGTAATGAGGTCCCTGGCTCTCGCCGCAGCCTAAGTGCGGGGCGACATCACAACCTCACCTTCCAAAAAATTGTGTATCATCAGGACGCCTCCCGCCCCTCGCAACATCAGGAACCAAACCATGGACACTGCAATTTTCTACGACGGGATCGAAGGGCCGATCCGGATCCTGATCACCGCCCCGGTCATGTATCTGTTCATCATCGCCTCGGTGCGGTTGAGCGGCAAGAGATCGACATCACAGATGAACAATTTTGACTGGGTCGTGACTGTTGCCATGGGATCGATCGCCGCATCAAGCATCGTTTTGGACGGTGTCACATTGCTGGAAGCGGCGCTGGCGACAGGCGTCCTGATGATACTCCAATACTTGGTGACACGGCTGGTAATCATTTCCCCTCTGGCAGCAAGTGTCATCAAGCCTGTTCCGCATCTGCTGGTGCATGAAGGTATGTGTCTGGAAGACGCCATGCGTGACGAGCGTGTCGCAACGGAAGAAGTAGAGGCAGCTGTCAGAAGCGCGGGGCTGACGGGCATTGATGAAGCCCAATGGGTCATTCTCGAAACAGATGCATCATTCAGCGTCATCCCGAAGGGGGATCGCGACTTTGCCAAGGTCACTCTCGACGGTGTCGCCGGTATGCCGCCTCAACCAGGTAGGACAACATGACCTTTCGGTGCACACGCGCACCGAATCTGGTTGCACACTGTATTCGACGAAACCGCCCTGCGAGGCGAAGTGCGGCTTCGACATTGCGATCTCTAGACGGCTTTTGCGCCAACGAACTCCCAGGCCATTGCTTCTTCATGAGATGCAAAGCTTTTCGCGTCGACCGGCAAGATCTTGTCCATGAAGGCAATCATTTTGCTCGCCCCATCCGGAGCACCCACGACGGCATATTTTTCGACGTTGAACAAAGAGCGCCAACGGGATTCAATCACCTCTCCGTCAAAGATCGCATCCTTATCGCTGCCGGTATAGCCGTCCAGTTTCATCAGCATGTTGACCTTCTCATGCTTATCAAACGCGTCATTCATATGTTCGGCCAGAGCCTCTGCATCATCATCCGAAACATGTCCCGTAATCTCAAACGCGTAGACTGTATCAGAACTGGTCGGAATCTGCCGAACAGAGGGCAAGTTTAAGTGTTTCATCATCATGATCCTTTCGATGGTTTCGGTTTCAGAACGCAGCGCCAAACTTTGAGGCTGAAACCCTTCTTCGATGTCCCGTACCAGCGGAACGGCAACATTCAAATTGCAATTTGCGATGTGTCGCGAACGTCAATCAAATCCTGCGGGAGCGCGTACGTATCCTTTCAATTAAGGAACGGTTTCCTTCGTGAAACGTTCCCACACAATAAGAAGTCATGAAAGCAAGTGATGTGAGAACTCAGACGTCCAGTCGTGCCGATCCAAAAGGTGGCGACGCCGACCTGACAGTCGTCTGGTTTAAACGTGATCTTCGAATGAATGATCACGCTTCACTGGCCAATGCCGCGCCGAATGGACGCGTGCTTCCTCTTTATGTCGCTGAGCCGGACTATTGGGCCTTTCCTGACACCAGCTACCGACAGTGGGAATTCCTACGCGGCGCGGTTGTTAGCTTGAAGAAAGACATCGCCGAGCACGGCGGCAGGCTTTGCGTCATGTTGGGGTCGGTTCAAAAGGCGTTAAGCGATATTCTCGCAACCCATGGCAGGTTTCGGCTTGTCGCTCATATGGAAACCGGGAACGCTTGGACGTTTGAGCGTGATAAGGCCGTCAGAGGCTGGTGCCGCGACCATGGCATCGTCTTTGACGAGTTTCAACAGTATGGCGTTTGGCGCGGACGGTCCCTGGATCGAAACAAATGGGCGAAGAGCTGGGACAAGATGATGTCCGAGCCGCTCTTGCCTGTGCCATCGCAAATCTCATGGGTCGCCCACGGCAGCGATCAGGTGCCAACAGCTGCCGATCTTGGATTGGACCATGACGGCATAGTTGATCTGCAGACACCGGGCCGCCCCGCTGCGCTGCAGACATTAAACTCGTTTCTTTATGATCGTGGCGAGCCCTATCAAAAAGCCATGTCGAGCCCGATCACAGGCGAGACTGCCTGTTCCAGACTGTCAGCTCACCTTGTCGCCGGAAGCCTCTCCATGCGAGAGGTCTACCAGGCAACACTGGCACGCCAAAAAGAGGTCGCCAACCTTCCAAAGTCTGACCGCGGAACGTGGCCAAGTGCGATGAAATCCTTCATTGGGCGGCTGCACTGGCACTGCCATTTCATGCAAAAGCTGGAAGCGGAGCCAGAGATTGAATGGCTTCCCATGGCACGCCTCTATGAGGGGCTGCGCCCGATACCCAACGATGATGCGTTACTGAATGCCTTCGCAGCCGGGCAGACCGGGTACCCGTTCGTCGATGCTTGCATGCGCTACCTCAAAGCCACGGGCTGGATCAATTTCCGAATGCGCGCAATGCTCATGTCATTTGCATCCTACAACCTCTGGCTTCCGTGGCAGCAATCTGGAGAAATCCTCGCCCGACTGTTTACCGATTATGAGCCTGGCATCCATTGGCCGCAAAGCCAGATGCAGGCGGGGGAGACGGGTATCAACGCTGTTCGCGTCTATTCACCCGTCAAGCAAGGGTATGATCAAGACCCAACCGGGGATTTCACGCGCCGCTGGTTGCCCGAGCTTGCGGATCTTGAAGGCAAGGCGTTGCAGGAACCCTGGACGCTGGACCAGCCAACTGCCGCGTATCCAAAGCCAATAGTAGACCATCAGGAAACAGCGCGCGAAGCAAAGAAGCGGATCTATGCGTTGCGTCGGACCGATGAAGCCCGCCAAGAATCCGAAGCGGTGTTTGAAAAGCACGGAAGCCGCAAACCGCGAGAGCTTCGACAACCGCGCAAGAAAGCGAAGGCTGCCAGAAATGCATAAATGGTCACCCGACATCGCCGATCGCATCCGCCCCCTCAATGCCGCGCCGCTAAGGAAGTCAGACGAAACCGCCTATGTGCTCTGCTGGCTGCAACAAACGCTGCGCGCGTGGGACAATCCGGCACTGGATGCTGCGATCGAGCTTGGCAACGTGCTTGGCCTCCCCGTGCTCGTCTATCACGGGGTGCGCGAAGACTACCCCTACGCGTCCGACCGGCTACATGCGTTTTTGCTTGGCGCCAGTCGCGATCTGCAACAGGGGTGTGCGCAACGCGGAGTGCGGAGCGTCAACTACGTCGAGCGGAAAGGGTGGCGTCAGAAGGGTTTGGTTTACCGTCTGGCTGAAAGTGCGGCTGCGGTTCTGACCGACGACCACCCTGTCTTTGTCGCACGTGAACAGGCCGATCGTTTTGCGAAGCGCTCGAAAGTTGCCGTGATCGCTGTCGATACCGCACGGCTCGTCCCAACCCGTACTTTACCCGATGGACTCAGGACCACGCCAGCGTTCCGCAAAGCGAGTGGCGCTTTACGAAACATATACGAGGAGCATGCGCGAGATTTTGAACCGTCGGTTCCCCGGTACGATGGCAACCTTTGTTTCGAAGATGAAGCCTTGGGCAGCAAGTCTGATACCAAATTGTCGGAGATCATAGCGAGTTGCGCAATTGACCACTCGTTACCCCCCTGCCCCGAGTTCCCTCCGACTGCGCTAGCCGCCGAAGCAACACTGATTGAATTTGTCGATACCGCGCTGAAGTCTTATCCCAATCGACGCAATAATCCTGCGGAGGAAAACGGCGTTTCACGCCTGTCACCTTACTTGCATTTTGGACTGCTTGGGCCAAGGAAGATCACAGAAGCTATCCGGGCCGCAGATGTCCCTGCCAACGCGAAATGGAAATACCTCGACGAATTGCTGACATGGCGAGAATACTTCCACTACTTAGCCTATCGCGAAGAGCGTCCCGACAGCTTTGAGACCGTACCCGAGCGTCCGCGGCAATCTCTTATCGAACATGCCGGTGACCCACGCCCCGTTCTCTATCCGCTGAATGACTTAGTGCATGGACGAACAGAGGACGAAACTTGGAACGCCGCTCAGCGCCAATGGCTTCTCACCGGCTACATGCACAACAATCTCCGCATGTATTGGGGCAAACAGCTGATCAAATGGACAAAGGATCCGCAGACCGCCTGGAAAACGGCTTGCTACCTCAACGATCGCCTTTCCCTTGATGGCCGAGACCCAGCAACCTATGGCAACATGAGATGGGTGTTCGGCATGTCGAAGCCTGCTTGGCGCGAGCAATCGATCTACGGCTGGGTGCCGCCGAAGTCGGACCGTACCATCCGCAAGCGTGACGGAGCTGCAGAATGGCTGGCAGATTGGGCTTCACGTGCAACGCCACACATTAATGTGCCGCAAGGCATGCCCGAAGACTTGTTGTGAAGCCTAGCGAACCAAAGCAAATTTTCAGTCTGAACGAATATTGGGTCCCATTATCGTTACCGCAGCAGATGCCTATTATTGAGCACTGACCGGCCTGTGCTGAACTGCCTGAACCCCACCATAGGAGTTCAGCATGCCTCACCTCGATCACACCGCTTTCGTCAATTCGCGCCGCGATGAACGCGGCGTCGGACATCACACCTTGCGGGCCTATGCGCAGGATTTGCGGACCTTCGCGCGCTTCAGCAAAGAGCACCGGCTCGGCGATCCGGTGTCGAGAGAGGACATTCTCGCCTACCATCGCCACCTTCGAGACGCGATCAACGCGAAGCCCGCGACAATCGAGCGGCGGCTCTCGACCCTGAGATCGTATTTTGCCTGGCGGGAAGATCGGAACGCTGCCCTGCCCTCCCCGTTTGCCGATCTCCGCATCTCCGTCCGAATCCCGCGTCGTCTGCCGCGCCCTGTTGATCGCGAGACATTGAAAATGGTGCTTCGGGCAGAAATACCGACGATCCCGCCAAATTCGAAGTCAGTGACGGCGCAAACCGCGCAGACCGTTATTGCTGACCTCACGATCCTGATCATCAAGCTGCTCATCGTGACCGGTCTCCGGATCAGCGAACTGACAAATCTACGGGTTGGCGATGTCTCGCCGCATGGCGGCCAGATCCTCGTGCGCGGAAAAGGCGGCAAGGAGCGGGTCGTCTTCGTCCCAAACCACAGACTGCAGGAGGAGTTTCAAAGTTACTGTCAGGTGCGCTGCAAAGACGGCCCCCTTAACGCGCCGCTGTTCCTCAACATGAAGGGACGTCGACTCCGATCCGCCACGTTCCGGAAGCGGCTGCGGGCGCTGTCCAGGCGCCTCGGAATTGAACCGCACCTGACCCCGCACAGGTTCCGGCACTCGGCCGCGACGCTGCTGATTGAAGAAGGCATCGACATCCGAATGGTCCAAGCGCTCCTCGGGCATGCGAACCTCAAGACGACCGAGATCTATGTGAGGGTTTCGAACAGCGCGCTTCGGTCGGCAATGGAAAGGGCTGACGTTTTAAGTTCGTTAGAAAAACGATACTGAAGGCCCAGCGTTTCTTAGTTTCGCCACTGTTGTTTAAATTCTTCATCAAACCAGAGCTCGGCATCCGCCGACGCTCCACGAACAGAGCGAAAGTTCAGGTAGTGACCGTATCCTTTTTGATCCACCCAAGACTTGAAAGCAAAGAAACTTGGTTCGCTTTCTGCTGCGCGTGGCTTCCCGACTTCATCCCCCCAAACATGACACAGGTGCCTTATCGCAGATTCCGCCTCACTCTTCTTCATTGTCAAATCCTAATCAATGCGCAGCAAATTACCGGCAGGCAGACTTGGCTACTGCGGTTCGCCAACTTTCGTATATTCATCGACCATATCGTGCTCTGATCTAACTAATTGCTCAAATAATTGATGGCAACGCTGCGGGAGATAAAGCCGCAACATTGCCATCGCTCGCTTCACACATCGCTCGGAACTTCATCCGTCGCGCATCGTGGTACGGGGATTGCGAGCACCATAGCTTGCGCTGACGAATTTGCCGGAGACCGCGCTACGTGTTGCACCGTGAGTTGACCCGCCACCAACTTTTTCATTCACAGTCGTGCGCGGGCTACGGTTCGCATGCGCTTTGGTAACGAAGCGACCAGATATGGTGCTCCGGGCACGAGTGCTACTTCCCTTTTTAGCCATATGATTTCCTTTCACTTGCTAGTCTGACGTTGTGTTGCTAGATAGCAATTGTTGTATACCCGATTCTCGGAATATTGCAACAATGAAACGGGAGATCACATGTCGAATTTTTTTGATGCTGAAGGATTCTATGCGGCCCTCGACGCCATCAGACGCGACCGGGAGATATCTTGGAAGAAAGTCGCAGAGAAAGCTAAGGTGTCTGCCTCAACCCTTACCCGTATGGGACAAGGGAAACGCCCCGATGTTGATAGCCTCGCGGCCCTCGCTTCGTGGTCCAACCTCGATGTTAGCCAGTTCTATCGGACAGAAACGATGACCCGGGCGCAAAAGGATACTTTGGCCGAGATCACGACCCTCTTAAGAGCCGACAGGAACATCAAAGGCGAAGATGCCCAAACGATGGAGCTGATGATCAAAACTCTATATGAAGATATGAGGAAACGTCGGTCGGATGGCACACAAGTTTAAGTACGGTTTCAAGGCCGAGGCGGAGCGATATACAGAAGAGTTTCGTGGTGAATTAAATCTCGAGCCACATGCTCCGCTTTGCCCACGAAAACTCGCCGACCACTTAGAAGTGCCAATTTTTGGGATCAAAACCAATAGCTGCCTTCCGCCGGAAATCCCAAACTATTGGGCAACTCATCCGGATGATCCGTTTTCAGGATTGATCATATCTGACGGTAGCTACAAGGAAATCCATCACAACGATTTCAGTCACCCACGTCGGCAAAATTCGGATTTGGCCCACGAGCTTGCTCATATCATTTTGGGGCACAACATGGACGTTCCAGTCAAAGAGAACGGCGAGCGCGCCTATGATCGCAACATTGAAGAAGAGGCCAAGTGGTTTGGTGCGACCCTTCTGTTGCCCAAAAAGGCAACGGTTTTCATGGTTATGAATAGCTATTCGAGACCACAAATCGAAAGTGAATACCAGGTTAGCTGGCAACTCTATCAGTATCGGGTTGGTGTAACAGACGCGGTACGCGCATCAAAAAACATTCGTCGAAAGAACGTCGCTTGACCTCCTTTTTTGCTCATTCGTCAGTCTGAGCTCATCAAGACGATCCAATTAGCAAGAGTGTCACAGCCATTCGAAAACTTCGTTACGAGGCGCATCTATGAAAATCTGTGTTTTGGCATGGGGCTCTTTACAATGGGATCCTAGATGTCTTGAAATCTCTGACTCATTTGTTTCCATCGGGCCGTTGATACCCATCGAATTCAGCCGGATCTCAGGAAGGAACGGACCGACACCTCGCTTGACCCTTGTGATTGACGAGGCCAACGGAGCGCTTTGCCCAACATTTGCTGCGACGAGTAGTTTCAAGGATCTTGGTGAAGCCAAGGAGAATCTTCGCGTGCGCGAAGGCATGCAGCACGTGAACGGTGTGGGCTATGTAGACCTGCCGTCCGGCAACGTCAGCGATCGTGCGGTGGAACGTCACCCGGAAGCAGTCGACACGGTGCGGGCGTGGTTGGAGGAGACAGGCTTTGATGCCGCGATCTGGACCGCACTTGCAAGCAACTTTGCGGATGTGCGGGATGAACCATTCTCGGTCGAAGCGGCCATACGTTACCTCGAAGCACTACCAAGAGACAATCTCGCGATCGCACTGGAGTATGTTCGTCGTGCACCCGACCCCGTACAGACCGAGGTGAGGGAAGCGGTCACTCACCGCTGGCCGGAACCGCCGGAAGGTGTATGACCGCACCGACCCTTGACAATGACTTGTTTTGCACGCTGCGAAAACTGACTGGAGGATCGGACAGCGAAGATGCCGTCGGAGTGCGTAGAAGGCCGATCAACAAAGGCCCATTATCGACCTCGAATGTGATCATGATCTGGAACCCTAGAAGAGAGAACGATAACGCCATTTTCGTCCCGGCGTGCATCCTCCGCAAAGTTTATGAAGTCTACGAAGTAGAATAAGGCCGCGCGTGCAAGTTTCAGAGAATCGAGCGTCAGGCGCTCAAACCGATCAAGACGGGTGTGATCGACCGCCAACGACACGGAAGACTTGTCGTCCGAAAACATGTCATCATGCAAGACTGAGAAACGGTGTGTGGAGCTGTTCCTGTAGCTCTTGTGAGCCTGCATGAAACCGTCGCCCCGGCTCCGGTCCTTCGAGATGTCATGGTAGATGTTGTATAGCGCTATCAACCCAGGGTTTCCTGCTCTTAGGTGGGCCAATATCTCATCGTGGAGCTGGAGGGCTCCCTCTTTTCCTGTCTTGCCCCACACGTCAGCAAAGCTAGACCTGTGCGCTTTCTTCATTTCAAGATAGCACGCCAGCGCGACAGCGATCTTGTCCAGGACGTCGAACGCGATGCGTTGCGCGCTCGTCAGAGCCGAGTAACGGACCCCGTACACCGCGTAGTCCAGGGTGTCCGCGTGTGAGGTTGTCTCCAAGTATGGCGTTTCAATGCCATGCTCCCTAACGTCATAGTAGACCTGCCGGGCGAACGCATAGTCTGATTTCATCACGTTTATCATCGCAAAGACTTCCGGCACTCCGTGCCCGTCCGACTTCTTGGCGCGTATCGATGGAACGGATAGCAAATCGAAGCGACCGGCCTGGTACTCTTCGGCACTGCAGCAGATCGACAGCGCCAAAGCCTCCGCGTTGATGAACTCGAAATAGCGGTTTTCGATCAGCTTTCGAGGGATTGGCTCGATCTTGGCCGCATCGTTCGCGGCTTCGATCACAGTTCGCAAGGCCTCCCTCCCAGAAAAATCGATGACGGTCTCTTGGTTCGAGATCACGACGTCGGCAAGCTGACGTATGCGCTGGAGGAGCGTATCGATGTGGCAGTAGGTTTGATAGGTCTCGTGCTTTCGGTGAAACAACCCAGCAAGTCCCATTGAATGCCGCATCTCCTGATAGGCTGCGACTCCGTTCCGAGGCAGCACCTTCAGCGCGCGCTGGAAGCAGTCCAGGCCCTCGACCCAACGAGATGTGTCCAATAGGAGGATACCAATATTTGTCAGCGCCTGAGATTTCAGCTCGGACGATGCCGTGCCATCACGTAGCACCGCCCCGAACTGGACTCTTGCCCGGAAACGGTCTTCGAAAGCTTTGCCAGAGATTGGGGACAGTGGCCCATGTACGAGACGGGCACGCACTTGCAGGGAATTCGCGAGGTTGTATGAGAGACCGGGATGGGACCCGGCAGGTGCCAAAAGCTCGTCAAAGATCTCGACGCCTTTGCTCACCGAAGAAAAATCACCGACCGCGTCGCCACAATCAACGAGAACAACCGCCGCGGCCTCTCTCTCTTCCGGGCGGAGGTCTGGACCCAGATCACGTGCGAGCTCGATCGCTTCTCGTGGATCGTTCTCTCTCAACTCGTAGAGCCTCTTGATTTTGTCAGAAGACACAATGCCTCCCCCATTTCGCGCGCCGTTGGTGCACTAATTTTGTCGACTTCGGTCAGCTGGCACCGCGTCGAAGCAAGGCCGGTGTTCTGTGCCGTAAGCGATCAAACAGTTAACAGCTCCATCGCCGTTCGCCTTATCCGGGCTGCGGTCGCCGCTTGATCCATACCATATGCACGCGCAATCAACTGAATCGCACCTCTAACGTCACCTGGAAACTTTCCGCCGAACTCACCAGATTGGAACGGTGCGTCCGTTTCAGTAAGCACACGGCTCAACGGAACGGTCTCGAGCAATTTCTGTCCTGTCGGAGCCGTTATCATCTGTTCGTTGACTGAGAAGTAGCAGCCGAGATCGAGGGCCCTCCTGATCTCTGGTCTCGATGCGCTGAACCAGTGCAGTACAGGAACACACGATCGATGAATCCCGACTTGTTCGACGACGTCGAGCACCTGTTTGGCGGTTCGGACGCTGTGAATGCTTATGACTTTGTCTCCGAGCCTCGCGCAGAGCGCCATCACGCGTTCAAATACGAGCTTCTGACGCTCAAATGATGAATAAAACCGACGACCAGCATCGAGGCCGACCTCCCCGATAAACCTCGTCGAGGGTGCGAGCTCTTCGAATAGGGAGAGTTCCGACGCTCTCTGAGCGACCAGCTGCGGATGGATTCCGAGGGCGGCGCGCACGAACCGGCCATCCCGAGCCATACTTTCATTCCGGGCAAACGCCTTTGGTGTCGTCGTCACCGCAAGTGTGAGGCAACGAGCGGACTCACAACGCGCATAAGCCGCTCGCATGTCCTGACAGAGATCAAGATGGCAATGGAAGTCGACGGCATCTTGCACATCCATGTTAGACATGCTTTGCCCTAACTCCCTGAAGTATCTTCGAAACTTCATCCATGCCGCGGCGATACACGTCGACATAAGCGTCCAGATCATCTCGGTTCAGCGGCCCCGGCTTTTGCACCAGAAATCTCGCCCGGCTGGGGTTCTTCCGCAGGTTTTCGGCAGCGAACATGAAGGACCTAATATTCTTCCCGTCCGCTGACTTCGAGTCCAGGACACCTTTCTTCAGATCATCGAGAAAATAGGTCGTTTTATCCGCCTCATCGAGGCCGGCGGCTAGCGACGCGCGACGGATCAGGCACGGGACACAACGTCCACAATGCTGCGGCGGTGCCCTCTCGAAACGGACCTGCGCCGGATGGGAACACGACATCGAGACGGGGGCCAACTCGGCGAGCAAGTCGCGATCCAAACACTCTCTGGCCATCTCCCCTTTCGTCTTGAAACGATAAGGGTTTTCAAAAATGACATCGACGCCCAACCCGTTTACCAGTTCGGACATTGACCGGATGAAGTGTGGATGAGCTGTCCGCGTACTCAATGATCCGAGACGATGAGCGTCCATGGGCACGTTGAGAGCGATCAAACCGTTTTCGGGGATAAGCACTGTGTTAGTCGAGGCGACCGCATCGGCCGCAACCACTGCGAGGCTGTAAAAAAGGAACGAGCGCGCCCGCTGGTTATTGTCGCTGCCAGCTTCCGGAAAATCCTTCTTTCGAAAGCCGACATAGGCCCGAACAGACTCGAAGGCGTCTTCGTGACGATCCTTCAATACTTCGAGCAGCTGACGTTGAGCGCTGGATGCCTCACCGTCCCAATAATGACTAACCAACAGGGGACGCTGCCCAGAAGCGATTAGATCGATCGCACCGATGAGGCTATCCAATCCGCCCGAGAAGAGGCTCACTTGTGTGAAGTCCGTGAGATCCATTTGTTCGGGTTGTTTCGTGAAGGATGAGAAGTGATCCGGTCTATCGCGAAACGTGAAACCCCAATGATCGCCGGTCAGGAATTGAAGCATTCTTGAGAGGTGGTCTTCTCGGCTCCGCCAGAGCATCGGATCTGACACGGGAACGCTCAGATCGATCATACGCGTCCAGCCATCATCGGCATATCTGTGCCGCGAAACACCTGTATCGGCCGCATACACCGCCGTCGCCAAGATCATTAGATCGACTGCGGCCTCGCTTGGCCTCGCTCCCAACTTCAACAGTCGGTCCAATAGCTGGCCTAATCCCCTGTCGAGATCACCAAAGTTGTCGATCATATCGATGGTGATATCAGCGGTACCTTTAGCAGGTTCTTCGTCCTTGCCGCCCAACCGTACAAAGATGCTCCGTCTCATTGCATGGTCTCCAGAACTGCGCCGAGCATGTCGAAGGTGTCGGCATAAACCTCGGATATGCTTCTATCTATTTCGGTCTGCGTCGGACGTGATGCAGCATCGAACCTGTTACCGAGCGCGTCCCTCACCCTCCCTTGTGTATAATCACGGGTAATCCGTTCGGCCTCGCGGAAATCTGCGTCCGACGCCGATCCGTGTAACGCGTTCGTCCCGATCTCGTTGAGAACCTTTGTCACGACGCTTCGGGTGATCACGTCACAAAGAAACGCGTCCAGTTGATCCATTGAAAGCTCATCGAACGCGCCGGGATCATCTTCCGCAACCTCTGCGATGGCTTCGAGCATCGCGTCGCGAGCGATTGACTCGTCGATCGTCCCTCCATCTGGGCAGATGACCTCCGCTACGGCTTCAAGGACCTCTGCGGCGGGCCGGCCCGCGAGGTCTTGAAGGTCAAATCGGGCGAGTGCCGCCTCGGCGCCGTCATTCGCGACCGCGCTCGCGAGCCCTGCGACACCGGATGCGACCCGGGTTGAGTGCGGCATCCGCCGAGTGGCACCAGCGCCGCCGCCCGCGGCACTGACATAGCCCTTCAGCGCACGCCCGAGCGACTTGCTCCCACCCCCGTTCGTAAACCGGGTGAACTGTCCTCGAGGATAAGTGAACTTGCCCCCAGGTGGTGCGACGGTGGGCGGAGCCTCGGGCTTGCTCCCATCATCGTTCGGAGCCGGATTGTCAGTCTCAGAACTGTCGGCGCTTCCATCTTTGTCGCTTCCGTCGTCACCGCCCATGCCAGGGTCGACGCCGTCCACCCAGTCCGGGACAAGGCCCGATAACGGTCCACCATATGAACTCGACGTTCCCACTACCCGTCCCTCCTCTTGCGACCACCTGCGGCGAGTTGCAGCGGCTTGTTCTCGTCGAGTTTGGCCCAGCCCTCTTTGAGTTTAGCGAACTCGCGCTTGGCCTCTGTACTGGTAAAGATCTTTTCCCAACCCGTAGCAGCCCACGGACCCAACTGGCCGCTTGGCAGGTCAGCAAGGAGGCGAACCGTCGGCGTTTGAAGATTGGGAGATATTTTGCAGAGTTCCGCGAGGCCTTCGATCCCATCGGGTCGTTTCTTGAGATCTGTAGAAGTCCTGATCCTAGCGGCTACGACGTCAAATATCTGCTCGACCTCTCCGGGTGTGAGCTTCGCGATTTCCACTGCCGCCGCGCGTGCACCCAAGGTGCTTCCGCAAAGTTTCTCGATCCAATCCTCTTTCAACGCGAGATTGGAACCGGCAGTGAACAAGGCTTTGCGGTCCCTCGATACGAACAGATACGGTCGCAGATCCTCATCCGCGAGCGCCGGAGCCACCAATACCCACCGCCTGATCCACTCGCTATCCAGGAGATCATCGTCTGGGGATTTCTCCTTTTTGTCCCCACCCTTCGAGGCTGCCGGCTTCTTGGCTTTTTCGGACTCATCGTCGTCTTTCCGAAGCGCGGCTTCGAGTGCGGCGACCGTCTTCGAAGCGCCGCTAACGGCCGCCTCCGCCTCAAGCCTTTCGAAGAAGTCAGCCTTGAAACGCTCCGCGAGCATGAGTTTGGCAAGGACAGCGGGGTTCACATCCTCGCCGATGCGGCGCGCGTCCGCTATCGCGAGGCGGAGGTTGAGTGTGTTCAAAAACCTTTTGATTTGTCGCGGATTGCCTTGAGCGCCTTCAGCCAGCGGCAGCGCGAGCTGATCGGCGAGTATGAGCGCGTTCTCCAGCTCCGGTGAAACTGTCCCCAGACGCTCCTCGATCGCGCCCCGGCTGAGCCCGTTCCCATCCCAAGGCCGTCTCAACGCCTCGCGGCCGAGGTCAAGTAGCGCTTCGAATGATGGCGAACCGGTGTCGAGCGAACTGCCTGCCACCAGCAACGTCAGATAGATCTTGGTTTCGACGTATCCCAAAGGAGGTAGGCGGAATGGGACCTGGATGAGCTTTTCGAGGTAGTTCCGGGCGTAGGTCGACGGCCCGGACGACAGCGGCAAATCAGGGAAATGGGACCTGACGGCGTATTCGATCATCCCCTCGTCGGCGGCGATGACAAAGGCTGCGCCCGGTACAAAAAGAAACAGCCGGATCGCCTCAAGCGTCGCGATGGCGGTCGCGGGAAGGCATCTGTCCAGATCGTCCACGACAACGACGAGACGATCAATGTCGGCCGCCGTGAGAAGCTCCTCGAATTCTGACCTGAACGCATGAATGTGGGCCGGTAGGGTTTCGGCATCAGGGTCGTTGAGGCAATCCGTGACGTTTTTGACGAACCCTGTCATGTCGCCGACAGTGATTTCGGAACCGTCGGCGAGGAGTTTCTTGCCCTGTTCCATAAGTCCGCCGAGCATGTCCGGCGACGGGATACCTGTGAGACCGGTAAGGGCGAGGCCGCCGGCCTTGGATGCGACCTTCATAAGGTCGACGCGCTTCAAGAGCTTCTTTGATGCGTCCTTCAGCTTTGTTGTGAGCGCCCGATCCCGCAGCAATTGTTCTACGATCGTTTCGATGATGACGGTCTTTGCGTCTTCGAGGCCCTGGAAGAGCCAACCGTTAAACCGAACGACTGATGTCCGATCATCCTCCGAAAACGCTTCCTCCAGCATGAGCAACACGCTCGACTTTCCCGCGCCCCAATCCCCGTGGACGCCCACCGTGAGAGGTTCGGTCCCCGAGTCTCTGATCACTTTCGCGACCGTGGCCGAAACGGCCTCGGAGTAGATCATGTCAACGGCGGTCTCATTGTCAGGTATGATCATGGAAGTTCTTTTCCGTAGAATGTCGTATTTTCAATGCTATCGCTTTGCGCGGCTCGTTAAATCTCGGCATCTGTTCGCGACCCCTTGGCCAAACATTTTTTTACTATATCTCATGGCAGCAAATCCCGAACGGGGACGAATGCCTGGTTGGTCTCGGCCGCCCGGCGCAGCTTTTCGTCAAGAACATCGATCAATGAGAGACGGTTATGAACAATCTGGTGTAGGTCTAAACCATCGGCACAGATTATGTTCGTTCGCCTACCTGTCTTGAAAGCCTTGAGACCATCTTCTGAAAACCCCGAATTACTGATGAAGAGGCCGCGCGTCCACGTCGCCTTGCCCGAGACTTTGCCGGAAAATGTCAACAGTTCGGCTTGCCCCGTGAGACCGGCTTGCCATTTGGCTTCGATGAGATACGTCTCGCCGTGCAGCTTGAAGCTTCCGTCAATCTGTTCGCCCGTGAGCTTGAAAGGTGATCGCGGCGTAAGCCCATATGCGGCAAAAAGTTCTGTGAGAAATCGTTCATACTCATACCCACGACGCTGTGGAGCGTGTTCAAAGAGGCCGATCAGACGGTCCGATAACATCTTGGCCTGTTCGTCCGACACCGTTGCCGTCTTCGGGCTCTCATCCGACTCGGGCAAGTCTCCCGGCAAGGATTCAAGGAACGCGGGGTCGTTAAGCTCGGGAACCTTGAGTGACAAACGGAGGAGGAGCACATTCAACTCGCTCACCTCTGCACGGGTGAGCGGCTCTCCCTTACCTCTCCGCCAAGTCATCGATTGCCTTACGATCGACAGTACCAGCGGGCTGAATTTGTGCCTCCTCTGATCGAGTGTTGACGACAACAGCTGGACGATCGCCGGTCGCTTGCTACCGCCGACCCAAAAGTCCTCGCATTGGACCTTCGCCGCCGCCAAAGGGAATGCGGTCCGGGAGTTTCCGCTCCCCGGTAAGAAGTTGTAGAGCAGATCCGCGAGATCTTCGACGCATTGTTCCTCTGCAAGGTTCATTGGCTACCCCACAGGCATGACAGCGGGGCCGCGAACATGTTTTCGCCGAATGGGACTACCTTATCGTGATCATAGAGCACCATGCCTTGGACGAACTTCTCGCCGCAAGCGTCCGCCAGTTTGCGCATTCCCGAAAAATCCGCCGCCGAAACGGTTGCGGATGACTTCACTTCGATCCCGACCACTTCGCCACGACGGTTCTCCAACACGATGTCGACCTCGTTTTTGTCCTTGTCCCGGAAATGAGAGAACGTGCATCTCTGTTCGCTCCAACTGGCGATCTTTCGCAGTTCGCTGAACACGAAGGTCTCCAGAATCGCGCCAAAACTCGTTTTGTCCTTACGGACTACGTCCGGCGAGATATCCCGCATCGCGGCGAGGAGTCCCGCATCGAGAAAGTGTAGTTTCGGCGACTTCGTGAGACGTTTCAGGCGATTTGTGAACCAGGGCTGGAGCGTATGAACGAGATAGAGGCTCTCGAAGACGCTCACATATTTCTGCGTGGTGACGTGGTTGAGGTCGAGGCCCGCCCCGATCCCGGTGTAGTTGACCAACTGCCCCGCGTGCTCGGCGAGCGCTGACATCAGCTTTGGCATGATGGCAAGTTGTTCAATCTGTGCGACGTCTCGGACATCTCGCTGGACGATCGCATCGAGATAGCCGTGATACCAATCCTGCTTTCGCGACCATCGAGCGCGACCGAGTGCTTCGGGATAACCGCCCGAAAGGACGTTTTCTATAAGGTCGTCCCCGACAATCATTTTACCGGCGTTCGGCGTTTGTCCCGCAAAGGCCTGATCAATAAATCTCGTTTTTGTCCCAAAGATCTCCGCCTGCGATAGAGGGAATAGCCGAACGACCTCCATGCGACCCGCGAGAGAGTCCGCTACTTTTGGTATGGTCATCAGGTTGGCCGAGCCCGTGAGGAGGAATCTGCCCGGTGTCTTGTCGTCATCGACCAGATTTTTGATGGCTAGCAGAAGGTCGGGCGCGCGTTGGACCTCATCAATGACGGCGCGGTCCAATCCGCGGACGAACCCGACCGGATCGTCGATCGCCGACCGCAAAACGTTGGCATCGTCCAGTGTCAGAAACGGGATCTTGTCCGACGCTATTTCGGTCGCAAGCGTTGTTTTGCCGGACTGACGCGGCCCCGATATGAGAACCACACGGGTGTCTGACAGTGCCTCTTCCACCCTGGCCTTGGCAAATCTTGGATACATTGGCGTGCGGCTCCCTTCGACCGATTGAAAGTACGCATCCGACCAATTGAAAGTCAAGTCTCGACCAATTGAAAGTCTGGTGGCGACCGGTTGAAGACTTCAACGCCGACCATCTGAAAGAGGAGCCCCGACCGATTGAAAGGCACCATCCTCTAGCTCACTGGAGCGATCCTCCTCGGCTAAGTCCCTACCCGTAAACATTCTCACAGAGAGACAGGGAGCGAGTTATGTACTCTCAGTTGCGCAGCCGGACCTCGCGGTAGCGCCTGAATTCTTCGGCATCCATGAGCTGATGGCCGAATGCGTCCAGAAGCTCATTCCAGGCACCATGCAAGAATTCGAAACGATCATCTGGAGTCCAATCGGTACGCGTCTCATCACATAGAATCCCCGCCTTACGAGACCTCGTGGGCCTATATCCCTGTTGAACCCTCCAGAGCGCGCCCTTCATACCTTCGATTCCCAAGATCACGCGTCGGCGGCCTGAGGCTCCGAGCGCATCAAGACAGGCTGAGCCACTCTCAAAACCTTTTGCCCAGTTCGAAAGCAAACGCGCATACGAGATGTAAGTCTTGCCCTGATCCTGCTCGAACGCCGTTCCATCAGACATCCAGACCTCACCGGTTTCCTCCAGATAGGCCGCAAGGTTTCGCGCCTTACATGTCCCGTCCTCATCGCGACCAGCAAGCCAGTAGGTAATAAACCCCTGCTCACAGACGCCAAAATTCCCGCCACCCGCTCCGGCCGAGGGAGCTCTCAACCTCACGCCGTCGGACAAATGCTCAACCGACGCGATTGACGGAAAACCGTCTGGATATCCTTCGGGAATGATACGAAGCCATGCGCGCGACAGCTGTCGAGGACGCACGCTGAGTTCCTCATCAAAAGTGTCCTCATGCGTTACAGGCCATTTTGCCTGCCAAAGCCCTGGCGATTGCGGGTCGCTAGTGACTCCCTTGATCGGAACAGCGGCGCGGCGTTCACCGCGAGCACCTTCCACATTCGTCCGGATGGCGGCAGTCAGTTCGTCAGTAAGCGCCCTCCTGACGTCGCGGCGGGTTGACTTGCTTGCACCCTCTTCCAGTTCGTATGTCAGAATGCGTCGATGTCGTATATCGAATGGCAGATCTTCGACGGAAATCCCGCCCGCAGTATTCAAAACGGCAATTATTCTGCCAAAACCCAAAGCTTTGAGGGCGAAGCCGAGCTCTACCATCACGTTCGGATTGGGTAGGGCCTTGCCGCTCTCGGCCATAGCGATCGGTGTGACATCTGCAACCATGACAGTGCAGTCGGTGATCTTTTCGAAGATTGTCTGACTTATGTCTGCCATACACGGAGTCGACCTGGTGTCATGATCCAAATTGATCCGTGGCGCATCCTCGACATCGAGCACATCGCTCACTCTATCGACCGCGACCTCGAGCGCATTGCGGAGAAACTGCCGATTGATGCTTGCGGGCAGGTCGTTCTGCCATGACCAAAAAACTGTATCACTCACCTGGTCTTGTCCTGAGTTTGCGAAGGTGAACCGCCTCCGTGTTGTAAGTCAGACGTGACCTCGATGTCCGGTAAATCCCGCAAGCTTTGTAGATCAAAGGTCACCAGAAACGTCTCCGTCGTTACGAAGGTATGCGGCGCCCCGAGCCGAGGCGACCGCGGGCCGCTGGCAATCAAATCTTTGTAGCGCAACCGGGCCAGCAGATCGCGGCTGACCTCCTTGCCGAAGATGTCCTTCAGCCCTGCCCGGTCGATCGGCTGGTGATAGGCGATCGCGCAGAGCACCCCCATCTCCATCTCAGTGAAGGCGAGCGACTGCTCTCCAAGATCGGCAGCGGCTTTGATCGCCTCCGCGAATTGGGATTTCGTCCGGAACATCCAGCCGTCCGACGCTTGGGCCAATTCGTAGGGCCGACTGGTCAGCTCGGCCTGGACGTCGTCGATCAGCATCTCGACCGAGACCCCCTGCCCCACGACGCGGGCCAGGTCGTCGCGACCAACTGGCGTCGCACTGGCGAACAGCACCGCCTCGATCCGACCCATCCACTCCCGCCAGCGCAGCTCCTGTGGCAGGTCGTCGAGCTCGCGGTCGAACACATCATCACGTGCCGATCCCCCCTGCCCTTTCGCGGGCTTTCGTTTGGTCGCAACACTCATGGCGCGATCCCGTAAAGCCTAAATGTCGGCCGTCCGGTCAATTCTCGCGCCACGCCCAGCTCGACCAGCCGGTCGCAGAACCGCCGCGCGGCACGGTCGGTCATTGGGATCGGCGTGCCCCTGATAAGCGGCGACAACATTGAGGCCGGTGCCACAGTATCCTCGGCCAGGAACAGGTCGACCGCGGCCTCTGAGCCTTTCGCCCGCAGCTTTGGCGCCACGGTGCGAAGCGCTTCAGCGCGGCGAGCCAGATCCCGTGCCAATCGGTTCGTCTCTTCGATGGACCCGAGGATCCGCACCTGGACCGCCAGCTCACCCCCCTGCCCGTCCGCGACCAGGTCCCGCAGCGCCGCCTTTATCAACCGCCGCGCCGTGACCGGCAGCACGGTCTTCCAGTTCAGAGCCCGCGCCAGAACGATGTCCGAGAGCAGGCAGGCGACCCGTTCCTCCCGGTCGTTCGTTTCCAAAACGGCACGCAGGACGGCCACGCAGCCCGCCACCGGCCCATGGCTCCGGGCGCGCGCTAATCCGGCATCAATCCATTCGCCCACCTCGCCCGCCAAGTCAGCACCGAAGAGGTCCGCAATCTCGCCGATCCCGATTACACGTAAGCGCACCGCCTCGCGCCAGAAGGCCAGAAGATCGCCATCGGGACCCCGCGCCTCGCCCGGGGGCGTCAGGTGATATGCGTCGCGGATATTCTCCTCTTTGGCCAAGCGCCCCTCGAGTTTTGAGGTGGCCGTCGCGGCTGTCAGCGCCAACCGGTTGGCCAGCAGTTTGACCGGCACACCATGACGTTGATCGCTGACCAGTTGATCAAGCACCGTGAGGACTGCGCCAGACCGAAAAGCCACAGCTTCAGGGGTTTCGACACGCCCGGTGGTGACCCACGCCGGTAGCTTCGGTAGGTTGTTAAGATCGTCGGAGATAGCTGTGGGGTGGTAGGTCATGCCACAAGACTATCTCCTGGCGGCGCTTTCTGCTACCATATACTGTATAAACCGCCCCACTCTGCGGCTCTCCGCTATGTCCAATAAGTTTGCCTTATCGGACGTGAAAAGAGTATGCTCCGAAACATGCACGTGTCGTTTTAGTTTCATGGGTGGATTCAGCCGAAATCGCCTCTCTCGTCGAGGAAGTTCTCACTCAACCGGTGGACCGGGCTCTTGCTCAATCTCTGGACTCTTCCTGTGGCACGGTCAACGGACCTCTTTTCTTGGTCTGATCGCGACCGCCTTCGCTGACGGCGATGCAGCATCGGCATGGCTCGGTTGAAAAGCCATCGCGCTCCCTCAGGCATCCCAGCGTCAAAATCGAGCGCCGCGCCGAAGAGGTCTCCCAGAATGATCAGGGTCAACGCCCGCCAGCGCAGAGGCAGATGCTGGAACGGC
>NZ_CANLQB010000014.1 GCF_947493125.1 uncultured Roseobacter sp. | reverse complement strand
ATCGTCCAGATGGACCAAAGGCCGGTCATGCACTAACAATCAAATTGGACCACTCAAGTGCGGCTGATCACGGCCGCAGCTTCGTGATTATTTCCTCAGGTTTGTGTCGCTTGTTTCCCATCGTGGATCCTCCGTTTTACTAAACATACCGGCGGACCACTTCAGTGGCGGAGGATCAGGCGCACTCTTGGCGAGATTGCGGACAATCAGTCGGGAAACTTCGGGGAGCTCTTTGTCGAGATGTTGCGCGACATGCGCGAAGAGCTAACAGAACTGGACACACGTCTCGCAAGTTAGAATCGTCGGATCAAGAACCTCTTCCGTTCAAACGAGATGCGCCAACGCACCGGTCAAATCGAAGATGTTGGCCCGACCACCGCAACGGCGCTGGTAGCTGCAATCGGCGATAAGTCCTGCTTCGAGAGTGGCCGCCAATTTGCAGCCTGGCTGGGGTTGGTGCCAAAACAACGATCAAGCGGTGGAAAGGCTCGTTTGTCTGGCATCAGCAAACGCGGTGACCGATATTTGCGCACCCTGCTGATACATGAAGCGCGTGCAGTTCTCGGCCGCTCGGCCGAGAAAACCGACATCCGTAGCGAATAGATAAACCGAATGCGGGAAAAACGTCATTTGAACGTCGTTGCTGTTACTTTGGCCAAAATGAATAGCGGATTTTCTGGTCACTTCTGGCAGGAGACCAAGAGCATCGCCCAGACCATGCTGTCTAGTTGGCGTGATTGCCCCACCAGAAGGATCATATAAGGAATATTGCAGCATCTGTCCTGAGATGGAGAAGGATCACGCCTGTTGCTTCTCGAACCTGATGTGTGGATCGGCAAGGTCGACACCGATGCCTTAGGAGCGATGAGGTTGAAGCAGGTGGAAATCCATCCACCGCCAGGCAGGGTATTGCGCAGCAATATCCCGAGAGGGGGGCTCGCGGCAACGAGTTATCGGGCCGCTTCAAGAAGCCGGATATACATCATCAATCGCGACCTCGACACCAAACCGAAACAGGCCGTTGCAATAATGCGGGCTCAATATAAATCACACATGGGCACCTCGAAAAATTGCCCTTGCCCTTGCTCATCGTTATCTTGAGGTCGGGTAGCCGGTACGTGGGATGACTATGGCGCAGATGAGCTTCTTCGACCTCTCGGACCGCTACACAAGCCTGGATGCGAAGAAGGACCCGCTGGCCGAGCTTGAGACCGTCGTGCCGTGGGAGGACTTCCGTCCTGCCCTGGAGCAAGTGTGGCGAAAGCCGGAAGCGGAACGAAAATCGCGCGCAGGGCGGAAGCCCATGGACGCGGTGCTGATGTTCAAGACGCTGGTTTTGGCGGTGCTCTACAATCTGTCCGACGACCAGATCGAGTACCAGATCCGAGACCGGCTCTCCTTCATGCGATTTCTCGGCCTCGGGCTGGAAGGCCGGGTGCCTGACGCCAAGACCGTCTGGCTCTATCGCGAGGCGCTGGCGCAGGCCGGTATGACCGAGGCGCTGTTTCGTCAGTTTGACGGCTATCTGGCGCGGCAGGGCTACATCGCGCGGGGTGGCCAGATCCTTGATGCGTCGATCGTGCGGGTGCCGGTCAGCCGCAACTCGCGGGACGAGAACGCGGCCATCAAGCAGGGCGAGGTGCCGGAGGGCTGGGCGGACAAGCCCGCCAAGCGCAGCCAGAAGGACACCGACGCGCGCTGGACGAAGAAGCACGGCAAAAGCCATTTCGGCTACAAGAACCACGTCAACGTGGACCGCAGGCACAAGCTGATCCGGCGCTATCACGTCAGCGACGCCGCCCTGCACGACAGCCAGGCGGTCAACCACTTGCTGACGCGGGGCAATACCGGCGCGGGCGTCTGGGCGGACGCGGCCTACCGGTCCGAGGAGATCGAGGGGAAGCTGCTGGCCCGGGGCCTCAAGAGCCACATCCACCGCAAGGGACGACGCGGAAAGCCGCTCGGCATCCAGGCCAAGGGCAGCAATCGGACGAAGTCCACCGTGCGTGCGCGGGTCGAGCACGTCTTCGGCGCGCAGAGCAACGACATGGGCGGCACGCTGGTGCGCACCATTGGCATGGCGCGAGCGAGGACGAAGATCGGGATGAAGAACCTCGCCTACAACATGCGCCGCCTCGTCCAACTCCGCCGCCTGAACCCCAACCCGGCTTGATCCGGGACCTGGGCGTCAGCCCGAAGGGGCCGAAGCCCGCCATGGCCGGGCGGAACACTCCCTGACGCCACAGCAAAACACCCCAGCAAGCCGCTTCATGCCAAGTTCACGCCACCGAATTCGACCGGAGTTGCGAAAATGGTGATAAATCGAGGTGCCCACATGACCGTCGCGACAGGCCTCATGCTTGTTCCTGGGTGTCGATGGCGATGTCGCAGAGCATTCTTTTCTGGGCAAAACGAGAAAGTGCACGCATCCGAGCCAAATCGCTGTAGGTTAATGTTCGATGCCTAGGCGAAACTGACCGCACCCCTCTCCGCAAATGCCTGAATCTCTGAACTAGTATAACCGAGCGCGACAAGGACATGCCGCGTTCCGGATCCAAGGGTCTCTGGTGGAGCTGAATCGCTCACAGTGGGTGCCTTCTCAATCGCGAACGGGAGGCCGCAGAATCCCGCAGCCCGCGGCTTGGAAAAGCGCGTTGCACCGCCGATGCAAGCTCAAGCGCTTCCGTAAGAGTGCGTAACCTTGCGCACGGCACCCCTGCTGCCATCAGGATCTCTTCTCACTCATCAGCCGTGCGCGGTTGCAGGACTTCACTGATCGCTTCACCCAGATCGGTTTCGTTGTGGTTGCGAGATGCGTGGTCGGCAAATCGCGGATCGGATAGCCAATCTGCCCGTTCAAGCGCGCGCGCCAAAGCCCGGAACTGTATCTCTTCGTTAACGCCAAGGCTGATGTAGCCACTCGCACAGGCAAATGTTCCTGACGAAGGCGAGCGGCTGTTGGCCGCGTTGCCGCGGGGCTTGGACGGATGTTCCGTCAACAGAAAATCGGTGACTGTAGAATCATCAAGCTAAACGCGGTTTCAAGCATGGATACATCCACGAAGGCGTCGACGCGGGTCCGCTCCCGCTGCATCAGCGCGGCCATGACCGCCATGGTCGCCGACATGCCCGTTGCGTAGTCTATGATCGGTGCGCCAGTGCGAGGTGAGCCCGTTTCTTCAGTGCCGGTCAGCGCTATGAGACCGCTGATGGCCTGAATATTCATATCATACGCTGGCGCGTCCGACATCCCGCCCATAGCCCGTCATTGCGCAGTGCACGAGGCGCCGATTGATGTTGCAAGTGGTGTCTTCGGTCAGATCGAGGCGAGAGAGCGTCTCCGAGCGATGGTTTTCGATCAGAGTATCTGCGGAACTCAACAGCCGCTCATCGGTCTCGCCACCGCTGAGCAAGGCGGGTACATTTCCGCGCTCGCGCATCAAATCTGCGAATTGCTCGGTCTCTGTGATCTGCTTCAAGGCGGCCTACATGCCCGAGATCATAGTCGGGTCAGTTCCTTTCGGCGCAAAGAAAGCGATGGGCGACGACACCACAACACGGTCAAACCCAAGCTCGGCTAGTGTTGCGACGTCATCTCGGATCGGATCACGTTCTGGCGCGACAAGAGCCAGCACAAGCAATTCGTTCTCGAACCAAGAGGCTTGTTGGATGCCAACAAATGCGAAGTCTATCTGTTCGCCGACAACAGCCGCGCGAGTTGGATCATCGCCTTTGAATGGCACACCCTGTGCCTGAAGTCCGTTCCGTTTGAGAAAGCTTTGACCAGCGACCTGTTGGAAGCCGCCCCGCCCATTGTGCGCCCACCTTAGACTGCCGGGGTTGCATTTGGCCGCGTTCATAAGATCTTGCACGGACTGGAATGGACTTGCTGCAGGCACAATAACTGCGGGGGTCAGGTTCCCGGTCTGGGCGATGATCTCAAAACCATCAAAAGAATTCACACCCGTATCACGCAGGATCGAACCGGCAGATGTCACCACAACGGTGTTCCCGTCGGAACGCGCGACAGTCGCTTTTGTGGCGCCCGTAATGCCGGAAGATCCAGGCTTGTTCACTATGACCAGCTGCACCGGCAGGATACTGTCGGCGGCTGCGCGCGCCAGCGCGTCGGTTCTCCCCCGCAGAATAAGGCGGCATTACATTAATAGGCCGCCGCGGCGCCCATTCAACCCAAGCCGGACCTGCCGCAATAACGGCTGTTGCCGACATACCTGTCCTTATGAAATCGCGTCCTTCCAGAATGTCCTGCCTTTCCTCGTCAGCGCTTTTGACTGGCGCCCTAGCGATATGTGCTGGACCGTAGCGCATCTCTTGATCTAGAAAAAATGTAATTATCAGAACCATGAATCGAGAAATTCGAACATTGAACTTACGCAGCTTGAAGGTCTTTGCCCTTGTGATGGAGGAAGGCACGCTAGCGCGGGCGTCCAGTGCCATGAACCTGAGCCAATCAGCGGCCAGCCGTTTGTTGCACCTGTTGGAAGTCGAATTCGATGTCGTACTCTTTCGACGCGACAACCGCCGACTTATCCCGACAAGCGAAGCCGAACACTTCTATCCTGAGGCATTGCGGATTCTGTCGCAGATCGACGGTCTTCCGCAGTTCATCCAGCAAACAAAGTCCACTGCAATGGAACCATTTCGGATCATTGCCCAAACACGAATCGTTAACGGTCTCGTTATTCCTGCGATCGCGCATCTGCGCGATACCTTTGCCGATCAGCCGATCAGGCTCGAAATCTACCCGCGCCGCGATCTCGGTCGACGCATGATGAATGATCGATACGACGTTGGTATCACCGCCCTGCCCCTGCCAATCGACACACCGAAACCGATCCGGCTGGGCACAGCCTCTCTGAAGGTTGCCATCTCGAAGGACCATCCATTGAGCCACTTCTCCGTTTTACGCCCGGAGGACGTCGCCGATGTGCCGTATGTTGCACTCGACGACACTACGGTGATCCGGCAAGTGGCGGATCGGAAGCTGGCCGCCACAGGAGCATCGCTCAACGTCGCTCACGAGGTATCGCTCGGTTCTGCGGCCTACCGGTTGGTCCAGCGCGGTCTTGGCTTCACCTTTGCAGATCAGATCGCACTCGATCCGGAATTGGAAGCAGAGGTCCGACTTGTCGATTGGGAACCACGTATGGAAATCGACATCGGCTACTTTATCCCGAACCCCAGCTCAAAAAGCGGCCTCAGCCAAGCTTTCGTGGAAGCATTGCACTCGATCTACACGCAACGCTGTTCAGACAAGTGATTTTCCGACAACGGCCAAGCATCGCATAGCGCCAGCGGAGGAACGCCGCGGAAACCGGATCACGAACCCGTCTCTGATCTGGTCAAGCATCCGTGGAACGAAACGCCGCGCATTGGCCTCCAGATCCGTGTAAGTACCGGCTGCCGATGAAGCGCCCGCCAGCCCATCAATGCGAGGGGCTTGGGACCTAGCCGCGATCCGGCGACCCAGATAGGGTACTCGTCGCAATTGACTGCATCGATTTGTTGCCAGCAACTTTTGACAATTGGCCCCTTCAGACAAGCTATAAAGAAGTGCATCAATGGGTCGAGTTCGAAACGCAAGAGATATCAAAGAACCAAGTCAGCTCACTTTGTGAAAGCGAGCGCTTTGCGGTATATCGCAAGTGCCGCGTCGTCCTTCAGAGCGACATCCTCCAGCGTCAGCGACACATCGGCTGGCACATCGCGTACCAGCGCCACTTGATCGGCTAGCCCAATCGGCAGCAAATCGGCGGCCTTTGAGGTCGGCCGCGCCTTACCCCAAACAGTGTAGCCGCCCTCCCCATCCAATCGCTCGCCGGCCTGAAGGGCGCGTTTCGCGACCGCGGCGACTGTTCCGCGCATCTCGCGGGCCTGACCGGTTGGCTCTGACCGAAGGGCGGCAGAGAGGACAGAAATGGAAAGCTCCAACCCGATCAGGTGGAAAGGCTTGTACATCGCTGCAAACCGGCCCGTGTCGTCCGTCGGCAGGCCATATTGCCGGAAACACGCAGCCGCGTAATCGTTTGGCGCCTCCAACACAACATAGACGCCCCAGCGCAGGTCGCGAAACACCGGGCGACCGTCCCGCTCCAGCGATGAGATCGTCTCCACCATGCCACGCCCTTCCAGCTGTCCGCCGACGTCACGTGGACGCAGCACGTGGGCCAGATCGTCCACCCCACAGGCCGGAAAACCGAGGCCGTCCGTAGGCACATCCATACCGCAGGCATTGGCAATGGCGACCATTTCGATGGCGCTCTTGGTGCCATCAAGAAAGGAGTTAAACATTTGCGAGTTCATGCCTGCGGCTTGCGCCTCCTCTGGGGACAGGCCGTAGTATGACCAGACATCGTCAGGCGTGACGGCGTGGTAGGCTGGCAAGTATTTCGTGCCCTTGCCTGCAGCTGTGACATGAAATCCAGCAGCGCGCGCCCAATCCACCATTTCCGAAACCAGTGCAGGCTGATCGCCATAGGCCATAGAGTAAACCACACCGGCCGCGCGGGCCTGAGCCGCGAGGACAGGACCGGCCAGCACGTCGGCCTCTACATTGACCATGACCACGTGCTTGCCCGCCATGATCGTGGCTTGTGCATGATGGATGCCAGCGCGGGGACTGCCGGTAGCCTCGATCACGACATCCACGTCGTCGCGGACGGCGAGAGCTCCGCCGTCTTCAAGGTAAGCGGTCGCGGCAATGCGTGCGTCATCCCAGCCCACCGCCCGGCAAGCGATCTGTGCATGTTCCGGGTCCAGGTCTGCGATGGCAGTAACCTCCAGCCCGGTAATGCTCGGCACCTGGCTCAAGAACATGGAGCCGAATTTGCCCGCCCCGATCAAACCCGCACGCACTGGGCTGCCGCGTTCGGCGGCCTCTGCCGCTAATCTTGCCAAGTTCATGACTTATCCTCCCTTAAGTTGCTTGCAGTCGAACATATGAGGCTGATCCGTCACAAGCGAGTTGCGGATCACAATCATGCCAAGGACTCATTTTAGGCGACTTGCAGATGTGTTTATGTGATTGCAGACGGCGTAGGTGCCGTGCTCAGGCACCTCACACACTTGCCCATGGAACCGAACATTTTCGCGACGGCCGTCACAGAATTCAACTGTGTGGCCGATCCAATTGTCGATGCAAGGCGGATCAATGGCGCGACAACGCTCGCCGGGCATCCAAGAACAGACCGTTTTTGATAATCTATGGTCTACTGAGATCTCTGATATGCCAAAGCTTGAAGATCAAAAGTCGCTTCCGCGCTCCCGTTCCCCGCAACGATTGATCCAAAGGGTCGATCGTTCGACACTTCAACTCAAGCAAATCTAGCGGACGGTCCTGCAGCCCTTCGGCGCAGAGGCGGGCTGTGCATCGTTCACCGACATGTCGGTGCAGCCCACACCTTCGTGTCCGATTTCGATTCTACCATGTTTTGGATCACTCGGACCACATCCAACTAAATGATCAATTTAAAATACTGACATATATCATCTATAATTATATTGTACAAATGTACAAAATAAAATAGCTTTAAGAGGAATAGACAAAGACCAAGCCTCTGGGAGAAGTATTCTTGGTGCCTGCGTATTCCATTGACTGCCTCCTGACCTGTGACAATCATCTGGGTGAAGGTCCGATTTGGGATGTGGCGACGCAGTGCCTCTATTGGGTGGACAGCACCGGGCCGCGGGTTGGTAAGGATGCGATCTGGCGCCTCAATCCCAGCACCGGAGAGGTGAGTAGCTGGCCGCTTGACCAAGACATAGGCGCGATGACGCTGCGCGAAGGCGGTGGCTCCATACTGGCGCTGTCGGACGGGTTTTACAGCTTTGATTTCGACAGCGGAAAACCTGAGTTGATCGCAAAAGTGGACGACGATCCGGCGCGTGCCCGGCTGAACGACGGCAAGTGCGACCGAGCGGGGCGCTTCTTTGCTGGCGGCATGGACGATCAGGAGGAACTCGGCATTTGCGGGTTGTGGCGGCTCGACCCTGATCTGAGTCTCACCAAGGTCGAAGACGGCATCATTTGTTCGAACGGTCCCTGCTGGAGCCCGGACAACAGGACCTTCTATTTCGCCGATACGTTCCAGAACGAGATATGGGCGTATGATTACGATCTGGACACTGGAGACCTGTCGAACCGTCGCGTCTTTGCTTCGACCGCTAACGATGGGGGCTTTGCCGATGGATCGACCGTGGACGCGGAAGGGTATCTCTGGAATGCTCAGGTCATTTCCGGCGACCTGATCCGTTATGCGCCGGACGGTAGTGTGGAGCGCAAGATCTCCATGCCGGTGCGCAACATCACGTCGGTGATGTTTGGGGGGGCGGATTTAGAGGACATCTATGTGACGTCCATGGCACGCGTAAGCCATCCGGCCACGCACGACAACTTCTCGGTCGAGACCAAACCACAATTTGCAGCGGGCGGGCTGTTCCGCATTCGCGGCCTCGGGATCAGAGGACTGCCTGAAACGCGGTTTGCCGGCTGAGACAAAAGAGGGAGGACATGATGAAACCAGCGGCTTTTGAGTATCACAGGCCCAATGATCTGCAGAGTGCCTTGGCCCTGCTGAAAGAGCATGCCGACGCCAGCGTGCTTGCCGGCGGTCAGAGCCTTGTGCCGATGATGAACTATCGGCTGGCCCAGCCGGAGCATCTGGTCGACATAAACCGGATCGCTGATCTCGACTACGTCCGAGAGGACGGCGCGAAGCTCGCCATAGGCGCCTTGGCACGACACAATGCTGTCAAGTCCGCGCCACTGATCGCCCAGCATCTGCCGCTGATCGCACATGCCTATGAGTGGGTCGCCCATGCCGCTGTCCGCAATCGCGGAACGCTGTGCGGCAATCTTTGTCACGCAGATCCGGCGTCGGAGATGCCCGCGATCATGCAGATTCTGGATGCAGAAATGGTTCTGACCAGCAGCGACGGGACGCGTCTAGTGCCCGCGACCGAGTTCTTCACCGGGACATATGAAACCGTACGGGTCTCCGGCGAGATGCTGACCGAGGTGCGCATTCCGAAACCGCCTGCCGACAGTGGCTGGGGGTTTGAGGAGGTCAGCATGCGCAAGGGCGATTTTGCCTGGGCGGCGGTGGCCTGCATGCTGCGGGTAGACAATGGGAAGATTGCGGACCTGCGGATTGCGGCCGCGGGTGTGGGGGACAGCGCTCAGCGCCTGACCGGGATGGAGACTACCTTGAACGGTCAGACGCCTTTGGTCCAGCGGTTCGAGGTAGCGGCGCGGGAGGCGGCGGCTGAACTCGATCCCCCGGAGACGGCCAGTGTCAGTGCCGCCTACCGGCGTGATCTGATCTGCGCATTGGCGCCACGCGCGCTCAATGCGGCCGTATCGCGGGCCACATAAGGGAGGAGAGGATGATGAAGAAGCTTGCCATCGAATTGACGGTAAATGGCCGTGTACGTCAGGCGCTGGTACCGCCACGCATGCTCCTGAGTGACTTCATTCGGCAGGAGTTGGCGCTTCCCGGCACCCATGTCGGATGCGAGCATGGGGTCTGCGGTGCGTGCAACGTACTTGTGGGCGGCAAGGCCGTGCGCTCCTGTCTCATCTTTGCGGTGCAGTTGGACGGCGCGGACCTGAAGACCGTGGAGGGCTTCGGCGGGGCAGAAGAGTTGCACCCGATTCAGCAGGCCTTCTGGGAGGAGCACGGGCTGCAATGTGGTTTCTGCACCCCGGGCATGCTGGCGGCTGCAAGCGAATTACTGGCCGAGACACCGGATCCGACGGATCAGGAAATCCGCGAGGCGATCTCGGGCAATCTTTGCCGGTGCACGGGCTATGAATACATCATCAATGCGATCCGTTCCGCCGCGCGCAAACTGCAGGCGCAGGACGCTCAGGAAACGGCGGAAGCGGTCTGAGGACCAGCGGGGGAGGAACATCATGTCATCGCATCTGAAAAGCAACGTCATCCCGCCGAGCCGGCAGCGTGAGGCAGCACGCAGCGGGCTTACCTGGATCGGACAAGGCATCAAGCGGGTTGAGGATCCGCGCATTCTGACCGGCAAGGGCGGTTATGTCGATGACATCGTGGTGCCCGGCATGGCCCATGCGGCAATGGTCTCGAGCCCACATGCCCATGCGCGCATTCTCTCGATCGATACGTCGAGGGCGAAAGAGGTGCCGGGGGTCATTGGCGTCTATACCGGGGCGGATCTGGCGACAGTGGTCGACCCTTGCCCGAGCTTTGCCTCGCCGCCGGTGCCGCAGCACGCGATGGCCATGGATAAGGTGCGGCACGTGGGCGAGGTCGTAGCCGCGGTAGTGGCCGAGGACCGGTACATCGCCGAGGACGCCGCGGCACTCGTCGAGGTCGAATGGGAGGTACTGCCCGCCAATGTTGACATAGAGGCGTCGCTGGAGGCTACGGGCGATGCGATCCTTCACCCCGAAGATCGCGAAAGCAACCGCGCGCTGGACGAAAGCTTTGCGTTTGGGCCGGTTGACGAAGACTTTGCCTCAGCCGACCGAGTGATCTCGCGCCGGTTGCGCTGGAACCGCTCCTCCGCTCAGGCCATCGAAACCTGCGGTGTGGTCGCGCAGTGGGACGTGTTCAAGGGGGGCTACACGATCCATGCCAACACGAATTTCTACAGCTTCATTCCTTTCGTGATTGGGGGCAGCCTGCGCGTCTCCCCGGGCGAGTTGAAGCTGATCCCGGTGCTGACTGGTGGCAGCTTCGGCTCAAAGGTATTCATTCACAAGATCATCATCTTGACGGCAGGGCTCGCAAGGCTGGCGGGCGTTCCGGTGAAGTACATCGAGGACAGACTTGAGCATTTCACCAACTCCGACAGCCACGGCTCGGACCGGCTTTACAACTGCGATCTTGCGGTGATGGAGGAGGGCACCTTCAAATCCATGCGATTTACCGTGTTGGACGACTACGGTGCCTATCTGCAATTTGGTGTCGGCACCCACGGCAACGCAATGGCGCAGGTCACCGGTCCCTACCGGATCGGCAGTTTTGGGATGCGGGTGATCGCGGTGCTGACCAACAAATGCCAGCAAGGGCCCTATCGCGGGTTTGGCTCGGAAGTCACCAATTGGGTGATGGAGCGCATGGTGGACGCGGCCGCCGAAGAGCTGGGTCGCGACCCGTTGGAGCTGCGCGAGCAAAACATGATCCGGCCCGACGAGTTTCCCTACATGATCCCCACGGGCAATATCTACGACAGCGGCAATTTCCAGGAGGTTCTCGCGCAGGCACGGCAGATGTTTGATCTGGACGCCTGGACGAAAAAGGCGGCGGCGGCGCGGGCCGAAGGCCGTTGCGTGGGCGTCGGGATCGCGACGTGCATGGAGCGCAGCGTCTATGGGCCCACCGAATGGTGGTCGCTCAACAACAAAGAAACACCTGGTTTCACGCTGACCTCGACGCCGGAGGGGATCTCCGCGCGCATTGATCCCTCGGGCAAACTCTTTGTGACGCTGAATTCCTGCATGGTGGGCAACAGTCCCGAAACGGTGGTGACGCAAATTCTTGCCGAGAGATTGACTGTGGCGCCCGAGGACGTGGTGATCAACTACGCCGACAGCCAGACCGGATTCAACGGCGTCGGTCCGCAGGGCAGCCGGTTCACTGCAATGGTGGCAGGAGCCTGCGTGACCGCTTCCATCCGGCTCGAAGAAAAGCTCAAGCGCTTCGGCGCGCACATGCTTCAGCGTCGCCCGGAAGATCTGGAACTGCGCGGCGGCATGGTCGCTGTGAAAGGGCTGAAGGATCAGGAGAAGAGCTTCGCCGAGATTGCCCTGACATCCAGCTTCTTCCGCTTAAGCTTTCCCGATGGCGAGGAATTCGACAGCGGCCTTGAGACAACGGCCGTCTACGACCATCCGATTTCCACCGATCCGCATCCCGAGCGGGAGCATCTGGGCATCTTCTATCCCATCGTCGGCCATATCTGCCATATCGTGGCGGTTGAGGTGGATCCCGCGACCGGTAAGGTCGAGATCCTCGACTATGCGGCGGTGCATGACAATGGGACCATCGTGAACCCGCGCACGCTCGGCGGGCAGGTCTGGGGCGGTACGGCAAATGGCATCGGCACCACGCTGACCGAACAGTTCGTCTATGACGCGGAAGGTCAGTTTACCAACCCCAATTTTGCCGAATTTGCGCTGCCGACGGCCAATGAGATGCCGACCAACTTCAAGCTTGGTCACGTGGAGACACCGAGCCCGTATACCGAGTACGGCATCAAGGGCGGGGGTGAGGGTGGACGTCTGGGCGCGCCATCGGCCCTGACCAGTGCCGTCGAGGATGCGCTGCGCGACAAGGGTGTTAAGATCAGCGCACTGCCGGTGACCCCGCCCATTCTGCGCGGGCTGATCCGGGATGCAGAAGCGGAAGCGACCGCCGCAGAGTAAGGAGCACCTATGGCCCAGCCCCGGCCCGTCATCATCACCTGCGCGATCACCGGCGCGATCCACACGCCTTCCATGTCGTCGCATCTTCCTGGCGATTCCGACAGCATCGTCGCCTCCGCCATCGAAGCGGCAGAGGCGGGTGCTGCGATCCTTCATCTGCACGCGCGGAACGACACAACCGGCCAGCCAGACCAGAGTGTCGAAGGGTTCGGGCGGATTGTGCCGCGTATTGCAGAAGCGACGGATGCGGTGCTGAATCTCACAACAGGTGGCAGCCCTTACATGACCGTAGAGGAGCGTGTGCGCCCGGCGGCGCACTTCGCCGCGCAACTCGCCTCGCTCAACATGGGCTCGATGAACATGGGGCTCTTCCCGATGCTGCGTCGGTACCCGAAGCTGACGGGATGGGAGCGCGACCATCTCGAAGGATCGCACGACCTCGTCTTTCGCAACAGTTACAAAGACATCGCCTATGTTTTGGAGGTCTGCCGCGCCAATGGCACACGATTCGAGTTCGAGTGTTATGACACCGCACATCTCTACAATCTGGCGCATTTTGCGGATACGGGTGCGGTTGAGCCGCCGTTCTTTGTACAAACCGTGTTTGGCCTCTTGGGCGGCATCGGCGCACATGTGGATGACATCACGCATATGCGCCGCACGGCCGAGCGGCTTTTCGGGGACAATTTGGTCTGGTCGGCGCTGGGGGCCGGTGCACATCAGATGCGCGTGGCGGCGACGGTTGCTGCGGCAGGGGGGCATATGCGCGTGGGCCTTGAGGATTCGCTTTGGGCGGGACCGGGGCGTTTGGCTGTGTCAAACGCCGAACAGGTTGAACAGGCAAAGGCTTTGCTGAGCGGGTTGGGTCTGCGCGCCGCAACGAGCGCTGAAGCCGCGGAAATACTCGATCTTGCACCGCGCGAAAAGAGCCGGGGCGCGGCATGACGGAAAACACGCCAAGCCTCGAAAACGCCTTCGAGGAAACGCCACCACCCCCGCAGCGCCCGGCGCGCAGGAAGCCGGGCCGGCCCAAGGGTATCTCATCGGATGAAACCCGGGCGCGCATTCTGGATGCTGCCGAACGGATTTTCGCCGATGAGGGCTATGACGGAGCCGCGCTTCGGGATGTGGCAGCGGCGGCGGAAGTGCAACTGCACGCAGTGGGGTATCATTTCGGACCGAAAGAGGCGCTTTTCGACACGGTCATCGCGCGGCGCTCGGCGATCATGTCTGAGCTTCGAATGTCCGCACTTAAAGCCGCACGAGCCGCTGCGGGCGCCGGGCCAATCCCCATCGGCACCCTCGTGCGCGACTACATCAGCCCCTTTGTGCTTTCAGCCGGTCGGGGCGACCCCGGGTGGCGGACCTACGCGGCCCTTATGGGCCGGCTGGCCAACTCGCCGCTGGGCACCGAGATCATAGCCCGACACTATGACGCTACGGCGCGGGCTTACTTGGAAGAGTTTCGCCGCAGCCTTCCGGGTGTGGTCGAAGCCGATGTCATCGAGGGATTTTCGGCAATGGTGGCAGCAATGCTGGGGCTTTGCGCCGACACAGGCCGCCCCGAACGGCTGGCCGAAGGCGCCAGGGGGCATCGGAGCCCCACCGACAATCTCGATACGCTGGTTAACTTTCAGACTGCAGGCTTTCAGGCCTTGCTCACGCTGGCGAAAAATCAGGAGGATTGATGTGGCGCTGGAGATTGGACAGAGCGCAGAATTTCGTGCGGCAGTGACAGACACGCGTACCCCGGCGGCTCTGGGACAAAATGATAGCGTGCCGCTGCCGCCGGTCTTTGGCACCCCATTTATGATCGCGGATATGGAGCGTGCTTGCGCCGATCTCCTCATTCAAGCGCTATGCGACGGCGAAGTCTCGGTGGGTGTGACGATCGACGTTCGCCACTTGGCGCCGACCCCGGTGGGGGCCGAGGTAATCAGCACAGCGACATTTACCGGTCAGGACAGCGCGCTCTCTTGGTTCGACGTGCAAAGCACGGATACAACAGGCAAGATCGGTGAGGGTCGTATCGCGCGGGCCATCGTCCGGCCAGACACGCTCTTGGCGAAGGCGGATGCGCGGACATGACCGAGACGGATGTGATGCGCGCCATCGAGAAGAAGCTGCTCTGGCTTGCGTGCTGGATGATCCACAACGCCAACCATCTGCGGGCCAAGGACGAGATCAAGGTCGGTGGGCATCAGGCGTCTTCTGCCTCGATGGTCACGATTATGACCGCGCTCTATTTTTCTGCGCTTCGGCCCCAGGATCGGGTGGCGGTCAAGCCGCATGCGTCGCCTGTCTTTCATGCCATGCAATACCTCATGGGCAATCAGAGCCGCGAAAACCTCGAAAACTTTCGCGGCTACGGTGGGGCGCAAAGCTATCCCAGCCGCACCAAGGATGTGGATGACGTCGATTTCTCGACCGGTTCGGTAGGCCTCGGCGTGGCCATTACCGCCTTTGCCTCGATGGTACAGGATTATCTGAAGGCCAGGGATTGGACAGCGCCCCGCGACGATGGGCGGATGATCGCGCTCGTCGGTGATGCGGAGCTTGATGAGGGCAATATCTACGAGTGCCTGCAAGAGGGCTGGAAACACGGGCTGCGCAACACCTGGTGGATCATCGACTACAACCGCCAGAGCCTCGACGGCGTGGTGCACGAAGGGCTCTACACGCGCATTACTGACATCTTCCGCGCCTTTGGCTGGGATGTGCAAATGCTCAAATACGGTGTGCTGCAGCGCGCCGCATTCGACAGGCCCGGTGGAGCACGGTTGCGGGCCTGGATCGACGCGTGCCCCAACGCGGTCTATTCGGCACTGACCTTTCAGGGGGGTGCGGCCTGGCGCACGCGGTTGATGAACGATCTTGGCGATCAGGGGGACATCACGCGGCTTATCGACAGCTATTCCGACGCGGACCTTGCCGAACTGATGGAAAATCTCGGCGGCCATTGCATGGAAACACTGGCCGAGGCCTTCGCCGCTGTTGATCATGATCGCCCGGTGGCCTTCATCGCCTATACCGTAAAGGGCTGGGGCACGCCACTGGCGGGCCACAAGGACAATCACGCGGGGCTTATGACCCAGGCTCAGATGACCGAATTCCGCGATACGATGGGCATTCGCGCCGGTCATGAATGGGACCATTTCGAAGGGCTCGACGTGCCCGAAAAGGACCTCAAGACGTTTCTGGCAAAGGTACCCTTCTTTGCAAAAGGACCGCGCCGTTTTCGTGCCGAGAGGGTCGCGGTGCCCGATTTGGATCCTCCCGGCGATGCGACCCTCTCGACGCAGGCGGCCTTTGGCAAGCTTTTGGATGCAATGGCCAAGGGCGACAGCGAACTTGCAGACCGGATCGTGACCACGTCGCCGGATGTCACCGTGTCTACCAACCTTGGGCCCTGGGTGAACCGGCGCGGTCTTTTTGCGCGCGAGGATATCCCGGATACGTTCCGCGATGAACGGGTGCCGAGTACGCAGAAATGGCGCTTCTCTCCCGAGGGGCAGCATCTTGAGTTGGGGATCGCCGAGATGAACCTCTTTCTGCTGCTGGGGGCGGCAGGCCTGTCGCATGGTCTTTTCGCCGAACGGCTGATCCCCATTGGCACCCTCTACGATCCCTTTGTGAGCCGCGGCCTCGATGCGCTCAACTATGCCTGCTATCAGGATGCGCGGTTTCTCCTGATTGGCACGCCGTCGGGCGTTTCGCTCGCCTCGGAGGGAGGGGCGCATCAATCCATCGCCTCGCCGCTCATCGGCATGAGCCAGGATGGGTTGGCTGCCTTCGAGCCCGCCTTCGCGGACGAGCTTGCAGCCATCATGCACTGGTCGTTCGACTATTTGCAGCGCGACGGCGAGGGCGATCCCGACGAACGGACCTGGCTGCGGGATGAGACCGGGGGTTCGGTGTACCTGCGACTATCAACCCGACCGGTCGAGCAGCCAGGGCTTGGCATGACCGAAGCGCGCCGTCAGGGCATCATTGACGGCGCTTACTGGCTGCGCGCACCCGGACCAAACTGCGAGGCGGTGATCGTTTATCAAGGCACAGTCGCTACCGAAGCAATCGCCGCGGCGGGCCGGGTCGGGCCGGATCGGCGCGATATCGGTGTGCTGGCGGTCACCTCCGCGGACCGGCTCAATGCCGGCTGGCACTCGGCGCAACGCCAGCGGGCCAAGGGCAACAAGGCAGCCGTGTCCCATATCGAAAGCCTGCTGGCGCCCGTGCCACGGGAGGCAACGCTGGTGACCGTGATCGATGGACACCCCGCGACGCTGAGCTGGATTGGTGGTGTGAAAGGTCATCCCACGCTGTCGCTTGGGGTTGAACATTTTGGCCAGACGGGAACGGTCGCAGATCTCTACCACCACTTTGGCATAGACGCGGATGCCATCGTCGCGGCGCTGCACCGATTGAGCTGCGGGCGACCGATCCGGCTTGCGCACTCTTGAGGTTTTCCGCAGTCTGAATGGGTCAGTCGGCAGTACAAAAGGGGGAGGAAAGATGAATATTGGAAGACTTGATCATGTGAACCTGCGCACAAACCGGCTGGATCAGATGGTGGCGTGGTACAGCAATGTTCTCGGGTTGGTGCCGGGTGAGAGACCCGATTTCGGCTTCCGCGGCGCATGGCTTTATGTCGGGAGCCACCCAATGGTGCATCTGGTGGAAGTGCCCGCGGAATGCGCGGCAACCGACCCCAAGATCGAGCACTTTGCCTTCACCGCACAAGGGTACAAGGGGTTTGTCGCACGACTGAGAGACAACAACGTCGCGTTCGACGCCGTGAAAATTCCGGGTTTGTCGATTGTGCAGGTCAACGTTGCGGATGTCGACGGCAATCACATTCACGTCGATTTCAATGCCGGCGAAGCAGATTTGAAAGACGAGATGTAAATGGTCAGACGCTAAAGCGTCCGTGCATTGACGCGGCCCCTTTTTTACATCTTTGAGTCCTAACTCAACTCTACTCCAACGCGGACAAGTTCGATATACGTCGAACCTATCACCCGCGGCTTCACTTGGTCTTCGGTGTTGAAGCGCATCAATGTCTTGGCAAAATGCTCGCAAGTATCGAAATGGGGGCAAGCCTTGCTGCCCTCCTCGAGGCCGCACCTGAGAAAGAGCTATTGTCAACGCCGACATGCTGGGGTTTGACAGTTTACGTCAGATCACTCCGATGACGGTAAAGGTGACTTCAATCGGCAATGCACTCGCATCGGACTAGAGCCGAAGCGCCAATACTGCCCGACGATCCTGCTGGCGGACGCCTGATCTTTTTTTTTGTTCGTAACCTGTTTCCGCTTCAAGCGGACACCAAATACGGGGGCTCACTCGAGCACCAGGCGTGGAAAGTAGAACGAGACAACCCAATTCGGCATGTCCACGATTTCGGAGATTCTGAGGTCTCCGCAGGTCGATAGAAGCATGCAGGCATCAACGGCAGGCATTCCATGTCGCGCTGTGAGCAGGTCAATCATGCCCGCCACGGCATCGCGAGCCCCCGCCATCAGGTCGGGCCCCACGCCAGTGGTGACGTCATAGCCCTTCGCATCAAGATGGTTTGTCACGGGTCCATGTGTGCGAAAGCGCTGCATTGCGAGGTTGGCGCCTTTGACAAGATCGAGGGTCAGCGTCACATCCATCGGGCTCTCAATGGCGGTTCCGCAGACTTCACCATCGCCTTGGGCCGCGTGGGTGTCGCCGACAGAGGAGAGAGCACCCGCCACCTCGATTGGCAGATATATCTCCGTACCAACGGACAGGTCGCGGATGTCTAGGTTGCCGCCTGTCCGCCGAGGTGGGACGATGGAATGCAGCCGCGGTTCAGCGAGCGCAACCCCAATTGTGCCGATAAAGGGCTTAAGCGGCACGCTGCCCATATCACCCCAGAGTGCGGGCTCCATCGTCATCGCGTCGTAGGTCCATATCTTCAGTGCAGGATCCTCGAACTGATCTGCAAGGAGACCAAAGCCGGGGATGTTGGCGGTCCAGCCCCAGCCGCTGCCGTCCGTTTCGCGCGGCGCAAATCCGTGGAGCGTGATCTTTAGCGCATCGCCGGGTTCCGCTCCGTCGATGTAGACGGGTCCGGAGACAGGATTGATCTTGCCGAAATCGAGGGCGGTGACATCGGCCACGGTTCTTGATGGGCCAAGTTGGCCCGCCGAAGAGTCCATGCAATGGAAGAGCAGCGTTGAGCCGGGGGCAACGTTTCCACCGGGGCGATGGAATTGTTCCAGCCGAAATGATGTTGCGCGCCGTGGATGGTGTAGTCGCAGTTGTTGCACATGGGTTTGCTCGATCAGGCAGAAGGTTCATCTCAAAACTGGCTTCAAACCGGATCAACATCGAAGACCGGGCGGCAACTAAGAGCGCGTGCCGCTGCGGGCCGGCAACAGGCCATCTGGCCGCACCAGCAGCACGGCGATTACGGCGCTCAACACGATAGCATCCCGATAGGGGGTCAAGGAGTCCGGCAGAAACGCCTGTGTGAGCACCTCAAGCGTGCCCACGACAAATCCGCCCAGCACCGCGCCGCCCAGGCTGCCCAACCCGCCCAGCACGGTTGCGATGAAGGCTTTGAGCACTGGAAAGAAACCCATCATCGGATCGACGGACCCGCGTTGGGCCGTCCAGATGACCGCGGCAACGCCAGCAAGCAGGCCCGAGATGGCAAAGGCCGCGGCGACAACCCTGTTGGCCCGAACGCCCAACATCCGCAACATGTCGAAATCCTCTGCCGCGGCGCGCATTGCCATACCGATGGCCAGGCGGCGCAGGACGAAGGTCAGGCATCCCAGCGACAGGATCGTCACAAAGATCGACGCTGTGGGGGCCACGCCGATGGTCATGCCGCCGATCTGGTAAGAGCTGGACCAGGCGGACGGAAAGGAGATCGGCACGGGTCGTGCTGAAATCCCGTTCTGGAACAAAACTTTGAGAATTTCGGACACCGCGAAGCTGGTGATCAGGAGCGAGATAACATCGGCGCCACGCATAACGCGGAATGCCGCGCGCTCCATCGCCAGCGCCATGACCACGGCGGCGCCCAGCCCGATGCATAGGGCCGCGACCGGCGGGAAGCCAAACACCATCGACAAAAAGATGCCGTAGCCGCCGAAGGTCATGATTTCTCCATGGGCGAAATTGATGAGCCGCACGATGGAAAAGACGATGGCCAGACCAAGGGCCAGCATCGCGTAGATGCCGCCGAGGCTGAGCGCGTTGATGAGCTGCTGTACGAGTTGATCCATCGTTCAGGCCGCCAGATATGCTGATTTCAAAAGGTCATCGCTGGCCAAATCCGCAGGCGCGCCCTGCGCCGCAATCTCGCCATTGGCCAGCACGACTGCATGGCTGGCAACCTCCAGCGCGAGGGCGGCGTTCTGCTCGACCAGCAGGATGGAAATGCCTTCGCACTGCAGCTCTTCCACAATGGAAAATATCGTGTCGACCATCTGCGGGGCCAGGCCCAGCGAAGGTTCATCCATCAGCAGCAGGCGCGGCGCGCCCATCAGGGCGCGGGCGACGGCCAGCATCTGCTGCTCGCCCCCCGACAGAAGGCCCGCCAGCTGGCGGCGGCGCTCGCCCAGAATAGGAAACCGCTCCATCATCTCGGCACGGCGCTTGGCGGCGACCTGCGGTGTGGCCACAGCGGTGCCCGCGACTATAAGATTCTCCTCGACCGACAGGGAGGCAAAGATGCGCCGTCCTTCGGGGCAGATGCCTACACCTGAGCGCACGATGGCGTCGGGCGTGGCCTTGGTTGTGGGTTGGCCAAAGAGGGAAATGCGCCCCGAGGTCACCGGTACGACACCGGCAACCGCCATCAGCGTGCTGGATTTGCCCGCTCCGTTGGCGCCCAAAAGAGCGGTGATCCCACCCTTCGCGACCTCGAAGCTGATGCCGCGTACGGCCCGAACGGGGCCGTAGCGGACATCCAAGGCGTCGACCTCTAGGATCGTATCCCTCGCCTCTGCCATCGGTTCAGGGCTTCGGCAGCGTCTCAGGATCGGCCAACTGCCGCAGGACAAACTCCTTCTCGCCATCCGCTCTGATCCGCGCCACGACCACTTCGCGCAGGGGCATACGATCCGTGCCCTTGAAGGTGAAGTTCGACATGGTGGCTGTGCCGTCCTCGAGTTCGGCCATCGCCGCGCTGACGGCTGCGGGATCAGTCGTGCCTGCCGCTGCGAGGGCCTGCTCAATCATGTCCACGATATCGCAGCCATTCACGTAGTAGTTGTTGTCAGGCACGGTCCCCGTGGATGCTTTGAAGCGGTCGATGAAATCGGCATAGGCCGAGCCTTCATCCGGAAAGCCGCCGGAGGTGTGGACAACACCATCAACCACATCACCCAGCCCGCGCACGGTTGGCGTGTCGAGCACGTCACCACCCATCACCTGCGTCTCGACCCCGGCGCCGCGCAGGGCGCGGATGAAGGCGGGGAAGTCGGGCTCCCAGGCCCAGGTTGCGATCACGTCCGGCGCGTCATCCGCGTTCTGGATGTTGGTGACGATGGCCGAGAAGTCCGGCTGGTTCAGGCTGTAGGTGCTTTCACCGACAACCGCACCGCCGAGCGATTCAAACGCCTCGCCGAAGTAGCGGGGGCCGCCCAAGGTATAGGCGCTGTCGGGCGAGGTCAGCAGCCAAGCCTTCTCGAACCCCTGATCCCGGGCATAGGCGGCGAGCACAGCACCTTGCTGGTTGTCAGCCGGATAGCTGCCGAAGACATGCGGGCCCACTTGGGTCAGCACAGGTGCGGTGCCGGCAAAGGTCATCGTCGGGATCATGTCAGCCGCCGTGATCTGTGCCGCTGCAATGGTCGGGTCAGCATCCGCGGAGGAGACGATGAACTTGGCGCCGTCATCCAGCATCTCCTGCACCACCTGCACACCCACCGCGATATCCGAGCGCGTATCCTTGACGATGAGCTTGACCGGTGTGGTCCCGTTCAGCCCACCGTTGGCCATCTTCTCATCGATGCAGAATTTGAACCCGGCATAAGCGGGGCCGTCATAGGGCGCAAGATAGCCGGACTGCGCCGACATCACGCCGATGATGTAGTCTTCGGCAGAACTGGCAGTCCCCAGGGCTGCAATGGCCGTTCCGAGCAAAATAGACTTTAATGTCATGTTTTTTCCTTTCTGGTTTTCAGGTGGCAATGGCTTTTTGTTGGGCAGGGTCGGTATCAGCGGCGCGGGCCGCCCGGCCGCGGCCGATGTAGGCCTCGACCACGGCGGTGTTCGCGCGCACCTCTTCGGGTGACCCTTCGGCGATCTTTTGGCCCCGGTTCATCACCACGATGTGGCTGCACAGGCGATTGACGAAGCGCAGGTCGTGATCGATCAGCAGGATGCCGATGTTTCGGTCTTCGCGGATGCGGATCAGCCGGTCAGCCAGATCGCTGGTCTCTGACGGGTTCATGCCCGCCGCAGGTTCGTCGAGCAAAAGGATTGCCGGGTCCTGCGCCAGCGCGCGGGCGATCTCCAGCCGTTTGCGCGCACCATATGGCAGGTTTTCGGCACGCATGGCCGCGATATCGGCAAGGTCAAATGCTTCCAGTTCGCGCAGGGCGATGGCGTTGGCTTGATCACGGCGGTATCCGGCTGCCAACGCCGCGACCAGAACGTTTTCAAATGCGGTCAGGCCCGAGAAAAGGCGCAGATTCTGAAAGCTTCGCGCAACCCGGTTTTCGATGATGCGATGACGTGCCAGCCCAGTGAGGCGCGTGCCCCCGATCTCGGCGCTCCCGGCATCCGCCGTGTATTGGCAGGTGATCAGGTTGACCAACGTCGACTTGCCTGCGCCATTCGGGCCGATCAACCCCGTGATCCGGCCCGCGGGCACGTCAAAGCTGGCGCCCGCCACCGCCTGAACCCCGGCAAAGGCCTTGGAGAGGTCTCGTGCCTGCAGTGTTTCGGTGCTGACCGGGCGCGGTGCGGGGGCGTCGCGGGCGGTACCGCTGATCCGCTCTAACAGACGGGCGTCCGCACCGGGGGCCAGCTCAAACCCGCCGACCAAGCCCTGGGGGCGCAGCCAGATGACCAGCAGGATGGCAATGCCCAGAGCGACGGTTGTCAGACCGAAAACCTCTGGCAGGCTGATCCCGCCAAGAGTGATCCCCCCTTCGAGGTTGCGCACCGCGTTCTGCAAAAGCGTCACGGCGACAACGCCCACCACCGCACCGCCAACAGACGACATGCCGCCAACGATCATCATCACCACATGGGCGAAGACCAGGCCAAGGTAGAAGGAGGCGGGTGAGAAGGCACCGAGGATATGCCCGTAGAGCGCGCCCGCGACAGTGGCCAAGGTGCCAGAGAGGGTCCAAGCCACCAGCCGTGCCCGACGCGGCGAGATGCCAAGGGCAGTTGCCGCATCCTCGTCATCACGCACGGCGCGGACAAAGAGACCCCAGCGGCTTTCGCGGTAGAGCCGTGCGATGAGGATGAAGATCATCGCGGCCACCAGTACATAGACCAATTCGGTGATCCGTGGCACCCCGTAGAACGTCTGGCTGCCCCGGGTGAATTCCCGTGCGCTGACACCGATGCTGTGCACGATGATCAAGAGACCAAGGGTGGCGATGGCCGCCGACGGCCCCACCAGCCGAGAAATCGCGCTGCCGGTCAACAGCGCAAATGCCAGCCCAGCCAATAGGACGAAAGGCAGGGCGCCCCACAGAGCCAACTCATGTCCGGCCAGCCAGAGCGGCAAATCGGGCAGCGCGCTGCGTTGCAATGCGGCGGGCATCGTCAGAATGCCGGACAGGTAGGCCCCCAGTGCCATGAAGGCGCCATTGCCAAAGGAGACAATGCCGGTGTTACCGCAGAAGGCCGCCAAGGCCACCACGGCGGCCACGTTGACGCACATCAACAGCGCGATCCGCTCGCCTGTGCGCCCAAAGAGCAGCATCAGGAACGCCACCGTGCCGGCCAGCACAGCCAGTGCTGCCAGCGTGCGCAGCCAGTTCGCCGCGCGCAGCCGGGCCGGATGTGCGTGGAGCGCTGCTGTTGCCATCAGCGGGTGGCCTCCAGTTCATCGACAAGCTCGGCGCTTGTCACTTGACGGCAGTAGCCGGTGATCGCACTCAGTGAATTGTCATGTCGCGCCTGCGAGTAGGTCAGGCAGGCATCGGTCACCTGTGTGACCAGATAGCCCAGATCACAGGCATCGCGGATAGCGCTTTCGACACATTGATCGGTGATCAGCCCCGACATGATCACCTGCCGGACGCCGAGGTTACGCAGAATATAGTCGATGTGGGTCGAGACAAAGACAGAGGACGAGGACTTGGGCAGGACGATCTCGTCGCCTTGCGGTGCGATCCGGTCGATGACCTTGCCGTCCCAACTGCCCTTGGGAACATTGAAACCGGTGATCTTGTAGTCGAGCGACCGGTCCCGCCCGTCGAGGGTGAGGCTTTCGATGGTGGTATACATCACTTCCACCCCAGCTTCCCGGGCGGCGCCTTGAATGGCTTGCATATTGGGTATGACGCGGCTGTCGAGTTCATCGAAGAACCAGCCGTATTTGTCGTTGAACTCATCGGCGGGCAGCCCCTTGAACTCAGATCCATTCCGTTCCGCCGAGAAATTCTGCACATCAATGAACAAAAGCGCGGCATGGGCGGGTTCGATCGGGACGTCGCGGCTGAGGGTCATGTGTCTGTCTCCGGAAGGACTTCTGATATCGCCACCGCGATCAGCTTCGCCCATTCTGCGGCGCCCTCGGGGTGGGTGATCAGATCATTTCGGATTTCAATCAAAGTATGGGCCGCGCCGCTGGGTTCAGCGTGACGAGGTATGAACCAGTCGGTTTCGTCGTCGATTTGGTAGGGCTCATTGATCGCCAAGGTCAGGTCGGGCCGCTGGGCTGCAACGCTCTCCATGAGGGCTTGGGCGGTATCAAGATCGCGACGGCTGAGGAAACCCGCATGCCAGGGTCGGGCCCTGCCGCCCATCACGGGGGTGAAGGAATGGATCGAAAAGCAGCCGCGCGGTTGCAGGTCAGCCATCCTTTGGGTGATGGCCGCATTGAGCGGGTCAAAGATTTCCCGGGCGCGTTGGCGTTGTTCCGTCGGCGTAATCCCGAGATTTCCGGGAATGGTGACACCGTCAACTTCGGGCGGCACCGCGCTGGGGCTGTCAGGGGGGCGATTGGAGTCAATCACAAGGCGGCTGTACGTCTGGACTACCAGCGGCGCCCCGAGCCGCGCCGCCACATCGTTAGCCACCGCAAGCGCCCCGATATCCCAGCCACGATGGCTGTCCACTACGTGCTGCGGCAGCCCCAACCTGTTCAGGGATTGCGGTATTGCCTGGCCCGCATGCTCACAAACCAACAGTATGGGCAAGCGGGACTCCCCGTTGACGATCTTGACCGGTGCAGGGTCGGATTTGTGCAGAATCGATGAAACGTCGGCGAGAGTCATCTCTTCAGCCTTGGAAAAACAGTTTTCTATGTCAATGAATTTGTATTGACTGAAAATTAGTTTTCACCATTCTGACGAAATGACAGTCAGATTGACCATTGCCGCCGTCTCCGACAACTTGACCCAATCCGAGCGCAAGTTGGCAGCAACACTTTTGTCGAATTATCCTTTCAAAGGGCTGCTCAACATTCAGGAACTCGCTGAAGAGGCAGGTGTTTCGGCTGCATCCATTTCGCGATTCACCACCAAGCTTGGGCTCGATGGCTACGCCGACATGCAGCGCAAACTGGTCGAAGAGTTGCGCCGTGGCGATGTGTCTCCGGTCGACCTGCACGAGAGAAACACCCGGATCAGAGGCAGCTTCCTAGCGGGCTTTCTTGCAAGGGCCGCGGCACAGATCGAATCTTCCGGAGATGCGATCACGGATAGCCAATTCGAACGTATCACGGCCCTTTTATCGAACCCACGGCGACAGGTCTTTGCCATGGGTGGCCGGATCAGCGACACGATAGCGCGCCATCTCACCTTTCACCTCGCCCAGTCCCGCGAAGGGATCGCGCACATCGCGCGCGACCCCGAGGCATGGCCTGCCTCCCTTTTGCGCATGAAGCCGGGTGACGTGGTCTTCATGGTGGACTTTCGGCGGTACGAGCCCTCGCTTGAACGCCTCGCGCAGGCGATGATCACGAAGCGTGTGAAGATCGTACTTTTGACCGACAGCTGGATTTCCCCGATCAAAGGCAGCGCCGCCGAAGTGCTGGCGGTGCCGATCGAGACCGGCACCATCTGGGACAGCTATGCGGCCGCGCTTGCGATCGTGGAGGCCATCGTCGCCCGCATTGCGGAACTCACCTGGGATCAAACCCGCGACCGTATCGAAATGTGGGACGCGACCCGCGCGCTGACAATGGAGACCAAGACATGACGGACTTGATCTTTGCCGCAACCTGCGATCTGGCTGGCAAGGTCCGGGGCAAGGCGTTTCCCGCTGATCAGTTGGACAAATGGCTAAAGCGCGGGGTGGGCTGGACACCGACCAACGTGCAGATCACCTGTTTCGACAGCATCGCCGAAAGCCCCTTTGGCGCATTGGGGGATCTGCTGTTGATCCCGGACGGCGATGCGGCCGTGGCCGCAGATTTCGGCAGCAGCACCGAACGTTTCATGCTGGGCGATATTGTGACGTTGGACGGCGCGCCGTGGGAGTTGTGTACCCGAGCGCTGTTGCGCAGCGCCTTGGAGCGGTTGCAGCGGGTTGGCGGGGTGTCTCTGCTGGCGGCCTTCGAACATGAGTTCCAACTGACGTCCGGCGGTAGCATGTTGAACGAAGCCTATGGCCGCGCGGGGTTCGAGGCGAAGCGGGGGCTGTGCGAGGCGCTGATGGCGCATCTCGCTCAAGCGGGGCTGAGCCCTGACAGCATCATGAAGGAGTATGGCCCCAATCAATACGAGGTCGTGATCGGCCCTGAAAGCGGCGTGCGTGCGGCAGATGCAGCTGTGATGGTCCGCGAGCTGACCCGCGCCACAGCCCGCCATGCGGGCGACCGCGCGACCTATGCGCCGATCCTTGATCCGGCCAGCGTCGGCAACGGTGTGCATATTCATATGAGCTTTCTAGATGCGGCTGGTGAATCGGCAACCTACGATCCGGACGGCGTCTGCGGCATGTCAGAGTTGACGGCGGCTTTTTCCGCCGGCGTGCTGAGATATCTCGACAGTATACTCGCCCTGACCGCACCCTCCGTTGTCTCCTATCTGCGGCTGACACCGCACCGCTGGTCGGCGGCCTACAATAATCTCGGCTTCAGAGACCGCGAGGCGTCGCTCCGGGTTTGCCCCGTGACCGCCAAGGACCCAGCGAGTATCGCCCGCCAGTTCAATATCGAATATCGTGCAGCTGACGCGGCAGCCTGTCCGCATTTGGCGCTCGCTGCCGTCGTGCACGCCGGATGCCAGGGGATCGAACAAGGGCTTCGCCCGCCCGATCCGACTGAGGAAGACCTGTCGCTGCTGTCTGCCGCGGATCTTGAGGCACGGGGTTTTGTCCGTCTGCCAGAAACGCTGGAGGCGGCTCTGGCGCGGTTCGAAGCCAATGACACCGTGCGCGGCTGGTTCCCGGATGTTTTCGCTCCGGTCTATCTGGCCCACAAGCAGGCGGAGATCGCCCATGTGGCAGAGATGGATACGGCCGCTCGCTGTGCCGCCTACAGTCAGACCTACTGACGATGCAGAATTCGGCCGACATCCTACGTTCCGATCGCCAAACTCTCGGCAATCACCGAGCAGCACACCAAGACCATGCGCCATTATTCCGGGGATTGCTCGATCCCGCTTCACAAGATTTCGGATGCGATGAACCCCGTCGCTCCAACGTCTGACCGAATCGACAAGGAACTTGATGCACTTATGGTCTGGCTAGAAGTTGTCGAAAGCCTTTAGAAGCAAATTTGGACAACCCGATGAATGCTGCGCAATAGCGGGCCAACATTTTGGAAAGGCGGTGTTCGGCAGATGGTGTGGAATAACTCCTGCTTGATTGCTGCGTAGTTGGCTGATTCAATTTCCGCATTGAGCGAGAGCATTTGCGATAACGGGTTCGAGGCAGGACCCGCAAGCGGCGCTTTTTTTTATGAGTTCTCGTTGGAAGATCGTGTTCCGCAAGATCATCTGTTGCGATCGATTGATCGGCATCTCGATCTGAGCAGCATCCGGGGACATCTTGCAGATTTTTTATAGCCACACGGGCCGACCATCAGTCGATCCCGAACTGATAATCCGTATGCTAATGATTGGGTATTGCTTTTACATCCGCTCCGAGCGGCGGCTGATTGCAATTCTTGTGGCTGTGCTGAGCCTCGTCCCGATCGAGCTGCGGCGCCCTATCGTGAACGAGGTCTTTGAGACGCACGATGTGCGCCTGCCGGTGCAATTCGGCACTATCTAAGTGGCTGTCATCCTGTTGCAACAAGTGGCCAAATACGGGCTTTGGGGCTGTCAGTCGTGGATCAGTGAGAGCACGACGCTATACATTCGTCATCATCTGCTCAGCCTGATCCACGGATCAGAGGATGATCCGAACCAGTGCAGCGGGCGCGTTGTATCCAGCGTTGGAACTGAGATCGAAACTCTTGGGGGTTGGGGTCGTGGGTCAGGCCGTCTCATGCGCCTGCGCGAACACGGCGATGTTGATCGGCGTGGTGGCTTATATGTTCGTGGTGGGGCCAAAAAATCGCCGTCTTTGCTGTGGCCTTCCTAATCCCGCAGGTGACTTTGACATCGGTGAGCCAACGGCGCCTGAACCGATTGGTGGAGGCGCGCGCCGGCCTCCTGCGCGATCTCGGCGATGAAATCTCAGGCAGCGCGAAGCCGATCACAGCCGCGGAGACGCGTTGCCAAAGCAGATTTTCGGTAATCGTATGAAATTTTTCCTGCTCAAGTTTCTAATGAAATCCGCGCTCAACCTGCTGAACGCCTCGGGGCTGATCACCGTGCTTCTCTTTTGCGGATACCTCGTGATGCAGGGCGAGACGGAGGTCGGGGTCACCGTTGTCTTCATTTCGGGTTCAAGCGCATTTCCTCGCCTCTGTGAGAGCTGATCGGGTTTTGTCGCATCGCGGCACAGGCGAATGTGCAGCACGACCTGGTTGCCGAGTGGATGGACAAAAGGCTGCAGGCAGACCGATGACCAACCGCGCCATGCGGCCCTGAAACGGAACATTGACATGCGCGTTTTCAGTGCGGACCATAGATGGGCCCGCCCTGTCCTTTGCCTGTGTCCGAACCTTCTTCGGTTGTTCTGGAGCGTACCAGGCCCTGCCCTATCGCAAGCCACTGCCACATCTCCCTTAACCGACGCCGTCGCCACCGAACAGCGCGTGAACATCGAGCCGGTGGCGTCAGACGAAGTCATTGCCGAGGGCATTGACTGCATTCTGGGCGCAAACGATTGGTACGACGCCACGACGGTCACTGTCTATGAGGATGTGGCTTTCCTTGACGGGCTGGCAGAGACCGAGACACAGCGCATGTGGGCGCTGGACTTGTCCGGGAAGATCAACGGTGTTGTCGCCGTGGTGCACCGGATCGAGGTCAGCACCAAAGTCAACGGCTCCTTTGACCCCGCTCTGGCAAGGATGACCCCGACTTTTCCAGGATGCAATGGCCGCGCTGCCGCTGTTTCTTTTGGCCGTGATGATCCCCACGCTGGCCTGGTACGCACCGATACCTCATGAGGATGTCTGAAAGCCATCGGTCGACGAGCCTGATGCCACAGCGTCGGAAAGTGACCTGCTGGCCGACACAGAACCGGAGGAAGCCTCCGTTGGTTTGGACGAGGGTGAAGATCTTCTCGGAGCCAGTCAGGAGGCAGACGCCAAGCGCACCGACGTCTGATGAAGCAGTCTCAGCGATGTCCTGCGGGGGAACAATCGCGGGCAGTGTGCGTTGTCGGGTATTAGTGGCTCAACAGGACTCTATGGAACTTGCACCGATCACCGCCGCCCTCGCGGACAAACTGACAGAATACGGCGACGCTCTTGTAGTGATCACACCTCGCATAGCGGTGGCCGTTGTGGTGGTGCTGATCACCTGGGGCGTCACGTCGCTCGCCCGCGCCCTGGTCCGGCGGCTCGGCAAACGGTTCCACCTGCGTCCAAACCTCGTTGATGTGCTTGCCATGATCGCCGGCGTTGGCCTTTGGCTTGTCGGCATTCTGCTTGCGCTGACGGTCGTGTTCCCATCCATCACACCCGGAAAGGCCCTCACAACCCTCGGCCTTGGTTCGGTGGCCATCGGTTTTGCCTTCAAGGACACCTTCGAAAACTTTCTGGCAGGCATTCTGATCCTGCTGCGTGAACCCTTTCGGATCGGCGATCACATCGAATGCGACGATGTCGAGGGCCAAGTCGAAGAGATCACGATCCGCGACAGCCATGTCCGCCAGACCGATGGCCAACGGGTGGTCGTGCCCAACCACATCCTGTTTCAGAACGCTGTTGTCGTGCGCACCGATCGCGATCTGCGGCGCACAACGATCATTTGCGGCGTTGCCTACGGCGAAGATGTGGACGCGGCGCGCAGCATAATCGAACATGCCGTGACCCGCGTTGATACGGTGCGCGATGACGTCAAGGATGTAGAAGTATTTGCGCAAGCCTTCGGCGCGTCTTCCGTCGATTTCGAAGTCACATGGTGGACCGGCTCGCGACCCATCGACATCCGCCGCTCCCGTGATCAGGTGATCGCATCCGTCAAGCGGGCGCTGGATGATGCGGGTATTGAGATCCCCTTCCCGTACCGCACACTCACTTTCAAAGAACCGCTCGATCTCAAGGCAGAGGCCCTACAAAGCCGGGAGGCACAGCGGGCCTGACGTCCGTTCTGCCCATTCGGAGAGACCGTATTTCAACATCAAAACATCGAAAGGAGATATCAGGTGTCAATCACAGCAGGCGATAAGGTAGAGTGGAACTGGGGCAATGGGACCGCGACTGGGACCGTGGATAAAACCTATACCCGCTCGGTGACCCGAAACATCAAGGGCACCGAGGTGACGCGTAATGGGTCGGACGACGACAAGGCGCTCTACATCAAACAGGACGACGGCGATGCCGTGCTCAAGCTCGCCTCCGAGGTGACCAAGGCCTGACCGTGACGGGTATCGTTTACTACCCTGATGACCAGCCGGGCATTTCCCGCAGGCGGTGGGGGCGCGGTTTCCGATACCTCGCCCCGGACGGGACATCCATCGAGGATGCATGTGAGCGCAAACGGCTGGCCGCTTTGGCGGTGCCGCCGGCCTACGAGGACGTGTGGATGTGCCCGCTTCCCAACGGGCATTTGCTGGCCACCGGGCGCGATGCGAAGAATCGCAAACAATACCGCTATCACCCGGACTGGGCGGCGGAACGGGCCAAGACCAAGTTCGACTTGTTGCCGGAGTTTGGTCGGTTGCTGCCGCGCATCCGTCGCCGGGTTCGGCGTGATCTGGGAGAAGACGCGGGAGACAAAACCTTTGCCTTGGCCAGCGCCGTTGCATTGATTGATCGAGCCGCGCTGCGGGCCGGAAATGATGAGTATGCGCGCGAAAACGGCAGCTACGGCGCCCTGACGCTCAAGCAGCGGCACATCACGCTCAGCGGCACACGCATTCAGCTCAACTATACCGCCAAGGGTGGCAAGCGTGTCCGGAAACAAATGGCCGATAGAACGTTGGCGCGCACCCTGAACAAAATCGGCGACCTGCCCGGCGCCACGCTTCTCAGCTGGATTGATGATGACGGCGTGCCGCAGACGCTGAGTTCGCAGGCGCTGAACCAGTACATCGCTTCGATTTGCGATCATGAAGAGATCACAGCAAAGACGTTTCGGACCTGGGCGGGCACACTGGCGGCGTTTGAAGTTGCCCAAGCCGGCCCAGCAACGATCAAGGAAATGTCGGAAGCTGCGGCAAAGCGGCTGCACAACACGGCCACGATTGCGCGCAACAGCTACATCCATCCCGAAGTCATCGCGCTGGCGAACAGCGATCGCGCCCTGCCCGCTCCGGTCGATATCGCAGATCTGCGCGTGAGCGAACAAAAACTGCTCGCCTGCCTCGACAGGTGATGTGCTCCCGAAGATGAGGCGGCATCGTTGAGGCGGTGAAGCTGTAAAGCCCGAGTGCACATTAACGCCGAAGCGTTTAGTCCGGGGCGCGCCACCAAAAACCTACCGCTGCCGTACGCAGTGGCAGCACAAGGAGACACCCGTGCCTAAATCAGATTTGCCGAAAGATCCGGATTCCAACGATCTGGCGAATGCGCGAACCGCCTGGGCTGAGGACCGTACGGTTCTTGCCAACGAACGGACATTCGCGGGCTGGATGCGGACCGGAATGGCCTGTGTTGCCCTCGCCCTTGGCCTGCGAGCCGTCTTCAATGACACAGAGTATCCCCTGCTGGCCAAGGCAATTGCCGAGCTCTTTATCCTCTCCGGGATCCTTATCTTCTGGGCTGCCGCGATCAACTGCCGCAAAACACAGACACGCATGTCAGAGCACGATGTCGAGACGCAGTCGTACAAGCGGATGACGCTGCTTGCCACAGTTCTGACCTTTGCCGCAGCGAGCACAGGCGTCATTCTCTGGTTTCTTTAAAGCCTTGAAGCAATCAACGAGCGGGTTCGATATGAGGCGCCGCGACGCTCTTTCGCGAGGCATCTGTTGAAGCGCGACCACCTATCCAAGGCAAACCTTGCCCTTGGGATAGCACACTCGTGGGCTCGATTGGGTCGCCAGAAGAAAGACGCGCGTGAGCGACTCCAATCAGACGGAAAATATGATGACAATGATCATGACAGGTCCGAAACCGGCGAGCTCCCCCGTGACACCCCTCGACAGACTTGCCGTTCCAAATGCAGAACAGGCTGCAAAGACAGGATGATAAAGCTGCTGTCATAGGTCGGAGACAAGAGACAAAAGAAAGAGCCCGGTCAGCAGTATGAGAAACTATAGAGCGGTCAGTGCGAGCACCTTCATCAGCTCCGCCATCCCCAGACCGTTCCGAAGACGTTCAGCCGCTCCTGCCTCCTGAAGACGTTCAGCGTCGCAAAAGCCAGAACAATGACTGTCATCACCGTGATAACACCAGCCGTCGATGACGGCCCGCCGCCAACAAGCATCAGTGCCAGAGTCATAATCTTCGTGTTGTCGGTCATTCCCGCATAGTCGAGGGTATGGAAGCCAGCGGCACGTGGCGTGATCGGCTGAAACCGGCTAGCCTAGATCCGCGCACCCGTGCTGTCCAATCCTGCCAGCGTTGCGGGGTTACGCCATTCCAGAAGCGCAAACAGAACCCATGCCACAAGGATCAAGGCCAACGTGCCAGACAACATGAGCTTGCAGTCTAACGTGATCTTCGGCCAGCGCCGCTGCCTCTCGATGTCTGCGAGAACCGCGAAGCGCAAACCGCTGAGGATGAACATCAGCGCGATCGTAGATGTTGACGATTGGATCCGCGAAATGCTGGCTCAAGCTGTCCGGAAAAAGCGAAAAGGTGACGCGCCACCGCCTAGCCGCAGCCAGGCTGCAGAAATCAATATGCTGATACCGAGCGCGTTTGGCACAGCGTTGCGACGAGCAGTCTCCTTGCACTGGCTATCTTGACTGTGACTGGGCCATAACTAAGCACATCATTGGGTCAAGGAAGACTGCGCCTATTGGCGACGGAGGGACACGCCCCATATGTCCCAGTTGCGGGTGGAATCATCCTGAGGGACCTACGTATATTCGTTGAATAGGTGAAACAGGCTGCATGACCCGGTTGAAATGGTTCTTCGTCGTTTTTCTGCGCTACTATCGCAATTTGGGCTTGCGGGTCGCACTTTACGCAACACTGGCGCTTGCTGTCGCTTTCATCAGCCCGTTGGCCGTCGCCAGGGTCAATGACTGGATCCCGCTGGAACTGGATTTTCAATCCGTTATGCCGGTGCTGACGATTCTGGCGTCGTCAATGCTGGCTGTTTCAACCTTCTCTTTGAACATCATGGTTTCGGCGCACCGCGCGGCTTCTGCTGCGACCACGCCGAGAGTTCATAGACTTTTGCTTGAAGACACGACCACCCAATCCGTTTTGGCAACATTCATCGGCGCATTTGTCTATTCACTGACATCCATCATCCTCTATCGGTCCAATTTCTACGCAGAAGAGGCAGCATCTTTGATCATGGGTGTCACCATTCTTGTGGCCGCCCTGGTTGTGGTATCGCTACTGCGATGGATTGATCTGCTGAAAGATCTCGGCAGTGTTGACGAAAGCATTCGCTTGGCGCGCAGTCGAGCTGCAACGGTTCTAGAAAACTTTGCCCGCGAACCGAATTTTGGCGCCACGCCGCTTACCAAGTCAGTGGTTTCCCCAACAACAACGCGGAAATTGCTGGCGCCGACCTCCGGCATTTTGCAGCTTGTCGATATTGACCGCCTAAGCCGTTGTTTGCCTTCGACCGCAGCAGTCTACGTGCTCACGAGGCCCGGGAGACATCTGGTAGAGGGAGAACTTCTGGCAGAGGTCGCGGGAGCAATAGACGACAACGTCGCACACGAGGTATCAAACGCCTTTGTCATCGGTCAGCATCGCACTCATGAGCAGGACACGGAGTACGGGCTCGTAGTCCTGGCTGAAATTGCCTCCCGAGCACTGTCTCCAGGCATCAATGATCCAGGAACGGCCATGCAAACCGTTTCCGCGCTGAAAGAGGTCTTGTGGGCGTATGTGCGCCGAGCGCCGGACGAGCAGGTCACAATTGCCGATCGTGTCTTCGTACAGTTCCCCGATGAGAAAGAGCTTCTGCAAGCCGCCTTTGCAGCAATTGCGCGCGACGGGGCTGCAATCGTCGAGGTTGCTCAAGCCCTGCGCTTAGCATTGAGCACGCTTGCCGATAGTGGCAACGCTCATCTCGCAACTGCGGCTGAAGAGCTCGCCGATCTCTCACTTGCTTACTCGAAACAGGCGGGACTGCTTGAGCAGGAGATCGAAAAACTGGAGAGTATTCGCGTGGTCGCCGAGCGCTGACATACAGCATCTCCGAGCGACGACAGCAAACTCGGCCGGTCTCGGATAACCGGCTTCGCCGACAAATGCTGGCATCAGGGTGGACCAAGCAACTATCAGGTGGCAGCCGAAATGCCGCGATTGCAACCTACATCGTCGCCTCGTGATTCATCGCGGTGCCAAAAGATGTCCGCACCCGTCCTTCCGACGCCCTATCGGACCAGCCGGTTCGGTTCGGCAAACACGCATTTCTGGTCAAACAGCCAGAACATCGTCTCGGCTGGATAAGACAGATAAGACACTTGAGTTTCAGTTGGCCCTTTTGAACGGAGGCATATTCACCGCGGAAGACGGCGCAACAGCGATGTGGCAGTCATGTCGTGCGTTCTATTTCAAAGCCACTGATCAAGGACGCTAGGCAGAAGCCGTTATCTGTCGTCAATTCTTCGACAAGAGTGGCGAAATGATGGCGAATAGTTGTCGGCCTCTGGCTGACGCATGGTGCAGTCGCATTCTAACATGGTCCGGATTTTCCAAGACGGTCCTCACACTAAATCCGGCACACTTCGTCGATGGTCGCCTCGGTTTGAACCCGCCGAGACGTGAAGGCAAGGGGCTCACTCGTCATTCGTGTCTTCAGCGCAAGCACATGCTTCTGTCATCCGAAATGTATGCAATGGCTGTAGATTTTGTCCGAACACTTGCGGTGCCAGAGCACCGAAAAGCAGCAGCCTTGAAGACATGTGATTGATCGCCTTCAAGAGCCACCCATATTTATCGGCAATGGTGAGGCAACATCCGGAAGAAAAAGATGGGGTATCTGAAAACGACAGTACTGATGGCGGCAATGACGGCTTTGTTTATGGGCGTCGGCTACCTGCTCGCCGGATTAGGAGGTGCGATGGCCGCGCTCGCAGCAGCAGCGGCCGTGAACGCTTATGCGTGGTGGAATTCAGATCGAATGATCCTGCGTATGCATAATGCACAGCTGGTTCCGCCTGGTGACCGACTGGGCCTGCATGCCCTGACCGCGGAGCTTTCCCGCAACGCGGGCTTGCCAGAGCCCAAGGTCTACTTGATCGATACACCACAGCCGAATGCTTTTGCCACGGGCCGAAACCCAGCCAACGCCGCTGTGGCGGTCACCTCAGGCCTCATGCGCAGCCTCAGTCGCGAGGAATTGGCCGGGGTGATCGCGCATGAGTTGGCCCACATTCGCAACCACGACACGGCAATCATGACTGTGACTGCCACCTTCGCGGGGGCAATCTCAATACTGGCCAATTTCGCGCTCTTCTTCGGTGGTTCGCGAGAGCGGTTGGGGTTGATCGGCACGTTGCTCATGATGTTCCTCGCCCCGCTTGCGGCGGCCCTCGTGCAGATGGCGATCAGCCGAACGAGAGAATACGCCGCCGATAAAGCTGGCGCTGAAATCTGTGGCGAACCGTTGTGGTTGGCGTCAGCACTGGAGAAGATCGCTGTCGGAGCGGCCCGGATTGACAATCACGCTGCCGAACGCAATCCGGCAACGGCACATATGTTCATTGTTAATCCGTTGCACATCCACAAACATGACCATCTCTTCGCTACGCACCCCTCAACTGAAAACCGGATCGCCGCCCTGCGGGACATGGCAGTGCGGTCAAGGGGCGTCGCGCCTCGTTCTGGCCAACGATCAGCTGTCAACAATCGACTTTCGAGCACCCACGCGACCAAACGAAGTGGACCGTGGTCTTGAGCGATTTTCGTCGAACGCCAATTCGGCAGGTGATGGCGAACTGGCGTCATAGAAAGTGCAAACAGGTCATTTTGTTGGTCCGGCGGCACTAGGTGGAAACTGGTGATGCTCACCATCTTTGTGGCTCCTAAAGTCCAAAGAGACAGCAACTCCCCGATATCCAGTGAAAGATCTGCAACCAGACGCTTCAGCCGGGTGCTCTCCTCATCGAGCATCTTCAGACGCGTCGCCCTTGTGGTCGAACCAATGGCGCAACAATGGCAACTCTCGGATGACATCATGCCTCCGTACTTCTTTCGCCAATTGGAGAACGTCGCCTCGACGGTCCCGGCCTCCCTGCAGACCTCTGCAACCGATGTCCCATCCTCAGCTTGATTCAGTACAAACGCGATTTGCGCTTCTGTGAACTTGCTTCTCTTTATGGAATCCTACTTCTCCCGCCTGCGGTACAATAAGTGGAAAATTCCAGCTCAGAACGGTCCAGTTTTCGGGCAGCAGGTCACACGAGAAGAGCCTTAGATACCTGCTTCAATCGCATAAGCCAGCGTCTCAGAAGCAGCCTTGGGGTCCTGACTAAACGTGTTCATAGAGCTCACAACCGCCTATATCATTTCGCCAGATGCAGCGGCTTGATCAGTCACTTCTCGGGAACGAAAATCAGCAATTCGCTTTTCATCTCTTGAACCGTTGGGTCATCAATCATCAAACTTGGACCTAAAGCAAACAGCTGGGCAGCTATGCGTCCAACGGAGCACTGTCCCCACGCCCCTGCCTTCCGGCCGATCATTTGGAAGAAGTCGCTGCTTAGGCAGGGCCTGCCAAGCTGGCTTCCCAGTGTTCGCCCATAGCGACAATGCAAGACGTTCCGTTTGCGTAGTTCTGAACAATCACCCATTCGCCGTTTCTGCGGGTGACCCAAATCTCCAGCATGGTCTCCGGATCGCGCAGGCCCGTGCCCTGACGCTCGGCGCCCATGACTTCCGTCAACGTAGCGGTCATGCGTGCACTGTCATCGCAGCTGATATCCGACATCTTGGCGTAAACAAAAGCCGGCAGTGTCATACAAAGGGCGAGCGCGGGCAAGAAACGGATCAACATAAGACCAAACTAAACCTGCCAGAAGAAAATTGTAACAATTTCATGACGGCCTGTGGATAGAATTCTCATGACGGATGCAGTCGCGATGCGACCCACATTTTTACTACGAAGTGACGGATGTCAAAATTTCTTTGCATAAACGCAAAGAAACTGAATCAAAAGTGTCACGCGCCTGTCGCTTGCTGCCGTTAGCCGCTCCCTAAACACGGGGGCGATATGCTAAAGATCGACGCACTGACGAAGCGCTTCGGGGACAAGACGGCTGTGAATGCCGCCAACATCACCGTCGACAAACCAACCATGATAGGAATTATCGGGCGATCAGGTGCCGGGAAATCCACACTTTTACGCATGGTCAATCGTCTGAGCGATGCCACAGAAGGTGCGATCACCTTCGGTGGCCAAGAGATCACATCGCTACGCGGAGCGGCAAAGCGTGACTGGCAGTCTCGCTGTGCGATGATCTTCCAGCAGTTCAACCTCGTCCCCCGCATGGACGTCGTCTCGAACGTCCTTCACGGAACTCTGAACAAGCAGTCCACCGTCGCGACAATGTTCAACCTTTACCCGCAATCAGACATCCACAAAGCGATCGAAATCCTCAACCGCCTTGGTATCGCTGAACAAGCCCCCAAGCGGGCAGAGGCGCTCTCTGGCGGACAGCAGCAACGCGTGGCGATTGCACGGGCGCTGATGCAGGACCCCAAGATCATCCTCGCGGATGAGCCTATCGCCTCGCTTGATCCGATGAACGCGCAGGTGGTGATGCAGGCGCTGCGTACCATCCACGAGGAAGACGGGCGTATGGTGATCGCCAACCTGCACACGCTCGACACTGCGCGGCGGTATTGCGATCGCGTGATCGGAATGCGGGACGGGCGGATCGTCTTCGACGGCACTCCTGCTCAGCTCACAACAGGCGTGGCGCGCGACATCTACGGCGCGGGCGCCGACTTCTCTGAGGCCGCGACTTCTACCGAAATCGAAACACTGGACAGGCCGGAGGTCCGCGAAGCGGAAGCCTACGTCTGAGCCAGCTGCCACCCGCGCCTTTCGCGGGCCATCTTCATCACATCTAACGGAGACAACGATGAAAAAGACCCTTGCACTGGCGCTTGCCGCCACAACCCTTCTCAGCACGGGCGCGATTGCCCAGGACATCACTGAATTCCGCATCGGCATTCTGGGCGGAGAGAATGCGCAGGATCGCATGAACTCCTACCAGTGTCTGGCCGACTACACCACAGAGGCGCTTGGCGTTGAAACGAAACTCTTTGCCCCCGCCGACTATAACGGTGTGATCCAGGGTCTGCTTGGCGGAACCATCGACATGGCATGGCTGGGCGCGTCCGCTTATGCCGCGACTTACCTGCAGGACCCCGAAGCGGTTGAGCCCGTGCTGATCAAGGTGAACGTGGACGGGTCCATCGGCTATCACTCGATCGGTTTTGCCCGCAAGGACAGCGGCGTCACCTCGCTGGATGACATGGAAGGCAAGGTGTTCGGCTTTGGCGACCCGAACTCGACCTCGGGCTATCTGATCCCGTCGATCGAGATCCCACAATACAAAGACGGTATCACGATGGAGTCCGGCGTGTACTTTGGCGAAGTGAAGTTCACCGGTGGCCATGAGCAAACCATCGTTGCCGTTGCGAATGGCGACATCGACGGTGGCGTGACCTGGGCTGATGGCCAAGGCAACTGGGAAGACGGCTACAACTCGGGCGCGCTGCGCAAGGCTGTCGACGCAGGTCTGGTCGACATGAACGATATGGTCCAGATCTGGAAATCGAATGTCATTCCTGAAGGTCCCGTGGTACTGCGCAAGGCACTTCCCGCCGACGTGCGGGAAACCATGACCGCGCTGGTTGATGGCCTGCACGAGCGTGACCCCGACTGCGCCTATGGCGTGGCCGCGGGTGATACGCTCGGTTTCCAGCCCGTGGCCCATGACACCTACATTTCCATCGTCGAAGCCCGCAAAGCCAAGATCGGCGGCTAAGGCATTTCATGACGTCTCCGGCAGCCCTTTCGGGGGCTGCCGGTTTTTCTTTGGGGAGCAGCATGGCAGAGATATCACTTGGCGGTGCGCCGCAAAGCGTGGACAGCATTCAGTCCAGCTACATGGCTCAGGTGCAAAGGCGCAGGCTCTACAGTGGGCTGACGCTCCTGATTTTTGTCGTACTGATGGCGTCGGGTTTCACTGTTGCCGATGACCGAAACGCCGGTGGCTTCTGGGAAGGATTGCACCAGATTGGCGACTACCCGGCCGATGTATTGTCAGAAGCCTGGGAGAAACGCGCTGATTTGCCAGGACTGATTGCCAAGTATTTCCCCGCCCTAGTGGAAACCATCAACATTGCCGCCGTCTCGACCCTGATCGGCGCAGTTGGGGGGCTGTTCCTGTCCCTTCTCGGCACGCGCGGTCTGGCCAAATGGCCCCGGTTCATAACGGTCTTCCGCCGTATCTCGGATATCATGCGCGCCGTGCCGGAGATCGTTATTGCTCTGGTACTGATCTTCGTTCTCGGCGGCGGACCGGTCCCCGCGATGATCGCCATCGCCATCCATACCGCAGGCGCATTGGGCAAGATGTTCTCTGAAGTCGCCGAAAATGCCGATCTGAAACCTGTCGAGGGCTTGGCCTCCACTGGGGCAACGTGGTCGCAAAAGATGCTGTTGGGGGTGCTGCCGCAGGTGGCGCCGAACTACATCAGCTATGCCCTTTTGCGGTTCGAGATCAACATCCGCGCCTCGGCGATCCTTGGCTTTGTCGGTGCTGGCGGGCTTGGCTATGAGCTTCGAAATGCCATGGCCTGGGGACCCGGACGCTTTGACGAGGCGGCCGCGATCTTCATCCTGCTGTTCGGAACGATTGTGGTCTTCGATCAGGTGTCCAGTCGCTACCGCAATCGTCTGACAGGGGGGCACGCACAATGACTGCTGTTGATCTTGATACAACCAAGCTGGACGCAGACGCCCTCTTTCGCCGCAAGCGCCTGATCGGCTTCGGCATCCCGGCCGTCATCTTTGCCTATCTTGTCTATATCTTTTTTGCTTTCGACATCTCCGGCCTCGCGGGTCGTGCGAATTGGGACAATGCGGTCACGCTCGCCTCTGACAGCTGGTCGCACAAGGTGCACGTAACACGCGACAATCGCTCAGGCGAGGTCAGCTATACCGTGGAGGGCGAGCGCAAGGGCACCTACCCAGACGGCCAGCGCCCGGATTGGGTAACAGGCGACGAGGTGATCACCATCGACCTTGGCGCGGGCCACATCGTCCGCTATCTGCCCGACAACCGGACCGAAATTGACATACCCGGCTATCCCTTGATCGAGGTGCAGGCCCAGGGCCGCAGCCTGGCCAGCAGTCTTCCCGACGATCTGCCTGATTGGATTTCAGCCTCGAACCGCCGTATCGGCATAACCACTCCAGAAGGTCGCATTACCCTGACCGGTGCGCGGACCGAAGTGTTCAACTACTTCCCAGGATGGGAACTGTTCTGGTTCACCCTCGACAGCCCCTATCACGGGCAGGGACTGGGCACGATCCTGTTCGGTGAACAGTTGGATCCCGCCCGTGGCAATATCGAAGGCGCTATCTCGGACTGGTGGAACAATGCCATGTGGCGGCACAAAGATGTCGCCTGGGCCATTGGGGAGACCATCTTGATGGCGTTCCTTGGTACAATGGGGGCGGCGATCATCGCCTTGCCACTGGCGTTTCTGGCGGCGAGGAAGTTCACGCCTATCACACTGTTGCGCGCTACGACACGCCGCTTGTTCGACTTTGTTCGCGGCGTCGATGCCCTTATCTGGACGGTTGTGCTGGCACGTGCCTTTGGGCCAGGCCCGCTGACCGGCGCTTTGGCGATCCTGATCACCGACACCGGCACATTTGGCAAGATCTTCTCGGAAGCGCTGGAAAATGTCGATCAGAAGCAGATCGAAGGGGTTGCCTCCACCGGCGCGAAGCCCTTGCAACGCTATCGGTTCGGCGTGATCCCTCAGGTGGTCCCCGTTCTGCTGGCCCAGATCCTCTACTTTCTTGAATCCAACACCCGGTCGGCCACCATCATCGGAGCCATCACAGGTGGCGGGATCGGGCTGATGCTGACGCAGGCGATCCAGACCCAGAAGGATTGGGAAGAAGTGGCTTACTACATCGTTCTGATCGTTGCCATGGTCATGTTCATGGACTGGATTTCAGGCTGGCTGCGCGGCAAGCTGATCGGACGCAAAGACTGATGGCACGGCTTTCAGAAAAGGCTCCGTTCCTGCATCCGGAGTGCGAGATCACCGACAGCACCTTTGGGGCGTTCGTGGAGATCGGCAAAGGCAGCCGCGTGGCAAACGCGCAGTTCGGCGACTACAGTTATTGCGACCGCTATGCCGATATCGCAAACGCCCGGATCGGCAAGTTCGCCAATATAGCGGCGTTTTCGCGGATTGGGGCGACCGACCATCCCCTCCACACAGCGACCTGCCATCATTTTCTGTATCGTTCGGACGACTACTGGGATGATGCCGGGCGAGACACGGCCTTCTTCAACCATCGCAGATCGCGTACGGCCCAAATCGGCCATGACACCTGGATCGGTGCGGGCGCGATGATCAAGCCCGAGGTCACCTTGGGCCATGGCGCCGTGGTTGCAGCAGGCGCAGTGGTGACGAAGGACGTCGATCCTTATACCATTGTAGCTGGCATGCCGGCGAAACCATTGCGTTCGCGGCAACCGCGCAAGATTGCGGACCGCTTGATCGTTCTGGCGTGGTGGGACTGGTCGCATGACGACATTCGGCAGGCACTGGATGATTTTCGTTCACTCAGGGCCGAACAGTTTCTCGAGAAGTACGAGACCTAACCTTCAAGTGTCAGCGTTACCCGGTCGCCCGCAAACCATGTCCTCCCGTATTCGACCGGCTGTCCGGTGCCGTCCACATTCACGCCAGTGGACTTCAGAAGCGGGTCTCCTTCGGACAGTTGGAGGTGAAGGGCTTGCGTGGCCGAGGCCCGCACCGCAGTCAGGCGTGTCGAGGCACGGGTGTAGTCTGATATCCCCACGCATCGCAGTGCTTCGGTTACGCTGGTCGTTTTACTCAAGGCCTCGCGGATTCCTGCAAGGCGACCCTCCGGGAACAGGCTTTCAAAAACGGCGATCGGCTGTCCGTCTGACAGGGACAGGCCATGATAGGTACAAATCGGATCCCCCGGCGCGATATAAAGCGCCTTTGCCTCACCTGTCGTTGCCGACCGCTCTTCCACCTGCAAGGCACGCTTGTCTGGCCGCCGACCTGCAGCGATCAGGTTTTCATGAAAGCGGACACGCGGGCCGATGGGATAATCCGTGGGCGTCGCGGCCACAAAAGCCCCCGCGCCGCGCCGCGTGCGCACCAGCCCGTCTTTAACCAAGGCAGACAGGCCATGGCGCACCGTATGGCGGTTGACGCCAAACCGGTCGGCCAAGGCCGCTTCGGTGGGCAGCTTGTCACCGGGAACATAGCGGCCTTCTGCCAGATCGCTTCTCAGCGCATCTGCAATGGCCTGCCAGATCGGGGTTTTGCCGGAGGTGTTACGCAAATTTCACAAAACTCCTCTGTCGTCGCGGGATGAATCTGATAACATAAGTATAGTTGTATAGTATTAGGAAAAGTTGTCGAGATGAAAGACACTTTCGACGAAAATAACGCTCGCAAAGCTTGGATGAGCCTGCTCGCAAAAGCGCTCGAAGGCCGGGTTGCCACTTTGCTTGATGCAACGATGGCACGCCCGGGCTTTGATTGGCTTCGCGCACCGGAGATTGGCAGCGCCATGGTGCGTGGCCGTGCAGGCGGAACCGGAGCCCCATTCAACCTGGGTGAAATGACCGTGACACGCTGCGCGTTGACGCTCGAAAGTGGCGAAGTGGGTCACGCGTATATACAGGGTCGGCGCAAGGCAGATGCTGAAGCTGCCGCGCTGGTAGATGCCTTGATGCAAGGACAATCAGCAGAACAGGTTCGCAGCGGGGTTCTGGAACCTCTGGAAGCCGAACGCGCGAGCCAAACATCAAAGCGCGCCTCCAAGGCTGCGGCCACCAAGGTCGAGTTCTTCACAATGATGCGGGGAGAGGATTGATGCAGGCTGAAACCCTGTCCGGCGGCTTTGCCGATCCGGCGCTGCAATCCACCCACGCCTTTCGCAGCGTGATGGAAGCGATGGCACGTCCCGGAACAGTGCAAGACATCAGCGGCGCTGCACCGCCTGCACCCCTGTCCAAAGCGGCCGGCTGCGTGCTGCTGACACTGTGCGACGCCGATACACCGGTCTACCTTGCGGGCGATGCTGATTGTGACGCCGTGCGCTCCTGGCTGGCGTTTCACACCGGAGCGCCTCTGGCAGGTCCGTCTCACTGCGCCTTTGCTGTGGGCCCATGGGAGGATTTGATGCCCCTGAGTGCCTACCCGATTGGGACGCCTGAGTACCCCGACCGCTCTGCCACGCTGATTGTCGACTGTCCGGCGCTGACCGCCTCGGGCGCGGTGCTGCGCGGACCCGGTATCAAGTCACAAGCCGCGCTGTCCTTGCCTGAGATCGGGGCCTTCCAGAACAATCGCGCGCTTTTCCCGCTGGGGCTGGACTTCATATTGACCTGCGACGACCGCGTCGCGGCGTTGCCACGCAGCACGGAGGTGTCCTGAATGTACGTGGCTGTCAAAGGGGGCGAGCGCGCCATTGAAAGCGCCCATGCCTGGCTTGCCGAAGAGCGCCGGGGGGACACGGACATTGCCGAACTCAGCATCGCGCAAATTCGGGAGCAAATGAAGCTCGCCGTGGATCGTGTGATGGCCGAAGGCTCGCTCTATGATCCCGACCTCGCGGCTCTTGCGATCAAACAATCCCGTGGCGATCTGATCGAGGCGATCTTTCTGATCCGTGCCTATCGCACCACGCTGCCTCGGTTCGGGGCATCTAAACCTGTGGAGACCGGCGCGATGGCCTGTGACCGCCGTATCTCGGCGACGTTCAAGGATCTGCCCGGCGGACAGGTTCTGGGGCCGACCTTTGACTACACCCACCGATTGCTCGATTTCAAACTCGCCGCTGACGGCGAGGTTCCTGAGGCCCCCACGCGCGAAACCGTTCCCGGCGACGTTCCGCATGTGACCGACTTCCTGAACCGTGAGGGCCTGATCGAAGAGGCCCCGCAGGATGATACGCCGCCTCCCGACCTGACACGCGAACCGCTTGAGATGCCCGCCGACCGCGCGCTGCGCCTTCAGGCGCTGACCCGCGCGGATGAAGGCTTTACCCTTGGTCTCGCCTATTCCACTCAGCGCGGCTATGCGCGCAATCATGCCTTTGTGGGCGAGCTTCGGATCGGCGCGGTCGCGGTGGAAATGGATATTCCCGAGCTTGGCTTCGCGATCGAGATTGGCGAGATGACGCTGACTGAATGCGAGACCGTCAACCAATTCAAGGGATCTAAGACCGAGCCGCCGCAATTCACGCGCGGCTATGGATTGGTGTTTGGTCAAAGCGAACGCAAGGCGATTTCCATGGCCTTGGTCGATCGTGCGCTCCGCTGGGAAGAGCTTGGCGAAGACAACGTGGGCGCGCCCGCGCAGGACACCGAATTCGTCCTTTATCATGCGGACAACATTCAGGCGACGGGCTTCCTCGAACACATCAAGCTGCCCCACTACGTCGATTTCCAGTCCGAGTTGGAACTCGTGCGCAAACTGCGCCGCGAGGCCGGGGCGGATCAGGTCCCGGAGGCCGCGGAATGAAGCACGTTGTCTTCGATATCGGAGCGGTTCTGGTCGATTGGCAACCTGAACTGGCCTGGGCTGATGAACTTGGATTAGATGGCGCGCGAGCCTTCATCGACCGTATCGGCTTCGACAAAATCAACCTGGCCTGCGATGCGGGTGTGAGCTTCGCAAAGGCGAGTGAGGCGATCGCAGACCCAGAGGATGCCGCGCGCTTGCGTCGCTATGTGAGCCTTTATCATCTGACAGTGCCCGACAAGATCAGAGGCACATGGGATTGTCTCTTCGACATGAAAGACCGTGGCGTTGCAATACATGCGATAACCAACTGGTCCGCGGAAACATGGCCGGAAGGGGTCAAGGTCCATCCTGAACTCGGCGAGGTGTTTGAAACAACGGTCGTGTCTGGTCAGGTGCACATGATCAAGCCAAGCCTAGCGATCTACCAACTGCTCTGTAAGCGGGCGGACATCTCGGCGGACCAGTGCATCTTTATCGACGATGGCCCGCATAACTGCATCGGCGCGGAGGCCGCTGGCATGGACGCCATCCACTTCACCGGCCCGGAGGCGCTCAGGGCCAAACTTGAGGCCAAGGAGGTTCTATGACCGACCAAGCCTACAACTTTGCCTATCTGGACGAACAGACCAAGCGAATGATCCGGCGTGCGATCCTCAAGGGCCTCGCCATACCCGGCTATCAGGTGCCCTTTGCCTCGCGCGAGATGCCGATGCCTTACGGATGGGGCACCGGCGGCGTGCAGGTTTCGGCTGCTGTTCTGACACCTGATGACACGTTCAAGGTCATCGACCAAGGGGCGGATGATACGACAAACGCCGTCTCGATCCGCTCTTTCTTCGAGCGCACCGCCGGTGTCGAGACCACGACTAAAACATCTGAAGCGAGCGTCATCCAGACCCGTCACCGCATTCCCGAAGAGCCGCTGACTGAGGAACAGATCCTGGTATATCAGGTCCCGATCCCAGAGCCTCTTCGGTTTCTGGAACCCCGCGAAAGCGAGACGCGCAAGATGCATAGTCTGGAGGAATACGGGCTGGTGCATGTGAAGCTCTACGAAGACATCAGCCGCCACGGCCATATCGCGACCTCTTATGCCTATCCGGTCAAGGTCGAAGCTCGCTATGTCATGGACCCGTCGCCGATCCCCAAATTCGACAACCCGAAACTGGGCGACATGGCGGCGATCCAGCTGTTCGGCGCGGGACGCGAACAGCGGATTTATGCGCTGCCGCCCTACACCCAAGTGGTCAGCCTCGATTTCGAGGACCACCCGTTCGAGGCCAGCAAGGCCGATCATCCATGCGGGCTGTGCAACGCGACCGAGAGCTATCTCGACGAGGTCATCATCGACGATCAGGGCGGGCGGATGTTCGTCTGCTCTGACACCGACTATTGCGCTGCGCGGCAAGCTGCGGGCCATAAGGGAAAGGATGCGGCATGAGGCCTTTGTTGTCCGTGCAGGGCGTGACAAAACACTACGGCGCGCATATCGGCTGCGCCGATGTGTCCTTTGACCTTTATCCCGGTGAAGTCATGGGCATCGTCGGCGAAAGCGGATCCGGCAAATCGACCCTGCTGAATTGCATGGCCGGGCACCTTGCGCCCGATGCAGGACAGGTGGTGTTCGATACCCGCGCGGAAGGGCCGAAACACACGGTCACCATGTCGGAACCCGAGCGTAGGATGCTGAGCCGCACCGACTGGGCTTTTGTTCACCAACACGCCCGAGACGGGCTGCGCATGGGCGTCAGCGCGGGCGGCAATGTGGGCGAACGACTGATGGCCGTGGGTGCACGACACTACGGCAATATCCGGGACAAGGCCACCGATTGGCTGGAACGGGTCGAGATCGACGCGGCCCGCGTGGACGACCGCCCGACAACCTTTTCAGGCGGGATGCAGCAGCGTCTTCAGATCGCGCGCAATCTCGTCACTGGTCCGCGTCTGGTCTTCATGGATGAGCCCACTGGCGGTCTTGATGTCTCGGTGCAGGCGCGATTGCTCGATCTGTTACGCGGCCTCGTCCGCGACATGGGGCTTTCGGCCATCATCGTCACGCATGATCTGGCTGTGGTGCGGTTACTGGCCGACCGTTTGATGGTGATGAAGTCCGGCCGCGTGGTCGAGGCGGGCCTCACCGATCAGGTGCTGGACGATCCCCAGCACGCCTACAGCCAGCTTCTTGTCTCTTCCGTTTTGCAGGTGTGAGCGATGATTGAACTAAACGACGTCTCGAAAACCTTCACGCTGCACAATCAGGGCAGCACCGTGATCGAAGTCATCAGCGGCGTATCCTTCTCGGTCGCCCCCGGCGAGTGCGTGGCGCTCACCGGTGCTTCGGGCGCAGGCAAGTCGACGCTGATGCGTATGATCTACGGCAACTACCTGACACAATCTGGCTCCATCCGCATTGGCGATGTAGACATCGTACAGTCCGAGCCGCGTGAGGTCATTGCGTTACGCCGCGAGGTGCTGGGATATGTCAGCCAGTTCCTGCGCGTCGTCCCCCGCGTGCCAACGCTGGATGTTGTCGCTGATCCGCTTCGGGCCTTGGACGTTTCCGCTCAAGAGGCGCAGGCAAGAGCGCAGAGCCTACTGACCCTACTCAACATACCGGAACGGCTCTGGTCCTTGTCCCCCACCACGTTCTCCGGTGGCGAGCAGCAACGTGTCAACATAGCGCGCGGGTTTGCTCATGAATATCCGGCGATGCTCTTGGATGAACCCACTGCAAGCCTGGATGCGACCAACCGCGAAGTCGTGTTGAGCCTGATCGAAGAGTCTAAGGCGCGCGGTGCAGCCATCATCGGGATTTTCCACGACGAGGGCGCGCGCGACCGTGTGTGTGACCACGAAATCGACGTCAGCGCCTTCACACCCGGAATGGCCGCATGACCCCCGGTCGCCTGATCGCAGTTGTCGGCCCCTCTGGCGTCGGCAAAGACAGCGTGATGCGCGGCATAGCCGAAGTGATGCCCAATATGCATCTGGTCCGGCGCGTCATCACACGTGCGCCTGACCTTGGTGGTGAGGACTATGATGCCGTTTCAGTTCCACAGTTTCAGGATATGGCAGCGAACGGCGCCTTTGCCATCCATTGGGACGCGCATGGGCTCTTCTATGGCATCCCCCAAACGGTCAGGTACCAGCTGAACAAAGGCACGGATTGCCTTGCCAACTTCTCACGCAAAGCGCTTCAAGCGGGCGCGGATGCCTTTCCCAACTTTTCAGTTCTGAACATAAAAGCCAAGCCGGAGACTTTGGCCATGCGTCTGGCCGCCCGCGGACGGGAATCTGAGGCCGAGATCGCGCGTCGTCTAGCGAAAGCCAACGAGCCTTTGCCAGACGGACTTAACGTCATCCATCTGTGCAATGATGGACCGCTGGAAAATACTGTCGCCCGCGCCGTCGCTCTGCTTCAGCCAGCGAGAGTGTAGCGATGGATCAGCTCGAAATGCCCGCCCTCCGTTTCAACACACAGCGCGATCTGATCGACAACGAATGGCGTGCGTGCCAGAAACCGGCCAAGCTGCGTCAGTTTCAACCCATCACAATCGGCAGGCGCGGGCGCTTCCGACTGTGCGGACGCAGCCCTTTCACGACCCTCATGCCCCTGAGCATCCTGCGACCGGAGGGCGACGTCAGGGTACCGTGGAAAACCATATTTGCGAGGTGTCATCTTGATGTCACGCAAACCGGAAATGTCGAATTGCGGCACCTCTCGACCGGCCGGAACATCCCAGCCCGGCCAGGTCGCACCGAGATCGGGAAATGGGCCTTCGGGCGGCACATAGTAAATTGCAAAGCGAGCGTATGACATGAATTCCCCTTTTCCTGCGTCAGCTCTGGCAAATGGATGTGACGGCGTCATGTCAGCAGATCTATGCCTTGGAAATGCTCGACTTGTTTTGCCTGACCACGTCGCCCTCGGCGCCGTAACCATAGAAAAGGGCGTTATCACAGGCATCACAGAGGGTGATGGTGTCCCAGATGGCGCGCTGGATTGTGGTGGCGATCTGGTGCTGCCAGGCCTCGTCGAGCTTCATACAGACAATGTAGAACGTCACATCGAGCCCCGCCCCGAAGTGGATTGGCCGCATCTTCCTGCCCTTCTTGCGCATGACGCAGAACTGGCCTCGACCGGGATCACGACCGTGTTCGATGCCATGCGCGTCGGTTCGATCCATTCCGGTAAGGGCCGATACATAGATTACGCCCGCAAACTCGCAGACGAACTGCTCGCAGCGCGCGCCAAAGGCATGTTCAAGATCAGCCACTTTCTCCATCTACGCGCCGAGATTTGTTCAGAAACCTTGCTGGGCGAGCTGGCCGCCTTTGGCCCGGAGGATCGCGTCGGGATCGTCAGCCTGATGGATCACACCCCTGGGCAGAGGCAATTCCGCGACCTGTCTGCGCTGAAGACCTATGTGGCCAAAAAACGCGGGATGAACGATGCCGAGTTTGCAGACCATGTGCAGAACCTGCTGAGCCTTCAAGAGCGTTTTGGAGCCAGACACGAAGCTGGCGCAGTAGCCGAGGCGGGTCGTCTCGGTGCGGTTTTGGCAAGCCACGATGATACGACAGCAGACCATGTCGCAACATCATCCGGGAACGGTGTTGGTTTTGCTGAGTTCCCCACCACCATTGAGGCCGCCGAGGCCTGCCACAGCCACGGTATCGCCGTGATGATGGGTGCGCCAAACCTGATCCGCGGCGGGTCGCACTCGGGCAATGTCGCCGCCGAGGACCTGGCAATACAGGACCTTCTGGATATTGTTTCGTCAGACTACGTTCCCTCCGCTCTTCTCTTGTCTGCATTCCGTCTGGCTCATGTCTGGCATGATCTGCCGCGTGCTGTCGCAACAGTCACGCGAAATCCGGCCTTGGCTGCACGCCTCACTGATCGTGGAGCGCTGATTGCCGGGATGCGAGGCGATGTCCTGCTGGTACGCCAAGTGGGCTCGACGCCACTCCTTCGTGGTGTTTGGAGCCAGGGTCGAAAGGTTGGCTGAGGTCACTATACAGACCGGGATAATTATCTCTTGGTCCGGACCCACGTTGGCTCTTGCAAGCAACCATCGCGTGATTTCTGTTTCCGATGCTCAGAAAAAATCAGCCGGCTCACTCTGATCGAATCGATCCTTGGGAATGTCAAAAACTCTGGTGAATTTTCGGCCTTTGGGTCGGGCCAGATAGCAGCAATCGCAGTTCTACCGACGGGTTCAGTGACGTATTGAGTGTTTGCATGACAAACAGCTTTGCAACAGTCGCGCCGACTTTTTGCGCCTGTGACGTCGCCAGATTTGGCCTGCCGCGCCATCGTTGCTCAACCTAACCCAAGCCATTGAGCTACTTGCAATGAAACACCTGCATAGTAGTTGGTCTGTGTCGCCACTGCGAATGTCTTGTGTGGATGGCTCCTGCATGGCAAGATATTTTTTGAGCTGATATGGGCGTCTGTCAGATGCAGTCGTGTGTCCGGCCTGTTGGCGCAGCGCTCACGGCTGCTGGCCCTGATGGTTTCCGCTAACCAAGTCCCAGACCGCAATACGGACAACGACGTGTCCCTGACATTCGACGGGGTGTCTTGGTTGGCGGGCTGACATTGCTCCATCATCTCAATGGTCTTGCGTCTCTTATGTTCCTTTTGTCGGTTTATGCCGCATAGGGTCGGCAGCGTTCGTTTCGTGTCAGAACGGCCCAGACGATCCGAGCGGTTTTATTGGCCATGGCCACGGTTGCTAACCTTGGAGGCTTTCGCTCCAACAGGGTGATTGCCCATGGGTCAACGCGGTCCGGATTCTCCTTCATGTGTCTCAGGCACACCGTCACGCCCGCCACCAACAGGCGTCTGACGTATCTGTCTCCCATTTTGGATATGCGCCCAAGGCGTTCCTTGCCACCGCTGGATCGGTTGATAGGCGTCAGTCCCAGCCAGGCAGCAAATTCTCGTCCATTGCGGAATTGATGCCCGTCGCCCGCTGTGGCGACGATGGCCGAGGCCTTGACCGGACCGACCCCGGGAATGGTTCGCAACAGCATAACCTGGCGGTCTCTCCGACCTTAAAGCAGGATGCGTTTATCGTACCAGAGGATGCGCAAGTGCAGAGCGACCATCTGGTTGCACAGGTTCGTCAACACATCGATGGCGACATTGGGAATGCTCGGGAGGTCGCCGTCCAGCACCACCTTTGCAAACTTCACGGATCTCCCAATCCCTTGGGCAATCACAATACCAAACTCGCCCAACAGGCCGCGTAACATGTTGCTGAGCTGGGTCCGCTGCCGCACGACCATGTCTCGGGCACGGTGGAGGAATAGGACACCATGCTGTTCCTCGGTTTTGATCGCGACAAATCGCGTCGTAGGACGCGTTACAGCCTCATAGATCGCCTCTGCGTCGATGGCGTCAGACTTTCCACGTTTGACGTAGGCCTTCACATACATTGCTGGCATCAGCCTGACTTCATGGCCCAGCTTCTGGAATTGCCGCGCCCAGTGGTGGCTTGATCCGCAGGCTTCCATACCGACGAGACAGGGCTCAAGCTCTTTGAAGAACGCCAAAAGCTGAGCGCGCCTCAATGATCGATTGAACGCAACCGTCCCATCCTCGGCAACCCCGTGCACTTGAAAGATGTTCTTGGCCAACCTCTCAGCGATTGCGATGCAATCGCCTGCCGGTCAGTGGATCAAGGCAGACTGTTGTAACCCGCATCGGGTGGCTCCTTTCCTAGCAGTGATAGACAACTGCATTATGGCGCATTGCGACGCCGGGGGAGCAGGAGCCATCCACCCCATCCCCTTTGGCGGGCCGCACTGCAGCATCTAGCTCATGGGTTGGACGTCGACTTTGGGCCGTCACTGCACTCTACTGAGATGACAGGGACCCACGTCTTCGAAATTTGGCGCGCCGAGTTGACCCAATGCTCGGATCAGTTCCAGCTGCAAGATCTCAAAGGCGCGTTCGGCGCCGGGTTGCCCTCCCGCGCCAACACCAAAGGCGAATGCGCGGCCGGCAAAAGAAAAGTCTGCACCAAGTGCTTTGGCCCGCAAGATGTCCGCACCGCGACGGATACCGCTGTCGAGGATAAGAATCATGCGCCCCGCGACGGCATCGACGATGGCGGGAAGGGCTTTGATGGTTGGTGGGCCGAATGCGACTTGCCTTCCTCCATGGTTGGACACGACGATGCCGTCACAGCCCAGGTCGGCGCATATCTCGGCGTCTTTTGGATGCAGGATGCCCTTGACCAGAAGTTTGCCCTTCCACCGCGCGCGCAGGCGTTTCAGGTCGTCCCACGTGAAGCTTGGCGTGATCAGGGTCTTTTGGACATCGGCATAGGACGTCGCGCTTTGCAAAAGGGCTGCATAATTGGCGACGTTCGGTGTGCCATGGCGCAAACTCGTCAGTGCCCAACGCGGGTTGAGCATGCACTGCACCACAACATCTGGCGTGAAGCGGAAGGGCACGGATAGCTGGTTGCGGATATCCCGGTCCCTTTTGCCTGCCGCAGGAACATCGGCGGTGACCATGAGCTTGGTGTAGCCTGCCGCCTCGGCCCGTGCGATCAGGCCTTCGGTCAGGTTCGAGTCACTTGAGACGTAAAGCTGGAACCAGCCATTGTCTTCTGCCGCTTCTGCCAATTCTTCGAGTGTGGTGGAGGCGGCAGAACTGGCGACGTAGGGGATGTTCTGCGCCTTGCAGAGCCTGGCCAGCGTCAGGTCGGCATCTGGCCAGAAGGCGTTGAGCATGCCAATCGGTGCCATGCCGAAGGGGGCCGCGAAGGTCTGGCCAAGCAGGGTCGTCTGCGTGTCGATCTCAGACACATCCACCATGTAGCGCGGGGTCAGTTCCACCTCTTCGAAAGCTTCGCAGTTGCGGCGCAGGTTGCGTTCGTTCTCCGCCCCGCCATCGACCAGATCGAAAGCAAAACGCGGGATCCGCTTTTTGGCGCGCAGGCGCAAATCGTCAATGGATGCGGCGCGGTCCAGTCCCATCAGATAGACCACCCGCCGTCGACGGCAAAGGCCTGACCGGTGGTGAAGGCGGACAGATCGCCAGCCAGATAGCAGACCATCTCGGCGATTTCTTCGGGCTGACCGAGCCGCCCCATGGGCTGCCGCTCTTTGAACGCAGCCAGCGCCTTGTCGAAATCGCCGGTTGCGGCGAGGCGATCGTTCAACGACGGGCTTTGCACAGTTCCGGGGCAGATCGCGTTGCAGCGGATGTCGTCCTTAACGAAATCCGCCGCAATCGCCTTGGTCATACCGATGATCGCCGCTTTGGAGGCGCCATAGGCAAAGCGGCGAGGCGCGCCTTTTTCGCTGGAGACGACGGAAGCGATGTTGATGATCGACCCGCCGCCCGTCTCCAGCATGCCGGGCAGAACCGCCTTTGTAATGCGGAACATCGCCTTGGCGTTCAGATCAAAGGACCGGTCCCAGACTGACTCCTCGCAATCAAGGATCGTGCCGTCATGGACCCAGCCTGCGCAATTGAGCAGGATCTGGACCGGTGAGACAGACGCAACCAGCGCCTCCACCGCCTCTGTGTCCAGCACATCGAGCGGGTAGGCGGTGATGTTGACGGAGGTTTCGGCCAAAGCTGCGACCGCCGCACCGTCGATATCCGTGGCAATCACCTGCGCACCGCGTGCGGCCATCGCCTCAGCGCTGGCACGGCCAATGCCATTGGCCGCTGCAGTGACCAGAGCGGTCTTGCCTGTGAGTGTCTGTTCCATGATGTCTCCTACCGGGCGAGCCAGCCGCCATCGACGGTGACGACGCTTCCGTGGCAATAATTCGCGGCCTGAGAGGCCAGGAAAACGGCCGCGCCAGCAATTTCTTCAGGCTCGGCAAATCGACCGGCGGGGATGCGTTCGAGCAGCGCCTTCGAGCGGTCCGGATCGTCGCGCAGCGCTTGCGTGTTGTCAGTGGCGGTATAACCAGGTGCGATGGCGTTGACGTTGATCCCGAGTAGCGCCCATTCATTGCACAGGGCCTTGGTCAATCCGAGAACCGCATGTTTGCTCGCGGTATAGGCAGGTACGCGCAGCCCGCCTTGGCTGCCTAGCACAGAGGACACGATGACAATCTTGCCGGATCCTTGTGCAACCATACGCCTGCCCGCCGCCTGGCTCAGCAGCCAGACCGAGTCGAGGTTGACCGAAAGCACGCGGCGCCAGTCCTCCAGCGCCATGTCGGTGCTGTCTTCGCGGTGGATGATCCCGGCGTTGTTCACCAGAATATCCAATCCACCAAGCGCCTGCGCGGCGAAGGCTATCACGTCCGCCGCCGCAGATTGATCCATGCCGTTGAAATCAGCTTTGACCGCAGCGCCTTCTACGCCCATGGCCTCAATCTTTGCCAATGTCTCATCAGGCGCGTGGCTGCGATAGGTTAGCGCCACATCGGCCCCGGCGGCGGCAAGGCCAAGGGCTATGCACTCGCCAATGCCGGTTGCACCACCGGTGACAAGGGCCTTTTGGCCGGTCAGGTCAAACGGGCTACCCATGCTCAATACCGGTTCGCGATGGGCAATTCTTCGGCGGGGAAGAGCGAGATGACCTCGCAACCGGTCTCCGTCACCACGACTTCTTCCTCAATGCGCGCGGCCGAATAGCCATCCGCGGCCGGGCAGTAGGTTTCCAGCGCAAAGACCATGCCGGTCTGGATCTCCATCGGGTGATCGAGGGACACGGCCCGGCTGATTATCGGACGCTCGTGCAGCGCCAAGCCCAGCCCGTGCCCGAACTGAAGGCCGAAGGCTGCGTCCTCGTTTGGGAAGCCCAATGACTCGGCGGTGGGCCAGACCTCGGCCACCTTGTCGGTGGTGACACCGGGCTTGATCATGGCAATCGACGCGTCGATCCATTCTCGCGCCTTCACATAGGCGTCGTTCTGCGCAGGCGTGGCGCGGCCGACGTTGAACGTGCGGTAATAACATGTGCGATAGCCCTGATAGCTCTGCAGGATGTCAAAGAAGGCCTGATCGCCGGGGCGAATAAGCCGGTCGGTGAAGTTATGCGGGTGCGGGTTGCAGCGTTCGCCAGAAATGGCGTTGATCGCCTCGACGTCATCGCTGCCCATCTCGTAAAGCATCTTGTTCGACAGGGCCACAATATCGCTTTCGCGCACACCGGGTTTCAGTTCCTCGTAGATCATGTGGTAGACGCCATCGACCATGGCGGCCGCCTGCGTCAGCAACTGGATCTCATCCCAGTTCTTGATCTCGCGCGCGGCAAGCATGATCTGCTGGCCGTCGACCACATTGATCCCTTCTTCCTTAAGTGCGTGGAACATGGCGGTTTCCGCATAGTCCACACCGACGGGCATGTCGGCCATGCCCGCATCCTTGATCAGTTGCGCGATCATCTTGGCGTATTTTCGCATCAGACCGAATTCCGGAGGAATGGTACCGCGCATGCCGACAACGCCGGCAAGACAATGATCCGGCTCCAGCCAGTCTGAATAGCGCTGGTGGTGCACGGCGGCAGAGCCGAAATCCCAGACATAGGGGCTGTCATCACCGGTGAGCAGGCAGAAACGGCACATCTTGTCCCGTTCCCATTCACCGATCTTGGTGGCCGAGACATACCGGATGTTGTTCACATCGAACAAGAGCAGCGAACCGGCGTTTGAGTTCTGCAACGACTGGCGCGTGCGGGCGAGGCGATAGCGGCGCAGGCGGTCATGATCGATGCGGCGTTCAAAATCGACCGAGGTATGGCCCCAGGCGGGCAGGCGTTCGCGCCATTCCCAGTTGGGTTCGAGATCTTGGGGGGTCAGCATGTTCGGCATCAAGGCACGTGACATGAATAGGCTCCTTTCGGGTGCGGCAGAGCGCATCCGTTTCAATTGAAAATCAGAGGTTTGGTGTTTTACTTCGTAACCCAGCCGCCATCGATGGAGATCATCTGGCCGGTCATGTAGTCACTGTCGTCGGACGCAAGGAACGAGGCCGTGCCGATGATGTCCTTGGGGTAGGATACGCGCTTGATGACGAGATTGCTCTCGACGATGTCCTCGTAGGCCTGGCCTTCGCGTTCCTTGAAGCCGATCTCCACGAGGTCCTTGTCGAGTTGTTCCCATAGCGGCGTGACCACGACACCGGGGGCATAGCCGTTCACCGTGATGTTGTGCTCAGCCAGTCCGAGAGCGCCGCATTCAGTCAGCGCCAGACAGCCGTATTTCGACGTGCAATAGACGGTCACATCCACCAGTGGCTTGCGCGACGCGATGGAGCCCACGTTGATCAGCTTGTAGGGATGATCTTCCATGGGACCTTGCTTGATCATCTGGCGGGCGGTCTCCTGCATGCCAAGCCACATTGCCTTAGTGTTGACGTTCATGATCATGTCCCAGTTGTCTTCATCGATATCCATGAAAAACCGGGGTTTGTTGAGGCCTGCGTTGAAAAGACCCACATTGATCGATCCAAATGCGTCCACCGTGGCAGCGACGGCGATTGCATTGTCTTCCCGTTTGGTGACGTCCATTCTTGCCGCAATAGCCTTTCCGTTTCCGGCGGCGTTGATCTGGTCCGCCATCTTTTGCGCTTCATCGAGATCAAGATCGCCAAGGCACACATTGGCGCCTTGCGCAGCGAAGGCTTCGGCATTGGCGGCACCCATACCGCGCGCGGCACCGGTGATCAGGATGTTCTTACCTTTCAGGCGATTGGGGTCCATGGTCTTTCCTCCCAGACATTAAGGCGTCCCGTTTGATTGGATCAGCGCATCGGCCCGGGATTGGGCCTTGCGCAAAGCGTCCCGCGGAGATGTGATCCCGCGCAGCATATCGTGAAATTCCTCGCCGCAGATCTGGATGATGCCCCCGATTTCCGGCACCGGCGGACGCGGCCAGAATTGAAGCTCGTCGCGCCAGGACATCGCGTCCACCGCCTCGAAGATTGACGAGGCGCGGCGCACTTCCGGGTCGGAGGCGACCGAGTAGCGTGGATTTGTCCGGCTGCCATTCTGCACATAAAGCTTTTGCGCTTCCGGCGAGGTAAAGACCGTCAGTGCCTCGACGGCCGCGGGCACTCGGTCCGGCGACAGGTTGGCCGGAATGCCCAGGACATAGCCGCCCACGGGCGCCACAGGGCTGGCGCCCGGTCCTGCCGGGTGTGGCAAATAGCCGGTTTGGCCATAGGCCGGCGAGCTTTCATCCAGCTCGAAGTACGGCGCAAGCAACGTATAGCCGTAAGCCATCGCGATATTCCCGGCTGCATACGGGCGCATCCGCTCATACCAGGACATCGACAGGATATCGGCGGGTGAGTAATGCAGAAGCTCCATGAGGAATTCCGCTGCCTGCAGACCCGCTTCGGTATCGATGGTGGCGCGATAGGTGTTTTCGGCTAAACGTGATGTGTCAAACCCACCGGCGTTTTCCGGTAAATCCAGAATGGGCTGGCCAAAATCCGCGATTATCATCAGAACGGTGTGACCAAGTGCCGTCCCCCGCGCCGCGTTCCACCCTATGCCGTAGCGACCGCGCTGTGGTTGGTGAAGCAAGCGCGCGGCTTCGAGCAGAGCATCGGTGGTCGCGGGCGGTTCGAGCCCCGCTTCGGCAAAAAGATCCCGACGGTAAAACAACAGCTCGGGAGTGGTCTGCGCGGGTACGCCGTATGCCCGACCGCCCCAATGCGCCGCCATCCAGCCTGCGGTGTGGAAGTCCGCAGGATCGAGGCGCGTAAGGTCCATGATCTCGTCGAGCGGCATCAAAACCTGTTTTTCGGCAAATTCCCCGATCCAGGGCAGATCAACCGCGATGATGTCGTAACGGCTGGATTCGCGTTGAACATTACGCAGAGCCTCTTCGCGCAGACGGTCGATAGAAAAGGCGCGCTGGCTGATATCTGTGCCCACGATCTGTTCGAACTGCCGCTTGAGGTTGTCCATCACCATGAAAGTCGGGTCACCATGGACAAGCACGCGGATGCCGCCCGGCACCTTCAGCGGCTCCGAGAGCACGCGGAGCGGGGCAATGGACCGGGCGGCAGCGTAGCTTCCGCCAAAGTAGTAATCCCGCGTGGTCTGATCCTGCGTTTCGCCGCCGAAGCGCGTTTCGGCGAGGCGGCGAATACGACCAGAGATCTGCATCCATTGCGCCATTAGCTTTTCGCCGGGATGCATCGAAAAGCTTTTGCCCGTTTTCGTTCGCGGACGCTGTTCGATCAGGCCGTCCTCAATCATCTCTCTCATGCGACGATTGGCGGTTGCATAGGGCACCCGGCTGGCGCTGATCAGGGATGTGGGGGTGATGGTCTTGGCTTCGAAGTGGCCCTGCAAGAGGTGCAAAGCCATGCGCAGATGCGCGTTAGGCGCAATTATGTCGAGCGCACCTTCAAGCTCGTCGCTGACTTCTTCCAGAAAGGACAAAATCTCAAGCGTCTCGGTTTGCGCCTGTGGCGCAACCGGTCTGGCTTGTGTGTGTCCTCCCATGGTATTCATCTTGACGTTGTGCCTTTTTCCTGCGTTCGGCTTGCGTGTCGCGGCAGTATTGTCCGGCTTGGATAATTCTTTACGACGCATGGACCGCACCCCCGAAAATGTTCAAAATGAGGCTCTCAACGTACCGCGAATTTATCCAAATTGGATATTTTTTCGTCCTAAATGGACACAATTCTTGCGTTGCTGCCGTGGCAAGCTTTGCATGATAGCGATCAGTCGCTCGGAGATCCGAGTGGTGGTGGGCGTCCGGGAGGGGCGCCCTGAAAAAAGAGCTATCATTATCACCCGGGAGGAGATCCACATGAAGATGCGCAACATTCTTGCAGCAACCACCGCCATCGTGGCGCTGACTAGCACCGCCTTTGCAGCGGGCCACGAAACGTTGAAGATTGGCATCACGCAAAACAACGTCGGTGTCGACAGCTACCAGACCACCTATGAGAAGGCCTTCATCGCCGCCGCTGAGGCGAACGATGCGGTCGAAGCGATTGTCTTGGATGCCGGCGGTGACGTGGCGCGCCAGATTGCGCAGATGGAAGATCTGATCCAGCAGGAAGTGGACGCCATCATCATCTGGCCGACCAATGGCGAGGCAGTCATCCCCGCCGTCCGCAAGGCGCATCAGGCCGGTATTCCGGTCATCGTCACCAACTCGAACATCGCCGAACCCGGCTTTGATTTCGTGAAATCATTCTCCGGCCCTGACAACATCACCCAAGGGGCACGCTCAGCCGAAATCATGTGCGACAAGTTCAAGGACATGGGGATCGAGAACGAAGCGCAGGTTGTCCACATCACGGGCCAGCCGGGTTACACCACCGCCATCGAGCGCGCCAAGGGTTTCGAAGATCGCCTGCCCGAAGTCTGCCCGAACGTCACCGTTGTCGATACCCAGCCGGGCGACTGGAACCGCGAGAAGTCTCAGCAGGTCATGGAAGCTTTCCTCGTTAAGTATGACGACATCGACGGCGTTTATGCAGGCGACGACAACATGGGCGTCGGCGCATTGAACGCCGCCAAGGCTGCAGGCCGCGATGGCATCATCTTCGTCGGGGCCACCAACTTCGCCGTCGGTTACGAGGCGATGGCGGCAGGAGAATACTGGGGGTCGATCTACCAGTCCCCTGTTGATGACGCCGAAGCCGCCCTGAAAACGGCGATCGACGTGCTGAAGGGTGAAGAGCTGCCGTTCCTCAACTACTTCGACACGCCAAAGATAACACAGGACAATATGGGCGAGTTCACCAAGCCGGTGTTCTAAGGCTTCTCCTGCATACGGGGCGTGGCATGGTCTGCGCCCCGTTTGGTTGTTTCCGAAACAAGCTTTTCAAGGAGACGCGGCATGGGACGTGTTTCTGACCGTGTCTGCATCGTGACAGGCGCCGCACAGGGCATTGGTCGTGCCATCGGAGAAGCCTTGCTCGACGAAGGCGCGAAGGTCTGTTTCGCCGACATCAAGAGTGACAAGGTGGCCGAGGTCGCAGAGGCCAATCGCAGCCGGATGAACGGACGTGCCGATGCCGTCGCCTGGGCAAAGGTGGATGTCACCAATCGCGGCGAGGTTCGGGCCATGGTCGCGCGCACGGTCGAAGCCTTCGGCAGGCTGGACGTGAAGTTCAACAATGCGGGCGTTAACAAGCCGATGAACTTCATGGATGTCACGGAAGACAATTGGAATTTCATCATGAGCGTCAACGGGCTGGGCTGCATGATCGGAATGCAGGAAGCCGCGCGCCAGATGATTGCGCAGGGCACCGGTGGCAAAATCATCAACACCGCCTCCATTGCCAGTCGGCAGGGCTTTGACAATGTCGCGCCGTACTGCGCGTCAAAATTCGCAGTCGTATCGCTGACCCAGTCAGGTGCTCGGGACCTGGCGAAGCATGATATCACCGTCACAGGCTTCGCACCGGGGGTCGTCGCCACCGAGATGTGGGAACAGGTCGATCAGGATCTGCTCGAGATCGGCGCTGCAGAACGACCCGGTCAGGCGATGGAGGAATTCTCAGCTGAAATCCTGAAGGGTCGTGTGGCGCTCCCGCAGGACATTACGGGTACCACCACCTTTCTTGCCTCGAAGGATAGCGATTACATGACGGGTCAAATCGTCATGATCGACGGTGGCATGACCCTGGTGTGATCGTTCAATACCAACAAGAGACTAGAGTCATCGAAAAAAGAAGGCCAGCGAGCTCAGGGAGGGGATCATGGCAACACTGACCAAGCAACAGATCGGCAGCGTTCTGGCAAAGCAGGGGATCCTGATTGCCTTTGCAGTGTTCATCGTCGCATTCACCGTCGCCAATCCAAAATTCCTGTCCGTCGACAACGTGTTCAGCGTCGTGCGGTCCTCAGCCATTCTTGGTGTCATGGCGCTTGGGGTCACCTTCGTGGTGATCAGCGGCAATCTCGATCTGTCCGTGGGATCGATGATGTCATTCTCGACCATCGTGGTGCTGGATTTGCACGATCAGATCGGCCCGTTGCTTGCCATTCCGGCCATGTTTGCAATGACCATGTGTCTTGGAGCGTTCATCGGCTTTCTGGTCGGCTATCTGAGGCTGAACTCCTTGATTGTCACTCTTGGCATGCTGTCAGCGATCCACGGCCTGACATTGACCTATTCCGGCGGCCAGAACATGGACATCGCCGACAAAGAAGGCACGTGGTTCAGCGTCTTTGGTCAGGGCACCGCACTTGGAATCCCGGTCCCGATCGTGATCTTTGCCGGGCTTGCGGCGTTGTTGGGCATCGTGCTGGCGAAAACCGCCTTTGGTCGCAAGGTCTACGCTGTGGGCGGTAACGGCACTGCTGCAACCTTTTCGGGCATCAAGCGGGCGCGCACCGTTTTCACCTGCTATGTCATTTCGGCCGCCTGCGTGGCCACAGCCGGGCTCATCCAGGCGAGCCGGTCACTTGGGTCCCAAAACACCGTCGGGCAGGGGCTGGAACTCGAAGTTCTGGCAGCAGTCATCTTGGGGGGCGCGTCGCTTCTCGGGGGGGCGGGCACGATCTTCAAGACCGTCATTGGCGTGCTGATCCTTGGTTTTATCCAGAACGGTCTGCTGCTCATGGGGCTGCAGTTCTACGTCCAGTTCGTCGTGACCTGGGTCATCATCATCCTTGCTGTCTGGCTTGATATCGCGGCCAAGCGGGGCAAGCTCTGGTCGCCGATCGCGTGAGGGAAAAGGCATGAAAAAGGGTAGACTCTCAAAGATGTTGGCCGGTAGCGCGATCTGGGGCTTTATCGTTCTTGAGCTGATTTTCTTCAGTGTTGCGGGCGAATATCTCTCGCTCTCTGACAAGGCCTTCATGGATTTCGACAACATGCTGTTGTTGCTCAAGCAGTCGGCGCCGATCGGCATTATCGCCATGGGCATGACGATTGTGATGGTGAACGGCAACATCGACCTGAGCGTCGGCGCCACCTATGCCATCGCTGCTATCGTTTTGCTGGACAGCATGACCTGGCCGATCTTTGCGGGTGTCGGCGATTGGGTGATCCCTCTGGCCTGCCTGCTGGCGCTTGCAGTGGGAACGCTGCTGGGAATGTTGAACGGGCTGATTGTCTGGAAGACCGGCGTGGATGCGTTCATAGTGACGCTGGGCTCAATGTTGGGCTTTCGGGGCATCGTCTTCATGTTCAACGGCGAGAACCCCACGAGCCATCTCAACTGGACCCTCGTCGATTTCGCCGAAGCTGAATTTCTGGGGCTTGCGACAGCGTCGTGGTTCCTGCTGGCCGTGACCCTCGTGATTTGGTTCGTGATGACCAAGACCGTTCACGGCCGCAACGCATATGCCATAGGCGACAACCGCGAGGCGGCTGTGAACGCCGGCATCCGCGTCGGCCCGCACATGATGATCAACTTTGCCATCATTGGGTTTCTGGCGGCACTTTCCGCCGTGGTCTTCTACTCCGAATCCGGATCGGTGAACCCCAATGACGGACAGCTCTACGAGCTTTGGGTCATTACAGCTGTGGTGCTGGGCGGCACAAAGATCACAGGCGGCGCGGGGTCGGTCATCGGCACCTTCGGCGGTGTCATTGCCATTCAGCTTTTGCGCAAGGGGCTCGGCCATATCGGGGCCGATACCTCGACGGTGAACCTTGTGATCGGCCTGATCCTGATCGCCGTGCTGTTCCTGGACCGACAGTTGAATGTCAGAGGCAAAGAGGAGTTGAAGGTATGACCGACGCGAAACCAGTTCTGCATCTCGACGACATCGTCAAGACCTTTCCGGGCGTACGTGCGCTCGATGGGGTCTCCTTTTCGGTCATGCCGGGAGAGGTTCATGCCCTGATGGGTGAAAACGGCGCCGGAAAATCGACGCTTATGAAGGTGCTTGGCGGCATTTATCAACCGGACGGCGGCGCGATCTACATGGGCAACGACAAGGTTGTCATGGCCGGCCCGCTGGAGGCCAAGGCAAAGGGGATCGTGTTCATCCACCAGGAACTCAGCCTGGCGGAAGAGCTGAGCGTTGCGGAAAATATCTATCTCGGGGAACTGCCCCGCAAGCGCTTTGGCCGCGTCGACTGGGCGACGCTGACCGAGCGGACAGATGCGATTCTGAAAAAGCTGAATGTCGGGTTCGACGCCAAAACCCGCGTCGGCGACCTGTCCATCGCGAACCAGCAAATGGTCGAGATCGCCCGTGCCCTGACCGTTGACGCCAAGGCGGTGATCTTCGATGAACCGACGGCCTCGTTGACCGACGCAGAAAAGGTCGTGTTGTTCGACGTGATTTCAGACCTCAAATCCGAAGGTGTGGGGATCATCTACATCTCGCACCGGATGGAGGAGATCTTCAAGATCACTGATCGCATCTCGATCCTGCGGGATGGACAATATCAGGGCACCGTGGCCACCGCAGACACGGACGAGGAAGCCGTCACGCAGATGATGATCGGGCGCACGCTCGACCTCAGCCGCAACACCTCGCACCACGAACTGGGCGATGTCGCACTCGAAGTGCGCGGGCTGAGCTGCGGCAAGCTCTACAAGGATGTCAGTTTCGAGGTGCGCCGGGGTGAGGTTGTGGGGTTTTACGGCCTCGTCGGCGCGGGTCGCACGGAAATCGCGGAAACCTTGTTTGGTCTGCGCGACCCTTCGGCCGGGAAAATCCTGCTCGACGGGGAGGAGGTGCGCATCGCATCCCCTGCCGATGCCATCGCGCGAGGCATTTCGCTGGTTCCCGAAGATCGCAAGGGCCAGGGGTTGGTATTGGGCATGAACTGCCGTGATAACATGACACTGCCACAGGTTGATGACCTCAAAGCTGGCCCCTTCGTCGCCGAAGGAGCCGAGATCGCGATCTTTGACCAATATCGCGACCGGCTCGATATCCGCACGCCCGGTTGGAAACAGCAGGTGGGCAACCTCTCGGGAGGCAACCAGCAAAAGATCGTCATCGGCAAATGGTTGTCGATGCACCCCAACGTGCTGATCGTGGACGAACCCACCCGCGGCATCGACGTGGGCAGCAAATCCGAGATCCACAAGCTGCTGCGTGAATTGGCGGCGCAGGGGTATGCGGTGATGGTGATCAGCTCCGAGATGCCCGAGGTGCTGCACGTTTCGGACCGGATCGTCGCCATGTACTCCGGCCAGATCATGCGGACATTCACGTCTGAAGAGGTGACCGAAGACAACCTGATCCAGGCGATTTCCGGTATCAAATCCGGACAGGCCGCATAATGCGTGTTGGGCTTGCCGGACTTGGACGGATGGGCGCGCCCATGGCGCACAACATCGCCCGCGCAGGGTTCAATCTGGTTGTCTGGAACCGCACCGCCAGCAAGGCGCAAGCCTTCGCGGAGGAGACCGGATGCGCAGTCGCACAGACACCACGCGATTTGGCCAAGAGATGCGATGTGGTGATCAGCATGTTGGCAGACGACGCCTCGTCCGAGGCCTTTCACCTCGGCGAGCACGGGATCCTGGCGGTAAATGAGCCGTCTTGCGTGGTGGTGATGGGCACCGTGAGCCCGGATCACATCGCCGCCCTCGTTGAAGCTGCACCCGGAGGGGTCTCAATCATCGACGCGCCCGTATCCGGTGCGACACAGGCGGCGCGCCAGGCGCAGCTTCTGATCATGGCCGGCTGCACCGAACAAACCGGTGCGGCTTTAGCACCTTTGTTCGATGCGATGGGGAAGCGAACCGTCTATCTTGGCCGTCGCGGTGCGGGTGCGATCATGAAGCTGGCGGTCAACGCCCTGATCCACGGGCTCAACCAGACCGTTTCCGAGGCGCTGAGCCTGACGGACAAGGCCGGGATCGCAGCAGATCTGGCGTTCGACGTGATCGAAGCCAGTGCTGCGGCCGCCCCGATGCTGTCCTACCGCCGCCCGCTCTATCTTGATGACCGGGCGCACGACGTGACTTTCACTGTCGCGCTTGCGCGCAAGGACATGGAGATCACGGCCGCGCTGGCGCGTGACTTCGGCGTGGCCTTCCCGCAGGGGAGCGAAACCCTCGCGCGTCTGCGAGATGCCGAAGCGCGCGGCTACGGCGACCGGGACATGGCCGCGATGCGGGACTACATGCGAAAGGAAAGCCCATGAAAGCAGTTCTTTTTGTCGGCGGTTGGGAAGGCCATGCGCCGACCGCCTTTGCAGACTGGTACAAGGCATTACTGGTGGACAACGGTTTCACTGTCGATGTCTGCGACACGATGGAGCCGCTGGAGCGCCCGGCGGAGTTGACCGATATGGACCTGATCACGCCGATCTGGTCTTCCGCCCGCTCCGGCCATCGCACTGAATTCGGTAACATGACCAAACCGCAGGAGGACGGGCTTCTCAAGCTGATCGGGGATGGCTGCGGGATTGCGGGCTGGCACGGGCACATGGGAGACGCGTTTCGCGACCGGCCGACTTATCATTTTCTGATCGGTGGCCAGTTCGTGGCCCACCCGCCGGGCTGGCCGGACAACCTGCAACCGCGTGAGGATTACATCGACTACGACGTGACGATCTGCAAACCGGACGATCCTATCGTGCAAGGCGTCAAGAGTTTCCGCCTGACCTCCGAGCAGTATTACATGTTGGTTGATCCATCGAACGAGGTCTTGGCCACCACGACCTTCTCGGGCGATCACCTGTGGTGGATCGAAGGCACGGTGATCCCCGTGGTCTGGAAACGCCGCTGGGACAAGGGCCGGGTCTTTTACTGTTCCATTGGTCACGAGTTGGACGATCTCAAAGTGCCGCAGGTCACCGAAATCATCCGCCGTGGCAGTCTTTGGGCAGCGTCAGGGCATTCGGAATGAAACCAATCCGAGAGGGGAGCAACCATCGATGAAACTTCTCCGTTACGGTGCGCCGGGTCATGAAAAGCCTGGCACGCTTGATGCGTCTGGCCGCGTACGTGATCTGTCCGGTGTCGTGCCGGATATCGCTGGCGAGGCCTTGCGCCCGGCAGGGCTGAACACACTGCGGCAGATCGACGTTGAAACGCTGCCTGTCGTGGAGGGGGAGCCGCAAGATGAGTTGCGCCTGGGTCCTTGCGTGGGCGCCATTGGCAAATTCATCTGCATCGGTCTGAACTATGCCGACCACGCCGAGGAGGCTGGCATGCCGATCCCTGAGGAGCCGATCATCTTTAACAAGTGGACCTCTGCGATCGTTGGCCCGAACGATCCCATTCAAGTACCGCGCGGGTCCAAGAAGACTGACTGGGAGGTCGAATTGGGCGTCGTGATCGGCGAGCCTGGCGCCTACATCGATGAAGCAGACGCCATGAACCACGTGGCGGGCCTGTGCGTCGTCAACGATGTCTCGGAACGTGAATTCCAGATCGAACGGGCGGGCACCTGGGACAAGGGCAAGGGCTGCGACACGTTTGGGCCAACGGGGCCATGGCTTGTGACGCTGGATGAAATTCCCGATATCGACGCGCTGGATATGTGGCTGGATGTGGATGGACAGCGGATGCAAACGGGCTCGACCGCGACGCTGATTTTCAAGATCCCGCATTTGGTGTCCTATTGCAGTCAATTCATGAGCTTGCAGCCGGGCGAGGTGATCTCTACCGGCACACCCCCGGGCGTGGGTATGGGCCAATCTCCACAGCGCTATCTTCACGGCGGCGAAGTTGTTACGCTGGGGATCGCGGGGCTAGGCGAGCAGAGGTCGAAGGTGTTACCGGATGGCTAAGTTGGAGCCGGCGATCTGGTCAGCAGGTAGTTGTCGATAAAGCCCATCGCACGGCATACTGGGGTCAATGAGCGTACAGGGTTCAACGGTCCAGTTTCTGGCCGCTCCAGTGAAAAACGACGCTTCACTGCCCAGGTTATTGCGGGCAGGCTGTGCCCATTTCAGTTGGCATTCTTTGGTCGTGGAGGACATGAATCCTAGGGCTTTTCGCCAAGGCCTAAGCCATCGAGACTGCACCGGTTGCTGAAGCTGTGATCGGACCGATCCCAGGCATGCGCATCAACCGCCGTGCATCGGCATCCAGCCAGGCGTGCTGCTCGATCGGCTTCGTTAACTCATCGATCCGCGCATTGGGCCCTTTCAGCTGGTAGTACATCACCCCGAGAATGCCGTCTGCGATCTCGGGCATTTCCAACTGTTCTTCTATGCCGTGCTCTCGCGCGAACTTCGACACAGCCTCGATTCCCGTCGACAGGATATGTTCAAACTCCTGGAGTATGCTTCGGGTCGTATTCACGACCTGAGTACGTTGTCGAACGACCAGATCTCGCGCCCGGTGAATTTCCAAGACCGCCTGTCGATCTTCGGACTTTATCTCAACTAAGCGCCTCTTCGAGCGGTGCACGGCTTCACAAATCGCCTCGGCATCAGCGGCATCCGTCTTCCCGCGCTTCACTTAAGGCTTGACGTAAGCAGCAGGCATGAGCCGAACGTCACGTCCCAGCTTGCGCAACTCACGGCCCCAATGATGCGCCGATCCGCAAGCTTCCATGCCAACTACACACCGAGGAAGTGTTTCGAAGAAAGAGAGCAACTTGGCCCCCTTGATTTTCTTGTTGATGATCCGACGGCCTGTCGCAGAAACGCAGTGAACTTGAGAAACGTCCTTGGCCACTCCTCTAGTTGATTGCTTTGCAATCAACTGCCGGTCTGTAATCCAGGCCCATAGTTTCCGCTGTCATTGGGTGGCTCCTTTCCCAGCAGTCGATGATAACTGCACTTTGGCACATTCGATGCCGTTGGAGCAGGAGCCATCCACGTCATCCGCTCTCAAGCAACTCTGTACGTCTGAGACACCAGATGGCACCGAGGATCGCCAATAGATTGGCAGCGATCGCAGCCACCAGGATACCGGAATAGCCGAATATCACGACCCCGAGCCAGGCGCCCGGAACGTAAACCGCAAGTATGCGTGCAAGGCTGAGGCCCATGGAATATGCCGCTTTTGATCGCGCGTTCATTGCCGCGTTCGCGGTGACCAGTGCGCCATACCCGGCAAAGCTCCAGCTGACGAAGGCCAGGTAGTGTACCGCGTAACCATGTGCGTCCTTGCCACTTTCGGCGAAAAGTGCTGCGAGCGGATCCGCAAAAAGCGTCAGACACGTCGCTGCAGCAAGCCCGTAGATGACGCAGAACCAACCCGATGTATGGATCGCGCTGCGGGCTCGTGAGACCGCATCAGCCCCCCAGTTCTGGCCGACAACCGGGCCGATCCCCGCCGACAAGGCAAGAAGCGGCACCAGCACCACGGATTGCACACGCGTGGCTGCACCGAAGCCTGCGACCGCGGCTTCGCCGACGGTCGCCACGGCGGCAGTGACCAGCGCCATACCTGCCGGATTGATAGCGTTAGAGAACGCGGAAGGAACACCGACTTTCAGTATCTCTCGCAATGATTGCCAGAGCCCACGAAAAGGAGAGGCACAAGAGGAGATAACTCCGGCGCGCCACGCCCAGATGAGCGCTGCAGCGGCTCCCACAATACGACCGATCAAAGTTGCCAGCGCAGCGCCTTCAGTGCCCATTGACGTTATCGGACCCCAGCCAAAGATCAGGATGGGATTGAGGCCAATCGCAAAAAGCGCAATCAGAACCATGATGGCGGCCGACGTAGCGCCATCCCCATGCGCCCGAAAGCTTGCATTTATGATCATCTGAAGCATGAGAAACGGGAAAGATACCGCCCACAGGGGCGTGTAGAGCAATACCTCACGCAGCGCGTTTTCGCCAGCGCCCATGAGTTGGAACAACCCGCCAGAGCTAAGATGAAAGGCCGCGGCCATAACAACCGACAATGCTACCCCCATGATCAGCGCATGGATCGCCAAACGTGCTGGGGCATCGCTTTGGCTGTCTCCGTCCTCGCCAAGCCGTTGTGAGACAAGCGCGCTGACCCCGGCAGACAGGCCGATGGCAAGTGATGTGATGGCGGTTGTGACGGGGTAGATAAACCCGACTGCCGCGAGAGGTGCCTCACCCAGTTTGCCAAGGAAGTATGCATCGGCAAGGCCGATTGCCAAAACAGCAAGAATGCCAAAGCTAGTGGGGCCGGACACGGCGGCCAAAGCCTTCCAAATCGGCCCTTGCGTCAGGTCGCGTTGTGCCATCGAGAAACTCTTTACCTAAGGATTGCATGTTCCGTATTTCGACTTGTCGTCGTTGGCCCAACACAAGGTGCAATCCAATTCGACTTGACGATAGCTATACCGACTTTGATCGAAGGCAATTATGCACCCGAACATTTCACCCTCTCAGATGGCGGTTTTTCCGTCGTTCCGCTCGTCAGTTGGCAGATAAGAATGTATTCTGAGCACGTTGTGCGCGTCGGATCTTAGAGCGAGACATTTGCCAACGTCTTCGGAGTCGTCGAGCGCCCTAAGAGAGCTTGGATGGCGGCGATTTGCTCCGCCATCTACGGCTACCTCGATCTTCCACCGTCGTCCTGGCATCGGTCACGCCCGGAGCGCCTGCCTCGCGTTAAATGCTGAACTCGGCGAGACGTTCGGGGTCGAAATCGGAAAGCCGGATAAGCGCGTCGAGGTCTTCGAGTTTGATGTGATCCTTCGCAACAGTGATCAACCCACTCTTTCGAAGGTCTCCGATGCAGCGGTTGGTGTGAACCAGGCTGAGGCCCAGCGTGTCGGCGAGATCAGATTGCTTCATCGGCAATGCGAGCCACTTGCCGTTATTCTCACGGATCAGTTCCAAACGATGCCATAGCTCCAGAAACAGGTGCGCAAGTCGCGCTTTCGCCGGAAGCCGACCAAGCCGCACGGCCTGATCACCCAGGATTGCGAATTCTCGCGCAGTGCACCAGCTGAGACCTGATGCAAGAATTGGAAACTTCTGATTGATTTCAAGAATTCGGCGCGGGTCGACCACGGCCAGTTTCAACGTGTTCATAGCCGTGGCGCTATAATGTGCCTGGGCGTTGAAATTGATGTGCAAACCAAGAATATCGCCGGGGAGAGCAAAGCTCAGAATTTGCCTGCGGCCATCGCTGAGGGTCGTGTATCGGCTTGCCCAGCCGTCAATCAGGATAAAGGTCGTTTTCCGATCATCACCTTCAACAACGAAATCAACACCGGCTTGGACTTCGACGGTGTTGTTTTGCAGGCCTTCGAGAAAATCGATTTCCTCTTCGGACATCAAGCACAGTGAACCGAGCTTCCGCACGAGCGCACTGGACCCCGCAGGAGGCTGCAAATCCGTCGCCGGGGAGCGAGTTACGACTGGCGATTTACTCAAGTGTTCGGTCTTTGTTCAATTCCGATTAACATATGTTATATCCGGTATCTCAATATTTGGAACAAAAGATCTGACGATCAAAACAGCACGCTTTTGTGTTGGTTCGGTCCAAATACCATTTGGATGCCCATTCGAGATCCGACATCGCGGAGAGGCTACGGTGCTGGAACTGAACACAGATCTTGATCAAATTCAGCCGTCAATTTATACCGCTGAGCTCATTTCGTGACCAAATCCCACTCAACCAGTTCGTCGGCGGTCAGGATGTAAATCTCGTTGGCTGGCGTCGCCAGAGCAGGGCCCATGACTCTCAGGTCTATGCCCATATCGTCCAGATAAGTGAGCACCTCAGCTTGGCCGCGCTGAATATCTTCCACTGCAAGGAATGCTGGAAGTACCGTCGACTCGCCGAAACTGTGTTGGTGAACCCCAACTCGTGCAGCATCTGAAGCCTGACGCTCTGTTCCTCCCGCGAAAACATAAGGGCAAGCGGAGAAGCAGACGGCAGTACCGTCCAGCCTCGTTTCGGCGCCAATTTCGCGCATGACGCGGCCAATCTCGAGCGCATCCCTGACACTGCCTCCGGGGCTATCCAACGTGACAATGGCAGGTCGGTCGCTTCTCAAGGTTTCGCCGATACGCGCGCCATCCCCAAGTGCAATTGCACCGCGCAAGCTTAAGGCTTCTTGACCCTCGATGTCGGTCGTCTCCGCCAGCAACCGCCGGGGCGTATCCGGTGCAACCCCGGGCCCGGGGTTGGCTGGATCGCGCGGGCGATATCGACGGGTCTGATCACCCGGTTGCGTGGGTAGGTCGATCTCGGGCTGGCGCGATGGTGCCAACAGGTTCGGTAGACCCGGCGCAAGATCGACGAGAACCAATCCGAGCGCCAAGGCTATCTGTGCGCCGAGAAGCCACCGTACCGTTCGGCGGGTTGCGTCGGCAGTATCGCTCACTCCGCAGCCTCGGGCCGTGATGCCTTGGGCAAAGATCTTTCCGATAGCTCCGCCGTCAGCGGACCGCGGATCTCTGCTGCCTCCACATCCCGCAGGGCGAGCACAGCGGCACGCAACTCCGCCACTGTCATTGCATCTTCTGGGGTTGCAGGTTCACGGCCAGCGCGCACCGCCGCTTGTGCAACAGCAACGATCAGGACCAGCACAGCTGGCAGCAGGTCGATTGCGATGGCTCCGGCCCAGGACGGGACGAAGTTATTAGCATAGCGGATCACTGCATCGGCGGTAGAGATGGGCGTGTAAACCACATCCGCAGACGGCTCGAGCGCGCGCACTTCGGCAGCGGCGGCCTGCAGGGTCTCGGCGCGTTGAGCCAAAACCTCCAGGAGCGAGGTAATCGTGGCTTGCTGCGCCGCTTGGCCGCCCGCGTTGCCAGCATCTAACCGAGGCAGAACCACAGATTGCGCGAGGTCGCGCGCAGCGCGGTCGACCAGCGGTGCCACGGACAACTGCCGCAACTCTGTGATCACGCCCGCCAATCGCACGGATTCCTCAGAAAACTCGACACCGCGGTTCTCAACCGGCCCCTGCGCCACAGTCAGCGCCCGCATCCGGCTGAGGATCGCGTTGCCTTCGGCAAAGGCCGCCGCGACCGGCGCATCCTGTCCCGCGATCAGCTCTTCCAATGCGGCGAGTTCATCGGACTTCTGGGTAAGAACACGAAAGACGGCACCGCGGCCCGCAAGGCCCGAAAGCCCTCCGCCGGCCTCCTGTTCCGAGAGATCTTCGAACCCCTGCCGTGTCCTCCCAACGTCGAGACCGAGCGCTTGCGCCTGCAGCGTTACCTCATGCGTTCGCTCAAGTGAGTTCTGGTAGTCCTGGACCGTCTTGGCCAGGTGCTGTTCGACAGCGGCGGAACCAGCGAGAGCCGCGGCATTGAGCCAAGAGGACATGGCAATGATCGCGGCGGAGCCAATCACCATCGACAGCGCCAACCACAACCTGCTTGCAGCTGTGCGCATGGCGGGCAGCAAGCGCATCAGGTAGGACCAGAAGACGAAGATCCCGGTCGAGACCGCAGCGCTATAGGCAACAGCAGCAAACAGCGCGAGGGCACCGCCGTCATCGAGCAGGCCGCGAACGCCCAGGTAGGTATAGATGCCGGATGCAACGGCAAGCACCCCCAAAGCTGCGGACGTGAAACTGTCGAGCCAATCCAGGTGGCCTTCGACCTCGCGCGCGTGGCGTAGTCCCTTTGTTTCGTTACTCATCACAGCACCTCCGCAGGATAGGATGGTGATCCGCTCCCCGGAAAGCAAGTCGTCAGACTGGTTCGTACTCTGGCTGATTTGTCGGAATTGCGACGGTCGGACCCGGTTTTGATCGTTGGGCTGACGGATCGAACAACATAGAAAGCATGTTCGACGGACAGGTTTCGCGTCTCGAATTCTTATCCATTGAACAACCTAAGGATTAGCAAGGATGTAAATCTGCCATGTGATGCCTCAGGGACAGTGCAGAGCCGAATTGCCAAGGTGAGTGGTCTTCCCCCACTTGAGTGGTCCTCCGCTATGTTTAGGAAAGCGGAGGAAAGACATGGCCAACAAGCGACCAAAG
>NZ_CANLQB010000013.1 GCF_947493125.1 uncultured Roseobacter sp. | reverse complement strand
CCACCACCTGGCAGTGGCTGCGCGGCGGGACCGAAATCCCAGGCGCCACTGCGGCGACGTTCACGCTGAGCGGCGGCGATGAAGGTGCTGCAATCTCTGTCCGCCAAACCGACACGAATGGGCAAGGCAGCGACAGCGCCACTTCGGCGAGCAGCACCGTCACCGCGGCCAGTGGCTCCGTTGCACGCGTCACCGGGCTTGTGGTCAGCGACCAGATCGCCACGGGTGAAGTCGAACTCGCCTATTCCATCGACCGCGACAGCAGCGTGACCGGCGTTCTGACCCGGTCCGCGACGGCCCCCTCCGCAACACGCATCCGCGCCGGTCAGGATGACACCGGCGCCGAGGCGCCCAGCAGCTTCTCCGACACCTGGACCAGCTCCGGCGCAGAGACACTGCCGGATATCGCGCCCAGCCTCGCGTCGGACATCTACTATCTGCACCTGGTGCCCGCCGGCGGCAACGACACGGATGTGGCCTCGTCTAACGGGTTTCGTCTCGAAACCGTGGCGCCCACGATCACAGCCGCCCAGACCACGACCTCGGGCCTGGAGATCGAGGTGGACTTCTCCGAAGCGCTGTCCGGCAGCACCGACGCCAGTGACTGGGCGCTCTCGGCAGACGGGGCGGCCCAGCAGATCGTCACGGTCAGCTTCAATGACACCCGGCTGACACTGTCGCTCTCCACGCAGCTCAGCGCCGGCCAGACCTTGAGCCTCGACTACGCCGGCAGCGACCTGACGGACATGGTCGCCAACCCGGTGGCGGCGGTCTCCGGCGTTTCCGTGACCAACGCTGTCAGCGGCAGTTTCATCGAAAACAGCGTGTCCGTCCCGGACGGAAGCGCGCTGACCGCAACCGATCCGCTGCCCTCGGATGCGCGCGCCTTGCTGCTCTTTGCCTCTCTGACACAGGATGCCGCTCTCGATGCCCGGGCCGCGCTCGCCACCTGGAACGGCACGGCAGGCGGGTTCCACACGGATTATACCGCCGGAAACGGCCTGAGCGGCGTGCGCCTGCGGCTTCTCGGTGGCAGCACATCCATCACACAAGGCACCGAAACCGTCCCGCTCGGCACCCGCTACCACCTGCTGGTCTCGGCGTGGCTCGATACGGATGACATCATGAACGTGCGGGCCTGGAGCTTCGATACCGCGGCAGGCAGCTGGAGCGAAGTCGTCAATGTCTCCGACCCGACTGCGCCGGGCAGCAGTTTCAATCTGGGCTCGGATCCGCTTCGGCTCTTCATGCGGTCGGACCGCACCAACCAGACCTTCGCCGGCACGGTCAACCGCGTGGCCTTCTGGGCCACCCCGCAATCGCAGACCATTGCCGATATCAGCGACCCGGCGATCCGGGACACCTTCGCAGATGCCGATGGTCTGAGAGAGCCCGCTCTGTCACGGATCAGCTTCGGACAGCCGCTGGTGGATTTCGCCGGAACAGCGGAAGATTACAACGCCGGGGTGCACAGCGGCACGTTTGGCAGCTTCCAGTCCAGCGGCACTTTCCTCTGACGGCACAGCCTTCGACGGTCAGACAAAAAAACAGGCCCGCGAGGGCCTGTTTCAATTCCGTTGATCTTTTGAAGACCGATTAGGCAGTCTTGCGACGGCGCAGGGCCAGAGCACCAAGACCGGTCAGCAGCAGCACTGCGCCTGCCGGCAGCGGCACCGCGGAGATGCGGATCACGAGGTCGTCGTGGTTGTCGCCTGCCACATCGGAGTCATCATAGAAGACATACATGCGCTGGCACGAGGTGGCCGAAGCGTTGCCTTCACAGGAGACGAAGAAGTTCTGGCCGATGATCGGGTTGGCACCGTTGGCGACACCACCTTTGTCAGCCGGCGGGTTGCCGTTTTCGCTGCTGAAGCTCAGGTCCAGAAGACCGGCGCCCAGGATACCTGTGACGAATTCGTCAAGCGGTGTGTTGATGTCGGATGCGATCACCCGGCTGCCATCACCCAGCGACTTGCCAGCTGTCTGGCCGTCCACGGTGACCGTGTTCTCAAAGCCGGCTTCCCAGCCCAGGATCTCCACACGGACCTTGCCGCCACCGGAGAAATTGATCTGTGCGCCCTGCCAACCTTCCAGTGTCCAGAAGTTGTTGTTGCCTGCGTCCTGGAAAGCACCGGGGATCTGCGCGCCCAGCTCTTCGAGCACGTCGTTCTGACCGGTGACGTTCTGATCGCCTTCGATGCCGCCGGGGATCGACGTAAAGACCGCGCTCGTCGTATCCAGTGAAAAGCTTGCGGCGGAGGCCATTGTGCTCATCGCGAACACGGCGGCGGCCGCACCAGTAAATGTACGTATCATAATTTCCTTCACCCTTCGTTTTACCACCCGCTTAGCGGGACATCTTAACTTATCTGCTCCGGAATCACTGTCATCCCGGGTCAGTCTTCGAGGAACAATCTAACATCAGTTGCCAATATTCGAAAAGCATTAATGCTTTTTTTTACTTTAATACGGCAAAAATTTTTGAATATTTCGCCCAATTCCAGCGCAGTACCCTTATGGGTTGTAGCCTGCCGTGCGAAATCCCAGAAAATGCGCTGAGTTGTTCATGATTTACGAACAACACACTGTGGCACGGGTGCGACACCGGACGGCTCAGTCGAGCAGGCGATTCAAATGCCGGCCGTAGGTTGTCTTGGAAAATGTCTGCACATGCTGCGCAAGCTGCGCCCGGTCGATCCAGCCGCGGCGAAAGGCGATTTCCTCCGGCGCCGAGATCTGCAGCCCCTGCCGGTCCTGCAGGGTGCGCACGAAATTGCCCGCATCGAGCAGGCTGGCGTGGGTGCCGGTGTCGAGCCAGGCATAGCCGCGGCCCATCTTCTGGACCGACAGCGTCCCCTCCTGCAGATAACTCTCCAGCAGCGAGGTGATTTCCAGCTCGCCGCGCGCCGAGGGGCGCACCGCCCGCGCCCGCGAAGGCGCCGTGCCATCGAGAAAGTAGAGCCCGGTCACGGCGAAATCGGAGGCGGGATGCTCCGGCTTCTCGACGATCTCCACCGCCCGGGTGCCACTGTCGTCGAAGGTGACGACACCATAGCGCTCCGGATCGGTCACCTGATACCCGAAGACCGTGCCGCCGCTGGTCTTGCTGTCCGCATCGGCCAGCAGCTCGGGCAGTCCGTGCCCGAAGAAGATGTTATCGCCCAGCACCATGGCCGAGGGCGCGCCGTCGAGGAACTCCTCCGCCAGGATATAGGCCTGGGCCAGCCCGTCGGGGCTGGGCTGCTCGATCCAGGTGATGCTGAGCCCCCAATGCGACCCGTCGCCCATCAGGCGCTGGAATTGTGCCTGGTCCTGCGGTGTGGTGATCACCGCGATCTCGCGGATGCCGGCGAGCATCAGCACCGAGAGCGGGTAATAGATCATCGGCTTGTCATAGAGTGGCAGCAGCTGCTTGGAGACGGCCATGGTAATGGGATAGAGCCGCGTGCCCGAGCCGCCTGCCAGAATGATGCCCTTGCGTGTCGGTGTCGTCATGTCAGCTCTTTCACGATGGTGCGCACCGCCGCGCGCCAGTCCGGGCGCTGGATGCCGAAGTGCGCCGCGAGCGCGGATCCGTCCAGCCGCGAGTTCAGCGGCCGAGGCGCCGGGGTGGGGTAGTCGGAGGACGGGATGCCGCGGACTGTCACGCCCGCGCCGCTCTGCGTAAAGATTTCGCGTGCGAAACCGGCCCAGGAGACATCGGGGGCGCCGGAGAAATGATAGGTGCCCGCCTTGCCTGGGGCCGCGCGCAGTGCTGCACAGATCTCCAGACAGGCCGCCGCGATGGCCGCCGCCGGGGTCGGGCCGCCGATCTGGTCGTCGACCACCGACAGCTGGTCACGGGTCTGGGCCAGCCGCAGCATGGTCTTGAGAAAATTCTGTCCGTGCGCGGAGAACACCCAGGAGGTGCGCAGCACCACGTAAGCTCCCCCTGCCGCCGCCACCGCCCGCTCACCCGACAGCTTGGAGCGGCCATAGGCGCCCAGCGGGGCCACCGGGTCGTCCGGCAGCCAGGGCCGCGTGCCCGTGCCGTCAAAGACATAGTCGGTCGAGATATGGACAAAGGGGATGCCTTGCGCGGCACAGGCTTCGGCCATTGCGCCCGGGGCCGCACCGTTGACCGTGGTGGCGAGGTCTTCTTCCTCTTCCGCCCGGTCGACCGCCGTATAGGCGGCGGCATTGATCACGGCCGCCGGGGCGCGCTCCCGGATCGCGGCGGCACAGGCTGCGGGATCGGACAGATCGGCCTCCGCCCGCCCCAGACACACCGCCTCCGGCGCCTGGGCCTGCAGTTCGGTGGCCACCTGGCCGGTCCGGCCGAAGACAAGAAGATCGCGCATCAGCCCTGCCCGGCCCGGCGCGCCGGCGCGATCGCCAGCAGAGTGTCCGCCCATGTGCGCCACGTCAGCTTCTCCTCGTAATGGCGGCGGCTGGACCGTGACAGGCCGCGATAGGTCTCCGCATCACCGGTCATCGCCGTGATCGCATCCGCGATCTCCTCCGGCCCGTCGGTCAGATCGAAGAGCACACCGTTGCGGCCCGGATCCATCACGCTGGGAATGCCACCCACATCGGTCACCGCCACCGGGCAGCCGTAGACATTGGCCTCGGCCACCACCATGGCCGAGCAATCGGCCCGGGTCGGATGCAGCAGCAGATGCGCGCGGCTGAGCTCGCGGGCAAAGAGCGCGCGGCCCTCGCGGCTGTTCTTGTCAACAAAGCCCAGGCCCCGCACATGGGCATGACCCAGCTGGCCAGCTGCGTCATTGCCCATCACCGTGAGGGTCGCATCGACCCCCCGGGTGCGCAACGCGTCAAGCACCTCGACCGCCAGCGTACCACCCTTGCGCTGCCAGTCGCTGCCCACGAAGAGCAGGTTGAGCGGATCGAGCGGCGGCTTTTCGGGCACCGCGGCGGGGATGTCATCGAGGTTGAGGCCGAAGGGGAAGGCATGCACCCGGTCGGGCGAGAGATCCGGAAACTCGCGCAGGGCCCGCGCGGCCATGTAATCCGACGAATAGACCGCCGCCGCCGCATGGGCGAGGCACTCCGCCTCCAGCGCATCCTTCTGAGGCGGGATGTCGCGGCCATAGACCTCGCGCAGGAAGGCCGGCGTGGCATCGGTGACATGAAAGACCGGCGCCCGCATCCGGGCGGCCTCTTCGGCAACGAACCGGGTCGAGACGACGCTGAGGATGAGATCGAGGTCTTCGGGCTCGGTCACGCGGGCCAGATCGAGCGGTGTCCGCGGACGGAATTTCTTCTGGATCCGCCCCGCCCAGCCCGGAAGCGGGCGCAGATGCGCGCCCATCACCACCACCTCGACCGCGGGATGGGCCTCGAGCGCCTGCAGCATGTAATAGGGCACACCGCTGAAATTGACCCGGTTGTAGGGGTTGTGAATCGAGAAGAAACCGACCCGCAACCGGTTCACCCGCCGACCCCCAGCCGTTTGCCGACCCCGTCGCGCGCCAGCAGCGCCCGCCACCAGGGTTCGTTCTCGAGATACCAGGCCACCGTGCGCCGCAGCCCTTCCTCCAGCGTGAGCGAGGGGCGCCAGCCCAGCTCGTCGCGGATGCGTGCGGGGTCGATGGCATAGCGCGCATCATGGCCGGGGCGGTCGTCCACGAAGGTGATCTGCCCGGCGTAAGACGCGCCATCGGCCCGCGGGCGCATCTCGTCGAGCACCGCGCAGAGCATCCGCACCAGATCGAGATTGGACACCTCGTTCTCGCCGCCGATGTTATAGGAGCGCCCCGCCCTGCCCTGCTGCAGCACCCGCAGGAGCGCCTCGGCATGGTCTTCCACATAGAGCCAGTCGCGCACGTTCGATCCATCGCCATAGATCGGCAGCGGCTTGCCGGCCAGCGCATTGAGGATGATCACCGGAATGAGCTTTTCGGGGAAGTGGTAGGGCCCGTAGTTGTTGGAGCAGTTGGTCAGCAGCACCGGCAGCCCGTAGGTTTCGCCCCAGGCCCGCACCAGATGGTCCGAGGCCGCCTTGCTGGCCGAATAGGGCGAGCGCGGATCGTAAGGCGTCCTTTCGGTGAACTGCCCGGTGGCCCCGAGGCTGCCGAAGACCTCATCGGTGGAGATATGGTGAAAGCGGAAGCGCTCCGGCTTGCCCTGCGCGGTCCAGAACTGCCGCGCGGCCTCCAGCAGGGTGTAGGTGCCGGTGACATTGGTCTCGATGAAGGCGCCGGGCCCGTCGATGGAGCGGTCCACATGGCTTTCGGCGGCCAGATGCATCACCGCCTCGGGTGCATGCTCGGCAAACACACCATCGAGCGCCGCGCGGTCGCGGATATCGGCCTTAACGAACGTATACGCGGGGTGGTCGGCCACCGGCGCCACATTGTCGAGGCAGGCGGCATAGGTCAGCGCATCGAGATTGACGACGGCATGCCCGTCGGCGATGGCGCGCCGCACCACAGCCGAGCCGATGAAGCCCGCCCCGCCCGTGATCAACAGTTTCATGCGGCCTCCCAGACAAAGGGGGTGTCGAAATCGGCGAGCGCGGGGGCGGCGGCGTCCTTCTCCGAGAGCACCGGTGCGCCCGAGAGCGGCCAGTCGATGCCGCAGCTGTCCCAGCGGATCGCGCCATCGGCCTCCGGCGCGTAGTAATCGGAGCATTTGTAGAGGATCTCGGTGTCGGGCTGCAGCGTGACGAAGCCATGGGCAAAGCCTTCCGGCACCAGAAGCTGGCGGCCGTTCTCAAAGCTCAGCTCGACCCCGACCCAACGCCCGTAGGTGGGCGCGCCGCGGCGGATGTCCACCACCACATCGTAAAGCGCCCCGCGCCCGCAGCGTACCAGCTTGGCCTGGGCATGGGGCGGCGCCTGAAAGTGCAGCCCCCGCAGGGTGCCCGTCTGCGCCGAGAGCGAGTGATTGTCCTGCACCCAGTCGATGTCCAGCCCGGCCTCGGCCATCCGCTTGCGGTTCCAGCTTTCGCAGAAGAATCCGCGTGCATCGCCAAACCGTTGCGGCTCGAGGATCACCACATCCTCGAACGTCGTGCGCTCTATCAACACCGGTACCGAACCCTTGCCTTGCTTGCTGCTTTCCCTAGCAACGTCGCTGCTCTTTGTCACGCCAAGAAGCACCACGGCGGATCCGCGCCGGACAAGGCGCCAGGCCTGTTGACAGGCCCGGCGCGGGCGGCGCATGACGCTCCAGGTTGATGAGACAAGGAGCATCGCATGAAAATCACCATGATCGGCACTGGGTATGTGGGTCTCGTCTCCGGGGTCTGCTTGTCCGACTTCGGCCATCACGTGACCTGCGTCGACAAGGACCCCGGCAAGATCGCCATGCTGGAAGCGGGCGAGGTGCCGATCTACGAGCCCGGCCTCGATGATCTGATGGCCCGCAACGTGGCCGCCGGGCGGCTGTCCTTCACCGGCGACCTGGCCCGCGCGGTAGACGGCGCCGAGGCGGTCTTCATCGCCGTCGGCACACCGACGCGCCGCGGCGACGGCCATGCGGATCTCAGCTATGTCATGGCGGCGGCGGAAGAGGTGGCGCAGGCGCTCACCGGCTATGCGGTCATCGTGACCAAATCCACCGTGCCCGTCGGCACCAACCGCGAGGTTGCGCGGGTGGTGGCCCGGGCCAATCCGGCGGCCGACTTCGATGTGGCCTCAAACCCCGAATTCCTGCGCGAGGGGGCCGCGATCGACGATTTCATGCGCCCCGACCGGATCGTGGTCGGTGTCGAAAGCGAGCGGGCAGGCGCGGTCATGGAAGAGATCTACCGGCCGCTCTATCTGCGCGATTTCCCGATCATGGTGACGGGCTTGGAAAGTGCCGAGATGATCAAATACGCCGCCAACGCCTTTCTCGCGACGAAAATCACCTTCATCAACGAGATCGCGGCGCTCTGCGAGCGGGTGGGCGCGGACGTCAAACAGGTGTCTCACGGCATGGGGCTCGACGGGCGCATCGGCAACAAGTTCCTGCACGCCGGCCCGGGCTATGGCGGCTCCTGCTTTCCCAAGGACACCCAGGCGCTGGCACGCATCGGCCAGGACCATGCCTGCCCGATGCAGCTGACCGAGACGGTGATCAAGGTCAACGACGAGATCAAGCGGCGGATGATCGACAAGATCGTCGATGTCTGCGGCGGTTCGGTCAACGGCAAGACGATCACGGTGCTCGGCGTGACCTTCAAACCCAATACCGACGACATGCGCGAGGCGCCCAGCCTGACCATCGTGCCCTGGCTGGTGGGCAATGGGGCACGGGTGCGGGTGGTCGACCCGCAGGGCCGCCGCGAGGGCGAGGCGCTGCTGCCCGGTGTGGACTGGCAGGACGATGTCTATGCCGCGGCAACGGGCGCCCACGCGCTGGTGCTGCTGACCGAATGGAACGAGTTCCGCGCGCTCGATCTGGGGCGCATGGCCCGGGACATGGTGACCCCGGCGATGGCCGATCTGCGCAATGTCTACTCCGAGCAGGACGCGGCGGCGGCGGGCTTCACCGCCTATGTCTCGGTGGGCCGCCTGCCGCTCGCTGCCGCCGAGGCGCCTCAGGTCGCATTGGGGTCGTAGGCCCCGCGCGAGGCGCCCTGGCTCGGGCGGACCCGGCTGCGGATGTCGTCATAGGGCACGGCTCCTGCCGCCGTGCCATAGGCGTTCGAGCCCGGCGCCGGCATGAAGCTGGCGGTCACCTCGGGCGGCGTCGCAAAGGACAGATCCGGGCTCTGGCCGGCCAGGCGCTCGGCATTGGTGCCGGTGATCGTGGGGTCCCAGAAATACTGCCCGGCATAGAGCGGCGTCCAGCGCGGCGTGGTGTCGAGCGGGGCCGCCCCGATATCGCTGGATGTGAAGTTCGGCGCATAGGTCAGCACGTTCTCGATATTGACGTTCTTCATCGGGAACTCGGCGTTGGAGGAGGAGAGCACCAGTTGCTGCGTGCTCTGGCCGCTGTCCACCCGCAGATCGACAACCGACAGGAAGGAGATGTCGATGGGGTTGTTCTCGCTGTCGTTCTGACCCGGGACCGAGTTTTCGTTGGAAAAGCCCAGGTGATGCCGCACGCCGGAGCCGTTGACCTCATAGGGGTTGCTCGATGTGACGATCACGCCATTGCGCAGCGTCACCCCGCCCATGCCCACGGCCATCGCGCTCAGGGGCTGCATCGAGGTGATGTGGAAGAACTTGTCCCAGACGAAATCCTGCGGATGCGCCGTGGTGTCGCCGCCGCCGCGGGTGGTGGCGTCAATCGACAGCGCCCCGCCCTCGGTGATGATCTCCGCCCCGTGGCTGATCATCGGCCGGTCCGTGGCCCCGTTGCCATAGAGGCGCACGGGGTTCTGCGGATAGCCGGTGCCGCCCCAGGAGCAGCAGGAAAAGAAGACGCATTTGGAAAAGCCGCGGGCGCCGTCGGGCCGGGAGGAGCGGTAGGGGCCGTGATCCACGAAGAAGCCGTCATCGGCGTTGTCGGAGGCGCTGCTCTTGCCGCTGGCGCGCCAGGAGCGCGGGTTGGTGAAGGTGTTGACCCCCGCAAAGGCATGCCGGCCCACATCGCCACCGAACCAGCCGAAGTTGTGATAATCGGTGTTCAGCACATCGAAATAGGCGCCGCGGTTGCCGGGCAGCGGCAGTTTCACATTCTCGCGCCAGCCGGTGATGTCGCATTCGGCAATCGCATTGTAGCCCACCTGGTCGCAGTTGAACCCGTGTTCGGGATGCACCGAGACGGAAAAGGGATCCTCCGGCACGAAGGGGCCCACGAGGTTGATGCCGAAGGTGGTCAGCCGGGCGCCCTCATAGGTGATGCCGCGGTTCATCGCCGCCCGCGCGCCCGCCGCCGGGCCGACACCGCTGGCGTTATAGGGCATCAGCGCGCAATGCGTCTTGACCTTGTCCTTGATGTTGAAGTGGTCGAACTGGCCGGCCCCGTGCAGATCATTGGTATCCAGCAGCACCAGGCCGCGCGTCTCGCCATTCGGCAAGGCCGCCTCAAGCTCTTCGAATGTGGAAAAGAGGCGCGCGCCGGGCACCCCCGGCACCGGGGTGAGGGCCGCGGAGGCGGCATAGACATCGGCCTCGTCGAAGACCGTCGCCGGCGCCTCAGCGGTGATGTCGAGGGCGGCGGTGGCCGTATTGCCCTCGCGGTCGGTCACCTCGCAGCGCACCGTCACCGTGCCGGTCGTGCGCGGCGCGAAGGCCCAGACCTGCGCATAGCCTTCCGTGCGGGTGCTGGCGCCCGTCCCGAAGCAGCTGTCGAAGAAGGCCGGCAGTGCTGCATGCACCCCCTGCTCGCCCGGCTTATCGACGAAGAAGCGATAGCGCAGCTCGTGGATCGGGCGTTCGCATTGAAAGCCCGTCGCCGTGGCCTCGAAGATGACCGCCTCGCCCTGCAGACAGGTCGTCCTGCTGGCGATGAGGCTGACCTGCGGCGTGCCGGTCTCGGGCAGCACGTCGCGCGGCAGCGACCATTCGCTTTTCAGCGTGACCCGCACGGCATCGTCGTGGGTGCAGTGCAACGCGCTGCCCTGCACGCCCGCATTGCCGTTCACGAAGGTGATCTGCTGGTCCTCGAAGAGGCCGGAGATATCCTCCAGCACCAGATAATGCAGCCCGGCGCCTGCGCTGATCGGGAGTTTTTTCTTCAAGGTCGCGCGGGCCCCGTTGAGCTGGGTCAGCGTGTCGCCGGGCTGCGGATCATAGACCCGGTAGCTGCGCCAGACGATCTCATTGCCGGTGACCGACTGGGTCTCGCCGGGCCGGCCGCGCAGAATGGTGATCTCGCCCGCCACGAAGGGGGCGGCGATGTTGTCCAGCGTGACCGTCCAGGTGCCATCGCCGTTGTCCACCCGCGCGCTGACGACGGCTGTCGCCTCGGTGGTGGGCTGGGAGGCGGCATCGTTCAGGGTGGGCTCGTATTCCTCGGCGGCGTTCCAGCGCATCTGGTTCAGTTCCTGCCAGACGGCGCGCAGCTGCGCCCGCTGCGGTGTGCGCGGGCTCGCCGTGCGGAACCGCCGGCTGTAATCCGGTGCGGGCCCGCCCAGGACCCGGCGGATCTCGGTGCTGCCGCCGCGCTGTGACAGGGCCAGTTCGTAATGCGTCAGCCGGTAGCCCGGCACCGGCGGCGGCGGGGCGCTGACGTCGAGCCGCAGGATATCCCCCGCCACGGAGCCATCGTCGGTCACCGACCAGTCGCGTGGTCCGCCGATGGCGCTCCCGGCACTGGCGGGCAGGACGTGACCGCCCACAAAAGGCTTGCAACGGAATCTGGACATCTGGCGGGTTCCTTTTCGGCACCGGGTGAAGTCGTGAAACCGAAACCATCCGGGAGAATGCCGAAAACCGCGTTACGACAGCGTACGGTGCTGTGGGAGGCGCCCCTATTCCGAGGCCGCCGCCTGGCGCCGCACCCAGCCCAGAAAGGCCCGGTCCGGCGCGCGCAAAGCCGGGCGGCCGCTGCTGTCCCAGACCGCGCGCCACGCGGCCTCCAGCGCGTAGACATCCGCGCCCGGAGCCAGCCTGCGCGCCTCCTCCAGCGTCTCGGGCGCCAGCTGCGGGCCGGGCGCTGCCGCCGGCTCCACCACCTGCAGCGGGCGCACCGCGATGATGTCCCCCGGTTCTTCGGTGAACTGGTACTCCGGCAGGCGGTCGCCCGCGATGATCTCGCGCAGCATCGCGCGGAACACCCGGCGCGGGCTGGCGGAGCCCGACTTCTTGCACAATGTCTCCACCGAGACGCGCCAGACCGGCTGACGCCCGCAGTGCTTGCGCGCCAGCTCATAGAGCCGCCGCTCCAGCGGCTTGCGCAGCGAGAAATAGGCCCGGCTGAGCGTCAGCACCGATTTCGCCAGCACCGCGCGGTAGAGCCAGTCCGACAGCGTCACCCGCACGCTCACCATGCGCCCGGCCCGCGTGCGCCGCACGATCTGCCAGCTTTCGATCAGACCGAAGCCGGTGGTGGTCTCCTGATCGCCGGTGGCGATATTGGTGGTGATGCGCGTGCCCGCCAGCCGCTCGAAGGCGTCGCGCAGCCGCTTGTAGCCGTCGCCGGAGGTCTCGCGCCCGGTGGCCATCAAGAGATCATGCGCCGTCAGCGTCAGGTGCCGCGAGGTCTTTTTCCCGGCATTGATCGCCGCCATCAGCTGGCTGATGCAGAAGATCAGGATATCCGCATCGAAGATCGTCGCCCGCCCCTTCACGCTTGGAGTGATGGTGATCTCGGTGTCATTGTGTGTGTAGTTGAGAATGCGCCGGTCCGGACGGGTGGAGAGCGAGAACAGCGGATGCTCCATGGCCGCCAGATCGTGCTTGGGCACCGCGGCAAAGAAATCGCAGACGAAGAAATCGCCCTGCCCCGCGGCCCCCGCCGAGATCGCCCTGCCCGTCATATCCGCTCTCTTTCCGGCGCGGAGTTTTCCGCCCCATCTGCCTGCCTGCGGCGCAGCGGCCGCCCCCGTTATCGGATTCGGGGTTTCATTTACGGGGCAGGCTAAAGGCTGTGGATAACTCCGTCCAGCGAAACCGCGGGCGTTTCGCGGTTTCGGAGTCGGCCTGTCGGGGGATCGGAGTCGCTCTATCGGGGTTTCAGAGTCGCCACTGCTCCGGCAAAAGCGCTCAACATCTTGAAACCACGCCCGATTTCAAAGGAAGCCTTGCCCCTTAACTAACAATAACACCATATTAACAGAGCTGAGATCGGTTGCGCGCTCCCACAGAGGGCCCGCGGGGTGGCCAGCCTCGGCAATTTGCTGAGAAAACACCCGCGATATCTCAACCCTCTTTGCATGTAACGTCTTTTATGGCATCTTGATCGAAACGCGTATCAAAACGTGTGTTGAGGAGCCCGAGCCAATGTCCGACACCCCTCCCTATTTCAACATCTCCCCCGACCGGGCCCTGGCCGAGCTGCCCGCCCCCACCGACACCGCAGCCCTGCGCCGCATCGCCGAAGCCTGTGGCAAGGGGCGCAGCGATCTGGCAGGCCGCGGGCTCGATGCCTCCGGTGTGCGCCAGCTGCGGCCCTTTTCCACCTGGGAGATCACCAAATATCTCATCCCCGTGGCCCCCGCCCATTTTCGCCGGGTGCTGCGCCAGAACCCCGATCTGCCGCAGGGGGTGAGCGAAACCGAGGGTGGCGCCAAATGGTTCAGCCTCGACGAGGTGCTGCGGCTGCGCGCCCATTTCGGGCAGGAGGGCTCCAAGGCCAAGGAGTATCTGCCCTACCGGCCCGCCGGGCTGCCGGCAAAGGTCGTGGCGGTGGCGAATTTCAAGGGCGGCGTCGGCAAGACCTCCACCTGTGCGCATCTGGCGATGTCGGCGGCGCTGGACGGCTACAGGGTGCTGGTGGTGGATCTCGACAGCCAGGGTTCGATGACCTCGATCTTCGGCGCCCGGATCGAGGACGAATGGCAGACGGTCTTTCCGCTGCTGGCCCGGCATTACGCCACCCATCTGCGGGCCGAGAACCAGCGCCGGCTGGACCGGGGCGAGGCACCGCTGCCGCTCGACGAAACCCTGACCGAAGCGCTGGAGGTGGCCCCCGGCGACATCATCCGCCCCACCCATTGGCCCAACATCGATCTCATCGGCGCGCAGCTCAACCTCTACTGGTCGGAGTTCCAGATCCCGGTCTGGCGCATGGCGGCGCGCAGTTGGAAGCTCTGGGATGCCTTGGGCGATGCGCTGGCCGAAGGGGGCGTGTTCGATGAGTACGACCTGATCTTTCTCGATACGCCCCCGGCGCTGGGGTATCTGACGATCAACGGGCTTGCGGCGGCGGATATCCTGCTGGTGCCCGTGGGCGCCTCCTTCGTGGAATTCGACAGCACGGGGCGGTTCTTCGACATGCTGCACGCCACCTTTGCGTCCATCGAGGAGGGCGAGAACATGGCCGCCCGCGCGCTGGGGCGGGAGGAGCTGGCCTTCGAATGGGATGCGGTGCAGGCGGTGATCACCCGCTTCGACAGCGTGCAGCAGACCGAGATGGCGAGCCTCATGCAGTCCTACATGGGGCGCACCCTCAGCCCCTTCCGGCAGGATTTCACGGCCCTCATCGGCCAGGCGGGCGAGAGCGTGAACGGGATCTACGAGGCCGATTACCGCGATTTCAACCGCGACACCTATGCCCGCGGGCGCGCCACCTTCGACGAGACCTATGCCGCCTTCAAGCGGCTGCTCTACGGCACCTGGCGGCGCGATGAACGGGCGGGTGCCGCAGAGACGGCGGCGCAGTGATGTTTCGCATGCGAAACCCTGTCGCCCCGCCCCGGCCAGAGAGCAGCGTGCGCGCCGCTCACGCTTTGCAAAGGCCTCATCCCCTACCCTGTCCTGCCTGCCCCCGAAAGGATGCCCATGGCCAAGCGTAAACGTCTCAGCCCCGCCGCCCACGCCGCAGAGGGCCCCGCCCCCGAAACCAAGGCCGCGCTCGGCTGGGTCGGGCATGGCGCCCGCCGCGCGCCCATTGCCGATGTCTCGGGGGATGCGGCCCAGCAGTCCGCCTTCGAGGAGGTGGCCGAGGAATTGCGCCGCGCCCGCGCCGAGGGCCGCATGGTGCTGCGCCTGCCGCTGACGGCGGTGGAGGCCGGGCATCTGGTGCGTGACCGGATCGCCGCCGATGCGGAGGAGATGGAGGTGCTCAAGGACAGCCTGCGTGACCGGGGCCAGCAGACCCCCATCGAGGTGGTGGAACTGGCGCCCGGACGCTACGGGCTGATCTCGGGCTGGCGGCGGCTGGCGGCCCTCGAGGCGCTGAGCACAGAGAACGCGGAGGCCTTCGGCACTGTGCAGGCGCTGGTGCGCGCACTGGAGGGGGCGGCAGAGGCCTACCGTGCCATGGTCGAGGAAAACGAGATCCGCGCCGATCTGAGCTTTTACGAGCGCGCCCGCATCGCCGTGCAGGCCACGGAGCGGGGGGTCTATCCGGATGTGCGTGCCGCGGTGCGCAGCCTGTTTGCGGCCGCCCGCGCGCCGAAGCGGTCCAAGATCCTGACCTTCACCGCGCTGGTGGAGGCGCTCGATGCGGTGCTGCGCTTTCCCACGGCCATTCCCGAAAAGCTCGGCCTGCCGCTGGCCACTGCCCTGCAGGCCGACCCGGCGTTTGCCCGCCGGCTGGCACAGGCGCTGAAGGCGGCGGATCCGCAGGAGGCCGCCGCCGAACGGAAGGTGCTGGAGCGGGTTCTGAAAGGGCAGGCCTCCGCCCCGGCGACACCCGGCGCAGCCCGTCCCGAAAGCATCGCACCCGGCCTTGCGCTCTCCGCCACCCCGGGGCGCGTGGTGCTGAGCGGCAAGGCGGTGGATGCGGCCCTGCTGGCCGATTTGCGCGACTGGCTCGCCACCCGCAATGAGCATCCTTAGAAAAATCTTTTATTTTCAATGACTTAAAATGTTTCGCACGCGAAACAAGCGGCCTAGCCGTCCTTTTTCATGAGGCGCCACCACAGCATCTTCAGCTTCTTGCGGGTCCGCGTGTTGGCCACCGGCACGCCGGACCCGACCCGCTCCTCCCCAAGGAAATCGCAGACCGCCTCATAGCTGACCCCATCCTCGAGCTGCAGGTGCAGGCAATCATCGGGGCGGTCGGCGAAATAGGCCGCAACCTCCTCGTTGTGCTGGCGGTAGCGGTCGAGCCAGATCTCCTCGTATCCCATCGGATAGGGGCAGCCGTAGATTGCCTCATGCAGCGCGTTGGGGTGGTTGGCAAAATCCTTCACCGCGCTGCGGATCCAGGCTTCGGGGTCGCGGGTGACATGGATGAACTTCGCGCCGGGGAAGGCCGCGTCAAGTTCGCGGTAGAGCAGGGGCCAGGGCGTGTCCTTGGCCGCATCCACCCCGGCGGCGATTGTCAGCGCCCGGTCGGTCACCTCGGCCCAGTCCACATGGTCCTGCTGTGCGAAGTCGCGAAAATCGCGGTAGCTCGCCACCCTGTAGCCGAGCTTGTCGAAGATCGTGCCCAGCGAGGTGGTGCCTGTTTTCTGAAAGCCGATGCCGAAAACCTTGCGTGTCATGTGTTCCGTGCTCCTCAGGCCAGACCGATCATCTCGAAGGCGGTGTCGAGCGCGGTCAGGTCAACCTCGAAATTATCCAGCGAGTGGGTCTTATAGACCTTGCCGAAGTCGTAGGCACCCTCGATGTACTCCGGTTTGAGCCGCCCGCGCACCCCGATCCAGTCCACACCCACCTGCTGGGCCATCACCCGGTAGACATCCGTCATATGGCCCGCGTGCAGGATCTCCACCAGATGCCGCAGCGGGCCGTCCCGCTCGACGTAGAGCAGTGGTGCGAGGCCGGCGCCATGTATCGCCACGATGGCCTCGGCGCGCCGGAAGAGCGTGATCTGCTCTGCGGGGCTCAGATCTTCGGGGTAGACCTTGGTGAAGCCGCGGGTCTGCAGCCGGTCCGTCAGCTCCGCGTCGTTCAGGGGCGCGCGGGTGCCGCGCCGGGACAGGAAGATGCGGGATGGCGCGGCCTGCGGTGTTTGCGCGTCGATCCGCGCCAGAGGCTGGCGCAGGGCGGGGCTGCGCACCCACGCGTGCCGGACCGGCCGGATCGAGGTCCAGGGCTCGGGCGCGTAAAGCACCCCCTCGCCCCGGACGGGGGCGTCTGTTGTCAGGACGGTGAGCCCGAAAAGGTCCGCAGCACCAGTGATATAGGCGGGGGTGTCGCCGGGCAGCACCAGCAGCGCCTGCTGCGGGTCGATGTCGAGCTGCGCGCAGACGGCAAAGACGATCGGCAGGTGGTTGTTGAGAAAATGCGCCCAATTCGTCGGCGTATTGCGCCGCAGATCGAAGGTGTTGCGGTGCGGCGCCTCGACGGGCCGGAGGGCGGCCTGCGCGCGCAGCGCCGCAAACCGGCGTTTCGGCGGGGCCGGGGCGGGCAGGGGGCCGTATCCGTAGTGCAGACGTCCCCCCTGCACGTCATGGGCGGCCAGGTGGATGCGCTCGCAATCCGGCACGACGCGGTCAATGAGAAAGGACGCGGCGGTGACCAGCCAGGCCGGATCGGTCCGATAAGGGCTTATGACGAGCTCTTGCATCCTGCCTTGGGCTGTGTGAGGTCCGTTGCACCGTTCCGGGGTGACTAGAGCAATTCGCAGGCGAATTGAAAGCAAATTCGCAGCCCCGGCGGGGTCAGAAATGGCTGCAAATTTTGGAACGATATCTGCGATTATGTGCATTCCCGGCCTGGATATAAGCGAAACTCCGACGATCAGCCTATTTTCTGAGCAGGAATTCGCCTTTTTTGGCGTGGGATCCCAAAGTTGATTTTGGTTGCTTTGGGAAGTCTTCTACAAGCGCCGATGGTGCTGCCGTGGTCTGAAAAAAGTCCACGGTGATAACAAAATCAAAAGGAGCATCCGGTATTCGACCGGTGTTCGGAGAGGCGTACGACGTGCAGTGGCGGCTACATGGAATTGCCAGTCTAGCGACGTATTTGCATGGCAATTGCTGCGCATTCACCAGGAGTAATCCCGGTTGCCTGTCCCGGCGCGTGACGATCGCTATACGCGAGCGTTTGTAGTTTGTGATGGCCAGCGCCGCGGCGTTGGCACGGTACTTCCCCCCCAACTTATCTCGCAGCGGGTCGGCCCGATCCGGGTTCCTGCCTGCGTGCCAAAAACAAAGAACAGGAGAACACCAAAGTGTTTGAACGGCGGATCTCGCATGACGCAATTCTCTGGCGGGATTCCCGCCTGAAATCAGTCTCTAACAAGGCAGTCGAGCAGCAATACTGCATCTTTGCCGGGGAGGTGATCTGATGTTTTCATGGACCGAATTCGCGGCGCTTCTGGGGGGAAAACAAAGCGCAGGCACACTGGTGCCCAATTCGTCTGAGACACGTTCGGGGTTCTACGCGGAATTCTACGACATCAGCGCGGACAAGAGCATTTCATCCCTGTCACAGGTCGATTTCAGCGCCGATCCCGCGCATGAGGAAGTCATCTCCCGTATCGGATACCGGGGGGAGGACGCCTGGTGGGACGGCGGCCGCGGCAATTTCTTTGCCGCGCGATTCGTGGCCGGTGTCACGGTCGAGAAGGCCGGCACCTATACCTTCCAGCTCCAGTCCGACAGTGGCGCGCAGCTCAAGCTGGGCGGCGACGTCATGATCGAGAATTACAGTGCCACCGATCCCATTACGCAGACGGTGACGCTGGAACTGGAAGCAGGGCTCGTCCCGCTTGAGCTTTTGTATTTCGAGACCCGCGGGGATCAGACGCTGAGGCTGAAATGGTCCGGCCCCGACACCGATGGCCGTATGGTCTCGCTCCGCGATGTGGTGATCCCGCTGGGAGACAAGCCCGATGACGGGGGCTCCGATCAGCCGGACAACGCGCCGCCGGCGGAAGAGCCGCAGGATGGCGGTGGAAATGTGCCGCCGGCAGATTTGCCGCCCGGCTTCCAGGCCGCCTATTTCGACATCAGCGCGGACAAGAGCATTTCGTCCCTGTCAAAAGTCGATTTCAGCGCCGACCCTGCCTACAAGGAAGTGGTCTCGGAGGTGGACTACAGCGGTGAAGCCGCGTGGTGGACCGGCGGGCGCGGCAATTTCTTCGCCGCCCAGCTGATCGGCGGCGTCGTGGTGGAAAAGGCGGGCAGCTACACCTTCAGCCTGCTGTCCGATTCCGGCGCGCAACTGAAGTTCGGCGATAGCGTCGTGATCGAGAACGACACGCCGAGCGGCACCAGCGAAGGCACGGTCACCGTCCAGCTGGAGGCGGGGGTGACCCCGATTGAAATCCTGTATTTCGAGACCCGCGGCGCGCAGACGCTGAAGTTGCAGTGGTCCGGCCCCGACACCGGCGGCAAGATGGTCGTTCTGGACAGTGCGGTGCTTCTGGAAGGCGTCTCCGACGATCCCGGCCCAGTGCCAGACCCCGACCCTGATCCTGTGCCGGATCCAGACCCTGATCCCGATTCCGGTTCTGGCCAGCCGCCTGATCCGGATCCTGATCCGACGCCCGATCCGGACCCGGACCCCGACACCGGCAGCGGCGGTGGCAGCGGTGATCCGCAGGAGCCGGTGTTGCCGCGGATCCCGGCGGAGAACAACGGAGACGGGCCCGATCGCCTGGAGGCGCAGGAGTTCACCCCTGGAGAGACTCTCGCCGTCTCGGGGGGCCGCACCACGACGCTGCAGATCGACACCGGGAAGACGATCGAATCCCTCGAGATCATCGACGGCCCGGATGTGGGTCATGTGACGGTGAACCCCGACAATACCTTTGCATTGGTCCTGTCGGGCACCGATTACGCAGGCGATCTCTCCTTCGACTACAAGGTGACCTATGCCAATGGCAGCACCGGGGTCGGCACGGCGCAGCTCGATGTGCAGACACCGACGCAGGGCGCCGGATGGGGCATGGGCGAGCATTACATGCTGGAGACCGGCAGCGATGGCGAGATCGTCGTGGAAACCGGCGACAACCACCGCAAGGTCTATGTCTCCGAGAGCAAGGATGCCCTCAGCCTCAAGGACATCGCCGCGCGGGAAGGCATCGCGGTGGGCGATATCGACACCAAGTGGATGCTGGAGCATACCGAATACGGGGCCACCGAAGATATGGCGCTGGCCTCCGATGCGGGCATGATGCTTTGGTACGGGCTCACCGGCAGCGTGCAGGCGCCGAACTCGCACTGGCTGCTGTTCGAGAGGGGCTATACCTACGACGATGTCGGCAAGGTTGTGACCCGCGGCACCACCGGTGAGAGCGAGCTGCACCCGGTGTATATCACCTCCTATGGAAACGGCGCGCCGCCGGTGCTCGACACCTCTGTCTCGATCTCGCAGCTGCCCTCGCAGAATGTGGTGATGTCCGATCTGAAGATCCTCGGCGGGGTCGGCGTGAAGAACGCCAGCAACGTCCTGATGACCGATTTGGATCTGTTCAGCGATGGTATGGGGATCCGCGACAGCGACCACATCACGCTGCACGATTCCACCATCAGCTACACCATCACCAACACGGCCGACGGCAGCGGTGTCACGCAGGGTCTGCTGGGGGTGAACACCTCGAACCTGCTGGTCGAAGGCAACGTCTTTCACCACAACGCCTGGCGGGAGGGGTACAACATGGACGGCACGGGCCACGCGCCCGACCAGTTCAGCCACAACGTCTATCTGCAGTGGAACACCAGCGATGTGACCTACCGCGACAACATCTCGTCGCAGTCGGCTTCCATCGGGGCGCAGCTGCGCGGTGGCGCCTATGCCGAGAACAACCTTTTCACCGACAACAACGTGGCGGTGAACTTCCTCGGCGGCAACTACAAGAAGTTCGGGCATGTGGGCAACTTCACCTATTTTGCCGACAACGTGATCACCTCCGGCGCCTACAAGGATGCGCAGAGCATCGGGGCGAAGGGCTGGGGCGCCAGCAACGGGGGCTACGAGACCACGCTGCTCGACAATATCATCGCGCATCTGGCCAACCCCGATGACCCGTCCGATCTGCAGGACAAGCAGGTCTCCAGCTTCGCGGTGGCACAGAAGGACGAGGCGTCGTTCTTCTATGACGACACCAAGGTTCTGAACTGGCTGGGCGCCGATCCGGTGCGCTGGAAGGATGCGGCGATGGATCGCAACCTCGACGGCACCGATGTGGATCAGGCGATGCAGACGACGATCCAGCGCTACGCGGACCAGTTGACCGACGGGCAGGAGGCGACCATCGACGGGCTGATGGATTATATCCTGTCGCTCTCGGGCACGGCCTTCGACGATCTGGTGTCGGCCAGCGATATCGTCGACTACTTCCAGAACGGCTTTGGCATCGCGCTGGATTCGACCACCGACGTCAAGGCGCATCGCTTCATCCCCAACGACCTCGGCGACGGCATTCGCTGGGACAACGGGATCAACTGGGACAGCGGCGAGCTGCCCACGGATGGCGACCAGGTGGATCTGGGCGGCAACTGGGTGAACTACGGCATGCTCACCACCCGGATCGACGATCTCGACCTCGGCGCGGGCGGCCGGCTGTCGGTCAGCTCGGGGCTGCTGGAGGTCCGCGATGTGCTGGCCACCGGCGGCGCGGACGGGCGCGTTCTCGTCGACGGGTCCGGCCAGTTCTGGGCCGATGGCTATACCGCTGGCGGAGAGCTGCAGGTGGATGTGGCCGGGGGCCGCTTCGTCAATACCGACAAACTCACCGGCGATCTGCAGATGCTTGTGCGCGACAATGCGCAGGCCATTCTGGCCACGGACAAGGCGTCGATGGTGCTCTCGAAGGACAGCGAGCTGCGCATTGAAGGATCCGATGCCAAGGTCGGTTTCGACGGCGACAGCTCCGGCAACGCGATCCTGCAGATGGAGGATGATGCGAGCCTGAGTTTCGTGGCGGATGCCGATGGGTTCTCGACGCTGGAGGAATTCCGCTCCGGGGCCTGGGATCAGACCGGCAGCCCGGTACGCTCGGGCGTGTCGCTTGACGGCACGCTGCAGATCGACCTGTCGGCCTATCAAGGCGGGGCGGGCACGCACAAGCTGATCGGGGTGGATGCGCTGCACGGCATGTTCGACGAGATCCGCGTCATCGGGCTCGACAATGGCTATACCGCGCAGACGATCATCGACTTCCAGGCGGATGAGATCATCTTCGAGATCAGCAAGGGCAATGCGAGCCCCGGTGCGCAGGTAATCGGCAATCCCAACTCCGGGAGCGGCGAAACACAGAGCCTGTGGGATGCGCTGAGGCAGGGGCAGGGCTCCTTCGACGATGATGCGCCCCGCGTCATCGAGGACTCGGAGATCGACCTGCTGTTCTGATCGGACACGCGCGGGTTTCGCATGCGAAATCCGCGCGGGCCGCCAAAGGCGCGGGCAGAGCTCGCCCCGGCTATTTAGAGCCTGTTATTCGGCGGCGTTGAACTGCCGGTCGTAGAGCGATTTGAAGAGCCCGCCCTGCGACAGAAGTTCACTTTGCGAGCCTTCCTCGACCACCTGGCCGTCCTTGATCACCACGATCCGGTCGGCGCTGAGGATGGTCGAGAGCCGGTGCGCGATCACAATCGCCGTGCGGCCCCTGGAGAGCTTCTGAAGCGCCTCGTTCACCAGATATTCGGATTCGGAATCGAGCGCGCTGGTGGCCTCGTCCATGATCAGGATCGGGCTGTCGCGCAGGATCGCGCGGGCGATGGCAATGCGCTGGCGCTGTCCGCCCGAGAGGTTGGCACCATTCTCGCCCACATCCGTGTCATAGCCCTGCGGCATCGCCGAAATGAAGTCATGCGCATTGGCGGCTTGGGCCGCTGCAATGATCTCCTCATCCGAGGCGTTTTCCCGCCCCATGGCGATGTTCTCTTTCAGGCTGCCGTCAAAGAGGAAGGTCTCCTGGCCCACGAAGGCGATCTTGTCGCGCAACGAGGCGAAACTGGCGCCCCGCACATCAAACCCGTCGATCTCGACCCGGCCTTCCCCGGGATCATAGAGCCGCAGAATGAGGTTGATGATAGTGGATTTCCCGCCCCCCGAGGGCCCCACCAGCGCCGTGGTCTTGCCGGCGGCAAAACTCACGTCGAGGCCCCGCAACAGCGGCGCCGTGGCCTCGTAGCCGAAGGTGACATCTGCAAAGCGCACCTCGCCCGGCCCATCGGGCAGGGGGGTGGCGTCGGGGTCTTCGCTGACCGCAATCGGCGTGTCGAGGATCTGGTACATGAGCCCCACGCCCACCAGCCCTTCCTCGATCACCACGCGCATGCGCGCCAGCCGCTTGGCCGGGTCATAGGCCATCAGGAGCGCGGTCACGAAGGACATCAGCTCCCCCGGCGAGGTGGCGTCATCGCCGAAGATGCTGACCGTGCTCAGTGCCACCACGGAGGCGATGGCAAAGCCCGAAAGCGTCTCCATCAGCGGGCTCGTGGCGCCTTGCAGCCGCGCCATGGCGTTGGAGCGGCTCTCCACCGTGGTCACGGCGGCATTCATGCGCGCGGCCATCAGCTTTTCCAGCGCGAAGGCCTTGACCACGCGGATGCCGGTGGAGGTCTCCTGCACCACTTTGATGATCTCGGCGGTCGACGCCATGTTCGCCTCGACGATGCTCTGCACCCGTTTGAGGATCTGGCGCACGCCCAGAACGGCCAGCGGCCCGAAGACCAGCGAGAAGAACGACAGCGTGGGCTGCTGGTAGACCATCACGATGATCAGACCGACCAGGGTCAAAAGGTCCCGCACGAAGCCCATGATCAGCGTGTCGATCACCACGCGCGCCGCCTGCGCCGAGGTGGTGACCCGCATCAGGATGTTGGAGCTTTCCAGCGTGTTGAAAAACGCCACGCCATGCTTCAGCAGCCGGTCGTAGAGCTTGCGCTGCTGATCCGCGACGATGCGGTTGCCCGCGCGGCTGAGCGCGATGACCTGGATATAGGAGGCGATGCCTTTCACCGTGAAGATCGCCGCCACCGCCGCGGCGACCGAAAAGACCGCCGCGCGGTTGCCGGAGCCGACCATTGAATCGATGATATCCTTCATGATCCAGGCGGTGAGCGCGGTCATGACCGCGATCACGATCATTGCCAGGATCGCGACACCGTAGTTGAAGGACTGGCTGCGCAGATTTTCCCGCAAGAGCCTGCCAAGCATTCCCCTGTTAATGTTCGACTGAGCGCGCGTCATCATCATGGCATGCCTTGGAGACCGTAGGCGTCCTACGTAGGCAGGATCACAGGGGCTGTAAAGAACTGGGGGGCCTGGGCCACCTGCCGGTGGACGGGCCTCGGCCCCCGCATCCGGACCGCCGCCCAGACCCGAAAACAGCCTCTATACGCCGTAATAGTCCCTGTACCAGTCCACGAAGCGGCCGATGCCCACGTCGAGCGGTGTCACCTGCCGCGGGCCCAGCAGTGTGTCGAGCAGGCCGGCATCGGCCCAGGTGGCGGGCACGTCTCCGGGCTGCATGGGCAGGAGGGTCTTTTCCGCCACCCGCCCGCAGGCGGTCTCGATGGCGGCGATGTAGTCCATCAGCTTCACCGGCGCTCCGTTGCCGATATTGACCACCCGGAAGGGCGCCACGGGTGAGAGACTGTCATCCGCCACCGGGTCCGCCGGGTCCGGCACCACATCGGCGAGGGCCACGAGGGCCGTGACGAGATCGTCGATATAGGTGAAGTCGCGCATCATCTCGCCGTTGTTGTAGACGTCGATGGGGCGCCCTTCGAGGATGGCGCGGGTGAATTTGAAATGCGCCATGTCAGGCCGCCCCCAAGGGCCGTAGACGGTGAAAAAGCGGAACATCGTCGTGGGCAGGTCGTAGAGATGCGCATAGGAATGGGCCATCGCCTCGGTGGCCTTCTTGGTGGCGGCATAGAAGGACATCTGGGTGTCGACCTTGTGGGTCTCGCGGTACGGCATCTCGGTATTGGCGCCATAGACCGAGGAGGTCGAGGCCAGAAGCATATGCGCGGGCGGATGCGCGCGGGCGGCCTCGAGCAACTCGGCGGTGCCCACCAGATTGGCCTGCACGTAAGACGCCGGGTTGTCGATCGAATAGCGCACGCCCGCCTGGGCGGCGAGATGCACCACCAGATCGGGAGTATGCGCCTCGAAAAGGGCGGCCAGCCGTCCGGGCTCTTCCAGCCGCCCCACCACGGGCGTGAAGTCCCGGGACTGTGCGAGCATCGCGTGGCGGCGCTCCTTCAGGGCCACCTCGTAGTAGTCGGTGAGCGCATCGAGCCCCACCACGCGCCAGCCCGCATCGAGCAGGGCGCGGGTGGTGAAATAGCCGATGAAGCCTGCGGATCCGGTGACGAGAGCGGTGCGTTGCATGGGCCTTTAGTGACGGAAAACGCCCCAGCCCGAAAGGGGATTTCGCAGGCCCCGCCCTTCAGGGCACCTGCGCGTCCGTTAACTCTGGCCCCGGGGCTTTAGAACAATATCTTGTCACATTATGCGCCGTTGGCTATGTCACGGGCGGTGTTTTTGTACGGTATTTGAAGAAACGGATTCTCTTTTGGAACGTGTGTTATTCGCCAAAATCCCGGTCTGGCTGGTGCTGATCATTTTCATGGTGTTGACGACGCTGGGGGGCCTCTGGGCCTATGCGGTCTTCAAGCACAAGGTCTTTCCTTACAAGGTCATGCGCGAGATCCGCGACTTCGTGCGCGGCGACGAGTTTGACGATGCCACGCTCTGGGAGCGGTTTCTGGCGCTGACCGGCAGCGAGAACCCCTTCGAGCTCGAGGCCGGTCTCGAGACCAATGCGGTGGACGGGCAGGTGGCGCTGCAGACCGAGCTGACCGAGGGCTATTACATGCTCTACGGGTTCTTCGATCAGGACGGTGCGCCGGTGCCGACCGTGCATCTGATGGACATGCAGGGCGCGGTGGCGCGGACCTGGCGGTTCCCGGTCGTGGGCACTTCGAATTCGCCGCGGCGGATCACCTATACGCAGGACGGTGTCGTGGTGGCCAATACCTCCGGTGTGCTGCGCGCGGTGGACTGGTGCGGCACACCGCTCTGGACCCGCGAGGCCGAGGGCGGGATCGGCTATCACCACGAGATCGACCCGCATCAGGGCGAGCTGACCCTGTGGCGCAATGACGTTGTGGTGTCAGTCGATGTTCAGACCGGCGCCGCGCGGGAGCATTTCGCGCTGCGCGATCTGGTGCTGGCGAACCCGGACGAGCCCATTCTCTCGGCGATGCTGCTCGACAGCAATGCCGCCACCTTCCGCTATGGTGCGGAGAATGAAAACATACGGTTCTCGCCGCTGGAACAGCGGGCGGGCGCGCGGCCCGTTCACACGCGCGATCCCTATCACGCCAATGCGGCGCTGCTGAACGGCGGGCGCACGGCGGCCTTCCCCGATGACGCGGTGCTGATCAGCCTGCGGCAGGTCAATATGATCGCGGTGGTCGAAGGTTCGACCGGCCGGATCCTGTGGCGGTCCTTCTTCAACCGCCCGCATGATCCGCATTGGTATCGCGCCGGCGTGTCGGTCTACAACAACCGCTCCAACTTCGATCACTCCCTGATCGACTATCAGCCCTTCGAGGGGCCGCGCGAGATCCGGGTGGGGCCGGAGCAATACGACTGGTACCGCAAGGTGACCGGCAACCACCAGCTTCTGCCCGATGGCGGCATCGTGTTTCAGGGCGTGCCGGGGCAGGTGGTGCATGTGGATGCCCAGGGTAGGGTGCTGAGCGACATCCGCTCGCGCTTTGTGATGCGCAACGGCTATTACCTCAGCGCGGGCCAGGTCGCCGCATTCGAGAGCGCCTGCGCCAACTGACGCGGGGCCTCAGCCCAGCCGGTCCGCCACCGCCTGCAGGGTCTCGCGCATGAGCGCCTCGGCCCGGTCGGGGCTGTCTGCTTCGGCATAGCAGCGGAACTCGGGGGCGTTGCCCGAGGGCCGCAGGTGGATGATCGTGCCATCCGCAAAGGTCAGTCGCAGCCCGTCGGTGAGATCCACGCCCGCTTCCGCCGCGCGCCCGTCGAAAAAGCCGCGGCGCGCCTCCGGGCTGTCGGTCAGCTGCTCCAGGAAGGCGCGAGAGCGGTCGGTCTCGATCCCCGCGATGCGGTCGGCGGCGGTGAAGCGGGCGGGCAGGGCGGCCACCACATCCGCCAGCGGCTGGCCCGCGGCCCGTGCGGTGGCCAGCGGGGCCAGGATGGGCAGCAGGCAGTCGCGCGTCATCAGCGGCGCGAGCGGGCCGGCGGGCCCCTCTGCCGCAAAGCCCAGCAGGAAGCCGCCATTGGCCTCATAGCCCACGACGCGGGCGCCTGCGGTCTCTTCCATGGCGGCGATGACGAAGGGGGAGCCGATCTTCGTGCGCCGAACCTGGGTGAACCCCTGCATCGCATCGACCAGCGTGTTCGAGGAGACCGGGGTGCAGATCACCGCAGCAGCCAGGCTGCGCGCGGTGAGCGGGCCCAGCACATCGCCGGGCACGATCCGACCGGCGGCATCGGTGACCATGGGGCGGTCGGCGTCGCCATCGGTGGAGACCAGCGCATCAAGCCCGTGATCGCGGCACCAGTCCGACAGTTGTGTGCGCGTCTCCGGGTCCACCGCTTCGGTATCGACGGGGATGAAGGTTTCCGAGCGCGCCAGCCGCACCACCTCGGCGCCCAGCCCCTCCAGCACGTCGCCCAGCACGTCGCGGGCCACCGAGCTGTGCTCATAGACCCCGACCCGGAGCCCGGCGAGGGCCGACGGGCCAAAGGCGTCGAGGTAACGCGCGGCATAGGCCCGAAGCGCCTCCGCGCTCTGCTGCAGCGTTCCGGGTGCCGGGGCAGGGGGCGGGGCGGTCTCGCAGGCGGCCAGGATCGCCGCCTCATCCGCCTTGCCGATCTCGCCGTCGGGGCGGTAGAACTTCAGCCCGTTGCGGTCGGCGGGGATGTGGCTGCCGGTGATCATGATCGCCGCCTGGCCCGCCGTGCCCGCGGCCAGCGCCAGCGCCGGGGTGGGCAGCACGCCGTGATCCACCGCCGCGAGCCCGGCCCCGGTGACGGTCTTGAGCACCGTCTGTGCCAGGGCGGGGGAGGAGGCGCGCAGGTCGCGCCCCACATGCACCGCGCCGCCGTGCGGGCAGCTGGCCAGAAAGGCGCGTGTATAGCTGGCAATCAGGTTGGGGGTCAGCTCGACCACGAGGCCGCGCAGGCCGCTGGTGCCGAATTTTGGAGCCACGTCATGTCCTTGCAGTTGCGGGTTCGCCGGCGCTGCGCGCCGTATCATGCCGGGTGGGGCGCGGCGCACAATGCCCGCTGGCCCGGGCCGGCACAAGCCCGCGCGCGCCTCTGGGACGTGTTGTTTTTCGCTCGCCATTGGCGGCCTGTTTGATATGCGGGAGGGCAGCACCACGGTCCGGACAGACAGGAGCAGAGCATGGGCACAATTCTCGTCACGGGCGGGGCCGGTTATATCGGATCGCATGCCTGCAAGGCGCTGCGGGCTGCAGGCCACACCCCGGTCACCTTCGACAACCTCGATACCGGCTGGCGCGATGCGGTGAAATTCGGCCCCTTCGAGGAAGGCGACCTGCTGGACCGCGCCCGGCTCGACGCGGTTTTTGCGGTCCATGCCCCGGAGGCGGTGATGCATTTCGCGGCGCTGAGCCAGGTGGGCGAGGCGATGTCGGATCCGGGGCGCTACTGGCGCACAAACGTGACCGGGAGCCTCAACCTGATCGAGGCGGCGCTGGCGGCGGGGTGTCGCGATTTTGTCTTCTCCTCGACCTGCGCCACCTATGGCGAGCAGGACGGGGTGACGCTGGACGAGCACTGCCCGCAGGACCCGCTCAACGCCTATGGCGCCTCGAAACGGGCCATCGAGGACATGCTGCGCGATTTCGAGGCCGCCCATGGGCTGCGCTCGGTGATCTTTCGCTATTTCAACGTGGCGGGGGCCGATCCGGAGGCCGAGGTGGGCGAATTCCACCAGCCCGAGACCCATCTGGTGCCGCTAATCCTGCAGGCGGTCGACGGGCAGCGCCCGGCGCTGACCATCCACGGCACCGATTACGACACCCCCGACGGCACCTGCATTCGTGACTACGTGCATGTCTGCGATCTGGTGGAGGCCCATGTGAAGGGGCTGCACTGGCTGCAGGCGGGGCGCGGCAGCCGGGTCTTCAACCTCGGCACCGGCACCGGCTTTTCGGTGCGCGAGGTGATCGAGGCCGCGGGGCGGATCACCAACCGGCCGGTGCCGGTCGAGGAAGGGGTGCGCCGGGCGGGCGATGCGACCCGGCTGGTGTCGGGTTCGGTGCGCGCGCTCGAGGAGCTGGGCTGGACGCCGGAGCGCTCGACCATGGGTGACATGATCGCGGATGCCTGGGCGTGGCACCGCAGCGGGGGGTATGCGCGATGACCAGCGCACGATAGAGTGCCGGAAATTTACGCTGTGGGTGCCGACGTCCGGTCGATTCCCATAACTTCACGAGACTGTCACATCGTTTTGCAGAACGGATTCAATTCTATCCCAAGATGTTTTTGCGCCTTTGCCGGAACAGTCCTGTGAGCAACCTGTGATTGACCTGTGAGGGCGGTTGGTTGCAGGTTGTTAGTCGCCAGAAGGAAACATTGGCTTGTTCATGAGATCCACGAAGCCCTTCAGTTCATCGGACGATGTCGCGCTCAAGATCTACGGTGAGCGGAACACCGGCACCAATTACCTTGCGGCCCTGGCGGACCTGAATCTTCAGGCCCAGGTGCTTCCCGGGCGGGTCGATGACGGAGATCTGCGGACGATCTTCACCCGCCGTTTGCGCCGGTTCATGCCCGGGCTGACCCACCGGCTGCACGAAACCGCGCGTGATCGGTTCTTCGAGGCGACCTTCGCGCGCAACCTCGGCTGGAAGCACATGAACCCCGATCCCGAACGGATCGGGCCGGAGGCGCTCGCCTCGGTGCGGTTTCTGATGCTGGTCAAGAATCCCTATGCCTGGCTTTTGTCGCTGTTCCAGCGGCCCTATCACGTGGGCGCGCAGGACAGCGATCTGGAGCGCTTCCTGACGCGGCGCCTGCCGGTGATGGAACAGCGCGAGAATCTCGGCCCAAGGCCGCTGCTGCCGGCGGAGGTCTGGAACCGCAAGATGCGCGGCTATGCGCGTCTGCAACAGGCCGCGACCCATGCGGTGATTGCGCGCTACGAGGATTTTCTGGCCGATGAGGCGGCGACGCTGGCGCGGGTTGCAGCCGATCTGGGGATTGCGAAACGCGACCGGCACGTTCCCGTTTCCGAAGGGGTCAAGCGCGAGGATGGCACGGTGTCTCACCGCACCTATGCCGATTACTATCTGCGCGAATGCTGGCGCGAGAAACTCGGACCGGCCACGCTGGACATCATCAACGAGACACTGGACCCTGAGATCGTGTCGCTGATGGGCTACGAGATGATCACCCCGGACATGCTGTCGGGCGCGACGTAGGCCCAGGGTTGTCTGTGCCTGTGGCGCTGTGGTGACAGTCCGGGGCTAATCCTGCGATAATCGGATGCGACATTGGTCTTGCCCCGGGCTGCAGGTGTAGAGATTGTCCATCTGCGCAATGGGGGCGACAACCGGAATTTCGTGGTGAGGACAGGCATATGCTCAAGATCCTGAAGACAATTATGGCGGGGCTCGTTCTGTCCTGCTGGGCCGTGATGGCGCTCGCACAGGGGTCATACCGCGTGCAGACTGGGGACACCCTGACCATCGAGGTGCTTGAGGACGGATCGCTCAACCGCACCGTGGCGGTCCTGCCGGACGGGCGGTTCAACTTTCCGTTCGCCGGGGCTCTGCCGGCACGGGGGCTGACCGTCAGCGAGATCGAGGCCAGCATTTCCAGCGCCATCTCCCCCAATTTCGCAACCAGCCCAACCGTTTTCGTCTCCGTGAACCCGGCGGTGCGCGCGCCGCTCAGCGCCGGGGGGGCCGCGGCCAGCGGGCCGACCATCTCGGTCTATTTCGTGGGCGAGGTGAACCGGCCCGGTGTGGTCGAGGTTGAGACGGGCACGACCCTGCTGCAGGCCGTGGCGATCAGCGGCGGGGTCTCGCGGTTTGCGGCCGTCAAGCGCATCCAGCTGCGGCGCACCGATCCCCGGACGAGACAGCAGAGCGTCACCACATTGAACTACAAGGCGCTCGCAGACGGCGCCGTGACAACGGATATCGAGCTGAAGGACGGAGATGTCATTCTGGTACCCGAGCGGCGGTTGTTCGAATAGCGGACAGCCCGCCCCACAGCAGAGCATCGTCGGACGCAGCACCGGAGCGGCGGCGGTCCTTCTGTATTGCGCCGGTGCCGCCGGTCATGCGCAGGATGGCACGCCGCCGGGCATGGTGGCGAATTTCGGCGTGGAACAGCGCTTTGAATACAGTGACAACCCCGATCTGGATGTAGAGGGGGAATCGGATTTCTTCGGCCGCACCATCCTGAGCTTCGGGCTCGACAGCCAGCGGGCCATCGACCGGTTCTCGCTGGGTCTCGGGACCGATATCGAGGAAGGCCGCGCGGGCCGCGACAGCGTTGATCTGACCAACAGTTTCGGCACGCTCTCCTACAACCGGCAGACCCGCAGTGCGCGCGCCGGGATCTCGCTGCGCTATCGCGAGGCGGATGTGACCTCCGGCATTCAGGACGAGGATTTCGACCAGGACGGCAACGTCATCGACCAGACCGAGGGGACGCGGCGCACCTACAGCTACCGCCTTGAGGGGGCCGTCGGGCAGGAGGCGCCGATCGGGGCCAGCTTCAACTGGAGTGAGAACCGGATCGCATACAGCGACGACGCCGACCCGAACCTGCAGGACAGTTCCCGCCAGGATTTCTCCGGACAGATCGATTTCCGCATCACCCCGCGCATCACCGCCAGCCTGACCTCGCTCTACCGGGATTTCGACGCCCGTGGCGATGGGGTCGACCGGGAGACCACCGGCTTCGGATCGGCGGTCCGGCTGCAGGCGAGCAGGGTCGACACGATCAACATCGGGCTCAGCTATGACCGGGTCGAGCGGTCGGGCGATCAGACCGCCACCGATGAAGGGCTGAGCGGCTCCATCGACTGGGAGCGGGCGCTGCCGAACGGTGCGCTGGGGGTGAGCTATGCCTCCGACATCACCTCCAACGATGACGGCCGGCGGTCCTCGTTCAGCGTGCGCCGTACGATGCAGATGCCGCGCGGCGCGCTGTCCCTGACACTGGGGGCGACCGGCACCGACTCGCTCGGGACCGATCCGCTGGTGCAGGCGGATTACGTGCACAACCTGTCCACAGGCACCGTGTCCGTCGGTCTCAGCCAGTCGGTCAACACCGACAACGACAACAACGAGGAAATCAACACCCGCCTGAACGCTGCCTACAACCAGCAGGTCAACAGCCTGTCCAGCTTCGGAGTGAGCCTGTCGTTCTTCGACCGCAACGAGCTGGGCGAGGCCGGCAATGACGCACAGCGCGTCGATGTCAGCCTCAGCTACCGCTACGCGCTGACGCGGGACTGGGGGCTGGTGGGCGGCTACAGGCATCGTCTGTCCACGCAGGACAATGCCGAGGACCGCAGCTCCAACACCGTTTTCCTGGGGGTGGAGCGTAATTTCTCTTGGACGCCCTGAAACGTCGGTCTTACGCTAAGGCCAATGTCCACGATGGCGCGTGATGTCGAACCCTAGTCCTTCGCAGTCTGCATCCGGCCCGTCGGGCAGATGGATATTGATTGCCCTGACCGTGATCTGCTGCGGCACCGAGCTTGTCCTGCAGCTGACCGATCAGGGGCTGGTCGGCGCCCCCCGGCTGCGCGGCCTGGTCTATGACTACGGCGCCTTCTGGCCGGGGCTGCTGAGCGGCTGGACCCCGAATTACGCGGTGCAGCCGACGCTGATGTTCCTGACATACGGGCTTTTGCACGGCGGGCTGGCGCATCTTGCGGTCAATATGATCACGCTGTGGTCGCTGGGCGGCCCGGTTGTGGAGCGGGTGGGCGCCCGGGGTTTCGGGCTGGTCTATGCGGGCGCGCAGGCCGGGGGGGCTGTGGTCTTTGCCCTTCTGGCCCAGCCCTTTCCACCGATGGTCGGGGCCTCGGGGGCGCTCTTCGGGCTGGCGGGCGCGCTGCTGGCCTGGAACTATGTGGATCGCTTCACCCGCCGCGAGGGGCTCTGGCCGGTGGCCAACGCGGCCTTCTGGCTGGTGGTGCTGAACCTGGTGCTGTGGTGGGCGATGGGCGGGCAACTGGCCTGGGAGACGCATCTGGGCGGCTTCATCGCCGGCTGGATCATGGCGCTGCTGGTGGACCCCCGTGCCCGGGACGGGGCGGAGGACGCCGGGGACACGCCCTAGGGCAGCGCTCAGGAGGCCTTGCGCCCCTTGTTAGAGACAGGAAAGGGCGCCTCCGGCACCGGTTTTCCGAGAAACGCGCAGAGCGGCGCCCAGCCGTCGCCCTGGGTCAGGTCCCAGTCCATGAACCCGGGCTGCCCGCCGTGCAGCGCCATCACCTCGCGCTCGTGGCGCTCATAGGCTGCGCGATAGCCCGCCTCGTCGTAGATATGGCTGCCGTAGAAGGCGTCGCAGAGATCGTTGAGATACGCCTGCCCCTGCGCGATCCGGGTCTGGCCCAGTTCCGCGGTGAAGTGCCTCCGGCAGCTGTCGAGCCATTTCTCCAGCGGGCGGCGGGTGTGGATGAAGCGGGCGTTGGGGAAGGTCTCGCGCAGCTCCGCATGCAGCACCGAGACCGTCAGATCGGTGAGTGCGTCGTATTTGTAGACCCACCAGGGCCAGCGGCTGCGGATCTGCCCCTGCGCGTCCGCATGGGCGATGGGCGGCAGGTGAAAGGCGCTGTAGCCGAGGATCTCCAGCGCGTCGTTGAGCGAGGTGGTGCCCGTCTTGCTCAGCCCGATGCCGAAGAGAAAGGGGCGGTTGCGGGGCACATGCCCGAGCACATCGTAAAGGATCTTGTCGCGCAGACGGGAAAGGGCGGAGGGTGTCATCGGGGCAGGGTACTCGCAGGAATGGTTGGCGTCCGCTCTAGCGCAGTTTCTCCGTCACGCCTACCGCGCTTTTGAGCGGTTTGACGTCAGACGCGCCTTTTCCGCCGCAGGGCCAGACCGATCAGGCCCAGGCCGCCGGCCAGCAGGGGCAGGGAGGCAGGGACGGGAACCGGTGTGACCCTCTCCCAAGTGCCAACACCGTTGGCGCGGAATGTTTCGTCGTCAAAGCACTCACTTTCGTTGCCTGGATCATCCAGCTCATCTACGCAGTCCAAGTCGATGAACTCGTAGTTGCCTTTACTTCGCTCTTCGAGAGGCGAGGAACTCCACCGGAAATAATCAACTGCGAAATCCTCCTCGTAGAAGAAATCCCAATCAATGACCTGACGGTCTGAACCTGTCGTGATAGAGAACTCGAATCCATCAAAAGGTAGAAGCTCATATTCGGGTTTCACTCCACCGCCGACTATGGACACATCCCAGTTTCTGGCGCTCCTATCGTAGACGTAAGTTGTATTCCTTTTGATCCGTTCGTTGATTTCGAACACAATAGAAACGCCCGTTTGGTAGGAAAGATCCTCGCTCGGGGAAACATACCCACCCATTCGGTGCTGATCGAAATAGTCCAATTGATCAACGCTGGATGATGAGTATTTGAAGGACGCTGCCGACCCTGTCGTCGCAAAACACACGAGCAGGCCCGTGGCCATGATGAACCTGAGCATCTAAATTCCCTTTCTGGAAATGAATTTACATAACCCTTTGACGCTAACGTCTGCCGCCGCTGCGATCAATGAAGCGATGGGGCACGGCACAGGCGCTGCCGCCTAGACCTGTCGGCTGCGCTCCAGTGCAGATTCGGTGTCATGCTCATAGGGGATTGGACGTGTGCCGCCACCGGGTGCTAGCATGACAGGTATTCTTCAGCCCCGGTAAGCTGCTGATTTTCAAAGAAAGGATTGTTTTATGAGGTTTTTCGCCTGTCTCCTCGCCCTGGTGCTGCCCGGTTTCGCGGAGGCGGCCACCCAGGTTCCGAAGCGGGATTTTACGCTGGAGGTTTCGGTTTCGGACAAAGATCTCGAGACTTCGTCTTCACAATTGGTGGAATACTTCACAGGCGAAGTCATTGAGGAATATGATGACGTTGACGCGACATTTGCCGGATTTTTCTTCGACTCGCTTGTTGATTTTTACAGTATCACCGGAACCCTTCTTGAAGGTGACACCCGTTACGGCTTTTTCACCTACGACTTTGCAACGATGGAAGGGTCATACAAAGTTATGGCGTTTTCGGGTCTGGCCGAGTTTTCTTTTAAGGCTGGAGGAGGCGCTAGCTATTATCATGATTTTGACGACGGTGAGGGCTATCATATAGGAAGCGCATCCTGGTCCAAAACCACGGTCACCGTGACGCCATCTCCGGTGCCTTTGCCGGCGGGTTTTCCGCTGCTGGCCGCAGGGTTGGGCGCGCTGCTCGTGATCCGGCGCGAGACGGCTAACGCCGCCTAGACCTTCAACAACCCCGCCCGTTCCGCTTCGATCTCGGCCACGGCGCGGGCTTTGCCGATCCGCAGGGCGCGCTTCTGATAGTCTCTGATAAAGGCAATCAGCTCGGTGTCGCCGTGTTGGTCCACTCCGCGCAGCATGGCGCCGAAATAGCCCTGCAGCATCGCCAGCCCGCCCAGCACATAGGGCTTCTGCCGCGCCTTGTTGATGGCCGAGGCGATCAGGAACAGCGGATGCGTGCCCATGTAATACTGCCCGAAGCCGTGCCGCCGCCGCCCGGTGAAGATGCTCTGCTGGCTGGAGCCCATGGGGCGCAAGTGCTCGAAGCGCAGATCTTCGTCGTCCCAGCTCACCGGCGCCCAGCCCAGTTGCCGCGCCTTGTGGCAGTCGATCCCGTCCCACATCACCTCGCGTACGAAGCCGCCGATGGCCTCGAAACAGGCGGTGGAATAGAATTTGGTCATGCCCAGGGACATCTCGTCGCCGATGTTCTCGCTGACCAGCTGGCCCGCGCTGTTGCGGAAATAGGCCTTGCCGGAACAGGTGCCGATGCGCGGGGTGGCCTCCATGCGGTCCATCAGGATTTCGAAATACCGCGGCGGCAGGTCGAGATCGAGGTCGAGCTTGCACAGATAGGCGTAATCGGAGAGCGACACCGTCTCTAACCCGGCGTAAAACGCCTCGATCACGCCGGGGCCCACGGCGCGGTGGCCGCGGTCGGGCTTCGGGACGACCCGGATCCAGTCGTGGGCAGCAGTATATTCCGCGAGAATGGCGGGGGTGTCATCGGTGGAGCCGTCATCCACGATCACCCAGAGCGCGGGCGGTGCGGACTGCGCCACCATACTGTCGAGCGTGCGGCGCATATAGGCCGCCTCGTTGCGGCAGGGCGAGATCACCACGTAGGAGCGGTCGGCAGCGGCGGATGTAGTCTCTGTCATGGCAGTGTTCCTGTTGGCTGCGGCAGATCGCGTCAACTCCTATCTGCCGTGCCGGGCCACGGATAGCGTGTTTTTCCGCCGCGCGGGCGCCTGCACCCCATGCGATTTTAAGGAATTTTTAGATTTCGCTCCTCTTTCCGCCCGCCACCGTGCTAGCAAGCGGCCTGAAGAGTGAGCTGTTGGAAGATGGTCTATGACGCGCCGATGTCGTGTGCTGGTGCTGGCGGAAAGCTGTAACCCGGAATGGCCGTCCCTGCCGATCGTCGGCTACAAATATGCCCGTGCGCTTGGCCGCGTCGCCGATGTCACCGTCGTCACCCATGTGCGCAACCGCGAGAACATCGAAAAGGCGGGGGATCTGGACGACCGGGTGCATTACATCGACAACGAGTGGATCGCGGCGCGCATGTACAAGCTGGCGCTGTTTCTGCGCGGCGGCAACGAGGTGGCCTGGTCGACGAGCCAGATCATGGCCTATCTGCCCTACATCGCCTTCGAGCGTCAGGCGCTGGCGCAGTTCCGGCCCGCGCTCAAGCGCGGTGAGTTCGATCTGGTGCACCGGATCACGCCGATGTCGCCGACGCTGCCGAGCTACGTGTCGGGGCGCACGGCACAGCCTTTCGTGATCGGGCCGCTCAACGGCAATCTGGATTGGCCGGCGGCGTTCTCAGGTGAGCAGAAACGCGAGCGCGAGGGGCTGCGGCGGCTGCGGGGTCTCTATCGCTACCTGCCGTTCGCCCGCTCGACCTATCGCCATGCGGCCTGTATCCTGGCCTCCTTCCAGCACACCATCGATGACATTCCCGCCTCGGCGGCGGAGCGGATCGTGCCCTTTCCCGAGATCGGCTATGACCCGGAGGTGTTTCACGCGCAGGGCCGGCAGGGGCCGTTCTCCGGGGCGGGGCCGAAGCGGTTTCTCTTTGCCGGGCGTCTGGTGCCCTACAAGGTGCCCGAGGCGGCGGTGCGCGCCTTTGCGGGCTCGGAGCGCATGAAGGACCATATCCTGCACGTGTTGGGCGATGGCCCCGAAGAGCCCCGCCTGCGGCAGATCGTGGCAGAGGCGGGCGCCGAGGGGCGGGTGATCTTCGAAGGCCGCAAGAGCCAGGCAGAGGTGGCCGAGTTCATGCGGCGCTGCGATGCGTTCGTGTTTCCCTCCATCCGCGAGTTGGGCGCAGGCGTTGTCATCGAGGCGATGGCCTCCGGCATGGTCTGTCTGGTCACCGATTACGGCGCCCCGGGCGATCTGGTTGCGGGCGGGCGGGGCGTGCAGATCGCCCTGCAGCCCATGGACGGGCTGGTGCGGGACTATCGCGCGGCCATGGAGCGCTGTCTGGACGCGCCCGAGGCCCATGCGGAGATGGCGCAGGCGGCGCGCGACTATGCCGACAGGCTCTACGACTGGGATGCCAAGGCGGCTTATACCGCGGGGCTTTACGACGCGCTTCTGAAGGGAGAGGACCTGAGCCGCTTCACCGATTACCGTTAACCGGGAAGATCGGCAGACCGCCGCGGTCGATTGCCTTGAAACCCGTTATCCGATAAGGAAGATCTGTCGAAAATTTGATGACGAAAGAAGGCCGACTTCGCGGTATAAGCGCGTCGAGCATTCTTTGAGTTTTTAGGTGTGAGCTGATTATGACGAGTACAACATCAAATTCGCCGCCACGGTCGGATGTGTCCGGCTTTCTCAACTGGGGTGTTTTCTGGCTCCTGGTCACGATTGTGGGCGCCGGCCTGTTCTTCTCCAATGGGATCGAGGCGCTGCTGGCGGCCTGGCAACTGCCGGAATACAGCCATGGCCCGCTGATCCCGGTGCTCTCCGCCCTGCTGTTTCTCAAACAGCTGCGCGAGGTGCCGGTTGTTCCGGGACAGAAAAACGACCGCTGGCCAGGTGTGGCGGTGGTCTTTTTCTCCATCATGCTCGGTCTGCTGGGGATTCTCTCCAACATCGACGACATCGTGGCCTATGCGCTGATCCTCTGGGTGGCGGGCATTCTGCTGATCAGCTGGGGCTGGCACACGGGACGGCACTTCTGGCCCGGGGTTCTGCACCTGGTCTTCATGCTGCCGCTGCCGGGGGTGATCTATTTCAAGGTCACCACGAGCCTGCAGTTCATGTCCTCGGAACTGGGGGTCTGGTTCCTGCGGCTGATGGATGTGCCGGTTTTCCTCGACGGCAACATCATCGATCTGGGGATCCTCAAGCTGCATGTGGCCGAGGCCTGTTCGGGGCTGCGCTACATGTTCCCGATCATGAGCTTTTCCTACATCTTCGCCACGCTCTACAAAGGGCCGGCCTGGCACAAGGTCACGCTGCTGCTGGCGGCGGTGCCGATCGCCATCGTGATGAACTCCTTCCGGATCGCCGTGGCCGGTGTCATCGTGCAGTATTACGGGGTGGAGTGGCTGGACGGCTTCACGCATTTCTTCGAGGGCTGGGTCATCTTCCTGGCCTGTATCGTGATCCTCTTCGGGCTGGCCTGGATGATGCTCTGGCTGCACCCCGAGAAGCCCTCGCTGGCACAGGCGCTCGATCTCGACACCGACGGGCTCGGCACGCAGCTGGCCCGGGTCCGCTTCGTCTATCCTTCCGCGGCTCTGGTGACCGCGAGTGCGGCGATGATCGCGGCGGCTGTGGCGCTTCAGGCGCTGCCGGAGCGGGGCACCAACGCGCCCGACCGGGACAGCTTCGCGCTCTTCCCGCGCGAGCTCGACGGCTGGACGCAGGTCGGAACGCGCGAATTCCTCAAGCCGGGCGTGGCGCGCAAGCTGGGCGCGGATGACTATCATCAGGTGTCCTTCGTCAAGCCCGGTGTCGATGGCCGCGTGAACCTGTTCATGGCCTGGTACGACGACCAGTCCAAGGGCGGGGTGCACAGCCCCGAGGTCTGCCTGCCCGGATCGGGCTGGGAGATCGCCTGGCTGGAGCGGACCGATCTGACCGCAGCCATGGCCAGCGACGTGCCCTTCCGGGTGAACCGCGCGATCATCCAGAAGGGGGAGACCCGGATGATGGTCTTCTACTGGTTCCAGCAGAAAGAGCGCCGGGTGGCCTGGGATTTCGCCGCCAAGTTCTGGCTGATGGTGGACGGGGTTCGCACCGGCCGCACCGACGGTGCGCTCGTGCGGCTGACGACGCCGATCCAGCGCAACGAACCCGATGCCGCCGCCGAGGCTCGGCTGATGGAGGTCCTCAAAGCCATTCAGAAGCCCTTGCCGCGGTTCATTCCGCTGGGCAGCTGACCGGGAAAGACCTCACGTGACGATGTCTCTGCCATCTCCGGCGTGTCCTGCGTGCGCCAGCCGTGCGGCAGCGGCTGCGGTCGCATGACCGGCGGCGGCGCGGACCGGTCGCGCTATTGCTTCATCCTGCCCGATATCGCCCGCCCGATGGGTGGGCAGGCGGTCATCTACGACTTTGCGGTGGCCCTGGAGGCCGCGGGATACGACGTGGCCCTTGTGCACGCCGGGCCCGCGCACCGCTATCCTTTCGCCGAGGCGCCGCGCCAGGTGTTCCACCTGCCCGACCTGGTCCGCCTGCGGGCGCGCAAGCCCCTTGGGCGGCGGCTCGCGGATCTGCGCCAGTATGCGCAGGAATGGCGCCGCAACCCGCGCAACCCGCGGTTTCTCCCTGAGCCCCGCGATGTCTACGTATTGCCGGAGTTCGGCTACCCCAACTATGCGCGCCTCTTCGCGGGCCGGCCTCAGGTGCTGTTCGCGCAGGATCCGACAGCATTGATGCGCGCCTATGGGCAAGACCGCGAGAATGCGCATGAGACTTTCGCGGCGGTGCTGGCCACCTCTCAGGTCGCCGGGCAGGCGGTCGAGGTGCTGCTGGGCCGGAGGCCGCTGCGGCTGACGCTGCCCGTTTCCGGCCCCGGTCTGCGCGCGGATCATCCCAAGCGGCTGCAGATCGCTTATATGCCCCGCAAGCTGCGCCCGCAAAGCCAGCGGGTTGCCGCCACGCTGCGCCGCCGGGCGGCCTTTGCGGATATCCCGGTCATCGCCATCGAGAACATGTCGAACGCGGAGCGCGACCGCATCCTGAACGAGAGCCTGATCTTTTTGTCCTTTTCCAACATGGAAGGGTTCGGCCTGCCGGCGGCGGAGGCGATGGCGGCGGGCTGTATCGTGGTGGGCTATACAGGGGTCGGGGGGAACGAGTATTTCACCGCCGAGACGGGGTTCGTGGTGGAACATCACGACATGATCGGCATGGTGGCGCAACTGGAACGGATCGTGACAGAGTATCGCGCGGACCCAAGCGCGCTGGACGCCCTGCGCGCCCATGCGGCGGCGGAGATCGCGGCGCGCTATAGTGTGGAGGTGGCGCGGGAGACCCTGCTGAACGCCTGGGAGACGCTGGAGAAGGACCTATGCAAGGGACCCAAGTAGACACCACGGGCGCCGCCGGCTGGCAGGCCTATCGGGCGCGGCGGCGCTTCGGCAACCTCGACGGGTTGCGCTTCATCTGCATCTTCATGGTGCTCTGGCACCATTTCACGCCCTTTCCCTATCTGGAGCAGTGGCTTGGCTTCCGGCGCGGGTTTCTCGGTGTCGATTTCTTCTTTGTGCTGAGCGGGTATCTGATCACCACGCTGCTTCTGCGCGAAGCCGATGAAACGGGCGGCATTTCGCTGCGCGGGTTCTACATGCGGCGGATCCTGCGCATCATACCGGTCTATTTCTTCGTGGTGACCTGTGTGTCGGGCTATTTCATCGTCGTGAAAGGGCGCAGCGAGCTGCTTGAGCTTCTGCCCTTCTACTACCTGTTCCTGTCGAATTTTCTGATCGATCACATCCCGCTGCTGACGATCACCTGGTCGCTCTCGGTGGAAGAACAGTATTACATGCTCTGGCCGCTGCTGGTGGTGCTTTTGCCGCTCAGGATCCTGATCCCGGTCTGCCTTGCGTTCGTGGCGGTGAACCTGGCGCTGCACATGGGGGCCTTTGGTGGTCCGTTCGAGCGCTATGCCGGGCCGCTTCGGGTCATCCTGCCCAGTGCCGCCTATACGCCGATCATTCTGGGGTCGCTGGCGGCCATTCTGCTGCACCGGCGGCGGGGCTATGCGCTTCTGGATGCGATCGCAGGCTGGCGCGGGGCGGCGCTGACCGGCTTTGCGGTGATGGGGGTGCTGTTCCAGGTCCTTCCGGGCAATCTGACGGGTCTGCCGAGCTTTGCGATCCACCTCACCATGACCTATTGCCTCATCGCCCTTCTGGTGCGCGAGAAAAACGCGCTCAGCCCCTTTCTGCAGCAGCGGCTGGTGGCGCGCATCGGGGCGATCAGCTACGGCATCTATCTCTATCACCTGATCGTACTGGACGTCACGCACCGGATCCTGCCGACAGCATCGCTCCCGAAATGGGTTGTGTTCATTGTCTTCGCGGTGCTGGCCTGCCTGGTCGCCGAGGTGAGTTTCCGCACGCTCGAGCGGTATTTTCAGCGCTTCCGCCCGACACCGAAGCGCCCGTCGTCAGAGCGCCCGGCCTGAACGCTGCAAACGCCGCCGCCGCAGGAGCGCGAACCCGATGACACCTGCGGCCAGCATGGGCAGGGTCGCGGGCAGCGGGGCTTGCGGCAGCGCCACATCCGCGGCGCCGTTCGGGGCCGGTGTGGACAGAAAGACCCCAACCCGGCGCAACTTGCTGCGGGTGGAGTAGTGATAGGGCCACACGTCCTCGCCGATCCAATGCGTGCCGGTCCTGCCGTCGAAGCTGTAGCTGTCGGCCAGATCGATCCCGTCACCGAAGTGCAGCGCGCCCAGGCGCGTGTCGAAATCGTAGTTGAAGCGGTAGGAATAATACCGGGACCCGCCCCATTCCATGGAAATGGCGTTCCCGTCCCGGCGGAAGTGATCCATCTCGTCGGACAGGAAGGAGAAGGTCACGTCCCGTGTGCGGCCATTCGGCCGATGCCATGTTTCGGCACCGGTGCGCATGTCCAGCGTCATGTCACTGATCATTCTTTGCTTGAAGGTGACCGTGATCACGTAAGGCGGCTCCGTCGGCAGAGGAGCTGCCTGAGCCGTTTGTGCCGTCACCCCGAAGAAGCAGGCAAGAAGAAGCCAGACCACATACCGCATAATGTCCATCACTAAAAAATTAACTATCTGTCAATTAGTCAGAATCCCGGCAATTGGGTCAAGGCAATTCTGGCGATTGGGTTAATCCTTACTCATCCAGGCGAAGTCGGTGCCGGCCAGCGCACGCTCAACCGCGTCATAATTCTCCAGCACGTTGTCGAGAGGGAAAGGATTCATCTTGCGGTTGCGTATCTCGACCGCGCCGGGCGGGATGCCAAGGAAGGCGCAGACGCGGGCATAGGCGGTTTCCGCCCCGGCGGCGTCGATGTCGCGCTCGTATTCCAGTTCGAGAAAGTTTTCCCCGGCCAGCAGGGCGCGGACCTCGGCATGGGCGGCATCGACCTCGGCGAGATACTCCAGCAGGGGCCGCCCCGGCGCCTGTCCGGTCGAGATGGCGTCGATGTCGAGGGAGAACACTTTCTTCTGCACCGCCTCTGCCGTGTTGGCGTGCCAGTTGCCGCGGCTTTTGCTGGCATAGTGCGACACCACGTGGCGCAGCGTGTTGCGCCGCGCCAGAAGAATGTAGTGGGTGACGCCGATCTCGCGGCAGGCGCGCAGGAAATCAGCGGTGCTGGTGCCGAAGATCGACGGATACTGGTCGGCGAGGATCTTGAATTCGAAGCCGTAAAACCGGTCTCCCGAAATCGCGAATTGCTCCGCGATCCAGCGGGTGTGGTCGATGTCGCGGACCCCCTCGCCATAAAGCTGCAGCGCCTTGCGGGGCAGTTTGCCGTCCCAGTGCACCTGGTCGTTCTGCGCCAGCAGATTGGCCAGCACGGTGCTGCCGCAGCGGCCCACATGCAGCATCAGCACCACACCGGGGCGGTTGCGCGCGCCGCTCAGCCCGCGCAGACGGTCAAATCGCCGGATCTGCCGTTTCAGCAGCGGTCGGAGTTTGGAGGGAACGAGCTGCGCAAATCTGGAGCGTAACTTCGGCATGGATGATCGGGTATCCCGTTTGGCAAAGGGGCGGTCAGGCCTGCGCGCGGATGGTTTTTTCAAGATCTATGATCTTGCGGATATTATCCTGTTGGGTGTCCTCGGCATAGATCACGATCACCGGGCAGCCGAAGGCCTGCGCCTTTTCGGTGATCGTGTCGAAAAACACGTTGTCTTCCTGCACACGGGTCCTGACTTCCGCTTCGGTGGGCGGGATCTGCGGCATGCCGCGGCGGGTCCGCTCTTCGACCCGGGATTGGTAGCGCGACACCACGAAATCGGGGTCGCGTGTGCGCAGGTGGATGAAGGCCCGTTTTGTCCAGAGCGGCTCGGGGGTGTCGCCGCAGAGTTTCAGGACCTCGCGCGGGAAGTTCTTGAACAGGCTCTCATCCAGGATGAAGCCCCGCGGAAAATCATGCGTCAGGATTGTCAGGCTTTCGCTGATGACGCGCGACATCTGGCGTGTGACGGTGATGCTCTTCCACGCGTTGTGGTTTTCTTTCTGGAAGCGTTTGATCTTCTGGAAGTAGATCTCGCGGTGCAAATCCTCGAGGGCGGCGCTCGGCTGTGCGAAAGGGCCGTTTTGACCCAGATCGGAGCGGAAAAACCAATCCGTCCGCAGGCATTTCTGTACCGCGTTGTTCAGGGTGGTCTTCCCGACGCCCTGGGTTCCGATATATTCGATGACCCAGCCGGCGCTGGCCCGGCGCGGCTGTGCCATCAGGTCAGAAATTGTTCGTCCCCGCTGGCGCAATTCCAACCCCGCGAGGCCGAGTAGCTTGTTGATGACTGCCGTCTTGCCGTTCAAACTGTTTTTTCCGTCTTGCGCGGAGCTAGCTTATGCAAAAGCGGCTTCTGTTGTACAAGGTCTGTAGCCTTGAAGCGCATGCATCCCTGATGATCCGTGGCGCTGAGCCTATCCTTCCCGGCGGTCCGGCAACAAGGCCTTTTATATGTGATCCGGTCATTCGGGAGACCGTCCTGCGCGGGCATCCCGATGCAAGGAGGGGAGATGAAACGCAGAACGGTTCTTCTGGGCGGGGCGGGCCTCGCCGGCGCTGCCGCCCTTGCCGGGTTGGGTGCAATGACCTTCCGTCTGCATGCCACGCCCCGCCGCGCGCCCGATCTGACGGCGGCGCATCTGGCCACGCTGCGCGATCTGCCGCGCGCGCCCGGGCCGCGGGTGCTCTTCGTCGGCAACTCCATGACGTTGCGGCATGATCTTGCGGCGCGCATTGGCGCCCGGGCGCAAGCGGAGGGGGCGGCCCCGCAGATCGCGGTGGCCGCGGCGCGTGGCGCGCGGCTGATCGAAACCCAGCGCATCGCCGCTTTCCGCGCGGTGTTGGAGAGCGGCTGGGATATCCTTGTTCTGCAGGATTTTTCCACCGTCAGCCTGCGGGCCCCGGACCGCTGGGGCTCGGCGTTCGCCATGCAGGCCATGGCAAAGGTGGCGCAACCGCGGGCGGTGGTTCTGTTTCCGACCTGGGCCTTCCCGCCGCGGCACAGGGTCTACAGCAGGGGGGCAGGGGCGCTGTCGCGTCCGCCGGCCGACCCTGGCACCTTCGCCCAAGCCATCATCGCCCATTACGAGGGGGTTGCCCGCAGCCACGGCTGGCACCGGGCGCCGGTGACCGAGGCCTTCCTGCCTGATGCCACGCCCTGGCTGGAGGAAGATCTGCACCACCCCAACCCGGCAGGCACCGCGCGTCTGGCCGATGTGCTCTGGCAAAGCCTGGCGCGCACGCTGGCCTGACCGGGCGGCCCGAGCCAGACCGCAACGGACCGACTGGCCATGCGCATCGGGAAGGTGGCGGATTGCTGCCGAAGTCCCGGTGCCGCGCTCTCAAGCGGTCAGCGGCCGGGGACAGCGCGTCACAGGCGCGGGTGCGTTATTCCGACTCGTTGCGCGCGTAGACGTCCTCGTAGCGGATGATGTCGTCCTCGCCGAGATAGGAGCCGGTCTGCACTTCGATCAGCACCATCGGCACCTTGCCCGGGTTCTCCATCCGGTGCACGGCGCCGAGCGGGATGTAGACCGACTGGTTTTCGGTCACGAGTTTCACCTCGTCATCCACGGTGACCTTGGCCGTGCCTTCCACCACGATCCAGTGCTCGGAACGGTGATGGTGACTTTGCAGGCTGAGCGCCGCCCCGGGGTTGACCAGGATGCGCTTGACCTGGAACCGCTGGCCGATCACCAGGCTTTCGAACCAGCCCCAGGGCCGGTGGTCCTTGGGGAAGGCCTCGGCCTGCAGGGTGGATGTCTCCTTCAGCGCGGCCACCGCCTGTTTGACATCCTGCGCGCGGGATTTGTCGGCCACCAGCACCGCATCGGGCATGGCCACGGCAATGATGTTCTCAAGCCCGATCCCGACCAGTTCGAGCCCATCCGCTTCCGAGCGCAGCAGCGTGTCGCGGCAGTCGATGGCGGTGGTATGGTCGCTGCTGGCCACGCCCCGGTCGTCGGGGCCCATCTCGCGCCAGACCGCGTCCCAGCCGCCCAGGTCCGACCAGCCGGCGGCGAAGGGCACGACGCTGAGGTTGTCCGCCTTTTCCATGACGGCATAGTCGATCGAGATGTCTTCGGCCTGCGCCCAGCTTTTCGGGTCCAGCCTCAGAAACCCCAGATCCGCCTGCGCGGCCTCGATGGCTGCTGTCACCGGGTCGATGAGCTGCGGCGCATGGGCCCGGAACGCATCGAGAATGTCGCAGGCCCGGAACAGGAAGATCCCGGCGTTCCAGAGATGCCGCCCATCGTCCAGCATCGCCTGGGCGCGGGCCGCATCGGGCTTTTCCACGAACTGCGCCAAGGGCACCGGCTTGCCGTTTTCGGGGGCAGTGGACAGCTCCAGATAGCCATAGCCCGTCTCGGCGTGGGTCGGGGTGATGCCGAAGGTGACGAGCCGACCGCCACGGGCCTCCGCCACACCGGCCTCGACCGCTGCCCGGAAGGCGGCGGCATCAGGCACCACGTGATCGGAGGGGGCCACCAGCATCAGCCCCTCCGGATCCGCGCGCGCCACCTGCAGCGCTGCGGCGAGCACTGCGGGCGCGGTGTTGCGCCCCTCCGGTTCAATGAGGATGGCGCCGGGGTCGATGCCTGCGGCCTGCAGCTGCTGTGTGACGATGAAGCGGAAATCCGATCCGGTGACGACGAGCGGTGCGGCATAGTCCGCGCCCGCCAGCCGCTGTGCCGAGGCCTGAAACAGCGAGTCCCGTTCCAGAAGCTGCGCAAACTGCTTGGGGTAGGATTTGCGCGACAGGGGCCACAGACGGGTGCCCGATCCGCCGCAGAGCAGAACTGGTGTGATCATACAGGGTCGCTTCCTTTGCTGTTTGACAGACCTTGTTCAGGATTTTCCGCGCGCTGCAACGGCGGAACCTCAAGCAACAGGCATTTTCCGAACACCATATAGACAGGGTTATACTGTCATTATTTTGACCAACGACAGGAAATCCGCGCGCGCGGGCCTCAATGCTGCCCCATTGCGGTTGCACTGAAAGCGCAATGACAGATATATCCGGGCGTGTTTGACAGGTCAGGCAACGCCTTTTTTTGTTGGTTTTCAGGTAAGGCAGGCTCGTGCAGAAAGTAAAAGTAGCGGTCGTGGGGCTGGGAAAGATGGGGCTGAGCCATTTTTCCATGATCAACGCCCATCCTGACGTGGATGCAGTGGCCTGCGACGGCTCCGCCTTCATGGCCGACGTGCTGGGCCGCAATATCGCAACCCGGGTCCATCGTGATTACGATCAGATGCTGGCAAACGAGCCGCTGGATGCGGTGGTGATCGCCACACCGTCGCGGCTGCATGCGCCGATGGTGACGGCGGCGCTGGACAAGGGGTGCCACGTCTTCTGCGAAAAACCCTTTTGTCTCGACTGGCAGGACAGTCAGCGGCTGACGGCGCTGGCTGCCGACAAGGGGCGGGTGGCGCAGGTGGGCTATCACTACCGGTATGTCGGAGCCTTCGCCGAGATGAAGCGGCTGATCGAAGCCGGGGCCATCGGGCGCATCACCCATGTGCTGGCCGAGGCCTACGGGCCGGTTGTGCTGCGGCCCAAGCGCGCCACCTGGCGCACCGACAAGGCCGAAGGCGGCGGCTGTCTTTACGATTACGCAGCACATCCGCTCAACCTGCTGAACTGGTTCTTCGGCGCGCCCGATCAGGTGATCGGCTCGCATCTGGGGCAGGTCTTTTCCGAAGGCACCGATGATGAGGTGTTTTCCACCCTGCGCTGGAACGACGGACCCACGGCGCAGCTCTCGGTGAACTGGTCGGACGAGAGCCACCGCAAGATGTCCACCAAGATCAGCCTCATCGGCACCAATGGCCGCCTGTATGCCGACCGCCAGGAATGCCAGGCCTATCTGCGCAAGCCGGTGCCGGGGCTTGCGGGGTATGAGGACGGCTGGACGGTGAAATACACCACCGAGCTGACCGAGGACCGCTGGTTCTATCTGCGTGGCGAAGAATATTCCGCCCAGCTTGACGACTTTGTGGGTGCGGTGCGCGACGGCAAGGCGGGTGCAGCGGAGAATGATTTCGCCTCCGCCACCGAGACCGACAGGACCATGGCGATGATCATCGAAAACGCCGAGACCGGTCAGCCCGTGGGCGAGGCCCGTGCCGCAGCCCCGCAGCCGGCGAAGAAACGCGGCTGGTTCGGGAGGTGAGCGGGATGGACAAGCTGCTTTTCGGCGACAATCAGTTCTTTGGCATCAACCACATGTCCGAGGAAAAGGCCCGGGCCCAGGCCATGCGCTTTCAGCGTACCGATGCGATCATGGATGTGCTCGATGTGGCCTATGATGCGGGGATCCGGACCTTCATGTGCACCACGCACGACCGCATCGCCGAGATTGCGAAACGGGTGAAGGCCGATCCTGCGCGCTATGATGGCTTTCAGTTCTATCCCTGCATGCCTTATGCCCATAAATACGCCAATGCGGTGACCGAGCACGGCATGGTGGGCGCGCTGCGGGAGTTCATGCCGTCGGACGGGCTGTTGGCCACGGCGCTGACGGGCACGAAGGCGCTCGCCACCAAGGAGGTGGACGGTATCGCCCGGGTGCTCATCGACATGGAGATGAAGATGTTCCAGGGCACGAAGGCGCCCGTGGTCTTCATCCAGAACGTCTTTACCGATCTTCTGCTGGGCATGGGGTTCACCCGCGCGTTCAAGATCTTCGACGATCATATCCGCGAAAAACACGGGGCGGAGCCGGCCTATATCACCATGAATATGCCGATGCTTCTGGACGCGCTGGAAAAGGAAGGCATCGAGCGCCCGATCATCTGTTCCAACATCAACAAGATCGGCTTCCGCATGTCGGGCGGATATGATGCCTATCTCGATGCGCTGCAATCCGGCCGTGTGCGGGCGGTGGCCATGTCGGTCTATGCCAGTGGTGCTATCCCGGCGGATGAGGCGATTCACTGGATTTCCGAGCTGCCCGGCGTGGAAAGCATTGTCTTTGGTGCCTCCTCGGCGGGTAACATCCGCGGCACCAAGGCGCTGGTGGACAAATACATGGGCGGGGGCGTGCAGACAGGGGACCCCGCGTGATGGCGGATGGGAGCAAGATGGATATGCTGCCGGGTCTGGGCGAGATGAAACGCGTGCCGATGCTCAATGCCTATGTGCATGACATCGCCATGGACGATCTGGTCGAGCATTTCCGCGAGGGTGTGATGCTCACGCTGCATGTGGATATGATCATGAAGCTGCAGCAGGACCGGGAGTTCTACGATCTGCTGGACCGGTTCGACGTGATCACCTGCGACAGCCAGATCATGTATTTCGCCACCAAATGGCTGGGCACGCCCGTACGGGAGCGGGTGTCGGGATCGGATTACTTCCCGAAATTCTACACCCGCTATGCCGATGATCCGTCCGTGACGGTGTTTCTGTGCGGCGGCAAGCCCGGGGTTGCGGAGAAGGCGGCTGCCAACATCAATGCCAAGGTGGGGCGCGACTTCATCGTCGGCACCGATAGCCCGTCCTTCCAGTTTGACAGCGATCCGGCCGAGATCGAGCGCATGATCGCCGCCGTCAATGACAGCGGTGCCACTGTCTGTCTTGTGGGTCTGCAGGGGGCGCGGCAGGAAAAGTTCATCATGAAATACCGCGACCGGATGCCCGGCGTGAAGCTGTGGCTGCCGCTGGGCGGTACGATTGACTACGAGAGCGGTGATTTCGACCGCCCGCCCACCTGGATCACCGAATGGGGATTCGAGTGGCTCTACCGTCTGGCAAAGGAGCCGCGCGCGCGCTTCCACCGCTATGTGATCCACGAGCCGCCGTTTCTTTGGGCGGTGCTGAAACAGAAGCTGGGGATCTACAAAGATCCTTTCGCGTAATGCGGTGGCCTTGGAACGCGATGCTTGTCGGAGCGCGCGTTTTGGGCAAATATCCCATCCAGCATGTGGCCGGCGGCTGTTGTCTGTCCGCGGTCGAAGAAGGGAATGGGCGTTTTCGATGAACCGGTCCGCTTTCTTCACCGCAAAGCCACAGGCGCTTGCGGAGCACAATCCCCTGGAGACCATCCGCGCCATCGCCGTGCTGATGCTGGTGAGTTACCATGTGGTCGGGCCCACCGCGAATGCGGGGCTGCAGATCGAGGCGCCACATATCCTCCGGCTCAGTTCGGAATTCCTCGTGGACGTGCGCATGCCGGTCTTTGCGTTTCTGGCGGGCTATATCTATGCCATCCGGCCCTTGTCTCTGAGCCAGTACCCGAAGTTCGTCAAAGGCAAATTCCTGCGGATCTATGTGCCGGGAGCCGTCGCCTCCATCCTCTTTCTGCTGGTGTCCAACGTCATGGGGACCGATTTTGCGCGGCCTGTTTCGGAGGCGTGGCGAGTCCTCATCTCCTCTTACGCGCATTTCTGGTTTCTGCAGTCGATCTGTCTGATCTTCCTGATCTATGGTCTGTTCGATGCGATGGTGTCCGGGCGGTTCGCCCCGCTGGTCTTTATCGTTGCCTGTGTCGTCTATATCCAGCGGATCTTTCCCGGGATGGGGATCATGTCCTGGAACGGGGCGACATATCTCTTTCCGTATTTCATGCTTGGCGTGATCTGTTTCCGCTACCGGACCGTGCTTCGGGATCACGCCACGGCGATCGCTTTCGGGGCGGTCCTTGTGATGCTGTCGAGCTCCGCCCTGAATATCTGGACCTACTTTGAAACGGGTGATTTCACGGCGTCCAAACGCGATCTGCAAAGCCTTGCCATGGGGGTCGGCACATCTGTTTTTGCGCTGCTCTGCCTGCCCAGGTTGCATCTTCTGGAGAAGATCCGGCCCTATGCGCTGACGATCTATCTCTACCACGTGTTCGCCACGTCCTTTTCGCGGCGCATATGGGATGTCGCCGGTCTCGAAGACATCTGGCTGCGATGGCTTTTGGGGCTGGCCGCGGGCCTGGCCATGCCCATCCTGTTGCATCTCGTGGTGCAGCGCATCCCCCCGGTCAGCCGCGTGATGCTGGGGCGATAGGCTGGGGGCCAGCGTCCGCGCGGGCTATGCCTTGTCGCCGTATGGAAAGGCGTTGAGCACGGTGCCGAGCACGTTGGTCTGTTCGGCCACCTCGCGTTCGCAGATGTCGAGTTGGGAATAGCGCGTCGAGTTGGTGCGCGCCACGATCAGCGCGCAGTCGACGTTTTTCAGGAAGGCCCGGGTGTCGTCGCTGACCAGAACGGACGGCAGATCGAAGATCATCAGGTCGGGCTGATAGCGCTCCTCGATGTCCTGGAGCACGTCCGTGGTGTCCTCTGCAAGCAGGATCCGGGTGGGATCACTCTCCGGGACAGCCGCCATCGAGCAGATCAGGTTGTCTCCGAACCGCAGCGCCTGCTCCTGTAGCGACACCTCGCCGGTCAGCAGTTCGCGGATCTCGTGGGGGGGCACGGTTTCGAAGAAATCGCTGATCGAGGGGGTGCGCAGGTCGAGATCCATCAGGATCGACCGCATGTCGCGCTGCCGGCCCAGCCCCAGCGCGAGGTTGCAGGCCACGGTGCTCTTGCCCGCGGCGGGCATGGGCGATGTGATCGCCAGCCGGCGCCAGTTGTTCTGGCGCATCTGAACCAGCAGCTTGGTGCGCAGAATATCGAATGGCGTGGCCGAGGGGCTCGCCTGTCGGGTGACGACGCGGCGCGCGCGCAGCAGACCCTCCGGAACCTCCTCGAAAGGGGTGACGGCCTGCCACATCGCATGCAGGTCATCGGGCGGTGTTGGGGCCTGCGGCTGTGCGGCTGGGCGTGCCGCATCAGGCGGCGTGCCGGTGCTGCGTTTGTGTCGCGCCTTTTCCAGGGCGGCCTGAAGTTTTTCCATATCCGTTCACTCTTTAAAGTATCCGCAAGATCTGGTCCTGCACATTGGATCTATCCGATCCCAAGCCTCGAAAGACCTTTCTGCACGACCAGCTCAAGCGGGATGTAATTGGTGTCGATGTACCATAGCGCCAGCGGAACGATCACAAGGACACCAAGCGTGACCGTCACCCGGGTGATCCGGCGTATCTGTTTCTGGCGCGCGCTTTCCATATAGGGGATGACGGCGATAGGGATGATGTCGAACTTGCTTTGCAACTCCGCAGGCCGCCGGATCGCGCGGTTGAGCAGCTCAAGCAGAACGAAATATCCCGCGGCGAGGCCCATCCCGGCCATGGCCCCCATCATCGCGATGAGGGGCCGGTTCGGTCCGGAAGGGAATTGCGGCACGCTGGCATTCTCGATCACCGTGATCCGCTGCCCCTGGGCGGTGCTTTCGATCCGCTCGCTGACCTGTGCCGCATTGAGGTTGTTCAGCGCCGCATTGTAGCGGTTCTGGATGTTGACGTAGTCGCGCTCCAGCCCGGCCAGTTCGATGCCGTTGGCCGCGCTTTGCGCATTCGCCTGCTTGAGCTCTTCGATCTCACCCTGAACGCGGGTGATCTCGTCGGCGATGATTTCGGCGCGCGTGTCGATATCTGCCAGCGTCGTCCTGTAAAGCATGCTTTCGGTGGTTCCTGTGCCGTCGCTGTTGCCAGAGCCGTCCGTGTTATCTGCAGCGATCTGGTCCTGTACCGCCTTTTCCAGACGCTCCACGCGCGTGAGCAACTGTGTCATGCGCGGATGCGTGTCCGAGTAGATCAGCCGCGCCTGCTCCAGTTCGACCTTGGCAGCGGCGAGCCGCGCTTCTTCCGATGAGCGAGGTCGGTTGTCCTGTGCACGGCGCAGCTGCCCGGTGCTCTCATAGACCCGCACGAGTTCGCTGCGCTGCGTTTCGATGCCGTCGCGGTCCCGTTCAAGCTGTGCAAGACGTTCCTGCAGCAGGTTGATCCGATCCAGACGATACCGCTGCTCCTCCGGCAGTGCCGCGGCATTTTGCGATTTGAAGATCGCGATATCCGCACTTTGCTGGTCGAGTTGCTCACCGAGCCGCCGGACTTCCTGCTGGAAGAAATCGAGCGTGTTTTCCGCGCGCGACATGCGCAGCGTGGTGTTCTCCGCCAGCGCCAGGGTGACCATCTCGTTGACGACATTCGCCGCGACCCGCCCGGACCGGCCCTCGAAACTAATTGTCATCACGGTCGCCCGGTTGCGCCCTGCCGATTTCTTGATCGAGGTGGCGGCGCGCATTTCGCGGAACACGGTGTCGGGGTTCATCTCGCCGATGTCCCGGAACACCCGGAACTCATTGGCCATGTCGATCAGGTTGGCGCGTGTCAGCAGCTTTTGCTGGATGATGTCGAGCTGCTCATTGGCATCCGTCTGCACGGTTGAGGCCACCATGCGGTCCGGGATCTGGGGTTCCTCCACCAGCAGGCTGGCGGATGTGGCATAGGTTTCGGGCAGTTTCAGTGCCGTGATGACGCCCAGGCTGGAAAACACCAGCACGAACGCCAGCATGATCGGCAGCCGGTTGAGAAACAATCGCCAGTAAAATGCAAGATCTATATTCATTCGGCGGCCTTTTGCGGAACGTCGATACGGTTGGTCAGGTAGAGCGGCGGTTCGGCGGGTTTCAGGATCAGCCCGTCCCGGTAGAGTTCACGCACCACGCCGAGCCCAGCCTTCTGCTGGTCGGCGGCGGAGGCGTAGACCAGCGCCAGATCACACAGCTTGTTGATCATGCGCGGGATGCCACCCGTCTCCTCGAAGATATGTCGCACGGCCCCGGAGGTAATTTCATCGCCGGTGCCCCCCACATGCTGCAGCCGGTGCCGGACGTAGTCGCGGGTTTCGCGCAGATCGAAGGGATCGATATGGTAGGTGACCGTGACCCGCTGGGCAAACTGGCGCAGCTCCGGCTGGCTGATGATGTGGCGCAGTTCCGGCTGGCCCACGAGGATGATCTGCAACAGCTCGTCCTTGCCGGAGTTGATATTCGTCAGCATGCGCAGCTCTTCGAGCATCTCCGACCCGAGGTTCTGCGCTTCGTCGATCACGAGGACCACGTGTCGGCCACTGGCGTATTCGTCGATCACGAAATTCTGGAAGTGCTGGAACAGGGAGACATAATCGGTGTCCTGCGGCAGCGACACGCCCAGCGAATTGAGCACCCACCGCAGAAGATCGCCCCGGTCGCCCTGCGCATTGGAGATCAGGCCAAGGGAGACCTCCTTGTCCATATCGCGCAGCAAAGCCTGGATCAGCGTGGTCTTGCCCGTGCCGACCTCGCCGGTGACCACGGTGAGGGGCGCGCTGGTCGTCAGCCCGTATTTCAACACCGAGAATGCGCGACCGTGTGCCTTGGACCAGAACAGAAAGTCCGGGTCGGGCGAAAGCGTAAACGGTCGTTCCCGGAAGCCGAAATGTGCCGTGTAAAGTTCACTGGCCATGTAAGTGTGCCTTCCTGCTGCTGACCACTCGCGCTGATACTGTACTCGTAAAATGTAGGTCGCCAAAGGCTCGCCCAACAGCGGCTATGGGAAAATTTTTGCTAAATCAAGGCAGTCATGAGGCTGCAATGAGGCGCCCGGGACGGCCCCCGGCAATCTTCCGCGCAAATACCACAGTAAGGGAAGGATGGGCTTTTACATATGAAATTTGAGTGAACGTCAAAAAGCGGGGGCGATTCGGTTTTCCGTGTGCCGGCGCTCTGTCGAGGCCGATGTTGGTGCCGCCCGCGCAATCAGAACGTGTATTTCCGGTGATGTGACGAAAATTTGGACATTATTCTTGAAAAATTTTACCTTTTTTTGAGACGAGCTTTGCCCGTGTCGCAGATTGCTGTTAGGTACTAGACCAAGGCCGTGCATAGAATGATTTTCGGGGCCGAGTGTTGAGTGTGTGCTTGGTGAGGTAGGATCAATTTTCAGATCCAGAGTTTGGTGTAGGTAGATTATGACTTTGCAATTTTCGTCGCATGACAGCGAATTTCTTCACAGTCAGGAAATCGTAGACCCCTTGCCCCGCCGCTTTGCGTCGTCAGGGTTCTATCGGTCGTTTGTTAAGCCTCTGATTGATCTGGTCGCGACCCTTATCGCGCTGCCTTTCATCGTTGTTCTGGTTCTCGTCGCCGCAGCGCTCATCGCGTGCGACGGTCATAATCCCTTCTATTCACAACTGCGTGTCGGGCGGAACGGCCGCACATTCCGCATGTGGAAGCTGCGCACCATGGTGCATGATGCGGACGAACGGCTGGAAGCGCATCTCGCTGCCAACCCTGCAGCACGTCAGGAATGGGAACAGCATCAGAAGCTGCGGAATGATCCGCGCATCACCCCGATCGGTCGCATCCTGCGCAAGACCTCGCTGGATGAGCTGCCCCAGTTCTGGAATGTCCTCACAGGGGATATGTCGCTGGTCGGGCCGCGTCCGATGATGGTGTCCCAGCGCGCGCATTACTCTGGTCAATCCTACTATAACCTGCGTCCGGGGTTGACCGGCCTGTGGCAGATCTCCGACCGGAATAACTGCGAATTCAGCGGTCGCGTGCACTATGACGACCTCTATGACAACATGGTGTCCATGCGCACGGATCTTGGCGTGCTCGTGCGCACTGTTGGTGTCGTTCTTCGCGGAACCGGGTGCTGAACTCACGGAATTATCAGGGAGCGCTTCTCCTTTTCCGTTTACCCGCTGAACAGGCAACCCTAAAATATGCCAAGCTTCAGCGCTTCAACGCCTGATCATCAAAAAAACATATAAAAAACATATCGTCGTGATTTGGAGAGCGGGTTTGGCAGCGTCTGCCGAACCATGATTTCTTCCGGATAGTGTTCCTAAGAGAGGACTGAAACGTGCGTGTCGTAAATGTGCCATCGAAAATAGTCTGTTTGCTGCTTGTCGCCTTTTTCGCTCTGACAGCCTGCAAGACGGCGGATGAACGCGCGAACGAGCACTATGAAAGCGGTCTTGCCCTTCTGGCAGAAGGGGATGTGGATCGCGCCATCCTGGAATTCCGGAATGTGTTCCAGCTGGATGCCACGCATCGGGAAGCGCGCGAGGCGCTCGGGCGGGTCTATCTCGAAGAGAAGAACGACAAGCAGCGCGCCTACCGGCAGTTTCTGCGTGTCGTAGAGCAATATCCCGACGATCTCGATGTGCGGGTCCTTCTGGCAGAAATCGCATTGCTCGTGGGGAACATGGAAGAAGTCGAGCGTCACGGCTCTCATGCCGAAGAACTGGCGGCCGATGCGCCCCGTGTGCAGGCGATTACGGCTGTGCGCGCCTATGGCACGGCGGCGCGCGCAGACGATGAGCCCAGCCGTCGCGCGGCGTTGCAGAATGTCTCCACGCTGTTGGAAGATCAGCCCGACAATGCGGTGCTGAGAGCGGTGCGGATTGATGACGCCTTGCGCGAAGGTGACTTCGAGACGGCGCTGGAGGACATCGATTTCATGCTGGAACAGGATCCGCTGAACCAGCAATTCATGTCGCAGCGCCTCGGCATTCTGGCAGAGCTCGGCGACGATGCGGCCATCGAGACGCAGCTTCGGGACATGATCACACTGTTCCCGGAGAACGATACGCATAAGGCCACGCTGATCCGGTTTTACCTGTCACGCAACGAGTTGCAGAAGGCCGAGGATTTCCTGCGGACCCGTGCCGAGGAGGCGCAGTCGCAGGAAACCCGCATGGATCTGATCCGCTTTATCCTCGAAGTGCGGGGAACCGATGCGGCGCGGGAAGAGCTGCGGGCGGCTGCCGCGGCTGCGGACAATCCGCTTCCTTTCGAACTGGTTCTGGCCAGTCTCGATTTCACCGCCGGGGACCGGCAGGCAGCCATTGCCAAGCTGGAAGAGCTGGTGCGGGATGCCGAGAACACGCCTGAGGTGCTTGATGCAAAGGTTGCGCTGGCCAAGATGCAGCTTGCATCGGGCAACGAGGTCGGCGCGCGCGCACGGGTGAGTGAAATTCTTGCGGCGGACGAGGGCCAGGTGGAGGCGCTCAAGATGCAGGCGGCCTGGCAGATCGACGCGGATGAAACCGACGCGGCGATTGCCGGTCTGCGGACAGCGCTCGACCGCGAGCCCAATGACGCAGAGGCAATGACGCTCATGTCGCAAGCTTATGCGCGTGTCGGGCGCCCGGAGCTTTCGCAGGATTTCCTGGCCCTGGCGGTCGAGGCCTCGGGCAACGCCCCGGCAGAGACAATCCGGTATGCGCGGTTTCTGATCGGCGAGGAACGGTACCTGCCGGCGGAAGACATTCTGCTGAAGGCGCTGCGTCTGACCCCGCAGAACCTCGATTTGCTGATCGTAACGGGCGAGCTTTATCTGCAGATGAACGATTTCGGCCGGGCAGAGCAGGTGGTGCGCACGCTGCGCGGGTTCGAGACCGAGCGCGCGACACAGGCCGCCAATGCCATCGAGGCGGAGCGGATCAGCCGCCAGAGCGGAACGGAAGATGCCGTCGCTTATCTGGAAAGCATTGCGAATTCTGCGGATGCCAGCCTGTCGTCGCAGATTGCACTGGTGCGGGCCCGGCTCGCGACCGGGGACATAGATGCGGCCCGGAGCCTGATCGAAACGCTCAGTCAAGAGCGCCCGGAGGATCTGCGCCTGACGGCCGTTCAGGCCGGCATTGAGGCGGCGAGCGGCAATCTGGCGGCCGCGGAAACGATCTATCGCGATCTTCTGGCACAGAACCCGCAGGCCAGCGGTGCCCTTTGGCTGGAGCTGGCACGATTGAAGATCCGGCAGGAAGATCCCGAAGCCTTCCGCGGTGTCATCGAGGAGGCGCTGACGCATCTGCCGGAGAATGCCGTCCTGCTTCTGGCCAAGGCGGGCTATCTGGAGCAAGACGGGAAAATCGACGACGCTGTGGAGATCTATGAGACGCTCTATGCGGCCAACTCCGATGCGGTCATCGTTGCCAACAACCTCGCCAGCCTCTTGAGCACCTACAAAGATGACGCGGAAAGCCTGGAGCGGGCCTGGATCGTGGCGCGCCGTTTCCGCGATGTCGAAGCTGCACCGATACAGGACACCTATGGCTGGATCATGCACCGGCGGGGCAACAGCGAAGAGGCGCTGCCGTATCTCGAAGCGGCAGCGGAAGGCTTGCCCGAAGATCCGATCGTCCAATACCATCTGGCCGAGGTCTATGCGGCTCTGGATCGGCGAGAGGATGCGCTCAACCAATATCAGACCGCAGTCAGCATTGCGGGTCCAACCGATCAGCGCGACCAGATCCGGCGCGCGAAAGAAGAAATTCAGAGGCTGCGGTCGCTGATTGAAAACTAGTCTATCTGCTGCAAAAGGGCCTGATCCCGGCAATTATTTTACATAACCATGATTACGGCGTGCCGGGAGAGCCGTATGGGATGCTGGTGAGCTCTTACGATGAGGGTGCACGATGGAGGCCACCCACAGACATCGAGACGCCGCGACCCGTCTCTGTCCGTCACTACAAAAACGGCACAAGAGGATCTATGTCCCTTTGAACTGACTGTTCAGGCCCGTGGCATATGGAGTATTGGGGTCAGATCATCGGTTTTGGAGCGCCGGTCAGGGTCGTGTCCGGGCAAACGTCAGAGAGCCAAGAAGAGGTAAGCGCGTTTTGGTGTCAGGGTCGCAGTTTTTCGATGTCACTTGCAGACGTGAGGATGGGCCACCTCTTGTGACCTGGCGCATGACACATCCGGTCGGGCGCCTGAATGATGGTGAGAGCGGACAATGACCCGAATGGATCATCTGGATGTCGCCTCGCTCGATACGGTGGCGAGAGATGGCCTGGTTGCCATTGCTGCCGCGAATTCGCATGAGTTTCTGCAAGCGGCCTTTGCATCCTACGATGCAGGGCGGCTCTTTGCCGTCACGCGGCCCGACATCGACCCCGCAGCCTATGGCGTGCCCTTCACATCCCTGACCCATGCCTCGGAAACCCGGGGCTGGCTTCGATTGACGCATGAGACGTCTGTCAGCGACAGACCTGCACAGATCGTTTTCACCTCCGGGACCGAGGGCCAGCCCAAGGCCATCGTCTTGTCCCACCGAAACCTGTCTGACGTGGTGCAACGGCTCAATGCGGTGATGCAGGTCACCGAGGAGATCCGCGAATATATCGGTGTGCCGGTCACCTATTCCTTCGGGCTGGGACGCGTGCGCGCGGTAAGTGCGGCGGGCGGTGCCTGCTATCTGCCCGAGCGGTTCGATCCGGTGGAGATCCGCCAATTGCTCGACGCAGGCGAGATCAATGCGATCTCCGCAGTGCCGAGCCTGTGGCGGCTCATCCTCGCCGCGCCCGACGTGATCGGGACGGCCGGAGAGGCCGTGCGCTGGATCGAGATCGGCAGCCAGTACATGAGCGCGGAGGAAAAGCAGCAGATGCAGCGGCTCTTTCCCCGGGCTCGGATCGTACAGCACTACGGCATGACCGAAGCCTCACGGACAACGTTTCTGGTGATCTCGGACGAGACCGATGCGGACAGGCTGGAGTCGGTCGGGCCTGCGGAGGACCGGGTGCGGATCGGCGCGAAGGGCGCGATTGAAATCCGCGGCGCACATGTGGCGCCGGGCCGGCTCGGCTCCGGCGGTGCCATCATGCCGCTGGCGGACACCGATGGCTGGCTGCGCACCTCCGACCGGGGCGAGATCCGCGACGGCATGCTGTACTTTCTCGGGCGTCTCGACGACCAGATGAACCTGGGCGGGATCAAGGTCGGCGCGGAAGCCCTGGAGACGCGCGTCGCCGCGCTTGTTCCAGCGGCCCGAGGGCATTTCGCCCTGACCCCGGTGGCCGATCCGATGCGCGGTGAGGCTGTGCTGTTGGCACTGGAACCCCCTGCGGACGGCATGGAAGATCTCGTGGCGGCGGCGGTGCTGCAGGCGCTCAAGGAAAAGGGCGTGAGCGCGGGTGGTAACCTCAAACGGGTGACGCTCGATGCGCTGCCCCGCACCGCCACCGGCAAGATCAGCCGCGCCGTCCTGCGCGAGAGCGCGTCCGACAGCGGGCAAGATCAGGGGGCGGCAGAGACATCCCCCAAGGACGTGCATGGGGTGCCGCTTTCGGAGGAAGAGGCGCGGATTGCGCAGCTCTGGGTACGTGTTCTGGGCGCGGTGGAGATTGGGCCGGACAACAGTTTCTACGACAGCGGCGGCGATTCCCTCAGTGGGTTGCAGATCGGGCTGGTGATGGAAAAGGCCGGTATTCCCCGCCCGGCCATCAATGCAACCTTCGAAGGGGCCAGCCTGCGGGATGTGGCGGCACAGGCCATGCCCGATGCCCCTGCCCCGGCCGCCGCGCGTGCACCGCTGCCGGAGAAGACCCGCCTGACATGGGCGCTGACCCTGACCCGGGCGGTGGTCGTCATGGCGGTGCTGCTCTCGCACTGGGGGCCAGGGCTGATGAACATGCTGGGGCTTCCGCAGACCCTGTTCATTTCCTTCACGCGCCTCGGTACGCCGGGGTTTGCCTTTGTCTTCGGCATCGGCATCGGGCTCTATATGCTGCTGGAGATACGGCGGGACCCGCGGGCCGTCTATCACCGGACCGACCGTGCGGCGCTGCTGGTCGGGCTGGGCGCGGTGCTGATGGGGATCGTCTATCTCGGCTATGCGGAACGGCGCGGCAACCTGATGAACTGGCTGACCGTCTCCAATGCCTTCTACAGCGTATTGCTCTATTACACGATCATGTTGACCACCGCGCGCCTGTGGCTGCCGCCGCTCGCCCGGCTGAAACACCCGGTCACCACGCTGCTGATCCTGTCGCTTGTCTGCTGGGGGCTGTGGCAGCTCATGCGCGACCTCATGCCCGATGCGCAATATGTCTCCCCGGTCGAACTGTTGCGGCTGATGTTCGGGGCCGGCGGCTACAATGTCTTCAAGCTGGGCACGATGACCGCGGCAGGGATCGCGGTGGGATACTGGATCACGCAGCAGAGCGATATGGACGTCGTGCGCCGCCGGATGCTGCTGGTTGGCGGACTGGGTGCGGTGTTCTGCGGCGCTGCCCTTCTGCAGGCGCATGGCACCATTCTGCTGACCAGCTCTACCCGGATGCATACCTCGCTGATCGGTCTGGGGTACTACGGCAGTCTCTGCGTGTTCATGCTGGGTCTGTTCCTGACGGTTCTGCCGGGCTGGGCGCAGGCGAAGGGTGGCGCGCGGGTGCTGTTGCGCATTGCCCTGACCTTCGGCGGGCTTGCGCTCCCGATCTACGTGCTGCACCAGTTCGTGATCCCCGTCTACAAGGTGCTTGAAATCCACGGGCTGCCCTCTGCGCTGTCGCTTTGGCTGCCCTTGGGGCTCTTCTTCGCTGTCATGTTCTACATGGGGCGCCGGGTCTACCGCATGTACGGCGGGTGACCGCGCCCGGGGCCGGTAGCGGCCTACCAGGAGGCGACGATCACCAGCCCGGACAGCCCGCCGAGGATTTGTGACAGCCGGTCCTTGAGCGCGAAGAGAACCGGATCTTCCTGCACCTTGCCATGCAAGGCTGCGCGCCATATGTGCATCTGCCAGAACAGCAGGATCGGGAAGATCAGCCAGAGCAGCTCGGGGTTGGCATAGGCGCCCGACGGAAAGCGCTCCTCGACCAGGTAGATCACGAAAAGCAGGGCCGCTGCGACCGCCGACCCCGCCCCGAACGGCAGCAGCAGCGGCAGGTCCGTTGCCGTATACCCCCGGCTCTTGCGGACGGTCCTGTGAATCGTCTCGTCCATCAGTTCGGTATAGCGTTTGAGAATGGCGAGGCTGGCGAAGATGAACATCGAGAAGGTGAAGATCCAGAACGAGAAGGTATTCGCCGTCAGGACCGTGCCGGCCACGATCCGGATCGTATAGAGCGAGGCCAGGGCCATGATATCGACCAGCGGGCGACGCTTGAGCCAGAAGGAATAGAGCATCGTGCCGCAGAAATAGAGGCCGCAGACGGCCATGAAGACAGGCCCGAGGGTCCAGGCGATGAGCCCGCCTCCGAGTATCAGCGCGGCAAAAAGTACGACACCTTCAGCGGCCGTCAGAATACCCGCAGCAAAGGGCCGGAATTGTTTTTTCGGATGCGCCCGGTCGGCATCGAGATCCATCAGGTCGTTGAAAATATAGCCCGCTGACGCAATGCAGCAGAACGCAGCGAACCCCAGAAGCGTGATCAGGAAATCCGCGCCTACCGCCTCCTGCCCCGCCAGCACCAGCGGTACGAAGAGCAGCAGGTTCTTCGCCCACTGATGGGGCCGCACCGCGCGCCAGACAGCGCGCCATGACAGGGCGCGCGGGAAAAGGGCCGCCAGTTGCGCAGGGCCAATGGCCTGGCGCGCAAAGGTTTCGGTGCCCACGACAATCGCCTGGTCAGTGGCCTGCCAGATGGCGCTGTCGGCCCGGCTGTCACCGGCGTAGACAAAGCCCTCGGCATGCAGGTCTCGAATGGCCGCGAGTTTGCGGGCGGCACTCAGGTTGGTCTGCCCGTCACTGCCGATCACACGATTGAAAAACGGCAGCCGCGAGGCGACGGCATCCACGATGGACTGGTCTGCGGCAGAGACCAGGTCGACCTGTCGCCCCTGCTCGCTCTGCGCGCGCACATAGGCGAGCACGTCTTCATTGAGCGGAAGTGTCTCGGCAGGTGTCGGTGCGATTTCGGCGATGCGCCGTTTGAAGCGCGCCTTGGAGGCCAAGGCCAGCGGCAGGCTGCGCAGAAAGTCGGCAGGCGCCTTCTTGAGCGCGCGCAACATGCCTTCGTGCAGGGTATCGACCCGGGAAAGTGTTCCGTCGAGATCAACGCAAAGCGGTCTCTCGTCCACAAGCGGTACTGAAAATCCGTGTGCTGTCATTAAAAAATCTGTCTTCGTTAAAATCTACACATCAGATCACCATCATAGCATGGTAGCGGGCCTGAACTCCAAGAAAATTGTAAAAGAAGGCCTGTGCGCTCCGCTGCGCACCCTATCGGGCCGATATGTCCCCTGCGGGCTGCGGCCCCTCCTTACAAGGCGGGCTATCTCGTGACCGCAGGCAATGTGACGCATTCGGCGTTTTCCGAATCCCGCACTGCAAAGCTCCATTCGCCGCGGTCGACACGCAGGCAGTAGGGGCTCGTGGCATCTTGCAGGGTGTCCAGCAACTGCGCCACTTCCATGCGTTTGACAGGGTTGGTGCGGTAATAGGGCAGCTTCAGGGCCAGCGACAACAGGATCAGCCCGGTCAGGGCTGTGATGGCCGCCGGCCGGAGCCAGCGCAGGCCCGGAGACCAGCGGCGCCAGGCCGGCAGCAGGCTGAGCGCTGCGGCCAACAGAAACAGAACGCCAGTGAGATACCCGTAGCGGTGCCCCCAGGTGTTTTCGAGCGGCATCTCCCGCGCGACCGCACAAAACAGGCTGTTGCCGAATCCGAGGGTCAGCAGCACCACCACCAGCAGGCGCACCCGGCCCCGGGCCTGCCAAATCACGACCCCGAGCAGGCCCAGGCTGATAATCCAGAGACCGACGGCCAGATCCCGGTGCAGAAACATGCTGCGCACCCGGGTGCTGAAGAGCGTCTCGAAGATACCGCGCTCCAGAAACAGCCGTATCGCTTCCCAAAGTGTGGCAATGATCGCGGGCGTATCGCCCGACCCATCCGGGGCCACTCCGATCAGAAGATAGACGGGCAGCACTGCGGTCACGGGCAGGAAGGCCCAGCGTTCAAGCGCAGTCTGCGCTTGCCAGACGCGCCACAGCAGAACGGGGAACAGAATGACGGAGACCGGGTGCGATGTGGCCGCGATCACGCAGAACACAGCACCCGCCACGGCGCCTACTCCCGTCCGCGGTGTCCACAGCAGACCGAGGAAGAACAGCAGGATCGCCAGGTTCCACAGCGCGAAGGTCGTGTTGGTCATCAAGGCGGTGTTGGCGGCGGGAAAAAGCCCCAGCAGCAGAGCGATGAACATCCGCTCCGGCCGGGTCATGCCTGGAAGCGCAAAGCTTGGATGGCACATAACCGCGAAGGTCAGTGCGGCAATCGCAATCGGGACCCAGTAGAGCGCGTAGACGGCCGCTGCAATCGGCAGAAACCCGAAGAGATATCCCAAAAGGTTGGGGCCGACCGAGACATAGCCGCCGTAAAAGCGGAAGATATCTGCGGGGGCATGGCTGGCGGTGTAGAAGTCCAGCATGTTGGGGCCGTCTTCGTTGAAAAGCGGCGGCGCCAGGGCGCCTGGCACGTCACGCAACACGTAGATTGCGAAGAGAACGAAAAAAATCAGCGCAAAGTCTTTATGAAATCGTTGTGCGTCCTGCATGCCGCATCAGCCCATTTAAACATACGTTCTGAAAAGAGATCTTTACCGATAGGGTCCGGAGGTCGGGAACATGATTTTCACCGCCCGGTTAAAATGGCCCCAAGGCCGCGAGGATGTCAATTTGTGATCCACATCGGAGCGCTTTGCGGCAAATTGCCGACGGAATGGCAAAAATCGTTGACTTGAGCGGGCCAAGATCCACAAGTGAACCCGGTAATTTGGTATAAGTTTATAGATTTTGGGGGGAAGGGGCTTGCAATATCGTCATCATCCCACCGATGAACTCTTGAGTGGCTGGGGCCGCTACCCGGTCTTGAAATGTGTCACACATGCCCCTGAAACCTGTGAGGGTGCGCACCGGGTGCTGGAGACCGGCCCCGTTATCGCGCGCGGCGCCGGGCGCGCTTATGGTGACAGTGCGCTGCAGGCGCAGGGTGTGATCCGGACAACGCAGATGGGCCGGGCGGTCTCGCTTGATGCCGCCTCCGGCGTGCTGGAGGCCGAGGCTGGTGCGAGTTTCGCCGATGTGCTGGCGATCACGGTGCCGCAGGGCTGGTTCGTGCCGGTGACGCCGGGTACGAAATTCGTCACCCTGGGCGGTGCGGCAGCCGCGGATGTGCATGGCAAGAACCACCATGCGGCCGGCGCCTTCGGAGATCATGTGCTCTGGCTGGAGCTGATGGGTGCAGACGGCAGCCTTCGGCGCTGCAGCCCGACCGAGGACCCGGCTCTTTTTGAGGCTACTCTGGGTGGCATGGGGCTGACCGGGATCATCCGGCGTCTGGCGCTGCAGATGATCCCTGTCGAGACCGCATGGATGCGTCAGGAAACCGTGATGGCGCCGGATCTTGAGGCGGCCTTTGCCGCCTTCGAGGCCTCGCAGGACTGGACCTATACGGTGGCCTGGATCGATGCGCTGGCCGGTGGCGCGGCGCAGGGGCGCACGGTGCTGTTCCGCGGAGAGCACGCGCGCCTCGATGATCTGCCTGCTGCGCGCCGCGCCCGTCCGCTGGAGGCCCCAGCCCGTCGGCGACTGTCAGTGCCCGCCAATGCCCCCAACCTCCTGCTCAACCGCTGGAGCGCCCGCGCCTTCAACATGGCCTACTGGCGGGCACAGCGCGGCAAGACAGAAACACAGCTGGTGGATTACGACAGCTATTTCTATCCGCTCGACGCGGTCTTGCACTGGAACCGGCTCTACGGGCGGCGCGGTTTCGTCCAGTATCAATGCGTCCTGCCGCTGGCTGCCAGCCTGCGCGGGTTGCGCCAGATGCTTGATGCGATCCGGGCCTCCGGTGAAGGGGCCTTCCTCGCCGTGCTCAAGCTGATGGGCGCACAGTCGCGCACCGGGCTGTCTTTCCCGATGCAGGGCTATACGCTGGCGCTGGATTTTCCGATGACGAAGACGCTGCCCAGGCTGCTGCACCGTCTCGATGCCATCGTCACCGCCTACCAGGGGCGCATCTATCTGGCCAAGGATGCGCGGATGAGTGCCGAAACCTTTCGGCGCGGATACGACGACCTGGAGAATTTCGAGGCGCTGCGCCGGGATATCGGGGCCGCCGGGGTTTTCAAATCGCACCAATCTGAGAGACTTGGGCTATCATGAACAAGACACCGATCCGCACCGAGGAGGCCACGCCCGTGGACACCACCCCGGCTCCGCCCCCGCCTGAGCTGCTGACGCTCGAAGACGCGTTTGCCATGAGCAACGAGAAGGTGGCGGAGCTTTTCAAGGCGCATCTCAACCCTGCGCAATACGGGCTCTTCCGGCTTCTGGGCTTTCACAAGATCACCCTCTCCAAGGCGGAGGGGATGTATTACTACGACCAGAACGGGCGAGCGATCCTCGATTTCTTCGGAGGCTTCGGCTCCATTGCGCTGGGGCACAACCATCCGCGCATCCTCGCCGCCCGCAAACGGTTCCAGGAGGAAAAGCGCCACGAGATCGCCATCGCCTTCATGTCGCAATATGCCGCGACGCTGGCGCATAACCTGGCACAGATCGCCCCCGGCACGCTCGATCACGTGTTTCTGTCGACCGCCGGATCGGAAGCGGTGGAATATGCCCTGAAGATCGCCGAACGCGTGGCGGGGCCCGGGCGCAAGAAGATCCTCTTTGCCGAAAAGGCCTTTCACGGCAAGACCCGCGGCTCGCTGTCGATCACCGACAGCCCGCTTTATCAGAACGACTTCACCCTGATGACCACCACCGTGAAGGTCCCCTTCGGCGACATCGACGCGCTGCGCCGCCGTCTGGAGGGCGACCCGGAGATCGGGGTTCTCATCCTCGAGACCATCCAGGGCGGTGCGGGCATCATCACCGCACCGCCGGACTACTGGCAGGAGGTGCGCAGGCTCTGCGATGCGCACAAGGTGGTCTGGATCGCCGACGAGGTACAATGCGGCGTGGGCCGGACGGGCAAGTTCTTTGCTTTTGAGCATGCAGGCGTGGTGCCCGATGTGGTCACGCTTGCGAAATCGCTGGGCGGGGGCAAGGCGGCTGTCGGCGCGGTCATCACGCGCAAGGACTTCTACATGCAGGCCTATGGCGACCCGAAGACGGCGATCATCCATGCGCAGGCGACCTTCGGCGGCATGGGCGAAAGCTGCGCCACCGCCATCGAGACGCTGAACACGATCTACGACGACGACCTGCTGGAGAATGCCGCCAAACAGGGGGCCCTGCTGATCTCGGAGCTGAAACGTCTGCAGGCGAAGTTCCCGCATATGATCAAGGAGGTGCGCGGCGAAGGGCTGATGGTGGGGCTCGAATTCCAGGATTTCAGCCAGACCATGCCGGGGCTCTTCCGCGGTGTGCTGTCGAAGGCGGACGACAAGCTCAAAGGGTCTCTGTGCGGCTTCATCGGCTCTATTCTGCTGCGTGACTACGACATCCTCGTGGCGTTCACCGAATACAACCGCAATGTCATCCGGCTGGAGCCACCGCTCATCGTGACCGAAGAGGAGGTGCGCCGCTTCATCGCCGCTCTGGAAAAGCTGATGGGCCGGGGCGTGACGGCGATTGCCACCAGCTATGTCAAAGGGTTCGTGACGCAGGGCGGCTAGGCCCTGTGGTATTTTTGAAGAAAGGGTATTTTTATGTCAGACCATCCCGTTGTGATCGTTGGGGCCGGATATGCCGGTCTGGTTGCTGCCACACGGCTGCGCGAGCAGGGCCTTCCTGTCGTTATCTTCGAGGCCTCGGGCAGTGCGACCGGGCTCGCCGCCACCTTCACCGACATGGACGGGTTCAAATACGATTTCGGCACCCACCTCATCACCAACCGGCTGGCGGAAACGCTCGGGGTGACCGACCAGTGCCGGGATGTGGAATATTTCGGCGAAAGCATCGTGCTGGGGGGAAAAACCTATAGCTACCCCTTCGGGCTTGCCACCGTACCCCGCTACACACTGAGCGCGCTGAAAAGCCGCCTGGTCGAGGCATCGGGGGTCCGCCCCGGGGGCCACAAGGATGCCGCAAAATGGGCCGAGGCCACCGTCGGGCCCGAGATGGCGCATGACGTGGCCATTCCGCTGATGGAAGGGCTCGCCGGTGCCAGGGCGGAAGAGCTGTCTCCCGACATCGGCAACAAGCTTCCGGGCGTGCTGCACACGCTTTACCTGCGCGCCATGGGGCGGATGAACAAGAAAGCCGTGGCAATCGGCTACTGCCAGGATCTCCCCGAGACGCCCAAGGTCTGGCACGCCTATCCCGAAGGTGGCATTGCCGCGATCTGCAAAAGCCTCGTGGACCGGCTCGACTGTGACATCCGGCTCAACACGCCGGTGAAGAAGATCGTGATCGAGGACGGCCGCGCCATTGGCGTGGAAACCGCGGACGGCGTCCAGCCCGCATCGGCGGTTATCAGCACCGCGCCGGTGAACATCCTGCCGCGGCTTGCACCCGATGCGGATGTGCTCAAACCGCTTCTGGATTTCCGCTATTCCAACGTGGTTTTCGTCAACCTCTTCCTCAAGGGCCGCAACCTGATGCCCGATGTCGCGGTCTGGTTCCCGGAGGAGAAATACGACTTCTTCCGCGTCCAGGAACCACCGATTTCGCTGCCCTGGACCGCGCCCGAGGGCAAGACCTATTTCTCCGTCGATATCGGGGCGGAGGCCGGCAGCGAATTGTGGAACATGGAGGATGATGCGCTCGCCCAGCGGATGCTGGAGCAGCTCTCGGACGTTGTGCCCGACATCACGGACCGCTTCCTCGACGCACGGGTGCTGCGCACCAAGATCGCCTATCCGGTCTACCGTCTGGCCTATGAGGAGGTGCGGCGGGAGTTCAATAAATCCACCGGCGTGCCGGGGCTCTACAGCGTCGGGCGCAACGGCGAGTTTGCCCATATTCTGATGGAGGACGTCTATCACCGCACCCGCAAGCGGATGGAAACCGTGATCGAAGATCTCAAGGCCGCCTGAGAGGAGAGACCATGACATCCAGCGCCCGGCCCCTGATCCTCGGAGCCCCCTACCGCCCGGCCCATGAAGAGAACCGCATGCGCAACGAAGGCAATGTGCCCGAAGCGCGTAAAGCCTTCTATGCCGGGGCGAACAAGAACCTTGTCTTCCTGCTCGACAACCGCTTTCGCTGGATGCAGCGGTTCATCGACCCCGACACCGCGGAAGGGGTCGAGCTGGGCTGCGGGCAGGGCTACGGCAAGGATGTGCTGAAGGCGAAATCCTACCTGCTGACCGACTACAACGAATATGACTGGCTCGACGTTAAGATGGTCGATGCGCTGGAGACGCCCTTCAAGGACGCGCAGTTCGATTTCGTCATCGCCTCGAACATGATCCACCATGTGCCCTACCCGCCGAAATTCTTCGCCGAGGTCCGCCGTATCCTGAAGCCCGGCGGTAAACTCCTGGTCCAGGATGTGAACGCCTCGGTGCTGATGCGGATGATGCTGCACATGATGCGGATCGAGGGGTATTCCTACGACGTCGATGTGTTTGACGACAGCAAACCGGTGAACGACCCCTCCGATCTGTGGTCGGGCAACAACGTGGTGCCGAACCTGCTCTTTGACGATGCCGCAGCATTCGAGACACGCATGGGGGGCTTCAAGGTGCTGGAGCAGGGGTTTTCCGAAACGCTCGTCTATCTCGCCTCGGGCGGCGTGACCTCCAAGACCTTCTTCATCCCCCTGCCCCGGCCTGTGCTCCAGGTGCTGCACGGGATCGACAAGGTGCTGTGCGGGGTGGCTCCGCAGGTCTTTGCGCTGCAGCGCCGGGCCGTGCTGGAGAAGATCTGATGAATGCCTGGGTTCTTCTCGGAATTGCTGCGGCCGTGAATGCCACGGCAGGGATTCTGCTGAAACAGGGCCGGGTGGTCGCGGACGGTGCGCCCATCCTGCAAATGGCTTTGTCTCCGTGGTTTCTCGGCGCTTGCCTGTGCTACCTGGGCAATGTCTTTCTCTTCGCCAAGACGCTCGATTATCTGCCGGTGAGCCTGGTCTACCCCGCCTATGCGGGCGCGGGCTTTGCCATGATCGCGGTGGCGGGCAACCTGCTTTTCAACGAGGATCTGGGGGTCAACCAATGGGCTGGCGTCGCCCTGATCTTCGCGGGAATCGTCGTGGCGTCGCGCTGACAGCGCAGGTCAGACGGTTTTCCAGTCGCTCAGATCAAGGCCGAGAAGCGCCTCGGTCCTGTCGATGCTGTCGAGAAAATACCGCTCCAGCAACGCGTGGCGCGTCTCCCGGCTGACCGGTGCGCGTTCCACCTCGGTGGACATGACACTGTTGAGACGGCGCAGGGTGCGGTCGGACAGAAGTTTCTGCAGCGGTCGCCGCAGCGCAGGCGTGCCGGCAAGGAAGGCATGCAGCCGGGGAAAGCGCTGTGCGCGGGTCGTCTTTGCGCTGGTGCTGGCCAGCCGGACCTCGGTGTTGATGGTCATCGGCGGCAGGCCGAGCCAGTCCAGCGCGCTGTCGACCTCTGCCTGCGGATCTGCCCTGAACGTCTCGAACCGGACGAAGTGGAACTGATCCAGCGAGAAATGCTTCAGATACTGCTGCATCTGCAGATCATACTGTCCGGTCGCCACATAGGTGTCGTCGGTGGCCACCGCCTGCATCAGATCGCGCGGCGCGCCGTAACGCTGTGCGTTCCAGTGATACTGGCTGATCAGCCGGTCCACCGGGTTGCGCAGCGTGTAGATAAAGCGCGGCGTCTCGCGCCCGACGTGTTCGACGATGCGCGCGGGCACACCGCCATGGCGCGGATAGCGCGTGTAATTGATCGACCCGTCCAGAAGATAGCGGTCGCCGCCCTGCGGCGGGCCCAGCTCATGCAGCCGTTTTTCGACGTCTATTCCATCGAGCAGGAGGTTGATTTCCTTTTCCCGAAAGCTTCCGATGTCGGGGTGCCCGGCCAGGTGCCGGTGAAATGAGGTGGACCCACCTTTCTGTGTCCCGATGATGAAGAGATTGGGAAGTCGGGTCATGAAACGCTCCGGAAATCGATGGGTCCTCTGGTTCCAGTGGACCGGTCCTGTGTCAAGCCATCCGTGAGGGCGGGCTTTTCCGTGAAAGCCTGGGCGCGGGCGCAGATCATTTCAGATGGCGGATGCGATTTGCATCCATGCGTTGCCGGGCGGATCGCCCGAGATGCGACAGCCCGATCCGGGGCGCGAGCTTCACCAGAAGCGGGTCCACCAGCCCGTGACGCCGGAACCGCCAGGCCCAGACCACCCGCTTGTTGTTCAGCCAGAGCCGGGCCCGCTCCACGGCTGAGGGCGGGGCCTGCGGATGGCCGGAGGGCGCATAGCCGCTGTCCTGCAGCAAAGGCCCGATCTTGGCTTCGACCAGCCCCACGTCGCGCGGGCTCTGTTTGCGCTTCCACTGCGTGATCAGGCGTGGATCGGGTTTCGAATAACTGCTGTCCGCATCATAGGCGAGCATGTCGGGATGAAAATCGAGCCCGACGAAGCTGCAGATCGCCCCCAACGTTTCCTCGGGAGACACGATGAGATCCTCGTAGCGGATCACCAGCCGCTGTGCGTCCGGCAGCTGCGGCAGCGCCCTTTGCCAGTCGCGCTGCGTGCCGATCCAGTGATCCACCCCGTAATAGGTGTTGCCCGCCCATCCCATGCCGATAGAGGAGCGCGCCACGTCGCGCGGGTCGCGCATCAGGTGCACGACACGCATGCCCGGGAAGACCTCGAGCGCCCTGTCGAGATGCCGGTGCAGGATCACCGCGGCCATCCCGTCCTCTGGCCCAGCCACACGGGCGACGAAATCCTGTGGCCCCGGCTCGGACAGCGGGTGATCGGGATAAAGCGCCTCATGCGCCCGAAAGATCCGGTCGGCCTGCAGCGCTGCGCGGTCATAACCGCCCGTGGCATCGAGATGATCGATGAGGAAATCCATCTCACCGGGACAGGTGATCCGGGGGTGGCCATCCAGCATCAGACGCAGAAGCGTGGTGCCGGAGCGCAGCGCACCGAAAACGATGAACGCGCGCGCAGTGATATCGGCCTCGGCCATCAGCTGATCTCCTCTGGCTGGAGGGGGGCCGGGCGCAGATCCTCCCCCGGTCCCGCGCAAAACAGCCGTGCGATGCGCGCGGCCTCGATCCTTGCATCGAACTCTGCCTGCACCGTCTCGCGGCCCGCCGCCCCCAGCGCCCTGCCCGCCTCCGGATCCGTCGCCAGGCGCTCGATCGCTGCGCGCAGCCCCGTGACGTCCCCGGCATGCACCAGATACCCGGTACGTCCATCTTCGATCAGCTCCGCGACCCCCGCGACACGGGGCGCGATGGCGGGCTTGCCGGCGGCCAGCGCCTCCATCAGCACCACCGGCAATCCTTCGGCGAAACTCGGCAGCACGAAGGCATCGGCCTGCGCCAGAACTTCGGCCACTTCGTCCTGCGAGAGGTATCCGGTGAAGCGCACTGCCTCGCCCATCGGCGCGGCCAGCGCCTCGAGATGCGCCCGGTCCTCGCCATCGCCGACGATGGTCAGCCGCAGGCCGGGGTGGGTCTCGCGGGCCGCTGCCAGCGCATCGAGCAACACCCTGAGCCCCTTCACCGGTGCCAACCTGCCGACAAAGAGAAGATGCAGCCCGTCCGCGCCATCACGGGGGGTATCCGGCGCCTGCGCATAGGTTTCCGGCACCACGCCGCAATGCACGATGCGCAACCGCGGCCAGTGGGCGGGATCGGAAAACAGCATCCCCTGCGCGCGCGCGAAATGGCTGATGCAGGACACGAAACCGGCGCGCGCGATCTTGTCGCCCAGACGCCAGCGGTGCGGCTCGTAAAGATCGGCGGGCCCGTGCAGCGTGAAGCTGAAGGCGATCTCTGCCAGTTCGGCCGTCAGCATCGCGACCGTGGCACTGGCCTGCGCGAAATGGCTGTGCAGATGCGTGACCCCGCGCGCCCGCAGGTGCCGTGCGAGTACAAGCGCTTCAGCCAGATAAAACAGCTGGTAGAGCCCCGCGCCAAGGCCCGGTGCCCGGGTGTTCCAGGCCAGCCCGAGCGCCCGGAAGAACAGACCGGGCCGGGCCAGGGCGGCGACCAGAGCCACCGGCAGGTTCAGGCCACGGCGCGCGGTCTCCAGAAGATAATACGTTGTCTCCGCGGCAGCGCGTTCCGCCGGACCACGCAGATGCTCCGGCCCCGGACGGCGCACCGACACGGTTTCAACATCAAGCCCAAGCGCCCGCAGCCCCTCGACTTCCCGCAGGATGAACGTATGAGACACCCCTGGATAGATCGCTGTGAGGTAGGCGATGCGCACTGGCTTTGACATCACAAAAGAAACATCCTGAAACTGGTCTTCCGGCTTATGTCGAAGGTCGGCAAATGAGTAAAGTCTGGCAACCCGTCCGAGGACGACGGGCGCGGCGGGGCAAACACCAGTCCAATACCTGCAATGTCTGAAGAGATGGAAAACGTTCCTGCTTCATATTTATGATCGCTCCGGTCCGCCATCGTCCTGCACCCCGACCCTGGCCCTGATTGGGCGATGGGACCCGCGCCTTCGCTCTACATCCATACCCTGCCCCTCGGGCCCGCTTCGGTGATCAATGCTGGAAAAGGGCTGGAATTGTCCACGAATCGCACGACGCCTTATTCCTCGCATCCCTCCGAACACCTGGGTAACTCTATCAATGGTTGTAAAGACGTACCGGAAAGTGACGTTTTTAACCGGTTTCCAAATGATTTGGCAGGTTCACGCGTATTCAGCATGGCGCAGCCGGTCATATCAATTTATTATAAACGCATTAGACATTCCGAGTTCCACCAGTAACCAGCACAAAGATGAGAAGAGTTACAGATTATGCGCTTTGAAAGATCATCTTGCACATTCAGGTCAACACCGCGCACCGCTTTGTCGGCCCTTGCGCTGCTCACCTGCGCCGCGGTTGCGCCGGGTCAGTCGAAGGCTCTTGGTCTGGATATCTTCCTGATCGCGGAACAATCGGTTCCGACAACCAGTTCGGTTGCGCCGCTGACGGTCGGCACACAGACGGTCTACCAGCTTGGCAATCTGAACGGCAACGACAAGGCCACGTCAGCCTCTCTGGTGGCGCAAAACTTTTCCTTTGATATCGACACGGCGCTGACCTTTTCATCGCTGACCGACCCGAGCTCCGGGCCGTCAAGTGCCGACCCAACCGGCCCCTGGCGCACGGATCAGGGCGAAAACGGGGCCGCAGCAAATGCCAGCGGCGCAGCCGGTGACCCCGCCTATGTCAATTCGCAAATCTCGACCTGGGACAACTCGGGGATCTCCGGCACCACGGTCGAGGCTGACGAACAGCTTGATTTCGGGCGTAACTCCTTTGTCACCTTCAACTCCGTGTTGGGAGGGTTCACAGACCTCGTCATCGCGGATCTCGGCGGAATCGATCCTTTCAAACTGAGCCTGTGCAGCGATGCGGACTGCTCCGTTGCCACCCAGGTCTTCGACGGCTTCACCAAAGGTGTTCGCAACTTCCTGACAGACACTGGACTGTTCGCGCTGGACGACAGCGGTGAAGCCAGCACGCAGGATCAGACCTGGCTCTTCCGGTTCCACAGTCCCGTCACGGATTACGTGCGTGTGACTGAATCCGGCCAGCGCAAGATTTTTGGCGGAAGTCGGCTTCAGGCGGATTTCATCGGAGCGAAATCAGTTCCCACCGACACCAATGGCGATGACAACGACAACACGCCATCGCCCGTGCCGGGGCCGGCCAGCCTGCCGCTTCTGGCGGGCGGTATCGTGCTGCTGGGCTGGGCGCGGCGGCGCCGGACCCGCTAGATCGACAACCGGACGGTTTTTTCTAAGGGCGGTCTGCAAGGCCGCCCTTTTTTTATGAGACGGGCTCAGGGTTCGACCGCACCGCGTGACGGATCACCGGAGGGCGCATCGGGATGCCAGGTGCCGGGCCTCAGCCGACCCAGGAAATCATAAGCCGCAATCAGGTCACCCCGCGCGCTGCCCCGGGCCCCCGCCCCCGGCAGCGGTGAGTAGAGCGCGATTGTTCCGGGCGGATGTGCATATTGCGTCTGCATCGCCGAGGGCGTGCTGCCGCGATCACAATGCAGGATGAAATCCGCGCCCGCAGGCCAGCGCGCCGGGCTGGTGTTTGTGACGCGCACCCCCTGCGCCTCGAAGCGGATGTCCACATCACCGCTCAACGCATCAAAGCTGCGCCGTTTCCCGGCGATGCTGACGATCATCGCATGGCGCCCCGCCTGCCCGGCAAAATCTCCCGGGCCCAGCGGGATATCGAAATAATCCGTCCAGTAGGGCACCAGCAGCGTGTCGCCGGGAAACATCTGCCGGGGCAGCCTGCCCTTGCCGAACCGGGCCCACCCGATCCGTGCGCCCCGATAGCGTGCGTCCCAGCCGAGCGATGTGGTCTCCAGCGGGCCATCCCCGGTGGGATCTATGTCCAGGGCCGGTGCCCAGAGCAGATTGTTGCTTTCCCGGATCTGAGTGAACCGATCCTCCGAGGTGACCACCGTGCCGGGCCCATGCTGGGCATTTTCATCCCGGCGCAGCAGGATGAAGCTGTTGTTGTAGACCAGGAAGGGCATGTCGCGTGTCGCGCGCTCCCCCTCTTCCCGTGCCAGGGAGACAAAGCCGCGAAAGCCCGCACCGGTGCGTGGCGGTTTCGGGGTGTCGTGTTCCAGCACGATGTTGTTGCGGATGCTGGCCGCCCCGCCGCGCAGCCCAATCGCCCGGCCTGTCGTGGGGTTCGAGACGATGTAGTTTTGCTCGATCAGCAAATTCATCGGCACCGGCGCGCCCTTGGTATCCCGCACGATCATGCCTTCGATGTGGTTGCGCGCGATCACCGCACGCATATCGGGCACGTTGTTGCGGTTGATCCGGAAGGCGGGGTTGTCGAAGACCTTCTGCATCGCCCAGCCGTGACGCATGAAGATATCGTTGGAGGCGACGTAAAGGCGGCGCGCGCTGCAGCGGATGAAGTTATGCGCGTTACGCCCGTAAATATTGTAGGAGGTCACCGCCCGGTTTTCACCGCCGTTGAGCGCCTGCAGGTTCTGCACCACCCGGCAGCCGGTGATGGCCACATCCACCTCGTCGCGCGGGCCCAGCAACAGGAAATCCTTGAAATCGGTCTTGTCGTAGGCATTGAAGAACGTCATCGCCCGGACGCCCGTCTGCTGGCTGGGTGGGCGGCTGTTGACGGTGACCGCACAGCCCTCCTCGCGGCAATTATGCAGAAGCAGCGCGGCGTTGCCGCGGGTGGCGACCACGGCTTCGGTTTGCGCGGACTGCCACAGTTCGGTGGTGGGGTCCCAGCCGCCCCGGAACTGCAAATCCTTCAGCACCAGCGCGCGCCCGTCCCACTTGGGATGCAGCAGGAAAAGGCCCGAGGCATTTTGCGTCAGGTCAATGAGCGGCCGGGGCCCCTGCCCCCAGGCACCGATATGGCAATGCGCCGACTGGTTGCGGAACTGCAAGGCGCGGTCGCGCGGGGGCACATGCGCCTGTCCGCGCCGCAACAGGATCTGCACCTGCGGCACTCCCAGCGCCTTGTACCGGCGAAAGGCGTCCTGCAACGTGCGCACCGCATTGCGCGGGTGATGCCCAGGCGCGCCGGAAAAATCACCGTCGGCAGCGACCACGATGGTCCCGTCCGGACCGAAGGCCCGCGCCGGATCCCCCACCTCCACCGTGATTTCGGCGCGCCCCCGGCGACCATCGGGGGCAAAGGCCTCCACCGCGACCCGGTGCCGGCCTGGTGTCGTGAAAACACGCGCGATGAAGGGGCCCATGGCCTGATCCGTCCGGCGGTGCGCCGCAACGAGGTGCTCGGGCGTCTGCATCGGCCCTTCGTCGAGCAGCGACCAGACGTAGGTGATCTCGTGAAACTCCGGCCGGTAAGCCGCCGGATAGCCTGCGCTCCCCGCGCGCGCTGTTGGCGCGGGAACCGCCTCGAGAAACACGCCCATGGGCGCGACGGCCAGAGGCGGGGCGGTCAGCCGGATGGACAAATCGAGCGTCTGCGACCCACCCTGCCGCGGCAACGCCGGCAGCAGGGCTGCGGCGGACAGGATCTGAAGGGCAGTGCGGCGCGTGGTCATAACATCAGGCCTTTCGAAGAGCGCAGAATGTCAGGTCCCTTCGTGCCGGACAAGGGCCGGACGCCCGGTGCGCAGATCAGGGGCAGAGAGACAAGGCTTCAGGCGCCGCCTGTCATAACCCGGGCCACCGCATCGGGATGCACGCTCAGCACCACAGCCGCGATGACCGCAGCCAGCAGGACATAGAGCCCATCATGCACCGGGTCCCAGCCTTTGTGGCGCCGCACCAGAAACACGTTCAAGGGATAGACGATGAAAACGGCCAGCGCCGGTGCCGCGATGGCCCCGAGCAGCCCGTAATTCTGCACGCCGATCCACAAAAGGCCGATCTGGACCAGGGCCGTGGTGATCAGCAGGATGGTGAAACTGCGTGAATCGCCGGTCCCGAGCAGCAGGCTGCTGTAGGCTGCGGTGATCACCAGAGGCATGCCCGCGAGCGCCACCAGCACCAGGATCGGCCCGGCAAGATGGTACTCGGGCGTATAGAGTGTCTGGATCAGCCAGTCCCCGGTCAGCCCGAAGGCGAAGCTGATCATCAGCATGCCGCCCGTCATGGCAAGGCGCACCCGGGCGATGTTGCGCCGGTTCTCGTCACTTTCAGCGGGCGGCTTCTCGGCATAGAGCGGAAACAGGATACGCCGCCCGAAGAGCCGGTTGAAGGCCATCGGCACCGACGCCATCAGCCAGCCGATGTTGTAGATCCCCAGCTCCGCGAGGCTCACGAACTTGCCCAGGATCGCCCGGTCCCCCTGATTGATGAAGAACCCGGCGATGGAGCTGATGAAGATATATTTGCCGAAATGGAAGATGTCCCAGAACACCTCCCAGTTCCAGGCCAGCCGGTTGCGCGCGCCCGGCAGCGCAAGATGGGTCAGCGTCACCTTCGCGAGATTGGCGGCAATCCCCCCGAAGATCAGCCCCCAGACCGACTGCAGCCAGAGCGCCATGCCGATGTTGACCAGAATGCCAAGCGCCTGCGTGCCCAGCCCGATGGCGGTGATCCGGCCAAGCAGGATCTTCTTGTTGGCGGTGGCCTCCTTGGTGGACGTAAAGCCCGAAATCAGCATGGAGAGCGTGGCAACGGGCAGAAGCTGCGCCAGCATCGGCTCGTCATAGAACCGCGCGGCGGGGGCAGCGAGCAGCAGCGCCGCCACATAAAGCACGGCGCCGCGCAGGATCTGCACCGTCCAGGCCGTGTTGAGATACTCGGGGTCGTGGCCACGCTTGCTCTGGATGATCGAGGCGTTCACCCCCATGTCCGAAAACATCTCCAGCGCGCCGACGAAAACGGTGATCAGCGCCATCATCCCGAAGGCTTCGGGAAAGAGGATCCGGGTCAGGATCAGGTTGGAGGCCAGCCGCAGCCCCTTGCTGCCGCCGAAATTGACGACCGTCATCATGGTGCCGCGCAAAACACGCGCCCGCGCGCTGTCGCCGCGCATCAGAGCCAGGGGGGAAAACAGGGCCATCTGGGAATTACTCGTCGTCGGTCACTCGTGCCGGACATCCTGGGAAGACTGTCCTGCTCTGCAGCAGTACTGCAAGTGCTTCGGTGATCCCAGCCCAAAACAGGGGGACAGTTACCGGCGTGGCCCCATATGCGAATTGGTCACGGAAGATCACAAGTTTACCAATAAACAAGCGTTTTATCGACAAGCTGTGCCTGCTCGGCCATGTGAAAGCAGTATTCTTGCAGCATCGACACGGCCCATGATACCCGTCCACAAGGACACCGCATGACAACAGTGACAGAAGACATGACCGACCGGTTGGCGCCCCCTTCGACGGATCTCTGCGATGTCCACTACACAGTCGGGATCAGCATTATCGTGCCGACCTACCGGGAAGCCGAGAACATCCCGCATCTTCTGAACCGGGTTGATCAGGTCCGAGAGCGCGCGGGGCTGACGCTGGAGGTGATCTTCGTCGACGACAACAGCCGCGACGGCAGCGTCGAAGCGGTGGAGGCTGCCGGCTTCGACTGGGCGCGCATTCTCGTGCGGGAGACCGACCGCGGCCTCAGCTCAGCGGTGGTGGACGGCTTCCGGGCGGCGCGCTACCCGGTGCTGATCTGCATGGACTGCGATCTCAGCCACCCGCCGGAAACGATTCCCAATCTGGTGCTGGCGCTGCATTCAGGCCAGCAGTTCGTCATCGGCTCGCGCTATGTGCCCGGCGGCTCCACCGACGACGACTGGGGGTTCTTTCGCTGGTTCAACAGCTTCGTGGCCACCGTCCTGGCCCGGCCCCTGACCGCGATACGCGACCCGATGTCGGGGTTTTTCGCGCTGCGCAAATCCGATTTCGACAAGGCCCGGGATCTCAACCCGGTGGGCTACAAGATCGCCCTGGAGCTGATCGTGAAATGCGGCTTCGAGAACGTCGGCGAAGTCCCCATCCATTTCACCGACCGGCAGTTCGGCGAGAGCAAGCTCACCCTGGCCGAGCAGCTGCGCTATATCCAGCACCTGCGCCGCCTCTACATGTTCCAGTTCGCCGGCATGATGTATCTGGCGCAATTCCTCGTGGTGGGCGCCTCGGGTGTGGTGGTGAACCTCTCCGTGCTCAGCCTGGCGTTCTGGGCGGGTCTGCCCGAATGGCTGTGCCTGGCCAGCGGTATCTGCGTCAGCCTGGTCACCAATTTCCTGCTGAACCGGCGGTTCACCTTCTCCTATGCGCGCCATGAACCCATGCTGCGCCAGTTCCTCGGCTTTGTCAGCGCCTCGGTGCTGGGCCTCGTGGTCAACTACTGCGTGGCACTCGGCCTGCGGATGAGTGTTCTCTCCGACGGGGTCTATGCGCTGCAGCTCGCCGCCCTCGTCGGCATTGCGGCGGGGATGGGCTTCAACTTCCTCGGGGCCCGCTATCTGGTCTTCCGCAAGCGGTTCCTGCGTAAATGAGACCCGCCACGCTGCTCTTTGTGCTGCTGATGCTGGTGCCGCTGCCGTTCCTGCCGGAATTCGGCGGTGCCAATTCCTCCACCCGGCTGATGCTGTCAGACGCGCTGGTGGCAGAGGGCACAACGCGGATTGATCGCCACGCCGCGCTGACCGTCGACAAGGCTCAGGTCGGGGCGCATTACTACTCTGACAAGGCGCCCGGCATGGCGCTGCTCGCGGTCCCGGCCTATGCCGTGGGGCGCGCCGTCGCCCCGGAGGCCGCAGCGGCCCTTTTCCAGCTCGATGCGCCGCTTGACACGCTGCCCCGCGGCGCGGCGCTGATCTGGCGGGCCATCGCCTGGACCACGGGCGGGCTGCTGATGGCGCTGGCCGGCGCGGCACTCTACCGGGCCGGGCTGCGACTGGGAGGCGACCCGCGGGCCGCGCTGATGGCAAGCCTCTCGGTGTGCCTGGCCACGCCGGTGCTGGGGTGGTCGGTGCAGTTCTTCGGACATGTGGCCGCGGGCGCGGCGCTGGCCATCGCCTTCGCCCTCGCCACCGGGCTGGCGCGCGCGCCCACGCGGCTGCCGCAGGGCCTGCGGGCCCCGCTGGCGGGGGCGGCGCTCAGCCTTGCGGTCAGCATCGAATATACCGCCGCCCCCCCGGCGCTGATGATTGCGCTTTACGCGCTGTGGCGGCTGACGCTGCTGCCGCGGGCGACGGCGTGGCGGCTTTTCGCGCTGGCCTTCGGGGCTGCGATTGCCGCCGCCTTGCCGATGATGGTCTATCATTGGGCCAGCTTCGGCAGCCCGTTCCGGGTCGGGTATTCCTCGGTCGTGGGCTTTGAAGGCATGCAGGAGGGCTTTCTCGGCCTTACCCGGCCCGATCCGGCGGTGCTGTGGCAGATTCTGTTCAGCATCCGCCGCGGCATCCTCTGGCTTTCACCGCTGCTGGCCCTTGTCCCCATCGGCATCTGGTACGGGCTGCGCGCGCCCGGCCGGGGCGGTGCGGGCCACCGGGCGGACATGGGTCTCTGCCTCGCCGTGATCCTCTATTATTTCCTGCTCAACGCCTCCTATTTCTACTGGGGCGGCGGTGCCTCGGTCGGGCCACGCCATACCATGCCCGCGGTCTTCTTCATGTTCCTGCCGTTGCTGTGGCTCTGGACGCGCTGGGACGGTCGGGCGCGGCGCATCCTGCAGGGGCTGTTCGGCCTGTCGCTCTTCTTCAGCCTTGCCTGCGCCAGCATGACCATGACCGTACCCAGCGGGATGCGCTTTCCGCTCAAGGATCCGATCCTGGAAAACCTGCTGACCGAGCGGAATGCGTTTTTCCGCATGGCCCATTGGGAGCTGTCCCCGGCGCTGGTCTTCGGCGCGTGGCTCCTCGCTTCGCTGGGCCTGGCGCTGCTGACCTGGCGCCGAACAACCGTTGAGCAAAGCGCAGACATTTCCCGCTGATCCAGGCCGGATCAGAACCGCCTGGCTTGAATATGTCGGGAATTCGACCTAGCGTTTCAAATGCAGTATTTGTTTATGCGATTGAGTGACAGTATGATTTCAGACATCGGTTTTTTGTGTTCAGACGGGTATCGCGACAGGTCATATTTTCGACCTTCGGCACCGATCTGCCGGAAGAACGGCCAGATCCGGAATATCCTTTCGACATGGCACGCCAGCCAAGTATCACTGGACCGGCTTGGCTCATCCATCAAGGGGAGGTTCCTGACATGAACTGGGTCGCCCGGTTTGCCCTTCTCTATCTCGTTGCCGCCGCCTTCTTTGCCTGGGGTGTGGCCTCGGTTACCTTTCAGGTCTTTCCCTACGACCAGATGAAATCCGTGGTCGATTTCGTGCGCGGCGACCAGGACGAAGACCTTTCCATCGCGCAGAAGCTGCAGAACGATCTCGGTGGCACACCCACCCGCATGATGCGCCAGTACCAGCCGCTCGATGGTGAGAAGTTCGAGGACTTCCCGCTGACCGGCGTCACCGCGCGGCGCGGTGTGCCACAAATCTGGATTGCACCGGATGCGCCCCCCGCCTACCGGCTTCTGATCGCCGCCTTCGATTTCGAAGAGGCCTTCTGGGGCGCGATCCTGATCGACCCGCAGGGCCGCGAATTGCACCGCTGGTATCTGAATGCGGAGCTGCCCGAACTGATGGAGCTTCCCGATACCGAAGAGGACACGCTCAAGAACCTCTATGGCGCAGCACTCTTTCCCGATGGATCCATGGCGATCAACCTGCAGGAAAGCGCCGGTGGCCTCATCAAGTTCGGCTATTGCAGCGAAGTCGACTGGGTCAAACAGGGCATCTTCCACCACGTGGCCACCCCAACCGAAGACAACACCGCCTTCTGGACCTATGGCGGCTATCAGGGGGATCTCCACCCGATACTGATCCTGATCGATGCCGAGACCGGCGAGACCCTGCGCGAAATCGACATGGCGGATGTGGAACAGGCCAATGTCCGCATCCCGATCTTCGATTTGCGCCGCGGCCGGCGCGGCGATCAGGCCACCCATCCCAACCATATCGAAGCGCTGCCCAGCGATCTGGCCGAGGCCTTCCCGCAATTCGAAGTCGGCGATCTGGTGCAGAGCTATCACACCACCAACCTGATCTTCGTGATGGACCCCGATACGCTGGAGATCAAATGGTGGTATTCGGGCGCCGGTGACGGGCAGCACGATCCCGACTGGCATGCCGACGGAACAATCTCGATCTACAACAACCGCTACCGCTCGGACCGCCGCGGTCTGCCGGAGTTTTCCACCATCGAACAGATCGACCTGGCTGCCAACACCCACCGCACATTGATCGACGGGGCCGACCATAATTTCTACTCCCGGATCAACGGCCAGCACCAGTTCACGGACTATGGCACCGTGATCATCGCGAGCGCGACCCAAGGGCGGTTTCTGGAGGTCGATCTGGAGACCGGCGAGCTCGTGTTCGATTTCGTGAACGTCTACGACCGCACGGACGGGCGCGCCCTTCACGTGAGCGAGGCCTTCGTGCTAGATCAGGCCACCGTTGACCGCTGGCTTCAGACCGACTGCAGCACCATTCAGTCTCAGGGAGACAAATCATGATCGAGAAATTCACGTCGCCCGCGCTCCGCTTGCTGACGCTGGCCGCTCTTGTCACGCTGGCGCTGCCACACGCGGCCCATGCCTATGTGGGCCCCGGGCTCGGGTTGGGCGCCATCGCGGTGATCCTCGGGATCATCGGGTCAATCCTGCTCGCCGTCTTCGCGGTGCTCTGGTATCCGATCAAGCGGATGATGAAGAAGCGCAAGGCTGCAGCAGAGGCCTCCCAACCGTCCAAGGACTGACCCTGAATGAACTGGCTGTTTGCCGCGCTGGCCGGGATCGGCTTTGTCGAAATCCTGATGCGCGTGCAGTTCTTTGCGACCCTCGGGCGCTTTCAGCACATTCTGGCCCGTGTGCCCGCCATCCTGCGGTCCGAGCGGATTTCGGACCACTGGAAGGAAAAGGTCCTGCCGCGCTATGCGCTGATGATGCTGCGGACCACGGGACGGGTTGCCGTCAGCCTGCTTGCCGCCTTCGCGCCCTTTGCCCTGCTGGCGGGGCTCGCGCATCTCATGGGCGTTGCCTTCCTCGACTTCTCGATGTCCTGGGCGGGTCTCATCTTCATCACCGTTGTTGCCCTGGCCTATGCCAAGCTGCGCCCTGTCGGAGGATCCTCGGACTACGGCGCGGGCGCGCAGCTGCTGCACCGGCTGGCGCTCGGCAGCCGGGCGGTGGCCGAGGTCTCGATGGACATCGACCAGAAGCTCTATCCGGTCGACAGGGATCGCGTGGCCCAGGAGCCCCACGTCTTCGTTGCAGGGCTCGCCCGCGCGGGCACCACGATCCTGATGCGCCAGCTTCATGCCACGGGCGCCTTCCGGTCGCTCACCTACCGTGACATGCCCTTCGTGTTGGCGCCGAACCTCTGGGCGCGGCTCAGCGGCGGCGCGCGGCAGCAGATGGCCGCACAGGAGCGGGCGCATGGGGATGGCATTCTGGTGGATTTCGACAGCCCCGAAGCCCTGGAAGAAGTCTTCTGGCGCGTCCAGTGCGGGGAGAGCTATATCCACGCCGACCGGCTGACCCCGATGCAGGTCCCGTCCGACATACGGGCGGCGTTCCAGGGCTATGTCGCCTCGATCCTGCGCGCGGCGGAGGGCAAAAGGTACCTGTCGAAGAACAACAACAATATCCTGCGGCTGCCGGAGATCGCCGCCGCCTTCCCGCAGGCGGTGCTGCTGATCCCCTTCCGCGACCCGTTGACCCATGCGCGCTCACTCATGCGCCAGCACCGGGACTTTCTGGCCCGCGACGCAGAGGATCACTTTGCGCGGCAGTATATGACCTGGCTGGCGCATCACGAATTCGGAGCCGACCACCGGCCCTTCGTCTTCACTGAGGCGCCACCCGAAGGCGATCCGGCCAGCGATCTCGACTACTGGCTGAGGCTCTGGCGCGCGACCTACGAGGCCCTGCTGCGCACAGCCCCCGATGCGGCCGTCTTTGTCTGCTACGAAACACTGTGTGATGACACCGAGACGGTCTGGCCGAAGCTCTGTGCCCGGCTCGATCTGCCCGAGGCGGCTCCGGCCGAGACGCTCCGCCGTCCGGACCGTCCGGCGGCAGAGCCGGATGAAACGGAGCTTCTGCAGGCCTGCCGCGCGCTTTACGGCGATCTGCGCGCCCGCGCGATCTGAGGCGTTACTTGTATTCGATCAGCGCCGGGCGCGCCCCGGTGAGGCGGCGCCACCCGTAGGTCAGAACGCCCTGTGCCTCGGGCAGTTTGCCGAAGGTCATCGCCAGCGCCTGCGCACCATCACCATAACGGCGCCACAGCCGCAGCACCTGCACAGGCCAGATCAGCAACAGAGCCAGCGCAGCCGGCCACCACAGGACCAGCGCCGCCAGGGTGAGCAGAGGCAGCCCCAGCCCCCAAAGCAGCGCCCGCCGGGTTGGCGCCACATTGTGCCGCTCAGGAGGGGCCCCGTGCAGCGCTGCCCCTTCGGCATAGGCATGGCCCGCACGCCGCGCCCGCTGCCACCATTGCCCCACCGTCGTGATCGCGGCATCGTGCAACGTCATTTCCGCATCGAGCCGCCAGATTTTCCATCCCGCCGCACGCAGCCGCACGCAAAGCTCCGGCTCTTCGCCCGCGATGAGGCCAGGATTGTAGCCCCCCACCTCCGCCAGCGCGGCCGCCCGCATCAGCGCATCGCCGCCGCAGGCCCGCGCCTCCCCCACCGGCGTATCCCATTCCCGGTCAATGAGCCGGTTGAAGACGCTGGCCTCGGGGAAGCGCTCGCGCCGGCGTCCACAGACCACCGCCACCTCCGGATGCGCCGCCAGAAACGCCACCGCCGCCGGGATCCAGCCCGGATCGAGCGCGCAGTCCCCGTCGACGAATTGCACAAGCTCCGGCGTGGGCGCGTGCTCCATCAGCCGGGCCAGACCGGCGTTGCGCGCCCGGGCCGCCGTGAAGGGAACCGTAGTATCAAGCGCAACCACCTCGGCCCCGAGGTCGGTCGCCGCCGCCTGGCTGCCGTCGGTGGACCCGGAATCCACATAGACGATGCGGCCCACCTGCCCCTGCATCGAGGTCAGGCAGTCAATAAGCCTCTGGCCCTCGTTGCGCCCGATGACCACAGCGCCGATATGGGCCGCAGCTGTCACGCGGGCCGAAACGGATAGCACAGATCGAGTGCGGGATGGCCGGGAAAGACCTGCGCCAGCCCCGCGCGGTCTTCGAGGAACCGGGCCTGCATCCGGGCTTCGAGATCCGCCGGGATCTCTGGCCGGGCGGTCATTTGCCGGCGCGCCCGGATCTTCTCGCGCAGCGCTTTCGGCACCAACCCGCGGCGCAAGGCGCGCGCCGCGCGGCTGTCCACCAGAACCGACTGGAAGGGCAGCCGCCGGAACCGCGCGCCCGAGACGTTCTGCGCATCGAGACCCTCCTGCCAGGCCACGCCCTCCGGCAGACCGAGATGGGCCGCGACCCGGGCAAATTCCGCAACCGGGTCGGTCTGGAACGCCTCCAGGCAGGTGAGCAACACCGCCCCGCGTCCGTAGGCCTCGATGAAGGGCGCGATCTGCATGCCGTAGCAGCCGTAATCGACGAATTCGGTGCGGCTGCGGAAGGCTGCTTCGGCGTCATCCCCCACCACGCGCAGGGACCAGTCGTGAATATAGTGCGACACCGCCCGCGCCACCGGGTTGCGGATCATGTAGACAAGCTTTGGCGCGGCAAGCAGCGCGGTCATCCGCGCCAGTGTTTCGGGGTGGGTGGGCAGCTTGGTGTAATGGGTCGAAGCCTCCCCCTTCAGCGCCCCCGGCGGTGCCTGCGCGAAAAGCCCCTCGTACCACCCCTGCCCCTGGGCGAACACCGCGTCATCCGAGAAGTAGTTGGGCTCCTTCGGTGTCGACATGAACACACCCGCCTGCGCGGCAAGCTGGGCCGCCAGCGTCGTGGTGCCGCATTTCATGGCGCCGATCACGATGAAATCGGGCAGAGGTCCGCTGGTGGTCACATCATTCTCCCGGCGCGTGTCGCGGCCCCAGCGGGGTGCGGAAGTTGGTCCAGATGTCGCGCGCCTCCTGCTGAACCGCCAGATGAGGGCGGCCGCCGAGCAACGTCCGGGTCCGGGCCAGGACACGGCCCACATGCCAGGCGAGGTTGGCGCAGGTCAGCCCCGCCCGCCCGTGGGCCTGATAGAGAAACCGGGTGCGGGAGCTGTAGTAATAGGCCGGCAGACGTTTGCGCGCCTTGGCGTTCTTCTTCACCGGGCCGGAGCCGCCGCGAAAATGCACCGCCACCGCTTCGGGTGCCAGCGCGATACTCCAGCCGGCCCGGCGCGCGCGCAGGCAATATTCGGCGTCTTCGTAATAGAGGAAATACCCCTCGTCCATAGGCCCCAGGGCACGCACCATCTCGCCGCGCAGCAGGATGCAGGCGAAGGAGGCCCATTCGACCTCCGCCGGATCGGCCGGCGGGGACAGCGCCACCACGCGGCGGCGGAGCAGACGGCTGACCGGTCCTGCCCCCGCCGCGCGGTCCAACTCGCTCCAGGGGTTGTGAAAGCGGAACTGGCTGACCTGCACCTCACCCGCGTCCGTTTCGATCCGCGGTGCGATCAGCCCCGCCTGCGGCTGCGCCTCCGCTGCAGCAAGGATCGCGCGCAGAAAGCCCCGACGCAGCACCGCATCGGAATTCAGCAACAGATAATGCTCGGCCTCCACCGCCGCGATCCCCTGGTTGTGGCCACCGGAAAACCCGGTGTTGACCGGCGACCGCACCAGTTCGACGGGTGTCTCGGCGGGCTGGGCGGCGATCCAGTCGGCAATCGCCTCCGCCGAGCCGTCGCCGGAGGCATTGTCGACCACCACGATACGGGCATCGAGCGTGCCGATATCATCGAGCACTGACGCCACGCACCCCAGTGTCAGATCGCGCGTGCGATAGTTGATGATCGAAATGGCAAGCTTGCAGGGCATTGGCAAGTCTCAGGACGCGGAGTGGTTTTGCCCGGTATCACGCCGATACCGGGGGTGTATAGTGGACCGCTCCACCTTTGTTTTGAGCGGACGCTGCCGGGAGACGGGCTTCTTGCCGAAATCCCGTGCATAGCGTGACGCATCTTCGCCCTGCGGACGGCCGTCCTGCTCAGGCGGATCGAGGCCGCCCTCCCCGTCATCGTCCTCCGGCCCCCGTTCCAGACGGCCCCAGAGTGCGCCGACAATCAGAAACAGGATTGGCGAATGACCCGAGTTCGGGATGAGATCGATCATGTTGGCCGCCACGATGATCGACAGGATGGCGGTGTCACGGGTGATGCCGAGCCGGCGGCGCTGGAGGAACAACAGCACCATCGGCGCGGTCATCAGTCCGAATTCCCCGATGTAATGCACCCAGCCGACGCGACCGATCATGATCACCCAATAGCCGTCGGCGGTGGTAATGTCGTTGCCCTTCTCGTTGCGCACCCGCGACCGGCCGAACCCGCCCCAGCCGAAAACGGGCCGTTCGGCAGCGCGCGCCAGCATGATCTCCTCGTTTTCCACCCGGACCCGCAGCGAGCCTGCGCGCTTCTCGTCAACGCGCGCGGCCAGTTCCAGCGCCTTGTCGATCGGCACATACCCCCCGCCCCGCAGGATCGGATAGGTCAGCACGATCGTCCCGATGACCGCCGCCGCAAGGATCAGCAAACGGGTGTTGAGAAAGAACACCAGCGGCACGATGAGCGCCGCGATGATCACCGCACCGAGAGACTTGGTCAGCACCAGCGTCACGGCAAGACCGGCCGAGGCCACCATCGTGAAGCCCACTTTCCAGCCCATGCGGAACAACCCGACCGCGGCGATCAGCCCAAGCGCGAAGAACAGCGAAACACGCAGCCCATGCTCGAGAAACACCATCGGGCGCCAGCCGCCCCCACGCACGTGCATGCGCCAGTCATGCGGGGTGAAGCCATAGATCCAGCGGTTCAGGCGGGGGGACATGCGCACCTCGAACAGCGCCGGCAGCGCATAGATGCAGGCCGCGATGCAAAAGACGATCAGGATCAGCCGATGCGTCTCCGCCCGGGCGAAATACTTGCGTCCGATGAGCACGGGCAGGATCAGGATGACATAGCCGATCGCCATGGAAACGCCGTCATAGAGGCTGAGCGGGCGCTTGACCTCCTGCGGTGTGACGATCCGGTCGCCATTGGTGATCGCGGTCCCGATGGCCCCGAGCACAACCAGCCCGATCAGGATCCGTGCCAGCAGGCTCTTGGGCAGCAGCCCCGGCTGGTTCGGAGCAGACTCGCGCAGCGTCGCAAACAGCAGGACACCCGCCATGATAGTCATGACCGGGATGGCATGTTTGTCCATCGGCGGGATCATCGGGAAATCGATGGCAAATTTCACCGGCAGGAACATGTAACCCGCGAAGATCACGACCAGAATGGCCAGCGGCAGACGCATGTTGCGCAGGATCACCGCACTGATCGCAGGCCAGAGATAGAGCGCAAGCATCGGTGGCATTGAAACGCGGCATCCTTCGCTGATCAGGTCGAGGCACGGGTATAGCGCACGGCACCCCCGCTGAGAACATCCTCATCGCAGGAAAATATGTCCATTCCGTTCAAAATACGCGGAATTTCAGCCGTTTCCAGCTCACGTTCCTGCGCGCGCGGTCACGTCCGACAATCTTAACCAAATTTCCAGACAGTGTGCGCCGACCCAGCAGTACAGCTTTGAAATCCATGCAGCCTGAAGGAGAGATTCGAGATGACGGATGCCTTTGAAAGTTACCAGACCGGTCTCGAGAGCCCGGCTGTCCGCCTCATCCCCGTCACCCCCAGCGACACCGAGGACCTCACCGAAGCCAGTCGGGCGATCAATGTCGCCAGCGATGGGGCCCTGCGTGTCACCACGATCGGCGGGACAACGGCAACGATCCATGTGGCCGCCGGCATCGCCTTTCCGATCCGGGTGTCCCGGGTCTGGAGCACCGGCACCACGGCTTCGGGGATCGTGGCCCTCGCGTGATCCGGCCATTCCTGAAGCTCTGACCCCGGAGGGATCTCCCGTATGATTTCCATTTCAGTCGGTTTCACGACGGTATCCACCAGAAGCAGTGGCACGATGCAGCCCAGCCTGCTGCTTTCTGGTCTGAACGATGGAACGGCGGAGGTAGGGGACACCCTCTCCGCCAGTTTGTCGGACGGCACGGCAATCACCTCCTATGCCTGGGGCAGCACCCCCGGCGGCGCGGATTACGGAACGGCAAGCACGCTCAGCGTCCCGGAAGCCGCCGCCGGCAGCATACTCTATCTGGAGGTCGAAAGTGCCGCAGGTCCCTTCGCGACCGCGGTGCCTGTTGCCGCGGCTCCCGTTGTGATCACCGTGCTCAGCGAACGCGCCGACGCCATCAGGATCGAAAGCCTTGCTCCCGTGCCGGCCCGGCCCTCTCTGACCGCTGGTCCCGATACAGACGCAATCACCGTGGAGATTTCATAATGCCCCGCACCATCTGGACCAAGCCACAAGCGGATCCCAACGGATCCTGGACGCGCCACGAGGGAGACCCGCCCTTCAGCATTCCCGTAACCGGCGGCATCGCCTATGACCTCCAGACCGATACCGGCGAACGGTTCACCATCACACCACTGGTCGGTGTCCGCGCTCCGGAAATCGACGGGGTCCCCACCATCACAGGTCTCGCCGAAGCCGGCCAGACACTGACCGCCTCCGCGGCACCCTCCACCGGCACCGCGCCGATCACCACTGCTTGGCAGTGGCTGCGCGATGGCGTCGCGATCCCGGGCGCCACCGCGGCGACATTCGCCCTGGAAGGCGATGACGAAGGCACCGAGATCTCTGTCCGCCAAACCGACACGAATGCACAAGGCAGCGACAGCGCCATCTCGGCAAGTATTGCCATTTCCACCCGCGCGCCCGAGATCAACGGTGTGCCCACGCTTTCGGGCCTGGCCGAGATCGGCGAAACGCTGACCGCCTCGGCAGCACCGTCCACCGGCACGGCGCCCATCACCACCGCCTGGCAGTGGTTGCGCGATGGCGCCGAGATCTCCGGTGCCACCTCGGCGACGTTCACGCTGAGCGGCGGCGATGAAGGCGCTGCAATCTCTGTCCGCCAAACCGACACGAATGGGCAAGGCAGTGACAGCGCCACATCGGCGAGTATGGCCATCGCGGCCCGCGCGCCCGAGATCAACGGTGTGCCCACAATCACTGGCCTGGCCGAGATCGGTGAAACACTGACCGCCTCCCCGGCACCCTCCACCGGCACCGCCCCCATCACCACCGCTTGGCAGTGGTTGCGCGATGGCGCCGAAGTCCCAGGTGCGACGGCAGCGACATTCGCCCTGAGCAGCGGGGACGAAGGCACCGAGATCTCCGTTCGCCAGACAGAGACAAACGCAGACGGCAGCGACAGTGCCACATCGGCACGCATCGCCATTTCGGCCCGTGCCCCCGAGATCAGCGGTGTGCCCACGCTTTCGGGTCTGGCCGAGATCGGCGAAACGCTGACCGCCTCCGCGGCACCCTCCACCGGCACCGCCCCCATCACCACCACCTGGCAGTGGCTGCGCGGCGGGACCGAAATCCCCGGTGCCACCTCGGCGACGTTCACGCTGAGCGGCGGCGATGAAGGCGCTGCAATCTCCGTCCGCCAAACCGACACGAATGCACAAGGCAGCGACAGCGCCACTTCGGCGAGTATGGCCATCGCGGCCCGCGCGCCCGAGATCAACGGTGTGCCCACGCTTTCGGGCCTGGCCGAGGTCGGCCAGACCCTGATCGCCACCGCGGCACCGTCCACCGGCACCGCGCCCATCTCCACCACCTGGCAGTGGCTGCGCGGCGGGACCGAAATCCCAGGCGCCACTGCGGCGACGTTCACGCTGAGCGGCGGC
>NZ_CANLQB010000012.1 GCF_947493125.1 uncultured Roseobacter sp. | reverse complement strand
GCCGTTCCAGCATCTGCCTCTGCGCTGGCGGGCGTTGACCCTGATCATTCTGGGAGACCTCTTCGGCGCGGCGCTCGCATTTGAATCTGAGATGCCCGAGACAGTGCGTTGGCTGTTCAGCAGAGCCGTGCCCGTGCATCTGCACCAGAGGCGGCGATCGGACGAAGAAAAGAGCTCCATTGACCGGGCCAAAGTAAGAGTCCAGAGATTGAGTAAAAGCCCGGTCCACCGATTGAGTGAGAACTTCCTCGACGAAAGACGCGATTTCGGGCGAATCCACCCATGAAATCAAAACGACACGTGCATGTTTCTGAGGGTATCACCTATGTGTCCGATAAGGCAAACTTATTGGACATAGCGAAGAGCTGCGGGGTGGGGCGGTTTTTACATCATATTGTGGACGAAAGCGCCGCCAGGAGATAGCCTTGTGGCATGACATATGTTGCTGACAGCATCGACACGTTACCGCGGATGCCGTCTTGGGTCACCTCTGGACGTGCCGAAACCCTTGAAGATGTGGCGTTTTTGTCAGGCGCAGCCTTGAGCCACCTGCATCTTGTGCTGAACCAGGATGACGTCCCCCAAACCTTGCTCAGACAGCGGCTCGCGCTGCGGGCTGCCGAGGCTTGTGCGGCGCATCAGGGACGACCGGAAAGGGCGCGCGAGCTGCGCGATGCAGTCGCATTCCTGCAGCCGGGTGACAGTCCGGGGCCGGCGGGTGAGGTTTATCTGTCGTGGCGTCGCGCGGTCGAGCGACCGATATCGGTAAAGGCGCTGCACCGGGCCTTGCCGGAGTTGGCGCCAGATCAGATTGCAGTGTGGCTCGACGGGTACGACCCGTGCGGCGCGAGGCAGAGATCACCGATCTCCCGAACAGCCGCAGTTCTTCAGTTGGTTCTGGAAGAGCGCCCGCGCGATCATAGGGCTGGGCTCCTCTTGGCAGAGGCGGCCTTGGCCCAGGCGCTCGGATGGTCCCACGTCCTACCGCTTCTGGCCCTCGGATTGAAGCGCGCCGATTTGCGGAAGACTGGCGTGGAACTGCGCCTGGCCTGCCATCGGGCGATCGCGGTAGGAGCCTGTGCGGCGACGCGTGAGATTGGTGAGTTGGTCCGGCGCGCGGCCCGATTGAAGACCGTGGCACCGAGATTGAGAGCGAAGGGCGCTGATGAGGCTGTGGCTCTGTTCCTGAGCCGCGACGCCGTTGCACCGGGGCACCTGATCCCGCTGCGATCTGATCGTGCGGCACGTCGTTTCTGCGACCGGCTTGTTGAGCTTAGGGCCGTGCGCGAGTTGACGGATCGCGACACCTTCCGGCTCTACGGGATCTGAGGATGGCGAAGGACCATAGTGACCAAGCGCTCGACCGGGAACTGGAAGACCTGCCTGCGGACCTGCGCTGGCGCGAATGGATGCGTCGGATCGAGGCCGTGCTCTTCGCGAGTGCGTCCCCGGTGCCGCGCGAAGACCTTGCCCGGGTGGTCGGGCAGGGGGCCTCGGTCGATCTGCTCATCGACGATCTGGCCGTCGATCTCGAGGGGCGGTCCTTCGAAGTGGCGAAGGTCGGACACAGCGTGTCAGGCAAAGGCGGATGGGTGTTGCGGACCCGACCGGCCTATGCGGCGGCGATCCGCGTCGCTGCAGATGTCAGCGATCAGGACTTTGATCTGCGCGAGTTCGACGTGACCGTTCTGGCTGCTATCGCCTATCACCAGCCGATCACGCGGGAAGGCTTGAAGGACATCTTCGGCAAGGAGATCAGCCGCGATCTGATCGGGCGGTTGCACGCGCGGGGCCTGATCGGCACCGGCCCACGGTCGCCGCGGCGTGGCGCGCCCTACACCTATGTGACGACGGATCAGTTCCTGGTCGCCTTCGATCTGGAGTCGCTGCAGGACCTGCCGGATCGGGAGCAGCTCGAGGATGCAGGGTTGACGGAGGGGGCGGCAAAATGACTGTAAACCGACGTTGGGTTTTGAAGGCACTGGGCGCGTGCGCGCTCAGTGCCTGTGGTAACGCACCGGTCCGCGGCCCCAGCGTGTCCGGGTTGTCCGACGACCTGCGACCGCAGCCCAATGCCGCCTATGACGCCTGGGTCCAGGCGTTTCGGCAGCGGGCCCTGCGGCGTGGTGTGTCGCAGGACACGCTAGCGCGCGGATTTCGGGGCACCGGTTATCTGCCCGGAGTGGTCACGCGGGACCGGAACCAGCCCGAGACGCGGCGCACGCTGGAGGATTATCTGAGCATTGCCGTCTCGGACGAGCGGGTGGCGCTTGGGCGCGCGGCCCTCAGGCAGAACGCAGCCCTTCTGGCCCGGATCGAGGCGCGGTATGGCGTTCCGGCGTCGGTTGTGACGGCGATCTGGGGGCTAGAGAGCTTTTATGGTGCGCGGCGCGGTGATGTGCCGGTGGTGTCCGCGACCTCAACCCTGGCGTTTGATGGGCGGCGCGGCGCGTTTTTCGAAGAACAGCTGACGACTGCATTGAAGATTTTGCAGGCGGGCGAGGTCAGCGCAGACCGTCTGCGCGGCTCCTGGGCCGGTGCAATGGGTCATACACAGTTCATCCCGACGTCCTACACGGCTTTTGCGGTGGACTTCGATGGGGACGGTCGGCGCGATGTCTGGTCGGATGATCCGACGGATGCGTTGGCCTCTGCCGCTGCGTATCTGTCGCGCAACGGGTGGCGGCGGGGACTGAGCTGGGGGCGCGAAGGCACATCGGGCGGGCGCGTGATCCAGCCGCAGGCCGGGGGCCCGCGTTTTGCGGTGACGGCGAATTTTGCTGTCATCAAGCGCTACAACAACTCCGATAGCTATGCGATCGGGGTTGGGCATCTGGCCGACCGCCTCGCCGGGGGTGGCCCGTTGCGTGGAGGTTTTCCGCCAGACACGTATGGTCTGACGAAACAGGACCGTATTGCGTTGCAGCGCGGGCTGACGGCGCGGGGCTTTGACACCGGTGGCGCGGACGGGGTGGTCGGATCGAAGACTCGGGCGGCGATCGCGGCCTATCAGCGGCAGGCCGGCCTTGCCCCGACAGGAGATCCGTCGCTTGGGCTTTTGGCGCAGGTGCGGGGGTAGGGGTGTATTGCGTTGCGGATGTGTTACCGTTCAGGAGGTAACGGGTTGGGCCAATTGATCTTCAGATGGCGAAGCTCTTGCGTTGCGGTGGTAAGTTGTCGTGGTCGTAACCGCACACGGTATCGGGCGGTGCAAGTCTGGTGATACTGGCGGGTGTTTCGTGCGGTATCTAACGGACAAATTGTGTGGCTCCTAATGGACATTTGGTGATACTTCTCTTAGGCATCTCGTGAGATGACTGACCTCGATGATTTTCTGCCGCGCCACCTGACGTCCGAGTTGCGCGATGCCCTGGCCTCCGCGCGGGTGGTTAACCTCGTGGGACCACGGCAGGTGGGGAAGACGACGCTTGTGCGTGAGCTCTTTGACGAGGGTCGTTTCGTGACCTTGGATGATATGGCGGTTCTGGCGGCCATGGACGCAGATCCCGAGGGCCAGCTGACAAGCCTTGCGGAAGATCACGGCACAGCACCGATTGTCATAGATGAGGCGCAACGATCCCCAAAGCTCGCTCTGTCCATCAAGAGGATCGTGGATCGGAACCGCCGGAGAGGGCAGTTTGTTCTGACGGGGTCTTCCAACGTTTTTACGACCGCAGATGTCGCGGATTCTCTGGCTGGTAGAATGCGCACCCTCAAGCTTTGGCCGTTGTCGGTGTCTGAGGTCAACCGGACCCCTGTGAGCCGCCTGATTGACTGGGCGATGCAGGATGCGCCGTCGCTGGTGCAAATCGACGATCCCGCACCTCTGGGTCGCAAAGACTATATCGACCTAGTACTGGCGGGTGGCTTTCCGGAGACCCGGACACTTCCCTTGCGGTCGAGGCAACGCCAGTATCGCGACTATGTCGATGCGGTTGTCGATCGGGATGTGGCCGATATCATGCCCATCCGCAAGCCGGATGCGCTGCGCCTTTTGATTGATCAGATGGCCGCACGAACGGCGCAAGAGATCAACACATCGGAAATGGCAAAACTAACAAAGCTCAAGCGCGAGACGGTTGATCAGTACCTTGATATTCTCATGCGGCTCTCGATGGTGAGCAAGCTCGGTGCCTGGATGCCGGGAGAAGGAAAGCGAGATATCAAGCAGCCCAAATTCCATTTTGTCGATACCGGCATTGCCACGGCGCTGCGCCGGTTGAACGATAGATCGTTTGAGATTGGCAACAGCCCGGAAGCCCTGGGCGGTCTTTTGGAAAGCTTCGTGGTTGGCGAGTTACAGCGCGCATTGCCGATGCAGGACTGGGATTACCGGCTTTATCACTGGCGCAGCGCAGACCGGCGCGAGATCGACATTCTGATCGACGCGGGTCGCAGCCTGGTCGGAATTGAGGTCAAGTCCGCGGCCACGGTTTCGGCCGATGATTTCAAGCACCTGAAGTGGTTCGCAAGCGATGGGCCAGGCAAGGGGCGCAACGTCGTGGGTCTGGTGTTCTATCTTGGGCGGGACAAGCTTACCTTTGGAGACGGAAACTTTGCTCTTCCGCTTAGCGCGTTTTGGACAAGGGTGGGACTGAGCTAGGTGATACCCTCGGTAGGATGGGCGGATTCCGGTCTTTCGCTGCAACGCAGCGGCAGGCTTTTGAGGCTGCCAAAGCGGACCTTCAATGTCTGGATTTCCGGGCACGCATGAAGTTGGCTTCATAAGGAGTAGCGACCCTTCGCTGTGGCATTGAAACCGATTTATTGGGTGAGCGAGAGGAGGATTCTATCTGCTGGATGTGGCTGGGTCTGCAAAGGACTTGTAGAGTCCATTGACAGCCAAACGATGAAATACTACGCCGTGCGCATTCTCAGGGCAGGGTGAAACTCCCTACCGGCGGTGATAGCCCGCGAGCGCCATTCTTTGGGATGGGTCAGCAGATCCGGTGGAACTCCGGAGCCGACGGTCATAGTCCGGATGGAAGAGAATGAGGTGCGCGAGCAAAACCGGCGTGCGTGCTTCTGTATGCTCTGGGATTCTGTCATTTGGAAAGGATCTAGAGCAATGACAAAATCCCCAAAATTCGCGTTTATCAAGGCACGGTGGCACGCCGAGATCGTTGATCAAGCGCATGCCGGATTTGAGCAGCGCTTGGGCGAACTCGACGCGGATGCCGCGATCGAAAGCTATGATGTGCCTGGTGCGTTCGAGATGCCGCTCTTGGCACAAAGGCTGGCTGAAACGGGCCGGTATGATGCTGTCATATGCGCAGCGCTGGTCGTTGATGGCGGCATTTACCGCCACGATTTCGTGGCGCAGGCGGTTGTCAGCGGATTGATGGAGGCCGGTCTGAAAACAGGCGTGCCGGTTTTGTCTGTTTCCTTGACCCCACATCATTTCCAGCCGACTCCAGAGCATCAGACCTTCTTCCACGAGCATTTCGTCAAGAAGGGGCGTGAGGCCGCCGAGGCAGCGATAGACGTGGCGGCCCTGCATCGGGGCCGCAACAACGTGGCGCAGGCCGCGGCCTAATTTTTCAGGTGACGGGCGGTGCGGCAGGGTTGGGGCTAACCAGGCGCTCAGCGGTGAACTTGTCGGTCATCAGAAGGTCGATGATGCCGGTCTTCAGCGCACCTCTGATCGCTTCGGTCTTGGCCTTTCCGCCCGCCAAGGCCATCACCCTGTCCACCGCACTCAACTCCTCCAGCGTTGTGCCGATCACTCTGTCGTCGAGCGGGCTTTTGACATAGGCTCCCTCGGCGTCAAAGAAGCGCAGGCTCATGTCGCCGACCGCGCCCGACGCTGTCAGATCGGCCAGCTCGCGGGGCGAGAAGACGTTGCCGCTCCGCGCCAGCATGCCTGAGGGTTCGACAGCGCCGATCCCGACAATCGCGAGCGTGATCCGGGAGAAAAGGTCCATCGTTTCGCGCACGAAGGTGTCGCCCAGCAGAACCAGCTTGGCTTCGCGCGACTGCGCGACGCCAGGCGCGCTGAGTACGTGAGGTTCTGCGCCAGTTAACTTCGCCAACCGCGTCACCAATTGGTTGGCGTGCATCTGTACAGTAGGATTGCCCATGCCTCCGAGCATCTGCACGACATATTTGGCCTTGCCTGATTTCATCGGATGGATGTTCTGCACCATCTGGAAGATGGTCTCGGACCAGCTTGAGACGCCGATGATTTCGTCAGTCTGGAGGGTCGCTTCGACAAAATGGGCGGCGGCCTCGCCGATCCGAGCCATGATCGCACCGTCCCGGTCTTCCGTGCATTCGACGACGACGGCCTCGGACAGGCCGAACTGCTGCCGTAGTCCGGTTTCAAGGTCTGCATATGTGCCGGACGGCGACACGACGGTCGTGCGGACGATCTCTTCGGCCTGTGCCTTCTTGAGCATGCGTGAAACGGTGGCCTGAGAAATACGCAGATGCTGTGCGATGTCTCCCTGCCGCTGACCTTCGACGTGATACATTTGCGCCACGCGCGCTATCAGACGAAGTTCGTGTACACGGGCCATCGGGATTCCTGGCTTGTCAAGTTTCTGAATATTTATTCACTATATTTACATGAGGGTGCGGGCAACGGCTTTTCTCCATCCGTGCAGCCTGGCCTGCCGCACCTGCTTGTGTGTCGCTGGGAGTATTTCAGGGCCATGTTGTGCGAGACGACCCACCTCTTCGAGGTTTTGCCAAAACCCGGTGGCAAGCCCAGCAAGGTGGGCCGCTCCGAGGGCCGAGACTTCGGCGTTTCGGCATGGAGTGATACTGTGGTCGAGGTAATCGGCAACCATCTGCATCAAAAAGGGACTCTGGCTGGGGCCGCCATCAACAGAGAGCCGCCCGATACCCTTGGCCGTGTCCGCCATAATCGCAAAGACGTCGTGCACCTGCAGCGCGATGCTCTCGGCGGCGGCGCGCGCGATATGGGCGGGCTCTGATCCGAAGGAAAGCCCCGTGATCAATCCGCGGGCCTCAGGATTCCAATATGGCGAGCCAAGGCCCACATGGGCGGGCACAAGGGAGACCCCGTTCGCGTCGGGGACAGTCTGTGCGAGACCGAGCAGGCTTTCCACGTCTGCAAGACCCAGCAGTGTGGCTGTCCACGGCAGGATGGACGCGCTGACGAGGATGTTACCTTCGAAGGCAAAGGTAGATTTCCCGCCCATCGACCAGGCGATGGTAGTGGTGATCCCGGGCGGCGGTGCTATGAACTCTGTGAGTGTCGTCATCACCGATGACCCGGTGCCGAAGGTGATCTTTCCATCGCCCGGGCCGAATGCCCCATGACCAAAAAGCGCGGCATGGGAATCGCCGATGGCGGAGGCAATGGGCACGCCGTAGGGAACAGCATGGACTTTTTTCGTTTCGGCGAACACATGAGAACTGTCGTGCACTTCGGGTAGCATTGATGGGTCGATTCCAAAGAGCTCGCAAAGCCGCGCGTCCCAGCAGCTTTCAGAAAGATTGAAAAGCTGCGTCCGGGCGGCATTCGATCGGTCGGTCGCATGGACCCGGCCGCCAGAAAGTCGCCAGATCAACCAGCTGTCGACGGTACCGATGCAAATATCAGCCGCGTCCTTTCCGTGGTGTTCCAGAAGCCACGCCACTTTGGTCGGCGGAAACAGTGGATCAAGCGGCAGGCCGGTGCGGGCAATGACCTCGGCCTCGTGCCCTGCTTCTTTCAGCGCATTACAAGCCTCGGCCGTGCGGCGACATTGCCATGTGATGACTGGGCCGAGCGGTGTTCCGGTCTGGCGGTCCCAAATCAGGACCGACTCGCGCTGGTTCGAGATGCCCAATGCAACGATTTCGGTATCCGGAGCTGCGGTAAGACAGGCGGACATGGCATCTTGTGTCGCGTGCCAGATCTTGCCCGCCTCTTGTTGGACCCAACCTGACTGCGGGTGTTCGATGGGAACGGGTGCCGCGCCACTGGCGATGATCTCGCCGTCTTGCGAGACGAGGACGGCCTTCGCGTTCGTCGTCCCTTCATCAACTGCAAGAATGGCGCGCTGCCGCATGCTGTTATTCTTTCCGTTTGATCAATGCGCTGGCGCTTTCTGCGATGGCTTCGGGCGACATGCCGAAATCATCAAGCAAGGCATTCGCCGAGGCTGTGTGGGCAAAGACGCCGGGCACGCCCAAACGCGTCATTGGAACTGGCGCCTGATCGACAACCACTTCGGCCACGGCGCTGCCAAGGCCGCCAAAGGTGGTGTGCTCTTCGCAGGTCAGAATCGCTCCGGTCTCCTGCGCGGCGCTCACGATGGCGTCTTCGTCAATGGGCCGGACGCTGGCCATGTTCAGCACCCGAGCGTTGATCCCGCCCTGCTCCAGCAAAGTCGCTGCGATCAGAGCCCGGTGGGTCAGGACGCCATTGGCAATGATCGTCAGATCACCGCCATCATGTAGCAGATTGGCCTTACCAAGCTCAAAAACATGACCCTCTGGCAGCAAGTCGGGAACCCCGACACGGCTTAGGCGCAGGAAGCAACCGCCTGTGTAGGCGGCGGCCCACTTGATGACGGCCGCAGTCTCATTCCGGTCGGCGGGGGCCACAACAGGCACATTCGGCAACGCGCGGATCCACGCGAAATCCTCGATCGAGTGATGGGTCGCTCCAAGCTCGCCATAGGCCATGCCGGATGAGATGCCGACCAGTTTCACATTGGTTTCTGAATAAGCAACGTCGGCCTTGATCTGTTCCAGCGCTCGCCCCGTTAGGAAGGGCGACGCCGCGCAGACAAACGGGATTTTTCCCCCATTGGCCAGCCCGGCCCCGACGCCGACCATATTCTGTTCTGCAATGCCAACATTTATCAACCGCTCGGGAAACCTGTCGCGGAAACCACCCAGCTTTGATGACCCGACCGAGTCGTTGCACACCGCGACGATGTCGGTGTTTTCGCCGCCAAGAGCTTCAAGAACCGAGGTAAAGGCATCCCGGCAGTCGTGCAGTTTTGCGCCTTCGAACGGGTTGCTCATTCCATTGCTCCCTCAAGTTCGGCCGCCTCAAGTTCAGCCATAGCCTGCTTGTATTGTTCTTCGTTGGGCACCTTGTGGTGCCATGCGACGTTGTCGGACATGAAGGAAATGCCTTGGCCCTTGTTGGTGTGGGCCACGATACACTTCGGCTTCCCTTCCGTAATGGTATCGGTCGCAAGAGCCGCGCAGATCTGATCCATGTCGTGGCCGTCGATCTCTTCCACAGCCCAACCAAAGGCTTCGAGCTTTGGGGCCAGCGGGGCAAGGTTGTTGGTGTCAGCCAGTCGCGCCCCCTGCTGAAGACGGTTGTGATCAATGATAAGCGTCAGGTTGTCGAGCTTGAACTGAGCTGCGGCCATGATGGCTTCCCAATTGGAGCCTTCCTGCATCTCGCCATCGCCAGTGATTACGAATGTGCGCCAGCGCTCACCATTCAACTTCGCCGCCTTCGCCATGCCCACGCCTATTGGCAGTCCGTGCCCCAGAGGGCCGGTATTGGTTTCAACGCCCGGCACCTTGACGCGATTGGGATGGCCGTTGAGGCGGGATTTGTGCTGAAGGAAAGTCGAGATTTCTTCGGATGGAATGAACCCCTTCTCGGCCAATACAACGTAGAGCGCCAGAGCAGTATGGCCTTTGCTGAGAACCAGACGATCCCGCTGATGGGCCTTAGGGTTCTTCGGTTCCACATGCATGATCTTGAAATAGAGCGCAGTAAGTATGTCGGTCACTGACATCTCGCCACCGATATGTCCCGCACCTGCCTCGAAAACGGCCTGAAGGTCGCGTCGTCGGATCCTGTTTGCCAGTTTGCGTAGGTCTTCTGGGGTCATTTTTGAGCCCTTTGCATAAATATTCGCTAATAGCTAAACATACATTTCCATACTGCGTCAAGGAATGGATTGTATGTCTCACTGGGTTTGTTCTGTTGACAGGGCCGGATTTCTAGGGATAGTATTTTTCATCATCTGTGCATAAATATGCGCACGGGAGGGTTGAATGTCAGAATCGAGCGTCAATTCGCAAAGGGGGCGTAAGCTTGCGGATTTCTTTTCTTTGGGTGGCGCTACAGGACCGCTGATCGGACTGATTCTGCTGTGCGCGTTCCTCACATTCGCGACCGATTCGTTCTTTTCAGTCCGCAACTTCCTTAACATTCTGGATCAGGTGACCGTCATCGGGATCATTGCAGTTGGCATGACCTTCGTCATTCTGCTGGGAGGGATCGACCTTTCGGTCGGATCAGTTCTGGCGCTCGCTATGATGGTTCTGGGCTACCTCAACGTCGAAGCCGGGTTGCCGATGGGGGTGGCGATACCAGCCGCGATCGGCGCCGCCGCCGTCGCCGGGCTGATATCGGGTCTACTGATCACCGAATTCAAGGTACCGCCCTTCATCGCGACGCTGGCCATGATGTCGATTGCGCGCGGGTTGGCGAGCATGATCACGAACGGGTCTCAGATCATCGGGTTCCCGGCCTGGTTCAACATGGGGGCCATTATCCGTTACGGCGGTGTGCTCACAATGACAGTCGCCGTGATGTTTGTGGTCTTCGCTGTCGCCCTGCTGTTTCAGCGCTACCGAGAAGGAGGCCGCGCGCTTTATGCTGTAGGTGGCAACCCCGAGGTTGCCCGTCTTGCTGGCATTAACGTCAATCGGGTCACGGTGCTGGTCTATACGGCCTGCGCAGCCCTGTCTGGTTTGGCAGGAGTGCTTCTGGCCGCCCGCCTTGATGCGGTGCAGCCGACAATTGGTATCGCATACGAACTCGACGCTATTGCGGCGGTCGTAATTGGCGGCACAAGCCTCTCGGGTGGTACCGGCGGAATTGGCGGCACCATCATCGGCGTTCTTATCATCGGGGTGCTCCGCAACGGGCTGAACCTGCTCAGTGTGTCACCCTTTCTACAAGCCGTGATCATCGGATTGGTGATTGTAATGGCTGTCGCTGCCGAAACCTTCAAGCAGCGCAAAGCATAGAATTTGGCAGCGGCAGGCGTCGCTTCCATACCCCAAGGCCCGAACGGAAATCGGGTTTCCAAAGTCCCGCAAGCTCGGGCCAACACGACAAATGGAGGAGACTACCAATGACGAAAACACTTAAGGCCCTGATGGCCGCAACCGCACTCGCCGGTATGCTGCCTGTCGCAGCTGCAGCAGATGGGCACGCCGGCATCGGGATCGAGAAGATCGGCCTGGCTGTGCCAAACTTGCAGGCGGATTTCTTCAACCAAATCAAGCTGGGTGTTGAAAACTACGCAGCCTCTCTGGGGATAGAGGTGATCACCGTCGACGCCAAGGGCGACACCGCCACCCAGGTTAGCCAAGTGCAGGATCTGATGACCCAAGGCATCGACGCCTTCATCTACATCCCAGCTGGTGCGGCTGCGGCTGCTGTTCCGACGCGTCTGGCACGTGCCGAAGGTATCCCGGTCATCAACGTTGACCGCGAGCCTGACGGCGAGCCTGGCGATACCGTGATCTACGGCGAGAACGTGATGTCCTCTTACGAGGTCTGCTCGTCGATCATCGAACGCGCTGGCGGTTCCGGCAAGATGGTCATCATCCATGGCCAGAAAGGGACCACTCCGGAAGTTCAGCGCTTCGAAGGCTGCAAGATGGCCATCGACGAGAACCCCGGCGTTGAGCTGGTCGCTCAGCAGTGGACCCAGATGTGGTCACCGGATGAGGGTTTCTCAATCGGGCAGAACATGCTGCAGGCCAACCCTGACATCAAGATGATCTTTGGTCAGGCAGACGGCATCGCGATGGGCGCGGCTAAGGCGGTTGAAGCGGCCGGTCTGGCTGATCAGATCGTGGTTGGCGGCTATGACGGCGACGTGGCAGCTCTGGAATCGCTCGCCCGCTGTGATACGCCGTTCGTTGTAACGGCGACGCAGAGCACCCAGGCGATGGGCGTTCTGGCCGTGAACTCGGCGATTGCGGTGTCCAAGGGCGCGTCGGTGCCTGCACGCCAGATCCCGAACGCCGTGCTGACCGACTGCGACAACGCAGCTCAATTCGTCGAAAAGCACCCGTAAGAGCTCGGGCGAAGGGCAGCGCAATGACCAAGACCGACACATCTCCGATCCTGACGCTGAAGAACATCTATAAGTCCTTTGGACCGATCGAAGTTCTTCACGGCGTGGACCTTGAGATGCGACCGGGAGAGGTTGTTGCGCTGCTTGGCGAGAACGGCGCCGGCAAATCGACGCTGTCCAATATCATTTCCGGCACAATCCTCCCTTCATCCGGAGAAATGACGTGGCAGGGCGCGCCCTATGCGCCCGCCACACCACGTGAGGCGATTGACGCTGGGGTCGGCATGATCCACCAGGAGTTACTCTTGTTGCCGCACCTGTCTATCGCTGAGAATGTATTTGTCGGGCGTTATCCGATGAAGCACGGTCGAGTTGACCGTCGCGAGATGGAGCGGCGCGCGCAGAGCGGTCTGCAACGTCTTGGCCTCGAAGTTTCGCCGCGCCGCGTCGTGCAAGGCTTGTCGACTGCCAGCCAGCAACTGATCGAGATAGCCAAAGCGCTCACCCTGAACGCCAAGCTTCTGATCCTCGACGAGCCAACCGCGGCGCTTGGGGGCGAAGAAACCAAGCTGCTGTTCGAGCAAATTGAACGTCTGAAAACCGAAGGCGTCGGGATCATCTATATTTCCCACCGTCTGGAAGAGATCAAACAGATTGCAGATCGTATCGTCGTGATGCGGGATGGCGAGAAGGTGCAGGAATTCGACACCGCTGACATACCGGTGCGCACCATCGTCGAGGCAATGGTCGGCCGCAGCATGGATCAGATGTTTCCGCCACTGGCCAGCCCCTCAGACGACATCACGCTGGAAGTGCGCAATCTGGGCTCTGCCCTTGGTCACTTTCATGGCGTGAACTTTAACGTGCGTCGGGGCGAGATTTTCGGGATCGGGGGACTGGTCGGCGCGGGCCGGACCGAGCTTGTGCGTGCCATCGCCGGCGCCGATCCGATCGCGGAGGGCACGGTGCTGCTCAATGGCGAGGATATCACCCCACGTTCGCCGCGCGCGGCGATTGATAACGGCATCGTCCTCGTGCCCGAAGACCGCAAACAGCAGGGAATCATCCTGAGCCATTCTATCGCCGAGAACATCGCCTATTCGAATTTCGAATCCGTCGGTAAGGCGGGCTGGATCACCGCCTCGCGGGTGCGCAATTTCGCCAACGAGAATATCGGCAAGTTCGGCGTCAAGGGTCGCGGCCGCCAGAACGCGAGCGAGATGTCCGGCGGCAATCAGCAAAAGGTGGTGATCGCCAAATGGCTGGCGCGCAATCCCCGGGTCGTGCTTCTGGACGAACCGACGCGCGGGATCGATGTGGGCGCGCGCTCGTCGATCTATGAAATCATTCACGGGCTGGCGGTCGAAGGCGTTGCCGTGATCGTGGTCAGCTCGGATCTGGAAGAGGTTCTGGGCGTATCCAACCGCATTCTGGTCATGGCCGCAGGTCGTCAGACCGGCATTCTGGACCATTCCGAGGCCAATGATGTCTCGGTCATGGAACTGGCAACGGCCTGAGCAGGCAAGGAGGCTGGGACATGAAGCGTTTCGTGGGCAAGACCGCCTTGATCACCGGAGGCAACCGTGGGATTGGCTTGGCTGTTGCGGAACGGTTTGCCGAAGAAGGCGCCAATGTCGTGATTGCCTCGGTCGAACCACAGGTCGAAGAGGCCGCCGCCGCCCTGCGCGCAGCCGGGGCCAAGGCCATCGGGGTGATCTGCGACGTGACCAGCCGCGAGGCTGTGACCGTGCTGTATGACAGAGCCGAGGACGAATTCGGCAGCGTCGATATCTCGATGCAGAACGCGGGGATCATCACCATCCGCCGCGTCGAAGATCTGAGCGAAGACGATTGGGACGCCACCATGGCGGTGAACACCAAGGGCGTGTTCCTGTGCTGCCAAGAAGCAATCGCGCGGATGCGCAAGTCCGGCAAGGGCGGACGGCTGATCAACACGGCCTCGGGTCAGGCGCGCGATGGGTTCATATTCACGCCCCATTACGCGGCTTCGAAGATGGGCGTTGTCGGAATAACCCAGAGCCTCGCCAAAGAGGTGGCGCTGGAAAAAATAACCGTCAACGCGATCTGCCCCGGCATCATCCACAGCGACATGTGGGACTACAACGACAGGATTTGGGGCGAGATGCTGGGCGACTATGCCCCGGGCGAGTTGATGAAGGATTGGGTCGAAAACAAGATCCCAATGAAACGTGCCGGCAGCGGCAAGGACGTGGCCGGGCTGGTGGCCTTTCTGGCCAGCGAAGACGCCGACTACATCACCGGCCAAACCATCAACGTCGATGGCGGCCTGATCATGTCGTGACCGGAATGGCCCATCTAACCCAAAGACAACAATTGGAGAAGACCTGTGGAAGATATCTCACTGAACGCACCTAAGATGTTTGATCTGTCCGGGCGCGTGGCGCTTGTGACCGGTGCTGGCAGTGGCATCGGTCAGCGCATTGCCTTGGGGCTTGCCCAATGTGGGGCAGATGTGGCGCTGCTCGACCGGCGCACCGATGACGGTCTTTCGCAAACCGCCGACTTCATCGCAAAGGCCGGACGCAAGTCCATTCAGATCTCCTCGGATGTGACATCTGGCGCGGCGCTGGCCGAGGCGGTCAAGCAGACCGAAGCGGAACTTGGTCCGCTCCGGCTGGCCCTGAATGCGGCGGGCATTGCCAACGCGAACCCCTGCGAGGAAATGGAAGAAGACCAGTACCAAACCCTGATGGACATCAACATGAAGGGTATCTGGCTGTCCTGTCAGGCCGAGGCGCGCGCGATGCTGGCACATGGGCAGGGTGGCTCAATCGTCAATATCGCCTCCATGTCCGGTGTGATCGTAAACCGGGGTTTGAACCAGGTGCACTACAATGCCTCAAAGGCAGGCGTGATCCACATGTCCAAATCGATGGCAATGGAATGGGTGGACCGCGGCATCCGTGTGAATTCGATCAGCCCCGGCTATACCGCCACGCCGATGAACACCCGCCCAGAGATGATCCACCAGACAAAGGAATTCGAAAGCCAGACTCCGATGCAGCGGATGGCGAGCGTTGACGAGATGGTGGGGCCTGCCGTGTTCCTGCTGTCGGACGCGGCGTCCTATTGCACCGGCGTGGACCTGCTGGTCGATGGCGGCTTCTGCTGCTGGTAACGAACGGGCAGGAATTGAGAAGGCTGCGGTAAGTTTCTCGTAGATCAGCGAAACAAGTGTAATCGCTTGTTCAATGCGCGCAAAACAGCGAGGGATTAGAAACTTGCTGGTGGTCCGATGCTTGAGCATACCGACGCATCGAAAGCCCGCGATGTGTGAGTTCGACGAAACCCGAACTTCGCGCTTGCAGCGAATGGCCGCAAAAAGTGCGGCGACCGCAGAACCTTGACCGGTCGGTGAATGGCAGGAATGGGCCGGGTAATCTCCGCCATTTTCAGTTAATCGAAGCTAATGACGTACTCTTTGGATACATGGTGCGACCGTTTGGGAACAGCACTGAGCCAACTCGCGAAGGTTCAAGTGCCTTTTCTTGAAGCATATTGGCAGGTGAACTCTTATCCGACACAAGTGTCATTCAACGGAGTGGATGAAACACCGTTTCCAAAAGATGACTTGGCCCACCTCTATGATCTCGCGCGCATGGCCTCACGATCCGCTGAGAAGAAGTACTACAAGACGCTTCGCGAAGTGCTTGACCCGGTAAGAGGTATCCTGAGGTCACACCCATCACTCGCTAGGGCACTTGGGACGCGCATCGGTAACGACGAGTTTCATGTCAAAATTTTGAACGGGACTTCGCTCACTTGGCTAACACAGATCGTGGCTGGACTTCTGGAACGCGCACATGACCTTGGAGATGGCGGGTATAGGAAAGCCGCGAACGAACTTGGATCAATCCTTGATCTGAGTTCGACGACATTAGAAGTTGATGTCCCAAACGGGCTCGATTTGGGCTACGACTTGCTGCTATTCCATGGTCCCGAAATTGGCAACGAATTTGAGATTCAGAAGGGTTTAGTGGTCAAACCCGCTTCCGCCCTCTCCGACTATCTGGATCGCGAATGGATCCGGGATTTTGTGCCGGAGGAGATGGATCGACGTGATTGGCGGCAGATCGGCGCTGTGGTGCGACCGTTCAAATGGCGACCTGCGTTCCGGAGGAAGACTGACTATCGGGAGGAGCGTCCCAGCTGGCCGCCAAGATTTGAGGAGGGCGCTCTCACGTTTTTGGAGATCCTGTCCATCGCGAACCAAACTCCGATCATACCTTTCATGTTGATGCACGGATGTGTGCATCGATCGGCACATGGCTTGTTAGGGTTAACTCACAGCCAAGGTGGTTCCCAACCGATCCGTCAAGTTGGACGTCGGCGCGATCCTTTTCGAGCCCCACCGCAACTTCAGAACAGCTCGGTCGATTTGGCTAAACAAGCCTATAACAAACGGAGCGATGAGGAATTTGAACGTCTTGCGCCAGTCATTCATCGCCTTTCAGAAGCTTTGGCTCGCTCGGGGCGTTTTGGTGCCAACGACCGAATTCTGGACATTTCGCAATCGTTGGAGTTGATGTTTAGGCCCAAAGGCGGTCGGATCAGCCAAAAACTCCAAGATGGGATGTCAGAATTGCTGGGTGCCAACGAAACACATAAGGGCGACATACGAGCTGCAATCAAACGGTTCTATGACGTCCGCTCAGCGATCGTGCATGGCGCAACCGACGCAAAGCGCAAGCGCAATTTGGAGGACTGCCAAGGCGCATTTATCAGCGGCCTCAATCTGACCCGGCAGGCACTGTTCAAGATGCTTCTGAGTGATACCGGAAGCCGTGACTAATTCTGCAAGGTCACGGTTGTCTGCGGACCGAGAGTTCGAAAAAATCGGGATCGCGCACCGGCAGCGAATGTCGGCTAAGCTGTTGCAGACGCAGCAACTCTTAGATTTAGCCAACGGCAGGTATGGGCCGTGAAAAACGCTTGCGGAATGGTTGAACCAGCATCAGCCACTTGAAAAAAGGGAAAACGGCTACGAGCATTTCTGAAGCAAATATGAGGTATTGGCTTACAATAGTAGCACGCCCGTGATCTGCTTGCGAAGCGCTACTCACGTAGCCTCTTTTGACGCACACGCCTTTTTGGGCAAAGGATGATCAGCCTGCTTTCAAAGGCCTGCTTCTGGCTGAATTGGCGACCCGCATCTTCGAGAATTAATTTCGGCGGACCACGCATAACATGCACCCGGCCAGTGCCGTATGGATATTGATGAACGCAATCTCGTCGTTCGCCAGAATGCGCTCGACTTCGTCGCCGACGTCCTCTCCTTCAGACAAAGTGTTCATTGCGTAATCCATAAGCCCGTTTTCGCGAAACGCGCGCAGGGCTACGAACCTGTTGCTTACAATTTCGGGAACGCTTGTTCCGCCAATGTGACGCGTGCAAGCTCCCTTGCACAAGAATACGGCCGTCGGCTGGGCATAGACACTGTCGGGCAGGTGGAGCCGGTAAGAAAAGAGCAAGGCACCATCCTCTTTACCCGCTTCCTTGAGGCAGTGGCGGCAGGGATACGTACCACCATCCTGAAAATGCAGGATTCTGTTTCCCATCTCATCTTGCCGGTTTTGGCGGTGCCAATCTGCCACCGACGATGGCATTGCTTCGAACTGGTAGCGCATCGAAGTCCTCTGGTTTTCGCCGGGAATAGAGTTCAAGGGCGTCTCGTTCGACCCGGTTCCTGCTGTTTGTGGTGTTGCCACGACGGGCGGCAAGATTTTATCCTAGGGGGGCTTCGTTCAGTCGATTGATTGCGACTTTGCCGGCCTCCACAATCTGCGTCGCTTCTGCGTCGGACTGAGCCAGCCGGGCAAGTGTTATCGTCCCCACCAAAAGCGCCAGAGTTGCAACGCCATCATCTGCGGTCTTGTCCTCTGTACTGTTGAGCATGGCAGAGATCCGGTTGATCGCATCTGATGCTTCCGACCGAACACTATCTCCGAGCCGGGTCACCTCTGATCCGTTCGCGGCGAACGGGCAGCCTTGCCCGGGGTCTGCCACATGACCGGTTGAGAGATATTTTGCGATGTAGTCTGCGCGCTTTTCACCTGCGGTCCCCCCTTCCGCCTTGTACAAAAGCTCATCGGCAGACCGCTCAAACGCTGTGGCGACAAGGTCTTCCTTCGAAGCGAAGTGGCGATAGAACCCGCCCTGCGTGAGTCCCGCTGCTTGCATCACGTCCGATACGCTGGTGGCGCTGATGCCGTTCTCCCGAAACAGCCGCGCTGCCGCATCTATGATCCGTTCATGGCTCTTTTGTTTTTCGGCTTCCGACATTCTCGGCATGCACCTGCCTCCCGGGGATTGACATTATAGAGGTTATATAACATCTATAAATTAAGAGTACAATAATACTCTAAAATATGAGGATGAAAGAGATGACAGAGACGCAGCGCGCCGATCTTCAAGAAAAAGCGTGCGGCCTTGGACCACCGTAGGGGGCGGTGTCAGGGGTCCTGACAGTTCCACGCAAACGCGTCGGGCGTTTCCTGGGCATTCCAACATCCCCTCAACAGCGGTTCCAACTTCGACGTCAAAACTTCGAATTCATCCACCACAACCTGAGAGAAGAGACATGACAGACTTTCTAATTTTCTACGTGCGCACCTTTGCTGTTGCACTGCCGCTGATTGCATTTGCAATCATGATGATCGGCGTAAGCCGGGCAAACCTCACGGCCGGGCAGACCGGTGTGACGGTCACGGTGGCGGCGTTCCTGTTCGGGCTTTGGTTCGCCATCGTGGTGCCGCCCTCTGAATCCAACGTGCTGAACGTACCGCCGACCCTCCAGGACCCGCCAATCGTGCTTGCGTTCCTGTTCGGTGGTGCTGTGATTGTCTGGGGGCTCGCCTGGATCACACCGCTGGGACGACGCATTACGATGGCCACGCCGATGGCCGCGATCGCCGCCTTTCAAATCCCCCGCATCATGGGCGGCGTCTTTCTGATCGGGTGGCTCGGGGGAAGCATCCCGGCAGAATTCGCGCTGCCTGCAGGGCTGGGCGACATATGGGCCGGCATCGCGGGATGGCGGGCCAGCAAAGCCTTGGCGGACGACGCACCGAACGCCAGAAAACTGCTGATGCGGGCCAATATCATCGGGATATTGGACTTCGTCTTTGCCGTGGCGCTTGGGATCATGACCTCGGAAGGCTTTGCCCATCTGCTGTCCCATGATGCGCCGAATATCGTCAACGACCATCCGCTGGCGCTGTTCCCAGCGTTCTTTGTCCCGATCTTTCTTGGGTTCCACTTCCTTTCGATCAGCAAACTCCGGGCGGAGCGGCGGTCCGAACGGATGACTGTGGCCTCGCAGGTGTCCTGACCAGAGGCGGGCAGGGCCATCAGGCCGAAAACGCAGGTGCGCGCAAACGCGGGCACCTGCCAGCCGCTGACATTCTTCAAGTTGAACAAGCAGGAGGCTCAGATGTCCTTCGACCATCCTTTCGGACAACTCCACCAGCGCAAGCTTGTGGCCACGACATCGACCATTCTGCTTTTGGCAGCGATGGCCGCAGTTGGGCAATTCGCGTCCAACATCTATACGCCATCCCTGCCGAGCGTGGCCCTCGAACTGGGCGTGTCGCAGGGGGCAAGCCAGGCGACACTCGCAGTTTTCCTTGGCGCATGTGCCGTGATTCAGCTTGTGTCCGGTCCACTTCGAGCATCTGTTTGAAACAGATCTGAGCGGAACGGATGCTAACAACGTGGCAGCATCAATCAGCCGGTTGATCGAGATGTCGGGCGCGCGGCCGATACGCGTTCAGGTTGGACATGACATGGGAGTGAGCGCGGTCAACGAAGCTGTCGCCCCGATTCAGGCCAAGTTGATCGAGATGCTGAAACCGGTCTATCGCGGTGAAGCGACACATGGATGATCCCGGCGGCCTCTTCCTCTTCGCGACGATCCGCCCAAAACCGGAACACTTCGAAGAGGCACGCGCGGCACTCGACGCCCTGATCATCGATACCCTTGATGAGCCCGGCTGCCATTTGTTTGCTGCGTTCGAGAGCGTGTCCGAGACCGGCGTGCTGCACCTGTTTGAGCATTTCGCGGAATAAGCCGCATTGGTCGCGCATTATGCCCTCGAAGTATCTTTTCACTAACCCCAAGCTTGCGGCGCTGCAGCGAATGCCTCCTTCGACGGGCTGCGCCGCAGAATGACTGGGGGTCGATGAATGTCGGCATTGGGCCGTCCTTAAGGTGTTCGGGCCGAGGGCAGGGAGGCCTTGCTGCACTGTCCCCGATGGCCGGATTGAGCCCATACTTTCAGATGCTGCAAACTGCATAAACAGCGGCAAACTGCAGAAAGCCGACATTGGCGCGTCAAGGTACGGCCCCAACGTGTCATTGACCGATTGGCATCGTCGCCGCAGAGCGGCTTTCAGAAGACCGGCCACTCGCAGCAAGGGCAAGAATGTGGTCAGCGCAAGTTCACTCTACATGCTGTGGTCGCTTCAACGTCGCCCAGAAACGATCGCCCAGGAATTGATCCCGAAGGTGCAACTTCTTCCCCACTACATGGGAAAGGCACCGCATCCGCGGCCGCGTCGACAATCGAAAGTGTGCGCTCACACTCGGAGCGAGTGGTGCGACAACCTACACATGTCAAGGACAAACCGCCTGTACGATCTACCCGATTAGACCAGTGAAACCATGTGAGTTTACCGATCGGTGCCGCCCTTGTTTGAACCGCGCAAACTCAGCCTTGATTGAGCCTTCGGCCACCAAGGTCGAAGAACACGGTGCGATCAATGGCAACCGAAAGTGTGATGGGGCGCCCAACGCGGATGTCGGCATGGGCATCAAGTTCTGCTGTCAGGTGCTGCCCGGAAACCGTAACACTCGCGAAGAGACGGCTTCCGGTCGGTTGCACGACATCGACCACGCCTTCGACCGAAGGTTCGTCGCCGTTTGACAATGTCACATGCTCGGGCCGGATGCCCCAAACGCAGGCGCCGTCATGCGCGGGCAAGCTTGCGTTGTCGGCGCGCAGGTGCTGGCCGTCTGCAAGTCGGATCGACCGATCGTCGCCCTGCACGGCAACGTCCAGCATGTTCATCGGGGGTGAGCCGAGAAACCCTGCGACGAACCGGTTGTTCGGCCGTTCAAAAAGGTCGAGAGGCGGGCCATCCTGCTCGATCACGCCGTTGTTCAGCAGCACGATGCGGTCGGCCAGGGTCATCGCCTCGATCTGGTCGTGGGTGACATAGACAAAGGTCCGTCCGATCTCAGAGTGCAGCCGCTTGAGCTCCTCGCGCATGCCGTCCCGCAGCTTTGCGTCAAGGTTCGAGAGCGGCTCGTCAAAGAGGTAGAGTGAGGCCTCCCGGACAATCGCGCGCCCGATGGCCACACGCTGTCTTTGCCCGCCGGAAAGCTCGCGCGGATGTCGGTCGAGAAAGCTGCCGATCGACAACATGTCCGCCGCCCAATGCACCCGCTCGTCAACCTCGGCGGCCGCGACCTTGCGGGCGCGCAGGCCGAACGCGATGTTCTCGTAGACCGACAGATAGGGATAGAGCGCGTAGGACTGAAACACCATGGCGATGTCCCGCTGTCGGGGCGCAAGATTGGTCACGTCACGATCGCCGATCCGGATCGTGCCGGAAGAAACCCCCTCAAGGCCCGCGATGGCGCGCAGAAGCGTCGACTTTCCGCAGCCCGACGGCCCGACAAGGACGACGAAGTTCCCGCTTTCGACATGAAGCGAAACGCCACGCACTGCTTGCACGTCGCCATAGTGTTTTTCGACATTCTCCAGAGTGAGATCTGCCATGTGTTACCCCTTCACGGCCCCCATCGACATGCCGCGCACGATAAAGCGCTGCATTGTTCCAACGACAATCATCATCGGCAGCACCCCCAGCATGCTCATCGCGCCGATCTTTGACCAGAAGGTCGATTGCGACCCGAAATACCCTGTGACTTGCACAGGGTAAGTCACCACTTCCGAACGGGTCAGGATCAGCGCGAAGAGAAAATCGTTCCACGCAAAGATGAAGGTGAAGACCGCCGTCGCAAAGAAGCCGCCCTTGACCATCGGCAAGACGACTTTGCGAATAACGGCAAGTCGCGAGAGGCCATCGACCATCGCGCTTTGTTCCAGATCGACCGGGATGTCCTGAATGTAGCCGCGCATCATCCAGATGACGTAAGGCAGGTTGAACGCGGTGTAGAGGGCGATCAGACCTGTGTACGTATCGATCAGGCCCAGCAACACATAGAGCAGGAAGATCGGAAACGCGACGCAGATAGGTGGGATCATCCGCTGCGAGATGATCCAGATCGCCAGGTGATCGCCGCCGGTTCGATAGCGCACGATGGCATAGGCCGCCAGCGTCCCAAAGATCATGGCGAGCACGGTCGAAATGCCAGCGGTGACAAGGCTGTTCCAGACCGCCCAGGCATCGCCGTCCCGAAAGAGTGTGATGTAGGACGAGAAGTTCGGTTTCTCCGGCAGCCAGACAGGCGGGTAGGCGAAGATCTCCTCGGGCGACTTGAGCGAGATGGCCGCGAGCCAGTAGATCGGAAAGAGGAACATCACCGCTATGACGACCGCGAGACCAAAGCGCAGTGCCAGCCGCCACCCTGTGCTCCACGGTTTCATCGCGCCAACTCCACGCGCCGGAGTGCGGCAATGACGATCACGGTCAAAAGGACAATGACGAAGAACGCGATGGCGGAGGAATAGCTGACCTCAAACTCGCGAAAGGCCATCTGATAGGCATAGATCGAGATCGTTTCGGTCCGCGTGCCCGGGCCGCCTTGCGTCATGGTCCAGATCACGTCGAAGACACGGACAAGATCAAGGCCGCGGATGAGCACCGCAATCACGACGACCGGCAGAATGGCCGGAAGCAAGATCTTGCGGAAAACGGTCCACGGCCCGGCGCCGTCGATCTCGGCGGCCTCCAACTGTTCGGTGTCGACATTGGAGAGGGCAGCCAGAAGGATGAGGAACATGAACGGCGTCCACTGCCAGACCTCGGCGGCCAGTACGGCAGGCCAGACGAATGTGGGGTTGATGGTCCAGAGGATTTCCACCTCGCCGCCGACGATCCAGCCGATCATCTGGTTGATCGGACCAAAGCGCTGATCCAGCATCAGCCGCCATGTTGCCCCGGCCACGATGGGCGAAATCACGGTCGGCAGCAGGATGATGGCAATCAGGGTGCGGCGGAAGGGTAAGGGATGCAGGAACAAAAGCGCCAAAAGGTAGCCGAGGATCAGCTCGATCGGTAGCGCAATTGCGGTGAACACTGTGGTGTGCCAGATCGCCTCCCACAGCCGGTCATCTTCCATCAGGCGGGCGTAGTGTTTGAAGCCCTGAAACGACCGGTCCGCCCCGAACATCGTGATATCCTGCACGCTGGTCGCGGCGAGTTTGACGAACGGATAGAGCCCGATCATCAGGATGATGAACACAGCCGGGGCGACCAGCGCATAGCGCAGTACGGTCGCATTGTCGGCAAGGGCGGACGATTTCGCGTGCATGCTTTGTAGGCGACCGGGCCAGCGATACTGGCCCGCTCAAAATCGTCAGGTGGGATAGGCGTTCGGTTTCGACGACCAGTCAAGATAGACCCGCTTCTGCTTTTCCATCCCGATACGGTCTGTCAGTTCATCCCATTGTGCCGCAAGATCGTCGAGGATCGCTTGCGGATCGTCGCCGCCCCAGAGGCGGGACAAAGCTTGTCGGATGCCTTCCTCGTAACGGTCGGTCTGGATCAGCGACAGATCGATCAGCCCGGTCTCGGCACCTGCCTTCAATGTGTCGAGATACTCGCCCGCTGTCGGCCAGCGATTGCGGTATTCCTCGCTTTCAAAATGGCTGGTGCGGAACGGATCGCGGAGCGCATAGGGAAGCTGCACACGCTGAAGGCTGATCTCTTCCGAGTTCATCCATTGCGCGAAGAGATATGCCGCTTCCTTGTTCTGCGAGCCCGATGCTACGGCAAGCGAGAACCCGACCGCCAGCTCCGGATGACCCCCGGGTGGCAGCGCATAGCCGATGGTGTCGGCCACCGTTGTCTCGGGGATCCAGTTGAGCGCCTCGGTGCCTTTGCCGTACCCGGCGGCCCATCGACCGACCGGTGGCCACGAGATCGTCATCGCGATGTCACCGGCGAGGAATGCGTTGAACGCCTCGATAAAGCCCCACTGCTCGACCCCCGGTGGCATGAAGTCGTTCTCGGCGATCATGGCATTGAAGATATCGACGCCGATCTGAGAGTTCACGGTCGCGCGCATGGTTTCGTCGTCGAAGAACTTGCCGCCTTCCACGCGGAACCGTTCCTGAAAAAGGTATTGCGCGTTTCCTGGCGCACGCAACATGCCGGCGCCGTAGATGTCGGGTGCGTACTTGTCAGTGAAGAACTGGCCGATTTGCGAGAACTGCTCCCAAGTCGTGGGCGGCGCAAGTTCATAGCCGTGCTGGTCCATGAAGGCCGCCTTGTTCTCGGGGTCGTCGAACAGATCGCGTCGGTAGTACATGATCAGGACATCGCCGTCGTCGGGCAGGCCATAGATCGTGCCTTCCACCTTCATCTGGTTGTCGCGATAGACCGGTGCAATCGCATCGAGTTCGTCGCCATAAGCATATTTCTCTACGAAGCCATCCAGCGGTTCCAGCGCGCCCGCGAGGGCAAGGTCGGGAAGCTGGTTCGGTATGACGTTCAACACGTCATAGGCCCCCGAGTTTGCCATATGCGCCTGCATGGTTTTGGTGAACATCTGGTCGACCGGCGACTCGATCACGTTGATCTTGATGCCCGTCAGCTCCTCCCACAGCGGGCCGGTAAAGTTCTTCGGGTCGAGCGGTTGTAGCCCCGCTTCATAAAGCACGTTCAACGTCGTGCCCGCGTATTGTTTTGCAGCCTCGATCGCCTGGGTCGCAGCGCCCTGTGCCGATGCGCCTGAAGACCCAAGAACCCCGTAGGCAAGGGCAGATGTGGCCGTGAGACCAAAGAATCTGCGTCTATCCATCTCTTCCTCCCATTTTTTCGACGTGCCATCTCCGTCGAGTGGTGCACTCATCATACCAGTTAAAATATCAGAAAACACTTGATTTCTCGCGCGGTCCTAAAGCGGTCGAATGAACCTGCGTTGCAGCATCTCCAACTGTGAGGCACGGAACGAGTCGAGAAACACCGCGACAAATATAATGAGGCCTTGCAGCATGGGTTGCAGGTAAAGACTGACGCCTGTGAAAACGAGACCGGTTTTGACGGCCTGGATCATCGTGGCGCCAATCACCGCGGAAAAAGCCGTGCCGATCCCGCCGAACAGGCTCGCGCCGCCCAGAACCGCGGCGGCAATCACGTCGAACTCGCGCCCCTCGCCGAAGCCGGTATCGAGGCGGCCGATCTGGGCGATGAGGATGAAGCCGGAGAGCGCGGCAAGGGTGGAACAAATGATATAGACACCCGCCTTGACGCGCCACGTGGAAATCCCGGCCTTTTCGGCTGCCGCCGGATCGTTGCCGATCGCGTAAACCTGCCGCCCGAATGTTGTCCGGGACAGCACCACATGCGCAATGGCTGCAATCGCCACGAAGAACAGGATAGGGGTCGGGATGCCCATGACGGATGACAGGCCGAAGGCGCGGATCTCGTCCGGGAAGTCAAACTGGCGCGAACTGGTCAGCCAGGCCCCGAAACCGCGAAAGAAGAACAGCGTGGACAGGGTCACGATGAACGGAATGATCCTAAGATAAACGATCAGGAAGGCATTGATCGCCCCCATGATTGCCCCGGCAGCGACAGCGACCAGAAGGCCGCCGGCGACGCCGACGCCAAAGTCCCGCATCGCGAACCCTGCTATGAGTGGGCCAAGATACATCACCGACCCGACCGAAAGATCGATACCGGCAGTCAGCAACACAAACACCATGCCAATCGCCGCAATGCCTATGAACGAGGCCTGTTTGATGATGTTGGCCAGGTTGTCGGGGCCCAGAAAATTCGGTGCTTGCGTCCCGAAGACCAGAACGATCAGCAGGAACATGACAATTGTGCCGTGTCTCGCAATGAAACCGGTGAGCCTGTCTTTTGGTGTGTCTGTCATGCCGAAACCTCCCTGGTTTTGGCTTGTTCGCCGAATGCTAGGGCGAGGATTTCGGTGTCGACAAAGGGGGGCGCGTCGAATGTGCCCATGACTTCGCCACGGTTCATCACCATAACGCGGTCGCACACACCCGCGATTTCCTCCAGCTCGGACGAGATGAAGAGGATGCCGTTGCCTGCCGCAGCCAACCTGTCGGCAAGGGCGTAAATCTCATACTTGGCCCCGACATCGACGCCGCGGGTTGGTTCATCGAGGATGAACAGGGCCGGTTCGTTGATCAACCATTTGCCGATGACAACCTTTTGCTGATTGCCGCCGGAGAGCGATCGCACCGGCTGAACTGCAATGCTGCCCGCCTTGATCTGGATGTCGGATTTCAGTGCCTCGGTCTTGGCGGCAATCGCCTTTTCGTCAAGGAGCGCGACCGGCGTGCGGCCAAAACGCTCGATCGAAACAAGGCTGAGATTGTCCATGATGCTCGCATCCATCATCAGCCCTTCGGCCCGGCGATCTTCGGTTACGAAGGCCATCCCGGCCCGGATGCGATCACGGACAGACCCCGCAAGCGTTGCTCCGTTCAGGGTGACGGTGCCCGCCGCGTAAGGATCAAGGCCGAACAGAATGCGCGCCATCTCGGACCGGCCAGAGCCCATCAGGCCGAACAAGCCGAAGATTTCACCGGCCCGAATGTCGAACGAAACGTTATCAAGCACGCCCGGTTGGCTCAACCCTTGCACGGAAAGCAGCGTCTCGCCCCTCGGTTTGGCGCTGCGCTTGGGGAACAAACCGCTTAACTCGCGACCAATCATCGCCGTAATCATTCTGGGTATGTCAAACTCGTCAGTCGGACCTTCGGCAACCAACTCACCATCGCGCAGGACGACGATACGGTCGCTCAGCCGTTCGACGTCGGACAGGATGTGCGAGATGTAGAGGATTGTCTTGTGATCGGCCTTGAGCCGTTCGATTGTCTCAAACAAGCGCGCTGTCTCTCGGGGCGTGAGCGACGTTGTCGGCTCGTCGAAAATGATCAGCTCGGCATCCCGGTGCAGCGCCTTTGCAATCTCGACCAGTTGCCGTTCGCCCGGCGCCAGATGATCCACCATGGTGTCTGGCGACGCGTCGAGGCTCAGCTGTTCCAGAAGGGCCTGGGTTTTGCCGCGCATCTCGGCCCTGTCGATCAGCCCGAACCGGGTCGGGAACCCATCGACAAAAATGTTCTCGGCGATGGTCAGATTGGTGAACAGGTTCAGTTCCTGATGGATGAACGCGATCCCGAGCATGGTAGCATCGCCGGGTGAGCGTGGGGCGTATGCCTGACCCTTCCAGAACATCTGGCCGGAGGTTGGCGGCACGACGCCACCGATCATGTTCATCAAGGTCGACTTGCCTGCGCCGTTTTCGCCGATCACGCCGACGACCTGCCCGACCGGTACATCGAGGACAAGGTCGGTGACAGCAGGTACGCCGAAATACTCCTTACGAAGTCGGTCGAAGCCAAGGAGCGTCTGGGTCTGTCGGCTCACGCGTTCATCTCCCGCATCAGTCGCGTTCGCCAGACATCCAGCAGAGCCGCGGCCACGATGACCGATCCTTTGACCATGTCGATATGAAACGACGACAGGTTCATCAGGTTCAGTGTGTTGGACAAAAGGACGAAGAAGAAGACACCGAAGACGGTCCAGATGATCTTGCCCTTGCCCCCGAAGAGACTTGTGCCACCGATGACCGTTGCACCGATCACATCGAGGAGGAAATTGCCCTCTCCCAGCGTCGGGCGCCCCGCCTCGAGACGGGTCGAGTAGAGGATTGCGCCGATGGTCGCGCAGACCGCCGAGATTGTGAAAACCAGGACGATGATCCGGCGGACCGGCACGCCAGATATTTCGGCCGCCTTTCGATTGGTTCCGACGGCGAACACCTGCTTTCCGAAAACGGTCCGGTTCAGCAAAAGGTGCGCGACGATTGCCACGCTGATGGCAATCACCATCGGATAGGTGATTAAGGAATAGATTTCGCGGCGGGGAATGCGGGATTCATCCTGCGCGCCGAGGTAAATCGACACGATGTCGCCTTTGCCAAGTAATATGTACTGTTCGGGCAGGTTCCGGATGTTTTCCGACTGGGTGAGAAAGATCGCAAAGGCCGAGATCACGATCATGGTGACAAGGGTGACCATGAAAGGTGGCATCTGGAACTGCGCAATGGCAAAGCCGTTAAAAGCGCCAATTGCAGCGCCAACAAGGATCATGATCAGTATGGCAAGAGGTATGCCAAAGCTTGTGTGACCAAGCGGCCCGCCCTCCTCGGTCAGGATGATGCCCCAGATCGGGGCATTCGACAGAACGTCAGGCGACGCCGTGGTCGCCAGAAGCATTGCAGCGACAACGCTGGTGAAGCCGACGACAGACCCCTGCGACAGATCGATCCCGGCAATGGTCAGAACAAAGGTTTGCCCGATCGCAACCACAAGCAAGGGCCACATGTTCGACAGGACGTTCGCCAGGTTTGCCGGATTAGAAAGCGTGGGCAGGAACGGCACGAGTGCGAAGAAATAGGCAAGCGACAGATAGAGCACGAAGTAATCGGACAAGAAGAGCCGCATCGCGCGTTGGCGCAGGCTGCTTGTCTGAAGCTCGGCACTACCGGTTTCTGGAGAACTCGGATGGGTCATATGGCTTTCGAGAGTGTTGCGCGCCAGTGGGGTGTACCGGCGCGAAAGGGTCCGCGCCGGCCGGTTTCACTGCTGGATCAATTGTCCAGAAAGCCCTCGGACAGAAGCACGCAGCCCCACATGTCCATCTCGCGCTCGGCGAGGTTCGCGGATGTCAGTGCAAAGCCCGGATCCTCGATGACCTCGTTGGGTTGCGCCTCACCAGCCTCGATGGCGGAAAGGATGGCGTTCAGCGCCGCTTCGGCTTCGAAGTAGAGGTCCTGCACGCCGGTCGCGTCGATATAGCCTTCCTTCAGAAGCTGGCAGGCCGTCGCATCGCCATCGAGACCGCCCATAATAACATGCCCATCCTCACCGCGCTGCTTCCACATGCCGCGCGGCTCGAAAACGGAACGGATCGTCGGGAACAGAAAGTCCGACGAGGTGAACAAAAGATCGATGTCCGGGTTGGCCGTGACCGCGGCTTCAAGATTGGCAAGGGCTGTCGCGGCATCCCATTCCGAGGCCACTTCGATAGGTGTGTTGAAGTCGTCAGGATAGCGGTTGATCGCCTCGTAAAAGCCGTCCTTGCGGCCGATCGCGTTCGGATCACCCAGATCGCCTACGATGATCAGCGGCGTGAGCTTTTCGTCGCCCTGCCGGTTGGCAATCGCCTCCTGTGCCAGAAAGTCGACCGCCTGGCTTGCAATCGACGCGTTGTCGGCAACGACGATGATCCCGTTCGACAGGTCCGACGGCGGGCGATTGAAAACGGCAATCGGCACGTCGTTGTCCTGCGCTTCGTTGACGATGGTTACAGCACTTTCCCCGTCCTGCGGGATGATGATGACCCCGTCGACACCTTGCGCGATGCAGTCTCGCACCTGTTCGAGCTGGCGGTTTGCATCCTCGTTTGCGTTCCGCTCGATCACCGTGTGGCCGGCCTCCTCCAGCGTGCGGGTGATCGCGGTATGTCCGGCGACCCAGAACTCGGTCTCGAGGTCCTGGAACGCGAAACAGATCGAAGCGGCACTCGCCGTGCCCGGCAGTGTCGCTGCAGCACCCGCAACGGCGATGGCTCCAGCAGCGATCATTGATTTGGTATGTCTCATCTTCTCTCCCTCTCTGTTGATGAAGCTTGGTGTGTTTCGGACAGCATGCACGCCATCCCGATCCCGTTTCCTGCGGTCAGGTTTCACGTCGATTTATCGGGATGACAGATGTCCTTGACCGACTGCAGAACCGCCTTTGGATCGAAGACAGCCTCCAGCCAGTCGTCCTTGAAAATCTTCGGACGCGCCTGATCGATGGCGTGCAAGGCACCGTCCGAGAACTGGCCACCGGGAAATACCCCGAAGGCGATGGCCAGCTCGATATTGAGGTGACCCAGCATGAAATCATGCGCCGCCTGCTCGGGCACGCCGCGTTTGACGGCTTCATCCGTCGCCTCGCGCAAGGCGAGGGCGAGTGTGGCGCCAACCGTTTCCGAAAGCGCGGGCTCAAGAATGGCGATCTGTTCGACGGTGCAACGGTGCGACCGCATGACTGGCGCATAGATCGTCTTGGCGACCTCTTCGCACTTGGCATAGTCCTCGTCGGGGCCTTGCATCAGCGCGCAAACGATGTGCTGCTTGGCCTTGACGCCACCAAAGAAGTCCCGCCGCGCGTCCATGTCGATCTCATCGTTGAAGATCGGCGGATGGCAGGGATGGGTAACGAAGTAGGTCACGTCGTCCCGTTTCGGCATTTCGCCCGCATGCGGTGCTGCGGCGTCGAGCACGACCATCGCGGCGCCGGGCCGTACCTGGTCGATGATCTGATGGGAAATCTCGCCGATCAAACGGTCGGGCGTCGCCATGACAATCACATCTGCCCCCGAGATGGCCTGACCTTGCTCAACGGCGTCGACCCCGACCTCGGCCTTGAGGCGCGCGAGACCGGCCTCGGATACTTCGACATGGTCCACATCGAACCGCGACCCTTTCAAATTTGTGGACAGGCGAACACCCATTTTCCCGCCCGCGCCCATTAATGCGATCTTGGTCATCTTCTTCTCCCTTATGCCTGACCACCGCCTGCCCGGATGCGCCCGAAGAAATCCGGCGTGCCCATCTGGCCGCCCTTTAGGGCGATTTCGAGCGGTGCATTGTCATCCCGGTGCCCCTGGCAGAGCGCCGCACCCGGTACTGTTGCCGCGATGGCTGTCAGCGCGTGAACGCCGAGGCTGTTCACCGCGTGGCTGGACGTGTCACCACCGGCGATGGCTGCACGGCGATGTCCGCCATGTTCGATCAGCCCCGACAAAATCCCGCCAAGTGCCGCACCAAGCCGGGCATTGGCCTCGTCCATCGCCAGACCTGCTGTGGCAGCGGTGTTGCGAAAGGCAGCGATGCCCGGATCGTCGGGACCACGCGCTGAGTAGACGATCGGGCTCGGGCCCGCTTTCAGCGCAGCGTCGACCTGGGACGCAATCCAGTTTTGCAGCGCATCCCCGGTCTCAAGGGCCATTGCAGGGTCAATGCGGTGCCCGCTGAAGCCGTTGGCCTCGGCCCAGTCGATTTGTGCGTCGGTCGTGGCTGACGCGGAACCTGCGACAACCGCCATCTGCCCGACCGGCCCGACTCGGGGCTCGGGCGGGTCGGCGGCCACCAAACCGGTGTCCTGCCAATGCCGAACGAGCGCGTATTCCACTCCTTGCGATCCGATGGCGAGCGTCGGCGTCCCGCCATGCTCCCAGATGAGGCGACCCGCCTGGCTCAGGGTAGATGGGTCGACCGTGTCGAGGGCTATCAGGCGCGCGCCCTTTTCGCGCTCTCGTTCCAGAGTGGCGGCGGCTGTGTCGTCGGACTGCAGGGCGGAGAGCGGAACCAATCCGATGCCCAGATCGGTTTGCTGCGCGATGTGGCGGGTCACGTCGGCTTCTTCCATCGGCGTGACCGGGTGCTGCGACATGACCGGATGCCGGTCGAGGCGATGGACGGTGTTGCCCGCCGTTGCGAAAAGAGTGCCAAAGGCCTGATACCGGCCAATGGCAGGTGCGGCGACAAGCAAGGCGGCCCACGCTGCCGGAACATGGCAAAGCGCGATATCGATCGCGCGGCCGATCGAGCCGATCGTTGGCGATGAATCGAAGGTCGAACACACCTTGTAGTGCGTGACCGGGGCCTCCAGTGCAGCGAGGAAGTCGAAAACAGGCGGCAGGTGTTGGTGCATCCAGGTCGGTGCACGCGACCGGGCCGAACCGGCAATCCCGATCCCCCGATACCCCGAAAACCGCGCCATCTGTTCAGGGGTGGGTATGTCGAGAAAGAGCACCGAGGGAAGGCCGGAAAACGTCAGAACCTCCATGACCGCCGCGGCGCCGGTGTAATCGTCGCCATACCAGGCGACCAGCAGGCCGGAGGGAAGCGCCCGCGTCATCCATAGGCCTCCAGCGCTTTGGCGAGGCTGGGAACGGCATTTGCGCGGTGCTCGAGCGGCTCTCCGGCGATGGCGGCGTTCCAGCTTTCACGCAAGCTCTCGATGCCTGCTGCCGGACCATCCGGGTGCCCCATGATCCCGCCGCCTGCCGCATAGATCAGATCGGCAGACCCGAGGCGACGATACGTCTCGGGCGGTTGAATGGCTGACTGACCGGACGAGAATACCGGCATCGCGATACAAGGCTTGGTCTCGAAGAGCGGCGTGAGGCATGTCCTTGCCGACGCCACGACGCTGTCGTCAGGCTCGCAGAATTTGTTCTGCAAACCGTTGACATGCATGTGGTCCGCACCGGCAAGACGCCAGATTTTCTGCCAGGCAATATAGGACCAGCCCAGATGCGGTTCGCGCGAGAGATAACCCCAGCCGTTGCGATGCGCGTGGATTGGCAGTTCGGAAAATCGACCGAGTTCGATCATCCCGGTCAACCCGACCGAGTTGAGACTGGCCATTATACAGGTGCCGCCAAGGTCGCGTACCAGATCGTGCCGGCGTTTCATCTCGTCGATCTCGCCGGTCAAGTTGAACGCGACCATGACCTTCTTGCCCGTCCGATCCGCGTGGGCATTCACCACGGCCATGACGGCGCGGGCGCGGTCTTCGAAAGGGCAGGCCGGGCCGTCGGCCTGCAACTCGTCATCCTTGATGAAATCGATGCCAGCCTCGGCGAGGGTTTTGACAAGTGCGGCTGTCTGATCGGCATCAAAGCCGACGCTTGGTTTGACGATGGTGCCAATCACCGGGCCATCTGCCACCCCGGTCAGGCGGCGCGTCCCCTCAACGCCGAATTGCGGCCCGTCGTAACGCTCGGCGAACGCCGACGGCAGCCGGATGTCCAGCAGTCTCAACCCTGAAAACTGCGCGAGTTCGAAGAGATTGCCGGCCACGGTCGCCATCAGATTGGGAAGCGACGGCCCAAGGTTGTGAAGCGGCCAGGACAAGGTGACATGCGCCCGCTGGATCGACGCGCCATCGGGGTGGCGCGCCCCGGGCAAGCTGGGGCTGTCGGTGGTCTCAACCACATCGATTTTGTCGACCGTCGCGGCGGACCGGGCTTTCAGTTCAGGCGTTTCGCCGGGGACCTTCACGAAGGTGCCGGATGACTGCTCGCCTGCCATGACCTCAGCTGCGACACGCGGGTCGAAGGCGGTTTCGATGAGATAGTCGGCTTCGATCCGGTCGCTCATGACTGCCGCGCTTCCCAAGCCTTCATGTCGATGACCGAGGCCGATTGCATCGCGTCATATGAGGCCAGGGCGAGAGCCAGTGTCTTGAGATTGTCGGCACCGGAGGGTTGGGGGTGGGTCTTGCCGTTCAAGACGTCCACCACATGGGCCTGAAAGTTGATCACGCTGTCCTGAACCACGTGCCAGGGGCGCCCGCCCCAGCGCGGCACATCCGCTTCGACGTCCTGTGTCTCGGCTCCATCTTCGGTATGCAGGGTCAGCGTGAAGTCGGTCCTGAGTTCAACCGTCCCAGTATCGCCTTCGATCCAGAGGAGAGACTCGGGAAACGGCTCGGGCCGGATCGTTGAGTGGAACGAACAATCGACCATCGAGACGCCGCCATTGGTGTGGCGCAGAAGCGAGGTGAAGGCGTCCTCCCCCGCCACGATGGGGTTTCGCCGCTGCGTTTCGCAGGACACGTGCTGGACTTCGCCCATGACATGCCGGGCGACATCATAAAGATGAATGCCGACATCCATCAGCGCGAACCGCTGGATCTCGGCCAGATACGGCTGGTTCACGTAATTGTCGTAACCGTGGCGGAAGCTGAACCGCGCGAACCTCAGCGTGCCGATCTGCCCTTGGTCGATCAGGGCCTTGGCTGCCATGATGCCTTTTTGCCAACGGAAATTCTCGTGAATGAAGAAGGGGACTTCGGCCGTTTCGGCTGCCGCGACCATGGCTTTTGCGTCCGCGTATGTGTCTGCAATGGGCTTTTGGCAAATGACGGCGACGCCCGATCCGGCGACACACTCGACAAGGGGGCGGTGCGATGGCGGCGTGGTGGCGACATCGACAAAATCGAGATCCATCTCGGACAGCATCCGCTGCACATCGGTGAACACCCTTCGGCCTCCGAAATCGCGCGAGAAAGCTTCGGCCTTGCTCTGGTCCAGGTCGCACACGGCGACGATCTGTGCGCCGGGCACGTCTTGCCAGCCATGCATGTGGTTGCGTGCGAAGAACCCGCAACCCACCAGCGCGCCCTGTTTGATCTTATCCGTCACTGCGCGCCTCCTTCATTCACAAAAACCACGGCGGCCGGGGGCAGCAGCACATGGTCAAGCGCTCGCCACTCGGCGTGGTCGAGCCAGTCGGGGTCCGCCACGTCTGTTTTGCCATCCATGAGTGCGCCGCGCTGTCCGGGCGAGGTGATCCTTGTTGGAGCGACACTGCAATTCGCGATCACCGCGCTGACCTTGCCCGCCTTTTCGCCGCTGACCCCGATCACGCCGCCTGGCAGGTTCGGCATAACGGTGCCTGTCTGACCGGACAGCCCCGCAAGGGCCCGGAGGACATGGTGAACGGGCCATGCCCGGAACGATCCGTTTTGAATTCGCCCCGTTGCAAAAGGACCGCCCGCACCGGCCAGTGCAATCCGTGCACAGCCGCTTCCGGCTGCCGCAGCATAGGCCCCGACGGCAAAGGCCGCGCCGAAAACCGTCTGTTGGCGAGGGTCCTCTTTCGCCATGGCGATCCGTGCCATGTCGGGATTGTCTGCGACCGCCGCGCCGTAGGGGTTCGAGCGCATGCCGATGGTGGCCAGCCCGAGGCGGAGGGGCCGTTCACGTGAGATCACACGCGCGCTTTTGTGCACATGGCGCAGCGCCTCCAGTGTCTCGAATACCGAAAGATCATCCCCCGCATGCACGATGGCGGTGGTCGAATAGGTTGTGAAATCCCCGATCCCGGCGGGCGGCGGATGACGATTGAACTCGGTAAAGTTCGTCAACATGCCAATGCCGATCTGCGCGTTGGGAAAGGCCGATCTGGCCCAGTTGGCGGCATCGGCTATGCTGTGCCCGTCGGGCCACTCCGCCGTCGGTTGGTAGCTGTGCAGATAAGCCTGCGGCAGAGCGGTGACGCTTTGCACCTCGATACCGTGATCCCTCAGCGTTTTCGCCAGCGCCTGAAGACTGCCGGCACCGTCCCTCGTGTCGTCGATCAGCAGTTCCAGTTCGACCGGACCGGTTAGCTCTGCCAGTCCGGCAAGTGCGTTCTCACTGGTCGCGTCGAGCCGCAGGAGACGGCGGGCGTCCGGCAGATCGGCCAGTGCCTTAAGCGCGGTATCGGAATACCAGTTCGGTTCAACCGCAATGGCAATTTCGGGCAAGATGGCGACCGCGTGGCTTGAGGCAACGCTGGCCGGCCTGCGCGCGCCAACTTCCGAAAGCGTGATCTCAATCGATTGCTCGACCGTCTCACCCGCCTCGATGACATAAGGGAATCCTAGACCCAGCGGGCGGCAGTATGTCTTGTAGGATGCGTCGGTCCAGTTCCGTTGATCCTCCATCTCGAAGACCTCGCCCGAGAACCGGACGCTGACCGAAACACCGTCAATCACATGCTTGAGCCCAACGATGTCGCACGCCGGTTGACCGGGCGAGATCGTTTCCGGAAACCTGCTCTGCTCCTCCGTTCCATTCGAGTGCTGAATGGTCAGGTCTGTTCCCGCGACGCCTTGGATTGGGTGAAGAAGCGTGAAACCCGCGCGGTTGGTTTCGACCCGGCGATGTGCGTCAAGGGCGAGGGTGGCCACCACCCTCTCTGGCTGCACGTTGATCGCAAGGTTGGCCAACAGCGCGCCATTGAAAGCGGTGAACCGACGCGTATAAATGACGCCGTCGCTTGCTTCGTAAAACGTCTCTTCGACAACGGCAGGCGTCTCGGTGGCCCAGTTCCGATCGCGGATCGGACAATCGAAACCGCGAACAACCTCGACCCTCCGGTATCGCAATTGGCGCATCGCGCCATCGACCAGCAGAGCTTCGATATCGCCGACGGAGATGTGTCGCGCGTTCCATTCGACCGGTGACGCATGTCGGTGCAATTCTACCGAGTCCAACTCCATCTCCTGGCTGTGCCGCGCGCGTAGCGGATGGCGATTGATCGCTTAGAGGCATACTGAGTATACCAGTTGAGGTGAGTCAAGTCCGATGTGACCGGATCGTCGTCACCCGGATCAGTCGGTAAGGTTGTCCTGGTGGTATAGCTTGTTGGCGCGGTACAGGTGATCGGCCATCTGCTGCCCGGCAAGTTCCGGATCGCCTGCCGCGATGGCGTCTATGATCGCGGTATGCTCATCCAGCGTAAGTTGCTCGAACCCCGGTTTGCGAACGAGAACCACATGGAAATTCGCCAGCCAGTCGAAAAGCGCGGCACTCAGCGAGGCGAAAATTGGGTTCCCGCTGATCCGCGCGATCGCTGCATGCAGTTCGCCGTCACATTTCAGAAAGTCGCCAGGTTCGGTGCGCAAGCCCGCCTGCCGCGCGACGATGGCGCGCAGGACCCGGACATCTTCCTGCGTTGCGCGGCGGGCGGCGATACGTGCCATCTCAGTCTCAAAGGTGGCGCGCGCCTCTTTGAGATGCTCCATGGACGCGGCGTTGTGCGACAGCATGTGCCGCATGGTCTCGGACATCTGCTCCGCCATCGCTTCGAACGACGGTTCGGCAACGCGCGGTCGCTCGCCATGCTTGATCTCTGCCAAACCTTTACGCTGGAGGTTCTGCATCGCTTCGCGAATGGCGGGCCGACCGACCATGAAACGCGACATCAATTCGCGCTCGGATGGCAGGGTATCTCCCGGTTTCAGTCGATGATCCTGAATATGCGCCAAAATGCGCGCCTCGATTTCGTCGGCGAGCTTTCGTCGCGGGATTGGAGCGGTGACTGTCGGCATGCGTCATTATCGCAGGCCGACAGGGGCTACTCAAGCCTACTGTTCAAGCTGTGGGACCACGCAAGATCCTTACGCATTTCGACAGTGAAACATGGCTTTGGCCAACTAAGCTAATTTGCAGCCTTTCAGTCGGTGGTTCAGATGATACCACTGGTCGTTGATTGTTGCTGAAAGCGGGAGGCTTGATCGTGACATCTGACCACTTTCATTGAGTGGGGGTGTTCCGCAAAACACCTGAGAGTATCGCACTTGCTGCGAAGGTCCGCTGAGCGTCCTTGCTGGTTCTCGCTGCCAACGCGAAGCGCATACAGCTGTCATTCGATTTAGGAATACCGACGACCGGTTTGTCTCGCGATCTGTAACTTCACCATCCATCAGATTTCGCTACTGCGGCGAATGTCAGCAATGCGGGCTGCGGCTGCGGCATCGGAGTCAGTCGTCGGACGGTGGCTTTTGGGGCCGCTTTATCAGGAACAGTAATTCTTTAAGTCACGGCTTTGGCGCATTGGTAAAAAAAGCTTTGAACAGCTCTTCGGATCGGCGTAAGCCGTCGTTTGTAAGCACCACTGACTTTGCTTTGCCGAGCGGATCCAGAATGAATCCCTTTTCGTGCAGCCGACCGAGCACGTTCCAGTCATGGCCCTTCCAAGCGCGTCGCCGGTCGTGGAGCGTTAGTCAGAGCAGCGCCAGCACCGCGTCGTCAACACTGTCCTCATTGATCTCCATATTCATAGGGAACGGCAGCTACTTGGGTCTCGTCAAGCTTCAATGCAGTATATGGCCTGAGAGATCAGGGACTGCTTTGGGTCGTCCTCGAAGGACCCACATGTTTAGTCAGTGCTGATGCTGCGTCGGTACCAACGGCAGTAGCGAGCCCACCGCGGAAGTCTTCGATTTTCGCTGCGTGTGCTCGCAGCGCGAAAATCGCTGCATCTGCTTGGTTCATGGCGCTGCGCAGCGGTGGGAAAACCAGTCATTGGGGCACGACGCGGCAAAGATTTCGAGGGTAGGCTAAGCGACCGCACGAGTTGCGGAACCGTAGAGGCGACATGCAGCGCGACCGCGCCGCCACAGGAAATTCCGACGACATGAACCGGTTCGGCGACTTCTTCGATCAGCTCAATGACATGCGCGGCTTCGTGCTTGAGGCGAAGGGCTTTCGATGCGTCGAAATGCCCACGGATTCTCGTTCCCAGAAAGTAGGGCGCGATTAGGGTGGCCTTGCCCTCTAAAACCAAACCCAGGCTGGACCATTGCGATCCGTCCGCGCCAGAGCAATGCAGCGCCACGACCGGCGAGAGCCTCCTGGCCGCGTTTGAAGCGCGCATGTGCGCGATGTTTTGCGTCAATTCATTCATCTCAACTGCCTTTCCGTGATCGCCGGGTGTACCGGTGTCTTCGCGCCTAAGGCGTAACGCGCTGCGTCAGATCGGTTTCCCGGCGACGGCATGGAACGCGGGCACCGAGATCGCCTTGGTGACTTCGGCCCGGATCCTGGCTGAGCAGCGCTGCTCCAAGCGCTGGCGTTCGTCCGACGTCAGTTGGTCGATCTCCCAGCGATAACCGGATCCCATCGCGATGGTCCACCAGTCCCGAGGTTTCGCAAGAGCCTGTCGGTCCGGTGCAGAGTGAACTTCCGGCACGACATCTGTGGCGGAAGCGATCAGATCTTCGATCGCGTTCCTGCTCGTGAGGCGTTCCCAGGCGCCCAGTGGCTCGGGGATGTCCGGACGCAGAGTGCTGAGTTCCTCCGTAAAGATCGCGGCGCCAGGCTGGAAAGCGTCCTTGCCCCAGAATGTCAGCACCAGTCGGCCACCGGGTCGCAGAACGCGCCAGAGCTCCGTGATTTGCGCCTCGACTTCCTCGACGAAAAAGACCGAGAAGACCGAGATGACAGCGTCAAAGGTCTCTGACGGGAAACTCAGCGACGTCATATCCATCCGCTCGAAGCGCATGTTCGACAACCTTTGAGCTTGAGCTTTCATGCCGGCGCGCGTGAGCATTGCCTCCGCAATGTCGATCCCGATCACCGAGCCGGTCGGACCAACGATCGAGGCAGCGGGCAGAGCCGATGCGCCGGTCCCGCAGACGACATCCAGAACGCTCTCGCCCGGTCGCAAACTAGCATGGAGAACGGCCCGGCGCCCGTGTCGTTCCCAGAAACTGAGCGGGGGCCAGGTCGAAGTGGTCAGCGGCGGAGTCGTAGGTTGCGGCGACCCTTGAACGCCTGGGATTGCCGAGTAGTGTCATGAAGAAGATCCTTGTGGGATGGAGGCCCCGCCGGTGTCAGGCGGGGCATTAGGTGTCAGCCTTCCGAACCGGTCGCCACAGGGTGATCGTCCGTCGACCCCCATTCCGCCAACGACCGGTCGTAGATGCCGATGCGAGGTGCGGCGATCGCGCGCACAGGGCAGCAATCCCCCGCCCGCGCAACCGTGTTTTTGCTTCAGCCCGTTGCCACCGGTAGATCGCCTGCAGATCCCCATTCCGCCCAAGAGCGGTGATAAACGCGCAGACGCGGTACATCGAGCAAGCGCAACGCGAGATAGCTGTGCGACGAAGCAAGCCCGTTCTGGCAATGCATGATGACGTCACTGTTCTGGCTAATGCCATACCCTTCGAAATGCGCAGCCAACGCGTCTGCTGGCAGAAAGCGGCCATCCTCGTCGAGGTTCTGCGACCACGGCACGTTGATCGCCCAGGGAATGTGTCCTTCGGCGAAGAGCCTGGGCGGACGCACGTCGATCAGAACCGCGCCGGGCTGATCCCTGTGGGCGAGCACATCCTGCGCGTTGGCGTGGCGGCGCGGCGTTAGCGTGGCCTCGAAGCGAGCGGGTTTACCCCCGCCCTGATCGCGCGTGACGGTACCCCCGGCGTTCAGCCAACCTGTCCATCCGCCGTTCAGAACCGAGACTTTGCGGTGGCCGAAATGCTCCAGCAACCAGAACATCCGCGCGGCATGGAACCCGCCCCGTTCGTCGTAGAAAACGACCCGCTGGTCCTGGGCGATGCCGAGCGCGCCCAGCATCTTCTCGATCTCCGGCACCGGCCGCAAGGCACCCGCCACCGCACCGAATTCGGCGGCGACAGCGTCGGCAGGCAGATGCCGCGCACCGGGGATATGTCCGGCGTCGAAATCTTTCTTGGGACGCAGGTCGATCACGGTACTGCGATACACAACTGCCCCCATGGCCTTCATCGCCATGTCCGACAGCAAGCTTTGTGGTTCTTTCAGGAATCGCGGATTCGGGTATCCGTCCGCCATGGCAAGGCTGACACCGGGGATGCAGGTCGCCGAGACACCCAGCGCGAGCATCAGGATGGAACGGCGTGAGAGAGTGGTGGTCATCTGATCAATCCCTTCGTTCAAGCCGGCATCTCGACGAGGCGCAGATAGGGGAGCGGGGCCTCCCAGCCGCCCGGAAAGCGGGCGCGCGCTTCGGCATCGGAGACCGACGAGGCGATCGCCACCTTGTCGCCCTGCTGCCAGTTGGCCGGTGTCGCCAGTTGCCGGCGGGCGGTCAGCTGCAGGCTGTCGATGGCGCGCAGGATCTCGTTGAAATCTCGCCCCGTTGTCATCGGATAGGACAGCGTCAGCTTGATCTGCTTATCCGGTCCGATCACAAAAAGCGTGCGCGCGGTCGCGTTGTCCATCGCCGTGCGCGCCACCGTTTCGTCTGCCTCCACAGGCAGCATGTCATAAAGCTTTGCCACCTTCAGATCGACATCACCGATCAGTGGGTAATTGGGCGCATGTCCCGTGGCCGTTCGGATGTCATCGGACCAGCGGCTGTGGTCTTCGACCTTGTCGAGCGACAGCCCGATGATCTTGACACCGCGGCGGTCGAACTCGGGCTTCATGCGCGCCATGACGCCTGCTTCGGTCGTGCAGACGGGGGTAAAATCCTTGGGATGAGAAAAGAGAACGCACCAGGCATCGCCGATCCAATTGTGAAACCAGATCATGCCTTCCGTGGTATGCGCGGTGAAATTGGGCGCGGTGCTGTTGATCGCCAATGGCATGTCAAATCCTATCGTTAAGGTTTCCGTACGTGCCGGGAACCCCGGCATAGGAGTGATCTACACCGTGTCATCCGGGCGATCCTGAATGTCTTGTGAAGAAGTTCTGAATCCGTTCAGGCGGACATCAGTCCGCGCTGCAGGCGCCGGAAGCGCGCGCTCTGCCGGACCGGGCGGAAGCCTTCGTCGGCGTCGATGCTGAAAAAGCCGCGCCAGCCGCGCGACAGCAGGAAGTCGATCCGCTCCAGCGCCGAAGAGACATCGCCGAGCCGCGCAAAGCCGAGGGCGCGGTAATACTCCAGCGGGCTGTTTTGATGCGGCAGGCTGTCCAGCACGGCGCCAGCGCCCTGCGCGTCGCCAAGCTGGGCCAGCAGCGGGCCGAGACCGTAAAGGGCGCGCAGGGCCGTAGGGTCAACCTCCAGCTCTGCGCGGATCTTGCGCAGCGCCCGCTCTGCGTGGATGCGGGCGAGGGCGGGGTCCTGACGCTCCAGGTAGCGTGCGGCCAGGAGATCGCCCGTGAAGCCGGCGGAGTCGAGATCGGCGGCCCGCACCGCCAGAGCTGCCGCACTGCGACGGTTGCCCGCGGCCATGACGTGGATCGCCGCTTCCAAATGCAACTGTGCGTCGCCCCGCGCCAGCGATAATGCCGTGGCGATCTCGCGCTGTCCTGCGGCCTTCCGCCCCACTGCGATCTGCGCGGCACCGGTCGCCAAATAGCCTTCAGCATGGTCAGGCGCGCGCCGGATCGCCGCCTCCGCCTCGATCAAGGCGCTGTCGATCAGACCGGTGCCCTCGGACCAGTAGATGTGACGCTTGAGCAGCGCCATGGCGTAAAGCGCCCGGGTTTCGCCATCGTCTGGCGCGAGCGCCACAGCCTGTGAGGCCAGGGCGGTGAAATCTCGCAATGCGCCTTCGTAGGCGCGGCCGAGACAGCTTCGCGCCTCGAGGCAGAGCGCATATGCGTCGATCGACGGAACCGATCCTTCGGCACGTGTCGTCGTGCCGGACGCACCGGCCTCGCGCAGCAGCGGCGCGGCCAACCGGTAGCCGCCCCGCGGAATCGTTGTGATCAACTGCCTGTTGTCGAGCTTGCGCCGGAGCTCCGAAACCACCTGCGTGAGGCTTTCATCACTGACCGTGACTTCGGGCCAGACCCGATTCAGAAGTGTGTCACGGCTGAAGGTCTCGCCCGGCGCTTCGGCAAAAACCTGCACCAGCCTGATGGCCCGGGGCGAGAGAACCACACTCCGGCGGCCGCGTTCCGCTCGCCGCGAAGGCAGGTCAATCCGCCATCCGTCAAATACCAAAACCATACCACACCACCTGCGCCCGAGAATTTGTGCAACAGTTCTATGCCGATCAAACATCATATGAATAGGCCGTTGCGGTTAAATACACACAGTTGTGAGGGCACGATACCGGTGTGGCGCAGCAGCCCGAGGCACCTCAATGCTCTCTGTACTGCCTATACAGCTTCAAAGTCTACATTATCGAAGCTGGTCGGAGCAGAGGATTGAATTGGAAACCAGCAGTTTTGACATCAACGAAAGCGGCGGCAGCAAAAGTTTGGAAATCCGCGTCTTTCGTGTCCAAACGCCATGCAACGACAGCGCGGTTTGTGCCAGCCTTTCTAAACCAGCAAGCAATGACCGTTTCTGCGACATGGGCTGTAACGCAGCGAGAAGCCCGCCGTATTTGCAAAGCGATGCTGCGCCAGCGAAGGTCGAGAACCCTAGGTCGGTTTTGTCCCGCTCTTGAGACCTCACACAGGTTTAAAATCGCGCAGATGCAGCGAATGGCGGCTATGCTGATGCGACTGCAGCAATCGAGCATCTCGTTAAAGGTCCGCTCAGGGCCGCCCGCGAAGACGGCCCGTTACACACGCGTCGCATTACGATTTGACCGTATTGGCCCAATCAGGATCGATCACCTGAAACTCGACAACGTAGACGGCCCGCACCAGGATGGGAGCCAACGAAGTCCTCGAAGTGTTCTATCCACTCCCACTGAGGCACGGTTTGCCAGAGTCCATCGGATCAGACACCAGACCAGAGTGGAATACGCCGGGAACGGCACTTGTCAAGTCGCCGCAACCGTTTGATCGGTCAAATCCGGTCTACCAGCGCGTCGATGACGTATCGTCACTACGCGGCGAGCCAACTTGGACGGAACCATATGCCTCCTGATTTGTTTCGCTACTGTGTCGTCAAACGCCATGTGACCAGCGAGGCGCGCGCAAACATAAACCGGGGTCAAACATGAACCGCATTATCTATATCGTCGGCTTAGTTGTCGTTGTCTTGGCGATTATCTCCTTTCTGGGGTTGGGATGACGCTGACCAAAGACCTGATGGATCAGCCCATCCGGATGGTTGCGAGCTGCCTTGGAGCGTTCTTCATATCGTCACATTCCGTCGTCGCCGAGCAAGTTGGCAACGTCGATGTGGACTGGCTTGGGAACGATATCATCATCGAGGCCTTCTCCGACCCTCAGGTAGACGGGGTTACCTGCCACGTGGCCTATTTCGAGCGTGGCTTGATTGACCGCCTGCAGAATGGCAACTGGTTCGAAGATCCATCCAACTCCTCCATCGCGTGCCGCCAGACCGGGCCCATCTCGGTTGGCGATATCAACCGGTCGGACGAAGGCGAAAGTGTCTTCTCCGAGCGCAGGTCGATTGTCTGGAAGTCCTTGAATGTCAAACGCATCCTAGATGAGGACAACCAGACGCTGATTTACATTGCCCATGCGCGGGAGGTGCAGAACGGGTCCGCCAAGATGTCGATCTCGACCGTCCCGCTCTTCCAAAACTGAGGCCGAAAACCCTCCGATCAGGAACGTGATGAACGGTATCTCGCGCCTCCAAACCAAACGGACCGCTCGACATGCAAGACGATATACGCGCTCTCAGGCGCAGCGCAGGCACTTTGGCGATCATCGCAATCTTCGTTGTGGCCTATTTCGCGCGCGATCTGATCCTTCCCATCATGTTGGGCTTTCTCCTTGCGCTCACCTTCAGCCCGATAAATCGCTTCTTGCAGCGCAAAGGCCTGCCCGCCGCCTTTGCTGCCACCCTACTGATCCTGTCGGCCACGACCTGCATCGGAGCCGCAGTGTTTTTCGCCGGCGACACCGTGCGGGCGTGGTCCGATGACGCGCCAAACATCGCGCGGGAGCTCAAGTACAAGCTCAGTGGCGTGACGGAGACCATCGATGCCGTGAAGGACGCATCGACCGAGGTCGAAAAAATGACCGCAGCGCCGGCTGAGGGCCCACAACAGGTTGTTGTGCAGCAGCCCGGCCTGCTGAATTCTGCGGTGACCGTCGCCGCCAGCAGTCTGACATCCATCGCGGTGGCACTGATTCTCGCGCTGTTTCTGCTTGCGTCCGGCGATCTGTTCTACGTCAAGTTGATGCAGACCTTCCGAACGCTCAGCGGAAAGAAACAAGCGCTTGCTATGGTCTACGATATCGAGCGACGGGTATCGGGGTATCTGTTGACCATTACGCTGATCAACGCGGGGCTCGGGGCAGTCGTCGCTGCAACCCTTTGGGTGATCGGGCTCGAGCATGCCTACATTTGGGGTATCGCAGCGTTCCTGCTGAACTACCTGCCCATTATTGGTGGAATTGTCGGAACCGTTCTCGTAGGTATACACGCGATCACGTATTTTGACAGCGTGTCCTATGCCCTTGTAGCCCCCATCGCCTATCAAGTGCTTACCACCGTCGAGGCACAGTTCGTCACGCCGTATCTGATCGGAAAACGGCTGGAGCTGAACATTGTCGCCGTCTTCCTGACGGTCGTTTTGTGGGCCTGGCTGTGGGGCATCGCGGGCGCGCTCGTGGCTGTCCCATTCCTGCTGGTTTTCAAAGTTGTCTGCGACAATATTGAAAGTCTGAACGTGATCAGCAACTTCCTCGGCGCGGCACAGGATCCGCAGAAGTCGGAAGTTTGACCGTCGCGCGCGTTGAGTTGGGACAATTCAAGATCGGCCACCCTGCAAAATCCTAAGTTGGGCGCGCCGATCGCCGCGTTGACGTCACTGAGCCACCTCGGGCAGTCCAAGCCCTGTCGCCAGCGCAACCCGGATAACAAGGCCGCGCTGGCGGCGTTGCGGTCAATGCCTAAACGGCGGCCTCGTTGACCTCCGACCGTGCAATCTCGGTCATTTCACGATCGCCGCGATAGCAGGCGTCAAGGCAGGCGTCCAGCGTTCTTGTCATCATCCAGATCGAGGCGCGCTGCGAATGCGGCGACACATCCGTATGGGCATGCCCTCAACGGTCAGACTGGGGCGATCGTTCCTCTCTGGCGTTGCACCAGATTGATCGCGGACGATCTGTTCGTTGCTGGGTCGGATTTGCACCGACCCACAAACGTCAGAGCACTTTCTTTGCCGTTCTCAGAGATACTGTAGGTGCGCCACATCATCATCACAGATGTGGCACTAGGGTCAGGACCCATTGATTTCCGACGGGCGGCATGATTCACAGCTCAAAAACGAGCGGTTAACATGTCTGATCTCTTCTGGCTGACGGATGCGCAGATGGCACGTCTGGAGCCCTTCTTTCCCAAATCTCACAGCAAGCCTCGTGTTGACGACAGACGCGTCTTGAGCGGCATTATCTTCATCAATCGCAATGGTTTACGATGGCTCGGTGCCCCTGCTGCCTATGGGCCGCACGAGACGCTGTACAACCGAAAGCCGCGACAGGAAGATGAATAGACAACAAGAGCACCGCAAAAACCGCTCTGGCGGATCAATTCGACTGCGCAAAATGCCTTGACTAAGGCGACCCCGTTACCGAAGCCCTGAGCCTAGGGGGTGAAAGTCGTCATTGACTTACATCGATATCTTGGGCGCATTTCAGCGTTAAAATTAGCCGCCCCGATGGGATCGGCTGGTCTATGGAAGCGCCGCGTTTGACCATGGCGCCAAGCTGATCGATAGAACTGAACTGATAGTGACTGGTCGCTTTCCCCAAACGGGCGCGGCCCAATATTTAAAGATTTATCCAGCTCAGTACGAGATCTATGGAGTGCTACCTCGGCTGGCCGGGTGCCAGCTCCCGTACGGATTCAATAAGTGCCGGGCAGGTCCCGGTCGACGTATCGCCCTTCTCGAAGAGTGGCAATGGATCTCCGCCGCCTACCGATACGGCCGGAGCGACCAATGGTCCTTCGACATAGACAGGCACATCGAGATCCAAGAGGCTAAAGTCCTTCGCGCGCGCCTCTAATTGTAATCCGAGCGTCTGCGCTTGGAGATTCACTCGACCCTTAGCTATCACATTACTGTCTCGAGTGGATGCGACGCCCCGCTTGAGCTCTACTATCCCCTCTGCGGCCGCAAAGGCAGCAACTGCGCAGCTCATCGGGACGGAGGTGTCACCGCCCACTAGAACACCGAGGGCCTCAGCGATGTCGACACCGGCGCCTTCGAGAAGTAGGGCGCTCACTTCCCCATTTCGCAAAACCAGGTGGCCGTCGCCGCGTGCCGTCGCAGCCATGTCGGCTAGGCTGCTTCCTACTCCGAGGAGATAGATCTTGCCGGATATCGTTCCTCCCATCTCCTGCGCAAAGTCGCTTTGAGCAAAGAATTCTTGGAGCAAAACATCTTCGATAAGCAGATCGAGATCGGCAGATGGTGTGTCCTCGCGCGCGTTGACCGCGATTTCACCGAACACGCGACCGCTAGAGACACCAAGTGCCAGCGGTTTGAGCAAGAGGCGTCCCTCCTCGAGCGTCAGAACTGCCTCGATACTCTCAACCTGCGCCAAGGGTGAGGACACGCTTGAGGCCTTGAACGACAACTTGAGGTCGGCCCTTCGCAGCTCTGCTACGGGGAGAGGTTCATCCGGGAACAGTGGTTGATCTTTCGCCGCCTCCTTTTGTTGAGTATTCGCCGTCTCAGTGGGATCAGGCTCTGCTCCTATCAGTCCTGCCAGATCATCAAAATCCAGAGATGAGGACTTCAGGTCTCCCTCCATGGCGGGTCGCGCCTTGCTGAGATCGATCTTCAGATTCCCTGCAATGTCGCTGTCTCCGATCGCGCCACGAAGGTCAACGATCTCATAAATCTGTTCAGCTACCGACAGGTTGCCCGACACAGAGAAGGGCGGTGTCTCCGGCAGAGGCGTCGGAATAAACGGGTTCAATACCGCGAGGGTCGGGCCGGTGACGTCGAAAGTGAGCGGGGGCAGTTCGGTCGCAAGTTCACTGACCCCTGTGATGCTAGCGTCGAGCGCTCCGCTGATGTCCGCCTTGAACCTGTAAGCTCGGCCGTCATCGCTTGCGTCATCTGCCGCGTCTGCCTCGAAAGAGATCGAAAGCGGCGCGTCAAAGTAGCGGCCCTGTGCATCGAATATTGCCTGGTCGTTGATGCCGAACGATCCGGACCCCCTGCGAACGACGGCCTCATGCAACAGCTCTGCGCCGCTGTCGGCGCGGACAGTGTAGCTTGCTTTTATATTCTCAAGGGTTACATCTGCGATTGCCGGTAACAAGCCGACCGTATCGTCCGCGCTACCTGTGTCAGCTTCGACAGCCCAGTTAGTCTGACCCGAGATGTCGATCTCAGCGCGTAGGATGGCATCTCGAATGCTCACCGCTTCGATCGCCGGTCCGGCGAACAGGACTGCCGGTAGGTTTACTGAAACCGATGCCGTGCCAATCTCCGCTAACGGTCCCGTATCGGACCACTCCGCATTGGCGATCTGGACATCCCGAATGATCACTGTCGTCGACAGCCCCCGGTCTAGCTGAAGCGTACCGATGGAGACGTCTCGTTCCAATGTCTCTTCGATGGCCCATTCAAGAACCGCGCGTATCTGCGAGGCTGGGATCAATAGAAAAACCAGCGTTGCAAATATACATAGGCCAAGTACAGTAGCGAGTATCGCGATCAGAAGCTTCTTCATGTGGCTGGGCCCGGAGCGGATGCTTTGGTGACAGTCATTGCTCAGTTCGCCGAGGCGGTCTTGCCCAGCCTGTCAGCCTTTCGGGCCCCACGGCGCCCCATGGGCTCGTCCTCGCCCACCGTTGTGTCGTATCGCGTCTGCGCCTCCATCTCGGCGTTCAATTCCGCTCCCAGCAGAATGATGTACGCGGACAGCCAAAGCCAAAGAAGCAGGATGATGACACCGGCCATACTGCCAAAGGTCTCATTGTAGCTCCCGAAATTTGCCACATAGATCGAAAACCCGACGGATCCGACGAGCCAAAGCACACACGCAACGACTGCGCCCGGCGACAGCCATTGCCACTCCGCATTGTCTCGGCTCGGCCCATACCGATAGAGTACGGCAATACCGAAGATTGTCAGCGCGCCCAGCAGCAGCCAACGCAGCGCAGCGACTACAGTCTCCAGCCAAGATGGCATCGTAGTGACATTGAGCACGGCGGGAACTGCCATGGCTGCCGCAAGACCGACGACCAAGCCCAGAACCAGAAATAGCGTTAGCCCCAAGGTCGTAGCTGTACGTACGACGAATCCTCGGCTCTCGTCTTCATCGTAAGCCGCGTTAAGGCCGTCCATCAAACTGCTCATTCCCTTGGAGGCGGAGTAAAGGGCGAGACCCACGCCGATAATCAGGGCCAGACTGAGCCCGCCTTGATGGGAACCGGCTACGGCAACTGCCTGATCAAGGATGATCTGCGCCGCCTCGTCCGGCATGGCTGAAGCGAAGGCCTCAATCTGTGATGTCACATCGGCCGGGTCAAGAAGCAAACCAGATAAGGCCATAAGTGCGGTGATGGCCGGAAACAGCGACAGGAGCGCGTAAAAGGCGATGCCTGCAGCAATGAGCCCAACTCGATCTGCGGACAATTCGTCCTTGACCCGAAAAATGATGTCTTTCCAGCCCGTCGCTGGAATGTCAGTCGGAGTTTTTGCCCTGCGACCCCGCGCCATTCTGTTACCTTTCTTCAAAAAGGGGCCTGCACCGACAGGGGCGCAGGCCGGTCTTGCATCAGGTGTTCGGCTTGCCGAGATCTTGCTCGTCGGCTTCGCTCTTCACAGCACCCACGACGCGGGCGGTAGCCGACTTGGCAGAGGAAGCCGCAGCTTGCGCCGCATTTTTTCTTTCGGGCGCCGCGTCGTCTGCCGCGTCCTTCGTCTCCTCCGCAATTGACTTGACTTCATCCTTCGCGGCCTTTGCAACAGTCTTCAGTTTCTCACGCTCTTCCGCAAAGATACGTTCCGCCTCGCTTACAAGGGCATCACTGTGCTCACCGAGATAGGCATCCTCGGTCCGCGTGCGTGGTACCGCAGCAGCGATGGCTGCACCCACGGCAAGCGCAAGAGCCCCGGCAATCAACGGCTGCTGCTGGTACATGTCAACCGCTTGATCTGCACCGTTGCGAACGTGGCGCGCTGCCTGATTGCGTGCTTCCAATGCCCGATATCGTGCTGCGATCACACGTTGCCGCGCTTTCTCGGTCATGTCTTCGGTGCCTTCAGCAACCCGTGCCCGGAGGCGGTCTGCTTTGAGCGTCGCCAGTTCGGACTGGTAGCGGGCCCGGTCCTTAGCGGATGTGGCAGTATCCCGTAGCTTCTGACCCAACGATGCGATCCGGTTGGACATGTTGTCGGCAGCATCACCGGCGCTGTCCCGTGCGGAAGCCGCGGCACGGGCTGAGCCATCTTTAACCGACTTGGCCGCATCTTTGACCTTTCGGGCAGTATCTTCGGCGTTATCAGACCACGACCGACCATCGTTCTCGTCGTCAGTGTCCATCCAACTCGGCAGGTCGCGCTGTGCTGAGCGATAGCTGCGATAATGGTTATCATCATAGCCTTCTTGGTCCAGGCGGTCGTCGGGGTAAACAAACCCTTCGGCCTGTCGCACGGCACGTTTGTGAGTGACATTGTGGTCCGACCGGGGCGCGCTGGTCTCATAACGCGCTCCATCAGACGTCGATTTCTTACCAAATATTAGCCAAGCGATCCCGACACCCGTCAAGGTGAGGGCGAGGGGGTTGGCCTTTACGGCATCCGACACAGCGCGGCCGACTTCGCCGCCGTGTTCGCGCACGTAATCAGAGGTCTGCCGCGCGATGGTCTCAACCGAGAACCTGTCTTGCAACTGGTCGAGGGTATCGCCGAGTTCCGCGCGCTCGCGTTCGATATCGCGTTCGATCTGTTCTGGTGATTTATAGTCGTCGGGCATCAAGGCTCTCCTTTACGGTTTCGGTGTCCCGGCGGACATTTTTGACAGTGCGAGATGGCATCAGGCTGCTCAGCTTAAGATCATGGGTGCCCTTTGCGAGCATCGCCCACGCCAGTACGCCAAAGGCGACGCCAACAATCAGAGCGGACCACCCGGCCGCGATGCCCGCATCTGTCAGAGCAGCGACCAGTGCCGCGCTCAACACGTTCAGCGAAGTAAGGGCTAAGATTGCTGCTCCGACGATCATGCCGATGGCCGCTGCCGCCGATTTGAGATTTTCGGTTACCTCGGCACGGGCAAGATCGACTTCCTTGCGCACCAGCCCGCTCATTTGGGTCATGGCATCATTCATCAGCCCGCTTGCGCTTCGGTTAGGATCGGCATTCATGAGACTTCTCCTTAGTGCGAGGTGCTTGGTTGACGACCGGACAGTGTGGCCGGAGTATAGCCGGCGCTTTGCGCCTGCTCGGCCTGCGACGCACGAGTGAACCGAACTGCCGCAAAACCCATCAGCGCTGCACCTGCTAAAAACGGGGCTGGGTTGCGCCGTGCAAAGTCTGATACGTCGCGCACCATCTCGCCGAGATCCTTGCCTCTGATGGTGTCGGATACATCGGCTATCCCATCAGCCAGCTGACTAAAGGTTCTCTCCTGAGGGGAGCCATCCCGGAATTCATCTGCTGCACGACGGAGGGCTGAGGCGACATCGCCTACTTCGCTGGCGGCGGTCTCTTTAGCGGCATCAGCACGGCGGCTTGCCTCGGCTTTCGCACCCTCGGCCAACTCGCCGACTTGATCCTTGATATGGGTCTTGGCCGATTGGGCCGCTCGTGAGACCTCGCTGCGGTCTGTCTGCTTTTGCGGCTGATCAGTTGTCATATCGCTATCCTCCGTATTTTCACGTCGTATCTTTGGCGTGTTCAGGGTGGCGGTCTACACAGCGGTTTTGCAGGGGCAGTTACACTCCCCTCTCTTGCCGTGTTAGCCATCTTGGTATTGTTGACGAAACGTTGCACGTCAGGTTTTCGTTCCGTGACGCCAAGCAAAAAATTGAAAGGCACTGGCCAGCGAGACGACCCGGCGCAAAGAAGCACACTTTCTCTCGCGCTGCTTGCCGAGTATCTTCATCTCCGCTGGGCACTGTGTAAACGAAATGGGATTGGGCTGAGGGTGCACGATGATTGTCGCGACCTCGCGAAACCTGTGGAAACGCTAGGGTCAAAAGCGATATCTAACGCCGCTTTTTGAAAGAATGCGACGACGGAAAAGGACTCAGGTCCTCGCTTCGCAGCGCGGTATAGTTGGTATGCAGGTTCTCTTCACGCCAGCCAGTACTACCGTGAGGAATACCATGATGCCAGTTGACCGGCTCGAAACGCTTAGCCTCGAACCGGAAGGATCTACATGCCTGTCAAGCCGCTGTTTTATCGGCTTGCAGCGCGGCCTGAAGTCGGTTCGTCTCCATCTCTGAGAGCTGAAGGTGCGACCCCAATTCGTTCAGAAATGCGCGTTCTTGGGGATTATCCGGATCACCGACGAGCAGCGCGGCCGCATACACCTCCTTACGCGCGTGGTGCGGCGTTTGCTCGGCAATCTGCTCCGCCGTTATCTGATTGTTCAAGGCCTCGCGCAGAATACGCTGCTCCTCTTCTGTTGCGTCATCCAAGAAATCCAGCAAAGCGCGTTGTTCCGCATCGTCGATGTTACCATCCGCCCGAGCCATCTGCACCATTGCCATCACGATCGGGCGTACCTCATCCGTATCGTCCACATCACGGCCGTCAAATTCCTCATCCAGCTTGTGAGCGCGGCCAACTGAGTTACCGCCGAAGGTTGCGGCCAAATTTCCAAAGATCTGACCGAGACTCTGGTTTAGAGGACTTGCCTGCCCGGTCACACCCGCTTCCCGACCATCTGTGGCCCCGGCGATGCCTAAGGACCCCAGAATATTCCCAAGACCACCGGCACTGGCCTCTCTCGCACCACCGATCCGGCCAAGCATACCGCTATCCGCCGTTTGTACGGCGCCTGGGCTGGACAGCGACTTGGCCAAGCCTTGAATACCACCTGCGGATCTCAGCACATCCATTCCCTTTTTGGCCGCGAATGCGAGTGCGAGCTTCGTGATCATTCTCTTCACAGACATCTCTTCATCCTCCATTTTTTATGGGTATTCTGTTTTTGCATCGACCTGAAGCTGTCTTTGTCGACATCCCCTCGTAGGCCGTTTGCACAGGCTCGGGATTGCCCGAGCGCCTGATTGGTCAACCTTCATACGAGAGATGAGTTCCGTAACGGTCCTTCGTGAGGTTCTCACCGACCAAAGTGAACGGTACTGTGAGGGGAACTGAATGCATGGTTTCACGTTTCCCTCGAAAGGTAAGGAGTGGCTCCATGACATCGGCAATTGTACTCGGCGGCAGCGCCGGGATCGGACACGCGGTGGTGTTGAAACTATTAGACAGAGGGCACGTGGTGGGCGTGGTCGCCCGTGGTAAAAAGCGCCTTGAAAAAATGTCAGCGGAGTTTGGGGATCGCGTTGCTTGCCAGTCAGCCGACGTGGCTGACCCACAAGCGCTTCGACAAGCGGTGGGTAATTTGATCCGCGACCTCGGTGCACCGGCGATCTGGGTCAACTGCGCAATGGCGACGAGTTTTTCGCCTTTCTCCAAGGTCGGGCCGCCGGAATTTCAACGCATCATGGATGTGACATTCATGGGACAGGTCAATGGCACTCGACTGGCCATAGAGCACATGGCATCCGGCCGCATCATCTGCATTGGATCAGGTCTTTCCTATCGCAGTGTCCCGAACCAAGCCGCCTACTGTGCAGCGAAGCATGCCATCAACGGGTTTTCATCATCCGTCAGGTCCGAGCTGAAACGAGATGACCGGGACTTGGACATCTCACTTGTGCAACTGCCAGCTGTGAATACACCACAATTCGATTGGGCGCTGAACCGTATGGCCAAAAAGCCCCAGCCAGCACCGCCAATCTTTGCACCGTCGGTCGCTGCAGAGGGTGTCATGAAAGCAATCGACACGGGCGCCAGAGAAGTTTTTGTTGGTCGCTCGGTTCTGCAATTGGTGTTTGCGCAATTCATTTTGCCTGCATGGATGGACAAGAAGATGGCGGACAGCGGCGTAGACGCGCAGAAGTCAGATGAACCTGCCAGCAGACCCGACCCCGTCAATCTATACGACCCAGTTGACTATCCAGCGCGCCCAGAAGGCAGCTACTCTGATGACGCAACCGACACAGGTTGGATTGTCGATGCGGATTATGCACGACTCGCAGTTTTTGGTGGCGGCGCAATACTCCTTTTTGTGCTTGGTCTGCTGATCGGATAGCGGGTCAGCGTCCGATGAGTTCTTCCGCGAAGCTGGGGTGAATGCCTTCTGCTGTGCGCAGAATAGTTTCGTTACGGCCAATGAGCGTCGCGGCAAGAGAGACCAATTCGGCTGCATGCTCTCCGCCCAAGGTGAAGCCTGTCAACATGTTCTGATCGTTGTGTCCTGTGCCCACCCAGGTCGCTTCTGCTCCCTCAGCGCCGCGAACACCGTCAGACAGTCTAGCGCCCCGCTCTCCGGCATCTACCGCGTCACCCACCTCTGCAATTGGCGGGATGACGAAGGCTGCGCGGGCGATCCGGTCGAGATCAAGCAAGGTACCACCGTCGCCAAACAGCATGTCGGCAAGATCGCTACCATCTCGCGTCGCGACCGGCGTGAGCGGCAATCGATCCGCCAGGTCGCCCACCGCGTGGACGTCCGGTATACTGGTCATCAGCCGCTCGTCCACCGAGAGCGCGCCGCTGTCGGCGACATCCAGTCGAGCCGCAAAAGCGCCGAAGGCGCTGATGTTTGGCGTCCGGCCTGTCGCGTTCAATACTCTCTCAGCGGTGACAATGGGACGTCCAGATGCGATCACTTCGAAGCCGCCGTTGGTTTCCTTGATGGCTGTGGGGTCGATCTCGAACGCAATTTTTACGCCGCCCCGCTTAAGGTTCGCTTCCGCCAATTGCGCCAGATTTTCATCAAAGGGTGACAACAACCGGTCCGAAGGATCTATGAGTGTCACTTTCACACCGAGAGCGCTCAGTATGGAGGACATCTCACATCCGATGTAGCCACCGCCCAGAACGGCAAGGCTGTCGGGTAGAGAAGTCCATTTAAAGAGGTCGTCGCTGGTCACTGTGTGCTCAGCGCCTTCGATATCAAGCTCGGCAGGTTTCGCTCCAGTAGCGAGGATGAGTTTGTCCGCCGCGTAGGGCTCCCCTTCGACGGTCACTGTTCCATCCTCGGATACCTTGGCATTCGCCCTAACGAGGGTGACGTTGCAATCTTTTAGCGACTGCGCGTGCGAGCCCCGGATATCATCGATCTTCGCTTTGATCCTTTTGTGCAGAACGCTGAAATCAATTTCTGGGACGTTCGTCAGCCCCACCTCGGCCATGTCCAGACCTTGACGGCGCCAAGTCGCTGTCTGCCACATCAGTTTCTTCGGCACGCAACCGCGATTGACGCAGGTGCCACCCAAAGCGTCCCGTTCGATGAGTGCCACTTTTGCGCCATGCTCCGCGGCCTGTTTGGCAAAGGCGATGCCGGCGGATCCGCCGCCGACAACGATCGCGTCGAACCTTGGCAAGACTACGCTCCTACGATCGCGCCGCCATTCGGGTGCAAGGTCTGGCCCGTGTAATAGCTACCATCTGATGACGCGAGAAATAGATAAGCGGTCGCCACTTCCCAAGGCTGTCCCGCGCGGCCCATAGGCACCCCGGAGCCAAAGTCTTCGACTTGCTCGGCCGGCATAGTGCCTGGGATGAACGGCGTCCAAATGGGACCGGGCGCCACCGCATTCACGCGGATGCCCTTTTCCACGAGGTTACCGGACATCGAGCGCGTAAACGCGAGGGAGGCCCCGCGCGTGGTGGAGTAGGTCACGAGACTGCCCAACCCGGCGAATGCATTTACCGAACTTGTGTTGATGATCGACGCGCCCTCATTCAGATGCGGCAGTGCAGCTTGCGTACAGTACAGATAGGCCGTCACGTTAGATTTCATCATCCGGTCTATCTTGTCCGCATCAAGGTTTACAAAGTCCTCGTCGAGCCACTGTTGTGCCGCATTGTTGATCAGGACATCGAGTTTTCCGAAGGTATCGACGGTTCTTTGGATCGCTGCTTCGGCGTGCTCCTTCTCGGCAAGATCGCCTTTGATCAAGATGGCCTCGGACCCTTCGTTCCTAACGATTTCCGCAGTTTTCTCTGCATCGCCGTCTTCATTAAGATAGGCGATCGCAATCTTTGCGCCTTCGCGCGCGAAGAGAGCGCTGATCGCCCGTCCAATCCCACTGTCACCACCAGAGATGAAAGCGACTTGTCCGTCGAGTTTACCAACTCCTGGATAGCGCGGCTCCCAATCTGGTGCGGGCGTCATGTCGTGCTCGTGAGCCGGCATGCTATCTTGCGACTGCGGGGGAATTTTAGGTATATCGTTCATGGGTTTCTCCTCATTAAGTGTTAATTGCTGCGACAGCCCCGCCGTCGACGCGGTATGCTGCACCATTGACAAACGAAGCGTGGTTGGACGCGAGGAAGGCTGCAACGGCGGCAACCTCCTCGGCCTTGCCACGTCGTTTCAGGGTGAGATAGGGGCGCTCTTCGTCCAGGAAGCTGTCGACTGCCTCTTCGAACGTCTCGTCGCGCTCGTCGGCGCGGTCCTGCATCATTTTGTCGGTCATTGGCGTTTCGATAAATGCGGGTGCGATTGCATTCACCCGGACGCCTGTTGGCCCATACGCCAGTGATAGACTTTTCAGAAAACTGAGAAGTGCTGCCTTGGAGGTGTTGTAGACTGTCTCATCCACGTAGGGCTGCACCGCATTTTCTGATGTCGTGAAGACGAGCCGCCCCCAGCCGTTCGAGACCATGTCCGGGACAAATGCGCGTGAGAGCCGAACCGCCGACATGAAATTCGTCTGCCAGCACACGTTGAAGTCTTCATCGGTCATCTTGAGAGGATCGCCTTTGGCTCCGGTAATGCCGGCCAGGTGGATGACGATGTCGGTACCCCCTTCAACCTCGGCAGTATGCTTGAGGGCGGTGACGCCATCTTCCTTAGAGAGATCCGCTGCGCAAACCGTGGCATCGTAGGTTTTTGCGAGATCTTCCAGAGCGTCCCCGTCAACGTCGGAAAGAATGAGCGACACCCCCTCTTCGGCTAGAAGCTTGGCGGTTGCGCGTCCCAATCCGCCAGTCGCACCAGTGATTAATGCTCTTCTTCCAGCGATGCCAAGGTCCATTGCCACTCACCCACTTGTTATTAAGTCCTCGTATCGGCTGTCGGCTGTCAGCAGGTGAATTCCGTTCGAGGGGTTTTTGTTCCCGTCAAAATCGACGAGCAGCCTCACGCAGCCAGATTGCTCCTGCCTCTGGCGGTATAAAACCGTCCACGACTGGCTTTGATGCGAGCTCCGGGTCGCCCGCCTCATCACTCGGGACAGGCTTTTCCGAGAAGTTCAGTTTAATAACGGCGGCTGAGTATTCTATGGTGATGCAGCCGCCGTCTCGCCGCCAGCGATGGGTCGGCAAGTCACGTAGACCAAGCAATGCGCGTAAGTGAAAAGCCGCTTTGGCAAGAGCTAAGGTTGAAGTTCCGTTGGCTTCTTGATGAGACCGGGCGCACTTAGACGACCACCGCATGGGAAGCCAAGGTTTCCCTTGTGTGAACCCAAAGCCATCCTGGTCCGACGACCACGGCAAAGGAACCCGCGCTCCTTCGCGACCAGGCCCGTCTGGCCAAAAGGCGAGATCATATGGATCGGTCACCTCTTCTTCGTGCAGTTCAGGTTGCGGCAGCCCGAGTTCTTCGCCCTGATAAACAAGCGCGGGGCCAGGCATGAAGGCCAGAAAGAAAAGATGAAGCTTTGCAATCGGATCTTCGGGATCTTTAGGTTGCCTCGGACGGTCATGGGACCCGACCCACCAGGTCAGGCGCCCCGGGCCTGCCCGATCGGCCAGCAGGCACGACACGGTGTCTGCTGTCAGGCCGAACTGTGCGGTATCGACTACATATCCCGCATCCAGCCGTCCAGGCGATGTAAGATCGTTGCAGACCGAAACGGACTGATTGCCCGTTCCAACTTCGCCAAGAAACCAGGTGTTCGGCCCCGCCCAGCGACGCAGATGCTCGGCGTAGGCTGCACCGTCTCCTGGTAGAAAGTCATACAAATGGTCTTGTCTGACGTAAGGGAGGAACTGCTCACCGTCCATGCGCCTTCGGACCTCGGCAGTTGCCGGCGGATTGTCGCGAAACTCAGGGTCGCAAAGATATGCTGTGACGGCATCTAATCGAAAACCATCGAAACCGAACTCCCGCCAGAAGTGGATGATGGCCTCAATCTCATCCTGGACCTGCGGGCAGCGGAGGTTGAGCGAAGGTTGTTCAGACATGTAATTGTGCAGGTAGTACTGTTGACGTCGGTGATGCCAGGTCCATGCCGGCTTGCCGAAGCGTCCAATCCAGTTTGTGGGAACAGAGCCATCAGGTTTGGCGTCTCGCCAGACATAGTAGTCGTCGTACCCATCGAGACGCTGCGCGGATCTCTCAAACCAGGGGTGTTTGTGGCTCGTGTGGTTCAACACGAGATCTGCCAAGACCCGTATATTGTCGTCATGGCAGGCATCAACGAAGCGTTTGAGGTCCTTAAACGTTCCGAGTGTTGGATGCACGGACGTGAAATCGGATACGTCATAGCCGCCGTCGATCCATGGCGAGGGCATGAAAGGCGACAACCAGATGCCATCCAGCGAGAGGTCTCGGAGCGCAGGCAGGCGTGACAACGCACCTGAAATGTCGCCGATGCCATCGTCGTCGCTATCCTGAAATGAACGAGGGTAGATCTGGTAAATGAGCGGCGCCTTCGGCCACGGTGTCGATAGGGGTTCAGACATTGGATTTCTTCTCCCTCGTTCTGGTCGATTGGGTCATTTTCGCCAACCGCAAGGTCAGCCGATTTGATATGGTAGATCGTCCGGTGGGCCTGACATCATCTGATCTTTGTTTGTAAGTTCCATCGGTCTCGGACCGTGTCGCGTTGCCAGTGTTGCTGGGGAGGAGATTCGGCACGCAGACGGTGTTCAACACGGATCGTCGTCGGACCAAAATCTTATTGGCTGAACCTGCAACCGGCTGGATCACGGGCTTCGCAAGCCTTGCTGTACAAGCCATTACCCCAATGGATGCCGCCTTATTGAGGGTCATAGCAGTCGTGGTATTGAGTAGCCTAAAGGTTGAACAGCATATTACTCCGACTCGGCCCACGCGCTTACTCCCAAGCGTTTTGTTTCCTCATTGAACGGGAGCAAGGACGGGCGCTCCGGCAGATAACAACGGTGCCGGATTGCAGTTCCCAACCAATTGGCTTCTGTTGATCTGCGATTGGCATGCATTTTTGCAAGTGATGCATAACTGAGAAGGGAACCGGTCGAATGACATTCAAACAAGAGCTCTCAGATCTTCAGCATCGGAGTGTTGCTCTCTTTGAACCTTGGGAACCATAAAGTGGTGAGCAGCACCAGTTTCGAATGGCTCCCAAAACACCACGCCGCGCAAGTGCTGGCATCTCACGCGCCTGCCGAAACCTTCAAGACAAATCTGATGAAAATACAGAATTGGTTGGAACAAACGATACATCAGAAATTGGACTTCAACGTCAGTTCTTGGTTTTGGCTGCTTCTAAAGCTGATCAAGCGGCTTCGGCGGGGTTGACTTGGGGAAAGACCTCGATGTCCTCCTCAGCAGCAATCCACGCGCTGCGGGCTATGATCTTCTCGCGCGCCTGACACGCCATATCCCAGGAGGTGTTAGGGTCGATGCAGGGCAGGGCGAACCACACGTCCTTGCCGAAAACATCCTGGTCGGCGACATGGACCTTGACCTTGTCGAGATCCCCCAGCTGCTCGGAATCCAATTCCGCCACCACATCGTCAAACACCTGGCGCAAACGCGCGACATCCGCGTCATGGGCGAATTTGATTTTGATGATGCGCAGCATCTCGGGCTCTTTCATTGTCCAGTTCTCGAAAGGCGTGGAGACGAATTCTTCGACCGGTACGACCAGCCGCGTGCCATCCCAATCGCGCAATTGCACATAGGTAAAATTGATGCGCTCCACGTGACAGAGATAGTCATTGTAGACGATGCGGTCGCCGATCTTGGCGGATTGGTTGAGCGCGATCTGCAGGGATGCCATGATGTTGCCCAGCACCCGGCGCGCAGCGAAACCTAAAACCAGCGTAAGGGCTCCGGCGGTGCCGAGCAGGGTGAAGCCGAGGTTTTGGAAGATGTTGGTCTGCGTCAAGAAGAGCCCGCCGCCGATCAGCACCACCGAGACCACAAAGGCACGGCGGGCAGCGGCAACGCGGGTTGCCGTTGTGCGCATGTGCTCTTCCTGAAATTGTGTGAGATCTGTGTCATCAAAGTCGGTCAGTCGGTCGAGCACCACTTCGACTGCATTCACGGTGAGCCAGAGCGCCGAGGCAAGCAGCCCCAGCCAGGCAAGCGGTGTCAGAACAGTGCTGATCTGCCCCGAAAAGACGAAGAGGCTGGCGCCCACCAGCAATGACAACCCGGTCGCGGCCGCCGTCGCCGCCGGACCGCGAATGGCTTTAAGTATGCTAGATGTGAGCGGATGGGTGCTTTTGCGGCGGGCGAAGTCGACGGCTTTCCATACGAGCCGCGCGGCGAGAAGCGCAAGCCCCAGCAGGATCGGCAGCCCGATGACCTCCCACCACATCAGGCCGAAGCCGGTCTGATGGGTGAGCGCTACCGGCATCATCTCCTCCAGCCGGGAGGGTCCGTATCGTTGATAGAGCGCGGGAATGTCCCCCGCGGTCTGCTGTGAAAACACCCACACTGGCGCGCCGCCGTCGGGTTTGATGCGAGTGAGGCGAATGGCGGCGGGGTGGTCCGCGAGATCTAGCGTCCAGAGCAGCAGCGATTTGCGCGGCTCGCCCGCCATCGCCTGATCCGAAGAGGCACGCGCGTCAAGACCGTCGGGCCGATCCACCAGCCGGTCCCAGTCGATGACGGCCTTGCGGCTGATCACAGTTTCGAGTTTCTGTGCCAGCTCAGCGCCGGTCGCGCCCTGTTCGGCTTCGGAAAAGTCCGACAGGTCAAGGAGGTGCGCCGCACTCTCCCAGTCGTTGAGCCGGGCCAGATAGACCAGCGTCTCCATAGTAGCACGGGGCGTTTCGCGGTCGATCGCGTGCGATGGACCGTCAAGCCCGGCGTTCAGATCGCTCACGCACACCATGCGTGAGTGATCGCAATCCGCAGCAGCGGCTAATTTTGGGAGAAGAGCGACAGCAATTGTCGCAAGAGAAGTCAAAATCCTGTTGTACACATCCGCAAAACAGCTTTCGGCGTCTTTGGTTCCGAAAATGCCGGCAGATTTCTAAACCCAACTGCTGCATGACCTCCACAATACACTGTTCCACCCGCATGACCTCCGACCGTCCGAGCTCACCCCGTTGGATGCTCGGCGGAAATATTGAGAGGGCAGGTTCGGCCGGACAGGCCTCATCATGCTTAGGTCGTTGAGGGGCGCGTGGAAGGTGTCGGTGACTAAGTGCTGGCTCTGCTAAGGTGCCCTGGACCAGGGCCACAAACGATAGCGCGACACGCGAGCGAACTGTAGGCCACCAACGGGCATTGAGATGCTATGTGTAGACATACAAAGGGGGATGATGTGTCCTCGAGGCAAAACCGACACGTAGGGCTAGAGGAGGTGGATGTCTTTCAAGGGAGTGGTGACCAAACTGGCACTGGCCAACACGGGGAGCTAGGGTCTCGAAGCTTCCAAGAGTATGGGCGGTCGTTCGGGCCCCAAGGCGGCCATAAACGGTGGCAACACGTTCAGCCGGTCGATGGCGGGTACGGCAGCCGGCACCTTTCCGGCGAGTTGGAAGGTGTTCTGGTATCGTTTGGATCATGCTCTTCCGGATAGCAGGGCCACGCCGCATCCGGGCTGGAGTGCGGAGTGCGGAACGAGACGCTGGGCACGTTTTTCGGTACCTTCGTCGGTCTTAAGAACGGTAGAGCGGACCCCCAAACCTCTGCACTCGAAGTCGACACTCTGTTCGAGATACAGGACGCGCAGAACAACGAGGAGGCCAAGCTGATCCCGCGGACGATGGCGCAGATGTCTGGGTTGATGTCACGACTGACACGCAAGATGGAAAGGCGTTGCTCGGGATCTTGAACGATGCTTCCGATGTCAAGCGCGCCATGCCGAAGGGTGCTATGCTCGGGCCAATCAGCGCGGTCGCCATCGCCGCTGATACAATCCTCGAAGCACGCATGAAAGAATTCCACTCCGCAAACCTTTTTCATGGGAACGCCTGGATCAGGTGAAAGAACAGATGTTCCTAGCGTACTGCCGGATCGCTTAGGCCTGCGTCAGGGCGAGGTTACGGACCTGCATCACGCGATGGGCAAGCCAAATATCACGGTTGTCGAAAAGCGGCGGCATAGCGTGAGAGAGGACGCCCGCGCCTTTCTTCTGGTGTTACGGTGCAATACTGCGGAATTGGTCGGCCCCCGGCGGCTAATCCGCCCCGCCAAGCTGCCGCCCTCGCGGGATCTTCGGCAGTCGATCAGCATTTTTCGGAAACTTTCCATGACTACGATGCCTCGCTGGAGCACCACGATAAAATCACCCTGCAAGTTCTGGCGCCGGGCCTTGATGACGGTCGGCGCGCCAGCGTTTCGAGGAACTGTCTGAACTGAAAGCAGGCGATGGTCTTTCGAGCCTTGCTGTCCTCAGAGCGGCGTTCCGGCTTCCCACACAGCACGCGCTGGACTGGCCGCGCTGATTGCGACGCAGGAGCTACTGGGGGCTGACACACTGCTGAATGTCCGCGGACCGGCCGTAATGCTGGGAACTCAACCTGCCTTCGCGCGTTGATCCACGGCTTCAATCATCGACTAAGCGGCCTTATTCGGGGCTACCACTCTTTTTCTGCAGGGAGGCTATACATGTCCATCGCCGACAGTCTGTCCATCGACAGCAATTCCACCCGGGCCAAGATCCTCGAAAAGGTCGATCCTGGTGATTTCCGATGGGCGATACCGATCATGCGCGCAGGCTATGCCGGCCGGGCGCTGGTCTATCTGGTGGTCGCGGTGTTTTCGCTCTGGTCGATTGCCTCGGGCGGGCAGGCCGAAGGCACCAAATCCGTCATGGAGACGCTGCGCGGTAAGGGCATGTTCGTGGTGGTGCTGATCGCGGCGGGCATGTTGGCCTATGCCATCTGGCGCCTGATTGACTGTGTCTGGGATCTCGAAGCCTATGGCACCAGTGCAAAGGGGCTCATCGCCCGCGCCGGCATGCTGGTTACGGGGGCCGTGCATGCGGGTATCGGCGTGCTGGCGCTGACGGCTCTGGACCTGACTTCTGCCGGCTCGGGTGCCTCGGGCGGTATGCTGGCCTCGGTGATGTCGCAGCCTTTGGGTCTCTGGCTGGTCGGTATCGCGGGGGTCCTGACGCTGGGCGCGGCGGGCTATTATGGCCACAAGGCGATCAGCGAAAGCTATCGTGACAATCTGATGGCCAATCACTTTACCAGAAACTGGAATAGTATCCTGAAAATCGGTGTGCTGGCTCAGGCGGCTGTGATGGCCATCGTCGGGCTCTTGATCGTTTATGCGGCATTGCTGGCCGATCCGAGCCAGGCGGGTGGCCTAGGGGCTGCTTTCGACTGGCTGCGAGATCAAGTCTACGGCCGTATTCTGGTGATGGCACTTTGCGTCGGCTTGCTGGCCTTCGCGGTTTTCTGTGCGGTAAACGCGGCCTTTCGAATCGTGCCGAAAGCGGCGGACGACAGCGTCGAGAGCGTGTCGGCCTATCTGAGCCGAAACTGAACTGTGGGAGGCATTTGGCCAGTCAAGCGTCAAAGCCCAACGGAGACCATGACAAATCGAAGGGGGCAATGCGTCGAAGATCGAAACCTACCAGTCTTGATGGAGTGCCGGGGAAATCGATTGTGACACCGCCCGCTTATGAGATTCAAGACGAAGTGGGCAGATTGAGGATCCGGGACAAGAGGCCGGCCGAGGACGACGGCCCGGATCACACCACGTCAGGGGAGACGCCTTCAGCCGATTCAGCCCGGACGTCGTCCGATCAGACAGGAGACCTTCAAAATGGGTGATATCATCCGCATCATTGTTGCTATTCTGCTTCCGCCGCTGGGCATTGCGCTCGAGGTCGGCCTGACCAAGCATTTCTGGATCAACATCATTCTCACCCTTCTGGGCTATATTCCGGGGATCGTGCATGCACTCCACATCGTCATCCGACGCTAGCCCGGCGCCGCATGCGGCGCGCCTGGACCGTCTGGACAGGATGGCGGATATGCTCGACAGCCGATTTCGCATACCGGGTCTGGGCATTCGGTTTGGCTGGGATAGCGTTCTCGGTCTGGTGCCGGGACTGGGCGACCTCGCGACTGCCGTACCAAGCGGATATATGATCTATCAGGGGGCGAAGATGGGTGCGCGCCGTCGTGTGCTGGCGCAGATGGGGGCCAATGCCGCCGTGGATTTCGTCATCGGCGGAGTGCCTGTGTTGGGAGATGTCTTCGACGTGTTCTTCAAGGCACACAGACGCAATATCGCGCTTCTGAAAAGAGAAATGGCGCGCGTCGATGCCGCTGATCAGGGGCAGGGGGCTGCCGCAGGGTCCGACGGGTCTGCGGTCGACGACTGACCGACCTGCCGGTTGTGGGTGGCAATGCATAAGGCGGGTTTAGGCATGCATCTGCACAGTTCCGGTCGATTAGCCAAGCGGCGCCGGCTTTTGGCAGGGTGCACAATCCCCGCGTTTGTTCCAGCTGTCGTGGGCAACGCGACTCAATCTGATCGCGGAAGCGCCCGGCGGCAATCATCCTCTGCCACAAAGACTTGGGTGTAACGGGTGCCACCACGGTCATGAAAGCTCGAAAGCGACATCGCTCTTCGCCGCATTTTTGCGATTGGGAAAGCTTTCGACGCTGCCCGACATACACTCCTGGGCCGGGTCACGGCCCACCTAAGATCCCGATGTTGGCGATGACCTATGGTGGGCGCATGTGAGAGTGGTAAGCGGCGCAGTTTAGCCTCGCAGACCCGCGCCTGATCTAATGAAATGCGGCGGAGCCTCAGGAAAAGCTCCGCCGCAAAAATTGCACCGGAAGAGGTAAAATGAACCGGACAACTCACGGCAAACAGCCCAGCACGGCATTTGGTTCCCGGGTCGGCGCATTTTATCGAGCGACAGAAAAAACCGCGCCCCTGTTGCAGGGACGCGGCGTCTGATCCACTCGCGCGATGTGATGGAAGCTTAGTTGCTTTCTGCCACGCGATCTTCTTCCTCAGGGCTTTCGACGTCCACCGTGGGAACGGTCACGGTCACCTCTTTGGTGCCGACGTCCACGTCGCCGGTCTCGGCTTCGAACTCAGGCAGGTTGCCGCCCTCGACAGAAACATCGACATCCGGGAGTCTGGCCTCTTCGGTCTGGTCGATATCAATCATGTAAACACCGAACGCAACTGCCGCTACGACAGCCACAGCAGCGATAATAGTACCCGTTTTCATATCATTACTCCTTTATTGTGTCTGCAGACAGAACCGCAAGATGCGCGGGTTGTTCCAAAAAAGATCAAAAGGTTTTTCGCGGAACTGCAGCGCGCGGCAAGCGTTGGGCATCTAATAAACATGTAAAGGAGATACCGACATGGAATATGGAATTCTCGGACTTATCGTTCTGATCGCTAACATCTACGCGCTGGTTAAGACCTGGCAGAGCCACGTATCGACCGGCGCGAAACTGCTCTGGACATTGCTTATTCTGGTGCTGCCGGTCATCGGTTTCATCATCTGGTTCTTCGCAGGCCCCAAAGGAACCGGCAGCGTCAACGCCTGAGTGCAGTGACAGAGTTCTGCACCGGTCCGCAGGTGGTCGGGCCGGTGCGTCTTCTCGCGCGGGGGCTCGTTATGTCCGATTTCGTCCTCATAGAGGGTCGCCGTACGCTCTATCTTTTCCGCGTCGCAGTCGCATGTCTGGGCGCATGCGCGCTGGTCTGGCTTTTGGAAACCGGTACGCCGGTTTTTCTGCCGCTCACATGTGCACTGGTAGCCGGTGTGGTCTTCGCGCCCCTGGTCGATTTTCTCGACCGTCTCAGGGCACCCCGCGTTGCGAGCGCGCTGCTTGTCATGGTGATCGTGGTTGCGGCGCTCATCCTCGCCGTCCTTTCGCTTTATCCGGTCATATTCGATTTCATCCATCGTGTGCCCCTACTTTGGGCCGAATTGCAATATGCCCTGAGCGGGCTCAAATTGACGGTGGAAAGCGTCAAGGAAGTGCAGCAGCGCGTCATCGAGACGCTGAGCGCCGGCGATCAGGCCGGGACCGCCGCCGATGGCGGCGCGGGCGTCCCCGTTCCCGGGATTTCCGATGTCCTGGGATATTTGCCGTCGATTGCAGCGCAAATCATGGTCTTCGTCGGGGTTCTCTATTTTTTTCTTCTCACCCGGAGCGATCTTTATGCGTTCATGGACCGCAACACGAGCGTCTTTTCCAAAGAGGTTCTATGCCGCCCCGAAGTGGATGTCTCGCGCTATTTCCTGACCACCACCGCGATCAATGCGGTGTTCGGCCTGCTCGTCGTCCTGATGCTCTCCACCTTGGGAATGCCGAATGCAATTTACTGGGGTCTCGGTGCATTTCTGGCCAACTTCATTCTCTATCTGGGGCCGATCAGCTTCGCGGCCTGCCTTTTGATGGGTGGGCTTGTCGCCTTCGACGGTGCGATGAGTTTTGCGCCTGCCCTGATCTACATGCTGATGAACATGACAGAGGGTCAGTTCGTCACCCCCAGCCTTGTGGGCAAGCATATGTCCGTCAATCCGCTTTTGGTCTTCGTATCGCTAATTTTCTGGATCTGGCTTTGGGGTCCGCTGGGGGGTATCATCGCAATCCCGCTTTTGGTCTGGCTAGGTCAGGTCAACGAAACCGTCAAAGCGCTGCGCGAGACAGGGTCGCGTGGCTCAAAGGTGCGGGCCCGCGTGGCCTGAGACGACGTAAGGTTGAGAGACTGTGCTGAAAACCTCGGAAAAGCTCGAGCTGCTGATCACTGCAGAGCAGGCCTACCCGGCGTTTGAAACCGCTGTCTTGATGGCAAAGCACCGCATCGATATGGGGTTCCGGATATTCGATGCCCGGACGCCCCTGATATCGGATGCTGCACGAGAGATCGGCGAGACGTGGATCGACCTTTTGCTGCACAAACTGAACCAGGGCGTGCGGGTCAAGATCGCAATCACCGATTTTGACCCGGTGGTGCGACCGGACATGCATCATCTCAGTTGGAAATCCTTTCGCGTCCTCGCAGGGGTCGCGGAGATGTCGGACAACCCGTCGCATATTGATATCCAGATCGCCGACCATCCCGCGCGCGTCGGCTGGGGGCCCCGTATGGTACTATGGCCCAAGATCATGACGCAGTTGGGCGAGACCTGCGAGAAGCTCAATGAGCTGCCCCCGGAGATGCGCGCCGATCAACTCAGATCGATGCCGCGGTTCGCCGAGCTGGTGAAAGAGGATGACGGGCGACTGCTGCCCGACAAGACGGGCGTCCCGCAGATGATCCCGGTCACGCATCACCAGAAGGTAGCGGTGATCGATGACCAATTCCTCTATATCGGCGGGCTCGATATGAACGAGCGTCGGATCGACAGCACCCGCCACACTGGACGTCCGGAGCAGACCTGGCATGATGTCCATTTGCTCCTGCGCTGCCCGCGCCGAGCCGTCGCCGCGCGCCGGCACCTGGACCGTTTCCAGGCAGAATGCGCGGGCGAGGTAGGCCTGCGCCCACCACCTGAGCTATTGCGCACACTGTCGGTAAAGCGCAGCTCGGAGGGAATTTATCTTTCGCCCGTCGTCTCTGAGACCGGCATTCTGGACTGCCACCTCAGATGCATCGCCAAGGCGACGAACCTGATCTATCTCGAAAGCCAGTTTTTCCGGGACCCGATCATCAGCGACGCGCTGGTCAAGCGGGCCTCGGAGGCGCCGGATCTGGGACTGGTGGTCGTGTTGCCGGCTGCCCCGGAAGAGGTGGCGTTTCTCGGCGACGAGGGTCTGGATCATCGTTATGGGGAATATCTGCAGGCCAAATGCCTGAACGAATTGCAAAAGGCCTTTGCGGAACGGCTTTTTATCGGCTCCCCCGCAAAACTGGAAGAGACGCAGGACGACAGTCGCGCCGCTCTCCATGGCGCGCCGATCATCTTCATCCATTCCAAAGTGTCGGTTTTCGACAACAGGCGGGCGATCATCAGCTCGGCCAACATCAACGGCCGCAGCATGCGGTGGGACACGGAATTGGGTGTGGAGATCACCGATGCCGAAGAGATCGCCAAGATCCGGTCGCAGGTGATGCGCTGCTGGCTGCCACGGGATGCCGGTCCGGAATTCTGCGCTCCCAACCGCGCTGCGGTGGCCCATTGGCAACAGCTGGCCGACCTGAACGCTGCGACCTCGCCACAGTCGCGACGCGGGTTCATCTTACCGTATGACGTCACCGCGGCGGAAGCCTTTGGCACCCTTCTCCCCGGTGTCCCCGTCGAGATGGTCTGATCGCAACTAAGCGACTGGAATCTGCGAAATCGATCTGTAAGCTATGCGATTCGCATGACACCAAATACTTCGCTTGCAGCGAATGCCTCCCCTAAAGGGCGCTTCGCAGCGACCGTTAGGGGAGGCCGCCGGCAGGTTTGGGCCGTCTTCATGTATGCGTGATCAGTCGTAAAGCCTGATTCTGCTCTTGCCACGATATCCTCTGCGAGCCCATTTCGCTTGATGCTTTACAATGCAAAAAAGTCAGCTTTGCCGGTCCACGCTTCTTATTGAAACCCTTTACTCAGTGGTCGCCACGACAAACCGGCCACAACGAAAATTCCGGCAGCAGCAACGAAGAACGGCGTAGTCAGGGCGGCGGGGCGTCCGAGCACATCCGTCGCCACATTTACGATAGCGCCCGATGCGACAAGGCCGAGCGGCATCATACCCCATGCGAACAGTCGATAGACGCTATTCACTCGACCGCGAATCTCATCCGGCACAACGCGCTGACGGTAGGAGATCGAGACCGTGTTCCAGACAATGCCAGTGAGGTAGAACAAGAACATCGCGGCCCCGACCATTATCGGCCCTGGCGCGAAGGCAATAAGTAGAAACAGCGGCGCAGCCGCCAGGTTCATCCATTTGGCCAGAGTGCCCTTCGAGAACATTTGCAGGAGCGGGGCGACGACCAAGCCGCCAACCACGCCGCCGATGGCTCCAATGGCCAATATCAGCCCATAAGCCGATGCGCCGGAATTGAGATTTTCCTGGACGTGCAGAACAAGCGCTATGATTGCCATTTCGGCAAAGAAGTTCCAGAAACCAGTCACCAGCACCAATACACGTAGCATTGGGTGCGCGATTACCAAACGGAACCCTTCCATCAGTTCGGCACGCCAGTTCTTCGGACGCTGCTGTCGGGGCGCGGCTTTGAATGATCCGGAAAGCGAAGCTGTGAGGAGTGCTGCGCCAAGTAGGGCGAGGGCAATGACCAAAAACGGCGACGGAAGGAAAAGCGCGATCAGGAACGCGCCAAAAGCGGGACCAACCATCTCGTTTCCAACTGTCTCGACGCTACCCAGAATCCCATTTGCCCGTTCCAATCTTTCGGGCCGAACAATTGTCGGAAGCATGGATTGAGCGGTGTTATCACGTGCGACCTCGGCAAATCCGATGACAAAGCCTAAGCAAAGTAGTGTCGCGTAGAGGGACATATTCTCCACGCCATTTTGCGATGGGTCTGAGAGTGGAAGGCTTCTCAATATCAGCAGGCCGCCGGCTGCGTAGGCACACGCGCGGATGATATCGCACAAGACGATCAACCGCTTACGATCGGCACGGTCCGCCATAATCCCGGATGGTAACGAGAAAAGCACCCATGGAACACGCAACGCAGCCGGGAGCAGGGCAATCCAGAGCGGGTCGCGCGTTAGCAAGGATGCAGTCCATGCCCAAGCAACGACGGCAATCCCGTCGCCCAGATTGGCTAGACCCACGGCAGACCCAAACCGCAGGAAGCGCCCACGTTGCTGGCTATGTCCTGCGCCTGTTTCGACCTTCACGCTCACTGTATTACCCTTCCATCTCAACGCTTTTTTTGATTTGATACTCCCTCAACTTAAGTTGAGGTCAAGGGTCGAATGAGCAAGTGTCGAGATGAGTCTTGTGTGGATGTATATGGACCCCGCCTTATTGCGACGGTCTGTTTGGTCTGGTTCAGGATCACGATTGCTGACGTATATCCGGCTTCTCTGAGCGGCCCGATCTATCGTCACCGCGAGCCCCGATGGATTTCCGCTTGCTCCCCCCTCATTGGCTCCAAGGCATCAGCTTAGCTGCGCCGATCCACACACCAGGTTCAAGAAGCAACGGTTCGTGTCGTTGTCACCATTCCATGCCAAGTTGCTGCAATATTCAGGTAGTCCCTTCGGTTTCTATGAGCGCCCTCAGTCGGTGAAGGCTGGTTGATACTCTGTGCGACCTGACAAGACGGCCCAGACGATCCTGGCATTCTTGTTGGCCAGCGCGACAGCAACCACATTTGGGTGCCGACGGTCACGCATCCGTTCGATCCACAAGCTTCTCGCGTCCGTTTTGCCACGTGCTTTCCGAAGAACTGCACGAGCGCCATGGATCAACAGGGTGCGTAAGTATCGGTCTCCGCGTTTGCTGATCCCAATCAGGCGGGATTTGCCGCCACTGGATCGCTGTTTGGGAACAAGTCCAAGCCAGGCTGCAAATTGCCGTCCGTTCCGGAAGCACGTCCGGTCACCCACAGCGGCGACCAGAGCTGTAGCTGTTATCGGCCCGATCCCCTCGATCTTGCCAATACGCTGGCACATCTCGTTGACCTGAAAGAGGTTTCGGATGCGCTTTGTGTAAGCTGCAATGCGCTGATCCAATTCAATGAGTTCTTTTCGCACGTCGCGGACCAGTTCGACGAGCATCGCGCCCAGCATGTGATCGCCATCGGCAATCTGCGACAATGCACACCGAATCTTTGAGATGTCTCGGGCGATGACGAGGCTGTGCTCAGTCAACAGCCCTCGGATTTGGTTCACCAATCTGGTCCGATCCGACACCAGTCTCTGGCGGATACGATGAACGGCCTGGATCTCAAGCTGTTCCGCGGACTTGGCCGGTACGAAGCGCATCGACGGTCTGCCGATGGCTTCGCAAATCGCTTCGGCATCGTTGCGATCGTTCTTGTTGGATTTGACGTAGGGCGTCACAAACTGCGGTGAGATCAGGCGAACTTCATGACCAAGTTCTTCAAAGACCTTGGCCCAGTAGTGCGATCCGCTGCATGCCTCCATTCCAACTATGCAGGGCGGCAAGTCAGCAAAGAACTGGGTGACGGCATCGCGTCGCAATGTCTTTTTCAAGATCACCTTGTCCTGAGCATCCACGCCGTGGACTTCGAAGATGATCTTTGCCAAGTCCAAACCAATCCGCACAATTTTCATGATATGTCTCCTCGCTTTGCAAATGCGCAATCGTCGCCGCCCGAGGGCGGCGCGGTCCATACCATTGGCTCCTGCATTGCAAGCGATTTTCGTGATTGCGGTGGTCTGTCAGTACAGTCGTGTGTCCGGCCTGTTTGTGCGGCATTTGCCACTGGCCCTGATGAGTTCCGCGAGCAAGGTTCCTATCGGCTAAACGACCTCGGGGGCCGCGACATTGGTCGGAGTGTCCTTACTCTTGGGTGACTTCGTTTCGCATCATCGTATCAATCGTCTTGCATCTCAGGGCAGGATCAAACGACCGGCTGCCGGTATTCCCCTCGTTTCGTTCGGAGTGCCCAGATGATCCGGGCGGATTTGTTGGCAATGGCGACCGTCGCCAGCCGGCAGGGCTTTTCGTCGAGCAGCCTGGCGGTCCAGGTGTCCGCTTTGTCCGGTTTGTTTCTCGCCAGCAGCGCGCGCGACGTCATTCCGACGATCAGCAGCTTTCGTCGGTGCGGACGAAACCCGCACAGCATGGATTGACTGAACTGATTTGAGCCCCGTCAGATACAATCGTTTGTCCGGGACGTCTGCGCGGTAAATTCGACCGCTGGCCATGATGGAATCCGCTGACCACATCCAAACCGCTTTCTGGACAACGGTGCGTCCTTGGCCTCCATCGAGCGACTAGAAGCGAGCCGTGCAAAGCGGGAATGTGTCGCACGTGCCTGAGGGAACTCGGCATGGCCTCTCGCGTTGTCGATCGAACTAGAAGCAAACCCGAGGTGCAACATGCAGCAGATAACCACAATTAACCCCGCGACTGAACAGACTATCACATCCTATGACGTGATGAGCTATGATATGGCACTGGCGAAGCTAGACCGCGCCCATAATGCCTTTCTGAAGTGGAAGACGATCACGTATGAGGAAAGGGGTCAGCACTTGCGTAAAATCGCAACGGTTCTGCGTGAGTCCAGCGACGATCTGGCCGAACTGATGACCCAAGAGATGGGAAAACTCTTGCGTGACGGAAAAACCGAGGTCGAACTCTGCGCGCAAATCTTTGAATATACTGCGGAGCACGGACCTTCAGTCTTGGCGGACGAAGAACGCAGTCATAGTGGTGGCGATAAGACGGGCATCGTTACTCATTGCCCGATCGGCGTCATTTACAGCATCCAACCATGGAACTTCCCAATTTATCAGCCGGTGCGTGTGCTCGCGGCCAACCTGATGGCAGGCAACGCGGTTGTACTAAAACACGCGGAGATTTGTACTGGGAGTGGCCTTAAACTCAAGGAAGTCTGTGATGCTGCAGGACTTCCTGAAGGATTGTTCGAGGTAATCATCATCGATCATGACACGTCAGACAAGATCATCGAACACGATCTGGTGCGGGGCGTCACGATGACCGGAAGCGACGGTGCGGGTAGTCACATCGGTCAGCAGGCAACAAAAAATCTCAAAAAATCTGTCTTGGAGTTGGGATCGAACGATGCCTACGTCATCCTTCAAGATGCCGACATCGACTTGGCGGTGAAAACGTGCCTGCAGGGGCGTCTTTACAACAACGGACAGACCTGCGTTTCTGCCAAGCGTTTTATTGTGACAGATGCAGTATACGACCCGTTCGTCGAGGCCTTCGTCGATCAGATGAAGGACGTTGAGTTGGGCGACCCGATGAACGAGGAAACCGAACTCGGCCCCCTGTCGAGCAAGGATCAGTTCGATACTATCTGCAAACAAGTCGAGGATAGCCTTGCGCATGGCGCTGAGCTGCTTTGCGGCGGCCACCCACCAGAGCGCACAGGGCAATACTATCCCGCGACAGTACTGGCGAATTGCAAGCCTGGCTCTCCGGCCTATGACGACGAACTCTTTGGACCCGTTGCCTCGATCATTCGGGCGAAGGACGACGAAGATGCGATGCGCATCGCGAACGACAGCCGGTATGGTTTGGGCGGTGGTCTGTTCACCTCCGACCAGAACAAAGCTATTCGCCTGGCACGAGATCATTTCGATACTGGCATGGTGCGTATCAACTCTTTCGGTGCAGCTGATCCCAACATGCCCTTCGGCGGCGTCAAGGACTCCGGTTTCGGTCGCGAACACGGCGGCTTCGGCATGAAGGAATTCACCAATGCAAAAGCAATCTATTTGCCTTGAGCCGCAAAATTTGAACATCCAACACGTGAAAGGCATCATATGTCAGATCAACACGAACGTTTCTGGGAAATTTTGGAACACATGCAAGTCTGCATGGTCACGACAGAAGACGGCGGTCTTTTGCGCTCCCGGCCGATGGCACCCTTCATCGATACGGGAGAGAAAACGATCCAGTTCGTGACCGATAGCGACAGCGCCAAAATATATGAGATGAACGCGGACGCCAACATTGCGCTGAGTTTTGTCGACAGCAACAAAATGCTGTTCGCATCAGTGTCCGGTAGAGGGGTCGTCAGTCGCGACCGCGCGTTGATCCGTGAACTCTGGGGTCCCTACTGCGATGTGTTTTTCACGGGCGGTGCGGAGCATGCGGATGTGGCGGTAATCCGGGTTGTGCCTGCGCAGGCGGAATATTGGGACAACGACAAGAATAAGATCGCCATGGCCGCCGAGTTAACGCGCGCTTACTTCACCGAAGCCGGACCAGATCTCGGAGAGAACGCAAAGCTAGATCTATGAGCCCCTGAACATTATGAACTTACCGGCCGCACCGAACGCGTGCGGCCTTTTTTGCGCGGCGTCCATATACACCGTGTATCGCTCCTGTGGCCTTCTGCGTCGTACTTTACTTCGGCGAAGGCCGGTTGCCTCGTAGCGGTTTGACCGCGGCTTCGAGCATGATTTGGCAGTTTTAGATAAGCCATGCGCAAGCTCCTTTTCGTGGATGTCAACTAAAGCTTTCTTGGTTCGCTCCTCGAAGGGCAGGGCGCTAGGATCACGCTGGAAGAAGTGTGATGGATTTCTTCGCGAACAGATTTCTGGATCTTAAAGGGTTTGAGCTATCTCCTTCGCGCCCGACCAACTCCAAAAACTAGAAAAGGAATATCGGATGAATGTGGGTCGGATCACTGCATTTGAGCCATGTCTATCTTTATAAGGCTGTATCGCGCCGAGGACGCTTGCAATTGATGCCCGAGTGTCGAGCTGTTGCATCAAACGTCTAGTGCGACGAGTCACATTTCAGCATCTTGTCCCATGCACGCGGCGGGTCTGAACCTGGATGACAGGGTTCGTCGGGACCGTGGATCGAAGCCGTTTCTCACGGCCCACGCTATTGTGATTGGGGAGGCGTGGACACGATGGCGCACTCGAACATTGTAATGTGATGATCTCTCGCCGAAGAATGTTCATGTCCGCCGTCGCTGCCGCAGCAATACCACGCGTTGTACACGCCCAGGAAGCTGAACTCCAAAAGGCTATCGACAGCCTCCCACAGCTCTACTCGCTTCAAGTCCAGCATCACGACGAACTGGTCTTCGCCGAAGCTCCTCGAGGGCCGGGATTGGAGCGGTTGGCAAACATAAAGTCGTGTTCCAAAAGCATTGTCGCCTTGCTGTTGGGGGCGGAACTGGATCGCGGCACCTTCGCGTCTGTCGAGGTCACTCTGGGTGACGCTGCTCCCGGCATACTGCCCCCAAGTGCAGCGCCAGGCGCAGCTGACATCACCCTCGAGGATCTCGTTACGCTCCGCGCAGGCCTAGGTCGTACATCGGGACCAAACTACGGAGAGTGGGTGAGCTCATCGAATTGGCTTGCATACGCACTTTCACGTCCAATGGTCGATGTGCCGGGTGGCCGAATGCTCTATTCTACTGGTTCTACACACATTCTGGGCGCCGTGCTAACCGAAGCAACGGGCCTAAGCCTGCTTGAGCTTGCACGCACTCATCTCGGTGGACCGCTTGGGATAGAAATCCCGCCATGGACGCGCGATCCCCAAGGGTACTACCTCGGCGGCAATGAGATGGCACTGCATCCGACCGCTATGTTGAAGCTTGCGGTACTTATGCGCGATGAAGGTCGGTTTGATGGCAGACAGGTGGTCTCACGTGACTGGATCAAAGCTTCTACCGAACCGTGGGCCCGCTCACCTTGGTCTGGCCTGTCCTATGGTTACGGTTGGTTTCTGTCGCCTTCCGGCTACATCTTGGGCCGAGGCTACGGGGGACAGATTATCGCTGCGCACCCAGAACGAGGCCTGGCAGTCGCAATTACCTCCGATCCGACTCAGCCTGCGAGGTCAGGTGGATACTTTGGGGACCTTATGAGGCTTCTCGACGGTCCAATTCTCGCCTTGGCATAGAGCGGACTGCCCTCAAGTTTGCGTGCTCCCGTCAAGAGTGGCATGGCAGGACAGACCTGAAGCAACACACATCTGTTTGACGCCGGGAAGTGGTCAGCACTATCGCTCATCCACCGCACGCCAGCCTGCTGCCATCGCCTCGGCTTCATCACAAAACCAGCGCTCTCCCTTTCCGACATCGATCTTGGTGTTGCCATAGTTGGGAGACCAGGGGGTGTGATAGATTTTCAGCCTATCTTTGCCCGATCCAATATTGCCTTTGATTGGGCATTTGCCGTCTGGCGCTTCGGCAAGAGCTCTATTCCACTTGTCGTCCCGGTAGGCCCAAGGCGTTTGTGTTTCGGCCTGCCATACGCCAAATGCATGAGACCAAGCAGTGTCCTCTAGACCGACATAGTCTTGGCTATATTCAACGAAGGCCCAGGCAAGACCTTCGCGCATCAGTGTGGCGGCGAGATCCACACCATCCGCTTTGCATCGTGCGATGATCCTTCCATACGGATCGCGGTCCAACGCCTCGCATGCGATCTCCGCGCCCTCGATAAGGTCGGACAGACGATCCATTGCGGTGGCACCGCAACGCCAAGTGCCGTTCCCCCGCGCGTTGCAGGATTGCCCCTTCTCTGGCGCGTCGATGCCATGAAGGCGGATCAGAACGGGACCGATCTCCAGCGTGTCCCCATCGAAGACCCGCACTTCCCCTTCAATGGCAATGGATTGCAGATTCGCAAGCGCTGGAGAAAGAAACAGGAGTAAGGCGAGAGCTCCGCTTCCCAACTTGCCGGGCAGTGGTCCAGCCAGCCCCCAATTAAAAGCGATTGGCCATTCGCAGCCTAAACGCATGCAAACAAGCCTTCGGATTTGAACGAGAACTCACTGTCCGCGCCAATAATGACATGATCATGTATGGTCACGCCAACGCAGAGACAGGCAGAGGTGATCTGTTCCGTCATTTCAATGTCCTGTCGGCTGGGCGACGGATCGCCCGAAGGGTGGTTGTGCACCAGAATGAGCGCGCTTGCGTTGAGCTCCAGGGCTCGTTTGACAACTTCGCGCGGGTAGACCGGAACATGGTCCACAGTGCCCTTCGACTGCTCTTCATCCGCGATCAGAACGTTCTTGCGGTCCAGAAACAGAATTCGAAACTGTTCGGTCTCTCGCCGGGCCATCGCGGTTCGGCAGTAGGTGATCAGGTCATCCCAGGATGTCACCACTTCTCGCTCGAGGACCTTTCCCTGCGCCATGCGGTGTGCCAGAGCCTCCGCGAGGCGCAGTTGGTAGTAGACTTTGTGTGTCGCACCTTCGACTTTCAGCAAGCGTGGCTCGGAAGCAGCAATCACACCGTTGAGATCGCCGAAGGTCGCAAGGAGGCGTTTCGCCAGCGGTTTGACGTCGATGCGTTCGATGGCATTGAAGAGAAGCAACTCCAGCAACTCGTACTCTTCCATCGGGCTATGCCCGCCTTTCAAAAATCGGGTCCGAAGGCGCTGCCTATGGCCCCAGTAATGCGGCACCTTGTTGCCGTCGGCGTCGAGAACCAGACCGCCGCCTGCCGCGGCCTCGTCTGACAGACGTTCGGTTTTCTTGTAAGATCGCGAGAACGCTGGCTTCAGCTCAGCATCGGGCGGCGGTATCCGGGCCTCCAGGTCCGCAAGGCCCAGCTGGGCCTCTTCAGAGAAGCCAGCGAAGCGTACGGACCGCGGTCGTCGCGTGGCGCTTTGTCCGAGGCCACGCCCCTTGCCCAGTTTGGAAAGTCCCGACGCAAACCAATTTGTCATAAACCCCTCCCGAGTTATCAAGATGCGATCAGGATGGTGCCGTTTCATGGTTAACGTCGGATTAAAGCCTGCTCCGCGCCTCAGAGGAACGCAGATGGAACAGAGTGCCCAGTCGCCAGCGCCCCACACCACATCGCATTGACCCCGGGCGATCCACGTTAATACTTGGGGGCACAAGTGATCTGTCGTCTGAGGGTCTGATGCAATTCCACCTGAACGGCTTTCGTACTGGCGATCCGACCGTCCTGCCAGCTAATTCGACGGCAGGAGAGACGGCCAGCGACGTGGATGTTCTCATCGTTGGGTGCGGCCCGGCAGGGCTGACACTGGCAGCGCAATTGTCGGTTTTCCCTGGGATTTCCGTGCGCATCGCGGAACGCAAGTCAGGTCCGTTGAAGGTTGGGCAGGCCGATGGCATCGCCTGCCGGTCGATGGAGATGTTCCAAGCATTCGGTTTTGCTGAGAAGGTCATGAAGGAGGGTTACTTCGTCAACGAGGTCACGTTCTGGCGCCCCGGCGAAGAGGGCGAACCACTCGCCCGCACCGAGCGCATCAACGATGTCGAATATGATCTGTCCGAGATGCCGCATGTCATTCTCAGCCAGGCAAGGGTGCACGAATTCTATCTCGAGATCATGCGCAACGCGCCAAACCGACTTGAGCCTGACTAAAACACTGAGCTCACGTTCGTTATTCGTGCGCAGGATCCCGCGTTTCCCATCACAGCCAGGTTCAAATGTCTGGATCAGGATGGTGCAACAGAAACCATCCGTGCCCGCTATGTGGTGGGCTGCGATGGAGCGCGCAGCACGGTCCGCGAGGCCCTTGGGCAGAAGTTGCGAGGGGCGTCCGCACGCCAGCTCTGGGGGTTATGGATGTTTTGCCGCCCACGGATTTCCCCGACATCCGTCTGAAGTGCGCCATTCAATCGGCGGAGGCAGGCAGCCTCCTGATCATCCCGCGGGAAGGCGGCTACATGGTGCGCCTCTACATTGAGCTAGATGCTCTGGGCGGCGGTGAACGTGTCGCAGACCGTGGTGTTACCGCAGACATGCTAATCGGCAAGGCTCAGCAGATTCTGTCACCTTACAGGTTCGAGGTGGCCGAGGTTGCCTGGTGGTCCGCCTATGACATCGGCCAGCGGATCTGTGACGCATTTGATGATGTTTCAGACGCCCAGCGCGGCAAGAAGCAGCCTCGGATATTCATCGCGTCAGATGCGTGCCACACCCACAGTCCAAAGGCGGGGCAGGGCATGAACGTCTCGATGGCCGATGCCTTCAATCTCGGCTGGAAATTGGGTGCTGTTCTAAGGCAGCAAGCTCTACCGGAGCTACTGGACACATAGTCGGAAGAACGCCACGCAAAAGCGCAGGAGCTGATCAACTTCGACCGAGACATGGCGCGGCTTTTCAATGCCAGGCCGAAGGACGCCGAGGAGGTGGAGCTGTTCCAGCAATACTTCAAGACACACGCGCGCTACACGGCTGGCGTCGAAACGCGATATGCGCCGTCGATGATCACTGGAACGACACAACATCAGGATCTTGCAAAGGGGTTCGTTGTCGGCACGCGCTTCCATTCTGCACCTGTCATTCGCCTTGCCGATGCGCGGCCCATGCAACTTGGTCATACGGTCAAGGCCGACGGTCGGTGGCGTATCGTTGCCTTCGGAACAGCGCGCGATACCGGGGCGCCGGGTGGGCCGGTGGCCGAGCTTTGTGCGGCACTGACGGCTCCTTCAAGCATTCTGGACCAGGTCACGCCGGATGGGGCAGACATCGACAGTGTCATCGAGACACTGGCAGTGTTTCAAGTGCCTCACCGCGAGATTGAGCTACAGAACTTACCGCGCCTTTTGCTGCCGATAAAGGGCAAGCTGAAGTTGACCGACTATGAGAAGGTCTTCTGCCCTTGCGTTGAAGCCCCGAATATCTTTGATCTGCGCGGCGTCAACCGTGCGCAAGGAGCGGCGGTTGTAATCCGACCGGATCAATACATCTCGCAGGTTTGCCCTCTCGATGCCGCAGACACCCTGGGAGGTTTCTTTAGAGGGGTTCTGCGCTTTGCCAGAATTGACTGCAAATGACCGGGCCGACGTCTCCGTAAGGTCACGACAAGCTTAGGACCCTACGGCTTGGAGCCGACATGATGCCTGACAGATCAGACTACTCGCATAATATTCTGATTTATGACTCGACGTTCTAGGCCCAGAGGAAAATTGATGAAGCCGCCTTTCCAACTCCTATCAGGATCGCTGTTTCCTCTTGGCAGGTTATCCGTTGCTCGGCTTGATCTTAGCAATTGGCTCAAGGCGGAACTCGGGCAGGGGGCTCGTCGGTCCTTTGCAGCCAGCGGACCAAGGGCACAGCCAAAAACTTAGGGCAAATTCTGCGCAACCAGGCGAATTTCTTTAGTTGATCATATCCGTGATCACCGCCGTTCCAGGGGGCGTCGGACCACTCATCGCCCTAAGTTCGGCGCTAGCGCCGGACAACGGTATCTCCCTTGCAACCATGGGGTTCAAGTCGACTTCGCCCCGCTCAATCAACCCTAGCAACGAGGGGTACTTCCATGAAGGCATCCCGCGTGTTCCAAAAAATGAGAGCTGTTTCGCATAAATGGCTCTCATGTTGACCTGCATAAGCCCCCTCGGACCTGCAGGCATACCGATCTGCACATGTCTCCCAAGAGTTGCCAAACACTCAACAGATGCGTTTGTGGTCGTTTCAATGCCGAGGGCCTCGATGGAAACATGTGCGCCACCGCCAGTAATTTCGGTTATCCCTTCGGCCACATCTGATTTGGCTGCGTTCACGACAGCATCTGCACCCAAAGTCTTCGCGTGGTCCAATTTTTCTTCGACAATATCGACGACGACCACTCGCGCTCCCAGCATCTTTCCCAGCAGCAAGGTCGCGAGACCGACCCCACCTGTGCCATGAACCGCAAGCCATTCGCCGGTCTTAAGATTTGCCCGGTCGGTCAAAGCGTGCCAAGCCGTTGTTACGCGGCATCCAAGTCCAGCAGCCAGAGCGGGCGACATGGTTTCTGGGAGATAGACCAGGTTATGATCGAAAGGCGCCGCCACGTACTCAGCATAGGCACCCGGTGCACTGAATCCTGGCACGATCTGGTTCTTGCAGGTGTTTGACACGCCGGTTTGGCACGCCGGGCAGCTACCACAGGCCAGAATGAAGGGAGCGATCAGACGGTCCCCAACTCTGTGTTTCGCTTGCGCACCGGCTTCCACGACCGTCCCACAATACTCGTGACCCAGAATTGAGCCATTTACCACGAAGGGATGATCACCAGTCCAACCATGGTAGTCGGAACGGCAGACACCACATGCCAAAACTTCAAGTACAACACCGCTCTCTGGACATGCTGGATCATTCACGGTCTCGAGTGACAGATCTTCGTTGAAATTTCGGACAATGGCAGCGCGCATGTTGCAATCCAATGGTCTATTCGTCGGACACCGCTCAAGCGGTTTAGAGCCGAATGATCCCAGCATGTAGCGATATCAATGTAAATAACATCGACAGGTCTCGAGCCGCCAGAAGTGACAGCCGACCAGCGGCTTTTTCAGCGATGTGTGAATTCGAGTTGCTCCTAACTTCGCGCCTGCGACGAAGACCCGGAGATAGTCAGCTTGAAAGTCAATGCAGACGACATCGAGCAAAGCTCGGCCAATCAGCCCATCATTCTGGTCCTTTCTCACAAGACCAGGTTCAGTCGTGGTCTCCATGTGCAGTCGAATTCCGGGCTACGACAGACATTCGTAGACCGCACAATGTTTTGGTATCAGCCGGTCGAAGCAACCAAACCACATTGTCGTAGTCTAACATCAATATAGCGCAATGTCAGATCGTCTGATCGCGATTAGTCCTTCGGCATGTTCATCATGCATGTGATAGGTGGTGTGCTTGCCTCGACCTTTCGCACGCTCCAAACGCCTGAACGGGCGGCACTGCCAGTCCTTGAAGCTCTTTCTAAGCTAGCAGGGGGTAACTGGAAGCTTTGCGCGCAGACGCTAATCTCTGACAAGTTTCGCGATGTTTGTGGTTCAATTCGATGCGCTATTGGTCGCCGGGATCAACGCCGCGCAGGAGTGTCTCATCAACCTGGTCGCCATGTAGTACCGACACGTCACCGGTGGTCTCAAGGACCACTGCTTTTACCGAAGACACCTCCAGCGCGTTGGCCTCGCGCAATTTTGCAATCAGATCGGTCTCGGTGACACGTGTGCGCTGAAGCGCTGCATGCAGTATCTCACCGTTGCGCATCAATAGAACTGGAGAGTTCTGGAGCGTTGCATCCAGTGCGTCCGAACGCTTGCGCAGATAGGCGACGCTAAACTGCGCCGCGAAGAGGGCTGCCATCGCCGTCAACGTTTGAATTAGATCGACCCATTTACCAGTTTGAGCGGCACCCGCAAGCAGCGAACCCATTGCAATCGTCATCACAAAATCGAAGTTCGTCATTTTTGAGAATGAACGTAATCCCACCATACGGACAAGCAGGATGATCCACGCAAGCCCGAGTGCGCTTAACAGAAGTCCCTTAGCGATCGCATCGGCCCCATCGTGATCGAAGAACATTGCGTTTTCCTTATTGTGGGGTTTCCGGGTAGCGGGTTTCCTTGGAAACCGAGAGCAGCATCAAGCTGTACGACACAACCCAGACCACGGCGATTAGCCCCAACCCTCGCTCGTACGCGCCATCGTATTCGGTTGGCATGAAAAAGAAGATGGGCGCGCCAATGACCCAAAGCGCTGCGCAGCCATAGCTGATCACACCATATCTCCTTGCGATGCTTGAAAGACCACGAGCCATGGCGAGAAACAGCAACGCAAACAGCGCCCCAAGGACGTAGACGACGTAAATGTGGATCACGATGCCCTCGTTGTCATTGTCGCCATATTCGTTTCGTGCGCCAATCACGACGACACACATCGCTAGAAGCGTGAGGCAGGTGATACCGATGTTCCAACGGGTCCCATCAAGATGCAGATTTGCGGCCGCGATCGCACACGCAATCAGCGAGCCCGCAAAGCCGTAGAGCGCAATATCCTGAATGATTTCGTATTTTCCGGCGGCCAAATCGCTGACCGTGTTTGCAATCCAGTCATGACCCGGAACGACTATGCTTCCGATAAGATTTCCCAAGACCAGAGCGAGGGCTCCCGCAATCGCCAGCCAAGCTGAACCTAACAGCAGCATGGAGTTGGGGGTGTCAATCTTGCGCGTCAAACTGGGGCCTTTTGTGTTGGGAGTTGGGTGAGCGGAGCTTTCAGGGCGATCGATGTGCGTTTTGCCGACATTGAATAGATATCAGCTACCGGGCGCCTGCAAACCGCTAAGAAGTTAATCTCAGACAGTATGGAGTATGAAAGCGGTCTTGTTTGGCCCGACATAGTGCATGACGATCAGATCAAATTTCATCAATCCAACGCGCGTGTTCTGGAAAATTCGTGATTTCCGCTACATGTTCAAATTTACGAACAACGGAATGCACATCATGGTCGTGCCAGAATCTTCTGAAACGCGCACGTGGCGGATGACGCCGGACCTCTTAGGCTTCGTGAACCAAGAAGGTCGGTTTGTTGAAACGAACCCCGCATGGCAGACAGTCTTAGGCTGGAGCGTTGAAGAAATCCGGTCAATGATCTTCATTGATTTTTTGCACCCTGACGATGTCGCACGCACGATAGCGTTGTTTGAGTCCATGAAGCAGGGTGGGGCGGCGCTGCACTTCGAGAACCGGTATCGCTGCAAGGATGGCAGTTATCGCTGGCTGTCGTGGGTAGCAGTGGAAGAAGGCGATATGTTTTTTTGCTCCGCAAGAGACATCACGGCAGATAAAGAACGCTCCCGCGCTTTGAAGACTCAAGAAGACCAAGCATTGCTGCGCGAGCAGTTCGTGGCGATCTTGAGCCATGACTTGCGGAATCCGCTCGCCGCGATTGGATCAGCGGTTCGGATCGCGAGCCGCGATGGCCCGGACGAGAGAGTGTCTGAAATGTTGGCGTCCATCACGAGTAGCGCCGACCGGATGGCGAAGCTTATCGATACAACGCTTGATTTTGCACGCGCCCGTCTGGGTGAAGGTATACCTATTCATAAAGAACCGGCGCTGGATTTAGCGGCAGGCCTCGAACAGGTCGTCGACGAAATACGGTTGGCCCATCCTGCGCGTAATATCCAGTTTACCTGCAATCTGCCAGAAACAGTTGTTTGCGATCCGACCCGCATTAAGCAGTTGCTTTCGAATCTGCTAGGAAATGCGGTGACCCATGGATCGCGAAGCCGACCGATCATTGTGGAGGCACAGTCTTCTAAAGACAGATTTGAGTTGTATGTGACAAACTCCGGAAAATCGATCCCTGACTCTCATCGGGCAACGATTTTCGAACCCTTCTCGCGTGGCAAGGAGGATACCTCACTTCAGGGTCTTGGACTGGGTCTCTACATCAGCGACCAGATCGCGAAATCACACGATGGCAGCCTTTCGGTTGACTCGGACACGGACCGGACTGTCTTTAGTCTCTCGATACCAGCATAAGCCGTAGGTTAAGTTTCGGCGGGGTAACGATAGTGGGACCCAATATCGTCAAAAGCTGTCTTTCAAATCCATTCCATCAGGCGTCCGCAATGCGGGACAAAGCAGACTTGTGCAGGTGCAGCTTTCGCTGACGCAGAAACCATTCGCATCTGCGACATGCGTTTCGCTGCATTGCAGCCAATTTCGCCGAAGCGGTCCTTTGGCTTGCCAATTGAGACACCCAGAAAAACCGCCCGAACGCCGCGTGATACGGTAGCCAGGACGAAAGCTGAGTAAGGCTAGTCGGCACGCTCAAACAGAGTTTCGACCAACGACTACACCTGCGTGTGTCGCCAGTAGATATCCGCGGATGCGCTCTGTGCCCGTACTGTCCCAGATTAGTCCGAGGAGTTGCACGACATACAGCGAAACACATTGTGAACCTCCAACTGGACTGCGCGGAGATTTGTGGATTCCGCCTACATCGGTGAAGTCATTGATCTTCAACACGGACAACTACCTCCATAGCGAGAAGATCGGTACCTTCTCCATGGTAGCTTCCGGCAACCGGAGCGACCTGTGATATGTTCCGCGCAACGGCCACCGGAATCAGATTGGCCGACCCCACCGACATGTTCGTTGGGTCGAACGGGATCCAGCCTGCCCCGGGAACGAAGACTTCGACCCATGCATGCGTAGAGCCCGAGCCAGCAGATCCTCGTCGGATATCATTGGGGGCGTAGACGTATCCGGACATCAGGCGCGCCCCAAAACCCAGTGTTCGCATAGCCTCGGCAAATAGGACCGCAAAATCGCGACACGTCCCGTAGCCACGGTCGAGGGTCTCAAGTGGTCCTTGCGTGCCTTCGCGCTCGCGGCTCTGATACGCGATCTGCGCTGTGATGCCATTGCTGACGTCCTTCAAGAGCGACAACGTATCCGTTGGCCTGCGCATCACGAATTGCTCGACCCAGTTTGACAGGCGCCCTGCGTCGTCTTGGTATTGTGGTGCAGAAAGCGCCCCGAGATCTTTCCAGTCTTCGGCGGAGTAAAGGAATGGGTATGACGTCGCAGAGGCCGCGATCGGGAAGACAGGCCAGTCAGGTGCAGTGAGGACGGCGGTCGTATGCGACCGGATCGATAGCGTTTCCGTTGTGGCATCGAAATTGGCGATGGCGATGGCGTTTCCAGCGACATCGTGGGACCAGTCGATGCGAGCCGTCGGCGTGATATCAAGATCGAAAGCCGTCAATGTGAGGTCCCGCGTTTCGCGAGGACGCAACATCAGCCTGTGCGGTCCAAGGACCACGGCGACGCGATAGCGATAGATGGTCGTATGTGTGATCGTAATCGTTGGCATGCAGCAGATCTAAGTCGACCGACCGCCGGAGCGAGACCGACCTGTGCTGACCCCTTCGGGCATTGCCGCGCGCCATGCTGTCGTTCCTTTGCATCTTACACAGATGCGCTGGCCGAACCCTTCGCTCCAAAACGAAGCACTACAAGCCAAGCAGAACCGCGGCTTCGGCACATCGCCGAGCGCGCGGCTGGGTTGATCCATCAGGATATCGTCGACTTTTGCTTGCATCAGATCCTCGCGTTCATTTGGTCCCTGAAATTGCGTTGTGGGCATCATACGGAAACGGATGATGTGCGCGGTCGGCACGGCATCCCTTCATTCTCGGCGTCATGAATGTCCGAAGCGTTCCGCGAAGCCCCCCGCGCTGTTGCGTTTTCGGCCTCAGTATCCGCGTCACCCCTGTCAGTCTGTGTCGTCCCCGATCCCGAGTAGAGATGGCGCAATTGAGCCTCGGACACCCCGTCGGCCTGCATGACGAGTTGCACCATCGGATCGGCCAGCATTTCTTCGAGAAAGACCTGTGACAGGTCCTTGCCGGACAGTTTGTCTCTCGCACGGGCGCGGTCAAGATCGAGAAGCGACACAGTCAGGCTCCGTGTTAATCCCGGATGGGACAGGCGTGGATGCAAATGGACCACGACGGAGGCCTTCCAGGCCTGAGGGTCCTTGTGATCAGGTGGTGAGGCGAATTCAGTCTCGATATCATACTCTCCGGCGGGAAGCGTTTCGTCGAAGCCAGGAAGATTGAAAGGCCGGTCAAAAACCGCGATGGTTTTCGCTCTTTGTTCGTCCATTGCGTTTGATCCTTTCAATTGAACAGTTTTCCATGACATCGAGCAAAACCAGCCCTTTCCGGTGCATGCGTCAGGTTTTCTTCGGACCCGGAGAACCCGGTTTCGCAGCAGCGTCCGGCGCCTTGAGTGCCGGTTCTTTTTTCGACGGTTCCGCAGGTTTGGCTTTCAGTATGGCAGCAGCTTTGGTGGTCAGGTCTTTGAAAGACATGCTCTTCATCCTTTTTGGGTTTTCCGCTGGAATTTCCGGGCCTCGATCAGGCACGAATTCTCGAGTGCGGCTTATTGGTATATGTGTATTGACCGGCCCTTTTACCATAGCGCGGTGTGGGACTAGTCGGCGGGGTATGATCTTCGTAGGCCCCGCCGACGACCATTGTGGGTGTCATACCAAGGTCAGGAAGGGGTGGGCCTCGCGGTCCTTTGCACTTCCGTTCATCTTTTGCTTGCCATGAACAACCTTGGCGACATCTGGGGCGCTCATCGCCCGCATGAGGGCGCTGTAGTTCATGCCCATTTTCATCTCGGAGCCAACGGGCACAGCGGCTTTGGCTGAGTCGACAACGGTGTGGTCGCTGGTCGCGCCAATAAACGCCGTTCCCGGGGAAAACATAAGACCGCTTGCGTCGGTGTCTTGCTGCCCGACAGCAAGGATGGTTCGGGCTCGGAGGTCATCACTTCGAACCAAATTGAGCATCCCAAGCTCCGGAGCAATTGACATGGTCGGCGCTGGGCTTGGTTTGCGGCTTGTTTCGATCACTTCGGCAAAAAGGGTAAAGGCATCCGTATGAAGGCCAGTGATCGGATGCCCAGTCACGGGGTCGGTGCCCAGAAGGATCGCCTCACCCAGACGCAGGTTGTCGACCCGCCCAGTTGAAACGTCGCCAAGCGCCCATGGCAAATTGGCCGAGCCTCCTCCTGACACAAGATCTACAACAGGTCCGCAGGCGCCTTCGACTTGGTCGGCCAGTCTCGAGAGCATGGCCATGTCACCGGCCGTCGGTGCAACGTCGCCCAGGCAGGCAAAATTTGCAGCGATGCCTTTGAGAGCGACACCGGGTGTTGCGATGACCTGAGCGGCGAAGTCATTGAGGTTCTCTTGTAAAATGCCTTCGCGCATATCGCCCATTTCGACCATCAGGATGACATCGTGCGAGGCACCCTGTTCCTTTGCGGCTGCGCCAAGCTTCAGGATCGTGTCCATCTCTGTGTTATAGCTCGCGTCGCAATACTGGATGACGTCTTCCATCTCGCTCAGTAGCGGCGCGCGGATCAGCGAAATTGGGCACGTGATCCCCGCGGTCCGCATCCGCACGACGTTTTTGATGCGTGCGTCGGCCAGACTGGCAACGCCACCGTCCAGCATTGCCTCGGCTACGTCAGGATGCCCACACACTGCCTTGGTCACACCGGTGACCGAGATTCGACGAGCTCCAAGACGTCGGACGAGACATCGCGCGTTGGCCTGGATCTTGCCCAGATTAACTTCCACTCGCGGCGAGGTCATTCTGCGGCCGCGAGAGGCACGGGCCGCAACTGCGGAAAGGCGGACAGTACCATGTCGCTGAGGTGCACTTCTGGCCGAGTCAGCGCGTCCGTCACCGGAATGCCGAGGTCGCGCGAAAGACTGTCAATTGCACCAATGACCTCGGTGCGCGTCATCGCTTCGTGATTGAGTGTGATTCCAATCACCCGTGTGTCAGCAAAAGCTTCGATCAGGGCGATTTCGCTTTTCGGCCCGGGCATCGGCATGGCGGGAAAGTCGCAGCGATGAGCGCGTTTCGGCGCATGTTGAAGAACAACACCGTGCGGCTGGCTGCCGCGCAGAATGAATGCCGACGTGCAAAAAGCCGGGTGGCTGAGCGCACCTTGTCCTTCGATCAGGATGACATCCGGGTCTTCGCCGTGAGACGCCGCGACAATCACGCGTTCAAGTTCCCCGCAGCAAAACTGCGGTGGCACGGCGTCCATGGCGATGCCGTATTTTGCGCCCTGCATAAGTCCCGTCTGGCCGGTGCCGACGAGGACGGTCTTGATTCCACGCTCGTTCAGTTCCCTGGCCAGAATGGTCGCTGTCGTCCGCTTGCCAATCGCACAATCCGTTCCCAGCACGGCGATGCGGATGGCCTTCACCTCGGACACGCTTCCGTCAAACAGGCGCATGTCCTTGCTTGGTCGGGGCTTGCGGATATCCCGGATCGTCACGTTGGCCGCGTCGGCAGCACCTCTGATCTCGGGATCGTCACCGAGATATTCGTGCAGGCCACTGACGACGTTCATGCCAAGCGCGATAGCATCCAGCACGACCTCCCGATCTGCCGGTGACATCTTGCCAGTGGAGGGGGCCATCCCATAGATCAAAGTGTCGGGGATATTTACCTCTCGCGTAACCGCAGCTTCGAGGTCTTCGACGACCGGGATGCCGTTGCGCACATTGTCCAGCACCTGCCCGCTGTCGCGCCCATCAAGTTTGCTGTCTATGACCGAAAGAATGCGGTAGGCTTGGCTGTGACGGACAAGCCCGTTTGCGGTCTTGCCGTCGATCTGTCCGAAGTTCCGCTCACAATAGACAACCGCTGTGGGCACCCCGTATGTCACAGCATTTTTGGTATGAGATCGACGGGACGCGTATACGTCAGGCGGGGCTTGCGGCCCCATCGTTGACAGCCTTGTCGTCGGTCTTTCTCGATTGTCAGATTCCACGATTATTCCTTTGCCAAGCGGGTTTACCCGGGTACGATCACATGAAGCGTTCGGGCGGGTGAGCCGCGTTTCGGTTCTAATTGCGAGCGCTAGTCGTTCAGGACGCAACGCCCCTGCGATCGCTGGAAGTTCCTGTGGCACGCCCACCGGTTTCCCGATCTGTCGAGATGCGCATTGTCGGGGAGGTCGATCTCTGTACAGCCGACGTCAGACTCTGCAAAGCCGCGATTACACTTCCAGCCCGGGCCATAGCTTGCATCGTCGAAATAGGCATTCTCCGGGACCACAACAACCTCACAGATGTCATCGCGTTCGAAATAGCCCCGCTCACATGTCCAGGGCTGGCCATACGATGACGCGTTCAGAAAGGCATTGTCGGGAACCGCGATAGCGGCACATGTCTCACCTTCGACCTGGTAGCCGCGGTTGCAAAGCCAAGCGGCGCCATAGGAGTCGGCCGACAGATACGCATTGTCCGGCGCAACGACTTCCAGGCAAATGCCGTCGACCTTAATGTAGCCGCGCAAGCACCTCCATCTTTGTCCTGAAGGGTCGAGATAGCCGCCTTCGGGCACGACGACCTCAAGACAAGCCGGGCCATCGACCTCCTGAAATCCGTGCAGACACTCCCAGCCCTTGCCGTAGGTCCGGTTGGTGGAATAGGCATTCTCCGGAACGATGATGGCAAGGCAGGCATCGCCGTCACGCCGGTACCCACGATCACACTCCCATCCCTCGCCATAGCTTTTGGGCTGCGCATTCGCCGGCATCGGGGCAGCCTGAGATTGGGCGAAAGACGGCGATCCGATTGCAATGAGCGCGACGAATGCGAGCGCCAGGAATTCCGCGGAGGCTATTGCAGAGCGGGACGACACCATTGCAAGCGCGCCTGCGATGCCCTTAGACGAAACAGGCGACAGTTTGAGGTCACTACGATGCATCAAGCTCGAGACCTTCGATACAAGCCTGCGCCAGTTCGCGGTTCGGACCCTCAGACCCTGGCATCGTCGCCCAGCCTGTTTCCATGACAACGTCGCGCCGCTTGAACGATGATGCCTCACGGATTGTGGCGAGCTTTGCAATGCGTTCATTGTCGGTTCGGGACATGTCGAGGCAGAAGGGCACGAGCGCCGCGATAACTCGGTCCTCCGCCATCTCGCTTGCCATCTCCTCAGCGCCGCCTCCGGTCATCCAGCCGCCCCAGGAAAATCCAACAATGCCGACGAGCGCCGCGCCAAGGAGCGCGCCGTAAATACCGGGTTTCAGCCATTCGGGTGTCGTCATGTCTTGTCCTCCTGCGGGGAAAGCGCCGCTTCGCTGTCATTGATAGTTTCCGAGAGGGCCTGATCACATGCAATTGCGTGCTCCAGATCCTCCTTTGTGGTCAATTGCATCGTCGTTTGACCCGTGTTGCTCCCTCGCCCCCGGACCATCAGGTATGTCGCAGTGCGCCGGTAAGCTTCGAAGCTGAGGCTTTGCATAAGCTCTTCCTCGACAACGATTTCATACGTGCCGGCCGCAAGCTCCCGCTGGCTGTCGCCAATCATGAAGTCGTTGGAAAACGTCACCATTGATCTGGTAGAACGCGTGAGCATCCCAGGCCTCCATTGAACAGAATGTTAAACTTTCCGCAGCCGCCATTATGGCCAGCGTCGTCGCAGCAAGGCGGTTGAATAGACACTATCCGAACTTTCGGTGTGTGATGCTGATCGAGGTTAGCCCCAGTCGGTTTCTTGGCTGTCAAGGTGAGATGCAAAGCCGTCGCGCGGCTCCAGACACCTGCGTGCATGTCTTCGCCTCAGTCTCGCGCCGAAAGGAAAACCCATGTCCGCCTCAGACGTCCTTCATCCGGATGGCAGCGACTACGATGCCTTCCTCTTTGCAGAAGTGGGTGAGGACAGAACCGGTGCAGCCGTTACGGTCTTGTCAGCGCTTGCGCGCCTTAACCTCGAGCCATGGACCGAGGCGCGTGAGCTTTCTGGTCTGGGTCGGGAGGACGCGAAAGTACGACTGACTACGCATTTTGAAGCGATTACCGACATTCCGGCGCTGGCTCTGGCAAGCGAAGGCAGAGCGGCAAAGCTGGTTTCATTGCTGCCGAAGCGTGCCCCGCTTCGCGTTCCCAAATCACTCGAAGCAGGCACCAACAATTTTCCAAAGCTATCGATGTCTTGGACAACGATGGCCCTCGTTGGAGTCGTGGTTCTGGCGTGGCTCCTCTATTTGGCTCAAACGGGCTAACCTGCGTCAGTGCAAAGACGCGATCGAACCGGTTAGGTGATTCATGTCTACCGCTTATTGGGTTGGCATTTTTTGCGAGTATCTGAGGGGCGTGGGACGCATGCAGTCCCCAAAGAGTTTGCATGGGGTCTGCGCCTCTTATTTCTCGGACCGTCCAGGAAAGGACATTCCCATGAATGAAGAAGACCAAACCGAGGAAAACCAGACGGTGAAACACATGGCTTCCGTCAAGGCTGCCTGGGACAATGCACCCGAAGGCCCCAAGAAAGCGACCGCTCTCAAGCATTATCAAGCGGCCGAGAAGGCGCATGAGGCCGAAAACGACGAAGAGGCACACAACGAACTCAAGCAGGCAAGCCGCGCATTGGTGTAAAGTCGGCAAACCTGTGAAATGACTGCAAGGCCGCCCGAAGCCATACTGAGGGCGGCCGTTTCACGGCAACAAAGGCCGTGATTGATCGAGATAGGCCGGATCGAAATCCGCCAATGCAACAAGCCCCTCGTAGTTATCGAAGGTTACTAGCCCGCCCTGAAACGTGACGAGTCCGCGTTCGCGGAGCTTACGAAGGACGCGGTTGACGTGGATGGCACTTAACCCCAACGCATCTGCCAGATGATACTGTGTGAGCGGACAGGCGTAGCCTTCCCTGCACCCTAATCCGACGAGTGACAGTCTCACGCCAAGCTCCAGCAGAAAATGCGCCATGCGCGCATCCGCATCGCGCCGCCCGAGCCCAACAAGATGCTCGACAACCATCGCTTCGTCCCTCGACACGGCCCAGAGAATGGCCGTGGCCAGCCGTGGTGTCTCTGCGAAGGCTTGCAGAAGATCGCTCACCAGAACCTCCGCCGCCTCGATATCGACGATTGGTTCGATCCCATGATCGGATGTGTGCAACAGGACGCTGCGCAGGCCCAAAAAGTCCCCCGGTATCTGGAAATCAACGATCTGCCGCGACCCGTCAGCCTGGATCTTATAAGAAACGACCCAACCTGCCGCCAGGATGTAAGCAGCCTGTTCCAATTGACCCTGGTGAACCAAGTCGCGCCCTGAAGAGAAAGACTTCCTCCGCTGATGCAAGCGCTCGAGAACGACCAGTTCCGTCTCCGAAAGAGCAACAAACGCAGAGAGCTTTTGGGTAAGTGGGCTGGCTTTGATGTTCATTACCGGTCCCTCCCGAACCGCGCATACTCCCGTAAGAAATCGGCGCTGAGACTGCTTTCGATCAGTACGGACTACCTAAATTATTGAGATGTTGGTCAATACTATCACGACCTCGCCCGGTTGCGTGGCAAGAAAGGAAGAGAATTGTCCTCAATGTCAGATCAACGAGACCCTTCAGGGATGGCCGCCTTCTCCATTTGCGAGGCCCTCCTACTTGCCTTGCAAGATCGCAAGCTGCTGCCGGAAGGCGAGATTCTGGGAATTCTTCGGGATGCGGCAGCGACCCACGAGAATGCCAGAGGTCCAGAAACCGAACAAGAAATGCATATGGCAACCGCCAAACTGATCAATGAGATCATCGTTGGCGGCAACCTTTCGCGGCGCCCGTAGCGTCAACCCTCATACGCTGAACACGAGCGAAGCCTATTTGCTTAGTCGCGCCTGTCAACCCATCTACGGATCAGTAGCTTCGATCTTTGAGTCCGGAGGGTGGTCGGTAGACATCTGCGATTTCGTATCTTCTTCTTGCGAGGCCTTTTTGTCGGTGGCCACTTTCTTCGCCAAGTCGTTGAACGACAGTCTGGCTTTCCATTTCTGGCTGCCAGGGTATCCAGCAGCTTGTGAGCTATAGGGGATCGATGCTCTCTTGGAAAGGAAACATCAGCCGAAGCACCGCGTGCACCTTGTAACACTCTTGGGGAGATACCACGTTTGTTATGCTACTGACCTACATTCGAACTCCTGTTTTCCTTTACCGGCTCTCAGCGCTCGACACTGTCGTGAGAAGCTAGGTTGCCGCATATTGTGGGCAGCGATCAAACAAGGAAAATTCACATGGCCAATGGCACAGTGAAATGGTTCAACGGCGCAAAAGGCTTTGGCTTCATCGCACCTGAGACTGGTGGAAAGGATGTGTTTCTGCACATCTCCGCACTCGAGAAGTCGGGAATGACCACCCTGAACGACGATCAGAAGGTGACCTTCGATGTGGAGGCCGGCAGCGATGGCCGTGAAAGCGCAACCAACATCGCTCGCCTGATCTTTGCAAATGGGCGCTCTTAAGGAGCGCCCTTCGACAGACGGCCATTTGTTTTTGAATCTTCTTCCGCTGCCTAACGCAGCAGTTCCTTTGCCCTGATTGGTATCCGCCGAACCGGCACTACGAATTGTTCATCCCAGGAGACCAGCCCGATGCCAGATTACACAGTTCCAAACAGATCAGATGCGGGACGTGACGTCTTCAAGGGTATGTCGAAGAAATCGAAGGCCAAGGAGACCAGGAAAGAAGCCGCTATGTCGATCCGCGTGGGCGAGTATGGCAGATATCAGATCAAGTCCGGTCGTCTCGCCGGCGCATACGGCGCTCGCGCCTTTCCCAAGCCACCCACGAAGGCGCGCGGCTTGATTGCCGAGGCGACGGGTGAGACCGAAGAAGCTGCGATCATCGCATTGCATTCCGCCATTGATCAGCGCGAAGTCCGTAGGGCCGAAGACCGCAGAACAGACCCTCACAAAGGGACGCAGGTACCAACATCCGACGAATACGTGGAAGCGCTCCATTCTGTAAACCTGACGGGTTCGCAGCGCGCCATGTTGATGGCGTTGTCGCTGAAGGAAGCGGACGGGTTGGCACAGGTTAAGGTTGCAGATGCTGGCAGCTACAAGTCCACGACCTCGGCCAACAGAGCGCTCGCCAGCGTGGGTCGTATGATTGCGGGCTATCTGTCTTCGGGAACGGCATCCACGGGGCCTTCAACGGGCCCGGATGGAAGCACGCTCATTGGGTATCGAGATGTCTCCGAACATGACGAGAAGGCTGAGAACTGGATAATGCACCCCGAGCTTTGCGCCGCCGTCCGTAAGGTTATGTAATTCAATGGGTAAGCCGTCCAAGTGATCGGCCAATGTGGGTTGACTGCCAATCCAGTCGAACCAGAGTTTGTCCAGAAATACCGATATGATCGGACATCAAGAGGACGTTTGGCGGCGCTTTTAACTCTGGATCAATTGCGCTGCGTGCGGCAGGTTGGCCCGCAAACGCAGGCGGCACCAGCCGCACGCCCATTGCCTAGAGGTCAATTTTCTCGGCGATACTAAGTGCATCTTCAAGTTCAACTCCCAGGTAGCGCACTGTGCTATCGACCTTCGTATGGCCGAGCAACAGTTGAACCGCACGCAGGTTGCCTGTTTTCCGGTAAATCTCAGCAGCTTTTGTCCGGCGCAGCGAATGCGTTCCGTATCCACTCGGTTCCAAACCAACCGCCGACACCCAATCGTGCACCAACCGGCCATACTGACGGGTTGAAATGTGCGGGCGGTCGTGGAAGCGGCTGGGAAACACAAACGAGCAAGCCAACATCTCGGGCGATTTGACCCAAGCCAGGACAGTTTCCCTTGTGTTTTCTGTCAGTTCAAACTGAACAGGCCGCTTGGTTTTGCACTGAATCACCGAAACCCGTTCTCGGACGCGATCCTCTTTGACCAGATCGACCACTGAGAGCCTGACCAGATCACAACCACGTAGTTTGCTGTCGATGGCAACGTTAAATAGCGTCAGATCACGAAGGTTGTTGGCCAACTCGAGTCGCGCTCGGATTGCCCAAACCTGTTTTGGCAGCAACGGTCGTTTCTGGCCGATAATCCGCCCCTTGTTCCAGGCTTTACGTTTCGGGGTTACGGCAGGAAGTTGGACTCTAGGCATAATTTGCCCTCCTTGCCGCCCTCCAAACCCAAGCATCAGCACCGCGCTGACGTAGGAATGCTACTCGCAAACCTGATTGCATCCGACCTGCCACCCGTGAGTTTTTGCTCCAAACCTAATAGCAAGCCGAATGAATGGCCGGATTCACCGCCGCGTAACTGCGCTGAAGACCTTGTATGCGCAGAAATTCTTTCGCGGCGAGCGCACGCAGCGAAAATTTGGCACTTCCGCAATGGGCTCATTCGAGACCTTCGCGGCATTTGGTACGAATGTCCGCTCCGCGGACCTGTCTGGCGATGATAGTTCTCGGTTATCATTACTCCGCTTCTGAGGCCTGATTGCCCCTGCCGCACCTTTGCGTTCGCGCCACCGCGCTCTTCAGGCTGCGGTCGGCAGTGCCGCCCTCCGCCTGGAACGTGCTCCCTGGTCAGACCCTGCTCACAAATGGCCCTTCCGTTGTCTCCTCCGGAGCCGTTGGCAGGGCCGTTCGCATGGGTCTGCCTCGGCCCGATGATCCGCCCTTGCGGGTTTCGATCCCTGGGGCAGCGGAACAGCGTTCCTTGAGTTTTGCTGGTCTCCCTGTCCGTCGCGCTTTGCGCTCAGTCCAAGGAGACGTTGCTTTAGAGCCCGCTGGGTTCTCGCGCACGCAACCAAAATAGACAGTACCCGTGTCCTCGCGGCTTCGCCGCTGCGGGTCGCACCAGTCCCATCGATTTTGTTGGCGTTTGCTCACTCCGACACTTCGCCAGTGGGTCAGGTTTTAGAGACGACCCCCCTGAAGGGGGTTGGCTCAAAACCAGACAGATAGGGGCGGAGGCCCCATCCAACCACGAAGGAGCGACCGGGTGGAGAATGAAAGAAATCCCTCAGATGAAGTTCGGGAAGAGGCCGCTTTGGCGGCCAAGATAGCGGAACAGAATGACAGGTTTCGGCGGAAAGGGGGTGCCGACTTCACCGTGCCGGGTCAGATTGTTCTTACACGCGGTGTCGCGGACCTGTCGCCGGCCGCGAAGGCCATCATCATGCAACGAGTCCAAGGCTTCGATCTCTTCACGGAAGACAACGACCCGTACGGCGAGCACGGCTTCGGCGCGTTCGAGATCGGTGGCAACGACTACCACATCTTTTGGAAGATCGATCTCTTTGATGCCGAGTATCACATGGGCAGTGACGACCCGGGCAACCCAACGGTAACCCGCCGCGTCCTCACCATCATGCACGCGTCTGAATACTGACCTCCGAGCAGCAGCCGGGGCGGGCCGAATGCGTGCGTCTGCGCGGAGCACGCCTGTCCCGGCGGACCACAACCAGTCCACTTTCCCAACCAACCGAGAAGGATGACTTCCATGACAAACCAAACAAAAACCTCACCCGACGCGAGCATCATCTACTCGTCACTGGACCAGCTTTAGTTGCACGAGTTGAACCCAAGCCAAGAGGTGGCGCAGGAGGCCGTCGAAGCGCTGGCCGAGAGCATCAAGACCTGCGGGCTCTTGCAAAACCTTCGCGGATTGCAAGACGAGAGCGGCAAGATCGGCATTGCCGCTGTCCTCGATGGGCGCCTGACGGTTTCCTATCACAAGATCGCCGCGTAAGACCCCCAGCTTTTGCCCACTCCCAAGTCAGATCAAGCTCCTCAGCTTCTTTCGGAAGATCGGCATGAAGACGCTTGGCGGCAACTACGCGGTCTCTCTCATCTAGCGAAGAGTGAATATTTGGCTTTCTTGCTTTGTCGACGAGTACCAGAGTGGCTTTGTGAGGCGTGCACCTATACGCCTTAGTAGTTTCTTTATTTCAACGGCTTGCAATGCCGCCGCTTTAGGCTTCAACCCTGCAGCACATGCTTTTTCAGAAAGCACCTGACTCTAAAGAGCGTCAAAAACGGGCCTGTCTTTGATTTAGATCAAAGTGGTCTCGGCGCCTCGAATGCTTGGTTCGAGAGGACGGGAGTTCGTCGTTGGGAATTGGGTGCCAAGTGGGAAATAGAGATATAGCAACTCGAGATGAACTTCAGGCCGTGCTTGGCGTCGTAAGATCGCGCGTTAACCATGTTTTTTGAAACTTGGTGAATAGGTTAACGTTCGCGCTTTACGATAACGGAAGCGTGAGAGTGCCGTGAGGCAGATTGCGGAGACGGTCGCCGGGGAAGGCTGCTGGGTCATTGATCTGGAGCAAGGTTTGGTAGTGCGCAAGCGCCACGACGAGACTTTGGTTAGAGTGTAAGATGGGGGCTAGCTTGGGACGAATAGACAAAGAGCATACTGCTGAGGCGCTTGTCGATGGTCCGCTGGACCGACAGGCATCCATCGACTTGCCCAAGCAAGTAGAACGGCTAACGCTCACCACGACACCAGCTCAGGAACGTCACCGCGAAAAAGTTCGTGATTTGATGCGTGCGGCCCATGAGAAAAGCGTGTTCGGAGACATTCCGTTTTCCGACGCAAAGTTCGACCGGGCATTCGACAACACCCTGCACGCGTCGGGGCAATACCTCGGGCTGGTGGTCACCCTGGGGGACCGTGTGCTTGGCAGCTGCTATTGCGCGCTCGGCGGGTATTTCATTGGCGAGGGCGGGCGGATTGTCTCGGTCACGACGTTCAATATCGACCCCGGATGTGGCACAGGCCTGCTTGGTGGGAAAGCGGCGCTGCGGCTGGCAAAAGGCATTGAGGTTTGGGCGCAGTCTCAGCAAGCAACACATGTGCTCTATCATGTGACCGGTGGAATTGAGATTGGGCGCGCTGATCGGTTCTTTCGGAAGATCGGGATGAAAACGCTGGGAGGAAACTATGGCAAGCGAGTTATCTAGTTTTATAAAGCCGAGTTCGTATCGGAGTGAAATACTGCCAAGCGTTGCAGGCAAGACGGAAGGCTGTGAACGTCAAGGTTCTAGTCCGTGGTTGAAACGCGAGCATATCCGGTGAGCATGCCCAATGACGACAAAAACCTTCCAAAACCCCAAACGTTCTATCATGGTTTCTGGAGCGACTAATAGCTTGATCACTCGTGCGGAGATTGAGCGTGATAAAAGAGACCGTTTGTGGGTTGCTCGAAAATTCCGTGCAAAATATACTTTCTATAGAAGATTGATACCTGCGGGTACGAATGCACCCACATAGAGAATATCAAATGAAAACTACATCTCGCTTAGTAATACTAATCCTATTTGGTGTTGTGGTATCCAACTGTACTTCGCGTACAGTGTCTGAAAGCATTAATCTGTCACCTGAAGTCGATAACTGTACGGCATCTCGATATCTTCCTATACTGGAAGATTATCTTCCACAGCTTGGATCAGGAACATACAGAAGCATAGTTTCCAAGGTCCTGGAAGAGATGGCGGAGGACATTTTCTCTCTGCCCCCAATAGTTTCTGGGAGATGCGAGGTTAGTTACACTGCTGAGTCAAAGTCTGCTCCAGCAATCTACGACATTAGCTTGCCTGTCCAGATTACCATTTCCGAAGGCCCCAGCCAGGTTTGCTTAACTCATGACGACCCGACCGGTTCTCGGCAATCAAGGACCGTAGAGAACACTCTAAATTCAAGCACAGAAAGCGCAGCTGCCAAAGGCAGTACTTCGCCGATATGCTTCAATAAGTAGTAAAGGGATCAACGATGGACGAAACGGGTACGTATAGCATTCAAATTGGGGAACATGGCATTGCGGGCGTTGCAGCCCACCTGTCGGTAAGGTTCGTCAACAACGATACTGGCGAGAGAATTATCGAGATTAATGGGCTTGCTACCGATCGAAGTACTGGGGAGATAAGAGCGGTTGGTGTTCCTTGGCGAGATGATATCGAAGGACATATTTGGGCTTCTGAAACAACAGCATCCTTCTGGAATACTTCCAGAACTAGATCGACCGATACCATTGCAACAAAACCACTCAGTGAACTCGAAACAGATATTAGGACAGTTATTGCCGTCGTAGATGCAGTGAATAGCAAGGGAATAACCTATAATCCAATAGGTACCAACAGCAATAGCTTTGCTTTTGATCTGCTGGCTGGTCTTGGATATTCACGCGCAGATGTTCGTGCGATTGTTGATAGGTTGACGCCTGGTGCAAGGCTCAATCTCCTGACAGACCAGGAAATTAGGGATATTCGAGACTCTATTGCTGGTGATGGTGCAATCTCGGAATGTTTCGGTCCTGACACTGCTATCGACATGTGGCCGCTTGATCCTGAATTCGCCCCTGATCCGCGCAACCCCAATAAAATCTTCGATCAGGACGCCGTGCGCGCCAAAATCTGGAAGAAGCCGATTGTGATGATCCGCAAGGGCGATGTTGTTGTGTCCTTCGACAAGAACGACAACTTAATGCCGGGAAGGGTCACCAGAACCTTTGAGAATGACTCCAAGATTCTGCTTGATTGCTTCGGCACCCGCGTAACCCCCGGCCACGTGTATTTCCGCCCCGACAGCGAGAAGGCTGACAAATTCGAATGCCTGCTCGATATTTTGCGCGACGATGGCATGATCCAGAACGTCGAGGGCAAGAATATCCGTGCCGCGACCAACGTGCCTGTTGGCGATCCACGCGACGGGTTTGTCTGGGCGATCACGCAGGAGCGCAAAGACGGCTTCCTTGTTGAGAAAGAACGTGGCCGCATTCGCTTGGGCACACGCTTCATTGTCGATGGCAAAACCTCGCAATGCGTCGCCGATGTGATTGCAGCCAAGGGGGGCACTGTCGGGGACGACGAGCTGATCCGCGTTGGCGACGCTGCCCCCGCGCCCTTTGTCTGGGAGCATGGCGCAACGCTTCCCAAGCCAGAAGATTTTGTTCTTCTGGCGTCTGGCACAACGTTGATCGATATCTACAAAGCTGGTGAGTGGGAAAGCCGCCGCCCGCAGATGCCTGCGCCAATGGTGATGGATGGTGGCCCTGTGCAGCCATTGTCGGCTACAGCGCATTCCGCCATGCCACGCAATCAGCCTCTTGGCCTGACGCCTTCGTCCGTTTTAAGCCGCACGCCTTCGCTACTTATGCGATTTGGTCGCCGTGCCGCAGAGGTCGTTGGGCGTGTGTCGCACTGATGTCTGCTGGATATGAGTCTTTTTGGCGCACGCGGGAGCGGGACATTCGGATTGCCGGCAAGGTGATGAATATCAAGGGTATTGAAAGGTATCTGCACGCTGGAGTTTGGCGCCCGGCGTAAAGCAAAGGGCGCTTTGTCTTTCAAAATAGGAATTTTAAGAGACCCGGGTTTGAGCCGGTACAGGGGGATAGTGATGTACGACGCATTTGATGAGCACGACGGTGACGCTGCAGGCTGGAAAACCTATAATTTTGAAGTCGCTGAGCACCACACCTACGTCGCCGATGATGTCCGTGTGCATAATAGATCCGGCATTGTGGGCAGAATTGGCCTCGGAATTGACAAGACTGTTGACAGTCTTTTTGGTCGGAGAGATGGAGACGGCAGCTTCATAGATGTTGTGTCGGACGTGGTCACAGCACCGTTTCATATCGCTGGGCGCGCACTCGTCGCGCTCACCTCCCCTATATTCTCGACATTCCAGCTGTTTGGTCAAGCTTTCACGGCGGAGCCGGGCACGCGTCTAGATACAAAGTTTAGCAGTCTGCTTGAGATTTTGTTTGGTGCGGGTGCGCGCGAGGGTGGCCGAAAATCACCTTCACAATACACTGAGGCGGAGCTCAACGAGGCCATCGGGAACGGGACCGTTAGAGAGGCTCTGCGTGCGGATGTGGCCGATGGTTCGTACTTTCATGACCTGCATGACCGCTTTGTGGCTGATGGCCTCACTCGGAAGGGAGCTACGGAGAAAGTTAGAGAAATCCGAAACGGTGAGCACAATAGCGGGGTTAGTAGGGCTGAAGCGGACCGAAGAGCGGAACAGAGGGAGAGGGCTGATATCGATCGTGATCTACGCTCGGAAGATCGTCGCTCCGACAATAGTCATGCGTACGAGCGTGAAGCGGAAGTCGACAGGGTCTACAATGAACGTCACTCGTCGCCCTCCCAAAAAAGTGGTGGAGGTGATGGGGGCAAGCCGCCCATCCTTCTTGATCTGGACGATGACGGGCTAGAAATCACTGAGCTTTCCAAGTCGACGGTGTTTATGGACGCTGGCGGTGACGGTTTGCTGCACCGGACAGCCTGGGTTGGGGATGGCGATGGCGTTCTGTTCATCGATGACGATGGGGATGGAGCGATCTCGGAGAAGAAGGAATATGTCTTCACCGAGTGGGATCCGACGGCGACGGATGATCTGGCGGCTCTAAGGGCGGTGTTTGATAGCAATGACGACGGGGTGTTGGACGCCTCGGATGCGCGGTTTGCGGACTTCAAGGTCTTGGTCACGAATGCGGATGGCTCCACCACGGCGAAGACGCTCACCGAAGAGGGCATCACCTCGATTGATCTGACGGCGGATACGACGCGGATCGAGCTGCCGGATGGCTCGATGATCACGGGGCAGACGAGCTTCACGCGCTCGGATGGCAGCACAGGCACGGTGGCGAATGCGACACTGGTGGCCGAGGCGCAGGGCTACCGCGTGGAGCAGGATGAGAGCACCAATGGCGCGGGCGACCGGGTGGTGGTCAGCACAGCTTATACTGCGACGGGCGATGTGGCCTATGTCATCACTTCTGTCACCAGCCCCGACGGATCGAGCATCACCAACAGCTACGACGACGATGGCGACGGGGTGGTCGACCGACTGCAGGAGATCTCGATGCAGGAGGTGAATGGGAACAAAGTAGAAACCGTCGTGAATAAAAACGGCTCGGATTTGACTACGGCGATTGTGACCAGCCGCGTGGTGACCACGACCAGTGCCGATGGCAGCGATGTGACGATCGAGCGGGACTCCACGGGCGGCGGCTGGTTCGACCAGGAAGAGATCCGCACGACGGCGCCCGATGGCAGCCGCAGCATTGTGATCCATGACCTGGCCAAGAACGGTGATGTCATTCGCAGCTCCAGCGAGACGACCACCATCGACGGGCTCACACGCACGAAAGGGACCGATGAGAACGGCGATGGTCTGGATGATGTGACGGTGACGCACAGCATCACCGAGCATGCTGACGACAGCCGCACGGAGAGCACGGAGGCACATAACCGGAATGGGAGCCTGCGGTCGTCGGAGACGATGGTGGTTGGCCCCGATGGGCAAAGCAAGACCATCAGTCGCGACGTGGATGGTGACGGGGTGGTTGAGACCGTCGAAGACCTCTCCATCACGCTTGGCACCGGTGGTGACAGCATCTCGGTTCTGACGGTCCGGAACGGGTCGGGCACGACCCGCAGCACGGTCACACAGACGCAGTCAGCAGACGCGCTGACCAAGACCATCGAAGCGAACGTGGATGGCGATAATGATATCGACAGCACAACGGTCGATACGACAGTGATCCACGGCGATGGTAGTCGGGAAAACACCGTGACGGTGACCAACACCAATGGCTCGGTCCGGTCGATGCAGAAGACGACCCTGGGGGCGGATAAGGTCAGTTCCGAGACCTGGGTGGACCTGGATCAGGACGGTGTCTTTGATGCGGATGAGCGGGTGCGCTCGGTCACGGTGGATGGAGCCACGCAAGAGCGGACCACGCTCGATCAGACGCGTGCCATCGACGGCACCGTGCTGGCCAGCAGCACCACCGTATCCTCCGAAGACGGGCTGACCGTCACCAGCACAACAGACGCAGATGGCGACGGCGATACAGATGTGGCTATCTCGGATTTAACCACGGTGGACGGTGCCGGTGTCTCGACGCAGACCATCGAGATGCGGAACCAGGACACCACCCTGCGCGACAAAACCGTGGTCGAGACCAGCGCGGACGGGTTGACCACGACCACACGCGTGGACATCGATGGCGACGGTGCTTTTGACAGCCAAATGGTCGATGTTCGGGTGCTGGAGGCGGGTGACAGCATCACGCGCACGGTCTCGAGCTATGCTGGCGACGGCACGACCTTGCTGAGCCGCAGCACCTCAACCGAGAGCGCCGACCGGCGGGTCATGACCACCGAGGTGGACGCGGGTGGGGACGGGATCGCCGATCAGATCACGGTCTCGGCGCAAGCCACCGATGGCACTACCACCGTCACAGATGAGCGCAAGGCGGCCACTGGCGCCACGATCACCTCGTCCGAGACCTGGATCAGCGCCAACGGTCTTATCTCGCGGACGACACGCGACCTCGACGGCGATGGGATCACCGATGTCACCGACGAAAGCACCACTGTGCTGAACGCCGATGGCAGCCGCACGCAGACGCTGGTGACAAAGAACGGCGATGGATCCGAGCGCAGCACGCGCGAGGTCACGGTCAGGGATGACGGGCTGAAGACCACAATCAAGAGCGATACCGATGGTGACGGAAGCTTCGAGCGCGTTGAGACTAGCACAACAATTCTGAAACAAAACGGTGAGCAGGTCACGACGCAGGAGGTGAGATCTGAAGACAGTATGCTGCTGTCCTCCGTCGAGATCACCCGCAGCGACGACGGGTTGATCACAACGACCCGGTTCGACCAAGATGGAGACGGGGCTCACGACCTTAGGCTCAAGGAGGCAGAGGCCTTGCGGACTGATGGAGGCGTTCGCTCCACATCCGAGCTTTTTGACGGCTCAGGCGTCAAAAGAAGCAAGACGACCACAACCACCTCGGACAATGGCGACAGAATTACGACCACCGCTGACGTGAACGGTGACGGACAAACCGATATCTGGTCGCGCGAAACGATCAGGGGCGATGGTGATCGGATCGTAACGGAAAAGCAGCTCTCTGCGACAGGAGACCTCCAGTCTCTTCGCACGGTCACCACCAGTGCCGACCAACTGACCACTACGTCAACCATGGATGCAGACGGTGACGGTCACGTGGAGCGCAGGCATATCATCACAACCACGCTGAATGCCGATGGATCTCGCACGACGGTGACCACCGAGAAGGACGATGACAACACCACCTATCGCTCGGCAAAACTGACAATCAGCGATGATGGGCGCGACCGGACGGAAGCCTGGGATCACAACAGCGATGGTGCCGACGATCTGACCATGCAGACCACGTTGGAACTTACGATCAATGGCGTTGAAACCATAACCGAAGAGCGTCGGTCCGCAAATACTGATGTGCTGAGCATGACAGCGACCGTCACCAGCGCAGACGGGCGCTCAATGCTGCGCACGGTCGATATCGACGGTGACGATAGTACTGACGTTGAAGTCATAGAGAACCGCGATCACAACGGGCAGCTTGTGCAAGACACGACCCATTTCGATGAGGACGGCGCTCTTGATGCACGTGTTCTTCAAACTGTCTCCGCCAATGGCCTCGAGACAACTATCAAGTCCGACCGAGATGGAGATAGCGTCTTTGAAATCAACACGACGGATGTCACCTCGCTTCTTCAAACAGGCTGGGTGGTTCGCACAATTACGCACGCGGACAGCAACAACATAGAGTTGGCCGCAGAGACCTATGAAACCTCCGACGGTGGTCTGTTCTCGCGGACGACGTACGACTTTGATGGCGACAATCAAACGGATCTTCGCTCAGAAGACACCACACTATTCATGAATAGCGGTTATGTATCGCGCACCCAGGAAACCTGGGATGGCCAGTCCAACAAGCTGTCCAGCGCGACTTGGCTTACGAGCGGTGACGGTCTTGCCACGACCTACTCCATTGATGTTGACGAGAACGGTCATCTTGATCGCTCAATCACCACGACCAATGGAGCGAGTGGAGGCGTTACTGAAACCGCTTCCGAGTTCGGTATCGGCGGGACGCTAAACTGGTCAATGACCCGTGTCGTGAGCGAAGATGGTTGGTCGGAAACCCAGACTTATGATCGGGATGGTGATACGGTCACCGACCGTGAAATCTTGATGGTGACGGATAACAGCCGGAATGTGACGGTCCACTACTCAGACATCCCGGGCATTGGTTTGACAGGTGCTGGCATTGTAAAGTTCACATCCGCGAACGGCATGTTGCGCCGCACCGAGTTTGACCTTGATGGCGATGGAACTGAAGATATCAAGTTCGTATCGCAGACCTCATTCAATGTCTCCGGTGATCGCATAGAGACGACGACCGAAACCGCGTGGCAGAACCAAAAAACCTACGAGGAGGTGACAACAATTGCCGCCGATGGATTGTCGTCAACCATGACGTTTGACATGGATGGTGACGGTGTCCTGGACGGAAACTCCTCATCCACAACAACACTGAATGCGGATGGAAGTCGTCACACACTGAATGAGACCCGCTATGCCGACGGGGATTTGCGGACATCGAAGATAACGGATGTGAGCCGCGATGGGCGGACCACGACCCAGACCTTTGACTTCGACGGAAACGGAAAAGACAACCTCTTCGAAGAGCGATTTGTTGCAACAAGCGGTGCGGAGACCATCACCGAGGTTGGCTACAACGATGACGGTGACGAGATCAGCCGTCACGTCACGCAGACAACCGCAGATGGGCGTCTGACGACAATCAACAAGAACGGTGTTGAGCAGACGATTTCCCGCTCAGTCACCGACAATGGAACTTACACCTGGGACAATGGTGTCGATTACGCGACCGAGGGCGAACACTTCCTTGTGAGTCATACACTCGATGCTTTTGGTATTGAAACCTGGACCAGTGAGAAAACCTGGAAGGACAGCGGCGGAGCCACTCAGACAGAAGCTCACTCTGTGCGACTGGACCAAGCGTCCATTGCGCGCATGCTGGATGAAGCTGCGCGCGTTTACGACACGGTTCTTGACCGCGATATGCTGCGCGAAGAGTCCGAAGTACTGCTGCAGTATGCCTCGAACGGTGAGCTTGACAGGCCTGCGCTCGTCGCTGCGCTGACGTCCTCAGACGAGTTTACGACGCGCTACGGGACGTTGTCAGACGCTTTGTTCATAACGCAAATCTACCTCAACTCGTTTGCGCGGGGCGCTTCTCTTGCAGAGCTCGACAAGCATCTGGCAGAGCTCGCCGGTGGTGGCAGTCGCGATGCCTTGGCCGCCGACGTTGCGGAGTCCGTAGAGCACCTTGTGATTGGCAATGGGCACCGGATTACCAATAATTTTGATGTGCTCATCAACCCGGCGGAATACGAGCGCATTCTGGATCGCGCTTATGTCGAGATGCTGATCACCGATCTTGTCGATATCGTCTACGATCGGGCCGTGACAGCGCATGAGCTGGCGTACCTTTCAAGCCTTCTCATGGAGGGGAGTGACACGCTTGCGGACGTCGCGCAAAAACTGCTGGACCTGAGCGGAGACATTCAGGGCATTGCGCAAAACTCTGTGCATGGGCTGAGCGGGGCGGCCTTTGTTGAGCGCGCTTATCTCAATGCGTTGGAAAGACTGCCCGTCGCCGCGGAAGCGCAAACCTGGCAAAACAACCTGTCCTCTGGCCGCATCACCCAGGCGGAGTTCCTCGCGTCTCTCGCGCAGAGTGTCGATCATCGTGGCAGCGGAAACGTCTATGAGACTGGTTCGGCGCCTACGCCGAGCGTCTCAACCGGCACGTCCGGAAACAATAACCTTGTTGGCGGCAGCGGTCAGGACGACCTGCGAGGGCTTGCTGGAAACGACACCCTCCGAGGCAATGCCGGGGCAGACAAGCTGGAGGGCGACGAAGGCATTGATGATCTGCGCGGGGGGACCGGTAGCGACACCTATGTCTGGTCCCGCGGTGACGGTAGCGACACGATCACGGACGAAGGCACGTCCATGATCGAAGTGGATGCTTTGCATCTGACAGATGTTCTGCCTGCCGATGTCAGTTTGCAGCGCAACTACTTCTCCAACAACTTGGTCATAATCATTGCGGGGACGGGTGGCGCGGTCATTGCGGTGACCGATCAGTTTGATGAGGCTGCCAGCGGCGGTGCTGGACTTGAGAGTATTCAGTTCTCCGATGGAAGCACCTGGACTGCGACAGAAATCGACCGAAACACACAGATGCAGGGCACCGGAACAAACTCCGATGACCTCATTTATGCCGTTTCTGGTGATGACAGTGTAAAAGGTCGCGAAGGTAACGACTGGATCGATGTTGGTGCGGGAAACGACACTTTGTTCCTTGGGCCTGGGGCCGATATTGGTCTCGGAAACACTGGAGATGACAGCATTAAGGGAGGCAGTGGAGACGATCAGATTGCTGGTGGACAGGGGGCCGACACGATCAGAGGCGAAGACGACGATGACACGATCTGGGGCGACGATGGCGCTGACTCCATTTACGGGGATGCTGGGAACGACGTTCTTTGGGGTGGCGCGGGCAATGACACGCTTCGTGGGGCAGGCGAGACGGACTCGCTGGAAGGTGGTACTGGTGATGATTGGCTGTACGGAGGCTTAGGGAATGACACGCTGTCTGGCGGCGGCGGACGCGACTATCTGGAAGGAGGCGCAGGTGCCGACCAGCTCAATGGAGGAGAAGGTGAAGAAGATCGTGTCATGTACAACGCGTCTTCTGTTGGCGTTGTCGTTGATCTTGCGGCCGGGACCGGAGCACAAGGCGATGCACAAGGTGACGTCTACATCGATATAGAGCAAGCGTCAGGGTCAGAGCACAACGATCATCTGAGCGGCAACGAACTTGACAATGTCTTTGTTGGCAAAGGCGGCAACGACACGCTCGCTGGGCTCGGGGGCAACGACCGGTTCTGGGGTCAGGATGGCGATGACCAAATCAACGGTGGTGATGGCGATGACCGCATGTTTGGCCAGTTTGGGCAAGACACGCTAGATGGTGGGTCAGGTAACGATATCTTGTATGCAGGAGAAGACAACGATCACGTCGTTGGGGGTGATGGAAATGACACTCTTCACGGTGGTGATGGCGACGACGTAATCTCGCTAGGCGAAGGCGACGACTCTGGCACAGGTGGTGGGGGACATGACGAGGTCACGGGTGATGGAGGTGATGATCGCTTTTGGGGCAATGAGGGCAATGACACTATAAGCGGTGGTGCGGGAAATGACCTAATCTATGGTGAAATCGGCTACGACTCACTCTTGGGCGGTGGTGGGTCCGACACCATATGGTCAGGTGAGGGCAACGATTTTGTTGATGCAGGGTCAGGGAACGACAATGTCCATGGCGGAAATGGAAATGATGAGATCTGGCTAGGTGATGGTGCGGACTCCGGGACTGGAGACAATGGCGATGACCGAGTTTTTGCTGGAACCGGCGATGACACTTTCTATGGAAATGATGGCAGTGATGAGTTGGACGGAGGCGAGGGCAACGACACTCTTTTCGGCGAGTCTGGCAACGACACACTACTTGGCAAAGCGGGAAATGATCTACTGCTCGCAGGCACAAACGAAGATACTCTCAACGGCGGAACGGGTGCAGACGGCCTGATTGGCGGCTCAGGCGCTGATGTTTTTGTGTTTACCACTGGAGATGGCTCCGACACGATTCACGATTTTGAAGATGGCTTAGATTTGATCGAGTTCACAGGACTGAATTTTAGCGATCTGAACATCACTCAGCATGGAGCGGACGTGCAAGTTTCCTACGGTAATGTTGATACGATCTTGATCGAGAACCTGGACACTTCTTCTCTGACAGCTCAAGACTTTAGCTTCCTTTGATCGGGCTACTCAACAGTTTTATGGTACTTAATGGACTTTGGTTGATCCGCCGCACCTGAGTGGTCCAATTTGCAGGCAGCAGGTCAGTTCATCGGGTTGCCCACGGTGAAGCCGATCACCGCTTCGGGCCGGAGCGCCGAGAAGCTCCAGGGCGCGCCCAAAGCGACGCGTTCGCGCAGGCAGTCCTCCTGATCATAGTAGAAGTTCGGCGGCATGCCCGCGCCCTTAGGTGCGCGAGCATCTTTGATGTCATTGTCGAAGTTCGAGCATCGGATTGGACTAAGCTGTCAACCCTTCAAGTTTCTTGCCTGCTTCCAGGTGGGCGATGAACCACGCCGGCTTGCGTCCCATCCCTGACCACGTCTGTTTCGGATTGTCGGGGTTCTCGTACTTCGCCTTCGAAACCAACTTTGAATTCGTGGCCAGTTTGGGAGCCGCTTTCGCTGCTGGTTTCGCCGTCGTTTTCGAGATAGCCTTTGGCGCCACTTTGCGCTTTGCTGTGATCCCTGAAAACGTCCTCGTTTATGGATAGAGTTTTCCGCTAGATTTTCTTTGGCTGGGAGAGGAGCGGATAGCGATTAAAGCATCCAAATTCACGGACGCGCAGAAGGCGTTCATCATCAAGCAAGGCGAAGAAGGAACACCTGTTGCTGAGATTTGTCGGAAGGCTGGGATCAGCCAGGCGACGTATTTCAATTGGAAGAAGAAGTACGCCGGGATGTTGCCGACGGACATGAAGAAGCTGCGAGAGTTGGAAGACGAGAACAGGCGTTTGAAGAAGATTGTCGCAGACCTGTCGTTGGACAAAGAAATGCTTCAGGACGTTATCAAACGAAAGCTCTAAGGCCTGCTCGCAAAAGAGCGCTGGTTGACGAGATCAGAACTGACTGGCGGGTGTCGATCCGGAGGGCCTGTGGTCTTATCCGGTTCGATCCGCGGACATATCGGTACAGGTTTCGTCGGCGCGACCAGGCCGCGTTGGAGCAGCGGATCAAGGAAATCTGTGAGACACGCGTGCGGTTTGGCTATCGGCGGGTCCATGTGCTGTTGCGCCGGGAAGGTTGGGAGATCAATGCGAAAAAGACTTATCGTATTTACAAGGAGTTGGGTATGCAGCTCAGGAACAAGACACCCAAACGGCGTGTAAAGGCGAAGCTGCGCGAAGACCGCAAGGAAGCCGTGCATCCAAACGATGTCTGGGCGATGGATTTTGTGCACGATCAGCTGGCCACAGGTCGCAAGATACGCATCCTGGCAGTCGTCGACACATTCTCCCGATATGTTCCTGTGCTGGATGCCAAGTTCAGCTACAAAGGCGAAGATGTGGTCTCAACCCTGGATCAAGTCTGCCGTCAGACCGGCTATCCCAAGACGATCAGGGTGGACAATGGTAGCGAGTTCGTGTCGCGCGACATGGACCTATGGGCTTATCAGCGCGGTGTCACGCTCGACTTCTCGCGGCCGGGAAAGCCGACGGACAACGCCTACATAGAAGCCTTTAACAGCAAACTGCGCTCCGAATGCCTGAACGCTCATTGGTTCATGGGCCTTGAAGATACCGCCGAAAAGTTGGAGGCTTGGCGTAGAGACTATAACGAAGAAAGACCGCACAGCGCCATTGGGAACAACGTCCCAGCAGCGCTGATGAAATTGCCAGACGCATCCAGCCCGTCTGTGTGATCAAAGGGCGGAAAATCTAGCCCCAAGCGGGGACACTTCCGGTAGCACAGCAACCCTGAACAGAGCTAACTGAAAAACGCGGACTCAAAGGGGAGCAGGTCAGCTTCGTTGTCGTTGTCGTTGTCGCCCTAGCGGCCGATTTGACTGCTGACTTGGGCGCAACTTTCCGTTTGGCCTTCCTTGGTGTCTTAGGGAGTTTTGCGCTGTGCAATCGAGCCATCTCAGCGAAGTCCACACCGTGCTTCCTTGCGACTGCTTCCATCTGCGCAAGCGCTTCTTGGCGGGTCAGTTCCTGTCGCCGTTTCTCGATCTTCGCGCTCAGCTTGTCTAACTCGGATGCGCTCATTTTGCTGACATCGGTTGCCGTGGGTGGTCCCTTCTTTGCAATTTGATGCCGCTGCCATAGCAACACAGGATGATTAAAATCTTAAGGGTCAATAGGCGCTTAGAGATGACAATGAGCGCAAACGGCTATCCGCCACCCAAATCCAATGTGATCTCTGGCCGAAACCTCGTACCTGCACGAGCGAACAACCGGCTTTGATCGGCACCAGTCAACCGAGCGCGCACCACCGGCGCGCCTGTGCGGTCCTGAAGCCACTGAACGCCAGCCCTGTGTGGCAGCTGCTGGTCAGGCCGCGCTATACGACCTTCAGGAAAGATCGCGACGCTGCGACCGGCCTCCAGTGCGCTTTGGAGATGGCGAAGAGCGTAAGGGTGGTTTGAGTTCATAGGAACGACCCAGCCGAGGCCAAGCCATTCCAGCAGCCGCAACCCATAGCTTGTGAACACATTGTCGACGGAGTGTTTTGGTGTGACCGGGAAGACCATCTTGGTCGGACAGGCGAAGGCCAGGATCAGCCCGTCAAGCAGGGATTGATGGTTGCAGGTGAGGATCATTGGCGCGCCAGATGTCACCGCGTAGACATCACAGAACCGAACCTTCACTCGAAGTGCTGCTAAGATCATCCGCCGCCACAGGGCCATGTGAACTTGGTCTGGTTTCATCTTATGATCCTCTCTTTCAGCGATCGCATTGAAGCCAACGCGATCCGTCAGAATTGGATATTGACCTTTGTTCCGGCCGAGAATGGATCAACACGCTCCTCAACCATCCCATCCGGCGAGGTCTCGGCCGGAACTGGACCACTGGCCTGCCAAGAGACATAGTGATCCGTCAGGTCGATTGGTCCCTCTGAACTCGATGTCGAGCCCGTCGCTTCCCATCTTGCTGGCGCCTCGGGCTCAATCTGACCCAAGCTGGCAACGCGCGTGGCCGCTTCGGCCACCCGCAGGTCATATGCCTCCAGAGAATTGACCGTCGGGATCGTTCCGAGCTGACGGGCATACTGATTGTAGAACGCCACGACAGCGGCCACGTAGCCCTGTGTTTCCTTGTAGGGTGGGACCCCGCCAAACTTTTTCACCGCATTCGGCCCAGCGTTATAGGCTGCAAGGGCAAGTGGCATCGAGCCATAGTTCTCCAGCTGATCCAGCAAATACCGCGCGCCGCCATCCACCTGCAGCTCAGGGCTCTTGTAGTAGTCTGGATAGATCCCGAGCGATTTCGCAGTTGGTGGAATGATCTGCGTGAGGCCAAAGGCGTCCTTCGGCGATTTCGCCTTGGCCGAGAAGCGGGACTCTTGCTTGATCAGCGCCATAAGCCAGGCCCGGAACCCGTCGTGGGTGATACCAAGCCGCGCGAGTGCATCGTGGTTGCGGTACTTTTCGGCTGCGGCGAACACCAGTTTTTCGACGTTCTCGTGCTTCCCATCGAGCAGGCGGCGCCCAATGGGGGGCAAAGCGTCCGGGTGCCATTGTTCTTCAATGGCCCAGGGCGTCGAAACCGACGCCGCTAAACGTTGGCTGGCCTCCTCTTGGTCCGCTGGGCTGGCGGCGTTGAGCGCGCCCAAGACCGCTGCGGCGACTGTGTTGCCCGAGTTTATCCAATCGGTCATCTGTTAAAGCTCACTGTCAGGGACATGTTGAAGAGGCGCGCCCAGGCCGTCATAGCCGTCATCTGGATGCCGGGTATGGACGTGCCTTCCGCCCACCAAAGACTGGCGATCCCCAAAACATGATCAGCGCCAGCGTAACGCGACTGAAGCACTGGCCAGACCAGCAATTGCTCATAGCAGATCAGCACCGCAGTTGGTTGTCCTCCCAACATCACCATTGGCGCTTGATCAAAATGCGCCTTCGCGGATTGCTCTGACCACGGACGCCACATCGAGACCGGCACCGGCATGCGTTGCCGATAGACAATCTCGACATCTGTGCTGGTCACCCGTGCGAGCGCGTTGTCGTAGCCCTTGCCATTGGTGTATTCGACACCGGCAAAAATGATCTTACCAGTCTGCTTGGCCAGGTCCTTCCATGCCTCTTCCGCCGTGTGCGTCCGCCAGCCCATTGCGCCTTCCGGAAAGACCGCAATGGGCGCATCGGCTTGTGATGCGAGCCGTTTGGCTTCTGTGACAAACGTGAACGACCTTTGGAAGTCACGTGATCCGGCACTGTAGTGCACGTTGCTCTCTAAGCCTTCCCAGCCGTCCAGCTTGCGCGGCTCTTCGCCCATCAGAACGCCACCAGCCCAGAGAACGCAGGTGAGACTCAAGAGGGCAGGGCGGGCCTTTCCGTAGGTCAGTGCCATGAACAGGCCCAGAGTAGCCACCAGCCCAACCCAGCCGAGCCCGTGGAACAGTATACCAGCTGCGGTGACTGGAGAGACCCACCCGAGGATCCCGAACGGCGGGATCGCCATGAGGATCGTCGCCGCGATGAACCCGAACGCGCGGCAGGCTGGCCGTGCCGACCAAAACGCGCCGTGGACCAGAACGAAGACCGACGAGGCCGCGAGCCAGAGGATCAGACCAACGGCGATGTCAGAGCCAAAGAAGGTTGCGGCCCCGACGGGCAGGCCGCGACTGGCCGCAAGAAAGTAGCCCATGGCTAGGGTGATCGCGGAGATCCGCGTCGGAGCCAGACCAAAGCAGAGCGGAAAGAGCGCGACCAGCGGTAGGAGTGCTGCGTGATCGTTCCACGCCGCCGCCCCAATGGCACACCCGACCAGACCAAAGGCCAGGGCCGCCATGGGGCTTTCTGCGGCAAACATTCTACCAGGTGAGGACAGGCTGTGCGTTACCAATGATTTGTCTCCGATGAAGCGGGCCAAAGTAGCGGCTGTCGAAACTGCCCTCATAGAAGTCCGACAAAAGCAGGTAATGGTTCGGTGCGATCACACCGCCTTGATACCGTTGAAGCGTCCGGCCCTGGACGTCCGTTGCGGCAATATCAGTGTTGCGCTGCACAACGCTATTGACTGACACGGCAGAGCCAACATCGACGATATCACCGGGTTTAGCGGCCACCTTTTTTATGATGGGTGTATATCCTGCAGGGCAGGTCCCCTGTCCGATGTAGTGCCGGCGTCGGGCCTCGCGGAACGCTTCCGTGTCTGGTGGACAGGCAAAGACCAGAGCGCCCAGCTCCGGCGTCCTGTCCAGCGTCTTCAGCAGATAGAAGCCCATGGGATAGCTGGGCGACCCGTTGTAGCGAACACCACCGGCATAGGCCGCAAGCATGGCGACCACCAGCAGGACAAAGCCACCGAGAAGGTGCTTGACCGCCTGTTTGTCGCTGCCAGTCGCATGCCGTGGTCCCGCGATGGCATGATCAAATGTCCTATCCATAGGGCTTCAGAACCATGTCCTTATCGACGACAATCAGGAACCGATAGCCTGGGCGGATTTCGAGCGTGGGCTGAACCGACAGGCTGCGTTCCACGCTGCGTGTCACCACTGAGCTGAAGGTGTCGCCAAAGCTGTCGCGGATGGCATCAGCCACATCATCGGAGTCACCTGAGTCCGTCAGGTTTTCGACACCGGCCCCGATCACAGAGATGAGCAAAGCGGCTTGAAGCGTGCGCCCCCAATGATTATTCACTCGGTCCTCGAAGCCGCCAGCGCCTGCCTGATCCGTACCCGCCATACCCTCGATGTTGATGGCCGAGCCGTTGGGGAACACCAGCCGGGTCCACGCCACCAAAACGCGCTGTTGACCGAAAGCCACGTCATTGTCGTAGCGACCAAAGATCTTGGTGCCTTGCGGAATGAGCAGATACTGCCCGGTCGTGCTGTCATAGACGTTTCGGCTGACCTGCCCAATGATCCGCCCGGGCAGATCGCTGTTGATGCCCGTCACCAGAACACCGGGAATGACCGAGCCTTGTTTGAGCTCATAGGGAGAGAGAGACTTTTGGACCGCGCGCTGGAGGTAATCAGATGTGTCCAACCGCTTAGCGCCGTCCAGAAAGGCGGCTTTGGCGGCCTCTTTGCTCGCCTCAACGGTCTCCGCAGTTCTGGACCCTTGTATGGCGGTAAGCGCTTCACTAGCAGTCAGGGGCTGCCCGGCGCCCTGTGGTGTGGCTGTCGGCGCTCCCTGCCGTGCCGATTGCGTGCCGGGCAGGCCGGGGAAGGCCACACCTGCGGTTGCAACCGCCTGCGCATTGGTCGTTGGACCTTGACCATTGCGCGGATTCTGGGCGCCATCGAGGCCCGGCAAAGCCAGTCGGGTGTTCGAGTTGAGCGCATCGGTCTCAAGCCGATCCTCCAGCTGCATTTGCTGCATCAATCGTTCGTCTTCATATTCCGCAATGCGCGAGGCGAGCCGTGCCCGTCGATCAACTTCCGTCGTCGGCGACGCCGTTGGCGTGGCGACAGGCCGCACGGCGCTTGGCGTGACCGGATCTGACGTCTCGACTGTCTCTGCAAAGGAGGGGCCAAGATCTACAGGCTCCGCGCTGATGATGCCGTCAGGCTGTCCGCTTGTGAGTGCCGAGGCATCATCGCCCGCACTCTGGCGGCTCTCTTCGCTTGCAACATCGGTGCCCTCTCGAATGGCCGTCCGGTTCATCAGAGCAAGCGTCATGAGCCCCAGCAAAATAAGTGCGATTGAAACGCCAATAATGAGAGGAAGGCGGTTCAATCGCCGGACGCCGGGGGCACGTCCGGGAGTACCAGAGGGCATGTCCTCTCGCATGTCCTCCGTATTCGCGTTTGGATTGTCCGTCATTGACCAGCCTCCGAGTAGCGGATGGTTTCTGGGGCGGCGGCACGCAGAGTGCCGCCTTGAATCGTGTAGACGCGCGCCACGGAGAACGCCTTGTCGACGCTCATGACCGCCCAGACCGTGGGGCCGTCGAAGGGGCTCAGCGAATACCGAACCGAGCGGGAAGGGGACTGCTTGTTGGGTCGTTTCACGACCGTGACCGCGTATCCTGCGTTGCGCAGCTCGCTTTCCAGCAGCGGTGTGAACTCCGGCGAAACCTCGACGAGCTCCAGCTGGTGCGAGCGCGGGATCTCACGCTTGAGCGGCGGGATGAAATCGCTGGCCAGCAAGGACATCGCCTTTGGTGTCAGCTCATAGTCACCGGCTGAAAAGCTCTGTTGTATGGCGCAGCCGCTGACAGAGGCCGCGATTGCGAGGCTGAGAAGAAACCGCTTCATGATCTTGTCCTTGAAATCTTCACACGAGCGGCGGATCTGCCCGTACCAGCCACAAGGATCGCCTCAGAGAATACGGTATCGACGACATACCGGCTCCCAACGATCCGGTAATTGACCTGCTGTTCGCTGCGGCCCGGGCCGACCACAAGCAGCGTCGGGGCTTCTCCGTTCTGAAAGCCGCGCGGCATGTCGATGTAGGTCTTGCGACCATCGTTATAGACACGCACCGGCGTCCAGCTCTGCCGCCCTCTGATCCGATAGTTGAAGTCGAGATTGCCAGCGACCGGCGCCGCTGCCCTGGGGGCCGACGGCTTGCGGGGTGCTGCGGCCTTTGGCGCAGGCTTTGGTTTCGGTTTGGCGGCTTCTAGTTTGGCCACGACATCCTTTGCCGCCTGCGGATAGCGAAACGCCACGCGGGGCATGTATTCCGTCTCGTGGCTCTTGAGGTTGATGTAGTAGGTCCGCCGATCCGTCATAATTGAGAGCGACGTTTCCACACCGGGCGCCGTAGGCTTGACGAGCACGTGGGAGATCACACCATCCGGGCCGGATCGCGCGCCGTCAAACTGCCACCGGACAATATCCCCGGCATGAACGTTCATGACAGTTTCACCCGGCTCCAGCTGAATGTCGCAGGCGCGAAGCGGCGCACAGACCACCGTGGGAAGGGTTTGGCCAAAGAGGAAGAGCACCGAGCCATCAGGGCCAGGGGCGATGACACCGGGCGTGTTACGCCACTCCGCTGAAAGGTCAGTGGCCCGCTCTTGATCCGGCGTCAGGCCGGTCGGTACCGGCTCGACAGATGGGGCAGGGGGCGGCGCCTCAGGAGGCGTTTCAGCGGGCACGCTCTGGCCTGAGGCGGTTGTGGCAGTGAGGACGGCGACTGTCGCCGCGACAAGTGTTCTGTTCATGACGTTATCTCCGTCAAATCGTAGTCGGTCACGTAAAGGCCAACCGGGTTTTGCATGATGAGCTGCTCGGATGTGGGTGGAATGATCGCGATGGATATGATCGCGCGGAACCGGCGGCGGCCCTGCTCATAACCTTCGCGGTCGTATTCCACTTCCGACCAATCGACCTGATAGGACTGATCGGAAATGCGGTTGAGCGCATGAACACCCACGGAAACGGTGCGGATCTTCGCGCGCTTGAAAGGGTCCCCGCCTTGTTCACGGAAGTACGTGTTCAGCTTGGCCGTCGCAGGATCAGAGCTCGACAGGTAGGAATAAAGCTTGTTGATGCGGTCTTTCTGCAGCCGACCATCGACTGTCACACCGCGCCAGTTTGAGATGAAATCGGCAATGGCCGCTTCGATCACACGTTCTTCGGTATACTGGACACTTGGGGCGTAAGTGCCCGCCTGGGCATTCCCAAGCCGATCCACTTCGACCACGTAAGGAACGATCCGGCTTTGTGAGCCGAGATAGAGCGCATAGCCTGTTGCTCCGATCGCCAGCGTCAGCGAGAGTACCCCGACACCTTGCCAGATACGCGCTTGGCGCACGAAAGAGCCGTAGCGCTCATTCCATTCGGCGCGGGCGGCGAGATATGGGTTTTCGGTTTTTGATCTCTGTTTCATCCCTATTTGTTCCCTGAGTTATCCGCCGGGCTGAGGTAGACTTGCGCTGGATTGCTCTCGATTTTTGGCACCGCTGCGCCCTGGCTCGCACGCTGCTGTCTGAGCCTGTCTACCGTGCGGCCTGCCTGCGAGCCGAAACTGGAACCGGGCGTGCCAGTGATTCTGTCGGCAAGCGTGCTGGCGGACGCGGCGCCGAGGTTCGACATTGTGCCTTTGAACCCAGGATTGCCCTGAGCACTGGCGAGTTTGGACGCTTCGCGGACAGCATGGGCGCCACCAAACGCCCCCCCGGCCATGCCTTTCGCGACGCCTGCGGCCACAGCGCCCCCGGCAGCCGTGGTCGCAACAGCCCGCATCAGTCCACCGGAGCCACCATAAGCCACACCATTGATGATCGACTGCACCATGTCGGGCAGCGACCAAACCAACGCGAGAAAGGTGATTGCGACCCCGAGCAAGATGAGCGCCTGGTCGTTGTCGGCGTCTGCATCAAAACCAGCGACAAAGCCGTTCAAGAGCGTCAGACCCAGACCAATGACAAGCTGTATCACAAAGAGCTTTGCGCCAACGCTGACAATGTAAGTCAGGAAGCGGACCGCGATATCCTTTGTGAAGTTCGAGCCACCAAAGCCGAGCAGAATGATACCGGCGTTGATCAGAATATACATCTCAACAATCGCCAGCAGTAGGATCGCGGCCATTAGTGCGAAAGCGATTGTCATGATCAGGGCGGTGATAATCAGCCCGATAGACCCCGGAACGTCTCGGATCGAAACGTTCTCAGTGAGCGTAGTAGCAATGTTCAAACCGATTTCGAGAACATCTGCCGGTGTGATGGGCACGCTAAGTCCGCTCGCTATGCCGGCGGCCTGCCGAAAACTATCAACGATCTGACTAGCAAAACCTGCGTTAAGAAGCAGGAAGAGGAACAAGCCAATGAACATGATCCTCTGGATCAGTTCTCCGACCCATGTTTGTAGATCCGCACCATGTACGGCCAGCCTGATACCCATCCAAATGAACTCAATTGTCGCAAGCAGAATGAAGAGATTGGTCGCGAGACTGACAATCGTTCCCTGCCATGTGGCTGCCGCATCACGATAGGTTCGCAAAATTCCATCAAGAACATTGTCTTGCGCCATCGCACTTGTTGCCACTGAGGATGCTACGATGAGCAGAACGAAGAATAGCGCCGCCCGTTGAGTCATTGAAACAGGTACCATCTGCTAAAACCCTTCGCCGTCCGTCGTGTCAAAATCTGTTTTCTTACCATAAAAACCAGTGCTGGCTGGTGCGGATGGTTCGGGTTCGCTCACTGTGGCGGGAGGCGTGACAACAAAGATGTTGATGCTCGCCGCAATTGCGACAGAGATCGCTACGGCTATCCCAATGAACATGATCGGTTTCACGGACTAAAACCCCTCGCCATCGCTTGTGTTAAAGGTTGTGGGCGCTCCGTAGTATTCGTCGGTTGAGGCCTTTTCCGCATCGCGAACGGCCTCGCTCTTGGCGAAGTAGGCGCCCATCATCTGCGTGTTCGCAGCGACCAGCTGACGGAGTTTCTGGAACTGTCCGACCTGCTCAAGCGCGACCTGATTGCCCACCTGCAAGAGCTGCGTGCGCCCTGTGTTGGAGTTCTGGTTGCGCAGGGTGTTGATGAAGGCTTCTTCGGTCCCAATCTGATTGATGTTGAGGCCTGTGGCTTCCATGGTCGCAGCAATCGTCTCCCGGTTTCGCTGTGACCAGCCCTGGTATTGCGCGGCATACTGCGCTCGGCTCAGCGGGTTGTTGATGAAATCGCTGTACTGGCCGAACTCTCGCCGGATCACATCGTCAACATTGGCGATGGTGTAAGCCAATGCCTGACCCTGGCTCACAGCCGAGTGGAGCTGCTGTAGATTGCCAGCGATGGGGGACCAAAGCTGTTGCGGTATGGCAAGCGTGTTCGCGACCATATTCTGGTAGGATTGCAGCGCTGTTTGGATCTGCTGGATCTGATTGGTGATCATTGTGACGCGCTGATTGACACCTTCCGCGACGTGGATCGTCTGGCTGGACAACTCCGCCAGATTGGCAAGCTGCGTGACTTCAAGTGCGCCGCCAACGCCGCCTACTGAGCCAGCCGAAACCGGGAGCGCCGGAAAAGCAATGACCATACCTGTGTGAACAAGAAACGTTCTGCGTGTCTGCATTTTAAAGGCCCCTTTCTCTAAGCCAGTGGGTTGTCCAGTCGTCGCCGTGCTTTGCGTGCAGCTCACGGACCCGGCTGATACTGTCGGGATCGCTTGCCCCGACGAATGAGAGTGTCTTTGCGCCAAGCTGCATATCGAAGAGGCGCCGCCCTTCGGGCGAAATCACGTAGTAGTCGCGCTTGGGGATGGCACCCGACACGATGTCGATCTGGCGGCTGTTGAGGCCAAGCGTGCGGTAGAGCTCTTGGGATGTCTCCTCACGTGCTTCCGGATTTGGCAGCAACACCTTGGTTGGGCAGCTCTCCGTCAGGACGTCGATAATCCCGGACCGCATGGCATCTGACAGGCTTTGCGTCGCCATCACCACGGCGCAATTCGATTTGCGCAGCACCTTGAGCCAAGCCCGGATTTTTTCCCGGAACACCTCGCTTCCCAGCATCATCCAGGCTTCATCGAGAATGATGAGCGATGGACGACCATTCACCAAACGGCGCTCGATCCGGTTGAAGAGGTAGAGAAGCACCGGAATTGCAGCCGTCTCGCCTAGCTCCAGGATGTCATCCATCTCGAAGGTCAGAAAATCGCCGTCCCGCAGTGTGTCAGATTCGCTGTCCAAAAGCTGCCCCATCGCACCTTCGATGGAGTAATATTGCAGCGCCTCGCGCAATTCCTTCGACTGCAACGTGTGGATCAGGCTTGAGATCGAGCGATCCGTTTCGGAGGATCGGATCAGGTTCATTGCGCGGTGGATTTCATTGCGGACCTGCGGCGTGACCCTTAGACCCTGCAACTGGATCATGGTTGCAATCCAGTCTTCGGCCCAGGCCAGATCGGCGTCGGTTTCAATCGTTGAGAGCGGGCAGAACAGCAACGGCGAGTCTGGAGCGGCAATGTCGTAGTGCTGACCGCCGCAGGCCAAAGTCAAAGGCAGCATCGAGCGGCCTTTGTCAAAGCAAAAGAGTTGCGCGCCTGGGTATCTCAAGAACTGCGCAGCGATCAGCGCAAGCAGTGTGGATTTCCCGCTACCGGTAGGACCGAAGATCAGCGTGTGCCCGACATCATGGACATGCAGATTGAAGCGGAACGGGGTCGATCCCGACGATGACACCTGCATGAGCGGTGGCGAGTTGTCGGGATAGAAGGGGCAGGGGTTCGCTTCGCGCCCAGCCCAAACCGTATTCATGGGCAGAATGTGGGCGAGGTTGAACGTGTTGATGAGAGGCCGCCGAATGTTCGGGTATCCGTTTCCTGGCAGCGATCCGAGATAGGCTTCAACTGCATTGACCGTCTCGATCCGCCCCACAAACCCCGCGTTGTTAACGACACGACGCACGTAAGCGAGCTGATCTTCCAGCACGGCGGGGTCCTTATGGAAGACAACGATGTTGGCGCTGTAGTACCCGTAGGTGACGATCTGGCTTGAGGCTTCCTCCAAGGCGGCATCGGTATCGCCGACCATCTTGCTCGCATCCTGGTTCTCCGCACTATTCTTGAGGTCCAGAACCTGCGCCGTCATGGAGCGAACCTGGCCCTTCCATTTGCGCCGGAAACTATCGAGCCGCGACTTTGCGTCCACCGGATCGAGGAAGATGAACCGATTGTTCCAACGGTATTCCAAAGGAAGGCTATCGAGGCTGGCCAGAATGCCCGGCATGCTCTCTTGTGGAAATCCGTCTATCGCGACCACACCGATGAACCGATCACCGATCTTCGGCAGGACACCGTGATGGAAGTCTTCGCCAAAGATCGCGTCCAGATACATCGGCACTGGCGGGAGATTGACGGTATGGCGTCTCCCGGTGATGCACTGCTGGATGTGGCTCAGAAAGCCGTCCGGCATCGTAATGGTGCCGTGCTCATCCCCGGTTTCTTCAGCCCAGAGCCGGCGAACCTGGAGGATGTTGCTGAGCAGATCCTCGACCTCGACGATGCTGGCCTTAAAGTCCCAGAGCGCTTTGGTGGCAGCGCTTTGGCGCTTGCCGGTGTCGTCCGTGTAGATCGCGCGTGCCAAGCGGGAATTTGTGATCTCCGGTGGCAGGTACGTGAGGATAAGAACCATCTCAGTTTCGAAATGCGCGTGATCCTGTTCAAAAGACCTGCGCCGTTCATTGTCGATCAACCGCGAGATCGGGTCAGGAAAGTGCGACCTGTCGGCCTCTGGATATCCCGACGATGCGACGCGAACGGCATCCATGTGGATCATGAAGCCAGACCCGAGCCGGTTCAGAATGCCGTTGAAACGGGCGGCGACCGCGTTGCGTTCAAGTGCTGTGCTCGATGTCAGATCAGGCCCTTTCACGGCCCAGGCGGCCATGAGCGACCCGTCTTTGTTCGCAATGATTCCGCGATCTACAACTGCCGCATAGGGCAGGAGATCGGAAAAGCCCTGGTCTTTCGCTCTATGTCTACTCAGAGACCCCATTGATCATCTCCAGGCGCGGATGCGGCGCGATGGGGCAAACACGGTTGGGCGTGCTGCGTAAAAACTGCGGTAGGCGATGTGGCGGCGATAGACACCAGTCATCAGAGGATCGCGCTTTGCGATCTGCCGAAGGATCAACGCCGCGAAGACGTAGAACACAGCTGCGGCGATGACGGTGAACCAGCTCAGGCCGATGAACACGAGCGTGAAGCAGCAGAGTATCAGCAGGAGCATGGGTTCACGTTCGCCCCCAGCAAAAAGCTGGGGGCGCGTGAGCGCCGGATGCAAAGGAACCGGAAGCAGATCGTCCATCTTAGTGTTCAGCCACTGCGACAGACAGACGACGCTGACTGCCAAGTCGCTGAGCCAGCCCGCGGGCGATACCCGCGAGTGCCAGCAACGCCAGAACAGGGACCAGAGTGCCGTTGGTCGCATCGGAACCGATGGATGCGCCTGGTGCTGTGAACAGCGTGTTGAAGAGGGACACGGCACCAACAACCATCGCAACAACAAGTACCACCATGATCAGACGCCGTGCGAACTCGTTGATCTCGCCACCAAAGAGCAGGACACCGCCTGCAATCATGATTGCAATGATCGAGATTGCGATGGCCACGGGGCCAGTCAACGAGTTTTGAATGGTCTGAAGTGGTGTTTCCCACGGCAAGTTTTGCGCCGAAGCCATGGCCTGCTGAGCGGCAAATGACGTGAAGGCGAACACGGCGGGTCCAACGACCCGGCATAGTTTAAGCTGCATAGATAGGTTTCTCCTTTTGCTCGATGATGCGGGTGCGATATTGGCCACCCTGGAAGTCATCGACAGCCACGAGCTCATTCACGCGCCTGCCGTTCTCGGTCTTGGAAATGGAGACAACGAGGTCGATAGACCCCGCGATCAGTGTGCCCATGGGAGCCGTCGTGGCTTCAGCGATGAGCTGTTCCAGCCTTGGTAATGCTGCCAGCGCATTGTTTGCGTGAATGGTCGCGATCCCGCCTGGGTGCCCTGTGTTCCACGCCTTCAGGAGCGTCAACGCCTCACCGCCACGCACCTCTCCCACGATGATCCGGTCAGGGCGCATGCGCAGCGTTGAGCGCAAGAGCCGGGTCATATCCACGTCATCAGACGTGCGCATGACCACTGCATTCTCTTGCGCACATTGGATCTCGGTGGTGTCTTCGATGATCACAACACGCTGTTCGCGCGCGATGGTTGCCAATTCGGCGATCAGCGCGTTCGCCAGCGTGGTCTTTCCGGTGGCCGTACCGCCGCACAAGAGGATGTTCTGGCGATCCTGCAACGCAACACGCAGTGCGCTCGCAACAGAGGCTGAAATGACGCCGGATCGAATGTAATCATCAAGCGAATACAGCGCGATGGCCCGCTTGCGGATCGTGAAGGTGGGGGAGGCGACCACTGGCGCGATCATCCCTTCGAACCGCTCACCGTTCAGCGGCAACTCGCCTGAGACGATGGGTGAGGACCGTGTGACAGTTGTTGATACCGACGATGCAACGGTCCCAATCAGCGCCTCAGCCTGGGCGGCATTCATCCTGCCGATTGTCTTCAGTCCGGTCCGATGTCCTTCAGTCCAAATCAGGCCATCGGGGTTCAGCATGATCTCAGTTATGTTGTCGTCATCGAGCGCCTGAACTATGAGTGGCCCCAGTTCGTTTCGAAGCTTGGCGATCAGTCGTCGCACCTGCTCGTCACGCATCAGTCAGCGCCAGAAGGTTTAATAGGCTGAAACCGCTAGACTTTTCTGGTAGCCGGTTTGGCCAAGTTAGACTTTGATAATGAACCTTATGGTAACAAACCGTCCGAGTTAAAGCGCGCGACCATGCCCTTGCGCACAACCATCGGCGCAACTCCGGCATTGAGTTCGTAAAGAACGAAACCGCCAAGCCCATCGAGCGTTCGGAGCTCTCTCGGTTCTGTGGGCCTTCGAGCGGTCGCAAGTGTCTTGACGTGTCCATCTTGTGTGACGCACCTCAGTATCCAACGGCCTCGATAGCCCGTTGGGAATTTCGTAATCGTCTGGGTGCATTCGACTTCTATGGTCCGACCAGCTCGAAAGTGCGCGACAAACTCGTCCTGCAGTATGAATGGGCTACTGCCTTCAACGTTCATAGTGCCACGCATCGCGTCGAAGCGACCTTCCTCTGGCGTAACACAAACATGTTTTTGAGTTCAACCAATGCTAGAATTTTTCTGAAGGGTAGAAAGTCCACCGGCAGAAATCTGCCTTTCTGCGCCCTGATGCTGAGCGGAATTGCTCTGCCAGCCGTTCTACAGGCAGATCTCTCTTGGCAGAGAATCCTGACCAACATAAGCTGAATTCGAAGGTAATGGGCCGAAAGTGGTCTCACAAATCTCTGAGGCATAGTTCTGGTGTTACGAGCAGGTATTGCCCATCATCACTCTACTAGATCTTTGAAATAATTACGTTTTTCTGGCCCCCTTCAAAATCGATCTGCCGGGCTGGCAAATGTACTCAAAAATCCGACAAGGGACAGCACGTTGTACTTGAAGAAGACTGACAGACACTCACACGCCCTCATCATATCTATGAACGTCGATGCCTCACAGAGAGCATTTTGTGACAGGCTTGCTTTTGAGCTACTCCATCGCGATCGGTCCCAAGCAAGGGAAGCCGGCCCTTGGTCAAGAGCAGCACCGAGGGGTCTTTTTGACGATAACATGATATTGAAATGTCTCTCTCAAGCGTCTGCCAGAATTGACGTCGCTTTCGCAGCTTGTTCTTCAGGCCAGCGGCGCGTCAAAGCCTGCTGATCACTTTTGCAACCCAAGCGGGTCACGTAGATCGAAACAAGTCCATAGCCTGGTCTATGTCTCAAAGAGAGTAGGCGTTTGCCCCGAACTGTGCATTTTCCAATGGCCAGACAACGGCCCAATGGATAGCGTTGTCGTCGCTAGGGTGCATGTCGTCGAGCTCACGTTCTAACTAGAGCACCCCTAAGAGACGGGTCAGCCGACAAGATTGGTGACAAAAGTTCAGCGCCGCTTCAGTGTCCACTTCGCCGGCGCAGATAACCGTATCTGCAGTGTGAGTTTGTCCTTTTGCCTAGACCGGGTTTGGACGCTTAGAAAATTGTCTTTGGCGCGTCGCTTCTCCGTCAATCATTGAGTAAGGGGCCGTCATGCGACGGCCCCCAGGGCATCATTCAGCGACATCTTTGATGTTCGGTTGAAAGGCCAGCAGTTCGGTGACGCCAACGGGAAAGTCGAGCTTCACGGTCAGAAAGGTTTCAGCGGTGTCCCGTTTCGTGTTCTCGAACACTGCGCCAACCCGGCGATATGCAGTTTGTTCGGTGCCGTTGTCGTCGTAGGTTACGGGAACGGTGAGTGTGTAATGTGTCATTGGGTTTCTCCTTGTTTCGATGAAGGTGGATCAACGGATCGAACCAGGGCGCGGTGCAGGCCGAAAATCGGAGGGTTTGCACTTTGGGCGGGAACCGTTTTTCTGCTTGCCGGGGCTCCGCCACGAGCACGCCAAGCCCGCGATGCGTCAGCTCTCATCTTTCCAGAAACAAGGCGGATCTAACCCAGATGCAGCTACACGACCGTCCCGGCCTTATACGCGTATTGCGGCGATAGAAGACAGCGGTGATCCCGCTTGATGCACGGGATCGAGAAGACAGCGGACGCCGGCCCCTCCGCTGCGCTCTCAGGCCGTCGGCATTTTTCCTGTTTGGTAGTCCGCCCAACAGACCTGGCCCGGCCGGTCAATCGGCAAGCGCCCGGCTGAAGCCGGTCGTCGCGTGGCAAGGCCGTGTCCTCGGCTGACGCCTGCGGGCCGCACCACCCCTGCCCCCCGACCGTTGACAGTCCAGTTGTGGAACGTCTCAGACCTTTGACTCTGGTGGATGAGATTTCCGGGGCCGATCAACGGGCCGCGTCACGTAAATCTGACCCAGACGTCAAGCATTTCTGACCCAAGGGCTTCGAAGCTGCGAGAGCTGACGTTGGTTTTGATCGCGGCGAAATCCGGCTGCGAGCCCAAATTACGAATGCTGCCATAAAACAAGCGGTGCTAGGTGACCCTCCTGACATATCTTTGCGTCTGCGTATGCTATCCTGGAAATTGGCTGGCGAGGGAGAACAGAAATGAGCAGCATCGAGAACTTTGTCTCGCAATCAGGAAAGCTGATCCCTGTCTTTCGAATGGAGATAAATACTCGACCGGATGATGCCGAACGTCTGTTGGATGCCATCTTTAAGGTTCATCCGCTTGCCGTTGGTGCTTACGAGCGAAACGCAACGGTAACCGCTCAGGGGGCCGAGACAGGAAGACCTGGAGAACAGACGGTTACGCAGATATACAACGAGGATTTCGAAGCCGACGGAACCGAAGTCTACCCGTCTGTTGAACTGAAGGTATCCTTCGAGCGCGATGTGCAGTTGCTTCAAAAAATCATGGAGGCCGTTCTCGACGCTCATCAGTACGAGGAACCGATTATCCACGTTCGTGAGGAATGGGCCAGCCGCGCAAATTACACGCCAAAGAACAATAATCCGAACCGATGGTGGAACGACGGGCGCGGCACTCCGGAGATGGTTTCGCTGGACCAAAGCCAAAGATAGCTGGTCATCCTGAACGGCAGCAAAGTACCGCACACCAGACTTATAGTAATGACGTGTCCGACGTCGGCAGCGCGGGACAAGGACGAAACCGCTCTCGCGGTATTGGCGCTTACGGCGGATGTTGTGCGCTGATGTAAGCGGCGTGGATTTTGCGAA
>NZ_CANLQB010000011.1 GCF_947493125.1 uncultured Roseobacter sp. | reverse complement strand
CGCGGCCCCTCAAGCATCACCTCCATCACCTCAAGCGGCTGACCAGCAGCAACCGCAACCGCTGCGCGGGTTTTCATCATGGGGGCTCTCCTCATCGAAATATGATGCGTCCAGAGAAAACCGTGCGGCGCTGTTGTCAAGGGATCGTGGCGCGGCAGACGTGAATTTCGATGGCAAGGTTTTCCGCGATATATTGCCTTGCTGAGATTTTTTGGTCAGATCTTTGAGGATTGCCCGTGATTTCGCAGCAATTCTCATAAGCATACCTTACACTCCGCTGCACAGCCAGCCGGAGGAGCCCGATGAGCCAGCACCCGCGGATTGATCACAGCTATGCGTTGCACGACCGGTACACCAGGACGTCAGGGCGCGTGTTTCTGACCGGGACGCAGGCGCTGGTGCGGATCATGCTGGACCAGGCGCGGCGGGATCGGGCGGCGGGGCTGACCACGGCGGGGCTGGTCTCGGGTTATCGGGGCTCGCCACTCGGTGGTGTCGATCAGGAGATGTGGCGCACCGGTGATCTTCTGGATCAGCAAGGCATCCGGTTTCTGCCCGCAGTGAACGAGGACCTTGGGGCGACCGCGGTGCTCGGTGCGCAGCAGGCGAGCCTCGATCCCGCGTGTGAGGTCGAGGGCGTGTTTTCCATGTGGTACGGCAAGGGGCCTGGCGTGGACCGCTCCGGCGATGCGTTGAAGCACGGCAATGCCTATGGCTCGGCGCCGAAGGGTGGTGTGCTGGTGGTGGCGGGGGACGACCATGGATGTGTCTCGTCGTCGATGCCGCACCAGTCGGACGTGGCCTTCATGGCCTGGTTCATGCCGACGCTGAACCCGGCAAGCGTGGCGGAATATCAGGCGTTTGGGGAATACGGGTTCGCACTGTCGCGGTTCTCGGGCACCTGGGTCGGGTTCAAGGCGATCTCGGAGACGGTGGAAAGCGGGCAGTCGGTCGACATGGTGCCGGACCGGGTGTTTCGGCAGCCGGAGTTTACCGGCCCGCCCGGTGGATTGCATGTGCGGGTGGCGGATCTGCCCTCGCCGGGCATCGAGACGCGCATCCGGGCCAAGCTCGACGCGGTGCAGGCCTTTGCCGAGGCAAACCCGATTGATCATGCAATCTATGGCATTGCGGGGGCGCGCTTCGGATTCGTGACCACCGGCAAGGGGCATCTCGATCTGATGGAGGCGCTGCGGTTGCTTGGACTGGACGCAGCCCGTTGTCGGGCACTGGGCATCGACATCTATAAGGTGGGCATGGTCTGGCCGCTGGCGCATCACGCGGCGCTCGATTTCGTGACGGGCAAGCGCGAGGTCATGGTGATCGAGGAGAAACGCGGCATCATCGAGAGCCAGTTCAAGGAGCATTTCTATGACTGGCCCGGGCGCAAGCCGGAGCGGATGGTGGGCAAATACGACGAGGAAATGACTCCGCTTGTGCCCTGGACAGGGGAGCTTTCGCCCCGGCTGTTGTTGCCCCTGATTGCGGGACGGCTGGCGCGCTTCTTCCCCGAGGAGAGTTTTGTCGAGAAGGCCGCGGCGCTGACGCGGGAGACGCCGCCGGTGTTGCGCATCGAAGGAGCGACCCGCACGCCTTATTTCTGCTCGGGCTGCCCGCATAACACCTCGACCAAGGTGCCCGAAGGCTCGCAGGCGGCGAGCGGGATCGGCTGCCATGTGATGGCCAGTTGGATGGACCGCGAGACGGTGGGCTATGCGCAGATGGGTGGTGAAGGCGTGCCGTGGATCACCCAATCGATGTTCAACGGCGGCAAGCATCTCTTCCAGAACCTCGGCGAAGGCACCTGGTATCATTCGGGCGCGCTGGCGATCCGGCAGGCGGTGGCGGCGGGCGCGAACATCACCTATAAAATTTTATACAACGACGCTGTGGCCATGACCGGCGGGCAGCCGGTGGACGGCCCGGTGTCGGTGCAGAGGATCGCGCTGAGCTGCCGTGCGGAGGGTGTGGATAGAATTGCCCTCGTGTCAGACGATATCGGGAAATTTCAAGCTGGCGACTTTCCAAAGGGGACAAGCTTTCATCCGAGATCAGAGATGGACAAGCTCCAACGCGAGCTGAGAACGGTTCCGGGCGTCTCTGTTCTGATCTACGAGCAGATGTGCGCCACGGAAAAGCGGCGCAAACGCAAGCGCGGGCAACTGCCGCAGGCCGACCGGGTCGTGGTGATCAACGATCTGGTCTGCGAGGGCTGCGGCGACTGTTCGGTCGAGAGCAACTGCCTGAGCGTGGAGCCGGTGGAGACGGAGTTCGGGCGGAAACGGCGGATCAACCAGTCCAGTTGCAACAGCGATTTTTCATGCCTCAACGGGTTCTGTCCGAGCTTTGTCACGCTGGAGGGGGTGCGCCGACGCACCGACCCCCGGAGCCCGATCGACGTCACCGCGATCAGCGCCACGCTGCCCCTGCCCGATCTGCCCAGGCTCGAGGAGCCCTACAACCTGCTGGTCGCGGGTGTCGGGGGCACCGGGGTCATCACCGTGGGGGCGCTCGTTTCCATGGCGGCGCATCTGGAGGGCAAAGGCGCGAGCGTGCTGGACTTCACCGGGTTTGCGCAGAAATTCGGCACGGTGCTCGGCTATGTGCGGCTGGCGGACGACCCGGCGTTGCTGCATCAGCCGCGGATCGACGCGGGTGCAGCGGATGCGGTGATCGGCTGCGATGCGGTGGTCAGCTCCTCGCCCAAGGCCTCTGCCCACTACCGCGCCGACACGAAGGTTGTGCTGAACCGCGCCGAGATGCCGACGGGCGATCTGGTGTTGAACCGGGATGCCGCGCTGCGGATTGACGCGCGAGAGGCGGCGATCCGCGAGGTGGCGGGCGCTGTCGATGCTGTCGACGCGGGCGAGCTGGCGGAGCGGCTGATGGGCGATGCGGTCTATGCCAATGTGATCCTGCTGGGGTTTGCTTGGCAGCGCGGGCTGGTGCCCGTGGGGCTGGAGGCCCTGCTGCGGGCGATGGAGTTGAACGGGATCAAACCAGACGAGAACGCGCGCGCCTTTGCCTGCGGGCGGGTGATGGCCGCGGCACCGGAGCGGCTGACACCGGAACACAGGCCCGAACACCGGGATCGAACCACAGAACCGGACCGCCTGGCGGGGACCGCCGGGCAGCGCCCGACTCCCCTCGACGGGGAGGCGGGCGCTCCCCCCGTCCCCCACCCCACGGAGACACCGGCGCAGGTGCGGGCGCGCCGCGCGGCCTTCCTGAGCGCGTATCAGAACGCCCGATATGCGGCGCGCTTCGAGGACGCTCTGACGCCTCTGGCCCACCTGCCTGACGATCTGCAGATCACGGCGGCGAAATCGCTGTTCAAGCTGATGGCTTACAAGGACGAATATGAGGTGGCGCGGTTGCACTGCGATCCGACCTTTCGCGCGCAACTGAGCGCGGAGTTCGACGGCCCGATCCGACCACGCTATCATCTGGCGCCACCGCTCCTGTCCCGCCGAAAGGACGCGCGCGGCAGGCCGGTGAAGCGCAGCTTTGGCCCCTGGATGGGGGGCGTGTTTGCGGTCCTGGCCCGGCTGAAGGGGCTGCGCGGCACCTGGGCCGATCCCTTTGGATATCAGGCTGACCGCAGGTTGGAGCGGGATCTGATCCTTTGGTTCGAGGGTGTCTTGGCGCAGGTTCCGGCCCTGTGGCAGGCCGGGGCGCGGGAAGCGGTTGCGGAGGTCGTGGCGGCCCCCCTCGATATTCGTGGCTATGGCCCGGTGAAAGAGCGGGCGGCGGAGCAGGTCCGCGCGCGGGTCACGGGCTGTCTGGCGCAGGCGGCGCAAGCGACGCGCGCGGCATGAATTCGGTGTGCAGCTCCACCGGCCCATCCCCGTCCTGCCCGCCGAGCCGGGCGAGCAGCAGGCGCGCGGCGGCCCGCCCCATCTCGATCTGCGGCACGCGCACGGTGGCCAGCGGCGGGGTCACGACGGAGGCGAGGCCGATGTCGTCGAAGCCCACCAGGGAGACCGTGCCGGGCACGTCGATGCCCAGCTCCCGCGCCCGTTTCAACGCACCTGCTGCGAGAACATCATTGCCGCACATGATCACCGTGGGGCGCGGCGTATGCGACATGATCGCCTCAAAGGCATCGCCGCCGAACTCCAGCCGGTAGCGCGCTTCGGTGACCTGTATCAGCTCCGCGCCCTGGCCGAAATCGGCAATCGCGGCGGTCACCCCATCGAGCCGGTCGCCGGCGCGGTCATTGCCCGCACGCACCCCGCAAATCATCGCGATGCGCCGGTGGCCCAGCGCCAGCACACGCTGCATCGCCGCATAGGCTGCGGCGCGGTTGTCAAACCCCACGTGCACGGGCGAGGCCTCCGGCTGGAAGCACCAGGAGATCACATGCGGGATGCGGCGTTTGTCCAGAAAGTCGCGCGTGGTTTGCGGGCGCGCATCGCCGATCAGCATCAGCCCATCCGCACCGTGGGCGATGAGCGCCTTGATCTGGCGCAGCTCTTGCTCAGGGTCGTATCCGGTGGTCGCCAGCAGCAGGTTCACGCCCGCTTCGGACAGGACCTCCTGAAAGGCCTGCACGCCGCTGGCGAACATCGCATTGGCCATGGTGGGGATGATCGCGCCCACGGTGTTGGTGCGGTTCGACGCCAGCGCCCGCCCGCCGAAATTGGGCGTATAGCCAAGGGCGTCGATCGCCTTTTCGATCTTGTCACGCGTCGGCTTGGCGACCTTGTCCGGATCATTCAGCGCGCGCGATATGCTCGCGGTGGACACACCGGCCAGGCGCGCGACGTCTTCGAGGGTTGGGGCGTTCGCTCTGCTCATTCGGTGATCTATACCCATCTTTGCCGCCCTTGGCCCGCGGTTTTCGTGAATTTTGCTTAAGTGCTTGCAGATAATACCGAAAGATTTATCTTGCGCGACTCGATGTAAGCGCTTACATAACTCATCAACGGAGCGATGGCGTGCAGACGCCCGGCTCCGATCCGGGGATCGGATATGAGCCGCGCTGTGGGTGAGAGGGGCGGCTGAGCGATCACCGGCTTTGGCTTCATTCCGGATCACCAGATAGGACCCCTGCCATGGCGCGAGAGTATCTCAAGAAAGCTGAAAAGACCGCGATGACCGATGCGGGCGATGTGCGCGAGACCGTTCAGGGCATCCTGAACGACATCGAATCCGGAGGGGACGCGGCGGCGCTGAAATATGCCCAGAAGTTCGACAACTATCAGGGCAATGTGATCCTCGGGGAGGAGGAGATCGCCGCCGCGTCCGTGTTGGTGTCGCAGAAACTGAAGGACGATATCGCCTTTGCCCACGACAATGTGCGCCGCTTTGCCGAGGTGCAGAAATCGACCATGAGCGACGTCGAGCTGGAGGTGGTGCCGGGGCTGATCGCGGGGCAGAAGGCGATCCCCTGCCGGGCCGCGGGCTGCTACGTGCCGGGGGGGCGCTACAGCCACATTGCCAGCGCGATCATGACCGTGACAACCGCGAAAGTGGCCGGCTGCCAGCACATCGTGGCCTGTTCACCGCCGCGCGCGGGCGAAGGCATTGCGCCTGCGATCATCTATGCGGCGAACTTGTGTGGCGCGGACAAGATCCTGTCGATGGGCGGGGTGCAGGGCGTGGCGGCGATGACCTTCGGGCTCTTTGGACTGCCCAAGGCGGATATTCTCGTCGGGCCCGGCAACCAGTTCGTGGCGGAGGCCAAGCGCATCCTCTTTGGGCGCGTCGGCATCGACATGATCGCGGGGCCGACCGACAGCCTGATCCTGGCCGACAAGACCGCCGATCCCTTCATGGTGGCCACCGACCTCGTGGGCCAGGCCGAGCACGGCTATAACTCCCCCGTCTGGCTGGTCACGGACGACCGCCCGCTGGCGGAGAAGGTGATGGAGCTGGTGCCGGGGCTGATCGAGGACCTGCCGGAATTGAACCGCGACAATGCACGCGCGGCCTGGCGCGACTATGCGGAGGTGATTGTCTGTGCGGACCGCGAGGAGATGGCGGCCACGTCGGACGACTATGCGCCCGAGCACCTGACCGTGCAGGCGGAGGATCTGGAATGGTGGCTGGAGCGGCTGCAATGCTATGGCTCGCTGTTCCTCGGCGAAGAGACCACCGTGGCCTTCGGCGACAAGGCGTCGGGGACGAACCACGTGCTGCCCACATCGCAGTCGGCGAAATACACCGGCGGGCTCTCGGTGCACAAATACATGAAGATCGTGACCTGGCAGCGCGCCACACGTGAAGGCTCGCGCCCCGTTGCGGAAGCGACAGCACGGATTTCGCGTCTGGAGGGCATGGAGGGACACGCGCGCACGGCGGATGCACGGCTGCGCAAGTACTTCCCGGACGAGAACTTCGACCTCTCGGCGATGGACTGAGGGGGATGCCACCGCTCTTCGACGTCTCCGGCAAGATCGCCTGTGTGACCGGGGCCAGCAGTGGCCTCGGGCGGCAGGCGGCGCGGCTGCTGGCGCAGGCCGGCGCGCAGGTTGTCGGGGTGGCGCGGCGGGCGGACCACCTGTCGGCCTGGCAACAGGAAACGGCGGGCGAGACAGCGACGGTGGCCGCGGACCTGGCGGACCGCACCGCCCTGCGCGGGATCGCGGTGGCGGTGACCAAGCCGTTTGGGCCGGTGGACATCCTGATCAACGCCGCCGGGATCAACACGCGCCAACACGCGGATGACGTCACCGACGACGGCTGGGACATGACGCTGAACCTCAACCTCGCAGCGCCGTTCTTCCTCGCACAGAAGCTGGTGCCGGGCATGAAGCAGAAGGGCTGGGGCCGGATCATCAACTTCGCCTCTTTGCAATCGCGCCGGGCCTTTGGCAACGGGATCAGCTATGGCGCGTCCAAGGGCGGGGTGGAGCAGATGACGCGGGCCATGGCCGAGGCCTGGTCGGGCGATGGGATCACCGCAAACGCGCTGGCGCCGGGGTTCTTTCGCACGGAGCTGACCGGGCCCGTCTTTGCCAATGCCGCGCTGGCGCAGCGCAACGCGGATCAGACCTGCATCGGGCGCAATGGGGAGCCGTCGGACCTGGACGGCCCGTTGATGTTCTTTTGCGCGCCCGCATCCGACTATGTGACCGGGCAGACACTGTTCGTGGACGGGGGGTTCACTGCCAAATGAAAGCGCTTGTCTACACCGGGGTTGAAGAACTGTCGTATCTGGACCGACCGCGCCCGGAACCGGGGCCCGGCGAGGTCCTGGTGCGGATCGTGGCGTCGGGCATCTGCGGATCCGACATGCACGCCTATCTGGGCCATGATGCGCGGCGCCCTGCCCCGCTGACCCTGGGCCATGAGGCGGCAGGTGTGGTCGTCGGCGGGCCGCAGGACGGGCGGCGGGTCACGATCAACCCGCTGGTGGCCTGTCAGAACTGTGTTTTCTGCGGCACCGGGCGTGAGAACCTCTGCGAGGATCGGCAGATCATCTCCATGCCCCCGCGCGAGGGCGCCTTTGCCGATTACGTCGTGATGCCGGAGCGCAATCTGATCACCGTGCCGGACCCCGTGCCGCTGGCCCATGCCGCTCTTGCCGAGCCGATCGCCTGCGGCTGGCACGGGGTGCGGCTGGGCCGGGCGGTGCTGGGCGGAGATCTCTCCGGGGCGCATGCGGTGGTGATCGGCGGCGGCGCGATTGGCGTGGGCGCTGCCCTGTCACTGGCGGCGCAAGGGGCCCGGGACATCATGCTTGTGGAACCCAACGAGACCCGCCGTGCCCGTTTGGCGGATGTGGCGGGCTTTGAAGTCTGCGCGCCGGGCGAGCCGGCGATGCCGGGTGACGGCTCTGCCGATATCGTGATCGACGGGGTCGGCTATGCGGGCACGCGGGCGACGGCAAGTGCCATCGCGCGGCCCGGCGGGGTGATCGTGCACATCGGTCTGGGCGAGGCGGAAGGCGGGCTCGATATCCGGCGGATGACGCTGCAGGAGATCACCTTCATCGGGACCTATACCTATACGGCAGAGGATTTTACCGCGACAGCAGCCGCGATCTTCGACGGGCGGTTGGGGCGGCTGGACTGGGTCGAAGAGCGGCCCCTGTCAGCCGGGCACGGCGCCTTTCAGGACATTCGTGCCGGTCGGGTTGCTGCGCCGAAAATCATATTGACCCCGGAACATGGTGCATCGGACAGTTGAGACCCGATCAACTGGCCTCATGGCCGTCTCTAGAAGGAAGACCGACATGCACAAGAAGATTATCGTGGCACTGGCCTTGGATCACGGGATCAGCCAGGAGGCGCTGTCGATGGCGCGTCATCTCAAGGGCGATGATGGGGAAATTCATGCGGTCCATGTGCATGAGACGCCGAATAGCACGGTGACCGCCTACGTGTCGGAAGATGTCATGCGGCAGGCCGTCGATGCGGCGAAGGAAAAACTCGCCGCGCGCGTGGCGGACACGCCCGATGTGGAGCCGGTGATGCTGCACGGCTCGCCCGGTCAGGCGATCACCCAATATGCGGGCAAGATCGGTGCGGATTGCATCATCATGGGCTCGCACAAGCCGGGACTGAGCGACTATTTCCTCGGCTCGACCTCGTCACGCGTGGTGCGTCATGCGCCCTGCTCGGTTTATGTCATACGTTAGAAATCACTCACAAAGCGCTGACATATATAAGCGCTTCATCACAAGGAGTACATAGGTGTCCATCAGTAGCAAGATCGTGGATGACGTCGTTGCCGCGGGCATCGAGTTCGTCACGACGGTGCCGTGCAAACAGCTGGCCGGTGTCATTGACGAGGTCGAGGCGCGCCCCGAGATCTACCACATTCCCTCCAACAAGGAGGATGAGGGGATGGGGCTCTGTGCCGGCGCCTTCATGGGCGGCAAGAAGCCGATGATCATCATGCAGAACACCGCGATTGGCGTCACGATCAACACGCTGGCGACGCTGACGCAGTTCTACCGGATGCCGCTGCCGATGCTGATCTCCTACCGGGGCGAGCTGCGCGAGCCGGTGGCGTGCCAGGTGGAGATGGCGGTACACACCAAGGCGCTGCTCAATCAGCTGCTGATCCCGACCTTCCACTTTCACGCCGAAGCGGATGCGGAGGAGCTGCCGGAGATCCTGAAATACACTTTCATGTGCAACAAACCTGTGGCGATCCTGACGGATGCGTCCTTCTGGGGAGGCTATGGCGACCAATGATCCGTTCCGAGATTCTGAAAGAGATCGCACCGATCCTGCGTGACCAGCTTGTGGTCTGCAACATCGGCATTCCCAGCCAGGAGCTGCATGCCATCGACGACCAGCCCAGCAATTTCTACATGCTGGGGACCATGGGGCTGGCAAGCTCCATCGGGCTGGGGCTCGCGCTGGCGCAGCCGAAGCCGGTGGTGGTGATCGACGGTGACGGCTCGATCCTGACCAACATGGGCACACTGCCGACCATCGCGAACAATGTGGCCAAGAACTACATCCTGATGATCATCGACAACGGCTCCTATGGCTCCACCGGCGATCAGCCCACCTATACCGGCAAGAAGACCTCGCTGGCGAAGGTGGCGGAGGCCTGCGGCTGCGAGCGGGTGATCGAATGCCGTGACGTGGACACCGGGACGGTGCTGCAAGAGGCGCTGGACAGCGGTGAGATGACGATCATGGTCGTGAAATGCGACAGCGGCAACGCCAAGATGCCGGTGATCACCATGGACCCTGTTGTGATCCGTGACCGCTTCATGAAAGCGGTGCAGGCCTGACACTCTTGGCAGGGGCGGACGCCATCCATTCCTATGAGGACGCCCGGCGCCTGGCGCGGCGGCGGCTTCCGTGGATGGTGTTCGACTATATCGACGGGGCGGCGGGTGAGGGCGTGGCGGAGGCGCGCAACCTCGCCGCTCTGCGGAACATCGAACTGCAGCCGCGGGTGCTGGTCAATGTGGCCAAGCGCGATCTGAGCGCGCCGGTGTTTGGCCATGCGGGGCGGGTGCCCTTCGGGATCAGCCCCATGGGGATGTGCAATCTCTCGGGGCCGGGCGCGGACCTGATGCTGGCGCGGATCGCGGCGAAACATCAGGTGCCGCATGGCGTCTCGACCGTGGCCTCGACAGCGATGGAGCGGATCATCGAAGAGGCCGAGGGGCACGCGTGGTTCCAGCTTTACTTCAGCGGTGACGGCAGCGGCACGGCGAAGCTGGTCGAGCGGGCGAAGGCCGCTGGCTACAAGACGCTGGTGATGACGCTCGACGTGCCGGAGGTCGGGCGACGCCCGCGCGAGTTGCGGCGCGGGTTCAAGATGCCCTTTCGGATCGGACCGCTGCAGTTCGTGGATTTTGCGCTGCATCCGCGCTGGTCGATCACGACGCTGCTGGCGGGCGCGCCGGAGCTTGCGAATTTTCAGAAAGAGGGCTTCACCTTCGACCGGACAGAAAGCCGGGCGGCGGCGGATTGGGATTTTCTGAAACGGTTGCGGGATCAATGGGATGGTACCCTTGTTGCCAAGGGGGTGACGCATGTGGCGGATGCGGAGCGGCTGAAGGCGAAAGGCGTGGACGCCATTCAGGTGTCCAGTCACGGCGGGCGGCAGTTGGACTCCGCCCCGCCGCCTATTCTCGCGCTACGCGCCATCCGCGAGGCCCTCGGGCCGGACTATCCGCTGTTCTATGACAGCGGCCTGCGCTCAGGCGAGGATGTGGTGAAAGCCTATCACATGGGTGCGGACTTCGTGTTCTTCGGGCGCGCGCTGCAATTTGCAATCGCCGCCGGTGGCGAGACGGGGCTGGCCCGCTTCTGGGACCTTATCACCGAAGAGGTGGGGCTGACGCTTGCACAAATGGGGCTGACCCGCCTGCCGCGCCCATCCGAACCATCTGTTTAGCCACAGCATCTTCCCAGTGCGAAATCCGACCGTCGCGCCCGCTGAAATTGGCGCGACGACAGACTCTGGCATCATCCTCTGAGCCGGGTCACCTGGCGGGCACCGCCAGGCAGCGTCCGAGCCCCCTCGATGGGGGCGAGGGCGCTTCCCCCGGCCTCGCAGACCCCTTGCAGCGACACGGGGCTTTCCCCAGGACTAGCCGTTGATGATCCGCACGATGCGGCGCGCGATGGCGTCGCTGGCCTTCTTGGAGGGATGGATGCGGTCGCCGCCGTGGAAGGAGCGATCGCCGTAAGGCACCAGATCCTGCAGGGAAACGAAATGCACGCCACGATCCGATTTGGCCATGCGGTTGATGCGCGTCTCGAGCTCATTGCCCTCGTCACGGCAGTGTTCGATGATCGAGCCGAAGCCCGGGCTGCGCAGATACCCGACATAGATCACCTGGGCCCCGCCCTGCCGGATCTGGCGCACCATGCGAGCGATCTCACCCTGCTGGCCATCGGCGCTGATCATGCGATTCATGCGATTGTCACAGCGGCTGCAGCCACAGCCCAGCCAGAGATCGTTGCCGCCGCCATTGATGATGACCCAGTCCCAGTCGCCCGGGACATATTGCTTGGAGATGTTCAGACCCATCGCCCCGGTGATCGGCAGATGATAGATGATGCGCGCGCCGACGACGGAGCGGTCAATCACGGGCTCGCGCAGCATCTGCTCGACGCCGTCGGCAATGCCCTGATCGCTGCCCGCGTGCCAGGCCATCATCGAATCGCCCATGGCCAGGATGCGCGGGGACTGGTCATGCGGCACGTATTCGCCGCAGCCCGCCAGGAACAGAAAAATTGCACTGAGCTTAATAAAAAGAGACTTCATGTCGCCACCACCATTCATCACAACACCTCGACCGCCGAGGCTTACCCGGCCCAAAATGTAAGCGAGTCGCGCCGAAATCCCGTTAACGGCAGGTGCAATTCCGGCCGGAAAACGGCGCGGACTTTACTCGAATTTTAGGAGAGTTTGACGCGCTCAATGCGTCGCGCGGGCGATCAATGTCGGTGTGATCATCACGCGCTCTGCGGGCCGCTGCGGATGGGCCATGCGCATCTCGAGCAGCCGCACGATCGCCGCAACGGTGCTCTCGATGGGATTGCGGACGGTGGTCAGGCGGTACTCGGGCCAGCGCGCCATGGCGATGTCGTCAAACCCGACGAGGGCCAGATCGTCCGGCACCGCAAGGCCGAGATCATGGCGCGCGCAGCAGAGCGCGCCCAGCGCCATCGCATCATTGCCGCAGATCAGCGCATCGAGCGCGCGGGTGTCGAGCAGCGCGCGCGCCGCCCGGCGACCGCCCTCAAAGGTGTAATCCGCATGCCGATGGGCGACGAGAGCAAGCCCCGCACCGGCGAGGCGCGACACCACACCAGCCAGACGCTCCCGTTCGGACGACCAGTTGGCCGGGCCACCCAGATAGCCGAAGCGCCGCCGCCCGCCGTTCAGGAGCAGATCCACGGCCTCGGTCGTGCCCGCACGGTTGTCGCAGACCACGCTGTCGGCCTGCGGATTGCTGCCGATGCGGCCTGCGAAGATCATGGGAATGTTGAGTTTTTCGCAGGTCGCCGTGATCTCGGGGCCGAGGCTGCCGCCACGGATGATCAGCGCATCGAGCGGGTAGCGCAGCACCGACAGGATGGCCTGATCGGTGACGGCATCGGGCCCGCCGAGCACCAGCGGCCACTTGTCGGCCCGGGTGAGCGACGCCACGAGGGCGGCGAGGACTTCGCTGTCGTAGGGGCTGCCGAGATCACCGGCGATCACGCCGACCAGCCCGGTGCGCGTGCCCTGCAGGCTGGCCGCGAGCGCGTTGGGGCGATAGCCGATGTCGAGCGCCGTTTTCAGCACCCGCTCGCGCTTGGCCGGATCCAGGTAGCTGTCGGGGTTGAACGCCCGGGAGACGGCGGTGCGCGAGACGCCGGCCGCCTGTGCGACGTCCTGCGCGGTGACCCTGCGCGGGCGTCGGGGGGTCGGTTGCAGGGGGGCGTTCTCGTCGGTCATCGGCCGTACCGGATCATCAGTCGTCGGGTGCGCAGGGTCACCGCGCACCGTCACATGGGTGTCACCAAGTGCCGGTATCTGAACACGTGTGCACATTTGGACTCAACCCCGTTGATGCAATCGCATCTGGCGGCTATCGTCGCGGGACTCTGACCGATGTGGCGCATGATATACTGCACCGCATCGGCGGGTCGCAGGACACCTGAACGCGCGTCTTGCGCAACCAACTTGGGGAGAGAAAGATGAACCTACTCAAAATCGCTGCAACAACTGCCTTCGGCCTGACGGCCACGGCGAGTTTTGCAGAAACCGAGATCACCTTCTGGCATGCGATGGGTGGCCAGCTCGGCGAGACCGTCAACCAGGTGGCAAAGGACTTCAACGCCAGCCAGGACGAGTACAAGATCACGCCCGTCTTCAAGGGATCTTATGAGGAAACGCTGACTGCGGGCATCGCGGCCTTCCGCGCGGGCGAGCAGCCCAACATCATTCAGGTCTTCGACGCGGGTGCCGCCACCGTGATCGGGGCTGCGGGCGCCGTCATTCCCGTGGAAGACCTGCTGGAGCAGAACAAGCTCGACTTCGACATCAACGACTATATTGCCGGTGTGCGCTATTTCTATGCCGATGCGGATGGCAAGATGATCGGCATGCCGTTCAACTCCTCCACGCCGATCCTCTATTACAATCAGGATGCGCTGGACGCGGCTGGTGTGACTGCCCCCAAAACCTGGGAAGAGTTTGCCGAAACCACGGGTCCTGCGCTGAAGGAAGCCGGGTATATCCCGCTGAGCCAGTCGCACCTGCCCTGGATCTTCACCGAGAACTTCTTCTCGCGCCACAATCTTCAATTCGCCTCGAACGACAACGGCTATACCGGGCTCGACACCCAGATCATGGTCAACCACCCGGCGATCAGAGCGCATTTCCAGGCGCTGACGGACTGGAAAGAGGCGGGCCTCTTTGAATGGTACGGCACCGGCTGGTCCGACAACCAGGACCCGTTTGAATCCGGTCAGGTGGCCATGTGGCTGGGCTCCTCCGGCTCCTTCGGGGGTATCCAGGACCGTGTGGACTTCAACTTCTCCGCCACCATGCTGCCCTACTGGGAAGCGGTGACAACAGAGCCCACACAAACCTTCATCGGTGGTGCTGCTCTCTTTGCCATGTCGGGACATGATGAGGCCGAAAACGCAGCCGCGGCGGCCTTCTTCGACTTCCTGGCCTCTGCCGACACGCAGGTGATGTGGCACAAAGAGACCGGCTATGTACCGATCACCACAGCCGCCTATGAGCTGGCCGCCGAGCAAGGCCACTACGAGGAGTTCCCGGCAGCCGAGGTCGGCATCCAGCAGCTCAGCCTGCCCGGCGGCGACTTCACCCGTGGCTATCGCATGGGCTTCTACGTGCAGATCCGCGACGTGATGAACCGCGAATACGGCCGCATCCTGACCGGTGAAGCCACCGTCGACGAGGCTTTCGAGATCATCGAAACGGAAGCCAACGATCTGCTGTCGCGCTTCGCGCGCACTCAGGGCTAAGCACAGAACACGAACGGTGGCCGGGCCCGTGCCTGGCCACCGTTGCACTTGTAACTGGGCAGGGGGGACCAACCAGTGAAACGCGCCGCTTTTGGGCAGATCGGCTTTCCGATCCTGTTGCTGATCCCACAATTGGTGATCATCGCCATCTTCTTCTACTGGCCCGCGGGCTATGCGATCCAGTCCTCCTTCTACCTGCAGGACCCCTTCGGCTTTGGGTCGACCTATGTGGGCATGGACAACTACACCCGTCTGACAACGTCGCGCACGTATCTCTCCAGCTTCTGGTTCACGGTGATCTTCACCACGCTGGTCACGTTCTTTTCGCTGGCCATCGCGCTGCTGCTGGCCGTGAAGGCCGACAAGGTGATCCGCGGCGCCAAGACCTATCGCACGTTGCTGATGTGGGTTTATGCGATCGCGCCGCCCGTGGCGGGACTGATGGGTGTGATGCTGTTCGATCAGTCGCGCGGGAACATCACGCAGCTGCTGGCCAGCTTCGGCTATGACTACCGCCTCGGTGTGAACTACTGGGATACGGCGGCGGCGATGATCACGGTCTCGATCTGGAAACAGATCCCCGTCAACTTCATCTTCTTCCTCTCGGGTCTGCAGGCCATCCCGAGATCGGTGCGCGAAGCGGCGCTGATCGACAATGCCTCGGGCAGCAGCCGGTTCTGGGACATCACCTTCCCGCTGCTCGCACCCACCGGGTTCTTCCTGTTGATCATCAACATCACCTATGCGCTCTTTGATACCTTCGGCATCGTCGACACCATCGTGAAGGGCGAGCCCGGCAACAACCCGATGACGCTGGTCTATCGCGTGTTTGTCGATGGCTTCCGGGGCGGTGATCTGGGCGGCTCTTCGGCGCAGTCGGTCGTGCTGATGGTGCTGGTGCTCATTCTGACCGTCGTGCAGTTCCGCTTCCTGGAACGCCGCATACATTATACGTAAGGAGGCAGGCAGATGGCAGATATCACCGAAAGCCGCATCGAAGCGCAATCGACCGCCCGCCCCGCCAAGCGCATCAAATGGGAACACATCGGCGACCACGCGATCCTGATCGCCGGCGCGCTGCTGATGCTGGTGCCGGTCTTCATGATCTTCGCCTCCTCAAGCTGGGACGACATCACGCTGCACCGCGAGGGCCTGCAATTCGGCTTCTCCGACGATATGGCGAACAACTACAACGCGGCCCTCTTCGAGTACGGCGGCTTCACCGACAGCGTGAATGGCGTGACCATGCTGGCCAACTCGCTGATCCTCGGGATCGGCTTTGCCATCGGCAAGATCATCGTGGGCATGATGGCGGCCTATGCCATCGTCTACTTCCGCCTGCGCTTTGCCACGCTGGCCTTCTGGATGATCTTCACCACGCTTCTGCTGCCGCTGGAGGTGCGCATCCTGCCCTCCTATGAGGTCATCACCTGGATGAACCTGGGCAACACCTATACGGGCCTCATTGTGCCTTTGATCGCCTCGGCAACGGCGACGTTTTTTTTCCGGCAGTTCTTCATGTCCGTGCCGGAGGAGCTGATCGAAGCGGCGCGGATCGACGGCGCAGGCCCGGTGAAGTTCTTCATCGATATCCTCGTGCCCCTCAGCCAGACGATGATCGCGGCGATGTTCATCATCATGTTCGTCTTCGGCTGGAACCAGTATCTCTGGCCCACGCTGATCACCACCGATGAGAGCCTGTTTACCCTGGTGCGCGGCATCCGGCAGATCATGCAGGCCTATGCCGATGGCTCTTCGACCCCCGAATATGGCGAGGCCGCAGCGCTTGCGATCATCGCCATGACACCGCCCGTTCTGGTGGTGGTGTTCTTCCAAAGCTGGTTCGTCAAGGGCCTCACAGAATCCGACAAGTAAGGAGCCACGCGAATGGCAAAGGTCAAACTGGACGGGGTGCGCAAGGTCTACCCCAATGGGGTGGAAGCGGTGGAGCCCTGTGACATCGACATCCCCGATGGCGAACTGGTGGTGCTGGTGGGGCCATCGGGCTGTGGCAAGTCCACGCTGCTGCGCATGGTGGCCGGGCTGGAGGAGATTACGGATGGCACGCTGATGATCGGTGATGCGGTCATGAATGACGTGGAACCGGCCAATCGGAACATCGCGATGGTGTTCCAGAACTACGCGCTCTATCCGCATATGACGGTCGCCAAGAACATGGGCTATGGGCTGAAAAACCGCGGGCTGCCCAAAGCCGAGATCAACCAGAAGGTGGCTGAAGCTGCCAAGATGCTGAACCTCTCAGAGTATCTCAACCGGCGGCCCAGCCAGCTGTCGGGCGGGCAGCGGCAGCGGGTGGCGATGGGGCGCGCGATCGTGCGCTCGCCGGAGCTGTTCCTCTTTGACGAGCCGCTCTCGAACCTGGATGCCAAGCTGCGCAACCAGATGCGCATCGAGATCCGCGCGCTGCAGCAACGCCTTGGCGTGACGGCGATGTATGTGACCCATGATCAGGTCGAAGCGATGACGCTGGCCGACCGGATCATCGTGCTCAATGCCGGGCGGATCGAGCAGATCGGCACGCCGGGCGAGATTTACAGCCAGCCCGCTTCGACCTTCGTGGCGAGTTTCATGGGGGCGCCGCCGATGAACATCTTCACCGGCACCAGCGATGGGCAACAGGCGACGCTGGATGGGGGTGTGTCGCTGAATGGTGCGGGCGCGCCGAGCCACACCGGCAAGATCCAGATTGGTATTCGCCCTGAAGATGTGGCGCTGGATGCCAGCGGCCCCCTGCCGTTTGAGGTCGAGATCGTGGAAGAGCTGGGCGCGCACCGGCTGCTGCACGGCCGGTTGAGCGGCCAACCCTTCTCGGTCAGCGTGAACAAGGATCAACCGGCGCAGACCGGGCCTGCCAAGGTGGCCCTGAAACCCGGCGCGGTGCATTTCTTTGACGCTGAGGCAGGCCGCCGGCTGTGACGCAGATCTTTGACCGGCTGCCGGATGTGACGGACAGCCAGCGCGCGGCGATCTTCTCCGCTGCGCGCACGTCTGAGGCCCATGCGCAGCTGATGCGGGAGATCCCGGCGATGACCGGGCTGGAGGTAGGCGGCTCTGGCCCCGACGCGCCGTTGGCGGGCCGGTTGTCTATCGCCGCCTGGAACGTGGAGCGCTGCCTCGACCCGGAGGAAAGCGCCGCCTTGCTGCAGCGCCATGATGTCAAAGTGGCCCTGCTCAGCGAAATGGACAGCGGCATGGCCCGGACCGGCCAGCGCAACACCGTGGCCGCGATGGCCGAGGCCATGGGGATGCACTACGCCTTTGGCGTCGAGTTTTACGAGATGGGCCTCGGTGGCCCGACGGAACGGCATTTCTGCAAGGACGATTTCAATGCGCGGGGCTGGCACGGGAATGGCATCCTGTCCGCTGCCCCGTTTGAGCGGCTGGCGCTGATCCGTCTTGACCGGGACGGGCACTGGTTCACCGGTGCGGCCGGCCAGACAGACCAGCCCCGCGTGGGCGGACGGATGGCCGTGGCGGCGGTGCTGCCCACGGAAGCGGGGCCTGTCTGCGTGGTCTCCACCCACCTGGAGAGCAACGCGCAGGCGCCCCATCGCCATGCGGAACTCGCGCGACTGCTGACGGAGGTCGAGGTCTTCGCGGGGGAGATGCCGGTGCTGATCGGTGGTGATCTGAACACCGGCAACCACATGCCCCCTGATTATGACTGGCGCCAGGAGACACTCTTTGCGCTGGCCGAAGAGCGGGGTTATGCCTGGTCACTGACGCCCGACGGCACCACCACGCGCAAGAGCCTGATCACCCCGCACCCGACCCGCAAGATGAAGCTCGACTGGTTTTGCCATCGCGGGCTGACGGGCGCGGGTGGTCAGATCGTGCCTGCGCTGACGCCCGATGACACGCCACTCTCGGATCATGAGTGTCTTGTCGGGCAGGTGACGGTGCCCGCGTCGCGCTGCGCGTAACAAACCTGAAAAAAACTTTGCGCCTTTTGTCGATTGGTGCGCTCTCCGTCCGTCGTGGAGGTGAAGCGGCACACCTGCCCTTCGCCAAACACGAGGAGACAGAGACATGACATTTGCAACACCGGCCCTGTGGATCGCGGGCGGCCTGATCGCGCTGAGTGCGGCCACGCTCGCCCTGCCCCGGCACGTGAGCGTGGAACGTTCGGCAGTTCTGGAGGCCACACCGGAGGCCGTGCTGTCGCTTGCCGCGTCGAACAGCGGCTATCAGGCGTTCAACCCCTACAAGACACGCGATCCGGAGTTGAAGATCGACCTCTTTGGACCGGAGGCGGGCGTGGGGTCGGGCTTTCACTTCGACGGCAAGGAGGGCAAAGGCCAGCAGACCGTGGCGGGCGTGACCGACGACACGGTACGCTATGCCATTGATCTGGGTGCGATGGGGCAGCCCACGCAGGCGATCCACGCGGTGCCCTCCGAGACCGGCACGCAGGTGACCTGGCGCATCGAGAGCGACATGGGGATCAACCCGGTGTTCCGCGTCTTTGGCCTCTTCATGGAGCGCATGATGGGCCCGACCCTCGAGCTCGGTCTTGAAAACCTGCGCAAGGCCGCCGCTTAATACCCTCAGCAAACAGGAGAAAACCCATGCGTTACACATTTCTGCTCTATTCCGACCCGGCGGACTTTGCCCATATGACGCCCGAGGACTGGGCGCGCGAGAAGGAGGTCTACGGCGCCTATATCGGGGCGTTGCAGGAGGCGGGGGTGTTTGTCGATACCGACTGGCTGCACCCGGCGGAGACGGCGACGACGATCACGCTGAAAGACGGAGAGACACGGGTGCAGGACGGCCCCTTTGCCGAGACCAAGGAGAGCCTTGGCGGGTTTTTTGCCATCGAGGTGCCGGATCTGGATGCGGCCCTTGCCTGGGCGGAGAAATGCCCGGCCGCCAAGACCGGGAAGGTCGAAATCCGCGCCTCAGCCATGGGTGACTATTGAGCCCGCAGGACGCGGCCCGACGCGCCGAGGATGTGGCGCGCGGGGCGTACGGCAAGCTGCTGGCGATGCTCGCCAGCAGCACCGGTGACATCATCGCCGCCGAAGATGCTTTGGCGGACGCCTTTGTCGCTGCTTTGACGACCTGGCCCGCGCGGGGTGTGCCGGACCGGCCCGAGGCCTGGTTGCTCACCGTGGCCAGGAACAAGCGCATCGATGCCGCGCGCAAGGATCAGCGGCTGGTGATCATCGAGGAGGTGCCCGAGATGGCCGCGCCCGCCGAGACAGATGAGAGCCTCGACGAACGCCTGAAACTGCTCTTTGTCTGCGCACATCCGGCGATTGATGCGGGCGTGCACACGCCGCTGATGCTGCAGACGGTGCTGGGGCTGGAGGCCGAGGAGATCGCGCGGGCGTTTCTGACCTCACCGGCGGCCATGGCGCAGCGGCTGGTGCGCGCCAAACGCAAGATCAAGGCGGCGGGCATCCCCTTCGTGGTGCCGGAGCCCGCGCACTACCCCAGCCGCATGAGCGCGGTGCTGGAGGCGGTCTATGGCGCCTATGCGGTGGACTGGATGGCGGGCGCGGGTGATCTCTCGCACGAGGCGTTCTTCCTCAGCACCGTGCTGGCCGATCTGGCGCCGGACGATCCGGAGGCGCTGGGGCTGACCGCGCTCATCGGCTTTATCGAGGCGCGGCGGGATGCGCGCCTCGCGGATGGGGTGCTGGTGCCCGTGCCGGAGCAGGACACGACGCTTTGGGATAAGGCCCTGATCGACCGCTCCACCGCGCTCTTGCAGCGGGCGGCGACGCATGGGGTGCCGGGGCGGTTTCAATTGGAGGCGGCGATCCAGTCGGTGCATGCGGCCCGCGCGGTGACCGGCCGGACCGATTGGCGCGCTCTGTCGCAGCTCTATGCTGGCCTGGTGCAGGCCTTCCCGACCATTGGCGCGGCGGTCAGCCGCGCGGCGGCGGTGGCCGAAGATGCGGGGCCAGCAGAGGGCCTCGCGCTGCTCGATCAGATCGGTTTTGACGGGCTTGCCCGATACCAGCCCGCCCAGGCCGTGCGCGCCCATTGCCTGGAGCGGATGGACCGCCGCGGCGAGGCGGCGGAGGCCTATGCCAAGGCCATCGCACTGTGCACGGACGCGCCTTCGCGTCGCTGGCTTGAACAGCGCGCCGCAGCCTTGCGCGACACATCCTGCTGAGCAGGCTTGCCGAAAACGACGTGTTCGATTAGAGACTGCGCCACGTCCCCAGGATTGCGGGACGATGGAGTTTGTATGTCTACGACAGAGACCCGGCGCTAGGGTCCAGCCAGCCTGGACCGATCTGAGCCATAGGACGTCCGCGCACCGGCCCGGACGCCCGTTCTGATGACATCAACTCACGAGACAGTCCATTGAATATCTCAAAACACGAGCAGCGTGTGCTGCATGCCCTTGCGCAAGGCGGGGCGATCCACTTTGAGCGCCTGCCGAGCGGCAAGGTCCACGAGGTCTTTTGCGTCACCCGTGACGGTCATGTGCTGACCGATTGCACGCTGACGCTCTTTGACCGGCTGCGCAAACGCGGCTTGATCCGGTCGCGACAGGGCCAACCGTATCGGGCCACGCGGGCGGGCATCACCGCCGTGCGGGCGCAACTCGACAACAGATAGGAGACGACATGACAGATATGACCCTACGACCGACCGAGCGGGGTGATCTGGCCGCGCTGGAGCAGGTGGTTCAGGCCACCGGGCTCTTTCCCAGCGAGATGCTGGCGGAGATGCTGGCGCCGGCGCTGACCGGAGAGCGCGCCGCGCTCTGGCTGAGCTGCGTGGTCGCGGGGGCCCCTGTGGGCCTCAGCTATGCCGAACCCGAGGCGCTCACCGACGGCACCTGGAACCTGCGCGCGCTGGCGGTGCATCCCACGCAACACGGGGCCGGGCGCGGAGCGGCTCTCGTCCGCGCGACGGAGGACCACTTGCGCGCGGCGGGGCAGCGGCTGCTGATTGTCGAGACATCGGGGACGGAGGCGTTCGCCTCCGTCCGCCGGTTCTACGGCAAGATCGGATACAGCGAGGAGGCCCGCATCGCGGGTTTCTGGGCGGCGGGGGATGACAAGGTGATCTTCCGAAAGACGCTCTAGCCCGGCGCGGGCGCGCTGCGGGGTCACCGCCACGGCGAGACCGCGCGGCGCGCCCTTGTGTTGCAGGAGATCGGCAAATGGCTGCCGGGTGGCTGCGGCACTGGCGACCGCTGAGAGAGAGGCCCTGCGAAACCCTGCCTACCTGCGCAGCGGTGCGGCCCCACCTCCGCTGGCGATCAATGTCCGCGGTGCGTCACATTTGATCGCCTGTCAGCGCATCCCCCGGGCTTGGACGGGGCGACATCTTTTGGGTCCTGATGCAGCTCGAGACAGAATTCGGGACAGGTTTCAGCGAACGGAACCGATGGCCATGAGGCGCTTGGCCGGACCCCGCGCACTGGCGCGAACCTCGATAGGTTCAAATCAAATCCGCAAATTGCAGGCAGTACGGTCCCGGTCAGCGACGGGGATCACGGTATCCGGGGGTGCCGAGGGTGGACCGAACCCTGCTGCAGAGGTCTGGATGGCGTCACCGGGGGCGGCCCGGTGACGCCGAGGTTCGGGCTCAGGCGAAGGCGACGCCGTTCTCGTCCATCGGCAGGCTGGAGACCCGCAGATCATCACTGGCCGCCGCAATCGCATTTGCCAGGGCGGGCGCGGCAGGCGGTGTGCCCGGCTCGCCCACACCGGTCGGGGCTTCTGCGGAGGGCACGATATGCACGTCGATGGCCGCGATATCGCCGATGCGCAGCGGCTCGTAGTCGGGGAAGTTGTACTGATCGACCGCGCCGCCGGTGAGCGTGATCCGGTCACGCATCACATGGCCGATGCCGTAGCCGATGCCGCCCTCCATCTGTGCCTTGATGACATCCGGGTTCACGGGCAGGCCGCAATCGACGGCGCAGGTGATCTTCTCGATCCGCACACCGTCTTCAGCCGAACCGGAGACCTCGACCACCTCAGCCACGTAGGAGCCGAAGGACTTGTGCACCGCGACACCTTGCGCGTGGCCTGCGGGCGCGCTGCCCCAGCCCGCTTTCTCAGTGGCCAGTTTCAGCACACCGGCGAGCCGGTCCTGATCGGCCCCGCCGGTCAGGTAGCTGAGGCGGTAGGCCACCGGGTCCTGACCCGCTGCCTTGGCGGCCATGTCCATCATGACCTCCATCACATAGGCGGTGTGGGTGTGCCCCACCGAGCGCCACCAGAGCGTGCTGGTCGCCTTCTCCGTATCCGTCAGGCCGAAGAAGGCGCCGGGGATCTGGTAGGGCGTGTCGGACGCACCCTCGACGGAGCTGTGATCCACGCCGTCATGCACCAGCATCGGCTCGAACGCGGTGCCCTTCATGATCGACTGCCCCGCGATCCGGTGATCCCAGCCGACGATCCGGCCGTCGGCGTCGAGACCGACCTTGACCTTGTGACCGAAGGCGGGGCGGTAATAGCCGCTGCGCAGATCATCCTCGCGCGACCAGACCAGCTTGACCGGGCGCGAGCGGTCGGTGACCACGAAGGCCAGCGCGGCCTCGACCTGATAATCCGCATCCGGGGTCGCACGGCGCCCGAAGGAGCCGCCCGCGAGCATCGTCTTGATCTCGATCTTCTCCATCGGCAGCTCGAAGATCTGCGAGAGCGCCATATGCGGCCCGGTGGGCAACTGGCAGCCGTCATGCAACCGGATGCCGCCGTCTTCGGTGGCTTCGATGGTGCAATTGAGCGGCTCCATCGGGGCATGGGCGAGCAGCGGGAAGTAGAAACTCTGCTCCAGCACCTGATCCGCGCCGTTGAGCAGCGCCTGGGTCGCAGCCTGATCCGATTTATTCACGTTGTAGGTGGGCTCCGCGTCGAGGGCCGCACGGATTTCCGCTTCGATCTCGTCCGAGCTGCGGGTCTCGGCGGCGGAGAGGTCCCACTCCACCTCGACCGCATCGCGCGCCTGCATCGCCGCCCAGGTGCTCTCGGCATAGACAGCGACACCTGCGCTGTTGGGCAGGACGGCGGACATGATGTAGCCCTTCACCTCTTGCGCAGCACTGTCATCGAAGCCGGTGGCGAGGCCACCGCGCTGCTCGGGCCGTTTGATCATCGCGACCATCTGGTTCGGCAGATGCAGGTCCATGGCGAACATGGCACTCCCGTCGCCCTTGATCGCGCTGTCGAGGCGGCGGATGTCGGGATTGCCGATCAGCTTGAACGTGGCGGGGTCTTTCAGCGCAGGTGTCTCGGGCGCGTCGAGCGTGGCGGCCACGGCGACGAACTCACCGATGGGCGCGGATTGGCCCGCGCCGGTCACGACGCCCTCCTCGATGGAAAGCTCCGAGGCATCGACGCCCCAGCTCTGCGCGGCGGCAGCAATCAGCATCTCACGCGCGGCGGCCCCGGCGGTGCGGTACTGCTGGAAGGAATTCGCCATCGCGGTCGAGCCGCCGGTGCCCTGGAACGGACCGAAGGCGAAGTTGTTGTAAACTTCGGCATTCGACGGCGCGAAGTCATAGGTGATCTGGTCCATGCGCAACCCGATTTCCTCGGCGATCAGCGTCGACAGGCCGGTGGCGGGCCCCTGCCCGAACTCCACATGTTTGACGATGGCCGTCACCGTGCCATCCGACGCGATCTTGACGAAGGGATTGAAGGCGGTGCTCTCCCCGGCGGCGGCGAGCGCCCCGTCCGGACGGGCACCGATGAAGAGGACGGCGCCCGCGGCTGCGGCGCCTTTCAGAAAACTGCGGCGTGTTGTGTCGAGGGTCATATCAGGCCTCCAGGATTTCGGCGGCGCGCTGGATACCGGCGCGGATGCGTTGATAGGTGGCACAGCGGCAGGCGTTGCCGTACATGTAGGCGTCGATGTCTTCGGCGGTGGGCTTTGGGTTTTCGCTGAGCAAGCCCACGGCGGACATGATCTGGCCCGACTGGCAGTAGCCGCATTGCACCACGTCAAGCTCGACCCAGGCCTGCTGGACGGCGGCGCCGATTTCTGTCTCGGACATAGCTTCGATGGTCGTGATCTCGGCGCCTTCCACATCTTCGACGTAGGTCTGGCAGGAGCGCACGGGCTGGCCATCCAGATGCACGGTGCAGGCGCCGCAGGAGGCCACGCCGCATCCGAATTTTGTTCCGGTCATCTTGAGCTCGTCCCGGATGACCCACAAAAGCGGTGTCCCGGGTTCAACATCGACCTCGTGGCTGGTGCCGTTCAATTTCAAAGAGAAGGCCATTCAGAGTTCTCCATCTGGCTTGAGGGGGTGAAATCCATTCGCTGATCGCAACACTTTAAGCGAGAATCGCGCGCCTGTAAACTCGTGAGTTTACCTTGCCGTTTGACCGTGTCGGAGAATTGCAGCATATGGTGACGGCATGACCGATTGCAGCGAGCCAAGCGCGTCCAAGTACGAGCAGATACTTAGAGCCGCCGTGGAGGAATTCCAGGAAAACGGCTTTGCCGATGCGCGCATGGACCGCATCTCGGCCCGGGCCGAGGTCTCAAAGCGGACGGTTTACAAGTACTTTGAAAGCAAAGACAAACTGTTCCGCTCCATCGTCGATGTCTTTGCCGCGCGGTTTTCGGAAGTTCAGGACATCCGATATGATCCGGACCGGCCCTTGAGAGCGCAACTGGTCGACCTGGCCTGGGCGGAGGGGCGCCTTTTGATCGCACCCGATGTGATTGCCATGGCGCGGATGATCATCAGCGAAACCCTGCGCAACCCGGACCTCGCCGAAGAGGCGAACAACAAGATCGACAAGACCAGCGTGTTTACGGCGATGCTGCGGGACGCCACGCAAAACGGTGCGCTGGCCGTGGATGACCCGGAGGATGCTGCGGTGGCGTTCATCGGCCTGATCAAGGCCAAGGCCTTCTGGCCGGTGATGTTCGGCGCGCCCATCGTGTCGGCAGGCGAGATGGAGCAGATCGTGCAGCGCAGCGTCGACATGATGCTCAGCCGCTACGGGGTTGCCCCCTGAGCAGGCGCGGGCCGTGCGGCGAAAAGATATTTTGCGGACGGGCTGACCCGGACTGGTGCCGTCGCGTTTGATCTGTCCGGCGGCCTGCGCCGACCGGCGCGGCATAGGTGTCGGACGTGCTGGCCGTCTCGACCGTATGCTCAGAAGCAGCAGGACTGTCGCACCCATATGGGTGACAAACCCGCTATCGGCGCCGTCCGGACCAGACGGATGGGCGGGCTTGTGTCAGCATCCGCCCTGACTGGGGCTGTCGGTGCGGTGCGCCCGCGCATGCCGATGGATCAGGCACAGCCCGCATCATTTCAAAACTGAACGTACCTTTTCAAAATGTGGCAGTGGACGGCGCCCCTCTGCCCCTGCAGAAAGAGGGCCCGGCACTGGAATAGATGCCGGTTTGACCCCTCCGGCAGGCTGCATCGCGGCGGCCCGCGCAATACGGCAGTCTGATGGTGCGTTTCGAGGTTCTTCCATTTCTTGGCCTGCTGTTTGTCGGCACGCTCTGTGGTTCGATGATCATGCCTTACATGGCGTACTTCGTCGTCGAAGGGCTGGGGCGCGACCCCTGGGCGATCAGCCTTTACGCCGGCGCTGTCGCTGTCCTGGTTGTTCTCATCAACCGGCGCTTTGCGAAATGGATGGACGCGGGCACCCGGCCCTTTCCATTGATCGGCATGGCGGCTGCGGGATTCCTCACGGCCACGGCAGCCCTGTCCCTGATCCCCGCTTTCTGGACAGTGCTCAGCTTCGGCGTTCTGGGCTTTGCGGTAAGTTCGAGCGCGATGTCGACCATGTTCAGCCTCGGCGGGATCATTGCCCAGCACAGCGCTATCAAGCGGACGAGTTTCAACGCCTACATGCGTGCCACGACCTCGACCGCGTGGATGGTGGGGCCGGCGCTGTCCTTTGTCGTGGCCGATCAGGTCGGCCCGGTGGCGGTCTTTCAGGTTGCCGTGGGGGTCGGACTGATCTGGCTCGGACTGTGGTGGTGGGTCGCGCCACGCGACGCGGCCATCGAGCCGACAGCACCCGGAACGACTGATCGGCGCGGCAGCCTCACGGTCGCGCTCTGGATCGCGGTGAGTTTCGTCTTCTGCCTGTCGGTGGCGCATTTCATGACCTTCACCGCCCTGCCCCTCTTCTTCGTGCAGGAGGTCGGGCTGCCCGGTTACGCGCCGGGGCATGCCTTTAGCGTGAAAACCTTTGTCGAGGTGCTGGCCATCCTGCTGACGCCCATCCTGATTGCGCGGGTCGGCATCCGAAGGTCCCTGCTGGCCACCGGGCTCTTGGCGGTCGTGGCCATTCAGTTTCTGGCGTCGGTACAATCCTATCCGCAGATGCTGCTGGGTGCTGCCCTGGAGGGATTCTACTACGGGCTCTTTTCCACCCTCGCCATCAGCTTCGTGCAATCCTTCGCAGAAGACCGCCCGGCCTATGCGACGGCGATGTATTGGAACACGCTGATGGTCACGGGGCTTTTGGGAGGACCGGCGGCAGGTCTGATCGCACAAATCTATGATTTCCGCACGGTGATCCTGGTGGCCTCAGCTGTGGCGCTGTTCTCCGTCCTGATCCTGGCCATCGGATCACGGCACCCGCAGGTGCGATCGGTCTCGGCCTCCTGAGCATCGCAAGCCATCTGCCTGCCTGCGACGGCTCTTCGAAATGAACCATCTGCAGCGCCAACTGGCAGCCTGGCACAGCGCACTTTTCGATATGTCGGACGGGCGAGACAGGCGGGCAAGCGATTCGCGAAAAACGGGTATCTTGGACCGGCTGCACCGGAGGTGCGGCAGCTTGTCGCCGCATCTTCGGCCACATTCGGTATACATTTGCATACGCTGCCAGGAGATCCGCGCCGGTCACGAGAAAGTTACCAAAAGGTAAACATTGAATAATTTTACAATTTGAGAATGTATTTACAAAGATCGCGCACAACCGAAAAAACGTTTACAGAAAATATCAATTAAACCAACAGGAAAGCGACTATGTTTACAAGCTCTGCTATGCTCTGAGGGCAGGTGCTCGGAGATCCGACTGGGCGGACACCACCGCAGTACCGCACGAGGAGGATGCTCATGACAACGGAAGATCTGCTGGCGCCGGTTGATGCCAACTCACCCACCGCCACCCCGAAACAGCCCCATGTGACAGCCGACGACTATGCACGGATGTATGCGGACTCTGTCACGGATCCGGACGCCTTCTGGGCGCGAGAAGGTCAGCGGATCACCTGGATGACGCCCTTCACCAAGGTCAAGAACACCTCCTTCGAGCCCGGCAATATCGACATTCGCTGGTTTGAGGACGGCACCCTGAACGTCTCGGCCAATTGCATTGACCGGCATCTGGAAACGCGCGGCGATCAGACGGCGATCATCTGGGAGCCGGACAGCCCCGAAGATCCCGCGCTGCACATCACCTATCGCGACCTGCACACCTCGGTCTGCAAGATGGCGAATGTGCTCAAGGACCTCGGCGTCCGCAAAGGCGACCGGGTGATCATCTACCTGCCCATGATCCCCGAAGCGGCCTATGCCATGCTCGCCTGCGCACGGATCGGGGCCATTCATTCCATTGTCTTCGCGGGTTTCTCCCCGGACGCGCTGGGGGCGCGGATCAACGGCTGTGACGCGAAAGTCGTCATCACCGCAGATCATGCCCCCCGGGGCGGACGCGAAACGCCGCTGAAGTCCAACACTGATACGGCCCTGCTGCACTGCAAGGACGACGTCAAATGCCTGGTCGTAAAGCGGACCGGCGGTCAGACCACCTGGACGGATCGCGACCATGACTGCACCGCGATGATGGCCGAGGCCTCGGCAGAGTGCGCACCCGTCGAGATGAACGCGGAAGACCCGCTCTTCATCCTCTATACCTCGGGCTCGACCGGCCAGCCCAAGGGCGTGGTGCATAGCTCCGGCGGTTACCTCGTCTACGCCGCGATGACGCATCAGATCACCTTCGACTATCATGACGGCGATGTCTTTTGGTGCACGGCGGATGTGGGTTGGGTGACAGGCCACAGCTACATCGTCTATGGTCCGCTCGCCAATGGCGCCACGACAATCATGTTTGAGGGCGTGCCCACCTACCCCGATGCGGGCCGCTTCTGGGAGGTGTGCGCCAAGCACAAGGTCAACCAGTTCTACACGGCCCCCACCGCCATCCGCGCGCTGATGGGCGCGGGCAAGGAGTGGGTCGAGAAGCACGATCTGTCGAGCCTGCGGCTGCTGGGTTCCGTGGGTGAACCGATCAACCCGGAAGCCTGGAACTGGTACAACGAGGTTGTGGGCAAGGGCAAATGCCCCATCGTCGATACCTTCTGGCAGACCGAGACAGGTGGTCACATGCTGACACCGCTGCCCAGCACCAAGCTGAAGCCGGGTGCGGCGCAGCAGCCGTTCTTTGGGGTGCAGCCCGTGGTGCTGGAACCGACCTCCGGCGAGGTGATCGACGGCAATGGCGTCGAAGGGGTGCTCTGCATGGCCGACAGCTGGCCCGGGCAGATGCGCACCGTCTGGGGCGATCACGACCGCTTTGAGAAGACCTATTTCTCTGATTACAAAGGCTATTATTTCTCGGGCGATGGTTGCCGCCGTGACGAGGATGGTGACTACTGGATCACCGGTCGCGTCGATGACGTGATCAACGTCTCGGGCCACCGTATGGGCACAGCCGAAGTGGAAAGCGCGCTGGTCGCCCATGCCAAGGTCGCCGAAAGCGCCGTGGTGGGCTACCCCCATGACGTCAAGGGCCAGGGCATCTATGCCTATGTGACCCTGATGAACGGCGAGGAGCCCTCGGAGGAGCTGCGCAAGGAGCTTGAAACATGGGTCCGCACCGAGATTGGTCCCATCGCCAAACCGGACCTCATTCAATGGGCGCCGGGCCTGCCCAAGACCCGCTCGGGCAAGATTATGCGGCGCATTCTGCGCAAGATCGCCGAGGATGATTTCGGCTCGCTTGGGGATACGTCCACGCTCGCAGATCCCTCGGTGGTCGACGATCTGATCGAAAACCGTATGAACCGGGGGGACACATAATGGACGGCTCGAAAACACCCGTTGCCGCCCCGGTTCTGATCCTGCTTGGCCCTCCGGGCGCGGGCAAGGGCACCCAGGCGCGCATGCTCGAAGAGGCCCACGGGCTTGTCCAACTGTCCACGGGCGATCTGCTGCGCGCGGCGGTGGCGGCGGGCACGCCGGCAGGGCAGCGGGCCAAGGCGGTGATGGAAGCCGGCGATCTGGTCAGCGATGACATCGTGATCGCCATCCTGCGCGACCGGCTGGGTGAAGCCGATTGCGCGCAGGGGGTGATCCTTGACGGCTTTCCCCGGACGACTGTTCAGGCCCAGGCCCTGGATGCGCTTCTGGCGGCAACCGGACAGCGGATCAACGCCGCGATCAGCCTCGAGGTTGAGGATGCCGCGATGGTCGAGCGTATTTCAGGGCGGTTCACCTGCGGCGGCTGCGGCGAAGGTTATCACGACAGCTTCAAACCCACCGCAAAACCGGGTGTGTGCGACACCTGCGGCGGCACCGAGATGAAGCGCCGCGCGGATGACACCGCAGAAACGGTGGCGCAGCGGCTCGAGGCCTATCACGCGCAAACCGCGCCGCTGATCACCTACTATCAAGGCAAAGGCGCACTGACCCGTGTGCCCGCGATGGGGGCCATCGACCAGATTGCCGCCGAACTCAATGCCGTTGTGTCGCAGGTCACGACATAGCGCACACTGGAGGGGTCCGTGCGGGCCTGAGGAACCATAAGGAGGAGGGCTTCATGTCCCAAGCAAACGACAACAACGCCTATTGGAGTGCCAATGTGCGTCTCATCCTGATCAGCCTCGTCATCTGGGCGCTGGTCTCATTCGGGTTCGGGATCATCCTGCGCCCGCTTCTGGCCGGCATCGCCGTGGGCGGCACCGACCTGGGCTTCTGGTTTGCACAGCAAGGTTCGATCCTCGTCTTCCTGGCGCTGATCTTCTTCTACGCCTGGCGGATGAACAAGCTCGACCGTGAACACGGCGTGGACGAGGAATAGGAACCATGGATCAGTTTACACTCAACCTGCTGTTTGTGGGCGCGAGCTTTGCGCTCTACATCGGCATCGCGATCTGGGCCCGCGCGGGCTCCACATCGGAGTTCTACGCCGCCGGGCGCGGCGTGCATCCTGTCACCAACGGCATGGCGACGGCGGCGGACTGGATGTCGGCCGCCTCCTTCATCTCCATGGCGGGGCTCATCGCCTTTACCGGCTATGACAACTCCTCCTTCCTGATGGGCTGGACGGGTGGCTATGTGCTGCTGGCGCTGCTGCTGGCGCCGTACCTGCGCAAGTTCGGCAAGTTCACAGTGTCCGAGTTCATCGGCGACCGGTTCTACTCCAGCACCGCGCGCATGGTGGCGGTGATCTGCCTGCTTGTGGCCTCCATCACCTATGTGATCGGCCAGATGCAGGGTGTGGGCATCGCCTTTGGCCGCTTCCTCGAGATCGACGCCTTCTGGGGGTTGCTCATCGGTGCCTGTGTGGTCTTTGCCTATGCGGTCTTCGGCGGCATGAAGGGCGTGACCTACACCCAGGTGGCGCAGTACTGCGTGCTGATCACCGCCTATACGATCCCGGCGGTCTTCATCTCGCTGCAGCTGACCGGCAACCCTATCCCGGCCCTCGGTCTCTTTGGCTCGACGGAAAGTGGTGAGCCGCTTCTGGCGAAACTGAACCAGATCGTGACCGACCTCGGCTTTGCGGAGTATACGGCGGCGCATGGATCGACCATCAACATGGTGCTCTTCACCCTGTCGCTGATGATCGGCACCGCCGGTCTGCCCCACGTGATCATGCGCTTCTTTACCGTGCCGCGTGTGTCGGATGCGCGCTGGTCCGCAGGCTGGACGCTGGTCTTCATCGCGCTGCTTTATCTGACTGCCCCGGCTGTGGGCGCGATGGCGCGGCTCAACATCTCGGAACTGATGTGGCCCAATGGCACCGATGGAGAAGCGGTCAGCGTCGAGCAGATTGAGAGCGATCCAGAGTATGCCTGGATGGCCACATGGCAGAAGACCGGCCTCTTGGGTTGGGAAGACAAGAACGGCGACGGCAAGATCCAGTACTACAACGACGCCAACGCCGATCTGCAAGCCAAGGCGGCAGAGAACGGGTGGGAAGGCAATGAGCTGACCAATTTTAACCGCGATATCCTCGTGCTCGCCAATCCAGAGATCGCCTCCCTGCCCGGCTGGGTGATCGGCCTTGTGGCGGCGGGTGGTCTCGCAGCGGCACTGTCGACGGCGGCGGGTCTGCTCCTGGCCATCTCCTCGGCGGTCAGTCACGATCTGCTCAAGGGACAGCTGACACCCAACATGTCGGAGAAATCGGAGCTGCTAGCAGCGCGGATATCCATGGCAGCGGCGATCGTGGTGGCCGTCTTGCTGGGGCTCAATCCGCCGGGCTTTGCCGCGCAGACCGTGGCCCTGGCCTTCGGTCTCGCGGCTGCGTCGATCTTCCCGGCGCTGATGATGGGGATCTTCTCGACCCGCATCAACAACGTTGGCGCCGTGGCAGGTATGCTCGCCGGTCTGGTGGTGACGCTGCTCTATATCTTCCTGCACAAAGGCTGGTTCTTCATCCCGGACACCAACACGTTCACGGATGCCGACCCGCTCTTGGGCCCGATCAAGTCGACCTCTTTCGGCGCCATCGGGGCTGCGGTCAACTTCGCGGTGGCCTATGTGGTATCCGGCATGACCAAGGAGACCCCGCAGGAAATCAAGGACCTCGTCGAGAGCGTCCGCATCCCGCGTGGGGCGGGCGTGGCCGTCGAAGGTCACTAGTACCGCCTGACACCGCCGCCTGCGGGTGGCGGTGCCTCCCATATCAGGCCCGTCCTGCCCGATCCTCCCTCGGGCAGGACATCCCTTTCCAGAGGCTGACACATGCCCCTTCCGGCCCATCTGCGACAGTTCCTTGCCTCCGTGCATCCCTATGACAGCCTGTCAGAGGCTGATGTCGATGCGCTGGCAGAGGTCTGCGAGGCCCGGGATTTCACGCCTGGAGAAACAGTGTTTGCGGTCGGAGATACCGCAACAAGCCTCTACATCATTGCGAGCGGAGAGGTCGACGTCACCGACGAGACCGGCGTGCAGATCTCCATCCTCGGCCCGCGCAATTCCTTCGGCGAGCGTGCCTTGCTGCGTGGCGAAGACGCCAGCCGCACGGTCACCCCGACGCAGGACACGACCCTGATCGTGATGCCAGCGGAGACGTTCTTTGCCCTGATCGACGCCCATGCGCCGGTGGCCGGGTTCTTCGACCGCCGCCGCCCGCCGCGGACCGATCAGAAGGATCTGACGACGCTTCCGGTCGAGCAGTTGATGACCCGTGACCCGATGACCTGCGCACCCGAGACGCCGATCCGCAGCGCTGCCGGAGAGATGCACGCCAAGCGCATCTCCTCGATCTGTGTCAGCGATGCGGGGGGCTTTCGCGGCATCGTCACCCTGCGCGATATGAACGGCAAAGTCGTGGCCGAGGGTGTTGACCCGGCAGCGCCGGTGTCGGCGATCATGACGGATCAGCCGCTGACACTCGGGCCGCAAGCGCTGGTGACGGATGTGTTGCACCTGATGGTCGAGCGCGGGATTGGCCATGTGCCAATCGTCGAGGGCGCTGACCTCGTGGGTATCGTCACGCAAACCGATCTCACCCGTGCGCAGGCCATGTCCTCCGCCGATCTGGTGGGCCGCGTGGCCAAGGCCGCAGACGCTGCAGAGATGTCCCGCGCGACAGCACAGATCCCCAACTTGCTGGTGCAGCTGGTCGAAGCAGGAAACCGGCATGAGGTCGTGACCCGTCTGATCACCGACATCGCCGACACTGCCACGCGCCGGTTGCTCGCGCTCGCCGAAGCCGCGCTTGGACCACCCCCCGTGCCCTACCTCTGGCTCGCCTGCGGCAGCCAGGGGCGGCAGGAGCAAACCGGTGTCTCCGATCAGGACAACTGCCTGATCCTGTCCGATGACGTGACCGAGGCGCAGATGCCCTATTTCGCGGACCTCGCGAAATACGTCAGCCAAGGGCTCGATACCTGCGGGTATTTCTACTGCCCCGGCGACATGATGGCCACGAACCCGCGCTGGTGCCAGCCGCTGCGCGTGTGGCGCGAGTATTTCCGCGGCTGGATCGCCACCCCGAACCCCGAGGCGCAGATGCTCGCCTCTGTGATGTTCGACCTCCGGCCTATCGGGGGTGACCTTAGCCTCTTCGAAGATCTGCAGCAGAAGACGCTGGCAGAGGCATCGAAGAACTCGATCTTCACCGCGCATATGATCGCCAATTCGCTGAAGCACCAACCGCCGCTGGGTCTCCTGCGCGGGCTCGCGACGATCCGGTCGGGCGAGCACCGCAACCAGCTTGATCTCAAACACAACGGCGTGGTGCCGGTGGTCGATCTGGGCCGCGTCTACACGCTACAAGGCCAGCTCAGCCCGGTGAACACCCGCGCCCGGCTGGAGGCCGCGCAAAAGGCGGGCGTGCTCTCTGCCTCCGGGGGCGCGGACCTGCTGCACGCCTATGATTTGATCGCCACGATGCGGCTCGAGCATCAGGTGACACAGATCAAGGCAGGCGCGAAACCCAACAACTACCTTGATCCCGCCACGCTCTCGGATTTCGAGCGCAGCCACCTGCGTGACGCCTTCGTGGTTGTGAAGACGATGCAATCCGCTGTGGGATCGGGCAAAGGCGCGTTAGGATAGGCCCATGTTTGTCGAACTCATCGCCACCATCTTTGCCGGGATCGCCTGCGCCGGGATCGCCATGCTGCTCAATATCGTGACCGGGCGGCGCCTGCCGAAATGGGTGATGCCGGTGGCCGCAGGCGCGGGTATGATCGGGATGACCATCTCGAATGAGTACACCTGGTTTGACCGCACCGCAGAGCGGCTGCCCGAGGGCGTCGAGATCGCCATGACGGTGGACGAGCAAGGCTGGATGCGCCCCTGGACACAAGTCTGGCCCTACACCAAGCGCTTCGTCGCGGTCGATACGGGCACCGCGCGCAAGCACCCAGACCTGCCGGACCAGCGGCTGGCCGACATCTATTTCTTCGGGCGCTGGTCGCCGGTGAACCAGGCGCCGATGCTCTTTGACTGTGGCCTCGCACGCTCCGCCCTGCTGATCGACGGCGCCGAGTTCGCCGCCGACGGCACCGTCGCCAATGCTGACTGGCAGGCGACGCCGGCGGGCGACCCGATCCTGCAACTGGTGTGCGAGACTTGAGATGTTCACCACCCTGTCCCTCCGCCTGCGCGTCTTTCTCTTCTTCTGCCTCGTGGCCTTTGCAAGCGTGGCGCTGGCGGCGGGCGCATTGGCCTTCGGCTGGTCCCGGGGTCCGACTGACCTGCCAGCCGGTCCCTTCATCACCGCCTTCATTGCCTTCGCCTTTCTGAACACCGGCTTCGCGCTCGGCATATGGCTGCTCTTCGATGAGAACATGGCCAAACCCATCACGCGTCTCTCAGCCGATCTGAGGCTGCGCGCCCATTCCGGCGTCGAGTGCGAGGTTGATACCCAAGCCGCGCGCTATCTTGGCGATCTGGGTCCTGCGGCGAGCGCGCTTTCGGAAACGATGAGCAGCGCGGTGATGGATACGGCTGCCGAGGTTGCTCGTGAGACGCAGCGCCTGAAGGCGGAGAGCGAACGGCTGACAGCGCTCCTGACCGAAATCCCGATTGCGACAATCCTGCTCAACCCGGCGCAGGAGATTGTGCTTTACGACGCGCAGGCGGCGGATGTCCTGTCACAAATCGCCCCACCGCGGCTCAAGGCACCCCTAGCGGATTACTTCGAGACAAGCGCAATCACGGAGGCAATGTCGCAACTGACGGCGCAGATCACCGAAGTGCCGCTTGGCTTGACAGGTACGGCCGGCAGCGAAGAGTTCGAGGCCCGGCTCAAGTCGCTCGGAGACGGCAGCCATATGCTGCTGATCGAGGTGGAGGCCACCGGCGACAAGGTGGTTGCGCAGCGGCCGCTGGTCTTTGATTTCGACCTGATGACCGCAGGAGAGACCCGGGAGATCAGCGAGACCGCCTTGCGCGATCTTTGCTTCGTTCCCTTCGACACGGAAACCACCGGGCTGTCGGTTGAGGCCGACGCAATCATTCAAATCGGTGCTGTTCGGGTGCTGAACGGCCGGATCGTGGAAGGCGAGATCCTCGACACCTATGTGGACCCGGGATGCGCAATACCGCCCGCATCGACCAAAATTCACCGGATTTCAGACGCCGATGTGGCGGGCGCGCCCGACATCGGCAACGCCGGGCGCCGCTTTCACCATTTTGCCCGGGACGCGGTTCTTGTGGCCCATAACGCACCTTTCGACATCGGTCTTTTGCGCAAATCCCAGGATGAGATGGGTGTCGAGTGGGACCATCCCGTGCTCGACACCGTACTGCTCTCAGCGGTGGTCTTTGGCATCACCGAGGATCATTCGCTGGACGCGTTGTGCGAGCGGCTGTCCGTGACGTTGCCAGAGCAGGACCGGCACACTGCCCTGGGCGACGCGCGGGCGACGGCGCAGGCCCTGGTCAGGCTGCTGCCTTTGCTGGAGGCGAAAGGCGTGCGTACCTTCGGCGATGTGGTCGAGGCCACCAAGAAACATGGGCGCTTGCTTCAGGACATGAATGCCTAGAGCTGTTTCAGGATCGGCCACGGCATTTAGTTGTAGAAATAGTCCACCAAAAACAGTGGGATGGCGGGGATGTAGGTACATATCAGCAGGACGGTGAGCAGCACGGCGATGAAATAGACATTCACCTTCGTCACGTCCCAGATGTTGGCACGCGCCACCGCACAGGCGGTGATCAACACGCTGGCGACGGGTGGTGTCTGCTGACCAATGGCGAGGTTGAGCGTGACGACCAGGCCAAAATGGATCGGGTTGATCCCAACGGCGTCGATCAGCGGGATGACGATGGGCACCACCAGGATAATGGCTGCAGCGGAGTGCAGGAAAAAGCCGATGATAAGGAAGAAGAAGTTCAGGATCAGCAGGATCAACCATTTGTTTTCGGTGATGCTGAGAATCCCCGCGGCGAGTTCCTGTGGATATTGTGCGCGGGTCAGGAAACCGCCCATCACCACGGACGCGGCGACCAGCAGCATCACGACAGCCGTCTGCATGCCGCCATCGAGCATGGAGCGCTGGAGGTGCCGCAGATCCACTTGCCGGTACCAGAGGCTGATCGCAATGGCGGCCAGCACCGCGAGACCTGCGGCCTCGGTGGCCGTGACATAACCGCCGAAGATGCCGCCCAGGATGATGACAGGCAGGGCAAAGGTGGGCAGCGCATCGACAAAGGCGACCCAGAGCCTGCGCCCGGAAAACGCCTCTTCACGCGGCAGATCGTAGCGGCGTGCAAAATAGTAGGCCACACCCATGAGCCCGGCCGCGCCCATGAGGCCTGGCACCACGCCTGCCACAAAGAGCTGCTCGACCGATACATTCGCCGACGTGGCATAGAGGATCATCGGGATGGATGGCGGGATGATGATCGCCAGCGAGGCCGAAGACGAGGTCACGGCTGCGGACAGTGCAGCGGAGTAGCCGCGCTTTTTCATCTGGGGGATCATCACCGACCCCATCGCCGCCACGTCGGCGACCGCCGAGCCAGAGATTTCGGCAAAGAAGAGCGACACGCCGATGTTCACATGCGCCAGACCCCCGCGGATGAAGCCGATGAGGGCCGCTACGAAATTGATGAGCCTGTCGGTGATGCCGCCCGCGTTCATGATGGCGCCCGCCAATACGAACATCGGGATGGCGATGAGGGAGAACTTGGTGGCACCGCCGTACATGTCGAGGGCCACATTCACCAGCGAGCCGGTCCCCTCCAGAACAAGAAGGCCGCCGATGGCCGACACCGCCAACGCGACGCCGATTGGCACGTTGAGGCAAATCATGCCGACCATCGCGATGAAAATCCCCAGCATCAGCATCAGGCGTTCCCCGCTTTCTTCATTTCGGCTTCGACCTCTTCCTCGATCTCGGCATGTTCGAGCGAGACACCTCGGGCCGTGTTGCGCCAATACTCCGGCAGGCTGAGCGCCTGACAGATCAGGAACAGGACAGCGCCAACCGGGATGACCGACTGGGTGAAGCTGACGGGCACCCATGTCAGGGACACGAGGGACATACCGCCGAGAATGGTCATCACCACATACCCGGCCCAGGCCAGCAATATGAAGAATCCTGCCGTGATCGCTTCGGCCAGGGCGACAGCCCACATGCGTGTGGGCATCGGGATTGACAGCAGGACACTGTCAAACCCGATGTGGCGGCGGCGCAGGGCGGCCAGTGCCGAGCCGTAGTAGGTGATCCAGGCCAGCAGGATCGCAGCAACTTCGTCATACCAGGCGAGGCTCGACCCCACGAGCCGGTAGATGACGGCGACCACCACGATGACTGTCAGCACGACCATCAGGAGGATGACGAAGTATTCGAGGACGACCTCGAAGACCTTCTGCAGTGACTTGAACATGGCTCTCCCCGCCGGGTCACCTGCCCGGTACTATCCAACCAAACGGGCGCGGCCCGACGCGTTGGTGGAGGCAGAGGACCAAACGCGGCCCCCTGCCCCTGTCAGATCAGGACCCCGATGCGAGGGTCTGGATGCGCTCGATCAGTTCCGCGCCGCCCTCGACGGTGCTTGCGAACTCTTCATAGATGGCAGCTGAGGCGTCGATGAAGGCTTGATTGTCGGCCTCGTTCACCTCAACGCCCGCGTTCTTGATGACGGTCAGAAGCTCGGTCTCCAGTTTCGCGGCGTGTTCGTAAACGAAATCCTGGGTTTCGGCACCGCAAGCTTCAAGCTCGGCGCGCACGTCTTCCGGCAGGCGTTGCCACTGGTTTTCAGCCACCAGCACATAGCCGGGAGTGTAGACATGGCCGGTGATCGACAGGTACTTCTGCACTTCCTGGAATTTGGCCGATGCAATCTGGGCGTACGGGTTTTCCTGCCCGTCGATCACCTTGGTCTGCAGAGCGGTGAAGACCTCGGAGAACGCCATCGGTGTCGGGTTCGCCCCATATTGCTGGAACATCTTCACGCGCCATTCGCCGTTCGGGGTGCGCAGTTTGATGCCCTGCAGATCCTCGGGCGTCGTGATCGGGCGTGTGTTGTTGGTGATGTGGCGGAAGCCGTTCTCGAAATAACCAATGATCCGGTAACCCTCGCGCAGCGCGGCCTCCTGGAAGACATCGCCAAGCTCCGCCTGGATGCGACGCATGTGGTCGCGGTCCTGAACGATGTAGGGCATCTCGAACACGCCGAATTCAGGCGCGACGGAGGACATGACCGACGAGGGCAGCGAGAAATCCACCTGGCCGAGCTTCAGCTTCTGCAGCAGTTCGCGGTCCTTCCCGAGTTGGCTCGCCCCGAAGGTCTGGACTTCCGCTTTGTCCCCCAACTTTCCGTTGGCGCATTCGGCAAAGGCATCCGCCGACGCCTCGAACAGCGACCCTGGGTTTCCCACATGGCCAAACCGCAATGTCAGATCTGCCGCGGTGGCGGCAAATGGCATCGCCAATGCTGCCACGCTCGCAAGAATACGTGCTTTCAGTTTCATGGTTTCTCCTCCCTAGATGCCCCTATCGGGCGTTATTCCGCGGCGAACCGCTCCTCTGTCGTCTCCTTGAGGTAATCCATAGCGGCCTGGGCACCGCCCGACTCATGCGGCACACCGGCCTTTGCAAGCCCCATCTCCACCCCGGACAGGGTTGCCATCAGCATCAGATCGTTGAAATCCCCCAGATGACCAATGCGGAACACCTTATCCGCGACTTTTGACAGGCCATTGCCGAGCGAGATGTCATAGTGCTTGAGCGTGATGGCGCGGAACGCATCCGCCGAATGGCCCTGCGGCGTCATCACGGCTGTAAGCACCCCGGATTCGTCGCCTTGCCGAGCGCAGAGCACCTCAAGCCCCCAGGCCCGAACGGCCGTGCGCGTGGCCGCGCCATGCCGGGCGTGACGTGCAAAGACGTTATCGAGGCCCTCTTCGTGCAGCATGTCGATGGCCTCATTCAGGCCATAAAGCAGATTGGTGCCGGGCGTATAGGGGAAGTACCCGGTCTCGTTCGGCCCGATCATATCCTGCCAGTCCCAGTAGCTGCGCGGCATCGTGACCGACTTCGACCGCACAAGCGCCTTCTCACTAACCGCGTTGAAGCTCAACCCGGGCGGCAGCATCAGACCCTTCTGCGAGCCCGAGACACAGACATCCACGCCCCATTCGTCAAACCGGAAATCTATCGACGCCAAACCGGAAATCGAATCAACCATCAGCAAGGCAGGATGGCCCGTCGCGTCGATCGCCTTCCGGATCTCCCCGATGGGTGACACAGATCCTGTGGAGGTTTCGTTATGCACAACGCAGACCGCCTTGATCTGATGGTGCGTATCCTCACGCAAGCGGGCCTCAATCCGGTCAGGCTCGGCACCGCCGCGCCAATCGCCTTCGAGGCACTCCGGCTCCAGCCCGATCTTGCGCGCCATTTTTGTCCACATCGCCGCAAAGTGTCCGGTTTCGAACATCAGTACGCGATCTCCCGGAGACAGCGTGTTGACCAAGGCCGCTTCCCAGGCGCCGGTTCCCGACGACGGGAAGATGAAAACATGCTGCTGCGTTTTGAAGATGGACTTCATGCCATCGAGCGCTTTCTTGCCCACATCGGCGAAGTCAGGACCGCGATGGTCAATGGTTTGCTGGCCAATCGCTTTGAGGATGCGGTCCGGCACGGCACTCGGGCCCGGAATCTGCAAGAAATGTCGGCCAGCCTGGCGCATTTGGATCTTCTCCTGCGGGCGCCCCACGGAGCGGGCGCGTTTATCGGTTGCTAAAACGTAATTATGAATTCATAATTCAGTCAACCCAAAAACTGTCACAATGTGCATTCGCACTGAAACGGGGGAGTTTGACCATTCATGCGTGAGAACACCCGTCTCTCTGGCAAGCTGACAGGTGCGGTCGAAGGTGAAGTGATGTCAGACGCGGCGTCCCGCGCGCGCTACGCCACAGACGCCTCTATCTATCAGATGGTTCCCGAGGCCGTCGTTGTCCCCCGCTCAAAGGACGATATCCAAGCTGTCATGGCAGTGGCCCGAGACGAAGGTGTCCCCATCCTGCCGCGTGGTGGCGGCACCTCCCAGTGCGGACAGACCGTCAATAACGCCATAGTGCTCGACAATACACGCCACCTGAACCGGATCCTGGACATTGACACCGAGGCATTGACCGCGCGAGTGGAACCGGGTCTGGTGCTGGATGAGTTGAACCGCGCGCTCAAACCGCATGGTCTGTGGTTTCCGGTCGACCCCTCGACCGCGTCGCGCTGTACCTTGGGCGGTATGGCTGCCAATAACTCCTCAGGTGGCAAATCGCTGCGCTACGGGATCATGCGCGACAATGTCAGGGCGATTTCTGCGATTTTGCCGGATGGCACCGAAGCACGATTTAATGGAGCAGTTCCGCCGCCTGGGCCTTACGCCGACTTGGTTGCTGATATGCGTGCTCTCGGGCAGCGCGAAGTGGGTGAAATCGAAGCACGCTTTCCCAAAGTCCAGCGGCGGGTCGGTGGCTACAACATCGACGCGTTGACGGGCAATGACGTGAATATGGCCCATCTTCTGGTTGGCTCCGAGGGAACGCTCGCCTATTTCACCGAACTGGAGCTGAGCCTGGCACGCCTGCCCGGCGAAAAGGTCACCGGGGTCTGTCATTTTCCGACCTTCTATGCGGCGATGGATGCAGCACAGCATCTGGTGAAACTCGACCCGCAGGCAGTGGAACTGATCGACGACACGATGATTGCGCTTGGCCGCGAGATCCCGCTCTTTCGAAAGACCATAGACGCCTTTGTCGAAGGCGACCCCGCCGCGCTTCTGCTTGTGGAATTCGCCGATGGCAGTGCGGCGCGCAATGCAGCAAAACTGGCCGAACTCGCCGAGATGATGGGTGATCTTGGTTACGACTTCGCCGCGAAAGATGGCCACTGGGGCGGTGTGGTTCCCGTGACGGACAACGGCCTGCAAGGCGCCATTGCCGAATACCGGAAAGCCGGTTTGAACGTGATGATGTCGATGAAGGAGGCCGGCAAGCCGATCTCTTTCGTCGAAGACTGTGCAGTCGCCCTGCCCGACCTTGCCGAATACACCGCAGGGCTGACCGAGATTTTCACGCGCCACGGCACCAAGGGCACCTGGTATGCCCATGCGTCGGTCGGCTGTCTGCACGTGCGACCTGTGCTGAACATGCGGCAGGACAAGGACGTCCGCACGATGCGTGCGATTGCCGAAGAGGCGTTTGATCTCGTGAAACGCTACAAGGGGTCGCATTCAGGCGAACACGGCGATGGGATCGTCCGGTCGGAGTTTCATGAGACCATGTTCGGGTCCCGCATCGTGACAGCCTTTGAGCAGGTCAAAGCGCGCTTCGATCCGGGGGCGCTTATGAACCCTGGAAAGATTGTGCAGGCGCCCGCGATGGATGATCGGCGGGTCTTTCGCTACGGTGCTGACTATGCCGTTCCTGAATTCGATACAGCGCTCGATTGGTCGGCTTGGCCGGGGTCAGCGGGCGGGTTTCAGGGCGCCGTCGAGATGTGCAACAACAATGGTGCCTGTCGCAAGCTCAAGGGTGGCGTCATGTGCCCCTCGTTTCGCGCCACCAGGAACGAGCGGGACACGACACGTGGACGCGCCAACACCCTGCGATTTGCAATTTCCGGGCAGATGCCGGGCGGTCTGACCTCGGATGCCATGGCTGACACCATGAAGTATTGCGTGTCCTGCAAAGGATGTCGCCGCGAATGCCCGACAGGTGTTGATATGGCCCGCATGAAGATCGAGGTGCTTGCCGCGCGGCGAAAGACAAACGGGCTGTCGATTGCGGAGAGGCTGATCGGCTATCTGCCGCGCTATGCGCCTTATGCGGCAAAAGTGCCGTTTTTGATGAACCTGCGCAATAAGACGGGCGCGATCCGGAAGCTGACCGAGGGGTTGACCGGTGTCTCGCACCGGCGCGACCTGCCGGCCTGGTCACGGCATCCGTTTGCCGACGCAGAAGCACAGGATGCCGATCCGCATGTCCTGCTGTTCGCGGATGTGTTCAACCGCTATTTCGAACCTGAAAATCTTCGATCCGCGATCCGGGTTCTGCGCTCCAGTGGCAAGCTGGTAGCTGTGGCGCGGGATGGGACCGACCGGGCATTGGATTGCGGACGCACACTGCTGGCGGTGGGGTGCGTGGACGAGGCGCGGGCAGAGGCGCGGCGGGTGATTGCCGCCACCCGCGAAGCAGTCGCACATGGGGTGAAGCTGGTTGGGTTGGAGCCGTCTTCCATCCTGACGTTTCGGGATGAATGCCTCGCCCTTTGCCCGGGACCGGGCGCAGAGGCCCTGGCAGCCGCCACTTTTACGTTCGAGGAATACCTTATCCAACAGGCCGACCTGCCGCTCAAACCCCTCGATCGTCCGATCTACGTCCATGGTCATTGCCATCAAAAAGCACATGACGCGGTCACGCCGATGTTGGATCTGCTGAGACGCATACCAGATACGGAGGTCCATTTGATAGAAACCAGTTGTTGCGGCATGGCAGGCGCCTTCGGCTATGCGCCGGACACAATCGACCTTTCGCTCAAAATGGCGGGGCTGGACCTGCTGCCGGCACTTCACGCCGCTCCCGAAGACGCGCTAATCATTGCAGATGGTATATCCTGTCGGCATCAGATCGCGGACGGAACGGACAGGCGCGCCCAGCATGTGGCACGCTTGCTAGATCAGGCTCTCGCCGGGTAAGAAAGACACATGAACCTGACCAGTAGCATCCAACGCCCCACCTTGCATGAAGAGCTGGTCGAACGGTTGCGCAATCTCGTGATCGAAGACATCCTGAAGCCGGACGAAAAAGTGCCGGAAAAGGAGCTGTGTGAGAGTTTCGGAGTGTCCCGAACGCCGCTGCGGGAGGCGCTGAAGGTTCTGGCGTCCGAAGGGCTGGTGGTCTTGCAAGCGAACCGTGGCGCTCGTATCGCCCGAGTCACGCGTGAGGAACTTGAGAATACATTTCCAGTGCTCGCGGCGCTTGAACAGTTGGCCGGCGAACTGGCATGTGCACATTTGGATGACGAAGGTATCTCGAAGATCGAAGAGCGCCATGCAGAAATGCTCGCCGCGTACAAGGCCCAGGATCGGAAGGCGTATTTCCAGGCCAATCAAGATATTCACAACGCGCTGATTTCCGGGGCACAGAATGATGTATTGAAGGCGCACCATCGCAGGCTCGCTGCGCGGGTCAGTCGGGCTCGGTTCATGGTAAATTTGTCCGATGAAAGGTGGTCGGAAGCGATCAGTGAGCACAAGCAGATGATGATGCGTTTAAGATGCCGCGATGCCGTCGGGCTCGGGCAACTTATGAAAACCCATATGACAAACAAGCTTGCCGCGCACGTCAAAGCACTTGGATCAGACGGAGAGCCCCGACAAAAACAAACCTGAGAGCTTCGCGGTGGTCAAAGCCGACTACTAACTGCCTGCTTCGGTTATTCAGACCTGCAGCTTTGCTGACACGTTGATCTTCACGCACTCCACTGAAAGATGCCGGGGAAGAATACTATCCAGTCCGCTGGCAGATCCTATCGGTCTGTTGTTGGCTCCTGGGCAATTGCCACAGCTTGAAAAAAACCTGCCGTCTGTGTGGCGCATGCTGAGCGAACATCCGGTATGGCGCGACCCACTGACCAATATAAGATCGCCTTGCGAGATGGGAGCCGACAAAATCCCAATCTGTGTAAGCGCTCACCTAGTTTCAATCGTCCTTTGAAGCGGTCAATCGCCCCTCAAAACAGTGTACCCAGCAAACTGGTGATTGGGGTTTGCTGAACCAAAGGAGCATACAATATCAGTCAAGCGACGGTAATGGACGCACTTCGCAAGCCCTACCGGACTATGAATTCGGCATGCAGCGCTCCCGCCGCCTTTATGCTCTTCAGGATGTCGATCATGTCTCGTGGGGCCACGCCAAGCGCATTCAGCCCGGCGATGACTTCGGACAAGGATGTCCCCGTCGGGATCTCAGCAAGTCCGATACCAGGCTCCTCTTCGATTTCGGCATCTGTTCTTGGCACAACGACGGTCTCTCCATCCGCAAATGGATTGGGCTGAACCGCGATCGGCGCCTCCTGGATCCGCAAGGTCAGGTTCCCCTGAGACACCGCAACGCGAGAGATTCGGACGTCTTCCCCCATGACAATGGTGCCGGACCGCTGATCGACGACAACCCGCGCCTTCCGCTCTGGCAAGACCGATATATTTTCAATTCGGCCCAAAGCGTGTGCAACCGACGCCATTCGCGTCTGTGGAATATCCAGTTGAACTGTACCGGAATCCAACATGAACGCCACGGGCCGCCCAAAATCGGAATTGATGGCCTGCTCGATCCGCGCGGCGGTAGTAAAGTCAGCGTCGCGCAGAGCCAGCCGGAGATTTGTCAGACTAGAGAGATCGAATTCAATTTCCCGTTCCACACGAGCGCCGGAGGGGATCACACCCGACGTCGGCACGCCTTGAGTCACTGTCGCGCCGTCACCTTCCGCGACTGCGCCGCCCGCGATGATGGTGCCTTGTGCAACAGCGTAGATCTGGCCGTCCGCCGCATTTAACGGGGTCATGATGAGTGTTCCGCCTAGAAGGCTGTCCGCATCTCCGATCGCCGAAACTGTCACATCGATTTGACTGCCTCCGCGCGCGAATGGCGGGAGAGCAGCAGTTACCAGTACCGCTGCGACGTTCTGAGGTCTGAACTGCTCGCCCGCGACGTTGACACCGAGACGTTCGAGAATGTTGGACATAATCTCTTCGGTAAACGGCGAATTTCGCAACCCATCACCGGTTCCGTTCAGGCCGACAACGAGGCCATATCCCACGAGATCATTCCCACGTACACCGTCAAATTCAACCAGATCTTTGATCCGCACAGGTCCTGCATGAAGCGCCGGAACGCATAAAAGGACGGTTGCCAAAACGGCCAAAAGAAATCTCATAGGAAATTCACCAAGTTGAGTTGTGCGCTGCGAACTGTGACGGAGTAGAGGCTCTGCAGATGGAATTGAACGCTCTCCAACTCGGTTGCCGTCTCAAAGGGGTCGGCTGCGAGCAAGGCATTTCGCGCAAACTCCATACTGGTCTCTTCGGCCTGATTGCGGGCAGAGATCATTTCGATCCGTTCTTCGACAAATCCGATACTAGCGCGTAGACTGGTGAGTTGATCTTGGTTGGACTGAAGACCAATTCCCGTCAGTCCAAAAAGCTCTGACTGTTCTTGCACTCCGAACCCAAGCGCGGCGTCGTCGCCGAGCGCAGCAACGGTGATATGCATCAACAAGTCTTTGATTGCATCGTCGTCGGCACGGATATCGAGCGACACACGCTCGGTATCAGAGAGCGCGAACGGTGCAAGCGCAGTTGTTGAGCCTGAGTAGGCAAGGGCGTCGAATCCCGCAGGATCATTGAACCAAGTTTCTGCCGCAGCGAGCGCGTCTTCGGGCGTCGGTTGACCTGCAATCACAGTGCGTACCAATCCAATCAGTGTTTCGGCGTCCGGTAGCGGTGCGCTGTCTGTCGCTGTACCCGCAAAAAGGCTCAGCCCGGCGACGTCGTCATTTAGCGAATTGACGATCCCCTGCAGCTGCGTCCTGGCATTTTCAGCTGGATTGCCGGAGACAACACCCAAGGGGCCGCCGCTTGCCAGAAGCAAGTCCAGCCCCAATTGACTACCGTACTCCTGAACCCGCTCCAGGGAATCCTGCATGGCGCCGGTCAAGTACCCGGCTTCGGTGTTTGCGACAGAATACCCTTGCAGAACCTCCAGCGAACGTTCGAGCCCGGTGAGATAGTTGTGATTGCCGGACAAGACTTGCCTGACATCAGCGACCTTACCGCTCGAAAGCTCATCTGTCAGTCGCGTCAGATCCTGCCTGAGCGCGACGCTACGGCGCTGCAGCATGAAGGATTGTGCAAGATCACCAAGGGAGGTCGACTTCATCGCTTACAGCCTCAAAATTGTTTGCATCATTTCGTCTGCAGCCTCGATCATTCGGGCATTCGCAGCATAGGTCTGTTCGACCAGCAGGAGCTTCTGAAGCTCCTGATCGGTATCGACCCCCTCGGCCAAAACCAGTTGGGTCAGCTCATTGAATTGGGTCGACGTGAACGTCTGTGTTTGCTCTGCTTGCGCTCGGTCCGCGCCGAGTTGCGATGTCAGCGTGGAGGCCAAATTGATCATCGAGAAGGCGCCTGTGCCGAAATCGCCCGACGCCGGTACACGTTGTGTGAGCAAAGCCTCCGACAGTGCTTGCAATTGACGAGAGTCGCCGACATCGCCCGGGGCAACTGCATTCAGGCCGTCTCGCAAACGCCAGGACTCACCCCCCTGTCGGTCGTCGATCGCCGCGTTGATAGTCAAACGTTCCGAAATGCCGACCTCGTTTAGTGGATCGAATGCGATGCCGGTGTCGGTGAAAATGCCTGGGTCTCCTACGGCCAAGGTCGGATCGACCGCTGGATCCTGGAAGCGTTCCACCAAATCTCGCGCCAGCGCGTCCAGTTGCGTCTGAGCTTCAACCCCGAGCTCATCTCTGATCTCGAACTGGGCCCCAAGTGATCCTCCGCCGAGCGCGCCACGATCACTGCTTGTCTGAGCGGGGTAGCCATTGATTGTCAGGCCTGACAGTTGGCCACCTGCGAGGCTCATGTAGGGGGTCACCTGATTGACAGCCGTGAACTCGATCTCTGCGACCCCACCGTCGAGCAGGATTGCACCGCCGGTCGAGTAGAGCGCGATTTGACCGTTTTCTCGCGAGATTTGGCGAACGGGGACGATCCCGCTAATCTCGTCCACAAGAGCCTGGCGATTGTCTTGCAGTGCGGATGTATCCCCGCCCAGTGCCATGGTCTTGGTAATTTGTCGGTTCAGCTCTTGGACGCTGGTCAAGGCTGTACTCAGCTGGTTGATTTGGAAATCAATATTTCGATCCGCTTCGCTGCGCGCTTCCTGGATATTCCGCGAAGCTGAAGAGATCAACGTCGCGAGGTCGCGCGCGGCATTGACCGTTGCGTCTAGGCGCTCGGGCGCGTCAGGGCGGCTTGTGGCGGTGACCAGGCTGCTTTCAAACTGCGCAATCCTGGCTGAAAGTGAGTTTGGATCATCCGGAATACCCAGAAAATCTTCATGGTTGGTCAAGAACTTCGTGCGGTCGCTTGCGTTGTTGAACGCGGCCTCGGCGAGGCCGCGATCGACAAGAAGGGCCGGGCTGACAAGGCGCGTAATCCCATCTATCTTTACGCCGCCGATCAACGACGACGACAGATCAACGGAGCGCACCCCGTAACCTGGGGTCATCGCGTTTGCGATATTTGCCGAGATCGTCTCGGAATTGCGCCCCGCGGCGCGCAACCCGGTCATGGCATTTGACAGTGCAGATGAAATCGTCATGTCTGGCCCTTACTTGTTAACTGGGAGCTGCGGAGATCGCCTTATCGCTTGATGTTGGTGGTTTCCTGCAACATCTCGTCCACGGTCTGGATCACCTTCGCGCTTGATGAATACGCCCGTTGGGTCTTGATCATGTCGGTCAGCTCACCTGCGACGTCGACAGCGGATTCCTCGCGGGCGAAGGACGCGATATCACCGGTCGGGCCGTCTCCGGCGTCCCATAGGAAGAAAGCTCCGCTTTCGCGAGATGGCAGATAGGTTTGGCTGTCAAACGCCTGCAAACCGTTCGGATTGGCGACGTTCACGAGCGGAATCTGATAGACAGTGCGGATCTCGCCTGTATCAAAGCTTGCCCGCACGAACCCATTGGGATCCACATCAAGCCCGATGAAGTTGCCGATGGCCGAGCCGTCCTTCGTCACCGAAATCGGTGCGAAGTTGTAGGACAGCTGCGACAGACCTTCGTTGTCGCCAATGGCGCCAATATCAATGGTTATGGGGCCAGCGGCCACGTTCACATTGATCAGGCCCGTGGCCGTATCATAGGCCGGGCTTGCACCCGCTGGCGTTACGGTCGGAATGGGCGTAACGGTCGCGAGCGAGCCACCGGCGGTGCGCGCATCGGTGAATGTCAGCGTGTAACGCCCGATCTCATCGCCAGCTTGGGCGGAATCGGTCATCACCATCGTCCATTCATTGGTCGCAGGGTCGGTCGCAGTGGCAGGCGGTGTTGGTGTGAAAGTAATGCTGATGCTCTGAGACGTACCGAGGTTGTCAAAATACTCGACCGACAGCTGTTCAGTCAGCGCCGCGGCGCCAAACTCCGTCTCCGTGGCCGGAAGATTGATGCCCAGGCTCATGTTCAATGTCGGGTTGCCCGCAAGCTGGCCTGTATTGATGCGCACCGGCTCGAGCCCATCCGCGGTATCACGCGGGAACGGCGGGATGGTACCGTCGGCAGCGGCGGGAATGCCCATCAGAACGAGGCCAGACTGCGACGTAAGGTAGCCTTCGGCATCAGTGCGGAAGGACCCGGTGGTGGTCAGAAACATCGGTGCGTCCGCACCCGCAGTCTGCACCTGCGCGGCCTGAGCGACGGGCAGCATGCCCGCGCCGCGAACCGCAAGATCCGTCGGGTTCGAGGTGGTGATCAGTGGCCCGCGTTCGTCGATCAGACGCTGAGTGTTGGCCCGGACGCCGCCAGCGGCATAAGACCCACCTCCGGAGGACAGCACCATGGATTCGAAATCCGTCTGCACCCGCTTGTAGCCATAGGTCGACGAGTTTGAGATATTGTCCGAGATGGACGCCAACCGCTGCGCATTAGTCTGCAAGCCTGCAACACCTGCATTGAGCGACGAAGAAATTGTCATGGGCACGCCTTTCTGATGTGATCATCCATTGATCGCACAGATAAGCGTCCGGGCTTAACACCGCGCTAACATATAAAATGCGCCCTATTTCGGCCACAATTCATCGCAGCAGCACAATTTCCACCCTGTCGTTACGCGTAGCCATTGGGTTGCGGTGAACCGGTTCACGATCAGCATGGCCGGTCACCCGCTGCATACGCTCGGGCAATATGCCATCCTGCTGAAGCATGAGCCGGGTGCGTGTCGCACGGTCGGCGGATTTATCCCAGACCGGATTGTCAGCCAAAACAATAGGTACCGCCCGGACATGGCCGCCGATGGCGATATCATTGGTCACAGCCTGGCTTACCGTGGCCACCATCTCGACAAGCGTTTCCATCAGCGGTGTCGGTCGATCACTGCCTTCCTCAAAGAGCGGGAGGCCGTCGAGGGCAAAAAGTTCGATAACAAGACCCTCATCGGTGATACGCGTCACGATATGCTGGAGTGCATTCTCCATCACCGTGCTCTCTCCACCGAGCGCGGTCAGTTCCGCGATGATCTCCTCCAACTCTTCATTGGTGGCATCCTGCGCACCGTCATCCGTGCTTGTGCCACTGTCCCCACGGGACTGCTGCTGCTGGGCGGCGTAGTGTGTGGTGGCACCGAGGCCGTTTTGAGGCAAGGTTTCTTCAGAGAAGATGCTCTCACCACCGAAGGCGCCATCACCGCCCCCGGAAACCCGGTTCACCGGTATGGTCGGCGAAAAATAATCCGCCAAACCCTGCCGTTGCTGTTCTGTCGTCGCATTCAACAGCCACATCATCATGAAGAACGCCATCATCGCCGTCACGAAATCCGCATATGCGACCTTCCAGGCACCGCCATGGTGCCCGCCGGCGATGATCTTCTTCCGTTTGATGATGACTGGTGCCAGATTGCTCTGCGCAGCCATAACTCACCACTCTCATATTCACCCAACAGCGGTGATAGCGCAGAAGGTCTTTCCACCTCCTTAATGAAAGCTGGTTTTTCCACTGTGTCAGCGCGGAGGTGCCCGACACCAAAGGCGAGGGACGACGCCAAGATGTCGCTGGCTCTGCATTATAACGGCAAACAGGTTGGTGTTCGGTGTGATAACGATTGACCGGCGTCATCGGTTGGCCCGTTGAACATTGGCATCTCGCAGCGGTCCTTCTGCGCCTCAGGTCCGCCTACCAATTAGCTCGGCCCTGGGAGAACGTTTGCGATCAGAGCCGCACCGGCGAGAACACTCTGTTTCGTGATATGCCGTTCGGCAGCCTGACCTCGCTCAGTCGCGTCGGCCCGCTATTTGTTTTGAGACAGCGCCGCATCCTGGCAACGTGGGGTCCGAGCCGGCTTGGTCCGGTATGCAAAGACCATTCATGTCTGCAAGAGTTCTTCCGGGAGCGGCTTGCATCACAGCGCGCTGGGAGATAATATTTCACGGCACGGACCGGGTGTGGTGATTATCCCAACTCGTCGCCTGAACACCGATCACCGCCAAACAGCGCAAAGACGGCCTAGCTCTCAGCAACTCTCCGCGCCTTGGAAAGGGCCATCTGTCTCTGCCGCTCACGGAAGCGGGCCTTATCGGCCTCCGACGTCTCGGAAACGCATTGGTGACAGCTTACTCCCACCTCGTATTCGGCGCGTTTGGTGTCTTGGGGGAGGATGGGACGACGGCATCCGTGACACAGCATATGCGGCCCCTCGCGCAATCCATGTTCAACGCTGACACGGTTGTCAAAGACAAAGCATGCACCGGTCCATCTCGTGTCCTTCTCCGGGACGTCTTCAAGATATTTCAAAATACCGCCTTTGAGGTGATACACGTCTTCGACACCCTGCCCCAATAGATAGTTGGTAGATTTCTCACAGCGAATGCCGCCGGTGCAAAACATCGCGACCTTCTTGTTGTGGAAGCGCTCCTTGTTCGCCTCCCACCATGCCGGGAACTCGCCGAAGCTCTGGGTGTTGGGGTCGATGGCGCCTTCGAAGGTGCCGATGGCGACCTCATAGTCGTTGCGGGTATCGATCACGGCGACATCCGGTGACGTGATCAGCGCATTCCAGTCTTCCGGTTCGACATAATGGCCGACCCGTGCGCGTGGATCCACATCCGGTTGGCCCATAGTCACGATCTCACGCTTGAGACGCACCTTCATCTTGCCAAAGGGGGCGTGGTCGCTGACCGCCTCTTTCCACTCGAGATCAGCGCAGCCCGGAAGAGCGCGCAAATGTGCGATGACCGCATCAATACCTGCGCGCGGCCCGGCGATGGTGCCGTTCACCCCTTCCTGTGCAAGCAAAAGGGTGCCCTGCACATTCTGCGCAGTACAAAGAGCCAGCAGGTGGGGTTTGAGCGCGGCGGGGTCGTCAAACCGCGTGAAATGATAGAGGGCGGCAATGGTATACATGCGCGCTGAAATAGGCCCCAACGGCTGCGGGAGCAAGAGCGGAGGCGTGCCGCACAGGCGCTCACACGCATCGGTTGCCATTGACGCCTCGCGCGCCGCCCCTTACCCAAAGATGACCAAAAGGGAGGTGCGGATGACCCAAGCCCTGATCGTGATCGACCTGCAGAAGGATTTCTGCCCCGGTGGCGCTCTGGCGGTACCGGACGGCGATAGCATCGTCGGCGGCGTCAACGCGCTGATGGCCAAAGCCGAGGCGGTGATCCTGACGCAAGACTGGCACCCGGCGGGTCATTCCTCCTTCGCCTCGTCGCACGCCGAAAAGGCGCCTTACGATCTGACAGACATGCCCTATGGGCCGCAGGTGCTCTGGCCCGACCACTGTATTCAAGGCAGCCTCGGCGCGCAGTTCCACCCTGAACTTCAGGTGGACCGCGCGGACCTGATCATCCGCAAGGGCTATAATCCGGGCATCGACAGCTATTCGGCGTTTTTCGAGAACGATCAGGTGACGCCCACCGGGCTGGAAGGCTATCTTCGCACACGGGGCATCGAAAGGTTGGTCATGGCGGGCCTCGCACTCGACTTCTGCGTGAACTTCTCGGCCGTGGATGCGGCGAAGCTCGGGTTTACCGTAACGGTGCGTGAAGATCTCTGCCGGGCGATTGACCTGGACGGATCGCTCGCCGCTGCGCGCGACGGAATGGGAGCCACCGGTGTGCGGCTGGAGACCGGCCATGGTTGATATCGCGAGACGCGTCTGGAACCACAAATGGAAGATCGACCCGATTGTCCGGTCATTGATCGACACGGATTTCTACAAACTCCTGATGTGCCAATCGGTCTTTCGCAACAAGCCCGGCACGCGGGTGACCTTCAGCCTGATCAACCGCTCCAAACATGTGCCTTTGGCGGAACTCATTGACGAGGGCGAACTGCGCGAACAGCTTGACCACATCCGCTCGCTCTCGCTCTCGCGCGGGGAAAGCACCTGGCTGCGCGGCAACACCTTCTACGGCAAGCGCCAGATGTTCCGGCCCGACTTCATGGAGTGGTTCGAGCAACTGCGCTTGCCGCCCTATCACCTAGAGCGCAAGGGAGATCAGTACGAACTGACGTTTGAGGGCAACTGGCCCGAGGTGATGCTTTGGGAAATCCCGGCGCTGGCGGTGCTGATGGAGTTGCGCGGGCGGGCGGTGCTGAACCGGATGGGAAAATTCGAACTGCAGGTGCTCTATGCCCGGGCAATGACCCGCGTCTGGGAGAAGATTGAGGCGCTCCGCGACATTTCCGACCTGTCGATTGCCGATTTCGGAACGCGTCGGCGGCACAGCTATCTCTGGCAAGACTGGTGCGTGCAGGCGATGCAGGAGGGCTTGGGTGACGCCTTCACAGGGACCTCGAACTGCAAGATCGCCATGAATCGCGAGCTTGAGGCGATTGGTACCAACGCCCATGAGCTCCCGATGGTCTATGCCGCCCTGGCCGAAACCGACGAGGCGTTGGCGCAGGCGCCCTACGATGTCCTCTCGGACTGGCACGAGGAGCATGAGGGCAACCTGCGGATCATCCTGCCCGACACCTTCGGCACGAAAGGCTTCCTCGACAAGGCGCCGGACTGGCTGGCTGGATGGACGGGCATCCGGATCGACAGCGGAGACCCTGCGAAGGCGGCGGAAATCGCCATCGACTGGTGGAAAGCACGTGGAGAAGACCCCAGCGCCAAGCGGATCATCTTCAGCGATGGGCTCGACGTGGACAAGATCCGCTCGCTTCACGGCAAATTCGCGGGCCGCACCAATGTCTCGTTCGGGTGGGGCACCTTGCTCACCAACGACTTCCGCATGCTGGTGCCCGAGGATAGGCTCGCCCCCTTCTCGCTGGTCTGCAAGGCGGTGGAGGCGAATGGTGCTCCCACCGTCAAGCTGTCCGACAATCCCAACAAGGCGATGGGCCCTGCTGCTGAGATCGCGCGCTATAAACAGGTTTTTGGCGTTGGCGAGCAGGTTGCGCAGGATGTGATTGTCTGACCGGCTGCGGCCCCTGCACGGCTGGGCTCTTTACCGATGACATCATCCCGCTTCTGCCAGCACCAACTTCTTATCTTATTGCCGACACATTAATCGGATATGCCGCCACCGCGTCATCTTTTGTCAGGATCACAAGTGTCGCGTCTCGTTTGGGCATAATTGGACTGCGGTGGATGCCCGCTTGAGCCAGCGCGTCCAGATCGCCGGAGTACGCAACCGCAAGCCCATCGTCGTCCTCTCGCTCACCACAGTGGATCCGGAGCGCCGCCCAGACACCGATCCGCCGCCTGGTCGGATGCGCAAAGAACCTGCCAATCGACGCTGGCTTCGACAATGATGCTCTTTGTCGATGCGGACCATTTGCCCTACCGCTGCGCTTTAGATCCGTCGGCGAGGCAGCGCGCGCAGATGAGGGACGTACCCGCCCTGCGAGCAGTCGAAGACGTTTCCCAATAAAAGCCAGTTTTTCGAGCGTCGCCACTCACGGTATTCTTTTCCGCCCGAAGGTAGAGAGCACGAAGGCCACCCGATCACTATGATTTGGAGCAGGCTGCACCCGTTGTCTGGTGATCTCATCGCAATTGGGTGGGCCCAACGCCGTTTGCAACCGACGATCCCACTGCCCACCAACTGTTTATGAGATCAAAGGGTCATGAACAGGAAGGTCCTCACGTCGCCGCACACCCGGTTTTCAGGTCAAACCCGCGCTGTCGCTGAACATGGAGTGGCTGTGTCGCGGATCTTGAAACAGATCAATGAGCCAGGACGATCTCAAATACGCTGTGATCAACGGTCTCGGACTTTTCGGCCACCTGTTTGACCGCGATCCGCGCACCGGTCTCTTCGGCCAATCCGTCAAGTAGTCCGACCACCATGGTATCGAGACCTATTCGCTGAGAGAAGTAGTGCAGGTGATATGTTCTGTCGGCGATTTCTTCGAGCTGGAAGGACGGTGGTTTCAGATGAGGCATCGACTTCTTTATCTGCGCATGCATGTCGTCGAGGCCCGCCAACCGTTCCAGGAAGCTGTCTCCCGCGCGCTTCATCAGTCTTCCATAGCTGGAGCTGCCCGCGTAATCGATCCAGTACGAGCCAAACTTCGCCATCACCTCTCCAGCGGAGAGCCCGGTATGCTCAGACACGGCACCAACGAGATCGTAGGTCACACTGTCGTCATAGCTTTTCATATGATCGAAACTCCGACCTTCGACAGCAGCTTTTTGGCAGATTGTCTCCCACGTTTGTTCGTCGTGATTGTTAATGATGAAGGTGCGAATTCCTTCGTTAATCATCCCATACATTCTGGTTACCTTGCAAATTGACTGAGCACTCGACGAGACAAAGGACAGTTCCTTGCGTCGACATATGAGCCCGTTGGAGTTTTCGTTTCGGAGCGTCGTTTCCGATCACTCAGGAAATGGATAAGTCGCCAGAGACGGTTCGAATACCCGTAGACCTGCAGGATGCGCTTGCACCGATGCATGGCTGGATCGGGCTATCTGTGATCGGTCGGCCCAAAGGATTGGTCCAGGCCCCATACGACGATAGTGGCGGCGCATTTCAGCATGCGGCGGTCAAAGACAACCGCGCGGTACGATTTGAGCAGCCTTATCGTCAGGTCGGGCGTGATGAGGTGATACTTCGTCAAAGCACGCGGCGCAGAAGTCCTTCGCGGGTCAGAAAACCTCTCTCTTTCGCAACCATTGCTTTGGCATGCAGGGCGCGGGCTCGGCGTCCGGCGCGGGCCGTTCCCTGCCCCACCGTCCTTAGAAACGTGTCAGCGAGCTGTTGCAGGGCGGGAACTCGCGTGCTGGCATCAACCAGAACCTCAATGATCGCGCAGATCGCCATCACCTCTTCCGCTGTGCCGCGCAACCGGATGTGATCGTGCGAGATGGCTTCGGAGATCTCCATGTAACCAAGAAGAAGTGCGGTGACGGTCTCCCGGTCGGTCGATCCGTTTGGGCTTTTCAGTTGGCCGGTACCGCCTCGCATCCGGCGGACGTGCAGCACGCCATCGACAAAGCGCACCGTAACCCGGTCGTCGTCGAGTACCATGCGCGAGATCTGTGATCCGGCAAGTTTGCGAATGGCCTCTGCGTTGTGCGGTTCAGCCTGCTCAAGGGTTGCATAGAGCGCGCTGATCCAGTCGCGCAGATGACGGGGATCACTCGACATATTCAAACACGCCCAAGCCTTCGGCCCGCAAAACTATCTGATCAAGGTTTGCAACGAGACGGCAGCGCCCGGCCAATTCGTTGATGAAGCCAGACCCGGGGCGTAACGGATCGGATAGCAGCAGCTGTGCAACGGTATCGACCTCGAAGAACAGCTCGAACTGGGCGGCCTGGCTTTCCGCCCGCAGGGTGACGGTTGTCGGCAGATCGGGGGCGCGGCGGTCTGGGTGGATCGCGGCCAGCGCACCCGGCAGACGGCGCGCCACCCGCATAGGCGCCGCCTCGTAAGTCAGGCTGATCTGACCTGGCAAAAACCCGTGAACCTTGCTGCCATGCACGAGGAACACATGCGGTTGCTGCCGGTCGAAATGCGCCTTGTCAGTCCCCCGTGCAGCCACCACCGTGATGTTGTCACTCAACACCCAGGCGCCCCATTCCCAGGCCACGTCCTCGCCCCAGAACCAGCGGCCCCAATTGTGGTCGTGATAGCCGCGGGCGTCCTCCAAGGACACCTCTTCGCCGTCGAGCGTGAGCGTGCCGGAGATGGCCAGTACCGGCACGGCGCTCCAGCCGATCCAGCCACTGCCGAACTGCGCCGTCAGATCCAGCGCGCCTGCGGACAGAACCGGGCGCGCGATCAGATCTGCCTCAAACCCATCTTCAGGTCTTGCCACCTTCGCGTGCAACGCGCTGCCGTCACGCGTCACGGCGATGGAGAGTGTGCTGAGAAACAGGGCCTGCGTGTCGACTTTGCTGTCGGCGAAGGACGCGATTTCGATCCCGCCGATCCAATCGCCATCCGGCGCGCTCGCCAGCGCCACGCCCACCGCCCGGGCGCGGGCGTCCCACGGTGGCCCGTGCAGTGACATGTTGATCAGCACAACGCGCCCCGTGTCGGGCAGGAAGACGTTGAGATGAAACCAGTCTTTGTAGGCGGCCGCCGTCGGATCGCTCAGCACCGGTGGCCGGAGCACGTCAAAGGGTGTCACCGCAGGATCGGGCCGCTGTGCACCGCGTCTCCGGGTTCAACCGCGTCCCGTTCGGGGGCCGTCCGTGCCAGTGCCTCGACCGATTGTACGATCTCGCGGGAGTGGATCCACAGCCCCATCAGCGTGTCGATGAAGGTGATTGCGGGCGGAACCGTCTTGCTTTGATAGACTTTGTTTTCCAGCGGGGCAGGGACATTGTCGATGGTCTCAGCCAGATCCTCCGCCAGCAGCAGCGCCAGATCATTGCGGATGTGGTCGAGAACGGGGGCGGCGGGCATCCCTTCCGTCCAGCCGGTCACACGCAGCGCGTTCCACAGCAGCTCTCCGTTGTCCTTCACCGCGCTTGCCTCCAGCGCCCGGCGGATGCGCGCACCCTCCGCCGTCTTGGAAATCTCGCGCCCCGCTTGTGCAAGCCCGGCCAGCGTCGAGCCAATCACACTGACACCGGAGGTGTAATGCAGGGTGATCAACCGGCTGGCGAGAGAGGAGAAGAGGCTTGCGGTGGTGCGCCCGGCATCTTCCGGCGGATCGATGAGGCGAATATTTGCGCTGTTGGCCATGGGCGGGTCTCCTCAGGAGGCTTTGGTGGGTTTGCGGCGGGCGGGTTTCTTGGCTGGCGCTTTCTTGGCGGGGGCGGCCTTGCTCTTTGTCGCGGTTGCCTTGTTTTTCGCCGTCGCGGCACTGGCTTTTGCGTTGGCTGCCGGGGCCTTGCGCTTGGCCGCCTGTTTGGCCACCGTGACCTCCAATGGTACCACCCCGTCGCTGCAGCCATAGATCAGCACTGCCCCCCGATAGACCCCAACTGGCATGTCAGCTGGTGCATCCAGAACCAGCGCGAACTCCAGGCTCTCATCGGTGGCGAGCAGGGCGGTCGGCGGCGCAAAGGCGGTCTGGGCGAACCATGTCGCACCCGTGTCCGAGACCAGCGGGGTGATCATTGGCGTGATCATGGAATGCACCCTCTGACGGTTCTCTACAGTCACGCTCGCCTTGGCCTGCCCACCTGGGCGCAGCTTGAGATCCACGCCCGCGCCGTCGATCTGTTGCACCACCGTGCCTGGAGTGACCGGCCCGACGATGCCCTGCAGCTGCCGCAGATACTGCATGGTCGCCTGGCTGAGGCTTTGCTGAAACGCGCTTTGCAGCTTCATCAGCTCTTCGAACGGGCTGGACGGGGTGCCCCCGTGGTCGTGGTCATGTGGCATGTCGGTCCCTCTTACTTCAGTCTTGCAATGACGTATTTCAGCACTTCGCGCAGGAATTGGCGGTGGCGGGTTTCGGGCATGAAGCTGAGCCCGTCCGCTTCGAAGGTGAGCGCGCGGGTGATGAAATCCTGCGCCAGGGCCCGCCCGTGGTCGATGGAGCCTGCCGCGTGCATGGCCTCGAGCAGCCAGCGCACCTCGTCGGGGTCCTTGCTGGCGCGGGGCAGGGTCAGCAGCTTGATGGCGCGGGCGCGCTGGCGCTTGGGCGCGGTGCGCAGGAAATGCAGCAGCATGACCGTGCGTTTGCCTTCAAAAAGATCGCCGCTGATTTCCTTGCCGTAGAGCACCTCATCCGCGGTCAGGTTCAACAGGTCGTCCTGCACCTGAAAGCCGATGCCCGCGAGGTAGCCCAGCTCCATCACATCGATCAGCGCGTCTTCTAGATTGGCGACCATCGACGGGCCGGACCCGGCCACGACCCCCAAGCGCAAGGGCGCGATCATCGTGTACCAGCAGGTCTTCTTATAGGCCATGCGCAGATAGTCTTCGCTCTCCAGATCGAAGCGCGCGTTGTGGATCCAGTCGAGCTCGATGGCCTGACCTTCGACGGATTCGCGGCTCAGGCGTTCGAAATCCTTGAGAATGCGCATCGCCTTGCGCACGCCCAACTGTTCCACATTGTCCAAGAGCAGCGACAGGCAAAACACAAAGGTCGCATCGCCGGTATTGATCGCAATCGGCACCCCGTGACGGCGAAACAGCGTCTCGTCCCCGCGCCGGAAATCGGAGATATCCTCGATATCGTCGTGCACCAGCGCGCCGTTGTGAAAAAGCTCGATGGCCGTCGCGGTATTCTCCGCCTGTGCTTCGGTGCCACCCATGCCCTGACAGGCGGCATAGACCAGCGCGGGCCGCAGGCCTTTGCCCACGCGAAAGGGGTAGTCGCTGATCTGATCGTAGAGCACATCCATCCCCGTTTCGCGGCGCGCATCGAAAAAGCGGGTCATCGCCTTTTCAGTCCGGGTCCTTGCAGTACTTAGGGCCTGCTCGATGAGGGCCCGGTCGTAGGCAGGCGTGGTCAAACCGGTTTCTGCGCGCTGGCGATGCCGAAGCCGGGCACAAGGTCGATCCAGCCGGTGTTTTCGAACCCCGCGGCCTCGAAGAGCGCCATGAACTGCTCGGGCGTGTGGAACCCGATCCAACCCGGGTCGGCCCAGAGTGCTAGGCCCGAAGAGCGTTTCACAAACCATTCGGGGCCCGCGTCGATCACTGTATAGTAGCCGCCCGGGCGCAGCGCGCGGTAGATCTCCCGCGTGGCGGCAGACGGATCCGGGTAATGGTGATGCGCCAGACAGGAATAGACCAGATCGAATTGACCAGTGAAGACCTCCGGCAGATCGCCCACGTCGGACTGGAAGAAGGCCGTGTGGTCGAATGCCTTGGCACGGGCGGAGGCATAGGCGGCATTGACCATGCCTGCTGCCAGATCAATGCCGACGGCTTCGCCCTCGGGCACCATCTGCGACAGGCGGCAAAGCTCCCGCCCCGCGCCGCAGCCTGCATCCAGCAGACGGAAGTCCGGCTTGATCCAGGCCGACAGCTCCTCGACAGCGGCATTCATGATCGGGGTCGAGAAGGGGCGCACATAGGCGTCATAGATCTCGCCCATGCGGTCGAACTCGGAGACCAACGCATCGTTTTCGGTGGCACGGCCCAGCAAAACGGGCTTGGGGTACTTCTTCGAGAAATACCGGCCAAGGCCAGCGCGGTCGAGCGGTTGGGGCAAGGTGCCCAACGTCGTCCGCTCGATCAGCCCGGCGTTGCGGCCTTGTTCATAGGGCTTCATAACCAACGCGGAATAGAGATGCATGGCTTGCACCAGCACCCCTTCCGCCATGATGCCGCCGGGAGCGCTCATGACGTCTTGGCCTTCGTTTTGGCGGCCGCGTGCAACCGTCGTAACACCACGGGGATTTCGCGATCACCGAAGGGGCGCACGCTGACGGTGCCGTGCACGTCCTGATCCAGTTTCATCTTCGAAGTTGGTCTGCCCTTCAGCGTGAAGACCACGTCTTCTCCATGCGCGACCATCCGGCCTGCCGGTTCGGCCACCACGCCCGCAGCCTTCAGGCTGTCGGAAATCTCCGGGTCTGCCGCGACGTCCTGCCCGGTGTTGTTCGTGACCGCAAAGCTCGCCGTGGCGTCTTTGCCCGCGGCTGCTGCGAGGATCAGGGGCTGGATCGCTGGTGCCCCGGGCTGTGCTCTTGGCCCCGATGCGGGTGCAGACGCCTTCGCGGCGCCCTGTTCTGCCAAATCGCGCAGCGCCCCCAGATAATCCTTGGTGACGTCAAATAGTCCGGAATAATACTTCATGTTCAGGCGCATGGCCTGGCTGAAAAGGTCTTTCATCTGTGAGTTCGACATGGATCACCCTTTGATCCCTGTGCCCGGCCGCACCGACCGCCCGTAACAGGGCCGCACGCAATAGAAATGATCGTACCAATGATGCTCATAATCCGGCTGGTCGAAGACCTCGACATGGTGACAACAAGCGCGTTCGGATTTGCCCACTTCGACGGTCCAGCGCAGGTAGTGGCTGTTGCAGCCGACCACCCAGATCAGCGCCTCGAACTCCGCGCAATGCACGCCGTCGTCGAGTTTGGTGTCAAACTCGGCACGCACCGTTCGGCGTTCCTTGGGACCAAGTGAAAAGCTGTTCGGGGTCAGTTTCAGGCGGCCTGCATCCGGCCCCGCCGCGGCCATCGTAAAGTTTCGCGGGCGGAAATCCGTGTTCGTGATGCGCATTTCGATGATCCCGGTGCTGCCCGCACAGAGCTGACAGTGAAACTCGCCCAAATCCTTGGGCATCCAGCACGGCTCGGGGATGTCACAGCAGTTTGACGATTGCCCCGCCGTAAGCGTGGAAAGAAACCGCTGCGCCGAACCCGCGAGGCTGTCGACCAGGTCGCCCGTCAGATCCATCTGCCGGACCATCATGTCCGACATGGCGTCCATACTCTCGCGCATGTCCCGCGCGGTCATCTTGCTCTTCTTCATGGGCAGTCCCCCTTTTCTATTCCGGAGCGCTCAGGGTCAAACGGGCCACAAGACGCAAGTGCGGCATGACGATTGTGGTGTGAAACCGTCGGCCCGCGCCCAACTGCGTCGCAGCGTTCAGCGGTTCGGGCACGGCAAACTCACCCGTCAGCGCACGGCTTTCGCCCGGAGCCAGATCGCCTTTGTCCTTTGATGTCAGCTTCAGGCGCATCAGCCCCAGGTATGATCGCCGCAGACCCAGAATGAACTCGCCGAAGACCTCCAGCGGCGCCTCCGCATCCGAGGCATAAGCGGCTGAAAACGCGCCTGCCAACCCGTCGGAGGCGAAGAGCCCGCCTACGCCACCTGTTGACACCGGCAGGGCCACATTGCCCCGGTTGGAGACCGTCAGTTGCGCTGTGATCCGCTCGCCCGGTCGTCCGGTGATGCTGATCGACCCTGGCGACAGGCGCAGCTTCTCGCGCACAGGCACGTCGACCATCACGGGGTATTCGCCGTCGTTGGTCACCAGCGTGGCCTTGTGTACACCCGGCGGGGCCGTCTTGCCGATCCGGGTCGCGATCCGGGTCTGACCCTTGCGCGGCACCAGTCGCGCGCGCAACTCGGCACCCATCTCCTTCTTGAGAGCGCCGCCCAGTTTCAACACAGCGGATTGCGGCTCGGCCACCTCGAACGACGCCAAAGCGCTGCCCTTGCGCAGCGTGATGCCTTCTGCCAGCTCAGCCATCGTCTTCGATGAGTTCTATGCGGCTGACATTACCCGCGATTTCTCGCGCGTTGCCCGGCGGCCCGCAGATTTCGCAGGGGTTCGGCTTGTAATCCTCGGTAATCACCTGCGCTTCGCCACAGAGGTTGATGGCCAGAAGCTCGTTGCCCAGCAGCGACAGGCCAACCTTGAAATTCGCCGGCAAATGCGCCCGGATCGCGGGGATTTCCTTGATCCGCAGAGAGAAATCAATCGGGTCGACGCCCAGCTGCACTTTGGGCAGCTCCGTGACACCGATCTTCACCTCTGGCAGTTCTCGCACCCGCAGCTCGATGGTCGGCAATTCGCGGATCCGCGTCGTGTTGCTGACGGAAAAATCCCCGTCAATGGTGCTGCCGCCGCTGAGGTTGAGATCGATGTCGAAATCGTCAGGTACATCCACGCCCATTGCAGTCTCCTTCTTGAGGTTGGGCCGAGAGGTTGACGTAAGGTTAACAGAAATTTGAGATTCTGCGAAGTCCCGCGGTAAATCGGCTTTGACTGCCCAAACTGAGGACGACGCAGCCATCGCCAGCGTGGGTCGTGGCGGTCTACGGTTTGCTGATCAAAGTTCATAGCAGAGCGGCCTCACGTGTGAACGTCGTGACGTCACGATGATGGGTTCGCCCATCGGCATCTTGCGAAGGCCGGAGACATGAGCGCAGGTTGATTTGGGCGGCGTTTTTTGTTCGGTGTTTCTGACGACTTCAATCACTTGAGCGCGCCAACATGGGAGCCGGCGCCGAAAGCTTGATCGACATGCAGGCCATGTCCGGCCACGTCCCGGTTGCATCGCGATTCACCCGGGGGCTGCAGTCGGATCAAGACGCGGTTACCGCAGGAAAGGCAGGAGATCGAAAGGGCAGATTGCCGTGTCGACACTGTGCCAACAGTCGGCAAGATCATGCGCGGAGTGCGTATGATTGTCGCGATCCGCGCCAGAGACCGTTTTTTCCCTTCTCACCACACCACCGACATGCTCAGTTCGGGCAATGCGTTAGAGACACCGAGGAACCTATGCCCAAACTGACCCCAATTTCACCAGTATTGTCGCGCCGCAAACTTCTGCAGTTGGGCACAACCACGACTGCAGCGACCATGCTGGGCCTGAACGCGATCCGCGCAGCTGCATCGGTGCCCGTGAACTTCCAGCTCTCCTGGCTTCATTCGGTTCAATTCGGCGGCAGCTACATCGCGGAGGCGAAAGGATATTGGTCCGATCTCGGGCTGGACGTCGCGCTGACGCCCGGTGGGCCAAACGCCCCTGTTGAGCCTCCAGTGGTCACCGGATCTGCACTCATGGGGATTTCAGCCGCCGACTACACGGCCGCCGCTGTCGAAAACGGCGCCCCCTTCAAGATCCTGGCGGTTGCGATGCAGAAAAATCCCTTTGCAATTTCGTCTCTTCCGGACAACCCGGTCAACAGCCCCGCCGATCTAGCGGGAAAGTCGATTGGTATGGCCACCGCCAACACTCCGGTGCTGCAGGCACTGTGCGACCTAAATGGCGTGGATATCAATGAAATCGAGATCGTACCGACACAATATGACGGTGCGCCGCTCCTGGCAGGTCAGGTCGACTGCCTGCTGTCCTGGTCCACGGATCTGCCCGTCGCCATGACAATGCAAGGCGTCGAACCAGTGGTCATGCTGCTCGCCGACCATGGCTATGCGGTGCACTCACAGACCTACATTGCAACAGAAGACGCAATTGCAAACCGGCGCTCCGATCTCGTGGCGCTCCTGAAAGGTGAGGTCATGGGGTGGACCGACTACGTTGCCGACACAGACGCCGCCGCTGCGCTCACTATTGAGCGCTATCCTGACGCTGGACTCGATCTGGCAACGCAAGAACTACAGGCAGAGCGACAGGTTCCTCTGATGTTTTCCGATCTGACCGACCAGCACGGGTTTGGCTGGTTCACAGAGGAAACCGTGGCCGCGAATATCGAGACCCTCGCCTTGCTAGGACGCACCGTGACGCCTGACCTCTGGGATCTTAGTATTCTGGAAGAGGTGCATGGGAGCACCTGATATCGCAACGACGACTATGCCAGCACCGCTGGATATCGAACTGACCGGTATCTCGAAGTCCTTTTCGTCTTCCGCGGGCGATCTCTCGGTCGTCCGCGACATCGACCTTCAGGTTCGAGGTGGCAGTACAACGGCATTGCTCGGTCCGTCGGGGTGCGGGAAGTCGACCCTTTTGCGGATCGTCGCTGGACTGGAGGAAGCAGATCACGGAAGTGTCCTGCTTGGCGACAAACCACCACATGCCAGACGCTCCAAAGGTGAAATCGCGGTAGCTTTCCAGGATGATGCGCTGCTGCCCTGGCGTACCCTGAAAGCAAACGTCGCGCTGGGTCGTCAGCTCGTCCGGATGCCCGCCGCGCCGCGCCGGGTTGCCGACCTGATTGATCGTGTGGGTCTGTCCGGTTTCGAGGCACGACGCCCGGCCGAACTCTCCGGCGGGATGCGACAGCGCGCGGCCATCGCCCGGTGCTTGGCGACAGATCCGCGGGTTCTCCTGCTTGATGAACCATTCGGAGCAGTGGATGCACTCACCCGCAGGCGGCTCAATGTCGAGCTCCCCCCCGTCTGGGGTGACGGCGTGACGACGGTGCTCTTGGTGACGCACTCGGTGACCGAAGCGGTCTTGCTGGCCGACAAGATCGTCGTGCTGTCCGCCCGCCCCGCTCGCATCACAGATGTGATAAACGTCACCCTGCCCCGCCCCAGACGGGAAGACATGCTGCAAACACCGGCCTTCGCCGAAACAGTGCGCACCGTCGAAGAGGCTCTGGGCGCTGGAGGCGGTGGATCCTCCTCGGCATGAGTGACGCGCCAATTTCTGCCCGCGTGCTCCGGTTTCTGGGGACGCTGATGGCCGTGCTTCTTGCCTGGCAGTTCGCTGCGACCCTGCTGGCAGGCAGCTTTCTTTTTGCTGGCCCAATCGAAATTTTGCGGTACCTGCTGGACAACCACGCTGTCCTCGGACGGGCCCTGCTGGCGACGGTTCAGACAGCGGCATTGGGATATCTTTGGGGCAACGCCGTTGCGATCCTCTTGGCAGGTCTGGCGCTGCTTTTGCCCCTGTCCGAAAGACCAATCCGCATTCTGTCACTGGTCGTCTTCTGCCTGCCCCTGATTGCAACGGGCCCGATCCTGCGTGTGCTTTATGGCCCCGGGATCGGACCACAGGTGACCCTCGCAGCGCTCAGCGTGTTCTACACGACACTTGTACCGCTTCTCGCAGGGCTGCGGGCGGTGCCGCGTGTGTGGGTCGATATGGTCCAGAGCTATGGCCGCGGGCGCTGGACGACGCTGGCCAAGGTACGCGTCCTGGCGTCGACACCCTATCTGATCGCCGGGCTGCAGATCGCGGCCCCGGCCGCCTTTCTCGGTGCATTGATTGGTGAATTCACCGGAGCGGAACGTGGTCTCGGCATTCTGACGCTTCAGGCAATGCGCCGACTTGATACAGACGCGACCTGGGCCATTGCGAGCATCGCGGCTGTTACGTCGATCAGTGTCTACCTGGTGATCGGTAAACTCGGCCGCCTTCTTTGGAAAGGCGCGCCGACAACCCTACTGGCGCCGCCGCTCAAGGCGCCGAGACGTCATTGGCTGCGGTCCGTCGCCGGCGTTTTGGGTCTGACCCTCATGGTGCTTTTGCTATGGCAGGGCGTGATGGACGTTTTTGGACTGAACCGTTTCTTCGCCAAGAGACCCGATGACATCTGGAGTTTTCTGGTAACGGGCACGGAAGCAGAGGCCCATCGCGAGACGCTTCTGTCCGCGCTCGGAGATACGCTGATAACGGTCGTACCCGGGTTCTTCGCCGGGCTCGCGCTGGGAGGCGCGCTTGCTGCTCTGTGCACGCTCATGCCGCGTATGTCCGGCGTCCTCTTGCCGGTTGCGATCACCCTGCGGGCGGTTCCTATCGTCACAACGGCGCCGCTCATTGTCCTTTGGTTGGGCCGAGGACCAACCGGCGTCATCACCATCGTCGCCATCATGATTTTCTTCCCGACGCTCATTGCGTGCCTGCATGGGCTCAAGCAGGTGCCAAAAGCGGTGCTTGATGTGTGCGAGAGCTATTCCGCACCGAGGTGGCGGATACTCGTTCACGCACGCATTCCAGCCGCCCTGCCCGCCTTTTTCGCGACCGCGCGCATTGCCGTTCCGGCAGCGGTGCTGGCGGCAACAGTGGCGGAGTGGCTCGCAACCGGTCAGGGGATGGGTCATCTCATGGCACTGGCAGCCTCCACGTCAGACTACAACATGCTGTGGAGCGCAGTTGTCGCGCTCACCCTCGTCGCGGTGATTGCCCATTTCGCTGTCGCCCTCGCGGAACAGGTGGTGTTCGCCCGATACGCACCGGAACAGCTCCAACCCTAAGGGGAGAGCTGATACAAGAGATCGCTCACCACTCGGGCCGTATCGTCCCACGTTGGCAAGCTCTCGCCGTGACGCCTCGACCCGGTTGCGAGAGCCTTCCTGAGCGAGGCATCGGTGAGAAGCTCGCGCAGCGCAGCAGAGAGCGCGACGGCATCTCCGACGCGCACACAGCGCCCCGCAGTTACTGGAACCGTGTCAGGAACGGCGCCGCCGTCGCATGTGACGATGGGCAGACCGTGCACCATAGCTTCGGCGAACACCATGCCGTAGCCTTCGTACCGTGTCGCAAGTGCAAAGATCGACGCGGTCGCATATCGGACGCGCAGCGCGTCAGGAGACAGTTCGCCGTTGAAATGCAAGCGCTCTTCGACTCCGAGTTCCAAAGCCAAGTGTTTCAATTCAGCGGCGTGCGCGGGATCGCTCTCCCGTCCAACGATATGCGCAGTCCAAGGCAGATCTTTCAGGCGCGAAAGCGCATGCAGAAGTGTATCATGCCCCTTGCGCCTGACCAGTTGACCGACGGCTAGGATCTCCGGCGGCTTGGCGGGCTGGGAGATCTCCGTTGCAGCCCGCGTCACACCGGGCGGAGCGATTTTGATCCGATCCGCTGCAACACCGAAGTCGTCGATGAGCATGCGGGCGGTATGCGGACTGGGAACGACAATATGAGACGCGCGGGCCAAATTCGCACATTCCACATGTTTGAGGTGAGCGGATCGCTCGGGCGACAGCCCTGTTTCGTAAGCGAGTGGATGGTGTGTGACAGCGATAATCGGTGCGGTCGTCTCAGACAGCCTGTCCGGCGGCATTGCGCCAGTGAGGAACCCATCCAGAATCACGGGACGATTCGATGGCAACCCCGCCAAGGCGCGCGCCGTGCTATCTATCGCTGCCTCTGTCGGGTCAGGGAAACCGTCAGGCAGCTGCAAATGCGCGATGTCCCACCCCAAACGCCGCAGGCCCAGAAGCAGTTGTTTTTCGTAGATGTAGCCACCCGTAAGTGTTTCGATGTCACCGGGGATCGCGAAGGTTGCTGAACGCGTCATCTGTTGGCGACTTTGCGCCGATTGTCTGGCTCACTGGCTGAAAACGGAAAAGTCATTGGACCTCATCACCTTAAGCACCAAATACTGCCAAAGCTTAACAAGGAGCAAGACCACTATGGGTGTAGCCGAGGTGCAAGAGGATCGGATTGCCGAAGCCAGAAGCGACGAGCGGCCCGTCCCGCTCAACGTCGCCCACCGCCCGGACACATGGCTTGATGCGACCGTCACGCGGCGTCGGTATCTTGTTCTGAGTTTGAATGCGGTGACCATAGCGCTGCTGCTCTTTGCCATGATTTCTCTCATGTCGACCGGCGGAATGATCCTTGCCGAATGGGTCATGCTGATCGCCTATGGAATCACGCTGCCGTGGCTTTCTATCGGTCTTTGGAACAGTCTGATCGGCTTCGCCCTAGACCGAAAGTACCGCCTTGATGCCGCCGAACATGTGACACCTGCGCTGGGTCGCATCAGCGGACACGAGCCCATTCGGACAAAGACCGCGATCATCATGCCCCTGCGCAACGAAGACCCATCGGACTCGCTACGCCGCTTCGCTGATGTGCAACGCGCCCTTGGCAAGACGAGATGGGGGGCACAGTTCGACTTTCATGTGCTCAGCGACAGCGATCAGGCCGATATCATCCTGCGCGAGGAAGCCGCATTTGCCAAATGGCGTACCAGCGCGCCGGATGTGACCATCGAATACCGGCGTCGGGACGACAACAGCGGCTACAAGGCCGGCAATGTCGCGGAGTTTCTCGAACGCTGCGGTGACCGCTACGACTTCTTCATACCGCTCGACGCGGATAGCGTTATGGGTGCCGAGACCGTGCTGCGGCTGGTCCGCGTGATGCAGACTTCTCCCGAGATTGGCATCCTGCAGTCCTTGGTCACAGGCCTGCCGTCGAAAACCTTCTTCACGCGTGCGTTCCAGTTCGGCATGCGCCACGGCATGCGATCCTACACGCTGGGCTCCGCCTGGTGGCAGGCAGATTGCGGACCGAACTGGGGGCACAATGCCATCATGCGCGCTGCAGCTTTTCGAGAGCATTGTATGCTGCCCGTCCTGCCGGGTTCCGGCCCGCTCTCGGGCGACATCCTGAGCCACGATCAGCTCGAAGCCGCGCTGATGCGGCGTGCGGGTTATGAAGTGCGGGTGCTGGCCGAAGAGAGTGAAAGCCATGAGGAGAACCCGCCCAGCTTGGCTGATTTTATTCGACGTGAACTGCGCTGGTGTAATGGCAACATGCAATATCTTCGGATGCTCGGGCAGCCCGGGCTACTGCCCGTGAGTCGCATTCAGCTTTATCTGGCCATCCAGATTTATCTCGCAGCCCCCGCTTGGATTGTCTTCATCTTGATGGGCGCCGGTCTCGCAGCAATACCCGAACAATTCGAAGGTATCTCTGTGACAGGCGGCTTGGCGCTCTTTGCGGTGCTGATGACACTGAACCTCATGCCAAAGATGATGGGGCTGGGGCAGATACTGGCTGAAGCCGCCCGCGCCGAGGCCTATGGGGGCCGGAAACGCGTCGTCGTGAGCTGCGCTGCAGAAATTCTAGTTTCCATGCTCATGGCGCCGATCGTTGCCTTCGGCTTGACGATCTTCCTGATCGGCTTGGTCTTTGGGAAGCGCGTCGGCTGGGATGCACAACAGCGCAGCCGTGCGCGACTTCACTGGAGCGAGGCCGTGCGCGTATTGTGGCCGCAGACCATGGCCGGTCTGGCTTTGGCAGTGTGGCTCGCAGCGTTTGCGGCATGGGCGCTGTTGTTTGCTGCGCCAATGCTGTTATCGTTCTGCTTCGCTATCCCGATTGCGGTTTTGTCGACGGCCCCAGCTCTGAGCCAGTGGTCGATCCGGCGCGGGCTATTCGATATCCCGGAGGATCGGCGGGAGAAAGTTCCGCTGCTGGAGCAAGACCTGCAAGCTGACGCTGCCTGAGGAGGAGGCAAACGATGATGAAACATAGCAATTTTGCTGTCTCAAAAAGACTGTCTGCCGTTGCAATCGTTATGGCAATGAGTGCAACAACGGCTCAGGCCGACATGGCCACATACGCTATTGATCCCGACCACCAGACGGTTGCCTTTACCATCATGCATGCCGGCTATGCCCGCACTCTGGGTCGGTTTGCAGAGGTTCAGGGCACATTCGACTACAACGATGAGACGCAGGAACTTTCTAATGTTCGTGTCACAATCGAAACCGCGAGCGTGCAAACCTGGCATGAGGCACGTGACAATCACGTCAGATCGGATGATTTTCTGGCCGCAGACGCGCATCCGCAGATTACATTCACCGCGGATGCAGGCACGCCAAGTTCCGAGACGACTGGGACGGTCACGGGCGATCTGACGATACGGGGCGTGACAAAACCGATCACATTGGACGTCACGAAAAATCAGCTTTCGGATTATCCATGCTGTCACGGTAAGGAAACAGTCGGCATCTCTGCGACCACACGCATTCTCCGAAGCGACTTCGGTAGCACCTACGCACTGCCCGTTTTTGTGGGCGACGAAGTCGACATCATGCTCGAATTCGAAGCCATACGGCAGGACTAAGCAATAAGCTGAGGTGGCTCAGCGGCAAACCATTGACGGGCTGCGGGTTCTGCTCAAAGCACTCCTCCGGCAGCGTGGCGTTTGTGCAAGACAGTGCATTGCGACAATGCAAATGCCGACACGAGAGCTTGGAAGTTTAAGGACGCGGCCGTGCAACCCCCAATATTGAACGACCTGCTATCTGATCGTGAGGTCGCAATTGAGTGTGACTGACCGTACGGTGTTTCTAAAGTGCAAATTGACAGGAGCAGACTGCCGTGGTCGTCATTGTTCATTGTCCCCAGGGAAACGCTTTGTCGCGCCGATGATCGCTCGCGTAGCTCAGCAACAAACAAGGCGTCCGTTAGATCCGGTTGGATGAGTAGTTTCAAATGGTCCAGAGGTCACCGTCCATAGAAACCCGACGAAGGAGGTGTCATATGGTGGCCGCTTTCCTTCGCAGACATCGGAAAAGTGATTTCACACCGAACGTTGGGGCGCTCTCTTTCACCAATCCGGTGCATTTGAGAGTTAACCTGTCATTTATGTGGCCCTGGCTATCCGAGCAGGCTGTGCAACCATGAATCCGCACAGCATCAAAACATCGTTCGATATCCAAAATGTTTGCAGGCTCGAAGTCGTAGACCGGAGCTGTCAACTACACTTGGAATAGCCGCAACTACCGCAGGTCATGCAGCCTTCCACCATGCGCAGGTCGTACTGCCCGCAGCTGCTGCAGGCTTGACCACGCCCACCATCAAGCCCGACGACCTGCGCCTGCGGATCCGACTTCAACCCCATCCCCTCGCCCGCGATAAAGCCCGTGGCGATCATGTGCTGTTCGATCACGCCACCGATGGCGGCGAGGATCGAGGGAATGTACTTGCCCTGCATCCAGGCGCCGCCACGGGGGTCAAACACCGCTTTCAACTCCTCGACCACGAAGGACACGTCGCCCCCGCGCCGGAACACCGCCGAGATCATTCGGGTGAGTGCCACGGTCCAGGCAAAATGCTCCATGTTCTTGGAGTTGATGAAGACCTCAAAGGGCCGCCGGTGGCCGTTTAGCACGATGTCGTTGATGGTGATATAGAGCGCATGCTCGCTGTCGGGCCACTTCACCTTATAGGTGTTGCCTTCGAGCTCATTGGGCCGGTCCAGCGGTTCGGACATGTAGATCACGTCGCCATGCGGCTGCTGCGGCTCGGCCGCATCGGTGGTGATCACCTCGGGGGCACTCTTTTCCGCCGGCATCTCCTCAGCCACGCTCAGCACAGACCCCGTCACCGCATTGGGCCGGTAAGTGGTGCAGCCTTTGCAGCCGGTATCCCAGGCCTGCATGTAGACATCTTTGAAGGCGTCAAAGCTGATGTCTTCCGGGCAGTTGATCGTCTTGGAAATCGAGCTGTCGACCCACTTCTGGGCCGCCGCCTGCATCTTCACGTGATCCGATGGCGCCAGTGTCTGGGCATTCACGAAGTAGTCGGGCAGGTCTTTGTCGCCGAATTTCTCGCGCCAGAGCTGCACGGCGTAATCCACCACCTCTTCTTCCGTGCGGCTGCCGTCCTTCTGCAGCACTTTGCGATTGTAGGCATAGGCAAAGACCGGCTCGATGCCCGAAGAGACATTGCCCGCATAGAGGCTGATCGTTCCCGTGGGCGCAATGGAGGTCAGAAGCGCATTGCGGATGCCATGTTCGCGCACCGCGTCGCGCACGTCGTCATCCATCATCTGCATGGTCCCGGAGGCGAGATAATCCTCGACCTCGAACAGCGGGAACACGCCCTTCTCCTTCGCCAATTGCACCGACGCCAGGTACGCGGCGCGGGCGATCTGGTGCAACCAGCGCTCGGTCTGACGCGCCGCCTCGTCCGAGCCATAGCGCAGCCCGACCATCAAAAGCGCATCCGCCAACCCCGTCACCCCCAGTCCGATTCGCCGCTTGGCCTGCGCCTCGCGCGCCTGTGCCTCCAGCGGAAACTTCGAGACATCGACCACATTGTCCATCATCCGCACGGCCACAGCCACCAGATCATCCAGCGCAGCCTCATCCAGCGCGGCGGACTCTTCGAACGGGTTGCTGACCAGCCGCGACAGGTTGATCGAGCCCAGAAGGCAGGCGCCATAAGGCGGCAAGGGTTGTTCCCCGCAGGGGTTCGTCGCCGCGATGGTCTCGCAGTAATTCAGGTTGTTCGCGGCGTTGATCCGGTCGATGAAGATCACACCCGGTTCGGCGTAATCATAGGTCGCCTGCATGATCCGGTTCCACAGATCACGGGCTTGCAAGGTCCGGTACACCTCATCCCCAAAGACGAGATCCCAGGACCCATCCGCCTTGACCGCCTCCATGAACGGGTCGGTCACCAACACCGACATATTGAACATGCGCAGCCGCGCGGGGTCGGATTTGGCGGCGATGAAGTCCTCAATGTCCGGGTGATCGCAGCGCATGGTCGCCATCATCGCACCGCGGCGTGAGCCTGCCGACATGATCGTGCGGCACATCGCGTCCCAGACGTCCATGAAGCTCAGCGGTCCCGAGGCATCCGCTGCCACGCCTTTCACATCCGCGCCCTTGGGCCGGATGGTCGAGAAATCATAGCCGATGCCGCCGCCCTGCTGCATGGTCAGCGCGGCCTCTTTCAGCATGTCGAAGATGCCGCCCATGCTGTCCGGCACGGTGCCCATGACGAAACAGTTGAAAAGCGTCACCTGCCGCGCGGTGCCAGCCCCTGCCGTGATCCGCCCGGCGGGCAGGTATTTGAAATCCTCCAGGGCGGCGTAAAACCGATCTTCCCAGGCCGCTGGATCGGCCTCGACCTTCGCCAAATCCTTCGCGATCCGGCGCCAGGTGCCTTCCACCGTCGTGTCGATCGCTGTGCCGTCCGCCTCTTTGAAACGGTACTTCATGTCCCAGATCTGTTCGGCGATGGGAGCGGCAAAGCGGGTCATGCTGATCGATTCCTTGATGGCGGCCAGAAGGCTGCCAATCTACCACCTATTGAAGCTTTGGGCAATTGGACTACGATATCTGCTATCGAGACAGATTCTGTGCGTGGGTCAGTGGGAAAGCCTGTGGATAAATCCTGTGTAAACCTGATCAAGCTCTCCGTGGGCTCTGAAACCGTGGACAGCCTCATAGCGTGGCAGGCGACCAAACGCGCGCAGGGCCCCGATGGCTTGCCGCGTCACATCACCCGGATGTGGCCGAAACGCGAGGCCGACATCCTCAACGGCGGCTCGATTTACTGGGTGGTGAAAGGCGTGCTGCAATGCCGCCAGCGCATCCTTAGACTGGACGAGGTGATCGGGCAGGATGGCATCCGCCGCTGCGCCATCGTGCTGGACCGGGAGGTGATCCGCACGCAGTCGAGCCTCAAGCGGCCGTTCCAGGGCTGGCGCTATCTCAAGGTCGAAGACGCGCCGCCGGACCTGCCGAAAGGGCGCGAGAGCGAGGAGGCTCTGCCGGTCGAGCTCAATCGGGCTTTGGCAGAGATCGGGGTGCTCTGACCCTCAGTCCGTCAGCTGCGCGATCAAGGCTGCTGCCACCGTCCGGTCCGCGTCTGAGACCTCCGCCACACGGCTGCGCCAGAGCGTCGCTTGCGACCGCAGAATGGGCGCATCCTCCAGCACCTTGAGGTGATTGGCGCGCAGGGTCTCGCCGCTGGAGGTGATGTCGGCGATCATCTCCGCCGTCTCATTTGCCACCGTGCCTTCCGTCGCGCCCTGGCTATCGACCAGCGCGTAATCGGCCACACCGGCATGGCGCAGATGCTCGCGCACCAGCCGGTGGTACTTGGTGGCGATCCGCAAACGCATGCCATGCGCCGCCCGGAAGGCCGTCGCCACCGCATCGAGATCATCGAGCGTGTCCACATCGACCCAGGCTTTCGGCACCGCCAGCACCAGATCGGCATGGCCAAACCCTAGCTCGGCCAGCGGCTCCACCTGCTGCTCCCAAAGTGGCAATTTCTCCTGTACCAAATCGGTCCCGGTGACGCCGAAATGCAGCCGCCCAGCTGCCAATTCACGCGGCACCTCGCCCGCAGACAGCAGCACCAGGGACACGCCCGAGATGCCATCCACGGCGCCTGCGTATTCCCGGTCCGACCCGGTGCGTGTCAGCGTGATCCCCAGCTGACCGAACCAGTCGAAGGTCTTCTCCATCAGCCGCCCCTTGGAGGGCACGCCCAGCTTCACGCTCATGCCTGCGCCTCCAGGTCCAACATCAGGCCAGGGCGCAACACGCCGCCGACCGCGGGGATTTCGGCGCCATTACCAAGCCGTCGGGTCAACGCGTCATAGCGACCGCCGGTGGCTACAGCGGGCAGATCGGCCCGCTGTGCGCTAAAGAAGCCGAAGACGAAGCCGTCGTAATACTCCATCGACGTGCGCCCAAAGCTCGCCTCGAAGGGCAGCGCATCCACATCCACGCCGCGGGTTGAGAGGGCGTCCGCGCGGGCCGCCAGCCCGTCCACCGCCGCGCCGATGCTCGGCAGATCGACGGCGATGTCGCGCAGTTGCGCGAGTGCGTAGGGCACGGTTTCACGCACATTCAGCAGCGCGTCGAGCAGGTCGACCTCGGCGTCGCTGAGCGGGGGCTCGGCGGCATCGGCGCGCAGACGGGCCACCCGCGCGTCTATCTCGGTTTGGGTGCGTTTGCCGATGAGCGGCCCGTCGCAGTCGAGCGTGCCGTCGAGCAGCTTAGCCCGGCGGGCGGAGACGTCGAGACGGCCCGAGTAGCGCTCGAGAAGGGCGCGAAACCGGCGCGGGCGCCAGATGTGCCGCAAGAGCGCGGCCTTCCGTGCATCGCTGGTGTTGAGCCCGCGCACGGCGGCCATCAGAATGCCGATATCGCCGGTTGCGGCGCGCAGGTTCAGGGGTGCCACGGCCTGCGCGAAGAGCGCGAAGACCTCGGCATCCGCCGCTGCGGGATTGGCGCGGTCAAAGACCTCATAGCCCACCTGAACGAACTCATTGGCCCGGTCAGGGTCGTGTTCTTGGCGGCGGAACACCTCGCCGGAGTAGGTGTAGCGTGCCGGCTCGGCCCCATGGGCCATGTGCATTTCCACCACCGGCACGGTGAAATCGGGGCGCAGCATCTGCTCGCCGCGCAGCGCATCCGTGGTCACATAGGCGCGCGCGCGGATTTCCTCGCCATAGAGGTCGAGCAAGGTCTCCGCCGGTTGCAGAATCGGCGTCTCAACCGGCATCGCGCCTGCGGCCTCGAAGGTCGCGCGCAGCTGAGCCGCGCGCGCGAGCGTCTCGGCAGGGGTGATCATGCCCCGGCGCCGCCGTCCGCCAGACCGTGCTGGCTGAGGATCTCACGGACCTTGGAAATCAGGTGATCGCGCGGCACTTCGAACTGGCTGGGGCGGTCTTTCCACTCCTCCAGCGTGGCGCTCTCAGCGATCTGGGCGCCGAGGATCAGGTCCTTGATCTGCACGACGCCGCGCTCCTTCTCGTCGCCGCCTTCGATCACGGCGACGGGGCTGCCGCGCTTGTCGGCGTATTTGAGCTGGTTGCCGAAGTTCTTTGGGTTGCCGAGGTAGACCTCCGCCCGGAGGCCCGCCTGCCGCAACTCCGCGACCATGGCCTGATAGTCCGCCATGCGGTCCCGATCCATCACCGTGACGACGACCGGACCTGCCTCGGTGGAGGTCATCCGCCCCTTGGCCTGCAGCGCGGCCAGCAGCCGGTCGACACCGATGGAAACGCCTGTGGCCGGGACTTCCTGCCCGGTGAAGCGCTTGACGAGATCGTCATAGCGCCCGCCGCCCGCGACGGAGCCAAAGTTGCGCGTGCGGCCTTTCTCGTCCTTGATTTCGAAAGTCAGCTCGGCCTCGTAGACTGGACCGGTGTAGTAGCCGAGGCCTCGCACTACGGATGGGTCAACTTGAAACCTCACGTCGGAGTAACCCGCGCTCTCCACCAATTCCTGGATGCCGCGAAGCTCTTCGACTCCTTCGAACCCAACGGTTGAGTCACCAATCAGCCTCTTCAGGTGCTGAATCACACGGCGGTTCCAGATGTGTCGGTAGTCGCCATGGCGCGTCTTCTCCTCGCGTTCCCGAAAGGCGGGATCGACTGAGTATCGAGCACCGTGCAGTTGGCGCGCTCGATCAGCATCACCTTCGGCTTCCGCATTTGCCGCTTCCTCGGCGAGCTTATTACCGACCTCAAAGTGTGAGTTCACAAATCCCATTAGCTTATCGATCTGGAGCGATGACAGGTTGGCGCCTTTAGTGAAGTCTCCACTTTCATCCTTGCGGCCTTCGCCAAGAAGGGCGCGCACGCCTTCTGGCCCGAGCCGGTCCAGCTTATCGATGGCGCGCAGCACGATGCCACGTTCAACCTCTTTGTCGTCGCCTGCGAGGCCTGCAACTTCAAGCACCCCGTTCAGCACTTTGCGGTTGTTCACGCGGATCACGTAGTCGCCGCGCGGGATGCCGACCTCTTCGAGGCAGTCGGCGAGCATGGCGCAGATTTCGGCGTCAGCAGCCACCGAAGGCGCGCCTACGGTATCCGCATCGCATTGATAAAATTGGCGGAACCGGCCCGGCCCCGGCTTTTCGTTGCGCCAGACGGGGCCCATCGCATAGCGGCGGTAGGGTTTGGGCAAGTCATTCTGATGCTGCGCGTAGACGCGCGCCAAAGGCGCCGTCAGATCATAGCGCAAGGCCAGCCAGTCGCCCGGTTTATCGGCCTCGGCGTCCTCCTGCCAGGCGAAGACCCCCTCGTTCGGGCGGTCCACGTCCGGAAGAAACTTGCCCAGCGCCTCGACAGTTTCGACCCCGGAGCTTTCCAGCGCATCGAAACCATACCGATGATAGACCGCCGCGATCTTGCGCAGCATTTCGGCGCGCTGGGTGACCTCTGCGCCGAAATAGTCACGAAAGCCCTTGGGCGTCTCCGCCCGGGGCCGTGGGGTCTTCTTGGGTTTGGCCATGATGCACCTTTTGGCATGCCGGTTTCGCGCGCGGTCTAGCCCAAGGGGGCATGGGGGGCAAGGCGCGGTCTTTATTGCCGCGCGGCGCCGTGATACGCGCTGCACATGGAAAACCTCGAAGAACAGATCGCGCATCTAACCCGCATGGTAGAGGAGCTGTCGGACGTGGTGGCGCGGCAAGAGGCCGAGATCGCCACCTTGACCCGCCGTGTCTTCATGCTGATGCAGCGCGAAGGCGAGCGCGAGGCGCAAGGATCAGGCGGTGTGGTGCTGGGCGACGAGCGTCCGCCGCATTATTGAGCGGATCCGTACGGGGCAGCCGGCATATCCGTCTCCGGCGGGAGGATCTGCAGCGCTTGAGGAAGGTGGGTTCGTGTTAGAGGTCTTGCACCTCGATCACGCCCGACAGGGATTTGATTGCGCCCTTGATCTGCGGATTCACCACGAAGCTCGCTCCGAGATCGACCTCAACTTCGCCGGGCAAGTCGGGGTCGATCAGATTGAGTTCAACCGGGCCGCGAGCTGCTACCGCTCCCGCCTCAGCGGCGCTTTGCAGAACCGTTGCGACCGCTGGGATGGCGTCTGCGGTTTCGACAAAGACTTTCAGACCCATGGTGCCGCCTTGATCCACCATGGCGTCAGCGGGTGATACAGCACGGCCCAGCAGTTTGAGCTGATCGGCTTCCAGCGTGGCTTCGACGGTGACGATGACCTTGGAGCCCGTCTCCAGATAATCACGCGCGGCTTCAAGCGTGTCGGAAAACAGTGTGACCTCATAAGCCCCGGTGGGATCCGACATCTGCGCAAAGGCAAAGCGGTTGCCCCGGGCCGATTTGCGCTCCTGTCGGCCGGCGACGATACCCGCGAGGCGGGCATTCATCGCGCCGAATGCCCCGATTTTCTCGGTCAATTCATCCAGCGTGAGGAAGGGAGCACCGCGATCAGTTGCCATGCGCCGCTGAAGCGGGCCCATGTAATCGTCCAAGGGATGGCCGGAGAGGTAGAAGCCGACTGCGACAAATTCCTCGGCCAGTCGTTCGGCAGGCAGCCAGTCTTGGACAGGGTGCAGACGCGGTTCGGGCAGATCCTCGCCCGCTTCTCCGAAGAGCGAGACCTGGGCCGAGGCTTTCTGATCGTGGATCGCCGCGGAATAGGCCACGATGGCGTCCAGCGCATCGAAGATACGGCGACGGTTTGGATCGAGTTCATCAAAGGCGCCCGCGCGGGCCAGCATTTCCAGCGGACGTTTGCCAACGCGTTTGAGGTCGACCCTGCGTGCAAGATCAAACAAGGTCGAAAACGGTTTGTCCCCTCGCCCATCGGTGATCAGCTTCATCGCCTCCAGACCGACGCCCTTCAATGCACCCAAAGCATAGACCAGCGCTCCGTCCGTGACCTTGAACGTCGCGCCTGATCGGTTCACGCAAGGCGGCACCCAAGGTAAGCCCAGTTGTTTTCGGACTTCCTCGAAATACACGGCGAGCTTGTCGGTCAGGTGAATGTCGCAATTCATGACCCCGGCCATGAACTCGACCGGGTGGTTCGCCTTGAGCCAGGCGGTTTGGTAACTGACAACCGCATAAGCCGCCGCATGCGACTTGTTGAAGCCGTAGTTGGCGAATTTGTCGAGGAGGTTCCAAACCTCCATCGCCTTATCCTTGTCGACGCCGTTCTTGGCCGCGCCTTCGAGGAACTTCGGCCGCTCTGCGTCCATCGCCTCCTGGATTTTCTTGCCCATGGCGCGGCGCAGCAGGTCCGCGCCACCAAGCGAATACCCGGCCATTTCCTGCGCGATCTGCATCACCTGTTCTTGGTAGACGATGATGCCTTGAGTTTCGTCCAGGATATGGTCGATGGTGGGGTGCAGGTTTTCGCGCTCGCGCAACCCGTTCTTGACCTCGCAGTAGGTAGGGATGTTCTCCATCGGGCCGGGACGGTAGAGGGCGACAAGCGCCACGATGTCTTCGATACAGGTGGGCTTCATGCGCTTCAGCGCGTCGATCATACCAGAGCTTTCGACCTGGAACACGGCGACCGTCTTGCCCGCGGCATAGAGCTTGTAGCTGGCCTCGTCATCGAGGGGGATGCCGCCGATGTCGTTTTCCATGCCCTCGGCGGGAGTGTAGAGTTCGGTGCCGTCCGCCGCGTCGTGCAGCTTGCGACCCGAGGCGAGAATTTGTTCCACGGCGTTCTGGATGACGGTGAGGGTTTTCAGGCCGAGGAAGTCGAATTTGACAAGCCCGGCCTGTTCCACCCATTTCATGTTGAACTGGGTCGCCGGCATGTCCGAGCGTGGGTCCTGATAAAGTGGCACAAGCGCGTCCAGGGGCCTGTCACCTATCACCACGCCCGCGGCATGAGTGGAAGCGTTTCTGAGCAAGCCCTCGACCTGCTGCACATAGGTTAGGAGACGGTCCACCACCTCTTCGTTGCGCGCTTCCTCGCGCAGTCTCGGTTCATCCGCCAGAGCCTTCTCGATGCTGACGGGTTTGACGCCCTCAACGGGGATCATCTTGCTCAGCCGGTCGACCTGACCATAGGGCATTTGCAAAACGCGACCGATGTCCCGTACTGCTGCCTTTGACAAAAGCGCACCAAAAGTGATGATTTGCCCGACCTTATCGCGGCCGTACTTGTCCTGAACGTACCTAATGACCTCTTCCCGCCGATCCATGCAGAAGTCGATATCAAAGTCGGGCATAGAGACCCGCTCGGGGTTCAGGAAGCGCTCAAAGAGCAATTGATAGCGCAAAGGATCGAGGTCGGTGATCGTGAGAGCATAGGCCACCAACGAGCCCGCGCCGGATCCGCGCCCCGGCCCCACCGGGATATCATGCTCCTTGGCCCATTTGATGAAGTCGGCCACGATCAGAAAATAGCCGGGAAAGCCCATGCCTTCGATGATGCCCAGCTCGAACTCCAGCCGCGCTTCATACTCCTCGACAGAGGCCGCGTGGGGGATGACGGCGAGCCGATCTTTCAGCCCGGCATGCGCCTGCTTGCGCAGTTCCTCGATCTCATCGTCCGCGAACTTCGGCAGGATCGGATCCCGGCGATAGGCTTGGAAAGCGCAGCGGCGGGCAATCTCAACCGTGTTTTCGATCGCCTCGGGCAGATCGGCAAAGAGCGTGACCATCTCGGCCTGTGATTTGAAATAGTGCTGCGCAGTCAACCGCCGCCGCGGATCCTGCTGATCGACATAAGCGCCCTCGGCGATGCAGATCAGGGCGTCATGCGCCTCATACATCTCCGCGTCCGGAAAGTAGACATCGTTGGTCGCGACCAATGGCAGGTCCATCGCATAGGCCATCTCGACAAAGCCGCGCTCTGTCCGGCGCTCTGCTTCAGGTTGCCCGTTTTCACCAGGATGGCGTTGCAACTCCACGTAAAGCCGGTCGCCGAAGATCTCGTGCAGCCTGGTCATCAGAGCCTCAGCCGCCGGACGTTGACCCGCCTGCAGCAGTTTGCCCACGGTCCCGTCTGGCCCGCCGGAGAGGCAGATCACATCCTGCGCGTGCTCCGCCAACTGGTCGAGCGTCACCTGCGGCAGCGCGCCACCCTTGTCCACATAGAGACAGGAGTTGAGCTTCATCAGATGCGCATAACCCGTCTCGCTCTGTGCAAGCAGCACCAGTGGCGCGGGCAGCGCAGGCTTGTCGCCGGGACGGACCTCCACATAGGTCAGATCAACCTGACAACCGAGGATAGGCTGGACACCCGCGCCTGACATTGCGACCGAGAACTCAAGTGCTGCAAACATGTTATTGGTATCGGTAAGGGCCAGCGCGGGCATCTCGGCTTTACGGCAGAGATCTGGCAGTTTCTTGAGCCGAAGCGCGCCTTCCAGAAGCGAATATTCGGAGTGGCTGCGGAGATGAATGAATCGGGGATTTGAGGTCATGCGCCGAGCCTAGTCGAGCCTCTTGGAGCCCACCAGCACGAACTCCGACCGCTGTCATTTTTTGAGCGCGCGACCCGCCGTGAACTGGCACCGCGACCCTTTTCCCTTGCAATCCCCCGCTGGCCACGCTTAGCCTCAGATCGGTTTACGCGTGCCCTTCGTTCTACGCCGCATCGAGCGGGGCAACTGGCGCTTCTTTGGTACCGCGGCGGATCTGACGGCATGGACATTGCGTTTCGCCTGAACGGAGAAACAGTTGCACTGCGGGACGTCGCACCAACCGTCACCCTTCTCGACTGGCTGCGCGAGGAGCGCGGGCTGACCGGCACCAAGGAAGGCTGTAACGAGGGCGACTGCGGGGCCTGCTCAGTCATGGTGACCGATCACAGCGGTGCGCGTGCACTCAACGCCTGCATCCTTTTTCTGCCCCAGCTCAACGGGAAGGCGGTTCGCACAGTCGAAGGAGTTGCGGCACCAGACGGCACACTGCATCCGGTCCAGCGGGCGATGATAGATCATCACGGCAGCCAATGCGGTTTCTGCACACCAGGCTTCATAGTGAGCATGGCCACCGCGCACCTGAACGGTGCGACCGATCATGATGTGCAACTGGCCGGTAACCTTTGCCGCTGCACGGGTTATGCACCGATCATTCGTGCAGCTGAGGCTGCTGCGGATCAGCCCATCCCGGAGCATATGCGTGACCGCTCGGTTTCCGCGACCGAAGGTCTTGCAGCGGAGCTCGATGCGCCTTGGGTGCAACCGGTGGACACCGATGCTCTCGCGACGTGGTACGCCAACCACCCCGATGCGACATTGATTGCCGGAGCAACAGATGTGGGCCTATGGGTCACCAAAGAGTTCCGCGATCTTGGACATGTCGCCTTCTTGAACCGTTGTGCAGGCCTCCGAGGCATCAACGAGACGGATGATGGCCTGCGGATTGGCGCGATGACGACGCTCACCGAACTGGAAGCGGCTGTCGCACCGCTCTATCCCTCATTTGCCAAGCTCATCCGGCGCTATGGGTCGGTGCAGGTTCGGAATGCGGCAACCATCGGCGGCAATATTGCCAACGGCTCGCCGATAGGCGACGGGCCACCCGCGCTGATTGCTCTCGGAGCCACTCTGCATCTGCGGCACGACCAGACCCGGCGCAGCATGCCGCTCGAGGCCTTCTTCCTCGACTACGGCAAGCAGGATCGCAGGCCCGGCGAGTTTGTCGAGGCTGTCACCATCCCGGACCAGACCAACCGGTTGCGCTGCTACAAACTGTCCAAACGGTTCGACCAGGATATCTCCGCAGTCTGCGGTTGCCTCTCGATCACCGTCGAAGATGGCGCGGTCTCAATCGCTCGGCTGGTCTACGGCGGCATGGCCGGAACCCCCAAACGCGCACAAAAGGCAGAAGCGGCCCTGATTGGGACAGCTTGGTCAGAGACCTCAGTGCGAGCCGCGATGGCAGCCCTATGCGACGATTTCGAGCCGCTGTCGGACATGCGGGCCAGCGCCAGCTACCGGCTGCAAACAGCACAGAACATGTTGTTGCGATATTGGTATGCGGATCAGGACACGCACGTGAGCGCGCTGGAGGTGAGCCCTTGAGCGTCACCAAGCCTCTTCCACACGATGCCGCTCGCCTCCATGTCACCGGCGAAGCCCGCTATGTTGACGACATCCCAACGCCCAAAGGTACGCTGCATTTGGCATTCGGCCTCTCCAGCGCTGCAGCCGGTACTCTGAAGTCTATGGACCTCGCCGACGTCCAGGCAGCCCCCGGTGTGGTCGCGGTGATGACAGCCGCGGACTTGCCCTTCGCCAATGATGTCTCGCCGTCAATCCACGATGAGCCGTTGCTGGCCACTGATAAGGTGCACTACGTCGGGCAACCGCTGTTCTTGGTGGCAGCCACGTCTCATCTCGCGGCGCGGAAGGCTGCGAGACTGGGCAAGGTCCAGATCAGCGAGACCAAACCGATACTCGACATAGAAGACGCCCTTGCGCAAAACAGCCGCTTCGAAGATGGCCCACGCATCTACGGACGCGGCGATGTCGAGGCCGCGATCGCCTCAGCACCTCATCAGATCAGCGGCCAGCTCGTCGTGGGAGGACAGGAGCACTTTTATTTGGAAGGACAGGCAGCACTGGCACTCCCCCAGGAAGGGGGTGACATGGTGGTGATGAGTTCCACACAGCATCCGACCGAAATTCAGCACAAAGTTGCGGAGGCCTTAGGGCAACCGATGCACAGCGTGCGGGTGGAAACCCGACGTATGGGCGGTGGTTTTGGTGGAAAAGAGAGCCAGGGCAATGCGTTAGCAGTGGCATGTGCCGTTGTCGCGCGGGAAACCGGGCGGCCGTGTCGCATGCGCTATGATCGCGATGACGATATGATCATTACAGGGAAGCGCCACGACTTCCGCATCGACTATTCGGTGGGTTTTGACGACAAAGGGGCAATTCAGGGCATCGACTTTACCCACTATACCCGCTGCGGGTGGGCGCAGGATCTGTCGCTGCCGGTTGCGGACCGCGCAATGTTGCACGCCGACAATGCCTATTACCTGCCAGCTGTGCGCATCACCAGCCATCGCCTAAAGACCAATATGCAAAGTGCGACGGCGTTTCGCGGCTTCGGCGGCCCACAGGGTATGCTGGGGGTCGAACGGGTTATGGACCACATTGCGATGCATCTTGGCTGGGATCCGTTGCGTGTCCGGAAGAACAATCTATACAACACCAAGGCCAGCACCGGACAGCAAAACCGGAACACCACTCCCTATGGTCAGAAGGTCGAGGACTTCATCTTGCCAGAGATGATCGACGAACTTGTTGCCACTAGTGATTATGAAAAACGTCGTGCCGCAGTCGCCGTCTGGAATTCCGAGAACCTCGTACTGAAAAGAGGTATCGCCCTCACGCCCGTTAAATTCGGAATTTCCTTCACACTGACCCATCTCAATCAGGCCGGGGCTCTGGTGCATGTTTATCAAGATGGCTCGATCCACCTCAACCACGGCGGCACCGAGATGGGCCAGGGCTTGTTCCAGAAGGTGGCGCAGGTCGCTGCAGCGCGGTTCGGGGTAGATGTTGGACAGGTGAAGATCACCGCAACGGACACCGGGAAGGTCCCGAACACCTCGGCGACAGCGGCATCATCAGGTAGTGATCTGAATGGCATGGCCGTTAAAGCGGCATGCGATACCATCCGCAGCCGCATGGCGGATCTGCTGACCGAGCGGCATCAGTGCGACAGGACAGATGTGATTTTCAAGAATGGGCAGGTGGAAGTGGTGGATGCCACCTATACCTTCGAAGAAGTCGCGCAGATGGCCTATTTCGCACGCATCAGCCTCTCCGCGACAGGTTTTTATAAGACACCCAAGCTTCAGTGGGACCGCATCAAAGGGAAGGGTCGGCCCTTCTTCTACTTCGCGTATGGTGTGGCAGTGACCGAGGTGGTGATCGACACTCTGACCGGCGAAAACCGGATCCTGCGGGCCGATATTCTGCATGATGTCGGAGCCTCATTGAACCCCGGACTTGATATTGGACAGATTGAAGGCGGCTACGTACAGGGCTCGGGTTGGCTCACCACAGAGGAGTTGGTGTGGGACGAGAGAGGCAAACTGCGCACCCACGCGCCGTCTACCTACAAGATCCCGGCCTGCTCCGACCGCCCCGAAATTTTCAATGTCGCCCTCTGGGATGACCAAAACAGGGAAGAGACGATTTATCGTTCAAAGGCAGTGGGTGAACCGCCGCTTATGCTGGGTATCTCCGCCTATGCGGCACTTTGTGACGCGGTACAGGCCTGCGGGGGCCATTATGCGGATTTACAAACCCCAGCCACGGCCGAAGCTGTTTTCGCAGCAATCCAAAGGGCGCGCGGATGAGCGCGGTGTACGTGGAAATCACTGCAACCAGGGGCTCCGCGCCGCGTGACGCTGGCACTGCAATGAAAATCACCACGACCGGCATCGAGGGCACAATCGGAGGAGGCGCGTTGGAGTACAGCGCCATCGCCCGTGCGCGCGAAATACTTGCTCAGGCTCTTCCGGACGAGACGCGAACCCTGCCACTTGGTCCAAGCCTGGGCCAGTGTTGCGGGGGATCCGTGTCCCTGCGCTTCGGTCGCACACCGACAGCCATCGACGAAACGGCTCGTCGCGTCCCATGCACGGCCACACCGCCCGAGAGACCACCGCTTCTGTGGGCGTGGGGCGCCGGGCATGTGGGACGGGCAGTTATCAACGCGTGTCCGCCGGGTCTGTTTGACATCACTTGGGTTGACAGCTCTGCCAGCCGATTTCCCGAGACTGTCGACCCCGATATCGTCATGATAACGGCGAGCGATATGCCCCGCCTGGCGGCACGTGCTCCGCAAGAGGCGCATCACCTGATCTTTACCTATTCGCATGACATAGACCTCGATCTCTGCGCAACACTGCTGAAGCGCGGTTTTGCGTCCTGTGGATTGATCGGTTCAGCAACAAAATGGGCCAGGTTCCAGAACCGATTGCAAGGGACAGGGCTTGACCCAGCGTCCATCACCTGCCCCATCGGCGACAAGTCTCTGGGTAAGCACCCGGACGCGATAGCAGCCGGAACCATACGAAGCTTGTTGTCCAGACTGAAAGCGCCTGCATGAGTTCTCTTTTGTCACTGCGGAACCTGACAAAGGCGTATCCCGGCGTTGTTGCGAACGACAATGTCTCGCTTCAGATCGCGCCGGGCGAGATACACGCACTTTTGGGTGAGAATGGGGCGGGCAAGTCAACGCTGGTGAAGATGATCTATGGTCTGGTCAAACCCGACGCGGGCGAGATGCAGATACATGGCGCCCCCTTCGCACCGGTAGAGCCGCGCGCGGCCCGAGCCGCTGGCGTTGGTATGGTGTTCCAGCATTTTTCGCTTTTCGATGCGCTTAGCGTCGCTGAAAACATCGCGTTGGGTATGGAGAATGCGCCAAGGCTGCGCGATCTTTCCCGCCGGATCAGAGAGGTGTCTGACACCTACGGGTTGCCGTTGGCACCGGACAGGATTGTCGGTGACCTTTCCGCTGGCGAACGCCAACGCGTTGAGATCATACGTTGCCTGCTGCAGAAGCCGACACTGCTGATCATGGACGAGCCCACATCCGTGCTGACCCCGCAAGAAGTCGAAATCCTGTTCGAAACCCTACGCAAGCTAAGTGCAGAGGGAACGGCAATTCTCTATATATCCCATAAGCTTGAGGAAATCCGCGCACTGTGTGATACGGCAACGATCCTCCGTTTGGGCAAGGTTGTCGGAGAATGCATCCCGCGCGAGACGACAGCGCGAGACATGGCTGAGATGATGGTCGGCAAGGTACTGTCCACGCCAAGCCGCGCAGGTGTGATGCCGGGCCCGACCATGTTGTCTCTCCATAAGTTGTCCCTGCCCTCTTCGACAGCATTCGGATTGCCGCTTCGGGAGATTTCGTTGGAGTTGCGCCAAGGTGAAATTCTCGGAATCGGCGGTGTGGCTGGCAATGGCCAAGACGAGTTGCTTGCTGCGTTGTCCGGCGAGATCCGGGCCCCTGCTGGCATGCTGCATCTGAAAGGACAGGATATTGGTGGGCTCGGGCCGAACCCACGGCGCGTGCTAGGCCTGCTGGCGGCGCCCGAAGAACGTCTTGGCCATGCAGCAGCCCCAGGGATGTCACTCACCGAAAACGCGATGCTGACAGGTGCCGCGCGCGAAGGCCTCGAAACTGGCGGATTTCTGAACTGGCAGGCAGCTCAGGGCTTTGCGGAGAATATTATTGACGCCTTCGATGTGCGCACCCCGGGGGCCGAAAACGCGGCAGGGTCACTTTCTGGGGGCAATCTGCAAAAATTTGTCATCGGCCGCGAGGTTCTGCAACGCCCGGAGGTGCTTGTTGTCAACCAACCGACCTGGGGCGTCGACGCGTCGGCCGCAGCCGCCATCAGGCAGGCTCTCCTCGATCTGGCGGAAGGTGGCGCGGCGGTGATCGTGATCAGCCAAGACCTTGATGAACTGATGGAGATAGCGGACCGTTTCGCCGCGCTGAACGAAGGTCGGTTGTCGGCTCCACAGCCCACGGCGGGCCTCAGCATGGAACAAATCGGCTTGATGATGGGCGGCGCACACGGCATGGAGGTGGCACATGTCTAGATCTCCGAAAAAGAAATTACTTCAATGGTTTATGAGATTTGAGAAAAGCCGGATGACGACCGAGTGCCTATATGATCCGGCTTGAGAAACGTCCACAGTCCAGTCGTGCGTTTGCTTATCTGACACCGCTATTTGCTGTGTTGGCGACTTTCTTTTTTGGCGGACTTCTGTTCGCCGCATTGGGCAAGGACCCGATCCAGTCGATCCTCACGATCTTTTGGGAGCCACTGTTTGGCGAATTCGCATTTTTCTACCGCCCGCAACTCCTTATCAAGGGGGCGCCCCTGGTATTGATCGCCATCGGTCTCAGCCTTGGTTTCAAAGCGGGGATCTGGAACATTGGCGCGGAAGGCCAGTATATCATGGGCGCGTTTTTTGGTGCGGGGTTGGGCCTGGCGTTCTATCCCGCCGAGAGCAGATTGATCTTTCCTGGAATGGTATTGGCCGGTGCTCTGGGAGGGTGGATCTGGGCCATGATCCCCGCGGTCCTGAAGGTGCGCTTTGGGACGAATGAAATCCTGGTTTCGCTGATGCTGGTCTATGTGGCCGAGCAGTTTCTGGCATCAATGTCTCTGGGATTGCTCAAAAATCCGGAGGGCTTCGGCTTTCCCGGAAGCCGCAATCTGCAGCAATATGACAGTGCACACAACGCGGAGCTCATCACGGGTACGGGTATGCATTGGGGCGTCGTCGCAGCGTTCATCGCTGTGATATTCGCTTATGTGCTGCTCTCTCGACATCGCTTGGGTTTTGCCGTTCGGGTCACGGGCGAGGCACCACGAGCCGCGCGGTTTGCGGGCGTGAACCCCAGCCGCCTTGTCCTCTTTTGTCTCGGCACCTCCGGCGTGCTCGCGGGCCTTGCAGGCTTGTTTGAGGTCTCAGGTCCGGCAGGCCAGGTCAGCATTGATTTCAATGTTGGCTACGGGTTCACAGCGATCATCGTCGCCTTTCTTGGTCGGCTGCACCCCATCGGTATCGTTATGGCGGGGCTCTTGATGGCGCTCACCTACATCGGGGGTGACATCGCCCAGAGCCAATTGGGGCTGCCTGCTGCCGCAATCCAGGTCTTCCAGGGCATGCTGCTCTTCTTCTTACTCGCTCTGGATCTGTTCACCAACTATCGGCTGCGTATCGGCCGCGCGGAGACCGCATAAATGGACCTGTCCGCCATCAATCCCATTCTTCTCATCGCAGCCTTGATGAGCGCCGCAACCCCAATCTTGCTGGCTGCGACAGGCGAACTGGTTGTCGAGCGAGCTGGCGTGCTGAACCTAGGGGTGGAGGGCATGATGATCGTGGGTGCGATCTGTGGCTTTGCGATTGCGGTCGAAACCAACTCACCGCTCGCTGGTTTTGTCGCGGCGGCGGCTGGCGGAGCCGCCTTGAGCCTGCTCTTCGCGCTCCTCACGCAAGTCGCTCTGGCCAATCAGGTGGCGTCAGGGCTTGCGCTGACGCTCTTCGGGCTCGGCCTCTCGGCGCTGCTGGGCCAAGGCTATGTTGGTGTCAAGCCGCCCCGTATGGGTGATGTCAATCTCGGTCCGCTTGCCGAGATCCCTGTACTGGGTCCGATCATATTCTCCCATGACCCCATTCTCTACATCGGTATCCTCTTCGTTGCCGGAGTCTGGGCCACGCTGAAATTCACCCGTGTTGGTTTGGTCTTGCGCGCCGTGGGAGAGAACCACGACGCCGCTCATGCTCTGGGCTACAAGGTTGTCCGCATCCGCACACTTGCGATCATGTTCGGCGGCGCGCTCGCCGGCATGGGTGGCGCCTACATCTCCCTGATCCGCGTGCCACAATGGACAGAAGGTATGACGGCCGGTGTTGGCTGGATCGCGCTCGCCCTGGTTGTCTTCGCAAGCTGGAAGCCGTGGCGCGTCCTTTTGGGTGCCTATCTTTTTGGCGGGATCGCCCAACTGCAACTCAATCTGCAAGGCGCAGGCGTTGCCATTCCCGTCGAATATCTGGCAATGTCACCCTACATCATCACCATCATCGTATTGGTGATCCTCTCTGCGGACAAAAGCGCAGCACCCGGCTCTTTGGGCCGCACATTCCATGCCTCCAGCTAGGGGCCAAACAACGCCTCACATAAGGGGCGGTTTAACACGGGGAAACTCTAAACATGAAACTCACTACTTTTCTGACCAGTGCCGCTGTTGCATTGGGTTTGGCCACTGGCGTCGCCGCGGATGGTCACGAGAAGACAAAGGTTGGCTTTGTCTACGTCGGTCCTATCGGCGACGGCGGCTGGACCTATGAGCACAACAAGGGCCGTCTCATGGTCGAAGAACAACTCGGAGATGCAGTCGAGACTGTCTACGTCGAGAACGTGGCCGAGGGTCCGGACAGCGAACGTGTGATGACGCAGATGGCGCTTGATGGCGCCGATCTGATTTTCACGACGTCCTTTGGGTATATGGATGCGACCATCAACATCGCCAAGAAGTTTCCTGATGTGAAATTCGAGCATGCGACCGGCTACAAGCGCGCTGACAATGTCTCGACCTATTCGGCGCGCTTCTACGAAGGCCGTGCGATCCAGGGTCACATCGCCGGCAAGATGACCAAGTCAAACATTGTCGGTTACATCGCATCCTATCCGATCCCCGAAGTCATCCGTGGCATCAACGCGGCCTATATCCACGCCGCCAAGGTCAATCCTGATGTCGAGTTCAAGATCATCTGGGCCTACACATGGTTTGATCCTGCAAAGGAAGCCGACGCTGCGCGTGCCCTGATTGAGCAGGGTGCGGATGTGGTCCTCCAGCACACCGACTCCACGGCGCCTCAAGCCGCCGCTCAGGAAGCCGGCGACGTCGTGACCTTCGGCCAGGCCTCCGACATGGCTCAATACGCGCCGTTCCCGCGCGTTTCTTCGATCATCGATGAATGGGGCCCCTATTATGTCGCGCGGACTAAGGCGGTGATGGATGGCACTTGGGAAAGCACGGATACGTGGGATGGTATCGGCGCTGGTATGGTTGGCATTGGTGAAATCTCCGATGCCGTGCCCGCCGATGTGAAAGAGGAAGCGCTCGCGATGAAGGCCGCGATTGCAGATGGCTCCTACCACCCTTTCACAGGCCCGATCAAAAAACAGGACGGCAGCGACTGGTTAGCAGAAGGTGAAGTTGCCGACGATGCCACGCTTGCCGGGATGAATTTCTACGTCGAAGGTCTCACCGGCGAAATCCCGCAATGAAGCTCGCCACCTGAAACAAAGGCTCCGCGATTGCGGGGCCTTCTTGCGTTTTGAGTCAACGGGCCCGGGTCCACGACCCTCAAATCAGCTATAGTTTTCCTTTCCCGCCCATTTTTCCAAAGTGTCTCAATCAAAACGTGACCAACTCTGTCGCGCTTTATCCATTCGGAAACAAGTTCTTGCCATAAAGCCTGCGCGCAAGATTGAGCGAGGAGGCATGTCGAATCGACGTGAGCGACAACGCGATTGATGGGCGAGCCAAGCGGCGATGGCGGCTACCGGATTCGATCTATCTCGAGTCTCTTTTGGCGCTTGCTTTGTCCTCCGCGCTGACCATTGCCGCCGTGAAGGCATCGCTCGGAGCTTGCATTACAGCTGGTCCAAGGAGTTCCTTGAGCCTGGCAAGAAACGCCTTGCAGGCGACACCGTGCGTGCAGCGACGTCAACCGAAGTCAAAGACCTGCGGCGGGAATCCCGTGATCTTAGGTAGGTCGTGGCAGAGCAAGCTTTGGAACTGCGGTTGCTCAAAAAAGCATGATCGCGCATGGGGACGACGACGCATGAGGTATCTATTACCCGGCAAGCGATTTGGCCAAGCCAAATCTGCCGAGAGGGCGGCATCCGAGAAGCTGGAGATTATCCGCCTCGTCGACGGGTCGCATCTCCCGACGAAACGCACGCTGGACAAGCTGGGCATCCCCAGAACGACCTTTTACCGTTGGTATGACCGGTATCTGTCGGGTGGCCCCGAGGGATTGAGGATCGAAGTCCAAAGCCGTCACAGGTCTGGAACCGCATCCCAGAGCCGGTGCGCGAGAAGATCAAGGATCTGGCCCTGAAGGAAAGCGATCTGTCGCCGCGCGAGCTCGCGGTTCAGTTCACCGACACGGAAAAGTATTTTGTGTCAGAGGCTTCGGTCTATCGCATCCTCAAATCCTACGACCTGATCACCAGCCCGGCCTACGTGGTTCTGTCGGCTGCCGACGAGTTCAGGGACAAGACATCCCGGCCCAATCAACTCTGGCAAACCGACTTCACCTATCTCAAGGTCATCGGCTGGAGCTGGTTCTACCTGTCCACGATCCTAGACGACTACAGTCGCTACATCATCGCCTGGAAGCTCTGCAAGAAGATGAAGACCGAGGATGTGACCGACACGCTCGATCTGGTTCGGGGTGTGATCAGGCAACGGTCCTGCACAAGCCGCGCCTGCTCAGCGACAATGGGTCTAGTTACGTATCTAACGAACTGGCCGGTTGGCTTGAGGATCAGAAGATGGACCACGTCCGAGGCGCTCCGTATCACCCGCAGACCCAGGGCACGATCGAACGTTGGCACCAGACCCTCAAGAACCGCATTCTGCTTGAAAATTACTGCCGGCCAGGAGATCTCAGGCAACGGATCGACGCCTTCGTCGAGTACTACAACCATCGACGCTATCACGAGAGTTTGCAGAACCTAACGCCCGCTGCTGTTTACTTCGGACGGGGTCAGACCATTCTGCAACAACGAGAAAGGATCAAACGAAAGACCATCGAAACGCGACGCTTGCTTCACCGCAAATCCGCCGCACAATCAAACCTATCAGATGCGCCAGACCCTCTCTTAGATCAGGGAGCCATCTGTTCCAAAATCCCTGACGTCAGACACGTTTTCGACACTGGGGCACTGTTCGGCTCGCTCGACAGGTGTTCATCAAACAGGGCGCTCCACCCTATCGGCTCATTGCCAATGTCGGCACAGTGGGTGCCATAATAGATCCGGCAAAAAGGCAAGGCCACCGGTGCCTAGAGCGGCCCCGAACTGGCAAAGGAGTTCACCTCAGCACTGGCAAGAATTAGATAAAACTCACATTTTTGAGAAACTGTTCTACTAATTGGAAACATGGCCACACTTAATCTCCATCATCTACGTCTCTTTCATGCCGTTGCACGTGATGGCACCCTCACGGGCGCTGCCCGGACGTTGAATATCTCACAGTCCGCTGTCTCAACTCAGATCAAAGCGCTGGAAGCCTCACTAAATCAAAATCTGTTTGAGCGCAGCGGACGCAATCTGGTGTTAACCGAGGCAGGACGCATAGCTTTGGATCATGCAGAAGAGATCTTCCGCACAGCAGATGATTTGTCGGCCACTCTCAGAAGGTCGGCTACAAAACGTCAAACACTCCGTGTGGGTGCACTGGCTACGCTGTCCCGCAACTTCCAGCTCTCCTTTCTGCGCCCTATGGTCGGTCGCGATGACGTGGAAGTTGTGCTTCGATCAGGCTCACAAGAGGATCTGCTGCGAGGTCTCGATGCCCTCTCACTTGACGTCGTGCTCACGAATTTGGTCCCAGCACGAGATGCCACAAGCCCCTATCTTGTCCATCGTCTGGACGAACAACCGGTGAGCTTCGTCGGAACGCGTGGCAGAATGCTGGCTGACAACGCCAAGCCGCGGGGCATCGTCGCCGCGCATCCGCTGATCCTCCCGACGCCGGAAACGGCATTGCGCGCCGGCTTTGATGCCATGGTGGAACGGCAAAGACTGGTCCCCAAGATCGCCGCAGAGGCGGACGATATGGCAATGCTTCGGCTGCTGGCCCGCGCCGATGTCGGTGTCGCCGTGATCCCGCCTATTGTCGTGAAAGATGAACTCGCCTCCGGGAAACTCGTGGAATTCGCCCGTCTCGATGAAATCACTGAGGTGTTCTACGCCGTAACCATTCGTCGGAAGTTTCCCAATCAGTTGCTTACAGAGGTTCTTTCAGCGCCGGGTACTTAAAGGCCGCCGACCCGTCTATGGAGGCCAATGTACGAACATAACGCGGAGTGGTCACGGTCGCTTCGATGCATTAATGGATAGCTTCGATCCCAAAGCAATAGCTTGCGCCGTCCGCGGGCATATTGAGACGCAGTTTGATTTGGCTCCGGAAAACTCGCTATGCGACGTTATCCGGACGCTACCAATGCGCCTTATGGACAATGACCATGCCGTCATTAAATCAGCTCTTTGAGGGTCAATGCTACCGGTCGTTTTTAGGGGTAGCGCGTTGCGCGCGCCGTTGTCGGGCGCCGCAAACCACACGTCCGCAACCAGATGCGGCAACTCAAATTATACTGAGATTGCCGGTGGCGAGCGCAACAGCGTAGACAAGCGCATTGGCAGCCGCATGTGCAACAATCGCATCTACCACTGATCCGCGACGCGCCATAACCCACGAGAAGACCAGACCAGCAACAAGGGCTTCCATCCAGCGGTCATGCAAAGCTGCAAACAGGCAAGCCGTAATCAGCGCGGCGAGGAGACGCCATCTGAGCCCGCCGCCAAATCGCAGTCGCCTTTCGAGATATCCTCGGAAGAAAAGTTCTTCGATCACTGGCACGAAGAGAATGGTGCCGACACCGCGTAGGATGAACCATCCGATCAGCAGTCCACCAGCCAAGGTGCCGTAGGGAGCGCTCTCGGTGGCATCAACAGGAATGAGGACCCACATCAATCCGACGAGCGCACCTGCACCAATCGCAACCCCGTCAAGTTGCCAATCGAGGCGCCGATAGAGCGGCAGGAACAGTGCGAGCGCGGCGCCCATGGCCAAAACCCGCAAGGGGTATACAACACCGGGGCTTGAGGCGAAGACTTGCGCAAGTAGCGCGCTGAACATGAAGATGGCGAAGGGCAGGATCTGCGCGACGACCGGGTCCTGAAGGAGCGGCAAGGCAGGAGCGGTTTCTTTTGACGGGCTGTTCTCGGCGGGGGCCGCCTTTTGCAGCGCCGGTACCGTCTGAGCAAGACCCACAATCCCCAAGGCGACAAGTGTGAACATCAACCAGCCTGCGTGGGAATGAAACCCGCCAACGGCCAGCTCCGGATTTCCCTCCAGACCGATGATCAGAAGAATTGCAATGCGCAGCACGTTAAAGAGCGCCGATGCCATCAACCCGATTGGAAAGAGCAGAAGTGCCCTCGGGAAGCGCAGATCCTGACGAAAAAGCCAAAGATAGAGCGATACGAAAACTGTGACCAGCGCAAACCCTTCAACCCCGGAGCACGCAGGCGCCACGTTGATGTAGAAGTCGCCTTCCCCGATGACTTTGGTGTTTTCGGGCGTATTAACTTGATATCCAAGACTGCGCACAACGGCAGTGACGGCGTCAAAGGTAATCTGCGAGATCGTCTCGAGCCGCCACAGCGGTCGGATCTGCATGGCGAGCCAGGGTGTGGCCGCAGCAGCTGCCAGCATGGGCATGATGGTCATTCCATGCACACGCAGGAATCCAAGCCACCGCGGCATTGGTGCGAGATAGAGCATCACCCCTCCAAGAAGGAGTGCCATGCCACTGATCCAGAATGAAAAGGCAGGCGCAATAACATCAGTACCCGCCCCATTGCGCAGAAATGTGACTGGGACGAGCGCCAAAGCCACACCAGCGAGATTCATGGCAAGTGGTGCGCTGCGTGAACCCGCCTGCTGGAAGAGCGCCCGCAATACGCTGGGATAAAACATGTAGAACAAGAACAAGGCTGCAAGCATGCAGTAGACGGCAACCAAGGTGCCGCTGGCCGCGCTGCATATGCCTGGCGACCAATTCTCGTGACAGTTGAACGATATGCTATGCTTGAAGATCAACCCGATGGCTGCCAACTCACCAATAAGCAGGAGAGCCGCCGCGACCAGAGCACGGCGAGGCGGCGTGGGTGCGGTGATATCAGCTTCTGTTGTGACCATGGCAGATCAGCCCACTGTTGAGTTTAGTCCACGCGTTTGGTGCATCGCAATGCGGATGGGCCCACCCATCTTGTCGGGCGGGCCCACCATTTTCAGAAGCAAGGCTTACGCCGCGCGACGGCGACGTTCCCAAGCGATGAGCACAACGGCTGCCAGAGCCGCCAAAGCAGCTGTACCTTCCAGTGCGCTGATTTCCGGAACCGAGACAGGGTCGCAGATTTGCCCGAGAGGGCAGGTGCCAGTCGCGTAAACCGGAAGGGCGGCGAGTGTTGCAATCGCTGCAAGTGCCACTTTCTTCATTGTGTTCTCCTTACAGAACAATGGTTAAATCAGAGGGCCGATTGGAGCGCTGCGCAATATGCAGCATCGGGTCTGACCCGGCGGGGGCTCCGCCTGCTGCAGATGCCCGAGCCCCGGGCACCTGCCATCTCATAGACCGCCTCAGCAGATGCAGTCGTATTCCTCGAAAGCGATCCCCAAAATGAAGGGTTGTGCGTTGTTCGCCGTGGCCGGGTTCGGGTCGAGAATGACACCGACAATATCACCAACGTCCGCCTCGAAGCCTTCCCCGTTGGCCAGCGCCTGCTGAACGATAAAGTCGACATCAGCAGTCTGACCAAGATCGGGCGCCACACTGAACGTCAGATCGCTGTCAACGCTGTTGGTGAGCTCCCAGATCGCAAACTGGACCTCCCAGCCGGTGAAGGTGCCGTCCACCGACCCGGTCCCGTCGTTCTCGAAATCCTGATTCAGGATCCATGTGATCAGATCGAGGTTTTCCGCTGCTGTCTCACCGTTTATCCCGACTTGGCTCGCCTCGAAGACGGAGCTCGTCGCTGGGTCACTGGCAAGGAACATGTCCGCAGTATTTGTCGGCGCCACGTCAAAGGTTCGCCCCGTAGCCGCAGGATCGAGGAAATCGAGGCAATAAGCCTGCTCGAAGGTCACGCCTTCAAACCGGGCATCCCCATCGGCTTCGGTGATCAGGATATCATAGCCGAAATCACCGAAGGGCGCGCTGCCGGCAAAGCCATCCGCGATCTTGTAGCTGATCAATGTATCCGGCAGGCTCTCGTTCAGGCTTTCCACCGAATTCGCATCGCCCTTGACGGTCAGTTCGATATTTGCGGTATCCGAGCCACCCTGATCATCCTCAACCTTGAAGCTGATGTTGGCGGTGGCGCTTTCGCCGATGTCGAGGTCCGCAAACGCAGCTTCGGCGTCGAAGACAAATTCATCACCGTCGCGAGTGATTTCCAGACCGAAGAAGTCGAAGGCATCACCAGTTCCGGTCGTCGCCGTACCATCGAGGAAGATGGTGTCACCGTCTGCGATGTTTTCGCTACCGAGCATTGTGATCGATACCGGATCACCATCGGGGTCACTGTAGTTGTCAGACAGATTGACAATGATCGTCTCATCGGCACAGCCGATGCCTGCATCGTCCGTCGCGTCCGGGTCACCGTTGGGTTGGACCACACCGGCATCGTTGTCAGGAGTGTTCTGACCAGCCACAACAACGATGTTCTCGATGATCGACTGACCGCCACCGATATCTTCAGCATCGCTGTCGATGTCGTCTGAGATGTCGCCGTCCACATTCTGGGTCGTCAGTTCTTTGGCAGATACTGCATCGGTGAACAGCACGGCGTAGGTGCCTGCAACCAAACCGGTAAAGCTGTAGTTGCCTTGCGCATCCGTTGTGGTCGTCCGTCCGGTGCTGTTTCCAGCCCCGTCAAAAAGCTCCACAAGGACATTCTGCACGCCGTTGTCGGGACCATCGTTGTCAAGCCCGTCTCCGTCATCGTCGCAGAAGTAGCGGCCCGAGAGCGAGCCGAGCAGTTCCTGAACGCCAGCGTCGACATCCTTGGTCTCCTGCCCTGCCGTCACCGTCACCGGAGCCGTTTTGCCATTGGCGGCATCCACGACGTCACTGTCCACTGTCTCATCTCCACCTTGGTCAGGCGCAATGAACTCTTTACCCTCGGTGGCCTCGAACATCACGACGTAGTCGCGCGCGCCCAAGTTGTCGAAACGGTAGTCGCCATTCGGGTCCGTCAAGGTTGCAGCGATCGGGTTTCCATCGATATCGGTTGCCGGTGTGACGCCATCGGCCTCGAACAGCATAACGACCTTGCCCGCGATATCCGCGTCTCCCGCAGCCGCGCCATCATCCACGCCGTCGCGATCATCGTCGCAGAAATACGTACCTGACAGTGCACCAGGCCGTTCAACCACGCCAGCGTCATTGTCGGGCGTATTCTGGCCCGCAACAACCACAATGGTTTCAATGATCGACATGCCGCCACCCAAATCGGCAGCGTCGCTGTCAATGTCGTCTGAGGTGTCGCCATCCACGTTTTGCGTCGTCAGGTCTTTGCCCGAGACGGAGTCGGTGAATTTCACCCCATAGGTGCCCGCGACCAGATCACCAAAGGAGTAGTTGCCGTCCGCGTCCGTCATCGTGGTGACAGGATCGCCCAAGGTGTCCAGAACCGCATTCCCAGCCGCGTCCAAGAGTGCCACCAGAACCCCGGCCACGCCGTTGCCTGCACCATCGTTGTCCAGACCGTCGCGATTCTCGTCACAGAAATAGCGACCGGAAAGAGACCCCAAAGGCTCTGCTCCCGGCACAAAGCAAAGATCGTCAACGGCACCCGATCCGTCGAGTTGGATTTCCATGGAGACGACATTCTCCACATTCATCACAACCTGACCGACACCACCGTTGACGAGATTTGGGATGACGAAGGTCTCAGTCGACCCGTCTTCGAGAGTCAGCGTGATGGTCCCGCCCTCTTCTGTATCGACAACCTTGATGTCGAACACGGTGGAAGGATTGTCGAAATCGAAGACCAGCTTGCCTCCAATCGCATCATCGGGGTCAGAGCTGTCGCCGTCCTCGGAAACGATCAGCACATTGCCCAGCTGCGCGACTTGAGTTTCGAGATCATCATCACCACCGGTGGGGTTTTGACTGTCAAAGATCATCGCGTCGCCAGAACCGCCCATTGCGGAGATGGTGACGCCGTCGATCTGTGACCCGATCACGTCCCCTGCCACGAACCCTTCGAAGTCGACTTTCACCGCATCCGGGTCGTCACAGACCTCGAATTTGACCTGCTCGAATTTGAGCGCGTCGATACGCACATATTCACCATCATCGCGCCACGCCCGAATCTCGACGATGTCACCTTCGGCAATCTCGAGCCCCTGCAGCGTAAACTCCGAGAAGTAGCCGTTGTCCGAACCGCCCCCGTCACTGTCGCGATCCAGAATCACCACCTGCTGCATTTCACCGTTCACAAAGACTTTCAGCTTGGAGGCACCATCGCATTCATCCTGAACGCAGATTTTCAGATTGTAGATGCCGTCTTCGCCACCAAAATCAGTCGATAGTTTGCCGTCATGTCCGGAGAGCTTGACCAACTCGCCGCCCGAAGCCTTCGCACCGTCGACGACATGGAAGCCGTGTAGATCAAGGTCCTCGGCTTCGATTGTGTAGGTGCAGGTGTCAGGATCGAAGCTCCACGGATCAGGTTGAGGCTTTTCTCCTGCATCCAGACATTTGTAGTCCAACCAGTTCGACGTCACATTTTTCTGGGACGAAATGGTGAGCTGTGCACCCTCGGGCGGCGTCGGATGACCACTGCCGTTGTAGAAGGTAAAGTAGTCGGTGTCGCCGTGCTCTTGCTCGATCTGAACCATGACGTACCAATTGCCGTCTTGGTCGTGCACCCAGTAGTAGCTCTCGGCATAAATCTGGCCGCCGTTGCCAAGCTCGTTGCCATCAAGGTCGACGATATCGGCTTTTTGACCGTAGCGATCATTGGCATGCTCGTTCCGCCAGCTGTCACCGCTGAGGAAGGCGTCATTGTCGCAGACCGTAAAACAGGTCGTGGCCGATGCAGGCATTGTAAAGCAGTCGCCTGGCCCAAGATTGCTGTCCCCTCCGCTCAGCAGATCGGACTCTGCAAAAGCTGTGAATTCGTATGTTCGATATGTCATCTAGTGTCTCCCAACAGCACTATTTTAAGGCCAGGCCTTTTCACAAAAATTGATCCGGCGAGACTGCCGGTGTCGCGCTCGCGCGAAAAATGGAAAGCCAGATGGGGCCGGGAAACTTCGGTCACAATGGGCAGCAACGCCCGGAAAGAACATGGACCGCGAAGCGGAAAATCGATCACGTCGATAAAATGGCCTGATCAAACCTGACTTGTCGGTTCGAAACGAAATCAAACTCCCACACAACGTTAACATCACAATCAGTTGATTAACGTTTAGATCAGAAATTCAGCAGATGCGAATCAAATTTTTTGAAATTTTCAGTTTTCTTTCGATTGCAACCCTAGCGGGTCTATACAGCCCAAAATCAGCAAAAATACTCCGACACTCATAATTGTACTTGTTTTTAAACAGAAAAGTTCGGCAAAAAACATCCTATATCAGGAATATCACGATCGCCTTTAAGTTGAGATGTACATCTTTTCAGCACGGTGCAGATAAGTCGGCCATCGAGTCCGGGAACGCTGTGTTAACCACTGTCACAGCATGATTTGAGCGGTAAAGCACGCCATATCGCGTCCCTGTGATGTTCTTTCGACAGTCAGAAAGCGGCCTGGGATCCTGGTCTGTCACCAACTGATCGAGAATCGGTATTCCCAGCAACGGGGTTGCCGATCGATGGGCGCGCCGATATCGCACATCCAACACGCTACAGTCCGCCTCAAGCATATTGCTCAACTCCTTTTCCAAGAGACCCGTTTTCTTTCACACCCTCGATGAGGTTCACAAAAACGTCTTCCGGGCGCAGGCCCGGAGCCTCGCTCAGCAACTCGGCAATGCACGCGAAGAGCGCCTTTTTTGCCCCGCGGTCCGGCTTTTCATCTTACTGATCTGAATAAAGATCGGGTCCTTGCTGCACGCGACGTCCCAATATCTTGCGCCGCATCGGAAGTTGGAGGGTTGTGCTCCGTGATCGTCTTCCGCCACGCTGAAGGTATCTCCCATGGCCTGATAGGGATGAGTGATCGCATGGCAGGCCCCAAGCTTCCCTCCCTGATCTCGCGCATGACGCACAAGGACCCGCAACTCATGATCGGAACCCACATCGACTCCTCATGAGACCTGCTGAAAAGTTTCGAACGGCGCGAGCTTGATGCGGTCATCGTGCGTATTCACTCTGACCGAAGAGATGGCGAGGTGCTTGGCCATGAAAAGTTCGGTTGGTATGCTGCACCGGGCGGGCAATATCGCAAGGGCGAACCAATTCCACTCGCCACGCTTGCGGAACCATGCGGCGTCCGGTTGATGGCAGGACAGCTTCTAGACGAGGCGGGCGTCCGCTGGACGGAGACACTCCTCGGAGACGGCGTGACAGCGGTCGTTGCGGCGGGCCTCGGGGTTCCGGCCTTGACGCGACGGTACCGCCTTTGGGTGCGGTGGAGGTGGGTTCCAAGCTTGGACTGTCCGGGTTGCCGCGCCTGCTCATCGTGCTCCATTCGAGGGTTCGCGATCAGCTGGCCCACGACACAACACGCCACTCGCACTCGCCGCTGCATTTCACGGTATTGCCTGCAACTAGGTCATCCGCCAATTCCTGTCTGCAAGAAGACGAAAGAGTCAGACGTTTGGGGGTATGGCCGTTGGGTCCAACCCACGCTTTACCGCACTTGCCCGTACCGCCTCTTGAAGCACGTCACTGCGTCCCAGCAGACGGCGGAACCGGGTCTCATTCAGGACAAGCAGCGTTGACGGCGCGATGGCGCGAACTTCCGCGCGTAGGCTTCTCTGCATGAGAACCGTCATCTGGCCGAACATCTCACCCCGGCCTAGGCGCCAGCTCTGACCGGCACTTTCCAGCTCCACCGCACCAGAGGCGATGAAGAAGACGCTCTTTGCAGGGGTCTCCTTGTCTAGAATGACTTCACCCGCATCGGCATAGCGGGTCCGAAGCGCCCGGCCCAACCTGCGAAGCGCGCCCTCCTCAAGGCCCGCGAAGAGCGGAAGCTGTCGGACAAGTTCGGTGCGTTGCAAGGCAATGTCCAGGCGCGGGCGCTCTTCTGCACGGGCCCGGCGTTTGGCGAGATCTTGCATCAATGCAGTATATACCTCAGCGTTTATCAGACCGTCTTCGCGCATGATTGTATATTCCCGCTCCTCCAGTCGCAGGGCCGTGCGCCGGATGAAACGCCGCTCGAGCTCACCCGCATAGCCCGGATACTGCAGTTGGAGGCCTTCAAGGGCTGTTTCGAGGGCGTCCATTCGCCTCGTCAGGAGTTCGTGCAACAGTTCCGCGACCCGCCGACCATGGATGCGCCGTATCCGAGTGTCGATAAATGTGCCGAGGTCGCGCATGGTCAGTCGCTGAGACAAAAGCAACTCGAAACGATCGGCCGTCATGCTGGCCAAGGGCCGCGACAGGCCGAGCCGGTTGTTCAGAAAAACTGCCGTTCGAAAGCCCTGGCCGTAGGTGATGCTGCGACGTGCCGCGCGCTGATATCCGCTCCGGCCACCGGATCTGGCGCTTTCGATCAGACGGTCCGCATCGGAAAGAACCCGCTCGGCCATACGTGCCGAGATGGTGCGTTCTCGCATGCGAACCAAAATCGTGTCGCGTTCGTGCCCGGCGAGCGCGATCAGCCCGAGGGTGATACGGTCCCGGTCAAGAATGTCGGCGCTCTCCTCCGATGCCTTGACCGCTGCGTCCAACCGCTCGCCGAAGCGCTTCGCCTCGGCGCGCACGATGTCATGGCTGAGTTCGTAGTTTTCAGTTGTCTCGGCAACATCCTGGCGAACGGTTTGCAAAGAGACGGCGACCACCTGACGCGACAACGCCTCGTCAATCGGAGACAGCCGATCCAGCCCCAGCCACCCGATGATCAGCCTGAGCGTGGTGCCCTGCACCACCAGTGTGAAAAGCGTGAAGCCGGTGGCAAGAATTCCGACGAGACGTTTGGTTTCAGGAGGTACAAGAACGCTCTCGGTCACTGCGAGAGCAAGAGCGAGCGTCACTGCACCCCGCAATCCACCCCAAAGTATCGCGGCCCTGAAAGGCCGCTCGACCACGGGAGAGACACGGACCAACGTGAGGAGCGGCATCAGCCCGAAAAGGACGACCCCGCGTGCCGCAATTGCGGCGAGGATGACCACGCCGATCAAGAGGAAATCACCGACACGCACTTCCTCAAGTAGCCGGGGGATCAAAAGTGCTGCAAGGATGAAGATCAACGCCCCTGCCCAATGGGCAAGAACGTCCCACAGCTCGCGCATATTTGCCCAGATCTGGGGCGACACCCGTCCAGGCGCGATCAGATTGAGCGTGAGGCCGGAAGCGACAACGGCAATCACGCCGGAGGCACCAATGCTCTGCTCCGCGATGATATAGGCAAGGTAAGGCAGCGCTATAGATATTGAGAGCTGTGCCAGGTCATGACGGTCACATAGAGCCATAAGCCAGGTGGCAGCCCGTGCCGCGATCCAACCTGTGAAAGCCCCGCCCGCGATCAGGAGGGGGAACTGCTTAAAGGCATCGCCGAGGCTCGGGTCCGGCACCCAGAGCATTACGAACCCCATGAACAACCCAAAAAGCGCAATGGCCGCCGCGTCGTTCAACAGGCTTTCACCTTCGATGATCCGCGCAAGCCGCCGAGGTGCCGAGATTGACCGAAAGATCGAGACCACCGCCGACGGATCCGTGGTGGAGACAATGGCGCCGATCAGCAAGCAGGCCACAAGGGGTAATGTGCTCGTCCAGGACAGGGCAAACCCAACACTGAGAGTGGCTACGATGACAGCAACGACGGCCAAAACCAGGATCGGCACCCAGTCGTCCAACATTCGACGCAGGTTCATCCCAAGCGTGGCCTGGAAGAGCAACGTCGGCAGAAAGACATAAAGGAAGATGTTTGAACGGATCGGGAGCGCCAGAATGGCTTCCGCCACCGGGTTCAGTGCATCCGTAAGGTCCGTTCGCAAGAAAAATACGGCACCGACCCCAATCAAAATCCCAAGGGCTGCGAGGATCACACTGAACGGCAGACGCAGTTGCATGGCAATCGGCTCGGCTGCGCCGATGATCAGAAAGAGCGATGCAATGATCGTGGTGACGACAACAATATCCATAGTCTTGCGCTATGATGTCATTTCATCGAGAGATGCCCAAGGTTTGAATTCGGCGCATTTCGCAAGGTCGAAGTGCCGCTTTCTCCTGGATGCGCGCGACTGAGGCATCGGGGACTGGTCGTCAGACCACTGGACAAACTCTTGTGTGTCGCTGCAAAAACCCGCATTTGGTCGCTGCTCCATATGGTTAAGCGCCGCATTTCCAACGGTTTGACGGCAGGAACGCCAAGTTATTTGAGGTTTGCCTGCAACCGCGACGGGCCACCGAACCCAACGCTGAAACAATCCGCCCGCATTGTCGCGGCGTTTCGGTTGGCGACGGCAGTTTGCTGTCGGTAGCGGATTCAACAGATTATCGGGGCGCGCACAACCTGCCTTGGACGGTGCCGGCTGCCACGATATCGGTGCGGTCGCCCACATCCGCAAACGCACGGTTGTCTTCGCAAAGCTTTCATCACCGGAAACCTTCTTGGTAGATCGAAAAAGATAGGTCTGCGCCGGGCCAATCTTTCACTGCAGTCGCGCCGCAAGGGGTAACCCCTCGCCTCGACTCCACATCTTCTAACATCGTTGGTGAGCCCGCTTTTTGACCCATGCAAAAGACTGATTGTGCACTCCGGATGTCTTGCCGCAGTGTTGATTGTGTAACCTCTCTAGAGGATTATGCGACGGGAGCCGTTTCCTGCCGTTCCCCTTCGACATCACGGCCCCCGCATGTGCAGATACCGAGGATCATAGGGATGAGAACACTCTCGATGGCAGTGGCCGCTTCAATGGTTTTTCAGAGCCCGCATGCGCGCGCCGAAGTCCTGACCATTCCGGGACCCGAGGGCGCTCTGTCAGGCACCTATACTGATGCGGGCGAGAGGCAACACGTGGTTGTAATCGTGCCGGGCTCCGGACCTGTTGACCGCGATGGCAACGGGCCGGAGGTTGGCTTGCACTCAAACAGTTATCGTCTGCTGGCCGAAGCCCTGACCGCGGCAGGTCTGTCATCCATCCGGATCGACAAGCGAGGGTTCTTTGGCAGCGCAACGGCTATCGCTGACCCGAACGCCGTCACGATCACGGACTATGCAGAGGATGCGCGCGCGTGGGTCGATAGAGCAGCAAAGACAGCCTCGTGCGTTTGGGTGGCGGGCCATTCTGAAGGCGGCTTGGTGGCGATGATCGCCGCAACGAAGCCACCTGCAGCGCTGTGCGGCGTGATCCTGCTGGCGGCTCCAGGACGTCCAGTTGGACAGCTAATGCGGGCGCAGATCCGTGCCAATCCCGCCAACGGACCTTTCATCGCCGAATTGGAAGCGATTATTGACAGTCTTGAAGCGGGGCAGCCCTATCCGATCAACGCGATTTCGGCTGAGCTGCAGCCCATGTTCCAGCCAGGGATGCAACGCTACATGATTGACTTGTTTTCTTATGACCCGATGACTGCAACTGCAGCGCTCAAGCTGCCTCTTTTGATTGTGCACGGCGAGGCCGATGTCCAGATCGGCGTGCAAGATGCCAAGCTTCTGCAGTCCGCGGCTTTAGATTCCGAGTTGCATCTCATCCCGGATATGACCCACATGCTGAAAGCGGATGTATCTGGACAACCGTTTGCGACCTACACCGATCCCGACCTACCGCTGCATCCAGCGCTTGTTCCGGCGATCATGGGGTTCATATCGTCTCAGGACTAACCGCGGCCCTCAATACCAACAGAGTGCCGACGGCGGGCGCCCTCGGGTGGCGGTGGAAACGGGGCGGCACGGTGTACGATCTTTAGGGCCGCTCGGTCCAGTGCCGATGATCCCGAACTGCGCGCGACTTGCGCGTCGGCCAACCGTCCGTCAGACCCGATGGTGAACGCGATGACCGTCGTCCCGCGGACGTCGAGATCAGGGCGGCGTTGGCGCGCGATGTGCCGCATCACCTGTCCGGGGTAGTTGGCGGCGGCGGCTGTGCCGGATACGGCGGAGGTCGTGGTTGGTTGCCCTTGGCTTTTTGCGGATGCCTCCACCTCACCGGACGCGGTGCCTTGAACGGCATCCTGTACGCCTCGCCCCGTCTTGGAAATCGCAGGCGGCGGCTCTGCCGGTACCGGGGCGAACTGTGGCCGGTCTGGGCGCAGCCTTGGACGTAGCGACACGGTTCCGGCCGCCACGACAGATGTTGCTGTGGGGGGGATGATGACATCGGCGGCAGTCTCGGCGCGGGTGATCTCCGGCTGGAGACTCATGGGCTGCGCAAGGGGCTTCCCTATTGGAATTGCCGAAGCGGGCGCGACCGGCGGCGTGGACGTTACGGTGGCGGGGTCGGTGCGATTGGTTGGACGCTTGGATGAAAGCATATCTTGGAGAGGGCGTGACTGCTCTGTCCCCGCGACCATGTCGGCAAAACTGGTGCCCAAAGTCGCGACAGCCGCGCCAGAGCCCGTCTCCATCATCGCACGTTCGGGCTGATCCCACGGTTGTAGTATCGCTATGTGGAGCGCGACAGCACCCAAAAGAGCGGCCAATTTCGTCATGACAAGCCGTGGAATCATGGCAGGCCGCGTTCCGTCACGATCATCACCCGACCCGCGCCCAGGATCTTGAGTTGCGCGGCGACCCGGACCAACTCGGCGGCGGACAGCGCCCGGTCGGGCATCAGACGGACCTGCGCGGTAGCGGGCAGCCTGTCATAGGCCGCGGCGACACTGCCGACCACGGCGCCGTCGATGCGCATCTGACCATCCGCGTTTATGACGAGCACATCGGGCGGCACACGGCCTTCGACCTCGGCTGTCTGAACGAGGGTGAGCGGGCGGTCTTGCGGGGCGTTGAGCGTTCCCGCCACCATGAAGAACACCAGCATCAGGAAGACGATGTTGATCAGCGCGATGGTCGGCTCGCGTTTATGCGGGCGGGCTCGCATCTGTCAGCGGCCCAGGACGCTCAGAGTTATCCCAGGGATCGCACGCAGGGCCACAAGGGCGTCGGTCAGTCGCTGAGCATCGACGGGGCCGCGCAGACTGAGCAGCGCGCGGCTCCCAGGAGGCACATCTGTCAGTGGGCTTTGCTCCAGATCATCCAGCGCATGTCGCACGCCATTCACGGTGAAGTGGTCGGGTGCAAGCTGGAAAAAAAGTAGCGGCGCCTGCGCGGCTTGCCCTCCGGTCTGACCTGCGGCGGCAAGCTCGACCTCGGCGAAGCGCGAGAAGGTCGAGGAGAGCATGAAGAAAAGCAGTAGCAGGAAGATGACATCAACGAGCGATGTCATCGACAGGCGCCGCCGGCCCCGGGGGGCGCTAAGCATGGGAGAGCCCCGTGGCCGCAGGCTCGTCCGCGCTGGTCTCAAGAGCCGCAGGCCACAGCGAGTGCAGCAATCGTTCGGCCAGAAGGCGCTCGCTCGCCATCCGCCCTTCGAACCAGCTGAGCGCGAGGGCGGCGGGCATGGCGACGCTGAGCCCGGCGGCGGTGGTCAGAAGGGCGACCCAAATGCCGCCGGCCAGAACCGAGGGGTCGACTTGCGCGCCCGCGTTTTGCAGGGCCTGGAAGGCGTCGATCATGCCCAGAACTGTGCCGAACAGCCCGAGCAGGGGCGCGAGCTGGGCCACGGTGTCGAGCCAGCGGAAGCCGCGTTCGAGGCGCGCGAAGGCGGTCTCGGCCTCGACGGCCAGGCGCGCCCGGCTCTGTCCGCTTTGCCATGCATGTCGGATCAGCGGCGCGAGATGGCTGGCGGAGCGCGCGAGCGCGTCGCGGGCGCCCGTAGGGTCATCGACCTCGAGGGCTGCAATGGCTTGCGTGAGCGCGCGGTGGCGCCCGACGCCTGCGCTGGCAAACTGCCAGAGCTTGTAGAGGATCACCGCGACGGTCAGCACCGAAATGATCAGTAGCAGCAGGACCACAGGCCCGCCGGTTTCAACCAGATCGCGGACGGGGGCGAGCCAGGCGGCCATCTGCGCGCTCATCGCAGCACCTCGATGGATGTGCGCGTGCTTGCCCGCAGCGCCGCGTCGCAGGTCTCGAGTGTGAGATCACCACCCTCACAGCGCTCGGTTCCATTGAAAAGAATCTGGCCGAGATCATCACAGGCCAGTCCCTCGACCGCGAATTGGCGCACTCGCCGTCGCGCAGCCGGCAGCGCGCCAAAGTCGAAAAGAGTGAGGCGCTCGACCTGCCCCGCGGCGGTGAAGAGGACGGTTTCGGTGACCAGCACATCAATGGGCGTGAGCAGGCCGTTCTCAATCACGAAGGTGAGGGTGCAGGCTTGGCCATCGCTCTCGGTGGCGTTCAGTTCAATCCCGATGTGGGCGGCCTCCTCCGCCAGCGTGCAAACCGGCACAAGGGCCATGAGGAGTGGGAGAAGAAAGCGGTGCATCGGCATCCTCGGTGTGGTCTCAACGATATGCGGAAAGACCCTGGCAATGCCACGCGGCAGTTGCTGGAGTGTGGTGTAAGTCTAGCGGTTTGGAGCCGCGGGAGCAAACCGCGGCCCCGGTCAGGCGATGTGCTGGATCGTCGAAAACCCTTCGAAGGTGGGCGATCCTTCGTGCAGCTTGGCGGTCTCGCCCGCGTTCTTGTGCGCCTCGCGGAAAGCGTTGCTGCGCGTCCAGCCGCGGAAGGCCTCCTCGGAGGCCCAGACCGTGTGCGAGGCGTAGAGAATCGTGCCGTTGGCCTCCGGACCCTTGAGCATGTGAAACTCCACAAATCCCTCCATGTCTTTGAGATGACTGTCCCGTCCCAGCCAGAGCGCTTCGAAGGCCTCGGCGTTCTCGGGGCGGACAGTGAAGCGGTTCATTGCGATATACATCGTTGGTCTCCATTGGATCGCTTGTCTCTCACTTGGCGTCTTTCGTCCGGTGATCAAGGTCAGAAGGTGGCGGCGAGCGTCAGAATGAAATTGCGCCCTGTCGCGTTGCGGGTCGAGAGGCGTGGCTGGTAGAGCTTGTCGAAGACATTCTCGACGCCGAAACGGATTTCGGTGCCCTCCAGCGCACCGCCCTTCGGCACGTAGGTGGCGCGCAGGTTGCTGACGCCGAAGCCGGGGGAGACATCGGTGCCTTCGTCATAGCGGCGCTGGGTCGCGAGTTCATAGCTCAGGTCCCAGGCGTCGCTGAGCCGCTGGCCGATCGTGACCCGCAGCGCATCGGCCGGGTTGAAGCGATAGTCCTGCACGGTACCGTTGAGCAAGCTCTCTTCCCCGTCGGAGATATGGGCGTTGAGATCAACGTAGAACCCACTCTGGCGCGCATAGGAGGCTTCGAATTCAAAGCCGTCGCGGTCGACGGCATCGACTGAGGCAAGCGGGTCGGCCATTGCGCGGATAGTAGTGACGCTGTCGGAGGCCTGCGTGTAGTAGTTGAGCTTCATGGCCAGCGTGTCGCCAGCCTCGAATACATCGAGGCCTGCATAGGAGACCCCGACCTCGTAGGTGGTGGCGCGCTCTGACTGGAAGATGAGACTGCTTTCGATGTCATCAACGATAGGCAGGTTCACAGTGTAGGCCGCCGAGCCGAAGAGGGCGATGCCGTTGTCGAAGGCATAGCGGAGCGACAGCCCACCCATCACCGCGTCATCGCCGAATTCCGAGAGCCCATTGGCGGGGTCCTCGGTGATCTTCTGGGTTTCGAAGCGCAGGGCGGGCATGATCGTCCAGGCGTCACCGATCTGCATCTCATCGACCAAGTAGAGCGCGAACACCTCCTTCTCTCCCCCGGGCGCAGAGCCGGCAGAGGCGTCCTGACGGTCGCGCCAGATGTACTCGGCGCCTGCGCGCAACTCGTGCTGCACTGCCCCCGTACTAAAGAGCGCGGTGTTGCGGATGCGCAGCGTGGTGGTCTGGTAGCGATTGTCCGCATCCAGCAGCCCGAGCGTACCCACCGACAGTGTGCGGTCAATCGCCTGGCTCTCCACCAGCTCATCGGAATAGGTCAGCTCGACATAGAGATTGATGAGATCGTTGCCGACCGGATTGTAGTTATAGCGCAAGCTGGCGACCTCATTTTCGATGACGCGGTCGACATTGCCGAAGTTGGCCAGCCCGAAGGTGTCATAGGGGACATCGAACTGTTCCTGTTCGGTGTTGGAATAACTGAAGGTCAGGGAATGCGCGCGGTCGTCGCCGAAGGTATAGCGGCCCTTGATGAGGTATGACGGATCGTCCAGATCGCCCGCCGCCGGGTTGATCTCGTCGCCATCACCGTCAGTGCGAACGCTAAGGGTGCGGCGGGTATAGTTGAAGAGCAGCTCGAGGTTCTCGTCGGGTTGCCATCCGAGGATCGTGGAGCTGGTCAATCCATCGCCGTTCGAAGAGAACTCAAATGTCTGCCGCCCGCCGAAACCCAGCTCCTCGCCAAGGATGTCCGAGGCGTTGATCGTCTCGAGCCGCACCACTCCGCCGAAGACGCCCGAGCCATATTCGAACGAGCCAATAGTGCCGCGGATCACCTCGACCTCGCGGAAGAGGAAGGGGTCGGTGTAGAGCTGGGTGCCGATGCGGTAGAGTTCCTCGCTGCCCTTGGTCGCGCCGTCGACCTGAATGAGCACCTTCTGGTCAGTGCCGAAGGTGCCGTTTGCACCGTAGCCGCGGATGTTGATGCCGGAGCCAGCGGCGGTTGCCCCGTTGACCAGCGTCACACCGGGGACGGAATCGATGAGCTCGGCGATGGTGCCGGCCTGCCGGTCCTTGATCTCCGTCTCATCAATTATAGTGGTGGGAATGGCGGTTTCGGTAGCGACATCCCGCTTGCTTTCACCCAAAACGATAGTGCCAAGATAGGTGGCATCCTCGTCCTGCGTTTGTGAATAGGCGGCCGCAGGCGCGGCAATCAGCGCCGCCGTGGTGGCGCGCAACAGATCGCGCGAATATGGCAAAAGCATAGGTCCCCTCGAAGCTGGCAAAGTCGCGTGCTCGCAAGAGGCTGGCCGCAGTCAATTTGGAAGATTTCGGGCAAGTCGTTCGCTTCCCCCTTGAAGAGATATCTTAAACTTACTAAAAGTGTCAAGAATATCGTCAGCCAGGTGATCCAATCCACCGAGCCAATTTTGATCTCCCGAACAAAATTGGTGCGCCGTTATGACAGACCTCACTCCCGAAGACATTCGTGCGGCCCGCGCTGCAGAACCGAAGATGCGAGACCGCGATCTGGCGGAGAAGTTGGGCTTGACAGAAGCGCAGCTGGTGGCCGCCCACGTCGGCTTTGGCGCAACGGCCGCCGTGGCGCATCCAGATCAGGTCATTCATGCCGCCGCCAGTTTCGGCGAGACCATGGCGCTGACCCGCAACAGGTCCTGCGTGCACGAAAAGATCGGCCTTTATGACAACTATCATCCGGGATCTCATGCGGCGATGGTGTTGACGGAAGAGATCGACTTGCGCATCTTTCCCGGCCACTGGCGCCACGCTTACATGGTCGAAACGAAAATTGAGGCCGGTCTGCGCCGCAGTCTGCAGATCTTCGACGCGGCGGGAGATGCCGTGCACAAGATCTTCCTGCGCGAGGACCTTGTCGAGGATCCATGGGAGCAGGCGAAGGTTCAGATCGCCCTGCCCCATCAGGACACCCAGCTTACGGTTGCAGCGCGACAGCCTCCGGAGGTTCCCAAATCGGATCCTGGCAAGCTCGACATTCTGCGCAAGGAATGGGCGCGAATGACCGACACGCATCAGTTCCTTCGGCTGGCCTCAAAGCTGAAGATGAACCGCCTTGGTGCCTATCGGATCGCAGGCGCCCCTTTCGTGCGTGCTCTGCCACCTGGGGCCATAGATATAATGCTCGAAGCCGTGCGCGATAGGCAGATTGAGGTCATGCTCTTTGTCGGTAATCGCGGCTGCATTCAGATCCACACAGGGCCAATCAAAACGCTCAAACGCATGGGACCCTGGCAGAATGTGATGGACCCGGGCTTCAACTTGCATCTGCGCAGCGATCACGTCGCCGAGGTCTGGGCGGTCGAAAAACCGACGCAACGCGGACCAGCGGTCTCGGTCGAGGCTTTCGATGCACGCGGCATGCTGATCTTTCAGGTTTTCGGGCTCGGAAAGGAGGGGCGCGACAGCCGCCCGGCCTGGCGCGAGATCGTCGAAGCGCTGCCAGCGCTTGAGGTGGAGGCTGTGCAATGAAACTGAAACAGGGCCGCATGACCTTGAGCGATCGTATCGGTTTGCTCGTCACGCTGATCTTACTCGCGTTGGGGCTCGCCACCTCCAACGTACGCGCCGACGTCAGTGCGGGCCGGATTGTGGCCCTCGGGGGATCGGTTACCGAGATCGTCTTTGCCTTGGGCGAAGAACATAGGCTCGTGGCGCGCGATACGACCTCGAGCTTCCCACCCGCTGCTCTGGGTCTGCCCGATGTTGGCTACATCCGGGCCCTGTCGCCTGAAGGTGTACTGAGCGCGCAACCGGATCTGATTATATCGGAGGAAGGCGCGGGACCCCCAGACGCGGTGGAGCTTCTGAAATCAGCGCAGATCCCCTTCATCGAGATGCCGCAGGCGCGCACGGCCCCGCAGATCGCCGACAAGATCAATGCCGTGGGCACAGCTCTGGGCGTGCCCGACAAGGCGGCAAGGCTTGCGGAAAAGGTGGTGACAGAATTGCAATCGACCGCGCAGGAGATTGCGGCTTCCGATCAGCCGCGCCCGCGAGTTCTGTTCCTTCTCAGCACGCAAGGTGGGCGGCTCATGGCCTCCGGCACGGAAACATCTGCCGATGCGATCATCGCCCTGGCGGGCGGAGAGAACGCCATTGATACCTTCGAAGGCTACAAATCCGTGACCGCCGAAGCGATTGCTACTGCCGCCCCCGACGTGATCCTGATGATGGACCGCAGCGGCAATCACGCGAGCAGCGACGCGGAGCTCTTCGCGATGCCGGCCCTGCGCACCACTCCCGCGGCACAAGAGAAAGCGGTGGTGCGAATGAACGGGCTCTTATTATTGGGGTTCGGACCGCGCACAGCTCAGGCTGTCCGAGAATTGCACAACGCGCTTTATTCGGCGGGCTGAGGCTGTGGCACTCGCCGATCAAAGCATGGGCGTTGTCGTGGATCGCCGCCAGCGCGCGCGGCAATTGCGAGGTCTTCTTGCGCTGGGTTTGATCGCCGTCTGCGTCATCAGCCTTGCGGTCGGAGCGTCGGGGACGTCGCTGTGGCGCGCCCTCTGGAGCCTCATGGTCGGTCAGAGCCTGTCGGCGACCGAAGCCGCGATCCTTTGGGAAATCCGCGCGCCACGAACCCTGCTGGGCGCTTGCGTTGGGGCTGCGCTGGCGGTTTCGGGAGCTGTAATGCAGGGGCTCTTTCGCAATCCATTGGCCGATCCGGGCCTTCTGGGCGTCAGCGCAGGTGCGGGGCTCGGCGCGCTGCTGGCTATCGTCTTAGGAAGCGCCCTGCCCTTCGGGATCGCTGGATATCTGGGGGATGCACTCTTACCGGTGATGGCCTTTGCCGGCGCTTGGGCATCAATGATGCTGCTCTATGTGGTGGCGACACGCTCCGGGCGCACCTCGGTGGCCACGATGCTACTGGCCGGCATAGCCCTGGCCGCGCTGACCGGAGCTGTGTCTGGGCTGCTGATCTTCCATGCGGACGACATGCAACTGCGTGAGCTCACATTCTGGCAGTTGGGGTCGCTTGCAGGCAGTTCCTGGAGCAAAGTCATGGTTGCTGGACCTGTCATCGTGATCGCTACATGTATAGCGACGACCCTTGCGCACGGGCTGAACGGGCTCGCGCTCGGCGAAGCGTCGGCACATCACATGGGGATCAACGTGCAGCGCACCAAGAATGTTGCCATTCTGGGCGTCAGCGCCGCGACCGGCGCCGCAGTGGCAGTCTCGGGCGGTATAGGCTTCGTGGGCATCGTCGTGCCGCATCTGCTGCGGTTGTTTACGGGGCCCGATCATCACGGGCTTCTGATCAACTCCGCCCTGCTGGGGGCCAGCCTGCTGTTGCTTGCCGACATTGTCTCGCGCTTCATCGTTGCGCCCGCTGAGCTGCCCATCGGCATTGTCACGGCGGTACTGGGCGCTCCCTTCTTCTTGTGGATCCTTCTACGCCGCCGCACCGTGGTCGACCTCTGAGATGATCATCGCGAGAGGCGTGACCCTGCGATACCGACACAAGACGGTCCTTGAGGGGCTGGAATTCGCCGCGCACGCCGGTGAGCTAACGGCGATTGTCGGGCCTAACGGGTCAGGCAAAACCAGCTTGCTGAAGACGCTGACCGGAGAAGTCCGCTGTACCGGTGACATCCGTGTGGCTGGCTGCAACATTGCAACGACGCCCGCCTGGGAATTGGCGAGCATTCGAGCGGTACTCCCGCAATCCACGCCAATGTCCTTCCCTTTCCAGGCCATCGAGGTGGTGCGGCTTGGTCTCGCCCAGAGCATCTCGGATGACAGCAATCTGCCGCACCGGGCCTTGGCGCGCGTTGGCCTGAGCGGGTATGAAGCACGTTATTATCAGGAATTGTCGGGCGGAGAACAACAGCGCGTGCAACTGGCTCGGGTGTTGTGTCAGGTGTGGGAGCCAAAGATTTCCGGACAGCCACGCTGGCTATTGCTCGACGAGCCTGTGTCGAGCTTGGACATCGGACATCAACTTCACGTCATGCAGATCGCACGCGAGTACGCAGATGCCGGCGGCGGTGTGGTTGCCGTCATGCATGACCTCAACCTCTCGGCAATGTTTGCGGATCGCGTGGTGTTGATGAAATCTGGCCGTGTTGTCGCAGATGGCGTTCCCGAGGTCGTGCTGACAGACGAAAAACTGTCGCACACCTACGACTGTCGCATCCGCACGCGAACGCCTCCTGCGTCACGAAATTGGTACCTGATACCGCAGGCGGCGTACCGCGATGACTTCGATACCGCTCGCTGAGAAGTTCGACCACGTGCATATTTTGTCGCAACTCTTCGGTGAGCCTCTCTTTTTTCGCCTCTAGGTCGTAGAAAGCCGGAGTTGCCCCGATATTTGGACAGTTTTCGGCGCAGATTGGATTCGTCTTCGATTCCTGCTGGTCAGTTTGGTTCATGTCTCTGCAAAGCCATAGACCATCGCTTGCGCTGCGCAGCCCCGGGTGGACCAGTGGTGTCTGCAACCGCGGAACGCGATGCATCTTAGAATGCAATCTTTGCTCCTGATCTGCTCTCGCAAACGTGCAGGTCGACCGACCCGAGCAAAAGACGTGAACAGACCGCCCCGATCCGTGTTTGAAATCCCGAGCAGGCCGAACCTTGCGATGGCCTCATTCAGCGCTTCGACGCCAGAACCGAGATCCAACGAGTTGGAGCGTATACCGTTCAACAAGGTCTTGAACGTGTCTCCGGGATCACGTTGATTGCTGGCGTCTGTTTGGCGAGTTGTCCGAGGATTGCGGAGGGTCGTCGAAATAACAGATCGCATCGCATTTTGCATACGCAGAATGCGGTCGCCTCTGCGCTTTGGCCTGGAACACGGATACGGCCTATGAGACAGCCCTATGCGATCAAGTCCTGGTGGTCGGCACCTTCAGGCGCCTCCACAGAAAAGCGCAAACGGGTTCCCGTGTCGTTTGTCATATTCGCTCCAGGGGGCAGACAAAATAGCGTATTCTCCGGATGCGTTCGCAAGTTGAGGTCAGGATATGCACGCTTTGCTCTTTGAGATGGAGCCCCGCTCTGGACATGAAGCACATTATTTCAGGCACGCTGACGCGTTGCGGCCGCTGCTGGCGGAGCACAAAGGTTTATTGTTCATTGAGCGTTTCAAATCCCTGTCTCGTCCAAATGTAATTCTCTCCCATTCACACTGGAGAGATGAAGCCTCCCTCTCCAAATGGAGGAGCGATCCGAAACATCACAGCTCACAAGCCGCTGGCCGCAACAAACATTTTCAGGACTATCGCATTCGGATATCGCATGTCCTGGCAATGGCGCGGCCGGGCGTGGCGACGGAAACCTGGACTATCGAGGGTGCCTATGCCGATGTTGAGGCGATAGCGCCGAGATACCTCACGATCATTGCCTCGACGGCAGAACCAGTCACCGAAATGGGTGAAGCGTTTCGGAGCGTGACCATCGAGGAAAGCTATCTCTCTGTTGCGGATGCCGTCTCCTGTGATTGCGGCAGATCAACCCTCGCTACCGCTCTGGAAAATCCCTCCATCACAAGTGCCATGCTGGCGCTGGTTTCGCGTGACTACGGGATGTTCGAGCGCACCGAAGCGCCACAATACTTTCCGCCCGCGAAAGCGGATGTGACATAAAGATCTAAGGCCAACCGCCGCCGCCCTGCCGCCTGAAACCTGAAGACAATCCGCCACCGGAGATGGACAATACGCGCTCGCGGCCACGGCTACAGGCTACCGCGACGATCACACAGTCCGCAGTGGGCAAGACAAACCAATATCGGTTCCGTGCGGATGAGAGCGTGCTCTCAAAAAACATGGCAAAAACTTGGCGCGGTCGCGCGGCAGCAAACGCCTACATCTCAACAGTCGTCGCCCGATCTGACAGGAGGACCACTAGAGTCAGAATGACCAGGCCACCTGAGATCATAGCGAGAACCGCCCATCCGAGAGTCGAAACCACAAAACCGGCCGCAAAGGCGCAAACGGTTGAGACCAGCGCAATAATCGTGTCATTTGTACCCTGCACCGCTGCTTTTTCCTTCTCGGACAAGGCAGCGTCCAACATCGTCGTGGCCCCGATGAAGCCAAAGTTCCATCCAACGCCCAGAACAATCAACGAGCCGTAAAAGTTCATTGCAGTGAGACCGAGAGAAGCCGCGACGGCTGCGGCCATGATCATGCCAAGCCCGACTGTCGCAATGGGCTGCGCTCCAAATCGTTGGATTAGGAAACCGGTGAAGAAACTTGGCGCGAACATCGCAACAATGTGCCAACGAACGACATCGCTTGCGGTATCTTCGCTGAACCCGCAGCCAATCATCGCAATCGGTGTCGGCACCATAAGGAACACCATGACACCCTGCGAAACCGCAGCGATGGCGATAGAACGCCTAATGGGACGACGGCGGAGCGCGGCCAGAGCGGCAAATCTGTCGGACTGGTCGTCCGTCGCAGCCCTCATGGGCACCGGCATCCGTACGGCGGCCAATGGGACAATTCCAAGCACAGCGATCATACCGATCGCCGCATAGGCACCCGCAAAGGGGATCGGCGCGAGCGCATCTTTCGCGGCTATAAAAACCTGCGGTCCTATGATAGCTGCGATGAGGAGGGAACTCAGCATCAGCGAGATCGCGACCGGTCGCCATTTTCTGTCGACCGCCTCTCCCGCCGCAAAGCGGAAGTATTGGAACGCGGCCCAACCCGCGCCCATCAGGAGATGCGCGACACAAAGCAGCGCGAAGTTCTGAACATACAGTGCCTGCGTGGCTGCAATAGCCCCGGTGAGTGTCATCAACGCCCCAAAAGCAAAGCCCGCCCGACGCCCGATACGGCCCATTAGGATCGAAACCGGAGCCGCGGCAACCAAACCGGCTAAGGTTTGAACCGAAGACGGCAGCGTCGCCAGCACCGGGTCCGGCGCCAGCATCAGTCCCGTCAAACCACCCAAGATCAACTGTATCGGAAACGCTGCCCCAAGGATCGTATTGGCTAGCAGCAGGCCGGCGAAGTTACGGTTTTTGAGAATGGAAGCCTCGGACATCAAAAGCAGTTCTGTTACCTTGTTTGTTCTCAAGAGGTTTTAGTGTGATTGCAGATATCTTCATTAGGCTTCTCGACATGATCTCGTGATAAAGAGAATTCGCTCGACAAACCCTGATATTGGCCTCACCCACCGGAGACCGCTGATGACGCTCCTCAACCGACCTGCGACGGTGCAGCGCGCCGAGTGCAAAGCGGGTGGCTGGCGCGCTTCAAGGTGATTTGCACCTCGATTTGGTCCAGTGCCTGCTGATTTCGCTAGCGGACCGGAGTGCAAATTCAGGACGTATTGAGAATGCACCGTCCATCCTTTTGCGTCCTGCTCATCCGGTCTGCGACTTGACTAAACGTCTTGCCCGGGCGCCACAGAACTGGACCTACCGAATTCTGGAAGCAATTCCTCGTGGCTTCTCAACCACCGCAGTCCCTCTCGCTTGCCTGGCAACTCACGCCAGTCCGGCGACCTATTCGTTGAGACCTGATCCAAGACTTGGCGCGCTGGCCTCTTCTGGTGTAGCCTATTTGGTAAGTATTGTTTTGACACATAATCGCGTTCGTGGGGAAGCGATCATGGTTTTCAGAAATTGGATTGTTATCGGCATTCTGGCTGTCGTCGGTCTGGCCCTCATAAGCTATTGGATATCGCTTCCGGACGTACCTGATGGTGTCACACCACAAAGTGGCATGGATGATACGGTCAAGGCGGTTGCGGCCCTCGCAGGCGCAATCACCACACTGGGCGGAGCGGTCTTCGGCGTTCTTGGCAAGCTCAACGAATACAGACTGGCCAAGCTCGAGATCGAAGAGAAGAGGATGGCCCTCGAAGAGCGAAAGCCAAAGAACGAGGACGGATGATCAGACGTACGATCACAAGCTTTGTGTTTGCCCTGTGGGCCGCCAATTGCGGCGCAGAGGGGCTAGATGAGGCAACGATCGCCCCCGACCAGCGAAGCGGTGTCGAACGCCTGCTGCATCGCGCGGGGTTTGGCGGCCTGCAAAAAAGCTACGCCATTGTCGTGGGTGTCAGTGACTTTGCGGAGTTTCCGGATCTGCCCACCGAAAACGACCCGATCATGATGCGCGACTATCTCACCAACGAAGCGGGTTTCGACTACGTCCACATACTGACTGAGGAGAAAGTCACCAAAGCACGGCTCGAAGAGTTGATGCTCGACGAATTCCGCCCGATGGTCGGTCCGAACGACCGCTTTCTGTTCTATTGGTCAGGCCATGGCGAGACGCTTGAGCTTGGTAGTGGCCAAATGGGCTTTCTACCGCTTTCTGACAGCCGAAAAGCTTCCTTTTCGTCGATGGTCGCCATGTCAGACCTCGCACGATGGAACCGGTTTATCAGCGCGCATCAGGTCTTGTTCTTGCTCGACAGTTGCTTTTCGGGTCTCGCAGGTGGCGCGCCGCAGTCGGACCTTACCAATATCAGCCGTCAGCAGCTTTCTGGGCCAGGCAGACACCTCATCACTGCGGGCCGCGTGAACGAACAAACCATAGCGGTCGATGATCTGGGCGGATCGATCTTTACCCACGCCTTGCTCAAGGGGGTGCGGGGTGCGGCGGACTCAAAAAACGACCTTGGGGCCGATGGTCTGATCTCGGTGGGAGAGTTGAAAGCCTATCTGGGCCAGGAAGTCGGAAGGCTCCGAATGGCTTACAACTGGCAAAAGACCATTACGCCACAAATTCGTGACCTGTCGGGCAGCGACGGAGCCTTCTTCTTTCCCCTCCCCGCGAAGTTTCCCGCCAAACAGGTCGATATAGCGCCAAAGGATGGCGTGCAGATCACGCCTCAAAGCGGAGACCCTGACATTCTCGAGGTGCAACGCAGCCTGATCGAGCTGGGATACGATCTTGGCCCACCCGACGGCATCCTTGGCTTTTCGACACGCCGGGCGCTAATTGCTTTTCAAACCAAAAGCGGACTGGATCGAACCGGAGAGATCGACGACGCAACAACGCTCGCAATCCTGCAGGCCCTGGTGCCTGCTCCAGATGACACGCCTCCAGACATCGCAACCAAGGATGAAGATCAGCCGCAAACCACTATCAGCGACGGACCCGGCCCGCCGATGGTACTGATCGAAGGCGGCAGATTTGTCATGGGCCGCAACGATGGCACTCCTGAAGAGGGCCCCGCGCGCGATGTTACGGTCGCGCCGTTCTGGGTCTCCACCACGGAAACGACGATGGCCCTGTTTGGTCAATATGTTGAAGAAGAGGGTCTCGATTTTGTAAGCCGTAAGATCGAGGCTGAACCAACATGCTATGAGTGGAGCAAGGATAACCGCTTGCGCCGTACTGCCTACGCGTACAATCAGTTGCAGGACACGCCGGACGATGACCCGGTTTCTTGCGTGAACCGGGAGGATATCGATGGCTTTCTCGAATGGCTGAATCGAGGTGGAGCCAGCCCGCCCTATCGGCTGCCAACCGAGGCCGAGTTTGAGTATCTCTTGTCGAGAGACAACGATCGACACGGTCAGATGCATGTTGCTGCTGACTCTTTCTGGGTGGACAACAGAGCCGCCCTTGTCTGCGACTGGGGCAACTTTGCCGATGCCTCGGCTCCGTTCAATTGGACGAACCGTGAGTGTAGCGACGGATCTCCCGGCGTCTCAGCCGTTGCAAGTTTTGAACCTGATCCCAACGGTCTCTACGATATTCGCGGCAACCTATGGGAATGGGTATCCGACTGCTGGCGACCCAGACATAAAGACCCAGCCCCTGCAGACTGCAAAACGGGGACTGTGCGGGGTGCGTCCTTTGACGATCCGCTCAAAAACCTTGGGAGCACTGTGCGTCAACCGGTACCTCTCAAGCGACGTCAAACGAACATCGGTTTTCGCCTTGCACGGAATACCGACTGACCCTCTGGACAGTGGGAAAGGTTTACTGAGACCAGAACGAAGACTGTGAGACTCAGCCCCATTTCCGTTCAAATAGCCTATGGTTCAGGTCTCTTCCGGACTCCGAACAGGTCTCCTAGCGCTGCACGGCAACTCCGTCGGCGTTGACTGATGGTTGGGTCGTGCTCCAACTGTGGTCGCGATGCGTCGTACCGCGAATGCGTTAAGGGATCCGCCCCGCACAAACTGACACCATCAGCCCGAATTGGGCCAAGACTGCGCTATCGGCTCAAGGAGTGTCATCGGATCGGCCGGTCGTGTTCAATTGTCCGACTCGGCATGCTCGAGTTCTTCCAATCTTTCCGGAGCCGGAGCCGTTGCTGACCAGATTGCCAACAGCGATGTCGCCAGACAGGCAGATAGGTCCGGCAATGCGACTGGCTGCGACTTCAATAGTGGCGGGGATCTGTCTTGTTAGGCGCAAAATCCGAGCATTGGACGCTCGGTCAGCAACTCTGGCACGCTCCCCGAATTGCGTCAATTCGGATCTTGCCAGATGCACCCGATAGCCACCATCGACAAAGAAGGTGGGACCTTCTTGGGGAGTACCATCCGATCAGCCCCTGTCGATTTTCTCACGATCCGCTTGCCAATGGAGAATGTCGGTTTCGCCTCAAACACCGCCGCCGCGACAGGCGACGGCTTTGGCAGGCAAGCCAGCCGAGCCAGTCACATCGCCCAAGTCGCCAAAAGCGATGTCCCCGTCTTTCTTGCAGTTAGTCGTTTGCCTCAGGCGGGAGGAAATTAACGTCGTGCTGCGCGGAGATTTTCACGACTTCTTCGACATCGGTCATCTCATGCAGTTCATCGAAGAGATCCTTGAGCTTCCCCGCTGGCGAAACCCAGAAGAGCGCGCGGCACGGTTTGTCGGACTTGTTGAAATAGCCATGAGGTATGCCCTTCGGCATCCGTACCAGATCACCCGCTTTCGCCTTTGTCCATCGACCGTCGAGCTTGAGATCAAGCTCTCCCTCCTGAACCAGAATAAACTCATCTTGGGTTGGGTGAATATGCACGGGCACAAACTGCCCCGGTTCCGAATTGGTCTCGAAAGCGAAAGTCGTGTCGCAATAGGCTTTGATGTAGTAGGTTTGGCCCAGAATATTGAGCTTGGTGCCCTCTCCATTCGCCGTGATGCCTTGATCCAGATCTTTCATCGTATGCTCCTCTGCTGAACTCTTGTTGCAAAAGCCGGATCAACCGGCCTGGTATTGCGGTGCGGATGCCAAGAACTCGCCGTAGGCGGCATGGCTTGGATAGCTGAACTGCTCGGCCAAGGGGTTGGAACGCTTTCTCTTCGTCGCGCCCATATCCGTCAACAGCTCGTCAAAGTGCTTGAAGTGGAACGGGGCCGAACACAAACCACCATAGACCTTGGCCGCCGGGCGCTCGTTGCGCTTCCAGTTCAGCATCATATCGATGTTGTCACGCATCGCCTTGTCGGACGGTATGTTGGCCAACTGGCCATCCATGTAGCGCACAAGCCAGTTCGCAATCATCTCGGCTGACAAAACCGTGCAGAAGGACGAATTGAAGCCCACAAAGCCCATGTCTGGCAAATCAGGGTTTACAGCCAGACGGTACACCCTGTACTGGCCATCCTCTTCAATGAGCTTGTCTTTCTCGGCCTGCGGAAGGTAGGGCACCCCAAGCTTCCAGCCGACGGCCAATATGGACACATCTGCCTGCACGCGGTCGCCTGTGCTCAACACGATGTCTTTGCCATCGTAGTTTTCATAGGTGCCTTGGATCGGCTTGATCTTCCCGGCCTTGAGCGCTTCGAAAAGGCCAGGCGTGACGATAGGCACCGAGCACGAGACCTCCTTTTCGATGGGGGTCTTTGGCACCATGTTGTATTTCTTCAAACCAAGCTGGGTTTTGAGAAGGGCTTCCAAGCCCCGGAAGTTGACCCAGACCAAGGGCTTCAGAGCCGCTGCGACCACACGTTGCAGGCCAGACTTGCCCCACGTGTTGAACTGTTGTTCCTGCGCCCGCATGTAAAGCAGGCGCTTGAAGTTAATACCACCGACGAAATAGGGAACACGCCAGACCGGTTCCAGATAGACCCACGTGACTTCGCGCGCACCGTTGATGGCGGCGTTCACGGCAATGTCAGTTGCAGATTTCGACCCACCCAGAACGACGACGCGCTTGCCTCTGACAATAGATGGATCGGTGTATTCAGAGGAGTGCATGACCGCGCCGCCAGCATCGACGAAACCGTCCTGCCCGGGGTGAGTCAGTATGTTCTTGTCCGAGAACTGACCGGTGCAGACGCTTACGAAGTCAAAATGCTCGGTCCATTTCTGACCGCCTGCGTCAAGGGTCAGGGTCCAGCCGCCTGCGTCGTGCCGATCCATGGATTTGACGTTGGTGTTCAAGCGGAAGAGACGACCGAGATTGTGCTTCTCCGCATAAGTATGCAGATAGGCATGCACCTGCGGGCCCTTGGGCCACTCGGGATAGTCATCCGGCATCGGATGATCCGTGTAGCAATAAAGATCCTTGGGCGATTGCGTCTGCACATCCGGATAGGATCGAGACAATTCCCAAACCCCGCCAAAGTCGTGGCTGCGCTCAAAGCCGCAGACGCGATGGCCGCGCTCATCAAACGCCTTGGCAGCAGCCAGGCCGCTGACGCCGCCCCCGACGACGGCAACCTTCTTTCTCTTGATCATCGCCGTCTCTCCCTCAAGCCGCGTCCGGCGGGGGAAGGAAATCGACTTCATGCATGGCTGACAGCTTGACGAGTTCTTCCGGGTCCGTGACGCCATCCAACGCCACGAAGAGATCAAACAGCTTGCGTGCCGGTGCAACGCCAAAGACGCATTTGGCATCAGTGCCAGACCGGTTGAAGATGCCGTGCGCGACGCCCATTGGCATCTGCACTGTGTCACCCACGCCAACCTGGTGCACATCCGCGCCAAATTCGACTTCTAGATTGCCCTCGAGCATATAGATCCACTCATCCTGGGTTGGGTGAATATGCGGTGGCACAAACGTCTCCTTTGGCACATCCGCGTGCCAGATGAAGGTATTCGGGCTGTGCAGCTTCGGTCTGTAGGTCTGTCCGACGACATTCCACACAGTGCCACCCAATCCCTCGGCGCTTGGCGTAACCCCCTGTTCCATGTCTTTCTCTTTCTCTGTTTTCGCAGCGATAGGCTGTAGCAGATAAACGGAAACGATTATCCAAATTGCGAATCCAAAATCCGTGAGGCTTGAGGTTTTTTGCTGAAGCGGTAGGTTTTTTGGATGCAGGGTTCCACCTATCTGGCAAATCACGCGGTCTTGGAGACCACGGATCTTTCCGAGGCCCGCTCTGCTGTTGCCGACAAATACTGTGATCATCGCCTCGACCTGATCCGCGGGCACGGGCTGGACATGCGATACAACCATGTGCCCGGCGCGCAGAGCTCTCTGAATGTATTGAGCTACGGAGGAGATGTTCGCATCAACCCGGGTGAGCTCCACCGGTTCTATCTGCTTCAGATCCCTGTCGCAGGCAAAGCCCTGATCAAGCACCGCGGCGAAGAGGTCGAGGCCGATGTCTGGACAGCCTCCATCCTGAACCCGGATCGTCCGACGGACATGGAGTGGTCCGCCGATTGTACCAAAGTGATGTTGCAGATTGATGCAGACTTCCTGAACATTGTTGCGTGCGAGGATCTTGGCTTTGATTTGCCGGGGCCGGTTCGATTTGACCCAAAGGTCGATCTCAGCAGATCACCCGGTCTCGCCGTAAGGGAAGCGGTGCTGTCAACGGTGCGCGCATACGAAGACGGTACGCTTGGTCTGGGCCGTCAGAGGTTCCAAGAGATGAGCCTTGAGCGCAGCTTGGCGAGGACGCTCCTGAGCCTGCAACCCAGCAACGTAAGCCAGTATTTCGAGATGGAGCGCTTCCCGATTGTGCCCAAGCAGATCAAGCGGGCCATCGAGTTTGTCCAGACAGAGTACCATCGCGATCTGCGTCTAGATGATATCGCTGTGGCAAGCGGGTTGCATCCGCGCAGTTTGCAGTCGGCCTTTCGTTCAAGCTTTGCTGTTTCGCCAATGGACTATCTGAAGACTGTGCGCCTGAATGCGGCACGCTATCGGCTCTGCCGGCGCCGCAACCGAGAGAGTGTAACCGATGTTGCCTTTGGCTGCGGCTTCTCGCATCTGGGTCGGTTTTCGCGGGACTACCGCGCACGGTTCGGTCACGCTCCCAGTGAAACGGTTTAGCCGAAGTCCTTTTCACTTGCCATGTCCAGGTGCCACCTGTTCAGCATGGAAAATCGTCGCCGTGACCCATCACCGTATCAATGTCCGCAGCGCGCTTGGCGATGCTTTCACTTCGTTTTTTCGAAGTGCAACTCTCTCGAAGCGGAGCTTGAGTTCCCAATGCCGCGAGCGAAGAGATTGAATCTCTGTTCTGTGGGCGCTCGACCAATGGAACGAGCGTTCGGTTCTCAACTGTTCACAATCAAATTGTCTTTGCGTCTGACCCAGAGAGGAACGGCTCCTAAGCCCCGACGACCAGCCGTTCATTTGCTGCTCTTTGCACAAAATCGATCCGAAAGACTGTCAGATTGCTTTTGTAACCACCCGGTTTTCCGAATAGTAAACAGACATTCCAGAACCCAGGCAGACGCGGCGCAGCATGACATCAGAGCAAAAGACGGCGGTTGTAACAGGGGGGCTGTCAGGCATGGGGCTCGCTATTGCGCGCAGGCTGGCGGAGGACGGTATTTCTGTTTTCGTCGGGGCACGCAGCGCAGGCGACGCGGGGCTTGTTCATGACGTGCTGAAGGCGGATACGGGAAAGATTATAGCCGCACCCTTGGACGTAAGATCACGCGACAGCGTCGATACCTTCATTGCAGATATCGCTACGACGCAGGGTGGCGTTGATATTCTGGTGAATGCTGCCGGTGTCTATGAAGAAGCGGCTGTGATCGATCATTCTGACCAAATCTGGAACGATCACATCGACACCAACCTGAGCGGCACCTTCCGAATGATACGTGCAGTAATGCCGCGTATGAAACGTGAGGGCTGGGGTCGGATTATCAATATCGCCTCGGTCGCGGCGCATCATGGCATGGCCAATAACGCGGCGTATTGCGCGTCTAAAGCGGGGCTTTTGGGTCTGGGCCGCTGTGTCAGTCTTGAGGGGGCGGCGCATGGCGTCACCTGCGTTTCGATCAGTCCCACATGGGTCGAGACGGAGATGCTTCGCCGGTTCATTGACGCCGACATGGACACCACAGGCCAGACCTTGGAGCAGGTTCGCGCCGAATATGCCAAGTCAAACCCTCAGAACCAGCTTGTGCAACCGTCCGAGGTCGCAGAGCTTGCCGCATTTTTGGCCAGCGACGCGGCCCGCGCGTTGACGATGGAAGACTTTCAGATCAATGCCGGATCCCTTTGGTGATCACGCGTGCGGCGCGTGAGCAGGGCCTTGCCATCACTGATCACATCGAACGGCCGATCGCTGATCCGCGACCACATTGCGCGGGCTGCGGTATTCTCGAAGGTTGAGGTGGCGCGTAAAGTGTCCGGAAATTCCTTGATGACCTTCGCAATGCCGAGATCCAGGGTGACCTTTGCCAACCAGTCCATCGGAGGCAGCGCATTCGCGTCTTTTGGCGCGATGTGGGTATCAGACATCAGATTGTAGATCGGCGCGTCTGAAGCTGTGATGGGTCCAAGCAGGAATGCAGCCGCCGCAGTCACGTCTGTCATTGGAAATGCGAGCGATTGCGGCATGTGACCGGCGCGCAAAGAGGCCTCGAGAATGATCTCGTAGATGTCGCGCGGATTGGGGGCATCGAGGTCGTAAAGTGAGGGCAGACGCACAATCGCTGCCGGGCCACCCGCTGTGCGAATGGCGTCTTCTGCTGCGATTTTGGCCGCGCCATAGCCCGTGCATCCATCCCAATCCGTCGCGGGCGCCTCGGGCCACGGGCCGCCCTGGTCGGGAAACACGGCACTTGATGAGGTGAAGCGCAGGTCTGCGCCTGCATTGGCACAGAAGGTCAGGACGGTTTCTATCCCTCGCATCGACCAATCCAGCATTTCGTCCTGACCAATCGCAAGGTTTACCATCGCTGCGCAATGAACGACCTTGGTGACAGAGCCTGCCAGTGCGGCATAAGCCTCGTCCTCCAGAGCGAAATGTGGTGCGTCGAGAGTGCCGTGCACGATAACATAACGGTCCGGTGCAACCTCTTGCGCCACCGCAACCTCATCAAGCCTGTCACGCGCGCCACGGTTCTTGTCCCTGACAAGGCAGTAGACAACTTCGCCGGCCGGCAAGTCGCGTGCGGCCTGCGCCAGAACGTGCCCGCCCAGAAAACCAGTTGCACCGGTCAGCAATATGCCGGGCCGACCAAAATCTTCGGTTGGAGCCGGGGCGTCCGCTTCCCTTGTCATGAGCTGATCAAGGCGGTGGAGCGGCACGTTCATGGCGAGATCAAAGTCAAGCGGCATACCGTAGATCTTTTCGAGCTCCAGCATCAAGGTCACGCACATCAGCGAGTCGCCACCTTGATCGTGAAAGCTTAGTGCAGGGTCGATTTTTGATGGCGCACAGGCCATGGCCAAGGCCGCCGCAGCAATGACCGCGTCTTCTGCATAGTGCAGTTCATGGGGGGGTTCCTCAACCGCCGGAAGCGCGCGCAGGTCCGCTTTGCCGGACACCGGATGCAGCGGCAGGGCGTCCATCTGCACGAGAAAGGATGGCACGCAATAGGCAGGCAGCACGGCGCGCAAATCGGCCGCAAGCGCTGCCGGTATCGTGTTCGCACCGTCCACAATTCCCCAGCGTTCGGCATTGCGCGCCGCCTGTGCGGAATCGACCGCATAATAGAAAATCAGGCTTTGCCCGCGCGAATCGACCTCCGCAACCCAAGGCGCGGCGCTGGAAAATGCGAGCCTGTCACGCATGGTATCGGTCAGCTCTGTGGTCTGGATGGAAAAACCACGCAGTTTCAGCATATGGGCAATGCGCCCTTCGATATGCAGCGCGCCGTTGTCATCGACCCAAGCCTGATCTCCGGTATCATAAAGCCTTGTCTCACGCCCCTCGATTGTCAATTCGCGAAACCGAAGGCGTGTCTCTTCAGGACGGTTTACATACCCGGGGCCCAGCATACGCGGCCCCTCGAAATGCAGCTGCCCGGACACTCCGGGCGGACAGACCGCATCGGTCTCGTCCAGAATGACAGCGCGCAAATGCGTCATTGGGACACCCACGGATGCCGGTGTATCTCCTGCGGGCTCTGTCAGATGCGACATGCAGACGTCATGGGTTTCGCAGATACTGTACAGGTTCCACAAGGCCGCATTGGGCAGCTTGGCCAGTGAGGCCATTATCAGATCATCGCTCACCACCTCTCCGTTCAGAATGACGCGTGAAAGTGGCAGCTCCGCGGCCCGATCGGCGTCCAGCACGTTGAGAAAAGTGTCATAGAAAGAGGGCGTGAACAGCATCTCTGAGATGTCGTTTTCGATGAGGAACTCGGCCAGTTTTCCAGGTGCGAACAAGGTACTGGCATCGGGAAACCACAAATTTGAACCCTTGCGCAGCGGGCGAAACATCTCCCAAATTGCAAAGACATATATAGCCACGCGCAGGCCCGGACCGTAGGGCGTGTACGCATCGCGCCAGAGATAGGACAGGTAGGCTGCGTCCTGAGACACCGGTATGCATTTGGGCCGTCCCGTCGTGCCCGATGTCGCCACGAGATAAATCGGGTCGGTCGGTGCAATCGACACCGCGCGCAACGGTACGTCGGGTGCATGCAGGTCGTTCAGCAGATCATTGGCATGAACTGTCTTGCAATCGCCCGGCAATTGACCCGGTGCGGCAGTTTCGCAGGTGACGATCAAGCTCACTTTCAATTCGGACGCGATGTTGTGCAAGACCATCTGTGGCATCGCAGGGTCAAGATGGACAAACGGGCGACCGGTCATAACACAAGCAACGGCACTTGCAGCCATGGCCACACCGGGTGAGCCAAAAATGCCGACTACCTGTGGTGTTTCCAGGTGTTCACTCAGTGCGGAAACAAATTGACCAAGTCTGCAATAGGTGACGGTGCGTTCACTATCAGACATAGCAGGCAGATCTGAGAACTCAGAAATGGCCTTTGCAAGGTCCGCTGCAACGGTGTGACGTGATGTCATGGAATTGGCCCTTGTTTCTGCCTGACCGCATACCAGAATTCCAGCCGGACCCAAGCCAATACGGGGGGCCTGCACGCATGGTCTTCCACGAAAGCCCAAGAAAGCCGAACGTTTCGACAACGCGATCTGACACGCATGCACCAGCTTGTGGTGAGAGGATCGGCATGCGAACCTCGCGGATCGCATCCACCCGCGCCATTCCTTGCCCGACGAGCACCTCAACCTGCTGGTCTTCCCCCACTTGAGTGGTCCTCCGCTATGTTTAGGAAAGCGGAGGAAAGACATGGCCAACAAGCGACCAA
>NZ_CANLQB010000010.1 GCF_947493125.1 uncultured Roseobacter sp. | reverse complement strand
GGCTGTCACCAAACTCATCGGAATCGACGATGCCCGACAGGCTCTCGACCGAGCCGATCCGCAGCCCGCTCCACTCCACGGCGGCGCCCACCGTGAGCCCGGAGATGTTCTCGTCGAAGATGACCCGCAGCTCCAGTAGATCGGTCTCGGAGGCGTTGAAGACACTGTTCCGCGCGCTGGCATCATCCGGATAGACCTCAAACACGGTGCCATCGGTGACCCGGCGCCCGCCGGAGACGAAGGTGTCGAAGGTCAACCCACCGCCGACGAGGGATGCGAGCGAGGAGAAATCGACCTCGGCGCCCGAGGGGCCAAGAGAGACGCTGAAACCAGAGCTGTCCCAGAAGCGGGTGGAATTGGTAATCAGGCGTCCGTGCGGCTCATAGATGATGGCCTCGGCGATGGCGAAGGAGCCGGTGCGCGAAATCCGTGCCGGACCGACCCGGCCGACCTCGATGCCGCGAAAGAGGATTGGCGCGTTGTCCGTGAGATACCCGCCAGGGCGCGTGCGCAGCGCGATCTGCAAACCTTCCTTTCCGGGTTGGAACAGGGGCGCAGCCTCAAGACCCCTGAAGCTCGTGCGCTCCGGACCGACCTCGCTGTCCCAGGAGCCTTCGATGAAAATACCGCTGAGCACCGTGTCGAGACCCGAGACGCCTTGGATCGTCAGCTCCGGCTGCACCACCCAGAAGGAGGCGCCTGCATCGACGAAGGGTGCGATTTCCTTGTCCAGCCGCACCTCGGCGACAACGCCTTCGAGGCCTTCAGCAAAGGTCACATTCTCGACCACCCCAACCGTCACATCGCGGAACCGCAACTCGGTCTGCCCGGCGGCAATACCGGCGCCACTCTCAAACTCCACCGAGATCAGCGGCCCGCGGTCGTTGTAGGATTGCCAGGCCACCACAAGCGAGATGACCAGTGCGATCAGAGGGATCACCCAGACGATGGAAGCCCGGCCAAAAAAGCTCTCGCGCGCAGGACCAATCGGCACGGGGGCGGGGGTGTCGTTCATTCTTGTTGTTGTCCTTTGCCCTGCTGCGCATCCCAGATCATGCGACTGTCAAACGCCTGTGCCGAGAGCATAGTGAAAATCACCGAGAGCGCAAAAAAAAGACTGGCCAGCCCGGGGTTGATGGCCACCAGCACTTTGAGCTGGACCAGCGACGACAGGATGGCGACGACGAAGATGTCGATCATCGACCAGCGCCCGATGTAGTCGACCACCTCATAGAGCATCTGTCGCTGGGTCTTGGAGACGCTCGAGGGTCGCGTAACGGAAATGGCGAGGAAAGCGATGGCCATGAACTTTCCCAAGGGGATGGCGACGCTGGCGAGCAGGATGATTATAGCGATGCCGACGTTGCCATAGTGGATGAGCTCGATTGCGCCGCCGACAATCGTGTCTTCCTGAACGAAGAAGAGCGTGCGGGTCTGGAGCATGGGGTAGAGGTTGGCGGGGATGTAGCACATGAAGCCCACGATCCACCACGCCCAGACCCGTTGCAGGCTTTTCAGGTCCCGCTGGACGAGCTTGCGCCCGCAGCGCGTGCAGATCTGCACCTCGGCAGGCCACACCTGCAAACAGCGCGTACAGGCGACGACACCGAGGTCGCGGGCGCTTATGACCGTTTCGGTTTGCTCAGCGCGTTCCATACCGACCACCTGCACAGGAAGTTATCCTGCACCACAACCAGCACCACGAGGATGGCAAACATCCAGAACGCGGGGCCAAAACTTACATCCGCCAGATCGCTGACCTTGACGAGAGCCACCGCGCACCCGATGGCAAAGATCTCGGCCATGGACCAGGGCCGCAGCGCCTCGGCCAACCGGAACGCCTGTGCCGCGTGGCGCGCCGGGGGACGGTCCATCACGATGGGCACCAGCACGTAGAGCGACAGCAGGACGCGGGTGAGCGGCACGAAGATGATCAGGGCCGCCGTGGCAAGCGACAGGACGACCAGCGGCCCATCGCTGAAGGCGAGGGCGGCATCGAGGATCGATACAGAATTCCGCGCGCCTGCCGCCGAAATGGACAGAAACGGAAAGATCGCCGCCGCGGTGATCAAGATCACAATCGCCACCGACAGTGCGATGATCTGCAATCCGGCCTTGCGGCGTGGCATGATCAGCACTGTATCGCAGCGGTGACAAACCGCGCGCTCGCCATGACCGGGGCGAGACAGCGTGTAGGCCGCATCGCAATGTGGGCACACGATCAGGTCATCGCGGGGAATCGGCGCAGTCACAGCGGTCATGATCTGTTTTTACACGGATTTTTGGCAAAGACATATGCTGCAAACCGGGGCAGGCGCCTTGGCGCTAGCCTGCCCATGGCCCATGCTGATCCGTGCTGCCATCATCAAGCCGCGCAAAGCCATGCAGCCCGAAGTAGTCGCGCTGGCCCTGGATTATATTCGCGGTGCCTCGTGCGGTGCGCATCGCGTCGAAGTAGGCAAGGCCCGACGCGAGGGCAGGCGCGGCGCTCCCATGCAGCGAGGCTGCCGCCACCACCTCGCGGAGGGCGTTGTGGCTGGCCTTCAGATGATCGGCAAAATACGGCGCGAACATCAAGTTTTGTGCTGGGTTCTGTGTCAAGGCGTCGGCCATGTCGTTCAGCATATCCGACCGGATGATGCAGCCTTCGCGCCAGACCCGCGCGATATCGGGCAGCGGCAACGCCCAGCCAAACGCTTCGGATGCGGCAGAAATCATCGTGAACCCCTGCGCATAGCAGAGGATCTTGCCGCAGATGAGTGCCTGCTCTAGCTGATGCTCTTCCAGTGTACCGGATGGCATGGCCTTGGGTGCAGCACCGAAAAAGGCTTCGCCATCAGCGCGGGTGTCGCGCCGGGACGACAGGTTGCGCGCGACCACGGCAGCTTCAATCGCTGGCACCGGGGCGGCGAGATGCTGCGCCTCTATCACCGTCCAACGCCCGGTGCCTTTCTGGCCCGCGGCATCGACAATCACGTCGAGCAGGGGGCCACCGGTCGCCGGATCCGTGGTGCCCGCCACTTTGCCCGAAATCTCAACAAGATAAGATCGTAACGGCCCGTCGTTCCAGCGATCAAACACGACACCGATCCGCGCGGCGTCATAGCCCATGCCGTCGCGCAGGACGCCGTAGACCTCGGCGATCATCTGCATGTCGGCATACTCAATACCGTTGTGCACCGCTTTCACGAAGTGGCCGGCGCCTTCTTCGCCCATCCACGTGGCGCAGGGGGTGCCTTCGTACTTTGCACTGATCGCCTCGAGAATATGCGACACCCGGTCCCAATGGGTGCGCTGACCACCCCCCATGATGGATGGCCCATGGCGCGCACCCTCTTCACCGCCGGAGACGCCGACACCGAGAAACGGCCCCTCCGCCGCGCGCATACGGCGGTTGGTGTCGTGGAAATTCGCGTTGCCTGCGTCGATGATCAGGTCGTCAGGGCCGAGCAGGGGCCGCAAAGCGTCGATCTGTGCGTCCACGATTTCGCCGGCAGGCACCATGAGGATGATGGCCCGCGGCTCGGCCAACGCGCCGACAAACGCCTCCAGCGTCTCAGTCGGTGTGATCCGCTCCGCCAAATCACCGGCTTCGCTGTGGAAGTCCCGCGTGACCTGCGCAGTGCGGTTAAAGACCGCAATGTCAAAACCTTTTTCGGCAATGTTCAGCGCCAAGGCCGACCCCATCGTCCCAAGGCCAATGAGGCCGATCTCGCTACTCATGGAACTTGCACTCCGCGCCGATTGAGGATCACCCGATAGACGCTGGTTGTCGCCGTGATGTAAAGCTCATGTTTCGCCCGCCCGCCAAAGCAGATGTTCGAGACCAACTCAGGCACAAGGATCTTGCCCAGAAGCCGCCCGTCCGATGCGATGCAATGCACCCCATCGGCGGCGGAGGACCACAGGTTGCCATCGCTGTCGGCGCGGATGCCATCCGCCGCCCCGGGATCGATTGTGTGAAAATGGCGCCCGTTGGCGACACTGTCATCGGTCACGTCGTAGACTCGGATATGCTGCGGATCGTCACTGAACATGCGGCCCGTGTCGGCCACATACAAGAGCGACTCGTCCGGTGAGAAAGCCAAACCATTGGGGCAGTTCATGTCGTCAACCACTACGTCGAGCGCGCCGGTTTCGGGATCGGCCCGATAGACCACGCAAGGATTTTCCTGTTCGCTGGCAAAGCCTTCGTAGTTCGTCATGATCCCGTAGTGCGGGTCGCTGAACCAGATGCTGCCGTCGGACTTCACCACCACATCGTTGGGAGAATTCAGCGGTTTGCCATCATGTCTGTCGGCAATCACGGTAAGGCTGCCGTCTAGCTCTGTCCGTGTCACACGCCGCTGCCCATGCTCGCAGGAGATCAAGCGCCCCTGCCGATCCCGCGTATGCCCGTTCGCATAGTTCGACGGGGCTCGATAGGTGGTGACGTCCGCGTCCGGCGTCCAGCGCATGATCCGGTTGTTGGGGATGTCCGAAAAGAGCAGGCACCCGGCATCGCCAAACCACACCGGACCCTCGACCCAATCAAATCCGGTCGCGAGCTGTTTGACCGGTGCATTGCCCATCACGTATTGTCCGAAGACCGGGTCATACACCTCGAAGAATGACATCGGATTGTCCCCTCTTTTTCATATCAGGATGGCGGCCTGCAGGCCGGGAAGCCCACTCAGGCGAAGGCGATCTGTGCTTTCATGGCCTGGGTGCGATCGCTGGCCAGCTCAAAGGCTTTGACCGCGTCTTCCAGATTGAGCGTCTGGGTGATCAGTGGCTTCACGTCGATAAGGCCCTTCTGCATCAGCGTGACACCGGTGAAGAACTCCTCGTGAAAGCGAAACGACCCACAAAGGCGCAGCTCCTTCGCCGTGAGGGCCTGCACAGGCAGCGTCATATCGCCGCCGAGCCCCAGTTGCACAATCACACCGCGCGGACGGAGCACCGCGATCCCGCCAGCAAGCGCGGGGGCGGCCCCGGTGCATTCGAAGAGGACATCGAAGTGCCCCTTGTCAGCCTCGTAGCCCGCCAGCCCGTCTGGCGCGCTCGCCATATTGATCACCCTGTCAGCACCGTTGTCCGCGGCCATCTTGAGGGTGAAATCTGTCAGATCAGTAGCAACAATCTCCGCCGCCCCGGCACGCCGCGCCGCCAGAATGCAGAGCAACCCGATGGGCCCGCAACCGGTGACCAGAACGCGCTTGCCCAAGAGCTCCCCGACCTGCCGCGCCCCGTGCAAACAGACGGCCAGCGGCTCTGCCATCGCCGCTTCACCTGTTGTCAACCCATCGGCCGGGGCGCATTGCCGCTGATCTGCAACAAGGACCTGACGAAACGCGCCCTGGATGTGCGGAAAAGGCATCGCGGAGCCGTAGAACCGCATATTCAAACAGTGGTTCTGCGTTCCTTCCTCGCAATAGCGACACTTGCCGCAGGGACGGGACGGTGACACGGCCACCAACTGACCGACCTCGAGGCCCGAGACCTCCGATCCAAGTGCGGTGATATGACCTGACACCTCATGCCCGAGGATCATGGGCTCCTTGATCCGGATCGTGCCAAATCCCCCGTGCTGGTAGTAGTGCAGGTCTGACCCGCAAATCCCACCCGCCGCAATCGCGACCTGAACCTCTCCGGTGCCTGGTGTCTCTTCAGGCTTGTCTTCGATCCGCAGATCACGGGGCGCGTGGATCACCAGCGATTTCATGATGTCCCCTCCTGAGCCACTTTTTTCGTAGCCCTCAGCTTACTTGACTTCGTGCGTTACCGGTAACATAACCAGCTTCGAAATTGACGTCGAGCGCAAAGAGGGACCCCGATGAGCCTAAATCTGTTTGACCTGAGCGGGCGGCGCGCCCTGATCACGGGCTCTTCTCAGGGTATCGGCTTTGCCCTTGCCAAGGGCTTGCAAGATGCGGGCGCCGAGGTGGTGCTAAACGGGCGCGATGCCGGCAAGCTGCAGGCTGCGGCCGAAACACTCGGCGGCGCCATCCACACGCTGCCCTTCGATGCGACCGACCATGACGCCGTGCGCGCCGCCGTCGACGGGTTCGAGGCGGAAACGGGCGCCATCGACATTCTGGTGAACAACGCGGGCATGCAGCACCGCACCCCGCTGGAAGACTTCCCAGCCGACGCCTTTGAGCGCCTGATGCAAACAAATATCGCCAGCGTCTTTCACGTCGGGCAAGCCTGCGCGCGGCACATGATCGGGCGTAGTCAGGGCAAGATCATCAACATCGCCTCGGTGCAAACGGCCCTGGCACGGCCCGGCATCGCACCTTACACGATGACCAAAGGCGCAGTGGCGAACCTGACCAAAGGCATGGCGACCGACTGGGCGAAGCACGGGCTCCAATGCAACGGCCTGGCGCCCGGCTACTTCGACACACCCTTGAACGCAGCGCTCGTCGCCGACGCGGAGTTCTCTGCATGGTTGGAGAAGCGCACACCCGCCGGCCGCTGGGGCAAGGTCGAAGAGTTGGTCGGCACCTGCATCTTCCTAGCCTCGAATGCATCGTCATTTGTGAACGGTACGACGGTTTTTGTGGATGGCGGGATTACCGCCTCCTTATGATCGGTGTTGCAGCAGTCGTCTCGGTTTGTGGCTGCACAACAACCCAGCGCGGGTAGGTTATCCTCACCCAGCGCGCCGCTTAGTCACGAGAAACGTCGTTTTCAACACAGCTTCTCCATAGGTTTTTTATAATTGGGCATCAAAGGCAATCTCGAGCACTGATACCATATCAGTCTCGGAGACTACGAGCTCGACACGGATATCCTCTGAGAAATCAAGTTGTGTCATAACAGAGAGGAGTAGGGTTGGCGGAATGTCGCGCAAGGACCCTCGTAATCCTAACAGCGGTGGAGGGCGCTTGCCACCTAAAATTGCGCCTCGCCTTTCGCGCTCTTTCGCTTATGCCCTGGAGAGCTACTACAGCCTAAAATCCAGGTTGCGCGACTGCTCCAACCTTTGTTGCTCTGCGATGCTTTGCTTGACGCGCTTGAGTTGCCGCAACTTGGGGATATGGGCCATGAGGCGCGTCCTGTCGGTCTTGGCGACCTCTCAGGGTGCAAAGTCATCATAACCCGCTAAGAAGCGCTCAAGCGGCCCCCGGCGCTTGCTGAGTGCCGCCTGGAAGCCGTCCAGCCGTGCCATGACCTCCGGAGCATCCTTCCCGGCTTGTTCGAACGCGGCTGCGAAAGCCTTTTCGCCCTCTCGCGCCGCGCCATCAAGCCGCCGGAGCAAGGACGACGCCTCTTGCGAAAGGGCAGGGATGCCGACACCAAGCCGCTTGCGGCGCTCGCTCTCAACACCGCGCTCCTGGGCTTCCATCGCCTCGAACATCCCGCGATAGTCGCCGATGCGCCGCCGCAGCGGCGGGATTGCGGCAAGCGCCGCCGCGCGTTCCTCTCGGGCCGCACGTCCTGCCATCAGGCCCGTGCCGCCTCGCAATGGGGCCACACTCTCGGGGTCCTTGAGAACTCGGCTGGCCATGCGATCCGCTGCGTCGAGCGGTTCTGCAAGCAGCTGACGGAACATCGCCATCGCAGCGTCCGCGTTTCGGAAGACCTTTGCCGTCGCAGCCTGCAGGTCGCGTTCAGCCTCCGCCGCTTTCGACGAGGCCAAGGCACGGTCACGCGCCAACTTCGCAGCGTCGCGATCCGCCTCAACCATAGGCGCAATCAACCATTCGCTCGCTCTGGACACTTCTTGCGCAACAGCCTTTAGGCGGGTCACGAGGCCCGCGAGGCGCTTGGCCTGGCGTGCGATGGTGTTGCGCACACTGCGCAGCACGGACTGTTTGGACGCGAGACCCCGCCGCTCGCCAAATTCGATGGCGCTCTGGATATCGAAGCCGTTTACGTAGTCGAGCGTGCTGGACTTCAGGCCGGACCGCGACAAACGGTTTTCCAACTGAGCATGGACCATCTCGTCTACGGTCCGAAGCGTCCACGTGTTGCGATGGGTCCGCGTACCATCGGGCAGGGTGACAGGGGTGGACCCAAGGTGCTGCAGTGCGATCTCGCCGCCCACCTGGAGCACGGCCTCCGACATGACCCGCTCAAGATCCTTGCTCCAAAGCGTGTGCTGCTTGCCGTTCGCGCGTTCCAGCTTGACGTAGTAGCTCTCGCTCTTTTGCGGGTTGTGCTCAAAGGAGGCCGCGCCGTGCGCCACCAGACGACCCGCCCGCGTGTCGGCGAACTCGTCCATCGCCGCATAGAGCTACACATCTGTCCTGTGTCGCGTCATCGCCACGTAGGTCAACTGCCGATCCATCGTACGCGACGCCAGGACATGTGCGGCGAGTACACAGTGGAGACTGTGACCCGATCCAAGTCCAGCATGTTCAGCAAACGCGCCACCAACACGCGCAACTACTCGGACCAAAAGCGACGCTTGATCCTGGCGCATGAGATCCTGCAGGAGATGCGCTCCGACGAACAGCTCGTCTTTGTCCAGGGCCGCCGCCCGCTGCGCTGCGGGCGCGCCGTCTACTTCCGCCGTCCGGAGATGGTTGCGAAGGTCGGCGTAAACCGCTTCTCGAAGAAGGCCAATTGATAGACAAGCAGTGGCCATGGCAAAGTTTCGCGTTTTACGAGGTGTCGCATGCGTCAACCTGGTCCAGTGGATGCCATTTCTCAGAAGGTCGGAATGCCAGCGTCGCTCTATTCATCGTCCACAAAGGCATGGTGAGCCGCTTCAACACCGGCCGTCTTTTACCATAAGATCGATTATCTGTGATCTAGGTGTAGCGGGCGCACATTCTGAACTGGGTTGCGACAAATCCCCCATCTTGCTGGAAAGCAAGGAGAATGGAATTGGCCCATACAGAGCTGGATTTGCGTGAGAGACGCGCAATTGAAGACATGTTGCACGCAAAGGTGCCTGTGAACGAGATTGCAGCGTTGATCGGCAGGCATCGCTCGACGGTGTATCGCGAGATCAAGCGCAACAGTTTTGAAGATGACGAGTTGCCAGAACTGAATGGCTAATACGGCGTGACAGCTCAGCGAACGGCCGACGCCAGGCGTGCGCGTCGGCGCAAGCTGATCCGGCTTGATGATCTTCGCGCGCATGTCATCGCGCAGTTGAGGATCAGCTGGACGCCGGGACAGATCGCGGGCCGCCTCGGATATGATGGTCAGCCGATCCGTGTCAGCCACGAGACGATCTATGCCTATGTTTACAGCGCTGACAGTCAATCCGAAGAACTGGCGCGCTATCTTCCCAGCCGACGTAAGAAACGGCGACCGCGCTACGCGAGACGGCCCAGAGGCCAGGTTTTCCCGCCGGATCGGTCCATTCATCAACGCCCTGAGCTGTGAAGACGCGCGAGGTCTTCGGAGACTGGGAAGGCGATCTGATGATCTTCGAGCGCGCCCACCGTCCAATGAACGTCGCCTGACTGGTGAAGAGGAAAACGCGATATGCTGTTCTGTTCAGAAACAACGACCGCAACTCAACGCACTTCATGAACAAGCTGATGGATGTGATGGAACCCCTCCCCCGGCCAGCCCGAAAGTTGATCACTTTCGGCCTTGGCTTTGAGTTCCGCGCATGGCGGAAACTCAAATCTGGCATTGGCACCGACAGCTGGTTCTGCGACCCCCAAGCGCCTTGGCAAAAAAGACCGGTCGAGAGCCTCAACAAACGCGCGCGTCGATACTTGCCAAGCGACACCCAGTTGGTGGCGCTCTCAAATCGCAATACGAAGGCGATTTGCGGCCGCCTGGACGCACCCGCCCAGAAAGTGCCCGGGATAGCAGACGACCACCGAGGCATTCAGAGAAGAGATGATGAAACTGAGATAGCGCAAACCGTCGCAACGATCCTTGAGCCATCAACTTCAGAGGCGTACCAATGGCACCGCCTAACTTCACCAGATTCTCGATTTAGAACAATTGGTGACGCATGTTGCGCCGACCGAGAGCAAATACCCCAGCAGACATCAAACAACATGCGGCGTCAGCAGGACCCAAGTTGAAACAATCAGTTGAAGAAAGATGGTGGTAAGAATGAATGTCGCCGAAGGGGAAGGCCGTCCAAGCTAGAGCCTAAATCCGCCTTCAAGTGCGCCTCGTATTGGAACCCATCGGATTTGAACGAGTTCAGTGGATCTCTGCTGGGTCTCTTCAGCAGCTTCAAATCTGGGTTTGTGCGCGTTCATCCAGCCACCAAAGGACAAAGATCGTCTAAAGGGCATCCGAGAGCGGCGTTCCAGTTTGCTATATTCTGGTTTTACTCTCTAGATACGGTTAAACCGCTTCGACCGGCCAAGCTGGCAATTGTGTTCACTCCACAGCCATAGTCGCGTTGCGTGCCAATCCTCTGGAGTTCCGCAAAAATCGTCCAGAAAGCACCTACACTGCGATTGAAACCTCGATTTCGACCTGCCCCACCCTGCCAAAGTTGGCGGAAACAGAAGCAACCTCGGCGTTCACCTCTTGTACGATCAATCGCAAAAACGCCGCTTGTTCTTGCGGACCGAACCCTTGCAGTGCTGTCACGCATCTGCGAAATGCGAGGTATGTTCTAACGGAGAAGATGCTCATGACTGAGTTTACGGACCGAGTGAGCGATGGCTCTGCCGTTGTCGGCATTCTGGGCTTGGGCTACGTCGGCGTGCCCTTGGCCCTAAGGATAGTGGAAACAGGCCTCAAAGTCATCGGCTTTGACGTTCTCGAAGAGCGAGCGCGCCAGTTGAACGCTGGCGAAAGCCCATTCAAGCACATAGCCAACCAACAAATCAGCAGCATGATAGAAGGCGGTTTCGAAGCAACAACCGACTTTGCGCGCGCAGGCGACTGCGACGCGCTTATCATCTGCGTACCAACACCTCTAAATGAAACTCGCGAGCCTGATCTCAGTTTCGTTCTCTCTACAATGGACAGTCTGAAACCTTATCTGCGCGCTGGACAGATGCTTACCTTGGAGAGCACTACCTGGCCTGGAACGACTGCCGAAAAGTTGCTTCCCTATGTCGAGGGCGCTGGGTTGGACGTAGGCACTGATTTTTACCTCGTGTACTCGCCAGAACGGGAGGACCCTGGGAATGCCAACTATACGACACGCACCATCCCGAAGGTCGTCGGCGGTCACACGTCCGCCTGTCTTAGAGCAGGCGAGGCTCTCTACTCAAAGTTCATCGACCGCGTTGTCTCCGTGTCGTCGACCCAAGCCGCGGAGCTGGTCAAACTACTCGAGAACATACACCGCTCAGTCAACATCGGACTTGTCAACGAAATGAAGGTCGTAGCCGATGCCATGGGGCTCGACATCTTCGAAGTGATCGACGCAGCGGCAACCAAACCGTTTGGCTTCACGCCGTACTACCCTGGCCCCGGAATAGGGGGGCACTGCATACCCATTGATCCATTCTACTTGACTTGGAAGGCCCGCGAATATGGGCTGCATACCCGCTTCATTGAGCTGGCGGGCGAGATCAACAACAAAATGCCTCAATATGTCGTGGATAAGACGATCCGTGCACTCAACCAAACAGGGAAATCGCTGAAAGATGCGCGAGTTCTCGCGCTCGGCATTGCGTACAAGCGCGACGTGGACGACATGCGCGAGAGCCCGTCGGTCTTTGTGATGGAAATCCTACGAGATTGGGGCGCCCAAGTCTCTTATTGCGATCCAAATGTACCGGTCTTCCCGGTGATGCGAGAGCACAAGTTTGATCTCAAAAGCGAGCCGCTGACCAGCGATGTTCTTGCTAGTCAGGATGCGGTGATCCTGCTCACCGATCACACCGACTTTGATTACGATCTCATTGCCAAGCATTCGAAAATTGTCATTGATACGCGCGGCAAATACCGGGACGCGCCCACCGCCAATGTTGTGCGCGCGTAAAGGAGTTTTCGGGATGAAGAGCTACGCCTTGATTGGTGCTGCTGGCTACATCGCGCCACGCCATCTGAAAGCGATGAAAGAGACAGGCGGCACGCTTGCGGCCGCGTTTGATGTGAATGATAGCGTTGGCATCATGGACAGCTATTTTCCTGACGCTGCCTTTTTCACCGAGTTCGAGCAATTCAATGCGCACCTTCAGGCTGAATACTATGCCCGTCGCGCTCTGGACTATGTTGCCATCTGCTCGCCGAACTACCTTCACAAAAGCCATTGTGCCGCTGCAATGCGCTTTGGAGCGCACGCAATCTGTGAAAAGCCACTGGTACTTGATCCGTCAGATCTTGACGATCTTATCGAAGTCGAAAGGCAAACTGGTCAGCATGTTAACTCGATTCTGCAGTTGCGGCTACACCCTGCAATCATCGCGTTGCGCAAAAAGGTCGCTGAAGCCGACGCAGGCAAGATCTGGGATGTGGACCTAGGCTATTTCACATCGCGCGGGGCGTGGTACCATGCCAGCTGGAAGGGTTTAGTCCACAAATCCGGAGGGATTGCAACTAACATAGGAGTGCATTTCTACGACATGCTAGCCTTCGTCTTTGGTCCGCAGACAAGAAGTATCGTACATCATCGCGGCGACGACGCGGCGGGCGGCTATCTGGAGTTGGAGCGCGCGCGGGTTCGCTGGGTCCTATCAATCAACCGTGACCACCTACCCTCTCACACGCCTATCGGCCAGACCACTCATCGGTCTATAACTGTCGATGGAGAAGAGATCGAGTTCTCCGGTGGCTTCACTGATCTACACACACTCAGCTATCAGTCCATCCTCAATGGTGAGGGATTTGGCCTGGACGTCGTACGCCCGTCCATCGAAACGGTCGCCCATATCCGTACTGCACCTATCCAGTTGCATAAGGGGGAGCAGCATCCCGACCTGGCCAAGGTGATCGGATGAGCGAGGCCGCTCGGATTCATCCCGACGCCGTGGTTCACGAAAGCGTTTATGTAGATGCACCGGCGACAATCGGGGCAAACACGAAGCTTTGGCATTTTGTACATATTCTTGCGCACACGCATATTGGAGCGAATTGCTCGCTGGGCCAAAACGTTATGGCCGGGCCGAGTGTGACGATTGGTGACGGCTGCAAAATTCAAAACAATGTGGCGCTGTACAAGGGGGTCACTTTGGAACAGGACGTGTTCTGCGGCCCATCCTGCGTCTTTACCAATGTACTCACGCCTCGCGCCCATTTAGAGCGAAAAAACGAGTTCAGTGACACACTGGTTAAGCGTGGCGCCACGATTGGAGCAAACGCGACCATCGTCTGCGGGAATACGCTCGGCACCTATTGCATGATCGCCGCCGGCGCTGTTGTGACAAAGGATGTTCCAGACTTTGCCCTAATGGCAGGGGTTCCTGCGCGCCAGATCGGATGGGTCTCGCGTTCGGGTGACAGACTAGGCGATGATCTGATGTGTCCACGAACGGGCGAGCACTACGAAGAACGCGGCGGTGTTCTTATCCTTGTCGCGACCTCCTGAACATACCCAGTTCCGAAGAAGTAACAGACTTGAACATGTCAGCCCCTAGGAGACACGACATGCAATTCATTGACCTGGCAGCACAACAAAACCAAATCCGGGATCGGATCGACTCGCGGATTGCAACCGTACTTGATCATGGGGTTTACATCATGGGCCCAGAAGTTGTGGAGTTCGAAGAGGCATTGGCAGATTTTTCGGGTGCCAAAAATGTAGTAACCTGCGCTAACGGTACGGATGCTCTCCTGCTCGCGCTGATGGCGTGGGGGGTACAAAGCGGCGACGCAGTATTTGTACCATCTTTCACCTTCGCGGCCACTGCGGAGGTGGTACCATGTATGGGTGCAGTACCTGTCTTTGTTGATATCGACCCACGCACGTTCAACATGGCCTCCGATAGTCTGCGCCATGCCATAGCACATGTTTTGGAGATTGGATTGCGCCCAGCTGCTGTTATTCCAGTCGACCTCTTCGGATTGCCGGCAGATTATGATTTGATCACCGAAATCGCTTGCGCGCACGAGATGCCGATCCTTGCCGATACGGCTCAAGGATTTGGCGGCATCTACAAAGGCTCACCATCCGGCACGCTCGGCGATGTCGCTTCAACCAGCTTTTTCCCAGCCAAACCTTTGGGCTGCTACGGGGACGGGGGGGCGCTCTTCACGGGCGACGACGATCTCGCCGAGCACTTGCGTTCGTTACGCGTCCACGGCAAAGGATCCGACAAATATGATAATGTGCGCATAGGTCAGAACTCGCGCCTCGACACCCTACAAGCTGCAATCTTATTGGAAAAGCTGGCAATCTTTACAGATGAACTGGATGCGCGCCAGCGCGTGGCTGATCGATACACGTCGGCGCTCAGCAATCTTGTCACGACACCCTTTGTACCTGACGGTCTGCGCTCCGCTTGGGCGCAATATACACTGAAGGCCGAGACCACTGCCGACCGCTCTCTGATTATGGCTGGTCTAGAGGAGCAAGGCATACCGACCGGCATCTACTATCCAAAACCGCTCCATCAGCAGACTGCTTATGGCGGTTTTCCCATCGATCCAGAGGGACTGCCAGTGACTGAAGATCTCGCACAAAGGGTCTTCTCGCTACCTATGCATCCTTATCTAAGCGAAGCAGACCAAGATCGTATTATCGATGTGCTCTATTCGCTGCTGCCAGAATGAACAAATTTGTTGATCTCGACATATTGTGCTCGAATGTCGACCTCCTTACATGATCGAAATTCGTTCTCTCTAACATCAGAGAGAAGAGCTCTTTCTCAAATGGATCATCGACCCAACCCTCAATCGGTGCTCACTATAACCTTCTCGTCCTCCCTCGGAACGCTCATCAGAGAAATTGCCAACACTGCTTCCATCGCTGATCGCGGCATCAGAGAGCTGATTGTAGCTCTGTTCCGCTGCAGTATGGCCACGTTGAGGGTCTAGGGAGCCTTGGCATAGTGGAGCTGTGGCACTTCGGGACTGGATATCGACATACACCAGTGCTAGCCCCTCACCAAAACGTCTGTCGTAAACTCAATGGGTTCACGCAAATTGCCTTGCTTTGTGACGAGACTGATGAAAGCTTTTCCGCAATGATTGGCTGTTGTGTGCAGCCGTCGGTAACCCTCGATAGATCTCAATGCGCTCTGGCGAAGGAAACGGCGAAATGAAGATATTGGTACTCGGCGTGTCCGGCATGTTGGGTCATGTCACTTTCCGAAAGCTGAGCAAAGACGCATCACTAGAAGTATGGGGGTCGGCCCGTTCAAATGGAATGCTTTCCTATTTCGATGCTTCGCTGCACGACAAGGTTCTGACAGGTGTTGACATTTTGGACGAATCAAGGCTTGTCGGATTGCTGGATCGGCTCAGACCAAACGTCATCGTCAATTGTGTAGGACTTATCAAACAGCTCGAAAATGCGAATGATCCCTTGGTCGCATTGCCAATCAATTCGCTTCTACCGCATCGCCTTGCCCGACTTGCAAGCCTTGTGGGCGCGCGGTTGATACATATGAGTACAGACTGTGTTTTCTCCGGTGCTCGAGGCAGTTATTCGGAGAAGGATCCCAGTGACGCGAATGATCTCTATGGCCGATCCAAGTTCATCGGCGAAGTCGACTACGAGAATGCTATCACTCTGCGGACTTCAATCATCGGTCCGGAACTGAACCGCGCTACGGGGCTGGTTGGTTGGTTCTTGGCTCAGGAAGGGGCGATCAAGGGCTTCACTCGCGCAATCTTCTCAGGGTTGCCGACAGTCGAGTTGGCCGGAGTTATACACCGCCATGTCCTATCACGACCCGACTTGCGTGGTGTGTATCATGTTGCAGCGGAGCCGATCTCAAAATATGACTTGTTGAGACTTATTGCGCAGAAGTACGGCAAGACAATCAAGATTGTCCCCGATGATGCGCTCTCCATTGATCGCTCGCTAAATGGAGAGCGCTTCCGCGCCCAAACGGGATACACAGCCCCTCCATGGCCCGAACTTATCACACGAATGCGCGACTTCGCGTGAGGGTGGGCACTTTTGGGGTTGGGACGGTGACGATCACTGCGCGCAACAAGATCGCCTATACTCCTTACATAGTCGGCGAGAATTCTGAGCCTAAAGATGCCCGCGTTTTTTCTCATGACGACGGCAGGAAGCAGCTCAAAGCGCGGCTGGCTACGACAATCCAAGGTATAGACTAGTAAGGCTGATGACATGCAGCAATCGATTTGGCGGCATACTCTTTCAAAACCGACAACCGAGCTTACGACCAATGCCAGGACGCAAGCCGACTTAGGCGCGTCTGTCGCGCCCAATGACTGAACGCAACATCCAAAGGATTTGATGTGCTCGTCGATTAAAAGCCGCATTCAACAGCAACCTGTAAAAGCGCCGCTCGATAAGTAGCTTTGGGTAGTGACGCAACCCAAGTCCTGTGTTCAACAACCCTGGTCCTGCCCGACCCGCCCTAAAATGAAGCTGCGCGCTTAACAAGTGAGCGTTTGCTTTGGAGCGGGTCTCCAATCCTCGCACCTCATCAGGAAGATCTTGCCGCTCAAAGAAGCGCTGGATAATCGTAAATGGCTCTGCGGCTTGTTGGGGTGTTGCGGCTGCATAGGTCTGCGACTCTTCATGCACACGGAATGACGCAAGTGCCTCGTCTAAATGGACGAAGGGCCCCTTGATGCAAAGACGCAACCAGAAGTCATAGTCCGGCATTTGCCGGTACGCTGGATTCCAAGGTCCTGTAGCGAGATAGGCATCGCGCCGGAAGAATGCGCCTGGCCCCGGCAGGCACTGTACGTCGCCGATCAGTTTTCTGATATCAAAATCTGGGGCGACGATTGTCCGGATTGTCCGCCCCGCTGGATCGATCAAACGGAAGTTACAATACACCGCGACTGCCTTCGGATTGGTCTCAAGTATTTGGACGCTATGTGACACGGCGGTCGGATCCAATCCGTCATCTGCGCTTAGATATCCAAGGATCGAACCGGACGCTGTGGCCCATCCCACCTCAAGCGCCTTGGCTTGGCCTGCATTCTCCTGATGAATAACGTATACGCGTTCAGTCCCGTAGGTGGTCTGCAACTCAGCGAGCACTTCTGGCGTGTTGTCTGTCGAGCCGTCATCAACGATAATCAACTGTGTGGCCGTAAAGTCCTGTGCCAAGACACTTTCAACAGCACCTGCCAGATAATCAGCGTGATTGTAGGCTGGGATTACAATGGAGACTATTGGACCGGTCATGTTAAACATCTGTTATGAAAGAAGCGTGACATATCAATTTGCCCAAGCAGGCGACCACGTATTGGGCCGTCCGCCCGGACAGATTGGTTTCGAGTCTTCAGGCAGCTCGATCTCGAAGAGGTAAATCTGTCCAGTCTGCATCAGCAACGTTGCATCTTGGTTCGCTGCCGCTGCCCGAAGTATTTGATCATGACTGCTCCCATCGGCCACCAGATATCTGAAACCAAGGGCTTGCAGTCTATTAACGGGAGCGTTCGCCTCATGCACGCTCTTCGCCTCATCGAGGTTTGGGCCACAAAGAAGCTGATCCGTGCGCAACCAGTAGGTGTAGTATCCTGCAACAAAGACGCGGTCTTGAGGTGTGCCTTTCTCTGCGAGCAGGCGCTGTGGCGCGCAATAGTCACTCGCCATGGCACATTGATCAAGTGTGCCAACTGCATAGGCGGGTAGCGCGCGCAACGTTGGAAGCACGTGCCAGCTTGAACCCGCCAAAGCGGCCCACATCACGCAAATCACTCCAAATCGAAGTACGCCGTAAGCCGAAAATCGTCTGAGGAAATGCTCTGTCGCCACCGCAAGAACCGGTACGAAAAGAAGAACGGTTGCGAGGAAGTAACGTGGTGCGATGATCGAAGGACGCAGAGCCACCCATATCACAAGCCCTGCAAAACCTGCATATGCCAAGCGGCGCAAAAGCTGCCTACCTTCGCCGAGTTCCTTCCAAACTAGCCAAATGAACGGCGCAAATGCGAGCATAACAAAAGACAGACTTCCGCCCATCATGGGGTAACGCCCGAATACCAAGGCAAATGGATATGTTGCGAGGATCCAGTTTGTAACATCCGGGGCAAACCATACCTGATTTAACCACGCGCCGTCTTGAGGCCCCCCGATGAATGGCGCCAGCGGCGCACCAAAAACTGCAGCGTTCTTAACCAGATGCGGCACCCATGGAAGAGTAGCCCAAACTGATGTCCGCAAAATCTCCATCCCGGTGACAACAGACGCACGGCTAAGGGTCCCATGCCGCCCGTCCAAGTTTCGCCAGATCAGAAGTACAAACAGCGTTGGAACCAATGTCGGAAGATAGGAGAACTTTGAGACAGTCGCAGCACCGGACATTAGTCCAACCCAGACAAGCATGCGCGCGTGCCTCTTCTCTAAAGTTGCGAGCAAAGCCCAATAAACAGCCGCAAGCCCAAAGGCAGCTGCAAAGAGATCGACCTTTCCGTCAATCGCGTAGAACATAAAAGTTGACGAAGATAGAAGGATCACAGCGAGCACCAGTCGTGATGTGGGACCACCGCCACAAATGCTGCAAATCCGACTTAGAAATACGGCACTAGCAAAGGCTACCGGTATTGCAAACAGCTTTGCCGCACCCAAGTCCCCAATCGTCATTAGCGCAGCAAAGTGAAGCTCTCCCGGCAAGCTGATGGTTGAGAAAAACGTGAAGCCGGCCGGCATTGCAGTGAGCTTTCCGGTCTCGGAAATCAAACGCGCATAATTGATGTAAAAGGCCTCAGCATCGCCGATCGGTGGAGTAATAAGGGCCGTAAGCACGTAACCCAGCGAGAGGATAATGACTCCGCCCGACAAAAGCCTTTCGCTCCAAGGCAGTTGCTTTAGTCCCAGAGAAACAGAGCTGGCACTCCAGTGCCGCTTGGCCAGCCCCCAAAACATTGGCAACCCGACGATCAGACCCGCCAGCGTCAGGATCCAGACAGGCATCAAACAAATGCGTCCTATAACACCAAGAAGCGTTAAGAAAGCACCATTCACCACGATACCGAGAAGGAAGGCCGTCGTAAGATCGACACCGTCTGTTCGGTCCTCGCGATACACAAGAGCCCAAGCAATGCGCCATCCGAAACCCAGACATGAAAACGCGTAGACGAGGACCGTGACCACACTCCAAATCGCCGAGATGGCGCCGGCCGTCTGCATCTCTACTACCATAGCACCGATGGACTGTAGAAAAGGCCATAGACAGCGCTTTGCAATGACTGGATAGGGTCGGGTAGCATGTCTATGAGTGAACTGTCGCGGGGTATCATGACCAGAGCAAACAAAACCGTCACGGCTCCCATCCATGCCAAAAGAACCGTTGTGATCAAGACGCGCCTAGTCATCTGTTCTTCTACGCATGCTCTTGCGCGTTCGGTGTCGATGGCCGCAAAGCCACGCAGACTATTCCGATGACAACCGCACCAGCGATTGTGATGGCATGAAGCGTGACGATGGTCACCACGGCTTTTGCGCCAATAACTCCAACGATGTTAAGTGCCATTACTCCAAAAAACTCATATGTTCCTATCATTCCAGGCGATGCTGGTAGCATGCTGACATTCGCCAAGACCAAAAGCACGAACAGTGCATTTCCCAGAGAAAGATCGACTCCACAGGCTTGCGCCACCTGATGGACCAGAAAAACTTCGACTGACCAAATCGCACCGGTCAAAACACTAACGATCCCAAGACGCGCTCGCGCGAAAAGGGGATTGAGGCCCTCAAGGCCGGCACGCGTCATCGGTTCGAGGCGGACAGCGAGCGCTGGGGGCAGAATGCGACCAGCGGTATTGGTCAGGACGACTAGACGATCACCACCTGCGAGATGAAGCGCTATAGTCACGACCAACAGCCCCCCCGATATAGTCCCGATCACGATACCAGCGGCACCCAACCAGTCCGGCAGTGCCGGATACGCTAGGAGAACACCGGAGAGGATAACAAGCACTGAGCCAAGATCCACGATCTTTTCTGTGACCAATGTCGCGAGAACCTTGGTTCGCGACATTTGTTGTGTGCGCGCCAACTCGAGTGTCCGTACGAGATCACCGGCGCGTGCAGGCAAAAGCGTATTGAAGAGATAACCCTGCATCATCGCGTTGAAACAGCCCCTAAAGCCGATCGCTGGTGTATGCTCGATGAGGGCCTGCCACCGGAGCGCACGTAATGCAAACCCCAGGAGGAGGATGAACGGAACCGGCCAAAGGGTCACCAATTCGACGTCCACGAGTGCCCGCACCACTTCCGCCCAAGTCACCGTTCGTCCGAGCAGTACAAGTGCCGCAGCGCTGACCATCAGACCGATCAAGGTGACAAGATGGCGTTGTAGCCAGCCAAACTTTGTGCCTGTGGTCATTTCGAGCGCGCCTCGATTATGTCCTTGAATTCAATAACCATATCCCGCGCCACAGCGTCCCAGTCCATGTGGGTCGCGACAAAGGCTCGGCCGCCGTGACCCACACGCTCGCGCAAAACGACATTAGGCAGTACGGCGCGCAACCGACTTGCAATGCGTTCTGGGTCGGTGGTCGTCAGTTGAAAGAGATGTTCCTTATCAACCAACTTATGTTGGCCCAGAAGATCAAGCGGCACATTGGCCATGGTTGGAAGACCCAAAAGCATAGCCTCGATCGTCGCCGTACCGAGACCGACATATTTTCCCGTAAGCGACGAATAAAAGAGGTCCGCCTGTTCCATCTCCTGAAGAACGGTCGCATGAGGCCGTTCGCCCAGAAATATCACACGATCCTCTAAACCCGCTTCCCTAGCAAGCCGCCTGGCGGCGTCATAGTACACGTGACCGACTATGCGCAGTGTCAAGTCGGGAAATTCGTCAGCAATCTTCGAGAAGGCGGCGACGAGCGGAACAAAGCTCCGCTGTTCACTGACCGCACCCACACCGAGGATCACTTTCGGCGTGTCATATGTATGCGGTCGCTTTGCAAGCGCATCGATGTCTCCGTTCGCCCCATAAGTCAAGATCACGGTTTTGCGGCGAATGCGGCTGCCTTGAACGTCTTCAAGATAAGCGAGGATCTGAGAATCCCACGCGATCAACTTTGCGCAGAACGGAAAGATCAGTCGCCCGCAGATGATCCAATCAAGAATATTCAATATTTTGTTTCGGCGAGGATTCAAAGATTGCAACTGGGTACCGACAGAGCAAACCAATGGCACCTTGATTGACCGAGCGGCAAAAATAGCCGGGAATGCAATGTCGAGGTAATGATTCACGAGCAAAACGACATGAGCGTCCGATTCCCTCGCAATCCGACGCAGCCGTAACCAGTTCCGAGGGTTCCACGAACTCAGTTGAAAATACTTGAAGAACCCAGCCAGCGGCAATGTCCACGCCGGCAACCTATGAACCTTGAGACCAGCCGCGTCGGCGACGGCCTTGTCAGATACAGGATCAGCAGTCCGCAAACCGACAACCGTCACTTCGTGGCCTTGCTTCTGAAAGACCTGGGCAAGGTTGCGGGCATAAAAGGCTGTGCCGGTCTGGATCGGGGGAAACATCCCGCTGACGACGAGAATTTTCATTTGACGCGAGCTATCGGACGCGCTGGAACACCGACAACCGTTTCTCCATCAGCGATATCTCGGATCACAGCACTACCCAGCCCTGCAAGCGCGCCCGCTCCGATCTTGATACGCCCTTTGACATTCACACCACAACCGAGATAGCTGGCCGACCCCACGACCACATCGCCTGAAAGACACACATTGCTGGCTAGGATAGCAAAGTCCGCGACTCTGACACCGTGGTTCAAGACGCAATTCGCAAGTATGGTCACATGCGACCCAACAACGACATCTGATAGAATCGACACATTGGCAAAAATCAATGAACCAGAACCGATTTGTGCGTCGAAAGCCACGCTCGCGTGTGGATGAATAAGCGTAGCGAAGCGCCCAAGATCCAGCCCGGCATCGGTCAAGACCACCTTCCGGCGGGTGTAGTTGTCTGGGCTGCCCATGCAGTCGACCAGCGACACGTCCGGATCCTGCGCGCAGAGCTCGGCCCCTTGATCTAGCCCACCTAGCACCTTTACTCCGAACCGGTAAGATCCCGCTTCAGCCCCATCATCCAGCAGCCCCCTCACCTCATATCGCTGAACATCGTTGAGTTGGTTGCAGGCTTCGATGAGGCTCATAACATCCGAACCCGTACCACCGCCACCGACCAGAATAAGAGGTTGAACCAGAGCCATCGTGTATCAGATCACCTTGGTCCGATACCAATCCGCAGTGCGGCGAATACCCCCTTCAAGATCGACCTTTGCTTTGTAACCAAGCAAGGCTTCGGCTTTTTGAGTTTCGGGAATCCGCAACTCGATATCTGCAGATAGAGGCGGCTTGAAGATAATCTCGGATTTGGAGTTGAGCACGCGGCATACCGCCTCGGCCAGACCGAAGATGGTAGTTACGGCACGGGCATTGCCAATATTGAAGGACTCGCCGACAGCTGCAGGGTGCTCGACTGCAAGCATCAGTGCATCGACCATATCGTCGACGAAGCACCAGGCTCGGATTTGCGTGCCGTCGCCGTAGATTGAAATTGGCTCACCCGCTAACGCCTTGCGAATGAAGATTTGGATCGCCCCTTCGCCGGTCTGACCCGGTCCATAGACATTGAAAGGGCGCAAAGTGACTGTCGGGAGGCCCTTTTCGCGGTGGTAGGAATGTGTGAGATGTTCGCCAGCGAGCTTGCTGACCGCATAAACCCAACGCGCTTCTCCTGCGGACCCAGCTACGGCTTGAGTTGCCTCATTGACCCTATAGGCCATGGACCCAAACACCTCTGAGGTCGAAAACTCCACCACGCGTTCACTCACACCCGCATCGCTGGCCGCCCGCAACACATTAGCCGTACCGATCATGTTCACTTCCATGGTGTTTATCGGCGATTTGATCACAGTATCGATCCCGGCGATCGCCGCCGCATGTACAACAATGTCGGCGCCCTCGACGGCCTCACGGATGGAGCCGTAGTGCAGAATGTCACCCTGCATCAAGCTAACGGTGGGCAGGTCGGCAACGCCAGTATGCTTGACCGTGTTGCGCGTTAGATTATCGAACAATACAATCTCGTTTCGCTCGGCAAGTCGCCCAGCCAGTGTCGAGCCGATAAAACCGGCACCGCCAGTGATGACAATTCTCTTGTCTGCTATCATGACGATTCACCCTCCATGTTTGCGCTCTTTTGGCCAATGGGTGACGCGGAAGCAAGAGCAAGAAGCTCTGCCAGCAGCTCAGGCTTGTCGTCGAGACAAAACACTTGCTGCCCATAGGTGTCATTCAGTGATCGGATAATTTCGATCAGCCGCGCCCTTGGCAAACCCATACCGCCGACATAGCGACAATCCATTGGATCGCACATCCATTCCTTAGGAGGATCGCTATCTATAACTCTCAGGTACTTTTCAGCGCAATGCCGGGCCGTCCAGTGGTTTTGGACAAATTCTCGTGCTGCATTCCCTATCTCGCGCCGATGGTGAGCGTCTTTCACCAACTTTTCAATGGCTGCATCGATCGCTTCAGGGAAGCAGAATGAGGTTGGCGGTATCAACCCTGGATCATAGTCTTTTTCGATATGGTCGGCATAATAACCACCGACCACAGCCGGTTTACCAAAAAATGCCGCTTCAACGGCAAACCCTGCCATCGGCGTGTCAGAATATAGTTGATCCATCGCAAAATCACACCGTGCAAGGTACTCAAGCACTTCACGATTTGGTCTATCTCTAATCTCCACATATTCAATTGCATCCAAAGATCCGCAAACCCGTTCCAGAGACGCCCGGAGTTCATCACTTCCCTTGCCCAGCGGATAAGAAGGAGAGTGCACGACCATCAGTTTACGACCGGCGGCAGCGGTCCCATCATTGTGCTTTGAACGCGCACTGGCATTTGGCGCGAAAGGCAGACCGATGTAGCAGAACTTGACATATGCGCGCTGATGATGGTGAGCCGAGGCCGGATTACCGATGATCACGTCGGCGTGCCGCTCGACCGCCAACACCGTAGCGCGCCTTTGAAGTGTAAGCTTGCGATAGGCTTCCAAAACAGCCCTACGAGTCTCGGTGTCCTTTACCTGATCTAAGGGCGGTAGAAAACCCGATCCGGTACGGAACTGCTCAGGCAAGTGAATATCCTCAGCAAATCCATCGAGAAAGGCCGCGCGTTCGTCGGTCCCGTGAAAGACATAGATAATGCGCTTGCCAAGAAGTCTCAGGAGCACGAATTCACGAAACCGGAAGAAACTGTTTCCACAACTCAAGATGAAAACGTCATGGCGAACTATCGCCCATGCCAGCAGAAAGGCTCGGGCCAAGAGCATCACCGCAAACCAAAGTCTTGCCTTTACCTGACCAGTCGCCTGTTGCCGCTTAGTCAGCGACCAGCGTGCAAAACGTAGCCAGACCCCACCTGGTCGTTTTGCGACTTTGTCCGAGTACTCAAAACGGTGGTCGACTAGGGTGACCAGGTTGGCTTGGACCCCGAGGTCTTCAAATCCCTTGCTCAGGTGATAGTAGTATCCGGAGACATCGCTCAACCCGATAAAAATTCTCACGTCGCGGCTCCATCTTCGTCGATGCCGACACGCCGCGCATGTCCCCGCACCAGTGGTATGAGCACAACAACCAGAGCGAAAAGGCCAACAGATTTCGCGCCGATGACCGTAATGTTCAAATCATAATTCATAGTATTCAAGCTGATCACACAAACAATACCCCAGATCGCGCCCAAGGCTGCCAAGTACCCCCACCGGATCGGGATAGGATGCAGTTTTTGGCTGTAGTGAAAATAGCCCCATATCAGGCCAACATTCGCCAAAACCGTTGCCCAGGCGGCTCCCACTATTCCGAACGGACCGATTAGCGTCAAATTGAACACCAGATTGATACCGACAGCTATCCACGCAACCCGAGCGAGAAGCGGCGTTCTTTTCTCCAATGATATACCAACTGCAGCAATGTGATGACTGCTCTGGATCGCGACCGAAAGAACGATCAAGACGAAAGCGGGGGCCGCGAGGTGATACTCCACTGGCATCAGGAAAACCAGAATCTCTGACGCAAACAGTGCGACCGATGTACAAATAAAGAGCATGACAGAGAGCATCGCAACCAAGAGCCCCGCATAACTACGACGGTAGGTGTTTGGACTGTCGGTCCGAAGCTTGATGGACCAGGGACTCCACGCCATACCGAAGGCCGTCGAGCAAAACAGCGCGATCGTCGCAAATCGACTTGCGATTGAGTACAGACCTACGTCGGAAACCGACATCATAGACGCGATCATCCAGCGATCCATGCTTGCCATTAGCCAGAACGCGGAAGTTACAAATATGAACGGATATCCATATTGAAGCAGCGGTTTGACGAAAGACCCATCAAGTCTGGGCGTCAGATCAGATCGGATGAGCCACACACCAAGAGGTAGCGCCAGAAAAACGAGTACGAACTGCGAAACGAACATACCATCGAGCGATTGACCACGTAGAACGACCGCAAAAACTAACGCTATGGCAGCCCCTGCTCGCGCGATAAGCGCAAATGTAAAGAAGTGCCACGGACGAAACTGAAGTCTGAGCACATCGAGTATGTACTGCGTGATCTGCATCGCCACCATTAGCCCCAATGCGGCCCCCACTCCGAGAAGCGACAGCCCATAGGCACCGAGCTTCACTATGTCGCTCGCTTCTACTGTCAGCGCAGCAAAAAGGAAAATCGCCGATATCCCTGTCGTCGTAAATGTGAGAAGCAACAAACCGGTGCTGACCAGTCGTGACCGACCCGCTTCTCCGGTCTCGCCATCCCAGTAGTAACGCTGGGCCGCATTGTTCAGTCCCACATTCGCCAGCAGGCCGAGGATGTTGGTCAAGCTCATAACGAGCTCGAACACACCAAATACCTCAGTCGACAATCGCGCGGCGACAATTGGAAACGATGCGAAAATAATCAGCTTGGAGACAAAGTCGGCGCTGCCGTAGATGAGCGTATCAGTTGCAATCCGCCGCCAAACTTTCATTGGCCCTGCCACCTTAGTAGGGCGCCGTAGATGGCGAAAAGAACTTCGCTTCTGCGACCGATCCTACCGAGCATACATCGCTCGACTGACTGATCTCTTGCCTTAATCGCAATTTTTTTGTCGCTAAGAAAGTGCACAGACGTTTCTTAGCGAAAGCTGCGACACTTTTGAAACGCTCGGCAAACCTCATTGCGACCGTCGATGTCTTACCACGAGATGTCGGCTGCCATGTCATCTGAACTATGTGATCTACAGCATTGCCGATCATTTTGAAGGTCAGGTGCCTATCCACATCCTGCTCTTCGACCGTGTCGTAAACTGAGACGTCGTACAGTCCGTCGGCCTCTTGGAGGCCGATCACGTAGTTGAGATTCGTTGGTGCCGACTTCGCAGAAGCGAGATTGAAGTTCCGGTGAGACAGCGGTCGGTACAAGTGGGCATCCATGATATCGCGCCCCAAGTAAGCGCGGTTCCGATCAAACCTGTGGCGAAGAGTATATGCTTTTTGATCCACGGGTATATGACCTGCACAGGGCCGCTGAGCGGTGATTGCGCGAATCTCAACATAGACACCGGCTACCCCCGTGTCCGACACAAGAGATCCGCCAGACCTCGCGACCTGGCGCGCTGATACTCTTATGATGTCATTGTAGCCGCGTTGGCAACTCTGGAAGGCCGAGTCCCGCCTCGATTTATCTTCAGCGCTTAAACTGTTCTGAATATGAGTCGGTGTAAACACCTTACATCCATGTTCGCGACGCAGGCAGTAAGCCAACGAAAAGTAGGTAGGTCTTTGGCAGAGTAGCTTCGCCGGACCGGCTAGAAAAATGCATCTTGGCGAGCCCGCACCTCAACTGGACAGCACGCAACGCGCATCCGTCAACTCATTGTTTCCTGAAACCATGCTTCGATATAGAGCAATGACCATATGAGCAATCGTCGGTTCTCCCTACTGCTCAGGTGGTCGTTGATCAAGTCCTCCACTGGCCCGCGAGCCATGAACTGGTAGATCGCTGCATCGTTCTCAAGCAGGGTACGGCGCACAAAGTCGATACTCTCACCCTTGAACCAGCTTGCGTCTGGCGATGAGAAGCCTTGCTTGGCCGCGGCCGTCACACTGTCAGGAATATATCGGGACATCATGTCCCGCAGAATCTGTTTGCCATCACTGGTCTTATGGAAATAGCGTTGCGTCTTACGGCCAACATCATTCTCATTCATCTTTACAACATCAGCTAGACTATTGAGCTTCAAGCCCACTGGACACCGCATTGCAAAGTCGACGAGGTCGTTGTCCATGAAGGGCACACGGCTTTCGAGACCATGTGCCATGCTGAGCTTGTCTTCGACAACGAAAAGACCATGCAAGAATGTCTTGGCCTCGAAGTAAAGCGAATGGTTTATGTAGTCTTCGGGGCTGGACAACTCGTTGTCATGGCTCAGGAATACGTCACGGAAGATGTCACGCGTCCAAACCCCTTCGACTTGATCCGCGACAGGAGCAAAGACCCTCGCCAACATCGAGTTCGGTATTAACCTACTCCAGAATTGGTAGTATTTGTCGATGTACTCCTCAAAACCCTGAGCCCCGACCGCTCGATAGTACCGCCAGGGATATCCGCCGAAGAGTTCGTCGCCTCCGCTACCTGACAAAACCACCTTCACGAATTTGCTGGCGAGCTTCGCCGCATAGAAGTTCGGATAGCTCTGGCCCACGCGTGGCTCTTCAAGGTGAAGCGCGAGGCTCGGCAGACAACGCTCCATATCGCCAGCCTTCAAAACCATCTCATAGTGCTCGGTTTTGAAGAGGGCCGACATCGCCTCGGCGCGTTCTCGCTCATCATATGCCAGCTCTACGCCGGACGCCGAGCTCAAATCAAAGCCGCAGGTAAAGGTTTTGAGATAGGGAAAGGAATTCGCCGCAATCGCGGTGATCGAACCGCTGTCCATGCCGCCGCTCAAGTAGGAGCCAAGCTCAACGTCGCTTACGAGCTGGCGGTTCACCGCCTGTCGAAACAGGCGGTCGAGTTCATCGACGTATTCTTGACGATCGATTGGCTCCGTTGGTTCGGTGAACTTATAATCCCAGTATTTTGTGACGGACAGGTCGGCGCCACGCTCGCTCAACTCCAGCGTCGCATAGTGACCCGCCGGAAGCAGCTGTACGTCTTTAATCAACGTCTGATCGGTAAAAATGTTCTGGAATGTGAAGTACTCGAGAGTTGCGCGCATGTTCATCTCGCGCCGAAAATCGCTCTGAGACAAGATCGTCTTCTGCTCCGAACCGAAAGCGAACTTGCCACCTTGCTTAGCGTAGTAAACTGGCTTGATACCATAGCGGTCGCGCGCGATTGTCAGTCGCCTTTCGGCGCGATCCAAGATGGCGAACGCAAACATGCCATTGAACTTCAGTAGGGCGTCAGTCCCCCAATGCGCAAAGGCATTGAGCACTACTTCCGTGTCACTCTTCGAGCTGAACCAACAGCCGGCAGCCTGCAACTCAGCGCGCAATTCGCGATAGTTGTAAATTTCGCCATTGTAGGTCAACACGAAACGATGATCGGTCGAGATCATTGGCTGATGGGCCGCTGGCGAAAGATCAATGATAGCGAGACGGCGGTGACCGAAGCCGACATTTCCATCGATCCAGCTTCCCTCGCCGTCTGGACCGCGATGCGCTATAGAATCGGTCATGCGCTGCAGGGTGATCGGCGAGACAGGCGCCCCAGTAAGATCAATTAAACCGGCGATGCCGCACATTAGGAGGGTCCAGCGCGCACGTGCTTGATGACATGTGCCTGTTCGGCCTCGGTCATACCGTGAAAGAGCGGCAGGGAAATACTGCAGTCATTGGCTGCCCAAGCATTTGGCATGTCCTCCGGCTGAAGGCCATACTTTTCCCGGTAAAAGGTGAGCATGTGGACTGCATGGGTCGCTGGGCGCGTCGAGATACCATTCCGCAACAGATCATCCATCCAAGCGTTTCGCTCAGCATTGATGATCGCGATGGTCTCCGCCGTCTGGTGCGCTGGCCTAAACATACATGGATAGCTCTGATAGCCATTTTCCATGCCCTGAATATGCGCTGGGGTTCTGAACCACTCGAGGTCGGCGAAGGCCTCGTCGTAGACCGCCGCAAGACGCTGACGTTCAGCAACGATCGCCGCGGCGCGCTTCATCTGCGCACAACCGAGTGCAGCCTGAAAATCCGTCATGCGCTGATTGTAGCCGGCGTCCGGATGATCGGCGAGAAGATACGGTCGAGCGCCGAGATGGCGTTGCAAGTCGCTCACGGCTGCGCCGTGATCGCGCAAGCGGCGGACTTTGTTCGCCAACTCGCTGTTGTTGACGGTAACCATCCCGCCTTCACCGGTCGTTATAGCCTTGCGCGGATGAAAGCTGAAACAGCCCGGATTTCCGTAGGAACCGACATGTCGACCGTCGATCCGGCTACCAAAACCACAGGCCGCATCCTCAACCACCAAGAGCTCATGCTTCTGAGCTAGCGCATCCACTGCTGACATATTCACCGGCAGCCCGAACAAGTGCACTGGCAGGATTGCACGCGTCTTGGGGCCGACAAGCGATGCGGCCAAATCCATGTCCATGTTAAAGGTCACTGGATCAATATCGCAGAACTTCACCGTGCCACCCAGATGCTCTACGACGTTCGCTGTCGATATCCACGTAAGCGCAGGCACGATTGCCTCATCACCCCGCCCAAATCCCAACGCTGCGAGTGACAGGTGAAGCGCCGTGGTGCAGGATGTCACTGCAACGGAATGCTCCGCCCCAGTAAAGCCCGACCATGCGTCCTCGAAAGCCCGGACCTGCGGCCCCTGGACCAGCCAGCCCGACTGAAGAGGAGCCAGTACGCTGTTGATCTCTGCCTCTGTCAGAGCGGTCCGGGCGATGGGAATATTCATCTTCTCGCTCATCACGCAAGCCCAACCGCTTTGCGACGCATCTCAACCTCGGCCTTGTGTTCAGCCCTCCAAGCGATGAGCCGCTCCAGCCCCTCACGCAACTCGACCTCCGACGTGAAGCCGATTTGTTGCGCGGCTTTGACCGGCGAGCCAATGCGATTACGTACCAGTGTGGCTTGGCTACGTTCAGCATACTTGATCGGCTGGTTCGATCCAGTGATCTGGATCAACAACTCGGCCAGCTCTTTGAGCGAAGTTCTCTTCCCGGTGCCGACGTTGTAGAATTCGTCCGTCGCGTCCGATTGCATCGCACGCACATTTGCCAAGCCGCAGTCCTCAACTGCGACGAAATCGAATGCCTCCGATCCGTCGCCCATGATCGTCGGGCTTTCACCGCGATCAATCGCATCAAGCATTTTCATGATCACCGCGATGTAGGCACCATGATAGTCCTGACGTGGCCCGTAGACATTCATGTAGCGCAGCCCGACAAAATCGAGGCCGTAGCGATGATGGAACGCTCGCATCATAGCCTCGCCCGCGATCTTGGTCGCACCGTAAAAGTTCTTATTGTTATAGGGATGATCCTCGGTCATCGGCTCCTCAACGGCGTCTCCATATACCGACGCAGAGGACGACCAGACCAGGCGTTTCACACCCTTTGCTACACAGGCTTCCATTACATTGAACGTGCCGCGTATGTTGACGTCGAAAGCAGTCCGCGGAAATTCATGGCATTGTAGCAACCACAAGGCCGCGAGGTGAAAGACCCCATCTGCCCCTTCGAAAGCCGACTGCAAAATGTCAGCTTGCATTACGTCGCCGCCAATATCATAGATCGATACGCGCGGATCGGTCTGCGCCCTTTCAAGGTTCTCGCGGCTACCTCGAACGAAGTTATCATAGATTATAATCTCGCCCACATCATGGGTGAGTAATCGGTCGATTGTGTGAGACCCAATTAGGCCGGCGCCGCCGACCACAACAAACTTCTTTCCACGGATATCCATGATTGCTTCCTGCAAACTTGCGATCTACGGAAGATCCTCCCAGCACGACCGTCACCAGATCTTCACTTCCTATCCGCCCATACACGAACACAAGGGGTGAGGGCCAGAGACAGTTTAGGTCCCAAGGTCCATCTGGCAGATCACCTATCTATCGGCTTCCGAGCTGATCTCCCGCCGGAGACCGGAAAACACCGCCGGCACATAGGTCGTTCGCCAATGCGACAGAGCCCAAACGGTAACACTCGGACCATTCAGAGCCCTCTGAGGCAGATGGACAGACCGCAGCGAGATGGTAAAGCTCCTTCCATTCTTATCAAAACCTGGCCGCCTTAGCGCGCCACACGATCGCCGCCACCTCGCCCTGCTATCGTTAGAATGGCTATCTTTAAGTCTAAGAAGAGCCCCTGCAGGGCAATATAGTCCGCGTCTCGGGCTGCCAGACATTGGGGAGTGCTCATGTCGATGCCCTCCACTTGGGCAAGACCCGATATACCGGGTCGGGCGGTCAGCACCCCGCGGGCTCGGCGAGCCGCAATCAACTCATCTTGCGTGGGCAGACATGGGCGGGGTCCGACCAGGCTTAGTTCTCCTCGGACTATGTTCCAGATCTGAGGAAGTTCGTCCAACTTAGTTCGTCGGAGGATTTGACCGACACGGGTGACCGAGGCAGAACTGATCTCATGGGTCCCTGCTTGCTTGGTTCCTGATGCCATCGTCCGGAACTTGTGGCATATAAAGATCCGCCCCTCTTGGCCAATCCGCTCTTGTGAGAAGATGCCAGGACCTTGGGATGTCAGCCGTATGGTCAGCCAGATTGCGATGAGTAACCACCAGAAAAAGAGTGCAACTACCAATACAAAAGCCAGATCGATAGACCGCTTAGAGAATTGAAAAACCTTGTTGTTATTCTGTCCATCCGAAACTATCCCCGCCTTAGAACCAGCAAGGATATGCGCGCTGAGAATGTCTGCATGAACCATCGGTTTGCAAGCGGACACCAGTGGCAAAAAAGCGCGCCGCACGACGGCTGGCAGAGCGTTTAGCCAGGAAAGTCTTCCAGTAAAGCGATCAGCATAAACAAGGGGCAGATAAAGCGTAGAAACAGCGATATCCATCTTAGGGGCCAATTGCCGCTGTGCCCTTAACTTGCTCCGAGCATATGGGGTGTCAACTCTGTCGTCCAGAACCTGGACGGTCGAGACATTGACGAACTGGCCGACTTTGGCCTCACGTGCCCGACATAAAACATCCAACATGAAATCGACATTTACGGCATCAAATGCAGCTTCGTCATCGGGCTGATTGTTGTTAAGGACAGCTAGGTGCACAAGCTGATCAAATCCCTTGCCCAGCTTTGCGAGTTCATTATAGCCACATGTTTTTTGCTCCGGAAACATGCTGGCCAAACGGTCTTTATGACGTCCGGCAAGAAGCAATGTCGCGCCGGCCGCCGTGAGACGCGGCACAAGCAGCTGGCCTACAAAGCCCGATGCGCCGGTGAGAATGAGTTTCAAAATGAAGACGCTTTCGTATTGGTAGAGGCGGAACCTGAGGCCGCCGTGAGGTCAACCAACTGAGCATCCGGTCTATAGCCGGTTGGGGCATCTGCCAGAAGCTCTCTGAGCGCGGAAACATCCTGATCAAGGCAGGCCGCGAGCAGGTCTTTCACAATGGGTTGCAGTTCTTCCCAAGAGATACAGCGTTCGTTTGCGGTCATTATCCTCGGATGATCAGTTGGCCGCGCATCATCGCCAATAAGTAATTCTTCATAAAGCTTCTCGCCGGGTCGCAACTGGGTGAAGACGATTTCGACGTCCCCATTACTTTGGCCTTCGATGTAGGGCGTCAGGCCCGAGAGACGGATCATGCGATCCGCAAGATCGGCGATTTTGACCGGAGCGCCCATGTCTAGCAGAAAGACGTCGCCCCCCTTGGCCATGGCCCCCGCTTGAATAACCAGTTGTGCGGCCTCGGGAATAGACATGAAGTATCGAGTTATCTCGGGGTCGGTCACGGTCACAGGACCGCCCGTCGCGATCTGCTTACGAAACCGAGGAATAACAGAACCCGATGATCCCAGCACATTGCCAAAACGAACTATAGAAATACTGGTTTGTGTCTGGGTTCGTGAATGGGCCTGACAGATCAGTTCCGCCATACGCTTCGACGCACCCATAACATTTGTCGGTCGCACTGCCTTGTCGGTTGAGACAAGAATGAAAGACTCCACATTTGCTGCAATCGCAGCCTCCAGCAAGGTCAGCGTGCCAAATACGTTGTTGCGCAAACCCTCCACAATGTTCTGCTCTACGAGCGGGACGTGTTTATAGGCAGCTGCATGATATATGGTCTGAACACCATAACGCCGGATGACGGCTTGCACCCGACGGGGGTTCTGCACAGATCCAAGAAGTGGAACAATTTGGCCGTCGCATTGACGGGCTTCGAGGCCATCGCGCAGTTCCATCTCAAGTGTGTAGAGTGCCACCTCCGAGACATCAAAAAGAACAACTGTCCGGGGGCGATGCTGGGAGATCTGTCGGCACAATTCGCTGCCAATGGAGCCTCCCGCTCCGGTGACCATCACTATCTTGTCGGTGATATTGGCGCTCATTAGCTCGAGTTTAGCAGGTACAGGATCGCGACCAAGCAGGTCTTCCGGCGCAACTTCCCGGATTTCGGAAATCTGGGATCGCCCGGATACGATGTCTTCGAGGTCCGGAATAGTCTGCACCTGAACCGCCAGTGACGCGAGCAGGTCAATGATCTCTCGTCTCCGTGCGCGGCTTGCCTCTGGAATGGCAAGCAGTACCAGCTTGATCCCGTGATCTTCAACCAATTCAGGCAGCATCTCCGGATCGTATACTCTCAGTCCAACGATGTCAGTCCCATGCAATGCCGGAGTTTCATCTATAAATCCGATTGCTGTATAGTCTCTCCCTCTGCCAAGAACACCAACAAGATCGCGACCAGCCGTTCCAGCACCATAGATCAGGAGCGGCGTGCGTCCTCTGCGCTGCTGACGAAAAAAAAGCTCGCGTAGTATGAACCTTACACCGCCAATACTTAGGAACGCGAGCATCGCATATATCCCCGGCACGGAGCGAGGCACGAAAAGCCCCAGAAGCTGTGAGACGCAGAACAAGATGATGGAAGACGCAAAGATTCCCCAGAAAACCACCGCAAAGGCACGTGACGAAATGTACCTCACGACGGCCCGGTAGAACCCTTTGCGCACAAAGATGAAGAGAGTGATGGGTAACGTAATACCTATGGCGATCCACGGCTCATACAGCGCCAGAAAATAGAAACTGTCCAACCGCAAGGCCATCGCCCCGACGAAACTGGCCAATAGCAGCATGCCATCCACAAGCAACTGGAGCATTCGCTTGTGGACGCGGGGGAGCTGAACAAGCCAAAGCAAGCAAGCTTCAATCATTGTTCAGTTCCCGGAAGCGTTATCTTGCGTCGCAACGTAGTCAAATCTGCATACTTTCTTGAAAGCGCGAATGCCGCACCAAAGTGGCATGTGTATTAAGATGCTGTTTGGGCACTGTCCACAGGCTTGCTCGGCCGTTTTATGCCGTCATCCAGCTTCGAAAACTTTGGCCTGGGAGCGCAAATTGGCTTTACACTGGCCAAGAGCCCCCCGACCACTTCGCGGTCCGGCAAGACGCAGTCAACGACGCGCTTCGCCGCGACCTTCTTCAAATCATCGCTGAACCGAACCTGCGATCTCATATACGAGTCTTCTGATTTGCAAGTTGCCGAACAATGCTTCTGGAAATCTTAGAGGATGGCTGAGTCACTCCACGTTGGACTGTAATCAATCTCATTCATCATGCGAAGAGTGACCACTCGAAACTGACAGTCTTCACTGGCCCCTAAATTTTGACCTAGCCCCCTGATCCGGGCGGTTCAGGTGTCGAATCCGTTCTTGTTTCTTTCTGTTGATTGGGTTGTGGTTATCTCCGGCACAATTCCTGCGCCATCACACCAGCTTCATATTCGTTGACCACCCCAATGATATGTTCGCCACTAAATCTGCGTTTCATGGTCTATCCTCTACTTCGACGGATCACTAACACCTCAATGACCTGATTTCAGGGGGCTGGGTTAACTTCACTCTTCCGCTTTAGGTCTTCAAGTATGAGGATTGCAGCGATAAATGACAGACCAAGAGAAAAAGCAGAGATATCAACAAATAGCACGTTGTTGACCAAAGCTGTCCCAGAAAACGCAAGGCTGAACATAAAGCCTATCTGAAGCCGAAGAGCCGCGTTTTTTCCACGACCTAGAGCGGCAAGAATCGGTATCGCCAAAATAACGCATAATAGCACCACCGCCGGAAGTCCGCCTGCAACTGCATGTGTGAGAAAGTCATTGTGCAGATGCGAGAAACGCTCGGATACATCAGCCGGGAAGTAAGCCGCAGCCGCATCAAAACGAAACTGCGGACCATGCCCGAAAACTGGCTTTTCCGTAAACGCCTGCCATCCGGTACGAAGCATGAGAAGCCGCAAAGACATCGAATAATCCTCAACCTTACCCGACGCCGCCTCTGGTCTTGATGGTATCGCCATTGACGTCTCCGCCTCGGGCAGTTTCGCGATTGTAAGGTATCGATGCAGCGCGTCTTTATCGAGGGCGCTCGCGGCCATACCAAGCGAAAAAGCTAGTATCAGATAGGCGGACTGCTTTGCCTTCTCGCCCAACACTGCAGCGCTCGCCAGAATGAACGCCACGCGAACTACTGTGAGAACAAAAAGCACCAGCAAAATACCTCGGGTCGATCCGAATCCGCCGATCGAAACGACTGTCAGAATGAAACTAAGCAAGCCAAGGCGGGCCCAGAAGGAAGATGGCGCGAACTGTCGGAATGTGCAGAGCATCGCGGGTATCAACAAGAGCGGCATGAGGTTGAATGAGTTTCCCAGCAACAGTGAAGGGCGCGCATTGCCGAGTAGCTGCTTCTCGCAAAAAAGAAGAGCAAAAACCAAAATCAAAAGGATAACCATGGCCTTGAAGAGAATTTGCATATCCAAGGGCCGTGTCTCTCTGATCGACCACATGGCTATTGCGACAGTTAGAAGGAGGGAAAATGCATCTCCGGTAGGTTCTACGGCCGTCTGGAGCGGGCCGGCAGTGATGGCCCGAATGCCAATGTAGGCAACATAGATAGCACAAACTAGTGCAAAAATTTTGAAGCTTGGTAAGAAAGGCAAGGCGGCATCGCGGCGCAAGAGCAGACCTATGACGAACAAAGGTGGTGTGAGATTGCCAAGAACTGGCAGCGCGAGCCATAGGAAAAGGGCCAGATAAGCGGCTGGCTCACGCATAAGATGTGTCATTGATTTGAGGGCCTACTTTGTCGACGATGGACTTCTTGATCTGCGTGAAACGCAGTCCAGAGCGATTGGTGCATAGCGATCATATTCTACTGGCCTGGGTCAAATACTGCGTCAAACTTCATTGGTTTGTAACATCACCAGACACGCTGGCGGAACACACCGTATCGCAAAAACGTAGCGTTCAAGCTCGACAAATGCTGAGCCGCGACGCGATCAACCATCTGGTCAGCCTTTGAGAATAGTTCGTCCGCCATAGCAGCAGGCGGCACCAAATCGACCGGTGACGACAGGCGGAGACCTGTGACAAGCAGTTCTTCGATCAAAGAAGCAGACGCAGTCTCCGTTTCCCCGGATGGATGGTAGTCGCTTCCTCCACTATGAAGATCCACAGATACTGATGGCCTGAACGTACTTTCCGGCCCTTTGTTTTTGCCCATCCGATAATGGAGTTCCCGACCTGCTCCAGCGCTTAAGGCTGCCCGAGAACAGATCGTACAACCTTTTTGCACCGAGCGATATCCCGTTTCTTATACCCTGCTTGAGCTTGGTCAGAGTGTTGTTTTCAACCACGCTACGTGTCTGAAATCTTAGTAATCTAGGAGCCAGCCGTCCACTTTTGTAGACACATCGTCAAGACTGGTAATCCACTTTCTGCAATCACACCCTCGGCATGAAACTGCTCAGACAATAACGATTCCTAGACTTGTCAGGGCGTGACTCCTGCTTTACATTCAGTAGTCCAATAAGCGAAAAGCAAATTACAGCGGTGATCTCACCCGCAATGCCATGCATCAGATAGCTATACGCAGTGTATTGCGCTCTCGACGCTTTTGCTTCGTCACGCGTTCCTCTGCATGCAACCGACGCTTTTACAGTAATGAAGTGTATTTCGTCGCTTTCAAGATCTGAGGCCGAGCATAAGGGAGTGTGGCGACAGTCACGAGAACGCTGCTACCGATCGCCCCATCTAAAAGGCCGAGACGGAAACACGATCTTCCAAATCCGAGCCGTTGTATGGCTGCACGCATTCAGATACGTGGAACCGCTCTACAATGGGAAACGACGAGCAAGTCAGATATGGCCAAGTTCTTTGCTTTCAATTGGGATGACGCGCGTATCACCAGAATCCGAGCTCCTGACTGATCCAAGTATCAATCGGTAAACTGCTCAGTGCCTTTACCCTGCGCCGCTCTCTACTGATCCGCTTTGCGCCACACAGTACGGTTGATGTAGTCGGTATAACTCTGAACGACGCGAAGGACGTGCTTTGAGACAGGTTGCGGATCGACCTGCGAGACATAGTCCTCCACGATCGGCAAGTTTCGTGTCTGATGGCTGTGCTGGGTACGTACAATCTCAACGGCCTCAATAACGCGGCGGCGGCTGAGGCCACTCATAATGAGTGTGCCAGCGTCCATGCCCTCCGGGCGCTCATGTGCGGTGCGTATTGTGATAGCCGGGAGATTCAGAAGCGCCGCTTCTTCAGTTACCGTTCCACTGTCTGAAATCACGCAAGCAGCCCCTTGCTGCAGCCGAATGTAGTCAGCAAACCCAAATGGCTTTAGAAAACGGATCAGAGGGTCGAACTCCACGCCGTTCAGCGCATCGAGCCGCTTGCGGGTGCGCGGATGGGTCGAAACGACAACCGGGAAGCCGAATGCCTCGGCGACTCCATTCAGGCTATCGAGCAACTGGCGGAGTGTATGTTCGGAATCAACGTTCTCCTCGCGATGGGTACTAACAAGAAAGTAGGCCCCCTCCTTAAGATGCAACGCATCTACGATTCCCGAGGCTTTCACCCGATCACGCGTGTAGTGCAGAACTTCGCCCATATGCGAGCCCGTCTTGATGATCGTCTCCGGTCGAATACCTTCAGCGATCAGGTAGCGTCGCGCATGCTCGGACAAAACCATGTTGATATCGCTAAGATGGTCCACAACTTTTCTGTTCAGTTCCTCTGGGACACGTTGATCAAAGCAGCGGTTTCCGGCCTCCATGTGAAACACCGGCATCTTCCTGCGCTTTGCCGCGATCACTGAGAGACAGGAGTTGGTGTCGCCATAGAGCAACACCGCATCCGGCGCTTCAGCCTCCAGTACTGGGTCAATTGCGATCAGAATCTGCCCAATGGACTGCACCGCTGTCTCGCCTGTCGCATCGAGGAAGTAATCCGGTTTACGGATGCCTAAATCCTCGAAGAAAATCTCATTAAGCTCGTAGTCATAATTCTGCCCAGTATGCACAAGCACATGGTCTGTATGCCGATCCATCTCATGAATCACTCGGCTCATCTTTATAAGTTCCGGCCGCGTGCCAACAATCGTCATCACCTTAAGCACGCAAGGCCTCCTGCATTAAATCAAGCGTCAAGAGGAGATCTTTGACCTGAGCGACGTTCAGTCGCTCGGTGTTGTGTGAAGTATAGTCTTCCAAAGTCGAGACGTTGACTTCTCCCTCACTGAAGTACTTGTCGTAATTCAGGTCACGAACATCGGCAGGCACGCGGTAGTAAGTACCAGTGTCTTCGGCACGCGCCATTTCTTCTCGGGAGAGAAGAGATTCGTAGAGTTTTTCACCGTGTCGGGTTCCTATAACCTTGATCGGCGTGTCGCTCTTCAGCAGCGATCTGACAGCCTCGGCCAAATCGCCCACCGTTGAGGCTGGTGCTTTCTGGACAAAGACATCCCCTTGCTGCGCGTACTCGAATGCATGCAGTACGAGATCCACTGAGTCATCAAGCGACATCAAGAAGCGTGTCATGTTGGGATCGGTGACCGTCAGAGGCTTTCCAGCCTTAAGCTGATCGACAAAGAGTGGAATCACCGATCCGCGTGATGCCATAACGTTGCCGTATCGCGTCGCGCAAAACACTGTATCTCCCGGCAGACCGGCGCGGGCTTTGGCAATCATGAGCTTTTCCATCATCGCTTTGGACATGCCCATGGCATTGACCGGATACACGGCCTTGTCAGTGCTCAACACGATAACTCTTTGAACTCCGGCGTCCCGCGCAGCAGTCATCACATTTTCTGCACCGAGAACATTTGTGCGTACGGCTTCCATTGGGTAGAATTCACAGGATGGAACTTGTTTGAGTGCCGCGGCATGAAAAATGTAATCGACGCCGTGCATAGCCCCGCGCACGCTGTCGAAGTTCCGAACATCTCCAATATAGAATTTCAGCTTTGAATTGTTCAAAGTAATCCGCATGTCTTCTTGCTTCTTTTCATCCCTGCTGAAAATACGAATCTCCTTGAGATCAGTGTCCAGAAACCTGTTGAGCACAGCATTTCCGAATGAGCCAGTGCCACCGGTGATCATCAGTACTTTGTCTTTGAACACGATTTCCCCCATTAGATTTCTGTTGTGGCCCGTTGCGCGACCGGCTCATCCAAAAGATGCTGCATCAGCGCCTTGGTGATGAGTTCAGGCGCAAACTCCGCCTCGAAGTAGGCGCGGCCCGCGGCCCCCATATCTGCCCGCTCCTTCTCGCTCGTCTCATACATCTTTCGAATTGTCGACGCCAATGCCGTTGGATCATCTGTCGGCGAGATAAATCCAGCCCCAGCCTCCGTTAGGATTGCGGCACCTTCCCCGTCCAAAACAGCAACGATCGGTCGTCCGATCGCGAGGTATGTTTGAAGCTTACTGGGTACCGTGTAGGTAAAGATCTCATCACCACGTAAAGACACGAGTAATGTTGCCGCCTTGGAGAGCAGAGGCGGCATGGCGTCAGCTGGAAACCGACCGGGCAGAACCACATTTGTAAGCTGGTATCGAGCTATTTGCTCATGTAACCAAGTGTCCATACTCCCGCTTCCGATAAGAAATATCCGTAGCGAGGCGAGATCCTCTAGTTCTCGTGCTGCATCCATCACAACATCGAGGGCTTGAGCTCGCCCCAAATTGCCAGCAAAAACAATCGAAAACCCTGAACCAATGTCGTCCGCTAGTAGTGCTACATCCTGAGCGACCTGATCTGGAGGCGTTAAATCAGGGGTCGGATTTGGCAAATAGTGGACTTTGGACCGATCATTTGCCAGGGCGGAGACAGGCTGGCGAAACGCACGGGATTGGACAAGTATGCGATCACTATGACGGTAGATATACCGCACAACACTGGCGACGACTGCTAAGATGCGGCGGTCGGTCACGGCTCCGGTTGCCGATAGACTTTCGGGCCACAAGTCCTGTACCCAGAGTACCAACTTCGCCTGTTTGAGCCGGGCAATCAGTATCCCCGGGAGCGCCTGCAAAATCGGCGATGGGGCATAAACAAAGACAGTGTTAAAACGTTGTCTTCTGAGCAAAAGCGGAGCCAGCAGCCCCGCGCTGAGGACGAACGAGATGTAGTTCAACGCAAGCCGTACACCTGAATTCTGTCCGCGCGGGACAAGAGGTACACGGAAGATCTCGACGCCGTCATGCCACTCTCTCTGGACACCCCAAGCCTTGTACTCGTCGAAGACCTGCCCGTCGGGATAGTTTGGCTTACCTGTCAAAACGGTAACCTTAGCTCCTTCGGCCCTCAAGCGTGCTACTTCGGCCGTGATCGGAAAGGTCTCCGGCCAGTAGTATTGGGTCAGCAGAAGCACGTGCATTTCAGACCTGCGCTCCAATCCGAACGAGGAACTCCTTTGCATCCGTAACCTTTGTCAAATCCTCTTCTCGTCCACAAAATCGCCTAACCGCCCGGGCGATCGAAACCGCCGATACTGGGTCAAACGTCTCCTGCGGAACTACAATATCTCTTACGTAGTCTCGTTCTGCCGCGACAATTGGTAGACCCGCGTCGCGAGCCTCAAGAAGTGGCAATCCAAAGGATTCAAAGAGTGACGGATAGATCAAAGCTCGGGCCTTCCGGTACAGATCTACCATTTGGTCGGGTGGTCTCGGACCGAGGCATGTTATGGGCGCGCCGGCTTTTTCCAGAGCACTCAACTGAAAACGCAGGTCTGATGGAATCCGTTTTGGCAAGGTCAGGCCAAGCGATGGCGCAGTGCCCTCCGAATGAAGCAGTTGCCAAGCCGCAAGCAAAGTGCCGTGGTTCTTATGAGGCTCGCAGGACGCAACATAAAGAAAATCGAATTGCTTTGCACCGGAGTCCTGCGTATTCTGACGAGACGACGACCCTTGTCGGGCGAATGGGTGAACAGCCGACGTGCGGCGCAAGGCCCCGTCGACAGCCCTAGCCATGGTGGGCGTTTGCACTACGATCTCCGAGCCACGCACGCAAAGTCGCAACCAAGCGCGTTCGATCTGTAGGCGCAGTCTTGTACGGTAAGGCAGGTGCTGAAGGCCGTCTCTCTGCAAGAGGTACCTGTTTTGCACTAGAACAATAGTCCGCGCCGAACAGCGAAAGAGCGGTGGCAAATTGCCAAAACAAACGACAACGTCTTCGGGACCTGCCACTGCGCGGAGCACCCGTTCGGCACCAAGACGGCCCGCAAGACTAGGCTGGAAGCGACGTACCTCGATCCCACCACTCAGTTCGATCTCAAACCCCAGTCGCGCATCCAAATGCACACGGGCCGGCGGTTTGAGGGCTTCGAGGACGGGAAGCAATAGAATCTGGCCACCGCCCTGATGCACATTCGGCGCATGTAAGATCAACATCGGTGCCACATCTTGCCAATACGCGAGGTCATCTTACAACGCCACGCGTCTGTGCATCACCCTGGGTTCCACATGCGACAAAGACGTCTCCCCCTAGCTCCTCAATACCATCAACAAATGCCATCTGGGCCGTTTATTTTTACCCGATCTTTCCGGCTCTTGGGCCAGTTTCGCAGATTTTGAAATCCGTCTTCCTGTGGCATCGCGCGACCAAGCCTGTCGTTGTGCATTTGCAAGGTTCCCATACACCAAAAAGTTTCCAGCCAATAGACGATTAACATATGGACGTACAAGCGCATCCTGAGGACAGTTGGTCCGAGCTTACCAAGGCGCGACATAGCTTTCGAGATTCGTCAAACTCGCCACATCACCAGGGACATACTGGCATTGTGGAGATACCGCAGCGAACGGAACTTACGCAACAAGCGAAAAGTCAATTTTTCCCATTAAGCTCAGATCGCTTACATAGTCAAAGATCTGCACTACTTGAAGTCATTTCAAATCATGATCTTTCCTACGCTCCGCGAGCGCCAAGACTTCATAGATACAATGCTCTGTCTCACGATGGCAGATTGGGGCCTCATCTGGACGATCAAGTCGCAGATGTCTGGTTCCTGCTCTTTGCGTCTTGCCATTCTCGACGTGCAATCATGTCATGATTTGGCCTTCAACCATCTACAAGAGAGCATCACTCGTCGACTTGCTACCTCAGTCTGAGATCGCGTCACTCTACAACCAACTACCATTTAATCATTTGACGGAGATAGATCTAGGATACAGCTGAAAGACCTTCAAAAATGGTCTCGCCGTGCTCTTGTAGGTAAATCCGCAACCACGGAGTGAAACGTTCTGGCGTCCTTTCTACCTCGGCACTCAATTCGCAAAATCGCATCCATGAAACCGCCATGACCTCATCCGGGTTCAGCGTGATTTTCAGCCGCTGCGGAGCCTCAGCGACAAAAACATCCACGACCTCATGCTCGGTCAGACCGCCGCCGACATCCGCGCGATACTCCAAGTGGTGCCGATGTTCCGGCACAATGCTCGTCAACCCGATCTCTTCCTCCAAGCGCCGCACCGCACAGTCCAGTGGGTCTTCGTCCCATTCGGGATGGGTACAGCATGTGTTCGCCCAGAGGCCCGGCGTGTGGTACTTGCTCATCGCCCGCTGCTGAAGCAACACCTTGTCGCCGTCCAGCACGAACACCGACACCGCCTTGTGCCGCAGGCCTTTCACGTGCGCCTCGAGCTTTTCCACAGGCGTCAGCGTGCCTTCGACCCAGGCTGGTATCATGATCGTCATACGCGCGTCGGTGCCACAAGACCGCTCAGATGTGCAAGGTTCTTCAGCCCGATCTTCAGATGGGCCATGGGCCGCGCGCGCACCAGCTTCTTGTTCATGTAGGCCTCGAAGGTCAGCCGCTGCACGTCAATATCATGGCAGAGCGAGACAAAGCGCTCGCGGCGCTCATCACTCCGGTAATATGCGTTTTGCATGGATCCAAGCACGCGGAACACCATCTTGTGCTCTTTCATGAAGAGCGACCGCGCCAACTGCAGATCTTTCACCCGGCCAGACGCCAGAGCCGCGGCACAGGCGGTTGCGGCCACCCTGCCGCCGACCATCGCATAATAGATACCCTCACCGGAAGACGGTGCTACGACACCTGCCGCGTCCCCCGCAAGCACAACATCCTTGCCATTGTCCCAGCGATCCAGCGGTTTCAGCGGAATGGGCGCGCCTTCCTTGCGGAGCGTTTCGCAACCACTCAACCCTGCCGCTTCGCGCAGTGCGGCCGTCGCTTGCTTGAGATCAACGGAGGAAACCTCCGTCCCCATACCGACGCTGGCGCTATCACCGTGCGGGAAAATCCAACCGTAGAAATCAGGCGAAATCTCACCGTCGTAGATCACGTCGCACCGCACCGGATCATAGACGTCGGACTTGCCCGGCGCCTTGATGATCTCGTGATAGGCCAGCACATACGGTATCTTGTCACCGCCAGGCACCTCGGCCCGACCGACCTTGGAGCGCGCCCCATCGGCGCCGATCACAAGCTTGGTCTGCGCCCGGCGTTCCTCGCCTGTGGCCTTCTCACGGTAAACCACGAAGGTGCGAATGCCCTCGCGCTCGATCCGCATGAATGTGCCTGTGAGCGCGGTGGCTCCAGCCGCCGCAGCCCTTGCCCGAAGAAACGGATCAAAATCCTTGCGGTCCACCATGCCGACAAAACCGTTCTCGATGGGAATGTCCACGTGCCGCCCTGTGGGGGAGATCATCCGCGCCGTATTGACCTTGGCGACCAACTGATCATCGCCGATGTCGAAGTCCTGCATGAGGCGAGGCGGAATGGCCCCGCCGCAGGGTTTGATGCGCCCATCGCGATCCAACAGCGCCACCTTATGGCCCGAGTTCACCAGATCAAGGGCAGCCGTCGCCCCCGAAGGCCCACCACCGACGACAAACACATCATACATGGGTCATTCTCCCGGGACCAGATTTCGGTGTGGCACGCCGGGCCGGTCCATGACCCGCAGTGCCATAAGGGCGGCGGCCACGAAGAGCCCCGCTTCAATCAAGAAAACCGTTCCAAAGGCCGCAGCGTCCTGCCCAACGCCCGCACGCATCACATCGACCAGCGCGGCCCCCGTCAGACCACCAAAGCCGGCCGCCATGGCTTGCGCCGCACCCCAGAGACCCATGCGCGTGCCCTCGCGCGCCTGCCGCCCCTGCCCTGCCAGTGCCATCATCGATCCGATAGCCGCAACCGCGAAGACACCGTTAAAAAATCCGAGGCCAACCACCGCGGGCACCAACAGCGCGACCGCACCGATTTGCCCAAGCAGCGTCAGCGCGACCAGCATCGCCGCCGACCCGAGGCATCCACCGATCACCCAGGCGCGCAGGCTGCCCAGCTTGAACCCGGTGCACATGATGCCGACAACAACCATACCCATGAAGACACCGCCGTTCTGTGCGCCAGCCAGCGAGGTCGATTGCCCAGGTGTGAAGCCGAAGACCAAACCCGCATAGGGTTCGAGGATCAGCTCCTGCATGAAGTAGGCGGTCATGGACAGGAACACGAAAAAGGTGAAGTTGCGCGCCCTGCGCTCGGCCCAGATCTCGGCAAGCCCTTCGCGAAACGGCATGGGCGCGGCCTCCGGGGCAGCATCCACGCGTGCCTCAATGCCCCAGACAGCAAAGCAGGTCAGCAGAAGTGCGCCACCTGTCACACAAGCAACGATGCGCAGCAACAGGCCCGTCGAATAGGGATCCAACTGCGCGCCCACGACGCCTGCGGTGATCGCAATGCCAGCAATCATCATCAGCCAGGTGATCGTTGCAGCCGCCGCGCGCCGCGGGGGGGCTGTGGCTGTGGCCAAAAGGGCCAACAGGGATGTGCCCGAGGCCCCTACCCCCAACCCGATCAGCGCGTAGGCAGCAACCGAAATGCCAAGCCCCAGACCGAACCGGCTCTCCAGCACAACGACTCCGTAGGCGGCCAGCATCGCGCCGGCAGCCAACGCCGCCATACCGAGGATGATCCACCGCGTTCGGTTGCCGCCGGTATCGGACAGAAACCCCCAGTTGGGCCGGGTGATCTGAATGCCGTAGTGCAGCGCCACCAGCAGCCCCGGCAGCACCGCGGGCAAGGCCAGCTCCACCACCATCAGCCGGTTCAGCGTCGAGGTGGTTAGCACCACAATTGCGCCCAGGCACATCTGAACGAACCCAAGGCGGATGATGGCCAGCCAGCTCAGCGTCATGTCAGCCCCCGCACCGCAAAGGCGGTGATCATCATGCCGCTCACATAAAGCGACACACCGGTGCCATTATACCATGGCGCTTTCGCCTTCGGATCCTTGAACATCACGGTCATCGCCCAGAACTGCACGCCGAGCACAGCGGCCACGCCAAGGCCATGCAGCGGCTTGTCCCACAGGAACAGCAACGCCACTACGATCATCTGCGGCAGGGCCATGACCGTACAGGCGACCTTGGCCGCGCGCTCTGGGCCAAGTGTCACCGGCAGGGAGTTCACCCCCATTTGCCGGTCGCCTTCCAGCGCCTTGAAATCGTTCAGCGTCATGATCCCGTGCGCGCCAATGCCATAGAGCAGCGCGACGGTGATCACATAGACAGACGGCGCCCCCGCGCTCAGGATCGCGGCGCCGGTGAACCACGGCAGGGTCTCATAGCTCAAGCCGACAAGCCCCGGCCCCCAAATCCCGGAGCGTTTGAGCCGGACGGGCTCCGCCGAGTAGGCCCAGGCAGCCAGCACGCCGACAACCGTGGCGCCAAAGCCCCAAGGCCCAAACTGCCAGCCCACAATCAGTGACAGCACCGACATGGCCAGCGCAATCCACAACCCCCAGCGGCCCGGAATGCGCCCCGAGGGGATCGGCCGGTCGGGCTCATTGATCGCATCCACATGGCGGTCGCACCAGTCATTCGCCGCCTGGCTCATACCGCAGACAATTGGCCCGGCCAGGATGACACCGAGGATGACCAGCCACCACTGCCCCGCGGGCCAGACGCCCGACGAGACCACGCCGCACAAATAGGCCCACATCGGCGGGAACCATGTGATCGGCTTGATCAGGCGCAGTGTTGCTGCTGGGTCAGGAAAACGGCGCGACTGTATGACCTGCGTGACAGACATGTGTCAACTATGGCTGACAGTTTGAGTCGGTGCAAGAGGACAGAGCGGCACAGGCGGTATCAGTTGTTCTTGCTGAGCAACCCGTATTTGCGCAACTTCACGTAGAGGCTCTGGCGCGACAGGCCCAGCATTTCGGCAGCAGCCACACGGTTATTCCCGGTGAGTTCCACCGCGGTTTCAATGCACATCTTCTCAACCACATCCGTGGTCTCGGCTACGATGTCTTTCAGGGAGGCAGATCCCACCAGATCCATCACATTGCGCGACGGCTCCGCAGGCATTTGCGCCGTGGCAACACCCTGCGGGCGGCTGGCTTCCATATGGCTGACGTCCCGAATGATACAGCCAATGAGTTGCGCGCCCTGGTCTTCCAGATGCGTGGCCGATACCTCCACCGACAATCGGGTCCCCAGATCATTGATCAACTTGGTCGCATAGACCCGCATCTGCCCCGATCTTTGAGGCTGGTCGATCAGCACACCAAGATCGATCTGACCCCGCGCAAGAAAATCCGACAGGCTGCGCCCCACCACATCCGATAGATGTGCAGCACCCACAACGTCCAGAAAACTCTCGTTAACCGAAGTGATCACACCCTTGCCGGTCATGAAAACCATCGCGTCACTGCCCGCACGGAATAGCGCCAGCGCCTGGTTCGCCACAGTATCAGTGATCGTGGCCGCTTCCTCGTCCGAGGCGATGCGGCAGAGAAGGACCCGCTGGCCACCAGCGCGAAACACAACCGGCCGCACGATCACCGACTGCCCGCTCTTCTGCGCCTTCAGTGTGACCCGCCCGCCCTCTTCGGACAGCGTTGCATTCATCAGGCTTTCTGTCAGCTCGACGGTCGAGCGGTCCGAGAAATGCTGTGCGAAGGTGCTGCCGCGCAGGGCATCGAGCTTAAGGCCCAGCAAACCCGCCGCGGCCTCATTCGCATCATCCACCCGCCCGGATTGAACCGAAACAAAGACAATCGCATCATCCGTGTTCGCCAGGAGCACGCGAAAGCGCGCGTCGAACTCCCGCCGGGCCTCATATCCCTGTTCCAGCGCAATCTGCGCCTGCACCAGCTGCTGCTGCGTCTCGGCAATGGGCCGAAGATCACGGCCAAGCAGCAAGCAGGCGTTCTCATGGCCAAAGCGGTGGAACGTATATCGCACCGGATACTGCCACACCGCATTGTCACTGTGGTTGAGCTCCAGCGGCTTGCGCGGCACCTCCCCACCCAGGTAGGCGGCATGCGCGGCCTCGAACTTCGGGACGGTTTCCCGCGTCAGAAACTGGACGATCGGGCGCCCTTCCCAGTGCTTGAGATTGCCGAAGGACTCGCTGTGTGTGTTGAGAACCACCGAAAGGATGATACCCTCAGCCGAAACCACCAAGGCGATGTCGGAGGCTGCGCCGATGATGCTGCTGAGAAACTCCGGTTCAATCAGTGGAACAGCGCCGCTGCTCCAGAATGTGTTGCCACCGGTCGTCATCTAGAGGTTGGCGCCGTGCCGCTTTTGGAACAGAAGGCCACGGCGTCCTTTGCAATGCTGGTCACGATGTCAACGCCCGTCTGGTCCTTCAAATCTTCCGCATCATCCAGAACCCCTCCACCAAGTGCGATGACCGGCTGCACGATCGATGACGTTCGGATGGTGTGCACTGTCTCTGCGGCAGTTTCAAGGGTCTCGACCCGCGCGCAGGAGATCATCACCAGGTTGGGACTTTCTTCCAACAATCGGGCCTGCAGGCACCCCATCGACTCATCGAAGGAGACGGACACCTCACAACCCATGCGACGCAGTTGCGCCGCCACAACGCTGGTACCAAGAAAATGCTGCTCACCCTGCGGCAGAAGAACCAGCACTCGCAGGCGGCTGTCGTCCGGCGACAGATCAATCTGCATTTGCCCGTTCGCCTCGCTCAACAGCGCCTGCAACCGCAACGCCCCCACGGTGACATCTGCAAACCCGATGTCATCAGCGACCCAGCTTTCACCCAGCATGCAGGACGCCTGCGGGATATAAAGGTCAATAATCTCATCATGGGTGAGGCGATGGCCCCGCATCTCATCGAACACCAGCGCCGGGTCAAACGCCGTTCGCGACAGGATCGCGCGCATGAGATGATCGAGCACGAATTGGCGTGCGCCGTCCCGCCCCACGACCTGTCGGTCGCGCAGGACAGAAATGACCTTTGTAGCGAGCGCACCGACATCCTCCGGTCGGTTGCGCTGAAGGCCACGCGTCTGCGATTGATCATCTTGCGACATGGCACCACCTGGGCGGACTCTGGTTCGAAGCGCAGGACAGGAGCCCGCACAGAGTCGTCAACTGCACCAAGCCTCCGCTTTGAACCCTACAATGTCAAATCAAATTGACAGATTTGGGTCGCTCCAGTGCAATAAAGTGCACGCCTCAACGTCGTCATTTCAATATCTGTGGGCTTTTTCCACGAAATGGGGCCTCGGAGCCTTCTTCAGAAGTGTCAATCTGATCAGTCAAAGGTGTAAGTTTGAGTTGACACTTTTCTGTGAAAGCAGCTACCGTCAAAAGTGAAGATCGGGAGAGGTCATTCACGCGATGCACAATCGGAGCGCGCATAAAACCGTGCCAGCTGGGCTCTATACGGCTGAAGAACGCGCCCGCCGCGACGCCACGATCTGGACCCTTGTGCAAGGCATTCTGGCACCGCTGCAATTCGTCGTTTTTCTGGTCTCCCTGGCGCTTGTGCTGCGCTATCTCGCCACGGGGCTCGGCTACGAGGCCGCAACCATCTCGATCCTCCTGAAAACCGCTCTGCTCTACCTCATCATGATCACCGGCGCGATTTGGGAAAAAGTCGTTTTTGGTCAATACCTTTTCGCACCGGCCTTCTTCTGGGAAGATGTCTTTTCTTTTGCCGTCATCGCGCTGCACACAGCCTATCTCTGGGCGCTCCTTTCGGCGGCACTTTCGCCCGTCTCCCTGATGCTTCTCGCGCTCGCCGCTTACGCGGCCTACGTGATCAATGCCGCGCAGTTTTTGCTCAAGCTGCGCGCCGCCCGGTTGCAGGCCCAAAGGGCCCCCGCCCAAGCCCGCGAGGCAACCGCATGACCGAAGCCCCCCGCCTGCCCATTTCCGGTGGCTGCCGCAACGAACCGATTCTGAAACAGCGCGGTCAGCGCGAGGTGTTTTGCGGGCTCACCGGCATCATCTGGCTGCACCGCAAGATGCAGGACGCGTTTTTTCTGGTGATCGGCAGCCGCACCTGCGCGCATTTGCTGCAATCCGCCGCTGGCGTGATGATTTTCGCCGAACCGCGCTTCGGCACGGCGATTCTCGAAGAATCGGACCTTGCCGGGATGGCAGATGCACAGACCGAGCTCGACAAGGTGGTCGATCAGTTGCTCGCCCGGCGCACTGACATCAAACAGCTTTTTCTCGTAGGCTCCTGCCCCTCAGAGGTGATCAAGCTCGATCTGAGCCGCGCTGCCGAGCGGATGACCGAGAAATACGCCCCCTCCGTCCGGGTTCTCAACTTCTCGGGCTCGGGCATTGAGACGACCTTCACCCAAGGCGAAGACGCCTGCCTTGCGTCCATGGTCCCGGTTCTCCCAGACACCGCGGAACGCCAACTCGTGCTCGTCGGCGCCCTGCCTGATGTGGTGGAAGAGCAAGCCGTTTCCCTGCTCTCTGACATGGGCATCGGCCCGATCAAGGTGCTGCCCGCCCCCCGCGCCGACACGGACCTCGGCGTCGGCGAAAATACCGTCTTCGCACTGACGCAGCCCTTCCTTGGCGACACCCACGCCGCCCTCGAACGCCGCGGCGCCCGGCATCTCCCGGCTCCCTTCCCCTTCGGCGAAGAGGGCACCACGGCCTGGCTACGCGCAATCGCAGACGAATTTGGCGTTGATGCCGATACCTTCGAGCGGGTCACCGCAGCCCCCCGCGCCCGCGCCCGCAAGGCCATCGCACAGGCCGCACAGGCCCTGCGCGGCAAATCCATCTTCTTCTTCCCCGACAGCCAGCTTGAGATCCCGCTGGCCCGCTTCCTCACTCGGGAATGCGGCATGGAGGCCACCGAAATCGGCGCCCCCTTCATCCACAAAGGCATCATGGGCCCCGACCTCGACATGCTGGCCCAGGGTCCAACCTTCTCCGAAGGCCAGGACGTCGATCTCCAACTTGACCGCTGCCGCGCGGCACGCCCGGACCTCACAGTCTGCGGCCTCGGCCTCGCCAACCCGCTGGAGGCAGAAGGCCTCGCCACCAAATGGGCGATCGAACTCGTCTTCACGCCCGTGCACTTCTACGAGCAAGCGGGTGATCTCGCGGGCCTCTTTTCCCGCCCGCTGCGCCGTGCAGATCTCTTGGACCTGGAGGGCACGGCATGACCCTTCATTCTTCCCAAAATACTCAAGTCCGGCGCGCATCATGAAGCTCACCGTCTGGACATACGAAGGCCCGCCCCACGTCGGCGCCATGCGCGTCGCCACCGGCATGACCGGCCTGCACTACGTCCTGCACGCGCCTCAGGGGGACACCTACGCGGACCTGCTCTTCACGATGATCGAGCGGCGCGATCACCGCCCGCCGGTGACATACACGACCTTCCAGGCCCGCGATCTGGGCTCGGACACCGCTGATCTGTTCAAAACCTCACTGCAGGACGCCTACACGCGGTTCGAACCCGAAGCGCTGATCGTTGGCGCCTCCTGCACCGCTGAACTCATCCAAGACGACCCCGGCGGCATGGCCGAAACCATGGACATCCCCGTGCCCGTGATCCCGTTGGAGCTGCCGAGCTACCAGCGCAAGGAGAACTTCGGTGCGGACGAGACCTTCTTCCAGATCGTGCGCGCGCTCGCCAAACCGATGGACCGCACCGCGCAGATCACCTGCAACCTGATCGGGCCAACCGCGCTCGGGTTCCGCCACCGCGACGACATCACCGAGATCACCTCACTGCTCAGCGATATGGGCATCAGCGTGAATGTGGTCGCTCCGATGACCGCGAGCCCCTCGGACATTGCCCGGATGGGTGCGGCCCATTTCAACGTGCTGATGTATCCAGAGACCGCCGAAAGTGCGGCGCGCTGGATGGAACGGGAGCTCGATCAGCCCTACACCAAAACCGTGCCCATCGGCGTTGGCGCCACCCGCGATTTCGTCGCCGAAGTGGCCCAGATCACGGGGCTCGCCCCCTACCTCGACGAAAGCCGCCTGCGCCTGCCCTGGTACTCCAAGTCGGTCGACAGCACCTATCTCACCGGCAAGCGCATCTTCCTCTTCGGCGATGGCACCCATGTCGCCGCCGCTGCGCGTATCGCACGCGACGAGATGGGCTTCGACGTGGTGGGCCTCGGCTGCTACAACCGCGAAATGGCCAGGTCGATCCGCGCGCTGGCCAAGGACTATGGTGTCGATGCGCTGATCACAGATGACTACCTCGAAGTCGAGCGCGTGATCGAAAAGCTTCAGCCCGAAATGATCCTCGGCACGCAGATGGAGCGCCACATCGGCAAGCGTCTCGGCATTCCCTGCGCCGTGATCTCAGCACCGGTGCATGTGCAGGATTTCCCCGCGCGCTATTCCCCTCAGATGGGGATCGAGGGTGCAAACGTGATCTTCGACACCTGGGTGCATCCGCTGGTTATGGGCCTGGAAGAGCACCTGCTGCACATGTTCCGCGACGATTTCGAATTCCACGATGCGGCGGGCCCCTCGCACCACGGTGGTCACACTCCCAAACCCGAAGACCCCCAGGCTGCGCCTGCCTCGATGGGCAATGTCATCTGGCTCGAAGATGCGGAACGCGAGTTAAAGAAGATCCCTTTCTTCGTGCGCGGCAAGGCGCGCCGCAACACCGAAACCTTCGCAAGCGAACGCGGCGTGTCGGAAATCAGCATCGACACGCTTTACGAGGCCAAGGCCCATTATGCGCGATGATCAAGGCATAAACGGGCGCTTGCCCGGATATCGCGTCGTGATCCTGACGTTGGACAGCCACGCGGCTGGCCCGGCCCTGCGCGCGATGGAGAGGCTCAGCCTCGACTACCCCGGCCTCACCCTCTCGATCCACGCAGCCGCCGAATGGGGCGAGACGCCCGGCGCCTTTGAGACAGCCAAGGAGGCGGTCGAGACCGGCGACATCATCATCGCAAACCTGCTGTTTCTTGAAGAGCACATCAGCCGCATCCTGCCCAGCCTTGAGGCCCGGCGCGATCATTGCGACGCGATGATCGGCGTGATTGCCGACGCGACCATCGTCAAGCTGACCCGCATGGGCGCGCTCGACATGATGGCGCCGCAATCGGGCACGATGAAGCTGATGAAGCGCCTGCGCGGCTCTTCAAAACCGTCGAGCTCCTCGGGTGCGCAGAAGATGGCGCTGCTGCGGCGCCTCCCGAAAATCCTCAAGTTCATCCCCGGCAAGAGCCAGGACCTGCGTGCCTGGTTCCTGACGATGCAGTATTGGCTCGGCGGCTCGGATGACAATGTGGAAGCGATGGTGCGCTTCCTCGTGAACCGCTATGCGCGTGAGCCCGGCTGGGCCAAGGCGCCCGAAGCCGCCGCCCCCATCGAATACCCCGACACGGGCCTCTATCATCCCGATCTGCTCGGGCGGATCACCACCGATGTCACCAAGGCACCCGGCCCGAAGGGCGCAACCATGACCGTGGGTCTTCTGATGATGCGCTCCTACGTGCTGTCGTCGGACACCGCCCATTACGACGCGGTCATCCGCGCGTTTGAAGCGCGCGGCATCAAGGTGCTCGCCGGGTTTGCAGGCGGGCTCGACGGGCGCCCGGCCATTGATGGCTACTTCCGCGACGGCGCCGAGGTCAAGATCGACGCACTGGTGTCTCTGACCGGCTTCTCGCTGGTCGGCGGCCCCGCTTACAACGACAACGAAGCCGCCGTCGATGTGCTGAAGAACCTCGATGTGCCCTACATTGCCGCGCATCCGCTGGAGTTCCAGACGCTGGGTCAGTGGGCCGCTTCGGCGCAGGGTCTCGGCCCCATCGAAACCACGATGCTGATCGCCCTGCCCGAGCTTGACGGCGCCACGACACCCACGGTCTTTGCCGGGCGCCACGGCGAGGCCGGCTGCGCTGGCTGTTCGCGGACCTGCGGTGCTGCCGCGCAGGGCAAGGCCATGGCTCCGTGCCCCGAGCGCATCGAAGCCCTCGTCGCGCGCACCGAACGGCAGGCCCGCCTGCGGAAGTCCGAGGCCTTCGACCGGACGGTCGGCATTGTCCTCTTCGGCTTCCCACCCAATGCGGGCGCGGCGGGCACTGCTGCCTATCTCAGCGTTTTTGAAAGCCTTTTCAATACGTTGAACCGTATGAAGGCGGAAGGCTACGATGTCGATGTGCCCGCAGACGTTCAGGCCCTGCGCGCCGCGGTGCTGCAAGGCACCGCGCAACGCTACGGCCAGGAGGCCAATGTCGCCGCCCATGTGAGCGCCGATGACATCGTCGCCCACACACCGTGGCTGAACGAGATCGAAGCACAATGGGGCCCTGCCCCCGGTCGTGTGCAATCCGACGGGCGCGGGGTGTTCGTGCTGGGCGCACAATTCGGCAAGGTCTTTGTCGGGCTGCAACCAGGCTTCGGCTATGAAGGCGACCCAATGCGCTTGCTCTTCGAGCGCGGCTTCGCGCCGACACATGCCTTCACCGCGTTCTACCTCTGGCTCAAGAACACGCTGAAAGCCGACGTGCTCTTGCACTTCGGGATGCACGGCGCACTCGAGTTCATGCCCGGCAAGCAGGCAGGTCCATGTGGTGCCGACTGGCCCGACCGGCTGATTGGCGATATGCCAAATGTCTACCTCTACGCGGCCAACAACCCGTCCGAGGCGACGCTGGCCAAGCGGCGCAGCAATGCGGTGACCGTCAGCCACCTGACCCCACCGCTTGCGACCGCCGGGCTCTACAAAGGCCTCGCGGAGTTGAAAGACAGCCTCACCCGCTGGCGCGGCGCCGATCCGGCAGCACCCGAGCGGTCAGACCTGGAGGCACTCATTTCCGAGCAAGCCGAGGCCGTCGACATGGGCGGCGTGCCTGCCGAAACACTCTGGATCAAACTGCTCGAGACCGAGGATGCGCTGATCCCGGAGGGCCTGCACGTGGTCGGCCAGCCGCTGAGTGACACCGAGCGCGCCGAATACCTGCGCATTCTGCCCGATGTGGATGACGAGACGCGGGCGCGCATCGATCACCTGTTGCAACAGGAAACCGAGCTTGACGCGCTGATGGCCGCGCTCGCGGGCCATTTCACCGCGCCCGTGGCGGGCGGCGATCTGATCCGCTCACCCGAAATCCTGCCCACCGGGCGCAACATCCACGCCTTCGATCCCTTTCGCATGCCCACCGCCTTTGCATGCCAGGACGGTGCAAAGCAGGCGCAGCTGCTGCTCGACACCCATGCCACCCTGCCCCGCACCGTGGCCCTTGTGCTCTGGGGCAGCGATAATATCAAATCCGACGGCGGACCGATTGCTCAAGCGCTCGCACTCATGGGTTGCACTCCACGCTTCGACAGTTTCGGGCGCATTTCCGGTGCAGATCTGATCCCGTTGGAGGAACTGGGCCGTCCGCGCATTGACGTGATCATGACCCTCTCGGGCATCTTCCGCGACCTGCTGCCCCTCCAGACTCGCATGCTGGCCGAAGCGGCGCTGAAATGCGCCTGCGCCGAGGAGCCTCTGGAGCAGAACTACATCCGCGCCCACGCGCTGGCCTATGCAGAGAAAACCGGCTGTGCGATGGAAGAGGCTGCCCTGCGGGTCTTCTCGAATGCCGAAGGCGCCTATGGCTCCAACGTGAACGGGTTGGTTGATAGCTCCGCCTTTGGAGACGAGGATGAGTTGGCCGACGCCTATGAGGCGCGCAAGAGCTATGCCTACGGCACCGACGGCAAGGCCGCCGCCAATGCGGCCCTGTTGCAGGCCACCCTGGCCGAGGTCGACGTGGCCTATCAGAACCTCGAATCCGTGGAATTGGGTGTCACAACCGTGGATCACTACTTCGACACCCTGGGCGGCATCGCCCGGGCGGTGAAACGCGCCAAGGGCACCGACGCCGCCGTCTACATTGGCGATCAGACCCGCGGTGGGGGCAAGGTGCGCACGCTGAAAGACCAGGTGGCACTGGAGACCCGCGCTCGCAGCCTGAACCCGAAATTCTTCGAAGGCCTGCTCAAGCACGGGCCCGAAGGCGTGCGCCAGATCGAGGCGCATGTGACCAACACGCTCGGCTGGTCCGCCACCACCGGCCAGGTGGACGACTGGGTTTACCAGCGCATTTCCGAAACCTTCGTACTCGACCCCGAGATGCGCCAACGCCTCGCTGATTTGAACCCCACCGCCTCCAGCCGCATGGCCAACCGCCTGCTGGAAGCGAATGACCGCAACTACTGGTCCCCCGACGCCGACACGCTGGCCGCCTTGCAAGAGGCCGCCGACGCGCTCGAGGACCAGCTCGAAGGGATCGCCGCGCAATGACGGCGGCCCCAACAGAAACCCCGAGGGGAGCGCGCCCCTTTGAAAGGAGACCCACATGAGTCCCTTGGACAGAACACCCCCCTCCCTCCGCGGCCTCGATGGCGAAGGCTCGGTGCAGGTGCATCAGGATGAAACAGCCAAGATCGAGGGCGCCAAGGTCTTCTCCGTCTATGGCAAGGGCGGGATCGGGAAATCGACGACCTCGTCGAACCTCTCCGCTGCCTTTTCCATGCTGGGCAAACGCGTGCTGCAGATCGGCTGCGATCCCAAGCATGACAGCACCTTCACGCTGACCGGGATGCTCCAGCCAACCGTCATCGACATCCTCAAGGAAGTGGATTTTCACCCGGAAGAGCTGCGCGCCGAGGATTTTGTCTTCGAAGGGTTCAACGGAGTGAAATGTGTCGAGGCAGGCGGGCCGCCTGCGGGCACCGGCTGTGGCGGCTATGTGGTGGGCCAGACGGTGAAGCTGCTGAAGCAGCACCATCTACTGGAAGACACCGATGTGGTGATCTTCGACGTGCTCGGCGACGTGGTCTGCGGTGGTTTTGCCGCGCCTCTGCAACACGCCGACCGCGCGCTGATCGTCACCGCCAATGACTTTGACAGCATCTATGCGATGAACCGGATCATTGCCGCCGTGCAGGCGAAATCCAACAACTACAAGGTCCGGCTTGCGGGCTGTGTCGCCAACCGCAGCCGCGAAACCGACGAGGTTGACCGGTACTGCAAGACCGTGGGTTTTAACCGCATCGCCCATATGCCCGACCTCGACGCCATTCGCCGCTCGCGCCTCAAGAAGAAGACCCTCTTCGAGATGCCGGATGACGAGGAAATCGTGCAGGTCCGCAAGGAATACATCCGCCTCGCGGAAACGCTGTGGAACGGGACCGAACCTCTGGCCCCCGCCCCGCTGCCCGACCGCGAAATCTTTGAGCTTCTGGGATTCGATTGATGCGTGAGTTCGCCACCTCTTCCGCGCCTCAGCCTGCCGGCCCCGTTCGGGCCGGATATGATGCGACGCGCGACCGGGTGGAGACCTATTTTGATAAGACGGCAACCCAGACCTGGGAGCGGCTGACCTCGGACGCGCCTGTCTCGAAGATCCGCGAGACCGTACGCCAGGGCCGCGACCAGATGCGAGCGCTGATGCTCAACCGCCTGCCTGCCGATCTGAGTGGCCAGCGCGTGCTCGATGCGGGCTGCGGCACCGGTCAGATGGCCACCGAACTGGCCGCGCGCGGGGCCGAAGTATTGGGCGTGGACGTCTCGCCCCAGCTCATCGACATTGCCGAGCTGCGCCTGCCGGAAGAGTACCGCAAGCAGGTGCGCTTTGCTGCCGGGGATATGCTCAGCGCGGCGCATGGTCATTTTGACCATGTGATCGCGATGGACAGCCTGATCTACTACGACGCGCATGACATCGGCGCAGCACTCAAAAGCCTCGAAAAGCGGACACGCGGCACAATTGTCTTCACCGTCGCGCCACGCACCCGCCTGCTGATGGCGATGTGGTATGCGGGCAAGCTCTTTCCGCGGTCCGACCGCAGCCCGATCATGGTCCCCCACGCGCACCAACCGCTGGCACAGGCCGCCCGCGCGCACGGCGTCAGTGGCCTGATCCGCCCGGTGGAGCGGATCACCTCCGGCTTCTACATCAGCCAGGCGATGGAGGTGCGGTCATGAAAGCGCGCCTGCAAACGCTCTCGATCCGGGCGATGCCCTTTGCGGATGCGGCGAGCCCCGATCTGCCCATGGCACAGCTCTTGCGCTTGTCGCTCTTCCAGGTCTCGGTCGGCATGGCCGCGGTATTGCTTCTGGGCACGCTGAACCGGGTGATGATTGTCGAGCTCAGCGTGCCTGCGATGATCGTCGCCGCGATGATCGCCCTTCCGGTGCTGATCGCGCCCTTCCGCGCGCTGCTGGGCTTCCGGTCCGACACGCATAAATCAGCCATCGGCTGGAAGCGGGTGCCCTACATCTGGTTTGGCTCGCTCTGGCAGTTTGGCGGGCTGGCGGTCATGCCCTTTGCTCTGCTCGTTCTGGGTGGAGACGTGGTGCATGAGATCCCCTTCGCGGGCGAGATCCTCGCCGCGCTTGCCTTCGTGATGACCGGCTTGGGCATGCACATGACCCAGACCGCCGGTCTGGCCCTCGCCTCGGACCGCGCGACGGACGAGACGCGCCCCCGCGTCGTTGCCCTTCTCTACGTGATGTTCCTCGTCGGCATGGGGATTTCAGCAGTGATCATGGGCGTGCTGCTCACCGATTTCACTGCGCTGAAACTCATCCGCGTGGTGCAAGGCGCAGCGGCCGTGGGCATCATCCTGAACCTGATTGCCCTTTGGAAACAAGAGACTGTACGTCCCATGAGCCGCGAGGAGCGGGCACAGCCGCGTCCTGCCTTCTCGGATGCCTGGCGCGATTTCATGGATGGTGGGCGTGCTGGCCGGCTGCTTGTCTGCGTGTTTGTCGGCACCATGGCCTTCAACATGCAGGACGTGCTGCTGGAGCCCTACGGTGGCGAGATCCTCGGGCTCTCCGTCTCGGCAACCACGCTTCTGACCGCTCTGTGGGCCGCTGGTGCTCTTCTCGGCTTCGCCCTCGCGGGCGCGCGTCTTGCGAAAGGCTCCAACGCCTACCGTCTGGCGGGTGCAGGTATCGTTGCGGGCATCTGGGCGTTTTCGCTGGTCATCTTTGCGGCGCCCATGCAATCCAATTTCCTGTTCTACGCAGGTGCCGGCATCATCGGCTTTGGCGGCGGGCTCTTTGCCGTCGCCACGCTGACCGCCGCCATGACCATGCCCGCCACGGGTACCGCAGGCCGCGGCCTGGCCCTCGGCGCCTGGGGCGCTGCCCAAGCCACGGCGGCGGGTCTCTCCATCGCCATCGGTGGCGGCTTGCGCGACTGGATCGACCACGCCGCGATGTCCGGCCAGCTGGGCGAGGCGCTGCAAAGCCCCGCCACCGGCTATTCCTTCGTTTACCACACCGAGATTGGCTTGCTTTTCGTCACTCTCGTGATCCTGGGACCGCTCGTGCGCCAAAGCGGTTCCCTCACCCCGCAGGATGTCGGCACCCGCCCAATGGGCCTTGCCGATTTCCCAACATGACCCCGTTTCAGGAGGAAACGACATGACTGAAACATTCTTTGGCGAAGTCGATCTGGCGAGCGTAACCTTATGGTTATTCTATATTTTCTTCGCAGCGCTGGTGATCTGGATCCAGCGCGAGAACATGCGCGAGGGCTATCCGCTGGAAGATGACGAGGGCAACAAATCCTCCAATCCCAGTATGTGGCCGCTGCCGAAAGACAAGACCTTCAAGCTGCCCCATGGCCGCGGTGAGGTCACCGTGCCGAGCGGGCAGGCGCCCGAACGCCCCGATATCCCGATGAAGCGCGTGGGCCCCGGCAACGGCTATCCGCTGGAGCCCACCGGCGATCCGATGCTCGATGGCGTCGGCCCGGCCAGTTGGGCGCCGCGCCGCGATGTACCCGAGCTGGATGGCCATGGTCATCCGAAGATCGTGCCCATGTCTGCCGCCGAAGGTTTCAGCGTTGCCGCAGGTCGTGACCCGCGTGGGCTGCCCGTGGTGGCGGGTGACGGCGAAATCGTGGGCAAGATCATCGACATGTGGATCGACGAGCCGGAACAGCTTGTCCGCTATCTGGAGCTGGAGCTCGACGCGAAATGGGGCTCAGGCAACCGGCTCCTGCCGATGACCTTCGCGCGCATCCGCTCCGACAGGGTGAGTGTACACGCGCTCTACGGCAAGCATTTCGCGACCGTGCCCAGCATCGCGAGCCCACGTCAGGTGACGCTGCTCGAAGAAGACAAGATCTCGGGCTACTACGGCGGTGGCAAACTCTACGCAGGCACCCGCGCCGAACCGAAGATCTGACCCGCGCGGGGCGGTTCGCTGCCCCGCGCCTGACCCGCAACCGAAATGGAGATACTCGCCATGTCCCATGATGATTTTGAGATCGAGCCCGTTGAGGGGCTTCCGGAAAAGCCGCCCGAGGGCGAGCAGATCCTCTGGCAGGGCCGCCCCGACTGGTGGCGCCTCAGCGTCGAGGCGCTCAGCCTGAAATGGGTTGCGGGGTACTTTCTGTTGCTGGCCGTCTGGCGGTTTGTTTCGGTTGTGGATCTGATGCCGCTGGGCCGGGCAATTGGCGCAGCGGTGCCCTTCCTGCTGCTCGGGCTGGTGGTCTGCGCGCTGCTGATCGCCGTGGCTTACGTCCAGGCACGGGCAACGATGTACACCGTCACCGACGCGCGAGTTGTGATGCGGATCGGTGCCGCACTCACGATCACGCTGAACCTGCCCTACGCCCAAGTCGGTAACGCCATGCTGGATCTGCGCAAGAGCGGCACCGGCACCATCGCACTGGAGACGCTGGGTGAGACCCGGCTCAGCTATCTGGTCTGCTGGCCGCACATCCGCCCCTGGCACATGCGGCGCACACAGCCTGCTCTGCGCTGTATCCCGGAGGCCGAGCGCGTGGCCCACCTGCTCGCAGAAGCCGCACAGGCCCGCGTCGCCGTGCCGAAGGTCACGCGCGCGCTGCCCGCCAACGCCGTAGCGGCGGAGTAGGCCCATGAGCACCCAGACCCAACCCCGCATTCACGCCAAAGCCGAAGAGATGATCCCGCGCATCATGGTGCGCGCCATGTTCGGGCTCGTCGCCCTCGTGCTGGTGATCGTCACGTTCGCGACGCTCACAGATCGGCCCGTGCAGCATACGCCGCCTGTCGCCCCGGTGATCGCGGAACGCGCGATCATCCTGACGGGGGACGCCTCCGGCGCCGCGCGCGTCTTCGACACCAACGGTGTTTTGATCGCCGATTTCCCCTCCGACAAGGGCGGCTTTGTCGCCGGTGTCGAACGTGTACTGGCCCGCACCCGTGGGCTGCAGGGCATCGACCCGATGACACCCGTTCTTTTGCAATTGCACGAAGGCAATCGCCTGTCGCTGCATGACCCCGCCACCGGATGGTCCGCCGAGCTCATGGGCTTCGGCGCATCCAACTCCCGCGTCTTCGCCAGACTGCTGGACCAACCCAAACCTTAGGAGGAAGCCACCTATGGGACTACTGACGAAAGACTTTGAACGTGCGCCCTGCACGGTCGAGATCAGCCACAAGTTCGAAAGCCTGCACGCGCATGTGCGCTTTGACAACGGCGCCGTGATCTACCCCGGCGATGAAGTGAAGGTGCACGGCGAAGAAATCATGGCCCCTTTCGGTGAGATCGTCACCGAAAAACGCGAGGCCACGATCATCCGCGCCAGCAAGCTCGAACAACTCTGGACCCGCCTCACCGGTGATTTCGAGGTCATGGAGCTGTGTGAATTTTCCTTCTCCGAGGAGGTCACGCTATGAACGTCCAGACCCCCCGTGCCTCTGATGCGCCAAAGACCGCCAAGCACACCGCCGACGCGACAACGGTCGAAGAAGGCCTCGCCATCCAAGAGGAACAGGCCAAGTTCGACAGCAAATCCGCCACCGAAGTGGCCATGCGCAACACGCTGCTGACGCCGCGTTTCTACACCACCGATTTCGATGAGCTGGATGCGATAGATGTGTCGTCCGTGCGTGAGGATTGGGACAAGCTGATCGACCAGATGGTCTCGGACCCCAACAAGGGGCATTTCCGCAAGACCGAGGATTGGGATCATGTAGATTGGGAGAACATGGAGCCGGGCCTGAAAAAGGAGTTCATCGACTTCCTGATCAGCTCCTGCACGGCTGAGTTTTCGGGCTGCGTGCTCTACAAGGAGATGAAGCGGCGCGGGGCCAACAAGGACATCACCCAGCTCTTCCAGCTGATGGCGCGGGATGAGGCGCGGCACGCGGGGTTCATCAACGATGCGCTGCGCGAGGCCGGTGTGGCGGTGAACCTCGGGTTTCTGACCCAGAAGAAGAAGTACACCTACTTCCGGCCCAAGTTCATCTACTATGCGACCTACCTCAGTGAGAAGATCGGCTATGCGCGTTACATCACGATTTTCCGGCATCTGGAGGCGAACCCGGAGCATAGGTTCCACCCGATCTTCAAGTGGTTTCACGAGTGGTGCAACGACGAGTTCAGCCACGGCGAGGCCTTCGCCCTGCTGATGAAGACCGATCCCAAGCTGACCTCCGGCATTAACATCTATTGGATCAAGTTCTTCCTCACAGCCGTCTATGCCACGATGTACGTGCGCGACCACCAGCGCCCGGCCTTCCATGCGGCTCTGGGGGTGGATCCCGACTGGTATGCGCATGAGGTCTTCACCAAGACCTCGAAGCTTTCCGAGCAGATCTTCCCGATCACGCTCGACATCGAGCATCCCCGCTGGCAGCCGACGCTGGAGAAGCTGCAAAAGGCCAATGCGGATCTCGCAAAGGCCACGGAGGAGGGTCGTGTCTTTGCCAAACTCGGCGCGCAGGTCCGCGCGGCGACGGCGTTTGTCTCGCTGATTACGATTCCTGCGAACAAGCACCAGGTGCCCGCCTCGACCCGGCTGGAGCCGGCCTATTGAGACAGGTGCGTGGCATAACGGGCGTCTCCGTGTCGGGGCGCGAGCGCTTGGGCCATCGAGGCCCTGCGCGCCCGTGGCCGTCGATTGCACGCAATCGACGCCCTGCCGCCCAGCCTCGGCCCTTGCGTGACATGGGGGGCCGTTCGTGAGTTTCTGGACCCCTGCTCTCTTTGCGCTGTTCATCTGGTGGTTTTCCACCGGAGCCATCCTTTGGGTGGTGAAATCCGCCGACCGGAGTGGCTTGGCGGCGCGCAAACGGGCGGTGGTTTCGGGTTTGCCGTTCCTGGCTTTGGGTTGTCTGGGCTTTTGGGCGTCTCTGTATGACACCTCTGTTTTCGGTGCATATCTGGGCTTTGTGGCGGCGCTTGCGATCTGGGGCTGGATTGAGCTGGCCTTTCTGACCGGGGTCATCACCGGACCCAATCACCACGAGCTGCCCAAAGACGTGCCCGAATGGGAACGCTTTATCCGCGCCTGGGGCACGCTCGCTTATCACGAGATGCTGCTGGTCGCCACGCTCATCGCCATGGTTCTGATCGACTGGAACCTGGGGGCCGAGAACAAGTTTGCCACCTGGACCTTCGCGGTGCTGTTCTTTGCCCGCCTATCGGCCAAGCTGAACCTCTTTTTCGGCGTGCCGAAGATCAACATCGACTTCCTGCCCGAAGCGCTGGCGCATCTGCCGAGCCATTTCCGGCACCGTGCGATGAACTGGTTCTTCCCGGTCTCCATCACCGCACTCACCTTCGCCGCAGCCTGTTGGCTCGAGCGGCTCTACGCGGCCCAGACCGCAGGCGCGGTTGCGGGCTTCACGCTGCTCACGGCGATCACGGTGCTGGCGCTCTTCGAGCACTGGATGATGGTGCTGCCGATCCCGGACGAGAAGCTCTGGCGCTGGATGATACCGACCGACACACCGAACAAAAACCGACGCAATACCGACGTTATACCGACAGCTAAAATAAAGGGGGGACATCATGGACTTTGATGCACTGTTCCAGGCACAGCTCAACGAGCTCAAAAACGATGGCAACTACCGCATCTTCGCGGAGCTCGAGCGCAAGGCGGGGTCCTTTCCGACCGCGAAGTGCCATGATGAGGACAGCCCCAACGAGGTGACCGTCTGGTGTTCGAACGACTATCTTGGCATGGGCCAGCACCCCTCTGTGATCAACGCCATGAAGGAGGCGGTTGACAATTGCGGCGCGGGCGCAGGTGGCACGCGCAACATCTCGGGCACCAACCACAATCACAAGCTGCTTGAGGCCGAATTGGCCGATCTGCACCGCAAGGAACAGGCGCTGCTCTTCACCTCGGGCTATGTGTCAAACTGGGCGGCGCTCAGCACGCTGGGCGCGCGCATCCCCGACTGTGTGATCCTCTCGGATGAGCTCAACCACGCCTCGATGATCGAGGGTATCCGCCATTCCCGCGCCAACAAGGTCCTGTGGCGGCACAACGACCCCGAGGACCTTGATCGCAAGCTCTCCGCCCTGCCTGCGAACGCCCCCAAGATTGTGGCCTTTGAGAGCGTCTACTCCATGGACGGCGACATCTGCCCGATGCAGGAGATTGTCGAGGTCGCAGAGAAGCATGGCGCCATGACATACCTCGACGAAGTCCATGCGGTGGGCCTCTACGGGCCGCGCGGCGGCGGCATTTCCGAGCGCGAGGGGCTGGCCGACCGCATCACCCTGATCGAAGGCACCCTGGGCAAGGCCTACGGCGTTGTCGGCGGCTATATCACCGGCTCTGAGGCGCTTTGCGACTTCATCCGGTCCTTTGCCTCCGGGTTCATCTTCACGACCGCCCTGCCCCCCGCTGTGGCCGCCGCGGCACAAACCTCGATCCGGCACCTCAAGCAGTCGGATCAGGAGCGTCTGCTGCAGCGCGAACGCGTGGCCTATCTGCGCAAGCGCCTCAATCAGGAGGGCATCCCGCATCTGGAGAACCCCAGCCACATCATCCCGGTGATGATCAAGGACCCGGTGAAATGCCGGATGATCGCCGACTATCTGATGCAGCAATACGGGATCTACGTGCAGCCGATCAACTATCCCACGGTCCCGAAGGGCACGGAGCGGCTGCGGTTCACACCGTCTCCGCTGCACAGCATCGATGACATCGAAAAGCTGGTGCTGGCGCTGAAAGAGCTGTGGAAACAATGCGCAATTGCCCACGCAGTGGCCTGACCGCGCGACATTGTGACTGTTGACTCTCATCGTGATCTTCTACGTTGTACGATAAGCAACTTAGGAGATCACGATGACACGTACCTTTGCAGCCATCCTCGCCCTCAGCTTCGCGACGCCGGCCCTCGCCGAAGGCGATGCCGCGGCGGGTGAAAAGGAATTCAACAAGTGTAAGTCCTGCCACATGATCGTCGCCGATGACGGCACGGAAATTGTTAAGGGCGGCAAGACAGGCCCCAACCTCTATGGTGTGATCGGGCGTCAGGCGGGCACCGCCGACTTCCGCTATGGCGATGACCTGGTCGCCGCGGGCGAAGCCGGTCTGGTCTGGGACGAAGCAAACCTGGCCGAGTACACCAAGGACCCGCGCGCCTTCCTGCGCACGTTTCTTGACGACTCCTCGGCTAAGTCGCGCATGGCCTTCAAGCTGAGAAAGGGCAGTGAAGACGTCGCCGCCTATCTCGCCTCGGTCGGCCCGCAGAGCTGATCCCAACACGTTGCGCACAGACCGCCGTCTCCCCCCGCGGAGGCGGCGGTTTTCTTTTGCTGGTCACGACGGGCCACACCGCCGATAAACTCCGCGTGTGCCAGCTGGCGCCCCACAAGCCCGAGGCCCATCTTTGGCGCAGCAATGATCCCAGTCAGGACGGAGACCTCGATGACCTACACCAGACGCCACCTCCTTACGCTCGCTGCTGCGGCGCCCACCCTCACCTTGCTCGGACGCGCGGCTTGGGCCGCGACACCACCGGTGTATCAATCACGCGGTGTCGCCGTCGATGGCACGGACGTCGTGGCTTACCATACCGATGCGCGGCCTATGGCGGGCAAAGCTGACATCTCACACGACTGGATGGGCGTGACGTGGCGGTTTACAAGTGAAGATAACCGAGATGCCTTTGCCGCTGACCCCGTCCGCTATGCACCGCAATACGGCGGCTATTGCGCCTATGCGGTCAGCGAGGGCTACACCGCCTCAACCATTCCTGATGCCTGGCAGATTGTCGATGGCAAGCTTTACCTGAACTATTCGCGCCGCATTCAACGCCGGTGGGAACGGGACATCCCGGGGCGCATCGCCGCGGCCGATGCAAATTGGCCAGCCGTCTTGTCTGCGTAGCAAACGCACCGGGATCAGGTCACGATCCTGAGTTCCGACACCTCACTGTCCACGTCCTGGCAGGCAGTCAGAAGGCGCCCGGCCAGATGGGTCTGCACATAGGCTGCATGGAAGCGTGAGGGCGCCCGCAACGTCAGACGGCCCCCTGCCCTCTCCGCTCGCGTAAGCGCCGCGATCCAGCTCGCATAAGTCCCGGGGTCCTCTGCGTGCAGCAGCGCCTGTGCAAGCGACCACTCCGCGCCCGAAGAGACGTCTGGGGGCGCAACCACCCCGCGCACGGGCAAGGGCACCACATCAGGCTCTGCGGTCCCCTGCCCCATGCGCAGCTCGAAATCAGGGCCGACGCAGCCCCAGGTGGTTGAGGTGTCCTCCAGCAGCGTGTCGATACCCAACCCGTATTGCGTGACCCGCCCGCGTGCACCCTGGCGCTTGACAACGAGCCAGCCCTTGGCGCGAAACATGGCCATCTCACGTTTGACGGTTCGTTCATCGACGGACCACAGCTGCGCGATCTCGCGCTGCCCCACGGCCAGTTCGTCGCGTGCCCAGTTATAGCGCGCTGTAATAAGTGTCATGAGCCGCAATGCCCTGCGCTGATCATGCTTGCTCTGTGACAGCGCATAAGTGCCAAGCGCGGTGAGCAGATCGTACTTGCGTGCAGATGCGCCGCGACCGACAGGTCGGGTAGAAAACATGGGACTGCCTCGACTGTGAAAAGGACCATCATGGATCTGATGGTTTTGCCTCGGATATGGGCTGATGGATCAGCCTCTTAAGGGATCACAGAGCGGAAATCGCCGCTTTTGCGAACCGTATCCCAATTTGCGTCCGAACTTCCGATTCTGTCAAGCACGAGGAGTACGACCGTAGGAATTGCCGATCAATTCATCCAAAAGAATATTGGTCTAATGGTATTGGGGGACACTCAGAACGTCCCCCAATATGCTTGTGATGTCCCCCAATCTGCGGTGGGACAGTGATACATGACCCCCAATATCTCGTTCTAGCCATCCCATCTTCGTGCAGTTCTGACAGTGGCAAGAGAATCGCTTGGATGTCGTTTTGGCCCAGCATGGTCATGTTTGAAGCGTCCTGCGGAAATCTGCTGTGCCCATCATATTCAGTTTTGCCTTTTTCTCCAAATCAGCGTAAATCTGTAAAAAACAAGAATTAGCGTCCCCGCGGGGACACTCAATAACAGGCGCGTCATGTACACACACAGCGATCTTGCACAGCTTCAAGCGCAATCCCTCAAGATGCAGGGCTTCATTCGCCAGCAAACCTATAGCCCACAGAATGAGAAGACCCTGCGCCGGTTTTCGAGCTGGGAGGTGGCAGAGCTGATCTTCAAGGTCAACCAGTCCACCATGCGCGGACGGCTAGCCGCTGACCCCACCCTGCCCCAGGGCACGGTCGAGGCGGATGGGCGCCAACATTGGTACAGCCTCGAAGAGATCAACGAGATGCGGCGCCGTCTGAAGGTCAATCGTCGCTCGCTGATGCCGTATCGTCCGACAGGCAAGCGCGCCATGCGGGCTGCCATTGCGAATTTCAAAGGGGGGGCCGGGAAGTCTACCGTTGCACTCCATTTCGCTCATGCGGCGGCGCTTGACGGCTATAGAGTGCTGGCCGTCGACTTTGACCCGCAGGCCACGCTTAGCCATTCCATGGGGCTGAGCGACGTGGCGGAGGAATACACCGTTTGGGGCATCATGGCGCGCGATCTGGCCAGTGAGACCGAGCGGATGAACCGCGCCTCGCAGGGCGCGGAGAGCGGTGCCACCCTACCCCGCCGCCGCCTGCCCAGCAGCATCACTGACATGGGCCTTGCCGATCTACGTGCTGCGGACTTCATCAAGCCGACCAATTGGCCGACCATCGACATCGTTCCGTCCTGTGCCAATGCAGCCTTTGTCGAGTTTGCCTCGGCGCAGTACCGGCATCTGAACCCTGAGTGGTCGTTCTTTGCGGCCGTCTCGCGGTTCCTCGATCAGTTGCCAGCCGACGCCTATGACCTCATCCTGTTCGACTGCCCGCCTGCCATCGGATACCAGTCGATGAACGCGGTCTTCGCTGCCGATATGCTCTACATCCCATCGGGCCCCGGCTACTGGGAGTATGACAGTACGACCTCTTTCATCGGGCAGTTGGCCGAAGCACTGGAGGATTTGAGCCGGTTCAGTGGCCTTGTCCCCGCGGGGACAATGAACCTGCCAAAGGCGTTTCTGGATGTGCGGTTTCTGCTCACGCGGTTTGAGCCCAACAACGATCTGCACCGTGCGATGCAGCAGGCCTTCGTGAAGGTTTGGGAGGACAGGGTGACCGAACATCCGATCGAGATGACCCGCGCGGTCGAGCAGTCCGGCCGCTTCCTGTCGTCGATCTACGAGATCGACTATCGCGACATGACGCGCGAGACCTGGCGCCGGGCACGGGCGAGTTTCGATCAGGCCTATGGCGAGTTTCACAAACATCTCTGCGCGGCCTGGGACCAGCTGGAGGATGAGGCATGAGCAAGCGACGCGTCTTTGACATCGACTTTGACGAGAGTGCTGTCCCCGCGGGGACGGAAGAGACGGCCCCTGCCCGGCGTGGCCCCATGGCGGCGGCGATCTCCGAGAATGCCGAGGCGCTCGGGGCGCGTCAGGCAGCCGAGGCCGAGATCCGGGCCGAGAATGATCGGCTGGCGCACGAATATGTGGCGCTGAAGAAGAATGGCCAGATTGTTGGGCTGGTTGCGCTGGATCAGATCAGGACCACCAAGCTGATACGCGACCGCGCGGCTGATCGGGATCCGGACCTTGATGAATTGAAGGCCTCGATCAAGGCTGTGGGTCTGTCGAACCCCATCCATGTGGAAGAGGTCGCCGATGGGTACGAGCTGATCCAGGGATTCCGGCGCCTGAGCGCCTATCGGGAGCTGCTGACCGAGACATCCGATCCCCGGTTTGCTCAGATCCCGGCGACGTTGCAGGCCCGGGGTGCGCAGCTGGGTCATCTCTATCGCAGGATGGTTGATGAGAACCTGGTGCGTCGTGATATCTCCTTTGCGGAGATGGCGCAGCTTGCGATGTCATATGCAAATCGCAGTGAGCAAAGCGTTGCGGCAGCGATCGAGGCGCTCTTCGCCTCTGCTGGCCGGCAGAAACGAAGTTACATTCGGCATTTTGCGCATCTGCTGACCGTTCTCGGGAAAGATCTGAAGTACCCCGAGAGCATTCCGCGCGCTACCGGGCTGAGCCTTGTGAAGCTGCTCGAAGAGAACGACCGATTTGCCGGTCAGGTGCGGGCGGTTCTGAACAGTCAGCCGGACAGGGATGCCGCATTGGAATTGTCGCTTCTGCGGAGTGCGGTGAGCGGCGGGCAGGTGAAGTCAAAAAAGGCTAAGCCCCCTGCCCCTAAAACCTCCGCGAAGACCACGATCAAGCTTAACCGCCCAGAGGGTGTTGCCAAATGCACGGCTTCAGCGGGCAAGTTTGAAGTAGCGCTCGATCATGATTTTGGCGCTATCGAGCCGCGCCGTCTTGAGGCGGCGGCCCGGGCCTTTCTTGACCACCTGAAAGGTTAGCTGTCCAGGAACTCCAGGATGTGTCGGGCGACCAATTCCGGGACCTCTTCGTGCACGAGATGTCCAAACCCCTCTATCTCAATGACCGAAGCCTTCGGCATGTGCTTGGCCGCGTCTCGGGCAACGCGTGGCGGAACTGCGCCATCACGACTGCCCACGATGAAGAGCGCTTGGGCTTGCAGGCGTGGCAGCGACCGCACCAGCGCGTCGAGCGACCATTGAGCCATCATCAACAAGGTGCCGTCGACATGATCTCGATCTGCGACGAGACGTTGATAGCAGCGCAGCCCATGGTCGTCCAAATCAGACCCTGTACCGCGTATTAGAGCCTGAATTCGCGCTGGGTTTGACGCGGTGGCGGAAAAGACGCTGGCGCTGAATGGAATGGCAGCCAGCATCTTGGCGATGGCTGGGAATAGCACGCCAGCGATGCCGTCAAAGGTGTCGAGTGCCGGGTTGATCCCAACAACTTGAGGCGGCTGTCCCCGCGGGGACAGCAGAGTTTCTGACAGTTTTAGCGCCAGTGCGGTTCCGGCCGAATGTCCGACGATGGCGTCTGGCACCCAGCCTTCCTGTTGGCAGAGCTTTTCGATGTCGGCAGCCATTGTGTGCAGGCCACAGCGATGGCGGGCACCGAGTTGAGTGAAGCCCTGCCCTGGGAGATCAATGGCGACCACCCGGCGGGCCCGACCGAGTTGCGTGATCAACCCTCGAAGCGAATGGGTGCTGCCACCGGCGCCGTGCAGCAGAAGTATGAGAGGTCCGTCGCCCGTCTCTTGTACATGCCAGCGATGTGGGGATGCCAGTACTTGGCGCGAGATGTCTGCGTGGGGCCAGTCTTGCGGTGGTGGCCAGCGCACCGCCTAGACCTCGAGAGCGGCGCTCACAGCGCCTGTCAGCGCGTGAGCGTTCGCGCGTGGCAGTGCCAGGTACTGGGCGCCCGCGTGACGGCTCAGGTCACTCAAGGCGGCTTGAGGGCGGGCGCCGGTGTCGATCAGAAGTGCCTGAAAGCCTTGCAGTCGCAGAAGCTGGGCCATTCGCTCGGCATCGTCTGTGGCTTGGGCTCGATTGGCACTGCCATCGAGGGCTATGTTGGCGCGACCGTCCGTCAGTGCCACGATGGTCGGTGTGAGCCCCTTCGATCTGCTTTGCAGCGCTAGGACGCTCGCTTCCTGCAAGCCCATCGCCAACGGAGTTCCGCCACCACCCGGCAGGTTTGCCAGTCGGCGCTTGGTTTGCACCAGCGAGCGTGTGGGCGGGAGCAGAAGTTCCGCACCGATTCCGCGAAAGGAGATGAGTGCCACATGATCCCGGGCGGCATAGGCCTGTGCCAAGAGAAGCTCAACCGCGCCCTTGGCCTCATTTAGCCGCGCGACGGCAGCGGAGCCCGAGGCGTCCACTGCAAAGATCAGCACACGATCAGACCGGTCTTCGTACCGTTTGACCCTGATGTCCGAAGGGCGGATCAGTAGCCCACTTGCTTTTGGTTGTACACGTCGGCGGATTGGCTGCCAGGGCGCAGCGGCGCGGAGTGTTGCGACGAGGTCGATGCGATTGCGTCCATCGAGGCGTCCCGGGCGGGAGGGCAGGGGGCGCCCCCGCCGGTTTCCCTTGCGCTTCTGGCCCGCTCCCTTACCGCCAAGGGCTCGCGTTGTCCCCGCGGGGACAAGTCGGGCTAACACGTCATCTGGCAAAAGGGCCCGCACCGCATCAACCAACATGTCGCCGTGTGGAATGTCCTTCGTTTGACTTCCCTCTGACATGTCATCGTGTGAGGAGCTATCTGGAGGTGTCGATTGCTCAGGGCTATCTGCCTCCTCAGGCACACGTGTTGCGCGATGGGGGTACACAAGGCCTGCCGCTGTCTCCAAATCGGTCTGCGAAACGGCCTCACGGTCATCAATCGCGGCGAGCGTGCGTGCGACGCGCAGTGCGAGAAGCGGTGCGCGCAAGCTATCAATGCCAAACGTTGTCGCGAGCACCGCCAGAGCCATCGCATCGTCTGGCGCTACTGTGACGTCCTGAGGATGTCGGGCATGTGTCCCCGCGGGGACAACCCGCCAGTCAACGGGGCGCCGGCCGTCCGGTGCGATATGAAAGGGGAGACGATCTGACAGGGCAGGGGGTGCCGCTTCTTCGGGGTCAGCGCCCTCATCCAGAGCAATCAGACAATGGCCCCTGTCGCCGTCCAATTGATGGGCCAGCTTTGCAGCAAGTTCAGGGCCGCAGCGCTCCGCCATAGAGAGGAGCGCAGTGCAGCGCGCCAAAAATATCCCTTTTTTTTCAATAAGTTGGTTTGCTCCCAAAGTCGCCGAAAGATCAATTCCGCCGAAAAGCTGTTCATCGGAGATTGTTGTATGCAGTTTCCGGGCGGCGAGGGGGTGCAGCGCATCGGTGATGGCATCTCGATCTGGCGCTGCACGCATTCGGATGACAGCGCCTGCAAGATAATCCGGGGCAAACAACAGCATTCGCAGGCAGGTGGCCGCGCGGGCCCAGCTGCTCTCTGCTTCGCTCACCCCAGGACCTCCTCCACGACCCGTACAACCCGAGTGGTTGAGCCAGCCTCATCCAGTGGATCGCGCCGCAGCCGGTGCGACAGGGCCGAGGGCGCGACGGCGCGCAGGTGATCGCGGTGGACCTTGCGTTTGCCGTGATAGGCCGCCAGGGCGCGGGCACCGCGCAACAAGGTCAACTCGCCGCGCAGACCATCAGACCCAAGCGCAATGCAGAGCGTCGCACAATCCTCCAGAATTGCGTCGGGTGTGGCAATTTTGGCCAAACGTTTACGTGCTTTCAGGATGGCATCCCGCACCTTTGCATCTTCGGCCGTATAGTGCGACATAAAGGCGGTGTGATCGCTCTCGAAGGCGTCCCGTCGCTTGATCACCTCGACCCGCTCGGCCACGTCATTCGGCGAGCGCACGTCAACAGATAGGCCAAACCGGTCCAGCAGCTGTGGGCGCAACTCGCCTTCTTCTGGATTGCCGGAGCCGACAAGCACGAAACGAGCAGGGTGGCGGATCGACAGCCCCTCGCGTTCCACGACATTCTCACCCGATTGCGCGACATCGAGCAGAAGATCCACGATGTGATCCTCCAGCAGGTTGACCTCGTCGATGTAGAGATATCCGCGGTTGGCGCGGGCAAGAAGGCCCGGCTCGAAGGCCTTTTCGCCACGCGTGAGGGCGCGTTCGATATCGAGTGCGCCGACCACCCGGTCTTCGGTGGCGCCAAGCGGTAGATCGATGACCGGTGTGGGCCGCGTCACGATCTTTTTTGAGCCCAGTTCGGCCCAGTCCGGGCAATCCGCGGTCTTGGGTGCGTTGACCGGGCAGCTCTCGACCATCCGGATCGGGGGCAGGAGGGCTGCCAAGGCGCGGACGGCGGTTGATTTCCCTGTGCCACGATCGCCAAACACCAGCACACCGCCGATACCAGGATCAACCGCGGTCAAGATCATCGCTTGCTTCATGTCGGCCTGGCCGACGATGGCAGAGAAGGGGAACGGTTGGGTCATGCAGGGCGGTCCAATGCGGTGAGTGGGCTGCGTCCGCCCCAGGTCCCAACATCTCCGAGGATTGCAAAGCGGGCGTAGAGCTCTTCCGAAAACCAGTTGCCTTCACGCACGGCACGGATCGCCGCGGCGTGGGGGCCATTGGTGCGGGCAAATTGCGCCATGGTGCCTGCGTCAGGCCAGATGGAGAAGGTAATCTGATGCAGTAGCGGAACCTCGCCAATGCCGATCTTAAAGGCGACGTTCCGATCACTACCGACCATGAGGCTGATGTCAGGCACCCGGCGCCAGAATTTCAGCGCGACGGCCGGCTTAATGGTTGCCCGTGTCAGGGCCGCGAGCGGGCCTTCGGGAGCTTTCCCAGTCGCCTGAAACGGGCTGTGGCCCGACCAAGCCCCGCGTGCAGAGGTTGTTTCGAGAAAAACAGTCCAATCCTCGCTGGATTGGACGCGATATCTTTGGAATATCGCCGAGTCCTGCGTCCGGGCGCGCGCGGTGTGCTCATCCTGCCAACTGGCCAGAATGGCATAGACGCTGGTGTTGGGCAGGGGGGTGAAGCCTTCACCTGTGCCTGACCCGCAGAGTTTCCAAAAGCCAATGCCCGGCACAGTCCGCAAGGCGCGTCGCGCGAGGCCCATCATGGCAAAGGCCCACAGCCGTGTTGCGGGCCGCGAAAACCGAAAAAAGCTTAAGGATACAACAGGGGTATCGGTCATTGCGCGCTGTTTTTCTCCCAAGTGTCAACTAAGTCTGACACGCAATTCCGCAAATTGGAAGATCACAATTGTAAAGTAAACTGGACACATCTACTGTATCGATGTGATGACACGCGTAGATCCCATCGAATCTGCACAGGCGGCTCAGGGCGGGCGCAACCGCGCCATCGTGATAGGCGCCGGCCTTGGCGGGCTTGCCGCAGCGATGCGGCTTGGGGCCAAGGGCTACCGGGTCACGGTGATCGACAAGCTTGATGTGCCGGGCGGGCGAGGCTCCGCGATTTGGCAGGATGGGCACCGGTTCGATCTGGGCCCGACCATCGTGACCGTGCCGCAGCTGTACCGCGAACTTTGGGCTGCCTGCGGACGCGACTTCGATGCGGATGTGACGTTGAAAGCACTAGAGCCGTTCTATGAAATCCGCTGGCCCGACGGTACCAAATTCGTTGCGCAACAAGATACTGGCAAGTTGCGGGCTGAGGTGGCCAAGCTTGCGCCCCAGGATCTGGCGGGCTTCGACAAGTTCCTCGAGGACAGCGCCCATCGCTATTGGTTCGGTTTCGAGGATCTCGGCCGCCGCTCCATGCACCAGCTTTGGGAACTCATCAAGGTGCTGCCCACCTTTGCGATGCTGCGTGCGGATCGGTCTGTCTATGCCCATGCCGCCAAGCGCGTGAAGGATGAGAAACTGCGCATGGCGCTGAGCTTTCATCCGCTTTTTATTGGCGGTGACCCGCTGCACGTCACCTCGATGTACATCCTCGTGGCGTATCTCGAAAAAGAGTTCGGCGTGCATTACGCGATGGGTGGTCTGGCAGCGATGGCCCGCGCCATGGCGGATGTGATCGAAGGGCAGGGCGGCACGCTGCTGATGGAGACAGAGGTCGATGAAATCGTTGTCCGGGAGGGTGCGGTGACGGGTGTCCGGCTTGCGTCGGGCTTGGAGATGGGGGCCGATGTCGTCGTCTCGAATGCGGATTCGGGGCATACCTACACGAACCTGCTGCGCAACCATACGAAACGGCGCTGGACGAAACAGCGCTTGGCACGCACGCGATATTCGATGAGCCTGTTTGTATGGTACTTCGGCACGAAAGGTACGGCGCAGGACTGGCCGGATGTGGGCCATCACACCATCCTGAACGGTCCGCGATACACCGGTTTGCTGCGCGATATCTTCGTCAAGGGTCAGCTCTGCGATGATATGAGCCTCTATGTGCACCGCCCGTCGGTGACCGACCCCTCGGTGGCGCCGGAAGGCGATGATACGTTCTACGTGCTCAGCCCTGTGCCGCATCTGGGCCATGACAACGGCGTTGACTGGCGCGAGGAAGAACCGCGCTACAAGGCCAAGATGCTGCGGATGCTTGAAGAGCACTTGCTGCCGGGCCTCGGCGAGCGGATCAGCACCGAGGTGGTGTTTACGCCAGAAACCTTCCGTGACCGTTATCTCAGCCCGCTTGGCGCGGGATTTTCCATTGAGCCGCGTATTCTGCAAAGCGCCTGGTTCCGACCACATAACATCTCGGAAGAGGTCAAGGGCCTCTATCTGGTCGGGGCGGGCACGCATCCGGGTGCCGGAGTGCCCGGCGTGATCTCGACCGCGGAAGTGCTGAGCAAACTGGTGCCGGACGCGGAGGTGGTGCGATGATCGCGCCGGCTGATCTCGAGCATTGCCACGAGGCGATCCGCCACGGTTCGCTCTCATTCCATGCGGCCTCGAAGCTGTTGCCCGCACGGGTGCGGGATCCGTCGCTGGCGCTGTATTCCTTTTGCCGGTTGGCGGATGACGAGGTGGACCTCAAGGCAGAGAAGGTCGAGGCCGTGCTGCGGTTGCGCGACCGGTTGGATGCGGTCTATGCAGGGCGGCCCAAGGATGCCGCACCAGATCGCGCCTTCGCCGCAATCGTTGAGGATTTCGAGATGCCTCGTGCGCTGCCCGATGCGTTGCTGGAGGGGCTCGCGTGGGATGCGGAGGGCCGGCGTTATGAGAGCCTTTCCGGCGTCAAGGATTATTCCGCACGGGTCGCCTCGGCGGTGGGGGCGATGATGTGCGTGCTGATGGGCGTGCGCGATGCGGACGCCCTCGCACGGGCCTGTGATCTGGGCGTGGCCATGCAGCTCACAAACATTGCGCGCGACGTAGGTGAGGATGCGCTGGAGAAGCGCATCTACTTGCCTTTGGAGTGGCTGGTCGAAGCGGGAATCGACGTGGATCGCTTCCTGGAAGACCCCAAGCCGACCAAGGCGGTGCGGATGATGGTCAAGCGGCTGGTGATGGAGGCGAACCGTCTCTACATGCGCTCCGAAGCGGGCGTGAGCGCGCTGCCGCGGCGCTGCCGTCCTGGCATCTATGCGGCGCGGTTCATCTATGCGGGCATCGGCGGTCAGTTAACCGCAATGGGTTACGATTCAATCTCGGCCCGGGCGCGCACCAGCAAGCTGCAGAAACTTGGCTGGCTGGGGCAATCTATGCTGCTGAGTGCCGCGACGATGGTCATGCCGCGCTCCTCTGTGCTTTATGCCAAGCCACTGGACGAGGTGGATTTTCTGGTGCGGGCTGCTGCTCGGGGTGAACCCACGTCTTCACGCAGCGATACGCTGATTTCGGTTCTGGCAACGCTTGAGCAGCGGCGGCTGGAGCAGCGCGCGCGCTTGACCGGGCACCCTGCGGGTTTAACCTAGAGCCATGTTCTGGCTTTTGTTCTGCATTTTCTTTGCCGCCTGCCTGGGGGCCGGAGTGACCGGTGGGCTCTTCGCGCCGGGCCCTTGGTATCGCGCGCTAGAGAAGCCGTGGTTTACCCCGCCGGATTGGGTCTTTCCCGTAACGTGGATGGTACTCTACATCTGCATGGCCATCGCAGGTGCACGGGTTGCCATGCTTGAGAGCAATGGCGTTGCGCTCGCCTTCTGGGCGCTGCAGATCGCACTCAACGGGCTGTGGACGCCTGTTTTCTTCGGTTTGAAGAACATTCGGCTGGGGATGGCGGTGGTTTCCGTCTTGTGGTTGTCGGTGCTGAGCGGGCTGCTCGCGATGTGGCAGATTGATGTGATCGCCGGGCTGCTGTTCGTGCCTTACCTGGTCTGGGTCACCATCGCGGCAGCGCTGAATGCAGCGGTCTGGCGGTTGAATCCCGACGTTGCGCGCAACCCGCCACCCGCGCCGTCCTGAGTGTCAGCCAAAGCTCCATTTCGCGCGGCGCGGGACCCTCACCGCTAGCATGGGTTTCAGCAGAGGGCTGCGGAAGCGACGCAGGTCGAGCGCCTCGTGCACGCCAGTCACGCGCTCTCCGTCCAGCTGTGTTTCAACGGCCGCGCGCGTGTAGAAAGGGGCATCCAGCATCGCCAGTTTCTGGCGGGGCATAAAGCCACTGTCAGCCCGCGTCTCTCGTTTCACTGCCCAGAGGCTGCGGCGCAGGCGCGCCTTGGGGGGGAGGGGGATCGTCTCGGCCTCGCCTGCCTGGTCAAACCGGAACCCCGCCGCCAACTCCGAGCCATCGAGCCGCATGGCGTCATAGAAGCAGGTGGCCCCAGAGGCGGTCGGAAACCGGCCCCATGTCCAATAGCTGAAATCTTCCTCGAGCGCGCGGGTGCCAAAATTCGCGTCGAAATACCCTTCGCCTTGCCACTGCCAGCCGGGCCGGTCGATGTCTACTTCGATCCGCGCCGAGGGCGCGAAGGGCCGCCAGATATGCGCGCCGTCTTCGGTAAGTGCCAGCTCGACATCGGTCAGTGCAGAGGGAACAACCCGGATCTGGCCGCGGATGCGACTGATCAGAGGCGGGCCGGATACCTCATCGATGTCGATGATCAACTGATCGCCGCCCCACCGCATCATAGACGGGCCGACCTCGAACCGTGAATTCGTCTGACGCAGGGCTGAGGCGCCGCGATCGGTCATCGTGAACCTTCCGCCCGGCCCGTAGGTGGCGACGTTGATGCAGACGTGGTTCTGCGGGTTGCGGCGCCCGGACCAGCGGTACCAGGGCGAGAAGACCGATCCGATGAACCCGATGACCGAGACGGCACGTTTGCCGCAATCGCTCAGGCCGTCGACATACCACCACGCATAGCCGTTTGGGCGGACGTGGATGTCGAAGTTTGGCCGCTCAAGATCGCCTCGGCCGCGTGCTTGGCGGAGAGGGTCGCCATCGGCACGCCCGCGCCCGGGTGTGTCCCGCCGCCCGCCAGCCACAGCCCCTTGATCGGGGTCTGCGCCGTTGGGCGTTTCAGCGATGCCGTCAGCCCGTGCGGGCTTTGCCCGTAGAGCGCGCCCATCGTCTCGGGGAACATCTCGGCGAAGCGTTGTGGTGTTGTGATCGTCGCGGCGGTCGGTGTCGGTGACATAGTCACGCCCATATCCGCCATCCTCTGCATGATCTGATGATGCCATCTGTCCAAATCCACTGGAGGGGTGAAGGTTGACGTCGCCGGGGCATTCGAGATGATCTCAAAGCGCTCCAGCGTCGGGGGAGGGTGATCCTGGCCACGGTCTTCGGCGCAGAGATAGAGGGTCGGGTCGCGTGGGATGCGTCCGGCCATGAGGTCGTCGAATTCGGCCTGCGGGTCGTCGGCAAAGAACACGTTGTGGTGGGCGAGAGGCGGCCCTTGCGGAGTGGCCGCAAAGCTGTGCACACGGGCGGAGAACGAGCGCGGAAGCTTGGCCGTCTGGGGGGCCACGATTTTGAGATCCTCGCCCATGCTGCCGGTCGCAAGCGCCCGGGGATCGCCAGCGTAGACGACGGTATCTGCCGACAGCAACTCGTCGCCAAGCTCGACGCCGACAGCGCGCCGCTCCTTCACGACAATCTGATCGACATGCGCATCGCGTTTGAGATGCACGCCGCGGCTCTGCACCAGCTTGGTGAGCGCCTCGGTCAGGCGGTGCATGCCGCCTTGAACCACCCAGACCCCGGCGGCCTCGGCCTGCCAGATCAGCGACAGGATCGCCGGGCTGAGATGCGGGGCGCCGCCCACATAGGTGGCGTAGCGCCCAAAGAGTTGGGCCAGCCGCGGGTCGCTGAACTGTCGGCGGAGCGCTTGCCGGAGGGTCGAGAGGGGCGCCATCGCGGGAATGAGATCCGGCTGGCGCAGCACGTGCGGCACCAGCTGCGCCATCTTTGGGGCAGGAGCCTGCATCATCGGCGCGTCGAAGGCCTGAAACAGCCGGGTCGTGCGGTTATTGAACCTGCGAAACTGGTCGGCGGACTTTGCACCCGCAAAGGCGGCAATCGCGTCCGCGCTTTTTTCGGGGTCGGCGTAGAGATCGAGCTGGCTGCCGCCCGACCAGAAGTGACGCGCCAGGATATCTTGCTGGATCAGCGTCACGTGATCTTCGAGCCGTTCGCGGGCGCAGGCGAAAAGCTCGTCAAACACATGGCGGAGCGTCAGCACCGTTGGGCCTGCGTCAACAGGACCCGCGCTGCTTGCGACAGTTCGGATCTTGCCGCCGGTGTGCGCGTGCCGCTCCAATAGCGTGACAGCAAACCCACCCGTCACCAGACGCAGCGCTGTGGCAAGCCCGGCAATGCCCGCGCCAATGACGATGGCCTCGGGGCGTGCAGCAGAAAATGAAGGTGGTGCGACAACCATAAGGGATTGTTGACTCGAAGTTGTAAACTGTCCAGTATGATTTACACATTGTGTCTGAAATGAATGACACTTTGCCGATGAAAGGAGTCCCGAATGGGCATGACCTCGCGCATCGAAGCGGCAATTTCGTCGGCAGTGGCAGTCGGGCAGGGGAGCGGCGCTGTCCCTGCCAGGCTCTCGTCGGCACTGGCCTATGCAACGGCACCTGGCGGGGCCCGAATTCGCCCCACAATACTGATGTCCGTGGCCATGGCGTGTGGTGATGATCGGCCCGCGCTCTCGAATGCGGCGGCCTCGGCGCTGGAGATGATCCATTGCGCGAGCCTCGTGCATGATGATCTTCCCTGCTTTGACGATGCGGCGATCCGCCGGGGCAAGCCCTCTGTTCACAAAGCCTATTCCGAGCCGCTTGCCGTGCTGACGGGTGACAGCCTTATCGTGCTGGCGTTCGAGACCCTCGCGCGCCAGTCGGCGGACGCGCCGGACCGGGTGGCGCAACTGATCATGACGCTCGCGCAGCGCACCGGCATGCCGGGCGGGATCTGCGCCGGGCAGGGCTGGGAGAGCGAAGCGGAGATCGACCTTTCCGCTTATCATCAGGCCAAGACAGGTGCGCTCTTCATCGCGGCGACGCAGATGGGCGCGGTCTCAGCCGGGCAGGAAGCGGAGCCTTGGTTCGAGCTTGGTGCGCGTATCGGTGAGGCCTTCCAAGTGGCGGATGATTTGCGCGACGCGCTCTATGATGCCGAAACGCTCGGCAAGCCGGTGGGTCAGGACGACCTGCATGGGCGGCCCAACGCGGTATCGCTCTTGGGTGTGCAGGGGGCGATCTCCCGGCTGAAGGACATTCTGGGCGGGGCGATTGCCTCGATCCCGTCGTGTCCCGGCGAGGCGCAGCTGGCCGAGATGGTGCGCACCTACGCCGAGCGGCTGACCCCTGTGGCGCCCCATGCGGCGCAGCGGCGCAGCAATGTCTGACGCGACGAGCGATCTGCCGCGCTGGCGCGGCGGTTGGCTCAATCGACTTGTTGCACGGCCCGGGTTTCAAAGCTGGGCAAGCCGCTTTCCGCTGACGCGCGGACAGGCGCGCAAGGATGGCGCGGCGCTCTTCGATCTTGTGCAGGGATTCGTGCAAAGCCAGGTGCTGATGGCTTTGGTCGAGCTGGATATTTTTCGCCGTCTTCGGGCCGGGCCGCTCACGGCTGAGCGACTGGGGCAGGCGACGGATGTTCCGGTGGATCGGATGAAGGTGTTGTTGCAGGCGGCTGCGGCGCTGCGGCTGCTCAAGCGGGACCGCAGAGGGCGCTACCGGCTGGCGCGGAAAGGTGCCGCGCTCATGGGTGTGCCGGGGCTCGAAGCGATGATCCGGCATCACAAGGCGTTCTATGCTGATCTTGCCGACCCCGTTGGCCTGCTGCGTGGGCCTGAGCGGACACAGCTCTCTGAGTTCTGGCCCTATGTGTTTGGCGCCCGAGGCGAGATTGATCAGGGCGTGGCGGAGACCTACTCGGACCTCATGGCCCAGAGCCAGCGGTTGGTCGCAGAAGATACCCTGCGCCTGGTTTCCTTAAAGGGTGTCCAGCGGCTGCTCGATGTGGGTGGCGGAACGGGCGCTTTCCTCGAAGCAGCGGGCCGCACCGCACCTGAGCTTAACCTCATGCTCTTCGATCTGCCGCAGGTGGTGCCACAAGCGCAAGCGCGCTTCGATGATGCGGGACTGGGGTCGCGCGCCACCGTGCATGCGGGCTCCTTCCGGGATGATCCCCTGCCGGAGGGAGCGGACGCCATCTCCCTCATCCGCGTGCTCTATGACCACTCGGATGAGACCGTGCGCGCTCTATTGGCGTCGGTCTACCGGGCGCTGCCGGAGGGCGGGCGGTTGATCATCTCCGAACCCATGGGGGGTGGTGCTGCGCCTGATGCGGCGGGGGATGTGTATTTCGCGTTCTATACGCTTGCGATGCAGACGGGCAAAGCGCGCTCGGCGGAGGAGATATCCGATCTCTGCCGGGAGGCGGGTTTTGTGGGCCTGCGCAGCCCGCGGCCTCAACGCAATTATGTGACGCGGGTTGTCATGGCGCAAAAGCCATCCTCCATCACATAGAATGTGTCTAATTTAGTTGACACAATTACATGTAAGCTTAAACTGACATTACGACATGAGCCACGAGATGAGTCTTTGACGCAAGATCAAAGCGGTCCCGCGAGCGAGGAGAGAGACTTTGGACACCACCGCCGTTCTTCTGAAAGGTCCTCGTGATCTCGAGGTGGACGTTCTGACGCTCACCGCACCGGGGGCCGAAGATCTGGTCGTCGATATTCAACACTCCGGCATTTCCACGGGCACAGAAAAACTCTTCTGGTCCGGTGATATGCCGCCTTTCCCTGGCATGGGCTATCCGCTGGTCCCGGGCTATGAGGCCGTGGGCGAAGTGGTCGAAGCCGCGCCCTCGACCGGATACCGCCCCGGCGATCACGTCTTTGTCCCAGGGGCCAATTGCTATGACGGTGCCTTCGGTCTCTTTGGCGGTGCTGCCGCGCGGCTGGTGACGGCCCCTGATCGCGTGACGCGAATCGATGCGGGCCTCGGCGCGCAGGGTGCGCTGCTGGCTTTGGCGGCGACGGCGCGGCATACGATGGCCGGGCTCAACAAATCCGTTCCCGACCTGATCGTGGGGCACGGCGTTCTGGGCCGGCTCCTTGCGCGACTGACGATTGCGGCGGGCGCGCCTGCGCCCATGGTCTGGGAGATCGACCCGTCGCGGCGCGGCGGTGCCGAGGGCTATGAGGTGATCGCGCCCGAGGACGATCCACGGAAAGATTACATGTCGGTTTATGATGCGTCCGGCAGCATGGATGTGCTGAACGATCTGGTTTCCCGGATCGGCAAGGGCGGTGAGGTTGTTCTCGCGGGCTTCTACAAGGAGCCGATCCGCATTGATTTCCCGATGGCCTTCATGAAAGAGGCGCGCTTCCGCGTGGCGGCGGAATGGACCCATGACGATCTGGCCGCGACCCGTGCGCTGGTGGAGAGCGGGACACTGAGTCTGGGCGGGCTGATCACCGATGAGGCTTCGGCGAAGGACGCGCCGCAAGCTTACCAGCGGGCTTTCACCGATCCGGCCTGCCTCAAGATGATCCTCAACTGGAAGGACGTGGCATGAAGGACGGTATTGATGAGAAGGGCCCGGCATCCGGTGACGTCCCCAATCTGAAAGACTTCGACAAGCGCCTGCGCGCGGAGGCCGCCGAGCCGACGCTGGAGGTGCCGCAGTCCGAACCGACCTCGAAGACCCAGATCATCGCGATCTACGGCAAGGGCGGCATCGGCAAGAGTTTCACCTTGGCCAACTTGAGCCATATGATGGCCGAACAAGGTAAACGAGTTCTTTTGATTGGGTGCGATCCCAAGTCGGACACCACCAGCCTGCTCTTTGGCGGCAAGGCCTGTCCCACCATCATCGACACGTCGACGCGCAAGAAGCTGGCGGGCGAAGAGGTGAAGATCGGCGATGTCTGCTTCAAGCGCGGCGGTGTCTTTGCCATGGAGCTGGGCGGACCCGAGGTTGGCCGTGGCTGTGGCGGCCGCGGGATTATCCATGGGTTCGAGCTTCTGGAAAAGCTTGGGTTCCATGATTGGGACTTCGACTATGTGCTGCTCGACTTCCTGGGCGATGTGGTCTGTGGCGGGTTCGGCCTGCCGATTGCGCGAGACATGGCGCAGAAGGTGATCCTGGTCGCGTCGAACGATCTGCAGTCGCTCTACGTGGCGAATAATGTCTGCTCCGCGGTGGAGTACTTCCGCAAGCTGGGCGGGAACGTTGGCGTCGCCGGGCTCGTGATCAACAAGGATGATGGCACGGGCGAGGCAGCGGCCTTTGCCGAGGCGGTCGACATTCCGATCCTTGCTGCGATTCCACAGGATGACGACCTGCGGAAGAAATCCGCGAATTATCAGATCGTCGGGACCCAGGCGAGCCAGTGGGGCGATCTCTTTGCCGAGCTTGGGCTGAACGTGGCCAAGGCCCCGCCGATGCGGCCATCGCCCTTGGATCAGGATGGGTTGCTGGGGCTCTTCGATGCCTCGGAGACTGGCGGCAATGTGGTGCTGGAGCCTGCAAGTGATGCGGATATGCGCGGCAAGAACGCAGCGCCCAAACCGTCGTTGGAGGTTGTCTATGACGACGCGTAACAAGCTGGGGACCTCTGAACCTGCCTCGATCAGCCAGATGCTGATGAATGCGCGGGACGACCAGATCAGGCGCCTTTTGCGCGACATCAGGTTTGACCCGCACTGTGACACTCAGCCGATTTCGGATGCTCCTCATGACCAAGCTTAGGCATTTCGACGAAAGCCGGCGCGCAGTTGAACGCTGTGTCTGGAAGGGGCTGCAATCGCAGCGCATTTTTGAGACCGCACAAGAAGAGATCGCCCAGTCAAAGCGTTTGATGGAGATCGCGCGCAACCCCAAGCCAATCTACAGGGCGTCCGACGCGTGAAACAGGAAGTCACATACGACGAGGCAGCCGATGTGGAGGTGATCAAGGGTCACCCTCATGGCGATGTCGCGCGTGTGGCTGGAGCGGCACTCGCCGACGATGCGGGCTGTCATTCCGGGGCCGACATGGCAGAGGCGGCGCGTCTGGCTGGCAAGTCCGAGGTGTTGGAGAAGTTCCGGGCAGACTATCCGATGGGTCCGCATGACAAGCCGCAGTCCATGTGCCCGGCTTTTGGATCCTTGCGTGTGGGTCTGCGCATGAAGCGCGTGGCCACGGTGCTGTCGGGCTCGGCGTGCTGTGTCTATGGGTTGACATTCGTGTCGCACTTCTACGGCGCGCGGCGGTCGGTGGGCTATGTGCCGTTCAACTCCGAGACGCTTGTGACGGGTAAGCTCTTCGAGGACATTCGTGAGTCTGTGCACGAGTTGGCGGATCCGGATCGCTATGATGCGATAGTCGTCACGAACCTTTGTGTGCCAACGGCGTCTGGCGTGCCGCTGCGGCTGCTGCCCAAAGAGATCAACGGCGTGCGGATTGTTGGCATCGACGTGCCGGGCTTCGGCGTGCCGACCCACGCGGAGGCCAAGGATGTTCTCGCCGGTGCGATGCTCACCTATGCGCGGCAAGAAGCTGAAGCGGGCCCAGTGGCCGCACCGGTGGGTGGCAGGTCGTCGCGACCGACGGTCGCGCTTCTGGGCGAGATGTTCCCGGCGGATCCGATGATGATCGGCCAGATGCTGGCGCCCATGGGGTTGGCAGCGGGGCCGGTGTTGCCGTGCCGGGAGTGGCGCGAGCTCTATGCCGCACTCGACTGTTCCGTCGTGGCGGCCATCCACCCGTTTTACACCGATACGGTCCGGGCCTTCCGTGCCGCGGGGCGGCCTGTAGTGGGCTCGGCCCCCGTGGGGCATGACGGCACAGCGGCCTGGCTGCGCGGTATTGGCGAGACCTATGGGGTGTCAGCCGACCAGATTGCGGCGGCGCAGAATGCGGCTCTGCCTGCCATCAAAGGGGCGCTGGCAGCGACGCCGATCAAAGGAACCATTACGCTCTCGGGGTATGAGGGCTCGGAGCTTCTGGTCGCGCGGCTATTGATCGAGAGCGGGGCGGAGGTGCCCTATGTGGGCACCGCCTGTGCGAAGTCGGAGTGGTCTGCGGCGGATGCGGCCTGGCTCGAAGCCAAGGGCGTCACGGTGAAGTATCGCGCCTCGCTCGAGGATGATTGCGCGGCAATGGAGGCCGTGAAGCCCGATCTGGCCATTGGCACCACTCCTGTCGTTCAAAAGGCCAAGGAGCTTGGTGTGCCTGGGCTTTACTTCACCAACCTCATCTCGGCGCGGCCGCTGATGGGTGTGGCGGGCGCAGGATCGCTCGCAGAGGTGATCAATGCGGCAATTGCGAACAAGGACAGGATGGACCGGATGACCGCCTTCTTCGAGGATGTGGGTCATGCGGATACGGCGGGTGTCTGGGAGGGCAGCCCGAACCTGCGGCCGGATTTCCGGGCGCAGCATCAGAAGAAGCTCGACAAGATGGCGCGGGCCGCCAAAGCGCGGGAGATGATCTGATGCTTGTCACAGACCATGACCGGGCGGGTGGATACTGGGGGGCGGTTTATGCCTTCTGCGCTGCGAAGGGCTTGCAGGTGGTGATCGACGGGCCCGTGGGTTGTGAGAACCTGCCGGTCACGTCGGTGTTGCACTATACGGATGCCTTGCCGCCACATGAGTTGCCGATTGTGGTGACCGGCCTTGGCGAAGGCGAGATGGGCGCGGGCACCGAAGAGAGCATGAAGCGGGCGTGGGATACACTCGATCCGGCCTTGCCAGCGGTTGTGGTGACGGGATCCATTGCCGAGATGATCGGCGGTGGCGTCACACCGCAGGGCACCAATATTCAGCGGTTTCTGCCGCGGACGATTGATGAGGATCAGTGGGAGGCCGCCGACCGGGCGATGACCTGGATCTTCACCGAGTTCGGCATGACGAAAGGCCGGATGCCGCCCGAGAAGAAACGCGCGGAGGGCGCCAAGCCCCGCGTGAATATCCTCGGGCCGATGTACGGCACCTTCAACATGCCGTCGGATCTGGCCGAGATCCGCAGGCTGGTCGAAGGGATCGGCTGTGAGGTGAACATGGTGATGCCTTTGGGCGCCCATGTGGCCGAGATGAGAGATTTGGTGAATGCGGATGTGAACATCTGCATGTACCGCGAGTTCGGGCGTGGATTATGCGAGCTTCTTGCCAAGCCGTATCTCCAGGCTCCGATAGGGGTCGAGAGCACGACCAAGTTCCTGCGCGCACTGGGGAATTTGGTTGGCCTCGACCCCGAACCTTTTATCACGCGAGAGAAGCATTCGACCATCAAACCGGTCTGGGATCTCTGGCGCTCCGTCACCCAGGATTTCTTTGCCACGGGGAGTTTTGCAATTGTAGCGAATGAGACCTACGCCCGCGGCATCCGGCTGTTCCTCGAAGACGACATGGGGTTGCCATGCGCCTTCGCCGTCGCGCGGGTGGCCGGGCAGAAGACCAACAATGAAGAGGTGCGCGCCCTGATGGGGCAGAAGCGGCCCCTGATCGTCATGGGCTCGATCAACGAGAAGATGTATCTGGCCGAACTGAAGGGCGGTCATGGGCCAAGCCCTGCGTTCATCCCGGCAAGCTTTCCGGGAGCGGCGATCCGGCGGCATACGGGCACGCCGTTCATGGGCTATGCGGGCGCGACCTACCTTATTCAGGAAATCTGCAACGGGCTCTTTGACGCGCTTTTCCATATTCTGCCGCTCGGCACGGAGATGGATGCGACAGACGCGACGCTCACCCCGCTGCGGCGCGATTTCCCCTGGGATGCGGATGCGCAGGCGATGCTCGACAAGATCGTCGAGACCCATCCCATTCTGACACGAATTTCAGCTGCGAAGACTTTGCGCGACGCGGCGGAGAAAGCGGCTCTGGCCGCAGGCGCGGACCGCGTGGTGCTGGACACCGTGCGGGCGCTCGATGCCGGGCTGGCCGGTACTGATTTGGAGGATCAGACATGACTGATATGACATCTGACATCGTTGAAGCGGCTGTTGAAGCCCCGCATCAGGCGCCCAGCAAGAAGGCGGTGCGTACCGAGTTCATGGTCTACTTCGTGATCATCTTCCTGGCGACGCTGCCGCTGGCGACCCTGACCTGGGCGCTTTCGGCCATTCGAACCCGCAGTTTCACCGAGAAGGGCCCGATGGCACGCGCCTGGACCCAGGCCCGTATCATCACTCCGATGATCTTCTCTGCATGACGTTCCCTGCGCGACATAGGGGCCTCGGCCCGGGTCGCGATCCGCATTCTCGGCTTGTGTGCGCCTGTCGAGATCAAGAGCTGTACGCCTTTTGCGAGGTGGACAGAGCCCCGAGGGGGGAGACCCCCAAAGGACCCCGCCGCGGGGTGCGCGGCGTCAGCATAACAATCCGGAGGGATATTTATGGCTGATAATCACCTGTCTTTCACAGGTCTAACCGACGAGCAGGCGCAAGAATTGCACGCTGTCTACATGAGTGGGCTCTGGCTGTTTTCAGCAGTGGCCGTGGTCGCTCATCTGGCAACGTTCATCTGGCGTCCGTGGTTCTAAGAGGAAATGGATATGGCAAAGTTCTACAAGATCTGGCTCATTTTCGATCCTCGCCGAGTGTTTGTTGCACAAGGCGTGTTCCTCTTCCTGCTGGCAGCGATGATTCACCTCGTCCTGCTCAGCACTGAGCACTTCAACTGGTTCGAACTGGCGGCGCAATCCGCCCAGTAGAGGGATCTGGCCGGGCAAGGGCCATCCCGTACCGGTGCCAGAGTGACACCCAAGAACAGCTGCGGGCGGCCAAGTGTGCGCCATCCGCCCGCAGCAAACCAACGTAACAAACGACGGCCTCCGCCTCTCACTGGCGCGCCGCACACATGCGGAGACTGAAGATGGCTTTGCTCAGCTTCGAAAGAAAATATCGCGTCCGCGGAGGGACGCTGATCGGGGGCGATCTGTTCGACTTCTGGGTGGGGCCTTTCTATGTGGGCTTCTTCGGAGTGACGACGGCCTTCTTCGCCCTTCTGGGAACCATTCTGATTTTCTGGGGCGCGAGCCAGCAGGGCACGTTTAATCCCTGGCTGATCAATATCGCCCCGCCTGACCTGAGCTATGGGCTTGGGTTGGCGCCGCTTCTGGAGGGCGGGCTGTGGCAGATCATCACGATCTGTGCGACGGGCGCGTTCATCTCCTGGGCGCTGCGCGAGGTCGAGATCTGCCGCAAGCTGGGCATGGGCTATCACGTGCCCTTCGGCTTCGCGGCGGCGATCATCGCCTATATGACGCTGGTGATCTTCCGCCCGCTCTTGATGGGCGCCTGGGGGCATGGGTTCCCCTATGGGATTTTCAGCCACCTCGACTGGGTGAGCAACACCGGCTACGCCTATCTGCATTTCCACTACAACCCGGCGCACATGCTGGCGGTGACGCTGTTCTTCACCACCACGCTGGCGCTGGCGCTGCACGGTGGTTTGATCCTGTCGGCCTGTAACCCCGAGAAGGGCGAAGAGGCCAAGACACCGGATCACGAGGACACGTTCTTCCGCGACTTTATCGGCTATTCGGTCGGCACGCTGGGCATTCACCGTGTGGGCTATCTGCTCGCCATCAATGCCGGGCTGTGGTCGGCGATCTGCATCATCATCTCCGGTCCCGTCTGGACCGCGGGTTGGCCTGAATGGTGGAACTGGTGGCTCGATCTGCCGATCTGGGGTGAACCCATCGCGATGGGAGGGATGTGATCATGTGGCTTCCTGAATATCAGAACATCTTCACGCAAGTGCAGGTCCAGGGGAAACCCGAATGGGGCATGGACGACCAGGGCAACAACATGATGGAAGAACGCGCGGGCAAGCCGTTCTTCAGCACCCTCGTCGGGCTCTTCGGCAACGCCCAGGTCGGGCCCTACTATGTGGGCTGGACGACGCTGGTGGCGTTCGCGACGGGCATCGCCTGGTTCGTGATTGTGGGGTTCAACATGCTGGCGCAGGTCGGCTATTCGATCCCGCAGTTCATCCGACAGCTCTTCTGGCTGGCGCTTGAGCCACCTTCGCCGGAGTATGGTTTGAGCATGCCCCCGCTGGACGAGGGGGGCTGGTATATCATCGCCAGCTTCTTCCTGCTGGTCTCGGTGCTGTGCTGGCTCTTGCGGGCCTATCTGCTGGCGCAACAGCACAAGATGGGCAAGCACATCTTCTGGGGCTTTGCGGCTGCGGTGTGGCTCTTCCTGGTGCTGGGTCTCTTCCGTCCTGTCCTGATGGGATCGTGGAGCGAAGCGGTGCCCTACGGCATCTTCCCGCACCTCGACTGGACCACGGCGTTTTCGATCCGCTACGGCAACCTTTACTACAACCCGTTCCACTGTCTGAGCATCGTCTTCCTCTATGGCTCGGTGCTGCTCTTCTGCATGCACGGCGGGACCATCCTGGCGGTGACACGCTACGGCGGCGATCGGGAGCTGGAGCAGATCTACGATCGCGGGACCGCGACCGAACGCGCCGCTCTCTTCTGGCGCTGGACCATGGGCTTCAACGCCACGATGGAAGGCATCCACCGCTGGGCCTGGTGGTTCGCGGTGCTGACGCCGATTACTGGCGGCATCGGCATCCTGCTAACCGGCACGGTCGTGGACAACTGGTTCATCTGGGCGCAGGAGCACAACTTTGCGCCGATGTATGACGGCTCCTACGGATATGCCGACTACGGCTCCTACGAAGCCTTTATCGGGAAGGAGGACTGATCATGCTGCCCAAGTGGTTTGACAAATGGAACGCGGACAATCCGACCAATGTGTTCGGTCCCGCGATCCTGATCGGGGCGGTCGGCGGCGCGGTTTTCGCGGCGATCATGATCATCAGCTTTGGCAACCCCGCCCAGACGGCCTCGCTGCAGACGGGTCCGCGCGGGACGGGGATGTCGGTGCCGGAGTTCAACGTGGTGCGCACCGCGCCCGATCCGACGATTGAGGCCTACTACACCGATACACCCTTTGTGCCCGAAGGGGGTGAACCGCTGGCCCGGGACATCTATGAGAATGTCCAGGTGCTGGGGGACCTGACGGAGGACAACTTCAACCGGGTGATGACGGCGATCACGCAGTGGGTCAGCCCGGAACAGGGCTGTGCTTACTGTCATGGCGACGGCGATCTGGAGACCTATGGCGCGGATGACCTCTACACCAAGGTCGTCTCGCGTCGGATGATCCAGATGACCCAGAACATCAACGAGAACTGGGGTGGTCACGTCAATGCGGTCGGGGAGGTTGGTGTGAACTGCTACACCTGCCACCGCGGTCTGAACGTGCCGTCGGAGATCTGGTTCAACATCAGCCCGGTCAACGAGGCCGCTGGCGGTTGGGCGTCTGTGCAGAACCGCGCCACTTCGATCAGCCAGTCAACGTCGCTACCGTCCAACGCGCTGGAGGTGTACCTGACCGACTATGAGGCGGTGAATGTGCACGATCTGGAGAGCCGTGTGGAAGGCATCCCGAATGACGAAGAGGTCGCCTCGATCCAGAAGACCGAGATGACCTATTCGCTGATGAACTACTTCTCGAACAGTCTCGGCGTGAACTGTGTCTTCTGTCACAACTCCCGCGCCTTCTACGACCCCGAACAGCACACGCCGCAATGGGCGACCGCGCTGCTGGGTCGGCAGATGGTCATCGAGATGAACCAGGAGTACCTGATCCCGCTCGAATCCGAGTACCCGCCGGAGCGTCTTGGCCCGATCTACGCCGATGCGCCGAAAGCGGCCTGCAAGACCTGCCACAAAGGCTATCAGCGCCCGCTGCAGGGGATGAACGTGATTGCCGACTGGCCCGAGCTCGCGACCAGCGAGGCGCCGGTTTACGAATAGGCGCGGGCGGCTCTGCGCCGCCCCCGTCTCGCCTGGCACGGATCCTTGGCTTCCTGGGTCCGGGCACGGGGTCTCAACACCCCGGTTCCCTTCCTGTTGGCTACAGGAACCTGGCGTCGCAACTGGTTTACCCCAGCTGCGACGCCTTTTCTTTTCCAGGGGTGGCGACCCCGGCTTTGGCAAGAGCTGGCCGCCCCGTGATAAACGGAGACGTGCGCCATGACCAAACCCGACACACCGACACTTGACCAGGTGGCAGGCCCCGCGGACCTGCGCCAGATGTCCGATCGCACGCTTGGCGCTCTGGCGCAGGAGCTCCGCGCCGAGGTGGTGGATGCGGTCAGCCAGACCGGCGGGCATCTGGGCTCCTCGCTGGGCGTGGTTGAATTGACCGTGGCGATCCATGCGGTCTTCGACACGCCGCGCGACAAGCTGATCTGGGACGTGGGGCACCAGTGCTATCCGCACAAGATCCTGACCGGGCGGCGCGACCGCATGCACACGCTGCGGCAGGGTGGCGGCCTGAGTGGTTTCACCAAACGCAGCGAAAGCGACTACGACCCCTTTGGGGCAGCGCATTCCAGTACGTCGATTTCTGCCGCGCTCGGCTTCACGGTGGGGCGCGACATGGGCCAGCCCACGGGCGATGCGATTGCGGTGATCGGCGATGGCTCGATCAGTGCGGGCATGGCCTATGAGGCGATGAACAATGCGGGTGCCGAGGGGCGCAGGCTCTTCGTGATCCTCAATGACAACGAGATGTCGATTGCCCCGCCTGTGGGGGCGATGTCCTCCTATTTGTCGGGCCTGTCGGATCTGACCCGGAAGGGCCCCTTTGGCGGGCTCATGGCGATGGCCGAGGGCATGGAGCAGCTCGCGCCAAGGCCGGTGCGTGAAGGCGCGCGGCGGGCGCGTGAGATGGTCACTGGGCTGGAGAGCAAGGGCACGTTTTTCGAAGAGCTGGGCTTTGACTACATCGGTCCCATCGACGGGCACGACATGGGTCAGTTGCTGAGCGTTCTGCGTGCCGCCAAGACGCGGGCCACGGGGCCGGTGCTGATCCACTGCTGCACGGTCAAGGGCAAGGGGTATGCTCCGGCGGAGGGCTCTGCCGATAAGTACCACGGTGTTGCCAAATTCAATGTGGACACGGGCGTGCAGGCCAAGGCCAAAGCCAACGCGCCGTCCTACACGGGTGTCTTTGGCGACGCGCTGACGGAGGCGGCGGCCCGTGACCCCAGCATTGTCGCGGTGACGGCGGCGATGCCGAGCGGAACCGGCGTGGACCGCATGGCCAAGCGCTTCCCGGCGCGGGTCTTTGACGTCGGCATCGCCGAGCAACACGGAGTCACCTTCGCCGCCGGAATGGCGGCGAGCGGGCTCAAGCCTTTCTGCGCGATCTATTCCACCTTCTTGCAGCGCGGCTATGACCAGGTGGTGCATGACGTGGCTCTGCAAGGGCTGCCGGTGCGCTTTGCCATCGACCGTGCGGGGTTGGTGGGCGCCGATGGGGCGACCCATGCAGGGGCCTTCGACATTGGCTATCTGGGCGCGCTGCCCGGCATGGTGGTCATGGCGGCGGCGGATGAGGCGGAGCTGGTGCATATGGTGGAAACGGCTGTCGCGCATGACGGCGGGCCGATCGCGTTCCGCTATCCGCGCGGGAACGGCACGGGCGTCGCGCTGCCGGAGCGTGGTGAGGTGCTGGAGATCGGAAAGGGCCGGATGATCCGTGAGGGCACGGGTGACGTGGCCCTGCTCTCGCTTGGCACACATCTTGCGGAATGCGAAACGGCGGCAACGATGCTGGACGCCGAAGGGATCAGTGCGACGATCGCCGATGCGCGCTTTGCCAAGCCGCTCGATATGGAGCTGATCGCCGAGCTTGCCCAGACCCACAGCGCGCTGGTCACAGTGGAGCAGGGCGCGCAGGGCGGATTCGGCGCCATGGTGCTGCAGGCGATGGCGGGGCAGGGGCTGCTCGATCACGGCTGTCGGGTGCGCACGGTTTGCCTGCCCGACCGCTTCATCGATCAGGCGGCACCCACGGAGATGTATCGCGATGCGGGCGTCGATGCCGAAGGGATCGTGCGGATGGTGCTGGGCGCGTTGGAGCACGATCGGAAGATCGTCACGCTGCACCGCTGATCAGGAGGCAAGCCCGCCTATGAAGTGCCGCAGGTGGTGCGCCACCTGATCCGGCGCGTCCCAATGGGGAGCGTGGCCGCACCCTTTGATGACCGTGGTTGGAATGTCGATCAGGGCGGCTTGTGCGTCTGCGAGCGGGATCAGCAGGTCCTGTTCGCCGAGCAGAGCGTGGAGCGGAACCTCCGGGCGGGCGTGGAACAGAGTGGCATCGGCGGCCGCAACGGCTGCAAGTTGGTGGGCCATGGCCTCGGCCGATTGGGCATACGGATAGGCCAGCGACTGGGCGATGGCCGCGTCGATGGCACCCGGGCTCTGGTACAGGGCCGGCGTGAAGATCCACGGCAGGAACAGCCGCAGCCAGGTGTCGGGCGGCGCGCTTGACCGGCGCACGGAGAGCAGGCCCTCGAAAAGTGCGGCGTTGCGGGCCGGGTGCAGCGGGGCAGAGGCCATCATTGTGCAGCTCGCAATACGCTCCGGCGCAAGGGAGGCCAGTGCCCAGGCAATGTAGCCACCCAGCGAATGACCCAGCACATGGGCGCGGTCATGACCCAGATGATCGAGCAGCGCGCGCGCATCCTCGGCCCAGATTTTGGGAGAGGCCGGTGCGTCCCAAGGTGTGGTGCGCCCGGTGGTGCGGTTGTCGGGACAGATCAGGGTGAAGTGGTCGCTTAGGTGCGGGATCAGAGGCGCCCAGCTCGCGCAATCGGACATCATCCCCGCGATCAGCAGCATAGGCGGGCCGTCGCCCGTGACCTCATAGTGCACGGTCACGTCCGAAAGGGTGAGCTCAGGCATTGAGGTCTTTCCAGCAGGGCAGAAGGTCATCGGGCGCGCGGGTCGCCTCATAGACCGCGCGAGCGATGGCGCGACTGAGGCAGAGGGCGGCTGCGTGACCGATGAGCGGCGTGTTTTCCGCCGCATCCGCCTGAGCGGGATCGCCCGTGGAGAGTGCGAAGACCAGATCGCCGTCACCGGGAGAGTGGGCCGGGATACAGGCGCGCGCGATCCCGTCGTGGGCCGCGACGGCCATGCGGTGGCATTGTGGTTTGGTCAGTGGCGCATCGGTGGCAACCACGGCGATGGTGGTATTGCCGCGCTCGAACATGGCTTTGGACTTGCGGCTGGTGAGATTGCGGCCAAGTCCGCTGTTGGGATCGGGGCCGAGGCCGCCGAATTCATCGTCGATCTCGAAGGGAGCGGCGTAGAAATGCCTGTCGCCGGGCGTGGTGACGGCCCCCAACGGGTTGACGGCGGCGAGCGCGCCGACAGAAGTGCCGTCGGGCAGGACCAGCGACGCAGAGCCCAGCCCGCCCTTTAGCATTGCGGTGAGCGCGCCGGTGCCGGCGCCCGCCGTGCCAATGGCGAAGTCCGCGCTGGCGGTCTCAAAGGCGTCGCGACCGAGGGTGGGGTAAGGGGTCTGCTCCCAGCCTTTGTCGCCACCGTTCAGCAGATCAAACAGAATGGCGGCGGGGACGATGGGCACACGGGCGCTGCCGACGGGGTAGCCGCGCCCCGCTGCGCGCAGCCCATCCACCACGCCTGAGGCGGCATCGAGGCCGAAGGCGGAGCCGCCTGAGAGCAGCAACGCGTCGATCTCGCTGACGGATTTGTCGGGGGCCAGCAGATCGGTCTCGCGCGTGCCGGGCGCGCCGCCCATGACATGGACGGAGGCGATGAAAGGCTGATCGGCGGTCACCACCGTGCAGCCGGATTTCAGGTTGTGATCTTCGGCGTTGCCGACGCGCAGGCCGGGCACATCTGTGATCAGATTGCGGGGGCCGGGGGTCATGCGAGGTTGGTCAAAGGCGCGCCCTGCGGGCGCATTCCATGTTTGATTTGAGTATTTGGGGAAGAATGAAGGGCCATCAGATGCGCGGTTTGGGGGCTGCGGTGGTGGCATCACCGGTGTTGGGTTCGCCCTTGGGTTCGATCAGCAGGACCTTGCACTCCTGCTCCGCGCGCGGGCGATGGGTTACACCTTTGGGCACCACGAAAAGCTCTCCCGCCTTCACCGGGTGGGAGCTGTTTTCAAGGTCCATCACCATCTCGCCTTCGAGAACGAGGAAGAGGTCATCGGTGGTTTCATGCAGATGAAACGGAAACTCGCCCTGAAAGCGGACGACCAGCACCTCATTGTCATTATAGTCGGCCACCACGTGCGGATCCCAGTGGGTGGTGAACTGCTCCAGTTTCTCAGCCAGATTGATTGTCTTCATATGCACCGCCCTCCATCGACTTCCAGCGCGACCCCGGTGATCATGGAAGCCTCATCCGAGCAGAGAAAGCAAGCGGCATTCCCGAGGTCCTGCGGGGTGGAGAAGCGGCCGAGCGGGATGGTGGCGAGGAACTTGGCGCGCATCTCCGGCGTGTCCTCGCCCATGAAGGATTTCAGCAGTGGTGTTTCCCCGGCGACCGGGTTGAGGGCGTTCACGCGCACGCCGGCGGGCGCGAGTTCGATCGCCATGGCCTTGGTCGCGGTGATCATCCAGCCTTTGGAGGCGTTGTACCAGTTGAGGTTGGGGCGCGGGCTGAGCCCGGCGGTGGAGGCGATGTTGAGGATCACGCCGGCCTTTCGCGACTTCATATGAGGCACGAAGGCCCGGGCGGTCAGGTAGACGGATTTCGCATTCACCGCGAGCACGCGGTCGAAGTCCTCTTCGCTGACGTCTTCGAGGGGGGTGGGCAGATGCGTCACGCCTGCGTTGTTCACCAGGATATCGACGTGGCCCCAGGCCTCCATCGCGGTGCGGGCCATGGTGTCCACGGAGGTGCCATCGGCGACGTCCACCCTGCAGGCGATGGCGTGATCGCCCATCTGGTCGGTGAGGTCCTGCGCGGTGGATTTGTTGATGTCGGCGATCATCACCCGGGCGCCTTCGGAGGTGAACTTGCGCACGATGCCCGCGCCAAAGCCCGAGGCTCCACCCGTGACGATGGCCGTCTTCCCTGTCAGTCGCATGATGTCCTCCCATCCACGCAATTTGATGAAAATATTGCGTATTTTCTTTGCTGTTCTCCGCCTCAGCCTCTGATGCAATCCGCTCGGCGCGTCGTCTGCCCGACGGCTAGAAATCGTAGACCAGAACCCACCGGTTGTGTCCATCACTGTCCGCGGTTGCGGTTGCGTAGCGATGCGGCAGGAAGCCTTCCCGGATCCAGAAGTGCATGGCGCGGGGGTTGGCTTCAAGCACGGAGAGTTTGAGCGCGGCGATTCCCTCCGCCTGCGCCGCCTCCTTGATCAGATGTACCACAGTTCGTCCGATCCCGCGCCCGCGAAAGGCAGGGTCGAGCAGAACCAGACCAATCCACCAATCCTCGGGCAGCTCATAGCCTTTGGCAATACAGAGCATCCCGACCATCGCCGGGCCTTCCATGATGGCGAAATGCAGCAGATCGCGCTCGGTCAACCCTGGTGGTGCCGCGGTGAAGAAGCTGTCAATGAAGTCCATGTTGGGGGCGTGCCCCACTTCGAGCGTCACGTAGTCCGCGGCTCGCATCGCGAGGTCGAGCGCGTCTTCGGCGTGATCGGTTCGGGTGATCGGAGAGAGCGTGAGATCAACCATGCCGGAGGTTCCGTCGGCCGAAGCCGCCGGGCCATACCGGGCAAAGGTCAGATCGATCCGTCACCACTGTGCTGCATCCTCAAATCGGGCAGCTTGGGTGCTGCCTCTAGCAGCTTTGTGGTGTAAGGATGTTGAGGGTTGGTAAACACGGTCTCGGTTAAGCCTTCCTCAATGATTTCACCGGCTTGCATCACCATGACCCGATCAGTCACGGAGCGCACAACGCTGAGGTCGTGAGAGACGAAGAGATAGGTGAGCCCATAGGTGCGGCAGAGATCGGCGATGAGGTCGAGGATCTGCGCCCGCACCGAGACATCAAGAGCGGAGACGGCCTCATCAAAGAGGATCAGTTCGGGCTTGATGATCAACGCGCGGGCAATGGCGATGCGCTGGCGCTGTCCGCCGGAGAATTCGTGAATATAGCGGGTCGCGTCATCCGGCTGCAGACCGACGGCGGTGAGCGCTTCGGCGATGGCCTGCGCGCGGGCCGCGCCGGTGGGCGGAGCGGACAGCAGGTGGAAGGGTTCGGTGATCAGCCGGGCGACGCGGTGGCGGGGGTTGAAGCTGCCGAAGGGGTCCTGGAAGACCACTTGCATGCGGCGGCGCGCGCCCGGGTCCTGGCCGACAGGCGTATCATCGAGCAGGATCTGGCCCTTCTGTGGTGTCTCAAGCCCGAGAATTGCGCGGGTGAGGGTGGACTTGCCGCAGCCGCTTTCACCTACGAGGCCCAGGCGCTCGCCGCGCATGATCGTGAAACTGACGCCTTTTACGGCGTCGAACTGACCGGGAGGCGAAAAGAGCCGGGTGCGGGGGAGGCGGTAGCTGCGGTGGAGATTGCGGACCTGCAAAAGAGGCGTGGGCGGTGGCGGCGCAGGCAGGTTGACCTGATGGGTCGAGGCCTCGAAGAGCATACGCGTATAGGGGTGTTGCATGGTCCGCAGCAGGTGCCAGGTCGGCCCGGTTTCGACCACCTCGCCGTGACGCATGACGGCGATGCGGTCGGCGATGTCGGCCACCACCGCGAGGTCGTGGGTGATGAGGATCAGCCCCATGCCGAAGTCCTGCACCAGGCCCTTCAGGAGGGCGAGTATCTGCGCCTGCGTGGTGACATCCAGGGCGGTGGTGGGCTCGTCTGCGATCAGCAGCTTCGGGTGCCGCGCGATGGCCATGGCGATCACCACGCGCTGGCGCTGGCCGCCTGAGAGCTCATGCGGGTAGCGGCTGAGCGGGAAGCGGTCGGGCCTCAGACCGACGCGAGTGAGGATATCGCGGGCCTGTGCCTCCGCGTCGGCAGTGGGGTCGTGCAACCGGATGGTCTCGGCGACCTGTCGCCCGATGGTATGGACCGGGTTGAGGGCGGTCATCGGCTCCTGAAAGATCATTCCCATCTCGTTGCCGCGCAGGGCGCAGAGCTCGGGCTCGGGCAGGGCTGTCAGGTCGGTCGCGCTGAGACGGATGGTGCCCGTGCTGCGCGCGCCGCGCGGCAGCAGCTGCATGATGGCGAGGGCTGTCATGGATTTGCCGGAGCCGCTTTCGCCGGTGATGGCGAGGATCTCGCCGGGGTCGACGGTGAGGCTTACCTCCTTGAGGATCGGGGCATTGCCGATCTGGAGCGACAGGCGGTCGATCTCGAGCAGGCTCATGTGCGGGCTCGCTGCAGGCGTGGGTCGAGCGCGTCGCGCAGCCCGTCGCCCAGCAGGTTCAGCCCCATGACGATGCCGATGATCGCGAGACCCGGCACGATCGCGAGATGCGGGGCGAGGGTGACCAGCGTTTGCGCGTCGGCCAGCATCCGGCCGAGCGACGGGGTGGGGGGTTGCACGCCGAGGCCCACAAAGCTGAGCGCCGCTTCGACCTGGATGCCCAGGGCGAACTGGATGGTGCCCTGAACGATCAGCAGGTTGAGGACGTTGGGCAGGATATGCTCGACCGAGATATGCGCGCGGGTCTTGCCGGCAACACGGGCGGCGAGGATGAACTCTCGCTCCCAAAGCGGCAGCGCGCCGCCGCGGGTGACGCGCGCGAAGACGGGGATGTTGAAGATGCCGAAGGCGATGATGGCGTTTGTGGCCGAGGGGCCGAAAACCGCCGTGATCAGGATCGCCATGACCAGCAGCGGGAAGGCGAAGACGATGTCATTGCCGCGCATGATGGCCTCGTCAAGCCAGCTGCCTTTGTGCATGGCCGCGGCGAGCCCAAGCGGGACACCGACGCTGAGGCCGATGGCGAGCGCCAGAAGCGCCACGCCCAGCGAGGTGCGCGCGCCGACCATGGTCATGCTGAGGATGTCGCGACCCAGTTGGTCGGTGCCGAGCAGATGCGCTGCCCCCGGGGGTTGCAGCTTGTTCGGGATATTGAGGCTGGTGTGGTCGTGGGGTGTCCAGATGAGCGAGAGGAGCGCGAGGCCGATCAGGACCGCCGAGAGCAGCGCGCCGATGACCAGCGTGCGGCTCATGCGCGTGACCTCAGGCGCGGGTCGACGGCGGCATAGGCGAGATCGACGAAGAAGTTGATGAGGATCACCGCGAAGACCACGAGCATCACGACGCTTTCCACGACAATGAGATCGCGGGCCGAGATCGACTGGAAGATGAGCCGTCCGAGGCCTGGCAGGTAGAAGACCTGCTCGATGATGATGGTGCCCGCGAAGAGGAAGGAGAACTGCAGCCCGATGATGGTGAGGACCGGGATCATCGCGTTGCGCAGGCCGTGGCGCCAGAGGGTCTGGCGGGCGGAGAGCCCCTTGGCGCGGGCGGTGCGCATGTAGTCTTCGCCCAGAACGTCGAGCAGCGCCGAGCGCATCACGCGGGTGAGGATCGCGGCCTGCGGCAGCGCGAGCGCAATCGCGGGCAGGGTCAGGGACGTGAGGCCGGCGATCAGCCCCTTGTCCCAGCCCGCGAAGCCGCCCGCGGGGAACCAGCGCAGGTGAATGGCGAAGACCAGCACCAGCATCATCGCGAACCAGAAGTTCGGCAGCGCCACGCCCAGTTGCGTGGCGCCCATGACGCCGAGGTCACCCGCTTGCCCGCGCCGGGAGGCCGCGAAGATGCCCGCAGGAAAGGCGATCAGGATCGACAGGGCGAGGGCATATAGCGCCAGTGGCAGGGAGACGGCGATGCGGTCGGCGACCATCTCGGAGACCGGTGTGCGGTAGGTGTAGGAGGTGCCGAAATCGCCCGTCAGCATGCCGCCGACCCAGTTGAGATACCGCTGCACCTTGGGCACGTCGAGGCCAAGCTCGGCGCGCAGGGCGGCCAGGGTTTCGGGCTGGGCGTTGATGCCGAGCATGAAGGACGCGGGATCGCCAGGGGCCACTTCGATCAGCGTGAAGATGATCAGCGACGCCACGGCGAGGCTGAGGACAAGCGAGGCCAGACGTTTGAGCACGTAGCGCAGCATTGTGAGGGAGGTTAGTGGATTTGCGGGCGATGTGTAACTCTATCGTTCGTCGTGTCGGCGGTGGTGTTGGGGCTTGCATATTTGGGGAACAATGAAGGGGACCTCCGGCGCGCTTGTTGTTGGGGGTGGTCGGTATAGGTTGGGGCTTATGGGGCAGCCTCTTTTCATCGGATCTGAGATCTTCCGCCATTCCAGCTATGGCCGCTGGCACCCGCTACGAGTGCCGCGTGTGAGCACGGTGATGGACCTCAGTCGCGCGCTGGGATGGTTGCCGAAAGAGCAGTTCATCACCGCGCCGCGGGCGAAGCCGAAGGCGCTGGAAGCTTGGCACACAGCGGAGTATGTCGCGGCTTTACAACGGGTTGAGGCGGATCAGGCGGTGACGGTAGAAGACCTGCAGCGGCATGATATTGGCTCGGTCACGAACCCGGTCTATCCCGAGATCTACCGGCGCCCGGCGACGGCGGCAGGAGGGTCATTGCTGGCCGGGGAGCTGTTGCGCGAGGGCGGGGTGATCTACAACCCGCCGGGCGGTACGCATCACGGGATGCCCGACCGGGCGAACGGGTTTTGCTATCTCAACGACCCGGTTCTGGCGATGCTGAGCCTGCGCCGGAACGGGGTGCGGCGCATCGCATATGTGGACATCGACGCGCATCATTGTGATGGGGTCGCGGTGGGGTTTCACGGCGATCCGGACTGCCTGATGATCTCGGTGCATGAGGAGCGGCTCTGGCCGCGCACGGGGCCGCTGGAGGATGACGCGGGCGGATCGGCGCTGAACCTGCCGGTGCCGCGCGGGCTGAATGACAGCGAGATGGCGTTCATCCGTGAGGCGCTGATCGTGCCTCAGGTGGGGGCGTTTCGGCCCGATGCGGTTGTGCTGCTGTGCGGGGCGGACGGGGTCGAGGAGGACCCGCTGGCGCATCTGTCGATGAGCAACAATGCGCATTGGGCGGTGGTGGCCGCACTGATGGGGATGGCGCCGCGGCTGCTGGTGCTGGGCGGGGGCGGGTACAACCCGTGGTCGGTCGGTCGGCTGTGGACCGGGGTCTGGGCGATGTTGAACGGGCACGGGATTCCAGAGCGGTTGCCTGCGGAGGCCGAGGCCGTGTTGCGCGCCTTGCGGTGGGAGAATACACGGCGAGGCAAGAGCCCGCCGGAGCACTGGTTCACCACCCTCCGGGATGCGCCGCGGGAGGGGCCCGTGCGGGACGAGATCAAGGACCGCGTGCATGTCCTAACGCAACGGTCGGCGGGCCGGTTGAGGCCAACACGGCGAATCATAGGTTAACGTAGAAAAACTTGGGGTCCGACACGTCGGTATTACGTCGGTATTTTGTCGGTATCGCGTCGGTGTGGACGTCGGTGCGACGGGGGTTAACAGGGCGCGCGGCTAAGTTTGTGACCAAAGCGTAGCGGTGGCGCCCGGTTGTCTCAGACAGGCATGTTGTCGAACATGTCCTCAAGCGCTTCGTCGCGCAGATCGTTGTTCATCCGCTCGAGCCGACGCGGCACGATCTGGCCGGAGGCTTTGAGCGTGGCGAGCACACGGTCGAACTGGGGTTGCAGCGCAATGCGCTCCTTTGCCGAGGCGTTCTCGATTAGGTGCTCCAGGTGGGACGCGCGCTGTTGTAGATCAGTCAAGGCAGTCTCCTTTCGTCCAAAGAGGGTTGTCTTGCAGGATGCAGCAGCTTCGGATCAGACCTAATCCGAATGTCGTAGTTGTACTCGGAAAAGTAGAAACTGAGCAAGCAAATGCGTAAAAAATAGGCGCCACTTTTCGTGATGATAGCACCTTAGGCAGCGTGTTTGTTTGACTTCGATCAATTGCTGCAATGCGCAGACGCTGGCGTATGGAAATTGCTGTTTTGCGGCGATGTGCAGTGAGCCCTCTGGTCTCAATTCCAACCGTGTCTCAGGATGGGTCCAAGGCTGATTCGAAGCGCTCCCCGATGATATGACCGAACCGGAAAACCGACCGGACCGGTTCAGCTGTGCCGCCCGGCGGATGGCGCCGGGCAGCGGCCGATCCCCCTCGATGGGGGGGAGGGCGCTTTTCCTCTATCCGGTGTGGCAGGCCTTTTGAGACGCGGACGCGACAGTCCCCCGACCGGGTATCATTCGGCCCAGCTGACACCAGTGAGGTCGGTCGCCTGAGTGGGGGCGTTGGCCCAGAGACCGCGCAGCTCGGCCCGGGCGACAGACAGCTGGGCGAGCTGGAAGAGGTAGCCGTTCACATAGTCATCCGCGATCATCTGCTGCGCCTGGCCCATCATCTCGCTCCGCTTGTCCGGGTCGGTGGTGCTGTTGAGCTTAGTGATCAGGGCCTGGAACTCCGGGTTGTCGTATTGGAAGTAGTAGTCCGGGTTGGCGTAGATGCCGATGTCCATGGGTTCGGTGTGGCTGACGATGGTCAGGCCGAACTCCTTGCCGCGAAAGACGCTCTCCAGCCACTGGGCCCATTCGACGTTGATGATCTGTGCGGTGATCCCGACCTCTGCCAGCTGTGCCGCGACGATCTCGCCGCCGCGCCGGGCGTAGGAGGGTGGGGGCAGGTGCAGGGTGGTTTCAAACCCATCTGCCAGCCCGGCTTCCGCCAGCAGGGCGCGGGCCTTCTCTGGGTCATGGCCGGACTGGCCCGTCAGGTCCTTATAGGCCGGGTTGTGCGGGGCAAAGTGTGTGCCGATGGGGGTGCCATAGCCGAACATCGCCCCGTCGATGATCGCCTGCCGGTCGATGGCATGGGCCACGGCCTGGCGCACCAGCGGGTTGTCGAAGGGCGGCATCTTGTTGTTGGTCGACAGGATCGTCTCGCCTTCGGTGGACCCGACGAGCACCTGAAAGCGCGGATCGGCCTCGAACTGCGGCAGGTTCTCGGGCGCGGGGAAGGCATAGAAATAGTCCACATCCTCGGCCATCACCGCGGCGAAGGCGGCGGTGGGGTCGGATATGAACTTGAAGGTCGCTGCTTGGAGTGCCGCCGGCGTGCCCCAATAGTCCTCGTTGCGGGTAAGTTCGATGCGGTCGGATTGCACCCACTCGACGAATTTGAAGGCGCCGGTGCCGATGGGGGTCTGCTTGATGCCCTCAATGCTCTCGGGCGCCACGATCACCGCGTCGCCCCAGGCGAGGTTGAAGAGCATATTGCCGTTGGGCTCTGACAGGGTCAGCTGCACGGTCAGCGGGTCGATCACGTCCACGGAGGCGATGGCCGTGTAGAGCGCCTTTTGCGCATTCGCGCTGTCTTCGGCGAGAATGCGGTCGAGGGTAAATTTCACATCCTCGGCATCCATGCTGGTGCCGTCGTGGAAGGTCACGCCCGCGCGGAGGGTGAAGGTGTAGGTGAGCCCGTCGTCGCTGACTTCCCAGCTTTCCGCGAGACCGGGCACGACCGAGCCATCGGCCATGAAGCGGGTGAGCCCTTCGAAGACGTTGGAGTAGAGAACCGTGTCGATGGCGCCGGCTGCGGCTGAGGTCGGGTCGAGGTGCGGCGGCTCAAGCTGTACGGCGACGGTGATATCGGTTTGCGCGTGCGCGTGGGCGGCGATCAGGCAGGCGGCGGTGGTCGTCATCAGGCGGTGCAACATGGCGGTCTCCCCGTGGGTGCAATTGTGCGCCCAGCTTTCCCGCAAACGCCGCGTCGCGCAAGGGACAGGTGGTCTGCGCCGGCGTGGGCTGTTATTCCGCGCGGCGAGAGACCAGCGAAAGGCCCGCCCATGAGCGCCACCGCCCGCAAGACCGCGCCCTTGCCCGACGATATCCGGGCCATGAAAGGCGGCACGCCGATCGTCAGCCTGACGGCCTATACAACGCCCATGGCGCAGATGATGGATGCCCATTGCGACTTTGTGCTGGTGGGCGACAGCGTCGGTATGGTGCTGCACGGGCTGCCCTCGACGCTGGGCGTGACGATGGAGATGATGGTCATGCACGGGCAGGCGGTGGCCCGGGGGCTGTCGGCTGCGATGATGGTGATCGACATGCCGTTCGGGAGCTACGAGGAGAGCCCCGCACAGGCGTTTCGAAATGCGGCGCGGCTGATGCGCGAGACCGGCGCGGGGGCGGTGAAGCTGGAGGGCGGCGTGGCGATGGCTGAGACGATTGCCTTTCTGGTCGCACGCGGCATTCCGGTGATGGCGCATGTGGGGCTGACGCCGCAGTCGGTGAACACTTTAGGCGGCTACACCGTGCAGGGGCGCGGGGCGGCGGGGGCCGCGTTGCTGGCCGACGCGCAGACTGTGGCCGAGGCGGGCGCCTTTGCGGTGGTGTTGGAGAAGGTGCCGCAGGGGCTGGGTGATGAGATCACGCAGGCGGTGCCGATCCCGACGATCGGGATTGGCGCGTCGCCGGGCTGTGACGGGCAGATCCTCGTGGTCGATGACATGCTGGGGCTGTTCACGGCCTTCAAGGCGAAGTTCGTGAAGCGCTATGCCGAGCTTGGCCTAACAGGCGAGGCGGCGATTGCGGCCTATGCCGCGGATGTGCGGGCCCGGCGGTTTCCGGGCCCGGAGCATGTGTTTGCGGACCAGGCCCCATGACCGCGCCGATTGTGCGGACGCGGGCCGAGCTGCGCGCGATGACGCGGAGCTGGCGTCAGGCGGGGGAGACCATCGGCGTGGTGCCGACCATGGGCGCGCTGCATGACGGGCACCTGAGCCTCGTGGCGCGCGCCAAGGAGATGAGCACCCGCGTGATCGTGACGATCTTTGTGAACCCTAAGCAGTTCAACAATCCGGATGATCTCGCGAATTATCCGCGCACCGAGCATGAGGACGCGCGCAAGCTGGCGCGCTTCGCGGTCGATGCGATTTATGTGCCCGATGGGGCGCAGATGTACCCCGACGGCTTTGCGACGAACGTGAGTGTGGCGGGGCTGACGGATGTGCTCTGCGGGGCGCATCGGGCGGGGCATTTCGATGGGGTGGCGACGGTGGTGTCGAAGCTCTTTCTGCAGACCTCGGCGGATTTCGCCTTCTTCGGCGAGAAGGATTTCCAGCAGCTGCAGGTGGTGCGGCGCATGGCGCGCGATCTGGATATCCCGGTGGAGGTGGTCGGTTGCCCGACAATCCGCGAGATCGACGGGCTGGCGATGTCATCGCGCAACCTGCTGTTATCGGATCAGGCGCGGGCCCGCGCGGCCACGCTGCATGAGGTCATGGAGGAGACGGCGGAGAAGCTGGGGCAGGGGGCCTTGATCACCGATCTTCGCGCCGTTGCTGAGGCGCGGCTCAAGGCTGCTGGGTTTGGCGAGATCGACTATCTGGAGATGCGGACCCACGACACATTGGCGCTGATCGAGGCGGCACGGGAACCTGCCCGGCTCTTTGCAGCGGTCTGGATGGCGGGGGTGCGGCTGATCGACAATATCGAGGTGCCAGAGGCGCGGTAGAGCGTCGGTCTGACATCCAAGACGCCCCGTTCCGCTGGTCCCCCCGGCGGGAACCGCCGGGCAGCGCCCGACCCCCTTCGATGGGGGTGAGGGCGCTTCTTGCCACTCGCTGGGCTGACGGTCAGCCCGAGCCGCTAGGCGTCGAACCGAGTGAGCCGCGCGCGGAACCAGTCTTCCAGTGCGTCTTGTGACATGTCACCGGTGACGACATCGACCACCACATCGTCGATGCGGTCTCCGGGATGAAGCGCAAGGTCATACCCGCTGTTGAGGCAGAGCACCTCGGTGCTCAGCCATGCCGTGCGTTTGTTGGCGTCGTTAAAGCCGTGAGACGTGGCGAGCCCGTGCAGCAGGGCCGCGGCTTTTCGATGGATGGGCCGATGATAGCCATGATAGGGGCGGCCAATGGCGCCGAGGATGCTGTCGAGATTGCAAATGCCGCGCAGCCCGCCGAAGGCGTCGAGCGATTGCTCATGCGCCTCCAGAACGTCGCCAAGCGTGACTCGATAGTGCCGTTTACCGATTGGCCAGCCGCTGCAGGGCGTCCCTGTTCTTTCGGATCGAGGAGCTCACAACCTTGGGCGTGGCCTTGCCGGAGGCATGCACAGAGGTGTCCCCGCCGTCCTTGCGGACCGCGAAAGTGCCCTTTGGGGCGGTGCGAGCGACGGTGGCGGTGGTTTTCTTGGCCATGTCCTTGGGGTCCTTCCTTGACCTAAAAATGCACATCCGGACGCAGGATATCAAGAGATCGTAAAGGAGACATGATTTGAGCTTTCGCCTTCACACGTCGTGAGGTGAATAGAGTTTCGCACCCAGCCGCAAGACTTTCATATCTTAAGTTGTGCCGCTAGGCGGCTTGTGGCCCGCGCTGTAGTGCCGAGCGCAGGAGTGTGAGCCCCGCCAGCGCAAAGAGTGCCGCGACCGTTCCGTCGATCCAGCGGCGACATCGCGAATAGCGCTCCATCACGGCGCCAACCGAAAATGCGAGGGCGTAGCCCGCGTAAATCGCAAACCCGATCACCATACATCCAGCCGTCGCGACCGCGACGCTTGCAGCCCCGTCGTCCGCGCCCAGACCGACGGACAAGGCCGCCATCCATGCCACGACTGCCTTGGGATTGGACATGTTCAGCATCAATCCCTTGAGAAACCAATGCCCAGTCTTTGTCGCTGATCCATTTATGTCGCCGCCGTCCGCGGTGTCCTTTCGCAGAGCGGATCGCGCTGAACCATAGGCCAGCCAAAGAAGATAGAGCCCGCCTGCGACCTTGATTGCCGCAAGAAGATGGGTTGTTGTTTGCAAGACCGCGCCCAATCCGGTCGCCGCCACGAGGCCCCAAAAGGCGAGGCCGACCCCAAGCCCGGTGCCGAACAGCATGCCTGGCCTCCGGCCAAGACCTGCGGAGATCGTGCTCACCGCAAGTGTTGCAGGGCCGGGCGACACGGCCACAATGAAAAAGGCCGCAAAAATGGCAAACAATCCGGTCCAGTCCATCATGGGCACACCTCTGCAAGTCGAATGAGACGCACGCTAGCGGTTGCACGATGGCGCTTCACTTCCATAAATCAGTCAAAGCTCGGAAATCTGCCGTTCGCGCTCCGCACAGCATCAGCGATGGCGGTGCACTGTAGGTCCGAAGGCTTCAGGCACGCGGCAGCAGCAGGGTTTCGAGGGCGCGGCCCATGACTTTGGCGCTGTCGATCATGTCTTGGATGCCGACGTATTCATCGGGTTTATGCGCAAGCTCGAGGATGCCCGGACCGTAGGCGATGCAGTTCTTCAGCTTGCCGATGCGGTCGATGTGCTTTTGATCGTAGGTGCCGGGGGAGGCGACGTATTCGGGTGGTTTGCCGATCACATCCTCGATGGCCCGGGCCACGGTTTGCACCACGGGCGCGTCGCGGTCGGTCATGGAGGGCAGAACGGAATTAAGCTCGGTGATCTCGTAGTCGAAATCGGCGCGGGTGGCCTTCAGCCCTTCGAGCAGGGCGGTGACCTCGGCGCGGACCTGCTCGAGCGGTTCTTCAAGCAGAAAGCGGCGGTCGATCACAATGCGGCAGCTGTCGGGCACGCAATGGGCGGGCAGGCCGGTGAAATCCGGGTCCTGCTCGGCCTGGCCGCCGTGGATGGAGTTGATGTTCATCGTCGATTGCCGGGCGCCATCGGGGACGACGGGCATATCGGTGCGGCGCTGCGCCATGGCGGGGAAGAGCTTGTCTTCGAATTCATTGAGAACCGCGCCCATGTGGCGCACGGCGCAATCGCCCAGGAAGGGCATGGAGCCGTGGGCGATCTCGCCCTTGGTTTCGATCTCGGCCCACCAGCCGCCGCGGTGGCCAAGGCAGATGCGATCCTTGTTGAGCGGCTCTGGGATGATCACGTGTTGCACGCGCTTGGGGTCGAAATAGCCCTGTTCGGCGAGATAGGCGACGCCGCCGTAGCCACCGGATTCCTCATCCGCCGTGCCCGAGATCTCGATGGCGCCGTGATAGCCGGGGTGGGTGGCGATGAAGGCCTCGGCGGCGATGAGGGAGGCGGCGAGCCCGCCCTTCATGTCGCAGGCGCCGCGGCCGAAGATCTTGCCGTCTTTGATTTCGCCGCCAAAGGGCTCCATCGTCCAGCCGCGCCCGACTTCGACCACATCGGTGTGGCTGTTGAAATGCACGCAGTCGCCGGCGTGCGCGCCCTCATGCCGCGCGATGATGTTCCAGCGCGGGAAGGTTTCGCTGTCACCGGGGGTGCCGGTCGCGCGGATCAGGTGCGTGGCAAAGCCATGGGCAGTCAGGCGCCGGTCAAGATAGTCGCAGATCTGGCGATAGTAGGACCCGGGGGGGTTCAGCGTCGGGATGCGGATCAGCTCTTGGGTCAGGACGATCAGATCGTCGCGGCGGGCGTCGATGGCGGCGGAGAGGGCTGTCATGGATCCAGTCATGCGCGGCGGCGGGCGGCTTGGCAAGAGCCGGGCCCCGGGCCGTGCATATTTGTGCGCCACAAAAGCGGCTAGGCCGTGATGTCCTTCATCGCGGTCAGGAAGGCGCGGACCTCGTCAAAGCTGTTGTAATGGCAGAGCGAGACCCGGACGGCGGCCTCCAGCCCGAGGGGCGTGAGGATGTTGCCGGAGTAGTGGTCGGCCTTGCGCACATGGGTGCGGATGCCCTGGGCATTGAGGGCGGCCACGATGTCGGCGGCGGCGTGCGTGTCGAGGGCGAAGGTGACGAGGCCTTCGCGCGCGGGGTTGTGAGGGCCGCCGAGGATGGTGACGCCCGGCAGGTCTGCAAGACCGGGCAGATTGCCGAGCCCGTGCAGCATCGCCTCGGTCAGGCTGTGTTCGTGGCCGTGGATCGCGCGCCCCGCGGCTTCGATGCGAGTGCGGGGGTCGGGGCTGTCGCTGTGCTGCCCGCCCAGCCAGTCGAGATAGGCGACCACGTCGGAAAACGTGGCATAGGCGCCGGTGTCGCGGGTGCCCATCTCCCAATTGTGCGTCGGGCCGTGTGCGAGCTGTTCCAGCGGCAGAGCCGTCAAACGGTCCGAGACCCAGGCCACGCCGTAGCCATGGCGCGCGAAGGCCTTGTAGGGCGAGATGACATAGCCGTCGATATCGTACGAGCGGATGTCGATATGCCCATGGCTCGCGTGCTGGATGCCGTCGACGATGATGACTGCTTTGGGTGCTGTGGCGCGGATGGCGGTGGAGATGGCGGCCACATCGTTGGCGATGCCGGTCACCGGCGAGGTGTGCAGGATCGTGGCAACGCGCACTTCCGGGGTGACGCAGCGGGCGTAAGCCTCTGCGGTCACGGCACCAGTGGCATCGTCATGCGGAACGGAGATATAGGGTTTCTGCGCCTGGTCTGCCCAATGCGTGGCGGCGGAGCGGGAGGCGGGATGTTCGACGGTGGAGCCGATCACAGCGCCCACAGGCGTGCCCATCACGGCGGTGCGGACCAGCCGGAAGGTGAGCTCGGTGCCGCTTTCGCCGACGAAGAATTGCCCGCCGTCGGGATTGAACAGCGTGGCCATATCCGCCCTGGCCCGGGCGATGGTGTCCATCAGCGCGTGGGCCGCCGGATTGTCGCGGCCCTGATTGTCGGGGATCGCGGCGAAACGAGCCGAGGTATCCACAACGCTGTTGAGGGTGAGTGCCCCGCCCGCGTTCTCGAAGAAGATGCGCGGGCCCTGGAAAGGGCAGCTTTCGACATGGGCAAAGCGGCTGCGGATCTCGGACATCAGGGTTGCGGCGAAAGCGGTCATGGCGGTCCTTCGGACAGAGTCTTCGGAACCCATTCAGGCGCAAGCGGGTTGAGTGTCAAGTGATGGACAACGAGAGGGCGCGCGGCACCTGATATGCGAGATGATGTGGCACACGGAGACGAAACGAAGGAAGAAGCATCGGTTCAGGAGGCAACGGCCCTTGCGCCCAAGCTGATCTATGAGGTCATTCGCCGGGAAGGCGAGGAGGAGCTGGCGCGGACCAAGCGCTCGCTCATCTGGTCCGGCGTCGCGGCGGGCGTGATGATCAGCCTGTCGGTACTGGGCGAGGCGATCTTCCGCACCTATCTGCCAGATCAGCCGTCGAGCTATCTCATTGAGAACCTGGGATATTCTCTTGGATTTCTTGCTGTGATCCTGGGACGGATGCAGCTCTTTACCGAAAATACGATCACCACGGTGCTGCCGGTCATGGTCGAGCGCACCTGGCATACCTTTGGTTGCATGCTGAGGCTGTGGGGGATTGTGCTGGGGGCCAATGTGGTCGGCGCCTTTGCCGTGGCTGCGCTCTTTGTGTTCACACCGGCCTTGCCCAGCGACATCATGCCCGCGGTGGTCGATTTGTCGTATCATGCAACAGGCATGGGCGCGCAGGCGTCCTTCTGGCGGGGGATCCCTGCGGGTATCATCGTGGCGCTGATCGTCTGGATGATGCCGCAGGCGGAGAGCGCGAAGTTCTTTCTGATCCTGCTCTTCACCTGGCTGATCGCGGCGGGGGACTTCACCCATATCGTGGCCGGATCTGTCGAAATGGCGGTGTTGGTCTGGATGGGCGAGCTGGGTGCAGGCCAGGCGATTGGCGGGTTTTTCCTGCCGGTTCTGGCGGGCAATATCATCGGCGGCACCGCGATCTTCACGCTGATGGCCTGGGGTCAGGTGCGCGACGAGCTGCCCCGATCCTGAGCGGTGTAGCGGAACCATATGGTTCCGCCGTGCGTTGAATTTGCAAGTAGACAAAGGAGAGAAAGACCATGGAATATGCAGGAATAGGTGGATTTATCGTTCTGGTTCTGAACATCTGGGCCATCGTGTCGATCATCGGCTCGAGCGCCTCGACCGGCTCGAAAGTTCTTTGGACACTGCTGGTGCTCGTGCTACCTGTGGTTGGATTCATCGTCTGGCTGATCGCCGGACCCCGTGCTGCGAGGGCCGCCATCTAACATGCCCCAAGGGCAACCTTTAGGTTTCGCGATGAGCCGTGCGGCCGTCTTTGCCGCCGGTAAGCAAATCGCCACCAACAACCTCAGCCTCATTGCGGCTGGGGTTGCTTTCTATTCGATGCTCTCGGTTTTCCCGGCGCTGGCGGCCCTGATCGCGGTGCTGAGCCTGATCGCCGATCCGGCGGTGGTGATCACCCAGCTGGAAGAGTTTCGCGGGCTGATGCCCGATGCGGTCTACAATATCCTCAACCGACAGATCGTGACCCTGGTGAGCGCAAGCTCGGGGACGTTGGGCTGGGCTGGTGCGATCTCGCTGGGCCTTGCGCTGTGGTCGGCGCGTGCGGGGGTGGGCGCGATGATGCACGGGCTGAACGTCGTCTATGCCCGCGAAGGCCGGTCGAGCCTCAAGCACTACCTGCGGGCGCTGCTGCTGACGGTGAGCCTGCTGGGTGTGGGCGTGGTGTCGGTGCTGACGATCGTGGTGACGCCGATCGCGCTGGCCTTCTTTCCGCTTGGGCCGCTGGCGTCCTTTGCGCTGGAATTGTTGCGCTGGGTGATCGCCATTGTGGTGATCTTCGGCGGGATCGGGCTTTTGTATCGCTTTGGCCCGAACCGCAAGGGGATCAAGATTGGCTGGCTGACGCCTGGAGCGGTGATGGCGGGCACCAGCTGGGCGATGATGTCCATCGCGTTTTCCTACTACGTCGCACATTTCGGCAACTACAACGAGGTCTATGGCTCTATCGGTGCGGTGATTGCCATGCTGGTCTGGCTCTGGCTGAGCAGCTTTCTGGTGCTGCTGGGTGCTGCTCTGAACGCCGAGATCGAAAAGCGCAGGCCGGAGTCGCCGCCGGAGGTGTACGGGCCGCCGCCCCCTCCCGAGCCGATGCAGCAGGCAGCGGAGTAGGTGCGTCAGCCCGTCACGGGGGGCGATTTTTCGGAACAGTTGGGTGGGATGTCTCGTTTCTTTCTTAACACGAGAAAGGAAGAAAGGAGACATGAGCATGACAAGCGCTTTGAATGTTGTACCCGAGACGACCGACATCCGTACAGGTGTCGAGGATGCTGAAGCCATGGCGAAAGGTCTGGAGAACGCGCTGGCGGATACCTACCGCCTGATCTTCAAGACCCATGCCGTGCATTGGAATGTCGAGGGGCCGCTGTTCTTCTCGGTTCACAACCTGACTGAAGAGCAGTACGAGAACCTGTTCGACGCGGCGGATGAACTGGCCGAGCGGATCCGGGCCCTGGGCCAGCTGGCGCCATCGACCCTGTCGTCGATTGTGGCCAATTCGGTTGTGCAGGATGAAGAAACACCGGCCTCCGCCGGAGAGATGTGCGAAGATCTCGCAGCCGACCACGAGCGGGTGGCACATCGCCTGCACGCGCTGATCAAAGTGGCGGGTGACAATGAGGACCCGGTCACCGAAGATATGGCGACCGAGCGCGCCGCCTTCCACGAGAAAGCCGCGTGGATGTTGCGGTCGATCGCCAAAAGCTGATCACCGAAATGCACAAAAAGCCCCGCTGTCCCGGCGGGGCTTTTTATTTTTGGAATAAGTCCTTGCGTCAGGCTTTTAATGTTTCGGTTGAAGAGAAGAACATGGCCTGGCTGACGGCTGAGATCACCTGATCTTCGGTATAGGGTTTGGAGATCAGGAAGGCAGGTTCGTGCTTGTCGCCCGTGAGCAGACGCTCCGGAAAGGCGGTGATGAAGATGACCGGGCGCTCACCCAAATTCGCCATCAGATCATTCACCGCGTCGATGCCCGAAGAATTATCGGCCAGCTGAATGTCGGCGAGGATCAGGTCCGGCACATCGGCTGCGCCGAGCTTGACCGCCTCATCGCGGGTGCGGGCGACGCCGGTGACGCGGTGGCCCATGTCGGAGACGATGCTCTCGATATCCATGGCGATGATTGCCTCGTCCTCGATGATCATCACCGAGCCGGAGACCGCATCGGCCATCTCGCGGCGCGCGATGCCGACCAGCGCTTCGGCCTCGGACTGGTCGATGCCGATGATCGTGGCGACATCGCCGAAACTGAAGCCCTCGACACTGTGCAGGAGCAGCGCTTCGCGGCTGTGGGCGGTCAGCCGGGCGAGATGTTTCTGCGCCCGGGCCTGCAGGCCGCTTTCGTCATCTTCCACGGGGGCGCCGGCGCTGGACCAGATGCCGTAGAGCACGCGAAAGACGCCGGTCTTGACCGACGTGCCGTCGAGCACGGAGCGGTCGGCCAGAATGGCCTCAAGCGCCGCTGCGGCGAAACGATCGCCGCTGCTCTGGCTGCCGGTCATCGCCCGGGCAAAGCGCCGCAGGTAGGGCAGGGCATTGCCCAGTTCATCGCTGATATCCGGGGAGACGGAAACGTCCGACATAAGAAATCGTCCTTTTTTTTACTTTTTCTTGGAACCAAACTCGTACTTGTGTGTTTGGTTCCGACGCAGGTGGGATATTTTCATACCTTATTTGGATTGATCGGCAGTATGACGCAAACAGGAGCAAACCGAAAACGCGAAAGCGTGATCGATGAGAATTTGAAGCGGGTCTATGAGGAGACGCTGGATGAAGGCATTCCCGACCGCTTCAAGGACTTGCTGGACGCGCTGAAGCAGCAGGAGCAGTCCAAGGGTGCGGTGAAATGAGCGCGCCGGATCCTCGGGATGCGCTGGTGGAGCACCTGCCCGCAATGCGAGCTTTTGCGATCAGCCTGACCCGCAATGCCGCCACGGCGGACGACATGGTGCAGGACACGCTGGTCAAGGCCTGGACCAATATCGACAAGTTCGAGGCGGGCACCAACATGCGGGCCTGGCTGTTCACCATCCTGCGCAACACCTATTATTCCTCGCGCCGCAAGGCCAAGCGCGAAGTGGCCGACGTCGATGGCACACATACCGAGGGGCTGGCCGAAAAGCCTGCCCATGACGGGCGCCTGCAGATGAGTGATTTCCGCGAAGCTTTCGCACAGTTGAGTGATGAGCAGCGCGAGGCGCTGCTATTGGTCGGTGCGTCGGGCTTTTCCTATGAGGAAGCGGCCGATATGTGCGGCGTGGCGGTGGGCACTATCAAGAGCCGGACCAACCGCGCGCGGCAACGTCTGGCGGAGCTGATGCATCTCAGCGACGATGAATCGTTGGAGCTGACCGACGACGCCACCATGTCCGTGCTGACGGCGGCGAAGGTGGCGTCCTTCTAGCGATGACGGGTGGATTTCTGGATGGCGATGTCTTTCGGGGTCTCGCCTTCCGCGTTCTGGTGTTTCTGTCGCTTGCGCTGTTGCCATTCGGTCTCATCGCCGTGGTGCAGACCCGCGAGATTGCGCAGCAGGCTGAGGCCAATGCGGAGCTGTCACTGTTGGGTCTGACCGAGCTTGCCTCGGGGTCCGAGCGGAGTTTTATCCAGGAGGCGTTTGGCGCGGGTGAGGCGCTGAGTTCCGTCGTGCGGCTCTTTGGGGAAGATCAGGCGGCCTGTGCTTCCTTCATGCGCACCTATCAGCAGACCTCCGGGATCTATGACGTGGTGGGGTTCATTCCTGCCGATGGGGTGATGACCTGCTCGTCCGCAGGGGGCGCCTATGATTTTCGCGCCTATACGGATTTCGAGGCGGCGCTGGAGACGCGGGAGCGCGCGGTGATCGTGAACCGGACGGGCCCGATCAGTGTGCAGCCGGTGCTGGCGATGTTGCAGCCCGTAGAGGTCGCGGAGACCTTCGCAGGTTTCATGCTGCTCTCGGTGCCGATCTCGATCATGCGCGAACGCCCGGACCCGCCCAGCGAGATGTTGCCCAGCGATCTGGTGATATTCAACGGTCTGGGCGAGGTGCTGACGACGGACCGAGCGCGGCTGGTCACGGAGGCGGATCTGCCGCAGAACCGCAGCCTCAAGACGCTGGTCGGCGAGCGAACGGCGGTCTTTGAGGACGTGAACGTGGAGGGGGCCGACCGCGTCTATTCGGTGGTGCCCATCGTGCCGAATGTGGTTTATGCGATGAGCATCTGGCAGCGTGAGGCGGTGTTGGCGAGCACCGGGCAGACCGGGCGGCTGAGCATTTTCCTGCCGGTCGTCATGTGGCTGGCGAGCCTCATTGTCGCGTTCTGGGCGATCAACCGGCTGGCCATTCGCTATATCCGCAAGCTGGGCCGGCAGATGCGGCTCTTTGCCTACAACAGGTCGATGCCGCGCACGGCCCTGGGGCCAGAAGTGCCGCGCGAGTTCGTGCAGATCCAGACGGCGTTCATGGGTATGGCGGAATCGATCATTCAGGACGAGGCCTCCCTTGAGGACTCGCTTCGGGAGAAGAATATCCTGCTGAAAGAGGTGCATCACCGGGTCAAGAACAACCTTCAGCTGATTTCCTCGATCATGAATATGCAGATCCGGCGTGCGCCGACAGAGGATGCGCAGCGGGTGCTGCGCCGGTTGCAGGAGCGCATTCTCAGCCTCGCCACCGTGCACAAGAATCTCTATCAAAGCGACGGGTTGGAGCGGGTCAACGCGGGCGAGTTGGTGGAAGAGATCGTGGGCCAGCTTCTGGTCGTTGGCCTGCCGCCGGGGTCCGCCGTACAGGTCGAGCAAAGCTATGACACGGTGCATCTGGACACCGACGATGCGGCGCCGCTGACCCTGCTGGTCTCGGAAGCGGTGACCAATGCGATGAAATATATCGGCCATGCCACCCCTGCGCGCCCCGCAACGCTGAAGATCGCGTTGCGGCAACAGGATCCGGAGACGGCGGCCTTTGTCATTTCCAACACGGTGGGCGAGGACCCGACAGCCGAGGGCACAGGGCTCGGCACGCAGCTGATCAACGCTTTTGCCCGCCAGTTGAACGCCGAGGTCACGACCGCCGCCGAGGACGGGATGCACACTCTGACGCTGACCTTTCCCGTGCCGCATCGGGCGAAGCATGTTCACGACTATTAGACTTTTATGGATCCAATGTGGAACAAAGCAGCCGATTGCCGCGTTTTTGCCCGGAACACGGAAGAAAGGAGCCTGACATGTCGACTGACCTTTTCGTCTTCGGGCTTGCCATTCTGACTGTGGTTGCGCTGATCGTTCTCGTTCTCACAAGTGAGGGCAAGAGTGGGCGTGGCGACGACAAGGAGTGAACCGGTCGTCGCCGAACCATTGTAGATCGCTTGGGTCGGGGAGTATCGCCACTGCCGATCCCAAAGGGACTGTCCGAGGTGGACAGAGGGAAGCCGAAGAAGCAGAACCCCGACCGCGCAGAGCGGTCGGGGTTTTTCGTTCAGAAGCTGGGAGGCGTGCAGGCGCTGATGATCTCGCAGTCCTCACGTCCGGTATTCCGGAACCGGTGGGGCAGGCGGCTGTTGAAGAGATAGCCGTCGCCTGGGCCGAGCGTGCGCACCTCGTCGTCCACGGTGATCTCGATCTCGCCGCGGATGATCACGCCGGCCTCTTCGGCGTCATGGCTCAGCATGCCGGGGCCCGTGTCGGCCCCCGGAGCGTAGCGTTCGTGCAGCAGCTGCAGGGCGTGATCCTGGGCACTGCCGAGCTGGCGTAGGGATAGAAGCTGCGCTTGTGCGCCATCGAGATGCGGCGGCGCGATCTCGGTGAATTCATCGGCACCATAGAAATACTTGCTCTCGCCGGGCTCCTCCAGCGTGGAAAAGAATTCCGCCATGGAGACCTGAATCGCGTCGAGCAGGCTTTTCAGCGAGGCCACGGAGGGGCTGGTCTTGTTCTGCTCGATCAGGGAAATCGTGCCGTTGGTCAGCCCGGCGCGGGTGGCGAGTTCCCGCTGGGAGAGCCCACGATTTTTGCGGATCGCACGCAGCCTGTGTCCGATATCCACGAGGAAAGCTCCTTGCTGGTCGTGTGACGTCTTGGTTTTGCTTGGTTTTTTAAACAGCACCGGTGGCCTTTGCTCAATGTTTTTCTTTGAGCCGGTGCGAGCCGTTTAAAATCTGCTGCAGAATCGCGATTGACAAGGAAATTAAACGTCGTATCGATATTTTAAACAGACTCGTTTCACCCGACATCAGAGGATCCTGTCATGGCCACCATTGCGAAGTCCCCGACCACAAAACCCAAGGCCCGCAAGGCGCGGACCAAGAAACCCCCAAAGATCGAGGTGGTCGCCTCGACCCCTGAGGCACAAAGCAATGCGGCCCTGCTGGCGCGGCGCGAGGCGGCGGTGCCGCGGGGCGTGGCCTCGGCCGCTCCCGTCTTTGCCGACCGGGCCGAGAATGCCGAGCTGTGGGACGTGGAGGGCAAGCGCTACATCGATTTTGCGGGGGGGATCGCGGTGCTGAACACCGGCCACCGGCATCCGGAGGTGGTGGCTGCGGCCAAGGCGCAGGAGGATCGCTTCACGCATACCTCGTTCCAGGTGGTGCCCTATGAGCCTTACGTGGCGCTCGCCGAGAAGCTGAACGCCCTGGCACCCGGTGATTTTGCCAAGAAGTCGCTCTTGGTGACGACCGGTGCGGAAGCCGTTGAAAACGCGATCAAGATCGCGCGTGCGGCGACCGGGCGGCCCGGTGTGATCGCCTTCACCGGCGGCTATCACGGGCGCACGCTGCTGACGCTCGGCATGACCGGCAAGATCAGCCCCTACAAGAAGGACGTGGGGCCGTTCCCGGCGGATATCTTCCGCGCGCCATTCCCGTCGGTGCGCGATGGGATCACGGTGGAGGATGCGCTGACCGGGTTGCAGAACCTCTTCCTGACCGATGCGCAGCCCGACCGGGTGGCAGCGATCATTATCGAGCCGGTGCTGGGCGAGGGCGGCTATGTGCCGGTGCCCTTTGAGATGATGCGCAGCTTGCGGGCGATTTGCGATGAGCATGGCATTTTGTTGATTGCGGATGAGATTCAGGCCGGCTTTGCGCGCACGGGCACCTGGTTCGCGGTGGAGCATTCCGGCGTGGTGCCGGACCTGATCACGGTCGCGAAATCCATGGCGGGCGGCTATCCGATTGCCGGGGTGATCGGCCGCGCCGATGTGATGGACGCGATGGACCCGGGCGGTCTGGGCGGCACCTATGGCGGCAACCCGGTGGCCTGTGCTGCAGCTTTGGCGGCGATTGACGCCATTGAGCAGGAGGGGCTGCTGGCGCGGTCGCTGCAACTGGGCGAGACCTTCCGGGCGCGCTTTGCCGAGATCGGCGCGCGCGTGGCGCCCTACCGGATGTGGGACATCCGGGGCTTGGGCGCGATGCTGGCGGTGGAGTTCGTGAGCGATTTCGAGACGGCCACCCCGGATGCGGCCCTGGTGAAATCCATCTGCGCGCATGCGCTGAAGCGTGGGCTGATCCTGCTGGGTTGCGGGATGCACGGCAATGCGCTGCGCATCATGGTGCCGCTGACCGCCTCGGATGAGATCATCGCGGAAGGGCTTGCAATCTTTGAAGCAGCACTTGCCGATGCGGTGGCCGAACAGGCGGCCTGACCCTCGGAGCAGATGTGAGAAGGGCGCCCCTGCGGCGCCCTTTTTCGTGTCAGCAGGGTGGGGGCGCGAAGCTGGCCGCATCCGCGCGCGCCCAGCGTTTGCGATAATCTGCACCCACGTCCGACTGGTTGTCGAAGAGGAAGCCCATGGGCAGATAGGGGTAAGCATCGTTGCCCTCGGCCATTTCCTTGTCGCCCAAGCGCACCATCAGGTGTTGGGGCATGAAGTCCCCGGGATGTTTGAGGCCCGCGGCTCCTGTCATCTCGCCGAGCGCTTTCAATGTGTTGTCGTGGAAGCGCGCGACGCGTTGGGATTTTGAGCCCACGTCCAGCGCGCGTTGGCGAATGGGGTCTTGCGTGGCGACGCCCACCGGACAGTGATTGGTGTGGCAGGCCTGCGCCTGAATGCAGCCGATGGAGAACATGAAGCCCCGCGCGGAGTTGCACCAATCAGCACCGAGAGCGAGCGCGCGCGCGAGGTCGAAGGCGGAGATGATCTTGCCCGCCGCCCCGATGCGCACCTGATCGCGCAGCCCGGCGCCACGCAGGGTGTTGTGCACGAAGGTGAGCCCTTCGATGAGGGGCATGCCGATGTGGTTGGAGAACTCGACGGGGGCCGCCCCCGTGCCGCCCTCGGTGCCGTCGACGACGATGAAATCGGGCACGATGTCTGTTTCCAGCATTGCTTTGACCATGCACATGAACTCGCGCCGGTGGCCGATGCAGAGCTTGAAGCCCACAGGTTTGCCGCCGGACAGCTCGCGCAATTGCCCAATGAACTGCATCATCTCGATGGGCGTGGAGAAGGCGGAATGGGCGGCGGGTGAGACGCAGTCCTCGCCCATGGGAATGCCGCGTGCCTCGGCGATCTCCGGGGTGATCTTGGAGGCGGGCAGCATGCCGCCGTGGCCGGGTTTGGCGCCTTGGCTGAGCTTCAGCTCGATCATCTTGATCTGGTCGAGGCTGGCGGTCTCGCGGAACTTCTCGGGGTCAAAGGTGCCATCCTCGGCGCGGCAGCCGAAGTATCCGGAGGCCACCTGATAGATCAGATCGCCGCCGCCCGCCTTGTGATACCGGCTGACCGAGCCTTCGCCGGTGTCATGGGCAAAGCCGCCGAGTTTGGCGCCGGTGTTCAGCGCCTGGATCGCATTGGCGGAGAGCGAGCCGAAGCTCATGGCCGAGATGTTGTAGAGCGAGGCGTCGTAGGGGTGCGTGCATGCCGGGCCGCCGATGCGCACGCGAAAGTCACAGTCTTCGATCTCGACCGGGGCCACGGAATGAGTGACCCAGGAATAGCCCGCGTCATAGACCCGTTCGCGGGTGCCGAAGGGGCGCTTGTCTTCCTGTCCCTTCGCGCGTTGGTACACGAGGCTGCGCGCGTCGCGGGAGAAAGGCTCCTCATCCTGATCGGATTCGATCAGGTATTGGCGGATCTCGGGGCGGATGCCTTCGAAGAGAAAGCGCATATGGCCGAGCACGGGGTAGTTGCGCAGGATCGAGTGATGCGGCTGGCGGACATCGTGCAAGCCGAGCAGCGACAGGAAGATGAACATGGCCGCCGGGATCAGCATCCACCATGTCCAGATCAGGGCAGCGATCAGGCAAAGGAGGCTGGCCGCCACGACACCCGCGAAGGTGGTGTAGCGCATCATCGAGGAGAGATCGGGCATGTGGTGGTCCTGCTCTGGCTGCAGCGGAAATGGGCGAGCGCCCCGGCTGGCGGGTTCACGAAAAATTAAACATCTGAAAATGATGAGTCATTGTGCAGATTTGCGCAAGGATTTCTGTATCACCCTTTTGCGACAGCAGCTTTTGCCATGGCGCTTGATCAGCGGCGCAAAGCTTCGTACGCTTTAAATCGGTCGGCTGCGCATATGATCAAAAAGCCGAATCCCGCGAGACGACGGGGTGGCGCAGACCGTGACAAGAAACGGGGGACCTGTTGCCGACGTACCTGCCTATAGATCTGCCCTTGTGCTCTCGCAGCCAGAGACCCGTGGAGAGAGGTCATGGATACGTTTAAAATAATATCCAAAACGCGGGACGCTGTGCCAAATACCTGGGCACAGTGGGCCTTCCCCAAGGTTCCTTTTACCCGACATGCGTATCAGTGGTTCCAACCTGCGCCCGATGGGCGTAAGGCAACGCGGTGCGAAGCTTTTTGTGGGCCGGGGCGGCCCCCTTCGCCGCGACGGAGTGTTTTGTTATGACCCCATTCGCCATTGCCGGCGTACAGATGTATGTGAACGCGTTGCATTCCAACGTGGAAGGAATGATCCATCGGCTGGACGTGCTGATGGCGCGCTTCCCCTGGACGCAGATGGTGCTGTTTTCGGAGCTGGCACCCTATGGGCCTTTGGATAAATTCGCGCAGGCGCCGCAGAACGAGGCGCTTGAGACCTTCTGCGAGGCCGCGCGCAAACACCGGGTCTGGCTCATTCCGGGGTCGATGTTTCTGCGCGACCCCGAGACCGGGCTGGTCTTCAACACCGCCGTGGTGATCAACCCGGACGGTGAGATCATCAAGCGCTATGCCAAGATGTTTCCGTTCCGGCCGTATGAGACCGGGATTGCGGCGGGCACGGAGTTCTGTGTGTTCGACGTGCCGGAGGTGGGGCGCTTTGGCCTGTCGATCTGCTATGACATCTGGTTTCCTGAGACCACGCGGCAGCTGACGGCGCAGGGGGTCGAGGTGTTGTTGCATCCGGTGCTGACCGGCACGACCGACCGCGATGCGGAGCTGGCGATTGCGCGGGCCACGGCGGCGCAGTTTCAGTGCTATGTCTTTGACGTGAATGGCCTGGGTGCAGGCGGCGTGGGGCGCAGCCTTGTGGTCGACCCTTCGGCGCATGTGCTGCACCAGTCGGCGGGGCAGGAGGACATGTTCCCCATCGAGATTGACCTCAACATGGTGCGCCGCCAGCGCGAGACGGGCATGAAGGGACTGGGCCAGGTGCTCAAGAGCTTCCGCGACCGCTCTGTCGACTTCTCGGTCTATGATCGGGACAGTGGAACCGATGCGTATCTGAAGACGTTGGGCCCATTGGAAATACCACAGCAGGGGACGCGCGCGGGACTTCACGTGGATGTGCCAGCTCAGAAAGTGCAGGAAACGCCAGCCTTCAAGGGTATGGCGATCGACACGCTGTCTGGTGCTGTTGCCGCACAACCTGCAAACCAGACGAGTAAAGCCGCCCAAACAGAGGTAGCGCCAAAACCCCTGACCGACGGTACAGGGGAAAACGAAAAACAATCTAGCGGGTAGATCGCCGGAGAAGAGCGGGCACTGCCCGCGCTGCAACGGTGGTTCTCCCGGACAGCGGAGGACAACTGATGCATGCGATAAACGATTATTCTTCGGCGATTCAATTGCGATCTGACCGATGGAGCGCGCTGCGGGAAGCAACGGCGGGCCTGACCCGCGGCCCGAAGCCCAAGCAGGAAGCGGCGCTGCGCAAGACTGTCGAAGAGCTGTTCAAATCGCTCGCGGTGATCGAGCCCTATTGGGCGTTTCCCGGCATGGCGGCCTTCGATCACATGCGGCGGCAGTTCGAGCATGGTTCCTTCGATGATCTGGCTTTTGCGGTGGGGCGCGTCACGCGAGCACTGACCACAGGAGCCTATCGGCGGCGGCATATCCCGCTCGAGCGGGACAGCGTGGATCATGAGGAACATGACGACGAGGCGATGTTGCCGCCCGAGGCGCGGGCGCTCGCCAAGCCCTACTTCGAGGTGCTGATCGTCGACAATGTGAACGAGCATCAGGAACGCTGGCTGCGCAGCAACGTGACGCGGATGCGGCGCCCGGAGGACCCGTTTGTCTATGAGGCGCTGGTGGTGCCGAGCCTCGAGGATGCGCTGGTGGCGGTGCTCTTCAATCACAACATTCAGGCGATTGTGGTGCGGCCCGGGTTGGTGCTGAAGTCACGAATGGATCAGGAGATCGTCGCGCGGTTTATCACCCGTGCGGGTGGGCAGGAAGAGATCGACAACATGCTGCCTGAGAATTATGGGCCGGAGCTCTGCCGGCTGGTCGCGAAGGTGCGGCCGGAGCTGGATGCTTACCTCGTGACCGAACGCTCGGTGGAGGAGATCGCGGGGCTTGATCTGGGGATTTGCCGGCGGGTCTTCTATAATCAGGAAGACTTCATGGAGCTGCACCTGAACATCCTGCGCGGGGTGCAGGCGCGCAACAAGACACCGTTTTTCACGGCCTTGGTGAACTACTCAAAGCAACCCACGGGTGTCTTTCACGCAATGCCGATCAGCCGCGGCAAGTCGATCTCTCGGTCGCATTGGATTCAGGACATGGGGGCGTTCTACGGGCCGAATATTTTCCTTGCGGAAACTTCGGCGACCTCGGGCGGCCTCGACAGCCTGTTGGAGCCGCATGGGCCGATCAAGGAGGCGCAGGAGTTGGCGGCCCGCGCCTTTGGCTCGAAACAGACGTTTTTCGCCACCAATGGCACCTCGACCTGCAATAAGATCGTCGTGCAAGCCCTTGTTCGGCCTGGAGATATCGTGTTGGTAGATCGCGACTGCCACAAGTCGCATCACTATGGGATGGTGTTGGCCGGGGCGCAGGTGAGCTACCTCGATAGTTATCCGCTCAACGAATACTCGATGTATGGCGCGGTGCCGCTGCGCGAGATCAAGCACCGTTTGCTGGAATTGAAAGCTCAAGGCAAGCTCGACCGGGTGCGGATGCTCTTGCTGACCAACTGCACCTTTGATGGGCTTGTCTATAACGTCGAGCGGGTGATGGAAGAATGTCTGGCGATCAAGCCGGATCTGATCTTCCTCTGGGACGAGGCGTGGTTTGCCTTTGCGCGGTTCAACCCGACCTATCGCCAGCGCACGGCCATGTCGGCGGCGGGCACGCTGAAAGAGAAGTTCCGCAGCGACACGCACGAGCGGCTTTACGAGGCGCAGCAGTCGATGCTGGAGGGCTGCGATGATGAGAAACTGCTCGATACCCGGCTGATCGCGCCGCCGAATGCACGTGTGCGGGCTTATTCGACACAGTCAACGCACAAGACGCTGACCTCGCTGCGGCAGGGCTCGATGATCCATGTATTCGATCAGGACTTCAAGGGCGAGGTGGAGCAGGCCTTCCACGAGGCCTATATGACCCATACCTCGACCTCGCCCAACTACCAGATCATTGCGAGCCTCGACGTGGGACGGCGGCAGGTGGAGTTGGAAGGCTTCGAGTTCGTCCAGCGCCAGATCGAAGCCGCGATGTCGATGCGGCGGGCGATCATGACGCACCCGCTTTTGTCGAAGTATTTCAAGGTGCTGACGGCAGGGGATATGATCCCGGATCATCATCGGCAATCGGGTATCACCAGCTATTACGATGCCCAGCAAGGCTGGACCGATATGTGGGACAGCTGGGAGCAGGATGATTTCGTCCTGGATGCCACGCGGGTCACGCTCGCGGTGGGGGGCACCGGCTGGGATGGCGACACGTTCAAGACCGATATCCTGATGGACAAATACGGCATCCAGATCAACAAGACGTCGCGCAACACGGTGCTGTTCATGACGAATATCGGCACGACGCGGTCGTCGGTGGCGTATCTCATCGAGGTTCTGGTGGAGATCGCCAAATCGCTGGATGAACGGCTGGATGATGCGAGCCGGATGGAACGGTTGTCGTTTGATCGGCGGGTCAAGGGGCTCATGGAAGAGCTGCCGCCGCTGCCGGATTTCAGCCGGTTCCACGATGCCTTCCGGCAGTGCGATGTGACGGGCGAGGGCGATATCCGCTCGGCCTTCTTCCTCGCCTATGACGAGGAGAAATGCGACTACCTCGACATCAACGGATCGCTGGGGGCGGCCCTGGAGGCGGGCGAGGAGGTCGTCTCCGCCAGTTTCATCATCCCGTATCCGCCAGGTTTCCCGATCCTGGTGCCCGGGCAGGTGGTCAGCAAAGAGATCCTCGCCTTCATGCTGGCGCTGGATGTGAGCGAAATCCACGGATACCGGCCCGATCTGGGGCTGCGGGTCTTTACCCAAGAGGCGCTGCAAGCGCTCGTCGATGCCAAGAACGGCACTTCTCTGGCCTCTGCGGCCGAATAAACCAACAGGAAGGACACTAAGACATGTCAGCTACGGTTCTGAAGAATATCTCGGAGATCCGCCGCTATTTCCACCGCAATGAGGACCCGGTCTATTTCATCTCGGCCACGAACTTCAACCTGTTGGGGCTGGACGAATGGGTCAAGAATTTCAAGTACATCTGCTACATTGATTGCTATGGCGGCAAACATCCGAACGTGTTTTGCCCCTCCGAGCAGCCGCATGCGGAATTCCAGTCCATCGAGGACATCAACAACTACCTGCTGCAGCACAAGGAAGTCATCGACTTCATCAAGCGGCGCGGGGGCAAGCCGAAATTCGTTTTCCTGATGTTCGATGCCGAGACCGAGCGGCTGTCGAAAGAGCTGGGCGCGGAGGTCTGGTTCCCCAAAGCCAAACTGCGCACCAAGATGGACAACAAGATCGAGACGGTGCGCATCGGCAACAAGGCGGGGGTACCTTCGGTGCCGAATGTGTTGGCCGAGGTGAAATCCTATGAAGATCTGAAGAAGACCTGCGAAAAGGCCAAGATCGGGCATGATCTGGTGCTGCAATCCGCCTTCGGCGACAGCGGTCACACGACGTTTTTCATCAAGTCCGAGGCCGATTTCCGACGCCATGAGCACGAGATTGTCGGCGAGGGCGAGATCAAGATCATGAAGCGGATCGACTGCCGGGGCTCTGCCATCGAGGCATGCGCGACCAAGGAGGGCACGATCGTCGGGCCTTTGATGACAGAGCTTGTCGGCTTCAAGGAGCTCACCCCCTATCGCGGCGGCTGGTGCGGCAATGAGATTTTCTCGACCGCCTTCACGCCGAAAGTCCGGGAGAAGGCACGCGATCTGACCTTCAAGTTCGGCGAGCAGCTGCGCAAGGAGGGCTATCGCGGGTACTTCGAGCTCGATTTCCTGATCGATAAGAAAACGGGCGACATCTGGCTGGGCGAATTGAACCCGCGGATCACCGGCGCCTCGTCGATGACCAACCACGCGGCTTTTGCCCATGCGGATGCGCCGCTGTTCCTGTTCCACCTACTGGAATTCTCAAAACGGAAATTCAACCTCGATGTGGATGAGTTGAACGCCCGCTGGGCTGACAGTGCGAACATCGATTCCTGGAGCCAGATGGTGATCAAGCATACCGAGGACAGCGTCGATATCTGCACCTCGGCCCCCGAGACGGGCATCTACCGGATGCTGGAAGATGGGCGCGTGGTCTATGACCGCTTCGACTATCACCGTCGCGCGGTGGAAAGTGAGAACGAGGCGTTTTTCCTGCGCATTCTTGGACCCGGCGACTATCGCTACGAAGGGGCGGATATCGGCATTCTGGTGACGCGCGGGCGCTCGATGACCAAGAGTTTCCGGTTGAATGAGCGGGCGAAAAAATGGATCCACGGGATCAAGCAGAGCGTGACGGCCAAGCCGCTGCCCACGGCAACGGCGCTGGCGGATCCGGCGTTCAAGATCCTCTGACCCGAAAGGACCGCGCAACAGATGTTATGGCGCGCCGTAAGTGAAGATGCGCCTGGACCGAAATGGTCCGGGCTTTTTGCCGAGTACTGGCCCGACTATAAGCGCTGGTGGCTGAAGGAGGGCGAAACGGCGCGGCCCACCTATACGGAGTCGCGCGGGGCCTTGCGGCAGCATATGCCTGAGATCGTGCCGCTCTATGACGAGCTATGCGAGCTGGTTGGAGGCGGCGATCTGGCGGCGCGGTTTTTGTCGTTCTACTGCCCGCCGCCCTATCTGGCCGGCTGCTCCCAGGCGATCTGGACCGGCAAGGAGCCGGTGATGGTGCGCAATTACGATTACAACCCCAATGCCTTTGACAGCCTCGTGCTGTGCACGAAATGGCGCGGGCGGCGGGTCATGGGCACCTCGGACGGGCTCTGGGGGCTGGTCGATGGGGTCAATGACGCGGGGCTCTCGATCTCGCTGACCTTCGGCGGGCGGCGCGTCGTGGGTGAGGGGTTCGGCGTCCCGCTGATCTTGCGCTATGTGCTGCAAACCTGCGAAACGGCGGAGGAGGCGGGGGCGGCGCTCGCGCGCATTCCGACCCACATGAGTTACAATGTGACGGTTCTGGACCGGAAACGGCAGTATCTGACGGCGATGATGGCGCCGGACCGCCAGACGCTGATCACCCATGCCGCTGTCGCCACGAACCATCAGGAGAATGTGGAGTGGGTCAGCCATGCCCGGTTCACAGCAACCGTTGAGCGGGAGCGGTTTCTTTTGCATCGCTTGACCTTACACCGTGATCCTGAAGAGAAGTTCATTGGCGCGTTTTTGAAGCCGCCGCTCTATTCGACAGCGTTCAACGTGGGCTTTGGCACGCTTTATACGGCAGTCTATCGGCCCCGTCGGCGGCAGATGGAATTGCGCTGGCCCGGCACAGTCTGGTCTTTGGGTCTGAACGACTTTGAAGAGGGTGGGCGGCATGTCGTGCTGCCGGGCGCTGCCTGATTTTATCGTGTGGTCAAACTTTTCACCGATTGTCGCGGATTGTTCGCCCTGAAGTTGTGCAAGGGGCTTGCCAAACCGCGCGTGGTCCCGAAGATTACCCGCAGAAAAACAAACCGGGGAGATTTTGACATGAGAAAGACAACAACCCTTTTGTCTGCTGCGATCCTGCTGTCGAGCACGGCGCTGGCTTCGGCCGAAACGCTGCGGTGGGCGCGTGCAGGTGACAGCCTGACGCTGGATCCGCATGCGCAGAACGAAGGCCCGACCTCGACCTTTGCGCATCAGATCATGGAGCCGCTGGTCCATCGTGACCATGCAGGCACCATCGTGCCCGCGCTGGCGACCGAATGGGCGCCGTCCGAAGAGGACCCGAATGTCTGGGTGTTCAAGCTGCGGGAAGGTGTGACCTTCCACGATGGCGCGGCCTTCGACAGCTCGGACGTGAAGTTCAGCCTCGAGCGGGCAATGACCGAGGACTCCGACTATAAGGAGTTGCTGGCTTCGGTCGCTGAAGTCCGCGCGCCGGACGCCTATACCATCGAGATCGTGACCAACGGCCCGAACCCGATCATGCCAAACAACCTGACCAACATGTTCATCATGGACAAGGAATGGGCGGAAGCGAACAACGCCGTCGACGTGCAGGATTATGAAGGTGGTGAGGATACGTTTGCCGCGAAAAACGCAAACGGAACAGGGCCTTACAAGCTGGTGAGCCGCGAGCCGGACGTCAAGACCGTGCTGACGCTGAACGAGAATTATTGGGGTAAGGATGAGTTCCCGCTTGAGGTGACCGAGATCATCTACACGCCGATCCAGAACGCCGCCACGCGCGTGGCGGCGCTGCTCTCGGGCGAGGTGGATTTCATTCAGGACGTGCCGGTGCAGGACCTTGACCGTGTGGCAAGCACCGACGGGCTGGATGTGCGGACGGCTCCTCAGAACCGGGTGATCTTCTTCGGCATGAACGTGGGCGACGAGGATCTGGCGAACGACAACGTCGAAGGCGCCAACCCGCTCGCGGATGTGCGCGTGCGCGAGGCGATGAACCTGGCAATCAACCGCGATGCCATCAAGCAGGTGGTGATGCGCGGCCAGTCCGCGCCCGCGGGCATGATCGCTCCGCCCTTCGTGAATGGCTGGGACGAGGAGATGGATGCGTCTTCGACCACCGATCTCGACAAGGCCAAGACGCTGATGGCGGACGCGGGGTATGGGGATGGCTTCTCGATCCAGCTCGACTGTCCGAATGACCGCTACATCAATGACGAGGCGATTTGTCAGGCGGCTGTCGGTATGCTGGCGCAGATCGGGATCACCGTGAACCTCGACGCCAAGCCCAAGGCGCAGCACTTCCCGCTGCTCAGCAATCTGGAAACGGATTTCTACATGCTGGGCTGGGGTGTGCCGACGTACGACTCGGAATACATCTTCAACTTCCTCGTGCACGGGCGTGACGACAAATACGGGTCGTGGAACGCGACGCGCTATACCAATGACGATCTGAATGCGAAGATCCAGAGCCTTGCGTCGAACACCGATCTGGAAGCGCGCGATGCAGATATCGCCGCGATCTGGGAAGTGGTGCAGGAGGAGAAGCTCTATATCCCGATCCACCACCAGGTTCTGAACTGGGGTATGAAGTCGAACGTCGACACCGTGGTCGAGGCGGAAGATTCGCCGAAAATCAAGTACTTCAAGCTGAACTGAGCCTGATGAGCTTGTGAAACATGTGGCGCGGCCCTCGCTGGGGGCCGTGTCATCACCGCTTTCCTGCATACTTGCCGAAAGGGTTTTCCGATGCTGCGTTCCCTCTCTTTCTCCGCTGTCTTGATGGCCTCCGCCTCCATGTTGGGAGCTGAAGAGTTTCGATGGGCTGAAACGACCGACCCGCAGACAATGGATCCGCATGCGGTCAACTCCGCGGCGGTTCTGGGCTTTCTGAACAATGTCTATGAAGGGCTCGTCAGGCGTGGGAAGGACATGAGCATCGAGCCCGCACTGGCGACCGCCTGGGAGCCGATCGACGGCGGTGCGGGCTGGCGGTTCACCCTGCGCGAGGGCGTGACCTTCCACGATGGAAGTACATTTGACGCGCAGGATGTCCTCTTTTCCTATGAGCGCGCGTCGAGCGAGGCGGCGGATACGCGCAGCTGGTTTGCGCCTGTCTCTGAGGTGCGTGTGGTCGACGACTATACCGTCGATATCATGACCACGGCGCCGAACCCGATTTTTCCCGATAGCATCGCCAACTGGATGATGATGGACGCGGGCTGGGCTGAGGCGAACACCGCTGTGCGACCCGACAAGGACAACGGCAATTTCGCGACGCTGAACGCGAATGGGACGGGGGCGTTCCAATTGGTAACGCGCGAGCCCGGGCTGCGCACGGTGTTGGAGCCCTTCGGCGGCTGGTGGGATGAGGCGGAGCACAACATCACCCGCGCCGAACTGACGCCGATCCAGAACCCGGCGACCGCGGTGGCGGCGCTGCTCTCCGGCGATGTGGATTTCATCAACCCGGTGCCGATCCAGGACACCGCGCGGCTGGCCGCAAATGATCAGGTCAAGGTCATTCAGGGCATCGAAGCGCGTGTGATCATGCTGGGCTTCCCGCATGAAGCCGAGGCGCTGAAGTATTCCAATGAAACCGCAGACGCCAATCCTTTCGCGGATGTGCGCGTGCGGCAGGCGGTCTCTCATGCGGTGAATGTGCCCGCGATCCTGCAGACAATCATGCGCGGCAACGCCGAGGAGGTGAGCCAACTGGTCAGCCCGGCGATGCGCGGTTTCAGCGCGGATCTGGCCGCGCGGCCTGCCTATGATCCGGACAGGGCACGGGCACTGCTGGCTGAGGCGGGGTATCCTGACGGATTCTCCTTTGGGCTGAAGTGCCCGAACGACCGGTATCTGAATGACGAGTCCGTGTGTCAGGCTGTGACAGGTATGTTGGCGCAGGTGGGAATGCGTGCGACGCTTGACGCGATGCCGGTGCAGAACTACTGGCCCGAGCTGCGTGCCGACAACTATGACATGTATCTCCTCGGCTGGTCGCCGGGGACCTTTGATGCGGAGCATCCGGTGCGGTTTCTGGCCAGCACGCCGAATGAAGAAAAGAAGCTAGGCTCTTGGAATTTTGGAGGATTCTCCAATGCGCGGGTGGATGAGCTGCTGCCAATGATCCAGTCCGAGATCGACGATGGCAAACGGCAGATGATGCTCGATGAGACCACGAAGATCCTGCAGGACGAGGTGGCGTATGTGCCGCTCTACGTACAGCCGCTGGTCTGGGGCACGCAGGCGAATGTGGAACTGACGCAACGGCCTGACAACTTCTTCCTGCTGCGCTGGGTCACCGTGAACTAGAGAACCGACATGCTCGCCTTCATCATCCGCCGCGTCTTCCAGTCGATCCTCGTGTTGCTCGTTGTTGGCGCGGTGGCGTTTTCGATGTTCCGTTTTGTGGGCGATCCCATCGACAACATGCTGGGGCAGGAGCGCACGCAGGCGGATATCGAGCGTCTGCGCACCGAGCTTGGGCTCGATCAACCGTTTCCAGTACAGTACTACAAGTTCCTGAAAGGCGCTGTTCAGGGCAATTTCGGTGTCAGCTACCGTCAGGGGCGCCCTGTCTCCGACATCCTGATCGAGCGCGCGCCCGCCACGCTTGAGCTGGCAGCGGTGTCCGGGTTTCTGGCGATTACAATCGGGATTGCCTTGGGCGTGTTCACGGCGATCCGGCGCAATGGGTTTACAGCCAATGCGATCATGTCTGTGTCGCTGATCGGGGTGTCGCTGCCCACCTTTCTGATTGGCATCCTGTTGATCTACCTGTTTTCCGTCGAGCTTGGCTGGCTGCCCAGTTTCGGGCGCGGAGAGACGGTGATGGTGGGCGGATGGTCCACTGGGTTTCTGACAGAGAGTGGCCTGAAAGCCCTTATATTACCGTCGATTACACTGGGGCTTTACCAGATGACTTTAATTATGCGGTTGGTGCGGTCGGAGATGCTGGAGGTCTTGCGACAGGACTACATCCGCTTTGCCCGAGCCCGCGGTTTGCGCGATCGCGCGGTGAACTTTCGCCATGCTTTGAAGAACACACTGGTGCCCGTGATCACGGTGACGGGCTTGCAGCTGGGCTCCATCATCGCCTTTGCGATCATCACCGAGACGGTGTTCCAGTGGCCGGGTGTCGGGCTGCTGTTCATCAACGCGATCCAATTCGTCGATATCCCGGTGATGGCGGCATATCTGATGCTGATTTCGGTGATGTTCGTGGCGATCAACCTGATCGTCGACCTTCTTTACTTTGCTATTGATCCGCGACTGCGCGCGGACAGAACGGCGGCGCACTGATGGCGGATCTCACCCAAACGACGACCCCGGTGGAACGCTCGCGCCTCCGCCTCGCGCTGGAAAGCGATTTTGCCTACCAGTTCCGCAAATCACCGGTTGCGATTGTCTCGGCAGCGATTGTGCTGTTCATGGTCCTCTGCGCCGTGTTTGCGCCCTTGATCGCTCCGTATGACCCCTTCGACCCGGCCTCGCTCAATCTGATGAATGGGTTCTCCAAGCCCATGGAGCCCAATGCCTTCACGGGCGAGACCTTCTGGCTCGGCACGGATGATCAGGGGCGGGATGTGTTTTCGACCATTCTTTACGGCATGCGCATCTCGCTCTTTGTGGGCGTTGCGGCGGTGCTCTTTGCGATGGTGCTCGGCGTGACGCTGGGGCTGATCGCGGGGTATCTGGGCGGCTGGACCGAGACGATCATCATGCGTGTGGCCGACGTGCAGCTGACCTTCCCGGCGATCCTTGTGGCGATGCTGATTTTCGGGATTGCCAAGGGGATCACACCGGTGGAGTACCGCGATCAGATGGCGATCTGGGTGCTGATCATCGCGATCGGTCTGTCGGATTGGGTGCAGTTCGCGCGGGTCGTGCGCGGGGCCACGCTGGTGGAGAAGAACAAGGAATATGTGCAGGCGGCGCGGTTGATCGGGCGCGGGTCGGGGGCCATCATGCTGCGGCATATTCTGCCGAATGTTCTGTCTCCCGTATTGGTGATTGCGACGATTTCGCTGGCGTTGGCGATCATCGCAGAGGCCACGCTGAGTTTCCTCGGCGTCGGCGCACCACCGACGCAGCCGTCGCTCGGCACGCTCATTCGCATCGGGCAGGGATTCCTGTTCTCCGGCGAGTGGTGGATCCTGCTGTTCCCAGCCGTGACACTGCTCGCGCTGGCCCTGAGCGTGAACCTGCTGGGTGACTGGCTGCGCGATGCGCTGAACCCGAGGCTGCGCTAATGGCGGACCCTGTGCTCTCCATCCGCGACCTCACCGTCGAAATTCCCACCCGGTACGGCATCTTGCGGCCTGTAAGCGGCGTTTCCTATGATATCGCAGCGGGCGAAATCCTTGGCGTTGTCGGCGAGAGCGGGGCGGGGAAGTCGATGGCAGGGAATGCCGTAATCGGGCTCTTGAGCCCGCCGGCGCATATCGCAGCGGGCGAGATACATGTGCGAGGCACGCGGGTCGATCAGCTCACCGGCGATGCGATGCGGCGGCTGCGCGGCAAAGAAATAGGCATGGTGTTTCAGGACCCGCTGACCTCGCTCAATCCGCTTTTGCGCATCGGGGATCAATTGACGGAGACGATGCTGGCCCATCTGGATATCAGCCGCGCGGAAGCGGAGCGGCGGGCTGTCGCAGCGCTGGAAGAGGTTGGTATTCCCGGCGCCGCCGAGCGCGTGGGCAGCTATCCGCATGAGTTTTCGGGCGGCATGCGCCAGCGGGTGGTGATCGCGCTTGCGCTCTGTGCCGAGCCTTCGCTTATCATCGCGGATGAGCCCACCACCGCGCTCGATGTGTCGGTGCAGGCGCAGATCATCGCGCTCCTGAAGAAGCTCTGCCGCGAGCGGGGCACCGCGGTGATGCTCATCACACATGATATGGGTGTGATCGCTGAAGCGGCAGACCGGGTGGCCGTGATGTATGCCGGCCAACTGGCGGAACTGGGCCCGGTGCGCGACGTACTCACGGCGCCGCGGCACCCCTATACCCACGGTCTGATGGGCTCGACCCCGCTGGCCTCACGCGGCAAGGACCGGCTCCACCAGATCCCGGGCGCGATGCCGCGGTTGGACGCGCTGCCCGACGGGTGCGCCTTTCACCCGCGCTGTCCCCGGGCGCACGACCGCTGTCGCGTGTCGCCCGGACCCCGCATAGAGGACGGCGGCGGGCGGGCGGCCTGCCTCTTCCCGATGGTTGAGGAGGCCGTGGCCTGATGGCGCTGGTCGATATCCGGAATCTCACCCGTATTTTCGATGTCTCGAAACCCTGGTTGAACCGGGTGGTGGAACGGCGCGAAAAGTCCTACCTCACCGCCGTCTCGGACGTCAGTTTCGAGATTGCCGAACGCACGGTCTATGCGCTGGTGGGCGAGAGCGGGTCGGGCAAATCGACCATCGGCAAGATGCTGGTAGGGCTTCTCGGGCCGAGCTCGGGCGCGGTGGAGATTCGCGGCACGGATCTGGCACGCGAGACCGACGCCGCCAAAGTCGATGCGGTGCGGCGCGACATCCAGATGATTTTTCAGGACCCCTTCGCCTCGCTCAACCCGCGCTGGCGCGTGCGGGATATTATCGTGGAGCCGGTGGCCGCGCGGGGCGGGGACACGAGCGGGATGGCCGAGCGGCTGCTGGAGCAGGTGGGGCTGTCGGCGAAAGATGCCGGGAAGTTTCCGCATGAGTTTTCGGGTGGGCAACGGCAGCGCATTTGCATTGCTCGGGCGCTGGCCTCCGAGCCCAAACTGATCGTCTGTGACGAGCCGACCTCGGCGCTGGATGTGTCGGTGCAGGCGCAGGTGCTGAACCTGATGAGCGATCTGAAAGACGAGTTTGGGCTCACGTATCTGTTTATCAGCCACGATCTGACGGTGGTTCAGCACATGGCCGACCGGATCGGCGTGCTCTACCTGGGGCGGCTGGTGGAGGAGGCGGGGCCGGATGAGCTCTTTGACGACCCCAAGCATCCCTATACCCAGATGCTGTTGGCAGCGGCCCCCCAGCTGGACAGTTTCGGGCGCGAAGTACCACCGCCCACGGGCGAGATCCCTGACCCGATCAACCCGCCGAAGGGCTGTGCCTTTCACCCGCGCTGTCCCCTCGCAGCAGACGTCTGCAGCCAAACCCGCCCCGAGATGCGCGACATTCGCGGCGCGCGCGTGGCCTGTCACATGGCGGGCTGACCGGGGATGACCGTTCTGATTGCCGGAGCGGGGATTGCGGGGCTGACACTTGGCCTGACGCTGCACCAAATCGGGGTGCCGTTTCGCATCTATGAGGCCGTACGCGCCCTGAAACCGATGGGCGTGGGCATCAACCTGCAGCCGAATGCGGTGCGTGAGCTGCATGATCTGGGCCTTGCCGATGACCTTGCTGAGATCGGCGTATCGACCCAGAGCGTCGGCTTCTACAGCAAGACGGGCCGCGAAATCTGGACAGAGCCGCGCGGCACTGCGGCGGGCTATCACTGGCCGCAGTACTCGGTGCACCGCGGTCAGTTACAGATGCTGCTCCATGAGACATTACGCGCTCGGGCAGGCGAAACCTCTGTGATAACCGGGCATCGCGCGACTGGGTTTTCCGGGCATCAACTCAAACTGGCTGGGCCCAATGGCCCGGCGAGCGTCGAAGGCACGGTGACTATCGGTGCGGATGGCATCCACTCGGTCTTGCGCGGGCAGATGTACCCGGATGAGGGGTCGCCGATCTGGAGCGGGGCGATCCTCTGGCGGGGGACAACGCGGACCAGACCGTTTCTGGGTGGTGCTGATATGATCCTGGCCGGGCATGACCGCCAGCGCATCGTGGCATATCCGATCACGAATGCCGATCCGGCGACAGGCGATGCGCTGATCAACTGGATCGCGGAGTTGCGCGTCGATCCGAGCCAAGGCTGGCGGAAAGAAGACTGGAACCGCCCTGCGGACCTCGGGGATTTCCTGCCCGCCTTTGACGATTGGGTGTTTGACTGGCTGGATGTGCCCGGGCTGATCCGCGGTGCCGAGGCGGTGTTTGAGTATCCAATGGTGGATAGGGATCCAGTGGCCCGTTGGACGGAAGGCCCGGTGACACTGATGGGAGATGCCGCCCATCCGACCTATCCCGTGGGCTCGAACGGGGCGAGCCAGGCGATTGTGGATGCGCGGACACTCGGTGCGTGTTTTGCAGCACACGGCACAACGCCTGAGGCCCTGCACGCCTATGAGGCCAGTCTGCGACCACGAACCAGCGCGGTCACGCTGGCCAATCGCGGCAGCGGGCCAGACGCGATCTTGCAGATGGTCGAAGACCGGTGTGGTGGTGTGTTCGACCGCATTGAGGATGTGATTCCACAGGACGAACTGGCGGCCCATTCGGCGAAATACAAGCGGTTGGCAGGCTTCGACGTAGACGCGCTGAACGCGCAACCGGCGCTGATTGGCTCCATATGACCCGCTTTGACTTCAGGAAAGAGAACGCATGACAAAAATCGCTGTGGTGACCGGAGCCGCGGGTGGCATGGGGCGGGCGATTGTCGACCGCCTGGTCAGCGATGGCTTCCATGTGATCGGCTTCGACATCGACGAAAGCGGTTTGGCAGAGATGGCCTGCGCAGGGTTCGAAGGCAAACCTGTCGATCTGACGGATCCCACGGCCATCGCCACCGCCTTCGACAACATCGCCATGGCGCAGGGCGGGCTTGATGCCTTGGTGAACAATGCGGGCACCTGCCTGATGTCCGATTTCCCCGATATACCGGCAGAGGAGGTCGCGCGGCAGATGGCGCTGAACTTTACCGGGGCGTTTCACTGCTGTCAGGAAGCCATCAAGTTGATGCGTGGGCGGGCCGGGGTTCGGAAGATCGTGAACATCTCCTCCAACGGCGCGTATAATTTCGACGCGTTTGATCCGCCGCATTACCGGGCTTCCAAGGCGGCGCTGGATACGCTGACCAAGGACCTGGCGCGGCGCTACGCGACCGAGAAAATCGCGGTGAACTCCATCGCACCGGCGATGACGGAAACACCGCTTTTTAATGTCGTGAGCGAGGAGGTCTTGGCCGATGCCATTGCGCAGATGCCGCACGGGCGGGCCATGCGGCCAGCGGAAATCGCCGCCTGGGTGGGCTTCCTGCTGTCACCAGCGGGCGACATTTCCAGCGGCAACGTGATCATCCTGAACCAGGGCCGCGACGTGCGCTAGCTGTACCACGCCGGCGCTTTGCGCAGACCTCGCCATTGCTCAGGGCAGTGGCCGTAGATCACCATCGCCTTCCGCGCTTCGGCGATCTGCATCAGCCGTGCACCACTGGCCATTGCAGCGCTCTCGTCCCAGGACCCGGCAAACCGCTCGTCAATCTCGGCTGGGCGGCTGATCGCATCAGATGTGAGCAAAACCGGGCCGGTCTCCGGCAATTCAATCAGAAAGGCGAGTTGGCCGGGTGCGTGGCCCGGAACGAGATAAATGTCGAAACCCGGCCCCATAGGGGCGTCATTTTCGACTTCGATGTAGCGGCGATCAGGCCAGTCCATGACCTGCTTGCCCGACCAATAGAGCGGTCGGGGCAGGGCAAGTTCTGCGGCTGCGATAACGATTGGTGCCGCAGGGAACCCGTGCAGGAAACCGACGTGATCAATATGCGTGTGGCTCTGGATCATGAGCGTGATGTCCTCGGCGCCAAGGCCAAGCCGCGCCAATTGCGCGGGTGCGAGGTTCTCGGGCATGAGCGACAGGACGCGGCCAAAGCCGCCCAGCTCATCCTCCGCTGTCGCAGCGGCTGCATCCTCGGCGTATTTGGCGGGAAAGCCGGTGTCGATCAGGACGTTTTCGCCATCATCCGTCTGGATCAGATACCCGCAGATGCCAATGATCCGCCCGTTGGCGTGCACCTGAAAGAGCCCGTAGTCGAGCACCGCCATCCGTAAGGGACGCCCTGTCAGAAGGGGTTGCATCTCACCTGCCTCGTCGGTCTTGTTGGCGCGAGTAGGCGGGGGAGGGGCCATGAAAGTCAAGATACACGAGCTGTTCCAGTACCTGCTCGAGACGACCGAGGCCCAGCCGGAGGCGATCGTCGGATTCTCGCTGTCGGCCTCGCCCACATTGGGCGCGTTTCTGGATGAGCTTGACCCGGCGCTGCCGTTGGATTGGAACAGCCGCGATTTTCGTGGCCTGCCGGAGCTGCGCGGCCATGTCCTGGCGCAAGCCGGGCTGGAGGGGCGGTGCAGGCCTGAAGATGTGCTGATCACCGCCGGAGCGGCCGAGGCGAATTACCTGGCGATCATGCAGCTGTTGCAGCCCGGCGATGAGATCGTGATCGAGACACCCGGATGGCCCCAGGCCGCGGTGCTTGCCCGCGCGGTTGGCGCGACGATCGTCGAGGTAATACGCCACGAGGCCGACGGCTGGCAGCTGCCGCTGGACGCGCTGGCGGATGCGGTGACCGAGAAAACGCGGATGATCTTTCTGAGCAATCCGAACAACCCGACGGGGCAGCTTCTGGGCCATGATGAGCTGAACGAGGTTGTGGCCATCGCCGAGCGGGTGGGCGCATGGCTGCTGGTTGATGAGGTTTACGCTGGGCTGGAGTGGCAGGGACCCCGGGCGCCCTCGGTGGCTGGGCTCTATCCGCGCGGCATCACCACTGGGTCGGTTTCAAAGGCGCTGGGGTTGCAGGGGCTGCGGACAGGCTGGCTCATCTGTCGTGATCCGCAGATGGTCATGGACGCGGTGATCCTGCGAGAGAATTCCTCGGAGATCATGAACATCATGGGCGAAGTGATCGCCGAGATTGCACTGCGTCCGGACCGGTATGCGGCAGCGCTGGAGGCTGCGCGGGCGGCAGGACGAGCCAATCTCGCAAAGATGTCAGCCTGGCTCGAGACGCAGCCGAACCTCAGTTGGGTGGCCCCGCAGGCGGGGCTTATCGGGCTTGCCCGTTTGCCGGATGGCGTCGACAGCGCCGCCTTCGCGCGCCGGTTGCTGGAACCGCCGTATCGCACCTTTCTGCTGCCAGGCAGCGCATATGATCAGCCCCAGCACGTTCGCCTGGGCGTCGGTGGTGGGACGGAGGTCAATCTCGAGGAGGGGCTCGCCCGCGTGGCCCAAGCCCTGGCGGATTGGCCGGATTAGCGGAGCCCGGTGGCAGCCACGAATGCGGCAAGATCGAGGATGATCTGACCACGCGCGGTTGCAATCGCCGGCGGCCCACCCGCCGGATCGAAAGGGACAGTGAGGTCGAAGAGCCCCGCGCGCTCGCGTCTTCCGTCGGGTACGGCCACGAAGTACTGTCCTGTTGCGCGGAACCGGCCCTCAGCCTCGGCCACGAGGCTTTCAAAGCGCAGATCGAGCCGTGCATCGGGGAAGCTCTCGAACGGCCAGGGTGTGGAGGCCACGCGTGCCCCGCTGAGCCGGGCGAGATGGCGCGCCAGCTCGAGCGCGACCGCGCGCTCGGGTGTATCAGCCCAGAGCGTGCCGCCATCGCTGCTGAGCCTTCCGTCTGTATCCTGCTGCGGGATTTCATCCGACGCGGCATAGGCAGGCAGGGAGACTTCGCGGATCTCCACGGCGCGGAAGGCGATGCGCTGGCGCTCAGTCACGGTGGGGTCCGGCACCACGTAGCGATCCGGGGCCGCGCCACAGGCGGTGAGTACCAAGAGCGCGAGGCCTGCAAAAGAGACAGCTTTGGAAATCATGGTCAACGCCCTCTGATCAATGCGCTGGGGTTACGCTCCAGCAAGCGGGCCAGGGAGGTCAGCGCATCGGCGGCCTGCGAGATGTCCCGCAGCGCGGCCTGTGCGTCGCGGCTGATCACATCGCCTTTGTTATAGCCTTCGATGGTCCGGCTGGCCTGGTCGAAGACTTCCGTGATCCGTTCCACGAGTGCGGGCAGATCACGGCTCGACAGAGCCACCGCATCGGCGGCCTCGCGGGTGGAGGCGAGTGTTGCGTTGACGTTGCGCACGGCACCGCCTTCACGAAGCTCGGCCAGTGTCGCGTTGAGCTCATCCAGCGCGGCGCCCAAGGACGCGGGCAGCTCTTGCGCGGCGGTTGTGGCCAGGATGTCGTCGGCTGAGGCCAGCAGTTCGGTCAGCTGGACGGTCAGGTCTTCCAGCGGCATCGCCTCGGCCTTGGCGGCCACGCTGCTGAGGTTGTCGATGAGTTCCGGAATACCCGCGACGGAGGCATTGACCGCCGCTGCCGCATTGGTGGCCTCGGCAATGGCCTTCACAATGCGGTCAACCGCGCGCCCGTCCTCAATCTGCGCAAGGATCGTGTCAACCCGCGCAATCGCCGCGTTCAGCGAAACAGGGATATTCTGCACCTCTTCGGAGGTCAGAATGCCACGCAAATCACCCAGAAGCGCGCGGACCTCGAGAGGGGTTTCGCGCAGCTCTTGGCTCGAGACGAAAGCCTCGGCGCTTTGCATGAACCCGATGGCGCTGTTGAGCAGCTCCTCGATGGGCAGGCTGTTGATGCGGGTGAAGACACCTTCGACGGTGGCCGTCGCATCAGAGATTTCACTGTCGGTGGAGGGCAGGCGCGCGATATCGTCTTCCGAAACGATCACCTCGGCGGGTTCTGCATCCTCAATCTCGACCAGTTCGACCTTCAATCCACCGGTCAGCAGGCTGCCGGAGGCCAGCCGGGCCCGCGTGCCTTCCGCCACGCGAGCGCGCAGGAACTCCAGCGCGCGGGCGGGATCAACGTCGCCCTGCAGGCCAAGACGGGCCGGTTGAATGCCGATCACCACGTTAAGACGCACGCGGCTGTCACCAAACTCATCGGAATCGACGATGCCCGACAGGCTCTCGACCGAGCCGATCCGCAGCCCGCTCCACTCC
>NZ_CANLQB010000009.1 GCF_947493125.1 uncultured Roseobacter sp. | reverse complement strand
TGAAACCATCGTCCAGATGGACCAAAGGCCGGTCATGCACTAACAATCAAATTGGACCACTCAAGTGCGGCTGATCAGCGCCAATCGACCTGCTCCCCTGAAAGTCCGCATTTATAGGTTAGCCTGTTCTCCAACTGATGTGCTACCCAACGCGCCCTCGATCCTGGTTAGAGTTTTCGCTAGATTTCCCTGGCTGGGAGAGGAGCGGAAACGCATGAAGGCATCGAAGTTCACGGACGCGCAGAAGGCGTTCATCATCAAGTAGGCGGAGGACGGGACGCCCGTCGCGGAGGTCTGCCGGAAGGCCGGCATCAGCTCGCCGGCGTTCTTCAATTGGAAGAAGAAGTATGCGGGGCTCATGCCGTCGGAGATGAAGCGGTTGAGGGCGCTTGAGCAGGAGAATGCTCGGCTGAAGAAGATCGTCGCGGACCTGTCCCTCGACAAGGAGATGTTGCAGGACGTCATTAAACGAAAGCTCTGAGGCCTGCCCGGAAAAGGACGCTGGTCGACGAGATGCGGGCGGATTGGCAGGTGTCGATCTGCCGGGCCTGTGCGGTGATCCGGTTCGATCCCCGGACCTATCGCTACAACTCTCGTCGGCCTGGTCAGGCCGCGTTGGAGCAGCGCATCAGGGAGATTTGCCAGACTCAGATCCGGTTCGGATACCGGCGCGTCCACGTCCTGCTTAGGCGCGAGGGCTGGGAGATCAACACGAAGAAGACCTATCGCATTTACAAGGAGTTGGGCATGCAACTCAGGAACAAAACGCCGAAGCGGCGGGTAAAGGCAAAGCTCAGGGAAGATCGGGCGGAAGCCGTCGGTCCCAACGATGTATGGGCGATGGACTTCGTGCATGACCAGTTGGCAACGGGTCGGAAGATCAGAGTTCTGACCGTCGTCGATACCTTCTCACGCTTCGTGCCGGTGCTCGATCCCCGGTTCAGCTATCGGGGTGAGTATGTGGTCGCTACGCTCGACCGGACGTGCCGCCGTATCGGCTATCCGGCCACGATCCGCGTCGATCAGGGCAGCGAGTTCATCTCGCGCGACATGGACCCCTGGGCCTATCAGCGCGGCGTCACCTTGGACTTCTCACGGCCGGGCAAACCGACGGACAATGCCTTCATTGAGGCGTTCAACGGACGTTTCCGGGCTGAATGCCTGAACAGCCACTGGTTCATGAGCCTTGAAGATGCGGCCGAAAAGTTAGAGGCTTGGCGTAGAGACTACAATGAGGAACGGCCGCACAGCGCCATCGGGCACAAGGTCCCGGCGGAGCTGATGAAATCAGCGCACGACACCAGCCCGTGCACTTGATCGAAGGGCGAAAACTCTGACAACGGCCGAGGGCGCGTTGGGTAGCACATCATATGCAATCCAACGCGCCGCGGCGAATTCGCCACAGCGCGCAGTTTTTGGTCGACTTTTGAGCAAAACGTCTTTATTGTGTTGCGTCCAATCCTGGTGGATTGCCCTTGCAGTATCCGCCAGCACAAAACACGCCACTTCCGCTCATGGATGCCGGCACCACAATATCAAAGTCATCGACCTCGTCTACAAACCAGATGTCTATGCAGGCATCCTCAACGATCAGATAGCTTGGATTGCTAGGCGGAAGCGCAGCACCGTCGATTTCCATCAACACAAGTTCTATCCCAAGACCCCTAGCGAGAAAGCGCTGCTTGTAGTTCCCATTGTTGGGCGGAGGATTTGTGAAAGGAGCTTTTTCAGTAGTTAGGCTGTTGCCGTTGACGTTAAAAACCCAGCGAACGTTAATTGGCACGCCCTCGAAAGTGTTATTCTCGGGGTCGCGACATAGCACAAACTTGGTTGTTCGAATATCAAATTCACCTCGGCCAAGCCCAATGCCCGTTGCGGCATCGTGTGCGTTTTGAACTGCGCGCATGGAACTACTGCCCAGTACTGCTGACCCGAACAATACCTTTCCGAGCGTGTCACATTTTTCCGCGCCAATTACAGTGACATTCAGGATCACAATCGCGGCTGCACTTGACATTCCGCCCAAGAGTATTCCTTGACCAAGCGGGCGCGTCGTTGAATTGCCTAACAGGTTTCGGATCATCGGATCCGACGCTAAAGCATCGAGGTCATCAACTGTTCGGGCCGTCAAGTTATTTAGCGATTCGAGATCTAAGCGTTGATCCACAAGTTGTTTGGAAAGCTCTTCGAGGTCAAAACGCTCCTTATCGCCAGCCTCGGTAATATAGCTATAGTTGACACCGAAGGGATTGGCTTCGCTATACTCTTGCCCTTCTACTTGGGATACAGCCAAAGTTGATATCACCAAACACAGTGGAACTGTAAGACGTATCAAACGATATAATGTAGAAAAAAATCTCTTGTTCATTATTTCCTCCGTTTAAAGCTGGATCTTTGAAATCTTGGCAGAAATCAAAATGTTAGATTAGCCCAGATATTCACGCAGACTCCAAAAATGCTGAGAGACAGCTCGTCGGCGAAAGGCATTATGAATAAAGGTTAACGCATCTTGGCGAAAATTGCACGCTCTTTGCAGTGTCCACGTTTGCTATTCGATTCATTGTACAACTGTCGATGACAGGTAGCTGCCCGATCAAGCAATTCGCCCTATTTTGATGCTCTAACGACGAGACCATTATTTACATCGCGATCAAACGACGTGTTCGATGAAACAAACCCCGTTGCCTCGATCACCAGACCTCACTCCCTAACAAGTTCGGAACCCAAAGGATTATCCCATTGCCGCTCGAACGTCGGCTTCAACTCGGGCAGCAATGCCCATGTGATAACAAGGTCCGCCATCTTTCTGATTGGCTTTCATCTTTTGAATTGTTGTGAGCGCGCGTTCGACATCTCCACTGCGCAAGTATGCGTCTGCCAACAAGGTTTGTGCGTAAGGAACGATCTGTGTCGATCCTGTCGCCAAATACGCATCGATTCCTGCCGCAAGGCCGGAGATGGCAAGCGTCGCCTCTCCGGAAGTTGCTTGAGCCCAACACTGGATAATTGCGCTCCATGCGTCCCAATACTTAAAGTTATGCTCGGTGCTAATTTTGACCGCTTCTTCAACCAACTCAAGTAACGCATCAGTATCTCCTAGAGCCTGGTATGATGTGGCCAGAATGTTGAGAGCGAAGCATCGCGAGAACTCATGATCCTCGGACGTCAGCCGCGCGGTAACGGCCTTTATCGCGCCTCGAACCGTTTCTGGATCATCGTTCCGTAAGGAAAGAGCCCAGCAGCGCATCGCGGCGTCAACTGGACCTATATCGGCCGCATGGTAGCGCAATATGTCAGCAGCTGAACACCGTTCGCGTTGAATGAGAGCTGAGTCAAAATTGGTTATAGCTGCGTCAAAGTCGCCCTGCATAAATGACGCCATCCCGCGATTGTGTAGGGCAATCGTGTTCATGGTCAGATCGTTGTGATCTTGGGTAATTCGATCAAGATCATCGCACATTTTCAGAGCGCTTCCGGTGTCACCCAGCATCAGTTGAGCGCCAAATTGCACATGAAGGGCGAGGAATGCGTCCTCTGGTGCCGCATCTGTCTTGTTTAGCAATTCATGCAGTCGGTTCATGTTTTCTAGGACGGGGCTCGACCCGAATGCGCGTGTGTTTAGCGCCACATTGAACATCTTCCGAAGCGCAATTTCTTCGGTATGGCGAACCTTAGGGTCATCGAGTTGTCCGTTCTGTTCAATAGCATTTTCAAGATGCCGAATAGTTTCTTCGGTAGCTGATCGCCTTGCAGCATGGTTCGCGGCCTCGCACCAGGCGTCACGGGCTTGGGCATGTAATCTCGCGCGAGTATAGTGCTGAGCAAGCAAATCAGGCTGTTGTCGAGCAAGATCCGGATAGAGCTCGACAATCACTTTAGCAATCTGTCGATGCAAATCTCGTGCGCGGCTATTCAACATCAGATCGTAAGCAGCGTCTTGAATCAGAGCATGCCTAAAGGAATAGCTTCGGTCTGGCTGGTTCCCGCGCGGTACGAGTATTCTTACTTCGGAGAGATAATCCAGCTGGGCCCGCGCCTTGTCGAAGGACATGCCCGTTACTGCGTGAACCATCGACGGGTAAATTGTTCGGCCAATTGCGGCACAAACCGGGACAATTTCACGGGCCGTCGCAAGACCATCGATTTTGGCACGCAACAGGTCTTTGAGTGTTGACGGCAGGGAGACGAATTCACCACTGTTGTTGCTCGCTTCAGGCTCTAATTGGCGTCTCCTAACCATGTGAGACATCTCTTCGAGAAAAAGCGGAACACCCTCGGATTTCTTGATGATCTGTGCCTCTACCTCGCGCGCGACCACTTCTCCTGACAGTGCGTTGCGCATCAACTTATGCGCGAAATCATCGTCTAATCGGGAGATAGATAGTGACGTCACGCGAGCAAGTCCAGTCCATGGCTGCTTGTACTCTGGGCGCGAAGTGCCCAATATCATGACCCGGCGATCACCCAGTCGATCGATCAATAGATCAATCAGCTCTTCGGTAGACGGATCAACCCAATGCAGATCCTCAAAAAGCAAAAACAGAGGACGCCGTTTGGATAGTCTCACCACAAGGTCGGTTAGTAGTTGATGTAGTCGCACCTTTAACTGCTCCGGCGACAGGTTCGGGTCCAGATCGGCAGCACTGGCAGGAATTGATAGGAGATAGGAAAACAATCCGAGGGCGTCCTCGTAGTCTGGTCCTGGGAACCAGGTATTGAGAAGGCGCTTGAGTTTGTCCGCTTGTTTTGGCGGCGGGTCAGAACGCCGGATACTTGCCGCCAAATGAACTAGAGAAACTAAAGGAAAGTAGGCATTGCCCCGATGATGAACAGAACACTGGAAGTTCAGCCGCTGCCCACCGTCCTCGTCGATTTTTTCTGCAAGTGCCTCAACCAGCCGAGACTTCCCAATGCCGGGTTCACCGGAAATCAGAACCGTCTGTGTTTGGCCGCGACAAACTGCTTTCCAGCGACTCTTGAGCAGCCGGATCTCGTCTTCCCGGCCGACCATCGGCAGTATCGCACCCTTCTGCCGCGTCCGAAACCGCAATCCTACATTGGTGGCGTCCCGAACACGCCAAATGCTTTCTAGACGTTGAAAACCTTTTAGCTCGTGTCGTCCAAGCCATTCACACGATGCCGCCCCGCCCAATAGCCTTTTTGTTCGATCGCTGATTGCAACCGTTCCTGGTTCAGTTAAGGCCATGATCCGCGCAGCAAGATTTGGCGTACCACCGAAAGCCAGCCCCTGGCGCATCGCTACTTCTTCAACGACCAAGTCCCCAGTAGCGACACCAACTCTTGCTTGCATTGTGTGGTTTGGAACCAATACGTGCTTGTCAATCCCTTCGCAAATATCCAGCCCGGCAAGAATTGCTCGCTCTGCATCATCCTCGGCAGCTGTCGGGTAGCCGAAGTACGCAGTGACCGCGTCGCCAATGAACTGGGCGACATGCCCGTGATGCTTCCGGATCGCCTTCAGTGCGAATATCTGGTAGCAGTGTATCGCATCGCGATAATCCTCGAGATTGAGCTCGTTCGAAAGGGCAGTTGAGCCTACAAGGTCCACAAATACCATTGTCAAGTGCAGTTTCTCTTCAACCCTTGCTACCCCAGCTCTATTGTCCAGCACAGCCGGTAAAGAAACGGTTGTCTCGGCAATGTCAGAAGATTCCACCGGGAACGAAGGGAGGGTTTTTAGCGCTCGCATCATACGTTTGCGATCGCCCAAATCTAGACCTAAGTCGGCGAACTCGGATTCTTCAAGATCTGAAATGATTTCTAGATCGACAGAATTTGCGGCAAACGCGTCGTAGTGTTTTCCCAGCATGTGACGCTCAAGCCATGCTTTAAGGTGGTCCATGTTTCCCCCAAACCCGCAGTTATCCAATGGATAGCATTGCTTTCCAATTTGGGCGGCGGTAAGCGAAGTTTGTCAATATGCTGGCTGGACCATTGATCAGCCCCACTTGAGTGGTCCAATTTTATTGTTAGTGCGCGACTGCCGCGTCAGAGGCCCAAAAAAAGCAGAATTCTCCGCACATGCTTAGTTTAGCCATGTCCAAAGTATAAGTCTTAGCTCTAAACGGATTAAGACGTCTTCTTTCTAGGTCGCTTTTTCCACTCCTTCGGCAGGCTCTGTTTTCCACTACACTTCGGATATTTGGTGCAACTGAGAAACTTGCCCCACTTGCCGTTTCGCTTAACAAGCCAGCCGTCTGAACACTGTGGGCAGGCGGAGAACTTCTCACCACAGCTACATACTAAGTATCCCGGCTGTGCTTTGTCTACGACCGGTAAATCCGTTCTACATTCCGGACAGGGACTGCGTGTCTCACCACACAGGTAGCGGTGTTCACACCTAAAGTAGCGACGGCCCTTCTTGGAGGTTTGAGCCAGCATTCGACCACCGCAGGCACCGCAGCGATGCTCTGCAATCCCAGCTTCGCCGAGCTCAGTGGCCCCATACTCCGGCTTCTCTGCCAATTCTCGAGCGAAGACAGATGGTTTCTCACGATCGGCGAGAACAATCACTGACTTTCGCGCGCGGGTGAGCGCAACATAGAAAAGTCTGCGTTCTTCCGCATGGTCAAACTTTTCGGGCGCTGGCAAAACAAGATCGAGCAGCGGATCATCTACGATCTCCGACGGAAATCCCATACGGTGGGTGACGGCGCCCAAGATGATGACATGGTCCGCCTCTAACCCCTTAGATGCATGCACTGTCATGAATCGAATGCTGAGGTTCGGCGAACTTGAAGTCAAAGACCTAAGATTGTCTGGTTTCAAGAAACGGCAGCGCCCAAGCAAAAGAACACTTGTCGTCTTGTCGCCCTGCGCGGCGCCAATACCGTCTAAAGCGGACCGCAATGCGTGCTCTTCGCCGCCGCGAGCGTAGTAGGCAATTCTGATTGCGGTCTCCTCGGTCTTGCCGAAAGGTATGACCTGCTTTTTGATTTGCGATGGGTTCTGCAGCACAAAACTGCGCGCCGGCAGAGCAATCTTGTCGACGCTCCTAAACGTGCGGCCGAGATCCACGGTGCTGTGGATGCCGTCCTGCCCATTGAACGTTCCGCCAAACTCGCGTCCGAAGTCTCGCATCAAATGAATGTCGGCACCAGTAAAGCGGTAGATGGATTGCCAGTCGTCACCGACAGCGAAGATGCGGGCGTCCGCGTGCTGCTCCTTTAGGGCCAAAAGCAACTTCGCCCTCCCTTCAGAGATGTCTTGGAATTCATCCACTATCAAGTGACGGTAGGGACTGTGATAGCGACCGGACTTCACATGCTCGGTGGCGCGAACGATCATGTCTTCAAAATCAATGCGATCTCCAAGGCGCCGCTGGTAGGCTCCCAAAAGCGGGGCGAAAATCATCATGAAGGCGTTTGCACGCGGTGCATCCTGGGATTTCTGCGCACGGGCACGACATTGCTCGACAGAACCACCAGAACTCTTGAAATGCCGCAGGAACGTCCCGAGCGTCTGGGTAAAGCCATCCACCTGCCCTAGCTCGGACAGCCTATCAAAGACTTGATCCTGAGGAATTGGATCGGCTGCGACATAGGGAGCGATCTTCTCTGCCAAAGCGTCAGTGAGATTGCCTTCGACACGCTCATAACTGTAGGTCTCGATGAGAATCGTGCCGTTCTCTTCGTGAACTTTCCGCTTCCATTCCATGCCAGCGAGATACGCATCTCGGTCTACGTGGGGTGCTGTTGTGAGCCGGTAAGATCCGTCAGAGGATTGTGATCTTCGAGCCCCAAAGTGCTCGATGAAAACACCGCTGTCTATCAGCCGGAAATCTGGGGTGTAGTCCTGCAGGTCATTGTGCGGCCGGTCATGTTCATAGTCGGGCTCGTAGATGGAGGCGATGCCATTGAGGTAAAGCCAGTTGGCGATTTCCCATTCTTCAAAGCTCTTGACGAGATCACCCTGAAGGGTCCGGAGCTCATGGCCCTCGACGTACTGGTAGTATTCGTCCTTCGTCTTGAAATCCCACTCGCTTTTGTAAGGCCAGTAGAACTCTGAGAACCACTTGAGCAGCACCGATCCAAGTCCTGGCATTGAGGCCACGTCCTCGAATAGAATATCGCGCAACAATGCGCTAAACAGCTTGTCTTCACTGGCATGTGGCGCCAAAGCAGGGGAGCCACTTTCAACTTCGCGAATGATCCTGTTGCCAAGAGCATGAAAGGTCAGCGCGTCGACGACAGCCCCTGACCGCTCTTCAATTCGACTGGCCATCTCGGCCGCGGCCTCTTTGCCGAATGCCGTAAGAAGGATCTCGTCCGGTTTCCGGATCCCGCGATTGATCAGGTAGGATGCCTTGGCGACGATAACGCTGGTCTTCCCGGAGCCGGCGCCTGCGAGGACCAATGTCGCGTCCTCGTCTGTTACGACCGCCAAGCGCTGCTCCGGCGTCAGCGGGTTGGATTCGATTACATCCGTGAACTCCTTGGTCTCAACCAGCTCAGCATCAACGAAGGCTTTGACCGCCGCATCCCGCATCTCCTCAGGGGCCTGTTGAAACCGAATAACTGCGTCTAGTACCTTGCGCTGTTGGTCTGGCAAAACGCCGTCCGGAATACTCTCCGGAAGCATGTCTAGAACTTGGACCGCTCCTATCAAGAAAGGTTGCAGCAGGCAAGCGGACGGATACCGCCTTGGCTGCTCGAGCCATCCCACAACCTCTGCCAAGGCGCGAAGCTCTGCGTCCGCTTTGTCCACCTGTTTGGCGAAGTGGCTCCGCCAGGCGGCGTTCAACGATGTCACAAAAGCTTCTGCGTGGGCGCGCCGCACGCCCGCAAGTGCCACGTCGCTCTCACCCTGAAGCGGAAAGATCACTGTTGAGAGTCCGAATGTCTTGGTTGTGGTGCGGGTCGCGTCAACTGGCTAAGGCCTACCTCTCGCCGAACCCCTGCTATCAGGCACAGACCAGCCTCTGATACCTCTGCCGTGTGATGGCGATGTCCCAACAAGGTGAGGATGAAACCAGTGAGCCGGCTTCTTTGTATCTGGACCTTCCCACTGGAACTCATCTCAGGATTTCCCTGCTTCACCTATCAAGTTTTGTCCATGAACAAGCCTAACCGATCACCTGCGTCTGACGAACCCTCAATGCTCGACAAACGTGTACCAAATCGAAGACCGAGGTCCGGTTTGATCGAGATAGGAAATGCGATCTATACGACCGATCCGTCACTTCACAACAACAACCACAACCCAAACCTTAAGTGTTGCTGAGAGCAAAAGTTCTCTGCGTAACATGGCGTGAATTACCCTCATGTTGGAAAGCCGGGAAAGAACCTAACGCCTCTCAGAAGGAGCGATAGGCGGCCATGACCTGGATGAAGGCTTCGCGTTCGGCCTCTTCGCGGGACATGCCGGCATCGAACTGGAGCATTGCGGCGCGTTCCTCGAAAGCGTCGTTCGCGATGGGATCCAGGGCCATGAACTTTGCGACCAGCGACTTCTGCGACAGATGGAAATTCATTTTTTTTGAAATGAGTTAGCTGTCGCAGGCAGTGATGTCACCGCGGGGTTTGTCGCAAGCTCCTGGCTCTGCAGTGAGGATAGGCACGACGCTTCCGCATCAGGGTTGAAGGAGAAGAGCTTATACATCGGACAAAACCCTCCAGGTTGTGGCGGCCTTCTTGCCGCTCACTGGCGTTGAAGGGATGCGCACAATCCAGTGATGCCGCTCGAGGATGCCGAGCAGCTTTTCCACCGTCTTCGTGTCTCGGATCGAGGTAGGGCCAAAGCGGACGATCGTGCGCTTGTCGAAAGCTTCACGCGGCATCTTGTCCAGTAACCAGACCCGCAAGCGCTCTGCCATGTGCAAAGACGGATCGACATGGCCGACATCAAGCGCGCGCTGTGCCTCCGTCAGGTACCAGGCCATGAGCCGGATGGCGTCCCACATCACTGTCGCGGTCACAACTCGTGTCGTGGGATCTGCCAAGACCGAGAACACGCCGGCGATGCGCGCTGCCTGCTCGGCTGTCTTGGAGGCAAAGCCGGCGATATGGGCCAGATCGCCGTCTTTGCCCTGTTGGCGCTCGACCTCATTTGCGAAGGTGACAAGCCGCGACCGCGCGTCTGGCGAGAGCTCCAAGGTCGGTGGGGACAACTCACGCGGATTGCCGTTGGTGCAGTGCGGCTGTGACAGCAGGCCCGTGATCCTGGTATGGAAGTCAGCCAGCGTCTGCTTCGCGGCGGTGCGCTTTTGCAGCTCGTCTGCTCCCTCCGAGATCAACCGCTGTCCAATCCGGCTTTGCGGTTGGGAGATCAGGCAGCGCGACAACAAGCCCTGATCCCGAAAGGTCTCATTGGAAAAGACGCTCTCCGCCACCCCGGTCTGCACCATCAGATGAAGACATCCGCGGCGATGCCGGAAGGTGGTCAGCGTGTCACCCGCGCGTGTCCGGTTCAGAGGTGCCCCATCCCAGACCTTCGACAAGCCCGCGGACGTCTTGAGCTGGTTGTCCTTACTCATGGCGTGCCCGCCGAAGATCTGCCCGCCCTCATCGGAAAAGATGCCCACCGACGGGTCACCGTCTTCAAAATGATGCAGTAAGCCCTCATAGGTCACATCCGACAGAACCTTGCGCGGGACGATCGGAGCTATCGGTGCTTGCGGGGCATTGGTTTCGATCACGTCACCGTCACTGCCGCTGCAGACCCTAACCTGCTTGCGGTGCAAGCTCTCGAAGACTTCGAGCTCGAACTCGTAGCTTTTGCGGCTGTGAAGATAGGCGGCGAACTGATCTTCCTCCCAAGTCTGCACCGGCTCCATGGCCAGCTTGTCGCAGGACGACTTGCGTTCGCCAGAAGGCGCGACAGTGAGGAAGAAGAGGCTAAGCGGGGCCTTTCCGGCCAGCGTTTCCACATCCGCGAGCGGTTGCGTCGCGAGAGATGAGACAGCGAGCAGAGACTGGAAGCCGATCTCGATAGGGGCCAGTGTCAGATCCGCCAAGGCCCGCGTCGGTGCGCGAAGCGGTCCGAGATGCGCGAGAGGCAGTGGAACTCCATCCGGGCGCGGGCGGAACAAGGGCTCCGGCGCGGTGAATGTATAATCTGTGAGACAGTCTTTGGCCAATGTGTTTGAAACCTCCGTTTCAGAAACAGCTCTCCCATGACCTGAATGGTGACATTCAAGCTTCGGCGCCATTTGATCCGGCGCCGTGAAGAGAGCCTGCGCGTGCCGTTTCGGTTCAAGCTTGATCCGAGCTGCGGCGCGTGCCTACGTGATTTGTGTCTGCTCGAGGCTGAAAGCCTCTGACCGGACAGAACCAATTGAGGTTGAAGAACTGGTTATCTCCGCGCGCTGTTCCTAGAGGAAACGCAACACCTTTTTGGTACGTAACCGCTTGAAAGATATGGAGGTGGCTCTCAGGTTTGGCGAGGCTCAGAGCCAAAAAGATTAATTTTGTTAACCGTCAGAGAGTTGAGGTTAGAGCGCGATCTCAGCCAAGGCCTGATGCCTCAAAGCCAACCCGCCGCCTGACCCGTAGACAGGCCGCTTGTACTTGTGGCCGAGGATGTCTGCCCGCACTCGATCGTCGATCCCGGCGGTGAGCAGTGCGTCTTCGACGTAGTGCCGCAGGCTGTAGGCGGTGTGCGCAGGCGTTTCTTTCAAACCGTTGGTCTCCAGATATTTATTGACCAGGTTCGACCACGACGTCGCCTTGTGCCAGTACCTCTGGATCCCATCACGCGCCACAATCCGCTGCGCAGCCGTAAGCGAAACACCCAGCAATGGGATCTCGCGGGCCGTGTGACGCTGCTTCAGTTCGCGCCCGTGCGGGGCCACGCGCAAGAAGGGAATGGGGTCTTCTAAGCAAAAGTCTTCCAGCGGGCAGGAGAGCACTTCTGAGGGCCGCAGCCCTGTGTTGATCAGCATGACAAATGCATCTCGGGCCTCGGCGTTGAGACCATCCAGCGCACCGGGGGCCAGCAGACGCGTCTCAACCCATTGGCGCGAGAACGGCGGCCGCGTGACCTCCGGATCTATGGCTCTATCAAACCGGAGCTTGGCAAAGGAGTTCTCAAGGTCCGTATGGCCCTTAAGCTCGCACCAGTGCCGAACGATCTGCGACAGGTGCCCAAAGTCCTTGTTCGCCGTCTCTGCGCGAGTCTCTCCCGCCTCGATCCGCGCCGCCCACCAGGCCCGGAACGCCAGCGCATCCTCTCGCGTGATCCGATCAATTCCGACCTTCGCGCGCCGGGGCACAGCCTTTTCGAAGTTGGACACCGCACGCTCTCTCGGCAGACGCCACAGGTGCCGCTGGCGGTCGGACTTCCGCAAGTGCTTCGTCTTGGTGAGTTCAACGAACTCCTGCAGCACCGTCCGCAGGGGCGGCAATGCCACCTGCACGCCGCCCAGGATCGCCTCGGCCACCTCGGGCGGTGTCGGCTGCGCCTCGGTACCCGCCGCAGCCATCAGCCGGGGCAGGTTTTCTTCAAAGGTGCGCCGCAGCAGGTTATCACTGGGCACGTAGTCAAACCCGCGGCTCTCGGCCGTCCGCCTTGCCGCGGCGAACTTCTCATGCGCCAACGCCTCTTCGCCCATCTCAAGCAGGTGCCACTCCGACCGTTTCAACTCCTCGAGCTCAAAGGCCTTGCGTTTTGCCACGCTCAGATCAGCCGTTCGCAACGCCTGCCGCACCTGCCGCACCGGTTGCCCAGCACGCCCCAGAACCTTCCCAAAGAGATGTTTGGGCACGTTCATCACGAAGTAGTACCGCCCCCGATCCAACGTCAGACCCATGCCAAACCCTCCATCGCTAAACCCGCCACTATGCGGGAATTCATGCGGGATTTTATGAGGGAAACGCCCCTTCCAGCGCGTGAACGTACCGTACGGTAATTGAAATCATTGGGAATTTCGAAAACAACATGGCTCATAAAGCCAGTCTAGTGGCGGACACTGGGGGAGATATTTCGAACCCCTCTGATACGCTCTTTGAAACTCTAGCAGAATGGGAAGAGCAACTCAAACATATTGATATTAATGAATTTTCTGAAGGTCCGGAGGTGGGACCATGAGGGAAATCAAAGATATTGCTGCGGAAGGAATTCTGAGCCTCACGGCGGATTTGCGTGTAGCAACGCAACAAGCTGCGTCGCAACAGAAGACAGGTCCTGCGCCGTTCTCCGTACGTTTTACGTTTGAAGAACGCGCTTTGCTGGAGAAGGCAGCGGCAGGCATGCCACTTGGAGCTTACATTCGGCAAAAGCTTTTCGATGGTGAGCTCACGCCGCGCCGTGTTCGTGGACATAAGCCAGTCAAAGATCACGCTGAGTTGGCGCGCGTGCTGGGCGCATTGGGACAATCTCGTTTGTCGAGCAACCTGAACCAGATTGCCAAAGCTGCACATCTTGGTGCGTTGCCTGTCAACCCTGAGCTTGAAAAGGAACTAATCGAAGCCTGCAATGCAATCCGTTCAATGCGGTCCGACTTGATGCACGCTTTGGGCTTTCCTGGCACTGGAGGTGAGCCGTGATCTTGAAAGGTTCTCAACGCGGTGGGGCAATGCAGCTGGCACGTCATCTGATGAACGCAGAAGAGAACGAGCACGTTGAAGTTTACGAGCTTCGCGGGTTTGCCTCTGAGGCGTCGTTATCAAACGCCCTGCAAGAAGTCGTGGCAATTTCCAAAGGCACCCAATGCCAGCAAATGCTTTTCTCTTTAAGCGTCAATCCACCTGTCGGTGAAGCTGTCTCCATAGCTGAGTTTAAAGTGGCGATTGAGCGCGCGGAGGCAACACTCGGTCTGTCTGATCAACCCCGCGCCATCGTCTTTCATGAGAAAGAGGGGCGACGTCATGCGCATGTCGTATGGTCGCGGATCGATACAGATGAGATAAAAGCTATCAATCTGCCGCACTTCAAACTGAAGCTCAAAGACCTCTCCAAAGATCTGTATCTAGAACATAGTTGGACTCTGCCGGATGGCTTCAAAGATAAGTCTCTCCGCGATCCGATGACCTTCAGTCGGGAAGAATGGCAACAAGCCAAGCGGGCAAAACAAGATCCGAAGCAACTCAAGGCGATGTTCAAAGAATGCTGGGAAGCGTCTGATAACCGCACGTCGTTTCGCAGCGCTCTAGAAGAAAAGGGCTTTTTTCTCTCGAGGGGAGATCGACGCGGTTTTGTCGCCGTTGATTATCGCGGCGAGGTCTATGCCATCGCCCGCTGGTCGGGACAGAAGGTCAAGGATGTCAAAACCAAGCTGGGTGATCCTTCTTCCCTTCCATCTGTCGAAGAGACTAAAGCTCAAATCGCTGAACGCATGACAGGGCTGATCAAGCGCTACATCCGGGACGCTGAAACAGCGCTTGAAACCAAAGAAGTGGCCTTCGACCTCAAGCAAGCGCAGATCAAAGAACGTCACTGTGCTGCACGCCAAAAGCTGATTGAGAAGCAAGCTGAACGCTGGGCGGATGAGACCGTAGCCCGCGCAAGCCGTTTCCGAACTGGGATTGCCGGGGTGTGGGATTGGCTCACGGGCAAATCCAAGGCGATAGCCAAGCAAAATGAGGAAGAAGCCTATCAGGCAATAAAACGTGATGACGAAGAGCGCGAAGAACAGCGGCAAGCCCAGCTTGAAGAAAGACGAGAGCTTCACGCCGAACTCTTAGAACTAAAGGCCAAACACTCCGATGAAGTTGCCGCTCTGAACGCAGATGTGGCCAGCTATCTCGACCTTGGCGGTGACCATGACCAACAGCACGTTGTTGATCATCATCATGATAAGAATCTCAATCGCACCAACCGTCATCAAGATCATCAGCCAGACCGTGGCGATGTATATGAGTTATAAGCCTGTTCCCCGGAGCCGCTTTCGCTGATGCCGATCAGGAGCGCATGAGGTTCTGCGTCAAGGGTGCGCAGCACCTGTAAGGTTCCCTTGATGCTGGTTCTCATGTGTTCCAGGCAGACAAGAGCGAAGTTGGCCTGCGGGAATAGGTGCAAAATGCTTGTTCCCTGGTGAGCTTGAAGTGGATTTCTTGTTATATCACTAATGAAAAGGGCCACGCGATTAAGCGTGGCCAACTAATACTACGCCATTGGTCTAGTCGTCCTTGTTGTCACGGTCACGAACAACAGATGCGACAACGATACCAAAAGCAGTCAGAGCTGCTAGCGCGTTAAAGAACGCAGTAATGGCGTCTAAGTATTCACATGACAGAATTAATCTCCGTTTCGTCTCGTTAGACATTGGCCTTCAAACTCATGTTTTCAAGTCTCAACACTTTCTGTCGGTGTCTGCATCGCAGTCCATCCAAACCTTTCACTTACGAGGTTGTGGGGAAGCCGGAAAGGCTTCGGATAGACCGGGGCCTCTTGAACAACCAACAGGAGGATCACATGAGACTGATCACACGATTTGATCTGGCAAAGCTCTCAAGCGCTGAACTGCACAAGCTGCAACGCACAACCTTCGGCGCGCTTGTCCGCAGCGACTTTGGCACCGTCACCCGGCGCAATGCCCTGGCCAGTCTGGAGAATATCGAGCGTGAGCTGATCTTGCGCATGCTCTAACCTCTGTGCGGTAAGCCATACCAGCTTGTCGCCTTCCTGAAAGCGGCCAACGAAGCGGCCAAAATTGAGGACAAGAGAACGCTTTTTTGAAAGCTAAATGTATGATAGTATTTAATCTATCTGTTTATCAGAGTCGGCCAAAGAACCGGCCAAGAAAGAGTATATGACTGTACGTGATGACGGAGAAGCAATCGGCCTGTTTGAGCCCCTGATGGTATCAGAGGGCTCCCCTCATCGTGGCAAGCTTAATGATTTGGCGCTGGACCTAGCTGAAAAGTCCACTGGCTTTCGAAGTAGCCTGCCTGCATCGGTTGCCTTAGCGCTATCCGACCTCGTGCGATCTATGAACTGCTACTACTCAAACCTCATTGAGGGGCATGATACGCATCCAATTGATATTGAGCGCGCACTCGCTGGAGACTACAGCGCTGATCCGCACAAACGGAATCTCCAAGAGGAAGCCAAGGCGCATATCGCCGTCCAAAAGTGGATTGATGAAGACGGTTTGACGACCCCGCCGACCGCGCCTGATGCGATCATCCAGCTACACCGCCGATTTTGCGAGTTGCTACCGCCTGATTTACTTGTCGTAGAAGACCCAAAAACCGGTGAACAGGTTCCGGTTGTCCCGGGAGAACTCAGGAAGGGATACGTACAAGTTGGACAGCACGTTGCGATTAGTCCAGATGCGGTGCCGAGATTTCTGGAGCGAATGCATCAGGCATACGCAAGAGCAGGACGTATAGACAGCATCCTCGCTGCAGCTTGTGCACATCATCGTCTCTTATGGGTGCATCCGTTTTCAGACGGAAATGGTCGTGTCACGCGCTTGATGTCGTATGCCATGTTGCGTGACAGCCTCGATACGCGCGGATTGTGGTCCGTTGCGCGCGGTCTTGCCCGCCAGGAACAAACTTACAAGTCTCACCTCCAGTCTTGCGATACCCCAAGACGCGGGGATCTGGATGGCAGAGGAACGCTCAGTGAGGGAGCGCTAGCATCATTTGCCGAGTTCTTCCTTAAGACATGCGTCGATCAAGTTGAGTTCATGTCCGGTCTTATGCAGGCAGATCGTTTACGTGACCGTATTATGATTTGGGCCGAGGAAGAGATGCGAGCTGGTGCGCTGCCACCAAAGTCTGATCTAGTTCTCAAAGGCGTCTTGTATCGCGGGGAATTAGAGCGGGGAGAGGTTACAGACTTACTAGGCATGAGCGAACGTGCTGCCCGACGTATCACATCAGCACTTCTAAATGCTGGCGCACTCCGTTCAGATAGCACACGTGCGCCACTATTCCTGGCGTTTCCGGCTAAGTTTGCGCATAGGTGGATGCCGGGGCTGTTTCCAGAGGAATAGAAGGACTTCGCGCCCCTGACTTTGGATAGCTTGCAAACTTTTGGTATTATCGATGCTCGTTTCACGTGTAGAGTTACGAATGGACGATTTTGATGTGATTTTTCAACAGGCAACCCAGAGCCTGGATACGGAGTACTTTCAACTCCCAATTGCTGAGGGCACGCCAGTCTACCGTGAACGCGTCTACTGTTATGAGCTTTATCATCAGATGAGAAGCCGATGGCCACTCGAGACCGAATACCGGCTCAATGGTGAAATCGATAAAAGGACGCATCCGGTTCTTGCAGATGCTAGAGGCGTTGGGTCTATTCCAGATTTCTTAGTCCACGTTCCCGGAGACATGGATTACAACTACGCAATTATTGAAGTTAAAAGATCTGAGGCCAACCGATCTGAAATCAGAAACGATTTTATAAAACTGAACTCATTTTTAACCCGAGGAAGATATCAAAGAGCGGTGTTTCTTATCTTTGGAGAAGGTGCCGCCTCAGTCGCTAAATCCGCGTTGAGTTTTCTGGACACCCAACCAAACAGTTCATCTATCGAAATCTGGCATCATAGTGAGGTAGGACAACCAGCCACCCGCATACATGCTGCGTGATCAATTTCTTCAAAAGGTCTCGCAGCTAGTCAAAGGTTGACGACTTTAAGATGCTAGATCCGCGCAAACTCTTCGCCTACGACAGAACGCAGTAACTCAAGTAGTTCTACACGGTTGGAACTCGCAGAAGCCGAGTGAAGTACATTGTCAAAATTGAAGAGTAAGCCAGAGTTGCGCCTTGGATTTAAAAACAAGCATTCAGTCCAAACTTCGTCACCCCGTTCAACCGTCGCAGAGTATTTCAGAAGCCAGTACATCAGTACTTGGCGAAAATCTCTTGCCATAAAGTTTCGGTCGGTATGTTTCACTTCAATCAAGATGTTTCCCAAAGCAAAATCTCCATGTCCTGATGCGATCCATCCCAAGCCTGGTATCGAAGGAGCAATGGAAAGCGATGAGGCCGGATGCTGATCCTCAACATTGCGTAACATAGCGACGAGGTTTTGCGCCGTGTGGGATGCCAAGTCTTTGTCCCGCTGGATAAGCGTATCCGGAATCTTCGCATCAAAGTGTTTTTTCTGGCGTTCGACGGCAATATCAAGAACTTCATCCCAGCTTGGATTATCTTCGCCGGTTAAGACTTTCTCTGCCCGCGCCACTGAAAGTTCAAACAGCATCGCCCTGCGTAGTTGACTATTGCTGACAAGATCTTCCGAAACACGACTTACACCGATGAACGAGAATGCTGTTTTATTTAGCGCCGCAACAAGACCTCCTGTAAGTCTCGGAAAAAGAATATCCAACACTCCGGGAATGTCTCGCGCGACTGTTCGCGGATCTCGAAATGGTAATCTATTGGCCATTTTCTTCGACCCAAGTCTGGTAACAGGAGGCAAAGGTTGCCCCTTTGTTGGGCTCGAAACCCAGGCGCCACGAACCTCTTAGTGAGCCGCGAAGTTGATCTCTAGCCTTTTTGCCTTCATCTCCAAAGTTGCCAGCTGCAAGCCATAGCATTCTTTGTTCTTTGGGACTTAAATTCTGCCATTGGCCGCGTAAGCGAGTAAAGCTCGGGCGGTCGGGCCAGTGCCTCCAGCAGTCTATGCAAGCCCGTCTGACTGTACTCGATGAACTATGATCATAAGTATACCTTACATAGACTCCTCTTGCTTCTGTTTTTCTGAATCTAATGGCACGAAGAAAATGTAGATTGTTGGCTTCAGGTATCAAAAGATGAGGTACCTGTGTCGGGATGGCGTCAAGAAGACCATCAATTTGCTCAAATACCGGAGCAAAATCAATGTTTGCGCGAACAGCGTACACACCGCGTAAAATCTTTGACCACGATGCTCGAAACGAGTCTAAGTTACCCGGGTCCAGGAGGGTCGCACATAGTTGCGCTGCGACTTGAGGCTCCTGAAACTTTAATGCTCGACCAATTTGTGCCATCACGAAAGCGTCTGGTTGAGATTTCTCTTTCTCGAGATCAAGTAAGAACTGAATATCGATTTCATTGAAGGATTTTTTGAGTTGATCGTACTGCGCTTGGGCAGTGTCAGAGTATGGATCAAAATGCAGATCCAGTTCACGTAACGCGACGGTTGTTTCATCACCTTGCCCAAGCTGAACTGCTATAAATTCCTTGTAGTGGCTAGCGCTAAGGATCGTTGTCTTAGTCCGGTTCAGAGACAGACCATAGTCCGCCAAGGTATTAGAAAGAGTAGACAGCGCAGCATAGGCATCTTGCTGAGACGTGCATATCAACGTGAAGTCATCGACAAAGCGGTGCCAAACGATGTCCGAGTCCGAAAGAGATGCATCAATAGGTGTCATCAAGACTTCAGCAAGAACCCTCGCGCATTGCCCACCTACCGGGAGCCCAAACGATCTTCCAGATGCTAGTTTGTTGAGTATTCTATCAACCTGAACCGCCACTCTAGAGTTTTCGGGCGCAAGGTCATCAAGCAAGTTTTCCAATCTGTGATGATAAATGTGCTCGTAGAAACCTGAGATGTCTGTTTGGACGACAACAGCCTCCGCTTGCTCCAGAATCGGTTCTTTTAGCGTTGCTTCCTTGTAAGTTCGCCAAGATCTAGTTCTGTCAAACAATCCCTCCCCACCTGCACTCAGTCTATAGGAGTGCGCCCGATTGCTTCGGTTCGGTTCATTTGCTTCGGCTATAGCAAATCCTAGACCATTCAAATAGAGGTTCCAGAAAGGATGTATCTTGGTCGTAATCCGAAAACCATAGGAGCCAGCTGGAACAAGAAGACGCTCCGCGCCAACCGTTAGTTTGTTCATGAAGGCTCTGGCGTTGCATGCCGGCCTAGCGTTAACGTTTTCAAAAAGCCGAATGCATATTTCAGCAAGATCATCAGCCTTATCGCGAATGAAGCCTGCTTCTATATCGTAAGGAAGTGTGTCATTTTCGCCGCTTTGGCCGATTTCTAGAGCCGCCCTGCGAAAGTGGTCTTTTTCAACATTCAACACGTTAGCAGTCTCCCTCATCTAAGATGCTAGACGCGACTAGTAAATTCTGACCACCAAACTCTGTTTGTTTTCTGTCTGACAAAAGGAGGACCGTAAACCATGATAGCTTAGCTAACTTCTGTTGTTCAGTGAGCGTGAAAAAACGTACTGTCGTAAAATTCATTTCGTATATTCTTTTGCTGATTGATTTCCTTGTTCCCAGGCGTCTTGTATGAGAGTCGGCTCGGCGAGGAAAAACTCACCTCCTAATGATCGGCCTCTTGGCCTCGAGCTCAAGATCTGCTGCATAACACGCTCGCCGTGTTTAGCATGTTCAGACGTTGGATAAGCTTTCATGTCGTACTTTGGTCCAGAATGAAGAACCTCCCATCTGAAGGCGCATTCTGGGATTGTCCGGTTGTGATCATCGCAACGTGTTTGGGGCGACTTCGAAAACCCCGCTTTAACAATGATTTGGCCGTTCGCCAGTTTGCCAAGAAATGCGTCTGTGTCACCCTTCAGTCGTAAGATGTACAAGTGTTTTGGCCCTTCAGATTCACGGGTCACAAACGAGCGCTGCGACACCGGCCCGGGTTTGCTAGGAGCCAATATTTCTGTGGCACTACCCGCCGAGGAGCCAAGGATTGGGTTCTCGCCGTAGACATCAACCTCTTGCAAATCGAGCTTTAGAATGTTTTCGGCCTCAGCCTTCGATAGTTGAACGCCGCGGGATCCGATGTGCTGCCATGCACCTGTTCGTGTGGCTTCTGGCGCAAACTTGCGAACATTCATGCGAGATTCTGGCGTTACACGCCAAGCTCGGGTGGTCCTTACCGCATAGTTCCAACGATCAGCTTGATCCGGATCAACTCTCTTAACGTCCCATGCGAGGGGGTGCATGAACTGTTCAGCAGATCCAATTTGATGTGAACACTGCTGAATTCCAATGACGTTGTAGAGTTCGTCCTTTGGAGCATCGCCCGATCCGTAAATGACCACAAGTACACCCGGTTGCGTTTGCCTCAAGAACCCTTGCCGTCTCGTCTCATCAGCAAAGCCAAGAAATCCCCATTTCTCGGGGGCAAAGCCATAAAAGCTGGTCAACCAAACATTCGGCGTATCACGCTTTATGGCTGTTATGGGAAGCATGAGTTCATCAGCAATATGGGCGTCTTCGAAGGCGCGTACGCTTCCATAGCTGCGTACGACATGGGCCTGAACAGAAGGCATCATGCCAGTGCCACGCTCTGGCCAATCATGTGCTGCAAACATTTCAGGAAAGCCGCCATAGTAGTCCTTTGCAATCCGACTGATGGCTTGCGCATCGCCACCTTGCGTGTAGTTGGACGTGTCGCTCATGGCCTATGCCCCGCTGACTTAAACGAGTTTTCCCTGCGTCTGGCGAAAAGGCAGGAGGACGAGGGTATCCTAAGAGATCGAGCATCAGCCTCTTTGCGCTTAAACAGGCCGAATCTTGTTTCGATGTTTGAACAGCATGTTTTGAGCTGCCCTCCCGTTGAAGCGGTTTGTTCAATACTAAATGCGTACATGCGCGCAAACTCCTAGCGTGTTGTAGAAGCTTAGCATTCTCGCCAGCGTTGTGCACGATTGAGCTCACTAAGGCATGGAGATATCCACAAACCCTCCAGTCGCCGTCTATTTGGTCTCGCTGAAGGCGTCTCCATGCGAAGGCGCAGGGTTCGAATGTACATGGTTCGGTGTTGGTGGAGAAGCAGTTCTCCAAGTCTGACGAGCTGGGTTTCAGGGGCAGCGATAGGCTACTGGGAGTGATCCATCTTCGGCAAGATGGCGGCATCCAATCCGCGCAGGGTTGGTCAGGGATGCAAGGGGTGTGACACACTCCTGCTCGATGGGATGGATCCAAGGAAGGGGAGCGCGAATGCTCCCTTCCTTTGGTCTCGATGCAGTCGTCTCCATGAAATGGTCAGGATTTCAAACGGGCAGGAACGCCCTTTGATCGATGGGTGCAGGGAGAGCGAAGTCTCCTTGCTGAGTGGTTGATCGGCGATACGATCTGTTGGCTCTGTATGGGGTCAATGCCCAGAAAGAGCCATCGCCGGGAGGTTGCACAGGAGGGTGGAAAAGCTTGCTTTGGAGCGCCTCCTTGCCAAGCGTTTTGTAGTACAAAACACAGCTTGCGCCTCGCGTTATTGCGGGAGTTTGGAGTTCGAACCGACATAGGTGGAAAAAGTTCGAACTATGAGCTCTAAGAGACCTGCATGCAGATGAAAACTTTCACGAAACTATTATTGAGCGACAATATCCTACCCGGCATATCGTTGAGATCGGAATGCGGGCATGATCGGCTGCTTTTTGGCCTCAATCTCCTTGGTGCTGTCCGATTTACCGCCAGTTATTGGCAGCATGATTTCGCGCTGAGCGAGGTCTCGTGGCTTTTTGAAGGCAGAGGAAGGTGACTTCTTTCTGCCAATTGATGCTGCTGCAACCGTGTCTAGCATTGCAGGAACGTTGATGGTGGCTCCGGAGAACATGTCAGAGACAGAGATGATCTGGATAGCCGGGATATCTCCAAATAATGTGTCCACTTTGCCGAACTCGCGTGCAGCATCCCGCATTCCCTTTGTCGGTTCATGTGCACAAATAAGAACACCGATAGCCTTATCGTCTCTAGTCAACCGGCGCTGTGTTTGAACTGTTCCCGCTAGATCCCGGACCATACCGGGATTCAGACTGCGCCCTCCTTTCACTGAGACGATACCTCTGCTTCGCTCATCGCTCGCAGTAAGATAATAGAAAGTTCCGTCAATGCCGCCATCGTTCCTGAACTTACCGGAATGCATAGCACCAAGCGCACTTACTGCCCACTCCTCGAACTTGAAAGGATGGTTCTTGGCCAGCCAGAGTGCTCCATCGGCACTTTTGGGAATGCCATAAACGTCGTAGGTGACGCCACTGAAATGGTGTTTAAGCCGGTCCTGAACGACATGCATCGATTGAACTGCAACATCAATTCCTATCCAGCTTCTGCCCATCTCCTCGGCTGCATGGAGGGTCGTTCCGCAGCCACAAAACGGATCGAGGATTGTGTCACCTGGGTTTGAAGACGAACCGATAATTCGCTCAAGTAGCGCCAAGGGCTTCTGCGTTGGGTATCCAAGCTTCTCCTTGCTGGATCCATGGAGCGGTTTCACGTCATCCCAATCGTTTTGTAGTGCTACGCCCGGCATTTCGTCCAAATAGCGCTTGTACTGAGGCACGTTCCCAGGGCGAGTTTGGATTATTCGTCCCTCATGGTATAGCTCATGCATTCTTGCTTCAGAATAGCGCCAGTATCTTTTAACACCGAGGAACTCGTAGGTTGGGTTTCTCTTTTTGGGATCGGCTCCTCCGGGAGCTGTTATGTCGCCAAGCCGAAACCTCCTGCCCGTCTTTGGCTCAATATGACGATAGAACTTGTCGACATAGTCTTGCTTGTAGTCTGTATAAAGCGTGTTCCACGTCCATTTAGACGATTTAGTGTAAAAGAAGATTGTATCACGGACGTTTCCGAACTGTTTTCGCCCTTGCGCACCATCATTGTGTGCACTCTGACGCCTCCAGCTTAGCTCTGTTCGGTAGTGCTGCGGTCCGAAGATCCCGTCTAAGACGATCTTAAGATAGTGACTAGCTGTCGGATCACAATGAAGATAGAGGCTGCCGGTCGGTTTCAGAATCCTGTGCAATTCGACAAGGCGAGCTGTCATCATTGTTAAGTATGCCAGCATGTCATTTGTGCCGAGAATTAATCTCAAAGACGATAGAACGTCTGCTGCCTTCCCGCCTTGCGAAAGAACATCCTCGAACGCTTCATCCGCGACGTCACCCCACGACCAGGTGTCGTCAAAGGTTGAGATTTGCGAGTCGGCCCATTTACTTTTGTCGGGGCTTCTAAAAAGCAAGTTGTAGCTAGCATTCGAGTTGAAAGGCGGGTCGAGGTATACTAGATCAACGACTTCATCCGGAATGTATTCGCGCAGAATGTGCAAGTTGTCGCCGAAGTAAAATGCGTTTGTCATACAGATCTCCGTCCTCCTGGCGAAGCAAACGCCCGCGCGTACGGGCTACCCTTAAATGTAGAGCCGTTGCTAGAGCGGAGTTAGCCCTTCAGGACCATCATCTTCATGTTGAGTCATTGGTGCAACGCTCCGTTGTGTAACGGGCGTGCTTCAAAGCAATATGTTGATCTAACCCATGTGCCGTGGGTCATCTCGAAAACAACATGTCCTAAGAGAAGGCATTAAAATCAGTTGTCTTATGGTCTAAAAAGATTCTTGAAAGCTGGGTCGTCGTCGTAATTTGTGCGCTTTAGAGCGACCGGACGGGAACCTGCAAGAAAGAGTACTTGCCAGCCGCCGCTCCTCGCAAAGTACCGCCCAACTTCTTCTGGTGTCAGGAGAGGACTTCGCTGGATATTTTCTGAAAGATTTTGGCTGTATGAGGCTGACTCTGATTTGGTCTCAGATTTTGCAAATGCACCCAGGATACCTTCTTTTTGTCTCGCAGAAAGCTGCTGTAGCTCTGGCATTTCTGACGAACCCCTCTGAACGTTCTGAGAAGAGCTTTCGAGGTTCCTTATGATTTCAACTTCGCCAAGTCTGTCGGAGATGTGTTTGAGTGTAGTCAGGTCGGTGTTTCCGAAAAACTGTAGCAAACCAGCATTTCCAAGAAAGGTTTCCCAACTTCCCTCGTAGTGTCGTTGAAGCTGTGTGAGGTCCTGAAGTATCGTCCACAGCTTAACTCCATATCCGGCCATAAGACCCGCTGCCTTTTCGAGGCAGGCCATGTGTCCAAGTACAGCGAACTCATCCAAAACAAACAGGACTGGTTTGCCGTCAGTTCGCTTGCCAATGGCTTCCATCCGAGAGAATGCTAGGTTGAGGAACATCCTCAACCAACGAGCGTGAGACGCAAGACGCCGTGCCGGAAGGCACAAATACAAGCTCACCGGTTTCTCGCTCGTTTTTAAACTATCAAGTTCAAAGTTCGACCAAATTAATGATTTCCGCATCGCCGGACTATCGAGAAACTTCGTATTTCGTCTAGCAGTGCTTAGGATGCTTCCCCGCTCGCGGTCGCCAACTTGCTTGAGCAAAGCGGCTGCTCCCGAGATTACCCCGCCAAATGCCTCACAATGCTCCATCTCATTGAGCAAGATTCCAAATGGGTCGATTTTGTCTTCTTGTAGCTTTTGCCCATTCTTCTCAGCTAAAAGTCTCATTTGAAGCGCGATATCGGTCGCTCCCTGCGTCAGCAACATGCGGACTTGAACCAGATTGCGCTTGTCTCTTTCATCTTGATGCCTTGAGCAAACAAAGAGGATCAATGCTTCAATAAAGGCCCGTGCGGACTCATCCCAATGTGCATCCCTAGAGTCAGCAGACACGACAATTGCATCTGCAATCAATGAAGCTTCATCAAGCGCGTCCGGGCTCTTTTCGTCGATCAAATCAAGGGGATTAAATGTCCCTCTCAGATCATTTGGCACTCCAGAAGCATCAAATGGATCCAGAACAAAGACTGAATGACCAAGTTCGCTCCTGTTGGTGGCTGTATGATAGGCGTTTTCTCCCTTTGGGTCGATAACGACGCAACTCTCAGGCCAGACGCATAAGTTCGGAATGATGCAGGAACGACCCTTGCCGGCGCGGCTGCCAGCTACGGTGACCACATGTCTGTCGTCATTGTAGCCAACAGCCACATCCTCTTCTGTTCGACCTAGCCATAGATCTCCGGGTTCAAAGCCGCCATGCAACTTGCCCCAGCCACCTGTTGCAATCGGAACATCTTTGTTGGTTTGGGACGGGTTCCCGCGTGGAAATCTCATTGGTGATACACTAGCTTTAAGTTCACATAAGGCATTATCTGGAGAGCATCGGTATGATCGATAATGACGACGAATTCGATATGAACAAGCTATATCCACAGACTGTAAAAGACCAAATCGAGGAAGAGGGCAAAACACAGACTGAGGAAGGTTTAGAAGAGACCGAACTAGAAATCACAGTCACACTCGAGCCATCGGAACTTACCTTCGATCCACCTTTGACGGCGGCTGATAAGGAACTGCAGCGTTTGGACAATGAGGCGGAGATTGCGCAGCGAGAGCTGGAAGAGGCCGAACGTGCCCTAAAATATACGCTTGATGGAAGCGAAATTGGACAAGACGAACTGGAGAGTGGTAACCTAAAAGACATTTTTGATAAAGGAAGAGAAGAATAAGGTATTGAATGATTGAAGACTTTTTACCAAGGCATGAAGATGATGATGTTCTGATAAAGGCGGCTTTCCCTATACCAGAGAAAAAACACAGTGCTTGGGTGCGGCTGCCGAAGTACTACTGGCGGCTTCTTGACTGGATGTCGGATCGCCGGAATGTGACGGCTGGCTACATTATCCACCACTATGCGATTTCTAGATATGAGGATTGGAACCAGATTTCAGGGTACTTTGTGATGTTCATTGACGATTGGATTAAGTGGGAAGCGGAAGGGATTGCCGCAAAACGAAAGGTGCATCGTGGTGGTTGCAACGTCTACCTCAATAGTAGTTTGCCCGAGAAGCGTGTTCCCGCGGCGAATGATGGTCGTGTGAAGCGGATCGAAGCGCACAATTCAAAGCCACCCGAAGTGCCAGAGTAACTTACGCCAAGCCTGTCCGAGCCAGCTCCAGTATTTGTCTAACGAGACGATAAAGACATCTTCGATAGGTGCGTTTGGGCTGGTACTGCACTGACCTATGAAGACAGCGATGAATCCAAGCAAAAAGAACGTCCAGGCCGTTCCAATCATGCTTCGGATTGGACGTAGGATTCTCTCAAGTACCACGCCAATCGCGATAACCTTGACAGTATTGAACTGGCTTGAAGCCATGTAGCGCACTCCAGCCGTGAAGATAAAGGTCACGGCAAGAATGCCGGAGGAGTTTTCTGTGAAGCTGAAAGTATCTCGGAAGAGCTTGATGGTCTGCACCAAAAGAACGGTTACAAGGGCCCATAGACCAAGAAAACGAGTAGCCTTAGATGCTAAGAGTGGGAGCGCCTTTGCTGCGCCTTGTCCGGTTGGGTGGCGTTGAGCGTTTGACAATTGATCTTCAGTTGGCTCAGCGCCTGACTTGTATTCCCCCGTTTTGTCGCGAGTGTTTACCTCGCTGCTATGTGGATCAAATCCTGTCATACTATGAACCCTCGCAGTCTTCGCCAAACATGTCGAATAGGACAATCGGCGTGGTGCAACGGAGAACACGACCAATTGGATAGACGGTCTCTTCGGCCCGGATCAACGATCGCAAACTGACCTGAAGCGGCGCCCCCCAAGGGCTCCACAAGTCACCCATTGCATTGAAGCGGTCTTCGAGCCCTGGTCTTGATAGTTCAACATCAGAGCGCAACGTGATGGGCACTATCAGTATCAATCCGGTTGCCCCTGCTAAGATGGCTCCGCATGCCACCTTCGGCAATCGGAGCTGATAACGTGCAATCATGGAAAGCGCCACGATCAGCTGTAAGCTTGCAAGAAGCCAGGTCGATGCAAGGCCGATTGCAGGCGCAAATGCATACAACATCACAACTTCGCCAAAGGTGTTCAGATCGCCCTCATTTCCTAGACGCCGGTAGTCCTCTCCGACTAGACGTGCGTAGTAGGCGGCGAGATCGTCAACTAAATCGTCCCTGTGCCCATCTTCTGTGAAACTGTCCCAGGTAGCGGCGCAGGGATTTGTGACCTTCGCTGACATTCGTTCTCTGGCATACTCCGCCAGTTCGTCCGTACTTCCCAGCGCACTAAGAAAGTTAGGAATTTGTATCGCGCGTAGGTTTTCTTCGACAGTAGCGTGGACTTTAGCTTGTACAGCTGGATGTTCCAAAAATTCCTGCTGATTTCGGATCTGCGGAACGATATCAGCGCCTTCGCCAAACAACTCATCGATCTTTTCGAACCATTCCTTGCGTACGGCTTCCTGGTCAGAGCTTCTTGAGAAGTCCTTTGCTGTACTATTCGATGCTTTCGTGTAGTCGGCAAACAATTTGTCGAGTGCAAGACAGCTTGCATCCATTGCACCGTTGAAGCCGACGCTGACAAGATCATGGTTGCGAGTGAGATCGTTTTTAAGAACGGTCCGGGCAATCGGTCCAACATCGGATCTGGCCGCTTCAAAGCCGTCGCTAAACAACAAGATCGGATTGAGTAGCGGAAACAGTGTTTGCAAGGGGTGCTCTCGCATTTCATCTCGTGTGATCTCGAGCTGGGGGATTGCCACATCGCCTCGGATCACCCCGTAATTTGTTACTGAAAGCACCAGAGCGTCGCGTCGCATCTCTGCAGGAGCCAATTGCACGAGCCATTGCATAGCCTTCTGCTGCACAGGCATAAGGACGACGAAGGCAAGACCGATTATACCAGCGCAAATAGACAAGCGGCTGATTGAAATCACTTCAGGTCGATCGAGGCGTGACACGTAGGACCTCAGGATTATCAGCGACAAACCGAGTGTCGTGAAAAACTCAGAGAGCCTTTGCAACTGAACAACGACTACCTGGCTAACGAGTGCTACGTCATAGGTTGCCGCGTTTACAATCATGGAGTTCGTGATCAGCGCAGCAACAACGTATACAAGAAGTGCGATCGTCAGGATGAGGCGCATAATGCCTCTACTCTTGTTCGCCGATAATGAGGTTGTGCGTTGGTTCCATACCAACTTCGGCATCGACGGTGGAGATTCTTGCGTCCCTTCTGAAGAAGTTCTTTTGCGTGTCAGATAGTTGAGGTGTGTCTCGCTCTCTGAGAACTATCATTCCATCACGCACTTGCTCATTAATCTCACTGGCTGCAGTAGCGATCTCGGCTTGAGTTGGAATAGGTACATTTGCAAGGGCTTGATCAGCCTGCATTCGCAGCATGATAAAGCCTTTGATCAGCTGTTCCATGTTGACCTGTGGTGTTTGTCTGTGGGTGCGAACACGTTGAGCAGCCGCACGCAGTTGAGCAGCACGTTGCTCTGATCGCAGTTTCTCGAGCATTTCCGTCGCTTGCTCCACAATTTCTTCGACGTTGCTGCATCGAATAGGACGATAGCCGTCTGGTTTCTCGCCATAGGCTGCCATTAACCGTTCTTCGTAGAGCCCTCGGACCTTACGACAGTCGTCAAGTCGATCGAGGCGGCTTTCGCCGAGCAGACAACCGGCTGCATGCACTTTTTCTTCAGCGCGATCGTAGCCGCGACATCGTAGCCAGCCCGGGCGGGAGCCAGACCAAAGTAGGCGGGCTTCTTCTGCTTGCCCGCAGGTCGGGCGGCTGTAGCCATGGGGTAGGCTATCTGTTCTGCTCGACGCTCGTAGGCTCTGCTCATAAAACGCAAGGATATCTTCGCAAACCTGAAGACCATCCAAGGTCGGAGCGTCGGTTTTCACTCGAGCAGATAGAATTGCACACCGCGCGAGGTGAGCAGCGGCAGGCATATCTTCATATCCTAGACAGCCAAGCCAGAAAGGGTAATTGCCCGTAGTCCCTGTAAGCGCCGCACCTACGTCACCACAGTCGATGCTAGGACCGCTAATAGCACCCTGTTGGCTCAGGTTCTCATAAAGTGTTGAACATGTGTTCTGTTCGAAGTTCAGATCTAAAGACTGAGATGCAGCGACTGGTGTTCCCATCAGTGTCGATAGCAACGCACACGCAAAGGTAACGGCTATGAGGCGAAACATCAGAACTCGATCTCTGCAATTTCCAAGCAATCAATGTCTTCGATATTTTCGGGTAACCTCCAAATCTGTCCATTGGACATTTCGATTTCTTTATAGGCCAGTTGCATTGCTGATCGGAAATATAAGGATTTGAGTTGATCGCACCCCATAGAACTTGCTTGTTGAGCGGCGACTTCCTCCGTCAGTCTGTTACGTCCTACTAAGTAAGCAATAACACAGTTTCGAAAATGATTTTTTTTGTTCTCAGGATCGTAGCCAAGACACGGCATCCAAATCGGTTCTACGCCAATCGCGTCGTAGATGACTTCGGCTGCAACCTCGCAGGAAGGAAGCGGGTGCTCCGCGCTTTCCCCCATTCGGTTAACGTAAACACATGGTACCTGACGAACTCCTTTAGCCTTGTAAGCCTCACGCATCATAAATGCGACTTCTAGCATGATTTTTCTACAGTCGTCGGTTGGGTGCAGTCGGCCAAGAATTGACCCCGGTGTTCGTAGTGCTAGGCAATCATAGACAGCCACAGCATCGGTCATATCCATTTGCCAACAGGCATCAACGATGGCCTGTTTTGGATCAGTGTCGTCCAAAAATGAGGTTTGAGCCGCGGTCTGTTGGGCTCCTAACGCAATCCCAAGTGCCATTGCAAAGACGGTCTCTGTAATTGTCCGCATATCGGTCTCCAATGATTTAACTTCAAGTAGATTCCATCTTCCCGACGCTCGCTATGGATGCAAGTCCCTCTGAGGGCGACATAGGGCGACGGGGAGAAAAATTTGCAGCGCGGCTTAGAAAAGTATATATTTATTATATACTTATGAGTAGAAGGAGTAGATATGAGCGAAACTAGTGAAACGACACTTCTCGAAGCCGAAAATGGTCTTGTTGGCAATAACGCCGCAGAGTTGGGCAGTGCGACCAGTTTGATAAGTAGTACATCCCTTATTGCGCCTTGCTCGGCGGACACAGGACTTGGCTGGAACGCATCACTGGCGTTTGTAGATGCAACAGCTGCAACCTCAGTACTAGAAAGTGGCATGCCTAAGGATACCATTGGACATCTTATGGGGCGCACCAATGAGGCCCACGTACCAGGACAGGTCGTACCTTCTGAGCGATTTACGACAGGCATCTGTTTTCAACAAAAAAAGCCATAGGCAACTCATCTCGTTTTTGTTTGCTCCAAGATCAATGACCTTGTTTGGAGGTCACCTGAGGAGTTTGGATTGAGCCAACTGAGAGCTTTTCGACTATGTCGCAGTAGAGGCTGATTAGTCTTAACTTCGAGAGAACACGGCAATAGCGCTTGGGACGTTTGCCAGTCCTGTCTGCTTCCAGAAAGTAACTCATCCAGCGATTCTCAGGATCGCAGAAGACATCATCGATCTCGGGAATGTCGAACGATTTGCCACTTTGCAAAAAGACCCGTCCGTCAAAGCGATAGATCAGGGTCAGCGCATCCAACCACATTACTCTAGATATTCCTTTGGCTGCTGCGGGGTGCCATATACGTTCTAGATAGAAGCTTTCATCTCTTAGCTGCCAGTTCGCCGGGACTACAAAAATTCGTTTGTCGCTAAACATCCTCATCTCCTTCTTGCGTGCAAAGGCGGACTCCCCGCTTTTGTCGCGTTAGTCACAGATGAGTTTTTTGGAAGCCCCTCTTTTAGGATGGCAGTTCACCTAGCCCCTTTCAATTCCCAGAGACCAGAAGTAAGTCAATTGCGATGCAGGCCACGCGCCTGTCATGCGTAAAATATTGATTTCATTGGAGTGTCATTCGAAGGGGTTTGCAAAGTCGTATGTCCTCAGAATTTATCCAGAATACTAAACTGAGTGACGAACAGGTCCATAATCTAGTCTGGGGCTTTGCCTGCGGCGCGCCCAAAACAGATATCTCCGCCCAAACGGGGATCTCGGAAAAACGGATTGTCTCAGTCTCCCTGAGCCTCAGAGAGCGTCTCTATCGACCGCCATTCTATCTCTGGCATGCGCCGGGAGATGTGTTTTTGACCTATGACTGGCCGGAGGCACGCCAAGCTGCCGATGGCGCAGTCTTTGGTGTCGTTGCAATGTGTTACTTCGATAAGCGTTGCCGTTCGAATTATGTTCAGGGGCGGCGTAAAACCCGCCTTTGTCGGCATTGCATGGTGGCGGCGCTCTTTGATGATCAAGACACAGCAAAAGCCGCCGTTGCGTTTACAGATCACATTCATGCCTTCTACCATCACCTCGGGTTCGGCGGCGAACGAGGACGAGATCAAACCGACATTCTGATGGATCGCTGGAAACACACGATGATTGTGCAGCGCGCAAGAGAACAATCGATGGTACGCGAGAACATTCCGGCCTTTGACGATCCGGGTGAGCGTTCTTGCCGTGCCCTCTATAATAAGCTCATCGCTGATCTGAGCGTAGAGCCATTAGCACGCTAGCACCTGTAGGTTTCCCGCCCGACCCCCGGAAATTCACATCTGATCTGGCTAAAAACGGACATGTCTTATGTCCTTGAAATACCACTCAAACCCGGGCTCATCCTTGCGTTGCAACACAGGAAGTTCTGTGAGTGCGGGGGCAAGTGTGGTACAATAAACCCATACGACAAGCGGATTGATCGCGCCTCCGGCGCGGCGTCCGCTTTTTTGTTGGCTGCAGCAATGCTGCAGCGAAAGGAGGCTCAACATGCATGATGATCTGAAATTTGGGGAGAGTCGAAGCCGCTCATTGCACGTCGATGTCGACAAGTATCAGGCAATGCTAGATGCGCCGGATATGGATGAAAATCAAAAGCGCCAGTTTATCGAAGCGCTGTGGCAAGTGATTGTCGGCTTTGTCGATCTGGGGTTTCAGGTACATCCCGTCCAACTTGCCTGTGGACAAGTTGAAAATGCTGCACCTGAAAGTCCTGCTGCAGGCTCAGATATGCTAAACTCTTCCCATCACCCAACATCAGAGTTTACCGCCGCAACCGAGGCAGAAAGGGACGGGCATAAATGACATTGACTCAAGAATTTCCAGATACTTCTGTCTCAGCCCTTTTGTATGCCCGCGTGAGCGATACAAGGCAAAAGACGCATGGTGGCGGTCTGCAAAGCCAGGAACATCGGTGCCGTCAGTATGCTGCAGCGAAGGGCTATGAAGTAGCGGCTGCGTTCACGGACGACTTCACGGGCGGCGGTGACTTCATGAAACGCCCGGGTATGAAGTCGCTGCTGCGTTACTTGGATGAGCACCCGGACCAAAACTTCGTGGTGATATTCGACGATCTGAAACGCTTTGCCCGCGATACCGTCTTCCACCTAAAGCTTCGTCAGGAGTTCAAGGCACGCGGTGCAACTGTGGAATGTCTGAACTTTACCTTTGAGGATACGCCCGAAGGCGCGTTCGTCGAGACCATTCTTGCCGCACAAGGCGAGCTGGAGCGAGAGCAAAACCGCCGTCAGGTAATCCAGAAAATGAAAGCGCGCGTTGAGAAAGGTTACTACGTCTGGAACGTGCCACCGCGCGGGTACTGGTATGAAACCAAACGCGGCGAAGGGCGCGTACTGGTGCGGGACGAGCCGCTCGCCTCGATCATTCAGGAGGCTCTGGAAGGGTTTGCGTCCGGTCGGTTTGAGACCCAGGTTGAGGTGAAACGGTTTCTGGAAAGCCAACCGGATTATCCAAAGTGCCGGTCAGGCGGACATATCCGCAACCAGCATGTGAACGACATGCTCACCAATGTCACCTATACGGGATATTTGGAGGCCAAGTGCTGGGATGTCGCCCTAAGAGAGGGACGGCACGAAGGCTTAATCTCGCTCACAACCTTTGAAAAAATCCAGGAGCGGCTTGCAGCCAAAGCGAAGGCTCCTGCTCGCAAAGACATCAGCGAAGACTTCCCGCTGCGCGGCTTCATCCTGTGCGATGATTGTGATCATCCACTCACGGCTTGCTGGTCGAAATCCAAGACAGGCAAACGCCACCCATATTATATGTGCGCTCAAAAAGGTTGTGAGAGTTATCGTAAGTCCATCAGGCGTGACCAACTGGAAGGCGACTTTGAGGCCTTGCTGCAAAATCTAACGCCAGCGAAAGGCGTGTTTGAGATTGCGAAGGCCATGTTTGCAGATGCTTGGAACCAGCGCCTTGAGCAAGTGAACCAAGCCGCTGAAACCCTTCAACGGAAACTCGGCGAGATTGAAACGAAGATCGGGAGCCTGTTGGAGCGCATCCTGGATGCTTCCAACCCGCGTGTCATTTCGGCCTATGAAGACAAGATCAGCGAGCTGGAACGGCAAAAGCTTCTGACCCAAGATCAGATCGAACAAAGCAACGCTCAAAAGTACCCATTCGAGGAGTCGTTCGAACTCGCATGTAAATTCCTGACCAATCCCTATGAGCTCTGGAAAAACAATGACTTAGGCGGCATCATCACCAAACGTGTAGTCCTGCGTCTCGTGTTTTTGGAAGGTCTGGCCTATTCCCGAAAAGAAGGCGTTCGAACCCCGCAAGTATCTGAACCATTTAGGTTTTTTCAGGGGTTGGGCCAAAACGAGAAAATGGCGGACCGAGGAGGATTCGAACCCCCGACCCCTTGATTCGTAGTCAAGTACTCTATCCAGCTGAGCTATCGGTCCACTGCGGGGCGGTTTAGTGCTGTGTGCCAGCTTATGCAAGCCCAATCGCCTCAAAAAAGCAAACTGCTCCACCAGGACATTCTCCAAGCGTCAGGCTACCACCTTCCCTGCGCCATCCGAGACCAGTTGTGGCGTCAGAGTACCATCACCCTTCGGCAGGCAAATCACGAATTGCGTCCCGTCTGGTCCGGTACCGGCGAGTTCGAGCGTGCCGCCATGCCCGCGGATCAATTCCGCGGAAATCGCAAGGCCGAGGCCCGAGCCGCCTTTGCGCGCGCCGCCCTGGAAAGGTGTGAACAGATGTTCCTTTGCCTTGGGTGGCAGCCCTGGTCCTGTATCGCTGACCTCGATCCACCAGGCCGCATCGTCTTCACGGCCATCGACGCTGATTTCTCCTGGACGTCCCGCGGTCACAAGGGCCTGGCGCGCGTTGCGAACGAGGTTGGCCAGAACACGGTAGAGCTGCTCGGGGTCGGCACGGACCGTCATGCCGAACGGCACCGCGCAAGCAAAGCTGATCTTGGCCTCGCCCACAGCCAACCGCTCGCTGTCGATCACCTCCTCGACAAGGTCGGCCAGAGGCAACACCGTCAGGGTCGGGCTTGGCTCCTCCGCCTTGCCGAAGGCCAGCGTGCTCTCGCAAAGGTGCACGGCTCGGGTGATGCTGCTCACGAGCTTTGGTGCCATCCGTTTGACGGTGGGGTCTTCACTCATTTCTATCCGATCGGTGAAGAGCTGCGCCGAGGTCAGGATATTGCGCAGATCATGGCTGATCTTGCTCACGGCACTGCCCAGTTGAGCGAGCCGGTCCTTCTGGCGCAGCGCTTGCGTCAGATCGGTCTCGAGCGTCTGCAACGCCTCTTCCGCTTCGCGCAGCTCAGTCACGCTAGCCGAAGGCGTGATGATGCGCCGCGCGTCTTCGGGGGCCGCAGCATAGTTCTGCATATGCCCAACGACACCCTTGATCGGCTTGAGCAACAAGGCCCGCATGGCAACAAACAGCAGCGAGGCGGTCACAATCGAAATCACCGCCGAGAGGATCAAGATCCGAATGCCATAGTCGATCATGGCCATCCGCAGCGGCGCGGTCTCCATGGTGATCTCGATCAGCAGCCCGGCATCCCGCACAGGGGCGCCAATCACGCGGATCACCTCGTTTTCGGGCGAGACAAAGCGAGTCAGAGCATCGCGGATCAAAACCACGGGCGAGTTGTCTCGCATGTCATAGGTCTGCGAGATCGGTTGCGGCAGGTCGGAGGCGAGCATCAGTTGCCGCACCTGATCGCGACGCAGCACCACGTTGAAGACGCCCGCGTTCTCCAAGAGCTCCGCCTCGAGCTCCCGGTCGATCATGTCATCCGCAAGCAGAGCCAGCGACGCGATCTGCGCCCGCTCCAGCCGGTTCATCATGTAATCTTCGCGAAACCGCGCGATGGACGGCACGAAAATCAGCACTTCTGCGATCATCACGAAGATAATCGTGAGAACAATCAGCCGGCCTGAGAGCGAGTTGAACATGGCCTTCAACGTTTCACGGGATAAGGCGTTGGACAAGCCCAACAACCCGTTTAACCATCGGGCTGTCGAAGAGCCGCGGGCTGAAATAGGCCCCGGCGGCACGCTTGTTGATTTCGCCGATGGTGGGGTAAGGCGCGACCATCGCTGCAATCTGGCTCATCTTCATCTTGTTCGCCAGCGCCAGCGCCCAGAGGTTGATGAGCTCGCCCGCCTGATACCCGACAATCGACGCGCCAACGGGGCGGCCCTTCACGACCATCACCTTGATGAACCCTTTTGTCTTGCGCTCGGCAATCGCGCGGTCGTTGTGCTCGTAATGAAACCGCACGACCTCCACAGCGTCGCCATGCGCGTCCTTCGCCTGAGCCTCGGTCAGGCCCACCTGCGCCAGCTCCGGATCGGTGTAGGTGGCCCAGGGGATATGGCTGGTCTTCGCCTTCGAGGGCAGCGCGAAGAGCATCGAGCGGATGATCACGCCTGCGTGGTATCCGGCTACATGGGTGAACTGCAGCCCACCCGCCACATCGCCAATGGCATAGACACGGCGGTTGGTGGTGCGCAGGCTGTCGTCCACCTTGATTCCCGTCCGCGTGGTCTCCACCCCCGCGGCTTCAAGGTTCAGCTTCTCGATGTTGGTCTTGCGTCCCACCGCCATCAACAGATGTGTGCCGGTGATCGACCGTCCATCTTCGGTCACCACCTCGATGGCACCCGCCGCGCCCTTGATCTCCGCCGCCTTCGCGTCTTCCTCGATCACCACGCCTTCGTCGCGCAGGCTATCTAGCACAAACTCGGCTAGTTCCGGATCGTCCTTGCCCAGCGCCTTGGCGCCTTCAATCACCGTGACCTTGCTGCCCAACCTCACATGCGCCTGCGCCATTTCCATGCCGATGGGGCCACCACCGATGATGAGCAAGTGCTCCGGCGGTTCCCGCAGATTGAAGAGGGTCTCATTGGTCTCATAGGGCACGCTGTCGAGCCCGGGGATGGGCGGCACAAGCGGCGCAGACCCGGTGGCGATCACGATGCGCCGTGCGGTGATCACCGTATCCCCAGCCTGCACTTCGGTGGGCGAGATGAAATGGCCAAACTCCCGAATGACCTTCACCCCAAGCCCTTCGAACCGCTCCTGGCTATCGACCGGTTCGATCTGCGCGATCACATCCGCCACATGATCCTTCGCTGCTGCATAGTCTGCGGCACCGGGGGCGTCCGCCACACCATATTGCACCGAATGACGCTGTGCATAGGCCACCTTGCCACTGGCGATCAGCGCCTTGGAGGGCACACAGCCATAGTTCAGGCAATCGCCACCCATCTTGTGGCCTTCCAGCAGCACCACGTCCGCGCCCATCTGCACAGCCCCCGCCGCAACAGACAGCCCACCAGAGCCGGCGCCGATGACCAGCACATCCGTCTTGATCCGCGTCATGGCTCAGAGCCCTTTCTTGCCGGTCACGGCCTTGATGATCACCGGCAGCACCGACAGCAGGCTGAGCCCGAGGATCGGCAGCAGGATATGCGGCTCGAAGATGATCCCGAGGTTCGGGCTCTCGCCACGCTCAAACACTGTGCCGAGGCCCGCGCCAACGGAAGAATACACCAGCGAGCCGGGAATGATCCCAAGGAATGTCGAAATCATATAGCGGTGCAGCGGCACGGCCAGAAACGCAGGCACCAGATTGGCCACGAAGAACGGCACAACCGGTACGAGGCGCAGAAAAAACAGCATCGACCACTGGTTCTCGTCGATCCCTTCCTTGATCTTGCGCACGGTGCCCTGCGAGGCATCCATGCGCGCTTTCAGCTTCTCGCCCAAACCATATCGCGCGGCGAGGAAGATCACCGTGGCGCCGATGGTGGCCGCCGTCACGCTCAAGGCGGATCCACCGAAGGTGCCAAAGAGGAACCCGCCCGTGAGCGTCGCCACCAGCGCACCGGGCAGCGAGAACGCCACAATCACGATGTAGGAGATCAGAAACGCCAGCACGGTCATGACAAAATTCGCGTCCCGGAAGGCGATCAGCGCCTCGCGGTTGTCGCGCAGGGCGTCAAAGCTGATGTAGTCTTTCAGGGTGATCGCCCCCACCACCGCAACCCCGAGGATGACGATCAGCGGCAGATGCCGCATCAGGCCCGACTTGGGCGCAGGCTCGGCCCCGGATTTGGGATGGTCGGTCATGTCTGACATTACACTGTCCTCTCAGAGCGCGTGTTTCAATTCAATTGGTAGATGACGGCTTACGGGCGCTGGCGATAGCCCCATCACGGGCGCTTGATCCGGCGTGACGGTTTGCAGCGCCAAAACCGCCGCGACCCCACGTAACTGAAACAAGTTGACGTCGGCTTACGCCGAATTGCGCGAAAATATTGCAATATTAGCGCAGATTGCCGTGCACAGGGTTTGACTTGGGGTCCAGACCGCTTTAGAGCACGGGTTTCGAATGACATCCGGGGGCCGATCCGATTCCGCGCCGCTGGACAGCAGACATGGAGACGGAGCGATGAAACGCACCTACCAACCTTCCAACCTCGTGCGCAAGCGGCGCCATGGGTTCCGTGCGCGCATGGCCACCAAAGCGGGCCGCAAGATCATCAATGCGCGTCGCGCCCAGGGCCGGAAGTCGCTGAGCGCGTAAGCCCGCGCCTTTGGCACCGGTAAATGACATGACGCCGCCGCAGGCTTCTCCGACCCGTGCGACCGCCGGGGGAGACCCGCCTCCGGCGGCGTCTTTACGTTTGCAGACCATGACGAAACGCGCCGATTTCCAGCGCGCCTCCCGCGCCCCGCGCGTCGCCATGCCGGGCTTTATCCTGCAGATGCGCACGCGCGGCCCGGATGAGCCTGCGGGCATCCGCGTGGGCTACACCTGCTCCAAGAAGGTCGGCAATGCCATCGCCCGCAACCGGGCCAAGCGTCGGCTGCGCGAGGCGGCCCGTCACGTCCTGCTCCGATATGGCCGCGACGGGGTGGACTATGTGCTGATCGGGCGGAAGAACGCCACCGCCACCCTGCCCTTCGCACAGCTCGTGGCAGACTTACAGACCGCGGTGCAGCGCCTGCACGCGCGCCGGCCATGAGCCCCCTCGCCCATCTTGTCGCTCTACCGGTCCGCGCCTACCGCCTGCTCTTCAGCCCCTGGGTCGGTCACAATTGCCGCTACCAACCCACCTGCAGCGCCTATGCGCTCGAAGCTCTGGACAAGCATGGCGCCGCGAAAGGCGCCTGGCTCACACTGCGCCGCATCGGCCGCTGCCATCCCTGGGGCCAAAGCGGCTATGATCCGGTACCTGATCCAAAAGACCCGACCGACCCATAGGTCAGGACAGTTTCTCGAAGGTGATGATCACCTCGCCGATATCCACACCAAACCGCTTCATATACGCCCGGTTCAGCACCCGATCCTCGCTCAGCAGCCACATCCAGTCGTCAAACGTCACCCGCAGCGTGCCATCCGGCACCGTCAGGTCGATCTCATACTGCCAGTTGAATGTATCGCCCCGCTCCTCGCCGGTTGCCTCGCCGATCACCCCGGGCGCGGTGCCACGCCACGTCTCCGGCCCGGTCTTCTGCAACGTCCAGATGCGCTGCTCGATGCTACCGTCCTCATAGACGAAATCTTCCACCAGCCGCAGCGTCTCGCCGTCCCACGTGCCTTCGATTTCAATGTCAAACCGCCGCCGCACGGTCCCGAACACATCCTGAAACTGCCCAAAAGCCATCACCCGCCCGTCGAAGAACTCCTCAAGGTTCAACTCTCGGGCCGAGAGTGTCTCATCGTCCAGCGACGGTTTGCCCACGCATCCTGCGAGGACAAAAACACAACCTAGAACACAGAACATGCGGATCATGACGCTCTCCCTGTCTGTTCATTTTACGTCGCGCGCCCGCTTTTGGTTCACCCGCATTGGCGGTATAGAGATGCAAACGTAGACCGGGACCCCCCATGTTCGACACACCCGAGGATATTCACCCGCTCTTTGCCGGTGCGCCGTCCACGACGGAATTCAAGAAGCTGCGCAAACGCATCGTACGCGCCACCCGCGAGGCGGTCGAGCAATACGGGATGATCGAACCCGGCGCGCGCTGGCTCGTGTGCCTCTCGGGCGGCAAGGACAGCTATACGCTGCTGGCCGTGCTGTACGAGTTGAAATGGCGGGGCCTGTTGCCAGTCGATCTGCTGGCCTGCAACCTCGATCAGGGCCAACCGGGCTTTCCTGCCACCGTCCTGCCGGAGTTTCTGGAAAAGATGGGGGTGCCTCACCGGATCGAATATCAGGACACCTATTCCGTGGTGATGGACAAGATCCCGCAAGGCCGTACCTTCTGCGCGCTCTGCTCGCGCCTGCGCCGCGGTCATCTTTACCGCATTGCGCGTGAGGAAGGCTGCAGCGCGGTGGTGCTTGGTCATCACCGCGACGACATCCTCGAGACCTTCTTCATGAACCTCTTCCACGGAGGCCGTCTTGCGACGATGCCGCCAAAGCTGGTGAACGAGGAGGGAGATGTCTTTGTCTACCGACCCCTCGCCCATGTGGCCGAAGCGGATTGCGACAAGTTTGCGCGGGCCATGAGCTACCCCATCATTCCCTGCGATCTCTGCGGCAGCCAGGACGGTTTGCAACGCCAACAGGTCAAGGCCATCCTCGATGGTTGGGAGAAAAACAGCCCCGGCCGCCGCCAGGTGATGTTCCGCGCGCTGATGAACGCACGCCCCTCGCATCTGCTCGATCCAAAGCTCTTCGATTTCGCCGGTCTCGGCCTAAGATAGAAAGAGTTTTATAAAATCCCTGCGCATTAACCGCTTCGATGTTAACGAGCAGGTGAGAGCTCCCGCGCTAGCCTGCAGCTGATGTTGGACGAACATCGGTCTGAAAAGGAAGCATGATGTCAGGGCTCTTTGGGGAAAAGACGACGCGCGCGCGGTCCGTCGTGGCCGAGTTTCTGACCCGGCCTGCCGCACTGGCCTGCTTGCCCGCCGTGTCGCTGGCGGTTTACTGGATGGGCGGTGACAGCGCGCTGATCACCGTCGCCGCCATCATGCCCTTGATCTACCTGCTCACCTTCGGTCCGGGCGGCATCAATACGGACCAAGCCACGGCGCTGCAGCATGGTCTGACCGACACGGCTCTCTTCGACACCCTCGTTGCAGAGCGCTTCAAGGAAGCACGCGAAGGCGCGCTGTCCTCCGCAATTTTCAAAATTGAAATAGATGAAGGAACGGAATTCCCTGACAGATTGGGCCACGCAGCCACAGAGACAATTGTTGCGCGTGTGGGCGAACGTATCTTCGCCGCCCTGCGTGAAGGGGATCTGGTGGCCAAGACGGGCGACTACAAATTCACCGCGTGCCTCAAACCAGTGCGCCAGCTGGATCTGGAGCTGTGCATTCAACTCGCAGGGCGGTTGCAAGCGGCATTGGAAGAGCCGATTTCGATTGATGGCACCTCGGTTTATCTGACCAGTTCCGTAGGCTTTTGTCAGCACAGCCATGTGATCAACCAATCCTCCATGGCCTGGCTTGACGCCGCCCGCACGGCTCTGCGTGAAGCGCAGGCCCACGGGCCAAACGCCATTCGCGCTTACTCCAACGAGATGAAGCGCCGGAGCGAAACGCGGGCTGAGTTGCGCCAGGAAGTAGCCAATGCGCTGGAGGCCGGTCACATCCGCCCCTGGTTCCAGCCGCAGATCTCGACCGATACGGGCCTGGTGACCGGTTTTGAGGCGCTCGCCCGCTGGGAGCATCCGGACCGCGGTATGATTTCCCCCGCGGACTTCCTGCCGGCCATCGAACAGTCGGACATGCTCGAACGGCTCGCCGAAGTGATGATGTATCATGCCTTCGCCGCGCTGAGGGCCTGGGACGAGGCTGGCGTGAGCGTTCCGCAGATCGGCGTGAACTTCGCGGGGCCGGAGTTGAAGAACCCCCGGCTTATTGACAAGGTCAGATGGGAGCTTGACCGCTTCGACCTGACGCCGGAGCGCCTCGCAGTTGAAGTTCTCGAAACCGTCGTGGCACGCGCGCCCGATGACATCATCACGCGCAACATCAACGGCTTGGGACAGTTGGGCTGTCGGATTGACCTGGACGACTTCGGAACCGGCCACGCCTCCATCGCGTCAATCCGGCGCTTCTCGGTCAGCCGGATCAAGATCGACCGGTCCTTCGTCATGAAAGCGGATCGCGATCCCGACCAGCAGCGCATGATCAGCGCAATCCTCACCATGGCGGAACGACTTGGGGTCGAAACCCTCGCGGAAGGGGTTGAAACGGTTGGGGAGCATGCGCTTCTGGCCCAATTGGGCTGTGACCACGTACAAGGGTTCGGCATTGCAAAACCTATGCCTTTTGAAGAGACGCAAGACTGGATCATCCGGCACAATGCAAAGCTTCAGGACATGCCGCGCATCCTCGGAAACCGCACAGGCTAGCCTCTCCCTTCGACCTTTCCGGTGTGGCGCAGAACCAAGTTCGATCAACGGCCGTCTCTCCCCAAAAACAATGAAAAAAGGGCGATTCCGCTTGACCTTTGGTCTTGCACTCTGTTGAACCCACGCTGATATCAATGACATCAGGTGGCTGTCCCAGATGGACGATCAGAACAAGAACCTCATTCTTGCAACAGCCCTCAGTTTCCTTGTGATTCTGGTGTGGTTCATTCTGTTCCCGCCCCCCGAACCGGACACGCAACTCGACAGCCTGCCGCCCGCTCAGTCCACACAGATCGAAAGCGATGGCACAGCCACGGTTCCCGCCACGCCCGCCGACCGGCAGGTTGCTCCAGAGACAGACACCCGCGAAGACGCCCTGGTCGACGCACCGCGCATCCCGGTGATGACGGACCGTGTCAGCGGCTCGATCTCCTTGCTCGGCGGGCGCATCGACGATCTCTCGCTCAACGATTACCGCGTCACGCAAGACCCGGACGCCGAAATTGTCAAAATGCTGTCGCCCGTCGGCACACCCGACGCCTATTATGCCCTCTACGGCTGGGCGCCCGGCGGCGGGCTAGACCCCGCATCCGTTCCCGGCCCGAACACCCTTTGGAGCGTTGCGCAAGGAGACGCGCTTGGCGTCGATAGCCCCGTCACGCTCAGTTGGGACAATGGCGCCGGCCAGACATTCACCCGCACCATCGAAATTGATGAGGATTACCTCTTCACGATCACCCAATCCGTCGCCAATACCGGCGACGCCCCGGTGACTGTGGCCCCTTACGGCGTGCTGGCACGCCACGGCGAACCCTCTGATCTGCGCAACTTCTTCATCCTGCACGAAGGCGTTGTCGCAATGGCAGACGGCGAGTTGACCGAAACCGACTGGTCCGACATGCCGGACTTCGAGTTTTCGGAGCGCGAACGTGCGCGCGCCGAAGTGACACAAGTGACGCAGAACGGTTGGATCGGTTTCACCGATCACTTCTGGATGTCCACGCTGATCCCGGCGCCCGGCAGCGCCTTCAAATCCGTCGCCAAATACGACGAGCGTCGCGACATCTACCAGGCCGAAACCGTCATGCCGACCCAGACCGTCGCCCCCGGCACCTCGGTCACCGTGACCAGCCAGCTCTTCGCCGGTGCAAAGGAATGGGAGGCGATCCGCAACTACCAGTCCGCTGGCGTGGAAGGCTTCATCGACAGCATCGACTGGGGTTGGTTCTTCTTCCTGACCAAGCCGATTTTCTGGTTGCTGCATGAGCTTAACCTGCTCATCGGCAATATGGGCTGGGCCATCATCGGGCTCACGCTGATTATCAAGGCCATCCTCTTCCCGCTGGCCTATAAGTCCTACGTCTCCATGGCCAAGATGAAAGAGTTGCAGCCGCAGATGGAGAAGCTCAAGGAGGAGGCTGGCGACGATCGCCAGAAAATGCAGCAAGGCATGATGGAGCTCTACAAGCGCGAGAAGGTGAACCCGGCCGCCGGGTGCCTGCCGATCCTGCTGCAGATCCCGATCTTCTTCTCGCTCTACAAGGTGATCTTCGTCACGATCGAGCTGCGTCACGCGCCCTTCTTCGGCCCGTTCCAGGACCTCAGCGCGCCCGATCCGACCTCGATCATGAACCTCTTCGGCCTCCTGCCCTTCGAAGGCCCGGAACCCACCTCGATCCTGGCGCTGATCTTCATCGGCATCCTGCCGCTGCTGTTGGGCATCTCCATGTGGCTGCAGCAAAAGCTGAACCCGGCGCCCACCGACCCCACGCAGCAGATGATCTTTGCTTGGATGCCCTGGGTCTTCATGTTCATGCTCGGCAGCTTCGCCAGCGGCCTCGTCGTCTACTGGATTGCGAACAACACGATCACTTTTGCACAGCAATATTTGATCATGCGCAGCCAGGGCTACACGCCCGACGTCTTCGGCAACATCAAGGGCAGCTTCAAACGCAAGGCCGGCGAGGATGCCGAGAAATGACAGCCACCCTGGCGCATATCTGGCGCCACCCGCTCAAGGGCCTGGGCAGCGAGGCGATCCAGTCCGTTGAGCTTGATCCCGACCAGGCTGTGGTGGGGGATCGGCATTGGGCACTTTTGAATACCGAGGCTGAAGATACGGACCTCTGGCAACCGCGCCGCAACTTCTTGCAAGTGGCCTCCGGCCCCCGGCTGGCAGCCCTCACGGCGGAGACGACGGCCCAGGGCATTCGCTTGACCCACCCGGAACGGGAGCCGCTGGAGATGAAGCCTGAAACAGACGGGCAAGCGCTTGGCGCGTGGATCGGGGATCTCTGGCCCGAAAACCGTCCCGGCCCCGCGCGCCTGGTCAAGGCGCCCGTACAGGGCATGACCGATGTGGAGTATTCATCTGTCTCCATCGGCAATCTCGCCTCTCTGCGCGCGCTGAGCCAGAAGGCGGGGGTCGACATCGACATGCGCCGCTTCCGCATCAACCTCTGGCTCGACGGGCTTGCGCCATGGGAAGAGATCGACCTGCTCCAGCGCGCCATCATCCTCGGCACCGCCACGCTCAGCCCCGTGGAGCCCATCGAACGCTGCCGCGCGCCCGACGCCAACCCGGCCAATGGCGCCCGCGACATCGGCATGCTGCGCCTTCTCGAAGACGGTTGGGACACACGCAACTTCGGCGTCTACTTCAAGGTCAAGACAGCAGGAACGGCCCGCATCGGCGACGCGCTGGGATGAGCACCCTGCCCTTCCCAATCTCTGAAGAGCCCAACCCTCAAACGCTTGAACAGGGGCGGCTGCTCTTTGCCGGCGAGACTGAGTTCGTAAAGGGCGTGGTCGCCATGTCCGGCCTGCCCGCGCCCGACCGGCTCGAGGTCTGCTTTGCGGGCCGCTCCAACGTCGGAAAATCCTCATTGATAAACGCGCTCACAGGTCGCAAAGGCCTTGCCCGCGCCTCCAATACACCGGGACGGACGCAGGAAATCAACTTCTTCACCGCCGGTGACGCGCATTACCTCGTCGATCTACCCGGCTACGGCTTTGCCAACGCGCCAGTCCCGGTGGTCGAGAAATGGCAACGCCTGCTCAAGCAGTACCTCTCGGGCCGCCAAACCCTCCGCCGCGCCTTCGTGCTGATCGACGCGCGCCATGGGGTGAAGAAGGTCGATGAAGAGATCCTGAGCCTGCTCGACAGTGCAGCGGTCACCTTTCAGGTGGTGCTGACCAAGGCTGACAAGGTGAAGGAAAAAGAGCGCACAAAAATCCTCGACCAGGTGCGCGCGGCCCTTGCCAAACACCCCGCCGCCTACCCCGAGATCGTCGTAACCTCGAGCGAAAAGGGCTGGGGCATCCCAACCCTGCGCGCCATCATCGCCACACTCGAATAGCCCGCGCCCTTGCGCAGCGCCGCGCTGCGCATCATAACGCCTCGACGGATGGTGCAAAGATGAAGACCCAAGACATGAACCGCGACTGGATTGCAACCGCAAGCACGCTGAACAAGGCCCTGCCCTACCTGCAGCGCTATGCGGGCGCGACCGTGGTGATCAAGCTCGGCGGTCACGCCATGGGCAGCGATGCCGCGATGGAAGACTTCGCCCGAGACGTGGTGCTGATGCGGCAGGTCGGGGTCAACCCGGTAATCGTGCATGGCGGCGGGCCGATGATCAATGCAATGCTCGACAAGCTCCAGATCACCTCCGAATTCAAGAACGGCAAGCGCGTCACCGATGCCGCCACCATGGAGGTGGTCGAGATGGTGCTTGCAGGCCTCGTGAACAAGCGCATCGTGCAGGCGATCAACCGCCAAGGCGGGCGCGCTGTCGGCCTCTCGGGCAAAGACGCGCATCTGATCACCTGCGCGCCCACCGATGTTGATCTGGGCTTTGTGGGCACGCCTCAAGCGGTCAACCCGCGCGTGCTGCGCGATCTGGCGGAGAAGGAATACATCCCCGTGATCGCGCCGCTCGGCGCAGGCGCGGAGGGCGAGACCTTCAACATCAATGGTGACACCGCCGCGGGGGCAGTTGCTGCGGCCCTGAAAGCCGACCGGCTTTTGCTTCTCACCGATGTGGCAGGGGTCAAGAACGCCGAGGGCGCGGTGGTGACCGAGCTGAGTGCCACGCAAATCCGCAGCCTGACCGAAGAGGGCGTCATAGCAGGCGGCATGATCCCCAAGACCGAGACCGCGTTGACGGCCATCGAAGGCGGCGTCCGGGCGGCGGTGATCCTCGATGGCCGCGCGCCCAATGCCTGCCTGCTGGAGCTCTTTACCGAGCATGGCGCGGGCTCCATCATCCGCGCCGACTGACTAAGCTGCGCTGACGCAGATGTGTCATGCTGTCGCTTGGTCTGCGGCCCGGTCTGGCATAAATATATCTCATGGAAAACGAAGCCATCATTCGCCTCGGCATCTTTCTGGGCCTGTTTGCGGTGCTTGCCACGCTCGAAGCGCTGGCGCCACGGCGTGTCCGCAGCCAGCCGCGCAGTCGCAGGTGGACAACGAACTGGGGCATCACTATCGCCAACACGCTGACACTGCGGCTGATGGCCTTCGCCCTGCCCCTGCTGGCCGTGGGCGCCGCCATTGACGCTCAGGCGCAGGGCTGGGGCCTCTTCAACATGATCGGCTGGCCGATCTGGCTGGAGATGGTGATTGCCATCCTGGTGCTGGATTTCGCCATCTGGCTGCAGCATCTGATCACCCATAAGGTGCCGATCCTCTGGCGGCTGCACCGCGTGCACCATGCCGATGTCGATATGGATGTGACCACCGCCATCCGCTTCCACCCGGTCGAGATTGCATTGTCGATGGTGCTGAAAATCGGCCTCGTCTACCTGATGGGCCCCGCCGCGCTGGCCGTGATCATCTTCGAGATCCTGCTGAACGGCACGGCGATGTTCAACCACGCCAACATCCGCCTGCCGCTCTGGCTCGACGCCATCGTACGTCGGGTGTTGGTCACGCCAGACATGCACCGCGTGCACCACTCCGTGCACCGCGCGGAGCATGACAGCAACTATGGCTTTGCCCTCTCGATCTGGGACCAGATGTTCGGCACCTACATCGCCCAACCCAAAGCGGGCCATGACGAGATGGAAGTGGGACTTGAATGGCAGGATGACCGCCCGAGCCGCTTTGGCTGGTCGATTGCCCTGCCCTTCGCCCGAAAATGACCCTCGACCGCATCGCCGCTCTGGCAGAGCCGTCCGGCCTCTTCGTGATGGGATCTGCAAGCCTGGAAGACGGCACGAGCCTGGTGATGGTCGGGGCAAGCGCAGGGCTTTGGCCGGTCTTCACCGTATCAGCGGAATACGCAGACGGGCAGGCCGACCCGCTGGACCGCTGGTCCAAGCGGGTCATTGGCGCCATGGCTGCGGAGGTCAGCGCACGAACGGCCTATCCGTCCGATGGCCCCCCCTATCTCCCCTTCATCGCCTGGGCATTGAGGACGGGGCGGTTTTTCCAAAGTCCGACCGGTATGATGGTCCATGACGAGGCTGGGCTGATGATCTCGATCCGAGGGGCGCTGCTCTTCGATGCACCGCTCGCTGCGCCAGCGCGCGCTCAAGCCAGCCCATGCGACAGCTGCACGGACACGCCCTGCCTCACCGCCTGCCCGGTCGGCGCGCTCTCAGCGGAGAACGCCTACGATGTACCGCGATGCAAGGGTTTCCTCGACACGGCCGAGGGCGCAGACTGTATGACACGAGGCTGCCGTGTGCGACGTGCCTGCCCGGTCTCAGAGCACTTCGGACGCGCGCCCGCGCAATCCGCCTTCCACATGAAAGCCTTTCATCCGCAATGACCCGTACCCTGATCCTGATGCGCCACGCCAAATCCGACTGGACCCATGCGGGCCTGCGCGATCACGACCGGCCGTTGAACGGGCGCGGGCGGGTCTCAGCCAAAGCTCTGGGCGCGTGGTTGCGCGCGCAGGGGCACGTGCCGGATGAGGTGCTGTGCTCGTCGGCAACCCGCACGGGCGAGACAGTGCAGCGGCTGGAGCTCCCGGTTGAGATACCGGTGACCTACACAAGTGACCTCTACCACGCCGAGGCCCGCACAATGCGTGAAGTGCTGATGCGCGCGACGGGAACATGCGTGCTGATGATCGGGCACAACCCCGGCATCTGCGCCTTTGCCAAACGGCTGGTGCGTGCAGCACCGGATCACGTGCGGTTCGAGGACTACCCCACAGGCGCCACTCTGGTGGTGCAGTTTGATATCGCAAGCTGGACGGAGATCGGCTGGCACAAAGGCCAGCCGATTGCGTTCGTTGTTCCGCGAGAGTTGACGTAGCGGCGGCCTGAAAGCCCACCGCACCTGCCTGCTCTGCCCGTCGTGCTGGCAGGTTGGGTGGGCTTTCAGGCCACCCGCCGTTCAGTGACCCAAGATCTGGCTCAGGAACAGCTGGGTGCGCGGGCTCTGCGGATTGTTGAAGAAGGCCTCGGGCTCGTTCTGTTCGACGATCTGGCCCGCATCCATGAAGATCACCCGGTTCGCCACCTGGCGCGCAAAGCCCATCTCGTGGGTCACGCAAAGCATGGTCATCCCCTCTTCGGCAAGCTCGATCATCGTGTCGAGCACCTCCTTGATCATCTCCGGGTCAAGCGCCGAGGTGGGCTCGTCAAAGAGCATGATCCGCGGGCGCATGCAGAGTGAGCGCGCGATCGCCACCCGCTGCTGCTGGCCGCCCGAGAGCTGGCCGGGATATTTCATCGCCTGATCGGGGATCTTGACCTTCTCGAGGAAGTGCATGGCCGTCTCTTCGGCTTCCTTCTTCGGTGTCTTACGCACCCAGATCGGCGCAAGCGTGCAGTTCTCCAGAATCGTCAGATGCGGGAAGAGGTTGAAGTGCTGAAAGCACATGCCAACTTCGGACCGGATCTTGTCGATGTTCTTCAGATCCGAGGAAAGCAGCGTACCATCCACTTCGATGGAGCCCTGCTGGTGCTCTTCCAGCGCGTTGATGCAGCGGATGAGCGTCGATTTCCCCGACCCCGACGGCCCGCAGATCACGATCCGTTCGCCGCGGTTGACCGTCAGGTCGATGTCGCGCAGCACGTGGAAGGTGCCGTACCACTTGTTCATCTTGGAGATGGTGATTGCGATCTCGTCCGAGACCTTCATTTGAGTTGCAGCTTCAGCCATGTCTGAAACCTCCTTTAGCGATGGTCGGTCGCGAGGCGACGTTCGAGCCATTGTGAGTATTGCGAGATGCCATAGCAGACGACGAAGAACAGCACCGAGGCGAAGCCGAGAAGCTCCCAATAGACCCCGTTCCATTCCGTCGAGGCGAGGATCGGGCCACGGATCATGCCGACGATGTCGAACATGCCGATCACCGACACCAGCGTGGTGTCCTTGAAGAGCCCGACGGCGATGTTCACGATCCCGGGGATCGAGATCTTCAGCGCCTGCGGCAGGATGATCAGCCGCATCGCCTGCGGATAGTCCAGCCCCAGCGAATCCGCCGCCTCATACTGCCCCTTGGGCAAAGCGGCGAGGCCACCCCGGATCACCTCGGCGATATAGGCCGAGGAAAACATGGTGATCATGATCACCACGCGCAGGAACAGATCGAGCGAGGATTCAGGCGGGAAGAAATACGCCAGCATCACGCTTGCCACGAAAAGCAGCGTGATCAGCGGCACACCGCGGACAAACTCGATGAAGACCACGCAGACCACCTTGATCAGCGGCATCGACGACTGCCGCCCAAGTGCCAGCGCGATCCCGATGGGGATCGACAGCGTCACGCAGGTGACCCCCAGCATCATGTTCAGCATGAAGCCACCCAGGTCACGGCTCGGTACCGCCGTCAGCATGGCGGTCTCCGAGGCGCCATCCGGGATGATCCAGCCACCCACCGTCCAGACAATGAAGGCCGCGATGATCCCACCGAAGAACCCGTAGGCGAAGCTGCCGGTCACCAGGCGCTGATAGACGACTGCGCCCGCCGCAACACCGGCAAAGGCCACGATGGGTGTCAGGATGGTGCCACCCCAGATCAGCCAGAAGGCAATGAAAGGATAAACCGCCGTGAAGGCCAGAAGCTTGCGCGGCAGGTCAAAGAACAGCACCGGCGCGGCCGCGACGAACAACAGACCCAGCGCCAGCGTTGGACGCCAGTAAAGCTCGGATGGGTACTGGAAGCCAAAGAGCAACTGGTTCCACCGTTCGGTCAGAACCGAGAAGCAGGCTCCCACGGCGCCATCGAGCACCTGCCGGCACTCCGCTAGGCTCGAGGTGTTCCAGATCCCGTTCAGGATCCACGGCATTGTTCCTGACAGGATCTGCCAGATGACATAAAGCGCCGCGATGGTCAGCAGACTGTTGGCGGGCGTCGCAAAGAGGTTCTCGCGCAGCCATTTGACAGGCCCTGTGGCCGCATAGGGCGGCGGAGACGAGGGGATTTCGGTTTCGCGCACGAAGGCGACGGAGTGTGCATGTGTGTCTGACATGGCTCAGCGCTCCTTCAGCTTCACGGCGTTGTTGTAGACGTTCATCACCGCCGAGATCAGCAGCGAGATCGTGAGATAGAACAGCATCAGCAGCAGCACGCATTCAATCGCCCGCCCCGTCTGGTTCAGCGTGATGCCCCCCAGCGTCGCTGTGATGTCTGCATAGCCCACCGCAATCGCGAGCGAGGAGTTCTTGGTGATGTTGAGATACTGCGAAATCAGCGGCGGAATGATCACGCGCAACGCCTGCGGCAGCACCACGAGCTTCATCACCCGTCCGGGCCGCAGGCCAAGGGCCGAGGCAGCCTCGGTCTGGCCCTTGCTGACCGCCTGAATACCCGCGCGCACGTTCTCGGCGATGAAGGCCCCGGTGTAGATCGACAGCGCGAACCACAGCGCGATGAGAGGTGCGCCCACCTGGATCCCACCCCGGAAGTTGAAGCCCCCGAGCTCCGGCACATCGAGACCAATGGGCCGCCCCATGATGTAGAACATCAGGATCGTGGGCAGGAAGAAGATCGCAAGGCTCGGCCAGCCCATGGGCAGCAGCTTGCCCGTGTCATAGAGCAGCTTCGTAGCGTAGCGGCGATAGCCGATCACACCAATGATCGAGGCGATGAAGGTCGCCACCACGACCATCGAGCCTGGGCCCCAGACCGGCGCGGGGATGTACACGCCGCGGTTGGTGAAGGCGAAAAGACCCATCAGCATCGTCGCCTCGGGCTCGTCGCCCCGGAAGGCGCGCGGAGCGGGCATCACGGCGGTCATGATCGTGAAGATGATGATGATCCAGATCAGCACGGGGATGTTCCGGAAGATCTCCACATAGAAGGACATCAGCTTGCGCACCAGCCAGTTGTTCGACAGCCGCAGCACACCGGCAATCACCCCGAAGACAGTTGCCGTGATACAGGCCAGAAAGGCGACGAGCAGCGTGTTCAGAACACCGACAAGGGCGGCCCGCGCATGGCTCGACCGGCTGTTGTACTCCACCAGCGCCTGGTTGATGTCATACCCTGCCGGATCGCCCAGGAAGTCGTAGGCGATGTTCAGACCGGCAGCAGCGAGGTTTGTCAGAAGATTGTTCGCCAGATAAGCGATGGCGATGATCAGCACCAGCAGCGTGATCCCCTGAAACGTCAGGGACCGATACCGCGTGTCATTGATCAACATAGACAGGCGGAAGGACTCCCGCGGTGGGTCCGTCAGTGTCGTCATTTGAATTTTCCCCGTGGTTCCGACCTTGATTTTAACGGGCGCTTTCTGCGCCTCGGTGGTCGGGTCTCTTTATTTTGGGTCGTCATAAGGAAAGGGCGCAGGTTGGTCCCTGCGCCCTTGCCCGTTTGCTCTTAGCGGAACGGTGGCGAGTAGATCAGGCCACCGTCGGTCCACTGGGCGTTCAGCCCGCGGGCCAGACCGATCGGTGTTTCCTCACCGATGTTCTTCGCGAAGATTTCACCGTAGTTGCCTTGCGCGGAAATCGCGCGCTTGGCCCAGTCAGCGTCGAGGCCGAGCATCTCGCCCAGCGTACCTTCGGTGCCCAGCAGGCGCGCCACTTCGGGGTTGCCGGTGTTCGCGGACATCTCGTTGACGTTGGCCGAGGTCACGCCCAGCTCTTCTGCCGTGATCAGCGCGTTCAACGTCCAGCGCACCACGTCACCCCATTCGTCGTCGCCATGACGCACGAGCGGGCCGAGCGGCTCTTTGGAGATGATTTCGGGCAACAGGACGTGATCGCCTGGTGCTTCAAAGGTCGCGCGTGTCGCGGCCAGGCCGGAGGCGTCCGTTGTGTAGACGTCGCAGGCACCGGCAAGGTACTGCTGCTGCGCTTCGGCGTTGGTTTCGATCGGCACGGGCTCATAGCCGATGTTGTTGGTGCGGAAGAAGTCCGCCAGGTTCAGCTCGGTTGTGGTGCCGGTCTGGATGCAGACGGTTGCGCCGTCCAGATCCTTCGCGGAAGACACGCCAAGCGCCTTGGGAACCATGAAGCCCTGACCGTCATAGTAATTCACGCCAACAAAAGTGAACTTCAGGTCAACGTCGCGGCTAAAGGTCCAGGTGGTGTTGCGGGCCAGCATATCGATCTCGCCCGAGGCCAGCGCCGTGAAGCGGGTCTTGCCGGTGGTCGGAACGAATTCGACCGCCGAAGGGTCGCCGAGAACGGCTGCAGCGACGGCGCGGCAGACCGAGACGTCGAAGCCCTTCCACTCGCCATTCGCGTCCGGCGCCGCAAAACCGGCCAGACCGGTGGCCACGCCGCAGTTCAGCGTGCCGCGTGCCTTGACGTCGTCCAACGTACCGGCAGCCGCCGCACCAGCCGACAGGCCAGCAACGGTCAGAGCACCGAGAATTACAGATTTTTTCATTTTTACCTCTTCCTGATTTTCCGCCTTGTCAGGCGGGTCGACCGGCACTCGTTGGCCGGAGGCGATATGCAGGGTTAGCCCCTGCAAGTGGGCCATATACTGGTCGCAATCCGCCGATAAGGTCAAGTGCGTGCGGCTGAAAATGAGACCCGCAGCCCCCCTCGCAGAGGCATTGCCCAATGTGAGCGCTAAAATCCGGGATGGGTGAGATCAAAAACCGCTTTGGCGTGCTGGAAAGCGGTAAATTTCACTGCCGCAGCCGCCTCGGCCTCCTCATCCTGTCCCCATTGCTCCGCCTGCCAGATCTCGTCGAGACGGGAAATGTCCCAAAGCGCTTTGATTGTTTTCAAATCTTGCGCTGCCGCAAAGCCGAGAATCAGGGACCCGGATAGGCTCACGAGGTCATGAAACGCCGTCAACTGAAAGACCGGCAGCGCCTTGACCTCGGCAGAGAGCCGCGCGAGCGCGTCCGGATCCTGCGGCGCATGCATGACACCCACCCGCGGGTGCAACCGGGCGCCCAGGGTCTCTGCCGCCCAGTCGAGCAGCGGGTCCCACGCCGCCGCCTGCCGCTCAACCAACTCTGCGGGCTGCTCCGCGCGGTAGCACAGCAGGTCGCTGTCGCCATATGCGGCGAGCATCTCGGCCACCTCCGCCTGCTGCACAGCGACCTTGTCGATGGCGGCATTGGCGGTGCGTGTAAAGGGCATGCTCAGCGGGTCGACCACATCTCCCTGCGCGGCCCATTCCGCGGCAATGGCTTCGGCCAGCGCACGTGTGGGCGCCTGCAACGCCCGTTTCGCCGGGGTCTTGACCGGGCGGCCATCGAGCGCGATGCCAAAGCCCTCGGCGCCCTCCGTCACCTCCGCCGCGGTCCAGAACCGCTTGGCCTTCCATTCACTCATGGCAACAAACTCCAATGGCGCGCGAGGGTGCGCTCCAAAGTGGCAAAATCACTCGATACGCTGTGCGCGGCCCGCAGCGCAGAAACCGGATGGTACCCCCAGCTCACGCCGAACCCCGCAACTCCGGCGGTGGCCGCCATCTCCATATCAAAGCTCGTATCCCCGATCATGACCGTGCGCGACTTGCCGACACCGGCCTCCGCCATCGCCTGGTAGATCATCGAAGGGTTGGGTTTCGAGGGATGGAAGTCCGCCACCTGCTGGGTCATGAAGACACCGTCCAGGTCATGGGCCTCGATCAGCTTGTCGAGCCCGCGTTTGGATTTGCCTGTTGCAACCCCCAGCACGACGTCCGGCTGTGCGCCCAACCGTTCCAACACCTCCCGCGCCCCCGGATAGAGCGGAGAGGATTGGGCCGCGCCAGTCTTTGCACGCAACGCGATATACGCATCTTTGTAGGCCGTCACCATACGGACGTGATCGCACCGCGGGGCCAGCCGCTGCATCGCCACCTCCAGCGACAGCCCCACGATCCCGAGGATCGCGGCCCGGTTCGGCGCAGGTTGATCCACGGCGGCAAAGGCCTCCGCCATGGCGGCCAGAATATCGGCCTGACTGTCAACAAGTGTGCCGTCCACGTCGAAGATCACCAACCGCAGGTCCCCCGCCATCACAGCGCCTCGAACGGATCTTCGGCAGCGATGTCCTCGGTCCAGCCGAAGGTCTCCCAGCTTTGCGCCATATGCTCGGGCAAGGGCGCGGTGACGGTGATGATCTCGCCCGTTTCGGGCTGTTCAAAGCGCATCATCCGTGCGTGCAGGTGCAGCTCTTTCGAGATGATGCCGCCCAATTGCGCGCCCCAGCCGTCGCCCATATTCTCCTGCCCGGAGCCGCCGTATTTGCCGTCACCTGCAATCGGATGCCCGATCTCGGCCATGTGCGCGCGCAACTGATGGGTGCGCCCGGTGATCGGTTCCATCGCGACCCAGGCCGCCCGCGCACCCACGCGGTAGAGTGTGGCATAAAGCGTATGCGCCCGCTTGGCGCCCGGCGTGTCATCGATGTCGCGCGGATGCAGCGCAATCATCTTCTCGCCCTCCCCGCCGCCTCCGCGCCCCGGCGCCTTCACCAACCCAAAGCGGATCTCACCCAGATAGGGCGTCGGCACCCCGGCCACCAAGGCCCAGTAAATCTTGCGCGTCTCCTTATGCCGCATCGACGCGGTCAACGCTTTGGCCGCCGCTCGCGTGCGCGCCAGCAACAACACCCCCGAGGTGTCCTTGTCGAGCCGGTGCACCAGCCGCGGCTTTTCCTCGAACCCGAACTTCAACGCCTCGGCGAGCCCGTCCACATGGCGCGTCTGTTTCGAGCCACCCTGCGTCGGCAAACCGGCAGGCTTGTTCAGCGCGATCACCTGATCATCCCGATAAATCACGCAGGACTGGATCATCTTTGCATCGGCGTCCGAGATTGTCTTGCGCTCCGGCGCGGGTGCAGCGCCGGCGGGCAAGGGCGGCACACGCACCTGCTGACCGGCCTCCAACCGCGTGGCGGCCTTGACGCGCCCGCCGTCAACCCGGATCTCGCCCTTGCGGCACATCTTCTCGATCCGCCCCTGCGGCACATGCGGAAACTGTCGCCGAAACCAGCGATCGAGCCGCTGGTCCGCGTCATCGGCCTCCACCGTCACCGTCTGCACCCGGCTCATGCCATGACCCCACGCGCCAGCCACAGCCCCAGCATCAGCCCGCCAATCGACAGCGCCACCGACAGCACCACATAGAGCCCCGCCGCGGCCAGATCGCCCCGCTCCACCAGCGTCATCGTCTCCAACGAAAAGGCGGAAAAGGTGGTGAATCCGCCGAGCAGCCCAGTCATCACGAAGGGGCTCAGATGGGTCAGCCCCTTATGCGCCGCCAGCACCACGAATGCCCCCATCAGGAACGAGCCCAGGATGTTGGCCGTCATGATGGCCAGCGGAAACTCCGACGGTCCCGTCAGGCGCAGAAACGCCATGCCCCAGAGGAACCGCAAAGAGGCGCCAATCGCCCCGCCAAAGGCCACCATGATCAGAGATGTCATCATGCGCGGTCTGTCCCGCACGCTCGCGAGATTGTCAAGTTTCGCGCCGCGCGCGTAACTTTGCAAAGTAGGCAAGCCGCTTTTGCAAATCGCGTTCAAACCCTCGTTCGACAGGCGCGTAGAAGGTTTGCCTCGCCATGCCGTCGGGGAAGTAGTTTTGCCCAGAAAATCCGTCCTCCGCATCGTGGTCATAGGCATAGCCCGCGCCATAGCCCTGATCCTTCATCAGGCCGGTGGGCGCGTTCAGGATATGTTTGGGCGGCGGTTCCGATCCGGTCTCCTTCGCCGATTTGCACGCGCCCTTATAGGCCACATAAGCCGCATTCGACTTCGGCGCCAACGCGAGATACGCGACCGCCTGCGCCAGCGCCAACTCACCCTCCGGGCTTCCCAGCCGCTCATAGGTTTGCCAGCTTCGCAAACAGATCGCCTGGGCCTGCGGGTCCGCCAACCCAATGTCCTCCACCGCCATCCGCGTCAGGCGACGGGCCAGAAATCGCGGGTCCTCGCCGCCCTCCAGCATCCGGGCAAACCAGTAAAGTGCCGCATCCGGGTCCGAGCCGCGCACCGATTTGTGCAGCGCCGAAATCAGGTTGTAATGCGCATCCCCGGACTTGTCGTATTGCGCCGCCCGGCGCATCAGCCGTGTGCCGAGCGCCTCCGGGTTGAGCTTGCCTTCGACCGACCAGGCACTCGCCTGCTCGATCAGGTTCAACAGCGCCCGCCCGTCGCCATCGGCCATCTCCAGCAGCGCCTCGCGCGCCGGGCCGTCGAGCGGCAGCGGCGCGCCCAGCTCCTGCTCGGCCCGCTGGGCCAGCAGCTCCAGGTCCTTCAGGCCCAGACGCTCCAGCACCATGACCTGTGCGCGGCTCATGACCGCCGCATTCAGCTCGAACGACGGGTTCTCGGTGGTTGCCCCCACCAGAAGGATCGTCCCATCCTCCATATGCGGCAAAAACCCGTCCTGCTGCGCCTTGTTGAAGCGGTGGATCTCATCCACAAACAGCAGCGTCCCCTGCCCGTTCTGTCGCCGGATCTTCGCCGCCTCGAAGACCTTGCGCAGCTCCGGCACCCCGGTGAAGATCGCACTGATCTGGACGAAATGCATATCCGTCTCATGGGCGAGCAGCCGCGCAATCGTGGTCTTGCCCACCCCAGGCGGACCCCAGAAGATCAGCGAACCGAGCGCCCCCGCGTCCAGCATCACCGTCAGCGGTGCCTCCGGCCCCAGGATCTGGTCCTGCCCGATCACCTCCGCCAAGGTCTGTGGGCGCAACCGGTCCGCCAGGGGGCGATGGCCGCCCGCGTCTGGTGCCGGATCCGTGGCGAAAAGATCCGCCACCTCTCAGACCCCGAACCGCAGGACAACCCGCTGCGTCCCGCGGATCACGCTTAGCGCATAGTTGCGCGCACGCGCCCGGAACGCATCGGCCACATCACGCGGCCGCGTCACCGGGCGGTCATTGATCCCTACAATCACATCGCCCACGCGCACCCCGACCCGGCCACCGAACCGCCCCGCATCGGTCACTACCACGCCGGTGCTCTCCAGCGGCAGGTTGAATTCCGCAATCACCGCCGGGTTGACCCGCGCCAGCCCCAACCCCGGCAGGATGTCATCACGCCCGAGCGTCAGCGCCTCGCGGTCCGGCACATCGGGTGCCGCCATCAGCCGCACCTCGGTCTCGCGCATCTCGCCCCCGCTCAAAAAGCTGATCCGCGCCCGCTGGCCGAGGCCGGTCACGCTCATCCGATAGACCATCTCGGGCGGGGTGTTCACCGGCTGGCCGTCCACCGCGGTGATGACATCGCCCACCGAGACGCCCGCCTGCGCAAAGGGGCTGTCCGCATGCATCGCCGAGATGATGATGCCGCCGGGCCGCTCCAGCCCGAAGGCCTCGGCCATCTCTGCATCGACCGGCTGGCCACCCATGCCCGCCCAGGGCCGCGCGAAACTCGTGCGCCCGTCCTGCGCCTGTGGCACAAAGGCCGCCACCAGATCGGATGGGATGGCAAAGCCGATGCCGTTCGAGCCGCCCGAGCGGGTCAGGATCGAGGTGTTCACACCAATCAACTCCCCGCGCACGTCAATCAGCGCACCGCCCGAGTTGCCGGGATTAATCGGCGCATCGGTCTGGATGAAATACCCCCGGCCCGACCCTGTTGCCGCGCCCGAGCGCGCCAGCCCCGAGACGATCCCGCTGCTCACGGTCTGTCCCACGCCAAAGGGGTTGCCGATGGCCAGCACCAGCTCGCCCACCTCCACCGTGTCCGAGGTGCGCAGCGGCAGAAACGGCAGGTCCTCCGCGCCCTCCAGCTGCAAAATCGCCAGATCGCTCTCCGCATCACCCAAAAGCACCCGCGCGGTGAACTCGCGCCGGTCGGCGAGCACGACGCGAATGTCGGTCGCCATACCCACCACGTGATAGTTCGACACGATGATCCCGTCCGCCGACAGGATCACGCCCGACCCCAGCGAGTTCTGCACCCGCGGCTCGGGCCGCCCGAAGCCTTCGAAGAATCTGTCAAAGAACGGGTCATCCATGAAGGGCGTGCGGCGGCTCTCGGTCACGAAACGGGCATAGATGTTGACCACCGCAGGCGCCGTCTCCCGCACCAGCGGCGCAAAGCTCAGGGTGATCTCGGCGGCGTTCTGGGGCACCCGCGTCTCCGCATGCGCCCAGAGCGGGCCAAGGCAGACCAAAAGCAGGACCAGCCGCTTCAGTGTTCCAAAAATATGCAAGTCGCACCGCTCCAGCACAGAAATCACCGCCAGCATCCTAGGACGTCTCTGCTCGAGATACCGCCCCTGACCGCATAAAAAAAGCCCCCGTCCCGCGTGGGACAGGGGCCAGGGCAGCGCAAAAGCGCCTGTCTTACTCGTCGGCAGCCTCTTCCGCGGCCAGGCGTGCCTTGTCGGCAGCCCCCTTGGCGTCGCGGTCGCGGTCCACAAATTCGATGATCGCCATCGGCGCCATGTCGCCATAACGGAAACCCGCTTTCAGCACGCGCACATAGCCGCCCTGGCGGTCTTTGTAGCGCGGACCCAGCACGTCAAACAGCTTGGTGACATATTGGTCCTGCTTGAGCTTGGCCGCGGCCTGACGGCGTGCGTGCAGGTCGCCGCGTTTGGCCAGCGTGATCATCTTTTCGATGATCGGGCGCAGTTCCTTCGCCTTGGGCAGCGTTGTCTTGATCTGCTCATGTTCGATGAGCGAGCCCGCCATGTTGGCCCAGAGCGCCTTGCGGTGCTCATGTGTGCGGTTCAGGCGGCGGTATCCACGTGCGTGACGCATTTTCTATCTCCTAAAGTGCCCTCTACGGGCGGTTTTGCTTTGTCTGACCGGGTGATGCGTGTCACCCGGTTCTCCTTGGGGCACGCTGGCCCGGATCGTCCCCGCACAAAGCGGGCATGCTGAAGACCCCTTAGAAGGAATCTTCAAATTTCTTAGCCAGATCCTCGATGTTGTCCGGCGGCCAGTCTTCGACGTCCATCCCGAGATGCAGACCCATGCCCGACAGCACTTCCTTGATCTCATTCAAGGACTTGCGGCCAAAGTTCGGCGTGCGCAGCATCTCGGCCTCGGTCTTCTGGATCAGATCACCAATATAGACAATATTGTCATTCTTCAGACAGTTGGCCGAGCGCACGGACAGCTCCAGCTCGTCCACTTTCTTGAGCAGCAGCGGGTTGAACTCCAGGCCATCGTCCTCGTCCGCACGAGATGCAGATTCAGGCTCGTCGAAGTTGACGAAGATACCCAACTGGTCCTGCAGAATACGCGCGGCAAAGGCCACCGCATCATCAGGGCTGATCGAGCCGTCGGTGTCCACTTTCATGGTCAGCTTGTCATAATCGAGCACCTGGCCCTCGCGGGTGGGCTGCACATCATAGCTGACCTTTTTCACCGGCGAATAGATCGCGTCGATCGGGATGAGACCGATGGGCGCATCCTCGGGTTTGTTCTTCTCGGCCGAGACGTAGCCTTTGCCCTGGTTGACGGTCAGCTCCATGTAAAGGTCGGCACCATCGTCGAGGTGGCAGATCACATGATCGCGGTTCAGCACTTCGATGCCCGCGCTCTCGGAGATGTCGCCCGCGGTCACAACACCCGGACCCTTGGCGGAAATCGACAGGCGCTTCGGCCCCTCCACTTCCATGCGGATACTCACGCCCTTGAGGTTCAGGATGATGTCGGTGACGTCTTCCCGCACGCCGGCCACGCTGGAAAACTCGTGCAGCACGTTGTCGATCTGAACGGATGTGATGGCCGCGCCCTGCAGCGACGACATCAGCACCCGGCGCAGCGCGTTGCCCATGGTCAGGCCAAAGCCACGCTCCAGCGGCTCAGCCGTCACGGTGGCCTGACGCGCGGGGTCGTTGCCCGGCTTCACGTCAAGCTGCTGCGGCTTGATCAATTCGGCCCAATTCTTGTGGATCATGCGTCCCTCCATTCCTGTCTAAGCCCCATGTCCAAACGGCCAAGACTCTCGAGGTTTCAAAAAGCGGATTGGGGCCGCGAGAAAACCCGCAGCCCCGGTCGTAATACTCAACTTAAACGCGGCGGCGCTTCGGGGGGCGGCAGCCGTTGTGGGCCATGGGCGTCACGTCGCGGATGGACGTGATGTTGAACCCGGCAGCGGCCAAGGCACGCAGCGCGCTCTCACGGCCAGACCCCGGTCCCTGCACTTCCACTTCCAGCGTCTTCACGCCGTGTTCCTGCGCCTTGCGGCCCGCATCCTCGGCAGCCATCTGGGCGGCGTAGGGTGTGGATTTCCGCGAGCCCTTGAAGCCCATGGTGCCGGCAGACGACCAGGAGATCGCATTGCCCTGCACATCCGAGATCAGGATCTTGGTGTTGTTGAAGGAGCTGTTCACATGCGCCACACCAGCGGCGATGTTCTTGCTGGCCTTTTTCTTAACGCGTACGCGGTCACGTGCCATTGGTCAGACCCTCCCTTATTTCTTCTTACCGGCAATGGCCTTTGCGGGGCCTTTGCGGGTGCGAGCATTGGTGTGGGTGCGCTGACCGCGGACGGGCAGGTTGCGACGGTGGCGCAGGCCACGGTAGCAGCCCAGGTCCATCAGGCGCTTGATGTTCATCTGCGTGTCACGACGCAGATCGCCTTCGACGGTGTAGTTGGCGTCGATGTGCTCGCGCACGGCCAGAACTTCGGCGTCAGAGAGTTCGTTGACCCGGCGGGCCGCGTCGATACCGACCGCTTCGCAAATCGCTTTTGCAGAGGCGTTGCCGATACCGGTGATGTAGGTGAGGGCGATGGGAACCCGCTTTGCAGTCGGGATGTTTACGCCGGCAATACGTGCCACGTGTGCTATTCCTTTTCGTTGCGGGTCCGTAGTTCCGGACCCTTTTTTCACAACGTAAGCCCGAAGCTTTTCAGGGCATCGGGCGTCAGCTGATCAGGTGATCTTGCCTCTTGGGAGCGACCCTCAAGACAAATTGATTCTCAGTCGAGATAGCGCGTGTTATGGGGTTTTTCCCGCATCGTCAACCCGCGCCTCCGACCTGCGTCTCATGGGCCAATCCGCGCCGGAGGTCAACACGCAATCCGATTGTGGACCGGGCGGCTGCACCACGCTAGGTTGTGAAGCATCGCGTTGCCCAGAAGAGACCTCCCATGCCCCACGCCTCCACCCCCCGCACCGCCAAAGCGCCTCCCAAACCGGCGGCCAAAGCCCCCACCGCGCAGCCCTCCGGGACAGCCGCGGCGGACCCTGCGCTCGAGGCACTGCAGGCCAAAGCCGACGGCAGCCCCGCCGTCGCACAGCTCCAGCGCATGACATCCCGCGCCAACGGGGTCGTGCAACGGGAAGTCGATACCTCCTCCAGCCCCTTCCTACCGGACTACGAGGACGATGAGACACCGGGCTGGGACACGAAGACAGGCGTGCCGCAATGGGCCAAGGACCAGTACGAAGCCGAGGCTCAGACAACGCTGATCTGCTCGATGAAAAACGGCAAGATCGGCAGCATCTACTTCCCAGGCGGTCGCATCCGCACCACCCATGGCTCGGGGCCCGAAAAGGCCCCGGACAAGTCGGACCGGGCCGTGCAACGCTACAATCTGCATTTGGCCAGGGCACAGCGCATTTTCGATGCCGCCAACACGGATCTCTTCCCAAACCTCTATTGGAAGACCGACGTGAAGCTGCCCAAGGAAGACCGCGAAAAACTCGCCAGAAAGGAATATGATCGCGCCTTCAAGAGATGGCTGTCAAATCAGCTCATCTCGATCCCCAACGACAGCCTGCCCAATTGGATCGTGCCGGTCACGGGTCCGGACACCGCGCACGACCCGGAAGACGGGGCTCCGGATCCGGTCATGAAGCTGTTCGAGGTCTTCGTCCGTGTGAGCGACGGCAAGGTCGCGGGCTGGCACCCCTCGCGCGGGGTGGCCACCAAATTTGCCACCAACAAACAGGTGATTTCGGTGCTTGAGGCGGCGGTGAAACATATCGACGGGGTGAAGGACGTCAACGAGCGGAACAAGCAGTTTTATACTTTCATCCAAAAGCGCATCCCCGAGTTCGCCAAACTCATCCGCAGCCCCGAAGAGGTCGCCCCGCGTCCGAAAAAGACCTAGCGTCTCAAGTTCGCCTGTTCCGGGCAGGCAGCGATCGTCACGTCCTCATCCATTGCTGAATGGGCTGCTGTCCTTCGATCCGATCCCGCCTGCGCTGGAAAAAGCGGCATGCCGATGATCGCCCGGCCATTCGACGGGGTCTTGTCCCTTTTTGCGGTAATGCTAGGTTCGCCTCATAGTAGTATTGGGTCATACGGTTGAAACGGACATTCAGACATTGAGAACCCTACGCTCCAGACGCCGCACCGCGCCGCCTCCAAAATCGCGCAAGGGCGCGCGCACGGCCCCGCCGGACCGGTCGCTCACCACGCTGCAGGCCAAGGCAAAGGACAGCACCGCCGTCCGCCAACTCCGCGAGATGCAGGCCCGCGCCAGCCTGCCCCTCCAGCGCGTGGATGATCCCAGCACAGCCGCGATCGACGACAGCGGCACCCTCTCCTGGGACAAAAGCAAAGGCGTGCCGGGCTGGGCCAAATACCAGTACAAACAGGACCACGCCCAGGTCGATCAAAGCTCCAGCCCGTTCCTGCCAGAGTATGGCCCCCAACATGACGACCCGGGGTGGACCTATAGCCAAGGCGTTCCGGAGTGGGCCCGCGAGGAGTACAAGGCACAATCCAAGATCACGCTGATGGCCAGCGTCAAGGATGGCAAGATCGGCAGCATCTATTTTCGCAACGGTCGCATCCGCACCACCCATTCGGACGGCCCGGCGCTTGAGCGGGACAACCCCAACGAGCGCACCCAGCGCTTCAATCTCGACTATGACAAGGCGCTCAGCCTGTTCTTCAAAGTGAACAGGGGCATCGACAAACTCTTCTATGCCCAGACCGACCCCTCCCTGCCGGACGATCAGCGCCAGCAGCAATCCGCGGAATGGCTGTTCGACCAATTCAACCAGTGGCTGGGCGTCTATCTGGCCAAAGCCCCCGTGAACCAACTGCCCAATTGGATCACGCCGGTCACCCGCGCCGACGAGGCCTTCGATACGGAGGCCGCTGATCCGCCCGACAACATCACGCTCTTCGAAGTCTTCACCAATGTGAGCAACGGCAAGGTGCAGAGCTGGCACCCCTCGCGCGGCATCGCCGCGAAGTTCGAGACCAACAAGCAGGTGGTCTCGGTTTTGAAAGAGGCCCTGCGCCGGATCGACGGCGAGACCGACGTCAACCGGCGCAACACCCTGTTTTACAACTTCGTCAAAAGCCGCCTGCCGGTCTTCGCGAACCACATCAGAAAGCCCGATCAGGTCTAGCCCCACCGCAAACGGCAGTTTGAGCACGCAACCGCCGACCCGGGAAGGCGGCTGGATGGTCAATTCAACCTCCAATATGGTTCGGGCACTTACCCAGGGCCTCAACAGGGACGCCTCGCTTGAAAGCTCCGATCTCGCGCACTCTATCAGCCACCGGCGCCAACAGGCGGCACATCCGCGGCACAGCCCAACGCAGACGCGCCGACGATGCCCTGGTGGCGCTGCAACAGCGCGCCGACAACAGCCGACAGGTGCGGCAGCTCCAAGCCCTGCAACGCCAGCGGGCGCCGGTCCTGCAAGCCGCCAATGGCGGCACCGATACCGAGGCGGAACTGCCCGCGAACGTCCCGGTCATGATCAGCATCGAGAATGGCAAGATTGGCAGTGTCTACTTTGATGACGGGCGCATCCGCGGCACCCATCTGGACGGTCCGGCAGATGAACGCGGCGACCATGATCTGATCCAGCGGTACAACATCGACATGCGCAGAGCGTACCGCGCCTATTCCGCTGCGGTGACGGCCCGCACCCACAAGAAGCTGACGTTCGAGGAATGGATCTCGGTTCAGCTGTGGACCGACGAGCCGACTTGGGTCATCGAGGAGCTCCCCGCGCCCGCCGACATGACAGAGGGTCCAGCCGACAGGAACGCAACGCTGTTCGAGAACTTCGGCAACTCCGATGCGGACTACGCGGGCTACCATCCGTCCCGTGGCGCAGGAGAGAAGAAGATGCTGTCGCAGAGCGACGTCGACAGTCTCGAGCATGCAGCCGAAGCAGCCGCCGCCGTCACCGAGACCGCCGGGAAGAACCGCGCCTTCTACGTCGAATTGATGGAGAACGCGCCCCAGCTCGCCACCGAGATGCGCATGCCCGAAGAGATCGACGCCGAGACGGCAGAAGAGGCGTTGAGACGAGCCCGAAAGGAATACGACAGAATTCTCTACTGGACCAAGCAGGACTGGTCGACGGGGCCCTTCGACGACCTCTTCGTCCTCAGTCACGAACTCCGGATCTATCGCCAGCGGATCGTGGACGCAGGCGACGACGCGCGCGAGGCTCTCGCATACACCCGCGATCACGACTACCGCTCCGAACTGACAGTCAAGGTGGCCTATGAAGTGCGCGCAAAGCACGCCACAGCACGCGCACTCGCGGCCTGCGACGCCCTCGACGCCCTCCAGCCCCTCGCAGGCAGCGCCGTGGCCAACTTCTTCCGCGACTACGCCGAAGCGATCGAGACCGCGAAGGACGTAGCTGCCCCCGCTCAGCAGACCACCGCCCAGACCAACACCGCCTGAGCCTCTGCAGGCTCTGACGCGCGCCGCGTCACACCGCAAAGGCGCACCGACGGACCCCCAGCAAGCGCAGATTGCCTCGGCCGACCCGCGGCGCTCCTTTCTCAAAGCGCTGAAACTTTGAGCATATGCCTCTTTTCGACCGCGCTCCAGACAAAAATGCTGCGCTGCAGCACGATTGTGCAGGGAGTTGTTAACCATTTTTCGGTAGAACATTTAGCTAACGCGACCGTGGGAGGAGGCCGCTCTGAAAGGAGAAGGCAGATGAACACGAGAGATGCCCTTTTTGGAGTCCAACCGCTTCGGTGGCTCTTGGCCCTGACGCTTCTGTGCCTCGGGACCCTCACCCCCAACCATATCGGCGCGCAAGAACAGGTGACGCCGCGCTACGCGTCCGGACAGGTCGATATCCACAATCCGAACCGGGTCGATGTGGCGCTGGTCCTGGCGGTCGATGTCTCGTCCTCTGTGAAATCCCACGAACGCCGCTTTCAGCGCGAAGCCTACGCCGCGGCGCTGAGCGATCCGCGGGTTGCGGGCATGGCGCTGGGGGGCGGGTCAGGCCGGATCGCCATCGCCTATATGGAGTGGAGCGGACGACACTATCAGCGGGTGCACCTGCCCATGCGGATCATGTCCACGCCGCAGCAGATCGCCCGTTTCGCCGACGACATTCTGGCCATCGAAGACCGCACGGCGGACCCGATGTATGTGCAGCCCACCGCCATCGGCAACGCGCTGCTGGCAGCCGAACAGGTGATGGCCGGTCTCCAGGTGCCCGCCCGTGACTATGTGATCGACATCTCGGGGGATGGGGTGCTCAACGACGGCACCGGCATTCTCGCTGTGCGCGAACGGCTTCTCGCCATGGGCCTCACCGTCAACGGCCTGCCCATTGAGGTCGCCTACGGACAGCCCAACGCCGATCAACTGTCCTTTGATCGGGTGTCCCGGTACTACGAAGACTGTGTCATCGGCGGCCCCGGCGCCTTCCATCTGGTGGCGCGCGGGTTCAACGATGTGCGGGAAACCCTGATCATGAAACTGATGCTGGAAATGGCGGACATGCGGTCCGAAGAGAAGTCCCGGATCGCGAGGGCATGGAACGGCGATGACGACAGCACCGCGCCGCGGATCCTGCCGGCGAACATGATTCAGCTGGCACCGAACGGCGGCTCGGAACCTCCGCAGCGGCCACGAAGCGACTGCGGCGATACGCGAGTGAGTTCGGCCAATCCGTTCATGATCGTGCCCTGAGGCGGCGCTGGAGCGTCAGGCGCCCATCACCGTGCTGATCTCGCCCTGCACGGCGTCGATGGTGCCAAGACCGTCCACGCGGCTGAGCAGACCCTTGGCATAGTAATAGCCGATCAGGGGCGACGTCTGCTTGTAATACTCCATCAGGCGGGTCTTGAGGCTCTCCTCATTGTCATCCGCCCGGCGCTTGAACTCGGTGCCGCCACAATTGCTGCATTTGCCATCTGCGGGGATCGGCTTGGTCTCGTCGTTGTAGACCTCACCGCACATCGCACAGGTGGAGCGCGCCACGATCCGCGCCACAAGCGCTGCGTCATCCACGCGCATCTCGATCACCGCATCCAGGCTCTCGCCCTCGCTGTCCAGTAGTTCGCCCAGGGCGTCTGCCTGCGCCAGCGTGCGCGGAAAGCCATCGAAGATGAATCCCGCGGCTTTGACCGTCTCCAGCTTTTCCTTGATCAGTCCGATCACGATCTCATCGGTCACCAGCGCCCCGCGCGCCATCACGTCGGCGACGATATTGCCCATCTCGGTTCCGGAGTCCTTGGCCTCGCGCAGCATGTCGCCCGTACTCAGCTGCACCATGTCGCGTGTCTCGACCAGATGACGCGCCTGCGTCCCCTTCCCGGCCCCCGGAGGCCCCAGCAGGATAATATTCATCGGCGGGCGGGGCTCCGTTTCTTGCGTGACTTGCCGCCAGACTTACCACGCAACTGGGACTTTTCAAGCAAACCTTCGTATTGGTGGGCCAGCAGATGGCTCTGCACCTGCTGGATCGTGTCCATGGTCACCGACACCACGATCAGCACCGACGTGCCGCCGAAGTAGAAGGGGATCGCAAACTGCCCGCGCAGGATCTCCGGCAGCAGACACACCGCCGCCAGATAGCCCGAGCCCAGCACCAGCACGCGGTTGACCACATACTCCAGGTACTCGGAGGTCTTCTTGCCGGGCCGAATGCCGGGGATGAACCCGTTCTGGTTTTTCAGATTGTCCGCCACATCATCCGGCTTGAAGCTCACATTGAACGTATAGAAATACGCAAAGAAGACGATCATCACCGTGAAGAACGCGAGATAGAGCGGCTGCCCGGGCCCGAAATTCGCCAGCAGCCAGGACATCACCGGATTGGTGGAATTCCCCGAAAACGTGCTGATCGTCACGGGCAACAGCAGCAGCGACGAGGCAAAGATCGCCGGGATCACCCCTGACGGGTTGACCTTGACCGGCAGGTGGCTCGATCCGCCGTCATAGACCTTCATTCCCACTTGCCGGCGCGGATACTGAATATGCACCTTGCGCAAGGCGCGCTCCATGAAGACCACGAACATGATGGTCGCGATCACCATGATGATCACACCGATGATCACCGCAGGGCTCAGCGCGCCCGACCGCCCCTGGCTGAAGAACTGCGCCAGCGCCGCCGGCAACTCCGCAATGATGCCCACGAAGATGATCAGCGAAATACCATTGCCCACGCCGCGCGCGGTGATCTGTTCGCCCAGCCACATCAGGAACATTGTGCCGCCGACCAGTGTAATCACACAGGAGGCGCGGAAGAACATGCCCGGATCGGTCACGATATCGCCCGCCTCCAGGCTCACGGCGAGCCCGTAGGCCTGCAGCGTGGCCAGGAACACGGTGCCATAGCGCGTGTACTGGTTGATCTTCTTGCGCCCCTGTTCGCCCTCTTTCTTCAGCTGTTCCAGTGACGGCACCATCGACGTCAGAAGCTGCACGATGATCGAGGCCGAAATGTAGGGCATGATCCCGAGGGCAAAGATGCCCATCCGCCCCAGCGCACCGCCGGTGAACATGCTCACCATGCCACCAATGCCCTGGCCGGCCTGTTCCATGAACTGGCGCAGCGCCACACCGTCGATCCCGGGCACCGGAATGAAGGTGCCAAGGCGATAGACGATCAGCAGACCAAGGGTGAAGAGGATGCGGTTTCGAAGATCGGTTGCCTTTCCCAGCGCAGACCAGCTGGTGTTGGCGGCCATATTCTCGACGGCAGATACCATGGATTGGCTCTCTTTATCTACGGACACGCCGCCCGGGCCGGAAAAGGCGGGCGGCGTTCGGGAAAACTCACATGACTATGTAAGCGGCACAGGGGCCGCCCACAAGCCTGAACTGGGCTCTCAGCCCTCTGACGTTTCCGCGACCGGCGCCGCCACGGTCAGCGAGCCCCCGGCTTTTTCGACCGCCTCGATGGCCGATTTGGATGCACCCGTGACCGTCAGGTCGAGCTTTGCCGTCACCTCGCCCTTGGCCAGCACCCGGATGCCGTCGCGCTTGCGGCGCACAAGGCCGCTCTCGACCAGCACGTCTTCCGTGATCGCTTTTTTCGCGTCGATCTTCTTCGCATCCACGAATTTCTGGATCAGCCCGAGGTTGACCACGGCAAACTGCTTGCGGTTCGGCTTGTTGAAGCCACGCTTCGGCAGGCGTTGGTAGAGCGGCATCTGCCCGCCTTCGTACCCGTTGATCGCCACGCCCGAGCGGGATTTCTGACCTTTTATGCCGCGGCCACCCATCTTACCGGTGCCAGAGCCCGGGCCACGACCCACGCGCTTGCGTTTCTTGGTGGCGCCTGCGTTGTCAGACAGTTCATTCAGTTTCATTGTCGCTTCTCCTTTGGCCGGATGTACCCCCCAGCGACGGGAGCGGGCAAACACGGCGTTTCGATTCTGATCACCAAAGCGGTGATCGTGGGCGTATAGACGGGCTTGCGGCATGGATCAAGTGGTGTCGGCGCAACAGAGGGCAGTATCTGGCCGCGGGGCGAAGGCCGTCTTAATAAGTTGCACCATCGGAGTCATTTAGATCCCATCGTCTCAGGAAGACGCGCTCTCGTTAGAAACTAGGTCTGCCGAATGCAGCTCCAAGAGTGTCTCTCCAAATCTAGGATTGTACTTTCTTGCTTCATCAAGATCGACTGCCGGAATTGTATGCCGCGAGGTGAAGGCTCTTCCGGTGACATCAGTTAGTCGAACTTTGATGATTACCTGTCCATTTGTCTGCCTCGGAAAGCAACCACCCCAACTGTCGGATTGCTCAAAGTAAACGACTCCGTTTGTTTCTTGTCCTTCGCGCAAATATGTGTCCGCCTTTGAAGGTGACAAAGAATTTCTCTGACTCAAAAAGGGAAAAACTTTTGTGCTACTGCCAATCTTCGCCTGAAAGTCCGTAAGCGCAACTGCTTGTCGCTCAAGCCAGAACCATCCAATCCCATATTTCAACCACTGAACAGATAGAGGCCGTATTTGCCAACGATACGCAATCGATACCCCGGAGATGCTAGATGGTGCAGTTCCAGTGTTCGCAACTTTGACATACAGTGCGATACCCGTTTTGTGCACATCGTAGTTTTTGTGTTTCTCACCAGTGTGAAAAGTGCAGGCAAATGTTGGGCCATCAATTAGCGAAACCCTAAAATGTGGCTTTCGCCTAAGAGCGGCAAATACACCTGACACCCAACCAAGAACCAGTGTCACAACAAAGATTGCAAGCGTCAGAACGCCTTGGTTTGAATTCAGCCAAGATATAGATTTCTCAAGAAAATCTGCAGCATTCACTTGATTCTAGATTCCTTTGCTTTGTCCACGTTCACAACAAATGGAACCAAACCGCCCCGCAGTTTCCTGCGAGGCGCTCCAACTTTCAAGCCATCCGGGGCTCCGCCCGTGAATTCCTCAAACGCTCCACCGGAGCGGTTGCCGGCCCTTCAGGGCCGGATCGGAATTCACCCCTTCTCTTCCACGATCTCCACCATATGCGGGATGGAGTTGATCATGCCGCGCACGGAAGGGGTGTCTTCCAACTCGCGGGTCTTGTGCATCTTGTTCAGGCCCAGGCCGATCAGCGTGGCGCGCTGTTTGGCGGGGCGGCGGATCGCAGAGCCGATCTGCTTGATCACGAGTGTCTTGGCCATGCTCACGCCTCCTCAGCCACTTGTGCGGATGTATCGACAGCATCCTCACGCTTGGGCAGGATGTCGGCCACTTTCTTGCCGCGACGCTGCGCAACAGACCGCGGGCTCTGCTCCTTGCGCAACCCGTCCATGGTTGCGCGGATCATGTTGTAGGGGTTCTGCGAGCCGATGGACTTGGAGACCACGTCCTTCACGCCCAGCATCTCGAAGACGGCCCGCATCGGACCCCCGGCGATGATCCCGGTGCCTTCCGGTGCCGTGCGCATCACCACCTTGCCGGCGCCGTGGCGGCCTTCCATGTCGTGGTGCAGGGTGCGGCCTTCGCGCAGCTGCACGCGGATCATCTGGCGCTTGGCCTGTTCGGTGGCCTTGCGGATGGCCTCGGGGACCTCCTTGGCCTTGCCCTTGCCGAAGCCGACGCGGCCCTTCTGGTCGCCCACAACCACGAGGGCTGCAAAGCCAAAGCGCTTCCCGCCCTTGACGGTCTTGGAAACGCGGTTGATCGCGACCAGACGGTCCGCGAATTCCGGAGCCTCATCGCGATCGCGACGGCCCCGCTGGTTTGGTTCTCTGGCCATGCAGGCCTCCTCATGCTACGGGCCTCGGCCCGGGTCTCACAATCCAGGTGAGCCTGAAGCTCCCGGATCATCGAGGCGGCCCCGAAGGGCCACCTTCACTGCTGCGACCAGGGGTGGCCTGAAAGCCCACCCTACCTGCCGGTCCCACGCGAGGTGCTGGCAGGTGCGGTGGGCCTTGGGCCACCGCGTTGGTCAGATCTTCAGACCACCCTCACGGGCGGCATCGGCCACGGCCTTGACCTTCCCGTGAAAGAGGAACCCGCCGCGGTCGAAGTAGGCTTCTTCCACACCGGCTTTCTTGGCACGCTCGGCAATCGCCGCGCCCACCTTCGTGGCCGCTTCGATGTTGTTCTTGCCAACCACACCCAGATCCTTCTCCAGAGTGGAGGCAGCGGCGAGCGTGCGGCCCGCCACATCGTCGATCAGCTGAACGGAGATGTTCTTGCTGGAGCGGTGCACGCTCAGGCGCACACGCCCGGCATTCACCTTGCGCAGTTTGTTCCGAACGCGAAGACGGCGCTTGAGGAACAGGTCTCTTTTGCTGTTTGCCATGTCTGCGTTCCTTACTTCTTCTTGCCTTCTTTGCGGAAGATGAACTCGCCCTTGTAGCGGATGCCTTTGCCCTTATAGGGCTCGGGCTTGCGCCACTGACGGATGTTCGCGGCAACCTGACCAACAAGCTGTTCGTCAATGCCTTCCACCACAATCTCGGTCTGTTTCGGAGCGGTCACGGTCACACCCTCGGGTGCGGTGTAGTCCACATCATGGGACAGGCCCAGGTTCAGCTTCAGGGTATTGCCCTGCATCTGCGCCCGATAGCCCACACCCTGGATCTCGAGCTCCTTCTTGAAGCCTTCGGTCACGCCGGTGACGCAGTTCTGCACCTGCGTGCGGGACATGCCCCACTGCTGACGCGCGCGCTTGGATTTGCCGCGCGGTGTCACCGTGATCACATTGTCTTCGACCTTCAGATCTACGTCATCCGTCGCTTTGAATGAGCGTGTGCCCTTTGGGCCTTTGACTTCGATGGCCTGACCAGAGACCGTCGCCGTGACGCCAGAAGGCAGGTCAATCGGTTTTTTACCAATACGAGACATCAAACCCTCCTTAGAAGACGGTGCAGAGCACTTCACCGCCAACGTTGGCGCTGCGTGCAGCCTGGTCCGACATCACACCCTTGGGGGTGGAGACAATCGACACGCCGAGGCCCTGACGGACAACGGGAATGTCATTGACGCCCATGTAGACGCGACGACCGGGCTTGGAGACCCGCTTCAGCTCGCGAATGACAGGTTCGCCCTCATAGTACTTGAGGCTGATCTCGATGGCCGGGTGGCCGTCAGCGCCCGTGATCTTCTCATAGCCGCGGATGTAACCTTCGTCGGCCAGCACATCCAACACCCAGGCCCGCAGCTTCGACGCCGGGGTCACGACGGTGGATTTGCCGCGCATCTGGCTGTTCCGGATCCGGGTGAGCATATCTGCGATAGGATCGTTCATCTTATGCCCTCCTTACCAGCTCGACTTGACCATACCGGGGATCTGGCCGTTCGAGCCCAGGTCCCGCAGCGCGATCCGCGAAATTTTCAACTTGCGATAGTAGGCGTGCGGACGACCCGTCAGCTGGCAGCGGTTGTGCAGACGCACAGCAGACGAGTTCCGCGGCAGCTTCGCCAGCTTCAGAGACGCGCGAAAGCGCTCTTCCATCGGCTTTTCCTGGTCGTTGATGATTGCCTTCAGCTCAGCCCGTTTCGCCGCATATTTGGCGACCAGACGCTCACGCTTTTTCTCGCGTTCGATCATGGATTTCTTAGCCATATCTCTTTCCTCCCGATCAGCTGTTGAAGGGCATGTTGAAGGCTTTCAACAGGCTCTTTGCTTCAGCGTCGGTTTGCGCCGTTGTGGCGATCACAATGTCCATTCCCCAGTTCTCATCGATCTTGTCGAAGTTGATCTCCGGGAACACCAGATGCTCTTTCAGGCCCATGGCATAGTTGCCACGCCCGTCAAAGGACTTGCCCGACACGCCGCGGAAGTCGCGGATGCGGGGCATCGCAATGGTGATCAGACGGTCGAGAAATTCATACATGCGGTCACCGCGCAGGGTCACCTTCGCGCCCAGCGGCATGTCTTCCCGCACCCGGAAGCCCGCGATAGACTTCTTCGCACGCGTGGTCAGCGCCTTCTGGCCTGCGATCAGCGTGAGATCCTCAACAGCGGATTTCGCTTTCTTGCTGTCCCGGACCGCTTCGGCGCCACAGCCGATGTTCAGCACGATCTTCTCAAGACGCGGGATCTGCATGTCGTTCTTGTAGCCGAACTCTTCCTTCATCGCCGCGCGAATGGTGTCCTTGTACGCAGCCTTCAGGCGGGGTGTGTAATTTGCGGAATCAAGCATCGATCACGTCCCCCGTGGTCTTGGCAAAACGCACTTTCTTGTCGCCGTCCATCTTGAAGCCGACGCGGGTCGCTTTGCCGTTCTTGTCAACAAAGGCCAGGTTGCTCAGATCAATCGGCATCGCTTTGGGGATGCGACCGCCCTGGGTGGTCTGGCTCTGTCGTGTGGCGCGAATGGCGATGTTGATGCCATCGACGACCGCCTTGCCTGTCTTCGGGCTCACCGAGGAAATCGTCCCGGTCTTGCCCTTGTCCTTGCCCGCGAGCACGATGACCTTGTCACCTTTTTTCAGTTTCGCAGCCATGATTACAGCACCTCCGGAGCGAGAGAGATGATTTTCATGAAGTTCTTCGCGCGCAGCTCACGGACGACCGGGCCAAAGATCCGGGTACCGATCGGCTCGTTGTTGTTGTTGAGGATGACGGCGGCGTTGCGATCAAAGCGGATCGCGGTGCCGTCTTCGCGGCGGACTTCCTTGGCGGTGCGCACGACAACGGCCTTGCGGACGTCGCCCTTCTTCACACGACCGCGCGGGATGGCTTCCTTCACCGAGACGACAATGATGTCGCCGACGGAGGCGTATTTACGCTTGGAACCACCCAGGACCTTGATGCACTGTACTCGGCGCGCGCCGGAGTTGTCAGCAACATCCAGGTTGGTCTGCATCTGGATCATTTGGTTTCTCCCGACCTTTGGGGGGCCGATGCGTGGCCATATCCCCAGGGTTTCGAATAAAGGGCGTGCGCCTTAGGCCTCAGCGGCCTCCAGCACTTCCCAACGTTTGGTTTTCGACTTCGGCGCGCATTCGATGATGCGGACGCTGTCCCCTACCTTGAAGGTGTTCTTCTCATCGTGCGCCCGGTATTTCTTGGACTTACGGATGGTCTTCTTCAGAACCGGATGCGTGAAGCGGCGCTCGACGCTGACGGTCACTGTTTGGGCGTTGGCATCAGAAGTAACGACACCCTGCAGGATACGCTTTGGCATGGGGGGCTCTCCTTACTCAGATGCAGCAGCGGAGGCTGCTTTTTGGTTCAACACGGTCTTCACACGGGCCGCATTGCGGCGCGCGATGCGCAGCTGCGCGGGGTTTTCCAGCTGGCCGGTGGCCTGCTGAAAGCGCAGGTTGAACTGTTCTTTCTTCAGATTGGCCAGCTCTTCACGCAGCTGGTCCGGGGTCTTGTCATGCAATTCCTTGGCGTTCATCGCCCTTTTCCTTTCAACATCACGGGAAGGCCGCCAAAAGCGTCACCCTGATTCCCGTGGAGTCCATGATGAGAGCGCCGTATAGGAGGCTTGCGGGCCTATGGCAACCCCTTATTCCGGCTTGCACAAAGCGCTCGACGTGTGTCGATGCCAAAAGCCACCGCGGGTTCGTAGATCACGGGCGGTGCGGGACGCTGGCCAGCCCGCGCATCCCGCCTTTCGGCGCGACACACGCTTGTTCTCCCGGTGCCTTTGCGGGATGGTCATAGCAGCGCGCCACCAGAAAGGATTCAGGATGAAATCCGTCGCCAAAACACTGTCATCTTTCGCCGTGATGGGCATCCTTTCGGCCTGCGCGGGTGGCACCTTGCCCTCCGGCGCCCCGGAGCAAACCTGGCTCAGCCCGTCCGAGAGGGCGTTTCTGAACATCCAGCGGCCCTACCCCAATTTCGATGATGTCTGCGTGCTCCTGGGAAAGAGCGAGACCACCGCCGCGATGCGGACCGAGGGGCAAGAGCTGATCGCCTGTCCGAAGCACGAGACCGGTGCGACCGACGACCGGCGGCGGAGCGGCGCAAAGATCGTGGGCCAGTCCGAGTATTGGGTCATTCTCAGCATCGCTTCCGATCTGGCGCAGGCGCAGCTGCAGAGATACTGACGCGGCTCGCCCGTTTGGCCCCGACCGCGATCCGCGCCCAGATCAGCGCAAACCGCGTCGACGGCCGGGGGCTCACACAGCGCCCGGTCCGGCAAGCGGTCGCCCGCAACGCGCATAACCGCATGCCCCCAAGGCGCAACCTCGGAGACGGCGCTCCGCAATCCCTCGCAGCCCCCGCTCCAATCCTGACTATTTTGCTTGGATACAACGGGGATCTGCGCTACCACTGCCGCGTAGCCAAAAGGAGAGCCTGCTATGAACACGCGTTTCATAAGCGGCTTTGCCCTGACGCTTGCAGCCACCGTGACCGTTCTCACGCCAGCAACATCCGCACAGGCCGAAGCCTTGACCCTGACCGACATCGCCGGTCGGACCGTCACCCTGGATGAGGTGCCGGACAAGATCATCCTCGGGGAAGGCCGGATGATGTACGCCATCGCCGCCATCTCGGAGGGCAACCCCTTCGATCATATCGTCGGCTGGAAAGACGACCTGGTGCTCTACGATCCGGACGCCTTCCGCAAATTCGAAGGGGCCTTCCCTGCCGATGCGGAGCGGATGATCAACTTCGGCAATCCCTACGCCGGGGATTTCAGCGTTGAAGCCGTGCTCGAAGCGGAGGCCGATCTGGTGCTGCTCGATAGCGGCAACCTCTTCAAAGCCGAAGAGACCGGCCTGATCGAGAAGCTGGACAAGGCCGGTGTGCCCGTCGTCTTCATCGACTTCCGCCGCAATGCAACAGAGAACACCGTGCCCTCCCTGCTGATCCTCGGCCGCATTCTCGGCGAGGAGAAAGGCGCGGCCAGGTTCATCGACTTCTACATCGCCGAGATGCGCAGGGTGACCAATGTGGTCGACCAGATCCCGGCAGAGGAGCGCCCGCTCGTGGTGGTCGAGAACGCCGCAGGCTGGCAGCCGGACTTCTGCTGCTGGTCGTTCGGACCTTACAACTACGGTCGCTTCGTCGAGCTTGCGGGCGGCAAGAACTTCGCCTCGACCCTCGCCAACGCCTATTCGGTGACCCTGTCGATGGAAGGCATGCTCGAGGCCGACCCGGATCATGTCATCGGCACCGGCGCGAACTGGGCCGAGGCCAAACCCGAGGTGACATCGACGCTGCTGGGCTACGAAGGCGATCCGGCGGTCAACGCCGAGAAGATCGCAGCACTCGCCGCGCGCCCCGGCTTTTCCGAGCTGCGGGCCGTGAAAGAGGGCAACTACCACTCGATCTACCACCAGTTCTACAACTCGCCCTATCACTTCGTCGCCGTGCAGCAGATCGCCAAATGGCTCTACCCCGAGGATTTTGCCGATCTCGATCCGCAGGACACCTTCGAGCGTCTGCACGCGGAATTCATGCCCTATGAGGCGTCCGGCCAGTTCTGGCTGAGCGTCGACTGACCGGATCAGACCCGTCGCAAAGGCGTGCGGCGGGTCATGTGCCATGACAGATTTTTCTCAATCCCCAAGTGTCGATGCAATTGTCGGCACCTATCGCCGGCGGTCCTTCCTGAGGGTGGCGCTGGTCGCAGGTGCCGCGCTTGCGCTGTGCACAACCGTGCTAATCGACGTCATCACCGGCCCGGCGGCGCTCGACATCTTTCGCGTGGCCCATGTGATCGTCCAGCCCGCGCTGGCCACGGCGAAGGAACAGGTCATCATCTGGGACCTGCGCCTGCCGGTGGCGCTCATGGCGGTGGTCGTCGGAGCCATGCTGGGCGTGGCCGGCGCCGAGATGCAGACCATTCTCAACAATCCGCTGGCCGATCCCTTCACGCTCGGCCTGTCGTCGGCGGCCAGTTTCGGCGCGGCTGTGGCCATCGTGCTCGGCTGGTCGGTGATCCCAGGCGTGGGCGCGCTCTGTGTGACGGTCAATGCCTTCGCCTTCGCCATGGCGGCCTCGATGGGCCTCTTCCTGTTCACCAAGCTGCGCGGGGTGACGCCCGAGGCGATGATCCTCGTGGGGATTGCGATGCTCTTCACCTTCAATGCACTGCTGGCCTTTCTGCAATACGGCGCCTCGGAGCTGCAGCTGGCGCAGCTGATCTTCTGGCAGCTGGGCTCGCTCGCACGGGCCACCTGGCCGAAGGTCGGCATTTGCCTTCTGGTTCTGGCGATTGTGCTTCCCTATTTTCTCAGCCGGACCTGGGCGCTCACGGCGCTGCGCATGGGCGAGGACAAGGCCGCAGCCCTCGGGGTCAACGTGAACGGGCTGCGCTTGATGGTGCTGGCAGGCGTCTCGCTGCTCTCCGCCGTTGCGGTATCCTTCGTGGGGGCCGTCGCCTTCGTCGGTCTTGTGGGGCCGCATATCGCGCGCATGATCGTGGGCGAGGACCAGCGGGGTTTCCTGCCGCTCTCGGCTCTGGCCGGCGCGCTGATCCTGTCGGGCACGTCCATCGCCTCCAAGGCGATCACGCCCGGCATCGTCTATCCCATCGGCATGATCACCTCGCTCATCGGCATCCCCTTCTTCGTCAGCCTGATCCTCAGCCAGCGCAAGAGGCACTGGCAATGACGCTTGAGGTGCGCGATCTCCGGTTCGCCTATGGCGCCCGCCCGATCCTGCGCGACGTGGGGTTCGGCCCGTTGCGCCCCGGCCAGTTGACCGCGCTCATCGGGCCCAATGCCTCCGGCAAGTCGACCCTGTTCCGAACCATCGCAGGCCTGCTGAAGGCCCAAGGCACGGTCACGCTCCACGGGCACGATCTGGCCCGGCTCGGCCCGCGGGAGCGGCTGTCGCGGGTTTGCTTCATGCCGCAGTTCTTCGCCGCGAATGCGGCGCTGACCGTCTTCGACGTGGTCATGATGGCGCGCAAGAACCTCAGCGGGTGGCGCGTCACGTCGGAGGATATGCAGGCTGTCGGCCAGGCCCTTCACACGGCCGAGATCGGCCATTTGTCGGATGCCTATATCAGCGAGTTGTCGGGCGGGCAGTCACAGATGGTCTCTGTGGCGCAGGCGTTGATCCGCACGTCGGACGTCTATCTCTTCGATGAACCCACCTCCGCGCTCGATCTCAACCACCAGCTGCGCGTCTTGGGTCAGATCCGTGGCGCCATCGCCGCGCGCGATGCGATCGGCATCGTCGCCCTGCATGACCTCAACCTCGCGGCGCGCTTTGCCGATCACCTGATCCTGCTGGGCCAGGGCCGGATCCTGGCGGAGGGCGCGCCCGCAGACATCCTGCAGCGCCCGGAAGTGGGTGAGACCTACGGCGTCGATATTCACATCACACAAGGCCCCCGGGAGGATCTCATCGTCCATGCCTATGCCCCTGCTTGACCGACGCCGGTTCGGCCTCGCCTTCGGCGCCACGCTGGCGGCACCGATGCTTGCCGCGCGCACCAGGGCGCCCGCACATGAGGACGGGCAGCACGCCATCCTCATGCTCAACGCCGATTGCAACGACACCAGCGTGGTCAACGTCTTTGCCCCGTCGGTGCTGCATATCGAGCCGGGCCAGAGCGTGACGTTCCTGGCCACCGATCCCGGCCACAACACCGCCTCCAAACGCGGCATGATTCCGGACGGGGCAGAGCCATGGAACGGCGCCATCGACGAGGAACTCACGATCACACTCCCCGTGCCGGGGATCTACGGCTATATCTGCCTGCCGCATTACGAAGGGGGCATGGTCGGGCTCATCGTCGTCGGCAACGACCTGTCGAACCTTGCCGCCGCATATAAAGTTCGCCACCCTGGCGCGGCACGCAAGACCTTTCGCGCGTTGCTGACAGACCTCGAAGCAGGAGCTGCGTGACATGACACAATTGATCAACACCTGGAGCAAGGACGCCTCCGAGGAGGACAGCATGACCGACGAGCATGCGTGGATCTGGCGGGAGATGATCGACTGCATCCCGCACGCGGATCTGTCGCAGGCCAAGGTTCTCGACATCGGCTGCAACCAGGGCGGCTTCCTGCGCATGCTCTATGACACACGGCCCTTCGCCGAAGGTGTGGGCGTCGATCTGGCGCAGGACCGCATTGCGCTTGCCGATGCCGCCAAGGCAGCGCGCCCACTCTCCTATCTCGCGACCGACACGCTCGCGGATGCGGGCACCGGCTTCGACCTGGCCTTCAGCCACGAGGTGATCTACCTGATCGAGGATCTGGAGGATCACGCCCGTCAGGTCGCCGCCGTCCTCAAACCCGGCGGCACCTACGACGCGATCACCTGCTGCCACGCCGACAGCCCCCTCTGGGCCGACTGGCGGCCCAGGATCGCCGCCTTCTCCAACATCCCGGTCCCCAACCACAGCGTCGCCGATATCGCAGCGGCCTTCCGCGCCGCGGGCCTCGATCTGTCGATCAGCCGCTTCCTCGCCAAGGCCTTCATCCCGAATGAACCGCCGAGCGACTACTTCCCGAGCGACCTCGCGCGCCTTGAAACCTATTGCACCTGGAAGCTCTGTTTCAGAGCCCGTCGCCCCGCCTGAGGCGCGCTCACCCCCGGCTATGATGATAGGCCATGTAGCCGTTCTGGATCGCAATCTGGTCCGCGATGAACTTCGCGTCATGCCAGACCCCCCAGATGAACGACGAGCCGCGCCGCGTCTGCCATGGCAGCCCGACGAAAAAGAGCCCCGGCACCGGCGAGACACCCCGCTGGTGCCGGGGCCGGCCGGTCTCGTCCAGCGCATCGGCCTTCAGCCAGCCGTAATCGAACCGGAACCCGGTGGCCCAGATGATCGTACCGATGCCCTGCGCGCGAAGATCCAGCGACCGGACAGGATCGGTCACACAGGCCGGGTCCTCCGGGATCACCCGGGCCTCGGGCTCATCCGGCAGATCGAGGCCGGTGCGCGCGACATAGGCATCCGCCGCATCCAGCAGCGAGAGATAGCTGGCGTCCCCCGCATCCAGATTGGCCTTCAGGTCATCGGCGATCTGCAGCACGCCGTCTGCATACCCCGTTGTCATCCCCAACAGCCCAATCCCCGCCTGCGCCATGCGCCGGAAATCCACCGTCTTGCCCCCCTGCGCACCGCTGACCGCGATGGTCACATGCTCCGTGCCCGGCGCGGGCGTGTCCATGTTCCAGATGCCCAGCACCCCGAGCCACCAGACATTATCCCGCCCGCGATAGCGGCGCGGCGGCCGGTCATGCGGACCGATCGAAAGAAACACGTCGCGCCCCGCCGCATGCAGCTCCGCCGCAATCTGAGCTCCGGATGAGCCGCCTCCAACCACCAGAACCGCTCCCTCGGGCAGGACCTGCGGATTGCGATAGGCGGTGGAGTGCATCTGCAGCACATCCGGGCTCTCGGGCACAATCGGGGGAATCGCCGGCTTCTGAAAAGGCCCCGTGGCGCAAACGACATGCTGCGCCTCGATCTCCCCCTCCGAGGTCCTGACATGAAAGCCGGCCCGGCCCGCCAGCGGCGTCACTGCCTCCACCGTCACGCCGGTGCGCACCGGCGCTCCGATCATCTGCGCATAGGCCTCGAAATACGCCGCCACAGAGGCCTTGTCGGCAAAGTCGTCGCCGTCGTAAGGAAACGCCATGTTGGGAAAGCGGTCATGCCAGGCGGGCCCGTTTGCAACCAGCGAATCCCAGCGTTCCGAGCGCCAGCGCTCGGCGATCCGGCCCCGCTCCAGCACCACATGCGCAAGGCCCAGACGGCCCAGATGCTCGCTCGTGGCGATCCCGCCCTGGCCCGCGCCAATCACAAGCGTGTCAATCCGTTCCATGCCCATCGCCCTCAGCCGCCTTGCCAGACAGTGCTAACGCCAACCCGCGCCAACACCAAAACATCATTTGCGAAGCAATGGTTTTGTGATGCCTAATGTAACTTAGTTCTGAACTAAGCAACGGTAAGGCGGCGGCGGACTTTCCTTTGCCGCCCCGGAGCCGCAATACTTGCGCCCAAAGCCCGACGCCGACTCGCCTCAGGAGATGTGCTCATGCCCAAGGACCATATCGACCCCATCGCCGCCCTGCGCGAAACTGTCGCCGTGCCCTTCGAGCGCGCCCGCGCCATGCCCACCGAGGTCTATACCTCGCAGGCCTTCGTGGAGGCGGAGCTGCAGCAGATCTTCCGCAAGGACTGGTATTGCGTGGGCCGTGCAGACGCGCTTGCGACGCCCGGTGACTATGTCTCCTGCGAATTGGCGGGCCAACCCATCGTGGTGTTGCGCGACCAGGCGGGCGGGCTGCGGGCGATGAGCAACGTCTGCCTGCACCGCATGTCGACCCTGCTGCACGGGCGCGGCAACACCAGAACCATCGTCTGCCCCTATCATGCGTGGACCTACGGGCTCGACGGCACCCTGCGCGGCGCGCCCGCGATGACGCAGAACGACGGGTTCTGCAAGGACCACTACACCTTGCCGCAGATCCGGTGCGAGGCCTGGCTGGGCTGGGTCTTCGTCTGCCTCGATCCGAATGCCCCGCCGGTGGCCGACCAGCTGGCAGAGGTCGCCATGCTGATCGACGGCTACGACATGACCAACTATTCGGAGTCCTTCTACGAGGAGCACGTCTGGGACACGAACTGGAAGGTGCTGGCCGAGAACTTCATGGAAAGCTATCACCTGCCGGTCTGCCACGCCGGGACGATCGGCGGGCTGTCCCGGCTGGAGGACATGATCTGTCCGCCCGGCCGCCCGGCCTTCAACTACCACACGATCCTGAAAGACGACACGCTGCGCATCGCCATGGCGCATCCAACGCGGAACACCCGGCTGACAGGCGACGCGCGGCGCACCACCTTCCTGCTGGCGCTTTACCCCAGCCTGATGATCACCCTCACGCCCGGCTATTTCTGGTATCTGTCCCTGCATCCCAAGGGGCCGGGCCAGGTACACATTCGCTTCGGCGGCGGCATGTCGGACGATTATGCGGATGATGCCGACGCACAGGACAATTTCATCGCCCTCAAGACGCTTCTGGACGACGTCAATGTCGAGGATCGCGGCTGCACCGAAAAGGTCTATCGCGGTCTCTGTTCGGATCTCGCCACGCCAGGGCATCTGAGCCATCTGGAGCGGCCCAATTATGATTTCGCCCAGTACCTGATGGCCCGCATCGACGCCGGGCGCGATGCCAAGGGGAGAGCCTGACATGGCGCACACGCGCATCCGCCCGTTCAACACCAAAGACACCTACCCCGAGCAGGCGCTCGACACCGATCTCTGTCAGGCGGTAGTCACCCGGGGCGGGCGCACCGTCTGGATGCGCGGGCAATGCCCGCAAAGCCTCGAGGACGCAAAGACCATCGACAGCCACGATCCGGCGGAACAGACCCACAAGGTCATGCAGAACATCCGGCAGCTGATCGAAGAGGCCGGCGGCTCCATGGAGCATCTGGTCAAGGTCGTGGTCTACATCACCGATGTGCGCCACCGCGAGGCGGTCTATCGCACCATGGGCGCGTATCTTCAGGGCGTACATCCGGTCTCTACCGGGCTGGTGGTGCAGGCGCTGGCGCGGCCCGAATGGCTGGTGGAGATCGACGCCACCGCCGTCATCCCGGACTAGCGCGATGACCTTCTCGCTTGTGGCCCGTTGCGCAGAGACCGGTATGTTCGGCATCGCAATCTCCTCCTCCTCCCCCGCCGTTGCGGCCCGCTGCGCCCACGCGCGCGCGCAGGTGGGTGCCGTGGCCAGCCAGAATGTGACCGATCCCCGCCTCGGGCCCCAGACGCTGGACGCGATGGCGCAGGGCCACTCGGCGGGGGACGCGGTGCGCGCGGTGATCGACGGGGCACAGCACATCGCATACCGCCAGCTGTTAGCCATCGACGCGCGGGGGCAGACGGCCATTCATTCCGGCGCCGAGGTGCTCGGCACCTGGAACGCCGCGCAGGGCACGGACGTGGCGGCGGGCGGGAACCTGCTCGACAACGACGCCGTCCCCGCCGCCATCGTGGCCGGGTTCGAGGCGGCACGGGGGCATCTCGGCGACCGGCTGATCGTCGCGCTGCGCGCCGGTCTGGCCGCGGGCGGCGAAGCGGGCCCGGTGCATTCGGCCGGTCTGATGCTGGTGGACAGGGTCAGCTGGCCGGTGGCCGATCTGCGCTGCGACTGGACCGAAAGCTGCCCCATCGAGGCCGTGGCGACGGCCTGGGATGTCTACAAACCCCAGCTGGACGACTATGTGCGGCGCGCGCTCGATCCCGGTGCCGCCCCCTCATACGGCGTTCCCGGCGACGCATGAACCAAGAGCGCACGGGAGGCCGCGATGAGCGATTTGCGTGACAGACTTCAAGACCTCGCCGCCCTGCCCGCCGACCGCCCGAAGTGCATGCCCGGCGCGTTCTATACCTCGCAAGACCAGTTCGCACATGAGGCGCGCACCGTTCTTCGGACCGGCTGGCACTGCCTGGGGCGCGCCGACGAGATCCCGGAACCCGGCGACTTCTTCACCGTACAGCTTCTGAACGAACCCCTTCTCGTGGTGCGCGGCGATGATGGCGAGGTGCGGGTCCTGGCCAATGTCTGCCGGCACCGCGGCATGCCGCTGGCCGAGGGGCGCGGCACGGCAAAACGCTTCGTCTGCAGCTATCACGCCTGGACCTATGCCCGAGACGGCGCACTGCTGCGGGCGCCGCGCATGCAGAACGCGGGCTTCGATGCGACGACCTGCACCCTGCCCCGGCACCGGGTGCAGCTGTGGAACGGCTTCATCTATGTCACCCTCGACCCTGCGTCCGCCCCCTTCGCTCACCCCGAGCTCGACGCGATGCTGGCGCCCTATGAGACCGCCGATTTCCGGCTCGTCCACGTGGCCGAGGAAGACTGGCACACCAACTGGAAATGCCTGGTCGAGAATTTCATGGAAGGCTATCACCTCAGCGTCGTGCATCCGCACACGCTGCATGGCTACACCCCCTCTGGCCTGTCGCGCAAACTGGTCAGCGGCGACGGCTATACCTCCTATGCGGCCAACTACCCCGAGAATATACAGCCCCGCGGCGAGGGCGCACCGGGGCTCAGCACCGCCGAACGCCAGCGCTCGTCGCTCTTTGCCAAGTTCCCCTGCCAGGTCGCAAGCCAGGCCGCCAGCGTGCTGGTTTCGCTCTCCATCTTTCCGGTCCACGCCAGCCTGATCCGCGTGAAATGGACGATGTCGGTCTATGGCGACAGCCTCGATGACGCGACCATCGCGCAGCGGATCGCCCTCTGGGAGGAGGTCAACCGCGAAGACCGCGAGAAGCTGGAACGCCTGCAGATCGCACTGGCCTCGGAGCATGCGATCGAAGGCCCGCTCGCCGGCGATGACTATGAGGGCACGATCCGGGATTTCCAGACGTGGCTCGCCCGCCAGGACGCCAAATGCGCAACCGCCTGAGCATGTCGGCTGGCCCTGCGCTGCGGAAGCTGATTGTATGACAGCGGACTTGGTTGTCGGGAGCCTCTGGTGCCGCGCTTTACACTGAGGCAGTTGGAATATCTGGTCGCCGTCGGCGACACCGGCGGCATTGCGCGCGCCTCCGAGCGTCTCAATGTCTCCTCGCCCTCCATCTCGGCGGCCATCGCCCAGCTCGAGGCGGAGTTCGCCATCCCGCTCTTCGTGCGCCAGCACGCCCAGGGCCTGTCGCCGACACAGGGCGGACGGCGGGTGCTGGACCAGGCGAAACGCGTGCTGAAGGAAGCCGATGCGATGATCGACATCGCGGCGGACGTCTCCGGCACCGCGCGCGGGCCGCTGGCCGTCGGATGCCTGGTGACCTTCGCACAGCTGGTGCTGCCGCGCATGCGGCGGGGGTTCGAAGCGGCCTACCCGGATGTCCGCATCGACCAGACCGAGCTCAATCAGGCCGAAATCTTCAATGCGCTCCGGCGCGCCGACATTGACCTGGCCCTGACCTATGATCTGGACATCCCGACCGATCTGCAGTTCATCGGCCTCGTACGGCTGCGCCCCTTTGCCGTGCTCAGCGACGCGCATGACTACGCAGCCCGAGACGAGGTCCGCCCGGAAGATCTGGCGCCATTGCCCATGGCGCTGCTGGATCTGCCGATCAGCACGGATTATTTCCTGTCCCTCTTCGACGCCTGCAAGACCCGCCCCCGCATCGCCGAGCGGACCCGCGATATGGCCGTCATGCGGTCGCTGGTGGGCAACGGGTTTGGCTACTCCATCGCCAATGTCCGCCCGCACAGCGACCTCTCGCCGGACGGGCGGCGGCTGGCCTGCGTGCCCATCGCGGAGCCGGTGCGGGCGTTGCGCATGGGGCTGCTGACAACCCAGGGCGCCGAAAAATCGCGCACGGTGCAGGCCGTCATCGGCTTTGCGCGGGATCAGGTGGCCTCCGGCGCGTTCGACGCCATCGGCGGGGAGCCCCTGAGGTGACCTCGTCGCTGGAGATCCTCGACCGGCTGATCGGCTTTGAGACCATCAGCGCAAGGTCCAACCTCGATCTCATCGCTTATGTCGAGGATTTCCTGGTGACCCGGCAGTTTCGCGTGCACCGCATCGCGGATCTGACGGACGACAAGGCGGGCCTCTATGCGGAGATGGGCCCCGAGGGTGCGGGCGGGGTGCTGCTCTCGGCCCATTCCGACGTGGTGCCGGTGACCGGACAGCACTGGACCAGACCACCGTTCAAGCTGACCCGCGACGGCGATCTGCTCTTCGGGCGCGGGACAACCGACATGAAGGGGTTTCTGGCAGAAATGCTGGTCGCCGCCGATACGGCCAGCCGACGGACGCTGACCGCGCCGCTGAAGCTGCTGATCTCCTACGACGAGGAAATCGGATGTGTCGGCATTGCCCGTATGCGAGACCGCCTGACGCCTCTGCTGGGCACGCCCCGGCTGGCCATCGTCGGCGAGCCGACCGAGATGCAGGTGGCCATCGGCCACAAGGGCAAGCGGGCCTACCGGGCCGAGATCACCGGTCAGGCGGGGCATTCGGCGCTGGCTCCCAACTACGTCAGCGCCCTGCAGCTTGCCGTCGACCTTGTGCTGGACCTGCGCGCGCTGCAGGCGGATTTGAAGCAGAACGGCGCCCGAGACGCCGGCTATGACATCCCCTACAGCACGGTGCACGCGGGCAAGATGACCAGTGGCACGGCGCTGAACATCGTCCCGGAGCGGGCCGAGCTGGTTTTCGAAATTCGGCATCTGGCCGCGGACGATCCCGACCTGCTGGAGCGCAGGATCGCGAAGGCGGCGGCAGAGCTGACCGCCCCGCTCGCCGGCGCCGGGGCGATTGCGTTGCATCCTCTGGCCGCCTACCCGGGCCTGGCGACCCCGGCCACGGGCGACGCCACCCGGCAGGTTCAAGGCTGGTCCGGCGGCAAGACCTGCAAGGTCGCGTTCGGCACGGAAGGCGGCGTCCTGGCGGAGCTGGGCATCCCGACCGTGGTCTGCGGCCCGGGATCCATGGAGCGGCAGGGGCACAAGGCAGATGAGCATATCTCCTCCGCACAGCTGGCGGCCTGCGCGACATTGCTCGCGAATGCGCTCGATACGCTGCTGTGAAACCGCGGCTTGGCCGCGCGCCGAAAACAGCGCCTGATCCCCGGGCAGAGACAAGCGCCCTCGCCCCCATGGAAGGGGCTCGGGCGCTGCCCGGCTGGGCCCGCCGGGCCTCCCCGCTGCTGAGGGTCGGCTCGCAGGTCACGTTCGGTATTTTGGCTGGTGGGCGTGTTGTCGCCACTGACCGGCATCTGCGAAATTGGGCTTGGAGAGACCCGCAATCCACCGTGGTGTCGCAGCAATCCGGTCCATCACAGGTCTCCCAGGTTCCGCCCTTTCAGACGCCAGAGGAACCTGCTCACCCCGCACGCGCGCCTGCAGATCGGAGGACAGAGGCGGTATCGGTCAGAGCGTCACCATCCGGGGTGCTTCGTCAGACGCATTTCAATGCTGCGCGGCGGATCAGAACTCAATGCTCTCTGGAGGGCCGTTTCGGGGGATAGAGACCGGCGAGTTTGGACACTGGGTGTTTGGAGGGCCCGAGCGCCTCACGGTTTGCACAGGGCGGCGGTCCGCGGCGGTCGATCACACTCAAGGGTCGGTGACCTTCAAGGGGGTATCGCGGTGTCGCACAGTGCCGCCTTTACCGCTTGTCAACCTTTTCCCGTCGCGCGCACCCTTAACCCCGCAGATCGGCTCGAAAACATCCGCGCGCACCGACGTGATACCGACGCAATACCGACGTGATACCGACATCGAATTTGCCATATTCCCTTGGGAAAAGGCCCAAAGTCTCTACCCGGGGCCCCACACCCTTGCGTCCGTTGCGCGCGCGCCGCGTTAACGCTCTCGCCTCCCGTCACGGGCTCGGCTAAGACGGGATCATGAGCACCATAGATTCCCTCTTCGTCACCCGCCTCTACCGCGCGCACCTCTCCGAGAAGAAACCCCCAATCGACACGGCCGAGCTTGAAGCCTCCTGCTGGTCCATCGCGGAGGATGACGAGGCAGGGCAAGACTGGTGTGAGGCGAACGGCTATCCGGGCTACACCAGCTACGCCTCGCTGACCGACCTGCCCTACCGCTTTCCGATCTTCAAGGATCTGGTCAAAGCGCTCGACAAGCACGTGAAAGCTTTCGCCAAGGACCTTGCCTTTGACCTCGGCGACAGGCCGTTGAAGCTGGAAGACATCTGGATCAACATCCTGCCGCCGGGTGGCATCCATACGTCTCACATCCATCCACACTCAGTGATCAGCGGCACCACCTATGTGGCCGTCCCGCCGGGTGCCAGCGCCATCAAATTCGAGGACCCGCGACTGGCGCTGATGATGGCCGCCCCACCAAGGATGAAGGATGCGCGCGCCGATTTGCAGACCTTTCACTATGTTGCACCTGCAATCGGCGATGTGCTCCTGTGGGAAAGCTGGCTACGCCATGAAGTCCCGCTGAACATGGCGGAGGAGGAGCGGATCTCCGTCTCATTCAACTATAGCTGGGCGTAGCCCGGGAAACCGGTATGACCGCAAGCGCGCAATCCGTCTTGCCCGGCATCCACGCCAGCGCTGTTGATGAAATCCGGCAACCGTGGTTTGTTGAAGGCCGTATCTTAGGATTTCGGAATGAACAGACGCGCATTCACCAAATACATCGCATCTGGTGCCTTTGTCGGCTTGGCGGGAGGCTATTACTGGCTCAACACGCTGCGCGATCACAGCCAACTGAGCGTGGATCTCATGTTGGACAAGCTGGACGTTCTGTCGAAAACGCCGCTTGAGACGATGGGGCAATGGGATGCTCCGCGAACCTTCCATCACCTGGCTCAATCGGTCGAATTCTCCATGGCAGGCTTTCCCGAACAAAAGTCGGCGATGTTCCAAAATACGGTTGGTCAGCTGGCCTACAAGGTCTTTCGGGCTCGCGGGACCATGTCCCATGGGCTGGATGAGGCGATCCCAGGCGAAGTCATCATAGATAACGGTGAGACACCGCAAGCGATCGACCGGTTGAAGACGGCGCTTTTGGATTTCAGATCATATGACGCTGACCTGAAACCACATTTCGCCTACGGCCATCTGAGCAAGACAGATTACGCCATCGCGCACGCCCTGCATATCAACAACCATCTCGAAGAGTTTCAACTGGCATAGCTGCGCTGCCGGTCACCGGTGTGACGGGCATGTGAAATGAAGCTGCGCGGAGAACCACGAAAAAACCCCGCTGATGTCTCAGCGGGGGTTCTATAACTCAACCGGGTGCTGGCCCGCAGGTTTTCTATGAAAACCCACTATGCCGCATGCGTGAGGATTTACCAATCCTCACGGACGACAACCCGTGTCTTGATGGGCAGCTTCATCGCTGCAAGACGCAGGGCCTCGCGGGCGATGTCGTCGTTCACGCCGTCGATCTCGAACATCACGCGGCCGGGCTTGACCTTCGCCGCCCAACGGTCGACGGAGCCCTTGCCCTTACCCATCCGAACTTCGATGGGTTTCGCCGTCACCGGCACGTCCGGGAAGATCCGGATCCAGACCCGGCCCTGACGTTTCATGTGACGGGTCATGGCACGACGCGCCGCTTCGATCTGCCGCGCCGTGACCCGCTCGGGCTCCAGCGCTTTCAGACCGTAGGTGCCGAAGTTCAGGTCAGACCCGCCCTTCGCCAGCCCCTTGATCGAGCCCTTGAACTGCTTGCGGAATTTCGTGCGTTTTGGTTGTAGCATCTGTCATTCCCCCTTAGCGACGACCGCCAGCACCGCGCGGTGCAGGGCCATCCTGGAGTTCCTGGGCCTTGCGGTCCCGCGCCGACGGGTCGTGCTCCATGATCTCGCCTTTGAAGATCCAGGTCTTGATCCCGATGATCCCGTAAGCGGTCGTGGCTTCCACGTGCGCGTAATCGATATCGGCCCGCAGCGTGTGCAAAGGCACGCGACCTTCGCGGTACCATTCGGTCCGCGCGATCTCGGCCCCGCCGAGACGACCCGCGACGTTCACACGGATGCCCAGGGCGCCCATACGCATGGCGTTCTGCACCGCGCGCTTCATGGCGCGGCGGAAAGACACCCGGCGCTCCAGCTGCTGTGCGATGCTTTCCCCGACGAGGGCCGCATCCAACTCCGGTTTGCGCACTTCAACGATGTTGAGGTGCAGCTCACTGTCGGTCATCTTGGCGATTTTCTGACGCAAACCTTCGATGTCTGCCCCTTTCTTGCCGATAATGACACCGGGGCGGGCTGTGTGGATCGTCACGCGGCACTTCTTGTGCGGACGCTCGATGATCACACGGGCCACGCCGGCCTGCTTGCACTCTTCCTTGATGAACTCGCGGATCGCGATGTCTTCGAGAAGAAGATCACCGTAGTCCTTCGTATCGGCGTACCAGCGGCTGTCCCAGGTGCGGTTCACCTGCAGGCGCATGCCAATCGGATTGACTTTGTTACCCATTAGGCTTGCTCCTCTACCTGACGCACCAGAATCGTGATTTCCGAGAACGGCTTGATGATCTTGCCGAACCGGCCACGCGCGCGCGGACGTCCACGCTTCATGGTCAGGTTTTTACCCACATAGGCCTCTGCGACGATCAGCTCGTCCACGTCGAGGTTGTGGTTGTTTTCCGCGTTCGCGATGGCGGACTGAAGGCATTTCTTCACGTCCAGTGCGATCCGTTTCTTGGAGAAGGTCAGGTCCGTCAGGGCCTTGTCCACCTTCTTGCCCCGGATCATCGCGGCGACGAGGTTCAGTTTCTGCGGGGATGTACGCAGCATGCGCAGCTTTGCACGTGCTTCGTTGTCAGCCACGCGGCGGGGATTTTTATCCTTGCTCATGGCTTACTTCCGCTTCGCTTTTTTGTCGGCGGCATGACCGTAGTAGGTCCGGGTTGGCGAATACTCACCGAACTTCTGACCAATCATGTCTTCGCTGACGTTAACAGGGATGTGTTTGTGACCGTTGTAGACGCCGAACGTCAAACCCACGAACTGCGGCAGGATTGTCGAGCGGCGCGACCAGATCTTGATCACTTCGTTGCGGCCGCTTTCGCGGGACGCTTCGGCCTTTTTCAACACGTAGCTGTCGACAAAAGGACCTTTCCATACTGAACGAGACATAGATTAACGCCCCTTCTTCTTGGCGTGCCGCGAGCGCAGGATAAGCTTGCTGGACGCTTTTTTCTTGTTCCGGGTCTTTGCACCCTTTGTCGGCTTGCCCCAAGGCGTCACCGGGTGACGACCACCAGAGGTCCGGCCTTCACCACCACCGTGCGGGTGGTCGATCGGGTTCATCACCACACCACGCACAGACGGGCGAATGCCCTTGTGACGCATGCGGCCCGCTTTACCGTAGTTCTGGTTGGAGTTGTCGGGGTTCGACACGGCACCAACGGTCGCCATGCATTCCTGACGCACGAGGCGCAGTTCGCCCGAGCTCAGACGGATCTGGGCGTAGCCGCCATCGCGGCCCACGAACTGGGCATAGGTGCCGGCGGCGCGGGCAATCTGACCACCCTTGCCGGGCTTCATCTCGATGTTGTGCACGATTGTCCCGATGGGCATGCCCGCAAAGGGCATCGCGTTACCGGGTTTGATGTCGGCTTTTGTGCTTGCAACCACTGTATCACCCACGGCCAGACGCTGCGGCGCCAGGATGTAGGCTTGCTCGCCGTCCTCGTATTTCACGAGGGCGATGAAGGCGGTGCGGTTGGGGTCGTATTCGATGCGCTCGACCGTGGCCGTCACATCCATCTTGTTCCGCTTGAAGTCAACGATCCGGTAGAGGCGCTTGGCCCCGCCGCCTTTGCGGCGCATCGTGATCCGTCCGGTGTTGTTCCGTCCGCCGTTTTTGGTCAAGCCTTCCGTGAGGGCTTTGACCGGGCGGCCTTTCCAGAGCTCCGAACGGTCGATCAGTACCAGCCCACGCTGGCCCGGCGTCGTCGGTTTGTACGACTTGAGTGCCATGTTGTCTGTCTTCCGTTTTGCTGTCGGTCGTCGCAATGACGACCATGGTATGAAGGCCCCCGTAGGTGCCCGAGTTGTGTGTCCTCGCGGACAAAGGCGAAGCCCCGGACGAATCCGGGGCCTTGCCGATGCGTCCGTTTAAGAGAGTGCGCCCTCGGGGTCAAGCGCATGACCCGCTGAAAGTTCATATTTTTCAGGGCGCGGGCCCCTGTCTGAGCGCCGATTTGCCGCGGTCTTTGACGCGCGATCTTCTGCCTTCCTAATGTCGCAGCCGAGATGCTACGGTCAGGCGATCTTGGGTGGAGGGAATACCATGAGTTTCGTAAAGGCATTGGCTGCGGTCGCCGTCGGGTTTGCGGCGGCAAAGGGGATGGACAAATACAAGAAGATGGGCGGCATGGCCGGTGTTCAGGACGCGCTGCAAGGCGCGGGCAACAGCAACATCGCGGACCAGCTGGGCCGCATGGCGGACCAGTTCGGCATCCCGGGCGGATCGGCGCAAGTGAAGAGCCTGTTTGGCCAGATGGGGCAGGCGACTGCGGGCGCCACGGAAGCCGGTGCGGCGGGTCTGGGTGGGCTGATGGCCAGCATGCGCAGTGCGACGGAGGCGGGCAGCCAGCAGTCGGCGGCCATGATGGAGGCGATCTTCGGCAACACCCCCGTGGGCGACGCGATGGAGCAGCAGGCCAAGCTGATGATCCGCGCGATGATCCAGGCCGCGAAGGCTGACGGCGAGATCGACGAAGAGGAGCAGGCGGCCATCGTCGAGCGGCTGGGGGATATCAGCGAGGACGAGCGGGAGTTCGTGAAGGCGGAATTGCAGGCGCCGGTGGATCTGGCGGGGCTGATCCAGGATGCGGGATCCGTCGGGCGCGAGCAGATCTACTCCACCTCGCTCGCCGCGATCCGCATCGACAATCCGGCCGAGGCCGCCTACATGCGCCAGCTCGCGACGGGCCTCGGCCTGAGCGACGCGCAGCGCGATGCGATCCACGCGCGGATGGGCGTGGCCGCCCTGAGCTGAGGGACGGTTCCGGTTAATCGACCGGGCGGGCCTAGTTTCGGGCCCGCGCCGAAAACGGCGCGTTTACCCCTGCAAAATATGGAAAACCCCATGTCGGTATCACGTCGGTATTTTGTCGGTATTGCGTCGGTGCACACGTCGGCAAATGGCGCCATTAACAGACCGAGCGCACTCCGGCGTTAAGACTTCTGACCAAATCGAAAATTCAGGGGACTCCAGCCGCGCCGGGACAGCGGGCCCGGTCCAAAGACAAACCGGTCACCCGCCCGATGACGGACGCCGACCGCAAGCCGCTGGTCGGCTGGCGGGTGTCAGCGCTTGACCTGAGCTGCCTTCGGCGTCCTGCCGCGCCGTTTCGGCTGCTCGGCAGGGGCGTCAGCAGCGGTGTTGGCTTCTCTTTCGAGACGCGCGGCCCGGAGGCGGGCTGTCTTGATCTGCCGCTTCTCGGCCTCACCTTCGGTGATCTCCCGGACGATCCGTGTGGTCTTGTCCAGGGTCGTTTCCGCGGCCGGTTTGAGGGGGCCGAACACGGTGTCTTTTTTCGGTCTGGGCATTCTTACCACTCCTGTTTGCGGGGCTATTGATCGCCGTCCGGCACAAAGCCGATGTTCGGACGGGAGAAGACGCGGCCCGCGGCCGGCGCCGCGGCATGTGCCGACCGGACGCCTGCGAGCCTGTCCGGGCCGACGACACCGGTGCGCTGTCTCACCTGTGCATAAGAAAACGGGCGCGTCGTCTCAGATACGCCCGTCCAAAATCATCCAGCAGACCCCGGCGACGGGGCCGGAGCCTCACGCAAGAGCGATGTTTGCTGCGCTTTCGCGGCCATCACGACCGGCTTCGATATCGAAGGTGACCTTCTGGTCATCTGCCAGACCGGTCAGACCGGCCCGTTCGACCGCAGAGATGTGCACGAACACGTCCTTGCTGCCGCCATCGGGCGCGATGAATCCAAACCCTTTTGTCGTGTTAAACCATTTGACTGTGCCAGTGGCCATTGTCGTTCTCCTTTTTTGATGCCCGCGAAATGCGGCATGTCGGCTAAGTCAGAGCAAGATCGAATAGACTGAGCCTTAAGGAGCAATTTAACCGATAGCGATAACGTCGCAGGTAACATGTGGGCTTTTCCAACGGCAATTGCAAGGTCTATCTGGCCCGCCGGCATGGTGACGCCAGGCCATTCGGACCGAAGGGCGGCAGGTGCCGACGGTGCCGTCCGGGCGGATACACGGCGCTCGGCGATCAGGTCCGGCGAGGGCGGTCATGAAGGTTCCGGCGGGCCATGCCGGGGTCGCGACAGCCCCCCGGAACCGGAAAAACCCCGGCCTGTTTCCAGACCGGGGCTTTCACTTTTCAGCAGCCTCGCGGCTCAAAGGCCGGTGGAGACGTCGATCGTGTTGCCCTCTTCGAGGGTGACATAGGCCTTCTTGACGTCCTTGCGCTTGCCGAGTTGGCCGCGGAAGCGTTTGACCTTGCCCTTCGTGATCGTGGTGTTGACCGCCTTCACCTTAACCCCAAAGAGCGCCTCGACGGCCTCCTTGATTTGCGGCTTGTTGCTGTCCATCGCCACCTCGAACACAACCGCGCCGTTCTCGGACGTCATGGTCGCCTTCTCGGTGATGACCGGCTTGCGGATCACGTCGTAGTGTTCTGCCTTGGCACTCATTTCAGGCGCGCCTCCAGTGCTTCGACACCCGCCTTGGTGATCACCAGCGTGTCACGCTTGAGGATGTCATATACGTTTGCGCCCATCGTCGGCAGGATATCCAGACCTTCGATGTTGCGCGCGGCTTGGGCGAAGTTCTCGTTGACCGACGCGCCGTCGATGACGAGCGCACGCTTCCAACCCAGGTTTGCGACCTGTTTGGCCAGGGCGGCGGTTTTGCCGGTCGCAGCGGCCTCGTCGAGGATAACCAGTTCACCCGCCTTGGCCTTGGCGCTGAGCGCGTGGCGCAGGCCGAGCTTGCGGAATTTCTTGGTCAGCTCGTGGCCGTGGCTGCGGACTTTCGGGCCCTTGTAGATACCGCCCCCGCGGAAGATCGGCGCGCCGCGGTCGCCGTGGCGTGCGCCGCCGGTGCCCTTCTGGCGATAGATCTTCTTGGTCGAATAGCTGACCTCGGAGCGGGTCTTGACCTTGTGAGTGCCCTGTTGCGCATTGTTGCGCTGCCAGCGGACCACGCGGTGCAGGATGTCGGCGCGCGGCTCGAGACCGAAGAGGTCCTCGCTCAGCTCGACCGATCCGGCCTTGCCGCCGTCCAGTTTGATGACATCGAGTTTCATGCGTCACCTTCCTTCTTCTCTTCGCCGTCCTCGGAGGGCGCATCATCCGACTTCTCGGCTGCGATTTCAGCTTCCGCGGCTTTCAGCGCCTCGGCTTCGGCGGCGGCTTGCTCTTCGGCGAGACGCTTGGCTTCGGCTTCGGCTTCGGCGGCGGCGGCTGCAGCGGCTTCTTCCGCGGCTTTCGCGGCTTCCTCGGCTGCGGACTTCAGCGCCGCGGGCAGGATGGCGTTTTCAGGGAACGGCTTTTTCACCGCATCCTTGACGGTCACCCAGCCGCCTTTGGAGCCCGGCACCGCGCCTTTGACCATGATCAGGCCCCGGTCGGCATCGGTTTTCACCACTTGCAGGTTCTGCGTCGTGACACGGGCCGCACCCATGTGACCGGCCATCTTCTTGCCTTTGAAGACCTTGCCCGGATCCTGACACTGGCCTGTGGAGCCGTGCGAGCGGTGCGAAATCGAGACACCGTGCGAGGCGCGCAGACCACCGAAGTTGTGGCGCTTCATCGCACCGGCAAACCCTTTACCGATGGAGGTGCCCGCCACATCGACGAATTGACCTTCGAAGTAGTGGTTCGCGGTGATTTCCTCGCCCACGTTGATCAGGTTCTCGGCATCGACGCGGAACTCGGCCACTTTACGCTTCGGTTCCACCTTGGCGGCGGAGAAGTGACCGCGCATGGCCTTGGAGGTCCGCTTGGCCTTGGCTGTGCCCGCGCCGAGTTGCACGGCGGAGTAGCCGTCTTTCTCGGCGGTGCGTTGAGCCACGACCTGCAGCTTGTCGAGCTGAAGCACGGTCACAGGGATCTGCTTGCCGTCTTCCATGAACAGCCGGGTCATCCCGACCTTTTTTGCAATAACGCCTGAGCGCAACATATCTGGTACCCTCCCTGACGCTTACGATTGCAGCTTGATCTCGACGTCCACACCAGCGGCGAGGTCGAGCTTCATCAGCGCGTCCACGGTCTGGGGGGTCGGATCGACGATGTCCAGCAGGCGCTTGTGCGTGCGGATCTCGAACTGGTCACGGGATTTCTTGTCCACGTGGGGGCCACGCAGAACGGTGAATTTCTCGATTTTGTTCGGCAGCGGGATCGGGCCGCGAACGGAGGCACCGGTGCGCTTGGCGGTGTTGACGATCTCCTGGGTGGAGGTGTCCAGCACGCGGTAGTCAAACGCCTTGAGGCGGATGCGGATGTTTTGGCTTTGAATGGCCATTTTCGTGTTCCCTTACTCGGGTCTCAAACGGAGAGGAAGAGCAGCCTTATTGCCACCCTTCGTCGCGTTGCTGTCGGGGGTATGGGCAGGGCCCATGCACCCAGTGTGCGGCAGTCGCTTTTGTTTACAAAAGCGATGAGAGCAGCACCCCGTTTGAGCGGGGCGCTGCTGCCAAAGTCTTATTCGGTAATCTTGGAGACCACGCCTGCGCCGACGGTGCGGCCACCCTCGCGGATCGCGAAGCGCAGGCCGTTTTCCATCGCAATCGGCGCGATCAGCTCAACGCCAAACGACACGTTGTCGCCCGGCATCACCATCTCCGTGCCCTCGTTCAGCTGCACCGTGCCGGTCACATCCGTCGTGCGGAAGTAGAACTGCGGGCGGTAGTTCGCGAAGAACGGCGTGTGACGGCCCCCTTCCTCTTTGGTCAGGATATAGGCCTCGGCCTCGAACTTGGTGTGCGGCGTCACCGAACCCGGCTTGCAGAGCACCTGGCCCCGCTCAACGCCGTCGCGGTCGATGCCGCGCAGCAGCGCGCCGATGTTGTCGCCCGCTTCACCACGGTCCAAGAGCTTGCGGAACATTTCCACGCCGGTGCAGGTGGTCTTCTTGGTGTCGCGGATGCCGACGATCTCGATCTCGTCGCCCACGTTGATCACGCCACGCTCGACACGACCGGTCACAACGGTGCCGCGGCCGGAGATCGAGAATACGTCTTCCACCGGCATCAGGAAGGGCTGGTCGATGGCGCGCTCGGGCGTCGGGATCCACTCGTCCACAGCCGCCATCAGCTCGCGGATCTTCTCTTCGCCGATCTCGGGCTTGTTGCCCTCCATCGCCGCCAGCGCCGAGCCCGCAACGATCGGAATATCGTCGCCGGGGTACTCGTAGGAGGACAGCAGCTCGCGGATTTCCATCTCGACGAGCTCCAGCAGCTCCTCGTCGTCGACCTGGTCGACCTTGTTCATGAAGACGACCATGGTGGGGATGCCCACCTGACGGCCGAGCAGGATGTGCTCGCGCGTCTGCGGCATCGGGCCGTCGGCGGCGTTCACCACCAGGATCGCGCCGTCCATCTGCGCCGCCCCGGTGATCATGTTCTTGACGTAGTCGGCGTGGCCGGGGCAGTCGACGTGGGCATAGTGCCGCGCGTCGGTCTCATACTCCACGTGGGCGGTGGAAATGGTGATGCCGCGGGCTTTCTCTTCGGGCGCGCCGTCAATCTGGTCGTACGCCTTGAAGTCGCCGAAATACTTCGTGATCGCAGCCGTCAACGTCGTCTTGCCGTGGTCAACGTGACCAATCGTGCCAATGTTCACATGCGGCTTCGTACGTTCAAACTTTTCCTTTGCCATGGTGGCCTCCTTAGATGTTCCTGCGGGCAGCGGACCTGCCCAGTGTTTGGGTCGGCGCCCCGGAGCGGGGCACCTGAGTTACGCGAATTTTGCCTGGATCTCGTCGGAGATGTTCTGCGGCACCGGATCGTAGTGATCGAACTGCATGGTGAACTGGGCACGACCCGACGACATCGACCGCAGCGTGTTGATGTAGCCGAACATATTCGCCAGCGGTACGAAAGCGTCGATGGCAATCGCATTGCCGCGGGGTTCCTGACCCGAGACCTGACCGCGCCGCGACGTGAGGTCGCCAATGATACCACCGGTATATTCTTCCGGCGTGATCACTTCGACTTTCATGATCGGCTCGAGCAGTTTCGCGCCGGCCTTCTTCATGCCTTCGCGCATGCCCATGCGGGCGGCGATCTCAAATGCCAGCACGCTGGAGTCCACATCGTGGAACTTGCCGTCGATCAGGGCGACCTTGAAGTCGATGACCGGGAAGCCGGCGAGCGGGCCGGAGTCCATGACGGACTTGATGCCCTTTTCGACGCCGGGGATGTATTCCTTCGGCACCGCACCGCCGACGATGCGGCTCTCGAAGGAGTAGCCCTCGCCCGGATCGGTCGGGGTGAGGATCATCTTCACCTCAGCGAACTGGCCCGAGCCGCCCGACTGCTTCTTGTGGGTGTAGGTGATCTCGGCTTCCTTGGAGATCGTCTCGCGATAGGCCACCTGCGGCGCACCGATGTTCGCCTCGACCTTGAATTCACGCTTCAGACGGTCAACCAGAATGTCGAGGTGCAGTTCGCCCATGCCTTTCATGATGGTCTGACCGCTCTCGAGGTCGGTCTCCACACGGAAGGAGGGGTCTTCGGCGGCGAGACGCGCGAGGCCTTGAGACATTTTCTCCTGGTCGTTTTTCGTCTTCGGCTCGACCGCGATCTCGATCACCGGATCGGGGAAGGTCATGGTTTCCAGCACCACCGGATCGTTCTTGTCGCAGAGCGTGTCGCCGGTGGTGGTGTCCTTCAGACCGGCGAGCGCGATGATGTCGCCTGCAAAGGCCTCGTCGATCTCTTCGCGGTTGTTGGAGTGCATCATCATCATGCGGCCCACGCGCTCGCCCTTACCCTTGGTCGAGTTCAGCAGCTGGTCGCCCTTCTTCATCACACCGGAGTAGATGCGGGTGAAGGTCAGCGAGCCCACGAAGGGGTCGTTCATGATTTTGAACGCAAGACCAGCGAAGGGCATCGCATCATCCGCACGGCGCGCGATGTTGCGGGTTTCTTCCTCGTCGCCCGGCTTGAAGCCCATGTAGTCGACCACGTCGAGCGGGCTCGGCAGATAGTCGATCACCGCGTTCAGCAGCGGCTGCACGCCCTTGTTCTTGAAGGCGGAGCCGCCCAGAACCGGCACGAAGTGCAGCGCCAGCGTCCCCTTGCGCAGCAGTTTGCGCAGGGTGTCGATGTCGGGCTCGTTGCCTTCGAGGTATTCCATCATCGCGTCGTCGTCTTCTTCGACGGCGGCTTCGATCATCTTGCCGCGCCACTCGTCTGCCTGATCCTTCAGGCTGTCGCGGATCGGCTGCTTGACCCACGAGGCGCCGAGGTCTTCGCCCTTCCAGACCCATTCTTCCATGGTCACGAGGTCGATCAGGCCTTCCAGCTCGGTCTCGGCCCCAATCGGCAGGGCGACGGGCACCGCGCGGGCGCCGGTACGGTCCTCGATCATGCGCACACAGTTGAAGAAGTCGGCGCCGATCTTGTCCATCTTGTTGACGAACACGATGCGCGGCACCTTGTAGCGGTCGGCCTGGCGCCAGACGGTTTCGGTCTGCGGTTCCACACCGGCGTTGGCGTCAAGCACGCAGACGGCGCCGTCGAGCACGGCAAGGCTGCGCTCGACTTCAATGGTGAAGTCCACGTGGCCGGGCGTGTCGATGATGTTCATGCGGTACTTGGTATCGGACGTGCCCTCGTTGGTGGGCTCTTCCTGACGCTGCCAAAAGGTGGTCGTGGCAGCCGAGGTGATGGTGATGCCGCGTTCCTGCTCCTGCTCCATCCAGTCCATGGTGGCCGCCCCATCGTGCACCTCACCGATGTTGTGGGACTTGCCTGTGTAATACAGGATGCGTTCGGAACATGTGGTCTTGCCGGCATCGATGTGAGCCATGATGCCGAAGTTGCGGTAGCGTTGGAGCGGATAGTCGCGGGCCATGGGGCTGCTTCCTCGGATGTATCTAAAACGGATCATCGCGCCCCGAGCGGGCGCGACGGTGTTACCAGCGGTAGTGGCTGAACGCCTTGTTGGCGTCGGCCATCTTATGGGTGTCTTCGCGTTTCTTCACCGCGGTGCCGCGGGACTGAACGGCGTCGAGAAGCTCACCGGCGAGGCGCTCTTCCATCGTGTTCTCGTTGCGCGACCGGGAGGCCTTGATCAGCCAGCGGATGGCCAGCGCCTCGCGGCGCTCGGGGCGCACTTCGACGGGCACCTGGTAAGTGGCCCCACCGACACGGCGCGAGCGCACCTCGACGGAGGGTTTGATGTTGTCGAGCGCTTCATGGAAGACCTCGACGGGCGCGCGCTTGATCTTGTCTTCGACCCGGGTGAGGGCGTTGTAGACAATGCGCTCTGCGACCGACTTCTTGCCGTCGATCATCAGGTTGTTCATGAATTTTGTCAGCACCAGATCGCCATATTTGGCGTCGGGCAGGACTTCGCGTTTTTCGGCTGCGTGGCGACGGGACATGCTTGTCTCTCCTTACTTCGGACGCTTCGCGCCATACTTCGAACGGCGTTGCTTGCGGTCTTTCACGCCCTGGGTGTCGAGCACACCGCGCAGGATGTGGTAGCGCACGCCGGGAAGGTCTTTGACACGGCCGCCGCGGATCAACACAACCGAGTGTTCCTGCAGGTTGTGGCTCTCGCCGGGGATGTAGCTGATGACCTCGAAGCCGTTGGTCAGGCGGACCTTGGCGACTTTCCGCATCGCGGAGTTCGGTTTCTTCGGCGTGGTCGTGTAGACACGCGTGCAGACGCCACGCTTCTGCGGGCATTCCTGCAGGTGCATGGACTTGGAGCGTTTGACTTTTGGCTGCCGCGGTTTGCGGATCAGCTGTTGGATCGTTGGCATTCCGGTTCTTTCCCCGTGTTGCTCACATATGTGTGCACGAGGACGACCCCCATGCGGTTGAAACTCTCGCGCAGACGCGTCCGCCTGCGGTTTTGTGCGCCAGCGGCGCGTGATATCGCATTGGCAGAGTGCACAATGCCAAAAGACCGCCACGTTTCCGTACCGAGGAAAACGACGCGGTGGGTTTCCAGAGGATCGGGCCGATAGGGGGCCGGATCGTGACCACTTCAGTTCTGATTTCGGCGCGCAGAGCAAGCCCTGCCGTCGAGATGAGCGGCGTATAGAAGGAGTCGCCGAGGCTGTCAACAGCCGCACCGGGGAATTCGGCCCTCCTCGAGAACGGCCCGCCGCCCGACCTTCTGCCGGGTAAGGTCCCGCGTCGCGTGTGAGATCCGGACCGGACGGTGCAGCCGGGTGGCCCGGCGGACCCCGCCGGGCAGCGCCCGCCCCCCCCTCGATGGGGGGTAGGGCGCTTTCTCGGCCCGCGTTGGCTATTGGGGATGCCGCAGCAGGCGGCGTTCGCGGACCATCGTGTAGGCGCTGGCCCCGACGATGATCCCTGCGCCAAGGAGCGTGAGCGGCGCGGGCCACTCACCAAACAGCACCCAGCCGAGGACCAGGGCCCAGAGCAATCCGGTGTAGCGGAACGGCGCCACGAAGGACACATCGCCCTGCCGCATCACCTGCACGCTGAAGTAATAGCCCCCGACAACGAAGACCGACGCGCCCCCAATCAGCGCCGCCAGCGTCGGGCTGACGGGCACCCAGGGGATGGTGAGCGACGCCGCCCCTGCTGCCAGCAACACGCCGAGCGAGGTCGAGAAGGTCACCAGCAGCGAGGGCGCAGCACTTGAGATGCGCCGCATGATCAGATCGCGCGCCGTGACACAGAGCACGGCGACCAGCGCGTAGAGCGACCAGATGGTAAAGCCCTCGGCCCCTGGACGCACGATCAGCAGCATGCCGCAGAACCCCACCGCGATGGCTGTCATCCGCCGCCAGCCCACGGCCTCGCGGTAGATCAGCGCCGAGCCGAGCGTCACGGCCAGCGGCAGCAATTGCAGGATCGCTGTCACATTGGCCAGCGGCATGTTCAGCAGCGCGGTGATGAAGAAGTAAGCCGCCCCTATTTCCGAGACCGAGCGCAGGGCGATCCAGCCCCAATCCTGCCGAGACACCCGCGCCCGGAAGGCGCCGCGTGACCACGCGAGGCCCCCGATCAACGCGGTGGCCAACAGCCCGCGCAGCACCAGAAGCTGGAACAGCGGCACGGCCCCACCGGTGGCCTTGATCAACGCGTCATTGATCGTGAAGCACGCCATGGAGGCCACCATCATCAGCGCGCCGACGATATTGGGCGAGAGGCTGCGGGTGCTCTGCGCGATCATGGTGTGGGCGCGCCCGGCACCCTAGTGGCCGGTGAAGACAAGCGTCTGCAGCGGCAACAGCAGCGAGCGGATGCGCAGCCCTGCGGCATGCACCACGCCGACAGTATCGACCACATGCAGGAAGATGCGGCGCCCGAAGCCAAGCCCGCCCTCTTCCAGCAGCGCGTGATTGTAGGTGTAGGCGTTGGCCAGACAGCGGCTGCCCGGCGGGATGTCATCGGTCTGGCCGGGATAGATCGGCTCGAGGAAGGCGGTGATCGTGCCGGGCGCACCCTGGTTTTGCACATCGCCCAGGCGGTCCGAGGGGCGGACCTGCCCCGCAGCAATCACATCCTGTACCTCGGTGATGACCATCGGGATGACCGTGAATGGTTTCGAGACGCACATGATCTCGGCCACGCCACCCGCTTTCACCACCTGCGCGGAGATTTGCGGGAAACCCGCCTGGAAGCGGTTCCTTCCGGCTTCGGCGGGCACCAGGATGCCGGCAGGGCGCAACACGGGGCTGACGATATCGCCCACGCGCAGGGTGAATTGTTCGATGGTGCCGTCGACGCCCGCGTAGACGGTGAGCTTTTCGATCTCGTTCTGCGCCTGGGCCAAGGCGGCCTCGGCGGTCGCGCGCTGCGCGGGCAGTTGCACGGTGATCTGCGCATCCACTGCTTCGACACCGGCACGTGCGGCATCGACCTCGCCCTGCCGGACGCCGAGTTCGTTTTCCAGAAGTTCCACATCCCGGTCGCTCACCGCAGCCGACCCCCGCGCCCGAAGTTCGCGCTGGCGCTCGAGGTCCTCTCGGGTTTGCTCAAAGGCCGACAGGGCCTGATCGACCGCCGCCACCGAGGCTGCGCGCTGCGCCTCGGCCAGGACAAGTGCTGCCTCGACCTCGGAAATCTGGCGCCGCGCGGTCTCAGCCGCGGCCTCCTGGCTGCTGCTGTCGAGCTTGAAGATCGGGTCGCCCGCTTCGACCTCCGAGTTGATCTCCACATAGACGTCCGAGACGCGCCCGCCCTGTTCCGACAGGATGGTCACGGTGCGGAAGAAGGAGGCCACGTTGGACGTGCTGGGGTGGTAATAGAAGACGATGGTGATCAGCGTGATGGTCAGCATGGCGCAGAGGGTGATGCCCCAGCGCAGCTCGTACCAGACAGTGAAGAAATTGATCTCCTCGCCCCAGCGCTTGCCCTGAAAGCGGCGTCGCAGCAGGTAGTCGGGCAGGATCGTGACCAGCGAGCACAGGATGACCTCGAGCATGGGTTAGCGCTCCCGATTGACGAGGTTTTGCAGCGACTGCGCAATGGAATTGAGCGGGCTGACGAGGTCTGGCGGGCGGAAGGCGGCGAGCACCAGGGCGATGATCCAGAAGAGGTTGTTGTGGGTGAAGAGCGCCAGCATCGCGAGGATGCTGATGAGCTGGAGCTGCGCGCTGTTGCCCTTGTGCGCCATGCGTTCGGGCAGCGCGTGCAGGGTGAAATAGGCGATCCCGAGCAGCAGGATCAGGCCCAGCACAAAGAAGACCATGAGGGTGAAGAGCCCGTCGCTGCCGTCCGCGCCCGCGACATAGGGCGGCAGGTGGTGCGGGGCCATGGGGTGCTGCGTCTCTGACATGGGAGGCCCTTCTGGCATCAAATTTCGAGGCGGGCTGACCCCGCGGTACAACTGCCGAGGACGCTATCCGCGAACGGCGGGCTTGGCCATATGAATTTGTGGCGGGGCGCAGACCCCGTCGCACAAAGAAAAAACCCCCGGCGCAGACGGCACCGGGGGCTTTGAGCGTTGTATTGGATACCGCCTAGTCGCGGCTGTCGATGTCCGGACTGATCACCTGATCGAAGACGTCGCCGCCCACCATGTCGTCCGCCGGAGCAGCAAGGGCTGCAGCGGCTTCGGCCTCCTCGCGGCGCGCTTCGATCACGACATTGTCGCGGTCTTGCGCCACGCGGCGGACCTTCATGGTGGCGCCACCGGTGCCCGCCGGGATCAGGCGGCCCACGATGACGTTCTCTTTCAGACCAACCAGCTTGTCCTTCTTCCCTTGCACGGAGGCTTCGGTGAGCACGCGTGTGGTCTCCTGGAAGGAGGCCGCCGAGATGAAGCTGCGGGTCTGCAGCGACGCCTTGGTGATGCCCAGAAGGATCGGCTCGCCCTGTGCGGGACGCCCGCCCTTGGCAATGGCCTTCTCGTTGGCGGTGTCGAACTCCTGCTTGTCCACATGTTCGCCCTTGAGCAGCGTGGTGTCGCCGGAGTCCTGGATCTCCCACTTCTGCAGCATCTGGCGCACGATGACCTCGATGTGCTTGTCGTTGATCTTCACACCCTGCAGGCGGTAGACGTCCTGCACCTCGTCGATCATGTAATCCGCCAGCGCTTCGACCCCCATGATGGCGAGGATGTCATGCGGGGCAGGATTGCCGTCCATGATGTAATCACCCTTCTGGACAAAATCCCCCTCGGCGACGGGGATGTGCTTACCCTTGGGCACCATGTATTCGACCTTGTGATCCGGATCCTCGGAGCTCTCGATCGCGATACGGCGCTTGTTCTTGTAGTCTTTGCCGTAGCGCACATAGCCGTCGATTTCCGCGATGATGGCGTGATCCTTGGGACGACGCGCCTCGAAGAGCTCGGCCACACGCGGCAGACCGCCGGTGATGTCCTTGGTCTTGGCCCCTTCCCGCGGGATCCGGGCGACGACGTCACCGGCCTTGATCTCGGCCCCGTCCTCGATGGAGAGCACCGCGTCCACGGACATCGGATAGGTCACCGGGTTGCCCGCATCATTGCGGACCGGCTCGCCATCGGCACCCACGAGGATGATCTCGGGCTTGAGCTCGTTGCCCTTCGCCGCCGAGCGCCAGTCGATCACGATCTTCTGGGTCATCCCGGTGGCGTCGTCGGTTTCGTCCTTCACGGCGATACCGCTGATCAGGTCGACGAATTTCGCGGTGCCGTCCTTCTCTGCGATGATCGGCAACGTGTAGGGGTCCCACTCGAAGAGCTTGTCACCGCGCACGATGTCCTGGCCGTCCTTGGCGAAGAGCTTGGAGCCGTAGCCGACCTTGTGGCTGGCACGTTCCTCACCGTTTTCGTCCTGGATGATCAGCTTCATGTTGCGGCCCATGACCATGATCTCGCCAGCGGCGTTCTCCAGGGTCTGCGCGTTCTCGAAGACGACCTTGCCGGTGTGGCTGGCTTCCAGGAAGGACTGCTGGCCACCTTGAGCCACGCCGCCGATGTGGAAGGTCCGCATCGTCAGCTGCGTGCCCGGCTCGCCGATGGACTGTGCCGCGATGATGCCGACCGCCTCGCCAGTGTTGACCATGGTGCCGCGCGCGAGGTCGCGCCCGTAGCACATCGCACAGACGCCTTCCTCCGCCTCACAGGTCAGCGGGCTGCGGATTCGTGCCGATGCAACGCCGGCCTCTTCGATGGAATCCGCCATGCGTTCATCCACCAGCGTGCCCGCCGCGACCATCACCTCATCCGTGCCCGGGCGCAGGATGTCCTCGGCCACGACACGGCCCAGGATGCGCTCGGAGAGCGAGGCCACGACCTCACCATCGTTCACCGCCGCATTGGCCGTGATCGAGGCTTCGGTGCCGCAGTCGTTCATGCGCACGATGCAGTCCTGTGCGACGTCCACCAGACGGCGGGTCAGATAGCCGGAGTTCGCTGTCTTCAGAGCGGTGTCCGACAGGCCCTTGCGCGCCCCGTGGGTGGAGTTGAAGTACTCCAGAACGGTCAGGCCTTCCTTGAAGTTCGAGATGATCGGCGTCTCGATGATGTCGCCGTTGGGCTTGGCCATGAGGCCGCGCATGCCGCCGAGCTGTTTCATCTGCGTCACCGAGCCCCGCGCGCCCGAGTGCGCCATCATGTAGACCGAGTTCGGCTCCATCTCGGCGCCGCTCTCGTCCTTCACGCTGGCGGAGATCGAGCCCATCATCGCCTCGGTCACCTTGTCGTTACACTTCGACCAGGCGTCCACAACCTTGTTGTACTTCTCGCCCTGGGTGATCAAACCGTCCATATACTGCTGTTCGAAATCCTTCACCTGGTCGCGCGTCTCTTCGACGATCGGCCACTTGGTGTCGGGGATCAGCATGTCGTCCTTACCGAAGGAAATCCCGGCCTTGAACGCCTCTCGGAAGCCCATGGTCATGATCTGGTCACAGAAGATGACGGATTCCTTCTGACCACAGTAGCGGTAGACGGTGTCGATGACCTGCTGCACCTCCTTCTTGCGCAGCAGACGGTTCACCAGTTCGAACGGCGCCTTGGCGTTGAGCGGCAGCAGCGCGCCCAGACGGATACGGCCCGGCGTAGTCTCGTAGCGTTTCATGACCTCGAGGCCATTCTCGTCGATCTGCGGAATACGCGCGGTGATCTTGGAGTGCAGATGCACGAGCCCTGCATCCAGAGCGTGCTGGACCTCTTCCACGGAGCCGAAGACCATGCCTTCGCCCGGCATGCCTTCGCGTTCCAGCGTGGTGTAATAGAGACCCAGGATCATGTCCTGCGACGGCACGATGATCGGCGCACCGTTGGCGGGCGAGAGCACGTTGTTGGTGGACATCATCAGCACGCGCGCTTCCAGCTGCGCTTCCAGCGAGAGCGGCACGTGGACCGCCATCTGGTCGCCGTCGAAATCCGCGTTGAAGGCCGAGCAGACGAGCGGGTGCAGCTGGATCGCCTTGCCTTCGATCAGGACAGGTTCAAACGCCTGAATGCCCAAACGGTGCAGCGTCGGCGCGCGGTTGAGCATCACCGGATGTTCACGGATCACCTCGTCGAGAATGTCCCAGACCTCCGGACGCTCTTTCTCAACGAGCTTCTTTGCCTGTTTCACGGTGCTGCTGAGGCCCTTGGCCTCCAGCCGCGAATAGATGAAGGGCTTGAAGAGTTCGAGCGCCATCTTTTTCGGCAGACCACACTGGTGCAGCTTGAGTTCCGGCCCGGTCACGATGACCGAGCGGCCGGAGAAGTCGACGCGCTTGCCGAGAAGGTTCTGGCGGAAGCGGCCCTGCTTGCCTTTCAGCATGTCGGAGAGCGATTTCAGCGGGCGCTTGTTGGCGCCTGTGATCACGCGGCCACGACGGCCGTTGTCAAAGAGCGCATCGACGGATTCCTGCAGCATCCGCTTTTCGTTGCGCACGATGATGTCGGGCGCGCGCAACTCGATCAGCCGCTTCAGGCGGTTGTTCCGGTTGATCACTCGGCGATAGAGGTCGTTCAGATCCGACGTCGCAAAGCGGCCCCCATCAAGCGGCACCAGCGGGCGCAGCTCCGGCGGGATGACCGGAATGACCGTCAGCACCATCCACTCCGGGCGGTTACCGGATTCGAGGAAAGATTCCACGACCTTCAGGCGCTTGATGATCTTCTTGGGCTTCAGCTCACCGGTGGCCTCTTTCAGATCGGCTCGCAGGGTTTCAGCTTCCTGCTCCAGGTCAATCGCGGCCAGCATCTCGCGGATCGCTTCGGCACCGATGTTCGCCGTGAAGGCGTCCATGCCGTAGGCGTCCTGCGCGTCCATATACTCTTCTTCGGTCATCATCTGACCGTATTGAAGATCCGTCAGGCCCGGCTCGATCACCACGTAGTTCTCGAAGTAAAGCACGCGCTCCAGATCGCGCAGGGTCATGTCGAGCATGAGGCCGATGCGTGAGGGCAGCGATTTCAGGAACCAGATGTGGGCAACCGGCGAGGCCAGCTCAATGTGGCCCATCCGCTCACGACGGACCTTCTGCAGCGTGACTTCCACACCGCATTTTTCACAGACAACGCCGCGATACTTCATGCGCTTGTACTTGCCGCAAAGACACTCGTAGTCCTTGATCGGCCCGAAGATCCGCGCGCAGAAAAGACCGTCACGCTCGGGCTTGAAGGTCCGGTAGTTGATGGTCTCGGGCTTTTTGATCTCCCCGAAGGACCAGCTCAGGATGCGCTCGGGCGAGGCCAGAGACACCTTGATTTCGTCAAACACCTTGGGCGGTGTGAGCGGGTTGAACGGGTTGTTTGTCAGTTCCTGGTTCATTTTCAAATCCTTGAAAGGGGTGCATTAGGAGAAAGGTGGCCGTATGCCCACCCCTGCCCGCTGGCAGTTACGGTGGGCCTTTGGGCCGCCGTTACTCGTCCTCCTCCGCATCCAGGAGTTCCATGTTGAGACCGAGGCCGCGGACTTCTTTGACCAGAACGTTGAACGATTCCGGCACGCCGGCCTCGAAGTTGTCCTCGCCCTTGACGATGCTTTCATAGACTTTCGTCCGTCCGGCCACGTCGTCCGACTTCACGGTCAGCATCTCCTGCAGGGTGTAGGCGGCGCCGTAAGCTTCCAGAGCCCAGACCTCCATTTCCCCAAAGCGCTGGCCACCGAACTGCGCTTTACCGCCCAGAGGCTGCTGGGTGACGAGGCTGTAAGGCCCGGTCGAACGCGCGTGGATTTTGTCATCCACCAGGTGGTGCAGCTTGAGCAGGTACTTGACGCCAACGGTCACAGGTCGCGCGAATTGCTCGCCAGTGCGCCCGTCGAAGAGGATCGACTGGCCCGACTCCGAGAAGCCTGCGCGGACAAGCGCGTCATTCACGTCGCCCTCTTTCGCACCGTCGAAGACCGGCGTCGCAATCGGCACACCGCGTGTGACGTTGCTGGCCGCTTCGATCAGCGTCTCTTCATCCATGCCCGCGACGCCTTCGTCGTAGACATCCTCGCCATAGGCGTGGTGCAGCGCGTCGCGCACAGGGGTCAGATCGCCGGAGCGACGGTATTCCTGCAGCGCCTCGTCCACGTTCAGACCCAGACCGCGCGCGGCCCAGCCCATGTGCGTCTCGAGGATCTGCCCGACGTTCATGCGGCTCGGCACGCCCAGCGGGTTGAGGCAGAAATCGACCGGGGTGCCATCGGCGAGGAAGGGCATGTCCTCCATCGGCACCACTTTCGAGATCACACCCTTGTTGCCGTGACGCCCGGCCATCTTGTCACCCGGCTGCAGCTTGCGCTTCACCGCGACGAAGACCTTGACCATCTTCATCACGCCCGGAGGCAGATCATCGCCCCGGCGCACCTTCTCGACCTTGTCCTCGAACCGCGCATCCAACGCGCGCTTCTGGATCTCGTATTGTTCGTTCAGGGCTTCCACGACTTGCGCGTCGGCCTCGTCCTTGAGCGCCAGCTGCCACCACTGACCGCGGGTCAGCATCTGCAGCAGGTCTTCGGTGATCTCTGAGTTTGACGGAACGCCCTTGGGGCCCTTTACCGCAACCTTGCCGAGGATCATATCCTTGAGACGCGCGTAGATGTTGCGGTCGAGGATGGCGAGTTCGTCGTCCCGGTCGCGGGCCAGACGTTCGACTTCCTCACGCTCGATCTGCAGCGCACGCTCGTCTTTTTCCACCCCGTGGCGGTTGAAGACGCGCACCTCCACGACCGTGCCGAAATCGCCCGGCTTCACGCGCAGCGAGGTGTCGCGCACGTCGGAAGCTTTCTCGCCGAAGATGGCGCGCAGGAGTTTCTCCTCCGGCGTCATCGGGCTTTCGCCTTTCGGGGTGATCTTGCCCACGAGGATATCGCCCGGCTCCACATCGGCACCGATGTAGACGATGCCCGCCTCGTCGAGGTTGCGCAGGGCTTCCTCACCGACGTTGGGAATGTCGCGGGTGATCTCTTCCGGCCCGAGCTTGGTGTCACGCGCGGCGACTTCGAATTCCTCGATATGGATCGAGGTGAAGACGTCGTCACGGGCAATCCGCTCGGAAATCAGGATCGAGTCCTCGTAGTTGTAGCCATTCCACGGCATGAAGGCGACGACGACGTTCTTGCCGAGCGCCAGCTCCCCCATGTCTGTGGACGGACCATCGGCAATCACCTGGCCTTTGGTCACGCGATCCCCCACCTTCACCAGCGGACGCTGATTGATGCAGGTGTTCTGGTTCGAGCGCTGGAACTTGCGCATGCGGTAGATGTCCACGCCTGCATCGCCCAGCTCCAGGTCTTCGCTGGCGCGGATCACGATCCGCTGCGCATCGACCTGGTCGATGACACCCGCACGTTTGGCCATGATGGCCGCACCGGAGTCGCGGGCGACCACCTCTTCGATGCCGGTGCCGACCAGCGGCGCCTCTGCCTGAAGCAGCGGCACGGCCTGACGCTGCATGTTCGAACCCATCAGAGCACGGTTGGCGTCGTCATTTTCCAGGAACGGGATGAGCGAGGCCGCGACCGAGACCAGCTGCTTGGGCGAGACGTCGATGAGGTCGACCGACTCGCTGGGCGCGAGGGTGTATTCACCGGACTGGCGGGTGTTCACGAACTCATTGGTGAACTTGCCGTTGTCATCGATGGAGGCGTTGGCCTGCGCCACGGTGTGACGCTGTTCCTCTGTTGCGGACATGTAGTGCACTTCGTCCGTGACGGTGCCGTCCTCCACCTTGCGATACGGCGTCTCGATGAAGCCGTATTTGTTCACGCGGGCGAAGGTGGCGAGCGAGTTGATCAGACCGATGTTCGGGCCTTCCGGCGTCTCGATCGGGCACATCCGGCCGTAGTGGGTGGCGTGCACATCGCGCACTTCAAAGCCCGCACGTTCCCGCGTCAGACCGCCCGGCCCAAGCGCCGAGAGGCGGCGCTTGTGCGTGACCTCGGAGAGCGGGTTGGTCTGGTCCATGAACTGCGACAGCTGGCTGGAGCCGAAGAATTCGCGCACCGCAGCCGCGGCCGGTTTCGCGTTGATCAGATCCTGCGGCATGACCGTGTCGATCTCGACCGACGACATGCGTTCCTTGATCGCGCGCTCCATCCGGAGCAGACCCACGCGATACTGGTTCTCCATCAGCTCGCCGACCGAGCGCACCCGGCGGTTGCCAAGGTGGTCGATGTCGTCGATGTCACCGCGCCCGTCGCGCAGATCCACCAGCGCCTTGATGCAGGCGACGATGTCTTCGCGGCGCAGCGTGCGCTGGGTGTCTTCCGCATCGAGGGCCAGACGCATGTTCATTTTCACGCGGCCAACGGCCGAGAGGTCATAGCGCTCGCTGTCAAAGAAGAGCGTGTCAAAGAGTGCGGAGGCCGCCTCAACGGTGGGCGGCTCGCCCGGCCGCATGACGCGGTAGATGTCCATGAGCGCGGTGTCGCGGTTCATGTTCTTGTCCTGCGCCATGGTGTTGCGCATGTAGGGGCCGACGTTGACGTTATCGATGTCGAGCACGGGGATCTCGGTGATCCCGGCGTCGATCAGCTCCTTCGCAGTGCCGCCGATCAGCGTGCCGTCCTTGTCGTATTCCAGCGTCAACTCGTCCCCGGCTTCGACATAAATCGCGCCGGTTTCCTCGTTGATGATGTCCTTTGCGACAAACTTGCCCGCGATGTGGTCGTAGGGCAGCAAGAGCTCGGTCACGGTGCCTTCGTCGATCAGCTTCTTGACCGCGCGGGGCGTGACCTTCTTGCCCTGCTCGAAGAGCACTTCACCCGATTTCGCATCAACCAGATCGTAGGTCGGCCGCGTGCCGCGCACCCGGTCGGGGAAGAACGGGGCGACCCAGCCCTTGTTCTTCTCCAGCTTGTAGGTGACCGTGTTGTAATAGGCGTCCATGATCGCTTCTTGGTCGAGACCAAGCGCGTAGAGGAGCGTCGTGACCGGCAGCTTGCGGCGGCGGTCGATGCGCGCAAAGACGATGTCCTTGGCGTCGAATTCAAAGTCCAGCCAGGAGCCGCGGTAGGGAATGATCCGGCAGGCGAAGAGCAGCTTGCCCGAGCTGTGCGTCTTGCCCTTGTCGTGATCGAAGAACACACCGGGAGAGCGGTGCATCTGGGAGACGATCACCCGCTCGGTGCCGTTGACGACAAAGGTGCCGTTCGGCGTCATCAACGGCATGTCGCCCATGAAGACGTCCTGCTCCTTGATGTCCTTTACGGATTTCGCGCCGGTGTCCTCATCCACATCGAAGACGATGAGACGCAGCGTCACCTTCAGCGGTGCGCTGTAGGTCATGTCGCGCTGCTGGCATTCCTCGACGTCGTACTTCGGCTTTTCCAGCTCGTATTTGACGTATTCGAGCACGGAGGTCTCGTTGAAGTCCTTGATCGGAAAGACCGATTGGAAGACGCCCGTGATACCTTCGCCATCGGTGGGGGTATCGGCATCGCCGGAGTTCAGGAAGAGATCATACGAGGATTTCTGCACCTCGATGAGGTTCGGCATCTCCAGCACTTCGCGGATCTTGCCGTAGTATTTGCGTAAACGTTTCTGGCCGAGGAACGTATTTGCCATGCGAGGTCGCACTCCATATCTTTGTCTGTTCGCGCAGCGGGAGGGCGGCCCGTGGCGAACGCTCAAAGATCGAAAAGAAGATCTATCCCTGCGTGCTTGCCCGAAAGCACGCGCCCGATCATAATCTCTCCGGAAAAAGCCGCTCTGCTCGGGGTGGAGCGGCTTTTTGCGAAAGATTTCAGGGGTGTGTGAGTGTGCCTGCTCCTGCCTGTGTCAAAGACGCAAAAAGCCGGGCGCGAATCATCGCTCCCAGCGGAAGTCATCACATAGGCGTTGCTTAACAAAAGCACAACAGGGCGGGCGGAGAAAAGTGGTTTTTTGGGTCAGATGCCCAGCCAATGCCTCGACTGCGGACTTAAAATGACTACACCTGTTTCAGTTAGGCGGGACGAAATTGTCGCATCTGTTGTCGGTTGCTAAATTACCACTTTCCGCAGGGGAGAAATCTCAGTCCGTGGGGATAAAGCGACGAACGCGCATCAGATGTTATCATGTTCGCCCGAATGCAAGGTCAGCCAGGTCGGTACTCTGGACCAGAACACTGTAGTAAAACCCCACTAGTTGGCCCGGTTCGGACATCCGGCAGGCAATCGAATGCGTGGTTCAATTCGACGGCGGCACCTGGTTTTGCCGGAAAATCAGGAATGCTGAAAGGCACGCTGCGTTGAGGATCATACGGCCCATTTGGCCATGTTTTGTAAGCGGCAATGTAGATCCGATGACGGTAAGCCGCCTTATCCGGGAAACGGTGGGGCTCGGTGAAGAAGCGCCGCCACGCACCTGAGACATGGTCCGAAAGGCCATCGCCAAACGCAGAGTTGGGCTGAGCACCGTGTGCGTCAACCCATATCCGCGCAAGGCGAGCAGATTGATCTGGGGTCATGTTTTCCAAACCAACAAAGCAGGAACTTCCCAGATAGAGCACTGATACGGCTTCATGAGGCGCTGAGATGATCATGTGCGGTATGGTTCGACCATTTTTAGCTTTGACCTGCTGGATTGTTACGCCAAAACCTGCGCGTTCAAGATTGCGGCGGACCTTCTCTCTGTCGATAACGTCCGTGCATGCCCGGACTGCACGTTCGGCAACCGCAAAGCTCTGAGTGTCGGCAGGAACGCTGCTAATGAACTCTGTATCAACTGGGGGTATTCCACACCCGGCAACGAATAAAACAAAGAAGACTAGCGGCGATCTAAACCATGACATCATATCTATTCCTCAGTCGTGTTTTGCTAGCACCGGAAACAAACCTTGCATAGGGTCGTGGACTTACCGGGTGTAAGAGTTGGAGGCACTCGAAAAGAGGAAAGAGAGGCGGGAAACCACAACTGGCGACAACGCGCCTTTTCCGATAACAGTAATCATCTCCCCCACAGGCGTACGACTGTAGTTTAGGCTCCAAGCGGACCAATGAAAAAAGGCGCCCCGTTGCCGGAGCGCCTTTCGTGTTCGCAAAAGCGTCAGGCTTAGGCCAGTTCGACTTCGGCGCCAGCTGCTTCCAGCTTGGCTTTGACTTCTTCGGCTTCGGCTTTGTCGACGCCTTCCTTGATCTTGCCGCCGGCTTCGACCAGGTCCTTGGCTTCTTTCAGGCCAAGACCGGTGATGCCGCGCACTTCCTTGATCACGTTGATCTTGGAGGCGCCCGCGTTTTTCAGGACAACGTCGAATTCCGACTTCTCTTCTTCAGCGGCGCCACCGGCGTCCGCAGGACCGGCCATCATCACCGCGCCGCCAGCGGCGGGCTCGATGCCGTATTCGTCCTTGAGGATGGTTTTCAGTTCTTGTGCTTCAAGCAGGGTCAGACCAACGATCTCTTCTGCCAGTTTCTTCAGATCAGCCATGTTCAGCTCTTTCCGTTACGATATGTGTGTTCCAACGTCGCGCTTTGACCACGACGCCGATATGACGTTGCTTATGCCGCCGCCTTGTCCTCGATGGTGGACAGGATGGAGGCAATGTTGCTTGCAGGTGCGCCAATGGCCCCGGCGATGTTCGATGCAGGTGCGCCCAACATGCCCGCGATGGTGGAGATAAGCTCCTCGCGCGACGGCATCTTGGACACGGCTTCGACACCGGCGACGTCCAACGCGTTCTCCCCCATGGCCCCGCCGAGGATGACGAATTTGTCATTGCCCTTGGCGTAGTCCTGAGCCACCTTGGCCGCGGCCACGGGATCCTCAGAATAGGTCAGAACGGTCATACCCGTCAGAAGGTCAGCGATGCTTGCGCATGGCTTGCCCTCAAGGGCGATCTTGGCGAGCCTGTTCTTGGCAACACGCACAGACCCGCCCGCGTCGCGTGCTTTGGCGCGCAGGTCCTGCATTTCAGCAACTGTCAGACCGGCGTAGTGGCTGACCACGACGACGCCAGAGCTTTCAAAGATCTGGCCGAGTTCGTCGACCAGCTGTTCTTTTTGTGCTCTATCCACAGTTTCACTCCAATTATGGGGGTGTCCCCCCGGCTCAGTTCACACCGGATCACTCCGGCAGTTTTGGTCCTCGAAACAACGGGCCAGAACCGCCAGAGGCTCTACGGTTGAGCATCTGGAGAGTAAGTCTGTTCCCATCTCAGGCAGGAATTACAGGATTGCTCCAACCCGCCGTCTCGGACGAAATCCAGTAGCACACGAATCAACGCACGCCGCCGGTGGGTTGCGTTTAAGGGTAAGTGGCCTGTCGGACAAGAGGTCTTCTTTTGGGAGGTACTCTGACGGCTGCCTAGCGGGACTTTGCTGCCGCTGCGCCGAACTGCAAAAACCCAGCATTTAGTTGGTCAGGCCAGCATCACAAGTCTGCGCTAGTTCTTCAATCAAAGTCGCAAACTCCTCCATGTCTGAAGGGTCCAGATAAAACCTGAAATTATGCCCTGACAACGGCCCAGTGATTTCAACGCCAGAGCAAAATTGAATTCTTTCGTATGACATCGAATATGAACGTGGGTCGATTTCCGTGCCGTTACGGTCGCTTATGGCTCTCAATCTTGCATCTACATCCGTTGGAAAATTCTCAATTTCCTCATCCATAATTTGTCGCCTGCGGTCATACGCAAAGCCTAAAACACGATCGTACAACGACCGGTACTGATAGCTCGCTGCGCCCTTCAAACGTTCAAATCGCGTGTCTGTAAAGTCTGTAAATTCAACTGCTTCTTTGTCCGTCACAAGCGCACGCAGATCGATGTAGTCGATCTTAGCAAAGAAACTAGCACCCGTCTCGCAACTGTTTGGTTTGTACAACCGCAATTGAATACCGCAGCGTTCAACAGTTACATTCAACTCGGACCACAAAACTTGGCCGTCTGGGCTGAAGGATTTGCGGTGCAAGATATCTTCGATACGGTGGGCGGCGTCCGCATGAACCGCAAGCGGGACGGATGTCATCCAAAATACGATGGTGGCTTTCCACAAAGCCGTTCTCATGTGATCGATGTCCTTAGAAGCACCCAAATAAAGATGAGATTTACGCCCCTTTTTGTAAAGCATAAACCTTCACTTTGGGCTCAAAGCTGACTTTGACGATCACAGCCGAAACAAAAAAAGGCGTCCTCTTGGGACGCCTTTTGTCAGTCGTAACAAATGCCGACTACTCGGTCACAGCGTTCTCGACGGCAACTGACACGCCCGGGCCCATGGTGGAACTGAGCGCAATTTTCTTCATGTAGGTACCTTTGGAGCCCGACGGTTTAGCCTTGGACACGGCGCCGACGAAGGCGCGGATGTTTTCGACCAGCTTGGCTTCGTCGAAGCTTATTTTGCCGACACCGGCGTGCACGACGCCGCCTTTTTCCGCCTTGAACTGCACTTCGCCGCCCTTGGCGGCTTTGACGGCGGCTTCGACGTCCATGGTCACCGTGCCGACCTTGGGGTTGGGCATCAGGTTGCGGGGGCCGAGCACCTTGCCCAGACGGCCCACGATGGGCATCATGTCGGGCGTGGCGATGCAGCGGTCAAACTCGATCTTGCCGCTTTGCACGGTTTCCATCAGGTCTTCGGCACCGACGATATCTGCACCGGCCTTCTCCGCCTCTTCGGCCTTCGGACCACGGGCAAAGACCGCGACGCGTACCGTCTTGCCTGTGCCGTTCGGCAGGCCGACCACACCGCGTACCATCTGGTCTGCATGGCGCGGGTCCACCCCGAGGTTCATCGCGATCTCGACGGTCTCGTCGAACTTGACGTTCGAGTTGCCCTTGATCAGCGCGACGGCTTCTTCGACGGTCACATTCTCTTTGCCAGCGAACGCTTCACGCGCAGCGCGGGTTCTTTTTCCAAGCTTTGCCATCTTACTTCACCTCGATGCCCATGGAGCGGGCAGAGCCCAGGATGATCTGCATCGCCGCCTCGATCGAGTTGGCATTGAGATCCTTCATCTTCGCCTCGGCGATCTCACGCACCTGCTTGGTGGTCACATGGCCCACGACCTCGCGCGACGGCGTCTTGGCGCCGGATTTCAGCTTGGCGGCCTTCTTCAGGTAGTACGACGCAGGCGGCGTCTTGATGTCCATGGTGAAGGACTTGTCCTGATAGTAGGTGATCACGGTCGGGCACGGCGCACCGGGCTCCATCTCCTGCGTCTTGGCGTTGAACGCCTTGCAGAATTCCATGATGTTGATGCCGCGCTGACCCAGCGCCGGACCAACCGGCGGGGACGGGTTCGCTTGACCGGCGGGGACCTGAAGCTTCATGGTCCCGGCGAGTTTCTTGGCCATTGGCCTTCTCCTTTTCCAACCCCTCTCCGGCGCGCCGGTTTGGGCTTATGTTGTCGTGGTCCGGTCCGGGTGCCGCGGCACCCTCGCCTCCCACGTCTGACGCACTCAGGTCTGCTTGTTGACCTGGGTGAATTCCAGCTCGACCGGGGTTTCCCGACCGAAGATCGACACCGACACCTTCAGGCGCTGGTTCTCATCGTCGACCTCTTCGATCATGCCGTCGAAGTCCTCAAACGGTCCGTCGGCGACCTTGACCTTCTCGCCCACCTCGAAGTGGATGAGCGTGCGCGGCGCGTCTTCGCCTTCCTGAACTCGGTTCAGGATCGCGTTCACTTCCGCATCGCGCATCGGCATCGGGCGGCCCTGAGGCCCCAGAAATCCGGTGACGCGGTTGATCGAGTTGATCAGGTGGTAGCCCTGATCCGACATCTCCATATGCACCAGCACGTAGCCAGGCATGAAGCGCCGCTCGGTCGTGACCTTCTTGCCGCGGCGGACCTCGATCACTTCCTCGGTCGGAACCAGAACCTCGTCGATCTGCTCCTCAAGGCCCTGCTCGGTCACCGAGGTGCGGATCTGCTCTGCGATCTTCTTTTCGAAGTTCGACAGGACACTGACCGAATACCACCGCTTTGCCATCTGATCCTTCGTTCCTGTCTTATGCCACGCTCTGATCGGAGCGTATATTCCACTGATTTTCAGGCACTTAGCCGTCTGACTTTAAACAAAAAATCGGCGCACAACTCGAATCGTCGCACGCCTCTGTCCTCGTCAGATGTGCGGGATACTCCGCACGTGCCAATGTTTCAAGGGGTCAGTTGCGTTTTTTGACCAAGGCCGGGTGTCAGCCAAAGGTGTTCAGAACGACCTGCAGCCCCCAGCGGATGATGATGTCCACCGTGGCAAAGAACACCGCCGTCAGGGCCGCGAGGATGAAGACCATCACCGTCGTCAGCATCACCTCGCGACGGGTAGGCCAGACGACCTTTGCCACTTCGGCGCGGACCTGCTGGATAAACTGGAGCGGATTCGTGGTGGCCATGGCGCGTCTTTCCAAGCTTGCGATGGTGGCGACATAACGAGCGGGCGGGCGGATTTCAAGACCGCTTGGAGCGCTCCGCCCGTCAAAGAGGTGGGCGGACCTCGGTGCGGCCCGTCTCAGGTTTGGAAATGGCGGCCGTCCGGGGCGGTCTTCAGTGCGCCGGTCTGCACCGGATTTCTCGGCTGACGGGGAATTGATCGGCAGCCTGCAGGCACGCAAATTGTCTCCCCCACCCGTCTATGGCATGACCCGCAGCGTGGTGCGGTTTGAAACGCATGAACAATCGCGCTCTGGCGTGCTGGGCCACGAAGCGCTCTCACTGCGAGGAGGTCCGTCCATGTCGACCCTGTTTTCACCCTTCCGTCTGCGAGACGTCACGTTCAAGAACCGCATCGCCGTATCTCCCATGAGCCAGTATCGTGCCCGGGAGGGTCATGCCAATGACTGGCACATGGTGCATCTGGGCCGCTTTGCGATGGGTGGCGCCGGGCTGGTCTATGCCGAAGCCACAGCTGTCGAGCGCGACGGGCGGCGCACCCATGGCGATCTTGGGGTGTGGGAGGATGCGCAGGTTGAGGCGTTGCAACCCGTTGCGGCCTTTCTCGACCGGGAAGGCGCGGTTCCGGGCATTCAACTGGGACACGCGGGTCGCAAGGCATCCGAACGTCGGCCCTGGCGTGGGGAAACACCGGTCGATGACAAGGATGTCGCGGAGCGCCGAGAGGCACCTTGGCGGGCGTGTGCGCCCTCCGCTCTGCCTTATGCCGAGGGCTGGCCCGCGCCTGTCGAGATGTCCGAGGCCGACATCGCGCGTGTCATCGACAGCTTCGGAGCCGCCGCCGGGCGCGCAGCAGACGCAGGGTTCAGGATCATCGAGGTCTATGCCGCGCACGGCTTTCTCGTGCACCAGTTCCTCTCACCACTCTCCAATAGCCGTACAGACCGCTGGGGCGGCACGCTGGAGAACCGGGCGCGCTTTGCCATTGAAGTGGCGAGATCCATTCGTGCGCAGTGGCCCGAGCGGTATCCGCTGGCCTTCCGCCTGTCCGCCACCGACTGGATCGACGGTGGGCTGGAGGTCGAGGACACGGTGCACATTGCGCGCTTGCTGAAAGCCGAGGGCGTCGATCTGATTGATTGCTCCTCGGGCGGCATCGGCGGCAAGGACCGGCCCCGCCGCATGACGATCGGCGAAGGGTTTCAGGCGCCCTTCGCTGCCGAGGTGCGCGAGCAGGCCGGTGTCGCCACCATGGCGGTCGGCTTCCTGTGGGATGCGCGTTTCTGTGAGGACCTGCTGGCCTCGGGACAGGCGGATATGATCGCCTTGGCGCGCGAGGTTCTGAACGATCCCAACTGGCCGCTGCACGCAGCCCAGGTTTTGGGCGCGGATGACAGCCATGCCCATTGGCCGGTCGAAGCCGGCTGGTGGCTGATGAAGCGTGACCGTCTGCTGCGCAAGCTGGGGCTGAGATGACGCGGCATCCGCCCCGCGCACATATGCGCCGACGATGTTTGGCCCGCGAAAGCACGCCTGGGACATCGCGTTTTTGGCCCGGCACCGGGGCGTTGAGGTCTGCGCGGAGGTAATGGCAACCCCGGCCTATCGCGATGCTCCAAGCCACGGACAAGCTGGAATGCCGGACAGCCGGTTGCTGAGGAACAGCGCCGCAAAAGCCTCTGCTCAGACGCTGCAACCGGCATGACTAAAGTCCAGGCCCGTGTTGAGACCCGCAGCGAGGCCGCGTGCGAGGGCGCACGGTTCATGGGGTGTCCACTTCGGCCCGGTGCGAGACAAGTCGCGACCGCTTCAGTCACGCCGCTTGGGGCGGCCGAACTCGCCTGACAGGTGCCACGGCATTTGCCGCGCCGACCTGATCTGAGAAAACCGCCGGAAGTGGATGGCAGGGGCTGAGGGACTCGAACCCACGACCCTCGGTTTTGGAGACCGATGCTCTACCAACTGAGCTAAACCCCTATGCCGGTGCTTGGCCTAGTCGGAAACGCCCTCAGGTTCAAGAGGGATCGCACGGCGCATGGCCGAAAAACACGCGAGGGCTATCCCGCAATGGCCTCCAGGGCCGCGATATCTGCCCCCACGATCTGCGCCTCATGCGCCAGAATCTTCTCAATCGGCCAGGTCCACCAGGCGATCTGCAGCAAGCGCTGCACGGTTTCGGGGTCGAACCGGCTGCGGATTACGCGTCCGGGGTTGCCGACCACCACGCTGTAGTCCGGAATCGTGCCGCCGACCACGGCGCAGGTGCCGACGATCACGCCACTGCCGATCTGCGCACCCGGCAGAATGCGGGCCTCTGCTCCGATCCAGACGTCATGACCGATAACCGTGTCCCGACCCCGTGGCAGCGTGTTGGGATAGTCGAGGAATCGCTCCGGATCGTGAATGGCAAAGGGAAAGGTCGAGATGCCCCGCATATCGTGATTGGCGCTGTGGGTGATAAAGCGCACGCCGTGCGCGATTTGGCCGAATTTGCCGATGATCAGCCGGTCCTGCGATGTGGGGAAGAGGTAGGGCGCGAGGCGCGCCGCCCAGGCCGACGGATCTTCCGGCGGATCGAAATCATTGGCGTAGGTGTATTCTCCGACTTCGATCCGCGGATGATCGACCACCGCCTTGAGAAAGACGTTGTTGGGCAGGCGCGTGCCGTCAGGAAAAGTCACCGGATGCACGGTATCGGGTGATGGAAACGGCATCGGCACACTCCTGCAAGTCCTCTGTCGCGGCTCTTCTATCGAAGCGCCAGACAAAGAAAATCGAAAACTGAAGAAAAAGTTTCGCCCAATGTGATCCGCTTCACTGAAAGCGGGGCGGTCTTGCGGCAAAAAGGGCTCAAGCAGCGTGTTGAGTGATCAGTGTTTGGGTAGCTGCCGAGATTTTGAGAACCAGCCGGACGCATTACCGGCACCACATTTTTAAAGGCCAAGACAATGCATATGAAGTTCATCTCGTTCATCGCAGGGACCGCGATCATTCTCGCGGGCTGTGCGAGCCAGGCAACCTATCCTCTGAGCGGCGTGCCGGCAGAAACGGATGACGCGGTTCAGGTGATGAGTGCGCCGGGTGTGGGGCGATATTGAGCTAGCAGGCCCCCCGATGCCGGACATCATCGGGACCTGGTGCAGCCCTCAGCCTCGGGAGTGTTGCACGCAAAAAGAGCCACCGGTCTGCCGGTGGCTCTTTTCCGTTATATAGGACTGACCCGGGTGCTGCGTCTCTGCTCTCATTGATCCTTTGGATCACCTGCCGCAGGTGACGCTCACTGGCGTTGTTTCCGCGATTACTCGGTAATCTTGGAGACCACGCCAGCGCCGACGGTGCGGCCACCCTCGCGGATCGCGAAGCGCAGGCCGTTTTCCATCGCAATCGGCGCGATCAGCTCAACGCCAAACGACACGTTGTCGCCCGGCATCACCATCTCCGTGCCCTCGTTCAGCTGCACCGTGCCGGTCACATCCGTCGTGCGGAAGTAGAACTGCGGGCGGTAGTTCGCGAAGAACGGCGTGTGACGGCCCCCTTCCTCTTTGGTCAGGATATAGGCCTCGGCCTCGAACTTGGTGTGCGGCGTCACCGAACCCGGCTTGCAGAGCACCTGGCCCCGCTCAACGCCGTCGCGGTCGATGCCGCGCAGCAGCGCGCCGATGTTGTCGCCCGCTTCACCACGGTCCAAGAGCTTGCGGAACATTTCCACGCCGGTGCAGGTGGTCTTCTTGGTGTCGCGGATGCCGACGATCTCGATCTCGTCGCCCACGTTGATCACGCCACGCTCGACACGACCGGTCACAACGGTGCCGCGGCCGGAGATCGAGAATACGTCTTCCACCGGCATCAGGAAGGGCTGGTCGATGGCGCGCTCGGGCGTCGGGATCCACTCGTCCACAGCCGCCATCAGCTCGCGGATCTTCTCTTCGCCGATCTCGGGCTTGTTGCCCTCCATCGCCGCCAGCGCCGAGCCCGCAACGATCGGAATATCGTCGCCGGGGTACTCGTAGGAGGACAGCAGCTCGCGGATTTCCATCTCGACGAGCTCCAGCAGCTCCTCGTCGTCGACCTGGTCGACCTTGTTCATGAAGACGACCATGGTGGGGATGCCCACCTGACGGCCGAGCAGGATGTGCTCGCGCGTCTGCGGCATCGGGCCGTCGGCGGCGTTCACCACCAGGATCGCGCCGTCCATCTGCGCCGCCCCGGTGATCATGTTCTTGACGTAGTCGGCGTGGCCGGGGCAGTCGACGTGGGCATAGTGCCGCGCGTCGGTCTCATACTCCACGTGGGCGGTGGAAATGGTGATGCCGCGGGCTTTCTCTTCGGGCGCGCCGTCAATCTGGTCGTACGCCTTGAAGTCGCCGAAATACTTCGTGATCGCAGCCGTCAACGTCGTCTTGCCGTGGTCAACGTGACCAATCGTGCCAATGTTCACATGCGGCTTCGTACGTTCAAACTTTTCCTTTGCCATGGTAAGAGGCGCCCTTTTGTTTCCAGGGGGTCTGTGCGGACCCATTTTTCACATGGCGCGCGATGTATTGCGAAGCTGCGGGAAAATCAAGCACAACCGCAAGGAGGCCTAGCCCGCCTCGGCGACCGCACTCTCGTCTATGCCCTGTGACGCCGCCGGCGCGGCATTGTCCGCCCCCCTGTCGAACCAGCCCTCCTCCGCGTTTTTCTTGACGAGGTAGTCCTCGATCTTCTGGGCGACATTGCGGGAGAGGTTCAGAAGCTGTGTCTCGGCCGACTGGCTCCAGCCGGTGCCGACGATGCTTGCACCGTCCAATGTCTCAAGCACTGTGAGCTGCTCCGGTTCGTCGTTGAGCTTCACGCCCTTTGCATCGTCCCAGACGGTCAGGCGGATGATCATCGCGGATTTGGGTGCCGCGACAACCGGCACGCCCCTCTTGGCCAGCACATAGCCCTCGATGCTGACACCGAAGTGATAGTCCTTCGCGCCCTCATAGCGATCAAACCGCTCGGCAATTGCGGTTTGCAGCGCCTCGGTCAGCTGCTCCTTCGGCACTTCGCGACTGACCGTTGCAGTGGTCTGGACCTTTGGCGCCACAACCACGTTATGTCCGAGACTGAAGTCGCCCAGCGGCACCAGGGGCGCGTCGAGATCGCGCGCGCCAGTACAGGCGGCGAGGGAGAGACCCGCCAATAGGAGCAAAATTCGCCTGATCATGCTGCACCCCGTTGGTGTTCTTGTTGTGATATGCCTAGCTCAAGCCGGTCTGGCACGCAATCCACCGGTGCCCAGATCGGTGGACCACCGCGGGGCCTGCGCTACCTCTGATCCATGGAACAGCGCAAGATCTCGCAGCCCGGCGCGCCCCGCCTGCCCGTCCGCGTGCCCCTGGTGCGCGAGGAGCTCGGCATCCTCCGCAGCTTCAGCCTGATGCAGGAGAATATCCTCAACATCATTCCCGAGATCGCGACACGGGAGCCCGTCCTGTCGGGCCGCACCGCGCGACGCTGGCATATGATCATGCACCCGCCGTCGATCCGGCAGATGCTGCTCGACCGGGTGGAGGATTATCCGAAATCGGTTGTCACCAAGAACTTGCTGCGACCGGCGGTGGGCGACTCGCTTTTCATCGCCGAAGGCGCGCAGTGGCGCTGGCAACGGCGGCTTGCCGCCCCTGCATTTTCGCACCGCAACGTGCGCAATCTGGCGCCCATCATGACGGCGGCAGCCGAGCGCAGTGCGGAGCGGATTGCGGGTGCCGGGCGCCGCGCGGTGAACCTGCTCGACGAGATGATCGCAGCGACCTTCGACGTGATCGCGGACGTGACGTTCAGCGATGACGGCAGTTTTGATCGCGGTGAGATCCATCGTGCCATCGAGGACTACGTGGCCGATGCAGGCCGCGTGTCGCTGCTCGACGTGCTGGGTGCGCCGGACTGGCTGCCGCGGCCGGCGCGGCTGTGGTCGGCACAGTCGATGGCCGAGATGCGGCGCAGCGCGGATGCCGCCATCGAGGCGCGGGCAACCCGGGGCCCCGGTCCGGTGCCGGACTTTCTCGATCTGCTGCTGGCGGGCGAGGACCCCAAGAGCAAGCGACGTCTGACAACCGGTGAGCTGCGCGACAACCTCCTGACTTTCATCGTCGCAGGGCATGAGACCACGGCGCTGTCGCTGGCGTGGTCCTTCTATCTCTGCGCCTTCGATCAGGACGTTCAGGAGCGGGCCCGCGCCGAAGTGCAGGCGGTGCTGGGAGGCCGCGCCGCGACGGGTGAGGACGTAGATCGCCTGCCCTTCGTTCGGCAGGTCATAGACGAGGCGCTGCGGCTCTACCCTCCGGCCGGCGTGGTCTCGCGGACTGCGCAAAAGGCGGATGATCTGAATGGCGCCGACATCCGGCCCGGCGATACCGTGATGATCCCGATCTATGCGCTCGGGCGGCACGCGCTGCTCTGGGACGCGCCCGACAGCTTCCGGCCCGAGCGCTTTGCTGACCGCAAAGCGATTGACCGCTATGCCTACCTGCCGTTCGGAGACGGCCCGCGCATCTGCATTGGCGCATCCTTTGCCTTGCAGGAGGCGGTGATCATCCTGGCCACCCTTCTGTCCCGTTTCCGCTTTGTGCCGGTGCCCGGGCGCGATCCGAAACCCGTGATGATCCTGACCCTGCGGCCCGAAGGCGGCGTGTGGCTGATGGCCGAGCCAGTTTAGAGCAGCGATCAAAGTCATTGGACCAACCATGGCCGCTGGGCCGCCCGGCGGAACCCGCCGGGCAACGCCCGCCGCAGGGCTGGGTGCATGCACCCAGCCCTGCGGCGGGCGCCCCCTTATGGCAACCGTGGGCTCATCAGCGCCCTGCCCGCTCAGCTAGGTGAACCGGTTGTCGCGCGGGAAGCCGCGGGGCGCCATGCGCCCCGCGCTGGCGCGCTTACCGATCCATTCGGCGAGCGCGGTTTCGGTCCTGGTCCGGCCGGCCGGATCGAGCCAGCTCAGGCCCTCCGCCCGCGTGAAGGTCGTTGCATCCGACATCCCGCCATCTTTGTATCGCTGCAGCCGCACGCCCTTGCCGCGGCCCATCTCGGGCAACTCATCCAGACCGAAGACCAGAACCTTCCGGTTCTCGCCGACAACTGCCACGCTATCGCCGGTCACGGCTTTGCAGACGAGCGCGCGCGTGTCCCCGCGCACGTTCAACACCTGTTTGCCGCTGCGGGTCTGCGCCACGACGTCGTCCTCGGGCACCACAAACCCATCGCCCGCATCGGAGGCCACCAGCAATTTGCGCCCGGCCTGATGGCTGAAGATCGTCACGATCTCGGCCTCGTTGGGCAGATCGACCATCAGGCGCAGCGGCTCGCCCATACCGCGCCCGCCCGGCAGGTTCGAGGCCGAGACCGTGTAGAACCGCCCGTTCGATCCAAAGACCAGCAGCCGATCTGTCGTCTCTGCATGGAAGATGAAGCGTGGCCCGTCGCCATCCTTGAACTTGAGCTCGCGCGTGAGGTCGATATGCCCGGTCATGGCACGCACCCAGCCCATCTGCGAGCAGACGACCGTGATCGGCTCGCGGTCGATCATGGCCTCAATGGGCACCTCCTCGATCTCGGCGGCCTCTTCGATCAGGGTGCGCCGCGCGCCGCCCTCGTGATCCTTTCCGAACTGTTTCTTGGTCTCGCGCAGCTGGGTGGTGATTGTCTCCCACTGCAGGCCGGGGTTTTCGAGCAAGTCTTCCAGATGCGCCCGCTCCTCCATGAGATCCGATTGCTCGCGCAGAAGCTCCATCTCTTCGAGACGGCGCAGCGAGCGCAGGCGCATGTTGAGGATCGCTTCAGCCTGAACCTCGCTCAGCTCGCCTTCGCCGGGCGCTGGCGAGACATAGTCTTTCTCATCGGTGGCGCGCACATGTGTCTTGCCCCAATCCTCGCGCATCAGCGCCGCTTTGGGGTCGTCATCATAGCGGATGATGTCGATCACCCGGTCGAGGTTCAGGAAGGCGACGATGAAACCTTCGAGCACTTCGAGGCGGTGGTCGATCTTCTCCAGCCGGTGCCGCGCGCGGCGCAGCAGCACCTCCTGCCGGTGGTCGAGGAAGGCGCGCAGCACTTCCTTCATGGAGCAGACCTTGGGCGTAACCCCGTCGATCAGCACGTTCATGTTGAGCGAAAACCGCACCTCCAGATCGCAGGTGCGGAAGAGCATGCCCATCAGCACCTCGGCATCCACCGAGCGCGAGCGCGGCTCGATGATCATGCGCACATCCTCGGCGGATTCGTCACGCACATCGGCCAAAATCGGGATTTTTTTGGTCTGGATCAGTTCCGCGATCTTCTCGATCAGCTTGGATTTCTGCACCTGATAGGGGATCTCGGTGACGACGATCTGCCACTGCCCGCGGCCCAGATCCTCGACCTCCCACTTGCAGCGCAGCCGGAAGGAGCCGCGCCCGGTGCGATAGGCCGTCGCGATATTCTCAGGTGGTTCGACCAGCACGCCTCCGGTCGGAAAGTCCGGGCCCGGCACGTATTTCAGCAGCGTGTCGTCCCGCGCATCGGGGCTCTTGATCAGGTGAATGCAGGCGTCGCAGAGCTCGGCAATGTTGTGCGGCGGGATATTCGTCGCCATGCCCACGGCAATACCGCTGGAGCCATTGGCCAGCAGGTTGGGGAACTGCGCGGGCAGCACCACAGGTTCGGTCAGGGTGCCATCGTAGTTCTCGCGGAAATCGACGGCGTTTTCGTTGAGCCCCTCCAGCATCGCCTCGGCGACAGCGGTCATCCGCGCCTCGGTGTAGCGGCTGGCGGCGGGGTTATCGCCGTCGATGTTGCCGAAGTTTCCCTGCCCGTCCACGAGCGGGTAGCGCACGTTGAAATCCTGCGCGAGCCGGGCCATCGCATCGTAAATCGCCGCGTCCCCATGCGGATGATAGTTGCCCATCACATCGCCGGAGATCTTGGCGGACTTGCGGTAGCCTCCCGTGGAACTCAACCGCAGCTCACGCATCGCATAGAGGATGCGGCGGTGCACCGGTTTCAGACCGTCCCGCGCATCCGGCAACGCGCGGTGCATGATCGTGCTGAGCGCATAGGTCAGATAGCGCTCGCCCAGGGCCCGACGCAAAGGTTCGGACAGATCGGCGGGGGGCGTATCAGGAGTGTCGAGATCGTCGGCCATTGAGGCTGTGTAGCCTCCGGCGTGCAGCCGAACAAGCGCGATGTCGTGTCCGCCCGGCAACACGTAGCGATGACGCAGCCATAAGGAAATTCTCCCTGACGGAAACCAATTTCGATTGCTATGGACCCAAAAGGCGCCGAAATGTGTTAGACTGTTACCACGGGTAACGAGGGTATCGATATGAAGCGATTCATTGTGTTGAGTTTTGCATTTCTGGGGCTTGCCTTTTACGAGCTCAGCGGCGGGTCGGATTTCGACCCCATTGCGGCGCGCAATGAAGCGGTACTGGCGCGCAGCGGTGTCGATCTGAACGCCGGACCGTCAAATCCTGACGCAGGCGATACCATTGAATTTGTGCAAGCCGACGCACGGCCTGAGGTCACGCAGGTCTCGCTGAACCTGACATCACTTGGCGATGTGCTGGAGCGCCAGGACAGCACCACAGCGGAGCCGACGCCAACCATTGCGCCCCAACCCGAGGTCGCATCCGTAACGCCTGTCACCTTCACGCGCGACGAGGACGTGGTGCTGCCCAGCCTGATCTTCCCCGGAAGTACCGCGCGGGCCTCGTCCGATGCGGTCAACGCGGCAGCGGACCCCCGAGATCTCAGATCGGTGAGTGCGGACCGCGTGAACATGCGGGGTGGGCCCGGCACGCGGTTTGACGTGGTGACCCAGCTGCAACGCGACACCCGTGTCGAGGTTTTGCAGGACGATGGCTCCGGCTGGGTCAAGCTGCGCCCCGTCGATGGTGGCCCGGAAGGGTGGATCGCAGACTTCCTGCTGACCAGCGGATAGGCTTGCGCAGCGGGGTCTGCCTCGCCATTGCTGGTGCGGGCAGACGAGAGGCAGGCCATGGCAGACCGATCTATTCTTATTACCGGGTGCTCGTCGGGCATCGGGTACTGCGCGGCCGTGGGGATGCGCGCACGTGGGTGGCGGGTCTTTGCGGCCTGCCGCAAGCCCGACGACTGTGCGCGGTTGAAAGCCGAAGGGTTCGAGAGCCCGCTGATCGACTACACGGATGAGGCGACCATCAACGCCGGATTGGCCGAAGTTCTCGAGGCCACCGGAGGCACGCTGGACGCGCTATTCAACAACGGTGCGCATGGCACGCCCGGCGCTGTGGAGGATCTGCCCACCGACGCGCTGCGTGCGATCTTCGAGGCGAACTTCTTCGGCTGGCACCACCTGACACGCGCCGCGATCCCGGTGATGCGCCAGCAGGGGCACGGGCGGATCATCCAATGCTCCTCCGTTCTGGGGTTTATCACCCTGCCTTGGCGCGGTGCCTACAATGCGACAAAATACGCGCTTGAGGGGCTCACCGATACACTGCGGCTCGAGATGCGCGATACACCGATCCATGTCAGCCTGATCGAACCCGGCCCCGTCACCTCAAAGATCCGGCAAAACTCCATTCCGCATTTCGAGCGCTGGGTGGATTGGCGCGGCTCAGCGCGTCGTGCGGAGTATGAATCCGGCCTGAACACGCGCCTCTACGAAGACCGTGGACCGGACCGCTTCGAACTGCCTGCCACGGCCGTATTGGAAAAGCTGATCCACGCCTGTGAGGCGCCGCGCCCGCAACCGCGCTATTATGTGACGACACCGACCCACATCATGGGCGCGCTGCGCAGGGTGTTGCCGACCCGCGCGCTCGACTGGGTGTTGTCGCGCGGCTGAGTGCGCCGTGGTCTGGAAAACCGGTTCGCCTTTTGAGCGGACCCAGCTACATGTGCGGCTGACACAGAAAGGAATATTCCGTGGGTGACCCATTATTCGTGCTGATCATTCTGGCCTGTCTGGCCGTTGTCGTCGTTCTGATGCTGGGGCTGGGCGGCTTTGCCGGGGGCGGTGAGTTCAACAAGAAAAACTCCAACAAGCTGATGCGCTACCGGATCGCCGCGCAATTCGTCGCCGTCGTTCTCATCGTCCTGTATGTCTTCCTGCGTCAAAAGGGAGGCTGAGTACAATGGTCGTGCTGAACAAGATTTATACCAAGACCGGCGATGCGGGGGAGACCGCCCTTGGCAATGGTACGCGGGTCGCCAAACATGCGCTGCGCGTGTCGGCCTATGGCACATCCGATGAGTTGAATTCTTTCGTCGGTGTGGCGCGGCTGGAGGCGTCGGACGCAACCGATGAGGCGCTGAGCCGGATTCAGAATGACCTCTTTGACCTTGGCGCAGATCTCTGCCGCCCGGACATGGAGCAGGACGCGAACGCGGAGTATCCCCCGTTGCGGATGGTGAAGGAGCAGGTGGCGCGGCTGGAGGCGGAGATCGACGTCATGAATGCGGAGCTGGACCCGCTGCGCAGCTTCATTCTGCCTGGGGGTTCGGCGCTTGCCGCTCATCTGCACGTGTGCCGGACCGTCTCGCGCCGGGCAGAGCGGTTGTGCGTGGAACTGGCCACGATGGAAGCGATCAATCCGGCGGCGGTGAAATACCTCAACCGGTTGAGCGACTGGTTCTTCGTTGCCGCGCGCATGGCCAACAACAGCGGCAAAGACGACGTCTTGTGGGTTCCGGGCGCGAACCGCTGAAAGCGGCGGCATATACGGTAGGACCGTCGGCGACCTTACAGACGGCGACTACGGCCTGGCGAAGTCCTTATCACGGAACGAGTACGGCTCTGCGGGCATGCCGGACCGCCACCGGGACCGCCTCCCGGCATATGGATTACGACATAGCAGTCGTCGGCGGCATTGAGGTGGGATACGCCGCAGCCTATCGGAAATCTTTGCCCTGATCGGTGAAAATCGGCAAAAACGCGGCGTTCCTGCACGCAGGCGTGACGATTTTACACTGTTTCATGCGTGCCAGCTTGGGTAAACCACCGGTCAGAGAACGAAAGGCTCAACGGGAGTGTGAGTCGCATATCCAAGGAGAGAGACGCCAATGAAGGTTCTGGTACCTGTCAAACGCGTGATCGACTACAACGTGAAGGTGCGCGTGAAAGCGGACGGATCGGGGGTTGATCTCGCCAACGTGAAAATGTCGATGAACCCGTTTGACGAGATTTCCGTCGAACAGGCCATTCGGCTGAAGGAAGCGGGGCAGGCCGACGAGGTTGTCGTCGTCTCTATTGGCGTCAAGCAAAGCCAGGAAACCCTGCGCACTGCACTGGCGATGGGCGCCGACCGCGCCATTCTGGTTGTCGCTGCCGATGATGTGCATCAGGACATCGAACCGCTGACAGTGGCGAAAATCCTCAAGGCGATTGTCGACGAGGAGCAGCCGGGCCTCGTGCTCTGCGGCAAGCAGGCGATCGACAATGACATGAACGCCACCGGCCAGATGCTGTCGGCGCTGATGGGCTGGAGCCAGGCGACGTTCGCCTCCGAGATGGCCATTGAGGGCGATCACGCGGTGGTGAGCCGCGAAGTGGATGGCGGGATGCAAACCATCAAGGTCACGATGCCGACCGTCATCACGGTCGATTTGCGCCTGAATGAGCCGCGCTATGCCTCGCTGCCCAACATCATGAAGGCGAAGAAGAAGCCGCTCGACGAGAAAACAGCCGCCGACTACGGCGTTGACGTAACCCCGCGGCTGGAAATCGTGAAGACGGTGGAGCCGGAAGCCCGCGCCGCAGGGATCAAGGTGGGTTCTGTCGAGGAACTGGTTTCGAAACTCAAAGAAGCGGGGGCTGTGTAATGGCTGTTCTACTCCTTGCAGAAGTGACCGATGGCGAACTGTCCATGGACGCCACCTCGAAGGCGGTGACAGCCGCCAAGATGCTGGGCGATGTGACCGTGCTGGCGGCAGGCGGCTCTGCCGCAGCGGCGGGCGAAGCGGCCGCCAAGATCGACGGCGTGAGCAAAGTGCTGGTCGCCGAAGACGCGACCCTCGGCCACCGCCTTGCGGAATCCACGGCGGCACTGATCGTGTCGTTGTCAGGTGACTACGAGCACATCGTCGCCCCTGCGACCACGGACGCCAAGAACGTGATGCCGCGCGTTGCGGCCCTGCTTGACGTGATGGTGATCTCGGATGCCTCCGGCGTGGTCGATGGCAACACCTTCGAGCGCCCGATCTATGCGGGCAACGCGGTCCAGACCGTAAAGTCCGCCGATGCGAAAAAGGTCGTGACGTTCAGGACGTCGACGTTTGACGCCGCAGGCGAAGGCGGGGCGGCACCCGTTGAGACCATCTCGGCGGCCGACAACCCAGGCCTCAGCGAATGGGTCGAGGACAAGGTGGCCGAAAGCGACCGCCCCGAACTGACATCTGCGGGCGTGGTGGTCTCCGGTGGACGCGGCGTCGGCTCCGAAGACGATTTTGCGCTGATCGAGAAGCTGGCCGACAAGCTGGGTGCTGCTGTCGGCGCATCCCGTGCGGCGGTCGACTCAGGGTATGCGCCGAACGACTGGCAAGTGGGCCAGACCGGCAAGGTCGTTGCGCCCGATCTCTACGTCGCGGTGGGTATTTCCGGTGCGATCCAGCACCTGGCCGGCATGAAGGACAGCAAGATCATCGTCGCCATCAACAAGGATGAGGAAGCGCCGATCTTCCAGGTGGCGGACTACGGTCTGGTCGCGGATCTCTTCACCGCGGTGCCGGAGCTGATCGAGAAGCTCTGATCCCCGCTGCAGGATGAAACCGCCGGAAGGGCCGCGTGCTGCAACACGCGGCCCTTTCTCATACCAGGTCCTGTAAGATGGGGCCGAGTTTTTGCGACAGCTCCGCATGCGCCCTGGGCCCCAGCATCTCGGCCGCAGCCATGGCCTCCATCTGGCTGAACACCATGCCCTCCGTGCCCGCGGCCATTGCCTCGGGTGTCACGACAACCTCTGCATAGGCAGCGGCGTGGGAGACCAGATCATCGATCATCTCACGTGTGATGAACAGTGGCGACCGTGCGGTCGCTGGATCTATGCACTGCTTCTCCTCGGGCAAGGGCCCGTGATCGGCGAACCAGACCAGAACGACCTTGCCGGTGACTTTCTTCAGCAGCAGCTTCATCCGGGCAAGCCAGGCGGTCTGCACCTCATTGCGCACCGCCACAAAGCGCTCTTGCGACACATTGTAGAGCCGGCTCAACATATGCTTGTTGAAATGAAATTCGGCAAAGTCGACCTCCGGATAAATTGAGGTCAACAGGTTGGAGGCCGTCACGAAGCGATCATTCCGGCGTGGATGCACGGTGTAGAAGCGATTCGACAGGTTCTGCGCGCCGATGATCTGGACCACCGTGGCATCCGCCCGGCAACAGGCGTCGCAGAGAAAGCCGTCGTTCAGCAGGACATCCACACCCGCATTCGCGATGCCGAAGTTGATGCAGTTCACTCCCAGACCACTCTCAACAAGTGCGGGAAATGGATTTTTTATGAATTTTCCATAGGTTGCGGTGCCGCCCAAGAACGCCACATAGGGCGCATCGAGGCGCCGCTCCGGGCCACGGAACAGCAGTTTGGACCGGCCATATCGGCACGGCACATAGTCGAGAGCCCCCGCCCCCAGTACGTCATAGGTCATAAAACCCACCTTCAAAATCTCACCCGAAGACGAGTTTGCACGGGGTCCCCTTAGATTCCCTTAAACTGCCATTTTGAGCCGTATTTTAAACGACACCTGGCCTTGCAGCAGGCCCTCACTGCACCCTAAGGTGCCTCAAATCGAAAAGGGGTGACCGTTGGACATCAAGGCAATCGGGATTGTGGGCGCAGGGCAGATGGGCAACGGGATCGCGCATGTGATGTCGCTGGCCGGGTACGATGTGCTGCTCAATGACATCAGCGAGGACGCGCTCGACGCAGCGCTGCAGCTGATGGAAACGAACATGGCGCGGCAGGTCAGCCGCGGCAAGATCACGGAAGACGATCAGGCGGCGGCGCTGGGTCGGATCAAGACCACGCAAACGCTGACCGAGCTTGGCCAGGCCGATTTGATCATCGAAGCCGCAACCGAACGCGAAGCCGTCAAGCAGGCGATTTTCGAAGATCTCGTCCCGCATTTGCAGCCGCATACCATCCTGACCTCGAACACCTCGTCCATCTCCATCACCCGGTTGGCAAGCCGCACCGACCGGCCCGAAAAATTCATGGGGTTCCACTTCATGAACCCGGTGCCGGTGATGCAGTTGGTGGAACTGATCCGGGGGATTGCGACCGACGAGGCCACCTATACAGCCTGCAAGAACGTGGTGGATCGCCTTGGAAAGACAGCCGCATCCGCCGAGGATTTCCCCGCCTTCATCGTGAACCGGATCCTGATGCCGATGATCAATGAAGCGGTCTATACGCTCTATGAAGGGGTGGGCAGCGTGCAGTCCATCGACAGTTCCATGAAACTAGGGGCGAACCATCCGATGGGGCCGCTGGAGCTGGCAGACTTCATCGGGCTGGACACCTGCCTTGCGATCATGAACGTGCTGCACGACGGGCTGGCGGACACAAAATACCGGCCCTGCCCGCTGCTGACCAAGTATGTGGAAGCGGGCTGGCTGGGGCGCAAGACAGAGCGGGGGTTCTACGATTATCGCGGTGAAACGCCGGTGCCGACCCGCTAGTCCCTCAGTCTTTGAGCGCCAGGGTATGGTCGCGCAGCCACGCCATGAAACCCCGCGGATCGTCATCCCATTTGCGCACCTCGTCCATCTCCAGCGGATGTCCGACGATCGGGGCCTGGGATTTGTTCAGCGAATGCACGATCTCGTGCAGCAGCAACCCCTGTCGCAGGATCGGAGAGAGCTTGTTGGCGATCTGATAGGCGCGTGAATTCTGGCCCGGGAACTTGATCGGCACAACCGTCGCGCCGGAGCGGCGGATCAGTTTGGCGGTGAAGACATTCCACTCGCCCTCCACTGCGGGGCCGAAGAACGTCTCCGACGCCGCGACACCACCCGAGGGGAAGAGCGCGACCACGCCCCCGTCCTTCAGGTGCTGCATGGCCTTGGCGCGCATCTCGACACCCTTGCGCTGCGCATCGGGGTCATGCGGGAAAGGCACCGGGATCATGTAGGAGCCCGCCACCTCATCAATCACCGTGAGCAGCGAGCGCGTAAGGATGCGGTAGTCGGGCCGCACGCGACCGATCAGATCCGCGAAGATCATGCCATCGACCATTCCATGCGGATGGTTGGACACCACGATGACCGGGCCGGTCTTCGGGATGCGCGCGAGCTGGTGTTCGGGGGTCAGCAGGTCGATGCCCATCACATCCAGGGCCGCGCGCCAGAAGGCCTGCCCCTGCGGCGCACCGCGCCGTTCGAACTTGCGCACCAGCCGCAGGATCGTCAGCTTGCCGGTCAGCGCCTCGATGATACGGATGACGGTGGATTTCCAGGGGTCCTCGAAGGTCGAGGCGTAGGAGAGGCTGCGGCGGTCATATTTGGTGAAATTGACCGGTTCCGCCGCCCTCGTGGGCACGTCGATGTCTTGCGAGCTTTCTACCAAGACCTGTTATCCCGTTTTGCAGCTCTCTGACCGCGTCGTTTCTCTACTGGCCTTCGCCGAATTTGTTGGCCACCAGAGCCGTCAGCGCTTCCGCAAGCGCTTCAGCATCGGGTCCGGAGGTCCGAATGTCAATAAAGCTTCCCTTGGACGCTGCCAACATCAAAAGTCCCATAATACTGTCGCCCGAGGCGGACTGACCGTCTTTCGACACCTCCGCGCTGGCATCGAAACCTTCCACGACCTCGACGAGTTTGGCCGACGCGCGGGCGTGAAGCCCCTTCTCGTTCACGATCTCTAGGGTGCATTCAGTCATTGTGTTATCGGGTATCTTGCTCGGGACTTACGTTCTGGCTGTCGATGTACTTTTTTCCGGCTTCCAACGCCAGCCGCACCGCGTCCGGAACCGGCTTCTGCCGACTTTTCGCCAGTTTGATCAACATCGGCAGGTTCGCGCCATAGAGGATCCGGCGGTTGCCGGGGCGGCAGGCCAGCAGGCTGAGGTTGGAGGGCGATCCGCCATAGAGGTCGGTCACGACGACCACACCGCTGCCGGTATCGACCTCATTCGCGGCGTCGCAGATTTCACGCTCCTTGGCGGCACGGTCATGATCAGCGTCGATGGAGATGGCACGTATGCCGGGTTGCAGACCCACCACATGCTCGACTGCGGCCAAATACTCCCTGGCCAGCCCACCGTGGGCAACGATCACGATACCGATCACCGGCTCACGCCTCTTCCTTTTTACGCAGATCCAACTCCCGATGTCTTATTGACACCTGCCAGCCGTGCTCCGCAAGGCGCAAAGCATGCCTTTCAGCCATCACAACTGAGCGATGTTTGCCGCCCGTACACCCAAAGGCGATTGAGAGGTAAGACTTTCCCTCATCGCGATAAGCGGGCAGCAGCAGCACACAAAGATCGAGAACCTTGGTTTCGAAAGGCGCGAAGTTGGGATCTGCGGTGACGTGCTCGGCGACAGCCTCGGTCGTCCCGTCAAGTGCCCGCAGGTGGGGCACCCAGTAGGGATTGGCCAGGAACCGGCAGTCAAACACCATGTCGACACTGCGCGGCAGACCACGCTTGTAGGAAAAGGATTGAACCGAGACGGCCAGGCTCCGTTGACCGCCGAGCGCGAACCAATGTTCGACCTCCGCGCGCAATTGGTGCACGTTCAGATCGCTGGTGTCGATCAGGACATCCGCTCGGGACCGCAGAGGCTCGAGCATTTCAAGTTCGCGGATAATCCCATCGGAGGGCCGATCATCCGGTGCCAGCGGATGTCGGCGGCGGGTTTCGGAGAACCGGCGCAGCAGCACCTCGGTGCTGCAATCGAGATACAACAGCTCCGGCGCAAGTCCCGGAACTCCTGTGAGACGGCCCAGCACATCAATGATCGTATTGGTCGAGAAATCCCTGTTGCGGGGATCGATCCCAAGAGCAAGGGGGCGGTCCGCGCCCGGGTCCTCGAGCAGACCGGACAAGAGACGCAGCGGAAGGTTGTCCACCGCCTCGAACCCCGCGTCCTCCAGCACATTGAGCGCGCTGGACCGCCCTGCGCCGGACGGTCCGGTGACGAAAACAATCCTGCGCGCGGTCGGTTCGGGGTCGGTCATGACGGGTCTCTTCTTCCCGCCTTCAAGTATTGCAAAACCGCCGCAGGGAAACCGTTGCTGTCCACTTTGTGAAGACAGGGCAGGCTGACGCCTGCCACAATGCGGGTGTGACGCGTCGGGAGGCGGTCGGTTTCGAGGCGGTCCATGTCGATGACGAGGACGACCTGCGCGCGCGCGACCACGTCCGCATTCAAAAGACCGACGCCGCGCGCCTCGATGAGGCCGGAGATCGGGGCGGGCGCGCTGGCCCAGAGCGTGTCCCCATCCCGGGTCAGATGCGTGCGGTCATCAGAGACCAGCGCCGCTCCGAGAGCCATCATTTGCAAAGCCAGAGTCGATTTGCCCTGACCTGCCGCGCCGACAATCAAGGCCGCCTGCCCCTCCACCGCGACGGTTGTTGCGTGAAGGGTCGCCTCTGCTGGCGCCGATGCGCCGTCTGCCGGATTCCCCATCATGCTCTAGATCGGCAGGCCCACCACAAACCGCGCGCCGAGCGGGTCGGAGGTGATGTCCGCCTCGGTCGGTCGGATGTTCTCGGCCCAGATCACGCCGCCATGTGCCTCGACAATCTGCTTGGAGATCGCCAGCCCCAGGCCGGAGTTGTTTCCGAAGTGCTCGTCCGGGCGCTGGGAATAGAAGCGCCTGAAAATCTTGGCCAGGGCCTGATCCGGAATACCCGGGCCGGTGTCTTCCACAACGATCAAGACCCGGTTCTCCTTTTTGCGCGCCCAAAGGCGAATGGCATCACCCTCATCGCAGAAGGAGATCGCATTGGTGATCAGATTGACAAACACCTGCGCCAGACGGGCCTCGAGCCCATAGACGGTGATCGGCATGTTGGGCAGATCAGTGATAAAATCAATCCCCTTGGCACGTGCCTCTTCGCCCAGATACTGGCTGAGATTGGTCAGCGTGGCCAGCACATCGAACGGCTCTTCCTCTTCTTTCACCAGCTCGCTGTCGAGCCGCGAAGCATTCGAGATATCGCTGACCAGACGATCTAGCCGCCGGACATCGTGATCGATCACATCGAGCAGCTTGTTGCGCTGATCGTCGCGTTTGACCATGCGCAGCGTACCGACGGCAGAGCGCAGCGACGCCAGCGGGTTCTTGATCTCATGAGCGACATCAGCCGCAAATTGCTCGTTGCCGTCGATCCGGTTGTAGAGCGCCGAAATCATACCCCGCAGCGCGCCGCTCAACCGCCCGATCTCGTCCGGCCGCGCGGTCAGATCCGGGATCCGAATACGCCCCGAATTCATCTTGCGTGCGTTTTTGTCCCGACCGAGTTCCGCGGCGGCGGAGAGCTCTGCGAGCGGATTGGCGATGGTCGAGGCGAGCACGAGGCTCAAACCAACCGACACCAAGATGGCGATCACGAACATCTGCAAAACACGTTCGTGCCCAATGCGCACGAGGTGGTCGATCTCTCCGGCGGCAGTGGCCACCGCCACCACGCCGATCGCCTGACCGTTCTGCAGGATCGGCGTGATCACGGTGAAAAGCTTGCCGCCAACAATATCCAATTCGTTTCGGATCTGCGTGCCTTCGATGAGGCTGCTGTTGATCAACGGCTTCAGCTTTTCGCTCAACGGCGTCGTATCGGCGGGTCGTGGCTCGGCGAAGGGCGCGGAAATCGTCGTCCAAAGCCAGTTCAACCCGTCGGTCAGATAGGTCTTGTCGCCGAGGCCGCGGCCCTGTGGCCGGGTCGGCAGCTGACCCTCGATGTTTGCCACGAGCACTTCCGAACGGTCATAGACAAAGACATCGACACCGTTGCGAAGATCAAGCTCCGCCAGAGTGCTGGGCATGTCGATCCCATCGCCTGTTGCCAGGTTGACGGGGGCGCCGGTGGGCAGCTTCGCCTCGATCACGTCCGCGATCAGTTCCGCCTCGGACAGCAGCGAGGCCGCGCGCTGCAGGGCGAGACTGTCCCGCGACGAGTTGAGGTTGAGAATGCCTGTCACCAGCACACAGAGCGCGATGACATTGAACGTCACGATCTTTCTGGTGATCGGAGAGGCACGCAAGGACATGAGGCCCCGCCGCTCCCGAGGCGCGTGCTGGTCATCATCGGCCGTGTCGGGAGAGGCCGCGCGCTCGTCGCCCGCAGCGGTATCACCCTCCTGCGACGGCGGCGGGATCATATCCCGCACAAAGGTCCTCTCGGCCAGAGCCATCGCGTTACTCAATCTTCGTTGTATCGGTATCCTATGCCGTAGAGTGTCTCAATCGCCGAGAACTCTTCGTCAGCAGTCCGCATCTTCTTGCGCAACCGTTTGATATGGCTGTCGATTGTGCGGTCGTCCACGTAGACCTGATCGTCATAGGCAACGTCCATCAACTGATCGCGTGATTTGACGAAGCCCGGGCGCTGCGCCAGGGCCTGTAGCAACAGGAACTCGGTCACGGTCAACGAGACGTCCTTGCCTTTCCAGCTGACAGCGTGGCGCAGCGGATCCATGCGCAGATCGCCACGCTCCATCACCTTGGTCTCTTCGCTGTCGGCCACAACATCACCCGCCACTGCATCCTGACGGCGCAGGAGGGCCCTGATGCGCTCCACAAGAAGGCGCTGGGAGAAGGGTTTCTTGACGTAATCGTCCGCGCCCATGCGCAGCCCCAGAACTTCGTCGATCTCATCATCTTTCGACGTCAGGAAGATCACCGGCATGGCGGTTTTCTGACGCAGGCGCTGGAGCAGATCCATTCCGTCCATGCGGGGCATCTTGATGTCGAGGACCGCCATATCCGGCAGCTTCTTGTTGAAGGCGTCCAGTGCGGCTTGCCCGTCGTTATACGTTTCCACCTCGAAGCCCTCGGCTTCGAGCGTCATAGACACCGAGGTCAGGATGTTCCTGTCGTCATCCACCAATGCAATTTTAGACATGACCCGTTTCCTTGTACTGCCCTGCTCTGTGATTTTTCAGGTCCACGCCATTTGCGACCTTCCGAACCAATGCTCACGTGCGAATCAGCACAGCGCACCCGGACAGTTGGGTCACAATTTGATTACGAATGGCTAAATTGCTGCACGAAGTCGCCCTCATTTGGACAACAATGCTGTCCAACTCCGAGCGGTCGGCGGGCAGCCTAGACAAACTTTGCAATGGTGGCGCTAACTGCCGACAGGCGCCTGTTCAACAACAAAAACGTCATGCTATGTGGCGTCAGCGCCGAGATGCGCGGCGCCGAAACAGGAGACGACGGATGACACATGGACGGGTAAACCCGGACTTCACGCTCGAAGATCAAGGGATCAAGGGGGTGGGCACCGTCTACTACAACCTGATCGAGCCGGACCTCATCGAACAGGCGCTGACACGAGGCGAGGGCCGCCTCGGCAAGGGAGGTGCGTTCCTGGTATCGACCGGGAAATTCACCGGCCGCTCTCCCAAAGACAAGCATGTGGTCAAGACCGAGAGCGTGGCCGACACGATCTGGTGGGAGAACAATGCCGCGATGTCTCCCGAGGGCTTCGATGCGCTGCATGCGGATATGCTGGCGCATATGGAGGGCCGGGACTACTTCGTTCAGGATCTGACCGGCGGGGCTGACCCGAAGCACGCGATCAACGTCAGAATGGTGACCGAACTCGCCTGGCACGGGCTGTTCATCCGCCACATGCTCCGCCGTCCGGACCGCGAGGATCTGGACGATTTCATCGCCGATTTCACGGTAATCAATTGCCCGAGCTTTCAGGCGGACCCTGCCAAGCACAATTGCCGGTCGGAAACCGTGATCGCGATGAATTTCGACAAAAGACTGATCCTGATCGGTGGCACCGAGTACGCGGGCGAAAACAAGAAATCCGTCTTCACGCTGCTGAACTATCTGCTGCCCGAGAAGGGCGTGATGCCGATGCACTGCTCGGCCAATCACGCGACGGGCAATCCCGTCGATACAGCGGTGTTCTTCGGCTTGTCCGGGACCGGGAAGACGACCCTCTCAGCTGACCCGGCGCGCACGCTCATCGGCGATGACGAGCACGGCTGGTCCGACACCGGCACCTTCAATTTCGAGGGCGGCTGCTATGCCAAGACCATCAGCCTGAGCCCGGATGCCGAGCCGGAAATCTATGCCACGACAGAGAAATTCGGCACCGTCATCGAGAACATGATCTTTGATGACGAGACCCGAGAGCTGGATTTCGAGGATGACAGCCTGACCGCGAACATGCGCTGCGCCTACCCGCTGCACTATATCTCGAATGCCTCCACGTCGGCGCGCGGCGGGCATCCCAAGAACATCATCATGCTGACCTGTGACGCCTTTGGCGTGCTGCCGCCGATCTCGCGGCTGACACCGGCGCAGGCGATGTATCACTTCCTGTCGGGCTTTACCTCCAAGGTCGCTGGCACCGAGCGCGGCGTGACCGAGCCGGAGCCTACGTTCTCTACCTGCTTCGGCGCGCCCTTCATGCCGCGGCGGCCCGAAGTCTACGGCAACCTGTTGCGCGAGAAGATCGCGACCCATGGCGCGACCTGCTGGCTGGTGAACACAGGCTGGACTGGCGGCGCCTATGGCACCGGCTCGCGGATGCCGATCAAGGCCACCCGGGGGCTGCTCACCGCAGCACTGGACGGTTCGCTGGCCGATGCCACGTTCCGCAAGGATCCGAACTTCGGCTTTGACGTGCCGGTCGACGTGAAAGGCGTGCCGACCATCCTGCTCGACCCGCGACGCACCTGGGACGACGCCGAGGCCTACGACCGGCAGGCGGCGAAACTGGTGAAGATGTTCTCGGACAACTTCGAGCAGTATCTTCCGTTCATCGACGACGATGTGAAAGCAGCGGCGATCAGCTGATCGCCGCGTCGCGGGGCGTGATCAGGCGGCCTTCCGTTCGGGCTGTGGCACGTCGACGACGTCGATGATCGGCATCTCCAGCAGGTAACGGGTATCATCGTTGCTCAGATAGCTCAGGAAGCCCTCCAGCGGCCTGTCGGAGCCGTCGCGATACCAACGCAGCGCGCCCGGCTCGTTGTGCATGTACCCCATGCGCTCGGCAAAGCCCTTGAACGCGACGGTGCGCGCCATGAAGCCGAAGATGTAGTCGGGGTTCCACCGGCACATCGCCTCGTGGATGCCGTAGCGCGCGAGGACGGTCGACAGCCCCGTGCCGCGATATCGGCCGGTATCGCCCATCCAGACCTCGCCATGATAGACCACCTGCCCGGTGATGCGGTTCGCGCCGGGGCTCGCCCGAAACCGGGAGCGGCGCAGGTCGAGATCCGGTATCGCGGGCGGGAAGTCGCGGAACCGCTTGATCATGTACCCGCCCAGCGTCTTCTCCTGCAGGTCGATGAGCCGCGAGGCTTGCGTGTGCATCAGCATCCCCTCCGCATCGCGCGCGATGAGCCAGAAAGCGTTCGTCTCTGTGAGGTCGTGCACGTCGGGATCAAAGGGGGCACCAAGCACCTGCTGCGGACGCTCCTCCTTCAGCATCGTCCGGTACTTGAGGAAATTTGACCCAATCGTGACAGAAATGCGGTTTTGATGAAGAATATCGCGACTCGTCGCCACGAATTGTGTTCCCGCATTCAAACTTTGAAAAGACATGCCAAAACTCCTTTGCACGAGCATCCCCATGCAAAGGTTAGACTAAATATGCGCTTAACGCTCGAACTTTGCGTCAGCGGGGTCCAGTTTTACCATAATCTCGGCAGAAGGTTGCACAATCTTGCCATGATCGAGCCCAAATATCTCAATATCGGATGAAGGCTCGACAAGGGAATAGAGTGCCAGACTGCCGTCAGGGAATCGCCCTCCTAGCATTAGACGTTGATAGTTTACGGGTTTCAGGGTGCCGTCGGCCTCGGACGGGACCAGCGTGTACACATGGTCCAAGCGCAAACTTTGCGTCGTCTGGACCTCGTGAAAGGGCTCATCCAGCATCCGCGCGAAGTCGTCCCCACCCGGCATGCGCCCGAGCGACCGCCCCACGCTGCTGCGGGCCTTTGCCCATCCGAACCATTTCACAAAAAAGGAGTCCTCGCCGAACTCCACACAGATCCAACCGGCAATCGTGTGGCGGTAGACGATGAGATAGGGGCGCACGTGCTCCATGTGGGGCGATTCGATATCGCCGCCGGCCATCGCCCAGCTGCGCAAAGTCTCGCGTTGCAGACAGGAGGGCGAGTCCCAGACGCGCCCCAGCGAATGCTGTTGCTGCCAGAAGCACCACCCATCCGGCAGAACCGAACTGAAGAGCTGCAGGCCGTGGACATGGCCGACGTTGCTGTTGAGCCAGGCATTGCCACGGGCGAGGATTCCCAAGGCTTCGGGCAGCGCCCGCTCACCCGCTTCGGTGAGACGGTACTGCCGGTCCTCCACGGTAAAGAGCGCCTCGCCCTTCGCCTCTTCGAGCTGCGCGATATGGCGGCGCACGGTCTGCCGCGTACTTCCGAGTTCCTTGACCGCGTGGCTGAGATTGAGCGTCCGCGCCAGGGTCGTGAACGACCGGATCATCTCATGCAGCAGGCCATGAGAATCCGCGGACTTCTTGACCGCTTCGGAGGTATCGGACGGATCGACCATTCGGTTCATGCGACCGATGGTAAATTAATCACCCAGTAATGCAACATCTATCACCCATCACCTGAACATTTTTAGTCAAAAAAATGAAAAAGGTACTCAATTGAACGAGTCGGTGATTCCCGGAAAGAGTGTGAACAGTCACAACCAGAGGTGTTAAATAGTTATGTCCCATCCAGTTGATGTTCACGTTGGCCGCAAACTGAAGCAGATTCGCACGATGCGCCGCCTGTCCCAGACAGACGTCGCCCGTGAGTTGGATTTGTCGTTTCAGCAGATCCAGAAGTACGAAATCGGGTCGAATCGAATCGCCGCCAGCAGACTTTACGAGTTATCGCGCATCCTTGACGTTCCTACGTCTTACTTCTTCGAAGGTCTTGATACGGCGGCAGAAGCTTCTGACCGGCGGGATCCGAGCCTCGAGATCGTTACGGCGCTGGCTGCCATCCGAGACGATACCATCAAGACACGCATCGTGACCTTCATCGAAGATGTTTCGGGCGTGACAGTAGCACGTCAGGGCTGAGCCCCTGGTGACTGGCGCATCGGTAGGCAGCATAGCCTGCCTTCCGATGCGTCGCCGGTAATCCGAGAATCGTTAGTGAGTTTGTGACTGATCAGCGCCGCGCCAGCGGCGCTTTTTCTTGCTCAGGTTGCGGATTGGCCCGCATCAACAGAGTGTTTCCAAAGTCGCGCACAATCGAAGCCGCAAATGTGTGCGAAATTTTCGTCCAAATTGACGCATCCCTCCGCATTTATGTTGCGCTGCACCTGCGAAAGACTTACATCCTCCGGCAACCGATGAAGGATGCTATGATGCCGCATGATGGACAGACCCCGCCGCGCCAAACACCCGTGATCCTGGATGATCTGATCAGCCTGACAGCCGCCGCACTTGCCCCTGTGGACGCCCTGCTGCAAACCGCGGCCGCGCGGGTGAAATCGCTCGTGACCGAGGGCGATCGTGTCTCGGGCGCCCTGATTGAACAGCATCAAACCGCGGCCCATGGGCTCGCCTGGCTGGCGACCTATGCGCAAGCGCTTCGCCAGATGCAGGCCTGGGCCGAGAAGCTCTCCGCAGAAGGCAATTTCGGCGAGACGGAGCAATTGATCCAGCAGATCGCCTTCGGCGAATATCTCTGGCAAATGTACGGCGGGCTGCAGATGAACCAGGGCGAGATGCTGCGCCTCCAGGACCTCGGGCTCGACCAATCCGATATGCGCGCGATGATGGAACCGGCCATCATGACACTGACCCAGCAGAGCAACACGCAGGCGGCCCGCACACGCCTGGTAGAGCTGATGCAGGAACACTCCGCCAACATCATCACCGGCGCCTCGGGCCTCGATGACGAGTTGGAGATGATCCGCGAGCAGTTCCGCCGCTATGCGGTCGAAAAGGTCGAGCCCTTTGCGCACGACTGGCATCTCAACGACGAGCTGATCCCGCTGGAGGTGATCGAAGAGCTGGCTGAGATGGGCGTCTTCGGTCTGACCATCCCGGAGGAATACGGCGGCTTTGGTCTGTCGAAGGCCTCCATGTGCGTGGTCTCGGAAGAGCTGTCGCGCGGCTACATTGGTGTGGGCTCCTTGGGCACGCGGTCCGAGATTGCGGCTGAGCTCATCCTCGCGGGCGGCACGGATGCGCAGAAAGAGAAGTGGCTACCACAGTTGGCCAGCGCAGAAACGCTGCCCACCGCCGTCTTCACCGAGCCCAACACCGGGTCGGACCTCGGCTCCCTGCGCACCCGCGCTGTCAAGGAGGGTGAGGACTACAGGATTACCGGTAACAAGACCTGGATCACCCATGCCGCGCGCACCCATGTGATGACCTTGCTGGCGCGGACCGATCCGGAGACGACCGACTACAAAGGCCTGTCGATGTTCCTCGCGGAGAAAACACCCGGCACGGATGAGGCCCCCTTCCCCACCGAGGGCATGACCGGCGGCGAGATCGAGGTGCTGGGCTATCGCGGCATGAAGGAATACGAGCTCGCCTTCGACAACTTCCACGTCAAAGGCGAGAACCTGCTGGGCGGCGAAGAGGGCAAGGGGTTCAAGCAGCTCATGGAAACCTTCGAGAGCGCCCGCATCCAGACCGCCGCGCGCGCTGTTGGCGTCGGCCAGTCCGCCCTCGACATCTCGATGCAATACGCGCAGGACCGCAAGCAGTTCGGCAAACCGCTGATCGCTTTCCCGCGCGTGTCAGGCAAGCTGGCGATGATGGCGGTGGAGCTGACCATCGCGCGGCAGCTCACCTATTTCTCGGCCTTCGAAAAGGACGAGGGGCGCCGCTGTGACGTGGAAGCGGGCATGGCCAAGCTGCTGGGCGCGCGCGTCGCCTGGGCGGCAGCCGACAACGGGCTGCAAATCCACGGCGGTAACGGCTTTGCGCTGGAGTACAAGATCAGCCGCGTGCTCTGCGATGCGCGGATTCTCAACATCTTTGAAGGCGCTGCAGAAATCCAGGCCCAGGTGATCGCGCGGCGGCTGCTCGGCTGACCGCCTTTCAGGGTGCCGAACGGCGGGCATCCGCGCGATCCGGGGGCATTGATCAGAGGGCAAGCGCCGTTCAACGCCGTGTGGTCGCTTCGCACTTGCAGCATCACAACCACCTGCGTATGGCTGACCCATGGCGACACAGCGACTCACCCGGCAGAAGTGGATCGACGCAGGTCTGGATGCTCTCATTCTGAAGGGCCCGCCCGCCCTCGCGGCAGAGCCTCTTGCACGCGACCTGGGCGCCACCAAGGGCTCATTCTATTGGCATTTCAAGGATGTACCGGCGCTGCACGAGGCGGTGGTGAAGGACTGGCAATCGCGCGCCCTGTCGCAGATCGCAGAGGCGCTGGCCAAGGAGGGGAACTCCGAAAAACGGCTGCGCCGGTTCGGAGCCCAATTCGTTGCCGACAAGCAGGACCCGGCCTTCCGCGCCTGGGCGCACACGTCTCCGATGGTCGCGGACGCGCTGAGCGATGTGGATCAGGAGCGGCTGACCTATCTGGTCAACCTGCTCAATCACCTGGGCGTGCGCAATCCGGCCTTTGCGCAAAGCTGCCTCGGCGCGCTCATCGGCTTGCCGCAACTGCAGGGCCAGACCAAACCGACACAGGCCTTTGACACCATGGTGGACCTGGTGCTTGCCCTGAAATGATGCGCTACCGCGCCGCGGCGCTCGCCTTGCTGGTGCTCTGCGGAGCTCTGACAGCCTGCCGAGAGGACGAAACGCTGACCGCCTACGGCGCGGCGGAGAAGACCTGGCAGCTCACGGAACTGGATGGCGCCGCAATTTCCTACACCGCCAGCCTGCGCTTTCCCGAACCCGGTCGGATCGCGGGCACAGCGCCCTGCAACAGCTTCAATGGAGCCATGACCGTGCCCTACCCGTGGTTCGAGGCGCGTGACCTCGTCGTGACCCGGCGGGCCTGCCCGGCGCTCACCGAGGAGACCGCCTATCTCAGCGCGCTGACCGAGATGACCCTGTCCGAAGTGCTCGGCGATACGCTGATCCTGTCCACGCCGGAAGGCCGCAGCATGGTGTTCACAGCCGTCGAGTGAAGGCCGTGACAAACCGTGCCCGCGCCTCGGGCAGCGGCGCGTGGCCCAGATCCGTGGCCAGATGGGCCGTCAGGAAATGCCCTGTTGTCCGCAAGGCCTCGGCCACTTCGGCATCGCCGCCGGACCCGATACCGCGCAGCACATCCGGCAGCGGCAGCAGACGGTCCGCCCAATCGCCCGCTGCAGCCCGGGACACGGCCCGGCCTGACTTGGGCGAGACATAGGCCAGATCATCGCGCTGGCCGGTCACCGCACACACCTCCAGAGCGAGGCCATAGCCCATCTCTTCCAGCAGCAGAAGTTCCCAGCGCAGATAGGCCAAGGGCCATACCTCGGGCTGATCCAGAAGATCGAGCAGCTGCTCGGTCTGCAGATAGAGCCGGGGATGCGGCTCCCGATCCGGCAGGCAGAACCCCAGAAGTGCGGTGACGGCATTGAGCCCAGCCAGCGCCAAGCGATCTCCCAGGGCGGCGGCCGCGCGGCTGCGCACCGGCTCGACCACGAAGCTGCCGATGTGATCCTCCAACCGGGCCCGCCAGGTCAGATCAAGCTGGGCGCCGGGCTGCAGGATGGGGGCGATCTTGCGGCTGGTCCCGCCGCGCACCACTCCCGCGTGGCGCCCGTGATCAGGCGTGAAAACCTCAATAATTGCAGATGTTTCCCCGTGGCGGCGGCTGCTGAGCAAGATGCCTTCGTCGCGCCACTCCATCACGCAAGACCGGGCTGGTCCAACATGTGGCGGCCCGCACGGTCCTCCACCTCGACCACCCAGACATCGGGGTCATGACCGCGCTGGCGCGCGATCACGGCATCCACATCCGCTTCCTGCCCCTGTTCGAGGATCGCCCAGTTGCGGGTATCTTCCATCAGGTTATAGCTGCGCTGGTAGAGCGTCGCCTGCCCGTCCAGCCTGTTCAGCTTCACCAGCACGCTGCCCGCGTCGTCATCCCCATGCGCCACGATAAACGCAGGGATATCGAGCCCACGAAGCCGCATCAGATACGCATCAATCCAGAACCGCGCGGTCAGCCGGGTCATGCCGTGCTCTTCACCCGTCGCAAAATACCCAATCCCACCCCGCGGGGTCCCGCGCGCTCAACCGTTGCCATCCTTGAACTCCAGACCCATCTCCGAATAGCGCTCCGCCTCGTCCAGCCAGTTCGGACGCACCTTAACCTGCAGAAACAAATGAACTTTCCGGCCAAGAAAGGTCTCCAGCTCTTCCCGGGAGGCTCTCGAGACCGCCTTGATCGTCTCGCCCTTGTGGCCAAGCACGATGCCCTTGTGTCCGTCGCGCACCACATAGATCAGCTGGTCGATCTTGGCCGAGCCATCCTTGCGCTCCTCCCAGTTCTCCGTTTCGACGGTCAGCTGGTAGGGCAGTTCCTGATGCAGGCGCAGCGTCAGCTTCTCGCGGGTCATCTCGGCGGCGATCATGCGCATCGGCAGATCCGCGATCTGATCTTCGGGGTAGAGCCAGGGCCCCTCGGGCAGGTCCGCCGCAAGCCAGCCGCGCAGCGCATCGACACCATGGCCCTTCTCGGCCGAGATCATGAAGGTCTGTGCGAAGGGGTAGCGCTCGTTCAAGTCCTTGGTCAGGCTCAACAAAACCTCGGACTGCACGCGGTCGATCTTGTTGATGGCCAGCGCGACCCTGCGCCCCTCACCGACATCGGCGAGCCCTTCGAGGATCCGTTCCACACCTTCGGTGACGCCGCGCTGCGCTTCGATAAGCAGCACGATGATGTCCGCATCCGCCGCACCGCCCCAGGCGGCGGCGACCATGGCGCGGTCGAGCCGACGGCGCGGGCGGAACAGGCCGGGCGTGTCCACGAAGACGATCTGCGCCTGACCTTCCATCGCCACACCGCGAATGCGGGCGCGTGTGGTCTGCACCTTGTGGGTCACGATGGAGACCTTGGCGCCCACCATACGGTTGAGCAGGGTGGACTTGCCCGCGTTGGGCTCGCCAATGAGGGCGACGAAACCGGCGCGCGTGCTCATTCCGTTTTCTCCAGCTCTGACAGGAGGTTACCAGCTGCCGCCTGCTCGGCCTGGCGTTTGGACCCGGCCGTCGCCTGGGCCCGTGCGCCGGTTTCCAGCTCGGCGGCAATGGTGAAGACCGGCGCATGGTCGGGGCCCTCGCGCGCCACCTCCACATAGGAGGGCGGCGGCAGCCCTCGTGCCTGCGCCCATTCCTGCAGGGCAGTCTTGGCGTCGCGCGCGTCCTCTTCGACGTTGTGCAGCCGGTCGCCCCAGAGCCGCAGGATAAGCGCCTTGGCGGCATCGAAGCCCGCATCGAGATAGACCGCGGCGAGGACCGCCTCAATGGCATCGCCGAGCAACGCCTGCTTGCGCCGCCCGCCTGACAGCATCTCCGACCGGCCAAGCCGCAGAACGGCGCCGAGGTCGATCTGGCGGGCCACGTCAGCGCAGGTCTCCTTGCGGACCAAGGCATTGAAACGCGGGGCCAATTGCCCTTCGGTGGCGCCCTTGTCGAGGCTGAGCAGCGCTTCGGACATCACCAGGCCCAGCACCCGGTCACCGAGGAACTCCAGCCGCTGGTTGTCATCCCTGTTGGCCGAGGACATCGAGGCATGGGTGACGGCCTGCGCGAGCAATTCGGGACGCGTGAAGCTGTGCCCGAGCCGGTCCTGAAAGGACTTGAGTTCCGCCGAGAGCTTCACTCGACCGCCTTGAAGAACCTGTCACCGCGCCAGGTCCAGAAGAACAGCATCGACCGGCCCGCGGAGGAGAACATGATGCGATCCGCGCGCCCGATCAGGTTTTCGTAAGGCACAAAGCCCACGCCCCGCACCTGTTGGGCCAGGCGGCTGTCGGCGGAGTTGTCGCGGTTGTCGCCCATGAAGAAGTAGTGCCCCTCGGGCACCTGATAGACGCCGGTGCGGTCCGAGGCCTGGGGGTTGATGTCGAGGATCACGTGCTGGACCCCGCCGGGCAGCGTTTCGATCAGGCGGGTCTTCTGGCACACACCGCCGTCGCCCACGGGGCCGTTGCCGCAGCGCGGCCGCCGGCCTTCCGGACCCTGCGGCTCCATGATTTCTTCAAAGATTCCAGCAGGTTCCTGCGGCGCTGCCTGGCCGTTGATATAGACCACGCTGTTGCGCATCTGGACACTGTCGCCGGGCATGCCGATCAGCCGCTTGATGTAGTCGCGCCCCGAGACCGGGTGGCGGAAGACCACCACGTCGCCCCGCTCCGGCTCGCCGCCGAAGAGCCGCGTGTTGTCACCATCGAAGACACCGCAGATGTCCTTGGCGTCGATGTTGATGCCGAAGCGCGGCAGGATCAGGCTGGGACAGGAGGCGTAGGAATAGCCGTAGGCCATCTTGTTCACGAAGAGGAAGTCGCCGACCAGCAGGGTCTCCTTCATGGAGCCGGAGGGAATCCAGAAGGGCTGGAAAAAGATGGTGCGGAAGACACCGGCGATGAGCAGCGCGTAGACGATGGTCTTGATCGTCTCGACCATGGCATTCTGCTGCTTTTCTTCCTTGGCGGCCATCGGGCGCTCCCATGTCTTTGGTTTGCGCCTAAATGCGGGCCGGAGGGGGGCAAGTCAAGGCGGGCCCGCGCAACGTTCGGTGACCCCTTTGCGGCGATTTGCCCGAATCGGCTGTTAATCCCTGATTTGCAGGCAAAACCGACGTCGGTATTGCGTCGGTATCACGTCGGTATTGCGTCGGTGTCCTGTCGGTGCCGCGCCCGGTTAACAGGGCGCGCGGCGGGGTTCGTGACCAAAGCGTTAACGGCGGATCGGCAGCGCCTCAATGACCACGAAGGCCTGCGCCCAGGGGTGATCATCGGTCAGGGTGACGTGGATCACCGCCTCGTGGCCCTCGGGCGTCATTGCGTCGAGGCGGTCCTTGGCCCAGCCCGTCACATGCATCACCGGCTGGCCGGTCTTGAGGTTGCTCACGGACATGTCCTTCCAGGCGATGCCCATGGCCAGGCCGGTGCCGAGCGCCTTGGAACAGGCCTCCTTCGCGGCCCAGCGTTTGGCATAAGTGCCCGCCACGTCGCGGCGGCGTTCCGCCTTGCGCTGCTCCACCTCCGTGAAGACGCGGTTGCGGAAGCGGTCGCCGAAGCGGTCGAGCGTGCCTGCGATGCGCTCGATATTCGCAAGATCGGTGCCGATGCCGAGGATCATGGGATGCTGCCTTTCTATCCGCCCGCCGCGAAGAGCGGAAAACTGACGCCGAGGGCCCAGGCCAGAAGCAGGCCGAGACCGAGGCCTGCGCTCGTGGCGCCGCTGCGCTGTGCGACCCAGCGGCCCATCAGGCCAAAGACGATATAGAACAAAACGATCACCGGCGCGATCAGGATCAGGAAGAAGAGCCCGCTGAAATCGAGCGTCACCGCAAGGGCGAGCGAGCCCAGAAACGCGGCGCGGGCGGTCATCCGCTGCCAGAGCGGGCCGTGGCCCGCGCCCGAGAGCAGCGCGTCCGCCAGCATGAAGGGTACGGTGCCCACGCAGAGCGCCGCGATGATCCAGAGCCGGCCGCCGTTGGGCACGAAGTTCGCACCATAGCGGTCAAGCGCGAGGCCAAAGGCGCCGAGGCCCCAGACAAGGATCAACAGCAGCGCCGCCAGCGACAGCCCGCCCGGGCGCAGGCCGAACCGCCAGAGCAGCAGCAGTTGCAGCGCCCCCAGCAGGGCGAGGTGCAGCGCGAGGTAGTCGGCGACCAGCACGGGCAGCACGGCGATGTCCAGCGGCACGGCGATAAGCGGTGCTGCGATGGCGGGAAGCAGCGCCACCGCGAGGAACCGCACAGGGCGCAGCGGTGCTGCGGGCACGGCGTGGTGCGGCAGCGCGCGGGCCAGCGTCGGCGTCAGGGCGACGATGCCCGCCAGCAGGCCGATCAGCCCCCAGCCGGTCGCCGGGATCTGGGTGGGCGCCGCGCGGCCATAGCTGTCGTTCAGCCAGTCGACCGCCGCCTGCCGCGCCACGACGCTTTGCAGAATGCTGACGTGGTCGCTGCGCGGGGCGATGACGGCGGCGCGGCGGGTGTCGGACGCGGTGTCCGCCACCGTGCGGCGGGCGAAATCGGTGAGGCCCGGCTCCCAGGCGCCGGTGATCAGGATCAGATCGGGCGGCGCCTGCGGCGTGATCTCGCGCGAGAAGGCGGAGAGCAGGACAAGCGGGCCGGTGCCCTCGGTCTCGGCGGCGACGCGCACCAGCACATCGGTGGCCATGGAGTGCCCCAGCAGGGCCGTGGGCGTGTCGGTGCGGGTGGCCTCGATCACCGCCTTGGTCTGATCGACGAGGCGCCGGGTGGTGCCGTCCTCGGCGGTGACATCGCCGGACATCGGCCGGGTATGGGCGCCATGGCCGAGGAAGTCGAAGGTATAGGCGGTGTAGCCGGCGCGGGCGAGGTCGAGGGCATAGCCCTGCATCATCTCGCGCGACCCCGCAAAGCCGTGGGCGATGACGACAACGGGGCCGGGCGCAGCGCCGCTGTAGCGGGTCACCGGCGTGTCGCCGATCGCGAGGTGGGTCACGTCGATGCCGCGGCGCGCGCCCTCCAGCTGCCACAGGCTGAGCAGGATCAGCGCCAGGGCGGCGAGTGCGGTCAGCCTATGGCGCAGGGTGTCAGTCAGCCCGGGCCTCATCCATCAGGCGGCGCATCTCGTGGATCGCCGGCTCCAGCCCGAGGAAGATGCTTTCGCCAATGAGGAAGTGGCCGATGTTGAGCTCGCGCACCTCCGGGAAGGCGGCGATGGGCATGACGGTGTCATAGGTCAGCCCGTGGCCCGCGTGCACCTCGAGACCCAGCGAGTGGGCGAAGGCGGACATCTCGCGCAGCGCTTCGAGCTCTTCGTGGTGGGTGTCCAGTTCGCCATCGGCATAGGCGTCGCAATACGCGCCCGTATGCAGCTCGATCACCTCGGCGCCGATGCGGTGCGCCGCTTCGATCTGGCGTTTGTCGGCGGCGATGAAGATCGACACGCGGCAGCCCGCATCGCGCAGGGGGGCGATGAAATGCGCCAGGCGGTTTTCATCGCGGGCGACGTCGAGCCCGCCTTCGGTGGTTCGCTCCTCGCGCTTTTCGGGCACGATGCAGACCGCGTGCGGCTTGTGGCGCAGGGCGATCTGCTGCATCTCGTCGGTGGCGGCCATCTCGAAATTGAGCGGCACGCTGAGCACCTCCATCAGCCCTTCGATATCGGCATCCGAGATATGGCGGCGGTCCTCGCGCAGATGCGCGGTGATGCCGTCGGCGCCCGCCTTCTCCGCCAGCCGTGCGGCGCGCAGCGGGTCCGGGTAGGCGCCGCCGCGGGCGTTGCGCACGGTGGCGACGTGATCAATGTTGACGCCGAGGCGCAGGTGTTCGTGATTGGCCATGGCTGACCCCCCATTTGTCCGTGCTGCCGGCCGCAGCACCCATTAGTCCCCGGTTGGATGTTCCGCTTTGCGTTTTGCGTCTGCTTTTGCAGCAGCCTTGGCCTTGAGGGCGTCGAATTTGTTTTTGATCATACCCTTACGGCGCGTCTGGTAAACCCGAATGACGGGCACCGAGAGGTAATAGCACAAAGTCGCAAAGAAGATACCGGGCAGAATGCCGCCCACGAGATAGGGGAAGAAGATCTCGTCATAGAACACCGCAAGGCGCGTCCAGTCGGCGCGGGCGTCGGTGAAGATGGCGATGAAGTTGTCCTTCAGATCCGCCGCCGCATCGGCGAATTTGCCGACGAAGGAGCGGTGCATCCGCTCGTCCACGTGATCACCCAGCAGCCAGTGCCCGGTGGAGAGCGCGGCCACGCCGATGGGCACATATGTCAAAGGGTTGCCGAAGAAGGTGCCCATGAGCGAGGCGATCACGTTGCCGCGCAGCACGAAGGCGAGGCCCGCGGCGATGAAGAAGTGAAACCCGTAGAACGGCGTGAAGGCGGCGAAGACCCCGGCCCAGATGCCGCGCGCAATGCGTTCGGGGCTGTCTGGCAGCCGGCGCATGCGGTGCTTGACGTAGTGGAACGCACGCGCCCAGCCCCCGCGCGGCCAGAGAAACTCTGCCAGGGTGCGGGGCCAGCTTTTCGGATCGCGGCGTTTGAAGACCAACGGGCGGGGTTCCTTTTCCAGCGTAACGTCGGGGGTCCGCTCCCGCGCAGACCACCTCGAAAATGTGACCAATCAATGACCGGGACGCGGCGTCAGGCGGGTGTTTCCACGGACCCCTGCGCCAAGTTGCGGGCGCGCGTGATCGCGGCCACATCGCTTTCGGCTTCGAGGGTCAGCATCAACGAGTGCAAATGCGCGACGTCCCTGAGTTCGACATAGATCAGAAGACGGTAAAAGTCAGGTTTCCTATCAATAAATTGCAAGTCTGAAATATTTGCCCGGGTCTCCCCGATCAAGGTGCAAATGCGGCCCAGGGTGCCCGCGTCATTGTTGAGCGTGACATCCAGCGTGGTGCCGTAGACCGCTGAATGCGGCCCCTCGTGCCAGCGCAGGTCGAGCCAGCGGTCGGGCTGGTCTTCATAGGCGCTCATCCGGTCGCAGTCGATGGCGTGCACCACCACGCCGCGGCCCCGATGGGTGATGCCGACGATGCGTTCGCCCGGCAGCGGCTGGCAGCAGAAGGCGCGCTCGAAGGATTGCCCGGGGGTGAGGCCGATCACGGCGCGGCCCGCATCAACCTTGTCGCCGGATTTGGGTGTGAGGTCGGGGTAGACCGCCTGCACCACTTCGCGGCCGGTGATCTCGGCGCTGCCGAGGCGGGCGAGCAGGTCGTCGCGGTTCTTGAACCGCATGTGGCGCGCGGCGGTGCTGAGCGCCTTGTCGGTGGCCTTGCGGCCCATCTGTTCGAAGGCGGAGCGGGCGAGTTCGCGGCCCAGTTTCACAAAGCGCGCGCGGTCCTCGTCGCGCAGGGCGCGGCGGATGGCGGAGCGCGCCTTGCCGGTGGTGGCGATGTCGAGCCAGGTGGCCTGCGGGCTCTGCCCTTCGGCGGTGATGATCTCGACGTTCTGGCCGTTCTTCAGCCGCGTCCAGAGCGGCACGCGCATGTGATCGACCTTGGCGCCCACGCAGGCGGTGCCGATCCGGGTGTGGATGGCGAAGGCGAAATCAATAGGTGTGGCGCCCCGGGGCAGTTTGACCACCTCGCCCTTGGGCGTGAAGCAGAAGACCTGGTCGGAGTACATCTCGAGCTTGACCGCCTCGAGGAAATCCTCGTGGTCCTCTTCGGCATCGAATTGCTCGGAGAGTTGCGTGATCCACTTGGCAGGATCGACCGCAAAGGGGTTCTGGCTGCGCACCCCGTCGCGGTAGGACCAATGTGCCGCCACGCCGGTCTCGGCCACATCGTGCATCTGGGTGGTGCGGATCTGCACTTCGACGCGCTTGCCGTCGCGCCCCGACACGGTGGTGTGGATCGAGCGGTAGCCGTTGGACTTGGGCTGGCTGATGTAGTCCTTGAACCGGCCCGGCACCGCGCGCCAGCGCTGGTGGATCGCGCCCAGCGCGCGGTAGCAGTCTTCCTCGGTGTGGGTGATGATGCGAAACCCGTAGATGTCGGAGAGGCGCGAGAAGGTCTGCTCCTTCTCCTGCATCTTGCGCCAGATCGAATAGGGTTTCTTGGCGCGGCCAAAGACCTCCGCATCCACCCCGCCCTTGTCGAGCTCCAGCCGCATGTCACCGGTGATGCGCTGGATCACATCCCCGGTCTCGCGCTGCAGATTGATGAAGCGGCGGATGATGCTGGCGCGGCCTTCGGGGTTGAGCACGCGGAAGGCGAGGTCTTCCAGTTCCTCACGCATCCACTGCATCCCCATGCGGCCCGCGAGCGGTGCGAAGATTTCCATCGTCTCGCGCGCCTTCTGGGCCTGTTTCTCGGGGCGCATCGCCTTGATCGTGCGCATGTTGTGCAGCCGGTCGGAAAGCTTGACCAGGATCACGCGCAGATCCTTGGACATCGCCATGAAGAGCTTGCGGAAATTCTCGGCCTGTTTCGTCTCGGTCGAATTGAGCTGCAGGTTGGTGAGCTTGGTCACCCCGTCGACCAGTTCGGCCACCTCGACTCCGAAGCGGGTGGCGACCTCCTGATAGGAGGCCTTGGTGTCCTCGATGGTGTCATGCAGCAGGGCGGTGATGATCGTCGCATCGTCGAGCTGCTGCTCGGTCAGGATCGCGGCGACGGCGACGGGATGGCTGAAATAGGGCTCGCCCGAATGGCGGGTCTGGCCCTCGTGCATCGCGCGGCCATAGTCGTAGGCCGCGCGGATCAGGGCTTCGTTCGTCTTGGGGTTGTACTTGGTGACGAGGGTGACCAGATCGTCGGCGGTGATTTCGATCTGGTCCAGGGTGGTCGTCATTCCTCAGCCTCTCGGGCCGGGGCGAGCTGTGCTCAGCTCTGCCCTTGCGCTGCCATCAACTGCCGCAGGAGCATCTCTTCGGACATGCTGTCCTCTTCGGGCTTGTCCTGCTCGGCGCCCATGAGGAGGGCCATGGCGTCCTCTTCCGGCTCGTCGACCTCGATCTGGTTCTGGTTGCTCTCGATCAGACGCTCGCGCAGCTCATCCGCGCTCTGGGTCTCATCCGCGATTTCGCGCAGCGAGACGACCGGGTTCTTGTCGTTGTCGCGGTTCACGGTGATCGCAGCGCCCGAGGAGATTTCGCGCGCCCGATGCGCAGCGAGCATCACCAGTTCGAACCGGTTGGGAACTTTATCGACGCAATCTTCGACGGTGACGCGGGCCATGGAACACTCCATTGATCTGGGAATAGGTCAGAAGTGCCTTCATTAGGCCCCTTTGGCCTGATTTACAAGCGTCTATTGCGGGGTATCGGCTTTGCCGCGAGGGCCGGCAGATATCGCCCTGTGCCCCGCACGCCGGCGCCGGGCCGGAGGTGCGATCTGAACCCGACCTGCGAAATGCTGCGCCACCTGCGAATGTCCCCAAGTGCCATGAAAGCGGACAGGAGGCGGACTGGGGCGCCTCGAAGAACGTCACGGCACAAAACAACGGCTCGAAGGACGCAGCTGGGGGCGCGTTCCCTGTTTCAGAAGCCTTAGCAGGGTCAGGGTTGCCCGGTGAAGTTGGCATGAGCCATCTAGAGAATGCCAATTCCTTGATCCGAGAGGAGGACCGTTGAGGGATGCGGCACAGGGGAGCACCCACCTCTCTTCCGAGGGGCTCGGTTTGCAACGGGTGTTTGACAAAAGCGCTGCGTCAGCCCGGGATCCCCTTTGCAAGAGAGTTTATCGTTGGCGAGATCATGGTCCGTTCGAAATCTGTGGCCCTTGTCAGCTGGCTGTCGCCCACATCCTTCAAACCTGCGGCTTTTGATGTGCGCATCTATTCGCGCAGCAATTCCCTTTGCAAATGATGATCCGCCGCCTGAAGCAGCTCAAATGCGTCAAAGCGTGTTTGGTGCATTTTTGCGGTCCTCCCCCCGGTCGGCGTGAAACGCGCCTCGATCGAAGACATTTGTCCCATTGCTTCTGTGAGAGTGGCAAACTGCCGTGACGCGACAGCGCCGAGGATCGCTGCGCCAAGCAGCACGGGCTCAGCCGAGGTTGTGGACAGAATTGGAACGCCGCTGGCATCGGCGAGCATCTGTTTTATCGCCGCGCTGCGCCCCGCGCCGCCGCTGATCACGATGGCCTGAGGCCGGACGCCCTGGCCGGCCTGCGCCTGCATGATCTGGCGGAGGCCGTAGCCAATGCCCGTCACCCCGGCGACATAGGTGGCGATCAGATCGTCGACATCGGTGCGCAATGTGAGCCCCGCGATCACCGCGGTCGCCTCGGGGTTCGCAAATGGTGCGCGGTTGCCGAGGAAATCCGGGACGATCAGTTTGCGCCCGGCGAGTTTGACGGCGTCGCTCATGCGCGGGCTGCGGCGGGTCACCTCTTCCAACAGGTAGTCCTGCAAGGAGAGGCCCGCCTTGCTGGCCTGCGCCTGCGCAACGCCCTTGGCCGGGTGGGTGGAAATCAGATGTGCGATTGCCTCACCCGCCGCAGACTGTCCGCCCTCGGACAGCCACAGCCCCGGCACCATCGCCGAGTAATAGGGACCCCACACGCCCGGCACCTTGTGCGGTTCCTTGGAGCTTGCCATCGTGCAGGCCGAGGTGCCGAAGACGTAGGCCATGGTCGCCTCCGGCCCGGCCTCCGAATCAGCGCCGACCGTGCCGATCCCGCCTGCATGGGCGTCTATCAGGGCGGCGGCCACCGGAGTGCCGGGGATCAAGCCCATTTCGGTCGCGGCCCTGGCCGTCAGCCCGTTGTCCACTGCTGTCCCCGGCGGCACGATGTGTCGGCCGACGCGGGCAAACCCCTCTGCCGCGATGTCGCCCAGCCCGATCCGGCTGAAGTAGCTGTCATCCCACCGATCTTCATGCGCGAGGTAGGTCCATTTGCAGGTCACTGTGCAGGCCGAGCGGGTCAGCGAGCCGGTCGCCGCCCATGTCAGAAAGTCCGGCAGGTCGAAAAACTGCCCTGCCGCGTCGAAACTGTCGGGCAGATTCTCCTTGATCCATAGCAGTTTGGGCGTTTGCATCTCGGGCGAGATACGCCCGCCCACATAATCGAGCACGGGATGGCCCGTGGCGTTTATGCGCTCGGCCTGGCCCTTGGCGCGGTGATCCATCCAGACGATGACATTGCGTTCGGCCGCACCGGTGTCACTGATGCTCAGAGGGCGCATGTCACGGTCCACGACGACCATGGAACAGGCGGCATCAAAGCCAAGGCCCTTGATCTCCTCAGGCGCCAGACCCGCTTGGGCGACCGCCTCTTTTACGCACGTGCAAACAGCCGACCAGATATCATCGGAGGATTGTTCGGCGATCTCCCCGTCGCGCCACATCCGGATGTCCTGGGCGTGGCTGGCGAGCAGCGCACCGCTTGCATCAAACACACCGGCGCGCGCGCTGCCGGTGCCCACATCGACCCCAACGAAGGCCGTCATAGGTCCACTGCGTTCGGCAGGAGAACAAGGTCACGGATTGTGACATTGGAGGGTCGTGTGAGCATGAAGACGACGCAATCGGCGACCTCCTGGGGTTGCATCAGGCTGCCCTCAGCCAGGGCTTGTTCCATCTTTGCCTTGGGCCAGTCGTCCAGAAGCGCCGTCACCACAGGCCCGGGCAGAATTGCGCCAACCCGGACGCCGTGTGCCGACATCTGGCGCCGCACCGTGTGCGTAAACGCCTGCACCGCATGTTTCGAGGCGGTGTAGATCGGCTCCCAGACGACAGGTATCACACCCGCGATGGAACTGGTCAGGATCACGTCGCCCGAACCTTGTTTGGCCATGTGCGGCAGGACCGACTGGACCGAGCGAAAGGCGGCGTTGATGTTGAGGTTCAACATCTGGTCCCAGACGTCGGGGTCCGCCTCGAGCACATCACCGCCGACATATGCGCCCGCATTGGCGTGAAACACGTCGAGCCGCCCGGCCTTGTCGAGAATCGTGGGCAGCATCTGTGCGACGCTGTCTTTGTCCATCACATCGGTGACGATCGGCAGGGCTGCGTCGCCCAGATCAGCGCAGACCTGGTCAAGCGCCTCTTTGTCCCGGTCCACGAGAGCCACCCGTGCCTTTGCGTCGATGCAAGCGCGCGCACAGGCCAGTCCGATGCCCGATGCCGCGCCGGTGATGGCCACGACCTTGCCCGCCAAATCCGCCATACCTGGTCCCCCCTAGATCAAACCGTATTGCTCTGCCTTGCCGCGCAAAAAGGGCAGGCCCTCGCCCACAACCTGCTCGGCACTTTTCGCCACGGGGCGCCAGACCGAGAGGCCATGGGCGATCTCGGGTGGCATGTTGATGAAGCTTTCCATCGCCAGCCCCCCTTGGAACCCAATGGCGGCGAGTGCCACGAAGATCTCATCCCAATCGCAGGTGCCCGCGCCCGGCGTGCCGCGGTCGGACTCCGACAGGTGGATGTAGCGCAGGTGGTCGCGGCCTGCCAGGATCCCGTTGCCTGCGCCTTTCTCCTCGATATTCATGTGGTAGGTGTCGAGATGCAGAAACATGTTTTCCGCTCCGATCCGCTCGATCATCGCGACGCCTTGGGCGGCTGTGTTGATGAGATGGGTCTCGTAGCGGTTGACCGGCTCGATCCCGAAGGCGAGGCCCGCATCTGCTGCAATCCGTGCGGTCTGCTCAAGCGCCCGGGTCACGTTATCAAGCTCCGCGTCCGTCGGCGGCAGCCCGCTGCGCTCCCCTATGCCGCCATAGGTGACGCCCGTCAGTGCGGTCGCACCAAGACCGGCGGTTTTTTCGACCGCGAGCCGCAGGAACTCAACGGCACCGTCGGGGTTGCGGGAGGCCCAGACCGCCTCGGGCAGGCCAAGCGAGCAGACCGCGGGCAATTCCGCCTCTTCGAGCAGCCGCCGCCCAAGCGTGGCATCTGTCGAGGCGGGGTCGAGCAGTGCAATCTCGATGAAATCCATCCCTGAGGCCCTGGCAGCGGCAATCGCGCGCGCGGCGCCCTGCGCGTCCCACGACATGGTCCACATGCTGGTATGAACGCCGAACCCCTTCATATGCTGGAATATCCCCCCTCGATCATCATCACGGCCCCGTTGACAAGGTCAGAGGCCGGAGACGCAAGATAGAGCGCCATGTCCGCGATCTCGACCGGGTCGCCGAAGCGTCCCAAGGGGGTTTTTGCAATCATCGGATCACGTTTTTCGGGAGCGGACCAAAGCGCCTTGCCCATGTCGGTCAGCACCACCGTGGGGCAAATGGCGTTGACCTGCACGTTGTGCGGCGCGGCTTCGGTCATCAGGGATTTGGTCAGGGCGTTCAGCCCGCCCTTTGACGTTGCATAGGCTGCGTGATCTTCCAGCGCGATCACACCTGTCTGGGACGAAATGTTGATGATCTTGCCCGACCGCCGCGCCATCATGCCCGGAAGCAGGGCTTTGGACAGGACAAAGGGGGCTGTCAGGTTGACGGCCATGGTGCGCTGCCAATCGGCCAGGTCGTAGTCGACAACCGGACCGGTCAGCGCGATGCCCGCGGAGTTCACAAGGATGTCGATTTGTCCGAAGTCAGCCAGCGACCGTGCCGCCACGGCCTCCGTCTCGCCCGGATCCGCCAGATCACCGGTGATCGCCGCAAAGCGACGCCCGGATGCCTGCACCGTTTGACCAAGCGCCGCGAGCCGGCCCTTGTCGCGGCCATGCGCGGCAATATCCGCGCCCGCGTCGGCGAAGACCTCTGCGATGGCCGTGCCTATCCCCGACGACGCCCCGGTGATCAGCGCGGTCTTGCCCGCGAGACTGAACCGTTTTTCCCAGCCCATAGCTTACTCCAGATTGGTGTGTTTGGCGCGCATGACCTCGGGTGCGACCCCGAGATGGTCGCGCAGGTCGAGGACCAATACTTCGAAGAACAAGAACATGAGCGCTTCGTAAAGCGAGCCCATGGGCAAGATGGATGTGGCCTGCGCGTCCGAGGCCATGGTTTGCGCGGGCAGATGCACCGCAAGGTCCGCCAGCCTTGGGACCGCGCCATCTGGCTCCGCGGTGACGCAAATCACCCGTGCGCCAGCGCTCCGCGCCACGCCAGCAAGTGCTGCGATGGTCGAAAAATGACCCGGTCCGGCGCTCAGCAGGAGGACGTCGCCGGACCCGACGGCCGGTGTGGTCATATCGCCCACCACATGCGCATCACAACCGAGGTGATAGAGCCGCATGGCAAGCGCCTTCATCATCAGCCCTTCGCGCCCGACACCGTGGCAGACAATGCGTCCCGCTCCGGCGAGCGCCTCGATCAGCGCCGGTATCTGCGCCAGCACGTCCTCTGACAGGCCAGGCCGCAACTCTGACAGGATCTGATCCGCGCGGCTCATGTCAGCTTGATCTGGATTTTGACGTCCGTGGGGCGGGCTTCCACCGCACGGTCGAACGCTTCGATACTGTCCTCAAACGCAAAGGTCTCCGAGATCAGGGGTTTCAGATCCACCTTGCCCGAGGCCAGAAGCGCTATCGCGCGGTCATACATATTGGCGTAGCGAAAGACAGTCTCCATGCGGATTTCCTTGGATTGGGCCAGCACGATGTCGACGGGGACAGGGTCCACGGGCATCCCGACCCAGACGACGCAGCCCGCCGGTGCCACGACCTCGAGGGCCGTCTGGATCGACGCTGCGGCACCGGCGCATTCGAACACCACATCGGCCCCCCAGCCCTCGGTCGCCTCCCGCACAAGCGCCGCCGGGTCATCGCGCGAGATCAACACCGGTTCGATGTTGTCATAGCCGGCGGCGATGGCAAGCTTGGCCTCGACGAGGTCCGCGATGAACACCTTGGCACAGCCGCCCGCGAGGGCTGCCAACGCAACCATGATGCCGATGGGGCCGGCACCGGTGACAAAGGCCACATCACCGGGCCTGATCCCGGCGCGCGCCGCCGCTTGCATGCCTATGGCAAAGGGTTCGACCATCGCCCCTTCGGCAAAGCTGACGTGATCGGGGATTGCATAGGTGAAGGCTGCGGGGTGCACCACGGACGGCGTGAGGCAGCCGTGAACAGGCGGAGTGGCCCAGAACCGCACGTCCGGGTCCACGTTGTAGACCCCAAGCTTGGCGGCCTTTGAGGCGGCGTTGGGGATGCCCGGCTCCATACACACCCGATCCCCGACCTTCAGGTGGCGTACATCCGCACCGATCTCGGCCACGACGCCCGCGGCCTCATGCCCCAGAACCATGGGTTCGTTCACGACAAAGGGCCCGATCTTGCCATGGGTGTAATAGTGCACGTCGCTGCCACAGACCCCGACCGTGTCGACGGTTATTCTCACATCGCCCGGACCCATGTCTTCGGACAGGTCGATGTCGCGCAACGCCAGTTTGCGCGCCTCTTCAAGAACCAGTGCTTTTGCCATCGTGTCCTCCCAAACTAAACCGCCGGCTCGACCAGGGCGCGTGCGGTGTTTTCATCCGTCACCAAAGTGTTCACGAATCCGCGCTTTAGCGCCGCGCGGATGATCGGCACCTTGTGCAAGCCGCCCGCGGCGAGGATGACGTTTTTGATCTGCGCCATTTCTTCCAGCGTCAGGCCAATCACCTGCTCGTTGATCGGGTGGTCGATCAGGGCGCCGTCGGCATTCAGAACATGCCCGGTGATGTCGCCAACGCCGCCACGCGCGATCAACTCTGCCGGGTCCACGTCACGCGGCAGCGCATCCCGCACCAAAAGCGAGCTTTCAAGGTTGCCCGTTGCCAGCGCAATTGCATCGCAGGACGAGATCTTCCGAAGCATCTCGCGAATGACGTCTTGCTGCATGAACATCGCCTGACTGTCTCGGCTGCCTGCATAGAGCGGCGCGGGGAAGAGGCTGTGCTGGGCGTTGCAGAGGTCTGCAAGACGGGTGGTGATTTCGTACCCGTTCACGTCGGAGCCGCGCGAGATACCGCCCATAATCGAAACGATCTCGAGATCCGGGCGATCCAGCGACTGCATGTGGCGGGTCGCGAGATTGAGCGTATTGCCCCAAGACATGCCAAAGCGCATGATCTGCGGGTCCTGCAACAGCTCACCCAGATGCGCCCCAAGCCCCGCCGCCACAAGCGCCGTGACGGAGCTGTCCTTTTCCGGCGAGGGCACAACGACGGCGCGCGCCAGGCCGAACGCGGATTGCACCTCCCACTCAAGCTGGGCGGCGGCGGCGTAGACGGAATCAACGCTGACGCGAATGATCCCCCGCCGGCGGGCTTCGTTAAGGCCTTTGTTGACCCGAAGCCGAGTGATCCCAAACCGCTCCGCCGCATCCGCCTGGGTCATCCCCTCGACCTCGCACGCCCATGCCAATCGGACCAGCAACTGTTCCTCCGGGTCGATTTGTTCAAGTTTGACATAGCGCGACATCGGCAGGCCCTTCAGCGGTTCCAACCGTGGCGGGTAGGCCGTGAAAGACGCATCGGGCAAGCGTTCATTTCACGGCCCCCATGGTCAGCCCCCGGACCAATTGCTTCGATGCAATCAGCGCGAAAATCAGCACGGGGATCACTATCAGCGTCGAGGTGGCCATGATCTTGCCGTAGGGCAGATTGTAGCCCTCCATGAATGATACGGCCATCGCGGGGGCGGTCTTGGCCTCCGTGCGCGTCAGGATCAGCCCGAACATCAGCTCGTTCCATGAAAAAATGAAGGAAAAGATCGCCGAGACCGCGACGCCGGGCATCGCCAACGGCAGGCAGATCTTTCGCATGATCGTGAACTGCGACGCCCCTTCCAGACGGGCGGCCTCGTCCAGATCGTAGGGAATGCCGCGGAACTGATCTGTGACGATCCAGATCACGATGGGCAGGTTGAAGGTGAGGTAAATCAGGATCAGCGTGATGTGCTTGTCGAGCATCCCGAGATTGCGCGCGATCAGGAAGAACGGCAGGGCCAGCACGATGGGTGACACCATCCGGTTGGTGATGAACCAGAACCACAGGTCCTTCTTGCCCCGAAACTCGAACCGGGCCAGCGCGAAGGCGGCAGGCACGCCAAGGATCAGCGCGAGCAGTGTCGTACTGACCGCGACCACCAGCGAGTTGATCAGGGTGCGCAGCACGCCATCCTCGAACAACGCCTCGCGATAATTGTCGAGGGTCGGCTCAAACAGCCAGACCGGCGGGGCTTCGAGAGCCACGATCTGGGTTTTCAGCGATGTCGTGACCATCCAGTAGAACGGAAAGACACAGACGGTGATGATCACCCCAAGCAAGGCGATCTGCGTCCACATTGACCGGGTCGATGTCATGGCTCAGACCTCCTTGTAGAAGACGCGGATATAGATCTGCGCGAGGATGATGGTGATGATCAGCAGGATGATCGCCTGGGCCGAGGCGAGGCCCTGGTCAAAGCCGCGGAAACCGACCCGCTGGATCATCAGGGAGATAAATTCCGTTGAGGACCCCGGCCCGCCGCGTGTCAGCGTGAAGACCATGTCAAAGAGCTTCAACGTGTCGGCGGTGCGCAGGATCAGGACCGCCACGAGGCCCGGCAGCAGGAAGGGCAGCTGCACATAGCGCAGCACCGTCCACTTGGATTTTGTCTCCAGCCGCGCGGCCTCTTCGACTTCTCCGGGCACCATCGTGAGGCCTGCCAGCAGGACCAGCGCCACGAAGGGTGTCCATTGCCAGACGTCCCAGAAGATGATCATCGCAAAGGCGTTCTCGGGATCACCGATCCAGTTGATATCGGCGCCGCCCAGCAACTGGTTCACAACGCCGAATTTCTGGTTGAACATCACCTGCCCGAGCAGGCCCACAACGGCGTAGGTCGTGGCCATGGGCAGCACGAGTGACAGGCGGCACAGCGTCTTGATCAGCGTCAGGCCGGGCTGATGCAGCACAAGCGCAATGATCAGTCCAAGTGCGAGCTGCAACGGCAATGCGGTGCCAAGCAGAAAGAACGTGCGCCCCATCGCCTGCCAGAACACCTCATCCGTCAGAACGGTCCAGTAATTCTCAAGCCCGATGAATTCGACGCGCTTCAGTTTTGTCAGATTGTAGAAGTGCAGAGAGGTCCAAACCGCATAGAGCAATGGCGCGATGCCAACCAGCGCAAGGCCGATGACCGCAGGCCCAATAAACGCAAAAATGGTTTTGCGGGATACCTGTCCGCGCATGTCATGTCCTCCCTGCTCCCCAGGTTCGGGGTCCGGAGGCGGCGTTGCCCGCCCCCGGTGATCTTGGTGCTTTTATTGGGCGAGTGGTTTGTCGCCGGAGTAGTAGCCTGCGTCCTCCAGCACCTCTTCCATGCGGCTGCCGATTTCCTGCGCACCTTCCTCGGTGGTGACCTCACCCAACATCATCTTGGTGCCCCACTCCTGCACGATCTCGGTGATCTCGGGCCATTCGGCAAAGCGGGGGCGGAATTCCGGCACACCGTCCTGCCAGCTTTCGACCAAGGCGGGCACGAATTTGAAGTCTTCCAAACCATCCTGCTGGTAGACCGACTGACGGGCGGGAACGCCACCGCGCTCAAGATACTCGCGCGCGTTTGCCTTGGAGGTCGCCCATTGGATGAACAGATAGGCGGCTGCTTGTTCCGCATCGTCAGCCTGTGACGCCACAGCAAGGGAGAACCCGCCGAGCGCCGGCTTACGACCCGCCGGGCCCATCGGCTCGGGCGCGATCTCAACGCAATCGGCCACTTTCGAGGTCTCGGGCGAGACGACCGACGAGTAGAAGGCGGACCATTCGGTGATGATTGCCACGTCGCCCTGGCTGAAGGCGTTTACAGTTTCGGCATGGTCATACGCCACGATGCCATCGGGCATGTACTGCATGAGGTCCTGACGGAACTGAAGGCCCGCCTGGCTTTCGTCGCTCAACAGGTTCGATCGGAAGTTCTCATCCAGGAACGAACCGCCGAAGGGCCACAGGACGCGGGCGAAGCTGTCCGCAGACTGCGTTTCATTCCGCTTGGACTGCAGCGCGAAGGCGTATTTGCCGTCTTTGGTCAGGGCCGGTCCGTACACATCCTTGAGCTCCTCCCACGTGGATGGCGGGCCGTCAAAACCGGCGTCTTCCAGCATGCACCTGTTGTAGAACATCAGGCCGGAGTAATTGTCGAACGGCAGACCATAGATCGTGTCGTTCCAGCCGCCAAAGGCGTTCAGCACCAGCGGGAAGAAGTCGTCGATATCCAGATCGGGGTCGACGATATCAGGGAACTTTGCCTGCACGTCCGCCAAGGGCAGGATCCAGTCGTTTTCGGCAAAGTTGCCGATCCAGACGAGGTCGATCAGCGCCACATCAAGGTCGCCGCCCGCAACAAAGTCGCGGACCTGCTCGCCCAGCGCGTTTTCGTAAGGGTGCTTGATGATGTTGATCTTGATGCCCGTCTCTTCCTCAAAGGCAGGCAGCATCGCTTCGATCGCTTCGTAACCGGGACGCAGCAGGAAGACGACATCGACAGTTGTGCCTGCGTAAGGCTTCGCTGCCTCCGCAAGGCTCCAGCCATGGCCGTCCGCAAGGGCCCCGGTGGCCATCGCGCTCGTGATGGCGGTGGCGCCAAGTAGGTTCCGTAGAGTTTTCATAGGTGTCGTTCCTCCCAGTAGTGGATTGCGAGCTATTACCTTTGCATCGCTCATCATACAAAAGTAACTTTTGAACTTGAAAGTCAATACATTTGTTCGTACGAAGTTACAAACGTATCGAAGCCGTTGTTTTAGGCGGATTTGGGGAGGACGCCACGATGGCAGGAATAAAGATTGAAAATCTGAATAAATTTTATGGAAATGTGCAGGCCCTGTTCGACGTCGACCTGGAGATCGAGGATGGCGAATTCGTCGTCTTTGTTGGCCCGTCGGGCTGCGGGAAATCAACACTTCTGCGCACGCTCGCGGGCTTGGAAGGTGTCGATTCGGGTCAGATCATGATCGACGGTCGCGATGTCACCACCGCCGAACCGGCGGACCGGGACCTTGCGATGGTGTTCCAGTCCTATGCGCTCTATCCCCACATGTCGGTCCGCGAGAACATGGACTTTGGCATGAAGGTCAACGGCTTCGATCCGAAAAAACGCGATGACCGCATTGCGGAGGCGGCCCGGATCCTGCAGCTTGAAGATTACCTCGACCGCAAGCCGGGCCAGCTGTCCGGTGGCCAGCGACAGCGCGTCGCCATCGGACGCGCAATCGTGAAGAACCCGAAAGTGTTCCTCTTTGACGAACCCCTGTCCAATCTCGATGCAAAGCTGCGTGTGCAGATGCGAGTGGAGCTTGAGGGGCTGCACAAACAGCTTGCGGCGACCATGATCTACGTGACCCACGATCAAGTGGAAGCGATGACCATGGCCGATAAAATCGTCGTTTTGAATGCGGGTCGGGTCGAGCAGGTCGGCACGCCCATGGAGCTCTATCACAAACCGAACTCGCGGTTTGTTGCGGAGTTCATAGGATCACCCGCAATGAATGTGTTCGCGCCGGGCGCGGAGATGGCCACTCTCCCTCTGACCCGCGACGCGGCCTACGTGGGATGTCGACCCGAACATCTGGAGCTCCGCGCCAGCGGACAGGGGCACACGGACGCGACCGTGAAGGTCAAAGAGCAGCTTGGCGGCGAGAGTCTCCTGTACTTGGAGACAAGCAGCGGGCAGGAGATCATTGCGCGTGTACCCGGAGAGGATGAGACATCTGTCGGTGAGGCGGTGGGGTTGCACATCCCCGACAACCGTCTTCACCAGTTCGACGCCGCCGGTCACGCGATTTAAATGGTCAGTCCCGTGCATCCGCGTCGGGCCAACCTCTCGTCTGAGGATGCTGCGACGTTTGCCGGCATCGTCAGCGCAGCCAAACTCGTTATTTTCGACTTTGACGGCGTGATTGCGGATAGCGAGGTGATCTCTCTCTCGACGCTCAAAAGCGCACTTCATCAATTTGGAGTGAAATTGTCGCTTGAAGAGACGCGCAAGACCTTTCTGGGCACGTCACTGAAAACCATTACGAGCCATGTCGCCGAACATGGAACAGGGAATTCGGAGAATTTCCCTGACATATGGGAGAGCGAGCTTTTTGCACGGTTTGCCGGTGAGTTGCAGCCGGTCCCGCATGTTTTCGATCTGATCAGCCGGTTGGAGCAAAATCAGATGCCGTTCTGCATTGCCTCAAGCAGCACATTCAAGCGATTGAATGCTGCCTTGAAGGCCATGGACGTGGCCGACCGGTTTCACCACGTGTTCAGCGCAGAGCAGGTGTCCCGCGGCAAGCCGGCGCCTGACCTGTTCGAGTTCGCCGCGTCGAAAATGCAAGTCGATCCGGAAGATTGTCTTGTCATCGAGGACTCGCCTCATGGTATCCGAGCGGCAAGGTCCGCCAGGATGCGCGCCGTGGGATTTACCGGCGGCTGCCACCTGGACACCTTGCAAAACGAGCACGGCGATGTGCTGTGCAATGCGGGTGCCGAAATGGTTTTGCGCTCCTTCGGGGACTTTGCGAAGCTGGATATGATCGGGTGGCGGGCTGTATCGAATACGGCCGCCGGCAGTTAGGACGCACGGACGATGAGTTACCTCGGGATTGACCTCGGCACATCGGGCCTGCGGGCATTGCTCCTGTCTGAAGACGGCGCCGTCATCGGCGTGGCCGAGCAATCCTACACATCGCAACACGCCCGGCCCGGCTGGAGCGAACAGGACCCGGCGCAATGGACAGATGCGCTGGATGCAGCGGCGTCTGACCTGCGGTCGCGGTTTCCGGCCTTTGCAGACCTGAAGGGCGTCGGCGTCGCGGGCCACATGCATGGCGCAACGCTTATTGACCCTGCAGGCACGGTGATCCGCCCCTGTATTCTTTGGAACGACACACGGTCGCATGCCGAGGCAAAGTACTTGGACCAGTGCGACCACGTGCGCGCGATGTCATGCAATATCGTTTTTCCGGGCTTCACAGCCCCAAAACTTCTCTGGGTCAAACATCATGAACCCGAGAACTTTGCGCGGGTCGCCAAAGTCTTGCTGCCTGCCGCGTTTCTCGGCTTTTATCTCACGGGGGATTTTGTCGCCGATATGTCCGACAGCGCGGGAACGTCCTGGCTTGATGTACGGGCGCGCGACTGGTCGCCAGAGCTTCTCGCGGCAGGCGACATGCGCGCAGACCAGATGCCCAGACTGGTTGAGGGTTCGCACGCCGCTGGGACCCTGCGCCCTGAGATTGCTAAACGCTGGGGCGTCGGCGAGGACGCGATCGTTGCAGCGGGCGCAGGCGACAACGCGGCCGCCGCCTGCGGCATCGGCGCACTTAATGACGGCGAGGCGTTTCTGTCTCTCGGCACGTCGGGCGTGCTGCTGGCAGCGCGCGACACCTGCCGTCCGGCACCTGCTTCGGCGCTCCACACGTTTTGCCACGCCGTGCCGGATCGCTGGTACCAGATGGGGGTCATGCTATCGGCCACGGACAGCTTGAACTGGCTGGCCTCTATCACAGGATCATCGGCCCCCGCGTTGACGCAGGCGTTGGGAGACGACCTGCGCCCGCCAGGAGGCACGATGTTCCTGCCCTACCTTTCAGGTGAACGCACACCGCACAACGACGCCGACATCCGCGGGAGCTTCACGGGTCTGGCCGTTGGAACCGACGTCGCAGACTTGACCCGGGCGGTGCTTGAAGGCGTGGCCTTTGGCCTGCGCGACTCCTTGGAAGCATTCGAGGCAACAGGCACAGAGCTGACACGGCTGATTGCAATCGGCGGCGGAGCGCAATCAACCTATTGGCTGAAGCTGATCGCGACAGTCCTGAACGTGACCCTGGAGCGCCCCAGGGACGGAGAGTTCGGCGCAGCAATGGGGGCCGCGCGCCTTGCGGTCATGGCACGTACGGGAGCCGCATCGGAGGATGTGCTCGTCAAACCCGAAATCTCCGAGGCGATTGCGCCGGTTCAGGATGTGAAAGACCAATTCGACGCGGCCTACGAGACGTTCAAAGCCGCGTATCCAAAGATCAAATCAGCACAGAGCGCCAATCGCGGCACGACATAGCGGTGTCTTACACTTTTGTTCGCTGTTGCCAGCGGCTCCCGCCCTCTTCAGCTTGCTCCGCTCTGAGCCATCACGGTTTTCCACAGCTGCGCCTTCTCCGTCGTGCGAACGTTCCTACACGGGCAATAATTGGCTGCGGTCGCGAAACACGCAACGCCCACTTCCACGTCAGCCGTCTCAATGACCGCTTTCGTCCGGGGCGTGGGCGTGGCTGGAAGAGACATCTGCACGACCGCTCACGTGACGCGATTCCGGCTGTTGAGCGACCGCGCGGCGTTGACTGCCACTGGCTGCGCGATCAATCGGCGAGCGCGCGCACCTGAGCGACGCTCTCGCGGGGCAGCGCCGCCAGCATCTCTGTCACGCTCTGTCCCAGCGCGGGGTGCACCCAATCGGGCGCCACATCGGCCAGCGGGACAAGCACGAAGGCGCGCTCCTGCACGCGTGGATGCGGCAGGATGAGCTGGTCCGGAGCCGTCTCGATCTGCGCTTTGAGCGGCAACGCGCGCCATCTGGCATGGGTGTCCGGGTCCGGCAGCAGCAAATCGCCCATGCCGATCAGGTCGAGATCGAGGCTGCGGTCCGCCCACCTCTTGACACGGGTCCGGCCCATCTGCGCCTCGACCCGGTGCAGGGCCGCAATGACGTCGCCGGGCGGCAGATCGGTCTCCACGCTGATCGCCGCATTTACGTAGTCTGCACCATTTCCCGGCGGGAAGGCCGGGGTCCGGTACAAACGGCTGCGGGCGCGAATCACCCCGAGGCATTTTGCGGCCGCCTCAATGCCCTTTTGCACCACCACAGATGGGCTTCCCTGTTCCGTTGAGCGATTTGACCCTAGGGCAACCAGCGCAATTGTTCGGATTTGTGGCAGTTTTTTGCCTGTTTGGGGCGGGAGTGTCTCTTGCGGCAAGATCAAAAAACCCTATTTTTGAACTGATCGGTTCGCTCAATAAGTAATCAAATTGTTTCATGAGCACCAGCGACCGGCCCCATCGGAAGGACCCAAAATGTTTTACAAGGACGAACGGCTCGCGCTGTTCATCGACGGCTCGAATCTCTACGCCGCGGCGAAGTCTCTGGGATTTGACATAGACTACAAGCTGCTGCGTCAGGAGTTCATGCGTCGGGGCAAGCTGCTGCGTGCGTTCTACTACACGGCCCTTCTGGAGAACGACGAGTATTCGCCCATTCGCCCTCTGGTTGATTGGCTGAACTACAACGGCTTCACCATGGTGACCAAGCCCGCGAAGGAATACACCGACAGCATGGGCCGCCGGAAGGTCAAGGGAAACATGGATATCGAGCTTGCGGTGGACGCCATGGAATTGGCGCCGCGGGTCGATCACATTGTGCTGTTCTCGGGTGACGGCGATTTCCGCCCGCTGGTGGAGAGCCTGCAGCGACAAGGTGTTCGCGTCTCGGTTGTCTCGACGATCCGCAGTCAGCCGCCGATGATCTCCGACGATCTGCGCCGGCAGGCGGACAATTTCATCGAGTTGGACGAGCTGAAGGACGTGATCGGGCGCCCGCCCCGCGACGTGCCGGACGCGGCCAACGGCTGACCTGCTGCGACGTCGCTCTGGACGCTCGCCGCCCAAGGGCGTACCTCTGGTGACATGACCGGAGCGTGCAGATGACGAAACCCCCTTTGACCCTCTATCTCGCGGCCCCGCGCGGCTTTTGCGCGGGCGTGGACCGCGCCATCAAGATCGTGGAAATGGCGCTGGAAAAATGGGGCGCGCCGGTCTACGTGCGCCACGAAATCGTTCATAATAAATTTGTGGTTGACGGGCTGCGCGAAATGGGTGCGGTGTTTGTCGAGGAGCTGGATGAGTGCCCCGATGACCGGCCGGTGATCTTCTCCGCCCATGGGGTGCCGAAGGCAGTGCCCGCCGCCGCCGCCGCGCGCGAGATGATCTATGTGGATGCCACCTGCCCGCTGGTCAGCAAGGTGCATATCGAGGCGCAGCGGCATTCCGACAATGGATTGCAGATGATCATGATCGGCCACGCGGGCCATCCCGAGACCGTGGGCACCATGGGGCAGCTGCCGGAGGGCGAGGTTCTGCTGGTCGAGACGGTGGAGGATGTGGCCACCGTCTCGGTGCGCGACCCGGAGCGGCTGGCCTATGTGACCCAGACGACGCTGAGCGTGGATGACACCGCCGATATCGTTGCGGCACTGCAAGCACGCTTCCCGGCCATAGTGGGTCCACACAAGGAAGACATCTGTTACGCCACCACCAACCGGCAGGAAGCGGTGAAGGCGATGGCGCCGCATTGCGATGCGATGCTGGTGGTGGGCGCGCCGAATTCGTCGAACTCCAAGCGGCTGGTCGAGGTCGGCGCGCGCGCGGGCTGTGACTATGCCCAGCTGGTGCAGCGGGCGAGTGACATCGACTGGCGCGCTTTGGAGGGCATCCGCAGCATCGGGATCACCGCCGGGGCCTCGGCGCCCGAGGTTCTGATCAACGAGGTGATGGACGCCTTTTCCGAACATTATGACGTGACCCGCGAGGTGGTGGAGACCGCCGTTGAAAACGTCGAATTCAAGGTTCCACGTGTGCTGAGGGTGCCCGCATGATTTCGCTGCAATTTCTTCTGACCGCCATTGTTGTCGTGCTGGCCCCCGGGACGGGCGTGATCTACACGCTGGCGCTGGGGTTGGGCCAAGGCCGCGTGGCGGCGCTCTGGGCGGCTCTGGGCTGCACCTTCGGGATCGTGCCGCACCTTGCGGCGGCAACCTTGGGGCTGGCGGCGGTGCTGCATACCTCCGCCGTCCTGTTTACGGTCGTGAAGGTCGCGGGCGTGGCCTACCTGCTCTATCTTGCGTGGCAATCGCTGCGCTCGGGCGGGGCGCTGGCGATCTCGGCGGATCGCAAGGTCGAGAACGGCTGGCGCATCGCCCGGCGCGGTGCGCTGATCAACATCCTGAACCCGAAGCTGTCGATCTTCTTTTTGGCGCTCCTGCCCCCGTTCCTCTCCGGCAACCCGGCCACGGCCACGCTGGAAATGACCGTCCTGGGGGCGATCTTCATGGCGCTGACCTTCGCAGTCTTCGTGCTCTATGGCCTCTTTGCGGCGCAGGCACGCAGGTGGCTGCTGGGCTCGGAGGCGGTGATGCGCTGGCTCAACCGCTCCTTCGCGGCGATCTTTGCAGCGCTTGCGGGTCGTCTGGCGCTGGAGCGGGCGTGAGCGACTGGATCAGTTTTGACGCCGTGATCACTCCGATGGAATGGGGCAAGAACACCTACACCGTGTTGCGCCTGCCCGATGACGTGGCAGCGGCGCTGCAAGCGCGGGGCGCGCGCCGGGTGGAAGGCGAGTTGAACGATCACCCGGTGAACCTCGCGCTGACCAAATCGCCCGCCATCGACGGCGTGTTCCTCTACACCGGCAAGGCGCTGCTGCGCGAGACCGGCCTGGAACCCGGTGAGGTCTTTGAGGCGCGGTTGCGGCCCGCATCGCCCGATGAGGTCGAGGTGCCGGAGGATGTGATGGCTGCCCTGCGCGGTGCAGGGCGTGCCGCCGAGTGGGCCGCCCTGACGCCCGGCAAACAACGCGGGATGCTGCATCATGTGACGGCCGCGAAACGCCCCGAGACGCGGGCCAAGCGGATCGCCGGACTGGTGGACGGGTTATGAGCCGCATTCCCACCGCACCGCTGATCCTTGGGCTTGCCGGGCTCGTCCCCTTTGTCTGGGGCGCGGCGACCTACGTGAACGGCCCGCTCGCGGCCTGGGGCGCCGAGGCGCTGGGGCCGCGGTTCGTGGGGCCTTACGTACAGCTCTTCTACGGCTCGGTGATCCTGTCGTTCATGTCGGGCGTGCTCTGGGGCTTTGCCACCAAGACCTCCGGCGCGCGGGCGGCGACGGGCTATGCGCTCTCGGTCATCCCGGCGCTCTGGGCGTTCTTCATGACCGGCGGCGGGCCGACAACGGCGGCGATGAACCTGATCTTCGGGTTTCTGGGCCTGCTGGTGCTGGATTTCGCCTTCTCGCAATGGGGGCTGACGCCGCGCTGGTGGATGGCGCTGCGGGTTTTGCTGACCACCGTGGTGGTCGCGTGCCTCGTGGTCACGGTGATCTGATGAGTGATGCGGAAACCCTGAAGGTCTATGCGGAACGGGCGCAGGACTATGCGCGGCGGTTTTCGGGTGGCAGCGCACAGACCCCCCATTTGAGGGCCTTCATTGAGGCCCTGCCAGAGGGTGGCCATGCGCTGGATCTGGGCTGTGGACCGGGCAATTCTGCCGCTCAGATGGCTGCGGCGGGGTTGCAGGTGACAGCCTTCGATCCGGTGCCGGAGATGGTGGCGCTGGCCAACGCGCATTCGGGCGTGGACGCGCGGGTGGCGGGGTTTGACGATGTCATCGGCACCGATCTTTATGACGGCATCTGGGCGAATTTCTCGCTGCTGCATGCCCCGCGTGGCGACATGCCCCGGCATCTGACGGCGATTGCCGAAGCCTTGAGACCCGGGGGGCGTTTTCACATCGGCATGAAGACCGGGACAGGCGAAAAGCGCGATCCCATCGGGCGGCTTTACACCTATTACACCGATGCGGAGCTGACCGGGCTGCTGGCGGACGTGGGGCTGACAGTGACCGACCGGACAACGGGGCGCGAAAAGGGCCTTGACGGTGTCGAAGCCGACTGGATATGCCTCGCCGCTCATGGCTGAGCTTTTTGCATATACCGACGGCGCCTGTTCGGGCAATCCGGGCCCCGGCGGCTGGGGCGTGCTGCTGCGCGCCATGGAGGGCGAGGCTGTGGTGAAGGAGCGTGAGCTCAAGGGTGGCGAGCCAGAGACCACGAACAACCGCATGGAGCTGCTGGCGGCAATCCACGCGCTGGAGAGCCTGAGCCGCCGCAGCACGATCACCATCGTGACCGACAGCAACTACGTGAAGAATGGCATCACGGGCTGGATCTTTGGCTGGAAGAAGAACGGCTGGAAGAATGCCGCAAAGAAGCCTGTGGCCAATGCCGAGTTGTGGCAGCGGCTGGATGCGGCGAACGCGGCCCATGACGTGACCTGGAAATGGGTCAAGGGCCATGCGGGCCACCCGGAGAACGAGCGCGCGGACGAGCTGGCGCGCGCCGGCATGGCGCCCTTCAAGAAGGCTGCCGGTGCGTGAGGTCGCCTGCCCGGTCGCGCTGCATCTCGACGGGGTGCCGCGACGGATCGCGGCGTTTGAACACCCTCTCGCCGGGTTGCAGCTGGTGAAAGGCGGGATCGAACCGGGGGAACGGCCCGAGCGGGCCGCGGCGCGCGAGCTGTTCGAGGAAAGCGGGCTGGAGACGCGGGCGGCGATTTATCTCGGCGAGAGTACGGAGATCGACACGGGCGCGCGCTGGCATTTCAGCCTCTGCCGGTTGGCGGGGCCTCTGCGAGAGCGCTGGCAGCACCATTGCGCCGACGATGGCGGGCATCTCTTCCGCTTCTTCTGGCTGGAGCTGGACGCGCCCCTGCCGGAGCGGTTTGCGCCGCCCTTTCGGCGTGCCGCCCTTTGGATCAGGAGGGCGCTGTGAGCCTGATTGGGTTTCTGGATTACGCCTCGGTCTTTATCTTTGCGCTCACGGGCGCGCTGGTGGCGTCGCGCCAGCAGCTCGACATCGTGGGCTTCGCCTTTGTGGCCTGCCTGACGGCGGTGGGCGGCGGTACCGTGCGGGACGTGCTGCTCGACCGCAATCCGATCTTCTGGATCGCGCAGCCCGCCTATATCGGCGTGGCCTGTGCTGCGGCGTTGCTGGTCTTTCTGACCGCGCATCTCTTTGAGAGCCGGCTGAAGACGCTGATCTGGTTGGACAGCTTTGCATTGGCCGTGGCGGTGCCTGCGGGCACCGGCGTGGCGCTGGCGCTGGGGCAGCCGGTGCTGGTGGTGGTGCTGATGGGCACGATCACCGGCTGCATGGGCGGGCTGTTGAGGGACGTCGTGCTCGACGATGTGCCGCTGGTGCTGAAACAGGGGGAGCTTTACGTGACCGCGGCCTTTGCGGGTGCTGCGGTGGCGGCCTTTGCGCGGCCCTATTTCCCGGATGCGCTGGTGCCGCTGATGCTCTGCGCGGGGGTGACATGGGCGCTGCGGGCGGGCTCTCTGGCCTTCGGATGGCGCCTGCCGGTCTACAAGAGCCGTCCGCCGCGCAGCTAGGCAATGCCGGACGAGAGCGCCGGGCGCAGTGGTCGTGCGGTCAACCCGATCGCCTTGCATCAAATGAGATGTGAGGCAGAGGACCCCGAGACCACTGCGCTCCTGCCCGAGCATGCGGCGGGTCCGACGCGGGATGGAGCGCCGACGGATATCAGCGCAGGCGCGAGGACATGGGCGCGAACGCGTGCCGCAATCGCGCCGGTGAGGAGATAGGCCGCCCTGCGCTCGCCCGCTGACGGCGGCCCCCCTGTTCGAGGGCCGGCGGCCTGCGCACCTGCGAGAGTGCAGCCCGCTGTCAGAGCGCTTCGGCCTTGGCGAGAGAGTGCACGTCATCGACACGGGCGGCGTCGAGATCCGCCTCGGAGATGCCGAATTCCGTCTCCAGCAGATCTTCGACACCGCGCACCAGCGCCAGCGCGTCGAGCCCGTAGTACCGCATGAGATACGCGCGGGAGCCGCCATGCGCATAGGTGTCCTTGAGCCCCAGCCGGATCAGCCGCTTGCCGACGCCGGCATCGGCCATGGTCTCGGCCACGAGGCTGCCGATGCCGCCCTCGGTCACGTGGTTTTCCAGCGTGATCACGCCAGAGCGGACCGAGGCGATATGGTCGAGCAATGCCGCGTGATCGAAGGGTTTGATCGTGTGCAGATGCAGGTGCCGGATGCTGAGCCCCGCCTTGGTCAGCGCCGAGCGGGCGCGCAGGGCCTCTTCGGTGGTGATGCCGGAGGTCACGACGAGGATGTCGTCGCCCGGGGACAGCTCGCGCATCTCGCCCACGCGGATCGGGGTGTCGAAGAGCCGGGGCACGGTGCCGCGCAGAATGCGGCACCAGACCGGCCCGTCGATGCTGTCGGCGGCGGCGCAGATGCTTTCGACCTCGGTGGCATCGCCGGTCTCCAGGATGGTCATATTGGGGATCGAGCGCATGACGGCAATGTCCTCAATGGACTGATGCGTCATGCCGCCGGGCGTGGTGACACCGGGCAGGAACCCCATCAGCCGGACCTTGCGCCGGGGGTACGCGATGGAGGCCATCAGCTGATCGTAGGGTCGGCGGTACATGAAGACGCCGAAGGTGTGCACGAAGGGCCGGAACCCGGCGAGGCCTAGCCCGCCGGCGAAGCTCATCATGTTCTGTTCGGCCATGCCGAGGGAGAGGAACTGGTCCGGGTGGCGGTCGCGGAAGCCGTCGATTTCGCAGGAGGAGGTCAGATCCGCCGAGAGGCAGAGGATGTCCGGGTTGCCGGCGGCGAATGTCTCGAAGGCCCTGGCATAGGGGCGGTTGACCATCTCTACCATGATGCGGGACCTCTCACTGTGCGTAGTCGATGGGATCGACGCCGAGATCGGCAGCAATCGACACATTGAAGCGGGCGCGTTCCTCGTCGGATTTGAAGCGCACGTAGTGCAGGCGCGGAAAGCGTTCCTCCAGGATCGGCATACTGTGGAACGGGTTGGTGCGCGCGAGGATGATCAGCGGCTTGCCCGCGTGCGGTTCACGGACCGCATCGCGCATGGCGCCGAGGTCGTGGCCGTCGATCTCGATGCAGGCGGCGCCGAAGGTCTCGAACTTGGTGCGGATGTCGCCGACCTCCATCACCGAGGACATCGCGCCGTCGCATTGCTGGTCGTTCACATCCATGATCGCCTTGACCTCGATGCCGTGGAAGGCGCAGGCCTGCACCGCCTCCCAGGTCTGGCCCTCCTGCACTTCGCCGTCGGACATGAAGACCCAGGTGCGCCCCGGCTCACCGCGGCGTTTGCGGCCCCATGCGAGCCCTGCGGCGGTGGAGAGCCCGATCCCGAGCGTGCCGTTGTGCACCTCCATGCCGGGGCTGTGTTCGGCGCCGATCATCTCCACCGAGGAGCCGTCCTGATTGAACATCTCCAGCCCCTCGGGCGCCATCCGCCCGACCTCGATCAGCGTGGCGTAGGCGACGAGCGCGTAATGCGCCGGGGCGATGAACAGGCGGTCGAACTCGGGTGCTGCGGGCCCGTTGTAGCCCGCGCCGGTGTGATAGCCCGCGTTCTCCGCCGACGGCACGCCGCCGAAGGGTTCGGGGATCAGGGGCAGCGTGGGCGCGCCGAGCGTCAGCTCTTCATTGTAAAGCCAGGCCAGCTGTTCGGCCGCCGAACAGGCCTGGCTGAGATAGCCGCCATTGTTCCGGATCGAATGCTCAAATACTCTGCGCCGGATCCCGAGAGCGACGTCTTCGGTGGTTTTTTCATTCCGCATGGCGTCCTCGCGAATACTTTACAAAAGTCAGTATTTCTATCATATGTAAAAGTCAAGGACTCACGATGGCTGAGAAACGGTTTATGGCATACACCGCGTCCCACTGGGGCACCTATCGACTGGACGGCGCGGGGGGCCTCATACCGCTTGAGGACGATCCCAACCCCTCGCGCATCGGGCGCGGCTGGGTCTCGGCGGCGCGCGATCCCGGCAGCCGTGTGCAGGCGCCGGTGGTGCGGCGCGGCTGGCTGGAGGGCGACAGCGGTGAGGCGCGCGGCGCGGATGAGTTCATCACGCTGGACTGGGCGGAGGCCAGCCGCCTGGTGGCGCGGGAGATCACGCGGGTGCGTGACACCCACGGGAACGGCGCGATCTTCGGCGGCTCCTATGGCTGGGCGAGCACGGGGCGGTTTCACCACGCGCAAAGCCAGATGCGGCGCTTTCTCAACCTTGCGGGCGGGTATGTCAGCTCGCGCGAGACCTATTCGCACGCGGCGGCGGAGGTGCTCTTTCCGCATATCATCGGGCTGAGCAACCGCGCCTTTCAGGACGAGATGACTAGCCTGCGCCTGGTGGGGGACCACTGCGATCTGCTGCTGGCCTTCGGCGGGATCTCCGAGCGCACCGCGCAGATCTCCTCCTCCGGCGTGGCGCGGCACGACATCGGCCTGCCCCTGGCGCGGCTGCGGGAGCGCGGGGCGCGGGTGATCAATATCTCGCCGCGCGGGTCCGACATGCCGGGTGCCGAATGGCAGTCGATCCGGCCCGGCACGGACACGGCGCTGCTGCTGGCGCTGACCTATGAGGTGGTCGCGGCGGGTCAGGCGGATGAGGCATTCCTGCAGCGCTGCACCAGCGGCTGGCCGATCTGGCGCGCCTATCTGTTGGGGGAGGCGGATGGCGTGGCGAAATCAGCCGACTGGGCCGCGCCGCTCTGCGATATCCCGGCGGCGCGGATCCGGGAGATCGCCGCCGCGCTGGCCGAAAGCCGCAGCATGATTGCGGTGAACTGGGGCCTGCAGAGGGCCGATCACGGCGAACAGGTGCTCTGGGCGGCTCTTGGGCTGGTCTGCGTCCTGGGGCAGATCGGCCAGCCGGGCACGGGCTTTGCCTTCGGCTACGGCTCGACCACCCATGTGGGGCGGGCCGCGCGGCTGATCGACTGGCCGTCGCTGCCGCAGGGCCGGAACCCGGTGGATGAGTTCATTCCGGTCGCGCGCGTTGCCGATATGCTGCTCACCCCCGGCGGCGCCTACCGCTACAACGGGGCGACGCGGCGTTATCCGGACATCCGGCTGATCTACTGGTGCGGTGGCAATCCGTTCCACCACCATCAGGATCTGAACCGTCTGGAGACCGCGTGGCGGCGGCCCGAGACCATCGTTATCCAGGATCACAGCTGGACCGCCACGGCGCGGCGCGCGGACATCGTGCTGCCTGCCACGAGCCCGCTGGAGCGGCGCGATCTGATGATGAACCGGCGCGATCCGTCGCTGTTCTTCATGTCACCGGCCTTCGCACCGATGGGCGCGGCGTGGGATGACTATGATATTTTCCGCGGGATTGCCCGCGAGATGGGGCTGGAGGCGGCCTTCACCGAAGGGCGCGACAGCGACGGCTGGCTGCGCCATCTCTGGGGCGCGGCCCAGTGCGTGGCGCAGCAGGAGGGCATCGCGCTCCCCGGGTTCGACGGGTTTGCCGAGGCCGGGCGTTTCGATGTGCCGGACGCGGAGGAGGACCGGATCGCCTTTGCCGGGTTTGTCGCCGATCCGGAGGGCGCGCCGCTGGCCACGGAGAGCGGCAGGATCACCCTGCATAACGCGACGATTGACGGCTTCGCGCTGTCCGGCTGCCCCGGGCACCCAACCTGGATACCGCCGGTGGAGTCGCTTCTGGCCGCACAGAGCGACGAGCTGCATCTGATCTCCGGCCAGCCCGACACAAGGCTGCACGGGCAGAACGATCGCGGCAGCGAGGCGCTGGCGGATAAGATCGCGGGGCGGGAGCCTGCCTATCTGCACCCCGAGACCGCAGCAGCGCGGGGAGTGCAGGAAGGGGATATCCTGCGGCTCTGGACGGCGCGCGGAGCCTGTCTGGCTGGGCTGCGGCTGGACCCGCTGCTGCGCCGGGATTGCATCGCGCTAGCGACGGGGGCGTGGTTCGACCCGCAGATCATCGACGGCGCGCCGCTGGAGGTGCATGGGAACCCGAATGTGCTGACCATCGACCGCGGGTGTTCGGAGCTCAGCCAGGGCAACATGGCCCATACGGCGCTGGTGCGGGTGGAGAAGTGGACGCGCCCGCTGCCGCCGCTCACCATTGATCGGCCGCCGACGATCCGGCCGGCCGAGGGCGCGCCCGCGGAGGGCCGCATATGACGGCGCTGTGGGTGGGGCTGGATGTGGGCACCACGGCGGTGAAGGCCGCCGCCTATACGCCGGACGGCGCGCAGATCGCCCAGGCGGAGGCCCCCAATGCGGTGATCCAGCGCGCCGGGGGCGAGAGCGAGCAGGACATGGCGCAGGTCTGGCAGACGGTCTGCGCCGTGCTCTCCGATCTGGCCGGGAAAAGCGCCGGGGCGCAGTTCGCCGCGCTGGGGGTGGCGGCGCAGGGCGATGGGCTCTGGTGCGTGACCAAAGACGGCGCGCCCGTGGGCCCCGCGATGCTGTGGAACGACACGCGCACCGCGGAGGATCTGGCCGCGCTGACCGAGCGCGGTGCGACGGCGGCGATTGGCCGGGGCTGCCACACGTCGCTGTGGTCGGGCACCTCGGGCATGCTCTGGCGCTGGCTGCGCGACCAGCGCCCGGAGGTGGCCGCGCGGACCGCGCATGCGGTGACCTGTGCCGATTGGATCGGGCTTTGCCTGACCGGGCAGATCGCGACCGATGTCTCGGATGCGTCGATCCCCTTTCTCGACTTCGCCGCCCGCGGCTATTCCGAGGCGCAGATGGCGGCGCTGGACTGCGCGGACATCGCGCCGCGGCTGGTGGCGCCGCGCCGGGCGGATGAGACGCTGGGCGGGCTGACACCGGAGGCGGCGCGCGCGACCGGGTTACCGGAGGGGGTGCCGGTGGCCGTCGGCACGCTCGATCTGTCGGCGATGATCGTCGGCATGGGCATGGACCAGCCCGGCCAGACGATGATGATCCTGGGAACGACGGCGGTGGTGAACATCCTCACCGACCGGGTGACACCGGCAGATGCGCCGGTGGGCGCCAGTGTCCTGCACCCCACATCGGACGTGGTGATCCGGGTGCTGGCCCCCACCACCGGAGCGGCAGCCTTTGACTGGTTCGCGGGGCTGCATCCCAAGAGCCTGGGCGGCGCCTCGGTGGGCGACGTTGCCGCGCGGATGAATGCGCTGGTCGAGGCGGTGCCGCCCGGATCGAACGGGGTCACCTTCCTGCCCTATCTGAACGGTGAGCGCGCGCCCTTTGTCGCCCCGGACATGCGCGGCGCCTTTCATGGGCTGTCGGCGACCACCACGACGGGGGACATGGGCCGCGCGGTGATGGAGGGCGCCGCCCTCAGCCTGCGCCATTGCTTCGAGGCGGAAGGCGGGCTGCCGACGGCGCCCGTACAATTGACGGGGGGTGGCGCGCGCAACCCGGTCTGGAGCCAGATCATCGCCGATGTCATGGGCCAGCCGGTTCTGGTGAGTGCCGCTTCCGATCACGGGCTCTGGGGCGCGGCGGCGCTGGGGGCCGCGGCCGCCGGCCATGGCGAAGCCGTGGCGCTGGCCGCCCGACGCGCCGAGGCGCAGGAGACCTATACGCCGCGCGACCACGACCGCTATGGCCCGGTCTTCGCCCGCTATCACACCATCGCCCAGCATCATCGGATGCTGCAGGCGGAGCTTTCATCTCTGCGCAAGGAACAGCCATGACCCGAACCATGCAGGCCGCCGTCCAATACGCCATCGACGATATCCGGTTGGAAGAGCGCCCGGTGCCACAGATCGGACCGGGCGAGATGCTGATGAAGACGCTGGCCTGCGGGCTCTGCGGCGGCGAGACCATGGCCTGGTACAAGTCCGAGCCCAAGGTGCTGGGCCATGAGCCGGTGGGCGAGGTGGTCGAGGTGGGTGCCGGGGTCACGGAGTTCGCCGTGGGCGACCGGGTCTTCGTGAATCACCATGTGGGGCGGATCAATTCGCATCTGTCACGGCGCGGGCATTTCACCCGAGACCCCTTCTACAAGTCCATGACGCTCGACCCAGGCGGTGTCTGTGAATTCTACCGGGTGACGGCGCAGCATCTGGCGATGGATGCGCACAAGATCCCCGAGAGCCTCTCGACCGAGGCGGCGGTCACCATCGAGCCGTGGTCCTGCGTGCTCTCGGGGCTCAAGGTCTGCCACATCCAGCCGGGTGACACGGTGGCGGTCGTCGGCGCGGGGTTCATGGGGCAGGGTTTCGTGCATCTGGCGCCGCTCTTCGGGGCGGGTAAGGTCGTGGCGCTGGACTTCTCGGACTGGCGGCTGGCGCGCGCGCAAGAGTTCGGCGCGACCCACACGATCAACCCCAGGACCGAGGACGCGGCGGCGGCGCTGCGCGCGCTCAACGGCGGGCGGCTGGCCGATACGGTGATCGTGATAGCGCCTTTTGCGGAGGCCTGGGCGCAGGCGCTGGCGCTGGTGGAGGTGGGGGGCTGCCTGCATCTCGGCGCGCCGCTGCCGCCCGAGACCGACTGGGTGCGGGACGGCAATGCCGCCTATTTCGACCAGATCACCGTAACCTCGCGCTACTCCTCCGATCACACCGATACCTACAGCTATCTGCGGCTGCTGGAGGCGGGGCGGATCAAGGCCGATCAGGCGATCTCGCACCGCTTCGACATCGCACAGTCGGCGGAGGCCTTCCGCCTGCTGGTGGAGGCGGAGACCTCGCTGAAGATCGTCGTTTATCCGCATGGGGTGCCCCGAAACCAAAGGGAGGTGGCGTGATGCTGGAGGCGCTGAAGGAAGAGGTCTGCGAGCAGAACCACGAGCTGCCGCGCAACAGGCTGGTGGTGGGATCAGGCGGCAATGTCTCGGGCCGCGATCCCGAGACCGGGCTGGTGGTGATCAAGCCCTCGGGGGTGAAGTTCTCCAAGCTGACGCCGGAGACGATGGTGGTGGTCGATCTCGACGGGCGCATCGTGGAGGGGGAGATGAAGCCGTCGGTGGACACCGGCATTCACCTCTACATCTACCGGCACCGTGCGGATGTTCGCGGCATGTGCCACACCCATTCGCCCTATGCCACGAGCTTCGCCGCACGCGGCGCGCGCATTCCCGCGGTGCTGACGCCGATCACCCATATTCTGGGGCGCGACGTGCCCTGTTCACGCTATGCCACGCCGGGCGAGGTCGACACCGGTCAGGCGATTCTGGAGGCGGCGGACGGCGGCATGGCGGTGCTGGTCAAGGCGCATGGCGTCTTCACGATGGGCGCCTCGGCGACCGAGGCAACCTCGGTGGCGATGTATCTGGAAGAGGCCGCCATGACGACCCATCTGGCGATGCTGCACGGCACGGTGGAGGAGCTGCCGCAAAAGGAGATCGACCGATGCGCGGCCTGGTTCCGGCAGAACTATGGCCAGTCCGGGGAAAAGGACGTAAATTCCTGAGGATGGACAGGCCCGTATCCTCGCACCGCCCGAGCGGAGACAAAGAAGCACTGCTGTCGAATGTGGCGTTGCTCTACTATGGCGAGGGGCTGACCCAGGGCGAGATCGCCAAGCGGATGAAGGTCAGCCGGGCGACCATCGTGAACATGCTGCGCGACAGCCGCGATCTGGGCATCGTCGACATCCGCGTCGACGGGCGGCACCTCTCGGGCTCCAGCCTCGCGCGGGATCTGCGCGAGGCCTACGGGCTGGAGGATGTCTATATCGCCCATGCGGAGGCGGATCAGACGTTGAGCCGGGCCGAGACGCTGGCGCAGCTGGGCCGGGTCGCCTGCAGCGCGCTGCTGGACGTGGCGAGCCCCGGCGACCGGATCGGCGTGGCCTGGGGCGAGACCGTGATGGCGGTGGCCGATGCGATGCCGCTGAACCCGGTGGCGGATGTGGAAGTCTGCCAACTGATCGGGTCGATGATCTCCGAGCGGGTTCCAGCCTCGGAGAATTGCACCATCCAGATCGCCACCAAACTGGGAGCACAGTGCTTTACCCTGCATGCGCCGGGGCTGATTTCGAACGCGGATCTGGCCGAGCGGATGCGGGCGGAGCCCACGATCAAGGCGCAGCTGGAGCGGCTCGGCGCGCTGGATCTGGCGGTCTACTCGATCGGCAACGTGCAACCCGATACGCATCTGGTGGCGGCGGGCATGGCCAGCGGTGCCGAGCTGACCGCCGCGCGGGAGGCCGGCGCGGTTGGCATCGTGTGCTGCCGTTATCTGGACGCGCAGGGCGCCGAGATCGACCTGCCGCCGCGGGCGCGGCTGATCGCGGCCCAGATCGCCGATCTGCGCGCCGCGCGCAAACGCCTGCTGATCGTCTGTGGTGCCGACCGCAGTGCCGCGGCGCTGGCGGCGATCCGCGGCGGGCTGGTCACGCATCTCTGCGTCGACTCAGCGCTTGGCACCGCCCTGCTTAATGGCTGAGCCGCCCTGCTGTGCGCCCGCCGCGCGGCGCGGCGCCGGCAGATACAGCTGTCCGGACTATGCCCCGCGCCGGAGCGTTGCGGATTATCCCACCGTGGAGATCCCGGGCGGTCCGGCGCTGCTGGGCACGGCCCGCCCGCTCATCGCCGAGGACGCCGAAGGGCCCGTGAGCAGCAGGCGGCTGAAGCCCTTCCGGATCGGCGAGACCGCCGTGACCAACGCCGACTTCGCGGCGTTCATCGAGGACACGGGCCATATCACCGAAGCGGAGCACCACGGGTGGTCCTATGTGTTCTGGGCGCAGCTTGCGGATGATGTCGGGCTGACGCAGGGGGCAGCCCAGGTCGAATGGTGGCGCGGGATCGCGGGGGCCAATTGGCGCGAGATCAACGGGCCGGGCACCGCGCGAGCAGCCTGGCACCCCGACCATCCGGTGGTGCATGTCTCCTGGCGCGACGCCCGGGCCTTTGCGCAATGGGCCGGGGGGCGACTGCCCAGCGAGCGGGAGTGGGAGCACGCCGCCCGGGGCGGGTTGGCCGATGCGCGCTATCCCTGGGGCGACCGGGACCCGGATGATCAGAGCTTTTTTCCCTGCAACGTCTGGCAGGGGCGGTTTCCGCAGCAGAACCGGGCCCTCGACGGCTATGAGACCACGGCGCCGGCGCGCTCCTTCGCGGCCAATGGATACGGTCTTTACAACATGGTCGGCAATGTCTGGGAATGGACCGCCGAGCCCTTCCGCATCCGCTCCCAGCGCAAGGCGGCGCGGCAGCGGCAGGCCAGCATGGCGGGGTTCCGGCTGACCAAGGGCGGGTCGTTTCTCTGCCATGCGAGCTATTGCTGGCGCTACCGGATCGCGGCGCGCACCGGCAATGCGCCGGACAGCACCACCACCCACACCGGGTTTCGGGTGGTCTGGGACCTCTAGGCCGCGACCGTTTCCTCCAGCCCCAGCCGGGCGAGTTGTTCGGGTGGAAAGCCTTCGTCGTCCATCAGCTCCCGCATCAGGCGCAGCATCCGGGCCCGCGCGTCGGGGGCGCGCTCCCAGAGGTTCTCCGACTGGTCGGGGTCGTCCGCCCGGTGGAAGAGGAAGTTCTCATCCGTGCGCGGATCGACCTTGATGGGGATCTTCCACATGGGCAGATCGACGCTGGGATCGAAGTAGCCCTGATCGACCGGTTTGTTCGGAGGCTTCGCCAGCCGGCCATCCACCGGGTTGTCGACGATCAGGGGCCGGAAGATCGCCGTCGAATAGAGATAGAGCGGCGCGTCGGGCACCGGAGACTTCAGCAGCGTCCACGCCCCGTCGGTGACGCAGACGCCCTGCCCGAAGGTTCCGTACAGCACCGCCTGGCGCGGCGACGGTGTGCCTTGGGTGATCATGGGCAGCAGTGAGCGGCTGTGGCGGTTGGCGGGGGTCAGTTCCACCCCGGCCGCGTCGATGATGGTGGCGAAGAGATCGACCGTCTGGGTCAGACCGCTAAGCCGTGTGCCGTTGCCCGGGTATTTGGGGTGCCAGATCATCAGCGGGATGTTGGCATGGCTGTCGAAATGCGGGTGCTGCTTGCCGAAGGCACGCCGCTCGCCCATGTCGTGGCCATGGTCGGTGGTCAGGATCACCATCGTGTCTTCCCACAGCGCCATCTCGTCGAGCTTGTCGAAGAGCGTGCCGAGCCACTTGTCCATCATCGTGACCTTGCCCATGAACTGCGATTTCAGGAAGGCCAGCTCCTCCGGCGTGGTCTGATCCATGAAGGCGTTGAGGTCGTCATAGACCTGATAGGGCGGCCAGATGTTGAACTCGTTCTTGGTGGCACCGTCGGCGTACATGCTCTCGTAAGGCTCCGGGATATCGAAGGGTTCGTGCACGTCGAAGGTTTCCACATGCAGGAAGAACTTGCCCTTGCGGGCATGCCTGTCGAGCCAGTCACAGGCGCTCCCGAATGTCTTGGCCGAGAAGTAGTCCTCCTCACCCGCGAAATCCTTCACGTTGGCATAATACTGCCCGATGTGCTCGGGCGCGCGGAACTCCTCGACCTTGCGCACCCAGACGGGTTTTTCCTCGTGCGGGTCCTGGCGCTGCCAGTGATCCACCTCATAACCGCGGATCATCTCGGTGGTGTCATAGCTCTGGATGTAGCCGTTCGCCTCTTCTTCCCAGTAGTGGTAATGATCGGTCACGATATGGGTGTGATAGCCGCCCGTCTTCACCTCAGACGGCAGGCGCGGGTCGAAGACTTCGAGCGACCCCCAGGGGCGCCACATGAACTCCTTGCGTCCGGCGATCAACTCACGGCGCGCGGGCATGCAGGGCAGACTGCCCACGAAGTGATTGTCAAAGACATGCGCCCGGGCGGCCAGCCGGTCGATATTCGGGGTCCGGCAGGGGCTGTCGGGCGCGTAGGCCTGCAGGCAATTGCGGGTCAGGCTGTCGACAAGCACAAGAACGATGTTCATGCGAAGGCTCCGCAAGGATCGGGTTCGCAAAAGCTTAGATTGCCTCCACAAGATTGACAAGTGTCAAAAATTATGACAATTGATATATTGGAGCCAGGGCGGAAGAGAGGCATCTCAACGCTCGGGGTGGGAGAAGACCGGGAGGACAGGCTATGCCGAATTCAAAGACCAGTTACGTGACACGCCGTGCGGTGATGGGAGGGGGCCTTGCCGCCAGTGCCGCGCTCGCGGCGCCGGGGTTCTTCGTCGGCAAGGCGCATGCGGCGACCGAGACGCTGCGCGTGGGCATCATTCCGGCCTATTCCTTCGGGCTTTACTGGCTGATCCAGGACCAGGGATTTGCACCGGGCGTCGAGATGGAGTTTTCGGTCTTTCCCTCCGGGCCTCCGGCGATCGAGGCGATGGTCGGCGGATCGGTCGATACGATCACCGTGGGCTCCGTGCCGCCGCTGGCCGCCATGTTCCGCAAGGTGGCCGATTTCCGGGAGATTTCGATCTGCGGCGATGCCTCGGGCCTCTTCCAGATCGTAGGCCAGCCCGGCATGAGTTCGCTGGCCGATCTGGAAGGCAAGAAGATCGCCGTGACCTCCGGATCCAATTTCGATTTCTTCCTCGGTGTCGCACTCGAAAACGAGGGGCTGGGCGACATGCGTTTGACCCGGGTGAACATGGAACCCATCGACGGGCAATCGGCCTTCATCGCCGGTGCGGTCGACGCGACGGTGCCGCTGGCGACCTCGCGCAAGCTGATCTATGACGCGCTGCCGGAGGCGTCGCTTCTGGTCGAAGGCGCGCAGATGCCAATCGAAAAGCGGCCGTCGATCATGGATGTGTTCATGACCACGCAGCAAAGCCTCGATGAGAAAGAGGCCGCCTATGTCGAAGTGGTGCGCGCCTTCCACGATCAGGCGGTGAAGATGCTGCGCGAGGACAATGCCGGCACCGTAGAGCGGATGATCGCCTGGCAGACCGGCATGGGCCGCGCCGGGGTCACGGCGGCGGATGTTGAGCCGCTCCTGAACGGGTATTTCTATTTCGACACCACCGAGATCAAGGACGTCTACGCGCAAGGTCTGCTGACCAACGCGCTGCGCGTGCAATCCGAGTTCCTCGTCGCGAACGAGCGCATCGGTGGCATGCCCGATCTCGACGCGCTCGTCTCGGACCAGATCGTCAAGCAACTCTAGGCCATGGATTGGCTCAGAAGACTTTTGTCGGGGCGTCTGGTTCTGGGCGCCCTGTCGATTGGTCTGGTGCTGCTGGCCTATGCGCTGGTCACCAGCCGGGCCGACAACAACCCCGCCCTGTTGCCGCCGATCCCCGATATCATCGGCTCGTTCTTCACCAACCTCGGCGCGGGCACGCTGCTCGATGCGCTTGGCGCCAGTCTCTATCGCATCTTCCTTGGCTTTTTCATCGGCACCACCTGCGCGGTGATCATCGGCTGTCTGGTGGGGTGGTACAAGACCGTTGAATATCTCGTCGATCCGCTGATCGAAGCGATCCGCCCGATCCCGCCACTGGCCTATATTCCGATCATCATCATCTGGTTCGGGATCGAGGAATTCAGCCGGGTGCTGCTGATCACCATCGCCTGCTTCATGGTCTGCGTGGTCAATGTGATTGCCGGCATGAAGAATGTGCCGCAGGTCTATGTGGATGCCGCCTCGACCATGGGGGCGACGCGATTCCAGGTGTTTCGAACCGTGGCCGTCCCCGCGGCCACCCCCTTCATCATCACCGGCTACCGCATCGCCCTGGCCGCCGCCTGGACCACGCTGGTGGCCGCGGAACTCATCGCAGCGCCCAGCGGGCTTGGTTTCATGCTGCAGGAGGGGCGGCGCTATTTCCTCACCGATCAGGTGATGATGATCATCGTGATCATCGGCGCTTGCGCCTTCATCATGGACCGCAGCTTCCGCGCCATTCAGAAGCGGCTGATGGTCTGGTCGGAGACCCGCGACTGATGCCCGAGATCGTTGTCGATAAGCTGACCCATACGTTCGGCGAAGGCACGGCGGAGGCGCTGACCGTTCTGGAGAACATCGAACTGACCTTCGAGAGCGGCAGCTTCACCTCGATTGTCGGGACGTCGGGTTGCGGGAAATCCACGCTGCTGAAGATGATGGCGGGGCTGTTCGATCCCTCCGACGGGCGGATGACGCTGGATGGCGAGGTGATCCGGGGCACGGACCGGCGGCGCGGCATGGTCTTTCAGCAGGACGCGGTGTTTCCCTGGATGACGGTCGCGCGCAACATCTCCTATGGGCCGCGGCTGCGGGGCGCGGGTGCCGCCGAGCAGCGCGAGATCGAGGCCAAGTGGACCGAGATGGTCGGCTTGAAGGGCTTTGAGGACCGCTGGCCGCGCGAGTTGTCGGGCGGCATGCGCAAGCGGGTCGATATTGGCCGGGTCTATGCCAATGACCCGGATGTCCTGCTGATGGACGAGCCGTTCGGCGCGCTGGACGCCCAGACGAAGGAGCGGATGCAGTCCGATCTGCTGGACGCCTGGCGCCAGTCGCAGAAGACGGTGATCTTCGTGACCCACGATCTGGAGGAGGCGATCTTTCTGTCGGACAAGATCGTGGTGATGTCCGCGCGCCCTGGCCGCATCCAGCATGTGGAGGAGGTCGCCCTGCCCCGTCCGCGCGCCGACGAGATGCGGCTCACCGACGACTTCATCCAGATCAAGCGGCGTCTCTGGGCAATGCTGGACCACTGAGGCCGGACCGGCGGTGCGCGCCTCAATTCTGCTCGATCGAACTGACCCAGCTGCGCAGAAAGGTGTCGCGGCGCAGCCGGTCGAGGAACACCAGCAATCCGGGGCCAAGGCGGATCGGGCGGATCACGCTCTCATCCGCGCCCGCGCCGTTCACCACCGGTGGCAGGCCGGTGGCAGCGACCAGATCGGGGCGGTTCCGCATGCTGGCGAGAAAGTCGATCATCAGCCCGGCGGCCTGCGGTGCCTGTGCCGTCTGCGGGATCAGCGCCGTGCGCAGCATGACCGAGACGAAATCATCCATCTCGACAATCACGATGCCGGGCGTGTCCGCCAGCCGCGCCTGCGCGTAGGAGCCGAGCACGTTGTAGGCCAGCGCCAGCTCGCCGCGCGCCACCGCATCGATCATCTCGCCCGAACAGCAGTAGAGCCGCGTGTTGAGCCGCCCCATGACCTCCGTCAGTCGCCAAAAGCTTTCGGTGTTGCGCGAATCCTGCGTGGCGAAAAGATAGCCCAAGCCCGAGACCCGCACGTCATAGGTGCCGATGCGCCCATCAAAGACCTGCGGATGGTCGCGCAGCAGGGCAATCAACCCCGCACGGTTTTTCGGCAACGGCAGGTCTTTGAACGCGTCGGCGTTGAGGACCAGTACCGCGGGCTCCTGCGTGAAGGCAAAGATCTGGTCGCGCCACTTCGCCCAGGGCGGCAGGGCGGTGGTGGCGTCGGAGCTGTAGCGCTGCGCGAGCCCGTCATTGGCCAGCTTGGTCTGCAGATCCATCGCCGAGGAGATTGCCAGATCGTAGCCCGCCTCCTCGTCGTAGAGGGCCTGCATGACCTGCGCGGAGCTTGCCACGTCATAGGTGATGGAGATCGGGTGAAGCGCCTGGAAGGCCTTGATGATCGGCTCGAAGACATCCGCGTCGGCTGTCGAAAGGATGCGCAGTTCTGGGCTGCCGGGGGCTGGATAGCTGCGGCTTTCCTCGATCTCGAAGGCGCTGGCCAGTGCGGCCCAAAAGGTCAGGAGCAGGGCAAGACAAGCGTGACGCATGCGCCGGGGCCTCCTGTGTTGGGCGTGATGTCGAGCGCACCGCCATGGGCCTCGGCCACGTCGCGCACGATGGTGAGGCCGAGGCCGGAGCCCACCACGTCCTCCACGTTCGAGCCGCGCGAGAAGCGCTCGGGCATGCGGGCCACGTCTTCCACGACGAACCCGCGCCCCTGATCGCAGACCTCCAGGCGGCAGGTCGCGCCGGGAACCAGCCGCACGGTGATTTGGGTGTCGGCGGGCGAGTATTTGATCGCATTGTCCAGGATGTTGCGCACCGCGTTCTGCAGCAGGATCGCGTCGCCCCGCACTCTGAGCGTTGCGTCGGGAAGGTCGAGGGCGATGGCGATGTCCTTGAGGTCCGCAGTGGGCGAGAGCCGGTCCACCGCGTCGCGGAGCAGGTCGGCAGGGTCGATCTCCTCGGTCTCCAGTTGGTCGGAGCGCAGGGTGACCATGGCGTGGTCGAGCAGCTGCCCGGCAGAGCGGGAGCTTTCATCCACCGCGCGGATCATCTGGCGCAGGGCCGCGCGATTCTCCGGCTTCTCCATCTGCAGATGCACCATCTCGGCCTGCGTGCGCACGGTGGCCAGCGGCGTGCGCACCCGGTGCGCGGCCTCGACGATCAGGTCTTCGGAGCGGGTGAGGGCCGCGCGCAGCCGGGCGATGAAGCCGTTGAGCCCGCCGACAAGCGGGGTCAGTTCAGTGGGCGTCTCGGCGGTCACGGGGCGCAGGTCGCGCGGGCCTCTGCGGCGCACGGCCTCGGCCAGACGGCTCAGCGGCGCGAGCGCGTTCTGGGCGGCGAAGGTGCTGAGCGCGGTGGCGGCGAGGAAGAACACCACGCCGATGGCCGTGGCCGTGGTGGTGATACGCGAGGAGATCGCGGCGAGGCCCAGCCGGGTCTGCGCCACCACCACCTCGACCCGGTGGATACGATCGGCGTTCAGCGTGCGGCGCACCACCACCGCGCGCACCGTGTCGCCGCGATAGAGAGTGGTGGCAAAGCGCGGATCGCGCCCGGCCCCACGGGTTTCGGGCACCGGCAGATCCTCATAGCCCGTGAGCGTCTCGCCATCGAGGATCACGTGGTAGAACACGCGGTCCTCGCTGACCGTGCCGAGCATCGACAGCGCGGAATACGGGATCTCCACCCGCACCACGCCCGCATCTGTATAGACCGCGTCTGCGATGGAGGTGGCGGAGGCGGCGAGGATGTTGTCCTGCGTGGCCTCGGTGGCGCGCTCGGCCACGACCCGCAGCGCGAGGAAGAAGACCACCGACAGCAACGCCGCCACCAGCGCCAGCTGCACCACCAGACGCCGCCGTATGGAGCTGGGCGCGCGCGCAGCGGTCATTCCCGGCGCACCATACGATAGCCAAGGCCCCGCACCGTCTCGATGGTCGCCTGTGTCTCGCTGAGTTTGCGGCGCAACCGGCCCACGTAGACCTCAATGGCGTTCTCCGAGACGTCATCGGCGAAGGAAAACAGCCGGTCCATCAGGTGCGACTTGGAAAAGATCTGCCCCGGCGCCGCGAAAAAGACCTCCAACAGGCGCATCTCACGATTGCGCAGCTGTTCGGAGCGCCCCCCGGCGGAGATGGTGCCCGCATTCGAATCGAATATGAGCCCCGCGAATTCCTTTTTGTTGTCCGCCGCCCCGCCGAGGCGGCGCATCACCGCGCGGGTGCGCGCCTCGAGCTCGGCAAAATCGAAGGGTTTGGTGATGTAATCGTCGGCTCCCAGATCGAGCAAACCCACGCGATCAGACACCTCCGAGCGCGCCGTGAGAACGATTACGGGCGTCGGATCATCCTGCGCGCGGTGGCGGCGCAGGAACTCGCGGCCATCCCCGTCAGGCAACATAATATCGAGCAAAATCAGATCGTAAGCCACGGTGCGCGTGGCGAGCTCCGCATCCGCAAGCGTGCTCGCATGGTCCACCACATGCCCATCCACCGCAAAGCGGCCGGTCAGCGCGCGGGCCAGATCGGCGTTGTCCTCGACCAGCAAAAATCTCATTTGGTGCTGCTCATTCTTCCAGCGTGACAGGTTCGTGTCAGGTTCCTACAGTCATCTGACCACATGAAACGAGTGCAAACTCGTCAAGTCAAATGGGAGGAACCAATGACGAAACGCTTTTTCAAGGCGCTCATGACGGGTGCCGTGTTGTCCGTCGGCGTGGCAAGTGGCGCCACGGCAGCGGAGTGCATCGCACCCGCAAACCCCGGGGGCGGCTGGGATTTCACCTGCCGTCAGATCGGCAAGATCATGTATGACATCGGCGCGGTCGACCAGCCTGTGCAGGTCACCAATATGCCCGGGGCGGGCGGCGGCCTGGCTTATAACCACGTCGTCAGCGAGCGCTCGGATGATGGCGATGTGATCATCGCCGCGTCTTCTGCGACCACCACACGTCTGGCGCAGAACGCCTATGCGGGCATGACGGCGGATCAGGTGCGGTTTGTGGGCGCCATCGGGGCAGACCCGGGCGTGATCGCCGTGGCCGCGGACAGTGAATATCAGTCGCTGAATGATCTTGTGGAGGCGATCAAGGCCGATCCGGGCTCCGTCGCCTTTGCGGGGGGGTCGGCCGTTGGTGGCTTCGACCACATGAAACCCTTGATGATCCTGAAAGAGGCCGGTTTCACCGACATCACGAAGGTGAAATACATCGGTGTCGATGGTGGCGCGGATGCGATCACCCAGACCGTGGGGGGGTTCACCCAGGCCATGACGGGCGATATGTCCGAGATCATCTCCTTCCTGAACAATGGCGATATCCGCGTGATCGCGGTGCTGACCGAAGAGCGCGTGCCGGGCTTTGAGGATATCCCGACGGCAAAGGAGCAGGGCTATGACGTGGTCGCGGTGAACTGGCGCGGTCTCTACGTGCCCAAGGATATCTCGGATGAGAAGTTCGACGAATGGGCCGGCAAGCTGCAGCAGGTGGCTGACAGCGATGAGTGGGCCCAGGCCATGGTCGACAATGGCCTTGCGCCTTTCACCAAGGTGGGCGGCGACTTCCAGTCTTACGTTGATGGTCTCGTGGCCGAGATCAACGCGATGTCCAAGGAACTGGGGGTCCTTCAGTAATGGCCTCGGACCGGATTTTTGGTCTGGTCTGTCTGATCACGGCGGTCGCGTATATCGCGGCCGCCACCCAGATCCAGACGAACCTCTTCTCGGGTGAATTCCTGCCCAAGCTCTTTCCCCTGATGATTGGCGGGGTGGCGGCGCTCTGCTCTCTCACGATCATGTTCCGCCCCGACCCCGACCCGGATTGGCCCGTGGGCCGCACCTGGGCCGCCATGGGGGTCGCAGTGTTGGTGCTCTGTGTCTATGCGGTGATGATCACGCCTTTGGGCTTCATCCTGCCGACGGCCTTTGCGGCTGGCATTCTGAGCTACCAGATTTCGCCCAATGTGAAGCCCGCGATCTTCGCTGGCATAGGGCTGTCTCTAGGGCTGTTCGTTCTGTTCAAATTCGCCTTGGGCCTCGGCAATATCGTCGCCTACAAGGTACCGACGGCCGCCAAGCTCTGGGACGCGCTGACAATTCTCATTCCATTCGTGGGGCACTGACATGGATATCCTTGCCAATCTGGCGCTCGGGTTTTCCGTGGCGCTGTCGCCCTTCACCCTGTTTCTGGCGGTCTGCGGCTGCTTTCTGGGCACGATCATCGGCGCCTTGCCGGGCCTCGGCCCATCGAACGGCGTGGCGATCCTGATCCCCATTGCCTTTACACTGGGGCTCGATGCGACCTCCGCACTGGTTCTGATGACCTCCGTTTACTACGGCGCGATGTACGGCGGGCGGATTTCGTCGATCCTGCTGAACATCCCAGGCGACGAGCCCGCGCTGATGACCACGCTCGACGGCTACCCGATGGCCAAGCAGGGCCGCGCCGGCGATGCGCTGGTGCTCTCCGGTGTGGCGTCCTTTGTCGGTGCGCTGCTGGCGACCGTTGGGCTGATGCTGCTGGCGCCGACACTGGCGCGGGTCGCCTTTTTCTTTGGCCCAGCGGAGTATTTCGCGCTGTATCTTCTGGCCTTCTGCACGCTCGGAGGCATGGCGTCCAACAACCAGGCAAAGGCGGCGCTGGCGGCCTGCATGGGCCTCGGGATTGCGATGATCGGGGTGGACAGCTCCTCTGGTTTGCCCCGCCTTACGGGGGGCAACCTGCACCTGTTTGACGGCATCGATTTTCTTGTCGCCATCGTCGGGCTGTTTGCGATCGCCGAGGTGTTCTTCTTCATCGAAAGCCACGGCAAGGGCTCCTCCATCGGCGTGAAGCTCGACAAGGTGCGCATTCCTTGGAAGGATATCATGGCCACCAAATGGACCATGTTGCGCGCATCCTTCGTGGGCTTCATTGCAGGTATCCTGCCGGGTGCGGGCGCGTCGCTGGGCTCCTTCCTGGCCTATATGTCCGAGAAATCCATCGCGGGGGAAAAGGGCGGCTTTGGCACGGGCGTGCCGAAAGGTGTGGCGGCGCCTGAGGCGGGGAACAACTCTGCCGCCGGAGGCGCGCTGGTCCCGATGCTGACGCTGGGCGTGCCGGGGTCGGGCACCACGGCAGTGCTGCTGGCGTTGCTGATGACGCTGAACATCACCCCCGGTCCAACGCTTTTTACCGAAAAGGCGGATGTGGTCTGGGGGCTCATCGCCTCGCTGCTCATCGCCAATGTGGTGCTCCTGCTGATGAACGTGCCGATGGTGAAGATCTTCGTGAAGATCCTCTCGGTGCCTGCTTGGGTGCTTCTGCCGGGCGTGACGATGATCTCCTTCGTGGGCATCTACTCGCTCTCGGGCAGCTACTTCGATCTGCTGCTCATGGTGGGCTTCGGCGTGCTGGGCTACATTCTGCGCAAGCTGGATGTTCCCACAGTGCCCGTGATCCTTGGCATCCTGCTGGGCGGCAAGATGGAAGACGCGCTGCGCCGCGCCATGACGCTGTCGGATGGCGATCCGATCTACCTTTTCTCCAGCCCCATCGCCATTGGCCTCTGGGTGGCCGCCATCGCCGGTTTCGTGGCACCGATGTTCCTGCGCAACATCCTGAAGAAACCGCAAGCGGTGACCGACTGATGGACGGCAAAGCCGTCCTGCCCGGCGCAGCCGGGCATGGCCGGTGCGCAAGCGGGCGCGGGCCTTGGCCCGCGCCCGCTTGCGCACCGGCCTCCCGCGCTTCGCTCAACGGTTCGTCCTCATGACCCGGGTTCTGATCCCCTCCGGCGCTCTGGGCTTGAACTATGACGCGGATGCCCTTGCCCGGGGCATTGCAGCCAATCCTGATATCATCGCGATCGATGGCGGCTCCACCGACAGCGGGCCTTCTTATCTTGGGCGTGGTGTGTCGAAATACGCGCGCGCCTCAACCAAACTCGAGTGGGCGGGACTGATGAAAGCCCGCGCCGAGGCCGGTGTGCCCCTGGTCATTGGCACCGCCGGGACCTGTGGGACGGACAGCGCCGCAGACTGGATGCTCGACATCACCCGCGAGATCGCCACCGAACAGGGCACACCGCTGAAAGTGGCGGTGCTCCGGTCCTCGCAGGATCCCGGCAGCATTGCACGAGCTTACGAGGCGGGCGAGATCGTCCCTCTGTCTGGCGCACCCGAGGTGACCGGGCAGGACATCCGCGCCTGCTCCAACATCGTGGCGCTGGCCGGGGCCGAGCAGATCGCAGCGGCCCTCCAGACCCGCGCGGACATCATCATCGCCGGGCGCACCACCGACACGGCGATCATCGCCGCCTTGCCGCTGATGCGCGGGGATCACGCGGGTGGCGCCTGGCACGGGGCCAAGATCGGCGAATGTGGTGCGCTCTGTGCCACCAACCCGCAATCCGGTGTCATCATGATCGACTTCGACGACACCGGATTCACCGTGACGCCGCTGGCCGATGGGGCCCATGCCAGCCCGCACACGGTCTCGGCGCATATGCTCTATGAGAATTCCGACCCCTTCATCCTGCATGAACCCGGCGGGCATCTGGACGTGACCGGCGCGCGCTATACCGCGCTCGACAAGACCTCGGTGCGCGTCGAAGGCTCAAAATGGGTGCCCGCCGACCGCTACACCGTCAAGCTCGAAGGCGCGCGGCCCGCGGGCTGCCGCACGGTGCTGATGGCGCTGCTGCGCGATCCGCACTACGTGGCCAATGCGGCCCAATGGGCCGAGGACATCGTGGCCAGATGCAGCGCCAAGATCCTCGACCGCATGGACATCGCAGCCGAGGACTTCACGCTGGAGATCCGCCTGATCGGCCACTCCGCCAGCTTCGGCGCGCTGGAGACACGGTCCGGCGACCCGGTGGAGATCGGTGTGATCGGGATCATCACCGCGCCCACCGAAGAGCAGGCCGCCGAGATCGGCAAGCTGCTGAACCCCTACCTGCTGCACCATCCGCTGACGCAGGAGGAGGAGCAGCCCACCTTCGCCTTCCTCTTCTCGCCGCCCGACATGCACCAGGGCGTGGTCTATGAGTTCGTGCTGCACCATGTGCTGTATCTGAGCGACCCGATGGACGCCTTCCGGCTGGAGGTCATCGACATTGGCTGAGCTCCGCACCCTCGTCACCAAGGTCCGCAGCAAGAACGCGGGACCCTTCTGGCTGACCATCGACATCTTCTGCGGCAGCCCCGAAGCCTATGCCCGCGTGGTCCGGGACCTGGAGACCGCAAGGATCGCCGCCGTCTTTGAAGCCGACAGCCAGACGATCAAGCGCTTCGATATGCCGGATCTCAATGTGGTGAAATTCTCCCTGCCACGCCCTGCCGTGCAAGGCGCCGTCGATGACCGCGACATGCACGGTGCATCCTGGGCCGCGCTGGTCGGAGATCTTGATATCTAAAGATTTTTCGCCCCACGATGCGCAATTCTGAAAACGCTATGTTTCCGATTGGTGCACAATCTCGGCGCGCCTCTTCCGCAGTTTGGTGCGGAAATTGCCTTATTCCGACCGCATTGCAGAGCTAGCCTCGACTGCACTGAGGAAGCTGCGGGGCCGCACCATGTATCTGTCCATCGTCGTTCCGTGCATGAACGAAGAAGACGTCATCCCGACGCTGGTGGCCCGGCTGTCGGCGGCGATCACGCCGTGGTGCGACAGCTCCGAGATCATCCTCGTCGATGACGGGTCGACCGATGGCACCTGGGAGGCCATCCAAGACGCGCGGTTGCTCTGCCCCGATGTCGTCGGCGTGCGGCTTTCGGCGAACCGGGGCCATCAGATCGCGCTCACCGCCGGGCTCGAAGCCGCCACCGGTGAGCGGATCATGATGCTCGACGCCGATCTGCAGGACCCGCCCGAGCTGCTCGGCGACATGATGTCGATGATGGATCAGGGCTATGACGTGGTCTATGGCCGCCGGATCGAACGGCAAGGCGAGAGCCTCTTCAAACGCGCCACCGCCTATGCCTTCTACCGCCTGCTGAACGCGCTGTCGGACGTGCCGATCCCGCGCGACACCGGCGATTTCCGGCTGGTGAACCGCACCACACTGGATGCCGTGCTGGCCATGCCCGAGCGGGCGCGCTTTATCCGCGGCATGTTCGCCTGGGTCGGGTTCCGGCAGATCGGCATCGAATACACCCGCGCCCCGCGCGAGGTGGGCGAGACGAAGTACCCGTTCCGCGCGATGCTGCGCTTTGCCGTCGACGCGATGACGTCCTTCTCGACCAAACCGCTGAAACTCGCCACCCGGCTGTCCTTTGCCAGCCTCGGCATCACGGCGCTGATGGCGGTCTATGTGGCCTATTCGCTGATTCTCTACCAGACCGCGCCCGGCTGGGCCTCGGTGGTGCTGGCGATCAGCTTCTTCTCGGGCGTGCAACTGCTCACACTGGGGATCATGGGTGAATACATCGGGCGCCTCTATGTTGAGGCGAAGAACCGTCCGCTCTATTTCGTCAGCGAAGAGCTGCGGGACACGCCATCCGCCGCCCTGCGGAAGTCGGCCTGATGCGGTTGGCGCGCTTTGCCCTGATCGGCAGCCTCGCTGCGGCGAGCTATCTGCTGCTCTATCTCGGCTTCCTCGGCCTCGATCTGCCGCGCATCTGGGCCAACGCCCTGGCCTTCGGGCTCGCGGTGTGCCTGCAGTACGTCGGGCAGGCCGGGTTCACCTTCCGCAAGCGACTGATGAACCCGACACAGATTGGACGGTTCGGCGCGATGGTGGCGCTCGGGTTTCTGACCTCGATGCTGATCACCGGCGGGCTTGGCCCCGCCCTCGCGCTGGCCGACTGGGCCGCCGCCGCGCTGGTGACCGTGGTCCTGCCGGTTCAGAACTACATCATCATGAGCACCTGGGTCTTTGCAACCGGGCAGACCGGAAGGACAGCCTCGTGAGCCACATCTACAGCGACACCTTCTTTGACTACATCGACGCCAGCGCACGCGCATCGGCGCAACGTGTGACGCGCCTGCTCTTCCCGCTGCTGCGCCCCGCAAGCGTCATCGACCTTGGCTGCGGGCGCGGCGTCTGGCTCGACGAATGGCGGCGCGCAGGCACCGCGCAGGTGCTGGGCGCCGATGGCGACTACGTGGACCCGGAGACGCTGGAGATCGACCGGGATGCGTTTCTGCCCGTTGATCTGACCCGGCCGCTGGACACCGGGCGCCGGTTCGATCTGGCCCAGAGCCTGGAGGTGGGCGAACACCTGCCCGCCACTGCCGCCGAGACGCTGGTGGAGAGCCTGACCACCGCCTCTGACCGGGTGCTGTTTTCAGCCGCCGTCGTGGGCCAGGGGGGCGAGTTTCATGTCAACGAGCGCCCGCTGTCCTACTGGCAGGGGCTCTTCGAGGCGCGGGGGTATCGCGCCTATGACTGTCTGCGCCCGCATCTGAAAGATGACCGCACGGTCGCGCCCTGGTATCGCTATAACGCCGTTCTCTATATGAATGACGCGGGGCGCGCCGGGGTGTCCGACGATATCCTGCGCCATGAGGTGCCGCGTGGCACCAAGGTGCAAAATAGCGGTGATGCGCTGTGGCGGCTGCGCTGCGCACTGCTCGGCCATTTGCCGCAACCCGCGGTGACCCGCATGGCCCAACTGCGCGCGGCGGTGCTGAGCCTGCGGGCGCGCAAGGCGGCGCAGCGGGCACATGTATCGGCCTGATCTCATGGCGGTTACGGAGATGACAGAGGCGCGGGCAGCCTCACGCCTGCGGATCAACCCGGTGTTCTGGATCTCCCTCGCGGTGATCTTCCTCGTCTCTCTGCCCAACCTGCTGGACCCGATGATCCGACATGACGACTTCCCCGCCCTTCTGGGGGAGCCGGAGATGTTCTGGAACAAGACATTGCACGAGGGGCGCTGGCTCAACTACCTCTGGCACCTGCGCGAGGTGATCACACCGGCCTGGCTGAACTTCGCGCTCTACCAGATCTGTTGGGCGGTCTATGCGACCGCCCTGGCCGTTGTCGCCACGCGGGAGGACCGGTCGCTGCCGGTCGCGGCCCTGATGGCCGTGCTGATCCTCGTGGCCCCCCCGGCCACGCTGATCTCCGGCTGGTTCAACACTCTGCTGCCGGGTCTCGCGCTGGTGGCACTCTATGGGGTCGTGGTCTGTTGCACCCCGCAGCGCACGGCACGGCTGCTGTTGCCGCTCTTTGTGGTGCCCACGTTCATGGCCTATACGACCTACCCGCTGCTGCTGCTGGCCCTTTGCCTGGCGGGGACCGAGCGGCGGTCCCCGCGCGATCTCATCGGCCTTCTGATGCTGTTCGGCGCGAGCTTTGTCGGCGCGGTGCTGATCACCTACGCGCTGAACTGGCACGTGCACGGTGTCTTCGGTGTGCCGCTGGCCGATTGGCGCCAGGCGGAGCCTGCCCAGGGTCTTGCAGGGCTCTGGGGCAATCTCGACTGGGTGTGGCGCAGCTTCGCAGAGTTTCTTAACAAAATCACCCTTGGCGCGCCCCAGCTGCTGGCCGTGCATGCCGCTGTGCTGGTCGGGGCCGGTGTCATCATGACCCGCCGGGCTCCGATGGAGCTGGCCTATCTCGGTGCCGGGCTTCTGACAGGTCTTGCTCTGATCACGCTGCAGGCCGCCAAGCTCGGCATTCTGGTGCCGTCACGCGCGATGATCTTTGCATGGGTGATATACGCGGTGATCGTGATCCGCGCCGCCCAGCTGCTCAACCAGGGGCAGCGGCCCTTGTTGCGGCTCGGTCTGATCACGGGCCTGATGCTCGCGCTGGCTTACGGTATCGTGGCGCACCAACGCTATGTCGGCTTTCAGACGTGGCAATCGCAGACCCGGGCGGTCGGTGCCGAGCTGGCGCGATTGCCGGGGCCGGTCCATGTATTCGGACGCGCGATGCAGAGCGACGCGGGACGCAGTGCCACGATCCAATCCGAATTCGCGCTCCACTATCGCATCAAGCAGCTCAGCGGGCATACGCCAATCCTCTGTGACCTGCCGGCCGCCGACTGTAGCGCGGTGCCGCGCCCCATGGAAACCGGCGCCACCTGGCAAGTGCTGCCGATGGACGGGGTGACAGTTCTGATCGTCCCGGAACGTGATCTGTCGCCGATGGACCCTTCCGCCATCTCGGGCTACCAATCGGGAACCATATCGGACTCATCTGGTTGATATGTGAGTGCGCTCTCGGCGCGCCGGAGACGACAAAAGGGCATTCCACATATGGCGTTCGGCCTCTCCCTTATTTTCTGGCTGCTCGTGGCCGCTGTACTATTCACCACGGCGGCGCCCCTGACACACAGCGTCCAGTGGTGGGTGCGGGGCTGGGACTTCCCGCGGGTCCATATCGCAGGGGTCGCCCTTCTCGCCGCGGCGCTGGGGATCTGGCTCGGGGGCCATGCAGCCCAGCTTGCCGCGGTGGTGCTCGTCGGCTGTGCGCTCTACCAGACGTACCGCATCCTGCCCTACACGCCACTCGTCCAGCCCGAACTGACGCTGGTACCGGGCACGCCGGACGCGCAGCAGGCGTCGATCCTCTCCGTGAACGTGTTGATGGAGAACACGGATCACCACCGGCTGCGCGCGCTGATTGATCGGGAGGCACCGGATGTGCTCTTCCTGATGGAGACGGATCAGGCCTGGGTCGATGCGGTGGAGGAGCAACTGGCGCGCTACGAGACGGTGCTGCGTCATCCGCTGCCGAACTACTATGGCGCGGTCTTTGCCACCAACCTGCCGGTGACCCGCGCCGAGATGGTGTTTCTCAGCGACGACGACACGCCCGCCGTGCTGGCCCAGCTGACCGCGCCGACCGGGGATTTCTTCTTTGTCGGGCTGCATCCGAAACCGCCTGTGCCAGGCACCGACACCGAAGAGCGTGATGCCCAGATCAAACGCGCCGCACAACTTGCCGACCGGACCCTGCTGCCTGTCGTCGCCATGGGTGATTTCAACGACGTCGCCTGGTCGCGCACCTCCGAACGGTTCAAGGACTATGGCGATTTTCGCGACCCGCGCATCGGCCGCGGTTTGCTGCCCAGCTTTGATGCCAACTCCTGGATCATGCGCTTTCCCATCGACCAGCTCTACCTGACAAAAGGGGTGGAGCTGGTGTCCTTCGGGCGTCTGGAGCACGTCGGCTCGGATCATTTTCCGATGAAAGCCGTCATCACCGTGACCGGGCTGGATCCGTAAGCCCAGAGGCATGTTGGAACACTTGTGCTGGCAACGACGATCCTGAGGTTCCAGCCAGCTGTGCGCTCAGCCAGTTTTCGTGATGCTCAAAAGCTGGCCTCGCCCTCGCCTGTCGGCCCCGGCACGTCTACCTACCGGATCGGGATCACAAAACTCGCCGGGTAGGTGCGCCCTTTCTCCGTAATGGCGTCGGTTATGCCAAAGTCGATGAAAACAACGCTGGCAGCGACCTTGCCACCTTCGATCGCGCTCGGAATGATGCCTTTGGCAGTCTTGCCGCTCGACGTCGTGCAATCATAGCTGAGCGGACTGCGCGCGCGCCGCACCATCTGGGTGGCGGGCATATCGACGGTGTAGGTGGCTCGGGTGTTGGACAGCGAACAGGTCCCCCGGCTTCCGTCGCTAAACGACAACGCCACCGGGACGTTTTCGTCGTTTGTGATGGTCGCACAGCCGGCAATCGTTAAGGACGCTGCGAGCAGCGACATAGGCAATTTCATGGTTTTTCCTCACCAAATCGACTGGTTACGGCGCCGGGACATACGCCAGACGGTGCTGGATATCAAACCGAGCCCCGGAGTTTTGCAATTTTTGGTTAAGTTTATGAACCTGAGGTAGAGCCAATGCCAAACGCTTGGGGGTGTATCGCAGCCTGAACATGGCTTGGCTCAACGCGCTCTCTGGCGCGGCGAGAAAGACTCCGCTGCACATCATGAACCATTAGGCAGATGGCGATCCCTGAAGGACTCGAACCCTCAACCTGCTGATTAGAAGTCAGCTGCTCTATCCAGTTGAGCTAAGGGACCGCTGCTGCGTTCATGCCGCAGCGGAGCGGTCCACGCAAGCCTCAGATGGCGCGCGTCATGAAATGGCTGAGCGGATCATGAGTATAACTGCCGAAAGGCGGGCAGTCGACAAAGCCCGCCCGCGCGTAAAGCGTCCGTGCCGCCGCATGCTCCGGGCCGGACCCGGTTTCAAGGCTCAGGTGTTGCAGGCCCTTCGCGCGCGCCTCGGCGATCAGAACGTCCAACAGGGCACGTGCCACGCCCCGCCCGCGCGCCGCCTCCGCCGTGTGCATGGATTTCACCTCGCCCCATGTGCCGAACTCCCGCAGCGCGCCAATGGCCAACAAGGCCCCGTCCTCACGCAGCGCAAAGAGGGCGATATCAGGCTGTGCCAAATCATCCACCGGCAACACATGGCAGCTCTCGGGTGGGGATTGCGCGCGCATCAGATCGAAGTGTCGCGCCAGCAGGGCCGCGACATCCGGCTCGCTGACCTCGGCCCGGGTGACATCAAAACTCATCGCAGTCCAGCACCTCTCATCGTCCCGGGAGCATCCCGGCGCGGCCCCCTCCAGACCGGGCACAGGATCCCGCAAATCCGGACCGAAGACAACATTGGCTGTTCGGGCAAACCGGTGGTGGCGCGCCAATGCGGAGAGACGACTCTGCCGCTCCCCCTCGCCCGATCCCGGCTACGCGGCGAGATACGCATCCCTGATGTCCGGATTTGCAGTCAGCTCGGCCAGGGTTCCGTGGTAAACCCGCGCGCCGCTTTCGATGATCACGGCGCGATCTGCCACCGCCTGGGCAAAATGCAGGTTCTGCTCGGACAGAAGAACCGTCAGCCCCTCCGATTTGAGTTGGGTGATCACCTGCACCATCTGCTCGACGATCACGGGCGCAACGCCTTCGCTGGGCTCGTCCAGCAACACCAGGGAGGGGTTGCCCATCAGCGTCCGCGCGATGGTCAGCATCTGCTGCTCGCCGCCCGACAGCGCCTTGCCGCGGTTGTTGCGCCGCTCTGCCAGGTTCGGGAACAGGTCGAACAGCATATCCCGGGTCCAGGTGACGGAGCCCTCCCGCGGCGGCTGGTAGCCGACGATCAGGTTCTCGACCACGGTCAGGTCGGAAAAAACCCGGCGGTCTTCGGGCACATACCCGACGCCGAGTTTGGCGATCTTGTGCGGCGGCAGTCTGGAAATCTCCTGCCCTTCGAAGCGGACCGAGCCGGAGGCGGTCCGCACGATCTGCATCACCGATTTCATCGTCGTCGACTTACCGGCACCATTGCGGCCCAGAAGTGCGACCACCTCACCCTTGGGCACGTCAAGGCTGAGATCGCGCAGAACATGGGCCTTGCCGTAGAAGCTGTTGATGCGGTCGACCTCAAGCATGGGCCGCACCCCCCTCATCGGCAAAGACGGTGCCGCCGCCGAGATAGACCTCCTGAACCGTCGTATTGGTGCGGATCTCCTCGGCCGTGCCTTCGGCGATCAACGCGCCGCGGTTCAGCACCATGATCCGGTGGGAATGGGCAAAGACCACGTCCATGTCATGCTCCGTGAAGAGGACGCTGACACCCTTCGAGCGCACGATATCCGCGGTCAGTTTCATCAGACCCACGCGCTCTTTCGGTGCCATGCCTGCCGTGGGTTCATCCATCAGCAAAACCTTGGGGTCATGCGCGAGGGCAATTGCCAGCTCCATGCGTTTGAGATCGCCATAGGCCAGCACAGCGCAATGACGATCCGCCTGATCCGCCATGCTGACCAGATCCAGCAGCGCCAGCGCCTCCTCCCGGTACTGCCGCGTGGCGAAGGGCAGAAACCGCAGGATCTCGCCGTGATGGGACAGCAGCGCCATCTGCACGTTTTCCACCACCGTCATCGACGCATAGGTCGCGGTGATCTGAAAGGTGCGGCCCACCCCCTTGCGCCAGACCTGTCGCGGCAGCAGTCCGGTGATCTCCTCCCCGTCGAGCAGCACCTGGCCTTCGGTCGGTTTCAGCTGCCCCATCAGCATGTTGAAACACGTGCTCTTGCCCGCGCCATTCGGGCCGATCAGGGCCAGCAGCTCGCCCCTGTGCAACTGGAAGGAGACATCGTCAACCGCAACAATCGCGCCGAAGTGCCGTGTCAGCCCCCTGGTCTCAAGAACCGCGCTCATCACTGATCCTCCACCTTGCGCAGCCCGACGCGCTCCAGCCCCTTGCGCAGGGAGCCGACCACGCCATCCGGCGCCGCGATCACGACGAAGATGATCAACAGACCCATCAGCAGGCGCCAGTATTCAAAACGGATCAGCACCTCTTCTATCCCTTTGAAGAAGCCCGCACCCACGACCCCGCCCGCGAGCGTTTTGACACCGCCGAGGAAGACCACGATCAGCGCGTCGAAGCTGCGGGCGATCTCCAGCTCATTGGGAAACACGCTGCCCTTGGAAAAGACGAAAAGGGCGCCCGCCAAGCCGCCCATGAACCCGGCGAACCCAAAGGCCAGAAGGCGGACTTTGCGGGTGTCGATGCCGGTTGCTTCGGCCTGCCGCTCACTGTCACGCGCCGCGCGCAGGGCGTAACCGAAGGGCGAATGCGCCACATGGCGCAGGATCAGGATCCCCGACACGGCAATCACGAGCGTGAAATAGAAATAGACCGTCGTGGCCTTGAGCCACTCCGCAGGCCAGATGTTGACCAGACCGTCATCGCCGCCGGTGACATCGCCCCACTGGAACACAAGGCTCCAGATCAGCTGGGCAAAGGCGAGGGTCAGCATGGCGAAATAGACGCCGGTCAGGCGCAGGCAGACCCAGCCAATGGCCAGCGCGACCAGCCCGGCGCCGACGGGGGCCAAGAGGAAGGCCAGCTCCATCGGGCTGTTCACATGGGTCACGAGCAGGGCCGCCACATAGGCCCCACCGCCATAGTAGGCCGCATGGCCAAAGCTGACCAGCCCGCCCGTGCCGAGCAGGAAGTGCAGGGAGGCGGCGAAGAGGCAGAAGATGAGCACATCGGTGATCAGCACCAGTGAGAAGTGCGAGCCATAGAGCGGCAACAGTGCCAGCAGCACCAAGCCTGCCGCGACCACCATTCGCACGGTGTTGGAGGCGGGTTTGATGGGTCGTTCCGGCTCGCCGACCTGCCCATGCTCTCCGGCGACTTCCTCGCGGCCAAAGAGCCCATAGGGGCGGATCATCAGCACCACGATCATCACGACGAACATCAGCACCAGCGTCGATTCCGGCAGGTAGGACACGCCGAAGACGTTCAGCACCGAGATGATGATCGCCGCCAGATAGGCCCCGGGCAACGAGCCCATGCCGCCAATCACCACGACTACGAAAACAGGCGCGAGGATGTTGAAATCCATCAGCAGATCGGCCCCGCCCTTGGGCAGTTGCAGCGCGCCGCCCAGCCCCGCGAGCGCCGAGCCAAGCGCGAACACGCCGGTAAAGAGCCAGGACTGATTGACGCCAAGCGCACCGACCATCTCCCGGTCCTGTGTGGCGGCCCGAACCAGCACGCCCAGACGGGTCTTGGTGATCAGATACCAGAGCGCCACGGCGACAAAAGGCGTGATGATCAGCAGCGCAATGTCGTACTTCGGGATCGGCTCGCCCATGATGCGCACGACACCGCGCAGGCCCGGCGCGCGCGGACCCAGCAGGTCTTCCGGCCCCCAGATCAGCAGCGCCAGATCCTGGATCACCAGGATCACCCCGAAGGTCGCCACCAGCTGAAAAAGCTCCGGCGCGCGATAGACGGGCCGCAGCACCAGGATCTCGATGAGCAGCCCCACGAGGCCCACCACAAGCCCCGCAATCAGGATCGAGCCCCAGAACCCCACCGCCCCCGGCAGCACCTGCATGAGGCTGTAACCGGTGTAGGCTCCGATCATGTAGAGGCTGCCATGCGCGAAGTTCACGATCCGCGTGACGCCAAAGATCAACGACAATCCGCAGGCCACAAGAAACAGGGAGCTGGCATTGGCCAGACCTGTCAGAACCTGCGCGACAAAAAACTCCATCAGGCCTACCTGCGTTCGATTTCAGATCGTGAGAGGATGCGTCCGGCCGCGCGCCACCGCCTGGCGCGACCGGAGGCGCCGAGACCTATTCGGCAGGCCGCAGCGCCTGCACCTCTTCATCCGACGGCAGGTAGTCCGCGCCGTCCTTGTACTCCCAGTCGACCATCACGCCGCGCCCGTCGCGCACCGTCGTCGTGCCGACATAGGCACCCGCGGTCGATTGATTGTCGATGGAGCGGTAGGTGATCTCACCCATGGGTGTCGCCAGCTGCAGATCCTCAAAGGCCGCACGGATCGCCTCCGTCTCGGTCGATCCGGCTTTTTCCAGGGCTGCGACGATGGACTGCACGGTCATGTATCCGACCAGAGACCCAAGGCGGGGGTGATCATCGTATTCGGCCTGATAGGCCGCCACGAATTCGCCTTCGGGCCCGCTGTCAAGATCATACCAGGGATAGCCCGTCACGGTCCAACCTTCGGGGGCCTCCTCGCCAAGCGGGTCGATGTACTCCGGCTCGCCAGACAGCAGACCATAGACGTTGCGCCCGTCAAAAAGCCCGCGATCAGTGCCTTCGCGGACGAATTTCGCAAGATCCGGGCCGAAGGTCACGTTGTAGATGGCGTCGGGCTTGGCGCGCTCCAGCGCCTGAACCTCGGCGCCCGCGTCGATCTTGAAGACCGCCGGCCATTGCTCTGCGACGAACTCCACGTCCGGGCGCAGCTTGGTCAGCGCCGATTTGAAGGCCGCCACGGCATCTTTGCCATAGGCGTAGTTCGGCGCGATGGTGGCGTATTTCACGGCATCGGTCTTGGCCGCGGCCTCGGCCAGCATCGAGGCCTGCATGTACGTCGAGGCGCGCAGGCGGAAGGTATAGGGGTTGCCCGCACTCCAGACCAGCGCATCGGCCAGCGGCTCGGAGGCGAGATAGACATAACCCTTCTCCGCCGCGTAGGAGGAGATGGCGAGGCCCACGTTCGACAGGATCGTCCCGGTCAGCATCACAGCGCCTTCACTGGTCATCAGCTCTTCGGCGATCTTGATCGCCTCACCGGGCTTGCCCTGGTCGTCCCGGAAGACGAATTCAATCGGGCGGCCCAGAACGCCCCCGGCGGCATTCACCTCCTTGAGCCGCAGCTCGATCCCTTTCTTGTAGGGCTCGGCAAAGGCCGCGAGGCGCTTGTAGTGGTTGATCTCGCCGATGATGATCGGGTCTTCGGCATGCGCCACCTTGGCCAGCGGCAGCGCGGCCAGAGTGGCCACGCCCAGCAGGGTTTTCAAAAAGGTCTTGCGCTTCATAGAGTTCTCTCCGTGTTGGCGATGACGTCAGTCATGTTGGACGAAGACAGGGGCGACGGGCTCGCCCAGATCTTCGACAGCTTCCGCTTCGATCAGCTCTCTGATTCTCTTGCGGTAGACATTGGGGCCCTTGTCGATGGCGATCCGCACGGGTCTGCGGGTCTGGGGCCGTTGCTCTGCAATATGGATCGCTTCGAGGATGTCCTTGTCTTCCTGAAAGGCCGCCGCCAGCAAGGCGTCCATCCGAGCCGAGGCAGCCTCATCCCCCACGGCGGTGTTGCGCAGGTGCATCCAGTGGTCGATGGTCTCGTTCTCATTCACCGGCGTGACGAAGTGCAGGGCAAAGACGCGGACGCCCCGATGGCGCTCGTCCTCGGGGCAGTTCTCCGATGTGTCGATGCTGCCAAAATCGATCACCGCCGTCGAGGGCAGATGCAAATCGTAATAGTGCCAGCGGTCGACATTGCCGTCGAAGCCGCCAAAGGCCTGGAAGAACCCGACGGGGGGCGCATCGCGGATCCAGCGCCAGGCCCGGATGATCGAGCCGGAGGTGGAGACATGCACCGGGATGTCCTCCGAGGAGGCATTGCCCAGCGTCGTGGGATGCACAAAGCTCACATGCGCCGGGTCCACCAGGTTTTCAGCCACATTCAGATAATGCGCCTCGATATGCAGGTGCCCGCCGTGATGCAGGTGCCAGCCGTCCTGCGACAGCTCGGGAATATCGAAAATGGCGGCCGGGTCGGCGGCGGCGGGGTCGCCCATCCAGACCCAGACAACACCGTGCCGCTCTTCCACCGGGAAGGACGGGACATTCGCACTCTTTGGGGTGTTGTCCTGCCCGGGCACCCGGACGCAGGTGCCGAAGCCATCGAAGGTCATGCCGTGATAGCCGCATTGGATCGCATCGCCGACCAGCTTGCCCTTGGACAGCGGCAACAGCCGGTGCGGGCAGCGGTCTTCCAGCGCGTGCAAGGCGCCACGGCTGTCCCGAAACATCACGAGGGGGATGCCGACAATTTCCACCGGCTGTACCGAATGGGCGAACTCCGTCGACCATCCCGCTACGTACCAGCTGTTTCGCACGAACCCCATTGCGTCTTCCGCTCCCTGATGCTTTTTCAGAACATTGAGGGACATTAATCATTTTCTGTCAAACAAAAATTGTTAGCGTACGAATGTTATTGGTGCTGTGCTGCGGTGTGGTTATCCCTTGGGCGTTGATCTCAAAACCATATCGACAGCGGGCCAGAACCCGCTCGACCGTCACACCAGACGGGCTCTGATCCTAGTCAACGAACGCGCGCTCGACGACAAAAGTGTCGGGCCGGTTGTTCGACCCTTCGACCAGTCCAAATCCCTCCAGGGCGGCTTTGGTGTCCTTCAGCATTTCCATTGATCCGCAGATCATCCCGCGGTCTCTCTCGGGCGTGATCGGGTCAACGCCCAGATCGTTGAAGAGCTGGCCCGACGCCATCAGATCGGTGATCCGGCCCCGCACCGGAAAGTCCTCGCGGGTGACCGTGCAATAGTGGCGCAGCCGCTGCGCCATCTCGCCCACAAGCGGGTCCTCCTTCACCGCCGCCGCCAGATCCTGCCCATAGCGCAGCTCGGCCACCGTTCGGCAGGTCTGCGTCAGGATCACCTCGTCGAATTTCTCATAGGTCTCGGGGTCGCGGATCAGGCTCGCAAAGGGTGCGATGCCCGTTCCGGTCGAGAACATCCAGAGCCGCTTGCCCGGCAACAGCGCATCAAGGACCAGGGTACCCGTCGGTTTCTTCCGCATCAGCACGGTGTCGCCCTCCCTGATCTTCTGCAGGTGCTCGGTCAGCGGCCCGCCCGGCACCTTGATCGAATAGAACTCCAACGCGTCGTCCCAGCTGGGCGAGGCCACGGAATAGGCGCGAAACACCGGCTTTTCCGCATTGGGCAGCCCGATCATCAAGAACTCACCGGACCGGAACCGAAAGGACGCAGGCCGCGTGATGCGGAACCTGAAGAGCCGGTCGGTGTAATGCGCGACCTCCGTGACCGTCTGGGCGAAGACCCCGGCGGGGATCGGGAACCCGTCCGATGTCTGCGTGGAATCCAGGGCCATGATCTCTCCTTTCGCTTTATCGATATTTCATTCGTATACAAACGACTTTATACCAGTCTTAGCGAGCCCGTCCCACCGCTGTCAAGCTTGGATGCGCCGCGCTATTTGGCTTGACGCGCAGTCGCGGAGTATGTTGGCATACAAACAAATATGCGGAGGGCGCGATGGACAAGCTGGTCATACGGAATATCGGTCAGATCCTGTCGGGGAAGTTCGAAGACCCGATCTTCGACGGGGATTGCCTCGTGGCCGTGGATGGCAGGATCGAAGCCTGGGGTGCAGAGACCGACCTAGACTGCGACGGCGCCACAAGCGAGGTCGACGCCAAGGGGGTCACCCTGGCGCCCGGTCTCATCGACAGCCATGTCCACCCGGTTGTGGGCGACTACACCCCGCGCCAGCAGCAGTTGCACTGGATCGACAGCACGCTGCACGGCGGCGTGACCACGATGATCTCGGCCGGTGAAGTGCATATGCCGGGGCGCCCCAAGGATATCGTCGGCCTGAAGGCGATGTCGATCGCCGCACAGCGCTGGTACGAGAACTTCCGCCCCTCCGGCGTCAAGGTTCACGCGGGCGCCCCTGTGATCGAAGAAGGCATGGTCGAGGAGGATTTTGCCGAGATGGCCAAGGCGGGCGTCAAGTATCTGGGCGAGGTTGGCCTCGGCACCGTCAAGGACGGCAAGACCGCCCAGCAGATGGTCAGCTGGGCCCGCAAATACGGGATGCAGTCCACGATCCACACCGGCGGCCCGTCGATCCCCGGATCGGGCCTGATTGATGCGGATATGGTGATCGAAACCGGCACCGACGTGATCGGTCACATCAACGGCGGGCATTCCGCCCTGCCAGACGATCAGATCATCTGCCTCTGCGAGACCTGCAGCTCCGCCTTCGAGATCGTGCACAACGGAAACGAGCGCGCTGGCGTGCTGACCGTGAACACCGCGCGCGAACTCGACAAGCTGGATCAGGTGATCCTGGGCACCGACGGGCCTGCCGGGTCCGGCGTGCAGCCCCTGGGGATCTTGCGGATGATCGCCATGCTCTCGGCCTTCGGCAACGTGCCCGCGGCGCAGGCCTTCTGCTTTGGCACCGGCAACACGGCCCGGCAGCGCAATCTGGATGTGGGGCTGATCGAAAAGGGCTATGCGGCGGATTTCGTCTTGCTCGATCAGGCCCAGCATTCGCCGGGCAAGACGATGCTGGAAAGCGTGGAGCAGGGCAATTTGCCCGGGGTCGGCATGACGATCATCGATGGCATCGTGCGCACCACCCGGTCGCGCAACACGCCCCCGGCGAACCGCTTCCCCGAGGCGGTCAGGTAACCGCTAGCAGATCTTGCGCAAGAGACGCGCAAGGGTCTTGCGCTCACCGGCTGAGAGCGGGGCCAGCGTCTCTTCGGTGATCCGCAGCCCATCCGCCTTGAGGTCCGCAATCAGCGCAGCCCCCGTCTCTGTCAGGCAGATGTTCGATCGCCGCTTGTCGCCGGGGTCGGGCTTGGCGGCCACAAGACCTTTGGCCTTGAGCCGGTCCACCACCCCCTTGATCGTCGCCACATCCATTGCCGCCAGGCGGCCCAGGTGGTTTTGCGATACCTGCTCGTGTTCGGAAATCCGGATCAGGGTCGAAAACTGCGTCGGCGTCAGCCCGTCCGAGATCTGCGCCTGAAAGATCGCCGCATGGCGCTGGCCTGCCAGCCGCAGCAGATACCCGATCTGCTCGTCCAGCACATAGTCCGGGTCAAGCGTCACAGTCTCCGCGTGTTTGCTCATGGCCTATCGCAATCCGTCTTTGCCCTCGGCCTCTTCATGCGTCAGGCCCCCCACCCGTGGCAAGGGGCGCCCGCTGTCGGTGACCGCGACAGCCACGAGGATCTCATTGGCCCGCGGCGCATCATTGAGCCGGACCTCGATCCCGTCGAAATGGCTGCGCACATAGGCCGCGTCCTTGTGGCCCAGTGGGACGTCCAGAACCTGACCGGGGCTGCCCATCTTCTTGGATGAGGGCACAAGGGCAGCACCCTTCTCAACCTCCTTGCGCAGCGGCGCGCCGAGCTTGGGGTGCAGCAGCGCGGCGGCATGCTCCAGCTCACCATTCTCGCCGACCATCGCGGCTTTGCCATAGCTCTCCGCCTGTTCCGGCGTGATCCCCAGCGCCTCCACGCATCTCCGGCCCAGAAGTGCGCCCAGCTCCGCACCGATCTCCATCAGCGGGCTCAGGTCCTCTTCATAGTGCCCTGCAAAAGGGTTTTCGATCACCGCCGCCGCGACGGCCTTGCGGGTCGCCGGAGAGATGGCACGACCAATCTCGATGTGCGTTTCTTCCACAGTGACGGCGATTTTTCGGATCTTCGCACTCATCTGAGACCATCCTTTCCTTCGATATCAGCGACGGCCAGACCACCCACCCGCGCGTGGATCCGCGGCCCCGTGGTCATGACCAGCACCAGCGCCATCTCACCCGCTTTGGGCGCATCGCTCAAACCCACCTCCATCGCGTCAAAATGGCTGCGCACGTAGGAGGCGTTGATATGGGTGATCGGCACATCCAGCCGCCCGCCCACGCCCACGACCTTCTTGGTGGACGGCACGATGGCGTTGGAATTGTCCAGCAGTTCCCGCATCGCATAGCCGCCCGGCACATGCCAGAGCGCGCCGTGCTCAAGCTCGCCCGCCTCGCCGACCAGCGCGCCCTTGCCATAACCCTCGACCTGTGCAGCCCCGCCCAAAAGGTCCACCAGCCGCTGCGCCATCGACAGCCCCAGCGGTTTGAGGTCATCCATGAACCACTGGATATCGGGCTCATACCTGCCGGCGAAGGGGTTCTCGATCACGGCGATGCCCGCCGCCCGTTTCAGCACGCGGTCGGGCGCCGGGCCACCCTCGTGAAAGATCTCTTCGACCGAAAAGGCCGTCTTGCGGAGGAGAATGTCAGGCATGGGCGGGCTCCTTGTCGGCCACGGAAAGCCGCGGCCCGTCTGTCAGATCGGCATGGGCATGCAGGAACAGGGCGGCGTCGGTGATCAGACCCGCCGCGGTGAAGGCATCCGCGACGCGGCGGCCCGCGCCCAAGGCTCGGGCGCACTCGGCGTCGGTCAGGGGTCCGCAGCCCGCCACCACAGGCCGCGCGCCCAGGTCGCTGTCCTCCATCAGCGCGTTCGCCGGACGGCGGCGTATGGCCGGGTGGCCCGGCAGATCAACCGAGTTGGCAATCAGGGTGGCCGCCACATCCGCCTGCGCGGCGCAGGGCGCGAGTACCGTGACGCTGTCGGCGATCCCGAGGCTGTGGCTGCGCCCGTGCCGCCCACTGGTGGCGATGCCGCCGACACCTTCCCCCGCGCGCAGGACAATTCGGCCCAAGCCGCGCCCGGTATGGTCCGACATCATCAGCCGAAACTGCGCATCCCCCTCGAGATGCAGCGCGATGTCGCCGCCGTTGTTCACAAAGGCCCGCGCCAGCTCGGCCTGCGACACCATTGCCGCCAGAACCTCATCCGCCACCGCACCCGCAACGGCGGCCATGCGGGTGAAGAAGACATCCCCCGGCACGCCCAGCGCCGCCCTGTGCATCCGCCGGGCAACAGCCCCCGTCGGCATCGCCAGGGCCTGAGACATCTCGGCCCGCAGGGCCGGCAACTCGGCGACCAATGCGTCCAGAATGGTCTCAAAACGGGCCACCGCCGCCTCGAACGCCACCCGCCGCTGCCCCTCCGCGCCGATGATCAGATCAATAGGCCCGTGCTGCAGATGCAGGCGCTGCCCGTCGGGCAGAAGATGCGCGGTCAGCCCCACGCCGCTCACCCCTTCCCGGACCAGCGAAAGTTGCGCCGCGCCATCGGGTCATGCGCGCTGTCGTTCTGTGCGACGTGACGGGCCGCGTCGCGGTTCACGTCATCCGCAGCCCTCATGTGATCCACATGACCGCCCAGAGCGGCATAGTCGCTGACGCGCAGGGTGAACTCGATCGGCGCCACCAGCGCCGGGGTCGGAACATATCCGAACGACTGTGTCGGCATGTCCAGCACATCCACCATAACCGTGATCCCGCCACCCGGCCAGACATAGGCATCGGCCCCGCCGCAGGACACATGGGTCAGGCTCTCCTTGACCGAGCGGGTCAGCCGCACCGGGTTTTCCGTCACCCCCGCCCGCAGGCTGCCACCCGCGCCACCCATGAAGAGCACCGAACAGACCGACGGCTCGCAGTTCTCCGCGATCAGATCCGCCGAGGCCTTCAGCTGTGCGGGCGCAGGCCTGGGCCGGGGCGCCAGATCGGCGTCCAGCTCGAAATAGGCGTATTGCTCCCCGGTGGTCGACACCATCAACAGCCGCAACCCCTCCCAGGCGATCTTGGGATTGAACGGCCCAAGGATGGTCAGCGGATCCTCGATATCCGTGCCACCCCAGCCGGTGCCGGGCTCGGCCACCTGAAAGTAGCGCCCGGGCGTCGACCGGCGGCCCTTGATCTTGATCCCCGTGGCCGGCACATCCAGCTGCTTGCCGGTCTCATGCTCGGACAGCACACCGGTGATATGGTCATCGACGACAACCACCTCATCCACATGGCCGATCCACTGCTTGGGGAACATCCCGATGGTGGCCGAGCCGCAGCCCACGCGCATCAGGTTCTCGGTCACGCCATTGATGATCGGCGGTTTGCCCGCCTCCACCACCAGCTCGGTCTCATGCCCCGGCTCACCGATGACCATGGTCACCGCCTCGCGGTTGCAAAGCCGCATCAGCGCATCGCAGGTCACGCGCCCTTCCTTCTTGGACCCGCCGGTGAGGTGTTCGACGCCGCCAAGCGACAGCATCTTGGAGCCGTACTCCGAGGTCGTCACATGCCCGATCGGCTCGCCCTCGACCCGCACGACATCGCATTCGTGGCCGATATGACGGTCGGTGTCGATCTTCACCTTCACACCGCAATAGCTGAAAATGCCTTCGGTCACGACCGTAACCATGTCGACCCCCTCGACATCCTGGCTCACGATAAAGGGGGCGGGCTTGTAATCAGGGTACGTGGTGCCCGCGCCCACCGCCGTCACGAAGGGGCGACCGCCCTTGATGATGTCGCCATCCCACGGATCCTCCGTCCCGCTCGGCATGAAGGGCACCAGCTTCTGATCCGCATTCTGGATGATCGTCAGCGGGTCCAGGCGCACCAGCGTCCCGCCGTGGTTGGCATAGCGGTCACAGGCGCCGGATTTGCCGTCAGCGATGTAGCACATCACCGGGCAGGCATCGCAGCGGATCTTCTCGGGCTTCAGATCGTCTTTCATGACGCGCCTTTCAGAATGGCCGCGCGCACCCGCCCAGGCGTGGCGGGCACCTGCGTTAGCCGCACACCCGTCGCCGCCTCGATCGCATTGAGCAGTGCGGGCGCCGTTGGGATCAGCACATGCTCGCCCAACCCCTTCGCCCCATGGGGGCCATGCGGGTCGGGTTCTTCGATGATCAGCGTCTCGATGGGCGGCACATCCCCGATGGTCGGGATCAGATAGTCGTGCAGGTTCTCGGTGCGTCCGGGGATGTATTCTTCCATCAGCGCCATGCCGAGCCCCTGCGCAATTCCGCCGTGCACCTGGCCCTCCACCAGCATCGGGTTGATGGCCCGGCCCACATCATGCGCCGCGACAAAGCGGACCGGTCTGACCGTGCCCATCTCGGTGTCGACCTCGACCACCGCCAGATGGGCCGCATAGCCAAACTGCGCGTAAGGCGCGCCCTGGCCATTGGCATCCAGCGGTTCCGTCGGCGGATCATAGGTTTCCTCGGCACAGAACACATAGCCATGAGCATCCAAGGGCATCTCCGAGAGATCCAGCGCGTGCACCCCTTCCGCATCTTCGGCCAGCACCGCACCGGGCGCGAGGCTCAGGGCAGCATCCGGGCCCACGTTGATCTTCTCCAGAATCTGCGCCCGCAACGCCGCGCCGGACCGCTCAGCCGCGTTGCCCGACACATAGGTCTGGCGCGAGGCCGAGGTCTTGCCGGCATCCGGCGTGATATCCGTATCGGCCCCGACCCGCGCGACCTGCGCCACCGGCACGCCAAGCGCCTGCGCAAAGATCTGGGTGATCACGGTGTTCGAGCCCTGCCCGATGTCCACGGCGCCCTGATGCAGCACGACGCGACCATCGGGCGTGATCCCTGACTTGATCGTCGACGGGTTCGGCAAGGACGTATTCCCGCAGCCGTACCAGCCCCCCGCAACGCCGACCCCACGCTTCAGCGTCGCGTTGCGGCTGTTGAAGGCCGCCGCCTCGGCACGCTCCCGCGCCCAGGCAGGCCGCAGGGCCGTCAGGCAGGCCTTGATCCCCACGCCCTGCTCGAACACCTGCCCGCAAACCGTCGGCACGCCGTTCTCCAGCGCATTGGCTATCCGGAACTCCAGAGGATCGAGGCCCAGTTTCTCCGCCAGCTCGTCAAACAGGCTCTCCTGGGCGATGGCGGACTGCGGCACGCCAAAGCCCCGAAAGGCCCCGGCAGGCGGGTTGTTGGTATGGATGCCCTTGGATTCTGCGCGGTAATCCGTCACCGCATATGGCCCGGAGGCATGCACCGGCACACGATTGGCCACGGTCGGCCCCCAGCTGGCATAGGCACCGGTGTCGAACTCTCCATAGAAGCTGACACCGCGGATCGTGCCATCCCGGTCTGCGCCGATCCGCAGCGTGATGTCCGACGGATGGCGCTTGGTCGAGCTTTGCATCGACTCCACGCGCGCATACCGCATCCGCACCGGCTGCCCGGTCTTGAGTGCCGCGATGGCCAGAAACGGCTGCACCGTCAGATCCAGTTTGGAGCCAAAGCCCCCTCCGATGCCCGTGGGCACGATCCGGATCCGGGAGGCGTCCATCCCCAGAATGACCTCCAGCGCCTCGCGGTCCATGATCGGCGCCTGCGTGCAGGCGTGCACTTCAAGGCGGCCCTCGACCACCTGGGCAAAACCGGCCTCGGGCTCGATATAGGCATGTTCGACAAATCCGCTGCGGAACCGCCCCTCGACCACCACATCGGCCTGTGCCAGCGCAGCCTCGGCATCCCCGCGCGCGACAAACCCGCCGCACATCACATTCTGCGCGCGGCCCGCGTGAAGCTCTGCCGCCTCGGGCGCCTGCGCGGATTGTATGTCGTTCACAGCCGGGAGAGCGTGCCAGGTCACAGGGAAGCTCTCAAGGTCGAGCCCTGCGAGGATCTCCGGCGCGGCGACGATGGCCGCCACCGCCTCGCCGCGAAACCGCGTCGTCCCTTCTGCAAAGACAGGCTGGTCGACGAATTGCGGGATCACGCCGAAGAGGTTCCGCCCCGGCACATCCGCCGCCGTCAGGATCGCCACGAGGCCATGCGCCGCCGCAAAGCCGTCCAGATCGCCGAAGTCGAACCTCGCATGGTGATATGGCGCGCGGATCACAACGATCTCCGGGCAGCCTGCGTGGGCCACGTCGTCGCCATAGGCCAGCGCGCCCGACATCTTCGCCTCCGCATCCACATGCGGGATCGGCGCCCCGACCCGGTCGCTCTCTTCCGTTGTCATCGCAGGCACGCCCATCACGGCGTCAATGATCTTGCGATACCCGGTACAGCGGCACAGCACGCCACCCAGAGCCTCCTGCACCTCCTCTTCCGATGGCGCGGTCCGCGCGCGCAGAAGCGCCGTCGCCGAGATCATCATCCCTGGCGTACAGATCCCGCATTGCGCCGCCCCGTGGCCCCTGAAGCTCTGCACCAGAGCTTTGGCCGTCGGATCGCTTTCATAAAGCCCGGCCCAGGTGTCGACCTCGCGGCCCTGCACCTGATGCGCCGGCGTCAGGCAGGCACAGACGGGCTGGCCATCGAGCAGGACAGTGCAGGCCCCGCAATCGCCGGCATCGCAGCCGACCTTCACATCCCGGGCTCCTAGCTCCTCGCGCAACACTTCGGACAGGCGCTGGCCGGGCGCCGGCGCGGCCATCACATCCGCCTGATTGAGCCGGAAGGCCAGCGTCGGATGGATGAAATCCTTGCTCATCGGGTGCCCGCCGCCCGGATCGCCCGGACAATCTGGGCGCCCACCGCATCCAACCTGTAGGACGCCGCGCCGCGAACGTCGTCAATCGGGGAGAGCGGCGCGAGGTGGGTCTCGGTCACAGTGACCGCGTCGGGCGACAGGCCGATCACCTCCTGCTCCAATGAGCGCAAGCGCTGCGCGACGGCGGAACAGGCACCAACCGCAATCCGGGCGTCGGAAATCCGGCCCTGCGCATCAACCGCGACCGCCGCGGCGGTCATGCAGATGGAAATCACCAGATACCGGCGCGCGCCAAGCTTCTCAAAGGCGCCGCGCATGCCGTCCGGCTGTGCAGGGATCCAGATGGCCGTGACCAACTCATCCGCCTCCAGAGCCGTCCGGCGCACACCGGTCAGGAACGCCTCGAGCGGCACCCGCCGCACTCCTCTTGCAGCGCTGGCGATCTCGACCTGCGCGTCGAGCGTCATCAGCGCGGGCACCCCGTCGGCGGCAGGTGACGCATTGCAGATATTCCCGGCCAGCGTGCCCGCGTTCTGGATCTGAATGCTGCCGACCTCTTTCGCCGCGGCCTTGAGCCCGTCAAACACCGGCGGCAGATCCGCTCTGACGATATCGCTCCAGGTGACCGCGGCACCAAATCGGCTGCCCTCCGGCCCGTGCGACACCTCCGTAAACCCGGCAATCCGCGTGACATCCAGATAGCGCTCGGCCGCCGGTCTCCGGCCCCGGGCGGGATAGACATCCGTGCCCCCCGCCACAATCTGCCCCGGCTCACCGGCCAGGTGGCTCAAGGCGTCCGTCAGACTGTCCGGAGCGAAATAGCTCACGCGAGACCTCACGCATAAATTTGTTCGTATGCAAATGATAGGATCGGCACGTGCCAGCTGTCAACGCCGTTTAGGATCAACCCACAGCCGCGCGATCCGTCGATGCTTTGCAAAACAGAAGGCCTGCGCCGCCTGTGCCGCCTCACCCCGGCCTTTCGGTGCGGTCACATGGTGGGGATGCTTCCACGACAGTGAGGCAGGAAGCACGGCTCACTGGCCGGGCACGAAGCCCTGACCGCCGATGGACCCATCGCCAACCAAGACCGCGCGGACCTCCGACGGGCCGCGCGCGGATCCGGACTTTTTCAATGCGTCCAGGCGCCGCGCCGTCCGGTGGCGAAGTTCTCGCCATAGCCGCCGGGGCGGATATTGGGGCGGCGCTTCTTCGGCTCCTGCACCACCGCGTCAATGCCGTTGTCCCGCGCGTATTCGACAGCCGCCTCCTTGGTCTTGAAGCGCAGCCGCACCTGGCTCTGCGTGTCATCCGAGGAGGTCCAGCCCATCAGCGGATCGACCTCGCGGGCCGAAGCCGGCGCAAAGTCCAACACCCAGTTGTGGGTCTTGGCGGTGCCCGACTGCATCGCGGTTTTGGCTGGCTGATAGATGCGCGCGCGCATGGCAAAACTCCTCGGATCGCTGCTCTCTATATCGGCATTTTGAGCCCGCAGGGCAAGACGCCAAATACCGCAAACCCTCGCTACTTTGGCGGGATAGACAGGCCCCCGCGCATTTGCGAGACTTTCCGCAGGAGGACCCCATGACGGCCAAACGATCTTTCGGCGTGATGTTGGCGACGACGGCGATGCTGGCCGCCGGGCCGCTCATCGCCTCGCAAAGTTGCACCGACGATGCGATGCTCGTCTTCGACGGCTCGGGCTCGATGTCCGAGATGGGGTTCAACCTGCTGGATGAGCCACGCATTTTCGAAGCGCGCCGCGCGGTCCAGGACAGCATGCCGCAGATCGCCGCCGTGCGCCGGGTGGGCCTGGTGATTTACGGACCGGGTCAACCCGAGGCCTGCGGCAATATCCAGCTGCGCTTTGCACCCCGTCCGAACGCCGCAGGCCCGATCATCGACGCCGTGGACCGCCTGCAGCCCGCGGGCGAGACACCGCTGACCAAGGCGGTGGAACGCGCCGCCGAAGTGCTGAACTATCGGGCGGACCCGGGCGTGATCGTGCTGCTGACCGACGGCAAGGAGACGTGCAACGGCCAGCCCTGCACCTTGGCCTCTGAACTCGCGGCGGACGCGCATGACCTCACCGTGCATGTGATCGGCTTCAAGGTGCGGGACGATCATTTCGGCTGGGACGACCCGCAGGACGAAGGTTACGAGCGCCGCGTGACCGTCGCCCGTTGCCTCGCCGACCGGACGGGCGGCACCTATGCCTCCGCCGAGACGCTGGACGAGCTGACCGAGGCGCTGACCCGCACGCTGGGCTGCCAGTTGATCGGGCAGCGCGCCGGGGGACTGGGCCACCGACCCAGCTGACAATTTTTGTCATGAGCGACCCGTGCGCCCCTTGAACCCCTGACAATTCGTGGCACCTTTGAAGGGACCTCCGAAGGAAGCTCCATGCCCTACGCCCAGACCGATTCGTCCGACGCTCCCGTGATCATGGCCAACCCGGCCCCCGACGTGCGCAGCCGCCCCAAGCTGGAGGGCGGCAGGCAGTTCGTCATGGCCACGGACTTCGAGCCCGCCGGCGACCAGCCCACCGCCATCGCCGAGCTCAGCGCCGGTGTGGTGCAGGGCGAGCGCGACCAGGTGCTGTTGGGCGCCACCGGCACCGGCAAGACCTTCACCATGGCCAAGGTGATCGAGGAAACCCAGCGCCCGGCGATCATTCTGGCCCCCAACAAGACGCTCGCAGCCCAGCTCTACGGCGAGTTCAAGGGCTTCTTTCCGGACAACGCGGTGGAATATTTCGTCAGCTATTACGACTACTACCAGCCCGAAGCTTACGTGCCGCGCAGCGACACCTACATCGAGAAAGAGAGCCAGATCAACGAACAGATCGACCGGATGCGTCACTCGGCCACCCGCGCGCTCTTGGAGCGGGACGATGTGATCATCGTGGCTTCGGTTTCCTGCATCTACGGCATCGGCTCGGTCGAGACCTACGGCGCGATGACGCAGGATTTGAAGGTGGGCTCGACCTATGATCAGCGGCAGGTGATGGCGGACCTCGTCGCCCAGCAATACCGCCGCAACGATCAGGCCTTCCAGCGCGGCAGCTTCCGCGTGCGCGGCGACAGCCTGGAAATCTTCCCCGCCCACCTCGAAGACCGCGCGTGGAAGTTGTCTTTTTTCGGCGAAGAACTGGAATCTATCACCGAGTTTGACCCGCTGACCGGTGAAAAAACCGACAATTTCGACCAGATCCGCGTCTATGCCAACAGCCACTACGTCACGCCCAAGCCGACGATGCAGCAGGCGATCATCGGCATCAAGAAAGAGCTGAAGATCAGGCTCGATCAGCTTGTAAACGATGGCAAACTGCTCGAAGCCCAGCGGCTGGAGCAGCGCACCAACTTCGATCTGGAGATGCTCGAGGCGACGGGCGTCTGCAACGGCATCGAGAACTACTCGCGTTACCTCACCGGCCGAGCCCCGGGTGAGCCGCCGCCTACGCTCTTCGAGTTCATCCCCGATCACGCCATCGTCTTCGCGGATGAAAGCCACGTCTCCGTGCCCCAGATCGGCGGCATGTACAAGGGCGACTACCGGCGCAAGTTCACGCTGGCCGAACACGGCTTCCGCCTGCCGTCGTGCATGGACAACCGCCCCCTCAAGTTCGAGGAGTGGGACGCGATGCGCCCGCAATCCGTCTTTGTCTCGGCCACACCCGCCAGTTGGGAAATCGAACAAACGGGCGGTGTCTTCACCGAACAGGTGATCCGCCCCACCGGCCTTCTGGACCCGGAGGTGGAGATCCGCCCCGTCGAGATGCAAGTGGACGATCTGCTCGACGAGGTGCGCAAGGTCGCCGCCGACGGCTACCGCACGCTCTGCACCACACTCACAAAACGCATGGCCGAGGACCTGACCGAATACATGCACGAACAGGGCATCCGCGTGCGCTACATGCACTCCGATATCGACACCATCGAGCGCATCGAGATCCTGCGTGATTTGCGCCTCGGCGCTTTCGACGTGCTGATCGGCATCAACCTGCTGCGTGAAGGCCTCGACATCCCCGAATGCGGGCTGGTGGCGATCCTCGATGCGGATAAGGAAGGCTTCCTGCGCTCCGAGACCTCGCTGATCCAGACCATCGGCCGGGCTGCCCGCAACGCCGACGGACGCGTAATCATGTATGCCGACCGCATCACCGGCTCGATGGAGCGCGCGCTGGCCGAAACCGACCGCCGCCGCGCCAAGCAGATCGCCTATAACGAAGAACACGGCATCACGCCCGAGACGGTGAAGAAGAACGTCGAGGACATCCTCGCCGGGCTTTACAAAGGCGACGTGGACATGAACCGCGTGACCGCCAAGGTCGACAAGAGCCTCGCCGGCGGCAATCTGCAGGCCGTGCTCGACGGGCTGCGCGCCGACATGCGCAAGGCCGCCGAAAACCTCGAATTTGAAGAGGCAGCACGGCTACGCGACGAGGTCAAACGGCTTGAGGCGGTCGACCTCGCCATCGCCGACGACCCCATGGCCCGGCAGTATGCTGTGGAGAAGGCCGTCGACGACGCCCAGAAAGCCTCAGGCCGCAGCACCATGGGCCGCGGCGGTATGCGGGGTGGGACGCGGCGGAAACGCATGGGGCGGTAGATTCTTATGCCAGGACTGAGTATTTCCAACCTAGGACTTGGGCTTTCCAGCTCACCTGTAACATCTCCTGTTAAGCCCAAAATCGATGAGTTTTCGCACGAGCTCGTCTTACCAACTGAAATTCTTGAGCTCTCTGAGAAGGTCGAGCAAGGCGACCTAATCAGATCGCTTTCTTTTCCTTGGTTGGAGATATTCAAACAGCTCGAACAGAATCCCGAACTGCTGCACGACTTTTCAAAATATCCTAGGCGCTTCGAAGAGTTTATCGCCGCAAGCTACGAGAAGGACGGCTTCTCTGTGACCCTTACCTCACATTCAGCGGACGGCGGAATGGATGTAATCGCCGAAAAATCCGGCTTTGGCGCGTTGCGCATTATCGATCAATGCAAGGCGTTCAAAAGAGGGCGCAGAGTAAGCCCAAATGATGTACGCGCGATGATGGGAACCCTTACGAGGGAAAGAAACGCCTCAAAAGCAGTAATAACCACAACTTCATTCTTTGCTCCTTCTGTAGCTTCTGAATGGGAACACTACATGCCGAACCGCTTAGAACTCAGAGACCGTGAAGGTCTTCTCGCATGGCTGCAGCAGCTGAAGAACTCACCAGACGAATGACGCGGAGAGCCCAACCCTAAGGGGAGGGTCAGGCGCTGCCGTGCGAAGTCGGCTGGTTTGGACGGCGGGCCAACCTCGAAAATGCGGCCAAAGCTGCACGGGGCGGGTTTTTGTGCTACACTCCCCACATTTCAAACCAAACCCTTTTCAAACCGCGAGTATTTATGACCCAATTTGCCTTCGGCTACGCCTTCGCCCTCTTCACCGCGCTCATCGTCATCATCGGCGATTTCGCCATAAAAACCGCCGCCGACGCGGGCCACACGATCACCTCGACTTACGTCGCAATCGGCGTGGCGCTCTACGGCGTCTCGGCGCTGTTCTGGTTCTACGCCATGCAGCACGTCACACTCGCGCAGGCGGGCGTGGCCTATTCTATGCTCACGCTCGTCGCGCTGGCCATCATCGGTGCGGTGTGGTTCGGCGAAGACCTGCACGCGCGCGAATACGCAGGGCTCGGCTGTGCGCTGCTGTCGATGGTGCTGATGAGCCGGCTGGCCTGACCCACCAGCCGCGCCACTTTAAAAGTCGAAAATGTCTTCGAGAAACCCGCCGCGCTTCTTCTTGCGGTACCCGCCCCGGTCGCCCCGGTCGTCATAGCCCCGCGATTGCGGCGGGGGTGGGGGCGGCGCTGAGGCGCTGCGGTCGATGATCTTGTCAAGTTCGCCCCGGTCCAGCCAGACCCCGCGGCACTCTGGGCAATAGTCGATCTCGACCCCGCTGCGGTCGGTGATCACCAGCGTTGTTCCATCCACGGGGCATTTCATAGGGCGGTCTCCTGTTTTCTGACGTATTCCCCAGCATATAGGAGCGCGGACGGCGATTTTCATCCGACAGACCCCAGAAACCGACCGTATTGGTCAACGAAGCGTAACGGCCTAGCTTTGCGCCATGAAAGCGGCCCTTCCTGCCCTGATGCTGGCCACCACGGCCCACGCCTGGGAGTTCACGCCCGGCTTGCCCTGCCGCCTCACCCATGAGACGGCGGAGGTGGCGGTGGAACTGACCCATGACCCGACCCAGCCGCTCTATTCCATCACGCTCACACGGCCCGCGCCGTGGGTCCCCGCGCCGGTGTTCTCCATGGACTTCGAAGGCGGTGCGGCGCTTGGCATCGCGACCGACCGGCATCAGCTGAACGGCGATGGCACGGCCCTCACCGTGACCGACCGCGGCTTTGGCAACGTGCTGCGCGGGCTCGCCTTCAACGAGACCGCCATCGCCACGCTGGGCGATCAGCGTGTCGCGATCCCGCTGCAAGGCGCGGCAGAACCCGTCGAGCAGTTCCGGCGTTGCGAGGCGCGCGCCGGTGTCTAGCGCCCCACGTCCGAAAACCAAGGCGCACCGTTGAAGCCTTTCGCCCGCGGCGACCGCCGCGCAGCGCACGATCCCCCTCGATGGGGGTGAGGGCGCTTTCCCCTAAGTCTCCGGCGCCGTCTTCGACGTAACGCGGGCGCATTGTGGACGGGATCCTCCAAGCTCATACGGGCATTTACCAATTGTTAAGGCCCGTTAACCATGATCCGCGCCGGGAGACTGGTATGATGCGGCACCTCGCGCTGGCCCTTGGACTGCTACTGGCGAGCGCGCAGACCGCGCCCGCGGGCCCGTGGCTGCGCGAAAAGGGCAAGGGCTTCGCAGCCGCCTCGAGCAGCGTGACGGCAGAGAAAGACATCTCAGGCTCCATCTATCTGGAATACGGGCTGCGCGAGACCATCACGCTGGGCGCCGACCTCTTCTATGGCATCGACCGCACGCTGCAACAGTCCGGTTCGGGCATCGTCTTCCTACGCTTCCCGCTGAGCAAACCGGAGGCAACCCACAAATGGGCCTGGCACATCGGCCTCGGTGCGCGCTCGCTCAACACGGTCATCACGCCCGCGGTCGAGGCCGGGCTCTCCTGGGGCCGCGGCATCAAGCTGGGCGAGCGCTATGGCTGGGCGGTGATCGACAGCAGCCTCAACATCCCCGGCTCCGACCTCGAGACCCGGATCAAGCTCGACGGCACCATCGGGCTCGGCTTCACCGATCATATCAAGGGCATGGCCCAGGTCTTCCTCACGCATCAGGGCGGCGAGGTCTTCGCCAAATTCGCCCCCTCGCTGCTGGTGATCCCCGGCAAGGGCGGCACCACGATCCAGCTGAGCGCCGAGATCCCCGTCTCGGGCGGCGGCGACACGCAGTTCAAGATCGGCCTCTGGCGCGAATTCTAGAGTCCGGGCCTCTCCTGTGCCGGGGAAAAGAGATTGCCGTCCGGCTGCACCGACTCCTGCTCCGCGCCGACGACCACGCTGCAGGCCTCGAAGTGATTGCCGCTCAGCAGACAGTTCGGGCCCCGTTCAAGCACCAGACCAGGGTGCAGCTGGCCCGTGGAATTCGACACATGGCAGCCCGACATCAGCATATGCGTGCCTGAAAAATGCCCGAAGGTATGCGGCCCGTCCGAGCGGCAATTCACGATCCGCAACCCGCTGGAGCTCGCATTGAAGCCCAGATGCGGCAGCGCCGTGCGCCGACGGCTGACAAAGCTGCTGCGGTCGAGCACAAGACAGCTGCAGCCGCTGCCGCAGGACGTCAGCCCGCGGTCCCGCATATCGCGGATGGTGCAATCCTGCAGGCGCATATTGGCGCCGCGCGGCGCCAGCATTATGCCGCTGGACAGCCTCTCACAGGCCAGATCCATCCCCGACAGCGTGACATCGCAAAGCGTCGGTATATCGCTGAAATCCAGCAGATAGCGGAACCGGGTGAAAGTCAGATCCCGCGTCCCCGCGCCGCCCCCCAGGGCCCCGTTCAGCGTCAGTATCCGCGCCTCGGGATCCACGTCAGAGACATAGGTCTCGGCCCGCACCCCCGCACCGCTCACATGCGCGCCCAGCGGGATCTCCCCGGCCAGCGTGACGTCGTTCAGAACCCGTGGCGCCTCCGCCGCCCAGCGCACCAGCGCCCGCCGCTCCTGCGGGATCCACTGCGGCCCGGCGGCGGCCACGATCCGCCCATTGCAGAGCGTCTTGCGCTGCGCGTTCCGGGACATCGTGCGCGGCGCGCGCACCCGCAAGGGCTCGACCAGCGTGACCGTCGCCCCCTTCATGTCCAACCGGCTCGGCGCATGGGGCAGCATCAGCGCCTGCAGCGCCTTGCGCAGCGCCAGCGCCGGATCGCCAAAGGCATCGCAATACTGCGGCAGATCGAAATGCCGCCGCAACAACAGCGCCGCCTCCTCCGGCATCACCACCTGCCCCTGAAACCGCACCGGCGCCGACAGACGCACGTCCCGGCCGAGGAAAAACCGCCCCTCGGGCACCAGCAGGACGCGCCCGCGCGCCGCCGCATCGGCGGCCTCGAAGGCATCGCTGTCGTCGGTCTCGCCGTCACCCGCCGCACCGAAATCGCGCACATCGACCTGCGCCAGCTGCTGGTGCAGGAACACCGACGTCACATCCTCGATCACGAGCGGGGCGATCCGCAGTACCGCCCCCTTGGGCCCCGTCACATCGACACCGAAATGCCCGTAGAGCGCATTCGCCCCCCAGACCATATCGACACCGAGCCGCGCGCCCGGTCCCACAATGGCCGACACCTCGCGCACCTCACCCAGCTCCCGCAGCCGCACGCTCGGCCCCTCCGTCTGCGCGTCAGCGACAGCCGCACCCTGCGGCCCGCCTGCATATCCGGCAATGCGCGCGGCGGGCAAGGGGCCCTCGACGGCCTTGATCCGGACCGAGACGCGCAGATAACAGCCCGGCAGAAGCGGCGTCTCCCCCCGATACCGCAGGCTCTGAATGCTGTCGGTCTTGTCCAGCTCCAGACAGGCGCCGAAGTCCGGATCATCCGCGATCAGCCGCGCGCCACGCCCCACGCCGGGCGCATTGGCCGTGCCATCGCCCGCCGCATAGGACTCCAATGCCTCCCCATAGGACGGCGGCATCAGCTCCGCGCCGTCGGTGATCGCCTTGTTCATGATCTGCCCTCACACGCGCCCATCGCGTCAGGCCAAGATCTATTGGGGAAGGGTTAAAGCCGCCCTTGAGCACCGTGACGGTGGGGCAAGGATCAGGCGTTCAGCTCCGCGCTTTCGAGGATCTGCACGCCGTTGATGCGCCAGCCCGCACCCGTCTCCAGCATCCGGTATTCCAGCACATGCACGCGGCCCTGCTGGTCGGTGATCCTCACCCGCTGCGCATAGGTGCCGCCCTGCTGCTCCAACTCCAGATAGCGCACCTCCGCAGGCCGCCAGACCATCGGATAGCCTTGGGTGACCATGCGCTGGAAATTCTCGGGGCTCTGGAACAGCCGCTGGATGTTGGGGCTCGCAAATTCAAACGCGCCGACAAAATCATCGGCCTGAAAGGCGTCGAGCTGGCGGGTGATCGTGGCCTGAATATCGGCTTCCTGCGCAGGCAGGCTCGTCGCCATCCCCAGCGCCAGTGTCAGCCCCAGTATCATATTGCGCATGGCGCGCCTCCCTCTTGTCATGCGAAAAGAGTAAGGCGCGCCGGGCGCAGGGCAAGCGGTCAGCTGTCGCGGACCAGGTCCCCGGCAAGTGCGGCATCAATCAACGCCACGGTCTCCTGCACCCCGTAAAGCGCGATGAACCCGCCAAACCGCGGCCCCTGGCTCGCGCCCAGCAGTACCTCGTAAAGCGCGGTGAACCACGCCCGCAGCGGCTCGAACCGCTCGCGCCCGCAGGCATAGACCAGGCTCTGCAGCGCCTCGTCCTCCACCGGTCCGTCATAGGCTGTGAGCTGATCCCGCAGATCACTCAGCGCCGCGCGCTCCAGATCGGAGGGCAGGCGATACACCTTCTTCGGCTTCACAAAATCGTTGTAGTACCGCACCGCAAAGCCCGCCGCCGCGTCCATATCCGGGTTGCTCGCGGCCGAGGTCTCAGGCGCATAGCGCTGGATAAAGCCCCAGAGCTGCGCCTTCTCTTCCGCCGCCGAGACGCTCGCGAGGTTCAGCAGCATCGAGAAGGGCACCACCATATTCGAGCGCGGAACATCGCCCGAATGGATGTGCCAGACCGGATTGTTCAACCGTTGAACTATATCCTGCGTCTCGAACGCGCGGAGCTGTTGGTGGTACTCATCCACCGCCTTCGGGATCACGTCGAAATACATGCGCTTGGCCGTTTTGGGCTTCTGATACATGAAATACGACAGGCTCTCGGTGCTGGCATAACTCAGCCACTGATCCATCGAAATCCCGTTTCCCGAGGACTTCGAGATCTTCTGCCCGTTCTCATCAAGGAACAACTCATAGCTGAAATGCTCCGGCTTACGTCCGCCCAGGATCTCGCAAATCCGGTCGTAGATCGCCGTATTGGTGGCGTGCTCCTTGCCGTACATCTCGAAATCGACACCCAACGCCGCCCAGCGCGCCCCGAAGTCCGGCTTCCACTGCAGCTTCACATTCCCGCCCGTCACCGGCAGCGTCCACTCGCGCCCGTCCTCGTCATCGAAGGTCACGGTATGGGCAGCCGCATCCACATGCTTCATCGGCACATAGAGCACGCGCCCCGTCTCCGGATGGATCGGCAAAAAGATGGAGTAGGTCTGCTGCCGCTCTTCCCGCAAGCTTTTCAGCATCACCTTCATCACGTCGTCATAGCGCTCGGCGGCACGGCGCAGCACCTCGTCAAACTGCCCCGACCGGTAAAACTCCCGCGCGGAATAGAACTCATAGTCGAACCCGAAGGTATCAAGGAACCGCCGCAACATGGCGTTGTTGTGATGCCCAAAGCTCTCGAACTCACCAAAAGGGTCCGGCACATCCGTCAGCGGTTTGTGCATATGCGCGGCCAGCATCTCCTGCTGCGGCACATTGCCCGGCACCTTGCGCATGCCATCGAGGTCATCCGAAAAACAGATCAGCTTCGTCGGAATGTCCGAGATCTGCTCAAACGCCCGGCGCACCATCGTCGTGCGCAGCACCTCGCCAAAGGTGCCGATATGCGGCAACCCGCTGGGGCCATAGCCGGTGGAGAACAGCACATAGCCCTTTTCGGGCGGCGCTTTTTCATAGCGTTTGAGGATCCGGCGCGCCTCTTCAAAGGGCCAGGCCTTGCTTGTCAGTGCAGCGTCGCGGATCTCGGACATGTCTCACCAGATGCTTGATCCCCGGCACCCCATGCGCCGGGTCCGCCCGTCCCTATTGCGTTGCAGCATTGGCGTCAATAATCTGGCCTGCAAACACCCTCATGAAAGACCGCTCCCCGTGCAAGATGACGCCCCTCACTCCTTTTCGCCACAAGACAGTCTTGTGGCCCTCATGATGGCGGTCTCCGCCTCGGATGAGGACATCCGCACCGCGGAGCTGATGAAAATCCAGACTGCCGTGCAGACGCTGCCGATCTTTTCGGATTATGACGACGACCGCCTGAAGGTCGTCAGCCAGACGGTCTTCGACCTCTTCGAGCAGGAGGACGGGCTGGATGCGCTGTTCGGTCTCATCCGCGAAGGCCTGCCCGAGCGGCTGTTCGAAACCGGCTACGCGCTGGCCTGCGACGTGGCTGCCGCCGACGGCACGCTGGACGAGGCCGAGCTGCGCCTGCTGGAAGAGATCCGCTACGAGCTCGACATCGACCGGCTGCACGCCGCCGCCATCGAACGCGGCGCCCGCGCGCGGCACCTGACCTGACGGCACACCGCCTCAGAGAAAGAACTGCAAGAGCGCGTCGAAGATCGGTTTCAGCCGCGTCGAGAGTGTCACCGCCGCCGTCGGCGATGTCAGCAGGTTGACCACGACCCCGGTGCCTATGGCGGTCATCAACCCGCCTGTCAGATAGGCCAGCCCCTTCACCGCTCGTCTGAACCGGTGCAGCTTGCGGTCCACGGGCACGTCCGACTGCCCCGCCTCCTCGACAGCCTCCACCGTCTGTTCCAGGCTCTGGCGGACATTGTCGTTCAGAACCGCCGCGCCCTCCTCCGAGGCGAAGGCCCCGCGCAGATCGGACGCCAGGCGCAGCACCTCAGCCACCTCGTCCGCCCGCACCGTGGGCTCCGGCGCGACAGGTTTCGGCTCCTCGGTCTGCGGGTCGATCTGCCGGGGCAGCAGCAACGGTTTGATCTCGTCGATCCGCGTCACCAGTCCCGCCACACCGGTATAGACCACCGCGTTCCAGGTCTCGGCGGCAAAGCTGTCCTGCAGGCAATTGCTGAGCAGGCATTTGGCGTCCTCCAGCGCATACCAGGTCACCGGATCGGTCGTGACCGCCAGGCGCACCGCCTCGAGGCAGTGGTCCAGCGTCCCCGGCAGCTGAAAGCTGTTCCGGTCCGAGCACATGCCGATCATGGTGCAGACCGACTGATGCAGCCCCTCGATCCGCGCCGCCAGATCGGCCGGGTCCACCAGAGGCGGCGGCACATGCACGGGCGCGTCCTTCAGGGTCAGCCTGCCGTCATCCGCGACCATCTCGATCGGGCTCGACTGCGCGACCCGGCGGCTGGCGAATTCCAGCGTCGGGCGGGCCAGCTTGTCGCGCAGCGCGGAGATCAGGCGCTGATAGTCGGGGTGGCTCGCCATCCCGTCCCAGTCGCGCAGATCGACGTATTGGGTCTCGCCAAAGCCGTAAGGCACCGGCGCATCGTCAAGCCGCACATGCACCAGCTTGCGCGCCGCCTGCGCCCGCGCCGCCTCCTCGGTCACCGCCTTCGATGCGGTGCTGTGCTGCGTCCAGAAGGTGAGGATAACGGTTGCCTGCTCCAGATGATCCGCGATGCGGTCGCGCCAGCTGTCGCCAGGCTGAATGTCCTGATCCCACCAGAGGTCCAGCGCCTGCTCCCGCAACAACCCATAGTGCGCCGCAATAGCCTCCCGATCCTGATGCGCATAGGACAGAAACACGAAAGACACCTCAGGGTCCGCCGTTGCAACGCGTATTGCAGCGGTTGGGGCGTTGCCACTAGGCACCGGGCCGGGCGCCGCATCGTCGCGGGCGCCAGCGTCGCCGCCACACGCCGGCTCTGCCGCACGCGCCGCCTCCTCCCGCGCCCGCCACTCCGCCTCCGTCAGACGCTCCTCTTGCGGTTCTGATTCAGGATCCAGCTCATTGTACGCGGGGTCTTTCGCGACCCCGTGTGCGATAAAATTCACCGCATCATAGCGTGTTATGTCCTGCTCCTGCAGGAAGTAGGCTGCATTGCTCTCACGCTCAGCGAAGATCGCCACCAGCACCTCCGATCCCGTCACCTCAGTGCGCCCAGTGGATTGGACGCGAATAGCAGCCCGCTGAATGACACGCTGAAAGGCGGCAGTCGGTGCGGCCTCGTTGTTGGGAAGATCAGAGATCAAGCTAACGAGGTCGATGTCTACGAACTCAAGCAGTACGTCGCGAAGGTCTTCAATATCCACGGCGCAGGCCCGCATAACCTTTTGCGCATCAGGCTCATCCAGCAACGTCAACAACAAATGCTCTAGGGTCGCCAACTTGTGCTTGCGCGTGTTCGCTTCGGCCAGCGCTTGATGGATCGCCGCCTCAAGAGTTTCTGAAAATGACGGCAAATCCGCGCCCCACTGGCCTGACAATTCACTTCATGACAATGCCTTGAGTGTGCACGGATTTCAGCGCCGTTCAAGCCGCGCGTACGGCCTCGACGGCTCGCCAACCCCGCCTGGCGCATCAGTTCTTCAGCGCAGCGGCCTCCGGCAGCAAAACCGTGCCCCAGCGCGTGAGCAACCGCCGCTGCAACCGACGCGCGCGGCTGGCCCAGGGTCGCGCGCCCTGCGGGCGCTCGCGGTTGGCGCGGGTGATGGTCGCGCGGATGTCCTCGTCGGCGCTGAAGATCGCAAAGACCATCTCGCGCCCGCCAGGTGCCGTGATGTAGCCCGCCAGCCCCGAGACAAAATTCAGCGTGCCCGTCTTGGCCTGCACCTTGACGGCATGATCCTTCACCGGGCGCCCCTGATCGTCGCGCATCGTCACCGGCTTGAGAAGCGGGCGCAGCCGCGCGTCCCCATGCGCCGCCGCAAGCGCGCGCACCATGTCCTGCGGGCTGACCCGGCTGGCACTGCCGAGGCCCGAATGATCGACGAAAGCCGGGCTCTCCATGCCCAGCGTCTCCATCGCCCAAAGGTTCATCTGCCGGGCCGAGGCCGCCAGCGTATGCGGGCGCCCGGCCCGCACGCGCGTGGCCGCCTGCCCGACCATCTCGGCGGTCAGATTGTTGGAATACTTCAGCATCCCGTGCAGGATCTCGCGCAGCGCCGGGCTTTCGACCGCGCCGAGCCGCGCACCCTCCGGCAGCGCCTCGATCAGCGCAGGCGTCTTCAGCACAATCCCATGCGCCCGCGTCAGCGTGGCAAAGACCTCACCCGCATAGAGCCCCGGCCGCCGCACCGGCAGCCAGCGGGCACCTTCCGCGCCCAGCGCGCCGCGCGCCACGGTCCATTGGTCATGGGTGCCGCCGTCTTCATAGGTATAGACCGGCAGCGACCGGTCCACGACCGTCATGCGCGCGACCGTCACCTCCGGGCGGTACCCGGCGGTGCGCGCATCCATCGTCACCTTGTAGGTCCTGGCCTCCGCGCGCTTCCACTCGAAATGCACCCGGTTGTAGTTCAGCGCCAGACCCGAGACCGCCGGGCTGTACCCCACATGGTCCGGCTGACCCGGATCGATCGAGCGCAGCGGGCGCAGCGCGTTCTCATAGACCAGAAACCGCCCGCGCACCTCGCGCAGCCCGGCCTCTTTCAGCTGCGCCGCCAATGCCGCCAGCGCCCGGGTGTCGAGCGTCGGATCGCACCCCCCGACCAGGACCAGATCGCCCTCAAGGACGCCATCCGTCACCTCTCCCGCCGCCAGCACCTCGGTCACGAACCGATGCTGCGGCCCCAGCACGTCGAGCGCATAGAGCGCGGTGATCGCCTTGGTCACACTGGCCGGCGCCAGCGGCACCTGGGTGCGCCGGCCCTCCAGCACTTCACCGGTTTTGGCGTCAGCCACCGCAAAGACGACCTGCCCGCTCACCCCCGCCTCACGCAGCATCCGGTCGAGGCCGGAGGCCCGCGCCGTCTTCAGAGGCCGCAGCCGGGGCCGCAGCGAGACCGCGGGCGCCTCGGCCACGGCAGGCAGCGCGCTGCTGGCGAGCGCACCGGCCAGAAACGCGCGGCGGGACAGGGCGGGACGACGATGTTCGTTCATAGGCAGACTAAACCCCAGCACGCTGGCAGAGACAACCGCGAGGCTAGGCTGCAGAGCTTAAAAAACCGTGAGCCCGCGGCTCAGGCGCTCCAGCCACCCGCCGCCCGAATCGCGGAAGAGGATTGCGCGACCATGGGCACATTGACGAAACACCAGGCCGGCGCCTCCGCCCGGCCCAGCAGGTGCGAGGCCCGCCCGGCGAGGCGCGCGGCGGCAAAGACCCGCGCCGCCGGGCTCATCCGTGCGGAAATCCGGTCACCGGGGCGCGCCAGCACCCCCATCGGCACCCGCGCCATGATCCCGCGCCAATCCTGCCACCGGTGAAACTGCGCCAGATTGTCCGCCCCCATCAGCCAGACGAAGCGCACCCCCGGATAGACCGCCTCCAGCCGCTGCAGGGTCTCGGCGGTATAGCGCGTGCGCAGCCGCGCCTCGATGTCGGTGATCTCGACGCGCGGGTGCTGCATGATGGCGCCGGCCCGGGCGAGGCGGCTGGCCAGGGGAGCCGGGCCCCGCGCCTTGATCGGGTTGCCCGGGCTCACCAGCCACCAGACCCGCGTCAGCCCGAAGCGTTTGAGCGCTTCGCGGGTGATATGTACATGCCCACCGTGCGCCGGATCGAACGATCCGCCGAGAAGGCCGATGACCTCCCCCGCCCGTGCCATGGGAAACCCGTGGCGCATCACTGCCGGACCGCACGCAAATTCATCGCCCCCTTGAACGGGGCGCAGCCGCGCTTGTCAATGGCGGCCGTGATCAGCCGCACTTGAGTGGTCCAATTTGATTGTTAGTGCATGACCGGCCTTTGGTCCATCTGGACGATGGTTTCA
>NZ_CANLQB010000008.1 GCF_947493125.1 uncultured Roseobacter sp. | reverse complement strand
CCTCCGGCCCCAGAAACCATCGTCCAGATGGACCCAAGGCCGGCCATGCACCAACAATCAAATCGGACCACTCAGGTACAGGAAGAGTTCCTAGTCGCCCTATGGAACATCCTAGTCATTATCGCCGATCTGCATATCGACCTCGGCCCCGCACCAGACTCAAGCAATGGAAAAATCAATAGTAATCATACACATAAACCTCTGGACGTGGTATCATTGCTTACCTCAGAAGATACAGCGCCTGAAACAGTGGCTCCCCGTTCAATAGATAACGAGAAGGAGTAGCCATGAGCGCCATTTTGCATTCCACGACATCAGATATCTGCCTGACAAAAGCCGTTTTGTACACGCGCGTCTCTTCCAAACGCCAGGTTGAGGAAGGTCACGGCTTGGAATCTCAGGCGACACGCTGCCGAGACTATGCCGAGCGTAAGGGCTAAGAGGTCATCAAGGTCTTTGAAGAGCGCGCCGTGACGGGTGAGGTTTTTGATCGCCCTTCCTTTAGCGCGCTTTTGGCCTTCATCAAAAAACAGAGCGAAGGCGGCATCGTCGTTGTCATCGATGATATCAGCCGCTTTGCTCGCGATATCGAAAGCCACTGGATGCTGCGCCGGACACTGAAAGAAACAGGCGGTAAGCTGGAAAGCCCTTCCATCAACTTCGGTGAAGACTCGGACAGCATCCTGATTGAGAATCTGCTTGCCTCCGTTTCCCAGCACCAGCGCCAGAAGAACGCCGAGCAAACCAAAAGCCGTATGTGGGCGCGGACGATGAACGGATACTGGTGTTTCCATGCGCCTGTTGGCTATCGCTATGAGAAAGTGAACGGCCACGGCAAGATGCTGGTGCGCGACGAGCCGGATGCTTCGATTATTGCTGAAGCGCTCAACGGGTATGCCAGCGGACGCTTTGGGACTCAGGCAGAGGTCAAGCGCTTTCTTGAAAGCAAACCTGCCTTCATTGCTCGCTATGAAGCCAGAAAAATCCGCTATGAGGAGATCAGCCGCCTGATGCGCCGCCCGCATTATGCCGGGTACATCGAAGTGTCGGATTGGGGGATTGATCTGCGCAAGGCTCAGCATAAGGGCCTGATCACGCTTGAGACCTATGAGAAAATCCAGGCGCGCATGAAAGAAGCCGCCCGCGTCTCGTTTCGCAAGGATATCAGCGAAGAGTTCCCCTTACGCGGCTTTGTGACTTGCGCAGATTGCAATCACCCCATGACCTCTTGCTGGTCCACCAGCAAGACTGGGACAAAGCATCCCTATTATATGTGCTTTAAGAAGGGGTGCGTGAGCTATCGCAAGTCCATCAAGCGCGATGTTCTGGAAGAGGAATTTGCACAGATGCTTGCATCTGTAACGCCCTCAAAGGGTGTTTTGCGCGTTGCCCGCAAGATGCTGAGCGTCATCTGGACGGAGCGCACGGCGTCCGCATCGGAAAACAAAACCGCTTTGAAGAAACAGATCAAAGAGACTGAAGCCACAATCGATACGTACCTCGACAAGATTGTCGAAGTGGATAGTCTCACTGTGATCAAAGCTTATGAGAAAAAGATCGAGAAGCTTGAACGTGCAAAGCTTGTTTTGGAGGAAAAGGCCGCAAACTGCACTGCAACTTCGGGACGCTTTGAGAAAGTTTTCGAACTCGCAAGCGCCGTTCTCTCAAGTCCTTGTAATCTATGGCATTCCGGGCGGATCGACCTCCAAAAACTAGTGCTGAAACTGGTTTTTGGCGAGCGGATAGCCTACCGTCGGAATGAGGGTTTTCGAACCCCGATTCTAACCTTACCTTTCAGGGCTTTAGAAGGTGTTTCGGGTGAAAAATGTTCGATGGCGGAGGAGGTGGGATTCGAACCCACGGTACGCTTTCACGCACGCCGGTTTTCAAGACCGGTGCATTCGACCACTCTGCCACTCCTCCGGTTGATCCGTCCTAGTGCCCTACAACCGATTCTGAAACCTCAAAAAAAACCACATATTTGCTGGGGAATGTCGCTCATTTGATGTCCAACATCTTCCCAGACTGATCCGGCCAAGCTAGACTGCGCGGCAAGATCCCTCGCGAAGGGGCAACACGAGCGTGCCGGATCACCGGACAACAGGCAAGGACGCGCAATATGAGCGGCGACAGCAAAACCAGTTTCAGAACCGGATTTCCCCTCGCGTTCGGTTTTTCCGCCCTGAGCGTGCTCGCCGCCTGCGATGAAGCCGGCAACTTCAATCTCCGCGAGGCCTTCACGCCCAAAACTGAAGCGGAAGCCGCCGGAACAACCACCGACGTGGCCACTGGCGAGGTGATCGAACGCGACGTGGAAGCGCCTGAGGTCTTCTCCTCGAACGAAGCGGGGCTTTGGGACGGGCGGCCTTCGCTCGGTGGGGTCTGGGTGGCACACCCGGACGTGACCGAGCCCGAGCGCGTCCTCATTCGCAATCAGACCAACGGCCAGTTCGTCGTCGGCGCGCTTTTCCGGCGGGAACGCGACATACCGGGCCCCCGCCTGCAAATGTCGTCGGATGCGGCGGAGGCACTCGGCATTCTTGCGGGCGCACCCACCGATCTGGAGGTTGTGGCGTTGCGCAAGGAGACTGTCGAGGTCGCGCCGCCTGCGCCTGCGGAGGAGGCCATCGAGGCGCCCGCCGAGATCACCGAAACGTCGCTCGACCCCATCGCCGCTGCCGGAGCGGCCATTGAGGCCGCCGAGCCGACCGGAACCGAGACGGCCGAAACCGCAGTTATCGAACCCGCCACTCTGCCACAGTCCAGCCTGCCTCAGACGGCCGCGCCGACCTCGTCGCTTAAGAAACCCTTCATACAGATCGGGATATTCAGTGAGGAAGCCAACGCCGAGCGGGCGGCCAAGCAGATGCGCGGCGCGGGCCTGATCCCCACGGTGAAGGAGCAGCAACTCGGCGGCAAACCGTTTTGGCGCGTGGTTGTCGGCCCCGCCACCTCGACGTCCGAGCAGCGCAGACTGCTCTCCACCATCAAGGACGAAGGCTTCTCCGACGCCTACGCCGTGACCAACTGACCCCGAGAAAGGAGCGCGCACCCGTGATCCGTCTTGCTACAGCCCTTCTGGCCTTGAGCCTGTCTACCACGCAGGTCAGCGCCTTCGACACGCAGGCTCAGTCGGCCTTTGTGATTGATCAGACCACAGGCACTGTTCTGCTGAACAAGAACGCCGATGAGCCACTGCCGCCAGCGTCGATGTCGAAGCTGATGACACTCTACATGGCCTTCGAAGCGATCCGCCGCGGCAAGGCCGACGGTGGGCTGGATCTGAATGAAGAGCTGCTGGTTTCCGAACATGCGCAGTCCTTCGGCGGCTCCAGCATGTTCCTGCGCTCGGGCGAACGTGTGAGCGTCGAAGACCTCATCCGCGGCATCATCGTCCTCTCGGGCAATGATGCCTGCGTGGTGATCGCCGAGGCGCTGTCGCCTGATGGCACCGAATACGGCTTTGCGCGGCTCATGACCCAGCGCGCGCAGCAGCTCGGCATGACAAACTCGACCTTCGTGAACTCCAGCGGCTGGCCACAGCCCGGGCACCTGATGTCCATGCGCGATCTCGCGCTGCTCGCCGACCGGCTGATCACGGATTTCCCTGAGTTCTACCCGCTCTTTGCCGAAACCGAGTTCGAATTCGACAACCGCGTGCCCAGCAACAAGAACAACCGCAACCCGGTGCTCACAATGGGCATCGGCGCGGATGGGCTGAAGACCGGCCACACGCAGGAGGCGGGATACGGGCTCACCGGGTCCGCCAAACAGGGCGACCGCCGGGTGATCTGGGTGATCACGGGGCTCGATACGGTGCAGCAACGCGCGCAGGAGAGCCAGGCGATCGTGAACTGGGCCTTCCGGCAATTCGCCATGCGCCCGCTCGCAACCGAAGGCGAGCAATTCGCGCAGGCCAATGTGTGGATGGGCAGCGAGCCGACGGTTGGCCTGGTTGCTGCCGAAGACGTCAGCATACTGATGCCCGCGCTGGCGCCAAATGAGATCGAGGGCGAAGTGGTCTACATCGGCCCGCTGAGCGCGCCCATCGCGGCGGGAGATCAGCTGGCCGAGTTGGTATTTACCCTCGAAGGCCTGCCTGAGACACGTGTCCCGCTGGTAGCCGACCGTGACATTGCGCCGGGCGGGTTCGTCAGCCGGGTGAGCACCGCAGCACTCGTGCTTTTCAAGAAGCTCATGCAGGGGCCCGAGGAGGCGACGTGACCGCAACCCTGCTCGCATCGGCAAGGTTCATCACCTTCGAAGGCATCGACGGCTCGGGCAAATCCACCCAGATCAAACGGCTCGCCGCACATCTGACAGACCAGGGCCATGACGTGGTGGTCACACGCGAGCCCGGCGGGTCGCCCGGTGCCGAGGAAATCCGCGCACTGGTACTGCAAGGAGACCCGGACCGCTGGTCGGCGGAGACTGAAATCCTACTCTTCACAGCCGCGCGGCGCGACCACCTGGAGCGCACGATCCTGCCCGCTCTGCGTGCAGGTAAAATCGTACTCTGCGACCGTTTCGCTGACAGCACGCGGATGTATCAGGGGCTCTCGCGCGGCAATCTGCGAGGCATTGTGGATCAACTGCACGAGCTGATTATTGGGCGCGAACCTGATCTTACAATCCTGATCGACATGGACCCTGCTGTGGGTCTCACCCGCGCCCTCTCGCGGCAGACGCTGGATGAACGGTTCGAGGCCTTCGGAGAAGATCTGCAAATCGACATGCGGCAGGGCTTTCTGGATCTCGCCAAAGAATTCGCCCAGCGGTTCCGCGTGATCGACGGCGCGCGCGACATGGACACTGTCGCTTCAGACATCGCAGCCGTCGTCGATGGCGAACTGGTGTGAGCACGCCGGATCAAATCGACGGTGCCCCGCATCCGCGCGACACAGCCACCCTCTTCGGTCAGGATACCGCCCGACAAACCTTTCTCGAAGCCTACGCCGCCGGCCGGTTGCACCACGCTTGGCTGCTGACCGGGCCGCGCGGCGTGGGCAAAGCGACACTCGCCTGGCAGATGGCGCGGTTCCTGCTCGCCACCCCGGCGCAGCAGGACGACGGCCTGTTCGGCGCGCCGCCTCCGCCTGAGACGCTGGATATCGACTCCGAGCATCCGGTGGTCCGGCGCATCGCCGCGGGCGCCGAGCCGGGGCTGAAGGTCATCACCCGCACGCCCAACCCCAACACCGACCGCATGCGCGACCAGATCGTGGTTGATGACATTCGCTCGCTGGCAGGCTTCTTCCAGCTTTCGGCCACCGATGGGGGCCGCCGCGTGGTCATTGTCGACGCCGCGGATGAGATGAACAGCTCCGCCGCCAACGCACTGCTGAAAATGCTCGAAGAACCACCCGAGCGCGCCACGCTGCTGCTGATCAGCCACCGCCCCTCGGGCCTGTTGCCGACAATCCGCTCCCGCTGCCGATCCCTGCGACTAGGCACGCTCGCGCCCGACGACATGGCGCGCGCCTTTGCGCAAGCCGGTTTCGAGGTGGGCACCGAGGCCCCGGCCTTGGCCGAGCTCTCCGGCGGCTCCCTGGGCGCGGCGCTGCGGCTCTCCCTGCTGGAGGGGCTCAAGACCTACGCCGATCTGGTCACGCTCATCGGCACCCTGCCCCGGCTCGACCGCCAGGCTGCCGTTAAGCTCGCCGAAGCCGCCTCCGCCCGCGGCAGTGAGGCTAAGCGCGACCTGCTCTTCGAGCTCATCGACCTGGCGCTCAGCCGCCTCGCCCGCACGGGTGCCACAGGCAGTCCCCCAAGCGTCGAAGCGGCCCCGCGAGAGGCGGAAACCTTCGCGCGCCTCGCACCGAACGCACACGCAGGCCGCGCATGGGCGCAGATCGCGCAGGAGACCGGCGCGCGTGTCCAGCATGGCATCGCGGTGAACCTTGACCCTGCCGCGCTGGTCCTAGATACCCTGATCAAACTCAGCCAAACCGCCGATGCGTGACCCGCGCCCCGGCGTGTAACCGATCGGATCGGCATGACCGCGACACCGCAGATCACCGACAGCCATTGTCATCTCGATTTCCCGGACTTCGAGGGCCAGCTTGATGACGTGATCGCGCGTGGCGCAGAGGCCGGCGTGACCCGCATGGTCACGATCTGCACGCGGCTGGCCAACCTGCCGGTCGTGCAGGCTATCGCCGAGGCCCATGCACCTGTCTTCTTCGCCGCTGGCACCCACCCGATGAGCGTCGCCAAAGAACCGATGGTCACCGTGGATGAACTCATTGCCGTCGCGCGCCACCCCAAATGCGTCGGCATCGGCGAGACCGGGCTTGACTATCACTACACCGCTGAGAGTGCTAAGGCGCAGCAGACCTCGCTCCGCCTTCATATCGAGGCCGCGCGCGCCACCGGGCTGCCTCTGATCATCCATGCTCGCGATGCAGATGAGGACATGACGCGCATCCTGACCGAGGAGTACCACAAGAGCCCCTACACCTGTGTGATGCACTGTTTTTCCTCTTCGGCCGAGCTCGCGCGTGCGGCCCTCGATCTGGGGTTCTACCTGTCGATGTCCGGCATCACCGCCTTCCCCAAAAGCCAGGAATTGCGTGACATTTTCGCCGCCGCCCCCATCGACCGTATCCTCGTGGAAACCGACGCGCCCTATCTCGCGCCCCCGCCCCATCGCGGCAAGCGCAATGAACCGGCTTATGTGGCCCACACCGCCCGGCGCGGGGCCGAAACCATGGGCCTCAGCTACGGCGCCTTTGCCGCCCACACCCAGGCCAACTTCGATCGGCTCTTCAGCAAGGCGGCACAGTTCGAGGTGCCCGCCTGATGGCAACACTGCGGGTGACGATCCTCGGCTGCGGCTCCTCTGGTGGCGTGCCCCGTCTCGGCGGGCATTGGGGCGACTGCGACCCGGAGAACCCCCGCAACCGCCGCCAGCGCTGCTCGCTGCTGGTCGAACGGGAGAGCGCCGAGGGCACGACCACCGTGCTCATCGACACCTCGCCCGACCTGCGCAACCAACTGCTCACTGCGGGTGTCGGGCGGCTCGATGCGGTGATCTACACCCATTCCCACGCCGACCATGTGCACGGCATCGACGATCTGCGCATGATCGTCTTCAACATGCGCGCGCGCCTGCCCGTCTGGGCCGACCCGCCAACCCGCGATGCCCTGATGGAGCGCTTCACCTATGCCTTCGTACAACCCGAAGGCTCCACCTACCCGCCGATCCTCGACATGCACCTGATCGAGGGGGACGTGACTATTGACGGCGCGGGCGGCCCGATCACCTTCACCCCCTTCGCCGTGGCCCACGGCGGCATGGATGCGCTCGGCTTCCGCATCGGCGATCTCGCCTACCTGCCGGATGTGGCCCAGATCCCCGAGGCCGCCTGGCCCGCGCTCGACAACCTCGACTGCTGGATCGTTGACGCGCTGCGCCGCGACCCGCATCCCACCCACGCCCATCTCGCCCGCACGCTGGAATGGATCGCCGAGGTCCAGCCCAAACGCGCGGTGCTCACCAACATGCACATCGACCTCGACTACGAGACCGTCAACGCCGAAACCCCAGACCATATCGAGCCCGCCTACGACGGGCTGACCCTCACCTTTCCCGCGTCCTGAGCGTCCCTGACGCCCCACGCGCCCTGCCCTTGCGCGCAAAGGCCCGCCCATGCAGACCCTGCTCGACGTCATCCTGCCCGTGTTCCTGGTCATCGGTTTTGGCTATGTCGCAGTCTGGCGCAAGCTCTTCCCCGAGGCGGGCATCGACGGCGTTATGAACTTCACCCAGCATTTCGCCATCCCGTGCCTGCTCTTCCAGGCCATCGCGGGCATCGACCTCGGCACCTCCTTCGATCCGGCGCTGCTCGGCAGTTTCTATGCAGGCGCAGGCCTCTGCTTCACCGCCGGTCTGTTCGGTGCACGCCTCTTCTTCAAACGCGATTGGGAAGACTGCGTTGCCATTGGCTTCTGCTGTCTCTTTTCCAACTCCGTACTGCTCGGCCTGCCGATCACCGAACGCGCCTATGGGCCAGAGGCCCTCACCGGCAATTTTGCCATCGTCGCGATCCACTCGCCCTTCTGCTATGGCCTAGGCATCACCGCGATGGAGATCGTGCGCAACCGCGGTCAGTCGCCTCTGGTGATGCTGCGCGGCGTCGCGCGCGCGATGTTCCGCAACGCGCTGGTGCTCGCCATCGCCCTGGGCTTCGTCGTCAACCTCTCCGGCGTCACGGTGCCCGCGGTGGTCGATGACGCGCTGACCCTTGTCGCCCGCGCCGCTCTGCCCGCCGCGCTCTTCGCCCTCGGTGGCGTGCTCTTCCAATACCGCCCCGAAGGCGACGGCCGCACCATCGCCATGGTCTGCGCCATCGGCCTGCTGCTGCACCCTGCCCTCGTCTGGCTTTTCGGCAGCCTGCAGAGCCTGCCGACCGATGCCTTCCGATCCGGCGTGCTCACGGCGGCCATGGCGCCCGGCGTCAACACCTACATCTTCGCCAACATGTATGGCCGAGCCAAGCGGGTCGCCGCCTCGTCCGTGCTGATCGCCACGGGGGCCTCGGTGATCACGGTCTGGCTCTGGCTGATGGCGCTCGGGACGCTCTGACGCCTTATGCATGTCCCGGTCCGGCAAAGCCGGACAGCCCCCGACCCTCCCCACGGGAGGGGGCTGTCCTCAACACGCCTCGGCGGACGCAGCTGGCCTTTAAAGCGAGCCCTACCCATGCCTCGCCGCGACTGTCTTCAACGCCGAGAACCCATAGAGCGCCTCGAACCCCTTCTCGCGCCCATGCCCGGAGAGCCCCGTCCCTCCAAAAGGCAGTTCGACCCCGCCGCCCGCGCCATAGTTGTTCAGAAACACCTGCCCCGCCCGCAGCGCCTTCGCCAGCCGCATCTGCCGCGCTCCGTTCCGCGTCCAGACCGAGGCGACCAGCCCGTAAGCCGTGCCATTGGCGATCGCCAGCGCTTCGGCCTCATCGTCAAAGGGGATCGCCACCTGCACCGGGCCAAAGACCTCGTCCTGCGCCAGTACATGGCTGGCAGCCGCCCCGGCAAAGAGTGTGGGCGTCACATAGGCCCCACCCTCTGGCAAACCTTCAGGCAACATGCCCTGCCCGGCCACCTCCAGATCACGGCCCTGCGCCAGAAACCCCTCGACCCGCGCGCGCTGGCGCTCTGAAATCAGCGGCCCCACGTCCAGATCGTCCATCGCAGGCCCCACGCGCAAACCGCAATACCGCGCAGCCATAGCCTCCACCACCTGATCATACACCCCGCGCTGCACCAGAATGCGCGAGGAGGCAGAGCAGGTCTGCCCCGCGTTCTGAATACCTGCGTTCACCAGAAACGGCAGCGCATCGTCGATATCCGCATCGTCGAAGACCAGCTGCGGCGACTTGCCCCCCAGCTCCAGCGTCACCGGCACCACATTGCCCCCCGCCGCTTGCTGCACCAGCTTGCCGACCTCGACAGACCCGGTGAAGGACACATGGCTCACGCCCGGATGTGCGGCGAGCGCGGCGCCGGCCTCCGCGCCAAGCCCCGGCACCACGTTCAGCGCCCCCGCAGGCAGCCCGGCCCGATGCGCCAACTCACCGAAGGCGAGCGCCGTCAGGCAGGCCTCCTCAGCAGGCTTCAAAACACAGGCATTGCCCATGGCCAGCGCCGCCCCCACGGATCGCCCGATGATCTGCATCGGATAGTTCCACGGCACGATATGCCCGGTCACCCCATGCGGCTCGCGCAGGGTATAGACGGTATAGCCATCGAGATAGGGGATCGTGCTGCCGTGCACCTTATCGGCGGCCCCTGCATAGAACTCCATATAACGCGCCAGCGCCGTCACATCCGCCCGCGCTTGGCGCAGCGGCTTGCCCACATCGCGCGCTTCAAGCTCTGCGAGATGCTCCGCCTGCTCCTGCACCAACTGACTGATGCGCGCGAGCACGCGACCCCGCTCCGCCGCCGTGGCCCGGCCCCAATCACCTGCCAGAGCCGCCTGCGCCGCTGAAATGGCGGCATCAATGTCCGCCGCTCGCCCCCGTGCGATTTCGCAAAGCGCAGTACCCGTCGACGGATCGGTCAGCGGCAGCACCGCGCCGTCCGCCGGGGCCTGCCAAATCCCGCCAATGAGACACTGCGCGGGGTCGAGCCCAAGTGGTTTCACGGTCATGATGCCCCCTCCTTCTGCCCGCCGATCAGGGCACCCCGGCGCAGGCCCGTCAAGCCCGATCCGTTCCGCAACAGAGGCGCGAAACGCATCGTACGCACTAGACCCCGCCGGCCACTCGCCCTAAGACTTGCGCGATGACATTCCGGTCTGCTCTCTCCCGCGCGGGTCTCGCACTCATGCTGCTGGCCAGCCTTGCCATGTCAGCTGCGGCCTTCACGCATCGCGTGACGCAAGGCAGTCAGACGCCGGATCTGCTGGCCTATCTCAGCATGGGCGGCACCTTGGAAGAGCTCTGCGGCGAGGCCGGGCTCGCACATCACATGACCGCTGGCTGCGACGCCTGCCGCATTATCGCGAATGCGCTGGCCCCGGACCACACGCCTCAGGCCACCACTCCGATGCACTACGCACGGGTGGAGCACAGGGGTCTCTCCGCCTCGGTCGCCGCGCCAAGGCACCCAGATGTCACACCCCCCAGCCGCGCACCTCCCTTTGGATGATCCCCGCTGACACCCGGACTTCTCAGCGTCATCCCGGCGCTTCACCAAAGGATCACATCATGACACGTTTCACACTTGCGGCCTCCGCCGCACTCCTTGCCCTATCTGCCGCCGCCTTCGCACATGACTACACCGTCGGCGATCTGGTCATCGACCATCCGATGGCCTTCAACACAGCGCCCACCGCGAAATCGGGCGGCGGATACCTTACCATCACCAACACCGGCGACACCCCCGACCGCCTCATCGGCGTGCGCGCGGACTTCCCCAAGGTCGAGCTGCACACCACCGAAGAGAAAGACGGCGTCGCCCGCATGATGCATGTGGAGGCCATCGATATCCCTGCGGGCGAGACCGTCGCGCTCGAACCCGGCGGGCTGCACGTCATGTTCATGGGCCTTGGCGGCGATGGCTTTGACGTGGGCGAGAAAATCCCCGCCACGCTGATTTTCGAGACCGCAGGCGAGATCGAGGTTCAGTTCAGCATCGAGGAACGCGGCGCTGCCGCTGAACACGACCATTCCAGTCACGGCATGTCAAACTGACCTGCGCGCGGGGCTCCAACCGGGCCCCGCTCTTCACATCGCGGCCAGAATCGCCCATGCAAGGCTCCAGACACAGCGGAGGCTCCCATGCGACTGAACGCCGATTTCACCCAACGCGCGCTGGTGCGGTTTTCCGAGAACGACTGGATCGCCTCGCCCATGCCCGGTGTCGACCGCAAGATGCTGGACCGGATCGGCGAAGAAGTCGCCCGCGCCACCACCATCGTGCGCTACGCACCGGGCAGCGCCTTTTCTGCGCACACTCATGATGGGGGCGAGGAATATTTGGTGCTCGACGGCACCTTTGGCGACGAACACGGCGCCTTCCCGACCGGCACCTATGTGCGCAATCCGCCAACCTCCAGCCACACGCCCTCCGCCCCGGAGGGGGCCACGATCCTGGTCAAACTGCACCAGTTCGACCCGGCAGATCGCACGCAGGTCCGCGTCGATCTCGACCCGGCGCAGGACGCCCAACTGCTCCACCGCGACGACTTCGAAGAGGTCCGCGTGGAGCTGTGGGCGCCCGGAACGACCGTCGATCTCGACGCCCCGGGAGGCATGGAGATCTTCCTGATCGAGGGCGGCTTCGAAGAAGCGGGCGAGACGCTCGGCTCCTGGGACTGGCTACGCCTGCCCACGGGCACGGCCAGCTCCGCCACCGCAGGCCCCGAGGGCGCCCGCGTCTGGATCAAATCCGGCCACCTCGCCCACGCGCCTCTCTGAAGCGACGCACTCAAGGCGGTTCGCTCGTATCGAGGATACCTCCGTCCACAAGTAGCGCGCTGAGGGCCTCGCCCGACCTGGAGGGCGTTTGCAACCGGCCAGCGGCGCGTGCCATCACCGAAAAAGCGGCGGGCATACTACTTGCCAGTTGGCAAAATCGCCCTCCGCGGGAGGTCGGGCGATGCCCGGCCTGTCAGCCGGGCGAGACATCTGAAACCTCTGCGCCCTTTAAGGCGGACCACAAGACCAGCCCTGTCCAAAGGCCTCTAAAGATCAACCTCCACCACCCCGCCCGGCTCTGCCGCGCGGCTCTGGCACAGGATGATTGCCCGCTCCCGCTGCGCCTTCGACAGGACGAAATCGCGATGCTCAACCTCACCGGAAATCAGCCCGCATTTGCAAACCCCGCAGAGCCCGTCCGAACACTTCACATCCACGGCGATCCCGTTGTCGCGGAGCACATCGGTCGCAGCGCGATCCGCAGGCACCTGCAGATCGTGCTGCGACCGCGCCAGCCGCAAGGTAAAGGCATGATTCTCATAGTCCGGCACCTCCGGCACTGAAAAATACTCGACATGCTGCGCCGCCTCGGGAAAGCCCTGCCGCGTGGCCGCCACCGTGACGGCGCGCATGTAGGCATCCGGCCCGCAGGCGTAGACATGCCAACCCTGCTGATACCCTGCCAAAACCTGATCCAGATCGGCCCGCGTGCCCGCCGCAGAATTGTGCACCGTCACTTTCTCGGCCCAGTGGACCGCCCGAAGCAGATCGAGGAACACCGCCTCCGCCCCCGAGGACACCGAGTAGTGCAGCGCAAAATCCGCACCCTGCGCATGGCACGCATGGGCAAAGGCCAGCATCGGCGTGATCCCAATCCCGCCACCCATCAGGATGTGCTTTGACGCCCCCTCCACCAGTGGAAAGTGATTGATCGGCTTCGACACAAAGACCTTACGCCCTTCGGTGAAGATCTTGTGCATCAGCTTCGAGCCGCCACGCCCGTCCTGCTCGCGCAACACCGCCACCTGATAGCGCGACCGGTCGCCCGGATCTCCGCAGAGCGAGAACTGCCTGAAGAACTCTGGTGCGATCACCACATCCAGATGCGCCCCCGCCTCCCAAGTAGGCAGATCACTGCCATCTAGGCTGCGCAGCTCATAGAGGCTGATCTCCGGCGTCAGCGCAGTGACCTTGGCCACCTCCACCCGGATCACCGGCGCCTCACCAGCCCCCAGATAGGCATGCGCCAAACTGTCCGTCTCACCCCGCGCCAGCCGCGCCTGATACTCTTCGGCGGTGATCAGCGCCTGGTAGGCCTCGATCCCCTTCTCACGATCCATCGGGAACGGGAACGGATAGGGTGGCGGTGCGAGATCTGCAGGATACACGGCCAAGGTCTGATCCGCATACTCGAGCTTCAGATCCGTCTGCAACGCGCGCTCATGCGCAGGCACGTCCGTGGGCTCAAAGCCCCCTTCGGCGTTCACCTTCAGATCCCACCACCAGCGCTTCTGCGGGTTGATCCGCCCGTTGCCGACCAGATCATCGGCCTTCGCCAGCACCCCCGCCATCGCCGGCACGTTCATCGCAATCCAGCGCAGCGGCTTTTCGTGCTCCAGCCCTTCCATGTTCCACGGGCAGGTCTTCATGCAGCGCCCGCACATGGACCCACCCTCCTGCGTGAGCCGATAGGTGATGCACTTCTGGCTGTCGGATTTCCAGATCTCATAGCCGTTGAACATCAGCTTCGGCCCCGCCGTAATCGCCCCCGAAGGGCATTCCCGCGCGCATTTGTTGCAGGCCTCGCAAAACGCCTGCATGCCGAAATCTATGGGCTTGTCATGGGCCAGCGGCATGGTCGTGGTGATACAGCCGGACTTCAAGCGAGGCCCCAGAAACGGGTTCACGATCACCTCGCCAATGCGGCTCACCTCACCGAGCCCGCTGAGCAACAAGAGCGGCGGCTGCAACACCTCGCCATCGAGGTTCGTGTGTACCCGGGCCTCATAGCCAAGATTGCGGATCTGCTTGCCGATCACGCCGCCAAGCAGCGAAAACCGCAGATAGGCTCGCATCGACTGTGTGACCGCGATCCAGTCATCCCCTGAGGAGCCCTCGGTGGTGTCAAACCCCTGATCAATGATCAGGCTGATCGCGTTGTCATGGGTGGGCGTGATAGGCTCCCCCACCGCATCATGCGAATACCACACCCACTCCGGACAGCGCGAGATGCCCACCGCATCGGCGCCCATGAAATAGGCCGCCGCCTTGATGCCTTCCGCATTGCGCACCGCCTCCCGCGCGCTCGGGTCGATCTCGGGTGCCACCACGCCCTGTTGCAGCAACAACAGCGCTCCCGAGGGCCGCCGGATCGCATTGCTGATCGGCGCCTTCTGCGCAAAATACCCGCCCGTCGTCGCCTGCTGATTGGCCTTGCCGATGTCTCCGAACTGCGCCCGCGCAAACATATCCGTGCGCTTCGGCACACGTGCCACCCGCGCTTCGTCGATATAGGTGGTGGGCTTCTCCACTCGCTTCAGCGTCTCGAACGGGTGTGGCCCATCCGCATAGCGCCGCTTGGCGTAAGGATCGAGCGTCCGCGCACTCTTCGGCGCCCCCTGGCCCAACTTCCACGCCAGCCCGTGGATGGATTTCGGCTGCTCCGCTAAGGGCACCAGAGGCTTGTCCGGCATCATCTGGAAATTCGTGGTCACCGCCGCCACGTGAAACCGCGACCGGACATAGGGGTTGACCAGCACGCCCTCTTCCACCGTCACCAAACCCGCACCGACCGCGAGCTTGTTCAGGTCCACATCCGACGATGTCGCCGTATGCGCCTTGGCGTCGAAGCCAAGCACCCGCAGATAGCCGGCAACGATCACCGCCGTTTCCGTGGCACGAAGCGCTGCACGCTGTGGATGCGCTTCGGCGATCCAGTCATACCCCGGCTCACTCGGGTCAGGCTCGCGGCTGTAGTCGTAAAGAAACACAACCGTGTGGTCGTGCGCTGCAATCGTGCGCGGCGGGGCCGTCATGCTGTCGCGCAGATCGGCCATGATGGTGTCGATGCCCGCCGCCAGCGTCTGGGTCTGGCGCGTGCGCAGCTCCTCCGCCAGGTGGTCAATGCCGGGGTTGCGCAGGGGCACGTCCAGCATATCGCCCGACGCCAGCCGCCCGATGCCCACCATCGGCGCATCCTGGAAATACCCGAAAGACTTGATGTGCTGTGCCCGCGCGTCGGGGTCCTCGGGACACTGCGACGGCGCGCGGTTGATCAGCCCATCCCGGATCGCGTCCAGCATCGCCTGGTACTCCGCCATCGCATTGACCAGTGAGGCGGGCACCTCCGTACGATCAAAGGAAACGGCCTGCATCGGCGGCACGCCCGACAAATCTGGCGCCCGATCATGCCGCGCCAGACGCTCCAACGGGAACGGACCCAAATGAAACGGCCGATTGCGGGTTGAGAAAATTCGGGCTGCCAAAACCAGTCCTTCAGCGGTGACGACCCTTGGGGTAGCGCGGCAGGACGGCCATTGTCAAAATCAAACAGGACGCCTCACGCCAGAGGCGAAGAAGGAGGCGGCAACACACTTCACACGCGCGCCTGCTGAGCAGGCGCAAGGGGCGACCTTCGACATCCAAGTCCATCCCGTCCCTATATGGTCTGCGTCCAAAGACGAAATATCGTGCATTGCTGGAGATATTTCGCACAGCCTTTTTGGACACCTCATCAACGTCAGCGGAACAACTCTGACGGAGTCCGAGCCGGCGCGCGACAAATACTCTGTGGCACTGAAAAGCAAAGGGAACAGAGCGGAAGCGCTCAGAACCATATCTGCATGAGAGCCATGCCATCGAGGACCTGCCAAACGCGCTTGTCGCCTCCTACCGCTTTTGAGGCCTTGGCATCTTATTCTGTCTTACCCACTTGGATTGCCTTCCAGGTGTCGCGCATGAAACACCACGGGTAGGCGCACGACCAATTTGAGACGGGACCGCCTTACCCGAGTTTTCAGCCAACGTCCGAAGTCTGTGCACTCTTCACCCCGAACCTACGCCAATTCGACGAAACGTCCGTCGTCGAATTCTACCGCTGGGCGGATCCAGATTGTCCCTTCGGCGTCGTCATAGATGACCGCCTCTGTCCGATCCGCCTCCCAAACGCCGCGTGCGAGCACGCGGTAGAGACCACCTTTCCGGTGCCTGTGAGTGGGTCTCCAGGCGGCTACCGCTGTACATACATTCGCCGCAGGGCCCAGATTCTCGAAAGTTGGATGGACGCCGGCGCTTGGCCGACGCCCCCATAGGCCACGGATGAGTTTCGAAAGACCCAACCCGCGCCTCACACTGTCAAAACCGAACCCGTGACCGGGTTTGGCCGGTAGGTCGTGCACCCCTTGCACCCGCTCTCGAAGGCTTGCCGGTAGACATCCTCAAAAACTGCAAATGGAATGTCCTCGGGGCAGTTCACGGTCTTCGAAATCCCGCTGTCGACCCAACGCTGCGCGACGGCCTGCATGCGAACATGGTCCGCGGGGCGCAGCTCTTGTGCCGTCACAAAGGCGTCGGTCAGTGGCGCATCTTCGCCAAACATCTGATAATACAACCAAACCGCATAGTCCTGAACCAGTTCTTCGGCCTTGGTTCCATCCGGACGCGTGATCTTCCGGCTGTAGGATGTCGCAAAGACCGGTTCAATCCCGGACGACACATTGCCACCGAACATGGAGGTGGTTCCCGTCGGAGCGATGGTGGTCAACACGCCATTGCGCAACCCGTGTCTCTTGATGGCCGCTTGAACTTCGACATCGAGCGACTGGATCGAGGCGCCTTCCAGATGCTGTTCAGCGTCGTAGAGAGGAAACGTCCCGCGCAGGGCCGCCAATTCGGCAGAGGCAAGATAGGCTGCGTTCTGTATACTCTGGAGCCAGGAGCCGACAAGCCGAACCGCTGCTGGCGTGCCATAGCGCACCCCGAGCATGATCAGCGCATCGGCGACACCGGTCACACCGACACCGATGCGACGCTTGGCGAAAGCTTCCTCCTGCTGCGCTGCGACCGCAAAGCGTGATACATCAATGGCGTTGTCCAGCATGCGTACCGCAACACCCACAAGTCGGCGCAGTTGCGCGTCATCCAGAGTTGCGTGCTCACTGAATGGCTTGGAGACCAGCCGCGCCAGGTTGATCGACGCCAACGGGCAGGTTCCGTTCGGTGGCAGCGGTTGCTCCGCACAGGAGTTGGTGGCCGACAACGTCTCCAGATAACCCAGCGGGTTGGCCTCATTGATGCGGTCGATAAACAGAACCCCGGGTTCGGCCGCACTGTAGGTGCGCCACATGATCTTTTCCCAGATCTCCCGCGCCTTGACCGTACGGACGGTCCGCCCTTCCCAGAGCAGGTCCCAATCCGCATTGGCTTCCATCGCCGCCATGAACTTGTCGGTGATCATGACCGAGGTGTTGAAATTCCGCAGTCGCAATGGGTTGGCCTTGGCGTCGATGAAGGCCTCGATATCGGGGTGGTCCACCCGCATGGTCGCCATCATAGCGCCCCGCCCCATTCCGGTGACGAGCATGCCGCAGACAGTGTTGCAGATATCCATGGCGGGGAGCGGACCAGCCGCAGGGCAGTCCAAACCTGCGACCAGCGTGCCCTTGGGCCGCAGGGTCGAGAAATCGAAACCGATGCCGCCACCCATCTGCATGGTCAGTGCCGCGTCCTTGACCGTATCCATGATACCTTCGACGGAATCGGGGATCGCGCGCATGACGAAGGTGTTGGCAAGTGTCACGTTCCGGTGCGTCCCGCTTCCGGCCAGAATGCGCCCTGCGGGAAGCAGCTTGAACCCCTCCATCGCCTCATAGAACGCCAGTGATACGTTCTGTCGGTCCGCCGGGTCTTCAGCCTCGGCCAGATTGTTCGCGACGCGCAGCCATGTGTCGTTCACCGTGACGTCTTGGTCGCGCCCTCCGGTCACGTATTGATACTTTGACCGCCAAATCTGTTCTGAGATCGGCTGATCGAACGACGCAGGTGACAGGATAGATTCAGGGTAACTTAACATCTTATCTCGCTCTGTTGGTAAGATTGGACTAGCTAACTGGCGACCAAATAACTCATTAACTATTTGTTAACCAAATGGAAATTATGATTTTGAGCTTAAAATTCAGTTAATGGTTAGCAGCGATCTTAAGGACTTCAGTTAACGTCCAGATGCTGATTTTCAAAAATATCTGTTTTCAAAGGCTTTGCGCTGAAAGCTGCGACGCCACGCCGCATCCGTGTCGTAAGGCAGAGGGGCGCGGGTGCCCAATTTTGCAGCACCCGAACACCATGACCATCCCCCTATCCCAAGTACGGGCAATTTGAGACGCATTCGAACTTCGTTTGAGAACGAAATTCAGACGCCATTAACGGCAATTTCTTAACGAGAAGACGACACTGAGATGGAAGGGACTTCTCATGACAAAACTTTACGCATGTCTGGGGTCGGGGAATTGTTTCAAACCGTGGTTGGCGATGCACCAACTGGGAATGCCGTTCAAGCTTGAGCTGGTCGACGTTCTCAAGGGCGAGCAGAAGACGCCGGCGTATCTGTCGGTCAACCCGCTTGGTGTGGTGCCACATCTCATCACGGAGACAGGGCACGGGATCGGAGAAAGCAACGCGATGCTCTGGTACTTGGCAGAAGACAGCCATCTGATGCCCGCCACGCGGGAAGGTCGTGCGGAGGCGTTGCAATGGATGTACTTTGAGCAATCCAAGCTCGAGCCCTTCATTTCACCGGCGCGCTTTTTCACCACAATCTTGCCCGATCAGCGGGAGGCACGCGCCGAGGACATTCGAAAATGGCAGACCGCCGCCGACGCCGGTTTATCTCGGCTTGATGCCCATCTGGCACATCGGACGTTCATGCTGCAGTCCGGCTATTCGATCGCCGACATAGCGACATTCGGATATGTCCATGTGCTCGAAGAGGCGGGCTTGTCCATGGCGGACTACCCCGCCATTGCCCATTGGGTCGCTGCCGTTGCCGACACCGACGGGTTTCGCCCGCTGAGCGAGATGGGACAGTCTCATAGCAAAGCGGCCTAGAGCACGATCACCGGAGCGGTCGGTCAATGCGCAACGAAAACATAGTCGAAGGGTCTGTTGTGCCGACGCACGCCAGCGCGGCCAAACCGCTCGCACGGTCCGCGCAAATCACGATTCCGATTGATCGGTTGAAGACGGCCGTCTGGGTCTATGACGTCGATCACGCCTGCATCCTCTATGCCAATGCGTCGGCCTGCGAGCTTTGGCAGGCCGAGAGCGAAGAAGAACTCCGCAACCGTGATCTGGCCTCGGACATGTCGCCCACGGTCTCGAAACGGCTGAAACAGTATCAGCACGATTTCATCGAACGCGACGCGACCTTCAGCGAAATGTGGACGCTGTACCCGAACGGGCGCCCCACAAGTGTGATGGTCGTGTACTCAGGCTATCCTCTCGCGGATGGGCGGATGGCCATGCAATGCGAGGTTGTCGGCGGCGCCGAAGACGAACCGGACAATCTGCGCAGCGCCGAGGCCTTGTTGCACACCGATGTCATGATCGCGCTGCACGACGCCTCCGGACCCCCGGTTTACCTGAACCCCGCCGCCCGCAACACCGCAACCCATGCCATGCAGACCATTGCGGAGAAATTCGTCGATCCAGCCGATTATGAGAGGCTTCTGCACGAATTGGAGGCATCGGGCGAGCATCGCATGGTCTCCAAGGTCAACACCGATGCCGGGCCGCGCTGGCACGATTTGACGGTCAAGCATTGCTCGGATGCGGTTACGGGAAATCCGGCGATCCTTGTCACCGCAATCGACGTAAGCGAACTGAAGATCGCCCGCGACAAGGCCCGCTATCTCGCCGACAGGGACCAGTTGACAGGCTGTTACAACAGGTCCTACCTGCAGCAATACATGGCGACCCTCGGGCATTACCAGAGACGACGCTGTGCGCTGCTGTGCTTCGATGTCGACAAATTCAAACAGGTCAACGACAGACTCGGGCACGAGATGGGCGACGTCGTTCTCAAGGAAATTGCCGCTCGTGTCAGCATGTCAATCCGTCGCAATGACACCTTTGTGCGCCTGGGCGGGGACGAATTCGTTGTCGTCTTTGAGGACATCCCGTCCGAAGCGGAACTGACCGCCAAGCTCAAAGCGCTGCTGGACCTCATCGCGGAGCCGATCACCCATGACGCCACCCGCGTGAGCGCGACGGTGAGCATGGGCGTCGCGACCTTCGTGCCGGACGCCACGCATTTCACGGCGATCATGCGTGAGGCCGACATCGCGCTTTACACTTCCAAACAGGCGGGCCGGAACCGCGTGACATTCTTCAATGCAGAGATGGGCGCGTTGGCCAAGGCGCGCGATCTGGTCGAGATGGAACTCAAGCGGGCCATTGAGAACCGCGAGTTCATCCTGCATTTCCAGCCCCGCATGTGTTTGGAAACCAGTCGCGTCGTCTCTGTCGAGGCGCTGGTGCGATGGCAGCACCCCAAGCGCGGCTTGATCATGCCGGCGGAGTTCATCTCTATCTGCGAAGAAACCGGGATGATCGAGGATCTGGGGCAGCTGATCCTCGAAATGGCCTGCATGACCGCGATTTCATGGCATCAATCAGGCAAGGATATCGAGATATCCTTGAACATCTCGCCGCGGCAATTCGAAGATAATCGCCTGCTCGCGTCGCTGAAGACCTTCTCCCGGCACCCCGATTTTCCGCCGGGGAAGATCGAGCTTGAAATCACCGAGAACGTGCTGATCGGGGACCATGATCTGATCGCGAAAAGGCTCGAGACAATTTCAAGGATGGGTTATCGCATCGCCATTGACGACTTTGGCACGGGCTACTCCAACCTGTCCTATATCTCCCGCTTCCCGCTCAATTGCCTCAAGATTGACCAGTCTTTCATTGCCCAACTGCCCAAATCGGGGCCCATTATCAGCCTGATCCTGACCCTGGCGGAGCAGATTGACGCAACCATCGTCGCTGAAGGGGTCGAAACCAGCCAGCATCTTGAGTGGCTGCGCAATCACAAATGCGATCAGGCGCAAGGGTACTACCTCTCGCGGCCCGTCGAGGTGCGTGAGATCGACGCGGTCATCGCGACCCTCAATGCGCAAGACTGGAGCACATGATGCACCGCTACATTCTGATCTGTGGCGCCAACTCTCGACGGACAAAGCCCACATCTCACGCATAGGGGCGCAGTCTAAAGCGCCAGATCCGCCAAAAGCGTATCTTTTGTGTATTGCGCCCGGCCCTCCTGGCGCTTGACCGCACCGCGTTCGACCACAACGAACCGATCCGCCAGCGCGTAGGCGAAATCCGCATTCTGCTCCACAAGAACAATGGCCATCCGCGCCTCGGACCGCAGCTGCTTCAAGGCCTCCCCGATTTGCTGGATCACATTGGGCTGAATGCCCTCGGTGGGTTCATCGAGCAGCAAAACCTTGGGGCGTGTGATCAGCGCGCGCGCAATAGCCAGCTGCTGCTGCTGACCACCCGACAGGTCTCCTCCCCGCCGGGCCTGCATGTCTTGCAGAACCGGAAAAAGATCAAAGATCTGCGGCGGAATTCCATGTTCGGATTTCGGCAAACAGGCAAAGCCGGTTTCGAGATTCTCCATGACACTCATCATCGGGAAGATCTCGCGCCCTTGAGGCACATAGGAGATGCCCTGACGCGCGGCACGCACGGCCGATGCGGTGGGCACCGCCACTCCACTGACCACGACCTCACCGCTGCTGGCGGGGTGTCGCCCGGCCACTGCCTTCAGCAGGCTGGTTTTTCCCGCACCGTTGTTTCCCATGACCGCCGTGATCTCACCGACCGCAGCGGTCATGGAGATGTCGAACAGGATCTGGCTCTGCCCGTAGTGCAGATCAAGATGGGAAACCTCAAGCATGTCCGCGCCCCAGATACACATCGACCACGGTCTGGTTGGATGTCACGTGATCGAGGCTCCCCTCGGCCAGCACCGCTCCTTCGTGCAGCACCGTCACCTTGCAGTCGAGCCGCCGGACAAACTCCATGTCATGCTCGACGACAACGACGGCGCGTGTTTGCGCGGCCTTGCGCAGGATGTCTGTGGTTTTCTCGCGCTCTTCGACCGTCATGCCCGCCGCCGGTTCATCCACGAGCAGCAATCGCGGCTCCTGTGCCAGCAGCATGCCGATTTCCAGCCACTGTTTCTGCCCGTGGCTCAGCTCACCCGCCCGGCGCGTCAGGCTCTCAGTCAATCCAATCTCATCGGCTATCGCGTCGATCCGCGCCGCATTCCGCTCGGTTTTCTTGTGCAGAAGAACCGCAAAAGGCCCGCGCGGGTTCTTCAAAGCCATGGCGAGGTTCTGGCGCACGGTCTGGTCTTCGAACACGGTGGGCTTCTGGAACTTCCGTCCAATGCCCTCCATCGCGATCTGACTTTCGGACAGCCCGAGCAGGGAAATGTTCTTTTCGCCCCAGATCACCTTGCCTTCGTCCGGTTTGGTCTTGCCTGTGACGATGTCCATGAAGGTCGTCTTGCCCGCGCCGTTGGGTCCGATGATCGCGCGCAACTCCGCCTCCGCGAAGTTGATCGACAGGTTGTTGATCGCGCGGAACCCGTCGAAGGTGACGGAGACGCCGGAGACTTCCAGCAGCATACTCATGACGGCTTCCGCACCAGATAGTCAAAAAGCCCGCCGATGCCCTTCGGGAAGAACAGCGTAACGGCGACGAAAGAGACGCCCAGCAGCACCAGCCACCAATCTGTCCACTGGATGGTGTAAATCCCGAGGTTCACGTCCGGCGCGCCGCCGCCGGTGAACCAGCTCGACAGCAAAGAGACGAAGGCCGCACCTATAACGGCGCCATAGAGCCGCCCGCGCCCACCGATCGCCACCCAGACAGCGAGGTAGATCGACGCAATCGGTGCGATCTCACCGGGATTGATGATGCCCGCTTGCGGATAATAGAGCGCGCCCGCGATGCCCGAAATGATGGCCGTGATCGTAAAGACGAAAAGCTTGTAGCTCTCCACGTGATACCCAAGGAACCGCACGCGCGCCTCGTTGTCGCGCACACCCTTTATCACACTGCCCATTTTCCCCGAGACCACCCAGGCGAAAAAGACATAGCCCGCGCCCAAAGCAACGGCAGAGGCCAGAAAAAAGACGATGGAGATCGTCGCCTGCGGCGTGTCCTCAAATCCGGGAATGTTCTGAAGGCCGGACAATCCATTGTTGCCGCGCAGCCCGCTGTCATTCTGGAAGAGATAGAGCGACAGGGCGAGCGTCATAGCCTGGGTCAGGATCGACAGATACACCCCCGTGACCCGCGAGCGGAAAGCCAGCCATCCAAACACCAGCGCCAACACCCCCGGCACCAGAACCACCATGAGCAGTTGCAGAAACAGACCGTCGGCAAAGGCCCAGATCAGCGGGAACTCGGAGGAGCCCACGACACCAAAGATCTGATTGCCAATCGCATCGGAGATTTCCTGCGGCGTCGGCGGGATCACCTGTGCCTGCAGACTATCCATGACGATTGCTTCGGTGCGCGCATACATCAGCCACATGCCAATCGCATATCCGCCGATCCCGAAGAAGGCGAAGTGGCCCAGCGAGAGAATGCCGCAATACCCCCAAACCACATCCATCGCGATTGCAACGAGACAGAGGCACAACGTCTTGCCCAGCGTTTTCACAAATGACGTCGAAATCACGTTCGACCCGGTCACCTCGGACAGCATCACAACACCAAGGGTGAACAGGCTCAGAGCCAGCAGGAACCACAGCACGGACGGGTTCTGAGAGATGAAGCTCTTGCGCATGGATCAGTCCGCGGCCGCCCGCCCCTTGAGCGCCACGATGCCCTTGGGTCGGAATTGAATGAAGAGGATGATGAAGAGGATCATGTAGGTCTGCGCGGCCAGTGTATTGGAGGGGTTCAGCCACTCGATCCCCTTCTGCAAAAACCCTATGAGTGACGCCCCGGCCAATGTCCCCCAAACGTTTCCGACGCCGCCGACAACGACAGTCATGAAGCTCTGCACGATGTAGTCGGCGCCCATCTCCGAGGTCACCTTGGCATAGAGCCCGATGGCCACGCCCGCGATCCCCGCGATGCCGGAGCCCAGCCCGAAGGTCAGCATGTTGATGCGGTCCGGATTGATTCCCATGCTCGCAGCCATGCCCGGGTTTTGCGTCACCGCGCGCACTTCCAGCCCCAGTCGCGTGCGCTTGAGGACGAAGAGAATGAGGGCGAGGAAGAGCAGCGCCAACACGAAGATCGCAATGCGGATAAAGCTGATCTGCACCACATCCGAGATCACCCAGGCACCGTCGAGCCAATCGGGCGATGTCAGCGGGCGCGCCTGGGTGCCGAAGATGTTCTTGGCGAGCTGTTGCAGTGCAATGGAAATCCCGAAGGTGGCCAGCAAGGTCTCCAGCGGGCGGTGATAGAGATGCCGGATCACGAGGCGTTCCATCGTCACGCCTGCCCCGAAGGTGACCGCAAAGGCAAGTGGCAGAGCAATCATGATCGACAGCGTGTAATCCGGTACGAACAGTTGCACCACATAGCCCGTATAGGCGCCCATCATAATGAACTCGCCATGCGCCATGTTGATGACACCCATTACCCCGAAGGTGATGGCCAGACCGATGGCCGCGAGAAAGTAGATCGACGCCAGCGACAGCCCGTCCAGCGCCAGATCTGCAGCCTGCGCAAAGGCCACGCGTTGCTCAACTGAAGCCAGCGCCGCCTCCGCAGCCGCCGTGATCTCTGCGTTGGGCTCATCGTAAAGCTCATAAAACACATAGGTATTCAGCGCGTAATCGCGGGTATCTTCGGTCACCAGCGGCGGGACCGCCCCCGCCTTTGACAGGGCGGCATAGGCCCGCTCGCGCGCCGCGTCCGTGCCCAGCTGCGCCAGAGGCACCCCACCAACCGTTCCCGCGTCGATATGCGCCTCGAGTGCTGCACGAATCACGGCCGGGCCGGTCCGCGCAGGCGCCAGGCCGGCCTCGACGAGCTGCGCATAGTAGGCATCGGGCGCCTCCATCGGGTCGAGCAGCCGCGCGATGTTGCCCTCAGGTTCTGCGGCACCAACGCCGGCCTCGGTCTGCAAGATCTGGTTGAGCACGCTACGCGCCTCAACGGATGTGTCTTGCGCCAGCGATTGAATCGCGTCTATCCGGTCCTGAGGCGCCTCGGCGAAACGCGCTGACAGGAAGTTGGCGAGCTGAACTTTTCTGGCTCGCAACCGCTCATCCGTCTCGGTGTCGATAGAGGCGATGAGCGGGGCCAGTTGCGCGGCCTCAGGCCGCCGGGCGATCGCCGCCACCGCGCTTTCGCGCCGCGTGATATCCGGGTCTGCCAGTTGAAACTGCACCAAAGCCGTGCCGATGAGCCTCCGCACGCCGCCGTTTGGCTTGAGCTGCGTGAAGCCCGCACGGGGCGCGGATCGGGTCTCGCCACTGTCAAGGTCGGTCACCTCAATAACGTCGCCCGCGACATCCCCGAGAAAGAACAGCCGATCGGGGCTGCGCCACACGTTTTTGTCAGCCCAGTTCTCAAGAAAACCGGGAACCTGCGCCAGGCCGGAGGTCACCAGATCATCCAGTACGACGCCGACACTGCGGCGCGATGGGTTGGCGACTTCCTCTGCGTGGGCCTGCAGGATCCGCTGCAAATCCTCTGCCTGCACCGGCGTCAGCGCGCAAAAAAACAGCGCGATGGCAACGAGGAAACGGCGCATAAACACGGGCTTTCGGGAAGGGTCAAATCGCTTTGTGCAGCCCGGGGCCATCCTGCGGCGGCCCCGGGCTGTCGGTTCAGTAGTTCGACGTCAGCTGAACGCAGGTCTCGGTCTCGATGTTATACATCCCACAGCCCAGGTCCTTCCAGTCGGACGTCAAAACCTTTGACGCCGGCAGGAAGTCCGTCCAGGCGTCGCCCGGCACCTCTTCGGTTTTGGAGATGATGTCGAACTGCCCGTCTGCTGTGATCTCACCAATCAGCACCGGCTTGGCGAGGTGGTGGTTCGGCAGCATGACGGCAGTGCCGCCCGTGAGGTTCGGGAACTCCTGCCCGTACATCGCCGACCGAACTGCATCCACGTCGGTGGTGCCCGCTTCTGTCGCCGCGTTCACCCACATGTTGAACCCGATGTAATGCGCTTCCATCGGATCATTGGTCACACGATCTTCGCCCGCGAACTCCTTCCATGCCGCGATGAACTCCGCGTTGGCATCCGTCTCAGCCGATTGGAAATAGTTCCAGGCTGCCAGATGGCCGACGAGGTTCGAAGTGTCGAGCCCGGACAGCTCCTCTTCGCCCACCGAGAAGGCCACCACGGGGATGTCATCCGCCGACACACCTGCCGCCGCGAGTTCCTTGTAGAAGCCGATGTTGGCGTCGCCGTTGATGGTCGAGATCACGCCAACCTGCTTGCCGTCCTCTCCAAGCGCCACAACATCGGCCACGATGGTTGCCCAATCCGAATGACCGAAGGGCGTGTAGTTGACGAAGATATCGTCTGCCGCGATCCCGTTGTCCTTCAGATACTGCTCAAGGATGTTGTTGGTCGTGCGCGGATAGACGTAATCGGTGCCAAGCAGCGCGAATTTCTCGACACCCAGTTCTTCCAGGAAGTAGTCCACTGCCGGAATCGCCTGTTGGTTCGGGGCGGCGCCGGTATAGAACACGTTGCGCGAGCTTTCCTCGCCCTCGTATTGCACCGGATAGAACAGCAACCCGTTCAACTCCTCAATCACCGGCAGAACCGACTTGCGGCTCACGCTGGTCCAGTTCCCGAAGATCACATCAACCTCGTGCACGGTCAGCAATTCACGCGCTTTTTCGGCAAAGAGCGGCCAGTCGGAGGCCGGATCAACCACAACCGCTTCAATCTCACAGCCCAGCAGCCCGCCTGCCTTGTTCTGCTGTTCGATCAGCATCAGCATGGTGTCTTTCAGCGTGGTCTCGGAAATCGCCATGGTGCCCGACAGCGAGTGCAGCACGCCCACCTTGATCGGGTCGGCACACTCGGCGGCAGCCATGGCGGTCGATCCCAGAAGAGCGGCGGTCGCCATGGAGTAGAGTTTCAGTTTCATGTATCAAACGTTCCCCGTTGTCGCTGCGGGCGAACGGCAGACCGCAGATGCGTCTTCCGGCCGCGACCCAACAGGTGTAGTCAGGATCCGCAACAGTGATGTTGTAGTCGCGCAGGGGGAGCAATCTGCCAGGATGGCCCTCTGCGCGGCGTTTAGCGCCTAGCAGGCATGCCGAGTTAGGGGCATGCGGCGGAGATTGGCCAATGAATGGTTAAACCGAGCGGCCCGACCCGCCGAAATGCTCAAAAAACTGCCAGCGAATGGCGCAGCTGCCCAAAATTTGGCCATCCCAAAGACGCCCAGGATTAGGGCAGTCTTGCGCGACACTCACCCCCCGTGGGTCCGCAACCACTCCATCACCGCCGGGCGCACCGACATTTCGCCTCGGTGGCGGGCGTCTGCGATGACCTTGCGGACCTCCTGCAGATTTGTCCGGCGCAGCAGGCTCTTGACCGGTCCAATCGAGGCCGGCCGCATGGACAGAGCCTTCAGACCAATCGCTGCAAGACACATCGCCTCCACAGGTCGGCCCGCGTCCTCGCCACAGAAAGACAAGGGCGTACCGGTTGCATTGCATCGCTCCACGATGCCCTCGATAAAGCTCAGAAAAGAGACGTTCAACGTATCATACCGGCGGCGCACTCGCTCGTTTTCGCGGTCGGCGGCAAAGAAGAACTGTTTGAGGTCATTGCCACCAATCGACAGGAAATCCACCTCCTCGAAAAACTTCACCGGTGCAAAGGCGAGACTGGGTGTCTCCAGCATCGCGCCGACCTTCACGGTCTCGGGCAGCACATGGCCGAGCCGCTCTTCGGCCGCCAGTGTCTTGTCCATGAGCTTGCGTGCGGCACGGTATTCCTCGAGCTGCGCAACGAAAGGAAACATCACCGTCAGCGGTCGACCATTGGCCGCTCGGATCAGCGCCTGCAACTGCATCCGCATGATACCCGGTTTGTCCAGTCCCACGCGGATGGCCCGCCAGCCAAGCGCCGGGTTCGGTTCGTCGTTCGGCTTCATGTAGGGCAGGACCTTGTCGGAGCCGATGTCGAGTGTGCGGAAGATCACCTGTTTTCCGCCCGCCGCGTCAAGCACCCGCGCGTAGAGCGCAACAAGCTCCGAGCGGCGCGGCATCTGGTTGCGCACCAGGAATTGCAGTTCCGTCCGGAAGAGCCCCACACCCTCCGCACCGGAACTCGGCAGCGACGGCAGATCGGCCATCAGCCCTGCGTTCATCTGCAGTGACAGCACCGCGCCGTCCCGTGTCTCGGCCGGCTGATCGCGGATGGAGGCATAGCGCTCCTGCGCCGCAGCCAGCATCGCGATCTTGTCCCGGAACGCGGTGACCACGTTGTCATCAGGCCGCAGGTGCACCACGCCCTGCTCACCGTCGACCATGATGTGATCGCCGTTCAGGGCCTCGGTTGTCACCCGCTCGGCATGCACCACCAGCGGAATGGCAAGAGCCCGTGCCACAATGGCCGCATGGCTGCCAACAGAGCCCTCCTCCAGCACGATCGCCTTGAGACCGCGCCCGTACTCCAGAAGCTCAGCCGGGCCAATGTTCCGCGCAATCAGGATCGGGTCGGCGGGCATTTCGGCACCTGTGTCGGCACCCTGGCCTGTCAGAATGCGCAGCAACCGGTTGCTGAGATCATCAAGATCGCTCAGACGCTCGCGCAGATAATTGTCAGTGACCTGCTCCATCCGCGCCCGCGCGACCGATTGCTCCTTTTCCACCGCCGCCTCGGCCGAAAGCCCGTTGGAGATATCCTCCTCCATGCGCCGCATCCAGCCCTTGGAATTGGCGAACATCCGGTAGGCCTCCAACACCTGCTGCTGGTCCTTGTCCTGATTGCCGGCGATCTCAAGCATCTTGTCGACGCCGACGCGCAGTTGCTCGACCGCCTCGCGCAGCCGCTCCAACTCGCGCACCGGGTCATCGGCAATGGGGTTCGTCACAACAACACGCGGCTCGTGCAGCCAGACATGGCCCTCCGCCGCCCCCTCCTGCCCCACGGTGCCGCGGAACATCACGGGCTGGGAATGTCGCGCCGACATCGCCGCATTGTCGCCGAGAAAGGCGCCCAATTCGGTCATCTCGGCCAGCACCATCGCGACGACCTCCAGCGCATAGACCTCATCGGCAGAAAACTCCCGCGCCGTGCGGGACTGCACCACCAGCACGCCCAACGCCTCGCCCAGCCGCTGCACGGGCACGCCGAGGAAGCTGGAAAACACCTCCTCGCCCGTCTCCGGCATATAGCGAAAGCCCTTGGCCTGCGGTGCATCGGGCGTGTTCACCACCTGACGTCGGCGGGCGACCATGCCCACCAGCCCTTCGCCCAGCTTCATCCGGGTCTTGTGGACGGCCTCGGGATTCAAGCCTTCGGTCGCGCAGAGTTCCAAAGTATCGGCATCGCGGAACAGGTAGATCGAGCAGACCTCACACCCCATGCTGTCGGCGATGAGGTGGGTGATCCGGTTCAGCCGCGCCTGCCCTTCGACATCGCCCGCCATGGCGTCCCGCAAGCGCCCCAGCAATTTGCGGGATCCTGTCTCCACACGATCAGCCACGCGCGCGATCCTCCACCTCTCAGGGCTCTGATCCGCGAGCCTTGCAGATCAGGCAGCTTTTTCCAGCTCGAACGCATCATGCAGCGCCTGCACGGCGAGTTCCATGTATTTCCGATCAATCAGAACCGAAATCTTGATCTCCGAGGTGGTGATCACCTTGATGTTGATCCCTTCGGCACTCATCACCTGGAACATCTTTGCAGCGACCCCGGTGTGAGACCGCATGCCGATACCGACCACCGACACCTTGGCCACATCGGTATCTGCGATCACCTCATGGAAGTTGATCAGACCCTGCTCCTTGGCCTCCACCACGGCCTTCTGAGCCCGGACAACCTGATCTGTCGGGCAGGACCAGGTCATATCCGTCCGCCCTTCTTCCGAGATGTTCTGCACAATCATGTCGACGTTGACGCCACCATCGCTGAGCGCGGTGAAGATGCTTGCCGCAATCCCGGGCCGGTCAGCCACGCTCACAAGGGTCATCTTCGCTTCGTCGCGCGAAAAGGCCACGCCCGCCACCACATTGCTTTCCATGATATCCTCCTCGTCGCAGACCAGTGTGCCGGCGTTGTCCGATTGTTCGTCAAAGCTGCTGAGCACGCGCAGCTTTACCTTATAGCGCATCGCCAATTCTACAGAGCGTGTCTGCAGCACCTTGGCCCCCAAAGAGGCCAGCTCCAGCATTTCTTCAAAAGCGATCTTCTCAAGCTTTCGCGCCTTGGGGCTCACGCGCGGGTCCGTGGTATAGACACCATCCACATCCGTATAGATATCGCAGCGGTCTGCACCGAAGGCCGCCGCAAAGGCCACGGCGGTGGTGTCCGATCCGCCACGCCCCAAAGTGGTCGTGCGGCCCTCGGCGCTGACCCCCTGAAAGCCCGCCACGACGGCGACGCGCATTCCTTCGCCGAATTTGGCCATGATGTTGTCGGTCGGGATCTCCTCGATCCGCGCGGCAGAATGGGCCGAGCTCGTCCGCACCGGCACCTGCCACCCCTGCCAGCTCCGCGCTGGCACGTCCATTTCCTGCAAGGTCAGCGCCATCAGCCCTGCCGTCACATTCTCGCCGGAGGAGACAACCGCATCGTACTCGCGCGCATCATAAAGTGGCGAGGTCTCGTTGACCCAGCCCACCAACTCGTTGGTCTTGCCTGACATGGCCGACACGATCACGATCACATCGTAGCCCCGGGCCACCTCGACACCGACCCGTTTCGCAGCCCGCCGGATGCGGTCGAGCGTGGCCACCGACGTGCCGCCGAATTTCATCACCAGAACAGGCATTTTGCGTCCCTCGCCTTCGTCGCGGGGGGTTTACGCCCTGCCGTCGGGAACCACAAGCACCCGGGGGCCCGCCGTCTCTAACTCTCGCCAGCACACGTGGAGGTCAGTATGGGTGGGGTCGCCCATCCCAGGTCTCGAAAGCACCGGTGCGTGCCAGTTCAAGCGCATCAAACCGCTCGATCAGCCCGGCAACGGACTCGGAAACGGTGATCTCAGCAGCAGAACTCCCCATATCGGTCTGGACCCAGCCAGGGTGATAGATCCCCACGGCGATCCCTTCGGACATCAGGTCGGAGGCGAGGTTTCGGCCCAGGTTCAGCGCCGCTGCCTTTGATGCGCGATAGATATAGCTGCCCCCCGGCGCCCGCTCGGAAGACGCCATCTGCGAGGAGAGGATCGCGATCTTCGCCGCTGTCGCGGCCCGCAGGTTCGGCAGCAAGGCCTGCACCGTCAGGAAGACGCCGGTGACGTTCACCGCAAAACTCTGCGCCCATTGCGCGGGCGGATAGCCATCTTCCAGCATCTCTCCCTTGTCGAGATACACACCGGCGTTGCAGACAAGAAGATCCACCGGCGCGCCGTCCAAGCTTTGCGCGAAAGCCGCATGGCTGTCCGGGTCCGCAACCTCGAGTGGATGGGCGCCCCCCCGGGTGGTGCCGATCACCTGCTCTCCGCGCGCCTCATAGGCGGCAACCAGACCCGCCCCGATGCCGCGGCTGGTGCCGGTGATCACAATTGTCATGGAGTTCAGTTCGCTTTGCGATTCGGCAGGAACGGCAAAGGCGCCACCGGGATACCGTCTTCGATCAGCTTTCGGGCTTCGGCCCCGTTGGCCTCCCCATAGATGGCCCGCTCAGGCGTTTCACCCAGATGCATGGACCGTGCCTCTTCGGCAAACCGCGTGCCCACATAGTCGGAGTTTGCCTCCACATGCCGGCGCAACGCGGTTATGGCCTTCTCACCTTCCGTTTCGGGTTTGCGCAGCGCCGCCGTCGTCTCGGCCTTCTCGGCCTTCGCAGGGACCGCAACACGCGGCGACATCACCGCTTTCTCCACCGCCGACGATCCACAGATGGCACAGGACATGTGACCTGCGTTCTTCAGCGTCTCGAAGGCTGACGCCGATTGAAACCAGCTGTCAAAGTCATGCCCCTGATCACATCTGAGCGCATATTGAATCATGGCCCTGAGTGTACTCCTGAAACGGTTACCAAGTCCTTATGACATGGGGCAGGCCGCCAGATACGTCAAGAATGTTAAGGGGAGAGCCTTGGGTCAAAATCGCGCAGAATCCGGGCCAGTTCCGGCTCCGAGACCAGTCGGGCGGCCTTTTTCCGCGACATCCACTTGCGCTGGCGCTGACCGGCTTCGGGATAATCCTCGGCGAGGCTGTCCACGTCGATGGCATAGACCATGGCCAGACACGGGAATTCACCGAGATCATCGGCATCCTTGCTGAAGGAGAAAATCCCCAGGCAGCGCCCATCCGAGTGGCCCCGCACGCCCGCTTCCTCCCAGGCTTCCTGCAGTGCCGACTCCGCCGGGGTGCGCCCGTCCATCGGCCAGCCCTTCGGCACGATCCAACGTTTCGTGCCGCGAGACGTGATCAACAGCACCTGCACCTTGGTCTTGCGCACCCGGTAACACAGCGCGGCGAACTGGGTCCGCACGTCGCGTTTGCCCGCGCCCGACAATGAAATGGGCAGTTGCTTAATCATACTTCAGTCACAATGCCTTGTGCGATCCGGAAACAGGACCACCGTCTCATGATCCAAGTATGCCCCAGTTGCACCGATTTGCCCAGAATACAAAGGTTAACGACGCCCCCCTCCGCGGCACAGGCAGCCCGCGTCAGGTCACCGCGCGCGAGGCGATACGGCTCCGCAGCCGGGCGACCAGCTCTTCAACCGGCACGTCCGCCTCAATCGCGAGCTTGCGCAGTCCAAAATGCACATGCGCCATCTCCTGATAATAGCTCGTATAGGCGTAGTTGGTCGCCGCCCCGGCCACCGCGCCCAGCACGGGCACGGCTTGCGCCGCCAGCTTCTGGCCCAGCACCGTCGCCAGCCTGGGCGCCACCCGGGCGATGATGGTCTGCACCGCCGAACCGGTCAGCGTCATCCGGGCGGAGAGAAAGCCCAGATCTGCACCATCATCATGCGACAGCGGGCCAGCAGCGGCAAAGACCTCGATACAGTCGAACTGAACATTGTCGGATGCGGGGTCAAAGCCGTACTCGACAGCGACGCCCTGAATGATCCGCAGCAGCAAGGTGGTGGTCACCGGCAGCTCAGCAAGCGCGGCCGGCAAACCACCCGCACCACCCGCCGCCCCCATAGCGGTGCCCACAACGGTGTTCAGCCAGCCCTTCTGGTCCGGCACCACGCCGCGACTGCCGTGCGCCACGTTCATGGCCTGCTCAAGCGCCTTCCGGGTGGCCTCCTGTAGACCCGTGCGCGCTTGTTGCGGCAAACGGTCCAGCAAGCCTTCGGCCCGGCCGCCGATCACGTTCAGCAGGTCGACCGCCCCGCTGCCGGCGCGGGAGTATCGCTGCGCGAGGCGATCCAGTTCCGCATCCAGATCGACCGGCGCAACCAAAGTAATGTCACTCATGCTGGCCCTCCTGACACTTACATGGGGGCGGATCGACCCATGTCAATCCGAGGGCAGCGGCTCTCCCTCCCAGCGGTTCACCTGCCCGCGCACCCCATCCCAGGCGCCGTCCCGCAGGGCGCGACCGAGAACACGCTCGGGGTTTGTCGGCGGCGGCATCACCACCTCCTCAAGCCGCGCAAACCCAAACCGCCCGTAATAGGGTGCATCACCGACCAGCATGACCCGCGCCCAGCCCTCCGCGGACGCCCGAGCCAAAGCGTCGCGGATCAACTCACCCGCCAGCCCCTCGCCTTGACGCGTAGGGTGCACCGCAATCGGTCCCAGCAGCAAGGCCACCGCCCCCGCCACCGTCACCGGCCAGAACCGAACGGCCCCCGCCAGAATGTCCTCCGCGTCACGGGCCACGAGGCTCAGCCTGCGAATGCGGGGCACATCGTCCCGCAACCGGTAGGACGACAGCGCCTCCCGCCCCGGCGCAAAGCACAGATCGAACAGCGCCTCGACCTCATACACGTCCTGCGGGGTTTCTGCGGCAAGTCTATACATCGGCAGGCAAAAAGCCCCGGCTTGGGTTTCAGGTGGCTCGCCCGTAGCACATGCGTTACACCGGCTGCAAATGCTCAGGAGCCCGCCATGTTCTACCGCCCGTCCGAAGGCCACGGCCTGCCGCACAACCCCTTCAACGCCATCGTCAGCCCGCGCCCCATCGGATGGATCTCCACGCGCGATCCACAAGGCCGCAACAACCTCGCGCCCTATTCCTTCTTCAACGCCGTCGCCTATGTGCCGCCGCAGGTCATGTTCGCCTCCACCAGCAGCAAACCCGACCGGGGCGATACCAAGGATTCCGTGGCCAACATCCGCGATACCGGCAGCTTCTGCGTCAATATCGTCGAATACGGGATGCGCGATGTCATGAACGCATCGTCGGCGCCGCTGGGAAAAGAGGAGGACGAGTTTGCCGTCGCCGGCGCCACATCCGTCGAATGCGAGGACATCGACTGCGCCCGGGTCCAGGGTGCCCCCGCCGCTCTCGAATGCCGCATGACCCAGATCGTGAAACTCGCAGGCGAGACCAACTTCGTCGTTTTCGGCGAGGTGATTGGCGTGCACATCCGCGACGACACGCTCATCGACGGCCGCTTTGACGTGCGCAGCTTCCAGCCACTCAGCCGCCTTGGCTATCACGACTACGCCCGCGTGACCGAGCTTTTCGAACTGGTCCGCCCCGGCTAGACCGGCCAAACGCGACAGCTGTCCGTCCTCTTGCTATGCTGCCCCCATTGATGCAGTGCACCGCGCCCTGCGGCGTCTCTGCGGTTTAGGGAACGACAGCATGACCAATTTCAATCACTCCATTATTCGCGCCGCGGTCTGGAACCTCGCGGGCTTCACCCGCCCCGGACGCCCCATCGGGATCTCCGCCCGCTCCAGGAAGGCAGAAAAACAGGCCGAGGGACTCGCCCTGCTCGACGCTGAGTTCGTGACCCTGATCGAGGTCTCGCCAGTCACCTACATCGAAACGCTGGTGGAGAAGCTGCGCAGCTTCGGGGTCGACTACAACCATACGATCCTGCCACAAAAGCACGGCAACATTCACATCGGATTTCTGCACAAGCCGGGCATCGAGGTGACCAATCCCCGCTTCATCGAAGGCTCCGAAGGCGACTACGGCAAGGGGCGCCAGGCCTTCGCCGTCGACATCGCGATCGCCAAGCTCAAGGCCATCGTGATCGGCGTGCACCTCAAGTCAGGCCGCGACCGCGACGAACAGAAGATGCGAGACAGCCAATGCAAGGTGATCGGCACCCATATCACCAACATCCACAAGACCCCGGGGCTCAAGCGCCGCGCAATATTCCTGATGGGGGACTTCAACATGATCCCAGGGCAGGACGTGTCGAACTTCCACTATCTGGGTGGGGACGACGTGATGGACTTCGTCTCCTCCTGGGATCTGCAGGACCGCTTCTCGCATATCCTGGAGAAGGGCCGCGCCAATCTGCTTGACGGCTTTGCCGTCAGCCGCAACTTCTCAACGGATTATATCAAGGGCAGCCTGCGCCTCTTCCCGATGCACTGGACCATGGACATGGGCCGCGAGGCCTTCCGGCGCAGCGTCTCAGACCACCTGCCCTTTGTCGCAAGCTTCAAGATTTACTAGCGTCGCTCCACCGGAGCGACGAAGCGGACCGCAATGAGCGCCGAAACGGGACGGTGGGCGGGGCGCCTTGGCCGCAGGCCAACAGCGGCGCCCACCGTCAGTGCCCGCCCAGCATGCCGGTCCGCACCGAATAGTCCACCGCAAGCGCATAATCGGGATCGTCATCGCTATCCACCATCAGCTGTCCCGCCTTGTTCAACAGCCGATGACAATCGCGGCTGAGATGCCGCAGCATCAGCGTCTTGCCCGCAGCCTCATACTTCGCGGCAATTGCCTCAATGGCCTGCAGGGCCGACTGATCCACCACGCGGCTTTCCGCGAAATCGACGATCACGCAGTCCGGGTCGCTGTCGACATCGAACAACTCCATGAACCCGTCGCTGGACCCGAAGAACAGCGGCCCATGGATCTCATAGACCTTCGCACCCTTCTCTGTGTGCGACTCGCGGGTGGTGGCGTAGATGCGCCGCGCGTTGTTCCACGCATAGGCCAGCGCGCTCACGATCACACCAACCACCACCGCAACCGCAAGGTCTTCCATCACCGTGACAACCGTCACCAGCAGGATCACGAAGGCATCCGTAAAGGGCACCTTGCGCAGGATCGTCAGGCTGTTCCAGGCAAAGGTCCCGATCACCACCATGAACATCACCCCGACAAGGGCCGCGAGCGGAATGAGCTCGATCACCGGCGCCCCCACCAGAATGAACAGCAGCAGAAACACCGCCGCCGCGATGCCAGCCACCCGTGTCCGTCCGCCGGATTTCACGTTGATCATCGACTGCCCGATCATCGCACAGCCCCCCATACCGCCGAAAAAGCCGGTCACCGTATTGGCGACGCCTTGCGCGATACACTCCTGGCTGGCGCCGCCCCGCTGGTTGGTCATATCCCCCACGAGGTTCAGGGTCAGCAGGCTCTCGATCAGGCCAATCGCGGCCAGGATCACCGCATAAGGAAGAATGATCTCGAAGGTCTCCCAATTGAGCGGCACCATCGGAATATGCAGACTCGGAAACCCGCCCTGAATGGAGGCCAGATCCCCCACCCGCGGCACCTCAAGCCCAAAGACGATCACGATCCCCGCAACAATCCCGATGCCCGCCAGCGGCGCGGGGATCACCCGCGTGATCCGCGGCATCACCCAGATGATCGCCATGGTCACGGCGACCAGCGCCAGCATCAGGAAAAGCGGCTGCCCCGACAGCCACTCGCCGCCGCCCATGCCATGGCCGGTGTTTTCCATCGTGCCCGGCACCTTGAACTGACCGAGCTGGGCCAGAAAAATCACGATCGCCAGCCCGTTCACGAACCCCAGCATCACAGGGTGCGGCACCAGCCGGATGAACTTGCCCCACTGCATCACGCCCGCAAAGACCTGCAAGAGCCCCATCAGCACCACGGTCGCAAAGAGGTACTCCACCCCATGGGTCGCCACCAGCGACACCATCACCACCGCCAGAGCCCCCGTCGCGCCCGAGATCATGCCGGGCCGCCCCCCGATCAGCGCGGTGATCAATCCCACCAGAAACGCCGCATAAAGCCCCACCAGCGGATGCACCCCGGCCACAAAGGCAAAAGCCACTGCCTCGGGCACGAGGGCCAGCGCCACGGTCAGCCCCGACAAAAGCTCGATCCGCAACCGCTGCGGCGAGAACCCGTCCTCCGGCATCCAGCGCAGATCGGTGATCGCAAGGTTCTTGGTAAAGGTGCTGAACGGTGTTCGCGCCATTCTCAAATTCCTACACTCTAGTGTGAAAGGGCTCTGTCATGTCCCGAAGCCCATAGCCGCGCTGCTTTAGACCCTTTCACGTGAAATGGAAACCCCGCGCCCCTGCACCATCATGGTAAAGATTCTATGACCCCGCATCCCGCCGCCCCTTCACAGACCCGCCTCATCCGCTAGTCTGACCGCATTCTTTGCCCATTTTTTGACCGAGCCATTTCATGCCCCTCATCCGCACCCGCGCCGACATCGACGAACACCTCGGCGGCCCCACCCCCGCAGAAGACAAACTCCTCGCCACCTGCTTGGCCGGGGACTTCTGTGTCCTAAGCGGTGAGCTTCCGCCAAAGCGCGCGCCTGACCCGGCGATCCAGATCCGGGCCGATGTCCTGCGCTACCTCATCACTGGCGGCTGCGATCTGCACCCGGTGGCTGATTGGGGTGTGACGCTTGCCGGCGCCCATATCACAGGCTCCCTAGACCTGAATCTGGCCAGCTCACACGGCGTCACCGGACTCATTCGGTGTCGTTTTGACAATCCAATTGACGCGCTCCAGGCAAAGCTACAGATTCTCAACCTGAACAGCAGCGCGGTTCCAGCGCTCAACGCCCAAGGCGCAAAGGTGACCGGGAGCGTTCTCCTGCGCGGCATCACTGCCGAGGCAACTGTCGCCATCAACTCAGCCACCATCGACGGGCAGCTTTCCTGTGAGGACGCCAGATTCAACGCAACCTCCGGACACGCGCTCAACGCCCACAGCATGCAGGTGAAAGGGAGCGTTTTCCTGCGCGGCATCACCGCCGAGGCAACTGTCGCCATCAACTCAGCCACCATCGACGGGCAGCTTGACTGTGACGACGCTGGATTCAACGCAACCTCCGGACACGCGCTCAACGCCCAAGGCGCAAAGGTGCGGCAGGCTTTCTTCTTTCGGCGCGTAAGCACCGCTAACGGTGTGATTAACTTGACCACGGCACAGGTTGGCACCTTGGTTGATGATCCCGAAAGCTGGCCCTCGAAGGAGCGGCTCATTCTGGACGGATTCATCTATTCGACTGTGGAAAACGCAACCTTTCTCAAGCTGACACATCGGCTCGATTGGCTCGCCAAGGGCAGCACCTGGGTCACGAGTTCTACCCCCAGCCCTACACGCAGCTGGCCAAGGTCTACCGCGAGATGGGACACAGAGAAGATGCGCGCACCGTCCTGTTTGATCTCGAACGGCAGCGTCGTAAGCATAGCAGAGAGCAGTGCCGCATCGAACCAAACGGCGACGTAAGCGTTGCCTTGTTGGGGCTGTGGCGCGACCTGACAAACCTATGGCGCCTATCAATCGATCTTTTGCTGCGTTTGGTCGTCGGGTACGGCATTCGACCCTTTCGCAGTCCTTGGATCTTGGGCGGCATGACGCTACTCGCCACCTGGCTGGCTCACATGGCTTGGGAAGAAGGAAGTATGGCTCCAAACTCCGCCGTCATTCTGACAACCAGAGATTGGATGGCCTTGGAAAGCACTGTTTCCAATCCAGCCGATAACTGGTCCGCCCGAAATGGCCCGGGGCGCGACTGGGCCACCTTCAACCGCTACGCCTATGGCGCTGATCTGGTGATTCCGATCATTGACCTTGGTCAGACCGACGCATGGGCCCCATCCACAAACCGGGAGGTCTGGGGACAAAGGCTCTGGCGCTATGGCTTCTTCCTGTCCATCGCAGGCTGGATCGTCACAGCCCTCGGCGCCGCCGCCATTACCGGCATCATCCGGCGGGACTGACGCGCGCGGCGCTCATCGAAAATCAACAACGCCACCCCATTGATTTCACCGCGCATTCCCGCCACGATCCTCCTTGGACAACAACGGAGCCCGCCTCATGACCGCACCCAAGATCGCCGTGATTGGCGGCTCTGGCATCTACGATATCGACGGGCTGGAAAACGCGGAGTGGACCACTGTCGAGAGCCCGTGGGGCGCGCCGTCCGACGCCATCCTGACCGGCACGCTTGACGGAACCGAAATGGCTTTCCTGCCCCGCCACGGGCGCGGGCACATCCACAGCCCCACCACCGTGCCTTACCGCGCCAACATCGACGCGCTCAAACGTCTGGGCTGCACCGATGTGATCTCCGTCTCCGCCTGCGGGTCATTCCGCGAGGAGATGGCGCCAGGAGATTTCGTGCTGATCGATCAGTTCATCGACCGCACCTTCGCCCGGGAGAAGAGCTTCTTCGGCACAGGCTGCGTGGCCCATGTCTCGGTTGCGCACCCCACCTGCCCGCGCCTCACCGACGCCTGCGAGACCGCCGCCAAAGACGCGGGCATCACCGTCCACAAGGGCGGCACCTATCTCGCCATGGAAGGCCCCCAGTTCTCCACCCTCGCCGAATCCAAGATCTACCGCGAGGTCTGGGGCTGCGATGTGATCGGCATGACCAATATGCCCGAGGCCAAGCTCGCCCGCGAGGCCGAGCTCTGTTACGCCTCGGTCGCCATGATCACCGATTACGACAGCTGGCACCCGGATCACGGCGAGGTCGATGTCACGCAAATCATTGCCACCCTGATGGGCAATGCCGACAAAGGCCGCGACATGGTGCGCCGCCTGCCCGGCCTTCTGGGGCCCGAGCGCACGCCCTGTCCGCACGGCTGCGACCGCGCGCTGGAATACGCGATCCTCACAGTCCCCGACGCCCGCGACCCCGCGCTCATGGCCAAACTCGACGCGGTCGCCGGCCGCCTGCTCACATAGGAGACCCCTCATGTCCTTCGATCTCTGGCTCGCCTTCGTGGCGGCCTCCACCGCGCTGCTGCTCATCCCCGGCCCGACGGTGCTGCTTGTTCTGAGCTACGCGCTCAGCAAGGGCCGGTCCGTCGCCGTGGCCTCCGCAGGCGGCGTTGCCTTTGGCGATTTCATCGCGATGAGCGCGTCACTCGCGGGTCTCGGAGCGCTGGTTCTGGCCTCCGCCACGCTCTTCACAATTCTGAAATGGCTTGGCGCGATCTACCTCGTCTGGCTTGGTATCAAACTGATCCGCTCCGCCCCGTCCCGAGGGCTCGCCATGCCCAAGGCCGAGGTCAACGCGCGCGGCGTGTTTGGTCACGCAGCCGCCGTCACGGCACTCAACCCCAAATCCATCGCCTTCTTCATCGCCTTCGTGCCGCAGTTCATCCGCCCCGACACCCCGCTCCTGCCGCAGTTCGCCATCCTGATCACCACATTCTGCACTCTTGCCGCCCTCAACGCGCTCGCCTACGCGCTGCTCGCCGACCGTATGCGCCGCACCATCGACCGCCCCAGCGTCATCGCCTGGCTCACCCGCGCGGGCGGTGCCACCCTGGTGGGCATGGGCGTGCTCACAGCCACCCTCCGGAGAGCCACATGAAAACCGTCCAGGACTACATCCGCACCATCGTCGACTTCCCCCACGAAGGCATCATGTTCCGCGATGTCACCACGCTCTTCGCCGACCCGCGCGGGTTCCGCATGGCCATCGACCAGATGCTGCACCCCTACGCGGGGCTGGAAATCGACAAGGTGGTGGGGCTGGAAGCGCGCGGGTTCATCCTCGGCGGGGCCATTGCGCACCAACTGTCCGTGGGCTTCGTGCCCATCCGCAAGAAAGGCAAGCTGCCCGGCACCACGATCAGCCAAGACTATAAACTCGAATACGGCGAAGCCATCGTCGAGATCCACGATGACGCCATCAGCGCGGGGGAAAAAATCCTCGTCGTCGACGATCTGCTCGCCACCGGAGGTACGGCCGAGGCCGGGATCAAACTGCTGGAACGGTTGGGCGGCGAGATCGTCTCCTGTGCCTTCATCATCGACCTGCCCGATCTGGGCGGGCGCAAAAAGCTCGAAACCATGGGTATGGACGTACACGCCCTCTGCGCCTTCGACGGCCTCTGAAGCCAACCAAATCCCGGAGGGATTTGAAAAACATCGTGTGGCGCGTCAGCGCCTCATTTTCGGAGGACCGCGCCGGGGTTCATGATGCCCAGCGGATCAAGCGCCGCCTTGATCGCGCGCAAGGCCGACAGTTTCGCCGGATCGCCATAGCGCTCCAGATCGTCCACCTTGAGCCGCCCAACCCCATGCTCGGCACTGACCGACCCGCCCAAGCGATGCGCCAGATCATGCACGGCCCGCTGCAACGCCGCGCGCTGGTTGGCGTGGTCCGCCGCACGCCCGCCGGGCAGAGGAAATACGTTATAATGCAGGTTGCCATCGCCCACATGGCCAAAACAGTTGATGCGGAACGCCCCGATCTTCGCAATCTCCTCCCGCCCCGCTTCGATGAATTCGGGGATCGCCCCAAGCGGTACCGACACATCGCTTGAAATAATGGCCCCGGTCCGCTTATTGGCCTCCGGAATATGCTCCCGCACCGACCAGAAGTCCGCCGACTGCTGTTCGCTCTGCGCAATCACCCCATCCAGCGCCAGACCTGCCTCGGACGCCGCCAGAAACACCCGCTCCAGGGCTCCCTGCGGCTCCAGCCCCGCCACCAGACCAACCTCGATCAGCACCGACCATGCAGGCGGCTCCTCAAACGGCTGCCGCACCTCCGGCACCGTCTCGGCCAGAAACGCCAGCCCCTGCCCGCTGATCAGCTCGAACCCACTCACCAGCTCGCCCAATTGCGATTGCGCCAGCGCCAGCAGCTCCAGCGCCGCCGCAGGTGAAGGCACCACAAAAATCGCCGTGCCGTGGGCTGCGGGCTGCGGGCTCAGCTTCAGCGCAGCGGCCGTGATGACCCCCAACGTGCCCTCTGAGCCAATCAGCAGGTTGCGCAGGTCATAGCCGGTGTTGTCCTTGCGCAGCCGCTTCAGCCCATGCCAGATCTGCCCATCCGGCAGCACCGCCTCCAGCCCCAGACAGAGCCCGCGCGCATTGCCATACCGCAGCACCGCCGTCCCACCCGCATTCGTCGCCAGGTTCCCGCCAATGCGCGCCGAGCCTTCCGACGCCAGAGACAAGGGAAAAAGCCGGTCTACCGCCGCCGCCGCCGCCTGCACATCCGCCAGCACGGCTCCCGCCTCACAGATCAGGACGTTTTCCTGCGGATAGACGCCCCGGATCGCTGCCATCCGCTCCAGCGACAGGATCACCGGCAAGGGCCCCTCGGGCGAGATCTGCCCGCCCACCAGCCCCGTGCCGCCGCCATAGGCCACAACGCCGACACGCGCCTGCCCGGCCAGCCGCACAACCGTCGCCACCTCCTCCACCGAACGCGGCAGAACCACCAGCGTCTCGCGCCCCTGGTACCGCCCGCGCGGCTCTTCGAGATAGCGCGCCTCGGACCTCTTCACCGCATCGTCGGGCAAGGCCCCACGCAACAGCGTCTCGAACTCGGAATCAGCGGAATTGAGGTCCATGCGCCTTGATCCCCCGCCGCGCGGACCGATGCAAGGGGCCTACTCGCTGAGCAACTGCGGGCGCAACACCATCACCGTGGGCCGCCCCGGCAACCGGTCGAGCGAGATGTCGAGCGCGGGCCCACCCACCTCGACCACCGCAAACTCATCCGCCATGCCCGCCAGAAACTCATCGAGCCCATAGAGCGAAAACCAGTGCATCGGGATCACCACGGAGGACCGCAGCCGCTTCAGCACCCGGATCATGGTCGGCAGATCCAGCGTATAGCCGCCATCGACCGGCGCCATCACCACATCGAGCCGCCCCAAGGCGGCATATTGCTCGGCATCCGGCTCGTGATGCAGGTGCCCCAGATGCCCCACGCAGAGCCCCGCGAGCTCAAAGACGAAGATCGAATTGCCGTTCTCTTCAACGCCCGAAAACTGCGAGCGGATATCGGTGGAGACATTGCGCACCAGCACCTCACCCAGATCGAGGTGATGCGAAATGCCTTCCCCAAACAGCCCCCATCCCGGCAGCACATGCGGAATGGCCGGGTCCGGGTTCGCCGTCCAATGGGTGTCATGGGCGTGGTTCATGGTCACCACATCCGGGATCAGCGGTGCCGAGCCGGTGAAGCCGGTAAAATCCGTGACCATATTCAGCCCGCCATGGCTTCGGATCAGAAAACTGGCGTGCGTGATGTAGTGAATGCGCACCGTCTCCTCGGCCACCGGCCCAAGGCTCGCGGGCACCACATATTCAAGCCCCGGCGCCTCGGCGAGCGCGATACAATGGCTCGGCGTGCGCTCCTGCGCGACCGCGACCTGTGCGAACAGAAAAAGAGCAATGAAAACCCGAATGAGCATGGCGACCTCCCACGGCCCAAACCTAGCGTGAACCCACCGATTCCCAGAAGGTTTTTCACGGCCCGGCCCGCGCGATCTGTGTCGACTGCCGCCAAACCGACCAAACGGATGGCTCCGCTCGCCTTCGTCGTCCAGGGCACGCAGCTTCATCCGCCCAAGGCGGAGACGCCCACTATCCCGCGTCGGTCTTGCCCCGTCGATCTCCGCGCAACGCGGCATAGAGCACATGGGTCCGCCAGCGCCCGTCAATTTGCAGGTAGCTCTGCGCCACGCCCTCGTATTTGAACCCCGACCGCTCCAGCAGCCCGCGCGAGGCGGCGTTCTCCGGCAGGCAGGCCGCCTCGATCCGGCTCAGATCCAGCTGGGTGAAGGCGTAATGCACCAGCGCCGTGATCGCCTCGCGCATGTACCCCTGCCGCGCAAACGGCTCACCGGTCCAATACCCCAGGGTGCCCGACTGCGCCGGCCCGCGACGAATATTGTCGAGCGTGATCGCCCCCAGCAGCGCATCGTCCTTTCGCCGGATCAGGAAGAGCGGCAGCGCCGTGCCCCCGGAGACCGACCGCTGCGCCCAATAGACCCGGTTGGTGAAGGCCTTGCGCGTGAGGTGATCCTTCGCCCAGCTCGGCTCCCAGGCGGTCAGATAATCCTTGCTTTGGGATCGCAGGCCGGTCCAGGCCCGGAAATCCGAGTGGATCGGCGGGCGCAAGGTCATGCGTTCGGTCTCGATGCGGAGTTTGCGAAACCCGCGCAGCATCACGCCACCCGACGCTCCTGCAACTGCGCGAGGCTCGGTGCGGCGTCAATCGGCCCATAGAGCGCCAGCGCCGCCGGGGCCGCCGATGCCATGCCTTCCGCAAACTCGCGCACATCACCCGTGGTCACCGCGTCGATCATCGCAACAGTCTCTTCCAGCGGCGGCACCCGGTCCCAGATCTGCACCAGCCGCGCCAGACGTTCCGCCCGGGTCGAGGGGCTCTCAAGCCCCATCAGCAGCCCCGCCTTCATCTGCGCGCGTGCCCGCGCGACTTCCGCCGGGGACATGTCGCTGGCCGCACGCTTCATCTCGTCGATGGTGATCTCCGCCAGCTGTGGCAGCTGGTCCGCGCTGGTCCCGGCATAGATCGTCGTCATGCCGGTGTCCGCATAGGCGCCGGCCTGCGCGAAGATCGAATAGCAGAGCCCGCGGTTTTCCCGGATCTCCTGAAACAGACGGCTCGACATGCCACCGCCCAGGGCTGATGCGTAGATTTGCGCGGTATAGATACTGTCCTCGCGATAGCCGGGGCTTTCAAACGCCAGCGCGAAATGCGCCTGCTCCAGCGCCTTCGGCTGCCGCCGCTCACCGCCCAGAAACCGCGCCGCATCCGCGTCAAAGACCGGCCGGGCCTCCATGCCGCCGAACAACTCCTCGGCCAGCTTGACAATGGCCTCATGGTCGACGGCACCGGCGGCGGAGAGGATCATCTGCTCCGGCCCATAATGCTGTGCAATGAAGCCCTGCAGATCGGCGCGCGTGAACTGCGCCACCCGCTCCGACGGCCCCAGGATGGTCCGACCCATGGGATGATCCGGATAGGCCTCCTCCTGCAACCAGTCGAAGATCACGTCGTCCGGTGTGTCGAGCGCCTGACCGATCTCCTGCAGGATCACGCCCCGCTCCACCTCGATCTCGGCCTCCTCCAGCGTCGGGTTGAGCAGGATGTCGGCAATCACATCCAGCGCCAGCGGCACGTCATTCTGCAACACCCGCGCGTAATAGGCCGTGACCTCGCGGCTGGTGTAGGCGTTGATATAGCCACCCACATCCTCGATGCTCTCGGCAATCTGCAGGGCCGTGCGGCGCTTGGTGCCCTTGAAGGCCATATGCTCGAGGAAATGCGCAATCCCGTTCTGCTCGGGTGTCTCGTGCCGGGCGCCCGCCGTCACCCAGACGCCGACAGAAGCCGAAGCGAGGCCGGGGATTTCTTCGGTAACGATGCGAAAGCCGTTCGGCAGGCGGTGTTGGTTCAGTGTCACGCAGCTCTGTGCCCTTTGATATGCGCGGTGAGCGCTGCAAGGTCATTCGGCACCCGGCTCACCCGTTCCGCGCGTTCATACAGGTCTGCCATACGCGGGGGCAAGGGGGGCCGTTGCGTCGACGCCTGTTCCACTGCGTCAGGAAACTTCGCCGGATGCGCGGTGGCCAGCGTGATCATCGGCGTGCCGGTCACGCGATGGTCCTCCGCCACCTTCACGCCAACAGCGGAATGCGGACAGAGCAATTCGCCCGTCGTCTTCAGCGCGGACGCGATGGTCGCCATGGTCTCCTCCTCGGACGCGCGCCCCGACAGGTAGTGCGACTGCAACACCTGCATCGCCCCCTGGCTGACCTCGAAACCACCGGCCTTCAGCTCGTCCATCAGTTGCACGATGGCCGGACCTTCGCGGTCATAGGCATCAAACAGCGCCCGCTCGAAGTTGGAGCTGACCTGAATGTCCATCGACGGGCTGATCGAGGGTACGGTCTCGCCTTTATGATACCCCTGCCCTCTCAGGCAGCGGTCGAGAATATCGTTCTGGTTCGTCGCCACCACCAGCTTGTCGATCGGCAGCCCCATGCGCTTGGCGATGTAGCCCGCGAAGATATCGCCGAAATTGCCCGTGGGCACGGTGAAGCTGACCGGGCGGTGCGGCGCGCCGACGGAGACCGCGGCGGAGAAATAGTAGACCACCTGCGCCAGCACCCGGCCCCAGTTGATCGAATTCACCCCCGCCAGCCTCACCCCGTCCCGGAAGGCAAAATCGTTGAACATGTCCTTCAGCCGCGCCTGGCAGTCGTCGAAATCGCCGTCCATCGCCAGCGCGTGCACGTTGCTTTCAGTGGGCGTGGTCATCTGCCGCCGCTGCACCTCCGAGATGCGCCCATGCGGGTAGAGGATGAACACATCCACATTATCGAGCCCCCGGAACGCCTCGATGGCGGCCGACCCGGTATCGCCGGAGGTCGCGCCCACAATCGTCACCCGCTCGCCCTTGCGCCCGAGCGCTGTCTGGAACATCTGCCCGATCAGCTGCATCGCGAAGTCCTTGAAGGCCAGCGTGGGCCCGTGGAAGAGCTCCAGCAGGAAATGCCCCTGATCCAACTGTACCAGCGGTGCGCGCGCGGCATGACCAAAGCCCGCATAGGCCCGTTCGATAATCCCCTCGAAGTCTTCGTCGGTGAAGACATCGCCCACGAAAGGCCGCATCACGCGATAGGCAATCGCCTCATAGCTCAGCCCCTCCAGCCGCGCGATCTCCCCCGCACTCATCTGCGGGATCACCTCGGGCACATAGAGCCCGCCGTCCCGTGCGAGCCCGGTCAGCATCGCCTCTTCGAAATTCAGCACGGGGGCCGTGCCACGGGTGGAGATATAGCGCATCGCTCGTCCCTCTCAGCGCGCGCTGCGCCGAGTGCGCAGCAGGAAATACACGGTCATGGCCCCCCAGATCAGCGCTAGGGAAAACCACGTGATGGCGTATTGCAGGTGATCGTTCGGAATACCAGCCGTGTCTACCGGCCAGGGCGTCACGCCAAGGTCTGTTTCCGGCGCGTCGCGCAGAACGACAAGCACGGGCTCCGTGCTTAGCGCCCGCGCCATTTCGGGCACGTCACGGGCAAACCAGATGTTGCCCTCCAGATCGGGCGCAGGCGTGAACCCGTCCGCCTCAATGGGCGTGTCGAGGTTGCCCACCAGCGTGATCTGCTCGTCCGCAGGCGCGGAAGGCATGCCCGCATCATCCACGATCCAGCCGGTGTCCACCAGAATGCGTCCGTAGCCTTCGGCCTGAAACGGTCGGATGATGCGATAGACCGCCCCCACGGTCTTGCGCGAGGCGAGAATGCGGATGGGTTCCGCATCGACATCGAACGTTCCGCTGACCGTGACCGGGCTGTAACGGCGCAGCTCCGGCTCCAACGTCGCGCGCAGGGGAACCGGATCCGCGGAAATCTCGCGCTCGATCCGGGCCAGCAGGTCCTCTTTCCAGGCCAGGCGTTGCACTTGCCAGAGGCCCAGCGACAGAAGGATGCCCACCCCGATCACCCCAACGATCACCCCGAACCACAGCCGCATCGCGCGCTCAAACCCCTCTCAAAATGAAAAGCGCGCGGAATCCGCGCGCTTTGCTCTTTTCTTGGTGCAGGCGCCTAGTGCGCGCTGGGCATCTGCCCCACACCCCAGATGTAGACGGCAAAGAACAGGAACAGCCAGACCACATCGACGAAGTGCCAGTACCAGGCTGCCGCCTCGAAGCCGATGTGCTTCTCAGCCGTGAAATGCCCCTTCATCGCCCGGAACCAGCAGACCGCGAGGAAGATGGTCCCGATGATCACATGGGCGCCGTGAAAGCCGGTCGCCATGAAGAAGTTGGAGAAGAACTTGTCGCCCCCGAACTCCCAGCCCTGATAGAGCAGATAGGAGTACTCGTAGCCCTGAAGAACGGTGAAGGCGACGCCCAGAACCACGGCGATCCCGAGGCCATTGATCACATCCTTGCGCGGCCCGCCATGCACCAGCGCATGGTGCGCCCATGTGACGGCACAGCCCGACAGCAGCAGCACCAGCGTGTTGATCAGCGGCAGGTGGAAGGCATCCACATGGTAGATCTCGGGCTGCACATATTCGGTGCCCGCGTATTCGCTCATCGGATAGATGGCGTGCTTGAAGAAGCTCCAGAACCAGGCCGCGAAGAACATCACCTCCGACATGATGAAGAGGATGAAGCCATAGCGGAGGCCGATCCGCACCACCGGAGTGTGATCGCCCACGCGGCTCTCAGCGACCACCTCGGCCCACCAGCCGAACATGACGTAGAGCACACCGACAAAGCCGATCCAGAACATCCAGGGTGTGACGTTCTGCATCCAGAGGACAGCGCCGAAGAGCATGATGAAGCCCGCGAGCGCACCCAGAAGCGGCCAGATCGAGGGGTTCAGAATATGATAGTCGTGGTTCTTTTCATGGGCCATGGCGTCGTCCCTTGCCTTATGGTGGTCAGTTCAGACTTGTGTCTGAGGATTGGTCAGTCTGCTCCAGCGAGGCGTACCCCTCTGGCAGCTCGATTTCGTAGAAAGTGTAGGAGAGCGTGATGGTGTGGATGAACTTGCCGTCACGGTCGTCCACGATCTCCGGGTCCACATAGAAGGTCACCGGCATCTGCACCCGCTCTCCGGGCTGCAACACCTGCTCTTCAAAGCAGAAACACTGGATCTTGTTGAAGAAGCCACCCGCCTGATAGGGCGTCACGTTGTAACTCGCCGAGCCTGCGATGGGCCGGTCTGTCGGGTTGTAGGCTTCATAGAAGGCGAGGCCTGTCTCGCCGATGCGCACCTCCATCTCGCGCTCTACCGGCGTGAACTCCCAGGCCATATTGCTGTGCAGCGAGCCGTCGAAGCGCACGGTGATCGTCTGGTCGAGCACGTCATCCGGTGCGACCTCTGACACACCAGTCACGCCGCCGAATCCCGTCACCCGGCAGAACCAGTCGTAGAAGGGGACCGAGGCCCAGGCGAGGCCGCCCATGACGACGACCAGGCTCACAGTCTGGGCAACGGTCTTCGCGGGTCCGGTCAGGGCCATTACTGGGACAGCTCCTCTGCTTTGGGCAGTTCGAAATCTCCACTGGTCACCTTGGCCACGGTCAGGGCCAGGACCAGAACGACAAAGCCGCCGAGCAGCAGGCCGACGCCCACATTGCGGCCCCTGCGGCGGGTGTGCAGTTCATGCTCGGGGCGGAACGTCATGGCTTACCAGCCTCCCAGGCCAAAGGGGCGCATCATCGCTTCGATCAGGATCGCACCAAAGTGGGCAAAAAGATACCACAACGACAGGCGGAACACCTTTTTCTCAACCGCATATCCGTCGGCCTCGGCCTGCACCTCATCCCGGCACCAGATCTCCACCGCGCCCTTCAGGAAGAGCGCGTTGAAGATCACGGCAACGGCCAAGTAGAGAGGTCCGCCGACGGCGCTGAGGCCAGTGCCCACGGCAAGCAGCGCGAGCAGACCCGTATAGCCAAGAATGTGCAGGCGGGTGACCTTGCGCCCATGCGTCACCGTCAGCATCGGCACATCCGCATCGTTGTAGTCGGACTTCATGAAGAGCGCCAGCGCCCAGAAGTGCGGCGGGGTCCACATGAAGATCAGCGCGAACATAAGCCAGGCCTCGAGGGACGCGCTGCCCGTGGCGACAACCCAGCCGATCACGGGCGGGAAGGCTCCGGCAGCCCCGCCGATCACGATGTTCTGCGGTGTCGCGCGTTTAAGCCACATCGAATAGATCACGGCGTAAAAGAAGATCGTGAAGGCCAGCAAGGCGGCGGCCAGCAAGTTGGCGGCCAGCCCCAGCATCATCACCGAGAGACCCGACAGCGCGATGCCCAGCGACAGCGCCTCGCCCGCGGGCACCCGGCCCGACGGGATAGGCCGCTTCGCCGTGCGCTGCATCACCCCGTCGATATCCGCATCCCACCACATGTTCAGCGCCCCCGAGGCGCCGGCGCCAATGGCGATGAAGAGGATGGAGCAGAAGGCCACCACGGGGTTCACCGCCACCGGCGCCGCCAGCAGGCCGACGAGCGCGGTGAAGACCACGAGCGACATGACGCGAGGCTTCATGAGGGCGAAGTAATCGCCCAGCTGCGTGTCGTAGTCCTGTGGTGTGCTTGTGTAGCTAGCGTCCGCCATTCATGCGCCCTGCGTGCTGTGAGGGAAGGGGCGGCCTGAAAGCCCGCCCAACCTGTCAGTTCGAAGCGATCACACGGGTCCTCGGGGTACCCGCGTATTCTTCCCGGGCCTCTTCCAGCCACGTGGCATAGGCCTCTTCCGACACGACCTTGACCGTGATCGGCATATAGGCGTGGTTCAGGCCGCAGAGCTCCGAGCACTGACCGAAGTAGACGCCTTCCTGCTCGGCCTTGAACCACAGCTCGGCCAGACGACCGGGCACCGCGTCCTGCTTCACGCCGAAGGCCGGAATGGTCCAGGCGTGGATCACGTCACCGCCCGTCACCTGCATGACGATGGTCTTGCCCACGGGGATTACCACGGAGGTGTCTGTCGCCAGCAGGAATTCCTCTTCCGAAAAGCCCGCCTCTTCCAGCTGCGCAATCACCTCGGGTGATTTCTGGTTTGTGCCCCCCGTGGCGGGCGCGCCGATCATGTAGCTGGAGAACTCAAAGCCCTCGTCCACATATTCATAATCCCAATACCACTGATACCCGGTCACCTTGATGGTGATGTCCGCCTCCGGGATTTCCTGCTGCTTGAACAGCACCGGCAGCGAAAACGCCCCGATGAACACCAGGATCACGATCGGCACTACCGTCCAGGCGACCTCCACCGGCGTGTGGTGTGTGAAGGTGGCCGACTCCGGGTTGCGCTTGGCGTTGTAGCGGATCGCCACCCAGGCGATCAGCCCGGTCACGAAGAGGGTGATCGCCGTGATGATCACGAGAATCATGCCGTCGAGCCACTGCAGGTCGCGCGCCAGCTCCGTCGCGGCGGGCTGGAACCCCATCTTGCCGTCGACCGGCGCCCCGATAATCTCGAGCGTATCCTGTGCCTGCGCCGTGGTCGCGGCAAGCCCCGCCAGCAAACCTGAGAGAGTGAAGAAACGTGTCATGTGTCGTCCTGATCTTGGGATCATGTGGTGTCTTGCCTGTGCGGGAAAGGTCTGCGCACCAGACCGCACATTGTAATCTGCGCTCTTACAATCATATTCTGACGACGAGATAAAGAGTTCAGCTTGCGTCATAGAGACGCTGACACCACTTTTCACCGCGCTCTGGAGGAATTGCCCCATGTCCGATGCCGCCTTCCGGCCTTTCACCGACACGCTGGACCGGGACGCCGCCCTGCGCATCCTGCGCGAGGCGACCGCCGGCGCCGATGATGGCGAGCTCTTTCTCGAGCGCCGCCGCTCCGAGGCGCTGGTCTTCGATGACGGGCGGCTCAAGACCGCGAGCTACGACGCCTCCGAGGGCTTCGGGCTGCGCGCGGTCTGCCGCGAGGTCGCAGGTTATGCCCATTCCACCGAACTGTCCGAAGCCGCGCTCAAGCGGGCTGCCGAGACCGCTCGCCTCGCCGTGGGCGAAGGCGGCGGGACGCTGGCCGACGCGCCACACCCAACCAACACGCGGCTTTACACCGATGACGATCCCATTGCGGGCGCGGCCTTCCCGGTGAAGGTCGAGACCCTGCGCGCCATGGATGCCTACGCCCGCGACCTGGACAAACGCGTCGTTCAGGTCTCGGCGACCATCGCCGCCAGCCTGCAGGAGGTTGAAATCCTGCGTCCCGACGGGCAGACCTTCCGCGACGTGCGTCCGATGACCCGCGTCAATGTCTCGGTGATCGTCGAACAGGACGGGCGCCGCGAGTCGGGGGGCGTCGGGGGCGGCGGGCGGATCGGCCTCGACGGCATGCTCGACCCCGCGGACTGGCAGGCCAAGATCCGCGAAGCGCTGCGCATCGCCACCGTGAACCTCGAGGCCGTGCCCGCACCCGCGGGCGTGATGGACGTGGTGCTCGGCCCCGGCTGGCCGGGCATCCTGCTGCACGAAGCCATCGGGCATGGGCTCGAAGGGGATTTCAACCGCAAGGGCTCCTCGGCCTTCGCCGGGCTCATGGGGCAGCGCATCGCCAGCCCCGGCGTGACCGTGCTCGACGACGGCACCATCCCCGACCGGCGCGGCTCCATCACCATCGACGACGAGGGCACCGCCTCGGGCAAGAACACCCTGATCGAGGATGGCATCCTCGTGGGCTTCATGCAGGACCGACAGAACGCCCGGCTGATGGGGGTTCCGGCCACCGGCAACGGGCGGCGTGAAAGCTATGCCCACGCCCCCATGCCGCGCATGACCAACACCTACATGCTCGGCGGAGACAGCGACCCGGGCGACATCCTGGCCGATCTCAAGGATGGCATCTACGCCGTGGGCTTTGGTGGCGGGCAGGTCGATATCACCAACGGCAAGTTCGTCTTTTCCTGCACCGAGGCCTACCGCGTCGAGAACGGCAAGGTCGGCGCGCCGGTCAAGGGGGCCACGCTGATCGGCGATGGCGCCACCGCGCTCAAGCACATCCGGGCCATCGGAAACGACATGGCGCTCGACCCCGGCATGGGCAATTGCGGCAAGAACGGCCAGTGGGTTCCGGTCGGCGTGGGCCAGCCTACGTTGATGATCGGGGGGCTGACAGTGGGGGGTTCGGCGTCCTGATCCGGGCGCGCCTCCCCATAAATAGCGATACGATTTGACGGGGTTTGTTCACCGGTTGTTAACCATCTCCCCTTAATTCTGATTCCTGTAAGAGACGGAGACGCGGATGACTGAAAAGGACCACAATCCTTCTTCCACTCACCCCCCACTCCCACCCACCTCGGAAGACGAACAGTTTTCTCGCCTCCGTCTTTTACGATCCCGCCGGGTTGGCTTAACGACGTATAAACGACTGCTGACTGAACACGGCACGGCGCAGAACGCGCTGGCCGCGCTACCTGAGGTAGCGCGCGCCGCCGGCGTCGAGAACTATGAAATCTGCCCCGAAGGCGTCGTGATGGCGGAACTCAAGGCGGCCCGCGCCGCAGGCGCCCGCCTGATCTTGCAGGGCACCGCCGCCTACCCCGACCTTCTGGACGAGCTCGAGGATGCGCCGCCCTTCCTGTGGGCCATCGGCGCGCCCGAGCTGTTGCAGCGCCCGATGATCTCTCTGGTGGGCGCGCGCAACGCCTCCTCGCTGGGCACGCGCATGGCCAAGGCGCTGGCGCGCGATCTGGGCGCCGAGGGCTATATCATCGTCTCCGGTCTCGCCCGCGGCATCGATACGGCTGTGCATGAGGCCTCCCTGCCCACCGGCACGATCGCGGTGCAGGCGGGCGGCGTCGATGTGATCTACCCCGCCGAGAACGCCGATCTCGCGCACCGGATTGCCGACACCGGCCTGCGCCTCTCCGAACAGCCCATGGGCCTGCAGCCCACGGCGCGCCACTTTCCCAGCCGCAACCGCATCATTTCCGGGCTCAGCCGCGCCACCGTGGTTGTCGAGGCTGCGACCAAGTCCGGCAGCCTGATCACCGCCCGCGATGCGCTCGACCAGGGCCGCGAGGTGCTTGCCGTGCCCGGCCACCCCTTCGACGCACGCGCCGCCGGCTGCAACCAGCTGATCCGCGAGGGCGCCACGCTCATCCGCTCGGCCGCCGATGTGCTCGAGGCGCTCACGCCGCTCAGCGGCGACGCGCCTGAGCTGCCCCTGGAACCAGCGGTCAAGCCTGCGCCCAAGACCAACAAGACGCTGCGCGAGATCGCCGCATTGCACCGCCAGATCCTGTCGCGTCTGAGCCCCGCGCCCGTGGCCGAAGACCAGCTGATCCGCGATCTGGCCGTCGCGCCCGCGGATGTGGCCCCCGCCCTGCTCGATCTGGAAATGGATGGCAAGATCACCCGGCGCTCGGGTGGATTGCTGTCCCGCGCCTGAGCCCCGCCGCCCATGCCGGGCCCGCCTTCGGCACCCGCCCGCACCGCGCACGACCGCCCCGCCCCGGACACCCTCGCGCCCACGCGCTGAGCGGGGCCTGTTTTTTCCCACCAGATGCGCGCGCAGATTGACAAACCCGCTTGCACACCACATCTGCCTTAGCCATAGACGTGAAGATTTTTACCCAGAGGTGCCCGAGTACATGCCAGTCGTTGTTGTTGAGTCGCCGGCTAAAGCCAAGACAATTAACGCTTATCTGGGTGACAACTACACCGTTCTGGCCTCCTATGGCCATGTCCGCGACCTGCCGCCCAAGGACGGCTCCGTCGACCCCGAGAACGAGTTCGACATGCTCTGGGAGGTCGCCAGCGACAGCAAAAAACACGTCAAGGCCATCGCCGATGCGCTGAAGGACGACAACGCGCTGATCCTCGCCACCGACCCCGACCGCGAGGGCGAGGCGATCTCCTGGCACCTGCAGGAAGCGCTGACCAAGCGGAAGTCGATCAAGAAGGACACGCCCGTCTCCCGGGTCGTGTTCAACCAGATCACCAAGAAGGCCGTGACCGAGGCGATGGAAAACCCCCGCCAGGTCGACATGCCGCTGGTGGAGGCCTATCTCGCCCGCCGCGCGCTCGATTATCTGGTGGGGTTCAACCTGTCGCCGGTGCTCTGGCGCAAGCTGCCTGGTGCCAAATCCGCAGGCCGCGTGCAATCCGTCACCCTGCGGCTCATCGTCGAGCGCGAGATGGAGATCGAGGCCTTCCGCAACCGCGAATACTGGTCGGTGAAGGCACTGCTCGCGACACCACGCGGGCAGGAATTCGAGGCGCGGCTCACGGTGCTCGCCGGCAAGAAGCTCGACAAATTCGACATCGAAAATCAGACCCAGGCCGAAATGGCGGTGCAGGCGATCACCAGCCGCGATCTCACCGTGCAGTCGGTCGAGGCCAAGCCCGCCAACCGCAACCCCGCCGCGCCCTTCATGACCTCGACGCTGCAGCAGGAGGCCAGCCGCAAATTCGGCATGGGCGCGCGGCAGACGATGTCGACGGCCCAGCGCCTCTACGAGGCGGGCTACATCACCTATATGCGGACCGATGGCATCGACATGGCGCCCGAAGCCGTGCAGGCCGCGCGCGACGCGATCACGACGCTCTACGGGGCAGAGTACGTGCCCGACAAACCGCGCATGTACAAGAACAAGGCCAAGAACGCGCAGGAGGCCCACGAGTGTGTGCGCCCCACCGACATGATGACCAAGGCGGAGGACCTGAAAACCTCCGACGCCGACCAGCGCAGGCTCTATGATCTGATCTGGAAGCGCACGCTGGCTTGCCAGATGGAAGCCGCCCGGATGGAGCGCACCACCGTCGATGTGGGCAGCGCCGATGGCCAGGTGCAACTGCGTGCTACCGGCCAGGTGGTGCTCTTCGACGGCTTCCTGCGGGTCTACGAGGAAGGCCGCGACGATGTGGTGGACGAGGACGACAAGCGCCTGCCCCAGATCGACGAGGGCGACACAATGGACAAGCGCTCCGTGAACCCGGAGCAGCACTTCACCCAGCCGCCGCCCCGCTATACCGAGGCCACGCTGGTCAAGAAGATGGAAGAGCTCGGCATCGGCCGCCCCTCCACCTATGCCTCCATCGTGACCACGATCCAGGACCGTGAATATGTCCGCAAGGACAAGAATCGCCTGATCCCGGAAGACAAGGGCCGCCTCGTCACCGCGTTTCTGGAAAACTACTTCCGCAAATACGTGGGCTACGGCTTCACTGCCGAGCTGGAGAACGAGCTCGACGATGTGAGCGCGGGCGATGCCGAATATAAAGAGGTGCTGCGGCGCTTCTGGCGCGATTTCTCCGCCGCCATCGCCGAGACGGCGGATCTGCGCATCACCGAGGTGCTGGAGAAGATCAACGAGGTGCTGGAGCCGCATCTCTTCCCGCCCACCGAGGACGGCACCGACCCGCGGCTCTGCCCCAACTGCGGCGCGGGGCGGCTCTCCATGCGCACCGCGCGCTCCGGCGGCGCCTTCATCGGCTGCTCAAACTACCCCGAGTGTCGCTACACACGCGCATTCGGCCCTCCGGGCGAGGAGGACGACAGCGGCATCCCCCCCGAAGGCAAGCTTCTGGGCGAGGACGCGGGCGACAAGATCTACGTGCACAAAGGCCGCTTTGGGCCTTACGTCCAGCGCGGCGAAGTCACCGAGGACAACAAGAAGCCGCCGCGCCAGTCGATCCCCAAGGACTGGCCCCCCGAAAACGTCGATCTGGAGCAGGCGGTGATGCTGCTCTCCCTGCCCCGCGAAATCGGGCCGCACCCCGAAGATGGCGTCATGGTCTGGGCCAATATCGGGCGGTATGGTCCTTATATCAAACACGCGGCCTCCACCTCCGAACGCGGCGGCACCAACGCCAACCTGGAAAGCATCGACGAAGTTTGGACGGTGGGTATGAACCGCGCCGTGCAGCTTCTGGCCGAAAAGGTCGCCAGCCGCGGCGGACGCGGTGCGCCCGCCAAGACATTGCGCGAGCTGGGCGAGCACCCGGATCAGGGCGGCCCCATCGCGATCATGGAGGGCAAATACGGCCCTTACGTGAAGTGGGACAAGATCAACGCGACCTTGCCCAAGGGCACCGAACCCGACGACGTGACGCTCGAAGCGGCCACGCAGCTGATCGAGGAAAAGGCCGCGAAAAAAGGCAAGGGGCGGCGCAAGGCGCCCGCCAAGAAAAAGGCCCCTGCCAAGAAGGCCGCGGCGGCCAAGAAATCGTGACAGCGCAACGCGCTGCGTGAAATCCATCCGCACGCACCGGCACAGGCCCAAACCGGTTTGACCAATGTCAAACTGTGTCTATACTCGCGCGGAAAATCAGGTGGAATCTGTAGTCCGACCGCCACGCGGCCTGCAAAAGCCTCCGGACAATCTGCCCGGACCAAGGGAGCGACATGACCAAGATTTACGACACGGCGTCCTCGGCGCTGGATGGTGTGCTGCGAGACGGCATGCTGATCGCGGCAGGCGGGTTTGGCCTCTGCGGCATCCCTGAACTGCTGTTGCAGGCGATCAAGGACGCCGGCACCAAGGATCTCACCTTCGCTTCCAACAATGCGGGCGTTGACGACTTTGGCATTGGCATCCTGTTGCAGACCAAGCAGGTCAAGAAGATGATCTCCTCCTATGTGGGGGAAAACGCCGAATTCATGCGCCAGTATCTCTCCGGCGAGCTGGAGCTGGAGTTCAACCCGCAGGGCACGCTGGCTGAGCGCATGCGCGCGGGCGGCTGCGGGATCCCCGGCTTTTATACCAAGACAGGCGTCGGCACGGTGATCGCCGAGGGCAAGGAGCACAAGGAGTTTCCCACGGGACCGGACGGCGCCGAGGAGACCTATATCCTCGAACGCGGCATCTTCGCGGATCTTTCCATCGTGAAGGCCTGGAAGGCGGATCCCTCGGGCAACCTTGTGTTCCGCAAAACCGCGCGCAACTTCAACCCGCCGGCGGCGATGTGCGGAAAGGTGTGCGTGGCCGAGGTCGAAGAAATCGTGCCGCTGGGCACGCTCGACCCGGATGCGATCCATCTTCCGGGCATCTATGTGCACCGGATCGTCCAGGGCGCACATGAAAAACGCATCGAACAAAGGACCACGCGCGCAGCGTAGAGTGACGACGATGGCAGCAGACACCGTTGATAAAGATCTGGTCGAGGACCTGGCGTTTGAGGGCTTCAGCCGCACGCAGGTGTCGATGGTGGTCACCAACCCGCACTTGGAAGACAACCCGATCGTCTATGTGAACCACGCCTTCACCCGGCAGACCGGCTTTGCCCGCAGCGCCGCCATCGGGCGCAACTGCCGCTTCCTGCAGGGCGAGGAGACGGACAAGGCAGCGGTCGATCTCATTCGCCGCGGGATCGAGGCCCGCGAATCCGTCAGCACCGACATTCTGAACTACCGCGCCAATGGCGAGCCCTTCCTCAACCGCCTCGTGATCGCGCCGATCTGCGATGACGCGGGCGAGGTGCAGTATTTTGTCGGCGTGCAGAAGGAGCTGCGCCAAGAAGAGCGCGGCAGCGCGCCCGAGAAGATCAACGCGCAACTGACCGAGATCCAGGACCGGGTCGAGACCGATATGTCGATGATCATCGGCATGATCCGGCACCAGTCGAACTCCACCTCGGTGCCCGCCGAATATGCCGCGCTCAGCCGCCGGATCGAGACGCTGCAGCTGCTCTACGAAGAGATGAAGCTCTCCGATCAGCACTCCAACCGCGACCATATCCAGATGGCGAGCTACCTGTCGCGGCTCTGCTGCGCCATCGGCCATGTCTATGGCCGCTCCGGCATTCGCCTCAACATGCAGATCGATCCGCTGGAAGTGCCCATCGAGACGGCCAGCCGCGTCGGCCTCGTGGTCTCGGAAGTGCTGACCAACGCCTTCATGCACGCCTTCGAGCGGATCGACACCGGGCTCGTCGAGGTGCGCATGTCGCAGCTCAGCGCCGGCGGGCTGCGCGTCACCGTCTCCGACGACGGCGTCGGCATCCCGCAGACCATGTCCTGGCCCAACCCCTCCACCGTCGGCGGCCGCATCGTGAACGGCCTGATCGAGGGGCTGGAGGGCACGCTGCAGCTTGGCCGGGGTGCTGCGGGCAGTTTTGTCACCATCGATGTGCCTGCGGGCGCTTCCATCACAGAATAGGATCACCTGATGCCTTGGGACCGCAATCAAATGGCCGCCCGCGCGGCCGAGGAACTGGAAGACGGCATGTATGTCAATCTCGGCATCGGCATCCCGACGCTGGTGGCGAACTACGTGGGCGACAAGGACATCACCCTGCAGTCCGAAAACGGCATGCTCGGCATGGGCCCCTTCCCGCTGGAGGGTGAAGAGGACGCGGACCTGATCAACGCCGGCAAGCAGACCATCACCGAGCTGCGCCGCACCTCCTATTTCGACAGCGCCACCAGCTTCGGCATGATCCGCGGCGGCAAGATCGCCGCCGCCATCCTCGGTGCCATGGAAGTGGCCGAGAACGGCGATCTCGCCAACTGGATGATCCCCGGCAAGCTCGTCAAGGGCATGGGCGGGGCGATGGACCTCGTCGCCGGCGTCGGGCGCGTCATCGTTGTCATGGACCACACCAACAAGCACGGCGAGTCGAAGCTGCTGAAAGACTGCACCCTGCCGCTCACCGGCAAGGGTGTGGTCGACCGGATCATCACCAACCTCGGCGTGCTCGACGTGGTCGAGGGCGGGCTGAAGATCGTCGAGACCGCCGAGGGCGTGACGGAAGAGGAACTGCGCGCCGCCACCGAGGCGACACTTGTCTGATCCGATCACCCGCGTCGTCGAGGGCGCCAAGGGCCGCTATGTGCTGGTCCGCGACGGGCATGAGGCGGATCTGACTTATTCCATCCTCTCGCCGCAAACGGTGATTGCCGATCACACCGCCGTGCCCGAGGCGCTGCGCGGCACCGGCGCAGGGGAAGCGCTGGTGATCCGGCTGGTCGAGGATGCGCGCGCCGAGGGGTTCAAGATCGTCCCGCTCTGTCCCTTCGTGAACGCCCAGCGGCGCAAGCACCCGGACTGGGCGGACGTGTTCAACGTCTGAGAGGCCCGCAGGCACCCACACCCCGTGCGAGACCGGACAGTCAGCGCCCTCACCCCCCATCGAAGGGGGGTCGGGCGCGGCCCGGCGAAAACCGCCGGGCGGTCCGGCTCAGAGGCAAGTGCCCGGCATTCGTCCCGACGCGCTACTTCAGCACCGCAAAGACGCAGCCATCGGTGATCAGTTCCGGCGGCGTCAGGCACAGGCCCCGCGCCACCTGGAAGGCGGCCAGCACCTTGGGCACATAGTCCCGGGTCTCGGCGAAGGGGGGCACCCCGTCATGGGTCCGCACCGACCCCTCGCCCGCATTGTATCCCGCCAGCACCAGCACCGGATCACCTCCGAACTCGCGCATCAGCCAGTCGAGATATTTCACCCCGCCTGCAATGTTCTCCGCAGCGGCAAAACTGTCGGTCACACCGAACCGGGCCGCCGTGGCCGGCATCAGCTGCATCAGACCCTGCGCCCCCACCCGGCTCACCGCCTCGACCTCGCCGGCCGATTCCACCGAGATCACCGCCAGAACCAGCGCCGGCGACACCTGTGTGCCCACCGTCGATGCGAGGATGTGCCGCCCATTGGCCTGGGCGATGCTCTGCATATGCTGCAGCCGCGGCGCCGCGATCTGCCCGGAGCCGGTGATCACATCCATGATCGCGTCCAGCCGCCCCGGCTGCACGTCGAAGATCGAGGGCGACACCTTGTCCCAGAACCAGCTGTACTGCCCGACGGGCCGAGCCGGGGCGGGCGCATCGCTCTGCGGATCCGGTGCCACAGGCTCCGGCACCGCCAGCGCCGCCTTCTGCGCGTCGGGGTCGATCTGCACGGTGATCCGCTTCTGGCCCAGCTGCGGCACGCCGATGCGCTTGGCCTCGAAGACGGGAAAGGGCCGCGGCGTATCCGCCGTCACACCCGGCACCGAGAGCGCCGTGGCCAGAACCACGCTCAGGAGAAGCCTGCACATCTGAACTGCTCGCATTTTTTGCGTTCTTATGGGCTCAGCATTGCAGAGAACGCCCGCCCAGACCAGTGACTCCGCGACAAGAGCACGGCGATTTTGCCACATTCAGGGGTCTCTTTAATGAAATGTAAACAGGGGAAGGTTTTCTTTTCATTTGAAATCAGTGCTTTGTGATTTTTCCAGCGGTTTTCGCCGCCGAATCCGCAAAAGTCACATTTGCCGCCAAAATCATGCCCCAATCCCTTGGCTATATGGCTCCATACCAAGTCGGACGAGCCTGTTGCGAGAGTGAGAGAGAAGGCTCGGAGGACGGCAAGGTTAGCAAATGCAATCGAGTGATCCTTTGGAGGGACATGCAATGATGAACTTTATCAAGAACTTCCGCAAAGACGAAGACGGTGCCGTTACGGTTGACTGGGTCGTGCTGACCGCAGCCGTTGTGGGCCTGGCCATCGCGGCCTACGGCTCCATCCAGAACGGTGCAACCACCCTGACCAACAACACATCGTCCTTCCTGGGCGTGCAGGAAGTCGGCAACATCGGCGGCGCAGGTGGCGGCGAAGAAGAGCCGGTGGATCCTGCTCCTGGCGGGTAAGCACTCAGGCACGACAGTCTGAACTCAAATATGGGGGCCGCTTCATTCGCGTGAACGCGGCCCTTCTTTTACCCGGACCCCTGACAGGTTCCCAAATTGAAAGCACGTCGCATGTTGAAAGCGTTTCAGAATTTCAAAGAAGACGAGGCCGGGGCTGTAACTGTAGACTGGGTGGTCTTGACCGCCGCAGTGGTTGGATTGGCAACCTTGCTGGTTATTCAATTGCAGGCCGGCTCATCCGGTCTGACGGCGGAAACCGACAGTTTCCTCGGCTCCCAGGTCGTTGGAGAGATCGGTCTGCCCTCAGAGTAACCCTGCGCAACGCACTGTACTCGAAGCCGCTCCCCTTGACTGGGGGCGGCTTTTTCCATCCGCGCGAGAGGCCGCCCGGGCCGATTGGCCACAGCCCGACCATTTCGCGCGATTGTTGCGCAATCCGGTTGAAAACCACCGCGCCGACACCGCCTGACCGCGAAATCGCCACAATCACGGGCGATCTTGGTCTCCAAACACTCCGTTTGCGGACGGTGCCATCGAGACACGAGGTGTGAGATTATGCGAATGATATTCGGATTGGTGCTTCTGGCTGGCGTCGCCCTTGCAGGCGGCGCGGTCTATATGGCCAAAAACTACATCGGCGCCTATCAGGCCGAGCTGGCCCGCGCCCAGCAGAACCAGCAACAGGTGGTTCCGACCCAGACGGTCTATGTGGCCACGCGCAGCCTGAAGTACGGCGAGACACTGGCCAAGGAGGACGTGCGCGCCGTCGCCTGGCCTCAGACCTCCCTGCCCCAGGGCACGTTCAACACGCTCGAGGCGTTGTTCCCCGAAGACACCGACGAGCCGCGGCGCATCGTCCGCCCGATGGAAGTGGACGAGCCGGTGATGGCCGTGAAGGTCACCAAGCCCGGCGAGGACATCGGCCTGACCACGCGGCTCGAGAAGGGCATGCGCGCCTTCGCCCTCCGCGTTGACGTGGCCAGCGGCGTCTCCGGCTTCCTGCGCCCGGGCGACCGGGTGGATGTCTACTGGACCGGCCGGGTCGAGACCGCCAACGGGAGCGAGGATGTCACACAGCTGATCGACACCTCCATCCAGCTGATCGCGGTCGACCAGAACGACGAGACCCTCTCTGGCGCGCGCATCGCCCGCACGGTGACCGTCGCGGTGCGCCCCGAACAGGTGGCCGCGCTCGCCCAGGCCCAGTCGACAGGCACGCTGTCGCTCGCGCTTGTGGGGATCGGCGATGACACCGAACTGAGCGAAATCCAGGTGGATCAGGTCTCCCTGCTCGGCCTCAAACAGGCGGCCCCGAAGCCAAAGGTGCAAAAACAGCGCGAATGCAGCATCCGCACACGCCGCGGGGCCGAGGTCGTGGCAATCCCGATCCCCTGCACAAACTGAAGCAAAACCAACAGATTACAGCAGGCGTCGCGTCCCCGCGGCGCCTGTCTTTTTTGCGCCTGTTGCCATTTATCCACATAAAGGCCAGTGCAGAACCCCTTGATTCTTGCAAAAAAATCAAAACCGACGCACAGTACAATTTATGCGGGCATTAAGACCCGGAACCGAGGCGTGATCAAAAAGGGCAGGTCACATGCACATGAATGGATTCTTGAAAGCGGCCCTTCTGGGGCTGACGGTCAGCCTGTCGCCACTGGCGCTCACCGCGCCGATCTCCGCACAGGCCGACACGCTCCGCGTGGTCACCAAGGGCACCAACCGGACGCTGGCCATCCCGATGAACCGCGCGGTGGTGGTGGAAAGCGAAATCCCCTTCGCCGAACTCAGCATCGCGAACCCCGGCATCGCGGATATCTCCTCGCTGTCGGACCGCAGCATCTACGTGCTGGGCAAGACCCCCGGCATGACGACGCTGACGCTGCTCGATGCGGCGGGGCAGCTGATCACCAACGTCGAGGTGCGCGTCGCGCCCGACGTCACCGAGTTCAAGGAACGGCTGGGCCAGATCCTGCCGGGTGAAAACATCGAGGTGCGCACCGCCAATGACGGCATCGTGCTCTCGGGCACGGTCTCCAGCAGCCAGCGGCTGCAAAAGGCGCTGGATCTCGCCGCGCGCTACGCGCCCGACCGCGTCTCCAACCTGATGAGCGTGGGCGGCATCCAGCAGGTGATGCTCAAGGTGCGCTTCGCCGAGATGAACCGCACCGTCTCCAAATCGCTCAGCTCCTCGCTTGCCATCGGCGGCTCCGATGCGGCACTCGGCACCGGGCTTGCCACGACCAACCCCAACAACACCAACCTGCGCGGCGGCGGCTCACTGCCCAACGTCACCGATGCCGCCGGTGTCGCCAGCGTCGGCTTCAGCCTCGGCTCGGTCCAGATCGGCCTGCTGCTCGAAGCGCTGGAAACCAAGGGGGCCGTGCGCACGCTCGCCGAACCCAACCTCGTCGCCCTCTCCGGGCAAGAGGCCAACTTCCTCGCCGGTGGCGAGTACCCGGTGCCGATCGCACAGGACAACGACACCATCAGCGTCGATTTCAAGCCCTTCGGCGTGGAGCTGAACTTCGTGCCACGCGTGGTCGACAACGACCTGATCAACCTGCAGCTCTCCGCGGCGGTCTCCGCCATCGACCCGGCCAACGGGATCAGCCTCGGCGGCGGCTTCGAACTCGATGCCTTCACCCGCCGCGAAACCTCCACGACGGTCGAAATGCGGGACGGCGAGAGCTTTGCCATCGCCGGACTGCTGCAGGATGATTTCACCGACCAGGCCTCACAGCTGCCCTGGATCGGCGATATCCCCGTGCTCGGCGCGCTCTTCCGCAGCGCCGAATACCAGCGCAGCCAGACCGAGCTGGTGATCATCATCACCGCGCATCTGGTCAGCCCGACCCGCGGCGAAGCGCTGGCCCTGCCGACGGATCGGGTGAAACCGCCCACCGAGCAGGACCTGTTCCTCTTCGGTCGGACCGCCCGTTCGGGCGGCGCCCCCGCCAGCGGAGCGCTGGGCGAGGTGGCCAAACAGGACTTCAGCGGCTCTTACGGCTATGTGATGGAGTGAGACGATGACACAGCTGACCTCAGGCAAACTGCGCGCCCTCGCCCTGCTCACCGGCCTCGCGGCTCTGGCCGCCTGCGGCGAACAGGGCAGCGGCGGCGGCAAATGGTTCCGCGAAGCCGGTGCCCAGCTCGACAATGGCGAATTCGGCAATGCCACCATGCAGAACATGATCGCACAGGTCTGCTTCCCCAATGGCCGCAGCGGCGCCTTTGGCGGCACCAAGATTGGCGGCACCGCGGGCGACCCGGTGGTCGTGGTCGACCCCGCCAGCACGCCCCGCCGGCCCGTCTACCGCGTGCATTGCGATGGCCAGCTCGATGGCCGCTACGCGCGGATCATCTACCGTGACTACGTGAACAGCGCTGGTCAGGCGATCACCGTCACCGAAGCCACTGCCGAGTAGAGCCCGCGCGGGCACTGCTCCCACAAATCGGCCTCAGATCGGTTATTGTGTCGAGATACCCAACAATTGGGCGGATTAGGCCCTAATCTCGCCCAAGTTCACTGCGACTTTCCCTCCAATGGGACACCTACGTCCAGCCACAGCGCTGGAGAGGGACGGTCGCAGGGGACTTTGGGGTAACATCAGAAACAATCCTCCGGTGCTCTGCGTCGTCCTTGAACAAAGGAAGACGAGGCAATGAGCACGCTGCCGCAATCGGAACCATCACTCATCGTGGCCTGCACGGTCAGCCGCGATGTCCAGAACTTCGATCTGCTGATCGAAGACATGGAGCTTGCCCTGGGCGAGAACTGGGGTGATCTGGGCTTTGCCGAGGCGCTTGCCTTTTTCGAACAGCCCGAGGCGCAGGCGCTCGAGTTCATCGCCCTCGCGCTCGACGAGACCGACGAGGACAACCTGCCCCTGATGGGCGAAATCATCACCCAGGCCAAGGCGCGCGGCATCAAGGTGATCCTGATCGCCGAAGACGTGACACCCGCAGCCCTGCACCAGCTGCTGCGTCAGGGGGCGGATGAATTCGTTCCCTACCCGCTGCCGGAGAACGAGCTGGGCGAGGCCATCGAACGGGTCCGCGCGCAGGAGGCGCTGTTGGCCGCGGCGGGCGGGACGACGCTGCACGCACAGAACCAGAAAGAGGGTGCCGTGATCGTCGTGCACGGGCTGGCCGGCGGCACCGGTGCCACCACGCTGGCCGTCAACCTCGCCTGGGAGCTTGCCACCGCCGACAAGGACACCGCCCCCAGCGTCTGCATTCTCGATCTCGACCTGCAGTATGGCGCCGTGGCGACCTATCTCGATCTGCCGCGCCGCGAGGTGGTCTATGACATGCTCTCCGACACCGAAGGCATGGACGACGAGATCTTCGGCCAGTCGCTGCTGACCTTCCAGGACAAACTGCAGGTCCTGACCGCGCCCATGGAGATGCTGCCGCTGGACATCATAACCTCCGAAGATGTCAATCGCGTGCTGGATATGGCGCGGCGGCACTTCGACTATGTGGTGATCGACATGCCCTCGACGCTGGTGACCTGGTCCGAAGCGGTGCTGAGCGCCGCCCACGTCTATTTTGCGACCGTCGAGCTGGACATGCGCTCGGCCCAGAACACCCTGCGCTTCAAGCGGGCGCTGCAGGCCGAGGAGCTGCCGGTCGAAAAGCTGCGCTATGTGATGAACCGCGGGCCGAAATTCACCGATCTGAGCGGCAAGAGCCGCGTGAAGCGCATGGCCGAGAGCCTCGGTATCTCCATCGACGTGCATCTGCCCGACGGCGGCAAGCCGATCACGCAGGGCGCCGACCATGGCATGCCTCTGGCGCAGGCGGCCGCAAAGAACCCGCTGCGCCGCGAAATCGCCAAGCTCGCGGCCTCGATCCATGAACTCAACACCAACGACGTCAAGGCGGCCTGAACGGGCAAAGGATAAGCGATGTTCTCGAAGTACAAAAAACCATCGGCACAGCGCCCGGCAGAGACCAAGGACGCAGCACCGGTCACGGAAATCGCCACCGCGAAACCCGCCGCCGCGCCCTCGGTCACGCGCAAGGCCGCGCCCAGCGCACCGGCGCAGGCCACGCCCATGGACAAGGAGCGCAAGCGCAAGGAGCGCATGGGCGAGATCAAGCTCGATCTGCACCGCGTGCTGCTCGACAACCTGAACCTCTCCGCTCTGGAGCACGCCTCCGAGCAGGACCTGCGTCAGGAAATCAGCGCAATCTCCGCCGAGTTCCTGGAAGAGCGCTCCATCGTGCTCAACCGCGAAGACCGCCAGACCCTGACCTCCGAGCTCTACGACGAGGTCACCGGTCTCGGCCCGCTCGAGACGCTTCTGAAAGACGACACCGTGAACGATATCCTCGTGAACGGCCCGCAGCAGATCTTCGTCGAGCGTGACGGCAAGCTCGAACTCAGCGACATCACCTTCAAGGACGAACGCCATCTGCTGCGGATCATCGACAAAATCGTCTCCGCCGTGGGCCGCCGCGTGGACGAGAGCAATCCTTACGTGGACGCCCGTCTCAAGGACGGCTCGCGCTTCAACGCGATGGTGCCGCCCGTCGCCGTCGATGGCAGCCTCGTCTCGATCCGGAAGTTCAAGAAGGACAAGCTGGGCATCGACGACCTGGTCGGCTTCGGCGCCTTCACCGAGGAAATGGCCGCTTACCTGCAGGCCGCCGTCGCCACCCGCCTCAACATCATCGTCTCGGGCGGGACCGGGTCCGGCAAAACGACCACGCTCAACGCGCTCTCCAGCTTCATCGACAATTCCGAGCGGATCCTCACCATCGAGGACACCGCGGAACTGCAGCTACAGCAGACCCACGTGGGCCGCATGGAAAGCCGCCCGCCGAACGTGGAAGGCAAGGGTGAAGTCTCCCCCCGCGACTGTCTCAAAAACGCCCTGCGGATGCGCCCCGACCGCATCATCGTCGGCGAGACCCGCGGCGAGGAGGTCATCGACATGCTGCAGGCCATGAACACCGGCCACGACGGCTCGATGACCACGATCCACGCCAACTCCGCCCGCGACGGCATCAGCCGTCTCGAAAACATGATCGCCATGGCGGGCATCGAAATGCCCATCAAGGCCGTGCGCAGCCAGATCTCCTCGGCGGTCAACCTCATCGTGCAGGCCTCGCGCCTGCAGGACGGCTCGCGCCGCATGACCTCGATCACCGAGATCACCGGCATGGAAGGCGAGGTCATCTCCATGCAGGAGATCTTCCGCTACCAGCGCGTCGGCCTCACCCCCGACAACAAGATCATCGGGCATTTCACCGCCACCGGCGTGCGCTCGGCCTTTGCCGAACGCTTCCGCCTCTGGGGCTACGATCTGCCGCCGTCCATCTACGAACCCATCGCCGCCGAATAGGGGCAAAACACAGCCGCCCCGCCGTCAGGATCGTTTCCATGTCCAATCGCTTCGCCAAAGCACCATCCAGAAACCGGACCCATCCGGTGGGCCAATGCGCCCGGCCGGCACCGCCGGCCAGCCCCCGATCCTCCCGTTTTGCCGAAGGCAAACCTTCGGTTTGGCGGGAGCGGGCTTCACCCCCACCCAGGGTCGGGGGCTGGCCTCTGGTCTTGGGCAAAAGCATCTCAGATTTTTGGGACGTCACTGGAACTGAGGACTTCTTTCATGTCCTACCGCTTCGCTACTTGAGGACCTCTTTCATGTCCTACCGCTTCGCCACTTGAGGACTTGCTCATGAACACCGAATTCATCGTCTACGGCCTGATCTTCATCGGCGTGCTGGTGCTGGTCGAGGGCCTCTACCTCGTCACCTTCGGCAAATCCATCAGCCTCAACAGCCGCGTCAACCGCCGGCTGGAGATGCTCGACAAGGGCAATGGCCGCGAAGAGGTGCTGGAAAAGCTGCGCAAGGAAATGCAGCAGCACATGAAATCCCGCAGCATTCCGCTCTACTCGCTGCTGGGCGAGAAGGCGCAGAAAGCCGCCATCGCCTTCACCCCGCGCCAGCTCATCCTGATCATGGTGTTGCTGGCGGGTGTGGCCTTCATGGGGCTGACCGTCGGCACCGCCACCGAGGTGGGCGTGCGTGCGCTGCTGTCGGTCGGCATCGGTGTCGGCGCGGTCTACATGTGGGTCTCGCAAAAGGCCAACAAACGCCTGTCGATGATCGAAGAACAGTTGCCCGACGCGGTGGAATTGATGGTGCGCTCCTTGCGCGTCGGCCACCCCTTCTCCTCCGCCATCCAGATCGTCGCCAAGGAGGTGCAGGACCCGCTCGCCTCCGAATTCGGCATGATCGCGGACGAATCCGCCTATGGCCGTGACGTGGGCGATGCGCTCAAGGAAATGGCCGAACGGTTGGAAATGCAGGATCTGCGCTTCCTCGCCGTCGCGGTGACCATCCAGCAGACCTCGGGCGGCAACCTCGCCGAAATCCTCGCAGGGCTCGCCAAGGTGATCCGCGCCCGCTTCCGCCTCTTCCGCCGCGTCAAGGCGATCACGGCGGAGGCGAAATGGTCCGGCAAGTTCCTCTCCGCCTTCCCCATCGTGGCGCTGATCGTGATCAACGTGTCCGACCCGAATTACTACGACGAGGTGCGCGACCACGCGCTCTTCATCCCGGCCTGCTTCGCGGTGGGCATCATGCTGGCGCTGAACCTGATCGTGATGCGCATTCTGACCGACATCAAGGTGTAAGGATCTGACCGATGGACTTTTTCGCCTCTCTGAACACCATGATCACGGATCTCCTCGGCCCGCTCGGTCCGATCATCATCCTCGGCACCATCGGTGTCATCATGGTCGCTGTCACGGTCATCCTGATCCTGCAGCAGCCCGAAGACCCGATGAGCAAGCTGAAGAAATCGGCGCAATCGCCCGATGCCGGGAAAGAGCCGCAGCAGCGTCTGCGCCAGGGCGAGCGCAATGAACAGCTGCAGCGCTTCGCCAGCTTCCTCGAGCCGCAGGATCACCAGGAGCTCAGCAAGAAACAGCTGCAGCTGCGCCAGGCGGGCTACCAGAGCAAGGACGCCGTGCGCATCTTCCACTTCGCGCAATTTTCGCTGGCGATCCTGGGCCTGCTCGGCGCCTTCATCTACCTGATCGTACTCGGCGGTGGGGAAGGTTTCTCCAGCAACCAGATGATGATGTACCTCATCATCCCCGGCGCCATCGGCTACTACCTGCCCACCTATTGGGTCACCCGCCGGGTCGAGACCCGCAAGGAGGAAATCACCAGCGGCTTCCCCGACAGCCTCGACATGATGCTGGTCTGCGTCGAGGCGGGCCAGTCGCTCGATCAATCCATCGTGCGGGTGGCGCGCGAGCTGCACGCCTCCTACCCGGCGCTGGCGCAGGAATTCGACATCGTCGCCTATGAGATGAAGGCCGGCAAGGACAAGACCCAGGTTTTGAACGACATGGCCGAGCGCTGCGGCGTGCAGGATGTGTCGTCCTTCGTCACGGTGATGATCCAGTCGGCCACCTTCGGCACCTCGATCGCCGAGGCGCTGCGGGTCTATGCGGCCGAGATGCGCGACAAGCGCGTGATGCGCGCCGAAGAGGCGGCAAACAAGTTGCCAACCAAGATGACCCTTGCCACTATGATGCTGACCGTGCCGCCCTTGCTGATCATCCTGGTGGGGCCCTCCGTACACGGCATCACGCAATTGGGTAACATGACCGCAAACTGATGATGACACCGGCCAGGGCCGCCGCCGCCCTCCTTCTCGGCTTCGGTCTTGCGGGCTGTGTCACGGGCACCGACCCCGTGGCGCTCCCCGAAGGCCAGATCGACGCGCCCGGGGTCGATCTCGAGGGCGAGGCGGTTGACGGGGTCGCGGTCGGGCACCGTCTGCTCGCGGCGGGCGAATACGAACTGGCGATCAAATCCTTCAACCGCGCCGCCGTGGCCCGCGGCGCCATCGACGCCGAGATCCTCGCCAGTCTCGGCAGCGCCAATCTGGGCCTGGGGCGTCTGGGACAGGCCGAAACCCTGCTGCGCCGGGCGGTGGCGCGCGACGATGCCCAGCCCGAAGACTGGAACAACCTCGGCGTCGTGCTGATGGAAGCGGGCAAGCTCGCCGAGGCCGAACTGGTCTTCAAACGCGCCTTCGCGCTCGACAATGGCGAAAGTGTCGCAATCCGCGACAACTTGCGCTTAGCGCTCGCAAAATCTGAAAATTCTGCTACAAACAGGGTACAAACCGACGACTATAAGTTGGTACGGCGCGGCAGCAGCGACTTCCTGATCCGCCAGACGCCGTAATCGAGGCAAGAGCAGTAAAAGGACGCAAAACCCATGCGCCACCCCATCCTTCTGTCCGCCTGTCTGGCGGGTGCGGTCCTCGTTGCGGGCTGCGCCGAAAAAGATGCTGACGACACCGTCGAACGTGCGTTCCAGGACGTCAACGTGATCGACGAAAGCAACCTCAACGATGTGATGCTGACGGTTGCCGATCCCAACGAGGCGGTCGCCTATTTCACGCGCTCCGCCACCGAAAAGCCCGACCGCATCGACCTGCAGCGCGGGCTGGCCTATTCGCTGGTGCGCGCCAAGCGCTTCGCCGAAGCCGCACCGGCCTGGGAAAAGGTGACCAGAATGGACGGATCCACCGCCGAGGACAGCGTGGCCTATGCCGACACGCTCATTCGCACCGGCAACTGGAAGAAGGCCGAGGCGACGCTCGACGCGCTGCCCCCAACCCATGAGACCTTCAACCGCTACCGGCTCGAGGCGATGCTCGCCGACAGCAACGAGGAATGGACCAAGTCCGACAGCTTCTACGAGATCGCCACCGGGCTGACCACCAAACCCTCCGGCGTGCTCAACAACTGGGGCTATTCCAAGCTCACCCGCGGCGACTACGAGGAGGCCGAGCGCCTCTTCGGCGAGGCGATCCGCCAGGACCCCACGCTCTTTACCGCCAAGAACAACCTGGTTCTGGCCCGCGGCGCACAGGGGGACTACACCCTGCCCGTGATTCCCATGGACCAGACCGAACGCGCCCAGCTTTTGCACACCATGGCGCTCTCGGCGATCAAGCAGGGCGATGTGACCGTGGGCAAGACGCTGCTGCGCGACGCCATCGAGACCCACCCGCAGCACTTTGAACCGGCGGTGCGCGCCCTGAAAGCGCTCGAAGCCTGACGCCGGCATGGCCATCACCGCCTCCTCCGCCTGGTGGTTTTTGCCCTTCGTGCTGCCGCTCTGCTTCTACGTGGCCTTCACGGATCTCTCGCGCATGAAGATCACCAACCCCACCGTGGTCGCCCTGGCGCTGGTCTTCGTGGTGGTCGGCCCCTTCGCCATGCCGGATCTCGAAACCTACCTCTGGCGGCTGGCGCAACTGGCAATCATGCTGGTCTTCGGCATCCTGCTCAACGCCATCGGCGCCATGGGGGCCGGTGACGCGAAATTCATCGCCGCCGCCGCCCCCTTCGTCGCCCCGGGCGATCTGCGGCTGATCCTGTCGCTGCTCGCCGCCTCCCTGCTCGCGGCCTTCGTCACGCACCGCATTGCCCGCGCCACCCCCCTGCGCAAGCTCGCCCCCCATTGGACCAGCTGGGACCAGGGCACCAAATTCCCCATGGGCCTCGCCCTCGGCATGGCGCTCTCGCTCTATCTGATCCTCGCTGTCCTTTATGGCGCCTGATTTACGCCATTTTCATCCGATACGCTGCACATAAACCGGAGGCCAAGCGCCACCGCAGAGCAGCTGTTATCGAGGACGAGCCCATGAACATGCACACCGCCGACGTCTTGGCGCCGCCGCAACCCAGCACGCTGGACGACATGCAGCTCTCTACCGTGATGATGCGCGACATCGTGCTGAAAACCATGTTCCGCAAGAACGTCGATATGGTCAGCGAACTCGCCCAGGCGATCTGCCTGCCCATCCGCGTCACGCAGGAACTCATCGACATGGCCCGCGAACAGCGCCTGCTGGAGGCCACGGGCACGCTCAATGCCAACAACGGCAACGAGATGGGCTATCAGCTGACCGAGCAGGGCAAATCCCGCGCCCTCGATGCGCTGGCGCAATCGGAATACTTCGGCGCCATGCCGGTGCCGCTCGATGTCTACCGCGAGCAGGTCAAACGCCAGTCCGTGCGCAACATGCAGATCACACGCGCCCAGCTCACCGGCGCCATGGGCCACCTCGTCCTGCCCGACACCCTGCTCGACCAGTTGGGCCCCGCCGTCTCCGCCGGGCGCTCGATCCTGATGTACGGCCCCCCCGGCAACGGCAAATCCTCCATCTCCAACGGCATCCGCGACGCGCTGGGCGATCATGTCTTCGTACCCCGCGCCATCGAATACGCCGGTCAGGTGATCACGGTCTACGACCCCATCGTGCATGCCGCCGTGCCGGTGGAGGAGGACGACCCCACCTCCCTGCGCCGCACGCCGAAGTTCGACCAGCGCTATGTGAAATGCGAACGCCCCACGGTGATCACCGGGGGCGAGCTCAGCCTCGAGATGCTCGATCTGGTCTACAACCCCACCGCGCGCACCTATCAGGCGCCGCTGCAGCTGAAATCCACCGGCGGCATCTTCATCGTCGACGACCTTGGCCGCCAGGCTGAACCGCCGCAAAGCCTCGTAAACCGCTGGATCGTGCCGCTGGAGGAAAGCAAGGACATCCTCGCCCTGCAGTCGGGCGAAAAATTCGAGGTGCCGTTTGACACGCTGGTGATCTTCTCCACCAACTTCCACCCGAACGAGATTTTCGACCAGGCCGCCCTGCGCCGGATCTTCTTCAAGATCAAGATCGACGGCCCCAATCAGGAGAACTTCCTGAAAATCTTCGCCATGGTCGCCAAGAAGCGCCAGATGCCGCTGGACGAGGCCACGCTGGTGCACCTGTTGAAGGTCAAATACCCCGAGATCGACAACATCTATGCCAACTACCAGCCGATCTTCCTGATCGACCAGATGATCTCGATCTGCGATTTCGAGGGCCTCCCCTACCAGATGAGCCCCGAATTGATCGATCGCGCCTGGGCCAACATGTTCGTCAAGGACGAGCACATCGTGAAGTAAGGCCGGGCTGCAGGCCGCGCGCCCCCATGCGGTCGAGGCCGCGCCCGGTCCCGCCCGTCTGCAGGGTCTCCCCGGGCATTCGCCAGCGTGCACGCGCGCGGCCTGATCCCGCCCGGCGGCGCATCGCGACATCCCAGGCCCTCTTAAGCTCATATTGACCAATTTTTCCTAAGCAGGGGCTCGCGGATGCGTGCCCCCGGGGCCGCGCTTTTGGACATGGATCATGGCAACCTGGATTTCGATAGGCTCCTTTGCGGACGTGGACACCACGGAAGGCAACACCACGAGCGAGAACGCAGCCGCACTTCTCGGCACCTACGACAACTCCGTGATGTCCTTCGTGAACGCCACCGCGACCGATTCCAATGGCGACGGCGTGATCTGGGAGAACGACCTCGGCGGCGCCGAGACCATCACCATCGACGGCGTCACAAGCACGCTCGACAGCATTCAATCCTACGCCGCAACGGTGACCCTGGGCGATGGCAGCACGATGTTGACCTCGGTCGGGATTGCCCAGCTCGCCAATGGCCAGGCCTATGTCGTCCCCACCGATCAGACCCATCTCGACAATATCAGCATTCAATCCATCGAACTCACCTCCGTGGAGAATGCCAGCTATGACGGCATGTATGTCAGCAGCGCCTCGCGCTCCATCGACAGCTCGAGCGTCGTCTGTTTCGCGTCCGGAACCCTCATCGAGACGGATCAGGGCGAGATCCCCGTCGGCGCGCTGTCTCCCGGGGCCAGACTGCGCACCCTCGACAGGGGCTTCCAGCCCATCCGCTGGATCGGCAGTTTCACGATCCCGACGACACCCCGAACCTGCCCCATCGCCATTGAGAAGGACGCGCTGGGTCCGGGCATTCCCAGCCGCACCCTCATGGTCTCGCCGCAGCACCGGGTGTTCGTCAACTCGAAGATCGCGCAGCGGATCTTCGATCACCCCGAGGTCCTGATCCCCGCCAAGAAGCTGGTCGGCGTGCCCGGCATCCGCAGCGCAACCGAAGTGGCCCGCATCACCTACTGGCACATTCTGCTGGACCGGCACGAGATCATCTTCTCCAACGGCGCCCCGACGGAAAGCCTCTTTCTCGGGCCGATGGCCGAACAGATCCTGCCCGACGACATGCTGCAGGCCGCCCGCCGCAGCCCTGCGGGACCCGCGGGGTCATCCTCCGCGGCAGAGCCCGCGCGCCTGTTCACACGCGGCAAGGCCCAGGCAAAACTGGCCGAGCGTCACGTGAAAAATCAACAGGCCTTCGTTCGCCTCGCAGCTGCCGAGCTGGCGCTGCCCGGTTAGGGTCATCTGACCGCATCTCCCCTGGTGGGCCAGACGGGTGCAGACGGTGTGAGCGTCCGACGCCCGGTCCGCGTTAACACTCTGGTCACAAACGCACCGTCCGGTCTCTTCACCCGGGTCGCACCGACCCAAACACCGACGCAATACCGACGTGATACCGACGCAATACCGACGTGGGTTTTGCCATGAAACACTGGCATTAACCCTTGATTCGCCGTGTCGCACCGTACGGTGCCCACCGAACGTTGCGTCCGGGCGTCTCCTCTGGTGTGCGAAATCCCGACTGTTGGGACTGGCCCGCCCTCCAACATCCGCTATCTTCCGCGCATGTCCGCCCTGCCCCAGACCTTTCACGACTGGTTCGCCGCCAAAGGCTGGTCCATTCACCCGCATCAGCAGCAGATGCTCGACCGCGCCGACGCGCCCGCCCTGCTGCTCATCGCCCCTACCGGCGGCGGCAAGACACTGGCCGGTTTCCTGCCCACGCTGGTCGATCTGGCAGAGGCGCCCCGGGACGGGCTGCACACGCTCTACATCTCGCCCCTCAAGGCCTTGGCCGCTGATATCAAACGGAATTTGACGACCCCCGTGACGGAGATGGGCCTGCCCATCCGCATCGAAGACCGCACCGGCGACACGCCCGCCAGCCGCAAGAAGCGCCAGCGCGCAGACCCGCCGCACATCCTGCTGACCACGCCCGAGAGCCTCGCCCTGCTGACCTCCTACGAGGACGCGCCACGCATGTTCGAGGGGCTCCAGCGCGTGGTCGTCGATGAAATCCACGCCCTCGCCGAGAGCAAGCGCGGCGATCAACTCATGCTCGCGCTGGGACGGCTGCAGCGCCTCTGCCCGGATTTGCGTCGCGTCGGTCTCTCCGCCACCGTCGAAGACCCGGCGGCCATCGCACGTGGGCTCGCCCGCCACCCCGACCCTTGCGAGATCCTCCTGGCCGACCCCGGCCCCGCCCCCGACATCTCCATGCTCACCACCGAGGAAGCGCCCCCCTGGTCGGGCGGCGGAGCGGCCTATGCGATCCCCGCCGTGCTCGACCAGATCCGCCAGCACAAGACCACGCTGATCTTCCACAACACTCGCGCGCAGGCGGAAATTTTCTTTCATAATCTGTGGCTTGCCAATGAAGACAGCCTGCCGGTCGGCATCCACCACGGATCCTTGGACCGCCAGCAGCGCGAGCGCGTCGAGGGCGCCATGGTCCGCGGCGAGCTGCGCGCAATCGTCTGCACCGGCAGCCTCGATCTCGGGATCGACTGGGGCGATGTCGACCTGGTTATTCAGATCGGCGCGCCCAAGAACGTCAAACGGCTGGTGCAGCGGATCGGTCGCGCCAACCACCGCTACAACGCGCCTTCGAAGGCGCTGCTGGTGCCCGCCAACCGCTTCGAGGTGGTCGAGTGCGTGGCCGCCCTCGAGGCTGTCCGCGAAGGCGCGCTCGACGGAGACCCGCGCGGGCGCGGCCCGCGCGACGTGCTCTGCCAGCACATCCTGATCACCGCCGCCGCCGGCCCCTTCGATGCCGACGCGCTCTATGCGGAAGTCATCACCGTCGGGGCCTACACCACGCTCAGCCGCGCGGAATTCGACGCCTGCCTCGACTTCTGCGCCACCGGCGGCTATGCGCTGCGCGCCTATGACCAATGGCAGCGGCTGCTGCAGCGCCCCGATGGCCAATGGCAGCTGCGCGACCCGCGTGCCGCCCAGAAAATTCGTATGAATATCGGGACGATACAGGACACCGACACGCTGAAGGTGCGCCTCAAGCGCAACCGCGGCGGCAAGCCTCTGGGCGAGGTCGAAGAAGGCTTCGCCGCGTCGCTCACGCCGGGCGACACCTTCCTGATCGGCGGCCAGATCGTGCGCTACGAGGGCCTGCGCGAGATGACCGTCGAGGTCAGCCGCAACGCCGCGAAGAAGCCGAAGGTGGCCACCTTCCTCGGCACGAAGTTTGCCACGTCCACCCAACTCAGCGCCCGCGTCATCGAGATGTTCCAGCAGGAGAGCTGGCCCGACCTGCCCGCCCATACCGCGGACTGGCTGGCGCTCCAACGCCAGGTCAGCCAGCTGCCCGAACCCGGCCGTCTGCTGATCGAGAGCTTCCCTCATGACGGGCGCGAACAGACGGTGATCTATGGCTTCGCCGGGCGCAACGGCCAGCAGACGCTGGGCTTGTTGCTCACCAAGCGCATGGAGGAGATGGGGCTCAATCCCATGGGCTTCGTCGCCACCGATTACGCCACCCTGATCTGGGGTCTGACCCGGGTGGATGCGCCCGCACCGCTCTTCGATCTCGACGCGCTGCAGGACGGGCTGGAGACCTGGCTTGCCGGGAATGCCGTTATGAAACGGACGTTTAGAGCCAGCGCCACCATCGCCGGGTTGATCCAGCGCAACACACCCTCCGCGCGCAAGACCGGGCGGCAGGCCACATTCAGCTCCGACATCCTCTACGACACCCTGCAGAAATACGACCCCGGTCACCTGCTCCTCGACATCACCCGGGAGGAAGCGCTGCGCGGTCTGGTGGACTTCGGGCGGATCGAGGAGATGGCACAACGGGTAGGTGACCGGATCGACCATATCACACTCGACCGTGTGACCCCGCTGGCCGCGCCACTGTTCCTCGAAATGGGCCGCGTGCCCGTGAAAGGTGCCGCCGAGGAGCAGCTGCTGGCCGAGGAAGCCGCGCGGCTGATGGAGACATCGGGCCTCGCGCAGATCACCCCGCAACCGGCAAGCAAACCGCGCTGGCGCGTGGGCTATTAGACCACTTGCGCCGACGGTCCTGATGCGCGATGAACAAATCATGAACTGCCACGATTTCACCTTTGCGAATGCCGCGCTCAAAGCTCTGGGCTCCGGTGCACTCTGGTGGCCCAGTGAGGCGCTCCTCTGCGTCTCCGATCTGCATCTGGGCAAATCAGAACGTGTGGCCCGACGCAGTGGGCAGGCCTTGCCGCCTTATGAGACACGCGACACGCTTGGGCGGCTCGCGGACGATCTCGCAGCGACGCAAGCGCGGACCGTCATTTGCCTCGGTGACAGCTTTGACGATTTGACCGCCGCCGCCGCCTTGCCCGAGGAGGAGCGGCTCTGGATCGCGCAACTGCAGGCCGGGCGTCGCTGGGTCTGGATCGAAGGCAATCACGACCCGGGCCCGCTCGAGTTCGGGGGCACGCACCGACGGGAGATGACGCTCGGCCCGCTGACGTTCCGCCACATCGCCAGCGCAGAGGGGGTGGGCGAGGTCTCGGGCCACTACCACCCCAAGGCCGGTCTGCACACCCGGGGCCGGACAATTACCCGGCCCGCATTTCTGTTTGATTCCAATCGGTTGATCCTGCCCGCCTATGGCACCTACACCGGCGGGCTGCGCAGCTACAGCGATGTGCTGGGTCGCCTCATGCAGCAAGACGCTCTTGCCATCCTCACCGGTCCCATGCCCACATGTGTGCCGATGCCACGGTAGGGAACGCAGATGGACGCCGCACACACAGACCGCATCCACCAGAGCTTCAACGCGCAGGCCATGATGACCACTTTGGGCGCCGCGATCACCAGTGTCGCCGAAGGCGCGGTCGAGATCACAGCGCCGATCTTGCCCAAAGCCACTCAACAGCAGGGATTTGGCCATGCAGGTCTCACCTTCTCCATCGGTGACAGCGCGGCGGGTTACGCCGCGCTCACACTGCTGCCGCTCGACCGCGAAGTGGTCACGGCCGAGATCAAGATCAACCTGCTGTCACCGGCCTTGGGGGATCACCTCCGCGCCCGGGGTCGTGTCATCAAACCGGGGCGTCGGCTGGTCGTGGTCAGCAGCGAGGTGCACGCGCTCAAGGACGGTGAAGAGACGCTGATCGCGATCCTTCAGGGCACCATGGTGCCGGTGCCGCTCTAGGCAGTCAGCCCTTCGGGCTCGGGCAGACCATTGGCGCGGCAACAGGCGGTCACGGTGTTGGCCAGCAGGCAGGCAATGGTCATCGGGCCAACGCCACCCGGCACGGGTGTGATCGCACCCGCAACGGCGGCACAGCTCTCATAGCGCACATCACCGACGAGTTTGGTCTTGCCTTCGCCCTTCTCGGGCGCATCAAGCCGGTTGATGCCCACGTCGATGACCGTTGCCCCCGGTTTGATCCAGTCGCCCGGCACCATTTCGGGGCGCCCAACGGCGGCCACCACGATATCCGCGCGCCGGACCACATCCGGCAGATCTTTCGTCCGACTGTGCGCAATGGTCACCGTGCAGCTATCGCCCAAGAGCAGCTGCGCCATGGGCTTGCCGACGATATTGGAGCGCCCGATCACCACCGCATCCATGCCAGACAGGCTCCCATGATGATCCCGCAGCATCATCAGGCACCCCAGCGGCGTGCAGGGCACCATCGATTTCTGGCCAGTGCCCAGCAGACCGACGTTGGAGATATGGAAGCCATCCACATCCTTCTCGGGCGCGATGGAGTTGATCACCAGATCCTCATCCAGGTGCTTCGGCAGCGGCAGTTGCACCAGAATGCCGTGGATTTCGGTATTGTTGTTCAGATCGTCGATCACCTTCAGCAGATCGGCCTCCGAGGTGTCAGCCGCCAGCTTGTGCTCAACCGACTTCATGCCCACTTCGACGGTTTGCTTCCCCTTGGAGCGCACATAGACCTGGCTCGCCGGATCTTCACCAACCAGCACCACCGCCAGCCCCGGTGTGATCCCGTGATCGCCCTCGAGCTTGGCCACATGGTCCGCAACCTGCGCCCGAACCGTTGCGGCAAAAGCTTTTCCATCGATGATCTTGGCTGGCATAGTGTCTGTCCCGTTATCTTTGAAAGGCAACCTTGTGGGCCCAGGAGCGGCCATCGGTGATCACCAGTTCATTGAACTGCATAAGTTGCAGCAAATCATAGAAGGTCGCCACATATTGCAGCTCCTCCTGCTGAAAAAATCCGCCCTGACGGACGGCGACTGTGAGCTGCGCCATGATCGCGCGTGCGCGATAGAGCGTGGCAAAGACCTCGTCATCCAGCGCCGTGAGGATCAACGTATCCGCGTCGGCGCCCTTGGCAAAGAAGACAAAGCGCGGGCTTTCCGGAGCCTCCAGCTGCGAGCTGGTCAGCAGGTTGACGAAGTCAATCCGCACCGCTTTGCCCGCACCCTGGCTGGCGCGCACCACCCGGTCGAAGCTCTCCTCAGAGGTCACTTCGGGGTAGTAGTAGCCCACATGGCGATCCTGTGCCGCAACGGCGCCCGCGAAGATCACTGCGAAAAGAAGGGCAAGTGTTCTGGTCATTGTCGTCTCCCTGAATGTCCGTTGATCGAGCTTGCGCGCTCGACGCCCCAAGGGGCAACAGGATTTGCCGCCCCCGTGGACATTCGTGATCCGGCGGTGATCAGAAAAGACCTTCCACATCGCCATCCGCATTCAGCTTGATGGCTTCCGCCGACGGCACGCGCGGCAGGCCGGGCATCGTCATGATCTCACCACAGATCGCCACCACAAAGCCAGCACCCGCGCTCAGACGCACCTCGCGCACCGGGATGGTGAACCCGGTGGGCGCGCCGCGCTCGTTCGGGTCGGTGGTAAAGCTGTACTGGGTTTTCGCCATGCAGACCGGCAGATTGCCATAGCCTTGCTCTTCCCAATCCGTCAGCTGGTTGAGGATCTTCTGATCCATCAGGGCTGCATCTGCGCGGTAGATCTTGGTCGCAATGGTGTTGATCTTGTCGGCCAGTGACATCTCGTCGGGGTAGAGTGGTGCGAAGTCAGCCTCCCCCTTCTCAATGGTCTCGACCACCTTCGTCGCCAGATCGGCGGAGCCTTCGGAGCCAAGCTCCCAGTGTCGCGACAGCACCGCTTCCGCACCCTGCCCGGCCACGTAGTCCTTCACGGCCTGCACTTCGGCGTCCGTGTCGGTCACGAAGTGGTTGATCGCCACCACAACCGGCACGCCAAAGCTCTTCACGTTCTCGATGTGACGCCCGAGGTTGGCACAGCCGCTCTTGACGGCACCCACATTCTCAGCACCCAGATCGGCCTTGGCCACGCCGCCGTTCATCTTCATCGCGCGCACAGTGGCCACGATCACCACGCAGGAGGGCGCGAGCCCCGCCTTGCGGCATTTGATGTTGAGGAATTTCTCGGCCCCAAGGTCGGCTCCAAAGCCGGCTTCTGTCACCACATAGTCCGCCAGTTTCAGCGCCGTGGTCGTCGCGATCACGGAGTTACAGCCGTGCGCGATATTCGCAAACGGACCACCGTGCACGAAGGCCGGGTTGTTCTCCAGCGTCTGCACCAGGTTCGGCTGCATCGCGTCTTTCAGCAGCACGGTCATTGCGCCATCCGCTTTGATGTCGCGCGCATAGACGGGTGAGCGGTCGCGGCGATAGGCCACGATCATGTCCCCAAGGCGTTTCTGCAGATCTGACAGGTTCTTCGCCAGACAGAGGATCGCCATAACCTCCGAGGCCACGGTGATGTCAAAGCCCGCCTCACGGGGGAAGCCGTTGGCCACACCGCCCAGCGACGTCGTGATCTGGCGCAGCGCCCGGTCGTTCATGTCAACCACACGGCGCCACATAACGCGGCGGGTGTCGATCTCGAGCTCATTGCCCCAGTAGATGTGGTTGTCGATCATCGCGCTCAGCAGCGAGTGCGCCGAGGTGATCGCGTGGAAATCGCCCGTGAAGTGCAGGTTCATCTCTTCCATCGGCACAACCTGCGCATAGCCGCCACCCGCGGCACCGCCCTTCATGCCGAAGTTGGGCCCAAGCGAGGCTTCGCGGATGCAGACGGCAGCCTTCTTGCCAATGCGGTTCAGACCGTCCCCCAGACCCACGGTTGTGGTGGTCTTGCCCTCTCCCGCAGGGGTCGGGTTGATCGCCGTCACCAGAATCAGCTTGCCGTTTTCATTGCCCTGCACCGAGTTGATAAAGGACTGCGACACCTTCGCCTTGTCATGGCCGTATGGCAGCAAATCGTCGCTGGAGATCCCCAGCTTCGCGCCGATCTCCTGGATCGGTTTCTTCGACGCCGCGCGTGCAATTTCGATGTCAGACTTATAGGCCATGGAACACTCCCCGATGAGACGCCGCACGCGGCGAAGTTGCTGCGTCCTGCATACGAGCGCGCACCGGCGCGCAGAAGGGGGATTCCGACCTTTCCGCAGTCGTCAGCGGCGGGAAGCGCCGCAATCGTTTCGTTTCGGAAACGATTGTTACGTTCGCGCGTCGGGGAGATGCGCCCAGACCGGCTGATCCGGAATATGCAGCGTCACCGTATCGCCGACGGCCACAGCGCCCTCCCGCTCGACCCAGGCGGTGACCCCACGTCGGGTCTTGGCCGCCGGTTTGAAGGCCGCACCGAAGCCCGGCGCATCCTTTTCAATTTCCCGCCCCGGCAGCACGCAGGGCCGGTTCTCCATGTCCACCGTGATGCTCGCCCCGCTGGCCATCTGCAGCCGCGAGGACGGCGGCACATGTGTGAAATCCGGGATCCCTTCGATCACCATGGACGCGCCGACCCATATTGGATCAATGGCCTCCAGCCCCATCTCAGCCGCAATCACGGCGAGCTCCTCGGCAGAGAGCACCGAGAGCTGGCGCACATTGCGGATCTCTGTGCCCTTTGGGTACTGGGCCTTGACCCGCACGCAGGAGGGGCGGGTGAGGCCACCGTGGCACTCGCCCGCGATGCCGGCAAAGGTGAGTTCCGCCGTCTCCAACGCCTCGGCCCGAAGCGTCTTCGCGCTGTTGCGCACGCGGCCCAGCCAAGTGATCGTGCCAGTAAAATGAGTGGGCAAAAGTGCGGGCATGAGCGATCCTCCGGGAGCTATCCCGCGCAGTTGGACCAGAGACCTCGCCAAAAGAAAAGGCCCCGCGCGTGGCGGGGCCCATGGTTTTTTGTGATGCCACCACTTCGGGGCGTGATCAGGTCGGCTCCGGCTCCATCCCGCCATCGGACGGGGGTGTCTTCTTCGCCTTCGCTTTGGCCTTCGGAATACCGATGACGCTGGGGGCCGACCCGCTGTCGGGCTTGTCATCCTCACCCGCAGGTGGCACCGGCGGTTCACCGTTCATGACCCGCTTGATCTCCTCGCCGGTCAGCGTCTCATACTCCAGCAGCCCTTGCGCAAGGCGCTCGAACTCCGTCTCGTTTTCCTGGATGATCTTAAGCGCCCAGTCGTACCCATCCGCGATAAAGCGCTGCACCTCTTCCTCAATCAGCTCTTTGGTATTGGCCGAGACGGAGAAGCCCGCGGTGTTGCCCTGATAGCCTTCGGCCGCTTCGGAATAGTCGATGTTGCCGACCTTGTCCGACATGCCCCAGCGCAGCACCATCGCGCGCGCCAGACCAGAGGCTTGCATGATGTCACCCGCCGGGCCATTCGATACCGCCTCGGGGCCATACTTGTGGATCTCCGCCGCCTTGCCCGCCATGGTCATGGCCAGCCGCTGGTGGCATTCATCCTTGAACATGTTCAGGCGGTCCATCTCGGGCAGGCTCATCACCATACCAAGCGCGCCACCGCGCGGAATGATCGTTGCCTTATAGACCGGATCGCATTTGGGCAGCTTGATGCCCACCAGCGCATGCCCGGCCTCGTGATAGGCGGTCATTTCCTTCTGTTCAGGCGTCATGACCATGGAGCGGCGCTCCGCCCCCATCATGATCTTGTCCTTGGCGCTTTCAAAATCGATCATCGTCACAAAGCGGCGCCCCACGCGGGCTGCGCCAAGTGCTGCTTCGTTCACCAGGTTCGCCAGATCGGCGCCGGAGAAGCCCGGCGTGCCGCGCGCGATGATGCGCAGGTCCACATCCGGGCCAAGCGGGGTCTTGCGGGCGTGCACGCCGAGGATCTTTTCGCGGCCTTTGATGTCCGGGTTGCCCACGGTGACCTGACGGTCGAACCGGCCTGGGCGCAGCAGCGCAGGGTCCAGCACGTCTTTGCGGTTTGTGGCCGCGATGATGATCACACCTTCATTGGCCTCAAAGCCGTCCATCTCGACCAGCAGTTGGTTGAGCGTTTGCTCACGTTCGTCATTGCCGCCGCCATAACCCGCACCCCGGTGCCGACCCACGGCGTCAATTTCGTCGATGAAGACGATGCAGGGCGCGTTCTTCTTGGCCTGCTCGAACATGTCGCGGACACGGGAGGCACCGACACCCACGAACATTTCCACGAAATCCGATCCCGAGATTGTGAAGAAGGGCACACCCGCTTCACCCGCAATCGCCCGGGCCAGAAGGGTCTTACCGGTCCCCGGAGGACCCTCGAGCAAGGCGCCTTTCGGAATCTTTCCGCCCAGACGACTAAATTTTTGCGGATTCCGCAGAAACTCAACGATTTCTTCGAGCTCTTCCTTCGCCTCGTCGATTCCCGCAACATCGTCAAAGGTCACGCGGCCATGCTTTTCGGTCAGCATCTTCGCCTTGGACTTGCCGAAGCCCATCGCACCGCCTTTGCCGCCACCCTGCATCCGGTTCATGAAGTAGACCCAGACACCGATCAGCAGCAGGAAGGGCAAGAGCGACATCAGGAAGGTCTGGAACCCTGATTGCTGTTGCTGTTCGGCGCGCACGGCGATGTCATTGTCGATCAAAAGCTGCGTGATTTCAGCGTCTTCCGGCTTGATCGCAACATAGTCGACACCATCTTCCTGACGGAAACGGACCTGCTCGCCGTCCAGGGTGACGTTGCTGACCTCGCCGGATTCGACCGCGTTGACGAATTCGGAGTAGCTGATCTCACGGCTTTGCAGCGTACTGCCGGGCCCGCTGAACAGGTTGAAAAGAGCCAGGATCAGTAGAAACAGGACGACCCAAAAGGCGATGTTGCGTGCGTTACCCAACGGAATTCTCCTAAATGTGCGCGCGGTCCGACAGCCCATCGTACCACTACCGAGGTAAGATAGACACTGCGCGCTCAGGTTCAATGCGATAAAAGTGCGGCAAAGAAGGCGTCTTCACCGCCGTCGACGCGGGCGTGCCACCCGTCGGCGTGGCCAGCAAGAGGGGCTGCGACCAGATCTTCACCGCGCCAGACCGCCGGAGTGACCCGCAAAACATCCCGCGGCAATCCCGCAGCGCGCCAGTCCGGCAGCTGTTTCAGCCCCTTGAATCCAAGCGCCGCGACGTGCAGCCGCTCACTCTGCACCCCACCCTGCAGATGCCACCGGCCATCCCAGAGCTCATCGACCCGGCAGATCAGGTCGCGCACAGGCTGATGCTCGCGGCTGATCCAGAGCACATCGCGGTCACGCCAGGCCCGGCAGCCATCGACCGTCCCGCCCCTCCCTTGCTTCAGCGCCTCGATCAAGCCAAGCACCGGGCGTCGGCGCGGCGCATACCCGGAGCCGCTGATCCATCCAATGGCGCTCAGCAGGATGCGGCGCGCGGTCTCATCCGGCAGGGTCCGATAGGCGCGCCAGTCCACGCGCACGGCCCCGGCCTCCACCCTGGCAATCCGGCGGGCGTCGAGGAAAGCCTGCCAATTCAGCGCATCACGGGCCTGCGCCATGTTGGAGGCCACCTGGCCGAGCGCCCGGGCGTCGATCCCAAGTGGGGCAAGAACGTCCAGCGCCTGCCGCATCTTCACGCGGTCAAAACGCTCGTCCTCGTTGCTGGGGTCCTCTGCCCAAGCCGCCCCGCGCCGCCGCAAGTCTTCGCGCAATTCCGCCCGCGTGATGTCCAGAAGCGGCCGGATCCACGTGATCCCGTGAGACAACCGCCGCGGCGCCATCGCCGACAGCCCGTCAACACCCGCACCGCGCCCGAGACGCATCAACACCGTCTCGGCCTGGTCATCCAACGTATGCCCTAAAGCCACCGTCGTCAGCGCCCGGTCTCGCGCCCAATCGGCAATCAGGCGATAGCGGGCATCCCGCGCCTCTTTCTGAAAATTGCCCATCCGGTCCCAGCCGCTCCACCGCACGATGGTGTGCGGGATGTTCAATGCGTGGCACAGCGTCGTGACCTGTGCGGCTTCATCGGCAGCCTCCGCACGCATCCCGTGATCCACCGTGATGGCGTGCAGCAGTGTGGATTGGGCTTGTGAAAAGGCGTGCAGCAGATGCAGCAATGCAACGGAGTCGCCCCCACCGGAGACCGCAATGCCGAGAGCCGCCGGTGGATGCGGGAGAAGGTGCCGCGCAACGGCCTCGCCCAACTCCCGCGGTTGTGCGTTACGCACAGCCGAGGCGTTGCATCTCGCTCCGCGCCTGTTCGGCCGCCGGATCCTGCGGGAACCGAAGTCCAACCTCACCAAGCGTCACACAGGCCTCCTGTGTCTGTCCCAAGCCGCCCAGGGACCGCCCGAGCCGAAACAGCGATTGCGGGGCCACCGGGCCGGTCGGATCGACGCTGAAACTGTTCAGATAGGCGCGTGCCGCCTCGCGTGTGTTCCCCAGCCCTTCCAGCGCCTCGCCGCGGCCAAGATCGGCCCCCGCGGCCAGCGGCCCGCCGGGGTAAGTCTGCGTAAAACTCGCGAAAAGGTCGGCCGCGCGCTGATAGTCGCCTTCGCTCAGCGCGGTTTGCGCCGTCTTGAAGTCTTCTTCCTCGCCCACCGCGAGTTCAATGCCGCTCTGGGGCGCTGCGGGCGCCGCACCGGTTCCAGCATCCGGCGCAGGTGTCGCGGCGGCTGGAAGGTCACCTCCCAGCGTGGTGGTCTCCCCAAGGGCAGCAATGTCACCCCCCTCCAGTTCCACTAGGCGGAATTCAAGATCACCCAACCGGTTGGTCCCATCCTCGACGATCCGATTGATGCGGAACTCGAGTTCCTCGGTCTTGGAGGTCAGCCGCTGCATCTCCGCCTCGATCGCGTTCATCCGATCCAGCACGGTCGCCCCGCCGGTGTTCACCGCGGCGCCTCCCGTGGTGGACAGTTCCCGCCGCAGCTTCTGGATTTCCACATAGAGCACCGTCATCTCCTGGCGGATGTCCGCAAGGGTCTGATCATCCTGCGCCGCAGCCCCGAAGGGCAACAGCACAACCGCGGTGAGGATGGCTGCGAAGATACGCATGGGCCTACCCCGTCAGCCCGGCGGCGAGAACGGTTACCGCACGGCGGTTCTTGGCATAGCAGGATTCGTTGGAGCAGATCTCGATGGGTCGCTCCTTGCCATAGCTCACGGTGCGCAAACGGTTGCCTGCGACACCTTTCGAGACCAGATATTCCCGCACCGCATTCGCGCGCCGCGCACCAAGCGCCACGTTGTATTCGCGCGTGCCCTGCTCATCTGCATGGCCTTCGATCACGGCGGTGAAATCCGTATTGGTGAGCAGCCATGTGGCCTGACCGTCCAGCACCGTGCGCCCTTCATCCGTGATCGTCGACTGATCCACCGCAAAAAGGACCCGGTCACCGATGGTCTGGTTGAAATAGGCGGGCGATGTCGGGTCATTCGGGCTGCCCGGCACAACGGCCCCGTTGGCGCCGCCAAGCCCGCCCGCCGTCCCATCCGCGCCGAAACGGTCGGGATTGGTACAGGCCGCCAGCGCCAGCCCGGCGACGACGAAAATGAGTTTTGTCCTAAGTGTCATACTCTCTGCCTCATATGGTCGGTGTTGTTGTTATTTTATTGGGGTTTTATCACAAGCCCACGCCCCTTGGAAACGGTTTCGGCGTACTCATTGCAAAAGCGGCGACCACGAGGGGTCGGACCCGCCGTCGGGCGTGCGCACGGGCCGTAGGTTCCGGCCCGAGATATCGACCGAATAGAGCGAGGACCGGCCACCTTCGCCCTGGGTCTCACGAGTGAACATGATCACCCGCCCGTTCGGGGCCCAGGTCGGGCCTTCGTCGAGGAAGGAGGCGGTCAGCAACCGCTCTTCCGAGCCGTCGGTGCGCATGACGCCAATGTGGAAGCGCCCGCCGTTCTGCTTGGTGAAGGCAATCAGATCCCCACGCGGTGACCAGACCGGCGTGCCATAGCGACCCGGGCCGAATGAAATCCGTCGTGCTTCCCCACCGCCTGCCGGCATGATGTAGAGTTGTTGCGAGCCGGAGCGGTCGCTCTCGAAGACGATCTGGCTGCCGTCTGGTGAAAAGCTCGGCGCGGTCTCGATCGAAGGTGCCGAGGTCAGCCGCGCCGCCCCGCCGCCCCCGATGTTCATCGCCCAGATGTCCGTATTGCCGCCCTGGCTCAGCGAAAAGACGATGGTCTGCCCATCCGGTGCAAACCGCGGAGCGAAGCTCATCGTGCCCTCCTGGCTCTCCAGCGCGCGCCGCTGGACCGAGCCCACGTCGAGCACGTAGATGCGGGGAAAGCCCGTCTCGTAACTGGTGTAGAGCACCCGCCCGCCATCCGGCGAGAAGCGTGGGGCAAGGACAATCGCGCTGCTGTCGGTCAGGTACTGCACATTGGCACCGTCATAATCCATGATCGCCAGCCGCTTCTGCCGTGCGTCCTTGCTGCCGGTCTCGGAGACATAGACCACCCGGCTGTCGAAATAGCCGCCCTCGCCGGTGATCCGGCTGTAGACCGCATCGGCGACCTTATGACCCATACGCCTCCAGCCTTCTGTCGTGCCAGTAAATTGCAGCCCGTCGCCCAGTTCAGCACCCGAGAAGACATCATAGAGCCGGAATTTCACCGACAGCTGATTGCCCTGCACCGAGACAGCGCCTGTGATCAGTGCCTGCGCGTTGATCGCCTTCCAGTCCGCGTATTGCACGGGCGCGGCAAAGCTGCTGATCTGACTGATGAACGCCTCTGGCGGGATTTCGCGGAAGAGCCCGGTGCCGGACAGATCGGCGGAGACGACCTGTGAAATCTGCGCGGCCAGCCCACCCGCATCTCCCGTTTCGGCCTCGAACACCGGCAGAGCGAAGGGCAAGGGCTCGATCACCCCTTCGGTGATCTCGATCCGCAAGGGGCCCTGGTTCTGCGCCTGCGCGGGCGCTGCGTGCATTGCGCCGAAGGCCAGGGCGACACTCAATACCAATCCTGAAATCTTCATTTGATACGCATCCTTTCGGGATTAAACGTCATCTCAATATCCTGCCACTGACTGTATTTATCCACGGGCAAATCGAAACCGCGCGCGCCACAGCGGATGATCGCGCGACGCGCGGCCTCAAAGGCCTGCCGAGCCGCCTGTTCGGTGCCACCCGAGCTTGACGTCATCCGGATGGAGGAGGTCACCGGCTTGCCATCCTGGCTCATCGCGACGCTGACCACGACAGTGGTATTCAGCGCATCGGTCGAAAGCGATCCCACGTTCCAGCAAGCCTGCACGGCGACACGCAGCGCGTCCTTCTCGCCCGCCGTCAGCGGCGGGCCTTGCGGCCTGCTGGGCGCGCTGGAGGGTGTCTCCTGCCCGCTCAACGCTTCCGCCAGTGCTGCGGCCACCGGATCATCGGATTCGGGCTCCGGTTCTTCAGCGGCAGGCGGCGTCGGCTCTTCGCTTTCAGCGGGTTGCGCGGCTTCGACCGGCGCCTCGGGACGGCGGGCGGGCGGGCGGATCGACCTCGTGAGCGCGGCACTGGGGCGTTCAGCTTCCGTCACAATCTCCGTCGCGGCCGCCTCCGGTGCCGTGGCCTCGGCAGGCTCCTGCGGCGTCTCCCCCGCCTCATCCGCCACAACCGCCTCCTGCTCCACCGGATCGGGCAGCGCCTCGGGGTCCGGCTGTGCGACCGCTTCCGGCGCCACGCGCTCCGCCGCCTCCGGGACCGGCGTATCGCTGATCTCGGGCACCAGCACGGCCACATCAGCTGGTGGCTCGGGCAGCACCGGGGCCTCGTCACTCACATCCGCCTGCGGCAGCGGCTCGATCTGCGACACGTCCGGCGCGTCCTCAACGCTCGGCGTCTCGGCAGGCGCCGGCACGGATTGATCATTCGCCGTGTCCTCGGAGACCGAAATCTCCGGCGCATCAGGCGTCACCTCCGGGCTGGAGGGCTGCGCCACCTCCGTGGTCGACTGCGGCGCTTGGCCTTGCGCCACCAGCGCCGCATACTCCGCGCCCGAGATCACCGAGACGGGCGTCGCCTCAAACGGCAAGGGCTCCGCGGCAAAGACATTGCCAAAGATCAGGAGGCCAATCAGCGCCGTGTGACCCGCCCCTGAGATATAATGGCCGATATGCACCGCCGCGCCCTACTGGTCCTGTCCGTCCAGCGTCGGCCCACCGATGTCCGTGACCAGCCCGATGTTGGCAAACCCGCCGGCATTGAGCGCGCCCATCACCTCCATCACCTGCGCATAAGGCACGGCGCCATCGGCACGCAGGAAAATCTGGTCTGTGGTGCGTTCGGCAGCAATGGCGCGCAGTTTCGGCACCAGCTCATTGCGGGCTGTATCGGTGGTCTGGATCTGCACCGCGCCCTCGGCGGTGATGGTGATGGTCAGTGGCTCTTCCTGATCGGTGGGCAGCGCACCTGCAGCTGTTTTCGGTAGCTCCACCGGCACACCAACGGTCAGCAAGGGCGCTGCTACCATGAAGATGATCAGCAGCACCAGCATGACGTCCACAAAGGGCGTGACGTTGATCTCGGACATCGGTGCCGCCTTGGCCCGCCCACGCCTGCGGCGCCGCGTCCCCTCGCCCTGACCTGGAATGATCCCCGCACCCATGGCTCACCCGTCCAACTGGCGGCTGAGGATGGTCGCGAATTCATCCGCGAAGGCCTCATAGCCTGACAGGATCTTATCACAATCTGCACTGAGCTTGTTGTAAAAGATCACCGCCGGAATCGCCGCGAGCAGCCCCAAACCGGTGGCCAGCAGCGCCTCGGCAATACCGGGTGCCACGACCGCGAGATTGGTGTTCTGCTGCTCGGCAATCTCAATGAACGCGTTCATAATCCCGATGACCGTCCCAAAAAGCCCGATAAACGGCGTCGACGAGCCCACCGTCGCCAGCACCGTCAGCCCACCACGTAGATAATCCGCCTCCTTGTTGATCGCCACATCCATGGAGCGATCAATCCGCGAGGTCGCGCCAGCAATCAGCCCGCCGTCATCCCGGTGCGAGCGCCGCCACTCGGTCATCCCGGCGGCAAAGATCTTCTCCGAACTGCCAGAGGGTGCCGGGCCAACCGTCTCAAACAGCCCGTCCAGCGGCTCACCCGACCAGAACTCCCGGTCAAAGGCCTCCGCCTCGGCGCGCGCCCGCCGGTAGACCAAGAGCTTCATCACGATGATCGACCAGGACCAGAAGGAGGCCACGATCAACATGATCATCACAATCTTGACGATGAGGGTGGCGCGCATAAACAGCCCCCAGAATGAGAAATCAATCTCATGCGCCAGTGCCAGCGTGTCTGCTTCCATGATGCCTGCTCTTTACTATTCACCGCTCGCGGGTCGTTTGGCCGACCTCGATTTCATGCGATTCTATCGAAGAACACTGCAGATTGCTATCACTATGCTGTCATGACGCAGGGGGTGTGGACAGTAAGCGGAGTTCTGCTGGAAGCCGCGCGGGCTTTCCGCGCGCCCCGATGCAGGCAATCGTGACCTCAGCCGCGAAGAGGATCTCCGCACCACGAAACACTTTCTGGACCATGATCATGCGCGCAGGTGTGAGCTTGCTGAGCGTCGTCTCCACCTCCAGCAAATCGTCAAACCGCGCCGGCTGGATATAGTCCGCCTCCACCCGCCGCACGGCAAACACCACGCCCTCGGCCTTCATCGCCAGCTGATCGATCCCGATCTCGCGCACCCAGTCGCTGCGCGCCCGCTCGATGTACCGCAGGTAATTCGCGTAATAGACAATGCCCGCCATGTCGGTGTCTTCATAATAGACGCGAATGGGAAAGCGGTGCGTGCTCATGTTGCCCGCTCCCGCGCACCCCAAACGCGCATCAGCACCATCGCCGCGCACGGCAGCGCAACCGTCCGAGCGATATCCATGACGCTCTCACCAACCCGCCACAGACCAAGATTCACAAGATTGTCGCGCCGATCCAGCGCCTCCATCCCAAGCCCCAGCAGCAACGCGGCAGCAAACGCACGCGGGGGTGCCAGGCGACGCGGCCGAACCAGCGCAGCCGCCACCAGGAGCACGCCACCCAGCACCACATGCAAAACGGTGCGGCTGACCGGAACGAGAGCCCCGAACCAGAGCTTGAAGGCCTGGTAGGTCGAGGTCTCCGGGGCCATCTCTCCGAAGATCTCCGGGCTCATTGCATCTGCCCCACCCGCGCTGCCAGCCGCAGCGCATGGCTCGCATCCTGCGCCGCATTGGGCATCACCGGGTCATAGGCCGCGCGAATGAGCGCGGAAATCTCCGGCCGCAGAATGGTCTTGTCGCCGGCCACAGCCAGAGGCGAACGCTCCCGGAACGCCGTGTCGGACCAGAGCAGCACCGACTGCACGATCTGGCTCAGGGCCAAGGTCTCCGCGGGCACCGCACTCAGGTGCTCATCCATGCGCAGGAAGACAAAGCACGCCTTGATCGCCCCATCCGCATCGAAATGAAACACCCGGTACTGGTTCGCGTCTGCCGCCTTCAGCCGCTCGACCAAAGGCCGCAGATCGAGGATCAACCGGTCGAGGCCGGGCACCTCCGGCAGCTCATCCCAGTCGGAGAAGAAAAACACCATCAGGTTGCTGCCCAGCTCCGGATCAGTCTCGGCCATCTTGTGGCCCGACAGCACCATCACCGCCTCCAGCGCGCCCTTGACCACACTCAGCGTTTCGTCGCTGACCCCAAAGACCACCGGCGCAATCGGGCGCCCCCAACGCGCAAAGGAAAACGCTCCGCTCTCCCGCGTGAACAGCGCCTCGACCTCAGCCGCGTCCATCTTCATTCTTCCACAAATACTCCAAATTCAGAGCCCTCACTCAAAGAGATCCGTCTGACCTCGAGGCACCTCGAGCCCCAGATGCGCCCACCCCTTTTGCGCCAGCATCCGCCCGCGCGGCGTGCGCTGGATAAGCCCCTGCTGCAGCAAGAAGGGCTCGATCACCTCCTCAAGGGAATCCCGGCTCTCCGACAGCGCCGCGCTCAACGTCTCGATGCCCACCGGCCCGCCACCATAGTTCTCCGCCATCAACAGCAGATACCGCCGGTCCGCGCCATCGAGCCCGAGATGATCCACGCCAAGCCGCGTCAGCGCCATATCCGCCAGATCGCGCGTCACCGTCCCGTCGCCGTCCACCACGGCAAAATCCACCACCCGGCGCAACAGCCGCCCCGCAATCCGCGGCGTCCCCCGCGCCCGCCGCGCAATCTCCCGCGCGCCCCCCTCATCCGCAGGCGCGCCCAGCTTGCGTGCATTGCGCTCCACGATGATGAACAGCTCATCCTCCGTGTAGAATTGCAGCCGTGTCGGAATCCCAAACCGGTCCCGCAGGGGCGTCGTCAACAACCCCATCCGTGTGGTTGCGCCCACCAGCGTAAAGGGCTGCAACTCGATCCGCACCGTGCGCGCCGCCGGCCCTTCGCCAATGACGAGATCCAGCTCGAAGTCCTCCAGCGCGGGATAAAGCACCTCCTCCACCGCCGGGTTCAGCCGGTGAATCTCATCAATGAAAAGCACATCACGCGGCTCCAGATTGGTCAGGATCGCCGCCAGATCCCCCGCCTTGGCCAGCACCGGCCCAGAGGTCATGCGAAACCCCACGCCCAGTTCGCGCGCCATGATCTGCGCCAGCGTCGTCTTGCCCAGTCCCGGTGGCCCATGAAACAACGTGTGATCCATCGCCTCACCGCGTTGGCGGGCCGATTGGATAAATACCCGCAGATTGGCCCGCGCCTCCGCCTGCCCCACAAACTCATCCAGCACCTGTGGGCGCAAGGCCCGGTCCTGATCCTCGGGCAGGGGGTCCGCCCGCACGGTGGGGTCAACATCGCTCATCGCCACTCCTGCCACACGCGCCGCACCCTAACCCTTGGGCGCCAGCAGTTTCAACGCCGCACGGATCAGCGTCGCCGCATCCGCCTCCGGTGCATCCCCCGCCGCCTGTGCGACCGCACCCGCAGCATCGCCGGGGCTGTAGCCCAGATTGCCCAAAGCCGAGAGCGCATCGGCCTGAGCTGAGGCAGGCGCCTGCGCAGCAGGGGCCGCTGGCGCGGGGGTCTCGATGACCTCCGCGCCAGCCCTCCCCCCGGTCACCGCCGCGACCGTGCCGCCCATGGCCATGACCCCCGGCGCCTTGTCTTTCAGATCCAGCACCACGCGCTGCGCGATCTTGGGGCCTACCCCCTTCGCCGCCTTCACCGCATTCCAGTCCCCAAGCGCAATTGCCCGGCTGACCCCGTCCGCCCCAAGCGTGCCCAAAATGGCGAGCGAGGCCTTGGCCCCCACCCCCTGCACCGAAGTGAGCAGCCGGTGCCACTCCTTCTCCATCAGTGTGGGAAAGCCGAACAGCTGCATCAGGTCTTCGCGCACCACCAGATCGGTGAAGAGCGCCACGATTTCGCCCACCCCCGGCAAACCCGCCAGCGTCCGATCCGAGCAATAGACCAGATAGCCCACACCTCGCACATCGATCAGCACATGATCGGCGGCCCGGTACTCGATGCGGCCGGTGATCTTGCCGATCATGCGCGCGCCCTGTCGATGGCAGCTCCCAGCGCGCCGGCGCCGTGATGCGCATGGCAGATCGCAATCGCCAGCGCATCCGCCGCATCCGGCCCCGCGATCTCCGCGCCCGGCAGTTGAAGCTGCACCATGTGCAAGACCTGCCGCTTGTCCGCGTGCCCCACGCCCACGACGGTTTTCTTCACCGAATTCGGCGCATACTCACCCACCGGCAACCCCGCCTGCGCCGGCACCAGCATCGCGATCCCCCGCGCCTGGCCCAGCTTCAGCGTCCCTGCACCGTCCTTGTTCACGAAGGTCTGCTCGATCGCCGCCTGGTCGGGCGCAAATTGCGCCACGATGTCGCTCAATTGCCGATGAAGAGAAAGAAGACGCGCCGCCAGATCAGCGCCGCTCGACCGGCAGAGCCCATTTGCAATATGGGAGAGGCGATTCCCCGACGTCTCGATCACCCCCCAACCAAGGGTCCGCAACCCCGGATCTATGCCGATAATCCGCGTCATAGCCTCTGCCTGTAAATTTTGTATCGTTTTTTATGCATTAGCACGAAAGGCGAACATCCGCCAAGGGCTTCCTGCGAGGTCGACCGCGCGGGCCTCCCAAGCCGTTCGCGGTGCAAACCGGGATCAAATGCGTCATTTCGCGGTCTGTTTTCGACCCTTCGTGAAACTGATTTTCTTTTTATTTACTATGCGTTAACCGACGTCTCAACCCATGCGCCCGGCGCATATCGACCATGCGTTTTCACATCTTGCCCAAAAATCAGGCAGCTCATATCTGCGGCTCACAACACACCGGCACGACCGGTTCACCCTCTGATAAATGGACGGCTTCAATGGCTACTTTTGACACTTCCCGCACCACCTACGGCTCCGCATCCGTTGCAAGCCGCTTCTTCACCATGATCAGCGCAACCGTGGCCTCGGTCATCGCATGGAACGACGCACGCGTCACCCGGAACGCGCTTGCCGCACTCACCGACCGTGAGCTCGAGGATATTGGTCTGAGCCGCTCGGACATCGACGCGGTCGCCGACAGCAACATCATCCGCTGACCCGCCCACTCACGCGACATCGAAAAACCGCGTCTCCTTGCGAGGGGACGCGGTTTTTTACCTGTGAACGCCAGCAGATGGGCGTTCGTTCACACACCCCGGACAGAGCCTTGCCTGCCCGTACAGATTACGGCAGCGCCTTGATCATCATCTCCACGAGACCGCGCGAGATCAGATCGGGCTGCATGACCCAGGCCGCCGCCCGTTCCGGCGCAGGTCCACCGCGCAACGCCTCGATACGGCTCTCATACGTCGCCAGGCCGGTCGACAGGATCAGCAGGGATTTGAAGAGCAGGGCACCAACCACCGCAAAGACAATCACCCGCAGTCGGATCGGCAGCCGAAGCCGTTTCGGCGCAACGGTGATCAGCCCATCCGGGCCAATCCGGGCCGTATAGCCGCGCGCCATCCTCTTGTGCTTCTCGCTCAGCACGGCACGCCGTTTTTCAAATTGAGCGTAATCGGTCACCACACTCTCCTGAAGATCAGGCCCCCACCGATCCGTTCAAATGTGCTGATAAATCACTTAAAATTCAAGATAACCGGTCTCATTATGGCGGAAATGAGGCAATTAAGGCAATTCTCTACTCAGGGTAAGTGTGGTCCAATCAACAATCTCTTCGCGATGCTCCAGATTGATGCCATGGCGTGCATAGACGGCAACCACCTCCTCCGCCTGCTCATTCAGCACTCCGGAGAGAATGGCGCGCCCGCCCGGCTGCAGATGCCGCGCCATGTCGGGCGCCAGCGCGACCAGCGGGCCCTTCAGGATATTCGCAAAGACGAGGTCGAACGGACTGGCGGCCTGCAGGTCCGGATGGTCGAACCCCGCCGCCTCGACGCAACGCACCCGCCCCTGCAGACCATTGGCAGCCACATTGCTGCGCGCGACCTCCACCGCGACTTCGTCAATATCACTCGCCAGGACCGGCTTGGGCCAGATGCGCGCCGCCGCCATGGCCAGCACCGCAGTGCCACACCCGATGTCGGCCACGGCCTGCCCGATGACACCGCGCTCGGCCAGGCGATCCAGCGCACGCAGGCAGCCCAGCGTGGTGCCATGGTGCCCGGTGCCGAAGGCCATGGCGGCTTCAATCAGCAACGGCTCGGCCCCGTCCGGCACCTTGTCGGCATCGTGGCTGCCGTAAACAAAGAACCGGCCCGCCGCGACCGGCACCAACTCCCGTCGCACATGCGCCACCCAATCTGTCTCGGGCAGTTCCGAGATCACAAAGGGCTTGGCTCCCATGGCCACGGCCAACACGGTCAGCGCGGTTTCATCGGGGGGCTCCGTGAAATAGCCGCCCACCTCCCAGAGCCCCGAGCCATCCTCCATTTCGAAGACGCCCACGCCGGTCGGTTCCGGGTCGAGCCGCTCCATCGCGCCGCCCAGTGTTTCGGCAGCGGCTTTGCCGGGCAGGGTCGTCAGGGCGGTGTAGGTGGGCATCAGCGTCTCCGGTAGCGGTCGGGGTTCGGGTAGGGCCGCGCCGGCGGAAGGTCAAGCGTCTCGGGCGGCACGGGCCTCAGCCCCTGCACGAAACGCCAGCCCCAGAGCGCCGAGAGCCCGCCAACCAGCGCCCCCGCTGCCGCCTGCCCATAGATGACACCCGGCGCGCCATAAAAGCTCGCGAGCGCTGCGGCGGCGGGCCAGCTCAAGGCACCGTCCTTGATCCAGTTCACGACGGTCGACCGGCCTGGCGTGCCCAGGCTGTTGAAGGCTGCGTTCGAGACAAAGAGCGCGCCAATGAACATGAACCCGCCCACACCGACGGTGCTGAAGGCCCAGAGCACCTCCGCTCCCTGCCCGCTCAGCCCGAAGGCGGCAATCACGTAAGGCGTGGCCAGAAGCAGCACACCCCAGGTGACAGCGGTGTAGATCCCGCAAAAGATCAGCGCGTCCCGATAGGTGCTGCGCAACCGGTCGCACTGCCCGGCGCCGTAATTCTGCCCGAAAATCCCGCCGATGGCCCCCGAGAGTGCGAAAATCCCGCCGAAGGCCACCACTGTCAAACGCCCGACCACCGCCCAGGCCGCCACCGCATCATCGCCGAACGGTGCCATGACGATGGTGAGAAAGTAGTTGCCCGCCGGCGTCGCCATCTGCGTGGCGATGGCCGGCAGCGCGACGATCATGTAGGGGCGCAGCACCTCCCGTACCATTGTCAGATCGGGCATCGCGATCAACCGATGCTGGTAGGCCGCGAAGAAGAGGCCCAGCCCCATCAGCGCAAGGCGAAAGGCGACCAGACCGATCGCCGCCCCATCAATGCCAAGGCCCATCCACAGGATCAGCACCGGATCGACCAGCATCAGGAGCGATCCCGACAGCAGCGTGATATACATCGCCTTCGCTCCCAGACCCTCTGCCCGCAGGGCACCGGAGGCAACCATCCCCACCGCCATGAACGGCAGCGAGGGGATCGTCATCGCCAGATAGCGCGCCGCCAGACGCGCGGTCTCGCCGCTCGCCCCCGCAAGCGCCACCAGATCGTGGCGAAAGATGACGATGAGCGTGGCCAGCAGCGCCTGAACGGCCACGGCAATCGCGATGGCAGCACCTGCCTGGCGCTGCGCCACCTCGCGCCTGCCCGCGCCGATACTGCGCGAGATCAGCGCCGTGGCCGCGATCATCAGCCCGACGGCAGAGGAGACCGAGAAGAACTGAATCGCATAGGCAAACCCGATGGCCGCCACCAGCGACGGATCGCCCAGCTGTGAAATCCACAGCAGGTTGGCTGCATCGACAAGGAAGACGAAGGTGATGCCCATCGCGCCTGTGGCGGTCATCCGCACCACATGGCCCATGGTCGACCCGGTCAGGAACCGTCCGCCGCTCATTCCGCGGGCGCAGCCACCGGACGGGCAAAGATGGTCTCATGCCCCTTCTCTGGGTGCCGCGGGATCATCAGCGCCAGAACCAGTGATACCCCGGCCATCCCCGCGGCAAGAAAGAAAACGGCCGCCGGTGATGCCAACCACAACAGCCCCAGCAGCACCGGCAGGAAGACCGCCGCGATGTGATTGATGGTGAAGGCCACGGCTGCGGTCGGCGCGATATCCCCCGGGTCGGCGATCTTCTGGAAATAGGTCTTCAGCGCCAGCGCCAGACCAAAGAAGATATGATCGAGCACATAGAGCGTCGCCGCAATCGCGACGCCCCAGCCAAAGTAATAGACCCCGCCATAGGACAGAAACACCAGGATCAGACCGATGTATTCAAAGCCCAGCGTCCGGCGCTCCCCGAAATGGCCCACCGCACGCCCGAGCAGCGGCGCCACCAGCATGTTGATCACCAGGTTGATCAGGTAGAGCAACGTGATCTCGTGCACCTGATAGCCGAATTTCTCGACCATCATGAACCCGGCAAAGACCACGAAGATCTGCCGCCGCGCGCCCGACATGAATTGCAGCGCGTAATAGAGCCAATAGCGCCGGCGCAGCACCATCTTCTTAATCTGTGGATTGGGCGCCTCGAACTGCGGGTAGGCGAGCATGGCAAAGACCGCGATCAGCACCGTGACCCCGCCACCGGCCATATAGACGGTGTTATAGGTCAGCTGCAGCGTGTCCCACAGCAGCATGATGACCAGATAGGCCACCAGCGTCGCCCCCGACCCCGCAGCCAGCAACCAGCCCAGCATCTGTGGCGCGCGCTCCTTGCTCAGCCATTGCAGCTGCAGCGACTGGTTCACGGTCTCGTAATAGTGAAAGCCGATCGAGCTCAGCATGGTGATCATCAGGATGCCCCCCATCGAGGGGAACCAGGCCGTGACCGCCGTCGCCACCCCCAGCAGCACCAGCGAGACCAGCGCCAGCACCTGTTCGCGGACAAAGATGATGATCGCAATCACCCCAACGGCCAGAAACCCGGGGATCTCGCGCACGGTGTGCAGCAAACCGATGTCGCCGCCGTCGAAGTTGGCTGCCTCGATGACGAAGTTGTTGAGCAGCGCAGACCAGGTGTTGAAGGCAATCGGCATCGCCAGCGCCATCAGAAAGAGCAGCGCGACGGGACGCCGCCACAGCGGCAGGCGCTTGGCGGCGGCAAGGGGAACGATCTGTGCCATGATCGACCCATAGGCTTTTTGACCCAGCTTGGCGAGCCACAATAGCGCACAGCATCTGTTCGCCTGCCTCAGCCTCAGTCCTTTGACCGGCAAAGATCTCCTGACGCTGCAGACGGGTTGACCAAAAGGGCCTCAGTAGAAACTCTGCGGGTCGATATCGACCGCCAGCCGCAGATCGCCCTTCAGTCGCAGTTGCTCCACCCAGTGGGCCAGCGCCTTTTGCAGCGGCGCCGACTTCTCCGCCTTGACCAGCAGCCGCACCCGATGCCGTCCGCGCACCCGCGCAATCGGCGCCGGCGCCGGGCCGAACACCTGCGCGCCGATAGCCCGTAAAGGACCATCCTGCCGCGCCAGCAGATTGCCCGCATCAAACACCTGTGCCACATCCGTCCCGCTCAGGATGATCCCGGCCATGCGCCCGTAAGGCGGCACGCCCGCCGCCTCGCGTTCGCGCGCCTCCGCCGCCCAGAACCGCTCCTCGTCACCCGCCAGAATGGCGCGGATCACCGGATGCTCCGGCTGATAGGTCTGCATCAGCGCCGCACCCGGCGCCTCGGCCCGCCCGGCGCGCCCCGCGACCTGCCGCATCAGCTGGAACGTCCGCTCCGCCGCGCGCAGGTCCGAGCCCTGCAGCCCGAGATCCGCATCGATCACGCCCACCAGCGTCAGTTTCGGAAAGTTATGGCCCTTGGCCACCAGCTGCGTCCCGATGATCACATCCGCCGCCCCGTCGGCGATCCCTTCGATCTCGGCCTTCAGCGCGCGGGCCGAGCCGTACATGTCCGAACTCAGAGTCGCGATCCGCGCCTCCGGAAACAGCGCGGCCGCCTCCTCGCCCAAGCGCTCCACACCAGGACCCACCGCCGCCAGTTTGCCCTCCACCTCGCAAGCCGGACATACCTGTGGCATCGGCGTCGTCTCGCCGCATTGGTGGCACATGAGCCGCTTCAAAAACCGATGTTCCACCATCCGCGCATCGCAATGATCACAGCCAATCTGGTGCCCACAAGCCCGGCAGAGTGTGATCGGCGCATAGCCGCGCCGGTTGATGAATAAAAGCGCCTGTTCGTCCCGGTCCAGGCGCGCCTCCACCTCACGCTGCAAGACCTCGGAAATCCAGCGATCCGACGGCAGCTGCTCCGCCCGCATGTCGATCGCCCGCATCTCGGGCAGGACCGCCGGGCCGAACCGCGCGGTCAGCTCCAGCCGCTTGTACTTGCCCGCTTCCGCATTGGCCCAGCTTTCCAGAGAGGGCGTCGCCGAGGCCAGCACCACCTGCGCGCCGCAGATCGAGGCCCGCAGCACCGCCATATCGCGGGCATTATAGAGCACTCCTTCCTCCTGCTTGTAGGAGGTGTCATGCTCCTCATCGACGACGATCAGGCCGAGGTTCCGGAACGGCAGAAACAGCGCCGAGCGCGCGCCGATCACCAGTTGCGCGTCCCCCTGCCCGACCATGCGCCAGATGCGCCGCCGTTCGGTCATCGTCGCACCCGAGTGCCACTCGGCGGGCTTTGCGCCAAACCGCGCCTGCACCCGGGTCAAAAATTCCGCTGTCAGCGCGATCTCGGGCAAGAGCACCAGCGCCTGCCGCCCGGCGGCAAGCGCCGCTGCCACCGCCTCCAGATACACTTCCGTCTTGCCAGAGCCCGTGACTCCGCGCAGCAGCGTGGTGCCATAGCGCTCTGACCGCACCGCCTCTGCCAGTTGCGCCGCTCCCCCCGCCTGATCCTCCGTCAGCGCCTTGCCGGGCAGCGACGGATCAAGCCGGGGATAAGGCAGATCACGCGGGCTTTCCTCCTCGACCACGGCATTCTGCGCCACCAGGCCCTTCACCACAGACGTCCCGACCCCCGCCATCTCGGCCAGCTCTTTCAGCGTGAACGAGAGGTCCCCATAATCCGACAGCGCCGCCAACACCTTGCGCCGCGCCGCTGTCATCTTGTCGGGGTCCGACGGCCCGCGACGATAGATCTTGCGCATCGACGGCGGATCGCCCAGCCCTGGCGCGCGCGTAGCGAGCCGCAGCATCGCAGGCATCGGGGTCAGCGTGTACTCCGCCGCGCGCTCCAGAAAGCTGCGCATCTCCGCCCGCATCGGCGCTGCCTCCAGCACCCGATACACCGCCCGGATCTTCGACAGATCGTAATCCCCGCGCCCCGGCCCCCAGACCACTCCAATCACCTTGCGCGGGCCCAGCGGCACCTCGACGAAGGCGCCCAAAGGGCAGCCACCTTCCGGCGCGCGATAGTCCAGCGCCCGCCCCAGAGGCTGCGTTGTCAGCACAGCGATCAGACCGCCCTCGTCGTAGAATTCCGGCAGGCGCAACAGGCTCACTCTCAAAATATGCCGCTTGAGGGTTTAAGCATCGCAGATCATGCGGTAAAGCCAAGCGCAAGACGGACAGCTGTTAGCGTTCACATATCTGCAGAAAGGAGCCGACCGATGAAATTCTTTGTCGACACCGCCGATACACAAGCGATCTCTGAACTGAATGACCTGGGGATGGTCGACGGGGTCACCACCAACCCGTCCCTGATCCTGAAGTCCGGTCGCGACATCATCGAAGTGACCAAGGAGATCTGCGGCATCGTCGATGGGCCTGTCAGCGCCGAAGTGGTGGCGCTGGACGCGGAAGCGATGATTGCCGAAGGCCGCAAGCTGGCCGAGATCGCGCCCAACATCACCGTGAAACTGCCGCTGACATGGGACGGGCTCAAGGCCTGCAAGGTACTGTCGAGCGAAGGCAAGATGGTCAACGTCACCTTGTGCTTCTCCGCCAATCAGGCGCTGCTGGCCGCCAAGGCGGGCGCAAGCTTCATCAGCCCCTTCATCGGGCGGCTCGATGATATGCACCTCGATGGCATGGAACTGATCCAGGACATCCGCACCGTCTACGACAATTACGGCTTCGAGACCGAAATCCTCGCCGCCTCGATCCGTTCGGTGAACCACGTGCAGGATTCCGCGCTGATCGGTGCCGATGTCATCACGGCACCACCCGAAGTGATCAAGAAGCTGGCCACGCACCCGCTGACCGACAAGGGGCTGGAGCAGTTCATGGCGGATTGGGCCAAGACCGGTCAAAAGATCCTCTGAGGGATCTCCCGTGACATACCCGGTGCAGCGCCCGATCGGCGCTGGCACCCATTGGCAACACCTCGCTGCTCATCCGACGAGCGCATGATTTTCAAAGCGATTTCGCGTCACTCCCGTGCTAGGCTGTGAAAAAACAGCCGAGAAAATCATGAGCAGCAACCCCAAGATTGAAGACGCCCTGCGCGAGGCGATCCTCTCGCAGCCCGATGTGATCCTCGACGACAAAGACGTCATGGACGCGCTCATCGCCGCGAATGAACGCGCGATGGGCGCCAACATCGTGGACCTGCGCAGCATCGCCATGCAGCGGATGGAGACCCGGCTGGACCGGCTCGAGGACACCCACCGCTCCGTCATCGCCGCGGCCTACGAAAACCTTGCGGGCACCAACCAGATCCATCGCGCGATCCTGCGCATGCTGGAGCCCGCGGATCTTGAAACCTTCCTGACGGATCTGGGCGGCGATGTGGCCGAAATCCTGCGGGTGGACGCCATCCGCCTGGTTCTGGAGAGCGCGCAAGACGGGCTCGACCCGGCGCTGAGCGGTCTGGATGATGTGCTGGCCGTGGCCGCCCCGGGTTACATTGCGGACTATCTGAACCAGGGCAGACAGGGCAGTTCCCGGCAGGTGACCCTGCGCCAGGTGCAGCAGGGCGCGCCCGCGCTGTTCCCCGAAAAGGCCGCGTCGATCAAATCCGAAGCCTGCCTGGCGCTCGACGTCGGGCCCGGCTGCCTGCCCGGTCTGCTGGTGCTCGGCTCGGATGACCCGCATATGTTCGGCCCGCAGCAGGGGACCGACCTCCTCGTCTTCTTCACCGGCGTTTTTGAACGGATCCTGCGCCGCTTTCTGTCGTGAGCCTGATCAGCCCGGCGGCGCGCGACGCGCTGGAGGCCTGGCTGAGCCATCAGCGCGCGTTGAAAAACGCAGCGCAGAACACGATCACGGCCTATCAGGGCGACGTCACCGAGTTCCTCGCCTTCATCACCAACCACAAGGGAGAGCGCCAGGGGCTGGTCGCGCTGTCGCGGATCACCGTGACCGACATGCGGGCCTGGATGGCCCAGGCGCGCGGCGGTGGCATCGCGGCGCGCTCCCTGGCCCGCAAGCTCTCGGCGGTGAAGGCCTTCTACCGCTGGTTGGCCGAGCGTGAGGGGTTCGAGCCCACCGCCGTGCTGTCGGTCCGCGCTCCGAAGTTCCAGAAGAAGCTGCCGCGCCCGCTGGCCGAGGACGCCGCGCGTGGCTTGATTGACGCCATCGAGCTGCAGTCGGACACACCCTGGATCGGCGCCCGCGATGTGGCCGTGGTGACCCTGCTCTGGGGCTGCGGTCTGCGCATCTCCGAAGCGCTGGGATTGCAGGGGGCGGATGCGCCGCTGCCCGACACGCTTCGGATCACGGGCAAGGGCAACAAGGAGCGCGTGGTTCCGGTGCTTCCCGCCGCCTGCAAGGCGGTCGACGCCTATCTGCGCCTCTGCCCCGTCCCGCTGGAGCCAAATCGGCCGCTCTTTCGCGGGGTGCGCGGCGGCGCGCTCGGGCCTGGTGCCATCCAGAAAGTCATGGCGCGCACGCGGATGCAGCTTGGCCTGCCCGCCAGCGCCACGCCACATGCCATGCGCCACAGTTTTGCCACGCATCTGCTCAACGCGGGCGGTGATCTCCGCGCCATTCAGGAGCTTCTGGGCCACGCGTCGCTGTCAACGACCCAGGCCTATACGGCGGTCGACACGGCCCGGCTCATGGAGGTCTACGACCGCGCCCACCCCAAAGCCTGAGCCCCTGGAGACGCGCGGACAAGTGGCTTTTTTCCTTTTGCATCCCGTCCTTCCTTGCGGCATGAACATGGCATGACATTGAGGTTACGCGCGCTCGGCGTGCATTTGTTTACGGCCACGGGCGCGGTATTTGCCATGCTGTCGATGTTGGCAGCGGTCGACGAGAAATGGGATCTGATGTTCCTTTGGCTCGTCGTGGCCTTCTTTGTCGATGGCGTCGATGGCCCGCTCGCGCGTCATTACCATGTGAAGGTGAACGCGCCCGAATTCGACGGGGTGCTGCTCGATCTGATCATCGACTATCTGACCTATGTGTTCATCCCGGCCTTCGCGCTTTTCAAGTCCGGTCTGATGGACGGCTGGACGGGCTGGTTCGCGATCATCGTGATCACCTTCGCCTCCGCCCTCTATTTTGCCGATACGCGCATGAAGACAAAGGACAATTCCTTCTCGGGCTTTCCAGGGTGCTGGAACATGCTGGTGCTGGTGATCTTCGCGCTGCAACCGAATTTCTGGGTGTCGCTTGCGCTTGTGACGGCGCTGGCCGTGGCGATGTTCCTGCCGCTGAAATTCGTGCACCCGGTTCGCACGGAACGCTGGCGCTTTGTTACGCTGCCCATGGCGCTGGCCTGGACGTTCTTTGCGGGCTGGGCCGCCTGGGTCCACTTTCATCCGCAAAGCTGGGCGCACTGGGGGCTGGTGGTGACCTCGGTCTACCTGGTCTTCGCCGGCATCGCGCAGCAGATCTTTCCCACCCGCAACAACGGTGGGCTGTAGACCGCGGTGGCCTGAAAGCCCACCGCACCTGCCGGTCCAGACCGTCGGTGCTGGCAGGTTGGGTGGGCTTTCAGGCCACCCTTGGTCAAATCAGCAATCCCGCCGCCCCTTCGTGCCGCAAGAGCGCCACTTTGGTCTCGACACCCCCGGAGCCCGAGAACCCGGTCAGGCCCTTTGCCCCCATTACCCGATGGCAGGGAATGATGATCGGGATCGGATTTCCGCCACAGGCCTGACCCACCGCCTGCGGCATCGCGCCCAGTTCACGGGCAATGTCGCCATAGGTCACCGTCTCGCCAAAGGGGATCGCCCGCATCACGGCGCAAACATCCTGCTGGAAGGCAGACCCGCGCACCTTCAAGGGCAGATCAAAGCTCTCACGTGTGCCCGCATCGTACTCGACCAATTGCTGTGCGGCCTCTTTGAGCAAAGCCGTCCGGGCGCCCGCATCCGCACCATTCCACCGCACAGCGGTGATGGCGCCCGCCTCTTCAACGAGAGTAAGACGGCCAAATTGGGTATCGACGCAGAGACGTTGCATAGACACAGGATGACCCGACCTCTGCCCACCAGCAACCCGGAACCTGCGTTTAGGGCGCTTTGAGCCCGATCCGGATCGCGCCCCGTGCCGTGCAGGCAGACACCGCCTTGCCCTTCTGCATCACCACGATCTCACCCGCCGCAGCGAGCGCATCGGCTGTCCGCCGCACCTCTGGCATCAGCGCCCGCCAGTCATCCGGCGCGAGCGCTCGCGCCACCTCGGACGGACAGAGCGTCTTGCCCGGCCCGCGGTGCTGCGCCAGCTCCCGGATGGTCGCCGCGATCATGGCCGGATCAGGCGACGGCGCTGTCACAGCGCCCGCAAACGCCGGGGGCCGCATGGGTGCCGACATCGGGCAGGATCTTCCAGCAGCGCGCGCATTTCGCGCCTTGCGCCTTGGCAAAGACCACTGCCACACCGGGCACCTCCGGCAGCGTGAACGCATCCTCCGGCGCCGCATCGCCGCTCACCGCGATCTGCGAGGTGATGCAGATGTCCTCGAACGGCAGCGCTTCGAGCGTCACCCGCAGCGCCTCATCTGCCACATGCACGATCGGGGCCGCCTCCAGAGACGCGCCAATCACCTTCTCAGTCCGTTGCACTTCCAGCGCGGCGGTCACAACGCGACGCACTGCGCGCACCTCAGCCCACTTCTCGGCCAGGTCCGGCGCCAGCCAATCCCCTGGCGTGTCCGGGAAGTCTTGCAAATGCACCGAGCTGCCCTCTTGCGGGAAGCGTTCCAGCCACACCTCTTCCATCGTGAAGACCAGCACCGGCGCCAGCCACGTGGTCAGCCGGTGGAACAGCAGATCCAGCACCGTCCGCGCCGACCGCCGCGCGACGGTGTCGCCATCGCAATAGAGCGCGTCCTTGCGGATGTCGAAGTAGAAGGCCGAGAGATCCAGCGTCGCAAAGGTGAAGACCGCCTGCCAGACCCCCTGGAAGTCGAACCGCGCGTAGCGCGCGCGCACCTCCTGATCCAGTTCCGCCAGCCGGTGCAGCACCCAGCGCTCGAGCTCCGGCATCTCCGCCGGGTCCATCCGGTCCGCTTCGGTGAAGTCGTTCAGCGAGCCCAGCATATAGCGCATGGTGTTGCGCAGGCGGCGATAGCTGTCGGCCACGCCCTTCAGGATCTCGTCCCCGATCCGTTGATCCGCGGTGTAATCCGTTTGCGCCACCCAGAGCCGCAGGATATCGGCCCCGTACTGCTGGACAATCTTCTCGGGCACAATCGTGTTGCCGATGGATTTGGACATCTTCATGCCCTTCGCATCCAGCGTGAACCCATGCGTCACCACATTGCGATACGGCGCGCGCCCGGTGGTCCCCACCGACTGCAGGAGCGACGAGTGGAACCACCCGCGGTGCTGGTCCGTGCCTTCCATATAGACATCCGCGATGCCGTCCTCGGTGCCATCTGCGCGGTCGCGCAGGGTGAAAGCATGGGTCGATCCTGAGTCGAACCACACATCCAGAATATCCATCACCTGATCGTAGTCATCCGGGTTCACCACATTGCCGAGGAACCGCTCCTTCGCGCCGTCCTCGTACCAGGCATCCGCGCCCTCGGCCTCGAAGGCCGCGACGATCCGCGCGTTCACCTCCGCGTTGCGCAGCAGAAAGTCGTCGTCCGTCGGCAACGCGCCTTTCTTGGTGAAGCACGTGAGCGGCACGCCCCAGGCGCGCTGGCGCGACAGCACCCAATCGGGCCGCGCCTGCATCATGGAATAAAGCCGGTTGCGCCCCGATTCCGGTGTCCAGTTGACGTTGTCGATCTCGGTCAGCGCCCGTTCCCGGATCGTGGTGCCATGGGTGTCCTGCCCGTCGCCGACGGGCTTGTCGATGGCGGCAAACCACTGCGGCGTGTTGCGGTAGATCACCGGTGCCTTGGAGCGCCAGGAGTGCGGGTAGCTGTGCTTGATCTTGCCGCGTGCGAGCAGCCCGCCGACCTCGGCCAGCTTGTTGATCACCGCCGTATTGGCATCCCCCTCCTTGCCCTTGCGGTTCAGGATGTAGGTCCCACCAAAGAACGGCAGATCCGCGCGGAACATGCCCTCATCGGTCACATTATAGGTGATGACCTCCTGCAGCATGTTCAGATCGCGATAGAGCTCATACTCCTCCATCCCGTGGGACGGCGCGCAATGCACAAAGCCGGTGCCTTCCGTGTCGGTCACGAAATCCGCCGCGCGGAAATCGCGGACGTCGTCCCATTCGCCCTGCGCGCCGTCGGCCCCCTTCAAGGGATGCACCAGCCGCAGATGGCTCAGCTCCGCGGCGGTCACGTCGCGCAGACGGCGGTACATGGTCTCATCCAGACGCGCGCGGCCCAGCACATCCGCCGCCATGCTGTCGGCCAGCAGATAGCGCTCCCCGATCCGCGCCCAGCATTCCTCGGGCCGCCCGGTGATCTCGTAGAGCCCGTAGGAGATGTCCGGCCCAAAAACCACCGCCTTGTTCGACGGCATGGTCCAGGGTGTGGTCGTCCAGATCACCACATAGGCCCCGTCAAGGTCCGACAGCGCCTGCACCTGTCCCGCATCACCGGTCACAGCCGGCGTCGTCTCGTTGATCAGCGCCCTGAACTTCACCCAGATCGTGAAGCTTTCCTTGTCGTGGTATTCCACCTCCGCCTCGGCGAGCGCCGTCTGCTCGACCGGCGACCACATCACGGGCTTGCTGCCCTGGTAAAGCGTGCCGTTCATCAGGAACTTCATGAACTCTTCGGCGATCACCCGCTCGGCGTGGAAATCCATCGTGAGGTACGGATCACCCCAGTTGCCCGTCACCCCCAGCCGCTTGAACTCCGCGCGCTGCACGTCCACCCAATGGGCCGCGAACTTGCGGCACTCGGCGCGGAAATCGTTGATCGGCACCTCGTCCTTGTTCTTGCCGTCCTTGCGGTACTGCTCCTCGATCTTCCACTCAATGGGCAGCCCGTGGCAGTCCCAGCCGGGCACATAGCGGCTGTCAAATCCCATCATCTGATGCGAGCGCACGATCATGTCCTTGATCGTCTTGTTCAGCGCATGCCCGATGTGCAGGTTGCCGTTGGCATAGGGCGGGCCGTCATGCAGCACGAAGCTCTCCCGTCCCCTTTGCTCCCGCAGCCGGTCATAAACCCCGATCTCCTCCCACCGCTTCAGCCAGTCAGGCTCACGCTTGGGCAGCCCAGCGCGCATCGGGAACTCCGTCTTCGGCAGGTTCAGCGTGGATTTATAGTCGTGTTTCTCAGCGGTGTCGGTGGTGTCGGCGCACATTGCGGGCGTCCTTTGGATGTCGTGTCACATGTTGGAAAAGCGGTCGGTGCGCGCGTCGCAAACACCTTGGCCCGGCGTCTCATCAGATCAGAGCGCCGGGGATATAATTCGAATGATGATCAGGCACAGGTCAAGCATGCGCGCCTTATACGCAGCACATTCCACGCCGACAAGTCCTGTGCCGAGAATTGCCACAGCCCTCCCGCCACAAGCGCCCCTCCCCTTCATTCTTCGTAAAATACTCCGGGGGGTGAGGCCCGGTCCGCGTCAGCGGTAAACTGTCCAGCGGACAGTTGGAGGGCCGAACGGGGCGGAGCCCCAAACGCCATCAGGCACCAGGGGCAGCGCTCCCAATCACGCATTCACATGCGCCCAGACCTCCGACATCACCACCGATCCTTCGCCCACAGCCGAGGCCACGCGTTTCACAGACCCGGCCCGCACGTCGCCCACGGCGAAAACGCCAGGACAGGACGTCTCATACTGCGACCGCCCGCCGGCCTCCGCGCCGGTCAGCACGAACCCCTTGTCATCCAGCTTGATCAGCCCCGACAGCCACTCGGTGTTCGGCGCCGCTCCCACCATGACAAAAAGCGCCGACGTCTTCAGATCCCAGTCCTGCCCCGACATGCGGTCCCGGATCGTGATCCGCTCCAGCACATCGCGTCCGTGCAGGGCCGTCACTTCCGTGCACACATGCACCGTGATCCGCGGATGAGAGGTCAGCCGCTGCAACAAATAGTCCGACATCGACGACGCCAGGCTCTCGCCGCGCACCAGCACATGCACATGCCGGGTCGTGCGCGCCAGATACATCGCCGCCTGCCCGGCCGAATTGCCGCCGCCAATGACGGCCACTTCCGCATCGCGGCACCAGCGCGCCTCGACCTCGGTGGCCGCATAATAGACCCCTGCACCCTCCAGCCGCTCCAACCCCTCCAGCGGCAGGCGGCGGTATTGCACGCCGGTCGCGACGATCAACGCCTTGGCACTCACCTCCTGGCCATCGTCCAGCGTGGCGTGGAACCACTTCTCATCGCATTGCCGCAGGGTGGCCGCGCGGCGCGGCACCGAGAACTTGGTGCCGAATTTCATCGCCTGCACCTCACCGCGCCCGATCAGATCGCCACCCGAGATGCCCGTGGGAAACCCCATGTAGTTCTCGATCCGGCTCGACGTGCCTGCCTGCCCGCCCACGGCCATATCCTCCAGCACCAGCGCACGCAGCCCTTCGGCCCCGGCATAGACGCCCGCCGCCACGCCCGCCGGGCCGCCGCCCACGATCAGCACGTCGAAGCTGAGCGCCTCATCGGTGTCCATATAAAGCCCCAGCGCCTGCGCCACCCCATGCGGCGTTGGCGGGTCGATCTTGCGCTCACGGCCGAAGATCACGCCCGGCTGCGCCTCGGCGATCCCGCATTGGTCGGCCAGCGCCATCGCCTCGGGCGAGGTCACCTCGATCTCCCGATAGGGAATGCGGTTGCGCGCGGCAAAGCTCGCCACATGGCGAATGTCGCGGCTGATCTCCGAGCCGATCAGCGTGAGCGCGGAATCCGATTGCTCCACTGCCCGGCGGCGCCGCGCCGCCAGAACCGTGACGATGATGTCGCTCATCTCCGGCATGTCCGACATCATCTGCAGCATGTCGTCGCGCGGCACACAGAGCATGGTGCTGTCCACCACCGCCCGCGCGCCCGCGAGCGACACACCGCCCGAGAGAAACTGCAGATCGCCAAAGAACTGCCCCGGCCCCAGCGTGGCCGCACCGAGCCGCTTCAGATCAGACGGGTTCACCGCCTCGACCTCACCCTCGATCACGTAATGAAATTCATCCGAGGCGCCGCCCGGCTCCTGTACGAACTCGCCCGCCTTGAACTCAGAGATCACGCCCTTGCGGCGCATCGCGGCCACATGCTCGGGTTCCAGCGGCCTGCGCACCATCGTCGCCAGATCGGCGGCAAAACTCTCCATCACACCCACTCCCGTCCGGATGACGCCCAACGCGGTCTCAGGATGACTTGGACCCGAAGAGACCGCCGAGGCTCTGCTTTATGATATCGCGCACTTTCGGCTTTTTTCCAGATGCGAAGGGCAGCGGTCGGCAGACATCCATTGCCGCCACGCCGACGCGCGCCGTCAGCGCCCCGTTGACCAGCCCCTCGCCGAAGCGGCGCGACAGCTTGCCGAGGATCGAGCCGCCCAGCACCGGCTCCAGCAGGTCATCGCCCACCGCAACGGCCCCCGTGGCCACCAGATGCGCCATCACCGCACGGGTCAGCCGCCAGCCGCCCAGAAACCCGGAGCGCCCGCCATAAACCTCGGCAATCCGCCGGATCATGCGCAGGTTCGCGGTGAGCGCCGCCGCCACATCCGCCAAGGCCAACGGCACCAGCGCCGTCACCGCGGCCACCTGCCGGGCTGCCGCCTCGACCTCGCGCTGGGCGGCCTGATCAAGCGGGCCCAGCATTTCGCGGTCTACCAACACCAGAAGGCTCGCCGCATCCATCTGATCCCCGCGCAACTCCGCCATCCGGTCGCGGCCCCAGCGCGTGTCCTCGCGGCCCTTGTAGAGCGCCAGCAGCCGGTCCGTCACCGCCCGCGCCGCCTGCAAATCATCTTCTGCCAGCGCCGTATCCGCCGCCCGGCGCAGCCCGTCGAGCCGCCCCAGCCGCCCCAAAGCGGCCACCTCGCGCAACGCCAACACTGTCAGCGCCAGCAGAAACGCGCCCGTCAGCCCGGTGATCGCCCAGCCCAGAAGCGCATTCTGCGCCACCAGCGTCGACAAAAACCCCCAGGCCTTGATCGAGAGGACCGCGCCCACCAGCGCCAGGCCCAGCGACCAGACCCAGCGCACCAGCCGCGACGGCTTGCGTGCGGCAATCCCCGCGGCCACCTGCATCGCCTGGCCCTGCGGCGGGGCGATCTCATCCTCCGGCACCGGGGGGGCCTCTGCCACGCTGACCTTCGGCTCCGCCGCGTCGTCAATTTCGATGAGAACCGGTCCGCGCGCCATCAGACGCCGCCCTTGACCCACTCAAATCGGATATCGGGCAGGCCCACGTCATTGTCGCTGCCATCAGTGCGCGCCGTCTCGATGAAGCCCCGCAAACCGTAGAACCGCGTCGCTGAGGAATTGGCCTGATAGCTCCAGAGGGTGAGCTTGTCGCTCTCCCCCTTCGCGTCCTCCAGCAGCGCCGTGCCCACGCCCGTGTCCTGCGCCTCGGGCAGCACATAGAGCGCGTGCACCTCTTCTTCCCAGCGCGCGATGAAGCCCACGACCTTGCCATTCCGCTTGGCCACGCGCACCCAGCCCGCCTCGATCATGTCACCGGCGTACATGATCTCCTCCGCCGCCGAATGCAGTCGCGGCAGCCACGGCATGGCATCGTTCGACACAGACAGGATATGCCCCACAGCCCCCGCATCCAGCGTGCGCGCCGGGGATATGATGATTTCGCTCATAGCCTATCCCCTAAAAGGAATTGAGCGGCCTTATCAAGCCGGATATGCGGCGGGCCGTCGCCGGGGCGCAAAGTAAGCGGCGAAGGTGCGAAATTCATCACACGGTAGTCCTGATCGAGCCAGGTCTCGGCCCCCGCCTTCGCCGGGGCCAGCAGCTGCGCAGGGTCCTCGGGCAGCGCCCCGGGGTAGAACGCCGCCTGCTTGCCGCTTTCCAGCAGCGTGCCGCGCACCACATCGATCTCCTGGCCCTCGTGGGGCATGGTGTCTTCGGTGGTCGCGCGCAGCGAGGCAATGGCCATGGCCGCGGTCTCTGCCCCGGCAAAGCGCGCCCGGTCCACGGCCCCGCGCAGCAGCGCCTCCATGATCGCGGTCAGCCGCCCGTGCTGGCGGTGGTGCAGATGGTCGGCCTTGGTAGCGGCAAAAAGGATCTTCTCCACCCGCTTGCCCTGAAACAGCTGTGTGAGAAAGGCATTCTGACCAGGCCGGAAGGCCCCGAGAATATCCGCCATCGCCCCGCGCATATCCTCCACCGCGCGCGGCCCCTTGTGGATCGCCCCCAATGCATCCACCAGCACCACCTGACGGTCGATCCGCGCAAAATGATCCCGAAAGAAGGGCCGCACCACCTCGCGCTTATAGGCCTCGAACCGCCGCGCCATCTCGCGGATCAGCGAGCGGCGTGGACCCGGTGTGTCCCCCGGCAGCGGCGCAAAAGTCAACACCGGTGAACCGGCAAGATCGCCCGGCAGCAGAAACCGCCCCGGCGTGCAATCATAATACCCCGAGACGCGGGCCGCCTGCAGATAGCCGGTGAAGGCCTCCGCCAACGCCTTCGCCACAGGCTCCTCCAGTGCCGCCGCTGGATCGGTCTCCGCCACGAGCGCCCGGAACGCCTCCGCCTCGGGCCGGTCGGCCAGCCGCGCCAGGACATCCGCCGACCAGGTCGCATAATCCTTCTCCAGCAGCGCCAGATCGAGCAGCCACTCGCCGGGATAATCCACGATGTCGATATGGATCGTGCGCGGCCCCTGCAACCCGGCGAGCAACCCCGCCCGGCGCACCCGCAGCGACAGCCGCAGCTCCGAGACCGCCCGCGTGCTCTCCGGCCAGACCGGCTCCCGCGCGGTCAACTGGCTCAGATGCGTCTCGAAATCGAACCGCGGCAGGGTGTCATCGGGCTGTGGCTGCAAAAACGCCGCCTCGATGCGGCCCTCGGCAGCCGCCACCAGATGCGGCATGCGCCCCCGGTCCAGCAGATTGGCAATCAGCGAGGTGATGAACACCGTCTTGCCCGAGCGCGCGAGCCCGGTCACGCCCACCCGGATCACCGGCTCGAAGAACGTCTCCGTCACGGTGTCCTGCACGGTCTCGATCTGCCGCAGCACCGTGTCGGCGAGTGAAGTGATGACCAAAGCCTTGCTGCCCCTGCAGTTCTTGTTCTGCGCTACATAGGCGCTGGCGCGCCGAGGCACCAGAGGGGGCAAAGCCATTTGACGCGCGCGCAGCACCGCGCTAGGGCCAGCGCCATGCCGCGTTATGCCTTGAAAATCGAATACCACGGCGCGCCCTTTGCCGGCTGGCAACGGCAGGCCGACCAACCCTCTGTACAGGGCGCGATCGAAGCCGCACTGGCCAAGCTGGAGCCCGGAACCCATAAGATTGCCGCAGCCGGACGGACCGATGCAGGCGTGCACGCGCTCGGACAAGTGGCCCACTGCGACATGGCCGCGGAGTGGGACCCGTTCCGGCTGTCGGAGGCACTGAACCACCATCTGAAGCCTGATCCCGTGGCCATCATCAACTGCGCGCGCGTGGCTGACGACTGGCACGCGCGCTTCTCAGCGCGGGAGCGGCGCTACCTCTTCCGCCTCCTGATGCGCCGGGCCCCGGCGACCCATCAGGCCGGGCTGGTCTGGCAGGTGAAGCATGACCTCGAGGTGGATGCGATGCAGGCGGGCGCGGCTCATCTGATCGGACGGCATGACTTCACCACCTTCCGCTCGTCCATCTGCCAATCCGACAGCCCGGTGAAAACACTCGACCGGTTGGACGTGACACACGTCGAGACGCGGTACGGGCCCGAGGTGCATTTCGACGTGCGTGCACGGTCCTTCCTGCACAATCAGGTGCGCAGCTTTGTCGGCACGCTGGAGCGCGTCGGCACCGGATCCTGGGCGCCGGATCAGGTCGCCGACGCGCTCGCCGCGCGCAACCGCGCCGCCTGCGGTCCGGTCTGCCCGCCGCAGGGGCTTTACCTTGCCGCGGTGCGCTACCCTCAGGACCCGTTTGCGCGACCAAAGGTGGCCTGAAAGCCCACCTGACCTGCCTGTCCTGAGCTCGGTGCCGGCAGGTGGGGTGGGCTTTCAGGCCACCCCTACCCGCTCAGTCATTGTCGGTGAGGCCAGCCCCCGCGCCACCGGATCGGGACGCGGCGCTGTCCGGCACAAGGGTTTTCGCCGCCAGCGTGGCCATCTTATGCAGCAGCTCTTCACAGCCGGAAATGCGCTGCGCGCGTGGGCGCGCGTCAGAGCGCGGCGAAAACCGCACCTTCAGACCACCCGGGCGCTCGAGTTCCACATCGCAGCGATACGGCATTGTCTCCAGATAGCTCCACGCAAGCGCCACATCCCCCGCCCAGACAACGTCGATCTCTCCACCGCTCCGGGCGACCGGCAAGGCCTCCTGCAGCACCAGCGGCAAATCCATGATCGGGCCCTCCGGCAGCGTCTCCAGCGCCTCCGCCAAAGCGCCCGCCCCGCGCCCCTGCTGCAGATGCAAAGCGGCTGCCTGCCCGAAAAGCGCGGCCTGACCGGCAGGCGCCCCCGCGCCGCGCGCGGCCTTGGCGGCCAGCGCCGACACCTCGGCTCCCGACCAGCTCATGCGTCAAAGACCGGTAGCCACCAGTCATCCGCCCGTCTGTCGAGCTCGTCCGCCAGCGGTGCCCCCTGACAGAGGGTGATGCGCGTCCAGCGATCCGACTTCGGATCGAACTTCGACGCGCCAAAGAAAGCCAGCTTGCAGCGCAGCATGTCGATGGGCAGGCACCCGGCTCCGATCAGATTGTCGCGGATCTCCGCATAAGGATACCCCGCGGCCAGTGCCACACGCGCAACGGCCAAGAAATGCTCAGGAGACCGGGCAAGAAATGCGCGCACATCCTCTGACCGCTCTGGCAAATCCAAAAACAGCGCCTTGATCCTGCGACCGATATCCAGCGGACTCTCCAGCGCGGCTCCCTCCTCCGCAAACCGGTCGCCGAGCCGCGGCTCCTGCTTGGCTTCGCTCACATACCAGAACTGGCGGCACTGGGCCGCATCCGCGTAATCCGGCGCCAACGCCCAGCCAAAGTGGCACGCGATCTCATCCCGCAGCTGCGCCGTATCCGCCAAGGGCGCCGCCACCGGTCCAACCGGGTCAGCCATGCAGTCGGCCAACCCGTCCACCAACTCCGGAAACGGCTCAAGCGCCAGCGCCACCAAAAGTTCCTGCAGGTCCTCGCTCTGCGTGCCAGACGCGCGGATCAGCCGCTCCAGAGCCCCCTCCTCCGCCAGAGCCTTAGCCGTGATCCCTCCGGCAAACCGCACCCAATCGGCGCGCAGCCGGTCGATCCGCGCCTGATGTGCCGCATCGGGAACGCACCACTCTGCCAGATGCCGCCGCGCCCGGTCCGCCAGGGCCACAAGCCGCACCGCCCGCTCAGGCTCCAGATGCCGCACCGCCCGCACCCGTGCCAGCGCCGTTTCCCGCGCCAGCATCCAATTGTTCAACAGCACCGGGTGCGTGACCAGAAACGGCGCCATGCCCAGCCCCGTGGAATTGCCGATGCCGAGATGCCGCTTGAGATCACGGTCCAACCTGCCTTGCCCCACGTGCTCGACCAGATCATGGGTGAACTGCCGGATCAGCCAGACCGTCAGCATCTCGGCCATGAACGGCCCCGAGAGCCCCGGCCGTGTGTCGATACACGACCGATCCGCAATCCCGAACTTGCCGTTGCCATAAACGGCGGTGGTGCGCATCAGATAGCCGATCTCGCCCACCATCTGCCGGTCGGGCTGCTGGCCCGCCCGCAACCGCTCCACCACATGCTGAAAGAGCCGCACCGATTTGTTCGCCCGGCTCAGCACCAGATCGCGCTCCGTGAACCGCGCGGCCTCCTGCCGGGGTGCTGTGGCACACATGCGCGCAATCTCATCCGCATCCGGCACGCCGTCATAGAGCACATAGGAACTGTCCCAGGCCTCGGCGATCACCCGGTCCGTCCGGTCCTCCGGGGCCAGCGCCGTCGACACGGCCACAAGGGAATAGGTGTGCCCGCCGAAGGACAGCGCATAAACCGCATGGCCATACCCTTCCGGGCACATCTGCCACACAGGACGCGACACCTGCGCCTTTTCAGCGGCCAGAAACCGCATCAGCGTGCGCAGAAACGACAGCCGCGTGGGGAACATCGACCCCATCCGGCTCAGCCGCATCACCTGGGCAGGCGGGCGCAGCGGCGCCTGGTGCGGGGCGACATGATCCTTCATGACGGGCCAAAACTCTCGGCATAGAACCGATGCCAGTTGCCACCCATGATGCCGTCGACCTCCTCCGCGCTGAGGCCTGTCGCCAGCAACCCATCCCGGATGAAACCGAAATCGCAGTTGCCCGAGAACCACGCTGGCATCGGTGGAAAGCCGGGCGCCGCTGCCGAGCCCTCACCATAGTCCACCCCTTTGGTCCAGCGGCCCACGCGCATCCACTCCACCACGCTGTCCGGCTGATCCTGGCAGAGGTCCGAGCCCAGCCCCAGATGCCGCGCACCATAGCGCTGCGCCGCCTCAGCAATCATCGCGCAGAACTCCTCCAGCGTGCAGGCGCTGCCACCCTTCAGATGATGCGGATAGATCGACACCCCCAGCATCCCGCCCGCCTCGGTCAGCGCGCGCAGCACGGTATCGGACTTGTTGCGCAAGGCCTCATGCCACCACGCGGGGTTGGCATGGGTGATTGCAATGGGCCGGGTAGAATACTCAATCGCCTCCAGCGTCGAACGTTCCGCGGAATGCGACATGTCCACCACCATCCCCACACGGTTCATCTCGGCCACCACGGCGCGGCCCATGCGCGTGAGCCCCGTATCCTCCGCCTCATAGCAGCCCGTCGCGAGCAGAGACTGGTTGTTATAGGTCAGCTGCATGAAGCGCACGCCCAACTGGTGGCAGATCTCCACCAGCCCGACGTCATCCTCGATGGGGCTGGGGTTCTGGAACCCAAAGAAAATCGCCGTGCGCCCGCTTTCTTGCGCCCGTATCACGTCCTCGGCCGAGATGCCCTTGAAGATCAGATCGGGATGGTCCTCGAACCAGCGGTTCCAGCGCTCGAGGTTCAGCACCATCTCGCGAAAGCTCTCGTGGTAGGCGATGGTGACATGCACCGCATCCACGCCGCCCTCGCGCATCTCCCGGAAGATGCCGGGGGAAAACTTCGCGTATTGCAGATTGTCGATCACGGGCGCGCGCATGGGTTCTACTGTGAAAGACAACCGCACGAGGCTCAATTCAAAAAACGACGCCGCATTGGTGCCAGCGACACGCGAAAGCGCAGACGGTCCGCCGAAAACCGCAGCGGGTCGGGCCAGCGACCCAACCCGCCGGGCACTCGTTACACTGCTCCCCAGGCACTGGTTAAACCCATCCTGCCGCCGCAACGGGCGGACAGGACTCATCTGGCCAACAGCGCGCGCTCTGCGCGGGTTCCATCCAGACACCATCTTTCAACTCAGGCGGGCGCAAAACCGCCAAAAAAGAGGTCAGATCTTCTCTTGCGTGTATTTGCGCAGCTCAGCTCGCGCCACCTGCCGCCGGTGCACCGCATCGGGCCCATCGGCAAAGCGCAGCGCCCGCTGCCAGGTCCAGGCCATGGCGAGCGGCGTGTCCTGACTGATGCCTTGGCCGCCGTGCATCTGCATCGCCTCGTCCAGCACCTTCAGCGCCATGCGGGGTGCCACCACCTTGATCTGGGAAATCCACGGTGCCGCCGCGCGCGCATCGCCCTGGTCCATCATCCAGGCCGCCTTCAGGCACAACAGCCGCGCCATCTCGATCTCCATCCGGCACTCGGCGATGATGTCGAAATTCGCCCCCAGCTGTGCGAGCAGCTTGCCGAAGGCCTCCTTGCGCAACGACCGCTGGCAAAGCAGCTCCAGCGCCGCCTCCGCCTGCCCCACGGACCGCATACAGTGGTGAATCCGCCCCGGCCCCAGGCGGCCCTGCGCAATCTCAAACCCCCGCCCCTCGCCGAGCAGCAGGTTTTCCGCCGGCACCCGCACATTGTTGAACCGAATGTGCATATGCCCATGCGGCGCGTCGTCATGACCAAAGACCATCATGGGCCGCAGGATCTCGATCCCCGGTGTCTCGGCATCCACCACGATCATCGAATGCCGCTTGTGCTTCGGCGCGTCCTCCCCGCCGGTCTTCACCATCACGATATACACCGCGCAGCGCGGGTCGCCCGCCCCGCTCGCCCAGTACTTTTCACCCGTCAAGACATACGCATCTCCGTCCCGCACGCAGGACATCGCGATATTCGTCGCATCCGACGAGGCCACCTCCGGCTCCGTCATCAAATATGCCGACCGGATCTCGCCCTCGAGCAGCGGCGCGAGCCATCGCTCTTTCATGGCGGGCGTGCCATAGCGCTCGAACACCTCCATGTTGCCGGTATCGGGCGCCGAACAGTTGAACACCTCCGCCCCCAGTGGCGTGCGCCCCATCTCCTCGGCAAAATAGGCGTATTCGACCGTCGACAGCCCAAAGCCCCGCTCGGAGTCGGTCAGCCAGAAATTCCACAGCCCCGCCGCCTTGGCCTTGGCCTTCAGCCCTTCGAGAATCTCCGCCTGCCGCTCCGTATAGGCCCAGCGGTCCTCCTTGCCGATCTCGGCGTGATACTCCGCTTCCAGCGGCATCACCTCCTCGCGGATCATCACCGCCACCCGGTCGAGCAGAGCACGGGTCTCTTCGCGCATTCCGAATTCCATCTGCACCTCCCCGGTTGGCAATCTGGGCTTTCCCCGCCCGCGCAGAGTTGCTTAGATCGCGGGGAGATGTCCATGGGTCATCAGGGAGCCGCCGCGATGCACAGCTTTGAGCCCGCCGAACTGGAGGCCTATCTGGCGACCCATGTGCCGGGCTTCGGCACGCTGGATGCAATCGACAAGTTCTCCGACGGCCAGTCGAACCCCACCTACCGCATCACAAGCGGCGCGGCGGCTTACGTCCTGCGCGCCAAACCCCCGGGCACGCTCCTGAAGTCCGCCCACGCGGTCGATCGCGAGTTCCGCGTGATGAAGGCCCTTGGCCCGACCCCCGTTCCGGTCCCTGACGTTTACCACCTCTCGGGCGAAGACACGCCCCTCGGCACGCAATTCATGGTCATGCAGATGGTCGAAGGCCGCATCTTCTGGGACCCGGCACTGCCTCAGCTCGACACCGCCGCCCGCACCCGCATCTACGACACGATGAACGCAACCCTCGCCGCCCTGCACGATGTCGACCCGGGCGCGGTAGGCCTCGCGGATTACGGCAAGCCCGGCAACTACTTCGCCCGCCAGCTCGCCCGCTGGTCCGGGCAATACACCCAAACCGCGACCGACCCGCTGCCCGATGCGGACGAGCTGATGCGCTGGCTCGAGGAGCATATGGTCGCAGACGATGGCGCGGCCAGCATCGTGCATGGCGACTACCGCATCGACAACATGATCTTCGCGCCCGACCGCGAGGACGTCATCGCCCTGCTCGACTGGGAGCTCAGCACCCTTGGCCATCCGCTGGCCGACCTCGCCTATCAGTGCATGCACTGGCGCCTGCCGCACGCCGGGCACTTCCGGGGCTTGGGCGGCGTGGATCGCGCGGCCCTCGGGCTGCCGGATGAGGGCGCCTATGTCGCGGACTACTGCGCCCGCCGGGGCCTCGCCCACCCCGATCATTGGACCTTCTACGTGGTCTTTTCCTACTTCCGTCTGCTCGCGATCCTGCAAGGCGTGCTGAAACGCGGCCTCGACGGCAACGCCTCCAACCCCAAGGACACCGACCGCCTGCGCGACGTGATCACACTCATGGCCCGCGACGCGCGCCACCTGGCCGAGGAAAGGTAACCCCATGAAAGAGATCGAATATTTCTATGCCTGTCACTCCGTCTTCGCCTACTTGGGCGCCTGGCGGCTCGCCGAGATCGCCGCAGAGCACGACGCCCGGGTCATCCACAAACCCATCGACCTCAACCCGGTCGTCGCCGCCGCGGGCAGTGCCCCGTTCAGCGCCCGCTCCAAGACCCACAGCTACTACTTCTTCGGGCGCGAGATCACCCGCTGGGCAGAAGTCCGCGAGCTGCCCTGGATCATGCGCCGCCCGACACACCACGACAATCCGCTCGCCCTGGGCAACGGCGCGATCATCGCCGCGCAAACCATGGGCCTCGACGTGCACGCCCTCTCCCGCGCCCTGCTGCAAGCCCACTGGCGCGATGACGCCGACCCCGCGGATGCCGCCACCATCGCCGCCATCGCAGACGGGCTGGGCATGGACGGCGCGGCCCTGATCGCGGCCGCCCAAAGCGACGCGACCCAAGCCCAGCACGCCGCCAACACCGCCGAGGCCATCGCCCGCCACGTCCTCGGCTCGCCCACCTATTTCGTCGAGAGCGACATGTTCTACGGCCAGGACCGGCTCGAGATGGTCGCCCGCGCGCTGGTCAAACCCTTTGCGCAACTCCCGCGTCACAAAGCTTGACGCCGTCCTGCGCATGGTCCTGACATGGGACCAAGGAAGGTGGGCATGACGACTCAACACCACAGCTATGACGTGATCCTCGTGGGCGGCGCCATCTACGGCTCCAGCGTCGCCTGGTGGCTCACCCAGATGCCCGGGTTTCAGGGCCGCATCCTCGTCATCGAGAAAGACCCTACCTACGCCTTCGCCGCCACCAGCCACACCAACAGCTGCATCCGCCAGCAGTTCTCGAACCCGACCAACATCGCCATTTCGCAATTCGGCGCCGACTTCATCAAGAATTTCCGCCGCTTCATGGGCGACGACCCGGAGGTGCCCGAGCTCGCGCTGCAGAGCTACGGCTACATGTACCTCGCCGACACGCCCGCCTTCGCCGATATCCTCAAGGACAGCCAGCAGGTGCAGGCCGCCCTGGGCGCGGGCACGAAATACATGACCCGCGAGGAGATCGCCGCCGCCTACCCGTTCTACCGGCTCGATGACATCATCGGCGCCAATCACAACCGGGTCGACGAGGGCTATTTCGACGGCGGCACCATGTTCGACTGGTTCAAGCGCATGGCACGCAAGAACGGTGTCGAATACGCCCAGGACGAAGTGACCGGCCTCACCCTCAGCGGCAACCGCGTCACCGGCGTGACCCTCAAATCCGGCGCCACGCTCACCTGCGGCACGCTGGTCAACGCCGCCGGAACCCGCGGCAAGCACATCGCGCAGATGGCCGGGCTCGATATCCCCGTCGAGCCCCGCAAGCGCTACACCTACATCTTCGACGCTGCCCACCCGCTCGATTGCGACCTACCGCTCACCATCGACCCCACCGGCGTGCACATGCGCACCGACGGGCGCTACTATCTTGCAGGCGGCCCGCCCGACACAGACCCCGCCGTCGCGCATGACGATTTCATCGCCGATCACAGCCTCTGGGAGGAGAAGTTCTGGCCCATCATCGCCACCCGCATCCCGCAATTCGAGAAGATCAAGCTGATCAACATGTGGGTGGGCCATTACGACTACAACACGCTCGATCAGAACGCGATCATCGGCCCACACCCGGATCTGCAGAACTTTCTCTTCTGCAACGGCTTTTCGGGCCACGGGCTGCAGCAGTCACCCGCCCTGGGGCGCGGGCTGGCCGAACACATCGCCTACGGGCAATACCGCAGCCTCGACCTCGCGCCGTTTTCGGTGGAGCGCGTGCTCAAAGGCGAGACATTCTTGGAAAAGGCCGTGATCTGACGGCAGGAAAGGACACTCAATGAAACTCGTTTTGACAGGGGCCGCTGGCAGTCTGGGCTCACACTTGCGCGCACCGCTCGCCGCCATGTGCGACGCCTTGGTCAGCACCGACATCGCCCCAGACATCGGCACGCTCTATCCGGGCGAGACCTATGTGCAGGCGGATCTGGCGCAGATGGACCAGATCGCCCCGCTTCTGGAGGGTGCCGATATGGTCGTGCACTTCGGCGCCATCGTCGATGAAAAACCCTTCGAGGAGCTGCTCGGCCCCAATTTCGTGGGCTCCTACAACATCTGGGAGGCGGGCTATCAGGCCGGTGTGAAGCGCGTCGTCTACGCCTCCTCGATCCACGCGGTCGGCATGTACCCCAAATCCGAGTGCATCGGCATCGACGTGCCGCACCGCCCCGACACCTTCTATGGCCTCGCGAAATGCTTCACCGAAGATCTCGGCCGCATGTACTGGGAAAAGCGCCAGATGGAATCCGTGCACCTGCGCATCCTCTCCTGCGCCGATGTGGCCAACACCCGCGCCCTCGGCTCTTGGCTCAGCTATGGCGACATGATCCAGCTCGTCACTCGCGCCATCGACACGCCCTCGGTGGGCTTTGCCATCATCTACGGCGTGTCCAACAACGACCGCACGCCCGTCGACAACGCCAAGGCGGCCTTCCTCGGCTACCGGCCCAAGGACAATGCCGAGCAATTCGCGGAAAAGCTGCTGGCCGAGGCCCCGCCCGTCGACGTGACCGACCCCGGCCAGATGTGTCACGGCGGCCCCTTCGCCTCGGTCGATCTGGGGCAAAGCGGCATGGCGCAGCTGAAGCTCCTGAACGACAAGACGAAAAGCTGACACCCCCGGCAGCGCCGTGCGGAACAGACATCCGGGTGCGCCGCCGGTCACCGCTCGTCAAACGCTGTTGCATGTGATAGCTGCTTGACTGCCAACGGCAGACCGGTTTGCAGGCCTGCCACGTTCCAAGGACACCTGCCATGCCGGTTGAGGTCATCCCGTGCACCAGCCCCCTGATCATCACGCTGCCACATGCGGCCACCGAGATGCCCATGGCCGTCATTCAGCGGCTGAACGACCACGGGCAGGCGCTCACCGATACCGATTGGCACATCGACCGGCTCTTCGGCGGCCTCGTAGAGGGCGCAACCTGGGTGCGGGCGAACTTCCATCGCTACATGTGCAACGCAAACGGCAACCCCGAGGCGCTCGGCCCGCGGTCCGCGGGGGCTGCCGACGCCGTGATTCCTCTCCGCGATCTCGCGGGGGAGCCGATCTGGAGCCAGCCGCCGGATCCGGCGGAGATGGCCCGTTGGCGGTCCGCCTTTCATGCGCCCTATCACGCCGCCATCGCCGCCCAGCTCGCGCGGGTGCGGGCGCAGCATGGGCACGCCATTCTGATCGACTGCCACGCCGTGCACAGCGCCCCCGCCCGGCCCTACGCGCCCGAGCTGCCCGATCTGGGAATCGGGAGCCTGAACGGCGGCTCCTGTGATCACGCGCTCACCGCGCATCTTGCCGGCCTCTGCATGACCGCCACACCTTACCGCGCCGCGATACAGGACCGCACCACCGAGGACTGGACGCTGAGACGGTATGGCCGCCCGAAAATGGGGGCCCACGCGCTGCAGATCAATGTGGCGCTGTCCACCTATCTGACGAAGGAGGCGGACCCCTGGCTCTATGACACCGGGAAGGCCAACGAGCTGCGCCCACTGCTCCGAGAGCTGCTGAGCGCCGCGCAGAACTGGCAGTTTGATAGCTCAGTCATCAAAGTTTAGAATTTAAAATCAAGACATTATGATCCGCTATTAAACCAAAACATGAAGCACGTGGCACAGCCGGTTATGCGGCGACGCCATCCGCTGCCGTCAGGCGCCGCAGCGCCACGCCCCAAAAGCGCGCCGACAGCAGCACCGCGGCCAGTCCCAGCCCGACGACCAGCCCCAGCCACACACCGATACCCTCCAAGCCCAGCACGAACCCGAAGAGGTAGGAGCAGGGCACGCCAATCGCCCAGTAACTGAGGGCGGCGAATACCATCGGCACGCGTGTGTCCTGCACGCCGCGCAACAGCCCCAGCGCGATCACCTGCGCGCCATCCACCAGCTGGAACAGCGCCGCCATCGCCAGCAAGCCGGTCCCGATCGCCAGGATCTGCACCCGCTGGGGCTCATTCTCCTGCATGAAGAGCGAGATCAGCGGCTCCGGCAGCAGCAGGAACACTGCAATTGTGGCCGCCGCCATCATCAGCGACATCACCGTCACGACAAAGGCGCCCTTCTTCATATGCGGCGGATCGTGGCGCCCATAGGCGTTGCCCGCCCGGATCGTCGCCACATTGCTCAGCCCCATATGCACCATGAAGGTGATGGAGGCGAGCTGCAGCGCGATGCCATGTGCCGCCAGCGGCACCGTGCCCAGCCACCCCATCATCATCGCCGAGGCCGCGAACAGCCCCACCTCGCTCAGGGCCGTCACCCCGATGGGCAGCCCCAACCGGAACACCCGCGCCAGCATCTGCCAATCCACCCGCCACAGCCGCTGGAAGAGCGCATGCTCCGGCAGCACCCGGCGCGCGTAGATCACGATCCCCACCAGCGCCACCGTATGGGTCGCCACCGAGGCCAGCGCCGCCCCGGTGATGCCCAGCTCGGGCGCGCCCCAGTTGCCGAAGATCAGCGCATAATTGACCACCGCGTTGACCACGGCACTCAGCACAGTGATCCACAGCACCACCTGCGTGCGCTCCAGCGCGGCGAGGTAGGATTTCAACACCATCACCAGAAGCGCCGGCAGAATGCCGAAGCCCGCCACCCGCAGATACGCGCCCGCATCCGCCGCAAGCGCGTCGCCCTGCCCCAGCGCCCGCAGAATGGGCTCCGACCAGATCAGCGGCGGCAGCGCCACAAGCGCAAACCCCGTGCTCAGCCACAACCCCATGCGCGTCGCCCGGCGCAGGCCCACCTCGTCCCCCTCCGCATCGAAGGAGGCCACCATCGGCATCACCGCCCAGGCAAACCCCGACCCGAAGATGAAGAGCACAAAGAACGCCGTCGAGCCCAGCGTCACCGCCGCCAGCGCCTCGACCCCATACCAGCCCAGCATGACGGTATCGGTCACACCGATGGCCGTCTGCGCCAGATGCCCGCCGATCAGCGGCAGGCCGAGCACCAGAATCGCGCGGCCATGCTCGGGGTATGTCATCACTTTCTGCATGTCCCTGCCTTACGCCGACCGCGCGCCGGGTGAAAGGTTTCTCGTTATACGGGACCCATAAAAACAGGCGTACCGGATCGGTTGCAGCCTTATGGCAGCCTGGCCGGACGCGAAAAAAGCGCCAAATCGACACAAAAAATCGCACTCAAGTTCTTGAATTACAGCAGGAAGCTGTCAATCTGTCCGCGCGGGCCGGACGAGGCCCGCAGGAGTAGATGATGGCGTTCAAACGACCGCTTGCGGCTGTGGCAGCAATTCTGGCTGCGCCGGCGCTGGCGAATCCAATTGACCAGATACGACCCGACGCCCCCGAACTGGCCCCCTTCGGATCGCGCTCCATCGGGGTGCGTACGCTGGAATTCGTCCATCCGGGCCAGATCGACATCCTGCGCATAGAGGGCGACGAAGCGCCCCTCTACGACCGCCCACTGACAGCGGAAATCTGGTACCCCGCCGCCGACGGCACAGCGCAGGGCGGCAGCTATCAGGCCATCCTGCGCGACGGCAAGACCGAGGTCACGCTGACCGGCCGCGCCACGCGAGACGCCGCCCCCGCCACCGGCGAGACCTACCCGCTGGTGCTGATCAGCCACGGCTATCCCGGCAACCGGTTCCTGATGTCCCACCTGGGCGAGAACCTGGCCTCCAAGGGGTTTGTGACCGTCTCCATCGACCACACCGACAGCACCTATTCCGACCAGGCCGCCTTCGGCTCCACGCTCTATCACCGGCCCGTCGATCAACGCTTCGTGCTCGATCAGATGGCCGCGCTCGATGGCGATCTCGGCGCGATCATCGACGCCTCGACCGTGGGGGTGATCGGCTATTCCATGGGCGGCTACGGCGCCCTGATCTTCGGTGGCGCAGGCGTGACGCTGGCCGCGACCGAATACAGCTGGGGCACGCCCAACGGGCTGCTCGAACGCCATGTGGCCGGCTCGGAGAGCCACGAGGCGCTGGTCGATCCCCGCGTCAAGGCAATCGTCGCCATCGGCCCCTGGGGGCGCAACGCCGGGTTCTGGGACGCCAATGGCCTCGCCGGGCTGCGCGTGCCCACGATGCTGATGGCCGGCAGCTCCGACGATGTCTCGGTCTATGCCACCATCCGCACCATCTTCGAGGAAGCCGCCGGCGCCGACCGGCACCTGCTGACCTTCGAGAACGCCAATCACAACGCCGCCGCTCCGATCCCCGCGCCGCAGGAATCCTGGATCCCCGTCGAAGAGCTCGATTTCGTCCCCTTCGAGCATTATTCCGACCCGGTCTGGGACACCACGCGCATGAACAACATCGCGCAGCACTTCGCCACCGCGTTTTTCGATCTGCATCTGAAGGGCGATCTCGACAAACGCGCCTATCTGGAGCTTGTGCCCAACTCCGGCGACGGGATCATCGCGCTGGATGAGGATGCCCAGCCGACCGAAGACCACACCTATTGGAAGGGCTTTGCCGCCCGCACCGCCGAAGGCCTGCGCTTCGAGACCCTGCTGAAAGGCGAGTAACCGCGCCCGCGCCCCTTCACCGGGTGAAGAGAGACCATGCTTTGACGCTAGCGGTGGCTCCAGTCGTCGGGATCCTCCGAGTTTCCCGGAGACAGCCCGATAATGTCACCCTCGGTCGAACAGCCCAAGCCCAGCACGGTGCGGTTGGCATAGGCGAAATAGCTCACCACCTGATTGATCTCGAGGATCTGCCCGTCGTCGAACCCCGCGGCGCGCAGGGCCGCCACATCCGCCTCGACCATGTCCGCCGGGGCGTGCGTCAGCTTCTGCGCATAGCGCAGCGCGGCCTGCTGGTCGGGTGCGACCGGCACCGCGCCCGGATCGCCCGCCCGCATCGCCGCGCGGATCGCCTCGGCCTGCGCCGGATCGCCCAACAGCCGCGCCATGCCCGCAAAATGGTGATCCTCGCAATAGGCGCAGCCGTTCAGATGCGACACCCAGACGCCGAGCAGCTCCAGAACCCACTTCGGCACCGTATTGCCCGAATGGTGCAGCACGTGTTTGTAGAGGGCCATATGCCCTTCCATCGTGTGCGGCCGCAGGCTGTGCGCCATCATGATGTTGTCCACATTGTCCCCCGGGCCCGCGATGCGCTCATAGAGCCTGCGCAGCTTGCCGGTGGCGCTCTCGAAGGGGACAGTGGTGATCCAGCTCATGGTGTGCTCCGCAGGTCGACATCGCTGCCAGATCGCCCGATCCGCGCACGGTTGCCAAGCAAAAATGAAAGGACCCGCCTTCTTCAAGGCGGGTCCGACACCGTCAGCCGGGGCCGAAAGGCCCCTGGATCAGCTCTTTTTCTGACGCAGCCGCAGCGTGCCGAGGCCGCCAAGACCCGCCAGCAGCAGAAGGCTCGCCGCAGGCAGCGGCACGGGTGTCAGGTTGATATTGATGTCGCCGTGCTGCTTCCCGCTGGAGTTGGAGGGCGTGGGACCGGTATAGCCCGGGCTCACTTCGGCCACCCAGGTGAACCAGCCTGCGCCGCCCAGACCGGAGTTCTTGTCGTTCGCGCCGTCACCCAGCTGGAACGGGATATCCTCGACCAGCGGGTCTGGGAACGCCGTCAGGCTCAGCACCATGCCGGCCAAATCTCCGATCCCGGTGAGCGTGGCCGAGGTGATGTCGTAGAACGACCAGGTGCCGTCATAGCTGCCGCCACCTGTCTTGGTGTCGTCCCCCGGAACGTTTGGGGTGCGCAACGCGTAATTCACGTCCACTTCCATTTGGTAGTTGGACACCACGTTGTTCTGGATCGTCCCGGTCAGATGCGCCGTCGCATTGCCTGCGGTGACTTCGAACCGGCCCGGCCCGTCGACGAACTGCCAATAGGCGTTCACACCGCTGAACAGACCCGGCAGCCAGACCGTATGATCATTACCTCCCGTCGTCACACTCGTTGCGTCATAGACGCCTTCATACATCGTGGCCGCTTCCGCATCCGCGCCGAGCAGCGCAGCCGCGGACAGCATCGCGGCAGCGACCCCCCCTTTAATGAAATCCAAACTCATCTCACGTTTCCTCGTTCTTGAATGAACACGCGCTCCTGGTCCCTGGATCGAAAAACCGCGCACCACCCTGTCAAAAAATTTCTTTTCCTGTTTTCCGTGGCGAAAAACTGCCACAGCTTCGGACGCCCACAAAGGCAAATGTCTGATATGACGCCATTTTCTCGCAATAGTAGAAAATTCCGCGCGCCATACGGGAAGACCGACAGCCCCCCGCAGACAGCGCCTCGATCTCGAATCAGGTGCGCATGTCCCGCACCTCGGCCCGCGGCGGCATCTTCCCCCCCGCCTGCGCCTCTGCCATACTCGCGCACAATCAAGAAACGAGGTTCGAGCCCATGCCCAACGATCTGCTGTCCAGCGCCAGTGCGCCCGACTATGACGCCTCCTCCATCGAGGTGCTCGAAGGGCTGGAGCCCGTGCGCAAGCGCCCCGGCATGTACATCGGCGGCACCGACGAGCGCGCGCTGCACCATCTGGTGGCCGAGGTGCTCGACAATTCCATGGACGAGGCCGTCGCGGGCCACGCCACCCGCATCGAGGTCGAGTTGCACGAGGACCACGCCGTCACCATCCGCGACAACGGCCGCGGCATCCCCATCGACCCGCACCCCAAGTTCCCCGACAAATCTGCCCTCGAAGTCATCCTCTGCACCCTGCACGCGGGCGGCAAGTTCTCCGGCAAGGCCTATGAGACCTCCGGCGGTCTGCACGGTGTCGGCGCCTCCGTGGTGAACGCGCTCAGCGACAGTATGGTCGTGCAGGTCGCCCGCGACCGCCAGCTCTACGAGCAACGCTTCTCCCGCGGCCTGCCCCTTGGCCCCATCGAACAGATCGGCGCCGCCCCCAACCGCCGCGGCACCACCGTGACCTTCCACGCCGATCCGGAGATCTTCGGCTCCCACCGCTTCAAACCCGCCCGCCTCTTCGCCTCCATCCGCTCCAAGGCCTACCTCTTCTCCGGCGTCGAAATCCGCTGGAAATCGGCCATCGACGACGGTGAAACCCCGCGGGAAGCCACCTTCCACTTCCCCGGCGGCCTCTCCGACTACCTCTCCGAAACTCTAGGGATATCAACCACCTACGCCGACAAACCCTTCGCAGGCACCGTCGATTTCAAGGAAAAATTCGGTCAGGCGGGCAAGGTGGAATGGGCGATCAACTGGACCCCCTCCCGCGACGGTTTCATCCAGTCCTACTGCAACACCGTGCCCACACCCGAAGGCGGCACCCATGTGGCGGGCTTCTGGGCCGCGATCCTCAAGGGCATCAAGGCCTACGGAGAACTCTCGAACAACCGCAAGGCCGCGCAAATCACCCGCGAAGACCTCATCTCCGGCGGCTGCGCGCTGGTCTCCTGCTTCATCGCCGACCCGGCCTTCGTCGGCCAGACCAAGGACCGCCTCTCCACCGAGGCTGCGCAAAAGATGACCGAAGGCGCCGTGCGCGACCACTTCGACAACTGGCTCGCCGCCGACACAAAATCCGCAGGCGCCATCCTCGGCTTCCTCGTGCTGCGCGCCGAAGAACGCCTGCGCCGTCGGCAGGAAAAGGAAACGGCCCGAAAATCCGCGACGAAGAAGCTCCGCCTGCCCGGCAAGCTCACCGATTGCACGTCCAAAGACCGCGCGGGCACCGAGCTTTTCATCGTCGAGGGCGACAGCGCGGGCGGCTCCGGCAAGGGCGCGCGCAACCGCGAAACCCAGGCCCTGCTGCCGCTCAAGGGCAAGATCCTCAACGTGCTCGGCGCGGCCTCCAGCAAGCTCGGCTCCAACGCCGAGATCAACGACCTCTGCGAAGCGCTTGGCGTCGGCATGGGCACCAAGTTCAACCTCGACGACCTGCGCTATGACAAGATCATCATCATGACCGACGCCGACGTCGACGGCGCCCACATCGCCGCCCTGCTGATGACCTTCTTCTTCACCCAGATGCGCCCGCTCATCGACGCCGGGCATCTCTACCTCGCCTGCCCGCCCCTCTTCCGCCTGACCCAAGGCGCCAAGCGTGTCTACTGCCTCGACGAGGGTGAAAAGGACATGTGGCTCGAAAAAGGCCTGGGTGGCAAAGGCAAGATCGACGTGAGCCGCTTCAAGGGTCTCGGCGAGATGGACGCCAAGGACCTCAAAGAGACCACCATGGACCCCAAAACCCGCAAGCTCATCCGCGTGAGCATCGACGAAGACATGCCGGGCGAAACCGGAGACCTCGTCGAGCGCCTCATGGGAAAGAAGCCTGAACTGCGGTTCCAGTATATTCAGGAAAACGCGAAGTTCGTGGAGGAGTTGGATGTGTAGTGCTGGGACGGATCCACACTGGATCGAGTACGTAAGGGCGCTTGGGCCAATCATCATCGGCGTTGCGGTCGCCTACATTGCTTACATGCAATGGAAGCTAGCCAAATCATCCCTAGACGAGAAGCTATTCGACCGTAGGTACGCGATCATCTCTTTTGCCAAAAGAGTAGCACAACAAGCAGGCTTAGCCGAAGAGAGAGAACAAAGGCAAAACGAGTTCGAGGTTATGCAGCGCCTAGATGAAGCCAAGTATCTATTCTCATTAGAAATACACACGAAACTGCGAGACTTGGTGCAGGCATCTCGGGCAATTCGCCGGTTGGAGAGAAGAGAGATTAGGTCAGCTGGCAGTGAGGCGGTGGAAGAGATCAGAAGCCTAAATCAAGAAATGGATGCCAGTCAGGAACGGATTGGTGAACTTTTTCAGAAAATAGATCAGTTGACTAGTCGCTGGATGACTCTCGGAGGAAACAAGTAGCTCCAAAGCCCGAGGCCCCGCCTCGGGCCGCGACCGACCTCCCCCACGGGGAGGGCGCACATACGTGCACCCCGGGGCTCACGCCCCCCTCCGGCTTCAAAAGGTCCCCCGGACCTTTTGCAAGACAGCCTCCGGCCCGAGGTCGGGCACGGCCCAGTAGGCGCGTATCGCCTGCGTCGGGCGACAGAGCGGATGCGCAGCATCTGCGGAGTCGTCCCTGATCAACCGTTTCGAAGTGTCTTTGTTGCGCCACGTCCGGGGCTCCGCCTCAGGTCATGCCCCGCATGACCGTCACCTGACAGAGCGAAAGCGCTGCTTTTGCGGAGTCGGGCGTTCACAGCTGAAGCGCTCCTCCGGAGCGCGTCCCAGACGCCGCTCACCCTCACTTGATGATGATAATCCGGCGGCCACCCACGCCCCGCACGACGAACATCGGCTGACCGTCCTTGCTGGTCACACGCTTGCGGTCCAGCTTGCGTTTGCCCAGAAGCGCCAACTCCGTGCTCACACCGCAACCCGGCATGACCGCCTTGACCTTCTGCGCCGTCATCCGCCCGCTGGCCAGTTCCTGCACCGTGAAATTCGCCGCCACTGTGCTCAGCGCACCGGCGGTCGGACAGAAGAGCAGCCGCTCTCCCTTTATGCCGACGGCCTCCCCTTGCGCCAACGCCGCGCTCCCCATCAGCATCAGCGCCGCGGCATAGCCCAGAACCCGAAATGTCATGAATTACTCCCCCTTCAAATGGGGTCAGCATGGACAATTCGCGCGGTCGGTCAAGACGGCAAGCCGCAAAGGCCGCACCGCTCACACGCGCTTAACCTGGCTTGCCACCGGGTTAAAAATCGGTCGATGCGCGGAGGAAACCGACCTGCGCACCGACAGAATACCGACGTGATACCGACGCAATACCGACGTGGGTTTTTCCATAAAAACAAAGAAAAGAGGCGCAATCCCGGAGCGGGACCCCTGAAGGTGCCCCGCCCGTTGCGCGTGCGCAGATGTAGGGATCAGATCACAACCGTGTGGATCGATCCGTAGACGACCCAGACCCCCATCAGCGAGACAAATCCAAGGACGGTCGGAACGATAACTTTTGCCAATTTGGCTCTCCTTTCCAGGCAGCCCCCGCGGGGCTGCGGTGCGTGCCGCAAAGCCGGTCTGGCCCCGCGGTCTGAGCCTCAGATGGGTGTGACATGGTGACACAAAAAGCCCCATCTTGGTCACGCCCGATCACCGTCCCGGGACAGATCTGTAACACTCCGACCCGCTCACTTTTCTTTGCAGAACCCACGCAGAGGCTTGATCGGACAGTCTTTTTCAGGCCCACTGAAGACATGAGATTTGCCTTCATCCTGCTGCTGATCCTCACCGCCTGCGGGCGTCCGCTCACCCCGAACGAGGTGGCCTTCGCCCGCACGATACACGGCGACACAGTGGACGTCTCGAAGGTGCGCCTGGTCGATGGCGCGCCCACCCGTGCGGTCACCTTCCGCCGCGAGCCGCGCCCGCGCACCACCTGCCGCGAGCGTATCCTGCCGCCGCCCACCGATGAGATCATCACCTCCAAACCCGCCGCCATGGCGCTCTGGAACCGCATCCTCTTCGACAAAGACTGGTATCTCGACGACTATCTGCCTGAATATCCTGATCAAATCGGCCTGGTCGCCGCCATGCTCTTCGCCCATGAGATGGTGCATGTCTGGCAATGGCAGAACCGCCGCGAAACCGGCTACACCCCCCTGCGTGCGGCCTTCGAACACGGCGGCGCTGGTGACCCCTATCTGTTTGATCTTAATGCAAATCCCCAGTTCAGCGACTTCGGGTTCGAGCAGCAGGGCGCGATCATGGAAGAGTTCGTCTGCTGCCGCGCACTCGATCCTACAGCCCCCCGGACGGAGCGCCTGCACGCCTTGATCTCACAGGCCATGCCCGTCGCGCCTCTGCCAGACGCCCGCGCCTATGCAGTCGGCCTGCCGTGGGACGGCGTCGACATTGAAGGGATCTGCCGCTGATCAGGGCGCCTGGACGCTGTCCAGATAGCGCAGCAATTCCGCGATCGGCTCGGTCGTTCTCACCCGGGTTCCACCGATGCGCAGACGATCCCGCCCCTCACTCTGCAGTGCCCGCATGCCTGCCATCCGAGGCCAGTGCTGCCCATCTTGCCCATAGCCCTGCAGCGCTGCCAGAACCCGCTCTGTCGGGAAGACACCGCCGTTGCCTGCTGCTAGGCGTGTCAGATCCGGTGGGGTCTTGCTCAGCCCCTCGACCCCGCCACCCCCGCCGCCTCGGGCGTCTGCACCATGGCAGACCGCACAATTGGCCGCGTAGAGAGCAGCGCCGCTTTCAGGCGCGTCGCGCCCGCAGGCAATCAGCCCCAACATCACCAGTGATGTCATCACCGCGCGCCGCATGGCCCGAGCTCCTTTCTGTCCTCAGCGTCAACAATCAGGCTTGCCGCTACCGCATCGCGCCGCCATGGTCACCGTCAATAGCTGCAGACTAAAGGAGATGTATGAATGGCCCCTTACGCCTTGATCATGTTGGTCGCGGGGATCGGCATCCCGGTGCTGGCGGCCCTCAACGCAGCGCTCGGCGTGCGCATCGGCTCTCCGGCAGCGGCGGCAACCGTACTCTTCGCCATCGCCTTGGCGACCTCGGCCACGGTCATGGTTCTCACCGGACCACAGGCGCTTGCCAAAATCACGATCGCGCCGCGCCACCTCTTTCTCGCCGGGGTGCTGATCGCCTTCTACGTGCTGTCGATCACCTATGTCGCACCGGTCTTTGGCGTTGGAAACGCTGTATTTTTCGTGCTGCTTGGACAGCTGATCAGTACGGCTCTGATCGATCATTTCGGGCTTTTCGGCGCCCGTGTGGTGCCGGTCGATGCCACGCGCGCGCTTGGAATAGCACTCATGGCGGCAGGCGTTTTTGTCACGCAGAAGGTCTAGGGGCCGTTGGCCAGCTCCAGCAATCGTGCCCAAACCGGCGCGCCGACATGCACCGGATCCGCCATCTCCAGCCGCTGCCCCGGCATGCGCGCCCCCTCGTCCAGACCCACAGCCTCGGCCAGCGCCGCGACCCGCGCGGCAAACCCGGGCGAGGTCCCAGGATCGATCAGTATATAGAACTGTCCAAGGTCGTGATGCGGCCCGGTCGGTGCTTTCAGCGGCTTGACATCGCGGGACAAGACAGAGCCGCTCATCCCCGCGGCGAGGATCTCGGCCATCAGGCCGAAACCCCACCCTTTGTAGCCTCCCATCGAGACCAGCGACCCTTTGAGCGCCGCCTCCGGATCAGTGGTCGGCGCACCGGTCTCGTCGAGAGCCCAGCCTAGCGGAATCTGCTGCCCGGCAGCCTGCGCCATGGCAATCTTGCCCAGAGCCACAGTGGTCGTGGACTGGTCGAACTGCATCGCGATATCGCCGGCCCCATCGGGCACCGAACAGGCAATCGGATTGGTTCCGATCACACGGGTTTTGCCGCCTGGTGGGGCCACGATGGGCGAGGCGTTGGTGAATCCGACGCCGATGAACCCAGCGCGTGCGATCTGCTCGGTGAAATAGCCCAACGACGTGCAGGTGTGCGCGTGCCCCACCGCCAGGGTCGCTGTGCCGAACTGCCGTGCCGCGTCCAGCGCCGGTACCAACCCCAGCGCGAAAGCCGGCTGTGCAAACCCATAACCTGCATCCACATGGACGGTTGCGGGGCGCGGCGTGGTGACAACCGGACTGGCATCGCCGACCACCCGCCCGCTCCGGAGCTGCAGACAATAGCTTTCCACGTAATAGAGACCGCAGATCTTGTTGCCCCGCCCCTCGGCCTGCCGCACCGCTCGTGCCACTTCGGTCGCGGCAAAGACCGTCGCGCCATGAGCCACTAGCGCCTTCTTGGTCAGCGCTTCAATATCGTCCAATGTCTGATGGCTCATTTCGGATCCCCAACTGTCCCGTCAGGCAAGTTGGTCGAAAGGCACGGGAGCCGTCAAGCTCTGCTGGGAGATGTCAGGCCGTCACCAGCAGGCCGCCGTCCAGCCGGATCTGCCGGTCCATGCGCGCCGCCAGATCCATGTTATGCGTGGCGATCAACGCCGACAGCCCGGTGCCTCGCACCAGTTCCATGAGGGCATCGAACACCTGGTCCGACGTGCCGGGATCGAGATTTCCGGTCGGCTCATCGGCCAGCAGCAACTCCGGCGCGTTGGCCAACGCCCGACAGAAGGCCACGCGCTGCTGCTCCCCGCCCGAGAGCGCTGCGGGCCGGTGAGATGCCCGCCCGGCAATGCCCACGCGCTCCAGCAACGCCTGCGCCCGCGTGTCAGCTGCACTCCTGGACGCCCCGTTGACCAGTTGCGGCAGAACGATGTTCTCGAGCGCAGAGAATTCCGGCAACAGGTGGTGGAACTGGTAGACAAACCCGACCTGTGCGCGTCGCACCGCTGTCCGTCGGTTGTCCGACATGCCGCTCATGTCCTGACCGGAAATCCGCACCATGCCGCTATCGGCGGTATCGAGCAGCCCCGCAATATGCAAAAGGGTCGACTTGCCCGCCCCGGAGGGCGCCACGAGGGCGACGACCTCGCTGCGCGCTACGGTCAGATCGACGCCACGCAGAACGGCAACCTCCCCGGGCAGATCCCGGTTATAGGACTTCTCGATGCCGCTGAGCTCGAGCACCGGTTCACTCATACCGCAGCGCCTCGACCGGGTTCATGCGCGCGGCGCGCCGGGCAGGAAAGAGGGTGACGACAAACGACAGCCCCAGCGACAGGGCCACCGCAGAGAGTACATCCGTCAGATGCAACTCGGCCGGCAGTGCATAGATGCCACGGATCGACGGGTCCCAGACACCGCCGCCCATCACAACATTCACAAAGGAGAAAATCGGGTCGATGTAGAGCGCGAAGAGCGAGCCGAGGATCACGCCGAAGAGGGTGCCAATCAGGCCGGTGAACGCGCCGCAGATGAAGAACACCCGCATCACCGATCCCTGACTCAGCCCCATGGTGCGCAGAATACCGATGTCACGACCCTTGTTCTTGACCAGCATAATGAGGCCGGAAACGATATTCATGGCGGCGATCAGCACGAGAATCGACAGGATCACGAACATCACGTTGTCCTCCACTTCGAGGGCACGGAGAAACCCGCCCGAGGCGTCGCGCCAGGTCCACACCTGAGCCCTCTCTCCCGCGGCGGCGAGCAATGCTGGCGAGAGGTCATCGACCCGCTCCGGTTCTTCTACCATCACTTCAACTTCATCCGCTATACCCTCCCGGTTGAAGAAAGATTGCGCCTCAGAGAATGGGAGGTACGCACGTGTTCGGTCGATGTCATACCGACCCGCGCTGAAGATGTAGGTGATCTCATACCCATTGACGCGCGGCGAGGTACCGAAGGCCGTCTTGACGCCATCGGGCGAGATCAGCCGGATCGTATCTCCCACGCCGACGCCGAGTTCACGGGCAACACCAGCGCCGAGGGCGATCCCGTCGGTGAAATTGGCGATGTCTCCTCGCGCCGTCTCCGGGTCCGCAATACGGGGGAGCGTCTGCAGATCCTCGAGGGCGATGCCGTAAACCTCCACACCCGCATTCCGCCCCTGGCTGGCCGCCATCACCTGCCCCCGGATCAAGGGTGCCGCGCGCGTGACACCCGGCACCTCGGCCAATCGTGCAGCCAGGGCGTCATAGTCACTGATGGACCGGTCGATTTGCCCCGCCTCGGTCACCTGCCCGAGCGAATAGATCGTCACATGCGCATTCGCGCCCAGGATCGTGTCGACGAATTCGGCGCGGAACCCGGATCGCACGGCCAGCGTCGCGATCAGCGCAAAGACGGCGAGCGTGATACCGATCAGGCTGATCCAAGTCATCACGCTCACCCCCCCTTCGGCGCGGCGCGCGCGCAGATAGCGCCAGGCGATCATCCATTCAAAAGGCGCAAAAGGAGCGGTTGAAGTTGCCATGTCAGTCCTTAGATCGTGATTGCGCGCAACCTGATGCTTTGGCGGCGGGGGGTCAAGCCACCAGGGACCGGCGCCGGAGCGGCCAGCGCAGAGCAGCCAGCAGGAGTGCGCAGAGTAGGCTGCCGAGGCCAAAGCCGACCCCGGCAAAAGCTCCACTGGCGACTGTCACTGGAATGGATGGCTGAAAGGTCTGCCACGCGCGCCGAGCCACCTCCGCATCGGTCAGATGTGCGGCGTGATAGGCGCGCATGAACGGCCCCTGCCCTTGCAGCACCGCCAGATCGGCGCTCAGCCGCGCATGCCGGTCAAAGGTCCGGATCATATCCGCCCTTCGGCGATCGACAAAGTCGGTGCCGCGCATCTGTGCCAGCGCCTCCGCCCGGCTGAGACCCTCTGCTGCGGCCGACGCATCGAAATCCGCCACGACCTCGGAGAGCGCGTCGACCGCACCGCCGAGACGTTGGAGGTATTGCTGGGAATAGGCCGGGAATTGAGCCGCCCCGAACGCACCAGCTAGCCCGGCGGCCAGAGTGATTGCACGAAGGATCATGTCCTGCTCCTGCTCACCCCCCGGCGGCATCGTCGGCAGGTTAGCAGAGGTGGCTCCGGTAGCAAAGCTTCAGATGTAGGTGTGAAACGCCCGGGTCGACATCATCTCCACATGTGCGTCACTGCGATGCCCGCTGTAGATGTCGGAAACGGTCTTGACCGCCTGCTCCGGAGAAAGCTCCTCGCTCTCGCCCGTACGGCGGCTGGTCAGTTCCACCACGCCGTTCTTCAAACCGCGCGGCCCCACAGTGATGCGCCAAGGCAGGCCGATCAGATCCATGGTGGCGAATTTGCCTCCCGCACGCTCATCTCGATCGTCATACAGCGGCTCGAGCCCCCGCGCCTGCAGACTGGCGTAAAGGCTGTCGCAGGCTGCATCGGCCTGCGCATCGCCCTGTTTGAGATTTACGATCCCGCAATGGAAGGGTGTGACCCCTTCGGGCCAGATAATGCCTTTCTCATCGTGGCTCGCCTCGATGATCGCTCCAACAAGTCGGCTGACCCCGATGCCGTGACTGCCCATGTGCACAGGCGTGGGCTTGCCGTCCGGGCCCTGCACGGCGGCTCCCATTGCGGCAGAATACTTGGTGCCGAAGTAGAAGATTTGCCCCACTTCGATGCCGCGTGCGGTCCGCCTGCGCTCCTCCGGGACCTGTTCGAACAGCGCCGGGTCGTGCGTTTCATCGGTGCGCGCATATTTGGTCGTGAATTCTTCCATGATCGCGGCGCATTGCTCCACGCTGTCATAGTCGATCTCGCGGTTGCCGAAGGTCAGATCGGTCACGGCGCTGTCGTAGAATACCTCGGATTCACCGGTATCGGCCAGAACCAGGAATTCGTGGGTGTCATCGCCGCCGATAGGCCCTGAGTCTGCGCGCATCGGAATGGCTTGCAGACCCATCCGCTCGTAGGTGCGCAGGTAGGTCACCAGGTGGCGGTTGTAGGCGTGCAGCGCGTCTTCCTTGGTGAGATCGAAATTGTAGCCGTCCTTCATGAAGAATTCGCGGCCGCGCATCACACCGAAGCGCGGACGCATTTCGTCGCGGAACTTCCACTGGATGTGATAGAGCGTCAACGGCAGATCCTTGTAGCTGCTCACATGACTGCGGAAGATGTCGGTGATCATTTCCTCATTGGTCGGGCCGTAGAGCATGTCGCGGTCATGCCGATCGCGAATGCGCAAAAGCTCGTCCCCATAGGCGTCATAGCGCCCGCTCTCGCGCCAGAGATCCGCCGACTGCACCGTCGGCATCAGCATGGGGATATGGCCGGCGCGCACCTGCTCTTCATGCACAATGTTCTCGAGCTTGCGCAGCACTTTGAAACCAAGCGGGAGCCACGAATAGATCCCTGCGGCATTCTGTTTGATCATGCCCGCGCGGAGCATCAGCCGGTGCGAGACGATCTGCGCCTCCGCAGGGTTTTCGCGCAGAACAGGCAGAAAATAGCGGGTCAGGCGCATGGGAGTTCCTCTCAAAGCTCGGCTCTGCCCTGATTAGGCCAAAGCGCCGGGGCTCGCAATCGCGAAACCAGCAGCCGGTCGCGGCGCGTGGAAAGCTACGCCAGGAGGCCATAAGAATGTTCCAATTTAAGACGTGTGCAAATATTACACAAATATCACAAGACTGCGAGAACGCTGATCTGCCGCTCACCCGGAGCCGTAGGCCTTGTATGTCGCAGGGACATGGATGGTCTTCAAGGAGGTATGACCCATGATACATTTTCGCAAAATCGCAGGCGCTGCTGCCACCGCTCTGACACTTGGCTCCGTAGCACACGCCGCGGATATCGTTGAGATCGCCTCGGGTGACGAGCGCTTCTCGACCCTCGTGGCAGCAGTCTCGGCAGCCGGTTTGGTCGAAACACTGCAGGGCCCCGGCCCGTTCACCGTTTACGCACCGGTCAATGACGCGTTCGCCGCGTTGCCAGACGGCACTGTAGAGACCCTGCTGCAACCGGAAAACAAGGATCAACTGACCAACGTGCTGCTCTATCACGTGGATGATCGCAAGCTGACAGCCGAGATGATTCCAAGCGGGTCTAACTACTTCAAGCCGGTCCTGGCTTCGGAGCGTCTCTGCATCAGTAAGGGCGCTGACGGGGTATCTATTGCCGACGGCACGGGCGAGAGCGCCAATGTGATCGTTGCCAACATTGAAGCGGACAACGGCGTAATCCACGTGGTGGACAAGGTGCTGCTGCCTGGCACGCGCCCGGCCTGCCACTGAGCCGCACCACGTCGCAACACGAAAGCCCCCGCAAAACGCGGGGGCTTTCTTGCGCATGGTGCGCGCTGCAATGCGATGATCCCCCTTGAATGCCGCGCCCGCATGGGCGATGTCACCCTGAGGAGTCACACCGGATCGCATCATGGCCCTGCCTATTCAGAAACAGCTGCTCTATTGGGGGATCGCCACGGCGGCTTTTATGGCGGTGCTTTGGGCCATGGGTCATGTGCTCCTGCCCTTCGTCCTGGGCGGTGCAATTGCCTATTTCCTGGATCCGGTTGCAGACCGGCTTGAAAGGATGGGCTTGAGCCGCGTCGCCGCCACCGGTCTGATCACGGTCGTCGGGATCCTGATCTTCGTGCTGATGGCGCTGCTGGTCATCCCGACGCTGACGAACCAGGCGCTTCAACTCTTCAACGTCGCACCGGACTACGCGAAGAGCATCACCGCCTTTCTGACCGAGCGCTTTCCGTCCCTGCTGGATGCCAGCTCGACCCTGCGGCAATCCATCAGCTCGCTGGGCGAGACGATCCGGAGCCGCGGCGCAGAGCTTCTGAACACGGCGCTGAGCTCGGTGGCCTCGATCCTCAACGTGGTTGTCCTGTTGGTGATCGTGCCTGTTGTCTCCGTCTACCTTTTGCTGGACTGGGACCGGATGGTCGCACGCATCGACGATCTGCTGCCGCGTGATCACGCCGACACCATCCGCATGCTGGCGCGCGAGATTGATGCAACCCTGGCCTCTTTCATTCGGGGCATGGGCACCGTCTGTCTGATCCTGGGCACCTACTACGCGATTGCGCTGATGATTGTCGGGCTGCAGTTCGGCCTGGTTGTTGGGTTCGTGGCCGGACTTGTGACCTTTATCCCCTATCTCGGCGCACTGATCGGGGGCGCCCTCGCCATTGGTCTCGCCCTGTTTCAATTCTGGGGCGACTGGGTGTCCATCGGATTGGTTGCAGGCATCTTCGTCGTCGGCCAGGTCGTGGAAGGCAACATCCTGACCCCGAAGCTCGTGGGAAATTCGGTGGGGCTGCACCCGGTCTGGCTCATTCTCGCGCTGTCCGTATTCGGCGCGGCTTTCGGCTTTGTCGGTATGCTGGTCGCCGTACCAATGGCCGCCGCAATCGGCGTTATCGCCCGCTTCGCTGTCAGCCAGTATAAGGGCTCGCTGCTCTATCGTGGGCAGTCGGGACAAAACGAGGACTGACATGCCGGAGCAACTTGGCCTTCAGCTTCCAAGCGTCCCGGCGCTGGGGCGGGCGGACTTTCTCGTCGCGCCCTCCAATGCCGTCGCTGTGGCGATGATCGAAAGCTCTGCCGAAAAGCTGGTGCTGACAGGTCCGGATGGGGCTGGCAAGACACATCTGGCGCATGTCTGGGCGGCACAGCACAAGGCTCGGATCATTGCGGCGCGGGACCTTCGTTCGGCGGATGTGCCGGGCCTTGCAGAAGGCGCTGTCGCCGTCGAGGATGTCCCGACCATCGCATCCGAGCCGCAAGCGCAGAATGCGCTTTTTCACCTACACAACATGGTTCTTGCCGAAGGGCACCCGCTGCTGCTGACCGGGCGCGGCCCTGTCCGGGATTGGGGGATCACGCTACCTGACCTTGCGAGCCGGATTGCGGCAGCGCCTGCCGCGACGCTTGAGCTGCCCGACGACACCTTGCTGGCCGCAGTTCTGGCCAAGCTCTTTTCAGACCGGCAGCTGATGCCGAAGGCTGATCTGATCCCTTATCTGATCCTCCGCATGGATCGATCGTTTGCCGCTGCCCGGGATCTCGTTGAAAGCCTCGACGCGGCCTCGCTGGCACAAAAACGCCCAATATCACGGACACTTGCGGGACCACTGCTGGACAAGGGTCAAGGCAGCGCGCGATAACTGTCATAGATAAGTTACACGGGACGCGCACAAGGCCCTCATGACCAAAGCTGACTTTCTCGCCGCCGACTTTCCTGCCGCAACCGCACTGCCGGATTTTGATGCCGATGGCCCGGAGCGGTTTTTTAACCGCGAGATCAGTTGGCTCGGGTTCAACTGGCGTGTGGTTCAGGAGGCGGAGAATCCCCGCGTCCCGCTGCTGGAACGGTTGCGTTTCCTGTCGATTTCAGCGGCCAATCTCGACGAATTCTACACGGTGCGTGTTGCCGGCCTGCGCGAGCTGGCCCATGCAGGCAACACGACACCCGCAGCCGACGGCCTGACGCCGGCGGAGCAGCTACGTCTTATAGATGAGAACGCCCGCCGCCTGATGGAAACCCAGCAGCGGGTGCTCGTGGATCTGCTCAAGGAAATGGAGGCGGAGAACATTTCCGTTCTGCGCGCCGCCGATCTGACAAAGGCAGATCGTTCCTATCTTGACGACGTCTTCCTGACACAGGTCTTCGCGGTGCTCTCGCCGCTCGCCATCGACCCTGCGCATCCCTTCCCCTTCATCCCAAACACCGGCTATGCACTGGCGCTGCAGCTCGAGCGGGTCTCGGACAAGCGCCCGTTGCAGGCATTGCTGCCGATCCCGGCCCAGATCGACCGCTTTGTTGCATTGCCCGCAGAAGAGGGGCATCACCGCTTCCTGCCACTCGAAGAATTGCTGGTGCTGAATGTCGGAGGGCTTTTTCCGGGTTACAAGCTGAAGGCTTACTTCGAGTTTCGTGTGCTGCGCGACAGTGACCTCGAGGTCGAGGAAGAAGCCGAAGATCTGGTGCGCGAGTTCGAAGTGGCCCTCAAACGGCGGCGGCGCGGCGAGGTTGTGCGGCTCACCCATTCCGCCGGTGCACCCGAGGCACTTAAATCCGTGATCATGGAAGAGCTGGGCGTCAATCAGGAAGAAGTGATCGAAATCAATGGGATGATCGGCTCCGCTGATCTGAAGGAGCTGGTGCTCGATGCCCGTCCCGACCTTCTGTGGCCGATGTTCACACCCCGGGTGCCGGAACGTGTGACGGACCACGATGGTGACATGCTGGCCGCGATCCGCTCCAAGGACATGCTGCTGCACCATCCCTATGAAACCTTCGACATGGTGGTGCGATTCCTGCAACAGGCCGCGCGCGACCCGAAGGTGGTGGCGATCAAGCAGACGCTCTATCGCACATCGCGCGACAGCCCCATTGTCGAGGCCCTTTGCGAAGCGGCCGAAGACGGCAAATCCGTTACCGCCCTGGTTGAATTGAAAGCGCGATTTGACGAGGCGGCCAACATCCGCCAGTCGCGACGGCTCGAACGGGCCGGTGCGCATGTGGTCTACGGATTTCTCGACCTCAAAACGCACGCCAAGATCTCCACGGTCGTGCGGCGGGAGGGCAATCAGTTGGTGACCTACACACACTATGGCACCGGCAACTACCATCCGATCACCGCGCGCATCTACACGGACCTGTCGCTCTTCACCTGCGATGCGCGGTTGGGGCGCGATGCCACCAAGGTCTTCAACTTCCTCTCTGGCTATGCGCAGCCGGATAGCCTCGACAACCTCGCGATCTCGCCCACCACGTTGAAGCCGCGCCTTCTCGAACTGATCGCCGCAGAGGCGGAGCACGCCCGTGCTGGGAAACCCGCCGTCATCTGGGCCAAGATGAATTCGCTGATCGACAGCGAGGTGATCGACGCGCTTTATGCTGCATCCCAGGCCGGTGTGAAAATCAGCCTGGTCATTCGCGGCATCTGCGGTTTGCGCCCCGGGATAAAGGGGCTGAGCGACAACATCCGCGTCAAATCGATTGTCGGGCGTTTTCTCGAGCATTCACGCATCGTCTGCTTCGGCAATGGCGAGGGCCTGCCGCACAAGAAGGCGCGCGTGTTCATCTCGTCCGCCGACTGGATGGGGCGTAACCTGAACCGCCGCGTGGAGACGCTGGTGGAAATCGAGAACCCAACGGTAAAGGCCCAGATCGTCAGCCAGATCATGGCGGCCAATCTCGCTGATGTCGCGCAGAGCTGGGTCATGGAACCCGACGGCCACTTTGAGCGTCCGCCGCTTCCTGAGGGCGCCTTCGCCTTCAATTGTCATAGGTTCTTCATGGAAAACCCCTCGCTCTCCGGGCGTGGGTCGGCGGGTGCGTCGGATGTGCCGAAACTGACGCACACCAAGGACTGACCGCCGCGGCCACGGACCGCGACACGCATTTTCCACAGCGGCACGTGTTGACCCGTGAGGCAATTTTGCACAGGGTGGCATCACTCAACGCCGGATGCCGACATGAACCACGCCACCGAACTGCCGGACCTTGCAGGGGCGCAGGCCGATCACCCGGATGTCGGTCTCTTCGGCAGACCGCTTTTTCAGGATCCCAGCGCACGAGCCCTCTCCCGCGTCGGTGTCGTCGATGTCGGCTCGAACTCCGTGCGGCTGGTTGTTTTTGACGGTGCGGCGCGTTCGCCTGCCTATTTTTACAACGAAAAGATCATGTGCGCTCTGGGCGCGGGTCTGTCGGACAGCGGCAAACTCAACCCCGAAGGCCGTATTCGCGCGCTTAGTGCACTTCGCCGATTTCAGCATCTCGCCCAAGGTATGGGCCTGCCGGAGTTGACCGTTGTCGCCACCGCAGCAGTGCGGGATGCCAGCGATGGGTCGGACTTTCGCGAAGAGGTGTTGCGAGAGACGGGTCTGCGCATCTGGGTCATAGACGGAGAGGAGGAGGCGCGTCTGTCCGCGCAGGGTGTGCTGTTGGGGTGGCCCGGCTCCTACGGGCTGGTGTGCGATATCGGCGGCTCTTCGATGGAGCTGGCTGAAATCTCGGGCGGCAGGGTTGGACGGCGTGTGACCTCATCCCTCGGCCCCTTGAAGCTGCAGGAGATCAAGGGCGGCAAACGCGCCCGAAAGGCTCACATCAAAGAAACAATGCAGCAACTGCAGGACACGATGGGCCTCCAGCGGGACCGGCTGTTTCTGGTTGGCGGCTCTTGGCGGGCCATTGCGCGGATCGACATGTACCGTCGGAACTACCCGCTGCATGTGCTGCATGAGTACCGAATGACCGCCCGCAGCGTGAGCGCCACGGCGAAATTCATTGCCGAGGCGGATCTCGAGGAGCTGCGGTCTGCCTGTGGCATCTCGTCGGCCCGGATGAGCCTTGTCCCCTTGGCCGCCGAAGTTCTGAGCCGGCTGGTCAAGACCTTTCGTCCAAAAGACATTGCGATCTCGAGCTACGGCATACGTGAAGGCATGCTCTATGAGCAAATGCCCCAACGCCTGCGCGACCGCGATCCGCTGATCGAAGCCTGCCGCTTCGCCGAGGCCAAGGACGCGCGTATGCCGGGCTTCGGCAAGCTCCTCTACGCCTTCATTCACCCCATTTTTCGCGCAATCCCCGAGCAGCGGCGGCGCCTTGTCAAGGCCGCGTGTCTTCTGCACGACGTCAGCTGGCGCGCGCACCCCGACTACCGCGCGGAGACCTGTTTCGACAACGCGACACGCGCGAACCTCGGCGGTCTCAAACACTCGGAGCGCGTCTTTCTCGGGTTGGCCCTGCTGCACCGGTACTCGAACAAGCGCGAGGGCACACGGTTCGAAAACCTCTATGAGCTGATCGACGAAAAAGCGCAGCTTGAGGCGGAAATTCTGGGCAAGGCCATGCGCTTCGGCGCGATGCTTTGGATGACACAGGACGCCGAGCGCGGGACCCTACGCTGGTTCCCGAAAAAGAAAGAGTTGCACCTTCGGCTCACCCCGGACATGATCCCGCTTTTCGGCGAGGTGGCCGAAGCGCGGTTGATGTCTTTGGCCAACTCGCTTGGGGCCGAGGTTCAGATCAAGAAGGTCCGCGGGCGTGCTCACAAATCTATTTGAGGCTGCAGCTCCGGCTCGGGCTCCTTCTCTGGCTTACGGCGGATGATGATATCTCCGTTGGGCAAAATCTCGGGCGCCTCATACACCGACCAGTCCTCAATCTGCCCCATCAGATCGGCCAGCGCCGGTCCCATTTGATCCATGAAACCACGCATACTGTCCAAGGCAGGCTCCATTTCCAGCAGCAACCCCTCGAGGAACTGCTGGGCCCCGCGCTCCATCATGGACGGCGGGTCTTCCTCCTGTGCCACTGCCGCGGAAGTGATCAGGCAGCACGCTATCGCTATTCCAAAACGTCGGTCCATAGCAAAAGTATAGGGATTTTGAGACGATTCTTCGAGGTCAGATATCCACATCCAGCGTGACCGGAAAATGATCCGAGGCTGTCACCAGCGCATCGCGGAGTGCTGTGTCGGCCCAGCAGTCCGGATCGTCCAGTGGATGCCATATACGCCAACGTGCATTGCGCTGCCGAATGTCCGCCGTCACCATCACGTAGTCCAACAAGGCCTGCAGATAGCGCTTCTCCTGCTTGATCCAGAAGCGCGCGGAGGTCGGCGCAGCGCCTAGGCGGGCGGAAAGGGCCTGCCGGGCGTGCGGGTCAAAGAGCGCCCCGCCGGGCCCGTCCAGAACGATCTCCAAAGATGATTGTCCAAAAAGTCCCTCGAATTCGTCGAGGCCAGGGCCGTCGTTGAGATCCCCCATGACGACCACCGACCGCCCCTCTTCGAGCAGCTGATCAATCCGCGCTCGCAGCCAGATGGCTTGCGCAAGTTGTTTGCGTCTATTGGCGATGGCCAGTTTCATGGCATGAGCAGCGTTGCGCGCGCCATGCGGCGCTTTTGACTTCAGATGTGCACCTATCAGGCTGAAGGCTGTTCCGGCGGCGGTCTCGATGCCCAGCTCCAGTGGAGGTTTGGAGAACTGCACTTTGTCCCGGGTGGCGTCGATATCGAGGTCGATCTCGAACGTGCCATCGAACCGCGGCACGGATGCCGTTCCGGCTCTGGGCTTGTGCTGGGCGCTCAGCACGTCGGGATCGTAGAGCAGGGCGATCTCCTGCTGGGTGTCGTTCATGAAGCCCATGACCCCGGTGCGCGCGCGCAAGTTGAAATGCGCGGCAAATGCCTCGAGGGCGGTAACCGTCCGCCGTCTGCTGCTGGCATCCGGCGCCTCGATGATCAGCACGGCATCAGCATCGAGGCTTTGGAAAACAAGGCCGAGGGCAGAGGCTTGCTGTGCGCGGGTCACATTGTGCCTGGATGACCAAACGTCATCCATCAGTAGGGCATCGTCATCGCCAAAGAGAGACGTGAACCACTCGACGTTGTAGGTCGCCAGCCGCATCAAGCGTCAGCGCCGGCGATTTCATCCCAGGCCCGGTTGATATCAGCCATACGCTTTTGGGCCATCTGCATGGCCTCTTCCGGCACACCACGCGCGATCATCGCATCGGGGTGGTTTTCGCGCACCAGCCGGCGCCAGGCACGCCGGATCTCCTCAAGGGACGCGTCCGGCGTCACACCAAGAACCGCATAGGGGTCCTGTCCCGCCTCCGGGACAAAGCGGACGCGCAGGCTGTTGAACTCGGCCCTCGACAGGCCGAAAATCTCCGTCACCCGCTCCAGAAACGCATCTTCATTGGGGTGGTAGAACCCGTCGGCCATCGCAATGTGAAACAGCCCTTCGAGCAAATCGCGCAGCGTCTCGGGTTGGGTCGAAAACATATCTCGGATACGGGTGGCGTACTCTTCATAGCCCGCCACATCCTGGCGTGCGAGATTGAAGACCTTGGCCGCGCCCTGCTCATCCTGCGCCGCAATGTGAAAAACCTCCTTGAAGGCCGTCACTTCGTCTCGTGTCACCTGGCCATCCGCCTTTGCCATCTTGGCGCCAAGCGCGATCACCGCGATGGTAAAAGCCACCGACCGCTCGGGCGGGCTGCGCAAACGGTCAAAGACCTTGGACAGCCCCTCGCCCGCGGCGAGAGCCGACAGCGCATCGGATATACGAGACCAGATTGACATGGCAGAAACCTTAACCGCTGCCCCGGGGGAAGTCAGGTGGCGAAGCGCCGCGTCAGAGGATTTTCTGCATCAGCACCAGATCCAACCAACGGTTGGCCTTGAGCCCCACCTCGGGCATGCGCGCCACTTCCGTATAACCCAACCGCTTGTGGAAGGCATGAGCCGCTGCGTTCGTATGGCTGATCGCGGCTACCATTACATGCTTGCCATCGGCCCGGGCGGCGTCTTGCGCCGCCTCCATCAGACTGCCCCCCAGCCCTCTGCCCTGCTGCTCCGGTGCAACGATCACCGTATGCTCAACCGTCGCGACATAGCCGGGGCCTCCGCGGAACGGGCCGAATGTGACGAAACCACCACCTACGCCGTCAACCTCCGCGACAAAGACCGCGCCCCGTCGGGCGACAATCAAGGCTTCGAGGTCCGCAACCGTCTTTTCAACCGTAGTGAAGGTCGACAGCGTGTCGCGGATCATCGGGTTCCAAAGCGCGGCGATGGCAGGTGCATCGGCCTCAACGGCAGTGCGGATCATGACGAAAGCTCGCGCGGGCCGTGGGGCGTGTCGAATGCCGCAAACAGCCCGCGCGGCCCGGTTTCAAATCGCAGGCGGTCATCCTGCAGTCGAACCGTGAGCAAATCGCCCAGAGCTTCGGCCTCCGGGTGCTGTACTGTGAAGCGGCGCAACCACACGCCTGAGGGCGCCAGCATCTGAGCCGGGTGCAGTGTTGTGTCCCATTGGATCAACGCTGGCGCCGAATTCTCAAACGGCAATACACCGTTGTCAGGCACGGCCATCCGCCAGCGCAGGGGTCCACGCTGCAACGCCACGGGGCTGCCCATCCCCGCTGGCAGATCCATCAGCGCGGTCGCGATATCATCTGTCCTGCAGATCCAGTTCGTCAGCCGCGCGGGCCCGGAAAACCGATCCAGGTCGAACCACCGACTGCGCTCGGGCTGCGGCGCCGCGGGATTGATCGCGATAGCTTCCAGATAAAGCCCATCATCGAGCCCCAGCAGTGCGTTATGCGTATGAAAGACCGCATGTTCGCCGCCCGGCTGCAGCGGCACGCCGAGTGCCTCTTCGACGAAGGCCTGGGCCTCGTGCAGGCTTTCTCCGGCAACCGCGAGATGATCTAGCTGCATCTTGGCAGCCTGGCAAAAACGGAGGTAGGTCGTCCACTCAGCATATGCTCACCCGCGCGCCTCGCGGACGAGCGTCAAGATATCCTGTGCCGCTTTGGGGATATTGGTGCCCGGACCGAAGATCGCCTTGACCCCCGCATCATAGAGAAACTGATAGTCTTGCTGCGGGATCACGCCGCCACAGATGACCAGAATGTCTTCGGCACCTGCGTCTTTCAGCGCCCCGACAAGCTGCGGCGCAAGGGTCTTGTGCCCGGCGGCCTGGCTGCTGATCCCGATAACGTGCACATCGTTGTCGATAGCGTCCTGTGCGGCCTCCGCCGGCGTCTGGAACAAGGGGCCCACATCAACGTCGAAACCGATGTCGGCAAAAGCCGTCGCAATCACCTTGGCACCCCGGTCATGCCCATCCTGCCCCATCTTGACCACCAGCATCCGCGGACGGCGGCCTTCGGCTTCGGCGAACTCTTCCACCGATTTCTGGATCGCTGCAAAGCCCTCGTCGCCTTCATAAGCCGCACCATAGACACCCGCGAGGGTTTTTACTTCCGCACGATGACGACCGAAGGTTTTTTCCATTGCCATGCTGATTTCTCCCACTGAAGCCCTCGCACGGGCCGCTTCGACTGCAGCGTCCAGAAGGTTGCCCCCTTCCGCGGCCCGCCGCGTCAATTCTTCGAGCGCCGCCGTGCACGCAGTCTCGTCCCGTTCAGCGCGGATGCGGTCCAGCCGTGCAATCTGGCTGTTCCGCACGGCCGCGTTGTCGATATCCAGAATGTCGATAAGGTCTTCGCTGTCCCTGCGATACTTGTTCACGCCAACGATCACCTCGGTGCCACGATCAATCCCGGCTTGTCGTCGCGCCGCGGCCTCTTCGATCCGCAGCTTGGGCATACCGGATGCAACGGCCTTGGTCATGCCGCCCATGTCCTCGACCTCCTGGATCAGGGTCCACGCAGCTTCGGCAAGATCAGCGGTCAACTTCTCCACATAATAGGAGCCTGCCAAAGGGTCGACCACATTGGTCACGCCTGTTTCTTCCTGCAAAATCAATTGCGTATTGCGCGCAATTCGACTGGAATTCTCCGTCGGAAGGGCAATCGCCTCGTCCAGTGCATTGGTGTGCAGCGACTGCGTGCCGCCCAGCACGGCGCTCATCGCCTCATAGGCGGTGCGGATCACGTTGTTGTAAGGGTCTTGCTCTTGCAAGCTGACACCGGACGTCTGGCAGTGCGTGCGCAACATTGAGGATTTGGGGTTCTTCGGTTCGAACTCCTCCATGATCCGCGCCCACAGAAGCCGCGCAGCGCGCAGCTTGGCCGCCTCCATGAAGAAATTCATGCCAATGGCGAAGAAGAACGACAGCCTTCCTGCAAATTTGTCTACATCCATGCCGCGTGCAATGGCCGCGCGCACGTATTCGCGCCCATCCGCGAGCGTGAAGGCAAGCTCTTGCACCAAGTTCGCACCGGCCTCTTGCATATGGTACCCGGAGATCGAAATCGAGTTGAACTTCGGCATATAATCACTTGTATATTCGATGATATCCGCGATGATTCGCATCGACGGCTCAGGCGGATACACATATGTGTTCCGGACCATGAACTCCTTGAGAATATCGTTCTGGATGGTGCCGGAGAGCAGCGATTTGTCGTGCCCCTGCTCCTCGCCTGCGACGATGAAATTCGCCAAGATCGGGATCACCGCACCATTCATCGTCATTGAGACAGAGACCTTGTCGAGCGGGATGCCATCGAAGAGGATTTTCATGTCCTCGACACTGTCGATGGCCACGCCGGCCTTGCCGACATCGCCCTCCACGCGCGGGTGATCGCTGTCGTAGCCGCGGTGCGTCGCGAGATCAAAGGCGACCGACACCCCTTGCTGCCCTGCGGCCAGCGCGCGCCGATAGAAGGCATTGCTTTCCTCAGCGGTTGAGAACCCAGCATACTGCCGGATCGTCCAGGGCCGACCGGCGTACATCGTGGCTTTCACACCGCGCGTGTAGGGCGCTTCTCCCGGGATCGTTCCGAGATGGTCCAGATCTGCAATATCGTCGGCTGTATAGAGCGGTTGAACGTCGATCCCTTCGAGGGTTTTCCAGGTCAAGTCGTCCAGCGGCTTGCCGCGCAGCTCGGCCTCAGCCAGGGCGCGCCATCTGTCTTTCTTTGTGCTCATTCCCATGTCCTTTTGTCTGAGTACCGGCTGGCAGGCTTGACGCTGCTCTTGTCCGGGTTGTGTCCTCTGTCAATGTGGCAAGGCCGTCCGCTCCGGCCACGAGCCACATCATGTCGTCCGCATAAGCCTCTCTGAGCGCTGCGGTTTCTTCTGGTGTGAAAGGGTTCCAACGCCCCATACCAAAGGGCAGAGACGCGCCATTGCCACTGCGGTCTGCGAGCACGCGACGCAACTCCGGCAGGCTGGGGGCGCGGTTGAGCCAACCCCGCTCGGTATCGCTTGGCGCTCTGATCCCGGTTCCCGCTTCGACGAGCGCGTCTGGACGGCCCGAAAAGCGTTCAAACGGCAGCACCCGAATGTCAGCTTCCGGTAGGGCTTTGGCCAGATCGGCAATCACATCCCGCCAGCTGCGCGGGTTGTTCGCGATACTCCGCAGCTGCTCCCGCTCGGGTACCGCTTGTCCTCGTGCAACGGCATAGGCGATCGCGGACCCCCAATAGTAATCGAGACTGCGCGGGCACAGGATCACCGTCGACAGATGACCGGCAAAGGCCCGTGCGCATCGGCTCATACGCGCGCCAATCTCAGGGTAAAGACTGCCGCACCGGAGGTTTTCCTGAACCGAGCCGATCGTATTCTCATCGCTGACCAGCAAGGTCTTCAGTCCGCGCGCCTGCGCTGCCGATAGCTGGAGCTGCACCCGCGCTTCGGCTTGAGAGGACACATCTTTCTCCTGAGCCGTCTGAGGTGTTGAGACCAGCCCCGAAAGTAATCCGCGTCGCGTCCGCCCCGGCCCCCAATAGCCCACGCGCGCCTCGGCCAACGGCTCGGCCTGTCGGCGCAAGTAGTCCTGAAGTGTCTTCGTTCCGGTGCGATGCGCACCGACGTGGAGTATAACGTCCATGGCGTTTCGAGCCCGATGTGCAAGAGCCGCCCCCTTCGGCCGATATGATGGGGTTATCCACAGCATTACAGGCAATCTCTTGCTGCGAATTTAATGGTAAATATGCCGGTATTACCCATCGCATATCTGATCAGGGGGCCTATATTGGACCACACAGGAGGCGCGATGAAACCCATACTACCCATTGTTCTGGCTTGCTTTTTTGGCAATGGCACGGCCGCACAAACAGCCGAAGCCATACCGGAACCAGAGCTGTTCGTGACCATGGATGAAGTGGATTTGAACCAATTTAAGTGGAAAAACCGCCCTGTGGTTGTTTTTTCCGACAGTGCAGACAACCCCGCTTTCATAGAACAGATGCGTTTACTTGAGCAGCGCCCCGATGAATTGGTCGAGCGCGATGTGGTTGTGATTACCGATACAGACCCCTCGGTATCCTCCGAACTGCGCAGAAAACTGCGCCCCCGCGGCTTCATGCTGGTGTTGATGGGCAAGGACGGTGCGGTCAAGCTGCGCAAGCCCTTCCCCTGGGATGTGCGCGAGATCAGCCGCAGCATCGATAAGATGCCCATGCGCCAACGGGAGATCCGTGAGCAGAAGGACCGCGCCATCGAGAGATGACCTCCGGGATATGGCGCGCGCGCCCACATTGGCTCACTCGAACTCCATGATAACATCATCGACGGCGAGGCTATCGCCCGCTGAGGCGTTTATCTTGGAGACCACGCCTTTGCGTTCAGCCCGTAGGATATTCTCCATCTTCATCGCCTCAATGGTGCAGAGCGCCTGACCGTCCTGCACTTCGTCACCCACGGCCACGTCCATCTTCACCACCAGCCCCGGCATAGGGCAGAGAAGCATCTTGGTGGTGTCTGGCGGCAGCTTCTCGGGCATCCTGCGGGCCAGTTCAGCCTGACGCGGCGTGCGCACATGAACCTTGAGGTCGGCCCCCCGTGTGCGGATCCTGAACCCGCCACTGATTTTGCCAACCTTGAGAACCAAAGGCATGTTGGCCACGGTCATTTCGGCCAGTTGATCGCCTGGCGTCCAATCGCCGCTGACCCGCAACTCAGTGCCGCCCTCGAACCGGACCGTGGATCCTTCCTGATCCGCATCGATGACCACATCATAGGATTGCCCTTGCAGGCGCACGTTCCAATCGGCACCCACCTTGCGCTCGTGGTTGTCCATTCGCCCCGAGACGCGCGCGCGGCGGATCTCGGCGACCCGGTGCATGGCTGAACAGGCCGCCGCAATACGCATGAGCTCCGCCTCCGGCAGTTCCACCCCTTCGAAGCCATCTGGGTATTCTTCAGCGATGAAGGCAGTGGTCATGTCGCCCGACACGAATTTGGGATGATCCATGACCGCCGAGAGGAAGGGCAGGTTATGACCGATGCCTTCCACTTCGAAACTGTCCAGCGCCACGCGCATGGCTTCAATCGCCTCCGCCCGTGTCGGCGCCCAGGTGCAGAGCTTGGCAATCATCGGGTCGTAATACATGCTGATTTCACCGCCCTCATAAACGCCTGTGTCATTGCGCACCGCTTCCGGGCCAGAGGGCGCCTCGCCCTGCCACCTGTCATTCTCCAAGAGAGGGCCAGCTGCCACTTCCATCGGCGGTCGGTAGCGGGTCAGTCGGCCAATCGACGGAAGGAAGCCGCGATAGGGGTCTTCGGCATAGAGCCGGTTTTCGATGGCCCAGCCGGTCAGCGTGACGTCTTCCTGTGTAATGGTCAGCTTTTCGCCATTGGCCACGCGGATCATCTGTTCGACCAGATCAACGCCGGTGATCAACTCAGTGACCGGATGTTCCACCTGCAGCCGCGTGTTCATTTCGAGAAAGTAGAAATTCTTGTCGCCATCGACGATAAATTCGACCGTCCCGGCGCTCGCATAATCCACCGCCTGAGCGAGGGCCACCGCCTGCTCGCCCATGGCCTTGCGCGTGGCTTCATCCAGGAACGGGCTCGGTGCTTCCTCGACCACTTTCTGGTTCCGGCGCTGGATCGAGCACTCGCGCTCGCCCAGATAGATGCCGTTGCCGTGACTGTCACAGAGCACCTGAATTTCGATGTGCCGCGGTTGCGTGACGAATTTCTCAATGAAAATTCGATCGTCACCAAAAGAGTTCGCCGCCTCGTTCTTGGACGACTGAAAGCCCTCGCGCGCCTCCTCGTCGTTCCAGGCGATGCGCATGCCCTTGCCGCCGCCGCCTGCCGAGGCCTTGATCATGACCGGATAGCCGATCTCGCCGGAGATCTTCACCGCCTCGTCGGCATCCTCGATCAACCCCATGTAGCCGGGCACGGTGGAGACATCGGCCTCCTGCGCGATTTTCTTCGAGGTGATCTTGTCACCCATCGCCTCGATGGCCCCCTTGGGCGGGCCGATGAAGGCGACGCCCGCGGCATCCAGTGCCTCGGCAAACTTCGCATTCTCCGACAGGAACCCATACCCGGGGTGCACGGCCTGCGCCCCCGAAGACTTGATCGCCTCCATCACCTTGTCGATCACGATGTAGGACTGATTGGCCGGGGGTGGGCCAATGTGCACCGCCTCGTCCGCCATTTGCACATGCAACGCCTGCTTGTCGGCGTCGGAGTAGATCGCGACCGTCTGGATCCCCATCTTGCGGGCGGTCTTGATAACGCGGCAGGCAATCTCGCCGCGGTTGGCGATCAGGATCTTATTGAACATGGGATGTCCTTTTGGCAGTGCAAATTGAAGTGGATGCGTCAAACGCAAAAACGCCGCGCGTAGCGGATACGCGCGGCGTCACAGTGTAAAGACCTGTCTGTGAAGCGTGATCAGTTACAGCGGCTGGGATAAAGCTGGCAGAAGGCCACGTTGCCCGCGGCTCCGACGGCCGCGCCCTGCAATGCGCTGTTGCCGGTGATGACAGCCGTGCCCGCGCCGATGGCCGCGCCGCCCGCAGCCTGCTCGCCCAATGTGTCGCCGCACGCGGCAAGACCCGCGCAGGCGGCGAGTGTAAGGATAATGTTTCTAACTGGCATTGTTCATGTCCTTCCGATTTCGCTGCTGACACCCGGCAAACGTCCGGGGCCCCTCCTTGTTCCCTGGCCGATGCCCCGATCAAAAAAAAGGTGGGCAGCAACGGCAAGGAAACGCCGTGCTGCCCACCAGGGGAAGGGGTACGAATAGTGTACACAGACACGGTGCGGGGATATTCGCGCGTGGCTGCATAACTCACAATACTCGCATTGGTTGAATTATCCATCGATTTCGAACGGTTTGCGCCACAATGAGCCAGACCCCGCCGCTTTGGTATGGGTACAGGCAGATTCACGCCGATCCTCCTTCGAATACCTCTGGAAATGACTGACGCGCGACCCGGACATCAATGACCAGCGTCGCATCGTAGTCTGCAGGATCGAAGGGGCCGATGGCTGGAATCACCTCCCGGCCAAAGAGCCAGGACAGGCGACCCGCATCCAAGTTGCCGCGCACGAAGGGATCCGGCCCGAAGTGAGCCCAGAGGGCTTCGAAAAAGGCCGCGTCTGCCCGGCGGTCCGCGGGCTTTCGATCTCTATAGCGCTCACGTTCCGTGAGCGGTGTTGCACCACGCGGATTGGCACGTCGGAGGGTGAACTGGAAATCTGTTCCCGGCAAACGGCCCGGGAACCCGCGGTGTTTCAGCATGACACCCCCCACCAGAAGGGGAGCACGGCGGTCGGGGCGGGATCAGCCCGCCCCCCCGATCTTCGTTCAGAACTTGCCGGTCTGGACCGGCTCGGTCGAGATCGGCTCAGGGTCGACCACGACAAATTCTTCCTGCTCACGTGCGCAGGCGGCCACGAGGGCGATGAAACCCAGGGTCGCCAACAGTTTGATGCTCTTGGACATCTGTATCTCCTGTCACAATAATATCCGGAGGATCGTCCAATACCGACGCCCTCCGAGGTTGGTTCGAGGTGGCCCGTGCAGCCGCCTCGTCGCACCATAGGCAAAGCGCCCATCGAATGAAATCCACGCGGCACGGATCCGCTCCACCACCGGCGCAAAGCTGCAGCTTTTCGCCGAGGGCGCCCCTCAGACATCCTATCTCGCGTCGGTCTCACAGCCCCTCCCAAACACACATCCCGGCGTTCACCCGAAACACGTCAATGAACTGCGTTGCGTCGGGATCAGTCTCACCAAATGCGACCGGGCGATCCAGCAGCGTCACGGCGACGACGTCTACCTCTAGCTCATACTCGACAAGATAGGGCAGTGCGACTTCGGTACAGAGATGCTCGAGATCCTGTTCGGCCTGCGCAAAATCAACGGTTCCGGCGTCACGCCCTATTTCAGGCGCCAGAAAGCGGAACCGAGCCCATTTTTCATCACCAACCGTGTCCGTCAGCACCTCATAGAACTCCACAGGCTGCCCGGATGGCACATCCAGAACTGGAAGCCAGGACGTCGCCGCAAACACAATGGCCGGCATCAGGCTCATACGCGCCCTCCTGAGACGGTCGTCTCGGGCAGGCCGAGTGCGCCCCGGACGACGAATGGCGTTGTGGCAGGGCGCTGAGATGCACAGTCAATTGCGTAAACGGTGGACATGACGGATCAGAGCGGAATGTTGTCGTGCTTCTTCCAAGGCATCTGTTCTTGCTTGTTGCGGAGCGACGCGAAGGCCCGTGCGATCCGCTTCCGGGTGGTCCGAGGCATGATCACCTCATCCACAAAACCGCGCTCCGCCGCGACGAAGGGATTTGCGAAGCGGTCTTCATAGTCCGCGGTATGTTTGGCGATCTTCTCGGCGTCTTTCAAATCACCGCGATGAATGATCTCGGTGGCACCTTTGGCTCCCATGACCGCAATCTCTGCCTTTGGCCAGGCGTAGTTGAAATCGGCACGCAGATGCTTGGACGACATCACGACATAGGCCCCACCATATGCCTTGCGGGTGATCACGGTCACCATCGGCACGGTGGCCTCCCCATAGGCATAGAGCAACTTTGCCCCGTGTTTGATCACCCCGCCATATTCCTGGCTCGTCCCCGGGAGGAACCCCGGCACATCCACAAGCGTCAGTAGCGGGATCTCGAAGGCATCACAGAACCGCACAAATCTTGCAGCCTTGCGCGCGCTGTCGATATCGAGGCACCCCGCGAGCACCATCGGCTGGTTCGCGACGACGCCCACCGTGCGTCCTTCGAGCCGGATGAACCCGGTGATGATATTGCGTGCGAATGCCTCCTGGATTTCGTAGAAGTCTCCTTCATCCGCCAGCTTCAGGATCAACTCCTTCATATCATAGGGCGTGTTCGGATTTTCCGGGACCAGTGTATCAAGCGACGGCTCGATCCGCTCTGGATCATCAAAAAATGGGCGGACCGGGGGCCGCTCACGATTGTTTGACGGCAGAAAGTCGACCAACCGGCGCACTTCGGCAAGTGCTTCGACATCATTCTCGAACGCCGCATCGGCCACAGAGGATTTCTTGGTATGCGTCCCGGCCCCACCGAGCTCTTCGGCCGTGACCTGCTCGTTGGTCACGGTCTTGACCACGTCCGGACCGGTCACGAACATGTAGGAGCTGTCTTTCACCATGAAGATGAAATCCGTCATCGCCGGAGAATAGACCGCACCCCCCGCACAGGGGCCCATAATCACGCTGATCTGTGGTACAACGCCCGAGGCCATGATGTTGCGTTGGAACACTTCACCATAGCCCGCCAGCGAATCCACACCCTCCTGGATGCGCGCACCACCTGAATCGTTGATGCCGATGACAGGCGCGCCATTCTGGACGGCCATATCCATGATTTTGCAGATCTTCTTGGCATGCGTTTCAGAGACCGACCCGCCAAGCACCGTGAAATCCTGACTGAAGACATAGACAAGGCGCCCGTTGATCGTGCCCCAGCCGGTTACAACACCATCACCGGCAGGCTTCTCCTTCTCCATCCCGAAGTCGGTGCAGCGATGAGCGACGAACATGTCGAACTCTTCGAAGCTTCCCTCATCGAGCAGCAGATCCACCCGCTCCCGCGCTGTAAGCTTCCCGCGACCGTGTTGCGCATCAATCCGTCGCTGACCGCCACCAAGGCGTGCTGTCTCGCGACGCTCTTCGAGTTGAAGCAGGATATCTTTCATGGCGCCCTCGTTCGATTGTTTGGCGCACCATACCCAAGAGCACAGGAGGATCGAAGGGCTTTTTCGCTAATTTGCAAATGGTATACAATCAAAATTTTGCAAATTGCAAATTAGCAAACTTATCTTGAGCGCATGGCTGCTATGCGTGGACAACAACATGACCACCGCCTACGCTCGCCAAGATGAGCAGTTCCCCGAACATTCGCTTCTTGGATCGGTCGACACCACCCCACATCGCAACGCTTATTCTGCTTGCGGGGATGTCCGCCACCGCGATGAACATGTTCCTGCCCAGCCTGCCCAACATGACCGCGTATTTCCAAACGGATTACGGTCTGATGCAACTTTCCGTCGGCCTCTATCTCGGGATCAGCGCGGTGCTGCAAATCCTGATCGGGCCCATTTCCGACAAGGCAGGACGGCGGCCGGTGATCTTGTGGGGCTTGGCTCTTTTCCTTGTCGCGACGCTGGGCTGCATCTATGCGCCTACGGCTGAACTGTTTCTGGTCTGCCGCATGTGCCAGGCGATCGTCGCGGTAGCGATGGTTCTGAGCAGAGCCGCCGTGAGAGACATGTTCGAGCAGGACAAGGCCGCATCCATGATCGGATATGTCACGATGGGCATGGCGATTGTCCCCATGATCAGCCCGATGCTGGGTGGTTTTCTGGATGAAGCCTTCGGTTGGAGAGCGAATTTCTGGGCGCTGTTCATAATGGGTGCGCTCACGCTGTGGCTGGCTTGGAAAGACCAGGGCGAAACCGCAACCAAGAGCGGCAAATCACTGACCCGCCAATTCGGCGAATATCCCGAATTGCTCACGTCCCCCCGATTCTGGGGCTACTCACTTGCCGCCGGGTTCTGCTCGGGTGCGTTTTTTGCTTACCTCGGAGGCGGACCCTTTGTCGGGTCCGTGGTCTTCGGCCTGTCGCCCTTCTGGGTGGGGATCTATTTCGGCGCGCCGGCTTTGGGATACTTCTTTGGCAATATGTTCACGGGAATGCTCGCACAACGGGTTGGCCTCAACCGGCTTGTCTTGATCGGCAGCCTCATCAACGCTTTTGGTGTTTTGCTCTCACTTCTGATCTTTCTGATCGGTCAGGGCAGCGCATTGAGCTTTTTTGGCCTCATGACCTTTGTCGGCTTGGGCAATGGCCTTGTCATCCCCAACGCGACCGCTGGCATGCTGTCGGTCCGACCCCAACTCGCCGGTTCTGCGTCCGGGCTGGGGGGTGCAATCATGATAGGCGGCGGTGCTGCGCTGAGCATGCTGGCAGGTGCTGCACTCAGCGAACAAACAGGCGCCTTGCCGCTGCTTGTCATCATGCTCGCAACGTCGACCGCCGCAGTGATCTCGATACTTCTGGTCTATAGGCGGGAACGCCGGATCGCCCTGCAAACTCCAACGATCTAGAGTTCCGTTAGTTCGACATTAACCAACTGGACGCCACCTTGATCGGCAAGATTTGCAAAGCTAGCATTTACGTGTTTGCAAACCTGCAAGCTGACCAGAAGGGGCACGGCGATGGCCACGCAAAAACTGTACGCTGGTGCGAAGCTCCGAGAACTTCGCACACGGCTCGGCCATACACAAAAGGACTTCGCCGCCAAACTTGGGGTGTCCCTGCCCTATCTGAACCAGATGGAAAACAACAACCGCCCGGTCTCCACGACCGTGGTGCTCGCGCTGGCACAGGAATTCGGGCTGGATGTCACGGAACTCAGCACAGGTGACAGTGAGCGATTGGTGAGCGACATGCGCGAAGCGCTCGCCGATCCACTCTTTGCCGACGCACTGCCGCCTCTCGCCGATCTGCGCCTCGCGGCCTCGAATGCGCCCGCGTTCGCTCATGCCTTTCTCGAATTGCATCGCAGCTATCGTCAAATGCAGGAGCGCCTGGCGTCTCTGGACGAAGCACTCGGGCGGGAAGATGGCCGTACGACGCCAAGCCCCTGGGAGGAGGTGCGCGACTTCTTTCACTACTGCGACAATTACGTCGACGCCGTTGACCGCGCCGCCGAGCATTTCGCGACGAAGGAAGGGGGACACCGGAACGTCCGGGTCGCCGCCGTGTCAGCCTTGGGCAATGCCGACGTCACCGTGGTTTTCGCAGATACCGACAAGCTGCGCAGCTACGACCCGGACACCGGCATTTTGACTCTCTCTCGACGGGCGCCGCCGGAAAGCCAGACATTTCAACTGTTGCTGCAGGTCGCTCTGATCAAACAAGAGGCGCTGCTGGATGCAACACTCGATTTCGCCCGGTTCCAAAGCGCAGAAGCCCGCGCCATCGCTAAGATCGGTCTCGCGAACTACTTCGCGGGGGCTGCCCTCATGCCCTACACCACCTTTCAGGCCGAGGCGCGCGCATGCCGCCACGATGTCGAAGCTTTGGCCGGGCAGTTCGGTGCATCCATCGAACAGGTTGCCCATCGCCTCTCTACGCTGCAGCGCCCCGGCGCCAAGGGGATCCCGTTTTTCTTTGTCCGCGTGGACCAGGCCGGAACGATCACCAAGCGGCACTCTGCAACACGGCTTCAATTCGCGCGCTTTGGCGGAGCCTGCCCGCTCTGGAACGTGCACCGGGCGTTTGAACTGCCCAGCCAGTTTCTGCGGCAGCTGGCCGAGACCCCTGATGGGGTGCGCTATGTCAATCTGGCGCGTGACGTCTCCAAACCTGCCGGTCGCTTTGGCGCACCGGTCCGACGATATGCTATTGCGTTGGGGTGCGAGGTCCGGCACGCGAAGGATCTGGTCTATGCCGACGGGCTCGACCTAAGCCGAGATGGCGCCTTTGAACCCATTGGCATCTCCTGCCGGATCTGCGAGCGGGCGAACTGTCACCAGCGTGCGGTCCCGCCGCTCGAACGCACGCTGCAGGTCGATCCCAACCAGAGGGATGTCTTGCCCTATCAGATTGGCTAGCGCTTAGCAGCGCGCCAGCCCGCCGCGCGGGCTTCCGTCACAGAGCAAAACCAACGCTCTCCGGTTTCCGGTCGGATCCCGGTGCGTTCATAGTCCCGCTGACCCGGGACATGGTAGATCTTCGCGCCGGCCCTGGAAATATTGCCCTTGATCACACAGGCGCGGTTTTCAGGAATGCGCCCAACCGCTCGGGTCTGCCGAAATTGGGACGGGTTCTGAACGCGGCTTGCGTGCAAACCCATGTCTCTCACCGCCGCGCCTTTCTCCGCAAGGACATAGTCCTGCGAATATCTTCGGTAGGCGAACGCAAGGCCGTCGCTTACAAGAGACTGTCCCACATCCTCGCCACGAACTGAACATCGGGCCACGACCCGGCCATAGCGATCTGTCGTGATGGGCTCGCAAACAGCCTGGCGCCCACCGAAGCGTGTTCTGACTTGATCGGTGACCCACGCACCGCATGCCCAAACTTGCCCTTGCTCGGTCCGACACGTCTGATCCGCTTCCGGTGCGTCTATTCCAAAAAGGCGCACGCGGGTCCCGCCGATATCTAAAGTATCACCATCGATCACGCGAACAGGTCCGGACACGGAAGCTTTCGCCACGGCGGCATCCGGCGCTGACAAAACCGCGGCCAGCAAACACATTGTTAACATACGCATGTGCGCCATATGCCGCCCGAGGTCGCACGACACAAGTGATTTCGTTAACCAAGGTTAGCAAGTGGTTAACGTTGTGCTGTCTGCCAGTTGGGATGAATCCACGGCCTGTCATTGGCCCGAGGCAGCGGCTCCCGACCAAGAAGATGATCCGATACCTTCTCGCCCACCATGATCGACGGCGCATTCAGGTTTCCGTTGGTGATACGGGGGAAGATGCTGCTGTCAGCCACCCGGAGCCGGTCCACCCCGATCACCCGCGCCTTCGGATCAACGACCGCGCTTGCGTCATCCGTCCGTCCCATCCGGCAGGTGCCGCAGGGATGATAGGCGCTCTCCGCATGCTCCGCGATGAATCCATCGAGCTCCTCGTCCGACTGCAACGCATCGCCCGGCTGGATCTCGTGTTTGAGGAAGGGTTTGAACGCATCCTGCGCAAAAATCTCTCGTGTCAGGCGGATGCACTGACGAAAATCCACCCAATCCTCGTCCTCCGACATGTAGTTGAAAAAGATCCGGGGCGCGGCGACAGGATCAGCGGACGCGAGCGTCACCGCCCCACGGGACGGCGAGCGCATGGGTCCAACATGCGCTTGAAACCCGTGCCCCTCTGCTGCGACCTTGCCATCGTAGCGCACCGCGAGTGGCAGAAAATGGAACTGCACATCGGGATAAGGGACACCAGCGCGCGAGCGAATAAACCCCGTGCTTTCGAACTGATTGGAGGCCCCGAAGCCCCTTTTGAACAACAGCCATTGCGCACCGATGGCCGCCTTGGACAGCAGGTTCCAATGTCTGTAGAGCGTGATCCGCTGGCTGGAGGCCATTTGCAGGTAGAGCTCCAGGTGATCCTGCAGGTTCTGCCCGACGCCAGGACGATCCGCGATCACCTCAATCCCATGTTCCGCCAGATGGGTTGCCGGGCCAATGCCCGAGAGCATCAGCAGCTTGGGCGAGTTGATTGACGAGGCGGCCAGCACAACTTCGCGATGGGCCCGGATGACAGAGGTCTTTTGACCCTGCAGGATTTCAACACCAGTTGCGCGCCCGTCTTCGATGACGACACGCAGCGCGAGGCCGTTGACCACGGTGCAACGACCTGACCTCAGGGCCGGGCGCAGATAGGCGTTGGCCGCGGACCAGCGGCGCCCCATCCAGACCGTCTGCTCCATGGGGCCGAACCCTTCCTGCTTTTCTCCGTTATAGTCCTCGGTGGTCTGGTATCCGGCCTGATGCCCCGCCTCCACAAAAGCGTGATACAGAGGGTTCTGACGTGGGCCACGGCTCACGTGGAGCGGGCCATCCGTTCCCCGCCAGGCCGGGTCGCCGCCATGCCCGTTGTCATGCCAGTTTTCCATGCGCCTGTAGTAGGGCAGCACATCCGCATAGGCCCAACCGTCCGCCCCCTGCTCCGACCAATGGTCGAAATCCATCGCGTGACCGCGCACATAGACCATGCCGTTGATGCTCGAAGACCCACCAATCACCTTGCCACGCGGGCACGCCAGACGGCGGTTGTTCAAATGCGGCTCGGGCTCGGAGGTATAGCCCCAGTCATAGCGCTTCATGTTCATAGGGTAGGACAGCGCTGCGGGCATCTGGATGAACGGCCCGGCATCTGTTCCACCGTGTTCGATCACGATCACCGAGGCGCCTGCCTCGCTCAACCGGTACGCCATGGCACAGCCTGCACTGCCCGCGCCCACAATCACGAAATCCGCTTGCATCTTCACTCTCACTCATCAGAAAGGCGCCGCGGGGCACGCGCCAAATCAATGGCGTGCGCGTCAGCGCGCCTTTGGATCACTTGCCAAGGGTTAAAACGGGGCCTCAAGGTCACCCATGCGCACATAGACAGATTTCACCTGGCTGTAGTGCTCAATGGCTACCTTGGAGTTTTCACGCCCGACGCCGGAGGCTTTGACTCCTCCGAAGGGCGCCTCGACCGGCGCGTCGTTGTAGGAATTGATGAAGCAGGTACCCGCCTCGAACCCCGCGGCCACGCGGTGCGCGCGCGCCAGATCGCGGGTGAAAACACCTGCGGCCAGGCCGAATTCCGTGTCGTTGGCGCGGGCCATCACCTCGGCTTCGTCCTCGAAGTCGAGTACCGCCATCACCGGGCCAAAGATCTCTTCCCGCGCGATAGTCATGTCGTCACTCACATCAGCGAAGACCGTCGGTTGCAGGTAGAAGCCAGCGCGATCCAGACGCGCCCCGCCGCAGACCAACCGCGCGCCTTCTGCCTGGCCTTTCTCGATGTAGCCCAGAACGATATTCATCTGCCGCTCGGAGACCATGGGGCCAAAGCTTGTCTTGGGCTGCATCGGGTCGCCGATCACAGCGCCCTCCAACCGCGCTGCAAGCCGGCCCAGAAACGCCTCTTTGATGGCCTTGTGTACAAAGACCCGCGTGCCGTTGGAGCAGACCTGCCCCGAAGAATAGAAATTGCCCAGAATCGCACCGCTGACGGCGTTTTCAATATCCGCATCTTCGAAGATGATCAGCGGGGATTTACCGCCCAGTTCCATGGTTACATGTTTCATGCATTCGGCCGCCGCGGCATAGACCTTGCGGCCCGTGGGCACCGAGCCGGTCAGCGACACCTTGTCGACACGCGGGTCGGTCACGAGCGCGGCACCCACCTCACCGAGGCCTTGCACCACATTATAGACGCCTGGAGGCAACCCGGCCTCATGCAGGATTTCCGCCACTTTGAGCGCGCAGAGCGGTGTAGTTTCCGACGGTTTGAAGATCATTGTGTTGCCACAAGCCAGCGCAGGCGCGCCTTTCCAGCAGGCGATCTGGGTGGGGTAGTTCCAAGCCCCGATGCCAACGCAGAGGCCCAATGGTTCGCGGCGGGTGTAGACCCAGTCTTCGCCCAGTTGGATGTGCTCGCCGGTGAGCGTCGCTGCCATACCGCCGAAGTATTCCAGCGCATCCGCACCGCTGGTGGCGTCCGCGACGCTCGTTTCCTGGTAAGGTTTGCCGGTGTCATAGGTTTCAAGCACGGACAGCGCGTGGTTGCGTTTGCGCATGATCTTGGCGGCGCGGCGCAGAATGCGTCCGCGCTCGGTGCCCGTCATCGCTGCCCAGGCAGCTTGCGCGGCGTTCGCACTTTCAATGGCCCGTTCGATCAGCGCAGGCGTGGCGGCGTGCACGGTTGCGATGATCTCTCCCGTGGCCGGGTAGATGACGTTAATCGGCGTTCCGCTCGTGTCTTCGACATATTCGCCATTGATGAAATGGCTGGCGGTGGGTTGGGTTGGATAGGTCATGGGATGAACTTTCGTGCCTCCGGCGGGAGTATTTGGAGAAGAATGAAGGTCAGTCGCCTCGGGGGAAGCGTTTGCTCTCTTCGAGAACGTTGAGGTCCATGTGGTTGCGCATATACTGTTCGGAGGCAGCGCGCAGCGGCTGGTAGTCCCACGGGTAGTAGCCCCCCTGGCGCAGCGCGTCGTAGACCACCCAGCGGCGGGCCTGGCTTTTTCGCACGTCGGCGTCGAAAGCGCCGAGGTCCCATCGGGCTTCGGATTTCGCCTTGAGCTGGGTCAGCGTGCCACGATGAGCCGGGTGATCCGCGAGGTTGGTCAGCTCATGCGGGTCCGCCTCCAGATCGAAGAGCTGGTCGGGGTCCAGCGTACAGCGGTTGTATTTCCATTTGCCGTAGCGCAGCGAGACCATGGGCGCGTAAGAGGCTTCGGCGGCGTATTCGATGGCGACCGGCTCGGTGCGCTCGACCCCCTGCCCCATGGGCACCAGCGATTGGCCGGTGGTCCAGGGCATGACCTCCTCCATCGACACGCCCGCCAGATCGCACAGCGTCGGGCAGACGTCGATGTTGGAGACGGGCGTGGTTTGCAGCCCCGGCGCCATCTGAGGCGCAGAGATCATCAGCGGGACGCGGGCAGAACCTTCGAAGAACGACATTTTGAACCACAACCCGCGCTCGCCCAGCATGTCGCCGTGATCGGAGACGAAGAGGATGATCGCCTCTTGCTGCGTGTCGTCCAAGGTTTGAAGGATCTCGCCGATCTTATCGTCGAGGTAGCTGATATTTGCAAAGTAGGCGCGCCTGGAGCGGCGGATATTCTCTTCAGTGATGTCGAAGCTACGCCAGTCGTTGGCATCGAAGATACGTTTGCTGTGCGGGTCCTGATCTTCGTAAGGGATCGCGGGCACCTCGGGCAGCAGGTGGTCGCAGTGCTCGTAGAGGTCCCAGTACTTTTTCCGCGCGACGTAAGGGTCATGCGGATGGGTGAAGCTGACCGTCAGGCACCAGGGGCGGTCGTCGGCACCACGCGAGAGATCATAGAGTTTGCGCGTGGCGTTGAAGGCGACCTCGTCGTCATACTCCATCTGGTTGGAGATTTCGGCGACGCCGGCACCGGTCACCGAGCCCATGTTGTGATACCACCAGTCGATGCGCTCGCCCGGCTTGCGATAGTCCGGTGTCCAGCCGAAATCCGCAGGGTAGATATCGGTGGTCAGCCGTTCCTCAAACCCGTGGAGCTGGTCTGGGCCCACGAAATGCATCTTGCCCGACAGGCACGTTTGATAGCCCGCGCGGCGCAGGTGGTGCGCGTAGGTCGGAACAGAGGAGGGAAACTCAGCCGCGTTGTCATAGACACCTGTGGCAGACGGCAATTGGCCCGACATGAAAGCAGCCCGACCCGGTGCGCAGAGCGGCGAGGCCGTATAGGTGTTGCGAAAACGGGTCGAACGCGCCGCCAGCGCCTTGAGGTTCGGCGCATGCAGCCACTCCGCCGGCCCATCCGGAAAGAGCGTGCCGTTGAGCTGATCCACCATGAGGATCAGGATGTTGGGGCGGCTCATGGGCGTGGCTCCAGGATCAGGGTGAGCATATCGAGGGTCTTTTGTCGCGCGTCATCGGGGCTTTGCGACCGCGAGAGGGCCGCGCGCAAGTAGAGGCCGTCGATGAGCGCAGCGAGCAGTTCCGCCTGCGCTTCGGGCTCGGGGGTCAGCGGGCGCAGAGCGTGGCAGAGGTTGGATTTCAGGCGTTTCTGATACAGGCGCAGCAGACGCAGCATCTCCGCATTGGTCTGCGCCTGAGCATAGAGCGTCATCCAGGCGCTGACGGTTTGAGGCGAGAAACAGGCGGAGGAAAAACTCGCCTCAATGATCGCAATGGCACGGGCTTTCCGGCCATCTGCGGCGCGGAGCCCCCGGCGCACCTCAGCACCAAAATCGCGCAGGATCTGTCGCATGGCAGCCAGAAAAATCTGGTCTTTGCCGCCGAAGTAGTGATGCGCCAGCGCGCTCGACATACCTGCCCGCTTGGCGATCTGACCCACTGTCACGTCGAGCGAGCCTTTCGAGGCCAGTTCGGCAATTGTCGCCTCAACCAGCGCGCTGCGGCGGATCGGCTCCATCCCAAGTTTCGGCATGCGACTCCCCTCAAATATGGCGTCGCATCTAATAGCGGGTTTTTTATTGATCAGTCAATCAACAAAAAATCATCCCTTGGTGGCATGTACTGGCGGGGTGGTTTGGCCCCGCTTCAGGGCCGCCTCGCGCAAGGTGATGAAGACAACCGAGCCCATGATAACCAACCCGCCCAAAACCACCCAGATATCAATGGCCTCGTCAAATACGAGGTACCCCAGCAGCACCGCCCAGACCAGTTGTGCAAAGGTGACGGGTTGGGTGACGGTCAGCGGTGCTGCCGCAAAGGCCAGCGTCATGGTGTAATGGCCCGCCGTCGCAAAGCAGGCCACGAGGAAGAGCACGCCAAGCTCAGCCAGGGTCGGCGTGACCCAATTGACCAGCGCGAAAGGCGCCAGCGTCAGGGTCACGAAAATCGACAGCATGCCAACAACGACGGCTGGTTTGACCTCATCCGCCATGACCTTCGCTGTCAGATACGAGCCGCCGAAGGCAATGGCCGTCGCGATCATGGCCAGATGCCCGCTGCCGATCTCGCGAAACCCCGGCCGCAGGATCAGAAGCGCTCCGCAGAGCGCCGCGAGGATGGCCGCGATACGCCGGAAGGCCAGACGTTCCCCAAGAAAGAGCGCCGCGCCAATTGTCACGTAAATCGGCGCCATGTAGTTCATCGCCGTGACATCGGCGATTGGAATGCGCGCCATGGCGTAGAACCACAGGATGACGCCAATGCCATGCATGAAACCGCGCAGACCAAACAGCCGCCACTGCCGAGGGGTCAGATGCGCCGCACGCAGTGCACCGATGGCCGGGAGGAGAAAGATCAGCCCCATCAGGTAGCGCAGGAAGGCCGATTCAGCGGGCGGCACCCGTGTGCCCAGATGCTTCACAAGCGCTGTGACGGCGATGAAGCAAAGCCCCGTGACCAGCATCCAGAAGATGCCAGCGACAGGGCGTTGAGGTGTACGGGTGGCCATGGGCCATAGACATCGCGTTTCGTGCGCCGCCGCAAGGGGCTAGGTCAACAATAATCCCGCCGCGATGGCCCACATGGTCAGCGCGATCAGCGCGTCGAGGATGCGCCAACTGACAGGCCGCGCAAAGAGCGGGGCCAGCAAACGCGCGCCGTAGCCCAAGGCAAAGAAAAAACTCAGACTGGCCAGAACCGCGCCTGCTCCAAACAAGACGCGATTGTCATATTGCGCCGAGATCGACCCGATCAGCACAACCGTGTCCAGATAGACATGCGGGTTGAGCCAGGTGAGCGCAAGCAGCGTCAGCAACGTCGGCAACAGAGCTTTCCGACCGCCCTCCTCCGCCTGCAACACCTGCCCGCCGACCCAGGCGGATTTTGCGCTGCGCCAGCCGTACCAGAGCAGAAAGGCGGCTCCACCATAGCGCATAGCGGTCTCGAACCAGGGCACGGACCGCGCAAGCGCGCCGAACCCGGCAACCCCCGATGCGATCAGGATGGCATCAGACGTGCCGCAGGTCAGACACACCCAGAAGACATGCTCCCGCCGCAGCCCCTGCCGCAGCACAAAGGCGTTCTGCGCTCCAATCGCCACGATCAGTGACAGGCTCAAGAGATAGCCAGGCAGAAAGGTGTCGATCATCGAAAAGGCTCCGTTGCGTTACGCCGTTGACTAAGGAGCGCGCGGCAATTACTCAAATTAAAATTGGTCTCCCTGATTAAGCATCTCTAATGTCTCTCGACACCGGTCATCTCTCTGCGCTTTCGGCCATCGTGCGGTATGGCAGCTTTGACGCCGCCGCGGCGCATCTGGGCGTAACGCCATCTGCGATATCACAACGTATCAAGGCGCTGGAGGAACGGATGGGAACGGCGCTGGTCTATCGCGGCCAACCCTGCACCCCAACGGACGCGGGCACACGGCTGGCCCGTCATGCCGATGATGTCGCCCTGATGGAGGCGCATGTCCTGAGGCACCTGCGCCCGGATGAGGATGCCACGCCCCCGCGCCTGCGCATCGCGGTCAATGCGGACAGTCTGGCAACGTGGTTCGTGGGAGGCCTCGCGGAAATCGAAGGCCTGCTTTTCGATCTGGTGATCGACGATCAGGACACCTCAACCGACTGGCTGTTGCGAGGTGCCGTGAGTGCAGCTGTCACGGCACAAGGCCAGGCGGTCTCGGGCTGCCTCAGCAAGCCGCTTGGGGCGTTGCGCTACATTGCAACAGCAAGCCCTGCGTTTATGGAGCAGTGGTTCCAAGATGGCGTAACTCCCGCAAATCTGGCGCGCGCGCCGATGATGACCTTCAACGCCAAGGACAAACTGCAGCACCGCTGGATCACGCGGGTGACAGGAGAACGGCTCATGCCGCCAGCGCATCAGCTGCCCTCCACCCACGCGTTTGTCGACGCGGCCCTCGCAGGACTGGGTTGGGGCATGAATCCGCTGCCGCTGGTGGCCGGACATCTGGAGCGCGGAACGCTTCGCGCTCTTGTACCGGAAAATCCTTTGGATATAGAACTTTACTGGCAGACGAGCCGCCTGATGGCCCCAACCTTGGAGCCACTGAGCCGGGCGATCAAACAACAAGCCCGGCGACATCTCGTTAATTCTTCTCACGCAAGCGTGAAGTAGAAACGGAACTTCACAGAAATCTTATTCGGGATGATTGGCGTATACTCTTTTATTCCCCATATCATGGGGATGTAACAAGGATCGTTTCACATGCTGGACAATTTACACAACCTCGATCTGACTGCCAAAGACATCGAACTCATCGAGTCTGCGCTGCATACCCAAAAGAAGATCCTGACTGTGCAGAGCCAGGCTGGAGGAAGCGGCGCCCGCAAGCGTCTGAGCGACCTCAAGCATTTGATGAAGCGGATTGATCGGAGTACGGCACGCCCAAGTGCAGAGACCTCGCAAACCTGGGGCCAGTTCGCCCGGATGCTGTTCTGCACGCAATGCGATCAGGTGCGTTGATCGGATAGAAACCGGAAAACGAAAAAGCCGCCCCAGACGAAAGGCGGCTTTCTTCAATTGGCAGGCATGAACCTCAGAGTTGGGCCATGACCTCGTCATCGGCCTCGAAGTTCGTCGTGACACGCTGGATGTCATCGTCGTCTTCCAGCGCTTCGATGAGCTTCATCAGTTTTTGCATCCCGTCGAGATCCATCTCGGTCGTCGTGGTCGGCTTCCAGACCAGTTTGGTGCTTTCGGATTCACCCAGGTCGGCTTCGAGCGCCGTGGCCACCTCGTTGAGATCGGTATCCGCACACCAGATGACATGGCCGTCGTCCGAGCTCTCGACATCCTCGGCGCCGGCCTCAATCGCGGCCATCATCACGGTGTCCGCGTCGCCGGCATCGGCGGGATATGTGATCTCGCCCTTACGGTCGAACATGAACCCGACAGACCCTGTCTCGCCGAGGTTGCCGCCGTTCTTGGTGAAGGTCGAGCGCACGGTCGAGGCTGTCCGGTTGCGGTTGTCGGTCATGGCCTCGACGATCACCGCAACGCCATTTGGTCCATAACCTTCATAGCGGATTTCTTCGTAGTCATCGCCGTCGCCACCCGTTGCCTTGTTGATAGCGCGGTCGATGTTGTCCTTTGGCATGGACTGCGACTTGGCGTCCTTGACCGCAAGACGCAGGCGCGGATTCTTTTCCGGATCCGGGTCGCCCATCTTGGCAGCCACCGTGATCTCCTTGCTGAGCTTGGAAAACAGCTTGGCTCGCACGGCGTCCTGACGGCCCTTCCGGTGCTGAATATTCGCCCATTTTGAGTGTCCGGCCATCGGCACCCTCCATTCGTCTTTGAGTTTGCGCTTATGTATCCGCGCGGGGGGAAACGCTCAACCCCCGAGGCTAGGGTGCAAAGAAGCCGGCGAGAACCAGATAGACCCGGAGGGCCAACCCCAGTGTAAGCGCGGCCAGCATGTAGTTCGGCATCACCCGGGCGAAATCCTGATAATAGCGCGCCTCTTCTCGCTTGAGCTGGACCGTGGCCTCATCTGCTCCTCGATCAATCAAACGCGCCACGGATCGTTCGTGCCAGCGGGAACGCAGCAGGAAAGAGCACGCCCAAATGGCAGGCCCCAGGATCAACGCATCGGAGACAAGACCGGCCTTGCTCACTTTTTGACGGCGTTCAACTCGATCCGGTAGCCGAGCGCCTCGGCAAGTGCAAAGACCTTCCACAGAGTCGGCCCGGTTTTCGAGTCGCCCCGGGCAATCCGCGACAACGCTGTGTGATCGAAGCCCGATTGCGCCCCGATCTCCCGCAGGCTCATGTCAGAGCCGTTCAGCATCTGGGCAATCACCTGCGCACCAAGCGTCCGGGCCAGTTCCTCGCCCACATCGCGAAAGACGGCATGACGCTCCGCAGGCTCCAGCGCATCAAAGGCTGCCTCAAAGGCGGCATCGTCCAGCGCCTTGACCGATTTGACCGGCGCAGTCGAGGTGCGCGCAGCGCGGCGCGTCGTGGTGGGCTTGGAGGTTTTGGCTCCGCTGCCCGCATTGATCTGTACATCAGTCATGCATCACCCATCTGTCTGGCGGTTGAAAACTGTTGTCTTACAAAGCAACATCTATTGATCAGACGTCCATTTGTCAAGATTTCAGCGTGCGGTACGGTCAGTTGCGGGTAACCTTGCGCAACTCCCTGATCACCTTTCGAGCCGCAGCAGCGGTCTGCAGATCGCGTAGGGTGCGGTTGCAGTCAGCCAGTGTGCCGACGCTGAGAAATGCAAGCCGCCGATCCGGGTGCTCAGTATAGAGCACGACGCAGGCCAATTCGAACCGCCGCGCGTGAAATCGCGCGAAATACCCTTCCGGATCGGGATCATCGAGGCCGTCAATACTTTGAAACAAAACGGGTTTCTCGAGATTGGCGAGAAAGGCCCCGAATTCGGGCGGCGGGTAGGCGCTCTTGACGTGCTGCGCTTGTTCCACATGGCTCCACCGCAGATGATCCGGGTTGCGCCAGCTGTGTTCCACCGCATCAAGATACGTCTTCAGCTTGAAAATACGTACCTTGGCCTTGGCGGCTGCGCGCGGGGCAAGCTTACCCGCCCGCTCCAGAGCCTCCAGAAATCCATTGGTGATTAAAAACTTCAAATCGGACATAACCGCAGTTGAGGTAAAACAACTCGCGAAATCAAGAGCGTGGAGCAGCCCGTTTGACACAAGATCAGATTATCCTTTTCATGCTCTTTGGCGCCGTCTTCGGGCTGCTGCTCTGGGGCCGCTTTCGCTATGATATCGTTGCTTTTTCCGCGCTGATGATCGGCGTGGTGGTGGGCGTCGTGCCGACCGAGGATGCGTTCTCCGGCTTTGGCCACCCGGCCACGCTGGTGGTGGCGCTCGTACTGGTGGTCTCAGCGGGGCTCGTACGCTCGGGCGCCGTGTTCCTGATCACCCGCACGCTGGTCGATGCCTCGCGGTCGTTGGGCGCGCATATCGCACTTATGGGCGCCATCGGCGGGGTGCTCTCGGCCTTCATGAACAATGTGGCCGCGCTGGCTCTGCTCATGCCCGTCGATATTCAAACAGCCCGCAAGGCGGGCCGCCCCGCCGGGCTGAGCCTGATGCCGCTCAGCTTCGCGACGATCCTTGGTGGCATGGCGACGCTGATCGGCACGCCGCCCAACATCATCATCGCCTCGATCCGCGAGGATGCCCTTGGTGCTCCCTTCGCCATGTTCGACTTCGCACCCGTTGGAGGGGCGGCAGCACTTGCGGGTCTGGCCTTCGTGGCGCTGATCGGCTGGCGGCTGATCCCACAGGGCGAGGCCAGCACCATGGCCGAGGCTGACCTGTCGCAATACATCGCCGAACTCACCGTCCCCGAAGGCAACAAACAGATCGGCAAGCGCGTCGCGGAACTGACCGACGCGGCGGAGAAGGCGGATGTCGCCATCCTCGGCCTTATCAGGGATGGTCAGCGCCGCTATGGCCAGGCTCGGAATGCACTCTTGCAGGCCGGTGATGCCTTGGTGCTCGAAGCCACGCCCGACGCGCTCGACGAATTCCGCAGCAGCCTTGATCTGGCCGTGGCAGACGCCAAGCGCGAGGAAGCCCTGCGCGCAGACGGCGACGGCGTCGAGATTATCGAGGTCGTCGTGCCGGAGGGCGCGCGCATCAACGGAAAAACGGCGCAGGCCATCGGCCTCGCCTGGCGACAGCGCACTGTGCTTCTGGGCATCTCGCGGCAGGGCAAGCGGATCACAAAGCATCTGCGCAAGACCGTTGTAAAGACCGGAGATATCCTGCTCCTGCTCGTGCCGCGCGACACCGGACCGGATGTGACCGACTGGCTGGGCTGCCTGCCTCTGGCCGACCGGGGCCTTGCCGTGACCGAGAACCGCAAGGTCTGGCTGGCCATCGGGCTCTTTGCCGGCGCGGTGGCTGCGGCCAGCGTCGGACTGCTCTACCTGCCTATCGCATTGGGACTCGTGGTGGTGGCCTATGTGCTGACCCGGATCGTGCCCCTCAACGAGCTCTACGATCACATTAACTGGCCTGTGGTCGTCTTGTTGGGGTCCATGATCCCGCTTGGAGCAGCGCTGGAAAGCTCAGGCGGTACCGAGCTCATCGCTGGGGCACTTGTCTCATGGACGGGCGGTCTGCCCGCCTGGGCCGTGCTGACCGTACTGATGGTGGTCACCATGACGCTCTCGGATGTGCTCAACAACACCGCCACGACCATCGTCGCCGCCCCCGTGGGCATTCAGATGGCGCAAAGCCTCGACGTCTCGCCCGACCCCTTCCTGATGGCGGTCGCTGTCGCGGCCTCCTCCGCCTTCCTCACCCCCATCGGGCATAAGAACAACACGCTGATCCTCGGCCCCGGCGGCTACAGATTCGGCGACTACTGGCGTATGGGGTTGCCGCTGGAGGTGATCGTCGTCGCGGTGTCGATCCCCGTCATCCTCATCGTCTGGCCGCTCTGAGCCTCAGACACAAAAAGACCCGCATTCGGTCATCCAAATGCGGGTCGGGAATCTCGGTGGGCGCCGGTCTGACGCCCTGTAACTCAGCGTCCGTAGACGTGCGTGTAAGCCACATGATAGGCGTCTTCCGGGAACATCCCCAGGTCAATCGCCGTTTCGCGTGGCATATGCCGCAACTCATGATAAGTGCGGTGGAATTCGGCCCGTTTTGCGGCCGCGGTTTTCAGTCGTGTGATAATGCTGTTCATGTTGCGTCCTTTCATCAAAACCGGATGTTCTGATAGCGCCAACATGATGTCGAAACCCTTAACGAACAACGCGCAAAAAGGGGAAGCTGATCTGCGTTTTCTGCATAGCAGCATTAGGCGTCAGAGCGGCCAGATCAACGGAATGACCAGCGACACGATCACCGCCATGCTGAGGTTGAGGGGCGCGCCCACACGCAGAAAGTCGGTGAAGCGATAGCCGCCCGGGCCGTAGACCAACGTGTTGGTTTGATAGCCGATGGGTGTGGCAAAAGCGCAGGAGGCCGCGATCATCACGGCCACCACCAGCGGGCGCGGATCCAGCCCCAGCGCTGTCCCAAGGCCAATGGCGAGCGGCGTCATAATCACCGCAACAGCGTTGTTTGAGACAAGCTCGGTCAGGGTCGAGGTCATCACAAATACCACCAGAACCACCAGCGTCGGTGGCATGGCCATCAGCGTCGGAGAGACCGCATCCACGATGAGCGCCACAGCTCCGGAATGCTGCAGCGCCGCCCCGACCGAGAGCATGGCAAAGATGAGCGCAAGCAGGCGCCCATCGACGAAGGAAAACGCCTCGTCTGCGTCGATGCAGCCGGTCACCAGCACCAACGCCACGGCCAGCACCGCCAGCAGCAGAATAGGGGCGACGTTGAAAGCCGCCAGCGCCACGATTCCCACCAGCGCGAGGATCGCAATCGGCGCGTGGCTGCGTCTGAAGGCACGCGCGGAGGGTTGTGAGACGTCCACCATATCCATATCCGCAGCAAGGCGCTGGATGTCCTCCGGCGCGCCTTCCAGCAACAACGTGTCGCCCACCTTGACCACCAATTCGTCGAGCTGCCGCCCGATGTTCTGATTGCGCCGGTGCACGGCCAGCGGATAGACACCATAGCGCCGCCGCAGCCGCATATTCCCTAATGACCGCCCCACCATCCGACAGCCGGGCGTGATCAGCACTTCGACGGTGGTCGTCTCGACGGCCGACACCTGATCGACCCGTTTCAACTCCTTCGTGGCCTGCAGGCTGAGCAGTTCGGTCATCTGCGTACGCAGGACCACGCGGTCCCCCAACTGCAGCGTCACGTCCTTGAGGTTGCGCCGCAAGGACGCATCGCCGCGGATCACATCGACGAGCCGCACGCCTTCACGCTTGAAAAGCTGCACACTCAGCACCTCGCGCCCGATGAGGTTCGAATCCGGCGGGATGACGGCTTCGGTAAAGAACTTCATCTTCGAGCGATCAGACAGCATATTCGCCATGCTGTCCCGATCCGGCAGCAACCGCCGCCCAACCACCGAAAGATAGGTGAGGCCCCAGATGCAAACGACCAGGCCGATGGGCAGGATCTCGAAAATGGTGAAGGGCTCCAACCCTTGCGTGCGCGCCACGCCGTCCACCAGCAGGTTGGTCGATGTGCCTATCAGAGTGAGCGAGCCTCCCATGATCGCCGCATAGCTCAGCGGGATCAGCAGTTTCGACGCCTTGGCCCCCAGCGTCTGGCTCAACTGCACAACCACGGGGATCATGACGACAACCACGGGCGTGTTGTTCATGATCGCCGAGGCGCCCATCACCGACAAAAGCACGCCCACGACCGCGCCGCGCGGATGCGTCTTGGCATAGCGCTCGGCCATCTGGGTCAGCACTTCCAGCGCGCCCGTCCGCACCAAAGCCCCCATCACGATAAACATTGCGGCAATGGTCCAGGGCGCCGGATTGCTGAGCACCGCCAGCGCGTTCTCATACGGCAGCACACCGAGGAGCAGCATGAGCGCCGACCCCGCAATTGCCACGACCTCCGTCGGGAACGTCTCGCGCACGAAGAGCGCGAACATCACCGCCACCACCCCGAGGGTCAGGAACGCAGCGGTATTGGGCGCCAATTCAATCAACGGGGTCAAGGAGATAACACCTCAGAGAGCATTCAACCTGCGGTAAGTGTGGCGGATTGCTCAGGCCGGAGCAAGCGCGGCTTTCGGGCGTGGCTGCACCAGATACATCCCCAGAAACATGAGCCCCAGCGCGCCCCAGACCGCCGGCGGATAGGCTTCGTCGAGGATCAGTTTGGCCCAGAGCATGCCAAAGCCCGTGACCAGATAGCTCACCTGCACGGTGAAGACCGGACCAGCGCGCCCAACCAGCCAGACGTAGCCCGCGTAAACGGCGGTATGCGCAAGCGACGCCCCGATCAGCGCATGCCCTGCGGTGCTGTTCAACGCACCAGGCGGGATGAACTGGCCTGACGCGATGGCAACCGGCAGCACGGCAATGGCGCCAAGGAGCGACGCGCCGAAGAGAACCTGGATCGCGTCCAGGCCCGCCGTGCCCCATTTGGCGACGATATTGCCCTCCATCGCATAGCAGATCCCGGCAATCAGCGCGATCAAGACCCAGAAGACAGGCACACCAAAGGCCGTCGTGGCACCCGGCCCCACGATCAACAGAACGCCAGACAGGCCCGCGCAAAGCCCGCCGAGCCGCCGCCACGAGAACCGGTCGAGCCCCATAGCGAGGGCCACCGGAAAGGCAAACATCGGGATCATCGACAGCAGGATCGACAAGATGCCCGAGGGCAGATGCACCGCCGCCTGATAAGAGGCCGTATTTGGTATGAGCGTGCCGACCAGTGCCACGATCACGCAGATCCGCAGCGGGCCCCACCCGACCCGCGCGGGCGCCAAGGTCACACCCTTTCCACGCATCGCGCTGAGAGCGGCCATCATCAGCGTGCCGATGACGAGTTGCCAGAAGATCAGCCCATAATGGCCAAAGCCGGTCGAAACCGCGATCTTCGTCAGCGGCATGGTCACGCCCCATCCCGCTCCGAGCACGATCAGCACAGCGGTGAAGAACAGCTTCTGGGATCCTCTCAAGGTGCGGCTCCCTGCAGCAAACCGCCGTTGCGCACCATGACGATGCGTTTGGCCTTGCCATTGCGGTCGTCGGTTTCGACATAGACGCCGGACAGCGTCGCCTCCCCCGCCGCAGGTGTGAAGCGCTCCCGCGGCATGCCGGTGATGAAGCGGCGCAAAGGCTCTGCCTTCTCCATGCCAATCACCGAGTTGTAGTCGCCACACATGCCCGCATCCGTCAGGTACCCGGTGCCGCCCGGCAGCACCATCGCGTCCGCCGTCGGCACATGGGTATGGGTGCCGACCACAAGGCTGGCCCGCCCGTCGCAGAAATGCCCCATGGCCATCTTCTCCGACGTCGCCTCGCAGTGCATATCCACAATGACCGCAGCTGCCTGCCCGCCGAGCGGATGCGCCTTCAGCACCGGCTCCAGCGCCGAGAACGGGTCGTCAAAGGGACGTTTCATGAAGACTTGCCCCAGCGCCTGGGCGACCAGCACCTTGCGCCCGTTCTGCGCGGTGAAGAGCCGCGCGCCCTTGCCGGGCGCCGCTTTGGAGAAATTGAGCGGGCGGATCACCCGCGGTTCCTGTTCGATGAACCGGAGCATGTCCTTCTGGTCAAACGCATGGTCACCAAGCGTGATACAGTCGGCCCCGGCCTCCAGCAGCGTCTTTGCGTGCGCGCCCGAGAGGCCGATGCCGGAGGTGGCGTTCTCGCCATTGATCACGATGAAATCGAGCTTCCATTCCTGCCGCAAACGCGGCAGGTTTTCGGTGATCGCGCGACGCCCGGCGCGCCCCATCACGTCTCCGAGGAACAACAGCTTCATGCAGGATGGGTAGGGCGCGCACCCGGCAAGGGCAAGGGGCGGTCGCCAGAATAATGGCGCGGCGAACCGTGGGAAGACCGCCGCGGCGCCCTAGATCTGCGGCAGGACATAAGGGAGATACATGATGGCGTGGCGCGAGATTACCTCAAACGGTGGACTGGCCGTGATCACCGGCGGCGCAAGCGGGGTCGGCCTGGCCGCAGCGTCCCATCTGGCGGCACAAGGTTTCTCGCTGTTGCTGGCCGACCGCAACGCCGCGCCGCTGGAGACTGCCGCGAAAGACCTGCAGGCCCAGGGAGCGACGGTGGAGACCGAGGTTACCGATGTCTCCGACGCAGATGCTGTTGCCGCGCTGGCAGATCGCGCCTTTACGCTCGGGCCGGTGGCGGTGCTGATGAACAATGCGGGCATCGGCATTGGATCCTCCTGCTGGGATAAACCCGAGGCCTGGCGCGAGACTTTCGACGTGAATTTCTTCGGCGTCGTCAACGGCGTGCAATCCTTCGTGCCTCGCATGATCGAGAACGGCCGCCCCGCCGCAGTGATCAACACCGGATCGAAGCAGGGCATCACCACACCGCCCGGCAACCCCGCCTACAACGCATCGAAGGCTGCGGTGAAAGTGCTGACCGAGCAATTGGCGCATGAGCTGCGGGAGGCAGGTGCCCCGATTGACGTGCACCTCTTCGTGCCGGGCTTCACCTATACCGGCATGATTGCCGCCGTGATGCCTGAAAAACCGGACGGCGCCTGGAGCAGCGAAGACTGCGTCGATTATCTCTTCAGCCGCGTCAGCCAGGGTGATTTCTACGTGCTCTGCCCCGACAACATGGTGACCGAAGCCATTGACGCCCGCCGCGTGCTCTGGTCGGCGGGCGATATCGCTGAAAACCGCCCGGCTCTGTCCCGATGGCATCCGGACTGGGCCGAGGCATTTTCAGCGTTCGAGAAGGCCTAGCGCCTAGAACCGACGCGTGAGACCGATGCGCAGCACCGTTGTGTCGGTTTCGGTCTCCCGAAGCCGTCCGTTGAAGTCCTGTTTGGACGCGTTCCACTCGCGATGAATGGCTTCGACCCGGGTCGACCATTGATCATTGATGGCAACTTCGGCCCCCACCCCTAGGCCAAAGGATCCAATCAGCTCATCCTCGTCTGACCCGGCGGGACGCAGCCCCGCATCGGTGATGCCCAACCCGAGGATACCATAGAGATAGAACCGCTCGGTGGCGTATCCGGCGCGTATCCGGGGCTCCAGCAGGAAGGATCCGTCAAAGTCGGTCGTTCCCAAGGTGGCATCTGACGCGCCACCGTTGGTTTCGAGGCGCGACAGCGTCACCTCGGGCGTCCAGACAAAGTTCCGGCCCCGCCGAATGCCATAGCCTGCGTAAATGCCCAGATTGGTGCCCTCGTCCGACAGATCGTGCACGCTGCTGCCGTCAACTTGCGAGTCAGTCTCCACACTGTCGATCGACAGACCGAAGTAATACCCCGTCCAGCGATCCTGCGCGTCGGCGGGCACGGCCAGCGCCACAATGATACCGCCGAATAAAAACAGCTCTCGATAGTTCATATGAAACCTCTTATGATGATTAGGAGAGGAATTTCTTATCCTCACGCTTGCTTGAATTATTGTTTTACGATAATTTTTGCAAGCAATGTTTTTATTTGGAGTACACATGGTGTTCGACCGACTCGACAGACAGACAAAAATCGCAGCCACCGCCCGTGCAGGCGTCTGGTGCAGCACGCTGGCCCTCTATCTGGCGCTGATTTTCGCGGTCTATTTCATCCTGCTGTCGATCATAGATCCGCAGCATCTCGGCCGCGAACTGACCAAGCACCTCGATATCGAGGTCGGCGGCCTCACCCTCACGACGGCAACGGCGTTACTGGCAAGCCTGATCTGGTTGACCACGGTTTTCATGGGGGCGGCCATGATGTTTCTCATACGTCAACTTTTTGCGGGCATCCGCGAAGCATCGGGCATCTTCACGCAGGTCACCGCCCTGCGCCTGCGGCGTGTCGGCTGGGTGCTGGTGCTGATAGTCCCGATCAGCATGATCGTCGACGGGATTGCCGGTGCGGTCCTGCGCTATTGGGCCGATCCAACGGGGATCACCTTTGGCTTGAGTTTCAAGGAGGGTGACATCTATGCAATCACACTGGGGCTGATGCTGGTCGCCCTTGGGCATATCATGGTCGATGCTGCGCATCTGGCAGAGGAAAACAAGGCCTTTGTCTGACCCCAAGGAAGACCTGGATCAGCGGATCGTCGTGACGCTGGACGTGATGCTGGCCCGCCGCAAGATGCGTTCCAAGGAACTGGCCGAGCGGGTGGGCATCACCGAACAGAACGTCTCGCTGCTGAAATCCGGGAAGGTGAAGGGGGTGCGGTTCGAAACACTTGCGCGCATCTGCGACGCGCTCGACTGCCAGCCAGGCGATATCCTGACTTATGACGCGTCCGAGGACTGACGCAGATCCGTCATGCCTGCCTCGGTCACGATGAAATCAAGCCGCTGGTCCGTGGGCTCCAGCGGCAGGGCGTCAGCCTGCTGGGCCGCATAGGCAAAGCCTATGGCCAGCGTCGGGCGTTGGGCGCGCAATTGCTCCAGCGTCCGGTCATAGAACCCGCCGCCGTAGCCCAGCCGCCCGCCCCGCGCATCAAAGGCCACCAGCGGGACAATCACGATCTCAGGCTCGAAGAACTCCGGCACCTCCGGGATACGCGCCCCAAAGGCGCCTTGCACCAGCGGCATGTCGGGCTCCCACAAGGCGAATTTCAACGGCTGCCCGGCCCCGAGGATCACAGGAATACCAACCGGCCCATAGGCCGCTGCCTCCGCCATGGCGGGCAGCGGGTCGATCTCTGTCCGGATCGGCATATAGCCCGAGAGCGGCACGCCGCGATGCCCCGCCAGAAACGCCGAAAGCTCCCCTGCCCCGGTGCCCGGGTCGGCGGCATGAGCTGCCTTGCGCCGCGCGAACCCGTCGGCCCGCGCCTGCGCCTTTCGTTCCCTCAGATCGCTCACAGGAGGACCACAACCGCCAGCCCGAGAAAGGCAAAAAAGCCCACCACATCCGTCACCGTGGTCACAAATGCACCTGAGGCCAACGCCGGGTCGATCCCGACACGTTCCAGGATCACCGGAATCACGGTGCCGGCAAGTCCCGCCACCACGAGGTTGATCACCATCGCCGCGGCGATCACATAGCCCAAGGCGGGCGAGCCGAACCACAGCACGCCCACGATGCCCATGACCACCGCGAAGATCACCCCGTTGATCAGCCCCACCAGCACCTCGCGCCGAATGACGCGCCAGACATTGGCGCCCGTGAGGTCCTTCGTCGCAATCGCGCGCACGGCCACGGTCAGCGATTGGGTGCCCGCATTGCCGCCCATGGAGGCCACGATGGGCATCAGCACGGCCAAGGCCACAATCTGCGCAATCGCCGCCTCGAACTGCGCGATGACCAGGCTTGCCGCGATTGCGGTCACCAGGTTCACCGCCAGCCAGGGCAGCCGCTGCTTGGTGGTCTCTACCACCCGGTCCGACAGAGAGCCCTCGCCCACGCCGGCCAGACGCAGAATGTCTTCCTCATGCTCCTCATCCAGCACCGCCATCGCGTCATCGATGGTGATCACCCCAATCAGCCGCTCCTCATCGTCAACCACGGGAGCCGAGATCAGGTGATACTGGTTGAACGCATATGCCACATCGGATTCGTCCTGCAGCACCGGGATCGTCTGGAATGTCTCCTCCTGGATGTCGATCAGCCGCGTCTCGCGCTTGGATCGCATCAGCTTGCCCAGGGTCACATTGCCGATGGGGTGCAGGCGCGGGTCCACCAGCACAATGTGATAGAATTGGGCGGGCAGCTCGTCCTCAGGCGTGCTGCGCAGATAGTCGATCGCCTCGCCCACCGTCCAGTGCTCCGGCGCCATGACCACCTCGCGCTGCATCAGGCGCCCGGCGGAGAACTCCGGATAGCTCAGCGCCTGCTGCACCGCCATGCGGTCGGCGTCGGGCAGCGCTTCGAGGATCGCTTCCTGCTGGTGATCCTCCAGATCCTCCACCAGGTCGACCACATCGTCGCTGTCCATGTCGCGCACGGCCTGGGTCAGCACCTGCGGGGTCAGAACCGCAATGACGTCTTCGCGGATCGCCTCGTCCAGTTCCGAGAGGATCTCGCCGTCAAACTCCCGCCCGTAGAGACGGATCAGTCGCGAGCGATCAAAGGCGTTGATCTGCTCCAGAAGGTCTGCGATGTCCGCCGGATGCAGCGGCTCCATCAGCTCCGTGAGCTTGGCGGCGTCGTCAATATCCACCGCATAGAGGATCGCCGCAACCGCCTTGGGACCCAGCACATAGGCCTCATCCTCGACATCCGGCTCCTGCTCCACGGCCTGCTCTGACATGCGCCTCTCCCCTGCTTTGGGCAGACCATAGGGGCCCGCCTGATCGGATACAATGGCGCCCGCTTCCCCGTTGTAGCGGCCCCGCGAAGGCCATAGAGAGAGGATATGACCCGCCCCACGCTTCTTCTCGGCCAGACCTTCGTGGCCCATGGCAATCCGCTGCTGAATCCCTGGCAGGATGCGGTGCAGATCGACAGCGCAGGCGCCGTTCTGATCGAAGATGGCCTGATCCGCGCCGTTGGCAACCGCGATCTGCTGCGCCGCGCGCATCCACAGGCTGCGGTGCAGGACTATGGCGATCACCTGATCTGCCCGGGGTTCGTGGACGCCCATGTGCACTATCCGCAGACGGCAATCATCGCGAGCTGGGGCAAGCGGTTGATCGACTGGCTGAACACCTACACCTTCCCCGAAGAGATGCGGCTTGCCGATCCCGCCTATGCCGCAGAGATCGCCGCGCGCCATCTGGATCTGGCGCTGGATCACGGCACCACGACCCTGTGCTCCTACACCACGATCCACGCCCACAGTGTCGACGCGTTTTTCGAAGCGGCAGCGGTGCGACGCATGCGGACGGTCGCGGGCAAAACCTGCATGGACCGCAACGCACCCGAGGGCCTGCGCGATACCGCGCAATCCGCCTATGACGACAGCAAGCGGCTCCTGGAGCGCTGGCACGGGCAAGGCCGCGCGGGCTATGCCATCACCCCGCGGTTCTCGCCGACGTCAACACCTGACCAGCTCAGCGCCCTTGGCGCTCTTTGGCGCGCCTATCCCGACTGTCTGATGCAGACGCATCTCAGCGAGCAACCGGATGAGATCGCCTGGGTGCGCGACCTGTTCCCGGATGCGCGCGATTATCTCGACACCTACGAGGCGCATGGGCTCATCGGAGCGCGGGCCGTCTTCGGCCACGCCATCCATCTGGAGCCGCGCGAGGTCGACCGGATCGCCGAGAGCGGCGCCGCGCTGGTGCATTGCCCCACCTCCAACACCTTCATCGGCTCGGGTCTGATGGATGTGGCCAGCCTCGCTGCACGCCGCATCACCCTTGGGCTGGCCACCGACACCGGTGGCGGCTCGTCTTTTTCGATGCTGCGCACCATGGCCGCCGCCTATGAGATCGCGCAGCTGCGCAGCACGTCTCTGCACCCTGCCCAACTGCTGTGGCTTGCGACCGCTGGCTCGGCCCGCAGCCTGCATCTGCACGACCACATCGGCACACTCGCCCCCGGATACGAGGCCGACCTCACGATCCTCGATCTGGCCTCCACCTCCGCCATCGCTCAACGCACAGCCGGAGCCGCGGACATCTGGGAAGCGCTCTTCCCGACCATCATGATGGGAGATGACCGGGCCATCGCCGATGTCTGGATCGCGGGAGAAAAGCGCCCCCGAAAGCACACCACCTAGAGACCGCTTCAGCAGCCAGGCGCCGCCAGCACCATGACCCAGAGGCGCCCCGGCGCCTCGACCAGCGCAAACTCCTGCGCCTGCCGCGACAGCATGTTACGGCGGTGCCCGCGCGACTCTGCCCAGGCCTGCATCACATCGGCCAGCGACGCCTGCCCCTGCGCGATGTTTTCAGCGACGAAACACCAGCCGTAGCCCTGCTGCCGCACCCGTGTGCCCACGGTCGATCCATCGCTGCCCCGGTGATCGAAGAAACCGCGCGCCGCCATATCCGTCGCATGAGCCTCAGCCGCAGCCTCCAGCGTGGCGGAATAGGTCACGGGCGCCCGACCCTGGCTCGCGCGATAGTCATTGAGCGCCTGCGTCACACGGGTGTCAGCCATCGCCCCGACACCGAGACCAAAGAGAACCACGACCATCCAAATCAACTTCATAGCGCCTCCATCAGAGCCCGCGTCATCTCGGACTGCCGCGCGATCAGTGCAGGCAGATCAAGCGTTGTGATCTCTCCATCCCGCACCACTGCGCGCCCCTCGACGAAGAGGTCCCGCACCGTCACCGGCCCTGCAAGCAGAAGCGCTGCCGGGTCCCAGCTGCCGGCCGTCTCCAGACCGGAGACATCCCAGATGGCAATGTCGGCACGGGCGCCAACCTCGATGCGCCCGCACTCGGGCCGTCCCAAGACATCCGCGCCCCCGCGCGTTGCAATCTCCAGCGCCGCCCGCGCGCTCATCGCATCCGCCCCCTGCGCCACCCGCTGCAACAGCATCGCCTGCCGCGCTTCGGCCACCAGATTGCCTGCGTCATTGCTCGCCGAACCATCAACGCCAAGCCCGACCGGCACACCCGCGTCCCGCATTGCGACAACCGGCGCGATGCCACTGCCCAGCCGGCAATTCGAACAGGGGCAATGCGCCACGCCAGTGCCTGTTCGCGCAAAGAGCGCAATCTCCTCCGCGTCGAGCTTAACGCAATGGGCATGCCAGACGTCGCGCCCGACCCAGCCGAGCTCTTCGGCATATCGGCCCGGACGGCAGCCGAACCGCTCCAGCGAATAGGCCACATCCTCGTCGTTTTCCGCCAGATGGGTGTGCAGCATCACCCCCTTCTCCCGCGCCAGCAGCGCCACCTGCCGCATCAGGTCGCGGCTCACGGAAAAGGGGGAACAGGGTGCCAGACCAACCCGGCACATGGAGCCGGGAGACGGGTCGTGAAAGGCATCGACGACGCGGATGCAGTCGTCCAGAACATCCTGCTCCTGCTCCACCAGATCATCCGGCGGCAACCCGCCCGCCGACCGGCTGATGCTCATCGCACCACGCGTGGGCTGAAACCGCAAACCGACCTCAGCCGCCGCATGAATCGTATCCTCCAGCCGCACACCATTTGGGTAGAGATAGAGGTGGTCACTGCTCAACGTGCAGCCGGACAGCGCCAGCTCCGCCAGACCAACCTGCGCGGACGTGAAGACATGCTCCGGCGTGACGTGCGACCAGATTGGATAGAGCGTCTCGAGCCAGCCGAAGAGCAACGCATCCTGCGCCGCCGGCACCGCGCGCGTCAGCGTCTGGTAAAGATGATGATGGGTGTTCACCAGCCCCGGCGTGACCACGCAGCCCGAAGTATCCACGACGGCTGCACCCGATTGCAGGCCCACGCCGATCTCACAAATCACACCGTCTTCGATGAGCACATCGGCGCCGCGCAATTCCCGGCGCGCGTCATCCATCGTCAGCAGATGATCCGCACCACGCAGCAGCAGCCGTGTCATGCCAGCGTGTCTTGCAGCACGGCGAGGGCTTTTGCATGGATCTCGGCATTGGCAGCCGCAAGCGCCCGTCCGCCATCATGCGCGGCGGCCCCCTCCCAATTGGTCAAAACACCTCCGGCCGCCTCGATGAGCGCGATCGGCGCCTGAATGTCGTAGGCTTGAAGCCCCGACTCGATGACCAGATCAATCTGCCCGGCGGCCAACAGAGCATAGGCGTAACAATCCATACCATATCGTGTCAGCTTGGCCTGCTCGGCCACGGCTCGAAACGCCGCCCCCTCCTGAGGTGTGCCCACTTCGGGGAACGTCGTGAACACGATGGCTTCACTCAATTCCGATGTCGCCCGCGTCGACAGCGATCTGACCCCGGCAGGGCTCGTCAGCTCGGCCTTGCCGGCACAACCGACAAATCGCTCGCCGATATAGGGTTGATCTATAAGCCCATAAAACGGGCCCTCGGCATCCGAAACGGCGATCAGCACGCCCCAGGTCGGTGTGCCGCTGACAAACGCCCGCGTTCCGTCGATCGGGTCCAGCACCCATGTGAGACCGCTGCTGCCTGCCGACGCCCCATATTCTTCTCCCAGAATGGCGTCGTCTGGCCTCTCCTTGGAGAGGATCGCGCGCATCGCCCGTTCCGCGCCCCGATCCGCCTCGGTCACCGGGTCATATCCCTCATCGAGCTTGTTGTCGGGGGTGAGATCGCGCGCCCGAAAGTACGGCAGGATTGCCGCCCGTGCGGCGTCAGCCATGTGCCGGGCGGTTGCATCAAGCGCGGCGATGTCATGAGAGTGTCGGGTATGCGTCATGGCAGACTGGTGACAGCAGCATTCCTCTGACGCAAGGCCCCTGCCGATATCTCATCGGCCCCGGGGCATCTTTTTCGCGGCGGGCGGTTCAGCCGGGCCTCAGGCGACGTCGCTCAACACCCGGGCGAGCTCAAAGAGACGGCGCCGCTGGTTCTCCGGAATGGCGTAGTAGGACCGCACAAGGTCCATTGCTTCCTTGTCACCCATCATATCCGCCGGAATGGCGTCCTGATGCGCGTCACCGCTGTCATCGGACTTCAGACCCTCGAAGAAGAAGGCCACATCCACTTCCAGCGCATCCGCAATGTCCCAAAGGCGTGACGCACTGACCCGGTTGGCACCCGTCTCGTATTTCTGGATCTGCTGGAACTTGATCCCGACACACTCGGCCAGCTTCTGCTGCGTCATCCCAACCAGCCAGCGCCGCTGCCGAATGCGCTTCCCAACGTGAACATCAACGACATGTACCATTTGCTTATCCTTTGCATTGACCTTGTTAAAAGGTGGCCTTTCGACCGGACTGCATCATTGGCACAACCTAGCCGCGATCACCACAAACCGTTCTGCCGCCGAACAATAGAGAAAAACGACCTCCGATCAATCATTATCGCCTCCCAATAGCGTGAGCGGCTGAGCCTACAAAACAATCATGACGCGTCTTTTCCCATGAAATCAGACGTTTTTGAGACGAAACCGAGCATCCCAATATTCGATTAAAATTTTGTGCATTTGGTCAAATTTATCTGGATTAATTCAATTTAAAGTTGATTTTAGGGCCGATTAAGGCGTAGTTTTCCACGCTGGCTAGAATTCTGACAGCCGCGCGATCGGCCGGTTGTCACCCGCGCTCACGCATCGGCGGAAATCGTCTCTTTCGGCAGATATTGGCAAAATCCCGCCGGACCAAGCGCAAAGATTTCCGCCTTGCCGGTCGCAAACTCCGCGTGAGCGGCTCGAATCTGTCCGCTCACCGGCGACCGGTCGCGGGTCAGGCGATCTTCAACCGCGCGCTGTCAACCTTGGAGAAGGCCCGCCGCAGGAAATCGGCCAGGCTGTCGTGCATGACGTTCTTGCTCGATTGCGCACCGTAAAGGTTGATCAGCTGGCTCGGCAGGTCCGGCAGCGCGCCGCCGTGCTCCACCCGTTCCAGATGCGGTGGCTCCGTTCCTTCGATCATCGTGTGCACTGCCAGATCTGCGCTTACCGTCGCTTCGATGGTGCGGTCGCTTTCGGTTTCCACCATCACTTCCCAGGGAATACCGGCCAGATCGAGCGCCTCCACCACATGCGGGCGAAAGGTACAGAGCCGTCCGAAGGCCAGTTTCAGCGGCGTCTGTCGCCAGGCCGCACCCCCGGGCGCCCCGATCCACCGCAGCGGCTTGTCGTCGAGAACCTCGCCACCGCTGCCGACCATCTTCTCGGTCGTCAGGATCAGATCGCATTCGCCCTTCTCGAACATCTCCTTCAGCGCCCGCGTATAGGACGACACCAGCCGCACCCGCACGCGCGGAAACGCCACATGAAATTGCTTCAGTACCTGCGGGATGACCGGATAGACAATGTCATGCGGCACCCCGAGGATGATCTCGCCCTCATAGGCCTGATCCGTCAGCCGCCCGATTACCTCATCGTTTAGAGCCACCATGCGCCGCGCATAGGTCAACAGCTGTTCCCCGGATGCGGTCAACGCAATGGTGCGTCCCGACCGGTCCAGCAGCTCGACATCCAGCAGTTCTTCCAGCCGCTTGAGCTGCATGGACACCGCAGACTGGGTCAGATGCAGAAAGCCCGCGGCTCGCGTGACCCCGCCCGCATCGGCAACCGCAACGAAAGATCGCAACGTGGTGATGTCCAGATTTCTCATATCACAACCTCTGATGAAAAGCTTCACAAACATTCGTTTCTCAAATGAAGCATGGTTTGCCATATATATCAAGCACCCTGATGCAAGGCAGGGTATACATCACGAAAGGAACTGACAAATGGCCTTGATCGACAGTGTTTCATCCCGCGCTTCCATGCCCTCCCGCCGCCGCGTCGGCCTTCGGACCTATCTGGCCCTCTGGCGCTCGCGCCGGGCGCTGGCAAAACTCGATGCCCGTGGGCTCGAGGATATCGGAGTGACCTCAGAGCGCGCGCAGATCGAGGCGCGGCGGGGCTTCTGGGACGTGCCGGACACCTGGAGAAACAGCTGAAATCCCCGCTCCAGCGGCCTCTCTGGGCACAGATTAACATTTTGGTATCCAAATCTTACCAAACCGGCACATTCCCGACCGAAAAGCCTTGAAATAGAGCCAAACGCCACCGATATTTGGCGCAGAGCGCGCGGAAGGTCTGCGCGCAGATGAGTTTCAAGTGGAGGTCTTAATGGCTGACGTGAATACAATCCGGTCAACAGCCGGATCCCGCGCCGCCCAGATTGATGAGGGGCTGCGCGCCCATATGAACAAAGTCTACGGCACCATGTCCGTAGGCATGCTGATCACTTTCGCAGTCGCCTGGGCGGTCGGCACGGCGCCCGGCCTGATGGCGATTTTCCGCGATCCGGTGACGCTGCAACCCAACATTCTGGGCTGGGTCATCATGTTCGCGCCCCTGGCGATGGTCTTCGGGTTCAGCGCGATGATCAACAAGTTCTCCGCAGCCGCAGCGCAGTTGTTCTTCTACGCCTTCGCGGCGGTCATGGGTCTGTCCATCGCCTGGATCTTCGTGGCCTTCACCGGCATGTCGATTGCGCAGGTCTTCCTGATTACGTCGATCGCATTCGCGGGCCTGTCGCTCTGGGGCTACACCACCAAGAAAGACATCTCCGGATGGGGCAGCTTCCTGATCATGGGGGTCATTGGTCTCGTGGTGGCCTCCATCGTGAACCTCTTTCTGGGCAGCCCCGCCATCATGTTCGCGATCTCCGTGCTCGGCGTTCTGATTTTCGCCGGTCTGACCGCATATGACACGCAGAACATCAAGAACACCTACTTGGCGCACGCACATCACGGCGACCAGGAGTGGTTGCAGAAGTCAGGTATCATGGGCGCGCTGAGCCTCTACCTGAACTTCATCAATATGTTCATGATGCTGCTGCAGCTCTTTGGCAATCGAGAGTAACAGCATACTCATCTGCACCAAGTTTTTGCCCCGCCCGATGCAACATCGGGCGGGGTTTTTCTTTCCGCACTACCGACCCGGCCCCGGTCTACCGGGGAGACCTCCGTCCGAAAGCGACGCTGGCCGGAAAGGGCTCTGCCTGCGCAATTGAAGGGCACCCGACAGCATCCTGCCGCCGTGTCGGCACGGGTGGGTTTACGGAGCGGGGCAGACCTGCGACAGTCTTCTTGATGAATCCCTGAGGCCGGAGGCCGCGTGACCAAGAAAGACGTGCTTCAACCGGTCGATGCGGACGTCAGGCGCAGCGCCAAGACATTCCTGCGGACCGCCCGGCACGCCGCTCTGGCAACGATTGACCCGGCCTCGGGCATTCCCATGGCAAGCCGCATCTCGGTCGCGAGCGACAGTCGCGGGTGCCCGCTTTTCCTCATTTCGCAACTCTCGGGCCACTTCGGTGCGCTGGAGAGCGACCCTCGCGCCTCTGTTCTTCTCGGCGACCCGGGACGGGGCGACCCCCTCGCACACCCGCGGATCACAGTATTCGGGCACGCCAGGCAGGTCTCGGATAACAGTCGGACGCGGCTCCGGGCGCGCTTCCTCGCACGCCACCCGAAGGCCGAACTCTACGTGGACCTTGCCGATTTCGCCTTCTGGCGCCTCGAGATCGAGGGGGCCTCGTTCAACGGCGGCTTCGGCAAAGCCTATCAGCTGACCGGCGAGGATTTACTCGCCCCAACAGACCCAGACTTGGAAGAGATGGAAGCCGGCGTGGTTGCGCATATGAATGAAGACCATCGCGACGCCATCGCGCTCTACGCACAGCAGGGCGCCGACCACACCGAAGGCCCGTGGACCCTTGCCTGCGTCGATCTTGAAGGCTTGGACCTCACGTCATCCGACCGGGCTGCACGCGTCTGGTTCGATCCACCGCTTGCGACCGCAGAAGAATTGCGGCCGCGGCTGGTCGCAATGGCCAAACGCGCCCGCGCAGTGACCTCCAACTAGAGCACCCGATCATGTTCCACTCGTTTTTTCCAAACCCCAAACGCTTCCTGCTCACGGCGGTGATCTGGTCCATCATCTGCGTCTCGCTGTGGCAGATCGAGTTCAGCGACTGGGAAGACCGCCTTGGCCTCTCGGGCCTCTTCGGGTGGGAGCCGAGCCGGGTCTGGCTCTACGAATACACGGCGCTCTGCTACGGCGCTTTTGTCCTGTTCTGGCTGCGCCAGACCGATCACCCTTGGGCGAAATGGTCGGTGGCCGGATCGGCGCTGATCGTCTTTGCCACCTGGTTTCAAGTGCAGCTCGACGTCATGATCAACGAGTGGTTCGGCACCTTCTACGACATCGTGCAGCAGGCCCTGGCGGAGCCCAATTCAGTCAGCGCCGGAGATTACTACGCACAGCTCGCCACGTTCCTGAAGATCGCCATGGTGTTCATCATCACGGCAGTGATCGTGGCATTCTTCACCTCCCACTACGTCTTTCGGTGGCGCACGGCGATGAACGACCACTACGTCTCGCTCTGGCCCAAAATCCGTCATATCGAAGGGGCGTCGCAGCGAATCCAAGAAGACACCATGCTGTTTGCGCGGATCATGGAGTCCCTCGGATCGCGCTTCATCGATGCGGTCATGACCTTGCTGGCCTTCCTCCCGATCCTCTGGGGGCTGTCCTCCTTCGTCACGGAGCTTCCCGTCGTCGGCGAGGTTCCGCAGGCGCTGGTGTTCGTCGCCATCCTGTGGTCGGTCGTCGGCACGGCGCTGCTGGGCCTCGCCGGCTGGCGCCTGCCGGGGCTGGAATTTCGCAACCAGCGTGTCGAGGCGGCGTTCCGCAAGGAGTTGGTTCTGGGCGAAGACAACGCCGAACGGGCGCAACCCCCTACCCTTGCAGAACTGTTCTCCAACGTGCGGAAAAACTATTTCCGCCTCTACCTGAATTACCTCTACTTCAATGTCGTGCGATATTCCTATCTTCAGGCCGGGGCGATCCTGCCCTACATCGCGCTGGGTCCGACGATCATCAACGCTGGTGTAACGCTCGGTGTGATGCAGCAGATTCTGCGCGCGTTCCAGCGGGTTGAGGGCTCATTCCAGTTTCTGGTCATGTCCTGGACAACAATCGTTGAGCTGATGTCAATCTACAAACGGCTCTCCGCCTTCGAGCGGGCCATCGCCGGTGACACCCAGGCAGCCATCGAATTCGAGGCGGAAAAGCCGGCCGCTGCCAAGGGGCCCTGATCCAAACGCGTTCGGCACTCCCATGCAGGGCTGCGCCGCAGCGGCGAGCACCAACTTGGCCTGCACATCTCGAGAGATGATTGCGACCCAGAAGAGGCCATGGTGGCATGACCAGCCCGCGCCTGCCAACGCTGTCGGAGCCATCGCACCCCGGTGCTGCTGACGCCTGGACACCACGCCACGAGAGCCCATCTCAATGGCGCTACCGAAAGCGCAGTCTCAACCGTGCTGCAATGGCGTCAGAGAGCAAGGCGCCCGGACCGCCGCTTAGGCCCAGCGCGCCATTTCATCATCTTGCTCCGACCCATCCATGACATCCTGATCGTCCTGCCGGGACTGCGAACGGGTCGAGAACCGCTGCACACGCGCCGTCAGGTCATTCGCCACCCGCGACAGGTTCTGCGACGCCGCTGTGGTTTCCTCGAACATGGCGGCGTTCTCCTGCGTCACCTGATCCAGTTGGTTCATGGCCGCGCTGATCTCCGCGACGCTTGACGACTGCTCCTCGGAAGCGCTGGCAATCTGCGACACATAGGAGGAGATGTCCGAGATCGACGTGATGATCTCTTGCAGCGCCTCACCGGCGCTTCCAACCAGCTTCACGCCCAAATCCACATTCTCGGACGAGGCCGAAATGAGCGATCCGATCTCGTTGGCAGCCTCCGAGGATCGCTGCGCCAGCGCGCGGACCTCCGACGCAACCACCGCAAAGCCGCGGCCTGCGTCCCCGGCACGGGCGGCTTCAACGCCCGCGTTCAGGGCCAGAAGATTGGTCTGGAAGGCAATATCATCGATGACCTTGATGATCGACGAGATCTCCGCGGAACTCTTGGCAATGTCTCCCATCGCCGTCACCGCCTCATGCACGACCTTGCCGGAAGATTTCGCATTGTCTTCGGCAGTCTTGACCACCTGGTTTGCGCTTCGCGCTCCATCGGCCGAGTTGGTCACCGACGCGCTGATTTCGGTCACCGCTGCGGCTGTTTCTTCCAATGTCGCAGCCTGGCTTTCCGTGCGCTTGCTCAGCGATGTCGCCGCTCCTGCGACTCCGGTCACCTCGGAATGGATCTCATTGGCTCCCGCCACCACCGAATCGATGGCATCATCCAGACGTTCCAGTGCAGTGTTGAAATCCTGACGGATCTGATCGTTTGATCCGCTGAACTCTTCATTGATGCGAACTGTCAGATCGCCCTCCGCCAGGACCGCCAGAGCATTGCTCAGCGCGGCGATCATCTGATCCTGTGCCGCCTGCAGGCGCGCGCGTTCTTCCGATGCCGTGCGCTTCTGCTTATGCTCGGTCGTCACATCCGCAGCGATCAGCACAGTGCGCTTCAGATCGCCGTTGTTATAGGTGACCGGGCTCAAACCACCGAGAAGATGCGAGACACTGCCGTCCGTGCCGCGGATCGTCAGCTCGCCGAACATCGCCTGGCTCGGGTCGGCCGGGTCCTGATCCACGAATACGGTCTCGGCGAACCGGCACGTGTCCGACACCGATTGCACACCCACAAGGGCCATGAAGGCCGCGTTCGCATCCACCAGTTGACCATCCGGCCCGAACTCCGCACGGGCCTGATTGTCGTTCAGCGACTCAAGCACCGCCGCGTTCAGCCGCTGCTCGGACACATCCGCCCATTCGACCACATAGCCGATGCGATCGCCTGACTCTCCGTCAATCCGCGAGATCTTCAGCTCCAAGGTCACGTCGTCCATCTCGAGGTTGGCGTGATGTCCATCCGGCCCCAGAGCTCCGAGCATCTTGCGCTGCATGTCCGGCTTTTTGTGGAAAATATCGATACTCTGGCCCACGATGTTTTCAGCATCGAAACCGGGAATGCGCGCCGAAATGACCGCGCGTTTGTCCTTGAGCAGTTCGAGCACCGCCGTCGAGGCATAGGTGATCTTGAAGTCGGCATCGGCGATCATGATCGCGGCAGAGCCGGCGTCGAGCGCCGTGCTCTTCATGGTCGAGTCCTGGCGCGCAGCTTCTGTCGCCTTCAGCTCTGCCTGAAAGGCAGTGAGCGCCCTGGAAACAGGGCCGATCTCATTCCCTGCCTTGAACTGAGGCACATCACACTCCAGATCGCCCGAGGACATCTTTTTGGTCGCTTCAGCAACAGCCAGCAACGGTTTGGCCACAACCCGCTTCACCACCGGGCTTGCAACAACCAACATTCCCACGACGACAGCCATTGCTAAAAGCAGCGATAGCGTCATTTGTCTCTGCGCCTCAGCAAACAGCACAGCTGACTGCCAGTCGAGCGCGACAACGCCCACCAAGTTCTGATCAGCGCCACCGAAGACCGGACGGGCGATGATCAGCCTCTCAGGGTTTATGCGCGGCTCGCCATCTTCGAGAACCTCCCGCGCCAGCGCGACCATCAGATCCGGTGACAAACCGTCCAGCATTGAGCTGGCCACCATATCGCCGGTCTGGGACAGCACAATCGCCCCAGCTGCGCTTCCTTCCTTGGCGTCCACAGTGTCGGTCATGATCGCGTTCAATCGATCATAGTCCTTGAAATTCAACGCAGGCCCCGCACGCTGGCTCAACTGCTCAACCACCTGCTCGCCGACATCCAACATGGCTTGGCTGGCAAGCCCCTGGCTGGTCTTGAGGTTCTTGTAGGTCAAAATTCCGGCAACGACGATGCAAGAGACAGCAACGAGCGCGAGGCATTTGATGAAAATCGAATGAATGAATGACCCGCGCGTGGCCTCGGACTGGTGCGTTTCAACCGCCATGATTCTTCCTTCCCGAATCTGCATTCGGGCCGGAATGCCACGAGAGCCTTAAAAAGTTGGAAACATGGACGCAGTGTCATTTGCCATATTTTACAGGTCGAAAATCCACCCCAAAGAGCCACGTAGAGCCTGCTGCGGGTCTCAACATGCTCGTCACATCGACGCCAAATACTGTTGGTTCCAGCGCCTCCACGCCGAAGGGGCTCGTGCTAAACCCCCACCGTGATTGAGAATTGTCGACACCCAAGCAGACGATCTCAGGCAAGATGTCGGGCTGAGACCTGCCCGCGGCTGATGGATGCGAAGAACCCTGTTGTGCAGCGCTGCGCCCTCCCGCGCCCCGATCTGCCACGCCTACACGACCGCTGTCGCTGCCTCCTCAGACAGATGAGAGAACCGAGGCTACCGGGCGCCAGCGCTCCGGCAAACGGGTCCACGGCACAGGCGGGGTCACCAAAAAGGGGCACGGTCGCGGCGGTCCAGTTCCACTGCCCCAGCAGCGGCGGGCAGTCTCACCGGCGCACGGTCACTGCACCAAGCGCCCGCATTGGATCTGATCCGAGGGAGAAGACACCGATGGCCGCATATCCCGGCCCCCTACCGTCTCCGGGCCGTGATCCGGACAGCTGCAAGCGCGGTTGCCACAACGGCCAGCGCGCAGAGGGCCGCCTTTGTAATCGGCTCCATGGTGCCGTCGATCAGAACGGCGTGTATCACTGTCGCTCCGACGATGACGCAGGCCAGCGACACGTGAAAGCCGCGCCAAAGCCGGGGGTGCAACCGCAGCTTGCGCCGGAACACCGCCAGCAATGCTGCACCGAAGGCACACCACATGGCGATCACACCCCAGGCGGAAAATGGCGTCGGCGAGACAAACAGCAAAGCGTCGATGACATCCGGCGGGCTGGTCAGCCACAGGCCAATCACATGCACGAGAATGGCCGCGATCAAGCTGGCTCCGACCCACCGGTGCACCCTCCGCCCGCGCGCACCCGGCACACCGGGCAGGGCTCCCGCCGCCAGCAACGGCTGCAGAACCAGCAACGCCAGACCGATCACCCCGGCAAAGCCTGCGACAATATAGACCGGGTCGCGCCAGGCCAGCAGCGGGCTCATTCCCGCGGCGATCAGCGGCACGCTCATGGACAAAAGGAGCGCGCCCCAGATCAACGTGCCACGCAGGACGCGCCCCATCCCCGGAGTCGTGCCGCTCAGACGGGCTGCAGCACGAAATGTGCCTCCAGGCTGGTTTCGCCGGCGCTCGCCATCACCGGGCGCAGGAACACCGTCTCGAACTCCTCGCTGTCATAGGCCAGATGGCCATGCGGCTGTCCGAACGCCGGCACGATCTGCGGCATCTCGAGCCGGAACACCCCGTTCGCATCCGTCAGCGTGGCCCCATGGCTGTGCGGGTCGCGTTCATGCCCTTCGGTGGTATGGGCCCAGATCTGGATCCGCTGACCCGGCAGCGGAGCCCCATCGCCAGCGCGCCGAACCGTCCCGCTCATCCAGAACCCGCCCGCACCGATCCGCTCCACGATGGGCGCGCCCGGCAGGTAGTTGTTGGATCCGCCGCGCATCGACGGCGTGGGTGCCACGCCCTGTGCCTTGGCAGGCACGGTCAGCCCCGTGGCACCGGTGATCAACGCAGCGCCCGTCGCGGACATCATGAACCGGCGTTTGAGTAAGGTCTTGGTCATTCAGGCTCTCCTTTCGAAGCGGCTCTACCGCGTCACAGATGTGCCGTTACATCCACCTAGGATAGCGCAAATCCAGACCTCGCCCAACGCAGACGGGCAAGGATCGGCGGTTTTGGACCTTACAATTGCGTGAACAGCCCTCAGGTGCGGCACCGGGCCCTCACCTGAGCCCCTTTTGGGCGGTGCGACCTGGTGAACCCCCACCAAGCTCACCCGATCCGCAGAGCTCATGCTGCATGAAAAAAGGCCGTGCTCGGGGGCACGGCCGTCTCATCAAAGCGTTGGTCAAGGCGATCTTACTTGATCTTGCCTTCCTTGTACTCGACGTGCTTGCGCGCGACCGGGTCGTATTTCCGCACAACCATCTTCTCTGTCATGGTGCGCGCATTCTTCTTGGTCACGTAAAAATGGCCTGTCCCCGCCGAGGAGTTCAGACGAATTTTGATCGTGGTTGGCTTGGCCATGGTGTGTCTCCTGCTGCGGCCCGACGCGGTGGACAGGCTGCGAAAAATCCTGAAGCCCGGCTTTTACCCGGATGCGGGCCCGAGTCAACTGCAAAAGCCCGGATTTCGGGCCACATCAGCCCTGGGCGCGCCCGCTTCTGTCAAAGTTCAATGCGCACCTCGTGCATCCAGAGTTTTGGCGGGCGCGAGAGCATGAAGACGACCACATCCGCCAGATCCTCGGGCTCGGTGAAGATGTGGTTCGGCACGTCCTCTCCTGCCTTTGCAAACATCCCGGTATTGGTGCCGGACTGGTAGAGACCCGCGACGCGCAGGCCACTGTCGGCCTCATCGGCCTTCAGCACCTCGGTGAATCCGCGCATGCCATACTTGCTGGCCGTATAGACCGACTGCCCGGCCTGCGCGACCACGCCGGATTTGGAGATCACGTTCACTATCGCCGCCTCATCACGGGACCGCAGCGCAGGCAGAAGCGCACGGGTCAGCTGGATCGTGCCGGTGAGGTTGGTTTGCAGGATGGCTGCGACCATCTCGTCAGAGATCTCGTCCAGCGGCCCGGTCTTGTGCCAGACGCCGGCATTGTTGATCAGCACATCAACCGCGCTAAGGTCCACGAGGATCTGGTGCGCGGTTGCAGCGATCTCGCCACTGTTCTGCATGTCGCAGCTGTAGGTCCACGCGGCCGCCGCGCCCGCTGCCCGCACCTCGTCCCTGACCTGTGCCAGACGCTCCGCGTTGCGCCCGAGGACCGCAAGGGTGCAACCCGCCGCCGCCAGCTTGAGGCAGATGTGCCCCCCCAATGCCATCGCTGCCGCCGGTCACGATCACCTTCTTGCCATTGAGGTCCATGTCTCGCCCTTTCAGTGCACTCTGCGCGGAAGGCCTGTAAGCCGGATTCTGTTCCCCAGGGCACGCCCCGGTTCGATGACCATTCCTCTTGCCTCATGCGTTGCCGCAGAGGCTCTAGCTGCCAACCCGGATCTGCTGGGGCAAAAGCGGCCCTGTCTTGCGACGCGCGATCCCTATTTGGCATTGCTCCCGGTGGGGCTTGCCGTGCCACCGCTGTTGCCAGCGGCGCGGTGGGCTCTTACCCCACCGTTTCACCCTTGCTGCGCAGATGCCCAGCGGTCTGATTTCTGTGGCGCTGTCCGTCGGGTTGCCCCGCCCGGGCGTTACCCGGCACCGTTGCTTTTTGGAGTCCGGACTTTCCTCGACCCCGGTCACCCGGTGCCGCGGCCATCCGGCCTTCCGCGCAAGGGGCGTGATGCGCGCAAATGCGGGCCACGTCAATGGGTGGCGCGCAGAGACGCCTCCGGCGGGAGTATTTTGGAAGAATGAAGGGCTGGGCTAGTCCAAGGGGAGCGCGGCGATGTCTTCGACCGCGAGGGGCCCCTTCGCATAGGGACGAAACCTCAACCGCACCGTCGCCAGCAGCGTCGCATCGTCCATGTCAGCGGTGAACCCCGCAGCGCGCGCACATTCCCTGAACCTAAGAGCGCTCACGTCTGGACCCGGGCGACTGGGCCCGCCTGGCGCGGCAAGACCTTGCCGCGCCAGGCGGGCCCAGTCGAACCGCGGCCCCGGGTCGCTCTTGCGACCCGGGGCCATGTCCGAGTGTCCAATAACATCTTCAGGCAGAATGGCCCACCGGGCCATGAGGTCAGACAGAAGATGTTCTAGCGCGGCCATCTGCGGCTCGGGGAACGGATGATCCGCTGCATTGTCAAGCTCGATCCCAATGGAGCGGGAGTTGATATCCGTTTGACCGCGCCATTCACCGGCGCCCGCATGCCAGGCACGCTTGTCCTCGGCCACGAGCCGGATCACCTCACCGCGCCGGCAGATCACGTAATGCGCAGAGACGTCGGTCTTCGGATCGCAGAGCCGGTCGATCGCAGCTTCGGCAGACGCCATGGCCGTGTAATGCAGCACGATGATCGAGGGCGTCAGCCCATCGCGGCGCGGCCCGAAGTTGGGCGACGGGTGGTCGCGCACCTTCAGCCTTCGGAGGCCGCACGAAACGGCGTCGGATCCCAGTCACAGGCATAGCCGTCGCCATCCGGGTCAAGTCCGCGCCGGTCCCGCGTGGGCCCACCACGCGCCAGAAAGTCGATCTGCGCCAGATCGGGCGAAGCGTAATCTGCACAGTTGCGCGCCGCCCGACCCTCGCCGCCAAAGCCCGCGCGCGCATAGACGCTCTGGCCCTTCGGATGGCTGGTCGACAGCGCAAAGGCCACGATATTCGGCTGTTCACTGCCCGGTCTTTGCGGCAAGGCCTCGGGCTGAACCACCTCATACTGTGCTCGGTTGCGCTCGATCCGGGCGGCATCGCTTTCGATGCTCTGCCGCTCAGAGACCGCGTCAAAGTCGTTCTCATCCGAGATGCCCGGGTTGTTGATCGCCACCGGCGCCGGGTTGGACGGGCTGGCCTGCAGGGGCTCGACGCCAGAATTCAGTTCCGCACTGTCCGGCGCGCCGGGGCGGGTTTCGGCCAGAATGCGAGTGGTGGCCGCTGCCGTCTCCTCCGCCGAGCCCGGTTCTGGCGGGCGCACGGTGTCCGGCACGCGGATATCGCTGTCGGTGAGCGCCGCATCGCGCTGGCGTTGCGCCTCGAAGGAATTGTCAAAGCCCACGCCCTGCCCGCTGTCCGGCACCTGAGGCGTACAGGCGCTCAGGGCCGCAAGGGCCAGGGCCACAAAAGTGACACGTGGTGTCATGAAATCTCTGCCTGTTCTGCTCATCTGGCGGATGAGATTACCACCATTTCGCAGGCTTGGCCACAAAGCCCGCTGCCTGCTCAAGAACATGTGCAGCGCAGAGCAGGTCAGCCTCGGCCCAGGGCTGGCCAATGAGCTGCAACCCCAGCGGCAAGCCTTGCTTGTCCAGCCCCGCAGGCACCGCGATTCCAGGCAGTCCGGCCAGATTCACCGTCACGGTGAAGACATCGTTGAGATACATGGCCACCGGGTCCGCATCGGTCATCTCGCCCAGGCCAAAAGCCGCCGAAGGGGTGGCAGGCGTCAGGATCGCGTCGATGCCTTGGGCAAAAACCTGCTCGAAGTCGCGTTTGATCAGCGTACGAACGCGGCGCGCGCGGTTGTAATAGGCGTCATAGAAGCCTGCCGACAGCACATAGGTGCCGATCATGACCCGGCGTTTGACCTCATCGCCAAAACCTTCGGCGCGGGTCTTTTCGTACATCTCGGTGATGCCGTCGCCCTGATCCAGCTTGGCGCGATGGCCATAGCGCACACCGTCATAGCGCGCGAGGTTCGACGACGCCTCGGCCGGTGCGATCACGTAATAGGCAGGCAACGCGTATTTGGTGTGCGGCAGCGAGATGTCGACGATCTCGGCGCCCGCGTCCTTCATCATGGCGATGCCGTCCTGCCAGAGCGTCTCGATCTCTTCGGGCATCCCGTCCATGCGGTACTCCTTGGGAATGCCGATTTTCTTGCCCTTGATGTCACCGCTCAGCGCCGCTTCAAAGTTCGGAACGGCCAGATCAGCAGAGGTGCTGTCCTTCGGGTCGTGGCCGCACATGGCTTCCAGCATGATCGCCGAATCGCGGACCGATTTCGTCATCGGGCCCGCCTGGTCGAGCGAGGAGGCGAAGGCGACGATGCCCCAGCGTGAGCAGCGCCCGTACGTCGGTTTGATGCCCACGGTGCCGGTAAAGGCCGCGGGTTGACGGATCGAACCGCCGGTGTCCGTGCCCGTCGCCGCAAGGCAGAGGTCCGCCGCCACAGCCGCCGCCGAGCCACCGGAAGAGCCGCCGGGCGTGAGCTGCGCGTCGTCATTGCCGCGCCGCCAGGGGTTCACGGCATTGCCGTAGGTGGAAGTCTCATTCGAAGACCCCATGGCGAATTCGTCCATGTTGAGCTTGCCGAGCATGACCGCGCCCGCATCGGCGAGGTTCTGGCTCACGGTGGATTCGTATTCCGGCAGGAAGCCTTGCAGGATGCGCGACCCGGCCTGGGATGGCACACCCTTGGTGCAAAAGAGGTCTTTGATGCCGATGGGCAGACCGCACATGGCGGGGGCATCGCCCTTGGCCAGCCGCGCGTCTGCGGCCTCAGCGCGCGCCAGCGCAAGCTCCGGCGTGTGATGCACAAAGGCATTCAGCGCGCCCGCACCCTCGATGGCACCCAGGCAGGCCTCGGTAAGCTCCTTTGAGGTGGTCTCGCCTGCGCGCAGGGCATCGCGGGCCGCACTCAAGGTCAGTTCGTTCAGCTTGGTCATCACTCAACCACCTTCGGCACGGCAAAGAAACCTTCGCGCGCATCGGGCGCGTTTGACAGAACCTTGGCCTGCTGGTCGCCATCGGTGACGGCATCGACCCGGCGTTTCAGAACCTGCGGTGTGACGGAGGTCATCGGCTCCACGCCCTCGATGTCCACTTCGTTGAGCTGCTCAATGAAGCCCAGGATGGTGTTGAATTCGCCCGCCAGCGCCGGAAGCGCCTCGGGGTCCACCTTGATCCGGGCCAGTTTGGCCACGCGCGCGGCTGTGCTCTCGTCAATGGACATCGCAATTCCTCGTCTGCCTACCCGGGGGCGTTTATCCGCCCACGCGCGCCTTGCCAAGAGCCGCGCGCAGGTAAACCTCGATCATCCAGCCCAGCATCAGCCCGTTGAGCAGATGCCACATAAAATGGGTGCCCAGCGGGATCTGACCGCAGAGCGGCAGATCGAGCGAGCGGAAGGTGATGGAGGCAATCAGAATACCCGCACCGATGGCCAGCCCGCGCGCAAGCCCAGGCGCGCGGGGGCGCAGCAGCACCGCGTAGATCAGGATCAGCAGCGCGACCGGTGCATAGCCCGCCGAGGAGCCAATCCCCGGCACCATCTGGAACAGCGGCACGGTGAGCCAGGCATAGGGGAAGAAGAGCGCGGTGAGCCCAAGCGCGGGCAGCACCCGCAGCCCCCAGCCCACCCGGTTCATCGCATAGATATAGATGAGGATGTAGAGCAGGATTGGCGTGACGTCGGCGATCGCCGCCCAGGTCTGCGCGTGAGTATGAAAGAGGTAGCTGCCCACCCCGATGGCGAAGAGCACGACGCAGAGCAGCTGCGCCAGCCGGTCGCCACCTGACCGCCGCCACATGATCAGGGCGGCGATGATGAAGGCGAGGTTGGTGACCGCATTTACCGGCTCGGCCCAATAAGAGGCGTCGAGCCGCTCACAGTAGCTGTCGATCTGTCGCGTCCAGTCCATCCGTCACTCCGGGGTTGAGCCAAGGGCGGCCTGAAAGCCCGCCCTACCGGCGCGCGGTGAAGAAGGCGCGCAGATAAGCCTCTGATTCTGCAGCGGCAATGCCGTCAAATACTTCGGGCACATGGTGGCACTGCGGGTGCGCGAAGACCCGCGCGCCCTGCGCCACCCCCCCCGATTTGGGATCGCTCGCGCCATAGTACAAGCGCGCCACCCGCGCCGCCGCGATGGCCGCGGCACACATGGCACAGGGCTCCAGCGTGACGTAGAGCGCATGGTCCACCAGCCGCTCCGAGCCCGCTGCCGCACAGGCCGCCCGGATCGCGAGCATCTCTGCATGCGCCGTCGGATCGTTCAGCTCCCGCGTGCGGTTGCCCTCTGCCGCGACCACCGCGCCTGAGGGGTCGACGACCACGGCCCCCACGGGCACCTCGCCGCGCTTGGCCGCCGCGCGCGCCTCGCTGAGTGCGGCCTGCATATGGGTGTTGAATTCCATGCGCCCAGTTGCCCGCAAAGCACCCCCTTTCGCAAGCCCCGCAAAGCCGCTATGGCACCCCTCATGTCAAAGCCAGAGCCGCCAAAGGGCGACCGCATCGCCAAGATCCTCAGCCGCGCCGGTGTCGCCAGCCGCCGCGAGGCCGAACGCATGATCGCAGCGGGCCGCATTGCCGTGAACGGCGCCACCATCGACAGCCCGGCGCTGAATGTGACCGACAGCGATACAATCACCGTGGATGGCGCCCCGATCAAAGCCCCCGAACCGCCGCGCCTGTGGCTCTTTCACAAGCCCACGGGCCTTGTGAGCACCGACAGCGATGAAAAGGGGCGCGAGACGATCTACTCCGCCCTGCCCGAGGACATGCCGCGTGTCATGAGCATCGGGCGGCTCGACCTCAACTCCGAAGGCCTGCTGCTGCTCACCAACGACGGCGGCGTCAAACGCAAGCTGGAGCTGCCATCAACCGGCTGGCTGCGCCGCTACCGCGCCCGGGTGAACGGGCGGCCCACCGACACTATGCTCGAGCCTCTGCGCAAGGGCCTGACCGTCGAGGGGGAGCAGTTCCAACCGATGACCGTCACGCTCGACCGCCAGCAAGGGGCGAACGCCTGGCTCACCATCGGGCTGCGCGAAGGCAAGAACCGCGAGATCCGCCGCGCGCTAGGCGACATCGGCCTCACCGTGAACCGGCTGATCCGGATCAGCTATGGCCCCTTCCAGCTGGGCGAGCTGAAGCTCGGCGCGGTCGAAGAGGTGCGCCGCCGCATCCTGCGCGACCAGCTGGGCCTCGACAAGGATGACCCCGACAAGAAACCCAAACGCGCCACCCGAAAACGCCCGAGCCGACCGCGCCCCACACACCAGGGCAAAGGCCGGCGCTCTGACGGCTGAGAGGGAAAATTCCCCCTGCCGCCAGCCACAGCCGCACCCCATCTTGCCCATATGATATGCCAAAACCGACAGCAAACGCGGCCGTGGTCAGAGCGGGCTGGCATGCTGACGCGCATGGGCTTATATTTGAGACACCGTCAGTCCGGGGAGACATCATGACGCCGAACACGATGCAGAAATTCGCCTTTGTGGCGCTGCTCGTCCTGATGACGGGCGTCGCCGCGGGCCTGCTGGGCGGTCTCTGACGGTATGGCAAAGCGGTTCGGCGGGAAATACAGCCCACAAGGTGCTCCGACAGAGGGCAGCACACCCCGGCGCAGCGGTTTTGCGGGCGCCAAGGTCGATCCGGTGGGCGCACGCGCCAACCTGATGTTCCTGCCTGCGGTCGTTCTGCTCTTCATGTCGCTGACGCAAGGCGCGCTGGGGCTGACCCTCGGGCTTGCGGGCACGGCGGTGCTGGCCCTTGGCGCCTGGCTGCTGCGCGGCGGGCTGGTGGCCGAAGCCGCCTGGCACACGCGCAAGGTGGCGCGCCGCCCGGCGATGCCGCGCAAGATCGCGGCAGGGCTGCTGGCCGGTCTCGGCACCGCACTGGCCGCCCTCAGCCATGAAGGCAACCTCATCGCCGCCATCCTGTTCGGCGTCGCCGCAACCGGGCTGCATCTGTTCGCCTTTGGCATCGATCCGCTGAGCGACAAGGGCATGGAAGGCATCGACACCTTCCAGCAGGACCGTGTGGCCCGCGTGGTCGATGAGGCCGAAGCCCATATGGCCGCCATGAACGACGCCCTCAAACGCTCGGGCAATATGCGCGTGATAACCCGGATGCAGCAGTTCCAGACTGTGGTGCGCGACCTCATCCGCACGGTTGAGGATGACCCGCGCGACCTGACGGCGGCGCGCAAATACCTCGGCGTCTACCTGCTGGGCGCGCGCGACGCCTCGGTGAAATTCGCCGATATCTACGCCCGCTCACAGGACACGAAAGCCCGCGACGACTACCTCGCCCTGCTGGACGATCTGGAAAAGAACTTCACTGACCGCACCACCAAACTCATGCTGGACGATCACAGCGACCTCACGGTCGAAATCGAGGTCCTGCGGGACCGTCTGCAACGCGAAGGGGTGCGTCTGGACTGACGCCGCCCAACAACAGGGGACTATCAATGAGTGAATCAACACGCGAAAAGGCCGCACAGGACCTCAAGATGGTCGAGGAAGTGACCGCCGTCGTCCTGCCGGAACCGGCGGATGCCAATGCCATCGTGCCCATGGCCGAGGCCGACGCGCCGGTGAGCGCCGAGATCACCAAGCGCATGGCCGAGCTCGACATGACCGACACCAACTCCATCGTGTCCTTCGGCAGCCGCGCGCAGGCCGAACTGCAGGAGATCAGCCAGGCGATGCTTGGCGGCGTGCGCAACAAGGACGTGGGCCCGGCGGGTGACAGCTTACGCAACATCGTCACCACCATCCGCGGCTTTTCCATCGACGAGCTCGACGTGCGCCGCAAGCGCAGCTTCTGGGAAAAGCTCATGGGCAAGGCCGCGCCCTTCGCCAAGTTCACCGCGAAGTTCGAAGAGGTGCAGGGCCAGATCGACCGCATCACCGACGAGCTGCTCAAGCACGAGCACACGCTGCTGAAAGACATCAAATCACTCGACGTGCTCTATGAAAAGACGCTGCAGTTCTATGACGAACTGGCACTCTACATCGCGGCGGGCGAGGAAAAGCTCACCGAGTTGGACGAGAAAACCATCCCCGCCAAAGCCGCAGAGGTCGAGAAAGCGCCCGAAGACGATCAGGTCATGGTCGCCCAGGAGCTGCGCGACCTGCGCGCCGCCCGCGACGATCTGGAGCGCCGGGTGCACGATCTGAAACTCACCCGCCAGGTCACCATGCAATCTCTGCCCTCGATCCGGCTGGTGCAGGAGAACGACAAATCGCTCGTCACCAAGATCAACTCGACGCTGGTCAACACCGTGCCGCTGTGGGAGACGCAACTGGCGCAGGCGGTCACCATCCAGCGCTCGTCAGAGGCCGCCCAAGCCGTGCGCCAGGCCAATGACCTCACCAACGAGCTGCTCACCGCCAACGCGAAAAACCTGCGCGAAAGCAACAAGGTGATCCGCGAGGAAATGGAGCGCGGCGTCTTCGACATCGAAGCGGTAAAGCAGGCCAACGCCGATCTCATCGGCACCATCGAGGAGAGCTTGCAGATCGCGGACGAGGGCAAGGCCCGCCGCGCCGCCGCCGAGACCGAGCTGCAGGAGATGGAGGCCAAGCTGCGTGACACGCTCGCCAGTGCGAAGGCCAAGTCCACCGGGCTCGGCGATACCGCCGCGACCTCCGTTCCGAACTGAGCACGGCATGGCGCCGCGGGGCACTCTCTTGCGCTGGGGCGCACTTGGATTTGCCGGCGCGGCGCTGGTGGCCTGTGACGTGGCACAGGCGCCGCTGACGGTGAAAACCCCGCGCCCGCGCCCCAACGTCCTCGCCGAAACCCAGCTCCGGCCCACCTCCGAGGAGAGCGCCGCCCTGCGCAGCTATCTGGTGCAGGTTCAGGCGGCCCAGCTCAGCCAGGGGCTCTTGCGCGAAGATGGCGGCGGGCCTGACACGCCCTTCACCGCCGATATGCTCGCGCGCAACTTCGAACGCATCGTCTTCTTCAACGAATACGAAAAGGCCCTGCAGGGCCGCGGCGGCGAAAGCCCGCTGCGCCGCTGGTCCGGTCCGGTGCGCGTAGGCATCGTCTTCGGCAACTCTGTCCCCCCCTCGCAGCGCAGCGCCGATGGCACCGCGATCCGCAACTATGCGCGCCGTCTGGGCCAGATCACCGGCCACCCGATCATGAGTTTCGGCCCCCCGAACTTCATCGTGATCGTGGCCAGCGAGGATGACCGTGGCGCCGCCCTCGACGCCGCCGCCGCCCGTGTGCCCGGCATCACACCCGAGAGCCTCAATGCCCTGCGCAGCCTCTCGCGCGACACCTATTGCGCCGTCGCCGCCTATGCCGCGGGTTCCGACGCCAACACCTACACCGCTGCCGTCGCGGTGATCCGCGCCGAAAACCCCGGTCTGCTGCGCCTCAGCTGCATTCACGAAGAGATGGCGCAGGCGCTCGGCCTGGCCAATGACAGCAACGCGCGGCCCTCGATCTTCAACGATGACGACGAGTTTGCACTGCTCACCAAACACGACGAGAAACTGCTCAAGATGCTCTACGACCCGCGCCTCTCCCCCGGCATGAGCGCCGCCGAGGCCGCGCCCATCGCCCGCACGATCGCCCGCGAGCTGCAAGGCGGGCCGAGCTGAGACCATGGTATAAAGGACTGACTGACATGGGTATTTTCGATTTTCTCTCCGGTGAATTCATTGACGTCATCCATTGGACGGACAACACCCGCGACACGATGGTCTGGCGGTTCGAGCGTGAGGGGCACGAGATCAAATACGGCGCCAAGCTCACCGTGCGCGAGGGTCAAGCGGCGGTGTTCGTGCATGAAGGCCAGCTGGCCGATGTCTTCACCCCCGGTCTCTATATGCTCGAGACCAACAACATGCCGATCATGACGACCTTGCAGCACTGGGATCACGGCTTCAAAAGCCCCTTCAAATCCGAGATCTATTTCGTCAACACCACGCGGTTCAACGACCTGAAATGGGGCACGAAAAACCCGATCATCTGCCGCGATCCCGAATTCGGCCCCGTGCGCCTGCGCGCCTTCGGCACCTATTCCATCAAGGTCGGCGATCCCGCGAAATTCCTCGTGGAAATCGTCGGCACCGACGGCGAATTCACCATGGATGAGATCAGCTTCCAGATCCGCAACATCCTCGTACAGGAGTTCTCGCGCACTCTCGCCCGCGCCGGCATCCCGGTCATGGACATGGCCGCGAACACCCGCGAACTGGGCCAATTGGTGGGCAAGGAAATCTCCGCCCAGCTCGCCGAATACGGGCTGGCGATGCCCGAGCTCTACATCGAAAACATCTCGCTGCCGCCTGCGGTCGAAGAGGTGATGGACAAGCGCTCGTCGATGGGCGTGATCGGAAATCTCAATGAATACATGCAGTTCCAGGCGGCTGAGGCGCTGGGGCGCGAGGGTGCGGGCGCCGCTGCGATCCAGGCGGGTCTGGGCGCGGGGCTCGGCATGCAGATCGGCAACGCCGCCGCACAGCAGGCGGGCCCCTGGGGGGCGCGCACCGTGAGCCCGGCCGCCGTACCACCGCCGCCCCCGGTCGAGCACGTCTGGCACGTGGCCGAAAACGGCCAGACCAAGGGCCCCTACTCCAAGGCCGCCCTGGGCCGCATGGCCGCCGACGGCGCACTCACCCGCGAAAGCATGGTCTGGACGCCCGGCCAGGACGGCTGGATGCGCGCCGAGGACGTGGCCGAGCTGGCGCAGCTCTTCACCGTGCTGCCCCCGCCCCCTCCGCCGCCCGCGCCCTGATCATGCGGCAGGCGATCCTCCCCGATGCGCTGAAAGAGGCGGCGGCGGCCACCGGCTTCTCGCCCGCCATCCGCGCGGGTGCGTTCCTGTTCCTCACCGGCGCCACCGGTGGCCGACCCGATGGCACCATGCCCAAGAGCGCCGCCGATCAGACCCGCATCGCTCTGGGCAAGGCCCAGACCGTGCTCGCTGCCGCAGGCGCGGATGAGACCGCCGTGGTCGAGATGACCAGCTATCATCTGGATATCGCCACCACCTTCGCCCCGGTGCAGGCGGCGCTGGAGGACATCTTCACCCCGCCGCTGCCTGCCTGGACCGCTGTCGAGGTCGCCGGGCTGCGCCGCCGCGGCGCGCTGGTTGAGTTCCGCCTCGTCGCCCACGCCCCAGAGGCGCGCGCCTCATGACCCGCCGCCGCGCTACCATTGTGCTGCACTGGCTGGTGCTGACCCTGTTGTTGCTCGCGCTGGCCGCGGGCCTCGAAAGCGCGGCACTCAACGCCGCCTTCGGGCTCGCGGGCCTCGCGATGGTGGCCTTGGCCGTGATCTTCGGCCTGATGAACGGCCCCGGCCCCAAGCTCGACGGCGCCCTGCGCGCCGCCCACCCCTGGCTCAGCCGCGGCATGTACGCCCTGCTCGCCTGGGCCTCGGCGAGCACGCTGGCCGCCGCCCTCGGCACCATGCTCCCCGGCCCCAGCCCCCGCGATCTGATGGTCACGCTCTTTGCGGCTTCCGCGCTGCATGCGATCTTCCACCTTTGGCGCCACACGGCGCTCGGCGACGGTGCCCTGCGCCGCATGACACCCAAATCCCTGCACGGCATGTTATGAGCACGCAAACCGCCCCCCTCGCCGAACATCACTTCCCCTGTGACGCCTGCGGCGGCGATCTGCGCTTCGATCCGGGCGGGCGCCAGCTGGTCTGCGATCACTGCGGCAACACGCAAAGCCTCGACGCGGGCCCCTGGGGCCAGACCCAGATCAAGGAGCTCGACTTCGAGGCCGCGCTGAACAAGGCCCTGCCCGCGATGGAGATGGAGGAGACCCGCGTCTCCAAATGCCCCAATTGCGCGGCGGAGGTCGAATTCGACCCGGATGTGCACGCCACCGAATGCCCCTTCTGCGCCACCCCCGTGGTCACCGACACCGGCACCCACCGCCATATCAAACCGCGCGGCGTGCTCCCCTTCGCGCTTGACGAGACAACCGCGCGCGATGCGATGACCGACTGGTTGGGCCGCCTCTGGTTCGCGCCGAACGGGCTGCAGCAATACGCGCGCAAGGGCCGCAAGATGCAGGGCATCTACGTGCCCTACTGGACCTTCGACGCCGATACCACGAGCCAGTACACCGGCGAGCGCGGCACCGTCTACTACGAAACCCACACCGTCATGCGCGACGGCAAACGCCAGCAGATCAAGGTCCCAAAGGTACGCTGGCGCGGCGTCCGGGGCCGTGTGGCGCGCTTCTTTGACGATGTGCTCATACTCGCCTCCACCTCCCTGCCCAAGCGCTTCACCGACGCGCTGGAGCCCTGGGACCTGGGCGACATGCAGCCCTACACGCCTGAGTACCTTGCAGGCTTCCGCGCCGAAGGCTATGCGGTGCCGCTCAAGGACGGGTTCATCGAGGCGCGCCAGCGCATGGATCAGGTCATCGCCCGCGACATCCGCTTCGACATCGGCGGCGACCGCCAGCGCATCCACCAGGTCGAGACCGACCTGCGCGATGTCACCTTCAAACACGTGCTGCTGCCGGTCTGGCTCGCCGCCTACAAATACCGCGGCGAGACCTATCGCTTCGTGGTGAACGGCCGCACCGGCAAGGTGCAGGGGGAACGCCCCTGGTCCGCCGCCAAGATCGCCATTGCCGTCGTCCTCGGTCTGATCGTGGCGGCCGCCGTGGGCTACGGCGCCGCCCTCAGCCAATGACCTTCTGAAAGGACCACCATGCGCGCGCTCTTGCAACGGGTCTCCGAGGCCTCGGTCACGGTCGAGGCTGAGGTCATCGGCAAAATCGGCCCGGGCCTGCTGATCCTCGTCTGTGCGATGCCCGGCGATGATGTGGAGACCGCCGAACGGCTTGCCGCCAAGGTCAGCAAGCTGCGGCTCTTCAAGGATGACGCGGGCAAGATGAACCTCAGCCTCGCCCAGACCGGCGGGGCGGCACTTGTGGTCAGTCAGTTCACCCTCGCCGCCGACACCTCGCGCGGCAACCGCCCCGGCTTTTCTGGCGCCGCCAAACCGGATCAGGCCCAGGCGCTCTACGAAGCCTTCGCCGCGGCCCTGCAGGCGCTCGACGTGCCTGTCGAGACTGGACGCTTCGGCGCGGATATGGCAGTGGCTCTGGTCAATGACGGCCCGGTCACCCTGTGGCTCGACACCGATCAGCCCTAGGGAGGCCTCATGCACACCGCGGATTTGGAAGAGCTGTTCTGGGCGGGTGTGAACGCCGTGCGCGGGGACAACGCGGTGCGGGCTGCACTGGCTGCGCGCGCCTGCCGGCAACCAGATCAGATCATCGCCGTCGGCAAGGCGGCCAGCGCCATGGCCCGCGCCGCCCATGACGCCTTCCCGGATGCGCCGCTGCTGGTGGTGACCAAATATCACCACGCCGACGGTGCGCCCGAGGGCGCCGAGGTCAGGGAGTCCGCGCATCCGGTGCTGGACGAGAACAGCCTCGCTGCAGGCGCACGCCTGCTGGACGTGGTGTCCGGCATGAACCCCGATAGCCACCTCCTGATACTGGTCTCCGGCGGGGCCTCCGCGCTGGCCGAAGCGCCCGTAGACGGTCTCGATCTCGCAGGTCTGACGGCCCGCGCGCAGGAAATGCTCGCCTCGGGTGCCGACATCCACGCAATGAATGCCGCCCGCACCGCCGTGAGCCGCGTGAAGGGTGGCAAGCTGCTGGGCCAGTTCAAAGGCGCGTCGGTGACAACCCTCGCCATCTCGGATGTGGAGGGCGACAGCCTTGCGGTCATCGGGTCGGGGATCGGAGACGCTCCGGAACGGCGCGATTTCGCGTTCGACGCCCGCATCGTGGCCAGCAACGCCATCGCCCGGGCCGCCGTCGCCGAAGCCGCCAGGCGCACAGGCCTGCCGGTCGCCACAAATGACGAAACGCTCTACGACGATATCATGGCGCTCGCCCCCCGCATCGGCGCCGCCCTGCGCGCGGCACAGCCCGGCGTGCACATCTTCGGCGGCGAGCCCACCGTGGTGCTGCCACCGAACCCCGGGCGTGGCGGGCGCAACCAGGCACTGGCCCTGATGCTGGCGCGCGAGATTCAAGGGCAAAACGGTCTGCGTCTTCTGGTCGCCGGCACCGATGGGACGGATGGCCCCACAGACGCCGCCGGCGCCGTGGTCGACGGCAGCACATGGGACGACACCGCGCAGGATGCGCTCGCCCGCGCGGACGCGGGCAGCTGGCTCGACGCGCACGGCGCTCTTCTGAAGACCGGCCCCACGGGCACTAACGTCATGGATCTCGTGATCGGCCTGCGGGATTGATGCGACCAAGGGTGGCCTGAAAGCCCACCCTACCTGCCAGCACAGACGCCAGGACAGGCAGGTGCGGTGGGCTTTCAGGCCACCGCGTCCCACGCTTGACAACCGCGCGCGCGGGGGCAACCGTCCGCCCATGAGCACCACCCTCCGCGAGATCGAAGAGCTGCCCGACCACGGGATCACGCTCTCCGACGGCACCCGCCTCTCCGCCCGCATCTGGCGCCCGGTGGATGCCACAGGCAACCCCGTCCCGGTGATCCTCGAATATCTGCCCTACCGCAAACGCGACGGCACAACCGACCGCGACGCGCTGACCCATCCGTGGTTTGCGCAGCGCGGCTATGCCTGCGTGCGCGTCGACATGCGCGGCAATGGCGACAGCGAGGGGCTGATGGCGGATGAATACACCCCGCAGGAGCTCTCGGACGCCGTGGAGGTCATCGAGCAGCTGGCGGCGGAGCCCTGGTGCTCCGGGACCGTCGGCATGATGGGGATCAGCTGGGGCGGGTTCAACGGCCTGCAGGTCGCGGCCCTCGCGCCGGCGCCTCTGAAAGCTGTCATCACCCTCTGCTCGACCGTCGACCGTTTTGCCGATGACATCCACTACAAGGGCGGCTGCCTGCTCAATGAAAACCTCGGCTGGGGCGCCACCATGTGGTCCTACTCCTCCCGCGCGCCCGACCCGGCCCTGCGCGATGACTGGCGCGAGGCCTGGCTGCAACGCCTTGAACACGAACCCTTCCTGCCCAGTACATGGCTGCGCCACCAGCGGCGCGATGCCTATTGGCGACACGGCTCGGTCTGCGAGGACTACGGTGCCATCAAAGCTCGCGTGCTCGCCATCGGCGGCTGGGGCGACGCCTATAAGAACGCCGTCCCGCAGCTCGTTCAAGCCCTGCCCGGCTGCAAGGGGATCGTAGGCCCCTGGGTGCACAAATACCCGCACTTCGCAGTGCCGGAGCCGCGCATCGGCTTTCTGCAAGAGGCGCTGCGCTGGTGGGACCGCTGGCTCAAGGACATCCACACCGGCGTCGGGGACGATCCCGACTACCGCGCCTATCTGATGGACAGCGTCCGCCCCGCGCGCTGGTATACCGACCGCCCCGGGCGCTGGGTGGCCGAGGCCGACGGCGCCACCGCGCACATCCCGCACCGCACCCTCTATCTCAACCAGCACGGGCTGTCGGACGGGCGCGGCAACATCTCCACCCCGATCTGCTCCCCCCAGGACACGGGCGCCGAGGCGGGCGAATACTGTGCCATCTGGCTCGGGCCGGAAATGCCCGGCGACCAGCGCGAGGATGACGCGAAATCCGCGACCTTCGACACCGCGCCCGCGGATCAGGACACCGACATCTTCGGCGCGCCCAAGGTGCGGCTGCGGCTCAGCAGTGACCAGCCCCAGGCCCAGATCGCCGTCCGGCTCTGTGACGTGCACCCCGACGGCGCCTCCACCCGGATCACCTACGGCGTGCTCAACCTCAGCCACCGCGAAGACCCCGCCGACCCAGCACCTATGCCTGTGGGCGCACCGATGCCGGTGGAGCTCTGGCTCGACACCATCGCCTACCGACTGCCCAAGGGACACAAGCTGCGGCTCGCCGTTTCCACGGCCTATTGGCCGCTCCTCTGGCCCGCGCCGCAGGCCGCCACGATCACGCTGCAGGGCGGCAGCCTGCACCTGCCCGTCCGCCGCACCGCGCGCCGTGACGAAGTCCAGTTCGCCCCGCCCGAGAGCGCCCCGCCTCAGCAGACCGAAACGCTGCGCGCCCCCGGCAACAGCCGCACCCGCACCGTCGACATGACAAGCGGCACGGTGACCCTCCGCATCGAGGACGATTTCGGCAAACGCCGCGACCTTGATCACGGGCTCATCTCGGGCTCGGCCGCGCGCGAAACCTGGTCGATCCACCCCGACGACCCGCTCTCGGCCCGCGGCCACTGCCACTGGACCCAGGAGATGGAGCGCGACACCATACGCCTGCGCACGGAAACCCGCTGCGACATGTGGGCGGACGCCACCCATTTCCACCTCACCGCCCGTCTCGAAGCCTATGAGAACGACGCGCTCATCTACGAGCGCGACGTCACGGACAGCGTCCCGCGCGATCACCTCTGAGACCGGCGGTATCGAATTGAGGGAAACCCCCTTGCGACGCGGGGCGAAATGCGCAAGCCTACTGACAAAACGAACAAGGCGCGGCACGCGCCGAGCCAAAAACCGGGAGACACCAATGAACGACGAACTCAGATACCTCAGCACCCGCGTGACCAAAGGCCTGATGAGCCGCCGCGACTTCATCGGACGTGCCGCCGCCCTCGGTGTCACCGCCGCGATGGCCAACGCGATGATCGCGAGCCAGGTGCGCGCCGATGGCCCCAAGAAGGGCGGCACCCTGCGCATGGCGGCCCAGGGCGGCTCCACCACCGACAGCCTAGATCCAGCCCTTGCGACCAACACCGTGGCGCTTCAGGCCGCGCGCTTCTGGGGCGAGCCCCTGGTCGAACTCGATGACGATGGCGGCATCACCGGCAAGGTCGCGGAGAGCTTCGAGGGCTCCGACGACGCCACCACCTGGCGCTTCAAGCTGCGTCAGGGCATCGCATTTTCCAACGGCCAGGACGTGACCGCCGAGGATGTGGTCGAAACCCTCGACCGCCACGCCGGCGAAGACACGAAGTCGGGCGCGCTTGGCCTCCTGCGCGACATCCAGGATGTGCGCGCCGATGGCGACACCGTTGAAATTATACTGAAAAGCCCCAACGCCGACCTGCCCTACCTGATGACCGATTATCACCTGATGATCCAGCCGGGCGGCGGCAAGGACGACCCCACAGCCGCCATCGGCACCGGCCCCTACATTATGAAGGACGTGGACATGGGTGTCCGCTTCGTGGCCGAGAAGAACCCCAACTACTGGGGTGATCTGGGCAACGCCGAAACCATCGAGATGCTGGTGCTGAACGACAACACCGCCCGTGTCGCCGCCCTGCAGTCGGGCCAGGTCGACCTCATCGACCGGGTGCCGCCGCGCACCGCAGGCCTCGTCGCACGCGCGCCCAACATCACCGTGCACCAGACCTCCGGGCCCGGGCATTACGTCTTTATCATGCACTGCAACACGGCACCGTTCGACAACAATGACCTGCGTCTGGCGCTGAAGCATGCGATCAACCGGCAGGAGATGGTCGACAAGATCCTCTTCGGCTACGGCTCCGTGGGCAACGACACCCCCATCAACGCCTCCTACCCCTTCTACACCGAGTTCGAGCAACGCGAATTCGACCCCGAGAAGGCCAAGTTCCACTTCGACAAGGCGGGCGTCGATGGCCCCGTGCTGCTGCGCACCTCCGAGAACTCCTTCCCGGGTGCGGTCGATGCCTCCGCGCTCTTCCAGCAGTCCTGCCAGGCAGCGGGCATTCCGCTGGAAATCAAGCGCGAGCCCAATGACGGCTACTGGTCCGAGGTCTGGAACGTACAGCCCTTCTGCACCTCCTACTGGGGCGGCCGCCCCACGCAGGACCAGATGTTCTCCACCGCCTATCAGTCCTCGGCCGACTGGAACGACACGCGCTTCTTCAACGAACAGTTCGACCAGCTGCTCGTCGCCGCGCGCGCCGAGCTCGACCAGGCCAAGCGCACGCAGATGTATGCCGACATGGGCACGCTCCTGCGCGACGAAGGCGGGCTCATCTGCCCGATGTTCAACGACTTCATCGAAGCCAGCAGCGACCGTGTCGCAGGCTTCATCGAAGGCGTGAAAGGCTTCAGCCTCATGCACAACTACGCCCCCATGAGGATGTGGGTCGTATAAGCGCATGTCCCCTATGATGCAGCTTTTGATCCAGCGCCTCGCGCTGGGTCTGCTGCTCCTCATCCTGGTCTCGATCCTGATCTTTGCAGGCACGATGATCCTGCCCGGTGACGTGGCCCAGCAAATCCTCGGCCAATCCGCCACCCCCGAAGCGCTCGCCAACCTGCGCGCCGAACTCGGGCTCAACGAGCCGCCGCTCACCCGCTATTTCGACTGGCTGGGCGGCATCCTGACAGGCGATCTGGGCACCGCGCTCACCTCCGGGCGCAGCATCTCCGAAGACATTGGCCGGCGCCTCTCGAACACCCTCTTCCTCGCCTTCTGGGCCGCGGTGATCGCCGTGCCGCTGGCAATCTTTCTTGGGCTTCTGGCCGTGCGCTACAAGGACCGCTGGCCCGACAAGCTGATCTCGGCGGTCACGCTCACCACCATCTCGATCCCCGAATTCATGATCGGCTACGTGCTGATCTACTGGATCTCGATCCAGCTCGGCTGGTTCCCCTCGGTGGCCATCATCAACGACGGCATGAGCGTCTGGCAAAAGCTCGACGCCATCGCCGTGCCGGTCATCGTGCTGACGCTCGTGGTGCTCGCGCATATGATGCGCATGACCCGTGCGGCGATCCTCAACGTGATGCAATCGGCGTACATCGAGACGGCAGAGCTCAAGGGCCTCGGCATGCTCAAGATCATCCGCAAGCACGCCTTCCCCAACGCCATCGCGCCCATCGTGAACGTGGTGATGCTGAACCTGGCCTACCTTGTGGTCGGTGTCGTGGTGGTCGAGGTCGTCTTCGCCTATCCCGGCATGGGGCAATACCTTGTGGATCACGTGAGCAAACGCGACGTCCCGGTGGTGCAGGCCTGCGGGCTGATCTTCGCGGCGGTCTACATCGGGCTGAACCTGATCGCCGATCTGGTGTCGATCCTGACCAACCCGCGATTGAGGCATCCAAAGTGATCGGACCTATTGAAAATAGGACCCGATCACTTCGTGGGGACAGAGCGGGTTTGCCCAGCAAACCTGCGGAGTCCAACACCCCCTCAGAAGTAAAGCCCCAAACGCGGGACGGCGGGCGGGGCGCCTTGCGCGTCCGCGCAACAGCGCCGTCCCGCCACCCCCGCCGAAAGCCGCAAACATGAGAGTCCCCTTCGCCGCCCTCCTCGGCCTCATCGTCACCAGCCTCTTCTTCCTCACGGCCATCTTCGCCCCCCTCATTGCGCCCTACGGCATGGCCGAAGTGGTGGGCGACGTCTGGGAGCCGCCCTCCGATCAATTCCTGCTCGGCACCGACAGCATCGGACGCGACCTGCTCTCCCGCATGATCTACGGCGGTCAGACCACCATCTTCATCGCCACCGCCGCCACCGCGCTCAGCTTCGTGCTCGGCTCCGTCCTCGGCTTCTTCGCCGCCGTCTCGGGTGGCTGGATCGACCAGACGCTCAGCCGCTTCGTCGACCTCATCATGTCGATCCCCACGCTCATCTTCGCGCTCGTCGTGCTCTCGGTCATGCCCACCACCATCACCATCCTGATCGTGCTCATGGGGCTCCTCGACAGCACCCGCGTCTACCGCCTTGCCCGCGCGGTTGCGGTAGACATCACGGTGATGGACTACGTCGAGGCCGCCCGGCTCAGGGGCGAGAAAATCGGCTGGATCATCTTCCGCGAAACCCTGCCCAACGCCCTCTCGCCGCTCGTCGCCGAAATGGGCCTGCGCTTCATCTTCGCCGTGCTCTTCGTCTCCACGCTCAGCTTCCTGGGCCTCGGCGTGCAGCCCCCGCAGGCCGACTGGGGCGGCATCGTGAAAGAGAACAAGGAGGGCATCAACTACGGCATCGCCGCCGCCCTCTACCCCGCCTTCGCCATCGCGGTGCTCTGCATCTCCATCAACCTCGTCGCCGACTGGGTGCTGGGCCGCACCACCTCGCTGAAGGGCGGCCGCGGATGACGCACCAGAACCCAGGGGCTGGCGGGTGGGCGCCTTTGGCGCAGCCAAACAGACCACCCGACGCCCCACCACAGGACACACCATGACCGACCCGCTCCTCAAAGTCCGCGGCCTGAAAATCGGCGCCACCATCTACCCGCCGGGTGAAAAACCCCGCGACATCGACATCGTGCACGGCGTCGACTTCGACCTCGCCCCCGGCAAGGTCCTCGGCCTCATCGGCGAATCCGGTGCCGGCAAATCCACCATCGGGCTTGCCTCCATGGCCTACGGGCGCGGCGGCGTCGAAATCACCGGTGGCTCGGTCGAGGTCAACGGCCGCGACATCCTCAAGGCCCCGTTCCGCGACGTCCGCAGGCTCCGCGGCGGCGAGGTCACCTACGTCAGCCAATCCGCCGCCGCCTCCTTCAACCCCGCCAAACAGATCATGGAGCAGGTCACCGAAGCCGCGATCTTCCAGAACAAATTCACCAAGGCCCAAGCCGAAGCCCGCGCGGTGGAGCTTTTCCGCAAGCTCGGCCTGCCCGACCCGGAAAATATCGGCAGCCGCTACCCGCACCAGGTCTCAGGCGGCCAGCTCCAGCGCTGCATGACGGCGCTCGCTCTCTGCCCCGAGCCCGATCTGGTGGTCTTCGACGAGCCCACCACCGCGCTCGACGTCACGACGCAAATCGACGTGCTCGCCGCGATCAAGGACGCAATCCGCGACACCGGCGTGGCGGCCCTATACATCACCCATGATCTCGCCGTGGTGGCCCAGGTCTCCGACCACATCATGGTGCTGCAACAGGGCGCCATGGTCGAATACGGCACCACCGACCAGATCATCAACGCGCCCCGCGAAGACTACACCAAAGCGCTCGTCTCGGTGCGCTCGATCCGACACGAGGAGAAGCAACCCACCGCCACCCCCGTGCTCAAGGTCGAGACCATCACCGCCCGCTACAAGGGCACAGATTTCGACGTGCTGAAAGACATCACCGTCGATCTGCACCCGGGCCAGACCCTCGCCGTCGTGGGCGAGAGCGGCTCCGGCAAATCCACCCTCGCGCGCGTGATCACCGGGCTTCTGCCGCCCAGCGCAGGGCAGATCACCTTTGACGGGCGCACCCTCACACCCGACCTCGCCACCCGGCCCCTCGACGACCTGCGCGAGTTGCAGATGATCTACCAGATGGCCGACACGGCGATGAACCCGCGCCAGACCGTGGGCACCATCATTGGCCGCCCGCTCGAGTTCTACTTCGGCCTCAAAGGCGCCGAGAAACAAAAACGCATCCAGGAGCTGCTCGACCAGATCGAGCTGGGCGTGGGCTTTCAGGAGCGCTACCCGGCGGAACTCTCGGGGGGTCAGAAACAGCGCGTCTGCATCGCCCGGGCGCTCGCCGCCAAGCCCAAGCTCATCATCTGCGACGAGGTCACCTCCGCGCTCGACCCGCTGGTGGCCGACGGCATCCTCAAGCTGCTGCTGGAGTTGCAAAAGCGCGAAGACGTGGCCTACCTCTTCATCACCCACGATCTCGCCACGGTGCGCGCCATCGCGGACAGCATCGCGGTGATGTACCAGGGCAGCGTCGTGCGCTACGGGTCCAAGTCTCAGGTGCTCAGCCCGCCCTTTGACGACTATACCGACCTTTTGTTGAGTTCTGTGCCGGAAATGAAGCTCGGCTGGCTCGAAGAGGTGCTGAAACATCGCAAAATGGAAAGCGCCGGGAACTAGACCCACCCGGAGATCGCTGCCGTGACGCCCAGCCGGGCCGTCTCAGGGCGTGCGATCCTCCGGCACCTCGTTGCTGGCCAGATTGGCGGTCTCCGGCGTGGTCGCCCGCCCCAGCGGCCCCGCCTGAAACGCGCCCTTCGCCTCCGCGGGCAAGGCCGGCGTCGTGACAATCCGCAGCACGGTGAACAGCAGCATCAGCAGATGCGCCGCGCCCGTGATCAGAAACAGGCTCGAAGAACCGATGGCCGACATCGCAAAGCCTGCAACCGTTGGGCCAATGATCGAGCCCACCCCGAACATCAGAAGGATCCCCCCGCTGATCTGGATGAAGGAGCCCGGCGCCGCATGGTCGCTGGCATGGGCGATGATGACGGGATACATCGAAAACACCGCCGCGCCGAAGACGGCCACCAGGCCCAGCAGGGCGATCTCCTGCGACGGCGCCAGAAACAGGAAGGCCGCATCGACCAGGATGGCGAGCGCGGTGATCCCCAACAGGACGACCCGGCGGTCATATTTGTCCGACAGCCACCCGACGGGGACCTGCGCCACCGCTCCCGCCAGGATCGGCAGGCTGGCAAACAGCGCGATGCCTGCCACGTCCAACCCGCTGCGCGCCGCAAAGACCGCCGCCAGCGTGCCAAAGGAGGCGTTGGAAATCCCGACCATCAGAACCGCGAACACCGCCACGGGCGAATTGCGCCACAGCATCCGGATATCGAGCTTCGCGCTGACCAGCGGCGCGGGCGTTGCACTCGCCGACAGCGCCGTGGGCAGAAGCGCGGCGCAATAGACGATCGCCGCCAGCACAAAGAAGAGGAACCCGCTCGGATCCCCGGTGACGATCACCATCTGCCCCGCCGTGCTCGCCGCGAGGTTGATCATCGTGTAGGCGCCAAAGATCTTGCCCCGCGTGGAGGGCTCGGCCCGTTCGTTGAGCCAGCTTTCGACCACCATCGCCGCGCCCGCGAAGCAGAACCCCGAGATCGCCCGCAGCGGGATCCAGAACCAGGGGCTGATCAGGATCAGCGACAGCAGCACGGTGATCGCCGCCAGCGCGCACATCACGCCGAAGGCCCGTATATGCCCGACCCGGGCCACGATCACCGGGGTCTGCAGACAGCCCGCCACATACCCCAGCGCCCAGCCGGTTCCGAGCAGGCCGAGTGCAGCTGCGGAAAAGCCCTCGATCTCACCGCGGATCGGCAGGATCAGGGAATTCACGCCCCCCGCAAAAAGAAGAAAACCCGAACCTGCGAGCAAGGCAGAGAGAGGAAGAATTTGACGAACCATGGAATGGGCTTATGCGAGGACTTGTGGTCCGAGAACCATAGCCGTGATCGTCTTAACGCCAAGCGAAGAAATCTGCCCGGCCGCACATCCGTGACGCGCGTTGCCCGCGCGCCGCAGCCCAGCCGGGGTCACAGGCGAGCGCACCGCCCGCCTGATCCCGTTCTGGGAGGTCCGACCCGGCGCCGACGCTGTTGTCGATCACCTGGTCCGACCTCCAGCCCGCCGGACCAAGCGCAGTGGCGGCAAGGAGGCCCAAGGCCGATGTGCGCAGAGTTACGGCACCATTCCGTCTTCTCTTGCTCAAAAGGCTCGCCATGAAGCCGATGTCGCGGTGGGCATCCGGCCCCATTGTCTGCCGCTCGCGGGCTCAAAAGCGCCCGGTCGCCTGCACCGGCCCGTGTAAGGAGATCCAATGAATTGGAAACATGTCCAAAAACGACATCACTCTCCAAATGACCCCACACCCGACCAGGCCCCACCAGACGGCGAACACCCGGACAGCCCCGGCGCAGAACGCGCGCCCGGCTCCCGCCAGCGGAGACACCCTCAGCGAATCGCGTTAACACTGCTCTTCATCGCAGACGAGCTCATGGATACCCCCGCATGGACATCGCGCTGATCCGCACCTTTCTCGAAGTCGCCGCCACCGGGTCTTTCGTCAACGCCAGCGAGCGTCTCTTCGTCACCCAATCCGCCGTCAGCCTGCGCATCGCCCGGCTCGAGGAGGGGCTGGGCAAACCGCTGTTCACCCGCTCGAAAGCGGGCGCCGAGCTGACACCGGCCGGGCGCGAGTTCGAACGCTACGCCCTCTCGCTCATCAAGATCTGGGAAGAGGCGCGCCAGCAGGTCGGGGTGCCCGACGGCTACACCAAATCGCTCAGCGTCGGCGCGCAGTATTCGCTCTGGCCCCGGCTCGGCTTTCGATGGATTGACCGGATGCAGGCCGACATGCCGACGCTGAATATCCGGGCCGAACTGGGCATGCCCGACCGCATCATGCGCTTCCTCGTGGAAGGCGTCGTGCAAATCGGCCTGATGTACACCCCGCAACTCCGCCCCGGCCTGACGGCCCGGAAGGTGCTCGAGGAGGAGTTGGTCCTGGCCGCCTCCTGGCCCGCGCAATTCGACGAGGTGGCTGCAGATTACGTCTTCGTCGACTGGGGGCCGGAGTTCGTGCACGCCCACGCTCTGCAGCTTCCCGAGCTCACCAACCCCGGGCTCACCATGTCTCTCGGCGCCATGGCTGCAGATTACATCCTGGCGCGCCACGCCGCCGCCTACCTGCCCGCCCGCTACATCAAGCGGTTCCTTGATTCCGGCGAGCTGCACCTCGTCCCCGACGCCCCGGTCTTCCCCTACCCGGTCTGGTCGATCTGGCGAGACGATCTGGAGGCGGATATCCGGCAGACCGCCGAGGCCGCGTTGCTGGCCATCCGGTCCCGGATCGACGCCGATCAGAGCGCGGTCATCGCGGAGCTGAAAGAGCTCAGCCACGACCACACCGTCGATATCCTCGGCCCCTCGGGCGACACGGCAGATCCATAAATAATTCTCGCTTTATACCTGATTATTTTGAATTTTCCTAATTCAACAAGACGGCTTATCTCCCGTCTCAGCAGACATGCTCCCGCCCTCTCAGGACGGGTCATACTTTGTTGGGAAAGGATAGACCCATGCAAAAACGTAACGTGCTGGCCGCTTCGGCCCTTGCGCTCCTCGTGGCTGCTCCTGTGTTCGCGCAGGGCGCACTGACAGGCGTCGATAACCTCGACGACCGCATCGACGATATTCAAGAAGACGTCACCGACGATCTGAACAACAAGGACGCTCGCGACCGCGACCGCCTGAACAATCAGAATACGCAAGGCTGGACCGGCAGCGTGGCCCTCGGCTTCTCGGCCACCTCGGGCAACACCGACACAGCCGATCTGGATCTGGCTGGTCGCTTCCGCTATGGCAACGGCCCCTGGAACCATACCTTTGGCTTTGCCGTCGAACTGTCAGAAGACAACGACGTGCGGAACAAGGAAGAGATCTTCGCGACCTACGACGTGAACCGCTACCTGCAAGGCGACTTCTATGTCTTCGGCCTCGGCTCCGTTCGCTATGACGAGTTCGACAGCAACCGCTGGGACGCGTTCCTTGGCTTTGGCCCGGGCTACCGCGTGATCAACCAGAAGGATCAGACCTGGCGTCTGCAAGCGGGCCCCGGTGTGCGCTACATCGAAGACCAGCTGGGTTTCAACAACACCGAAATCGCCGGGATTGCCTCGTCGCGCTACTACATCAAGTTCAACGAGAACGTCTTCCTGACCAACGACACTGACATCCTGTTCTCGGATGAGGACACCGTCGTGACCAACGATCTTGGCGTGAACTTCCGCGTGACCGATGCGATCTCGACCCGCGTGTCGTACCGCTCGGAGTGGGACAGCGACCCGCTGGCCAACTTCAGCAGCGCCGACAACTCGCTCGGTGTCTCACTGGTCTACGGCTTCTGAGCCGACCTGACAGCCCGCGATCCCCGGAGGGCGGCGCACGCCGCCCTCCTTCGTCTCACATGGCCGCAACGGAGGACCCGACCATGACACATCACGACAGCATCACCGACACCCACGCCCGCTATGTCGAGGTTCTGACCACCCGTCGCTGCGGCGCGGTCTTCGGCTACCGCCTCGCAGGCACCGCCGCGGGCCCGCGTCTTGTGGTCGCCGGCCTGGGTAATCCTGCGGAACAGATCTTTGACCGGCTGCTGCAGATCCCAACCCTGCCCTGGATCCGCGGCCAGCTCGTGCTGATCCGCCTCGACCTGCTGGACAACGCCCCGGACGACCTCGACAGCGTCATGGCAATCGGCCCCGTCGACCGGACCCTGACCTTGCCATGGTACGGTCTTGAGGACCCCAGCGACAGCGACCTGCGCCGCGGCTGTCACCACGTGCTGCGCGCCTGCAGCCGTCTTGGCATGATCTCCGGACGGGGCGTGCCCCGCGCAGCGCTGCAGTGACCGGTCGGCGTGGCCTCGGCCTCGGCCGGCGTGCCTCAGCCCGAGGTCACCGCATGGGCCGTTTGATGGCGCTGGAAGATCGGCAGCAACTGATCCCGGCTCTGCAGGCCCTGCACCGTCTGCTGCAGACCGCCCCCGCCGTCGAAGAGCAACAGCGTCACGTTGCCGACCCCATGCCGCACCGCAAAGGCCTGACCTTCGGGCGTGTTGATATCCGCGATCAGATAGACCAGATCGCACTCGCCAAACTGCTTCAGCGCCTTGCGCGTCTGTTTCTGCAGGGCCGTGCAGGTCGGACACTGCGGATCATGCACCTGTACGATGGCGGGCTTGCCCTGCCCCAGTCGGCTCAGATCATGCTCCGCCGCATAGGCGCGGAACGAGCCAAGCGCAACATAGCCACCGCCGCCCACGACCGCAGCGCCGATGACCCCGTTGCGCAGCAGTTTCATCACGTCCCGGCGTGACGGCTCTGCCGCGGCGGGCGCGGATTTGGACCGGGATGTCCGCCTTTGCGGTTTGCGGGATTTGCTCATCTGCGCCCCTTCCGTGATCGGCTGCGCCGACCGTAAGGCGCCGCCCCACGCCGCGCAAAAGCTTTCCCGGCCCGCACTGTCACAATCCCGTGCGCACAGCGTGAGGCGCGGCCTGCGCCTGATCTCCCGCCCAGTTGAAACGCCCCTGTCCCGCACTACATCCGTTAACGAAGTCTTAATACAGTGCGCGCAGTCACCAGCCACAAGGACCCAAGTCACATGCTGGACGACCTGAACCTGCCGGCGGGGCTGTCGCCGGCATTGCGTGCTGTGTGCGACGGGCTGCTCGTGCCCGTCACCATTGCCGATCCTGACCAGACCGACATGCCGCTGGTCTATGTGAACCCCGCTTTCGAGACGCTCACGCAATACCCGGCGGCGGAGGTGCTCGGCCAGAACTGCCGCTTTCTCCAGGGCCCGCTCACCGACAAGACCGCCACCGACGAGATCGCGACGGTCTGTCAGCGCCGCGCCGCGGACTCCTTCTGCCTGATCAACTACCGCAAGGACGGAAGCCTGTTCTTCAACCTGCTGGCAATCCAGCCAATCGACATCGGCCGCAGCCGCACCATGCTGATGGGCTGCCAGTTCGCCTTCCGCCCGACGCAGACCGGCGGCACCCTGGCCCGGACCGGGGCAATGATCGACCGTGCCCAACGCCAGATGCGGCTGGGCTCGCGCGCGGGCCCGCATCAGGTGAACATCCACGACACCTATCGGCTCGACACCATCGCCATGCGCTTCGAGGCCGCCTTCACACGGGTCAAAAACACGCTGGTCAAGAACAGCAACACCATCATGCGGGAAGGCACCGCGCTACAGCGCACGGAACAGGTCGTCGCCGGTGGGTTTGCCGGGCGCGACCCGGCGCACGTTGCGCGGTTGTTGGGGTAACACTTGAGCTGATTCCCCCGCATTTTCCCGCAACACCGCCGCGCGCACCGACGCAATACCGACGTAATACCGACGTGATACCGACATGGGTTTGGCCTTGAAACACAGGTGGACGCGCCCCATCCATGAAAATCCGGCACGAGGTCGCAATTGGTGTTGCGCGCACGCTGCCGTTACCCGCAGATAACCGGTACCGAACCGGAGAGGGTCTCATGCGCGGCAAGCTGCTTCTCATCATCATCGACGGGGTCCCCTGGCGCAACTGGCGGCGGCTGTTCGGCAACCTCGAAGGCTGGGTCGACAGCGGCGAGGCCCGGGTCTGGAAACACCGCTCGGTCCTGCCCTCCACCTCCGCCTGCTGCTACGCCTCGATCCACACCGGGGTGGCGCCCGCGGTGCATGGCTGCACCAGCAATGGTACCGTGCGCCGCCTCGACCTGCCGGATGTCTTCGGACAGATCCGCAAGGCGGGTGGCGTGACCGGCGCAGTCGCGCATTCCTTCTGGTCGGAGTTCTTCAACCGCGCGCCCTTCGATCCGGTGCGCGACATCGAATACGACGAACCGGACAGCCAGACGATCACCCACGGACGCTTTCACACCATGGCGGGCTATGGGCTCATCAACCAGATGACGCCCTCGGACGCCGATCTTTTTGCAACATTATCAATGCTCTGCGCGCGGTTTGACCTAGATTATGGGATGCTGCACAGCTGCACGCTCGACAGCATGGGCCACCGCTTTTTCCACGATTGCCAGGAGATGGATCACGCCTGCTACCAGCTCGACGCGATGCTGGCACCCTACATCAAACGCTGGCGCACCGCGGGCTACGAGGTGATCGTCACCGCCGATCACGGGCAGGACGCGCGCGGCCACCACGGGGGCCGCGACCCGCTGCAACAGGAGGCTGCGCTCTACTATTTCGGCGAGGCCGAGGGCCCCGGCCCGGAGGAGGTGATCGACCAGTTGCAGCTGGCCCCGACGATCCTCTCCCGGCTCGGCGCACCGGTGCCGGAGACCATGCAAGCCCCTGTTTTTCTGCGCTGATTACTCTGCAGCGACCGCAGTACTGGCCAGCTCCCAAGGCCGCACAAAGGCGCTCAGCGCATGGGCGATGGCATCCTCGCCCGCCCCATTGGGCTCGATCTGGGCCACCAGTCCGCGCTTCTTGTCATCGACCACGGCCACAACACGCGCCGCGACGCCCGCTTCCTCCAGCGCCTGATTGTAGATGCGGGTGATCGCGTGCTTGCGCAGGTCGGGCTTGAAGATCTTGCCCACCGCGGTCTTTGGCAATTCATCCATGATTGTCATATGCTTAGGGTGCGCCGCACGCTCATGCACATGCTCCTTGCAAAGCGCCAGAAGCTCCTCTTCGGTCACGCGCGCACCCTCCACCAGTTCGACGAAGGCGCACGGCACCTCGCCCGCATGGGCATCGGGCTGTCCGATGGCGCCCGCAAAGGCCACCGCCTCATGATGCAACAGCGCCTCCTCGATCTCCGCAGGGTCAATGTTGTGACCGCCGCGGATGATCAGGTCCTTCGCGCGCCCGGTGATCCACAGATAGCCATCCGGATCGACCCGCCCGAGATCCCCTGTGCGCAGATAGTCCCCGAAGTAGAGGTCGGCATTCTTCTCGGTCTCGGTATAGGTGTTGCCCACGTAAACACCTGGATTTGAAACACAAATTTCGCCGATCTCATCCACGTCGGCCTCAACCGGCCCGCTCTCGGTGGCCTTGTAGATCTTCACCTTGCAGTAGGGGAACGGGATGCCGATGCTGCCCACCTTCTTCTCGCCATCCACCGGGTTGCAGGAGACCAGACAGGTCGCCTCGGTCAGACCATAGCCCTCAACCAGCTTCACGCCCGTGGCCTTTTCAAACCGCCGAAACAGCTCGAGCGGCAGCGGCGCGGAGCCGGAGAACGCAGTCTTCACAGTGCTCACATCCGCATTGATCGGGCGCTGCATCTTGGCGGAAATAGCCGTCGGCACAGTGATGATGAAGGTGATCTTCCAGCGCTCCACCAGCTTCCAGAAGTTGTCCATCACCCCCTCGCCGCGATAGCCCTGCGGCGTCGGGAAAATGACATGCGCGCCGGAACTCACGGCTGCCATCAGGATCACGTGACAGGCAAAGACGTGAAACAGCGGCAGCGGGCAGATGATGTTGTCCTCTTCGCTGAAGAGCAACTCCGTGCCCACCCAGCCGTTGTAGACCAGCCCGGAATACAGATGCTGCGCCACCTTCGGCATGCCCGTCGTGCCACCGGTGTGGAAATAGCAGGCCACCCGGTCGCCGTCGCTGTCCGCAAAGCTGAGCACCTTCGGTTGCTTGGCCACTTCCGTCATGAAATTCATATAGTTGGCGTGGTTCTGCACACTGCGCTTGGGGCGGATCAGCGGCACGATCCATGACTTCGGCGGCGTGAGATAACGCAGCAAATCCACCTCCAGCACCGTCTTCACGTTGGGTGCCAACGCCACAGCTTCGGCGGTCTTGTCCGCCACATCCGTCTTCGGGAAAGGCCGCAACGTGACGACGACCTTCGCATTGGTCTCGCGCAGGATCGAGCCGATCTGCTCGGGATCCAGCAGCGGGTTGATCGGGTTGACGATCCCCGCAACGGCACCCCCCAGAAGCGCCAGAACGGTCTCGTTCGCATTGGGCAGCACATAGGCCACCACGTCGCTCTCACCCACGCCGAGCGAGCGGAAGAGGTTCGCCGCCTGGGTCACCTGATCCTTCAGTGCAGACCAGGTGAGCGTTTCCGCCTTGTCCGTCGGGCCGGAGAAAATCTGATAGCTGACCGCATTGTGGTTCGGGAACTTCTCCGCCGTCTGGCTGAGCATCCCATAGAGCGTCTTCGGCAGCGGTCGGTCATCCCATGGCATCGCCGCCTCGATTGCGTCGCGATCCTCGATCCCGGCAAAAGTCATCACTTTCCTCCCAAAACGCCCGTTTGCGGGCTGTTTCTCCGTGGCGGGCAGGATGGAACCTATTGCGGCTTTGTGCAAGCGTTCCGAGCGGGATGGCGCCACCGGGACGCTGCGTAAAAGCGGTGTGACGTCAGGACATCCGCGGGCGCATGGTTGCGAGCTTCAGCTACTCTGCCGCCATGCCATCGGTGAACTGCAGCCGCGCCAGACGCGCGTAAAGCCCGCCTTCGGCCACGAGCTCATCATGCGGGCCACTGGAGACGATCCGCCCCTGGTCGAGTACGATGATCCGGTCGGCTTTCTTCACCGTGGCCAGGCGATGCGCCACGATCAGCGTTGTGCGCCCTTCGCTGAGCGTGTCCACCGCCGCTTGCACGGCGCGCTCGCTTTCCGCGTCCAGCGCGCTGGTGGCCTCGTCCAGTAACAGCACCGGCGCGTCCCGCAGAATGGCGCGCGCGATGGCAATGCGCTGCTTCTGCCCGCCAGAGAGCATCACACCGCGCTCGCCCAGATAGGAGTCATAGCCCTCGGGCAGCGCTGCGATAAAGTCATGCGCGGCAGCAGCCTGCGCCGCAGCCTCAATCTCCGCATCAGTGGCGTCGGGACGGCCAAAGCGGATGTTCTCCCGCGCCGAGGCCGCAAAGATCACCGGGTCTTGCGGGACCAGGGCGACCACCTTGCGGAACGCATCGCGCCGCAGCTTCGCGAGGTCGACCCCATCAAGGGTGATCCGACCGGACGCCGGGTCGTAGAAGCGCAGAATCATTTGAATGATGGTGGTCTTGCCGGCGCCGGATGGCCCCACGAATGCCACGGTCTCACCCGGCTCTATGGTCAGGCTGACACCTTCAAGCGCGTGAATGCCGGGGCGCGACGGGTAGTCAAACGTGACGTTCTCGAAAACAATCCTCCCGGTCACGGGCATCGGCAGCGCAAGACCCTCCGCGGGGTCCTGGACGGTGTCTTCGGTCTGCAAAAGCTCGACCAGACGTTCGGTGGCACCGGCGGCCCGCTGCAGTTCTCCCCAGATCTCCGACAGCGCGGCAACGCCCCCGGCGACCATCACCGCATAGATGACGAATTGCACGAGCGCGCCCTGCGTCATGTCGCCCGCGCGCACGTCGCGCGCACCGATCCACAACACACCAACAATGCCTGCGAAGACGAGAAAAATCACGATCACGGTCATCAGCGCCCGGGTCGAAATCCGCCGCCGCGCCGCCGTGTAGGACAACTCTGTCACATGGGCGAATTGCGCGCGGCTGGCCGCCTCATGGGTGAAGGCCTGAACCGTTTGAACAGCCGTCAGGGTCTCCGACGCATTGCCCGAGGAGGCGGCGATCCAGTCCTGATTTTCGCGGCTCAGCACGCGCAGGCGCCGGCCAAGCACAAGGATGGGGATGATCACCGTCGGCACGATCAACAGCACCAGCCCGGTCAGCTTCGGTGAAGTCAGCAGCATCAGGGCCAAGCCACCCACAAAGATTAACAGGTTGCGCAACGCAATCGACACCGACGAGCCAATAACCGACAGGAGCAGCGTCGTGTCGGTCGTGATCCTGCTGAGGACTTCGCCGGTCAGCACCTGCTCGAAAAAGGCGGGGCTCATGGAAATTACGCGATCGAAGACCGACTTGCGGATGTCCGCAACGACGCGCTCACCCAGCCGCGTCACCAGCATATAGCGGAGCCCCGTGCCCACGGCCAAAAGCGCTGCGATCCCGAGCGCCGCTGCAAAGTACTGATCAAGAATATAGGCGTTTTCGGTATCGAAGTTATCGACCACGCGACGCACGGCCATCGGCAAGGTCAGCGAGATGATCGCGGTTGTGACAAGCGCGGCGATTGCCGCCAACATCAGTCGCCGGTACGGCCAGACGAATGGCATCAAGGCCTTCAGCGCGCCGATCTCCTTGGATTTCGCGCGTTCTTCGGTTTGCCCGGGTGTGTGGGGCGCAGCCTTTGCCATAACGTTCCCTTCATCCTCCTGCACCTGTCATGGCGAGCCCCGACGCGGGGGTCAAGAGACAGCACTCGCTTCGGGGCGTAAAGCGCGCAAATGCCGCGATGTTTCTGGGGCAAGAGTGGATGAGATGCGGGCGGAGGCTGACGCAGCAGCGAGAAGCGAATCCGCACCAAGAGCTAGGAAGGCAAACGTTCAAAAGCCAGAAAATCTTTTTTGGATAATACCTTGCTAGATCTTAGTGCAATAAATTGTAGGCATAATGTAAGAAATGAATTTCTGGAGCGGGCGGCGGGAATCGAACCCGCTTCATCAGCTTGGAAGGCTGAGGTAATAGCCAGTATACGACGCCCGCTCAGCGTCTGCGGTAATATGCTAGGCTCTTTGTGGGGTCAAGCCGCCAAGCTGAAAGATCATCATGACCCCGGCCGAGCGATGATTGTTCTTACCCAAGGTTAACGTGCCTGTGTACATTTGGGTGGCGTCCAAACCTTCTGGACAACTCGATAGCCTCCGCTCCGATACACCGACCAGCGGTTATTCCAAGCTGCTTGGCAATGCTACCTATGTTGCCCCTATTCCAAAGCATCCCCCGCACCAGTCGCGGCGAAGCTCAAAAACCCTGCTCAACGGGAAGGCGGCATTATCCGAACACGGAATGAGTTTCGACATATTCAAGTTGAACACTGTCTGCTTTCCAGGCGAAGATCATGGTTGCGCGGCCCAAAGCGAATACGCTCTGTGGAAGGTTGCGGCATAGCACGGCATTTCTGAGCTGAGACAAGCTGCTATCAGATGCGGTCGTATGTTCGACCTGATAACGCAGCGCACGGGGCCGCAGGCGCTTCGCCCACGGCCCCGTCGATGTCAGAACAGGAAATCGTCTTCCGACAGATCAAGACGCGCACCCTGAACTACGATGCTCTGATCATCGCCCAGTGTAATCTCCGCCCGATGACCACGCACCTCGATCGCACCCTCGAGATCGGCGAAGCTCTCGAACTCCGTACCGCTGAGATCGATCAGGTCAATACCATCTTCAAACCGGAAGATGCGGTCATGGCCGTCACCCGTGTTAAAGATGAAGATATCCGCATCCCGTCCACCAAACAGCTTGTCGTTCCCTGTACCGCCCGTGATCATATCCATGCCACGACCGCCGGAAATAACGTCGTTGCCATCACCGCCTACACCGACATCATCACCACGCCCGAGGAAGATCTTATCATGGCCACCGTTGCCGTCGACCAGGTCATTGTCGCGGCCGGTCCGGATGAAGCTGTTGGTGTCATCGTCGATGACGAAGTCCACGTCGTTCGACCCGTCGGACTGCAGCAGGTCTGCGGGCAGCAGGACGCCGTCCAGCACATGAGCAATGCCGTTCTCAGCCTGGATATCCGTCGCGATCAGGTTCGGGTTCGGCACGTCCGGATCCGCGTCGACAAGGCTGGTCCCGTCAACACCAAGGCTGCCTCCCTGCAGCGTCTCGATCTCATCTGCGGACAGAACGTCTTCGGACCCGAGCGATTGCGGCGCCACGTGGTAGGTCAGAACCTCGGTCAAGAGCGGGATCGGGTCGCCGCCACCCAGCAGTGTCAGCGCCTCGACCAGATATGCGAAAGCCTCACCCTCATCGCTGCCCTCGAAGCCAAGCGCCTGGGAGAGGCCAACAAAGGCCGCATCATTCGGGGCGAAGACGGTCAGATCGGCCTCCGGATCGTCCAGCGCGCCGACAAGTCCGGCAGTCTGAACCGCCGTCAGAAGCAGGTCGAAATCGGTGCCATCCTGATCGAAGGTCCCGCCGCTGGCCGCCACGATGCCCGCCAGCGTCGGAAGATCGGGCTCCGGTGCTTCGTTGCCGGGGATGTCGAGCGGCAGAAGGACGCGGTCAATCACCTGGATAATACCATTCGCAGCCTCGACGTCTTCGCCCACGATATTTGGGTTCGCGACATCGGGTTCATTGTCGACCAACTCCGTTCCTTCGGAGCCGAACGTCGCATCGGTCAGGAGCGTGGTGACCTGATCGGCGCCATCCACTTCGGCTGCGGTCTTGGCTCCGGGCGAGACATGGTACAGCAGGATATTCGTCAGCAGCGGGATCGGGTCTCCATCCGGTGCAAGCCCGGCCAGTGCGCCGGCGATGAACCCGAACACTGCGCTCTCGTCGGAGGTATCCCCTGCAAAACCCAGATCCACGGCAAGTGCGGTGAAGGCCGCGTCTGTTGGTGCAAATACAGTGATGTCAGCGGAGTCGCGCACGGCATCAACGAGGTTCGCCGCGGTCAGTGCCTGCACGAGAATGTTGAAATCGTCGGATCCCGCCGCGATATCGACAATATTCCCAGCAGGTTCAGCAAGCGGTCCGCCAGAGAGTTTATCATAGCTCACACCACGGAAGACGTTGACGCTGCTGCCGACAGTGAGAGTGACACCGGCGGGCGGCACGTCACCGAGAAAGGTGAAGTTGTCGGGCAACCGGCCGGGCTGCTCCAGTTCCACCAGACGGTAGGTCTGGCCGTCATCGCCGTAGAGATGCCAGATCTGCTCGGCATAGAGTCTGCCGCCGTTGCCGATCTCATCATCACCCCTCAGGATTTCAGCTGTCTGCTGCGACCGGTCGTCACCACGCTCGTTGCGCAACGCATCACCCGACAAGCGGTGGTCGTCATCTGTGACCGTGAATGAGAGTGTCGCGGTCTCCGGCATGGTGAAGGTGATGTGCGGAGCGATATGGCCGGTCCCGAAGAGGTCCGGTTCCGCAAAGCCTGTAAATGTGAAGGTGCTCATATGGGTCTCCTTTCGGTCTCGGATCAGGGCAGTAGAACTTTGTCGATGACGTGGATGACGCCGTTGGACGCTTCGATATCCGCAGCGGTGACTGTCGCATCATTGACTTTGACGCCGTTACGCCCATCGACGTGTACGGTCTGGCCGTTTACTGTCTCCGGGTTCAAGCGTTGGCCCGCCACATCGGCCGCCATCACTTTGCCAGGCAGGACGTGGTAGGTCAGGATGGCAGTCAGCTGATCCTTGTTCTCCGGCTTGAGCAGGGTTTCGACCGTGCCGTCGGGCAGAGCGGCAAATGCCTCATCCGTTGGGGCAAAGACCGTGAAGGGTCCCTCTCCCTGCAGGGTCTCGACGAGATCGGCAGCGCTGACGGCGGCCACCAAGGTCTCGAACGATCCAGCCGACTGCGCGACCTCCACGATATCGGGGGCGCTGGTTGTGGTGGCGCATCCTGCCATGGCCAATGCACCTGCCAGAACCGACGCTTTGAAAAGGCTCAGCAACTTCATAGAAATATCCTCCTTTGCAAGATGTGTGCATTTTTTACACATCAATATGACCCTATTTGGGTCACTCGGTCGCAGAGGCAAGATTTTTGTGGAATTTTTTCACACTATCACTGATGTTCGATCCATGACGACGGGTGACCCCTTTTCGAGATCCACGCTGTTTGAGCGTGCTGTGCGGCGCATCTTGCGCCCCTTGGTGCGCGCGCTGATCGCGCAGGGTGTCTCTGCGCCCGCGCTCTACCGCATCGTGAAGCAAACCTACGTCGAGGTGGCCGTCGATGATCTGGGGGAGGACGCCACGGACAGCCGAGTCAACGTTGTGACCGGCGTGCATCGACGTGACGTCAAGGAGTTTCGAGCTCGCGACAAGAACGAAAGCACCGAGACTCAACGCAAGGTCTCCATTCTTCTGACCGTGGTTGGCCGCTGGCTCTCAGACCCTGCGTTCTCAGAGAACGACCAGCCGAGGGTTCTGCCACGTTTCGCCACGGATGGTCCGAGTTTCGAGACCCTGGTCCAGTCGGTGAGCCGCGACATTCGTCCTCGCACAGTGTTGGACGAGTTGACCCGGCAGGGAATTGCAGCGCTGGAAGAGGATCAGGTGCGCCTGCTTTCGGAAGGTCTGGTGGGATCTGCCGACACAGACCAGAAGCTGCATTTCTTCGCACACAACCTCGCTGATCACATGCAGGCCGGGGTCGAAAATCTGCTGTCTGACACACCGCAGTATTTGGAGCGGGCCGTATTCTACAATCATCTTGAAGCCGCCTCAGTTTCAGATCTCGAAGCGACAGCGCGCCAGTTGAGCCAGGACAGTCTGCGGCAACTCAATACGTTGGCTGCTGGCAAACAGGCCGGTGACAAGGCCAAACCGTCAGCCACGCATCGCTTTAGATTTGGCGTCTTTTTCTACAGAGAAGACGAGGACGCCGACACAAAAGGAAGTTCCACCGATGACGACCGGTAAGCTCTCTCGTCGTTTCGCCTTGGCCGCGGGTCTGTCCAGCCTGATGTGGCCACAGACCGCGTGGCCAAGGCCCGAAGATCGCGAGGTCGAAGGCGGCATCGGCGGCACAGGGATTGTGGGCATTCTGACCGAGTTCGGCAGCCTGATCGTCAGCGGCAACCGCGTTGAGACCGACTTGCGCACGGAATTCAGCGGCCCGTTCGGGCCGCTTTCGGAGAGTGATATTCGCGTTGGCGACAGCCTGACCATCGAGGCCTTGGGCTCTGCCGGGAACCTGAGAGCGCGCCGTGTCCATGTGACCTACCCGCTCGTCGGGACCGTTTCTGAGCGCGCGCGAGGCGGACGGCAATTGACCGTGAATGGTGTCCCTGTTCTGACCGAAGCAGGCGCGCCGCTGCCGTCGGTGGGAGACAGGGTGGCTGTGTCAGGCCTATGGCGGGATGACGAGGTGGTCGCCAGTCGGCTGAGCCTTGTTTCAGGCACCCTCGACTTGGTATCGGGCGATGTCCTTCGCACCGCCCGAGGCATTCGGATCGGGCCCGTGTCGACACGCGGTCGCGGTCTGGCGTCGCGGAGCAACGGATCGTTCGCAAGCGCCATCGGGCGTTTCGATGCGGATCGCGGCATTTTGCGCGCCACAGACATTACAACCGCTCGGTTTACGGGCGCCGCCGGCGCTCTTGCCCGTCTTTCAATCGAAGGGTATCTGACCCGATCTCCCACTGCCCCAGGGTACCGGATCGCCGGTCTCGGCCATAGCTTTGAGCGCAATCTCGATCTGCAGAAGTACGCAGAGGCGCGCGTCCTGTTCAACGGGGCCTACACCGGTCGTTTTGCAGCTGAGAGCGCCGTGATCCTGCCTGACAACGTGAGCGCGCGACAGCGTGTTCTGCGCCGCCTTGCCAATAGCTGAGCCCACTTGCTTCAGGATGTCTGCGGACGGGTCGTTTCGCCCGGGATGAGTTCCAGCGGTAGCGGCTTGGATTTCTCGACAGCGACTCCATTGATCCGGGCCAGCAAATTTGTGGCGCCCGTAATGCCCATCAAACGCCGCAAGGTTCTGACCGTGGTCAGTTTCTTGGGCAGAACGCTCGCCAGGTCGAGTTGGTTGAAACCGGCAATCCCGATGTCTTCCGGCACCGACAGGCCGCGCTTCTGGCAACACATGAGACCACCGAAGGCCATGTGATCGTTGAGATAGCAAATGATATCCGGCGCTGCGGTGTCGAGCAGTTGCGCCGTGCCATCAAAGCCAGTGGCAAAGGAGTTACCCGCGTCGGGTCGAGCAGAGAGCACGGGAACGGACATGTCCTGGGAAAAGACCGTTCGCAGCCCCGCGAGACGCGCATCGGCGCGGGTATCGTGCCCTCGCGGCGCGCTGACAAAGGCAGGGCGCGTATATCCCATTGCCACGGCGTGCGCACCAATCATCTGGCCTGCTTTGAAATGATCGATCCCAACGCAGATGTCGATTGGATGATCCGTGTGATCCCAAATTTCCAGAACCGGGATCGGCGAGGCCCGCAGCAGTTCGACCGTTTCTGGCTTGTGATCAAGCCCGGTGAGGATGATCCCTGCGGGCTGCCAGGAGAGCAGCCGACGCACCCAGTTCAGCTCGGCGTCCGGGTTATACTCGGTTGTATCGATGACGCTCGAGTATCCTGCAGAGTCGAGCGTCCGCCGCATCCCGTTGAGGATGTCAGCGAAGACTTCTCCCGCGAAGGTGGGCAGGGAAATCCCGATCAGATTGGAGTTCGCGACCGCCAGTGAGCGGGCGTTGCTGTTGGGCACATACTTCATGTCCCGCGCGATCTTCAGAATCTCCGCACGGGTCTTTTCGGAAACTCCCTCCACCCCGCGAATGGCCCGCGAGACGCTCATGATGCTCACCCCGGCGCGGGCGGCGACGTCTTCAATCTTGGTCGGTGACCGTGCTCTACCCAATGGAGCACGCCCGATCAGTTGTCATTTTTACATTTATCATCATATAGATAACCCTATTATGAACGTTAACGCTAACGTTCATTCTGGCTTTTTCGCTTCGTTATTGGAAGTCCTTTGGGCAGTCTGAACAAAGAGGCTGGGAGGCTTCTTCGGAAATCGGCGCTTGGGGGGACATGTGCCACGTATCGTTTTTGATCAGGTATCCAAGAGCTATGGCGCGGTGGAGGTGCTGCCGCCCTTCGACCTCAGCTTGGATGATGGTGAGTTCACGGTGCTCGTCGGTCCGTCTGGCTGCGGAAAATCGACAACGCTACGGATGCTCGCGGGACTGGAGACCGTGACCAGCGGCGAGATCTTTTTCGATGACAGGCCCATCAGCAAACTGGATCCGAAGGAACGCGACCTTGCCATGGTGTTCCAGGACTATGCGCTCTACCCACATATGAACATCGCCAAGAATATGTCCTTTGCCCTGCGACTGGCCCGGGTCTCAAAATCGGAGATCGAGAGCAAGGTGCAGCGCGTGGCGGAGATGCTGAACATCGCGCATCTGCTTGATCGCAAGCCGGCGGAGCTTTCGGGCGGGCAGCGCCAGCGGGTGGCCATGGGGCGGGCGTTGGTGCGGGATGCCGGCACGTTTCTGTTCGATGAGCCACTCTCGAACCTCGATGCCAAGCTGCGCGGCAAGATGCGCGCCGAGCTGGCCGAGATGCGCGACACAATCGACAAGAACATGGTCTACGTCACCCACGACCAGGTCGAGGCGATGACCCTTGGTGACAGGATTGTCGTGATGAGCGATGGTCTGATCCAGCAGCAAGGCAGCCCGGAAGAGCTGTTCAAGGCCCCTGTGAACACGTTCGTTGCGGGTTTCATCGGCGCACCCACGATGAATTTCGTGGACGGCGACCTGGTGGACGAAAAAGGCGCGCTCTGGGTGCGCGGCGACGGATACGCCCTGCCCCTGACCGCAGAGGCGGGCGCGCGTCTGGCCTCGGCCAGGGACCGCGCCGTCACCGTCGGTCTGCGGCCGTCCAGCTTTACCACCGACCTGTCCCAAAGCGCGCCGATTGAGCTGAAGGTCGTGGTGTCCGAGTATCTCGGCGCGCAGTCGGTTCTGGTGACCCGTTGCGGGGCGGCGGAAATTCTCGTTGAGACACAGAGTGCAGCGCCCGTACGTGCCGGAACCGAGCAGACCTTTGGCGTGCTGACCAATGAAATCATGATCTTCGACAAAACGTCCGGGCTGCGGCTCTGACAGACAAGACATAGCATCAGGGAGGACTGAAGAATGCTATCACTCACGAAAATGCTGACCGGTACGGCGGTCAGGGCAAGCCTGACCGGGACAGCGGTCTCGGCCACGATGGCCGGCGCCCTTTTTGCCAATCCGTATGAGCCTTACGAGGGCACCACTTTGGTGATCAACGTGCCGGCCCATCCGCATTACAACGCGATGATGAAGGTGCTGCCAGCCTTCACCGAAGAGACGGGCATCGAGGTTGAGGTGGACCAACTGCAGTACCTCAAGATGCGTGAACGTCAGACGCTGGAACTGACCAAAGACGAGGGCGACTACGACATGATCGCCTATGTGGTCTTTTCCAAGGCCGACTACGTCTATGCGGATCAGTTGGAAAACCTCGCCAAATACTTCATGAACCCGGCACTGGCAGATCCGAACTATGATCAGGCGGACCTAATCTCCGGATACGTCGAAAACATTGGTGTAGCGGGCGGCCAAAAGGGCTACCTGCCCGGGCAGCTGGGCTCCGCCTTCGGCATTCCCTTTGGGTCCGAGACGAGCGTGTTGGCCTATCGCAAGGACATCTTCGAAAAGCATGGCATTCCCGTCCCCGAGAATTACGACCAATTGCTCGATGCAGCCTGCAAGATCCCCGAGGTCGAGCCCGGCATGGGCGGTATGGCCTCTCGTGCGGCGTCCGGCCACCAGGCAAGCCATGCGTTCCTGCTGCATCTCGCACCGCTGGGTGGCCGCGTCTTCGATGACAACTGGGAGCCGATCATCAACAACGAAGCTGGCGTGGCAGCAGCCAATGCGTTGAAAACCATCGTGGACTGCGGCCCCGACGGCAGTCAGACGTTCGGTCCTGCCGAAGCGGCCGCGGCCTTCCAGCAGGGTCAGGCGGCCATGTTCATGGACAGCATCGCCTTTGCTGCTGGCTTTGAAGACCCCAGCAAATCCACCGTCGCGGGCAAGGTCGGCTATGCGCTGCATCCCGAAGGTGTGCGCCGGGGCTCGCAAACCGGCGGCTTCGGCATCGCCATCCCGAAAAACGCCCAGAACAAGGAAGCGGCCTTCCTGCTGATGCAGTGGCTGACCTCCAAGGAGGGCGATCTGATGGTGGCCATGGCCGGCGGCAACCCCTCCCGCTTCTCCACCTACGAGAATGCGGAACTGAACGAGAAGTACCCCTACTCGGCCACTTTCGGTGAGGCGCTGAAGTATGCCGACCCGGACTGGCGCCCGATCATTCCGACCTGGGGCAAGATCAACGCGGACATCGGAACGATCATGAGCCAAGTGCTGACCGAGGGCCTCGACCCGCAAGAGGCGCTGAACGGCGTCGCTGAACGCGCCCGAGCCATCATGGACGAGGCCGGGTACTACACCTGGCAATAACTGTCAGCTCGGCTGACCGAGTGGGGTGAGCGGGTTTTCCACGGGAAAACCTGCGGCCCCACCCCCTCTCAACTCTACGCTCCGACAGCACGACACTGTCTCAGCCAGAGGGGGCCACACGATCAAGGGGTCCGGCGCACCGCTCTCCAGCGCCGGCCCCACACTCCCGCAGCACGGACCGCACCCCATGCAGATCGCCAACGCAAATCGGCTGACACCCTACCTCTTCCTCGCCCCCGCGGCGCTGGTGATGGCAGTCGCCCTGCTCTACCCGATTGGCTACATGATCTATGCCAGTTTCCTGGACTGGAACCCCAGCCAGCGGATTGGCGAAGCGGAGTTCGTGGGTCTGCGGAACTACGTCAATCTGCTGAGCGATGCGGCCTTTCGGGAGAGCTTCTGGGTTACACTGAAGTTCGCAGCCGTGGTCGTCACCATCGAAATGGTGCTGGGCGTCGGCCTGGCGCTGCTGCTCGATCGCAACATCCGCGGCATGTCGGTGCTGCGCACGCTCTTCATCCTGCCGATGATGATCGCGCCCATCGTGGTGGGCCTGATGTGGCGCTATATGTATCACCCGTCCGTCGGCATATTTAACAGAACAATCAAGTCCATGGGCTTTGAACCGATCCCCTGGCTCAGCGACGGCAATTGGGCCTTTGCCTCGGTGGTGATCGCCGATGTCTGGCAGTGGACCCCCTTCATCTTCATCCTGTCGCTGGCGGCGCTGCAATCGCTGCCACAGTCGGCGATGGAGGCGGCGCGCATCGACGGGGCGACGGGCTGGCAGCAGATCGTCTATATCAAGCTGCCGCTGATGATGCCGGTGCTGATCGTGACCCTGCTTTTACGCCTAATCGACGCCTTCAAGGTGCTGGAGGTCATCCTGGTGCTGACCAACGGCGGGCCCGGTCTCTCCACCGAAATCCTGTCTTTGCGCATCTCCCGCACAGCATCAGAATTCCGCGAGCTTGGGGAGGCCGCGGCCATGTCGAACTACCTGCTGATCCTGCTGGTGATCCTGACCTTTGCCATGTTCGCCTACAACAAGGCTGTCGAGGCGCGCACGGCCCGGCTGCGCAAAGCGGCAGAGGAGGACCTCTGATGGCAGAAAAAGTCTACGACAGGCAGAACCCCGCTTTCTATGCGCTGCTAGTGGCTCTGGTGGTCATGGCTGTGGGACCCATCTTCATGATGCTGATCACCTCGCTGAAGCTGAACGTGGACATCATGTCGGACAGCTCCTCGCTGCTCTTCATGCCGACACTGCGCAACTATGAAACCGCGCTGTGTGACTTTCTGTGGTACGACGCACCGCACATCGATTATTGCGACAAGACCTTTGGCCGGGCGCTGATCAATTCGCTGATTATCGCTCTGGTCTCGACCGTGATCACGCTGGTGATCGGCTGTATGGCCGCCTACGCGCTGGTGCGCTTCCGTTTCATGGGGCGCGATACGGTCTCCCTCTCGACGCTGGCCATGCGCATGGTGCCGCCCGCCGTTCTGCTGGTGCCCGTCTTCGGCATCTGGACGTTCCAGTTCCAGATCGACGGCACGCGCGCAGGGATCATTCTGGTGTACGTGGCGATGAACCTCCCCTTCGTCATCTGGATTCTGCAGAGCTTTATCGTGCAGGTGCCAATCCAGCTGGAAGAGGCCGCGCGCATGGATGGCGCCGGCCCCTTTCAGGTCTTCTTTCTGGTCGTGCTGCCCCTGATCAAACCCGGGCTGGCAGCAGCCGCAATCTTTACCTTCCGCGTGGCCTGGAACGAGTTCCTCTTGGCCAATGCGCTGGCGGATCGAAACTCGCGCACGGTCCCCGTTACAATCGTGAACTCCATCACCGAGTTTGACATCGACTGGGGCGTGATCATGGCCACCGGTATGTTGCTGGCGATCCCACCCATCATTTTCACGTTCGTGGCCTCGCGCCAGATCATCACCGGCATGACTGCAGGGGCGGTCAAGGGCTGATGTGGGAGTGGCTGCTTGCCCCCATGGACGCAGCCCGCGACCATAACGTCGGCTGGCACCTGAGCTGGCACGCGCGCATCATGGTGCTGGCTTGGGGTGTCTTGGTACCACTGGGTATTTTCACGGCCCGCTACTTCAAAATAGCGCCAGGGCAAGACTGGCCCCAGACGTTGGATCACCACTTCTGGTGGAATACGCATCGCATCTGCCAGTATTCCGCCTTTGCTCTGATGCTTTTGGGGCTGTGGCTGATCCTGACCGCCCCGCCGATGGCCACCCTCCCCGGGCCGCACTGGTTTCTGGGCTGGTCGGTCGTGGCACTTGGGCTCGTGCAGATCCTCGGCGGCCTCTTCAGAGGGACGAAGGGAGGTCCGACCGAGCCCGGACCCGATGGCTCTTGGCGTGGCGATCATTTCGACATGACGCCTCGGCGCAAGGCCTTTGAATATTTGCACAAAAGCGCGGGATACACCGCCCTCCTGCTGTCGGTGGCGACCATCTTTTCGGGCCTCTGGCAAGCCAATGGACCAAATTGGATGTGGCTGACGCTGGTGATGTGGTGGGGCGGCCTCATCGGCCTGTCCGTCGTTCTGCAACGCCGCGGGATGGCAATTGACACCTATCAGGCGATCTGGGGCCCCGACCCCAAACTGCCAGGAAACCAGCTCAAACCCATCGGCTTTGGCGTCCGGCGTATTGAGCAGCAAGACGCGCCCATACACCGAGCGGAACACAAGCCAACCCCTGGCCAGTGATCAGAGAATATCGCCGCGTCGGTGCATTTCGTTAAAAGTCGAGAGTTACGCTTAGAGTAACCAATGACTCGTATGAACTTATGGTCGTTACCAGGGTCGGTTCATGCAACTGTCAGATGTCATAAACGATTTCTTGTCGCTGACGCAGGACGCGGTTGGCATAGGCTATCGCGGGCCATCCGATGACACGGCGCGTTTGGTCTACGTCAACCGATCCTACGGCACCCTCTTCGGCTACGATACCGATAAGATTCTTGGCCAACCCGTCGATATTGTCCATGACCCCGACAGCTGGGACGAATTCGTCGCCAAGGTGGCGCCGCTCTTTCGCGCGGGTAAACAGACCTTTCAAACCGAAACCACCTGCGTCCGATCTGACGGCAGCAAGTTCTGGGCAAGCATCTCCTTTTTCGCCTTTGATGACGAGGAGACCGGTGGCCGCTATAGCTGTGCCACCTTTCGCGATATCTCCGACCTGAAGGAACGGGAAGACGCTGCGGCCACTGCCCTCAAGGACCGCGATGCGCTTCTCTCCGAACAAGCCACGATGTATCGCGAACTGCTCGCCACTCAAACGCGGCTGCTATCAGCGATGAATGCCTATCCCGACCCTTTCGTGATCTACGACAAGGAGATGAGGTTGGTGGTCGGGAACACCGCCTACAAGGCGTCGATGTCCACCGAGCCAGAGGCAATCAAGCCGGGCATGCACATCCGGGATGTCATGAACCACGCCTTTGATTGCGGGCAAATGGATGTGCCGCCGGAAGGACGCGCGGTCTTCTTCGATCGGCTGGATGATCCTGCGCAGATTTCGCGAACCGCCGAGATCATCGAACTGCCCGGCGACGTTCATCACCGGATTCTGCGCAGCGTCGCTGACAATGGCGACTGGGTGGTTATCCGCCTCGATGTCACCGAAATCATACGCCAGCGACGGCAATCAACCGAGACGCACGCCAGGACCATCGCGGCATTGAACGCCTATCCCGACCCGTTTGCGATCTATGATGCCGATGAACGCCTGGTCATGTGGAACGATGCCTTCACCCGGTCGATCACCGACGCCCCCGAAGAGCTTCACGTTGGAATGACGGGGGCCGAGGTTCGGGCCATCGGTGTCCGCTACGGGCGGTTCGTCGCGGAAACGGCAACCCTGCCGTATATGGAACACACACCGCAGGACGACAGCCTACCGGTCTCTCCTCATACGGATATCGAACTTCCCGGGGACGCGCACCGCAGGGTCCTGCGCAGCCAGGCTCCGAACGGCGATTTCGTGGTCATCCAGATGGATACCACGGAACTTGTGCGCCAAAGACGCGCAGCCGAAAGGCTTCAGGAGCGACTTCTGGCAGCGATCAGCGCCTATCCCGCCCCGTTTTGCATCTACGACAGCAACTCCCGTCTTGTGGTGTGGAACGACAGCTATAGCGATGCGCTGACCGACACTCCGAGCGATCTCTATGAGGGGATGCCACTGGAAGAAGCCATGCGCATTGGTCTGCGAAACGGTCGCTTTGCCATGGCTGTGGGCCGCGAAGAAGCCTGGCTGCGTGAGACATTGGCGTCCGCCAAGGACATCAGGCCCGTCGAGGATATCGAGCTTGACGGCGACCGGCACCATCGTCTGCTCAGATCGAAGTCCCGGAATGGCGATCTGGTCGTGGTCCGGTTGGACACCACAGAACTTGTGCGCCAGCGCCGTGCCCTGCAAGAAACCCAGGATCGTCTGATCTCCGCCATCAATGCTTTTCCCGACCCCTTCTCGATTTACGACAAAGACCTGAACTTGGTCATGTGGAACCCCGCCTTTGTCGCTTCGTTGACCGACAACCCGGACGATATCGGTGCCGGAATGAACGTCTCCGATGTGGTCGGCGTCGCTGTAAAAAACGGTCGGGTCCCAGCAGCGAAAGGACGCGAAAAGGAATGGGTCAAAGACTACGTGAACTCCGATACGATCCTCGGCGAGGAGGAAGACTTCGAATTCGCGAACGACACGCATTACCGGATCATCCGGTCCCGCTCGGAGAACGGAGAGACGCTCGTCCTTCGGCTCAACCTTACAGAAACGATCCGGCAAAGGCGCGCGCTTGAAGACTACGCAAAGCAGTTGGAGGCAGCGAACCAACAGATCACCTTCAAGGCGTTGCACGATCAACTGACCGGTCTTGGGAACCGCCGCTATTTGTCCGAAAAATTCGAGGAGCTGTCGCGTCGGCGCCAGAAGAAGGGGGGCGAGCTTGCGGCCCTCCACATCGATCTTGATCGTTTCAAGCAGATCAATGACACCATTGGTCACGCCGCTGGGGACCACGTGCTGATTGATGTCGCGCACCGGATTCGGTCAAACGTTCGCGCAGGTGACGTGGTTGCGCGGATCGGTGGGGATGAATTCGTTATTCTGCTGCAAGTGCCGGATGGCAGCGAGCGTCCCGAGACACTCGCCGAAGCGCTGCTCGAAGACCTTGCCAAGCCCGCGATGTTCGAAGGGCGGGAGTGTCGCTTCGGCGCCTCCATCGGAATCGCCCGCACCCCGCTGGCCAACGAACGCGATTTGCTGACCAATTCGGATGTGGCGCTTTACAAGGCCAAGCGCGCTGGTCGCGGTCAGCTTGCAGTCTTTGATCGCTGCGACATTGACGAGATGCGTGATACCAAGCGCCTTGCAGATGACATCATGCGCGGTCTCGAACAAAGAGAGTTCATCCCCCATTACCAGCCCCAGGTCGATTGCCAGAGCGGGGCTGTTGTTGGCGTTGAGGCGCTGGCGCGCTGGTCGCATCCAACCGACGGCATTCGTATGCCGGACAGTTTTCTGGGTGTTGCAACGGATCTGAACGTCGTCGCGGATATCGACCGCATGATCTTTGAACGCGCGATTGAGGAGTGCGAAGCTGCGTTTCGCGACATGGACGAGCGCCCGAACCTGTCATTCAACGTCAGCGCAAACCGGCTTCAATTCGAGGAAATTGCTGAGATCGGAAGGCTGTCGCGTGCCTACTCGGGCGATGTGGCGTTTGAGCTTCTTGAGACCATCTTTCTGGAAGAGGAAAGCGACGCCTTCATGTTGCAGCTGGATCAGTTGCGCGAAATGGGGATCTCTTTGGAGGTAGATGACTTTGGCAGCGGGCGGGCCTCAATTGTTGCGCTTCAACGGATTGCGCCCGACCGGCTCAAGATCGACCGCCGGCTGATCTCACCAATGGCGCGAGGCAACAACGCAACGCGCCTGGTGAAGTCCATCATCGACATCGGGCACGCCTTGGATATCGGCGTCATTGCGGAGGGTGTCGAAACCGCCGAGCAGGCCCGCATTCTGACAGAGCTGGGAGCGGGTCGCCTGCAAGGTTATTACTTCTCTCGCCCGCTAGGTCTCTCCGGGCTGGTGGAGTACATGAAGCGGAACCGTAGCGGACGACACAGCGGATGATCCGCGAAGCCTCTTTCAAGTCAGGCCCGACTCAACGCCAGCGGTTGGGCCAGCCTCATGATCAAGCCAGCATCAAACGGCCTTGGGTTGCGGCCAGCGTCGTCAGGAAAGCGTCAACCGCCTTGGCATCCATGGGCCTGGCCAGGCCATATCCCTGAAGATAGCAGCAGCCCATTTGCTGCAATATCGGCACATGCGCTGCTGTTTCGACACCCTCCGCCACCACCTGAATGTCGAGCATACGACCGATACCGATAATCGTCCGCACCAATTCCCGCTGCCTTTGCGACTTGACGATCGGTTGAATAAGCGTGCGGTCGATCTTCAGACGCTTGGGGGCGATCTGTAGCAAGCTGGCAATCGAGGCGTGCCCACTCCCAAAATCATCGATCTCGATATCGATGCCCATATCGCCGATAACTCTGAGGTTCTTGTCGATCACGTCGTTTCGGGCGTCCAGAAAAGCGGACTCCAGCAACTCAAACGACAGCATGCCACGCGGCAGATCAAGCTCCCGCAAGCGATCACCAAGGCTCGGATCGTTCAACCGATGCGCCGACACGTTGACCGAAATCGGCGGGACAGAGAAGCCGGCCCGGCGCCAACGGTCCATATCGTACAACGCCCGACGCAAAACCAGCTCGTCAAACTGGGCAAGCAGCCCCATGTCCTCAGCCGTCTGCAAGAATTCCTCCGGCATGATCAGACCGAACTTGCCGCTTTCCCATCTCACAAGCGCTTCGAGACCAGTTAGCTCGAGCGTCTGCGCGTCAAACTGAGGCTGGTAGTGACAGGTGATCTCGCCCTGATCGAACCCTGCGAGCAGCGCGTCGAACGAATTCTTGCGGCGGCGAGCCTCCTCTTTCATCGTCGCGCTGTAGAAACGATACCGGCCCCGCCCGGCCTTTTTAGCTTCATAAAGCGCAAGATCCGCGTCGATAAACAGGTTCTGATCTGGATTGACTGGCCCATTCGTCACGGCAATGCCGATACTTGTGCCAATATTACATTCTTGCGAGCCGTAGAAAAACGGGCGCGACATGTCGTCTATGATCTTTTGCGCAATCTCCTCCAAGACACCAACATCGGGGGCGTCAAACAGCAAGGCAACAAACTCATCCCCCCCCACGCGGGAGACCAAGGCGGCGTCAGGGGTGTTGCGGAGAAGGATATCGGCCGCGTGTTTGAGCGTGGCATCCCCCGCATCATGCCCCATGGTGTCATTGATCTGCTTGAAGTGATCGATATCAAAGTGAAGCACCGCAAGACGCCCACCCTCGTTGCTCTGGCTCTGGACATAATCGGTGTAGACATCGTCAAGCCGCCGCCGATTGGCCAACCCCGTCAACGCATCGTGACGGCTCTCATGTTCCAGACGGGCACGCGCCTCTTCAAGCTCCTGAGCGCGTATCTTGTCTTGGGTAATATCGAAATTCACTCCGTAGTAGCGCGGGCCGGTCTCCGTATCGTTCACGAACTTACCCCGGGTTCGGACATGCCGGACGCGCCCATCCGCGGTCAGCAGCCGGTAGTCGTGGGCCACATCTCTCCCCTCTCGCAGGCACTCTTCGGTGTAGTTGACTGCCGCCTCGCGATCATCGGGGTGGATGAACGTGCTCCAATCCTCGCCGGAACGAAGGTTCTGACCATCCGTAACACCAAACATCTTGAGGAGGCGATCGTCCCAGAATGCCTGGTTGGCGTTCACGTTGAACTCCCACCGGGCCATGCCTGCCGCCTCCATGGCCACGTCCAGTCGCTCCGCCATACGCTGGCTTTCGATTTCAACGGTTTTGATGTCTGTGATGTCGATGTCGGTTCCGATGATACGTGCAGGCAGGCCGTCCGCATCGCGCCGCACGATGCGACCTCGGCTGAGGAACCAAATCCAGTCGCCATTGCTGTGTCGCTGTCGGAATTTGTAGTTGATGATATCGGTTTCGCCCGCATCCAACCGGCGCAGTTCTTCGCAAATGTTAGGCAGATCCTGCGGGTGAATTGTTGTCAACCAGTCATCTGTCGTTTCCGGAACCGGATCCTCTTCTCCCAGCCCACGAAGGTCGCGCCAGGTCTTTGACAGAAAGTGGCGACCGCGCTCGAAATCATGATCCCACACGCCCTGATTTGCACTCAGCACGGCGGTCTTCCAGCGGCGCTCGCTTTCCGCAAGACTGGCGGCGGCACTGGGACCTTCCGCATAGGCTCGAACGTCGATCTCCGTTATCCTGATCCGGGTGGGCAACCCATCAGCGGACCAGTCGGTGACGGCCCCTGACCCGAAGACAGTCACCGTGTCTCCATCGCTCATCTTGATCCGGTAGGACAGACTCAACCGTACATCGACCGTGGACAGCAGCGCCGCCAACGCATTTTTGAGGCTCGTCCGGTCTTGTGGATGCACATGGCCCAGATAGTCGGACAATCCCGCCCCGGGCAGCGCGCCGAGCCCGTCCCTCTCTCCGCTCTCCTGGCGTATCGCTCCATCCTCGACACCAAAGGACCACGTTCTTTTCGGCAAATCGTCGGGGAAGGATTGCCACATCTGCATATCGTCATGGCGCTGTACCGAGTCCGCGCATTGGCAGAGATAAGCGTGAAGTTCACCATCGCGTCTCAATGCGGAGACCGAGAAGATATGCAGTCGGTCGTCGCATCGCAGTGGAACGATTGCAACATCCATAGGCGACTTGCCAGCGCGTATCTGGTCGAGATGAGCGACGATCGGGGCCATCCGCTCAGAGCACAGGAGCGTGCGCAGATTGACCTTTTCGCCGCCTGCCTTCGTGTCCAAATCAAAGAGGCTGCGGGCCATCTCGTTGGCAATCGTGATCGTAAGGTCAGGCGCCAAGAGGACAGCGGGCACCGCCAGTGCCTCGACCAGCGGTGTCGTCAAAGATTTTGCGTCTGAAGTCCCCTCCTGGCGCATCACATCCCTTTTTCCAAACCCGGTCGAAAGGTAGCGAATTGCGTTTAAGGTCCAGTTATCACATAAAAATCTATTCGATTTAGGGGCATTATATGCGACAGAGGTCAGGGCTCTCCCGCGTCAGTCATGGCGTGCGCTTGACGTCCCTGATTGCACTCATGCGCGACAGGTCGTCATCCACCCTAGCGAACGTTCTGTTTCACCGTCAGGCTTGTATTCCGCACCCAAAGGCGAGGTAAATCCGAGGCGCGCAATCTCAGCAAAGACGTGGGCGTAGTTCACCTCACCCCGGTCAGGCGGACCACGGTCCGGGACGCCCGCAAACTGAATATGTCCGATAACGGGCAAAAGCCGTTCCAACCGATGACTGAGATCTCCTTCCATGAGTTGCACGTGATAGCAGTCAAACATCAGCTTCAGATTGGGCGCGTCTACTTCATCGACGATCTGTTTGGCCTGATCGGTCGTCGATAGGAAATACCCGGGCGCATCATAATGGTTCAATGGCTCAATCAATATTGAAATCCCATGCCGCGCCGCCTCAGATGTTGCATAGCGCAGCGTTCCGATGAAGCAATTATGGGCGGCCATGCCTCGCGCAAATCCAGCCATCACGTGGATGTTTTCTGCCCCCACTGCGACCGCATAGTCCAAGGCTTCGTTAACAGCAGCACGCGCATCGTCCTCTCGGCCCACCAGCGCAGACAACCCGTTTTCGCCCGCCGGCACATCTCCGCGCCGCGTGTTCAGCCCCAGCATCGGCAAGCCGGTTTCCGCAAGCGCCTCGGCAACGTCAGCCGGTGGTACGTCGTAGGGCCAGTGACACTCCACAGCATCGAAGCCCGCGGCCTTCGCTGCATGGATTGCATCCGGCAAAGCCTTATCGTGCCAAAGAAATCCCAAATTGGCAGAGAACCGCATTATCCTTCCCATTCCACGTCAAAATGGCTGACAAGATCCATGATCTGCTCGGAGCTCAGCATGCGCGCATCCACTCCCCGCATCAACATGGCGAGGCGCGCGGTGTCTTCGAGCTCTTCTATGGCGTTGCAGGCCGCCTCCACATCCTTGCCAGCCACGACCGGACCGTGGTTGGCCAACATGACCGCCGAACGCTTTCCGGCCAGACCGCGCACCGCCTGTCCCATTGCAGGATCACCGGGTCGAAAGAACGGAAGCAATTTGACCCGACCCAGCTTCATGATCGCGTAAGGGGTCAGCGGAGGCAGGAAGTTGTCGGGATCAACCTCCGGCATCATCGACCACGCGACCGCATGGCAACTGTGCAAGTGCACAACTGCTCTCGCTGAACTGCGCGTGTCATAAAACGCAGCATGCAAGGGCATTTCCTTGGTTGGTGGATCACCGTCGATCAGGCGCCCTGCCGTGTCGAAATGGCTGAGGCGACCGGGGTCCAGTCTGCCGAAGCTGGTTCCCGTGGGCGAGACAAGAAGACCACCGTCCGCAGTGCGCGCGGAAATGTTGCCCGTGCTGCCTCCTGTCAGCCCCCGGTCAAACATCGACTTTGCCAGAAGGCAGATCTGTTCCCGCAGTGCTGTGTCACCCATCATGGCTGCTCCAACGCAGCGAGCGCCGTCGAAAAGAAGCCTTCGGAACCGAAGTTTCCGGATTTGAGGGCCAGAGCGATGGGATGCCCGGCGCTGGTGCAATAGGTCCAGGGGACGCCTGGCGCGATCTCTGCCCCGATGTCGAGCCGGGTGACCTCCAAGGCCTGGGTGACCGCACCCGAGGTTTCCCCGCCGGCGACCACGAACCGCCGGGCACCGCAGTCCCGCGCCACAATGGCGAGTTCCGCCAAAGCAGTCTCAACAATCTCGCCCGCCCGGCCCGACCCCAGCTCCGCTTGTGCGGCGCGCACATCCTCGGGCTCCGCCGTTGCATAGACCAATGGCGCGCGCTCCATCGACTGCTCCGAAAGCCAGGTTTTGGCCCCGGCAGTGCCGTTTTTTGCAAGATCCAACGGATTGAGCCGATAGTGCGGGCTCTGCTCGGCGTAGACCTTTACTTGAGCGCGCGTCATCGCCGAGCAGCTGCCGGAGAGCACGACCGCACCGCTGTCAACTTCGGGGTGCCCACTGGTCGACAGATCCTTCGACAGCAGCCCTTCTGCCGCATAGAGCGCCGGAAGCGGCATCGCCAATGCACTGCCTCCTGTGAGCAGCGGCATCGGTCGACAAGCAGCCGCGATCTGCTGCAAATCGGCATCGGCGACGGCATCGACCACCACATGCGCCACGCCCTTGTCCCGCAGCCCCTCCAGCGCCTCCCGGATCGCTTCTGCACCTCGCGCGACGGTCAGACGGTTGATCAAGCCGGTGGTGCCATTCACCTGCAGAGCCAGCAGGCGCATCAGGTTGCTGTCGCGCATCGGGGTCAGCGGATGGTCTTTCATCGGGCTTTCGGCCAAGGGTTGCTCGCCGACGAACAGATTGCCCATGAACACAGACCGCCCGTTCTCAGGAAAGGCCGGACAGTAGATCGTTTGCTGGGCGCCAAGATCGGACATGAGCGCTTCGGCCACCGGTCCGATGTTGCCCTCCGCCGTGCTGTCGAACGTGGAGCAATACTTCCAGAAGAAGCTCTGAGCCCCCGCAGCGCGCAGCCATTTCAGCGCTGCACGGCAGTCGGCAACCGCCTCCGAGACCGGGGCCGTGCGGCATTTCAAGGCAATCACTTCAAACGGTGCTGTGTCTGACGGTGGGCCGTCGGGCAAGCCGATGCGCAAGGATACAGGCATCCCACTGCGTGCCAAAAGGCCCGCCAGATCCGTCGCGCCGGTGAAGTCATCCGCGATACATCCCAAGACCGTTTTCATCGGCGCGCCCGTCTGTTCTGACCGTGCATCGCTACGCCTCGCCCGGCAGCGCCAGGCCGGCATTGCGCGCATAGACCTTTGCGACCGCGGCGTCGTCTTCGCCACCGAGCCCCTGACCGGCCGCAGCCACAAACTGTTGCAAAGCAACTGCCGTCAGAGGTGCGCTGAACTGTCCCGTCTTTGCGATATCGAGCACGATCCCAAGGTCCTTCAGCCAGATGTTCACGGCGCTATGCGGGGTGTAGTCTCCAGCCACGATATGGGGGGCGCGGTTCTCCAGCATCCAACTGGTGCCCGCGCATTTGCTGATCACTTCAACGAATGTCTCCGGCGCAACACCCTGGGTCATGCCGAAGGTGAGCGCTTCGGCCATGCTGGCGATATGCACCCCGGCAAGCAGCTGATTGACCGCCTTCATGGCGGAGCCCGCGCCAGCCTCGCCCAGTTCGAACACAGTCTCTGAAATAGCATCGAGCGTGGCACGCGCGGCCGAGAAGGCTTCTGCCGAGCCCGCGGCCATAATCGTCAGCTCTCCCGCCGCAGCCTTGACCGCGCCACCCGAGATTGGCGCATCGAGATAATGCACCCCATGGTCCGACGTACGCCGGGCCAGATCGCGCGCCACATCGGGCGCCACAGTCGCGCAAGACAAAATGACCGCGCCTGGTTTCAGCGCCGGAACGATGCCAGCTGGACCAAAGAGGACCTCCTCGGTCTGCGCCGCGTTCAGGACCACTACAATCACCGCATCGAGATATTCCGCCACCTCGGGAAGCGCACCGGGGCGTCCGCCTTCTGCAAGAAAAGCGCGACATCTGTCTTCGTTCACGTCGAAGCCATAGGTTTCGTGCCCTGCGCGCAGGGCCGATTGCGCGATGCCGTAGCCCATCGACCCGAGCCCGATAACAGCTGTCCTATGCGGCATGAATAGATCCCCCTATATCTCGCGCCGGTGTTCGAGCCCGGCTGGTCGTACTATGTGCTATATCTCGCTACAATCAAACGGGTTTTGCCCTAGAAGCTCCTGCGAGACGGGCGAATTGCGGTTGGAGGACAAGCCGCCCACCGCCTCACCGGGAAAGGAACAGACATGCATCTTGCGCTCATTGGGTATGGCAGTATTGGTCGGGCCATCGTGGCCTGGTTGGGGGCGCACCCAGTGTCAGACCTCACCCTGTTCGTCCGGTCTGCGGCGATCGGGAAGACCGTGAAAGATGAGGCGCTGGGGCGTGCTGCTGACACCGTGCAGATCACAGACGACCTAGGCACGCTCATCGCAGGCGCTCCGGATCTGGTCGTTGAGTGCGCTGGTCATAGCAGTGTGTCCACCCATTGCCCTGAGACGCTCGCCGCCGGTCTGGATACCGTGGTGATCTCGGTTGGCGCGCTGGCGGATCCGGCGCTTTACGCGGCGTTGGAGGGCGCGGCCAAGGCGAGCAGCGCGCATTTGATCCTGCCCGCGGGTGCCATCGGCGGCATTGATCTTCTGTCTGCGCTCGCGCTCGTAGACGAGCCGCACGTGTCCTATCGCGGTACCAAACCACCGGCGGCGTGGCGGGGCACAGCTGCGGAAGGGACATGTGATTTGTCTTACCTGAGTGCGCCCAAGACGTTCTTCGACGGATCGGCGCGAGAGGCCGCGCGGCTCTATCCCAAGAACGCGAATGTTGCGGCCACTTTGGCACTGGCCTGCGGCAGCTTTGACCGTGTGCGCGTCCAGTTGATCGCCGACCCCACTGCAACCGGCAATGCCCATCAATACGAGGTGCGCGCACAGGGGGGGACCTTCGCATTCCGAACCGACGCGGCTGCTTCATCCGGCAACGTCAAAACATCCGTGTCGACCGCTTACAGCCTGATCCGCGAGATCAATCGCAAGCGGGCAACTCTGGTCATCTGATCCGGGGTTGCCAAAGCTCGTCGAGCGCAATTTTCCGACCCGTTTCCGCAGAGCGATAGATGGCGTCCTTGATGCGGATAACCTCCAGATAATCCTGCGCTTCGTTTTCCAGTGGGGTGCCTTCGAGCAGGCCGCGCGCCACATGTCGCTGTAGGTGATAGACACAATCACCACCGAAACCATCCCAAGTGTCAGCGGGCAAGACAGGCTCGGGCTCAAATTGCCCATGGCCACGGAAGGTGACGCTGCCATCGCCCAGCAACGTCAGAACGCCGTCGGTCCCTTCGAAATGGGCGTCGCCCATGGTCCGGCGCTGGTTGTCGGCAGCGTGGTCGCAATGTCTGTTGCCGTCGAACAGCGTCCGCACGCCATGCGGATGATCAAAGAGAACAAAACCAGCATCCTCACCCTGAATCACGGGGTTTATCTGCCGTAGATCCGCATAGACCGCCGTCGGATTGCCGAAAAGGTAGCGGAACGTATCCACCCAATGCACACCGGTTTCATGCACAAGAAACCACGGCATCTGCTGGAAATAGGGCTGTCGGTCTAGATAGGCCTTGGGGCCCTGACCGTCGCCGGGCCGCAGACGAAACGTGCCCTGCAACGGGACGCCGATACGCCCCGCATCAATCTCCGACCTGATGGCACGATACCACGGCATAAAGCGAAAGTTCTCATGCACAATGAGACGCGCTCCGGCATGCTGCGCCAGAAGGGTCACCGCATTGGCCTCCTCGAGATCAACGCAGAACGGCTTCTGGCAGATGATGGTCTTTACGCCGCGATCCAGTGCCATCAGGATCGCGGAACGATGCGCCGGTGGCGGCAGAATGATATCGAGGATGTCAGGGCATCCGGCATCGAGCATACTCTCCAGATCGGCAAAGGCCGGCACACCGGTTGCCTCGGCGCGCGCGATTTGCTGATCCGCCGCGCCGATACAGACAGCTTCGGGGATGCGCGCCCAGGCGCCGTAATGAAACTGGCTGAAGTAGCCCGCGCCAAGGCAGGCGACCGTCAGTTGCGTGGCCCCCATCAGATCGCGGCGATGGCGGCCGAGACCGCCCGCGCCGCCTGCTCGGTTGTTGCCGTACCGCCCAGATCACCAGTCAAGACAGAACCCTCCGCAATGACCGCTTCGGTTGCCTGACGCAACAGCACGCCGTCCGACTTCAGCGCCGCGTTGCTATGTCGTCTCCCGAGCCATTCCAGCATCATGGCACCGGAGAGGATCATGGCAAAGGGGTTTGCGATGCCCTGCCCCGCGATATCAGGCGCCGATCCGTGGCAGGGTTGGAAAACCGCATGGTCGAGCCCGATGTCCGCAGAAGGCGCAACTCCCAAGCCACCCATCAGGCCGGCACCCAGATCGGAGAGGATATCACCAAACATGTTTTCGGTGACGAGGACATCGAAGTCCCACGGTTTCTGGACGAACCAAAGCGCTGTTGCATCGACATAAGCGTGATCCGAGGTCAGGTCCGGGTGCTTGGCTGCTTCGGCGTCAAAGAGCTCTCTGAAGAAGGCGAACGCGCGGAAGACATTGGCCTTGTCGACACAGGTCACGTGGCCCCGTCCCTGGCCTGAGGCTTTGCGCTCGCGCGCCAGATCGAAGGCGAAGTCAAACAGAAGCTCGGATGTTTTCCGGGTGATAAGAAGCGTCTCCCGGGCCTCATTCCGCGTGACCTCCCCGCACCCCTGGGTATGGAAGAGCCCCTCGGTGCTTTCCCGGATCAGTACAAAATCGACGGACGTCTCCGGCGGCAGCTTGAGTGGTGTTTTCTGACCGGGGAATATGCGGACCGGCCGGACACCGGCAAAGAGATGCAGCACTTTGCGGAGATCGATTTGCGGAGAAATCTCCGTCCCGTCCGGGTATCGGACCGACGGGAGCCCCATGGCCGACAGCAGGATCGCATCCGCGGCCCGCGCGGCCTGCATAGACGCTTCGGGCAGCGATTGGCCCGTCTCCGCATAGTGCGACGCGCCAGCGGCGCAGTCCCGAAACGTCAGATGATAGCCGCTCTGCTGCGACAGTCGCCGCAGCAGCTCCACCGTTGGTCGGGTGATTTCCGGCCCAATGCCGTCCCCGTGAAAGACCGCAATGTCAAAGGTGTCCTTCATTGATTTTTGCGCCCCTTCGTGATTGCTCGAAGACATGGACTGCCCACGTCTTTGGGCGTGACATATCTTAGCGGGATAACGTATACATTAACGCATGCGTAAATGACCAAAATAGCAGTTGCAAGGGTGGATATGTTCGCAGTCGTCGTCACGTTTCAAATCAAACCGGAGGCACACACGGCATTTATGTCGCTCATGTCGGAAAATGCACGAGCCTCTCTGACCAAGGAACCGGGATGTCACCAGTTCGATATTGCGACTGATCCGGCCCGTCCGACGGAAGTCTGTCTCTATGAACTCTACAGTGACGCAAAGGCCTTTGACGCGCATCTCGCCAGCGCGCATTTTAAGGCCTTTGATACTGCGACCGTGGACATGATCGCCGAGAAATCGGTGAAGACCTATGCGGAGGTTCTGCAATGAGCGACTGGGAGGTGTTTGCCGTCAAATACGCCGAACGGAACGCGCGGACCCGACGAGACAGCTTCATCTTCGACGACAACCACGACGCACCGCATCACATGGACTACTTCATGTGGGTCTTGCGGCGCGGCTCGGAGGTCATTCTTGTCGACACGGGCTATGACGCAGAAGAAGCACGCCTGCGGGACCGCCCGATCCGGCAGGATCCCGCGGCATCACTCGCACCGCTGGGGCTGCAACCGGCGGATATTGCTGCAGTGATCGTCACCCATCTGCACTACGACCACGCCGGCGGTCTTCACCTCTTTCCGAATGCCACCTTGCACATGCAGGCCGCCGAGATGGCCTATGCCACCGGACCCTGCATGTGCCACGACACACTGCGGATGCCCTTCACGGCTGGCCATATCTGTGAGGCCGTACGCCGTCTTTACGCAGGACAGGTCGTCTTCCACGATGGCGATGCGGAGGTCGCCGAGGGCGTCACGGTCCATTGCATTGGCGGTCACAGCCGCGGGTTGCAGGCGGTCCGCGTGCGCACAGCAGCGGGTTGGCTGGTGCTGGCCTCGGATGCCGCGCACTATTACGAGAACGTCTTTTCCCGCAAACCCTTTCCAATTGTTGTGGATCTGCAGAACATGCTGGACGGCTTCGACCGGTTGGAAGCGCTGGCCTCGCGGAGGGCACTGATCGTGCCCGGTCACGATCCGCTGGTGACCAAGGCCTATCCGCAGGCGATCGCAGGCCACATCTGGAGGCTTGATCATGGGCCACGGGATACCAGGCTCATCGAAGGTGTAACGTCCTGAGCGAATTGTGTGCTCAGCCCACTGCCTATTATTCCAGCGCAAATGCGCGCCGGAGAGGCATCACGCGCCTGCGCTCTGGTCAAATGCCGGAACTCATGTGACATTAATCTCTGAGTAGGGCGGACCGGGGACTGTGACGACGTGCTGATGCAAGCTGCGACATTGCTGGATCAGCCGCGCGCCATCGGCTCCGCAACGGTCAGCAGCAAATGCCGTCAGGGCCGGTCCTGCATCGACACATTGCATCAAGCCGGTGCGCTGAAGCTGGTCTTTCCACGCAACGCATGTGACGTCGAGGGCGTCCTGATCAACACCGCCGGGGGGATGACCGGAGGGGATCGGTTCGATATTGCCGCCACTGCTGGTGAGGGCTCAAACCTGACGCTCACAACCCAAGCCGCCGAGCGTGCCTATCGCGCGCAGTCGAAACAGATCGGACGCATCCGGACGCGGCTGAGCGTAGAAAGCGGCGCACAACTCCACTGGCTCCCCCAAGAGACCATTCTTTACGAAGGCTCGGCCCTGTCCCGCCGACTGGATGTCGACATGGCGGCGGACAGCCGCTTTCTGATGGTCGAGCCGGTGATCTTCGGACGCCGGGCCATGGGCGAACAGCTCCGCAGCGCGATGTTTCGCGACCGCATAGATGTGCGGCGAGACGGGCTGCTGATCTATCGCGACGGGGTCCTGCTTGAAGGTGATATCGAAGCCAAGCTGGACCGACCGGCAATCGGTGCAGGGGCACGGGCGATGGCCAATCTGGTGCTGGTTGCGCCCGAGGCCGAAGGGATGCTGCCTGCGGTTCGCCAGTTTCTGGGGCCTGCCGGAGGTGCGAGCCTGCTGCAGCCCGACCTGCTGGTGGCGCGGTGTCTCGCACCCGATGGCTTCGAATTGCGCAAGCGGCTTGTGCCGCTGCTCGACCGCCTGACACACAATAGATTACCAATGAGCTGGAGACTTTGACCCATGCAGCTGACCCCTCGCGAAAAAGACAAGCTACTGGTCGCGATGGCCGCGGAGGTGGCCCGCAAGCGACTGGCGCGCGGTGTGAAACTGAACCACCCGGAAGCGATTGCGCTGATCACCGATGCGGTGGTGGAGGGCGCGCGCGACGGCCGGTCCGTCGCTGATATGATGCAGGCGGGAGCAGAGGTGATCACCCGCGATCAATGCATGGAGGGCGTGCCGGACATGATTCACGATGTGCAGGTCGAGGCCACGTTTCCGGACGGAACAAAGCTCGTCACGGTGCACAATCCGATCCGGTAGAATTTGAGTATTTTTGGAAGAATGAAGCAGAGGATGCGCATATGATCCCCGGGGAAGTCATGACCGCCAGCGGTGAGATCGTTTTGAACGAGGGGGCTGAAGCCATCACGCTGATGGTTGCGAATACGGGCGACCGGCCCGTCCAGGTGGGCAGCCATTATCATTTTGCCGAAAGCAACGCGGCGCTGGAGTTCGACCGCGGCGCAGCGCGCGGATGCCGATTGGATATCGCGGCGGGTACGGCGGTGCGGTTCGAGCCGGGTCAGCGCCGCGAGGTGCAGTTGATCCCGCTCCGCGGTGCGCGCCGTGTTTTTGGGTTCAATCAGCAGATCATGGGTGATCTTTGAGCGCCCAACAACGGAGGAGGAAAGATCATGTGTGATATCTGTGTAATAAACTCTGTGAAGCAGCGGATGCTGTCGCGGCGCGACTTCTTCAAGACGTCCGCGGCTGTTGGCGCGACTGCAGCGGTCGGAGCTGTGGCCTCGGCGCCGCCTACTCTTGCAGCGGGCCATGGAGGGGTCATCGACATGACCCATAAGCTCAGCCCTGAGTTTCCGACGTTTTTTGGGGTGCCCGGCATTTCGATGGAGCAGCAGTTCAACTTTGCCGAACACGGCTTCAACCTGATGAACCTCAGCATCAACGAACACACGGCAACGCATATCGACGCGCCATTGCACTTTTCGGCCGATGGCACGTCGGTGGACGAGATCCCTGTGGGAAATCTGGTCGTCCCGCTTTGTGTGATCGACATTGCGGCCCGCGCGGAGGGAGACCCGGATGCGCAGGTCACCCCGGATGACCTCAACGCCTGGATCTCCGAACACGGTGACATTCCCGACCGCGCCTGCGTGGCCATGCACTCCGGTTGGGCTTCAAAAACAGATGGACCGAACTACGTCGGCAACGACGCCGATGGCGTGAAACACTTTCCCGGCTTTCATATCGAGGCCACGCAGATGCTGCTGGAAGAGACTACCGCGGCCGCAATGGCCGTGGATACGCTGTCGCTCGACCACGGGCCATCGGCGGATTTCGCGACGCATAATGCCTGGTTGCCCTCGGGCCGCTACGGGATCGAGAACCTTGCCGGGCTGGGAGATGTGCCAGCTGCGGGAGCGACGCTAGTGGTCGGCGCGCCGAACCACGTAGGCGGCACCGGCGGACCCGCCCGCATCTTCGCGATGGTGTGAGGATTGGTCGAGGTGGGAACTAAGGAAGCCGGGCAGCCCCCACCCGCGGGCACGGGGCTGAAAGCTTCCGCCCGTCAAACCGCAGGTTTGCCTTTGGCAAAACGGGGCGGTCGGGGGCTGCCCTGCGGGTTTCGCCGGGCGGGACACTCACCACCAGCCCCGGTACTGGCCCAAAATAGTCAGAATGAAAATTGTGTATCCGATAGCCTGAAGCCAGAAAGACGTGTGCGACATATTGCTGGGCCTGCATTCGTAGATTTTCCTATCGGTCGCAGAGTAACGAGAACTGCTCCAGTTTTACATATATTCATGCGCCAGGTGACGCGGAGTCCTCCGCGTGCCGACGAACAAGACGTTGTTCCAGAACAGAAGAAAAATCTTTGTTACCTGCACCGATGAATAACACGCACCTTGAAACGATTGGAGGTTTTTGATGGCAACTTCGATCCCCCGCTCCAGCTATGCCGCGATGTTCGGCCCCACCACGGGCGACAAGGTGCGGCTGGCCGATACCGATCTGATCATCGAGGTGGAGCGCGACCACACGATCTATGGCGAGGAGGTCAAGTTCGGCGGCGGCAAGGTGATCCGAGACGGGATGGGGCAGTCTCAGGTCACGCGGGCGGGAGGCGCCGTCGATACGGTGATCACCAATGCGCTGATCGTGGACCATACCGGCATCTACAAGGCGGATGTGGGGCTGAAAGACGGGCGCATCCACAAGATCGGCAAGGCGGGCAACCCCGATACGCAGCCCGGCGTGGATATCATCGTCGGCCCGGGCACAGAAGCCATTGCAGGCGAAGGAAAGATCCTGACAGCGGGGGCCTTTGACAGCCACATTCACTTCATCTGCCCCCAGCAGATCGAGGATGCGCTGCACTCGGGTGTAACTACGATGCTCGGTGGCGGCACCGGCCCTGCCCATGGCACGCTGGCGACCACCTGCACCCCCGGACCCTGGCACATTGGGCGGATGCTGCAGAGCGTGGACCATTTCGCCATGAACATCGGCGTGTCGGGCAAGGGCAACGCCAGCCAGCCCGAAGCGATTGTCGAGATGGTTGAGGGCGGCGCCTGTGCGCTGAAGCTGCATGAGGATTGGGGCACGACGCCCGGTGCCATCGACTGCTGTCTCTCTGTCGCGGACGACATGGACGTGCAGGTGATGATCCACACCGATACGCTGAACGAGAGCGGTTTTGTGGAGAACACCGTGGCCGCGATCAAAGGTCGGACGATTCACGCGTTCCACACCGAAGGCGCAGGCGGCGGGCACGCGCCGGATATCATCAAGATTTGCGGCGAGCCGCATGTGATCCCCTCCTCGACCAACCCGACGCGGCCTTTCACGGTGAACACGCTGGAAGAGCATCTGGACATGCTCATGGTCTGTCACCACCTCGACAAGTCGATCCCCGAGGACGTGGCCTTTGCCGAAAGCCGCATCCGGCGCGAGACCATCGCCGCCGAGGATATCCTGCACGACATGGGCGCGTTCTCTATCATCGCGAGTGATAGCCAGGCCATGGGGCGCGTGGGCGAGGTGCTGATCCGCACCTGGCAAACCGCTGATAAGATGAAGAAACAGCGCGGACGGCTGGCGGAAGAGACCGGTGAGAACGACAATGTGCGCGTGCGGCGGTACATCGCGAAATACACCATTAATCCTGCGATTGCGCATGGGATTTCTCATGAAATCGGCTCCATCGAAGAAGGCAAACGCGCGGATCTCGCGCTGTGGAACACCGCGTTCTTCGGCGTGAAGCCCGAGATGGTGCTGATGGCAGGCACGATTGTCTGCGCCCAGATGGGAGACCCGAATGCCTCGATCCCAACGCCGCAGCCGGTCTATACCCGGCCCATGTTCGGCAGCTTCGGCCGCTCGGTCGAGCACTCTGCGGTGACCTTTGTGAGTGCAGCGGCGCAGGCGGCGGGGCTGCGTGATCAGTTGGGACTGCGCAAGCAGACAGTGGCCGTTGAGAAGACGCGCGACATTGGCAAGAAAGACCTGATCCTGAACGATGCCTTGCCCCAGATCGAGGTAAACCCGGAGACCTATGAGGTGCGCGCCGATGGTGAATTGCTGACCTGCCAGCCGGCAGAGGTGCTGCCGATGGCGCAGCGGTATTTTATGTTTTGAGGAAGCAAACTGAAGCGGATCTCTACGTGCGCGAAGCGAAAGCATACCTGAAGAGCGCGCGGAGTGTACACGCCAATGCACGTGAAGAGGCAGTTGATTTTGCGAATTGGACAACCCGCAATCCTATGTTCTTTCTGCTGCTACACGCGACTGAGCTCGCTGCAAAGGCATGTCTTTTTGCACGCGGTGAAAAGCCCGGCCGCTCGCACGACATTGTCGAGTTGATCCGCCTCGTCGGCCAAGATGGAAAACGAGGCTGCGTGAGAGAGGCATATCGCGACGTGCCGACACTCCGCCGCCAGACCCTCGAACACAAATGGGCGGAGAATGACTCCGAATTCGCTAAGGCGGCACTGAAGATTGAGATTGAAGCCATAGACAAGCAAACTGTCGGGCTTGCGAAGACACTCAAAGTTTTTGGAGCCTTGGGTCAGTCTAAGATGACAAAGCTTGAATTTGGCAAGGAAGTTGAGAATTGGTGGCACGCTCTGCGCTATCCAAGACTAGGTGGCACAACTTCCTACCCCGATTTCGACGAGTGCGCGGTGATTTGCCAAGCCCTTGTGAAACGAGCTGAAGCGGAGATCGAAAAGGATAGATGATGAAACCAAATAGCCTAGTCTAGAAGCAATAGTTCGCCTGGCGACACGCCGGGCAGCCCCCCGACCGCCCCCCATGGGCGGGGGCTTTGCTCCAACCCGCGGCCGGGGATCGCCCTTGAGACAACACCCGATGCTGACAGCCCAACACCTCATTCATACACATGATGCAGACGATCACATCACGCTCGACTACGACGCGCGGTTTCTGCGGCGCAAGGTGCTGACCACCGACAGCGGCACGCAGGTTCTGGTGGACCTGCCGCAGACCACATCGCTCAACGTCGGCGACGCGCTCAAGGCAACCGACGGCACGGTGATTGGCATCCGCGCCGCAGTTGAGCCGCTTCTGGAGATCACCGGCACTGACCTGCACCGCATCGCGTGGCACATCGGCAACCGCCACACCCCCTGCCAGATCGAACCCACGCGCCTGCTCATTCAGCAAAACCACGTGATGGCACAGATGCTGGCGCAACTGGGCGCGCATGTGCATGAGGTGGTGGAGCCCTTCACACCGGAAGGCGGCGCCTACGGTCATGGGCGTACCCATGGCCACGACCACTCCGCGCAACACGGGCCCGAGCATCACGATCATGAGCACTGATGCGGTCCTGACCCTGACGCAATGGCTGTCGCCCGGCTTCCCTGTCGGCGCCTTCGCATATTCCCACGGGCTCGAAACAGAGATCACCGCTGGCCGGATAAACAGCGCTCAGACGCTTGAGGAGTGGCTGCGAGATATCATCGCCTTCGGTGGAGGGCGCGCGGATGTTGTCATACTTTCAGAGGCTTACGGGGCAGAACAATCCGAGCTCTCCGCGGTGGAGCACACCGCGCGTGCCTTTGCTGCAAGCGCGGAAAGACTGTTGGAGACAGAGCAACAGGGAGACGCCTTCGCCCGTACCGTCGATGCGATCTGGGACACGGATCTGGGCGCCCTGACCTATCCCGTTGCGGTGGCGCGCGCGGCAAAAGCTCAGGACATTCCGCTCGACCTCACGGCGCGAATGTATCTGCACGCCTTCGCTGCCAATCTGATCTCCGCTGCGGTGCGGCTTGTCCCGCTCGGCCAGACCGCGGGGCAGGCGCTGCTGGCCGATCTGGCCCCCCTGATCCGGGACACGGCATCCTGCGCAGTCGAGACGCCTCTGGACGCGCTCGCCTCCTCGTGTTTCGCTGCCGATATCGCAGCGATGCAGCATGAAACCCTCTATTCAAAGGTCTTTCGCACATGAGTCTGAACGGTCCTCTTCGCATTGGCATCGGCGGCCCCGTGGGCGCCGGGAAAACCACCCTCACGGCCTGCCTGGCACGGGCGCTGAGCGCGCGCCATTCCATCGGGGTGATCACAAATGACATCTACACCCAGGAAGACGCGGATGCGCTGACCCGCATGCAGGTGCTGCCCCGAGATCGAATTATCGGTGTGGAAACAGGAGGTTGCCCCCATACGGCAATCCGTGAGGATGCCTCGATCAACCTTGCCGCCGTAGCCGAGATGCAGAGGCGTCACCCGGATGTGGAGGCTATTCTGATCGAGAGCGGCGGTGACAATCTGAGCGCCACCTTCTCGCCCGAACTGGCCGATGTCACGCTCTACGTCATTGATGTTGCCGCGGGCGAAGAGATCCCTCGCAAAGGTGGCCCTGCGATCACCCGGTCGGACATTCTGATCATCAACAAGACCGACCTCGCCCCCCATGTGGGTGCGTCACTGGAGGTGATGCAGCGAGACGCGGAACGGATGCGCGCGGGCCGCCCTTTTGTCTTTGCGGCGCTGCGCCATGGGCAGGGTGTTGATGAGATCATCGACATCCTCCGCGCAGTGTCAGGGCTTGGGCTGGTCGAGGCTTGACCGGAATCAGCCGCCGGGCTCTGGCGGTTCGTTCCCGCGTAAAGCGTTGGAAAAGCGCACTTTCGTGAAGCGCTTGCGCCGCTGAATTCACTGCGGGGTGGAGTCGGGAACCGATCTTGTATCGGCAGGGCTTGCCAGGTGTGGCGGTGTCGATATGGGCGCCCGCTCGATCAGGTATCTCGGTCCTTGAGGTGACAACCTGCGCGGTCTGTCCGACTGGCAGAAGCCGTATTGGACCACTCGGTGCTGTGCCCTGGGGCCGCTTGCACAACGTGCACGACCCCTGCCAGTCGATGATGGTGACCGGGCTGCACATATCTCGCGGGAGTGGCGCCCTTGCCCGGGGCTGTGGACTTCATGATCCGCGCCAGTCGCGATCTGCCGCATGCCGCACATTCTCCGGTTATCGCAATCCGACCACAGCGTGCGCGCAACACCCTGAACCGCGCTGCGACATCAGGTTGGCGAAGGGCGCTTTGGGCCTGTCAGTATGGGCGAAATCGCATGTCGGTATTGCGTCGGTATCACGTCGGTATTTTGTCGGTGCGCGCGTCGGTTTTTCCCAACCAGACCCCGAAAATGGGCTGTTCGTGACCGCGCGGTTAAGGCAGCGCGCTCAGGCGGCGGAGGCGCTGCTGCGGCAGAAACAGGAGGCGCGGATCGGCACGGTGGCGCGGGCCAGGGCTGGGTCGAGCTGCAGCTTGATGTGCCGGGCCTCCGCCAGCGCCCCGCGCTGCACCAGGCATTCGTGCAGCCCGTGCAGCGACCAGACATTGCGCGGATGCTGGCAGGCGCGGGCCAGCGTCTCATCAAGGCCGAGATCGGCGCGGTAAACTGCCTCTGCCTCGTCGAATGCGCGCTGCTCCATCAGCAGCGCGCCGAGCGCGTGGCGGGTCGGCTGCATCCAGCCCCAGGGCTCGTCATAGAGCAGCGCATCATCGAGCGCGACCGAGCGGCGCAGATGCGCTATCCCGCTGTCTGTGTCGCCGGATTTGAAGGCCAGCTCGCCCTCCATCATCGCTTCACCTACTGCAAGAACATCGCTCGCGAAGTTATTGAAAACCATCCGTGTTTCCTGAACGGCCTTCAACGCTTCATCGGCGAGGAGGCGTTCTTTTTGCGCGTCGTCGATCTGCCCCAGATTGGCCAGCGCGATGACCCGGGCCTGGCGCATCGCGCAGGTGGTGTAGCTGTACAGCTCCGCATCCTCCGGCAGGGGTTCGTCGAGGATCTCCTGCCACAGGCCGAAGCGCACCATCACGTGGATCTTCTTGCCCCAGAAGCTCTCGAAAAGGTCGGGCAGATACCGCACCACCGGATCAGGCAGCATCTCGACCAGGCGATCCGCTGCGGCGAGCGCCACCTCCGGCTGGCCCAGGAACATCGCGCCGTAGGCCTCGAAATGCACGTTGTGGATGCGGTAGACGGTGTAGAAATTCTGAGCCCCAGCAAGGGCTTCATATTTGCGGTCGACCTGCGCAGCCCGGCGGTTGCGCCAGATCACATTCTGATAGTCGCCGCAGAGCACGTCGATATGAGTGGCCATATGCACCAGATGGCCGGAGTCGGGCACCAGATCGACCAGCCGGTCGCCGTGGCGCAGCGCCTTCTCGGGGACGGGCGACATCTCCATCAGATGGATGTACATGTGCAGCAAGCCCGGATGATCCCAGGCACCGGGCAACGTGTCGAAGGCGGTCTCGAGCGCAGCTTGCGCTTCGAGCGTCGAGGCGCCCTCGGCGGGCTGGCCCGAGGGCAGGTCCCACAGGAGCCAGGGCGTGCGGTTCATCAGGGCTTCGGCGAAGAGGCAGATCACGTCGAGATCGCGCGGGTGATCCGCATAGACCCGGCGCATCGCATCCGAGAAAGCATCATTCCAGGGCGCATAGTCCTCGATCTCGGGATCGTCGGGGAACCGGTCGGCCAGCGCGTCGATCAGCGCGGCCTCAACCGGGGTGAGTTTGGGCTTCAGGGCCTGCGCTTCGGCCAGCGCCGCATGGGCTTGCGCGAGCGTTGACACGCGCTCTTCAGCGGTGAAAAACTCCCATGGTTTGTTGTAGTTGGGACCCACGGCATAGGCGATGCCCCAGTGGGCGAAGCCACAGCCCGGATCGGCAGTGACGGCCTGGGCAAAGCACTCTGCCGCCGCCTCATGGTTGTAGCCGAAGAGCCAGACCATACCGGCGTTGACCTGAGCCTGCGCGGCCTCCGAGGTGGTGGTCACTGCGCGGGTGTAGCTGCCGAGGTCGAAGCCGTGCATGTTTGTGTCTCCTCAGAACTCCACCACAGCCCTGATGGATTTGCCCTCGTGCATCAGCTCAAAGCCGTGGTTGATCTCGTCCAAGGTG
>NZ_CANLQB010000007.1 GCF_947493125.1 uncultured Roseobacter sp. | reverse complement strand
GAAACCATCGTCCAGATGGACCAAAGGCCGGTCATGCACTAACAATCAAATTGGACCACTCAAGTGCGGCTGATCAACCGAGGAAGGACGACGTTCGTCGGGGCAGTGTCTTGATCTGACCGTCGTGATCACTTCCGATCCGAACCTTCTGGCGCACACGCGGGGTCATTTCGGGCAACTCATGTCCTTGATGAACAATATTGCGGACGACGTGTAGGCGTCGTTCTAAATCTGATCTGCCCATACTCTCCAGAACATTCCGATTACCACCTAACCAAGATGTTTTCACGTCTCTAACAACAAGGGTCTCGACCAAATTCGATAGTTGCGAACGCCGACGACAATAAGCTGTACGCTTAGAACGGTCGCAGTCGAGGCCTTAAAATATACTTTCACCAGCCACTTGCGTGCGGCGCGACCAATCTCTCAAGGATTTATCTCATTTGAAGGCTGGGTCAGGAGGAAATCTGATCTGCTTGGGTGTTCTGGTCAACGACCGCTACGGCGAATTTGCGCGTTAGAGCGCTCAGCTTAGGGAGCGAACCGATGACCATAGAAATAAACAACCAACCCTACGATTTGCCGGATGATGCCCGCATTTCGCTTCTTGATTTCATGCGAGAACGTCTTGACCTTTTTGGCAGTAAGAAAGGCTGTAACCAAGGCGCATGCGGAGCGTGCACAGTGTTGGTTGATGGAGAACGTATTCTTGCGTGTCTCGCGCTTGCCGCCCAATATGATGGTCGTTCGGTCACGACGATTGAAGGTGTAGCGGACGGCGATGAGCTGCATCCTTTGCAGGCTCTTTTTGTCGAGAACGAGGGGATGCAATGCGGTTACTGCACCCCAGGCCAAATTATGAGCGGGATCGCTCTTAAGTCCGAGCTGGAGCGCGGTGCTCCAAGCAATGTTTCCTCGGACCTGACTGTCGCCCCGCGCCTGAGCCGCGATGAAATCAAAGAGCGGTTGAGCGGAAACCTGTGCCGATGCGGGGCCCACAACGGCATTATCGATGCCGTCGCAGCCTATGTGGGGGGGGAAGAGCAATGAACCCTTTGACATACGAAAAAGCAACGTCCTCCACTGACGCTCTCGAACGACATGATGGTGACACCGCAAAGTTTCTGGGAGCGGGAACCAACTTGGTGGATTTGATGCGTGAAGGAATTGCGACCCCGACACGTCTGATTGACGTCACCAGCTTGGCGCAGAGCATCGAAGAGCAGTCTGACGGTGGTCTTCGGATTGGTGCCGGCGTCAGCAACACGGCCGTCGCCGAAGACGCGACGGTCCGAGCCCAATATCCTGCTCTATCCCGTGCTATCCTTGCAGGAGCATCTGCACAAATCCGAAATATGGCGACGGTCGGCGGGAACATTCTGCAGCGGACACGCTGCTCGTACTTTTACGATGTGGCTGGATCACGGTGTAACAAGCGTACTCCCGGCGAGGGTTGTGATGCTATCGGCGGTTTCAACCGTGCTCATGGCATCCTTGGCGTGTCAGATAGCTGCATCGCAACACATCCATCGGATATGTCCGTCGCTCTTTCGCTCTATGACGCAGTGATCAATGTCGAGAGTGAGCAGGGGACCCGAAGCATTTCGATAAACGACTTCTACGTTCTTCCCGGAGATACGCCTGACATCGAAAATCAGCTTAATCCGGGTGAGCTCATTGTATCAGTCGATCTTCCTGCACCGTCTGCAAACAGACGTGCAACCTATCGCAAGGTGCGAGATCGCGCGAGCTACGCTTTCGCACTTGTCTCTGTCGCAGGCAGCCTGATCATCGAAGATGGGTTGGTTGTAGACGCCGGTATTTCAATCGGCGGCGTCGCACCTAAGCCTTGGCGCGCAACAGAAGCGGAAGCGGCGATTGTTGGGTCCCCACCAACAGAGGAGGTCTTCCGAAATGCCGCTCAAATCGCACTGGCGGACGCAACAACTCAACCCGGAAATGTCTTCAAGCCTGAACTGGCGCAACGTGTGATTGTTGCCGTGCTGCAAGACCTCGCAGGAGACGCACAATGACAAATATCAAACCCAACCCGTCTTCACGCAAGTCGGATCCCAATAGACGTCAGGTCCTGGCTGGTTCAGCGGCCGTCGTTGCTGTTAGCGCGCTTGGCCTGCCTGTTGGTGCACAAACCACCACAACACCTGCTGCTTCGGGCGCTTTTGCCAGTCTAGGCGTTCCTCATATTCGGCGAGACGGAGCGGAGAAAGCGCGCGGCGGCGCAAAATTTGCCGCTGAATATAGCTATCCTGGCATGGTCTATGGCGCACTTGTCTACTCGACCATTGCGCGGGGTACGATTACGTCTCTGGAGGCAGCTGAGGCAGAGGCAGCACCTGGTGTTGTTCTTGTGATGACGCATGAAAACGCGCCAAGACTTGAACGACCTGAACCCTTCTATTCCTCACCAACCGGAATGGCGGGAAGCTCGACACCTGTGATGCAAGACGCTGAGGTACTTTGGAACGGGCAACCTGTCGCAGTCGTTCTGGCGTCGACCCAGGAAGAAGCCGATCATGCAGCCACCTTGATCAACGTCGCCTATGAAGAGTCTGATGCTGTCACGAGTTTTGACGTCGCAGCAGAAAGCGCGCAGACAAGTTTCTATGCGGGCCGTAATCTACTCATTGAGGAGGGTGATGCAGAGGCGGCACTAGCGGATGCGGAAGTGTCCGTCGATCTGTCGTTCAACACCCCAGCACATAACCACAATCAGATTGAGCCGCATGCCGTCACGGTCTTGTGGCAAGACGGCATCCTTCGCATGCATGATTGCTCGCAAGGGGTCGATTTGTCCGCCATTACGATTGCGAAAGTGTTCGGCATTTCGCCCGCAGAGGTGCATTTGTCAGCTGAATATGTTGGCGGAGGCTTCGGAGGCAAGACGGTATGGCAATACCACATCCTCGCTGCTGCTGCATCGCAATTGGCCGACAGACCTGTTCGCATGGCACTGACCCGAGAGGGCGTGTTTCGGATATGTGGTGCGCGCGCGCCAACCCGGCAGCGAGTAGCATTGGGCTCTAACCGCGAAGGTCGTCTGACGTCGCTGATCCACACCGGAACGACGATGAAAATTGAGAACAACTCGATGACTGAACCGTTTTTCGAGCAGAGCGAACACATGTATCGTGCCGACAACATGCACCTTGAGATCCGGGCAGGCACGATGGATATGCTTGCGAATACGTTTATGCGAGCACCGGGGGCAGCAACTGGGACATTTACCCTGGAAGTTGCGTTGGACGAGCTTGCCGAACGCCTCGCGATCGATCCCATTGAACTGCGGGTTCGCAATGAGCCTGACGTCAATCCAACAACCGGCCGCAAGCATTCGCAGCGTGCATTGATCGATGCATATCGCGAAGGTGCGCGTCGGTTTGGCTGGGTTCCACGTTCGGGAGAGCGCCAAGGCTACCGCGAAGGTGAATGGCAAGTAGGGACCGGTATGGCTGCAGCTTACTATCCCTATAAGCGTTTCCCAGGTGGTGCCGCCCGTATCACGTTGAACGGTGAGGGTGGTGCATTGATCGAAACCGCCGCGGCCGACATGGGCATGGGGACGACAACTGCAACAGCAGCCGTTGCCTCAGAACGGCTTGGCATTCCCTATGAGGCGATTGAAGTCAGGCACGGTGACAATACGTTGCCTGGTGCCTTGATTGCGGCTGCATCACAGCAAACCGCGGCAATCGGAGCCTCATTGACAGCGGCGCATGAGGTTTTGCTTGCCGAGCTTGTGAGCCTAGTTCCAGCGACATCACCGTTGCATGGCCTTCCGGCTGCTGAACTTGGAACTGCTGAGGGGGCCCTTTATTCGCTAGCCGATCCTCAGCAACGGATCCCGCTGGTTGACCTTGTTGCATTGTCGGAAAGCGGCACTGTATCTGCGGAAGGGCAGGGCGGGCCTATCTCGGAATGGACACAGGACTGGTCAATGCATTCGACTGGGGCGGTATTCACTGAGGTCCGGGTGAACTCAGTCACCGGTGAAATACGCGTGCCTCGGATCACGGCCATCTATGATTGCGGAAAAATCCTGAACTCGAAATTGGCTGAAAGTCAGTTTCGAGGCGGCATAATCATGGCGCTCGGGATGACATTGATGGAAGGCGCCAGTTTTGACGAGCGGAACGGACGCGTGATGAACCCAAGCTTCGGGTCCTACTATATGCCGACCCACCTTGACGTGCCCCATATTGACGTGGGCTGGACTGACATTCCTGATCCTCAAGCACCGACGGGCGCGCGCGGAATTGGCGAGATCGGGATGAGTGGACCAGCAGCAGCGATCTCAAATGCCATTTACGACGCAACCGGGAAGCGCGCACGCGACCTCCCGATCCGTTTGGATGCCCTAATGTGAGACGACCAAAGCGCGCCGCGAGTTTTTTGCAAATTGTCGCGGCGCGTGTCCCATGGTCCTCTTGAAGGCTACACCAAATGCGCTTTCAGAAGTGTAGCCGACATCGGAAGCAATTGTCGCCACGGGCATCTGTGAGTTTTTCAACCTATCTGCAGCAATCAACATGCGCCACTCAGTCAAATATTCGATTGGTGTTTGGTCGGTCACCTCACGAAATCGAACCGCAAACGAGGTTCGTGAACTTGCAGTCAGCTTCGCAAGTGTCTCAACGCTCCAAGCTCTCGCTGGATCGTCGTGCATCGCTGCGATCGCAGGTGCGATGCGTTTGTCCGCCAAGGCGGCGAGCCAGCCTTTGCCGACCGGCGAATTTGTCGAGAGATGATCGCGCAGGACTTGAAGCAGCAAGACGTGGGAAAGATGTGTGACCGTTAATGGGCTTCCCGGTCGGGGCAAACGCAGCTCATCCGCAATGCGACTAAGTGTCCAACGGATGGTCTCCTGCTCAGGACCAGGGCTGATCACGATCAAAGGTGGCAAATTGCGCATGAGTGTCCGCGCAGGTAATCCGTCAAGGAGGAACCTCGCACCCGTCATGAAAAAATCGCCGCCGCATCCGTAGGTCGCCGTCCCGCCATGGCGTACTGGCTCGTATAGAATTTGTGCATCAATCCCTGTTTGTGAGGGTTTCGATGACAGGACAAAGGGCCGACCCCGTGGCAGAATTGCGCAATGGCCAGCCGGAAGATGAACGGGGTCGGTATCCTGAACGGTAATCCAGCATTCTCCTTTGAGAACGGCATTACATTTCAGACCCTCATGCGCCTCAAATCGAATTGACCAGTCACCGCCCGCGTCAAAACCGGCAGCGACACAATCATGTGGATGCAACAATGAGACGATATTGGACAAAGGATCCATAGATGACCTGTTTTTGAACGCTGGCGAGATATTTGCGAACTACTGAGTGCTTTAAGTTCGAATTATCGCTCATATCTCATCGGATATCAACATGGAGGATCGCGTCGTGCTCCAAAGATCAGCACTGTTCTTGGGTAGAAAATCGCAGGCTTGTGCTGAGCTGTCTGCATCTAGCTGCTGTATGATCGGCGGTTGGCTTCGCGCAACTCAAGAGAGTGAACCAAAATGAACAGTTGTAAATCTACACCCAAAGTGATGGTCACAGGCGCAACGGGACAACTCGGAGGTCTGGCGATTTCGGCCTTGCTGCAAAGGTTGGATCCGAACCAGATTGCCGCGCTTGTGCGACCGAAAAAAGAGGCCGATGCCCGCGTGTCGAAACTCGATCAACTAGGGATCGAAACGAGAGAAGCGGATTACGAAGATCCTGCGGCACTGAGACAGGCGATGTCGGGGATCGAACGTCTGCTATTTGTCTCTTCCAATTCGTTTGAACCGCGCCGGACCCAACATCAGAACGTGATTGATGCGGCACAGGCGTCCGGTGTGAAGTTCATTGCATATACCAGCATTCTAAATGCTCAGGACACGCCGCTGGTTTTGACGACCGATCACCGGGAAACTGAGGACATGTTGACGTCTTCCGGCATAGATCATGTGGTGCTTCGCAATGGATGGTATCTGGAAAATCATCTCAACGGAGTCCAACAAGCCTTGAAGGATGGTTTCATTGCAGGCGCTGCAGCCAATGGTCGTTTTTCTTCTGCTGGTCGCGCGGATTATGCAGCGGCGGCCGCTGTTGTGATCCATCCAGATTTCGTCCCGTCTCGGCAGGTCTTTGAATTAGCCGGCGATGCTTCATATTCGCTCAATGATCTCGCTGCGGCTTTAAGCGAGCAGTTCAATACGGATATTCGATACCGGAATATGGATGCAGAAGCCTTTAGAACTACGCTGGAGGCACACAACCTGCCACAGACGCTTACGTCAATTCTGGTCGATACCGATCTGTGTGCTGCCGATGGGGCGCTTGAAGACGCTAACGGCACGCTAGGGGATCTTATCGGCCGTCCGACACTTTCACTGGCCGATGCCCTATCAGCCAGCCCTTAACCTTTTGGGGCTCTTCAATTGCCCTAAATCTAACTCAGGAGAATGCGAAATGACAAAAATCACACCCAACCGCCGCACCATCTTGGCAGGCACGGCAGCAACTTTTCTCACAGGAATTTCTGGGCTGGTCACGCCAGCGCTTGCACAAGGTCTCGCGCCGACCCGGACAATGCGTGGCGGGGCGAATAACTATCGTCCCGGCGCTCCGATCGTCGATCGGATCGGGGGCGGGGGCTTTTGGACGACAGGGACTGTTCGGCGCGCAGGCGATGGCATGCCTCTCCCCGGTCGCCGGATTCAAGTCTGGGCCCACACTACCGAAGGCCATGAACGCGACGCGGCATCACATGGCGCGACCCTAACTGACGAGAACGGTATCTTCCGCATTGAAATGCCTCAGATTGTTCCTGCGTTTGGCCAACCACATGGGCACTTGGCATATGATGCCGAGTTTGATGATGGCGGGTTCCAAACCGTCTTTTTGAGACCGGTCATGGCGCGTGCATCGGATACAGAGTTGAATGTGGATTTTGTTCTGCAGCCTTCATGACCTCAGGAAAGACAGTGTTGTGGATGCTGGTTGCACTCGTGATCTTTGTTCCGATACTGGTTGCAACCCAGAGTTCGCTCCTTGAATGGCGCCAGCCGATTTATGTAGCTGCTGGCTTTGCAGGGATAATCGCCCTGGCATTGATGCTGTTGCAAATCCTTTTGGTGAGTGGCCAGCTGCTTGTTGGTTCGAAACAGAGATACGCCCATGCAATAGTCGGCGGAAGTATCGTTAGCTTAATCGTCGTTCACATCGGGGGGCTTTGGTATGTTAGCCCTCCGGATGTTGTTGACGTGCTTCTTTTTCGCTCACCTACACCGTTCGGACTTTGGGGAATGATAGCAACACTTGCTGTAATTGCCTCCAGCGGTTTGGCCGTCTTCAGGACGCGGATCAGTTTGACACGTTTTCGCGCGCTACATGGGGCCAGTGCAGTTCTTGTTGTGATTACGACTATTGCGCACACCATTTTAATTGAGGGCGCGATGGGTCAGAATACTAAAGTGGCCTTATGTATTATGGTCGTTGGGGCACTTTTTTGGACGCTGTGGCGTCGTCGAAGCTGGCGTGTTTTCAAGCTTAAAAGAGCGTAGCTAGGCAACGCTCTTTCTGCCTGACACATGCGTTTCAGACCTAAAATGACACGTTGTCACGACCTTTAAGACCAAGAATATCTCGCGCTTGGTCTGGCGTTGCAACTTCACTCCCCAAAGCTTCGACAATCCCGCGAACTTTTTTGACTTGCTGAGCATTGTTCTCTGCAAGCTGTCCCCGCGCGATGAGAAGACTGTCTTCAAGGCCAACGCGCAAATTACCGCCCATCTGGCTTGCGGTCGTCGCCAGAGACATCTGTGCGCCACCAGCCCCTAAGACTGACCAACGATAATCATCGCCAAATAGCCTATCGGCAGTGCGCTTCATAAAGATTAAGTTGTCGACTTCCGGCCCGATGCCACCAAGAATTCCAAAAATGAACTGCAAGAAAATCGGTGCTTTGAAGAAGCCCTGATCCATGCAGAACTTCAGGTTATAGAGGTGGCCGACATCATAGCACTCGTGCTCGAACTTGATATCGTGCGGACGCAGTGTGTCCGCGGCTTCCCGAATGTCACGGAACGTGTTTCTAAAGATGTTCCCCTCGGAACCTTCAACATAGTCTTTTTCCCAATCAAACTTCCACTTGCCATCATAGCGTTTCGCCAAAGGATGAAACGAGAAGTTCATGGAACCCATGTTGAGCGAGCACATTTCTGGGCTGAACTGGGTCGCGGGTTTGACGCGATCTGATATCGGAAGCTGAAGCGAACCACCTGTCGAAATGTTCACAACTGCGTCTGTCGCTTGTTTTATTTTCGGTAGGAAGGCTGCGAAGTGATCAGGGTCTACGCTGACACCTCCATCATCCGGGCGCCGTGCGTGAAGGTGCAGAATTGATGCCCCGGCTTCAGCGGCTGCGATTGACTGATCCGCAATTTCTTCGGGGGTGTAGGGCAGGGCGGCTGACATGGTTGGAGTGTGAATCGCACCAGTGATTGCGCAGGTGATGATGACAGGGGTTTTCGCCACGACGGATCCTCTAGATTGTTTGACTTAGATGCTTGAGATCGGGCACTCGCAAGGATCGACCCGTTTTCGGCGCAACATTCGTGAGTGCATGACACACGAATGTTGCGACTAGCGCAACCCTGTTTCGATTATCGCAATTGTGATGATCGTTGGTATGCCGAGAAACCTTTGGAACTGGAGGTTCATAATAGTGTATCAACTATAGTTTTTTGTTTTAGCTCACGCTTCGAAAGCGACGCTGCTGCGGCGCAAAGATAATCTTTGGTACCATAGTCGAGTGCATTCAGTGGGTGGGTTCAGACTATGCTTTGTCTTCCTGAGAGAACCCAAGATCTTCTGAAATAGCCGCCGCCGCCCTCAGAATCTCAGACAGCTGTTGTGCCGTCGGCTCGTTTCCGATGTGCTGAACTGAATCGTTTATGGCGATCGTTCCAACAAACCGGCCATTGCCTTCGAAGATTGGTGCCGCGAGAGTATTCAAACCGATCAAAGCCTCGTTCGCAGCCATGGCCCATCCATTGTTCCGTATACGATCCAATTCGACGTCGAGTGCTTCTGGGTTTGTTATTGTCTGCGGCGTAAGAGCAACCAGTTCAGAGCTCAGAACTTTCTCTCTGAGGTTGGCGGGCCCAAAGGCGAGCGCGAGCTTACCTTGGGCGGAACCGTGCAGGCTGAGCGGCGAACCAGGCAAAACGCCAATTTCAATATCTGATTTTCCACGAAGGGCGGCGATAACCCGTATGCCATCTCCTTCAAACTGCGACGTTACCGCAGAGTGCCCTAAAGCATCTCGCAAGTTCGCTAGGACCGGCCTTGCGGCGGATAGAAGATTGATCTGGCTCAAGAGATTCAAGCTAAGCTTCACCATTCCGGGGCCAACTTGGTAGCGCTCAGAATCCGGTGCGCGTTGAACAAATCCTTCTTGTACAAGCGTTTGAAGATATCTGGAAATCCGACTTTTCGTCGTTCCAAGGTTTGCAGCGAGCGTCGTGACACCGGTTGGACCATCGGCCTCAGCCAGTTCGCGCAAAATGCGCAAAGCGAGCACAACCGCCTGCACGCCACCTGCGGCTTCCCCAACTACCTTTGGCAATGGATCGGTTCAAACATGCTGGAGGTCACCCTTCAATGGAGGTCAGATTTCCCGTGGACTCAAGTTCAGCACGGGGTGGCTGTCAAGTTCGATAAATTTCGTCTTGACCACAGACACTCATCTACGCCATTGTCCTATTCAGCAAAACATTGTTTCAATCAGAGAACCAAAGAGAGCCGAGGGATAGTGTGAAAACACGGTTGCCGGCGCACCAACGGAGATACGGCATGTATGACAGCAGAGATGTAAGAGCGACGTTGGCAAGCGCTGGAGCAGGCGGCCTTCCAGCTCCAGAGCTATTGTCGTCTGAAAGCGTCGGTCTTTTTTACGAGGAAACGCCACAATTTGACGATGACCACGGAAAAACGTGGCTTATCCGGGGCCAGAATTTCGTGATCGCCTATACTGAGGTTGCGCCCGGCGGAACCGTTTCTCGGATCGATCACCCGGATGAATACATGGCTATGGTGCCAGATCGTGAGACGCCTGCTGTTCTGAGTGCCGGTACTGAAACAAACGAGATCGATGGTTATTCCATGATCGTGATGCCACCCGGTGACAGCATCATTACTCTCACCAAAGGCGGTCGGCTCGTTCGCGTATTTTCAACCAATTCAGAAGAACTCAACGCACAGTGCGCCAATGCCGATGCATACGCAGAGCCTCGCATCAATGTCACTCCATTAACTCCATGGCCGGACCCGAAGGGCGGTTTCAAAATCCGAACCTATTCTCTTGATGTTCCGCAGCAAGAGGGGCGTTTTGGTCGAATTTGGCGTTGCACAACTGTGATGATCAACGTGTTTGATCCACAGATGGGGCCTCGCGATACTACTCGTTTGTCGCCCCATTCGCATGACGACTTCGAGCAAGCATCCCTCGTGCTGGGTGGGACATTCGCACACCATCTTCGCTGGCCATGGACAGTCGATCTCGCGTCTTGGCGCGAAGACGTACATCTTGATGTAAAGGCGCCGTCTGTCGCTGTTATTCCTCCGCCCACGATCCATACGTCGCGAGGCACAGCAGCGGGTGCGAATGACCTTGTCGATATCTTTTCGCCGCCTCGCCTTGATTTTTCGATGAAGGAAAACTGGGTTTTGAATGCCGAAGATTATCTACTGCCCAACACGTAGGATCAGTCGCACCTTCACCAATCAGGCAAAAACAGCAAGGCCAAAACCGGCCTACCTCGGCCCAGTTGACGAGCAGTTCCTGCCGCAACGCCGCCCAAATACAAGAAGTGGTTTTGCGGCAGGGAATGCTCGCAAAGAACTGCGGGAGGAAAGGAAAATGACCGACTTTCGAAAGCGGCTCCTCGCTGGCGAACTCATGATGGGAAGCTTCGTAAAAACCCCCGCAACCCATACCATTGAGGTTTTGGGCGACATCGGTTTTGATTTCGTCGTTATCGACGAAGAACATGCGCCATTTGATCGCGGAACAATTGATCGGGCCATTCTTGCGGCTCGCGCGTCAGGAACGTCCCCGATTGTCAGGGTGGCAGGTGCTGATCCATCCAAGCTTTTGGCCGTTCTCGATGACGGAGCTGAAGGCGTCCTGATCCCCCATGTCTACAGTGCCGAAATCGCGCGAAAGGCTGTTTCAGCATGTCGGTATCGCAGTGGATCTCGTGGAATTTCAAATACGACCCGTGCTGGTGGCTATGGCAGACTCGGCCTGTGGGAACATGTCGACATTCAAGACGCGGCTGTCACCGTCATCGCAATGATCGAGGATCCACAAGCGCTTGATGCAATTGATGACATCGTTGCAACTGACGGGCTAGATGCCGTTTTTGTTGGCCGTGGCGATTTGGCCGTGGCTATGGGCGCTGAGGGGCAGAATGCACCGGACGTACTGGCTGCCACTGCGCGGATAATTGAGGCGGCAAAAGCAGCAGGCAAACCCGCCATCATCATGGTTGGATCGGCAAAGGAAGGTCAGTCTTTCCTGAAAGACGGTTTCAACGGTTTCATCATTGGATCTGACCACAGTTTCATGCGCCAGGCGGCTATCCCCGCGTTGAAGGCATTTTCGGAACTGCGCCCGCAACCCAAGCAAGAGGATGCCTCACATGGTTAATGTCGCTGTATCTGAACCACAATTCGATCCACGGGTAGCCGATCTGCTGAAGGGTGCGATTGATCCGCATGTTCACAGTGGTCCCTCTATTGCAACGCGAGGGATCGACCATCTTGAACTTGCACGCGATGCATCTGAAGCCGGAATGGCTGCGATTGTTACGAAGGACCATGACTACAGTGGCGTTATGTGCGCCGCTCTGATCGAAAAGCACCACCCCGAACTGACAACGCGAGTTTTCTCAAGCGTCGTGCTGAACAACGTGGTCGGAGGGCTCAATCCGTTCGCCGTAGAGCATACAGCCGCAATGGGCGGAAAAACTGTTTGGCTGCCAACCTTGACAGCCGCGCACCATGCAAAGTGGGAGCGGACGTCGGGGATCGAACATCCCGCCAGCACGACAAAAATTCGGCCGGCCGAGATAATCCCTGTAGTTGGCGACGATGGGCAGCTCTTCGATTCAGTGAAAGAAATACTTGATACTATTGCGCGCACGGGCATCACGTTGGCAACCGGCCACTTACACATCAGTGAAAGCTGGATCGTAGTTCGAGAGGCTATCACGCGCGGCGTCGAACGGATCGTGATCACACACCCCGAAGACATCGTCGAAGGCACGATTGAAGATGTTGCGGGGCTTGCTGAACTGGGCGCATTCATCGAACACTCCCTTTCGTTTTTTGTGCCCGGTTCAGCCTTTCGCAGCAGAACTGCCGAAGACTTGCGCGCGCACATCGATGCCGCTGGCGTGGACAAAACCATAATGAGTTCGGACCTAGGACAAAACGGTCTGCTTCATCCAATAGACGGCATGCGCGAAGGCATTCAGATGTGTCTCGACCTCGGGTACGGCGAGCCGGATATCCGCAAAATGTTCTCAACTAACGCGAGACGCGCATTTGATATCGAGATCGTTCAAATCTGAGGCAAATCTCTGCGCAATCGACGCCGCTATTGTACCTTGCGGTATCTTGAAAAGACAGAATTGGGCCGAAAATTTCGGCCCGTAATGGGAGGAAAACAATGCTTGATCAATCCACATCGTCCGGCGTGAGCGCCGCAGAAACAGAAGCACGCATCGACTTGGCCGCAGCGATCCGCCTTGTCTCGTTGTTCGGTTGGGATGACGTAACGCTGGCTCATTTGTCAGCACGGTCTCCAGATAATCCGGATCACATGCTCTTGCATGGCCCACAATATTTCTTCGATGACGTTCAAGCCTCCAATCTTCATCTGCTTGATAGGAACGCCGAGCATGTAAGGCCACAAGACGACATGCCGCACAAGTTTGCGTTTCCGTTTCACCGCGAAATCTATGATGCATTTCCGAAGGCGAATGCCATCATCCATGTGCACACCAAGGCTGTCTGCGCCGTGGCAATGCAGAAACAGGGTCTCATTCCGGGCAATCAGTATGCGATGTGGCTTGGTCCTATCGGTTACCATGATTATCCTGGCATGCTTTCTTCGCCAGAAATTGGAGCCGACCTCGTCAACTCTTTTGGCGATGGCCAAATCGTATTGCAGCGAGGACATGGCGTCGCGATCTGGGCCCCCACGCAGCGCGAAGCATTTGTGTTGGCCTATACGTTCAACCGCGCCTGCGAAGCGCAGATCATGTCTGGCGTTGGAGAGGGTGGCATTGAAGCATATGTGCCGCCAAATGACGTGCTTGGCGCAACCGTACAGCAGGCCCGTGCAATCACGGACGGTGAGCAAATGTGGTCCAAAGTTTGTTGGGAAGGCTGGAAACGGAAGATCGCCCGAAGTGCCCCCGACTACTGTCACTGAGCAACAGACCCAGAGCAATGATTGACGTCCATCTTCATGCGATGCCTGGTCGATACCGGGCGGCCCTAATAACCGCATTTGGGACGGGGGTTAGGACACCAAAGTGGAATCCTCCTCTCGCATTGGAGTTTATGGATCGTTGCGGTGTAAGCTCTGCGATACTCTCGCTCTCCGCGCCAGGGACACATTTCGGTGACGATGACCATGCGTCATTGTTGAGCCGGGGTGTCAATGATGAGTTTGCACAACTCTGCGTGGAGAGCGCTCGCTTTGGCGCCTTCGCGACGTTGCCATTGCCAGCGGTGAAACTGGCCTGCGCTGAAGCTGAACGTGTGTTGGGGGATCTGAAACTGGACGGGATCAGTCTTCAGACTTCCTACAACGGCATCTATCTCGGAGACCCCACATACGACCCCTTGCTTGAAGTGCTCGATGCGCACTCCGCCGTGGTTCTTATCCACCCTTCACCAAGCACAGCATCCAAGAGTGTTGGCCTCAACATACCGGTTTTCGCCGTTGAGTACCCCTTTGAAACGACCCGCGCGGTGGTGAACTTGGTCTTTGCAGATGTCGCTGAGCGGTTCCCAAACATTCGCTTTATCTTGTCCCATGGAGGGGGGGTTATCCCGTTTCTTAGTTGGCGTATTGCGGCGATCGCGGCACACCAACTCTCTCTTCCCTCTGATGTCGAGGGATCAATGGCTTCTTCCTTCCCGACTCGGCTTGTCGACCGGGCAGGGCAATTGTCTATCAGCGACACCCGCTCGCTTCTCAGAAACTTCTACTTCGACGTGGCCCTGACCGGCGATGCTGCTGGTCTCGGTGCGCTACTTGAGTTTGCGGGAGAGGACCGGGTTCTGTTTGGAAGTGATTGGCCGTACGCGCATGACCGTATCGTGAATGATCAACTGGCATCAATGGATGATCCCGAAGTCATCCCGATTGAAGCACGCAAACGGATTGGTCGCGCCGCAGCGACTTCCCTTTTTCCGCGCCTGAAAACAAAAACAAAGGTAGAGCACCTATGACCGATGTTGTCACAAACCTTCCAGCGGGCGCGGATGAAGGTCTTTTTGCTGAAATTTCCTCAATTCAGGCCATCGATCAGCACGCCCACCCGGTGGCTGTGGGGGTTGAACCGGCGGGCGCCCGAGAACGGCCGATCCAGCCTCAAGATGTCCAGGTTCCCCTGCGAATGCGGACTGACAATCCAGAGTATCTGGCGGCATGGTCCGCGTTGTGGGGCATTCATCTGACCGATTTTTCTGAAAAGGGTCTGGTCGATCTGATTGAGCGCAAAGAGGCCGAGATATCGCGCAGGGGCAATGCCTACAACACCTGGGTGTTGGAGCAGGTCGGCATTGAAACGATGATTGGCATCGCGCCCGGTCCAAGCCCGTCCGAGCCCTCACCGCACTTTGAATGGTGTGCTTACGCGGAATGGTTGCTTTGGCCGTTCGCGATCGCAGAAGTCGAGCCAGATGGCCTTTCGGCCGTCTATACCATGGTACGCGGAAAAATGGTCGACCGCTTCTGCGGTGGTGACATGCCAAACACGTTACGAGGTTATCTCGATCACATTATGCAGGGCGCTTTGGTACTTTGGCGTGAACAAGGTGCAGTAGGCATCAAGTTCCACGGTCCATACAATCGCCCCTTGCGCTACGATGAGGTTTCGACCGAGACGGCCCAGACCGTCTATCAGGAAGGGCTACGCAAGGGATCATTGACGCCTCAAGAGCACAAAACCCTTCAGGATTTTGTGTTCGAGAGACTAGTCGTTGAGGCGGGCAAAGCAGGTTTGGTCGTGCAAATCCACACCGGATATGGTGTTGCAGATAGGTTTGACGTTGAAGGAAGTAACCCGGTATTGATGCAGCGCATTTTCCGCGCAGCACCAGGCACCAAATTCGTGCTCCTACATGGCGGATGGCCATTTATCTCTCAGACGGTGGCGCTGCTCAGCTATCCGAACGTCTACACGGACTTTTCTTGTGCCACGATCTTCCGTTCGGCACGTTCGGTCAGCTTGCAGATCAGGGAAGCGTTGGAATGGTGGCCGGAAAAGCTGCTCTTTGGAACAGATGCATATTCTGATCGGTCCCTTGGTATGCTTGCGGCATCGCCAGTAAAGAATAACCGCCTTGCTGGCTGGGAAGAAAAAGCCTGGATTATGAACCAAACCGGCAGAGCCGCCTTAACGCTGGCGTTAGGTGACATGCGCGCAGACGGACAAGTGTCTTCACAGGTCTGCGCGAACCTGAGCCAAGGCATTATGCGGGACCATGCACGAACGCTGTACGACCTGGATGGTCGCAAGCGTTAGAAATCAATCACCTAAAGATCGAAACACGTGCGTTACACCATGTCGGACAATGCACCACAATTGCAGAGATTGTCGAAATGACCCTAGAGACACTCCAAATAGAAACACCTGACGGCGTGATGCTAACGTATGTCGGACGGCCTGATGGTGAGAGCCGTGGCAACGTCCTGATTTACATGGATGCCATGGGTATCCGCGACGAGCTGCTTGACGGATTCCTTGAACGTTATAGGGCCGCAGGTTTCACGACATTTCTGCCCGATCTCTATTATCGTTTCGGTGAAAACGTGTCGTTCGACGCAACGGTGAGCTACAGTCAACTTCCGAAAGATGTGCAGCCGGTGTTCTATGCAACGGTCAAAAAAATGCGCAATGACGCGCCCATCGTGCGAGACACAGGCCTTTTGATCGACGCAGTGGGAGCCGCAACGGGCACCGATCAAACGAACCTTTGGAGTACTGTGGGTTATTGCATGGGCGGCCGGTTTGTCGTGCGATCGATGGCAGCTTATCCAAAACAGTTCGCTGCCGGTGTGGCTGTCTACCCCACCGGATTGGTGACCGATGAAAAAGATGCGCCTGTGCATGATATCGCTCAGATCTCTGGCAAGCTCTTCATCGGCTTCGGCGGAGCAGACGAACTGACACCGCTCGATGATATCGACGCCGTAAAACAGGCTCTTGAAGCGGCCGACCCAGAACATGATGTGCACGTATATCCGGATGCTGGTCATGCCTTCATGATGCCTGGCAAGCCATCCTCCTACCGCCATGAAGCCTCTGAAGACGTCTGGACGCAAAGCCTGGAAATGTTCGGGAAACTAGAGACAACGTGAGCGAACCCGAAGCTCCAATCGGTAGCGCGGTGCCTATTGACCAGCCTAAAGAACGGAAATATGCCCCATCATGGGCGGGCCTTCAGGCTACGTTATTCCGAGACGCCTCGAGATACTGTCTGCGGCGTCGATAACAGCGTCAACCTGCTCCTTCTCTGGTTTTTGCTGTAGTCTTTGGATTGAATCCACAATCGCTATACTGGCAACAAGCTGCTTATGCGCATCGCGAATGGGTGCCGCCAAAGCATTGAGCCCAAGCAGAGACTGATTTGGCGCAATGGACCAGCCCTGCTTTTTGATCCTATCGAGAATCTTCTTGAGCTCGACCGGTTCAACAACCGTTTCCGGTGTCAGTGGTTCGAATGGAGTAGCAAGCGCAAGATCCTGGTTTTCTGGCGATGCAAGAGCAAGAGAAATACGCCCCTGCGCAGTTGCGTATTGGTTGAGCATCGTTCCTCGTCTGACCCCAATTTCGAAAGGCGAGGTCCCAACTATGCTCGCGACAACACGCATGCCTTTCGGCTCTAAAGCGGACAAGATAACCGTGTGTCCAAGACTGTCGCGAAGATCCCGCATGATCGGAAGAGACACTTCCACGAGCTGATCGCCGTGCTCCAACAATGCGCCCAGTGATAAAGAGCGCGATCCGATCCGATATCGATCAGTCTCCGGACACTGATGTAGATAGCCTGTGGCAACGAGCGCTTGCAGATGGCGATGCACGCGACTGCGACTGAGAGAGAGAGCTTTCGTTATATCTGTCATACTTCGGGGCTGCGATTGCTCGGCCAGGTATTCAACCAACAACAACCCGAAGACGCTCCCTTGGATCGTTTCTTGGCCATCGCTTTTATTGGAGACTTCCAATTATTGAACCTCCTGCTCAAATCTGCCGCCACCTAAGGCCGACTCAGATTTACTATGCGCGAAAACGAAAAAACGCAAGTTGGCGTCGGGTTGCGCAAAAAATGTAGATACGTCTCTCAACATATTGAAATACTTATATAAAGTTCTGGTCAAATAGACTTTGCGGGGTTGACTTGATGAGCGCTCATCCTTACAAAAATGAGATCTCGTCTCGTTTTTGATGTATCACGAACGAGAACTGACGTCGATGTTGATCGCCTGTTTCAGTGCTCTGGACGCATAGAAGGGTGGGTTGACGACACAGTTAGGGGAGGGCGGTACGAATGGCAGTTCTTGCCAAAAAATGGTCAGGGAGGATTGAAGTGATCACGACAGAGAAATTCGCACCAGAACTACGCCGGTTTGCGACAGCAACCGCACTCGGTGCCACGCTTCTGACTTCGCCGCTGGCGGCTCAGGATGCAGAATTCACCATCAGATTTGCGATGCCAACCGCAAACGATTGTAACGAACGTGCTGGTGAGTTGATGGGCGAAGCCATCTTCGAAGCTACAAATGGCCGTGTTGCGACCGAGATTTATAACCGCCATCAACTTGGCGGCCCATCGGCCATGATCTCCGGGCTCCAGCTCGGAACGATTCAGGCTTATTTGGGTGTTCCGGGGTACTTTGCTGGTCTTGAAGAACGCATGAACCTCTTGTCAGTCCCGTTCATCCTCGACGGCGGCATGGATGGCGCGAATGCAGTGTTTCAGGACCCGGAGGTCAATGACTACATCTTATCGATGATGGAAGACAACGGGATCATCGGCGTTCAAGCGGTGGCGGTTAACCCGGTCCTTTATCTTGCGACGTCCGACATCAGCACACTCGATGGATTCGAAGGTCTGAATTTCAAATCAGACGGGGCGGAAGTTCAGGAGATATTCCTGAGCCGCATTGGCGCGACAGCCGTACCAATGGGAACCGGGGACATTGTTCCCGCGCTACAAGCAGGAACAATCGACGGTGTTGGTTCCGGTATCGCCGTCTTGAACGCATTCAATCTTCACTCGATTGCTACACAGGCAGTAAATCTTGAGGATACCGTCGTCCCGGTCTTCATCGTACTATCCGAGGCCTGGCTGAACACTCTACCGGATGATCTTGCCGATACGGTCGTGGCGGCTGCACGAAGCACACAAGCCGACTATGCGCAGCTGTGCACCGATGATCTGCCCAACATGATTGCGCAATGGGAATCGAATGGTGGAGAGATCATCAGTTTCAGTGATGAAGACCAGGCGCGTTACCGTGAAATGATGGCCGGTCTTGCAGAAGAAGTTTCTGCAAGAAATCCTGAAATGGAAGAGTTTCGTCGGCTGCTCCAGGGCGAATAGTCTAGCAACGTGTGCTCGGAGATTCGCTTCGGGCACACCCATTCTTCTATTCGCGAACGGTGATCGCCTTGATGTCTGTTGTCTTTGTGAGGCTTCCGACCATGTTGGCAAGCCTCTGCTTTCTAACGTTGGTTCTTGTAAATTGCACCAACGTCGCTCTGCGTTATGTCTGGAGTTCTCCGCTCTCTTGGGCCGAAGAAGTCATGATCTGCCTGACTCTTTGGGGGGTTGCGCTGATGTTCCCCGTTCTGACGTACCAACGGGCCCACCTTCGCATTAACCTTTTCGACTCTCTGATGTCATCGATTGGCCGAAGGATTAGAGGCGCAATCGAGAACATCGCGCTCATCGGAAGTGCAGGATTTGTCGCCTACCAGTCGTCAATTGTCATGCAGCTCTATTTGAATAGTGGCGAAACAACGACTGCAGCGCGCATGCCAATGTGGCTCTATCAAGGGTCGTTCTTTGCTGGTTTCACGTTAACGGCTCTTGCCGCTCTCTTTAGCCTACCGTCCTATCTTAAAGACGACGTTGAGGATCAGCAGGCTGTGCCGGAGACGGCAGAATGACTGGTCTGATCCTCACTGGTATGGTGATTGCCCTTCTACTGGGGTTCCCGATTTTTCTCTGTGTTCTGATCGCAGCGATCAGTCTAGTTGTGTTCGAGGTCGGCCTCCCTCACGTGATTTTGCATCAGGTGATGTTCGATAGCGTAAACAAGGGGTCCTTCCTTGCGTTGCCCTTCTTCGTTTTTGCCGGTGACATGATGTCTCGAGGGGGTGTCTCCGAACGGCTGCTGAACTGGGTGATGCTCGTTATGGGTGGGGCGCGAGCAGGGCTGGGTCTGTCTTCAATCTCGTTCTCAACGATTTTCGGAGCCATCTCCGGATCATCGACAGCCGCGGTCGCGACGGTCGGGCCACTGTCATATCCCAAGATGCTACAAAGTGGCTACAATCATGGGTTTGCCGCGGCGATCGTAATTGCCGGTGGTGGCATTGGGTCTCTCATTCCGCCCTCCATTGCTTTTATTCTTTACGGAATCGTCACAGAAACCTCCATTATTGACCTCTTCGCGGCAGGCATCGGTCCGGGTCTTGTGATGGCGGTTGCATTTTCGGTGTACATTGGCCTTCGGCTGCGACTGGCACACGCTGCCGAAGTCGCCTCTTCGGATGAAACGCCGAATAGTTCATTGAACGCAAAGTTTCGTGAAATCGTGCGTGCCTCTCTTGGTTCGATTTGGGCATTCGGAATGATTGCACTGATTTTCGTAGGGATTTATGGAGGCATCTTTTCCCCTACCGAAGCGGCCGGAGTATCGTCCGTCTATGCATTTATCGTCTCAACCCTGATCTATCGCGAAGTAACGTTGCGGGATTGTGTGGACATGGCGGGGCGCACAATGTTCCTGACTGCGATCCTCTTTCTAATCGTGTCCGTCGCTGCATTCATGGGTTGGCTCCTTACGATCAGCGGTGCTATCGGCACCATTACAGCGGCTGTATCAGCGATGGAACTCACGCCATGGCAGACGCTCTTAATCATCAATTTGCTGCTTCTCGTTGTCGGATGTTTCCTTGATCCAGGAAGCGCTATTCTCGTGCTGGCACCGGTTCTGCTGCCAATCGCGCAATCCATTGGCGTTAATCCGACGCATTTTGGGGTGATTATGGTCATGAACCTTGCGATCGGTGTGTTCACACCGCCGGTCGGGCTCAATATCTTCATGTTTCAGTCTCTCTTTAAGATAGACCTGCGTGCGATCTACTTCGAGCTCGTTCCATTCATCCTTGTCGCGTTCAGTGCGCTGCTTCTGGTAACATTTGTGCCCAGTATCTCATTGTTTATGGTGGAGGTTCTCGCGCGTTAAGTCAGTGCGATTGTGAACAGGGCCAATATGAGTGCCCAACTGGAAATCATGACCACATCGCGCCTGTAATCGACCGAGGGATCTTAGATAGAGTTGTAGGAAAGTTGAGGCTGAGGCCAGCTACAACGCCAACAATAACCGTCGAAACTGGCGGTGGATCAACCGCTGCGGTTTGCCAGAAAGGATCGAGTAGGTGTCACGGCTTGATCGCGACACATCGGAACGCAATGCATCCTGTCCTTCGGCTTTTTGACCGGAAGATGAATTACCCGTCTGGCCGAACGCGTGCGGAAGAGGCACTCCTGTGCCGGGGTCGCGGAAATTCGAGATTCGAACAGAGCGCAGCGGATTTTGAACGTTCTCACGAAAACTCGGAACGCATGAGTATTCAGAACGCAGATTAGCTGAATAGGTGAACTACTCAACAACCTGGACCATATCGGAGGCGCTCAGGCCATGCTCAGTTCAACCGATACGCCACCGTCAACGGGTGGCCAAAGATTCGATCGTATTTCCCGGATCAATCATTGGTTTACTGCCGCAGTTTTCCTTGTTGCATTGGGCATCGGTCTGGTGATCGACTACGCCGGGCTTTCCGAACAAATGACTTTTGCTCTTTATGACTGGCACATGCTGTTTGGCATCGTCGTGCTGGTGTACGGACTGTGGCGGGTCAGCTGGCGGATGGTCAATGGCTTCCCTGCGCCAGTCGACGGCACACCGCGTTGGCAGGAAAGAGCTGCGCATGCCGTCCACATCGGGTTGCTAATCGTCATCATCGTTATGCCGATATCTGGTATCGTAATGACGATCTCGGGAGGGTTTGATGTCGCTATCTGGGGTGTGGTTCTGGTCCCATCTATTGGGGAAATTGTGTGGTTAAATTCAGCGGCCGGGTTCACCCACTGGGCAATCTCAATGCTGATATTGGTGCTCTTAGCGCTCCATATCGGCGAGGTATTGAAGCATCATTTTGTCGATCGAGATGCGACTTTGAGCCGTATGCTCAGAGGTTCCAAAGAAGATATCTAGTTCTGTAGTGATTATGCGGCCCAACCAGAGCTTTTAGAGAGGTAAATGATGCACACGTCCCGCCGATCCTTTCTCAGATCAACCGCTGCCATTGGACTAACTTCTTTGGCTATGCCGGCCTTGGCGCAGTCCCTGCCAGCGTCCTCCTTGGGTGAGGTCCAGATCAATGCGGAGGCGATGGAACAGCTGCACGCCTTGGTGGTCATCCAGGGCGGAGAAGAAAGGCTGGCAATTGCACCCCGTGGGCCGGGGCTCGACCGCATTGCAAACATCAAATCGGTATCAAAGACGATTGTCGCGCTGCTGACGGGCATTGCCATTGACCGCGGCCATCTGAGTGGGCCGAACGCGCGCGTGTTGCCATTGCTTGATCGAGCGGAGACGGGGGACGCACGAGACAGCCTGACTGTTGGAAACCTGTTGTCCATGCAAACCGGTTTGGCCACGACCTCCGGTGCGAATTACGGCGCTTGGGTTTCGTCGAACGATTGGGTCGACTACGTGCTGGATGCCCCGGCAGAAAGCCGCCCCGGTGCTTTCATTTATTCGACGGGCGGATGGCATGTGTTGGGCGCGCTGCTGGCGCGTGTCACAGGACGGGATCTGCACAACCTGGCGCGGAATTGGCTGGGGGATCCGTTGGGGGTCGAGATTCCACGGTGGTACCGCGATCCGCAGGGGCTCTACCTCGGCGGAAACCAGATGGGCCTGACGCCTCGCTCCCTCGCGCGGATCGGCGAGATGGTTCGTCGGGGCGGTCTATGGAACGATACGCAAGTTGTTCCAGCAAACTGGATCGAAATGTCATGGCAACCGCGCGCGCGCTCGCCGTGGTCGGGAGATCAATACGGGTATGGTTGGTTTCTGACGCAAATTGCAGGGCAAGAGGCGGCTTACGGGCGGGGATACGGTGGGTAGCTTCTAGTGGTTGTGCCGGATCTGGATCTTACTGTTGTGATCACCTCTGATCCGAACCTCCCAGCACGTACGCAGGGTCATTTCGGGCAACTTATGTCGTTGATGAACAGCATTGCCGAGAACGTGTAGGCGTCGTTCTAGATTCAACCAATTGGCTGGTTCACGAACTCCATCGAGATCGGATTGCAACGACGGATCGCGCCAATTGCCTTTACAAAGGCGCTATACCTCCGATCGTACCCCGCGCTGGTGGCAGTATTGACGCCAGCTCATGCGGCAAACCGGCCGAACGGTTGGCACTATCACATCAGAGCGTGTAAGAGGCGTCAATCTGCGCTCAATTTCATCATTACACCTTCGTTGGTATGCGGGGGCAATTGAAGCTGCGGATGCCACGCAAAAGGTCAGGCTTTGGTGAGTGGTGTCGGTTTTTCCAATCCTTTTTCGCCTCTGAGAACAACTAGCGCGCCCGCGAATATGATCGCGACACCGCCACCAGTCCAGAGTGACGGGATTTCGCCGAAAGCCCAGAAACCCAGTGCAATTGCAGTCAGGATCGACGCATAGCCAAAGAAGGATAATAGGCGCGGCGAGCAGGGCACGAATGAACACCGCTTGACCAGGTGGAACGGCATCTGCAGTCGCCTTGATACAAGCCAGCATACTGCTCAAGAGAACAACGGACAGCAATTTGTAACCAATTCCTTTGAAGGTCTGGCTTGAGCTTTCGTCAAAATTGGCTTCGTTTAGCGAAGAGCGCATTCGACAAAATTTGGTCAGATTGCGCAACACTCGACCTTATCTTTTCTACAGGTTTCAACGTCGGTATGTCGCGACCATCAGGACGATGTCCTGTTCATTGAAACAATGTGGGCAACCTCTTTGAGAGTCAAGTCAGAGCTGGTCCACCAACCAAGAATGTAACACTGACCCGTTTTGGGTTTGCCGCAGATTCCAACTCGTGGGTAGGGTGAAGCAGCTTAAACAAGACGGCGAACAAGCAGTTCCCCGAAGTGCGTTAGCGTTAGGTGCGCTTGGTATTGGACAACCAATCATAGCATGACAGCAACTCGTCGGCGACTTTGTCGATTTCATCTAAGTCGACAGTGAATCGCAGCCACTGAAGGCGCTTGCTACGAAATCCGATAAGTGTCTCAAGGAGGCCGTCGAGACAAAAAACATCCATACGTCGTCTCAAAATAATTTTGAACGATCAAGGCATTTTGATGCACTTTCGAGTGTTTAACGTACAACGTTGGCCGCCTAACTGAATTGAACACAGTTAAGGAAGCATCGGATGATCTTAGTAACAACACCGACTGGCGATATCGGCTCACGTGTCTTGACGCGGCTGATGACTGACACGGAATTGCCTATCAGGGCGATCCTACGCGAACCGAGCAATTTGCCCCTTGCGCTGCGCAAGCGTATCGATGTCGTTGAAGGGTCTCACGGGGATGCAGAGACTATCGGTGCTGCCTTAGAAGGAATTGATCGCGTATTCTGGTTGCCGCCTGGTGATCCGACGGCGGAGAGCGCCAAGGCAGCTTATGTCGATTTCTCGCGCGCTTTCGCGGAAGCGCTGCCGACAACCTCTGTAACGCACGTTGTAGGCGTCTCTGCATTGGGCCGGGGGTGGAACCATTATGCGGGACTCGTCTCTGAGAGTATTGCGATGGACGATATGATCGCCAAGACCGGAGTCGCCTATCGGGCACTGGCCTGTTCTTCGTTAATGGACAACCTCAAACGGCAAACACAGTCCTTGCGCGACGGCAAATTTTTCGCGCCCACGCCTGCCTATCTGCCTCTTCCACACGTGGCAAAGTCCGACGTGGCTGCGGTGGCTGCAGGTTTGCTATCGCGGGTCGATTGGAACGGCGCAGAGGACATTCCGCTGCATGGTCCAGAAAACCTGACATTTGCAGAGATTGCCAAGACTTTGACGGACGTGCTGGGCCGACCAGTCGTTTTTTCCGAAGTGTCGATGGAAGGATTTGCCGAAAGCCTGCGGAAGAACGGCGCCAGCCCAGGCATGACGCAAGATTACGTCGCGATGCTGACAGCCAAAAATGACAGAATGGATACTCTGCTGCGAGACACACCTCGTCACAACACCCCAACCACGTTCCGCACATGGGCTGAGGCCGAACTACGGCCCACCGTGCTGGATTAAACTTCACCGCCAACAAAAAGGAAAACTCGATGACAACCGATCTTACGACCAATCGCAGACATCTGATGCAAGCTTCCGCCGCCGCGCTGATCACTGGCGCCTTGCCCACAGTTGCGTCCGCACAGGAGGCCACTGATGCGGGGCCGACAACGTATCCTCAGCCAAGCGTCGACGCCCGATTTGCCGCAGAAGTCGCACCAGGGATTTTTGTGATCCCGGATCAGCGCATCCCGCTCGTTCCCAATGTTGGCATCATCGTCGGGACAGAACGGGTGCTTGTCGTGGATTGCGGGCTTGGGGTCGACAGTGCAGAAGCAGTGATGGAAACCGCGCGCCGGCTGGCGTCCGGACGCGAAATCGTTTTGACGCTGACCCATGCGCATCCCGAACACGGTTTTGGCGCACAGGTTTTCGCACCGGATGCACAGATTTTCTATAACCGTGCGCAGGCTGATCATCTTGCGCGGGCGGGGCAGGGCCTTCTCGACGGGTTCCGGGCTGGGGTGCTTCCGGCGGAACATCAATTCCTTCTTGACGGAATCGAAGTCACGATGCCGGATGAGACCTACGACGGCGCGGAGACGCGTTTGGATCTGGGTGGGCGTGAGGTCGTGTTGCGATCGGTCGGACTGGCCCACTCCCCAGGCGATCAGATTATCGAAGTCCCTGACGCAGGCGTTCTTTTCGCGGGTGATTTGATCGAAGAGCGGATCTATCCGATCGTGCCCTATTTCCCGCCGTTGATCGGGGCTGAGGATATTGATTTGCTCGCTTGGCGGATGGCCCTATCCGGAATTGAAGAACTTGCTCCGGCGCTGATTGTCCCCGGCCACGGAAGCCTCGGCGGTGTCGAGATTGCACAAGACGTCGCCGGTTACTTGGATGCTTTGGACGAAATAGTCGCAAATGGTGCGGATATGGAAATGATGATCGCCGAGGTGCAGCGCCGCTATCCCACGTGGGAACAGGCAAATTATATCCCGCCCGCATTGGAGTATCTGAGGCGCTAGATAGTTCGTTGAGTAGATGAATTGGGCTTTATCACGGTCGGCGGCCGACCATCGCGCAGCCGGGTCGACGGGTGACAAGTACTTCGGCTGAACCGGCGTCGCCGCGCCGAAGGCCGCGTCGTCAAGCGTAGCCAGATACTCGGATGTCGCGCGGCTGGCGTGCTCTCCCGGAGCCCAGTCGTCGGGCGCGATCCCGTCCTCGCGGTTGGCGTCAGCTTTGATCAGCGACGCGTCGACGCCGAAAGCCTCGCCACCGACCAACCCTTTTTGGATACAGCGCGCCAAGACGTCCTCGAAGAGAAGGCGAAACAAGTCGCAATCGCGGAACCTTCCGTGGCGCTTCTTTGAGAACGTTGAGTGGTCGGGAACCGGGTCGTTCAGATCCAGACCGCAGAACCAGCGATACGCGAGGTTTAGACGGACGTCCTGGCAAAGCCGCCGCTCCGATCTGATCCCGTGGCTGTAGCCGATGATCAGCATCCGCAGCATCAGCTCCGGATCGATCGAGGGTCGACCGATCCGGCTGTAGAACGGCTCGAGCCGAAGACGGATATCGGAGGGATCCACCAACCGATCGATGCTCCGCAGCAGGTGGTCCTCCGGGACATGATCTTCGAGACTAAACTCGTAGAAAAGGCTCCGCTGAAGTGTCTGGCGCTCGCCCATCATGACCGCGATCTCCTGCTTTCACAGGAAGCTTGAATCAGCCCCAAACCCCGCTTTCAACCCGACTTTTTCAACAAAACCGGCCGACTTTGACTTCGGCAGACCCGTTGCATGATCATCGACGCAGTCCAGACTTTCTTCATTCTCCGGCTAACAGTGACGAAGGCGAAACCACGCGTTTCGGAACCAACGCATGCAGCGCTTCTGGTTGAAGATGTGTATAGCGGCGCAGCATTTTCCAGTCTCTGTGGCCTGTCACCAGCGCGACCTGTTCAATGGTAAGCCCTGCTTCGAAAAGGCGACTTGTGCCTTCGTGACGTAAATCGTGGAAGTGCAGATTCCTCACGTCGACGCTTCTACAGGCTCGTCGAAAGGCCGTGCCGACCGATCGCGAGTTGTAAGGAAAAATCCTGTCGTCAAAACGTCCGAAACTCTTTGCATGAGCGATGAGAAGCGCCCAGGCGTCGAATCCGGTGGCGGCGAAGAGCGGGATGCGCTGGTCATTTCCGGTCTTGTTGCGCGGGTCTTTTCTGTCCCGGATCATGAGCATGCGGCGGTCGACATCGAGATCGTTCCATTCGACGCGGCAGATCTCGTCGAGCCGCATGGCCGTGGCGACCGCGAACTTCACGATCCGGGTCATGGGCAGCGTCAGGCGCTCATTGTCATCGAAGCAACGGAACAATCGGTTCAACTCGTCTGTGCGGGGGCGTCGATCCCGCTCTGTACCCTTGCCGATGAGGCCAAGGCGTTTAAGCGCGACATGCGCCAGATCGACGGGCTCCGGAGAAATATCGAGACCGTGGACCGCGGCCGCATGGGTGATGATCATCTTGATCACGCCGATGTCGATCCCGAGCGTGACCGGGCCCGCACCTTGCTCCGCACGCATCTTGCCGTAGTCGATCAGCATCTGCCGGTCGAGGTGCCCGATCCGCTCCTTGCCGAGATCGCGCTTGAGCGTGGTCAGCGTGGCGGCCTTGCTGCGACGCGGCGGTTTCCCTACCTCGCACATATCGGTTATATGAAGGTCGATGAGGTCGCCAAAGGTCTGGAGGCTGGAGACGGACGACTTGTTCGGCGCCAGCCCCTGATCGACCCGGGTCTCCGCCTGGCGGGCCCAGCGATGGGCGTCGTCGCGGCGGAGGAAAGTCTCGCTCGCGTAGCGGCCCTTTCGTCTGATCTGGACCCGGTAGGCGCCAGAGGGGAGCTTGGTGATGGAGGCCATTCTCGTGTGCGCTGTGTGTGCAATGAGTCGTCGTAGAGGGGCAAATTCGGGGATATTGAGGCGTATTCCAGCGTAGCAGCATTCGCCGCCAACAGTTTGAAGATACATAAAAAATGCAACTAAATCAACATTCTAGATTGTCTATTGCGCCTATGATGGATTGGACTGACCGGCACTGCCGCCATTTGCATCGATTGCTAAGCCGACAGACGCTACTTTACACCGAGATGGTCACATCGGCGGCGCTTGTGCGCGGGCAAGCCCTGCATCTTCTGGAACAGTCACAGGAGGATCACCCTGTCGCACTGCAACTGGGCGGTTCGGATCCGGATGAGTTGGCGCGGGCCGCGAAGCTCGGGGTTGACGCCGGGTATTGCGAGGTCAATCTCAATGTGGGGTGCCCGTCTGACCGGGTGCAGTCGGGATGTTTCGGCGCGGTGTTGATGGAGCAACCCGGGCTCGTGGCAGATTGCGTTGCCGCCATGAGCGATGCCGTCGCGGTTCCGGTCACGGTCAAATGTCGGATCGGAGTGGATGACCAGGATCCGACGGTCCTTCTGCCGGCCTTTCTCACGCATGTCATCGGGGCGGGATGCGAGCGTGTGAGCATTCACGCACGCAAGGCGTGGTTGCAGGGCCTCAGCCCGAAGGAGAATCGGGACATCCCCCCACTTGACTATGATTTAGTGCTGCAGATGAAAGCCAGGTTCCCCGACCTGCACATTACGATCAATGGTGGCATTACATCACTGGATCAGGCTCAGGCTTTTCTGGCGGCAGGTCTGGACGGTGTGATGATCGGGCGCGCTGCCTACCACGATCCGGCGGCAATTCTGTGTGAGGCCGATCCGCGGATCTTTGGCGTTGGCAAAGCCAGTGTGCCTGAGGATGCTGTAGTGCAGATGCTGCCATATGTTGATGACCACCTCGCAAAGGGCGGCAAGCTCGGACAGATCACCCGCCACATGCTGGGACTATTCGCGGGACGACCCGGCGCGCGCGCCTGGCGGCGCATGTTGTCAGAGGGGGCTCATCGGCAGGGTGCGAGCCCGGACCTGCTGCTCGAGGCGTTGCGACAGATCGGGCCGCGCAATGATCTGCAGAGAACGGGCTAGCCGTGCAGAGCAGAGGGCGTCTCAGCGGTGCAACATGGCGGGCTGATCGAGCGGAGGGGTGCAGATGTTGGACGGCACGCACCGCCCTTTGCAACCCTAATGTTTGCGAGCCGCGCCTTTGGCCATCAGGCCTGACCTCTGGCGGCGAATGTCGTGACCGCCACTCCTTCGAATGACCGATCCGGCGACCTTCTTTGAGCAGGGCTGGGCAATTTTCCCAGCCGAGCCGACCGTTACCAATTGGGTGAGGCACGCACTGCCGCACGCTCAGGCCGCGGTCAAGGCCCCTGAAAATGCACACCTGTTGCAATGTGAGCGAACCTGGTTTGTCGGCCTCGACGCGCTGCCCAATGATCCGGCGGGCCGGATCGCCGAGGGTCCCCCGCTCGATGGTCGAGCCGTTGCTTTCGCCGCCAGCGAGTGTGGTGGATGGCCCGCTCTGCATCCGGCGCAGATTTCGGTGACATATCCTGGCTATCCGCGCCCGCGGGCCGGCGAAACAGAGGCCGGCTTTCGATATCGTCTGGACCGCGACGCCGCACATGTGGACGGTGTCATCGGCGTCGGGACACCCAAGCGGCGGTTTGTTCAGGAACCCCATGCTTTCATATTTGGGCTGCCGATGACAGAGGCCTCCCCTCAGGCTGCACCCCTGGTGGTGTGGCCCGGCAGCCATCTGATCCTGCAGGCCGCGTTTCGCGCAGGTCTTGCGGGCGCATCGGGGGACTTGTCGCAGGTCGACGTCACCGACATCTATCAGGCTGCGCGTCGCAAAGCCTTCGAGAGCTGTACGCGCAAAGCGATCCACGCCCCCGTTGGTGGCGCGATCCTGCTGCACCGTATGCTGGTGCATGGTGTCGCGCCTTGGCAGGAGAACGCATGGGCTGGAGCCGATGGCCGGATGATTGCGTATTTCCGACCGCAGATCCGCGGCGGGATTTCGGCGTGGCTCAGTGCGCGGTGAGGCCATTGCGTGCGTTGCACGTGGTGCAGTTCGGGCATACCGGCCGTGCGCGCGATTTGCAGCGTATTCCCCTTGGCAAGCCTGAGCCCAGCACTTATACGCGCAGCCTGATCCTCATCGGAGACCCCAAGCATGGTTGGCAGCGCAAACCTCAACATCATGATCAAGGCTGCCCGCCGCGCGGGACGGGCTCTGGTCAAGGATTTTCGCGAAGTGGAGAATCTGCAGGTTTCCATGAAGGGCGCGGGAGATTTCGTCAGCCGGGCCGATCTCAACGCGGAGACGATCATCAAGGAAGACTTGATGGCTGCACGTCCGACCTATGGCTGGTTGGGTGAAGAGGGTGGGGGCGAAGACGGGCAGGACCCCACCCGCCGCTGGATTGTCGACCCGCTGGATGGCACGACGAACTTCCTGCACGGGTTGCCGCATTGGGCGGTCTCCATCGCGCTTGAGCACAAGGGCCAGATCGTCGCCGGTGTCATTTTTGACCCGGCCAAGGACGAGATGTTCTTTGCCGAGAAGGGGGCGGGGGCCTGGATGAACGACAGCCGCCTGCGGGTCTCGGGGCGGAGCAAGATGATCGAGGCGCTGTTCTCCACCGGGCTGCCCTTCGGTGGGCGGTCCGACCTGCCGGACACGCTGAAGGAAATGGCGCGTGTGGCACCCGTCTGTTCCGGAATCCGGCGCTGGGGGGCGGCGGCGCTCGATCTCGCTTACGTCGCTGCGGGGCGCTATGACGGGTTCTGGGAGCGGCGGCTGAATGCATGGGATATCGCGGCCGGTCTGATCATCGTCCGCGAGGCGGGTGGACTGGCCGAGCCGATCGAGCCGGACGGCAACATCATCGAGGATGGAACGATCATCTGCGCGAACGAGGCGCTCTTTGCGCCGCTCGCAAAACTCGTACGGATCTGATCAGCTCCAGGGGCCGCGGGGGCGGCGCTGTCGACCCACTTTGGGAATGCTGCTTGCACCGATCCTGTAACGTGCCTGAGGATGCGGTGGGCGTCCATCCGTGCGGTCCCAGAACGCAGGTCCGCCCCGCCGGATCCAGAGCGGGCTGATCAGGGCCAACCCGGCGATAAATCCGCCGGCGTGCGCCCAGTAAGCCACGCCGCCTGCATCCGGGTCGGAACCGATGCCTCCGGCAAATTGCAGCGCAAACCACACCGCGAGCATGATCCAGGCGGGGATCGGAAAGATCCGGAAGAACACGATGAAGATGATCAAGATGTCCACTTTCGCCTTGGGAAAGAGCAAAAGATACCCGCCCATCACCCCTGCAATCGCGCCGGAGGCACCCACGGTCGGGATGACTGACCCCGGCGCCGAGATGTATTGCACCCATCCTGCAGCGATGCCTGCCGCGAGGTAGAACAGGAGATAACCCAGATGGCCCAACTCATCTTCGATATTGTCGCCGAAGATGTAGAGGAAGAGCATATTGCCGGCCAGATGCATCCACCCACCATGCAAAAACATCGACGTGACCAACGTGTACGTGCCCTGGCCGGCTTCGAGCCGTGCCGGGATCAGGGCCCAGTCGATCCAGAAGGCGTTGATCAGCCGCGCCTCCTGCATGATGCCCACGTAACTGAGGAAAATCCCGATATTGGCGGCCATCAGGATGTAGGTCACATACGGCGTCCGGCCTGACGGGTTGTGATCACGGATCGGAAGCATGGCCCCACGCTGCGGGATTGGACCAACGGCGTCAAGAGAGCAGGTCCGACGCGGCGCTGCGTCAGGTCGCCGCTCCCAACAGGGCCGCGTTGCCGCCCGATGCGGTCGTGTCGACGCAGACGTGACGTTCTGCACGGACCCGGGTGAGATCGGGGCGCCCGGGGATCACCGGGATGATCGGTCCCGGGCGCGCGGCGAGGGCGCGTTCCATCTCTCGTCCGGTCTCTTCGTCCCCCCACCACAGGACGCCCCCATAGCTCGGGCCATCCGTCAGCTGCTCGGGAACCACGGTTCCTGTCGCAACGACTGCGACGCCGCCGATAGCTCGGACGGAACGGGCCTGTTCGGCGGCGGTGTCCGGCCCGGGGCCGGCGCAAAGCAGCGCGGCACGGGGCTGTGTGCTCAACCGGTTGGATTCGCCCGTGGGTCCGGGCAGGCTTTGAGCGGTGACAGGGGCTGCCAAGCCCGTTGGAAGCACCGGCAGCTGGGTCATCTCGTTCTCCCAGGTGTCGGTGGGTGTCTCGCGGTCCGGGGCCGCAAAGCGTGGCAGATAGTTCGGCCCGCCGGCTTTCGGCCCGGTCCCCGAGAGACCCTCGCCGCCAAAGGGCTGGCTGCCGACAATGGCGCCGATCTGGTTGCGGTTCACATAGATGTTGCCCGCCTCGATCCGATCCGAGACGTGTTGGACCCGGTCGTCGATCCGGGTGTGCAGGCCAAAGGTCAGCCCGTATCCTGTCGCGTTGATCGTGTCGATCACATCGTCGAGCTCGTGAGACTTGAACGTTGCCATATGCAACACCGGTCCGAAGATCTCGCGCTCCAGATCCTCGATACTGGTCACCCGGATCAAGGTTGGAGCGACGAAGGTGCCCTGGGTTGGCGTTTCAAGCTCCGCGATCACGCGTCCCTCGTGCCGGGCCTCTGCGATGTGATCTGCGATGCCTTTGCGGGCGGCCTCATCTATGACCGGGCCCACGTCTGTCTTCAGGTCCCACGGGGTGCCAAGGCGCAACGCCCGCATCGCACCCACCAGCATCTCGGTGAAACTGGTCGCGATGTCCTCCTGCACGTAGAGACAGCGCAGCGCGGAGCAGCGTTGCCCGGCAGACTGAAAGGCGCTTTCAATGATTGATTGCACAGCCTGTTCGGGCAGGGCGGTGCTGTCGACAATCATTGCGTTGAGCCCGCCGGTTTCCGCGATCAGCGGTGTTCCAGGCGTGCAATGCTCGGCCATGGCCGCGCGAATGCGCAGCGCGGTAGCAGTTGATCCGGTAAAGGCGACCCCGCAAACGCGTGGGTCCGATGTGAGCGCGGCTCCGATCTCGCCGCCGCCCGGCAGAAGCTGCAGCGCGGCTCGCGGGACACCCGCGTCATGCAGGATGGAGGCGGCGAGACAGGCTGCAAGCGGTGTTTGCTCTGCCGGTTTGGCCAGCACCGCGTTGCCTGCCGCCAGCGCGGCAGTCACCTGTCCGCAGAAGATCGCGAACGGGAAATTCCATGGAGAGATGCAGGTGAAGACGCCTGCGGCTGGTGTATCGGTTGCCTGCGCTGCGTAATACCGCAGGAAATCCACCGCCTCGCGCAGCTCCGCCACGCAGTCGGGCAGGGTCTTGCCTGCTTCCCGCGCAAGAACGGCGAAGATCTCGCCGAAGCGGTTCTCCATCTGATCCGCGGCCGCTTTCAGGATCCGGCGCCGGTCCGGCAGAGGCGCCGACCAAGCCCGAGCCTCCGCAAGCGCGGTCTCGACATCCACCGCCGTTGCCGGCTGCACCGCGCCGGGGCTGTCGCCAGGGTTCGCCGGGTTGATCACCGGTGTGACTGTGCCACTTGGGTCTGCCTTGCCAGCCAGAAGAGGCCGCGCCTGCCACTGATGGGCCGCAAAGGCATCCCGCGCCGCGTAGATCTCGTCCAGGGTCTGGCTATGGGTCAGATCGAACCCTCGTGCATTCTCGCGCAGCGGTTTGAACAACTCCGGGCCGGTTGCGATGGCGGGGGCAGATGCGCTTGCAAGCATGTCAAAAGGATCGGCTGCCACAACGTCCGGCGGCACGTCTTCATCGACGATCTGGTTGACGAAACTGGAGTTCGCGCCGTTCTCCAGGAGGCGCCGCACCAGGTAGGCCAGCAGATCACGGTGTGCGCCGACGGGCGCATAGATGCGGCAGCGGGTCTTGTTCCGTGCCATGACCAGTGTGTGCAATGTCTCGCCCATCCCATGCAAGCGCTGGAATTCATAGGTCTCCGGGTCCTCCGCCAGATGCAGGATCGCCGCGACGGTATGGGCATTGTGCGTGGCAAACTGCGGATAGATGTGATCAGTCATCCCAAGCAGCCGCTTGGCGTTGCAGATGTAGGACACGTCGGTCGCCGCCTTCCGGGTAAAGACGGGGAAGCCATCCACCCCGTCGACCTGTGCGGATTTGATCTCCGTGTCCCAATACGCGCCTTTGACCAGCCGGACCATGATCCGGCGATCATGCCGTTCGGCCATATCGTAGAGGGTGTCGATGACCGTTGCCGCGCGTGGCCCATAGGCTTGCACCACGACGCCGAAGCCGTCCCACCCAGCGAGCGCAGGCTCGGCCATTACGCGGTCGATCACATCAAGCGACAGCGCCAACCGGTCCGCCTCCTCAGCGTCCACGTTCAGGCCCATGCCCGCAGACTTGGCCAGCAACGCGAGGGCCCGCAGCCGCGGGACGAGGTCGGTCATCACGGCCTCTTCCTGTGCGACTTCATACCGGGGATGCAGTGCGGAGAGCTTGACGGAGATGCCCGGGTTCTTGCGGATGTCTTCGGATGTGCAGGCCGCGGCGATGGCCGAGATCGCCCGAGAATAGCTGAGATGGTATCGTTTGGCGTCGGCTTCGGTCCGGGCGGCTTCGCCCAGCATGTCGTAGGAGTAGGTGAAGCCTTTGCTCTCCATGTTCGCCGCACGCGCCATGGCGCTGGTGATGTCCTCGCCGAGCACGAATTGCCGCCCCATTTCCTTCATCGCGCGGCTGACGGCGGTGCGGATCACCGGCTCGCCCAATCGCTTGATGGCGGCGCGCAGATGACGCACGGGGCCTGGCTGCTCGTCGTCAAGCACCCGCCCCGTCAGCATCAGCGCCCAGGTGGAGGCGTTCACGAGGCTCGAGGTGGAATGCCCGAGGTGGCGCCCCCAGTCCGATGGGGCGATCTTGTCTTCGATGAGTGCGTCGATCGTCTCTGCATCCGGAACCCGCAACAGGGCCTCAGCCAGACACATCAGCGCAACCCCCTCATCAGTGGAGAGCCCATATTCGGCCAGGAAGACCTCCATCAACCCAGGCGCTGTCGACGTGCGGATATCCCGCACCAACTGGGTCGCGTCTTCGGCAATCCGGGCGCGTGTGTCCGGGGTCAACGCCGCCTGTGCGATCAGATCTGTCAGGATGCTGTCGGGGTCGGCGTATTTGTGAGCGTCGATCAAGTGGCGCAGAGAGTGGGACATGTCGCGAGCCATGGCAGGGATCCTCAAGGGGCGAGTTTGATCTAGTATACTGCAGGTAACGCAGTCATAATGACCAAAGGTGGGATATCCGTGAGGCGATATGATCAAAATGATGCTGCATGAAGAAAAAAATGAACAAGCGGCGCTGGACCGGTTTGACCGGGCGATTCTATCGGTCCTTGCGGAGGACGGGCGGATCAGTATCACCGATCTGGCCAAGCGGATCGGGTTGTCCAAGTCACCCACCCAGGCGCGGCTGCGGCGGCTGGAGCAAAGCGGTGTGATCATCGGCTATCGCGCGCTTCTCGATCCGATCCAGCTTGGTCTGGACCATGTGGCCTTTGTCGAGGTCCGGCTGAGCGACACGCGAGAGGCGGCGCTGACGGCCTTCAACGCAGCGGTCGCAAAAGTGCCGGAGATTGAGCAGGCGCACATGATAGCCGGGAATTTCGACTATCTTTTGAAGGTGCGCACGCGGGACATGGCCCGGTACCGGGCGTTTCTCGGCGATACGATTTCAGGTCTGCCGCATGTGGCGGGAACATCGACGTTCGTGGCGATGGAAGCCGTCAAGGAAACGATGCTCGCCGATCCGGCTTGACGCTCAGCAGCAGCGCGACAGATCATAGCGTATGAAATCACTGTTCATCCTCTGCATGGTCATCGCCATGCCCGCCTTTGCGGAGTGTCCGGCGCCTGCCGATGTCTCCGATGATCTGGAGGCGCTTTTCTCGGCAGCGCGCACGGCAGACAACGAAGGGGCGGGGCGCGCAATCTCGGGCCAGATGTGGGAGCTGTGGCTCAAGGCACCCGATCCCGCGGCCCAAGAGGTTCTCGATCGCGGTATGCGCAAGCGTGAGGTCTATGACTTCGTCGGCGCCTTGAGCGATTTTGATCGGCTGGCGGCGTATTGCCCGGATTATGCGGAGGGCTTCAACCAGAGGGCGTTTGTGCATTTTCTGCGTGGTGACTATGCCCTTGCGCTTGTTGATCTGGACAAGGCACTGGAGTTGCAGCCGCGTCATGTGGGGGCGCAATCGGGCCGTGCGCTCACCTTGATGAACCTTGATCGGATCGACGAAGCGCGCGCCCAGCTTGAGGATGCGTTGAAGAACAACCCCTGGCTTTCAGAACGATTTTTGCTGTCAGACGGAGGACCGCTCGCGCGGCAGGGAAAAGACATCTGACCCGTTTACACGGTGTTCGCCTGCGCTATGGTGCGCGTCGCGCCCGCGTGGTGGAATGGTAGACACAGGAGACTTAAAATCTCCAGGCAGCAATGCCGTGCCGGTTCGAGTCCGGCCGCGGGTACCACCATCCAATCGAGAGAACCGTATGTGACCTGCCATCGTGGGGTCTCTACAATTTCGATCATTTGAAGCAAATCACGTCAATTTTGGCGCGGCTTGTTTGGCCCGCGCGCCTGTGCCTGCAGAGCTGTTAAGTGCTCCGTAACACCTCAGTTGTACAGCTTTTGATCAGCCTTTGATCGCTGGATTGTCGATGATGCCAGCGGCGATTTGACCGCCTTAGAAGGATCTGCTGATGTCGATTTTGAAACGCCCGCAGCTAAGCGCCCATTCATTCAACAGTCTTTTTGTAAAATGTACCCTCATGGTGGTGGTCTGCGTCGTTGCGGTGGTGTCTGCCATCGTTGTCGTGAATGGAAACATGCGGCAGCAACTGACATCGGAATCGTTGAGTGCCCGTGCCTCCGAGGTGACCGGATTGCTGGCTATGCAGATGGGCGGGTCCATCAAGTTCGGCAATACCAATGCGGTGGAACAAATTGTCGACGGCGTGATATCCTCGGCGAAGCCTGACGCGATCGGGGCACTCGTGATCAGCACTACGGGTGCCGTCTTGTACAACCAGGGCGACGCGGTGTTCGATGCGGATGCTGCGTCCGCTCTCGCACAGTCCGCCCTCGATCAAGGTCAGACGATTTTGTCGGATGACGGTCTGTCTGCTGCGGTACCCTCCACATTTGGGGATGGCGATGCGGTTGCCGGTGTGGTTGTGACGAGTTGGAGTAACGCCAGCCAACTGGCCCAGATGCAGGCGATGCAGAACCGCGCCTTGCTGACCGGCCTGGTCGTCATGGTCGTTGCCGTCAGCCTCGCGGGCTACTTTTTGCGCAGCCAGATGTCGCGTCCGATTGTGCGCCTCACCTCTGCGATGGGCGATATCGAGCAGGCGAAGTACGACATTGACGTGCCTTTCACCCAACGTGGTGATGAAGTCGGCCAGATGGCGCGCCGATTGGACACCTTCCGGCAGGCTTTGTCTGATGCGAAAGAAGCCGAGCGCGAAAGCGCCTTCAAGAGCGCGGCTTTTGAAGGGTCGACCGCGCCCATGATGATGGTTGATGAAAAGCTGAAGGTGATTTTTATCAACCCGACCTGCGCGCAGTTGCTGGGTGATATCATGGCGGACCTGCAGAAGGTTTGGCCTGATCTGAAAACCGGTGAGATGCTGGGCGCGGACTTGTCGAATTTCAGCGAACTGCAGGCCCATACACGCAACATCGAAGCCGGCGGGCTCGGCGTTCTGCCGATCTCACATGCGGCGAAGATCGGCGATGCGCTGATTGCGGTGAACATGAACGCGGCAACCAATGATGCAGGTGAGATGATTGGCGCGGTGATCGAATGGTCCGACGCCACGGAAGCCACGCGGAATGCAGCGCTGCTTGAGACAATCGATCATGGACAACTTCGGATCGAATTCGATGCCAGCGGGCAGGTTGTCGGTACCAATCCAAATCTGGTGACACTTCTCGACGTCAGCAATAATGCGATCATGGGCTGCGCGTTCCAGGAGATCTTTGAAGGATCGGCGGACGGCGAAATGGATGAACAGGACCTGAAACGCCGTGTTCTGACCAGCGACGCGGAAAGCGATGCGGTGTTCGGACGTTTCCTGATGAAGCGCGCCTCAGACGGCATACCTCTGATTGTTGAAGGTAACTTTGCGTCTGTCCCATCTCCGGACGGTCAACTTGAACGCGCCATTTTCCTCGGTACGGATGTTACGGAAAGTGCCGAAGCCGTGCGCCAGGCTGAAGCAGAGCGCATGCGCGTCGCAGAACAACAGCGCAATGTCGTCGAGGCGTTGGGTGTCGGGCTGCAGTCCTTGGCCGAGGGCGATTTGACCTCTGAAATCATCACCGAGTTTCCCACTGACTATGAAAAACTGCGGGCGGACTTCAATGCCGCAGTTCGGGCTCTCAAGGATACAGTCGGTGCCGTGGTACAAAACTCCGAGTCGATCCGCAATGAAACTGCCGAAATCACGACCGCGGCGGATGATTTGTCCCGTCGGACCGAAAAGCAGGCCGCAACACTGGAAGAGACGGCTGCGGCATTGGACGAGTTGACAAGTTCGGTCAAATCCGCTGCCGAAGGCGCGGATGAAGCCTCAACGATGTCTGCGGATGCGCAATCCAATGCGGAGAAGGGTGGAGAGGTCGCCCGTCGTGCGGTGGAGGCAATGGACGGGATCAAAACCTCGTCGCAAGAGATTTCAAAAATCACGACGGTCATCGACGATATTGCCTTCCAGACGAATCTTCTTGCGCTCAATGCAGGTGTCGAGGCCGCACGCGCCGGAGAGGCAGGTCGTGGCTTCGCGGTTGTTGCGACCGAGGTTCGTGCTCTGGCGCAACGGTCATCTGATGCGGCCCGGGAGATCAACGCTTTGATTTCCAGTTCGGGCGAGCAGGTCGAACAGGGCGTCGAACTCGTGGACAGAACAGGGACGGCTCTGGCGTCGATCGTCAGTTCGGTGTCGGAAATCTCCAAACGTGTCTCGACAATCGCTACATCTGCACGGGAGCAATCCGCGGGTCTCAACGAGATCAACACGGCCGTGAATGAGCTCGACCACGTGACGCAGCAAAACGCGGCCATGTTTGAGGAGACCACAGCGGCCAGCCATGCGCTGACATCGGAGGCGGATGCACTGGCTGCCGCGGTGGCGCGTTTCAAGCTTCGTGCGGTGGCTCCAACGACCAAGGCGCCGACCTCCAAGCCCGTTGAGGCCCAGCCTACGCGAGCGGCCACGCCTTCTGCCCACGGCAACGCCGCGCTGAAAGTGGACCCCGAGGATGATCTCGATATCGAGGCCGGGTGGGAAGAGTTTTGATCTTCAAAAGCCGGGCTAAACGAGAGTGTCGCGGCCGCGATCGCCGAGACGATGTCATCGGTCGGTGTGTGTTTTAGCCCGTGCGTTGTCCTGAGAACCGCTCCTGCCAAGCCTCGCGGTCCTCATCGCTGATCTTTGCGAAGAGAACCTCCGGAACTGCAAAAGTATGGCCTGGGCCGAGCCGATCAAGAAAAGTGGTGGGGTCATCCGGCCAGATGGGCTTGTCGACGTTTAGACTGGCCAAGATCTTTTGGCTGGCGTCCGGCAGAAATGGCGCCGACAGAACCGCAAACAGATGCGCCATGTTCAGGCCCAACCGCGTTTGTGCTGCGGCTGCTTCGGGATCTGTCTTGAAAGTTGTCCATGGCGCCACGGTCTGCAGATATTCGTTACCGCACACCCAGATCGCACGCAATTCCTGCGCTGATTTCCGGACCTCCATCGCCTCCATCTGCGCCTCGTAGCGCTTCAGACGCGTTTCGATCTCGCTGATGGCCGCCGTTTCGGGCTCCCCATAGCCCGCGCCGCCCGGTACCACTTCGCCGAACTTCGAGCTGCAGAACTTGGTGATGCGGCTGATGAAATTGCCCAGCACGTCCGCAAGGTCCTTGTTGACGGCGCTTTGGAAGTTCTCCCAGGTAAATTCGGAATCGCTGCTCTCCGGTGCGTGGCTGAGCAGCCACCAGCGCCAATAGTCGGCAGGCAGGATCTCGAGGGCCTGATCCATGAAGATGCCCCGGCCCTGCGATGTCGAGAATTGTCCACCATCGTAGTTCAGGTAGTTGAACGACTTGAGATGATCGACCATCTTCCACGGTTCACCCGAGCCGATCAGGGTTGCGGGAAAGCTGAGCGTGTGAAACGGCACGTTGTCCTTGCCCATGAATTGCGTGTAGCGCACGTCATCGGCGCCCTTGTCCATCCGCCACCACCGCTGCCAGTCCTCCTCGGACAACCCATTCGCCTCGGCCCATTCGCCCGCGCAGGCGATGTATTCGATGGGCGCATCGAACCAGACATAGAAGACCTTGTCCTCCATGCCCGGCCAATCGGCATCCCCCTTCCGGACCGGGATGCCCCAATCGAGGTCGCGGGTGATCCCGCGATCCCGCAGCCCCTCGCCATCATGCAGCCATTTCTTTGCGATCGAGGTGGTCAGAACCGGCCAATCGGTCTTGGAGTCGATCCAGGTGTCGAGCTGATCTTTCAGGGCGGACTGTCGCAGGTAGAGATGTTTGGTGTCCCGTACTTCCAGCTCCGTCGCACCGGAAATCGCGGATCGCGCGTCGATCAGATCCGTCGGATCGAGTTGCTTGGTACAGTTCTCGCACTGGTCGCCGCGGGCCTTGTCGTAGCCGCAGTTGGGGCAGGTGCCCTCGATGTAGCGATCCGGCAGAAACCGACCGTCCTTGACCGAATAGACCTGTTTTTCAACCACCTCGCGGATCAGCCCGGCCTCGGCCAGCCGTCCGGCGAAATGCTGGGTCAGTGCGTGGTTCTGCGGGCTCGAGGAGCGCCCGAAGTGATCAAACGACAGCCGAAAGCCCCGGGCGATTTCGGCTTGGACCGCGTGCATTTCGGCACAGTAGTCGGCGACGGGCTTGCCCGCTTTGGCGGCCGCCAGTTCCGCCGGGGTGCCGTGTTCATCGGTTGCGCAGAGAAAAAGCACCTCATGGCCGCGCGCGCGCTGGTAGCGTGCGAACAAATCGGCCGGCAGCTGGCTGCCCACCAGATTGCCCAGATGCTTGATCCCGTTGATGTAAGGAATGGCGGATGTGATCAGGTGACGCGCCATCAGGAGCCTCGTGTATTCAGACAGTTTGGCCTCGTCTATCGCAGCTTGCCCGCAAGGGCCACGGGGAAATGGCCGTCGGTGCTGTACCGGTTAGTCCTCGCCGGGATCACGGCTGCGGCGGAGCAGGCGCCCGATGGTGAAGGAGGTGCGCGGTGCGTATGTGTATTTCGTGCGTTCCTCCGGCGCCGGGCGCGCGCGCATCCGCGTCAGCCCGAAGACGACCAGAAGGGCGTGGCCCACTGCCATCAAGACAAAGAGCGCCGCCGGACCATAGCGGTCGATGAGCAGCGACGCGGTATAGGGCGCGGCGATGGCGCCCAGGGCGAAATAGAACATCAGGGCCGCGGACAGCTCGACCCGCTCCTCGTCGCTTGCGAAATCATGGGCATGCGCCGCGGCGACGGAGTAGATCGGAAAGGTGGTCAGCCCGAACAGCCCAGCTGTCAGCATGATCCCGAGCGTGCCGAGACCGGCCGCGGAGATCGTGATGGCAGAGCTGATGATGGCCGCGATGGAGAGCCAGATCAGAACGCGCCGACGATCGTATCGGTCGGCCAGCCATCCCACCGGATATTGCGCCAGCGCACCGCCGAGCACGAAGGCGGACAGGAAATAGGCGATCTGGTCGACGGTCAGCCCCACCTCCTGGCCGTAGACCGGCCCGACCATCCGGAAGGAGGAACTTGACAGGGCGGCAACAACGACAGCCGCCGCTGCCAGGGGTGAGCGCTCGTGTGCGAGGCGCGGTCGCAGTCTGGGCGAAGCAGGGGTCTCGGGTTGGCGGACGGTTGTGAGGGTCAGCGGCAACAGTGCCGCGCAGCAGATGATCGCCAGGAGATTGTAGGAGACGTAGCTCGCGGGCTCCAGGATGCCGATCATCATCTGGGCCGCGATGGAGCCGGTCATATCGACGATCCGGTAGACGCCGAGCGTGCGCCCGCGGGTCTGATTGGTGACCTTGGCCTGCAGCCAGGCTTCGATGACCGTGTAGCACCCCGCGACGCAAACGCCGGAGGCGATCCGCATCACCGCCCAGGCGTAGGGGTCGACCACCAGCATATGGCTCATCAGACCGATGGCACCTGCGGCGGTGAACGCGGCGAAGGCGCGGGAATGACCGACGCTGCCCATCAGGCGCGGCGCCCACCAGCAGCCGATGAAAAAGCCCAGGAAATGCGCGGATCCGAGCAGACCGATGTCCTGTTTGCTGAACCCCAAGGCCAGGCCGGACAGTGCATCGAGCGGTCCGACGCCACCCGAGGACAGTTGCAGCAGAAGCACCGACAGGAACAGGGCGGCGAAGGAGATGAGCAGGCGCATGGTGCAGGCAGACCTAACAGCCTGGTCGGCGGCACCTTGCAGTTATTCGACAAACTCGCGTCGTTTTTAGCTGCGGCGCTGGATTTCCGCGCTGATGTCGAGATCGACCGGGTCGGCGACCAGTTTGGGATAGCCAATAGCGCCGAAGGCCGAGCGGCTGAGCGTGCCGGTGAGGCGGATGGTCAGGACGGAGAGATCGTCCGGCGCAGAGCCTGGCGGTCGGGTCAGGCTGGCATCGAGGCTCAACGGGCGCGTGACGCCGCGCAGGGTCAGCTCCCCGTCGATGCGGGCGCCTTCGGAAATGCGCCCGTCGCGGCCCAAACGCACGCGGGTCGACCGGTAGCGCACCATTGGATGGTTCTGCGCATCGAGCACCGAGGGGCTGAGCAGCGCCTGCGTGATGAACACCATGCCGGTTCGGGCCCCGCGCACATCGGCTGTCACATCGGCGCTGGAGCGGGTCAGGTTGGCGGTATCGACGCGGATGTCCGCCGCGCTTACAGGCACGGTGCCGGTCTGGGTCGCGCCGCTGAAGTCGAAGAGAAAGGCGACCCGGGAGCGCGCGCTCACGAGGTCGTAGCGTTGGCTGGCTGCGCCTCCGGCTGTCGCCCAACTGGCCAGCCCGGCGGCGACAAAGAAGCGTCGTGACAGAAGAAGCGCCATGGATGCCTGTCTCCTTGCGTCCCCTGCCTCAGATAGGCCGCCGCGCGCGCTTTCCAACACCGTCACGCGGACTTGATCCTGAACGGCGATGTTGCACCGCGCGAAACCGGCTTGCAGCATGCGCCGGTGCAGGTAGTGTGACCCGGTTGTGAACGAGAGGACCACCACAATGAAGATGAACCGGCTAGGGCGGACGCAGATCGAGGTGTCGGAGTTTTGCCTGGGCTCCATGACCTGGGGCACGCAAAACACGGCGGAAGAGGCACATGATCAGATCGACCGGGCCCTGGACGCGGGGATCAACTTCATCGACACCGCCGAGATATATCCGGTGAACCCGGTGAGTGCCGAAACGGTTGGCCGCACGGAGCGGATCATCGGCCTCTGGTTCGAGCGGGACATGCGCCGGGGGGATGTCATTCTGGCCACCAAGCATGCGGGTGAGGGGCAGGCGGCGGTGCGGGAGGGCGCGCCGATATCCTCGCAGACCATTGCCGAGGCGGTCGAGGGGTCGCTGCGTCGGTTGAAGACCGATTACATCGATCTCTATCAGTTTCACTGGCCCAATCGCGGCAGCTACATGTTCCGCAAGAATTGGACCTATGATCCGTCCAGCCAACTGATGCTGGACACGCAAGCGCATATGGAGGATGCCCTTGGGGCGCTGCAGGACGAGGTCAAACGCGGGACGATCCGCGCCTTCGGGCTGAGCAACGAAAGCGCCTGGGGTACGGTGAAGTGGATGGAGGCGGCAGAGCGCGTGGGCGGGCCGCGGGTGGCGTCGGTGCAGAATGAATATTCCTTGCTGTGCAGGCTTTTCGACACCGATATGGCCGAGATGAGCGTTCAGGAGGATGTCCCTCTGCTTGCCTTTTCGCCGCTGGCCGCCGGGCTTCTGACAGGCAAGTATCAGGACGGGGCGGTGCCCGAGAAATCACGCATGTCTCTCAATGGCGATCTGGGCAGGCGCAAGACCGACCGGGCCTTCGAGGCGGTGCAGGCCTATCTGGAGATCGCCGCGCGCCATGGGCTGGACCCGGTGCAGATGGCGCTGGCCTGGTGCAAGACGCGGCCTTTCATGGGCTCCATCATTTTTGGATCCACGACGATGGATCAGCTGGAAACCTGTCTTGGCGCGATTGACCTCGACCTTGAGGATGCCGTGCTGGATGAGATTTCCGCAGCGCATCGCCAGCATCCCATGCCTTACTGACGGATCGGGCTTGCGCCGGGCGCCGATCGGGGGTCGTATCGCGACATCGCGGGGGTTTCGTGTGCGAAAGCCGGCCGCGCAGACAGGGGAGGTCGCCAGATGCCTTTGAGCATGACGAAGGAAGTCTTCATCACCTGCGCGGTGACGGGATCAGGGGGGACACAGGAGCGCAGTCCGCATGTGCCGCGCTCTCCCAAAGCCATCGCGGAGAGCGCCATCGCGGCGGCCAAGGCGGGGGCGGCCATCGTACATTGCCATGTGCGCGACCCCGAGAGCGGGGCGCCGAGCCGAAAGCTAGAATATTATCGGGAGGTTACGGATCGTATCCGCGCGGCTGACGTCGATGTGGTTTTGAACCTGACGGCGGGTATGGGCGGCGACATGGTCTTTGGCGACCCGGAACAGCCATTGCCGCTGAACGCGGCGGGCACCGATATGATCGGGGCCAGCGCGCGGGTGGCGCATGTGGCGGAATGCCTGCCGGAGATCTGCACGCTCGATTGCGGCACGATGAATTTCGCGGAGGCCGATTACGTGATGACCAACACGCCCGGGATGTTGACGGCCATGGGGCGGAAAATGACTGAGCTCGGGGTGAAGCCGGAAATCGAGGCATTTGACACCGGTCATCTGTGGTATGCCAAGCAACTGGTGTCCGATGGGGTGCTGGAGGCGCCCGCGCTGGTGCAGCTCTGCATGGGGGTGCCCTGGGGCGCGCCCAATGATCTCAACACCTTCATGGCGATGGTGAACAACGTGCCGGACGACTGGACGTTTTCGGCCTTTTCATTGGGGCGCGACCAGATGGCCTATGTGGCGGCGGCGGTGCTGGCAGGGGGCCACGTGCGGGTCGGGCTGGAAGACAACCTCTGGCTGGGAAAAGGGGAGCTTGCCGAGAACTGGCAGCTCGTCGAGCGCGCCTCTAGCATCATAGAGAACATGGGCGCGCGGGTCATCGGACCGGCGCAGGTGCGTGAGAAACTGGGGCTGCAAAAACGGGCCCTCGGCACATGATGACGGGCGTCGGTTTGCGTGTCGGTATCACGTCGGTATTGCGTCGGTATTGCGTCGGTGCGCGGCGCACGCTGCGGGCGCGGTTTGTTTACCTTTGTGCGGCAGGCTTGGTGGCGTGCGCCCCGGCGCCTGAGACCGGGTTTCGGGACAGCTCGGTGCCGATCGCGGCCACGACCAGGTTTTCGCCCGAGGCCTTTTCGGGGACCTGGCAGGTCATCGAGGCCTATCCCACGCCGCTCTTTCCCGGCTGCGGCGATCAGCGGTGGGAGGCGCGCCTTGCCGATGCGGCTCCGCAACTGGTGGTGCGGTGCGGCGCGCAGGTGAGGGCGGCGACACCTGTCGAGGTTGATCCGCGCGGGCGGCTGCAGCTGGTCAGCCCAGATCTCGATCTGCCGGATCGTGCGCTCTGGGTTTTGTGGATGGATGAGGACGCCCGCACGGCGGTGATCGGGACACCCTCCGGCGAGATGGGCTGGATCTTGAACCGAAGCGCGGATCTGCGCGCCGACCGTCGCGTGGCGGCGCGCGAGATCATGGCGTTCAACGGCTACGACATCACCGGGTTGCAGGAGATCGGACCATGACGACGGGGGCTGTGATTGGTGGCGGTGTGATCGGCGGCGGCTGGGCCGCGCGGTTTCTGCTGAACGGCTGGGATGTGCAGGTTTTCGATCCGGACCCGGAGGCCGTGCGCAAGATCGGCATTGTGATCGACAACGCTCGGCGGTCGCTGCCGGGGCTGCTGGACGTGGCGCTGCCCGCGGAGGGACGATTGCGGTTCTGTGACAGCATCGCCGAGGCGGTAGACGGGGCACGCTGGGTGCAGGAGAGCGTGCCGGAGCGGTTGGAGATCAAGCATCGGACGCTGACCGAGATCCAGGATGGCTGCGTGCCTGAGGCGGTGATCGGGTCGTCGACCTCCGGGTTCAAACCGTCACAGCTGCAGGACGGCGCGGCGCGCCCTGGCCAGATCATGGTCTGCCATCCGTTCAACCCGGTCTATCTGCTGCCGCTGGTGGAGGTGGTGACAACGCCGGCCAATCCGCCCCGGATCGTCGCGGAGGCGAGCGACGTTTTGCGGGGGCTCGGGATGTACCCGCTGCATCTGGCCAGGGAGATCGATGCCCATGTGGCGGATCGCTTGCTGGAGGCGGTCTGGCGGGAGGCGCTTTGGTTGGTCAAGGACGGGATCGCCACGACCGAAGAGCTCGACGACGCCATCCGCTACGGGTTCGGCCTGCGCTGGGCGCAGATGGGGCTGTTCGAGACCTATCGTGTGGCGGGGGGCGAGGCGGGCATGAAGCACTTCATGGCGCAGTTCGGGCCCGCGCTGAAATGGCCCTGGACGCGGCTGATGGACGTGCCGGAGTTCACCGAGGAGCTGGTGGATCTGATCGCCGGGCAATCGGATGCGCAGTCCGGGCAGTATGACATCAGGGAGCTGGAGCGGATCCGCGATGCCAATCTGGTGGCGATGCTGCGCGCGCTGAAGGCCCGGGACTGGGGGGCGGGGGCGCTGCTCGCCGGTCAGGAGCGGGCCTTGCGGGCCGGGCATGAGCTGGGCCAGCGCGCAGCCGACGTGCAGGACCCGGCGGCGCCTGTGCTGACCGTGCGCCGGGCCGTCCCGCTCGACTGGACGGACTACAACGGGCACATGAACGAGGCGAAGTATCTGCAGGCCTTCGGGGATGCGACCGACCGCTTCATGGAGCTGATCGGCTGCGATGCGGCTTATATCGCCTCGGGCGGCAGCTACTTCACGGCGGAGACGCATATCCGGCATCTGGACGAAGCGCATGTCGGGACCGTGATCGAGGTGCGGACGCGCGTTCTGGGGGGCGGGGGCAAGAAGATGCACCTGTGGCACGAGATGCGCGACGGCGATCGCCTTCTGGCGACCGGCGAGCATTTTCTGCTGCACGTGAGCCTGGACACGCGGCGGCCATCGGAGGCACATCCGGAGATTGACGCGGCGCTGCGGCGCTTTGCCGAGGCGCAGTCGGATATGCCGCGGCCCGAGGGGGCAGGGCGCGCCGTCGGGGCGCCGCGCTAGGGGCGACCAAAGGTGGCCTGAAAGCCCACCTGACCTGCCTGCTCTGGCGGTCGGGACCGGCAGGTGGGGTGGGCTTTCAGGCCACCCCTTGGCGCGGAAGCTAGGCGCCCCGGAGCCGCAGAAACAGCGACTCCTCGTCGTTGTTCTTGAAGAAGGGGACGCTCGCGGGCGCCGCGGTGTCTTGTACGCGGGCTTCGATCTCCGAGAGCACGACTTCGGTGATGAAGGGCATGTCAAAGCGGCGCGCCTCGCGCAGGGGGACCCATTGCAGATGGGACAGCTCATCGCTGGCGGCGGAGAAGTCGTCCGGATCACTGGCGAGATCGGCGGCATCGACCAGAAAGAACCGCGCGTCGAACCGCCGGGGCCGCCCCGGAGGCGTCAGGGCGCGGAAGACGAACTGCAGCTTGGCGGCAGTGGGCACATGGCCGGTCGCGGCGAAGCTCTGCCAGTCCGCAGGCACCGGCCCCGCCCAGGGGGCGGGCGCGCCGAGCACGAGGCCTGTCTCTTCCCAGAGCTCGCGGATGGCTGCGACGGCCAGGGCGTCCGCGAGATCTTCCGGTGCGTCGTCGGTCAGCCGCGCGGCACAGGGCGCGGGTACCGGGTGCGCCAGCGGCACGGTCTTGTCCGTGGCGTCCACTGCACCGCCCGGGAAGACGAATTTGTTCGGCATGAAGGCGGCGTTGGCGCCGCGCTGACCCATCAGGATGCGCGGGGTCGTCTGGCGGTCGCGCAGCACGATAACGGTGGCGGCATTGCGGATGGCGGTCTTATCCGGACTGGCGTCGGCCATGGCGGCCCTCTCGATGCTTTGGCGCACCCGCTCGCTCAGGCGGATGTGGCAAACCCGCCCATTCTGCGCGCCCATTGGTAGCCGACGATGGCTCCCTTCAGTCGGGGCAGAAGATAAAGCGACAGGCCCACGCAGCCAACCGCAAAAATCGTGAACAGCGTCAGCGGATCGGGGCGCCAGGTCACGAAGACCAGATGCAGAAGCGGAGCCATAAGGTGGCCCACAATCAGGATCGTGAGATATGCCGGGCCGTCGTCGGCGCGGTGATGGTGCAGGTCTTCTCTGCAGACCGGGCAACTGTCGTTCACTTTCAGATAGGAGCGCAGCAGCGGCCCACTGCCGCAATTGGGGCATTTGCGGCGCCAGCCACGCAACATCGACCGTTTGGTGTCGCGGTCTCGCGCATCCGCCAGATCGCCCGGAGCGGACAGATCCGCGCGCCCGTGAGTCGTCTCAACCATGTCGCACTCCTTTCCCAAGGCTCTCTAATGCGCCCATATCCCGCCAAATGAAAGATGCGCCGCTGTCGCTGCGGCGGGATGTCGCGAAATGTTGCGCAAAAAGACGGCGACGGAATGTGGCGGACGCTGCGTAGAAGAGATGTCCGGCCCCGAAATGGTGGGATGCAAATGGACAGAACACGCAGGAGTATCACGATGAAAAACACTGGTTTTATGGCACTGATCGCCGTCATGGCTGTCACGGTTGCGGCGGGTGCGGCCCTAGCACGCGGCGATGGCCCGGGCGCACCGATTTCGTTTGGCGCGCTTGATCTGGACGGAGACGGCCGCATCACACTTGAGGAAATGCGCATGCGCGGCGCGGAGCGCTTTGACCGCGCCGACACCGATGGCGACGGCGCGCTGACGCTGGAGGAGGTGCAGGCGGCGGCTGCGACACGGGCGCAGGAGCGGTCGGCGCGCATGTTCGAGCGGATGGATGCCAACGCCGATGGCCGCCTGTCTCCAGATGAGACGGCACCCGCGGAGCGTGCCGAGCGTCGCTTCAGCCGGGTCGATGCGGATGGCGATGGCGCGATCACCGAGGCCGAGTTCGACGCCGCGCGCGAGAAGATGCGCGGGCCGCGCAGACATCGCGGGCCAGCGGACTGATCCCATAGGAGACCGAAGCGGCGGCGCGTCTTGATTGCCGCGCCGCCGCCTTCTAACCATGCTCGGGATGACGATGCCGCCGGACGCAGATCCTTCAGGTTCCGACGACGCGCTCTTGCGGCTCTATGCTCAGGGCGACGCGACGGCTGCGCGGCGGCTGAGCGCACGCCTGCTGCCGCGGGTCTATGCCCATGCCACGCGGCTTCTGGGGGATGCGATGGAGGCTGAGGATGTGGCGCAGGAAGCCATGTTGCGGCTGTGGCGGACCGCACCGGAGTGGCGGCCGGGCGAGGCGAAGGTGACCACCTGGCTCTACCGGGTGACGGCGAACCTGTGCATTGACCGGCTGCGCAAGCGGCGCGGGGTGGGGCTGGACGAGATCGCGGAGCCTGCCGATCCGCAGCCCGGGGTGGCACAGCAGATGCAGGACCGCAGCCGCCATGAGGCGCTGCAGGCGGCGCTCGCGACCTTGCCGGAGCGCCAGAGGCAGGCGGTGGTGCTGCGCCATATCGAGGGGTTGTCGAACCCCGAGATCGCGCAGGTGATGGAGATCAGCCCGCGCGCGGTGGAAAGCCTGACCGCGCGGGGCAAACGAGCGTTGACGGCACTTCTCGCCGGACGGCGCGCAGATTTGGGATATGACGATGAAAAAGCCGGATAGAGACACGGGCGGCGACGCGCTGGAGGCGTTTTTCGAGGCAGCCCGGGCGGCTCCGCCCCAGGTGCCCAAGGCGTTGATGGCACGGGTGCTCGAGGATGCGCAGGAGGCACAGGCGCCGGTCCGGGTGCCGATCTGGACGCGGCTGGGGGAGGTGCTCGGCGGCTGGCAGGGGCTGAGCGGTCTGGCCGCGGCGACCTGCGCCGGGCTCTGGATCGGGTGGAGCCCGCCTCAGGCGCTGCCCGATGCGGGCGCGCTGATCTTCGGATATGGCAGCACGGAGCTGTTGAGCAACACGGCGGAACTGACCAGCTTTGGCTGGGACCTGGAGGAAGGCTGAGAGATGCAGGAAACGAACCCGAGCCGTCGGCCGATGTCGCGGCGGATCAAGATCCTTCTGGGCGTTTCACTGGCGCTGAACCTTGCGGTGGTGGGCCTGATCGGCGGTGCTGTGCTGCGCCACGGGGATGGCAAGGGGATGGGCCCGCGCAGCACGGGCTTCGGTGCCTATGGGCTGCCCTATATGATGGCGCTGCCGCGCGAGGACCGGCGTCAGATCGGGCGCGTTATCCGGTCCGGTGCGGATCTGCCCGACCGTAGTGCGCGGCGCGCGCTCTACCGCGATGTGCTCAGTGCCCTGCGGGCGACGCCCTTCGATGCCGGGGTGCTTGCAGCGGCGGCGGCGCGTCAGGCGGAGACGACGATTGCGGTGCAGAAGACAGCGCAGGCGGCCTGGCTCGACGTGGTGGCGGGCATGAGTGATGCAGAGCGCAGCGCCTACGCGGATGCCGTGGAAGACGTGTTGCGCCGGGGGCCGAAGGGGCCGCGCAGGTGAGCGTCAGGCCGCCGGGCGGTTCAGGTTGACCTGGTTGCGGCCCTGCATCTTCGCTGCATAGAGCGCCTTGTCCGCGGCATCGAGCAGCAGGTTGGCGTCCTGCGGTGCCTCGCCGTCGTGCGGCTTGCGGATGCCGCCGATGGTCACGCCGATGGAGACGGTCACCTTGATGGGATCGTCCGCGCCCGGCACGATGAACCCGCGTCCGCCGATCTTGCGACAGAGCCGGCTGGCTGCGACCCGCGCTTCGGAGAGCGGGGTGGCGGGCATGACGATCAGGAACTCCTCCCCGCCGATCCGCGCAATCAGATCGACGCCGCGCAGGTTGTCGCGCAGGCGTCTTGCCGTTTCCACCAGCACCGCATCGCCCGACGCGTGGCCGTAAAGATCGTTGATCTGCTTGAAGTGATCCAGATCAGCCACCATCACGGCAAAGCTGCGCCCGGTTGCGGCGGAATGTTCGGCCACGCGGCTCAGGTGCGGCATGGCATAGCGGCGGTTGTGCAGCCCCGTGAGCGGGTCGCACACGGCGGCCTGCAGCCCGGTGCGCACGGTGGCGCGCAGCTGGTCGGCGATGCGCTTGCGGCGCAGCATCGCCTTGACCCGCAAGGTCATCTCCGCCACCTCGAAGCCGTCGGTCATCAGGTCGTCGGCGCCCAGATCGAGCGCATAGGCACCGAGCCCGGGGTCGGGGCGGGCCTGCACCACGAGGATGCCGGCGTGGCGGGTGATGGCGGTGGCGCGGATCGCGGCCAGCAGGCGCAGCACGTCGCTGGTGCTGTTGTCCTCTTCCGACAGCGTCAGGATGAACACATCCGGCACCTTGCCGGGCGCAAGGTCGCGCAGCGCGGTGTCGGGTGAGGCGAAGCTGAGGCTCGTGCGCAGGTGCGGGCGCAGTTGTGACATCCAGTTGTGCGCATTGGGCGCGTCGGCGCCCACCAGAACCGCCCGCCCGGGTGGTCCGAAATCCAAGGTATCCTCGGCGAAGCCAAGGGCGCGTGAGGTGTCGTCTCGCATCTGCCATTCCGCTGCTGAATTGTGGGCACGGATCAGGCTGCGCACCCGTGCCAGGAGAAGGGTGTCGTCGATCGGCTTGAGCATCACGTCCTGCACGCCCGCTTCCAGCGCCTTGAGCCGTGTATCGGCATTGGGCCGGCAACCGACCACCATGAGCGGGATCGCCCGGGTCTGTGGATTGTGGTCGAGGCGGCGGCAGAGCTCGGCCGCGTCGCAGTCCGGCAGGGCCATGGCCGAGATGATCAGATCGGGGCCGTGGCGGAGGGCTGCGACGCAGGCCTCGTCGGCGGTGGAGGCCTGGATGACTTCGTAGAAGGCCGAGGCAAGTTTAACTTTTAACACGATGCGATTTGTAGAAATCGCGTCCACAATGAGTATTTTTCCTTGCACGCCTGTCGCGTCCTCTCAGGGTTGCTGATCGTCCGTCGACATTGCGCCGAATTTGGTTAACAAAGCGTTTCGAATATCGGGCAATCTTTGGGCAGGCGCGCATGTACACGCAAGAAACCGCCGAGGTTCTGGGGCTTCGGATTTTGGGTTGGCTGGCGGCTGATGAGGCGCTGTTGCCGGTCTTTCTGGGCGCGACCGGCGCCAGCGAGGCCGATCTGCGGGCCGGGGCGACGGACCCGGTGTTTCTGGCCTCGGTGCTGGACTTTCTGATGATGGATGACGCCTGGGTGGTGCGGGCCTGCGACGCGCTCCGCGTTGCCTACGATGCGCCGATGCAGGCCCGCCAGGCTTTGCCCGGAGGCGCGCAGGTGAACTGGACATGAGACCTGTGCGCGGGGTGCTCTTCGACAAGGACGGCACCTTGTTCGACTTTGCCGCCACCCGGGAGGCCTGGGCCGCGGCGTTTCTGGACCGGCTGGCCCGCGACAGGAGCCATGCGGCGCAGCTGGGCGCGGAGATTGGCTTTGATCTTGCCGCGCGGCGATTTCAGCCGGGCAGTGTCGTGGTGGCCGGAACGCCGGGCGAGATCGCGCAGGCGCTGCTGCCACATCTGCCCGGCCAGTCGTTTCGCGGCCTGATGCAGGTGATGAACGCGGAAGCCGCACAGGCCCAACAGGTGGAGGCGGTGCCGCTGGTCCCCTTTCTCAGCGGTCTGCGGCGGGAGGGGTTGCGGCTGGGTGTGGCCACCAACGATGCCGAAGCGCCGGCCCGGGCGCATCTCGACCGAGCTGAGGTGACGCATCTCTTTGATTTCATTGCCGGGTTTGACAGCGGGCATGGGGGTAAACCGGCGCCGGGGCAGCTCCTGGCCTTTGCCGGGGCGGTGGATCTGCCGGTGGCCGAGATCGTGATGGTGGGCGACAGCACCCATGATCTGCAGGCGGGGCGCGCGGCGGGGATGCGCTGTGTCGGCGTGCTGACCGGGCTGGCGGGTCGAGACGAGCTGGCTCCGCTCGCCGATGCCGTTTTCGATGACATTTCCGCTTTGCCCGCGTGGGTCGCCGGTCAGGCCTTGGGCTGACCGGCGACCCACGCCCGTTCCTCCCAGCCGCATAAAAACGACTGAATCCGTCGCGAACAAGACGGCTGTCGCGCTACCGCTTGCGCCTTATGGGGTGAGCCTGCGAGGAGAACGGCGCCATGGTCACGACAGCATCCAAACGCAGAGGGCGCAGCGGCGGGCGCGCCGGTGCCGCCACCCGGCGCGGCACCGCGGTGATCGAGCAGATGCCCTGGACCCCCCCGGTGAACACGGATCGCCCCACCGAACCGCTGTCGCCCGAGGGGGTGGCCGCGATTCACGATGGGGCCATGCGCATTCTCGAAGAGATCGGTGTGGAGTTCCTCAACCCAGAGGCGGTGCAGATCCTGCGCAAGGCGGGATGCACGGTGCAGGATGAAAATGTGCGCATGGGGCGCGAGTTCGTCATGGAGTGGGTGGGTAAGGCGCCCTCCGAGTTCACGCTGACTCCCCGCAACCCGGCGCGCCGGATCACCGTGGGCGGACGCAGCCTGCTCTTCGGCAACGTCTCTTCTCCGCCCAATTACTGGGATATGGAGCGCGGCACCAAGGTGCCCGGCACCCGCGAGATGTGCCGCAACCTGCTGAAACTCACGCAATACTTCAACTGCATCCATTTCGCGGGCGGCTATCCGGTGGAGCCGGTGGATCTGCACGCCAGCGTGCGGCACCTGGATGTGCTCTTCGACAAGCTGACACTCACCGACAAGGTCATGCACGCCTATTCGCTGGGTAAGGAGCGTGTCGAGGACGTGATGGAGATGGTCCGGATCGCGGGTGGGTTGTCACATGAAGACTTCGACGCAACCCCCAGAATGTACACGAATATCAACTCGACGTCTCCGCTGAAGCATGACTTTCCGATGCTGGATGGCTGGATGCGGTTGGCGCGCCGTGGACAGGGGCTGGTGGTCACCCCCTTCACGCTGGCCGGTGCCATGGCCCCGGTGACGATGGCCGGTGCTGTGGCGCAGTCGCTGGCCGAGGCGCTCTGCGCGGTGGTGCTTGCCCAGATCATCCGTCCGGGGTGCCCGGTGGTCATCGGAACATTTACCTCCAACGTTGACATGAAATCCGGGGCGCCCGCCTTCGGGACGCCCGAATACATGCGGGCGACCCAGATGACCGGGCAGATGGCGCGGTTCTACGGTCTGCCGATGCGCTCCAGCGGTGTCTGTGCCGCGAATGTCCCGGACGGGCAGGCGATGTGGGAGACCTCCAACAGCCTCTGGGCGGCGGTACAATCGGGCTCCAACATGGTCTATCACGCAGCGGGCTGGCTGGAGGGCGGGCTGATCGCGAGCCCTGAAAAGTTCATCATGGATTGCGAGGTCCTGCAGCAAATTCAACGGTATATGGATCCTTCTCTGGTCGCGACCGGGCCCGATGAGATCGCGCTGGAGGCGATCAAATCGGTCGGCAACGCGGGGCACTTCTTTGGCATTCAGCACACGCAGGACCGCTACACCACCGCCTTCTATCAGCCGTTCCTGAGCGATTGGCGCAACTATGAAGGATGGGAGGTCGCGGGCGCGGTCTGGACGCCGGAGCGTGCGCATCTGATGTTCAAGGAGATCGTCGCCAGTTTCGAGCCGCCGCCGATGGATATCGCGATCCGCGACGAACTTGCGGATTTCGTGGCGCGGCGGAAGGCGGAAGGCGGCGCGCCGACGGATTTCTGAGCGGAAATCGCCTTGAAACCTCTGTGATCCCCGTCCGCGTTGGGTATTTCTTAACCGATGCACTCCATTCTCCGACCGTCAGATCGGAATGAGGCGGCCATGCACGGGCTTATAAACAGGGCGATACAGCGGTTCGTTGTCGACAGCTATGGCGCGCCGCAATGGGCCGCTGTGGCCCGGCGCGCGGATCTCGGCTTTGTCGAGTTCGAGGCCATGTGGACCTATGATGACGCGATCACGCCGCGTGTGCTGGCGGCGGTCAGCGATATTCTCGACCGCCCCTACGACGAGCTGATGGAGGATATCGGAACCTATCTGGTCTCGCATCCCAATCTGGAGGCGTTGCGCAGGCTGTTGCGCTTTGGCGGCGTGACGTTCGTCGAATTTCTGCACTCGCTGGATGATCTGCCGGATCGGGCGCGTCTGGCGGTGGCCGATCTGACCCTGCCGCGGCTGGAGCTGCGGGAGCATGGCCCGCATCAGTACAGCCTGACCTGCGTTGGCGATATTCCGGGCTGTGGCCATCTGTTTACCGGGGTGTTGCGGGCGATGGCTGACGACTATGGCGCGCTGGTGTTTCTCGAGCACAGGGGCGAGGCCGATGGGGTCGAAACGGTGTCGATCGCGCTGCTTGAGGCCGACTACGCAGAAGGCCGCGGGTTCGAACTGGGCGCGCAGGCGTCATGATCGGCGCACCGCGGAGCCATGAGATGTTGAGCGTGCTCTGTCCGATGCATGTGGTTCTCTGTCCGGATGGGCTGATCACCTCGGCCGGACCCACGACACAGAAGCTCTCGCGCCAGCAGCCGGTTGTGGGCCGCCCCTTTCTCGATGTCTTCGAGATCAAGCGCCCGCGTGAGATCACGACCCTGGAGGGTCTGCGCGAGGCGGCGGCGATGAAGCTGCATTTGCAGCTGCGCGAACCGCCCCATCGCGAGCTGAAGGGGGTGCTGATGGAAGGCCCGGACGAGGGCCAGATGATTGTGAATCTGTCCTTCGGCATTTCGGTTGTGGATGCGGTGCAGGATTACAAGCTGACGGCGGCGGATTTTGCCCCGACGGATTTGGCCATCGAGATGCTCTATCTGGTGGAGGCGAAATCGGCGGCAATGGAGGCGTCGCGCCAGCTCAATCGCCGTTTGCAGGGGGCGCGCGTGGCGGCGGAAGAGCAGGCGCTGACCGACACGCTCACCGGGCTGCGCAATCGCCGCGGCATGGACAGCATCCTGAGCGATTTGATCGCCGACGGCGAGAATTTCGCGCTGATGCACATGGATCTCGACTACTTCAAGGCGGTCAACGATACGATGGGCCACGCAGCGGGCGACTATGTACTGCAGCAGGTGGCGAGCATCATGCTCAAAGAGGTGCGCAGCCACGACACCGTGGCGCGGGTCGGGGGCGATGAGTTCGTCTTGCTGCTCCGTGATGTGGAAGAGCCTGCGGTGATCGACCAGATCGCCACGCGGATCATCGAGCGGATCCGCGAACCGATCCTGTTCGAAGGCGAGCGCTGCAAGGTTTCGGGCAGCGCCGGCACGACCCTGTCACGCAACTATGAAGTGGCGACGGCGGATCAGCTGCTGGGCGATGCCGACGTGGCGCTCTACGAATCAAAGCACCGTGGGCGGGGACGGCACACGTTCTTTTCCGAAGAGCTGCGGGCGCGGTCGGAGGCGGCCAAGATCCCGCTTCCCCGAGCGCAGGCACCGCAGATGTGAGAGCGTGGCGCGGCCTCGGGCACGTGTTTGGGATTTCTGGGGACGGTTGTCCGATTGGACTGCGGTTGGTGAAACGGCGCGGCCAAAACAGAGACGACTCCAGAATGAACCGACGCCGGGCGGCGGGTATGGCGTGGATGCGCAGGACGCGCCCTCTGTGCAGGCGTTTCAACGGCTCAAGCGGCTGGGCTTGTCGCCCTGGCCGGCAAATGACATCTCGCCGGGACAGCTGCCGCGCGGGTGCCCATCGGATGTCGGAGCCGGGTGTCCAGTGTTGCGGGCGACCATTTGCAGCATCTTCGGGACCCGCTGCACCGCTTCGGAGGCCGGGCACGCGGGCATGGCAGGTGTTTTGCGTCGACCCGGACGGCCTCCGTTGACCGCAGCGTTGGATCGGTACAAACGCGCTCCATACCCTGACGAAGCTAGGTCTGGAAGGCGAACCCACTCTCCTCGGCCAGATAGGCTTCGAAGAAGTCCGTGAAGGTTGCCACCAGGGGAGGCAGCGCCTCGTAGGGCGGGTAGTAGAGCGACAGCCAAAGCGACGGCAGATCCCAGTCCGGAAGGACCGCTTCGACCTCTCCGCTCCTTAAGCCATCCGCCACGTGGAACTCCGGCAAGACAACGATGCCTACGCCCCGCCGGGCCAGACGATAGAGCAGATCGCCGTTGTTGGAGTGAATGGCGTGTCCCGCGGTGACCGCCCGTTTCACACCGCCCTTCTGAAAGCGCCAGACTTCGCCGTCCATGGTCTCACCATAGGAGAGACACAGGCGTCGCTCCAGATCGTCCGGCGTATCCGGTCGTGGAACGCGCGCGAAGAGGGACGGCGCGGCGACCGCGCGCATCGGAACTTCGCAGAGCTTCCGCCAGATGGTGGACTTGTCGGTTGGCGGCTCCGATACGCGGATGGCCAGATCGCAGGCCTCGGAGACGATATCGACGAGCCGGTCCGTGAGGCGGATGGTCAGGTCGATGTTCGGATATGCCAGCTGAAAGCTGTCGATCAGGCCCGGCATCAGCCGGAGGCCAAAGGCCATCGGTGCGTTGATGGACAGACGCCCGCGGTGCGGCTGCATCTCCCGGTCCAGTTCGGCCCTCACCTGATCGAACGCCTCGACAAGGGGCTGATAGCGTGCGGCCACCAGCGCGCCGGTGGATGTCAGGGAGACCTGTCGGGTGGTCCGGAGCAGCAGTTGTTGACCAAGCTCCTCTTCGAGTTTGGCGACGATGCGCGTTGCGGACGCAGGGGTCATCGCAAGCGACCTGGCGGCGGCGGCAAAGCTTTGCAGGCGCGCCACCGCGAGGAACACCCGGATTGGTTTGAGATCTTGCTGCATTCTGATTATTATCAGAGATCGGCATAGTGAATGCAAATTTGATGCTGTAGTTTTTTGGAATATTCCCCCCCACCTTTGCCTCGACGAGTTGCAAAGGGTAGAAACGCATCATGAAAAATCTCATCAAAGGTCTGCACCACGTCACGTCGATGGCGGCTGATGCGACCGAAAACAACAACTTCTTCACCCGGACCCTTGGGCTGCGCCGGGTCAAGAAGACCGTGAATTTCGACGCGCCCGAGGTCTATCACCTCTACTATGGGGATGAGGTGGGCACGCCGGGGTCGGTCATGACCTATTTTCCCTTTGGGGGGATGCCCGGCGGGACCCGCGGGGCTGGCGAGGTTGGCGTGACCGAATTTGCAGTGCCGACAGGCGCGCTTGGCTTCTGGAAGGATCATCTTGCAGCGCAGGGTGTGTCCGGCCTGAAAGACAGCGCGTTTCTGGGAGAGGCCAGACTGGAGTTTGATGGCCCGGATGGCGACGGCTTTGCGCTTGTCGAGGCCGAGCCTGACGGTCGGGCGTCCTGGACCGGTGGCGGGATTGGCGCAGGTGAAGGCGTGCTCGGGTTTCACGGAGCCCGGTTTCGGCTAGCGGATGCGGCGGCCACGGGCGAGCTGTTGACCTTCATGGGATATCAGAAGGAAGAGACCGAGGGATCGGTGACGCGGTATCGGATCGAGGGCGGAAACGCGGCGCGCACCCTTGATCTCGAAGAGGTGCCCGACGCGAGGCAGGCGACCCAGGGGGCCGGTTCCGTTCATCACATTGCTTTCGCCGTCGAGGACCGAGCAGCGCAGCTGGAGGTCCGCAAGGCGCTCATGGCGACCGGCTATCAGGTCACGCCCGTGATCGACCGGGATTACTTCTGGGCGATTTATTTCCGCACCCCCGGGGGTGTGCTGTTCGAGATTGCCACCAATGAGCCCGGCTTTGACCGCGATGAGGATACGGCGCATTTGGGTGAGGCCCTGATGCTGCCGGATCGCTACCGGCCCTATCGCGCGCAGATCGAACGACGACTGCCAGAGCTTGCATGAGGAGGGTGCCGCATGACTGCAGAGGCATACCACGCGTTGACCAAGGCCCCCGCGGGGCGCGGGCCGCTTGTCTTCGCCTTCCACGGCACCGGTGGGGATGAGGCTCAATTCTTCGATCTCGCACAGGAGCTGGTTCCGGGCGGCGGTGTCGTATCGCCGCGCGGGGATATCCTGGAGAGGGGGGCGTCGCGCTTCTTTCGCCGCACCGGTGAAGGGGTCTACGACATGCAGGACCTCGCACGCGCCACGGCGAAAATGGCGGGCTATGTGGACGGCTGGACGCGCCGCTATCCGTACCGGGAGGTTTATGGCTTCGGCTATTCCAACGGGGCCAACATCCTGGCGGCTGTGATGATGAAGCGTCCCGATCTGTTTGATCGGGTGGGGCTGCTGCATCCTCTGATCCCGTGGAGCCCCGCTCCCGCGCCGGGGCTTCGGGCTCGCAAGCTGTTGATCACTGCCGGCCGGCGCGACCCGATTTGCCCCTGGCCGATGACAGAGCGGCTGGTGACCTGGTCAAGGGCTCAGGGCGCGGAGGTGACAACGTCGGTTCACAACGGTGGACACGAGTTGCGCCGAGAGGAGCTTGTGGCACTTTCCGCCTTGCTCACGCGGACGGACGGCGATGAAGGGCGGGCGCTGTATGGAGAATCCGGAGGTGTTGGCGCCTCAGCGGAGCCACTTGTGCGTCCTTGATCATCAGTGGCAGCTGGCGTCTGACATGCTGCGGGGTTCAGGGGCGCCGCGGTGAAGGGGCCTTCCCGATGGGGGGACTATTTCCGACCACCTGGTGCGGGGCGAAGGGATTGGCGGCGGCGCCCTCCGATCCGCTGTCGAGTTGCGGGTGACGCGCTACAAGACGAGGCTCAGGAGCAGCGGCAGCGTGACGATCGACAGAAGCGTCGACACAACCACCAACCCGGCGACGGCCTGCGCATCCGCACCATATTTTTCCGCAATCAGGTAACTCGTGACAGCCGCGGGCGCCGCGAGTTGCAGCACCAGAATGCCGAAGGCGACGGGCGGCAGGTCAAACCAGCGCCCAAGCACCCACCCGATGCTGGCGCAGAGGGAGATTTTGGCCAGCGCCACCCACAGCGACCGACCGACGTTCTGGGGCGCCAGCCGCCCGACGGCCACCCCGAGGGTGATCAGCATCAGCGGTATAGCCATTTGGCCCAGCAGAGACAGCGTATTGGTGAGGACCAGCGGGGTCTGCCAGTCCTGCCAGAGAAACAGCGCCCCCAGCAGGGTGGCCGCAACCATTGGCTCCTTGAACATCGTGAGGGGCGAGTTGGTCCGGGCCACGGTCCAGACCCCGAAGGTGAAGGCGAAGATGGAGGAGATGGCGAAGACCACCACCGCATAACCGAGCCCTTCGTCCCCATAGGCGAAGAGCGCGAGCGGCAGGCCGATGTTGCCGGTGTTGCCCATCATGACCGGCGCCAGATAGGTCCGCAGATCGAGCCCGGTCAGGCGCAGGAGGACCCAGGCGCCGAAGGCTGCGCAGGTATAGCCGACGACGGCGGCGAGGCTGATCTTGGAGAGCGAGTCGGCAGGAATTTCCGTCTCCATCAGCGCGACGAAGATCAGAGCCGGAATCGCCAGGGTCATGGACAGCCGCGTGACGAACTGCACCCGGTATTCAAAGCCGAGGCGCACCCAGAGAAAACCCATGCCCACCAGCAGAAACACCGGGGCCGTGATCTCGATGACTTTCAGGGCAAGGTCCAAAAGGCGGGTCTCTTCTCAGGCGGGGGAGAGCGATGGCGTGACGGGTGCGCGCTCAGTCGATTTCAATGGTTTGGCGCAGCTGGCCGGTGACGCGGTCGAAAATCAGGATCTGGTTTGCATCCGTGGTCACGGCGTACCAGTCGGGCCCTTGCGTGAAGCTGATGGCCGCGGCTCCGCCCGGTACTGCGATACTGTCGGGCAAATCGGGTGGTGGTGCGTTGAAACGCATGACAATCAGCGCGATGATCAGTATGACACCGCCTATCATCGTGGCGGTCAGCACCGTCACCAGTCGACGCAGAAACCGCAGGTTGGCGGGCTCTTGAGGCGCTGTGTCCGAATTCATTTCAGGGTTGTCCATGCCGTCTCGCCACATTCACTTCACCATCGACGCCGCACCGCCGCCGCGTCTTGATAAGGCGCTTGCGCGGGATGTGCCAGAGGAGGCCGCGCTGTCGCGGACCCGGCTGGCGCGTCTGATCACCTCGGGCGCGGTCCTCGTGGATGGGGTGGCACAGGTCGATCCCAAGGCCCGCGTCGCGGCCGGGGCGGGCGTTACGATCACCGTTGAGGAGGCGCAGGAGAGCCATATCCTGCCCGAAGCCATCCCATTGGAGATCGTGCACGAGGACGCAGATGTCATTGTTGTGAACAAGCCTGCGGGGATGGTGGTGCATCCCGCGCCCGGGACGCCCTCCGGCACATTGGTCAACGCGCTGCTGGCGCACTGTGGGGCGGAGCTGTCGGGCGTCGGTGGCACCAAACGGCCGGGGATCGTGCATCGGATCGACAAGGACACCTCGGGGCTGCTTGTTGTCGCCAAATCGGATGCAGCCCATCACGGCCTTGCCGCGCAGTTCGAAGCGCATACCGTGGAGCGCTATTATCAGGCCCTGGTCCATGGGGTTCCGGACGGCAATGACCCCCGGTTGCGCGGCGTGAAGGGCACGCGTTTCGAGCCGGGCAATATCCTCAAGATCACCACCCAGCTGGCGCGCCACAGGACCGACCGCCAGCGTCAGGCCGTCGTGTTTCAGGGCGGACGCCATGCGGTCACCCGCGCCCGCAACGTTGCCTCTTTTGGCGACCCGCCCACCCTGGCGCTGATGGAATGCTGGCTGGAAACCGGCCGCACCCATCAGATCCGGGTGCACCTGGCACATGCCGGCCACGGGCTGGTGGGCGATCCGACCTATGGCGGCAAGCGCAAGCTGCCGGTCCGGGCGTTCAGCGAGACCGCCGCAGGTGCGATCACCCGTTTCTCGCGCCAGGCGCTGCACGCCGCCGTTCTGGGCTTCGTGCACCCGCTGACGGGGGCGAAACTGCGGTTCGAAGCGCCCTTGCCGGCGGATATGACGGACCTTCTGGCCGCGCTGCGGGCCTGACTGACATATTTCGCAAGCCTGCGTGAGCGCACAGTCACGTGAAGTGTTAACGCGGGCGCTTTGTGTCAGTCTTTCATTAATCAGGACGCGATACTGTTTCCGTTAACATTTTTGGAAGAGGTGGCTTGAACTGATCGGTTCAGACACCATATTTCATGTTAAGCCTGTAAACATTGGGAGGCTCCCATGGCAAACTATGCAAATCTACCGGCCCCGACGCCGGAAGGCGGATTGAACCGCTACATGCAGGAAATTCGCAAATTCCCGCTGCTCGAGCCAGAAGAAGAGTATATGCTGGCCAAGCGCTGGGTCGAAGAGCAGGACACCGAGGCCGCCCACAAGATGGTCACCTCGCACCTGCGCCTCGCGGCCAAGATCGCGATGGGATATCGCGGCTATGGTCTGCCCCAGGCCGAGGTGATTTCCGAGGCCAATGTGGGTCTGATGCAGGCGGTCAAGCGCTTTGACCCCGAGAAGGGATTCCGGCTTGCCACATATGCGATGTGGTGGATCCGGGCGTCGATCCAGGAGTACATCCTGCGGAGCTGGAGCCTGGTCAAGCTTGGCACGACCTCCGGCCAGAAGAAGCTGTTCTTCAATCTGCGCAAGGCCAAGAGCCGCATCGGCGCGCTGGAGGAAGGCGATCTGCGCCCCGAAAACGTGACCCGGATCGCGACCGATCTGGGCGTGACCGAGGATGAGGTGATTTCCATGAACCGGCGGATGTCGGGTGGGGACGCGTCGCTCAACGCCACCGTGGGTTCGGAAACCGAAGGGGCCATGCAGTGGCAGGATTGGCTCGAGGATGAAGATGCGGATCAGGCTGGCGATTATGAGGCGCGCAACGAGCTTGAAGCGCGTCGCGAGTTGCTGGGCGAGGCGATGAGTGTCCTGAACGACCGCGAGAAGGACATCCTCACGCAACGGCGCCTGTCGGACAAGACCGTGACGCTTGAGGACCTCAGCGCCGAATATGACGTCAGCCGCGAGCGCATTCGTCAGATCGAGGTGCGGGCTTTTGAGAAGCTGCAGAAGAAGATGCGCGAATTGGCGCGTGAGAAGGGCATGCTGACCAGCGCCTGATCGCAAATGCACGCGGGCACGCCTGGGAAAAGCTGTCCGCGCCTAGCTTTCCATCTGCCGCCCAAGCTCAGCCTTGCCTGAGCCTGGGCGGTGTGCCTTTGCATATAACCTGTCCCGCTTTGCTGGATTGAAGAGCAAGAATAGGGTACCATCCACGTCGGGCCTGTCCTGTCCCGGGTTTGCGCGCCGCCAATTGTTCCGGTGTGCGCTGAAGCGACCCCGCGATGCAGGTCCCGCTGATGGCGCTGTTTCATCGCGCGGTCATGTAAGTTTTTATTGAAGTTCTTTGAGCAAGACATTGATTTAGGAGATTAAAATGAAATACGGCCCCTATCTTGCGATATTCGTCGTGGCGGCGGTTGCGGCTTATGCCGCGGCAATCGGCTTTGGCAGCATGTCTTTCGAGGACGGCCTCGCGGAGCGGGTGGTGACCCATTTGCTGGCCCTCACTTTTTTCGCTTTGCTGATCGAGCGGGCCGTCGAGGTCATCGTGAACAACAAATTCATGAAGCGCGAATTGGATGTCGATGCCGAGGTCGTCAAGCTCCGGCGCAAATGCGCGATCCTGCAGTCCGCATTGGATATGGAGCTGCAACAGCCCGTCCCGGCAATGACCGATCAGGCGGCGCTGGCCGCGGCAAACGATGCCAAGAACGCCACCATAAAGCGCCTGCGCGATCAGATCAGAGCGGCCAAGAAAGACAAGATCGAGGCCGATCAGGTGGCGATGCCACAGCGTGAGGAGCTGGGCACCGAGAAGGCCGCCTTTGCTGCGACAACGGCCACCGTTCTGGGCGGGCTGGTGGCGCTGACGGGCACCACCGTGCTGTCTGAATTCGTCGATATCACCAGCATTTCGGCGGCGAACAAATTCCTTGGCCTTTTTGATCAAGCGCAATTCTTTGTCGCCGTGGATGTGCTCTTTACGGCGCTTATTCTTGCGGGCGGGTCAGACGGCATTCACCAGATCGTCAAAGGATTCCTCTCGGCGAAAGACGACATGGTCCTGACCTGACGGCGGGAGGGTCTAGCCCTCCATCGCCTCCAACTTGTCGATGAAGCCCGAGATCATGCTCAGGCCCTTGTCCCAGAAGGCCGGGTCAGAGGCATCGAGCCCGAAGGGCGCCAGAAGCTCCTTGTGATGTTTTGAGCCGCCGGCCTTCAGCATGTCGAAGTATTTCTCTTCGAAGCCCGCGTCGCCCTCGGCGTAGACCGCGTAGAGCGCGTTCACCAGACCGTCTCCGAACGCGTAGGCGTAGACATAGAAGGGCGAGTGCACGAAGTGGGGGATATAGGCCCAGAAGGTCTCGTATCCGTCCATGAACTCGAAGGCCGGGCCGAGGCTTTCGGCCTGCACGGACATCCACAGCGCGTTGATGTCATCGGGCGTCAGCTCGCCGCCGCGCCGCGCCGCGTGCAATTTGCATTCGAAGTCGTAAAACGCGATCTGGCGCACAACCGTGTTGATCATGTCCTCGACCTTGCCGGCCAGCAGCACCTTGCGCTGCGCCGCGTCGGTTGCGCCGTCGAGCATCTTGCGGAAGGTGAGCATTTCTCCGAAGACGCTCGCCGTTTCCGCCAGCGTGAGCGGCGTTGAGGAGAGCATCTCGCCCTGTTCCGCGGCCAGCACCTGGTGCACGCCATGGCCGAGCTCATGCGCGAGGGTCATCACATCGCGCGGCTTGCCGAGGTAGTTCAGCATGACGTAGGGGTGCACATTGGTCACGGTGGGGTGCGCAAAGGCGCCGGGCGCCTTGCCCGGTTTCACACCCGCATCGATCCAGCCTTTGCGAAAGAACGGCTCGGCGATTTCCGACATGCGCGGGTCAAAGGCGCTGTAGGCGTCCATCACGGTTTTCTCGGCCTCGTCCCAGCCCACGATGCGGGTGTCTTCCATGGGCAGCGGCGCGTTGCGGTCCCAGACCTGCATCTTGTCGAGCCCGAGCCACTTGCGCTTGAGCTCATAGTAGCGGTGGCTGAGCTTGGGGTAGGCTTCGACCACGGCGTTGCGCAGCGCCTCGACCACCTCGGGCTCCACCTGGTTGCTCAAGTGGCGGCCGAGCTGCGGGCTTTCCATGCCACGCCAGCGGTCCACGATTTCCTTTTCCTTGGCCTGGGTGTTGTGCACCCGGGCGAAGGTCTTGATGTTGGCCGCAAACACGGTGGCCAGTTCGCGCGCCGCCGCTTCGCGCTGGGCGCGGTCGGGGTCGGTCAAGAGGTTCAGCGTGCCTTCGATGTTGAGCGTCTCGCCGTCGACGTCGAACTCCAGCCCGGCGATGGTCTCGTCAAAGAGCCGCTCCCAGGCGTCACCGACGACGCCCAGGTCGTGCAGGAATTTCTCCAGCTCGTCGCTGAGCTGATAGGGCTTCATGGCGCGGATACGGTCGAAGACGGGCTTGTAGCGCGCCAGATCGGCGTTTTGCGTGTAGAGCGTGTCCAGATGGTCATCCGCCAGCCGGTTGATTTCCAGCGTGAAGAACACCAGCGGCGTGGTGAAATTGGTGATCTTCTCCTGCAGGTCCGACATGAACTTGGCCCGGCCCGCATCCGTCGTCAGCTGGTAGTAGCGCAGCCCGGCGAAGGACATGATCCGCCCGGCGACCTGATTGATCTTTTCGTTGCGCAGCACGCAGTCCAGAAAGCCGGGCGCGTCCAGATCCGCGAGCTTGCCTTCATAGTCCGTGGCAAAGCTGGCGCAGGCCTGCTCCAGCCAGTCCAGATCGCGCTTGAGTTCGGTCGCGTCTTCGCCGCTGTAGAGATCGCTCAGGTCCCATTCGGGCAGATCCCCCAGAGGGTTTGAGGCGCCTGAGGCATTTGCGTCGTAAAGCGGGCGGTTGAACATCGTGGTCTCCTGATCCATCTGGCGCGCGGTCGCGGCATTGGCTTTGCCGTCACCTAGGGCTCTTCTGCTCAGGTAAAACCCTCGCGCAGGCTTCGCAACCGGATGAGGGCACATAATTCTTAGTAAGACGCCGCGAATCCTTTAGACTCAACCGCGTCACACGAATGCGATACCAGAGTATCGCCGGGCGTTTCAGATGGAGGGGATATAAATGCAAAATCAATTGGCCGTTGGAGTGGGAGGGGGCTTGCTGTTTGGCGTTCTGCTCTCGGTGGCGATCAGCGGGACATTGACGGATGGCAAGATTGAACGTGCGGTCGGTCAGGCGGGCGAGACCGCAACGGCGGCCATGAGCGAGGCCACGGGCGCTCTGGAGGCGCGGATCGCCGAGCTGGAGGCAAGCCTCGCTGACAGCGCCTCTGCGACAGCCGCTCAAATGGACGAGAAACTGGCGGCATTGGAAGCGGATGTCTCAAGCCGCATGACCGCGCTGGCCGAGGAGGCCGAGGCACGGGTGGCCGACCTGGCGGCCCTGGCGGACGGGGTCACCTCTGCGCCGGAAAGCGATGCCGCGCCGGCGGAGGGCGGCACGGTCTCGGACATGGCGACCTCCGATGCGCTCGGGGTCGGTGAGACGGCGATCTTTGCGGACGGTGCGGTGCGTGTGTTTGTCTCGGCGGTCGATCAGGACAGCCGGAGCGCACGGCTCAGCGTGAATGGCGCGGCGCGGACCCTGTCTGTCGGCGAGACAGCCGGCGTCACCCTTGAGGGCGCAGACTGTACGGTCGGCCTCGTGGAGGTGACCGAGGCGGGTGCAACCATCGGATCCGATTGCGGCAGCGAGACCGCGGAGGCGGCGCCAGCCGATGTCCCGCCCGCTCCGGAAGAGGGCCACACGCCCGGCACCACGGTGTCTCTGGCGGACGGCGCCCTGCGCGTCTTCGTGTCATCTCTGGCTGCGGATGGCTCTGCCGCGCGCCTCGCGGTGAATGGCATCGACACGGTCACGGTCGCGTCGGGCACGTCGATTGAGGTTGCCGTGGGCGATCAGACCTGCACCGTCATGGTGACGGGCGTCGGCAATGGTATGGTCGGGCTGGACGGCAGCTGTTCATGATCAGCGCGTGGCGCCGGGCACCTGTCCGGCGCCGCCCCGATCGCGGCTCATTTCACCGGTCAAAGCCGAAGAGCGTTGCCGGGTTGTCCACGAGGATTTGCTGACGGGTGCAGGCATCCGGCACGACGCGGTCAAAGGCGTCCAGCAGCTGAGCGGCTTTGGGCATCGCCGCATCGGCGAGCATCAGGTGCGGCCAGTCCGACCCCCAGAGACAGCGCTCTGGATTGGCCGCGATGAGCGCCGCAACGAGAGCATCCGCGGCGCGATAGCGGGCCGGGCACATGCGGTAGAGCGCCGAGAGTTTCACCCAGACCTTGCCGGTGCCCAGGAGGCGGCAGAGCGCCTGGACACCCGGCGCCTCGGGATCCAGCGCAGCGCTCGGCCATCCGATGTGGTCAAAGACAACATCGACGGGCAGCGCACGGACCTCCTCGGCGAGGTCTTGCATGTGCTGATCCGCGTGGCAGAGCATCTGGATGTGCAGCCCGCGTTCGGCAAGTGCCGGGGCCATGGCCTTGGCACCCTCCCAGCTGAGCACGCCGCCGTGCACATAGTTGAGGCGGACGGCGGTCATATTCCACTCCACAAAGCGATCCATCTGCGCGTCGCTGGCGCCATCAGGCAGCAGGCCGACCCCGCGAAAACCCGCACCCAGGCGGCGCACCGCCTCGACGGTCACGGCATTGTCGGTGCCGTAGAGGATCGAATGCACGATCACGCCACGCGAAAAGCCAAGCGTCTCCAGATGCGTGCGGAACATCGCAAGCCAGCCGTCGAGATCCGGACCCGGAGCCGGATTTTCCACGCGCCCGTCCCAAAGCGGAAACTCTTCCCGGCCCGCGACCAGATGCACATGCGCATCACAGGCGCCCTCCGGAGCGCGGTGCGCGGGCGCGTCGGGGGCGGGCGGCATCTGCGCGTCCGGCTTATCCATAGACCCTCAGCATGTCGTTCAGATCCTCCAGCGTATTGGCCTCTTGCAGCGGTTTGTCCTGCCGCCAGCGCGACATACGCGGAAACCGCAGGGCAACGCCAGACTTGTGGCGCGGACTGGCCTGGATGCCTTCGAAGGCGATCTCGAACACGTGGTGCGGCGTGACCTGCCGCACCGGGCCAAAGCGCTGCAGCGTGTTCTTGCGCACCCATTTGGTGATCTCGCGGAATTCGGCGTCGGTGAGGCCGGAGTAGGCCTTGGTGAAGGGGACAAGATCGTTGCCGTTCCAGACCGCGAAGGTGAAATCGGTGAAGAGGTTGGCGCGCCGCCCGTGGCCTGCCTGGGCGTAGATCATCACCGCGTCGACGGTCAGCGGGTCGAGCTTCCATTTCCACCAGTCGCCTTTCTTGCGCCCGATCAGATAGGGGCTGCCCGCGCGCTTGAGCATCACACCTTCGGCGTTTTCGTCCCGCGCGATGCTGCGCATCTCTGCCAGATCGTCCCAGCTCTCGAAGTCGAGCTGCGGTGAGAGGCGCACGGGGGCCTCGGGCGGCAAGTCGGCGCAGGCGCCTTCCAGCAGGGCGCGGCGCTCGGCAAAGGGTGTGTCGCGCAGGTCCGCGCCCTGCCATTCGAGCAGGTCATAGGCATGCAGGACCACGGGAGTCTCGGCCAACAGCTTTTTCGGCACGGTCTTGCGGCCGATCCGGCGTTGCAGCGCATTGAAGCTGGCGGGGCTCTCGGTCTGCGGGTGCCAGACCAGAAGCTCGCCATCCAGCACCGTGCCGGCGGGCAGGAAATCGACGGCACGGGCCAGTTCCGGAAAGCGGTCGGTCATCAGTTCCTCGCCGCGGGACCAGACAAAATGCTGCCCCTCCCGCAGGATCAGCTGGCCACGGATGCCGTCCCATTTCCACTCCGCCCGCCAGTCCTCGGGCGCGCCAAGTGCCTCGGGCCCGTCCTCCAGCGCGTAGGCCAGATAAAACGGGTAAGGGCGCGACGCATCGGCGGAGGCATCTTCGGCCTCGATCAGCGTCTCCCAGCTGGTGTCGTCGGGGTGCCAGTTGCCCATCAGGCGATGCGCCAGTTCCGCCTCGGGTTTGCCGGTGGCCTTGGCGAGCGCGCGGGTCATCAGTTTCTGGCTGACGCCCATGCGAAAGCCACCCGTGATCAGCTTGTTGAAGACGAAGCGCTCGGTGCCTCCGAGCCGGTCCCATGCGTCAAGGACCGCGGCCTTACGGGCAGGTTCATCCACCGCCGCCAAACCGCGCAGTTCGGAGATCCAATGCGAGAGGCCCTCGTCCGATGTCGTCTCCACCGGCGGCAGAACCAGAGCGATTGTCTCGGCCAGATCGCCTACGATCGGATAGCTTTCCTCAAAGAGCCAGAGTGGAATGCCCGCCCGTTCCGCCGCCCATTCCCGCAGCCTGGTGGTGGTGACGGCGCGCTTCGGTCTGCGCCCGGAGAAGAGGGCGATGGTCCAGATCCGGTCGACATCCGGTGCAGCCGCGAAATACTCCGCCAGGGCGGCCACCTTCACCGTGGTCTTGGTGCTCTGGTCGATGGCATTGAAGAGGGCGGCGAAATCTTTCATGCGGCCGGCTCCGCATCGAGCGTTTCGCCTTCGAATCCTGTGGGGACCACCTCGGCAGACCAGCCATTGTCGTTCAGGTAGCGCGCGAAGATATCGGTGTAGCCATGGGTGACGTAGATGTTCTCGGCGCCCGTGGCGGTGATGCAATCGAGCAGGCCCTGCCAATCCGCGTGATCGGAGATGACGAACCCGCGGTCGCCTGCGCGCCGGCGCCGCACCCCGCGCAGCTGCATCCAGCCGCTGGCGAAGGCGGTTTCCTGTGCTCCGAACTTCTTCGTCCAGGCGCTGCCCAGAGCCGAGGGCGGCGCCAGCACAAGCGCGCCTGTGTGGACCTTGGGGTCAAGCTCGGCGGTGGCGGCAATGGTTTCGGGCAGCGCAAGGCCCTGCGCCCGCAGGACCTCATTGGTGTTCTCAACCGCGCTGTGGGTCAGGATTGGCCCGATATCCGTGTCCAGCAGGGTCAGCAGCCGTTGCGCTTTGCCCAGGGCGTAGGCGCCCAGGAAGGCCGTCTTGCCTGCAGCCGCGCAGCCCGCCCACCAGGCGTTGATCTCCTGCGCGACCACGGCCTGCGGCTGCCAGCGGAAGACAGGCAGGCCGAAGGTCGATTCGGTGATGAAGTGATGGCAGCGCTGCGGCTCGAAGGTTTCGGAGAGCCCGTCCGCTTCCGCCTTGTAGTCCCCCGAGGCCACCCAGATTTCCCCCGCGACCTCGACCCTGATCTGGGCCGATCCGGGCACGTGGCCTGCGGGGTGAAAGGAGACGGTGGCGTCGCCGATCGTCAGCGGCTCACCGAATGCGATGCCTTGCGCGGAGATGTCTCCGAGCCGGTGGCGCATGACCGGCAGCGCGGCGTGCGTTGCCATGTAGCTCTTGTGCCCGTAGCGCGCGTGGTCGGCATGGCCGTGGGTGATCAGCGCGCGCTCCACCGGGCGCCACGGGTCGATGTAGAAATCGCCCGCGGCACAATAGATGCCACGGTCGGTGAAGGTCAGGGCGGGGCTCATGGCAGGCAACTTAGACGATCCGGCCGATTTGCCCAGATGTCAGCCGTGGCCGCCGCTGAGAAAGAGGGTGGCGATCTGATCAAAGAGCGGCCCGGCCACGGCCTCGCTTTCCATCAGCACCTCATGCTCGCCGTCTTCCACAAGCTCAAGCGTTCCCCGCGCCCAGGTCTTCATCCGGGCCTCGATGGCCGGGAGATCGACAATCCGCTCGTTTGTGCCCACGAAGGTCAGGCAGGGCAGGTTGGGAGAGGGGCGGCTGGCAAGATGCCGCGTTTCCTGCAGCGCCTCGCGCAGCCAGACAAAGCTCGGCCCACCCAAGGCCAGTTCCGGGTGCGTTTCGAGCTGTTTGCGCATCAGGTCGAATTGTTCCCGGTCGCGCGTCAGCAGGTTGCCGTCGAACCCGTCCGTCAGCACGTGATGCTCGATCTTGGTTCCGGGCGGCAGCCGGTCGCCGCGGCCCACATGCGGCATCACGTGGCTGAGCACCCAGGCGACCGGGCGCAGATGGGGGGAGAGCTTGATGCCCCACATCGGCCCCGTGAAGGCCGTTGCCTGCACGGACAGACCTTCCATGGCCGCGCGTAACCCGATGGCGCCGCCCATGGAGTGGGCCAGCAGAAAGAAGGGGCGCGGCAGCTCAAGGGTGCGTGCCGCGCGCACCATGACGTCCACGTCTTTCTGATAGTCCGGAAACCGTGCCACATGGCCCATCAGCGGATTGTCGAGCAGCCGGTCCGCGAGGCCTTGCCCGCGCCAGTCGATGGCCATGCTGGCAAAGCCGCGCCGGGCCAGTTGCGCCGCACAGATGTCGTATTTTTCAATGAACTCAGTGCGCCCGGGGAAGATGAGCACCGTGCCCTTGGCCTCCTGCCTCTGCCAGACGCCGAGGCGGATGCGGTGCCCGTCCGAGGTCTGCGCCCAATGTGCGACGCCTCCGGGGGCCCCGAATGCGATGTCGCCGAGAAAGGGCGCAGGGGACAGGGTCATCAGGCGAGTGCTGAGGCCAGCTGCATTGCCATGCCCATGTCACCGTCGACGCTCAGCTTGCCGGTCATGAAGGCGCTGGTCGGGTTGGTCTCGCCGTCGAGGATGGATTTGAACGTCTCCGCGTCAGCAGAGAGCGTGACGTCCGCGGCCTCGTCTCCGGCGCGTGCGCCACTGCTGTCCATCATCACGGTGCCTTCGCCCGCGATGTCGAATTTTGCGGTGCCGCCAAAGTCGGATCCCGCAAGTTTTTCATTCAATGCGGCCACGGCTTCGTTCACAATATCGCTCATCTTCACGCCCTTTTGGGTTTGTGGCAGTCGCGGGGTCTGGAATTGCCCGTGCCGCCTGTTACATTCAGATCTGTTATGAGCATGAAACTCCATTTCCTCAAACATGTCGTTACGGCATTTGTCGCAGCGCTGGTTTTTGCGGCATCTGTGTCGGCACAGCAATCAGAGGACGCGCTTTTGCAGCAGTTGCAGGAGGCACCGGAGTCCGAAGCCCCCAGGCTGGACCGGGAGTTGTCGCTGATCTGGGACAACTCGGGGTCTCCGTCGATGAACCTTTTGCTGAAACGGGGGCGGGACGCGCTGGAAGAGGAAGAGACCGAGAAGGCCATCGACCACCTGACCGCGCTGACCGATCACGCGCCGGAGTTCGCCGAAGGCTGGCATGCGCGGGCCACGGCCTTCTACCAGGCCGGTCTCTACGGCCCGGCGCTGGATGATCTGGAGCGCGCGCTGGCGCTCAACCCGAACAATTACAATGCCATTTTCGGCCTTGGCGTGATGCTGCAGGAATTCGGCGATCTGGAGCGCGCAGCGCAGGCGTTCGAGCGCGTCCTGGTCTTGCATCCGCATCACGAGAACGCCAATACCGCCATGGAGCAGCTCAAGCGCCGCGGCATTGGCCGTACGCTCTAAGCACCGGACACGAAGGACAGCGCCGTGACAGGTGACACGCGGGTGGTGGCCGTTCTGGGCCCGACCAACACAGGCAAGACCACCTATGCCATCGAGCGGATGCTGGGCCACCGGACCGGCGTGATCGGGCTGCCGCTGCGGCTGCTGGCACGTGAAGTCTATGATCGGGTGGTGGCGGCGCGCGGCCCGTCGGTTGTGGCTCTGGTCACCGGCGAGGAACGGATCGTCCCGCCCCGCACGCAGTATTGGGTCTGCACGGTCGAGGCGATGCCGGAGGGCATGGGGTGCGATTTCCTTGCGGTGGACGAGATCCAGCTTTGCGCCGATCCTGAACGCGGGCATGTCTTCACCGACCGGCTGTTGCGGGCGCGGGGCCTGCATGAGACGCTCTTTCTCGGGTCCGACACGATGCGCGGGCCGATCCGGGCACTGGTGCCTCAGGCGCAGTTCATGCAACGCGAGCGGATGTCGGATCTCACCTACATAGGTGCGAAAAAGATAAGCCGGATGAAGCCGCGCAGCGCTATCGTCGGGTTTTCGGTTGAGAATGTCTATGCGATCGCCGAGCTCATCCGCCGCCAGAAGGGCGGAGCGGCCGTGGTCATGGGCGCGCTGAGCCCGCGCACGCGCAACGCGCAGGTGGACATGTACCAGAATGGCGAGGTGGATTACCTCGTCGCCACCGATGCCATCGGCATGGGGCTGAACCTCGATGTGGATCACGTGGCCTTCTCTGCGCTCAGCAAGTTCGACGGGCGGCGCATGCGTCCGCTTGCCCCCAACGAACTGGCCCAGATTGCGGGCCGGGCGGGCCGCGGCATGAAGAACGGCACCTTCGGCGTCACCGGCGATGCTGCGCCGCTGGACGAGGGCGTTGCCGAGGCCATCATGGCGCATCGCTTCACGCCGCTGAAGAAGCTGAACTGGCGCAATCATGCGCTGCAATTCGGCTCCATCGAGCGGCTGATTGCGACCCTGGAAACGAGCCCCGATCACGAGATGTTGGTCAAGGCGCGGGACGCGGATGACCTGAGCGCGCTGAAAGCTCTGGCGCAGGATGCCGAGATCACGGCGCGCTGCACCGATGGGCCCTCGGTCCGCCTGCTCTGGGATGTGTGCCGCATTCCCGATTTTCGCGGCATCAGCCACGCCGAGCACGCCGGCCTTCTGGAGGTGATCTTCAACCATCTGCATGAGCGCGGGCAGATCCCCGACGAGTGGCTGGCGCGACAAATCCAGAGAATTGATCGAACCGATGGCGACATTGACGCGTTGTCAAAGCGACTGGCGTTTATCCGCACATGGACCTATGTGGCGCAGCGCAAGGGCTGGACGGCTGACGAAATCCATTGGCGAGAGGAGGCGCGTTCTGTAGAAGACCGATTGTCGGACGCGCTGCACGAGCGTTTGACCCAAAGATTTGTAGACCGGCGCACATCCGTGCTCTTGCGCCGGCTCGGCCAGAAGGAAGCCATGGTGGCAGACGTATCGAATACCGGCGAAGTGACCGTCGAAGGGGAATTTGTAGGGCGCCTGGAAGGGTTCCGGTTCAGCCAGGACAAGAGCGCGACCGGTGCCGAGGCCAAGACGATCAAATCGGCGGCGCTTCAGGCGCTGGCGCCACAATTTCACCTGCGCGCGGACCGTTTCTACAACGCCCCTGATACGGAGATCGACTTCACCGAACAGGGCGGCCTGATGTGGGGCAAGGATGCCGTTGGCAAGCTGATTGCGGGGCCAGAGGCATTGAAACCGCAGGTCGAGGTCTTTGTCGACGATGTGGCAGGCCCGGAGGTCGCACAGAAGGTGCAGCGCCGCCTGCAGCATTTCATTGACCGCAAGATCGCCGCACTCTTCGAGCCGTTGATCACCCTGAACCGCGACGAGACGCTGACCGGCCTTGCGCGCGGCTTTGCCTTCCAGATGGTCGAGGCGCTTGGCGTTCTGCCGCGTGCGGCGGTGGCCAACGAGGTCAAAGCGCTGGATCAGGACGCGCGCGGGGCTCTGCGCAAGCACGGCATCCGTTTTGGACAGTTCACGATTTTCATGCCGCTGCTGCTGAAGCCCGCGCCCACGCGGTTGCGCCTTGTGTTGTGGTCGCTCTCCAAGGGACTGAGTGATTTCCCCGAGGCACCGCCGCCGGGGCTTGTGACCATTCCGGCGGATGCGGCTGCGCCTGAGGGGGCCGACACGATGGCGGGTTACCGGGTTGCCGGCGAGCGCGCGATCCGCATCGACATGCTGGAACGGCTCGCGGATATGCTGCGCGGCGAGAATTCACGCGCAGGCTTCGAGGCCACCGCCGATATGCTGTCGATCACCGGCATGACGCTGGAGCAGTTCGCCGATCTGATGCAGGGGCTGGGCTACAAGGCGGAGCGGGGCGAGCGCGAGAAGGTCAAACCGGTGGATGCGGTTGTGGCAGAGGCGCCCACGCCCGCCGAAGATGCGCCCGTGATGGACGAGGCCGAGTCTGACACGGCCCCTGCAGGCGCCACTCTGGATGATGCGGTCGCGGCGGAGGCTGCCGTGCCCGACACACCTGCCGAGGAGACCCCAATTGGCACTGCGCCCGATGCGGAAGATGCCGGGCCAGAGACCGAGGTCTTCTATACCTTCACCTGGGGTCGCGCACCGCGCGCTCACGGTGCAGGCCGCAAACAGGGTGGGGACCGAAGCAAGGGCAAGGGCAAACCTGGTGGCAAAGGCAAGCGGGGCGGCCCGCGGGGCGAGAAGGACAAGGGGGCCCAGAAATTCTCTGCCCGGCCGCCGAAGTCCGAGAAGAAGATCGACCCCGACAACCCCTTTGCCGCGGCTCTCATGGGGCTCAAGGACACCAAGTGATTGGCTGAAAAACTCCGTCTCGACAAATGGCTCTGGCATGCGCGGTTCTTCAAGACGCGCTCTCTGGCGGCCACGCGGGTCGCGGGGGGGGAGGTGCGGGTCAATGGCACCCGCACGGAAAAGCGCAGCCAGATGGTGGGCCCGGAAGACGTGCTGACCTTCGCGCAGGGCGATCACATTCGGGTGATCCGCATCGACGCCGTGGGCACGCGGCGCGGCCCGGCCACCGAGGCGCAGACGCTTTACACCGATCTGTCCCCGCCAGAGCCCAAATCCCGAAAAACTGCCCCCGAAAACCCCGGTTTCGAAGGAAAAGGTCGCCCGACCAAGAAGGATCGCCGCATCCATGATCTTTCTAAGGCCCGCTCTCTTGAATGATCGGGTTGGCTCATTTAGCTAACCCAGTGAGATTGGGGATAATGAGGGTCCGATGACCTATATCGTGAACGACAGCTGCATTGCCTGCAAATACACCGACTGCGTTGAGGTCTGTCCGGTGGATTGCTTCTATGAAGGCGAGAACATGCTGGTCATTCACCCCGACGAATGCATCGATTGCGGTGTGTGCGAGCCCGAATGCCCTGCGGACGCGATCCGCCCGGATACCGAGCCGGATATGGAGAAATGGGTCGAGTTCAACCGCAAATACTCCGAGATGTGGCCGGTGATCATCACCAAGAAAGACCCGCTCCCTAATGCTGATGAGCGCGATGGTGAGACCGGGAAGCTCGAAAAATACTTCTCCGAGGCGCCGGGAGAGGGCGGATAAGGGCCGATTCGAGGTTGATTCCTGCGAGGTGCAGGTCCTAAGCGGCTTGTTTTACGGTGTTTTTTATCCTCTGACGCAGGGTTCACTTTTTTGCGGCCCATTTTTGTGTTATATTGCCGTCACAAAGTCGTAATCGGGACCGCTCATCGCCGCGCGTGGTAGAGGACGCCGGCACAGAAAATTCGAATTAGTCACACTCGGACGCGCGGCCGAAAGGTCACCGCTCAGTGTGATTTTGACTGTCGAACGCCAGGACCAGAGTGCCCAGTTGTAAGGAACGCTGAATGACCAAATCGAAGAAACTTGATTTCCGTCCGAATGAGTTTGTCGTCTACCCCGCGCATGGCGTGGGCCAGATCCTGTCGATCGAGGAGCAGGAAGTCGCGGGGATCTCGCTCGAGCTCTTCGTGATCTCGTTCGAGAAGGACAAGATGACGCTGCGGGTGCCAACGCACAAGGCGACGGAGATCGGGATGCGGGCGTTGAGCTCTCCGGATGTGATCACCCATGCGATGAAGACGCTCAAGGGAAAGGCCAAGGTCAAGCGGGCGATGTGGTCGCGCCGGGCGCAGGAGTATGAGCAGAAGATCAATTCTGGCGATCTGATCGCAATCGCAGAGGTGGTGCGCGATCTGCACCGCACTGATGATCAGCGCGAGCAGAGCTACTCCGAGCGTCAGCTCTATGAAGCGGCGCTGGAACGCCTGACCCGTGAGGTCGCTGCCGTGAGCGGCGGTGACGAGCTGGCGGCGGCCAAGCAGGTGGGCGATGTGCTGGAAAGCCGCGTGGCTGCCTGACAGGCTCCAGATCTAAAGGAAAAACCGCGCCTCATCCGGCGCGGTTTTTTTACGTGAGCAGCAGGATGAACGCGGCCAGAGCGAAGAGCTCGCTGATCTGCTGTGCTGCGCCCAAGACATCTCCGGTTTGCCCGCCGATTTTGCTGCGCGCGATGGCGCCCACCACCGCTGTGGCCGCGAGGATGGCCAGGAGGCCGCCAATGGCCGCGCCCCCGACGCAGAGCCCCGCGAGCAGAAGTGCAACGCCCAGCCCCAGCACAGCCGTCGGCACATCCGGCCGCCCCACGCTCTTTGACAGCCCATCGTCGCGCGCATGGGGCAGGGCGGCCATCAGGCAGGGCATACCCGCCCGCGACAGGGCCGCGACGGCGATGACCGGCAGCACACCCAAGGGCAGAAGCGCCGCATAGGCGCTCCAGCGCAGCCCGGTGATCAGGATCAGCGCGAGAATGCCATAGGTCCCCGTGTGGCTGTCGCGCATGATCTCGAGCCGCCGCGCGGGCTCAAACCCGCCCCAGAAACCGTCCGCCGTATCTCCAAGCCCGTCCTCATGCATGGCACCGGTCAGCACCATCAATGTGATCAGCAACGCACCCGCAGCGAAGACGGCAGGCAGCCCCAGCGCAAGACACAGTGAAGCGACCAACCCTGCAATCGCGCCCAATCCGGCCCCTGCAATCGGATAGGCCCACGCAGCCTGGGCGCCCCGTGCAAATGTGGCCTCGGACAGATGCGGCAGCGGCACCCGGCTGAGCAATGTGCCCGCTAGCAGGATGTCGGTGAACCAGGACGGGAAACTGTCGGTTTTCATGCGCGGATCGGTCGTTCTTGCCTTGTGGGCGTTTGCTCATTGGGTAATCAGGTGCGCGGAAGGTTACAACCGGGGGACACCGATGACGGCAGCTTTTTCCGATATGGCGGAGTTCAGGACGCTTTTGGCAAAGCAGCCCGGTGTCGATGCGGCGGCGGTCTCGGCGGCCACGGACCGGAACGGGCAGCTGACCAAACCGCCCGGCGCGCTGGGACGGCTGGAAGACCTGGCGATCTGGTACGCGGGCTGGCGCGGAACCGCGCGCCCGACCGTCGAGCGCCCTCAGATCATCATTTTTGCAGGCAATCATGGCGTGGCGGCGCAAGGCGTCTCGGCCTTCCCGCCGGAAGTGACCGCCCAGATGGTGCTGAATTTCCAGCACGGCGGTGCGGCGATCAACCAGTTGGCCCGGACATTCGGCGCGCAGCTGGACGTGCACGCGCTGTCGTTGGACAGACCCACGGCAGATTTCACCCAAGAGGCGGCGATGAGCGCGGCGGAGCTTGTCGAGGCGCTCTCGACCGGCTGGTCGGCGGTCGACCCCGAGGCGGACGTGCTGGTGGTCGGTGAGATGGGCATCGGCAACACCACCTCCGCCGCAGCACTTGCGGCGGCTCTGCTGGGGGGGGACGCGTCGGGGTGGGCCGGGCGCGGCACCGGCGTCGATGACGCGGGGCTTGAGGTCAAGACCCGTGTTGTGGCCGAGGCCATGGCGCGGCATAGGGGGCAGGGCGACGGGTTGGAGACACTGCGCCGTCTCGGTGGGCGTGAGCTGGCCGCGATGGCGGGCGCGATTGTTCGGGCCCGCAGTCTGCGCATTCCGGTCCTGCTCGACGGATTCATCTGCACCGCTGCTGCTCTGACGCTGGAGAAGACGCAAGGCGGCGCGCTCGATCACTGCACGGCCAGCCATTTGAGCGCGGAAACCGCGCATGGGCGCTTGCTGGAGGCGCTGGGCAAAGCGCCCCTGATGTCGCTGGATCTGCGCCTGGGCGAGGGCTCCGGAGCGGCGCTGTCGCTCGGGATTCTCAAGGGCGCGGTCGCCTGCCTCAGCGGTATGGCGACTTTCGCGGAGGCGGGCGTGTCCGACGGGTGATCAGGCGCGCTTCTGCTCTGAATCGCGGCTGAGAATGGCGGTCTCCAGCTCTTTCTGCAGTTCCTTCGCGCGGGCCAGATAGGCCGGATTCTGGCTCGCCGGAACCTCCGGATCCCAGAGCTTGGCGAGCTCGCGGACGGAATAGCGGTCGTGGTGGTAGAAGATCTTCTCGGCCTCTGCCGCCTCGAACTCGCTCAGCCCGATGTTCTCCAGCACATAGCGCCCGGCGCGCAGAGAGCTGTCAAAGAGCTCGCGCACGATGTCGTCGGCGCCCGCCTGATACAGGCGATAGACATGGGTCCGGTCGCGTGCGCGCGCCACGATGTGCAGGTCTGGCCGCAGTTTGCGCGCATAGGTGACCAGCGTGATCGCCGCCTCCGGATCATCCAGTGCCACCACGAGCACGCGTGCGTCCTGCAGCCCTGCCGCCCGCAGGATGTCGGGCCGGGTCGGATCGCCCAGAAAACCCTTGAAGCCAAAGCGCCGCATCACCGCGATGGTCTCCATGTCATGATCCAGCACCACGGTGTTGAACCCGTTGGCCTGCACCAGCCGGTTGACGATCTGACCAAACCGACCGATGCCTGCGATGATGACCGGGCCCTCGATGTCGATTTCGTCTTCCTCGTGCTGCTCTGCCGTCTCGGGCGCGCGTTTTGAGAGGTAGTCGTAGATGATGAAGAGCAGCGGCGTGATCAGCATCGAAATGGAAATGACGAGCAGGAGCGTCTCGGCCACGCCGCGCGGGATCACACCCTGAACGACCGAGAACGACACCAGCACGAAGCCGAACTCACCTGCTTGGGCCAGCGCCAGCGTGAAGAGCCAGTGGTCCTTGCCCTTGAGCTTGAAGGCGCGCCCGAGAAAATAGAGGATGATGCCTTTGAGCAGGATGACCAGCAGGGCCATGCCGATGATGTTGAAGACGTTGTCGAAGAGCAGGGTGAAGTTGATCCCCGCGCCCACGGTAATGAAAAAGAGGCCGAGCAGTAGCCCCTTGAAGGGCTCGAGGTCCGTTTCCAACTCGTGTCGGAACTCGGAACTGGCAAGCACGACGCCCGCAAGGAATGCGCCGAGCGCGGGGGAGAGGCCCACAAGCGTCATCAGGAAGGAGATGCCGACAACGATCAGCAGCGCGAGTGCTGTATACATCTCACGCAGCCGGGCCGAGTGAATGTAGCGGAAGAGTGGCCGGGTCAGAAAAACCCCGGCCAAGATCACCGCCGCGATGGCGGCGATGGTGACCAGCGTGACGCCCCAACCGGGCAGACCCTCCACCAGCGACATCGAGTGATGTGCCTTGTCATGTGCGTCATCGCCTGCGCGCTGGATCGACCCGTCGCCCGCGAGCTGCGCCGGTACGGTCGCGACCAGAAGCGGCAGGAAGGCCAGGATGGGGATCACCGCAATGTCCTGTGTGAGCAGGACGGAGAAGACGGAGCGCCCGCCGCTGGTCTGCATCAGACCCTTTTCCGACAGGGTTTGCAGGACGATTGCCGTTGAGCTGAGGGACAAGGCCAGACCAATCGCCAAGGCCACACCCCAGGGCTGCTGATAGGCCATGGCAATCGCCATCAGGGCCAGCGCGCTGAGAATGATCTGCAGCCCGCCGAGACCGATGAGCCGGTGCCGCATATCCCAGAGCGCGCGGGGTTCCAGTTCCAACCCGATGAGGAACAGCATCATCACAACGCCGAATTCGGCAAAATGCTGCAGATCCTCGGTTTCCGAGCCCACCAGCCCGAGAAGCGGCCCGATGATGATGCCCGCCGCGAGATACCCCAGAACCGAGCCGAGCCCCAGCCGCGAGGCAAAGGGCACGGCGATCACCGCCGCGGCCAGATAGATCGAGGCCTGAAACAGAAAGCTGTCCATAGCGGGGAGGTCTCCTCGTTGAGGTCAAGTGGGCAGCGGCCCGTCGGATTTCAGCTGGTCCATGACGATCTGACTGTGCACACGTGCAACGGCCGGATGCGGGAGCAGGATCTCGTGGATCAGCGTATTGAGCGCTGGCAGGTCGGCACAGTACACCCTCAACAAATAGTCCGCATCGCCGGTCATTGTCCATGCGCTGGTAATCTCGGGCCGCGTGTTCACGAGCCGCGCAAAGCTTTTGGAATGTTCGGGCCCATGGGTGCTCAGATGCACCTGCACAAAGCCCTGGACGTGCAGCCCCAGCCGCTTTGGGTCCAGCCGGGCGGTATAGGCCTGGATGTAGCCGGCGCTCTCCAGCCGTTGTCGTCTTCGCCCCGCCTGGCTCGGCGAGAGGTGCAGCAACTCGCCCAGCTGTTGCGCAGTCAGATGCGCGTCACGTTGGAGCGCTTGCAGCAGGCGGGTGTCGATCTCATCCAGCATGATGCGTCCTTTTGCATCAGAATGAAGGCATCTTGCGGTGTTCCCGCATTGAGCGCCAGTGTTAAGGCCGGATTTGCGCAGATTTAGCGCATCAGATGCCATATCTTAAGCAAAATACCCTGACGTTTGCGATTCACCTGACCGATTGGAGACCAGAATGGGCCCGTTCCCGCACGACGCACCGAAATCCGAGATCACAGCCGAGAACCCGGTTGGAACCGATGGGTTCGAGTTTGTGGAGTTTGCGCATCCGGATCCGCAAGAGTTGCGTGATCTCTTCGCGCGCATGGGCTACGCGCATGTGGCCACCCACAAGACCAAGCGGATTGAGCTCTGGCAGCAGGGGGATATCACCTACATCCTGAATGCCGAAGCAGAGAGCTTTGGCGCGCGATTTGTTGCCGAACACGGGCCCTGCGCGCCGTCGATGGGATGGCGTGTCGTGGACGCGCAGCGGGCGTTTGACCATGCGGTGGCAAAAGGGGCCACCCCCTACGAGGGTGACGACAAGGTGCTGGATGTCCCTGCAATCATTGGGATTGGGGGCTCGCTGCTGTATTTTGTGGATCAGTACTATGACACCAGCCCCTACAACGAGGAGTACGACTGGATCGCGCGCTCAAAGCCGGCGGGGGTCGGGTTCTATTATCTCGATCACCTGACGCACAATGTGCACAAGGGGAACATGGACAAATGGTTCCGGTTTTATGGTGACCTGTTCAACTTCCGCGAGATCCGGTTCTTTGACATCGAAGGCAAGTATACCGGCTTGCTGAGCCGGGCGCTGACTTCGCCGTGCGGGCGTATCCGCATTCCGATCAACGAAGACCGGGGGGAGACGGGGCAGATCGTTTCCTATCTGAAGAAGTACAACGGCGAGGGAATCCAGCACATCGCCGTGGGGGCGCGCGACATTTACGACAGTACCGATGAGATCGCCGCGCGCGGGTTGAAGTTCATGCCCGGGCCGCCCGACGCCTACTATGACCTGAGCCATGACCGGGTCGTCGGTCATGAGGAGCCGCTGGACCGGATGAAGACGCACGGTATCCTGATCGACGGCGAAGGTGTCGTCGATGGTGGTGAGACGAAGATCCTGTTGCAGATCTTTTCGAAGACCGTGATTGGCCCCATTTTCTTCGAGTTCATCCAGCGCAAGGGCGACGATGGATTCGGCGAGGGCAACTTCAAGGCGCTGTTCGAGAGCATCGAGCAGGAACAGATCAACAGCGGAGAATTGGCAGCCGAGTAAGGGTGGCCTGAAAGCCCACCCGACCTGCTGGTGACTCGGCTCGTGCCGGGGACCTACCCGCGGGGCATTTTGAGGACGATGTTGCGTCCTCGTTTCTGGTAGCGCAGTTCGCCTTCGCCGATGGCGGAGACGCGACCTCCGTCGATCCGGTCGCCCACCTGCACTTTCTTGTACCGTCCGTTCGACAGGCGCACCAGCGCGCGGCGCGCCGATGGGGTGCCATAGACCCCGATAAGATTGACTTTACGCAGATTGATCGCGTTGCGGAGCGTGGCCTCGCGCGCGACCGATGCGCTCGACGGGATCTGAGGTGTAACGGAGCGTGGCGCGGGTGCGGCAATGCTGGCCGCGCCGATTGCGGCGGCCGAGGCGGCGGTTTGCTGGGCGCGCGCGACGATCTGGTTGAAATTGCTTGGGCGCGCGTCCGGTCGGAGGGAGGCGGCCACGGCCAGGGGGCTGCCGCTGGGTTCGACCTCCGCGGACGCCGCGGCATCATCTAGGGGCACGAGGCTGGCGCTTGCCGCGCTGGCGGCAGCAATCACCGCCGGGCGTTGAGGCCGGACGGGGGGGCGCAGCTCTGCCAATTCATCACGGGTGAGCCCATCCAGCGTGGCCCGTTCCGTATTTTCCACCAGATCGGCGGGGCGGCTCCTGGGCCGGAACTGGGCGAGTGCACTCTGTACCGGGTTTACTTCGGCGCTGGTCCCACCGCGGTCCGGGAAGGCTGCCGGTTGTGCAGGCGGGGGGCCTGCGACCACGCGTATCCCATCCGGGCTCAGCGCGCCGTCCGGGGTCGCGATGACAAGGCCACGACCGTCCATGGCAAAGGTTGTGCCCGCGGCAGCCGGCGATCCCGGCGCATCAAACAGCGCGTCCTGGTCGAAGGCCGCAACGTCGGGCAGGGCCACCGCGTCAAACGCCGGTTCAATGGGGTCAATACTGGTCACGTAGAGATCTTCGATGTCGACGAGCGGGGGCGGGGACGGGACCTCCGGTGCGCGGGGCCAAATTCCGGTGACCGCGTAGGCGGCGCGCAGTTTTTCGTCATCTGCGCGGTCTGTTTCTTCGGTTGTCAACGGCGTGCGGAGCGCATCGAGGACGGCGGCGTCTTCATCGCTGAGCGGCGCGGGCCGGGCAGCGACCTCGGTGTCGGAGGGTGGGGTGTCGGGCTGCTCCTGGACCGATGGATTGATTGGTGGCGCCACCCCGATGGCTGTGATCTCTGGCGATCCGGGGCCCGTGCGACCGGTCCAGCCAGCGATGGTGTCCTGCAAACTGCCGAAGGACCAAGTGCCGATCCCCACGAGGAGAAGGAGCAGAAGTGCTGTCATGCCAAGCGGCAGGCCGCGCCGCGCCTGGTCCGCTGGTGCCGTGTGTCGTGCGCCGAAAACGGTCATCCGTTCGGCTTCGCTGCGCACCTTGGGCGTGACCGGGCCCGCCGCCGGGATCGGCGCGCGGGACGCACGGGCTTCGGCGTCACTCCGTGGCTTCGGTACGAAAGGCTCCGCCGGCTCTGCGAAGGCGGTCAGAACTTGCGGTTCCGGCGCCGTCTCGTAGACAAGCGGCGCGGAGCCCGGCGGGGACCTGCGGCTCGAAAAGGACGGCGCCACCGGGTCGACGTCCCGCGGCGGCAGCGTGGGGTCCGTAACACCGGCGGTCGCATGATCCGCCCGCAGACTTGCCAGGGCCTCCTCCAGTATATCATCTTCGGGTGTATCGACGCCTCGGGCGGACTTGAAGGTCGGCGCTGCACTTGGCGCGGCGGCCATGACGTTCACAAGCGGCGAGGCGTCCTCAGCCACCTCGGGCACGGGCTCGTCGTCCTCTTCAACCGGGCCGAGAATAACAATGGCGCTGCTGTCAGGCTCCACAGTCTGTCCGGGCTCAAGCACGTCGCGGGCGCTTCGGGCGGGGCCGAAGTAGGGCTCGCCGGTGTATAAGGCCTCTTCGGGCATCGCGACGAAACTGACCGGGTGGAAGCGGTGCTCTGTCGCGAAGTCCTCCGCTTCCCGCAGCGTCTCAAGCGCGACCGCGGCCACCTGCGTGACATCCCCCACCTGCACGATGTCAAAGGCCAGATCGTCCACGGCGTAGGGTGTCGCACGTCCCAGCGCGTCGCGCGCGGCATCGCGGGCCTCTGACGGGCCGAGACCAGGTGTCTCAAGCGTCAGATATTTGATCTGCTCATTGGGGATCACGACCTTGCAGCGCAGCCCGTCAGGCGCCAGCGCGGTGCCCATCTCCCGCAGGGCCGACAGCGCGCCGATCAGGTCATCTGACTCTGGCGAAACTTCGCCGACCACGCGCCAGCCTCCGGGTGCGCGGTGCAAGAGGCGGATGCTCTCGAACGAGAGAGATAGCGCGAAGTTTGGTTTCATGTCGTGGGTTTACCAGTCATGATAGGGCTTGCACAGGTGGTTCATGGGCGAGCGAAGCATACAGCAGGTCTTTGCCGAGGAAAAGTAAACGCGGGATTAACCGCTTGCCGTCGAGGCCCTCCCTTGTATCACATGCCGCCATAATCAGGAGAATAACGATGAAATATGTTCTGAAGACGATGCTAATGCTGGTCTTTTCCGCGGGGCTGGCCCTTGCCGACGAAGATCGCCTGATCACGGTTACGGGTGTGGGGTCGGTCGAAACGGTGCCTGATATGGCGATGCTGCGGCTTGGTGTGACCCATCAGGCCGAACAGGCCGCCGATGCCATGGCGGCCACGACCGAAGGGGTCGCGGCGGTATTGGCCCGCCTCGAAGAAGCCGGGGTCGCCGCGCGCGATGTGCAGACCGACCAGCTGTCGCTGCAGCCCGTCTGGTCGGATTACACCTCGAACAACCGCCGGATCACGGGGTTCGCGGCGACCAATATGTTGATGGTGCGCGTGCGCGATCTCGACGGGCTTGGCCGGGTGCTGGATCTGGTGATCACCGATGGGGCAAATTCTTTCAACGGGCTATCGTTTGGTCTGCAGGACCCGAAACCGGCGCAGGATGCGGCCCGGGCAGCGGCCGTCGCGGATGCCGTGGATCGTGCTGAGCAGCTGGCCGCGGCGGCGGGAGTCCCGCTGGGCGCCATTCAGACGATCAGTGAGCATGGAGGCGGCGCCCGGCCCGAGATGCTCAATATGCCGATGGCGCGCTCGGCTGCGGATGTGCCGATTGCTCAGGGCGAAGTGTCGGTGATGTCGCAGGTCAACATCGTTTTTGCGATTGCCGAGTGACACTGGCTTGCCGGGCCGAACGAAGGGCGCTCCTCTGAGCGCCCTATTTTGTCGGCAAGAGGTGTCTTAGCTCGTTGCCTTTGAGAGCGCCTGATCGAGATCCGCGATGAGATCCTCGGCGTTTTCTGTCCCGATGGAGATCCGCACCACGCCCGGCCCGGCCCCCGCAGCCTCCTGTTGCTCCGCCGTCAGCTGCCGGTGCGTTGTCGAGGCCGAGTGGATGACGAGGCTGCGCGTGTCGCCGAGGTTCGCCACATGGCTGAAGATTTCCAGTGCATTCACGAACTTGACGCAGGCCTCATAGCCGCCCTTGATCGCGAAGGTGAAGAGCCCGCCGGCGCCGCGCGGGCAGATCTTCTTGACCCGGTCGAAATAGGGCGAGGATTTCAGGCCTGCATAGGTCACATATTCGACCCTGGGGTCCTTTTCGAGCCAGCCTGCCACGGTCTCGGCGTTCTCCACATGTTTGTCCATGCGCAGGCTCAGTGTCTCGGTCCCCATCAGCGTATAATGCGCCGCCTGCGGGTTCATGGTCATACCAAGATCGCGCAGCCCGATGGCGATGGAGTGGAAAGTGAAGGCCAGCGGCCCGAAGGTTTCGTGGAACTTCAGACCGTGATAGGCGGGCTCGGGCTGGCTCAGCGACGGGAACTTGTCATTCGCCGACCAGTCGAACTTCCCTGAATCCACCACGCAACCGCCCGTCACTGTGCCGTTGCCGGTGAGGTACTTCGTCGTCGAATGCACCACCAGTGTCGCGCCGTGCTCGATGGGGCGGCAAAGATAGGGGGTGGCGGAGGTGTTGTCGACGATCAGCGGGATGCCCGCCGCGTCGGAGATCTTCGCAATCGCGTCGAGATCCGTGATATAGCCACCGGGGTTCGCAATGGCCTCGCAGAAGACGGCGCGCGTGTCGTCGTCAATCGCGGCTTTCACCGCATCGAGATCATCGAAATCGACGAAGGTACAGGACCAGCCGAAGCGCTTGATGGTGTGGCTGAACTGCGTGACTGTGCCGCCATAAAGGCGCGTCGAGGCGACGATGTTCTTGCCGGGCCCCATTAGCGGGAAGAGCGCCATGATCTGTGCCGCGTGTCCCGAAGAGCAGCACGCCGCGCCAACACCGCCCTCAAGCGTCGCGATCCGCTCCTGCAGAACCGCGACGGTCGGGTTGGTCAGGCGTGAGTAGATGAAGCCCACTTCCTGCAGATTGAAGAGCGCCGCGGCATGATCTGCATCGCGGAACACGTAAGCCGTGGTCTGGTAGATTGGCGTCTGCCGGGCGCCCGTGGCCGGGTCGGGCCGCGCGCCTGCGTGGATCTGCAGCGTGTCAAAGCCGTAATCGGGGCCGTCTGTCATGGGGTTCCTCCTCGTGGACGTGTTTTGCCGGTATCGTTAGGCCAAGCCCGGCGGGCATACAAGGGCGGCGGCCTCAGCGCATCCAGAAGCCGTTGGATTTGATGCGGTTTCTGATGGCCTGCTCCCGTCTGGGGAGATGGTTCTGGTCAAAGAGCGCGCGCACTTTGGGGCCACGTCCCTGATAGACCATCCGCTTGATTGGCTCATGCGTCTTCAGCACCTTCTTGAGCTTGTTGGGGGCGGCCACCTCTTCCAGCACCTTGATCACGTGATCGCTCTCCCGTGCATAGAGCAGCGGGAACAGGCGGTAGTGGCAACTGATCGACCCGTCGAGCAATCCGGCGGGCAGCGTATCGCGCCCGCCGCCGAAGCTGTGAATGACCAGAGGCAGGGCGATCTGATCGAGCCAGGGGTACAGGTCCTGCGCACAGAGCGCCGTCGGCGGATCGTCTCGGATCGCGACCGCATACTCCTGAAAGCGGGCACCGAACGCCCGGGGACAGCGATAGAAGAAATAGCCGGCGTTGAAATAGAGATAGCGCTTCCAGTACTCATCCGGCTCGGTCAGATCGAGTGAGCTGTCGAACTCCAGCCCGAACCTGTCGTAGAGCGACTTCCAGAGGGCTGTGTACCCCGGCCCGTAGAGCTCCGGCTTCGGCCAGGTGCCCTCGCGCCGCAGCGAGGCCGAGGGCCGGTCGAAATCGAAAGGTACCGTTGTCAGGTCGCCGGTGATCAGCGTGTCGGTGTCGAAAAAGACAAAGGGCTCCTCCTCGGGCAGCGCGTGCAGCATCTCGATCTTGTTGCCATAGGGGTAGTCTGCGCCGAAGTGATGACACGCGAAGGGGATGATCTCTGCGCCGAGGGATTGCAGCAGGTCCAGAGCGGCGCGGTCGGTGATGCGCGGGTCCTTCGGCCACCGCGGACCGGGCTGCGGCTCGGCGATCAGCAGACGGCCTGTGAATGCGGGGCTCATATGCCGTAGCGAGGCGGCGAAGAGCAGCGCTTCATAGGTCAGCCGGCCCTTCTGCGCGACCACGACAACGTTGAACTCGGTTCGGGATGTCTCAGCCGTCTCGGCCATATGTGCCTGTCTGCTCCGGGGTTTTTGCAACTATAGGAACAACAACAGCGGTGCAAAAGTGGTTTGAGAGATCGCGTTGCCGGATTGAACTGACTTATGACAGCCGCCGCGCGGCAGTTTGCAAAGCCGGAGAAAGAGTAAAAAGATCGACAAGTGTGCCTTTTGGCTAAGGGGCGGCTTTTGATTGGTTCCGGCGCCGTCACGGTGGGTAGGGTCGCGGCGTCAAGGAGATTAGAAGGATCCGACCGATGCTCACACGACTGTCCCCATCCACTGTCCGCCCTGTACCGCCCCAGTTCGCGGGGATCTACACGCATGGCACCCGGCTAGAAGCGCCCAGCCGCCTCATCGCTCTGTCGGGACAGATCGGTATCCCGCTCGAGGGTCCGACACCGCCTGATTTCGCTGGGCAGTGTCATCAGGCGATGGACCATGTGGAGGCGCTGCTGAATGCGAGCGACATGGGGCTCGCGGATATCTTGCGGGTGACCTACTATCTGACGCGCCCGGACGATCTGCCGGAGCTCTCGGCGATCCGTCAAAGCCGCTGGCGCACCGACACCCCACCGGCAGTGACGACACTGGTTGTGGCGGGCCTGGCCAGTCCCGAGTTACTGGTCGAGATCGAAGTCCTCGCCGGCGTGTGACGGGCGCCTGCTGGCTCGGCTGATCTGGAATGTCCGCGACCGCAATCCGTTGTCGCGAATATGCTGCAAGCCAAGGGTATGAGGTTGCGGCAACGTTTCCTGACGATGTGTCGGGTGGTGGCGACTTCATGGACAGACCGGGCATGGTCGCATCGCTTGCGTTCCTCCGAGCTCAGCCGGACGAGAATTTTGTGGTCATTTTTGACAATCTCAAGCGATTTTCGCGTGACACTGAATTTCATATCAAGCTGCGACGGACTTTAAGCGATGTGGGCGCGACGCCCGAGTGTCTGAATTTCAGATTTGAGGATACGCCAGAGGGCGAGTTTATCGAGACTATCATGGCTGCGAAGGGGGAGCTTGAGCGCAGACAAAATCGTCGTCAGGTCATTCAGAAAATGAGCGCGCGGGTGAAGCAAGGATACTATCTCTTCGCACCTGTCTAAGGATATCAGTATCAAAAGGTTCCCGGGCACGAGAGGATGCGTGTGCCGGATGAGCCAGCCGCTTCTATGGTCCGCGAAGCTTTCTCAGGGATGACACATGAAAGATTTCGGTCAATCGGTGAAGTGAAGCGGTTTCTCGATGAGAACTCAGATATCAGATGCTGCTCCAACGGCGGTGTGCATCGGTCTGTTGTTTCAGACATTCTCAGACGAAAGCTCTATACCGGACTGATCACTGTCAAGAACTGGGGGATTATTGATCAAAGAGGAGTCCACGAACCGCTTTTTTCGCTTGAGGATTGGCTCCGCGTGCAGGATGTCCTCGATGGAAAGGCCATGGCTCCTCGTTGTAAAGACATAAACGAAGACTTTCCTCTTCGCGGATTTGTCTGTTGCGCTGATTGTGGAGCGCCAATGACGGCTTGCTGGTCGCGTAGTCGAAATGGTGTCAAGCACCCTTACGACCTGTGCGCACAGAAGTCGTGTCCTTCGCATAGAAAGTCTGTCCGCAGAGATGATGTGGAGAGCGCGGTAGCTGATGTTTTAAGGCGACTTGTGCCTAGTCAAGCACTGCTCAAGCTTGCTGCGAAGATGTTCAAGGATGTATGGGACGGTCGGGTTTCAAAGTCGGGTGCGGCAGTCAACAGCTTGAAGGCTGAAGCAGCAAAGCTGCAAAAACAGATCGACAAGTTGCTTGATCGCTTAATCGAAGCCGATAGCTGCAGTGTGGTTAGAGCCTATAAGAAACGTATCGAGATGATGGAGCAGGATAACCGGCTGATAGAGGAGCGTATCGTTTTTGTCGGCTCCAAACCTGACACCTTCAGAAAGTCGTTCGAACACGCCATACGATTCCTCGCAAACCCTTATGAAATATGAGAAAAAGGGAACCTCGACCTTATACGGAATGTGATAGCTTTGGCCTTTTCAGAGCCTTTGGTCTACGGTCGAAATAAGGGTCTTCGAACCGCTGAAATGATCCCGCCTTTCAAGCTGTTAGGGGGGTGTTGTGATGGAAATTTGCAGATGGTGGGCGACCCTGGAATCGAACCAGGCGTGCGTCTCCGCGAGGGAGTTACAGTCCCCTGCCACACCTTGCGGCCTGTCGCCCACGCCGCGAGGTCAGTTGCACCCGCGGTGAAGGCGTGATTACAAGCGGTGCTGAGAAGCGTCAAGGCGAAATCACCGCCTTTTTCGACGGGGCCAACCATGGGGCGGGCGTGATGAAAAAACCCAAGTGGGTTGTGCAGAAAGAGCAGGAGAAGAAGGCGCAGGGACGGGAGACTGTCTGGCTCTTCGGCCTGTATGCGGTGCGCGATGCGCTGCTGAACCCCGCGCGGCGAAAGCTGCGGCTTGTGGTGACGTTGAACGCGCAGGCCAAGCTCGCCGAGGCCATTTTTGAGAGTGGGATCACGCCTGAGGTGGTCGATCCGCGAAAATTCTCCGCACCGCTTGATCCCGGCTCGGTGCATCAGGGCGCGGCTCTGGAGGTCAAGCCGCTGGATTGGGGGTCTCTGGAGCAGGTCTGTATCGGGCCCGCGGCGCCGCGCGTGGTGATGCTGGACCGGGTGACCGATCCACATAACGTGGGCGCAATCCTCCGCTCGGCAGAGGTGCTGGGTGCCTCGGCTGTGATTGGTACCCGGCATCACTCGGCGCCGGAGACCGGCGCGTTGGCGAAAACGGCCAGTGGTGCGCTGGAGCGGCAGCCCTATCTGCGCGTGCGCAACCTCGCTGACGCCATCACCGAATTGCAGCGTATGGGGTATGTGGTTCTGGGCCTCGACGGCGAGGCCGATCAGACCATCGAAGCAGCCCTGGAGGGCAAGCGGGACAGGCCCGTGGCGCTCGTGCTTGGCGCCGAGGGTCCGGGCCTGCGCGCCAAGACCAAGGAGACCGTGGATGCGCTGGTGCGGATCGACGCGAGGAGCGGATTTGGCTCGCTCAACGTCTCGAATGCGGCGGCCATCGCCTTATATGCAAGTAAACCCCCGGCCTGACGCGCGGCGGGTAAGGGGAACGCCATGGGTCATTCGACAAAAATCGCAACATGCTGTTATTGCGGCACCCGTGCGGCGCTGGTACTGGGGCGCAACCGGCATGAGCTGGCCTGTTCCAGTTGCGGTGCGCCCTTGCATGAGTTGAAACGGCTGCCGCAGGAACACCCCGGCAAGACGGAACTGGTGCGCCCATCAGCCGTTCGCAGGCACGGTGACGAGCGGGCGTATCACACCTACAAGAGCCCGAAGAAACGAAAGAAGGTCCATAAGCGTCGCAAGGGACTCATGCGGCATCTGATCGAAGAGGCGTTCGATGTGATCGAAGATATCTTCGATTAGAAGATCGGCAGCATTTGGCTTATAAAATTAACCCTTCGTTCACAGATTTGCGAGACAGTCTGGTTAAGCGCTGCGATGCGCTTATCTAAGTGTCATGTCAAAGGGCTCGGAACGCCTTTTGATTTCATGACTGTCCCTCGTTCCGTACCTTTTCGCGCCCCTTGCTTTTTGCATCGGGCGCTTTTTTTCGGCCTACGGCTTCGCTAGGAGGGACAGGTGGCTTATTCGGACGATCTCCTGCGCGCGATTCTCAATCGCACCCGCCGCATCGCGGTGGTTGGTGTCTCGATGAACCCCGTGCGGCCGAGTTATTACGTGGCGCGCTACCTGGATCTGAAGGGTTATGAGGTGGTGCCGGTGAACCCCGGCCATGCAGGCCAGCGACTGTTCGGGCGCGAGGTGCGCGCGTCGCTCTCGGACATCGATGGTGCGGTGGATATGGTGGATATTTTTCGTCGGTCCGAGGCGGTGCCGCCGATTGTGGACGAGGCTTTGACGTGTTTTCCGGAATTGCAGACGATCTGGATGCAGATCGGCGTCTCTCACCCTGAGGCCGCGGCGACGGCGGAGGCGCGCGGAGTGACAGTTGTGCAGGATCGTTGCCCTAAGATCGAGTATCAGCGGCTCTTTGGCGAGTTGCGCATGGGCGGGTTTGCGACGGGGGTGATTTCAAGCAAGCTTTGAGGGTCTTGGGCGGCTCTGTTTGGCCTTGCGGCCAAAGGCGCCCGCCCGCCGACCCTCAGGGGGTACGCGCGGCTTTTTCCGAAAGACCTGATTGGCCTTGGCGGCGTTGCAGTTCGGCCAGAACGTCCTCGAGGCGGACATCGGAGGCGGCGAGCATCACCAGGAGGTGATAGAGCACGTCGGCGGCCTCGGCGGTGAGCCTGGCCTTATCGCCCCGCGTGGCCTCGATGATGGCCTCGATGGCTTCTTCGCCGAATTTCTCCGCACATTTCTCCGGGCCTTTGGCGAGCAACTGGGCGGTCCAGCTGGTCTCGGGGTCGGCGGTCTTGCGCGCTTCGATGGTGGTGAAGAGATCCTGCAGGGTCATATGAGCCTCATCGGGATGCCGGCGGCGGCCATATGCCGTTTGGCCTCGGCAATGGTATAGTCGCCGAAGTGGAAGATGGATGCGGCAAGCACCGCCGAGGCACCGCCTTGCGTGACCCCTTCGACCAGGTGGTCGAGCGTGCCGACGCCGCCTGATGCGATAACCGGCACGGACACGGCCTCGGAAATGGCGCGCGTGAGCGGGAGGTTGAACCCCGCGCGTGTGCCGTCCCGGTCCATCGAGGTGAGCAGGATTTCCCCGGCACCCTTTGCGGTGACGGTTCGTGCGAAGTCCACCGCTTCGATGCCGGTGGGTTTGCGCCCGCCGTGGGTGAAAATCTCCCATTTTCCTGGGCTTACGGTCTTGGCATCTAAAGCCACCACGATGCACTGACTGCCGAACTGATCCGCGGCGTCCGCCACCACATCGGGGTTGGCCACGGCCGCGGAGTTGAAGGAGACCTTGTCGGCTCCCGCCAGCAGCAGCGCGCGGACATCCGCAGCGGTGCGCACGCCGCCTCCCACGGTCAGCGGGATGTAGCAGTGCTCGGCGGTGCGGGTGACCACGTCGAACATGGTGGCGCGGTTCTCATGGGTGGCGGTGATGTCGAGAAAGCAGAGCTCGTCCGCGCCGGCGGCGTCATAGGCGATGGCCGCATCCACCGGGTCGCCTGCGTCGCGCAGATCCACGAAGTTCACGCCTTTCACGACGCGGCCCTCGGCCACATCGAGGCAGGGGATGATCCGGGTCTTCAGCATGCTCAGGCGACCCCGGCGAGGCCGTCGGCACGTGCTACGCGGGCCAGCGCGTTGCGGGCAATGACGATATGGAAGGGCAGGATGGCCGTGAGATAGGCGCGTCCGCCGATGTTGTGCGGATGCACCCAGGTGGCCAGAGAGACGTGGCCACTTGCGCTGTAGACGCTCACCCGGAAGTCGAGGTGCTTGTCGTTGAAGCCGGCGATGACTTCGCGGTCGCTGGTGTGTTCGACCGGGAAGGGGCCCAGCTTGTCGCTTTCACCCGGCCCGTCGTTCATCAGGCCGAAGGGCGCCACCAGGATGCCACGCAGCGCGACGAGCGCCTTGGCCCAGCCGGGGAAGGCCACGATAACCTCGGCGGCGTCACCTGCGGTCAGGGCGCTTTCCACTTGATAACAATCGAGAAAATCGTCCGGGCGGATATAGCTGTGCAGGCGGCTGTCGCGCGGCAGGTTGGTCTTGGTCACGGACTGGGACATGGATCACTCTTTCAATGCGGCGAGGGCGTCGGCAAGATCGATAGCGCCATCATAGAGCGCCCGGCCCGAGATTGCGCCGTTCAAATCTGCGCCACAATCGCGCAGGGCGATGAGATCGGCGAGCGCGGATACGCCGCCCGATGCGATGACCGGGATCGAGATGGCCTGTGCCAGGGCCGCGGTCGCTGCGATGTTGGGCCCGCCCATCGCGCCGTCGCGCAGGATGTCGGTGTAGATGATCGCCGCCACGCCCGCGTCTTCGAAAGATTTTGCAAGATCAGTCACTTGCACGTCGGTTTCCTCCGCCCAGCCCTTGGTGGCGACAAAGCCGTTGCGGGCGTCGATGCCCACGGCGACCTGGCCGGGGAAGCGCCGCGCCGCCGTGCGCACGAGGTCCGGGTTCTCGACCGCCACAGTGCCCAGGATGACACGGCGCAGGCCCTTTTCCAGCCACATCTCGATGGTGGCCATGTCCCGGATGCCGCCGCCGAGTTGCACCGGCACGCCGCAGTTCCGCAGGATGGCCTCGACCGGGGTCGCGTTGACCGGGGCGCCTTCGAAGGCGCCGTTCAGATCGACCAGATGCAGCCACTCGCAGCCCGCCGCAACGAAGCTGCGCGCCTGGGCGGCGGGGTCGTCGTTGAAGACGGTTGAGCGGTCCATGTCGCCATGCACCAGACGCACGGCCTGCCCGTCCTTGAGGTCGATGGCGGGGTAGAGGATCATCGGCAATTATCCCTGTCGGTGGCCTGTCTGTATCGCGTCGGTATAACGTCGGTATCACGTCGGTGCGCAGCGCGCGCTTCATGCACCTTTTGTCAGCCATTTGCAACGCGACGCGGGGTCATGCTTGCGCGGGGCTGCCGCGCGCGCCAAGCCTGTGGCCACTCAGGGAGGAGACGATGATGAACCGGATGATGATGGCGGCTGTGCTGGTGATCGCGGCTGGGGTGGCGCAGGCCGATCCGATCGAGGGAACCTGGCAGACCGAAGCCGATGACGGGGCCTATGCGCTGGTGAAGATGGCGCCGTGCGGGGCCAATTTCTGCGGCACCATCGACCGCACATTCAATGCGCAGGGCGAATACCCCTCGCAGAACATCGGCAAGGCGCTGGTGATCGACATGGCGCCCGAGGGCGGGGGCAAATACCGCGGCAAGGTCTGGCGCCCGTCGAACGACAAGATCTATCTTGGCAAGATCGACCTGAACGGCGACAGCATGCGCCTTTCGGGCTGCGTGGCCGGTGGGCTGATCTGTTCGAAACAGACCTGGTCGCGGGTCAGGTAGACCGCCGAGTGACGGCCGGACATCCGCCGTTTCCGGTGCCGGGTTCAACGCTTCCTTAACGGATCATGGCGTAGGAACACGCGAGTGCTTCGCGCATCCGGCCGGGTGAGCGGAGGTTGTTGAGGGTGAAGTTTACTGGGCCAGGGCATGCCACATCGTCGTAGACCAGCTTCAGAAGTGACGCCTGAGTATGAGGACTCCGGGCTGTTCAAGAACAAGGTTGGCCAGCTTCAGGTCGAGCTGGTGCCTCAGAGCATGTACAATGGGCGCAACGATCTTGTGGTGCGAGGGTTCGTGAACCGCACCATCGAGATCGAGGTGGCCTTTGCCGGGCGCCGGGTGAAGGAGGTCGGCCCGCTCGAGGCGCGGCTGCGCCAGGTGCGGGCGAAGGCGCTGAAAGAGGCCGCCGAGAAAGGCCTGCCGCCGCCCGATACGGATCACATGCGCCTGCCAGTTCTGATCGAAGGGGCGTGGCGGCCACGGTTCCAGCGGGATCAGGCCGGTTGGGAGACGCGCAGCTATTACCTGTTTGCGGCGCGCTGGTCGCTGCTCGATGACGAGGGCAATACGCTGTCGTTCGGGTCCCGCCCGCTGGTCGTCGCACGACAGAGCCAGGACTAGCGCTGTCCCTGGACCTGCCGGTTTTGCAGTCCAGGAATGCAGGGCCGTGACGCGCAGCCGGCTGGTGGCAGTGGCCGCAGTGCCCCTCGGGTGTCATCACGCGGGGGGCTGATGTCTGTTCTGGAGGTGCCGTGGGGCCGCTTGCGTGGTGGCGTGCGTGCTCCGACCCTGCGCGGATCTGGGGTCGGATCGACTTGAGGCCGGTTGTGCGGGCCCGGCGCGGTGGCGCGGTCTGCTGAGCGTGTCCGCGTTACGTGCAGCGCGCCGGGTATGTGGAGCGTTGCACCGGCGGCGGCCACTGGGACAGCGACCCCTCTTCTGTGGCGAAAACTGTCGGATCAGGACGCGCCCTGCGGTGTGTGGTTGTGTTGCCGACAGATCGGCAAGCGCGTGGCCGCGTTGCCCGCTTGTTGATCCCGCCGGGTGCGACCGGCCTCGGTATGGCGTGTCAGGGTAATGATCTTGATGTCGGGCGGTCAGGAGCGGAGCGAGCCGCAGCGCAACGGGCTGCTCAGGGCGACCAGCGCAGGAAGTTCCCGATCATGCGCAGCCCGGTGGCCTGGCTCTTCTCGGGATGAAACTGCAGCCCGATCATGGTGCCCGTCCCGATCACGGCGGTGACCTCCCCGCCATAATCCACATGGGCGAGCCGTTGGCCGGGGTCGGCGACCTGCATGTGATAGCTGTGCACGAAATAGGCGTGCTCGCCCGTCTGCACGCCGTCGAACACCGGGTGCGCACCGCCCAGGACCAGATCGTTCCAGCCCATATGCGGCACCTTCAGGGCCGGATCGGCGGGCACGATCCTGCGCACCTCGCCGCCCACCCAGTCGAGCCCGGGCGTGTCGGTGTACTCGCGCCCCCAGCTCGCCATGAGCTGCATGCCGACGCAGATGCCCATGAACGGGCGGCCCTTGACCTCGACCGCCTCGACCATCGCGTCATAGAGGCCAGAGTGGCCCTTGAGCGCGGCCATGCAGGCCGGAAAGGCGCCATCGCCCGGCAGCACCAGGCGGTCGGCGCGCGCGACCACATCGGCGTCGCCCGTCACGACGATGTCTCCGCCGCCGGTCTCCGCCGCCATCCGCTCGAACGCCTTCTGGGCGGAGTGCAGATTGCCGCTCTCATAGTCGATGATGGCTGTCAGCACGTCAGAGCGCGCCCTTGGTCGAGGGGATCGCGTCGGATTTGCGCGGGTCCACCTCCACCGCGTCGCGCAGGGCACGCGCCACGGATTTGAACGCGGCTTCGGCGATGTGGTGGCTGTTGAGCCCGTGCAGCATGTCCACATGCAGCGTGATGCCGCCATGGGTGCTGAGCGCCTGGAAGAACTCGCGCAGCAGCTCGCTGTCGAAGCTGCCGATCTTTGGGGTGGGCAGGTCGACGTTCCAGATCAGGAACGGGCGCGCGGAGAGATCCAGCGCGCAGCGCACCAGCGCGTCATCCATCGGCAGCAGGCAGGACCCATAGCGGCGGATGCCGCGCTTGTCGCCAAGGGCTGCGGCCAGCGCCTGGCCGATGGCGATGCCGGTGTCTTCCACGGTGTGGTGGTCGTCGATATGCAGATCGCCCGTGGCGCGCACGGTCAGGTCGATGAGCGCGTGGCGCGCCAGCTGGTCCAGCATATGGTCGAAGAACCCCACGCCGGTCTCGTTGTCGTAAGCGCCCGTGCCGTCGAGATCGAGGGTCACGGTGATCTCGGTTTCCGCGGTGGCGCGGGTGATCGTGTGGCTGCGCATGGGCTCTCCGGGCCAAGGACTGTGCGCGCCCTTATAACAGCCTGTTTCGGCAGGCCAAGATGCGACATTCGGGATTGCGGCGGGCGTGCCGGATATGCCAGCTTGGGCCGAGGGCGATGCGCCCCCGCAAAGGAGCGTTCATGGCCACATGTGTCTTTATCCAGATCCGCTGTACGCCGGGTACGACCTACAGCGTGGCGGAGGAGATCGCGTTGCGCGAGATCCACTCAGAGCTTTATTCGACCAGTGGCGATTATGATCTGCTGATGAAGCTCTACATTCCGAAAGAGGCGGATGTGGGCAAATACATCAATGAAAATCTTCTCGACATCACAGGGATTGAGCGGTCGCTGACGACGATGACGTTCAAGGTCTTTTGAGCTTGCGCGGTGCTCTTTGTGCGCTGGTGCTGGTGCTTTCGGCGGGGCCCGTGCTGGCGGGGCAGAAGACCTATTCCGGCGAGGAGGCGGCGGCCTTGCGCTGTGCCAATACGCTGGCCTTCACCGCAGTGGCGCTGGAATCATCGGGTGGGATTTCGTCCTTGGAGAAGGACGTGATGCTGGACATCACCGTGCGCATCCTGGCCGAGCATGTCAGCGGCACCTGGCGGCAGAAGAAGGATGCCTTGCGGGTGGTGCGCGACCGGCGGGATGTGCTGGAGACGCTGGACGATTTCCGGCGCTTCGCCAACCAGTGCTTGCTGCAGTTTCCGATCAACTGAGCGCCTGGGTCGGCGCCTTTTCGGGGGGACGGGCTTGTCGGTGGGCAGGCCGATGGGAGCGCCTGCGATCATCGCTGCGCTCCTGTCGAGACCGCGCGGCGGTTCCGGGAGCGAGGCCGGAAATGTAAATCCGTTCTGACGGTTAAATGGGCTTTTTGCGGGGTTGCGGTGCGGGCGCCTGGCAAAATGATCATCCGCGCTTGACTCGGATATGCGGACCAATAGATGATTGGTGCAGGACCAATGACAGAATGTTACGTCTTCAGGGTGGGGCTGACTGTGAACTACGCGCCGGAATCGACCGACAACGCTGCCGCGGCGCTCGCCACGATCCGACAGATGATCGAAACCGGAAAGCTGCCCGCGAATGGCCGTCTTCCGACCGAGCGCGAACTGGCGGCCGAACTGGGCTGCGGGCGTCGCACGGTGCGGCGCGCCCTCGACACGCTGGAGACCGAGGGGCTGATCTGGCGCAAGCAGGGCAGCGGGACCTTCGCGGGGCAGCCGCCCGACCCGGCGGGCGCGCTGGCAGCGGAGATTGCACCGGATGCGGATCCGCTCGTGGTGATGGAGGCCCGTCTTTGTATTGAGCCCGCGCTGGCGGATCTCTGCGCCAAGCGGGCCACGGGCGAGGATGTGGAGAAGCTGCGGAAGCTCGCGCGTCGCGCGTCGCAGCCGCTCGATGCCGACACGGCGGAGCTGTGGGACGGCGCGCTGCACCGGGCGATCGCGCGGATCGCCGGGAACCGCGTGATGCTGACCGCCTTTGCGCTGCTGGATGAGGTGAGGATGGGCGCGGAGTGGCAGGAGAAGCGGCACCGCGCCCGCACCGCCGAGACCATGACGCTTTATGATCGTCAGCATCGCGACATCATCGACGCCATAGAGCGCCGGGACGGGCAGGCGGCTGCAGCCGCGATGCGGGCCCATTTGGAGGCGCTGTCGGAAAACCTCAAGGCGTCCATGGAGCGGTCAGAGACATGACACACCCGGCGCCGCCTGTTCTTGTGGTCGAGGATCTCGAACTTCGCATAGGGCGCGCGCCGGAACCGATTGTCGACCGGGTCTCTTTTACGCTGAACGCGGGCGAGACGCTGTGCATCGTGGGCGAGTCCGGTTGCGGCAAGAGCCTGACCGCGCTGGCGCTGATGGGTCTTCTGTCGACGCCGCCCCTGCAGCAGTCCGGCGGGCGCGCCGAATTTCAGGGCGAGGACCTCTTCACCATGTCGCAGGAGGATTTGCGGCAGGTGCGCGGGGGCCGGATGGCGATGATCTTCCAGGAGCCCATGTCCTCGTTGAACCCGGCGCTGAAGATCGGCGAGCAGATCGCGGAATCGGTGCGCGAGCATCAGGGTCTCGGGCTGGAGGCGGCGCGGCAGCGGGCGTTGCAGATGCTGGAGCGCGTGCGCATTCCCGCCGCGGAGAAGCGGCTCAATGAATACCCGCATCAGCTGTCGGGGGGCATGCGGCAGCGCGCGATGATCGCGATGGCGCTGGCCAATGACCCCTCGCTGCTGATCGCGGATGAGCCGACGACCGCGCTGGATGTGACGATCCAGGCGCAGATCCTCGATCTGATGCGCTCGCTGTCGCGGGAGAGCGGTGCGGCGCTGATCATGATCACCCATGATCTGGGCGTTGTGGCGGAAATGGCCGACAAGGTGGCTGTGATGTACGCGGGCCGGATTGCGGAGGCCGGATCGGCCGCGCAGATCTTCGATGATCCGCAGCATCCCTATACGCTGGGGCTGATGAGGTCGATGCCGTCGCTTGGTGGCAGCCGCGACCGTCTGGTCACGATCCCCGGCTCTGTGCCGAGCCCCGTGGACATGCCGCAGGGCTGTCGCTTTGCGGCGCGCTGTCCGTTTGCGGGCGAGGACTGCGCGCAGGCGCCCGCGGCCCGTGACATCGCGCCCGGGCACAGCGTGTCCTGCTGGCGCGCGCCGCTGGAAGGGGCCACCGCCGAGACGGAGGCGCGGATCGCATGAGCGGCACACCGATCCTCGAGGCCCGCGCGCTGAAGCGGCATTTCGTGACCAGGAAACCGCTGTTCGGTGCGCCCACAGTGGTGCGGGCCGTCGATGGCGTGGACCTGGCGATTGCCGAGGGAGAAACCTTTGCCATCGTGGGTGAGTCGGGGTGTGGCAAATCCACCCTGGCGCGGCTGCTGGTGCGGCTGATCGAGCCCAGCGACGGGCGGGTGGCCTATCAGGGCAAGGATATTGGCGATCTGTCGGAGCAGGCGCTGCGCGCTCTGCGAGCCGAATTGCAGTTCATCTTTCAGGATCCGTTTTCATCGCTGAACCCGCGCATGACGGTGGGCGCGCTGATCGAGGAGCCGCTGCGGACCCATGAGATCGGCACCGCCGAGGAACGTCGCAGCGCCGTTGCGCGCATTCTGACGCGGGTCGGTTTGCGGCCCGAACACGCGGACCGTTACCCGCATGAGTTTTCCGGCGGCCAGCGGCAGCGGATCGGGATTGCGCGGGCGCTGGTCTCCGGCCCGAAGGTGGTGATCGGCGATGAGCCGGTCAGCGCGCTTGATGTTTCGATCCAGGCGCAGGTGATCAATATTCTCGAGGATCTGAAGGAGGCGTTTGGCCTGACGCTGATCGTCATTGCCCATGATCTGGCGGTGATCCGGCATATGTCTGACCGTGTGGCCGTGATGTATCTGGGCAGGATTGTCGAGATCGGCACGGCGGACCGGCTGTTTCAGGCCCCTGCGCATCCCTATACCGAGGCGCTGCTCGAAGCCATTCCGATCCCGTCGGTGGGCGCGCGCAAGGCGCATGTGGCCATCGAAGGCGACCCGCCGAACCCGATTGCGCCGCCGTCGGGATGCCGGTTCCACACCCGCTGTCCCTATGCCGCCGATATCTGCCGCACTGAGGCGCCGACGCTGCGCGATGTGGGCGACGGCCATCAGGCGGCCTGCCACTTCTCGGGCGATCTGGCGCTCAAGGGCATCCAGCCGGACGACGTGCAGCGCACCCCCGCGGCCACGCGGCGCTTCGAGATCTACAGCGCCGCACGCGCCCAGGCCGACCCCATCACCCATCAAGACCCATCCAACAGAGAGGAAACACCCCATGCGTATCGGTAGAACACTGACCGCCGCCGCGCTGCTGGCGCTTGGCACGAGCCTTGCGCAGGCGCAGGACTTCAAGATCGGACTTCAGGAAGACCCGGACGTGCTCGACCCGGATCAGTCGCGCACCTTCGTGGGCCGGATTGTCTATGCGTCGCTCTGCGACAAGCTGGTCGATATCACACCGGACCTCGAGATCATCCCGGCGCTGGCCACGGGGTGGGAGTGGAACGCGGATGGCACCGAACTGACCATGACGCTGCGCGAAGATGTCGTCTTCCACGATGGCACGCCCTTCAATGCGGAGGCTGTCGCGGCCAACATCGACCGCTCGAAGAACCTCGAGACCTCGCGCCGCAAGTCGGAAGTGCGCTCCATCGAGAGCTGGGAGGTCGTGGACGAGTTCACAATCAAGATGGCCCTGGCGGCACCGGATGCGACGCTGATTGCGCAGTTCGCGGACCGCTCCGGCATGATGCTGTCGCCGACGGCCTTTGAGGCGGCGGGCGATGATTTCGGTCTGGCCCCCGTCTGTGCGGGGCCGTTCAGGTTCGTGGAGCGCATTCAGCAGGACCGCATCGTTCTGGAGAAATTCGCGGAGTACTACCGCGCGGATGAGATCAACTTCGATACGGTGACCTTCCTGCCGATCCCGGATACGACCGTGCGTCTGGCGAACCTGCGGGCAGGGGATCTGCATATGCTGGAGCGTCTGGCGGCCACGGACGTGTCTTCGGTGGAGGGCGATGACGGGCTGCAGCTCGAGCGCGCCACCTCACTGGGGTATCAGGGGATGACGATCAACGTGGGCAATGGCGAACGCGCTCAAAACCCGCTGGGCCAGTCCAACCTGGTGCGCCAGGCGCTGTCGCTGTCGATTGATCGGGCGGCGTTGAACCAGGTGGTGTTCGAAGGGGCGTTTGCGCCCGGAAACCAGCCGTTCTCGCCTGCGTCTCCCTGGTACAACGCGGAGTTCCCCGTGCCGGAGCGAGATGTGGAGGCCGCCAAGGCGCTGCTGGCCGAGGCCGGACATGCGGATGGGCTGACCATCGAGATCCAGGTCGCCAATAACCCGGTGCAGACCCAGGTGATGCAGGTCATTCAGGCGATGGCCGGAGAAGCCGGGATCACCATCGAGCTGGCGGCCAAGGAGTTCGCGACGCTGCTGGCGGATCAGTCGGCGGGCGACTACACGGCGAGCCAGATCGGCTGGTCCGGGCGCGTCGACCCCGATGGCAACATCCATCAGTTCATGACCACGGGTGGCGGGATCAACGATTCCAAATATTCCAACCCGGAGATGGACACCCTCCTGAACGAGGCGCGCCTGTCGACCGACCCGGCTGTGCGAAAGGAGAGCTACGACGCGGCGGTGGCGATACAGCAGGAAGATATGCCGGTCATCTATCTGTATCATCCGGTTTGGATCTGGGCGCTGGACGACAGTGTCTCGGGCTTCCAGGCCTATCCTGACGGGATGATCCGCCTGCATGGTGTGAGCCAGAACTAGCCCCTGCAACGGCCCGGCCGGACGGCCGGGCCCTCACCCGGAGCCCTGTGAGCCATGCTCGGTTTTCTTGCCCGTCGCGTTCTGATCGCGATCCCCACGATCATTCTGATCTCCATCTTCGTCTTTTCTCTGCAGAAGCTGCTGCCCGGGGATCCGGTGCTGGTGATGGCAGGCGAGGAGCGCGATCCGGAGGTGATCGCGGCGTTGCGCGAGAAGTACCGGCTCAACGATCCGCTGCCGATGCAGTACATTGCCTGGGCGGGCAACGCGCTGCAGGGCGATCTGGGGATTTCGCTGCGCACCAACCAGCCGGTTCTGGAGCTGATTGGAGAGAAGCTGCCCGTGACCATCCAGCTGGCGGTGATGGCCCTGATCATCGCGATGCTGATCGGTATCCCGGCCGGTGTGCTCTCGGCCTACAAGAAGGGCACGTGGATTGACTGGCTGGCGAACCTAATCGCCCTGTCGGGGCTGTCGGTGCCGAACTTCTGGCTGGGGATCATGCTGATCCTGCTGGTCTCTGTGAAACTGGGCTGGCTGCCTGCTTCGGGCTATCAGCCGCTCTCGGAGGATCCGCTGCAATCCATCCGCACCATGCTGATGCCCGCCTTCGTCCTCGGGACGGCCATCGCCGCGACGCTGATGCGGCATACGCGCTCGGCGATGCTGAGCGTGCTGCAGTCCGATTATGTGCGCACGGCGCGGGCCAAGGGGCTGCGGGAGCGCACGGTGCTCGTCAAACATGCCTTGCGGAACGCGCTTGTGCCGGTGGTGACGGTCACCACGCTGCTGTTTGGCGAGCTGCTTGCCGGGGCGGTTCTGACCGAGCAGATCTTCACCATTCCGGGCTTCGGGAAGCTGGTCGTCGATGCGGTTTTCAACCGGGACTATGCGGTGGTGCAAGGCATCGTGCTCTGCACCGGCATTGCCTTTATTTTCATGAATATTCTGGCGGATGCGGCCTACCGCGTTCTGAACCCACGCATGAGGGACACATGAGCGCTGTTGCCGATCCCGTTCTGCCCAAGCGTCAGAGCCGCGCCTGGGTCAAGTTCCGCAAAAGCCCCTCGGCGCTTCTGGGCGGGGCCATCGTTGTCTTCTTCGTCCTGATCGCCCTTCTGGCGCCGCTGCTGCCGGTGCCGGGGCCGGCGGAGACCGACTGGTCCGCCGTGCGCAAGACCCCAAGTGCTGCGCACCCTTTCGGCACCGATGAGATCGGCCGGGATGTGCTGTCGCGGATGATCTGGGGGGCGCAGGCCTCGCTTCTGGCGGGGGTGGTCTCGGTCATGATCGCGGTGGCGCTCGGGGTGCCTCTGGGGGTGCTGGCCGGGTATCGGCGCGGCTGGACCGATGCGGTGATCAGCCGGGTCACCGAAGCGCTGCTGGCGGCACCGTTTCTGATCCTTGCCATTGCGCTTGCGGCGTTTCTCGGGCCATCGCTGACCAACGCGATGATCGCCATCGGTGTCTCGGCGATGCCGATCTTCATCCGGCTGGCGCGCGGACAGACGCTTGCGGTCATGACCGAAGACTACGTGGAAAGTGCCCGGGCCATCGGCGTGGGGCACCTCGCGCTGATCTGGCGCTATATCCTGCCGAATATCTTTCCGCCCATCATCGTTCAGGGCACGCTCACGATTGCCACGGCGATCATTGCCGAGGCATCGCTGAGCTTCCTCGGGCTGGGCCAGCAGCCGCCCGCGCCGTCGTGGGGCTCGATGCTGAACATCGCCAAGAACTTCCTCGAACAGGCGCCGTGGATGGCGCTCTATCCCGGCATTGCGATCTTCCTCGTGGTGCTCGGGTTCAACCTTCTGGGGGACGGGCTGCGCGATGCGCTCGACCCTCGTGACACATAGAGATCAGGACCTGCCATGACTTTCACAACCCGCCCCGAGATCAAGGGAACCTTCGGCGTCTGCACCTCGACACATTGGATCGCCTCGGCGGTGGGCATGAAGCTGCTGGAGCAGGGGGGCTCGGCCTTTGATGCGGCGGCGGCCATGGGGTTCGTGCTGCATGTGGTTGAGCCGCATCTGAACGGGCCGCTGGGGGATATGCCTGCGCTGATCCGGCTTGCGGGGGATGCCGCGCCCACGGTGGTCTGCGGGCAGGGGGTGGCCCCGGCGGGGGCGACGATTGAGCACTACCGCGCCGAGGGGCTGGATCTCATTCCGGGCTCGGGCCTGCTGGCGACCGTGGTGCCGGGGGCCTTCGATGCCTGGATGCTGATGCTGCGCGATCACGGGCGGTTGTCGCTGCGCGAAATTCTTGAGCCTGCGATCTATTATGCGCGCCATGGTCATCCCGTCCTGCCACGGGTGGCGGGGACGATCGCGGGGCTTGCGGAGTTCTTCCGCGACGAATGGTCCACGTCCTATGAGACATGGATGCCGGGCGGGGCGGCCCCTGTTGCCGGCGCGCTCTTTCGAAACCCGGCGCTGGCCGACACCTGGGAGCGGCTGCTGGCCGAGTCCGAGGGCGCCAGCGGGCGGGAGGCGCAGATCGAGGCGGCGCGGCGCACGTTCCGCGAAGGCTTCATCGCCGAGGCCATCGACAGCTGGATGCGCGATGCCTGCGTGATGGATGCCGCCGGGGGCCGCCGGAAAGGCGTGCTGACCGGGCAGGACATGGCCGCCTGGGAAGCGACCTATGAGCCGCCGCTCGATGTCGACTATGAGGGGTGGACGGTCTGGAAAGGCGGGGTCTGGACCCAGGGGCCGACCCTGCTGCAGTCGCTCCGGATTCTGGAGGGCAGTGGCATTGGCGCAATGGATGCAACGAGCGCCGAGTTCGTGCACCGGGTCATCGAGGCGATGAAGCTGTCCTTTGCGGACAGGGAAGCCTATTACGGGGATCCGCTGCACAGCGATATCCCGACAGCGTCGCTGCTGTCGCGTGCCTATGCCGAAGGCCGCCGCGATCTGATCGGTGCGACCAGCTCTCAGGAGCAGCGGCCCGGTCGCGTGGAGGGCTATGACGCCTGGGCCGATGCGGCCGTCGCCCGGGCCGCCGCCCCGCAGGCCGCGGGCCCCGGGGTGGGCGCGGGTGAGCCGACCATGGCGCATCTGACGGAACGGCGCGGCGACACGGTGCATATCGACGTGATCGACCAATGGGGCAACGCGGTCTCTGCCACGCCGTCGGGCGGCTGGTTGCAGTCGTCGCCGGTGGTGCCCGGGCTTGGCATGCCGCTCAACTCCCGAGCGCAGATGTTCTGGCTGGACGAGGGGCTGCCCACGTCCCTCGCACCGGGTCGGCGGCCGCGCACGACGCTCTCGCCGTCGATGGCACAGGAGCCCGACGGCACGCGGCACGCCTTTGGCACACCCGGCGGCGACCAGCAGGACCAGTGGCAGCTGATCCTGCTGCTGCGCCTTGTGCACGGGGGGCTGAACCTGCAGGAAGCGATCGACGGGCCGCTGTTTCACACGGGGCATTTCCAGTCGTCCTTCTATCCGCGCGGCACTAGGCCCGGGCATCTGATGCTGGAGCCGGCCTTTGGCGAGGCGGTGATCAGCGATCTCAGGGCGCGGGGGCATGATGTGGAGGTGGCGGAGCCCTGGACCGTCGGGCGGCTGACCGCGGCAAGCCGCGGGCCGGATGGGATGCTGAAGGCCGCTGCGACGCCCCGCATGATGCAAGCCTACGCCGCCGGACGATAAGAGGAGCAGACCGATGACCTATTCGATTGTTGCGCGCGACCCGTCAACTGGTGATCTGGGGATTGCCGTGGCCTCCCGGTTTTTTGCCGTGGGCGCCCTGGTGCCGCATATTCGCGGCGGCAGATGCGCCGTTGCAACGCAGGCCTTCGTGAACCCGCTCTGGGGCATCGAGGCGGCAGATCGGATGGCCGTGGGCGAAGCGGCTTCCGCTGTTCTGGCCGATCTGGTCGCGCGGGACGGCGGAGAGGCGCAGCGGCAGGCGCATATGATCGATGCGGCAGGTGACATCGCCGCGCACACCGGTGAGGACTGCATAGACTGGTGCGGGCATGTCTCCGGCGAGGACGTGTCGGTCGCCGGGAACATGCTGGCCGGAGAGGCGGTGATCGTCGAGACGCTGGCGGCGTATCAGTCGGCGGCTGACCTTCCCTTTGCGGAGCGTCTGCTGACGGCCATGGAGGCCGGAGAGCTTGCGGGCGGAGACAAGCGCGGCAAGCAGTCCGCGGCGCTGCGCATCCACCGCGGCGAGGATTATCCCTGGCTTGATCTGCGCGCCGATGATCACGCGGATCCCTTGCCGGAGCTGCGCCGTCTTTACGATGTGGCGCAGGAGCGTTTCCTGCATGTGGCGCATGTGATGCCGCGCCGCGATGATTTCTCGGGTCTGACGGACCGGGCGCCGCTCGATGCCGCGATTGCGGAGGAGGACCGGCGGCGTGCGCAAGAGGGACGCGGCTCGAGGTCCTTTGCGACGCCCTTGTAGGGGCTGGTGGAGCCTGCGCCGGGTTTGAAGGCCGCCAAGCAGCCTAGTGCGCGTCGAGCCTGCGCAGCTGTGCCCGTGTGCGATGCAGCAGCATCCAGTCGAGCGGCATGAAGAGCGTGGCGGCCAGCGCCATCGCCTCTTGCAGGGTCTGATCGGTCGTCTCCTTGCTCTGCGCGCGCTGCTCTTTGACATCTGCGGGCGCGGCAAGCTTCAGTTCGGCGGTGACGGACATCGCGTATTCGGCGAGCATCGCCATATACGCCGCTTCCTCAGCGGCGCTGGTCCGGTCGGTGCGTCTGCTGTCGCTGGTCTGCAGCGCCTTTTGCGCGCGCAGGCGGCTGGCCTGGAGCGTGGCCGGGTCGGCGGACCGGCGCTCTTCCAGCTCCCGCTCCGCGCCGAAGGCGTGGGTGCGATAGCGATAGCTCACCGCGCGCGGCAGGCCTTCGACGCCACTGGCCCGGCGGTGCAGGGCTGCGGCTTCCGCCAAGGCGTCGACAGCTGCGGCGGAGGTGGAGACATGGGCCTCGATCCGCAGACCGAAGGCCTGCGCGTCGAGCGCTTCGGCCAGGGCGAGCGGCACATCGCTGCGCCCGGCGAGGCTGGCCGCCGCCAGATCCATGGCAAAGCGGGCGTCGGTGCAGGCCTCGGCCTGGGCTTGGCCGGTCAGCGCGTCATCTGTTGTTTTCAGCAGATGCGCCATGCCGCGCCGCAGGATGGCATAGGCCCGGCCTGGCTCGCCCTCGATCAGCGCGACATCTTCAAGGAGGCCATAGAGGTCTTCGGCGTCGGCGTAGCAATCAAGCGCAGGGTCAAGCTGTGTGAAATCGAGATCGGGGGCGGAGATGAGCGCGCGCAGGTGGGCGTCACCCTCGGCCAGCCGGGCCTGCGCGCGGCTCAGCGCCTCGGTGCGGGCGGCGTCCAGCGTCGGGGATGCGTCCGCGTCTGCGGGGGGCGGATCCGGGGCCTGTTGCAGCGCGTCGAGGTCGGTCAGGCAGCGCTGCGCTTCGATCCAGTCGAGGTAGGACGCGGACCGCATGGCCGTGATGAGCGTGTCGCGGATGTCCTCGCGCGCCTTGGTGCCGAGCGGTTGGCGGGTCATCTGGGCCAGGGTGAGACGATGGGCGCTGTGTTCGATCTGCGCCGCTGCGGCGATGGCTGCGGGGACGGGACCAGTCACCGGCGACCAGATCCGCTCCAGCTCTTTGATGTGAACGCTGAGGATCGCGTGGTCGGCGCTGTTGGTGGTTCCACCCCGGAGGAAGATTTCGCGAAAGACGCCCATCTTGCGGATCTCAGACCGCGCCGATGCCTCATGCTCGGTCATGGCGTCGAAACAGGTTTGCGCGCGGGTGAGGGTGTCTATTGCCGCGACGTCCTCTTGCGTCCGCGATTTGAGGCGCAGCGCCATGCCCTGCGCGTCATGATACCGCGCCAGTCGGTCGGTGTCATCCGAGGCTTCCCGCAACGTTTTGGCGTGGCGCAACTCGTATTCCGCGGTGTCGATGGCATCCTTGACGTGGTCGGCGGAGGCATAGGCACGCAGCAGCAGGGCTTCGGCCAATCTGTAGCGGGCCTCGGCCTCCCCGGCGGTCTCGGAGAGCGACTGATGGGCGTCGACGGCAAGTCTGAACGCCGCAAGCGCGTTGGCGAGAGGCGCTTCGTAGTGTGGCCAATCTGCGAGGACGCGGTCCAAGGCTTTCAGTCCGCGAACCAGGTGGTCATGGGCCACCGCTTTGGGGTTGTCCGCGAGATTCGGGCTGCCAGGCGCGGGCTCAGAGGCCGCCTGCGCGGTTGGCGGGAGGATCGCGGCGGAGATATCCAGCCCACTGAGATCCTGGCCTGACAGATCTGCCTGCCGGAAGTTTGCATCGCGCCAGAAGGTAGTCGGATCGTGCCCGACCATGCGCGCCAGCGCCCGCAGATCGGAGGTCTCGGCGAGCATCACCTGCACGACCTTCTCCTGCCAGCCGGGCACTACCAGTCCTCGGAGACGATGACATCGGCGATGACGACATCCGCATGTTTTTCGTTCAGATCGGCGACCTGCAGGAAGCCCGCCGACAGCAGCTCTTCCTTGATCACCTGCTCGGCGGCGGCGAGGTTGACATCGCGGTTGGAGCGTCGGGCGAACCAGCCCTGTTTTTCCGGGTCCTTGAGTTCGAGGTCGGAGATCTCGATGTCTTCCCGCCGGCAGCGCATCTCGAAGCGCATCGTCGGCTTGTCGCCGTCGGCGTTGCGCTCGGCCTGCCTCTTGACCTTGAGCCGCGGGGCGCCGGCCGCGTCCCAGGGGGAGCCGTCCAGACAGTCGCGACCGATGGCGCGCACCTCCCACGCCGGGTGCCCTTCGAGGGTCGTGAAATGCTGTTCGACGTGCCCGGCGACCTTCTCGGTCAACTCCTGCCGCGTGGTCAGCGAGCGATGCGCTTCGGCCCCGAGGGCGAGGTCGGCCCCGGGGGTCAGAGCGCTGGAGAGGGACAGCCCCGCCTTGCCATGGGCTTGCGCCGTGGTCTGATGGGTGACCAGCCGGGTCTGCTCTTCGCGGGCGGGGGTGCGTTCCACGGATGAACGGATCACGCGCAGGGGTTCGGTGTCGGGCGCGATCACCACGATTTCAGCCCGCCTGAGCGACAGGCGGAAGCGCACCTTGTCGTCCTGCTCGGCGCCGAACCGGCCTTCGCGGAAAACCACATCGGCATGCACGGTTGCGGTGTCGTCTGCGTCAAATGTGGCGATCCAGCCATCGAGCGACACGACCTGCCGCAGGGCTCTGCTTGAATTCGACATGCTCAAGATCCAAAAAGAATGCTGCAAATCTGCCAGATCGCGACACAAAAAGCCATCTCGGTTCTCATCCCGCCAGCAACCGGGCCGGGGTGGGGTGGCGCTCTGCGAGGTGCAGATCGGGCTCTGACCTTGGGTGTGTGCCCGGCCGTCTGGGGATCTGCTCCAGGCATGGGGCTGTGGGCAAAGGCGCGACAGTTTTAAGAAAGATCGTTTGAATACAAGGTTTCATGCCTGTGCCTTTAAACGAATCCTACACCAAGGCAGTGGTAGGACAGTGCCCAGTTTTGAAGGAGATGGACGTTGGCGCAGCACCACCATGCCGCGGATGATCTGAATTCGCCCCCTATCGGATCGCCCCTGATGGGGGATCCGGCGGATATTCTCATGGGGCTGCGCAATGTGGACGTCGGGGTCGTCGCGATTTCGGCGACCTGTGCCGTGTCCTTTGTCAATGACGCGTTCCTGAGCGCGGTGAGTGCGGCGGAGACGGACCCCGACGCCGTTCTGGGGCGCCACTATCCTGAGGTGTTCAAGGCCTGTTCGCTCCCGGCGGAGGCCCGGCCGCCCGCGTGCGATGTCCCTGCCGTGGCTGCGGAGACGTCGCAGATGCGGGCCGACATTGCCTGGTCGCCCAACCCGGCGGGAGGATGGATCGGCATTGCGGGCAATGCGCAAGGCCAGTCTCAGGGGGCCGCGCCGCAGTTCGAAGCGGACGAGCTCACGGGGTTGGGCAACAGGAAATATCTCAAGACCTGCTTTGAGCAGATGGTCCGGGAAGACCAGGGAGAGAGGGACGGCGTCGTTGCGCTGTTTCTCGATCTGGACCACTTCAAGCAGGTCAACGACACCCTGGGGCATACGGTTGGGGATGGTCTGCTGCGCAAAGTGGCAGAGCGGCTGAAGAGGGCGATCCGGCGGGAAGACGTCGTTGCCCGGGTTGGTGGCGACGAGTTTGCCATTCTGCTGGCCGACAACCCGCTGTCCTGCGCCGAAGATATTGCCGCACGCATCATCAAGATGGTCAGCAGGCCCTTCCTGATCGACGGTCACCAGCTGACAATCGGCGTGAGCATCGGCTTGGCGGCGCGGCGGCCGGAGGAGCGTGATCCGGAGAAACTGCTGCAGAGAGCCGATATCGCGCTTTACGAGAGCAAACGGTCCGGCCGCAACCAGTTCAGCTGGTTCAAAGACGAGATGTTTGCCGAGTTGGAGCGGCGGCGCGACATTGAAATGGATCTGCGCAAGGCGCTCCTCCTGCAGCAGTTCGAGATCGTCTTCCAGCCGCAGGTGGATTTTCAGGAGCACCGGGTCACCGGGTTTGAGGCCCTGATCCGCTGGAACCATCCGGACATGGGCCAGATCCTGCCGTCCGACTTCATCCGGATCGCCGAAGACACGGGGCTGATCATCGATATCGGGGCCTGGGTTCTGGCCGAAGCCTGCAAGGCGGCGTCAGCCTGGCCCGAGGACATCGCGGTGGCGGTCAATGTCTCGTCCATGCAGTTCGAGGACAGCGGTTTCGTGAACGCGGTCAGCACGGCGCTCGCGACATCCGGTCTGGCGCCGCACCGGCTTGAACTGGAGATCACCGAGACCACGCTTCTGAAGAAGGAAGAGGTCGTGCTGCAGCGGATGAACGATCTGCGATCCCTCGGGATCAGGATCTCGCTCGACGATTTCGGCATTGGCTATTCGTCGCTGAATTATCTGCGCAAATACCCGTTCGACAAGGTGAAGATCGATCAGTCCTTTGTGCGGGAGCCCTTCGCTGACGACAACGCGCACCAGATCGTCGAGGCGGTTGCGCAGCTCGGCGCGGCATTTGGCATGAACGTGCTTGCCGAAGGTGTCGAAACCGTTGAGCAACTGGCGCGTATCCGGGCCAACGGCTGTGCGTCAATTCAGGGCTTCCTGATCGGCCGACCGATCAAGCCGACCGAAATCGGGTCCTTCCTGACGGCGCCGCTGCCGACCATGGATCAGGACCAGCCGCCATGCGCGAAAGAAGGAGACCAAGGATGATCACCGCCGATACGGACCTGCTGCGCGTCATCTATTTCAGCTATCAAAGCGCCATCACCAATCGTGAAATGATGGCCGGTGAAATTGACGAGATCCTGAAAACGTCTCAGCGAAACAACGAGGCTGCCGGGGTGACCGGCGCGCTGATCTTCAATGCGGGTGTCTTTGGGCAGGTGCTTGAAGGTCCAATCGATGCCGTGGAAGAGACGTTCGAGCGCATCCAGATGGACGAGCGTCACGATCATATCACGGTCCTCGAGACCAGCCGCATCACGACGAGAGCCTTTCCCAGTTGGTCGATGGGCTTTGTCGGCAGTGATCGCGTCTATGCAGAGCTCTTCGGAGGGATCGGGTCGCAAACCAATTTCGATATTTCCCGGCTGACTGGCCAACAGATCTTTGAGACGCTTCACGCTCTGACGCTTAAGAACGAGATCTCCGACCGGGCCGCCTGACCCGAAGGCGGAACTCTCGCGGTGAGCGCGCCGGGCGGAGGATGTGAAGGCTTGACATCCAGGGGTGCGCTGCGGCTCTCGCGACAGGCGCTGGGCGCGGCCGCTCCAGAGCCCTGCGCGGCAGACATCGGCATGCTCTTCGGAGCATAGTGGAGGGTCAAACGAGTATCGCGGGTCGGGCCGGGGCACCCGGGTACTGGCAAGCTCACGATAGCAAGCGGTGATGCGTCTGGCGCCGTGCAGCGTACGATCACCACGGCTCTGAGGTTGTGGCTGTGTTACATGACTGCGGACAGTCTTTCCTGCGGCTGCAGGATCAGATGTCCGCGCCGGGGGCGCAGGGATGTTGCCCGGTGCGCGGGGACGGCTGGCGCTACAGAAGCCCGCCAGACAGATCAAGCCTATCGGTCGCCTTCTTTGCCCGGTGGGGTCTTGATCTGGTGTAGGCCGATGAGACGCGCGGGATCGAGCGCCGTGAACAGCAGGTGGATTGGCGCGCGTGCGGGAGACCGCGCCGCCGCATTGTCTTCGGACACTCAGGCATGATCCATGGTTCCACCGACCATGTGAGCGACAGATGAGGGGCGCACGCAGGTGGTGATGGCATCCGCTCAACGCCCTGCGCATAAGCATCCGCGGCCTTGCTTCGCGCGTAAATGGCGGACCATCGCTCAGGGAGACGACTGGGCAACGGACTGTTCCACGTCCGGGCGTGGCCTGGTGGAGGGGGGCGGCAAACCCGGTCAGCGTCTGGTTAAGGATCTGGGGAGGTCTGCGGCGGGGCTGCATCGTTCAGCACCGCTGATGTATGGGACGTCAGGCGCGGGTCATGAGATGCGGTGACCGGCGGCGGCGCGCGGTGGTTCGGCTCCGGCACCTCCGGCGGCGTGATCCTATTGTGCTCGACTGTTTGATGCGGCCAGAACGCGTGGCTCTGAACGGCCGTGGCGATGTTCTGATCTGCGGCACGCGCAGCAGTGATATGATGCCCGCGACCTGTCGGACGCTCCTGCGCGTTCGAGTGTGCGCAGCCGTATGGATTTGCCGTGGACAAAGGGGCTCGGGCGGCGAGGCAAGAGCGCGGTCTTCCAAGGGGAGCGACAGATTTTTGGATACTGGATACCGTCAAAGGACCTGGTGAGCGTGGGCGCGGGTGCACCCGCCATATTTTCCGACGGTTTTGGGTCTGTGACAATATGGCAGCGAGCCGGGTGCGGGTGGCAGAGACCCAAGAATGAGCGGGCCGTCGATCACCAGGTTTGGCCCGCGGTATGTGGGAGGATCTCCGGCGGGCGCGGGTCCGGATCCGGGCCGAAACCGGGTCATGCGGTCGACCCGCCGTCCGGTCGGCGTTTCAGCCTGAACTGGTAGGGAGCGACGACCGCTTTTTGGACCTATAAAAGGTGCTATTTGGATGGGCTGGCATGTGTCTCGACGCAGGTTTGATCGACGACGGGCAGTTGGCCGAGGCTGCCGTGTCTCGGTGGGGCGCGCACGTGATCCGCAGGTGACGAAAAGCTTCTCGGATGTGCCCGGCCGGGAATGACACAAGACAGAGGTGCCGGCCCGGTATCAGGCGCCTTGGCCAGGACCCGCGCCGTGCGCAGGACTGACTATTTCGCCAGTAGCAGATCGCAGGGCGGCTTGCGGATCAGGCCGGAGGAAAAGCCGCCCAGCATGTAGCGCCCGGCGTTCGACCGGGTGTAGGCGCCGATGACCAGCAGGTCGCAATCCGTCTCTGCCATGACCTCTTCCAGCGCCTCGCGGGCCTTGCCTTCGACGAAAACCGGCGGCGGCAGGTTGTCGGGCAGCGCGGAGACGGCGGTCCAGGTGGCATAGTCGCGCTCGGCCTCGTTGCGGAAGGACACCTCGTGGGCGTGAAACAGCGTCAGCTCAGCCGATGGGGCAATCATGCGGATCTTGTGAAGACCCGCGGCGCAGACGGGCGACAGGTCGACACCACCGAGCACCCGGGCATAGGGGCGGTCCGCGTCCCCTGCGACCAGAAGGACGGGTAGGCTGCTGGCGCGGATCAGATGCTCCATCGTGGTTTCCTTGATGTGGTCGAGGAACACGCGCCGGCGGTGCAGGCCGACAATCAGCAGATCGGCGCCCAACCCTTCGACCGCGTTGTGGATCTCTTCGACCGTATCGCCGACGACGACTTCGATCAGGTGATCGAGGGTGCGGCCATCCGCGTCCTCGGCAACCTCTTCGGCCAGAAGTGCCGCGGCCTCGGTCTGCACCCGGTTTGACAGCCGGTCCGGCATGGCCGCGTCGACCACATGTAGAACGGTGAGCCGGGCGCCCATGTCCGCCGCCAGATGCACGCCGCGCCGAACCGCCTGTCGCGACCTGTCCGACAAATCGCTTGCCACAACAATGTTTTTCACCGGCAGACGCCCTCCCTCGCTGCAATCGCCTCTAACGTGTCTTTGATGTGGGGAAGTCTTGCGGGGAAACAAGGGATTGGCCGCGTGGATCGGTCGGTTTTCGCAGTTGCGGTGTGGCTGGGCCGGCGATGCGGATCGTGCGCGGTGAACTGGACAGCCGCGCGGCAAATTTGCAAAGCTGGCGGTGCGGGCACGGTCAGAGCCGGTGGGCCGTCAGGCGAGGTCACCTGTTGAAGGAGAAGTGCCCATGGCCGCTCTGCCCGAAAGCGTTCAGACTGCCCCGAAATACCGCGAGGTGCAGGCCCGCCGCGCGCATGCCGCCGCGAAGGCGCGCGAGGCCCAGGCGGCCTATCGGCGCTGCATGAGCGCGTTCATCGCCGCGACCGCGGTGTCGGCCCTGTTGGGCGGGTTGCTGTTGCTTGGGTTCGAGGCGGGGGGCGCAGGTGCGGACACCAGCACCGGGCGGGGCGGGCTTGTCGGACAGTTCCAGGATCTGGCGACCGCCTATCGGACCCCGTTGGGGGTGTTGCAGGCGCTGGCGCTCGGTGCAGCGGCGATCTTCGCCTATCTGTTGAGCGAGGCGCGTTTTGCCACCAGGTGGATCGCCAACCGCACGTAGGCGGAAGCGGATCGCGGGGTGCTGTACCGCACAGCGCTGGAGGTGGCGCATGCTCAGGGCCGTGCGGTTTTCTAACAGACCGGACAGCATGTTCTGGAGGCCTTCGTGCAGGGGCAGGTGGCGTATCTGCGCGAGGCGGCTTCGGCGCATGACACGCGCTCGTCCCGGCTGGCGCCGGTGGGGGCGCTTGTGCTGGGTCTTGGGGTGGTGGCGTCCTCGCTGGGGTCCCTGGGCAGCCCGGCGCTGGTCGTGTTCGCGGCCTTTCTGGGGGTGATGTCAGCCGCCTTGCTGGCCGGGGTGAAGAGCTGGCGCGAGATGAGCTTTGACCGCGAGCGCGCCGCCCTGCATGACACGACGCTGCAACAGCTCAGCCCGCTGGCCGCGGAGGGGGGCGCGGCTGACCGATGCAGCCGCGGCCCATGATCTGGAGGCCGCGCTGGGTTATGTCGATGAGGTGATCGCTATCCTGGAGGTTGACACGGGCGCGTTTTCGGCACTTGCGGCCACTGCCACCAAAGCTCCGGCGATACCGGTGGCAGGCGGCGGGCCGGGGTGAGCGGCAGAGATCCCAGGCCCGACCGGTGATGGAGCAGCGCCTGTCGATCTTCCTGTCGTATGCGCGCCGGGATCGGGCCCAGGTGGCGAGGCTGCAGGGTCAACTGGAGACGGGTGCCTTCGATGTTCTGATCGACGTCGAGGACATCCGGCCCGGTGAGCCATGGCGGGCCCGCCTGCTGGGCATGATCGACGCGGCACATGTGGTGGTTTTTGCGCTGACGGCGGCAAGCGTGGCGTCCCGCGTGTGCCTGTGGGAGATCGAACAGGCCCGGCTCCAGAAGAAGCGCATCATCATCGTGGTCATGAGGGATCATGACCGCGCCGCCGTGCCGACGTGGATGCGGGCGCTGAACTATGTCTCTATGCGGACGGAGGCCGAGGTCGCCGCCAATCTGGCGCGGCTGACCGACGGCATCCGCGTCGCGCCACGTTGGTTGCGGTATCACACGCGGCTGCAGCAGCGTGCCCGCGCCTGGGAGGCCGCGCCTGAGCGGGAGGAGGAGTTGCTGACCGGCGCCGTTCTGAGCGAGGCGGAGCAGTTCGTGCTGCAGCCGCCCGAGGATGCCCCGGAGGTGGGCGAACTGGTGCGGACCTTCGTGATGGCATCGGGGGAGCGGGCGCGCGCCGGGCAGGAGGCCGCCTTACGGGCCGCCGAGGACCGCGCGGCGCACGAGCGCGCGCTGCGCCAGCGGGCGGAGTCCCGGGCGCTGGCCGCGCGCAGCCAGATCCTCGCGGATCAACGGCACGATCTGGCCGGGCTGGTGGGGGTGGAGGCCTGGACGCGGGCGCCGACCCGGCAGGCGCGGATTGCGCTGTGCCAGCGGGCGATGAGCCACCCGAGACTGATGCAGATGCTGGCGCCGGTGGGGACCTACACGCCGCCCGGCGCGAAATATGACTTGCGCGATGGCGCGGCGTTCTCGGCAGATGGGCGCCGTCTGGCGCATGTGCATGGGGTGGCGCGTGACCGGCGGCGGGTCTGCAGGCTGGGTGCCACGCCGGAACTGATCGGTGAGACACCGGTCATGGATCCGGACGTGAGCATCGTGAACATCAGCTTGGTCGGTCCGGCGCAGGAGTTGATCATCGAAGCCGACAACGGGTCTTTCCTGCGGGCCGACGCGGAGCGTCCGGATCAGCTGCTGGTCGAAATCCACCGCGTGTCGCAGCCCTTTTTCCCAAGTGCCTTCGCGGCCAGCGAGGCGCATGACGAGATGTTTGTGTCGAGCCGGGGAACCCTGCTGGTCATAAATCTCAGGAGCGGCGCGCAGACCTATAGCGCCCGGTCGCATTTCTCCTATGTCGAGCGCGCCTGGTGGATGGCGGATGGGGGTCTGCTGCTCAGTGGTCTGGGCATTGCGGACAGCGGACCACCCGCAGACGGCCCGCCGATCAGTGCTTTGCTGGATCTGCGGAGCAACCGGTTCCGGCGCACTGATCCCGGCCGCGCGGCCCCGTTTGCGACGCGGACGGGATATTGCCGCATCAGCCCCCGTACGCGGCAGGTGATGCGGCATGACCGGTTCGACGACTATGCGCCACGGCCGTGGTTTCGGGTGAGCATCGATCCGGACATACTTGCGGTGCACAGCGATGCCGAGGAGATTGCCTTCTCCGACGAGATGCATGTGCGCTTTGCCGCGGCCGAGAAGGCCGCGGGGCCGCGTTACCGTCTTGTCCATGCACAGGCCGAGCCCCGATCTCACGGCTGGTATGTGAATTGCGTCCAGCCCGGCCCGCCCGAGAGCCCGTTGGGATATGTGTCGCTGGCGCCCGATGGGTCTGTGGCGCTGTTGTCCAAGAACAGACAGCATGCCTTGTCGCAGCACCTCGCAGTACCCGATGCCATCAGCCGACGGGCCGACATCCCTCCGATCCGCCAGTTGGCCTATCAGTCAAACCTGTCGCGGGTGGCGCGCCTCAACGAGGACGGCCAACTGCTGATCTGGGAGCGGCGGCAGCGGCGCGGACGGCTGGTCAAGGCGCCCCCGATCACCGCCATCCAGTTCGCGGGAAAGACGCTTCTCGGTGTGTTGGAGGATGGGCGGGTGGCCAGGATCACAGCCGCGACGCGTCCCTTGCAGGATGTCCGTTTCGATCCGCGTGTGACGCCGCGCGGGTCCGAAGGCGGGCTGCTCGGGCGCGTGGCCACGGGGGAGCTTGCGCTCTTCGATGCGGAGCGGGGCGCGCTTGTTCCGCTGGGGCAGTGGGCCACGCTCGGCCTGGAGGACGACGCCGATCTGGCCGGTCTGGACTATTGCGCCGCAACCAAGCGGGTGGCGGTGCCGCGCGAGCGTGGGGGCGTGGATCTCTTTCGGTCTGAGCAGGGTCACTTCGTCCATGAGCACCGCGCCGAGACCGCGCTGGAGATTGCCCAGGTGCGTTTCACCCAGGCCGGGACGCGTCTGCTGGTGTTTGGGTCCGAAGGCTTCGAGATCTGGGACGCCGAGGCGATTGAGAGGCTCTCGGCCTATGGCAGTGGCCTCGGCGCCATCTGGCGCGTTGCGATTGATCCGGACGCCTATTTCATCGCGGCAAAGGGAGACTATGGCGGAAGCTTCGTGCTCTATGATGCCAGCGACGGCACGCAAATCGCCACGATCCCGCCGCTGGGGACGAGAGATGCCGGGATCGGCCTGTGTTTTGCGCCCGATGGCTCGGAGCTGGCGATGGATGATGCGGCGGGCGGCCTGCTTGTGCTGGATTTCCGGCCCGAAAGCTGGGTGGCGCGGGTGCGCCGGATGGTCGGGCGCGACTTCACCCCGGTTGAGCGGCGGACGGTGCGCGAGCTCTAGCGGCGTCCCCGAAAAAGACCGCGCGGTCTTTTCATGACAGCGCCGGCACCTTCGTGCTTTGGTTGAAGTCATTTAGGTTTGGGTTTTATGTGCCCGTTCGATACCGGTGGAATCGTAGTTTGCAGCCTTTATCAGCTATGCCTCCCGTGAGAAAAGCGAAACGCTCTTTGCAGCCGATGGGGTCGAGAGGCGGCTGTGTGCTGGGCACCAGGTCTCAGTCGCGTTTGAGCGCGCGATTTGTCGAAGATGGCCGGGCGCGGCCTTCGGCCTTCCGCTTTCTTGGTACGCTGGTGGATCGCAGCTATCTTCTGGTCGGCGCGGGCGTCGCCATCCGGATTGGCCGCAGAGCCGGGCTGCGGGGGAGACGCTTCTCACGCATGACTTCGTCACCGAGGCCCGGATCTCGCTGCGGATGTCCGCGCAGTTCTAGGGGCTGAGCAGGGTCGGCAGGCTCATCGACACGGCGGGGATGAAGGTGATCATCATCAGCGCCGCGAAGATCGCGAGGTAAAACGGCCAGATGGTGCGCACGGCGGTTTCCATCGGCAGCTTGCCCACGGCGCAGCCGACAAAGAGGCAGGAGCCGACGGGCGGCGTGCAAAGCCCGAGGCCCAGGTTGACCATCAGGATCATGCCGAATTGCAGCGGGTCGATCCCGAGGCTGGTCGCCACCGGCAAGAAGATCGGCGTGCAGATCAGGATCAGTGCGGCCATATCCATGATCATGCCGAGGATCAGCAGCACCGCGTTGATCATCAGCAGGATCAGGATCGGGTTGTCGGTGAGCCCGGTGAGCAGGGCTGCGGTCTTGTCGGGCACGCGGTAGAAGGTGAGCATATAGGCAAAGGCCCCGGCGCAGGCGATCAGGATCATCACCATCGCGGTCGTGCGCACCGATTGCGCCACCGCGGTGCGGAAGCTGGCCCATGTGATGCTGCGGTAGACGAACAGGGTCACGACGAAGGCATAGATCGCGCCGAACGCGCCGGATTCGGTGACGGTGAAGATGCCGGAGAGCACGCCGCCGACGATGATCACGGCGGTGAAGAGGCCCGGGATGGCGGCAATAAAGCTGAGCGCGAGGCTGCTCCAGCCCGGGAACACTTCGGCGCGGTAGCCGCGTTTCACCGCGACCAGATAGGCAGCGACCGCGAGGCAGAGGCACATCAGCAGGCCCGGCAGAACGCCCGCGAGGAAAAGTTTCGAGATCGAAATGCCACCGCCCGCCGCGATGGCGAAGATGATCATGTTGTGGCTGGGCGGGATGATGATGCCCGCGATGGAGGATGTGACGGTTACGTTCACCGCGTAATCGGCGTCATACCCTTTTTCCTTCATCACCGGGATCAGGATCGACCCCAGCGCCGAGATATCGGCGACAGCGGAGCCGGAGATGCCGCCGAAGAGCATGGAGGAGAAGACATTCACGATGCCGAGGCCCCCGCGCACGGCTCCGACCGCGGCAGAGGCAAAGCGGACGAGGCGCGCGGCGATGCCGCCGTGAAACATCAGCTCGCCCGCGAAGATGAAGAAGGGGATCGCCATCAGCGAGAAGACGTTGATGCCCGAGATGATCCGCTGCACCCCGATCATCAGCGGCAGCCCTTCGAACCAGAAGGCGGCCAGAGCCGAGATGCCAAGCGCAAAGGCCACCGGCACACCGATGATCACGCAGAGGGCGAAGATGCCCAGAAGAACAAAAAGGCCCACCGAAAAATCCTACCCTATGGTGTCGCTGCGATTGTCATGGCCTGTGGCGAGGCGCAGGAGATGGCCCACCGTGAAGAGCAGGATCAGCCCGCCGCCCACCGTGAGCGGCAGCGAGCGCAGCCCTTCCGGCAACTGGATGAGGGGGATCATGGAGCCCCATTTGAACAGCGTCAGCTTGGTGCCCTGCCAGAGCAAAAGGAGCCCGAAGCCAGCAAGCAGCAGATCCGTCGTGACGACAAACACCGTCCGCATCCAGCGCGGCACGATGCTGCGAAAGGCGGTGACGGAGAGATGCGTGCTTTCGTGAATGCCGACGGCGGCGCCGAGAAAGGCGATGGTCATGACCAGCAGCAGCGCGGCCTGCTCGACCCAGGTGGGCGTCGCGTTCAGGACGTAGCGGCCGAAAACCAGCCAGCCGAAGATGACGGTCAGCGTGACCAGAGACAGCCCCGTGATCAGCCGGCAGAGTGCAGCGATCGCGTCGAGGACCCGATCCATCGAAGAGAGCATGGCCGGCGGCTTCGGGCGGGCAGGCTGGTCCGTCATCACGTCTCTCCTGATGTGAAAGAAGCGCCCGCAGCCAGGCTGCGGACGCGAGAGGCAGGCCGGGTGCCTAGTCGGTCGTCTGGATCATCTCGACCAGCGGGCGCAAGTCCGGATTGCTGGCGAGATAGGTCTCGTAGACCGGCGTCATCGCCTCCTGGAAGGGGCCCTTGTCGGCGATCTCGTTCACGACGACGCCACCGTCTTCGACCATCTTGCGGCTGGTCGCTTCGCGCGCTGCCCAGAGATCGCGCTGCAGAGCTGCTGACTCCACCGCCGCTTCCGTCACCGCCGCCTTCATCTCATCAGAGAGGCCGTTGTAGACGTCGGCGTTGATGCAGATGCACTCCGGGATGATGAGGTGCTGGCTGAGCGAGTAGTAGCCCGCGACCTCGAAATGCCCGGTGGATTCGTAGGACGGCCAGTTGTTTTCGGCCCCGTCCACGACGCCGGTTTTCAGCGCCTGATAGACCTCGGCGAAGGCCATGGGCGAGGGGTTCCCGCCCAGTTCCGAGATCATGCCGGAGTAGAGGTCGTTGTTCATGACCCGTACCTTCATGCCGGAGACGTCTTCGGGGGCATTGATCGGCTTGGCGCCATTGTAGAAGGAGCGCGCGCCGGCGTCATACCAGGCCAGCGGCACAAGCCCCTTGGCGGCCATACCGTCGGCGATGGCTTGCCCGCCTTCGCCCTCCAGCACGCGGAACATGTGCGGCACGTCCTTGAAGATGAAGGGCAGCGAGACGACGTTGGCCTCCGGCGCGATCGGGCCGATGGGCCCAAGATTGAAGTTGCCGATCTCCAGCCCGCCCAGCCGGACCTGTTCGATGGCGTCGGGCTGGCTGCCCAATGTGCCGCCGTGGAACATCTGCAGTGAGATCTCGCCGCCGGTCTTCTCCTCCAGAAGCTCGGCAAACTTGTCCATGGCGACCGTATTGGGATAGCCGTCCGCGTGGATGTTCCAGCCGCGCCAATCGGCGGCGCTGGCGACACTGCAGAGCAGAGAGACCGCCGCCGCGGCCCCGAGCAAGGTTGTTGATAGTTTCTGATACATGTTGGTTCCTCCCTTTGGATCCTGGGCCAATGGCCTCAGAGTGTTGGCCGAAGCCGATTATGAAAAGACGAGCCCTCCATTAATGTCGATATTGGCCCCGGTGATGAAGGCGGCCTCCTCCGAGGCGAGATAGGCGACCAGATTGGCCACATCCTCCGAGGTGCCTTCGCGTTTCAGCGGGGTGATGTTGGCCACGTGGCTGCGCACCTCGTCCTTGGTGAAGACATTGTGAAAATCGGTGTCGATCATCCCGGGGCAGACGGAGTTGACGCGGATCTTGGGCCCCAGCTCCTTTGCCAGTCCTCGGGTCATCGTCATGACCGCGCCTTTTGACGCGCCATAGGCCACGGCGCCGGGCCCACCGCCGTCGCGACCGGCCTGGCTGGCCAAGCTGACAATGGCCCCGCCGTCCGACATATATGGCAAGGCCGCCTTGATCACGCGCATGAAAGAGGTGGTGTTGAGATCCATCACGCGGTTCCAATGCGCCACGTCCATCTCGGCGATGGTCTTGCGGGCGACAAGCCCGCCGGTGACATGCACCAGAATGTCGATGACTCCGCCGAAGGCTTGTGCCGTATCCTCTACTAGCGCGGCCACATCCGTGTCCGAGGTCATATCGCCCTGCCGCGCCAGCGCTTGCCCGCCCCGGCCACGGATCTCTTCGACGGCGCTGTCGGCGCCCTCGGCAGAGCTGTGATAGTTGATGGCAACGGCGGCGCCGGCGGCGGCCAGGCGCATGGCGCAGGCCCGCCCGATGTCGCGCCCTCCGCCGGTGACGAGCGCCACTTTCCCCGCAAGCGTGCGGGCGGTGGTCTCCGGGGCGGGTGCTGCTTGGCTCATGGCCGGTCCTTTCCATCCATCCGGTGCCGCAGTGATGCGGCCCGTTCCTCTCCGCAGGCGCGGAGGTTGCCTGGCTCCCCCCTTGGGACCCACCTTGGTTTGGCCACTCGCGATCAATGTGAAAATGGCCTTGGTTAATTTAGACGACTAGTATACTAGTATTGTCAAGACGTATTGTTGGCCAGGATCACCGATGCGGTCATCGAAGGGCCACAGGCGCAAGGTACTGCAGGCGCGGGCTCTGCAAGATCGGGCCTCCTGCTTGGAACGCCGCAAACGACGAGGATCGGAATGCCGGACATCTCTGACGTACTGGAGCGACGGACCACCACGGATCTGGTGTTTGATCAATTGCGGGACGAAATCGTTTCGTTGGCGCTTTTGCCGGGGGCCAAGTTGTCCGAGGCCGAGATCGCCCGCCGGTTCGGTGTGTCGCGCCAACCCGTGCGCGATGCGTTCACCCGTCTGGAAAGTCTGGATCTGCTGGTCATCCGACCGCAGAAAGCCACCAAGGTCCGGGGGTTTTCACGGGAGCGGATTGATCATGCGCGGTTCGTGCGGCTCGCCGTCGAACTCGAGGTGATCCGGAGCGCCTGCGCGGTCTGGGACAGCCCCCGGCAGGCGGCTCTGCAGGGCAATCTCGATCAGCAGCAGCGGGTGATCGAGACCGGCAATCCCGAGGCGTTCCATGTGCTGGACTATGAGTTTCACAAGCTGATCTGCGAATTGGGGGGGCATCCTCTGGCCTTTGATACCATCGAGGAATGCAAGCAGAGGATCGACCGGCTCTGTGTCCTCAGTCTGGGGCGTGCAAGCGAGGCCGCGACCCTCTTTGCGGATCATCAGGAGATCGCCAGCGGGCTGATGGAGCGGGATGCGGCGCGGGCGACGGCAGCGGCACGGCGGCATCTGGCCCGTCTCGACGACACCATTGCCGAGATCCACCGCAAGCATGCGGATCTCTTCGACTAGAGGGCCAGGGTTCCTCGCAGAAGGACAGGAGGTGTTCCCATGTCATCAGAATTTTGCGATTGTCGCCACCGATCCCGGCGTGACCCGTCAGGTGCTGGCCGATCACCCGGACCTGATGGTGGTGTCCTTCCGGTTTGAAGAGGGGGCCGAAGGGCAGCTGCATGCGCACCCGCACGTGCAGTCCACCTATGTGAAATCCGGCCGCTTTCGCTTCACCATCGGTGGTGAGCACCGTGTGGTCGGGCCGGGAGACAGTTTCGTGATCCCCTCGGGCGCGCGCCATGGGTGCCTGTGTGAAGCGCCGGGCGAGTTGATCGATTGCTTTACGCCGCGCCGCGCGGATTTTCTGCCGGCCTGAGCGGTTGTCCTTGTGCGGTTTCGGCCAGGTCTGGCCAGACGTCGCGCAAAAAAACCGTCAGATCGTTGGGTGCGAAGGCGATCCGCTGCGGAAACAGCAATGTGCTGACGAAGCCGCGGTGATAGGTGGCGTGGTTGACCAGGTGCAGCAGGATGTCTTCGCGCGACATCGCCCCGGTGCCACCGCCGACAAACTCGAAGTGAATGATCTGGGACAGCTCTGCCTCGGTCCATCGGCGGGCCAGATCGACATAATGAGCGTTCATCTCCCGCAGGCGCCGGGCCACCTCCCGGAAGGGCAGCGCGTCGCTGCGGCGCCTCGCGACATGAGGATGGGTGCCGCCGTCCAGGTGCGCACGGAACATCTCGGCAACCACCAACGTGTGGTCGAAGGTGCCCGAGATGCTGCCGAAGAGCGTGTCATGGGGGGCCATGAGGGCGCTTTCGTCGAGCTGTTCGGCGTTCTTGAGCATCACATCGTCTGCCCATGCCATATAGGCGGTCATGCGGTGTACCAGAGACAGATCGGGCATGGTGTGGCCTCCTTAGGTGGGCCCGGTTTGACAAATCATATTGCACCGATCAACAGTTACATTGTTCTCGGAGCAATTTGATGCCCAAACCCTATGCGCGTCTTGCCGATCGGATCGCCGCCCGGATTGCGACCGGTGAGTTGCCCATCGGGGCGCGCCTGCCGCCGCAGCGCCGGTTCGCCTATGAGCAGGGGATTGCGGTGTCCACCGCCAGCCGGGTCTACGAAGAGTTGCGCAACCGCGGGCTCGTCTCGGGGGAGGTGGGGCGCGGGACCTATGTGGCGAACCGGTTTGCGCCGCTGGATCCGGCGGTTCAGGAACCCTCGCGGGCCGGAATAGACCTTGAAATCATGTTCCGACTGAGTGCGCAGGCGCGGTGCGACATCGCGGCCTCGACAGCGCAGTTCTTCAGATCGGAGCTGCCGGACTGGGCCGCGGCTCCCTCGTCGGTGACTGGACCGATGGGCGCCATGAGGGCCTTGGCCGGGCTGATGGGCACGCGCGGGCATTCGGTTTCACCCGAGTGTCTGCTCTGCGCCGGAAACGGAAAACAGGCTATCTCCGCCTGTTTTTCCGCCCTTGCACCCCGCGGCGGGCGGATAGCCGTCGAGGCGCTCACCTATCCCTATGCGATTGCCACGGCCCGGTTGATGGGGATCGAGCTGGTTCCTTTGCAGCTCGATGAGGAGGGGGTGATGCCCGACGCGCTGGCGCAGACCGCGCGGCGTGGTGTGGATGCGGTCTATCTGCAGCCGACCCTGCAGAGCCCGCTGGTCCTGACCATGTCACAGGCGCGGCGGGCCGCTGTTGCCGATGTGCTCCGGCGGGAGAATCTCACCGCGATTGAGGACCGGGTCTATGGGTTTCTGCGACCAACCGCGCCGCTGGCCGCCTTGGCGCCGGACCATGTGATCCAGATCGACAGCCTCTCCAAACGCCTCATGCCCGGCCTGTCGGTCGGTTTGATCGCCGCACCGGACCGCCACCATGCGGCGGTGGCGCGGGCGTTGCGGGCAGGCGGGTGGATGGCGCCGGCGCTCTCGGTTGCTCTTGCGCAGCATTGGATCGACGAGGGCCTCGTTGCCCGCATCGAGGCGGCGAAGCGGCGCGAGGCGGAGCAGATGTTTGCCATTGCCGAGACGGCGTTGTCGCGCCTGGCGTTCACCGGCGGGCCGGACGCCCTGCACGGGTGGATCGCGCTGCCGCCTCGGTGGCGCGGGGAGAGCTTTGCCGCTGCCTGTGCCGAGGTCGGCATTGCGGTCGCGCCGGGGCGCGCCTTTGCAGTGACGCCGGGGGCTGCGCCCTCGGGGGTGCGGATTGCGTTCTCGGCTGTGGATCTGGCGACCTGGCGCTTTGCGCTGCAGGAGGTCGCGCGCCTCGCGACGGAGGGTGGCGACTGACCTGCGCTGCCGGGCGAGGCGGTCGTAGTGTGCTAGCCGCTGTCTTGCCGCGTCTCGCGATGGGCCGCGACGGAGGGGGCCCGCTCTCTCAGATCGGCGCAGGCGTCGAGGGCAAAGGTGCGAAACTGATCGAAATCCATCGGTTTTGCGAAGTAAAAGCCCTGCAGCGTGTCGCAGCCCAGATCCGCCATGATCGCGGCGTGCTCCGCCGTCTCGACCCCTTCGGCTGTCACCGAGATTCCGAGCGCCTTGCCCATTTCGATCATCTTCCTGACCAGGGCGCGCGCGGTCGGGTCCCTGTCGACGGGTTGCACGAGCATACGGTCGAGCTTCATCACATGCGGACGGAGGTGCTTGAGCCCGATGACCGAGGCGTGTCCGGACCCGAAATCATCCACCTCGATCTGGAATCCTTGCTTGCGGAGGCTGTCGATGCGCTCGAGAAAGTTGTGATCCTGCTCCTCGACCAGAACACTTTCCAGCACTTCGAGCGCGATGCGGGAGCCGCCGAGATCATATCCGGTCACGATGTCCTCGATCCGGGTGTTGACCAGTTGATGCACGTCCATGTTGAAGGCGATCTTGGGGATGAAGAGCTCTTCCGCGTTCAGACGGCAGAGCGCGTCGAGCCCGGCCCGGAAGATCTGCCGGTCGATGTCCGGGGTGAGCCGCAGCTGGTTGGCCACCCGCAAGAACTGGGCAGGTGTCAGCAGACCGCGGGTGGGGTGATGCCAGCGTGCAAGGGCTTCGACCCCGACAAACTCCTGGCTCTGCGCGTCGAATTGGGGCTGAAAGAAGGGCTGGAACTCTCCGGTTTTGAGTCCCCCTTCGATTTCCGCCGAGAGCATCCGCTTTTCGTTCACGATGCTGTGCAGCTGGGGTGTGTAGACGGTTGTGGTGTTACGCCCGAGTTCCTTGGCCGTATAGAGCGCGGAGTCCGCACTTTTGAGCAGATCGCCGTTTCCGATCAGGCCACCGATGGCGGAGGCGACGCCGAAGCTCGCCCCGACCCTGCAGATCCTGCCCTCGAAATTCATCTCCTCGCGGATCTGCTCCAGCAGCCGCTCCGTCATCTGCGTGGCCTCCGAGGTGCTAGCGCCCGCCGCAAGCAGGATGACGAACTCGTCGCCACCGATCCGCACGGCGATGTCTCCGGGCCGTATCCCGTTTCGCAGGATGGCGCCGACCTGCTGTAGAACAAAATCCCCGGCGCCATGGCCGAGGGTGTCGTTCACGTTTTTGAAATGATCGAGGTCGACGCGGATCAACGTGCGTGGCGGGTCGGCATCTGTGACCTCGGTCTCCAGTATACCGTCGAGAAAGCGGCGGTTGGGCAGGCCGGTCAGCGCGTCATGCAGAGATTGCTTCTCTATGGCCGCCTTTGCTTCGGCCAGTTTGTTCTGGGCCTCCTTGGCGCTGGTGATGTCGGTGGCAATGGAGGCAAAGCGGCGCCCGGTTTTTGCGGAGACGTCGAGCGGTGAAATGCCGAGATTGATCCAATAGGGCGTGCCGTCTTTGTGATAGTTGAGTATTTCGGATTGAACCGCATGTCCCGCATGGATGGCCTTGCGCAGGGCGTGCCGTGTGTCCGCATCTGTTTTCGGACCTTGCAGAAGCTCTCCCGGGCGTTTGCCGACGGCTTCGTCCTGAGTATATCCGGTGAGTTCCGTAAACGCATTGTTGACCCACAGAATGCGCTCCTCCTCGTTGGTCACGATGATGCTTTCGCGTGCCAGCTGTGCGATCTGGGCCAGTTCGGCCAGCTCACCTTGTTGAATGGCGAGCACCTTGCGCGACCTCTCCAATTCCTGGTGCGGGCGCACGATGGCGCGCATGCCCGAGGCGGCCATCAATCCAAAGGGCAGGATCAGGGCCAGCAGAGCCACGAGAATCCCCGTCAGGACGAGGTTGCGGCCGACGGTCTGGATGGCCGCCGCATCGGTGTCGACGATCAGGTGAAAATCAGCCCCCGGCATCTGTGTCGATACCGTTGAGCCGGTGCCGCGATGCCACTCTTCCCAGTATGTCTTCTGAAAGGTGGTGGCGATGATCGTCTTGGGCGCATCTTCGCCCGCGCTCAGAACATGGGTCAGATCCAGCCGACGCTCGAACGCCAGCAGACCTTCGAAGATCCCGGTGGAAACAACCGGAATTGTGATGAGAAAATGCGCGACATAGGGGCTGCCCGCAGGCCGGTAGGAGATCCGCGGCGCGATGGGCGCGCGCCCCTCCTTGATTGCGGCCATACCCTCGAGCGCTTCGACGGGGAGAAACGGCGACGGGGCCTCATCTTCGCCAACGGACAACATCACCCTGCCAGCTGAATTGATCAGGCGGACGTTGGTGGCGTTCTGCAGCCGCAGCAGAGCGCTTGTGGCGCGGGCAGGCCGGCTTTCAAACCCCATCAGATAGTCGATGAGATCAGGCGAGCGGGCGACAAACTCACCGTCGTCGAGGAGACTGTCAAGAATGCTGCCGATGACGTTTGCTTTTGTCTCCAGATGCGCCCGCTTGGCGTCCTGCTGCATCTGGTGCAGGGCCGGCGCCGAGGCGAACCAGATGGCCGCCGCGACGCACATGACCGAAAAGACATACCCGATGAACGTCAGTTTCAGAAACCGGGTGGTGAAGCTGATTTGCCGCATGCGCCGTCAGTTCGCGCCCGACCGGGCAGGCCGAGGCCTGAGGGTGAGAGTGCGCCAGAGATCGAAGATGAGAACAGCCCAACCGTCGCGCGGCGTGGCGCGCCGGGAGGCGGTGGTTCGGGGCAGGGCACCGCGCAGCGATGTGCTGCGGCGATACCCGGAGGGCAGCCCGATGTGCTGCTGCACCTGTCGCGCTGAGCTGTGCATGCGTTCCCTCAAAACCCCGAACCAACGACGTATAACGACTGACCAGATGGCTACCAGCGCGCGGTTAAGGCGTTGTGAAGTGAGCTGGCCCTGATCCGCGGCATCCGGGTGCGGTCGGTCGGGCGGCCGTGCTCTGCAGAGAGGCACAGCCGTCGGCCATGTCAGGGCTTTGGGACGGATGGCGCGTCGGTGCGTGCGTCGTTGGAATGCCGTTTTTCCATTTGATACCAGAGTGCTACGACCCGCAGTGGCTATGGCTGTCGGGGCTTTTCCTGAGATCCTGACCGGGCAGGGCTGTGCCGGCCTTGGTGGTGGAGCGGTGGCTCAAGCCTGTCAGGATTGACTCAATTTGGGGCTATTATGTCGAAGAGCGCCCACGTCAGGAGGGGTGCGGCGCGCCGGAGGGTGCCCGCATCTCGGTGGCGAGGGCCAGCCCATCGACAACGGCGGTGAAGGCCTCCGCATGCTCAATCTCGGCGTCCGGGCAGAGGTCGCGCACAGCCTCCAAGACCAGCGACATCAGACTGGAGCCGCCCACAAGCACCACGTGATCGACCTCCGCAGCCCGGAGGCCAGCACGTTCCACCGTGGTGTGCAGGGCAGCGGCGATTGTCGTTTTGTGGGGCCGAAGCGTGGCCGAGAGAGCGGTGCGGGTCAGTGGCAGCGCAAGATCTCTCTCGATGAAGGACACGTCGATGGCGGCCCCCTTCTCACCCGCGTTTGCGGCGATTTTCCCGGCCTCGACTGCGAAGGCGATGTCATGACCGAGCTCGAGATCAAGCACCTGTGCCAGGCGGCCGAGCCGGTCCGGCGCGACGGAGAGCCGCAGCAGCTCTGCCACCATCCGGCGCGTTTCCGGTGTGTAGAGAAACGGAATTTTCGCCCATGTCGCAAGATCGGCAAAAGGTGCGACCGGAACAGGCAAGAGGCCCGGGCCCATCTCGCGCCGCACCTCTGTCCCCAGACCCAGAGACGGCATGACATGCGACAGCGAGAGGGCGTGGTCAAAATCCGTGCCGCCGAGACGAACGCCATGGCTGGCCAGAACCCGAGGGTGCGTGCCGTCCTGGCGCACAATCGTGAAATCCGAGGTGCCGCCCCCGATATCGACGATCAGGCCGATCTGACCCTGCCGCCATCCGCGTGCGGCGGCGAGTGCGGCGGCTTCGGGTTCTGCAAGAAAGGATACCTCCTCGAACCCGGCGGCGTGATAGCAGGCGCGGAGGTCACGTTCCGCAGCGGCATCCTTAGCGGCATCTGCCGAATGGAAATGGACCGGGCGCCCGGAGAGCGCGCGGGTGATCCTGTGCCCGGTCTGGGCTTCGGCGCGCAGCCGGATCTGTTCGAGAAAAGCCGCAATGATCTCCTGCACGCTGCGGCGACGGCCCGAGATCAGGCGCCTTTCCTGGATCAAGGGCAGCCCGAGCACCGATTTCAGCGCCCGCATGAAGCGGCCTTCCTCCCCCGCAATCAGGGCCTCGACCGCGGCGGAGCCGATCCGCATCGGCCCCTCGTCAGCCGGGAAAAAGACGGCGGTGGGCAGAGTGGGCTGGCCGCGCTCGATCAGGATGCGGTGGACGGCGCCTTGCCGCAGAAGGGCGGCGGCGGAGTTGGAGGTGCCGAAATCAATGGCCAGGGGCGTGGAGGACGACATGGGAGAGACCAGGGTGGAGTGGGGCGCTCCACATACAGCGGACGGTCGCGGAAGAGAAGGGGCAGTGTGCCGTGATCCGCGAGGTCTCAAGCCAGACTGCGGCGCGCTTGCCGGTGATATGCGGGAGAGCAGTGGAAAACCCGGATCGAATCGAGTAGAACATAACAGGAACATTTGGTAAGGTTGTTATGTGAATCATGTCTGCACATCTCTCCATAAAACGGCTGAAGGGGCAGGCGCGCCCTCGCGTGCAGCAGGTCAGCCTGTCGGAGGTCTTCCCTCAAACCGTGAGCGATGCGGGTGCAATCGGGTTCGTGCTGTCGCGCTTGCCGAAAACCTCCGCGCCTGTCTTGTGGGTGCAGGATCACGTGTCGTGCAAGGAGGCCGGGCGGCCCTACCTTCCCGGGATTCGGGAGCAGTCGCAGCTGATCTGGGTGACCGTGAGCCGCCCTGCCGATGTGCTCTGGGCGATGGAAGAGGGGCTGAGGTGCCATGCGCTGTCGGCTGTGATCGGCGAGGTCTGGGGCGCACCGCCTGCGCTCAGCTTCACGGCAACAAAGCGGCTGGCCTTGCGGGCCGAGGCGGCGGGTGTGGCCTGTTGGCTGATCCGGCGCGCGGCAGAGCCTGGGCTCAGCGCGGCACGGGAGCGATGGCGCGTGGGCTCGCTGCCGTCCGCCGCACATGCGCACGACCCGCAGGCGCCGGGCGCGCCGCGCTGGCAGGCGGAGCTTTTCAAATCCCGTATGCGCAAACCCGGTACCTGGGCTCTGACCCATGACCGCGCGGCGGATCGTGTCCATATCCTTGCCCCAGTTCGCGATGGAGCGGTGGCAGAAAGCGATGGCGCGCGCCGGAAACGCGCCCTCTGAAGACGTGCCGGTGGCGCTCGTGGCGGAAGGGGCGCACGGGCAGGTGATCCACGCCACCAACCGGGCGGCACGTCTGGCCGGCATCGCCATCGGTGCGCGCGTGGTCGACATGCGCGCGGTGTGCCCTGCGTTGCGGGTGGAGTATGCCGATCTCTCCGGAGATGCGCAGGCTCTGAAACGCCTGTCGCTCTGGGCGCAGCGCTGGTGCCCCTGGACGGTGGTGGATGGGGCGGATGGCCTGATCCTCGAGACCACCGGCAGTGATCACCTGATGGGCGGAGAAGCCGAGATGCTCATCGAGATGGAAACGCGCCTGTCGCTGCTGGGGCTGACGTCCCGATTGGCAGTCGCCCCCACCTGGGGCGCGGCCTGGGCGCTCGCACGCTATGGGCCCGTGCGCGCGATGTCCACGGAACAGACCTGTGCCGCCGATCTGGCGCCCTTGCCTGTCGCCGCGCTGCGCCTGCAGGCAGATACGGTGCTGTTGTTGGCGCGATTGGGGTTGAAGACCATCGGGCAACTTTCTGAAGTTCCGAGACTTTCTCTGACACGCCGGTTTGCCCGCAGCGCTCTGGACGCGAACCCGCTGATGCGGCTTGATCAGGCCATGGGGCATCTGGCCGAACCGGTCGCCAGCGTGGAGGCGCGCCCGCGGATCGTCGCGCAGGCAAAGCTGCCGGAGCCCATCGAGGACCCCACCGCCTACCTGCCGCAGCTCTGCGAAGACGTCTGTGCGCAGCTGGAGCAGGACGGATCAGGCTGCCGCCGGCTCACGCTCGTGATCTACCGCACGGATGGCGAGGTCAGCCGGCTGCAGGTCGCCACGGCTGCTCCGAGCCGGGAGCCTGCGCATCTTGCGCGGCTCTTCGAGGATCGGCTGGAGCGTCTCGACCCGGGCTTTGGCTTTGATCTGATCACCCTGGAGGCGGGGATGATCGAGCCCATCCAGACGGTGCAGCGGCATCTGAATGGTGGCTCAGACGCCGGTGTGCCGCTGACCCATCTGATCGACCGGCTGACGGCGCGGCTTGGCCCGAAGGCGGTCAAGACGCCGGTGCTGACACAAAGCCATGTGCCGGAACGGGCGGCAGACTGGGCGCCCGCGATGGCGGGGGCAGGGGCCGATGCCGTCACGGCCGCGCAGGAGCGCCCCCTCCGTCTTTTGCAGCCGACCGAGGAAATCCGCGTGCTCTATGCGGTGCCCGAAGGTCCGCCTGCGCAGTTCGTCTGGCGGCGCCAGACCCACCGGGTGGTGCGCTATGCGGGCCCTGAACGGATCGCGCCGGAGTGGTGGTGCGACCGGCCCGGCACGCGGCTGCGCGATTACTTCCGGATCGAGGATCAGGCGGGCTGCCGCTATTGGCTCTACCGTGAAGGGTTGCATGAGGATGGGCGCGGGGGCGATCCGCGCTGGTTCGTGCACGGGTGTTTTGCGTGAGTGGGTGGGTCAACGTGCTGAGGGCATCACCCGACCCGGAGGGCGTTTGCAACACCAAAGCTGCTTTTGCCATCTCCAAAAAAGCCAGCGACTGGCTCCTTGCTCACGTTAAAATCGCCCTCGTTTTGCCGAAGGCAAACCTCCGGTTTGACGGGGAGGTCGGGCGCTGCCCGGCCTATTGGCCGGGCGGGGCGTGTAAGCATGGACTTTGCTCCACCAGCCAATGGGGGATATCTTGCAATGCTATAGGGCGCGCTCAGCGCATTCTACGGCTTCAACCGCTCCGCTGGTTCGCGTCGGGCGCGGCCCCGGTGTGTTACTATGCCTGAGATGGACAACCAGCGCCCCCGGCGCACGCTGGAAGAGGCGTTCACCGCCAATCCGCACAGCGACTTCGTGGAGCTTGGCGTCACCACCTGTTTTTCGTTTCTACGCGGGGCGTCCGATGCGGTGGATCTGGCCAGGACCGCAAATGACCTGGGCTATGACGCGCTGGGGGTGGCCGACCTCAACACCATGGCAGGCGTTGTCCGCATCCATGCGGAGGCGCGCAAAGCCAAGCTGCGTCCGGTCATCGGCTGCCGGCTGCAGCTGGTTACGGGCGAGGAATTCCTCGCCTACCCGCGCAACCGTGCCGCCTATGGCAACCTCTGCGAACTGCTCTCGAAAGGCAAGATGACGGATCCGCAGGGCGAGTGGCAGGCCAAGGGGCGCTGCGACATCACGCGCGCCGATCTGGCGGCCCATTCCGAGGATGTACACCTCATTGCTCTGCCGGGCCCAAATCTGGACCATTTTGCCGCAGAGCTGCGGCTGCTGACCCGTATGCTGCCCAGCCTGCGCCATATTGCGGCGAGCTATCTTTACCGCGGGGACGACCGCGCGCGGATCAATCGTCTCGATGATCTGGCTAGATCGCATGGCCTCTCGATTCTGGCGACCAACGACGTGCACTACCACGCGCCCGACCGGCGCCCGCTGCAGGATGTGATGACCTGCATCCTGCACAAGACAACGATCACCCGGGCCGGGTTCCTGCTTCATGCCAATGCCGAGCGGCACCTGAAGTCGCCTTCGCAGATGAAACGGCTCTTTGCGGATTGGCCCCATGCGATTGCCGCGACGCGGGAGGTCGCGGATGCCTGCACCTTCGATCTGCGCGACCTGAGCTATGAATACCCACGTGAAACCGTACCCGAAGGCCGCAGCCCGCAGGACTATCTGGAAGAGCTGACATGGCAGGGCGCCGCACAGCGCTATCCGGAGGGCGTTCCACGGAAGACGCAGGATGTGCTGCGCAAAGAGTTGGCCCTGATCGGCAAGCTGGAGATCGCCAAATATTTTCTGACGATTCAGCAGGTTGTGAACTACGCCCGATACGAGTGTGACCCGCCGATCCTGTGTCAGGGCAGGGGGTCTGCGGCCAATTCCGCCGTCTGCTACGTGCTGGGGATCACGGCCGTGGACCCGGCCACCAATGACCTGCTGTTCGAGCGCTTTATCAGTGAGGAGCGCAAGGAACCGCCTGACATCGACGTCGATTTCGAACATGAACGGCGCGAAGAGGTGATCCAGCATATCTATGAGAAATACGGGCGCGACCGCGCCGGGCTTTGCGCGACCGTGATCCACTACCGCCCGCGGATGGCGGTGCGGGAGGTGGGCAAGGTGATGGGGCTCAGCGAAGATATAACCTCGGCGCTGGCCAAGACGATCTGGGGCAGCTGGGGGCGCGAGGTGGGGGCTGCGGAGGCGAAAGAGGCGGGGCTGGACCTTAAGGACCCGCTGATGGCGCGCACGATCAAGCTGGCCGATCAGATGATCGGGATGCCGCGGCATCTCTCCCAGCATGTAGGCGGTTTCATTCTGACCGAGACGCCGCTGACGCGCACCGTGCCCATCGGCAATGGTGCGATGACCGATCGCAGTTTCATCGAATGGGACAAGGACGACATCGACGAGTTGGGTATTCTGAAAGTGGATGTGCTGGCGCTAGGGATGCTGACCTGCATCCGCAAGGCCTTTGATATGATCGCGGCGCATTACGGAGAAACCCATAGCCTCGCCAGCATCGAACAGGAGGACCAAGCGGTCTACGACATGCTCTGCAAGGGCGACAGTATTGGCGTCTTTCAAGTTGAAAGCCGGGCGCAGATGAACATGCTACCGCGTCTGAAGCCGCGCAAATTCTATGATCTCGTGATTCAGGTGGCAATTGTACGGCCTGGGCCCATTCAGGGTGATATGGTCCATCCCTATCTGCGGCGCCGCAGTGGCAAGGAAGACGAAGAATACCCCTCACCGGGGCCGGAGCACGATCCGGATGAGTTGAAGAACATCCTCAAGCGCACCAAGGGCGTGCCCATTTTCCAGGAGCAGGCGATGAAGATCGCCATGGTGGCCGCCGAGTTCTCACCCGACGAGGCCAACCAGTTGCGCAAGGCGATGGCCACCTTCCGCTCGCGCGGCACCATCGGAGAGCTGGAAGAGAAGATGGTGGGCCGCATGATCAACCGTGGCTATGACGCGGAGTTTGCCGCGCGATGCTTCAACCAGATCAAGGGTTTCGGCGATTACGGCTTTCCCGAAAGCCACGCGGCGAGCTTTGCGCATCTGGTCTATGTCTCGAGCTGGATCAAGCATTACTACCCGGATGTGTTCTGCGCTGCGCTCTTGAATTCCCAGCCCATGGGCTTCTATGCGCCGGCGCAGATCGTCCGCGATGCGCGCGAACACGGCGTGGAGGTGCGCGCGCCGGATGTGAACTACAGCGACTGGGACAGCACGCTGGAGCCCATCGCTCCGAAGCGCTTTGCCGTGCGGCTGGGCCTGCGGCAGGTCGACGGCATGGGCCAGGAGGTGGCTGAGCGCATGATGGCGCGGCGCCAGACCCCCTTTGATGACATCGAAGACCTGAAAAAACGCGCCCGGGTCGATGCGGGTACCCTGCGCAAGCTGGCGGCGGCGGATGCCTTCCGCTCCATGGGGCTCGACCGGCGGCAAGCGCTTTGGGATACGCGCGCGCTGCGCGATGCGCCCGATTTGCCGCTGTTCTCCGAGACGCGCGATGAAGGGCCCGAGACCCGCTTTGTCCTGCCGCAGATGCCCACCTGCGAACATGTGGTGGCGGATTATCAGACCCTGCGGTTGTCCCTGAAGGCACATCCCATGTCCTTCCTGCGCAAAAGCATGACACGGCAAGGCTATACGCCCACGGCTGATCTGGCACGCATGGACAATGGCCAACCGGTATCGCTGGCCGGGATCGTGCTGATCCGCCAGCGCCCGGGCAGCGCCAAGGGCGTTTGTTTCATCACGCTGGAGGATGAAACGGGTGTCGCCAACCTAGTGGTCTGGCCCAAGGTCATGGTCGCCTTCCGCAAGGTGATCATGCAGGCGCGGCTGATGGAGGTGCGCGGGATGGTGCAGCGCGACGAGAATGTGATCCACGTGGTCGCGCATCATATGTCAGACCGGACCGATGCGCTTGTCCGGCTCTCGAAGGACCCCTTCGAAGTGCCGCTTGCCCGGGCGGATGAGGTGGTCAAGCCCGTGTCCGCCCATGCGCAACGCCACCCCCGTGATGTGCGCATCATTCCCAAGTCACGCGACTTCCACTAGCGCGTTTCCGACGGCCTCGGGCCACAATGTCTGACGATCATCGCCCGCCCGGTCGCGTTTGCACCACTCGCATCAGCCGACCGGCTTATTTCCTCCGCTTTTCAATAAATTGCTTTCATTTGCCTTCGTCCAGATTAATCTGGCGACGCGTGACACAATTTGGCGGATTCTTTTTATGAAACGTTTTACCGCATCGCTTCTGGCCCTCGGCATGATCGTGATTTCCATACCCGCGACAGCGCAGCAGGAGCCGCCTCCGGTCACCGTCGCAAACCCCGTGGTCAAGACCATCGTCGAGGATGACGAGTTTGTCGGGCGTTTCGAGGCGCGTGCCGAGGTTGTCGTGCGCTCCCGCGTGTCGGGCTATCTCGAAACGGTGCAATTCGACGACGGCAGCCTGGTGGACGAGGGGCAGATCCTCTTCACAATCGACCCCAGGCAGTTCAACACCGCCCTGCGTCAGGCGCAGGCACAGATCGACGTGGCTGAGGCGACCTATGATTTTGCCTCCGAGCAGCTCGAGCGTGCGCAATCGCTGATCCAGAACGGCAATATTCCGCAGAGCACGGTGGACGAACGGCGCGAGGCCTATCTGGCGGCGCAAGGCGGGCTCGAACAGGCGCGCGCCGCGGTGGAGCTGGCCGAGCTTGACCTGGAATACTCTCAGATCCGCGCGCCAATGGCCGGACGCATCGACCGCAGCCAGATCGACCCCGGCAATCTGGTGACGGCCAATGAGAGCGTGATGACCAGCATCGTGTCCTCCGACCCGATCCACTTCTACTTCGACATCGACGAGCGCTATTTCCTTGCCTACGCGCGCGATGCCCGGGCGCGCGGCGTCTCGCTGCAGGAAGGCGGCGGTGGTCTGGAGGTCAAGGTCACCCTCTCCGACAACAGCATTCCGCCGCAGACGGGCGTTCTGGACTTCTCCGAGAACCGGATAGACCAGAACACCGGAACCATGCGCATCCGCGCCGTCCTCGACAACCCCGATGAGGTGCTGACCCCGGGCCTCTTCGGGCGCGTGAACGTGCCCGGCTCCTTGCCCTACGAAGGCATCCTGGTCCCCGACGAGGCCATCGTGGCCGATCAGAACCGGCGCCTGGTGATGAGCGTCGACGGCGAGGGCAACGTCGTTCCGCTGGAGGTGCGCCCGGGGCCGCGCATCGACGGCTACCGCGTGATCCGCGACGGGCTCGATGGCTCGGAAGTCATTGTGGTTGAAGGGGTTGTGCGTGCCCGGCCCGGCAGCGTCGTGACGCCGGAGAAGATTGATCTGCCCCTGATCGCGGGCAACTGAGATGGGCCGCTTCTTCGTCACGCGCCCGATCTTCGCTGCCGTCATCTCGATCCTGCTGACCATTGTCGGCATCGTGTCCTACTTTCAACTGCCGGTGGAGCAGTACCCCGAGATCGCGCCGCCCTCCATCGTCGTGCGCGCCAGTTACCCGGGCGCCGATGCCGCCACGGTGGCCGCAACGGTCGCCACACCGCTGGAGCAGGAGATCAACGGGGTGGAGAATATGCTCTACCTGTCGTCCTACGCGACGGCAGATGGAGCGATGAGCCTGACCATCACCTTCGAGCTTGGCACCGACCTTGATGCAGCACAGGTTCTGGTGCAGAACCGCGTGGCCATTGCCGAGCCGCGGCTGCCCGAAGAGGTGCGCGCGCTGGGCGTGACCACCACGAAATCCTCGCCCGACCTGATGATGGTCGTGCACATGCTCTCGCCGGATGAGAGTTTCGACCAGCTCTACGTGTCCAACTATGCCCGCGCGCGGGTGCGCGACAGGCTGGTGCGGCTCGACGGGGTTGGGGATCTGCAGATCTTCGGCGAACGCGAGTTTTCTGCTCGCGTGTGGCTTGACCCTGACAGGCTGGCCTCGCTCGGCCTCACTGCAGGTGATGTGGTCGGTGCCCTGCGCGAGCAGAACGTGCAGGTGTCGGGCGGATCGCTGGGCGCACCGCCGAACAACAGCGAAAGCGCCTTCCAGGTCACGATCACGACCCAAGGCCGTCTGCAAACACCGCGCGAGTTTGGGCGCGTCATCGTGCGGGCGTCGGATGACGGACGCGTTGTGCGCGTGCGTGATGTGGCGCGGGTCGAGATCGGTGCGCGCTCCTACATCACCAACTCCTACCTGAACAACAAGCCGGCCGTGGCGTTGGGCATCTTCCAGAGGCCGGGATCAAACGCGCTCGCCTCGGCGGATGAGATCATCGCCGTCATGGATGAACTGGCCGAGGACTTCCCCGCAGGCCTCGAATACCAGGTGGTCTATAACCCGACGGAGTTCATCGCATCCTCGGTGAGTGCGGTCTACGAGACGATTTTCGAGGCGGTTCTGCTGGTGGTCATCGTGATCGTCGTCTTCCTGCAGAACTGGCGCACCGCCCTCATTCCCTTGTTGGCGATCCCCGTCTCGCTGATCGGCACCTTTGCCGTGATGCTGGCGCTGGGCTACACGCTGAACCTGCTCACGCTCTTTGGTCTGATCCTCGCCATCGGGATTGTCGTGGATGACGCCATCGTCGTGGTCGAAAACGTCGAACGCAACATCGCCGACGGCATGACCCCCCGACAGGCCTCGGCGCGGACCATGGATGAGGTGCAGGGCGCGATCATCGGCACAACTCTGGTGCTGATTGCAGTTTTTGTGCCCTCGGCCTTCGTGCCGGGCATCACCGGGCAATTCTATACCCAGTTTGCCGTGACCATCTCGGTTGCGACCGTCATCTCGTCGATCAATTCGCTCAGCCTGTCTCCGGCGCTGGCTGCGATCCTGCTGCAATCGAAAGAGGCCCGCGACCGTCCGAGCATCGGGACGCGGGTGTTCGGGCCGCTCGCCTCCGGTTTCAACCGCGGGTTCGATGCGCTCACACGCGGGTACATGGCCGTGGTGAAACGGCTTGTCTGCTCCAAGGCCATGCTCGGCCTGTCGCTCTCGGTGTTCGTAGGGTTGCTGGGCGCGACCTACTGGATCAGTCAGAAGGTGCCTACGGGCTTCATTCCCGAAGCCGATCAGGGCTATGCCATCGTCGTTGTGCAGCTGCCCGATGGTGCCTCGCTGGAGCGGACCGATGCGGTGATCCGTCAGGCAACCGAAGTGGCGCTCGAGACGCCAGGGGTGACGAATGCCGTGGCCTTCGCCGGGTTTTCGGGCGCGACCTTCACCAATGCGACCAATCAGGGGGTGATTTTCACCACCTTTGAAAGCTTCGACGACCGGATCGAGAGCGGCCTGACCTCGGGCGACATCATCGGCCAGCTCTTCGGCCGGATGCAAAGCCTGCGCGAGGCCTTCATCATCGCGATAGCGCCGCCCGCCGTTCGGGGCGTGGGTACTGGCGGCGGTTTCAAGCTGCAGCTGCGCGAGAACGAAAGCGCCGACATGACCCGGGTGCTGCAGTCGGCCTATGCGATCATGGGCGCCTCGCAGCAGTCCGAGCAGGTGCAGGGGGTCTTCACGACCTTCTCCGCAGGTTCGCCGCAGGTGTTCCTCGAAATCGACCGGGTCCGCGCGCAGATGCTCAACGTCCCCATCGGCGCGATCTTCGAGACGTTGGCGATCAATCTCGGCTCATCCTACGTGAACGACTACAATGCCTATGGACGCCTCTTCCAGGTGCGGGCGCAGGCGGATGAGCAGTTCCGCCTCGAGGAGGACGACATCTCCGCGCTGCGCGTGCGCTCGGCCACGGGCGCGCTGGTGCCGCTCGGCACGCTGGTCTCCATGCGGGACACGGCGGGGCCGGCACTGGTGCAGCGCTACAACCAGCAGGTCTCGGTGCCGGTGCAGGGCAACGCCGCGCCGGGCGTCTCCACCGGTGAAGCGCTCATCGCGATGGAGCAGCTGGCCGAGTCCCTGCTGCCGCCGGGGGTGGACTACCAATGGACCGAATTGGCCTTCCAGGAGCGCAACCAGGGTGACACGGCGAGCTACATCTTCGCCTTTTCCGTGCTCTTTGCGTTTCTCTTCCTCGCCGCACTCTATGAAAGCTGGGTCTTGCCTGTGGCGATCATCCTGATCGTGCCGCTGTCGGTCCTTGCGGCCCTTCTGGGGGTGATGTTTCGCGGCATGGACAACAACGTGCTGACCCAGGTGGGGCTGATCGTGCTGGTGGGGCTCGCGGCCAAGAATGCCATCATGATTGTGGAGTTCGCCAAACAGGCGCAGGAGGAGCGAGGGCTCGGCCCGGTCGATGCCGCGCTTGACGCCGCGCGCCTGCGGTTCCGCCCGATCCTGATGACGGCCTTTGCTTTCATCCTCGGGGTCATCCCGCTGATGATCGCGACGGGTCCGGGCTCCGAAATGCGGCAGGCGCTGGGCACGGCGGTCTTCTTCGGGATGTCCGGCGTGACCTTCCTGGGGTTGTTCCTGACACCGGTCTTCTACGTCACGCTGCGCCGGATCTTCAAGGCCGAGACGGTGCCGCAGGACGCCTGAGAACCGGTGCCGCGCGCGTGCACTGCAGGCGGAATGCCCATTCCGCTGAGCGCCGCGATGTGATTTGAAACAGGGGCTTCATCTAGGGAAGGTGTCCGGGTGGACCTGACCGCGCATATCGAAAAACAACTGCTGGGTGGCTCGCAACGCATCTGCCCCGCAGAACAGACGCTGGCGCGCATCCTGCCGCACAAGGACGCCTTCGGGATCACCCGGCTGGCGAATGTGACCGGGCTCGACCGGGTGGGCCTGCCGGTGGTGATCGCCATCCGGCCCAACGCCCGCTCCATCGCGGTGTCTCAGGGCAAGGGCATGTCGCTGGCGCACGCCAAGGCCTCGGCGCTGATGGAATCCATCGAGATCTGGCATGCCGAGCATATCGACCGCCCCCTCTACTATGCCAGCGTCGCCGATCTGGCGCCGCGGCACCGCTTTGTCGATCTCGCGCGCCTGCCGCGCACCCCGCGCCCGCAGCCACCCCGCACAGAACGGCAGCACTGGATCACCGCGCGCGACATTCTGAGCGATGAGGACCGGCTTGTCCCCTTCGAGATGGTGCATGCGGATTATACCTATCCTGCGATCGGGGAGGCGGGCTGCTATCCGGCCAGCACAAATGGTCTGGCCTCCGGCAACCACGTGATGGAGGCGATCTGCCACGGCATCTGCGAGGTGATCGAGCGCGATGCGCTGGCGCTCTGGCATGCGAGGCCCGTCGCGCATCGCGCCCGGACGCGGCTGGATGCCGAGAGCATCACGGACGCGCCCCTGCGCGCCTCTCTGGCGCGCTTTGCACAGGCCGGGCTCGCCGTGGCGATCTGGGAGATCACCACCGATCTTGGCGTGCCGAGCTTCATGGCGGTGGTGCAGGAGCCGCAGAGCGAGACCGGCCACCTCGGTCTTGGCTCCGGCACCCACCCGGATCCGACCATCGCGCTGCATCGCACGCTGAATGAGGCGGCGCAGACCCGGCTCAATTACATCTCCGGCGCCCGCGAAGATCTCTTTCACGCCGAATTCACCGCCGCGGGACGTGCTGCCAAAACCAACGCCTTTGCCGATCTGCTGCCGCCGCCGCCGCACCAGAGGCGTTTTGACAGCGGGGCCGGGGCGCGACACGCTGACCTCCACGCCGATCTGGCCTGGCTCAAATCCCGGCTGCAGGGCGCGGGCATCGAGGAGATCTGCGTCGTCGATCTCACGCGCGCGCCCTTCGACATTCCGGTCGTGCGCGTGATCATCCCCGGCCTGGAAGCGCCCCACGACGACGACGCCTATGTGCCCGGACCCCGCGCCGCTGCCGTCGCAGACACCGGAGGTGCGGATGCCTGAGATCATCCTCTTTGCGGGCCCGTCGATCACCGGGGTGGACAGCGCGCTGCTGAAGCCCGTCGATCTGCGCCCGCCCGTCCAGCAGGGCGACGTTTACCTGGCCGCCCAGGAGGCGCCGGGAGCCATCGCCATCATCGACGGGTTTTTCGAGGGCGCACCGGCGGTCTGGCACAAGGAGATCCTCTGGGCGCTGACCCGTGGCATCGCGGTGCTGGGCGCCTCCAGCATGGGCGCTCTGCGCGCCGCCGAGATGGAGCGCTTCGGCATGCAGGGCGTTGGTGGGATTTTCGAAGCTTATCGCGACGGCGTGCTGGACGATGACGACGAGGTTGCCTTGCTGCATGGCCCGGCCGACCTGGGCTATCCGAACCTGAGCCTTGCCATGGTCAACGCCCGCGCGACGCTGGCCGCTGCAAGTGCCGCTGGACTGATAGAGGCCACTGAAGAGGCAGCTCTCGTGGCATCTGCCAAGGCGCAATTCTACAAGACCCGCAGTTGGGACAGCGTCCTGTCCGATCCCGCGGCGCCTCGGCTCGGCGACAGCAGGCTGACGGATCTGCGCCACTGGATCGCGACCCATGCGGTCGATCAAAAGCGATTGGATGCCGAGGCCTTGCTGCAACATCTCGCGCAGGGCGCCCCGGCACCTGCCCGGACGGAGACCCATTTCGAGGAGACGGCGCTTTGGCACGAAGGCGTCGGCCTCTGGCGGCAACGGGCCGCGGCGCAGGCGCGGGCGACGGCGGAGAAGGGCGGCTACCGCCTCACCGCCGGTCTGTCGCTGTTGCAGGAATAGACGCAGAGCGCAATCTGCGCTAACAACAAGGGCAGTGTTCGGTAAGGGGTCTCCGCCATGCAAGGAACGCGGTTCAAACTGTTTCCGCAGCCTCAGTTTCTGGACGAGTTCGAGGAGCCCGAGATCGTCGAGGTCTCCTCTCCGCCCGGCAGTCTCGGGCCCGGGCCACAAGACGCCCGCATGTACACCATCTTTCCCATCGGCAAGCCGCAGCCCTATGGCATCTCGCCCGATGGCTCGGACCCCATGGCGCCGCCCTGGACCGGCGATATCGAAGCGCCGGCCATGCCCGATGAAGAGGGCCATTTCGACTATCTCGAACCGGGCACTCCGCAGTTCGAGGCGGCCCATCTCTTCGGCACCGTGCGCTTTGTCATGGACATCTGGGAGGACTATTTCGGTCGCGAAATTCCCTGGCAGGCGGATGCGGTCTATGAGCGGCAGGAGCTGACGATCCTGCATTCGCTCGACAACGCCTATTCGGGCTTCGGATTCATCGAAATGGGGGCGGACGCCAGCACCGGAACGCTCAAGCCCTTCGCGCTCAATTTCGATGTCATCGCCCATGAGTTGGGGCACGCCATCATCTACTCCGAGATCGGTGTGCCCGACCCCCAGAATGTCACCGGCGAGTATTTCGGGTTCCACGAAAGTGCGGCGGACCTCGTGGCGCTGATCTCCTCGCTGCATTTCAACTCGCTGGTGGATCGCCTGCTCGCCAACACACGCGGCAATCTCTACACGCTCAATGCGGCGAACCGGATCGCGGAGTTGTCCGACAACAAGCAGATCCGCATCGCGGCGAATGACACGCGCCTGTGCCAGTTCGCCGAAGGCTGGAGGAAGGAGCATCACCTGGGTCAGCCGCTGACCGGCGCCTTTTTCGACATCCTCGTCGATATCTTCCACGAGATGCTGCTCGACTACGGGGCGATTTCGCCCGAGATGGAGGATCTCTCCGACCAGTTGCTCGCAACGGCCGAGTACGCGCCTGTGATGCAGGACATGTTTGACGCGGCCTATGCGGACCACCCGGATCAGTTCAAACGGGCGCTGCTCGACGCGCGCGACATCATGGGGACCTACCTCGCCGATACCTGGCAGTTGCTGAGCCGTCAGGATCTGAATTTCATCGACGTGGCCGAGGCCTTTATGGAGGTCGATCAGGCGCATACGGGCGGGCGCTTCGCCACCATCATTCGCGGCAACTTCCACCTGCGCGACATCGGTCTGGTCGACGTCGGCCCGCAGTTGGAGCCGCTGGGCGAGGACAGCCACGCGAACTCCGTCAGAACGATGCTTCCAATGGACTGAAAACGAGGAATAGGATAACAACAAGGCAGCTGCAGCATGAGGACTGTTTTTCCTCACAGAAGGACCAACATTATGACCGAAGCGATTTACAAAGAATCAATCTACGCATCTGAAAAAATTGTCCTTTTTGGACGTGAAGTGGACGACCTGGCGGTTCTGGCCGACGACTCCACCGATGCCGCTCTGAAGAAAGCCGATAAACAGCTGGCTCGGATCTACGGCTTTACCTATGACGGCGCCTACATTGAATTTGGCACGCCGGTTCTGTTTCTCGTCGGGAACGATAGCAAAGATGCAAATAAGGAGCGTCTTCCCGGCCCAAACCCGCGCGACAAGGAATTCTTCGACTCGCTGAAGGCCTGGACTGTGGACAAAGACGTCAAGACCGTCAGGCTCGACGTCGATGTGGGCAAGTTCGAAGACGTCCTGCTCGCGGCGGCGGCGGACGGGCTTGAAGCTGCTGGCCGCGTGGCCGGGGCCAAGGTCTCCGGCGCGAAGGTGTCGGGGGCGAAGGTCTCCGGTGCCAAGGTGTCCGGCGCAAAGATGTCCGGAACCCGGATCAGCGGCGCACGGGACTGACCGATCCGCGCAGGTCGTCAGAGGCCTGCGCGTTTCAGCCCTTCGAAGAAATGCTCCACGTCATCCTCGAACTTGTCGGGCTGGACAGCCGCCCAGCGATCCACTGAGAAATTCGGGTGCGCCTGACGCACCAGATCCGCCTGCTCGCGCGCTTCGGCCAGCCGGTCCAGATAGGCATAGCTCGCCGCGAGGATCCGGCGGCCTTCGGTCGGGTTCTGCATCTTCTGGATCGTGTCGATGGCGTCCTCATATTGCTTGAGCGCGAAATACGCGCCGCCCAGATGCCAGATGTACTGATCTGGATAGAACGGGTTCAGCCGCATCGCCTTCTGCAAGAGCTCCACCGCCTCGTCGGACCGACCCATATGCACCAGCGCGTCGCCCATGTCTGACATCAGATCGGCGTCGTTCGGGTTCAGCTTCAGCGCGCGATCATAGGCATTGATCGCCGGATCATGTTCCTTGCGGTAAAGATGTGCAAAGCCCAACTCGCCAAATCCGCGCGCATCGGCGGCGTCAAGCTCGATCGCCTCCCGCGCGAAGTTGAGCGCATCGTCCAGCGCCACCTCCGGCTGGTCGGTCCAGTCATAGCGCCAATCGAGGTTGAACGTCCGCGACTTGGCGGCATAGGCGCGGGCATAGCGCGCATCGCTGCCGATGGCGTTCTCATAGAGATCGCGCGCCCGCCGGACTTCCGGCTGCGTGTACTTCAGCACATGCCGGTGACCTTTCAGCACAAAGCCATAGGCCATCAGGTTCGCGGGCGGCAACAGACGCATGCGCTCGCGTTCGGTGGCCTCGATCCGCGCGGCTGTGGCGGTCACGATGATCTGCGTGATCTCGTCCTGCAGATCGAAGATATCCTCGACGTCGCGATTGTACTGCTCGCCCCAGATCGTCCGATCCTGCAGCGCATCGAGCAACTGCAGCGTGATCCGGATGCGCGAGCCAGCCTTTCGCACGGTGCCATCGACGGCATAGCGCACGCCCAATTCGCGCGCGGCCTGTGCCGGTGATTTCGCGCGATCGGCAAACATATTGGCCGAGCCCCGCGCGATCACGAAGAACTCCTGAAAGCGCGACAGGTTCGTGGTCACATCCTCGGTCAGGCCATCCGCGAACCACTGGTCCCCAAGATCGCTGCCCTGAAACCCGAAGGGCAGCACCACGATGGACTGGTTCGCAATCGGGCGCTCCTTGAACTCCGCGGAGTTCTCCAGATTGCGCCGCAGACCCGGCGTCATCGCCGCCGTCGTGGGGTTCTCATGCACCTGGAAGACGTCGATGGTGCGGCCGATGTTCTTGAAATCCTGCCCGCCAAGGTACTCATAGCCGTACTTCAGCTTGGTGCAGACGTGGTCGTAGGCCGCGCCCGAAATACAGACCTGCCCCGGGGCGGCGAAGGCCTCGATCCGTGCGGCGATGTTGATGCTTTCGCCGGTCATCTCATTGCCGCTGACCAGAATTTCCCCGAGGTTGATGCCAAAGCGGAAGTGGATCTTCTCCTCTTCCGGCAAATCCTTGTTTTCCTTCTCCAGCGTCTTTTGCATCTCAACCGCGAAGGTCACCGCGTCCACGGCACTTTCGAAGATCATGAAGGCGCTGTCGCCGGCCGATCCCTTGAATTCACCCGAGTAGGACCGGATCGCCTTGCGGAATTTCTCCAGCCGTTCGGTGACCGAGATGGTCGTGCGCACCTCATCGACGCTCATCATCGTGCTGAAATTGGCCACATCGGCAAAGACGATCGCCACCAGGCGTCGTTTCAGCTGCTCGCGCGCTTCAGGTATTTTCGCAGTATCAGCCAAGACTTTCTTTCCAACAGGTTGGCGAAAACGACAGATTGCAGGACCCCGCCACATCTTCGATGACCTTGTCGCGAGTTGCAATCCATTCCGCTTCTAAAATGCCGGCGATCACCGTATCCTGCCGCTTGCCGTCGACGAACCAGGCTTCGCGAAAGCGGCCTTCCTCGGCAAAGCCGAATTTTTCCAGCACGCGTGCCGTCGCCGCATTGTCCGAACGGTAATAGGTGGTCACCCGGTGCAGCCGCAGACGCTTGAACGCCAGATCGAGCATCGCGACGGTCATCGCCGTGGCAAGACCCTTCTTGCGAAACCCATCTGTGACAAAGAACGGCAGCACCGCGTCCCCCTGAATGTAGTTGACCGACTCCAGCCCCGCGACCCCCACGGGTGTGGCATCGTCCTCGGCGATGAACCAATAGGCTCCCGGCTGCGATTTCTGCACAATCGAGTCGCGCCAGCTTTCACGCAGGGCATCGACACTGACCGGCACCGGAAGGGTCCGGTCGAACAGTGCGGCATCCGTAAAGTTCCAGAACCAGTCCGAAATCCGGGGTATGTCATCGAGCCCCATGGGGCGCCACGTAATTACTTTTGTAGTTTCATCAGCCATATCAAATTTCCTACCAGCCGCGGCCCGAAAGTCTCCCGGGCCAATCGACTGTGCCGGAACAAGGGCCTCGCATGAAACTACAATGCGTTCGTTAACTACAGTTGTTACTACCGTACCCTTCGGAAAAGCAACGATTTTGCGGGCTCGGCTCTTCCGCCCTAGCGCAGCTGTGCGGGGGGCGTCTGTGATCTGGAACACGTTTCTGACGAATTTCTGCATGGAAAAAGGCGGGCCGCGTGCTGCGCCCCGCCTGATGGTTCGGGTCGACGATAAGGCTCAGGCTGCGGCGTCTTCCGGCAACTCCTCCTCCTCGGGTGCGGGCGGGTCCTCGGCCAGCACGACCTGGCCTTCGGTCAGCTCGGCAAAGAGCTCTGCCGCCTCCTGCGTCGGGTCGCTCTCGCTCTGGTCGAGGTCGACAACGCCGTTGAACACCGCGTCACCGTAGGAGGTGAACTGATTGCCCAGAGGCACATTCGGGTCGATCATCACCGGATGGCTCTCGGTATAGATGTCGCCCGTGAGCCGGTCTGAGAAATAAAGATCGACCATGAAATAGTTCTGCCCGTCCGAGGTGGCATAGTACCCGTCCGTCTCCAGCGTGCGCACGACATCTTCGAAATCCATGTTGTAGCTGTCCGTGCCTGCAGGGAACGTGGTCTGGCCGAGGCTGTCCGTCTTGGTCCCGCTGATCTCCACGATCCGCGCGCCCGGGTCGGGCCAGCCTTCCCGGTAGGTCATCGGGTCCAGCACCAGATCGGGCTGCACCTCCTGCGGCAGGTCAGCCGAATTCACGATCTCGTCGATGGCCGGGTTGTAGTTCTCATAGTCCTGATCGACGTTGAGAAACACCGGATCCACAATCGTGTGCTGGAACTGCTCGGGCGTGCCCGGATTGTTCGGCGTAAACCACTTGAAGAGGTCCATCCCGGTGTCGAAATCCGCAATCTGCGCGTCGATGATGGTCATATCCGTGGTGTTGGGCCCAAAGCTGATGCCCACATCCGCCTCCGAATAGCTCACGCCCGGGCCTTCCCCGATCAGATCGAAGCCTTCGATGATGTAGTGCGAGGTGTATTCGAAATGCGCGCCCGAGCGCACGTTCCACGCGGTGAAATCGCTGAAGACGCTGTGCAGATCATGGCCTTGGTTCGGGTTCGACTTCACCACATGCAGCCCCTCCTTGGCGGCGAAGGTCTCGTTGTCGTGAAAGCTCAGCACCGGGAAGTGATCGAGGAACACGGTGTCATCGCCAAAGAACGCATCCGGTGCGGCAAAGACATCCGAATCCGCCGTATAGAGCCCCTCTTCGAACCCGCGGTGCATATAGGCGAACCCGTGGTTCACGCTGGCCGCGATATTCCCGGTCGACTCCACCATGCGCCCCTGGAACCAGAAGCCATCGCCGGTCTGACCGAGATCGAAGTTGGCGATGTCATTGCCATCCTTCGGCGCGGCCCAGCTGTTGCCCTCGGCATAGATGGCGATGTTGTTGCTCCAGACGCCGGTCTCATTGCCGGATTCCGCGACATAGCCCGCGCCGAAGGTGTCGAAGGTGGCATTGCCGTCCACAACCGCATTGGAGTCGTGATGCACGATCCCCCAGCCGGGTGAGCCGAAGACCGCATTGCCCATCAGCACGGCGGGGTTCTCCAGATCGCCGACGCCTGCCTTGTGGATATGCGCCGGATAGCGGCCCTTCACATTGTCATCAAAGGCGATGTCGGTGATATCGCTGGCATCCTGCGCAGGCTCCGATTTATCCGTACGTCCCAACTCGTGGAACGCGGCATAGCGCACGTCCACATCGTCGTTATGCATGAACATCACATGTCCGCGCTCGTAAATCTCGGCCTCCGCACCTTCCTCGGAGGAGAAGGTCACATTGCGCGAGTAATTCGCAATCGAGGTGCTCAGGTCATCCCGCGGTGCGTCGTGATCATGCTGGAGCGGCTCTTCGAAATAGACCATGCCATCCTGAATGTCGGTGATCGTGCGCACCTCGTCCTGCGAGGGGTAGGGCTGTACCCCGTTCACGCCGTTCCAGTCGTGCCCGCGGTAATGCGTGCCCGCGATCACGATGGTGTCGCCGACGTTCCAGCCGTTCGGCGCACTGGCGAACTCGACCCAGGTGTCGCCCGCCATCGGGTCGTCGATCACCTTCTCATGGGCCTCCGTCTCGGCACCGTGAATGGTGGTCTGCCCATGGGCAATTAGCCCGCGGCTGAGCAGGGTGGGGTCCCACTCCGTATCAATCGGCCCATCGGCAAAGACGATATCGACACTCACATCCGGCTGCACCGGCGTCGCTTCCGTCCCGATGGTCAACTGCCCGTCCGGCGTCACCACCATGGTGTCGAGCCGCATCTCGCTGTCGGTGTCCGTGGCGAACTCCAGATGCCCGTCAACCCGCACGGTGAAGAGCTCTGTCGCGCTGACCCCGTCATAGGTCATATGCACGCCGTCCGGGATCACCACGCGCGCACCCTCATCGGGGATCTGACCCTGATACCAGTTGCTTGCGTCAAACCAGCTGCCATTACCGATGGCGATATGCGTGGCCTCCGACGGTGTGACGAGGGAGAGCGCCGCCATGTGCTCCATCCCCTGCGGCGAGCCCGGATCATGATCGTGATGGTGATCCTGACCGGCCAGCACATCGGCCACGAAGGCCTCGATCTCTTCCGGGGTCTGGGGCAGGTGGCTGTCATGCTCCTCGGGGTGATCGCCATGCCCGTCCTCCGGTGGCGTTCCCGGATGCTGCGGATGGTCGCCATGCCCGTCTTCAGGCGGTGCGTCCGGGCCGTCCGGATCATCGCCCTGGCCGTGATCCGGCGGCATGTCCGGCGCGTCCTCCGGCGGTGTCACCGGGTCTTCTGGCGTGTCTCCCTGGCCGTGATCGGGGGGCGTCACCGGGTCCTGGGGCGGATCGTTCGGGGTGTCCTCCGGCGGTGTCTCGGGGTCCTGCGGATGATCTTCACAGACCGGCGCCTCGGGCGGGTCGTCCTGGCCGGTCTCGGGCGTGGTCGGAGCCTCGTCCGCAGGCGTCTCTTTCGTCGCCTCGAAGTACTCTGTTAACTTCTGAAAGAAGTCGGTCAGGCCCTCGGTGTCATAAAGCCATTTTAGGAATGAAAACATCTCGCGGTTCTCCAGCGCAGCTACATGGTAGCATGGTAGAATCACACTACCATAGGTTGGTCCCCCGGTGCGGACCTTGGCACAGCCCACCGCCCTGCTGCAACACCCCCGATGACATTTTCCTGCTCCTTGCCCGCGCCGCCTCAGATGCAGGTTTGAAGCGGCTTAGGCCTTGAAAATGATGGGATTTCCGGACCAGTCATCTGACGCATCCGCCGAACGTTACCACCGGGTTAATCGCAGGCCGTCGGGTTAACCCGTGCCTGCCCCTGTCGCATTGCGCGGGGCAGAGGATCAACCCGACCTGACCGGAGCCGCACGGTTCGGGGACAGCGCAGATGCCGGGACGTGCATAGAAGCCGGTTTTATGGTAAACTTTCCAATGCGCGGGCGCTGTATTTGCCCGCCCCGGCCTGTGCCAGCCACAGCGCCGGCCATTTCAGAAAGGAATAAGATCATGGTCCGATTTGGCCTCGCCCTCACCGCCGGAGCGGTGCTCCTCAGCGCATGCACGGCCTTCCCCGGTGGCAGCAATCGACAGGTTCTCTACGGCTCCTCCTTCGCCTCGACGGACGAGGCGGTACAGGAACTCAACCTCGCCGTGAGCCGCACCGCGGCGAGCCACGGCTGCAGCCTGATCAGCGTGGGCGGTGGCACCGGCCTCGGCGCGGGCGAGCAGCGCTCTGGCGGCAAGCAGATCGACGTCTACGGCGTCATTCAATGCCCGGCAGGCACACCGAGGTTCCTGCCCAACACCGGCGTCGTGCCCTAAACGCCCGTCACAGTGCCGCGGTCGAGCCGCGAATGACCAGCTCACCCTGGATCAGCGCATCCTGGGCGGGCGCTTCCCCGTCCATGAGCACGCGCCGCACCGCCTCCTTGGCCAGCCGCTCCGTCGGCTGCGCGATTGTGGTCAGGCGCGGCACCACTAACGCGGCGAGCGTGATGTCGTCAAACCCGACAACCGACAGCGCCTCCGGCACGGGGATCTCCATGTCCCGCGCCGCCCTCAAGACCCCGATGGCCATCTGGTCGCTGGCCGCGGCAATCGCGGTGGGCCGCTGCGGTGCCGGACCCGAGAGCAGCGCGCGCGCCATCTGTTCGCCGCTTTCGTAGTCGAACAGCCCCTCGCGGACCTCCAGCGAAAGTCCGGCGCGGGCCACGCAGCGTTCGAACCCCAGCCGTCGCTGCCGTCCAACCTCGGTGTTCTGCGGCCCGGCCAGATAGGCAAGGCGCCGATGGCCGAGACCGATCAGATGCGCCGCCCCCCGTTCCGAGCCCTTGGCGTGGTCGGTGCTGACCAGCGGGCTGGAATGAAATCGCCGGTCGAGCGAGACGACGCGGATGTCGCTGCGATGCAGCCGCGCGCTGGAATCATTGGAGGCCGCGATGATCAGCCCCCGGGGCGACTGTTCCAGCAAGGCGGCGATCTGCCGTTCTTCGGTCGCCGCGTCGTCATGGGAGTTGGTCAGCATCACCGTATGCCCGCGGTCCGCGGCCTCGGTTTCGATCCGCAGGGCCAGCTGGGCGAAGAAGGGATTGGTGATGTCCGGCACCACGAGGCCGAGAATGTTGATCTTGTTGGTGCGCAGGGCGCGGGCGGCCATGTTCGGGCGATAGTTGAGATCGGAGGCCGCCTTCAGGACGCGGTCGCGCAGCGCCGTCTTCACCGTGGTGTTGTTCGACAGCACCTTGGAGACAGTGCCCACCGATACGCCGGCTTCCCGCGCTACATCCTTGACAGTCGACATATGTCCTCAGTGCGTTGCATCCGTCTGGCTTCTCCGACCGGTCGGCTTTGATGTCAATGGGGTGTCAGATCGGGGGTCGCCTGCGCCTCCCGGAACTCCAGCACCTCCGAAAGCCGCGGTGCCGCGGCGGCCGCACCCGGCCGTGTGGTGGCAAGTGCTGCCGCATCTGCGGCCAGGTCGATGGCCTGCTCTGCAGCGCAACCTTGGGAGAGGAACACCGCCAGCGCGCCATTGAAGCAATCGCCGGCGCCGACCGTATCCACCGTCGCGACCTTGCGCGCGGGCCGATGCCCGACCGCCTCACCGATCTGCCAGGCGACGCCCGCCGCCCCCATGGTCACAATCGCGCCGCGTGGGCCCAGCGTGGTCAGCGCCGTGGCCGTCATCTCCGCCGCCTGCAGCCCGCTTGGCGCCGACCCGGCGATCAGCGCGGCCTCATGCGCGTTTGGTGTCAGGATATCGAAGGCCGCCAGCGTCTCGGCGTCCCACACGGGCTGCGGCGCCGGGGCGGGGTCCATCACCACCGTGGCCCCATGCTGCCGGGCGATCCGCGCCGCGCGCAGCGATGCGGCCAGCGGTATCTCGTTTTGCAGCAGCAGCACCTTGGCCTTGGCGATCAGCGGTGCATGCCGCAGGATGATCTCGGGCGTCAGCGTGGCGTTTGCCCCGGGTGCGAGCCGGATCATGTTGTCGCCCTCCGGCCCCACGTCGATGAAGGCCATGCCCGTCGCCGCCTGCGCCTGCGTCTCGATGGCAAGCTGCAGGTTGTCCCCGCCCAGCATCCGCACCGCCTGCTGCCCGAAGGCATCCGTGCCCACGGCTCCGATCAGGCTGACACCGGCACCCAGCCGCGCGGCGGCCACGGCCTGGTTCGCCCCCTTGCCACCGAGACCGACATCCGTCCGCAGGGCGGTGACCGTCTCGCCCACCTCCGGCCAGCGGGGCAGGTGGCTGGTCAGGTCGATGTTCACACTGCCGACAACGACGACGTCACTCATGATGCGGAATACTTTGCACGGTAGTGGTCCAGGATCACGGCGATCACGATCACCAGCCCGGTGATCATCTGCCGCACGAAATCGGAAAGCCCGATCAGGATGAGCCCATTGGCCAGCACCCCGATGATGAAGGCGCCCAGCAGCGTGCCGATCACCGAGCCACGTCCGCCCGAGAGGCTGGTCCCGCCGATGATCACCGCCGCAATCGCGTTCAGTTCAAATCCGATACCGGCGATGGGCGAAGAAATGTTCAGCCGTGCCATATAGATGATCGCCGCGATCCCCGCCGTCAGCCCGCAGATCGAAAAGGCTGCGACCTTGTACCAGAAGACCGGATGCCCGGCGAGGCGCACGGCCTCCTCATTGTTGCCGATGCCATAGATCAGCCGGCCAAAGACGGTGCGGTTCAGCACGAACCAGGCGATCACCACCAGCGCGAGGGCAACGAGGAACACCACCGGCACCCCGTAGATCAGCATCGAGCCGAACTCCTCGAAGGCGAAGGGAAAGGAATAGATCGTCTGCGCCTCGGAGATCTGCAGCGCCGCCCCGCGCGCGATGTTCAGCATCCCCAGCGTGATGATGAAGGAGGGCAGGGACCAATAGGCGCTGACCACGCCGTTGAGAATGCCGCAGACCATGCCCGCAATCACCCCCGCCAGCACCGCGAGGATGATCAGCTCCGTGGCCCCGAGCCCCGGCAGCGTGATCGCCTTGCCGGCGACCACGGCTGCAAAGGCCATGACCGAACCCACCGAGAGATCAATGCCACCGATCAGGATCACGAAGGTCATGCCCACCGCGAGGATCAGGTTGATGGTGATCTGCGTCAGAATATTGGTGATGTTGTTGGCCGAGAGGAAATGCTCGCTCGCCACCGAAAAGAACAGGATCATCAGCAGCAGCGCGATACCGATCCCGGCATTGTTGATCACGGACCGAAAGGACATGGGGGATTTCTCCGGGATATGGGGGATGTTGTCGACGGCACTCATGCGGGGATCCTTTCCTCGGTCTGCTCCTGCCCATAGGCCAGGTGCAAAATGCGTTCCTGGGAGTAGTCGGGCCGCGCCAGCGTGCCCTGAATCTCCTGACCGGCCATCACCATGATCCGGTCGCAGAGGGTGATCAGTTCCGGCATCTCCGAGGACACCACCAGCATCGACACACCTTGGGCTGCCAGATCGCGCAGGATCCCGTAGATCTCCGCCTTGGCCCCCACATCGACCCCGCGCGTGGGCTCATCGAGCAGCAGCACCTTTGGCGTGGCCGCCAGCCATTTGGCCAGCACCACCTTTTGCTGGTTGCCGCCTGACAGGCTCGCTGCGTGGTCCGAGAGCCTGCCGTATTTCAGCTTGAGCCGCGCGCCGCCCTGGGCCGCCATCTCGCGCTCGCGTCCGAAGTTCAGCAGCCCGCGCCGCGACACCGCCCCCAGATCCACCAGCGAGGCGTTGGCGCTGATCGGCATATCGAGGATCAGCCCTTCCTCCTTGCGGTCCTCGGTCACAAACCCGATGCCCGCCGCAATCGCATCGCGCGGTCCCGTGATCTGCACGGGGCTGCCGTCCAGGCGCACCTCGCCCGCCAGTTTCGGATCGGCGCCAAAGATCGCGCGCAGCACTTCCGTCCGGCCCGCGCCTACCAGCCCGGCAATCCCGAGGATCTCACCGCGCCGCAGGTCGAAGCTCACCGGCGCGCCGGCGGGGTTCGCCGTGGTGCGCAAGGCCTCCACGCTCAGCGCGACCCCGGCGCCCAGATGCGCCTCCGAGCCCGCGTGCTGGGCCTCTTCCAACGTGCGCCCCACCATGAAGCGGACCACATCCGCGGGGGTCACATCGGCAATCTCGCGGGTGGCAATCGTCTCGCCGTTGCGGAACACGGTCACCCGGTCACAGATGCCAAAGACTTCCTCCAGATGGTGCGAGACAAAGACAACCGTCACACCCTTGGCCTTGATGCCTGCGACAATCTCAAACAGCCGCTCCGTCTCGCGCTCGGTCAGGGTCGCGGTGGGTTCATCGAGGATCAGAATGCGGCTCTCGCTCTGCAGCGCCCGCGCGATCTCGATGAGCTGGCGGTGTGCAATGCCGAGGCTGCGCACGGGCGTCGTCACATCCACATCGCTGAGCCCGATGGCATCCAGGGCCGCCCGCGCCCGCCGGTTCATCTCTGCCCGGTCAAGCAACCCCAGCCGCGTCTTCGGCATCGCTTCGATGGAGATATTCTCGGCCACGCTCAGATCGTTCAGCAGATTGAATTCCTGATGCACCACCTGGATCCCGGCGAGTTTCGCGGCATGGGGTGATGCGGGGCGGAACGGCGCGCCATCTAGCGTGATCTCGCCCGCCTCGAACATATGCACGCCCGACAGCACCTTGATCAGGGTGGATTTTCCGGCGCCATTCTCGCCAACCAGCGCGTGGACCTCGCCGGCCAGCAGTTCAAAGCTGACCCCGTCGAGTGCGTGAATGCCGCCGAAGGACTTGCGCAGATGGGTCACGGAAAGAAGGGGAGAGACGGTCATGGATCCGATCCTGCTGAGAGGGGGCACCCGACGCCGCGCGCCGGATGCCGTGGGGCAGGCTTACTCGCCGGCGACCAGTTCGATGGGGGTCTTGACCCAGCCTTCCAGCTGCGGGCCACCGGCCAGCACTTCGAGTGCGAGGTCGATGGAGTTCGCTGCCATCTGCTGGCCGAACTGATCGACCGAGGCCAGCATGCGCCCGTCCTCGATCATCGGCATCACCGCCGGGATCGCGTCGAAGCCCACGACCTTGATGTCGTCGCGCCCCGCCGATTCCAGCGCCTTCACAACGCCGATGGCCATGGAATCATTGGCCGCCATCACCCCCTGGATGTCCGGGTTCGCGGTCAGCATGGTGGAGAACACCTGGTTCGCCTCTTCGGTCTCCCAATGGGCCGTGCGGCTGTCGAGCAGGTTGAGCTTGTGCTCGGCCACCGCATCCTCGAAGCCCAGACGCCGCTGCGTGGCATTGTCCGCGCCGGGGTTACCTTCGATGATCACCACCTTGGCGCCTTCACCCAGCGCCGCGCCAAGCGCGTCACCGGCCATCTTGGCGCCGCCGCGGTTGTCGGGGCCGACAAAGGCCAGCTCGACCCCTTGCTGCTCCTTGGCGCCTTCATCGAGCGCCACATCAAAGTTCACCACCACGATCCCGGCCTCCATGGCCCGCTTCAGGGGCCGCACCATCGCTTTGGAATCGGCCGGGGCCACCACGATGGCATCGACGCCCTGGGTGATGAAATTCTCCACCGCGTTGATCTGGCTTTCGAAGTCGGTCTCGTTCTGCATACCAACCGCGCGCAGCTCATAATCACCGCGTTCGGCCTCATGGGCCTCGGCTCCGGCGAGCATGTTCTGGAAGAATTCATTGGCCAGCGACTTCATGATCAGACCGACAACGGGCTTGTCTTCCGCTGCTGCCATGGACGTGGACAATAAGATACTGGTCGCTGCCGCGGCAGCGAATTTCATGAGCTTCATGTGAGCCTCCCTAAGTCATCAATGGTTGGGCAAGCGCACTGTCCGCGACCTGTTCAACCTGAGCTCAGCAGGCCAGTAAAACCGATTCTTGTCAATATGAAACGTTTCATATTTGGATTTACGACACGCCATCTGCTTCCAGACGGCGGCGCGCATTTGTGAAAATATGAGCCTAAACAAATCAGTAGGAGCGGTGGCTCAGGTGGGTAACCACAAACAGCTCTCCGCAACCGGGACAGCGCGGCGGGAGCAGACAACAGCGCGGACAAGCAGATCCGCGTACAACCATAGCCTGTGGGAGTTTGCGCGCCGCCCCAAGACTTACAAAAATATTCGGGAAACCCGACCGAAGTACCTAATTATTTTTATCAACTATATTGCCTTCCTCGTGGAAATCTTTAATTGAGTAAAACAATAAGGATTAACCTTCTGGGAGACCCCAATGCCGACACACTCCAAACCCCTGCTCTTCGTTCTGGCCGCAAGCACCGCGATCAGCACCGCCTCGCTGGCCCAGGCCAATGGCGAGCTCAACCTCTACTCCTCACGTCATTACGACACCGACGAGCGCCTCTACTCCGAATTCACCGAGGCCACCGGCATCACCATCAACCGGATCGAAGGCAAGGCCGACGAGCTGATCACCCGGATGCAGGCCGAAGGCGCCAACTCGCCCGCGGATGTTCTGCTCACCGTCGACACCTCCCGGCTGGAGCGCGCCAAGGACGCCGGCGTGCTGCAATCCATCGACAGCGCTGTGCTGGAAGAGCGCATCCCCGCCAACCTGCAGGACAACGACAACCAGTGGTTCGGCTTCTCGCAGCGCGCGCGGATCATCTTCTATGACAAAGCCGACGTGACCGAGCCGCCGATGGACTATGTGGCGCTGGCCGATCCCAAATACAAAGGCATGGTCTGCCACCGCTCCTCGTCCAACGTCTACAGCCAGACGCTGCTCGCCGCGGTGATCGAGAATCACGGGGAAGAGGCGGCGAAATCCTGGGCGCAGGGCGTTGTCGACAACTTCGCGCGTGAGCCCGAAGGCGGCGACACCGATCAGCTGCGCGGCCTCGTTTCCGGTCAGTGCGACATCTCGATCTCCAACACCTATTACTTCGCCCGCGCGATCCGCAAGGATGTCGATGGGCTCTCCTCCGATCTCGACAAGATCGGCTGGGTCTTCCCGGCACAAGAGGCCGAGGGCGCCCATATGAACCTCTCGGGTGGCGGTGTGGCAGCGCATGCGCCGAACCGCGACAATGCGATTGCCTTCCTGGAGTATCTCGCCTCCGATCAGGCACAGCAGTACTTCTCGGCCGGCAACGATGAGTTCCCCGCCGTGCCCGGCGTGTCGGTCAGCGACAGCGTGGCCAAGCTGGGTGAGTACAAGGGCGACGAGGTGGATCTCTCCGCCGTGGCCAAGAACGTGCCCGCAGCCCAGAAGATCTTCAACGAGGTGGGTTGGAAGTAATCAAGTTCCCCGCAGACTGGACAGGGGCGCCGCGGTTTTGCGCGCCCCTTTTTTTGTGCGCGGCGGTTTGGGTTGAACCATGTGCAAAACCGGAAAAAAGTAGCCAAGTATTTTTGTCTGGATTGACTTGCCCGACTATAATGGTCAAGAATTAACCCACAGTCCTAGCCACCCCGTATCGGGCAGCACGGAGCCATCGAGTGCACTGGAGGCCAACATGGAGCACCGTCCAACACCTGTTCGACCGACGACACCGCGCAAGGCGCCAACCCTATGCCGCATCGAAATCCTGCAATCCGCGCTGAACGGCCTCGTGCCGCTCGATCACCGTCTGGAAAGCATGCTGGATCACGTGGAGGCACGGACATGAACGCGATGGCGCAACCCACCCGCATGGATCCGACCGAAAGTGCCGCAGCCGATATCGTCACCTACGACGTGCGCGACCTGATCGAGACAGGGGTGCAAGCGCGCCTCGTGCTCGACGGGCAACCCTATTTCCTGCGCATCACCCGCGCCGGCAAGCTGATCCTCACGAAATGACGCCGAATGTCCAAAACCGTGGCGGGGCCTCCGTGGGCGTGTTGATGCACCTGGAGCCCTGGGAAGCGGATCTGATCGTCACCCTGCGGCTCTGGTGCGACAGCCCGGAAGGGCAGGCGAAGGTCTGGAACGAATTCGCCATGACCCTGCCCAAGGGCAAGGCGGCAGATGAGATGCGCGCCTTTGAACAGCTTGTGTCCACCGTTGCGGCGTATGCGCACCGTCCGCTGGTGCGCCATGGCGTCGGCTGCGCCTGCGTCGGAGCCGACGAGGGGGTCTTTGCCCATCTGGTCCGCGTCGCCTGCGATGGCGATCTGGGAGAGGCCGCACAGGTGGCCACCCTGCTGGTCACCGCCGCGCAGGCCGAGCATGTGGCGATCCTCGCTGCGCAAGTGGGCTGTGCCCGCAAATCCATCACCCGGACCCGTGCGGCCGAGCAGGCCGCATATTCCGACAACGTCATCCGACTTCACTAACGATTGCAGATAAAGGGACAGCACCCCATGAAGACGACACTGGCCGCCGCACTCGGCACAACGATGCTGATCGCGGCCCCCGCTTTGGCGGACAAGGCAGCGGTTCTCGACACTTACGCCGATATTGCCGCCGCGAAATACACCGACAGTCTGGTCACCGCGCAGGCGCTTCAGACGGCGGTCAACGCGCTGATCGAAGCGCCCTCGGCCGAAGCCTTGCAGGCCGCGAAGGAGGCCTGGATCGCGTCCCGCGTGCCCTATCAGCAGACCGAGGTCTACCGCTTCGGCAATGCCATCGTCGATGACTGGGAGGGCAAGGTGAACGCCTGGCCGCTCGACGAGGGACTCATCGACTACGTGGACCCGACCTATGGCGGCGCTACCGATGAAAACGAATACGCGGTGCTGAATGTGATCGCCAACCCGTCGTTCACGCTCTCGGGCGAGACGGTGGACGCCTCCGACATCACGGCGGACCTGCTGGAAGAGGTGCTGCATGAGGCGGACGAGGTCGAGAGCAATGTGGCCACCGGCTATCACGCCATTGAATTTCTTCTCTGGGGGCAGGACCTGAACGGTCACGGCCCCGGTGCAGGCAACCGTCCCTGGACGGATTACGCTGTTGGCGAGGCCTGCACAGGCGGGAACTGCGACCGCCGCGGCGCGTATCTGCAGGCGGCCACCGATCTTCTGGTGTCCGATCTGGAGTGGATGGCGGCGCAATGGCAGGAGGGCGGGGAGGCCCGCGCCCAACTCATCGCAGACGAAAACGCCGGCATCACTGCGATCCTGACCGGCATGGGCTCACTCTCTTACGGTGAGCAGGCGGGCGAGCGGATGAAGCTTGGCGTGTTGCTGAACGACCCCGAGGAAGAGCATGATTGCTTCTCCGACAACACGCACAACAGCCATTTCTATGACGCTATGGGCATCCGCAATGTCTATCTTGGCAGCTACACCGGCATCGACGGCGCGGTGACCTCGGGCGCATCGCTGTCGTCGCTGGTGGCCGAGGCAGATGCGGGCGTTGACGCGGAGCTGACTGCAAAGCTCAACACCACCATGATCGAAATGGCCGAGATGAAGGCCGCGGCCGAGGCCGGGTTCGCCTATGACATGATGCTGGAGCGCGGCAATGAGAAGGGCGAGGCGCTGATCATGGGTGCCGTCGATGCACTGGTGGATCAGACCCGGTCGATTGAGCGGGCTGTGGACGTGCTTGGCGTGGCGGCCATCGCCTTTGAAGGTTCCGACAGCCTCGATGATCCGGAGGCGGTCTTCCAGTAATTGGGATTGTTCCTACATAGACGGAGAGGCGGGTGGTCGCCTCTCTCCCCACCGCGAGAGGTCGCATGAGCAAAACACCCAGCCCCTGTATCGACGTTTGCAAATTCAAACGCCAAGGCCATTGCATCGGCTGTTCCATGACCAAGGCGCAGAAGTCGATGTTCAAGAGGCTCAAGAAGGACAGCCACCGCCAGGCCTTCGTCGAGATGCTTGTGGCGCAGCAGAAAACCCTGGGGCGTTACAAACACTGGGTCCCGCAATACCTGCGCAAATGTCTGAAGAAAAAGGCCAAACCCATCGCCGCGGTCCGGGACGCCGCGTGATCCTCAAGGAAGCACCCATGCTGCGTCTTGCCACAGTTTTTCTGATCTGCGCCACGCCTGCGGTCGCCGACTACACACTCCAGATCACCGAGATCGGCAAGCGCGACTACTACTGCACGATCACCGTGGCTCTCACCAACGACAGCGCCGAGCCGCTGACCGAGATCAACGCGTTTTTCCTCAATTATATCGGTGAGCAGCAAGTCGGGCGTTCCAAGGGGGCCTCCTTCTTCAATGTCGCGCCGGGGGCCTCCGCTACGGCCACCTTCGAGACGCCCAACGCGCCCTGCGGCGAGGTCGAGCGCTACGATATGGTGATCGGGGCCTGCCGTCTCGGCAGCTCTTTCGCAGACAAGGCCATCTGTGCCGACCGCATGGCGCTGACCGCGCCCTTTGGAACCGCAACCCCATTGGATTGACTTGGCAGCTGACGACCAGCGCGGCTGATGCGGGGGGGAGGCTAAGCCCCCTCATCCCCATCGAGGGGGATCGGGGGCTGCCCGGCCTGTCAGCCGGGCGCACCAACTGCTCCGCCGGGAAATTTGGTCAGGGCGCGCGACTTTCGATGATGCAGTGCTAAGAAAGAGCCGCCCCAAAGGGCGGCTTCGTGTTCTGGCTCAGCGCTTCAGCGCAGGTGCGCCCGCAGGAACCACGCGAATTTCTCGTGCTCCTGTCCGCGCGCGATACACAGATCCTCGGTCAGCGTGTCGCCATGCTCTGCGGCCAGCTCGCCACAGCCCGCCAGCGTCTTGGCCAGCGTCTCCTGCGCCTCCATCATCATCTTGATCATCTCTTTGTCCGACGCATCCCCGTCGTGCTCGCTCACCTTCGAGCGTTTGATCATGCCCGCCAGCGTGCCCTCGGCATGCCCATCCAGCGCCTTGATGCGCTCGGCCAGATCATCTTGGGCGACAAAGTGGTCCTCGTAGATCTTCTGGAACAAATCGTGCAGCGGCCCAAAGGCCATACCCGTCACGTTCCAGTGAAAATTCTGCGCCAGCATCGTGGTGACGGCGGTCTCGGCCACCGATTGGTTCAGCGCTTCAACGATCTGAGTTTGTGCGTCCGTGGACAGCGCCATGGCAGTCTGTGTCATTTGCGGTCTCCCAATTGAAACATCGGCTGGCTGGCAAAGGGCTGGCTGGCGATACGTCTTATTTAACGCCACCGGCAAAAAGTCCAACAGAAAATTAGAACAATTCTAAGTCCGAGTAAAACGCTCGGACAGCGACAGGATCAGAAAGCCCAGATTGCGCCGCGCCGCATGGGGCACGCGCGACCGCATCAGGAACAGAAAGCTGCCCCGATCCTCCGCCTGTGCCGCCGTGATCGTCCGCAGCAGCCAGGCCTCATCAAAGGAGACCTCCGCCACGCCCGGGCTGTGCAGCACCGGTGCCGTGCCAAGTGCCTGCGCGAGGCTCTTCATCAACACCTCCGCAAAGGCGTCCCGTGCCACATTCGGCGTTTGCGACAGCACTGCGCAGGCCTCGAAGAGATCGGTGCGCGCCGCCGAACGGCATTTGAGCGCGACCCGCCGCAACTCGTTCAACACGCCCGCTGCCTCGGAACTGAAGGCGCTCAGGGTCGCGGCATCGTGCCGGGGGGCAGGGACATGGGGGGCCTGTCTGGCTGAGATCATCTGTCCAATCACTTTTCCTGCTCCCGGGCGCCTCAAGACTCGACGCGCTGAATTCCCGAGTATATTTATCGGAATTAGTCCTCCCGTGCAATTGGAGTCACACCATGGTGCGCACGCTTTATAAGTTTTTTGGCCCCGTTCTGGCCGCTGGTCTGGCCACGGGGGCGGCGGCAGAGCTCTCCGATCTCCACTTGCCCGTGATCCCCCGCACCGAAGACGAGGCCGCCCGCATCGCGAAGATCACCGCGCCGACGACCGATTTTTCCCAGCCCGAGCGGTTCGAGGCGAATTCTGCGGGCGCTGCCACCGTGCGGGTCCGGCCTACGGGGGATGCCTTCAGCCAGCCCTCCGCCAACATCAGCTTCGAGCGCGAGCTGGAGTTCAAAGTGGGCAACGGGCTCTTCAAGAAGCTCTGGGTCTCCGCGCCGTCCTCCACGCTGGCCTCGGACGGTCTCGGCCCGCTCTATAACGCACGGTCCTGCCAGCGCTGCCACCTCAAGGACGGGCGCGGACACCCCCCCGAAAGCCCCGATGATTCGGCGGTCTCCATGCTCGTGCGCGTCTCCATCCCCGCCGATGACAGCGCGCTGTCAGAGGTCATCGAAGACTATATCGCCACGGCGCCCGAGCCCACCTATGGCGGGCAAATTCAGGACTTCGGCATCGCCGGTCACCCGGCGGAGGCGCGCATCGCGATCACCTATGAGGAGCATGAGGTAGAGCTCGCGGGCGGCGAGGTCGTGCGCCTGCGCAAGCCGGCGCTGGCGCTGGACAACCTTGGCTATGGCCCGCTGCACCCTGAGACGATGACCAGCGCGCGCGTGGCCCCGCAGATGATCGGGCTGGGCCTGCTCGATGCCATTCCTGCAGCGGATATTCTCGCCCGGGCCGACCCCGACGATACCGATGGCGATGGCATCTCGGGCCGTCCGAACATCGTCTGGTCCGATGTCCATGACCAGCCGATGCTGGGCCGCTTCGGCGTGAAGGCGGGCAAGCCCAGCGTCTGGGAGCAATCCGCAGCGGCCTTCCACGGCGACATCGGCATTTCCACGCCGCTGCACCCCACAGGGTACGGCGATTGTACCAAAACGCAGGCCAACTGTCGGGCCGCGCCCGATGGCAACACGGCCGATCACGACGACGCCGAGATCGGGCAGCTTGGGCTGGAACTGGTCAGCTTCTATTCATCGAACCTCGCCGTGCCCGCCCGCCGCGACTATGACGACCCGCAGGTCCTGCGCGGCAAGCAGATGTTCTACGAGACCGGCTGCACCTCCTGCCACACCCCGAAATTCGTGACGCATCGGCTCGGTGGCCAGCCGGAGCAGAGCTTCCAGCTCATTTGGCCCTACACCGATATGCTGCTGCACGACATGGGCGAGGGGTTGGCTGACAACCGCCCCGAAGCCCGCGCCACCGGCCGCGAATGGCGCACCGCGCCGCTCTGGGGCATCGGGCTGACGCAGCAGGTCTCGGGGCACAGCTATTTCCTGCACGACGGGCGGGCGCGCTCGCTGATGGAGGCGATCCTCTGGCATGGCGGCGAGGCCGACGCCGCGCGCGATCGCGTCGTGAAGATGCCCAAGCCCGACCGGGACGCGCTTGTCCGGTTCCTCGAAAGCCTGTGATATGAAACATCTTCTATGGGCCGCCCTCGTTGCGATCCCGACAACACTGGCGGCGGGCGTCAGCACCGTGGTGACGGATCACATCCTGCCGGCCCATGCGCGTTTCGCGGCGGCCACGCAGGATCTGGCCGCCGCGACGGAGGCCTGTGACCAGACAGAGATGCGGGCGGGCTATCACGCGGCGTTCGATGCCTGGATGGGCGTCAACCATATCCAGTTCGGGCCCATCGAAGCCGAAGGCCTGTCGCTTGCAATTGCCTTCTGGCCGGACCCGAAAAACCAGACCGAAAAGGCGCTGGCGCGGCTGATTGCGGCAGAGGATCCGGCAGTGCACGACCCCGCGCAATTCGCAGAGGTGTCGGTCGCCGCCCAGGGTCTGATGGCTCTGGAGAGCCTGCTCTATACCGAGCGGGAAGAGACCGCCTACACCTGTGCGCTGACGCAGGCGGTCGCGGGGCACCTGGCCCGGAACGCCACGCGTCTCGAGACGGCCTGGCGCGAAAGCCACGCAGATCTGCTGACCGACCCGGGCCCTGAAAATGACACCTATAAGTCGCAGGCCGAAGCGCAGCGGGTGCTCTACACGGCGCTCTCGACAGGGCTGGAATTCCTGCATGATCAGCGGCTTGGACGGCCTCTGGGCACATTCGACCGCCCCCGGCCCAAGCGCGCCGAGGCGCGCCGGTCCGAGCGCAGTCTGCGCAACATCACCCTCAGCCTGCAGGCGCTGCAGGCGCTTGCGATCGCTCTGGCGGGCGAGGATATTCCGAAGTCCCAAATGGCCTTTGCCGACACGCTGGCGCGGGCCGGGGCGCTGGATGATCCGGCCTTGCAGGGCGTGGCGGACCCGGCTGCCCGGTTCCGCATCGAAGTGCTGCAGCAGGGGGTCGCGGCGATTCAGCGGGCCGTGGCGGAAGAGATCGGCGCGGCCCTCGGCGTGCGCGCCGGGTTCAATGCGCTGGACGGCGACTGATGCCCAACCGGCGCGCCTTTCTGGCCGGGCTGCTCGCGAGCGGTATGACCGCCGAGCTCAGCTGGGCCGATGCGGGCGGCCCGAGCCATCTGACGGCGGCGATGCGACCGGACGGGACCTATGTTCTGGTGGGGGTGCGGCCCGGCGGCGAACTGGCTTTCACCCAGCCCTTGCCGGGCCGGGGCCACGCTGCGGTGGCCCATCCCGCCAGACCCGAGGCCGTCGCCTTTGCCCGGCGTCCGGGAACATATGCGCTGGTGATCGACTGTGTGTCCGGCCGGGTTCTGCAACACTTGTCGGCGCCTGCGGGGCACCATTTCTACGGCCATGGAGCGTTCTCCGCCGATGGGCTGCGGCTGTTCACCACGGAGAATCACATCGCGAGTGGGCAAGGTCGTATCGGCATCTGGGCGCGCGAGGACGGCTATGCCCGGGTCGGCGACATGTCGTCGGGGGGCATCGGTCCGCATGAGATGCTGCGTCTGCCGGGGCAAGCCACGCTCGCGGTGGCCAACGGTGGCCTGCTCACCCGGCCCGAGACCGGGCGCGAGAAGCTGAACCTCGGCACCATGCGCCCCAACTTGACCCTGATGCGGGAGGAGGGGGAGATCATGGCTCAGGCGGCGCTGCCCGAGGCGCTGCATCACAGCTCCCTGCGCCACATCGCGGGCCGCGCCGATGGCAGCGTTGCCTGCGGGTTCCAGTGGGAGGGCGACCCGTTTGACAGCCCCGCGCTGGTCGGTCTCTACCGGGACGGCGCCCTGCACTTGCTCGACAGCCCGCCACAGGCCACGCGGCGCCTGAATGCCTACGTGGGCTCGGTTGCGGGCCTGCCCGACGGGCGCATCGCCGTGACCTCGCCGCGCGGCGGGGTGGTGCAGGTGTTTGATCCGACCCTTGGCTTTCTCAGCCAAAGCCCGCAAGCTGACATCTGCGGGGTTGCGGCCAGCGGGGGCGCGGGCCTTGCCACCGACGGGCTGGGAGGGGTGCACCATGTGGGAGAGCGGCTTACACGGATTGGCCAGCATGATCTGGCCTTCGACAATCATCTGGTCGCAATCTGACCTGCAGGCGTGTGGCCTGTGACCGCGAAAAACATCCTCTTCATCATGTGCGACCAACTGCGGTTCGACTATCTCGGCTGCACCGGCCACCCGCACCTGAAAACACCGCATATCGACGCCCTGGCGGCGCGGGGCGTGCGGTTCGACAATGCCTATGTACAGTCGCCCATTTGCGGTCCGAGCCGGATGAGCACCTATACGGGACGGTATGTGCGCAGCCACGGCGCCACCTGGAACCAGACGCCCCTGCGCGTGGGAGAGATGACGCTGGGCGATCATCTGGCGCCGCTGGGCCTGCGTACGGCGCTCTGCGGCAAGACCCATATGGCGCCCGATCTCGACGGCATGCAGCGGCTGGGGATCGACCCGGCCTCGGGCATCGGCGCGCGCATCGCCGAATGCGGCTTCGAAGTCTGGGACCGGCTCGACGGGGTGCATCCAACCGGGGGCAAACCGCCCTCGCACTACAATGATCACCTCGCAGGCCTGGGCTACGGCGGGCCCAACCCCTGGGAGCAATGGGCCAATTCGGCGGAAGGCGACGACGACGAGATCCTCTCCGGCTGGCTGATGCAGCATGCCGACAGGCCCGCGCGCGTGGCCGAAGCGGACAGCGAAACGCCCTATACCACCACCCGTGCCATGGAGTTCATCGACGCGGCGGGCAACCAGCCCTGGTGCCTGCACCTCAGCTATATCAAGCCGCATTGGCCCTACATCGTGCCTGCACCTTACCACGCGCTCTACGGGCCCGAGCACGTGCGTCCAGTGGAGCGTTCGGAGGCGGAGCGCGAGGATCCGCACCCGCTGCTCGCCGCCTATTTCGAGCACCGCTTTTCCAGAGTGTTTGCGCGGGAGGAGGTCCGCGCCCGCGTGATCCCCGCCTACATGGGGCTGATCGCGCAGCTCGATGACCAGATCGGGCGGTTGATCGGCTGGCTCGACGAGACGGGCCGCAGTGCGGACACGCTCATCGTCTTCACCTCCGATCACGGCGATTATCTGGGCGATCATTGGCTGGGGGAAAAGGAGCTGTTCCACGACCCCTCCGTCAAGGTGCCGCTGATTGTGGTGGATCCTTCGTCGGAGGCCGACGCCACGCGCGGAGAGGTGCTGCCGCATCTGGTCGAGGCCATTGATCTTGCGCCCACCTTTGTGGACTGGGCCGGGGGCGCGCCATGCCCGCATATCCTGGAAGGGCATTCGCTGCTGCCGCTGATCCGTGGCGAGGCACCGCTCTGGCGCGGCGCGGTGATCAGCGAATACGACTACTCCGGGCGCCGCGCGCAGCGCATGCTCGGCCAGCCTATCCCCGACTGCCGCCTCGTGATGGTCTTCGACGGACGCTGGAAGTACATCCATTGCGAGGGGTTTCGCCCGATGCTCTTCGACCTCGAAACCGACCCGTCGGAGTTTCATGATCTGGGAGCCGATCCCGCCTGCGAGACCGAGCGCCAGCGCCTTGCGGCCCTCCTGCACCGCTGGGCGCTGCGGCATCACAACCGGACGACGATATCCGATGCCGAGATCGAGGCCGGGCAGGGGCGTGAGGTCGATCAGGGTGTGTTCATCGGCTTCTGGGATCAGACCGATGTGAGGGAGGCAAGGGAGGCCGGGCACAGCGGGAATTGATCCCACACCGCCGGTGCCGCCAGTGTGCGGACAGCGGCTGCCCACCCGGTGCCCGGTTGGGTGGATCCGGGTGGGCCCGCGTCTGGCGGCGGGGGCAACCCCCGCCGCCAGACGCGGGCCGCGCCCCGCTGCCACCCGATTGTACGGAATGCGCCCCTCGCGCCACGGGCTGGCGCGGAGCGAAAACCGGTTTGCCACCGCTCGGACCTTGCGGTTAGGTTTGCCCGCATGACCGCCCCAAACCCTCCCCACTACGCCGCCCGTCTCAATGCCTTCAAGATCGGAGCGGCAGATTATTGGCCCGGGAAGAACACGGTGACGACGGCGGATCTGCTTTCGCGGGCCGCCACCGCCGGGCTGACCGCGGCGGATCTGAATTATCCCGATCACTTCGTGCAGGACACGCCCGCGGATCTGAGCCGCGCCCTGGCAGAGACCGGCATGGCGCTGAACGGTCTGGCCATGCGGTACTACACCGACCCCGGCTACAAGCTCGGCGCCTTTACCCATCCCGATGCCGCAATCCGCCGCGCGGCGATCAACGAGACCAAACGCGGGCTCGACGCACTGGGTGAGATGGGCGGGCGCCTGATGACGCTCTGGATGGGGCAGGACGGGTTCGACTACTCTTTCCAGATGGATTACGCCGCGGCCTGGGATCACACTCTGGAGGCGATGGCGGAGGTCGCCGACCACGATCCCGACATCGATATCGCAGTGGAGTATAAACCCAACGAACCCCGCGCCTTTGCGCTGATGCCCGATGCGGCGACGACCCTGCTCGCGCTGAAAGATCTGGGGCGGGCCAATACCGGCGTCACGCTCGACTTTGCCCATGTGCTTTATGCCGATGAGATGCCCGCCTTTGCGGCGGCCCTTGTGGCACGGCACTCCCGGATCCTGGGCGTGCACCTCAATGACGGGTACGGTAAATGGGACAACGGGTTGATGGTGGGAGCCGTGCATCCCATTCAAACCATTGAGCTTCTGGTGGAACTGCAGCGCGCTGGCTACGACGGGGCGATCTACTTCGATACCTTCCCCGATCACTCGGGGCTCGACCCGGTGGCCGAAGCCCGCACCAATATCGCGGTGGCCGAGCGCCTGCGTGCCGTTGCTGCCGGGCTGGTGGACGATGCCGCGCTTCAGGCCGCCATTGCAGCACAGGACGCCCCCGCGGCCATGCGCATCGTGCACCGGGCTCTGGCCGCGTGAGCCTGCTGGTCGTCGGTGCGCTGCATCTCGACGTCGTGCTGCGGGCGCCGCATCTGCCGGGCCTGGACGAAACGGTGACGGGCTCCGCGGTGGACTACGTCTTCGGTGGCAAGGGTGGCAATCAGGCGGTCGCCGCAGCACGTCTTGGGGCCAAGGTTGAGTTCGCCGGGCGGACGGGCGCGGATGGGTTTGGCGCAGCTCTGCGCGCCACCCTGACGGAGAGCGGCGTGGAGACCCGCCAGCTTCAAGACGATCCCGGCCCGTCGGGTATGAGTGCCGCCATCGTCGATGCGCAGGGTGAATATGGCGCGGTGATCGTCTCCGCCGCGAACCTCAACATCGACGCTGCGCGCATCCACGTCCCGGAGGGCACCGCGCTTGTGCTTCTTCAAAACGAAATACCGGAAGAGGTGAACCTGACGGTGGCACGGAGCGCCAAGGCAGCGGGCGCGCGGGTCTGGCTGAACGCCGGACCCGCGCGCCCGCTGCCCCCCGCTCTGACCGATGCGCTTGATCTGCTGATCGTGAACCGGGTCGAGGCGGCGGCATACAGCGATCTTGCCGTCCCAAAGCTGGAGACCCGCGGCGCCGACGGCGTGGTGTTCGAGGATGTGTTGGCACCGGGCTACGCAGTCGACGTGATTTCAACCCACGGCGCCGGAGATGTCTTCGTCGGCGCCCTCGCTGCAGACGTGACCCGTGGTGTCCGGATCGCCGATGCCATCCCCTTTGCGCAGGCCGCCGCCGCGCTGCATGTCAGCATGGCGCCAGAGGCGCGCGCCCAGCTCAGCCGCGCGGCCGTCACAGCCTTCCTGCAAGATCACTCCAGCCGATAGAAGCGCCGCGCCGTTCCGCCGAAGACCTCCGCGCGCTCAGCCTCGCTCAACCCATCCGTCAGCCCCTGCGCCACGTCGAGCCAATCGCCGTATTCCGCAAAGACCCGCACCACTGGCCAGTCCGAGCCCCACATCACCCGCCGTGCCCCGAAAGCCTGCAGGATGTGGTCGGAGAAGGGCCGCAGATCTTCGGGCGTCCAGCCGTCCCGCGCTTCGGTGATCATGGCCGAGAACTTGCAGAAGGCACCGGTCTCCTCCGCCAGTCGGGTCATGCCCGCGGCCCAGTCGGTGAAGGCGTCCTTGCCCGCCATCTGCTCATGGATCTGCGGCTTCATTAGGTGATCGATCACCACCCGCATCTCCGGATAGCGGGTCAACAGCACGTGAAAATTCTCCAGATGCCGCGGAAACCCCAGCGCGTCAAAGGTCAGGTCCAGATCCATCAGCGCCCGATAGGCCCACTGAACCTCCTCCCGCAGCATCCAGCCCACATCCGGGATGTCCTGGATCATCGGGCGCACGCCCACGAACTTCGGATGCCGCGCCAGGCGTTTCAGAACGTCCAGCTGCCCGGGGTCCTCGAAATCGATCCACCCGACCACCGCCTTCACGCTGGGCGTCGCCTCGGCCAGACCCAACAGGTACTCCGTCTCCGCCACGGTCGCGGCTGCCTGCACCAGCACCGTGCCCGCAATGCCATGCCGCGCCAGCGCCGGTTCCAGATCTGCGGGCCCATAGCCCCGGTTGAGCGTGGCGAGATCGGGCATCCAGTCATAGTCGCCGCGTTCCACCTGCCAGTAATGCTGATGCGCGTCGATTTTCATGCTCTGGCTCCCCTGTTGTCAGATGGTCGCCGCACCGCAGCGGCGCAAACTATGTCGGCGCATCCTCGCGCATCAACCCCCTGGCCTTCAAGTCATCCCAGAGCGTCGCGGGGATTTCCGCCTGCGCCGCCTGCAGATTGCCCGCCATCTCCGACACGCCCTGCCCACCGGGGATCACCGCCACATGCGCCGGATGCAACAGCGGGAACTGGAAGGCCGCATCCACCAACCGTACGCCGTGATCGCGACAGACCGCCTCAATGGCGCTCACCCGGTCGAGGATCTCCTGCGGCGCTACATCATAGTTGTAATAGGCCCCCGGCTTGGCGCCTGTGGCCAGAATGCCGGAGTTGTAGGGCCCACCCGTGACAATTCCGATCCCGCGGCGCTCGCACAGCGGCAGGAAGCTGTTGAGCGCCTCCTGCTCAAGCAGCGTATAGCGCCCGGCCAGCAGGAAGAGGTCGAAGTCGCCCCGCTCCGCCAGCGTCTGGCAGACCTCCCATTCGTTGATCCCACCGCCGATGGCCTGCACCATCCCCTGATCGCGCAGCGAAACCATGGCGTCATAGCCGCGCCCGCCAAAGAACTCCTCGATGCGCATGTCCGAGATCTCTTTCGAGCCATGGCTGAAAATGCACAGATCATGCACGTAAAGAATGTCGATCCGGTCGACCCCCAGCCGCGAAAACGAATGCTCGACCGAGCGCATGATCCCGTCATAGGTGTAATCGTACTGCTCACGGCGGCAGGGCACTTCGAACCACTTGCCCTCCCCCGAACGATACTCGGGCGCGCAGTGCTGCATGAGCCGCCCCACCTTGGTCGAGAGCACATAGTCCTCGCGCGGCTTGCCGCGCAGAAACGGGTTCAGCCGCGTCTCCGACAGCCCCATGCCATAGAGCGGCGCGGTGTCGAAATAGCGCACGCCGCCGTCCCAGGCGGCATCCAGCGTGGCGCGCGCCTCCTCATCCGAAATGGCGCGGTAAAGATTGCCCAGCGGCGCCGTGCCGAAGCCCAATTCGGTGAAGGTGACCCCGCCGTTTCCGATGCGGTCCCAATGTCTTGTCTTCAGCGCCATGCCAGCCTCCCCGGTCCGTTGGCGCTATCATTAGCGAGTTTCCCTTTGCGTGAACAGGTCGCAAAACCTAAGCTCCGATGACAAAGGGGAGAGGGGCATGAGCGAGCGATTCAACGCGATCTTCGGGTCGGACAAACCGGTCATCGGCATGGTGCATCTGGGCGCTTTGCCGGGCAGCCCGCTCCACGACCCCGGGGTCGATCTGGTCGCGGCGGCTCGTGCCGATCTTCAGGCCCTGCAGGCGGCCGACTTCGATGCGGTGATGTTCGGCAATGAAAATGACCGGCCCTACGAGTTTACCGTCGATACCGCGTCCACGGCAATGATGGCCTATGTCATCGGGCAGCTGAGAGGCGACATCACCATCCCCTTCGGCGTGAACATGCTGTGGGATCCGATGGCCTCCGTTGCCGTGGGAGCCGCCACGGGTGCGCGCTTTGTGCGGGAAATCTTCACCGGGACCTATGCCTCCGACATGGGGGTCTGGGCGCCCGATGCGGGCAAGGCCATGCGCTACCGCGACCGGCTCGGGCGGTCGGATATGGCGATGCTCTACAACGTCTCGGCGGAGTTCGCGCATTCGCTCGACGCGCGGCCCTTGCCCGACCGGGCGCGCTCCGCCGTCTTCTCCTCGATCCCCGATGCGGTGCTGGTCTCGGGCCAGATCACCGGCGAGGCCGCCGCGATGAGCGATCTCGAAGCGGTCAAGGCGGTGCTGCCCGAGACACCAGTTTTGGCCAACACGGGCGTCAAGCACGAGACCGTTGCGGATGTGCTGCGCGTGGCCGACGGGTGCATCGTCGGCTCGTCCCTGAAAGTGGACGGCGACACCTGGAAGGCGGTCGACCCCGACCGCGCCGCCGATTTCATGGCCCGCGTCAGGGCGGCCCGGGCGTGACCGACCGGATCAGGCAGGACCTCATGACGCTGATGCGTCTGCCCGGACTCTCGGGCCATGAGGATCGCGTCCGGCGCGCGATCGCCGCCCGCCTTGACGCCATGGGATGCGCTGCTGAGACCGATGTGCTCGGCAATCTCTGGGTCAGCTTCGAGGGGGAGGGGCCGTCCGTCATGCTCTTCACCCATATGGATCAGCTCGGCTTTGTGGTGCGCAAGATCGAAGCGGATGGGCTGATCCGCCTCGAACGCCTCGGTGGCGTGCCGGAGCGGGCCCTGGCCGCGCAGGAGGTGCTGATCTGTCTCGGCGACGGCCGCGATCTGCCGGGCGTGATCGCCAACAAGAGCCACCACGCGACGATGCCGGACGAAAAGTACCGTGTGCTGCGCTACGCCGAGGTCTTCGTGGATGCAGGTCTTGCCTCCCAGGCGGCGGCGGAGGCGGCGGGTGTCCGCATCGGCACGCCTGTGGTTTATGCCCCGCGCGCGGTGGAGCTGGGCGAGACCCGCGTGATGGGCACCAGCGTCGATGACCGCGCAGGCTGCGCCGTGCTGCTCGACGTGGCAGCGGCGCTTGCGGCGCGCACAGGCGGGCCGCCCGTGCATCTTTGCTTCACGGTGCAGGAGGAGTTCAACCTGCGCGGTGCCCAGCCCCTGGCCCAGCAGCTGCAGCCCGAGATCGCACTGCAGATCGACCTGATGCTCGCCACCGATACGCCGGATATGGCCGCGCGCGGCGAGATGGCGCTGGGGCAGGGGCCGGGCATCAGCCTCTACAGCTTCCATGGGCGCGGCACGCTGAACGGGGTGATCCCGCACCCCGCGCTGGTGCGCCTCGCGGAAGAGAGCGCAAAAGTGGCAAACTTGCCGCTGCAACGCTCCGCCCAGACCGGCGTGCTGACCGATCTCAGCTATGTGCAACTGGTGGGGCAGGGCGTCGCGAGCCTCGATCTGGGATTCCCCATGCGCTATTCGCACTCCGCCCGCGAGCTTTGTGATCTCACCGATCTCGCACAGCTCTCCGCGCTTCTGCAAGAGATGCTGGCGCGCATCACGCCTGCGTTCTCCCTCGAGCGCGATCTACTCCCCTGATGGCGTATACGCTCGGCATCGACATCGGCACCTATGAGACCAAGGGCATTCTGGTCGACCATGCGGGGGCCGTGGTCGCCCAGGCCGCCCGCGGGCACCAGATGCTGGTGCCCCGGCCCGGCTGGGCCGAACATCGCCCCGAAGAGGACTGGTGGGGCGATTTTGTCTTTGTCTGCCAGACGCTGCTGCGTGAGAGTGGCGTCGATCCGCGCGCCATCAAGGCGGTGGGCTGCAGCGCCATCGGCCCCTGCATGCTGCCCGTCGATGTGATGGGCGCGCCCCTGATGAACGGTGTGCTCTACGGCGTCGATGGCCGCGCCGAGGCCGAGGTGCGCGACCTCACCGACCGCATCGGCGAGGACGTGTTGATCGCGCGCTGCGGCAATGCGCTGACCTCACAATCCGTGGGCCCGAAGATCCTCTGGCTCAAACGCCAGCGGCCGGAACTTTACGCGCAGACCGCTCATGTGCTCACCTCCACGAGCTTCCTCGTGCAGCGCCTCACCGGCGAAGTGGTGATCGACCACTACACAGCTGCGAACTTCGCACCGCTCTATGATGTGCAGACCCAAGGGTGGGTGGACGATCTGGCGGAGGACATCCTGCCGCTGGAGAGGCTGCCGCGGCTCATGTGGTCGAACGAGATTGCCGGCGAGATCACCGGGCGGGCGGCCGCGGCGACCGGGCTGGCGCCCGGAACGCCGGTGACCGCCGGAACCATCGACGCGGCGGCTGAAGCACTCTCCGTCGGCGTGGATCGCCCGGGAGACATGATGATGATGTACGGCTCGACCATCTTCATCATCCTGCGCGCCGCTGAACGTGTGGCGGATCGGCGGATCTGGTACGCGCCCTGGCTCTTCGAGGGCGAGCACGGCTCCATGGCGGGGCTGGCGACCTCCGGCACGCTGACCCGTTGGTTCCGCGATCAGCTCGCGCGCGATCTGGACCCGGCGGAGGCATTCCGACAACTGGCAACGGAAGCAGCCGCGTCACCTCCAGGCGCCAATGGGCTGCTCCTGCTGCCCTATTTTTCGGGCGAGCGCACGCCACTTCATGATGTGCATGCCAAAGGGGCGTTCTTCGGGCTGAACCTCACGCAGACCCGCGGCGACATGTACCGCGCGCTGATCGAGGGCATTGCCTATGGCACGCGCCATGTGATGGAGACCTTCGCCGATCTTGGCCAAAGACCGGCGCGGCTGCGTGCTGTGGGTGGCGGCACGAACAACCGGCTCTGGCTGCAGGCGACGTCCGATATCACCGGGATCGACCAGGAAGTCTGTGACAAGACCACCGGCGCAAGTTATGGAGATGCTTTCTTGGCCGCGCTGGCCATCGGGGCGGTGCGCCGCGCCGACATCGCCGCGTGGAACCCCGCTGCAGAGACGGTCGCGGCGACGCCTGATCCGGTCTATGAAAAGGGTTACGCGCTCTTTCGCCGTCTTTATCAACAAACCAGGGACATCGCGGTCGAACTCCCCTGACGGAAGGTGCAGAGAGAGGTCCGGTTGCGCGCCGGCCCCGAAAGGGGCCGGCGCGCAACCGGACCGGAGCGCCGCTGCCGGGCGGGCCGCGCCAAGGCGCGGCCCGCCCGGCAGCGGCGCCACCCCCCGCACAGAGGTTTCGCTCTAGACGTCCAGGACGGTCTCGAAGCCGCCGAAGATCAGGCGTTTGCCGTCAAATGGCATCGGGTTCACATCCGGGGCCATCTCCGGGTCTTCCATGATCTTCGCCCAGCCTGCATCGCGCGCGTCTTTCGACGGCCAGACCACCCAGGAGAACACCACGGTCTCGTCCGCGCCACACTGCACCGCCATGGGAAAGGAGGTGACCTCTCCGGCGGGCACGTCATCTCCCCAGTTTTCCACGGTCTTCAGCGCGCCGTGCCGCTTGAACACCTCGCCCGAGATCCGCGCGTGCTCCAGAAATGCCTGCTTCTTGTCAGTTGGCACAGCGGCCACGAAGCCATCCACATAGGACATGATCCACCCTCCCTTGCTGCGCCAGACATATCACAACCACGGCTGAGTCCCCTCACTTCACTGCGCCTGCCGCCATACCCTTGATGATGTATTTTTCCAGGAAGATCGCCACCACGATCAAAGGCAGGATTGCCGCAGAGGACAGCGCTGCCATCGACCACCAGTTGATCCCCTGCGATCCGGTCTGGCTCGCCACCATCACGGGCAGCGTCGTGGCATTGGTGGAACTCAGCAGGGCGGCAAAGAAGTACTCGTTCCAGCAGAGCACCAGGCTGAGGATGAAGGCCGCCACCATGCCCGGCAGCGCGATGGGCAATACGATCTGCAGGAACGCACCCCAGATGCCCAGGCCGTCGACGAGGGCGGCCTCTTCCAATTCGACGGGAATGCCCTGAAACTGATCGCGCATGATCCAGATCACGATGGGCAGCACCATCAGCGTGTAGAGCAGGATCAGCCCGATGCGGCTGTCGAGCAGGTCGAGCGAGCGGTAGAGCACCAGAAACGGCAGCGCGAGCACCACCGGCGGCAGGATCATCTGGCTGAGGAAGAAAAACGAGATGTCGGAATTCTTCATGACGCCAAAGCGGTAATTGAAGCGCGACAGCCCGTAAGCCGCCAGCGAGCCCAGCACAACGGCCAGTGTGGACGCCGAGAGCGCCACCACGGCGGAGTTCCAGAACCGCTTCAGGAACTCCTCGCGCACCGTCGAGACCTCGCCGATGAGGCGTGGCGACAGCCCCAGGCTCTCCCAGCCCTTCCACTTCGGGGTGTAGTCCACGAAGGGGATCATATTGCCGCGCATGACATCCGGCGCCAGCTTGAAGGAGGTCGTCAGCGTCCAGTAGATCGGAAAAAGACAGACAAAGGCCCAGAGGAGGAGAGCCGCATAGATCGCCACACGGCTCGACCACCATTTGACCTGCACTGTCCGGTCCGCAGCGTCATCCTTGAAAATCGCACTCATGCCGGGCGCTCCATCCAGCGGCTCACCAGCTTCAGGAAAGCCGTCACGAAGAGGATGATGAGAATGAGGTAGATGACCGCCAGCAGGGTGCCATAGCCCACATTCGACCGGTCACGGTACTCGCGGAAAATGAAGCTTGTCACACTGTCCGTGGCGCCTCCGGGCCCCCCCGAGGTGACGTTGATGATGATATCCGCCAGCTTCAGCTTGAAGATGATCCGGATCACAATGGCCGTGACCGACACGGGCAGCATCAGCGGGAAGATCACCTCCTTGAAGCTCTGCCAGCCGCTGGCGCCATCGACCTTGCTGGCCTCGATCACCTCGCGCGGCAGGGCCTGCAGGCCGGCGAGCAGCATGATCATCATGAAGGGAATGAAGGTCCAGGCATCCATCGCCATGATCATGAAACGCGCCATCTCGGGCGTGCCGAAGAAGCTGGGCTCGAAGCCCATCTCGCGCACGACGCGCGAGACCGGGCCAAAGCGCACCTCCAGCATCGACTTGCCAACCATCCAGCTGACGGCCACGGGGCTCAGCATCAAGGGCAACAGGAAGACCACCCGAAAGAACTTGCGCGCCCGGATCTGCGCGTTGAGCAGAAGCGCGAGGCCAAAGGCGATCACATATTCCACGCTGACGGCGGCCACGTAGTAGACCATGTTCTTCAGCGCGTTCCAGTAGAAGGCATCGCCCCACATCTGGCGCATGTTGTCCCAGCCATTGGGGCGCGCGCCGTCGAGCGAGGCGAGGTTCCAGTCGGTGAAGGAAATATAGAGCGCAAAGAGCAGCGGGAAGATCACGAGGCTGATCACGAAGAGGGCGGCGGGCAGCACGAAAAGCGCGCGTTTGCCGCTTTCCCCGCGCACCAGAACCTGTGCCCAGCAGAGCGCGGTGGCCCAGAGCAGATAGGCGTAGAGCACGGGCCGCCAGGTGGCGAACCCCAGCTCTGTCCGTCCGGTCTCATGCGCGAACTGCAGACCGGCGAGCCCCAGCACCAGCGCGGCGGTGCCCCAGACCATGACCCGGCCCAGACGCCTGCGTGTGTCAGAGATATCATCCGCCGTGACGGTGTGCAGCAGGTCGCCTTCAGTGCTCATGGGGCGACGTTAGCGCTGTCGGGGGAAGCTGTTAACCCCCTTTCGGCAGCGCGGGATGGCGCCCGAGGCGGTGGCGCAAGCCCCACCGGACCTGCACCCCCCGGGGGTCCGCTCTGCTGCGGGCGGTGGCTCTGTGTCAGCGTTGCGCGCGCCCGGGTTACGAGGTCTTCAGAAACGGCGCCGATGGGCGCTGAAACCGCGCAAAGCGGTTCCGATGCCGACACGGACACCGACGCAATACCGACGTAATACCGACATGATACCGACGTCGGATTTTCAGGAAAACAAGGGATGTGCGGGGGATCCAGGAGGTTTGGCATTTCGGGCGCTTGCCCCGTTGCGCGGGCGCGGCGTTAACCTTTCATGCAGAGGGCGCGACCGTGAAAAAGGCGCGAGGGGTCCCGCGCCTTTTTCGGTCTGTCCGGTGAGGTCGCTCAGAGACCCAGCGACGCCTTGTAGAGCGCGATCTGGTTCTCGCGTCCGATCTGGTCGGTGATCTTCTCCCAGGCGGCTGCGATGGCATCGGCCGTTTCCTGGGCCGACCCATACTGTCCCGCATAGCCCTTCGCGAGCTCGTCCTCAGCGACCGAGTAGTATTGGAAGATGCCCGGAATGCGCGGCTCGATGGCGGCATTGGGGTGGTTGTAGCTGTCCGCGTTCGAGCCGAGATAGTCCTCGATGAAGGCGCGGTCGTAGCCGGCCTCTTCCCACTCCTCGAACTGGAAATGCGACTGGCGGTAGGGTTGGAAACCCGAGGGGTAGGCCGAGGCCCAGAGCGACAGGTCCTTGCCGCCCAGATGGGCCGCCGCAGACCAGGCCGCCTTCTTCTTCGTCTCATCGCCTTCGACCGTCGCCATCACGTAAACGCCCCAGCCGATATAGGCCATGTTGGGCGCCTCGTTGTGGGTCTCTTCCCATGCGCCCGCTTGCGCATTGTAGACGCGGTCGGAGGCCGGGTTGATGCCAAAGCCCACCACGTCGCCGACCACCGAGGTGTCGGACGTGCGCGCCGAGGAGCCCACGTCACCCCACCACATCAGCATCGAGCCGGTGCCGGCGAGGAACTGCTGGAACGCGGTGGTGCCCGGGTCCGCGTTGATCTGGTCTGCGGGGTAGGCGCCCGCTTCGATCAGGTCCATCACGTCCTGGATCGCCTGCACCCACGCGGGGTTGTTGACCATCGGCGTCATGGTCTCCGGATCGAAGAGCCATGCGGGGCTGTTCGGATGCTTGGCGTAAGCGGCCGCCCGGTTTTCGAGGAAGTAGAAGCCGAAACCCCCCCAGCCTTTCAGGGGGTCGAGATAGCCATGCGCGGGCAGGCCGGTGAGCGGATCTTCCTTGCCAATCAATTCCTTACTGACCGCGTTGATCTCCTGCCAGGTGGTCGGCACCTCAGCGCCGCCGATGCCATCGGGGCCGAAGTAATCCTTACGATACGCAAACGAATGGCAATCACCGTCGATGGAGACCCGATAGGTCTTGCCGTCCCAGGTGCCCACGGGATCCTTGAGGTAGTCGACATAGTCATCCATGTCGATCTGCTCCTTGACCCAGTCGGGCATCTCGGAGGCCATGCCGCGGCCGAGCACGTCACCCTCGAACGGGGCACCCATTTCGATGATGTCGAAATCCACCGTGCCGGTCGCAATCGACTGCTGCAGGCGCGCGTTGTAGTCGGCTTGGGCCAGGTCGATCCAGTTGATCTTGGCGCCGGTGTAAGCCTCCCAGGGTTTCAGAAAGCCACGAAACAGGAAGTTGTGCAGGTTCTGGTTGTTGAGCCCCATGAAGGTGAGCTCGACCCCTGCGAACTCCCCCTCGGCCACGTTCTCCCTGGTGGCGCCAAGGCACAGCTCGCCCACCTTTTGCCAGTCGCTGTCGGTCGGCGAGCCTGCGCCCACACCGGGGATCTTGAGGATCTCCGCCCGCACGTTGCCGTGCCCGTCAGCTTGGGCCGCGCCCTTCGGCATCATCGCCACGGCACCCAGCGCGGCACTGCCTTTCAGCAACTGACGCCGGTTCATTTTCTGGGCCGCTCTGATGTAGTTGTAGAGCTCTACTTTCATATCCATCCTCCCTGGATTTCTGTGACAGGTCTTGTCGGTGGGCAGATGGCCGCGCGGTTTTGATGTGTCGCGTTCTTGGTCGCAGTGCCAGATGATCCCCCCACGAAATGTCACTATGGTCGAGATTTACCTCAAGTCAACAAATGCCTCGTGCCGGGCGTAGACAAGGCAAACCCCTTTCTCTAGCATCGAAATTCGAAGGCGGGGGAGGCAGGACATGGCCGGTGTCACAATTCAGGACATCACGAAATCCTACGGTGCTGTGCAGGTCATTCATGGGGTCAATATCGATATCCAGGATGGCGAATTCGTGGCTCTCGTGGGCCCCTCCGGATGCGGCAAATCCACACTTCTGCGGATGATTGCGGGGCTGGAGCCGATCAACGGCGGCACCATCGCCATCGGGGGCCGGGTGGTGAACAATCTGCCACCCGCCCAGCGGGATATCGCCATGGTCTTTCAGACTTATGCGCTCTATCCGCACAAGTCCGTGGCCGAGAATATGGGCTTTGCCCTGAAGGTTGCGAAGACGGACAAGGGTGAGATCGCGCGCCGCGTCAAGGAGGCGGCGGAGATCTTGAGCCTGACGGAATATCTGGATCGCAAGCCCCGGCATCTCTCCGGCGGGCAGCGGCAGCGTGTGGCCATGGGCCGCGCCATCGTGCGCGACCCGCAGGTGTTTCTCTTCGACGAGCCGCTGTCGAACCTCGATGCCAAGCTGCGCATTCAAATGCGCACGGAAATCAAGGAGTTGCACCAGAGGCTCAAGACGACAACCGTTTTTGTCACGCATGATCAGATCGAGGCGATGACCCTGGCAGACCGCATCGTCGTGATGCAGGCGGGCCGGATCGAACAGGTCGGCACGCCGCTCGAGCTTTACGATCACCCCGCCAACGAATTCGTCGCCACCTTCATCGGTGCGCCTTCCATGAACCTGATCGACGGCCAGCTCAAGACCGGGGTCATCGATCTCGGCGGACATGAGCTGCCGTACCCCGACAGTATCGCTTCGGGGCCTGTGCGCCTTGGTGTACGTCCGGAGCATCTCCGGCTGGTGGGGGAGGGTGAGGGTCTGCCCATGCAGGTCAAGGTGGTGGAGCCGACCGGCTCCGAGACCATGGTGTTTCTCACCTTTGGCGGCCAGGACATCACCGCAGTCTTCCGTGAACGCCATGAGTTTGCGCCGGGACAGACTATCTCCCTTCGGCCTGATCCGGCACATCTGCATTGCTTCGATGCCGGCACCGGGCGGCGGATTGGATAGCGGCCATGGCCGCCCGCACCATCCTCTGTTTCGGCGACAGCAACACCCATGGCACCTGCGCAATGCGCACGGCAAGTGACCGGCGACGCCATCCGCGGGCAGAGCGCTGGCCCACTGTGATGGCGGCGGATCTGGAAGCTGACTGGGAGGTCATCGCCGAAGGCCATCCCGGGCGCACAGCGATTTTTGCGGACCCCATCGAGGGGCCACACAAAAACGGGCAGGCTGCGCTGCCGGTGCTTCTGGAGACGCATCGGCCCCTGGATCTGGTGATCGTCATGCTGGGGACGAATGACCTCAAGGCACGCTTCGGGCAGTCCGCGTATGATGTGGCCCTGGGGGTGCGACGGCTTGCGTGCGACATTCAGGCATCGGACAGCGGGCCGGGCGCGGCTGCACCCGAGGTCCTGCTGGCGGCGCCGGCGTGTGTCAGGGAAGCGGGCGTGCTGGCGCAGACCTTTGCGGGAGCGGAGGCCAAGTCTGTCGAGGTGCCGCGCCTGATCGCCGCTGTGGCAGAACGGCAGGGCGTACATTTCGCGGATATGAGCGCCGTGGCGGAGGTTGATCCGGTGGACGGCGTTCATCTCTCCTCAGCGGCTCATGCCGCCATCGGTGCGGCGTTGGCCACGGCCGTACGAGAGATCTTCAAGGACTGATCAAGGAAGGACGACGACATGCTCAAAGGATTGGACCCGCTGCTGAATGCGGATGTGCTCTATGCGCTGCGTGCTATGGGACATGGCGATGATCTGATCATCGCGGACACGAATTTCCCATCCGACAGCGTGGCGCGGGAAACCGTGTTGGGCGAGGTGCTGCGAATCGACCGGCCTGCAGCAGAGGTGGTGCGCGCCTTGCTTTCGGTCTACCCCATCGACACCTTCGTGGACGATGCCGCGGCCCGGATGGAAGTGGTCGGCGAGCCAGATACAATTCTTCCGGTCATGGAGGAGGTGCAGGCAGAAGTCGATGCGGTTGCGGGGCCAAAGATGCTTGGGATCGAACGCTTCGCCTTCTATGACCGCGCCAAGCAGGCCTATGCGGTGATCCAGACCGGCGAGCGCCGTTTCTATGGCTGTTTTGCTCTGCGCAAGGGTGTCGTGCCGCCCGATGCGGAGGCCTAGGCCATGGGCAAGGTCGTTATCCTTGGGGTCTTCGTGGCCGACACCGCCTATCGGGCAGACCGCATGCCGCGCATGGGGGAGACGATTCTGGGCAACAGCTTTGCGCTTGGGCCGGGCGGCAAAGGCTCGAACCAGGCGGTGGCCTGCGCAAAGATCGGGGCGCAGACCCATATGATCTCCAAGCTCGGGCAGGACGACTTTGCCAAGCTGGCGCTCGACACCTGGGCGGCAGCGGAGGTCACACCGCATGTGGATCATATCGCCGACAGCTATACCGGAGCAGCCTATATCTTTGTGGAAGAAAGCTCCGGCGACAATGCGATCATCATCGCGCCAGGAGCAGCAGCGCTGATCGGGGAGGCCGATATCGAGGCGCGCGCCGATCTGATCGCCGGTGCGGATGTCTTTGTCACCCAGTTGGAGCAACCCATGCCCGCAGCCCTGCGCGCGCTGCAGATTGCCCGCGACGCCGGAGTGATGACCATCCTCAACCCGGCCCCGGCGGCGGAGCTGCCGGAGGGGATGCTGGCGCTTTGCGACTACGTCACGCCCAATGAGACCGAATGCGAGGCTTTGACCGGGATAACGGTAGAGAACGCGGAGGACGCGGCGCGTGCGGCCGAGGCGCTGCGCGCGCTCGGCGTGGGCACTCCGATCATCACCATGGGCGCGCAGGGCGCATATCTCCATGGGCACGGCTTGGTCCCGGCCGTCAACGCAGGCCCCGTGGTGGAAACGACAGGGGCGGGGGATGCGTTCAACGGCGGCTTTGCAGCGGCCCTTGCGGAGGGCTTGTCCGCGCTGGAGGCCGTAACGCTCGGCTGTGCCACAGCGGGTCTCTCAGTCACGCGCCCGGGCACAGCGCCCGCGATGCCGGACCGGGCAGAGGTCGACGCGCTGCTCAGGCGTTAGGCTGTTCACCGATGGCGTCCCGCGCGACGGAGACGGCTTTCAGGACGGCGAAGACCTCTGCGCCGGGCGCGAGTGACAGCGCGTCGGCGGAGCGCCGGGTGATCCTCGACAGGAGCATCGCGTCGCCGAACGCCAGCTGCACAAGAACACCCGGACCGGCGCCAAAGCGCAATTCGTTGACCCTGACCTTCAGCACATTGAGCGCCGAAATGCCGGAGGGCCGTTGGGTGGCGAGCATCACATCCTGCGCCTCAATCCAGACCCGGACGTGCGTTCCGGGTGGCTGTGTCACGCGAGGCAACAACAGTTTGGCCCCCGCCGTCTCCAGTGTGGTCAGACCGTCATTGTGATGCTGGGTCACCTGCGCATCGAGCATCGCGCCCGCCGCGCGGACGCCGATGGGTGTGATCGCCGGATCGCTGAGCACATCTGCAGCGGGCCCTTGCCGCGCCACGCGCCCGTTGCTCAGCGCGACGACCGTTGTGGCAATGCGGGCAACCTCGGCTGCAGCATGGCTGACATAGAGGATCGGCACGGAGACTTCATCGCGCAACCGCTCGAAGTAGGGCAGGATCTCCGCTTTCCGCTGCTCGTCCAGAGCGGCCAGCGGCTCATCGGCCAGAATGATCCGCGGACTGGCCAGCAGTGCCCGTCCGATGGCCACCCGCTGTCGTTCGCCGCCTGAGAGATGCGCGGGTCTGCGGGCGAGCAGGTGCCCGATGCCCAGCAGATCCACGATGCGGCCGAGGTCTTCGCGCGGTGCGGTCTTGGGGGCAAACCAGCGTCCATAGCCCAGGTTCTGTCGGACAGTCAGATGCGGAAAGAGCCGCGCATCCTGAAAGATGTAACCCACTCGGCGCCGGTGCGGAGGAGTGGTCTCTCCGGTGGTGCTGTCAAAGAGCACCTCCCCATCGGAAACGATCCGGCCCGTCTCGGGACGTAACAGGCCGGCGACAGCGTCGATGATCGTCGATTTGCCCGCACCCGACCGTCCGAAAAGCACCGTAATGCCGGTGGGCGCTTCGAAGGCGACGTTGAGCTCGAACCCGTCAAAGCGGTGCTGCATTGCGACGGACAGCGTCATGGCTCGCGCACCTTACCTGCGGCGCGGCGTGCCACCCATTCCGACAGCAGGAGCGCTCCCATCGCGATCACCACAGAGACGACGACCAACCGCCAGGCGGCACGCTCACCACCCGGCACCTGAAGAAAGGCATAGATCGCCGACGGGATGGTTTGCGTCTGCCCGGGGATGTTGGAAACGAAGGTGATGGTTGCGCCGAACTCGCCCATCGCCTTGGCAAACGCCAGGATGGCCCCGGCAATGACCCCGGGCAGGATCAGCGGCAAGGTGATTGTCAGAAAAACCCAGAGCCGGGACGCGCCGAGCGTGGCAGCTGCTTGTTCCAGTTTGGGATCAACGGCCTCGATCGACAATCTCATGGCTCGGACCATCAGCGGGAAAGCCATGACCGCAGCGGCCAGCGCGGCGCCGGTCCACCGAAAGGCGAATACGATGCCCATGGCCTCCAGCGTGCGGCCCAAAGGCGTCTGCGTACCGAAGCTGATCAGCAGCAGGTACCCGGTCACCACAGGGGGCAGTATAAGCGGCAAATGCACCAGACCGTTGAGCAACTGCTTGCCGGGAAACTGTCGACGCGCCAGAACGTAGGCGACCCAGAGACCCAGCGGCAGGCTTGCGAGTGTGGCCCAGAACGAGACCTTGAGCGACAGCAGCACAGCTTGCCATTCGTCGGGTCCAAGCCAGCCGGTCACGGGCGCGCTCTGGGTACGACGAATCCGTGATCGACAAGCTGCGCGCGCGCGGAGGCCGAGGTCATGTGGCTGAGGAAGCTCCGCGCTGCCGGTGTCGCGCCGCCTGTCACAAGGGCTGCGGGGTATGTGATCTTTGGATGGCTCTCCGGTGGGAAGGTGGTCAGCGCGGTGACCCTCGGGTCTGCGGTGGCGTCGGTGAGGTAGACCACACCAAAGGGGGCCGCACCGGTGGCCACCAAGGCGAGGGCCGCGCGCACGTTGTCTGTCTGCGCGACCTGCGGTGCGACCTGGGTCCAGAGGTCGAAATGAACCAGGGCAGCCTTGCCATAAATTCCGGCGGGCACCGCATCGACCAGGGCCATTGCAATCCGTGCGTCGGCCAAGCGGGCGGCCAGTGCCGCGCGGTCCGCGGGGATGGGATCAACGTCGCGACCGTGCGCGATCAACACGAGGCGGTTCCCCGCGATCTCGATCTGGCTCGCCCCGTCCACGGCGCCGCGCTCAGCCAGCCATTCCATCCAGTCGCTGCTGGCCGAGATCACCACATCCGCGGGCGCTCCGAGCGAGACCTGCCGGGCCAGAATCGATGTGCCCGCATAGGAGATCACAACCTCATGGCCCGTTGTCGACGTAAAGTCTGCGGCGATCCGATCCAGCGCGGTTTTGAGGCTCGCGGCGGCGAACACCGTAATCTGCTCTGCCTTCGCCGACGTGCTGATGGCCGACCAGAGGCCGATGACCAGAACGGCCAGACCTAACGCCCAAAGGCCCCGGCGCTCAGCCATGAAACCCCTGCGGAGCTGTGAAGTTCTGCGGTATCGCGACTGCGCCGGGGTAGGTCATGGGTCCACAGTGTTGCACCTCCGCGGCGGTTGCAAGAGGGGGCGCGGGGAGACCCTGAAGCGGGGTGCCAATTCTGCACATCCGGTTGTGCCCGATTGATCGTTTTTGCAAAGGCGCGTTTCGACTATCCTGCAGGACCAGACATAGGGAGATCGCCCATGCGTAGCATCGAGGATATCCTCGCTATCAGCGTTGACCGCAAAGGCTCGGAAGCCGCCGTATTCGACGGTTTCGTGCCTCCAAAACCGGCTGCCGAGCTTGCAACGGCGCCGGATGATCGTTGGCTGGCGGCGATGACCCGCGCGATCTTCAACGCCGGGTTCAACTGGAAAGTGGTGGACTCTATGTGGTCGGGGTTCGAGACGGCTTTCAAAGGCTTCGATCCCGGCGTCTGCGCCATGATGGATGATATCTGGTTCGACAGGCTGATCGCGGATACGTCGATTGTGCGTCATGGCTCGAAGATACAGGCGGTGCAGGAGAATGCCGTCTTCCTGAATGCGCACTCACGTCAGCATGGCAGCTTCGGTGCTTTTGTGGCCGGTTGGTCGCCGGAACAGTTCACCGGTCTGCTTGAGATGCTCAAGTCCGATGGAACGCGCCTGGGTGGCACGACGGGTCAGTATTTTCTGCGTGCAATGGGCGTCGACGGCTTCATCCTGTCGCGCGATGTGGTGGCCCGCTTGATTGCGGAGGGTGTGATCGACAAGCCACCGACCTCGAAAGGAGCGATGCGCTCCGTACAGGCTGCCTTTTCCGAATGGCGGGGCGAGTCCGGCCTGTCTTTGAAGGAGATCAGCCGGATCCTGGCTACAAGCACGGGTTAAGTGGGACGCGATGCCGTTTCCGCTGGTGCCTCCCGCAGCTGTGCAGCGCCGAAGGTGCTCAGCACCAGAAGAACTGCGGCGGTTCCGAGGCACAGCGGCAGGCCGCCAATCTGATAGCTGAGGCCCGAGAGCACCGTGCCCAACAGGCGCCCCGCAGCGTTGGCCATATAGTAGAAACCCACATCCATCGTCACCCTGTCGCCGCTGCTGAAGGCAAGGATGAGATAGGAATGGAGGGCGGAATTGACGGCGAAGAGCGCTCCGAACAGCAGCAACCCGACGATCAGCGTCACGGTGAACCAGGGGGTGGGGTCCGGCGTGAGTAGGCTCAACAGGGCGAGTCCTGCGGGGAGGGCGATCAGCGCGGCAACCCATCGGCGCGTCTCGCGAATAATCTCTGCTTCGGGGCGGGCCCGGGCCTTCAGCAGTCTCGGGGCCACCGTCTGCACACCGCCATATAGGATGATCCACAGGGCCATGAAACTGCCGATGGTGAAGAAGGCCGCGCGGTTGCCGGCCACGGTTCCATCGGACAACACGGCGTAGAAGTAGATCGGGATGCCGACCACGAACCATACATCGCGGGCGGCGAAGAGAAACACCCGCGCAAAGCTCAGCCAGTTCACATTGGGGCTCTTGGAGAAGACCTCGCGGAATTTCGCATCCTTGCGGCCGCTGGGCAGGCCCGATGGCATCTTCCATATGATAACGATCAGGATCAGAGCCAGTATCGCCGCCATGCCCAGCACCGCGCCCTTGAGCCCCACCCAACCCAAGAGCAGCGCGCCGATGAGGAACCCCAGCCCCTTCACGGCGTTCTTGGAACCGGTGAGCAGCGCGACCCAGCGGAAGAGCCCACCCTGTTCGCTCGGCGCCAGCAGCTTGACGGCGGATTTGGCGCTCATCTTCGAGAGGTCCTTGGCCACGCCGGATGCGCCTTGCACCGCCATCACGAAGATCACCGAGGCCGCGACCGTCCAGGAGGGGTCAAGCTGGGCGAGGGCGACCAACGCAGCCACCTGCAGCGCCAGCCCGGCGTAAAGGGTCGAGGTCAGGCCAAAGCGCGCCGCAATCCAGCCTGCGCTGAGGTTGGTGATCACGCCGGCAATCTCGTAGAGCACAAAAAGATAGGCGAGCTGCACCGGAGAGAAGCCCAGCGTATGGAAGTGCAACAGCACCAGCATGCGCAGGGCGCCGTCGGTCAGCATGAAGGCCCAATATGCCGCCGTCACCGCCACATAAGCCGCTCCGGCGCGCTGCATCTTCAAAGGCTCCCGCCGACCATGAGCGCCACGTCCACGAGGCGGTTGGCATAACCCCATTCGTTGTCATACCACACGTAAACCTTCAGCTGCGTACCGTTCACCACCATGGTGGAGGGCGCATCAACGATGCCGGAACGCGGGTCGTTTGTGTAATCGGTGCTGACGAGCGGGCGGGTCTCATAGCCGAGAATACCGTTCAATTCCCTTTCGGCAGCGGATTTGAACAGCCCATTGACCTCTTCGACCGTCGTCTCCCGCTCCAACTCGAAAACACAATCGGTGAGCGATGCATTCAGCAGCGGCACCCGCACGGCGTGGCCATTCAGACGGCCTGTCAGCTCGGGGTAGATCAGCGTGATCGCTGTCGCACTGCCCGTGGTTGTGGGGATCAGCGAGTTCAGCGCAGAGCGCGCCCGGCGCAGGTCTTTTGCGGGGCGGTCCACGATGGTTTGTGTGTTGGTCACGTCATGGATCGTAGTGATCGAACCGTGCCGAATGCCGAGGTTTTCATGCACGACCTTGACCACGGGCGCGATGCAATTGGTCGTACAGCTGGCCGCCGTGACAATCTGGTGCTGTGCCGGGTCATAGATCTCGTGATTGACGCCATAGACGATATTGGCGGTCGGGCCATCCTTGACCGGGGCGGAGACCACGACCTTCCTTACGCCGGCTTCGAAATAGGGCGCCAGTGCGGCCTCGCTTTTGAACGCGCCTGTGCAGTCGATCACCACATCCACAGCTTTCAGCGGCAGTGCCCCCAGATTGGTTTCGCTATGCACGGGCAGCCGCGTGCCGTCGATGGTGAGGCTGTGTTCATCCGCGCTGAAGTCGGCGGGCCATCGTCCGTGCACCGTGTCGAACTCCAGCAGATGCGCGTGCATCGCCGCATCGCCGACCGCATCGTTGATCCAGGCGATTTCGGCGCCACGCTCCAGCAGCGGGCGCAGGGCGAGCTTTCCGATCCGGCCCAGACCATTCAGGGCGTAGGTGGTCATGCAGGTGTTCCTTCCAGATGGTCTTGACCGATGGTGTCCACGGCAGCTTGCAGCGAGATCGTGTCCAATGTTTCGATAGGCAACGCGGTAAAGGCCTTCAGCCGGTTTAACAGCGCGCCATAGGTCTGCTGAAACGCGAGCTGCTGTTCCGCCGGGCTGCCCGTTGCCTTTACCGGGTCGGGCAAGCCCCAATGGGCGCTGATGGGTTGACCCTCCCAGGCGGGGCAGTCCTCGTTGGCGGCCTGATCACAGACGGTGAAGACAAAATCCATTCTGGGGCTCTCGGGTGTCTGATACTCCGATGTGTGCTTGGCGCTGAGCAGCGATGTGTCATGGCCCTTGCCCTGCAGCATCTCAATCGCCAGCAAGTTCGGGCTGGTGGCCGGGGCCGTCCCTGCGGAGTAGGCGGTGAAACGTGTCGCATCCAGATCCCGCAGGATGGCTTCGGCAAAGATCGAGCGGGCGGAATTTGCGGTGCAGATGAACAGGACGTTGTAAGGCCTTTTGGTCGTTTGGCCCGCCTTGGTCAATGGCGGGCAGAGGTCCGGTCGGCCCCGGCAACAGTCCATGAAGAGAAAGTCGATCACTTCGGCCGCGGCCTCTGTGTTGGCGCTGTAGCGCAGCGAGGTGCCGTCTCGCCGCTGCCTGATCAGTCCGGCATCGGTCAGTGAGGAGAGGTAGACGGAAGTCGTGGAGGCTTTGAGGGCCAGCACGCTGGCTATTTCACCCGCGGGTAACTGATCGGGATAGCGGCGCATCAGCAGCCGGAAGACAGCCAGCCGATGCGGATGACTGAGAGCGGACAGACGAAGAAGCGATTCTTTTTCCATATTTCATGAATATATGAAATACACATGGCCGCAAGTGCCTGTGCGACTGATCTGAGGCACGCCCATATTGCTCTTCAGCGCTGCCGCTCCTTGTGGTGATATGACTTTGAAGCCGTCTGCACGGTCGATGGACCGGGCATCGGCTGGCCTAGCCCCGAGAGCGATTTCGTAACATTACCAACCGCATAACGTCTGCTGGTGTTGCAACGACACGCAGAGCCAGCGGGGAAACGCCCGCCAGGTCGGGCGACGCCCCAGCGTGCAGATCATCGCCTGCAGCGATATGGTATCGAACCGGGCATCAAAAAGGCGCGTCCGTTTCCAGACGCACCCCACCTACCGTTTTCGCATCAGACTAGTGGCGCACCACGTGCACGCTGCAATTGGAATGTCGCACCACACGCGCTGCGTTCGGCCCCAGCAGGTAGTCTTTGAAATCTGGCTTGTGCGCTCCGATCACGATCAGCCCGCAGCCGGTCTCCTGCGCCACGTGCAGGATCTCCTCATAGGCCTTGCCGGTCGCCACCACATGGCGGACCATCGCATCCACATCCGAACCAATGCTTGCCGTGATCTCGTCACTGAGCAGTTGGCGCGCCTCGGCCACGGCTTTCTCGTGATGATCCGCTTCGAAGAAACTGCCCACGATGCTCTCGCCGAAATCGGGCACCACTGTCATGACATCGAGGGAGGCCCCGTCGAGATCCGCCAGCTTCTTCGCCACACGTAGGACCTCGGCGTCCTGACCCTTGTGGCTGACGTCGATGGCGCAAAGAACGGGACGGCTCATGCTGTGGCTCCTTCCGGGGTGTCTTCCTTGCCCATGCGACCGCGCTGCAGCAGGACGACGAGGCCAAGCAAGAACAGAGCGGGTATGAAGATCAGCTCCTTCGGCATCTGATCCGCGGGCGCCTTGACCTCTTTGATGGTCACGAACTCGTCGCCATAGAAGTCATAGGCCTGGAAGGTTTCGGCATAGGGTGTGCCGAACATCGGCTCTTCTAGAACGATCTGGTCGCCTTCCTCCAGTGTCAGCAGGCCAAGCGCGTCCATGCGCGTGCCCGGCTCCTCATCGCCGATGGCAACAAGCAGCGTCGTCTCGGTGATGTCGCCGGTATCGAAATCCGGGCCGCTCACAATTACGCGGAACTCGCGCCCTGCCGATGCCGCTTCGACCTTTTCCGCAAACTGCTGCGGCGGGATGTTTTCAAACGGTGGCTGGATCCGGTTCATGAAGAAATCCGGGCGGAAGAGCGCGAAGGCGATGAAGATCAGCACGATGCTTTCGTAGATCCGGTTACGGGTCAGGAAGTAGCCCATGGTGCCCGCAGTGAACACGAGGATCGCAATGGTAGCCGTGATGAACACCAATATCCCCTGAGCCCACCCCACGTCGATCAACAGCAGATCGGTGTTGAAGATGAAGACGAAGGGCAGGGCAACCGTGCGCAGGCTGTAGAAGAACGCCACGAAGCCCGTCCGGATCGCATCGCCGCCGGAAACCGCGGCAGCCGCGAAACTGGCAAGGCCCACAGGCGGCGTCACGTCTGCCATGATCCCGAAATAAAAGACAAAGAGGTGCACAGCGATCAGCGGTACAATCAGCCCGGATTGCGCGCCCAACTCCACTACAACGCCGGCCATAAGCGAGGAGACGACGATGTAGTTCGCCGTAGTGGGCAAGCCCATGCCGAGGATGAGGCTCAGCAGCCCCACCATGATCAGCATCAGGATCAGGTTGCCGCCGGACAGGAACTCCACGAGGTCCGCCATCACCTGACCGACACCGGTCAGCGTCACCGTGCCCACGATCACACCGGCAGTAGCTGTCGCCAGACCGATGCCGATCATGTTGCGCGCGCCGTCAATGAGGCCTTGCAGCAAGTCCACTACACCGTCTTTAAAGGCGTTCGCCATGTTGTTCTCGCCACGGAAGATGGACTTCAGCGGGCGTTGGGTCAGCAGGATCACGAAGAGCAGCGCTGTCGCCCAGAAGGCAGAGAGGCCGGGCGATTTCTGCTCGATCATCAGGAAGTACACCAGCACGATGATCGGCAGCAGGAAGTAGAGACCCGCTTTGTAGATCTCGCCCACCACCGGCAATTCGATTTCCTCCGCGTTCGGGTCATCGGGTTGCAGATCCGGCACCTTGGCCGCGAAGTAGAGCAATATGACATACGCAAGGAACACGAGGCCGGAGAGCAGCAGGCCGGAGTTCGGCAGAGCCGAGGTGATCCAACGGACCGGGTACTGTACGCCGTAGCATAAGAGCGCGAAGCCCACGAAGAACGCCGCCATACCGCCGATGGTCTTGCCCATCGACACCACGCGGTTGCCAAGCGTCGGCATGTTGTTCTTCACCGCTTCCAGATGCACGATATAGACCAGCGCGATGTAGGAAATCGCGGCCGGCAGGAAGGCGTGGGTGATCACCTCCACATAGGAGATGCCTACATATTCCACCATCAGGAAGGCGGCGGCCCCCATCACAGGCGGCATAATTTGGCCGTTGACGGAGGAGGCGACCTCGACCGCGCCGCCTTTCTCGGCGGAGAAGCCCACGCGCTTCATCAGCGGGATGGTGAAGGTGCCGGTAGTCACCACATTTGCGATGGAGGAGCCCGAGATCAGGCCCGTCGCGGCGGAGCCGACAACGGCCGCCTTTGCGGGGCCACCGCGCAGGTGACCAAGCGCGCCGAACGCCATCTTGATAAAATAGTTGCCCGCGCCCGCCTTGTCGAGCAGGGCGCCGAAGAGCACGAAGAGGAAGACGAATTTTGTCGAGACCCCGAGTGCTATGCCGAACACCCCTTCGGAGGTGATCCACATGTGGCTCATCGCCTTTTGCAGCGAGGCGCCCTTCCAGCGGATTACGTCCGGCACGGCTTGCGAGGAGCCGAAGAACACATAGAGCAGAAATATGGTGGCGATGATCGCCATTGCGGGGCCAAGTGCGCGGCGCGCGCCTTCGAACAGAATGATCAGACCGACCAACGCAAACCACTTGTCGGTGTCATCGGCCAGCCCACCGGACCGGACGATTTTCTCATAAAAGATGAAGCCATACATAGCGATAAAGGCCCCGACACTCGCCATTACCCAATCATGGATCGGGATGTAGTGTCGCGGGGAGGACTTCAGGGCCGGATACGCCATGAAGGCGAGGAAGATTGCAAAGGCGAGATGAATGGACCGGTCATTGTTGATAATCGAACCTGGCAGAACGATGTTCGAAACAGGCGAAGCTAGGATGACCTGAAAAACGGACCATACGATCGCCACGATGGCCAGAAATGTGCCAACTGGACCAGCTGGATTTCGCGCCCCGGCGTCCGATGACGATACAAGGTCCTGGAGTTCTTCTTCGGACAGCGCGCGGCCGCCGCTTGTCTTGTCTGCCATTCTACTGTCTCCCTGACACGCCGCGTTTTTTCTGCGGCTTTTTTGTCTTTTAGTGTGCCCGATGTCGGGCAGGCGAGGGCGGCGGACCGCCCCCGGCCAGTGGCTTAGAAGGTCGGTTTACTCGATCCAGCCCTTTTCCTTGTAGTACTTCTCCGCGCCCGGATGCAGTGGTGCGGAAAGGCCTGCGGTGGCCATCTCTTCCGGTGTCAGGTTGGCGAAGGCCGGGTGCAGCTTCTTGAAGTCTTCGAAGTTGTCGAAGACGGCCGATACCACCGCGTAGACTGCGTCTTCACTCACCGCCGTGGAGGTCACAAAGGTCGCACCGACACCGAATGTGGCCACATCGGAGTCGGACCCGCGATACATGCCCCCGGGGACAGTGGCCTTACGGTAGAAGGAGTTCTCGGCGACCAGTTTGTCGATTGCCTCGCCGGTGACGCTTACAAGCACCGAATCACAGGCAGTTGTCGCTTCCTGAATCGAACCGGACGGATGACCGACGGTGTAGACCATCGCATCAATCTGGTTGTCGCACAGGGCTGCGGACTGTTCGGCTGCTTTCAACTCAGTCGCCAGCGCGAAGTCATCCGCCGACAGCCCCTTGGCTTCGAGCACGATCTCGGTGGTGCCGCGCGCGCCCGAACCTGGGTTGCCGATGTTGACGCGTTTCCCAACAAGATCGCTGAACTCGGTGATCCCGGAGTCGGCGCGCGCCACCACGGTGAAGGGTTCGGGGTGGACGGAAAACACCGCGCGCAGCTCTTCGAACGGCCCCTGCTCTTCAAACTGGGAAGAGCCATTGTAGGCGTGGTACTGCCAGTCGGACTGGGCCACACCGAACTCCAACTCGCCTGCGCGGATGGTGTTGATGTTGTAGACCGATCCACCGGTCGATTCCACCGAGCAGCGGATGCCGTGATCCTTGCGGCCCTTGTTTACCAGACGGCAGATCGCGCCACCGGTGGGGTAATAAACGCCGGTCACACCACCCGTCCCGATGGTGATGAACTCTTCAGCCATAGCCACTGGCGCGGTCATGACCGCGACAGCTGCACCAGCGACCGTAAGTTTCAATCCTTTGAACATAGTTTTCTCCCTTATTTGGATTATGGATTGTTTATCAGCCGTTCAGACCCTGTTGTAAACGGCGGTTGCTCAGATTCACCTTCGCTATAAGCTCGCACAAGGTTTCTGCGGACATGCGCAGCAACACGTAGGCAAACGCCTCTGCCAGAGGCGAGAAACGCGTGTGGCGAGAGCGCGACTCCGAAGCCTTCGTGGCCGAACTCGGCTCCAATGACGCATATCTGGGGTCCATGCCGTCGCGGTTGTCCATGACTGATTTTGCGTTCTCAGGGTTCAGAAAACCCACAACACGGCGTGGCAGCGTTCTGAGAAGGTTGCCGCCGAGCACTGACACTCTGATCTTACGTGGTCCGGCCACCCAGATCCCCCAAACCGCAACGCTTCACCGGTGCGAACACATTGTCAACGCGGGCTCCATATGTTTCACAGTTGGTGAGCGAAACGGGGAAATGTCCAATGTCACATGTGTTTGCAAGGCACTCTAGATCCGATCTTCGACGTGCGTCTATAGGTAAAGGTACGTATCTTTATGACGCTGACGGCAACGAGTATTTTGACGGATCGGGGGGTGCTGCGGTGTCTTGCCTGGGCCACGGCGACCCCGATGTCATCGCCGCGATACAGGAGCAGGTTGCACAGCTGGCCTATGCCCACACCAGCTTTTTCACCTCCGAGCCGGCCGAGGAGTTGGCGGACCGCCTGGTGGCCGCAGCGCCCGGTGATCTGGACAAGGTCTATTTTGTCTCCGGTGGGTCCGAGGCGGTAGAGTCGGCGCTGAAACTCGCGCGGCAATACTTCGTCGAGATTGGCCAGCCGGAGCGGCGGCACTTCATCGCCCGGCGGCAGAGCTATCACGGCAATACGTTGGGCGCGCTCGCCACGGGCGGTAATGTCTGGCGCAAACAGGCTTTCGCACCGATCATGGTCGAGACGTCGTTGATCTCTCCCTGCTACGCCTATCGCGGCCAACAGCAGGGCGAGAGCGCTTTTGACTATGGTCAGCGGGTCGCCAATGAGCTGGAGGCGGAGTTGCAGCGGTTGGGGCCGGAGAGCGTCATCGCTTTTGTCGCTGAACCGGTCGTCGGAGCCACTCTGGGCGCTGTGCCGCCCGTTGAGGGCTATTTCAAACGGATCCGCGAGATTTGCGATCAATACGGAATCCTGCTGATCCTTGATGAGGTCATGTGCGGGATGGGGCGTACGGGCAGTCTTTTTGCGCATGAGCAGGAAGGTATCACCGCGGATATCGTCACCATCGCGAAGGGGCTGGGGGCAGGTTATCAACCCATCGGCGCAATGATGTGCACGAGCCAGATCCATCAGGCCATCGCCGATGGGTCCGGGTTCTTCCAGCACGGCCACACTTACATCGGCCATCCGACAGCCTGTGCGGCGGGCAACGCAGTCCTGAAGAAGCTGACCGGTGGCCTGGTCGAGCGTTGTGCCGTGATGGGCGAGAAACTTCAGGCCGCGTTGCAGTCCGATTTTGGGCAGCATCCGCATATCGGGGACATTCGTGGGCGCGGCCTCTTTCGCGGCCTGGAGATCGTCGAAGATTGCGCCGCGAAGGCGCCTTTCGACCCGGCGCGCGGTATCAACAAGAAGATCAAGAGTACCGCGATGGAGAACGGTCTGGCCTGCTACCCGATGGGCGGTACGGTCGATGGTCAGAACGGAGATCATGTGCTTCTCGCGCCACCATTCATCCTCGAAGACCAGCACATCGACGAGATTGTTTCCAAGCTCAAAAAGACGTTCGCTTCGGTTCTCTAGTCGAGATTGAAGCCAATATTGCGAATGAAGGTGCCGAAATCTGTTCGTTGCGGGGCTGCGTACATGCGAGCCTTTGCCTCCGACCACCGAGGTGCGTCGGCGCCATTGAGCCTCCGCGTATCATAAGCGGTAATCTCCTCGCGCGTGATGTCACGGAAATGATCGTGATGGACCGTGCTGCCCAGGGGCAAGCGCGCGCTGATGCCTCCGCGCTCAGCGGGATAGCCGACTGCCATTCCAGCAACCGGAAAGACATGATCCGGTAGCATCAGAAGATCCCTGACCTCGGGGAGATGGTTACGAATTGTGCTTATCGGACAGCACCCCATGCCAATGGCTTCCGCCGCAGTCATGAAAGTGGCCAGCGCGATGCCGGCGTCCACGCTGGCATTGAAGAAGGCATCGAGATGGTCGTTGGGGAAGGGCTGGGCATGCACGTCCTGCACTTGGCGTTGCCGTCTGTTGTTGGCCAGAAAGACCAGCATCGCCGGCGCATCGGCAACCCAGGTTTGCGCAGCAAGCAGGGTCTTGAGTGCGTTGAGTAAATCCTGGTTGGTGACGATCAGGATATCGCGTTGCTGCAAGTCGCTCTTGGATGGGGAGCAGAGTGCCGTGGCGCAGAGCGTTTGCAGGCGCTTCAGATCAATCTGCCGATCCGTAAACCGGCGACAGGAGGCGCGCGCGGCCAGGCGTTTCAAGGCGTCACTGTTTTCAATATCTTCAGGGACGTTGGGTGCTGTGCCAAATCGGTCTTCCAGCAGATCTGAAAGCCTAGCGCCAGACATCTTTGACCCTCGCGTATTTGTAAGGTAGCCTTACAGAAAACATAAGTACATATTCCTTCTCGTTAGCTATGCTGGCGTCTATACCAGTCAGATTATGGGAACATGCCGCGGGATGGGAAGCAGGTTTGACCCAGGACACCACCGTTTTGGAAGTCTCGGTCTGGCGCGGAACAGCGTTGGACGGTGCTTACGAGCTCTTTGAGGTTCCCGCCCATGAGAACCAGACCATTCTTGATGTGGTGTCGTGGATCCAGCAGTACGCTGACGCGTCCCTTACGTACCGTTTTGCCTGCCGTGTCGGCATGTGCGGATCCTGCGCAATGATGGTGAATGATCAACCTCGCTGGACCTGCCGCACACATGTGAAAAAGGTGCTGAAGGATCGCCGCGTCCGGATCGGGCCTTTGCGAAATCTGCCAGTGATCAAGGATCTGGCCGTCGATATGGATCGGTTCTTCGACAAATGGGTTGCAGCGGGAGGCGCGCATGTCCCCAGTGCCGGTCGCGGCGACCCCATTCCTGCCGTTGATCCTGAAGAAAGCGCCCGCGTCAAGGCCAGCGCGGGGATCGAATGTATCAATTGCTCCATCTGCTATGCCGCCTGCGATACGGTTGCAGGAAACCCTGACTACCTGGGACCAGCGGCGTTGCAACGGGCGTGGACCTTGCTGAATGATGCGAAACACGACGCGCGGGCTCAGATTCTCGACGCGGTGTCCGGTACAGGAGGGTGCCACAATTGCCACTCGATGGGCAGTTGCACCGTGTTTTGTCCCAATGATCTGGATCCGATGTCTGCAATTGCTGGCTTGAAGCGCGAAACGGCGCGCGGCTTCTTTCGCAGGCGCGGTGGCTGATGCTTGACCTGCGATTGTACATGCTGCAACGGATCACGGCATTGATCATGGCGCCACTGACGCTCGGTCATATCGCGGTCATGATCTATGCCGTGCAGGGCGGGCTTTCGGCGGAAGAGATCCTGGGTCGGACGCAAGGCTCGCTGTTCTGGTTTCTGTTTTACGGCAGTTTTGTTGTGGCGGTCTCGCTGCACGCGTCGATTGGCTTGCGCGTCATCCTTCACGAGACAATGGGACTTGCCGGTCGTACGTTGTCGGCGGCCACCCTGGGTGTCGCCGCCGGTCTCCTATTCATGGGCGTTCAGGCATTGATCGCCGTAACCTGGCCTGTGAGCGCCATATGAGGCCTGCGCGCGCGCATCCGCTTTGGCTGGCCTTTGTGCTGCATCGCACGTCTGGCCTTGCTTTGGCTCTGTTTTTGCCGCTGCATTTCTGGGTCTTGTCGCTGGCGCTGACACAGCCTGAGCGATTGGACGCATTTCTGAGTTTCACAGAACAGCCGATTGTCAAACTCGCCGAGTTTGGACTTGTCTTCCTTCTGGCTGTACACATGTTTGGTGGCCTGCGACTGATGGCCCTGGAGTGGCTGCCATGGTCCGCACCACAGAAGACACTCGCGGCTGGTGCGGTCGGCATTGCCGTGCTGATTTCGGGCACGTTCTTCCTGCAGGTGGTGTGAGCGATGGCGCATGACATTGATCGGCACGATACGGATATTCTGATCCTGGGCTCGGGAGGTGCGGGGCTTTTCGCGGCACTGCACGCGCAGCAGTCTGCACCAGCGGGCACGAAAATCACTATGGCTGTCAAAGGGCTGATCGGAAAGTGCGGCTGCACGCGCATGGTGCAGGGCGGCTACAACGTGGCGCTTGGCGGTGGCGATACGGTCGAGCGGCATTTCATGGATACCATTGAGGGCGGAAAATGGCTGCCCAATCAGGATATGGCTTGGCGGCTTTGCGAGCAGGCTGTCGTCCGCATTCGTGAGTTGGAAAACGAGATCGGCTGTTTTTTTGATCGAAACCCGGACGGAAGCCTGCATCAGAAGGCCTTTGCGGGGCAGACCGCCGACCGCACTGTCCATAAAGGTGATTTGACGGGCATCGAGATCATCAATCGTTTGATGGAGCAGGTGCTGAGCCGTTCCATCGAAAGACTTCAGGAGCATCGTGCGGTCGGGCTGGTTCCAACGAAGGACGGCAGTGCGCTGGCGGGCGTTCTGATGATCGACATGCGCACTGGCCGTTTCCGCTTTGTACGGGCAAAGGCGGTTCTGATGGCCACGGGCGGCGGCCCCACGATGTACAAGTATCACACGCCAAGCGGTGACAAGTCGATGGATGGTCTGGCCATGGCGCTGCGGGTCGGTCTGCCATTGCGCGACATGGAGATGGTGCAATTCCACCCTACCGGTCTTTTGGCGGGCGAACACAGCCGGATGACGGGGACGGTGCTTGAGGAAGGCCTCCGCGGCGCGGGGGGGCAGCTTTTGAACGCCGCTGGTCAGCGGTTCATGTTTGATTATGACGCGAAAGGCGAACGCGCGACCCGTGACGTCGTGAGCCGCGGCATCTATGCAGAGATGCGCAAGAGCAACGACCCGGATCAGGTCGGTATGTTCATTTCCATGTCGCACCTCGGGCCCGAGACTGTGCGCGCGAAATTCAAGGGGATGGTCAGACGGTGCGAAGACAGCGGGTTCGACCTGGCCGGTGGGCTGGTCGAGGTCGTCCCCACAGCGCATTACTTCATGGGCGGAGTTGTCGTCGATGTGGACACGAGAACGGCGCTCGAAGGCCTGTATGTCGCTGGTGAGGACGCAGGTGGTGCGCATGGATCGAACCGGCTGGGCGGCAATGGAGTCGCGAATTCGACGGTTTATGGCGGGATTGCCGGCGACACGATGGGCGCGGATATTCGGCGCATGCCAAACCTCCGCGTACCTGACGAAGCGGTTTTGGACGCCGAATGCTTGCGGGCTTTGCATCCGCTGTCACGCCCGACCGATCTCGTTCAGCCGTTGCGCAACCACCTGCAGGAGGTGATGTGGGAGGATGTCGGTGTCATGCGGACGGCCTCCGGCATGCAGCGTGGGCTGGAGCGTATTACCGCGATCCGCTCCGATCTGATGGAGATTGGCGTGTCCGGGGGCAACCTCGCCTTCAATCTGACTTGGCATGATTGGCTGAACATGGCCAGTCTCTGCGACATCTCCGAGATCATTGCAAAGGCTGGCCTCGCGCGGGAGAATTCTCGTGGAGCACATTACCGCGAAGACTTCCCCGAGACAGGTGATATGGAGACATCCTACTTTACTGTGGCCCGGCAAACGCGCGGAGACGTGAAGGTCACCCGTGAAGCCGTTGATTTTTCAATCGTTCGCCCGGGCGAGACCATCTTGCCCGAAGGCGAACCTGAAACCCTGGTGGCAGCTCAATGATTTCACTCGATTTGATTCAGACAACGGCTGAGACCCTGATGGACAAGGCGGCCATCGAAATTCCCCAAGACTATCTTGATGGTCTGCGCGCGGCAGCGGCCACCGAGGACGGCGATTTATCGTCCTTCGTCTTGCAGGCAATGTTGGAGAATTACGAAGCAGCCAAGGAAGACCGACGCGCGATGTGCGGCGACACGGGCGTGCCGCGCTGGTTCGTGAAAATGGGCAATGATGCGCGTGTCGAGGGGGGATTTGTTGCTTTGGAGGCAGCCCTGCGCCGAGCGACGGCCAATGCTACGACGGGCGTGCCGTTGCGCCCAAACCGCGTGCATCCCCTCTGGCGGACTGATCACAACAACAACGTTGGGATCGGTGCGCCGGAGATTGAATACGGTTTTGAACCCGAGGGGGAGTGGATGGACCTCATCACGGTCCACAAGGGAGGCCTGTTCGGCACCGACTACCGGATGCTGTTTCCGTCAGATGGAATCGAGGGGATTAAGCGATTTTATCTGGACAGCCTCGTTGCGTTTGGCAAGCGTGGGCTGGCTTGCCAACCGGCCATCATCGGGATTGGTCTGGGCGGGTCAAAGGACACCTGCATGGTGCTGGGCAAGCGCGCCTCGGTGTTGCGAACCGTGGGAAGCCGCAACTCCGATCCGAAGATTGCGGCGATGGAGGATGAGTTCAAGGAGTTGGGCAACTCCATCGGAATGGGTGCGATGGGATTTGTCGGCAAAAACATGGTGATAGATTGCAACATTGAAGTCGGCTACTGCCATACGGGCGGGATGCAGATGTCCGTACATGCGTTTTGCCTGTCGTCTCGCCGGGCGGTGGCCCGCATCTTTCCCGATGGACGGGTCGAGCACCGCACGGATCCGAATTGGTTTACCGACTATCAGCGCCGCGAGACGATCGAGTGGGACCCTGCGCGCGAGGCCGCGGAATGAAAATTCGCGAAGTCACCTTATCGACGACACCTAATGCCGAGGCGGTTGCAGACCTCCGGCTCGGCGACATAATCTATCTGGACGGGCTCATATACACGGCGCGCGAGGGTGTTTACATGCGCGCTTTGGAGCAGAAGGCCAACATCCCCATGGAGTTGCCGTCACAAAGTGCCGCGAACTTCCACTGCTCACCGGCTGCGGTCATTCGCGAGGACGGTTCGTTCGACCTGGGTGCGGTGACGGCCACCGCAAGCTTCCGCTTTGCCAAGTGGTTACCGGAATGGATGGCGAAGACCGGTGCGCGACTGATCATCGGCAAAGGCGGCATGTCCTCCAAGGACTACAACGAGTATTTTGTGCCCAATGGTGCCGTATATCTCTCCACAGTGGGCTATGGCACCGGGGCGCTCTTGGGCCGTGGGGTCGAAACTGTCGAGGCCGTGCATTGGCATGAGGAGCTTGGGATCGCTCAGGCCATGTGGGTGATCCGGGCGCGGCGGATGGGCCCCTTCATCGTCGCCTCCAATCTTCAGGGCGAGTGCCTGTTTGAGCGTGAAAACGCGAAAATCTCTGAAAACCTTGACCGCGTCTACGAAGGGACCAAACCTGCGGTTCTTAAGCGTTATGGCGAGACAGACGATCGCTCGGATGAGGTGATCGGCTAATTCGGCTCAGAGCAGCTCGCGCAGTAGCAGGATCGCACCAGACAGGAAGCATACGCCGATAAGCAGGCGCCGGAACGTCTCGTCTTTTAACCTGCGAAAAACCACAATGCCCAGTTGAGCCGCCACGAGGGCCGTCGGCAGCGCGATGCCAGCGTAAATGAGCGTCTGCCTGTGATACGCGCCTGCCCAGATCAACATGATTGCCGTGAGCCCGAGGACGGCGACATTGAAGGGCTGCAGCACCGCGCGCGTCTCATAGCGCGGCCAGGCTCGCATCGAACACCACATGGTCGGTAGCGCGCCCGACAGAGATGCTGCCCCGCCCAGAATGCCAGCGCAGAACCCGACGGTGCAGTCAATCATCGGTGTCGGTCGATCAATCTGCGGCAGGGTCCGGCGCAAACTGAAAAAGCCGCCGTAGAGGATGAGGAAAAAGGCGATCAGAATTTTCAGCATCGACACGTCAATCTGCTGGAGCGACACGACGCCGAGCGGGATGCCGAAGACCGCCGGCACCAGAAAGCGCGCGAGCCGTTTCGGGTTTTGCAGCATGGCCTTGCGCACGATCCACAACCCCTGGATCCCGCTCACGACGGAGATGATGACCGTGATCGCCACGGCCTCGAGTGCAGGCATGATGCTGAGGAAGAAGCCCAGGGCGAAGAGGGCCGTTCCAAAGCCAGCCAGGCCGTTGATGAACCCACCCGCTGCCGCGCCGATCATCAAATAGGCGATCTCGGATGCCGTCATTGCGTCTGTCGTTCGGCGGCTTGGCCAAAGAAACCGATTGCGACAGATTGCAGGCAGACGCGGTGCAATTCCTTCAGCACCCGTCCACGTGCAGTCTCGCTTGGAAATGCAAGGCCCAGCCGCCGAACCGGTGCATCGGGGCCCAAGGAAAGCCGTTTCAGCGGAAGCGGACTGTTGGTTTGCACCGCACGTTTCGGCGCGATTGCAACGCCGAGCTTCGCGAACACCATGCTTGAGATTGCCTCGAGCCCGTCGAGTTCCATAGCCTCGTTCACCCGGATACCCTTCTTTTGCAGCCAGCTTTCGATCATGTGCCCGACGACTGCATCGCGGTTGAAGCGAATGAAGGGATGGGTCGCCAGCAGTTCGAAGGGGTCGTTGCTTTCGATGTCGCAGGAGGCAAGCAGTTGCAGCGGCTCTTCGGCGATGTCCAAAAAGTCGAGGCGGGCAGGCAGCAGGTCCGGACGGGTGACGATAGCCGCATCGAGTGCGCCGCGTTCGAGTTGCGAGACCAGATGATTGCTCAGCCCGGGGAAAAGGCGAACCCGAACTTGTGGATGGTCGGCGACAAGCAGCGATATCGCCGAAGGCACCATGGTGGTGAGCGTTGTTGGCAGCGCCCCGAGTGCCACGTCTCCGCTGACACCGCTTTCTCCGAGGACCGACGGTAGCATCTGGTCGTATCCCCGGACCACCTCACGGGCTTTTGCGACCAATGCGCGCCCAAGAGGCGTCAGCTCCGGCGTTCTGCGCGACCGGTCAAAGAGTTGGATGCTCCAAGACTCCTCAAGCGTGCGCATCTGTTGGCTCACAGCGGCATGGGTGACATGAACGGCGTCCGCAGCAGCGCTGAAGGTCTTGTGATCGTGGACGGCGATCAGCGTCCGAAGCATGCGTATCGACATTCAGCAGAGGGGCCGTTTCTTAAGGGGAGTTTACTTCAGCTGTAACTTATTATTACTTCTATAAAGCATGTCTTAACGTTACCAATTGTCAAGGGCGCCGTCGGCTTGGCTTGGAACGGTCCAGATATAAGTCGTGATCGGGAGGAAAACGATGACTTTGAAGACATTTGGCGCGGCCTGCGCTCTGACCCTCGGTGTGTCCGGAGCCGCCCTTGCGGAATACCCTGAACGCCCCATCAATATGGTCATTCCATATGGTGCCGGTGGAGCAACGGACATCTCTGCGCGCACGATTGCCGAGCCGTTGGGCGCTGCCGTTGGCAAACCTCTGGTGATGGCGAATGTCACCGGTGCCGGCGGAGCGACGGGATCCGTCGCTGTTCAGAACGCGAAAGAGGACGGCTATACCATGCTGTTCGCGCGCGTGGGCTCTCACTCGGTGAACCCTGCAATGAAAGCGACATTGCCGTACACTCTTGAAGATTTTCGCTTCGTGACGGTCTATGAGATCAATCCGGTGGCCTGCGCAGTAAGCCCCTCGTCGGGCATCACCTCGATGGAGGACCTGATTGCGAAGGTGGAAGAAGGCGGTGTGACTTACTCTTCTTCTGGCGTTGGGTCGCTTCTGCATCTTGCGGCTGTGATGGTGTTGTCCGAGTTTGGCGTCGAAGAGCCGCTGACGAAAACAACCCACATTCCTCAGAAAGGTGGTGGAGCGGCAGCGACGGCGGTGTTGAATGGGACGGCCACATTTTTGTGCACAAATTCGTCGGCGATTGCCAGCTTTGTGGCGAACGAGCAACTGGTCCCTTTGATGGTAACGACGGCAGAGCCGGTCGCAGGCTTTGATGTGCCGACGGCAGCCGATCTGGGCAAGCCCGCGCTGCACCAGCTCGTCGGGTGGACCGGGATTGCCGGCCCCGACGGGTTGCCGGACGATGTCGCAGACAAATGGGGCACGTGGATGGCATCGGCCACGCAGGATGCCGAGTTCCTCGAGAAGATGACGTCGCGCGGTTCGGTGATTGAGCTGATGTCGCCCGAAGACGCCAATGCGTTCATCCAGGGCCAATACGAAACTTTCCGCAAACTCGTTGACGATCTTGGTATGAGGATCGAAGGCTAGGCATAACGCCTTGTGGAGTTGACGTTCCAAAACGCCGGGCTGCACTGTTGCCCGGCGTTTTTCTTGGAACGTGCTGATGGGAAGGGGCACAGGATGACACAGCGGCAAGTACAGATGCGCCTTGGGTTGGGCGCTCTCTTCGCATCGCTCTTTCTCGCATTTTTTGCGATCCCTACATGGGTTTCGTCGCCAAGCAATGTTGGCAACGTGATCTTGTCCCCGCTGTTCTGGCCCTATGCTTTGGCGGGGTTCACGGGGCTGACGGGCTGCGGGCTAGTGTTCTCGGGCCTGCGCCAATCAAGGCACGGGCCGCCCGTTAATGCACCCAGCGAGCAACCGGGTGCGGCATGGCTGCGTCTTGTTGGCATGGCGCTCATCATGGGGTTGACCATGGTCTTGCTGCCACGGCTGGGGATGGTGTTGACCTCGATGCTGGTGTTTGTTTCGACCGCCCTTCTTGTACGGACACGCCATCTCATCACGGCGTTGGTTTGCGCTGTTGTCGTCCCGCTTGTGCTCTATGCGTTCTTTGCGCATGTGGCCGGCGTGGCGATCCCGCAAGGCAATCTGCTGAGGCTGCCATGAGCTTTGTCGACAGCATCGCCGCGGGCCTCAGCCTCGTCGGAAATATCGAATCCTTCTTGGCGTTGTTCATTGGGGTGGCGATCGGTGTCATTGGCGGGGCGATACCGGGCATGTCGGCAACAATGGCTGTCGCGCTGACGCTTCCGTTTACCTTCGCGATGCAGCCCATCACGGGCATTCTTCTCCTGCTTGGGGTGTACAAAGGGGGGATATTCGGGGGCTCGATCCCTGCAATTCTGATCAAGACGCCCGGTACCCCGGCGTCTTCGGCCACCATCCTGGATGGCTATCCGATGGCGGAGAAGGGCGAGGCAGGGCGCGCGTTGGGGATGGCGCTTTGGTCCTCCTGCACGGCGGATGTGATTTCCAACCTCTCCCTGATCCTTTTTGCCGGCTGGCTTGCGTCCTTCGCGCTCAGCTTCGGCCCGCCCGAGTTTTTCACGCTCATTCTGTTTTCGCTGACCATCATCGCAGGCGTGTCGGGCGAAAGCCTCTTGCGCGGCGCGCTTTCGGCGCTTCTTGGTCTTCTGCTGGCCACGATTGGATTGGATCTTGTCTACGGGACCAACCGGTTCACCTTCGGCGATCCGAATATGATGGGTGGGTTGAACTTCATCGCGGTGCTGATTGGTCTTTTCGCCATACCAGAAATTCTGGCCATGGTCTGGCACCCCACGGCGCACGTGGGGAAGGCGCGGAGCTTGGGCAAGAACTGGGTGACCTTTGCGGAGTACCGGCGCAGCTTCAAATCCATCGTGCGCGGCAGCTTCATTGGTGTATTTCTGGGCTCGATTCCTGGCATCGGAGCGGCACCTTCCGCGTTCTTGAGTTATTCTGAGGCCCGCCGAACCTCGAAGAACCGCGACAACTTTGGCAAGGGCGAGATTGAAGGCGTCGCGGCCTCCGAAGCGGGCAACAACGGCGTCGCAGGTGCCACGTTGATCCCCTTGCTTGCGCTGGGTGTCCCGGGCGACGTGATCACGGCGATCATCATTGGTGCGTTCATGATCCACGGGCTGCAGCCGGGGCCGATGATGTTCATCCTGAACGTTGACATCATCTATGGGCTCTTCATCGGCCTGATCGTCAGTTCGGTCTTTCTGTTCCTGATCGGAACCGTTGCCATTCGTGGCTTCAAATACGTGGCCGACATCCCCAAGCGGATCCTGATTCCCGCCGTCCTCGTGCTTTGCATCTACGGTGTTTTTGCCGTCAACAATAACATCTTCGATGTCGGGGTCATGTTCGTGATGGGATGGGTCGGCTTCCTGATGGTCCGGTATCATATTCCTGCGGCGCCATTTCTGATCGCGTTTATTCTCGGACCACTGCTGGAGGACAACTTCAGGCAGTCGATGCTGATGTCTGGCAGTGATCCCACAATCTTGCTGCGCGGACCGATCACCTGGTTCTTCTGGACGATGACTTTGCTCACGATCATCGCGATCGTACGCGCCGGTGTGCGGGCCGTCAAAAATACCCCGCTTTTTGACGAGACGCCGGAGAACTGACCTGACGCGCACTGTGATGTGAGAAAGGCACATGAGCCGCAATTTGCCGGTTCTATGACCTGTGATCCGAAATTGTGATTTGGTGTTCCGAGCAACATGCGTGCACCTTTCTCGCGAGGCTTCGTGGAGGTCTTGTGGTGCAACGGGCGGAGTGTCAGAGCTATGAACCAAGCCGAAGCAATCCTGCTCGGATTGCGCATCTGGGGAAGCATTGGCGCTGTCATTGCGGCGATGTTTCTGACCATTGGCATGGACCGGATCGATGATGACGCGCGCGACGCCTACATCTTCCGTCCGCTACTGATTCCCAGCATTCTGGTGATCTGGCCCCTCGTGCTGTGGCGCTGGTATCTCTACGAAAGCGGTCATGAACACTGGGCGCGACGCTACGATCCCCCGCGGAAGGCACACTTCTACGTTGGCTGGGTGCTTCCCGTCGGCATCTGTCTGATCATCCTCACAGGGCTGAGTCAGCGCCAAACCTGGCCTGCTGAGACAGCACCCGTGCAGCTTTCCGAACCAACGGAGATCAGCCAATGAGCGTCAAATACATCCCCGTGCAGTGGAACTGGAACAAATACATATACGATGCGGTGATGCTGTTGGGTGCGGGCCTGTTCCTCTACGTGTTCCTTTACGCGGCGCCCGGTATCCTGAGCCATGAGCGTCCGATCAACGCCCAGGTACACAATGCGCGTGCCTTCGGGGCGTGCGCCTTTGTGATGTTGACGGTGATCTTATGCATCGGGCCGCTTGCCCGGCTGGACCCGCGGTTCCTTCCGCTGCTTTACAACCGGCGCCACTTTGGCGTGATGACGGCGTTTGTGGCGATCACCCACGCCGGTTACATTGTGGACTGGTACTTCGCATTTTCGGCCTCCAACAAATACGAGGCGCTGCTCTTCGCGAACACCAGCTATGGCCAACTGGCGGGCTTCCCGTTCGAAGTTTTCGGCATCTTTGCGCTTTTCACGCTGATCTTGCTTGCGGCAACCAGCCATGACTTCTGGATGAAGTTTCTCAGCCCGCCGGTCTGGAAGCGGATCCACTACCTTATCTATCCCGCATATCTCTCGGTTGTCGCGCATGTGTCCTTCGGCATTCTGCAGGATCAGCAGAATCATGTGTTCACCGCAATCTTTGTCGGCGGCGCCTTGGCGGTTGGTGTTCTGCATCTGCTCGCGGCGCTGAAGGATCGCAGGACCGATGCGGCAACCTCGACCGCGGCTGCCGATTGGGTCGAGGTCTGCGATGTTGCGGAGATGAATGACGGCTTTGCGAAGATCAGGCTGCTGGCCAACGGTGAGCGGGTTGCCGTCTATCTCAACGAGGGCAGACTGAGCGCCATCTCCAACTCCTGTGCCCATCAGAACGGCCCGCTGGGCGAGGGTCGGATCATCGACTGTTTGGTGACCTGCCCCTGGCACGGGTTTCAATATGATGTCACCAATGGCCGCTCCCCTGCGCCCTTCACTGAAAAAGTCCCGACCTACAATCTCAAGATGGATGGTACCGCTGTGTTCGTCGATCCGAGGGCCAATCCACCAGGCACCTATGTCGAGCCTCTTCGACTGAGAGATGGAACGACCTCATGAAGCAGAACCGCGGCCCGTTCTTCGTAGGCTATCTCCCGGCCCCCGAGGCTCTGCGAGGTTTTCTTCTTGCCGTTTGCGTGCTTTTCGTCGCTGGGTTGGCCGGGTTTGGTTTGGCGATTGGGGTGGCGCAGGACGATCCGGGTGATGGTGCGTTTCGGTTCGACTATGGCCGCCAGACCGTGACCGGTGTGGTTGAACTGACGCCTTATCCGCTCTTGCGTGTGACGGAAGGAAACGAACACATCCCTGCCGGGCACACTCTGATACTCGCGGGCACGGGCAAGACAAACGTGGAAAGTCGTGCCATCCCGCTGGAGGGTCAACTGGCGCAAGTCTCAGGTGTGATGCTGCAGCGCGGGGCGCTGGACATGTTGCAGTTGCGGGGTGGGCGCAATGGCATCAGTGCGGCGGAGGGGGCCGTAACACCAATGGAAACTGTATCGCTTGGTCGCTGGAAGTTGGCCGGCGAGATATGCGATGGAAAGTGCCTGGCCGGGGCGATGCGGCCGGGGCGCGGTCTGGCGCACAAGGCCTGCGCGAACCTTTGTCTCTTGGGCAAAGTCCCACCGGTCTTCGTATCGAGCCAGCCGGTGGAGGGCTCTGAGTTCTTGCTGATCACAGGGCCAGACGGGACCCATCTGCCTGAGAAGGCTTATCACTACGTCGCCCAGTTCGTCTCGTTGGAAGGCGAGGTCGAACGCAGAGGTGACCTGCTGGTACTGCGCCTGGATCCGGAGACGTTGGAGGTTCTGCAATGATCCGCCGTATCGCCACGCTGATCCTCGTCGCGAGTGTGGCGGCGATTCTCTTCTACCTCTCCCGCTTTTGGTATCTGACGCTCTGGCCCCGTCCCGGGCTCTTCGGGTCGGAGGCCTTGCGCCCGCAAGGTGATCTGGTCGGCCAGTGGCTCCGGGGAACCAGTGCCGCGCCGTTTGATCTCGTCATTTGGGCGCTGGGGTGCTTTGCCTGCCTGAGTATCCTGCAGAAGCTTTACGACGCATTGACCAAGCCGTCCGAAACAGACCCGCCGCAGGATTGACATGGTGTCGGTTGCCGAAGCTGTGCCGGGATTGCCACATCGCCAACAGTTTTGTCTTGTCAGAGGGTGTTTGCTCTCCAGAATCGCCGGAAAAATTGGGGGCCGCTGTTGAATAGCGGGCCCAAGTGATCCGCAGACGACCGATCTGACGATCTTTCGGTGGCTTTGGCTTTAAAAACGTGCCGGTGTGCCCTGTGCCGTGAACAGCAGTATGTGAATTGCCTGATCGCAGGACATCGGAACTGATCTCACTCACACCGGATGCTGCACGTGTCGGATCGGATTGCGGAGCCTGCACCCATGCCTTAGGACAATGCAACTGACGTGTGAACCAGTGGCAGACCAACCGGCCTGAAACATGAGCGACATTTATGAAGGGCTGGTGTCCGCCTTCTGGCTGGTCGTTACGCTCGATCCGGATCTTGTGCAGATTTCGCTGCGGTCATTGCAGGTCAGCCTGACCGCGCTGTTCATCGCGTCGGCGATTGCGCTGCCTTTCGGTACGTTCCTGGCGATCCGGCGGTTTCGGTATCGGCGTCTTGCGATCTCCTTGCTGAACGCTCTGATGGGGCTACCGCCTGTCGTTGTCGGACTGATCGTCTATATTCTGCTGTCGCGGTCCGGACCCTTCGGCGTGTTGGGGCTGCTCTTTACGCCCACGGCGATGATCATCGCGCAGGTGATCATCATCACCCCGCTCATTGCCTCGATCACACATCAGGCCATGCGCGAGCTTTGGGCCGAGTATCATGACCTGCTGATTTCGATGAATACCTCCTCAGGCCAGCGGATTCGCACGCTGATCTGGGACGGGCGGCGCAACCTGCTCACGGCCTCGCTGGCGGGTTTTGGCCGTGCCATTGGCGAGGTCGGCGCAATCATGATCGTGGGCGGCAACATCGACAACGCCACGCGTGTACTGACCACCGCGATTGCGCTGGAGACTGGAAAGGGGGATTTCGCGCTGGCGCTTGCCTTGGGGTTCGTGCTCATCGCGTTGGCGATTGGCATCAACATCTGTATCCACTGGCTATCGCGCACCGAGCGGGAGGGGCGCTGGTGAATACGATCCTCCCTTTGACACTCACCGATGTCTCTGTGCGCAGACGCGGCAAGCGTCTGCTGGGACCCGTCGACGTCATCATGGGGTCCAGCGGCCTGACGATGATCCTGGGGCCCAACGGGAGCGGCAAAACCACGCTGCTGCGTGTCATGCATGGGGTCGAGCGGCTTAGCGGGGGCAAGGTGGAATGGTCGGTCGGGCAGGATGAGGCGCGGCATCGGCAGGCCTATGTCTTTCAGACACCAATCATGCTGCGGCGCACCGTGGCGGATAACCTGAGGTATCCGCTGAACCTCATTGGTATTGCGCGGAAGGAGATTGAGGCGGAGATCGTAGAGTGGCTCGCACGGATTGGCCTGACACCGCGAGCGGGTTTGCAGGCCACGCGGCTCTCCGGTGGAGAGAAACAGAAGCTCGCGATTGCGCGCGCGTTGATCCGCAAGCCCGATGTTCTGTTTCTGGACGAGCCTTGCGCAAATCTGGATGGCGCGGCGACACGAGATATCGAGGCCCTGCTCCAGACCGCCCTGTCGAACGGAACCCGCATCATCATGACCACACATGATCTGGGTCAAGCCAGACGCCTTGCGGATGATGCTATCTTCATGCTGCGCGGCCTTCTGCACGAGGCGGGCCCGGCAGACGCGTTTTTCAACGCTCCGCAGACCGCAGAGCTTCGGGCGTTTTTCAGAGGAGATATCATCACATGATCCCCCGTATCCTTACCATGCTGGTTGCGCTGGTGCTTGGATCCGCAGCCGCGGCAGAGACGATCAGACTGGCGGTAACGACGTCGTTCGAAAACTCCGGGCTGGCGGATGTGCTGCTTCCTGCCATATCGGAGGATCTGGGGCTTGAGGTGCAACTTCTGGTCGTGGGTACCGGGCAGGCGTTGCGGCTGGGAGAGGCGGGTGATGTGGATGCCATCCTCGTACATTCGCGCACGGCAGAGGAGGCTTTCGTGGCCGACGGCCATGGCACTTATCGTCGCGAGATCATGTACAACGACTTTGTATTCATCGGCCCGAAAGACGACCCTGCGGGCGTGGCCGAAGCGACGTCGGCTGCAGATGTGCTGAAGCGGATCGGCGTAACGCAGCCCGATTTCGTCAGCCGCGGTGATGACAGCGGCACTCACAAGAAGGAACTTGCGCTCTGGCAGGCGGCGGATTTGTCACCGGAGCGGTTTGGCCCCTGGTACCGAGAGGTCGGTGCCGGCATGGGAGCCAGTCTGAACACTGCTGCCGGGCTGGACGCTTACATCCTTGCCGATCGTGCAAGCTGGCTGAACTTCGGCAATAAGGCCAATCTCGCACTGCTCTACGCAGGCGATGCCGCGCTCTTCAATCAATACGCGTATCTTGCAGTCAACCCCGAACGGCACCCACATGTCCGCAACGATCTTGCGGTGAAACTGGAAGAGTGGCTGACAGGCCCGCGCGCGGCACAATTGATTAATGGATACGCCATCAACGGTGAAACGCTGTTTGTTTTCAACGCCAAGCCGGAATAGCGTCAGGACTTGTTCGGATCATCGTCGAGGGAGCCGTGAATCGCAAATTGCTCGATACCGGCCTCCTGCGGTTCGATCACGCGGTAACTCTCCCTCACGCCCGCTTCAGTTAGCTCGCGTGTTACCGTCAACAGCGTGTTGGGGGCCTGATCCTCGCAAAGCTCAACCATCTGCGAGATCTCTTCCAGCGCGACGTTCATCGCTGCCTCGACAGAGGGTGCGCCGTAAATGTCGACGAAGTGTTGCGCCAGGGCGGCGGCGATCACATCGCGTTCAGTTGGCTCGATTTGAGTAACGGCAACAAAACTCGCGCGGCCAAAGGTCTCGACACCCATCCAACCATTTGTGAACGCTTGTTTGGCCTTGCCGATCAGATCGGAGTCTGACCAGTTGGAAAACTCGAATCCACCGGAGATGCACCACTCCCCGGTCCGTGCGGGGTTGTGAAACACCCGCGTGTCACTGTCATCGAAATGGATGGCGCGGGCCAGTTTCATGGCGGGTCCTTCAAGATCTGCGTCAATGGGATGATCTTTGCTGTATCGGCGCGCTGCAAGAGCAAACCGAACTCTTCGTCGATGCCCCGGAACACGCCGGACATGCCCGCATGGGCAATCTTCTCGCCGATACCATGTGCGAGTCCGGTCCATTCGTCATGCAACGGTTTTACTCCGTCCTCAGTCCAGCGATTGATCCAGACCAGTGTGTGCCGGATCCAGGCTTCCAGCAGATCGACGGGCTCCACGTCACCACAGCCTTCCGCAGACAGCGCCGTGATGTCCGGGGTGGTCCCGGTCTCTTCCTCCTCTGACCAAAGTGCCAGTGTCAGCGCGACGACCATCCACTCGGGGATGGTGTCCGGATCGTCTGGGACAGCGCTCACGGTCAGAGCACCGCAGCGCGCGCCGTTCAGCCGCAGGGCTCCGGTCCACTCCAATTGCAGTGACACCTCCGGCGGTGCCAGCGCGCCGAACGCATTCTGAAATCCCACTGCGCAGAGTGGCAGCATGATCATCGCCTCACGCAGCGGCACCTCCGGGGCGAAGACGACCGCAGCCCGCAGCTGGCTCGCGGCGATATCATAGGTCACCAACCCCGCATCGCAGCCCCCGCGCGCCTCGGCGCAGGCGGCAGAATAGGGGTCGGCCCCCGCTGTGGCGAGGGCCGAAAACAAGGGCGGAAGCTGTGGAGCCTTCATGCGGTGCCGTCAGCCACCAGCTGTCTGGCGACGGTCCGAAACGCCTGTGCCTGTGCGCTGTCCGGCTTGGAGACGACAATCGGTGCACCGCCATCTGCGGCCAGCCGAATGTCGAGATGTAGCGGGATTTCGGCCAGTAAGGGCACCTGCAACTTCTTCGCTTCCGACGCCACACCACCGTGACCAAAGACGTGCTCTTCGTGCCCGCAGTTCGAACAGATATGGGTCGACATGTTCTCGATCATGCCGACAATCGGTGTGCCCAGCTGGTTGAACATGTCGATCCCTTTTCGGGCGTCGAGCAGGGCCACATCCTGCGGCGTCGAGACGACGATGGCACCCGTGACCTCGGCCTTCTGCGCCAGTGTCATCTGCACGTCCCCGGTGCCGGGCGGCAAATCGACGATCAGAACATCGAGCGCGCCCCACTGCACCTGGGTCATCATCTGTTGCAGCGCACCCATCAGCATGGGACCACGCCAAACGACCGCCTGATCATCGTTCGTCATCAGACCGATGGACATCATGGTGACGCCGAAGTTGCGCATCGGCAGAATTGTCTTGCCGTCAGGCGAGGCGGGTCGTCCGGACACGCCCAGCATCCGCGGTTGTGAAGGGCCATAGACGTCCGCGTCCAGCAGGCCGACCCGGCGGCCCTCCGCCGCCAATGCGCAGGCCAGATTGGATGCAACGGTGGACTTGCCGACGCCGCCCTTGCCGGACGCAATTGCAAGAATTCTATCAATGCCGGGGATCTTTTGTGGGCCCGTCGCAGCAGGCTTGGTTGGCTTGAGGTCGGGGGGGGCGGCAGGCGTGCTGTGGGCCGTCATCACAACCGAGACTGCGCCGACACCCTCCATCGCTTTCACCGAGGCTTCGGCGTGGCTTCGCACATCGCCATAAACATCTGCTTGCGAAGGTGAGACTTCGATCACGAACCGCACATCTCCGGTGTCGCTGACCGTCAGCGCCTTGATCAAACCGGCAGATACCAGATCAGAGCCCGATACCGGGTCTGTTATCGTCTTCAATGCCGCGAGAACTGCGTCGCGTTGCAATGCCACCTAGTCAGCTCCATCCGCGCGGCCCGTGATCTGGCCAGTCACCACATGCTCCAGATCCAGCCCGTCGACGGTCAGCACAACCTTGGCGGCGTAAGACTTTCCGGCGGTCTCGCCGGCATCGCGCATGGCGTCCTCTATGGCTTGCTGAGAGGTCACCCCCACTTGTTTGAGAAATTTGCGCATCGACATGTTGAAGTCATCACTCATGATCCGGTTCCTTTGGGTGTGGTCTTTGGAGAAGCTTGACGGCTTGATCGGGTGGATCCTAGTTTGACGCACCCGGTTACAAGAGGGAATAGGGGCGATGCGCCGGTTGCGAGCTGTTCTTATGTCGATCTGGCTCGCGGGCACGTGCCAGGCACAAGAGGCCGCAAGGCTGGCCGTTCCGGAGGTGCTCGAGGCGTCCGGGTTCGCACAATTCATCGTGCCGCGTTTCGCGCTGAAATCCGGACTGCGGATCAGTCGTGTCGGTCAAGATGAGCCAGCCGAGATGCGGTTTGTTGCGACAGATCCGGCCTTGTTTGAAGGTCTCGGCCAAGGCTGGACCCTTATGCACCAATCGGATCCGCGCGCTATGCGATTTGCAGACTGGCTTCGGTCTGACATCGGGCGAAAGACTATTGAGAGCTTTGTCGCGCCCGATGGCAGTACTTTCAAGGCTGTCGTGCGCAGTGCCGGTTCGCAGACGGCGCCCACTTACGATGGAGACCGCGCAGACGGGGAGCAAAAATCGCTGCGACTGTGCGGTCGCTGCCACGTGATCAACAACAGCAACCGGATGAACGGCATGGGCGCCACGCCGTCGTTTGCGGTACTGCGTAGCATGGCTGACTAGGATGACCGCTTTGCCACGTTCCATTTGCGTAACCCTCATCCCAGCTTTACGCAGATCGCTGACGTCACGGATCCGTTTGATCCTCGTCTGCCGCCACCCATCGTACCTCTGGAGATGACACAGGCCGATTTGGACGCGATCCTCGCCTATGTGTCCGGGCTCAGCCCGGCAGATCTGGGAGCCCCGCTGCACGTTCAGTGATCTTTGCGCTTGTTGAGATAATCGTCGGTCGTGCGTACAGTAGGACGCTCTTTACTTGCGAAAGGGTTGTTTTCGGAATGGTACTGCGCCTGGATCCGGCAGTTGTCGCACATCTGAATCAGACGCGCCGTATCCGGGTTGCTGAACATCGAATGCTTGCCTGCCAGCTTGTCGATGATTCTTTGCACAGTGGATTTTGAGCCAAAAAGACTGCCGCATTCGATACAGGCAAACGGCTCCTCCTCGTTCAGGACCTGCTGCGTGAAAGCCGCGTCGGTCAGGTTGAGCTGCGGGGCGAGGGCGATCGCATCCTCGGGGCAAATGTTGACGCAGAGCCCGCATTGCAGGCAGGCGTCCTCCTGAAAGCGCAGCTGCGGTTTGTCCGGGTTATCACCGAGTGCACCGGCCGGACACAGCGAGACACAGGACAAGCACAACGTGCAAGCATCTTGGTCAACCAAGATGGCGCCGTAAGGTACGGTGTCGGGGAGAGGCACAATTTTCTCGTCCGGCTGAAGCGCTTTTGCGGCGAGACGCGTCACCTGCCGGCGTGTCCCCAGCGGCAAAATCGGCTCAGCGATGCTTGTGCTGGCGGTCCGATCGTACAACAAATCGCTCAGAGCATCAGGGTCCGATACGTCAATTAACTTGACCCTCGGTGCTCCGGCAATGGCATCGGCAAGCGCCGCCTCCTGTGCGAGGACCTCCCTGTCGCTGCGCGGCGCCAAAAGCACGGAGACGTCGGCAAAGCCGGTCGCGAGCGCGGCAAGCATTTCGGCATGTCCAAATCCCGCGAGCGCTGTCACCGACAATGGGATCACATCGCTGGGCAGGCCACGCCCATAGCGCGCGGCAAGGGAGATCATTTCGTCACCAAAGTCATCGTGCACCAACAGCCGCGGATCTCGACCGCCAGCCTTGCGGAATGTGCTGGCCAGTGTGTTGAGGCGGGCAAAAAGGGTGGCGACGGGTGGAGCGTCGTAGCTGATCGCGCCCGATGGGCAGAGCGCGGCACAGGCGCCACAGCCAGCACAGATCATGGGATCAATCGCAACATGTTCGCCCGCCGAGGTGATCGCACCGGTTGGGCAGCTGTTTAGGCACTTCGAGCAGGCCGCCTGTTCTGCCCGAGAATGTGCGCAGAGCGGTTCTTCGAGCCGCACATAGAGCGGCTTTTCGAAGGTGCCGGTCATATGGGAGGCTTCAAGTACCGCCTTTGCAACAGCAGGCTGGCTGTCGGGATCCGCTCGAAAATAGCCATCGCGTTTCTCAGGCGTCGGAAAGAGCGGTGTGCCGCCGCTGAGATCGAGAATGATATCGCAGGAGCTGCGTGCGCCATCCCTTGGATCGGTCCAGGACATGGCGCCGCGGCCGCCTGCGATTGTCTGCTGAAAGCGATCAATACGCAGAGCGAACTGGCCGAGGCTTCCCGTAACGCTGCGCAATTCGCCGCAGACCACATCAAATGCGCCGCCCGGCTCAATATCTTCGGGGTGTGGTACAAGCAATGTTACAGCCAGTGTCGCCGCCAAGTCGGTCGCCGCCTTGATAGCGATCTCTCCCGATCCGACAACGAGGCAGGCGCCCGCCGAGGAGATATCGATGGTGCGCTCAGGTGGAGCTCCGAGAAGTGCCTCCGCCGCCAACGCGGCCATTTTCGGTGTTGCATCCGCGCCGTCGTCACCCCACCCAGCCCGATCTCTAAGGTCGACGAAAGCTGGCATCTCGACATCAGTGTCTTCTGCTAAGTCTATAAAAAGGCGGGACTCTTGCTGACATGCGATGATCAGATCTCCTGCAGCCAGGTGGTCTGCGGTCCGAGGCAACTCTTTGCCGCAGGCGTGAGTCATCACCTTTGTGCAGTTCAGACCGGTAGCAGCGGAAATGGCGTCCCGCTCCACGCGCTGACTTCCAAGGCAGTCACACAGCAGCAGTTTTTTGGTCATGGTCCTCCCTCGCGCTCGCCTGCCCGCTCCTCGCGGCCTGATTTCCAGCGCCGGATCACAGAAAGGCAGGAATTCCCGCCGACGTAAACCAGAATCAAGTCGAGGCTCACGACAAATGAGCCTGTGCCTCTTGCGCAAATCGGACGCGCCAAAATGCAAGACCGCCAAAGCCTTAAGAATTCAGAGGTTTGGCGAGATGCAATGGATGAGGTCCATGTGTCTACTACCAAATGTGTACAGATGAATGCAGTTTTTTCCTAGGATACCGGTGATGTTTTGCTAAGGTTGGCAAAAGAACAGTGCGCATTCAGGGAGTAGTCTTGGGAGTCGTCTATCCAGAGTCGCAGTCTGCGAGGCTTGGTGTTGTCATGCGTCAATCTCCGGGAGTCACGCCTTGGGCCAAATGGGTCTGGCGTGCCACCGCCGTATTGCCCGGGGCCGCTGATGCATCGTGGAAGCTTTTGCGCGAGAGTGACGGCGTTTCTGAATTTCACGCCTCTACTCACAACCTTGAACTCTTTGTCTCAGACGCGGAAGCATATGCGCATGAATTGCAGGCCACGACGCCGTCAGTCTACGTGATCCTGAGAGAGGTGGAGGGGGCGAGAACGGACAAGAAGCCTATTCACGTTCTTAAGGTGACGGTGTCACCCTATGAAGCGCAAGACTATTGCGACAGTGGTGAGGAGATCGTTGAGCGCGTGCCGATGCCAGCTTCGGTATTGCACTGGGTGACGGCGTTTGTTGATCGGCATTACGAGAACGAGCCGTTCGTCAAGCGCCGCCGCAACGAGCTGCGAACGGATCGGACGCAAGCCGGCATTGGAGATGCGCGGATCGCTCAATTGTCGGATGTCTACCGGGCGCCCACCCCTATTCAGAGCGAGGAAGTCGAATGACGGCTCGGGCCTCTTTCTGGAATCGTCGTCGTGCCGGAGTTCGAGCCGAAGCTGAGGCTGAGGCGCGCGTTCAAGAAGATGCGCGTGTTACCGCTTTGCAAGCCGAGATGGCAGAGAAGGGCGACGACGCCATTCTTGAAGAAATGGGGTTGCCCGATCCCGATAAAATGGAAAGCGGCGATGACTTTGCAGCTTTCATGGCGCAAGAGGTGCCTACGCACTTGCGCAATAAGGCTTTACGGAAGCTTTGGCGCAGCAATCCGGTGCTCGCCTGTGTCGATGGGCTGAATGAATATGACGATGATTTCCGCGCGGCGATGCTTTCGGGTGGGCCAATTCAAACGGCCTACCAAGTTGGCAAAGGCATGATGTCTCACCTTGAAAAGATGGCGGAGCAGGAGGAGCGGAAAGAAGCGCTCGCCCAAGCTGACCAGATTGACGAAGCCGTGCCTGAAGATGAGGCGCCCGTTGTTGAGATCGTCGATGAACCGTTCACGGATCCCGAGGAACTCGTGACCGCGGACGCACCAACAGAAGAACCGCGGATGCGTCGCATGCGGTTTGAGTTCGAGGATGCTGGTGTATGAGCGTTACGGCCGAGAACCTCGACCTCGCCCCTGAAGATCGCCTTCGGGCAGATCTTTACAACTATCTCGGGCTCTTGCTGGCGCGCCCACCGGATCAAATGCTGCTGGACCAGACTGCGAGTCTGCAGGGCGATGAGGGGCAGATGGGGCAGGCAATACATGGTCTTGCCCGGGTGGCGAAGGTCACGACGCCAAAGGCGGTTGAGCGCGAATTCACCGCGCTCTTTATTGGTCTGGGGCGCGGCGAACTCTTGCCCTATGCCAGCTACTATCTGACCGGATTTCTCAATGAAAAGCCGTTGGCGAAGCTGCGCAAGGACATGGCTGCGCAGCAGATCACCCGCGCTGAGAATGCCTTTGAACCCGAAGACGGCATGGCCGCGCTGATGGAAATGATGGGCGGTATGATCGTCGGTCGCTTTGGCGCGCCTGCAACGCTGGAAACGCAGCGCATGTTTTTCAACAACCACATCGCGCCTTGGGCCGTGCATTTCTACACGGACCTTGAAGGCGCAAAAACCTCGGTCTTCTACGCAGGGGTTGGCGCCGTAGGGCGCGCCTTCATGGAGATCGAGAAAGAAGCATTCAGAATGACGGCAGGCTGATCTGCCAGCAGGGGCGGGACGCCGCCCGAAGAGAGACGAAAGGGAGAAAGACTGATGAGCAAAGATGCGCAAGACCAGACCAGCCGCCGGGGTTTCCTGAAGCTGGCAGGCACCGCAGCCCCGGCAGCGGCGGTTGCCGTGGCCGCTGGTGGGCAACAGGCCGAGGCCGCAGCTGTCGATCCCGCGTCCGACAAGATGCAGGACACGGCTCACACACGCGCCTATTTCGACAGCGCCCGGTTCTAGGCTGTCCTGATCCGCATCGCGGGTCTGAGACCATTCACAAAAACCCAGCCACCTCAACGGGGCAGCAAGGGAGGGAAACATGCTAAGGAAAAAGACCAATTCGGTCACGCAGCGCGCAGGGCGGTCGAGAATCCTGTCGGACGTGGCAACAAAATCTGTAGATCGTCGCGCATTTCTGCGCGGCTCTGGTCTGGCAATCGGCGGCCTCGCCGCGATTTCAGCGACCGGTGGCACGGTCACGCAGGCCTCTGCGGCCACCGCGGCAGCCGGTGCGGTTGAAACCATTAAATCGGTCTGCACGCACTGCTCGGTGGGCTGCACGGTAATCGCCGAAGTCTCCAACGGGGTCTGGACCGGGCAGGAGCCCGGCTGGGACAGTCCCTTCAACCTCGGTGCGCATTGCGCCAAGGGGGCTGCGGTACGCGAGCACGCGCATGGCGAGCGTCGCCTGAAGTACCCGATGAAGAAAGAGGGCGGTGAGTGGAAGCGCATCTCCTGGGAGCAGGCCATCGAGGAAATCGGCGATGGGATGATGAAGGTGCGCGAGGAAAGCGGGCCGGATTCGATCTATCTGTTGGGCTCAGCGAAGCACAACAATGAACAGGCCTATCTGTTCCGTAAATTCGCGGCCTACTGGGGCACCAACAACGTGGACCACCAGGCGCGGATCTGCCACTCGACCACGGTGGCGGGTGTGGCGAATACTTGGGGCTACGGCGCCATGACCAACAGCTACAACGACATCCACAATTCCAAGGCGATGTTCCTGATCGGCGGCAACCCGGCTGAGGCGCACCCCGTGTCGCTGTTGCACATGCTGAAGGCGAAAGAGCAGAACAACGCGCCGCTGATCGTCTGCGACCCGCGCTTTACGCGCACCGCAGCGCACGCGGATGAATTTGTTCGCTTCCGTCCGGGCACCGACGTGGCGCTCGTGTGGGGCATTCTCTGGCACATCTTCGAAAACGAGTGGGAGGACAAGGAGTTCATCCGCACCCGTGTCTGGGGCATGGATCAGATCAAAGAAGAGGTGGCCAGATGGACACCGGAAGAGGTGGAGCGTGTCACCGGTGCACCAGGCAGCCAGCTTCGTCGTGTCGCGCGCACGCTGGTCAACAATCGCCCCGGCACGGTGATCTGGTGCATGGGCGGCACGCAACACACCAATGGCAATAACAATACGCGTGCGTATTGTGTGTTGCAGCTGGCCTTGGGCAACATGGGCACCGCGGGTGGCGGCACCAACATCTTCCGCGGCCACGACAACGTGCAGGGCGCGACGGATCTTGGCGTTCTGGCCAATACGCTACCTGGATACTACGGGCTCAAGCCCGGCTCCTGGGCCCATTGGGCGCGGGTCTGGGAAGAAGACCTCGACTGGTTGAAATCGCGGTTCTCCGTGATGGAAGGCGCGGGCAAGGATGGCGAAGATCGCCTGATGATGAACGAGACCGGTATCCCGGTGTCGCGCTGGATCGACGGTGTTCTGGAAGACAAGGAGAATATCGACCAGCCCGACAACACGCGCGTCATGTTCCTCTGGGGCCATGCGCCCAACTCGCAGACCCGTCAGAAAGAGATGAAGACGGCGATGGAGAAGCTGGACATGATGGTGGTCATCGACCCCTATCCGACTGTCTCGGCTGTGATGCAGGACCGGACCGATGGGGTGTATCTGCTGCCGGCGTGTACACAGTTCGAGACGCGGGGGTCTTGCACCGCGTCGAACCGCTCGCTGCAGTGGCGAGACAAGGTGGTCGACCCGATCTTCGAATCGCTGCCCGATCACACGATTATGTCGATGTTCGCCAAGAAGCTCGGCTTCCACGACAAACTCTTCCGCAACATCGCAATGGATGGCGACGAGCCGGTGATCGAAGACATCACCCGCGAGTTCAACAAGGGAATGTGGACCATTGGCTACACCGGCCAATCGCCGGAGCGGCTGAAAATGCACATGGCGAACCAGCACACCTTCGACCGCACGACGCTGCGGGCCGTGGGTGGACCGGCGGATGGTGATTTCTACGGCATGCCTTGGCCCTGCTGGGGAACCGCCGAGATGAACCACCCCGGTACGGCCAACCTCTACGACATGTCGCTGCCGGTGGCAGAGGGCGGTTTGGCATTCCGGGCGCGCTTTGGCGTGGAACGGGATGGCGACAACCTGTTGGCCGAGGGGGTTTCGAATCCAGGTGCGGAAATCCAGGACGGGTATCCGGAATTTACTATGCAGATGCTGATGGATCTGGGCTGGGACGGTGATTTGACTGACGATGAACGCGCCGCGATTGAGGCTGTCGGAGGTCCGAGCGCTAACTGGAAAACCGACCTGTCGGGCGGTATCCAGCGGGTCGCGATCAAGCATGGTTGTGCGCCCTTCGGTAACGCCAAGGCCCGTGCCGTTGTTTGGACCTTCCCTGACCCGGTGCCCGTGCACCGCGAGCCACTCTATACCAACCGGCGTGACCTTGTGGCCGACTATCCGACCTATGAGGACAAGAAGTTCTGGCGCCTGCCAACCATGTATAAGTCGATCCAGGAGCAGGATTTCTCGGAAGAGTACCCGATCATCCTCACCTCCGGGCGGCTGGTCGAATACGAGGGCGGGGGCGACGAATCGCGCTCCAACCCCTGGCTCGCGGAACTCCAGCAGGACATGTTCGTCGAGGTGAACCCGCGCGATGCCAACAACCTTGGTCTCCGGGACGGTGAACAGGTCTGGGTCGAAGGCCCCGAGGGCGGCAAGGTCAAAGTCATGGCCATGGTCACCGAGCGGGTCGAGGCCGGTGTCGCCTTCATGCCCTTTCACTTCGGTGGGCACATGGAGGGCGTCGATCTGAGGGACAAATATCCCGAAGGGGCCGATCCCTATGTTCTAGGGGAGGCGTCGAATACCGCGCAGACCTATGGCTATGACAGCGTGACCCAGATGCAGGAGACGAAATCGACTCTCTGCAAGATCTGGGCAGCGTAAGGGAGGACATGAACAATGGCCGCTAGAGCAAAATTTCTCGTCGACGCCGAACGCTGCATCGAATGCAACGCCTGCGTCACCGCCTGTAAGAACGAGCACGAAGTGCCGTGGGGCATCAACCGCCGCAAGGTCGTCACGATCAATGACGGCAAGCCGGGGGAGCGCTCGATCTCTGTCGCTTGCATGCATTGCTCGGACGCGCCCTGCATGGCCGTCTGTCCGGTGGATTGCTTCTATCAGAACGAAGAAGGCGTTGTCCTGCACTCCAAGGATCTGTGCATCGGCTGCGGGTACTGCTTTTATGCTTGCCCCTTTGGTGCACCGCAGTTCCCACAAGCGGGCAACTTCGGGTCCCGTGGTAAGATGGACAAATGCACCTTCTGCGCTGGAGGCCCGGAAGAAAACAACTCCACCGCCGAGTTTGCCAAATACGGCCGCAACCGGATCGCGGAAGGGAAACTGCCGATCTGTGCCGAGATGTGTGCCACCAAAGCGCTGCTGGCCGGGGACGGCGATGTCGTAGCGAACATCTACCGCGAACGTGTCGTTGCCCGCGGCTTCGGCTCCGGCGCCTGGGGCTGGGGTACCGCCTACGATCAGAAAGGCGGTTGACCTTCGCCTTAGGGTTGTGAACTCTTGCGGGGCGGCTCAATCGGGCCGCCCCGGCTGTCTTGACTGAACAGGGTACGTCCATGCTCCGATTTCTGTGTATTCTCGTTCTGACGTTCGGCCTCTCGACTGCCATGCAGGCACAGGAGGCCACGCCTGTAGACCGCAGCGCCACCGGCGGTGCTCAGACACTTGAGGATATTCTCAAGAGGCAAGAAGGCCTCAAGATCGACGATACTTTTCGGAGCGGCCAGACAGGCAACCCTGACACCGCTGCAGCGACAACAGAACAGCTTGGGACGTTAGGTGGGGCGTCCGATCCGGATCTGTGGCGGGCCTACCGCTACAACACCGCCGCCATCACGACACAAGCGCGGGGCCCCGCGGCGGAAGTGCTTATTCAGGACGGTGGTATGCGCTGGCTGGTGTTCCGTGAGGGGCCGCTCTTGACTTATGGCACCGGGTTGCTCGGAGGAATGGTCGTGCTGCTGACCCTTTTCTATCTTATCCGTGGCCGCATCCGCATTGATGGTGAAAAGACTGGTCGAACTATTCTCCGCTTCAAGGCGGCAGAGCGGTTCGCGCACTGGCTGTTGGCGGGGTCGTTTATCCTGCTTGGCATCACAGGGATTATCACGCTGGCGGGCCGCAAGGTGCTGATCCCCGCTTTTGGGCACGAGGCGTTTGCGACCATCGCCATAGCGTCGAAATGGGTGCACAACAACGTCTCCTGGGCCTTCATGCTGGCGCTCATTCTCGTCTTCGTCTTCTGGGTTGTGCACAACCTTCCTGACCGAACGGACGTCAACTGGATTCTCAAGGGCGGTGGTATTTTTGGCGGCGGTCACCCACCGGCCAAGAAGTTCAATGCCGGGCAAAAGCTGATTTTCTGGTCGGTGATCATCCTCGGAGGCTCAATTTCTGCCTCGGGGCTGTCCTTGCTCTTCCCGTTCGAACTGCCGATGTTTGCGCCCACGTTCGAAAAGCTCAATGCGCTTGGGTTGCCGCAATTGATCGGGCTCGGCGAGTTGAATACATCGCTCGCGCCTCACGAAGAGATGCAATACGCGCAGCTCTGGCACGCAATCGTCAGTTTCGTTTTGATGGCAATCATCATCGCACATATCTACATCGGATCAGTCGGCATGGAAGGCGCTTATGCCGCTATGGGTGACGGTGAGGTCGAACTGCAATGGGCGCGGGAACACCATAGCCTCTGGACGGCGGAGGTTGAGCAGAAACGTACAGAGCCGGGTTCGACATGAGAGAGATCGTCCTCGCCTTCGGCGCCATGGCTGTTATCTCTGTCGGAGCCAGCTTCGTATTGAACGAGGCAGGTTTTACCGCAGCAGAGCAGGGCAGTGGCCCGGCTGTCCGGCTCGACGACTAAACCTACTGAGCGGCGGTGCGCAGTTCGGTCATGAGATGTCGAAACTTCTCGCCTTGTATGCCGACATGATCGCGCAGTGCAGTTGCCGCGCGCTCATCGTTTCCTGCGGTCAGCGCTTCAACGATGTCCTCGTGTTCCGCCATGGACTGAGCCATCCGTCCGCGCAGGCGTAATTGCAACCGCCGAAAGGGTTGCAACCGCCGATGCAAGCGCTGCGCCTGGCTGGCGAGGTAGCTGTTACCGGACTGCGCATAGATCGTGTGATGGAACCTCTCGTTTTCGCGGTAGTAGGCATCTGAATCGCCCTTGGCTACAGCGTCTCGACATCTGGCATTGGATTGTTCAAGGTCCGAGAGGGCGTCTTCGGAAATGCGTCGCGCTGCGAGACGGCCACACACCGCCTCAATCTCAGCCATGGTTTCGAACATCTCCATCAGTTCCACAGGTCCCGGCTGGCGCACGAAAACGCCACGTCGGGGCAGTTGTTCGGCGATGCCGGATGCGACCAAACGTTGCAACGCCTCGCGGATCGGCGTGCGAGAGACACCAAAGTGGTTGGCCAAGCTGATTTCATCCAACCGATCACCATCGTCGAACTGCCCAGTGAAGATCAGTTCCTCGAGTGCGTCCGCTATTCTGTCTGCATGTCTCAGAGTCATGCCGAGAAACTAAAGATAAAGGCCGTGTCCGACAACATCCATATTGTATACAAAAATGTTGACTTTGAATGCGGAGAATTCAATGCTCCGTCAGTAACCGGACCAAAAGCTCCGGCATTCTGGGAGGAGAACATGAAGCTATCATTGCGTACTGCAGCCTTAGCCGCTGGTTTGTTTGCCGGGGCTGCAACGGCACAGGCGACCGAATTGCGCCTGTCGCATCAGTGGTCGAATAAGGACGTGCGTCATCAAGTGGCGCAGATCATCGCCGACGAGGTCGCAGCTGCCGATGTTGATCTTGAGATCAAGATTTTCGGCTCAAAGTCACTGTTCAAACCGCGTGAGCAGTACAAGCCACTGAGCCGTGGACAACTCGACATGACCGTGCTGCCGCTGAGCTATGCCGGCGGTCAGCAACCCGCCTATAACCTCACGCTGATGCCGGGCCTGGTGAAGAACCACGACCATGCCGCGCGGCTGAGCGAGAGCCCGTTCATGGAGGCGCTTGAGGCCAAGATGGCCGATGATGACGTGATGGTGCTGGTGCACGGCTATCTGGCCGGTGGCTTTGTTGGAAAGGACAAATGCATCACCAAACCTGAAGATGTTGCTGGCCAGCAGACACGCGCCGCGGGCAAGGCATTCGAACAGATGCTGGCTGGAGCGGGCGCCTCCATTGCGTCCATGGCGTCCTCCGAGATTTACAACGCCATGCAGACCGGAGTGCTGACCGCGGCGAATACATCGTCCTCCTCTTTCGTGTCCTATCGCATCTACGAACAGGTGAGTTGCTATACGCCTGCCTCGGACATCGCGCTGTGGTTCATGTATCAGCCAGTCTTGATGAACAAATCCACCTTCGAGGGTCTGACGGAAGCCCAGAAAACCGCACTGCTGGAGGCGTCCAAGAAGGCGGAGGCCTTTTACCTCGAAGAGGCCAAAAAACAGGATGCGGCCTCGGTGAAAGTGTTCGAAGAGGCCGGGGTCGAAATCGCACAAATGAGCGCCGATGACTTCGCCGCCTGGCAGGCGATCGCGAAAGAGACGTCGTTCAAGGCCTTTGTGGAAGAAGTCCCGGACGGGCAGCAGTTGCTCGATATGGCACTGGCTGTCGAATAGGCTGCGGTGGGCGGTGATCCTTCATCGCCCACGTCGCCCTTCATTCGATTGGAACACCTCTTATGACTGGCAAAAACAATGCTACGACCGCAGGGGTCGGGAGCCACCCGTTTTTGCGCGCAGTGGCCGTCTTGTCTCATCTGGCCGGCTGGTGCTCGGCCGCGATGATTGTTCTGGCCGTGGCAATTACGTGCCAGATGATTTTCGTGCGGTTCGTCCTCAATCAATCGACTGTATGGCAAACCGAGATGGTCATCTATCTCGTGATCGGTGCTACGCTGGTCGGCCTGCCATACGTCCAGCGCCTTCGCGGACATGTGAATGTGGACCTCGTCCCAATTGCCCTCCCAGTGTCGGCGCGACGTGTGTTGGCGGTCATAACCCTGTCGCTGTCTATAGTGATCATCGCGATCATGCTTTGGTATGGCTATGAGTACTGGCACTTTGCCTGGGATCGCGGCTGGAAATCAGACACGGTCTGGGGGGTGCGTTTGTGGATTCCCTATCTCGCGCTTCCCGTGGGGTTCGGGCTCCTGTTGCTGCAGCTCATCGCTGACCTCGTGGGTGTGCTGACCGGCGCCGAAGCGCCTTTCGGCCTGGAGGAAGACTGATGGACCCGCTTGTTCTTGGCGCGCTGGTCGCGGTCTGCACGATCATTGTGCTGTTCTCCGGTGTTTCGGTTGCGGTGGGACTACTGATTGTTTCGGCGGGCTTTTTGATTGTTTTTGATGGGCTGCGCAGCCTGGAGCTGATGCCGGAAATCCTCTTTGGTAAGCTCGATAATTTTGCGCTGCTCTCGATCCCGATGTTTATCATCATGGGCGCGTCGATCGCATCGACACGGGCCGGCGCGGACCTCTATGAGGCGCTTGAACGCTGGCTTACCCGCGTGCCTGGTGGGCTGGTGATCTCAAACCTCGGCGCCTGTGCTCTTTTTGCCGCCATGTCTGGGTCGAGCCCGGCAACCTGCGCGGCCATCGGTAAGATGGGCATCCCGGAGATGCGCAGACGCGGGTACCCGGACGGTGTTGCGGCCGGCTCCATCGCGGCGGGTGGCACGTTGGGTATTCTCATCCCACCGTCGGTCACGATGATTGTCTACGGCATCGCGACGGAGACATCGATTGGTCGATTGTTCCTGGCCGGCGTGATTCCGGGGCTTCTGCTGGTGGCACTCTTTATGGCGTGGTCGCTCTACTCCACCTGGAAGAGCGGAAGCGCCAAACTTTTGACGGCGGGCACCTATTCATGGAGGGAACGGCTGGAGATTCTGCCGAGGGTGTTGCCCTTTATCGGGATCATCATCGGTGTCCTCTATGCGATGTACGGCGGCATCGCGACACCGTCGGAGACCGCCGCTGTAGGCGCTCTGCTGTGCCTGATCATCGCAATGGTCATCTACAAGCTCTGGAGCCCCAAGGCGCTCTGGCATGTGCTGCGCGACAGCACCAAGGAAAGCGTGATGATCCTCTTCATCATCGCTGCTGCGGGCGTTTTTTCCTACATGCTGTCCAGCCTCTTCATCACGCAATCCATCGCCGAATGGATCGGCACGCTGGATGTGAACCGATGGGTGCTGATGGGCACGGTGAATGTCTTCCTGCTCATCGCCGGCTTTTTTCTGCCGCCCGTCGCAGTGATCCTGATGGCGGCACCCATCCTGCTGCCGATCATAACCACCGCGGGGTTCGATCCGATTTGGTTTGCGGTTGTTCTGACGATCAATATGGAGATCGGATTGATCAGCCCCCCGGTCGGTCTCAATCTCTATGTGATCAACGGGATCGCGCCGGATATCTCTCTCAAGACCATTCTGACCGGGTCGCTGCCATTTGTCGCGTGCATGGTCATTGCGATTATCCTGCTGTGCCTCTTTCCCGGTCTGGCGACATGGTTGCCCGATGCAGTCATGGGCCCGGGGTCTTGAGCTTCCTGGCCGACCTGCTGTCCACCGTTTTTGAACGGCGTTACCGAAGCGCCCTGGAGCCCGATCTGGCAGGCCGGTCCATGCCCGAGCTCTGCGCCATCTTATTGGGCACTTCTGGCGAAATTTCAGGGGCGGAAACGGCGCGGCATATTCTCGATCTCTACGCGGATATGAACCCGACTGACAGATTGCGGTTTTTTCAGTTTCTCGCAGAGGATTTGGGTCTTGATCCCAACGCCGTTCGCGAAACACTCGCGGTTTTCGAAGCAGAACCATCCGGCGAGACATATCGACAATTTGCCGCCGCCGCTGAACCGAAGCGGCAGGAATTGGCGCGCCGGCTCAATCAGGTGCCAGGGGCGACGGCACAGTTGGTGCAGATGCGGCAAGATCTTCTATCGCTGATCGCGATGCATCCGGAGTTGGAGCCGGTTGACGAGGATCTGCGACATCTTCTGTCTTCCTGGTTCAACCGAGGCTTTCTGGTGCTGTTGCCTGTCAACTGGGAGAGCCCGGCTGATGTTTTGGAGAAGATCATCGCTTATGAGGCGGTCCACGCGATTGACAGCTGGGATGAATTGCGTCGTCGTGTGGAGCCGAGTGATCGCCGTTGCTTTGCCTACTTCCACCCCGCGATGCCCAACGAGCCGCTGATCTTCGTTGAGGTTGCTTTGACCCGCGGTATTCCGGCCTCCATACAGGATTTGCTCTTGGACGGACGCGAAGAACTGCCAGCAGAAGAGGCGGATACGGCGGTGTTTTATTCAATCTCGAATTGCCAAGCAGGTCTGGCGGGCATTTCTTTCGGCAATTTTCTGATCAAACAGGTGGTCGCTGATCTCTGTCGGGACCTGCCCGGTCTCGAAACATTCGTCACTCTGTCGCCCGTTCCCAGACTACTGGACTGGGTGCGGAACCATGACTTGACCATTGGGTCAGATCCGGATCGGCAACGCCGGCATGCGGCACATTACATCATGAATGCAAAGCGATGCGATGGCAGCCCGCACGACGCCGTCGCGCGGTTCCATTTGGGCAATGGCGCACTGGTGCACGATGTGCACGCAAGAGCAGACATTTCGCCGAACGGATTAGCACAGTCGGGCGGTGTCATGGTCAACTACCTTTACGACCGCGCAATGATCGCGCAGAACCATGAAGGTTACGCCGGCGGATACGCAATTGCGGCGTCCGCGCACGTACAGGATTTGGCTGCAGGAATATCCGGGACGAGAGATCAGGGAAATTTGAATGGCGAACCCTCTCTTTGATCAGCTCTTTGGCCGTCACGCAGGGCGAACCACGCCGTTCCTGCACCTGGGCGACGGCAGCGCCATCACCCATGCCACCTTTCTCGCCATGGCCGGGCAATACGCAAACGCCTTTTCAGAGATTGGCCTGAAACCGGGCGACCGGCTTGCGCTGCAGGTTGAAAAATCACCGCATGCGCTGGCCGCCTACGCCGCGGCCGTGCAGGCGGGCATTGTCTTTTTGCCCTTGAACACGGGCTACACCGCAGCGGAGCTGGCGTATTTCGTTGAAAACAGTGGCGCTGGTTTGCTCGTCTGCGATCCGGCAGCAGCGGAGCGTCTGCGCCCGATCGCATCAGCGTCGGGCGCCCGGCTGGAAACGCTCGACGCGCAGGGCGGTGGGACACTCTCCGAGCGCGCGACGGCGCAGCCGAAGCAGTTTCACACAGCGGATCGCGGCGCTGAGGACCTTGCCGCCTTCCTCTACACCTCCGGCACCACAGGCCGGTCAAAAGGGGCGATGCTGACGCAGGTCAATCTGCTCTCCAACGCCGAGACGCTGGTCGACACTTGGCGGTTCACGGCGGAAGACGTCCTGTTGCACGCCTTGCCGATTTTTCACACGCATGGGCTCTTCGTGGCCACCAACGTGATGCTGCTGGCGGGTGGGTCGATGATCTTCCTGCCGAAGTTCGATCTCGACGCTGTGATTGCGCATCTGCCCAGTGCGACCGCGATGATGGGGGTTCCAACTTTCTATACCCGCTTGCTCGACGATGAACGGTTCACGAAGGCGCTGGTCGGGCACATGCGCCTCTTCGTGTCCGGCAGCGCGCCCTTGCTGGCCGAAACGCATCTGCAATTCGAGAAACGCACCGGTCATCGCATCCTCGAACGCTACGGCATGACCGAAACTAACATGAACACATCGAACCCCTACGATGGCGCCCGGCGCGCGGGCACCGTGGGCTTTCCGCTGGCTGGCGTCGAGTTGAAGATCACCGATCCGGTGACCGGCGCCAAGCTGCCGGATGGCGAGATTGGCCAGATCGAAGTGCGCGGCCCAAACGTGTTCAAGGGCTACTGGCAAATGCCGGACAAGACCCGCGAAGAGCTGCGCGAGGATGGGTTCTTCATCACCGGCGATCTCGGGCTGATTGACGATCAGGGCTATCTGCAGATCGTCGGGCGGAACAAGGACCTGATCATCTCGGGCGGCTACAACATCTATCCCAAGGAGATCGAAGGCTTGCTGGACGACCAGCCCGGTGTTCTGGAAAGCGCCGTGGTGGGCGTTCCGCATCCTGATTTTGGTGAAACCGTCGTTGGCTTTCTCGTCGCTGAAAACGGCCAGGCGCCGGATCTGGACGCTATTGGTGCAGCGGTGAGGGCAAAGCTTGCGCGTTTCAAACATCCGCGAAAATTGATCACGCTGCCCGAACTGCCGCGCAACACAATGGGCAAAGTGCAAAAGAACCTGTTACGTCAGGACTATGGCACGCTTTTCACGGAGTAGCCGGGCGCGTGTTTTGGCGCGGCCTTACTTCTTCCGGATACATTCGTCCCAGTAATCATAGATCGCCATGGCACAGACGATGATGACGATCACCATGAAGGGCAACCCGCCCCAGAATCCGGCAAATCCGGTGGAGATGCTGTGTGACAGCTCTCCTACGAAGATCACCAGGAGGGCGGTACCGATCAAGCCGACGATCAGTTTTACGGTGTATGACATCCCTTTGTCCTCATCTCAGGTCGCAGCTGCGACATGTCGTTGAACCCAGGCTGCGGTGCGCAGCAGGCGGTCGTCCTTATGGGCCGGGCCGACCAGTTGCACGCCGATAGGAAGACCGGTTTCTCCAACGAGCAGCGGTAACGTCACGCACGGCAGGCCGGCAAGTGTCCAGAGCGTGCAGAAGATTGGATCGCCCGTGCCGTCCCCAAACCGCGGGGCCTCTCCAGCAGCGGCGGGGGCGATGATGGCGTCGAATTCGGTGAAGAAGTCGTCAAAAAAACTCTCGGCTGAAGCCTTTACTGCAAGTGCGTCCTCATATTCCGCAGCGCCGATTTTGCGCGCGCGGGTCAAGATCGGTTTCAGCGTGTCACTGATCTGATCCCAATGCGCGTCAAATACATGTCCCTGGTGCTGCACGATCTCATATTCATGGATGCGGGCCTGCACCGCCACCAGCTCTGAGAGCTGGTCTGCCGGGTCCATGCGGGTCACGCGCGGTCCCAGCACATCCATCACGCCATCCAACCCGTCTTGCGCCGCCTCCGAAAGGCGGTCGTAGAAGGGCAGATTCAGCCAGACCAGATCGGGCTCCATCGGTGGTGTCGCGCGGGCGCCGGCGGCCATGTCGGGTCGCGCGTGGCCAAAGCTCTCGCTGTCGCGCTGATCATGTCCCGAGATGGCGTCGGCCAAGAGAGCAGCATCCTCCAGAGTGCGCGCAAAGGTCCCTAGCTGGTCGAGAGACTTTGAGGTTTGCAGCACGCTTGTGCGCGGGATCGTCCCGCGCGTCGGTTTGAACCCGAAGGTGCCGCAGAAGGACGCCGGTCGGATCACTGAGCCGTTGGTCTGCGTGCCGACGGCGAACGGCATATGCCCGGCTGCGACGGCTGCTGCCGACCCGCTGGAGGACCCACCGGGCGAATACGCCGGGTTCATTGGGTTGCGTGTGTCGCTCGGGTGCATGAAGGCAAGTTCGGTCGTAACAGTCTTCCCCAGTATCACCGCACCGGCTTCGCGCAGCATCTCGACGACGCGTGCATCTTCGTCAGGTTGGCGACCAGCGAAGATAGGCGTGCCGCGCTCCGTCGGCATATCGCGCGTGTCGATAATGTCTTTCAGGCCTACCGGCAGCCCGTGCAGCGAACCCAGCGCCAGCCCCGCTTGCTTGTGCTTGTCGCAGGCCGCGGCCTGCGCCATGGCCGCCTCCGGATCGAGATGCGCCCACGCTTTAACGTGGTCATCTGTCTCGGCAATGCGGTCCAGGCAGGACTGTACAAGCTGCACTGACGACAGACGGCCCGCCGCAATATATGCGGCGGCCTCTGTCGCTGTCAGCTCGTGTGGCTTGGTCTTCACGGCACATAGACCCCGAAGAGATAGTCGGGGAACCACAGTGCGATGCCGGGAAACTGATACATCAGCACCATTGTCAGGATCACGATCCCCAGATAGGGCATGATCCCGCGGAAAATCTCCATCAGTTCGATCTGTTTCTTGAGCACCCCTTTTAGATAGTAGGCCGACATGGCCATGGGCGGGGTCAAGAAGGAGGTCTGCAGGTTCAGCGCCACCAGCATCGCGAAGAAATAGGGGTTCACGCCAAAGACTTCCAAGAGCGGCAGGAAGATCGGAACAAAAATGATTAGGATCTCGGACCATTCCAGCGGCCAGCCCAGCAGGAAGATGATGATCTGCGCCAGCACCAGGAACTGCCAGGGCTCCAGATCCATCCCGCCCACCCAGTCGGCGATGATGTCGTGTCCGCCGAGGTAGGAGAAGACGGAGGCAAAGGTCCAGGAGCCCACGAAGAGCCAGCAGACCATGGCTGTGGCCTTTGCGGTCAGAAACACGCTTTCCTTGAGCTTGGTCCAAGTCATTGACCGGTAGAGCACTGCCAGCACCATACCGCCAAGCGCGCCCATAGCGGCGGCCTCGGCCGGGGTTGCGAGCCCGCCCAGGATGGAGCCCAGCACCAGCGCGATCAGCACAGTGAGCGGCACGAAGCTGACCAGAAGGTTCCAATATATCTCACGCGGCGGGGGCACATCATCCATCTGCGGTTTGGGCGCCAGCGACGGCGTGAACCAGACCCGCACGATCACGTAGACGATGTAGAGCCCGGCCAGCAGCAGCCCTGGGAAGACGGCTGCCGCGTAGAGCCGCAGGGGCGAGAGATCGGCGATGGCGGAGTAGACGATCAGCATGATCGACGGCGGGATCAGAATCCCCAGCGTCCCGCCCGCGCAGATCACGCCCGAGGCAAAGCTCTTGTTGTAATTCGCATTGGCCATCGCCGGGAAAGCCAGCAGGCCCATCAACGTGACCACCGCGCCCACGATCCCCGAGGCGGTCGAAAACACGGCGCAGGTGAGTAGCGCTGCAATCGCCAGCGAGCCGGGCAGGTTACGCGCGGCCTGGTAGAGCGAGAAGAAGAGCTTGTCGACGATGTTGGCGCGCTCCACCACATAGCCCATGAAGAGGAACAGCGGGATGGCCACCAGCGTGGGGTTCTCCATCACCGAATAGGTATTCTGGTTCAGTAGGTAGAAGATGTTGTTGTTGAAGATGTCGCCGAAGCTGTCGATCGGGCCGCCTTGGTAATAGGCGTAATAGCCGAAGGCCACACCCATGGCGAGCAGGGTGAACGCGATGGGAAAGCCCAACAGGACCAGCACGATGAATAGGCCCAGCATCAGAAGGGCGACTTGGGGATCTGTCATCTTGTCAACTTTCTTGAGGCGTCAGCGACGTCATTTCTTGCCGGGGTGAATGGCGCGGATTTCGGCCAGGTCGCTTTCGGACAGCAGGTCTTCGGTTTCTTTCACGTCAGCGAGGCGTTCAGGCCAGGCGCCGGTGCGCATCGCTTTGACACAGCGTACCAGTTCCGCACTGCCCTGGATTAAGAGCAGCACACCCGCCACCGGGATCAGCGATTTGAAGAAATAGATTTGGATGCTCGCGGGGCTGTTGAAACTCACTTCCCGGTAGCGCCAGCTGTCGGAGGCGATCTCATAGCCATACCAAGCGAGCGCAAGGACCCCTGGGAAGAAAAAGAGGAAGTAGAGCAGAAAATCCAGGCCCGCCTGCACTTTGATCGGCAAAAGGCGATAAATCACGTCGGCGCGCACGTGTGTGTCCTGCGCCAGCGCATATGCCCCACACATAAGAAACAGTGCACCATACATCTGGATCATCATGTCGAAGGCCCAGACCGTCGGCGCGTTGAGCACATAACGCACGAAGACCTCGTAGGAGACCGATAGCGTCAGGATCAGAATGCACCAGCCAAAGGCGCGCCCGACCCAAAGGCTCAGCCCCTCGATGGAGTGAACGAATTTCATGTCTGTCTTCCCTGTGGCGGCGCGAGCGTTTTCTGTCGAGGTATGCAGCGCCGATGAAAAGGTCGGGCACCGCGGCACCCGACCTCGTTGGTTCATCCGTCAGGATCAGCCGAAGTAGTGGTTGTAGGCCAGCTTATAGTCCGGCTGGTTGAGGTTCAGATAGTTCATCACGTTCTTGGCATAAGCCTTCTGCGATTCCATCACCTTGGCGAAGAAGGGGTCTTCTTCTGCAATGCGGTTTGCGACCACATCCCAAGCCTCGAGCTGAGCTGCCATGACCGAATCCGGGGTGCGGTAGACGTTCACGCCATCGGTTTCCTGAAGCTTCAGCAGGTCATCGGAATAGCGCTTGGTGTTGCCCCAGTAAAAGCCGGAATTCTCTGCCATCGACGCGTTCTTGATGATCGCCTTGTGATCATCGCTGAGCGCGTTGAACTTGTCTTTGTTGATCGTGACCTCAAAGAACTCCTGGCTCTGGTGGAAGGACGCCAGGTGATAATGCTTGGAGACGTCCTGCATGCCGAAATCGCGGTCGGACGTCGGGTTGTTGAACTCCGCCGCATCGATCAGTCCCGACTTCATCGCCGGTTGAATCTCACCGCCCGGAAGCTGCACCACCGACATACCCATTTCCAGCAGAACGTCAGCGGCCAGACCAACGGTCCGGTACTTTAGACCGTTCATCTGGCTGGCATCGGTGATTTCCTGGTTGAACCAACCAAGCGGCTGCGCAGGCATCGGCGAGTTGAAGAACGACACCACGTTCAGGCGCAGCGTCTCCATCAGCTCGTCAAAGAGCTCCTGGCCACCACCGGCGTAGACCCAGCCCAGCACCTCCTGGCTCGACCAGCCGAAACATGGACCGGTGCCGAAGAGCGAGGCCGCCTTGGATTTGCCGTACCAATAGGCGGGCACGTAATGGGCCGCATCGAGCACGCCGCGGTGCACGGCGTCCTGCATCTGGCTGGTTTTCACGACGGCGTCGACGGAAAGCACTTCGATGGTGAGCGATCCGCCGGACATCTCGTTGACGCGTGCCGCGAAGGACTGCGCGTTTTCAAGAAAGATGCCGCCGCCCCAGGCTGCTTGCATCTTCAATGTGGTGCCGCTGTCCTGCGCAATCGCCGGCGTCGCGAGCGCGGCTGCACCCGCAACGGCGGATCCACGCAGGAACTTTCTGCGGTTCAGTTGTTCTTTCATATTTCCTCCCTTTGGTCGGACACGGCGGTCCGCAAGATATGAGCATAGCGCTCGGTGAATGATGTATATCTGATGACAGCTTGCCCGCATATGCAGACCTCGCAACGGTGTCTCGCTCCTCCGCCACACCCGTGCCGAACTGTCCCGATAGTACCTGACTAACTTAGATGGTTGCAAATTCTGGGCAAGAAAATAGTGCCGAATAACAATCCGTTAGTTCAACCACAAGGCGAATTTTTGAGGCCTCATCTTGGATTTTCCCGGTTTCTCCCTTCTTTGAACAGTGCTTGCTCGACCCATCACGTCACTTGGCTTGCGTTGCCTGGCCGCGTTCCCAGCGGCTTCTCAATGTGATCGGGGAAGCGTCCACCAATCAAATCCGTGATATCGCGCGCTGCCCGAGCCACGGTTGCACCAAGCTCAGGAACGCGGCGCGCATCGAAGCGGGTGCTGGGCCCCGATATGGATACCCCAGCATATGGCTCCTGATGCTCGTCGTAAATCGCACTGCCGATGCAAGACATGCCCTCATACCGTTCCTCGCGATCATAGGACCAGCCGCGTGCGCGAGTCTCGGCGAGATCGGCAAAGAGTGCATCGGGTGTCACAAGCGTGGCGTCGGTAAAACTCGCAAGCCCCGACAACATCAGGAGCTTGCGTACCCGTTCCTCGGGCAGTGCAGCGAGGATGGCTTTGCCGGTGCCCGAGGCGTGCATGGAAGTGCGTGTGCCGCGTGCAAAAAAGGCCCGGATGGGATTGCTTGTCTCGACCTGCCCAACAAAGACCACCTCGGCCCCATCTGCGATCGCCAGGTTGGCTGTCTCCCCAGTCTTCTCCATCAACTGGCGCATGACCGGTCGGCTGACTGTGCTGAGGCCGGTCCGGTTCATAAATGAAACACCAATGCGGTATGCTTCGATCCCGATCACCCAGTCTTGACGTTCATCGTCGAACGCAACAAACCCGTGCTTCTGCAATGTGGTCAAAATGCGGTGCGTCGTCGCCGTTGGTACCCCGAGCGACAGCGACAGATCTGTCAGCGTTGCGCGGTCGGACTTGGACACCGCCCGCAGGATGCCGAGTGCCCGATCCAGTGATTGCAGTGTCCCCGCGGAGCTTTCGCGGAACTGCGACTTGGGTCGCCCTCTTGGCCTTTTTGGAGATGTCATGCCGCGTCGCACACCAGTTAGAATCGATGTGCTTTATCTTTACATGAGCGGTAAATTATTTCAATGAGATCTATAAAAGCGAAATTGAAAATAAAAAAACCAATAAATATCATAAGTATAACTATTTATATTTCTGAATGAAAAATATTTTCGAGAAAATTGCGCGCGCGACGCTATCTGTTATCGTGCGACACGATTAAGGAGGAGATTGCCATGTCAGACCAAAACCCCGTCTTTATTCCAGGCCCGACAAATATTCCTGATCGTTTGCGCGCGGCAATGCAGGTACAGACCCGTGATCATCGGGCCCCGGACTTTGTCGAGACTTTCGCGCCGGTGCTTGAGGAAACCAAGAAGGTATTTGGTACCACGCAGGGCAAAGTGATCACCTTTCCGGCAAGCGGCACAGGCGGCTGGGAGGCTGCGATCTGCAATACGCTGAGCCCCGGCGACAAGGTGCTTGTGGCGCGGTATGGCATGTTTAGTCACCGCTGGATTGACCTTTGCCAGCGCCATGACCTCGATGTGCAAGTCATCGATTGCGCTTGGGGAGACGGCGCGCCGGCAGACCGGTTTCAAGCCATCCTGAGCTCCGATGTCGAGCACAGTATCAAAGCGGTGCTGGTCACGCACAACGAAACCGCAACCGGAGTGACATCGGATATCGGTGCGGTCCGCGGAGCTATGGATGCAGCACAGCACCCGGCCATGCTCTTTGTCGACTGTGTCAGCTCGTTGGCTTCCATGCCATTCAAAATGGATGATTGGGGGGTCGATGTCGCCGTCTCGGGCTCGCAGAAGGGGTTTATGTTGGCCACTGGCATGGCGATCCTCGGTGTAAGCCCCAAGGCACTCGCCGCGATGGAGACGGCCAAATTACCACGCACGTTCTTCGATTTCCGCGACATGATGACGGCCAACGCGTCGGGTGGGTTTCCCTACACTCCGCCGCTGCAGCTGATTTACGGATTACGCGAGAGTTTGAAGATGCTGATGGAGGAAGGGTTGGAGAATGTCTACGCACGGCACTTTCGCTTGGCCGAGGGCGTGCGGCGCGCGGTGGATGCCTGGGGTCTGAAGCTCGTGGCGCAAAGGCCTGAGCTTTATTCTGACACTGTCAGCGCGATCTATGTGCCCGAGGGCTTTGACAGCAATGCGCTCACCGATCAGGCGTTCAACGCTTACGGCGTATCTTTTGGTATAGGCCTAGGTGAAATGAACGGCAAAGCGTTCCGCATCGGTCATTTGGGCAGCCTTACGGATGTAATGGTGCTTTCCGGCCTCGCCACGATCGAGATGGCGATGGCGGATCTCGACTATCCCATAGAGTTGGGTAGCGGGGTGGCCGCTGCGCAGGATTACTATCGCCAGCACCGCGGTGCGCTGATCAAATCCGCAGCCTGAGAGGAGCCCCAATGCTCGACACATTGACCGGTCCTGACCTGACCATCGATCACGTGCACGCCGCACACGCACGAATTGCGCCGTACATCCACCGCACACCGGTGCTGACCTCGACCTACTTCAACGACCTTACCGGTGCTGAACTGTTCTTTAAGTGCGAGAATTTCCAAAAAGCGGGTGCGTTCAAGGTGCGCGGCGCGTCGAATGCGGTCTTTGGGCTGAGCGACGCCATGGCCGAAAAGGGCGTGGCCACGCATTCCTCGGGCAATCATGCTTTGTCCTTGAGTTACGCGGCTGGGCGGCGGGGAATTCCCTGTCATGTGGTGATGCCACGCACCGCCCCTGAGGCGAAGAAAGCCGCAGTGCGTGGCTATGGTGGGATCATCACCGAATGCGAACCCTCGACCACCAGCCGCGAGGCGGCTTTTGCCGAGGTGCAGGAGGCCACGGGCGCGGAGTTTGTGCACCCCTACAACGATCCGCGCGTGATCGCGGGGCAAGCCACCTGTTCACTGGAGTTGCTGGACCAGGTGGAGGATCTCGACGCGGTGATTGCGCCCATCGGTGGCGGGGGCATGATCTCGGGCACGTGCCTCACGCTGTCGAACCTCGCCCCTCAGATGGAGATTTACGCCGCTGAACCCGATCAGGCCGACGATGCAGCGCGGTCCTTCCGCGCGGGTCACATCATTGCCGACGATGCGCCGGTGACCATCGCCGACGGGCTCAAGGTGCCGCTCAAGGAGAACACCTGGCATTTCGTCTCCAGCTTCGTGACCAACGTGCTGACGGCAAGCGAGCAGGAGATCATCGACGCAATGAAGCTGACTTGGGAACGGATGAAAATCGTAATGGAGCCGAGCTGTGCGGTGCCGATGGCCACGATCCTGCGCAATCCGGAGATGTTCCGGGGTAAGCGCGTGGGCGTCATCATCACCGGCGGCAATGTGGATTCGGACAGATTGCCCTGGATCAAGGGCTAAGGAGAGCGGATATGAACAAGCAAGTGAAATTCGAAGACTATGAAGTGGGCTACGACATTCCGGCGGCAATCGGGATGGATGAGACGGAGATCCAGACACCGTGCCTCGTGCTCGACCTCGACGCGCTGGAGCGCAACATCAAGAAGATGGGCGACTGGGCCAAGGCGCATGGCATGCGGCACCGGGTGCACGGCAAGATGCATAAATCCGTCGATGTCGCCCTGTTGCAAGAGAAGCTGGGCGGCAGCTGCGGGGTCTGTTGTCAGAAGGTGTCGGAAGCCGAGGTGTTTGCGCGCGGCGGCATCAAGGACGTGCTGGTCTCCAACCAGGTGCGCCAGCCCGAGAAGATCGACCGTCTGGCCCGGTTGCCCAAGCTCGGCGCGCGTACCATCTGCTGCGTCGACGATGTCGCGAATGTGGCGGACCTATCCGAAGCGGCCGTACGCCACGGGACGGAAATCGAATGCCTTGTGGAGATCGACTGCGGTGCCGGACGCTGCGGCGTCACCACGACACCCGAGGTGGTCGAGATTGCCAAGGCCATCGACGCCGCAGACGGGCTGAAGTTTGCCGGTATTCAAGCGTATCAGGGCGCGATGCAGCACCTCGACAGCTATGACGAGCGCAAGGCCAAGGTCGATATAGCGGTGGCCATGGTCAAAGATGCCGTGGACACGCTCAAGGCCGACGGGCTCGACTGCGACATTGTCGGCGGCGGTGGTACCGGATCCTATTACTTCGAAGGAAACTCCGGTGTTTATAATGAGCTGCAGTGTGGCTCCTACGCTTTCATGGATGCCGACTATGGTCGCATTCTCGATGAAAACGGCAACCGCATAGATCAGGGTGAGTGGGAGAACGCGCTCTTCATTCTGACGTCGGTGATGAGCCACGCCAAGGCCGATAAGGCAATTGTCGATGCCGGGCTTAAGGCGCAGTCAGTTGACAGTGGCCTGCCGGTTATTTTCGGGCGCACCGATGTGGAATACGTCAAGTGTTCGGACGAGCACGGCGTGGTGGCCGATCCCGAAGCGGTGCTCAAGGTCAATGACAAGCTCAAGCTGGTGCCGGGGCACTGCGATCCCACCTGCAACGTGCACGATTGGTATGTCGGCGTGCGAAACGGCAAGGTGGAAACGCTCTGGCCCGTGTCCGCCCGCGGCAAAGCCTATTGACCCCGGTGGTTCTGAGCGCCCCCCCCTACAATCTGAAAGACTGGAAGACCCGATGAGTGATGGAGTGTTGATCGTAGGCGAAGACGTCTGCGCTGAGGTGGTGAGCAGCAAGGATGCTTTCGACGCGGTGGAGGCTGTCTTTGGCGCCATGGCGTCAGGGGACGCTTATAACTTCCCGGTCATTCGTGAGGCCATCGGCTATGCGGACGCGCTCTACGGTTTCAAGTCGGGGTTTGACAAGGCTGGCAAAACGCTCGGTGTGAAGTCGGGCGGCTACTGGCCGGGAAACATGGATAAGGGGCTGACCAATCACCAGTCTACTATTTTCCTGTTTGACCCTGACACCGGTATGCTGCAGGCCCTTGTGGGCGGGAACTACCTGACGGCCGTGCGCACGGCGGCCTCCTCCTCGGTCTCCATCGCACATCTGGCGCGCAAAGACGCCAAGGTGCTTGGTATGGTTGGGGCAGGGCACCAATCCAGCTTTCAACTGTGCGCCGCAGCCGAGCAGCGCGCCTTCGAAAAGGTTGTTGCCTGGAATCCGCATCCGGAGATGCTACCACGGCTTGAATCTGTCGCAGAAGAACTTGGCCTTGCCTTCGAGGCCGTCAGCCCCGAGCAGCTGGGCGAGGAGGCCGATGTGATCATCACAATTACCTCGGCCTTCGAGCCGTTGCTGATGAAGGACTGGATCAAGCCTGGCACGCATATTGCCTGTATGGGCACGGACACCAAAGGCAAGCAGGAGGTCGATCCAGCGTTGCTCGCCAGGGCTACCGTTTTTGCTGACGAGATCGCGCAATCCGTAAGTATTGGAGAAGCGCAACACGCGATCCGTGATGGCCTGATCGGAGAGGGAGACATCACTCCCGTTGGTGCTGTCATAAACGGAACCCACCCCGGACGTCAGGATGCGGCGGAAATCACCCTCTTCGACGGCACGGGTGTTGGGTTGCAGGATCTCGCTGTTGCGTCAGTTGCAGCCGTGAAGGCCGAGCAGGCTGGCAAGGCCACGCGTGTCGCTCTCTAGTCCGCCAATTCATCTGTCGTTGGTCGTTAAGACTCAATAAATTAGTGTAAACTTGTCGTTTCATGGCACGGGTCTTCCCCGGCGCGGCCATGTTTTTGTCACAGCTTCCGGGCCCTCTGACAGCGCGGCGGATTGGACCTTCGAAGTTCGCCCAGCCGCTAAGCAGCCATGGACAAACGACAGCACGATGAGCACCCCAGACGGGACACTTCCACCAGAGGCCAATAGCGAGGCACTCGCCCCCGGCAGCCAGCTGCTCAGCGGGCAGTATGAGATCATTCGCTACCTGAGCAGTGGTGGTTTCGGCATAACCTATCTGGCGAAAGACAGCCTCAACCGGACGGTGGTGATCAAGGAATGCTTCCCCGAAGCCTTTTGTAGCCGGGTCAAGAAAACCGTGCGTGCGCGTACGCGCAATTATGTGGACGACTTCAAGTCGATTGTGGCACTTTTTATTCGCGAAGCGCATGCGCTGTCCCGCCTCGATCATGAAAGCGTGGTCGGCGTTCATCAGGTGTTCGAGGACAATGAGACAGCCTATATGGCGCTCGATCTGGTCGACGGAAAAGACCTGCTTGAAATCATTGAAAGCGGCAGCCCGGCGATGTCACCGCCGCAGGTGCGCAAGCTCACACTCGCATTGCTCGACGCCATCGCCCATGTTCACAGCCAGGACTTGCTGCACCGAGACATCTCGCCCGACAACATTCTGGTCGATAAGGCCGGGCATCCTGTCTTGATCGATTTTGGCGCGGCCCGCGAAGAGGCGAGCCGCAAAAGCCGGGTGTTGTCTGCCGTTCTGGTCGTCAAGGACGGCTATTCGCCACAAGAATTCTACGTCGCCGGGAGTCAGCAATACCCTTGCAGCGATCTCTATGCGCTCGCCGCGTCGCTGAGCCATCTGATCTCCGGCGAGGCACCACCCAATAGCCAAGCGCGGCTCGCGGCACTCGCCTCAAGTCAACCTGATCTCTACCGACCACTTCAAGGCCGGTTTCCTGAGTACGATGACGAATTCCTCGACGCCATTGATCAAGCAATGAGCATTGTCCCAGCCGACAGAATGCAGTCGGCGGAAGACTGGATCTTGATGATTGATCACGACAGACGTGCCGACTTGGCGCGGGCACGGGCTCAGAACGACACGAGCATCGATCTGACGGTCAGTAATCTTGTCCGGTCCATGAAAGATGAATTCGATCGTCAGGAAACCGTGGGGACTCCGGCCGCGGAGGAGGTTGCAGAAGCAGGGCCTGAGCAAGGTCGCAAGATCGCGGAACCAGTCCATACAAAGTACGACGCTGACTTCCTGCGCGACCTCTATCCACAAGACGCAGATGAGGATCTGTCCAGCGAGGGCAGGTCTCAAGACGCTGTCCTCGATGGCATTCGAAATGCGCTTCACACAGGCAGCCAGGATTCGGGCGCGCCGACGAATATCGTCGAACGAGAACGACGTGATCGCTCTGCAGCTGATCCAGCGCCAGGGGGGCTGGTTGAATGCGCCGAGGCGTCACCGAATCCGTCGGAAACATCACTGCCGGCAAACAATCCGATCGCTCGACTAAAGGCGCGGCAGACGCTTCCTCCGGTGATTTCACAGGAAGAATTTGATGCCGTGGTTGCGGCAGCAAACGAGAGGTCGGCCAAACCTCAAATGCGCAGGTTGGCCACCATCCCTGTGATCCTCTTTGCGTACTTCTTTCTCGGCCACGCTGCGTTGCAGTTCGACGATGTCCACGCTGTCACGGTTGGCCAGATCATCGCGCTCGGCGAGGACTACGGATACTGGACCGCTCATCGCGCCTACACCGTGGGCGGCTAGGCGGAAGGGCTTTCGATTTCAAGGTTTCGGTAACCCGGGACACATGGTTGCAAGTAGCATTGGAAAGGCATGACATGACACTCTTCCGGAAGGTTTTTCAGAACCAATCAACACCTGCCACAGGCGAAGAAGGATTGGACGACGATGCACTGCGCGAGGCCTTCATGGAAACAGCGGAGGACCGGGTTCTTCCATTAGATCCCTTCGCAGTGCCTGATTCCGATGCTGAAATCAGTACCGAACGTGATGCGCCATCAATGGACGGCTTGGAAGATCGAGCGGGCGCGGATGCGGCCCTTGGGACTGAGGGCACGTCCGGCGAGCCAAACGAAGACCCAGAAGATGATAGCGAAGCTGATATCGCGGCCGTCTTGGCACAGACACGTGACGTGGAACATGCACAGCCAACGACCGGGGGCGATATGGCACCCGATATCGAACCAAAACGCGAGACGAATGACGACGCGCCGCAAGTTGCTTTTGCGGACGAGCCCGCTGAAGATATGGTCGGCGGTCCCGACGAGGCAGCAGACACACCCTCGGATGTCGTCGAGTTTGCCAAGCAACAACTGGAGTTGTCTCGCAAGCCCAATCCTCCGGCTGAAAGCGATGCAACACCCATTGATCTGTCAACAGTCGGAGGAGATGGTGGCGTGCCTGCTTCTTCGGCCGGTCGCTCGGGCCGGAGGGCCGGGCGTGTCAAAACGCGTCTTCTGGGGTTCAACCGCCCGGACCAGGGCGCACAGGACCCAATCAGCGCAACGGGCGGCGCTACGGCGAAGCCGCAAGACGAAAAGTTTCCAGTCGGCTGGCTGGTTGTGGTTGAAGGCCCTGGCGTGGGTCATTCGTTCAGCATCTTCACCGGTGCATCTATGATTGGTCGCGGTGATGACCAAGTGATTAAGCTGGATTTTGGTGACAACAGCATCTCGCGCCACAATCACGCGGCGATTGCGTATGACGAGGAACAGAACAAGTTCTATATTGGCCATGGCGGAAAATCGAACATCATCCGCCGAAATGCCCGCCCGGTCTTGAGCACGGAAGAACTTCATCACGCCGATCTGATCCGGATCGGTGAGACCACTTTGCGTTTCGTGGCGCTCTGCGGCTCGGATTTCAAATGGGATATGACGGATGTCAGTGATGCCGGCGACGTTTGATTTCGATGCGGCTTCGGCGCTGAGCAAGGGTGCGCGTGCCTATCAGGAAGACGCGGTGATCGCCGACTTCTCGCGGGGATCCGATGTCGGTGTGGCCGTACTTGCCGATGGCATGGGCGGGCATGCGGCAGGAGATATCGCCAGCAAAATAGTCGTGACCGAAGTCTTCAGCGAATTGATGTTCCAGCGCGGGGATGTCGAAGCATTTGAGAGAACCGTCACTCAAAATCTCCTCGACGCGGCAATGGCTGCAAACGCCTGCCTACGGCAACACGTGGATATGCACCCGGAAACCCATGGTATGGGAGCAACGCTGGTTGCAACGGCGATCATAAACCAGAACCTGTACTGGATTTCGGTCGGGGATTCACCGCTCTTTCTTTTTCGCGACGGGAGCTTGTCGCAACTGAATGAAGATCATTCGATGGCGCCACAGATAGACTTCATGATGAAGTCTGGCCTCTTGAATGCTGAGGAGGCCCGGAACCACCCGGATCGAAATACGCTGACATCGGTTCTCTTCGGCGAAGAGGTGCCACGTATTGACTGCCCCGAAGAACCACTGGAGCTTCGTCCCGGCGATCTCCTGATCGTTGCCAGCGACGGTCTGCAGTTTCTGAGCAACACGCAGATTTCTGAGATATTGTCCGCGCATTGCGACGCTCAGAGCGCAGAAATTGCCGACCGTCTTTTGGGTTGCCTAAATGACCTGCAGGATCCCGACCTCGACAATGTCTCCTTTTCGATTGTCAAATTGAACACACCCCGGTCCAGAGAAGCCAATGGCTGCGCCGCGACCGTGGAGGGTATGATCCGCCGTGTTGGATGACGCTTCGGCACCGACGGTGATCGCGCGGCTGGAGCGTCTCCTGTCACAAGCCGATCTTCCGCCGTCAGTCCGGGCGCAGGCTGAGGATCTGCGAAGCCGGTTGAGCGGCGGTGTGCGCATTTTCGTTCTTGGCCCAAAAAACGTGGGAAAATCTCAGATCTGTGGTGCGATGTTGGGGCAATTTGAAGCGCAGTCTCAAACTGCGGGTTCTGCCGGTGTCTGTTTCACCCACAGTCTTCATGAAGGCGCAGCACCGTTGGAAGATCTGCACATCCAGTCCTTGTCGGTTCCACTGCTCGAGAGCATCGCGTTGGTGGACATGGAAACACCAGATGATGCGGACGCTTTCGCGCACAGTGTTGCGCGAGCCATCGCTGTGGCCGACATTGTCCTTTGGTGCACCGAGACCTTTGGTCCGGATGAAACCGAGCTTTGGAAAAATGCGCCTGACTATCTCAAGGATCATAGTTTTCTGGTATTGACCAAGGCAGACATCCCGGCTGCTAAGGGCCTGCTGTCTGAGCGGATCGGGGCCTTGCAGACCATCGCCTCTGAGGAATTCCATAGCTTCTTTCCGACGTCGACCCATCACATCCGCAGCATGTTGAACGACGGCATTGACATCAATGGCGAGGCGCTGGCAGCCAGTGGAGTTAAGGCCTTGTGTGAGGCTGTCTCGCGCCTTGCCGCATCTGGTCGGCACGCCGATCTGGACCGCGCACTGTTGCTTCTCGAAAGACACGGCGTTGAAGATCAAACGGCCGCTCTGGCAGCAGAAAAATCACATGTAAAAGATCAAACTCCTTCGAAATTGAACAGCTATGAGGGGGCGTTGGATCTGATTGTTGCGGCAACACCAGCGCTCACACCCGCGCGTGCTGGACCAGACCTTGCAGACCACGTTCTCCGCGCGTGCAGTACGCTTGTCGAAGATCTCGTCGAACTTGCGGCCGAACAGACACAGTGTGATGAGGCCTTCGAGACTTGGCGCAACGATCTCTACGACGCCAGTGACAAGGTGGTCCTGATGAGCCTGGAGAATGACATGCGATCTGCTGCCGATGCAGCTACTGTCGTCCTGCAAATCAAACACGACCTGCAAGACCGTATCGCTTGCTAAAAGCCTAACTATTGTTGTCATTTGCGCCGATGGATCGCCACAATCAGATCACAATTGGCCACCATTTCATATCGCGAACAAGTAGTGACGTTGCAATGCGATCGCCGTCATGTCGACAGACATCAAGTGTGATCATGCGTCTTTGAGTGATCGCCGTCGTGTAGGAGGGAAGACATGAACGCGCTGCAGGGATCCGACCGCGACAGCTTCCGAGACGCGGAACGGGCCGAACTGCTCGGTGCGGGTCTGGAAACGTTGCAAGAGGTTGCAGTTGCGCGTGATCAGCTGCGCGACGCGATCTCTGGGCTGCAGATCTTGGGTGATGAGGCCACGAAAAAGCGGGCCGACCGTCTGCTGCGCCAGTTGGAAAGCTTTGAGCCGAGCGTCACGTTGATCGGGCAAATCAAGTCCGGCAAGACATCGCTGGTGAACGCATTGATCGGGCAAACGGCATTGCTGCCCGCAGACGTGAACCCCTGGACATCCGTCGTGACATCTCTGCATTTGCATCCCGACGCGCCGGCGTTCAAGGAAACGGCGTCCTTTCAGTTCTTCGATGAGAATGAATGGGATCGTTTGGTTTCCGGCGGTGGGCGCATTGGCGAGCTGGCCAGCCGGGCTGGTGCAGATGATGAACTTGAAAAAATCAAGGCGCAGGCCGCGGAGATGCGAGAGAAGTCACGCAAGCGCCTTGGCCAGAAGTTCGAGCTTTTGCTCGGCCAGCGCCGCGACTACGGGTATGTCGATCAGTATCTGATTGAACGCTACGTCTGCCTCGGTGAAGACCACGACGATGACGAGCCCACTTCGCACGACGAGCAAGGGCGTTTCGCCGATGTGACCAAAGCTGCAGACTTGAGTATTCAACGATCCGGACTGCCGATCCGCTTGTGTTTACGCGATACTCCAGGGGTCAACGATACCTTCATGATGCGGGAGCAGATCACGATACGTGCGCTTCGGGACAGCCGCATTTGTGTTGTAGTTTTGTCTGCGCATCAGGCTCTATCGTCCACCGACCTGGCACTCATCCGCCTGATCACGCACGTGAAATCTCGTGACGTGATTATCTTTGTAAACCGGATCGACGAGCTGTCTGACCCAAAGACACAGGTTCCGCAAATCGAAGCCAGCATTGCCGAGACCCTCGCAAGGCATAAGGGGCCCGAGGAGGCTAAGGTCATATTCGGCAGTGCGTTGTGGGCCGGCCATGTGCTGGATGGAAGGCTGAGCGATTTGCCACCCGCCAGCAAGGACTCGCTCTTGGCCTGGTCTGAAAGCACCGACCTCGAACGTCTCTACGGAGATGTCCCGCTCCGGGATCCGGATAAACAGGCGTGGATCCTGTCTGGCGTGCCCGCATTGCAACGCGCCATCTCGATGCGCATCGCAGAAAGTCTTGCCAAAGCGACGCTGCAACGAATTGCATCCAGCGCGCTCAACCTCACAAGCGCGGTTGAGGCGCGCAACCGGATTTCGGAACGCGAAACCGGGGTGCCCGGTCGGGATAAGCTGGACGGCGCAGAGGCACAGAGGCGATTTGACGAAATCCTCTCGTCCCAGACGCAAAAAATCAGGGATAGTTTCGATGCCATCTTGGCCGAGTTCTCGGATCGGATGGACAGGGTGCAGGCCAGTTTTCTTGAGCGCGCGACCGCATCGCTGATTGTTCATCTGGAGACGCAGGGAGATACAACGCCGTGGACATACGACCCAACCGGGCTTCGGATGTTGCTCGGATCCTCACACAAGGTTCTCGTCAGAAAAAGCAAGGCGACCTTTGAAGCCGCTACACAGGAGGTGGCAGCAGAGCTCAGCCAGCTGTACCGACGGAGTTTTGGTCTTCAGCCAGATGACATGACCATCGCCCAACCTCGGGCCCCGCAGGCCTCCGCCCCGGTTTCCCTCGGTCGGACGATCGCGCTGGATCTCAACGGCAGCTGGTGGAAGAGGTGGTGGTTCCATCGCCGCGGTTACAAGGCGTACGCCGCGAATTTTCACGATCTGATCAAGACTGAAACCGATCCCTTTGTGAGCGAGTTGCGGGATGACCTGGCACAAGAGATCCGCACCACGGCCCTCGAGGCCTTCGACGCTTTCCTTGCCGAACAACGATCAGTGTTCACTTCTTTGAACGAGATGGCGCAAGCCAATCCGGATCGGCTGCAGGCAAAGGTGGCAGAGATGGCGACTGGCGATCATGCGGCGCTGTTGAAGAAAACCATGAATACACTCAGAGAGTACGCCAAATGACAGTTGACCAATCCACCCAGCAACTGCCTGAATTTGCGAAGGCTCTGACTGAACCGCGCCGACCGCGCATTGCGCTGATGGGGGAGTTCAGTGCAGGTAAGAGCACATTGGCCAACCTGATGATCGGGTCGGATCCCTTACCCGTTCAGGTCATCGCCACACAGTTGCCGCCGGTGTGGATCAGCTATGGGACATCTCCGGCAACAATTGTCGATCTCGAGGGCAAGGAGGCTTCCTGTGACGTCGAGACCCTCGAGGGTTTGTCATCGGAGCACACCGCCTTCATCCGTATTCAGTGCGAGGAGGAGATCCTGAAGATGTGCGACGTTATCGACATGCCGGGAATCTCCGATCCCAACATGTCGTCCGAGGTGTGGGAGCGTGTGCTTCCGCTTGCAGACGCCGTGATCTGGTGCAGCCCGGCGACGCAGGCCTGGCGCCAAAGCGAAGCATCCGTTTGGGAGATGGTGCCGGAGCATATTCGCGAACACTCCCTATTGCTGCTGACCCGCGGCGATATGCTGTCTTCCCACAGAGATCGCGCGAAAGTTCTCAAACGGGTTCGGCGTGAGACCGAGAAACTCTTCCGGCATACGCTGATGGTCTCGCTCACACAGGCTCGAGATGCTGGGGATCATCCGCACGTTTGGGCCGAAAGTGGAGCGGAGCCATTCGTAGACGAGTTCCTCAATGTGATTTCGCTGCTGGCAAACCACGTGTCCAGCGATACGGTCGGGAAGCCATTTTCTGCTTTGGCAAATGCATCCAACCCAACAGCAGATCAAGGAGTGGCTGCTGAAGCTGCGCCGAAAGTGGACGTGGATCGGGTCGTGCCGCGCCGACCCGTTGCGAAGTCTGTTCGCGCCCGTCCAACACCGCGTATTGATCCCGCAGAGGAGCCGAGTTTCACACCAAAATTCTCCTGAAATCCGTGCGAAATCATTAACCAGAAGGACATGTTCTGTCGCTATATCCGGCAAAATGGGGCTTAGGGACGTCGGAGTCGGATACCAGGATGGCAGTGCAGGATCGCTTGGACGATTTGCGAACCCGCTTCAAAGGTTGTGACATCGCAGCTTTTGGGGATCTTTCGACGGGCCTCGTCTTCGCGGCCAGCACTTCCAAAAAGGTCGAGCAAGAACATCTTGACGCGCTTTGCCAGCAGGCGAAGGAGCATCTCTGCGGTCAAACCGCCCAACACTTGTCCAAGCAGCTCTTCGACAACCAGCGTGCGCCCTTCGGAGCAATCAGCATCGTGAGGGGATCGGCCATTTGCTATTTGAAGTCGCTTGAAGTCGACAACGAAGCCTTGTTCCTCGTTTGCGATCTTGCGACTCCTCTGGTGGAGATCATGGAGGCGGCAACTGCGGTGCTCACGGATCTCGTCAACGAGGCATGACCAATGTCTGACGGACATAGCGACGACGAGCGGCGCCTCATCACCGTGCTTGAACAGTTGGGCCGTGAGCCTGCGCCGTGCACGGAAGCGGGACGTCTAATCTTTGAAGGAGATGACGGCGGCTTGGCCGCTGTTCTGTCGCAGATTGACCAGACCGTTCTGCCGCGTCGCCTCAGCTTTTGCGACGGTGATGGCAGGTCTCTGATCTGCGATGTTGTCGAGCGACGGATCATGAAAATCGCGGGCGCTGGTAACGTTTTGTCGAAGGAAGAGGCCTTTCGCATAAGTCAGAAGCTCGAGCGCTTTTGCGATGCTGCATCAGTGATCTACCTGCGCAGCGAGATTTTGTCGGATATGCACAGTAGCGGTGATATCGGCCTCTCGACTGCAGACCTGAAGCTTCATCTTGCAGACCGTCGTACAGCCGCGGATGTATCGGCGCTGATCGAGGCCTCGCTGTCTCAAAGTGAGAGCTATGCGCTGGCCATTGTAGATCATCATGCGGATGGTTCGATGCACCAGAACGGGCAGAGCAGACTTTGTGAAATCCTGCGCGAAATGTGCGCCCCATCCGCTGGCGAACCAGAGGCAGATCAGCAAGGCTCGCCTACGCACCAAATCTGGATCGGCTCTCCCGGTGACGGGCATGCTGTTTTGCACGTGTCTTTGATCGGTCGGCATATCTGGATTGTTTTCGAGGTCGAGAATCTTGAGCGGTGCGTGGAGACTTGGGCACATCTTGCTTGAACTGTGCCATCGCTTGCGCCGCCAATAGGCGCTTTAGCCTCGTCACAGCTCTCATATCTCAAATCAACCATTGATGAAATTTCCAACAGAATTGTGGAAATCGCTCAGAAATTGAGCGAACATGAAACTATGTCATCAAATTGGCAGGGTGTGGCTTCCTTTTGATCTGCGCGCTCCGAACGATTGACGAAAATCACGTCTTGGAGATTGCAATGTCATTTTCACGAATTTCCACACTCGCTGTCGTGGCGAGTATGAGCGCGACGGTCGCTTCGGCAGACGATAACTTGACGCCGGTCGTCTTTGGAACCAATTGGCTGGCTCAGGCCGAGCACGGGGGGTTCTATCAGTCAGTGGCGGACGGCACCTACGCGGAATGTGGACTTGATGTGGAGATCATCTCAGGTGGCCCGCAGGTCAACAACCGCGCCCTGATGCTGGCGGGCCGGATTGATTTTCACATGGGCGGCGACATGTTGCAGGCGTTCAACGCGGTCAAGGAAGGGATTCCGGTGGTCTCTGTCGCTGCAATTTTCCAAAAGCACCCCCAGGTCATTCTCGCGCATCCCGGTGAAGCGGAAAGCTGGGAAGAACTGAAAGATCTGACACTGCTCATCGGCGACAACGGATTTACGTCCTACTACCAGTGGATGATTGCCGAGCATGGCTTCACGGTTGAACAGCGCGAACCCTACACCTTCAACCCGGCGCCTTTCATTGCGGACAAGGGCAAAGGCATGCAGGGGTATCTTAGTTCTGAGCCTTATGCGGTTGAAAAGGAGGCAGGGTTTGCTCCCAACGTCTTCCTCATCGCAGATGCCGGCTATTCGTCATACGCGACGACAATTGAGACAATGGCCGATACCATCGCAAACGAGCCTGACAAGGTCACATGCTTTGTCGATGGCTCACTGACGGGGTGGTACAACTATCTCTATGGCGACAGCAGCGCTGCCGATGAGCTGATCATGGCAGCGAACCCGGACATGACCCAGGATAAAATCGACTTCGCGAAGAAGATGATGATCGAACAGGGGATCGTTGACAGCGGGCAGGCGTTGGAGACCGGGATCGGATCCATGACCGATCAGGTGATCGGCGATTTTTATGAAAAGATGGTCGCCGCAGGTGTTCTTGAAGGTGGTCTAGACTGGAAGGCGGCCTACACACTGGACTTCACGAACAAATCGGTGGGTAAGGAAATCAAACCCTGACAGGATTGGGGTGAGCCGGGGACGCCAAGATGCGCCCCGGTCTTTTGTCAGGGGGATATATGACAACACCAGGCCGACCGCGGTCGGAGCTATTGCGGATGGAGCAGGTCGACAAGACATTCAATGGGAATGTTGTTGCGCTCAAAGGCATGTCTTTGCAGGTGAGAGAGGGAGATTTCATTTCCCTTCTGGGGCCTTCCGGCTGTGGCAAATCCACGGCGCTTCGGCTGATTTCGAACCTGCTGCATCCCACGGCTGGCCGGATCACTTGGACCGGTGCGCATGAGACCGGTGACCTAGGCGTGGTTTTTCAAGAGCCTACGCTGATGCCCTGGGCGACAGTGGCGCAGAATGTCTGGCTGCCGTTTCGATTGCGCGGAAAGTCCTACGGTGAGGTGAAAGATCAGGTTCTCGAGGCGCTCAAGCTGGTCGGGCTCGAAAAATTCCAGACCAGTTACCCGCGAGAGCTGTCCGGTGGTATGAAGATGCGGGTCTCCATTGCTCGGGCCATGGTTACGAGGCCGCGATTGATTCTTATGGACGAACCCTTCGCGGCGCTGGATGAAATCACCCGTTTCAAGCTGAATAATGATCTTCTGAAGCTGAAGGAGAAGATAGGCTGTACCGTCATCTTCGTAACCCATTCGGTCTTCGAGTCGGTCTTTCTGTCTGATCGCATTGTCGTCATGGCCGCGCGACCGGGTCGCGTCATCACTGAACTTGAGGTCGACGCCGAGTATCCACGTGAAGAGACCTTCCGCACCTCTGCCGAATACGCAGCCTACGCGCGACAGGCGACGGACGCACTCCATCTCGCTATGGGAGAAGCGGCATGAGCCTCGCAGATCCAACAGATGCCACAATCGCGATTGACGCGGATGAGGCCGCGCGGTTGCGTCGACGACGACTAGAGAAGTTTGGCAAATGGATACTGCCGGCTGCGGTTCTGGTGTTGATGCTCGTGATCTGGGACCGCATTGTCGTCTGGAACGCGATCCCGCACTACATCCTGCCAGGCCCTAGGCTGGTGTTCGAGACACTGATCAAGGATTGGGCGATGCTGTTTGAGGCATTGCTCGTCACAGTGCAGATTACACTGATGGCTCTCGCCGTTGCGGTGATTGGTGGGGTTGGGTTGGCGGTTCTGTTTACACAGTCCCGGCTCGTTGAAATGAGTTTCTACCCCTATGCCGTGATTCTGCAGGTCACCCCGATTGTCGCCATTGCTCCGCTCATCTTCATCTATGTGGACAGCCGGATCGCAGGGCTTTTGCTTTGCGCTTGGCTGGTGGCTTTCTTCCCGGTGCTTAGCAACACGACGCTCGGTTTGAACTCGGCCGATCACAACCTGCGCGATCTCTTCCGCATTTACGGTGCGTCCCGCTGGCAGACGCTTCGCTTCCTGCAGCTTCCGTCGGCCCTGCCGTACTTTCTTGGTGGGCTTCGTATTGCCGGCGGCTTGTCTCTGATCGGGGCTGTGGTCGCAGAATATGTTGCCGGAACCGGCGGGCTTAAGTCCGGTCTTGCGTTTCGCATTCTGGAAGCCGGGTATCGGTTGAATATTCCACGCATGTTTGCGGCCCTTATCCTGATTGCCGCCACTGGAGTCATCATTTTCGCCGGGCTGAGTTTTCTCAGTCATATGCTTTTGCGGAAATGGCATGAAAGTGCCTTGAAGCAGGACCGATAATGGACTTTCTCGATCTTCCGAATGGGCATGTGACCCTGTGCAACCTGACTGTGCCTGCATGTCTGATAGGTGAGGAGGGTGATCTGATCAGGTGTGACATTTCGATGGATCGAGGCCGTATCTCTGACGAGCCCGGTCAGATGGTCGACATGCTGGGCGCGATGCTGTTCCCGGCCTTTGTCGATATGCACACCCATCTGGACAAAGGTCATATCTGGCCACGTGCGGCCAACCCTGATGGAAGCTTCGATGGCGCACTGCGCACCGTCGGCGATGATCGGACGGCGCATTGGACAGCGGAGGATGTCGCTGAGCGCATGGAGTTCAGCCTCCGCTGCGCCTATGCGCACGGAACCCGTGCAGTGCGCACGCATCTCGATAGCATTCCGCCGCAAGACGATGTCTCATGGCCCGTATTCATGGATCTGCGGGCCAATTGGCGAGGCCGTATAGACCTGCAAGCGGCGTGTTTGATTGGATGCGAGGGGGTCGGGTTGGACACGGGTTTTGTCCACACGGCAGATCTTGTCGCTGATGCAGGCGGTGTTCTGGGTATGGTTGCCTATCCCGTCCCGGACATTGAGGCGCGAGTTCGACTATTCCTTGATCTCGCGAAGGAACGCGGTTTGGCAGCGGACTTCCACGTGGATGAGACGCTTGACCCGGCTTCCGAAACACTCCGCGTGATTGCGGAAACGGTGATCGAAACGGGTTTTGATGCACCTGTCACCGTAGGCCATCTCTGCTCTCTATCGACGCAAGACGAGGACCGGGCCGCGAGTACGATGGATTTGGTCGCGCGTGCAGGTCTCCATGTTGTCTCCTTGCCGATGTGCAATCTCTACTTGCAGGACCGGCAGGCCGGTACCCCACGCTTGCGGGGCATCACACTGGTCCATGAACTCAAAGCGCGGGGCATCGCCGTAAGCTTCGCCTCCGACAATACGCGAGACCCTTTCTACGCCTACGGCGATATGGACATGATCGAGGTGATGCGGGAGGCCACGAGGATCGGCCACCTGGATCATTCCGATACCGATTGGATTCGCGCCTTCACATCCAATCCGGCTGCGGCCTGCGGGTTCGATGCGCCTGACCTGACCTCCGGGGCGCCGGCCGATTTTGTGATCTGTCGCGCGCGCACCTGGACGGAGCTCTTCGCGCGCCCGCAATCCGATCGTATCGTCGTGCGGGCGGGTCAACAGATCGACCGCGCCCTACCTGACTACTCCGAACTCGATCACTTGATGAGGATGCCATGATTGTAAATATAGACGCCGCAAAGGCTGCGCTCGCTCACCTGGATCTGGAGGATGCGGGGGCGGGCATCAAAGCGAAGAGTCGAGACTTCTTCTGGTACTCTCCTGTACTAAAGGCGCGTCTTGATGACGTTTCAGCAGACTTTGTGGTTTCCCCTCGTAGCGAGGCAGAGGTGATTGAAGTCCTCAAGGCCTGCTATGCAAACGATGTCCCCGTGACCACCCGCGGTGCGGGCACGGGCAATTACGGCCAAGCCATGCCCTTGGCGGGTGGATGCGTGATGCATTTACGGCATATGACGGCGGTGAAGGATATCCAACCCGGCCGCGTGGTTGTGGAGCCGGGCTGTCTGCTCAAGGATCTCGATGCGGCCTGCAAAGAGCATTCGCGTCAGGAAATCCGCATGTTTTCATCTACCTGGGCGACCGCTACGATTGGAGGGTTCATTGCCGGCGGTTCGGGCGGCGTCGGTTCCTGTACCTGGGGATCTCTTCGGGATCTGGGTAACATCATCCGCCTGCGTGTTGTCACCATGGAATCGGAGCCCCGAGTGCTGGAATTTCAGCGCGAGGAACTTGCCCGGGTCAGCCACGCTTACGGCACTAACGGTATCATCACCGAGGTCGAGATGCCGCTGGCGCCAGCTTACGACTGGGTGGAGATGTTTGTCGCCACGGAAGACTTCATGGAGGCCGCGCGCTTCGCAGAGGAGTTGGCGAATGAAGATGGTATTCTGATCAAGCTTGCTACAGTGTTCGAAGCACCCATCGCCAAAGACTATTTCCAACGGGTGGCTCCGCATGTCGAAAGGGAGACCAGTCTTGTGGCCCTCATGGTCGCGCCGCAGTCCATGGATGGGTTTCGCACTTTCTTGGAGCGCCGCCCCGCCGCGCGCCTGATCTATCGCAGCGACGATCATAGCTGGGAGAGGGGGCCGGGCATGATCTTTGAATATGGCTGGAACCACACCACGCTGCGCGCTCTGAAGGTTGACCCGAGTATCACCTATCTGCAGGTCCGCTATGGCTTCCCCCAGCATCTCGACCTGATCGCGAAAATGCGTGATGCGCTGAGCCCCGAGGTCCTGCAGCATCTGGAGGTCATGAAAGAGAACGGCAAGATCATGTTTGCCGGACTGAGCCTCGTGAAATTTACGACGGAAGAGCGGCTTGATGAGATCATTCAGATGCACGAGGACGCAGGTGCGCTGATCTTCAATCCCCATCGCTACACTCTGGAAGAAGGCGGGCGGCAGACCGTGGATGATCGGCAACTGGCGTTCAAGCGCGAAGCGGATCCGAAGGGCTTGCTCAATCCTGGCAAGATGATCGCCTGGGACGATCCGAACTGGAGCTTTGATCGCATGTACAGCTACCCGAAGATCCGCGCCGCCGAATAGCCATGACCCGCGCGCTGGTCCTCTTTGCCCACCCGTGCACGGAGAGCTTCTCCGCCGCCTTGCATGACCGGGTGGTCGGTCGCCTGCGCGCGCGGGGGTGGGACGTCGACGATTGCGACCTCTACGCAGAGGGCTTCTCGCCGCTTCTCACCGCAGAGGAGCGGCGCGGCTATCACGAGGAGGCGACCAACACCGGTTCGGTGACCCGTTACGTTGACCGCCTGCGCCGCGCCGAGGCGCTGGTGCTTGTTTTTCCTGTTTGGAATTTTGGCTATCCAGCCGTCCTGAAGGGCTTCTTTGATCGCGTGTTCCTGCCAGGGGTGTCCTTTCGATTGGAGCAGGGTAGGGTACGACCGAACCTGCGGCATATTCGAAAACTGGCGGCCGTGACGACCTATGGGGGCACCCGGACGCGTGCGTTTTTGGCCGGAGATCCCCCGAGAAAGAGCGTGACTCGCGCCGTCTGGCATGTGTGCCGTCCGGACAAGATGCGGTATCTGGCGCTTTATGACATGAATCGAGCAACGGACCAGCGCAGGGCGCGCTTCTTGTCCCAAGTGGATGCCGAAATGGAGAGATTCTGAATGCGCGCGCTTGTCGTCTATTGCCACCCGAAGAACACCAGCTTCACTGCTGCAGTGCGTGACGTCGTTCTCGAGCGTCTGAGCGCAGCGGGTGCCGAGATGCGCGTGATCGATCTCTATAAGCGCGGGTTTGCTCCGGTTCTCACCGGAGAGGAACTGGACATTTACGAGGATACGCCAGGCAATCGGGCCTCGGTTGCAGAGGACGTCGACGACATTCTGTGGTGCGATACCCTCATCTTCATTTACCCAACATGGTGGTATGGCTTGCCAGCCATGCTTAAGGGATGGCTGGACCGTGTGCTGTTGCCAGACGTTGCCTTCCTGATGCCAGACGGAGACAACGACAATATCCGTCCCGGTCTGACCCATATCAGTCGTTTGGGCGTCTTCACGACCTGCGGGGCCAGTTGGGGTTTGACGCAGATGATCGGTGCGCCCGGCAAACGCATGATCCTGCGGGGCGTTCGTGCCATCTGTGCGCGGCGCTGCAGGACCGCTTTCGCGGCGCATTATCTTATGGACAGTTCGACGGACGCAAGCCGTCGTGAGCATCTCGATAAGGTCGCACGCAAGATGGACAGGTTCATTGGCGCTGTGCCCGAGAAACGAAGGGAGGCCCGCGCATGATACCCATTCTGGATTGGTCGCAGTTCGAAACCAACCGCCCAGTGTTTCTCGCGGAGTTGAGCCAGGCGGTCCGCGGTTCGGGGTTCTTCTTGTTGCGAAACCACACTGTCTCACCGGCGTTGCGGGCGCGCGTGTTTGATTTCGTCGATGCCTTCTTTTCCTTGCCGGCCCGGGACAAGCGCGCGTTGTCCATTCTCAAGACGCCCCACTTCCGCGGCTGGGCGGCGGAAGGAGACGAGTCGCTTGATGACAACTCGGCGCTGGTGGACCGGAAGGAAAGTTTCAACATCGGTTTCGACTTGCCGCCCGATGATCCGCGTGTGCAGCGGGGAGAGCCTTTCCGAGGGGTCAATGTCTGGCCGCCGATACGGGGCTTTCGTGAAACGATGCTGGAGTACTTCGAAACTGCATTGGCTCTGGGCGTTGATATTCACCGGGCCTTTGCCGCCGATCTCGGATTGGAGCCAGAGCACTTCACCCCCGCATTCAAAGATCCCCTGGCCGCTTTGCGATTGCTGCATTATCCTCCGGCAACGGGCGCCCAGAACGAAATTGGTGCAGGCGCGCATACCGACTACGGCGCGATCACGCTTTTGATGACCGATGGTGAGCCGGGGCTTCAGGTCAAGCCGCGCGGTGGAGGCTGGACCGAGGTCCCGCACCTACCCGACGCCTACGTGGTGAATATCGGAGACTGCCTCATGCGCTGGACGAACGACATTTATGTCTCCACACCGCATCGGGTCCTGCCGCCCAAACGCCAGCGCAGGTCGGTTGCCTTCTTCGTTGAAGCGAATCCCGACACAATCGTTTCGGCTTTGCCGGGGACGGGAACACCAAAGTATCCTCCGGTCAGGGCGGCGGACTATCTGAGATCCCGCCTTGACGCGACCTACGCACCGAAGGAGGCCATATGACCTCATTGGATTGGGCCGACCTTCGCGCGCCCGACTTCGCCCAGGTTGATCCCATGAAAACAATTGCGATCCTGCCGACGGCGGCGATTGAGCAGCACGGGCCGCATCTGCCGGTTGGTACGGATACGCTGATCGGGCAGGGCATGCTGGATGAGTTCCGCAGGCAAGCGCCGAACGGCATGGATCTGCGCATCCTGCCGCTGCAGGCAGTCGGCAAATCCAATGAACATCTCTGGGCTGCTGGGACGCTGACGTTGACAGCGGCAACGGCGCTGTCGGCCTGGACAGAGATCGGGCTTAGCGTTGCGAGAGCAGGGATCCGCAAGATCGTAATTGTGAACTCTCATGGCGGAAATCTCGATCTGATCTCGATCCTGTCCCGTGAACTGCGCGTGCAGGCGGCGATGCTTGCGGTGAAATGCCAATGGGGCGCGTTCGGCGCACCTGCAGGTCTCTACTCTCAGCAGGAAGCGACCTTTGGCATTCACGGCGGCGATGTCGAGACCTCGCTGATGCTGCATTTTCGACCAGACACAGTCGATATCACCGCAGCAAAGGACTTTCGGTCAACCGCTGAGCATGGCGCAATTCAACCTATTGGCCCCGTGTCTTATGGATGGATCGCCAGTGATCTCAACCCCGAGGGGACCGTTGGCGAGGCGCATCTGGCAAGCGCCGAGAAGGGCGCGGCAACGGCGCGTCATCAGGTGGCGGGCTTTGTTGACCTTTTGAGACAGGTTGCCGAGGCAGATTTGCCACCGCTTTGATCTCCTCTCTAACCGACAACGAGGACTTCAGTACCCCAATCAATGCATTTCTGTGTCAAGTGACCGGGCAGGGGTTGATCGGTGACAACTGTGGAAACCGATCCCATCGAAGCGATTCTGGCCGGAGCTGTCCGGCTGAACTTGGAATGATCGGCAACCAGCAGGCATTTGCGCGATTGCGCAATGATGGCTTGGCTGACGCCGACCTCCTGAATGTCGAAATCAAGGATGTCTCCATCTTCATCCATGGCAGAACAGCCAATCACAGCAAAATCAAATTTGAACTGACGGATGGTCTCGACGGTCAGGGTGCCGATAAGTCCGCCATCCGAACGCCGAAAGGCGCCGCCCGTCACGATGATTTGGCAATCCGGGTTGTCGACCAGGATATTGGCGATGTTCATGTTGTTGGTGATCACCATCAGGTCACGATGCTGAAGCAGTTCCCGGGCGACGGCCTCCGTACTTGTGCCGATATTGAGAAAGACGGAGCAGCCTTCTGGGATCTGCTGGGCGCAGGCGCGTGCCATTGCCACTTTCGATCCTTGGTTGAGATTGCGCCTTTCCTCATACTCGATATTGGTTGTGCCAGACGGCAAAATTGCCCCACCATGAACACGTTCGAGTTTGTTCGCTTCTGCCAATTCCGAGAGGTCACGCCGGATCGTTTGCAGAGTCACTCCGAAATGCTCCGCCAAAGCTTCGACGGTCACTTTGCCTTCGCGTTGTGCGATTTTCAGGATATCTGGATGGCGAAAAGTCTGCGACATAGGGGACCTCTTTTGCCTTGACTAGCTGAAAAACAGAATATTTTCCAATATATTCTCGATGCCCTTGAATGAGTGTCAGCAAAAGGCGCAATCATTTGCAGGCCAATCCTCTGGCCAGCCGTGCCGCGGCATTACAGGCGCAATTGGAATGATATGCATCGGATTTGAAGTATCGAGAGGCGAGCAAAAGCGAAAATAAACGAAAAAATTCGCTTGATCATGGGGTGCAGGCGGGATAGCACTGCGGAAAAGAAGCGCACATGACGTTGGGAGGGTTTTGTGTCGTCGCAGAAAGTGCAATCCAAGGCGTATGATCTGTTCATCGTTGGCGGCGGCATCAACGGCTGCGGCATTGCGCGCGATGCGGCGGGCCGTGGGTTGAGTGTTGCGCTGGCAGAGATGAATGACTTGGCCTCTGCCACGTCTTCGGCGTCGACGAAGCTCTTTCATGGCGGTCTGCGCTATCTTGAGTATTTCGAGATTAATCTGGTGCGACATGCCCTTGCAGAGCGCGAGGTGCTTTTGAAAGCCATGCCGCACATCAGCTGGCCCCTGCGGTTCGTGCTGCCCTATCATAGAGATATGCGCTTTGAAGGGGCGACGCCGACATCTCGCATCCTGAATACAATAATGCCTTGGATGAAGGGGCGCCGCCCGGCGTGGCTGATACGCTTCGGACTGCTGCTTTACGACAATCTGGGCGGGCGCAAGATTTTGCCACCTACGAAGACGCTGAATCTGAAGGGCAGTGCCGAGGGCGCGCCGATCGAAGACAGATTTGAGAAGGCTTACGAATACTCCGATTGCTGGATCGAGGATTCCCGGCTGGTGGTGCTGAATGCGCGTGATGCGGAGGCCCGTGGCGCCCATATTATGGTCCGCACAAAGGTGGTCAGCGCCGCGCGTGTGGATGATCTTTGGGAGATCACGGTCGAGGACACGGAGAGTGGCGAGACGCAAGTCATTCACGCGCGGATGCTCGTGAACGCAGGCGGTCCATGGGTCGGCGACATCATTCAGCAGAAGGTGCGTATCAACTCGACCGAGGGCGTTCGGCTGGTACGGGGCAGCCATATCGTCACCCGCAAGCTCTATGACCACGACAAGTGCTATTTCTTCCAGGGCACTGACGGGCGTATCATTTTCGCAATTCCGTACGAGACGGACTTTACCCTGATCGGGACCACGGACGCCGAGCACAGCGATCCGAACAGCAAGCCCAAGTGCACTGTGGAAGAGCGTGACTACCTGCTCAACTTCATCAACCAGTATTTGAAAGATGACATCGGCGCAGAAGATGTCGTATGGAGCTATTCAGGTGTGCGCCCGCTTTATGATGACGGGGCCAGCAGCGCCACGGCGGCGACGCGCGACTACACGCTCAAGGTGGACGATGCTGGCGGCGCGCCAATTCTCAACGTTTTTGGCGGCAAGATCACTACCTATCGCAAGCTGGCTGAGGATGCGATGGACAAGATCGTGCCGTTTTTCCCCGCCGGCACATCCGGTCACTGGACCGCAGGTGTGCCCTTACCCGGCGGCGACTTTGCCGTTGACGGGTTCGAGGTGCTGGTGACGCGGCTAAAAGAGGATTTTGACTTTCTTTCCGATTTCTGGGCGCGGCGGCTGGTCCGCGCGTATGGCACTGAAGCCTGGGACGTGTTGGCGGGTGCGGAAAAAGAGGCGGATCTCGGCCAAGCCTTTGGCGCCACGCTGACAGAGCGCGAAGTGCGCTGGTTGCAGAGAAACGAATATGCCCGTACCGCTGAGGATGTGATCTGGCGACGGAATAAGCTAGGGCTGAGACTGACAAAAGAAGAAGTCGCCACATTGGAGACATTCATGCGGGCCGCTTTGGCGGAGCGCATTGCCAAAGCGGCAGAATAATGGGGGACGGACATGACCTTGGTTTTGGAAGGGGTGTCTAAGACCGTCGGTGGGGAGACCCATATTTATCCGACGGATATTGCGCTCCAAAAGGGCACGATGAACGTGCTGCTGGGGCCGACGCTGTCGGGGAAGACATCGCTCATGCGGTTGATGGCAGGCCTTGATGTGCCGGCGACCGGGCGAGTCATCTGGAACGGGGATGACGTCACCGGTATGCGTGTTCAGGATCGCAAGGTTGCGATGGTCTACCAGCAGTTCATCAATTATCCGTCGATGACGGTGTACGACAATATCGCTTCGCCGATGCGGTTGCTCGGACAGTCGCGAGACGAGATTGACCGCCGGGTCCGAGAGACGGCCGATCTGATGAAGCTGACACCGATGCTCGACCGCAAGCCTTTGGAATTGTCAGGCGGCCAACAGCAGCGCTGCGCGCTGGCACGGGCGTTGGTCAAGAATGCTGGTCTGGTTCTTCTCGATGAACCACTTGCAAACCTCGACTATAAGCTACGTGAAGAACTGCGTGCGGAAATCCCGAAAATCTTCGAAGAATCTGGGTCCATCTTCGTCTATGCGACGACGGAACCTGAGGAGGCGCTCCTTCTTGGCGGCAATACCGCGACTTTATGGGAAGGACGGGTTACACAGTTCGGCCCGACACCGTCTGTCTACCGCAAGCCGGTAAATGCGACGACCGCGCGGGTGTTCTCGGATCCGCCGATGAATTTTCTCCATATCACGAAGAGTGGCGCGGTGCTGTCTTTCGGCGATGGACAGACCGTTGATGCACCGCCAAGCGCGCACTCGCTGCCGGATGGCGCCTACACCGCAGGATTCCGACCCAATCATCTGGAACTAAGTCCGCACGCGACAGGCGCGATGTCCTTCAAGACAAAGCTAACAGTGACCGAAATCACGGGGTCGGAGACTTTTGTGCACCTCGATCACCATGGCGAGCGCTGGGTCGGCCTTGTGCACGGCATACAAAGCCTGACACCGGGCCAAGATCTGGAGGTCTACCTCGACCCTGCGCATGTGTATCTTTTCGGGCAAGACGGCGATCTGGTCGCTGCGGCGCCCTACGCAGAGGCGGCATAATGGCCAAGATCACGCTCGACAATCTGGCGCATTCCTATTTGGCTGCACCCAAGTCAGAAGACGACTTTGCTCTGAAAGAGCTCAACCATGACTGGGCTGACGGCGAAGCCTATGCGCTTCTGGGCGCCTCCGGCTGCGGCAAGTCCACTTTGCTCAACATCATTTCGGGTCTGCTGCATCCAAGCCAGGGGCGCATTCTCTTCGATGATCAGGATGTGACCCACGCGCCCACAGCCGAGCGCAACATCGCGCAGGTGTTCCAGTTTCCGGTGGTCTACGACACGATGACCGTGCGCGATAATCTGGCCTTTCCGCTGCGCAACCGTGGGGCCGACCCTGGCTACATCGCACAACGGGTGCAGCAGATCGGCGCGATGATCGGCATGGAGGCGGAGTTGGATCGCAAGGCGCGCGGGCTCACCGCAGATGCCAAGCAAAAGATCAGTCTCGGCCGCGGCATGGTGCGCGAGGACGTGAATGCGCTGCTTTTTGACGAGCCGCTCACCGTGATCGACCCGCATATGAAGTGGGAGCTCAGGACACAGCTGAAGTCGCTACATCACGAATTCGGCCACACGATGATCTATGTGACGCACGACCAGACGGAGGCGCTGACCTTCGCGGATAAGGTCGTTGTGATGTATGACGGGCGTGTCGTTCAGATCGGGACACCGGAGGAGCTGTTTGAGCGACCCGCACATACCTTTGTGGGCTATTTCATTGGATCCCCGGGTATGAATGTTTTCGATGCCGAGATCGACGGCGCAACCGCTCGCATTGCCGGAGCCGAAGTCCCGCTGGGCGCGGGATATGCGCCGCAGGGTGGCAAGCTGCAGGTCGGTGTCCGTCCAGAGTATGTCAAAGTGACCGCTGGTGATACAGGTTTGCCGGCGCGCGTCCTGCGCGTTGAAGATGTTGGCCGGCATAAGATCGTGCGGCTCGAGATCGACGGCACGCAATTCAGCGCAATCGCGGGCGAAGCCGATGTCATTCCCGAAACGAATCCGCACGTCACCTTCGATCCCAACGGGATCAACGTCTACGCCGACGATTGGCGCGTCGCACCAGAGGGGGAGGCCGCCTGATGAACAAGACAGTCAATCAAAAGGCGTGGTTTCTCGTCTTGCCGGTTCTGGTCCTCGTGGCTTTCTCGGCCGTGATCCCGCTGATGACCGTGGTGAACTATTCGGTGCAGGACACCTTCGGCAACAACCAGTTCTTCTGGGCCGGGCTCGAATGGTTCCGCGAGATGTTGCAGGACGACCGCATGTGGGATGCGCTGTGGCGGCAGCTGATGTTCTCCGGCATCATCCTGGCGATCGAGATTCCGCTGGGCATCTTCATTGCGCTGAACATGCCGAAGTCCGGCTTCTGGGCGTCCTTCTGTCTTGTGGTGATGTCGCTCCCTCTGCTCATTCCGTGGAACGTGGTCGGCACCATCTGGCAGATCTTCGGCCGCGTGGACATTGGCCTGCTGGGTTACACTCTGAACAAGATGGGGATTTCCTATAACTACACACAGGACGTCTTTGCCGCCTGGGTCACCGTGATTGTGATGGATGTCTGGCACTGGACCTCGCTGGTGGCGCTGCTGGCCTATGCCGGGCTGCAATCGATCCCTAACGCCTATTATCAGGCGGCCAAGATCGATCAGGCGAGCCGTTGGGCCGTGTTCCGCTACATCGAGCTGCCCAAGATGGCGGGTGTGCTGATGATCGCGATCTTGCTGCGCTTCATGGACAGTTTCATGATCTACACTGAGCCGTTCGTTGTGACTGGCGGCGGGCCGGGCAGCGCCACCACCTTCCTGTCGATTGACCTCGTGAAGATGGCGCTGGGGCAGTTTGATCTTGGACCAGCGGCGGCTTTCTCGATCATGTATTTCCTGGTGATCCTGCTGATTTCCTGGGTGTTCTACACGGTCATGACCAACCTCGACAAAAGGGATGGCGTCTGATGTCCGATACCACCATTCAAGCGCCCGGCGCCGGTTCTCTGCCGGGCAGGATGACCAAGAGCGAGGTCAAGATTGCTCGTCGCAAGAGTCCGCGCATCAACCGCTCGGCCATCGTCATGGGGCTTTACCTGCTGTTCCTGATGCTGCCGATCTACTGGCTTCTGAACATGAGCCTGAAGACGAACACCGAGATTGTGAGTTCGTTTTCGCTCTGGCCGCAGAACCTGACATTCCAGAACTACATCAAGATCTTCACGGATGAGAGTTGGTACATCGGCTATATCAACTCGCTGATCTATGTGGTGATGAACACAGCGATCAGCCTTGCTGTGGCGCTGCCTGCGGCTTATGCGTTCTCGCGCTACAGCTTCATGGGCGACAAGCACCTTTTCTTTTGGCTGCTGACAAACCGCATGGCCCCACCTGCGGTCTTTGCGCTGCCGTTCTTTCAGCTGTATTCCTCGGTGGGCCTGTTTGACACGCATATCGCTGTGGCGCTTGCACATTGTCTTTTTAACGTACCGCTGGCGGTCTGGATCCTAGAAGGCTTCATGCGCGGCGTGCCCAAGGAGATTGACGAGACGGCCTATCTCGACGGCTATTCATTCCCGAAGTTTTTCGTAAAGATCTTCATGCCGCTGATTTCCTCAGCCATCGGTGTGGCGGCATTCTTCTGCTTCATGTTCTCATGGGTGGAACTGCTGCTCAGCCGGACGCTCACGACCGTGGATGCCAAGCCCATCGCCGCGATCATGACCCGAACCCAAGGGGCGGCAGGCATCGACTGGGGCGTGCTGGCGGCTGCCGGTGTGCTGACCATCGTGCCGGGGGCATTGGTGATCTACTTCGTGCGCAACTACATCGCGAAGGGCTTCGCCCTGGGGAGGGTGTGATGGAGGAGCAGGAGGTCAAAGCTGCTGTTCGAAAATATTTGCGATCCATGATTATCCCGGCAGTTGCAGTTGTTGGGATTGTGGGCGGTGGTGTGGGCTTTCTGCTTACGCGGATAATAACCACGCAAGCCAATACACAAGCGACTCAACTTGTACTGGCAGACATGGGAGAGATCGCCAGGCAAACTGCAAGTGCCAAGTTCAGGGCTGAGGAGGCTGCAAAGTCCCTTGTCAAAGCGCAAGAGCAAAGCATGCAGACTGCCGAGCGGTTGGAGTCTTTCGAACGGCTTGTAGCTGTTGGTGACGCAATTGATGGAATTGAAGCGAAGGTAGTGCAGATTCTCAAAGAGGATCCGATTTTCATAGACAGTCTAGTGGGTGAGTGGTTTCCGGTAGACTCGATGGTTTTTGGTCGAAGCTATGAATCCTGCCCATCTGGTTGGGCGCAAGCGGGTAGATACGCTTTTGACATTGCCGATGGAGACGATCAACTGATCAACGAGTTTGGATTTAAAAACCTCGAAGATACAACAAGATCTTTTACCAAACACAACACCTTCACTCTTTTCGGTTGCATCAGGAGATCAAATTAATGGCCTGGATGGCATGGACCGTACCGACCGCAATTTTCTTTGGCGTGATCGCTTGCCTGTTGATCACCTTCACAATTCTCGCCATCAAATACCCCGAGACGCCCCGCGTGGGCATCTTGAGGATCGAAACAACACGGGGTGATCGTTTGTTCATCACGCTGTTGGGCTCAGCCTTCATCAATCTGATCTGGCTGGGCCTGGAAGTCGCACCACAGCCCTATGCGCTGCTGGCGTGCCTTGTCTACGCCGTGGCGGTGTTCCGCTGGGTGTAGCTTCGGGAAGATCGAGCCGCGCGGATCACGGGCGGTTCGGAAAAATAGTTCAATAACGTCTTGGGAGGACACTCATGAACTTTTCACTACGATCCACCACGGCCATGGGTGCCTTGGTCACATCGCTGATGGCGATGCCGGCCTGGGCCGATATGGACGCGGCCATGGAATTTCTCGACAATGAAATCGGAGGTCTCAGCGTTCTGAGCCGCGAGGAGCAGGAAGCGGAGATGCAATTCTTCGTGGATGCGGCTGCTCCGTTCCAAGGTATGGAAATCAAGGTCGTCTCCGAGACCATCACCACGCACGAGTATGAAAGCCAGGTGCTGGCCCCGGCCTTCACCGCGATCACCGGTATTCAGGTCACGCACGATCTGATCGGCGAGGGCGATGTGGTCGAAAAGCTGCAAACGCAGATGCAGTCGGGCGAGAACATCTATGACGCCTATGTCAACGACAGCGACCTGATCGGCACGCACTGGCGCTACCAGCAGGTGCGCAACCTGACCGACTGGATGGCCGGTGAGGGCGCGGATGTGACCCTGCCCACGCTGGATGTGGAAGATTTCATTGGCACCAGCTTCACCACCGGGCCGGATGGCAAGCTCTACCAGCTGCCAACCCAGCAGTTCGCGAACCTCTACTGGTTCCGCTACGACTGGTTCAACGACGAGAAGAACAAGGCCGATTTCCAAGAACAATTCGGCTATGAGCTGGGTGTTCCTGTCAATTGGTCGGCTTACGAAGACATCGCCGAGTTCTTCACGGGCCGTGATCTGAGCCATATGGGTGTCGAAGGCGACGTCTTTGGCAACATGGACTACGGCAAGAAAGACCCCAGCCTTGGCTGGCGCTACACCGATGCGTGGATGTCCATGGCAGGCATGGGCGACGTGGGTGAGCCCAACGGTCTGCCCGTCGATGAATGGGGCATCCGTGTGAACGAGAACTCGCAGCCTACAGGCTCCTGCGTGGCGCGCGGTGGCGCGACCAATTCGCCCGCGGCGGTCTATGCGGTGACCAAGGCGATCGAATGGCTGCAAAAGTACACGCCCCCTGCCGCTGCCGGTATGACTTTCTCCGAAGCAGGTCCGATCCCGGCACAGGGCAATGTGGCACAACAGATGTTCTGGTACACGGTGTTTACGGCCTCAACGGTCGAGCCCGGCTTGCCGGTGATGAACGAAGACGGCACGCCGAAGTGGCGCATGGCGCCATCCCCGCATGGCGTGTACTGGAAAGACGGCCAGAAGATCGGCTACCAAGACGCAGGCAGCTGGACATTGATGAAATCCACACCCGTGGACCGCGCCAAGGCGGCGTGGCTCTATGCGCAGTTCGTGGTGTCCAAAACAGTCGACCTGAAGAAGTCCGACGTTGGCTTGACGTTCATTCGTGAATCGACAATCAACGCCGATCACTTCACCGAGCGCGCCGACAAGCTTGGCGGTCTGGTGGAATTCTACCGTTCACCGGCCCGCCTAGCCTGGTCGCCAACAGGTACCAATATTCCAGACTACCCCAAACTGGCGCAGCTCTGGTGGCAGAACATCGGCGACGCCATGTCTGGTGCGAAGACCGTTCAGGAAGCGCTCGATGCGCTGTGCGCAGATCAGGAGCGTGTGCTGGAGCGTCTGGAGCGGGCCGGTGTGCAGGGTGATCTTGGCCCTGTCATGAACGAGGAACTGGGTGCGGAGCATTGGTTTGCTCAGCCGGGTGCCCCGTTCCCGAAACTAGAGAACGAAGACGAAGAGCCACAAACCGTCAGCTATGACGAACTGATCAAATCCTGGCAGTAAGTCTTTGACCTTTGGCCGGGGCGCGTTCTTGCGCCCCGGCTTTTTCATGGGCAGTCTTGTCCAATAGAATTCCGTGACAGCCGGGGGATGCCATGACCCATATTCTTGCCATTGATCAGGGGACAACATCCTCGCGCGCTATCGTGTTCGACGGAGATATGAAGATTGTCTCCAGTGCGCAGGAGGAGTTCCCGCAGCATTTCCCAAATAGCGGCTGGGTGGAGCATGACCCGGGTGATTTGTGGTCGACCACGGCAGGCACCTGCCGCGCGGCGATCGAGAAGGCAGGGCTTGGCCCAGATGACATCGCAGCGATCGGCATCACCAACCAGCGCGAAACCGTGGTAGTCTGGGAGAAGGCTACCGGCAAACCCATTCACAACGCTATTGTCTGGCAGGATCGGCGCACAGCGGACTACTGCCGCGAGCTGCGTGAGGCCGGGCATGATAAGATGATCACGGAGAAGACGGGGCTGCTGGCCGACCCGTATTTCTCAAGCACCAAGCTGAAATGGATCCTCGATCATGTGGAGGGCAGCCGCGCCCGCGCCCGCGCAGGCGAGTTGCTCTTTGGTACGGTCGACAGCTACCTGATCTGGAAGCTCACCGGCGGGGCGGCGCATGTGACGGACGCGACCAATGCGGCGCGCACCATGCTCTATGACATTCACCACGGGCGGTGGAGCACATCGATCTGCAAGCTCTTCGACATCCCGATGGAGATGCTGCCTGAGGTCAGGGATTGCGCCGCCGATTTCGGGATGACGCGCGCCGATCTCTTTGGCCGTGAGGTCCCGATCTTGGGCGTGGCGGGCGATCAGCAGGCGGCAACCATTGGCCAAGCTTGCTTTGAGCCGGGCATGCTGAAATCGACGTATGGGACCGGCTGTTTTGCGCTGCTGAACACGGGCGATACCGCCGTCACGTCGCAGAACCGCCTGCTCACCACCATCGCCTATCAGTTTGACGGCAAGCCGACCTACGCCCTGGAAGGCTCGATCTTTGTGGCCGGAGCGGTGGTGCAATGGCTGCGCGATGGGCTGAAGATTATCCGGGAGGCGGCGGAGACCCAGCCCTTGGCGGAAAAAGCTGATCCGAACCAAAACGTGGTGCTCGTGCCGGCTTTCGTCGGTCTTGGGGCACCCTACTGGAATGCGGAGTGCCGTGGCGCGACCTTCGGGCTGACGCGCAATTCCGGCCCCCAAGAGTACGCGAAAGCGGCGTTGGAAAGCGTTGGGTATCAGACGCGGGATCTGTTGGAGGCAATGCAAGCCGACTGGAAGGGCGAGGGGGCAGGGGCGACGCTGCGCGTGGATGGGGGCATGTCAGCCTCCGATTGGGCGATGCAATTTCTGTCTGATATTATCGGGGCACCTGTGGACCGGCCTGAAGTGCTTGAGACCACGGCGCTTGGCGCCGCATGGCTCGCTGGTCAACGCGCGGACCTCTATCCGGACATGGCCGGGTTTTCCCAAAGCTGGGCGTTACAGACGCAGTTCACGCCCCAAATGGATGCGACCGACCGAGAGAAAAAATATGCGGCATGGAAACGTGCGGTTGACGCTACGATGCGCTTTTGACGAATACGCGCTTCAATTTCCAAACAGCTGGTCGCGTGGAGTTTGGCCGCGGCGCGGCAGAGCTGGTCTGCGCGGAAACGCTGGCGCAGGGCCGTTCCGTCTTATTGATCCGCGGTCGCTCTGTTGCGTGGGTCGATCAGCTTGTTCAGGATTTGATGGCTAACGGTGCCGAGGTCACCACGGTCGTATGTTGCGAGGAACCATCGGTTGGCATGGTCGAGGACGCGCTCCAGATCGGTCGTGCCGCCGATGCCGATGCCGTTCTCTCCGTCGGCGGCGGGTCTGTGATTGATCTGGGAAAGGCAGTGGCAGCGCTGTTGCCCTGTGGTGGGACCGTGATGGACTATCTCGAAGGAGTTGGCGCGGCGAAACCACTGGGCTTGAACCCATTGCCATTTATAGCTGTTCCGACAACTTCTGGGACAGGTGCGGAAGTGACGCGGAATGCGGTCATCCTGGTACCCGAAGAGGGGCGGAAGGTCAGCTTGAGGGACAATCGCATGCTGCCCGATCTGGCAATCGTCGATCCGGCACTGACCGACCGTGCTCCGCGGGATCAAACGCTGGCGTCGGGGCTGGATGCGCTGACACAGGTCATTGAGCCTTATGTGTCTCATCGTGCCAATCCACTGACCGACGCGTTGTGTCGCGCGGCCATCCCCCTCGGCGCAAGGGCGCTGGCAAAGCTCTCCAGACAAGAAGACCAGTCAGCGCGCGACGATATGGCCTTTGTCAGCCTCGCCGGTGGTCTGGCGCTTGCGAATGCAGGGCTCGGCGCCGTTCACGGTTTGGCGGGTGTCCTGGGTGGACGTGTTGGTGCGCCGCACGGCTTGATCTGCGGCCGTTTGCTCGGCCCTGTTCTCGCCGCAAATGCCGCAACCATGGAAGGCAGTGGCGCCGATGTCAGCCGGTTCAAGGAAATCACGCAGTGGTTGGCGGAAGGATTCGGCCAGTCGGCGGAAACCGTAATTGAACACTTGCCCGTCACCCTGGATGAATGGAGGGTTCCGCGCCTGTCGCAATGGCTCACCGACCAGACCGATCTGGGGGCTATTGCCAAGGAGGCCGCGGGCGCATCGTCTATGAGGGCCAACCCTTGCGTGCTGCCGCCTTCGGCCTTGGTCGACGTGATGCGCGATGCCCTTTGAGATCTAGACGGACGACAACCCCGCATTGGTATTGAGGAAGAACTGCGAAAAGATCGGTCCGCTCGCTGCGCCAATGGCGCGGGCGTTAAAACCAATGTCACCTGCTTCGATGCGAGGGGGCAGCAGGCCACGCGTATCTTGATTGATCAAATAGCGCCGCACCCGGTCCACCAGTTCCGCGCGAACGCCTTCCGGGAAAGCACCGTCGATCAGAATGGCTTCGAAATCTATCACGGAGCAGATCGACAGAGCCGCCTTGGCCAGCTCCTGTGCAGTCTCTCCAACCCACGGATCAACGTGTCGGGCCAGAGTGCTCCAGTCCTGCGGCAACTGCCAGAGCTGTTTCGGGTTCAAGCCCACCTCGACCAGCCGCGCCTCAAGAAGATGCAACGACGCCACGTCGATCAACTGCCGACTTTCGCCGAGGGGTCCCGTGCTGCGCAGTGACCCCAGAGCGCCTGCATTGCCCTGATTGCCTTCGAAAACCGTGTGGTTCAGCACGACTCCTCCGCCAACGAAGGAGCCAATGTAGAAGTAGGCGTAGTCGCGATACTCCTTGCCCAACCCGTAGAGATGTTCCGCTCTGCAGGCGGCTGTCGCGTCATTGCAGACAAAAATCGGCAAGGCGCTGAACTTCGCCACCTCATCTGCGAATTGGATATCCTTCCACAAACTGAAGTCTTCTGCCGCCGGGCCGGACAGGTCGTGCCATTTCCAGAGTTCGAAGGGAGAGGCGACACCAATTCCGCACAACCGGCTTTGTTGCGCAGCCGTCATGTGCTCCATAAGGCTGTCGATTCCGTCTGACAAAAAACCGAATACGACCTCGGGCGATGGATAGGGGTAGGACATATGCAGTTGCCGGAGGACCGCCCCCTTGAAGTTCAGCAGTAGCAACTCGGCGCTTCTGCGTCCGATTTTCAGGCCGAAAGCGAACACGCCTTCCGGCGCCAGATCCATCGGGATTGACGGTTTGCCGACCTTACCCCGCTGGGGTTCTCCTCGCGCCAGCAGCCCGTCGTTTTCCAGTTTTCTGAGGATCACCGATACGGTTTGAGGAGAGAGCCCCGCCATCCGGGCCAGATCGCTGCCGGGCATTGCGCCATGGCGCATGAACATCGAGAGAAGCAGGCGTTCGTTATAGTTGCGCACGCCACGCTGATTCACTCCGATACTCAAACCCTTGACCTTATTGCCATCCATCGGGTCGCTCATATCCTCTATTTACTTGAATATTCTGACTAGGGCCAATTAATAAATCAAGTTTATTTATTTATTGACATGAGGTTCCAAATACTGTGTTTTGGCGAAGACCTGCTGGAGGAAAATTCCGCAGGCGGAGGCGCGCTGGTCGCGTTTCAACAAAAGACACCAAACGTTTCCTTGGGAGGAACACATGAAAAAACTTCTCGCCAGCACGATTCTGGGGATCAGCGCCTTGGGCGCGACGAGCGGCGCGGCTCTTGCGGATGGTCACGGCATCACCGCGTGTCTGATCACCAAGACTGACACGAACCCCTTCTTCGTCAAAATGAAAGAGGGCGCAGAGGCCAAGGCCGCTGAGCTGGGCATGACGCTGAAGTCCTTCGCAGGCAAGGTGGACGGGGACCACGAGACACAGGTGCAGGCGATCGAGACTTGCATTCTGGATGGCGCGAAGGGCATTCTGATCACGGCATCCGACACCTCCTCCATCGTCTCCGCAGTGACGCAGGCGCGCGACGCGGGGCTTCTCGTGATTGCGCTCGACACCCCGCTCGAGCCCATTGATGCCGCAGACGCGACATTCGCGACAGACAACTACAAGGCCGGTGTCCTGATTGGCGAGTGGGCCCGGGCGCAGCTCGGAGATGACGCGGACAGCGCAAAGATTGCCACGCTCGACCTGAATGTCAGCCAACCCACTGTCGATGTCCTGCGCAATCAGGGGTTCCTGGATGGTTTCGGCATTGATCTGGCGGATCCAAACGTCATTGGCGATGAGAGCGATCCGCGGATCGTTGGCAGTGATGTGACTGACGGCAACGAAGAGGGTGGCCGCCGTGCCATGGAAAACCTTCTCGCAAAAGATCCAACGATCAACGTCGTTCATACGATCAACGAACCGGCAGCAGCGGGAGCATACGAAGCGCTGAAGGCGATTGGTCGCGAGAACGAAGTGCTCATCGTGTCCGTCGATGGCGGTTGCCCCGGTGTTCAGAACGTGGCCGACGGCGTGATCGGCGCAACGTCGCAGCAATATCCGTTGCTTATGGCGTCGCTGGGCGTGGAGGCCATCAAGAAGTGGGCGGACGAGGGCGTGAAGCCCGAGCCGACACCGGGCAAAGACTTCTTCGACACCGGTGTGGCGCTGGTGACCGATGCGCCGGCCGATGGTGTCGAGTCCATCTCCGTGTCCGAAGGCAAGGACCTCTGCTGGGGCTAAACAGCTGCGATAACTGGCGCGCGGGATCCCCGCGCGCCACATCTGATCGGGACTTCTGAGGTCCGGTCTGTCATGCTGCAAAAGAGGCATCTGCGCGAAGCCCGAGGACAGGGAGGGGGAGATCTGTGTCTGAGACATCAGGAAAATCTCAAAACTACGAGGCTGATCTGAAGCGGCAGCCGGAGGCAGTGGCCGCGTTCGAGGCGCCACACCGGGGGATCGTCGGGACGGTTCAGCATCTGTTGCACGTCAACCCGTCTCTGGTGCCGCTCATCGTTCTGGTCGCATCAATCCTGATTTTCGGGCTGCTGCTGGGCACGAAATTCTTCTCGCCCTTCGCTCTGACGCTTATCCTGCAACAGGTTCAGATCGTAGGGATTGTCGCGGCAGCGCAAAGTCTGGTGATCCTGACGGCTGGCATCGACCTCAGCGTGGGCGCAATCATGGTGATGTCGTCCGTGGTTATGGGTCAGTTCACGTTCCGCTATGGTATCCCGGTCGAGATCTCCGTTGCCTGCGGGCTGCTCTGTGGCACGCTCATCGGCTTTCTCAACGGCTGGCTGGTTGCGCGGGTCAAGCTGCCGCCCTTTATCGTGACGCTTGGGATGTGGCAGATCGTGCTGGCCACCAACTTCCTCTACTCCGCCAATGAAACCATCCGCTCGCAAGAGATCGAGGCCGAAGCATCGCTGTTGCAGTTTTTTGGCACAACCATCCAGCTTGGCAGCGCGCGCCTGACATTTGGAGCGGTCTTTATGCTCGTTCTGGTCTTCGTGCTGGCCTATGCGCTCAAACACACAGCCTGGGGCCGCCACGTCTACGCCGTTGGAGATGATCCGGAAGCCGCCGAGCTGTCCGGTGTCAACGTCAAACGGACGCTCATATCCGTCTATATGCTTGCCGGGCTCATATGCGCCTTTGCGGGCTGGGCACTGATCGGCCGGATCGGCTCGGTATCGCCGACCTCCGGGCAGTTGGCCAACATCGAGAGCATTACAGCTGTCGTCATCGGAGGGATATCGCTCTTCGGCGGGCGCGGCTCGATCATGGGCACGCTCTTCGGCGCGCTGATCGTCGGGGTCTTCACGCTCGGGCTGCGCCTGCTGGGTGCGGACGCGCAGTGGACTTACCTGCTGATCGGGGTGTTGATCATCGCTGCGGTTGGTGTGGATCAATGGATCAGAAAGGTCTCAGTCTGATGGAACCCATCCTCAAAGGACGCAACCTGGTCAAACGCTATGGCCGTGTCACAGCGCTGGATCACTGCGATTTCGATCTGATGCCGGGGGAGATCCTCGCGGTGATCGGAGACAACGGTGCCGGGAAATCGTCGCTGATCAAGGCGGTCTCCGGTGCGGTCATCCCCGATGAAGGAGAGGTTTTTCTCGAAGGTCGACAGGTGCATTTCACGTCGCCGATCGATGCGCGGAACGAGGGGATCGAGACCGTGTATCAGACGCTCGCCATGTCGCCAGCCCTGTCGATTGCGGACAACATGTTCATGGGACGCGAGATTCGGAAGCCGGGGTTTCGCGGCAAATGGCTTCGGCAACTGGACCGGGCCGAGATGGAACGTATGGCGCGCGACAAGCTGTCGGAGCTGGGCCTGATGACCATCCAGAACATCAACCAGGCGGTTGAGACGCTCTCGGGCGGACAGCGGCAGGGTGTGGCCGTTGCGCGCGCCGCCGCCTTCGGATCAAAAGTTATCATCCTCGACGAGCCGACAGCGGCACTTGGCGTGAAGGAGTCGCGCCGGGTTCTGGAGCTGATCATGGACGTGAAGTCCCGCGGCATCCCGATCATCCTGATCAGCCACAACATGCCGCATGTGTTTGAGGTCGCCGATCGGATCCACGTGCACCGGCTTGGCAAGCGGCTCTGCGTCATCGACCCCAAAGACTACACGATGTCCGACGCGGTGGCCTTCATGACCGGCGCGAAGGAGCCGCCCGCAGCAGACGTGGCGGCGTGAGCCGGACAATCGAGACCCTTGATGCGCTGATTGACGTGATCCGCGCCGCGCCGCGCAAAGCGCAGCGCAGGCTGATTGCCGTGGCAGGCGCGCCGGGCAGCGGCAAGTCAACACTGGCAGATCGGCTTGCAGAGGCGCTGACCGCGAACGAGTGCGCGGCTGAGGTGGTGCCGATGGACGGCTTCCACCTCGACAACACGCAACTGGCCAGGATGGGGCTGCTGGACCGCAAGGGCGCGCCGGAAACCTTCGATGTTGGAGGCTTTCGGAGGTTGGCCGAGGCGCTCGGCGCGGAAACCCCTGTCTACTACCCGCGCTTTGACCGATCCCGCGATATCGCCATTGCCGGGGTAGGGTGTCTGCAAGCCGACTGCGATACCGTGATTGTCGAAGGCAACTATCTGCAACTGGACGCACCGGGCTGGCGCGATCTGCGGTTTCTCTGGGATCTGAGCATCCGCCTTGATGTGTCCATGGAAACTCTGCGCTTGCGTCTGATCGACCGCTGGTTGACCGAAGGTATGCCGCAAGAGGCAGCCGTCGCGCGCGCGGAGGGAAATGATTTGCGCAACGCGCGTCTGGTCGACGAGCAGTCACTCGCGGCGGATATCCTGTTTCGGGAAACCGCGTTGCAGTGCTGAAAAAGGCCGGGGCCGTGCTATTCTTTGGCAAAGCCGCGCCGATCAACCATTGAAGTCTGCGCAAAAATGTGATCGTTAGCGCTAACAAAGCGGGGCCGAATCCGATCGGCGCATGGCAGAAGAAGTTCTGGAGGAAGAAGATGTCTCATTCAGTTGCAATCAACGGGTTTGGTCGTATCGGTCGGGGTGTGCTGCGCGCGCTGGTGGAAAACAAGGTCTCCGCCGTCGAGGTCACCGCGATCAACGACCTGTCGACCCCTGAGACACTGGCGCATCTTCTAAAATATGACAGCGTGCATGGCCGTTTTGACGCAGAGGTCTCCGTGTCGGGTGATGCTCTTGTGGTGAATGGCAAATCCATCACCGTGACCGCGATCCGCAATCCGGCTGAGCTGCCCTGGGACGGGGTCGATGTGGCCATGGAATGCACCGGTCTCTTCACCGCACGGGAAAAAGCGGCGCAGCACCTCGAGAATGGATCGCGGCGCGTGCTGATTTCGGCACCCGGAGCAGGCGCGGATCGGACCGTGGTTTATGGGGTGAACCATAGGGATATGACCAAGGATGACATCGTCATTTCCAACGCCTCCTGCACCACGAACTGCCTGGCACCGGTGGCTTATGTGCTCGACAAAGCGTTCGGGATCAAAACCGGCTATATGACCACAATACACGCCTACACCGGCGACCAGCCATCGCATGACGCGCCGCACAAGGATCTTTACCGCGGGCGTGCTGCGGCTCTGTCGATGGTGCCGACCTCCACGGGTGCCGCCAAGGCGATCTCGCTGGTGTTGCCCCATCTGGAAGGCAAGCTCGAAGGCTCCGCCGTGCGGGTGCCGACGCCTAATGTTTCGCTGGTCGATCTGACCTGCACCACGGAGAAACCGGCCACCAAAGATGAGATCAACGCCGCGATGAAAGCCGCCGCCGAAGGTGAGCTCAAAGGCATTCTCGCGTATGAGACAGATCCGACCGTCTCCATCGACTATAACCACGACCCGCATTCGTCGAGCTTTGCCGCCCCGCAGACCAGCGTCACCGCCGACGGTCTGGTGCGCGTGGTCAGCTGGTACGACAATGAGTGGGGTTTTGCGAACCGGATGATCGACACTGGCCGCAGGCTCGCGGAGCTGTCCAAGACCTAAGCTGCCGTCTGAACCGTCCAGGGACCGAAAGGAACCGAGATGCCCTTGAACGACACGATTGCCCGCGTCACCGACCGGATCATCGCCCGCAGCGAGGGGCCGCGTGGCGACTATCTGGCCCGCATGCAAGCCGCCCGCGTGAAAGGCCCTGCGCGCGGGCATCTCAGTTGCAGCGGACAGGCGCATGCCTATGCGGGTGCGGGCCCGGATCAAGACGCACTGGCCACTGAACAGGCGCCGAACCTCGCGATTGTGACGACCTACAATGACATGCTCTCGGCGCATCAGCCGTTCGAGCGGTTTCCCGATCTGATCCGGGAGGCAGCGCGCGAAGTGGGTGCCACGGCGCAGGTCGCAGGTGGCGTGCCCGCCATGTGTGATGGCGTGACCCAAGGCGAGCCGGGCATGGAGTTGAGCCTCTTCTCCCGCGACCTCATCGCCATGGCGACGGGCATCGCGATGACGCACAACACCTTCGATGCGGCGGTCTATCTGGGTGTGTGCGACAAGATCGTACCGGGGCTGATTATCGCCGCGCAGACATTCGGCCATATCCCGACGGTCTTCCTGCCTGCGGGTCCGATGACCTCGGGCCTCTCGAACGAAGAAAAATCCCAAGTACGCCAGAAGTTTGCCGCTGGTGAGGTCGACCGAGACGCGCTGATGAAGGCGGAAATGGGCGCTTACCACGGTCCGGGCACCTGCACCTTCTACGGCACTGCCAATACCAACCAGATGCTCTTGGAATTCATGGGCATGCACCTGCCCGGCACCAGTTTTGTCACTCCCAATACCGAGATTCGCGATGCGCTCACTAGGGCGGGCGCGCAGCGCGCATTGGCGCATTCGGATCTGGGCGACACCTACCTGCCGGTTTGTGACGTGCTGGACGAGAAGGCCTTTGTGAATGGCATCATCGGGCTGAACGCGACGGGTGGCTCGACGAACCTGCTGATCCATCTGGTTGCCATGGCGCGCGCAGGCGGCATCCTCCTCGACTGGCAGGACTTCTCCGATCTGTCCGAGGTGACGCCACTGCTCGCGCGGGTCTATCCCAACGGCCTGGCGGATGTGAATCATTTCCACGCCGCCGGAGGCTTGGGCTACATGATCCGTGAGCTTCTGGGCGCGGGTCTTCTGCATGCAGACACAAAGACTGTCGCTGGTGGTGGGTTGGAGGCCTATACGCGGGAACCCAAGCTCAGAGATGGTGCGCTGGTCTGGGAAGAGGGCGCGCCGCACAGCTTGAACGAAAAGATCCTGCGGCCCGCGTCAGACCCGTTCCAGCCAACGGGCGGCCTGAAACGCATGAGCGGGTCCCTTGGCAACGCTGTCATGAAGGTCTCTGCCGTGAAGCCAGAGCATCAGATCGTCGAGGCGCCCGTGCGCGTCTTCCACGATCAGGAGGAGGTCAAGGTCGCCTGCCGCGCGCAGGAGATCACGGAAGATACAGTCGTTGTGGTGCGCTTTCAGGGCCCGAAGGCCAATGGCATGCCCGAGTTGCACAGCCTGACGCCGCTTCTGAAGAACCTGCAGGCGCGGGGGATCAATGTGGCACTGGTCACCGACGGGCGCATGTCAGGCGCCTCGGGCTCCGTCCCAGCGGCCATCCACGTCAGTCCCGAGGCTCTGGACGGCGGTGCGATCTCCAAACTTCAGGATGGTGATATCCTCCGCGTGGACGCCACAACCGGCGAGCTTGAGATCAAGACGCCGGGTGTGCTCGACCGCGAGCCCGTCCGCGCCAATCTCGGCGCGAATGAATTCGGTCTGGGTCGTGAACTCTTTGCACAGTTCCGCCGGTCTGTCGGGACCGCTGACACCGGCGCCAGCGTGCTCTTCTAGGAAAGGACATCCGATGACCCCGCAAGAGGCCAGCAAACGCGCTCGCGAGATTTGCAGGTTGGCACCCATCGTGCCGGTGCTCGTCGTGAAGGAGGCCGCGCATGCCCGACCCCTGGCCGAGGCCCTCGTGGCAGGCGGCTTGCCTGCGCTGGAAGTCACGTTCCGCACACCTGCCGCTCTCGAGGCCATTTCGGAGATGGCGAAGGTCAAAGGCGGTGTCGTGGGGGCGGGGACCCTGGTCAGTCCCCAGGACGTGAAAAACGCAAAGGCGGCAGGCGCCACCTTCGGTGTCTCCCCAGGGGCGACCGAGGCTCTGCTGGAGGCTTGCGAGGCCGAAGGCTTGCCGCTGCTTGCGGGCGCTGCGACCGCGTCTGAGGCGATGCGGCTGTTGGAACGCGGCTATGATGTCCTGAAGTTCTTTCCTGCTGAAGCCTCAGGCGGTGCCCCCGCGCTCAAGGCTATCGGTGGACCTCTGCCGCAAATCAGCTTCTGCCCGACGGGGGGCGTCAGCCCGAAGAATGCGCAGGAGTATCTCGACTTGCCGAATGTCCTTTGTGCCGGAGGCAGTTGGGTTGCTCCGTCCGATCTCGTTGCAAGCGGGGATTGGGCCGGGATCGAGGCGCTGGCGCAAGACGCATCGAAACTGAAGGCGTAGATCAAGCGATTGGTGATGCGGAAGGAGAGCCGGACCATGATCATCTGCTGCGGTGAAGCCCTGATCGACATGATCCCGTCGACCACCGTCGATGGGCGCAACTGCTTTACGCCGCATGCGGGTGGCGCGGTCTTCAATACCGCCATAGCGCTTGGACGCCTGGGGCAGGAAACCGGGTTCGTCACCGGCCTTTCGCAAGACCTGTTCGGGATGCAGCTTTCCGAGGCACTGGTTGAAAGCGGGGTGGATTGCAGCCACGTGATCCGCTCGCCACTGCCCACAACGCTGGCCTTTGTGCAACTGACCAACGGCCAGGCCCGCTATACGTTCTACGACGAAAACACGGCTGGACGCAGCCTGACCCCGGACCAGCTCCCCGATCTGCCGGACGCTGCAGCGGCGCTCTATTTCGGTGGCATAAGCCTGATCAGCGAACCCTGCGCCGAGTTCTATGCCGCTCTCGCAGAGCGGGAGGCACCGCGTCGTCTGATCATGATTGATCCAAATATTCGCGCGGCGTTCGTGAAGGACGCAGCGCGCTACCGCGCACGTCTTGATCGCATGGTCGCCGTATCGGACATCGTGAAGGTCTCTGACGAGGATCTTGATTGGATTGTGCCCGATGCGGCCGGCCTCGAGGACAAGGCCAGGCGCCTCTGTGCAGCCGGGCCACAGGTGGTCATCGTCACCCGGGGCTCGGAAGGCGCGTCTGCCATTCTTGCCAATGGCCCGGTCGTGAACGTGCCCGCCGAGCGGGTCGCGGTCGTGGACACTGTCGGGGCAGGAGATACGTTCAACGCGGGAGTGCTCTCCAAACTCGCCGAGGATGGCCTTCTGTCCAAATCCAAGAGGTCCGAAATCGACCCCGCAGCACTGACCCGCGCCTTGGCCCATGGCGCGCGAGTTGCAGCCGTGACTGTTGCAAGGGCTGGGGCAAATCCGCCTTGGGCCCACGAGCTTTGACAATCACCGCTGTTGTCCTCGATGCAAAACATATATCACCAGAGGAATTGCATAGTCCGATGCCTCGCGCGTCCATGAACCCATAAGTGAAGAGATCCGATGTCTGACATGAGTATTCCCCCGGTAACACCCCAAGATCTCAGCGCGGAAATTCTGCGCCATCTGAAACACTCGCTCGGCAAGGACGAAGGTCACGCCGCGCTCTACGACTGGCGCATGTCGCTGTCACTGGCTCTGCGTGACCGGGTGGTCGATCCGTGGTTTGAGAGTACGCGCAAGACGTATGAGGCCCAAGGCAAACGGGTCTACTATCTGTCGATGGAGTTTCTGATCGGGCGTCTGATCGAAGATGTCGCGGTCAATCTCGGGCTCGATGCAGTGGCCGAAGCAGCGTTGACCGAGCTGGGTCAGGATTATGGCGCGGTCGTTGCGAATGAACCAGATGCGGCACTCGGCAATGGTGGTCTTGGTCGCCTTGCGGCTTGCTTTATGGACTCTCTCTCCACGCTTGGAATTCCCGCTTACGGCTATGGCATCCGCTATGAGCACGGCCTCTTCGAGCAGCATTTCGAAGATGGGGCGCAAATGGAGACTGCAGAAACCTGGCTGGCCCAACGCCATGCCTGGGAGTTCGAACGCCCAGAGGTCAGCTATCCGATTGGGTTTGGCGGTCATGTGGAGGATCACGACGGCAAGCCCGTCTGGCACCCGGCTGAAACCGTCATGGCGTCTGCCTATGATACGCCTGTGATTGGTTGGCAGGGTCGCTGGGCCAACACGCTGCGCCTTTGGTCGGCCAAGCCGACGACGGCCTTTGACCTGGCGAGTTTCAACCGCGGGGACTACATCGCCGCCAGCGCGCCCGAAGCGCTGGCTCGGACGATCAGCCGCGTTCTCTATCCCGATGATACGACGGAGATCGGCAAGGAACTGCGGCTGAAACAGGAGTATTTCTTCACCTCTGCCTCCATTCAGGACCTGCTGCGGCGCTTTCTCAGCGAGGGTGGCGAGCTTTCCGATCTGCCCAACCATGTCGCGATCCAGCTCAACGATACCCATCCCGCGGTTGCGGGGCCCGAACTGGTCCGGCTCTTGATGGACACGCACGGCATGGAAGTGGCGCAGGCGATCAGCACGGCCCGCCGTTGCCTCGCCTACACCAACCACACCCTTTTGCCCGAAGCGCTTGAGCGCTGGCCCGAAGATCTCTTCACCCGCGTGCTGCCGCGCCATCATCGGATCATCCAACTGATCGAAGCGGCCCATTTGGCGGAGACCGACAGCGCCGTGCGCATCATCGAGCATGGCGAGGTGAAAATGGGCGAGCTGGCGTTTGTGATGGCCCATCGCGTGAACGGTGTCTCCGCCCTGCACTCCGATCTGGTGAAGGAGACGGTCTTTGCCGACCTGAACCGCGACTACCCGGGCCGGATCATCAACCAGACCAACGGGATCACGCCGCGGCGGTGGCTTTACTCCTGCAACCCGCCGTTGCGGAGCCTGATCAACGAGACCATCGGCACGTCCTGGCCCGATGATCTGCAACAGCTCGAAGGGCTAAGCGCGCACGCCGGTGACGCGGCCTTCCTTGACAGATTTCAGGACGCCAAGGACGCCAACAAGCGGCGCCTCTCGAACTGGCTCAAGACCCGCGACGACCTCACGATTGATCCCGCTGCAATGTTCGATGTGCAGATCAAGCGCATTCACGAATACAAGCGCCAGTTGATGAACCTCTTGGAAACCATTGCGCTTTGGAATGATATCCATGACGCCCCGAACGCGAATTGGACGCCGCGGGTCAAGATTTTCGGAGGCAAAGCCGCGCCTGGCTATGTTGTGGCGAAGGAAATCATTCATCTGACCAACGATACGGCCAAGGTGATCAACGCGGACCTCAAAACCCAGGGTCTGCTCCAGATCGTCTATCCGGAGAACTACAACGTCTCCATGGCTGAAATCCTGATCCCGGCGGCAGACCTTTCCGAACAAATCTCCACCGCGGGCAAGGAGGCGTCCGGCACAGGTAACATGAAGTTTGCGCTGAATGGTGCACCGACCATTGGCACGCTGGACGGGGCGAATGTCGAGATCCGCGACTGCGTGGGGGCAGAGAACTTCTTCCTCTTCGGACTGACGGCGGCGGAGGTTGCGGCGCGCCGGACAGAGCCGAACTATGCGCGCCGCGCCGTCGAGGCGAGCCCGCGTCTGTCACGGGTGCTGAAGCAAATCGAAAGCGGTGCGTTCTCGCCGTCGGACAAATCGCGGTACAGTGGTCTGGTCCAGGGCCTGCTCGACCATGACTACTTCCTCGTGACCTGCGATTTCGACAGTTACTTCGACATGCAGCGGACCGTGGACATGGCCTTTGCAGATCAAAACAATTGGACCCGGATGGCCGCGTTGAACACGGCCCGCGTAGGCTGGTTCTCCTCCGATCGGACAATCACGGGGTATGCACGTGATATCTGGAACGCCTCGAGCCTGATTGCTTCCCGCGCTTCGCGGAAGGATGTCGCCTAGAAAGGAGCCGCGTTGACACTCACTCCACAGGATACCGAAGCCCTTATCGAAGGCCGTCATGATGACCCGTTTTCCGTGCTGGGTCTCCACCAGATGGCGGGAAAGTGGGTCGTGCGCGCCTATGTGCCGGGTGCAGAGAGCATCGAAGCGGTGGACCCAAAGACAAAACAGCGCATCGTGGCGCTTACGCCCGTCGACGGAGCCCACGGCCTCTTCGAAGGCATCGCCGTGCGTCGAAAGAACCGATTTGCCTACCATTTGAGGATTGCCCGCGACGGACATCACTGGATCGCGGATGACCCCTATCGCTTCGGCCCTGTCATGGGGGATTGGGATGAACATCTGATCGGTGAGGGCACCCATCGCCAGCTCTGGCAGGTGCTGGGTGCGCATGTGATGACCCATGAGGGGGTGCCGGGGACTCACTTCGCCGTCTGGGCGCCCAATGCCTCCCGCGTTTCGGTGGTGGGCGATTTCAACAGCTGGGACGGTCACCGCTACCTGCTGCGTCGTCGCGGTCAGACCGGGGTCTGGGAGACATTCGTGCCCGGCATCGGCGATGGTGAAGTGTACAAATTCGAGGTGCTGGACGGCCACGGCCATCTTCTGCCGCAGAAGGCGGATCCGGTCGGGTTCGGCGCCGAACACCCGCCGCGCACCGGCTCCGTTGTTCGAGACATCCGCAATCATGACTGGGGCGATGCTGCTTGGATGGCCAAGCGTGGCGCGCAACAGCGGTTTGATCAGCCGATCTCGATCTATGAGGTGCACCTCGGTTCCTGGCGCCGGGTACCCGAGGAGGGCAATCGCCCGCTCAGCTATCTCGAGCACGCCGAGCAGCTGGTCTCCTATGCCAAGGAGATGGGCTTCACCCACATCGAGCTGATGCCGATCTCGGAGTTTCCCTTCGACGGCTCCTGGGGTTATCAGCCCGTGGGCCTCTTCGCGCCGACGATCCGCCACGGCACACCCGCCGAGTTTCGTGCCTTCATAGAGGCAGCACATAAAGCAGACATCGGTGTGATCCTCGACTGGGTGCCCGGGCACTTCCCCGAAGATCCGCACGGGCTCGCGAAATTCGACGGCACAGCACTCTACGAACATGCCGACCCGAAGGAAGGCTTCCACCCCGACTGGAACACGATGGTCTTCAACTACGGGCGCGCCGAGGTCTCCAACTATCTGATCGCAAATGCGCTCTACTGGCTGCAGGAGCATCACCTTGACGGGCTGCGCGTCGACGCGGTGGCCTCCATGCTCTATCGCGACTACAGCCGCAAGGAGGGGGAGTGGATCCCCAACAAGGACGGCGGGCGCGAAAACTACGAGGCCATTGCCTTCCTGCAGAACATGAACACGACCGCCTACGGCGAAGTCGACGGCATCATGACCGTGGCCGAGGAGAGCACCGCCTTTCCGGGCGTCAGCGCACCGACCGATGCCGGAGGGCTGGGCTTTGGGTTCAAGTGGAACATGGGCTGGATGAATGACACGCTCAGCTACATGTCCGAAGACCCGATCCATCGCAAATACCATCACTCGAAGATGACCTTTGGGCTGCACTACGCCTTCTCGGAAAACTTCATCCTGCCGCTGAGCCATGATGAGGTGGTGCACGGCAAGGGTTCGCTGCTTGACAAGATGCCGGGGCAGGGGGCGGAGAAATTCGCGAACCTGCGCGCCTACTACGGCTTCATGTGGGGTCATCCGGGCAAAAAACTGCTCTTCATGGGCTCCGAATTTGCCCAAGGTGCCGAGTGGAACCACGACAGCAGCCTTGATTGGCACCTGCTCGACAACGATTTGCACAAGGGCATCCAGACGCTGATCCGCGATCTCAATGCGCTCTATCGGGTGCATCCTGCCCTCTACCAGCAGGATACGACACCAGACGGCTTTGAGTGGATAGAAGAGAACAACGGCGACGAATCCGTTTTTGCATGGATCCGCCACGGCACCGATGGCACGTCGCCGGTGCTGGTTGTCTCCAATTTCACGCCAGTGGAGCGGACAGAACGTCGCATCGGCGTGCCGGAACAAGGCCGCTGGATCGAGCGTTTGAACACAAATTCGGAGTTTTACAGCGGCGATGGTCGCGGAAACTTCGGAGGGGTGGAAAGCGATCAGGTGGCGGCGTCAGGGAGGGCGCAGTCGATCCAGATCACCTTGCCACCCTTGACGACACTCTTCTTCGAATTGGAGCGTGCCTGACGCTTCGATCTGAAGAAGCAAATAAAAACAGAGGGGAGGACATGGATATGGATAGAGAAACCCAGCGGCTTGCGCAGCAAACGATGGCGTTCGTGCTTGCAGGGGGGCGCGGCAGTCGGCTCTACGAGCTGACCGACCGGCGCGCCAAACCGGCAATGTATTTCGGTGGAAAGAGCCGGATCATCGACTTTCCCCTGTCCAACGCGGTCAATTCCGGCATCAGGCGTATTGGCGTCGCAACACAGTACAAGGCGCATTCGCTGATCCGGCATCTGCAGCGCGGCTGGAGCTTTTTCCGGGCTGAGCGCAACGAGTCGCTTGATATCCTCCCGGCCTCGCAACAGCTCGACAATGAGAATTGGTACAAGGGCACAGCGGATGCGGTGGCCCAGAACAAGGACATCATCGAGGGCTACGGCCCCAAATACATCGTGATCCTCGCGGGCGATCACATCTACAAGCAGGACTACGCGCAGATGATCCATCACCACGTGGAGAGCGGCGCAGATGTCACCGTGGGCTGCATCGAGGTGCCGCGCATGGAGGCCACGGGGTTCGGCGTGATGAAGGTCGACACCGAGGATAAGATCCTCGATTTCATCGAAAAGCCCGCCGACCCGCCCGCGATGCCCGGTCACCCGGATCAAGCGCTGGCCAGCATGGGCATTTACGTCTTCGAGACGGAGTATCTCTTCAAGATCCTGGCGGATTGCGCAGAAAAGCCGGATTACAACCATGACTTTGGCGGTGATGTCATTCCTGAGATCGTGAAAAACGGCAAGGCCGTCGCCCATGCCTTCAGCCGCTCCTGCGTGCGTTCGAGCCTCGAGAAGAAGGCCTATTGGCGCGACGTGGGCACGGTCGACGCCTTCTGGCAGGCCAATATCGATCTCACGGATTTCACGCCCGAACTCGATCTTCACGACAACGAGTGGCCGATCTGGACCTATTCCGAGCTCACCGCGCCCGCCAAGTTCATCCACAATGAGGAGGGCAGGCGGGGTCACGCGGTCTCGTCGATGGTCTCGGGCGGCTGTATCATCTCCGGCTCCAGCCTCGATCAATGCCTGCTCTTCACGGGCGTGCGCACGCACTCTTTTTCGCAGTTGAACGGCGTTGTTGCTCTGCCCTATGTGGAAATCAACCGCAATGCGCAGCTGACAAACGTGGTGATTGACAGGGGCGTTGTGATCCCGCAAGGCCTCGTTGTCGGTGAAGATCCGGAGGAGGATGCCAAGCGGTTCCGGCGGACGGCAAACGGCACCTGCCTTATTACACAACCGATGATCGACAAACTGGATCTCTAACGTGAATTTGCTCTTCGTGGCGTCGGAATGTGCGCCTTTCGTCAAGACGGGCGGGCTTGCCGATGTTGTGGGCGCGCTGCCCAAGGCGCTCGCTCCGCTGGGCGTAACCGCGCGGGTCATGCTGCCTGCCTACCCCGCACTTGCCGAGGTCGCAGCCGCTGGTGAAGAGGTCTGGCATCATGCGGATTTGCAGGGTGGGCCCGCGCGCCTTATCGCAGCGAAAGCCGAGGAGATCGACCTCCTTCTTCTCGATGCGCCGCATCTCTATGACCGGCCCGGCAACATATACCTGGGCTCCGACGGGCAAGACTGGCCCGACAATGCTCAGCGTTTTGCTGCACTGTCCTACGCGGCGGCCGAGGTGGCCATGGGCGCGCTTGAAAACTGGCAACCGGATATTGTGCATGCGCATGATTGGCAGGCAGGCCTCGTGCCCGCTTATCTGCATCAATCCGATGCGCCGACACCGCCCTGTGTGCTGACGATCCACAACATCGCGTTCCAAGGGCTTTTCGACGCCTCGCTCATGACCTCGCTGGGCCTGTCGTCCGCGCTCTACACCTCTGAGGGGATGGAGTATTTTGGCCGCATTGGTTTTCTCAAAGCCGGCGTGGTCTTCGCCGGGAAGATCACCACCGTCAGCCCGACTTACGCGCGCGAACTGATGCAGCCCGAATTCGGTATGGGGCTGGAAGGGCTGATGCGGGCGCGGCAGGCGGATCTCTCCGGCATTCTCAATGGTATCGACCTGCAGGCCTGGAACCCGGAAGACGACCCGGCCCTCGAAACGCCTTACTCCGCAAGGCGACTGAAAGCCAAGGCGGCAAACCGGGGCGAGGTGCTCCGGCGCTTCGGCCTTCAACCAGATCTGCAGGGCCCGCTCTTCTGTGTCATCAGCCGTCTGACGACGCAGAAGGGGCTCGACATGCTGCTAGATGCCCTGCCCGCATTGGTGGGGCGCGGCGCGGGGTTGGCGGTGCTGGGCAGCGGCGACAAGGCGCTCGAGGCCGGCTATGTGGCCGCGGCCCATGCGCATCCCGGTGCGGTCGGTGTGATCATCGGTTATGACGAGCCGCTCTCGCATTTGATGCAAGGCGGCAGCGATGCCATTCTGATCCCGTCCCGCTTCGAGCCTTGTGGTCTGACACAACTCTACGGGCTGCGCTATGGCACCTTGCCCGTTGTGGCGCGGACCGGGGGGCTGGCCGATACGGTCATTGACGCGAACGAGGCGGCCCGGGCGGCAAAATGTGCCACCGGAGTGCAGTTTGCACCCGTCACAACCGCAGCTCTGGAGCAGGCCATTCACCGCACCTGCGATCTCTATGCGCAGCCGACCGAATGGGCCGCCATGATGCGCCGTGCGATGCGGCACCCGGTGGGCTGGGATGTCTCCGCTGCCGCTTACCGCGACATCTACGCGGATCTCGTCACAACTGACGCAGCACAGGGGTGACTCCGATGGCGCATGCGATCACCTCGGGAAGCCCTGCCCGACTGGGTGCGCAATTTGATGGCGAAGGCGTGAACTTCGCGATCTTCTCGGCGCATGCCAGCAAGATCGAGCTGTGTCTTTTCAGCCCCGACGGCCATCGTGAAACCACGCGACTGGCGCTGCCGGAGCGGACTGGCGATATTTGGCACGGCTATGTCACGGGGCTCCAGCCCGGAACACTCTACGGGTACCGCGCCCATGGGGTTTACGCGCCCGAACGTGGGCATCGCTTCAATCCCAACAAGCTGTTGCTGGATCCCTATACCCGTGAACTTCGCGGCGCCTGGCGCAACGATCCTGCAACACTTGGGTATGATCGCAGCTCCAGCGCCGAAGATCTTTCGTTTGACTCGCGCGATTCCGCGCCGTTCGTGCCCAGATCCGTGATCTCCGATCCCGTCATCTTCGCCGCATGCGCCCGTCCGTCCGGCACACCCTGGGACGAGACGCTGATCTACGAGGCGCATGTCAAGGGGCTCACCCAGCGCCACCCTGATGTGGCCGAAGGACTGCGCGGCACATATGATGGCTTGGCCTCAGACGCGGTGATCGATCATCTGCACAGGATCGGCGTCACCGCTATTGAACTGATGCCCGTACATGCGCTGATCAATGATGGGTTTTTGCTTGAAAAAGGCCTCACAAACTACTGGGGCTACAACACAATTGGCTTCTTTGCGCCCGAGCCACGATATTTCGGCCCGGCCGGTTTTGCCGGGTTCCGTCAGATGGTGGAGCGGTTTCACGCCGCCGGTATCGAGGTGCTGCTCGACGTGGTCTACAACCATACCGCCGAGGGCGACCACCGCGGGCCGACGCTGTCGTTTCGCGGGTTGGACAATGCCTCGTATTATCGGCTGCTCAGTGGTCAACCGCGTTATTATGTGAATGACACGGGCACCGGCAATACCGTCAATGTCTCGCATCCGCATGTGCTGCGTATGGTCATGGATTCGTTGCGGTTCTGGGTCGAATGCATGGGTGTCGATGGCTTCCGCTTTGATCTCGCCACCACGCTCGCACGCGAGGACCACGGCTTCGATGCCCATGGCGGCTTCCTTGACGCTCTGCGACAGGATCCGGTTCTGGCGGGAACCAAGCTGATCGCCGAGCCTTGGGATATCGGGCCCGGCGGGTATCGTCTCGGACAGTTTCCTCCCAAATTCGCCGAATGGAACGACGCCTACCGCGACACGGTCCGGCGGTTTTGGCGCGGCGATGTGCACAGTGCGCAGGAACTGGGTGCACGCCTCCTGGGGTCTGCCGGAGAGTTCGACCGTGGTGGCCGGCGCGCCTGGTCGTCCGTGAACTTCATCGCCGCGCATGACGGTTTCACGCTCGCCGACATCACCCGGTACAGCCGTCGCCATAATGAGGCCAACGGCGAGAGCAATCAGGATGGCCACCATGCCAATTACTCCGACAACTGCGGCGTGGAAGGCCCAACAACGGATCCGGAAATCGCCACGCGCCGCGTGCAACGCCAGCGCAACATGCTGGCCACGCTTTTTGTGTCGCAAGGCACGCCGATGCTGCTTTCCGGCGACGAGCTGGGCCAGTCCCAGAAGGGCAACAACAATGCCTACTGCCAGGATAATGAGCTGACCTGGCTCGACTGGCCGGAGGCCGATGTCGAGATGACAGCCTTCGTGGCGGAGCTTACAGCGCTCCGCAAACGCCACCCGGCGTTGCGTCAGTCGCGGTTCCTGCATGCGGCGCTGCGGCCCAAGGATGGCTTGCCCGATGTGGAGTGGTCGGATTTTGACGGCCATCCGCTGAACTGGCGCGATCCGGGGCTTTCGAGTTTTTGCGTCACCCTGCGGGGCTCCGCCGAAATCGCCACCCACCTGCAAAGTGACGATGTTGTCTTCGTGGTCTTCAATCGATCCGATGCCGCCGCGCAGGTGCGTTGTCCGCCAGCGCCTGCCGGTCGCGCTTGGGTCTGTGCGTTCGACAGCACGCTTGGAGAGGACGGACAAGCGGTGGTGTCGGCTGACGGGGTCACCGTCTCCGGGCCCTCTGTTGTCCTGCTCACGCTGACCGATGCGGCAGGGTCGGCATGAATTCGGACGCCGAGCTTGCAGATCTGGCCCGTCTCTGCGGTGTTTTTGATTCTTTCCGCGATCTGGACGGCGTGACACGTCCCACGGCACCCGAAACGCAGCGTGCTCTTCTGCGGGCGAATGGTCTCGATGTGGGCACCGCGTCGGAGGTGCGGGACACTCTGACGTGCCTGTGTGCCGAAGCGAAGGCGCGGATTGTTCCCGAGGACGCGGTGATGGACAGCGGGTCTCCGGCATCGCTGTCGTGCAAGGGAGAGGTGGCGTGGCACGTGCTGCGGGAGGGCTCCGATGACGTCCTCGCCGAGGGCACCGCGCAAGACCGGATTGATCTTCCCGCTCTGCCCACGGGCCTGCATCACCTGCACGCTCGCCACGGCCGGAGCCGTGCGGTCTGCAGAGTGATCGTCGCCCCCACCCGCGCGCCATCCTTGCAGGACGTGGCACATGTGCGGACCGCATGGGGCGCGGTGGCGGCGCTCTACGGTCTGAAATCGGATCGCAACGGCGGGCTTGGCGATTTCGAGGACCTCGCCCGGCTTGCAGAGATATTCGGGCCGCTCGGGGCCGGGTTTGTGGGCTTGAACCCGGTGCACGCCCTCGGCTGGGCCGCGCAGGACGTGATCAGCCCCTATTCACCGAGCCACCGCGGTTTCCTGAACACCAACCACATCGCACTTGATAAGGTGGCTGGGGCTGTGCCGTCAGGCCCGTCCAGCAAAGACGATTTCATCGACTACGCGGCGCATGCCCGACATCACCGCACGGCGCTGCACGCGGCCTATGATCACTTTCAGTCCAACGCGACCGCATCCGAGCGCGCCTCCCTGAAGAGGTTCTACGAGACTGCAGGCACCGCGTTGCAGGATTTCGCGCGGTTCGAATGCCTGAGCACGGAGCATGGGCCGGATTGCCGCCACTGGCCCGACGGGGTGCGCACTGCGGACAGAGCGCGGGCTCTCGACTTGCCAGACGCGGCGGGATTTCACATCTGGCTGCAATGGGTGGCGGACCGGCAACTCGAAGCCGCCCACGCACGCGCGCAAGAGGGCGGTCTTGCCCTTGGCCTCTACCTCGACCTTGCGGTCGGCGCCCGGCTGGACGGCGCAGAGGCCTGGTGCGCATCCACGGCCATGGCGCATGGCGTCTCGCTCGGTGCGCCGCCTGACCACCTCAGCCCCGCGGGACAGAACTGGCAGCTTGCAGCCTATGCACCTCGGGCTCTCGCTGAACAGGACTATGCGCCTCTGCGCCAGATCCTGAGGCAGGCGATGCGCCACTGTGGCCTGTTGCGCATCGACCACGCGCTGGGGCTCAACCGCAGCTATTGGATCCCGGAGGACGGCAGCCCCGGCGGCTATATCCGTCAGCCGTTCGAGGCACTCATGGCCATCATCGCGATCGAGGCTCACCGCGCCGGTACGCTGATTGTCGGAGAAGATCTCGGCCTCGTACCTGAGGGCTTTCGCGACACGATGGCCGCAAAGGGCTTTTACGGCTATACGGTGCTCCAATATGAAAAGACCGCTGCCGGAAAGTTTCGCGACGCAAAGGACCTGCGCCCGCAGTCTCTGGCCTGTTTCGCCACCCACGACACCCCAACGGTCGCGGGCTTCTGGGCCGGGCGCGACATCGACTGCTGGCACAAGCTCGGCTGGATCGACGCGAACGGTCGCAAGCGGGCACAGCGCCAGAGGGATGCCGAAAAGGCTGACCTTCTGGGTGTTCCGACCGCCGAGTTCGCCGGGCGGAGCGCCACCGATCTGCGCGATACGGTGCACCGCAGACTGGCCGATGCGCCCACGGCTTTGGCAGCGGTGCAACTCGACGACCTGCTGGATGTCGAAGACACCCAGAACCTGCCCGGCACCGTGGATGAGCACCCAAATTGGCGCCGCCGGAGCCCGGTCGCGCTCGAGGATCTGGCGACCCAGCCCGGGGTTGCGCAGATCGCAGAGACCATGGCCGCCGCGGGGCGCAGCGGACCACCGACGAGACAGAGTTGAAAGGAGCGTTTATGACCGTTCAAACCGTGTCCAAAGGACCATTCGAGGGGCAAAAGCCCGGAACTTCGGGTCTGCGCAAGAAGACACGCGTCTTCATGGAACCGGGGTATCTGGAGTGTTTCGTTCAGGCCACCTTCACGGCCATCGGCGGGGCAAAGGGCAAGACCTTCGTGCTCGGCGGCGATGGCCGGTTCTTCAACCGCGCGGCGATCCAGACAATGTTGCGGATGGCCGCCGCCAATGGGGCGGCGAAGGCCATTGTCGGGCAGGGGGGGCTGCTCTCCACGCCCGCGGTCTCCAACCTCATCCGCCAACGCAAGACCGATGGTGGCTTTGTGCTGTCGGCCAGCCATAACCCGGGCGGGATCGACGCGGATTTCGGTGTGAAGTACAATGTCGGCAACGGCGGCCCCGCACCCGAACACATCACCCAGGCGATGTTCGAGGAAACGCAACGCATCACCGAATACCAGACCATCGACGCGCCCGATCTGGATCTGTCCATCTGCGGGACGACACAGCTTGGCAGCATGGAGGTCGAGATCGTCGATCCTGTGTCCGACTATCAGGCGCTGATGCAAAAGCTCTTCGACTTTGATAAAATCAAGGCGCTCTTCGCCAATGGCTTCACCATGCGGTTCGATGCAATGCACGCGGTGACCGGCCCCTACGCCAAGGCCATCCTCGAAGACGCTCTCGGCGCGCCGGACGGCACCGTGATCAACGCCGTTCCATCCGAAGACTTCGGCGGCGGTCATCCCGACCCGAACCCGGTCTGGGCCAAGACGCTGATGGACGAGATGATGTCTGACAGCGCCCCGGATTTCGGGGCCGCCTCGGACGGCGACGGGGATCGCAACATGATCGTCGGACGCGGGATCTACGTGACCCCGTCCGACAGTCTCGCAGTTCTGGCCGCCAATGCCCAACTCGCACCGGGCTATTCCGCTGGCCTAGCGGGTGTCGCCCGGTCGATGCCAACCAGCGGGGCCAGCGACAAGGTGGCGGAGCGGCTGGGCCTTGCCTCCTTCGAAACGCCGACCGGGTGGAAATTCTTCGGCAACCTGCTCGATGCGGGCAAGGTCACCCTCTGCGGCGAGGAGAGCGCGGGCACCGGCTCTGATCATGTCCGCGAGAAAGACGGTCTCTGGGCGGTCTTGCTCTGGCTCAACGTGCTGGCCGAACGGGGCCAGTCCGTGGCCGAGATCCTAGTTGATCACTGGGCGACCTACGGGCGCAACTACTACTCGCGCCATGACTATGAGGCCGTGCCGGCTGATGCGGCCAACGCGCTCATGCAAGGGTTGCGGGACAAGCTTGCCAAGCTGCCCGGGCAGACCCATGCGGGCGTACAGATCACGGCAGCGGACGAGTTTTCCTATCACGACCCCGTCGATGGCTCTGTCAGCCACAATCAGGGCCTGCGGATCTGGTTCGCGGGGGAGGGCCGCGCGGTGCTGCGGCTGTCCGGCACAGGCACCGAAGGGGCGACCTTGCGGGTCTATCTGGAGCAGTACGCAGGGCCCGATGCCGCACATGACCTCACCCCAGATGCCGCTCTGCAGGCGGTGCGAGACGCGGTGGTCGAGATCACCGAGATGCAGGCCCTGATCGGTCGGACCGAGCCAGATGTGAAGACCTGATGGCCCGCGCGCCCTTGCGGTGCGATAGGGTCGCTGTCATGTCTAAGGTTGTTCAACGTGGTCAAAGGTGCGCTTGTGAGGATGAGGGGAGTTGCGGCCATCGCCGCTGTGATGATCGGCACGGCGGCTGCCGCCGAACTGCCCGAACCCTTGCGCGATGCGGATTACCTGCCCCTCGATCCGGCTCAGATCCGGCTTGGGCAGTTGCTCTTTTATGATCCGATCCTCTCGGGGAATCGCAACATTTCATGCGCCACCTGCCACCACCCGAAATTCGCAACGGGGGACGGCGTGGCGCTTTCCTTGGGCGAGGGAGGTGTCGGCCTCGGCCCCGAGCGGCGGGCCTCTCCGGACAATACGCCGGAACAACGTATCCCGCGCAACGCGCCGGCTCTCTTCAATCTCGGTGCGCGTGAGTTCACCGTCATGTTTCATGACGGCCGCATCGAAGTCGATCCGACCAAACCGGGCGGTCTCCGTACCCCCATGGGCGCGGACATGAACAAAGGCTTCGCCAATCTGCTGTCTGCGCAGACGATGTTCCCGGTGCTCAGCCCCGATGAGATGGCCGGGCACTACAGTGAGAACGACGTGAGCCAGGCCGTCCGGCAGGGCCGCATCACCGGTGAGGGCGGGGCGTGGGATCTGCTCAGCAGGCGGGTGGCCGAGACGCCCGGCTATGCACCGTTCATCTCCGCAGCCTTCCCGGACAGCGATGGCCTGACCTTCACGGACATCTCCGACGCCATTGCCGCGTTTGTCGCCTTTGAATGGCGGTCCGACAGCAGCCTTTTCGATGCCTATCTGCGCGGTCAGCGGCCGCTGCCAGCCGAAGCCGAAATCGGCCGCGCGCTGTTTTATGGGGCCGCGAGCTGTAGCGACTGTCATGCGGGCGCTTTCCAGACCGACCACAGTTTTCATGCGACGGGCGTTCCACAGTTCGGTCCCGGCAAGGCGGCCCGCTTTGAAAGCCATGCCCGCGATCTGGGGCGCATGCGGGTCACGGGAGACGCGGCGGATGCCTATGCGTTCCGCACACCGTCGCTCCGCAATGTCACGCAAACCGGACCCTATGGCCACACGGGCAGCCACGCCGATCTGGCGGCCTTCCTCGCCGACCACAGTGATCCCAAGGCGGCCTTCGCGCGGTTCGACCCCGCATTGATCGACCTGCCGGATCTGCCGGGCGCCGATGATTGGCGGCATCTCGAAGATCCGGCGGAGCAGGCTGCGCTGAGTTCCGCCATCACCCTAGAGCCGCGCGCCCTGAGCGCTTCGGACATCGCGGCACTTGTGGCTTTCCTGGAGACGTTGGAGGATCCCGAGGCGTTGGCGGGCCGGCTGGGCATCCCTGACGCTGTGCCCAGCGGTCTGCCCATCGACCGCTAGCGGCGAAGTATCAGCCGCTGATCTGCTGCAACATCCGACCGTGTGGTGACCGTCCCGTCCGGCCAGGTGACCCGCAGCTGGGCCACTCCAGCCTCTCCCAGACCGAAGTGCAGCGGGCCCGCTTGATCACCCGCATGGCCGCCGCCCAAGGTGATCTCCTGCACTTGAGACAGGTCCCCCGCCGTGACCTCGACAAGGGCGCCGATCGCCCGGGTGTTTGGGCCCTCCATCCGAAGCTCGACTGCCAGCCAGTGCCCCGTGGCTGGTGTGACGTTCCGGTAGAGTTCCATCGCGGCGCGACGGTTCACCACCACCAGATCCAGACGCCCGTCTCCGTCTAGGTCGGCCAGCGCTGCACCGCGCGACCGATCCACCGTGGCCACGCCTGCCGCCACGGATCGCTCAGCGAAGCTCCCATCGAGCTGCTGGATCAGCAGCGTGTTGGGGTCCTCCATTGCGAGACCTGGCATCTGGTCCACGTTGCCCTTCGCAATGAAGAGATCGGGCCGCGCATCGTTGTTCACATCTCCAAACTCCGCGTGCCAGCCCGTCGAAGGGCGCCCGTCGTCCCCCGAATGCGGGCGCTGCGCATAGGTGCCCAAGGAATACGGGGCAGGGCTGTAACGCCCATGCGCCTCCGCGATCTGCAGCAGCTGGTCCCCCATGGAGGTCAGCATCACCTCCGAACGGCCATCGCCGGTGATGTCGCGGCTGGCGATCCCCATGCCCCAGAGCTGCACGGTCTCCCAGCCATCCTCGGGGCCGAGAAACCGCCGCTCCGTCAGATCGTACATTTGCTCGCTGCCCGCGCGGACATAGTAGTGCCGGTCATTCGACAGGCGCAGCCGGGTCTGACCGGTGGCATCGCGCGCGAAGAGGATCGACAGCGCGCAGAACCCCGGTGACAGGCGCTCCGCCAAGAAGCGCGAGCCATCCCAACGATGCAAGGTGTTGTCATCGCAAGCCTCGAAGGGGCCATCCGGGTCGTCGCGGTCCACATAGTTGCCAATGGCCAGAACCGGCCCCTCCGCCGTCCAGGTCGCCGAGAAAGACGTGGACCAGGCGTCGCCACCGTCGAACCCCAGCGCCGCATTGGCGGGCGCGAACCTGCAGGCTCCGTCGCCGCGCAAGATTTGGTTCTCGCCCACACGCAACAGCATCACATCGAGATACCCATCACCATCTGCATCCAGCGGATAGGCCCCGGTCACGCCGGTGAAGGCAGGCAGGGGGGCGGCCTCGAACATCATACTGCCCTGATTGACCATCAGCGCGGCAGGGCGCTCGCCACCAGCGGCCAGCAGGTCCGGCAGGGCATCGCCGTTGCAATCGAAGACCGCCACGCCTCCGCCTACGAAATGCTCCCACCCGCCAGTATAGCTGTGCTCCGGCAAGGTTGCGGAAAGATCCTCGAAGACCACCTCCGCCGTCGCCGTCTGCGCCAGAAGGCAGAGGACCAGCGCTCTCATCCACGCCCCTCCGCCATTGCATCGGCAATCTCCGACAGGGCCAGCGCCGCCGCCCCATGCGCCCACATCAGATCGCCCCAGGCATGGGTCTCCACCTGTTGCGGCGTGTCTACCCGGTTCAACGTCAACTCGTGCATCTCGCGCAGCACCTCATCGGCATAAAGATAGTCGTACTGCATCCGCTCCCCCGCCAGGATGATCAGCGGTGGATCAAAGAGGTTCACCACATTGGCCAGCCCCAGGGCCAGAAACCGGCCCGCACGCCGGAAGATCACGCGGGCCGCCTCGTTGCCCGCCTTGGCCTGTTCATAGAGCTGTTGCAGCATCACATCGGGCGCCGTGGTGTCGGTATTGGCAGGGTCCAGCGCGGTCGACGCCTCGCGCACCAGCGCGTAGTCGGCGATGTAGGCCTCCAGACAGCCGCGCTGGCCGCATTGGCACAGTGCGCCGTCCATCTGCACCTTGGTATGGCCGATCTCCATGCCCAGCGAGCCCGCACCGCGATAAAGCCTGTGGTTGATCACCAGCCCCATGCCGACGCCTTGTTCGATGGTGACCACGGCGAAATCCGCCATCGCGCGTCCCTTGCCGAACCACAGCTCGGCCAGCGTGACCAGATTTGCGTCATTGTCGACGGCAACGGGCACGCCAAAGGCGTCCTCGGCCAACCGCCGCAGGGGCTTGTCGGTATCGGTCAGCATGGGCGACCAGACCATCTGCCCGCTGGCGTGGTCGATCATGCCGGGCATGCCCAATCCGATGCAGGCCACATCCGCGCGCGCAAGCTCTGCCTCCGCCAGCAGCGCATCCAGCACCTGCCCGGTTTCCTGAAGGATCTGGGCCATCGACCGGCGGCGCGGCTGGCAGGCCAGGTTCGCCTGTGCCAGCGGGCGGCCCGCGGCATCGACCAGCAGCGCGGTATGCTGAGCGCGGGCCAGCTTGATCCCGACGAAATAGCCCGCGTCCGGTTGCACGGACAGCGCCACGGGGGGGCGGCCCCGGGCACTGCTGCGCGTGGTGTCGTTGCTTTCGCGCAGCAGACCAAGGTCCAATAACTCACCCACAAGCGCTGTAATGGAAGCGGGGCTCACTTTCAGCTGCTTGGCCAGATCAATCCGCGAGATCTGTCCCGCCGAACGCACGCACTCAAAGACGCGGTACCGCAGCGAGTGCCCGGAGGCCTCTGCCTCGGGCCGAATCGGGCCGCATCCTGCGGGGCTGCCCCCCAAACTTCGCTGCGAAATCTCAAGATTCATTTATTCATCCCTCGAAAATATACGAGCATCACGGGAATGAATCCTGGCGAAATCCTCTGCGAAATCAGGTATTGCCCAGATTTTTGGCTCAAAACACATAAATTTATTTTGACAGCTGAATTAAAACAGTCAATCCTTTTGCGCATGCCAGTTCAAAAACTGGGCATGAACAGTCAACAGAACTGTCCTTTGGGAGGATATGATGAAGAAGAGAACATTCCTGGCTGCCGCAGTGTCGACAGCGCTGAGCTCGGTGGCCTTTGTGCCTGCGGCCTTCGCGGAAGGCCTGACCGTTGGCGTCAGCTGGTCCAACTTCCAGGAAGAGCGTTGGAAAACCGACGAGGCGGCCATCAAGGCAGCGCTGGATGCTGCGGGGGCGGAATATGTTTCAGCCGACGCGCAGAGTTCCTCGGCCAAGCAGCTGTCCGACGTGGAGAGCCTGATCGCGCAGGGCGTCGATGCTCTGATCATCCTTGCGCAGGACAGTGCGGCGATTGGCCCGGCGGTTCAGGCTGCCGCGGACGAAGGCATCCCGGTTGTGGGCTATGACCGTCTGATCGAAGATCCTCGCGCCTTTTACCTGACCTTCGACAACATCGAAGTGGGCCGGATGCAGGCGCGCGCGGTCTTTGATGCCCTGCCCGAAGGCAACTACGTCATGATCAAGGGCTCCCCCACCGACCCGAACGCAGACTTCCTCCGCGGCGGTCAGCAGGAAGTGCTGCAGGACGCCATTGATGCAGGAAAGATCAACATTGTGGCAGAGGCTTACACCGATGGCTGGCTGCCCGCGAACGCACAGCGCAACATGGAGCAGATCCTGACCGCCAATGACAACAACGTCGACGCGGTTGTGGCCTCCAACGACGGCACCGCCGGTGGTGTGGTTGCGGCTCTGGCAGCGCAAGGCATGGAGGGCATCCCTGTCTCCGGTCAGGACGGTGACCATGCGGCGCTGAACCGCGTGGCTCTGGGCACGCAGACCGTTTCTGTCTGGAAAGACGCGCGGGACCTCGGCAAGGCAGCTGCTGAAATCGCGGTGGCTCTCGCAGGCGGCACCGCCATGGCAGATGTGGCAGACGCGCAGGAATGGACATCGCCCGGCGGCACGACCATGACCGCGCGCTTCCTGACACCGGTTCCGATCACAGCGGACAACCTGTCGACCGTGGTGGATGCAGGCTGGATCGAGAAAGACGCGCTCTGCCAGGGTGTGTCGAACGGCCCGGCGCCCTGTAACTGACTTCTTTCACATGAAAGCGGCCTCCCGGTGTGTCCGGGGGGCCATCCGCCAGAGGCGCCTTGGCGCACCTTTCCCCTTGTCGTTGTGCAGGAGCAGTTTCCATGACTGACGTGTCCGCCCCGCAGACCAAGAAACGCACAGCCTTTCAGGCGCTGGAGCTCGACACCCGTTTGCTGGGCATGATCGGCGCGTTTCTGCTCATCTGTATTGTCTTCAACGTGATGACCGACGGGCGTTTTCTGACCCCCCGCAACATCTTCAACCTGACGATCCAGACAGTGAGCGTGGCGATCATGGCCACCGGCATGGTGTTTGTGATTGTCACCCGTCATATCGATCTGGCCGTGGGTGCGTTGCTGGCAACCTGTTCGGCCTTCATGGCCATGCTGCAGGCACGCTACCTGCCGGACCTCTTCGGCCTGGGTCTCGGGCACTCGATGATCCCCTGGATCGCCATTGCCGCCGGGCTGCTGCTGGGCACGCTGATCGGCGCCTTTCAGGGCTGGCTGGTGGGCTATCTGACCATTCCGGCCTTCATCGTGACACTGGGTGGTCTGCTCGTCTGGCGCAATGTCGCCTGGTATCAGACCAGTGGCCAGACCATCGGCCCGCTCGACCCGACTTTCATGAGGTTTGGCGGCATCAATGGCACGCTGGGCGAAACCTGGAGCTGGGTGCTCGGCCTCGCGGCCGTTGCCTGGGCAATTTATGCCATGTGGTCGGCCCGCCGCGCCAAGCTGGCGCATGATTTCCCGGTGAAGCCCGTCTGGGCCGAGGTCACCATCGGCGGCATCATCACCGCAGGCATCCTCGGGTTCATCGGCATCCTGAACGCCTATGAGATCCCGTCGCGCCGGTTGGAGCGGATGTTCGAGGCGCGGGGCGAGGTCATGCCCGAAGGCTTCACCGCTGCCTACGGGCTGCCCATCTCCGTGCTGCTGCTCATCGCGGTGGCGGTGGTGATGACGCTCGTCGCTCAGCGCACGCGTCTGGGGCGCTATATCTTCGCCACCGGCGGCAACCCCGATGCGGCAGAGCTGTCGGGCATCAATACGCGCATGCTGACTGTGAAGGTCTTTGCCATCATGGGCGCGCTCTGTGCGCTGTCGGCGGTGGTGGCCTCGGCCCGGCTGACCAACCACTCCAACGACATCGGCACGCTGGACGAGCTGCGCGTGATCGCGGCTGCCGTGATTGGCGGCACAGCGCTGGCCGGCGGCATCGGCACCATCTATGGCGCCATCCTTGGCGCATTGATCATGCAATCGCTGCAATCGGGCATGGCCATGGTCGGCGTGGACGCGCCCTTGCAGAACATCGTGGTGGGCACCGTGCTGGTGGCCGCTGTCCTGATCGACACGATCTACCGTAAAAAGACAGGAGGCCGCTGATGACACCTCTTTGCGAAATGCGCGACATCTCGATCGCCTTCGGCGGCGTGCGGGCGGTGGATGGGGTCTCCATCCACGTGAACCCCGGTGAGGTTGTGGGGTTGCTGGGCCACAATGGCGCCGGGAAATCCACGCTGATCAAGATCCTCTCGGGCGCCTACAAGGCCGACAGCGGCGAGATCTATGTAGAAGGGCAGAGGGTCACCATCACCAGTCCGCGCGACGCGCGGCGCTACAACATCGAGACGATCTACCAGACCCTTGCCCTGGCCGACAATCTGGATGCGGCGTCGAACCTTTTTCTCGGGCGGGAGCTGACCAACTGGATGGGCTTTGTCGACGATGACCGGATGGAGGCGGAGACACGCAAGATCATGGCGCGGCTCAACCCCAACTTCCGCAAGATCAAGGAGCCGGTGAGCGCGCTCTCGGGCGGTCAACGCCAGTCGGTCGCCATTGCCCGCGCGGTCTATTTCAACGCCAAGATCCTGATCATGGACGAGCCGACAGCGGCCTTGGGTGTGCATGAAACCCAGATGGTCGCTGATCTCATTCAGGAGCTGAAGAAACAGGGCCTCGGCATCTTCCTGATCAGCCATGACACCCGTGAGATGCTGGAGCTGTGCGACCGTGTGTCCGTCATGAAAAACGGGCGGCTCATCGGCACCGAGCGCGTGGAAGACGTGACCGAGGATGATATCCTCAGCATGATCATCATGGGCAAGAAACCGGATCAGGCGGCTTAAGCGATGTATCTGGGCCTCGATCTTGGGACCTCGGGCCTCAAGGCTGTTCTGATCGACGACAATCAGGCGCTGGTAGCGGAGGCAACTGCGCCTCTGACGATGCAGCGGCCTCACAGCGGCTGGTCGGAGCAGAACCCGGCGGATTGGCTGGCCGCAACCGAGGATGCGATGACCGCTCTGGCCGAGCAGCACCCGCTGGACGCCGTGCGCGGTATTGGCCTCAGCGGGCAGATGCACGGGGCGACCTTGCTCGACGCGGCGGGTGATGTGCTGCGGCCCTGCATGCTGTGGAACGACACGCGCAGCCACGCGGAGGCCGCCGCCTTCGACGCCGACCCGCAGTGGCGCGCGATCACCGGCAACATCGTCTTTCCGGGATTCACCGCGCCGAAGGTCGACTGGGTCCGCGTGAACGAACCCGAGATCTGGGAGAAGACCGCCAAGATCCTGCTGCCAAAGGATTATCTGCGGCTTTGGCTCACGGGTGAGGCTGTCTCCGAGATGTCGGATGCTGCGGGCACCAGTTGGCTCGACACCGGCGCGCGCGACTGGTCGGACGCGCTGCTCGGCGCCTCAGGCCTGACCCGCACCCACATGCCGCGCCTCGTGGAAGGCGCCGCGCCCTCGGGCCAGCTGCGCGATGCGCTCGCGGATCGTTGGGGCCTGCCCAAGGACGTTGTGGTGGCCGGTGGAGCCGGGGACAATGCCGCCTCCGCCGTGGGTATGGGGGTTGTAAAACCGGGCCAGGCCTTCCTGTCGCTCGGCACCTCCGGCGTGCTCTTTGCCGCCAGCGCCGCCTATCAGCCGGACGCGCCCTCCGCCGTGCACACCTTCTGCCACGCGCTGCCTGATACTTGGCACCAGATGGGCGTGATCCTCGCCTGCACCGATGCGCTGAACTGGTACGCAAGCCTCGTGCAATCGGATGCAGGCAGCCTGACGGCAGGTCTCGGGCCGCTACAAGCGCCGGGTGAGACGCTGTTCCTGCCTTACTTGGGTGGCGAGCGCACCCCGCACAATGATGCGGCGGCGCGCGGCGCTTTTCTGGGTCTTGGCCACGCCACAGATCGCATTGCCGGGACACGTGCGGTGCTGGAAGGGGTCAGCTTTGCCTTCCGCGACAGTCTGGATGCGCTGCGCAGTACGGGGACGCAGATCGATACGCTGGTCGCCGTGGGCGGCGGCAGCAAATCCGACTACTGGCTTCAGGCCCTCGCGACGCTGCTTGAGATGCCCATCGACCTGCCTGAGGCGGGCGATTTCGGCGGCGCCTTTGGCGCGGCCCGGCTGGGCCAGATGGCTGCAACTGGCGCCGGCGCCGAGATCGCCACACCGCCTGCCACGGCCCGCACCATCGAGCCGGACACCACACTCACATCCGCGTTCCTCGACAAACACGCGCAATACCGGGCCGTCTACGCGGCCCTCAAGGAGACCCTATGACCGACTTCTTCGCTGGCATCTCGCCCGTCACCTACACTCCCGACGCGCCTGCGGATGACCTGGCCTACCGCAACTACAACGCCGACGAGGTGGTCGCGGGCAAGCGCATGGAAGACCATCTGCGCTTCGCCGTGGCTTGGTGGCACAGCTTTGCCTGGCCCGGCGGTGACCCCTTCGGCGGGCAAACGTTCGAGCGCCCGTGGTTCGGCGACACAATGGATCTGGCGCGGCTCAAGGCCGATGTGGCCTTCGAGATGTTCGCCATTCTTGGCCAGCCCTTCTATTGCTGGCACGATGCTGACATCCGCCCCGAGGGCGCGACATTTGCCGAGAGCAAGCGCAATTTTGAGGAGATCATCGACTATATTGGTGAGAAGATGCAGGGCCAGGGCACCAAGCTGCTCTGGGGCACCGCGAACCTCTTCTCGCACCGTCGCTTCATGTCCGGGGCGGCCACCAACCCCGACCCGGAGGTCTTTGCCTGGTCTGCCGCCACGGTGAAGAACTGCATCGACGCCACGCACAAGCTCGGCGGTGAAAACTACGTGCTCTGGGGCGGGCGCGAGGGCTATGAGACGCTGCTCAACACCGACCTGAAACGCGAGCGCGCGCAGGCGGGGCGCTTTTTGCAGATGGTGGTCGACTACAAGCACAAGATCGGCTTCAAGGGCGCGATCCTGATCGAGCCCAAGCCGCAGGAGCCAACCAAGCATCAATACGACTACGACGTCGCGACAGTCTATAGCTTCCTCAAGGAGTTCGGGCTAGAGACGGAGGTGCAAATGAATATCGAACAGGGTCATGCGATCCTCGCCGGCCACAGCTTCGAGCACGAGCTGGCCATGGCCTCCGCTCTCGGCATTTTCGGCTCCATCGACATGAACCGCAACGACTACCAATCCGGCTGGGACACCGACCAGTTCCCCAACAACGTGCCCGAGGTGGCGCTGGCCTACTACGAAGTGCTCAAGGCGGGCGGATTCACCACCGGCGGCACCAACTTCGATGCCAAACTGCGCCGCCAGAGCCTCGACCCCAAAGACCTGATCGCTGCGCATGTAGGCGCGATGGACATCTGCGCCCGTGGCCTCAAAGCTGCAGCCGCCATGCTCGAAGATGGCGGCCTTGAAGCGGCGCGTGATGCCCGCTATGCGGGATGGGATGCGGCGCAGGGGCACTCCTGGCTGACCTCCGCGACGCTGGATCAGATCGAGGCGCAGGTCGCAGGCGGCGGCATTGACCCGCAGCCGCGCTCCGGTCAGCAGGAGATCCTGGAGAATTACGTCAGCCGATTTGTCTGAGGACACGAGACCATGGCACTGATCCTCGCAGATGTTGGAGGCACAAACGTCCGCTTTGCCTGCGCGCGCGAGGGCGTCATCCAAGGCGCGCTGACGCGACGCTATCAGAACGACGATTACGCCGATTTCGACGCGGCGCTTGAGGCGTATCTCGCCCACGCGCAGGTGCACACACTGGAAGCGCTCACGGTGGCAGTCGCCGGTCCGGTGACAGCCCAGACAGCCCGGCTGACAAATCGCGGCTGGTCCTTCGATGCCGGTCAGCTCTCCGGCCGTCACGGTGCGCAGCGCGTCGGGCTGCTGAATGACCTCAGCGCCCTGGGCTATGCGCTGGACAGCCTTGGCCCGGATGGCACGGAGGTGGTCGTTGAAGCGCCCGTACTGGAAGATGACCAGCGGCTGGTCATCGGGGCGGGCACCGGCTTCAACGTCAGCCCGGTCCTGCGGGTTGGAGACCAGACGGTCTGTCTGCGCGCGGAGGCGGGTCTCGGCAGTCTCCCGACCCGTGTGGCCGACCACCTGCATGCCTACGTGGGATCGTCCACGCCATGGGTCCGCTGCGCCGAGGATGCGGTGCGCGGGCCCGGTCTCGCCGAATTGCACGCCGCGGCAACCGGTGCGGCCAAGATCGATGCGCGCGAGGTGATCGATGCCGCCAATCAGGGCGACGATAACGCACGGGCGTCGGTCGAGACCTACGCCCGCATGCTGGGCGCCTTCATTCATGACCTGCGGCTGCTCTACATGCCGTCGGGCGGCATCTTTCTTGCGGGCTCGGTTGTGCGTGGCCTGCTTTCCAGCCCCGCACGGGCGCTGTTCAAAGAGGTGCTGAGCGGCCAACCAACGGTGAAATCAAAGCTGCCGCCCGTGGCGGTTTCGGTGATCACACAGGATGAGGCGGCGCTGCTCGGCTGTCTCGCCTATGCCAAGGCGCAGGCGTAACGCGCAGGCTTAGATGCCCCACCAGGCGACATCGGCAGGCATGATGGTTTTTCCCTGAAAATCAACAGGCTCCGGCCCATAGTTAAACGCAAAGCGATGGGTGCGCGTGTCGCGCAGACGCAGGCCTTCGGGCAGGTTTTGCGCCGCGAGTCCTGCCTCTTTCGCAAGACCATGCACGATCCGCTCCCAGAGCTCGGCGTCGGGCCAGGCGCCGAGGTAGTGCATCGGGCCATCACCCTTGAGCACGGCCTGGCCAGTCTCGGCTTCGATCAGCGTGTCCGCGCTGCCATCCAGATCCTCGATCCAATGCTGCACCGCGCCGCCGCCCAGCACTGGACGTTGCACATGCGGTGGCAGGCTTTCGACACGGGCTGCCGTGACATCGAGACCCGGCAGGTCTGGCCCCATCGGTGTCGGGATCCGCAGCTCATCGGTGACAGCGTTGCTGCGCGGGCCGACCAGTGCCACGGTCTGTCCCAGCGCCTGCTGCAGCGCCTCGGGCATCGCTGCCAACCCCGGTGCCAGCACCAGCGCATAGGCAGAGAGATCTGTCGTGTTTGACGGCACGATATCGATGGAAAACCCGCACCGGCGCAGCGCACGATAGGCGTCCAGCATAAGACGGAAATAGCTGAACCCATCCCCCTGCGGCAGCGTCGCCCAGGCCCATTCGGACGGGTAATCGAAGACCAGCGCAACCGGCGCCTGTTGCAGCGCGATCTGCGGCATATCCGCAATCTCGCGCCCCACTTGCGCGGCCTCTTCCAGCCCCGGTGCGGGCGCATTGTCCGGCCGCTTCAGCCCGGCATGCATCTGCTCCTGCGCAAAGGGCGCTTGCCGCCAGCGGAAATAGCTGACCACTTCGGCGCCATGGGCGAAGGCCTCCCAGCTCCACAGCCGCACCATGCCGGGCAGGGGTGCAGGGTTGTGCGGGGCCCAGTTCACCGGGCCGGGCTGCTGCTCCATCACCCACCAGCGCCCGTCCTTACCGACGGCGCGGTAAAGGTCGTGATGAAACGCCTGCATATCCGGATCGCCCTGCTGCAGATAGCGCGCCTTGTGCTCGGCACTGCCCTCCAGCCGGTCCGAGAGAAAGCCGATTGGATAGCTGTCCCAACTCGCGATATCAATCGAGGCGCCGACGTCAAAATGGTCGAACTCCAGCACCCGCCCCATGTAGTTGTGGATGAGCGGTGCCTCCGTCCGTGCCCGCAGCGCCGCGACCTGCACCTCGTGATAGGCCACCACCTGATCCGAGGAAAACCGCCGGAAGGCCAGCTCATGGCTCGGGTTCGGCTGGGTTACGGTCAGGTTCGGCAGGCCGATCTTGTCGAAGCTGCGATATTCCATCGACCAGAAGACATTGCCCCAGGCATCGTTCAGCGCGTCGATGCTTTGATAGCGCTGCACAAGCCAGGCGCGAAAAGCGTCCCGCGCCGCCTCAGAATAGGACAGGATGGTGTCGTGACATCCGTATTCATTGTCGATCTGCCAGGCGTGGATGCGTGCATCACGCCCGTAGCGGTCGCCCAGCACCTCGGCGATCTTGCCGCTGGCCGCGCGGTAGCCTGCGTGGCTGAAGCAATAATGCCGCCGCGAGCCGAACCCGCGCACGTGCCCCTGCGCATCGACCGCCAGCATGTCGGGAAACCGCTCCAGCATCCAGCGCGGCGGAGTGCAGGTCGGTGTGCCGAGGATGATCTTCAGCCCCGCGCCGCTCAGCACCGCAATCGCCCGGTCCAGCCAGTCAAACCTGAAATCACCCGGCTCCGGCTCGATCCGGCTCCAGGCAAATTCGCCGATCCGCACCCAGGAGATGCCCGCTTCGACCATCTCGGCGGCATCCCGCGCCCACATCTCCTCGGGCCAGTGTTCGGGATAATAGCACACACCCAACGCGCGGTTCATAAGATCACCCTCGGCTCCGGCAGCCCCTCCGCGACACCAGATATCGCGAAAGTCTGACCATGCGGGCTTTGATCATGCGCCACCGCGGCAGACAAGCCTTGCCGTGCGCTGGTCACAAAGAGCGTGCGGAAACCCGGGCCCCCGAAGGCCGGGCAGGTGGTATGCCGGGCCGGAAGGGCGACCGCCCGCAGGAAGGTGCCTTCGCCGGAATAGGCGGTCACACGGGCCGCGCCCCATTGCGCGATCCACACAGCACCGCTCTTGTCGACCACGGCGCCGTCGGGATTCAAACCGTCGGGGGTGAGGTCGAGAAACACCGCCGGGTCGCCCTCGGGCCAGCCGTTTCGGTCGAGGGCCACGCGCATCACCCGCTTTGTCGTGGTGTCGGTGAAATAGGCGCAGCTGCGGTCCGGCGCGAAGCAGATGGCGTTGGAGATGGTGATCTCGCTGAAAAGCCTCTGCAACCTGCCCTGATAGAACCGATAGATCGCTCCGGCGCCGCTTTCTGCAGTCCGCCCCATGGTGCCGATCCAGAACCCGCCCCAGGGATCCGCGCGCCCATCGTTCGAACGCGTCACCGCATTGTCCTGCTCCAACCTGCAAAGCTGCGTTTTGCTGCTATCCCGCACATCGAACCGCCACAGCGCCGAGGCTGAGGCAATGAGCAGCGTCTCTGTATCCACCCATCCGGCCGCCGAAACGGGCTCACCGAACCGCCATTCCAACGGGCCGGTGGCATCCCGGCTCAGAAGCCGATGCCGCATGATGTCGAACCAGAAGAGCTGTTCCCGCTCCGGGTGCCAGAGCGGGCCTTCCCCCAGGATGCAACGCCGGTCGTCGAAGACCTCTGCGCTCATCCGACCGCCTGTTTGTAGGCGGCAACGATGGCTCGGGCGCGCTCGGCCAGATCCGCCACACTCATGTCGGGCTTGTAGAGCGCGGAGCCGATGCCGAACCCGTCTGCACTGGCCGCGATCCACTCACCAAAGTTCTCCGGCCCCGCGCCGCCCACCGCATAGACCAGCGTGCCGTCCGGCAGGATAGGGCGCATCGCCGCCAGTCCGACCGTGCCCGCCATCGCACCGGGGAAGAGCTTCAGCCCATCCGCGCCCGCTTGCAGCGCCGTGAACGCCTCCGACGGTGTGAAGACACCGGGCCAGCTCTGCAGATCCAGCGCCTTGGTGGCTGCGATCACGGCGGTGCTGCAATTGGGTGAGACGATCAGCCTGCCGCCGGCCTCTGCCACCGCGTTCACCTCCGCCACGGTCAGCACAGTGCCCGCGCCGATCAATGCCTGATCGCCAAAGCGGCGCGCCAGCGCGCCGATGCTCTCCAGCGGGTCGGGAGAGTTCAGCGGCACCTCGATCTGCGTGATGCCAGCGGCGATCAGCGCCTCACAGACGGCGGGCGCCTCCGCCGGGGTGATCCCGCGGAGAATGGCGATGATGGGCAGGGTCATGTCAGAGCCTTCGCGTTTCGATATGCGGCCGTGAGCCCGGCCAGGGTTGCTTTTTCGGTGTCAACCAGCATGGCTTCGACCCCTTGCGGGCGCAGCGCGTCCTGATAGGCGCGTGCCTGATCACCCATGCCGAGGAGGGCCACATTCTGGCCCAGCCAATAGGGCCGTGCCGCCGCCAGCTCCGCGCCGATCAGCAGCCCGGAGAGCGCGGCGCGTGTCTCTGGCGCCTGAATACCGTTCAACAGATGACCCGCCCGCAGGCCAAAGAGCCGCGCGGCCATCGCCTCGGGCTTGGACATCGCATCGCTCACGGCGGCAGCGAAGGCCTCTGCGTCCCAGCCGTCCTGTCCCAGCGAATGCCGCAGCACAGACTGCCCACTGATCAGAGCAAAGAGCTCGCCGCTCATGAAGGTCTGAAAGCTGACAACCTCACCGGCGCTCAGATGCACCCATTTCGTATGGGTGCCGGGCATGCAGAGAACCCCGTCCCAGCCGGGGTTGAGCGCGAGGAAACCCGCCACCTGCGTCTCTTCCCCGCGCATCACATCCGCCGGGCTGGCCTGTGACAGGCCGGAGACGACGCGCACATCCAAGGGGCCGGTGGTCGGTGCCGGTGTCAGCGTTTCAGCCAGAGGCATGCAGGGCACCGGACGATAGGGCGCCTCGACCCAGCCCTGGCGCGAGCCCACCATGCCGCAGGCGATCACCGGCACCGGTCCGCTCTCCAGCCACGCACCGATCAGCGCCAGCAGCGCCGGCTCGAACTCGGCCACCGCCAGCTTGCCCATGCCATCGTCAGACTGCGCGCGCGCCAGTACCGTCGCACCCTGCATCGCAAAGGCGCGCAGATTGGTGGTGCCCCAATCCACAGCGATCCAGTCCGGTGTCACGCGCTCAGCCATCGCCTATCCCGTTGTCACGACGCCGCCGTCGACGACCATGCACTGCCCCGTCATCATCTTGCTGGTGTTCGAGGCGAGAAACAGCACCGCATCCACGATATCCTGCGGCGCCAGATGCGTCTTCAGGCACTGCCGCTCCAGATGCGCCGCCAGCCCCTCGGGTGTCGCCCATTTGTCGAGCTGCTTTTCGGTCAGCACCCAGCCCGGCGCCAGCGCGTTCACGCGGATGCCATCTGGTCCCAACTCGCGCGCAAGGCTGCGGGTCATGGCGGTGATACCCCCATTCGCTGCCGTATAGGCCGGGTAGCCCGCATTCCCCATCATATAGCTGATCGAGCTGAAGTTGATGATCGATCCCGCGCCACGGTCCTGCATCGCTGGCGCCACGGCTTGCGCGGCAAAGAAATACGCCTTGAGGTTCACTGCCAGCAGGAAATCCCACTCCTCGGGGGTCACATCCTTCCAGCTGTGCCGCTTGTCATTCGCCGCATTCGAGACCAGCGCATGGATCGGGCCATGGGCCTCTGCCGCCTCGGCAATGCTCCGCTGCAGGCCGTCCGTGTCGGTGATGTCGCCTTGAAAGAACAGCGGGCGCACCCCGTGTTTCTCCTCCATCTCGTCGACAAAGGCGCTGGCGTCCGACCGCCCGATGAAAGCGACCTTCGCGCCCTGGGCCAGGAACCCGTCGGTCAGGTCCGCGCCAATGCCGGACCCGCCGCCAGTGATGTAGATCGACGCGCCGTCGAGGTCGTGGAATGTGGCTGTCTTGGTCATGAGCGTACCTCTTCAGTCGCGTGCGAAAAGATCATAGTCGTTTTCCTTCCAGCACCCATAGGGTTTCGGGATAGCTCCAGGGCAGGGCGATCCCATTGTGCATCAGTGCCGTGCCCGTGAGCGTGAGCGAGCCCTTTTTCAGCGCTGGGCTGCCGCGCGACAGCTGCGTCGCATCGGCGCGGTTGCGCAGGCTGATCTCATACCGCGCCTCCGGGTCCAGCCGCGTGAGCCGCAGCGGGCGCGGCGCGATCTGGCGCGAGGTGCCCGACTTGCCTGCAAAGATGACGAAGCGGTCGCCCTCGCGCGTCATCTGCTGCTCGGCGATGACCGAGGGGTCCGTGGCATCGAGCCGCAGGATATCGGCGCCATACATCCAGTCGCGATTTTCCTTCCACCAGCTTGTCACATCGCGCAGCACCGCAGCCTCGCGGTCGGTCAACTCGCGGGGGTCCATCTCGAACCCCATGTGCCGCTGGGCCGCCACCCAGGCGCGGAATGAGATATCCAGCACTCGCCCAGATGTATGGCACTTGCGCGGCCCCACATGGCTGCCGGTCACGGCGGCAGGCAGGAAGAGGGCGGCGTTGTGCTGCATGTGCAGCCGTTCCAGCGCGTCGTTGCTGTCCGAAAGCCAGACCCGCTGGGTGCGACTGAGAATGCCGAAGTCGATGCGCCCGCCACCCGAGGCACAGCTTTCGATCTCCACATCCGGGAAGTCCTTGCGCAGCCGGTCGATCAGCGCATAAGACCCACGTGTCTGCGCCGCATCCGGCGCAGGCAGCACACGGTTGTGGTCCCATTTGATGTAATCAATCGGATGGGCGCGCAGCAACGCTGAGATGCGCTCATAAAGGAACTCGCGCACCTCGGCGAGCCCCATGTTCAGCGCCTTCTGCTGCCGCCCCAGGATCTGGTCCTCGGACCCCAGCGCCCAGTCGGGATGCGCGCGGTGAATGTTGCTGTCGGGGTTGATCATCTCCGGCTCGAACCAGATGCCGAAGGCCATGCCCGCGCCATGCACATGATCAATGAGCGGCCCCAGACCATCGGGGTACTTGCGCGGGTCCACTTCCCAATCCGAGAGGGAGGAGGTGTCGTCGTCGCGCTGTCCGAACCAACCGTCATCCAAGACGAAGCGCTCCGCCCCCAGAGCGGCGGCGCGGGTCGCGATGTCTTTCAGCACCGGCAAGTCATGGGCGAAATAGACCGCCTCCCAGCAGTTGTAATGCACCGGGCGCGGGCGGCCCGGCTTGGTCCAGGTCACGATGCGGTCGCGCAGATGGCGCTGGAACGACACCGCGCAGCCGTTGAACCCATCCGAGGAATAGACCGCATAAAGCGGCGCTGTGCGAAACTCGGTGCTGGGCGCCGTCTCCATCCGGGCGGCATGTCCGAACTGGATCTGCCGCCGCCCGTCGGGCAGCTCTTCGGCGATCATCCGGTGTCCGCCGGACCAGCCATAATGAAAGGCGAAGGCCTCGCCGCTGGCATTGGTCGCGCCCCGGCAGGGCACGATCAGCCCCGGGAAATGCTCATGTCCTGTGCGCCCGGTGCGGTTCTCGCGATAGCGGATGCCGGGCGACCAGGCGGTGCGGTTGAGCTGGAACTCGCCACACCAGCGCCCCGCCACGTCGATCATCTCATCCGACTGTTGCGGTGCGGGCAGCACGGGCGCGGCCAGCCAGTGCAGGTGCAGCGGCCGGTCAGAAGTCACCCGTGCCGACAGCGCAATCACATGGGTGTCCGGGTCCAACACAAACTCCGCCGTATAGGTCAGCCGGTTCCGGGCATCCTCGCAAATCACGGTCAGGTGCTGCCCGGCCTCCACCACCTCCCGCAACTTGAAGGCGGGCAGCAGCGGCGCGCCGTCGCTGTCGCGCACGATCAGACCGGGTTGGCCGGGAAAGGTGCGCGAGGCTTCCGGGCAGATCGACAGATCCGGGTTCTCATCCAGCATACCGCCGGTGACGTCCAGCGTCACCGCCGCTGCCAGTTGCGCCAGATCCTCTCCCTCAGGCAGCGGCGGCCCCCAGTAGATCACCTGGGGGCAGCGTCCGCCTGTGGAGGCGAGAACCATGGTCTGGCGATCATCGTCCAGACGCCAGTGGGTTGTCACTTTACGGCCCCCAGGGTCAGACCGGCGATGAAGTGTTTCTGCATCAGGAAGAACATCAGCACCGGCGGCAGGGCGGCCACAATTGAGCCCGCACTCATCAGGTGATAGGCGGCGCGGAACTGCGCGTTGAAGCTGGTGATCCCGGCGGTGACCGGCTGGCTTTCGGGGCCTTGGGTCAACACCACGGCCCAGAAGTAATCGTTCCAGATGAAGGTGAAGATCAGCACGGAAAGCGCCGCAATTGCGGGCTTCATCAGCGGGATGACCACGTACCAGAAGATCTTCCACTCGGCGATGCCTTCGACGCGCGCGGCTTCCACCAGTTCGATGGGCAGCGCGCGGATGAAATTGCGCATGAAGAGTGTGCAGAACCCGGTCTGGAACGCGATGTGAAAGAGCACGAGGCCCGTCTTGGTGTTGTACAGCCCCATGTCGAGCGTCAGGTCCCGCACCGGCACCATCAGGATCTGAAAGGGCACAAAATTGCCCGCCACGAACATGAAGAACACCCAAATGTTCGACTTGAACTTGTAGATCCCCAGCGCAAAGCCCGCCAGACACGACAGCGCCACAGCCCCGATCACCGTCGGCACCGTGATCAGCACCGAATTCAGCATGTACCGCGGCATATCGGAGTTGAAGAACACCTGCCCGTAGTTGTTGAACATCTCGAACGACGAGGGCATCCCCCAGTAGTTGCCTTGTGTGAAATCCACCGCCGGCTTGATCGAGAAGACGGCCACCGCAATGAGCGGCAACAACCACATGATCAGAGCGACGGGCAACAGTGACTGATAGGTCAGCTGCCAGGAGCGCGGGGTTTTTTCAATGGGTGTCGGAAACATCTCAGCACTCCTCCGGCAGGGGGGGCAATGCGGCCTGCGCCTTCTTGGTCAGGCCACTGCGAATGGTTGTGTAGGAGACGGCAACGCGGTGCCGCGCCTCCTCCGGGTCCAGCGCGGGCAGGTCCAGCCGCACCCAGGCGCCCCGGAAATAGGCGGGCTTCCCGGCCGCCCCGCTCTCGATCAGCATGCGCGCCATCTCCGTATCGGCACAGCGCACCACCACATGATCGTCATTGGTCGCGCGCTGATCTGTATGCCCGAAACAGGCGAACATCTTGCCGCCCACCTTCCAGGCGTCGAGCTCGCCGGGCCCCGAGAGCACAGCCCCGGGATGCACGGCACAGAGGTCATCGAACTCAGGCCGGGTCATGCGCGCGCGCTCTTCATTCTTCGACAAATACTCCCGCCGGAGGCGTCCTGACGCTGCACCCCGCTCATCGGCCCTTCTCCTCGGCCCACATTGACCAAAGGAAGTACGCAATGAAGACCAGCATGATCAGGAAGAGCACCACCGCGATGGCCGCACCATAGCCCATGCGGAACCCGTATTCCGACAGCGCCTTTTCGAACATGTAGAACGACAGCACCCGGGTCTGCCCGAACGGCCCGCCGTTGGTCATGATGGAAATCAGGTCAAAGGACCGCAGCGCGCCGATGATCGTCACCACGAAGGCAATGAAGGTCGCGGGCTTCAGCTGTGGGATGATGATGTACCACAGCATCTTCCAGCCCTTGGCCCCATCGAGCCGCCCGGCTTCGATCTGTTCGGGGTCCACCGCGTTGAGACCCGTGAGATAGAGGATCATGCAATAGGCCGTCTGCGGCCAAAGCCCGGCGGCAATAATACCATAGGTGGCCATGGTCGGGTCGCCCAGCACGTTGATCGGCCCCAGACCCACAAGGCCCAGGATGCCGTTCAACAACCCTTCATTGGGCAGGTAGAACCAGGAAAACACGAGACCCACAACCACCTGAGACAGAACAAAGGGAAAGAAAAACAGCGACTTGTAGATGCGAATGCCCGTGACGGTCTGATTGAGAAACAGCGCGATGAACAGCCCGCCTGGAATCGCCAGCAGGTAAAACAACAACCACTTGAGATTGTTCCACAGCGATACCTCAAAGGCACTGTCATCCATCAGCTCGACGTAATTCGCCATGCCCACAAAGCGCGCCTCGCCCAGCCCGTCCCAGTCGTAGAAAGAGATCGCAATCGACTGGTAGATCGGCCAGATCACGTAGAAGGCAAAGAACAGAATCGCGGGCGCCAGAAACAGCCAGGGCGTGACCGCAATCTCGTTGCGCTTGTACCAGCCGCGCTGCGGCGCACTGGTAACAGGGACAGCTGGGGCGTTTGTCATCGACGCGTCTCCTCTGTGGTACGGCGCAGGGTCTGGTCTGCGATACGGCTCTTGCGGCGCATTCGGCAGAATGACGGATCATGCTGGCGGATGTGTCGCGGTCCAGGGAAAGGGCCGGGCGTTTGGGAGCCGCCCGGCCAGGTCTTGTTATTGGTAGACGCGTTCCTGCACCTTATCGAGGCGAGCCAGGATGTCGTCGAGGTTGTCCGGGAAGACCATGAATTCCTGCAGGCCCTGCATGGCTTCAGCGGCCATCTCGGCGGGGAAGTCGCGGTCGAAGAACTGCGCCACACCGCCGGGGCTGTTCTCGGACAGCATGGTAAAGCCTTCATTCAGGAACTTGTCATCATCCACGGAGGAGCCGGCGTTTACAGGCAGCTGGCCCAGGTTCTCGCCGTTGTTGATCTCGGTCTGCACGTTGGCCGAGACGACAAAGCGCAGGAATTCCTTGGCGTTTTCCTTGTTCGAGGCATTGGCCGGGATGTGGAACGTATCGGTCGGCGCATCTTCGGCCAGCGCCACGCCTTCGGTGATCGCCGGGAACTGGTAGAAGTCCAGCTTGCTGTCATCCAGACCCGCTTCGCGCAGTGGGGCCACGGCAAAGTTGCCTTTCAGGATCGCGGCGGCCTCGCCGTTCACGATGAACGGCAGCGATTCCTGCCAGCTGTAGTTCTGGTGGTTGTCGACAAAGGCGCCCATATCAATCAGCTCGCGCCAGTTGGCGAAGGTCTGTTTGACGCGATCGTCGGTCCACTTCACATCCCCATTGGCCAATTCCATATGGAAATCAAATCCATGCGTGCGCATGTTCAGGTAGTCGAACCAGCCGCCCGCGGTCCAGAGGAACTTGGTGCCGATGGTGTAGCACTTGCGCCCGGAATCGAGGATCGCCTGGCAGTTGGACTTCATTTCCTCGAAGGTCGCCGGCTCGTTCAGCCCCAGCTCCTCGTAGATGTCCTTCCGGTAGTAGATGCCCCACTGATAGTAGGTGTAGGGCACGCCCCACTGCTTGCCGTCGATCGTCATCGCCCCCTTGGTCGAGGCGAGGTTTTCGGCAATCTCGGGCTCCGCCCAGAGGTCGGAAACATCTTCAAAGAGGCCGGCTGAAACATAAGGTGTCATCCGGTTCGCCGCATACCAGGTGGCCACATCGGGCGCATCCGCCGTCAGGAAGTTGCGGATCTGCGTCTTGTAGGCCTCGCGGTCGATCACTGTGGTTTCGATGTTCAGATCCGGGTGCAGCTCGCCGAAATCCGCGATCATCGCTTCCATGGTCGCGCGCGGCGCCGGGTTCGATGTGTCGAGGAAAATCTTGAGATCCCCGGTCAGCTCGGCCGTCGCAGCGCCGGCCAGCATGGTGGAGCCCGCCAATGCCATGAGCATTGTCTTGGTGGTGAAACGCATGGTGTCCTCCCTCAGGTACGTGCGTGTATGTCCTCCCTGGCTCCCAATAATGATGTTCCATTATTTGAAACCAAGTTTTATATATTGAAAACTACAGCGCAATCTGCTTAGCCTGTCAACAGTGTTCTTAATGCGATGGAGGACACAGCGCAGCCTGCAAGGAGGCGGAAAAGCGCGCAAGCCACTGGTTTGCAATAGATTTTCCGAAACGCAGGCGGTTCGCGCATCACGGGAGGAGTGGGCCATGTCCGGTGACGGCACGGTTGGCAAAGCGCTGGATGTTCTGGATCAGGTGGCCGCATATGGCCAGCCGGTGCGCTTTGCGACGCTGCTCGCCGAGAGCAAATTTCCCAAGGCGACGCTCTATCGCTTCCTACAGACGCTCACGTCGCAGGGCATGTTGGAATACGACCCGGACCGTCAAACCTATGCGCTGGGCGTGCGGCTCGTGCGGCTAGCCCATGCCGCCTGGACGCAGAGCTCGCTCGCGCCTATTGCGCGCCCCTTCCTCGACCAGCTCAGCGCCGAGACCGGGCAGACCGTGCACCTCGCACAGCTCGACAACGCTCAGGTGCTCTATGTCGACAAGCGCAACGCCGCGCAGCCGGTCGAGATGTTCTCGGACGCAGGCAAGGTCGGCCCCGCCTATTGCACCGGCGTCGGCAAGGCGATGCTCGCCTTCCTGCCCGAGGAGCATCTGGCCCGCGTGATCGCGCAGCAAAGCTTTCACCGCTTCACCGAGCACACGTATACGACGCCCGAGGCGCTCTGTGCCGAGCTCGCGGCGATCCGCACCCGCGGCTATGCCTTCGACCGCGAAGAGCACGAGCCCGGCATCATCTGCATCGCGCATCCGATTCTCACCGGCACCGGCCGCGTGCTGGGCGCGATGTCGATCACCGGCGCGCTGCAGGCCACAGATCTCAAGCAACTGGAAAGCTGGGCCCCGCGCCTTGCGCGCACGGCAGACGCCATCGCGCAGGAAGCACAGACCTGGCGCTTTCCAGACACCCACCTTCAACACACGGGGACCTAAGACCATGACAGGCGTGACACTGAACCAGGCCATCAAACGCTACGGCGATGTGCAGGTGATCCACGGGATCGATCTGCAGATCGAGGACGGCGAGTTCTGCGTCTTCGTCGGCCCCTCGGGCTGCGGCAAGTCCACGCTCTTGCGCATGATCGCGGGGCTCGAGGAGACCAGCGACGGCAAGATCGCCATCGGCCCGCGTGACGTGACCCACATGGATCCCTCCGAGCGGGGCGTCGCCATGGTGTTCCAGACCTACGCGCTTTACCCGCATATGAGCGTGGAAGAGAACATGGGCTTTGGCCTCAAGATGAACGGCGTGCCCAAGGCCGAGATCAAGGAGAAGGTGCAGAAGGCCTCCGACATCCTCAAGCTCGACCAGTTCCTCGCCCGCAAACCCAAAGCCTTGTCGGGCGGTCAGCGCCAGCGCGTCGCCATCGGTCGCGCCATCGTGCGCGGGCCCGAGGTGTTTCTCTTTGACGAGCCGCTCTCGAACCTCGATGCCGAGCTGCGCGTCGAGATGCGGGTCGAGATCGCCCGTCTGCACAAGGAAATCGGTGCGACGATGATCTATGTGACCCACGACCAGGTCGAGGCGATGACGCTCGCCGACAAGATCGTGGTGCTGCGCCTTGGGAATATCGAGCAGGTGGGCGCGCCGCTGGAGCTCTACCGCGACCCGGACAACAAGTTCGTGGCCGGTTTCATCGGCTCGCCCGCAATGAATTTCCTGAATGGCACCGTGGTCGAGGGCGGTGTCGAGGTCCCCGGCCTCGGGCGCACCGTCGCGGTCGAGGCAAGCTTGCCCGCTGCGGGCACCTCTGTGATCCTCGGCATCCGGCCCGAACATATCGAAGTCCAGATGGGGCAGGGCGCCTTGAAGGCGGAGCTCTCGGAAGCCTTGGGCGGTGTCAGCTACCTGCACCTCGATACGCCCACCGGCGAGCGCATCATCGTTGAAGAACGCGGTGACGAGCGCGCCAATGAAGGCGACACGGTCGACATCACCTTCGAGACCCGCCGCGTCTACGTCTTCGACGCCAAGACGGAAGAGCGCATCCGCTGATCGCTGCACAGCTTTCGACGCCCCGGCTCACATTTTGCGCGGGGGCGTCGGGTTTTGCACAGCCGCGATCTACTCTCCCTCCCGTCGAAGCCTATATCAAAGGTTGAACAGGCCACACGGCCCTCAACCCCACGGGAGGAACTTCATGAAATCTGCGCTGACCCTTGCTCTGTCCGTCTCTGCCATCACGGCTGCCTCATCTCTGGGTGCGGCGACAGCCACCGATGCGGACATTGCCGCCCAACGCGCGGCCTTGGCGGAGGCCACGAAAGACGCAGGGTTCGGTCCGCAATCGCCGCGCGATCTCAGCACGCTGGAGGGCGAGAACGACCGGGTTTTCGCCACCGCGCCCGCACATACCGAGATGAACCTCTGTAACATCCACTTTCATGAAAACGCCGAACACCGCGGCGGCCAGTTCACCACCTACGCCGGCAACGGAGACGGCGAGGGCGCGGGCACCGGCTTTCGCTATGACGGCACCCTGACCGAGGCGGAACTGGCGCCCTATGAGACCACCGTTGGCCCGACCAAATACGGCGATCTGCAGCCCGGCGACACCATCGAGGTCCACTACGTCCATACCACCGCGCAGGTGCAGCCCGGCCCGACCCTCGGCTCCTGTCTCAGCGAGGCCATCGCCAACCCGCAGCTGCGCGTCGAAGCGCAGGTCTTCGTGCTGGTCAATGACGACAGTGCGCTCGATTTCACCGCACTGACGGCCCATGAGGTGGTCGACGGCCTGCACCAGGCCCCTGCGATCCCCACAGACACCGGCACGCCGATCCTCTATCCGGGCTCCACCACGGGCCCCAGCTTCAACACCGCCGGCTCGCCGCTGCAAGTCACCTGGAGCGTGCGGCCCGATGTGGCCAAGGTCTCCATCAGCTCGGTCGAGGCCTGGCTGGCTGACAACGCCTTTGACGAGACCGGCGCCCATGGCGTGCGCAACCTTGTGACCAACCCCGCGCTGCTCGCACCGATCACCCAGACGGGCGGCTAGGGGCCTGCCGCCGCGCGGTCCGGCCCAAAAGGGCCGGGACCTGCTGATGCGGTGACACATGAGCACGGAGCTCCAATGGCCGCACCGCGTCCCGACCCTCTGCCGCGCCTGGCCGCAAGCTTTGACGCCTACCTCACAGCCGTGCAGGACCCCGCGCTGCCCGAGCGCGTGCGCGATCATGACCTCCGGCACATGGCCTTCTGGCACGCTTACTATGCCGACACGCTCACGGCCTTTGCCTCCGGACAGACGCCCGAAGTGCTGTCCGGCACTTACAAGGTGATCAACCGAAACGCACAGCGCGCCCATGCCGAAGCCGGGGTTGAGGCGCTCCTTCCACGGCTGCAAACCGCACAGGGAACGGTGTTGGCGGCGGCGGCGCAGGTCCCCGCACAGACGCTGATTCCCTACAAGAAAGGCAGTCGGCCCTACGCTCGCGACGCCTATATCGGTGTGGTCGCTGAGCACTTCGACATGCATGTGCGCTATCTTCACGGCATCGCCAAGGGCGCGCCGGAGGACACCTGGGTGTTTCACATCTGACAAACCCTCACCCGGGATACGTGCATTTTCGAGGCGGAACGGTCCGCCGTGCCAAAATATACTTCAAGGTTGAAATATTTGTTCTTGAAATAAATCCGGAGCCAGCCTAGCCTTCTGCAAGGTGGCGGGCGGTCCGGCCCTGATTTATGGGCGTCTTTACATCTGCCCGATGGACAAATCCGCCCGAGGTGTTCCACAGTCGGGCCGCATCGATATTCAAGAGGGCACGCCAAGAGGCCCTGCATAACCGGGAGAGTATACATGTATCTCAAATCACTGATCCTCGCAGCGGGTCTGACGGCGCTGGCCAGCGCCGGGCTCGCCGACGGGCATGGCGGCACCGTCAAGGTTGGCATGATCACCACCCTGTCGGGCGGCGGCGCGGGCCTCGGCATCGACGTGCGTGATGGCTTCCTGCTCGCGACCAAGATGGCGGGCAACGAGAACCTCGAAGTGGTGGTTGAGGATGACCAGCGCAAGCCCGAGATCGCCGTGCAGCTGGCCGACAAGATGATCCAGTCCGACAAGGTGGACATCATGACCGGCATCATCTTCTCCAACCTCGCCATGGCCGTGATCCCCGCCGCCACCGCACAGGGCAAGTTCTACATCTCGCCCAATGCGGGCCCCAGCCAGCTTGCGGGCAAGGGCTGCCACCCGCTCTATTTCAACGTCGCCTGGCAGAACGACAACCTGCACGAAGCCGCGGGCGCCTATGCCAATGACGCAGGCTACACCAACAGCTTCATCCTCGCCCCCAACTATCCGGCGGGGCAGGACGCGCTGACCGGCTACAAGCGCACCTATGGCGGCGAGCTTGCCGGTGAGATCTACACCAAGCTCGGCCAGACCGACTACGCCGCCGAGATCGCGCAGATCCGCGCCTCGGGCGCCGACTCTGTCTTCTTCTTCCTGCCCGGCGGCATGGGCATCTCCTTCCTCAAGCAATACGCAGGCTCGGGCGTCGACATCCCCGTCGTTGGCCCCGCCTTCAGCTTTGACCAGGGCATCCTGCAAGCGGTCGGCGAAGCAGCGCTTGGCGTGAAGAACACCAGCCAGTGGAACAAGGACCTCGACGTGCCCGCGAACGCGACCTTTGTCGAGGCCTTCCAGGCCGAATACGGACGTCTCCCCTCGCTCTACGCGAGCCAGGGCTATGACGCGGCGAACCTGATCCTCAGCGCGATGGAGACAGCCGACGTCAAAGACGCCGACGCCTTCCGCACGGCCCTCGCAGCTGCCGAATTCGACTCGGTGCGTGGCGACTTCAAGTTCGGCACCAATCAGCACCCGGTGCAGGACTACTACGTGCGCGAGGTCATCAAGGAGGGCGATGTCTTCACCAACAAGATCATCGGCGCCAGCCTTGAAGACCATGTGGACGCCTACGCCGCCGAGTGCAGCTACTGATCTGACCGCACGGTCTGGACGCGCCGCCGAAGGATGACGCATATGGAAATCCTGCCCCTTCTTCCGCCGATCCTCCTGGCGGCGCTGATTGCCTCGGCCTCGCCGGGCCCGGCCACGCTGGCCATCGCGGCCACCTCGATGTCGCGCGGAGCCGGGGCAGGGCTGCGCCTTGCGGCGGGCGTGCTGACCGGATCGCTCATCTGGTCGAGTGCGGCGGCGGCGGGGCTGGCCGCCCTTATGCTGCGCCATGGCTGGGCTGTCGAGCTGATCCGCTACGCCGGGGCCGCCTATCTCTTCTGGCTGGCCTTCAAATCCCTGCGCGCCGCCTGGCGCGGGGGCCTAACCGAAGGCACCGTGCCCGCGCGCCACCCGTTCCGGCGCGGGCTGCTGCTGCATCTCACCAACCCCAAGGCGATCTTCTTTTTCGGCGCGCTCTACGCGGTGATCCTTTCGCCCGGCCAAAGCCCCGCAGCCCTCGCGCTCGTCGTCGCGGCCGTCGGGGTGCAGAGTGCCACGGTGTTTCTGGGCTATGCGCTGCTCTTCTCGCGCCCCGGGCCGATGCGGCTCTACCGGCGCGGCGCGCGCGGCATCAATGCGCTGGCCGGGGTGGCGTTCGCCGGGCTTGGCCTGCGCCTGCTGACCAGCCGCCTCGCATGAGCACACTGCTGCTGATCGAGCAGATCCTCAACGGTCTGCAATTCGGCGTCATGCTGTTCCTGATGGCCGCCGGGCTCACGCTGATTTTCGGTGTGATGGGGCTGATCAACCTCGCGCATGGCTCGCTCTACATGGTCGGTGCTTTCGCCGCCGCCGCCGTCGCGGGGGCGACCGGCTCCTTCCTGCTCGCCCTCATCGCCAGCCTGATCGCCGCCGCCGCCGCCGGTGCCATCATCGAGCTCGCCGTGATCCGACGGCTTTACGACCGCGACCACCTCGATCAGGTGCTCGCCACCTTCGCGCTGATCCTGATCTTCTCCGAAGGCACCCGCTGGCTCTTCGGCTCTTTCCCGCTCTATCTCGACATCCCCTCCGCGCTGGCAGGCCCCGTCACGCTGCCCGGCGGTATCCAGTACCCCGCTTACCGTCTGCTGATCATCGTGATCGGCGGGGTGATCGCGCTCGGCCTCTTCCAACTCATCGCCCGCACCCGCATCGGCATCCAGATCCGCGCAGGGGAGAGCGACCGCGAAATGATCGCGGCCCTCGGTGTCGACATCTCGCGGCTCTACACCATCGTCTTTGCCCTTGGCGCAGCCCTCGCGGGGCTCGCAGGCGCGCTGGTCGGCGCGCTGCAGTCGGTGCAGGTCGGCATGGGCGAGCCGGTGCTGATCCTCGCCTTTGTGGTCATCGTCATCGGCGGCATCGGCTCGATCAAGGGCGCCTTCGTTGGCGCGCTGCTCGTGGGCCTCACCGACACGCTGGGCAAGGTCCTGCTGCCTGGCCTCTTCGGTGCGTTCATGGAGCCTGCCGCCGCCACCGCCGTGGGCTCGTCGCTCGCCTCCATGGCGATCTACATCCTCATGGCCGCCGTGCTGCTCTTCCGCCCCACCGGCCTCTACGGGAGCGCCTGAGATGACCCGCAGCGCCCTCATCAACCTCGTCCTCTTCGCGATGCTGCCCGTCACCGCACTCATCGCCCTGGCCCTCGACGAGCCCTTCATCATCACGCTGGCCACCAAGGCCGCAATCCTCGCGCTGGCGGGCGTCGGCCTGAACATCGCGTTGGGCTTGGGCGGCCTGGTCAGCCTCGGCCACGCCGCCTTCTTCGGTCTGGGCGGCTACGCGATGGGCATCCTCGCCCACCACGCCCAGACCTTCACGCCCCTGATGGAGGCGCCCTTCCTCATCGAAGGCACCAAATCCATGCCCGTGATCTGGCTCACCGCCGTCATCGCCGGCGCGCTCGCCGCCCTGCTGATCGGCGCGCTGTCCTTGCGCACCTCCGGCGTCTATTTCATCATGATCACGCTCGCCTTCGGTCAGATGCTCTACTATTTTGCGATCAGCTGGCCCGCCTATGGCGGCGAGGACGGCCTGTCGATCTACGTGCGCAACGGCTTCCCGGGCCTCAACACGCTCGATCCGATCCAGTTCTTCGCCATCGCCTTCGTGATCCTGGCAGCCGTCCTTTTCATCGCCGGCCGCCTGGCCAGCTCCCCCTTTGGCCTTGCCCTGGCGGCAGCCCGTCAGAACCCAGAGCGGGTTGAGACCGTGGGGCTTTCACCTTACCGCTTGCGCCTCCTGGCTTTTGTCATCTCAGGTGCCATCACCGCCCTCGCAGGCGCGCTCTTCGCGGACCTGAACCGCTTCGTCAGCCCCACGATGCTCAGCTGGCATATGTCCGGCGAGATTATGATCTTCGTGATCCTGGGCGGTGTGGGGCGCCTCTACGGCCCAGTCGCGGGAGCGGCCCTTTTCATCCTGCTCGAACACATCCTCGGCGGGCTCTCGGACTTCTGGCACGTCTATCTTGGCCTGCTGCTCCTGCTCGTGGTGCTCTTCGCGCGCGGCGGCATGATCGGCGCGCTGGCAGGCCGCGAGGTGGCGCATGACTGAGCCGCTGCTGCACATCGAACGCTTGAGCAAATCCTTCGGCGCGCTGAAAGCCACCGATGACGTCTCGCTGACGCTCAAGCCCGGCGAAATCCACGCCCTCATTGGCCCCAACGGCGCGGGCAAATCCACCCTGATCAAGCAGATCGCGGGCGGTCTCGCGCCCGACGCAGGCCGCATCCACTTCGCAGGCCAGGACATCACCACGCTCCCCACACCCGCCCGCGCGCGCGCCGGGCTGGGCCGCACCTTCCAGATTTCCTCGCTCGCGATGGACTACACCGTGCTGCAGAACGCGGTGCTGGGCGCCGTTGGCCAGCGCGGCACCGTCTGGCGCTTCTTCAAGCCGGTGATGGGGGATGCCGAGCTGCGCGCGACCGCCATGGCCGCGCTCGAGCGCGTCGGCCTTGCCGATCACGCCACCACCCGCACCGCCGAGCTCAGCCACGGCCAGCGGCGTCTGCTGGAGGTCGCCGTGGCACTCACCCTCCAGCCGCGCGCCTTCCTGATGGACGAGCCCATGGCAGGCCTCGGCGCCAGCGGCTCAAAGCGGCTCACCGGCTTTCTCGACGGGCTGCGCAGCGAAGCGCCAATCCTGCTGGTCGAGCACGACATGGACGCGGTCTTTGCGCTGGCCGACCGCATTTCGGTGCTCGTCTACGGCAAGGTCATTGCCACCGGCACGGCGGAGGAGATCCGCGCCAACCCCGAGGTGCGCGAGGCCTATCTGGGCGAGGAGGACGCCGCATGAGCCTTCTGACCCTCGACGGCATCGAAGCCTCCTACGGCCCCAGCCAGGCGCTCTTCGGGGTCAGCCTCACGCTCGCCGAAGGCGAGGTCTGCGCGCTCATGGGCCGCAACGGGATGGGCAAATCCTCCACCATCAAAGTCATCTGCCGCCTGCTGAAACACAGCGCCGGGCAGGTGCGGTTCGACGGGCACGACCTCGCAAGCCTGCCGCCGCACAAAGCCGCGCAGGCGGGTCTGGGGCTGGTGCCCGAAGGCCGCCGTTGTTTTCCCAATCTCACGGTGAATGAAAACCTCATCGCCGCCGCGCGCCCGGGCCCCTGGGACGTGGCCGCCGTGACCCGGCTCTTCCCGCGCTTGGCCGAGCGGCGCGACCAATCCGCCGCGTCGCTCTCGGGCGGTGAGCAGCAGATGCTGAGCCTCGGTCGCGCGCTGATGACCAACCCGCGCTTGTTGCTGCTCGACGAGGCCACCGAGGGGCTCGCGCCGGTGGTCCGCCAAGAAATCTGGGCCGCGATCCGGCAATTGAAAGCGGAAACCGGCATGGCCATCCTGCTGGTGGACAAATCGCTGGCCGAGCTGCGGCAGGTCGCCGACCACGCGGTGATCGTCGAGCGGGGCGGCTCGGTCTGGTCGGGTGCGATGGGCGAGGTCACGGGGGATGTGGCGGACCGGTATCTGGGGGTTTGATCTGGGTTCCTCCGACGGACCGGCATAGTTTGAGCGTTGTGCGTAGCGCAGCGCCTGACCCTAGGGTGGGCGAGAAGCGCCCTCCCTGGGGGGAGGGTCGGGCGCTGCCCGGCGGTGCTGCCGGGCGAACGATTTGCGCAGTTCGACTCTCCTTGCCTGCCGTAAGGGCCTAAATCGGTACACAAAAAAGGCCCCGCGGGGGGATTGCGGGGCCTTGTCGCTTTTGAAATCGCCTTAACTATGGGGGTCCGGGCGCCGGGGCCATCGAGACCCCGGCGCCCGGTGGGCGCTCAGATGGCGATCTTGCCGCCACCTTGTTTCGTGACCACGACCACCGACGGGCGCGGCGGCATCGCGGGGTCAAAGTCGGGCCAGCGGGTCGCCGGATCCTCGAAGGTCGAGTCGCGCTCGAACCCCTTGAAGTCCTTCGTCCCATCCGTGCCCGGGTGCTGCACCGCGAGGAACAGCGTCTCGCCGCTGTCGTGGAAATACGGGCCACAGAGCTCACCCCCCACAGGGCAGCGGAAGAAGAGCTTCGAATGCCCGCGCAGATCGCCTTGCGTCTCCAGCGCATAAAGCCCGTCGGACTTGCCCGTCTTGCCCCAGCTGGAGCCCTGATCGGTCGAGATCCACAACCGGCCCTCGGTGTCGATGGCGCAGTTGTCGGGCGAGCCGAACCAGCCGTTCTCGGAGGTTTCCGGGTTCCACTGGGCGCCCACCTCCTCGATGGTCGGATCGCCACATTTCACCAGGATCGACCAGGTGCCCTTGGGCGAGGCGTGGTCTTCGCCGTCTTCCTTGATCTCGATGATATGTCCGAAAGAACTCTCGGGCCGCGGGTTGGCCGCATTCACCTGATCGGGCTGACGCCGTGTGTTGTTGGTCAGCATCACATAGGCGGTGCCGTTCGGGCCCGGGTTGGCATCCTCGGGCCGGTCCATCGGGGTGGCCCCCAGCAGATCGGCGGCCAGACGCGTGTCGATCATCACGTCACCCTGATCGTTGAAGCCGTTCTCCGCCGTGAGCGGGCCTTCTCCATGCACCAGCGGCATCCAGGTGATGGTGCCATCCGCGTCGAAGCGCGCCACATAGAGCGTGCCGTCCGACATCAGCGAGCTGCCGAAGACGCTGTTCTCCTCGGTCACATCCTCGGTCGAGACGTATTTGTATAGATAGTCGAAGCGGTTGTCGTCGCCCGAATAGATCACCAGCTTGCCGCTCGACGAGATCGTGGTTTCCGCACCCTCGTGGCGGCAGCGGCCCATGGCGGTGTGCTTGATCGGCTTGGCATCGGGGTTGCGCGGGTCGACCTCGACGATCCAGCCCCAGCGGTTGGGCTCGTTGGGTTCCTTGTCGATGTTCCAGCGGTCGTGGAACTTGCCCCAGGCGTACCAGCCACCCGGCACGCCATAGCGCTTCATGCTCGCCGCTTCCGGCTGGGCGGAGATGTCGGGCTTGCCCTCGGCATCCACCTTGTCTGTCCAGAAGTAGCCGTGGAAGTTCTCTTCGGCCATCAGGTAGGTGCCCCAGGGCGTCATGCCGCCGGCACAGTTGTTCACCGTGCCGATGACCGTCATGCCCTCGGGGTCGGCGTTGGTCTTGACCCTTGTGTGTCCCGCTGCGGGGCCGCTCATGGTCATCTCGGTGTTGAGCGGGGTGATGCGGCGGTTGTACTGGCTGTCGCGCACCAAGGCCCACTTGCCGTCCTCACCTTGCGCGATCTCGACGACCGAGCCGCCGTGCGCGGCCATCTCGATGTCCACCAGCTCCTTGGTCATGCCGGTGAAGCCGTCGCGGTCCTGGCGCCCGAGGCCGGGGAACATGACTTCCTCGTTGGTGTATTCGTGGTTCACGCAGAGCAGGCCACGGGTGCCGTCCTCGTTCAGTGCGGTGAAGCCCACGTAGTCGTTGTTGTAGCCGAACTGCTTCAGCTGCGCCTCGGCGGTCTGGTTCATCACGTCGAATTCGGGCGCGTCGGCTGTGATCGGATCCCCCCAACGCAGCAGGATGTCGGCGTTGTAGCCGTCGGCGATGTGGTGCCTTTCGTCATTGCCCCAGGGCAGCTCGTCGAAGGTGTAGCGGCTCGCGCTGGCGGCGGCGGCCTGTCTCGGTGCAACCATCGCGGAGGTTCCGAAGAGCGCGGTGGTCGCCGCCACGCCAAGCGCGCCTTTGAGCAGATCGCGCCGGCCATAGCGCGCGTTGATCACGTCGCCGATGGTGCGGCTCAGGTTCGGGTTGGTCGGGATATCGTCGAAAGCCTCGAAGGCTTCCGCCTTGTTGCCGTGCTCCGGGTCGTTGATGATGTCTCTGCGGTTCATGTGCTTCCTCTGTCGGTGGCGTTGATTATTTGCGCGCGGCGCCGAATCTGCGCCGCCGCTGACTGTCATTCGATCTGCCCGGAGCTTGTAACGCCCTTATGACGGATCACTGCTGTTTTTGAGGTCCCCGATGAAAAGGTTAACAACACCTCATGCGTGAAATCAACCGATACGGGAGAGCAGCGCCGGGATCTTCTTTTTGAACGGGAAGAAGCCCTTTGTGGCATGCGGCCAGGCAGCCCTGTCATAGCTGCGGCGGATCTGGTGCAGCGGCGGCACCTCCGGCTGCCGCCCGGCCTCGGCCAGCAGGTCTGCGGTGGGGCCGACGGGGGCGTAGGGTGTGACGATCTGTTCGAGCCCCGCCGCCGTGGCCCAGTTGGCAATCTGTGCCGCGGTGCGAAGATCGGGCGTGATCTCTCCCAACCGCTCCGACCACCGGCCGGCTGCATCCTGCTGGGCGGCCTCACGGAAAGCCGCCGCATGCGGCGCAGAGGTGAGCGGGCCGATATCCGTCGCCGCCGCGATCAGGCCGGTGGCCGCGACCTCCACCCGGTCCAACACGAAACCGGGGCTCAGATCGTCCGGGTGCAGCAGCAGCCCGGTGCGCGCGCCCTGCTTGGGGGGCGTCTCCTGCGGTAGCAGCCCGGGGGCAGGGGGCGGCGGGGCCACGCGTGGCTCGGCCACGCTGGCCAGCCGCCCCCGCGCGTCGAACCGGCCGTCGGTGTATTTGGCGATGTTGTCGGCGCGCGCGAGATAGGTCTTGCCCTGGGTCTGAATGCCCGCCACCCAGCGCCAGCTCAGTGTATTCGACGCCGGATCGCCATCGAGCAGATGCCGCAGGAAGAAATCCGCGCCGAGTTCCCAGGGCAGCTCCAGCGTGAAGATCCAGATCGAGGCGAACCACATGCGCGCGTGATTGTGCAGATAACCGGTGTGCACCAGCTCCTCCGCCCAGGCATCGAAACAGTCGACGCCCGTCTCGCCTTTACAGGCCTCTTCCCAGCGGTCGCGCAGCCCGCTCTGGGTCTGCACGTCATCCCAAAGCCTGCGCAGATCGTGCTGATACTGTGCCCAGACAGCCGGGCGCAGCTCCAGCCAGCCCTTCCAATAGGTCCGCCAATAGACCTCCTGGATGAATTTCTCCGCCGCCTGCGCCGAATGGCGCCCGCGCACCGAGCTCAGAACCTCCTCTTCCGTAATCAGCCGACAGCGCAGATAGGGCGACAGCGTCGAGACACCGTGATGCCGCCCCGGACCAAGGTCATAGTTGCGCCGCGCGGCATAGTCGCGGCCCGCGCAGGGCAGGAAGTCTTGCAGCCGTTCAAGGGCGGCGGTCCGGGTCGGTGGGAAGAGATCGAGCGCTGTCATTCCGCCCCATCTAGAGCGTTTCGAGGTGACTTGAAGCGCGCAAAGTCACTTTTTGCGGTCGACCGACGGGAGAGGCAGCGACCACGTGAGTCAGATTGAAGTCGAGCCGCTTCAGCCGCGTTCAGGATCCGTTCCATCCCTCCCGTCCTGATGGAATCCGCCTCTTGCAGCCCCCCCGCACCAATACTAAGATTTGCGTAACGTTTCGTCGGGTATGGTCCCGCGAATACCAACTGACAGGCATTCCCACATGAACGATCCCATCGACACCTATATGAATACGCTTGTGCCCATGGTGGTGGAGCAGACCAGCCGGGGCGAGCGCGCGTATGATATTTTCTCGCGCCTGCTGAAGGAGCGGATCATCTTCCTCTCCGGCCCGGTGCACGACGGGATGTCCTCGCTGATCGTGGCGCAGCTGCTGCACCTGGAGGCGGAAAACCCGTCGAAGGAAATCAGCATGTACATCAACTCGCCCGGCGGCGTGGTGACCTCGGGCCTGTCGATCTATGACACCATGCAATACATCAAGCCCAAGGTCTCCACGCTGGTCATTGGACAGGCAGCCTCCATGGGATCGCTGCTTTTGACAGCAGGTGAGGCGGGCATGCGGTTCTCGCTGCCCAACTCCCGCGTGATGGTGCACCAGCCGTCGGGCGGCTACCAGGGCCAGGCGACGGACATCATGATCCACGCGCAGGAGACGCAGAAACTCAAAACGCGCCTCAATGAGATTTACGTGAAGCACACTGGCCAAACCCTTAAAAAGGTTGAAGAAGCGCTGGAGCGCGACAACTTCATGTCGCCCGAGGACGCGAAAGACTGGGGGCTCATCGACGAGATCGTCGAGAACCGCAGCAAGGACGACGACGACAGTTAACCAGGGCAGCGGAACGCACAGTCAGTTTACCAATTAGCGATTGTGGACCTGTCACCGCTGGCCTAAGCTGTCATCCGTAACAAGTAGCGCGCGCGGACGGCCCGCCCGCGCCTCGAACAAGACCTGGAAGGCTCGACATGGCGACGAATACGACCGGCGACAGTAAAAATACCCTCTATTGCAGTTTCTGCGGCAAAAGCCAGCATGAGGTGCGCAAGCTGATCGCCGGGCCGACGGTGTTCATCTGCGACGAATGCGTTGAGCTCTGTATGGACATCATCCGCGAGGAGACCAAGGCCTCCGGGTTGAAAGCCACCGATGGCGTGCCGACGCCCAAGGACATCTGCGAAGTGCTCGACGATTACGTGATCGGGCAGGCGACCGCCAAGCGCGTGCTGTCGGTCGCGGTGCACAACCACTACAAGCGTCTGAACCATGCCCAGAAGGGCGGCGATATCGAACTGGCCAAGTCGAACATCCTGCTGATCGGCCCCACCGGCTGCGGCAAGACGCTGCTGGCCCAGACGCTGGCGCGCATTCTCGACGTGCCCTTCACCATGGCCGATGCGACCACGCTGACCGAAGCGGGCTATGTGGGCGAGGACGTGGAAAACATCATACTCAAGCTGCTGCAGTCCTCGGAATACAACGTGGAACGCGCACAGCGCGGCATCGTCTATATCGACGAGGTCGACAAGATCACCCGCAAGTCGGAAAACCCATCGATCACCCGCGACGTCTCGGGCGAGGGCGTGCAGCAGGCGCTGCTGAAGCTGATGGAGGGCACCGTGGCTTCCGTACCGCCGCAGGGCGGGCGCAAGCATCCGCAGCAGGAATTCCTGCAGGTGGACACGACGAACATCCTCTTCATCTGCGGGGGCGCCTTTGCGGGGCTCGACAAGATCATCGCCGCGCGCGGCAAGGGTTCGGCCATGGGCTTCGGCGCGGATGTGCGTGACGAGGATGCCCGCGGCGTCGGCGAGATCTTCACCGATCTGGAACCGGAGGACCTGCTGAAATTCGGTCTGATCCCGGAGTTCGTCGGCCGCCTGCCGGTGCTGGCGACGCTCGAGGACCTGGATGAGGACGCGCTGGTCACGATCCTGACCCAGCCGAAGAACGCGCTTGTGAAACAGTACCAGCGGCTCTTTGAGTTGGAAGACACGCAACTGAGCTTCACCGACGATGCATTGTCCGCAATCGCCAAGCGGGCGATCGAGCGCAAGACCGGCGCGCGCGGGCTGCGGTCGATCCTTGAGGACATTCTGCTCGATACGATGTTCGATCTGCCGGGCCTCGAAAGTGTGACCGAGGTGGTGGTGAACGAAGAAGCGGTCACCTCGGACTCGGCGCCGCTCATGATCCATGCCGATGCCGAGAAGGAACCGGCAAGCGCAGGCTGAACGCAGACCTTTCGGAACGCATATGCAAAAGAGGCGGGCATCGAACCCGCCTCTTTTGCTGGGCGCGCCGCTCAACCGTGAAGATCGGGTGAGGGCGCCGTGCGCTGCGCACCGACGTAATACCGACGTCATACCGACGCGATACAGACAGGCCACCGACACGCCGAAGGAGCAGCCTCATGACCATCCAACGCATCTCCTCCGGTGGGGTTTACGAGCCGCAGATCGGCTACTGCCGCGCCGTTGTTGCGGGAGGGTGGGTGCATGTGGCAGGCACCACCGGGCAGGGCGAGACCGTTGTGGAGCAGTGCGCCTCTGCCCTGACCACAATCGAGGCAGCGCTCACCAAGGCCGGGTGCGGATTTTCCGATGTCGTTCGAGTGACTTACATGCTGCCCGACCGCGCGGAATTCGAACCCTGCTGGCCGCTCCTGACCGAGGCGTTTGGCGCCGCGCCGCCTGCCGCAACCATGATCGAATGCGGGCTGATTGACCCCAAATTCCGGATCGAGATCGAGGTGACCGCGCTGCTGCCTGAATAGGTGGGGAAAGCCGCGCATCGAACTGGACGTTTACCCGACAATCAGCCATATGTGAGACAAGAGTGTGATCGGAGGCAATCCATGGGACTTCTGACATCTATCCTGCGTGCTGTGACCTGGTGGAACGGCCAGACGCTGAACACGCAGCTCTGGACCTGGCGCAAGGGCGTGAAGGTCGGCGAGGACAGTCAGGGCAATATATTCTATGAAAACAAGGACAAGAGCCGCCGCTGGGTGATCTACAACGGCGAGGCCGAAGCCAGCCGGGTGGATCCGGAATGGCACGGCTGGCTGCATCACACCTGGGACGCGGCCCCCACAGAGGCGCCGCTGCCGCGCAAGGCGTGGGAAAAGCCGCATCAGGAGAACCTGACCGGCACGGCGCTCGCCTATGCCCCCAAAGGCTCGATCCGCCGCAGTGATCCGGCCCCGCGCAGCGACTACGAAGCCTGGTCTCCGGAGTAACCCATGGCAGAGAACATCACCGAAGTGCTTGTTGGAGCGGGCGTGCTGGCGGCCGCGGTCGGCTTTGCCGTCTATGCGGGTCAGGTTGCGGATTTATCAACAAATTCAACTACTTATCCGCTAGAGGCGAGCTTCCGCAGCCTCGAAGGCGTCAGCGTTGGCACGGATGTGCGTCTTGCCGGCGTGCGCGTGGGCACTGTCGCCAACGTCGACCTGAACCCCGAAACCTATCGCGCCGATACGGTCGTTGCTCTCCAACAGGGGATCGAGATCCCGGATGACAGCGCCATCGTGATTTCCTCCGAAGGGCTGCTCGGCGGCAACTTCGTCGAAATCGTGCCCGGTGGGTCGCCCTTTTTCTTCGAGCCGGGCGATACCATCGAAGACACGCAGGGTGCGGTCAGCCTCGTCTCCCTGCTTCTGAAATTCGTGAGCGGGTCGTCGGAATGATCCTGCGGCTGGCCCTGACAATGGGGCTGATGGCCGGAACCGCGGGGGCGCAGCAGGTCAGCGAGGCCGAGGGCGTTGTTCTCCGTGGTCTGGATAAGATCAGCGGTCAAGTCTATGATATTGAAATGAAATCTGGCCAAACGGCGGCCTTCGAACAGCTGCGCATCACGCTGAACTCCTGCCGGTTCCCCGTCGGCAACCCGTCAGGCGATGCCTTCGCCGCGCTGGAGATTGCGGATGCTCTGGACGGCTCAACCGTCTTCTCTGGCTGGATGATCGCCTCGGCGCCGGCGCTGTCGGCGATGGACCACGCGCGCTATGACCTCTGGGTCATGCGCTGCACCACCTCCTGAGGGCTGCGCAGCGGCGGGTCGGTAAAGCTTGCTGGCAGATCCTGGGCAATCGCCAAGGCACGATGGTAGGTGGCACGCGAGACCTCGACGCCTCCAAGTGACGCGAGGTGCTCCGTCAGAAACTGTGTATCAAAGAGTTTGAACCCACCGTCGACAAGGCGATCCACGAGGCAGGCCATGGCGATTTTCGAGGCATTCGTGCGACGCGAGAACATGCTTTCCCCAAAGAACGCCGCGCCCAGAACAACGCCATAGACCCCGCCGACCAGCGTATTCTCCTCCCAAACCTCGAGGGAATGCGCCTTGCCGCGTTGATGCAATGCCAGATAAAGCCGCCGGATCTCCTCATTGATCCAGGTGTCCACCCGGTCCGCACACCCATCGACGACACCTTCGAAATCCTGATTGATTTCAATGCGTAAGGCGGTGTTCCGCATGGCCCGGCGCAGCGATCGGGAGGCGTGGAAGCCATCGAGCGGCATGACCCCGCGCCGCTGCGGATCTACCCAGAAGATTTCTGGGTCGTCGCGGTGTTCGGCCATCGGAAAGATCCCCGTGGCATACCCCTGCATCAGCACATCCGGGGTCAGGCGCACGGGCCTAGCTGCCGCCGAGATTGGTCTCCAGCCAATGCTCCAGCCAGTGGATGTTGTAGCCACCGGTGAGCACATCCTCTTCCTGCAGCAGCGCATGGAAGAGCGGCACGGTGGTGTCGACGCCGTCGACGATCAACTCCCCCAAGGCGCGGTTGAGCCGTGCCAGCGCTTCGGGCCGGTCGCGCCCATGCACGATCAGCTTGCCGATCAGGCTGTCGTAATAGGGCGGGATGGAATAGCCGTCATAAAGGGCCGAATCCATGCGCACGCCGAGGCCGCCCGGCGCGTGATACTGCGTGATCCGACCAGGGCAGGGGGCGAAGTTCGGCAGCTTCTCGGCATTGATGCGCACTTCGATGGCGTGGCCGTTGATGGTCAGGTCCTCTTGCTGGAACGACATCTCCATCCCCGCGGCCACGCGGATCTGTTCGCGCACGAGGTCCACGCCGAAAATCCCTTCGGTAACAGGGTGTTCCACCTGCAACCGCGTGTTCATTTCGATGAAATAGAACTCACCGTTCTCATAAAGGAACTCGATGGTGCCCGCGCCGATGTAGTTGATCCGCGCCACCGCATCGGCACAGGTCTTGCCGATGGCCGCGCGCTCTTCGGGGGAAATGGAGGGGCCGGGGGCTTCTTCAAAGACTTTCTGGTGACGCCGCTGCAGCGAGCAGTCGCGCTCCCCCAGATGGACGGCGCGGCCCTTGCCATCACCGAAAACCTGAATTTCGATGTGCCGCGGCGTGGTGAGGTATTTCTCGATATAGACCTCATCATTACCGAAGTTCGCCTTGCCCTCCGCGCGCGCGGTGAGGAAGGCCTTCTCCATCTGATCGGCGGTTTGCGCGACCTTCATGCCGCGCCCGCCACCGCCTGCCGTGGCCTTGATGATCACAGGATAGCCGATCTCCTCGCCAAGGCGTTTGGCCTCCTCCAACGAGGCAACACCGCCGTCCGAGCCGGGTACGCACGGCACCCCCAGCTTCTTCATGGTGTCCTTGGCAGTGATCTTGTCACCCATGATGCGGATGTGTTCGGCGGTGGGGCCGATGAAGGTCAGGTCATGGTCCTCCACCACCTGAACAAACCCAGCATTTTCAGAGAGAAAGCCATAGCCGGGGTGGATCGCTTCGGCGCCAGTCACCTCGCAGGCGGCGATGATCGCAGGCACCGAGAGATAGCTTTGCGTGCTTGACGGCGGGCCGATGCAGACGCTCTCATCGGCCATGCGCACGTGCATCGCGTCACTGTCCGCGGTCGAATGCACCGCCACGCTGGCAATGCCCATCTCGCGCGCCGCGCGCACCACGCGCAGGGCGATCTCGCCGCGGTTGGCAATCAGGATTTTGTTGAACATGGGCGCCCCCTATTCGAGGATCACAAGCGGTGTGCCGAATTCCACCGCGGCCCCGTCTTCCACGAGGATGCGTTTCACCGTGCCCCCGCGCGGGGCGGGAATGTGGTTCATGGTTTTCATCGCCTCGACGATCAACAGCGTGTCACCCTCGTTCACACTGGCGCCCACGGAGATGAAGGAGGCCGCACCCGGCTCCGGCTGCATGTAGACGGTGCCCACCATGGGCGAGGTCACGGCGCCCGGATGGTTGGCCGGATCTTCACTGCTCTCGGCTGCTGCGGGCGCAGGCGCGCTTGGCGCCGCGGCGGCTTCGACATGGGCAGCGGGCGCCGGGGCGGCTGCAGCCATTTGGGTGACCACCTGCTGGTGCATGTGACGGCTCACCCGCACGTTCAGGCTGTCATCGGCCCCGTAGTCCCGCTTGACCTGCAGTTCCGTCAGATCGTTCTCCCGCAGCAATTCGGCCAGGGCCTGAATGAAGGCCACATCCGCGTCATGGTTCTTTTTTGTCATGTAAGTCCTCGACCGTTCCGGGGGAGCCTTTTTGCCTGCGGCTCTTGTTCTTGTGGTGTCGTTATAAGGGAAGGGTCTTGCCATGAAAACCCGCCTCTTGCAGCGCGCCTTTCGCAACGTAAACTCAGATCGAAGGGGGAGATTTCATATGAACCTTGCGCTTTGGCTGGAACGCACGGCTGTGGCGGCACCGGAGAGGCCAGCGCTCTATTCCGGGCGCAGCCTGGTGGCGACATATGGGCAGTTCTGGGCGCAGGCCCGCGCCGTTGCGGGGGCGCTGAAGGCCCGCGGTGTGCGGCCGGGCGACCGTGTGGCCCTCTTCATGACCAACTGCCCCGAGTATCTCATCGCCTTCTATGGCATCTGGTGCGTAGGCGCGGTTGTCGTGCCGATCAACGCAAAGCTGCACGGCCGGGAGGCGGCCTATATTGTCGACGATGCGGGTGCCTCTCTGGTCTTTGCAAGCAGGCCCCTCGCCGCGACGCTGACCGACGCGGAGGTCACGGTGCCGGTGATCGTGGCACCCGGCGCGGAGTTTGATCACATGCGCGCGCATGATCCCGTGGTGACCCCCGCGCCACGGGCCGCCGCCGATATCGCCTGGCTTTTCTATACCTCCGGCACCACGGGCAAGCCTAAGGGTGTCATGATGACCTTCCGGATGCTGACGGCTATGAGCTTGTGCTACATTCAGGATGCCGATGTGGTGCGGCCCGAGGATGCCACGCTCTATGCGGCTCCGATGAGCCATGGCGCGGGTATTTACAATATGATGCATGTGCGGGCGGGGGCGCGGCATGTTTGCCCGGTTTCGGGCGGGTTCGACCCTGCGGAGATCTTTGACCTCGCAGCGGAGTTCGACAGCGTCCAGACGTTTGCTGCGCCCACGATGGTCAAGCGCCTGACCGAAGCGGGCAAGGCCTCTGGCCAGCGCGGCACCGGCCTGCGCACCATCGTCTACGCGGGTGGTCCGATGTACAACGCCGACGTCATCGACGCCGTGGATCACTTTGGCCCGATCTTCGTTCAGATTTACGGGCAAGGGGAGTGCCCCATGGGTATCACGGCCCTCTCCCGCACCGATGTGGCCGACCGCAGCCACCCGAACTGGCGTGCGCGGCTGCAATCGGTGGGCCGGGCGCAATCGGCGGTCGAGGTGGCAATTGGCGATGCAGATGGTCAGCCGCTGCCCCCGGGAACGCACGGCGAAATCATGGTGCGCGGTGACACGGTAATGCCAGGCTATTGGCAAGACGTGGAGGCCACGGCCAAGACTTTGGTGAACGGTTGGCTGATGACCGGTGACATGGGCTTCATGGATGCTGACGGCTATGTCACGATGCAGGACCGCTCGAAGGATATGATCATCTCGGGTGGGTCCAATATCTACCCGCGAGAGGTGGAGGAGGTGCTGCTGATGGACCCGCAGGTGCAAGAGGTTTCCGTTGTGGGTCGTCCACATGCCGAATGGGGCGAGGAGGTGGTGGCTTTCGTCGTTGGGCAGGTGGATGTGACGCGGCTGGATCAGCTCTGCCTTGAGAACATCGCGCGGTTCAAGCGGCCCAAGGACTACATCCAGATCGAGGCACTGCCCAAGAACAACTACGGCAAAGTGCTGAAAACCGAGCTGCGCGCGCTGTTGGCCGCTCGTTAGGGCGCGGGCACACCCGCATCTGCGTGCGGGTGTGTAGTGGCGAGGGCGCGGTCAGATCGCCAGATATTCCTCGCGCAGCTCCTTGTTCTCGAGCACTTCCGCCGCAGTGCCATCAAAGACGATCCCGCCTGTGTCGAGGATCACCGCGCGATCGGCCAGTTGCAGCGCACGCACCGCGTTCTGCTCTACAAGGATCGTGGTGATGCCCTGTTCCTTGATCACCCGCAGGGTCTTTTCGATCTCGTCCACGATCACCGGGGCGAGGCCTTCGTAGGGCTCATCGAGCAGCAGCACCTTGATGTCACGGCAGAGCGCCCGGGCGATGGCCAGCATCTGTTGTTCGCCGCCCGACAGCGTCACACCTTCCTGTGTGCGGCGCTCGCGCAGGCGCGGGAAGAGGTCATAGACCCGCTCCAGCGACCAGCCGATGGGTGGGGCGATCTGGGCGAGCTTCAGGTTCTCCTCGACGGTGAGCCCGGCGATGATCCGACGATCTTCCGGCACAAGACCCAGGCCGGACTGCGATGCCTGATAGCTCGACATGCTGTGCAGCGGCTGGTGGTCGAGCCAGATCTCGCCGCGCTTGACCTCCGGGTCGGAGAGCCTTGCGATGGCCCGCAGCGTCGAGGTCTTGCCAGCACCATTGCGGCCCAGCAGGGCGAGGATTTCGCCCTCGTGCACATTGAAGCTGATGCCCTGCACGATGTAGCTCTCGCCGTAGTAGGCGTGCATGTCCCAGACCGAAAGGAACGCCGGCGCCGTCGCGGCCTTATTTGCGTGTTTGGAGAAATCTGGCTTTACGTTCATCGTCTGTCTCCTTGTCGTCTGTCCCGAAGCGGTGGCCTGAAAGCCCACCGCACCTGCCTGTTCTGCCGTATGTGCCGGCAGGTGGGGTGGGCTTTCAGGCCACCCCTGATTGAGCGGTTATGCGGCGTCCTGGGTTTCGCCCAGATAGGCTTCGCGCACTTTCGGATTGCCCTTGATGTTGTCCGGTGTGTCCTCGACCAGCGGCGTGCCCTGCGCCAGCACGGTGATCCGCTCGGCGAGGCTGAACACCACGTGCATGTCATGTTCGATGATCGCGATGGTGATGTCGCGGTCCTCGCTGATCTGTTTCAGCAGGTCGATGGTGTTGTTCGTATCCGCTCGCGCCATGCCTGCGGTGGGCTCGTCCAGCAGCAGCAGACGCGGTTCCTGGCTGAGGCACATGCCGATCTCCAGCCGCCGTTTGTCGCCGCGCGACAGCGAGCCTGCGTGCATTTCGCGTTTGTCCGCCATGTTCATGTCTTCGAGCATATGTTCTGCGCGTTCGATCATGTCGCGCTGCGACGGGATCGAGGAGATGGCGTTGAGCTGAAATGCCCCGTCACGCTTTGCAAAGCAGGGGATCATCATGTTTTCCATCACACTCAGATCGGCGAAGATCTCGGGCGTCTGGAACACCCGGGAAATGCCCATCTGGTTGATCTCATAGGGCTTGCGGCCTAGTACCGATTGCCCGTCGAACATCACCGAGCCGGTGTCGGGGATGAGTTTGCCCACCAGACAATTCAGCAACGTCGATTTGCCCGCGCCATTTGGCCCGATGATCGCATGCACCGAGTTCTCGGCGATGCTCAGGTTGACATCCCCAAGGGCTTGAAGCCCCCCAAAGCGTTTGCCGACGTTCTTGACTTCGAGAATACCCATGTCGTCTCTCCTTACTCCGCCGGGGTTGTCCTGCCATCAGGCTTGTCATCCGCAGGCTTCTTTCGCTTGAAGAGCCGTCCGACGCGCTGACCGCCTTCGACCAGACCGCCGGGTAGGAAGATCACCACCAGCATGAAGAGGATGCCCAGCGTCAGGTGCCAGCCCTTGCCGATGAAGGGGTAGACCAGCGTGATCAGCAGATCTTCGATCCCGTCAGGCATGAAGGCGAACCACTGCTCCAGGATCGACTTGTTGATCTTGGACACGATGTTTTCCATGTATTTGATGAAGCCCGCGCCCAGTACCGGGCCGATCAGCGTGCCAGCACCGCCGAGGATGGTCATCAGAACGACTTCACCCGAGGCCGTCCAGAACATGCGTTCCGCGCCCACCTGCGTGTCCATGGCCACCAACAAACCACCGGCGAGTCCGGCGTACATGCCCGAGATCACGAAGGCCGCCAGCGTGTAGGGTTTCGCATTCAGACCGGTGTAGTTCAGCCGTTGCTGGTTCGATTTCACCGCGCGCAGCATCATGCCAAAGGGCGAGCGAAAAATGCGGATCGAGATATAGAAGGCGATCAGCATCACCACCGCCGCCATGTAATAGCCTGCATTGAAGGTAAAGACCCAGCCGCCGACCGCCATCTCATAGCTTTCGTTCATTTGCAGGCCAAAGAGGTTTGCACGTGGAGTCTCGCCAGCGGCCAGAGCGCCATCAAGGATGCGCGGGTCGTTCACTTTTGGCTGCAGCCCGGTTTCCCCGCCTGTGATCGGCGTCAGCACCGAATAGGCCAGCGAATAGGACATCTGCGCAAAGGCGAGCGTCAGGATCGAGAAGTAGATGCCGGAGCGGCGCAGCGAAATCCAGCCCACCAGCAGCGAGAAGAGACCTGCCACCAGCACTGAGATGATGATCGCCGGGATCACGTTCATGGTCAGCAGCTTCATCATCCAGATCGCCGCATAAGAGCCGACGCCGAGGAAGGCCGCGTGGCCGAAGCTGAGATAACCTGTGAGACCAAAGAGTATGTTGAAACCGATGGCAAAGATGCCAAAGATCACCAGCCGCTGCATCAGGTCCGGATAGCCCGCGTTGAACTGCGCCATGGCTGATCCTTCGGGGAATGGGTTCAGGATGAAGGGCGCAAACAGGCAGAGGATGGCCACGATGATCAGGAGGGTGACGTCTTTTTTGTTCAGGCCCATGGCTTAGTCCTCCATCACGCCCTTGCGGCCCATCAGGCCCCGGGGACGTGTCAGCAAGATGATGATGGCGACCAGGTAGATGATGATCTGGTTGATGCCGGGCAGGGTCTCGAGCACGATGGCCATGGAGGCGAAGCTTTCCAGGATGCCCAGCAGGAACCCCGCCAGCACCGCGCCCGAAAGCGAGCCCATGCCGCCCACAACGACCACCACGAAACTGAGTACGAGGAAGTCCATGCCCATGTGATAATTCGGCGAATTGATCGGCGTGTACATTACACCAGCCAGCCCCGCCACGGCAGCGGCAATGCCGAACATGATGGTGAAGCGCTTGTCGATGTTGATGCCCAGCAGGCCTACGGTCTCGCGGTCGGCCATGCCGGCGCGCACGACCATTCCGAATGTGGTGAACTGCAGGAAGGCAAAGACCGCGCCGATGATCACGGCAGCAAAGGCGAAGTACACAAGCCGCCAGTAGGGGTAAATGATCGTGTTGGGATCAAAGCCCAGCATCGCGCCGAAATCGAACGATCCGCGGAAAGCGTCGGGCGCGGGCGTGGGGATCGGGTTAGCACCGTAGAAATACTTGATGATCTCCTGCAGCACGATCGCAAGGCCGAAGGTCACGAGGATCTGGTCCGCGTGCGGGCGCTTATAGAAATGCTTGATCAGCCCGCGTTCCATCGCAAAGCCGATACCGACCATGACCGGGATCGCAAAAAGGATCGAGATGGGCACCGCCCAGTCTATGATCACATCGCCTGTGGCCTGGCCGAAGATGTCGTACAGATAGGGAACGTCGACTTTCAACGGGTTGCCAAGAAAGTCGGTCTTGGTCTCGTCGATCACCGTGTGACTGATCGTCAGGATGCGGCTGAGCGTGACCGCACAGAAGGCGCCGATCATGAACAGCGCGCCATGGGCGAAGTTCACCACGCCGAGCGTGCCAAAGATCAGTGTCAGACCCAGCGCAATTAGCGCGTAGGCCGAGCCTTTGTCGAGCCCGTTGAGAATTTGCAGGATGATTGCGTCCATGGTCCCACCTTCATGAAACGAGTGTGGCCGAGCGTGGCGAAAGTGTCAGGGCGGCGCTGGATCGCCGCCCTGGAGGTGCGCTTAGGCGCCCGGATTGCAGGTGCCCAAGCTACCGCCTGCGAACTGCGGGTGATCCGGCGCGTAGGTGACCTGCTCCACCGGCGTGACCTCGACGATCTCGAGAAGGTCGAACTCCGAGGTCGGGTTCTCTTTCCCTTTCACCACGAGCACATCCTTGAAGCACTGGTGGTCTTCGGCGCGGTAGAGGGTCGGGCCGTTGCCCATGCCGTCGAACTCGAAGCCTTCGAGGGCCTCGACAACCGCACAGGGGTTGAACGATCCCGCGCGCTCGACCGCATCCGCATAGAGCAGCGCCTGCACATAGCAGGTGTGCGCGGCCTGCGACGGCGGGAAGCCATATTTGGTGCCGAAGGACTGCACGAAGGCCTTGGAGCCTTCGTCCTGCAGCGACCAGTGCCAGTTGGTCGAGCCGAAGATCCCCTTCACGTTGGCGCCCGCACCCTTCGCCATCAGGCGGGAGTAGAGCGGCACGACGATCTCGAAGTTCTTGCCGTTCACCTGCTTGTCGCGCAGGCCGAACTGCACCGCGTTGGTCAGCGAGTTGACCATGTTGCCGCCGTAGTGGTTCAGCACCAGAACGTCCGCGCCCGATTGCAGAACCGGCGCGATGTAGGAGGAGAAGTCGGTCTGCGTGAGCGGTGTCAGCACCGTGTTCACGGTTTCCCAGCCCATCGCCTCGGTCGAGGTGCGGACCGCTTCTTCGGTGGTGTAGCCCCAGTTGTAGTCCGCCGTCAGGTGATAGGCCTTGCGGTCCGAGCCATAGGCGTTCTGCAGCACCGGTGCGAGCGCCGCACCCGACATGTAGGAGTTGAAGAAGTGACGAAAGCCGTTGGCGCGGCGGTCTTTGCCCGTCGTGTCGTTGGAGTGCGTGAGGCCTGCCATGAAAATCACGCCTGCCTCCTGGCAGAGCGCCTGCACGGCCACCGCCACCCCGGAGGACGAGCCGCCGGTGATCATGATGGCGCCGTCTTTTTCGATCATCGACTTGGCCGAGGCGCGGGCGGCGTCCGACTTGGTCTGGGTGTCGCCGGTGACATATTCGACCTTCTTGCCGAGGATGCCGTTGCCCTGCAGGGCCTTGGACGTGAATGTGTTCATCAGCCCGCCGTCGCCTTCACCGTTCAGGTGTTCGACCGCCAGCTCATAGGCGCGCAGCTCGTCGGCGCCTTCGTCCGCGTAAGGTCCGGACTGGGGCACGTTGAAGCCCAGTGTCACGGTGTCGCCCGTGGGCGCGTTCAAAAAGCCCGCGTGCCCATCAGCACGCAGATACGTCGGCAGCGCCAGGCCAGCAGCACCGGCCACGGCGCCGGTCTTGATCAGACCACGACGCGTCAGTTTCGTATTGGACATGAAAATCCTCCCATATGGTAAAGCCGTATGCCTGACACAGTCCTCTCCCGTCCGGCATGCGGGGCACAAAAGTGCAAATTACTTATCGCCCACGACCTGAAAACTGCGCAACAAGTGCATTGAAATGCTCAATTATTTTGTAAATAAATCGACAGATTGATGGTGCGCTTTGTAAATTAGGTGATATTGCGGCGCAGAAACCTGTTGAAAAGGCATGAGAATGCGGGAGGAGGTACCGTGGCACGCGAAGGACTGACAGGCAGCCGCATCCGGGAACGTCGCTCGGTGGCCGGCCTGCGGCAGGCCGATCTTGCGAGAAGTTTAGGCATCTCGGCCTCTTATCTCAACCTGATCGAGCACAACCGCCGTAGAATCGGCGGCAAGCTGCTGCTCGACATTGCACGGGTGCTCGACGTCGAGCCCTCGATGCTGACGGAAGGGGCTGAGGCCGCCTTGATTTCCACGCTCCGCGAGGCGGCGACCCAGGCCAACCTGCCGCCAGCCGAAGCAGAGCGCGCGGATGAACTCGCGGGCCGCTTTCCCGGCTGGGCAGAGGTGCTCGCAGCGGGTCATCGGCGCATTGCGAGCCTGGAACGCACCGTGGAGACCTTGTCGGATCGGCTGACCCACGATCCGCATCTTGCGACCTCGGTGCATGAGCTTCTGACGACCGCTGCCGCCATTCGGTCAACCGCAGCCATTCTGGCCGAAGATGCAGATCTCACGCCGGAATGGCGCGATCGGTTCCACAACAACATCAATCAGGACAGCCGCCGCCTTGCAGACAGCTCCAAGGCGCTGGTGGAATATCTCGATGCCGGGCAGGGGGTCGAGGACGCGGGCGCTAGCCCGCAGGATGAACTCGAGGCATTTCTCACCGATCACAACTTTGCCTTCGAGGCCCTGGAGACGGGGGCCACCACACCCGACACCATGGTTGCGGAAGCCGCGACGCTGCGCTCCACCGCCGCCCGGCACATGGCGCGGGGTATCCTGCAAACTGTTGCGGACGATGCCGCGCGCGCACCTCGGGCCCTGGTGCGCCGGGCCGTGAAAGATCTTGGCCCCGAGCCCGTGGCGCTGGCGCGACGGCTGGAGATCCCGGTGCCGATGGTACTGCGCCGCCTTGCCGGCCTGCCGGAGCTTGATCTCGGCCTCGTCGTCTGTGACCGCGCGGGCAGCCTGCTGTTTCGCAAAGCTGCGGCGGGCTTCGTGATCCCCCGTTTTGGCTCGGCCTGCGCGCTGTGGCCGCTCTTTGCGGCTCTCGCACAGCCGGGGCAGGTCATCCGCACGCCCATCGTACAGCTCGGACGCGGCCGCGCCGCCTTCCAGTGCATCGCCGTGGCCGAGGTGGTGGGACGGCCCACTTACAACACCGCACCCCTGCTACAGGCCAGCATGCTGGTGCTGCCAGAGGCGTCCGCCGATACGCCTGATGCCCTCGAAGTCGGCGCCTCGTGCGGCGTTTGCCCGCGTGAACCGTGCCCGGGACGGCGCGAGCCGTCTATCCTCGCCAGCGGTCTTTGAGCCGTCCCGGTGGTGTTCAAAGCTTTGACAGGGCGCCTGAAACCAACGATAGTTCAGGCTCCGCCCTGAGGAAGACAGGCCGCGCGCCTGACGGGGCGTGCGCCTTTTGGGAGGAGGCCGAACATGGGAAAACACGTGCTTCTGGTGGAAGACGAGATGAACATCGTCGAAGCCATACGTTTCTTGCTGAGTCGCGAAGGCTGGGAGGTCGACACGCATTCGGACGGGGCAAGCGCCCTGGATGTGATCCGCGACCGCAGACCGGATCTGGTCGTTCTTGACGTGATGCTGCCCGGCAGGAGCGGCTTTGATATCCTCGAAGAACTCCGCGGCAACGATGACACGGCTGATCTGCCGGTGCTGATGCTGACCGCACGCGGGCAGAGCCGCGACCGCGAGATGGCCGAGAAGGCGGGCGTCAGCCGCTTCATGACCAAGCCGTTTTCCAACACCGAGGTGCTGACAGCGGTGCGCGATTTGCTCTACGTGCACGGCCAGCGGACCTGACCCATGGCCGAGCCCCGCTCACCGCTCTTTCTGGAACGGGGCAGCTATCGCCAGCGGCGCTGGATGGATGCGATCCGTCTGCTCGTGATCCTCGGCGTCGTACTCTGGATGATTCCGCTGCTCTGGCCATCGGGTGAGGCTGCGGACGGGTCCATTTCGATGTCACGCGCGCTCCTCTACATCTTTGGCGTCTGGGTGCTGTTGATCGGCGCCTGCTACGGGCTCGTGCGTCGGGTGCAGACACTCCCTGACAGCGCAGACGATGGCGAGGAGGCGTAATGGCCTCGCTCAACATCCTTGTTGCGGTCTCTCTGGCCTATGTGGCGCTGCTCTTCGGCGTGGCCTTCCTGGCGGAGCGCGCGGGCATGCGGGGGCGGGCAGGGTGGTTGCTGCGCTCGCCGTTGGTCTACACGCTCTCGCTGTCCATCTACTGCACCGCCTGGACTTTCTATGGCGCGGTTGGCTATGCCGCGCGGTCCGGACTGGAATACGTGACGATCTACCTTGGACCCAGCCTTGTGATGGTGGGCTGGTGGTGGATCTTGCGGCGGCTCGTGCGGATCGGGCGCAGTCACAAGGTCACTTCGATTGCCGACCTCATCTCCTCCCGCTACGGCAAATCCAATGGGTTGGCTATCGTTGTGACCCTCATGGCGGTGATCGGGGTCACGCCCTACATCGCGCTACAGTTGCAGTCGGTTACCGCCTCCCTGTCAATCTTTGCTGCTGGCGGGCAGGAGGGTCTCGCGGACCAGGGCGCCGCACGGGCCGCCGGGTTCTGGATCGCGGTGGGACTGGCGGTCTTCACGGTGCTTTTCGGCACGCGCAACCTCAATGTGAACGAACGTCAGCACGGGGTGGTGATCGCTGTCGCGGTTGAGGCGGTGGTCAAGCTTGTCGCCCTCCTCGCGGTCGGGGCGTTCGTGGTCTGGGGGATTGCGGGCGGCGTCGCCGAGACGCTGGCCCGCATCGACGCTTCTGATCTCGGCACCTGGGAGATGGACGGCAGCCGCTGGGCCGGACTGACCTTTGTCTCCGCCGCCGCCTTCCTCTGCCTGCCACGGATGTTTCAAGTGATGGTGGTCGAGAACGATGACGAACGCCACTTGCAGATCGCGAGCTGGGCCTTCCCGCTTTATCTGATGATGATGAGCCTCTTCGTGGTGCCGATTGCGGTGATCGGTCTCGACCTGTTGCCCGTCGGCTCCAACCCGGATTTCTTCGTGCTCAGCCTGCCGCTCAGCCAAGGGCAGGAGGGTCTTGCCATGCTGAGCTTTCTTGGCGGCTTCTCTTCCGCCACATCGATGGTGATCGTCGCAACACTCGCGCTCTCCACGATGGTGTCGAACCATGTGGTTATGCCGGTGTTTTTGCACCTGCATCAGGGCGGGGCCACCCAATCCGGGGATGTGCGCAACGTGGTGATCATGGCGCGGCGGCTGTCGATCCTGACGATCATCGCCTTGGGCTACATCTATTATCAGATTTCAGGCGGCTCCAGTGCGCTGGCCGCCATCGGGCTGATTTCCTTTGCCGGCGTGGCGCAGTTTCTGCCCGCGATGCTCGGCGGGATCTTCTGGCGCGGCGCGACGCGTGCGGGCGCACTTGTGGGGCTGGGCATCGGCTTTGTGGTTTGGGTGTTCACCATGCTGCTGCCAAGCTTTGGCCCGGGCGCCGCGCTCAGTGTGGCGACCTTCGACAGCGGCCTTTGGGGGATCGGCTGGCTGCGCCCGCAGGCTCTTTTCGGCGTCAAGGGACTCGACCCGACGGTGCACGCGATCTTCTGGAGCCTCCTGCTCAATGTCACTGGTTTCGTGAGTGTCTCGCTGATGACGTTCCCGCACCCGCTGGAGCGTTTACAAGGTGCGCAGTTTGTGAATGTGTTCGAGCATTCAGGGCAGACCCGCGGCTGGCAGGCCTCCGTCGCGGAGAGCGAAGACCTGATGATCATGACCCAGCGCATCCTGGGCGCGCGGGAGGCGCAGCGGCTCTTTCAAACCGCAGCGGAAGCGCAGGGGCGCGGCGGCTATCTGCCGGAACCGACCGCGGATTTTCTGCAGCAGCTGGAACGGGAGCTCGCGGGGTCCGTCGGGGGGGCGACCGCACACGCGATGATCAGCCAGATCGTCGGCGGGACAGCCGTTTCTGTGCAAGACCTGCTCGCAGTGGCCGACGAATCCGCCCAGATTCTGGAGTATTCGAACCAACTCGAAGCCAAATCTCGGGAGCTCACCCGCACCGCAGCCCAGTTGCGTGACGCCAACAACAAATTGATGCAGTTGAGCGATCAGAAGGACGCCTTTCTGAGCCAGATCAGCCATGAGCTGCGCACGCCCATGACCTCAATCCGGGCGTTTTCCGAGATTCTGCGCGATACGGACGGCCTCGGCCCGATGGAAAAGTCCAAATACGCTAATATCATCCATGTGGAAGCCATCCGCCTGACACGTCTGCTCGATGACCTGCTGGACCTGAGCGTGCTTGAAAACGGGCAGGTGACCCTGAACCAGCAGTCCGGGCGCCTCGTCGATCTGCTCGATCACGCCGTTGCGACGGCAGAGGTGAGCGAGGCCCGCCCCATCACCTTCCGCAGGCGGCGTCTGGACGAGACCGTGACGCTGCACACCGACCTGGATCGGTTGAATCAAGTGTTCATCAATCTGATCACCAATGCCCAGAAATACTGCTCTGCCGACGCGCCGGAACTGCGCATCGAAGTCAGCCGGCCGGGCGAGGCGGTGGTTGTGGATTTCATTGACAATGGCAGTGGCATCCCGCCCGAGTCCCGCGATGTGATGTTCGAGAAGTTCAACCGCATCGGCGCTGAGGATGGCTCGGGCGCCGGTCTCGGTCTCGCGATCTGCCGCGAGATCATGGCGCGTCTCGGCGGTGATGTGCGCTACCTGGAGGGCACCGGCGGCACCGGCTTCCGCGTGACCTTGCCGCAGTCGCAAGCGCTCGCTGCACAATAAAATCCTAACAAAAAAACTGCGTGTTTTTGCAGGCATAAAGGCAATGGTAACCATTCGCCGCTATGCCCTGCGAGGTAGGACCGGGCGCGCGGGCGAGGTGCCGGTGATCGTGACAAGGGCTGTCGATGTCAGTTTTGCAGCGCAAGGCGCAGGCAGGAAAGCAGGAACATCAGGCACGGGCAATGACCGTGCCAAAAGCCTTGCGCGTGAGCGTAGCCAAGATCGCCGACGAAATCTTCGACATGGCGTTGGTGGTGATCGGCATCACACAGGAGACCTGCGAGGGCGACGCGATTGCAGAAAAGCTCGACGACTCCGCTCTTTTGATGCTGCTTGATGGCCCGACCGGCGCTGCGGGCGGTGCGATGGTGGGCCCCGAACTGGTGGGTGCCATGATCCAGCAGCAGACCACTGGCAAAGTGACCGACGCCGCACCAGAACCGCGGCCGCTCACCTCCACAGATGCTGCACTTTGCGCACCGCTCGTTGACGCGCTGTTTCAGCGGGCACATGGCTTGCTGGAAAACGATGAGGACCGCCGCCTTTTGTCATTGCACAAGTTCGGTGCACGTGTGGAAAACACGCGGCTCTTTGGTCTGGCGCTCGATGCGACCGAGTACCGGCTGTTCAAGCTCACCTTGGATATCGCTGGCGGTGCGTTCCAGTCGGGCCTTACCCTGATCCTTCCCGTTCTCGAGCAGCATGTCATCATGACGGAAAGCCAGATGGACGAAGGGGCTGTGGTCGCCGCGCCGGTGACCCTCGACCAGACCATGATGGACGTGAAGGCGGACCTGACAGCAATCCTTGGCCGCGTGCGAATGCCTCTTTCGCGGCTGGAGAGCCTCAAACCGGGAGACGAGTTGGCGTTGCGGCCCGACGCGTTCGACACCGTCGAGATAAAGACGGTCGATGGTCGTACGATCAGCCGTGGTGCAATGGGTCAGTTGGAGGGCCAGCGCGCGGTTCAACTCTGCAGCATTGCGTCCAGCTCGTCGCATTCGAAGCGGACAGCTGAAGGTCGGCAGGACTTCGATGCTCCAGAAGTACAGATGGCCGGAGCCGCGCCACAACTGGTCGCCGATGCGGACCCCGATCAGACGCTCGCCTTGCCGGATGATCTGCCGGACCTTCCGGACCTCCCTGATCTTCCCGATCTGCCTGACTTGCCCGATCTTGACGAGGGGCAGGAGGCGGGGGCCTTGCTTGATCTACCAGACTTGCCGGATGCCGGTGGCGGTGGTGATCTTCCCGATTTGCCGGATCTTCCGGATTTGCCTGATGCCGACAGCGAAGATGGCTTGCCGCCGATCCCTGGGCTGTCCGATTTGAAGACGGCCTGATATGCGCGGCTAAGCGGCGCTAGAGCGGCAGTTTCGAAATTGCGACCAGGGTCGGTTGCAGACTTCGCAAATCATACCCGCCATCGGCCGCCGCGGCGATCACCTCGTCCACCGGCATTTCTCGGGCGGCGGCCAGCGCCCAGGCAATTGTCGAGCGCGTCCCGGAGGCGCAGTAGGCCAGCACCGGGCCCTCGCACGCATCTATTAACGCATGGTTCGCGGCAATGACGTCCGGTGTCATGGTCTGGTGTGTGAGCGGTTGCACGGCGAACTCCAGTCCCGCGGCTTCCGCTGCACGCTGCATCGCGGCGCATTGGTGGCTGGGCGGCACTTCCATATCCGGCCGATTGCACAGAATACGGCGGATGCCTGCCGCAGCGATGGTCTGCATATCTTCGGGGCCGATCTGAGGCGCCGCAAAGAAGCTCGGTGTGATCTGTCGCATATCCATGTCCAAAGCTCTAGGCAATGGCCCTCCGGCTGTCCAGATCGGTTCAACTTGAACCCGGCGTTTCAGACGATTGCTGCCGCTGATGTGAACGGATTTCAGGCGAGGAATATGCCAAGGATCACGAGCATCAGTCCAATCACCGACAGAAACAGCGATCCAAGGTTCATCGGCAGCGCCCGCCGCAACCGCCCGCGCATCTCGTCATCCGACAGCTTTGATCCGCGGGCGCGGGCCACATAGACGATGCACCACACCAGACCGAGAAGCCCGATAAACGACAGAGAGGCGCCTCCCCAAATCAGCAGATCAAAAATAGAGTGTTCGGCCGCTTCCATGGTTTGCAGCTACCCAATCCGTTGGCGGAGCGCAAGCCGGGTGGCGGCTGGCACCAAAGCAGCTTGCAGGCCGTGCCTGGGACGGCTACGCAGAGCGGCGATGATCAGACCGCCAGTTTCAGGAGATTCCCATGAGTGACACCGCCACCGATCCAGCCGGTCAGGACGCAGAGGGGGATGCAACATACCGCGTGACCGCGAACGAGCTGCGTCAGTTCGTCGAGCGGATCGAGCGGTTGGATGCGGAGAAGAAGGATCTTGCCGAGCAGCAGAAAGAGGTGATGGCAGAGGCCAAGGCGCGTGGCTACGACACCAAGGTCATGCGCAAGGTGATCGCGCTTCGCAAACGCGATGCGGACGATATCGCCGAGGAAGAGGCGGTATTGGAGATGTACAAACAGGCGCTTGGCATGTAGGCGCGCCGGGTCCGTCGAAGTCGGACGGTCTGCGACAAAAGGACATGATCCAGTGGCGCGACCGGCATAATCTCGGGCGGTCTACGCACAAGCGAAGCGATCGTGGCGGGTGCAAGCAATGCGACTGGTTCACACGCGTCTGACCGAATGCCGCACCGGCGACCCCGGATGTTGCAATGTGTTCCCTTCTTTACGAGACCCGTTGAGTTGCGACGTGCTTAAGCTCGGATTGCGTGGTGCCGCATCTTGATCACCCGTGATCCGGTCGCGCGGCCACGCGGCGTCGGCCTACGGCTCAGAAAAATTGGTTGGTCGTTCAAGCACCTGAGAACTGTTACTATCCTCTGAGCTTCATCGCGGCAGGGTCTGCTTGCGTTGGTTCGGGGTTTGCGAAGGTTCTCCGCCAAGCACATCATGAACTCGAAAGTTCGTGTCTGCGGTGTTCCGTCGTATTCAAGACGATCTCGCAGACTGCGCCGCCATACGATGCGCGACACTGCAGAGTGTGAGGATTGGAGGGTCCAAGTGCTGGTGAAGACCGGCACCCGTCAGGGCATGAAGCGTGATGTCGCAATGGCGCGGCCAAGTCGTGTCGCCTCTAAGGACCATCAGGTGGCGCTCATCGCGCCCTGCCAGCGCACCGACCAAATGAGCGAACAACTCGGCACTTTCACGTCCCCCAATCAAGAAGCAGACCCGATGCGCCGCGTCAAAACACCGGATCTCGCGCAAGGCGTGGGATCAGTGCGGCTGAATCAAACATGCGTCCCACAGTTCACCATAACAAGTATCACGCGCTCGACGCAGAGCATCGGGACAAGATGAGCAACGCCAACGCGCTCTGCCGTCCACCGTCACACTACTCAGGACGACCACATCGATATCAATGCCCATCCGGAGTACATCGACCACACTTGGATTCGGGAGGTTTTCGGTCACGGCGGCAACGACACGACTTACCAGACCTAGGGTCAGGACAACGATGTCTATGCATGCCACCTTTATGACCGCTATTACTTCGGTGGAACCGGGGTGGATACCGTGAACTATGGGTGACCGGATTATGACGTCTCCGTCTACCTGCATCTCGGATGGGGAGAGATTCACTGCCAGAGCTACCCGCTCAAACTCCGAAAACCGGTCAGCCGATCTCCACCGAATATGACGCGCGTGAGCACTACGATACGATTGAAAATGTCGTCAGGGGTCTGGGAAGTGATGACATCACCTAAACGGCGCGCGCACGTGCTTTCCAGTGGTGATGGCGCCGATACCGTGCACGGCGATCATGGCGGTGACCGGATGAGCGGTGATGACGAGAAAGCCGTGATGTATGGGGGTTCGGGTGCCGACACACTGTTGGGCGACGATGTCTCCGATGACCTTTGCGGAGGCAGTAAGAACGACTCCGTCTTTTGGGTGTTAGCGGAGCACGACGAACGGCACGGCGATGAGCGCGACGATACGCTGAAAGTCGGCGGCAACAACTGTACGGGAGACGCGTTGGCAATGATGAGTTGAACGGTGGCACCGGCTTCGGCACTGCGGTTTATGATACGGGCGGCTTTGTCGAAATGCTGCCGGATCTTGGTGAGCCCTCTGGTGTACTGGGCGAGGACACACGCAACGGCATTGAGGGCGCCCCAGTGATCGGCGCATGCGATGAGCTGGCTTACGGCAGCAGCGGCGGCGACGCTCTTCTGCTAGGCGCCGAGGACGATACGGCCTATGGGCAGGATGCGCCGACACGATACTGGGCAACGCTGGAGCGGATGACCCTTGGGGCGACGGCTCCGTCGGTGGCGGAACCGGCAATGAAGACATCAGATGCAGCAATGGTGCGGATGTACACAAAGGCAGCTGTGGCCATGTCACATTGGACGGCGGTGAAGGGGCGACGTTGTCCGTGGTGGTTGCGGCAATGTCCTGCTGATTTGAGGTGAGGGGACCAATGAGATCCGTATCCGCAAGGGCGACGGCATTGTCGCCTGGGAAGCGGGCGCAGTTGGTTTCTACCACATCGCTGATTTCGACTTCTATAGCGATGTTCTGCAGTTAGGCCCTGGTTTTCTGAAGGTCTTTGCGACCAAAGGCACCACGCTTGATGATCTGACCCAATTTCTGATGGTCGGCAACGGCACCTTATGTCCGCATAGGCCCAAGACGCCGGTTGGCAGCTTATCTCCGTGTTCCGCAGTGTCGATGAGAACGACCTGCAGGCGAAGATCGAAGACCTCTCCATCGTTGATGTGGCGCCCAGAACGCGCGCTCCGGATGGCGGTGTACCGGAAGAAGAGAACCCGCTTGGCGGCCTCAACCTGAGTGGAAAAGACGAGTTCGTTTTTTGATGTGTTCGGGCAACACGAAGGGCGGGTCGACCGCATCACCAAGATGATTGACCAAAATGACCGGTTTCCAAGACCCGTTCGGAAAGACGTGCAGAAATGCCAAAAATAGGACAATGATCGCGACACACGACCTCCATGGCACCGATAGGCAACGGCTATGACGCCATCTATTGGCTTGATCTCGAACGGGATCGGCTCGCCTTTGATCCGCACTAGGTCCACCCGCTCTTTGGCTATGACGAGGAGTTTGGCGCGGACCCCGACAACCTGCTTTGGGTTTTCCATCGGCATAAGGACAGTCTTCTTACTGCCCACAGGTATGACGCTGACTTTAACGAGATGGAGTATCGGGGGATCGCCTTGTTCAAAATTGTCGATGCTACGGCGTTTGCAAACAAGCGGCAAGATGATCCACGCGGAGATCGACGAACGAGCCCACGCCCGCGGCGAAGTACGATCTGCCGTTATTGAGTTTGGTATGGCTCAGGAAGACAGGTTCCAATTCCGAGACTTACGCGCCACGAGGGATCGTCTTCGCGGCGTCCTCGATGCTTGTTTGCCCTTAGTCAGAGAACTGCTGCGTCCAGCGCATTGCATTCTCAACCTCTCGCGCTTTTACGGTGGCAAGCGCATCCGAAGCATCCATGTCGAATGTCGCTTGCGCCCCGGCCGCGATCGCCGCGATCCGCATGGTATACCACGCCGTGACCGCACCAGCTGCGTTGGATGTCAGCCGCGGAAAGGTGGGCGCGGTCATCTCGTTGGTCTGCCAGAGGCGCGGCAGGTCCGGATACAGCACCAGTGCGCGCGCAAGACCAATGGCGTCAACATCACCGGACGTCAGCAGATCAAGGGCCTGGCCGAGTGTTTTCACTCCACCCGTCAGCATGAGCGGGCGCTGGGTCCGTCGGCGCGCCTCCTTCGCAAAGGCAGCGAAGTAAGGCCCGCTGCCGCTGCCGTCCGAGGAGGAGGCTGCGCCGGGAAAGTACGTCCCGCCGCTGATCTCGATCATGTCGATGGGTGAGGCCTCTAATTCATCGACCAGAGCCAAGGCCTCGGGTTCGGTCAACCCGCCGTCAAGAAGATCGGAGGCGTTGATCTTTATAGCGACGGGGAACTTCGGCCCGACGGCATCCCGCACGGCGTCCACGACCTCCAGCACAATCCGTCGGCGCGCAGCAGCCGAACCGCCGTAGGCGTCGTGGCGCCTGTTGAAAAGCGGTGAAAGAAACTGGCTGAGCAGAAAACCATGAGCGGCATGGATCTCAACACCACCGAATCCGCTGTCCCGAGCGAGCGCGGCCGTGCGCGCAAACTGATCGGGCAGCCTGCGGACCTCCTGTAAAGACAGCGCCGCGCAGCGCAGGCCAGGCACATCGATGGCGCTTGGACCAGCCGGATGGCTGATGTCCAGATGGGCGAGGGCACCCGCGTGCCCCAGCTGAAGCCAAAGCGCCGAGCCATTGGTCCCTCCGGCGCTGGCCAGCGCTTTGAAGCGCGGCGCCGTCTTTGGTTGCAATATCAGGTTGCCAGGGTTTTCAGGAAAATGCGCCGAGCCCTGAACTTCGCCAACGATGCTTGCCGCGATGCCGCCCCGCGCCCAGGTGGCGTAGAGCCGTTCCTGCGCAAGGGTCGGCAGACCGCAACCATTTCCAAGGGCGTCGGACATGGCCGCCTTGACCAGCCGGTTTTTCAGCGTCACGCCGCATGGCAGATCCAGCGGTTGGAACAGAGGGTCGACAGTCATAGAGGATCTCCCTTGCCCGGTCTGGCGTTCTGCGACCTGAGTGCCGCAATCGCACTGGTTTGGCCACCCGCTGGCCCTGAACCCATGAGTTCACGCGCGATCACGTCCGCGCCGCACATCTCAATTGCTGAGCAAATCGGCCTTGCGAAAGTCCGGGATGGCGGGTGTCCATCCCAGCAGCCTTCTCAGCTTGTCGCCGCTCATCTGTTGGTCGAGTGTGGGGCCAAGCGCCCAATCGCCATGCTCCGCAATCAAGACGTCGCTGGCGAGAATGCGATGCGGCTTCGATGTCCCGAAGTGCTCGGCGATATGATCCGCGATAAGGCGCACCCGTACGCCTTCTTCAGCGACTGCGTTGAAATGACCGATCAGGTCCGGCCTTTGCACCATGGTGCAATAGATGTCCGCCAGATCTCGGCGGTGGATAAGGGGCCAACGTGTGTCTCCATGGCCCCATATCTCGATGGCCTGTTTTTGCCGCGCGGCTCTGATGAAGCTGTCAAAAGCGCCGCCCGCCTCGTGATATACGATGGCTGGGTGGATCACCGCGGTGGAGAATGCTGCGGTCGCAAGCAACCGTTTGGCATTTCGGGTCATCCAGGCAAACGCGGGCAGCGGATCGAAAGGATGCTCTTCATCCGCGACGATCTCTCCGGTGGCACCATAGAGCCAGCAGCCGCCCGTATAGATCAGCCGAGGTCTGTGTGTGACACGCTTTGCGGCGTCGAGCAGCGCCGCAACGGTGCGGTCGTCTGCGTCTGCCATATCGTCGTCCAGCGTGCTGGCGAGATGCACGATGGCGTCATGGGTGACGGCCTTGCGCGCCCAGTCGTCTGGTGCCCGCAGATCTCCGGCATAAGGACAGGCGCCAGCAGAGGCGACCTTTTGCCGAGCCGACTGCGACCGGGTCAGCGCGGTCACGTTGTGGCCACGCGCCACAAGGGCGCGCAACACAGCGGTGCCTATGGAGCCGGTTGCCCCTGTTGCAAAGACATTCGCCATGCGCTTCATCCCCTCATTTCCCAACGTGAAGCTAGAGTGGTTCCGGGGCAGTGGTCAATTCAGTGGACAGGTGCAGTTGAGCGTCGAGGTGCTGCGAATGACCCAAACAGAAACAATGTGTTGCGGGCCGCCTTTCGCAAGTTTTCAAGGCGCCGATCAACAGGGTTTATACCGGCCATGTGAGATTTTATGAGGCGTTGGTCGGGGTTGTAGAGGCTCCATTCAATCCGCCTGCCACGCGTGCAACCACGGCTCAGCTCCGGCACAGGTTCCGGCCACATGCCCCGGAGACTTGTCCCGATCCAAGAGGGGACTCCTTCAAGTCATTGACTTATAAGTGTTTACCATGGCCGAATTCAATGCCGATGTATCCGTCGAGGCCATGGATGAAACCCGCCAGCGGGGCGTGGCCCCGCTGCGGATGCGCAATCAACCTTCGCCATGGCCAGTGCCCTAGGAAACAGACCGACTGCGAGAGCGTTTGAGGTCGGCGGGCAGGGCTGTCTTGGTGCGGATATCTCTGGTAGAACCCGTCTGGTCCCGAATGGCTGCTTGACCGATGATTTTCCAGTTCTTGACTTATGAACTCGACACGGATCGGCGCGAATTGCGAGAACAGGATCAGCCTGTCGCGCTCACGCCCAAAGCATTTGATGTCTTGTGCTACCTTGTGGAGCATCGCGACCGAATGGTTGCAAAAGCGGAACTGCTGGATGCTTTTTGGTCGGCGCAGGTGTCCGAAGCCGCGCTTCAGAAGACCGTAAGTCTGATCCGCAAGGCTGTTGTGGCCACGGGTGCGACACCTGAGGTGCTGAAGACATATCATGGGCTTGGGTTTCGTTTCGTCGCCGATGTCGTGCGGGTGGACCATGCACCGCAGGAAGAGGCGCGGCCAGCGGTTTCCGTGCGCGAACAACGATTTATCACGGCTCTTTGCGTCCGGCTGAATAGGCCGGCGGCGCAGGATAACGGCAAAGCCCAATTCGATCTCGCGGATGCCCTCGAGCCTGCCAAACAGATCGTTGAGCGCTATGAAGGCAGTCTTTTGCGGATGATGCTTGAGGGCTTTACCGTCTCCTTCGGACTGGAGACAGTCTACGAAGACGGCGCTCGGCGCGCCGCTCATTGCGCGTTGGAGCTCAAGACGCTTGCCAAACTGCTCTCGCGGGATGGCTCTGCTCTCAGCTTGAGCATGGGTTTGCATAGCGGCGCGGGTGATCTTCGGTCTGGGGATATGGCCGAAGTGTGGGTGGCCCCAGGCGAGATTGAACGGGCCGCCACCCGCATCGCCGAGACCGCTGCTCCTGGTGAAATTCTGATCAGTGGGGCCACAAAAGATCAGTTGGGAGATGAAGTCGAAAGCGTCGCCGCATCGACCGGGTATCGGCTGATCCGAATGGCGGAGATGCAGGCTGGCGTGCCCGCGCGACCGCGGAAAACTCCCGCCAGCTTTGTCGGTCGGAGTGCTGAGCTTGGATTTCTCAACCGCAATCTTGAACTGATGATTGCGGGCAATGGACAGGCGCTCGCGCTCTCCGGACCCGCCGGCATTGGCAAGACCCGGCTGGTGTCGGAATTCCTCGCGGGTTTGGAGCAGACGTCTTGTCGACATGTGACGTTGCATTGTTTGCCGGGGCTGTGCAATTCGCCGGGCGCGCCCATCGTCGACCTCTGCCGTACCCTCTTCCCGCAGGCGCCTGAGGGCGCGGTCCGCGATCACATTGATGCCGCGCTGCTGCGGGAGCTCCACGAGGACCCGCCGGAAAAGGACCCCGCCCTAAAGGCGCTGTCCGACCACCAGCACCGGTCGCGAAGCTATGCGCTCGTCAATCGGATGCTGAAGGCCTCCAGCGATCAGCATCCTATCGTCATCGTGATTGAGGACACACATTGGATCGACGCAACTTCGCAGATGTTTCTCGACGCGATCGTACGCGAAATTGACGCCAAGCGATTAATGGTGCTGATGACCACACGTCCGACAGAGACGCCGCCTTTGGCCGAAGGTGTGTTGCAGCTTTCGCCTCTCGGACATGCCGACAGTCTCAGGCTCCTGCACCAGAACACGGAAGAGCAGCCACTGGCCCGAGAGACCGCAGAGCGTTTGGTGCAGCGGGCTGCGGGCAATCCATTTTTCATTGAAGAGCTGGCCCTGGCTGCGCATGTGGGTTCGGATCGGTCAACCGACCTTCCCGATACGGTGCAGGCCGTTATCGCGGTGCGGATCGGAGCGCTGGAGGTCCAGCATCGGGTGCTGATCTATATCATCGCCGTGATCGGACCGCCCGCACGGCAAAGCCTGATCGAAGCACTCACCGGGCTGGAAACGGGCGCCGTGGACGCCGCGCTCGATCACCTGATGCGTGCAGGCTTTCTGCAGGTGGAGGCGGACGGATACAGTTTTCGCCATATGCTGATTCAGGACACGGCCTATGCCACCGTGGCGCCGGACGAACGACAGCGGCTGCATCGCGAGATTGCGCAGCTGTTGGAGAGCGCGGATTTCGCAGGGCAGGCACGTCCCGAGACCTTGGCATGGCATCATCAGGAGGCTGGGCAGAAGGATGCCGCCTTGGATTACTGGATCAAGGCAAGCCGCGATGCTCTGCGGCGCTCCGCGCGTCAGGAAGCGGTTGTCTTTGCCCGCAACGGCCTGCAGCTGATTGAGCCGGGTTTGGGCGACACGAGCCGTCAGGAGCTCGACCTCCAGCTGTGTCTCGCATCGACGTTGGGAGCGCTGCGGGGCTATGGTGCGGTTGAGGTCGGCGAAGCATATCGCCGCGCCCGTGTCCTGAACGGTGACATCGGCAACCAGAAAGCGGACGTCCGCATTCTTGTGGGTTTGTGGATCCACACCTGGGTCCGTGGGCAATTGACGGAGTCACTGAACTTCGCGCGCCGGCTCGCCGAGAGTGAGGTGACAGCCAAAGATCCGGCGCGCAAGCTGCAGGCGGAAGCCAGCGTGGGGCAGGTGCTGGTGCACAAGGGGGCCATCACACCGGCGCTTGCACATTTGACCGCCGGGCTCCGGTCGGTCGAGCATGCGCCCCCCGCGACTTTGCCCTCGCAGAACGCGGCGGTCGCTTGTGCGTCCTACGCCGCTTGGGCCACCAGCCTCGGCGGTCAGTGTGAGGAGGCACGGAGGTTTATCGCGTTGGCGCAACGGCTCAGCCAGACCTTCGAAAACCCGTTCGCCGAAGCCATCCATCATGCGCTCTGCGCCGAACCCTGCATGTTCATGCAAGACGCGGAAGGGTGCTTGGCGTTGGCGGACCGTGCGGTGGTGCTCAGCCGCGAGCACGGGTTCGACTTCTGGCTCGGAACCGGGCTTGTCATGCGGGGTTGGGCCTTGAGCCAGACCCGGCACATGGATGCCGCATTTTCCGCGTTTGACGAGGGCCTCTCTGTCTTCGAGGCGACCGGTGCCCGCGTGCAGTTGGCCAACTGGTACGGCCTCAAAGCCGAAGCGCATTTGGTTGCGGGTCAGCTCGAAGAGGGCTGCGCGACGGCTGCCCATGCACTTGAATGCGCAGGCCGGGCGGAGGACATGTTCTTCGTGCCGCGCATTCATACGACGTTGTCGATGCTCCATCGCAAGGCCGGTGCGGAAGAGGCTGCCCGCGCGCATGCAGAACAGGCCACGCGTCTTGCGCGATCCTTTGGCATGACCATCCCGCTCTTGCCGGCGCAGAGACTATCCCGCTAAGGCCGCAAGCGCTTGCGTCAGGGTTTGGTCAGAACTCTGTCAGGATTTATCGCCCGCTTTTTGAAAACACTTCCACAGGCCTTGGCGCGCATGACGCCCGGGTGTTTGGATTGAGCAATTGGCGCTGGCGCGCCTTGTGTTGTTTTCTGTGTCTCCCCTCCGTCCGCCTTCGCCGGATGCGTGCCCGATATGTCATTTGGCGGGCCAGGGCTGGCGAAGGATCTGCAACATCACGGCGGTGCGCTGCCTTGGGTGTGACGGAAAGGTATCGGGTCATGAACTTGAATTGGGACGATCTGCGGATACTGCTGGCGATCGTCCGGTCGGGGTCACTTACGCGGGCCTCGGTGATGTTGGGGATCGACCAATCGACTGCGGGGCGACGCTTGTCTGCGCTGGAAGCCGCGCTTGGCACGACCTTGTTCCTGAGATCGAAGACCGGCATCCTGCCCACTGAGATTGGCGAAAAGCTGATCGTGCATGCGATGGAGATCGAGCGTCGTGCCGAGACCATCGCAGAGGTGGCGGCCGCACCGGACTCAGGCCCGGTTGGTCAGTTGCAGATCATGGGCGATCATTGGGTGCTTGAGCAGTTGGCAAATCAGTTCCTTCCGCCGTTCACCAAGGCACATCCGCAGATGTCGCTGAGGCTTTCTTCGGGGCCTCCGACGGTGTCCATGTGGACCGCGGCGACCATTTCGCTTTGGTTCGAGGAGCCACCGCAAATGGGTGAGTTTGCCATCAAGCTGGTGGAGGTGCCTTTTGCGGTCTATGCGCCCCGCGGCACAAACCACGATGATTTGCCCTGGGTTTCAATGATGGACGACAGTGCCACCCGCCGCGCGCCAGCCAAGTTCCTGGAAAAGATGCGCAAACCGGATGACAGCGTGCAGTTGACGGCGAATGACGCCCGGCTGGTCAGAACCGCCGTGGCAGGGGGGATTGGCAAAGGGCTGTTGCCAATGTGTCTGGCGGAGGGCGATCCTGCACTGAAGCGCATTCAGGATCCGGACTACGAGATCACGCGTGTGCTTCATCTGCATGCGCATCCAGACACGGTGCAGACCTTGCGTGTGCAAACAGCCATTCGGTGGCTCCGAGAGAGGACCGAAGGCATCTTCGGGGCCTCTTCCGTCGCTGTCGACCAAGGTGTGGTATCAAAATTCGAAGATGGAGCGGCTGCGCGCAAGATCTGTGCCTGAAGGCCGCCTTTGGTTTCTCTGTGAAGGTGGATGAACTACCGACAGACGAGCCTGTTCGTGTCAACGCGCGAGCTTGCAGATCTGACGTATATTAACCAAATGCCGTGCTCTGCCTCGGGGATCTTGGTTCGGCCGTCGGTGCAGGAGCAACATCTGATTGTAATTTTCTGAAAGAATTCAAGTTGTTGGAGTGACGCCTGCGTTAACCATCAACAGATGTGGACGTATTCGTTTCAAATTTTCTGCAGTATGATCAGATCCTGTTAAACATGGTGTTCAGGATCTGGAGCGGAACAAATGGCAGCAACACCAGAGCATGCGGCACGGGTTCTCGGGCTCACCGTCGACGCGACGCTCGAGGAGGTGCGCCTCGCCCGCCGGTCGCTTGCGCTGAAGTATCACCCTGATCGCTGCACCGACATGGATCGCGCCTCCCGCCATATGGCGCGGATCAATGCCGCGGTGGACACACTCGTGGCCCACATCCGTCTGCAGACCAAAGCAAAATCGAAGGTGACGCGCCAGCCGGACTGGGAGAGTGTGCGCCGAGCCAAGGCTGCTGAAAACATCGCGCGAGCCCGCGAGACGGCGCGCCGCGCCAAAGCATCTGCCGCAGAGGCCGACGCCGCGCAGACCGTGCACCGCGAGCGCTCAAAGACATCCGTCACGCACCCAACGGCCTTCGCAAGCGACGCGGACGAATTCCCGAGGGCGGAACTCGCCTTGATCCGTCTGGCGGCTGCGTCTTATCGCACGGTTCTGGAGCGGATCAGCGGCACGCAGCCGGAACCGAAGATAGACGTCACAGTACTCGCCTATCCGGCCTGATACGGTTGTCCGGGTGGAACAGGCTCCAGATGCCGGGCAGCCCAAGTCGAACACGCTGAGATCCCACCGCATTAGGCAACCTCCTCTGTTTTGTGTTTCAGTTTCAGACCTTTGAGGGTTCGTCGGTATTTGCGAGAGGCGGGGTGCCGTTGCCCCACATCTCGTAGCGGAGCGTCACTGTATCCTTGCCACTAAAGGTTTGCATGCCTGCGAATAGGGCTGCTTCGGCGTCACCTTTGAAGCTCGTCCGGCTAAGGGTCAGGTCAAGAGATCCCATCTCAGCTCCGGCGTCATCTCGTTTGATCGCAACCCAGGAGAATGCCTCATCAGGCGCCAGCCCTGAGGCGGCTTCCGCCCGTGCAAAGGCGAAGCCGAAGCCGTCTGCGCCGAGGTCGAACAGGCGGTGGGTCGCGGCCTCCGCTGGCTGTTCATCGGTTTGACCAAAGACCAAGACATCGCCGCCCATGTCATTGAGCGCGACCAATCCCCTGTCCGCTGCCTTGGCGATGCCGAATGCCGCCCGCCGGCGTCAAGGATGTGATCTCTGGCACTTCCGGCCATTCAACCGATATCAAGCAGGAGGTGCGTCCCATCAAGATAATCCTATTCGTCGATCTGAAATTCGAAACCGACTTCTGTCACATTGCGTGTCCGGACAGAAAATGGGTGGCTGCGATGCTGGGAGCCAGGCCACATAGTGACGTAGGCATCCGAAATCGGCCGTTCAAATATGACGCTGTGCCAGGCGGTGGTATCGGTTTGTTCAACGCGGGGCTGTCCGTCGGTGGCCGCGCTTCGTCTTCCTGTTTGGCGGCAAGCTAGCCTGCGGCATAGGTGATATCAGTGATGTCCAGCTGCACGGTATATTCGGTCGGCGGCACGTAGATGCTAGAGCCTTACCAGCTTTCGGAAACGGGTGCTTGGCCCACATGCGGCTATCCATCAGCATAGACAATGTCGTGGTAGAAATCCCATCCGAATAGTGAATGTCATAGTCGCAATAAACGGTGATATCCGGAACCGACGCGTAACCGAGCGTTTCGGCATCAAGGTTCAGGATATCTTGGGCTTCGCGGACCATGTCCAAACCCATTGTGTAAGTCATGTTGAGTGGACTGGCTCCAAGCGCGTATTGCAGATCACTTTGGATCACCTTGGGAAGCGCGTTATCCCCGGTCAGGTGGTGCAGCCGCACCATGACCTCACTGGAATGACTGGGCCGGGTGGCGGTGTTGCCTCAGCCTTAGGGCGCATAGGGGTTGTAGAGGTTGCCAAAGGCGGCCCCCCCCGCCCGAGGTCGATCAGCAGATCCACCGGTATTGATCGTAGGCCTGCAAGTATAGGCAGTCGGTGCCGGTCTGGCGACAGATCCATCCGTTCTCGTACACAAAACCCTGGTAGTCCGGTGAAACGCCGGCGGGGACATCGGCGCTTTGTGCATCGTCGGCGATTGTGCTGAGTTCAAATCTCACTTGAATTGTTGTGTCGTCGATAAATCCGACGAATATGATGTGTGTCTGGTGGCTGATCGCTCCTGTCTTTCCCTCCCGAACGCAGTCTGGCGCGTCATGCTGTCGCTCAGTCAAAAAGTGTCGGTGGCGATTTCCAAGTAGAAATATCCGTCAAACCCAAACGAGTGGCTTTTCGCGGATTCTCATAACCATACGGCAGCGCACCGTCGCACGAAACGCCTGTTTTGGGGCGTCTGCTCCGGGCCGGATCCGGCCTGCGATTGTTCCCAGTTAAGAGGCCGTTTGAGCGCGGTGCGATTAACCGGTTCGATGGCTTGAATAACATCAGCCCGCGCGCCGTCGCGCCGGACGGTCGGGTCATTGGGTCGGTGAGGGAGCAGAGGATCGCGGATCCAACGCCCTCTTCTAGCATGAGTTGTGGGCGTGTTTGGCGGATTGTCGGCCGACCCATTATTCTTCGTTGACACGATGAGCGTTTTTCTGCCTATTTGAGGTAATTTAAAGGTGTGGGGTGCGGATCGTACGAATGTTGGTCTTTTGTTGGCCGATTTAAGTTCTTGATACTTAACGTTATTTGCAAATCTCACACCTCCATTGATTTTTAGCGGGGGTTCATCATGGCAAATTTTGATAACACTGATCGTGCCATTTCAGGCTTGACGACTGAACTGATCGGCAGCGGAAACGACGACGACATCACCTTGTCGGGAACCTTCCTGCTTTCAGGAACGACATCTGGAGTTATTGATGGCGCCGGAGGCTCGGATACGCTGAACCTCAGCAGCTCCAATCTTGAAAATGTCACCATTTCAGGCATCGAAGCAACAAACCTGGCCAATAACGGGACGCAAGTCATTGAGGCGCAGCAGATCGAGAATCTGGGCACCATCGGGCTGACCGGGAATGGATCGACCTTCGGCGGCTCTATTCAGTTGCGCGGGGACTCGGGAGATACGGCGGATTTCTCCGGCCTTGATTTGAGCGGCACGGAAGAATTGACGGTTACGAGCAACTTCGGCGTGGGAACCACTCTGACATCTGACTTTTCAGCCGCGACTTTTGGCGGGTCCAGCTTCGTCGACTACAACGGCGGGTCTGCAAATGAGAGCGTGACCGGCGGAACGGGGAACGATCAGCTCTCCGGTGCCGGCGGCAATGACACCTTGATCGGGGGCCTTGGCGATGACCTGATTGAGGACACCAGCGGTACGAACGACCTGCAAGGTGGGGCAGGCAACGATACGATCTCTGTAAGCAACAACTCGGCCACCACCGTCGACGGTGGCGCGGATGATGACGAAATCAACATCAGCGGTACCTTTACTGACGGAACCGTTGACGGTGGCGCAGGCAACGACACGGTGAACTTCAGCAGTGCCAACGTGACGGGCACCACCTTTGTCAACATCGAGAGGTCGAACCTCGCTAACAGTGGCACGCTGTTCATCGATGCTGTTCAGATCGAGAACCTCGGGACAATCAACCTGACCAACAACGGGTCGGCCTTCGGCGGGTTCATTCAATTGCGCGGTGTCTCGGGAGATGTGGCTGATTTCTCCGATCTTGAGCTGAGCGGTACGGAAGAGCTGACGGTCAGCAGCAATTTCGCGGCAGGCACGTCGCTGACATCGGACTTCTCTGCAGCCAGTTTCGGCGGGTCCAGCTTCGTCGACTACAACGGCGGGTCTGCAAATGAGAGCGTGACTGGCGGAACGGGGAACGATCAGATCTCCGGTGGGGGTGGCAACGATACGCTGATCGGTGGTCTTGGCGATGACCTGATTGAGGACACCAGCGGCACCAACGATCTGCAAGGCGGCGGCGGCAACGACACGATCAACAGCAGTTCGAATGCAACCGGCTCCATCGACGGTGGGTCAGATGACGATACGATCAACGTCTCAAGTACCTATACCGATGCGAGTATCGACGGCGGTGCGGGTACGGACATACTCAACCTCAGCAGTGCAAATCTGACCGGGACGACCATCTCGAATATCGAGACGACCAATCTCGCCAACAACGGAACCCAATTCATTGACGCGGTCCAGATTGCGAACCTGGGCAGCATCAATCTGACTGGCGCTGGCTCCTCCTTTGGTGGCTTCATCCAGCTGCGCGGTGCCTCCGGCGACACGGCGGATTTCTCAAACCTTGCATTGAGCGGCACGGAAGAGCTGACGGTTACCAACAACTTCGCGGCAGGCACGTCGCTGACATCGGACTTCTCGGCAGCCACGTTCGGCGGTCAAAGCTTCATTGACTACAACGGTGGCTCAGCGAACGAGGTTGTCATCGGCGGAACAGGGAACGACCAGCTCTCTGGGGGCGGCGGCAATGACACCCTGATCGGCGGCCTCGGTGATGACCTGATTGAGGACACCAGCGGCACCAACGACCTGCAAGGCGGCGCGGGCAACGACACGATCAATAGCAGTTCGAATACAACCGGGTCCATCGATGCAGGGGCTGATGACGATACGATCAACATCGCCAGTACCTATACGGATGCGACGATCGACGGTGGTTCGGGCACGGATACGCTGAACCTCACGAGTGCCAACGTCACGGGTACCACCTTCTCGGGCATCGAGACGTCGAACCTCGCCAATAACGGCACGCTGTTCATCGATGCGGTACAGGTCGCGAACCTGGGAACGATCAACCTGACCAATTCCGGATCAGCCTTCGGCGGGTTCATTCAATTGCGCGGCACGTCTGGTGATGCGGCCGACTTCTCGAACCTTGTGTTGAGCGGTACGGAAGTGCTGACGGTCAGCAGTAACTTCGCCGCGGGAACAACCCTGACCTCTGATTTCTCGGCGGCGGCATTTGGTGGGTCGAGCTTTATCGACTACAACGGCGGATCCGCGGATGAGGTTGTCATCGGAGGGGCCGGGAACGACCAACTGTCCGGAAGCGGTGGCAGCGACACGCTGATCGGGGGCCTTGGCGACGACCAGATCGATGATTCCAGCGGCACCAACGACCTGCAAGGCGGGGTCGGCGACGACACCATTACCGCCAGCGGCAATACCTTCACCACCATTGACGGTGGCGCGGACGATGACGAAATAAACATCGCAAGCACCTTCACGGACGGAACCGTTGACGGTGGCGCAGGCAACGACACGGTGAATTTCAGCAGTGCCAACGTGGCGGGCACCACCTTTGCCAACGTCGAGAGGTCGAACCTCGCCAACAACGGCACGCTGTTCATCGACGCCGTGCAGATCGAGAACCTCGGGACAATCAACCTGACCAACAATGGGTCGGCCTTCGGCGGGTTCATTCAATTGCGCGGTATCTCGGGAGATGCGGCGGATTTCTCCGATCTTGAGCTGAGCGGTACGGAAGAGCTTGCGGTCAGCAGCAATTTCACATCGGGCACCTCGCTCACAGTGGATTTCTCCGCAGGAACCTTCGATGGGTCAAGCTTCATTGACTACAACGGTGGCGCTGCGAACGAACGCGTGACTGGCGGGTCTGCCAACGACCAGCTTTCGGGAAGTTCCGGCGATGATACCTTGATCGGCGGCCTCGGCGACGACCTCATAGATGACTTCAGCGGTGCCAATGATCTGCAAGGTGGCGCGGGGAACGACACGATCACCGCCAGCTCAAATTCGGGGACGTCCGTCGACGGCGGGGCAGATGACGACACCATCAACATCTCCAGCACCTTCACGAATGGTGCCATCGAAGGCGGTGCAGGCACGGATACGTTGAACCTGACCAGTGCCAACCTGACCGGCACGACAGTCTCCGGCATCGAGAACACCAACTTTGCCAACAATGGCAACCAGCGGATCGATGCGGCACAGATTGCCAATCTTGGAGAGATTGCTCTGACAGGAAACGGGGCCGCATTCGGTGGTTTCCTGCAGTTGACCAATATTGATGGTCAGGTCGTCGATCTTGCAAACTTGACCCTTGCCGACAATGAGTTCTTCCGGGTCAGCACGATCGGGAACACAACTGAATCCGTCACCGTCGATCTGTCGAACGGGACCTATGGCAACAACGTGACGCTCGAGTTCTTTGGATCGAGCGCTGTCGACACGGTCATCGCGAGTTCGGTGGCAGAAGACTTAAACGGAAACTTCGGCGCAGATCGCTTGTCCTATGAAGCTTCGACCTCGGGCGTCACTGTCGATCTGCTGAACGGTACGGCCAGCGGTGGCTTTGCCGAAGGCGATGATATCTCCGGCTTCGATAACATCACCGGCAGCAGCAGCAACGACCTCTTCAACAGCGCCGCCCGGAACAATGACTTCGATGGGGGCGACGGAACCGATATCGTTGTCTTCCAGGGCAACCGGGCCGACTATACGATTGTCGAACTGGCCGGGAACACCACGGTTACGGATAATAATGGCTTCACCAACGGGTTCGACGGCACGGTCACGACGACGCGCGTTGAAATTCTGCGGTTTGCCGATCAGGACGTCGTCATTGTGCAACCGGGGCTGCCGCAGCTTACGATCTCCGGGTCGCCATCGCTTGCCGAAGGTGACAGCGGCACAACGGTCTTCGAGTTCACCGTAACCCGCACGGGCACCGATCTTTCCGGCACCAGCAGCGCATCCTTCGCTGTGAGCGGTATCACTGCAGATGCTGGTGATTTTGTGGGCGGCGTGTTGCCCACGGGGACAGTGAATTTTGCAGCCGGTGAGACCAGCCAGATCATCTCCATTCCGGTTCAAGGCGACACGGTGTTGGAGGGCGATGAGACCTTCACAGTGACGCTCTCCAATCCGGTCGATTCGGAAATCACAGGCAGCGCCTCCAATACCGGCACGATCCTGGATGATGATCCCCTGCCGACGCTCTCGATCGCCGGTGCCGGGATACTTCCCGAAGGCGATGCCGGAGTGACCACCTTTGAGTTCGTGGTCACGCGCGCGGGGGATCTGAGTGGCGCGAGTTCGTCGACATTCAACGTGCTGAACAATGGCACCAATGCGGATGACTTCGGCGGCGTGATCCCAAGCGGCACGGTCGACTTCGCGGCAGGAGAGGACACGGCCGTCATTTCCATCGATGTGACCGGCGATGTAGACCCGGAGAACAACGAGTTGTTCTTTGTGCAGCTCTCCGCACCGACAGGCGCGACGCTCGCCACATCGACAGCTTCCGCGACCATCGAAAACGATGATCCTTTCGAGCCCGCCTTGCTGCTCTCGAATGCGACAGCTCAGGCCGAGGGTGACACGGGCACAACCAGCTTCGAGTTTACGGTCACGCGCAGTGGCATCCTGACCCAGGCAAGCTCCGCCGATTATGTGGTGAGCGGCGGGAGTGCGAACGCCGACGACTTCGGCGGAACCTTCCCGTCGGGAACCGTCAACTTCGCCGCCGGCGAGGATACCGCGACGATCACCATCGATGTCACGGGCGACACGGACATCGAGAGCAATGAGAGCTTCGTGGTGACGCTGTCCAATCCCACCAATGCTCGGATCATTGATGGCGTGGGTGTCTCTACGATCCTGAACGACGACGCGCCGCTGCCGACGCTCTCGATTGCGGATGCCGGGGCGCAAGAGGAAGGCGATACCGGCACAACCGATTTCAATTTCACCGTAACCCGTTCGGGCGATCTGTCGGAGGCCAGCTCTGCGGCCTACGCTGTGGTTGGCAGCGGCGCGAATGCGGCGGACTTCGGCGGCGCATTGCCGTCGGGGACGGTGAGCTTTGCGGCGGGCGAAGACACGGCAGTCATCACCATCGAAGTATCCGGTGACGTTGATTTGGAAGGCGACGAGCAATTCCTTGTTAGTCTGTCTGCTCCCCAGAATGCGACCATTGCGGACGGTCTGGCCGTGGCGACGATCCTGAACGACGATACGACTCTGTCGATTTCAGATGCGGGCGCTCAGTTTGAAGGGGACGCGGGGACCACGGGCTTCGAGTTCACGGTCACAAGAACAGGTGATTTGTCTCAAGCCAGCTCCGCAGCCTATCAGGTTTCCGGAGGCACCGCTGATGCAGCAGACTTTGGTGGAACCTTCCCGTCCGGGACGGTCAGTTTCGCCGCCGGAGAAGATACAGCCACGATCACCGTGAACGTGTCAGGCGACACCGATCTTGAAGCTGCCGAAACCTTTGTTGTCACACTCTCCGGCCCAACGAACGCGACGCTTGCGGATGACACGGGCACGGCGACGATCCTGAACGACGACAGCGCGCCGCTGCCGACGCTCTCGATTGCGGATGCGGGGGCGCAGGCCGAGGGCGACGCGGGCACCACCAGCTTCGTGTTCACGGTGACGCGCGCGGGCGATCTGAGCGCGGCGAGCACGGCGGCCTATGCGGTGGTCGCGGGGGACACGGATGCGGCGGACTTCGGCGGCGCGCTGCCGTCGGGGACGGTGAGCTTTGCGGCGGGCGAGGACACGGCGGTGATCACCGTGGATGTGACCGGCGATCTGGATGTGGAGGGGGACGAGGCGTTCAGCGTCGTGCTCTCGGCGCCGGACAACGCGACGCTTGCGGATGACACGGGCACGGCGACGATCCTGAACGACGACAGCGCGCCGCTGCCGACGCTCTCGATTGCGGATGCGGGGGCGCAGGCCGAGGGCGACGCGGGCACCACCAGCTTCGTGTTCAC
>NZ_CANLQB010000006.1:282500-389001 GCF_947493125.1 uncultured Roseobacter sp. | reverse complement strand
ACGCTTTAGTTCCTTCAATTGATCCGTGCCTATTCCACCGTACTCTTTCTTCCAACGGCAGAACGTCTGTTCAGTCCACCAATCTGACGGATCGCATCCAGACGCGGCATCCCTTGCCCCGTCAGAACCTCAACTTGCCGCAACTTCGTGACAATCTCTTCGGGCTTGGGTCGCTTGTTGGCCATGTCTTTCCTCCGCTTTCCTAAACATAGCGGAGGACCACTTCACTGGCGGAGGACCAGGTGTCGATGTCGGGGGGTTTTGGTCTGCCGCTCCTCCCTGTCTGGAGGCGGATGAACTCTTTCGGTTAGTTGATTCCCGACTGGCATTCATAGCCGCTCTTGGACCCGTTATGGACCGAGGTGCATCGCTCGCGCCGGCGGTGGGACCGCCGCTCAGTCGTTTAGAGGTGCAATTCGACGCGTGCTATTCGGCGGCCCAGCCGGACACTGCCTTGACCTCGAGGAATTCTTCCAGCCCGTAGGTGCCGCCCTCGCGGCCATTGCCCGACTGCTTGTAGCCGCCGAAGGGGGAACCCTGCGCGAAGCCCTGGCCATTGGTCTCGACCATGCCAGAGCGCAGGCGACGGGCGACGCGGCGGCGTTTTTCGTCATCCTCGGTCTGGACATAGTTGGTGAGCCCATAGGGCGTGTCATTGGCGATGCTGATCGCCTCCTCCTCACTCTCGAAAGGGATGATGGAGAGGACCGGACCGAAAATCTCCTCGCGTGCGATGGTCATGTCGTTGGTGACATCGGCAAAGACTGTGGGTTTGGCGTAGAAGCCGCGATTGAGCCCATCGGGGCGGCCCAGACCTCCGGCGACAAGGCGGGCCTCCTGCATCCCGGTTTCGATCAGTGCCTGGACTTTGTCGAACTGCGCCTTGGAGACAAGCGGGCCAATGTGGCGGCCTTCCTCAGACGCGGGCCCAACATGGGTGGCTTTGGCCGTCTCCGCAGCCATTTCAACGGCTTCGTCGTAGCGGGACTTGTGTACGAGCATGCGCGTGGGTGCGTTGCAGGACTGGCCGGTGTTGCGGAAACAGCGGATGGCACCCGCCTTGGCGGCCTTGGGGTGCGCGTCCTCAAAGATGATATTCGCACCCTTGCCGCCGAGCTCGAGGCTGACACGCTTGAGGGTATCGGCGGCGGCCTTGGAGATGGCGATCCCTGCGCGGGTGGAGCCCGTGAAGCTGACCATGTCGACCTCCGGATGCGCCGAGAGCTGGCTGCCCACGCCCGCGCCATCGCCGTTCACCAGGTTGAAAACGCCGGGCGGGAAGCCCGCCTCATGCACGAATTCGGCGAAGAGCAACCCGGAGAGCGGTGCGATCTCGGAAGGTTTCAGCACCATGGTGCAGCCGGTGGCCAGGGCAGGCACAGCCTTGAGCACGATCTGGTTCATCGGCCAGTTCCACGGCGTGATCAGAGCGCAGACGCCGATGGGTTCGAGCAGGGTCTTTTCGGTGGCGGTATAGTCACGCTCGAAGCGGAAGTCCTCGAAGGCCTTCAGGAAACCTTCCAGATGCCAGCTACCCGCGCCGACCTGCTGCGCGCGGCTGAGGTCGATGGGGGCGCCCATCTCCATGGACATGGCCTGTGCCATCTCTTCGGCGCGGGCGTTATAGATCTCGAGCAGCTTGGCGAGCAGCGCCGTACGCTCCGCCTTGGAGGTCTGCGACCAGCTGTCGAAGGCGGCGCGGGCGGCAGCGACGGCGGCATCTGTATCGGCCTGATCGCCCAGCGAGATGACCGCGCATTGCTCTTCGGTCGAGGGGTCGATCACGGCAAAATCATTGGGTTTTGCGGGGGCGACCCACTGGCCGTTGATGTAGAAGTCGCGTTTTTCCAGCATGGGTTCTGTCCTTCGTGTCTGAGCTTGGCGGCACTCTGTCATCGGGGGGGTGGGTCCGCAAGAGAGGGGGATGAAACCCGCCGGTGATATGATTAAGTTAACGCAACGAGTCACCAAAGCATTGCACCGGAGGACACCATGGGCTTGCGCATTAACGACACCATCCCGAACCTGACCGTCGAAACCGACCACGGGACCCTGCAGCTGCATGACTGGATCGGCGACAGCTGGGCGATCCTGTTCTCGCACCCCAAGGATTTCACACCGGTCTGCACCACCGAATTCGGGGCCGTGGCACAGCTGGCCGACGAATGGGAGAAGCGCGGAACCAAGGTGATTGGCGTCTCCGTCGACGGGGTCGAGGACCACAAGAAATGGAAGCAGGACATCGAAAAGGTGGGCGGGGCGAAGGCCGGTTTTCCGATCATCGCGGATGACGGGCTGGAAGTGTCGAAGGCCTTCGACATGCTGCCCGCCGAGGCCTACCTGCCCGACGGGCGCACGCCGGCCGACAGCGCCACTGTGCGCTCGGTCTTCATCATCGGGCCGGATAAGCAGCTGAAGCTGAGCATGACCTACCCGATGACCGTGGGGCGCAACTTTGCCGAGGTGCTGCGCGCGCTCGACGGGTTGCAGACCTCGACTGGCAAAGGAGTGGCGACGCCGGCGAACTGGAACGTGGGCGATGACGTGATCATCCCGGCGACGGTGTCCGATGAAGATGCCAAGGCGAAGTTCGGCGAGTTCACGACGGTGCTGCCGTATCTGCGCACAACCAAGGCGCCGGAGTAACCCAAGCTTTTGTGGCGGCGTCATCCTGCGCCGCCTCTCCCGGTTGAAATCGACCAAGGTTGGAGTGGGACCGTGCTGTGCTCCGCGGACTCTCAGCTGGGCAGACCATAGTCGTGGTCATTGCCCGAACGTGCCCTTGGGACGCCCCGCCTGACCTGATGCGCTAAATTGGCAGTTCGGTGGTTGATTTCAGCTCTTTCAACACAAAGCTCGAGTGCACTCCGCGCACGACCTCGTTGCGCAGAAGCGTATGGGTCATGAAGCGCTCGTAGGCCTCCACATCCTCGACGCGGATTTTCAGCTGATAATCGGCGCTGCCCGACGTGGCATAGCATTCCACGATCTCCGGATGTCCCTCGATCAGTTGTGCAAAACCCGCCACCGTCTGTTCCGCATGATCGCGCAGGGTGATTGCCGCCAGAACGCAGAGTTTGGAGCCCACCTTGGACGGATCCAGCAGTGCGACCCGCGCGGTGATCAGCCCCTGGCGCTCGAAGTCCTGCATCCGTCGCCAGACCGTGCTCTGGGCCATGCCGCACCGGTCAGCCAACTGAGCAAGCGACAGGCTGGCGTCGCGTTGAATTTCCCGCAAAAGCCGCTGGTCGGTGGAGGAGAACGCCATTCTGGCTCCATCTGTGAAATCTCATCCCATTCTACAGTATCCCGTGAACAGAAAAACCCCCGGCGCAGGCCGGGGGCATGAGAGTGTTTCGGGTGTGCTCCCGCTCAGGCGCGGCGGCGGCGCGCCATGACGCCGAAGACACCGAGCCCAGCCAGCAGAAGAGGCAAAGCTGCGGGCACCGGAACCGGTGCGGGCAGGCGGTCTTCGATACTGGACAGGGCGAACTCTGCAAATCTGGCCTGTGCGATGCGGTTCGGATGCACACCGTCAGCAAAGAGCACGCTGTCCGCCAGCGTCGGATCGAAGATCGGTTGCCCGTCCGGGGAAAACCCGACAAAGGAGCAGTTGCCTTGCAGCTGAACCTCTCTCAGATTTGGTGTGCAGGGAAAGACGGTGTCGACGATCCCGAGGCTGGGCGCTTCGGTAATCAGGTTGTTGAAGTAGGAGAACTGATCGACCCGGGCGATCGTCAGCCCGTCGATGTTCTCAAGCTCTTGCAGGCCGTCTTCGAGCTCTGCGTTGAACAGCAAAGAGGCGCCCTGGATCGCCGCAGCCCGCGCGCTGAGCGCCGCAACCGTAGCCTCGGCGCCCGCGACTTCGACCGGGTCTGCGGTCGGATCGGCTTTGAGCGCGGCGAGGGTTGCCTGCGCGACCACAAGCTCGGCGTTGAAAGCCGGCGTACGGCTGATGTCTGGAAGGTTGGAGACCAGGAAGTCGTCAAAGACTGGCCCGACGGCCGCAACTGCCCGGATACCGGAAATGACCTCGGAGGCCGTGCGTGCGGGGTCAAAGGCTGCCGTCCCGATCTGCTGAAAGAAGTCGTTGGCCCCGAACAGCACGGAAACCAGCGGGTTGCTGCCCGAATTGGCAACCGTCGCAGCGAGGGTGGCGGCCTGGGTCTTGAAGGTGGAAAGTGCCGTCAGCGCGGCCACCTGAGCGGGTGGCACCGTGCCGCCATTGCTATAGTCGGTGGTGTTCAGGTCACCTGCTGTGGCGCCGCCCAAGGCGTAATTCCGGGTCTCCTTCCGTGCCGTGCGGAACCGGTCGGCGATGATCTCGGTCCAGACCGGACCGTTGGAGAAACGCCCGCCGACGCTGGGTGGTGCAAGCTGGCCGAGCTTGCCGTCATCGGACAGGCTGTCGCCCAGAGCGTAGTAGCTGGTGAAATCGAGAACACCGGCCCCAGCGCTGGTTGCGAGGCTGCAGGCCAGCGCAAGTGAAAGAATACGGTTTTTCATGAAGGCCCTCCCAAGCCGGAATCGCAGGCAGGGTAGCACCGATTTGTGCGTCGCCTAGGCTGACCCTGCGGAAGGCAGTAGAGACGCTGCGTCACGAAAAAGGCCCCGGTGGGGTCACCGGGGCCTCATTTTTGCCGTGTCGCGCCGATTATTCCTCGGCGGGAGCGGCCTCTTTCTTGATCTCTTCGCCGGTCTCCTGATCGACGACCTTCATCGACAGGCGCACCTTGCCGCGGTCGTCGAAGCCCAGAAGCTTGACCTTCACTTCCTGACCTTCCTTCAGCACATCCGACGGATGGTTCAGGCGGCGGTTTTCGATCTGGGAGACGTGCACCAGACCGTCGCGCTTGCCGAAGAAGTTCACGAAGGCGCCGAAGTCCACGATTTTCACGACGGTCCCGGTGTAAACCATGCCTTCTTCCGGCTCGGCCACGATGGAGTGGATCATGTCGTAGGCCTTCTTGATGGCTTCGCCGTTGGGCGAGGCGATCTTGATGGTGCCTTCGTCGTTGATGTCTACTTTCGCGCCCGACACTTCCACGATCTCGCGGATGACCTTGCCGCCGGAGCCGATGACTTCGCGGATCTTGTCAGTTGGGATCTGCATGGTCTCGATGCGTGGGGCATGTTCGGAGAATTCCGCGGCCCCGGTGATCGCCTTGCTCATCTCGCCAAGGATGTGCATCCGGCCGTCTTTCGCCTGCGCCAGAGCTTTCTCCATGATCTCGGGCGTAATACCCGCAACCTTGATGTCCATCTGCAGCGAGGTGATGCCGTTTTCGGTGCCCGCCACTTTGAAGTCCATATCGCCGAGGTGGTCTTCATCGCCCAAGATGTCCGACAGGATCGCGTAGGATCCGTCCTCTTCGAGGATCAGACCCATGGCCACACCGGCAACCGCTGATTTCAGTGGCACACCTGCGTCCATCATCGACAGAGAGCCGCCACAGACGGAGGCCATGGAGGACGAGCCGTTGGATTCGGTGATCTCGGAGACTACGCGTACCGTGTAGGGGAAGTCGGTCGCTGCGGGCAGCACCGCTTGCAGGGCGCGCCAGGCCAGCTTGCCGTGGCCGATTTCGCGCCGTCCCGGAGGGCCCACGCGACCCGCTTCACCCACTGAGTAGGGCGGGAAGTTGTAGTGCAGCAGGAAGTTGGATTTGAAGTTGCCATGCAGCGCGTCGATGAATTGCTCATCATCGCCGGTGCCGAGCGTGGTCACGACCAGACCTTGCGTCTCGCCGCGGGTGAAGAGCGCCGAGCCATGGGTCCGGGGCAGGAAGCCGGTTTCACAGACGATGTCGCGGATTTCGTCGGTTTTCCGACCATCGATCCGCTTGCCGGTTTTCACCACATCGCCACGCAGGATCGAGGCCTCGAGGCCTTTCATCGCGGAACCGAGGTTGGGGTCTTCCTGCTGCTCTTCTGTCAGCGCTTCCATGATCTTTTCGCGGGCGGCGGCGACGGCTGTGGTGCGCTCCTGCTTGTCGGAGATCGCGAAGGCGGCACGCATGTCCGCTTCACCTGCCGCGGCAATCGCAGCGGAGAGCTCGGAGTAATCCGCGGGCTGGAAATCAAACGGCTCCTTGGCCGCTTCTTCCGCGAGGCTGATGATGAGGTCGATCACCGGCTGGATTTGCTCATGGGCGAATTTCACCGCACCCAGCATTTCCTCTTCGGTCAGCTCGTAGGCTTCGGATTCGACCATCATCACGGCATCTTTGGTGCCGGCGACCACCAGATCGAGCCGCTGGTCCGGGTTCAGGCGCAGGTCCTGCATATCGTCCACGGTCGGGTTCAGGATGTATTCGCCGTCCTCGAAACCAACGCGGGCACCAGCAATCGGGCCCATGAAGGGCGCGCCGGAGATGGTCAGCGCGGCGGAGGCCGCGATCATCGCCACCATGTCGGGGTCGTTGACCAAATCATGGGAAAGCACGGTGCACATCACCAGCACTTCGTTCTTGAAGCCGGGGACGAACAGCGGGCGGATCGGACGGTCGATCAGACGGGCGGTCAGCGTCTCTTTCTCGGTCGGGCGCGCCTCGCGCTTGAAGAAGCCACCCGGCACTTTACCGGCGGCGTAGTATTTCTCTTGGTAGTGCACGGTCAGCGGGAAGAAATCCTGCCCCGGCTTTTGTTTCTTGGCAAAGGTGACGTTTGCCATCACGCTGGTCTCGCCCAGCGTTGCAATCACCGACCCATCCGCCTGACGGGCCACTTTTCCGGTTTCCAGTGTGAGCGTCTCTTCGCCCCACTGCATCGATTTTTTCGTTTCGTTGAACATCTAGGTTCCTCAAGTTGGCCCATTGGCCATTTGCATAGGGGGCGTATTCCCCCTGACCCCGGTATCTTCTTTGACAACGGTTTTCGTCTGGCGCTGAGGTCCGGGCGCCTGTCTCAGATTGCGCGTACGTACACGAGATTGCGGGCGTTGGAAAGGGACGCCTTCCGCGACGTTAAGCCCTAGCTCCAAGGTTTTTTCGGTGGGGTTTTATAGGCGGGTGGGGCGTCAGGAAAGAGATCGCCCGTTGCGCTGTCAGCGGCGCGCGCGAAGCGGGTCATCCAGGGTTTGGGCGGAGCAATCTCACCGCCCGGACCCCACTCGAAATAGCCGAGCGCCCCACTTGCCGGGATTGGGTCGATCGGGCGGGGATTTTCCAGCAACAGGCCGGCTTCGCCGCCGAACCAGTCGCTATCGCTCTCCGTGATGATCTCCACCACGTCGACCGTGCCGATGATGGCGCCTCGCACCAGCTCGTCCGGGCGGGGGCAGGAGGTTCCATGTTGGGCAAAGCGCCAGTGCAGGTAGCGGTATTCGTCTTCCTTCATGCCGGTCGCTGCGTGGATGCAGATGGGGCCGGGCGTCATCCGGCCTGCCCGGATCGCGCCCAGTGAGCGGTTTTCGATGATCTTGCCACCGTGGATGATCGCCCAGGCGGAGGGTTGGCGGACAGAGAGAGCGAGGCGGGGCAGGTGGTCCATGCGGCAGAGCTAGCGCGTGGACAGGGTGATCACAGATCCTTTTCGCCCAGGATGCGGGTGAAAAGACCCACCACGAAGGCCGTGGTCATCCCGAACATCAGGATGCCGGTCACCGAGATCATCGCGCCAGCGATCCGGTAGCCTGGATCAAGGACCACATCGCCGTAGCCCACGGTGGTGTAGGTGACGAGCGAGTAGTAGATCGCCGCTTCATAGCCAGGTAGCGCACCGATGATCCAAAGCGAGAAGGCGCTGATGTAGATCTGGATGGTATGCGAGGCCAAAAGCAGCAGGAACAGCACACAGACGGTCAGCAGCTGGTGGCGCGTGGTGCGCCCTGGCTGAAAGTGATCGTTCTGGCGCAGATGCCGGATCAGCCGGGCAATGCTGAGGATATGCAGCAGCGCGCAAATCAGGAGCACGGTGCTGCCGAAGACGATCTCGAGAAGAACAGGCATGGGCGCGCCCCGGGGTTGCGTTTTGGCGTGGGTTTGGAACGGTTTACGCGCCGGCGCGGGGCTTGTCCAACGCTCTGCGATCAGGCCTGCGAGAGGGCCGCTAACAGGACAACCGCCATCATCGAAGCGGCCATGGCGATATTGATGGTGCGCTGGGTGCGATGCGGCAGGTTCATGCGTTGCAGCGTGATGCCGAGCCACAGCCAGCTGAAGTGGATCGGGATCCAGATCGCGTTCACAATCAGGAATTTCAGTGCGATCTCCACGGGAAAGTTTTGTGGCCAAAAGCCGAAACCTGTGAAGAGTGCTGTGTTGACCGCATAGGCCTTGGGATTGATCGCCTGCAGCAGAATGCCGCCCCGGATGCCCGGCGGGCGGGTGCGTTCGATAAAGGCCACTTTACTGCCTGCCAGTGCGATGCGCAGCGCGAGGTAGGTCAGGTAGGCAATTGAAGCAAAGAAGAGGAGTGTGCGCAGCCGGTCATCGGCGAGGATCGCTGCCGTGACGCCGGAGACGATGGCGATGCAGACCAGATTGGTGCCGATGAAGAGGCCCAGCACATAGCGGGTGGCCACACGCGCGCCGAAGGCGGCACCCACACCGGCGGTGGAGAGCACGCCGGGGCCGGGGGTGATCATCAGGAAGAAGACGGCAGCGGCGAAGGTCAGCATGGGGGCACTCTAGGTCAGAGAGACCGGGGGTAAAGAAAAACCGCGCCGGACGGGCGCGGTCTGCTTTCAACTTTGACCGGGTGCCGGACCGCAGGTTTGCTGCGCAAACCCACGCGTCGGCACGCGGAGAAAATCGCTCTGCGATTTATCTCCGGAGGCCCAGGCGTTTGATCAGGTCCTGGTAACGTGCCTCATCCTTGCCTTTGACGTAGTCGAGAAGCTTGCGGCGTGTCGCCACCATCTTCAGCAGACCACGGCGGCCATGATTGTCTTTCTTATGGGTCTTGAAGTGCTCGGTCAGCGTCGCGATGCGCGAGGAGAGGACGGCAACCTGGACTTCGGGCGATCCGGTGTCGCCCTCCTTGGTTGCGTATTCCTTCATGACGCGGGCTTTTTCTTCAGCAGTGATCGACATCGGGGGCTCCTGTTCAAATGGTTTCGGTCAAGGCGCAGGCCGGGATGTCGTCCAGCGCAGGCCCATGGAGGACACCGCGCGGAGAGATTCCACGCGGGGATGCGGGCGTATAAGCGCCCGGTTTCAAAATAGCAATCACTGAATCGGAGAGGCCCGTCCTCAGACGGCCTCGAGGCCCACTGCCATGGCGGAACTGAGCGGGATGAGGGTCAGGTCCGCGACGCTGAGCTCCGCATCCCCATAGACTTCGGCGACGTTCTCGCCGTTCATTGACACATGCATGACCTCGGGATCATCCGGGTCGGGAGAAACACCCACCTGAGGCTCGGCTGCGGCTGCGTCGCTGTCGTCCCAGACGATCATCAGGCTTTCGGTGCGCGCCTCGTAGTCAAGTATCTCTGCTCCGTCGCGTTCGGCAATCCAGTCGCTGAGCAGTTGATCGACGGCGGACTCTTCGCCGAGGTCGACATCCTCAGCGTTCAGCATCGCACTGCTGTAGGTGGTCTCGTGTGATGGCGCGGGTGTGTCCGCGGTCTCGCCCCCGGTCGCTTCGAATTCGGCCATGATTTCGTTCAGGACATCGTCACCCCAGGTGTCGCCCGATGCGGCGGTTGCGGGCGCGTTGAAGGCGACGGTCGTGTCGGAGTGCAGCAATCCGCCCGCCGCACTGTGCCCTTTGATCTGGGTCAGCAGCGTCTCGCCCTCACCGGATGTCATGAGTTCGTCGGGAAGCGTATCGTCTTCCTCTGTCGTGTCGGGTTTCACGCCGACAAATGCTGCAGCGCCGACGCCTGCCATCCCTACCAAACCAGCTAACCAGAGCATAAGCCTTTGCCCTCTTGCACATCACCGTCGACGATCTGGCCACCCAAAGACGGCACAGTCCCGCTCTGTTCGCGGTCTAGGTGCAATTCCTGACCAATGTGTTAACGCGCAGGGGCAAAATCCCAGCATTCGGGTGTTTTGGCATAGGGCAGATAGAGGGGGTGGCGGGGGTGACCGTGCTTCGACATGCCAAGATGATGGAGTGTGTAGCCCGCGTCCTGCAGCAGCTCCGCAACTCTGGCGCCCCGACCGAGGTGCGCGCCGTGCACCCCCCAGGCGGCGATCACCTGATCGGCCATCTGTGCGGCGGTGATCAGAACGCCGTCGTTCTCCGGGCCGATGGGCGCGGAGGCCTTCCGCATCGCCTGCGGGTCTGTGTCGCGCCAGGCAAAGATATTGGTGACCTCGAAGGCGCCGAAACCCAGCTGGCGGGCGCGGCGCTCGCACCGTTCGACTGTGGGGTCGTTGCGCATCTCATCCGCTTTCGAAGGGTTCAGCATCACAAAGTTTACACGCGGTCCGCTGGCGTCCCAGACCCGGGAGAGACGGTAGCGGTAGGCCGCGCATTCGGAGTAGACGGCCGTTGAACAGGTGCCGTCTGCCGTATGGGTTCGCGTGCGCATGGTGCTTCATGCCACCGGGTGCCGGTCGGAGCAAGGCGATAGAAAAAGGCCGCCCCGGAGAGCGGCCTTTCGGCGATAAGTGTCCGGAATATCACGTAAGTGCGGCGGCGCGCTTCTGCGGCAGGTCCAGCACCTCGCCGCGCAGTTCGAGCGTGGCGGCGGCGACCAGGGCGTAGACCACGTGGCCCCAGAGCGCCACCCAGGTGATGCCGGTGAAGCCGAGGAACGGCTTCATGCCCGCAACCAGATGCGCCATGCCGTAGAGTGCGAAAGCCCAGAGGGCGATGCCGTAAACCACCGCCGTCACACCCCAGTGGAGTTGCGGTAGTACGGCGCGCTGCACTGGCCGGGCAATGGCGTAATAGCCGATGACATAGAAGATGAGGCCCGTCAGCGTGTGCAGCAGGTAGGCGGCACCGGAGGGTGCAGCGCCGAACACGGATTTCAGCGTGGCGCCCGCCAGGCCGACGGGGGCCAGCTTGGCGTAGCCGAAGAGCGGGCTGAGCGCCTGGCCGAAGGTGTCGAAGGCGATGGTGGCGAAGGCGCCGGCGGTGAGGACAGTGAAGATCGTGCGGTTCATGTGAGTGTCTCCGGGTTGGATCAGTGTGCGTCGTCTGACCGCAATATGGCGGCTGTTTCGCCTCACGTGCAGAGACCTCACGCAGGGCTTATTGCGCAGCCACTTTTCGTAATATTCTTTGTAATAACCCGACGTTCTGGCTGACATCCGCGCGAGGTTTGCGACGGACTGTAATATTTGGGACCAACTAGTTCCGAATATTGAGGACGCGAGTCGGGTGCAACTCACCCGATTTGTAGCGCCCGATGGCAAGTGCCTGACCCTCATAAGAGGCCCAGGCCTCATCGCCGTAGTCCACATCGCTCGCCAAGACCATGCCGGGGTTGCCATTGCGCAGGCGGGCGGCGCCCTCGGCTGTCGCCTTCACTTCCGGCAGATCGGCGAGCGCCATTTCCACGGGGCGCAGGTGATCGTCCAGCGCGGGTGTGCGGGCCATCTCTTCGATCTGGTCAAGGCTAACGCCGTCCTCGGCATCGAAAGGGCCCGACCAGATGCGGCGCAGCTCGCGCACATGGCCATAACAGCCAAGCGCCTGTCCGAGGTCGCGCGCAATGGAGCGCACATAGCCACCCTTGCCGCAGGTCAGCTCCAGTGTGACGTGGTCGGGATCCGGCATGTCGATGAGCAGGAGGCTGTCGACATAGAGAGGCCGCGCGGCGATTTCCATGGTCTCGCCGTCGCGGGCGCGTTTGTAGGCTCGCTCGCCGTCAATCTTTACGGCGGAGAACTGCGGCGGAACTTGCTCGATGTCACCAATGAAAGCGCTGAGCGCGGCTTTGATCCGCTCTTCATCCGGGCGTCTGTCGCTTTCGGCAATTACTTCGCCCTCGGCGTCATCGGTGTTGGTGGCCTGCCCCAGCCGGACGGTGAACTCATAGGCCTTCAGCGCATCCGTCACGTAAGGCACCGTCTTTGTGGCCTCGCCCAGAGCCACGGCCAGGACGCCTGTTGCGTCGGGATCGAGTGTGCCCGCGTGCCCCGCCTTCTTGGCATTCAGCGCCCAGCGGACCTTGTTCACGACAGCGGTCGAGGTCGGGCCCGCGGGTTTGTCCACCACCAGCCATCCGGAGATGTCTCTGCCTTGCCGTTTGCGTCCCATGATGTCCTCGTCAGTCTTGACGCCGCCGCTCTAGCGGGTTCGGGGACAAACGGCCAGTGCAGGGTGCCGAAAATCTGCACCATCCGACCACCGCGCTGAGGGCAACGGCCCAACCCCAGGGGACAAGCGCGTCGTCCTCCGCATCAGGGTCAGGCGCCGTTCGGCAGTTCAGTTCGGCGAGACACCTGGGGCAGTTCGCTCCGACGGATCAGTCGGACGGCGCCACCACCCCGACGATGGGGCCGAGACTGAACCCGAAATCGCTGCGCCCCAGTTCCGGCGCGTAGAGCCGCGAGATCTTGCCATCGAAGTAAAGCGCGTTGGGCAGGCTGAGATGGTCGCGAAAAAGCCGCCCGAAATCGTAGAAATTCACCGGCTCGTCGGAAATGGCGAAAACCACCCGCTGTCCATCCTCTGAGGTGCCGACCCCGTTGCGGATGAACTTCGACGTCCCGTCTTCCAGAAACCGCGGGTGCAGTGCGCCGTCGATCACCAGCATCGGGCCGGATTGCGTAGCGTCCTCGCATGCGGGAGCGGCGGCAACAAATTCGGATGTCTCGAAGACATCGGCCCGTCCCTCGCGCAGGCAAAAGACACCGTTGGGCAGCAGCCCGAAGTTGCCCGGGCCTGCGCTTTCAATCACGCGCATGATCTCCTGCCCGTCTTGCACATAGTGCCCGACGGGCGCGCGGTCGTCATGATACATGCCGGCGTTCATGGCGAAAATGAGTTGCAGGTTTTCGGATGCGAGTGCGCGGTTGATGTTGGAAAACTGCCCAAGCGGTGATCCATCCTCGCCGTAGAGGAACAGCTCTAGCGTTTCCGTCGCGGCGTCCACTTCGCAGATGGTATATCGGACGCCATCGAAAGGCTCGGCGCGGCAGTCGACAGCGCCTGCCGTTTGCGCCAGCAGCATCAGCCCCGTGGCCATGACAGCCGTGCGGATCATTCGGCCCCGCGCTCCTCCGCGTCGGTATTCTGCGTGTCCCGGCGCACTTCTTCGCGGCCGAGCATCTCGCGCGTTTCATCCATCCGGTCGAACGTCTCGTCGAGCTGGAACCGCAGGTCGGGTGCGAATTTCAGCGCGAGCTTCTTGCCGATGATGCGGCGCAGCTCGCCCTTGTTGCGGGCCAGCAGTGCGATGACCTCGTCTTGCCCGCGCCCGCCGAGAGGCAACACATAGGCCGTGGCGATCTTGAGATCGGGCGAGGTACGCACCTCGCCGACAGTGATCGACATGCGGTTGAGGTCGGGGTCATGCACGTCGCCGCGTGCGAGCACGTCCGACAGCGCGCGCCGGATCAGTTCGCCCACGCGGAGCTGCCGTTGCGAGGGCCCCGGCCCGTCGTGAAACTTGTTCTTGCCCATGCGCCTCATCTAAGCGGTCGCAGAGGCTTTGCCAAGCGCGGGGTGGCGCGATAAGCAGAGGCCCGGAGTTTTGCGCGAGGGAGAGCGGCATGGGCGAGCAGATGAGAATCGTGGTGACGGGCGTGTCGGGCCGGATGGGTCGGATGTTGGTCGAGACCATTGCCGCCTCGGACCGCGCGGTGCTGAGTGGTGCTTTGGAGCGCAGCGGGCACGATTGGATCGGACGCGATCTTGGGATGGCCATGGGCGGCGTTCAGAGTGGCGTTGTGGTGAGCGATGATGCGGCAAAGGTCTTCGCGGCGGCGGATGTGGTAATCGACTTCACAGCGCCGGCGGCCACGATTGCCTTTGCCGAGGCCGCAGCGGCGGCTGGTGTGGCCCATGTGATCGGGACCACCGGCATGACGGATGCAGAAATTGCGCAGCTCGAAGGGCCTGCGCGGCAGACGGTCCTTGTCCGGGCGGGCAACATGAGCCTGGGGGTGAATCTCCTGGTGCAGCTGACAAAGCGTGTCGCAGCGGCGCTTGATGATGACTATGATATCGAGATCGTCGAGGCGCATCATAACAAGAAGGTAGATGCGCCCTCGGGCACGGCGCTGATGCTCGGTGAAGCCGCGGCGGAGGGGCGTGGCGTTGCGCTGGCGGATGTGTCCGACCGGGCGCGCGACGGAATCACCGGCGCGCGGGAGCGGGGCCGGATCGGCTTCACGGCGATCCGGGGCGGCGACATTGTGGGTGAGCATGATGTCATGTTTGCCGCCGCCGGAGAGCGCATCACCCTGCGCCATGTGGCGTCGGACCGGTCGGTCTTTGCGCGCGGCGCCTTGAAAGCGGCGCTCTGGACGCGAGGAAAGACGCCCGGCGCCTATGATATGCGCGATGTTCTGGGGCTCGCTGAGCAATAATTTGCCGGTTAACCACGGTTTGAGAAAACCAAACCCGAGGCTGAGGCGTATCTCTATCACAGCACCAAACGGGAGCTTGGACAATGGGACGAGTGAAGAGTGTACTGATTGCCGCAGCGCTGCTGGCCGCGAGCCCGGCGGCGGCTGAATTTGCCAAGGTTGACAGCCAGGAAGAGTTTATCTCGCTGATCCAGGGCAAAGAGCTGCGCCGCCCCTTCGTGCGGCTGGAAGTATCACGTGAGGGTGAGATTTCGGGCATGGGCGCGGCCTGGGCGGTGACCGGGAACTGGACCTGGCAGGACGGCTATTTCTGCCGCGATCTTTTTTGGGGTGGCGATCCGCTTGGATATAATTGCCAGGAGGTGCGGGCGCATGACAACCGCATTCGGTTCACCTCGGACCGTGGCGCGGGCGATTCTGCAGACTTTCGGCTGAGATAGTCTGCTCCTGATCCCACGGAACGCGCTGCGCGCGTGCGCCAATCCTTGTTTGCGGGTGGCACAGGTGGCGCTCAGAAATCGATCGCAAGACCCTTCTTTTCCCAGTCGCCATAGCGGACGGGTTCCGGCCCATCGCGCCCGCCAAGTTCGGGCGGCAGGTTGAGCTGTTCGGCTTTGCGCCGACGGTCTTGCGCCTCAGCCAGTGCGCGTTGGGCTTCGGGCGGCAGCTTGCGGGCAGGCTGTTCGGGCGGGGTTTCGTCAGTCATCTGTGCATCTTTCGTCGCTCAGTGCTTGATATACCCCGGAGATTGACGCAGACAACCCGCCAGCACCCAACGGAGCCTCATTCATGTCCGACACCGGCGTTCCCGCGCGCAGAAGCGCGGTTTATCTGCTTGACCAGATCCTGGGCGAGAGGCGGCTGATGTCGGAGCTTGCGAGCGCGGGTGCGCTGGACCGTCTCGCGCCCGAGGAGCGCGCCCGGGCGCAGCGCCTGGCCATGGATACGTTACGTGGACTGGAGCGGGCAGACCGGTTGTTGCAGAAGCATCTGTCGAAGTATCCGCCACTGACCGTACGCAACGCGCTGCGGGTCGGCACGGTGGAACTGTGTCAGGGCGCTGCGGCCCATGGCGTGGTCAACGCGATGGTTCAGCTGGTGTCGCGGCACAAGCGGTTGAGGCATCTGAAGGGGCTGACCAATGCCGTGCTGCGCAAGGTGGCGCAGGAGGGTCCCGAGGCCTGGGCCAAGCTGCGTGCGCCGCGCTTGCCGAAATGGTTGCGCGGGCCTTTGCTGGAAGCCTGGGGTGCGGACGCCATGGGCGCAATGGAGGTGGCGCATTTTGCGGGCGCGCCGCTCGATCTGACCGCCAAGGGGGACCCGGCGGCGGTCGCGCAGAAGACAGGCGGCGTGCTGTTGCCGACCGGGTCTGTCCGGGTGATAGAATCGGGGCAGGTTTCGTCCATGCCGGGGTTTGGCACTGGTGAGTGGTGGGTGCAGGATGCGGCGGCTGCGCTGCCGGTGCAGGTTCTGGCCCCGCAGAAGGGCGAGCGGGTTCTGGACCTTTGCGCCGCGCCGGGCGGCAAGACCATGCAATTCGCCGCTGCGGGGGCAGAGGTCACCGCGGTGGACGACTCAAAGGTGCGGATGGCCCGGGTGTCGGAGAACCTTGCGCGCACGGGGCTGACGGCCGAGCTGGTCGTGCAGGATGCACGGCATCACGAGGGTACCTATGATGCCATCCTCCTGGATGCACCCTGTTCGGCCACGGGCACGATCCGGCGGCACCCGGATTTGCCTTTTGCCAAGGACGGCTCGGAGTTCGCCGCGCTCATCAGGCTGCAGAGCGAATTGATCGACCACGCATGGTCGCTGCTGAAGCCCGGCGGTCGTATGGTGTTTTGTACCTGCTCGCTCCTGCCGGATGAGGGCGAGGTGCAGGTGCAGGAGGCGCTGGCGCGCCATGGTGACATGCTGGTGGATGTGTTCGCGCTGGAGCGGCCCGGTGTCGAGGTCAGCTGGCGGTCAGAAGAGGGCGGACTACGGCTGAGACCCGACTATTGGGCCGATCTTGGGGGCATGGATGGTTTCTACATCGCCTGCCTGCGCAAATCCGGCTGATACAGGCAAAGATAGTCGATGACTTGATTCGCTACTCGGGGTAGAATCGGACCACACGCCGCCAGAGCGTCCAGCAGGCAGGTACCCCATGTCCGAAACCCGCAGTTTTGCCGCCCGCAAAGCGCATTTCTTGAACCGCTGGCATGCCTTGCACGCGGGGCGGATGCGGGCCCGCGCCGTTGGGTTCGTCTCGTCGCCGGAACCGCGTACGATTGGCAGTTTTGCCCGCGGTCGGCAGCTTGTGGCGGGCAACTTCCTGTTTGCGGGACATCTGCTGGAGCATAGGGAGGCGGATCTGTGGGATCTGCCTATGCCCAACGCGGATTTCGAGCAGGAGATCCACGGATTTTCCTGGCTTGACGATCTTGCAGCCGTGGGTGATCGCGGGGCACGGGCGGCCGCGCAGCGCTGGGTCTGGGGCTGGATCGACCGATACGGGCGCGGACGCGGGCCGGGTTGGACGCCAGATCTGACCGGACGGCGGCTCATTCGGTGGATCAACCACGCGCTCTTCATGCTGCAAGGCAATGACGCGCCAGACAGCGACCTGTTCTATCGCTCGCTCAATCAGCAGACGCATTTTCTGGCGCGGCGCTGGCAGGGGGCGGTCAGCGGGTTGCCAAGGTTCGAGGCGCTGACCGGGCTGATCTATGCCAGTCTCGCGCTGGAGGGCATGGAGCGCATGGCTGAGCCTGCAGTTAAGGCCTTGGCGCGGGAGTGTCAGAGCCAGATCGACGCGCAGGGCGGGTTGCCGACGCGCAACCCCGAAGAGCTGCTCGATGTCTTCACGCTGCTGACCTGGGCGGCGTCGGCGCTGTCGGATGCGGGGCAGAGCGCTGCCGATGAGCATCTGGAAGCCATCGAGCGCATCGCGCCCACCTTGCGGACCCTCCGGCATGCGGACGGCGGCCTGGCCCGGTTTCACGGTGGCGGGCGCGGGCCCGATGGCTGGCTGGACCATGCGCTGGCGCAGGCCAGGGCCAAGACGCGGCAGCCGGATGGGTTATCGATGGGATTTGCGCGGCTCTCGGCGGGGCGCACCAGCGTCATCGTCGATGCGAGCAAGCCGCCCGCGGGCCGTGCCTCCTACAATGCGCATGCCTCGACCCTGGCGCTGGAATTGACATCCGGGCGGCGGCCCGTGGTGGTCAATTGCGGCTCGGGGCGGTCTTTCGGGCCGGACTGGCGCCGCGCGGGGCGGGCGACGCCGTCGCATTCCACCCTGTCGCTCGACGGCTATTCCAGCGCGCGGTTGGGCGATGAGGAACGCGCCACCGGACGCGAAGAGCTTATCGAAGGGCCGACAAAGGTGCCGATCGAGATTGGCCATGTGAGCGACGGGCTGCGCTTTCAGGGCGGGCATGACGGCTTCGCGCTGACCCATGGGCTGACCCATGCGCGCACGCTGGAGATGACCTTCGATGGCCGCGCAATGGCCGGCGAGGACATGCTGCTCGCCTTGACTGATGCAGAGAAGAAGCGCTTCGATCTTGCGATGGATGCCGCGCGGCTGCAGGGCATCGCGTTCGACATTCGCTTTCATCTGCACCCTGAGGTGGATGCGACGCTGGATCTGGGCGGTGCCGCGGTCTCGATGGCGCTAAAAAGTGGTGAGATCTGGGTCTTCCGCCATGATGGCGCGCAGACGCTGACCATACAGCCCTCCGTCTATCTGGAAAGCGGGCGGCTGAAGCCGCGCAGGTCAAATCAGATTGTGCTTTCGGGCCGGGCTATGTCATACGCCACGCGTGTCCGCTGGTCTATCTCCAAGGCGCAGGAAACTGCGGTGGGTGTGCGGGATCTGAACATGGACACGGCCAGTTTGACAGAAGACCCCTGAAGGACCCTGCCCATGACCGATCTCGCCCCGCTGCGCCGCGCGCTGCTTTCCGTTTCCGACAAGACCGGGCTGGTCGACTTCGGGCGCGCATTGGCCGAACGCGGTGTGGAATTGCTGTCGACCGGGGGAACAGCGAAGGCGCTGCGCGCGGCGGGGCTGGACGTGCGTGATGTGGCCGAGGTCACCGGTTTTCCGGAGATGATGGATGGCCGTGTGAAAACCCTGCACCCGGTGGTGCATGGGGGGCTGCTGGCGCTGCGTGACAATGACGATCACGTTGCGGCGATGGAGACGCATGGGATCGGGGCTATCGATCTGGTGGTGGTGAACCTTTACCCCTTTGAGGAAACCGTGGCCAAGGGCGCTGAATACGCCGAGGTGATCGAGAACATCGACATCGGCGGGCCGGCAATGATCCGGTCGGCTGCGAAAAACCATGGCTTTGTGACTGTGGTGGTGGATGTAGAAGACTATGACGCGGTATTGGCCGAACTGGAGGCGCAGGACGGGCAGACATCCTATGTGCTCCGCCAGCGGCTTGCGCAAACAGCCTACGCGCGGACGGCGGCCTATGACACCGCGGTCAGCACCTGGATGGCGGCACAGGTGGACGAGACACCGCGGCGCCGAACCTTTGGTGGCACGCTGGCGCAAAGCCTGCGCTATGGCGAAAACCCGCATCAGCAGGCCGCCTTCTACACGGATGGTTCCGGCGGTGCGGGGGTGGCGACGGCGACGCAGCACCAGGGCAAGGAGCTGAGCTACAACAACATCAACGACACCGATGCCGCGTTCGAGCTGGTGAGCGAGTTCGACCCGGCGGGTGGCCCCGCCTGCGCGATCATCAAACACGCCAACCCTTGCGGTGTGGCGCGGGGTGCGACGTTGAAAGACGCTTACACACGGGCCTTTGACTGCGACCGGACGTCGGCCTTTGGGGGCATCATTGCGCTGAACCAGCCGCTTGATGCCGAAACGGCCCAAGAGATCACCGGCATTTTCACCGAAGTGGTGATTGCGCCCGGCGCCGATGCGGACGCCCGCGCCGTATTTGCGCAGAAGAAGAACCTGAGGCTGCTGACAACCCATGGGCTTGCCGACCCACGCGCGGCCGGGCTGGCGGTACGGCAGGTCTCGGGCGGGTATCTGGTGCAGGACAAGGATGTGGGCCATGTCAGCGTCGAGGATCTGCAGGTGGTGACCAAGCGCCGGCCGTCCGAGCAGGAGATGGCCGATCTGCTGTTTGCCTGGACTGTGGCGAAACACGTGAAATCCAATGCAATCATCTATGTGAAGGATGGGGCTACCGTAGGTGTGGGCGCGGGGCAGATGAGCCGGGTCGACAGCACGCGGATTGCTGCGCGCAAAGCCGAAGATATGGCCGAAGCGATGGGCCTGCCCACGCCGCTGACGCAAGGGTCGGTTGTGGCGTCGGATGCGTTTTTCCCTTTTGCCGACGGGCTGATCACCGCCGCCGAGGCAGGGGCCACGGCGCTGATCCAACCCGGTGGGTCGATGCGCGATGACGAGGTGATTGCCGCCGCCGATGAGGCCGGGCTGGCGATGGTCTTTACGGCCATGCGCCATTTCCGGCACTAGGGGGCTCTGATGCGTGCCTTGGCCTGGGCCGCGGTGGCGGCTTTCGCGATCGACCAGTTGAGCAAGTATCTGGTGATCCACCAGATGGAGCTGTGGCGCATTCGCGCGGTGGATGTGCTGCCGCCGGTGCTGAATTTTCGCTATGGCGAGAACCGGGGCATCAACTTCGGGCTCTTCGGCGATGCGCCGGAGGCCAGCCGCTGGGTGCTGATTGGTCTTGCTTTGGTGATCTGTGTCGCAGTGCTCATCTGGGTGCGCAGGCATGATATTGGCCCTTGGCCGCAGGTGGGTGCGGGGTTTTTGATCGGCGGGGCGCTGGCGAACGTGCTTGACCGGCTGATTTACGGCTATGTTCTGGATTTCCTGAACATGTCCTGTTGCGGCATCAACAACCCCTTTGTGTTCAACCTCGCGGATGTGTTCATCTTCGGCGGCGCACTTATGCTGGTGTTTCTCGCCCCGGATCCGAAGGACAAGACCAAAAAAGGCCAGTGACATTCCCTGCCGGGCTGGCGTATCAACGGGGTGTTCTGAAGGAGACTTCCATGCGCCGCATCCTGGCCCTCATCCTGATCACTGCGTGCGTTGGCGCCTGCGCCAACACGGGGCTGCGCGACCTGCGGTCGAATTCGCGCGGGCCGGATGAGTTCATCATCGAGCCAAGGGCCCCCCTGCAGACACCTGATGATCTGACCACGCTGCCTGCGCCGACGCCGGGCCAGGCCAATCTGACCGATAACGACCCTATGGCGGATGCCGTTGTGGCGCTGGGGGGGCGGCCGTCCAGCGGAACGGCGATCCCCGCGTCTGATGGCGCGCTTGTGACGGCTGCGAGCCGCTTTGGCGTTACGCCCGGTATCCGACAAGAACTCGCCGAAGCGGACGAGCGGTTTAGAACGCGTCAGGCGCGCTTTACGCAGTTCCGACTGTTCCGCGAGGACCGCTATCTGCAGGCCTACCGGCGGGAGCGGCTCGACGCAGCGGAGACCGCGGCGCAGTGGCGGCGCGCGGGTGCGCGGACGCCAAGCTATCCGCCCAATTGACGCGGCGCTTGCCTCACATTCCTGACAGTGCGACTTGAACCGCCGCCCTCGGGGCGTATCTCTTTGCGAAACCGGTTGTCTCGTTCCTGAAGGATCTCTCATGCTCCGATTAATCCTGCGCGCCGCCTGCCTTGCGATTTTGCCCGGCCTGGCCGCGGCCGATGACGAGACGGTCACCACCTTCGCGCTGGAGAACGGCATGCAGGTGGTGGTGGTCGAGGATCACCGCGCTCCGGTCGTGCAGCATATGGTCTGGTACCGCGCAGGCTCCGCGGATGAGCCAAAGGGATCATCCGGCGTGGCGCATTTCCTGGAACACCTGCTGTTCAAGGCGACCGACACGCTGGAGGCAGGCGAGCTGTCCGCCACCGTCGCGCGCAATGGGGGGCAAGACAACGCCTTTACGTCCTATGACTACACAGCCTACTTCCAGCGCGTGGCGGCGGATCGGCTGGATCTGATGATGCGCATGGAGGCGGACCGGATGCGCAACATTCGCCTCACCGAGACCGATATCGAGACGGAGCGCAAAGTGATCATTGAAGAGCGGAACCAACGCACGGAGAACAATCCGGGCGCGCTTTTTGGTGAGCAGCTCGCGGCCGCACAATATCTCAACCATCGCTATGGCGCGCCGATCATCGGATGGATGCACGAGATGCGGAGCCTCGATATGGAGGATGTGCTTGGCTTCTATGATCTCTACTATTCTCCCAACAATGCCATCCTGGTGGTGTCCGGCGATGTCGATGCTGAGGAGGTCCGCCGGCTGGCCGAGCAATACTATGGCATGATCCCCGCAAATCCCGATTTGCCCGCGCGCCTCCGGACCGAGGAGCCGCCTCAGACGGCGGAACGGCGGCTGATCTTCCGCGATGCGCGTGTGGCGCAGCCTTATGTGCGGCGCTCCTATCTCGCGCCCGAGCGGGACCCGGGCGCACAGGAGGCTGCGGCGGCCTTGACCTTGCTGGCAGAGATCCTGGGTGGTGGGACGACCTCCTATCTTTCCGACGCGCTGCAGTTTGATACGCAGATCGCGACCTATTCCGCGGCCTTCTATCGAGGCGTGTCGCTGGATGATACGACCTTCAATCTCGTGGTCGTGCCGCGCCCGGGCGTGAGTTTGCAGGAGGCGGAAGATGCGCTGGATGCGGCTGTGACACAGTTCATGGTGGATGGTGTCGACCCCGAGCAGCTTGACCGGATCAAGCTGCAGATCCGGGCCAGCCAGATCTATGCCCGGGACGACGTGGACCGCATCGCCAATCGCTATGGTCAGGCACTCGCGTCGGGCTTGTCGGTGGAGGACGTGCGGGCCTGGCCTGATATTCTCAAGGCGGTCACGGCGGAGGATATCATGCAGGCTGCACGGGACGTGTTTGACCGGCGGGCGTCCGTCACCGGCTGGCTGATGCGCGAGGAGGTGACCCAATGACGCGGTTTGTTCTGACGATTCTCATGGTGTTCGGTCTGTCGCTGTCGGCGCGCGCTGATGTGGAGATCCAGGAGGTCACGTCCGACGCGGGGCTGACCGCCTGGCTGGTCGAGGACCATTCCATTCCCTTTGTGGCGCTGGAAATCCGGTTTCGGGGCGGTGCTTCACTCGATGCGCCGGGCAAGCGCGGGGCGATCAACCTGATGACCGCCCTGCTCGAAGAAGGCGCGGGCCAGATGGATGCGCGGGCCTTTGCCCGAGAGACAGAGGCGCTGGCGACCAGCTTCGGCGTTGATGTGGGCGATGACGCCCTCTCGGTGTCAGCCCGGTTTCTGACCGAGAACAAGTCAGAGTCGATCGCACTCTTGCGCGCCGCCCTGCTCGAGCCGCGGTTTGATGCGGATGCGATCGAGCGGGTGCGGGGGCAGGTTCTCACCGGCATTCGATCCGACGAGAAGGACCCGACGACGCTGGCCTATCGGACCTTTGATCAGATCGCCTTTGGCGATCACCCCTACGCAACATCGCCTGATGGCACCCTGGAGAGCGTGACGGCCTTGACCCGGGAGGACCTCATTGCCGCGCACCGGGCCGTGCTGGCGCGGGATCGGGTCTATATCGGGGCGGTGGGAGATATCACGCCGGACCAATTGACCGAGCTGATGGACGCGGTGCTGGCCGATTTGCCGGACACCGGCGCGCCGATGCCTGAACGCGCGGACGTGCAGATCCCGCCAGGTGTGACGGTCGTGCCCTTCGATACGCCCCAGTCGGTTGCAATCTTTGGCCAGGGCGGCATCGCGCAGGACGATCCGGATTACTTTGCGGCGCTGGTCCTGAACCAGGTGCTCGGCGGTGGCGGTTTCGAGAGCCGCCTGATGCAGGAGGTGCGCGAGAAGCGGGGGCTGACCTATGGGGTTTACTCTTTTCTTGCCCCCAAGGACCTCGGTGAGGTGTTCATGGGCTCGGTGAGCTCGGCCAATGACCGGATCGCCGAGGCCATCGACGTGGTCCGAGAGGAATGGTCAAAGGCCGCAGCGGAGGGCATCAGCCAGGCCGAGCTGGACGATGCCAAGACCTATATGACGGGGGCCTATCCTCTCCGGTTCGATGGCAACGGGCCCATTGCGCGGATTATGGTGGGGATGCAGATGCTGGGCCTGCCGATTGACTACATCTCCACACGGAACGCGCGGGTCGAAGCGGTGACGCTCGACCATGTGAGACGCGTGGCGGATGAGCTGCTGACCCCTGAGGGGTTGCATTTCGTTGTGGTCGGTCAGCCTGTCGGGTTTGAGAGCTCGCCCGGCAACTGAGGACATCTGTCAGAAGGAGGCGCTGACGCGCCACGCCATGTCCTCGGCCCTGATCGGGCCGAGTGTTGTCGCAAGGTGCGGGCGTCACTCTCCGTAGGGAACCCAGATGTTTTTCACCTCCGTCGCGGCCGCGAGGAAATCGTGGCCCTGCCCTGCAGAGCCCATCCAGTCAAGGGCCTGTCCGTTGTTGACCCAGGTGCGTTTGAGGTTCGAGGCGCTCGCTTTTTCGATGTCTGCAGAGAGGGGCGCCGCTCCGAAGCACCAGACCCCATCGATGTCCATATGGCCGGCCATATGCAGCGCGATCTCTTTGTGTGAGCCCGTCAGCAGGTTCACCACGCCTGCAGGAACGTCCGAGGTTTCCAAGACCTGGATAAAGTCTGTCGCGGCAAGCGGGAAGGTTTCGGATGCGCTGAGAATCACCCGGTTGCCCATGGCGATGGCAGGGGCCATGCAGGAGATCAGGCCCAGCAGTGGCGCCTCGTCCGGGCAGAGCGCCCCGATCACACCGACGGGCTCCTTCATTGCCAGCGCCACACCGCGGATCGGCACACCATGGATCTGGCCATCGTATTTGTCGGCCCAGGCGGCATAGGTGAAGAGCCGATTTATGGCCGCCTCAACTTCCTTCGCACCTTGTTTGCCACCCTGCATCGCGTTCAGACGCGTGGCGAACTCCCCGGCGCGGGCTGAGAGGTTTTCGCCGATGTAGTAAAGGATTTGTGCACGCAGATGGCCGGTGGTCCTGGACCAGCCCTTGGCGGCCTGCGCGGCTTCCACGGCGTTGCGCAGGTCTTTGCGGTTGGCCAATGAAACATGGCCCAGAAGTGCCCCCGACCTGTCCCAGACCGGTGCCGAATACCCTCCGTCGGGGCGTGTTTGTTTGCCACCGATGTAGAGCTTCGCGGTTCTGTCGATGAGGTCTGCGGGCCCACCGTCGCCCTTGAACGGAGTGATCTCCTTGAGCGATTTGCGGGCGCCTTTCATGCGGGTGTAGGCTGCAAGCCCTTCCCAGCCGCCTTCGCGGCCAAACCCGCTTTCACGGACGCCACCAAAACCCGCGGCGGCATCCATCAGATTGGTGCCGTTGATCCAGACAATGCCGGTGGCGAGCTTGGGCGCGATGTCGAGCGCGAGATTGATGTTCTCGCTCCAGACCGTCGCGGCGAGCCCATAGCGGCTGTTGTTCGCCAGCGCCACCGCCTCGTCCGGCGTGCGAAAGGTCGTGGAGACGAGCACGGGGCCGAAGATCTCCTCCTGCATCAGCGTGTCGGCGGGGTTCAGTCCGGTGATCAGAGTGGGGGGATAGAAGGAGCCGTCAGCGGGCAGGGTGGCTGCAGCCACATGGCGTTCACCGGCGGTGTTTGCGGCAACAAGATCAGTGATGGTGCGCAGTTGTACCGGATCGACAATCGCGCCGACGTCGATGCCCTTGTCGAGCGGGTCGCCCACGCGCAGCTTGTCCATGCGGGCGCGCAGTTTGGCATAGAAGAGCTCGGCGACTGGCTCATGCACCAGAAGGCGGGATCCCGCGCAGCAGACCTGACCCTGGTTGAACCAGATCGCATCCACCAGCCCTTCGACTGCTGAATCCAGATCGGCGTCATCGAAGACGATGTAGGGCGACTTGCCGCCGAGCTCCAAGGTCAGGGCTTTGCCTGAGCCCGCCGTTGCCTCGCGAATGCGGCGCCCCACAGCAGTGGAGCCTGTGAAGGCCACCTTGTCCACCTCTGCCGTCACGACCATCTCACCCACGGCACCATCTCCGGTCACAATGTTCACCACGCCCTTGGGCAACCCCGCCTGCTGGCAGATCTCGGCAAAGAGCAGCGCGGTCAGAGAGGTGTATTCCGCCGGTTTCAGCACCACCGTATTGCCCATGGCCAGCGCCGGCGCGATCTTCCAGGCGAGCATCAGCAGCGGAAAGTTCCAGGGGATCACCTGCCCGCAGACACCCAACGCCTCCCGGTCGGGCAACTCATCTTCCATCAACTGCGCCATGCCGGCGTGGAAGTAGAAATGCCGCTGCGCCAGGGGCACGTCTATGTCGCGGCTCTCGCGGATCGGCTTGCCGTTGTCGAGCGTCTCCAACACGGCGAAGAGGCGGCTGTGCTTCTGCAGCAGCCGCGCCAGAGCGTAGAGGGTGCGCGCTCGACCGGCGCCGCCCAAGCGCTCCCAGCCGCTCTGCGCCTTGCGGGCGGCTTTCACCGCGGCATCGACGTCCGCCTGGCTTGCCTGAGTCAGCGTCGCCAGCACCTCGCCCGTTGCCGGGTTGCGGCTCTCGAAGCCCTTGCCGGGCTTTGTGAAATCCCCATCGATGAAATGACCGAACGCTCCATCCCGCTCGGCAATCCAAGCCAGCGCTTCCGCTGCACTCTCCGGTGCCGGACCATAGTCCATGGTCTCGAAGACTTCTTTGACAGTCATGTCTGCACCCTTCCAAAAATACTCAAATCCCGACGCCTGAACTCAACTCGTCGGGTGGCGATAGCTGGCGGAATACTGGCCTGTCACGTGGTGCTCCAGCTGCCGCTCGATGTCGTTCAGCAGCGACGATGCGCCAAAGCGGAAGAGGTCGGGTTGCAGCCAGCGGTCGCCCAGCTCTTCCTTCATCAGCGCCAGATAGGTGATCGCGTCCTTGGCTTTCGAAATCCCGCCCGCAGGCTTGTAGCCCACACGATAGCCGGTGCGCGCATGATACTCGCGGATGGCGCGGATCATCACGAGCGACACGGGCAGCGTGGCGTTCACGCTTTCCTTGCCCGTCGAGGTCTTGATGAAATCCGCCCCTGCCATCATGCAGATCAGCGAGGCCCGCGCCACATTGCGCAGGGAACCGAGCTCGCCCGTCGCAAGGATCGCCTTCACATGCGCCTCGCCGCAGGCCGCACGAAAGGTGCGCATCTCGTCATAAAGCGCCTGCCAATCGCCTAAGAGCACATGGCGGCGCGAAATCACGATGTCGATCTCGGCGGCCCCTGCGGCAACACTCTCCTCGATCTCCGCGATGCGCAGATGAAGCGGCGACAGACCCGCCGGAAATCCGGTGCTCACGGCCGCGACGGGTATACCCGAGCCCTCAAGCGCGTGGACGGCGGCGGGGATCATCTCATGATAGACACAAACCGCGCCCGTGGTGACCGGCCCCATCTCCATCGCGTCGAGCAGGCTCTGCGCGATCGGCTGGCGCGCCTTGGCGCAGAGCCGCCGCACCCGGTTCCCGGTGTCGTCGCCCGACAATGTGGTCAGATCAATGCAGGTGACGGCGCGCAGCAGCCACGCGGCCTGATGGACTTTCTTCACCGACCGCCGCGCAGGCAATGTCGCGGCACGCCGCTCAATGGCGGAGGTATTCGCCTGCACCGCGCGCACCCAGTCCATGTCGAGCGCCATGCCAGGATTGCGCGGTTCGGTCACCTGCGGCAATTGATGGCTGGCTGAGGCTGTGGCGGTCTGGTCGGCGGGACTGAGCATCGCGATCCTCCGGGTCGGTCAGAGCGGCAAAATCGCATGGCCTGCGCGCCTTGGCAAGGCGCGCGCCGCCGCGTCACCTATCAAATCGGATCAGCTGCCGCGATAGGTGGAATAGCCGAACGGCGACAGAAGCAGCGGCACGTGATAATGGCTGTCAGCCTCAGACATGCCAAAGCGGATCGGGATGCTGTCGAGAAACCGCGGCTCTTCCTGCGCCACCCCACTGGCGGTCAGGTAAGGCCCTGCGTCGAACACCAGCTCATAGGTGCCCGTCTCAAAAGCCTCCTTACCGAGGATCGGCGCATCTGTGCGTCCATCCGTGTTCGTCACCGCCTCGGCGATCTTCAGAGGCCCTTTGTCGGTGATCCGGTAGAGCGTAATCTCAATCCCCGCCGCAGGACAGCCGCGGGCCGTATCCAGAACATGGGTGGTCAGATATCCTTGCGCCATCCGTCTCTCCTTGGTCGGGGTGCGCGCAGCCTGCCCGCCCCAGATACGAATTGCAACGCGGTCTTAACGGGTATTGAATGGCGCCGCTGAGCAAGGAGACCATTTGTGAAACGCTACCCCCGCGATTTTTCAGGCTATGGCGCAACTCCACCGGATGCGGCGTGGCCCGGGGGTGCCCGGATCGCTGTACAGTTCGTCCTGAATTACGAGGAGGGCGGCGAGAATTGCCTGCTGCATGGGGATGCGACCTCTGAGGCGTTCCTGTCCGAGATCGTCGGTGCGCAGCCCTGGCCGGGGCAACGGCACTGGAACATGGAATCGATTTACGACTATGGCGCGCGGGCGGGGTTTTGGCGCTTGCACCGGCTCTTCACCGGGGCGGGCATTCCGGTCACCGTCTACGGCGTTGCCTCAGCACTGGCGCGCGCGCCGGAACAGGTGCGCGCCATGCAGGACGCGGGCTGGGAAATCGCCAGCCACGGGCTGAAATGGATCGACTACAAGGATCATTCCGAGGCCGATGAGATGGCCGATATGATGGAGGCGATCCGTCTGCATGGCGAGGTCACCGGCGAAAGCCCGCGCGGCTGGTACACAGGGCGCTGCTCGGAAAACACCGTGGCGCTGGCGGCGAAGACCGGGCAGTTCGAGTATATCTCGGACACCTACGATGACGATCTGCCGTATTGGGCCAGGATCGGGCGGCGCACCCAGCTGATCATCCCCTATACGCTCGACTGTAACGACATGCGGTTTGCGACGCCGCAGGGGTTCAATTCCGGCGATCAGTTCTTTGCCTATCTGCGTGATACCTTCGATGCGCTTTATGCCGAAGGCGCGGCGGGTGCGGCCAAGATGATGTCGGTCGGGCTGCATTGCCGTCTTGTGGGGCGGCCCGGGCGGGCACAAGCGTTGAAGAAATTCATAGAGTACATTCAGGGGTTCGAAGGGGTGTGGTGCTCCCGCCGGATCGAGATCGCCGAGCATTGGCGCAAGGTCCACCCGCCCGCCCGCGGCCCGGCGCGGCCCTCGGCCATGAAAAAATCGGATTTTCTTGAGAAATTCGGCGGCATCTTCGAGCATTCGGAGTGGATTGCCGAGCGTGCCTATGATCTGGAGCTGGGTCCTGCCCATGACACGGCGGTGGGCCTGCACTCCGCACTCGCCAGGATGTTCCGCAGCGCCAGTATCGACGAGCGCATGGGCGTGCTGCGCGCGCATCCGGATCTTGCAGGCAAGCTTGCGGCAGCCAAGCGCCTGACCGTGGAGAGCACGGAAGAGCAGGCCAGTGCCGGACTTGATGCGCTCACCGATAAGGAGCGAAAGTCCTTCGAAAAGCTGAATAAGGCCTATGTCAAAAAACACGGCTTTCCCTTCATCATTGCGGTCAAGGACCACGACAAACCCGGCATTCTGCGTGCTTTCGAGCGGCGGCTGGATCATGAGACGGACGCCGAGTTTGATGAGGCCTGCCGACAGGTGGAGCGTATCGCCGAGATCCGGCTGGAGGCGCTGTTGTGAGCTATGCGTTCCCGCCCGGCGGTCTGCCGGATCAGGCGCAGAGTCCTAAAGGTACGGCGATTTTCACTGAGGCCTATGCGGTTATCCCGGCGATAACCCAGCGCGATATCGTGACAAGCTTCCTTCCCGGTTGGCAGAACGCCCGGGTCTGGGTGCTGGCGCGACCCCTGAGTGGCTTTGCCGAGACGTTTTCCTACTACGCGGTGGAACTCGATGAAGAGGGCGGCAGTGCGGAGCCAGAACCGGACAAGGACGCGCAGGCGGTGCTCTTTGTCGCCAAAGGTCAGGCCCGGCTCACACTCGGGCATGACACCTTCGATCTGATCCCCGGCAGCTATGTCTATCTGCCCCCCAGTGCGGTCTGGACGATCTATAACGTCCATGAAGAGCCCTGCAAGTTTCACTGGATCCGCAAGCGGTTCCAGCCGGCGCCGGGTCTGAAGGTGCCCGAGGCGCTGATCACCCACGACAGCGAGGTGCCGAAGGCGTCGATGCCCGGATGCAACGGCACTTGGGCCACGCAACGCTTCCTTGACCCCCTCGACCTCAGCTATGATTTTCACGTCAATATCGTGAATTTCGAGCCTGGTGCCCGCATCCCCTTCGCCGAGACCCATGTGATGGAGCACGGGCTTTACGTGTTGCAGGGCACGGCGGAGTATCTGTTGAACACCGACTGGGTCAGCGTCGGGCCGGGTGATTTCTTGTGGTTGCGCGCCTTTTGCCCGCAGGCCTGTATCGCCACGGGCGACGAGCCCTTCCGCTACCTGCTCTACAAGGACGTGAACCGTCATATGCCGCTGTGAACCGGACACTCACCTGCGCGCCGCTGACGGCAGAGGCCTTTGCGCCGTTTGGCGATGTGCTGGAGTGCGCAGGCCCGCCGGACAGACTGATCAACGCAGGCCTGTGCGGGCGGTTTCATGATCGGGCACGGATGGAATTTGGGCCAGACGGCCGTGCAGGACTGAGCCTTTTCAACGCCGAAGCGCGCAGCCTGCCCTACACACTCGACCTACTGGAGCAGCACCCTGAGGGCAGTCAGGCATTCGTGCCGATGACGCCCGCGCCCTTCCTCGTCACCGTTGCACCGGATGAGGGCGGTCAGCCGGGCACGCCAAGTGCCTTTCTGACCGCACCGTACCAGGGCATCAACCTGCATCGCGGCACCTGGCACGGGGTGCTGACACCGCTTTCAGCGCCCGGTATTTTTGCAGTCGTGGACCGAATTGGTGAAACGCCCAATTTGCACGAGGTTTTGCTTGATCCGCCCTATTTGGTGGTTTCATAACGTCCAAAGCCGCCGCAGAGCGGCCATAGCAAGACAGGGATATCAAGATGACCGACATGCGCGCAGGCTTTTACAGTGACCCGGATGAAACGCCTCCATTGGTCCAGGCTGTCCCATTGGGGTTGCAGCACGTCTTGGCGATGTTTGCCTCCAATGTCACACCCTCGATCATCGTCGCGGGCGCCGCGGGCCTCGCGTTCGGCGGGCCCGAGCAGGTCTATCTGATCCAAATGGCGATGTTGTTTGCCGGTGTGGCCACCCTGTTCCAGACCATCGGCATCGGCCCCATCGGTGCCCGGCTCCCGATCATGCAGGGCACCAGCTTCGCCTTTGTGGGTGTGCTGGCGGGCGTGGCCGCCACGCAGGGGCTGAGTGTGGCGCTTTCGGCCTGCATCATTGGCGGCTGCGTGCATTTCGTGCTGGGCGCCTTCATCAAGCACCTGCGCTGGCTCTTCCCGCCGCTGGTGACCGGTCTCGTGATCCTCGCCATCGGGCTCTACCTGATCCCGGTCGCCATCAAATACGCCGCTGGCGGAGCGGCCAAGTTCCAGATGGAGGCGGAAAGCTTCGGCTCTCTCATGCACTGGTCTGTGGCGCTGAGCGTTGTGGTCGTGGCCCTGGTGCTGAAGTTCTTCACCAAGGGCACCTTGTCGAACGCTGCAATTCTCGTGGGGCTCATCGTCGGTTACCTGCTGGCGTTGGCGCTCGGCATGGTGAACTTCGCCCCGGTTGCCAACGCAAGCTGGATCACGACGATCACGCCTTTGCCTTACGGCTTCGAGTTCTCTCTGGGCGCGGTGATCGCGGTTACGCTGGTCTCCATTGTCTCGGCCATCGAGACGGTGGGCGATGCCTCCGCCACCACAAAGGCCGGAGCGGGCCGCGAAGCGACCGACGCCGAGATCTCCGGCGCGACCTACGCGGATGGCCTCGGCACCGCCGTTGCGGGCGTCTTCGGCGGGTTGCCCAACACCTCCTTCAGCCAGAACGTCGGCATTGTCGGCATGACCGGCATCATGAGCCGCCATGTTGTCACGATCGGCGCGCTAGTGCTGATTGTCTGCGGGTTGCTGCCCAAGATCGGTGCGGTCATCGCCTCCATGCCTCTGCCCGTGCTGGGCGGTGGCGTGATCGTCATGTTTGGCATGGTGGCCTCTGCAGGTCTCAATGTGCTGAGCGAGGTCGACATGAACCGCCGCAATATGGTCATCATCGCCGTCTCACTCGCTGCTGGTCTGGGATTGAACCTGGTGCCCACCGCCGTGCAATACCTGCCCGGTGTGGTGAACACCCTGGCCACGTCGGCAGTTGCGCCGACCGCGCTTGTGGCGATCATCCTCAATCTTGCCTTGCCGGATGATGTCTAGCAGACTGGTATCACCCGTCCTGAAATACTCCCGCCGGAGGCCGCCACCGGTCTGAAAGGATGTAGCTGATGTATGACCTGGCCGTGGCCGGCGCCTGGATCGAGTTTGCCGTGCGCTGGCTGCACGTCATAACTGGCATTGCCTGGATCGGATCTTCCTTCTACTTCATCGCGCTGGATTTGGGGTTGCACCGTGATCGCAACCTGCCAAGCGGGGCAGATGGGGAAGAATGGCAAGTACACGGGGGCGGCTTTTATCACATTCAGAAGTATCTGGTCGCGCCAAAGAACATGCCTGACGGCCTGATCTGGCACAAATGGCAGAGCTATTGGACCTGGATCAGCGGATTTGTCCTGCTGGTGCTGGTCTACTATCTGGGAGCGGAGTTCTACCTGATCGATCCCACAGTCGCGGATCTCGCACCCTGGCAAGCCATCGGCCTCTCGCTGGCATCTCTTGCCTTTGGCTGGATCATCTACAACACGCTTTGCCGGGTGTTCGTGGATGCAGATCAGACCATGCTGATGGTGGCGCTCTTCGGTGTGCTGGTCCTGATGTCCTATTTCTATACATCCGTGTTTTCAGGCCGCGCGGCGATGCTGCACCTCGGGGCGTTTACGGCGACGATCATGAGCGCGAATGTCTTCATGATCATCATCCCAAATCAGAAAATCGTGGTCGATGATCTGATCGCGGGCCGGACGCCGGATGCCAAGTACGGCAAGATCGCCAAGCAGCGCAGCACGCACAACAACTATCTGACGCTGCCCGTGATCTTCCTGATGCTGAGCAACCATTATCCGCTGGCTTTCGCGACACCCTACACCTGGGTGATCGCCAGCCTGGTATTTCTGATGGGCGTCACGATCCGCCACTATTTCAACTCCATGCACGCGCGTGCCGGACATCCGCACTGGACCTGGGCTGCGACCACCCTGATCTTCATCGCGATCATCTGGCTGTCGACTGCACCCGCGGTGACCGTCGATGCGCCCGAGCGGGCTCAGGGGGCGGGCCTGCGGTTCGCGGAGGCCGAGGGGTTTGCCGATGTGCAGGACATAGTGCTCGGCCGCTGTTCGATGTGCCATGCGCAGGAGCCGGTGTGGGAGGGTCTGCACTGGGCTCCGAAGGGCGTCCGGCTGGAGACCGAATACCAGATCGCCCAACAGGCCCGGGCGATCTACCTGCAGGCCGGCCTCAGCCACGCCATGCCACCGGCCAACCTGTCCTACATGGAAGAGAGCGAGCGCGCGCAGATCACCGCGTGGTACCGCGCCGCGATGCAAGACTAAGCCGGGGTGGCCTGAAAGCCCACCCTACCTGCCGGGCGAACCGGTCGTCACTGATAGGTAAGGTGGGCCTTGGGCCACCGTTTGCCGCGAATCCGGTTTCAGAATCGTTGGAGGCCATGCTACACTTAGCGGTATGGCCTCCCTTGACCCCAATATAGGCGACGACCGCCCTGTCATCCGCCAACTCGATGACGCTGCGATCAACCGCATCGCCGCCGGAGAGGTGGTCGAACGCCCGGCATCCGCGGTAAAGGAGCTGGTTGAGAATGCGTTGGATGCGGGCGCGCGTCGGGTTATCGTCGACTACGCCGACGGCGGCAAGACCCTGATCCGGGTGCAGGACGACGGCTGCGGCATGACAGAGCGGGACTTGCCCCTCGCGCTGTCACGTCACGCAACCTCGAAAATCGACGGCTCCGACCTGCTCGACATCCATACGTTTGGATTTCGCGGCGAGGCCTTGCCCTCCTTGGCCGCCGTGGGCCGTCTGACGCTGGCCAGCAAAGCCGACGGTGCACCGGGTATCTCGGTATCCGTCACGGGCGGCAAGATGGAGACGCCGAGACCCGCGGCGCTCAATCACGGCACCACGGTCACGGTGCGTGATCTCTTTTTCGCGACACCCGCGCGGTTGAAATTCCTGCGCACCGATCGGGCCGAAAGCCAGGCGATCCTCGACGTGATCAAGCGGCTCGCGATGGCCGAACCCTTTGTTCAGTTCATCCTGAGCGACGTCTCCGGCGAGGGTGGGTCGCGCGAGGTCTTTCGAGCCGACGCGGAGCAGGGCGATCTCTTCGGTGCGTTGCGCGGCCGGCTCGCCCGTGTCCTCGGTCGGGAGTTTGCAGAGAATGCACTTGCGATCGATGCGGAGCGGGAAGGGCTGCATCTGACGGGGTTTGCGGCCTTGCCGACCTACTCGCGGGGCTCTGCCGTGGCGCAGCATCTGTTCGTGAATGGCCGGCCCGTTCGCGACAAGCTTCTCGTCGGAGCGCTGCGCGGCGCCTATTTCGACTTTCTCAGCAGGGACCGCCATCCGGCGGCGGCGCTTTTCATCGACTGCGACCCCAGGCTCGTCGACGTCAACGTTCATCCCGCCAAGTCCGAGGTCCGGTTTCGTGACCCGGGCGTTGCACGGGGCCTGATCGTGTCCGCCCTGCGCCATGCCTTGGCAGACGCGGGTCACCGGGCCTCCACGACGGTCGCGGGCGCGACGCTGGGCGCGATGCAGCCAGAGGCGGTACCCGCAAGGGTCTATCAGATGGACCGGCCCGCACCCGCACCCGCCGCGCCCGCCTTCGCCGAGACCGCAGCAGTCTGGGGGCGGGTCGACGCCGCTGAAATCACGGACGACACCCGCTCCGAAGAAACGCAGGACTATCCGCTGGGCGCGGCCCGCGGGCAGGTTCACGAAAACTACATCATCGCGCAGACGGCCACAGGCATGGTGATCGTGGATCAGCACGCCGCTCATGAAAGGCTGGTCTATGAAAAGCTCAAACGTCAGATGGCCGAAGCTGGCGTGGCACGGCAGGCCCTTCTCATTCCGGAGATCGTGGAACTGTCGGACGGTGACTGTGCCCGCCTTATGGAGGTGGCCGAGGATCTCGAAACATTTGGTTTATCCATTGAACCATTTGGACGTGGCGCCATCGCCGTCCGGGAGACGCCCGCCATATTGGGCCCGGTGGAGGCCCGCGCGATGATCCTCGACATCCTCGATGAACTGGCCGATCAGAACAGCTCCAACACCGTTCAGGCGCGCGTGGAGGCGATCCTCAGCCGGGTGGCCTGCCACGGCTCGATCCGGTCCGGTCGGCGGATGCGGGCGGAAGAGATGAACGCGCTTCTGCGCGAGATGGAGGAGACACCGCACTCGGGGCAATGCAACCACGGGCGCCCGACCTATGTGGAGTTGAAGCTCAGTGACATCGAACGCCTCTTTGGCCGCACATGATTGAAATTGCAGGACAATCCTATGCCCTGAGTGACCCGCTGGTGATCGCTGCGCTGGCCGGAAGCGCCCTTGTGCTGCTGGTCTTGCTGCTGCTGATCATGGCGGTGCGGGCGGCGGGTCGGAGTGCGGCGCTCACCGCCCCTCTGGTGCAGCAAGTCGGGGCTCTGGGACAGCATGTGCAACAGCTCGGCCAGGGGCAGGAGCAACTGCGCGGCGGGTTGCAGATGGTCTCTGACACCCAGGCCACAGCACAGGCGCAGGTGATCCAGACGGTCGAGGCGCGGCTTTCCACGGTGCAGCAGCAGATGCAGGACCGGCTGGCAGACAACGCCCTACGTTCGGCCCGGTCGCTCGCCGAGATGCAGGAGCGCATGAAAGAGACGCTGCACGGGTCGTCGAAGCAGACCACCACGAGCCTGACGCAGCTGCAGGAGCGGCTGGCGGCCATCGACAAGGCGCAGGACAATATCACCAAGCTCTCGGGGGATGTGTTGAGCTTGCAGGATATCCTCAGCAACAAGCAGACCCGCGGAGCGTTCGGCGAGATCCAGCTGCGCGATATCGTCTCGAAAGCCCTGCCCGCGGACAGCTACGCCTGGCAGCCGACCTTGAGCAACGGCAAGCGCGCCGATTGCATGATCCATCTGCCCAACCCGCCGGGACCCATTGTTATTGATAGTAAATTTCCACTCGAGGCCTACGAGGCCTTGCGGGCGGCCAAGACCGAACCGGCGCTGAAAGACGCTGTCGCCAAGATGAAAGTGGCCGTCACCAAACACATTGCGGACATCTCGGAGAAATACATTCTGGACGGTGAAACGGCGGATGGCGCGTTGATGTTCCTGCCCTCCGAGGCGGTCTATGCGGAGCTGCACGCGAACTTCCCGGAGCTGGTGCGCAAGGGGTTCGACGCGCGGGTCTGGATCGTTTCGCCCACCACCTGCATGGCGACGCTGAACACCATGCGGGCGATCCTGAAGGACGCGCGGATGCGGGAGCAGGCAGGGGCCATTCGCAAGACGCTGAAGCAGCTGCATCGGGACGTCGAACTGGTGGTCACGCGGGTTGGGAAACTCGACACCCACTTCCGGCAGGCCCGCGAAGACCTCGATGGCATCGGCACGGCGGCGGAGCGGGCCGGGAAGCGCGCCGCGCGGCTCGACAGCTTCGATTTTGCCGAGCTCTCACCCGAGGAAGAAGCCGCCGTCACACTCAGCCGTCCGAAGCCGTAAACAGACCGGACGCGCAACACGCCGATCCGCGGTTTTGCGAAATCCGGCGAATCGACCCATTAACACGGCCTGCCATGGCAAAACCCGTGTCGGTATCACGTCGGTATCACGTCGGTATTTTGTCGGTGCGCGCGTCGGTCGGGGCCGGGTTAACAGAGCGCGCGCCCGCAAGTCTTGCCAAAACCTCACCGCAGCGCGCGTCGGGCGCCCGGTCCCCTCATCCGACCGCCGCCATGATCCCGCGCAGCTCTGCCAGCCCGCGCATGCGTCCGATCAAGGGATAGCCGGGCATGCTGTCGGCCTCCCGGTCATAGAGCAGCTCCTGCCCGTGATCGGGGCGCATGGGGATCTGCCAATCCGCGCGGCCCGCGGCTTTGCGGCGCTGCTCTTCGGCCACCAGCGCACGGATCACGGCGACCATGTCTGTGTCGCCTTCCAGATGCGCCGCCTCGAAAAAGTCCGGGCGCTGCGGGTCATCGCTGAGGCGCTGCGTATTGCGCAGGTGCACGAAGTGGATGCGGTCGCCGAGCCGCGCGACAAACCCCGGCGCATCGAAATCGGCGCGCACGCCAAGCGAGCCGGTGCAGAGCGTCGCGCCATTCGCCGGGCTGTCGACGGCCTCCAGCACGGCAGCGTAGTCCCCGGTGCTCGACATCACACGGGGCAGGCCGAGCAGGCCAAAGGGGGGGTCATCCGGATGGCAGCAGAGCCGCAGGCCAAGGCGCTCGGCCACGGGCACCACCTCCGAGAGGAAGTCGATGAGGTTCTGACGCAGACGCTCGGGCGTGATCGCGGCATAGCTGGCGAGCTGTGTCCGCACATCCTCAACGGTCCAGGTGTCATTGGCGCCGGGCAGCCCGGCAACGATGTTGCTCTTCAGCGCCACGCGCTCGGCCCCCGACATCTCGGCAAAGCGCGCGGCGGCGGCGGAACGCTGGGCCTCGGAGTAATCCTGCTCCGCGCCCGCGCGCGCGAGGATGTGCAGATCGAAGACGCTGAAGGCCAGCAGCTCGAACAGCATGGCCGTGCCGCCGTGCGGTTGTGGGGCACGCAGGGTCGTGCGGGTCCAGTCGAGGATCGGCATGAAGTTGTAGCAGACGGTTTCAATGCCGTGCCGGGCGAGTGCTTCGAGGCTTTCCTTATAGGCTGCGATGTGCTGCCTGGCCTCGGCGCCTTGGGTCTTGATCGCTTCGGAGACGGGCAGGCTTTCGACCACATCCCAGGCGAAGCCTGCGGCGCTCAGCGTCTTCTGCCGCTTGGCGATCTCCGGATCGGGCCAGACCGCGCCCGGCGCGATGTGGTGCAGGGCGGTCACGATCCCCTCGACGCCCACCATATGCAGATCGGGCAGTGCCACGGTGTCCTGTGGGCCGAACCAGCGCCAGCATTGTTTCATGGCTGCCATCCTTCATAGAGCGGGTGATCGGGCGTGATCGGGAGCGTGACGCGTTCCCCCGTGCGCGCGGCGTGGTAGATCGCGGTGACAAGGGCGACAGAGGCTGCGCCGTCCTCCAGCGTGACGGCGCTGTTGGGTCGGCCTGCGCGATCCTGTGCGATGGCGGTGAGGAAGCCCGCGAAACCGGTGGGCGCATCTGGCGTCTGCGCCAGCACCGCGTCGACCTCGGGCTGTCGCGCGGGGTCGCGCGCGATGAAGCTCCAGGGGGCGGCCCCGGGGGCGTAGGGCGTGCTGCCCGAGGTGGCGGTCAGGTTTTCGAAGACGAAGCGCAGGCGGGTCTCATCCATGGCGGCGCCCAGCGTGATGCTGCTGGTGGCGAGCGCGCCGTTGGCCAGCTCGAAGGTGATCGCGGCGCAATCCTCCGTCTCGATCGGGTTCACGCGGGTGGTGGTGAACGCCGAGAGCGCGGCAACCGGGCCCATCAGATGCGTGAGCAGGTCGTGGTTGTGGATCGCGTGACCGAGCACCGCGCCACCCTGTTCCCCGGCCCAGGTGCCACGCCAGGGCACGGCGTAGTAGTCAGCGCCGCGCGACCAGTGGGTCTCGATGCTGGCGGTCTGGGGCTGGCCTGTGAGCCCCGCGGCGATCAGCGCGCGCAGCTGTGCCAGCGAGGGCCCCCAGCGGTATTGGAAGACGGGGTAGACGGTCCGCCGCGCGGTGTGCGCGGCCTGCCTGATCCGATCCACATCGGCCATGGCGGTGGCGAGTGGCTTTTCGCAGATCACGTCTTTGCCCGCGTCCAGCGCCTGCCGTGTGACGGGCACATGCAGGTGCGGCGGCAGGCAGATGTCGATCAGGTCGATGGTCGGATCCTGCAGCGCGGTCGCGATGTTGTCGGCGACGACGAAGCTGTCCCCGTCACGCAGGGCTTCGGCGCGGGCGGTGTCCTGATCGACGATCAGGGTCACGTCAAAAGCATCCGGTAGCGTCCGGTAGGCGACGAGGTGTTCGGCTCCGATACCCGCGCCGAGGATGGCGACCCGGGTCATGCGGTGGCCTCGGCCTGCGCTTGCGCGTCAAGGGCCAGCTGCATGACCGTGAAGCAGTGATCCTGGGTCATGGCGGTCTCGGTGCGCTGTGCGATGTCGTTGGCGAGGCGTTGGAAATAGGGGAGCCCTGCGTCGCTGGCGTCGATCTTCTCGCAGGTGGTGCCGGTCACGAGGATCAGGTGATCGGTGCCCTCCGCCCCGCCCACATCCACATATTTGCGCAGCTCGATATAGCCGTCCGTGCCGAGGATCGTGAGCCGCCCGTCGCCCCAGGTGGGCAGCGCGTCGGGCGTGTACCAGTCGACGCGGATGGTGCCGGAGGCACGGCTGCTGCGCAGGCCGATCTCGCCGAAGTCCTGCAGGCCAGGGTCGTCCGGGTTGGCGTGGTTGGCGACCATCGCGTGGGTGATCTCGGCGGTGTTCGACCCGGTGAAATGCAGGAACTGGTCGATCTGATGCGAGGCGATGTCGGTGAGGATGCCGCCGTAGCGGTCGCGCTGGAAGAACCACGCGGGCCGGGTGGTGCGGTTGAGCCGGTGCGGGCCGAGGCCGGCGGTGTGCACGACGCGGCCGATGGCGCCTTGCTGGACCAGTTCCGTGGCGCGGGTCACGGCGGGCACTTCGAAGCGTTCGGAGAAGTTGATCGACCAGATGCGCCCGGTCTCGGCGACGCAGGCCCTGATCTCGGCCAGTTGTGCATGGGTGGTGCAGCCGGGCTTGTCGGTCATCACGTCCATACCCTGGCGCATGGCGCGGACCGCGAGGGTGGCCCGGTCGGCGGGGATGGCCGAGATGAGCGCGAGGGCGGCGCCTGCGTCGAGCGCCTCGTCGAGTGTGGCGAAGCGGTGGAGATCGGGGAAGCGCCTGGTGAAGCCCGCGAGGGTCCCCGGCGTGCCCTCGGTCCAGTAGCCGAGGCAGTGACCACCGACCTTCAGCATGTTCTCGGTCATGCCGTAGATGTGGCGATGGTCGAGCCCGAGGGCGATGAAGGGCAGGCTCATGGGCGGGTGATCTCCGTGATATGGCCGCTGCGGCTGGCGCGTTCCATGGCGTCGATGACACGGTGCGCCTCCAGCGCGCTGCGGCCCGAGGCCAAGGGCGTGGCGCCGGATATCAGACAGTGCGCGAAGTCTTCCAGCACGTGTTGGTGCCAGGCGTGGGTGAAACCCATCGGGTCCGCGCCGCCGCCGGTCGTGGCCTCGGCACCGAAGGTTTCGACCCGCCCGTCGAGGTGGGTTACGGTGAGCACGCCGGAGGCGAGATGGGCCGCGGCCTTCTCGCCCTGAAGGCTCAGGCTTTCCGCCTCGCCGGGATAGGCCGAGGTGGTCGCCATGAGGCTGCCGCAGGCACCGCTGTCGAACTCGAGGAGCGCCCCGGCCCAATCCTCGGCCTCCATCCGGTGCAGAGGCGTGGTGCGCAGCATCGCCTGCACCCGGCGCACGGGCCCCAGCAGCCAGAGCGCCAGATCCAGCGTGTGGATCGCCTGGTTGATCATCACGCCACCGCCATCGCGCGCATAGGTGCCGCGCCCAGGCGCATCATAGTACGCCTGATCGCGCCACCAGGGGACGCGGATCTCGACGGTGGCCACCTGGCCCAGCGCGCGTCCGTCCAGAAGCTGTTTCAGCTTCTGGGACGCTGCGCGCGCCCGGTGTTGCAGCACGATTCCCAGCGGCACCTGGGCCGTTTCGCAGCGGGCGACCAGCGCCTCGGCGGCGGCGAGGGTGCGCTCGATGGGCTTCTCCATCAGGATCGGTTTGCCCGCCGCACTGAGCGTGTCGACCAGCTCCTGCCGGGCGTCGGGCGGCGTGGCGATGATGACGAAATCGACGGTTCTGTCCTCGGCGATCTCGGCCGGGGAGCTGCGCACCGGCACTGCATATCCGACCGCGGCGCTGGCTTTGTCGGCGAAGGCCTGTGCGCGGGCGGTGTCGCGGCCCATCACGCCAGCCAGTTCGATCCCCTCTGCGTCGCGGATCGCGGCGAGATGGGTGTCTGCGACCATGCCGAGGCCCACCAATACCGTCTTCATATCCCCTCCCGTTTCGGGCACATTTGCACCAAAGGCCCGCGAAGGCCACGCAAAAGATGGGAATACGCATGCACCAGCTGACCGGGACGGCGGGGGCGCTTTACGAGGCCATCCGCGACCTGCCGATTGTCTCGCCGCATGGGCATTGCGACCCTGCCTGGTTTGCCACGGATGCTCCCTTTCCCGATCCGGCGGCGCTGCTCGTGGTGCCGGATCACTATGTGTTTCGGATGCTCTATGCGCAGGGGGTGCCGCTGGAGGCGCTCGGCGTGCCGGAGCCGGGGCGCGGGGCGGACCCGCGCGACATCTTCCGGATTTTTGCGCAGAACTGGCACCTCTTTCTCGGCACGCCCTCGCGGTTCTGGATGACTTACGTGTTGACCCAGACCCTTGGGATCGAGACGCCGCTGTCGGCAGAGACGGCGGATGCGGTTTATGACCAGATCGCGGAGCGGCTGGCGGAGCCCGCCTTCCGGCCCCGCGCGCTCTTTGACCGCTTCGGGATCGAGGTGCTGGCGACGACCGACGGCGCGCTCGATGATCTGGCGCATCACGCGGCGGTGGCGGAGAGCGGTTGGGGTGGCCGCGTGATCCCCACGTTCCGGCCAGATGCGGTGTTGGACCCGTCGCATGAAGGCTTTCTGGGCAATATCGATGCGCTGGGTCAGCTGACGGGCGAAGATGTGGGCGCCTTCGCAGGCTATCTGGCGGCGCTCCGGGCGCGGCGGGCGGTGTTCAAGGCGCAGGGGGCGACGGCGACGGATCATGCCATTGAGGTCATCGAGACGGTCTGGCTGGACGATCCCGATGCGCTCTACCAGCGGCTGCGGCAGGGCGCGGCCTCGGCGGCGGAGGGCCGTGCGTTCTACGGGCATATGCTGATCGAGATGGCGCAGATGTCGGTCGAGGACGGGCTGGTCATGCAGCTGCATGGCGGCAGCAGGCGGAACACCAATGCGGATGTGTTCCAGCGGTTCGGGCGCGACAAGGGGGCGGATATTCCCATTGCGGTGGACTGGGTGCGCGGGCTGGAGCCGCTGCTCGGTCGCGTGGGCAATACGCCGGGGTTCAGGCTGATCCTGTTTACGCTGGACGAGACGACATACGCGCGGGAGTTGGCGCCCATGGCCGGGCATTGGCCGTGTCTGCGGATCGGGCCGCCCTGGTGGTTTCATGACAGTGCGGCGGGCATCGCGCGCTATTTCGATCAGGTGGTGGAGACGGCGGGATACTGGAACCTTGCCGGGTTCAACGATGACACGCGGGCGTTTCTGTCGATCCCCGCGCGGCACGATCTGTGGCGGCGGGGCGTGGCGCTGCATCTGAGCGCGCAGGTGGCGCGCGGTGTGTTCGGCACGGCGGATGCGGAGATGTTGGCGCCACTTCTGGCAGTGGATCTGGCGCGCGATGCCTATGGGTTGCGGCCATGAGCCCGCGCATCCTGCACATCGGCCTCGGCAATTTCGCCCGGGCGCATATCGCGGAGTATACGCAGGACGCGGGGGGCTGGCGGATGGTGGGTGTGAGCCTGCGCTCCTCTACGGTGCGCGATGGGTTGCGGGCGCAGGGCTATGATTATGGGCTGGCGGTGCAGGGGCAGGGGGTCAAGCGGATCGATGTCTTTGACGAGGTGCTGGTGGCGCCGGAGGACCCCGGCGCGGTGCTGGCGCAGATCACCGACCCGGAGGTGCATATCATCTCGGTCACGGTGACCGAGAAGGGCTATCACCTGACGCCGGAGAATGTGCTGGATCTGGAGGATCCGCTGATCGCGCGGGATCTGGCCGGTGGCGGCCCGCGCACGGTGATCGGGTTCCTGGCCCGTGGGCTGGCGGCGCGCAAAACGCCGGTGACGGTGCTGAGCTGTGACAATCGGGCGAACAATGGCGATGTGCTGCGGGATGCGGTGGTGGCTTTTGCGGCTGAAGCGCGGCTGGAGACCAGGGCGATGCAGGCGCGGTTTCCCAACAGCATGGTGGACCGGATCACGCCCGCGACCACCGATGCGCTGCGCGCCGAGACCGGTGATGCGATGGCGGTGCCGACGGAGCCCTTCCGCGAGTGGGTGATCGAGGATCACTTTGCCGGGCCGCGCCCCGCCTGGCCCGAGGTGGTGTTCACCGATGACGTCGCGCCGCATGAGATGCGCAAGCTGCGGATGCTGAATGGGGCGCATTCGATGCTGGCCTATGCAGGGACGCTCGCGGGGCACGCGTTTGTGCATGAGGCGATGGCGGATGCGGCGCTGCGCGCGCAGGCGCGGGCGCTGATGGGGGAGGCGGCGCAGACGCTCAGCCCGGAGATGCAGGAGATCGCGCCCGCCTATGCGGAGGCGCTGGTGGCGCGCTTTGACAACCCGCATATCAACCACAGCCTGCGCCAGATCGCGATGGATGGCACGCAGAAGCTGCCCTACCGGATGATCGACAGCCTGCGTGCCTTGTGCGGTGATGCACCTACCTTGGCGGCGGGGGTGCGGGCCTGGACCCGTTTCTGCCGGGCCGAGGTGGCAGCGGGGCGGGCCTTGCAGGATCCGAAGGCGGAGGTGATTGCGGGGATCGTCGGTGCGGGGGGGGAGGACGCCCAGTTGCTGGCGCTGATCGGCGCGGAGGATCTCGCCGGCGCTATTCTGGAATGATGGCACCCCGGTGCTGGACGACGCGGGCGGCGCAGGCGTGGCCGGCCATGAGCGCCTCCACCTGAGATTGGCCGGTCAGCAGCGCGGCGAGGTAGCCGCCGTTGAAGCTGTCGCCTGCGGCGGTGGTGTCGATGACGGCTTCGGCAGGGAGGTAGGTTTGCGTGACCGGGTCGCCGAGGGAGAGCGGCCCGGTTGCGCCGCGTTTCAGAGCGCCGGTGCCGGGATAGCTCTGCACGCGGGCGGTGACCTGGGCTTCGGTTTCGCTGAAGAGGGCCATTTCGTCGTCGATGGAGGGCAGGGCGATGTCGGCGCGGGCCCACATCGCCCGGGTGATCTCCTGCGCGGTGGTCTGATCCTCCCAGAGGCGCGGGCGGTAGTTGCTGTCGTAGACCAGCTTTTGGGGGGCGTCCTTCAGCCAGTCGATGAGAGCGAGACGCACCGGTTGGGGCAGGATCGCGAGCGAGATGCCGGAGAGGTAGAGGACGTCGTAGTCGGCCAGCGGTGAGACGTCGTAGCCGCCGTCCGTCTGGAACAGATCGCGCGCGGCGGCGGCGCTGCGCCAGTAGGTGAAGGAGCGCTCGCCGTCCTCCGTGGTGGTGATGGCGTAGAGGCCGGGGGACTTGCCGGGGATGGTGCGGATGGCGTCGGTGCCGATGCCCTGGGCGGCGATGAAGTCGCGGATCTGGGCTGAGAAGGGATCGTCGCCGAGGCAGGTGACATAGTCGACCGTCAGCGACGGCGCGCAGCGATTGAGATAGATCGCCGTGTTGAGCGTATCGCCAGCCACGCCAACCTTTGCCATCTCACCTTGCATGGAGAGTTCAATCATGGCTTCGCCGATACAGGCCACGCGCAGGGTCATCGCTGTTCCCTTTTCCAGATGATGAGGCCCGAGACCACGATGATCAGGGCGCCGAGGACGGTCCACTGATCGGGCAGGTGGTCGAAGACCAGATAGCCCATGATCGTGAGATAGATCATGAACGAATAGGTGAAGGGCATCAGTGTATTGGCGGAGCCGAAGCGGTGGGCGTTGGTGAGCAGCTGGTGGCCGCCCCAACCGAAGACACCCAGGCCGATGAGCAGCGCCCATTGCAGCGGGTCGGCGGGCGCCTGCCAGCTCCAGATCGCCAGCGGCAGGAGCAGCGTGGTGCCGAGCGCGCCCATATAGAACTGCATGGTTTCTGTGGCGACGATACCTGCGAGCTTGCGCGTCATGATGGAATAGAGCGCGAGGCTGAGGGCGTTGAAGAGTGCAAGCAGCATGGCCCAGTGGAAGGCCGCACCCAGGGGGCGGATGACGATCAGAACACCGACAAAGCCCAGCAGGATCGCGAACCAGCGCCAAGGGCCGATCTTCTCGTTCAGGAAATGCTGGGACAGGAAGCAGACGATCACCGGACTGGAGAACATGATGGCCGAGATCACCGTGAGCGGCAGGAAGTTCAGCGCGTAGAAATTCGACACGGTGGCGGTGATCAGCAGCAGGGCCCGGGTGACGACCTGGCCTGCGTGACCGGTGTGCAGCCGGTCGCGGGTGAGCCCGCCGCGCGCAATCACCCCGAAGGAGATCACGAAGTGGCCCGCATAGCGCATGAAGGCCAGTTGGAACGCCGGGAAGCCAAGCAACGCCATCCATTTGGCGCTGGTGTCCACAACGGAGAACATGAGCCATGCGCAGAGCATGAGGCTGATGCCGAAATGCGGACGATCCTCGACCAGACCGGCGGTGACGGCCATCTCAGGGTTTCATTTTCTGCGCATAGAAGTCGATCATCTGGCTGACCATGTTCTCGCCGTGGCCCGTCTCGGTCGCCTCGCGCAGGGCACCCAGAGCGCATTTCGACATCATGCTGTCGACGCCTGCGTCTTCGGCCATTTTCGCGTAATAGCCCACGTCCTTGGCGGCGTTCTTGATCGCGAAGGCGAGCTGGTTCGGGTCACCTTTGAGCCCGTAGCCCGAGACGAAATCCATCATGCCGGAGTGCAGCGGGCCTGCGGACATCACGTCGTAAAGCTGCTGGCGGTCGATGCCCGCGACATCGGCCATGGCGAAAGCCTCAGCCATGGCGTTGGCGACGGTCATGCCGAAGAAATTGTTCATCAGCTTGATGGTATGGCCCGAGCCAAGCGCGCCGAGGTGGAAGACGTTTTCGCCCAAGTCATCGAGTACGGGTTTCACGGTGTCGAATGCGTCCTTGTCGCCGGCGGCCATGATGTTCAGCAGCCCGTCTTTGGCGTGGGTGGGCGTGCGGCCCAGTGGTGCGTCCATATAGGTGCCGCCTGCGGCGGCGACCTCGTCTCCCAGTGCGCGGGTGCTGCCGGGCAGCGAGGTGCCGAAGTCGATCACCACGGCACCCGATTTCAGGCCCGCGATCACGCCGTCCGCGCCACGCATGCGGCTTTCCACGCTGTCGCTGGTGTCCATGCAGAGCATGACGATATCGCTTGCGGCGGCAACATCGCGGGCGGTGGCGACCTCCGTGGCCCCGCGCGCCACGGCAGCGTCGATGCGCGGGCGCGAGCGGTTGGCGGTGATCGTCACCGCATAACCCTTGTCGATCAGCCGGTCGACCATGGCGGAGCCCATGAGCCCGAGCCCGATGAATCCGATTGTCTGCTGTGCCATGGGGTATCTCCTTTTGGGATGTGGGTCAGGGGTGCGCGGGCTCAGGCGCGGGGGCCTGCTGGCGCAGTTGGTCTTCGATCTGAAGGGCGATGTCGAGCGTCCGGGTGGCATCCGCCACGTCGATCAGGGGCGCGGCGCCTTGGGTCACCTCGAGGAAGTGGTCGAGCTGGGCGTCGAGCGGCGGTTTGGCGTTTTCGGCGCGGGTGCAGGGCACCTGCTCGGCGGGGCGGGACCAGTCCTGCCCGGACCAGAGCGTCATCGAGGGGAAGCTGATTGCCCCTTTGGTGCCGGTGATCCAGAGCATGTCCTGCCGGGTGGTGCCGATGTTGGGGTTTTCGCCCGTGCCCGCCTCGAACCCCCAGGGAGAGGGCGCGGTGTCGGCGAAGGCGATGGTGCCTGTGGCGCCGCTCTCGAAGGCGAGGGCGACGGCGCCGCTTTCGACGCGGGCCTGTCCGCGCAGGCGGCGTCCCCGGAGTGCGGAGACGGCGGCGATGTCACCGAGGACGAAGCGCAGCAGGTCGATATCATGCACGAGGTTGATGAGCACCGGGCTGCCGTGGGCGCTGCGCCAGTTCCCGTCGAAATAGGCGTCGGGTTTGCGCATGGCCCAGATCAGGGTGGCGGTGACGGGCTGGCCGATGGCGCCGTTCGCGACGAGGGATTTCATTTGCTGGACGGGCGCGTGGTAGCGGCGGTGGTGGCCGACGAGGGAGGGAACCTTTGCCGTCTGGATGGCCTTTTGCAAGACGCGGGCCTGGGCGAGGTCTTCGGTAACGGGTTTTTCGATGAGCATGGGCCAGCCGCGTTTGGCGGCATAGGCCCCATGTTTGCTGTGCAGATGCGTGGGGGTCGCGAGGATCACGCCATCGACCGGGGCCGGCACCTCGGCCATATCGGCAAAGCGGGGATAATCCGTGATGATTTCGGGGTTGGGGTCTACCAGCCCGACAAGCGTGCACGCGGGGTGCGCGGCGACGGCCTGCAGATGGCGGATGCCGATCAGCCCGCCGCCGACGACGAGGATGCGGCTCACATCACCGCCCCGATTTGCCAGGGGACGAACTCGTAATCCCCGAGGCCCTGGGCTTCGGATTTCGTGGCTTCGCCGGAGGCCACGCGCAGGAAGGTTTGGTAGATCTCGCGGCCTTTTTCTTCGACTGCCGTGCCCTCGGTCAGGATGGTGCCTGCGTCGATGTCCATGTCTTCCGCCATGCGCTTGGCCATGGCGGAGTTGGTGGCCACCTTGATGGTGGGCGCGGGTTTGGAGCCGAAGGCGGAGCCGCGGCCGGTGGTGAAGCAGACAAGGTTGCAGCCGCCGGCGATCTGGCCGGTGACGGAGGCCGGGTCATAGCCGGGGCTGTCCATGAAGGTGAAGCCGCGCGCCGTGACCGGTTCGGCGTATTTGTAGACGCCCATGAGCGGCGAGGTGCCGCCCTTGGCCGCGGCCCCCAGCGATTTTTCGAGGATGGTGGTGAGCCCGCCCGCCTTGTTGCCGGGGCTTGGGTTGTTGTCCATCGAGCCGCGGTTGCGGGCGGTGTAGTCCTCCCACCATTTGATGAGGCTCACGAGCTTGTCGCCGGTGGCTTGGTCCGCCGCGCGGCGGGTGAGCAGGTGCTCGGCGCCGTAGATCTCGGGCGTTTCGGCCAGAACACCTGTGCCGCCTTGGGCGGCGAGCAGGTCGCAGGCGTATCCCAGGGCCGGGTTCGCGGTGATGCCGGACCAGGCGTCGGAGCCGCCGCATTGCAGGGCCACTTTTAGTTCGGAGGCGGGGCATGGGCTACGCGTCGCCTCATTGGCAATGGGCAGCATCGCTTCGATCTTCTGAATGCCGAGTTGAATCGTCTTGCGCAGACCGGCGACGTTCTGGATGTTCATCACCTGGAAGGTGGGGTCTTGTTTCAGCCCATAGGCGTCGAGCATCCAGTCGATCTGGTTCATCTCGCACCCGAGGCCCACCATGAGCACGGCGGCGTGGTTGGGGTGGCGGGCGTAGCCCCACATGACCCGCTGGAGCGCCTCGAAGCCGTCGCCTGAATCGGCCATGCCGCAGCCGGTGCCATGTACGAAGGCCACGACGCCGTCGACGTTGGGGTATTGGCTGAGGACGTCGGGTGTGAAATGCGCCGCGATCATGCGCGCGGCGGTGGCGGAGCAGTTCACGGAGGTGACGATGGCCACGTAGTTGCGGGTGCCGACCTGGCCGTTTGCACGGGCATAGCCCTGGAAGGTGTCGCGTTCGTCCTCGGGCACCGGGGTCACGGGGCGCAGATCGGTGGAGAACTCATAGTCCGCGTCCGTGTTGCGGAATGCGACGTTCTGGGTGTGCACATGGGCGCCGGGGGCGATGTCTTCGGCGGCGTAGCCGATGACTTGCGCGTATTTGCGGATGGCGGCGCCCTTGGGGATCGCCTGCGTGGCGATCTTGTGACCGGAGGGGATCAGGCTTTGGGTTGTGGCGTCCTCGACCGCCACACCGGCTTCGAGCGCGCGGGTGGCGGTGACGACGTTGTCGGCGGGATCAAGGCGGATGATGTCAGGCATGTCCGGGACGGTGGCACAGGGTTGGGGTGGTCACAAGGGTTGGGCGATGGCGGGCGGGATGTGCGGTCGGATTTGAGTATTTTTGGAAGGGTGAAGGGGGCGGGGTGTTGGACCCGCCCCGGTTACGGGAGCAGCAGCGAGACGATGGGCGGCCAGATCAGCAGTACCGAGAGGGCGCAGAGCTGGATGCCGATGAAAGGCAGGAAGCCTTTGAAGATGTCGGTCAGGCTGATGTGCGGCGGGGCCACGGATTTGAGGTAGAAGGCGGCGGGGCCGAAGGGGGGCGAGAGGAAGCTGACCTGCATGTTCATACAGAACACAACGCCGAACCAGATCGCCACATGGCGCGGGTTCAATTCGCCGAAGAGGCCGATTTCCTCGATGGGTAGCCGCTGCACGATGGGCAGGAAGACCGGGATGATCAGCAGCACGATGCCGACCCAGTCCATGAAGGCGCCCATGAAGAGCAGGATCAGCATCATCATCAGGATGATGCCCATGGTGGGCAGCTCGGAGCCAACGATGAAGTCGGCCACATAGGTGGGCCCGCCCGCGATGGTATAGGCGCCCGCGAGGGCCGTGGCGCCGATGGTGACCCAGATGATCGTGCCGGTGGATTTCAGCGTGCGCATCAGGCTGTCCCAGACCAGCTCGAACGAGGCTTCACCCCGAAAGATCGCGATGATCAGGACGGCCAGCGCGCCCATGCCCGCGGCCTCGGTGATCCCGGTGATGCCGCCGTAGATCGAGCCCATGACGACGCCGATCACCACGATGGGGGCCACCAGCCCCTTGCCCAGTTTCCAGCCGAGCGCCGTGCGGGCGCGGCCCAGCACGCCGAACATCATGACAAAGGCAAAGACCACCATACCGCCGAACCACGGCAGCCAGTCGGCGGTACCATAGGCGAAGGCATCGCCGGTGTTGCCGGCGTTCTGACCGCTGAGCTCGAAGAACAGCGCGCGCAGGAAGAGCACGGTGGCGAAGCCTGCGAGCAGCACGCAGAGGAAGGCGCCGAAGAGCTTGGCTTTCTCCCACCCGTATGGCTCGCCCTCGATGGGTTCGGGCAGCGGCGCGTCTTCGGGGCGCAGCTGGGTGCGGATGATGATGTAGATGATGATGAAGCTGGCCAGCATGAAGCCGGGCAGGAAGGAGGCGGTGAAGAGCGCCTTGATCGAGGTCTCGGTGATCAGCCCGTAGATGATGAGGACAATGGAGGGCGGGATCATCGTGCCGAGGGAGCCGGAGGCGCAGATGGTGCCGATGGCGAGGTTCTGGTTGTAACCGAGGCGCAGCATCTGCGGCAGGGCGATGAGGCCGAGGAGAACGACTTCGCCGCCGATGATGCCGGACATGGCCGCCATGATCACCGCCATGATGGAGGTCACGATGGCAATGCCGCCGCGGGTGCGGTTGAGCCAGACGTTCAGCGAGGAATACATGTCCTTGGCGATGCCGGAGCGTTCCAGCAGTGCGGCCATGAAGATGAAGAGCGGAATGGATATGAGGACATAGTCCGTTAAGAGCCCGTATATTCGCTGCGCGAGAATGTTGAGCGGGCCGGAACCCGGCCGCCCGGTGAGGACGCCGTCGCCGAAGGTCCAGGGTGCGGTGAGCAGCTGTGGCTCGAACTTCATCACCAGCACACCCACGGCGAGGATGGCAGAGGCAAAGCCCAGCGGCATGCCGATGGCGAGCAGCAGGATCAGGCCCAGCATGAGGACCAGTGAGATCGTTCCGATATCCATCAGCGAAGATCCTTGGACTGGATGCTGCCGCGCGTCACATCCATCCCTGCGGTGCCGTCGCTGCCGACGGCGGCTTTGAGCTTCTCCAACTCGTCCTGGTCGATGTCGTCTGCGGCAGTGTGGATGACAGGCTCGGCGTTCCAGTCGGAGATGAGGTTGATGATCGCCTGCACCGCGACGAGCGCCACGACGATCAGCACCATGGGTTTGAGCGTGGCGGGGATGGGCGGGTCGAAGACGGTGCCGAAGGTCTCCCAGCGGTAGAACTTGTCGAAGGCCTCGCCATAGCCGCCGTAGAAGAGGAAGAAGGCGAAGATCACGATCATCGCAGTCGAGATGCAGTCGCAGGTGCGTTGCAGCGCGCGGGGCAGCATGTCGTAGAGCAGGAAAATGCGGATGTGGCTGCGCTGTTGCATGGCGTAAAGCCCGGCGCAGAGGAACACGAAGCCCGCAAGCCAGAGCGACAGCTCGTTGGCCCAGAGGGTGGGGCGCTCAAAGACGTAACGCAGGATGACCTCGTAGATCATCACGCTGCAGAGCACCACGACCAGCATCATGGTGACCCGCCCGATGAAGACGGCGAGACGGTCAATGGCGCGCCAGCTTTCGAACTCCATCGGCGCGCGGCGTACGGTGCGCATGCCGATCCAGGCCAGGATCGGGATCAGGATCAGCGCCAGCCAGTCCCCGGCATCGGCATAGCCGCCGAAGAGGCCGGTCATGTTGGGTGTGATATCCGCGCGGGCGAAGAGCGCGGAGAGCTTGTCATATTGCGAGGGGTCTTCGGGCCTGGCCCAGGTCAGGGTGAAGGCCGGCATGTGCCAGGTGACCCAGCCTGCGCAAAAGATGAAGGCCAGCGGCACCAGCCATTCGATCAGGCTTCCGGATTTTTCCTGCATGATGTCTCCCCACGGGGCCGTTTTCGGTGCCCCGGCCCGGGACAAAAAAGACCCCGCCCGGTGTGGGCGGGGTCGAGGGTGTGGTCAGCTTACTGCTTGAGACCCAGCTGATCGAGGTAGGCGAGGTGCGAGTCCACCAGCGCCTTGGCTTCGGGCGTGTCGGCGAACTCGGCCCAGGCCGACTGTGCCGCGGCGCGGAACTTGTTCAGCTCCTCTGTCGACCACTGCGACAGGGTCACGCCCTGCTCGCGCAGCTGTGCGGCGGCTTCGGCGTTCTTCTTCTCGAAGGTCAGGGCCGTGCGCAGCGCCAGCGCTTCCATCGCCACCTTCATGATCTTCTGGTGATGCGCGGGCATCGCGTCGAAGACAGCCTTGTTGCAGGCCAGGTGATCGGACGGCATCGAATGGAAGCCGGGGAAGTTGGCGTGCTTGACGATGTCATAGAGACCCAGGCCCACATTGTTGGCGAGGCCGGAGGCGTCGGCGCCGTCGATGATGCCGGTTTCAAGGGCCGTGAAGATCTCGGTGAAGTCCATCACGATGGGCGAGGCGCCCAGCTTTTCGAAGATGATGGTCTGCATGCCGGGGGGGGAGCGGAACTTCCAGTCCTTGAAGTCTTCCACCGATGCGATGGGTTTCGAGGAGGCAAAGCTCTCCTGGCCGTAGACCCACCAGCCGATCAGCTCCATGCCGTATTTGTTATAGAGCGGGGCCGCGGCTTCCTTGCCGCCACCGAAATAGAGCCAGCTGAGCTGTTGGTAGGGCGTGTCGTAGCCGCCCATGATGTCGCCCACAAACTGGAACGCGGAGTTCTTGCCGGTCTGATAGCCGCCGCCGGTCATGTCGCAGTCGAGAATGCCGGTGGAGGCCGCGTCAAACGTCTCCACGGATTTCACGACGGAGGAGGAGTAGAACATCTCCACCTCGATTTCGCCGTTCGACATGTCCTGAATGTCCTGCATGTATTGCGCGGCGAGTTTGCCGGAGACGGTTTCAGGGGCGTAGTGTGTTTGGATGCGCAGCTTGGTGGTCTCTGCCGACGCGGTGAACGCAGTCGACGCAGCCAGCGCTGCCACGGCGGCAGCGGTCGCCGCCTTCTTGATGAGTGTCATGTTGTCCTCCCAGACGTTGAGCGCACATTTTCGTCGGGGCGTTTCGGCCCGGTCTGTCTTACGCTATCGAAACGTTAGGCTGAGGGGTGCATGGCAAGCAAGAAAATATTTTATTTTTCCCGAATTTCGATATTTTCTTTGATTTTCGAAATTTTGCGCGTAACGCTGAGGTTGTACTGGGAGGGTTCACATGGCTGCGCAGGATGCCGATATCTTCGACGATATGCGCCACCGGCTGATCACCGGCGAGTTCGGATATGGTACCAAACTGCGCGCCGAAAAGCTACGCCATGATTACAATTGTTCGGCCAGCACGGTGCGCGAGGTGCTGTTTCGGCTCTCCACCGTGGGCCTTGTCGAGTTTCAGGAGCAACGCGGATTTCGGGCGCCAGTTCAATCGGTTGAGCGCCAGCATGAGCTGACGCATATGCGGATTTTGCTGGAAACGGAGGGCGCGTGCCTGTCGATCCGCATGGGCGGTGTGGAGTGGGAATCGCGGCTGACCGCTGCCCACCATAAGTTGTCTCACATTGAAACGCGGGTGCGCTCATCAGGCGATCTGATTCCCCTGCTGGGGTTGTGGAGCCGGGCGGAACAGGAGTTTCACGAGACGCTGATCGATGCCTGCGGGTCGGGGCTCCTGATGCGTACGCACGCGGTAATTTACGAACAATTCCGCCAGCAACTCGTCTCGGCGGAGACGAATTACGGGTATTTTCCCGAGAATATTCGCGAGCATCAGGCGATTCTGGACGCCGCTTTGCAGCGCAATGAAGACCTGATGCGGGTCTGCGTGAACGACCATCTGGCGCGCAACCTGACACGTCCGATGCCGCGCAAGGCTCAGCCCGAAGCCCTGGGCAAATCCTCCGCCATATAGGTTTCGACGATCTCATCGAAACTGCTTTCGGCTTTGAACCCAAGGGCTGTGGCGCGGGCCGGGTCGAAGTTGCGGGGCCAGCCGGCGACGATTTTCATGATCGCCTCATCGGGCTGGGGTTTGATCAGATCGACGGCCTTTTGTCCCGCGGCCCGGCGCAGGGCCTCGATCTGTTCGGCCACGGTGCAGCTGAGCCCCGGCAGGCTGAGGGCGCGGCGACCCTCGAGCCGGGCGGTGTCGAGCGTGGCGGCGTGGGTCAGGAACCCGGCGGCGGATTTGGGCGAGGCGTGCCAGTGGCGCACGGTATCGGGCACCGGCAGCACCGCCTCCTGCCCGTTCAGCGGTTCGCGGATGATGCCGGAGAAGAAGGATGAGGCCGCGAGGTTCGGCTTGCCCGGGCGCACGCAGATCGTCGGCAGGCGCAGAGACATCCCGTCCATGAAGCCCTTGCGGCTGAAATCCTGCAACATGAGCTCGGAGATCGCCTTCTGCGCACCATAGCTGGTTTGTGGGGAGCAGAGGAATTCGTCGCCGATCTTGTCCGGGTAGGGTGCGCCGAAGACGGCGATGGAGGAGGTGAAGATCACCCGCGGCACGTATGTCCCGCCCGAGGCGTCGTGCTCGGCCCGCAAGGCTTCGAGCAGATGCCACATGGCCATCATATTGGTGGCCCAGCCCTTGTTGAAATCGGTTTCGCATTCGCCCGAGACGATGGCGGCGAGGTGATAGATCAGATCGGGGCGCAACGCGGCGAGCTGGGTGATCTTCGCGGGATCGGTCAGATTGCCGGTGATCTGCGCGGGGCCGTCGGGGCAGGTGGGTGGAAAGCCGATGTCGAAGAGCGTGATGTCGAGCGTGTCGTGCCCGGGTAGCCCTTCTGCCAGTAGTTTTGCCAGCAGTTTCTGGCCAACCATACCGCCGCCGCCGATGATGAGAATATGTGTCATGTGAGCAGCCCGTTGCGTGCTTTCAGTTCGAGATAGAGGCCCGAGTGGTCCTTTTCGCCCCCGTCCATCGCGTCGATGAAGTGCTGGAAGCGGTCGCGGACGCTTTCGGTGGCGGGCAGGGTGAGGTCGTGGCTGGCGGCCTCCTCCAGCGTGTTGTTGAGGTCCTTGACCTGGAATTTGGTGAGGCCGCCGGGCTCAAAGTTGCCCTCCGTCATACGCTCCCCATGCTGTTGCAGGATCACGCTGTCGGCAAACCCGCCTTTGAGGGCTGCACGCACGGCTGCCGGGTCGGCGCCGCCCTGTTCGGCCAGCAGCATCGCTTCGGCCACGGCGCTGATGGTGACGGCGACGATGGTCTGGTTCGCGAGCTTGGAGAGTTGCCCGGCACCGGAAGGGCCGACGTGGACCGGGCGTCCCATGGCCTCGAAGACCTCGCGTGCGGCCTCAAAGGTCTCCGTCTTGCCGCCGACCATGATGGCGAGGCTGCCTGCCTCGGCGCCTTTGGTGCCGCCCGAGACCGGCGCGTCGAGGTGGCCGAAGTGCAGGCTCTCCAGCAGCTTTGCCTGGGCGCGGGCGTGTTCGGGCTTGGCGCTCGACATGTCGATCCAGATCGCACCGGGCCCGAGCGCCCTGGCGGCGAGGGCCTCTTCGATCATGGCGCCGGAGGCAAACCCGTCGGACAGCATGGTGATGACGAACTCGGCGCCCTTGATGGCGCTCATCGCGTCGGCGGCGACGGTCGCGCCGTCCTTGGCCAGCGGTTCGGCGCGGGCAAGCGTGCGGTTCCAGACCGTCAGAGCGTGCCCGGCCTTGAGCAGATTGCGGCTCATGGGGACGCCCATCAGCCCGGTTCCGATCAGCGTGATGTGTCGCGATGTGGTCATGGTGCTGGATGTCCCCCCTCGATCCGTTTTCCAAAGCAGTAGCCAAAGTGGCGCTGTTGTCATACGCTAACGAAAACCAGCCATTGGACCAGCCCGTCCGGTGGTTTTTTGATGAAGACGGCAAGATTTGTGTTGCGACCAAGGGGGAGGCCCCCGGTTTGGAGAGCCGGTCGCAGGCACATCGGGGGAGAGAATATCATGACAGGGCAACGGCTTGAGGGTAAGCGCGCGTTGGTGACAGCGGCCGGGCAGGGCATCGGGCGGGCCAGTGCCCTGGCGATGGCCGCAGAGGGTGCGCAGGTCTTCGCAACCGACATCAACATGGATGCGCTTTCCACGATTCGGGATGCGAATCACGAAAATATCGAAATTTTCGAACTTGATGCGCGTAGTGATGAGAGTGTCTCCGCCGGGGTGGCGCAGGCGAAACCAGACGTTCTGTTCAACTGCGCGGGCTTTGTGCATCATGGGACCGTGCTGGATGCCAAGGACGACGAGTGGGACTTTGCCTTCGATTTGAACGTACGCTCGATGCTGCGCACGATCCGCGCCGCACTTCCGGGGATGCTGGAGCGCGGGGCTGGGTCGATCATCAACATGTCGTCGGCCTGTTCCAGCGTGATCGGCGCGCCGAACCGCTTTATCTATGGCACGACGAAGGCGGCGGTGATCGGGCTGACGAAATCGGTGGCGGTGGATTACGTGTCGAAAGGCATCCGCTGCAATGCGATCTGCCCCGGCACGGTGGAGAGCCCAAGCTGGCATGACCGGGTCGACGCGCTTGGGCAGCAGCTCGGCAGCAAGGACAAGGCGATGGAGCAATTCGTGTCGCGTCAGCCCATGGGCCGGGTGGCCACGGCGGAGGAGATCGCGGCGCTTGTGGTATACCTCGCCAGCGACGAGAGCGCATTCACAACGGGGCATCCCCATATCATTGACGGAGGCTGGTCAGGACAGTGACAGAGTCTGGAACAAAGAAAATCGGCATCGAAGATCTGCGGTCGCGCAAGTGGTTCATGAACCCGGACAATCCGGAGATGACCGCGCTCTATCTGGAGCGTTATCTGAACTACGGGCTGACGCGGGAAGAGCTGCAATCGGGTAAGCCGATCATCGGGATCGCGCAGACGGGCAGTGACCTCAGCCCCTGCAACCGGCATCATCTGGAGCTGACCAAGCGGGTGCGCGACGGGATCATCGCGGCAGGTGGCACCTGTATCGAGGTGCCGGTGCATCCGATCCAGGAGACGGGCAAGCGGCCCACGGCGATGCTGGACCGGAACCTCGCGTATCTGAGCCTCGTCGAGACGCTGTTTGGCTATCCGCTCGACGGGGTGGTGCTGAACATCGGCTGTGACAAGACCACGCCTGCGCTGCTGATGGCGGCGGCGACGGTGAATATTCCGGCGATTGCGCTTAGCGTGGGGCCGATGCTGAACGGCTGGTTCCGGGGCGAGCGCACGGGCTCGGGCACCATCGTCTGGAAGGCGCGCGAGATGCATGCCGCGGGCGAGATCGACGATGAGGGGTTCATGGAGCTTGTGGCCTCCTCGGCGCCCTCGGTTGGGTATTGCAACACCATGGGAACGGCCACGACAATGAATTCGCTGGCCGAGGCTTTGGGCATGCAGCTGCCGGGGTCCGCGGCGATCCCCGCGCCTTACCGTGAGCGCGGGCAGATCAGCTATGAGACTGGGCGACGGATTGTGGATATGGTCTGGGAGGACCTGCGACCGTCTGAGATCATGACGCGGGAGGCGTTCGAGAATGCCATCGTGATCAACTCGGCCATCGGCGGCTCGACCAATGCGCCCATTCACCTGAACGGAATTGCGCGGCATCTCGGCGTGCCGCTCGATAACAATGACTGGCAGAGCATCGGGCATGACGTGCCGCTGCTCGTGAACCTTCAGCCCGCGGGGGAGTACCTCGGTGAGGACTATCAGCACGCCGGTGGGGTGCCTGCGGTCGTGGGTGAGTTGATCGCCGAGGGGTTGCTGCCGCATCCGGATGTGATCACCGCCAATGGCAAGACCATGGCGGAGAACTGCGGGCATCTGCGCAGCGAGGATACCAAGGTGATCAAGCCGGTTTCCGAACCGCTGAAGGACCAGGCCGGGTTCATCAACCTGACCGGCAATCTCTTTGACAGCGCGATCATGAAGACCAGCGTGATCAGTGCCAATTTCCGCGCCAGGTATCTGTCGAACCCGGATGACATGAACGCCTTTGAAGGCCGTGCGGTTGTGTTTGACGGGCCGGAGGATTTTCATCATCGGATCGATGACCCGAGCGAGAACATTGACGAGGATTGCATCCTCTTCATGCGCGGTGCAGGGCCCAAGGGGTATCCCGGGGGCGCAGAGGTCGTGAACATGCGCCCGCCGTCTTACCTGCTGAAGAAGGGGGTCGAAGCGCTGCCGTGCGTGGGGGACGGGCGGCAGTCCGGCACCTCCGGGTCTCCGTCCATCCTGAACGCCTCGCCCGAGGCGGCGGCGGGCGGGGGGCTGGCCTTGCTCAAGACCGGCGACCGGGTGCGGATCGATCTGAACAAATGCACGGCGGACATGCTGGTGCCGATGGAGGACCTGGCCGAGCGGGCGCGCATCTTCGAGGCGCAGGGCGGCTATGACGCGCCCGAAAGCCAGTCGCCCTGGCAGGCGCTGTTCCGCGAGAAGGTGGGCCGCTTCGATCAGGGCATGATCCTTCAGGATGCGGACCAGTACCAGGACATCTCACGCAAAGGGCTGCCCCGTGACAATCACTGATCCGCAGGGTCCCGGAACGTGGAAACCTGTCGATATCGTCAAATGGATCGCGACCGTGATCCAGCTCATCGGCTATGCGCTGACCGGCATGGGCGTGACGCCCTGGAACATCTGGGCCTTTTTTGCCGGGATCATTCTTTGGTTTGCCGTGGGTGCGATGTGGAAGGACAAGGCCATCATGGTGGTCCATGTAGGCGCCTTCCTGTCGCTGCTGATCGGCTATTTGAACGCCTCATAGGGAGAAGAACATGAAGCTAGTACGCTACGGCGCGCCGGGCGCCGAGAAACCTGGACTGTTGGATGGGGATGGCACGCTGCGTGATCTGTCCGCACATGTTGATGATATCGCGGGTGAGGTGCTGTCGGATGCGGGGCTGGAGACGCTGCGGGCAATTGATCCGGCGAGCCTGCCTGTCGTGGACGGCGATCCGCGCATCGGGGCCTGCGTCGGCAACATCGGCAAATTTCTTTGCATTGGGCTGAACTATTCCGACCACGCCGCCGAGACGGGCGCGGATATCCCCGAGCACCCGATCCTCTTCTTCAAGGCGAACTCCGCCGTCGTGGGTCCGAATGATGACGTCAGCATGCCGCGCGGATCGACCCATACGGATTGGGAGGTCGAGCTGGGCGTGGTGATCGGCACCACGGCGAAATACGTCAGCAAGGAAAACGCGCTGGACCATGTGGCGGGGTACTGCGTGGTCAATGACGTGAGCGAGCGGCATTTCCAGACACAGCTGACCGGACAATGGACCAAGGGCAAATCCTGCGACACCTTCGGGCCGACAGGTCCCTGGCTGGTGACGCGGGACGAGGTACCGGACCCGCAGGCGCTCGCCATGAGCCTCGATGTAAACGGCAAGCGGATGCAGACAGGCAATACCTCGACCATGATCTTTACGGTGGCGGAAATCATCGAACACCTGTCGTCGCTGATGACGCTGCACCCAGGCGACGTGATCACCACCGGGACGCCGCCCGGTGTGGGCATGGGGATCAAGCCGGAGCCGGTGTACCTGAAGAAAGGCGATGTGATGGAATTGACCATCGAAGGGCTGGGGCACCAGCGGCAGACCGTGACGGAGGATGCGTAAATGGCGGAGTTGTTTTTGATCGGTGGCGCCACCGATGTGATGCTGGAGCGGTTGAACGCCGCCTTCACCGTGCACAAGGCGAAGGACATGGACGACCCGCAGGCGTGGCTGGCCGAGCACGGGGAGAAGATCACCCATGTGGCGACCAACGGTCATGACGGGGTGAAGCCAGAGTATATGGCGGCGATGCCGAACCTGAAGGCGATCAGCTGTTACGGCGTGGGCTATGACGCCATCGACGTGCAGGCGGCCAAGGCCAAGGGCGTTGTGGTGACGCACACGCCGAATGTGCTGAATGCCGAGGTGGCGACGACGGCGGTGCTGTTGATGCTGGCGTGTTATCGGGAACTCTTGCGCGATGATGCCTACGTGCGGTCAGGGCGCTGGGAGGCGGAGGGCAACTCCGCGCTGACGCGGTCGGCGGACAACCAGACCGTGGGCATTCTGGGGCTCGGCCGGATCGGTCAGGCGATTGCCGACAAGCTTGCACCCTGGGGCACAACGATTGTCTACCATTCGCGCAGCCCGAAGGATGTGGACTACACCTATTACGGCGATCTGACCGAGATGGCGAAGGATGTGGATACGCTCATTTGCATCACGCCTGGCGGGCCGTCCACGAACAAGATCGTGAATGCCGAGGTGATGAATGCGCTTGGGCCGCAAGGCACGCTGATCAACGTGAGCCGCGGCTCGGTTGTCGATGAGGCGGCGATGATCGCAGCGCTGCAAGAGGGGCGGCTGGGTTGGGCGGGTCTCGATGTCTTCGAGGCGGAGCCGCACGTGCCGGAAGCGCTGCGCAAGCTCGACAATGTGGTGTTGCTGCCGCATGTGGGCTCGGCCACCCATGAGACGCGGGCGGCCATGGGGGCGCTGACGGTGGACAACCTGCTGCAGCATTTGAAGGACGGAACGGTGATCTCTGCCGTGCCGGAATGCGCGGATATGTGAGCCGGTGACCCGGATTGCGCGCGTTATTGCCCGGCTCTTCAACGTGCCGCTGGATGAGGTGCTCGTGGATGCCAAACATGGCAGCCACAGCCACTTTCACCTGATCACTGCGACCGTCACGCTGGAGGACGGGCGCGAGGGCACGGGGTACACCTACAATGGCGGACGCGGCGGGCATGCGACCGCCGCGATGATCACCTATGATCTGGCGCCGTTTCTGGTGGGTCGCGACGCGGAGGATGTCGAGGCGCTCTACGAGGCGATGCAATGGCATATGCACTACGTCGGGCGCGGCGGCATCCTGAGTTTCGCGATCTCGGCGGTGGATATCGCGCTCTGGGATCTGCGCGGGCAGGCCTCGGGCCAGCCGCTGTGGCAGATGGCGGGTGGGGCTGGCAAGACCTGCAAGGCTTATGGCGGCGGGATCGATCTGGCCTATCCGCTGCCGAAGCTTCTGACCCATGTGCAGGGTTACCTCGATGCGGGGCTGAACGGCGTGAAGATCAAGATCGGACAGCCGACGGAAGCCGAGGATGTGGCGCGCATCCGCGCGGTGCGCCAGCAGATCGGGCCGGATGCCGCCTTCATGATCGACGCGAACTATTCCATGACGGTGCCGCAGGCCATTTCGCTTGCCAATGCAGTGAAGGACCAGAACATCCTGTGGTTCGAGGAGCCCATCATCCCGGATGACTACGCAGGCTATGCGAAGATCACTCAGGCCACGGGCATGGCTGTGGCGCAGGGCGAGAACCTGCACACGATCCATGAATTCGAGATGGCGCTGGACCAGGGTGATCTGGGGTTCATCCAGCCCGATGCCTCGAACTGCGGCGGGATCACCGGCTGGCTGCAAGCCTCGGAACTGGCGCGGCAGGCGGGTGTCCCGGTCTGCAGTCACGGGATGCAGGAGCTGCACGTGAGCCTTGTCTCAGCACAGGCGCACGCAGGCTGGATCGAGGTGCACAGCTTCCCGATTGACCGCTATACCACGCGGCCCCTCGTGATCGAAAACCACCGTGCCGTGGCGCCCGACGCGCCGGGCACGGGCGTTGTATTCGACTGGCCGCGACTAATACCCTTCGAGGTCGCTTCATAGCGCTCGTGCAAACATCCACTTCAATTGCAGCTTCACCCTTCCGAAAATACTCAATCCAGTGGTTGGCCACTGGCACCTAAGGCTCAGATCCGCAGGAACCGCTGTGCAATTTTCGGGATCAGACGGTCGAACTGCAGCGGCGCATCGGCCACCGCGAGGCAGATGCAATCCTCGTGGATGTCCGCCACTGGCGTGTGATGCATGTCGCTGTCTGCGATCTCCACATCCCCGCGGGCAAAGTAATCATCCTCGTCCTGAAAGGCGCCTTTCAGCACCATGGTCATCTCTGTTCCGTGGTGGCCGTGATCCGGCATCGCCGTGCCCGCCGGAATGAACAGCAACCGGGCGGAGGCCTCCTTCGAGGTCGGCAGGATCGCCTGTTTCACACCCATGCCCACCGGCTTCCAGCGGATGGTGTCGAGATCACCGCCCACATAGTCACGCAGCGGCTTCGGCAGCACCGAGCAGGCTGTCTCGTTGGTTTCCGCCGCATCGACGGGGCCCCCTGCGATCAGCGCCAAAGTGGCTTCGAGACTGTCGGGGCGCAAGGCAACCGCAGCGTCGTCTGCCATCGCCTCCAGCACCTCGCCGCCCAGAGCATCGAAGCTTTCGGCCTGCGCGCGGCAGGTGTCGCACAGCGACAGATGCGAGGCGACCATCAGGTTGAACGCCTCCGGCAAGGACCCGGCGGCATAGGCCATGAGAATGGCGTCATTCAGGTGGTATTTGATCTCGTTACTCATGTCATTCACTTCATTGTGTGGCGCAGGCGATCCAGCGCCAGCCGTATTCTCGATTTGATCGTGCCCAGGGGCAGACCGGTTTCCTTGGCGATTTCGCTGTGGGTCAGATCCCCGAAATACGCCTTTTCAATCAGCTCCCGCTGCGCGTCCGGCAGTTGTGCCAGAGCCGCACCGAGCGCCTCGGTTTCCTGTTGCAGGCTCAGGATATCTGCCTGATCCGGTTCTTCTTCGGGACCCCATCCGAGGTCCTCTGGTTCTGGCCTGCGCTGGCGGCGCAGGATGTCGATCTTGCGGTTCCGCGCGATCGTGAAGATCCACGTGGCGACCGAGGCCCGCGTCGGGTCAAACTGATGCGCCTTGTTCCAGAGCGCGGCCATCACATCCTGCGCACACTCCTCGGCGAGCGACGCATCGGCGCCGGATTTCATCAAGAACCCCTTCACGCGCGGCGCGAAGTGGTCAAACAGTTCGGCAAACGCCTGCGTATCTTTGTTGTCGCGGATGCGCATCACATGCTCCACCCACAGCAGCCTTGAAGGTACGGTCTTACCACTCACGTGTTCTGGTCCAGCCTTCATCATCGTCAACAACGGACCCGCCGCCGCGGAGGCGGCAGACTTTGGTTTCATGTGACTGTCAAGGCCCATCAACATGCCAGAGTTACGCCGCAGGTGCAAAATTGGATCAAAAAAACTTTGTTTTCGCGGCAATACATCCATTTTGAGGAGCAGGTCGTATACACGGCACACCACGAAGAATGATCGGACGGCCTTTTATGCCTTTTGAAGCCCTGACAGCAGGCACGTTTGCGCCTTTCCGCCAGCCCCGCGTATCCCAGAAGATTGCCGTGATCGGCGGAGGGATTTCTGGCATGGGCGCGGCCTTCATGCTGAGCAAGGACTACAATGTCACGCTCTTTGAGGCTGAACCGCGGCTTGGCGGGCATGCGCGCACCGTCATGGCGGGCAAGAACGGTGACCAGCCGGTCGACACCGGGTTCATCGTCTTCAACCACGCGAACTACCCTTATATGTCGGCGCTCTTTCGACAGCTCAATGTGCCGATCACCAAGTCGAACATGAGCTTCGGCGCCTCCATTGACGGCGGGCGCCTGGAATATGCGCTGACCTCGCTGGACGCGCTGTTCGCGCAACGCCGCAATATCGTCAGCCCTGCGTTCCTGGGCATGGTGCGGGACATCCTGAAATTCACAAAGCGGGCCGAAAGCGTGGCGCAGGATCGCAGCCTGAGCCTTGGCGACTTCCTCGAGGTTCTGGGCACGGGCAAGGCCTTCCGCGACCATTTCCTGCTGCCGTTCTCGGGCGCGATCTGGTCGACGCCTGTGGACAGGATCATGGATTTTCCGGCGCATGCGCTGATCCGGTTCTTCAAGAACCACGCGCTTCTTGGCGTTCATGGGCAGCATCAGTGGTACACCGTCGACGGCGGCTCGCAGCAGTATGTGAACCGTCTTGAGGCCGCTTTGAAGAACCAGGGCACGGACATCCGCCTGGGGGCCGCGGTGCAGGCGGTCATTCGCGGGCCCGAGAAGGTCGTTTTGCGGACCTGGGGCGGAGAGCCTGAGGTCTTCGACCATGTGGTGTTTGCAACGCATTCCGACGACAGCCTGGCGATGCTGGGCGATCCGACACCGGAGGAGAGCCGCGCGCTTGGGGCCATCGGGTACCAGCCCAACGACGTCGTGCTGCATGCCGACACCAGCCTGATGCCGAAGTCGCGCAAGACCTGGGCGAGCTGGGTCTACACCGAGGACAAGGATGCGCGGTCGGACCGGATCGACCTGACCTATTGGATGAACTCGCTGCAGCCCATTCCCATGGACGATCTGCATTTCGTGACGCTGAACACCAAGCGGACAATCCGCGAGGATTTGATCTATGACACGGTCACCCTGCGGCATCCGGTCTATGATCTGGCGGCATTGGAGGCCCAGACGGATGTGCAGAGGTTCAATGGCGCGCGCAACACCTGGTATTGTGGAGCCTGGATGAAGAACGGCTTTCACGAGGATGGTCTGTCGAGCGCGGTCGATGTGGTGCGCAGCCTGCGCGCGGTGGAACAGGGCCGGGTCGCTGCCGAATGACGGCCCGCGTCGATCATATCGCAGGCCAGACCTTTCATGGCCGCAAGGGATCGGTTGAGAACGCCTTTCGCTATTCGGTGGATTACATCCTGCTGGATGCGGAGGCCGAGGTGCGGGGCCCGCGGCTCTTTGCACGCAATGGTGCGGCGCTGACCTCGCTGCATGATGTGGACCATGGTGGCGCTCCCAAGGCCGGACGCGGCGCGCCCTGGGTGCGGGACGTGCTGGAGCAGCATCAGATCACGGGCGTGGCGCAGATCGAACTGCTCGCCCAGCCGCGCATGCTGGGGCATGTGTTCAACCCGGTGAGCTTCTGGCTGTGCCGCCGTGCGGATGGCGCGCTGATCACGGTGATTGCGGAGGTGAGCAACACCTTCGGGGACCGGCACAGCTATCTGTGTTATCATCGGGATCTGCGGCCCATCGCGCCGTCGGACACCTTGACCGCGACCAAGATTTTCCATGTCTCGCCGTTTCAGCCCGTCGAGGGCGGTTACAAGTTCCGCTTTGATATATCTGACGCCCGCATCGGCATCTGGATCGACTATGCGCGGGCGGAGGGGGGGCTGATCGCCACGCTCACCGGCAAGCGCCGCCCGCTCACCAACCTCGCCATCCTGCGGTCAGCGCTGTTCCGGCCGCTGGGCGCGCGGCGGGTGCTCGGGCTCATTCACTGGCAGGCGCTGAAGCTCTGGTGGAAGGGCGCACGATACCGCGCTCGCCCGCTGCCACCGAAGAAAGAGGTGTCGCGGTGACGCAAGCCTCCGAGCGTCTGCCGGCCTATTCTCTCTTCGCAGCCCTTCTCGCGGCGGCGGGTCTGCCGATCTATATTCACGCGCCGAAATTCTATGTGGATGAATACGGCGTGTCGCTGGCGGCCCTGGGGGCGGTGCTCTTCGGGTTGCGGCTGCTGGATGTGGTGCAGGATCCGCTTCTGGGCAAGCTGGCGGAGCGGGTGCGCGACCGCCGCGCGGGGGCGGTGGCGATCGGCTGTGCGGTGATCGGCGGTGCGATGGTGGCGCTCTTTGCGATCCCGCCACTGCTGCCGCCGCTGGTGTGGTTCGGGCTGACGCTGACGCTGGTGTTCTCGGCTTTCAGTTTTCTGACCATCAACTTCTATGCGCAGGGCGTGATGAAGGGGGCGGGACTGGCCGGCAAGGGGCATCTGCGGCTGGCGCGCTGGCGCGAGAGCGGGGCGCTCTTGGGCGTGTGCGTGGCTGCCGTGGCGCCGGTGGCCTTGGCCGCGGCCTTTGAGGCCCCCTTTGCCTGGTTCGCGCTGGGATTTGCCGGGCTTGCGGTGGGGGCCGCCTATGCCATGCGCAGCGAGTGGAGCACGGCGGGTCTGGCCGCCTCGACCGGGTTCGGCGTGGTGCTGCGGGACGGGCTGGCGCGGCGGCTCCTGCTGATCGCGCTGGTCAATGCAGCCCCCGTGGCGGTGAGCTCGACGCTGTTTTTGTTCTTCGTGGAAAGCAAGCTCGATGCGCCGGGCTATGAAGGGCCGCTCCTGCTGGTTTTCTTCCTGTCTGCCGCCGTGGCAGCGCCTTTCTGGGGGGCCATGGCCGAGCGGTTCGGACCCAAGCGGGTGCTGATCGTGGCGATGGTGCTGGCCATTTGCGCCTTTGGCCTGACCCTGACGCTGGGGCCTGGCGACTGGGCGCTCTTCGCGCTGATCTGCGTCGCCTCCGGCGCGACACTTGGAGCGGATCTGACGCTTCTGCCGGCGATCTTTGCTGACCGAATGGCGCGCATTTCGCCCTCGGCAGCGGAGGGGTTTGGCCTGTGGTCCTTCGTGTCGAAGCTGACGCTGGCCTTTGCCGCGGTGACATTGCTGCCGGTGCTGGAGCGCGCCGGATTTCAGAGCGGCGGCGCGTCGGAGAATACGCCCGAGACGCTGGCGCTGCTGGCGCTGCTTTACGCGGGCGTGCCCTGTGTTTTGAAGGTCGTGGCGATTGCGCTGCTGGCCGTGACCGACTTGAGCGAGGTGTGAGCGATGACGGCTTGGATGTATGTGATCACCGGTGCGCTGTTGGCCCTTCTGGTGTTCGTGATCAGTCGGCGGATGATGGGGTTCACCGCGCAGAAGCCCGAGGACTACGAAGACGGTACACCTGACTTCGACATCCGCAAGCACCTCAATGGACCGATGCTCTGTGAAGGTGTGATTTATGGACCGACCGGGCGGGTCAGCAGCCGGTTCGTTGCCGATTTCGACTGTGCCTGGGAGGGGGACCGCGGGTCCATGAAGGAGCATTTCGTCTATGACGACGGCAGCACCCAGCAGCGGGAGTGGCATCTGCAGCTGCATGACAGCGGTGCGATCAAGGCCACGGCGGAGGATGTCGTGGGGCAGGGATCGGGGCGGCAGACCGGGCCGACGGTGCTGTTGAACTATCGCATTCGGCTGCCGGAAGGATCCGGCGGGCATGTGCTCGACACGGTGGACTGGATGTATCTGACGCCCAATGGCACGATCATGAATCGCTCGCAGTTCCGCAAGTTCGGGATCAAGGTGGCGGAGCTGGTGGCGACGATGCGGCCCAAGGATGCTGCATGAGGGACTGGTCCGGCAAACGCTATTGGCTCGTCGGTGCAGGAGACGGGCTGGGTGCGGCGCTGGCCCGGCGGCTGAGTGCTGCGGGTGCGCATGTGATTGTCTCGGCCCGGTCGGAGGACAAGCTGCAAGCGCTTGTGGCGGACCTGCCCTCCGAAGGCAGCTATCAGATTGTGGACGTGTCGGATGACGACAGTGTCGCGCAGGCGGCGGAGGCGGTCGGGCCTGTCGACGGGGTCGTGTTCCTGGCCGGGGTCTATTGGCCGTTCGGCGCGCAGGAATGGCATGCGGCGCAGGCCACGGCCATGGCCGACATCAATTTCACCGGGCTGGTGCGGGTGATGGGGGCGGTGGTGCCCGGCATGGTGCGGCGGGACGCGGGCCATATCGTGATCACCGGGTCCCTGAGCGGGTTCCGCGGGTTGCCCGGGTCGATCGGCTATACGGCGTCGAAGGCGGGCACGATGTCTCTGGCGGAGTGCATGTATGCGGATCTGCGGGAGACGGGGGTGCAGGTGCAGGTTGCGAACCCCGGGTTCATCAAGACGCAGCTCACCGACAAGAACGACTTCAAGATGCCGTTCCTGATGACACCTGAGGACGCGGCGGAGCATATGTTTCGTCAGATGAATGGCCGCAAGTTCAAGGTGAGCTTTCCGTGGCTCTTTTCGCTGGTGTTCCGGGGCAGCCAGCTTTTGCCGGATTGGCTTTATTTTCGGATTTTCTCCTGAGGTTTGGCGGCTGGATCCGCCTCCGGCGGGAGTATTTTGCGAAGAATGAAGCGGGCGATGGTCAGAGCCGGGCGACGTGATCGCGGAAGGTCTGTGCGGCCCGGGTCCAGACGGGGGCGTCTGCGGCTTTGAGCTGCATGAGGGAGGGCAGCAGCTGTTCGGCATAGTCCTCGCTGCTCTCCAGCGGCAGCATGGAGGGCAGGTTGTCGATGGCCGTGACGTCGAGCACGGGGTCGTCGTGGACCCGCAGGGCCGGAGCGTCCCAGCTGGTGGTGCGGTCGTAGAGTTTGATGGGGGAGAAATCGCTGTCGGGGTCGCAGGCGATGTCGCCGATGACGCTCAGTTGGCGGGGGCGTGTGGTGGCGTCAGCGGGGACAAAGACGGGCGTGCCGGGGCGGGCGAGGATGCAGTTGAAGAAAAGATCGTGCGCGAGCACCTCGGGAAAGGGGCCGCCTGAGGCGGTTTCCGTCATGTCCCATTTGGTTGTCGCGACGCCCATGGCGGTGCAGAGGTCTGCGGCCCCCGTGCCCACGCGGCCCAGCGCGCCGATGATGAGCGCATTGGGGCGGTGGCTGCCGGTGGCCACAAGCTCGGCCTGAAGTTCGGTCAGCAGGTGGGTGGAGCTGTCGTAGCTGCCGATGGGGCCTGCGCGGGTGCCGCGCCGCTGGGCGGACCAGCATTTCAGGGCCACGGCGGCGCCCGCATAGCCCGCCCAGTAGCCGAAGGCGGCGACGCGGCGGCCGGTGTCGTCCGTGAGATATTCCAGATCGAGCAGCGTGCCGCCGCCCGCCTTGAAGCGGTGCAACAGGCGCAGGCCGGCAGGCTGGCCCTTGAAGGCGTGGCCGAACATGATGTGCCGGTGCGGCAGCGGTGTGCCATCGTCGGGCAGTTCTTTCAGGCCGAAGATGATCGCGTCGCGCGGGGCGTTGGGCCAGCTTTGGCTCGGCACCATGGCGCAACCGGCGTCGGCGTAGGCCTGGTCGGGGATGGCGCGGTTGGGGGAGGCTTCGACGCTGACCTCAATGCCTGATGCCATAAGCGCGGCGGCACCTTTCGGCGTGAGCCCGACGCGGGTCTCATTGTCGCGGTGTTCGGCGCGCAGCCAGAGGTGCGGCATCAGAGCATGCCTTTGGTTTTGACCGTCTGCACCGAGGGCCGCGCCTCCATGCGCTCAAGATAGGCGGCGACCTCCGGAAAGTCGGAAAGAGAGACCTCGTCGCGTTCGAGCCAGCTGCAGAGCATGTAGGAATAGGGGTCGGCGATGGAGAACTCGTCGCCCAGCACGTAGTCGCCCTCAAGGCAATCGCTCACGAAGTAGCGGGCGTTTTCTGCCATGTTTTCAGGCGTTTTTGCGATCATGTCATTGAGGCTCGATTTCTTGGTCGCCCAGCGGTCGCCGCGGCGCATATGCGCGTGGTTGACGTGCATGGTGGTGCCGAGGAAGTACATGACGCTGCGCATCTGGGCCGCGCGTTCCGGATCGCTCGGGGCCAGATTTGCGCCGGGGGCGAGGGCGGCGATGTAGTCGAGCAGCGCGCCGGTCTCGGTGAGCACCGTGCCGCTGTCGGTCTCCAGCGTCGGCACGCGGCCTTTGGGGTTGAGCGCGAGGTAGGTATCGCCCTTCTGCTCGCCCGCGCCGAAGTCGACCGGCACCGCCTCATAGGGCAGGCCCGCCTCTTCCAGCGTAATGGCAACGGCGATGGAGATGGTGCGGGGGGCGTAGTGCAGGCGCATGGGCGGGTCCTTTCACACGTGGGTCTGGGCGTAGTGCCGGTCGGGTGCTTCGAGGTGCGGGATGGCGTTGAACATCGTGGGCGAAAGGGTTCCGCCGATGGGGAAGAGCCGGTGCTGCGAGGTGTTGTAGATCGCCAGCGCCATCTGCGCCATGGCGGTGATGTCGAGGCGCAGGACCTGCCGCATGGCCATGGAGATGAGCCCGCCGGAGGTCACCACCAGCGCGGGGCCGTCGCCTTCGGCAATCTCGGTGAGCGCGGCGCTGACGCGGGCCTCGAAGTCGGCGAAACGCTCCGGCGCGCCGTCGATCTTGTCGTCCTGCCAGTACTGGAAGACCTGTGGCAGATGCGTGGTGAAACTGGCGTTGTCGGTGGGAAAGGGGATGCCGTGTTCGGCCTCCAGCGCACGGGCGAGGGTGAGGTATTCGAGTTCGTTAAGGCGCGCATCGCGGACGGGCTCGAGGCCAATGTCCATCGAGGCGGCAGTTTCCACGTGGCGTTTCAGCGTGCCGGTATAGAGCCGCGCGTGGTGCTGGCCGCGCTCGCGCAGGTGGGCGCCGAGCCAGGCGGATTGCTGGTGGCCCAGGCTGCTGAGCTTGTCGTAGCTGGCCTCGTCCTGAGCACCGGAGTTGGCCTGGCCGTGGCGTATGAGGGTGATGTGGGACATCCGCTCTTCTTAGGCGAGCCATGGCGCGGTGGAAAGGGTGGACCCTGCGGGGCGAGTATTTTCGGAAGAATGAAGGAACGGCTGTTCTCTATCGGAAACGCGGGTGGCGTGAATCTCATGCGAGTGGTCGGGATTGGGGCTACGGTGGTGGATGTGCTACCCTTATAGTCGGGCGGAGGTTTCCGGGAGGGCGGTGCGATGAGCGGCAAGATCACGTTTACACTGGACGGTCAGCAGGTTGAGGCCGACGCAGGCCTGACCATTTGGGAGGTTGCCAATGGCCGTGGGCTGGTGATCCCGCATCTGTGTCATAAGCCAGCACCGGGGTACCGGCCCGATGGGAACTGCCGCGCCTGTATGGTGGAGATCGACGGCGAGCGCACGCTTGCGGCCTCCTGCATCCGGGAGCCCTCTGAGGGGATGGTTGTGACAACCAATTCCGCGCGCGCCGAGGGTGCGCGGAAGATGGTGGTCGAGATGCTGCTGGCCGATCAGCCGGAGCAAGAGGTGGCGCACGACAAGTCCAGCCATCTGTGGGAGATGGCGGAGTTGAATGGCGTCAGCGAGAGCCGCTTTCCGAAGCTGGAAGAGGGGCGCATTCCGCTGCTCGACGACAGCCATGTGGCGATGAGCGTGAACCTGGATGCCTGCATTCAATGTGGGCTTTGTGTGCGGGCCTGCCGTGAGGTGCAGGTGAACGATGTGATCGGCATGGCGGGGCGCGGGCATGACAGCTATCCGACCTTCGATATGGCCGATCCGATGGGCGAGAGCACCTGTGTGGCGTGTGGCGAATGTGTGCAGGCCTGTCCGACCGGGGCGCTGATGCCGTCGACGGTTGTGGATGAGAACCAGGTGGGCGACAGCGCGGATTTTGACCAGGAGGTCGAAAGCATTTGCCCCTTCTGTGGGGTGGGCTGTCAGGTCTCGCTCAAGGTGAAGGACAACAAGGTCAAATATGTCGAAGGGATCAACGGCCCGGCGAACGAGGGGCGGTTGTGCGTGAAGGGGCGCTTTGGGTTCGACTATATCCACCACGACCATCGCCTGACCAAGCCGCTGATCCGGCGCGAGGACGCGCCTGCCAAGGGGTTGAACGTGAATCCGGGCAATTGGCAAACCCACTTCCGCGAGGCCAGCTGGGAGGAGGCGCTGGATTTTGCGGCTGCGGGTATGAAGGGCCGCGGGCGCGAGATTGCGGGCTTTGGCTCGGCCAAATGCACCAATGAGGAAGCCTATCTCTTCCAGAAGCTGATCCGGCAGGGCTTTGGCCACAACAACGTGGATCACTGCACGCGCCTCTGCCATGCGTCGTCGGTCGCCGCGCTGATGGAGAATGTGGGCTCGGGCGCCGTGACCGCGACCTTCAATGAAATCGAGAATGCGGATGTGGCGATCGTGATCGGGGCCAACCCGATCGAGAACCATCCCGTCGCCGCGACCTTCTTCAAACAGTTCGCCAAGCGCGGTGGCAAGCTCATTGTGATGGACCCGCGCGGGCAGGCGCTGAAGCGGTTCGCGTCGCATATGCTGCAATTCCGGCCCGGCGCGGATGTGTCGATGCTGAACGCGATCATGCATGTGATCGTCGAGGAAGAGCTTTACGACCAGCAGTACATCGAGGCCTATACCGAAAACTGGGAGGCCGAGAAGGCGCATCTGGCGGATTTCTCGCCCGAGGCGATGGCGCCGATTTGCGGCATTGAACCGGAAGTGCTGCGCGATGTGGCGCGGACCTTCGCAGGCGCCAAGGCCGCGATGATTTTCTGGGGTATGGGTGTGTCGCAGCACATCCATGGCACGGATAATTCCCGGTGCCTGATTTCACTGGCGCTGATGACCGGGCAGGTGGGGCGGCCGGGGTCCGGTTTGCACCCGCTGCGCGGTCAGAACAACGTGCAGGGCGCGTCTGATGCGGGACTGATCCCGATGTTCTTGCCGGATTACCAGCCGGTGACGGACGACGGTGTGCGCTCGGCCTTCACCAAGGTCTGGGGCACGGCGGATTTCTCGAATGAACGCGGGTTGACCGTGACCGAGATCATGGACGCGGTGCATGAGGGCAAGATCAAAGGCATGTATGTGCTGGGCGAAAATCCGGCCATGTCGGACCCCGATTTAGAGCATGCGCGCAGCGCGCTGGCCAAGCTCGATCATCTGGTGGTGCAGGACATCTTCCTGACCGAGACGGCGAATTATGCGGATGTGATCCTGCCGGCCAGCGCCTTTGCCGAGAAGACGGGCACCGTGACAAACACCAACCGGCAGGTGCAGATGGGGCGGCCTGCGGTGTCGCCTCCCGGTGACGCGCGGGAGGACTGGTGGATCGAGGTGGAACTGGCCAAGCGGCTGGGTCTGCCATGGGACTATGAAAGCCCGGCGGATGTCTTTGCCGAGATGACGCAGAATATGCGCAGCCTCGACAACATCACCTGGGATCGTCTGGTGGGTGAGAATGCGGTGACCTACCCGTCGCTGAGCCCGGAGGACCCGGGGCAGGCGATTGTGTTTGGCGATGGCTTCCCGCGCCCCGAGGGCCGCGCGCGCTTTACGCCAGCCAGCGTGATTGCGCCCGACGATGTGCCCGATGAAGACTATCCCATGATCCTGACCACAGGGCGGCAGTTGGAACACTGGCACACCGGGTCGATGACCCGCCGCTCGGCGGTGCTGGATGGGCTGGAGCCCGAGGCGAATTGCTCGCTGCACCCCTCCACCCTGCGCAAACTTGGCGTGGCACCGGGCGAGCACGTGGTGCTGACGACCAAGCGCGGCAGTATCTCGATCATGGCACGGGAAGATCGCGCAGTGGCCCCGGATATGGTCTTTGTGCCTTTCGCCTATGTGGAGGCGGCGGCGAACATCCTGACAAACCCGGCCATTGACCCCTTCGGCAAGATCCCGGAGTTCAAATTCTCTGCCGTGCGTGTAGAGAAAGCCGAAGGCGCTGTCGCAGCTGAGTGATCTTCTCTTTGTCGGCAGCGGGGCGTAGGGTCTGACGGACCGACGAAGGAGGGTGCGCGCGTGGTTGATCCCGATCGTTTTCTGGCTGATTTGCATGAGTTGCGCGGCTTTGGCGCTGCGGATGTGGGCAAGGGTGTGGTGCGGCCCGCCTATTCCGAGGCCGACATTGCGGCGCGCCGGTGGTTGGCGGGTCGGATGGAAAACGCCGGGCTGCAGGTCGAGGTGGACCCGATGGGCAATGTCTTTGGCCTCGCCGAGGGCACATCGCTCCTGATGGGTTCGCACAGTGACAGCCAGCCGGAGGGCGGCTGGCTCGACGGTGCGCTTGGGGTGGTTGCGGCGCTGGAGGTGGCGCGCGCAAGCCAGGCGACGGGTGGGCCGCCCGTATCGGTGGTGTCCTTTCAGGATGAGGAAGGGCGGTTCGGCGTGACCACCGGGTCGACTGTGTGGTCGGGGCTTTTGTCGATGGAGAAGGCCGATACGCTGAGTGATCATGCCGGCGTGACGCTGGCCGAGGCGCGGGCGGCGATGGCCGATATGGTCACGGGCCAAGTGGATCCGACGCAGTTTTCCGGGTTCATGGAGATGCACATCGAGCAGGGCCCGACGCTTGATGCGACGCATGAGCAGATCGGGGTGGTGACCGATATCGTCGGTATTCGCGACATGAAGATCACCTTCGAGGGCCAGCAGAACCATGCGGGCACGACGCCGATGCACCTGCGGCGGGATGCGTTCCAGGCGGTGTCGGCCTTCAATGCGCTGCTGGAGGAGCGGTTGCGCAACGTGGTCACACCGCAGACGGTGTGGACGATCGGGCATGTGAGTCTGCACCCCAATGCGTCCTCCATCGTGCCGGGGCGGGCGGTGTTTTCGATGCAGTGGCGCGATGCGGATGTGGATCGCTTGACGCGGATGGAGAGGATCATCCGCGGGACGGCGCAGGAGGTGGCGGCGCAGCGCGGGATGCAGCTCTCCTACGGGCCGATGCTGGGGTTGGAGCCGGTGCATATGGATGCGGGGCTGCAGGAGGCCTTGTGCCGTGCGGCGCGGGTGCATGCACCGGAGACCTGGCGCAAGATGCCATCGGGGGCCTTGCATGATGCGACGAATGTCTCGCGGTTGATGCCGGTGGCGATGCTGTTCGTGCCGTCGATTGGCGGGGTGAGCCATACCTTCGAGGAAGATACCGACGAGGACGACTTGGTGGTCGGGCTGAAAGTGCTGGCCGATGCGGTGGCCTCGCTGGCCTAGGGTGGCCTGAAAGCCCACCCTACCTGTCTGTTCGGATGTCTCGCCATGTGGCGATGTCTTCGAGACGTGCCCAAGGAGCGCCATGGCCCATAGGTGGCTGAAACAGTGAGGTCCTCGATACGCCTGTTATCTGTGTGACACCGGTTGGGATGTCGCGCCCGGCGGGCAGCGCCGGGCAGCGCCCGAGCCCCTTCGATGGGGGCGAGGGCGCTCCCTTCTCCAAGGTCAGGGTGCAGTTTTCGTGCGAGGAGGTGGGCATGGAGACCTTCCATTGAAGGTTCCCGATCGCATGAAACGCCTCACTGCCAGGTGACGTCACCCAGAAAGATGTAGCCCGCACCGTAGATCGTCTTGATCAACCGGGGGTTCTTCGGGTCTTCGCGCAGCTTGGTGCGCAGCCGGGAGATCCGCACATCCATCGCCCGGTCAAAGCTTTCGCTGGCCGCGCCGCCCAAATGATCCTGCATCTGCGCGCGGCTGATCAGACGCTTTGGATTTTCCAGAAACAGCCGCAGCACCTCGCCTTCGGCATGCGAAAACGGGGTCTGGGCACCGCCCGCGTCTTCCAGCATGTACTGGTCGAACAGCACCTGCCATCCGTTGAAGCGCGCCGTCTGTCCGGTCGCCGCCGCAGATCTGGTCGTGCGCAGGCGGGCGCGGATGCGCGCGACGACCTCCGCCGGATCGAAGGGCTTGATGATATAGTCGTCGGCTCCGAGCTCCAGCCCCGTGACCTTGTCCTGCACAAGCGCGCGGCCCGAGATGATGATCACGATGGCGCCCTGCTCCAGCGCCAGCTTGTGCACCAGCGTCAGCCCATCCGTATCGGGCAGCGACAGATCGACGAGACAGACATCGGGCTGATGCTGGGCCAGCGCGGCGGTGAAGGCCTGGGCGCGCGCGAAGCTGAGCGTGCGGAAGCCCGCGTCCTCCAGCGCGTCGGTCAGCATGGAGCGGATGGCAGGTTCGTCGTCCAGAATGGTGACAAGAGGGGCGGTCATGAGGCGATGGCTTTTGCAGGATGGGTGAGGAGCGCGTCGAGCGTGTCTGCGCCGAAGGGCTTCTGGAGCAAGGGTGCCGCTTTCTGTGCACTCTGGAAGAGCGGATCATCGGGGGGCAGGGAGGTCATCAGAACAACCGGCACAACGCCCGTGAGACGCTCGGCAAGGTCGATTCCCGTGGCCTCACCGGCCAGCTGGATATCCGACAGAACCAGCGAAATCTCGGGGAGATCGGCCATCAGGGCGCTGGCCTCGTCGGCGCTGGCCGCCTCGATCACGGAGTGGTTCAGCCCGGTCAGCATGTCGCGGTAGAGCGCGCGCAAATCGTCGCGGTCTTCCACCAGCAAGACGAGCGCCTGTTCGGTCAGGGCGGCAGGTCGGTAGGGCAGTCGCAGCACCACGCGCGCGCCCTGCCCGGTGTTCTCCAGCCGCAAGTCGCCGCCCGCGAGCTTGGTCATGTCATAGACCATGGGCAGTCCGAGACCGGAGCCCTCGGCGCCCTTGGTTGTGAAAAAGGGGTCAAAGCCGTGGCTCAATGCGCGGTCGGAAAATCCGGGGCCGGTATCGCTCACCTGCCATTCGATCCAGGTGTTGTGCACGATGCGCTGGGTCACCCGGATACGGCCGGTTGCGCCACAGGCGTCACGGGCGTTCAGAATGAGGTTCAGGAGGCTGTCGGTCGCCATGCCGGCGTCCAGCATGATCGTCTGGTTCGGGGCGGTGCTGTCGATCTCCAGCGTCACGCCCGCGGGCAATGTGTGGTCGGCCAGCGTGCGCAGGTTGTCCATCAGGTGCCGCAGGTCCGTCGCCCTCGGACGCAGGGTCCGGTCTGCGGTCATGCCCGCAATGCTGCTGAGCAAGGTGCCGCCCCGGCGCGCGGCCGCCAGCGTGCCACCTGCCATCTCACGCACGTCCGGCGGCAGGCCGTCTTGGCGCAGAAGCTTCGATTGCAGCCCCAGAATGATGGTCAGCAGGTTCGAGAAGTCATGAGTGAGGCCAGAGGTGATCTGCGCGGCGAGCGCACGGCGGCGCGTCTGCTGCAGCGCGACGCGGGCCTGCATCTCGGCGGTGACGTCCATCGACAGGATGTAGACGCCGCCGCGCGTATCCGGCGTGAAGGCCGCGCGGATGCGCCGGGCGCTGGCATCATCGGTGAACTCGAAAACGGAGGGCTGCCCGTCGTAGGCCGTGCTCAGATGTGGCGCAACCCGGTTGTAGGCAGAGGCGCCAAGCGCGTCGCTGATGTGCATGCCGGAGATGTCGGAGGGCCGCCCCGGCATCACGCTGCTGAGCTGGCGGTTGGAATAGGTGTAGTGGCCGGAGGCATCCACATGGGCGATATGCGCGGGCATCATCTCGGTCGTCAGGCGGGTGCGCGCCTCGATCTCGGTCAGCTCGCGCTTGGCCTCCTGCAGGGCGGCGTTCATCGCCGCCAGCGCGCGGTTGGTGCTGGAGAGTTCCTCGGCATAGGTGTTGAGCTGGTCCGACAGCTCCTCCGAGCGGCTTTGCAGCAGCGCTTCCTGCTGCTTGGTGCGCGTGATGTCGGTGTAGACCGTAACCCAACCGCCCTGCGGCAGTGGCGCGCCCTCGACGCTGATGATGCGCCCGTTGGAGCGCGTGCGCTCCATGTAATGCGGCTCGAACGCGCGGGCCTGCTCGACCCGCTCGGTCACGAAAGCGTCGACGTCGGCCACTTCGCCGTATTCACCGCGGTTCACCAGATGGCGGATGGTGTCTTCGAAGGTGGCGCCGGGGGTGACCAGCGCGTCCGGCAGATCGAACATGCGCTGGAACGGGCCGTTGCAGACCGCCAGCCGCAGATCGGAATCGTAGATCGTGAGCGATTGGCCGATCAGGTTGAGCCCGGCGGCCATCAGCTCCTGTCGTCTGCTGTCTGTAACGGCCACGTCCCCTCCCCTGCCGGATGCTGCGCCGCGCGATCCTATCATGGAATCGGGTGAGGAAAATCTGCATTGTCGGCAACTCGAAACCGGGCGGTGTAACAATTCGTAAGGATTGAGAAATCATGACGAAAAAGTTGACGCCGACCCTAAAAGACACATTGTTATCTGTATGACCGCGCACACGCGGCGCTTGTCTGAAAAAGGCAAGGTCTGGGAGGACAACAGTTGAGTGAACGCACGACAGGCGCTGGCGGGCTGCAGTCCGTCCCGGCGCTTCTGCACCGCAATGCCACGGAGTTTGCGAGCGCGCCCGCGTATCGCGAGAAGGAGTATGGCATCTGGCAGAGCTGGACCTGGGCGGAGACGCGCGAGGAGGTTGAAGCACTGGCGCTTGGGATGCTGGATCTCGGCGTGGCCGAGGGCGATTTCGTCGCCGTCATCGGACGCAACCGGCCTTATCTCTATTGGTCGATGGTGGCGGCAGAGATGTGCGGCGCTGTGCCGGTGCCGCTCTATCAGGACGCGGTCGCCGAAGAGATGTCGTACGTGCTGGGCCATTGCGGTGCGCGCTTTGTGATTGCAGGCGATCAGGAGCAGGTTGACAAGGTCATCGAGGTGCAGGCGGAGTTGCCGAATTTCGAGCAGATGATCTACCTCGATCCGCGCGGCTTGCGGAAGTACGACCATTCCCGCCTGCATCAATACAGCCACATTCAGGACGTGGGGCGGGCCAAGCGCGATGAACTCTTGGGCGAGTTGGAAGCGCGGCAGGCACGGCTGGATTACGACAGCACCTGCGTGATGCTGTATACCTCGGGGACGACGGGTAAGCCCAAGGGTGTGGTGCTCAGCAATCGCAATGTGATCGAGACCTCGAAGTCCTCCTCTGAATTCGATGATTTGCGCCAGACGGATGATATTCTGGCCTATCTGCCGATGGCCTGGGTCGGCGATTTCATCTTTTCGGTGGGTCAGGCGATGTGGACGGGCTTCTGCACGAATTGCCCGGAGAGCGCGGATACGATGCATGTGGACCTGCGCGAGATCGGGCCGACGTACTACTTCGCGCCGCCGCGCGTGTTCGAGACGCAGCTGACCAATGTGATGATCCGTATGGAGGATGCGGGGCGTTTCAAGAAGTGGCTCTTTGACGTCTGCATGGCGCAGGCGCGGAAGGTGGGACCGGCGATCCTGGATGGGCAGTCGGTGAGCCAGTGGGACCGGTTCAAGTACAACCTCGGAGAGCTCTTCATCTATGGTCCGCTGAAGAACACGCTGGGGTTTTCCCGCGTGCGGGTGGGCTATACCGCGGGGGAAGCCATTGGCCCGGAAATCTTTGATTTCTATCGGTCTTTGGGGATCAACCTCAAACAGCTTTATGGTCAGACCGAGGCGACGGTGTTCATCACCGCGCAGCCCGATGGCGAGGTGCGCAGCGATACGGTGGGTGTCTGCTGCCCGGGTGTCGAGCTGAAGATCGCGGAGAATGGCGAGGTATTCTATCGCTCGCCCGGGGTGTTTGTGGAGTATTACAAGAACCCCGAGAGCACGGCGGGCACCAAGGATGCCGAGGGCTGGGTGGCCACGGGGGATGCGGGGTTCGTCGAGGAAGACACCGGGCATCTGCGCATCATCGACCGCGCGAAGGACGTGGGGCAGATGGCGTCAGGCGCGCTCTTTGCGCCGAAATATGTCGAGAACAAGCTGAAGTTCTTCCCCAACATTCTCGAAGCCGTGGTCTTCGGGAACGGGCGGGATGAATGCACGGCCTTCATCAACATCGACCTGACGGCGGTGGGCAACTGGGCGGAGCGGAACAACATCGGTTACGCCTCTTATCAGGAGCTGGCGCGTCACCCGCAGGTGATGGACACGATCCAGAGCCATGTGGAGGAGGTGAACGCCTCGGTCGCGCAGGACGACATGCTGTCGGGCTGTCAGGTGCACCGCTTCGTCGTGCTGCACAAGGAGTTGGATGCGGATGACGGCGAGCTGACGCGCACGCGCAAGGTGCGCCGCCGGATCATTGAAGAGAAATACTCCGATATCATTGCCGCGCTCTATGACGGGTCGACGTCGGTCAGCACGGTCACGGAAGTGACCTATGAGGATGGGCGCAAGGGGTCGATTTCGGCCACCTTGGAAGTGCGGTCAGCGGCCGTTCAGGCGGTGGCTCAGAAGATGGCGGCGGAATGATGGGACGACGCTCGGCTGCGCCATCGCCCCGCCCACCCTCCCGCAGGGGGTGGTCAGATGCTGGCTTTTGGTCCGTTGTACGCGGCGCTGACGGCGCGGCTGATGTGGAAATGTGTGGAAAATCCGCGCAGGGCGGCGTTGATGTCCTTGATGGCCGCGGCGCGGCTCAGGCCTGCGCGTTTGTGGCTGCGCGCCATTTCGATCAGGCAATTCCGTTCCCAGTCGTTCGACATGGCCGCGGTTCCTTTTGCTGCTCCCGCGACAACCATAAACACAAAGTGGTTAACGTTTCGCGCAAGCACCGCGCGGGAGGGGCACGACATGCTTGATCAGACCGAAGGCTATACCACCGAGGACGGCCGCAAGATCGGTGGCGTGGTCATGGAGATGCGCAATATTACCCTGCGATTCGGGGGGGTTGAGGCGATCAAGGACATCTCTTTTGACATCCGCGAAGGGGAGATCCGGGCGATCATCGGGCCGAATGGGGCGGGCAAATCCTCGATGCTGAATGTCATCTCGGGCTTCTATGTCCCGCAGGAGGGGCAGGTCTATTACAAGGGCGCGCCACGGCCCCCGATGAAGCCCTACCAGGTGGCGCAGCAGGGGATTGCGCGGACGTTTCAGAACATCGCACTTTTCGAAGGCATGAGCGTGCTCGACAACGTGATGACCGGGCGGCTGACCCATATGAAGACGGGGCTGTTTTCGCAGTCGTTCTGGCTGGGCAAGGCGGAGAAAGAGGAGACGGAAAACCGGGAAGTTTCTGAAAAGATTATTGATTTTCTGGAAATTCAGGCGATCCGCAAGACGCCGGTGTCGCGCCTGCCCTACGGGTTGAAAAAGCGCGTGGAGCTGGCGCGGGCGCTAGCGGCGGAGCCGTCGCTGCTGCTGCTGGACGAGCCGATGGCGGGCATGAACGTCGAGGAGAAAGAGGACATGAGCCGCTTCATCCTCGACGTGAATGACGAGTTCGGCACGACCATCGCGCTCATCGAGCATGACATGGGCGTGGTCATGGACCTGAGCGACCGGGTGGTCGTGATGGATTACGGCAAGAAGATCGGCGACGGGACGCCGGATGAGGTGCGTGGAAATCAGGCGGTGATCGACGCCTATCTGGGGGTCGCCCATGACTGAAATGGCCCCGTCGGTGGCGCATCGGTTTTGCGTCGGTATCACGTCGGTATTACGTCGGTGCGTGGCGGTCGGTGTTGTAACGCTCTGTTCATATCCCGCGCTCGCCGAGGAGTTGGTGGAAAATCAGACCAACTCTGCGCTTAGCGCTTTTTACGGGTTCTGTCTGAATGAGATGTTCGATTTGGATCAGGTGAGTGAACTAGCTACTCGCTTCGGTTGGGAGGTAATCCCTAACGAGGAGCTTCAAGTCTTCGTTCCTCAGATCGAAGCGGAGGTAACCGACTACTCTGGGTATCTTGCGTTGACACCTGATGAGCCGCCCTTACCGATTGCCGTCTTCGTCGGCCAAAGCGTCGATCCCGATGGGCTGACATATCATTGCTCGATCTTTTTCAGAGATGTTTTGCCGGATGAGTTTTTGACTGCCTTCATCGCAGACACACAGGCGATTTATGTCGGAGGAGAGCAAAAAGCTGCAGGGTGGGTCGCTTTCTATGCCGTCCCAGAGTTTCGAGGTGATTTTATTCTCATCGAAAGCCAGACGCGGGGTCGTGGTTTGCGTGCGACTCGATTGATGCCGCAAGGAGATGAGTGAATTGATGAGTTGGTCGAACACTCTTCATAGGTGCGCCGCACCTCTTTTGTTGCAGCGGGACAAGACTTTTGCCCCTGTTTCGAAGGCAGCGTGCCCACCCATTGTGCAGACCAACCATACCCTCACGAACCTTCTCTTTCTGTTATATTTTTTGAACAAAAGGTTAACCATCGGCGGATTGTTTCCGTGGTACCAAGGCAAAATGGGCAAGAACCCGCTTTGTCTGCCGGCGGTCCTGTCCTTGAGCACGCATCGGCACGGTTTCGCCGGTGTCAGAGAGCAGACGGACAATGGATACCGTTTGGAGGGTACACATGAGTAAGTGGTTGTTAGCAGGGGCATGCGCCCTTGGAAGTTTAGTGTTCATGGGCACAGAGGCCGAGGCGGCACCGCAGTTTTGCGGGCAACCGACGCCCGCGATGCAGGAAACCTGCGATCTCTATCAGTCCTATTGCGCGGCTTATCTGGAGGATCCGGCCTCGCTGGACCGGTCCACCTTGCGCGAAATCCCCAGTGGCGCGCGGGCGCGGTTTGCGGCGAGCGAGCTGACGCAGGTCACGCTGGGGTATCTCACCACGCCGAACCCGCAGGTGGCTGTGGTGTATGGCGATGAGTATCCGTCATGCGAGCTGTTGATGACCGGGATGGCGTATTCCGATCTGTTGCTCGCCTATCGCGACTGGCGCGAGGGGGAAGGGGCGCTGTTCGCGGCCACGGCCCCGTTTGAGCCGGTCTCGAAACGGGAAATGCCGCGCGCCTATGCCGCCGTTTTCCTGGCCGCCCCGCGTGAAGACGGGCGGGTGACGGAGATCACGTTGAACTGGAACCTGAGCGAGGCGGGTCTGACCCGGCTCAAAGTCTCGTATCAGCCGGAGCGCGAGCACACGCGGCTTCTGCTGGGGCAAGGAGCGAACTGATGCCGGAACAGCTGGCCTTTACCATCGAGGTATTTCTCAACGGGCTCATGGCGGGGGTGCTCTATGCGCTCGTCGCTCTGGGCTTCGTTCTGATCTACAAGGCCAGCGGCATCTTCAACTTTGCGCAAGGGGTCATGGCGCTGTTTGCGGCCATGACCCTGTACGGGATCATGAATGGGCAGGTGCCCTTTGCCCATCTGATCAATGCGATTTTCGGCACCGAGATTCACTATTTTGGCTGGGAGCTGCCGGCGCTCTTGGCGATTGTGATGACCGTGGGGGTGATGATCCTGCTCGCCTGGATGGTGCAGCGGTTCATCTTCAGGTACCTCGTGGGGCAGGAGCCGATCATCCTCTTCATGGCGACCATCGGGCTGGCCTATTTCCTGGAAGGGGTCGGGGACCTCATGTGGGGCTCGGACATCAAGACGCTGGATGTGGGCCTGCCGCAGGGCATTAATGAGACCATCGACGAGGTGACCTTCGGCTGGTTCGGCTATGGGTTTTTCATCGACAATCTGGACATCGTGGCGAGCATTGTGGCGATCATTCTGGTCGCAGCGCTGGTGGCCTTTGCGCAATACACCAAGCAGGGGCGCGCGATGCGGGCGGTGGCCGACGACCATCAGGCGGCGCTCAGCGTCGGTGTGTCGCTGAACTTTATCTGGATCCTGGTGTGGTCGCTGGCGGGATTTGTCGCGCTTGTGGCGGGCATCATGTGGGGGGCGAAGTCGGGCGTGCAGTTCTCGCTGAGCCTGATTGCGTTGAAGGCCCTGCCGGTGCTGATGCTGGGCGGTTTCACCTCGATCCCCGGCGCGATTGTGGGCGGGCTGATCATCGGGGTGGGCGAGAAGCTGTTCGAGTTCCTGATCGGACAGCCCTATCTGGGGGGCGCCACCGAGAACTGGTTTGCCTATATGCTGGCGCTGGTGTTTCTGGTGTTCCGTCCGCAGGGCCTGTTCGGGGAGAAGATCATTGAACGGGTTTGAGGACAAATTCTTGAAAAGGTCCAGTGGACCTTTTCGTGTCCTCAAAGGGCGGAGCCCCGGATTGCGGCGTCTTGCAAAACCCTCCGGGGGAGGTTTTCAGCCCGGCAATGAGCGGAGCCCTGTCTGCGGTGTCGGCAGGGGACAGCGGCCCGGGGATGCGCGCTATTCCTCCAACGAGCGGAAGAGGGCGACCGTGAGGGCCGCGAGGATCGTCACACCGAGGGTCAGTGCCAGGTTCATGTCGCCGAAGATCAGCATGGCAAAGCAGAGGCAGACACCGATGATGCCGAGGCAGAGCACGATGCCGAAGCCCCAGGTCATCGAGCCGGAGAGCTTTTGCTCCGGGCGTGCGGAGGGGGTGTCGACCTCGACAAAGTCGGTGTCGACGACGTCGATGCTGTCGATCAGCGCGGCCCGTTGGGCCGTATATTCCACATCTGTGATCTCGCCGCGGCTCAGACGGGCGTCGAGCTCGCGCAGATCGTTCAGGATGGCTGTCATTTCGTCCACTCCTGCCCCCACTGGAATGTGTGGCAGGGGAAATGGGGCGAAATTGGGAGATTCCGTGGAAGATTGTGATGTGGTTAACGGCTGGAGTTTGCGGCGTCCCAGTATCCATTCGCCACAGAAAACCAGGCTGGGGGTGGGTGCATGACGGGGGTTGATCGTACAATGTACAAACTGCTGGTCGTCGGTCTGTTCATGACGACTGTCGCCTTGGCCTTGAGCATGATGATTCAGATCAGCGCTGTTACGACCGCCTCGGGCCAAGGCTATCCGTCGACCTTACAGGTCATCACCGTTCTGGCGGTCAGTGGTCGGTTTCTCTTGGCGCTTGGCGCGCTTTATTGGGTGCCCAGATTCATTAAGAGAATTTTTCCGGAGGTTGCATAATGTTCTATCGTGAAGCCGGAGATTTCAGCACCACCTACCCGCAGGACAGCCAGACCTTTCCGATCAAGTTCGACCGGTGGCGGTATTATGCGGTGCTGTTCATCGCGGTGGTGATCATCCCCTTCGTGATCAATGACTACTGGGTCAACTCGATCTTCATGCCGTTCCTGATCTATGCGATTGCGGCGATCGGGCTGAATATTCTGGTGGGCTACTGCGGGCAGGTGTCCTTGGGCACCGGCGGGTTCATGGCTGTGGGGGCCTACGCCTGTTACAAGCTGATGACCGGGTTCCCGGAGGTCAGCATGTTCATCCATGTGCTTCTGGCCGGCGGGATCACGGCGATGGTGGGCGTGCTCTTTGGCTTGCCGAGCCTGCGGATCAAGGGGTTCTATCTGGCCGTGGCGACGCTGGCCGCACAGTTCTTCCTGGTGTGGCTCTTCAACAAGGTGAGCTGGTTTTATAACTATTCCGCCTCGGGACAGATCAACGCGCCGGAGCGGGACACCTTCGGTATTCTGATCACCGGGCCGAATACCGAGGCCTGGGCAACGTATATGTTCTGCCTGATCTTTACGATCTTCTCGGCGGTCGTCGCGCGCAACCTGACGCGTGGATCGGTCGGGCGGCAGTGGATGGCGATCCGCGATATGGACATCGCCGCCGAGATCATCGGGGTGAACCCGCTGAAGGCCAAGCTGACAGCCTTTGCGGTGAGTTCCTTCTTCGTGGGCATTTCGGGCGCGCTGTTCTTCGCGGTCTATCTGGGTGCTGTGGAAGTCGGCGAAGCCTTTGGCATCACCAAGTCGTTCCTCGTGCTCTTCATGATCATCATCGGGGGTCTGGGCTCGATCTTCGGCAGTTTCGCGGGGGCGGCGTTCCTGGTACTGCTGCCGGTGGCGCTGAAGATCATCGGGGTGGATTGGCTGGGTTGGCCCACGGATATCGTGGCGCATCTCAACCTCGTCATCGTGGGCGGGCTGATCGTCGTCTTCCTCATTGCGGAACCGCACGGGCTCGCGCAGCTCTGGCGGATCGCCAAGGAGAAGCTGCGGCTGTGGCCGTTCCCGCACTGAGCAACTGCCAGGTGGGGTGGGCTTTCAGGCCACCCCCAACAGAAAAACAGAGCCGGGCCACCGGCACGTCGGACAAAAACCAAGGGAGGTATCACCGATGAACTACAAACTGGGTACATGGGCCGTGGCGGGCCTGATGGCGGCAAGCCCCGTGATGGCGGATCTTGTCTTTCCATCGCTGAGCTATCGCACCGGGCCTTATGCGGCGGGGGGCATCCCCTTTGCGGATGGCTATGCCGATTACTTCACCCTGCTGAACGAGCGGGATGGCGGCATCGGCGGGGTGATGACCCGCGTGGTGGAATGCGAGACGGGCTATAACACCGAAAAGGGTGTGGAGTGCTATGAGAGCACGAAGGGCGAAGGCGCGCTGGTCTATCAGCCGCTCTCCACCGGCATCACCTATCAGCTGATCCCGAAGGCGACGGCGGATGACATCCCGATTCACTCCATGGGCTATGGCCGGACCTCTGCCGCAAACGGCGATGTCTTCAGCCATGTGTTCAACTACCCGGCCAACTACTGGAACGGCGCCTCGGCGGCGGTGAATCATATTCTGGATGTGAACGGCGGCGATATCTCGGGCAAGAAGATCGCGCTGGTCTATCACAACTCCGCCTATGGCAAGGAGCCGATCCGCACGCTGGAGAAGCTGTCGGAGAAGCACGGGTTTGAGCTCTTGCTGCTCGCCGTCGATCACCCGGGGCAGGAGCAGAAGAGCCAATGGCTGCAGATCCGCCGCGAGCGGCCTGACAACGTGATCATGTACGGCTGGGGCGTCATGAACCAGGTGGCGATCCAGGAGGCCGCGAACATCCGCTTCCCGATGGAGAATTTCATCGGCATCTGGTGGTCGGGTGCCGAGATCGACGTGGAGCCGGCGGGCGACAAGGCCAACGGCTACAAGGCGCTGTCGATGTCGGCGGTGGGTGATGACTTCCCGCTCTATGACGATCTGCGGCAATATGTGGTCGAGGCTGGCAAGGCCGCCGGTGCGGGCGATCAGCTGGGCACTGTGCCCTACAACCGTGGGCTCTATGCCGCGATGCTGGCCGCTGAGGCCGTGAAAGTTGCGCAGGACATGCATGGCGTGGCCGACATCACCAGCGGTCAGATGCGCGATGGGATGGAGAACCTCGTCATCACCGAGGAGATCATGGCGGCGAATGGTGTGCCGGGCTTTGGGCCGGAGTTCACCGTGTCGTGTGAAAACCACGGTGGCGACGGTCTTGTGGCGGTGACGCAGTGGGATGCGGCGGCGGGTGAGTTCGTGCAGATCGCGGATTTCGCACCCACGGATATGGAGATCATCCAGCCGCTGATCGATGAGGACTCCGCTGCTTACAAGGCGGAGAACAACATCGAGAGCAATTGCAACTGATGTGACCTCTCCCCGGCGGTGGTTTGCGCCGCCGCCGGGGGATTTGAGTATTTCGGGAAGAATGAAGCCCATGCTGGACGCAGATTCTGAGGCAATGACCCAAGCGGAGACGGTGCTCGATGTGAACAACATCGAGGTGATCTACAATCACGTAATCCTGGTGCTGAAGGGCGTGAGCCTGACCGTGCCGAAAGGCGGGATCACCGCGCTGTTGGGGGGCAATGGCGCGGGCAAGACCACGACGTTGAAGGCGATTTCGGGGCTCTTGGCGTCGGAGCGCGGCGAGGTCACCAAGGGCTCGATCAAGTATCACGGGACGCCCATTCATCATGCGGACCCGGCGGAGACTGTGAAGCGCGGCGTCGTGCAGGTGATGGAGGGGCGGCATTGCTTTGAGCATCTGACGGTTGAGGAGAACCTGCTCACCGGGGCGTACACCCGCAAGGATGGCAATGCCGCGATCCAGGCGGATCTGGAGATGGTCTATGGTTATTTTCCGCGCCTGAAGGAGCGGCGGAAAAGCCAGGCGGGCTATACCTCTGGTGGCGAGCAGCAGATGACGGCGATTGGCCGGGCGCTGATGTCGAAGCCGGAGACGGTGTTGCTGGATGAGCCGTCGATGGGGTTGGCGCCGCAGCTGGTGGAGCAGATTTTCGAGATCGTGAAGTCGATCAATGAAGAGCAGGGCGTGACGATCCTGCTGGCCGAGCAGAACACCAATGTGGCGCTGCGGTTCGCGCATTACGGCTATATTCTGGAGTCGGGCCGCGTGGTGATGGACGGGCCCGCGGCGGAGCTGCGGGAGAACCCGGATGTGAAGGAGTTCTATCTGGGCATGTCGGAGGAGGGGCGGAAGTCGTTCCGCGATGTGCGCAGCTATCGGAGGCGCAAGCGGTGGCTGTCGTAAGCGAGGGTCGGGTCGCCTGTCGCACCCCGGCAGAGGGGCGCGAGGGGGTGACCAATATCCCGGTCTGGAAGTTCGACCTCATTCGCGGGCATATCGCCGAGATCCTCAGCGATGGTAAGCCGCAGGTCTACAACAATGTGCGTGATGCCGTGGGCGCACGGCTCACGGCAGAGCAGGCGCGGGCGCTGGGCAAACTGGGATGGCATGTGATCACCGTGAAGCTGGAGCTGGAGGTGCGCGGCGAGGTGGAACGCGTGGCGGCGAAAGGGCTGCAGCAGATCAGGTGGGCGGGATGACATTTTTTGACGAGCTGGAGACGCGCAGTGCGGATGCGCGTGAGGCGGCACAGACCGAGGCGTTGATCGCGCAGGTGGCGCGGGTGCGTGCGGCGGCGGACAGTTGCTTGCCTGGAGATGTGGAGGTTGCGGGGCTCGGGGATTTGACCAAGCTGCCTGTTTTGCGGAAGGCGGATCTGGCGGCCTGGCAGGCGGACAAACCGCCGTTTGGGGGTATTCCGGTCCGCAATGCGGCGCATGTGTTTCAGTCGCCCGGGCCGATTTATGAGCCCGGTGGGGTGAGCCACGACTGGTGGCGCATGGGGCGGTTTCTGCATGCGGCGGGCATCGGCGCGGACGATGTGGTGCAGAACTGTTTCGGCTATCACCTGACGCCTGCGGGGATGATTTTCGAGAGCGGCGCGCGGGCCGTGGGGGCCATGGTATTGCCTGCGGGCACGGGGCAGACGGAGTTGCAGGTGCAGGCGGCTGCTGCCGTGGGCACGACGGCCTATGCGGGCACGCCGGATTATTTGAAGGTGATCCTCGACAAGGCCGATGAGATGGGGGTGAGCCTGGGCATCACCAAGGCGGCGGTGGGCGGTGGGGCGCTGTTCCCGGCGATGCGCGCGGGCTACGCGGAGCGGGGGATCACCTGCCTGCAGTGCTATGCGACGGCCGATCTGGGCAACATTGCCTACGAGAGCCCGGCGATGGAAGGCATGATCCTCGATGAGGGCGTGATCGTCGAGATCGTGACGCCCGGCACCGGCGATCCGGTGGCCGACGGCGAGGTGGGCGAGGTGGTGGTGACGACGCTGAACCCGGACTATCCGCTTATCCGCTTCGCGACCGGGGATTTGAGCGCGGTGATGCCCGGCCAGAGCCCCTGCGGGCGGACGAACACGCGGATCAAGGGGTGGATGGGCCGGGCCGATCAGACCACGAAGATCAAGGGGATGTTCGTGCGGCCCGAGCAGGTGGCCGCTCTGGTGGCGCGGCACGAGGAGATTGTGAAGGCCCGGGTGATTGCCAGCCGCGATGGGGCGCAGGATGCGATGACCGTGCAGGTCGAGGCTGCGGGTGGCTCGGCGGAGCTGTTCTCGCAGAGTGTCGTCGATGTGCTGAAACTCAAAGGTGCGGTCGAGGTGGTCAGCCCCGGCAGCCTGCCGCGCGACGGGTTGGTGATCGAGGACCAGCGCAGCTACGAGTGACACAGCCCCCGCCGTCCCTGATCTATGATGCGGACGCGGTCGCGCGCGCGCAGCGGCTGGTGATCTGTGCGCCTGGCGCGCTGACCCGTATCGAGATTTTCGACCCCGTGCTCGCCTGGCGTGCGCGGGGGTGGGAGCCGGTGTTCTATCCCTTCCCGGGGCTCGACGGGCGGGCCCTGTCGCTGCTCGATATTGACGGAGCGGCAGCGCAGATCGCGGCCTTTGCGGAGGCGCATTCCGACAAGCAGATCGGCCTTTTGGGCTTCTCCACCGGCGGCGCGATTGTGATCGAGGCAGCCGCCCGGCTCGGGCCCGAAGTGCGCACCGTCGCACTCGCGCCGGGGCTGCCACAGGCGGGCGGGTGGCGCACCATGCTGGCCACCACCTGGGACATTCTGGGTGCTGCGTGGCGTGCGCGGGCGCTCCGGGTGCGGCCGGTCTGGCTGGAGTACTACCGGGTGTTGCTGTTTGGACGGGCGGTGCTGCGCCATGCGGATACGCGTGCGCGCAGCCACGAGATCGTAGAGGCCCGCGCGCCGCGCATGGTCTATCCCGAGAGCGGGCTCTTGCGCGCCCATGCGCATGGGTTGAAACGGTGGAGAGGCCCGCGCGCGCCCTTGCCCGTGCCGGGGCATGTGACCGTGCTGGCCGGATCGGAGGACCCGGTGTTTTCCACCGCGCAGACCCGGGCCTTTGCCGCCGCCCTGGGCGATGTGGCCCTGCGGGTGTTTCCGGGGCATGGGCACATGCTGTTCCTGACCGAGCCCTCTGTCTTTGACATCGCGCGCGCGGTTTTGGAGGGGGCGGAGGAACGCTCTGGCCTTTCTGACTGAATTTGTCGAAAAAGGGCCTCATGTCTGACGTGCCCTCTCTCTCCTCCCCGGCTCCGCGCCGCCGACGGGCAGAGGGGTTGCGCCTTCTGGCCGGTGCGGCGCTTGTCTTCGCCACACTCTGTGCGCTGCCGATGGTGGCGGTGGCGATTGCAGCACTGAGCGGCGGGACGGAGACGATCAGCCACCTGATGGAGACGGTGCTCTGGCGCTATACCGCCACGACGCTGTGGCTGGTGGTGCTGGTCTCGGCGGGGACCTTTGCGCTGGGCGTGGGCGCGGCCTGGCTGGTCACCATGACGCGGTTTCCCGGCGTACGGCTTTTCGAGATTGCGCTGGTGCTGCCGCTGGCCTTTCCGGCCTATGTGCTGGCCTATGCCTACACCCATGTGCTGGATCATCCGGGCATCGTGCAGACGGTGCTGCGCGATCTGACGGGCTGGGGGCCGCGGGACTACTGGTTCCCGGATGTGCGGTCGACCGGTGGGGCGGCGGCGATGCTGATCCTCGTGCTTTACCCTTACGTTTATCTGCTCGCGCGGGCGGCCTTCCTGCAGCAGAGTGCGACGACGTTTCTGGCGGCCCGCGCCCTGGGGGCGAGTGCCTGGTCGGCGTTTTTCAAGATCAGCCTGCCGCTGGCGCGCCCGGCGATTGCGGGCGGCGTGTTGCTGGCGGTGATGGAGACCATCGCGGATTTCGGCACGGTGGCCTATTTTGGGGTGCAGACCTTTGCGACCGGGATTTACACCAGCTGGTTTTCCCTCGCGGATCGCGCGGGCGCGGCGCAGCTTGCCCTGTGTCTGCTGAGCTTTGCGCTGCTTCTGGCGTTTCTGGAGCGGGCACAGCGGGGCGGGGCCAAGTATCATGATGCGTCGCGACGGCAGCAGCGGATGGAGCCTGCGGATCTGCAGGGGATGCAGGCAGTCTTTGCGGCGGTGCTTTGCGGTATTCCGGTGCTGCTGGGCGCGGTGCTGCCGGTGGTGATCCTCTTCTCCATGGGGCTCGGCTCGGAGCAGAACCTGCTGAGCCCGCGCTATCTGGGGTTCATCCAGAATTCGCTGACGCTGGCCTCGGTGGCGGCGGTCTGTACCGTGGGCGCAGCGATCGTGGTGGGGTTCTTTCAGCGGCTGAGCCCGGGGCGGCTGTCGCATGGGGCCGGCTATGTGGCGCGGTTGGGCTATGCGGTGCCGGGGGGTGTGATCGCCGTGGGTCTGCTGGTGCCCTTTGCGGCCTTTGACAATGCGCTCGATGCGTTCATGCGGGCGCGGTTCGATATCTCGACGGGGCTGCTGATCACCGGGTCGATCTGGTTGTTGGTGGCGGCCTACATGGTGCGGTTTCTGGCGGCCGCACTTGGGGCTTATGAGGGCGGGCAGGCGCTGGTGCCGTCCAACATGGATGCGGCGGCGCGGTCGCTTGGTCAGACACCGACGGGGACGCTGCGGCGGGTGCATCTGCCGATCTTGGCGCCGAGCCTGCTGACCGCGCTGCTCATTGTCTTTGTGGACGTGATGAAGGAACTGCCCGCGACGCTGATCATGCGACCGTTCAACTACGACACGCTGGCGGTCCAGGCCTATCGGCTGGCGAGTGACGAGCGGTTGGAGGGCGCTGCGGTGCCGAGCCTGGTGATCGTGGCGATTGGTCTCATGCCCGTGATCCTGATCTGTCGTCAGGTGGGACGGCACCGCCACAGGTAGGGCGGGCCTTGGGCCGCCGCTACGTGCTGAGGGCAGCGCCCGGCTTGGAGGGCGTCTGTACCTGATGGGCTGCACGCGTCATCACCAGAAGACCTGACGTATTACTGCGTCCGAGGTTGCAAAATCGCCCTCCGGGGGGAGGTGTCGGCATTGTCGCTCGGACCAATGGCGCGACAATGACGACCGAAGCCCGGCCTATCGGCCGGGCGGGACATCTGAGCGGGGCGTGCCGAGGTTGATCAGGCGTCCTCGCCGATCTTGTCTTGGGTCTTGGTGTCAAAATCGCTGGCGTCGTGGCGCTCGTGCAACTGGCCTTCCGGCGGGCCGCTGGTCCGGTTCACCATTACACCGCGTTGCACCGCCTCGCGCGCGCCGATCTGCTTCTCCCAGCGGATGACATTGTGATACTCATGCACTGAGAGAAACTCGCCCGCGTCATAGCTTTCGCCCCGCACGGTGCGCCCGTACCAGGGCCAGGTGACCATATCGGCAATCGTATAGTCCGCGCCCGCAAGGTATTCGTGATCGGCAAGATGCCGGTCGAGCACGTCGAGCTGGCGCTTCGTTTCCATCGCGAAGCGGTTGATCGGGTATTCCTGCTTGAAGGGCGCATAGGCGTAGAAATGGCCGAAGCCGCCGCCAAGATAGGGTGCGGAGCCCTGCAGCCAGAACAGCCAGTTGAGGCATTCCGTGCGCGCCTTCAGCTCGGTGGGCAGGAAGGCGCTGTCGAATTTCTCGGCCAGATACATCAGGATCGAGGCGCTCTCGAAAACGCGCAGGCCCGTGTCGCGGTCAAACATCGCGGGGATCTTGGAGTTCGGGTTGATCTCGACAAAGCCGCTGCCGAATTGATCGCCGTCGCCGATGCGGATGAGCCAGGCGTCGTATTCCGCCCCAGTATGGCCCAAGGCGAGCAGCTCTTCGAGCATGATCGTGACCTTCTGGCCGTTGGGCGTGGCCAGCGAATAGAGCTGCAGCGGGTGCTTGCCCACGGGCAGGTCCTTGTCGTGCGTGGCGCCAGCGATGGGGCGGTTGGTGCTGGCCCAGGTGCCGCCGCTCTCCTCGTCCCATGTCCAGACGTTTGGCGGCTCGTATTCGGTGGTGCTCATGGCGGGCCTTCCCCTTGTTACATCTTACCTCCACCTATCGTGGATGGTCCCCAGAGCAAGGGCAAGGTCTGCGGGATCAATGTGCGGTGAGGAGTGCCAATAGGCCCACGATGATCAGGCTGAGCGCCCAAATCAGATCGAGATCGAACCAGCTCTTCTGCAGGAACTTGAGGCCGAGCCAGTGGTAGACGCCGACCGCAATGGTGCCGCCCGCGAGCACCATCGCCCCGGTGTGGGCGAGTGCGACGGCGAGGGCGGTGGTCGCGTTGTTCCACATCAGGCTGTAAGCGGCGGCGTGGCCGGCGTCGGTTTCAAGTGTGCCGCAGATCCCGAGGTAGATCGGCACCAGCATCAACCCGGCACCATGGGCCATGGCGGCGAGGAAGGACCAGAGTGCGAGTCGTGACGGCGGCACGCGGGCCAGAAAGCGCGGGTGGCGGCGGTTGATGAGAAGGTAGATCCCGAGCGCGATGACCAGCAGGGCGGCCCCTGTCTGGATCTGTACCTGCCACTCGACCAGCACCAGGAGCGCGGAGAAGGGAAAAAGGATAGCGGCCATGGCCAGCAGGTGCCCCGCCGCGAGGGCGGCGAGGGCGCTGTAGAGGTTGCCGGTGTTGCGCGCCATGAGGGCCGCCGACACCGCCAGCGGCCAACCCATGCCCGGGTTGACCCCGTGATAAAGCCCTGAGACCACGACGGCGGACCAGAGGGACGCCGCCGTGTTCATGCTCTCCATTCAGCTAGACGGAAGGATAGCAGAAACTGTCGGTTGAGCAGTCGCCGCCCTCAAGCCTAATCTGGTGGCTGCGGTAGCCCTCGGGGAACTCGACCCAGAAGTTCTCATTGAGGGTCAGCCCGCCGTTTTCACCCACATCGGCGCAGACCATCGCGGCACCCCGGTCACCCGGATAGAACTGATCGTCCCAGGTGGAGTAGAGCGAATTGGTCCAGTAGACGCGCTTGCCGTCGCGGCTGATCTCGACCATTTGCGGGCCGTAACCGAAGGTCTTGCCGTTGGGGTGCGGTGTCTTCTTCACGATGCCGCCAATCTCGACCTTGCCCGCAAGCACGGGGTTCATCGGGTCGGAGACGTCATATTGGTGCATCTCGCCCAGGCCCCAGCAGGCGACGTAAAGGTATTTGTCATCGAGGCTGAGGTCGATGTCGGTGACCAGCGGCGGCACGGCCTCGAAGCCCTTCAGAAGGTCCGGCAGGTCGTCGGCGGAGGCGGGCACCGGGTCGATCGTGATGGTCTTTTTCGCCTCGAATGTGCCATCCTTTTTGCGCCACCACGTGAAGATCGCGCCTTGCAGGTTGGTGGTGTCGACCACGACGCCGCAGAAGCCGTATTCCTTGGCGGGGTCATGGGCGGGGCGGATCTCCAGTGCCATCTGGTGGTTCTCGCCCAGGTCGATGGTCTGGATGTTCTTGCGCGCGCGCAGGTCCCAGAAGTGGATCGAATGGCCGTATTTGTTGCTCAGCAGATCCTCGGGCACGATGCCGTTCTCAAACTGCGGCGGCAGGCCCCATTCGGAACTGACCATGTAGTCGCGCGGCAGATTCCACCAGAAGTCATAGTGCTTGTCCTGCGCGCCCCGGTCCATCTCGTAGCGGCCGAGGATCTCGAAGGTTTCGCAATCCATGATGAAGATGCCGGGAGGGCCGTCGGTGCCATCCTCGCCCCCACCGCCCAGCGTCGAGACATAGATGCCTTCGGGGCCACAATGGATCGTGTGCGGGCGGGAATAGCCCGTTTTCGTCATCAGCTCTTCGGGCTCGATGATCTTGTGGATTTTCGCCTTCAGCGGTTCCTTGACGTCGATCACGTAAATGCGGCTGGAGCGGATGCCGGGGATGATCAGATAGCGCCGTTCGAGGAACGCGTGGCCGGTGAGCGGGCTCAGCGCCGAGGAGCAGGCGTTCCAGCCGAAGTGGTGAAACTCGTCGCCCGTGTTCGGCATGAAGAGGCTGTGCACGATCTGGCCGTAGGTGTCGGACTTCGGGTCCACATCGACCACCGCGAGGCCATCGGGTTGCGCGCCGTCGGGGCTGAGCATCAGCGTGAAGGCGAGTGTCTCCACCGGGGCCTGCATGGCCATTTGCGGTGTCGGATAAAATGTCGGATCTGGTCTAAGATTCATCTGTTTTCCTCCCTGTCGAGCGCATCTGGATGGAAGCGCCCCCCGGGAAAAAGCTGGCACAGAATCAAATGTCAGACAATTGATTTCTCGCAGAGGGTGTAAGCGGAGATGATCCGCTGTGATATAGGAGAGGAAATATTGATGTTTTGGAATGGGTTACGGATCCGGTTCCGGCATGCGACCGGGTCTTGGTGCGATCGGGTCGGGGCGGGATGAGACGGGCTCCCGTCCAGATTCGCGTCTTGCGGTGGTTTGCGTGGCCGCCGGGACATGCGGTGCGAGAGAAGGGGCATCCGGTGCAGGGTGCCTGTGCGTGGGGTTGAGTTGGGGGGCGTTGCGGGGCGGGATCACCGGCTGTGGTGCATCGCGTGGGCGTTCGGGATCAATGGCCCGCGAAGGCATTGAGGAGCAGGCGACCCCTGAGACCGGCCAGGCGCGGCGCTCGGGTTGGGTGGCGCGATGGCTTTGCCATGCAGATCACCGGTGACGGCGGCCTTGTGTTCTGGCGGGGTCTGCGTGGGGTTCTGGTGTTGGGTGACGGGGGCTGCACGCTTCCGCGGTGCGCGGCCGTGTCTAGGGGGCGCCCTGAGAGGAGTTCTGAACAATTTTAGTCAAATTCGCTCTGTCGGAGGCCATTTGGTGCGCGGGGTGGTGCTCGTTTTGGCGCCTCTGGTGCGGAAAGGGCCTGCAGGTGATGGCGCGTTTGTCGCCGTGTTGCGACCGGCTGGCGTGGCATCAGCATGTCAGGCGGCGGCGTCGCGGACCCCATCCTGCCGGGGCAGGACACGCGGGCGTCGGGCGATTGCGCCGAAAGGACGGGGCGGTGGGGCCTACGGGGCTGATGTCCAATGATCCCGGAGGCTGCACAAGGCGGGCGGTCTCCTGCCTTGTGCAGTTGATGGCAGCGCCGGTGCGCGGACCGTCAGGCCATCGGGCGCGGTGATCACTTCGCGCAGGCGGATGCGGCGCAAGACCCGTTGCAAAACAGCCGCCATTAACCTCTTTCACATTCCGAATGCGTAGATTGATCGTTGACAGCCCGCCGGCGCGTGGGACAGCAATCAACAATCTCGTGATGGATGCAAAGATGAAAACTCAGATTATTTGGCCACTTGCACTGACCGCGCTGCTGGGCGCCTGCGCCGAAACGGCGACCACGGGAGCGCCGATCCGCAATCTGCCGGAAGAGGTGGTTGCCATGGCAGCGCCGAACCAGGACCTGAGCTCGGTGCGGATCCTGCCCCAGGATGGGTGCTATTGGTACCGGCATGTGGGGCCGGTGGAGACCACGCTGCTGCCGCTGCGCAATACGGCGGGCAGCCCGATCTGTACCCGGGCTCCGGAGGCAAGCGCCACCTGAGCCCGGATCTCGTCAGACCTCAGCTGCGCGCCGTGACGAAGCGCTCGGCTGGGTAGAGATGCGCGGTCACGCCGGTCGACACGTTGTCATAGAGCCCGTTGATATGGGCCATGACCATGCGCACACAGCCGGAGCTGGCGCGCCCCCCGATCGAGCGGGGATAGGGTGTGCCGTGAATGCGCAGATAGGTGTCGCGGTTGCCCTCGAAGAGGTACAGCGCGCGTGAGCCCAACGGATTGGTCGGCCCGCCCGGTACACCGTCGGCGAATTCCTCGTAGAGATGCGGTTCGCGCTTGATCATCGCGGCGGTCGGCGTCCATTTCGGCCATTTCGCCTTGCGGCGGATGGTGTAGACGCCCGGCTCGTAGAGGTTGCCGCGGGCAATCGCCACGCCGTAGCGCATCGCCGTCCCGTCGTCTTCGACATGGTAGAGATAGCGCGCCACCGCATCCACGTGGATGTCGCCCGGGCGCAGGCTGGCGTTCGCCTCCACACGGGTGGGCAGAAAGCGCGGATGCAGCCCCCAGGGATTCGTTGTCGCCGGGTCGTAGTTTGCGGGTGTTACACGCGCGTCCCAACTGGCCCAGTTGCTGCGGGCGGCATCGGCGGGCGTTGCGATCAGCGACGCGGGAATCGCTGCGGAAAACAGCGCGGTGGTCGTTTGAATGAAATGTCGTCTCGTTAACATGAGTCTCTGGTCCTCGATTACTCTGCACACAACGCATCATAACGCATGATAGTTTCCACCGACTTTACAGCAGAACCGGGGTCGAATCGCTTTGCTCACGCATTTGTCAACGCGCCGGGCGCTGCAACGGGCGGTCTGGTGGCCTGTTCCAAATCAAAAAACCGCCCCGAAAGGAGCGGTTTTCAACGATTTGGCGTGTGCGGTGCTCAGCCTTGGCGGGCTTTGAACCGGCGCTGTGTCTTGTTGATCACGTAGACGCGGCCTTTGCGACGCACAACACGGCAATCGCGGTGCCGATTCTTGAGCGAGCGGAGCGAATTGCGAACCTTCATGGTCCTCTCCTTTTGTCTCGGTCGGCGCGCGGGCCAGCGCCGGGGGTTGCGGGCAGTCCGGGCGGGCCGGACCGGTGAAAGGCGTGGTGGGCGATACTGGGATCGAACCAGTGACCCCTTCGATGTCAACGAAGTGCTCTACCGCTGAGCTAATCACCCAAGATGCCGACCCGAATGCCCCGACCCCAAATAAAATGGGGCGCGAGAGGTCGCGCCGGTAGCGGGTCTTTAAAAGGACTCGAAGATAAGATCAAGGGCTTTCGGTTTTCACTTTTTCTGCGCTATGGTCGGCCCTGAAGGAAGAGGTATGTCACAGTCTGCGTTTGAAGTCAGTTACCCGGAAAAAGCGCAGTCCTGCGTGGTGTTCGCCTCTCCCCATAGCGGACGGGCCTACCCGTGGTCGCTGCTGCGCGCCAGCGTGTTGGACGAGCTGGCGATCCGCTCGTCCGAGGATGCCTTCGTGGACCAGCTCTTTGACTGTGCGCCGCAGTTCGGCGCGCCGTTTCTGAAGGCGGGTGCGCCGCGGGCCTTCGTGGATCTCAACCGCAGCTGCGACGAGCTGGATCCGGCGCTGATCGAAGGGGTGCGGCGGCGCGGGCACAATCCGCGGGTGGCTTCGGGCCTTGGCGTGATCCCCCGTGTGGTCGCGAATGGCCGGGCGATCTACCGCGGCAAGATCAGCCTGCTGGAGGCCAAGCGGCGGCTGGATGAATATTGGCATCCCTATCACGACATGTTGCAGGGGCTGCTGGATCGCGCGGTGCACCATCACGGGCAAGCGGTTCTGATCGACTGTCACTCGATGCCGCATGAGGCGGTGCAAGGCATTGCGCGCACCGGCGCGCGGCGGCCCGAGATCGTGCTGGGAGACCGGTTCGGGGCGGCGGCCGCGGGCGATGTGGTGGACCGGATCGAGGCGGCGTTTGCGGCGGCGGGGTTTGTGGTCACACGCAACGCGCCCTTTGCCGGGGCCTATGTGGCGCAGGCCTACGGGCGTCCGACGCGGGGCCAGCACGCGGTGCAGGTCGAGATCGACCGGGCGATCTATATGGACGAGGCCCTGATCCGCCCCTCGGCGCAGTTCGAGGATGTGCAGCGGACCTTGAAAGGCGTGATCGCGGAGATCGCGCAGATCGGCCAGGAGCGGATGCCGCTCGCAGCGGAGTAGCGGGTCTTTTCCTCTCGGCGGTGCAGGCCTGTTGAAGGGTGCGCCGCGAACCATCAACCCGGCGCAACGCCCAGATAATCCGCGGCAACCCTCTCCGCTGGCCCGCCCGGCGGAGATCGCCGGGCAGCGCCCGAGCCCCTTCGATGGGGGCGAGGGCGCTTGGCCTCCTGAGGCAAACGCTTGGAACGAGATACGCCGCGCTAGCGCAGCGCGCGGCCCTTGAGAATGGCGTCCGGGCCGAAGCGGGCGCGGATTTCATCCGTCGCCCGTTCGGCCTTGCCGCGTTGTGCGGCCTGTGGGTCGAGCAGATCGCCGGAGCGGTCCGCGGCCTCGGCACTGATCAGATCCGACAACCCGCAACCGAGCAACCGGTAAGGGCCCTCATTGCCCACCTGGTCGAACAGGCCGCGCGCGGTGCGATAGATCGTATCGGCCATCTGGGTCGCATCGCGCAGGCTGGTCCGGCGGGACAGCAATGAGTGGTTGGCGCGTTTCAGCTTCAGGGTCACCACGCGGCCCGCGAGGTCCTTCGCCTTGGCGCGGTCCGCGACCTTTTCGGCCATGCGCCAGAGGTGACCGTCGAGCAGGTCCGGATCTGCGGTGTCTTCGTGAAAGGTGGTCTCGTTGGAGATGGATTTCATCGGTGCGTGGGCGGAGACGCGGCGCCGATCCTGACCGCGGGCGAGGTGCCAGAGCCGGTCGCCCATGGCGCCGAAGCGGGCGATGAGGTCAGTCCGATCCCAGCGCAGGAGGTCGGCGAAGGTTCGGATGCCGGCCCGGTCCAGCGCGGCCTGCGACGAGGCGCCCACACCCCAGATCAGGCGCACGGGCTTGTCGTGCAGAAACGCTCCCGTCTCGGCTTTGCCGATCACGGAAAACCCGTGCGGCTTGTCGAGATCGGAGGCGACCTTGGCCAGAAACTTGTTGTGGCTGAGCCCGATGGAGCCGGTAAGGCCCAGCTCCTCCCGCATGCGCTTGACCAGCCGCGCCAGCATGGTGGCGGGCGGGTGGCCGTGCAGCCGCTGCGTCCCTGACAGATCCATGAACGCCTCGTCGAGCGAGAGCGGTTCGATGTCAGGCGTCAGCTCCTCCATGATGGCGCGGATCGCGCAGGAGGCCTCCACATAGGCCTGCATGCGCGGCTTGATGATCACCGCCTCGGGGCAGAGTTTCAGCGCCTGGAACATGGGCATGGCCGAGCGTACACCGCGGATGCGCGCCACATAGCAGGCGGTGGAGACCACGCCGCGCCGCCCGCCGCCGATGATCACCGGCTTGCCTTCGAGGCTGGGATCGTCGCGTTTCTCCACCGAGGCGTAGAAGGCGTCGCAGTCCATATGCGCGATGGAGAGTGAGAAAAGCTCGTCATGCGCCACCACACGCGGGCTGGCGCAGGCAGGACAACGCCGACCGCTCTCGAATTCTGTCAGGCAATCGCGGCAAAGGGCGGGCATTCTCGCAGGCTTCTGCTATCGCTGTGGCATGTCCCGATCTTATGCCACCAGTCCGGAAATGAACATGCCCTTCCACGGGGCGAAGCTGGCGCTTCTGACCGCGCGCCACGTGGTCACCCTGTTGCGGGACGACGACCCGGGAATCGACCATGCGGGGTTCTGGGACCTGCCAGGCGGCGGCCGGGAAGGGGATGAGGGGCCGCTTGCCTGCATTCTGCGGGAGACCCGCGAGGAGCTGGGCCTGCGGCTGCCGCCCGAGCGCGTGCTTTGGGGGCGCCGGTTCGAGCGGGACGGCCTGGGGTTCTGGTTCTTCGCGGCTCCGGTCGAGGAGGCTTTGCTCCGCGAGATCGGTTTTGGTGACGAGGGTCAGGGCTGGGCGGCCATGACCCCTGCGCTTTTTCTGCGCCATCCGAAGGTGATTGCACGGTTCCGCGACAGGCTGCGGCTGTGCCTTGATGAGTTGTCTTTGATGGAAAAACCCCCCGCTGATCTGAGCGGGGGGAGGTAACGAACCTCAGGAAGACGCGGTTCGTTGGGGAGTATCACCTAACGTAAACTTACCACCTAAAGGCGAACCCTCCTAACCGCGAATGGTCGGATTGACCCACATCCTGTGGTCTGTTGTGCGATAGCCACAGTCTCTTGAGCGGCTTTCAGCCGCCCCGTCCTGTGGGTAAATCGGAATTATGATCTGAGATCAGTGGTTTGGCTGGTGTGCTTGCGGGCTGTTCAGCTCGGCCAGAATCGCTTGCGCCGCTGCCTTCGGATTGGGCGATTGCCACACGGGACGCCCCACGACGATATGATCAGCGCCATCGGCGATGGCATTTGCGGGGGTGGCGACTCGCTTCTGGTCGCCCAGATCGGCGCCTGCGGGGCGCACGCCGGGGGTCACGATCAGGCGGTTGTCCGCCTCGGGCAGGGCCCGGATCAGAGCCGCCTCCTGCGGCGAGGCGATCACCCCATCGGCCCCGGCCTCGAAGGCGCGCACGGCGCGGGTTGTCACCAGTTCCGGCAGATCACCTGCGCGGATCTGGCAGGCGTCGAGGTCGTCCCGGTCGAGCGAGGTGAGGATCGTGACGGCGAGGATTTTCATCTCCGATCCCGCGGCCCCTTCCTTGGCGGCGGCGACCACATGCGGGTCGCCATGCACGGTGAGAAAGTCGAGGTCGAACTGCGCCAGCCCGCGCACCGCCGCCTCGATGGTGGCGCCGATGTCGAAGAGCTTCATGTCGAGGAAGATGCGTTTGCCCTGCTCCTGCTTGAGCTCATTGGCCAGCGCCAGCCCGCCCCCCGTGAGCATGCCCAGGCCGATCTTATAGAAGCTCACCGCGTCACCGAGCCGGGTGGCCAGCTCGGCGCCCGCCAGCGCGTTCGGCACATCCAGCGCCACGATCAACCTGTCATCTCTCATCTGCCACTCCTGTTCTGGCTGCGTCTGATTAGGCGCTCTGGCGGCGGCTGTCCATCGGCGGGGGGCGCAAAAAAAGACCCGGAGAATGCCGTCCAGCGGCCTCCGGGTGAGGGTGTGACATACGACCCGGACCGCCGTGGCTGCCTGGCCGCATCTGGGGTGGCGTGACGGGCCGGCAGCTTCTTTCACGGTCTGGGCCGGTCCCCGCGCCTGACAAGTGGTTGTGTGAGGCCAGGCGAGAGGACAGGAATTGGCGTAACATGCCAACTGGTTACATATGGACAAAGCTGGCAGAATACGGGGCGAACCGATCCTGTGCCCTTGTCTGGAGTGGAGATAAGCGCTGTGGGCTTTTGGTTAACGGGGAAAGCTTTTGGCGGTTTCCCATGGGTGCTTTTCTTGATTCACATCAGGGCAACATCCGTGCTTTACACCTATGGTTGATTTTGGGGCGTCGTCGGGCTTGAAGCAGGCCGGATGGCCTCCCAGATAACCCATAAGGTTCCGCCGCTGACGTGCCGCCAAGCCGGGCGCAGCACAGGGGACGCTTAACACAAAGGAGAAGACCCATGGACTTGAGCAAGTTCACGGAGCGGTCGCGCGGGTTCATTCAGGCCGCACAGACCATTGCCACACGGGACAGCCACCAGCGGTTGGCGCCCGAACATATCCTCAAAGCGCTGATGGATGACGATCAGGGGCTGGCGAGCAACCTGATTTCTGCCGCGGGCGGGCAGCCTGCGCGCGTGGTGGAAAGCGTTGAGACGGCGCTGTCGAAGATGCCGAAGGTCAGCGGCGACGCCGCGCAGATCTACCTCGACAACGCGACGCAGAAGGTGCTGGCCGAGGCGGAGACGCTGGCCAAGAAGGCGGGCGACAGCTTTGTGCCGGTCGAGCGCATTCTGATTGCGCTGTGCATGGTGAAATCGGCCGCCAAGGAGGCGCTGGATACCGGTGGTGTCACCGCGCAGGGGCTGAATGGTGCGATCAATGACATTCGCAAGGGCCGCACGGCGGACAGTGCGAATGCCGAGGAGGGCTATGACGCCCTGAAGAAATACGCGATGGACCTGACTGAGCGGGCCGAGGCGGGCAAGATCGACCCGATCATCGGGCGTGACGAGGAAATTCGCCGCGCGATGCAGGTGCTGAGCCGTCGGACCAAGAACAACCCGGTGCTGATCGGCGAACCGGGGGTCGGTAAGACGGCGATTGCCGAAGGTTTGGCCTTGCGCATTGTGAATGGCGACGTGCCCGAGAGCCTGAAGAACAAGAAGCTGCTGGCGCTGGATATGGGCGCGCTGATCGCCGGTGCGAAGTATCGCGGTGAGTTCGAGGAGCGGCTGAAGGCGGTGCTGACCGAAGTGACCGAAGCTGCGGGTGAGATCGTCCTGTTTATTGACGAGATGCACACGCTGGTGGGCGCGGGCAAGGCGGATGGCGCGATGGATGCCGCCAACCTGATCAAACCCGCCCTGGCGCGGGGCGAGTTGCATTGTGTGGGGGCGACCACGCTCGATGAATACCGCAAGTATGTGGAAAAAGACGCGGCGTTGGCGCGGCGGTTCCAGCCGGTGATGGTGCAGGAGCCGACGGTGGAAGACACCGTCTCGATCCTGCGCGGCATCAAGGAGAAGTACGAGCTGCACCATGGGGTGCGGATATCGGACTCGGCGCTGGTGGCAGCGGCGACGTTGAGCCATCGCTACATCACGGACCGCTTTTTGCCGGATAAGGCCATTGATCTTGTGGACGAGGCGGCGAGCCGCTTGCGCATGGAAGTGGACAGCAAGCCCGAGGAGCTCGATGCACTCGACCGCCAGATCCTGCAGATGCAGATCGAGGCCGAGGCGCTGCGTCTGGAAGACGATGCGGCGAGCAAGGACCGGCTGGAGACGTTGGAGAAGGATCTCGCCGAGTTGCAGGAGCGCAGTGATGAGCTGACCGCGCAATGGCAGGCCGAGCGGGACAAACTCTCCAGCGCACGCGACATCAAGGAGCAGCTTGATCGGGCGCGGGCCGATCTGGAGATCGCCAAGCGCGAAGGCAATCTGGCGAAGGCCGGGGAGCTGTCGTATGGCGTGATCCCGCAGCTGGAGAAACAGCTGGAGGCCGCCGAAGGCCGCGATGACGGGGACGTGCTGGTCGAAGAGGCCGTGCGCCCGGATCAGATCGCCAGTGTCGTCGAGCGGTGGACGGGCATTCCGGCGGGCAAGATGCTGGAGGGTGAGCGCGACAAGCTTCTGCGCATGGAAGACCAGCTGCACGCACGGGTCATCGGCCAGAACGCCGCTGTGGGGGCTGTGGCCAATGCGGTGCGCCGCGCGCGGGCCGGTCTGAATGACGAGAACCGCCCGCTGGGCTCGTTCCTCTTTCTGGGGCCGACCGGCGTTGGCAAGACGGAGCTGACCAAGGCGGTGGCCGAATTTCTCTTTGACGATGACAATGCGATGGTGCGCATCGACATGTCGGAGTTCATGGAGAAACACGCGGTTGCACGGCTGATCGGCGCGCCTCCCGGCTATGTGGGCTATGATGAGGGCGGTGTGCTGACCGAAGCGGTGCGGCGCAGGCCCTATCAGGTGGTGCTGTTCGACGAGGTCGAAAAGGCGCACCCGGATGTGTTCAACGTTCTGCTGCAGGTGCTGGATGACGGTGTGCTGACCGACGGGCAGGGCCGCACGGTGGACTTCAAGCAGACGCTGATCGTGCTGACCTCGAACCTCGGGTCACAGGCGCTGAGCCAGCTGCCGGAGGGGGCGGATTCCTCCCAGGCGCGGCGGGATGTGATGGACGCGGTGCGGGCGCATTTCCGGCCCGAGTTCCTGAACCGTCTAGACGAGACCATCATCTTCGACCGGCTGAACCGCGAGAATATGGACGGGATCGTCGAGATCCAGATGGCGCGCCTGCTGAAGCGGCTGGCCGGGCGGAAGATCATGCTTGATCTGGATGATGGTGCACGCAAGTGGCTGGCCGATGAAGGCTATGACCCGGTGTTCGGCGCCCGGCCCCTGAAGCGGGTGATCCAGCGGGCGCTGCAGGATCCGCTGGCCGAGATGCTGCTCGCCGGGGATGTGAAGGACGGCGACAGCGTGACGGTGACGGCAGGCACCGAGGGGCTGATTATCGGGGACCGCGTGGCGGCGTCGAACCGGCCCAAGCCGGATGATGCTGTCGTTCACTAACGGCATCCGCATATGACAAAAGGGCCCGGCGGAGTGATCCGCCGGGCCTTTCATTTGGGTCAGCTGCTCTCTTCGGGCAGGATCACCGTGTCGACCACGTGGATCACGCCGTTGGAGGCTTCCACATCCGCGGAGGTGACGGAGGCCTCGTTGATCTTCACACCGTCCGACAGATCGACGGTCAGGTCACCGCCCTGTACGGTCGTGGCGCTCATCCCGTCGCTGAGGTCGGTGGACATCACCTTGCCCGGTACCACGTGATAGGTGAGGATCGCAATCAGCTGGTCCTTGTTTTCCGGCTGCAGCAGCGACTCGACGGTGCCCTCGGGCAAAGCGGCAAAGGCCTCGTCGGTGGGTGCAAAGACGGTGAAGGGGCCTTCGCCTTTCAGCGTATCGACCAGATCGGCGGCCTCCACCGCAGCGACAAGCGTGCTGAAGCTGCCGGCATTGGCGGCGGTGTCGACGATGTCCTTGGAGGCGCTGCCCGCGAAGGCGGATGTGCCCAGCAGGGCTGCGCCGGCGGTCAGGCTCAGAAAGTTGCGACGAAACATAGATGTCTCCTTTGGTTGAAGGTGAATGCCGGTGTGGCATCTGAAGAGGGAACGCCTGGCGTGGCCAATTGGATCACGGGGGATTCCCGCCGATGTGGTTTGACCGAAAACCGGCGCGCACTAAGCCGCGCCGCGATCCGGTTTCCAATAACAATATTGTCAGGCGAGACGTCGATCCGGGCGCCACGGGATGTCGGATATCGCAACAGACCAAACCGGGCGCCGTCACCTCGGGCCTTGGGCCGAGGCTTGTGGCGCATTGACCTCTGCCCTGAAATCACGACAGAAAGGCCCGGCATCACAACCCGGCCTTTTTCATGACGCTCCCTCCTGATCTGGTGATTTTCGACTGTGACGGCGTGCTGGTGGACAGCGAGCCGCTGACCAATGTCGTGATCCGTGACAACCTCGCCCGCCACGGGCTGGAGCTGTCCCTCGAGGAGATCCTCGAGACCTTCGTGGGCGGCACCATGGCTGGCGTGATGCAGGAGGCGCGCGCCATGAGCGCCCAGCTCCCCGACGATTGGGTGGATTGCATCTATGAAGAGATGTTCGCGGTACTGGCACAAGAGGTCGAGATCATTCCCGGGATCGTGGAGGTGCTCGAGGCTTTGGATCAGGCCTCCATTCCTTATGCGGTGGGCTCGAACGGGCCGCACCGCAAGATGGAGATCACGCTTGGACGCACGGGTCTGATCGAGCGGCTGCGGGGACGGATCTATTCCCGCGAGGACGTCCCCAAGCCCAAGCCCGCGCCCGACCTCTACCTGCATGCTGCCGCACGGGCGGGGGTGTCACCAGACCGCGCGGTGGTCATCGAAGACAGCCCGACCGGGGCCCGCGCGGCGCAGGCGGCGGGGATCCCCTGTTTCGGCTATGTGGCTGAGACGGACCCGGCGCGGATGACCCCGCTCTGTGACGCGGTGTTTGATCGGATGCAGGTGCTGCCCGGGCTGCTCGGCCTCTGAGGCGGTCTGACAAAGATTACAGGCGCCTGTCACATTCGTGACCTGAAATGGTTTGGCGCATGGGCCGGAACCCCCTACATCACGGGTGATCACGAAGCTCAGGAGGGTCCCATGGCCTATCGGTGGACCAACACATTGACACGCGCAGATGCCACGCCCGAGGCGCTGTTTCTCAACCGGCGCCAGCTGATGGCCGGGGCGGCCGCTGGCATTGCGCTTGCGGGTACAGGCGCGCGGTCCGAGGAGGCGCTGGAGCCCAACTCCTGGGAGGACATCACACAGTACAACAACTTCTATGAGTTCGGCACCGGCAAGAGCGACCCGGCGAGTTATGCCTCGGCGCTGACCACCGAGCCTTGGAGCATTGAGATCGACGGGCTGGTGGAGCGCCCGGGCACATACGACTTCAAAGACATCATGGCCGAGATGAACGTGGAGGAGCGGATTTACCGCTTCCGCTGTGTCGAGGCCTGGTCGATGGTGATCCCGTGGAACGGGTTCGAACTGGCCGACCTGCTGGCCATGGCGGGTGTGCAGGCGCAGGCGAAATACGTCCGGTTCGAAACGCTCTATCGCCCCGAGGAGATGCGCGGGCAATCGAGCCGCTTTATCGACTGGCCCTATGTGGAGGGGCTGCGGCTCGATGAGGCGCTGCATCCGCTGACGATCATGGCCACGGGCATCTACGGGCGCACGATCCCGAACCAGAACGGCGCGCCGATCCGGCTGGTGGTGCCGTGGAAGTATGGGTTCAAGTCGATCAAGTCGATTGTGAAGATCACGCTGACCGAAGAGGAGCCCGTGAACACCTGGCAACAGCTGCAGCCGAGCGAATACGGATTTTATGCCAATGTGAACCCTGAGGTGGATCATCCGCGCTGGTCCCAGGCGACCGAGCGCAAAATCGGCGGCGGGCTCTTCTCGCCGCGTATCCCGACGCTGATGTTCAACGGCTACGAAGAGGAGGTGGCCAGTCTGTACGAGGGCATGGACCTCACGCGCTTCTACTGACCGAAGACCACCTGATGCATCACGCGCCCCGGCAACAGGGTGAAGGCCCCCGCTCCGACAAGCGCGATCCAGAATATTTGACGCATTGTTTTCCTATGTGCCGTAATGTTGCCGCGTCGGGCGTCGCGGAGGCCCGAGGCCACGCCGAACAGGGTGTAGACCGACAAGAGATGAATGGCGCTGAAGGGACCGACATGGCGGATATCATGGATCCAGAAGCTCGACAGGGCGACCAGCACCATCAGGCCGACCCAGATGTAGCCGCAGATCCGGTGCGTGTCGCTGCCCTTGGGCAGCAGCAATTGCACCGTGCCGAGCGTCAGCGCGGTGAGCGCGCCGAGCGCGTGGAGGATGATTACCAGGTTCGA
>NZ_CANLQB010000006.1:0-277500 GCF_947493125.1 uncultured Roseobacter sp. | reverse complement strand
GTACGGTAACACGTACTGGAGGACCGAACCCACATCCGTTGAAAAGGATCGGGATGAGCTGTGCCTAGGGGTGAAAGGCCAATCAAACTCGGAGATAGCTGGTTCTCTGCGAAATCTATTTAGGTAGAGCGTCATCCGTATACCCTCGGGGGTAGAGCACTGGATGGGTAATGGGGCCCCACAGGCTTACTGATCCTAACCAAACTCCGAATACCGAGGAGTACTAGATGGCAGACACACGGCGAATGCTAACGTCCGTCGTGGAGAGGGAAACAACCCTGACCTACAGCTAAGGCCCCTAATTCATGGCTAAGTGGGAAAGCAGGTGAGACGACCAAAACAACCAGGAGGTTGGCTTAGAAGCAGCCATCCTTTAAAGATAGCGTAACAGCTCACTGGTCTAAATAAGTTGTCTTGCGGCGAAGATGTAACGGGGCTCAAGCCATGAGCCGAAGCTTAGGATGCGTTTATCGCATGGTAGCAGAGCGTAGTGTGACATAATTCCATGTTTCCTTATTCCCTTCGGGGATATTGGAGACGCGGAGTTTTCTGTGAAGCCGGCGCGTGAGCGATCCGGTGGAGAGATCACTAGTGAGAATGATGACATGAGTAGCGACAAACAGTGTGAGAGACACTGTCGCCGAAAGTCCAAGGGTTCCTGCTTAAAGCTAATCTGAGCAGGGTAAGCCGACCCCTAAGGCGAGGCCGAAAGGCGTAGTCGATGGGAATCAGGTTAATATTCCTGAGCCAGATGGAAGTGACGAATTGCGAAGGTTGTTCATCCTTATCGGATTTGGATGGGCCGCTCAGCAGTTCCTGGAAATAGCTCCATCATGAGATCGTACCCTAAACCGACACAGGTGGACTGGTAGAGAATACCAAGGCGCTTGAGAGAACGATGTTGAAGGAACTCGGCAAAATACCTCCGTAAGTTCGCGAGAAGGAGGCCCAGTTTCTACGCAAGTATTGGCTGGGGGCACAAACCAGGGGGTGGCGACTGTTTATTAAAAACACAGGGCTCTGCGAAGTCGCAAGACGACGTATAGGGTCTGACGCCTGCCCGGTGCCTGAAGGTTAAAAGGAGAGGTGAGAGCCTTGAATTGAAGCCCAGGTAAACGGCGGCCGTAACTATAACGGTCCTAAGGTAGCGAAATTCCTTGTCGGGTAAGTTCCGACCTGCACGAATGGCGTAACGACTTCCCCGCTGTCTCCAACATCGACTCAGCGAAATTGAATTACCTGTCAAGATGCAGGTTTCCCGCGGTTAGACGGAAAGACCCCGTGCACCTTTACTACAACTTCACACTGGCATTAGGCCGAACATGTGCAGGATAGGTGGTGGGCTTTGAAGCGTGAACGCCAGTTTGCGTGGAGCCTCCCTTGAGATACCACCCTTGTTCTGCTTGATGTCTAACCGCGGTCCGTTATCCGGATCCGGGACCCTGTGTGGTGGGTAGTTTGACTGGGGCGGTCGCCTCCTAAAGCGTAACGGAGGCGCGCGAAGGTTGGCTCAGAGCGGTCGGAAATCGCTCGTTGAGTGCAATGGCAGAAGCCAGCCTGACTGCGAGACTGACAAGTCGAGCAGAGTCGAAAGACGGCCATAGTGATCCGGTGGTCCCGAGTGGAAGGGCCATCGCTCAACGGATAAAAGGTACGCCGGGGATAACAGGCTGATACTGCCCAAGAGTCCATATCGACGGCAGTGTTTGGCACCTCGATGTCGGCTCATCTCATCCTGGGGCTGGAGCAGGTCCCAAGGGTACGGCTGTTCGCCGTTTAAAGAGGTACGTGAGCTGGGTTTAGAACGTCGTGAGACAGTTCGGTCCCTATCTTCCGTGGGTGTAGGATACTTGAGAGGAGTTGCCCCTAGTACGAGAGGACCGGGGTGAACGATCCACTGGTGGACCTGTTGTCGTGCCAACGGCAGTGCAGGGTAGCTATGATCGGACAGGATAACCGCTGAAGGCATCTAAGCGGGAAGCCCCCCTCAAAACAAGGTATCCCTGAGAGCCGAGATAGACCATCTCGTCGATAGGCCAGAGATGTAAGCACAGTAATGTGTTCAGTTGACTGGTACTAATTGCTCGATAGGCTTGATTTGATCCAGTAGAAGAGAGATTTTCTATTGGTATCAGAAGCATACATACACAATCAGATGTGCGTGACTTGGACACAGAGGTTTTTCATGGTTTGGTGGTCATAGCGAGAGCAAAACACCCGGTCCCATCCCGAACCCGGCCGTTAAGTGCCTTAGCGCCGATGGTACTGCGTCTTAAGGCGTGGGAGAGTAGGTCACCGCCAAACCTAGTAAAACCTTTGTGCTCGTATCTCTCTTTCGATGTTTCGGCCTTAAGTAGCGTTTGGCGCGGTAGGCCGCATCAGTTGGCGCGGGATGGAGCAGCCCGGTAGCTCGTCAGGCTCATAACCTGAAGGTCGTAGGTTCAAATCCTACTCCCGCAACCAACTCAAATTTCGTTTGACCCGCCCTTGTGGCGGGTTTTTTGCATTTGAAGGAAACCGGAAGGACTCCGGCAAGAGCACTTCTTACGTCATCAGCATTTCCTCGTCACCGAATGTTATTGCGCGGGTATCATTGCAGCGCAGGACAGCCCTCTGCCCGGCGTACAAATGACGGGTTTTCCCGTCGCATTACAGCGCTCCGAAGATTGCCGACGTAGCAATTTTTGCGCAGCGCGCACGCAGCACAAAGCGAAAATAACTGAGATGCGCTCACTACCACCGCCTTTGTCCAATGCGCTCAATGCGCGCAAGCGGGAGCTGCCCAATTACGCATGATGCTTTGGGTCGGGAGCTAAGACTGCAAAGTCGACAACCCACGTTGATGCCGCGTTGTAGCGGCAGTTGAGCGCCAAACTGACGACCCGGCGCATTGCATTTGTCTATAGTGGAGTGGACCCTCGAATTGACGACACACCATCCTGCGCATGTGAACTCAAAGATCGGGCGCCTGCGCAGTCCAGTTATAAAACGTATGATATGCTTGTCCAAGTGTTAGGATATTGCGATCCGATCCGCGACGCCCGAAAAGCTGCAAGCCCATTGGAAGACCTTGAGCGCCAAACCCCGCTGGAATTGCCAAACAGGGCAACCCGGTCAAGCTGACGGGCACAACGATTTCCATCCAGCGATGATACGTATTCATTTTTGCGCCATTTATCATCTCGGGATATGTCCACTCTACCGGAAACTGCCAAACCTGTGCGGATGGAAGAGTGAACGCGTCATACTCGGTCGATAGGTCAACGAGTTTGCGGAACCAGGCTGATCTGATCTCACTTGCGTCGTGGACATCGCGCGCGCTCAGCAACAGTCCTTGCTCTATCTCCCATATCATCTCGGGTTTCAGAAGCGCGCGTTTTTCAAGATCGTCATAGGCGTCCTTCATCTTGCAGGCATTTGCCCAGGCGCGAAGGGTTCGCCAGGACCACCACAGATCTGTCGCATCAAATGGCGGCACTATTGGTTCGACAATGCAGCCAAGCTGTTCGAAGGCGGCAAGGCCCGTTTCGCACAAACTCAGAATTCCATCTTCACACGGGTAGGCGCCTCCCCAATCGGCAAGCCAACCCATCCGCTTTCCTGTCACTGTACCTTTCAGATCACACAGGTCCGGCGCGACACTGGTATCGTGCGGCAGGCGAGGGTCTGGGCCAGCGATGGTATTCAGGAGTGCGGCTAGATCCGCGGGTGAGCGTCCCATCGGGCCAGAGGTCGCAAGCTGCTGAAAGAACATTTCGCCCTTCGGTTCGGCGGGAACGAGACCCCAACTTGGCCTGAACCCGTAGACATTACAGAAGGCCGCCGGGTTGCGTACGCTGCCCATCATGTCAGAGCCATCGGCGATTGGAACCAATCGCGCCGCAAGCGCTGCTGCTGCTCCGCCCGAGGATCCACCGGCAGTCAGGGCCAGTGCATAAGGATTGCGTGTCGCGCCATAAACCGGGTTAAAGGTATGCGAGCCGAGACCAAATTCCGGCGTATTGGTTTTGCCGATAATGATCGCGCCTGCATCTCTTATCCGCTTTACCACCAGCGAGTCATGCTCTGGCGTATGCTCGGCGAAGAGTGGTGACCCGTACGTCGTGCGAATACCCTTCGTTTCGGCGAGATCCTTGATGGCGAGCGGTATGCCATGTAGCCATCCACGTCGCGGGGTTTCATCGGCACGCTGCGCATCGGCGAGAATATCTGAGCGTATGCGCAGACCTACGATTGCATTAATCTTCGGATTGAGTTGCTCAATCCTGTCGAGAAATGCAGTGGTCACCTCAACTGAGGTGAGTGCGCCCCGCTCAATTTGCGCCGATAGCTGCAAAGCACTCAGCTGCGTCAAATCCCGCATCAATCACCCTTCACTGATCCGAGCAGATAAGTGATCAGAAAATCCTAGCTCAGTTGCTGCCGCGCCGCCAGACGACGGGCCACAGGCAGCGAAGCCAGCGCCAGAAGGACAATCGCCGCACCGACCGGGCCAATCGGTCCGAACCCCGCATCGGCCAGTACAGCGCCCCCCGCCAGACTGCCCAGCGATGCGGCAACGTAGATCGCCGCAGCGTTGAGCGCAAAGAGGATCGGCGCGAGGTCAGGCTCGAGCGCTGCTAGGCGGGCTTGTTGCGGGACCATGAAGGACCAGCCGGCGAGACTCCGCAGCAGCACGAGCAGAGCCGCGCCCGCAATGCCGCCGGACCCTCCACCAAACGGAAAGAGTGTCAGGACAGGCATCAGGATCATTTGCGCCAGGCACAGCAAGGCGAGGGTGCGGTCAGGTCCGATCCGGTCTGTCAGGCGCCCGCCGAGGGCGTTCCCAAACACCGCACCGATACCGAAAACCAGGAGGAGCACACCCAGTCCGGTTCCGCCGATGCCGAGCCGATACTCGAAGAACGGCCCAAAGAAAGTGTAGAGCGTCCATACGCCACCCATGAACAGCACCGTGAATAGAAGCGCCACCGCAAGGTCTGGCCGCTGTAGCGCCTGCGCCAGCGCGCGAAGGGTCGTAATCGGCACGACAAGCCCGATCGGAAGCCGAACGCGTAGAAGTGCGGCTGACGATAGAGTGAGCAAAGCTGCCACGAGAAATGTCCCACGCCAGCCGAGAGTATATCCCAGCCAAGCGCCCGCGGGTATGCCGATTGCCTGTGCCAGTGTGAGGCCCCCGAAGACGTACGCAAGAGCACGGCCGCGTTCCATTGCGGACACGAGTCCAATTGCGACGGATGCGGCCACGGGTGTAACCACCCCGGCACCAATGGCCATAACGACACGCGCGCCCAGCACCGTGACCAAAGATGGAGCCAGCGCTGCCATCAAGCCCCCGACGCCGAACATCGCGAGCCCACCGGTGAGTACAGTGCGGCGGTCAACGCGTCCGGTCATTGCGACACCGATGGGCGAGCCGATCGCATAGGCTATGGCGTAGGCCGTCATGGTCCAGCCCGCCGTCGCCGGGGAGATCCCGAGGTCGCTGGCAAGGGGCGGCAGAATGGCAATAACAACAAAGGCACCAAACCCGACCGAAAAATTGGCCAGCGCAAGGTTAAGAAAGAGCCGACGCTGCGCCGCTGGTCCGACAGCCTTCTCCGGGGCAGGCTGGGGCGTCGCCTTACCGGCGTCTGCAGTTGAGCTGTCGGTTTGCTCTGATGGCTTCAGGGTCATTCTGAATCTCCGTTCCGCCTTAGATGAACCTTGGCCATTGCGTTGTCGACGTGACTGGACGACGATCAGCACTTTCCCGAAAACCGGTCTGCTTTTTCCATCGCATCATGAGCGACGATCATGCAACCGAACAGAAAGCACCGGGGGTCAGGGGGAGCGGTCAGCCGGCTTCGGTTGCTTGAGCAAAAAGAGCACGCTTCCGCACTTCTTGAAAGGCTTCGCAGTCCGTCGTGTGACGATGCTCAACATCCGCTTCCGCCAGAGGGCTAGATCGGGCCAATCAGATTCTCCGACTGTGGTTGGTACATAGAAGACCTCTCGCACCTCGGATTTTGGACTGAGACGCGGCCGCCACGTGCCTCAAGTGGCCGTTCCGGGGCAGCTAGGTGATACAAACACATTGATGCGGTGATCAAAGACACTGTGCGTCCTGCGCAGAAGGAAGAGACGAACACTCTTGGGCCGAGCGGCGAATGTCCAGCTTGACGGCTGCATCTCAGCGACAGGGCTTGCGCCTGAGCGGCATGTTTGGGCCCGGAACTTTGGTTTGAACGTCTGTGTATTGGCCGTACGGCCTATGGAGCTGCCTGCAAGGAACTCAGTGAGACCTGAGCGTGGGGGTCGGATGCAACGCGTATGGACTAACCGAGGTCTTGGAATGTTCATCTCCATTGACCCTGTGCGACGACGCAAGTTTCTAATGCCCGGTGCCCAAGGAAAGGGCAATCTCAGGCGGTCTGCCGCCGGGTGTCTGCGGTGACGGTTGAAACTTCACTCCGGGAGGTGGACCAGTAAGGAAGGTCGGTTGTCATGTCAGTCGGCTGTCCTTGGGAGCCTCGAACCAGTCGTGACACCGGATTTCATCATCGGAGGGGCGCCGAAGTGCGGCACGACATCGCTGCACCACATTCTCGACCAGCACCCAGACGCCTGGGTGGCCCCGAACGAACTCTACTTCTTTGATGCGGACGATCCGATCGCCCATGGCGATTTTCTGGAAATGGACGGCGACGATCTATCCTGGCGTGATCCCAGAGATCCGGCGATCCAGGCACGATACGAGCAGCGGTTCTCCGAAGCCCCGCCCGACCGGCTCATCGGCGAGGACACCACCACTTATCTCATGTCGGATGTCGCCGCATTTCGGATCAAGACGACAGCTCCCGATATCAAAGTCATTTTCATGCTGCGCGATCCGGTGGCGCGCGCTTTTTCCCAGTACTGGCATCTCCTGCGCAGCGGACGGACCACCCTCTCTTTTGAAAGGGCATTGAGCCGAGAACCCTCCATCATTTTGGGATCAACCTATGCCCCGCGTTTGCGGGTCTTCCTTGATGCCTTGGGGCCAGGGCGGGTGCATGTCGTCCTGTTCGAAGAGTTCAAGAGGGACAAACAGCGGGTGATGAACGGTGTCACAGAGTTTCTCGGGTTGTCGCCAATGTCGGTTGACGCCGTGGAGAGCTGGCATAACCGTACGAAATATCCGGCCAAGGCACAGACGCTTCTGCGTCTCAACCATGTGGGCCGGATTCTGGTGCGCCACCGGTACGCGCGGCATCTGAAAGGCGATATCCCGTGGTCGTCGCGCCTGGCTCATAAGGCCTATCGGCGCTGGTTCCGGTTCATCTCCCGTCGCATTCTGACCGAAGACCATCCGCCCTCGGATATGCGAGCGAAAACACGCGCATATCTGTGCCAGCATCTGTCGGACCGAAATGCCGGGCTTTCCGAACTGATCGGAAAGGATCTAAGCCAGTATTGGCCGGGTTTCCTGCAGTGAGGCGCGCCGCTTCATTATAGCTCGAATACTATGCAGCGGCGTGCGGAGTGATGTCGCCGTAGGCACCTCGGCGACTTGCCGCGTATCTCGGTGTTTATGGTTTGTAGGGGCTGGTCGCGGGATTTATTTTTGCCTCAAGCGAACAGCTTTCCCGGAACAGGACGACGCAAGATATGAGCAGATATCGAAGGCAGGCTATGCTGTCGGCAATCACCCTTGCCGTGCCGCTAGTCATGGGGCCGATGCGATCCGCAGCGGAGGACACATCTTTTTTCGAACCGTTTGATCGGCTGACAAAGGACAGATGGTTCATCTCCAGCGGCTGGACGAATGGCGACCATCAGAGCTGTTTGTGGCATCGCGATCGGGTCGCTGTGGAGGATGGCAAGCTGCTTTTGTCGCTGACGGCGGACGCCAAGGATGGCCATGATTTGAGCTGCGCGGAGATCCAGTCACGCACGCGTTTCGGGTACGGTACCTATGAGGCGCGGATGAAGGTGCCGTATGCGCGCGGCATGAATGCGAACCTCTTCACGTTCATCGGGGCCCCGCAGGACCGCCCTCACAATGAGATCGACTTCGAATTTATCGCGCCGCGGGGCCCGACGCTTCAGACGAACTTCCACACGGCGAACAACAGCAAAAACGAGGGTTTTCTCGAGATGGCCGACGATGGCGTATTTCGGAGTTACGCCTTCATCTGGGAGCCCGACCGGATCCGGTGGTACATTGACGGTGCCTTGATCCGAGATCAGCGGGGGGGTGTGCTGCCCGACGATCCGCAGAAGATCTACCTGAGCCTGTGGTCTACGGAAACGCTGGTGGAGTGGATGGGCGCATTCGATCCTGAATCGGCGCCGCAGACGCTTGTGGTCGACTGGTTGGCGTACACGGAACTGGGCGCGGGCTGCACGTTCGAGGGTTCCGTGCTGTGCCAGGATGGGGTCGATGTGTCGCAATGAATGTCAGAGTCTGATCGCCCGTCCAGGGCAGGAGATGTCGAAGGACATTGCCATGACAGCACGGACGCAAGGCTTGGGCTTGAGGACCGGCGGGGGACGGCAAACAGGGGTGCGACCACGCTTGGCGTGCCGCTCATGTTTTGATCATCACAGGGCTTCGAGACCGGGCGCTGATCGGTTTTGGTTGCAGTTCGGCCGCAGACTACATTTGCTGAACATGGGGTGCAGCGTGCGTCGCGTCCGCAAGGGCGGCAGTGGCGACCGCACTGCAGGGTACGGTTTCTTCGTGAGCCAAACGCCGGGGCGGAGCGTTCGCCGTCGGCTGTTGGCACAGATTGCAGACGTTGGGCCGCAGATCGAATGATTATACGCCAGGCCAGAATCGTCGATCCGGAGCAGAACACGGCATTTGCCGTGCCCGCCATCGTGCTTTCAGTGATCGTCTTTGCCTATTCAGTGAATTTCGGACCGCTGTCCGTTCTGGCGTTCTACGCCTGCTGGCTTGCGCCTTTTGTCATGGCTCCGCGGATCCTACTGGGCAGGCCCGGATCGGCTCTGCTGCTGCTGACGGTCCCGTTCTTCTTCGCTCTTTCCGTTTTATGGAGCGATGCACCCGGCACCACGTTGCGCGGTGCCATTCAATACGGCATCACCTTCTTTGCGGGCCTGGTTGCAGCGCGGATCATCTCGGCGGGAAATCTTGCGCTGGGCGGCACAATCGGAGGCCTTCTGGTGCTGGCCTATTCTGCTGCGAGCGGCGGCTATTCCTATGATTACATCGACGGCGATTTTGCGTTTAATGGCGCCTTTTCGTCGAAAAATCAGCTGGGTTACTTTGCTACGCTTGCGATCCTTTTCTCGGCAGCCTTGGTGTGGATGTTCCGCAGCCGCCGCGCGGTTCAGGCATTGGCCGTGCTGACCGCCGGGGTTGGGATTGTCATGCTGTGGATGTCGGATTCGGCCACATCCCTGCTCTCCGCCTTTGCCGCCTTCGCAGCGATCGCCTTTATGGGTGTGGTCCTCACGCTGGCGCCGTGGTTGCGCCGCGCGGTGGTTTTTCTGGTGTTGACCGGGAGCGTTGCCATCGCATTCGTGAGCCTGCGGCTTGGAGCCTTCGATGCCCTGTTGGCCGCTTTCGGGCGGGACTCGAGCCTCACGGGTCGTACCTATCTCTGGAGCCAAGCGATTGAATTTGGAGCGGAAAAGCCGGTTCTGGGAATTGGCTACAATGCCTTCTGGACACATGGCCGTCCGGCCGCAGAGATGCTTTGGGAAGAATTCTACATTACGGCGCGGACAGGGTTTCATTTCCACAATTTGCTGATCGAAACCTATGTGGGGACCGGGCTGGTGGGACTGGCGTTGGTGGCAACATTGTGTCTTCTGCTTTTCGTTTTGCCTTTAGGGGCCGCACTTGGGCAGGGCGGCGTGGGATCGCTGATGCTGATGTCAGGGCTGTCGGTCCTCTTCCTCGTCAGATCCGTCGCCGAGGTTGATTTCATCACACCGCATACGGTGGGCACCTTCCTTGTCGCTTTCGTTCTGCTGCGGCTGTTCGATCACAATCGGCAGGTCCGGCACGCGGCCCATCAAGCCAGACCGATGCGGCAGCCCCGACATCCGTCGCTGGGCCGATGGAGTGGGATCACCACATGACCATGCAATACACGCCGATAAATCCCATCTCTCTCGTCCGCAGAGCACGGGCCGCGAACACGTCCATGCGCCCCGGATTGGCGACCCTTTCGGAGTTTTCAAGATGACAAAACCAGTGCAGGAGCGCCGTATCACCTGGACGAAGGACAATGCGCATCTTCTCGCGGGGTATCGCGACGAGCCGCGTGTGGACATGGGTAGCATTCTGCGGGCGATGCGCAGGCAGGCGCCTCTTGCGATCATCTGTGCCTTGGCGGGCATTGTTATCGCTGTGTTGATGATCCTGGGGTCACTGCCGCGGTACACGGCGGTCGAGACTGTCTTGCTTGATGAGGAACGCGCAGAGTTGCTGAATGAAGTCTCACCGCTGCCGAATGCGGTGTGGTCGGACACGGCCGTTCAAAGCGAAATCGAGATTATCAAGTCACGCGCTTTGGCCTATCAGGTCGTGGATCTGCTGAACCTCGATGAAGATGCCGACTTTCTTTCGCCCCCGGTTGGGGCCACGCAAAGGGTGCTGGGCCTTGTGTCTCTGGTGACCGATCCGCTGGCGCGCCTGTTGACGCCGGCGCCGCCGGCTCCGTCCGCGTCTGGCAGCGACGAAAGCGAAAGCGGCGGCGGCACCGCGGTGGAACTCGATTTCAATCTGGACGTCACAGATCGTGATCGCGCCGTGCAGATCTTGCGCGATCGGCTCTCCGTTTCGCGGTCAGGCCGGAGCCTTGTCATTGAAATCGGGTTTGCCGATTTCGAGCCCAGGCGGGCAGCGATGATCGCTCGGGGCTACGGCTGGTCCTACGAAGGCTTCCAGTTGGTGACCACCAATGAGATTGCCGCAAAGGCCGAAGGTTGGCTGCGCGAGCGATTGGACCGGCTGGAGCAGAAAAGCATGGAAGCTGCTGCGGCTGTGCAGGAGTTTCGCGCCACCAACGATCTGGTGGAGGTGCGTGGAAATCTCCTGACCGAGCAGCAACAGTCCGAGCTGGCGAGCGCCTTGATGAACGCTTCGGCCAACGCGGCGGAGGCCGAAGCGCAGCTTGAAAGCATGGAGTCGTTGCTGGCGCGCTCCCGCGAAGGCGAGGAGATAATCACCGTTCCCTTCGTCGAAGGGCAATTTGGCGCTGGCAATGAGGCGTTGCGGCGCGATTATCTGGATGGGCGGCTGCGGTATCGTCGTCTCGTCACTCAATTCGGGCCCGATCATCCGCAGGCGCAACAGCTCAAAGGCAGCCTCGATCTGCTGCGCGAGGCCATCGAAGTCGAACTGGAACAGGCGACCGAAGCCGCGCGGGTGAGCTATCTTATGTCGCGCAGCCGCGAAGAGTCCTTGCGCGCCGATCTCGAGGCGATCACTGGCAGCTCCGATACCGCCGTTGCCTTGCGCGGCAGGCTGCAACAGCTGGAGGCGATCTCCGAGACCTATGCCCAAGTCTATCGTGATTACCTGGCGCGCCTTGAAGTCGCGACGCAGCAGCAGAATTTCCCAATTGCTGCGATCAAGATTATCTCGCCTGCCGAAGTGCCAAAGAGCGCGTCCAGCCCGCAGAAGAAGGCAATGCTTTTTGCTGGGATGTTGTTGGGGGGTATGCTTGGTGTTTTGATCGGAGCGGCGCGGGAATTATTGCCGAAACCGATCCGTACTGTCTCGACCCTGCGCCAGGAGCTTGGCCTGAGTTGCGTGGGCCTTCTTCCCGGACGCAAGAGCCTCGACGATCGTGGGGCTGCGGCGGCGCGGTCCCGCACGCTTGAGCGGTTGGCGCAGGCCTGCGAGGTCAATCTGAAGTCTCCCGGCGGTTTGCTCGTTGGAATTGCGCCTTTGTCGTCGGGTCTCGAAGACCCGACTGCGCTCCCGGTCGCGCTGGCTGCACATTTGTCGCGCAATGGAGCGCGGCGCGTGCTGGTGATCCACGAAGATCCCGCGCATGCGCCCGCGTCGTCTGAGAGCAAGGATGGTATCGAGACTGTGAGCCTGCCTGCGGTTCTGGACAGTTGGTCCGATACGAAGAGCGTGGTGGGAGGGCAGGGCTTTGATTTCGGATTGTTGGCCAAGCATCTTCGCGATGAGTTCAGCTTTGTCATCGTTGCGCTGCGACCGATCAGCGAGGCCAGCAGATCGGATCCCCATGCCTGGGCCTATGACACTACACTTTTGCGAATTCCATGGGGCCAGGTGCTGCCGGGTTTCCTCACGGACGCGCTGTTGGACCACCCGAGATTTCGGGACAGTCTGGCGACCACCGTGCTGGAAGACGCACAGCTCGCAACTGCTCGACGATACATGAACCGAGGCAGCTATGAGGAGCTCGCGATCAATGCTTGAGGGTCTGACAAGTCGGTTCTGGCGACGGAACGTCCTGTTGCCCGCAACTGCCCTCGCCCTGGGGATCGTTGTTGCGACCGTTGCGCAGGGGCAGTCGGACGAGGGTGCACCCGCAGTTGAGACGCTCGGTCCGCAACAGACCATCGACGTCAGGGTCGGGCGCTGGGATCCAATTCAGGAGATATATGCAAATTGGGAGGCTTTTGGCGGGGCGTTTTCCATCAGCGCAAGGGGCACCGTCACCTTGCCGATGATCGGCCAGTTGGACGCTGCCGGCATGACCCCGGATGAGCTGGGACTGCAGATTGCGCAGCAGGTGCAGGACCGCATGGGTCTCAGCGGTGAGGTTCAGGCAATCGTCACCATCACGGAGTTTGCGCCGATCTATGTGCTCGGCGATGTCCGCGCGCCCGGCGCCTATCCCCATGCGCCCCGCATGACCGTCCTGCAGGCGCTCAGCCTCGCGGGCGGGATAGACAGGGCCAGCCCCGCTCTTGTTCGGGGCGAGCGCAGCGCGCTGAATTCGCTGGGCAGCTACCGGGTGATGGAGTTGGAGCTCTTGCGGCGGTTGGCGACACTGTCCCGGCTGGAGGCGGAGGAGGCCGGCTCCGAGATGGCGCCGCCCGATGAGCTTTTGGCATCGGTCGTTGGCCCTGAGCTGATCGCACAGGAACGCCGGATCATGATCGCGCAGCGGGCGGCTTTGGAGTCGAGCCTTGCGCAGATCGACGAGTTGGAGGCCTTGCTTGAAGAACGTATCAGCCGGCTGACCACCCAAGCCGAACTGCGCCAGTCCCAGCTTGCCTTGCTGGAGGAGGAGCTTGGGAATGCAGCCAGTCTGGTGGAGCGCGGGCTGTCCACCGTTGCACGGCAAAGCGGCCTGCAACGCGAGGTGGCCGACCAGCAGGTGCGCCTGCTTGAGGTCGAAACTGCCCGGTTGAACGCAGAGCAACAACTCAACGAGACGCGCCGGGACCGGCTGGATCTGATCAACGAGCACAGTCGGGAGCGGGTGCAGGGCTTGCAGGATCAGCGCGCGGCCATTGGCGAGTTGCGGATCCGGATGGAGACCGAAGCGGCGCTCTTTGCAGAAGCCACGCGAACCGGCAACGGCCTTGTGGAGCTTTCGGCCCTCTCCCCACCGGAATTGCAGATCACACGGACAGGCCCCAACGGCCCGATAACTCTTTCCGTCCGTCGGGATGATCTGATTGAGGGTGGCGACGTTCTGGAGGTCGTGTTGGATGCACCCGGCCCGAATGACACGATCCCGGTCCGCCGGTTGCCGTTCGGTTCAGAAGACCTGCCGCCGCCGGGCGCACTGTCTGGCGCTGACCCGCGATCGGAACAGCGCGCAGAGCCACGTTCGGGGAACAGTGTTGTGCCACCCTCGTGAGCTTGTTTGCGGATCGCGCAGATCAGGTCGAGATGGGTGTTCGCAAGATGTCTACGAGCCGGTCGACCTGCCAATCGGGTACCATTTCCGGCCGTTCGGCATGTTTTAGTGCGGCGCGTGACGCTTCCGCGTAGGCCGTCGTATCATGCCAAAGATGTCGGAGGGCCTCGGCCCAGTCCGATATGGGGGCGGCCTTGTCCAGCAAGATGCCCCCAGGGCCGACGGCTTCCGGCAGCCCGCCTGTGCGGGACGCGACAACCGGGATACCGCTGAGTTGTGCTTCGGCAGCGATACGGCCAAAGGCCTCCTCCCACTGACTGGGTGCTAGCACGATGCGCGCATCCCGGTAGACGCTGCGCATATCGTCGGTGGACGGGCGGAGCGTGACGTTCGGCAAGTCGGCCAGCCCGGTTGCGAGGTGATTTTCCTGTTCCGGCGACAGTTCCCAGCCTCGGACGAAGACGAAAGGAATTTCCGGGCAGGCTCTGGCAAGTTGCAAGGCGACATCAACACCCTTGTGCGGGTGCGGATTGATGAAGGTCACGTTCTGTCGGGCGGGCGTCACGCGATACTTGTCCGCTTCGATCATCGGATGAATCACATCCGCCCTCACCCCATCCGTCTCGGCGAACCGCTGAGCGGTGAAATGTGAATTCGCGATGAAGCCTGTTTGTTTCAGCGACCCGAGGGATCCGCCCAGGTCCACTGTCTCAACATTGCGCAGATAGATGAACGTCCGGGTTGTGCTGCGGTCAATCGCGGCGGCCATCGGAACCGGAAGCCGGGATTGAAAAACGGCGACATCGGCCTGAAAGTCCTCGACCACGCGGCGAGCGACCGTCTCGGCGAACCAGGTGCGGAAGACCGGGTAGCCCAAGTGGTCGTCCCGGACATATCCCCGTCGCGTCAGTTTCAGAAGTAGACGCCCGCGCAGTCCCAACCAGCCTTCGCCCGTGAGTCCGCCGAGCACAGCCACCTCGTGCCCCCGCGCGCGCAGGCGCTTGACCAACTCGTGGGTGCTCGACTGGGCCCCACCGAACATCTGGGGCAAGTAGGGATGAGCGCTTCCGAACAGGATGCGCAGGGGTTGGTCGGCCCTGGTGCTGGGTGTGTTTACAGGCATCTCTGGGATCGAATCCCTACAGCGCAGACAGGCTGGAGGGGATGGCGGAAGGGGAGGAATGGTCGGGCGGCACGGGCCCGGTCAAACTGAAGGACTGGGCGGGCGAGTCCCCATCTGTACTCTGTCGCAGCGGTCGGGATGTCATAAATAGTTCATATATAACAATGACCTGACGGGGTGTTGCTGACATGCGGTTGCTGCCTTTCTCACGTCGGTGCGACTCGGCAACTCAAACCAAGCGGCGCTGATTCCCTGCAGAGTGAGCCTGCACCAATCGTCAGAAATCTGCTGTGGTTTTGTGCACTTTGATTGTTTCAAAATCAACGGATGCGCAGATCCTAGGCTGTGATGTGCGGAAACCGAGCGAATGAGCGGTTCTGCGTCGGCGGTGCTTTGCCGGCTTGGATATTCGCGTTTGCACGCGCAGAATTTGCTCTACCCTTGATACGGGAAGTCGGCGAGAAGGCGGGCAGACAACTGGATCGCGAGGGATCCATCCAACGCCTCTTCGGCGATCAATCGGGGCCTTGGTCTTTGCCTCTTACGCGGCGCCATCGCAATCCTGCGATGCCATGCACATGAGAAATGAGGATGGAGTCAGATGAAAACGATCGAAACAGAAGCTGTACATGGCAAGGCAACGTTTCCCGCGCTTGTCCGACCGCATCACGGGTCTTGGCCCGGGCGCACTCATAAGGATGCACCCATGGGTGGCTGGACCAAGCGGTCTTTGGACGTCGCCGTTGCGCTTGTCATGCTGGTCGTCTTGTCGCCTCTGATCGCCGGACTGGCGCTGCTGGTCTACATCTCCTCACCGGGGTCCGTCTTCTTTCGCCATAGCCGAGTAGGGTACCAGAACCGGCCTTTCGGCTGCCTGAAATTGCGGACAATGGTGGCCAATGCAGACGAAGTCCTGGAACAGCACCTTCAGCTTTGCCCGGATGCGCGCGATGAATGGGAACAGACCAAGAAACTGAGAGATGATCCACGGGTGACGCCGGTCGGTCATGTCCTGCGCAAGCTCAGTCTCGATGAGTTGCCGCAACTCTACAATGTTCTGCGGGGTGAGATGAGCCTGGTTGGCCCTCGCCCTGTGCCCGCCGACGAGTTGCGCCGCTATGGGAAGTCCAGCCGGTTCTATCTTCGAACCCGCCCGGGCATTACGGGCTTGTGGCAGGTCAGCGGGCGCAATGACACGACCTACAAACGCCGGATCGCCTGTGATCGTGCCTATGTCACCCACTTCAGTACTGCGACGGATATCGCGATTCTCGCTCAGACTCTGCCAGCGGCGATGCGCTCGGGCGAAACCTCCTAGTGGCAGACACCGGTCCAGCCGATGTGCCAGACCGGAGTGTGGACGCTGCTGATGCAAGTGCCTCCGCCCTGCAAGACTGCCCTTTCGCTCATGACAGCAGGTGATGTCATCTGATGACAGCAGAGCAATCGATGGGCGCGGGCGAGAGCAAGCGTGCGCCACTTGTTTCCGTCATTATGTCGAATTTCAATGGCGCAGATTATCTCGAGGCAGCGGTGGCCTCAGTCCTCGGCCAGTCTCATCGAACCATTGAACTGATCGTTGCAGATGATGCCTCCCAGGACGACAGTCTTGCAATCCTGCGCAGGCTGGCCGCTTCAGACGACCGGCTCAAACTCATCCTCCAGGAGAACAATACCGGCCCGGCCGGGGCGCGGAACGCCGCGCTCGATGCGGCCCGTGGTGTGTGGGTTGCGATCGTCGATGCTGACGATCTCATTCATCCCCGAAGGATCGAGAGGCTGCTGGCTGCTGCGGAAGCGCTGGAAGCGGATGTCGTCGCCGACGATTTGGTGAGTTTCGGCTCGGTCGAGATGGCGGGGCGGACCTTGCTGGAAAGCAGACGGCTGGCCGAACCTCTGCTCCTGACCGCTGCAGAGCTGATCCGAAGCGATACCGTGAACTCGGGTCTTGGATCGTTTGGCTATCTCAAGCCGATGATCCGCCGTGATGCGCTGGGACCGCTGCGCTATGATGATTCCTTGCGTGTGGGTGAGGATTTCGACCTCTATGCGCGCCTGCTGATTTGCGGCGCGCGGTTTCTGGTTCTGCCTGCGCCGCTCTATCTCTATCGACGTCACGGCGGGTCAATCTCGCATCGTCTGTCCGTGCCGGTCCTGCACCGCCTGCTTCAGGCGCATGATGCCGTGGCTGGTCCGGCGGCTCAGGGGCAGCCCGGAGACAGTGACTTGGCAAGTGCCTTTCGGGCCCGTCGGGCGGCGCTCTCGCGGGCGTTGCGGTATGAGCGCCTGGTCCGCGCGATCAAGACCCAGAAGGGTATGGAAGTAGCCCGGAGAGTGGTGCGCGACCCGGTTCTGTTGGTTGATCTCGCCGCAAGCCTGGTCGACCGTCTGCGTCGCAAACGCTCCAAAGGTGCCGCGACGGGTGGAACCGAAGCACAAACACTAGTGCTGGCGGCACCCGATCAGGTTGATCTGATCGCAGCTCCAGCGGGCGCCGTCAGATGTGCGGTTTCCGTTGTGGATTCGCTTCTGGATGCTGACTGGGCCAAACAGAGATCTCTGGCAAGCACGCTTGCGCGGCTCTCCAGTCAGGCGCCGCCGGATGTAATTGCTGAGGGTCAGGCGGGGTTGGAAGGCCTCGGTTACCTCCCAGCCTGGAGGTCCGCACGGTTGACGCTCGATCCGCACACGGCACGAGAGGCAATCATCCCGCCGGGTGTTGAGGTGGAGGTGTCAGCGGAGTTGGACTGATCCCTGCCCCTCCGTTGGCAGTAGCAACCGGGCGCCGCGGGCGGGTGCGGCTTCTCCGGCCGAAACAGTGAGCCCGAGCTTGTCGCGGGCGATCTGAAGCATGACGGGCAAGGGCCTGTCCAGTACCTCGAAGAGATAGCGGAGGGCAGCGCCCGCCCCCCGTTTCCGCCGCAGATCCAGAAATGCCCGGTGATCGCGTTTGCGCTCGACTTCCTTCAGATGCGCTCGCATGGCATGGGCAAGGTCAGGTGACAGACCGTTGGTTTGCAGATGCGCCGCCAGTCGGTCGCGCAGATGCGACAGTTCAACGGTGCCGTGTTCCGCGCTGAGAGACCCGGGCCGGACAACGGCTGCATATCCCGGGTATCGGGTGAGTTTCAGCCGGGCACCGGCGAGCAGCATGCGAACGTAGAGGTCGTAATCCTCGCCCAATCTCAGCTCCGAATCATAGCGCAGCCCGTGACGGGCGAGAAATGCGCGCGCCATGACAGGTTTCAAAAAACCCAGTTCGCTGCGTGCAACGCCGCGCGCCTGCAGATTTCCCCGCACAAATGCCGCGGCACCCAGCGGCGTAAACTCCGGAGTGATGTCGATCCAATCCTGCTCAATCAGCATGTCGAGGTTCTCGGGGGCAACGAAGGCGATGTTGTCGGCGACCATATCGGCGTCGACACTGGTCAGCAGCCGTGCGAGCCGTCCCGGCAGAAACACATCATCGGAATCCAGAACAGCGACATAGTCCGCGGTTGCCGCCTCCAGCGCACGATTGCGTGCGTTTGCTGGGCCTTGGTTGTCTTCCAATGGTATCAGACGGACACGCGCATCCTCCCTGGCCAGGTTCCGTGCCACCCCGCAGGTGTCGTCCTGCGACGCGTCGTCGACGATGATAACCTCGGCAGTCTCCGGCTCTGACAGAGCGGAGCGCGCGGCCCGGGCCAGCGTGTCCTGCGCATTGTAGGCGGCAATGATGACCGTGACGCTGGGCGGCATGGAAGCTCGTTTGTGAAAGTCTGCAGATGATCGGCCCGCAGGCGGATGATCAAAACGCTAGATGGTTCACCGGCAATATCCAAGATCGCCGAACTGATAGGGCGGTTCAGCAGGCGTTGATCCGCCATTGGCGCTGCAAGACTGTGCGTATATGAATCTGGGACTGCCCGACCCAAGAAACCGGCGGCAGACAGCCCAGGCGATATGTTCCAGCCGGTCTTATACTTCGTTTTTTTGTGACGCCTGTGTCGAGGTGGCGTTGGGAGATGATGTTCCGCGTCGGGACTTCTCTTGTTTGCGCTCTGCTGCGAGCAGCGCCACAAGGCCAACGTAGGCGAGTTGTACGACAACAGCGACGATCACGACGAATATGACCAATGCGACGCTATCAAACCCAGCCGCAAGGCCAAGCAAGGTCGATGCCACAATGGCAATACCCAAACCAAATAGAAAAATTGGCAATCGCATCGCTTCCCCAGATGCCGAAAAAACCGGCAAACTCATCGCCGGAACTAATATTAGACAAGGTATAGCGAATTTGGCCGTTACAACCAATTATAATTCATGCAAATTTTCGTCGATCGGCGCATACGATCAACGCTCAACGAAGCGGTTGGGACAAATCTCTATCGCTGCCAAAGGTTTGGCAGCCTTCCGTTGCAGCCGCTGGCCGCGATAACACGCGCGATGTGTATCAGGATTATGACGTTTGGTCCTTGTTCCCGGCGCCATGGCCATAGATTGCGACCTCACGCAGGCCGATCAGAGAGGCAATCGTTCCGAAATGCAGAGCGCCTCGCAGTAGATTTGCGTTCCGCGGCGCGGCGAATGGAGCGGTCGCAAGCGCAAAAACTGCGCAGTAGAACACTTTTGCGCAGGCCAAGGGCAGAGCCATCAGCTGTGCCGCAAAACCCTTATGTTTGCGGAGCAGGCTGCCGTGGGTCTGCCCCATTCGGAAGCGGCGGCGCAGCAACCAGGCGAATGTGGCCCGAGACGGCGCTACCGGCTCGTCCAAGCGGGCTTGCGGGGCCAATGCCAAGCGGGCGCCTGCGGCCTGCGCATCCTTGAAGAAGGCGGTATCCTCTCCACCAGAGATGCCAAGTGTGAGGTCGAAGCGGCGGTCCATCAGCGCTGGGGCGGCCAGATTCATGATGACATTGCAACTGTGACCAGCAAGCGGGCGGCCATCTGGCCCAAGTTCCGGTCGCGTGTCGTGAATGCGCAGGCGCTGCATCCAGCGCGGCGCCTCCGTTGGATAGACGGCGTGGACCGGCCCGACCACCACATCCGCGTCGCCCTGCGACAGTCGCTCCGAGAGAGTGGCCAGCCAATTGGCTGGCGCGCGCTCGTCATCGTCGATGAAGGCAAAAATCGTCAGTCCTCTGCGCTTTGCTTCATCCAGCGCTGCGTTCCGCGCAATGGAGATGTTTCCGGAGGGGGCGTGCTTGTAAATCACATTGTGACGTGATCGCGCTGCGAAGGCTTTGACGGTTTCCTGCGCCGTCGGCGTACGGTCGTTGTCCACCACGATGATGGACAGCTGCAGATCCGGCGGCAACTTCTGTTGCTCCAGCGTCTGAAGCGTGTCGACGAGTGAGGGACGCTGGAACGTACAGACACCCACCGCGACGGCGGTGTAGGAGGGGATCGGTCGCACGGGAGCAATGCTCTCTGGACGCGCAGGTGCAATCCCTCGCCGTGTCTTGAGCAATTGCTGCCAGAAACCGACAGACCATGACAGATGCATGACCATCGCAATTGGAGCTGCGGCGAGCGCCAAGAGATCACGCCGTACGACCGCCATCATGAGGCTGCCAGCGATACATGCGATGGCCCACGCGGCAGCGGGGATCGCAAAGACTGGTGCAATGACACCCAAGACGGCCAAGGCAACCAGCGGCGCGACTGCGATTATGATCATCTGGCGCAGACGTGGTTTCAACCGGTGCTTGAGGACGGTCCGCGCCCGCCCACGGCCAAAATTGAGGTACTGCCGTGCCAGCGCCTGGATGGTTTTGCGGGGGACATAGTCAAGCCGGGTCCGAGATGTCAGCCATATCCGGTAGCCGGCCCGGGTGAGCCGCAGGTCAAACTCGGCGTCTTCGTTATGGGAAAAGCCGTCGTCGTATCCGCCGACGGCGCGAAACGCCTCAAGCCGCATCAGCGCGTGGTGCCCATGATCGACAAAGCGTCCGGAGCCGCCCGTGCGATGCGCCGACCCACCGTTGCCGAGCCGCCCATTCTGGGTCAGGCTGATCGCCTGCTGCAAGGGTGTTCTCCCAATGGCATGCATCGCGACGACCACGCTTTCCGCCTCGGTCCGCTGCGCCTCGGCGAGCAGGACATCCGCGTAGGTTTCGGGATATGCCGCATGAGCATCTAGGCGCAGCAGCCAGGTCATGTCGTTTCCGAAGGTGGCGCAGGCGCGGTTCACACCGGCGCTTTGCAGGCGCGCCGGGTTGTCCAGCAGATGAAGATCGACATGTGGCAGGGTTGAGATCCGGTCGGTGACGATTGCAACCGTGTCGTCAGTGGAGCCGCCATCGACAACGACGACGCGAACCGGTGCTCGGTAACGTTTCAAGAAGCCTTTCAGGCCGTCAATCACACCGCCAATATGCGCCGATTCGTTCAGGGTCGGAATAACGATCAGAACGCCGCCGCAATTGGTGGGGTCTATGCGGACTGCTGATGCGGGGGTGATCTCGTCAACGAGATGGCGCGCCTCGGACCGGCTCACGGCCCATGTCTCTGGTGCGACAGCCTTCTGCCGCTCCCGCAGACGGGTAAAAGACGCTTGGTCCAGCCTGTCCAATGCGGCGGTCACCTCTGATACATCGGCGGTAGGCAGCAAGACCCCGATCCCGAGGCTGCGCAGACGCGTCGCGATCTCGGTTCCGTCCAGCGCGATGGGAGGAACGCAATTGAGACCACTTTCGTAAAGCCGGTTCGGCAGCAGCCAGTCGGAGTTGCTGCCCATATCATATTGGTCGACCAACCAGGCAAGATCGACTTCGCCGTAGATCCGAGCGAGGTCATCTGGATAGCTGTACGGGCCGTCAAAGATGAGATCAGGGTTGGCGGCAATCACATCGTGGAAGTTCGGAAGCGAGTCGAGCGCGGGTCGCCCGCGCGATATGACCTGGTAGCGCCCCGGGCGCGCCCGTGTCACAGCGTCGAGGCACGCGAGCGAAAACGGACATCGCAGGATGCCAAACCAACCGATCCGCAAGGGTCCCGCGTGATCGGCGAGGCGATCCGTTCGAGTGACGGGTTTGATGCAGGACTCTGATGACATCACCTTGTTCTCAATCAGCAAAGCCGGAGCCGTGGTCTGTTTGTGCACGTCGAAGTATGCGCGCTGGAAGGCGGGCGAGGAGACGATGAGCCGGTCAAGGTCGCGGCTGAGCCTGCGTTCCAGCCACCGCAGGCCGCGCGCCAGCCAGCCCTGCCCGATCATCAACCGGTGGATGTCCAGCACCTCGTACACCAACGCTACATGCTGATGCTGCCGGAGCGCTCGGTGGAGCGGTGCACCGAGCGCGAGCATCTCCAGGTTGCGGCACAGGATCACGTCGATGGGCCCGATACTGGCAAGCTCCGATGGCGGCTTCAGACGTAGGCGCAACACCTGAGCCGCGCGATGCAGCATTTTGCCGTTGTGTGTTTGCCCCAAGACCAGCGCGCGCTCCGGCAAGGTGCCTGTGCTGCGGCGAAAGCCGGCAATGATCACATCCGCTCCACCCATACGCAGCATATCGGTGCGTCGCCAGATGGCGGCATCATCAAGATCATGCGCCAGATAAAGGATGCGAGTCATCTGGGGCGATGACCGGTTCGGACTTCAGCGATGGGCTGCGAATCTGTCATTCTCGGCTGTGCCATTTGATGTGAAGCTGCTTTGACTTGGGCAGTTGGGGTGCTGTGCTGCGTCAAGTCAAAGCCTGCGCGGCGGACTCGCGAAAGCCAGCCGGTTTCGCCTGATGAATGAGCAAGAATCCGTTCACCGGTCCAATAAGCCTGCATGTTGAGGACAGATGTCATGAAACCATCTGCCTGTTGGCCCTCGACGTGGTTCTGACGGCGCATCTTTGCTGAGCAACTTGGTCTCGCATGCTCTTTTGCAGGGCATCCGATGGGCAGGAAGCTGCTGAAATAGATGCTGCAGCTGCAAAGGGCGGGTGTCCTGTCACGCGTTGTGGTCAGGTCTGCCCAACGGCCAAGAGCCGGATCACCTGAGAACTCGAATGACACGACGCAAGCCCCATGAAACGGTCGAGACCGTTGCGCAAGAGAGCTATGGCGGAATAGCCATACGCGGCAGCCTCTACACGGCATCCAGCCAGGTGGTCACAGTGGGATGCCAGATCGGGTCGGTCATCATTCTGTCGCGGCTGCTGACCGCCGCAGATTTTGGCTTGATTGCGATGATCGGGCCAATCATCGCGTTTCTGTCGATGTTCAAGGAAATGGGGCTTCTGCAGGCGGTCATTCAGAAACGGACCTTGACCTACGGGCAACTCAATTCTCTGTTCTGGATCAATCTTGGTCTCAGTGTCGCGCTGACGATCTTTCTCATCCTGATGGCGCCCGCAATTGCACGATTCTACGATGAGCCCGATCTCACGTGGCTGATCCGGGTCATGGCGCTCAACATGATTCTGACGGCGCTGGGTGCGCAGCACTTCGCGCTTTTGAACCGCGGGATGGTGTTTGGCAGGATAGCGATCAACGCCGGTGTGGTGGCGGTCTGTACGCTTTCGGTCTCGATTGGCTGGGCCCTCGTCTCTCCGACCCCCTGGGCTTTGGTGGCCGGTACAGTCGCCGGCTCGGTTGTAGGGACAGTGATGGCATGGGCATGGGTGCCTTGGGTGCCATCCCGCCCGGCGCTGGCACCGGGGACGAGAGATCTGCTGGGCTTTGGCGCCGGAGTGACCGGGTTCAAGCTGGCAAACTTCTTCTCGCGCAACCTCGACAGCATTCTGATCGGTCGGGTTTGGGGGGGGGCGGCGCTCGGGTTCTACGACCGGGCTTATAAGCTGCTGCTGTTTCCATTGAGCCGTGTCGCGCAACCCTTGTCGCAGGTTATGGTGCCGGTGTTGTCCCGGATGCAGGATGAACCGGAGCGCTATGCGCGGGCGTTTTTTCGCGTTTTCGGATTGATGCAGCTTGCAATTCTGCCTGGCGTTGCGGCGATGACGGCCATGGCTGATACCGCCGTGCCGTTCTTGCTGGGCGCGCAATGGGCACAGAGCGCGCCGATTTTCGCGGCACTGGGAATTGCCGGCCTATCACAGCCGCTCGCCAACCCGACCGGTTGGTTGTTTGTGAGCCAGGGCCGCACAACCGAGATGGCCTGGTGGGGCTTTGTCTCTGCCTTGATAAGCTGTGCCGCATTCGTCTGGGGAGTGCAATTCGGCGTGTGGGAACTGGCCATGGCCTACGCGGTGGTCACCTTGCTGAAGCTCTTGCCGCTATGGCTTCTGGTGACGCGGACAGGGCCCATCGGGCGAGACAGCCTGCGCAGCCGCATTCTGCCGATTTTTTGTGCTGGGGTAGTGACCTATGCTGCCATTCTGGCATTGGGCGAAACCTTGCCTGATGCGGCGCTCCTGAAACTTCTGAGCGGAACCGCAGTTTGCTATGCTGTGTTTGTCTGCGTGTTGAGCCTCACCGCTTTCGGGCGAAGCGTTCTCGCTGATGGGGCGCAGTTGGTTGGCAAAACCTTTCGGGAAATGCGTCGACGCAGCAGCAGGAGCGCGGCATGACACCTGTGAAATTCATGAGCTTACGTTCAGGCGGGCCATATGATCGACAGAAGGGCAAAGGGACGCGCCGTCTGAGCCGCCTCGCGACGAACATCGGCTGGCAGCTCGCTCCGCGTTATATGATCGGCACCGCATATCCCAAGGCCGATCCCGCTCTTGAAGATGTGTATTTGGGCCGTGGTCTCATTCTGATCCACATCCCGAAGAACGCGGGAACTTCGGTCGAGGACGCGATTTACAACTATCGCGTACGGCACCGAACATGGCGGGACATACGCGACAGCTGCCCGCGTGCCTGGGCATCTTTGCCAAAGATCGCGATCCTTCGTGATCCGGTTGACCGGTTTCTGTCGGCCTTTGATTACCTGAAATCTGGCGGGCGCAACGAGGCTGATCGGCGGTTTGCGGCGCGCGTGATCGCTCAGAGGTCGATCGAAGAGTTCGTCGACCGCTTTGCGTCGCGGGCAGGATTTCGACACACCGCGATGCGCTATTTCCATTTCCGCCCGCAGTCGGATTTCATCTGCGACGCCGAGCAGGTCATGGTGGAGCATATGATCCCGTTTCCGAAGATGGCCGATGGGCTCGTCAAATTCGCGGGTGTTGCCCCCGGAGCCTTGGCTCATGCCAACCGCACAACCGGACATCGCACGCGCAAATCGGACCTATCCCCCGACACATTGGACGTGATGACCCGGTTCTATGCGCAGGACGCAGCCCTCTTTGCACAAGCTTGTCAGGACTGGGAGGCGACCGAGGCCGTGGAGGCCCGTTCTGAAACATGACGTGGTCGAAGCTTGCACTCACCTCTCTCAACTCTATGCCCGTGCAGTGCCGCTGCACCCAACGTTAAAGGTTTAGTCATGCGAATTCTTTTTGCCGGCGGAAACGGCTGGTTGCCGGAAGCCAGCGGCGGCACCCAGAACAGCACCGACCACCTCATCCGCCAGAGCATCGCGCAAGGCCACGAAGCTGCCGTCTATTGCGGCTTTGCTGGCCGCGGGGTCTTCGGGTTCAGGATGCGGGTGCAGCGAAAGATGACGGGCAGGCCCTTCAGCATTGACAGGACCCAGGGCTATGAGGTCATGCGGACGTGGGAGCCCTTGGAGGCTGCGCGGATCGAAGCCGCTGTCGCGCGGTTCCGACCCGATGTTGTGGTGATCCAAACCCGCCGATCCGCCGCACTTGGGCAGGCGTTTGCCAAGTTGGGCGTGCCCGTGGTGCTGTATCTGCGAAATGTGGAATTCGAAGAGAACGACGGCGACGTCAGCGCCATTCCGGGGGCCCATTTCATTGCCAATTCCTACTTTACAGCGAATGCTTATCATGACGCCTATGGTATTGATTGTACTGTGATTACACCGACCATCGACTTTGAAAAATATCGCTGTGATACGACCAGAGAATGCGCGACGCTGATCAACATCCACCCCAAGAAGGGGTATGAGGTGGCGCGGGACATGGCGCGCGCTTGTCCGGATATCCCCTTCCTTTTCGTCGAGGCGTGGACGCTATGGGACGGATTGTTCAAGGAAATCATGACCGAAATCGACGCCTTGCCTAACGTCACCTTCATGCGGCGCACCTCGGATATGTCGACGATTTATGGACGTACGAAAATCCTGCTTGCTCCCAGCCAGTGGGAGGAAGCGTGGGGCCGTGTCGCTTCGGAGGCGCATTGCAGCGGTATTCCTGTGATTGGATCGAACCGAGGTGGTCTTGGGCAGGCCATCGGGCCGGGGGGGATTGTTCTTGCGCATGATGCCCCAATCGAGGACTGGGTCGCGGCGTTGAGGCAACTGTGGTTCGATAACGAGGCGTATGCCGCACTGTCGGAGAAGGCAGTTGCCTATGCGAAGCGGCCGGAACTCGACTTCGAGCAACAACACCGGACCTTTATCTCTGTGCTGGAAAACGCCGTGCCATCCCCCGAGTTGCGCAACCGTGCGTAACGGCTGCGAACCGGACGGTGTCGGAGGCCCACATTGAAAATCTGCTTTTGCGTCTCGAGCTTTCCAGCTTTGTCGCAGACCTTCGTCACCACCCAGGTTCTTTATGCTGTGCGTGCCGGCCATGAGGTAACGGTGGCCTGCAAGGTCTTTGAGCCCGATGCGCCGCTCTCGCGCGACATCCGCGATTTCATCAATCAGGTGAACATCGTCGTCTGGCCAACACAACATCCAGCGATGCTCAAGCGTCTGCCCACAGCACTTTTTGACCGCCTCGTCGCGCGCCTTGATCGCAACGCCTGGCGCCAACAGATTGATGCGGATCTGGTCATCGCCCATTTTGGATATCGGGGCGCCGCGGTTGTGCGTGCACAGCATGGATGGGCGGCGCGACCACCGCTGGCGACTGTGTTTCACGGTCGCGATGTCAGTGTCGAGTTGCGCAAGAACAGGATGGCGAAGTATCGCGACCTGTTCGTCGAAGGAGATCTCCATCTGACGGTCAACGCGCTGTTTGCCACGCAGTTGATTGACTGCGGCGCGCCTGCGACACGCGTGGATACGCATCACTTGGGCATTCCCGTGGCACGCTATGCGTTCGAGGCACCCAATCCCGGAAAGACGCTCCGTTTTCTCAGTGTGTGTCGACTGGTGCCGAAAAAGGGCTTGCAGGTTGCTATCGAGGCTCTGGCATTGCTGCGCGACAGCCACCCCGAAATCGACTGGTGTTATGACATCGGTGGTGACGGCCCCCTTCTTGCAGATCTCAACGCACAGGCGATCCGCCTCAACCTTCAGGATCGGATCCGGTTCATCGGTGCGCTGCCGCACGAGGACACTCTCGCCCGCATGTCACAGGCTGATCTGCTGTTGGGGCCGAGTGTGACAGCGCCGGACGGAGATCAGGAGGGTATTCCGGTCACTCTGATGGAAGCGATGGCGCTCGGCACGCCCGTCTGCGCAACCTACCACTCCGGTATTCCGGAACTGGTGAGCCATGGTGAAACGGGGCTGCTTTCGCACGAAGGCGATGCAGGCGGGTTGAGGGACAATATCGCTGCCCTTGCTTTGGATCGCAAACTCGCCGAGTCTTTGGCTAAGGCGGCGCGACGGAAGATTGAGCATGACTTCAACGAGGACAGACAGAACGAACATCTGCTTGCGCGCTGTCGGATGCTCTTGCAGCGCGCCGCATCTTGATTGCTGGTCTACGAAACCTTCGTGGTCGAGAGTCAGACCGTCTCGCGCGCTGAAACTCCTGTCAAGCCGATGCCTGCTTTTGGCGTGAATTTGGTACTTCCCGCAGACGGACAAGCTTCAAACCTCCAAGGCCATGGCAAAGGATCTTCATGGTATTCCGCTTACTCATCTTCAGCTTTCGCATGTAGGCATCTTCGAATATTTTTGTCGGTCGTAGATCGACCGAGCATCGGGGATCACCAGAATGATATCAAATATTCAGTCGCTTTACTGACTTGCGGCGGAGTTGGACGAGTTCGGCCAAGATGGACAAGGCAATTTCCTCGGGTGTTACGGCGCCAATATCAAGGCCGGCGGGCGCCTTGACCTCGTCGATGGCGCCACGATCAATTCCGGCACGTTCCAACTGATTGGCGAGGCTGGAGAATTTCTGCGTGCTGCCGACGAAGGCGATGTGAGCGGCCGGCCCCTGCAGCGCGCTTGTGAGCGCATCGAGATCACCTTGCCCTTGCGTGGCAATCACCACCGCCGGTGCCGCTTGCCCGACAACCGCTTCGTTGGTGGTTGGAGCTGCCGTCACCGTCCAGTCAAACTGTGGGGCGAGTTCCCGAAGTGCGACAGCGACAGGGGACGACCCCAATACAACGAGTTGCGGCCTTGGAAGACATGGCTCGATGAAAATGTCGACTGTGCCGCGTGACGGGCAGCCATTGCGCGCGTATTGGGTGCCCTCGTGGGCGTCCCCGGGTGCGAGGCCTTTTTCGGCCAGCAAATCTTCAGGTGCGATGGAGACCAATTGCGGCTCTCCGCTTTGCAGGGCTGCAAGAGCTGCACGTTTGACCGCACCGCGGGTGCAGCCACCGCCGAGCCAGCCGCGCACCAGTGTTCCATCGGAGCTGAGCAAGGCCTTGGCGCCCGGCTTGGCCGCCGTAGCCCCCGCCGTCCGCACGATGGTGGCGAAGGCAAATGGCTCCTGTTGCGCGCGCAGTTGTTCTGCGGCCTCGGCGAAGTCATCCGACAGGATCTCAGCGGGTGTCATAGGGATGCGAGCTCCTTTTCCAAGGCAGCTAGATCAGCCAACGTGTTCGCTGGAGCGAACAGGTCAAGATGCGGCAGCGCCGCAGCCATCCCCGCGGCCACCGGTTGGTAGTCGCGCCATCCCTTCAACGGGTTCAGCCAAATGATACGACATCCGCGCTTGCGCAGCTTTTTGAGAGCCTCGTCGATGAGATCGGGTGGGCTGGTGTCGTACCCGTCTGACAGAATGAGCACGACGCTGCGGCCATCGACGAACCGCCGCGCATAGGTGTCCGCAAAAAGCTGCAGCGATAGCCCGATTTTTGATCCGCCTCCAAAGCCGTCGGCCATGAGAGACATCCGGCCGATAGCGCGCAGCGCGTCTTTGTCGCGCAGAGCCTCGGTGATCCGCACCAGCCGTGTGTGAAAGAGATAGGCGTCCGCCGCGGTGTCGGCCCGCATCAGCCCGGTCAAAAAGGCGAGAAATGTTTGAGAGTAGGCGCCCATTGAGCCCGAGACATCGCAAAGCGCAACAATCTTGCGCGTCCGGTCGGGCCGTCGTTTGCGCAGCAGTTCCAGTGGTTCGCCACCCGTAGCAAGACTGCGGCGAATGGTTTTTCGAAAATGCAGGCGATCACCCTTCCGCGCTGCCCGGCGTCGCCTGGAGCGCCGATCTCGAAGCGCGGCTCCGAGACGTCGCGCGACCGCTTCGGCAGCGGCAATTTCGTCTGCGTGTACGAGATCCCGCAGGTCTCTGCGTGAGAGATTGCGCAGGTTGGTCGCAACCAGCTTTCCGGTGCCGTTGCTGTCTGCCTCGCCCTGATCGTCGTCCGGCGCGACAGCTGAGCCGGCGGCGTTGGCATCCTGTCCGCGTCCTTTTCGGGACGAATGCACACCGTCATTTGCAGAGGGTGGGGTGCTCTTCGTCAGCTTCTGCTTTACCCGTCCGGCATCCATCCAATAGCTGTCGAAGAGGGCGTCAAAGCGCTCCGCGTCGTCTTTGCAGCCTGTGCAGACAGCGCGAAGGGCACGGCGGCAGGTATCAGGGGTCGTCGCGTTGGTCGCGCACAGGGCTTCGAGTGAAAGCTCCGCTTCGGCTACGCCCAATCGCATGCCATTGTCGCGCAGGTGGGCGATGAAGCCCGCCACGCGTGCGGTTGGGCCCGGATCACGTCCGGAAAACCGCGTCACGCGAGTCATGCCGCACGTCCGGCGATCCGCTCCGCAACCTCGGGCGTGATCTGTGCCTGATCGCTCTGGGTCTTCAGGAGTGTGGTCAGCGTGGCCTGCAGAACGCTTGGGTTCGCAGTGAGATCGGCGATCCCGAGGCCCATCAGCGCGGCAGCGAAATCGAGCATCTCCGCGATTCCCGGCGTTTTTTCCAAGTCTTCCTCTCGCAGCTTCTGCACAAATCCGATGACCTGTGCCGCAAGCCGGGCCTCTACATCGGGGCAGCGCGCCTTCAGGATCGCCAGTTCGGTCGCGTGGTCGGGATAATCCACGTAGGTGTAAAGGCAGCGCCGTCTCAGCGCATCGGACAGATCCCGCGTGCCATTGGAGGTGAGGATCACGATAGGCCGTGTGGTGGCCGTGATCGTGCCCAGCTCCGGCACCGAGACTTGGTAATCCGACAGGATTTCGAGCAGATATGCTTCAAATTCCTCGTCCGCACGGTCAATTTCGTCGATGAGAAGGACAGGCGTCACCTCTTGTGTGATGGCGGCCAAAAGCGGCCTCTCGAGCAGGAATTCGCGTGAAAAGATCCGCGCCTCGACGGCTGCGCCCGTTTCGCCATCTTCCGCCGCGGCACGAATGCTTAGCAATTGCCGCTGGTAGTTCCACTCATAGATGGCTTGTGCGGCATCCAGGCCCTCGTAGCATTGCAGCCGGATCAGTCGCGTGTCGCGCGCCTGGGCGAGCGTTCGTGCCACTTCAGTTTTGCCCACGCCCGCTGCGCCTTCGAGCAGGAGCGGACGTTCCAGCGAAACGGCCAGTTGCAAGGCGACCGCCAGATCATCGGAGGCGACGTATCCTTCCGCCGCAAGAGCAGTTTGCAATTCGGTCCAACTCATCCCAACCCCCGCGCAAACGGCTCGATCTGACGCTCGGCGTCTTCGGGCTTCGGTCTAGTCGTGCAGACCGAGCGCATTCGCCGTCTTCCAGATCCGCCAATGGTCGTGGGGCATGTTGGTGTGACGGTTGCCAAACGGGCGAAACGCGTCCTGAATGGCGTTCGAGAAACAGGGCACACCACCGACATGCGGGCTTTCGCCGACCCCCTTCGCGCCAATCGGATGATGCGGGCTCGGGGTGACAGTGTAGTCAGTTTCATAGTTGGGCACCTCCCATGCTGTTGGAAGGAAGAAGTCCATCAGCGTGCCGGTTTTGACGTTGCCCATATCGTCGTAGGCAATCTCCTGTCCCATTGCGACGGCCAGCGCTTCGGTCAGCCCGCCATGTACCTGACCTTCAATGATCATCGGGTTGATCCGCGTGCCGCAGTCGTCCAGCGCATAGAAGCGCCGGATCTCGGGCACGCCGGTATCCACGTCGATGTCCATGACGCAGACATAAGCGCCGAAGGGGTATGTCATGTTGGGTGGGTCATAGTAGCTGACTGCCTCAAGGCCTGGCTCAATGCCCGGGATCGCCTGATTGTAGGCAGCGAAGGCAATGTCCTTCATGGTCTTGAACCGCTCAGGTGCGCCCTTGACCACGAAGCGGTCCACGTCGAATTCCACGTCGTCGTCATGCACTTCGAGCAGATAGGCAGCGATCATTTGCGCCTTTGCGCGGATCTTGCGTCCGGCCATTGCGGTGGCCGCCCCGGCAACGGGTGTGGAGCGAGACCCATAGGTGCCCAGACCATAAGGTGCGGTATCTGTATCGCCCTCTTCGATGGTGATGGAATCCGCAGGCAGACCGATTTCCGAGGCGAGTATCTGGGCGAAAGTCGTGGCATGGCCTTGGCCTTGGCTGATCGTGCCGAGCCGCGCGATGGCGGAGCCAGTTGGGTGAATACGGATCTCGCAGCTATCGAACATGCCCAAGCCAAGGATATCGCAGTTCTTGACCGGACCCGCCCCAACGATCTCGGTGAAAAAGCTCAGTCCGATGCCCATAAGCGAGCGGGTTTTGCCTGCCTTGAAGTCTTCGACCCGGTGCGCCTGCTCGGCCCGCAAGCCCTCGTAATCCACGGCCTTCAGCGCCTTCTCCCAGGCGGTGTGGTAGTCTCCGCTGTCATACTCCCAGCCGAGCGCCGCCGTATAGGGAAACTGCTCCTTGCGGATGAAGTTGATCCGGCGCAGCTCGGCTGCGTCCATGTCGAGCTCGATGGCGAGCACCTCGATCATCCGTTCAATGAAGTAGACCGCTTCGGTCACACGGAAGGAGCAGCGATAGCTGACCCCGCCTGGGGCCTTGTTGGTATAGACGCCATCCACTTCCAAATAGGCGGTCGGTATGTCGTAAGATCCGGTGCAGATATTCATGAAGCCTGCGGGGAATTTGGTGGGGTCGGCGCAGGCGTCGAATCCACCATGATCGGCTGTGACGTGACATTGCAGCGCTGTGATCTTGCCCTCTTTGGTGGCCGAGATCCGCCCTTTCATATGGTAGTCCCGCGCAAAAGCGGTGGTCATGAGATTGTCCATGCGGTCTTCGATCCACTTGACCGGTTTGCCAGTGACAATGGAGGCCACAACAGAGCAGACATACCCCGGGTATGCGCCGACCTTGTTGCCAAAGCCACCGCCGATGTCAGGGCTGATCACCCGGATATTATGCTCTTCGATACCGGAAATGAGCGAGACAACGGTGCGGATCGCGTGGGGTGCTTGGAACGTGCCCCAGAGGGTCAGCTTGCCGTTAACCTTGTCCATCGACGCAACGCAGCCACAGGTCTCGAGTGGGCAGGGGTGAGTTCGGTGGTAATACATGCTCGCTTCGGCAACGACGTCCGCATTGGCCAGAACCTCCTCCGTCGGTTCCTTGTCGCCAGCCTCCCAGGTGAAGATATGATTGGGGTGCTTGCGCGGCCCATGGGCGCCGGGGGCGTTGGGGTCCAGATCCTCGCGCAGCACTACGTCGGATTGGAGGGCTTCGAACGGGTCAACGATCACGGGCAACTCTTCGTAGTCCACTTCGACCAACTCGATCCCGTCCGCCGCGGCATAGCGGTCCTCAGCCACCACAAAGGCGACTTCCTGCCCCTGGAACAGAACCTTTCCATCAGCCAGCACCATCTGCTTGTCGCCGGCCAGTGTCGGCATCCAGTGCAGGCCGAGCGGTTCGAGGTCTTTCGCCGTCAGCACTGCCAGCACGCCCGGAACCTCCAGAGCGGCGGCTGCGTCGATGCTCTTGATCCGCGCGTGGGCATAGGGTGAGCGCACGAAGTCACCGAAGATCATGCCGTCGAGCTTTATGTCATCGACATAGTTGCCCTTGCCTTGCGTAAAACGTGCGTCCTCCACTCGTTTTCGGGAGCAGCCAAGCCCCTTGAGGTTGGCCACGCGATCTTCGCGATTTTCAACGTCGTCTTTCATTCCGCAGCCTCCTTGGCAGCGTTCATCTCGGCCGCAGCGGCGAGAATGGACTTCACGATGTTCTGGTAGCCCGTGCAGCGGCACAGGTTGCCCGCCATGCCGAAGCGTATTTCCTCTTCGGTGGGGTTCGGGTTCTCCTCCAACAACTTGACTGCGCGTGTGATCATGCCTGGCGTGCAGTAGCCGCATTGCAGTCCGTGATGCTCCTTGAAGGCCTCCTGCAGCGGGTGCAGGCTGTCTGGTCCACCAATCCCCTCGATCGTCGTGACCTCGGCACCATCAGCTTGCGCGACAAACATGGTGCACGACTTTACCGATTTTCCATTCAGTGTGACGGTACAGGCTCCGCAATGCGACGTTTCGCAGCCGATGTGCGGCCCGGTGATGTTGAGCCGCTCACGGAGTGTGTAGATCAGCAGCTCCCGCGGTTCGGCCAGGAACTCCTCTTCCTTCCCGTTCACGGTCAGTGTGATGTGCATTTTCTTCGACATTTGCGTCCTCCCTCAGGCGCGCGACCAGGCGCGCTCGATGGCGCGGCGTAAAATGACACCGGCCACGTGTCTCTTGAATGCAACTGGCCCGCGGTTGTCCTCCGTGGGGTCGATGTCATCCAGCATGGCGCTCACGGCTGATTTCAGCGCGGTGTCGTCGACAGATGTGCCGAAGAGGGCAGCACCCGCTGCTTCGGAAAAGACAGGAACGTCGCTGAGGTTCGTCATGGCGATGGCTGCAGAGCCGCAGACGTTGCCGTCTTTCACGATTTGTACCGCGGCGGCGGCGGTGGCGTAGTCACCAATTTTCCGCTTTTGCTTCTCGTAAGCATACCCACCTTGCGGTCGTGGCAGAGTTATCGCGGTGAGAACCTCCTCATCCTCACGGGCGGTCATGTAGGCGGCTTCGTAGAAGTCGCGCGCCGCAACCGACCGTTCCCCCTCGGCGCCTACGAGAGTGAACGTAGCGTCCAAGCATTGCATCAGCCCCGGCATGTCATTCCCGGGATCGCCATTGGCCACATTCCCGCCGACGGTTCCCATGTACCGCACTTGCGGATCGGCGATCTGTAAGGCCGCCTCTCTCAGGATTGGCGCAACACTGGCGAGCTCGGCATGGTCGATAATGTCGGCTTGAGTGACCATCGCACCAATTCGGATGCTGTCGGCTGATATGTCTATGCCCGACAATCCCCCGACGTCTTGGAGGTCTATCAGATGTGGCACGTCCGCCATGCGCAATTTCATCATGGGTATCAGGCTGTGGCCGCCCGCCATCACGCGGGCATCATCACCATGCTCGTTCAGAACAGCGAGCACACCCTCCATATCTTTGGGACGATGGTATTCAAAAGCGGCTGGGATCATCAGCTCTCCTCCCCGAAAAAGCGATTGTCTTGGCTCGGTATCACCCTGCCTGCACAGACGACCGCTGGCTTCAGAAAACCAATGAAAAACGGGTCTTTTGCATGAAATGCGCCCTAGCTTGCACGAACTGCGCCGTCTTGTGCAGCGAGGGCGTCCTGAACGGTCTTGAGCTTCGAGCGGCTGACCGGAACAGGCGGTAAACCTCCGGTGTCAAAGAGGCACCGGCCCTTGTCCTTGGAGCGTTCAAAGCGGGCCACTTTCAGCGGGTTGACCAGATAACTTCGGTGTGTCTGAAGCAATCCCTGAGGTGCCAGCCTTTTATGAGCTTCGGTGATCGGCCAGACGCAGAACAGGCGGTCCTGTTCGGTGTAGACTTGGGTATAATGCCCATCGGCGCGAACAATCGCCACGTCTTGCGCCGCAACAAACACCTTTGTGCCGTCGCGCTCGCAGGGAACTTGCAGACCTGGTCTATTGTCGGCTTCGGGCGGCTTTGGCGCAAGGTTTTCCGGACTAGCAACAAGGTAGGTGACACTGACCCACAGGAATGTCCCAAAGAGAACGAAGCTCGTGAGGATGACACCGAGCGCTAAAAACTCGTTGCTCATGATTGGCCCGAACTCGCCGAGAGTGGGTTCAGGCACGAACCGTGTACCGGCCATCGCCAAGAAATGTACTAAGCTGACGGCGGCGGCGAAGCACAAAGTGCCGAGGATAATGTTGCGGTTGGTACGGCTGCCGTATGCGACGCTGAAAGCCACAATACAAAGCCCAATGGCGACGACCGAAGATGCGGCAATACCGAGGGGAGTATAGACCGCCCGGCAGAGTTCGAGCCCGGCCATCCCGATGTAGTGCATGACCAGAATACCCAAACCGACGAGGCCGCCGGCGGCAGCGATGAGGCGCGGGGTACGGTCGAGGAAATGCAGAAGGACCAAGGCGGCTGCGACGATCAGAATGGCTGTAAGGGCGGATACCAAAGTGATGGCCGCGTCATAGTAAAAGAGAATAGGGAGCTGGAGGCCGAGCATGGCCACGAAGTGCATGGACCATATGCCTCCGCCGAGAGCGATGGAGGCCAACGCGATCGAAAACTTCTTTTGAACGACACTCTTCTGCGACAAATCCCGGGTCAGGGAAAGTCCGATGAAGCCGGCCACGAGCGCAACAAGACAGGACATTGACACCAGGAGCAGGTCATGATTGTGGTCCAGAAACTCCATCTCCGCAGGATGACCAAAATGCCTGGGTTTGGCAAATACCGAGCCGCCGCGGCGACTGGATCTGCATCACAGGTTCAAAAGTTCGATAACTGCATTCTGATCAATGCCGGCGACCGTTGTTCGGTCTTGATGGTGCTGGATACGTGCGCTGATTGTGACCCATATCTCTTGGCGGTCTTTTTTGAAGGTGACGGTCATCAGTATGAGTTTGGGCCTCGTAGGCAACATCAATTGTTGGTGCTTCACTAGGAGGTCGGTTGACAGGTCTGGAATGCTATCACTGCGCAGTCTGTGGCCCAGAGCGCGATGAGCCGCAGATTGCGCGGCATGGTAGCTATGTCTTCGGTGTGGGCATGAGAGCATGGCGGTGCGACCGGGCGTGCCCTAGGTCACCAGAAACGTGTTTTCTGAGGGTACACCAAGGGACCTGCGCTAATCTCGTGGCACAATAACGTGTGTTTCGCTGGGGATCGGCCAAGAACTCGATAGAGACCGCCGCCACAATAACTTGGGACCACCAGCCATGATCTTTCTGATCATCCCAAACTTGCTTCGGACATTTTGCTTTGCCACAACCCCGCAGAGCTTTCTAGGGCTGGCACCTCATTGCCTCTGATCACCATCGCGATGAACTACGACAAGGCCGACACCAAAGGCTCAGATTGCGTTATCGGGACGAAGTATTCGTCCAAGTTCGAGGGTGCGGGCATGTGCGTCTTCTAGGGCAGGGCAAGCAGCCCATCAATGCACGGTCTTTTGATCAGTGTATCGCGTGCTCAGAGGGGCAAGCCCACCGCGACATGGCCCGCTGCCTTCGCCGGCTCATGGTCATCGGTTGGTCGAATCGGGCTGGATCACGCTTTTGATCGTGATGTCGGTCACTCCGACGAGGCCGGATAGACATTCTCATTGAAGCCCATCTTGAAACAATCGCCGCACCAGGCGATCTTGGGGCCGCTCTTCTGCCCAATGCGCGGCGTGCCCAGGAAGCTGTAGACCGGGGCGAGTTCTGTAACGCCGCTGATCGAGTTCAAAGCGGTACATATGTTAAGGGGTGAAATCTTTGTCTCCCGTTGTCGCAGTCTCGTCTGTGCCGCCTGCTAAATGGAGATGTTCCGATAACTCTGTTTACCCCCTTCAGGGTGGCGCCAAGACACCTTCGGCATAACAGCTGGAAAAGATATCTCAGTTTAATCTAAGACCTCTAAAGATCGGTGCGTGCCGACGATTGATGGTTTAGATCTGCCGGTGGCGGACTTTAGTGCGCTGTTTATCGGCAGCGCGCGGCTGGCTGCTGCGCTTTTAGAGGTCGAGCGGAGGTCGGGCTTTTCCTCAATGATTGAAGACGACATTCTGCAGGCGCGATCAATGCGTCCTTCGTGCCTTCGAAATAGCCTCACTGGAGGCCGCGCCGCTTCCAGGTGAAGTCTCGGTCCGGCTTCACCATCGGTTACTCTGACTATGCGCTTTCTTGACGAGAACGGCGGCGACTTGGCGAGGTCGGCTAGTTTCAAAGAGGCCTATGGCATGTCCTGTCAAGTCTGGGTCAATCGACCCTCAGACGACTTCGCATTCCGTCGCATTACGACCGGACCATCTGGCCCTATGGTCCTGGCTGGACCGACACCGGCTTTTGCGGCGGCCCGCAGCGGGCCGACGCCCTAACCCCGGACCTGCGTTTCGAGACCGAGGAAGTGACCCGATAGATTGCCAGTCTCACCTGCCAGCTGTGCTACGTCGAGAATGAAATGCTGTAACGAAGGCTCTGGTTGGCATTGTCGCGCATTCTGATTTCGAGTGTTTTGCCATGGTGCTCAAGTGCTGCACGGGCCAACAGGCGATGAACGCTGAGGACATTTGTATCGAGGCACAGCAAATGTGCGGTCGTCCGTCGTCAACATCGGCGACATCTTCGAGACCAGGTGCCGAGGGCGATCTGAATTGATCGAGAGCGGCTTCACCAATATCTAGCCGAGCACCCGCAGATACTTAAAAGCTCCCTCTACGATGCCGGTGTTCGCGAGAAGGGCGAGCAGACACTCCACTTCGAGACAACCCGTCAGGTACGAAGCCAAAGACATCGAGGCACCGATGCAGCCCGATCGCGACTCTCTATCTAGCAGCTTGCCGCGCGAGGCGGCGCTTGGCTCTTTCCGAGTGATACCTTTTCGGTCGCTCAGGTCGACGATTGTTTCGAAGCCTCGTCCGGCTCAATCCGAGTGTTCGGGAGCCTTTAGGGTGATGACTGGTCGGGCGGACCCACCCGTCCGATAGCATGGTGGACATAAACCTTCAGGACCTCGAGTTCGTGGTATAGCACTGCATTTACCGGTCCACCCGCACGGGAGACGGGTTCCATCTGCGACTGGATCCGTCTCTATCCCACGATCAGCGCGCCCTGGGCGCGGCGAATTCGGGATTGCGATGTGCCACACATTCGACCGACTTAAGAACCACGTGGACTTGGATGTTGCCCTCCGTGACAAGTTCAAACTCTTTGTGTTTGTGGGCCATGAGCGGAGTTCGACGTCTCGCGATCAACCCACAGTTCTATTGTGCAGGTTCCGGTGCCGTGGGTCGCATGCGCGCCCAGAAGAAGAGAGCTGCGGCGATGGCGGCACCTATGAGATCGGTCAGCAGACTTCCGGCAATCATGCAAAGCGCGGCGGTCAACAAGATGGCTCGCAACACCAGGCCTGCGGCACGACCGGCCCACCAGCCCTGTACGCCGGATGACAACAGAAACACGCCCAGAATGGCGGTGACCGCGGCCTGAACGATCTGGAGCCAGGTGCCATCCATCAAAATGGCGGAGTGGTAGAAGAACATGAACGGTACGATAAAGGCCGCGATGCCAACCTTGAAGGATGTCACGGATGTGGCCATCGGGTTGGCCCCCGAGATCCCCGCCGCAGCGTAGCTTGCCAAAGCCACTGGTGGTGTGATGGCAGAGACAACCGCGAAATAGAACACGAAGAAATGGGCCGTGAGCGCTGGTATGCCCAGCTGAACCAATCCCGGCGCCACAACCGAGGCGGCGACGGCGTAGGCCGCTGTGGTCGGCATGCCCATGCCGAGAAGGATTGCGATGCACATGGCAAAGAAGAGTGCCAACAACTGATTGGCGTCCGCGATGCTGAGCAGCACAGATGAAAACCGAGCTCCGACCCCGGTGAGCGAGATCACCCCGACGATGATACCTGCGCAGGCACAGACCGCGATGATCTGGATCGACATTGTGCCAGCAAGTTCAAAGGCCTTTGCGATGGCTCGCGGTCCCATTCGAAAGGGTGTCAACCACGAGACGACAGCGGCTGCGGCCGTGGCCAGGGTTCCGGCGCGGATGACCGAATATCCCATGAACAGAGCGCCAATCAATATAAGGATCGGCAGGAACAGAAAGGCTTTCCGGGCCATCTCGCCGAGCTTGGGCAGCTCATCTTCGCGCATCCCGCGCATCCCGAGCTTTGCGGCTTCGAAGTCCACCATGAAGTAGACCGACACGAAGTAGAGGACGGCAGGAATGATCGCCGCGATCGCGATGTCGGTGTAGGGGATGCCTGTTATTTCAGCCATGATGAAGGCACCGGCCCCCATGATCGGGGGCATGATTTGTCCGCCTGTGCTGGCTGCGGCTTCCACCGCACCAGCCGTCTTTGGTCGGTATCCGACCCGTTTCATCAGCGGGATTGTGAGCGAGCCGGTCGCCACAACATTGCCGGCGCTGGTCCCGTTGATCATGCCCATGAGGCCGGAGGCAAAGATCGCAACCTTCGCCGGCCCCCCACGGGCACGGCCCGCGGCTGCGAAGGCGAAGTTCACGAAATACTCACCCACGTGAGAGGCCTGCAGGAAGGCCGCGAAAATGATGAATAGGATGATGTAGGTAGATGAGACGGCGGTGGTGGGGCCGAGAATTCCGGCGTCTGTGTAGACTTGGCTGAAGAACCGGGCCCATTCAATATTCGGTGCGTTGAGGAAGCCGGGAAGCATGTCGCCGACAAAAACGTAGATGAGGAATATGCCTGCGATGATCACCAGGGCGAGACCCGCGACCCGGCGGGTGAGCTCCATGATAAGTGCCGTGCCAGCCACAGCTGCCAGGCTGATGCCAATAGGTGCGAAAGGCGTTCCGGTGGCATTGCGCATGAGCGTGCCGTATATCGTCATGAGGTAGGTGGCGACCGCGATGGCGCACACCGAGAGCACGAGATCAGCGGGCGCGATCGCACCTCTGTCACGGGGTCGTAGCCAACCAATCAGAATACCGATGGCCGTGGCGACGAGCAGGGGTGCGCCGAATTGCCAGATCTCTGCGGATCGGATACCGGGATCCACCCCGTTCCACAGCACACCTCCTGAGATATCTGATGCAAATCTTAACGCTGTGATCCAGGCGAAGACTGCGGGCAGCATTGCGGCCCAGGCCAGCCAGTCGAGTGGGTGCCGTCTTTGCCCCTGTCGAAAAGGACGGGCGCCGTAGAGCAGAAATCCGAGGATCAGCGCTCCGGCAATATGTACAATTCGGAAATTCCAGGTCTCCATAGGGAAGACCGGCAGACTTGGTATATCCACGCCCGTCCATTCGCGAATGGACCACCCGTTGAGCACGGCCATATGGAACACCGCATAGAGACCCGCAACGATCGCGATGACCAGCCTGAGGTGCCCGGCAAAGACGCTTCGGTTCTCTTCCACCAGCTCTTCGTCTACGGCTTTGGTGTCGAGTGTCGTATCAGTATTGGGGTCTGACGTCATGCGGCGGCCCGTCCCATTGTCCAAAGTTCACCGGGCGGCATGCCGTCCCCGCTTGCAAGAAGGGCTCCGCATCTGCTGCGGAGCCCTGTGGCTTTAGCCGCCGTGGATTTGGTCGGCAGGGATGTCAGCTCCGGCATTTTCGATGAACCAACGCGCAGCGCCGGGGTGCCAAGCGATCACGCCGCCGTTCTTGTCCCAGTTCTCTGGGACGGTGGAACGTGCGGCGCGGTGGATGTTCACCATCCGATCATTGTCCGACATGATGATATCGACGACCGCGTGTACGAAGCTCTCCGGCAGATCGCAATTGGCGATAGCGAAGTTCCACATCGAGACTGATCGTGCATCGTTTTCGAGTGTGGTGTAGGTGTCGGCTGCGATCTCGAAGGACGCCACGGGGAACGCCTCCATGATCGTCGACTGCTCGTCTTCAGTGAATTCGATGATGTTCACATCGGTCTGCACTTCAAGCTGGCTTACGGCCGGAACCGGTACACCGGCGGCGAAGGCGATCACGTCAATCAAACCATCCTGCAATTGACCGCCAAGGTCGGACCAGGACCCATTGCGACGCTCGAAATCCACGCCAAGCGTTTCCATCATCCGTGGGAAATAGGTGTCGGAAGTGGAGCCGGCAGGACCGAAGCCAATGCGGGCGCCATCCGGGATTTCGCTGATTGCAGTGATCCCTGACGACGACAATGCCGTGACCGAGAAAGGGGTCTGATACATGGGGAACATCGCGCAGGCGTTGGTCATCTGAAGACCGGGTGCGATGGGGCTTTCACCGCGGATGGCCTCCGCTGCCGGGCCCATGGTCGTCATCCCGAACTGGGTGTCGCCTGTATGAACCAAAGCCATGTTCTGTCCCGGCCCACCGGTCACCTCTCCACCGCCGGTCAGACCCAGCTCTTCCGCGACGAGGTTGGCCCAGCCGGATCCGTAGGCAAAGTAGGTGCCACCTTGGGATGCCGTTGCAACCGTGAAGCTGTCTGGCCAGCCTGTCCGGTCCTCTTCGGCAAAGGCTGCTGTCGATACAAGCAAGCTCGCAAGTGCGAAAGCAGAATATTTCATCAAGTTTCCTCCAATGTTGGTGCCGACCGTACCTGATCGGATATCTTCAACACACTGTGAGATGTGCGGAATTGTTGCGATCTCAAGTGCATGACCGAGCGATGACACCGAAGTTACCCGAATAAATACGCGGGTTGAAAGTCGCTTTTGAATAATTGCGGTGCCTTCGTCGCGGTTGTAACGCCGCGGCGTTTGGTCTGTTCGCCTTCTGCGCGTGGACCATCCTGCCATTTGCAACCTTAGGTGCGGGCCGACTGTCAAACCGCGCGCGCTTGATTTTTGTTATTTTATAAAATAACAAAACTGTGCGATGAAGGAGGTGCGTCATGCGAAAACAGGCGGCAACGCGACAATCCGATATTATGACAATTCTTCGATCATCAGAGACACCGATGACGGCGTATCAGATATTGGAAGCCTTGCAATGCGACGAGCCTGATATCGCGCCGCCGACGGTTTATCGGGCATTGACGGCGCTAACGGAGCAGGGCCGGGCACATCGCCTTGAGTCGCTTAAGTCGTTTGTCCCATGCCGGTGTGACCATGCCCAGAGTTTGGCGGTCCTCACGATTTGCGAGACCTGTGGCCTGGTTCAGGAACATGATGGTGGTCCGCTTTTGCCCAAATTGTCATCTTTAATTGCGGATACGAACTTCAAGCCTGCCCGACACATCTTCGAGCTTCGCGGACAGTGTGGTGAATGTTCCGCATAAGCGCCATAACTTCCTGTGAAATTGAGAGGTCTAAATGAAACGTCTTTCTGCTTTGCTTCCCGTCTTCCTCGCTGTGCCGGCCTTCGCTGACGCACCACGTCAACTCGACGCACACGAACATGGCGTGGGTCAGCTCAACATGGCTCTGGATGGAGATACGGTGGTTCTCGAGCTGCATGCGCCGGGGGCCGATATCGTCGGTTTCGAGTATGCCGCAAAGAGCGCGGAAGATCGCGCAGCCATAGATGCAGCGGTGGCGACGCTTGCGCGCCCGCTCGAGCTTTTCTTGATGCCTGCGGCGGCCGAGTGTTCGGTCGTACAGGCCAGCGCGGAGTTGGAGGGCGCGGACGCTCACGACGCGCATGAACACCATGATCACGACGGGCATGATCACGCCGGCCACGATGACCATGACCACGCGGCAGAAACGGAAGAATCTGGCCATTCGGAATTTCATGCGCAGTATCGGTTGCGATGTGCCAATCCCGATGCGTTGTCAGAGATCACCTTTGCTTACTTCGACACATTTGAGAACGCCCGGAAGCTGGACGTTCAGATCGTTTCACCATCGGGTGCCGTAGCCGCCGAGGTGACCCATGACGCTCCGGAACTCAATCTGCGGGGCATGTTCTGAGCGTGAGGTCCGCAGGCGCCATGCTCCAGCTGTGCGGGGTCAAGTTCCGCTGGCCGGGGCAGGGCGCGTTTGGTCTGTCATTGTCGGATTTTGCCGTCCATCAGGGCGAGACTGTTTTGCTGCTGGGTGAAAGTGGATCGGGTAAATCGACGCTGCTGTCCTTGATCTGCGGGACGGTTCTTGCCCACAGTGGTCAGGTGCTGGTTGCGAAACAGGACATCTCGGAACTCTCCGCCGCTGCGCGAGACAGGTTTCGCGTCGAGCATATCGGAATGATTTTCCAGCAGTTCAACCTTCTGCCCTTCGGATCCGTGGTCGACAACATCCTGTTGCCAATTCGCTTCGCCCCGCAACGGCGGCGGCGCGCCGGCGACGGGCAGGCGGAAGCACTCAGACTCTGTCGGAAGCTTGGCCTGCAACCGAATATCCTGCCGGCAAAGGCAGCGCGGCTTAGTGTGGGACAGCAACAACGTGTTGCTGTTGCGCGGGCCTTGATTGGACAGCCTCCAATTGTCATTGCAGATGAACCGACATCCGCGCTCGATGCCGGGAGCCAAAGCGCTTTTCTCGACTTGCTTTTTGATCAGGTCGCCGAGAACAACACGACCTTGCTGATGGTCAGCCATGACCCGCGTCTCGCCAGACGATTTGACCGCGTGTTGCAGATGGAAGACATCGCGCAGATCGAAAGCCTTGCAGCATGATCCTGAGATTGGCGATTGGTTCGCTGGGGGCACGCGCGCTGACGGTGGCCATGACAATCCTAGCCATCGCGCTCTCCGTGGTCTTGTTTCTTGGTGTTGAGAAGGTCAGGGCTGGGGCGAAAGCAAGCTTCGCTGACACCATCTCCGGGACCGATCTGATTGTGGGTGCGCGTTCGGGCTCGGTTCAGTTGCTGCTCTATTCGGTCTTTCGCATCGGCAACCCCACCAACAACGTCACCTGGCAGAGCTATCAGGAGATCGCGCGACAGCCGCAGGTGGATTGGATCGTTCCGATTTCTCTGGGGGACAGTCATCGTCAGTTCCGAGTGATGGGTACCAGCCTCGCATTCTTTGATCATTACAAGTACCGGCAAGGCCGCGGTCTGGCCTTTGACGAAGGCGTTGTCATGGCGGATCTCTATGACGCAGTCATCGGTGCGGATGTGGCCGCGACACTGAGCTATGAGGTAGGCGACCCAATTGTGGTTGCCCATGGCATCGCATCCTTTACCGAGCACGATGACCAGCCCTTCCGCTTGTCAGGAGTTCTGGAAAAAACGGGCACGCCAGTGGATCGAACGGTGATTGTCAGCATGGAGGCCATCGAAGCCATCCATGTCGACTGGCGAAATGGCGCCAAAACACCGGGAACCACCACGCCAACAGAGGTGATCCGGCAAATGGATCTGACGCCCAAGGCCGTGACGGCGGCGTTGGTGGGTGTGGAAAGCCCATTGCAGACCTTTTCGCTGCAGCGGGCAATCAACCAGTATCCGAACGAAGCGCTGTTGGCTGTGTTGCCGGGGGTCGCGTTGCAAGAGTTGTGGGGCATTGTAGGCGTGGCGGAGACGGCGCTTTTGGGCGTCTCCGCTATGGTTGTCGTAACGGCGTTGATCGGGATGATGGCAACGATCTTCTCAAGCCTGAACGAACGCAGGCGAGAGATGGCGATTTTTCGAGCGATGGGCGCGCGGCCTTCGATTATCATGGGCCTTTTGGTGCTGGAGGCCGCGTTGACGGCGGCAGCGGGTGCTGTGCTTGGCCTGGGATTGCTGTACGTGGGCCTGATCATCGCACAGCCGATTGTTGACGGTGCATTTGGCCTCTGGCTGCCCATTGAGGCGCCCTCTCTGCGGGAGATCTGGGTAATCGTCGGAGTTGTAGCCGCTGGCGCGATTGTGAGCTTGATCCCTGCACTCCGGGCCTATCGCCTCTCTGTGGCCGATGGTATGATGGTGCGGATATGACTGTTCTGACACGCCGCTCTCTGATTACATCCAGTCTTGCGAGTGCTGCACTGCCGAGCACCGCCTTTGCAGCAGCGCCGCGGGATGTCGCTTGGGATGATCTTATTCCGCCTGGTGTGCCTTACGCAGAGATTATTGGTGAAGGGGCCATCGATTTCATCAACGACACGTGGAACCCGATCTACGACGCCAATGCCACCAAGCTGAACCAGACGCTAGATGGTGCCTACATCAGAATGCCGGGCTACATCATTCCTATGGAACTCGGCGCGGAAGGCGTGACGGAGTTTCTGCTTGTGCCGTATGTAGGCGCCTGCATTCACGTGCCGCCACCTCCGCCAAACCAGTTGGTCTTTGTTGTGACCGAGACGCCATGGCCAAGCAACCAGCTCTGGGACGCCGTCTGGGTCACAGGCACCATGCGGACGCAGATGAAGTCAACCGATATCGCGGACACAGGCTATGCCTTGGCGGCGGTCGAGGTAGAGCCTTTCGACTGGTAGCCGCAGCCCTGCTGCAAAAAGACGGCCGGATCGCTACCTTCGAGCGCCCAAGGAGCTGGTCTTCGCCAAGAGCTGCTTTGCGCAACGCATCAGGTAGATTTTGACCTCGGTCACATCTCATTTCCATCAAGCTCAGCGAACAGTTCCGTCCGCATGCGGTGTCCTGACGACCGAATGAATATCAAATGAATTCGGAGTTAAAGGATGCTAAATTTAGTATTAAATATCATAATGTTAGTTGATATACTCGATAAGTCTTCTGATGTTGGGTGCGTAACGTCCGAGCGACCTGCGGTCAACCTTGGCGACCATTCAATTGTATTGGCTTCAACACCGTTCACACCATCAGGAGATCGACATGAAGTACTTCAAGCGCATCAAATCTGAGATTGATCCCACACCTTTTCTGGAGGAGATCCGAGGGGTGACGGGTGCATGGAACGTGGCCACCGGCCGACAGGACAAGATCCCGGTTCAACGAGAGGCCAAGGCCATTCCGTTGCGTGGGTTACGCAAGTCGGCCATTGGCGACCGGAAGCGTCGGGATGTGCATGAAAGCCGCTGGACCACGGGGTCGAAGCAATATCCGGTTGCCTGCGCGTTCCTTGAAGCCTTCGCTGCTGAACAGGACAGCATTCTCGGGCGCGCCAAGATCGTGTGTCTACCAGCTGGAAAGCGGGTCTACCCTCATATCGACCGCGGGGACTACTACCGCGTGCGCAATCGCTATCACTTCGTGCTCACCTCGACCCACGGATCCTGGATGAAGGCAGGCGATGAGGAGGTGCGCATGCAGCAAGGTGAATTGTGGTGGTTCGACAACGACCAAATGCACGAAGCCAACAACGATGGCGATCAGGATCGAATTCATATGATTTTTGACATGCTGCCAAGCGCGTGCGCTGGTGACGTGTTTGGGAGTGCCGCTTAGGCCAATGCGTTAAGGGAGTGCTTGCCATGTGTATACGTTCCAACCGCGCTGATGGCCATCAGCCGTCCTTCCGACTTGAATTCCGGTCGGGGTCGGGCGCATCAGGTCTGGCATGCTGGCTCGCTCTCCCTGAAACCGTCGCACATGATGCGATCCCGCTCGTGGCAGTTCACGGCATCCGCCGGGGCGCGGAGCTTCAGGCGGCCCTCTTCGCCCGCCGCGCCACGGCTCTTGGCCGCCCTGTCATCGCGCCGATCTTCGACAAGGCCAGATGGTTGGGCTACCAGCAGGTTCTCCTTTGCGGTCGGGCTGATCTCGCCTTGCTGGACCTCATCTTGTCATTGAGACGCAATGGGATCGTGCGGTCTGAACAGATCGATTTGTTTGGGTTTTCGGGCGGCGCTCAGTTCGCACATCGCTTTGCGATGTTGCATCCCGAGCGCATCGCCAACCTCAGCATCGCATCCCCCGGCTGGTACACCTTTCCGGACGATGCCAGTTACCCCTACGGCCTGTGGCCGCGCCCGGATTTCGAGGATGTCTGGAGCTACCGTATGGTGAATAGTCTCGATCAATTCTTGTCTATCCCAATGCAAGTCTGCGTGGGCGAGAAAGACTGCAAGCGCGACAAGAACACGCGCAGCGGCAATGCAATTGATGCGCAGCAGGGTTCACATCGCCTGGACCGCGCGAGACGATGGACCGGCGCTTTGCGCGCCGCTGCGCGACAGCTGAGCGTAAACCCGGACATCAAGTTCCATATCCTGCCAAATTGCGGGCATGACTTCGAGGCTTGCGTGCGTCAGGGCGGGCTGGACCGCATTGTCGTTCCACACCCGTCGCCAGGCCAATGCCGAGGTGGGTGCTCTGCCACCGCGCGTGCCGCTTGCTTTCGATCACGGCAAAGATCCTCCACGAAGTTGGAGGAGGCTATACTATGAGCGCGCTTCCACGGATCATGAGTGAAGACCGCAAACGCAGCATCTATTTGCTCGTCGCATTTGCGTTGGGTCAGGCCGGAGCCACAGGCTTGGCCGCCTTTGCCACCCGCGATATCTTTGCCGCGTTTCGGGACGGCTCCACCGCGTTACCGATTGTTGCCCTTGTTACACTTGCCGTTACGGGCGGAGCTATCGGTGTCTTGCGTTTTTGCGAGCGGCTGACTGCGGAAAGGGTTGGGCAGCACTTCGCCGCGGCTCTGCGCATGCGGCTCTTCAAGCACATGGCGCGGGTGTCCGCGCGGGACCTGGCCGCAAGACGAAACGGAGCGCTTGCCCTACGTTTCGTGGGGGACCTGACCGCAGTTCGGGCTTGGGTCAGCTTGGGATTGGCGCGTTTGATATCCGCTTTGATCGTGCTGCCCGTCGCGACAGGTGTGTTGTTCTACATGAACATCGACATTGGAATTGCGGTTGCGGTTCCGATGGTGCTTGGCCTGCTGTGCCTTGCCGTCCTCGGTCCCCGGTTGGGTCCCGCCCATCGCCGTCTCCGATCGCGGCGGGCACGCCTTGCAGCTGACATGAGTGAGCGCATTCCTCACGCGCCGGAGCTTCGCCTTCTTGGTCGGATACAGATCGAGACCCGGCGACTGCAGACCCGGACAGACAAGCTCGTCGATGCCGCGCTCGCCCGCGCCAGGGGTGCAGCGCTCTTGCGTGCGGTGCCGGATGTCGTTTCGGGACTGGCGGCGGCGAGTGTCTTTGGGGTTTCGCTGACACGCGGGTTGCCGGCGGCCGAAGCTGCGGGCGCCTTGGCCGCCGTGGGACTGATGATCCAGCCGATGCGGGAGCTTGCCGGAGTTTGGGACCGTCATCGCGCCTGGCAGAATGCCCGTGAGAAATGCTTGAACCTGCTCACTGTTCCAAAGCTCGAGATTGCACGCTCAGACGACCTCACGGCACCAAAGGCAGCGCCTAGCGTCGTGTTCTCGGACGTGTCCTCTGGTACGCTGAGAGATCTAAATGTCACAGCGCTCCCAGGTCAGAAGATCGGCATTGTCGGTGCAAACGGTGCAGGGAAGTCCACGTTGCTTAGCCTCGCGGCTGGATTGGAGCATCCCCCCGCAGGGCAGGTGATGCTTGGAGAGATTTCACCAACGGCGCTGACCACACGAGAGCGCCGGGAGATGATTGCGCTTGTCGGTTCCCGCTCGCCAATTTTAAAAGGCTCTATGCGCCGGGCTCTGACCATGGGTGTGCCAGGACGGCCTGCTGATGCGGAGATCTTGCGGGAAGCGGAGGTCTTTGGGCTCGGTAAGGTTCTGGACCTTCTGGGTGGTCTGGATGGCACCGTTGCAGAGGGCGGGCGAAATCTCTCCGCGGGAGAATTGCGTCGCGTTCTTCTGACGCGTGCGTCTCTGTCGAAACCGCGGCTGTTGTTGTTGGATGAACCCGATGACGCACTTGATCAAGAGGGCCCTGACCTCGTGCGTCGATTGATCTGCGGGGCAAGTGCGACCACGCTCCTGATCACTCACAATATGCAAATTGCGCGGATGATGGATGTACTGTGGGTGATCGAAGACGGTCGTATCGCAGAGGCAGGCACTCCGGACGATCTGCTGGTCGATGTCAGCCTGGCAGACTGATCTGGGTGTCAACGCGTCTCGAGGCAAGCTCCCAGCCTTGAGACGCGTTTTCCGGTGAGAAATCTGGAAGTTTTGCCGCTGAAACCTCAGCCAAAGCGATAGCCTGCACCCCGTACGGTCGTGATCAACCCGCCGTAGGGGCCCAGCTTCTTGCGCAGGCGCCCGATGTAGACGTCCACTACATTCGTCATCGGATCCTCATGGGTGCCCCAGACCGAATTCAGAATGCGCTCGCGGCTGAGCGCCTTGTTCTTACTGGCCATCAGGATGGAGATCAGTTCGCGTTCCTTGGCGGAGAGATCGACGACGATTCCATCCACGGTCAGAACCATTGCAGCGCTGTCGTAGATCAGGCCGTGGTGCTGATACTTCCCGTTACTGTCCTCGTTGCCATAGCCGGTCATACGGCGATGAAGCGCCTGAATGCGCGCGATCAACTCATCAAAGTCGAATGGCTTGGGCAGATAGTCATCGGCGCCGACACGCAGCCCCGCCACGCGTTCGTCGGTGCTGTCCAATGCCGTCAACATCAGAACCGGCGTCGTATTGGCGCGCGCGCGCATTTTCTGGCAGACCTGTTGGCCACTGATCCCAGGCAACATCAGATCGAGGATGATGACGTCGAAATCCCGATCCTGCATGATAGCAAGGCCGGTTTCGCCGTCGCCCGCATGTTCGACAACCCATCCTTCTGCCTTCAATCCGCGCCGGACGAAATCCGCTACCCGCAGTTCGTCTTCAATCAATAGGATGTTCATGGTCTTGCGCCTTTTCTGTGTCGTATGGGCGCATGCATCGCCCTTTCAGAAAGACAAACGGAGGGGGCCGCCAGTTATTCCCAAACTGTTGAGATATTCCTCGATTTTTGCTGCAAAAACCTTGTCTCAGCTTTGCGAAACAACACGCAAGGGTGCTGTGGTTGGCAGATCCATAATGCTCGAAAGTCCGCCACCATACCGGTCCTGAAGGAGCGCATTTCCACCGTGGGCGCGCGCGATCGAACGCACGACCGGCAGCCCAAGACCTGCCCCATCTTCGTAGCGGTCCGCCGCATTTGATCCGCGGAAGAACCTTTCGAAGGCTTTTTCCTTCTCATCATCAGGAAGGCCAGGACCGTTGTCGTCTACGCTCACCCGGTAGCCCTGGCCTGTGCGGAGGAGGCGTACGGTCACCTCAGGTCCACCATACCGGCGCGCATTTTGTATCATGGCGGCGATGCACTGTCGGATCCGTGCCACATCCAGAGACATCTCAGCTTCGTCGACATCAGTTACAAACGGAATATCCGGGCCGAAGACAGCCACGGCTTCTTTCAGCAGGGCCTTTAGGTCCACTCGCTCCAGCTTCAACCGGGTCTGGCCAGCCTCCTCGCGCGAGATGAACAGAAGGTCGTTTACAAGCAGATTGGTGTGCTTGGCGGTTTCACGCGTCCGTCGCAGGGCCTCTCGGTACTCTTCGACGGTCTTGTCCGCGCCGCGCAAGGCGACGTCGCTCTCGCCTTGAATGATGGTCAAAGGAGTGCGCAGTTCATGGCTTACATCGGCCAGCATCTGCCTGCGCGCGTCTTCAGCCACACGCGACTTCGTGAGCAAGCTCTCAAGCTCGGCCGTTCGCGCGCGAACGGCCTCCTCCAGTTCGGTGTTCTGTGTGGTGAGCGACTCGGTTCGTGCTTCGACCATTGCGGCCATGCTGTCCAGAACCTCTCCGATCTCGGCGATTTCGCTTCGCCCTCGAAAAGCGATCCGATGATCGAACTGGCCGTCCGCCAAGGCGTTGACACCCTTCATCAGCCGCTGCATCGGATGGAGGATGTGGGTGGTGTAAACCCACAGCGCGACCATCACGACGCCGACCGCCAACACGACCAAGACCAGCGTTACGCTGTTGGCGGTCTGCAGATGTTGTTCTGCTGCAGCGCGAGTTTCTCTCACCTCTTCAAGTTCCCCGGCCAGAGCCGCTTGGATCATCGAGTGGAAATCGCGGTCAATGTCGTCGTCGAGCATGACGGACAGTCCCGTCCAATTGCGCCCGAACTTTTCAACCTCAGTCTCCGTGCGGACAACTTCGAAACGTGCGATAAGATCCTCGATCTTGCGTTCGATTTGGGCGAGAAGCTCGAGCTCATCAATCTCTTCATCCCCGACGAGATCAATCTCCCGGCCAATCAGTGCGCGGATGGATCTGATGTTCTGGCGGATCAGGCGGATCAGTTCAGCCTCACCTGCACCCTCGTCCCGGTCGCCGATAAGCATTGCGTCGCCATATTGCTTGAACAGCTGATATGTGTTGCCGCTCAGCTTGAGGTGAAACTCGTATGATTCATGCGCCAGATTGATCCGCTCGTTGAAGAAGGCGGCTCGCTGAGCAGACCAGTAAGCCAAGGCGGTTCCGCAGAGTGCTACCACCAGCATAAGGGCTGCGAGACCGCGTAACAGATTGGCAATACTCATCCTCTTATCTCCAATGATCCCGGTGTGCGCTGGGTATCAGGGCCGCGGCCGGTGTAATAGTCCATTCGAGATGCTCACAAATGTCAAGAGAGGGCTGCAATGGACATGCGGCCCTCTCTCGTCAGGTATCGCGGGGTGGGTCAAGCGGCGGTCATCTCCTCAACGGTGGTGTTGAGACTGACATTCGGAGTGCGCAGGATGGGGCTGGTCACCGCCATAACCGAGGCAGGTGTGCACAGATCTTCACGTGAGAGCTGTGGAATGCCTGTCGCGATCTTGGCCTCCATCATGGCAAGTGGGGACTGCGTGAGTTTCCCGGACATCGCAAAGGGTTTCAGCCCGTAGTCTGCCAGAACACGCGTACCGCCAACTGCACCGAGGGCGTCCGGTGTGGCAAAGAGTATCGCGTCGAGCCTGTCACGGATTTTCGATCCTGCCAGAATTTCCTGGGTCTCCTGCTGAAAGACACCGTCGGCGATTTCGACCACGACGATATCGGCACCATTGGTCGCGGCAGTGCCAACGAGCGTCTCAAAGCCCTTCTCGATCCGATCCATCGGCATTCGGTATGTGGTCGGCATGCCCGCATCGGTAAAATCCATCGCGCTGACGCCTGCATCTTCGAAGGCGTTGAAGTCGCTGAAGGCACCGGTGCCGGTTGCCTTCAAGCCTGCGACGCTGAACCCGGCACGTGACAGACCATGGGCGAGGCTGACCGCGGCGGTGGTCTTGCCGGCGTTCATGGACGCCCCGAAGACACCGATCACGGTGACATGGTCCGGTATCTCCCTTTCGCGCAGGCTATACCGGGCAATGTTGATGACGTCCCCGGCGCGGTCAGTCAGCAGGGCAATTGGGCGCAGCTTGGTCGGCTCGACCATGCGGGCATGTGCATGCTCCATGGTGCCAACGACGCCTCCGCCGGCGAGCAGGTCTGCGCCGCTCGTCGTGATGCGCGCAGCTCCCTCGAATTGGTCCGGCGCATAACGATCGCCGATGCACAGAACAACCTTGTCGCCGAGATAGCTGGTCGATGCGCGTCCGCTGGCAAGTTGGATTTTCTGATGCTGGTTGATTTCAATGATCTCACAGAGCACGAGGTCGCCCGCAATCCCGAGCGCTACAGCAGGATCCAGACCAGCCACATCGTCATGATTGACGCGACGGGTGGTAAAGGCCCATTTTGCATTGAGATGGAGCATCGTCAGATCGAAGTCGAAGGTGTGAACGGTCATGTCAGTTATCCTCTTGGTTTGGTGTCTTCGAGATCAACCTAAGAGGCGAGCCTGTCTCTGTCCTGTTGGCGCAGTGAACGGTTTCATAAAAGCTGATGAACGAGAGATGAATATATAAATATATGTTTTGAAAAGATAAAATCCCCGCTCACTTGGGCGAGGCGATGAACTTCCGGGCTGGTCGACGTTCAGCGCAGGGCGTCGAGAGCGGCAGCTTCTGCATCGGGTTCAAGCGGCGGTCCTGCCTCGCTCGCTGTCAGATAAGCATCCAGAACTTCCAGCGAGGAGGCGGGGGCGTATCCGGCATCGGTCGCTGCTGCAGCCACCGCCATTCGGACATTCCATTGACCACCTTTCTGGCATGCGACGGAGACGACCGTTCCGCCTTCAGGGCGATCAAACTCGAACTCCCGGCACAAGGTGTTCTCTGCGTCGAAGAAGGTGGCAATCAGCGCGATTCGGGAACCGTTTTGCAACGTCACCTCATCGCCCGACAGTGTGGTGTCGAGTGCCGATGCAATACGATCATCTGCAAGTGCTGCGATTTCGATACTGTTGACACCGGTTCCGACCACCGGCGCCAGCGTAAGGCCTGCGCCAAGACCGACCGCCAAGGCGAGCCCCGCAGCCAGGGGAAGTTTCCAGACCGGCATTTGCTGTGAAGTCCGGGGCTTTTGCGGGAAGGGGATCACGTCATCGTCCGCACTCGACCCATCACGCTGCTGCGCGGCCAGGTCATGAACACGCTGAACGAGATGCTCTGGCACCGGCGTCTCTAAGTCGGACTCCAGGGCACCCCGCGCCAGTGCGCGGGTGTCGATAAAGAGAGCGAGGCGGTCAGCAAGTTTCCGGTCGTTGGACAAGGCGACATCCATCTCCGAGGCACGTTCTTCCGTCAACTCGCCATCGGCATAAGCCATCAGTTCTTCATCACTAAATTCAGGACTTTGCATCTCAGCGGTCTCCCTCGTTGTCAGAAGAACGTGGGGCTGTTTGATTTATTCCAAGTTTTTTCGCAATGGCCAGCCGCGCGCGGGCCAGTCGGCTCATGACCGTCCCGATTGGGGTGTCCAGCACCGTTGCAGCTTCTTTGTAACTCAATTCTTCCACGCAGATCAGCATAATCACGTCACGCTGGTTTTCCGGCAACGCGTCGATTGCCGCCTTTGCGGACTTGAGCATCAATGCGGTCTCTGCGACCTTTGTCCCATCCACGGTGCTTGCGTCCGGCGCGTCGTCGATATCGATCTGAGTTCCCCGCGTCTTGGATCGGCGGGTCATGTCGATCCATGCGTTCCGCAAGATCCTGAAGAGCCAGGCGTCCAGTCGCGTATCGGGGTCGAACTGGTGGCGTGCTGCAAACGCACGCTCGACCGTAATCTGGACCAAATCGTCGGCAGTGTCCGCCGATCGGCATAGCGATATCGCGAAACGCCTCAAATTGGGAAGGAGCGTAATGATGCCATCTGCGAAACTGTCCGACATCTTTTTGAGGTCTTTCCGATGAAAGCGTGGAATATTATGAACGACACGTCGTTACCTCTAGGGCAATCACAGACGGCGACGCAACATCCGACGATGTTTCAAATGCCGAACTTGCAGATTGCAGCTTAGATGGAGATCGGGAATGAAACGATATCTGCTTTATGTTCTCTTGGCGTCTGCATTGGTCTTCGCGCTTCCGGCGATTTGGCATGATAGCCCGGTTACTGCAGTCGCCTGGGCTGACGACGATGACGACAGCGACAGTGATAGTGACAGCGACAGTGATAGTGACAGCGATAGTGATGGCGGCGACAGCGATGACGACGACCGGGATGATCGTAGTGGCCGGATTGGGCACGGAGGCGAAGGGCGATACAATCGGCCCGGCGGTGGTCCGAATGCCGACGGGAACCTGTTCGACTGGCTCTTTGGTCGGACGCCACCGCCTCAAACAGCCCAGCGAAGCGCACCAGCGCCACGGCCGACTCGTGCTGCTGCAGAGATCGTGGTTCTCGATCTATCGGACGCCGATCTGGCGACCTTGACGGGGCAGGGCTACGAGGTCATCCGGACGGTCGAGATCGCGGCCTTGGGAGAGACGCTTCGGCGTTTGCGTGTGCCCTCTGGCACTGCACTTGACGCGGCTCTTGAACAAATCCGGGAATTGCCGTCCGGAGAGGCCGCAGATTTTAACCATTTTTATCGCACCAACGAAGGCCTGGAGGAGGTGTGCGAGGGGTTGCATTGCGGATCCTTCGATTTGGTCGGGTGGCGGTCGGGTTCCGGCGCTGCGGCCACCTGTGGCCGTGTCACCACCCGCATTGGTCTGATTGACACCGGCATCAACCCCGACCACGAAGCGTTCGATGGGGGAAGGTTGTCTCTTCTGAAACTCGATGGTCAGCAAGACCGCGGCTCTGGCGCACAGCACGGAACTGCCGTCGCTGCAATACTGATCGGGTCCCGGTCCGGTCGGGCCCATGGCCTTTTGCCGGACGCGGAACTGCTTGCCATCGACGCCTTCCAGAGAACCTCAGGAGACGAACGCAGCGATGTCTTCGCTCTGGTGCAAGCCATGGATCAACTGGCAGGCGCTGGAGTGGACCTCATCAACATGAGCCTTGCCGGCCCGCATAACATCTTGCTGGAAGAAATGGTCTTGAGGCTCAGCAGCGAAGAGGTTCTCATTGTGTCGGTCTCGGGCAACAACGGTCCGCGCGCGCAGCCTGTATTCCCGGGGGCCTACGCGCCTGTTCTGACTGCGACGGCTGTCGATGCCTCGGGCCGCATCTATCGCCGTGCCGGTAGAGGGCCGCATGTTGATCTGGCTGCCCCTGGCGTCGAGGTCTGGACCGCGGCATCGATCCGGGGCGTCAGATCGAAAACAGGAACCTCCTTTGCGGCGCCTTTTGCAACGGCTGCTGCTGCCGTTTTGATGTCCGCAAAACCGGACTTGACCATCTCTGAGGTGAAATCCTTCCTGCGCTCCACGGCACTGGATCTAGGTAACGAAGGGCCAGATGACACTTTCGGCGCAGGTCTTGTGCAGTTCGCGCCGATTTGCAGTGGACGGTCGCCTACGGAGCCCGCGCTCCTGGAGTAACTCCTCGGTCAAACAACCTTCCAGTCCGGAACACCTGAGCCGCCACAGCCCGGCAGCATTGCGTTTTTGGTCTTACGCGCCCTCGGCTCTCAAAGCATGCCATCTTTCGCAAATCAGAACCCTCTGGAGAGTGGCTTAATCGACTAGCACTGCGGTAAGAATAGCGGGGACAAATAGGGAGGGAGCACGCTGGTGCGCATTATGGACCGACACTCAAAAAGCCTGACCACGCATGATGCCGAAGAAGACCCGCGCAACAGAGCGCTTCAGATATTCGTTAACGGTGACATAGTTCCACGGGAGCAGGCTGTCGTTTCTGTTTACGATTCGGGTTTCATGCTCGGTGATGGCATGTGGGAGGGACTGCGTCTCTACGACGGTGTGTGGGCGTTTTTCGACGACCACATGGACCGACTTTTCGACTCCTGCAAGGCTGTGTCGATTGAGATAGGCATGAGCCGGGATGAGATTCATGCGGCCCTCAATGCGACCGCTGCGGCCAATCAGATCACGACCGATGCCCATTGTCGCCTGATGATAACGCGCGGCGTCAAAGCAAAACCTTTTCAACATCCAAAGCTGAGCCAATCTGGCCCGACGGTTGTGGCAATCGTGGAGCATTCCAAACCTTCGGAGAGCTTGCTTGAAAAGGGTATCCGTCTTGCAACTGTCCCACAGATCCGAGGGCTGCCAATGTCGCAGGATGCCAAGTATAACAGCCACTCAAAGCTGAACTGCGTCATCGCGTACCTCCAGGCAGAGCAGGCCGGCGCTGATGAGGGCCTCATGCTGGACCCGCATGGCTTTGTAAACACAACCAACGCCTGCAACTTCTTCATCGTACGCAGAGGCGAAGTTTGGACGTCTACCGGAGACTACTGCATGAATGGTGTCACGCGACAGAAGGTCATCGATTTATGCAGGGCAAACGACATCCCCGTTCGCGAGAAGAACTATTCGCTCTACGAGGCATATGGGGCCGAGGAGGCCTTTCTGACAGGGACTTTCGGAGCACAAACACCGGTCTCTGAAATCGACGGAAAGCCGGTGGGTGAACACGCGGCTGCAGGCCCCGTCACCCAGCGTATTCGTGCGCTGTATAAGGATTTGATCGCGCGCCACGTCACTCAGATGAAGGTGAGGCAGGACTGACACGTTCGGGTGGCTGCGTCGTTTGCCGCCCTATCTGCTGATCAATTGCTCATTCAGAATAGTGGAAAGGGTTTTGACTTCATCTGATGATCGTTTCGGGTCGCGGTAGAGGGACAGCGCGACGTCTGTCAGCGGTGGTAACCCAAGGTGCTCGCCAAGGTCTGACAAAGGCGGTGCGACCGCAGTCGCTGGCATGACGGTCATCGCGAGGCCAGCCAAGACGAATGCGCGAACGCCAATAGGGTGCGGGCTGAGATGCGCCAGATATCCAGACCGGTCGACGCGGTCCAAAGCTTCGAAAGCGTAGGCGCGCAGGTCGCGACCATCCGTCAAAAAGACCAGCGGCACATCCTGCGCACTATTGATTTCAAAGGCGTCCGTGCCGACCCATACCAAGGGTGTCGCTTCTACAAATTCTCTCCCTGCGCGGCGTCCTTGGTCCATCATGAAGGCAACGTCGATCTCACCAGCGTCGAGCAAAGCCAGCAAAGCATCGCTGCGCTCGCACTGGATGTGGATCTGCACGTCCGGTTCAACCTCTGCAAAGGCCCGCAGTGCCTTGGTGACGACAGACATCGCGAGCGTCACCGTCGTTCCCAACCGAACGCGTCGCAAGGTGCGCGCGCCGCGGACTGCTCTGATCGCTTCATCGGAGAGCCCGAGAATGCGCCTGGCATAGACTGCGAAAGCTTCGCCTTCCGCCGTAAGCGACATCGGCTTGCCACGGCCCCGTTCAAAGAGCGCGCACCCGATTTCGGCTTCGAGCTTGCGGATGTGAGTACTGATAGCGGACTGCACCGTATTCCGACGATCTGCGGCCACGGAAAAGTTCAACGTGTCGGCTGCAACGATAAAGCTTTCCAAGGCATTCAGGTCTTTCATAAATCCCTTATTGCAATTTTTTTGATCTTATAAAACCGTTTTTGAGATTTATTTGAGTTCGCTAAATGTGTGATGAACTGATTGGATTTCGTCATGGACCTGAGCGCAACTTTTTATTTCGTTGCAGCGACTGCGGTATTTATCACCGGTATCTCCAAGAGCGGCTTTGGCGGTGGTCTTGGTGTCATGTCAGTGCCCTTAATGAGCCTTTACGTCGCTCCACAGTTCGCGGTGGCCGTGCTTATGCCGATCCTCCTGGCGATGGATTTCATTATCGTCTGGAAGTACCGGTCCCATTGGAACCGGCGCGTCGTGTCCATGTTGCTTCCGGGCGCTGCAGTTGGCCTGGCCGTTGGAGGGATCACCTTTCAGTGGATGAGCGCCGACGTCATCCGCTTTGCCATAGGGGTTTTGGCGTTGCTCTTCGTGGCCCAGTTTGTGCTGGCTCAAAGGAGGGAACGCACACCGGCGACGTCATCCACTTTTGCGATTTTTGGTCTTGGTGCGCTCTCCGGGTTTGCAAGTTTCGTTGCCCATGCCGGTGGCCCGCCCGTCAAAGGAATACTCTTGCGCCAGAACATGGATAAGTCGGTCTTTGTGGGCACAAACACGATGTTCTTCTTTGCGATGAACGCGGTGAAAACACTGGCCTATGGGGCCATGGGGCAGTTCTCCCAAGAGAGCATTTCGGTCAGTTTTGTACTGGCTCCGATGCTGTTTGTGGGAATTGGGCTGGGCTTGTTGCTCCACCGTTTCTTAGCTCCCGCTGTTTTCATCCGCTTGGTCTATGGATTTCTCTTCTTGGCAGGCTCAAAGCTGCTGTTTGACAGCGCGGGCATTATTTGGACGGAATGGATTGCGATCGCACGGTATTGAAAGTTCTGCCACGATCCTAAACCGCGCAGTCAATGAACCGAATTCTGGTTCGACAAAACGACAGTTGATGCAGCCAGATTGCTGCGCCGCCATTCTGATTGCTGCACTGCAACAAGACGCTCGCTTGACGGGAATTGCATGGCTGTGTCACCATCAGTTCATTATTTTAAGTTTTTCAGGCGTTTTGAGATGTCCATTTTTCGTCCATATGCCGTCGTTGCGATGTGCATTTTTGCTATGGGATGTACCGTCCCCGGCTCAACTGCCTTTCAGGATTACAGACAGTCATACGATGCAGCGCGGGACGCTTCCGTGCAAGTCGTCGATGCCTACAACCAGTACGACAAGATGTCCCGAAAGAGGCGGACAGATCCAGCGACGTTCGACCCAGATTTTGCAGACGTTTATTCGCCGAATGCGCTATCGCCGATCAGCCTGACCATTACTGAAGGCTTCGCTGCTGCAACGACCTTCAACGAGGTGCTTGCACGGTATGCCGATAATAGCACCCTAAGCCTGCAACGGGACGAGATCGAGCGTCTGAATGCCGCCTCGGCCAATACAGCGACTTTGATCGCCGGGCAGGGCGCAGGTGCGCAGGTGCGTGCCGTCATTGGCGCAGTTCAGGTGCTCGCCAATCTCTCGCTGGCCCGCGCAGACCAGGATGAGTTCGTGCGCGGAATTCGTGAAAACGCAGCGGCCGTGGATACATTCCTCGGGATCATGCGCGACGATACTGCGGATATGTATCAGACGGCGCGTTTGGCCACCGCCTTGTCCGGTGGCAGTGCAGAGAAGTTGGAGACATTTCGAGGGATGTTGGCCACCTGGGTTCTGATGATTGATCAAACCCGGAAAGATCTGGAAATCCTGAGACTGCGCGCGGAAGCAGGCGGCACCGGACAGTCCGGCTTAAGTCTCTTGGCGGAATCCGCTGAAAACATTGATCGACATGTCACAGAGATTGAGGCCGCATATCGGGCGCTCGTGGGCGTTTTTTGAGAGAATTTCAATTCGATTTTTTGGGAGGCTGAGCCATGTCAGAAAATCCGTATCGATCTGAAATTACTCAGATCGCAACGGCGATTATCGACCTGCAAATGGAGTTGTCGGCAACATCCGGGGCGGACCGTGATCGGTTGCAGACTGAGTTGAACGCAAAGATCGCGATTGCGGATAAGCTTCAGGCCTTGTCCGACGCATGGCGTCTGGGACGGTTGACCCAGGCGGTGAGCGCGCTGCAAGCCCTTGCCGCTTCGGAGTTGGCGAAGCAGGCGCGGGTCGTTGCGCGGCTCAAACGCATGCTGGATGCGCAGGGCGTACCTTCTTCGCCTACGCCTGACATACCTGCCGTCGTTGACGTGGCGCCGGATATCGCACTGCATGTTCAGCAGCCCATCGCACCACAACCTGCGACTGGCGATCACCTGCGCGTCGAAATCACACCACAAGACTTCGACGCCTTGGCCCGTGTTGCGCAAAGCGAAGTAGGCCATTTCGGGAAGTACGGAGCCGATCAATTGATCGGCGGGCTTGAAGCGGTTGTCGAGACGATCCTCAACCGAGTTGTGCATCCCTCTTTTCCGTCCGGCATTCAGGCCGTTGTTGATCAGCCCTTCCAGTTTTCAGCCATCAATTCCGTTGGCAGCTGGTCGGGGCTCACTGCTGCAAAATCACAGATCGAGGGTATTGTTCGCGATTATCTGCAGGCCCGTGTCAACGGTCGGGCCGGGGTGCTCGGTGGCGCCACCCATTTTCTGAACCCGTTTTTGTCGTCGGTGACAGCGTTATCGCAATGGGGAAACCATGTGGTGGCCAATGCTGTTGCGATGTTTGGCGACGAGAGCCGTGAAGACGTTCACTATCACGGGTTTGCGCCGGGAACGCGATTGCCGAAAGCCCACGCAATTCACTTCGGCACGTGGTCCCCGGTATTCGATGGGCGCGGTGCAGGTCCGGGGGTGAGCGGCGTGGTCGGACTGCGCGCCGGTTTGCTTGCGACACTGAATGCCGAGTTGGAACGCTTTGCCAATGGTCGGCATAAAGAAGATGAAGAGCCCCACTTTGCGCGCGTGGGTGACTATTGGAAGGCGCTGGGTCTGCCCTATCATGGCCGGTCAGTCGTCACATTTGCCGATGGAAGCACCGGCAATCCGGCATGGTCCGCCGCATTTATCAGCTGGGCGATCTCCGAACAGGGCGTTGGAGAGACCCGCTTTAAATGTGCGCAGGCGCACTGGAAATACTTCGAGGATCTTGTCGAAGAGCGTCTCGCCTCCCCTCTTTTTGAAGTCATGGATCCTCAAGTGTATCCTCCACGCCCAGGAGATATTGTGCACTACGGTCGGTCCACTGCATCACGCTTTGATCTCGCGGCTGCCTTGGATCACCTGAAGATTGACGGTTACTACCCGTCCCACTCCGATTTCGTGACGGACGTAGATCAAAGCCAAGGCACGATCACGACAGTCGGCGGAAATGTGGAAAACTCAGTCAAGGCGAAGCGACCGACTATCGACGGAAGCGGACTTTTGCAGCCTCGAAGGCAGCGCGGCGAAGACTATCCCTGGATCGCGATATTGCGATTGCGCGATACTTGAAGTCGCCTTAGGCGCGCGAAAAGCGAACAGTTGATCTATGTCAATCCTGTCGGACTGCTATTGTGTAATTTTTGGTTTACACAATGGAGGCGGCTATGCGCATTCTATTCGTCCATCCAAACTATCGATCTGGCGGAGCCGAGATTGCAGGGACGTGGCCGCCCGCTTGGGTGGCATATCTTACGGGACACCTGCGGCAGGCCGGTTTCAGCGATATTCACTTCATTGACGCGATGACCGACAACTTGACCGATGCCGATCTGGCAAGGCGGATGGAGGATCTGAAGCCAGATGTGGTTGGCGTGACAGCGATCACACCATCGATCTATCGCGCAGAAGACGTTCTGAAGGTTGCCAGCGAGGTTGTGCCCGAGGCCGTGCGGGTTCTGGGCGGAGTGCACGCCACGTTCATGTTCAAACAGGTGCTCTCTGAAGCGCCATGGGTTGATGTGGTCGTTCGAGGTGAGGGCGAAGAGATATGCACCGATCTCATGAGGGCGATTCAGGAAGGGCGCTGGCCAGCGGATCGGCGGAAGATCAATGGCTTGGCGTTTCGCGATGGCACTGAGATCATTGCGACACCCGCCGCTTCGACCGTCAAAGATCTCTCTTCTATCAAACCCGACTGGAGCGTGCTCGACTGGGAGAAGTACATCTATATCCCCTTGGGCACGCGGGTAGCGATCCCCAACTTGGCGCGGGGCTGCCCATTCACGTGCTCATTCTGCAGTCAATGGAAGTTCTGGCGCGACTACCGGGTTCGGGACCCACGGGATGTGGTGGATGAGATTGAGGATTTGGTCGAAAACCACGGCGTGGGTTTCTTCATTCTCGCTGACGAAGAGCCCACCATCAACAAGAAGAAGTTCGTCGCCTTCTGTGAGGAACTGATTGACCGTGACCTGCCGAGACGGGTGAAATGGGGTATCAACACCCGCGTGACGGATATCTATCGCGACCGGGACTTGCTGAAGTTTTATCGCAAGGCAGGGCTGGTGCATGTGTCGCTCGGCACCGAAGCCGCAGCGCAGATGAAGCTCGACCAGTTCAACAAGGAGACAAAGGTCGAGGAGAACAAGACCGCCATCAGGTTGTTGCGCGAGGCCGACATTCTGGTCGAGGCTCAGTTCATCGTCGGATTGGATAACGAGACGCCTGAAACGCTCGAAGAGACCTTCCGTATGGCGTGGGACTGGCAGCCTGACCTTGCCAACTGGTCCATGTACACGCCGTGGCCGTTCACGCCGCTGTTTCAGGAGTTGAAGGATCAAGTCCAGATCTACGATTTCTCAAAGTATAATTTCGTCACACCCATTATGAAACCCGCTGCCATGGAACGGGGTGAGTTGTTAGACGGCGTAATGAACAACTATAGGCGGTTCTACTCCCGAAAGGCCTTGTTTCACTATCCATGGCGGGGCACCGGTTTTCGCAGACGGTACCTTTTGGGCTGCCTCTATGCCTTTCTGAAGGCCGGTTTCCAGCGGACATTCTATGATCTTGGCAAAGCCGGGTATTGGGGACCGCAGACGAAAAAGACAGTGGATTTCCATTTCGATGACACACGACAGTTGGCGGAGGCGCAACTGGATGATTGGGAAGCTTCCGCTGATCGCGCGGCCCGTGCCGCCGAGCGGCGCGAGGCTGTGCGCGCCCAGATGAAGGACCGTTCGGTCAATCGTAAGGAGGCATTTCAGATGCCAAACGGTGCCAAGGTCCGGGCGTGCGGCGGAAGCGACGCACAGATTGAGGATGCCTGACACCGCAACTGAGCACCGGGGGCTGATCGGCCCAAATGCGGTCCTACAATTGTTGCCGCATCTCGAAAGCCTCGGCGGGCGTCAGAATATGAAGGCGACGCTTGAGAGGGCGGGCATCCTGGAAATCCCCGACGGCAGACACATGATCCCCGAGGAAGATGCCGCGCGGTTGCACCAGCTTCTGCGTGCCGAGGAGCCGACCGTGGCAACCAGTCTGACGACAGCGGCAGGCCGGGACACGGCAGATTACATTTTGCGTCACCGCATTCCCAAACCGGCGCAATACGTACTGCGGGCGTTGCCCGCCCGACCTGCTGCACGGTTTCTCTCTCGCGCAATCGCAAAACATGCTTGGACATTCGCAGGGTCCGGTGCCTTCTCGGCGTCTGATCCTTGGACCTTCTACATCAAAGATAACCCTGTGATACGCGGCGAGGTTAGCCACACTCCGCTCTGCGCGTGGCACGCCGCTGTCTTTGAGCGCCTCTATCGTCGTTTGGTCCATCCCCACTGCCGTTGCACAGAGATCAGGTGCTGTGCGCAGCGGAACAGCGATTTATGCGAATTTCGTATGTCAATGGAGAGCACGATCAGCGATACTTGAAGACGGGCTCATCCATCCGGCTTCATATTTTTCGAGCGCCAACTGGATGGTTGGCTCAGAGGGACTTGACCCAGACTGGCCCATTGTGCCCCAGCCGCACCCCTAACTTTGCAAAATAGCCGAAACGCCTGTAGGCTGAACGAGCATTTTTTAGATTCGCTTTTGTAACAATTGGTACTTGGAGTGCGTGTTTATGTCAGCCGAGTTTGGGCAAAGCGGATCGGAGCATTCCGTAAAACAAGAAAATCAGCCGACATCCGCAGAGCGCGCGGCACTTCAGATTGACCTGGAGGAACGCTTGGCGACCGCTCGTATCGAACGCGCACGCGTTTTGGCCGAGAAGGGCGCGATAGAGAAGAAACCGCCTGTCACGGCTTTGGCTTTCCGAGATAGTGCAGCAAAGACATCAGACTTCGCCCCTAAGCTTGCGGCACCGAAAACATCTGCTGTATCGGTGCCTGCACAAGCAGGTCATCATTCGGCGTCGGGACTCTTGGCAACGGACCGGAATCCGGCAACCGCGTCTATCAATGCTGAAGCCCGCCAAGGGTGGCGTATCCCCCTGCCCGTGGTTGTTGCTTTCGCCGCATTCTTTGGTCTTGGCTTCGGCATGGTGTTGAGCCTTGGACTTGTTGTTGGTTTAGGCTGGGTGTCGCTGTCTGATCTGAAAAACGTTTCGTTCAAAAGTATTGCTTTGAACGGATCTACAGTACCGCTGATTGTTTTTGATGGCGACCGCGTTGCTCTTGCGGCCCTTGATGAGGCTCCGACCGTGTCGGGAGTATTATGGTCGGATTTAGTTTCAAGTGGGCCGTTCAAGGTCGCGCCGTCTTTGCCAGGTGTCGCGAGGGACCTGGGCCAACTTGGATCAATCGGGATGTCGCCGGCGCCTCAACCGAAGGTCGGCGGGCACATGGATGTTTCGTTCCCGCCACCAACGCAGCAATCGGACGTTTCTGTGACTGCATCCGAGATGCGGAAGCCGACGGTGTTCAGGCATCCGGCCTACGCCCGCACCCGCGCCCACGAGGATCTCTTGCCGATTTACTTCGATAGCAATCTCATCGAAGCCGCTGTTTTGTCGACTGTCATGTCGAGTTTAGAGATCGACGGCACCACCCCCACGCCAGCACAAAGTGCAAGGACCCATTCGAAGTACGGTGGTAAGCCGGTCTTGATGCGTCCTCAAAACGATTTGGCACCGATTGTGGCCGACCGCTCCCCGCCAAAACCGACTCTGACATCAATCGATGGTGCGACTTTTGGTCAAAGGACCACGGTTGAAGACGTTGGGCGTGTTGTTGGTATGGCGTTGGATGTCGCGCCGAATGCAATTCCCCCGGTGCATGTGTCGGATGATTGAACCCGCATTGAATTGCCACACGGGTGGTATCGCTCTCGTCGGAGATGCCACCCGAACGCTTGGCTATGTTCGGTTTGCAAAGGCCCCTTTGGGCAAATTCTGGTAAAGCGCTCACCACCGCCCAACCAAAAAGACGCAGACTTATGCCACCGCTGCTGACATCACACAAACCAAAGCAGATCGAGGCTGCGGGTTGGGGTTCCCCGCCGGGCCGGTGGGCTGGTCAGGTCGCGACCGGAGAAGGTTCGTGTGACGTCGCTTCTGGGCGCTCATTTGCCTTTGTATCACGACCTAGTTGGCCAACGCAGATCTGACAGTTGAGCCAGGTATCAGGCGGAACCCGATGTCGCGGCAGGCCGCGACCGGCTCATCTGAGAGCCGCGCCAGCATCATCTCGGCGGCGACCTGACCGAGCTTGAGATGTGGGACATGCATTGAGGTCAAGCGACGGCGCATAACGGCAGCGACGGGCAGGTCGCCCCAGCCCGCAATTCCCATGTCGTCTGGAATCCGCATGCCTTTGGCTTCACAAAACTGCAAGCCGCCGAAGGCCATCGCGTCGTTCTGGAAGTAGATGCATTCGATCCCGTGGGCGCCGCCAAGCAGTTGTTCCGTCCCATAGTATCCGGGATAGTACGTGGCGGTGTCATGAAGGCAAAGTTGACGCGCCACGGTTCCGCCACTGCCCTCAACAGCTTTGCAGAATCCATCCAGTCGAGCGGATGCGGCGTTTGCGGTGTCGTGCGAGGTGCCGACATATCCGATTGTTCGATAGCCTTGCCCAACGATGAACCGCCCCATTTCGAACCCGCTATCGAAGTGATTGATGCCGACGCTCATGTCCATTGGACTGGAGTTCAGATCCCAAATCTCGACAATTGGCACATTCGCATTCCGAAGCATGTCCAGGGCACGCTTGGAGTGATAGCGACCCGTCAGGATGAGACCCGCCGGCTGCCAAGACAAAACAGTCCGGATCCAGTTCTCTTCTTCAAGCTGGGTGTGCTGGGTCAGGCCAAGTACCGACTGATGTCCAAAGGCGCCAAGTTTGCGATCAATTCCTTCAAGAACCTGCGCGAACACTTCGTTCCCTAGGTCTGGGATGGAAACGCCTACGAAGGTCGATGTCTTGTCACCAGCAAAAACGGTCGCAAGCCGATTCGGCAGATACCCAAGCGCATCCACTTTTTCCATCACTTTGGCTCGGGTCTGCTCGGAATACCCGCCCTCACCCCGCAGAACCCGACTGGCCGTCATTTTTGAGACACCGGCCTCCCGCGCCACCTCAGACAGGCTTACCTTGCTGTTTTTGCTCTTTTTTTCGCTCATATTCACCAGCGTACGTTACGGGTAACTTCAGGCTTGACAGAGTCGACTGTTATGACAAGCATTAGCGTAACGTTACGGGTAACTCAACTGCCTGGGCGTGGGAGGAATTTGGGATGCAGAACCTGCAATCAGGTCTGTTCTTTGATGGCATCGAGAAACATTTCGGCGGGACCTATGCGCTGAAGGACGTGTCGTTGTCCGTTGGGCGCGGTGAGATTGTCGCGCTGCTTGGCGAGAACGGCGCCGGAAAGTCGACCTTGATCAAGGTGCTGGGCGGCATCCACATGCCAGATCGGGGGCGGGTCCTGATCGACGGAGAGCCCTACCAGCATCGACCGGCAGGTTTCGGCGAGCGTCAGAAAGTTGCCTTCATCCACCAGGATCTCGGCCTCATCGAATGGATGACCGTTGCCGAGAACATTGCTCTGGCACTGGGTTTTGCAAAACGCAGCGGAATGATCCGCTGGGGCGAGGTGGAGCGCTTTGCCACCGAGGCCCTGAAGAGAGTCGATTGCGAGTTCGAACCGACAACCCGCGTGGAGAATTTGAGTAGGACTGAAAAGTCATTGGTCGCGATTGCGCGTGCCCTGGCAGTGGACAGCGAATTTCTCGTTCTTGATGAGCCAACCGCCTCACTACCGGCCGATGAAGTGCATCGCTTGTTTGCGGCGATCCGGCCTCTGCGCGACCGTGGTGTGGGGATGATTTATGTCAGCCACCGGCTTGACGAAATCTTTGAGATTGCCGACCGCGTCGCTGTTCTGCGCGACGGAGAGATGGTCGGTGTTCGCAACATCGATCACACCACGCCGGAAGAACTGGTACAAAAGATAGTTGGACGCAAAACCCGCGAAACGGTGCGGGCGACAGAAGCCTTGGGGCGCGAGATATTGGCCCTGAACGGCTTTCAGGTTGGCGACGTAGGGCCGTTGGCGTTTTCTTTGTGTCAAAATGAAATTGTTGGTCTGGTTGGTTTGCGCGGCGCTGGGCACGAGGCGATCTCGAGAGCACTTTTTGGTCTTATGCCCTTCTCGGGTCAGGTGACGTTGAAGGGCGAGGCGCCGAAGCTCGCCTCCCCCCAGGACGCCATGGCGGCCGGCATCGGTCTTGTCGCGAAGGATCGCACCGAAGAGTCGGTGGCGATGAGCCTGTCGATCCGTGAAAATACTTTTCTCAACCCGGATGGGATTGGGCGCAGCCTGCTGAATATGCTGGCGCCGAGAGCGGAAGCTGAGCAGGCCGCGATCATAGGGGCAGAGTTGGGCTTGTCTCCCAATGATCCGGAACTCGCGATTGAGGCGCTGTCAGGTGGGAACCAGCAGAAGGTTGTGCTGGGCCGATGGCTTGCAACCAAACGGACGCTACTGCTCTGCGAAGACCCGACCGCAGGTGTCGATGTCGGCGCAAAATCCGAGATCTATACGTTGCTCAACTGTGCCTTGGCGGATGGAGTCGGCATCTTGATGATCTCCACTGATTTCGAAGAAATCGCCACAATCTGTCACCGTGCCGTGGTGTTCAGCCAAGGTGCGATTGTGGATGAACTGTCCGGAACGCGGCTCAGCACCGAGAATCTGATCCAGGCGGCCTCTGCTGGAAACATGTCAAAAACGAAGGACGGACCTCATGCAATCGCTTGACTCGAACGCGTTGGAGCCGACCAAGGCGGAGTTGCGTGGACTATCGTTCGGAAGGCGCCTGATGCGGTTTCTGCCCGTCTATGGTTTGGTGATCCTGACCGTGTTTTTGATCGGTCTGTTCTCGATCCTTCTCCCGAACACCTTTCCGACCATGTTGAACCTGCGCGCTATCGTGAGCGACAAGGCAATCATCGCGCTGCTGAGCCTCGGGGCCATGATTCCGATGGCAGCAGGGCGGATCGACCTGACGGTCGGGTACGGGATCGTCCTGTGGCATATTCTGGCGATCAGTCTTCAGACCCTTTTGGGGTTACCCTGGCCTATTGCGGTGGCGACCGTTCTTCTTTTGGGCGCCATTACAGGGTTCCTGAACGGCTTGCTGGTTGAAGTCGCCAAAATCGACAGTTTCATTGCGACGCTTGGGACCGGCACAGTGCTCTATGCGTTGGCGCTGTGGCACACGGGCGGACGGCAGATGGTGGGTATCTTACCCGATGGCTTCTACGCTCTGAACAACACCTTCGTTTTCGGTCTGCCGATCACAGGGTACTATCTGCTGGCCATCACGGTCGTGATGTGGCTGGTGCTCGAATACACACCGGTCGGCCGGTATCTCTATGCAATCGGCGCCAACCAGCGCGCGGCGCAGCTGAACGGTATCCCAACCCGGAAATACGTGATCGGCGCCTTTGTCGCCTCCGGCACGATGACCGCGCTCGCGGGTGTGCTCCTTGCCGCAAAGCTGCGGATCGGGCAGGCCAGTGTCGGGTTGGAGTTTCTGCTACCCGCCCTTGTCGGCGCGTTCTTGGGCTCCACCACCATCAAACCAGGTCGCGTCAATGTCTGGGGTACTGTCGTGGGGGTCGCGATCCTGGCGGTTGGGATCTCGGGGATCCAACAGTTTGGCGGATCGTTCTGGGTCGAGCCGCTTTTCAACGGCGTCACGCTTCTGATCGCCATTGGTATAGCGGGTTATGCGCAGCGTCGCAAAGGCGCTGAGAAGCGCTGAGCACAACAAAATTCAAAGGGAGGACAACATGAAGAAGAGAACATTTCTGACGGGGCTTTTGGCCACGACTGCGATGACAGGTACGGCGGTCTGGGCTGCCGAGTGGGACGGCCCCACCACAGGGCCGACAGCGGCCGAAGGCAAATCAATCGTTGTAGTTGCGGGAGATCTCAAGAATGGCGGTATTCTTGGGGTAACCGAAGGTGTCGAAGAGGCGGCCGCCAAGATCGGCTGGGATGTGCGCGTTCTCGACGGTGCAGGCTCGATCCAAGGGCGCACGGGCGCCATCGGACAAGCATTGGCGCTTCAGCCCGATGGGATCATCATCAACGGTTTTGATGCCGTCGAACAGCAAGCGGCCTTGGAAGGCGTGGTCGCGGCCAACATTCCGATGGTCGCCTGGCACTCCGGTCCCAAGATCGGCTGTGATGCGCCCGGCGGAATCTTTGCCAATGTTTCAACCGATGCGATGACCGTATCAGAGGTTGCGGCGGAATGGGCGCTGGAGGATGGCGGTCAGGATATTGGTGTGGTGATCTTCACCGACTCAACCTATCAGATCGCGATCGATAAAGCGGACCGCCTGAAGGAGACGGTCGAAGCGGCGGGAGGCACCGTACTTGAATACGTGGACACGCCCATCGCTGACACGTCCAGCCGTATGGGCCCGCTGACGACGAGCCTGCTGCAAAAGTACGGCGAAAGCTGGACCCACGCTCTGGCGATCAACGATCTCTATTTCGACTTCATGGGCCCATCCCTCGCCGCAGCGGGACTGTCCCCTGACAAAGGGCCGCAAGCCGGGTCCGCCGGCGATGGGTCGGAGGCCGCCTTTCAGCGGATTAGGTCAGGCGGCTATCAGTCGGTGACGGTTGCAGAACCGCTGAACCTGCAAGGCTGGCAGTTGGTCGACGAGCTCAACCGTGCCGTTCAAGGCGAGGCCTGCTCTGGTTATGTCACCTCGCCTGCTTTGGTGACAGCAGAAGGGCTGGAAAAGTTGGGGGATAGCAACTCCTTCGATCCGGATATCCCCTACCGGGAATCCTACGCCGAGATTTGGGGCAAGTAAGCTCCAACTCCTAAAGGTCCTCGCAGGGATGCGTGGGCCTACTCCCTCTAGCGGTCGGCCTGACTGCCCCGTGAAACAGCAACTCGGCGAAGGAGCTTCCCTTGTCTGACCCCCTTGTCAAAATGCGCGGCATTACAAAGCGCTTCGGCGGCGTGACGGCCCTGGCTAACGTCGATCTGGCTGCCTATGCCGGCGAGGTTCTGGCCATCGTCGGTGACAATGGTGCGGGCAAATCCACTCTAATCAAAGTGCTGACCGGAGTTTACCAGCCTACAGAAGGCGAAATTTTTCTCGATGGACAGAAGGTGGATTTCGCAAGCCACGCCGAGGCCATCGAGAGGGGTATCGATGCCGTGTATCAAACCTTGGCTCTGGCAGATCACCTCGATCCCGCGGCCAACATGTTTCTTGGCAATGAACTGACCAAAACAGTGTTCGGTGTGCCGATACTCGACAACAAGCGTATGCGCAGCGAGACCGAGCGCGTGCTAATGGACAGGCTTGGAGTGACACTGAAATCGCTTGATGCGCCGACCGAAAGCCTGTCCGGAGGACAGCGTCAGGCCGTCGCGATCGCACGCGCGGTTTACCATGAAGGTTTGCGGGTGCTGGTGATGGACGAGCCGACCGCGGCCCTCGGTCCACAAGAAACCGCGCGCACGCTGAAGCTGATCCAGACTTTGAAGGCGCAGGGACTGGCGGTCATCCTGATCAGCCATTCGCTGGACGATGTCTTTGAGGTCTCAGACCGCATCCATGTGCAGCGTCGCGGCCAATGCGTCGGCCGCGTTGTGACCGCCGAGAGCAACACACAAGAGGTCCTTGGCCTCATCGTCGGTGCAGAGGAGGCCGCCTGATGACATCCGCAACCGCCAAACCCCCGCTGACCGAACGGCTGGAGCCTTACATCGCGATCATCGGGCCGATGGTCATGATCCTGGCGATCCTGATCTTCATGGGGATCGCCGAGCCAGCGCGCTATTTCCGCGCCACCAATCTCAATCTTATTCTGTTGGACGCAGCCCTCTACATGCCGATGGCGATGGCCATGACCTTCGTAATCACCTTGCGGGGTATTGATCTGTCCATTGGTTCGATTGCGGCCCTCTCGGGCATCCTAATGGCTTTCCTCATCAAGCAATACGGCTTCTCGGTCTATGTCGCCGTTCCCATCGCCATCATGCTGGGCGCGCTCATGGGCTTGCTGAATGGCCTGATCATCACGCGTTTCAACGTGCCTGATTTGATCGGCACGCTGGCCATGGACCTCGTCTACCGCGGATTTGCCCTTGTGTTGGCGAAGGGGCTCGTGCTTGCACGCTTCCCCGATTTTCTCACTGACATGGGGCGCGGGCAGATACCCGGGTTTGTTCCCATCCCTGTCCTGATCGGCACCGCGACCATGATTGCAGGTTACATCCTTCTGACCCGCACCTATTTCGGGCGCTATACCATCGCCATCGGATCCAACCCGGAAGCGGCGGAACTCACCGGCATCGCTGTGAATCGCCACAAGGTCTACGCATACGTACTCTGTGGGGCCTGTGCGGCTCTTGGGGGTGTGATGCTGACGGGCAAGCTCAATGCGATCCAGGCGACCTCCGCACCTTATTTCAACCTGCATGTTATCGCCGCCGTCGTGGTCGGGGGCACCTCCCTCTTCGGTGGGCGCGCGTCCATGCTTGGGTCCTTTGCGGGTGTGCTCCTCCTGTCGATGATGATCAACGCTCTGGTGACGCTGAGGATCGAGTTCTTCTGGCAGTCTGTGGCGTCGGGGGTCGTGATTGTCAGCTCCGTCGCACTCTATGCCTGGATGCAGAAAAAGGACCGCGACGGAGCAGGAGGATGGTTGGCCGGCCTGGGCACGCCGGATGGACAAAAAATGCTGCGCTTTAGCGCGGCGCTTCTGGGCATCCTGATCGCCCTTTTGGCGATCGGAGCCATGTTTGCCGGCAGCCCAAATCCAAGCGGCTGACGGCACGACATGAGGGGCGGTTTGGCGCAGCGCGCTGATGGAAAGCCCCGGAATTTTCAAAGGGAGGAACGTAGATGAAACGACTTATAACCACAGGGCTCTTGGTAAGTATGACCCTGACGGGTGCAGCCCTTGCAGATGGGCATTTACCACTGAAAGAGCTGCCGGATGTCGGCGACCGCGACTATTGGGTGCCGGACGAGGTGAACGCCGAGGGCAAACTGGAGGCTTTGCAGGAGGTTGTAGGCTCCGCAGCGCAAACCTTCTCCGGCACGCAGGACGCTCCAATCCAGATTGCACTGATCTACCCGTCCGCGGATACGTCGGATTTCTGGGCCCGCAACTACCTGGCACTGACCAAGCGTCTGGATGAACTGGGGATCGAGTACGAAACCACGGAGTTCGCAAGCCGTCAGATCGAGCACTCGCTGCAATCGACGTATGCAAACCAGGTGGAGCAGGACGCGGATCTTTACGACTACGTCATTTTCGGCCCGTCGGAGCTGGCAATTCAAGCGGACAATATCGACAAGCTTTCCGCGAACGAAGGCTTCAGCACCTACGTGTGGGCGTTCCATACTCCGCTCAAGGATTTGGCGAACCAGCCGGATGCCTGGTTTGACTTTTCCTCTGCGGCAGGCGCGCTGACAATGTGCGACTATATGATCGGTCGTTTGGGCGAAGGTGTGACCATGGCGATGAACCGCGGGATTCCGGGCATCACCGACAACCAGCGCTCGGGTGACTTCAAATCCTGTGTGGAAGAAAAAGCGGGCTGGACCACAGTCTATGAGCACTATGGCGAGTATCAGCGTGAAGGCGGCTTTGAAGGCACCTCGCTGATCATGCAGGCCTATCCCGAGGCCACCACCATCCACAACGCCAATACCGCTATGGCGATGGGCTCGGTCGAGGCGCAGGTCGCCATGGGCAAGGAGAAGGATATCTTCTCGACAGGCTGGGGTGGCACGGGCCTTGAACTCGAAGCCATCCGTCGCGGCGAGTTGGATGCGACACCCATGCGGATGGGCGACGATGTGGGTGCGGCAACCGCTGAAGCGATCAAAGCCGACTTGGAAGGGCGCGCGGATGAGTTGCCGTTCGTCTTCCTGGGCCGGATCACCGTGGCGCATGACGAGATGAGTGTGGAAGAGATCGACGCTTTGGAGCAGGAAGCGTTCCGCTTCTCCGGCGTGGGCGCGCTCGAGCGTTAGACCTCACTGGGGGCATCAACACGATCGATGCCCCCAGCACCCCCCGATATTGTCAGCCGGTCGACGTCTGGGCCACCGAAATCGTCTTCAAATCCTGATAAACGGTTGCCCGGCTGACGCCCAAAGCCCGTGCCACTGACTGCGCTGCGCGTTTCCGCTCGAAGGTGCCTTGCCGTGCAAGTTCAGACAGAAGCGCTTGCCGGTCGCCCGGTTGCAAATCCTTCAAGAGAATTCCGCGCGTGGTACACCAGCTTGCGACATGTCCATGCATGTCCTCCACCCAGTCGTTGGCGAGCGGATGCTCTGCCTCTGACGCAGGGACCGACGTGAGCGCGGCAAGCACGGCCTTCGCGGTTTCGAATTGAGACATATCGACGTTGATACACAGCAAGCCGTCTGCAGCACCTCCGGCGTCTCTCAACACCACGCTGATCGATTTGACGGCCCGTCCATCCGGCATGGTCTTGCGATAGGGCCCGTGCACATCTTCGGTCCAATCCTCGACCCCCAATTCTTCGAGGTAGGACGGGTCGCCTGTCTCGCGGCCGGACTGCAAGCCATCAACGTAAGCGACTGTCCCTGATGTTAAATCATGCAGGACGACCTCGCAGAAGGGGGAGAACAACTGGACAACGGCGCGCGCGAATGCCTGGCGCTCAGCGCTTTTTGGGTTTGGTCTCATACCGGACCGCCGATCACGGGCAGGATCGTCTCCCTGTCGAAGTTCGCGCCGCAAAGAACCACGACACTGGTCAGACCTGCGTAGCGCTCACGGTTCGCCCGCCAGGGTGCGAGGGCCAACCCGGCCGACCCCTCGACCAGCATTTTCTCTTCCCAGGCGATTGAGCGTACACCGTCCGCGATGTCGTTCTCAGAGCACGTCAGAAGCTCATCAACGACTTCGGTGGCCAGTCCGAGCGTGACTGCTCCGTCATCTATGCTGCCTGCACAACCGTCCGCCAGCGTCTCGCTGTGTGTCACCTCCACAACTTCGCCCGCCCGGATACTGGCATCCAGCGCTGCGGAATGTGCGGTGCTCACGCCGATGATCCGGGTCTGCGGCGAAAAAGCTTTCAGGACCGAGCCAATACCAGAGATCAAACCACCGCCGCCCATGGCGACAAATACCATGTCAAGGTGCGGGACCTGTTGCATCAGTTCCAGCCCAATCGTGCCCTGACCGGCGATGACGGTCTCGTCATTGTAGGGCGAGACATAAACCTTACCCTCTGTTTCTGCCAGAGCACGCGCATGTTGTTCAGCCAGCCCAGAGTCGTCCGAGTGCAGGATGGTCTCGACGCCAAGCGCTTCGATCTTGTTGAGTTTTTCTTTGGCAACCGTTTCCGGCAGCACAACACTCAGCTTATGTCCAGTGATCGTTGCGGCGGTGCTGAGCGCCAGCCCGTGGTTGCCGGACGAGGCAGTTATGATCGGGACATCGGTATTGAGGGTGGTCAGCTTAGACAACGCGCCTCGAAACTTGAATGACCCGGTGCGCTGAAAATTCTCGGCCTTGAACAGCAACTGCGTCCCGTCGGTGAAAGCCCGACGGGATGGCAGACATGGCGTCTTATGTAAATAAGGCGCGATGCGTCGGTGGGCTGCGACTGAAAGGGCTGCTTGGTTCAAGACGGCAGGTGATGCGCGCATAATGTCTTCGGGCCTGACTATCCGGTTGCAAGATCAAAGTTGGTTACTAGGTACATCTAACTTTTTGTCTAATTTTGGAATAAATGTAAAGATGTGGATTCATCTTGGTCCAACCATCAAGAGGACCCCGCAGTCCGGTGGCTGCATAGCAAAAGCTTAGCTATTGCGATTTGTTGTCAGCAGGCTATGTCCTTTCACGACGATTTGGGGAGGACTATCGTGCCGGAAACTCTTAATGATCTCATCTCTGATCATCCGCCGACCGCGCTTGCGCTGGGAGCTCCTGGCCGGGATTGGCTGACTTATGGTGATCTGCGATCTCTGTCTGACACAGTTGGCCAAGCCCTTGGAGATGTCGGCATAGGCGTGGGAGACAGGGTCGCGATCGTCTTGCCGAACGGCCCCGAAATGGCGTCGGCATTCTTCACCATCGCACAAACAGCCGTCACGGCGCCACTGAACCCCGCCTATCGGGAAGATGAGTTCGCGTTCTATCTCGAGGATCTGCAGGCCAAAGCTCTGGTTCTGCTTGCAGGCGATGAAGGTCCGGCCTTTGCCGCAGCGAGCAAGCTCGGCATTGCGATCTTGCGCCTCGGATGGGACGAGGCAACCCCCGCAGGAAGCTTCGTGCTCCGCGCCGAAGAGACCGTTGAAGCAGGCGCGCAATCCAAGCCGTCGGTCTCAGATGTTGCTTTGATCCTGCACACATCGGGCACGACCTCGCGCCCCAAAATCGTGCCACTGCTGCAATCTAACATTGCGGCCTCTGCGCGGAACATTGCGACGTCGCTGAACCTGACGCCTGATGACAGATGCCTCAACGTCATGCCGCTCTTTCACATCCACGGGCTCGTCGCGGCCGTGTCGGCGACATTTGCCGCGGGCGGACAGGTCTGGTGCGCGCCGGGTTTCGATGCATTGAAGTTCTTCGGATGGGTCCGTGATGCCGATCCAACGTGGTACACAGCGGTTCCCACCATGCATCAGGCAATCCTTTCCCGCGCGGGTCGCAACGCCGAGGTGATCGAAAACGCACGCCTGCGCTTCTTGCGGTCGTCTTCGGCATCCCTGCCGGGACCGGTGATGACACAGCTTGCAGAGACTTTCGGCGCGCCGGTGATCGAGGGGTATGGCATGACCGAAGCTGCGCACCAGATGTGCTCCAACCCGTTGCCGCCGGGCGTCCAGAAGCCCGGTGCTGTCGGGCTGCCGGCGGGTCCTGAAGTGCGCATCGCCCATGAGAGCAATCCGGAGCTGCTCGATGCTGACGCAGTCGGTGAGGTTGTGATTTCCGGTCCGAATGTCACTCCCGGCTATGAAAGTAACCCGTCTGCCAACGCGAGCGCGTTTTTTGAAGCCGAGGGAAAGCGTTGGTTCCGCACGGGCGATCAAGGCGCTTTCGACGCCGATGGCTATCTTGCTCTCACCGGTCGGTTGAAAGAGATCATCAACCGTGGCGGTGAGAAGGTCAGCCCGTTGGAAGTCGACGATGTGCTTTCCGCGCACCCCGGCGTGGCTCAAGCGCTGACATTTGCCGTGCCGCACGCGAAGCTCGGAGAGGAAGTCGCAGCAGCGATTGTGCTCCGGGAAGGCATGGAGATTGGGGAACGCGACATCCGCGATTTTGCTTCTGAACGTCTGGCCGACTTCAAGGTGCCGCGCAAGGTGATCATTCTCGACGAAATCCCGAAGGGAGCGACCGGCAAGCTCCAGCGTATCGGGCTCGCTGAAAAACTCGGTTTGGTCGAAGAAGCGGCGTCATGAAGATCTGCATCTTTGGAGCCGGCGCCATCGGCGGTTACATGGGCGCCAAACTTGCACAGGCAGGGGCCGATGTCAGCCTCGTGGCCCGGGGCCCTCACCTCGCAGCTATGCAGGCCAATGGCCTCACGCTGATAGAGGAAAACGTACAAAGCACTATGCCCGTAACCGTATCGGAAGACCCGAACGACCTTGGCCCTCAGGACTATGTGATTGTCACCCTAAAAGCGCACTCCGTGCCGCCTGTCGTCGACAAAATGAAACCCCTGATCGGCCCGGATACGACGATTGTGTCTGGCGTGAACGGTGTGCCCTGGTGGTATTTCCACAAGATCGGTGGTGACCTGGAGGGGACGCGTCTGGCGACCGTTGATCCGGGTGATGTGCAATGGAATGGCTTCGGTCCGGACCGCGTACTGGGCTGCGTGGTCTACCCGGCGGCCGAGGTGAGTGAACCCGGCGTGGTCAAGCACATCGAAGGCAATCGCTTTTCATTGGGCGAGCCCGATGGAACCAAATCCGACCGTGCGCTGGCCCTCTCCAAAGCGCTGAGTGCAGCGGGCCTCAAAGCCCCCGTACGTCCCAAGCTGCGGGATGAGATCTGGGTCAAGCTCTGGGGCAACCTGTCGTTTAATCCCATTTCGGCTCTCACCCATGCGACACTGGACGTGCTCTGCACAGATCCTGGAACCAGAGGTGTTGCGCGCAACATGATGGTCGAAGCGCAACAGATCGCCGAGAAGCTTGGCGTGAAATTTCCCATCGACGTGGACCGCCGCATTCAGGGCGGTGCGGATGTGGGCGCGCATCGGACGTCGATGCTGCAGGATCTGGATGCCGGGCGACCGATGGAGATCGACGCGCTGGTGGGATCCGTTCAGGAGTTGGGCCGCGTGACGGACACACCGACGCCAACCATCGACACAGTGCTGTCGCTGATTCAACTCCGCGGGCGTGTCGCGGGCCTCTACAACTGAGCGCGCTGTTTCAGGCTGGTTGCCGCTTTCGGCGGAGCATTTTGAACGCTGGCATAAAGATCAAGATCAGGGCGATCACGGTGATCGGTCCGGCGATGGGTCGGGTGAAGAAAATTGAGGGATCTCCCGACGACAACAAAAGCGACTGGCGTAGTGTCGGCTCCGCGATCGGTCCCAGTACGATCGCCAGCACCGCGGGGGCAAGCGGGTAGTCGAACTTCCGCAGGAAGAACGCGCCCAAGCCGAAGATCACCATCAGCCAGATGTCGAACATATCGCGCGTTGCCGCATATCCCCCGACGATGGACAGCACGAAGATCATGGGCGCCAGCACTGTAAACGGCATGCGCAACATCCAGATGAAGAGTGGGATAAAGGCCAGGTTGATCAGAACTGCCGCCGCATTGGACACGTAAAACGAGCCGATCAGACCCCAGACGAATTCAGTCTCGTCGACAAACAGCCGTGGTCCGGGAACAAGCCCCCAAATCACCATGCCACCTAGCAGGATCGCCGTGGTCGGCGAGCCCGGGATGCCCAAGGTAAGCATCGGCAACATCGAGCCGGTGGAGGCGGAGTTGTTGGCCGCCTCGGGCGCGGCAACGCCGTCCGGGTTGCCCTGTCCAAATGTCTCTGGTTTGCGGGAGATCATCTTGGCCACGCCGTAGGACATCAGCGAGCCGGGCGTGGCCCCTGCGGCAGGCAAAACGCCAACGAAGAAGCCGAGAAAGGATCCGACGAATGTTCCCTTCCATCCCTTCTTGGTTGCTTCTTTTGCGTCTGAGGCCATGCCTTTCAAGGTCATTTTGGGTGTGGTCTTGCTGACCTCGCCGCGTGATTGCTCAATGGTCCAAAGCATCTCACCGATGCCATACACGCCGATCGCCAGGACGAGGAATCCGATCCCCTGCAGAAAACCATTCATCTCGAACAGAATTAGCCGTGGTGCGCCAGATATCTGGTCGAAGCCAACCGAGCCGAGCACCAGCCCAAAGCAAATCGAAAAGATGGTCTTGGGAATGTCATCGCCTCCCAAGCCCACAAACGTGGCAAAAGCCAGGAGCATCAGCGCAAAAACTTCGGGTGGCCCGAAAGACAGTGCCACGGATGCCAGCGCGGGTGCGAAAAGCGTGAACAGCATGTTCGCAATCGTTCCACCGACGAAGGACGCCAAGGCAGCTGTCACCAAGGCCAGACTTGCACGCCCTTGGCGCGCCAAGGGCCGTCCGTCGAAGGTCGTGGCAACCGCCGTCGAAGCGCCAGGTATGCCTAACGTGACAGATGAAATCGCCCCGCCGTACATCGCACCATAGTAGATTGCCGCAAGAAAGATGATCGCCGAGCCGGGGGGGACCAGAAACGTGACGGGAAGCAGGATCGCCACACCGTTGACCGATCCCAACCCAGGCATGGCGCCGATCAGCAGGCCGACACTGACCCCGATCACAATCATGGTCAGGTTGAGCGGCTGCAATGCGAGCAGCATGCCATCAGCAAGAAGAGCTAGGATCTCCATAGTCAGAAAGGCTCCTTAACCGCAGGGCGCAGCGGTGATCAGTAGATGATCTCGTAGAGAACGTTAAAGACGGGGTCCGTGAAGGGCATGCCCGTTGGCATTGTGATCCGCATGGCACCTTCGAAGAAAAAGAAAAAAACCAGGGGCGTGATCAGCGCCAAAGAAAGACTGAGACCCCAGCCATGCCGTCCGAGATACTTGACGTAGTACAACAGGAAAACGGCGATCGCTCCGTACATCGAAATGATGTTGACCAACGCAACAAAGCCGACGATGCCGCCGCCGACCATGATCAGCATCTTCCACCCGTAGGCGTCCAAGACAGGCTCTGAGGATTGCGACGGTGGGCTGGTCCCGCGCCACCAATTGAACGCGATCATTCCGCAGCACAGCAGCATGATAGCGGACAACCAGAACGGCCAAGCACCACCTCCCGGACCCTGCCCGGCGATGTAGCCGACCGGCAGTTCGGTGCTCTTCCACATCAGGTACAGGGAAAAAAGGGCCAGAACGCCCGCGGTTACGATCTCACCGTTGCGCATCTGGCCCTCATCTTCCGTTCAGCTCTCAAGGACGGCGTCTTTACTCGCCGAGGGCAGCAAGCAACTTCTTGTGGTTCTCCACTTGCAGCCCCCAGTATTCCTGTTGCTGCGCTGCATCCATCCACAGCGGTGACAGGCTTTCGGAGGTCAGGTATCCCTGCCAATCTTCACTTTCAAAGATTTGGGTGAAGACGTCCTGATAATAGGCGGCGGCCTCATCAGACATACCTGGCGCTCCGACAACCGCCCGCTGGTTGTAGTAGGAGAAATCATGACCTTTTTCCTTGATGGTCGGGACGTCCGGATAGGCCGGCATACGCTCGTCCGAGAAGGCCAGGAGCGGCACGAAATCTCCCGCCTCATAAAATCCTTTCGCCTCGGCCGGGTTGTTTACGGTCGCCATAATCTGCTTGCCTGCAAGATCCTTAGCCACCGCCCCACCGCCGCTATAGGGGATATATTTGATGTCCAGATCATAAGCATCCGACATATAGGCGATCACGATGGAATCTTCCTGTCCCTGACCGGTCCCGCCCATCACGAACTCGCCGTTCATGGATCGGACCTGCTCGACGTACTCCTCAAACGTCGTCATGCCCGAATCCTTGTGCACCCAAAGCACAAAGGGGTCGACGCCCATCATGGCAATCGGCGTGAAGGTCTGAATGTCGATGCCGAGGTTAGCCTGCCGCAAGGGGGTCGTGAAGAATGAATTCAGTGTGACCAAAATCGTATGATCGGGGTCATTGGTCCCGCTCACATGGATCAAAGCTTCAGCACCTGAACCGCCGCCCTTGTTATTGGGTACGAGAGGTCTGTTGGTCAGATCCTTTTTCTCGGCGACAGACTGAATGAAACGCGCAATCTGATCGGCTCCGCCACCGGGCCCAGCCATGATCGTGAAGTCAATCGGCTTTCTCGGTTGCCACCCATCGGCAAATGCAATCCCGGGTGTGGCCACCAACAAACTGGCTGCAATGGTCCCCAGTAGATGACGTTTTGTAAGCTTCATATCAGTCCCTCCAATACTGAAAGTAGGCCATGCCAAATCAGCCATGAGCCCGTCCGCGCCACTGTTGAACCGGTAACTATCTTGCGTAAACCCGATTTCAACTATTATTTTATTTCGACACTGAAATCAGTGTGCCAGCACAACGGGAATGTCCGCAGCATCCACAACCGCTTGTGTATTTCCACCCAAGAGCGTTTCGCGTTCATGGCTTGTACTATAGGCACCCATCACCAGCAGTCCGGCCTTTGTTTCATGGGCTTTTCTGAGCAATGCCGCACCGGGGCTCTCGGCCTCGAACCTGTGAATCTCGGCGGAGATCCCACGCAGTTTGTAGTAGTCCACCAGTTCTTCCGCCGTCGCCCCGTGTGGCTCGCCCTTGCCCCCCGCAAGGATCACGACGGAGCCGGCTGCCCCCACAAGATCAAGTGTCAGCGCAACGGTACGGGACGCCTCCAATGAGCCATTCCAGGCCACAGCGATCCGCTCCCCAAATGCGTCTGGGACATGTTTTCCGGTTGGGCACATCAAAACCGGCCTCCCGGTCTGGAACAAGCCGGATTTGAGCGAGTTCGTCCCGACGTTTCTGTCGCGGTCCGGCTTGGCCACGACGATCAGATCCGCGAGCCGACCATTGTGCTTGATGACATCCGCCATGCGTCCGCTCTCTTCCACAAACTCGACTGTCGTCTTGTTTTCCGGGGAGGCGGGTGTTTCGTTCAGCTGCAGTTTCTCAGCCAGAGAATGTAACTCTTCCCTGAGTTCTCTCTCCTGTTGGTCCGCCAGTTCCTGCGCCTGTGTCAACATGGTTTTGCGGGCAAAGGCCGGCAACGGCACGCCATAGGGCATCAGGTCTTCAGCGCGTGTGCGGCAGTGGGCGACGACGACATGGGCATGGTGTCGCCGCGCAAGTGCCGCTGCATGCCCAAGGACCGTTTCCACCAAACCATCGCCCCTCACGGGAACGAGTATCTTGCTCAACATCGGCGCTGCCCTCCACTGCGGTCACTATCCCTGCGGCGGTCAAGAGAAAAGCCTGACACGAGCATACGCAAGCGTACGCAGTCAGACCTCTGGTGACCTTTGCGGCGCACAACATAGACCAGAAATCAGAAAATACACTGGCGCCGACAGTTTATTGCGCAAAAGGCTCAGTGAGTGGTAACAAAAGGCAAAGGGGTAGAACTATTGGAACCCATTGGCCTGACTTTGGAAATGTCGGTAGTACTCGGACTGCTGGCCTTCACCGTTTTCCTTTTCGTCTCAGAAATCGTCCGAATTGATCTTGCTGCGATCATGGTCATGGTTCTGTTGGGCTTGCTCAGTCAGATCCCAGCTTTGAGCTCTTTGGCAGACGTGAGTCAGCTTTTTGACGGCCTCGCGTCGAATGCTGTGGTGTCCATTATTGCAGTGATGATCATTGGCGCTGGCCTCGACAAGACCGGGCTGATGAGCAAAGTTGCCTCCATTATTCTCAAACATGGCGGAAAGACCGAAACCCGGATGATTCCTATCATCTCGGGCACTGTCGGGGTGATCTCGTCTTTCATGCAGAACGTGGGTGCAGCGGCGCTTTTCCTTCCGGTGGTCAGCCGGATATCGGTGCGCACCGAACTGCCGCTCAGCCGCCTGCTCATGCCGATGGGATTTTGTGCGATCTTGGGCGGCACCATGACGATGGTGGGCTCCTCGCCGCTGATTTTGCTCAATGACTTGCTGTTGAGTGCGAATGAAACACTTCCCGAGGCTCAGCAGATGGCGCCTTTCGGTCTGTTCTCGGTGACGCCCGTTGGGCTTTCGCTTGTGGTCACAGGGATCCTCTACTTCGTTGTCTTCGGGCGTTGGGTGCTGCCCGCGGGTCGCAAGGAGGGCGAGGCAACGAGCGGCACATCCTTGAAAGATTATCTGAAGAGCATTTATGGGCTGAAGACCGATATTTTTGAGATATCGGTGCCCGAGGGACATCCCTGCGTTGGCGAGACGTTCGATGACGTGATGCAGCGCTACCACGTTTACATTATCGGCAGCGCCTATCGGGGCAAGCGCTGGTTCGCCCCCGTCATTCAGACCCAGATCACCGCGCCCTGCAGGCTGGCGATCCTTGGTCGCAGGAAGGTCATCGATCAGATGGTTGCGGAGGGCGGATTTGTTCTGCACCCGCAACTTGATGTTTTTGCCGAGGACTATGCGCCGACCAAATCCGGCGTGGCGGAAATGGTTGTGCCGCCCGGCTCTTCGGTCATCGGCAAGTGTGCGCATGATCTGGTGTTTCGCAAAACCTATGGGGCCAGCCTGCTGGCCATCCACCGTGACGAAGAGACCATGAGCTATGTCGAGACGGAAGAGCACGCGCCCACGGCGGTGGGCGAGGTGCCCTTTCACGCGGGCGACACGCTGGTCATTCACAGCACCTGGGAAGCACTGACCCGGCTGACACGTGACCGCGATTTTGTGGTGGTGACCACGGATTTCCCGCAAGAAGAATTGCGCCCGACCAAGGTGGGTTGGGCGCTGGTGTTCTTTGTCATTTCCATCTCGCTGATCCTCTTCACGGACCTGCGCTTGTCGCTCTGCCTGCTGACGGGGGCCGTGGGCATGATCCTGACGGGCGTTCTGGATATTGATGATGCCTATGCGGCAGTCAGCTGGAGCACGGTGTTCCTGTTGGCCAGTCTCATCCCGCTGGGTCAGGCGGTGCAGACCACTGGCACAGCAGAGTGGATTGCCCAGCAGATCCTGGCCCTGCTCGACGGCTGGCCGCTGTGGTCGTTGCAGGCCGGTGTGGCGGTGCTCGCCACGGCGTTCACGCTGATCATGTCGAATGTGGGGGCGACCGTGCTTTTGGTGCCGCTGGCGGTGTCGATTGCCATTGCGGCGGGCGGCGATCCGGCGATATTTGCGCTGACCGTCGCGATCTCCACGTCGAATTCCTTCCTGATCCCCACCCATCAGGTGAACGCCCTGATCATGGGGCCCGCAGGCTACAAGGTGACCGATTTCATGAAGAGCGGTGGCGTGATGACGGTCCTGTTTCTGATCGTCTCGCTGCTCATGATGAACGTGGTGTTCTGAGCGCTTGGGCGCCAACCCCCGGTGACAGGGGCTGGCGCAGGGTGTGATCAGCGCGTGCGCCGCTGTCTGAACGCCACGAGCCCGGCCAATGCAATCACGGCCAGCCCGGTCATCAAAGCTGTGGGCGAGGTCGCGGCGATCTCGGCTTCGTGGTGCGCCAAGGCCGGGGTGGCGGCCAGCAGGGCGGGCAGGGGTGTGAAATACTTCATATGGCGTCCTTTCCAGAAGCGGGGTGGGTTTGCAAAAACGTGCGCAGGTCCGTGACCTGTTTGGCGTCAATCGAGACGTAGATGAGGCCCATGTTGGTGCGCTCGGTCACCATCTCGCCGGGATAGGGCAGGTAGCTGAGCTCGCGCGAGCCAAAAGACGGCGAGGCTGTGCCCACCTGCCATTCGGTGCTGAGCTTCACATCGACCAGTTTCATCGACGGCCCGCCGCCGGGCGCGTCGATTTCCAAGGGCACACCTGCGATGCGCAGGTATGACATCTTGTCCTTGGCGGCGATGAAGCCGTCGATGAATTGCTCGGTCAGGACCTGTAATTCCGCCGCGCCATCGGCCTCGTGCATGTGGCTGTGCAGGTGATCGGGGTGGTCGTGGTTGTGGCCGATGTGGCCGTTTACAATGTCATGTGGCATTGGACCACCGCTTTCCCGTGAACGCGCCATGGGGGATCTTGACCGGCTTGTCGATGTGCCGCTTGTGCGCGCCCATCTTGCCCGCCGCCACCAGCGAGCCCAGCACATCGACGATCACCCGCGTGCCCATGAGGGCCGTGATTTCCGACTGGTCGTACGGGGGTGCGACCTCGACCAGCTCCATCCCGCAGATGCCTTCGGCAGCCACCTTGGAGGCCAGCGCCAGCGCTTCGCGCGGCAGGAACCCGCCCGGTTCGGGCCAGCCGGTGCCGGGGACAAAGCCGCAGTCGATGCTGTCGATGTCGAAGGACATATAGACCATGTCGACCCCGTCCCAGGCCATCTCCAGCGCCATCTCGGCGGTCTTGTCGACGCCCATCTTCTCCATGTCGCCCATGGTGATGATGTTGGTCTCGCGCTCGCGGGCGACTTTCACCGCCTCGCGCGGGACCTGCCAGCCGCCGATGCCCACCTGGACGAGGTTCTTCGCGGGCACGTTGGGCAGCAGCGTGGAATGGAACCACGGTGTCGTATGCATCCGCTCGTCGAGGTCTTTCTCCTGGATGTCGGCGTGGCGGTCGAAATGCACGATCCCGATCTTTTTCGACGTACACTCCGCGATGCCGCGCACGCAGGGAAAGCCGATGGAATGATCCCCGCCGATCATGATCGGCAGCGAGCCGGAGGAGGCCACATGGCTCACCGCCCGGCTGATCTGGTCGAATGTCTTTTCGATATTGGCGGGGATCGTGAACACATCCCCCGCATCGCAGAGCGTCATCTGCTCGCGCAGATCGATCCCCATCTCGTAGTTGTAAGGCGTGTAGAGGGCCGAGATCTTGCGCACCCCCTGCGGGCCGAATCGCGTGCCCGCCCGGTAGGTGGTGCCGCCGTCGAAGGGGATGCCGAGCACGGTCGCGTCATAATCCTTCACCTCGGTCACATCCTCGGCGTAGGGCGCTTTGAGGAAGGTGTTGATCCCAGCGTAATGCGGCAGCTCGCCGCGCGCAAAGGTCGGGATCGACTTGTCCTCAATGCTGTCGGCCCCCGTGAGCCCCATGCGCAGCGCCCATTTCTTCTCCTGCTCCCAGCCGGTTTCGGGCAGATCGCCTTCGGCCTGCATCGCCTTCCAGCCGCGCAGTTTGGTCAGGTCAGGGTGGTGGGCGCGTCGGTCTGCGTGGCGCTGATCGCGCGGGTGGTGCGACCGGCTCCTATCCGTTGGCCTGCAAAACATGGGTGTCCTCCTTGAGTGTTTGAAAGGGGATGCCGCCATCGCGGGCATCGAAATCGTAAGTGATGGTGGCCCCGTAGCGGTTGGGGTCGTGCGGGTCCCAGCGCGGTTTGTCGAAGACCAGCACCCGGTCGCCCAGCTTGAAGGCTTCTTCCAGATCATGGGTGACCATGAAGACGGTCATGCCGGTCTCGGCGCGCAGGTCTTGCAGGAAATCATGCATCGACAGCCGCGTGCCGGGGTCCAGCGCGCCGAAGGGCTCGTCGAGTAGCAGTACGCGGGGCTTGGCCACCAGCGCCTGCCCGATGGCGAGCCGCTGCTGCATGCCGCCCGACAGCGTCGCGGGATACTGATCGGCCACGTGATCCAGACCGATGCGCGCCAATGTGTCATCGGCGCGGGCCAGGGCCGCCTTGCGGTCCGCCCCGAAAAACCGGCCCCACGGGCGGCGAAAGCTTTCACCGGCCACGATGTTCTCGCGCACGGTCATATGCGGAAAGACCGAATAGCGCTGGAAGACGATGCCGCGGTCGAGACCCGGCTCGCGGGCGGGGTCGGCTCCGGCAACCCGGATGTCGCCCCGCGTCGGCTGCTCCTGCGCCAGCAGCAACCGTAGAAAGGTGGATTTGCCGCAGCCCGAGGCGCCGACGATCGAGACGAACGCGCCTTCTTCGGCCTCGAAATTCACCCGTTCGATGATCGGTCTCGGCCCGTAGCTCTGAAAGACGTTGCGGACGGTGACGAAGCTCACAGGCTGTCCTCCGCCCAGGGGAAGACCCGGCGCGAGACCCAGCGGAACGACCAGTCGATCAGAAAGGCAAGGATCGTGATCCAGATCACGTAAGTGAGGATCACATCCATCGCCAGATAGCGGCGCACGAGAAAGATGCGATAGCCGAGGCCAAGATCCGAGGCGATGGCCTCTGCCGCGATCAGGAACAGCCAGGCCGGCCCGATCTGCAAGCGCACCGCCTGGATGAGCCGTGGCATCAGCTGCGGCAGGGCGACCCGCAGCGCCAGCACCCAGCTCGACGCGCCCAGCGTCTGCGCCTTCACGCGCAGCTCCTGGGGCAGCTCCACAACCCGCTGGCCGAGATCGCGGATCAGACAGGGCAGGGTGCCCACGACGATCAGCACCACCTTTGAGGTCTCTCCCAGACCGAAGACGATGAAGAGGATGGGCAACAGCGCCAGCGGCGGGATCATAGACAGGACCGCGACGAACTGCGCCAGAAAGCTGCGCGCCAGCGGCAAGAGCCCGATCAGCAGGGCAAACACCAGCGCCGTGAGCGCGGAAATGGTTATGCCGAGGCCCAGACGCATCAGGCTTGCGCCGGTGTCATGCCAGAAGAGGATTCGCCCGCTGCGCCGGTCTGCTTCCGTGATCAAACGCCATGCGGTATCCCAGATCGTGCCGGGGGCGGGCAGCAGCTTGTCAGACGGGTTCTCGGCCAAGCGGATCTCGGACCCGATGGCATAGGCCACAAAGACCGCTACGAAGGGCAGGAGCATCAGAAACACCGCAAGCGGCCGGCCCGGTTTGATATTGATGATCCGCATGGGGGGGCAGCCCGGCCCCGAAGGCCCGGGCCCTGTCCTTCAGAGCGCGCCGTCGGCGGCCATTTGCATGTAGGTCGTATCAAACCGGAACATCACGTTGTTCTCGTCGCCCGTGGTGCTTCCATCGGGATAGGCCACGCCCACGAAATCCGCCGAGGGCGCGCCTTCGCCCAGGATGCCCTTGTCAAAGAGGAACTCGGCCACGCTGACCATCGTCTTTGGCAGCTCTGCGCTGGAGGTGAAGGCCACTGCCTCGGCGGGGTCATAGAACATCTCGGTCGAGGCGAGCTGGGCTTTGTAGCCTGCGAGATCGGTGCCCGAGGCCTCGGCCATCGCGGTCAGCACCTCTTCGTCACCGGCGGCCATGAGCCCCATGACCTCATACCACGCGCCCACCATCGCCTTGCCGAAGTCGGGATTCGCCGCCAGCGTTTCGGTGTTCACCACCATCAGGTCGATGATCTCGCCGGGGATGTCCGAGCTGTCAAAGAGCTTGTTGGCGGACGGGTCTTCGAGGATCGAGGAGACCAGCGGGTTCCAGGTCACCACTGCCTGCACGTCATCGGTGGCGAAGGCCGCGATCATATCCGCGTCCGAGGTGTTGATCACGCCGCCCAAATCTGCCTCGGAAAGCCCCGCGCTGTCGAGCCCGCGGGCGAGCAAGTAGTGCGAGACCGAAAGCTCCACCAGATTGACGGGCTTGTCCACGAGGCTGGCCAGATCGCCTTCGCCCTTGATGATCACCGCGTCATTGCCGTTGGAATAGTCGCCCACGATCAGCGCGGTGGTGTCCACACCGCCGCCCGACGGGATCGACAGGGTGTCCATATTGGTGGCGGACACGCCGTCAAACTGGCCAGCCGTGTATTGGTTGATCGACTCGATGTAGTCGTTGATCTGCACGATCTCGACGTCGATGCCGTATTTGTCGGCCCATTTGTCCATGATGCCGCTCTCTTCGAGATAGCCCCACGGCATCCAGCCCACGTAGATCGACCAGGCGACCTTGAAATCGGTCTTTTCCTGCGCCATCCCGGAGGTGGCCAGGCACAGCGCGGCTGCGGTGAGTGATACAAGTTTCTTCATCTTCGGTCCCCATTGTTTGTGTCGAATGGATTGACCGCGTGGAGGGCATGAGCGGAGCGCGGGTCAAACCAGCGCAGTAGCCTCCCGGGATTTTGCCCCGCCGTGTACTGCCCGGTCTTTCGCCGGACAGCGATATCTCTCGGACCAAGCCTTCATAGTGAAGCGGAACCCTAGATATCCTGCACGACTATCAAAGTCGGCCTTTCCGGCCAGTGCCAACAAAAACAGTGGTTCGGCGACCAATGTTCTAAGTAACTGCCTAAAGATCGTGCAGTATGCCCGGTGGCGTGCAAAGCTTTGCCACCTTTTCAAGGTTCGCGCGGCAGTTTTGCTCGCTGTCCAACCGCTCAGTATTTGTGCAGCCCGTCGAAATCCGCCTTGCCCAAAGCAAGCCCGTTGAGCCGAAGCGCAGCATAGGCCATCGACATATGGAAAATCATATTCGGCAAAGCAAAGCGGATCACATAATCGTCCGGCTCCTGAGAGAGCGTGGCCTCACCGGCCGTATGTGACACAACATAGCGCAATTGGTCCGGTGCGATCCGGCCAATCAGAACCGCAACATCCTGCTGGTATTGCAGCAGGCGGGGTACATTCGTCTCCTTCGGGATCTCTGGCACGCCCATACCCGCGGGTGGTCCCGCCGCACGGGCCGCGAACTGGATCGCGATGGCCAGATGGGTGCCCGTGTCAAAGCTGTCGGCGGCAAGTTGCGTGCTCAGCAAGTTTGCAGGGTTCGGCGCGCGTCCGATGCAGTGCAGCAGATGCGCGCAGCGGTCCAGGTAATGCTGAAGCGTGCGCAACGCAGGCGCGGCGAAACTCGTTTGCATCTCAGGTCTTTTGTCCAGCCATCGGGCAGAGACACCTTTCTCTCACGGCCCGCTCTCCCGGACAACTGGTCGAAACGGATGTCGCGTCACGCAATTGATGCACCCGACGCCCGTTCCAGCTCGATTAAAGTGAGATGCGGAACCGTGCGAAGCCATCTGGCCCGTCGCCAGCGGCCTCAATCTGCGCATTCACCTGGTTCAGATAGGCCTTCGCGGCGGGTCCGGTGTCGAACAATACGGTGGTGTCCTCCATCGATGTGAAGGACCAGTTGCCATCCGCCCTTGGGCTGATGGTGCCCTTCTCGACGATGTAGCGCACGATTACATCGCGGTTGGTGTCCGGCCCTTCGAAGATGACCGTCTCGGGCGTCGCTCCGGGGAAGTTCCCGCCTCCTCCCGCGCGATAGTTGTTGGTGGCAACGATGAACTCCGCTTTCATGTCCAGCGGCTGGCCATTGTAGGTCAGGTTCACGATACGATTGGCGGACGCATCCAACACTTCGCCTTTGGTATCGTATTTCGAAGGTTGCGACAGGTCGATCTGGTAAGACACTCCGTCGATTATGTCGAAATTGTAGCTCGGGAAAGATGTGTTGATCAGCGGCGCGTCCTGTGCGCCCGGCTCAACTCGGTTGAAAATACCGGCGGATCGTTCCAGCCAGTCTTTCACCTGCTGCCCCGTGACCCGGACGGCCCGCGCGGTATTGGGATAGAGATAAAGATCCGCGACATTCTTGATCGCCACGTCCCCCGCGGGCACATCCGTGAAATACTCTGGCCCGCCGCGGCCACCGGCCTTGAAGGGAGCCGCCGCCGAGAGGAGGGGCAGGCCTTCGTGCTTGGTCCCCTTCAGCATCTGTTCGATATACCACATCTGTGCGATGGAGACGATCTGCACGGACGGATCGTCTGCCACCAGCGCGAAATAGCTGTGCAACGGCGCATCCGTTTTGCCCACCGCGCGGCGCACATAGGCCAGGGTCGCGTCATGCTCGGTCTGGACGGAGGCGAGCACCTTCGGGTCGCTGTCGACCAGCGCGGTCACGCTGCGGTCTTCGTTGCGCTTCGAGATCGGCCGTGCCTCGGAGGCGGCTGAGACCACGCGCCATTCGCCACCCTCCTTTTCGATGAGCAGGTCGATCAGCCCCATATGGCTACCCCAGAAGCCGCCCATGGTAGCAGGGGTACCCATGACGGTCCCGGCCCCCACATCCACGCCCGAAAAACCATCATATTCTGACGACGGGAAGACGAGGTGACTGTGCCCGGTCAGAATGGCGTCGACACCGTCGAGCCCGGCCAGCGGTACCGCAGCGTTTTCCATGCCCTCTGTCGCGTTGGGTGACCCGATCCCGGAATGCGAAAGCGCAACGATGATATCCGCCCCCTCTTCCTTCATCTGCGGCAGGTAGGCCTGCGCGGTCTCCAGAATGTCGCGCGCCTGCACTTTGCCTTCCAGATGGCGGCGATCCCACGTCATGATCTGTGGCGGTACGAAACCGATCAGGCCGACCTTGATAGGGTGCTCCGCCCCGGCACCATCCGTGACGGCGTGATCCAAGATCACATAGGGCGGTATGAGCGTTTTGTCCTTGGTCGGATCGCTGCCAAGCTCCAGCGCCACATTCGCGCTGACCACCGGGAAATCTGCGCGTGCCAGTGCCTTCATCAGGAAGTCCAGCCCATAGTTGAACTCGTGATTGCCCAGCGTTGACGCATCGAAGCCCAGAGAGTTCATCGCCTGGATGACGGGGTGCATGTCGCCTTCCTTCATCCCGCGCTCATAGGCGATGTAGTCGCCCATCGGATTGCCTTGCAGGAAGTCGCCATTGTCGATCAACAGCGCGTTCGAGGCCTCATCGCGAATGCTCTGGATGAGCGACGCCGTCCGCGCCAGCCCAACCGTGTCGACCGGCTTGTCACTATAGTAGTCGTAGGGAAACACATGCACATGCAGGTCGGTCGTTTCCATGATACGCAGATGCGCCTGATTGGTGGTGGCGTTGGCCGAGAACGGGTGCAGCGCAATGAAGCCTGCGGTGCTTGCAAGAAAACCGCGGCGGTTGAGAGACATCGACATGGCGGGTCCTTTGGTTCATGGGTCGGAGCTGACTCGCCGGTGAGTGTACCCGGCCTGCAAGGCCACGCCAGCCTCCCGTTTTGCGAGCATGGCCTGGCATCGGCGGTGCTTTGCCTGTCCCATCCTTTTTAAGGACGCGGATGCGCTGTAGAAGTGACGCAGGTTCTGTGGACTACATCAGCCAGCCTCTGTAATCGCTCACCAGCAGATGTGTCGGGGCGACATCCTCTTCTATCTCTGCAAAGCGCCCGATGGGCTCGCGGAAGATGTTGTCGGTCTCATCATCGTTCACGGTCGAGACCTCGCCGATCAGCACATCGCCGCCTTCGCCCCAGAAGGCATGCCAGTCGCCGGGCATCAGCGTGACACTCTCGCCCGGCGCCAGTTTCAGCTTCTCACCCGGCGCAAAATCGCGCCGCAACCCGTCACACCAAACGGTGCCACCGCGATCTTCGGCAAACTGTCCGTCGTCATCGGAGCCATAGAGCTCGATGACCAGTGTCGCCCCGCCTCGGTTGATGATGTCCTCGGCCTTGATCACATGGGTGTGCATAGGGCTGAGTTGATCCTGTTTCGAGATCAGTAGTTTTTCCGCATAACACATGCCGCCGCCGCGCTGCAGGTCGGCCAGCCGCCCGTTACGGAGAGTGAAAAGAAAGAGCCCCATCTCATCATATCGCCCGGCACCATAGTCAGTGATATCCCAGCCACAACGCGCGTCGATCACCGCAGCAGCCTTGTCGCGACGCCCTTTAAACTCATCAGGCGTCCAGTAGGCAAACGGCGGCAGCACAAAGCCGAAGGAGCGGATCATCTCATCCGCCTCGGCCATGATGCCATTGATGCGCGAGCGTTTCATGCGGGGGTAAGTTCCTGACTGAGCAATTCGATCACGATGGCTGCTGTCCAGGTGAACTGGTCGCCACCGCAGGGTTCCGCCGTGTGCGGGTCGTAATACTCGGCAAAGCCGCTGCGTTCAATCAGGCGCAAGCTGTCGTTGATGATCCGCTGAGCGATCGCCGCCTCACCGCTGCGCATCAGCCCATCCGCAATCATGTAATTCACGATCAGCCAGACCGGCCCCCGCCAGTAACGCAAGCTATCGAATTCCCGCGCGCCGGGATCGTGGCTGGGCACAAGGTGATCCACCTGTCCCCCCAGCGTCGTGAGACGTTCAGCAATCGCTTTGGCACGTGGCGCGGGTATCGGTGCAAAACCCGCCAGAAGACCAGCAATCGAAGGGCTCTTGATCAAGGTTCCCGTTGTCCGGTCCTGACAGAGGTATTGCCCAATCCCGTCGCTCCACAGCGTCTCCATCGCAGCAACGCCACGCGCGGCATGGCCGCGCGACTGTGCAGCGATCTCCGGCACATCAAGCTGCTCCGCCAGATCTGCCAGATCGCTGGACGACCGGATCAGAATGGCATTGAAACCGGGGTCGACGACCTGGAAGGGCGAGGCATCGTGCAGCTTGGTGTTGTCCCAGCCCAGGCTTCGGAAACGCTGCACCAGCCAGATGTAACGCTCATATTGCGCTTGTGTCGGACGATGAGAGGGATTGGCATGCTGCGTATCGCGGCGGTTGAAAGGCTCGACGCCGTCGGTCGGCACGCGGTCGAAGACATCATCCCAATCAACGGAGTTGTCGCGGCCCGACTCCCATGGGTGGATGATCGCCACCAGCCCGGTGCCCTGCGGGTCGCGGCAGCGATAAAACCACTCATGCCAGGCGTGGATCCGCGGCAGCAGGGCCCGCGCCCGCGTAGCCGCCAACTCGCGGTCGCGCGCCCGATCCACCAGGCGACGCACCGCGAACCCGGCCACGGCCGGCTGCGTGATGCCTGAAGTGGGCACGGGCCGCCCGGTGCGCCAGACATCCGGCCCCGGAAAGTAGCCGTCATCCTCCTCGTGGAAAACGATGTGCGGGACCATCCCGTCGGGCCATTGATTGGCGAAAAGCGTGTCAATCTCCGTCCACGCCCGCTCTTCGTCGAAATGCGAGAACCCCAGCGCACTCAGGCAACTGTCCCAGTTCCATTGAAACGGGTAGAGCCCGTGGGTCGGTACGGTATAGCTCCCCCTGTCGTTGCGCCGCAGGATCGCTTTGGCCTGCTTGATCAGGTCCTCTGTCATGATGTCTCCTTACGCAACGGCCAGTGTGGTCTGCGGGTCGAACCAGCGGACCCGGTCGGGTTGCGGTGTCAGGCTCAGGATTTCGCCCGGCTTGACCTTGAAGTCACTGTCGAGCACCGCGCGGAAAAGCTGGCCATCGACCTCACAGGTCACCAAAAGATGTGCGCCCAAGGGCTCGACCACTTTGGCCACCGCCTTGAAGCCATCATCGGCAACGCGCAGATCCTCGGGCCGGATCGCGAATTTCAAAGATGCAGAGCCGCCGCCGGGGCCGTCCATCATCTGACCCGCGACAGTCCACTTGCCGCTGTCGGCAGGCTTGGCGGGCAGGAAATTCATGGGCGGGTTGCCGATGAAGCCTGCGACGAATTCGGCAGAGGGGTTGCGATAGACCTCGATGGGCGAGGCCGCCTGCACAATTTTGCCCTCGTGCATGACGCTGATCCGGTCGGCCATGCTCATGGCCTCCACCTGGTCATGGGTCACATAGATCGCAGTGGTTTTGCTCTCTGCCAACACGCCTTTCAATTCCGCCCGCATCTCCATCCGCAGAAGGGCGTCCAGGTTCGAGAGCGGCTCATCCATCAGGATCACGTCCGGCTCCATCGCCAGCGCCCGCGCCACAGCGACCCGCTGGCGTTGCCCACCCGAAAGCTCTCCGGAATAACGCTTGAGCAGTTGCTCAATGTGCATCAGCTCCGCGGTCCGTTCCACCCGGCGGGTGACCTCGTCATTTGGCAGCTTCTGCATCCGCAGCCCAAAGCCGATGTTCTCGAACACGGTCAAATGCGGGAAGACAGCGTAGTTCTGGAACACCATGGAAATGCCCCTATCCTTGGGCGACAGATTGTCGATCCGCCGCCCGCCGATCCAGACCTCGCCGGTTGTGGCGGTCTCCAGCCCTGCGATGATACGCAGTAAGGTGGATTTCCCACAGCCCGAGGCGCCCAGCAGTACCATGAACTCCTGATCCTCGATGGTCAGGTTGATGTCATGTAGCGCCTGATACGCGCCAAAGGTCTTTGCGACGTTCTTGATTTCGATTTGAGCCATATCTCTGGTTCCTTTTCTGGTCGCCGTCCGCCCTTAGCGGTTGGCGATGCCCCACATGGCAAAGAGGTACTTGCGCACCGCGAAGATGAAGATCAGCGCGGGCACAACGAGGATGAAGCCACCGGCGAATTTCAGATGCAGCGGCGAGGTGTCGAGGTTCTGCAGCAGGAACGCGGTCAGTGTCCGGTTCTCGATGGTCAGCACGGCCGCCGCGAAAACCTCGTTCCACGAGATCACGAAGGCAAAGATGGCTGACGCGGTGATCCCGGGCAGGATGAGGGGCAGCACCACCTTGGTGAAGGCTGTGAGCCGCGTGCATCCCAACGTCCAAGCCGCCTCTTCCAGCTCAAGGGGAATCCCTGAGAAGAGCGAGAAGGTGATGAGCACCGCGAAGGGAATGGCCAGCGTGGTATGCACCAGCGCCAGGCCAAAGGCCGTGTCATCGAGCCCCGTCTGGATGAACATCACCGCGAGCGGCAGCGCCAGAAGCGGCAGCGGGAAGGCCCGTGTCAGCAGGATCAGCAGGCGAAACAACCCCTTGCCCGGAAACTCGAAGCGCGAGAGCGCATAGCCTGCCGGGGCTCCTATGACGATGGACATCACCATCGTCATCGCCGCCACGATCACCGAGTTCTTCAGCGCCGTCAGCATCCCCGCAAAGCCCGCAAAGAAGGTCAGGCTGCCAAGGTCGAACTCCGGCCAGAACGGCTTGGGGAAGCTGTTGACCGTCTCGGGCGACGACAGCGTGTTGATCAACAAAAAGTAGATCGGCACGATCACCCAGGCGCAGAGGAGGGCGATGGAGGCGATATAGAGATATCGCCCGGTCGCCCGGGTGTCCGGGGCCACGGCGTCAGCTGTTGCATCGGTCATATCGTGGCTCCTTTCGGGACGCGCAGCACGCGCAGGATGACAAGTGTGAAGGCGATGGAGATGCCCAGGATGATCAGCGCCATCGCTGCCGCCGCCCCACTGTCGAGCAGGTCGAACTGATAAGCATAGGTTTCACCCATGAGGACGGGGAAGAGCGTGCCGCCAAGGGCGGCCACCACCGCAAAGATCTCGAAGGCGAGGATCACGCGCAGGACCAGCGCCGTTTGCAACGAGGGCCGCAGCATGGGCAGGGTAATGCGGGTGAAGCGCTTCCACGGGGAGGCGCCAAAGACCTCCGCCGCCTCGTAATACTCCTTGGGAATGAGCCCGATACCCGCCACGAGGATCACCAGCATGATCGCTGTCGCGCGCCAGATTTCGGCCAGTGCAATGGCGAGGAAGACGATACCGGGGTGCTGGTACGACAGGAAGTTCACCGGTTGATCGACAACCCCCAGCCCGTTCATCATTGAATTGAGGAACCCGGACTGTTCGAAGATCGCAAGCCATATAATGCCCGCGGCGAGATCCGAAATGCCCAGCGGGATCGTCCAGATGTAGAGCACGATGTCCCGGCCCTTCTGCATCTTGTTGACCATCGTGGCCATCAGAAGCGCCAAGGCCAGCTGGACGGGCACGACGGCTGCGGCGAGCAGCAGGGTGTTTTGCATCGAGATCGGAAACTTCCAGTAAGATACGACCTCACGGAAGTTATCGAGAGTGAAGCCTGCGCCGGTGCTGAAAGCCTGTTTCGATACCAAGACGAAGGGATAGAGGAAAAACAGGCATAAAAAGAGCGTGACCGGCAAAATCAGGACGTACGGAAGGATCCGAGCGTTCATCACGGCACTCCTGACTGGCGCATCGGCGCCGCAAAATGTGGATTGGGTCGGGGGAACGTGTCCGGGCCTGGGAGGGCAGGCCCGAACGGGGGCCTTGAGCGGTTACTCGACCGGGCAAGCGCCGTCCGAAGGCGCATCTGGCGCCCAGCAGGGCGCTCCGGTCTCTTCCATGATCGCCGCGAGGCGCTTCTTCTGGTCGTCCAGCACCGCCTCAATGGGTTGGCGCGCCAGAATGATCCGCTCGAAAGTATCGACATAGATACGGTTGAAATCACCGCCCTTGTCCCCGAGCCCTGCAGGCAGCAGCCCCGGGTTTGCATCCGGCGCGCCGCTCATCTTTGCGACAGCTGCACCGGCCGCCTGCACGGAGGGTGGCAGATCATCCGGCAGGTCAACGTCGACCACCGGGAAGAAGCTGGTGGCGCGCAGCGTGGCAATCTGCGTCTCGGGCGACAGCATGTATTTCACCAGATCCTTCGCCGCATCCATGTCGGGCGCGGTTTTCGGGATCGCGATGCCCGCGATCACCGGCATGAAGCCGCGGCCCGCCGGACCTGCCGGGGCCGGGAAGGCGACGAAGTCATCCGGACGCTCGTTGAATGCCTGTGCCAGACGCGAGGTGTGGTCGAAGACGATCCACGCATCACCCGACAAGAGTTGCTCCTGCAGGAAAGAGAAGTTGGTTGAGGCCGGATTCGTATGCTCCCACAACTCCGCAAATTTCTCCCAGGCGGTCACCGCCTCAGGCGAGGCAAAAGTGCGCACAACGCCGTTGGTGTATGAGGGATAGAGATAGCCTTGGAAGAACCGATGCTTCAGCCCCTTCGGGCCCGCCGGGAAGCCAAACTTGGGAGAGCCGGTGCCCTCATGCACGTTTGCGGCCCACTCGATAAGCTGGTCATAGGTCAGCGCGTCGATATCCGCGCCCTCGGGCAGGTAGGGCAACGCTTCCTTGTTCGCAGCCATGATATAGCTGGCCTGCATCCAAGGGATGTACTGCGGCTTGTCGGTGCCAAGCTGCGCCAGGCTGTTGAACGTGTCGCTTGCGGCACTCACACCAAGCGCGTCCAGATCGACGAGGTTCTCCGGGTCCATCGCCGAGAAATCTCCATGCAGGGCCCCCAACACGCCAATCGCGCCAGACCCCGCCTGCAGTTCCGCGTTCAGGCGGGTCAGCCAAGGGCCACCATCGTTGGGCTGATAATCAATCTCGTCGCCAGCGCCCGCCAGAACCTGCTCGCGCATCGCCTGCGCTTCTTCCACTGGCTTGGCCTGTGTCGACCAGAACAGCACATCGGCCTGCGCCCCGGTGACGCCCACCAGAACGGCGAGGCCGGACACGGCACACGCAATCTTCATTCGAAGGGTCATTTTTCCTCCCCCTTTTGTTGTCTCTCCCTGCTCCGCGATCCGACGCGGGGCGCATACGCGGGACGCATGGGCGCACGCCGGCGTCATCCTCCCGCAATCTCCGGCGGCGTGCCCGAAGCACCGCACCGCCATCTGATGGCCAATGGTGATATAACGTTATATCATCTGTCAACGATTTTCTGCTCGTATGCCGAGCATGGGCAGAAGTCTCTTTCAAAAAATAGCTGAAAACCGTTGATGTATCGCTCTTTTGATGGGAGAGTTTCGATATATCGTTTAATCATCTGAGCGTAGGATGGCAGGCAAACCGAAACTCGAAACCGTTGCGCGGGAGGCCGGTGTGTCCATTGCGACGGCCAGCCAGGTGATGCGCGGCGCGGGGCGAATCTCGGACAAAACGCGCACCAAGGTCCTCAAGGCCGCACAGAAGCTGCACTATGTGCCGGATAACCGCGCGGCCTCAATGCGCTCGGGCCAGAACCGCGAAATCGGCTTTGTGATCAACAAGATCTCAAATCCTTTCAATGCCGAGGTGATCAGCGGCGTGAGTGACCTGCTGGAGGCGGATGGCTATCTGGTCTCCGTGCTCGACGCGCGTGACGATCCTGAACGCCAGGGCCGCCATATCGACGCCTTCATTCGCAACGGACGCGGCGGTCTGCTCTGGGTGCCAGCGGAACAGACGCCGCAAAAGACGTTTGAGCTTCTCGCGGCCCATCGCATTCCGACGGTCACATTTCTGCGCCGTCCCCAGGCGAGCGGATTTGACCACGTGGGCATCCGCAATGCCGAAGCAACCGCGCAAGCGACGAATCATCTGGCTGATCTGGGGCACCGGCACATTGCCTATCTCGGTGGTGAAGAGCTCACCGCCGTGCGGCGCGAGCGGATCGCAGGCTACCAGACCGTCATGGCGGAACGCACGCTTGGCACCCCCGTGATCTGGGATTCAAACGACATCAAGCTGGCGGGCATGCAGGCGATGATGGCGCTGCGTGCGGCTCACCCCGAAACCACGGCGGTCGTCTGCAATGGTGATATCGTTGCCCTCGGCGCTTGCCACGGTATCCGCCGGATGGGGCTACAGCCGGGCAAGGAGATCTCTGTGGTCGGGTTTGATGATATCCCCGATGCTGCGGTGGCGACCCCGCCGCTGACGACGATGGCGGTCTCGCCTTATCAGCTGGGTCGGCGCCTTGCACGAGTGATGCTGGAACGGCTGTCGGAACCCACCGGGCCTGCCTCGGTGTCCGAGGTCTCGGCGGAACTGGTCCTGCGTGCAACCACCGGCCCGATCTGACGCGGCCCACTGGTTGCTAGCGCAATCGCTGTTGAAGAAACCCGTCGATTTCACGCCGCAGGGCCACAGGATTGTCCCAATGCAGCATGTGTCCGCCTGGCAACATAACGGCGGTCGCATTCGGTACCTGCTCTGCGATCAGAGCGGCACCACGGTGGGTGGCGCGGTTGTCGCGACCGGTTATGACCAAGGTCGGTACGGTGATGCGGGCAAGTCGGGTGCGGTCATCATAGTGCAGTGCCGCATCGAGAGCAGCAGAGAGGCTCACTCTTGAATGACGCATCAGCTGGGCCCGCACTTCCTCGCGGGTCGCGGCTGGTTGACCGATCCCCGACAGCCAAGCCACCGCCTTCAGCGGCAGGTTGGAGAGCATCCACGCAGCAACCGATGCGGACCATCTTTTCAACAGGCTGTCGCGCACCGTCGGTACCGCCTCGACAAGGATCAACGCCGCGATGCGGCTCGGCGCCCGGGTCGCCATTTCCAGAGCCACCATCCCGCCCAGCGAATGGCCGATCAGAATGCAGCCCCGTGGCGTCTCGCGCAACAGAGCTTCGGCAAATGCCTCCACCCGCGGCGGGCTGAGCGGGGCGGCAGCACCGTGTCCGGGCAAATCGGGGGTCTGCGCGTTCGGCAGATCGCGGGTCATCTCCCGCCAAGTGCTGCCTGACAGTCCCGCGCCGTGGATCCACAGGCTTGGGTGGTGCTGTAACACCGCCAGGCGTTCGGGGTCCCCATGCTCTTCGGAGTGCGTCATGCCGTCCAATCTCCCATCGCCGGTCAATCTGCCCAACCCGGGCGCAAAGCGAAAGCCTTCGAGCTATGGCAACGGGGAGTAGGTGGCACAGCAGCCAGAATGAAAGGGCAAAAAGAAAACGGGCGCCCGATACGGGCGCCCGCCTCCTGACTTTGTTTGACCGTCTCAAAGCGCTTGGGCCGACAGCTCCCGCGCCAGATGGTCCGCTTGCCGGATCGCCAGCGCCACGATGGTCAGCGTTGGGTTCTCCGCCGCGCCGGTGGTGAACTGCGAGCCATCCGAGATGAACAGGTTCTTGATGTCATGGGTCTGACCCCATTTGTTCACCACCCCGTCGCGCGCATTCTCGGACATCCGGTTGGTCCCAAGGTTGTGCGTCGACGGGTAAGGCGGCGTCGGGAAGGTGCGCGTGGCGCCAACCGCATCATAGACCGCCTGCCCCTTCTCGAAGGCATGATCCCGCATTGCCCGATCATTTGGATGGTCGCTGTAATGCACATTGGCCACCGGCATGCCGTACTGGTCTGTCACATCGTGGTTGAGCGTGACGCGGTTGGTCTCCTGCGGCATGTCCTCGCCCACGATCCACATGCCCGCCATGTTCTCGTACTGATCGAGCGCCGAGGTGAATTCGCGTCCCCAGGCGCCGGGATCGAGGAAGGCGGCCATGAAGGGCAGCCCCAAGCTGAGCGTCTCCAGCTCGTACCCGCCGACAAACCCGCGTGAGGGGTCATGCCGGGACTCGTCCTGGATGATCCCCGCCATGGTCGTGCCGCGCCACATCTTCACCGGCTTGTCGAAGACCGCATAGACCGAGCCGGTGAGGTGGCGCATGTAGTTGCGCCCCACCTGACCGGAGCTGTTGGCCAGCCCATCAGGATACATCGAGGTGGCCGAGTTGAGCAGCAGCCGAGGGCTTTCGAAGGAGTTCCCCGCCACGCAGACCACCCGTGCCATTTGCGTCTGCTCATTGCCATCCGCATCTGCATAGACGACGCCGTTCACGAGGCCATCGTCGCCATGCTCGATGCGCAGCACATGGGCGCGCTCGCGCACCTCCAGATTGCCGGTCGCCTCGCCCTGCGGGATGTCCGTATAGGCTGCCGACCATTTGGCGCCCCACTTGCAACCCTGAAAGCAAAATCCCGTCTGTTGGCAGGCCTGCCGATCCCCGTCAGCGCTGTTGATCGCCATGCGGCCGGTGTGCACCTGCTCGTAGCCCAAGGCCTTTGCCCCCGCCTCGAACACTTTGTAGTTGTTGTTGCCGGGCAGGCCCGCGTTGCCGTTTGTCCGTGTGACGTTCAGCTTCTTCTCCGCAAGATCATACCACGGGTCCATCTCCTCGGCGTCAATTGGCCAGTCGAGCAGGCTCGCGCCCTGCACGTCGCCATAGTTTGTCTTGGCCTTCCACTCATGCGGCTGAAAGCGCAGCGAGGCGCCCGCCCAGTGGGTGGTGGTGCCGCCCACCGCCTTGACGATCCACGCAGGCAGGCCTGAGAAGTCTTTCGCCACGCGCCAGTCTCCGGATGTGGTGCGCGCGTCCAGCCAGGACAGTTGACCAAAGGCCTCCCACTCATCGTTCACATAGTCTTCGGGCAAATAACGCCCGCCCGCTTCCAGCGCGACGACGCTCACGCCCTTCTGGGCCAGTTCATTTGCCAGCACGCCGCCGCCCGCGCCCGTGCCGATCACCACGACGACTGTATCGTCACTCAATTCAAAAGGTGCAGCCATAATCTCTCTCCTCCAAGGCTATGGCTCAAAGCCAGGTGATGTCGTCAAACCCACGGTCCAGATAACCGCCGTGGCTGAAGGACTCGCCCTCGTAGCCAAAGATCGGCCAGACCGCTTTCTGGTTGTAGAGGCCGGTCACCAGCCCGCCGCGCACCTTCTGAAAGAAGGGGCTGGCTTCGATCTGGCGCAGCAGATCAACACGGTCACGCTCCCAACCTATGTCGAGATAGCTGCCGTAGCCTTTGCCCTGTGCCACGCCGTCCAGCATGGCAATGCCGACCTCGACCTCCTCCGCCGTCTCGGGCGTGTCATAGCCTTTCACGGCCACAACGTAATATTCATCGCTTACCTTGTCGTGCGGATAGATGTCCCGTGCCATCTGCACCAGCGTGGCCATGGTGCGCGGCTCCAGCGCGCTGGTTTCCGTGGCCCATGCGGCATCGGCACCGGCGAGATAGCCCGCGCCCACCACAAAGGTGCTGCCCGCCGCCGCGCTGTTTTTCAGCAGCTGGCGCCGGGTCATGCCCTTTGGCTTGCTTGATCTGTTCATTGAGTCTCCTCCCTCAAATCCTGAACATATGCGAGCGCCCTAGGCGCTCAGAGAAACCGACCGCTGCGCTCCAGAACCTCGATCTGGTAGCCGTCCGGGTCGGCGACGAAAAAGAACTTGCCCACCAGTTTTCCATCAGGGGCAAATTCGACAATCTTGCGGGGGGCGAGGCCCGCGGCCTCAAAGCGGGCATGTTCGGCCTCAAGGTTCTCGACCGAGACCGCCAGATGCCCGTAGCCATCCCCCAGATCATACGGCTCCGTACGGCCCTTGTTCACCGTCAGTTCCACCTCGAACGGGATCTCGCTGTTCGACAGATACACAAGCGTGAAATCGGTGAAATCGAGCCGGTCCGCGATCTCCAGCCCAAAGGCCTCGCGGTAAAAGGCGACCGACTTTTCCTCGTCGATCACACGGATCATGGTATGGATGGCTTTGGCCAAGGCGACCTCCCTGATGTTCTGCTGTATGTCTCAGCAAAGCACCGGGTGCGGCGCGCGGGTAGTAGCGGGCTACTACGTCGCCTTATTTCGAGCGCGACTATTCGGCGGCGAGGTGGGTCACGTCCCGATCTGCCTTGCGGTCCAGAAAGACCAGGCAAGCGCAGCGCAGCAGTGAGGAGAAGTTCTTGGGCTCGCCATGCTCTTCCAGCACCTCGCTGTGCAGGGTCGAGATAAACGCGGGCGTCGACATCTCGTTCATCTCGGCGATCTCGTCGAGAATGCTCCAGAAGCTGTTTTCAAGCCGAATGCTGGTGCTTTGCCCGTTGATCCGCAACCGTCGGGTTTCCAACTGGTACCGGCTCGGGTCTTGGCTGGCAAAAATCTTGCACATCGTGGTGTCCTCCCGCGCGACGCGTGTGGGGCACATTTGCTGAAAAGGGCGACCCCACCCGTGTGTCTTTCTTATCCTGTTGCCAAGTATATGAGGCGCCCTGCATTATGTTGAGTCCTCAATTGGTCGCGCTCTCTATATCGCGATATGCACCTTCCACCACTTCGGGCGGGGTGTGACATAGGAATGTGATCCCGGCGCAAATTCCTTGTAGTGTGCCTTGTCGAAGGCTCCCAGCAGCAGCGCCACTACCGGGTCATCGTCAATTGCACCAAGGCTGCTGCCGCAGGCCGGACAAAATACGCGAGATGAAACCTTGGACGACCGATAGGAGGCGGGTTCTCCGCCGCTGCCCGTCCAGCGCACGCGGTCAGCGGGCAGCTCGACCCAGATAGCAGTCAGCGCCCCGCTGTGCCTCTGACACATACGGCAGGAACAGCTGTGCGGCTTGGGGATGGGACCCGTCGCCTCAAATCGGATCGCGCCGCAGAGGCAGCCGCCTTCATAGACGCGGGGTTTTGCCATTGCTGCGCTCCTCCTACACCGGTTTTATCTGATGACAGACGTCCACAAAATACCGCCTGCGCCCGATCCGCAAAGTCGAAAATCTGGGCAATGCATCTCCCCTTGGTGAGTAATCCGCGCCCGGCTCCGGAGCCGGGCAGGCCTCAAGCCGGGGCCAGACCCATTGAGATTTTATGGCAACGCCATCCAATCTTCTTAGACCCCAAGCGATTTCAGCGGTATTCTAACGGATATATGTTGGTACGATTGCCCGAAGAAAGAGTTTCGATATGAAGACATTTGGCAGACGCGCCGTGCTCTTGGGCAGCGGCGCAATGATGGGCGTGCTCGCCACCCGGATGATCGACAATAACTTGCCCCGCATTGCGCCGCGCATCCTCTCCGAGACCCCCACCGGCGAGACCACCCTGAACGATGCCAGTGAGTTGAGCGCCACGCCGGTGCACAAGCATATTGTCATCAAAGAGGATCCGACAGCCGCTTTGGTCGACCGGTTGCGCGCGGAGATGGCCGAGGCACGGGCTGAGCGGCGCCCGGTAAACATCGGAGCCGCGCGTCATTCGATGGGCGGGCAGGCAATCCCGCGCGACGGTCATGCCATCACCTTCGACAACGGCTTGGTCGAGATCGACAGCGCCGCACAAACCTACCGCACCCATGCGGGGGCCCGATGGTCCCAGGTGATCACAGCGCTCGATCCAGCGGGCCTCTCGCCGCAGGTGATGCAGTCGAACCACGACTTCGGCGTCGCCGCCACCTTCTGCGTGAACGCCCATGGCTGGGCCGTGCCTTTTGGCCCGATGGGTGCGACTGTCCGCGCCATCGAGCTTCTGTTACCGGATGGTGAGCTGGTCCGCTGCAGCCGCACCGAAAACACCGAGCTCTTTGCGATGAGCATGGGCGGCTACGGGCTCACTGGCGCGATCATCGCCATGGAGGTCGCCGCCGAACCGAACCTGCGGCTGGATCCATCCTTCGAGACCATGGCCGCCGAGGATTTCGGCGCGGCCTTCGCCAAGGCAGTCTATGATCCGGCCGTCAACATGGCTTATGGGCGGCTCAACGTCGATCATGACACCTTCTTCGAAGAAGCGTTCCTCGTCACTTACCGCCCCAGTGTCGACCAATCCGACCTGCCCCCTGCGTCCGGTTCCGGCTGGGTGTCGAAACTCGCCAGCCGAGTATACCGGACCCAGCTGGGGAGCGAGGCAGGCCGCAAGCTGCGCTGGACTTTCGAGACCGACCTCGGCCCGATGGTCGGGGGCGGCGCCAGCACGCGGAATTCTCTGATCAATGAACCGGTGGTGACACTGGACGACCGGACCCCCCAGCGGGTGGACATTCTGCACGAATATTTCGTCTCGCCCGCGCGCTTCCCGGAGTTCCTGCAGATCTGCCGTGACATCATCCCGGCCTCCTACCAGGAGTTCCTGAACGTCACGCTGCGCTACATCGACACCGACGTCGAAAGCTGGCTGAGCTACGCGACCGAGCCGCGCATCGCCGCTGTGATGTCGTTCAGCCAAGAGAAAACCACTCGGGGTGAGGCGGATATGCAGCGGATGACCCGCGCGCTCGTGGGTGCGATCACCGAGATCGGCGGCAGCTACTACCTGCCCTACCGTCCGCATCCGACGGTCGCGCAGCTGCGCGCCGCCTATCCGCGCGCGCGCGAGTTTGCTCAGGCCAAGCGCAGGCTGGACCCCGGCCTGCTTTTCCGTAGTAATCTCTGGGAGACCTATCTGGAGCGCCTGTGAGCCACCTGCAAAAGATCTGCCTGGGCTATTTCGTGGTTCTGATGGCTGCGGCGTCACTGAACTACATCCCCGGTCTCACCGATGAGGCGGGGCTGGCCTTCGGCATCTTCGCGCTCGACATCTTCGACGACGCGCTGCATGTGGCGTCCGCGCTCTGGGCGCTCTACGCCGGGCTGCGCTCGCACGCGACCGCACGGTTTTTCCTGGTCGTCTTCGGCGCGCTCTACCTCGGCGATGGTGTCTTCGGGTTCTTCACCGGTTACGGCTACCTCGATCTTGGTATCTTCACCAACGGCTCTGCGGGTCTGTCGTTCACGTTTCTTCGGCTGGCTGCCAACCTGCCGCATCTTGCGCTGGGGGCCTTCGCGCTCTGGGCGGGCCTGAGGCGCGCGTGATCCGGACGTTCGGGCGCTGGCTCGGGCGCATCCTCCTCGTGCTTCTCCTCTGCATCGCCGGTCTGCTGGCGCCCGTCGCCTACACAGAGTTGGCCTGCCAAGGCGAAGTTATGGCGGACCCCTATGACGCCATCCTCCCGCCCGAACATCACCGTGCGGAAAGCCGGACGTACCTAACGTATCCCGAATGGCACATCGTGCACGCCTACGACGACTACGCGCAGGTCATCGCAACGGAAGATCCGCACGCCTTCGGGTTTCTGCGCAGCATCGCCGGTTTCTGGTCGACCCTCTGCGACGTCACGCGCGTCGCTGGCGCTCATGGTGGCGTACCGGGAGAGACGAAACAGATGGTCTATGTGATCGGCGTCAGCTTCACGGCCGAACTGCTGATGAAGGCGGCCTATGAAGAAACACTGGGTCGCCTGGTGGCCGTATTGCGTGGACCCGACCGCACACCGCTGGATGATCTCTCCGCCACGCAGGCGCGCCAATACGCCACGTTCCTGCAGCAAGTGCCTTGGTATCAGTGGGATTTTGGCGCTGACGCGGATGCGCTCGACACCGCTGCAACCGATAGGCTGCGTGATCAGGAGCGGCGTCTCGCCCTTGGGCTGGAGTACCGCGCCAAGGCAGCCTATGCGCAGGTTATCGCCGCGGCGGTCGAGAGTGTCGGGGCGGATGCGCTGACCCTGCGGATGATTGTCACCGGCTATGCGGAGCAAGGCGAGGACGGGCTCAAAATCGTCGCACCCCGCGAGGCTGGCCTGGAGCTCGAGACGGTCCGCTACCGCGCGCTCACACACCTGCTGCAGGACCTCGCCGCACGCGGCGTCGAATTTGTCGAAATTGCCGGGAATGATGATATCATGCTCACCGTGATCAGCGATGACCCCATATTCGACGGCGCGCGCAGCTCGATGCGCCGGCAAGGGTATGACGACTACCGCCACCTCGTCGGTCTCAAGGTTCGTGATCTTGGCGCGCGGTTGCGCGATTATCGCAGCGACGGAACCCGTGTGGAGCATATCCATGATTACTAGGACACTCCTGGGTCTTGGTTGCCTCTTCGGAGCCTGGATCGCTTTGCTCGCCGCCGTGATGCTTGTGCCGCAATCGGCTCCGGCCGCACTCGTGCCCTTGGCCTTGCCGGGGTTCGCCGAGGCGCTGCCAGCCCAAATCTCTATCGTGGAACAGACGGCGCTCGGCACCGTACTGGCAGGAGAGGGTGCGGACCTCGTCGGCCAGCTCTATCGCGCGGGCGCCCTTGTCGTCTTGCCTGCAGGGCTTGCGGGCTGCGCGCCGCTCACCTGAGCAGGTTGTGCACCGAGCTCGGTCTCCTCACGGGCAATTGACCATTCGATGAGCTGGCGCCAGAGCCGCTCGGCCAGCTCCGGGTCGAGGCTTGCAGCCTCCGCATGTGCTCGGACATTTCCAACGACCTCTTCCACCCGATCCGCGATGCGGGCGGGTAGGCCCGCGTGCTTCTTGATCTTGGCTGCGCGATCGATGTAGCCGCTGCGCTCAGCCAGCAAATCGATCAGGGCGGCATCGATCTCATCGATCTGGAGGCGCAGCATCGCCATATCGGCGCACAGATGGGGTGGGATTCGGCTCATTTCGCCATGTCCTTTGCGCATCGGCCAGTCACGGATCGGTGTGTAACTGCAGGTTGAGGCGGCCACAAGGTGGTAGCCTGTCACGCCTCGCACGCAGGCTATTCGTGCTTGGCAAAGTGCTGCGCAATTGGATAACCTAAGTCCAGCCGTAAGGGGCGGCACCCAGATCCGCGGACAGCCGTGACCGGCACCCCTTTCACAGATGAAGACCGACACTTTGGTGTTTCTCATGCCCGACCAAGCGGATCAGAGGGCCAGATATGAGGAAACCATGATGACATCTCTCGATCAGCTGCGCCGTGATGCCAAGGCGCTCCGCAAGGCCTATGAGGCCGGTGAGACCTATGCCCGCCAGCGCGTGGCCAACCACCCGCCGCGCCCTGATGGTGTGCCGCTCAAACACGGCGATTTTCTGCATGTGATCGCGCGCGAGGCGCGTTTCGAAAGCTGGCCCGCTCTGAAACTGGCCGCCGAGCTTCAGGGGCTCGACCGCGCAGCCCGGCAGCAGCGGCTGAAGATCGCCGTCTTCCAGGGGCAGTTTCACGTGATCGACCGGCTGCTGTCGGATACGCCAGACCTTGCGGACGGGCTGCTCGGCCTGCAGATCGCGCTTTATGATCAGGCGGCGGTCGAAGCGGCGCTGGCGCGGGACGCGGATGCAGCCACGGCGCGCTTGGGGCCACGCACGCCGATGTGCCATTTGGCCTTTTCCCGCTACATCCACCACCGCCCCGACCTTGCCCCGCAGATGATCGCGATCGCCGACTTGCTGCTGGCCCATGGCGCCGGAGTGAACGAGTCGATGCCCGTGGCGCCGGACAATGATCACCAGCTTTCCGTGCTCTACGGCGCGATTGGCCATGCGAACAATATGCAGCTGGGGCGCTGGCTGCTGGAGCACGGCGCGGATCCGAACGATGGCGAGTCGCTTTACCATGCGACGGAGTTGGGGCATCACGAGGGGCTGCGCATGCTGCTGGAGCACGGGGCCGACCCGGCGGGCACCAATGCCCTTTTGCGCGCGATGGATTTCGATGATGTCACCGGGGTCAGGATGCTGATTGCGGCGGGCGCAAAGCCGAGCGAGTTCGACGGCACTCATGTGGGCGGTGAGCGGCCTTGGGTGATCCCGGCGCTGCACCAGGCGGCGCGGCGCATGTGCGGCCGCGAGATGATCGAGGTTCTGCTGGAGAGTGGCGCCGACCCTTCAGAGGTCTTCGAGGGCAGTTCCGCCTATGCCTATGCGCAGATCTTCGGCAATGAGGCGCTGACGCGGGCCATCGAGGCCCGGACAGCGCCGCCCGCGCTCAGCCGGGTGGAAGAGCTGCTGGCCGAAGCCGCCGCGGGCCGTAGCACGGGGGACGCCCGGATTGCGCCCGACGAGATCCCCGAGGCGTATCGCAACATCATCCGCATGATCCTGCATCTGCCCGGCAAGCTGGATCACATTCGGCGGCTGGTCGCACTCGGCATTCCCTTCGATCAGCCGGATGCCGAGGGGCTCACGCCCTTGCAAGTCGCAGGCTGGGAAGGGTTGCCGGACGTCATGGGCTATTTCATGGAGTTGGGGGCGGATCTGGAGCACCAAAACGGCTATGGCGGCACCTTGCTCTCGACCATCCTTCATGGCTCTGAGAACTGCCCGCAGCGGGCTGAGCGCGATCACGCGGCTTGCCTGCGCCGGGCTCTGGAGGCGGGAGTGCCGCTGCCACGCCGCGCGGCGGAGCTGGCCGGGAGAGCCGAGCTGAGCGATCTGCTGGCCGATTGGGCCGAGCGACATCCGGAACAAGTGGTCGACGGCGGCCCGATCTAGGCTGTGTCGCCCGCTGCATCAGACCTGGCCGACGCAATGCGCCGCCCGGAACAGGCTGGCGGCGCATTGCGTTTCGACATGAAACCGAACGCGTCAGAATGACCGTCCATCGAACTGCGTCACCGTCACGCCTGCGGCTTCCAGCGCCCCCCTGACCGAGCCGGCGATCTGGACGGCTGTCGGTGTGTCTCCATGCAGGCAGATGGTGTCGATATCCGTCTTGATGCGTTTGCCCGAGGCGGTGATGATCGCGCCCGCCTGTACCATCTCGACCATACGTGTCCCCGCAACGTCCGGGTCATGGATCACCGCACCCTCGAGGCTGCGATCGACCAGCGTGGCGTCGTTGTTATAGGCACGGTCGGCAAAGATCTCGCCGGCATAAGCGCATCCCAGCGCGCGGACGGCCTGTTCCTGCGCGGTGGCGCAGAGCACCATGACGATCAGGTCGGGATCGACCGACAGCGCCGCCTCATAGCAGTCGCGCGCGAGCGTTTCATCCTCGGACGTCATGTTCCCCAGCGCGCCGTGCAGCTTGACGTGCCGCGCCTTGGCCCCCATTGATCGGGCGACACCGACCGACGCGGCGACCTGAAAGCGGATCAGATCCTGCAGTTCAGCACGCGGCAGCGTCAGCCGTCGCCGCCCGAACCCTTGTAGGTCGGCAAAGCCCGGATGCGCGCCGATCCCCACGCCGTTCTCAAGCGCGATGCGCATGGTCTGCGCCATGACACTGGGGTCGCCCGCATGGGCTCCGCAGGCGATGTTGGCTGAGGTGACGGTCTGCAGCAGCGCCGCATCGTCGCCCATGGTCCAGGGGCCAAAGCTCTCGCCCATATCGGCGTTCAGATCGACGCGGGTCATGTGGTGTCTCCCATAGTGTCAAAGGGGTCGGCGGTGGCGGATATGACGCCGCTCACCAGTTGGTAGCTGAGCAAATCGGCGATGTCATGCGGGTCGCGCACCAGGGGTGTGACGCGGGAGGGCAGGGATTTGATCTCCGCGCGGGCACGGGTCTCGATCGCGATGGCGTCCTCCAGCGAGATGAGCTCGAAGCGCAGCTCCGCCCCCACGGGCGCCTGTGCCACTTTCGGCAGATCGGAGGGGATCACTGTCCCGATACGAGGATAGCCGCCGGTGGTCTGGCTTTCACACATGAGCACATAAGGCGCACCGTCCCCGGTGACCTGTATGTCGCCGGGTGTGATGACCTCGGACACAATGCTGAGGCCGCCGTCGGCGTGAAAGCCGTCGCCTTCCATGTCCAGCCGGACGCCCTGACGGTTGGCCCGTGGATCTCGCCGGAAGCGCGTGTCGCAGAAGCGGGCCCGCGTCTCTTCAGAAAAGAGAGCGGACTGGAAAGACGGGACCATGCGGATATCCCCTCCGGCCAAACGGGTCTCTGGTACGAGCAGCAGACCGGGGCGAGCATGACCGGCAGTGATGGGCAGGCTGTCACCGGCCTGCAGCAACGCGCCAATGCCGGCGGTCAGATGCGCCGACCGTCCGCACATATTGATCGGCGTGTCAAAACCGCCCGCCACATGCAGATACCCGTAGGTGCCCGTGCGGACCCCACCGATGACCAGTTTGGCACCCGCGGGCAGCGCATGGCTCGCATTCCAGATCAGCGGCGCGCCATCCAGCGTTGCCATCATCTCGGCGCCGGTGAGCGCAACCACCGTATCGGCGTCTGTCTCGAAGGTACCGCCGAAACCCATCATCTCGACAGCTGTACGGTCGGCAGTTTGCCCCAGCAGCGCCGCACCTTCATGCAGGGCGCGCAGGTCCGCTGCCCCGCCGCGCGTCAGCCCCTTGGCCAGATAACCGCTGCGTCCGAGGTCCTGCAGGCTCAGCGCGGGCCCGGCGCTCAGGATGTTCATCGTGCCGCTCATGGCAGAGCCTCGCGGTCTGCGGCGCCATAGCTCTCGCTGGCCGAAAGTTGGTCGAACTCGGCCCGCCCGATGGCTGGAAAGACCAGCTCATCCCCGGGCGAAAGCGCAAAAGGGGCCTCCGCCTGTTGATTGAAATTGCGAAATGCCGTCTGACCCACATGCCGCCACCCCGTCGGTGTCGGCCCGGTGAAGATGATGAGCTGTCGGATCGCGGTCACCAGCGCGCCGCCCGGCACGCTCTTGGTCAACCCCTGCTGGCGTGGAATATCCCAGACCTCGGGCAGTTCACCCAGGTACGGCTGGCCCGGCGCGAAGCCCAGCGTCAGTACACGCACCCGCGCGTTGGACAGCTGCCGGATCGCCTCATCTGGGTCGAGGCCCGCGACCTCTGCCGCCTCCTCCAGTTGCGGCGCGAGGTCCGTTCCGTAGACCGTCGGCACATGCCAGAGGGTGCGCCCGCCGGGCAGGGGGGCTGCGTACCAGTCCTGTCGTCCGAGCAGATCCTGCAGCCGCGTCTCGATATCTTCGGTGGGCACGGTGACCAGATCGACGGCCACGAAGACCGAGACGAGCGTCATCATCGTTTCGCTGACCTCCGGCCAGTCTTCGGCCTCGACAGCGGTGCGGAAGGCGAGGGCGGCGCGGTTGGCAGGCTCGCTCATGGCGCTGCCGAAGCTGACCAGCAGACCGGTCAGGCCCACTCGGGCGATGGTGGGGGCGCCGCTCATCTCAAGGTGCCAGTCGATAGAGCGGCGGCAGCAGGATCGGCGTGAGATACATGGGCAGCTGCCAGCACGCGACGAAGATCATCACCGGCGCCATGACCTCGGGCGGCAGCGTGACGAGAAACAGCGCGATGTTGCGATTGCCGGCCGCAAGCGCCAGGGGCCCGCTCACATGCGCCAGGCCCGTGCCCCGCAGGATCAACAGCGCCACCAGTTGCAGCCCGAACGAGAGCCCGAACGCCGCGGCCGCCCAGAGCATCGCGGACATAGGATCGCTCCGCAGCACGGGGCCGAGGGCAGACATCAGCCCCACGACGATCACCGCAAAGAACAACACCGACGCCCCATCCATCGCTTTGATCTGCTCTGGGGCTGCCACCGGTAGGAGCCAGCGCCGCAACACGAACCCGAGACCCGCCGCACCCAGGATGATAAACAGCGCGCGCAGGCCGACGCCGAGCAGGACAGGCACGTCGACCACCACGGGCACCGCCACCAGCACTGGCAGGAGCGTTAGCGGAAAGAGTGCTGTCCCCAGCACCAGAAACTGCATCATCCGCCCCGGATCCTGCCGCAGGATGATCGCCAGCGATGCCCCGCCCGCGATCGTCGGTGCGGCGCAGGCCAGCACCAGCGCCAAGGCCAGCGGTGTGCCGCCAAGCCCCGCCAGATGCCCGAGCCCGGCAACGGCCAGCGGCACCAAGAGCTGCAGGACCAACACGGCAGGAAGGCTCCACCGCAGATCGCTCAGCGCGCCAAAAGCCGCGCGATGCCCGATCCTGAAGGCGGTGATCACCAGCAGGATGGCGACCATCTCGGGCAGCCACGGCGCCATACCCGCAGCAAGCCCTGGCAGGCCCACTCCGGCCAACAGGCCAAGGATCAAGAGGGTACGAGAGTAAGTTGCGCATAGGCTTAAGGCCCAGATCATCTACGGTGTGTTTCGGATATTGTCCGGCAGCCATGTGGCAATCCCCGGGAACCAGATCAGCACGAAGACCATGAGCACCATGATCAGGAACATCGGCAGCGCAGCGCGGGTGATGTAGCCCATCTCGTGCCGGGTCATGCCCTGCAGGACGAAGAGGTTGAAGCCGATGGGCGGGGTGATCTGCGCCATCTCGACCACGACCACGACGAAGATGCCGAACCAGATGAGGTCGATACCCGCCTCGCGCACCATCGGCTCCACAATGGCCATGGTCAGAACCACCGCTGAAATCCCGTCGAGGAACATGCCGAGGATGATGTAGAAGACCAGCAGCGCCATCAGCAGCTCGAACCGCCCCAGCTCCATCGCCGCGATATTGTCGGCCAGCGCGCGGGGCAGGCCGGTGAAGCCCATCGACAGCTTCAGGAAGGCCGCGCCCGCGAGGATCAGCGCGATCATGGCGGAGGTGCGCATGGCTCCCATCAGGCTCGCGCGGAACGACGTGGGCGTCAGGGACCCCTGCGCTGCTGCCAGCGCCAGCGCGCCGATCACCCCAATCGCCGCCGCCTCGGTCGCCGTGGCATAGCCGCCGTACATAGACCCGATCACCACCGTGATCAGCACCAACACCGGCAACAGGAACCGCGAGTTTCGCAGCTTCTCGCCGAAGTTCAGCCCCGTATCCATCTTCGGGTTCCAAGAGGGCGAAACCTTGGAGACGATGGCCACATAGGCCATGAACATCGCCGCGAGGATCAACCCCGGAAAGACTCCGGCAAAGAAGAGTTTGGTGATCGATTCATTCACTGTCACGCCATAGACAATCAGCGCAATCGACGGCGGGATCATCAGCCCCAGCGTCGCGGCGCCGGCCAGCGTGCCGATCACCATCTTCTCGGGATACTCCCGCGCCCGCAGCTCCGGGATGGCCATCTTGCCCACCGTGGTCAGCGTCGCCGCGGACGACCCCGAGACAGCGGCAAAGATCGTGCAGGAGACGATATTCGTATGCACCAGACCACCGGGCATCCGCGCAAGCCAGGGTGACAGGCCCTTGAACATGTCCTCAGAGAGCCGTGTGCGATAGAGAATTTCCCCCATCCAGATGAACAGCGGCAGCGCGGTGAGCGTCCAGCTCGACGAGGACGCCCAGATCGTGGTGATCATCGTGTCGCCTACAGGCCGCGTGGTGAACAGCTCCATCCCCACCCAGGCCACGCCCATCAACGCAAGGCCGACCCAGACGCCGGTGCCCAGCAGCAGGAAGAGAACAACGAGAAAGAGAATAATCGCGTAGAGCTCGGTCATGACATCAGGCCTCGAAGCTCTCGTCGACCGTCTCGCGGACGATCCGGTGCTCGCCCTTGAAGATCACGGCAAACAGGTTGTCCGTGAGCGCAATCGCCATCAACCCGCCGCCGATCACCATGACCGACTGGGGAATCCACAACGCCGTGGCGTCCTGCCCCTGGCTCACCTCGTTGAACTTCCACGACCAATAAACGAACCAATAGGCGTAGTAGGTGAAGTACCACGCCACCGCCGCGGCGATGGCGAAGCACCAGATCTCCAGCACCCGACGGGTTTTCGAAGTAACCGCATTCAGCAGGATCGACACGCGAATATGCGCCCCGCGGTTCAGCGCATTGGCGAAGGCAAGAAAACTCGCTGCCGCCATGGCGTAGCCTGCGTAATCCGGCGCGCCGGGGAAAATCTCACCGGTCCAGCGCGCCACCATCTGCGCCACGATCAGCCCCAGAATGGCGATCAGGCAGAGCGCCGCCGCCACCCCGGAGGCCAGATACAGAAAATCAAGCGTCTTGCGGATCGCAGTCACGGGCCCACCCTCTCACGCTGTCAGAAAGACGGGCGGTGCGTCATGCACCGCCCGAAGATCGCTTACTGCGCGGCTTTGAAGGCATCGACGAGGGCCGCACCCTCTTCACCTGCCGCTTCCAGCCACTCGGCGGTCATGGTGGCCCCGATCTCGCGCAGCTCGCCCATCAGGGTGTCACCCGCCGGTTGCACGGTCATGCCGCCCTCGGCCAGCCCGTCCATGGTGAACTGTGTGTAGTCCTTGGAGGCCTGCAGTCCGCGCGCCTCAGCCTCGGCGGCACAGGTGCGGATCGCCTCCTTGTTGGCGTCCGACACATCCGCCCAGACGTGCTGATTGACCATCACATAGTTGCGCGGCAGCCAGGCGTCGACTTCGTAGAAATGCGTGAGGCTCTCCCAGACCTTGCGGTCATAGCCGGTCGCCCCTGAGGACACCATCGACTCCGCCACGCCCGTCGCAAAGGCCTGGCTGATCTCAGCCGCCTCCACGGTCACCGGCAACATGCCCGTCAGCTCCGCCAGACGGCTCGTGGTGTTGTTGTAGGAGCGGAACTTGATGCCCGCCATATCCGCCACGCTGTTCACTTCTTTCTTGAAGTAGAGGCCCTGCGGCGGCCATGGCACGGCATAGAGCAGCTCGAGATTCTGCTCATCAAGCAGTGCCTCGATCTGCGGTTTCGCCGCTTCATAAAGCTTCTCGCTGTCCTCAAAAGAGGGCGCGAGGAAAGGGACGGAGTCAAACCCGAAGACCGCGCTTTCGTTCTGGTGGCCGGAGAGCAACCGCTCGCCGATCTGCACTTGGCCGGTCTGGATCGCGCGCTTGATATCCGCGCCTGCGAAAAGCGAGCCGCCCGGGTGCACTTCGATGGTGATCTCGCCGTTGGTCCCTGCGCCGACACATTCGGCAAAGGCGACGCCGTTCTCCGAATGGAAGTTCGACGCCGAATACGCCATCGGCATGTCCCATTTCTCCGCCGCCAGGCCCGCGCCTGCGCTCAGTGCCAGCGTGGCCGTCCCGGCCATCAGTGCTCTTGTGAATGTCATGTGATTTTCCCTTGTTGGTCGTCTGTTGTTCCGCGCGCAGAGGTTGGCCTCTGTCACACGGGCAATCCATCTCGCGGACAGCCAGCACCGTTGCGCGATGATTCCCTAGCGTCAATACTGACAAACTTTTACAACACGTCAACAAAATGTTGACAAAATGTCTGCGTTGCGGAGAATTCGGATATGTCTGATGGATTTCTGGGCCCCGTCGTCTCCTCCGCGCATCTTGCTGCCGGGTCGTTTGCCGAAATCTCCGAATTGGAGTTCGGTCTGACGCTGGCCAACAACGCCTTTCACCGCTGGATGGTGCGCGCGATCGCCATGGCAGGCTATCCCGAACTCGGCGCGCTCGACGTGCTGGTGCTGCATTCGGTCTATCACCGGGATCGGCCCAAAAAGCTCGCCGACATCTGCCTCGTCTTAAACGTCGAGGACACGCATACGGTCAACTATGCGGTGAAAAAGCTGATCAAGGCGGGTCTGGTCAAGGATGGCCGGCAAGGCAAGGAAAAGACCGTCGCAGCCACCGAAAAGGGCGCGCAGACCTGTGTGCGGTATCGCGAGATCCGCGAAGGCTTGCTGCTGCGCGCTGTGGGCGAGCTGGGGCTGGAGCCCGAGCAGGTGAGCCACGCCGCCTCGCTCCTGCGCCTGATGTCGGGGCAATACGATCAGGCGGCGCGCGCAGCGACGACCTACTGATCTTCGCGAGGCAGTGAACGGCTTGATCCGGGAGCATGCGTTGGCCATGGACCCGCACCGCCGCGTCCGAGCGGCAGGGAAGTGCCGAAGACACCTCATCTAAGGACGGCACAGTGAAAACCCCGCCGTGCCAGTCATCTGCTCCGGAAACTGAAACGGACGACGCTGTGTGCGACTTGGAAGCGAATGCTTTGAGAGACCACCGTCGAGTGCGCGATAATATGGCAAAGCCAGTGAGTATTTGCGGACGCCGCCCTGGACAGGCCTCTGATCCATCGTTCAAGGCATTGCCATGACGATCAATATATTTCTGCGTACGCCGATCACGCCAAAACGCAGCAAAGACGACGCGCAGTATCCGGAGGAACGACCCTGCCGGAGATTGGCCAACGTTAAGCACCAGAACCTGTGCCGCCCTTTTCAGAAACACTGAGGCCAAGGCGGCAACGGGTATGTCTCCCGGGGTGAGGCAGAACCTCATTGGCCGACACTCCCCTCGAGCCACACAACCAGACGTGCCGCAGCGGCCCACCGACCCGAAGGGACAGGCCGTTGGGCTGCTGCTGATCACCGCTCAGTTCAGCGACGCAATGAAACTGTCAACGTCTTCGAGAGACAGATATTCGACCTCTTCGGTGCCGCTCTCGGTAAAGGCCCAGATCACCGCGGGGGCGGAGACATCGCCATTTGCATCGAAGCGCACATTGCCTGTCGCGCCCTGATACATCACCGTCCCACCGCCTGCGAGGATGTCCTTCGCCTTTGTGAAGCCTGCCGTATCCGCAGTCACCGCCGTGCCGTTGGGGTCGGTGACCTTGCTCACGGCGGCGGCGATATCAGCGCCCGTGGCGTCCTTGCCCGCCGCTTCCATCGCCAGCAGCGCGATCATGGTGGCGTCATAGCTGTTTCCAAGGCCGGGGCCGTTGGGCTCGCTCTCGAATCGCTCGACATAGGCCGTGCGGAAGGCATCAGCGCTCTCGGAGCGCGGCGACGCGGTGTCGGTTCCGACGGTCTCGCCGAGGTACTGCAGGCCGACATTTTCGCGGAACTCGTCGGATTTGAGCGAATTGGCCAGGATCATCTTCTGCGTCCCGCCCAGTGAAATCCACTCGCGGACGGCGGCTGTGCCCTCAGCCGGATAAAGCGCGAGATAGAGCGCATCGGGCTGTGTGCCGAGTGCCTCGGTCACCTCGGCGCGATAGGAGGGCTGGCCGTCGTTGATGGCAACGGAGGCCGTGACGGCGACGCCCACAGCCTCGAAGTCAGCCGCGATCAGGCGCGCCATGTCCTGGCCCCAGTCATCGTTCTTGTAGAGGATCGCCACGGAGCCATAGCCCTTGTCCTGCGCGACCTTGGCGCCCATGGCGGACTGCACGGCCGTGGTGGCGAAGGTGCGGAACCACAGGCCCTCGGTCTTGCCCTCTTCGGCCAGGTTCGTGAAGGCGGTCGAGGAGGAGCAGCACGACATCTGCATCACACCACCGGGCACGGTGACGGAGGTGAGGATCGGCATGGACACACCGGAGGACACGGCACCCAAGAGCACCTTCACGCCTTCGAGATCGACCAGCGCCTTGGCAGCATCGACACCGACTTTCGGGTCCACCTGGGTGTCGCGCAGCACCATCTCGATGGTGCAGCCTGCCGCCCCGCCCGCCGCATTGACCTGATCAACGGCGAATTGCGCCGTCTCGGCAATCGGGCGCCCCCAGTCAACCGAGGTGGGCAGCACCGTGCCGATCTTTGTGGTGCACTCCTGCGCATGCGCTGCACCCGCAATCACCATCAGCCCAAAGACCGCGCCGATCCCGCGCACAAGATGTCTCTGCAATGTCATATTCATACTCCCTGTCCTTATTCTTTTGATCCCCGCTGCGAGACCACCAGCCGTTCCGGCAGCAGCCCCTGAGGGCGCCACATCAGCATGCCGACGATCACCACACCGATCAACACAAACTGCATCGACCCGGTGTAGAGCTGCGCTTCGATAGGCGCGAACCGCGACAGTGCCCAGCCGGACGCCGTCCAGGCGCCCCAGATCAGGAAGGCCCCGAAGACCGCGCCGCGATTGTTGCCTGCACCACCGACAATGAGCATCGCCCAGATCTGAAAGGTGAGCGTCGGCAGCACATCCTGCGGGCTGACGAAGGCATAGAAGGTGCCGTAAAGCCCGCCAGCGAGGCCGAGAATAACCGAGCCGGTGATGAAGGCCGTCAGCCGGATCCGGCTGGGGGTTTTCCCAAGCGATGCGGCGGCCTCCTCGTCTTCGCGTATCGCGCGCAGCAGGCGGCCAAAGGGCGACGCGACGAGGCGCTCGAGGAAGAGATAGACGGCAATCAGGATGATCAGGACGGTGAAGAAAAAGGCGATGTTGTAGAGGAACCCGTCACCCAACGCGTCGCGCAAGGGTCGCTCGAACCCGCGCACGCCCTTCGCACCGCCTGCGAGCCATTCGGCGTTGCGCATCAGGTTCTCGAAGGCCACGGCAACACCAAAGGTGGCGATGGCCAGATAGTCATGCCTCAACCGAAGCGTCAGCAACCCGACGACCCAGGCCATGAGGCCGGCGGCGATCATCCCGCCCAGCAGTGCGAGCGGGTAGAACAGCCCGTAACCGCCCAGATGTCCGTCTTGCGGCGTGCCGCCCAGGATCAGCGTGCCGTAGGCGCCTGCGCCGAAGAAGGCCACGACACCTCCGTTGAAAAGCCCGGTGTTGCCCCATTGCAGGTTCAGCCCCAGCACCGCGATGGCGAGGATCGACGCAGTGGTCGCGAAGAACACCAGATAGGAGATCGTGCCGATCATGCCCGCGCTTCCCCGAAAAGCCCATGCGGGCGGATCATCAGCACGATCAGGATCAGCATGAAGGGGATCGAGGGTGTATACCCCGAGGGCAGCACCACCAGCGCCAGATTGCCCGCGATGCCAACGATGAACCCCCCCAGCACCGCGCCATAGACGCTGCCGATGCCGCCGACGATGGTTGCCGCAAAGATGGGCAGGACAAGGTCGCGCCCCATGACCGGGATCACCTGATGGCTGAGCCCGTAGAAGACGCCCGCCACGGCTGCCAGCCCGCCGCCGATCAGCCAGACCGCCGTGACGGTGCGGGCGAGGTTCACGCCGTTGACCTGCGCCAGCGACGGGTTTTCCGCCACCGCGCGCAGGGCGTAACCGAAGGTGGTCCGCGACAGGATCAGGTGCAGGACGAACATCAGCGCAAGGGCTGCGATCAGCACGAACACCTGATCTGGCTTCACGAGGATCAGCGGATCGCGGCTCAGGATCATCGCGAAAGCGATGTCCTTGGAATAAAGCTCAGGCGAGAGGCCGAAGATCAGCCCGATCACATTCCGAATGATCAGCGCCATGCCGAAGCTGGCGAAGACCATCGACAGCTCCCATCCTTTCTCGCGCACCCTCTTGAAGACCAGCCGGTCGATGAGCACGGCGGAAATCCCCGTCAGCACCATGGAGATGAGGATGGCGATCAGGAGCGCATAGGTCAGGGAAAGCGGCCCCAGCTTCGCGGCCAGCACAGGCACCAGCGCGGTGACCAGCGCATCGAACACCAGTGCCGCGTAAGCGCCGAGCGACAGCAACTCCGCATGTGAGAAATTGGCAAAGCGCAGGATGTGCATGACCAGGGTGAGGCCAATCGCCCCCAGCGACAGGTAGGACCCCGTCAGCACCCCGTCGATCAGGTTCTGGATCATGCGGCCCCCATGCGCCGCCCGCCAAGGTAGATCTCGCCCACCACCTTGTCGCCCATCAGCTCAGCCGCCGGGCCGTCCACCTGGTTGCGCCCTTCGGCGAGGATGTAACAGTGATCAGCCAGCTTCATCGCCTGGCTCACGTTCTGCTCGACCAGCAGAATCGACACCCCATCGGCGGTGAGCCTGCGCGCGTGGTCCAGCACTTCCGCCGTCGCCTTGGGCGACAGCCCGGCGGAGGGTTCATCCATCAGGATAAGCCGCGGTGCCGTGGCCAGCGCCATGGCAATAGCGAGGAATTGGCGCTGCCCGCCGGACAATGTGCCGGCCTTGTCGCGCTGCTTTTCATCCAACGCCGGGAACTGCGCGAGCAGGCGGTCGCGTCGAGCCGTCGCATCCCCACCCGCCCGGCGCAGCGCCAGATCGAGGTTCTGGCGGATCGTCAGGCTGCGAAAGATGTTGTCGTTCTGCGGCACGTAGGCGATGCCATGGGCCGCAAGCTGATCCGGACGAATGTGCGTAACGTCCTGTTGCTCCAGCGCGATGCGACCGGCGCTCACCGGTATGAGGCCGGCAATCGCCTTGATGAGCGTCGACTTTCCGGCACCATTCGGGCCAATGATAAGCGTGATCTGCCCCCGTTCCGCGGTCAGTGACACACCGTGCAGGATCGGCAGATCCGGCACGTAGCCCGCCGTAACACCCGTGACCTGCAGCAGCGGATCAGGCATCGACCGGTGCGCCCAGATAGGCATCGAGCAGCTCGGCGTCGTTCATCGCCTCCTCTGCGGTCCCCTGGAAGACAATGCGGCCCTCGGCCAGCGCAATGATGGGCGCGCAATGGCGCATCACCAGGTCCATGTCGTGCTCGATGATGACAAAGGTCGTGCCCTGGCGGTTCAGCTCTTCGATCTTGCCGATCAGCGTCTCGGTCAGCACCGGGTTCACTCCCGCTGCCGGTTCATCTAGCAGAATGAGCTCCGGATCCCCCATCAGGACGCGGGCCAGTTCCAGAAGCTTCATCTGCCCGCCCGATATCTTGCCCGCTGGGTGATCGGCCAGCGCACCAAGGGTCACGAAGTCCAGCACCTCCATCGCCTTGTCTCTGATCCGCCGCTCCTGATCCCGCATCTTTCTGCGCGACAGGAATGGCCCGCGGACCGTCTCTCCCACCTGACCCGTCGGCGCCAGCATGACGTTTTCCAGCACGCTCATGCGCGCGAAGGGGCGCGGGATCTGGAAGGTGCGGCCCATACCAAGCTCGAAGAGCCGCGACGGAGGCAGCCCCGTGATGTCCTTGCCACCGAGTGTGACCGTGCCCGCATCCGGTGCCAGCGCGCCGGTCAGCAGGTTGAAAAACGTGGATTTGCCCGCCCCATTGGGACCAATGAGCCCCGTGATCGTGCCGTGTGCAATCTCCAGTGACACGCCGTCCACCGCCTTGAACGGACCGAAGCTGCGGCTCAGCCCTTCGGTGGACAGCAGCGTCTCAGCCATTGGCGTCGCCCAACACCGTGTCGTCGGGCCGGGTATTGAGATTGTACTTCATAATGCGCCCATGCCGCCCGGTGCGGTCCCGTTCCAGTCCGAAGACAGGCCCCTGCGGCCCGGGTGAACCGTCGAGAATGCCGTGGATCGCAGCCCGGTCTTCCTGGTCGAGCGCGAAGCGGAACACCTCCAGCGTCATCGGCAGATGGCGCGCCGTGCGCGCGCCTACGATGGCGGCCCCGACCTGCGGCTGGTCCAGCACCCAGCGCGTCGCCACGGACGAGAGCGAGACGCCGTGCTTGTCTCCAATCTCTTGCAGGGTGCGCAGCAATTCCTGAAACCGCTCCCACGGTCCGAATTCGTCGATGATCAGCCGGTATTTGACAAGGCTGCGGTTCTCGAAAGCAAAGCCTGGATCAGGCTCGCCCAGCCACGCCTTCGTCAGGAACCCGCCCGCCAGCGTGCCATAGCACAGAAGCTGCATGTCGTTGGCCCCGGCCCAGCCCGCCAGCCCGGCTGCGGGGCGCCGGTCCAGCACCGAATACTGGACCTGCGTCGACACAAGATCAAAGCCCGCGTCGACAAAGGGACGGGTCTCGGCCACATCCCAGTTCGTGGTGCCGAGGTAGGCGATCTTGCCTTTCTGCTGACAGTCTTTGAGCACCTCGAACCCCTCCTGCGCGTTGCCTTGCGACAGGTCCCACCAGTAGAATTGCACCAGATGCAGTTGCTCGATCTGAAGCCGCTTCAGCGAGCGGTCGATGATCGCCTCCACATCCGCAGCCTCGATATGCGCAAGCAGCCCCAGATCCGGCACTAGCTTCGTATGCACCTTCACGCGTCCTGCCACCTCGGTCCCGCGCCGCTGCCGCACATCCGCTATGAACGCGCCGATCATCTCCTCGACACCTGTGTAGATGTCGGCGCAGTCGAAGGTCGTGATGCCCGCGTCCAGAAAGACCTCCATATCGCGGATGGACGTGGCGCGGTCGACGGGTCCGTGATCACCGGCCAACTGCCAGCCCCCCTTGATCACGCGCGACATGTCATAGCCGGGGCGCAGCGCCGTGGTTTCAACGCTCATGTGCTGTCTCCGTCCTGCCAGTAAGGTGCCCCGCGCGCATCCGGCAGGCCAGTGGTCGACGCGTGAGAGAACCAGCGCCTGTCCGGCAATCGCGTGATCCGGAAGCGGCCGCCACAGTGCGGATCCGGGCAGGCAATCTCCGCGTCGGTGCTTATCCAGTCGTCCGGGTCGGTCATGCGCTGCTTTGCCGGCAGCAGCGGCAGCAGAGCGGCTATCGCATACATGGACACACGCGTTCCGGCGTCGAAAACAAGGGTCTCCCCCTCGACCGTGAAGCTCTCGCCCTCGATATGGCGGCAGACAGGCGTGCGGCCGTCGAGAACCGTCTCGACCCTCAGATCATAGAGCCAGAAGCCCCTCTCGCCGCCGTCGTTCCGCATCCCACCCCTTCTGCTGGACGGCATTGGTCGTCCAGCGTAACGATACGCATGTTACCCAAAGTGGCGCGGCCCTCAAGGACTATCGCGCGCAATGAAGGATGCCCCGCGATGCCGATCCCCGACCGCCCCGACCGTATGCGATTGTCTGACAGACTGGAGATTTCACGTGTGCTCACCGGGCTTTGGCAGGTCGCGGACATCGAGAAAGACGGTGACGTGATCGACCCGGAGACCGGGGCCGGATGGCTTGCCGCCTATGCCGAGCAGGGGTTCGATACCTTTGACATGGCTGACCACTACGGCACCGCCGAGATCATCACCGGCCAGCTCCTGGCGCGCTCCCCGAGCCCCCGCCCGCTGGCCTTTACCAAATGGTGCCCGCCCCCCGGCCCCATGACCCGTGAGGTCGTGCGCGCAGGCGTGCAGGAGAGACTGGACCGGCTGGGCGTCGACCGGGTGGACCTTCTGCAGTTCCACTGGTGGGCCTTCCAGCACTCCGCCTGGCTCGACGCGCTGCACGAACTCTCAGCCCTGCGTGATGAGGGGCTGATCGCCGAGATCGGCGTCACGAACTTCGACGCGGCACATTTGGCCCTGGCCCATGCCGATGGGGTGCCGCTCCTGACCAATCAGGTGTCCTTTTCTCTCGTTGACCGGCGGGCGGGGGGCGCGCTCTCGGCGCTGTGCGGTCAGACCGGGATGAAGCTGCTGGCCTACGGCACCCTGTGCGGCGGGTTTCTGTCGGAGCGCTGGCTGGGACAGCCCGAGCCCGTCGAGATCGCCGACTGGTCCAAGATGAAATACAAGCGGTTCATTGATACGGCCGGTGGCTGGGACGCGTTTCATCGCATCCTCGGGGCGGCGGACGAGATTGCGCGCAAAAACGCTGTGTCCATCGCCAATGTCGCGACGCGCTGGGTGCTTGAGCATGAGGCCGTGGCGGGCGTGATCGTCGGGGCCCGTCTGGGCGAGCGGGTGCATACGGACGACAATCTGAAGCTCTTCTCCTTCGCGTTGGACACCGAGGACCGCGCGCGCCTCGCCGACGCCTTCTCCGGGGCGCAGCCCGTCCCCGGCGACTGTGGCGATGAATACCGCAAACCGCCCTTTCTGACGGCGTCGGGAGATCTGAGCCACCACCTCGATACGATGCCGTTGCCATTCGAGGCCGAGCCCAACCCGGTCCGCGCAGGCGGGTCCCGCGTGATGAGCGGATCGAGATGGGAAGACATTGCCGGCTATGCCCGCGCACAACAGACAGGCCGGCGCATCCTGGTCTCAGGCACCACGGCGACTGCTGGCGAGGACAGGATCGTCGCCCCCGCTGACGCAGGCGCGCAAACAACCTTCGTCATCGACAAGATCCTTGCCGCTCTGGCCGCCTTCGGTGGTGCCGCCGAAGACGTGGTCCGCACCCGGATCTACATCACCGACGAGACAGACGTCGACGCCGTCTCCCGCGCCCACGGGCGGGTTTTCGGGTCGGTGAAACCTGCAAACACCCTGGTCGTCGTGGCGGGCCTGATTGGCGGTTACCGGGTCGAGATCGAAGCAGAGGCCCGTTTGGGTGAGGACGTGTCATAGCGGTTCGAGGGTGACCAGAACGGCGTCTGCGCGCCCCCTGAAACGGCATCGCCGCTTTGGCCGGGCGCCTTCCCGCATCTGTTGATCGGCGCCCGCACCGCCCGGGTCGGTGTGGAACCTCGCAGACCTTTGACCCAATGCGTCGCAACTTCTGAATCCGATCAACGAGCGGCGTGTCGCAGTACTGACCCAAACGTCAAGAATCTCTAACCTAGACCGGACCGTCACTGCGCCTTACGCCAAGATCGACGGAGTGGAGCAAACCCGCCGTTGGCGATAGGTTGTCCGCCAGAAACATAATGATCCGCTTGCGCGCCGCACTCCCGCTCCGCACACGCATTGGCCACCCGCCAGCTCACCGGAGGGTCCCAAACGCCGCATGGACGCTCGAATTTTGCACAGGTTTTGTAGGAAATTTCGCCCTTTTCAGGCGAGTTCCGCGTTAAAACTCTCGAGACTGTCCGCGCGCTTCTGCGCAACAGGCTGAAGATAAGCCATATTTTTCAGGCGTTTTTGGCGACCCCGGCAGAACTGCCCGAACTACCAAAAAGGCCAATAAAAGCAACGCTGCCTTGCGGGACACACACAGTGTTTGCGGAGCGTTAGAGGTCAATAGGTTAGGAAAGCGAGCGGGACACGCGAATCCTGCAAGACCCTCGACCTTATCCAAGTACATAAAGCCCCAGCACAAACGCATGGCGCGCGCTGTCGGCTATGCGCTGGCTGTGGGCAGTTCTGAAGCCTGGCTTAAACTCTCCCGAATTGCTGCAATTCGACTGGACGCGCGAGAGCGGGCTGGGTTGGCGTACGCTGCACTGTCTACGCTCTCCGACGAAGATGCCCGAGCAGTCGCCGAGACAGCTTTGACGGCGGCGGGCTACCCGCTGCCTCCGCTCCTGACACCGATGAACGACGCGCGTTGGTGGGCCAGCATTGCCAGCCGGGCCGAATGCAAGGCGTACGCCCTCGCGGCCTACGAAGCTCTTTCGCCCGCAGAGCAGATGGCCTTCCGCAATCACATCAGCGAAGTGGAGATTTCGGCATGAAGATGCTTGTTCACCGGATAGAGGAAAGCGCTGCACTTCCGTTTGATCTTGAGCAGCTCAAGTTGCATTTGCGTATTTCCGATGACGCTGAAGACGCTGCAATCCAGACCATCGGACTGACGGCGGCGGCAGAACTTGAGCAGTTTGCCCAGATTGCTTTGATCACGCAGACGATCCGGGTCACGATCTTCAGTCCTACCAAAGAGTACGGATTGCGGCTTCCCATTGGGCCGGTGGCTTTCGACCATGTACCGACCGTAGCCATTGATGGCGCGGCATTCACGGGCTTCGATTTTGACGGCGGAAATCGACCCTACATCAGATGGCTGGCCAGCTATCACGATTTGACGCCGGACCGTATCAACATCGAGTACCAGGCGGGGTTCGGCTTGGCCGAGTCCAGCGTGCCTCCCGATCTTTCCCAAGCCCTCTTGGATCAGGCCGCACTTCATTACGATGGTAGATCTCCGATGGACGCCAAGTCGCTGACCACCTCGCCGCACATGGCGCGGGTAGGGGCGCGGTATCGCGGGGTGCAGGCATGACCGACCTCGAACTGGATGAGATCCTGACCACGCGGTGGCTGCTCGTCATGCGCCGCGTCATGGCCGATGGGTCAGACGACTGGATCAAGGGCTTTGTCAAATCCATCGCGCGCCAGGGCAAGCGTTCATCTTGGCACCCCACGGTGAAGCAGGCGCAGATCATGCGACGTCTGGTGTCTGAGCTGGGCGCCACCGCCCCGTGCATTGGGGAACTGATTGAGAGGTGAGAGGAAAAGCAAAGCCCGCCGTTGCAGCGGCGGGCCTATGCGTCTGCTGGCTTTCACGGGTTAGCCGGGGCTGACGCATCACAGTGCTACCGGGAAACGGGCCACAGCACAAGGGCAGCTATTCCGCGTCACGCGGTCTCTCCACGCCCGAAGGCCCCACTGCCACCCTCTAAGGCGGTGAACATGGGAGAGCGGACCGAGCCGAGGGAAAGGCAGGTCTGGCCGCAAGCGGGGGCTCGTCCGAGTTGGCAAGCAACATCGCTGAGGTCGGGGCGGGAGGCGGGTTTGATCCCACGCCACGGTAACCCGCTTTCCGACCTCTTCGAGGGTCTGAACCGGTTGGCAATAGCATGAAGAACAACGGCTGAGCAGAGAGATAGGCAAGACGATGACGAAGAAGCAGGCGAGACGGTGGAGAAAGGCGGACGGCTCGAAGCTCGAACCGAAGCCCGAACCCGTGCGCGCCGTCGATCATCAGGATGACCTCTTTGGGAATGGTCCCAATGCCGCGACTTTGGCTGGTGGTGGTAACCGCGCTCTTGAGTTTTCAATTTTCGCGCCCGGCGGTGAGATGGAAAATTCGACGCCCGCAGAAAGAGCTATGCGCTTCATGCATGGGCTAGCTATCCCAGAGGGCCCAAACGCCGGAAAGCCGGTCGAGCTTGCCCCGTTTCAGCGCCAATTCATCGAAGGTGCCATGGCCGAAGATACGGCCAACGCCGTGTTGAGCATCGGACGTGGCAACGGCAAGTCGGCGATCACTGCAGGTCTGGCGCTCGGTGGTCTCGTCGGGATCTGGGACCGCCAGCCCAGGCGGGAAATCATCGCAGCCGCCCGGACGCGCGATCAGGGCCGTATCATCTGGGATTTCGTGGCCGGGTTCGCCGCCACGCTGCCTCTGGAAGTGCAGCGCCACCTGATCTACCGGCGCGCCCCTCGGCTAGAAATCGAATTTGGCGGTGACGGCGGCGGGCATGTGCTGCGGGTGATCGCAGCGGACGGTAAGTCGGCCCTGGGTGGCGCACCGACGATGGCCATCCTCGATGAGCGAGGGCACTGGGCATTGGACCGGGGCGATGAGCTGGAGCACGCCTTGTTATCCGGTCTCGGCAAGCGAGGTGGCCGAGCCTTCCTAATCAGCACCTCGGCCAGCGACGACACGCACCCGTTTTCACAATGGATCGATGACCCGGCCCCAGGCTGCTACGTGCAGGAACATCGCCCAGCACCGGGCTTGCCCGCCGATGACTCCGAAAGCCTGTTGATCGCGAACCCAGGCGCGCCGCACGGCATCGGCAGCTCACTCGAATGGCTCGAAGCCCAAGCGAAGCGGGCGATAGCACGTGGCGGATCGAGCCTCACAAGCTTCCGTCTCTACAATCGAAACGAACGCGTGTCCGGTGAGGCCCGCGATCTGCTGATCACGCTGGATGAGTGGTTGAGCTGCGAAACCGACGCCCTGCCACCGCGTCAGGGCGGGGTGGTGATCGGGATCGACCTGGGCGGCTCGGCCTCGATGACGGCGGCGGCATTCTACTGGCCCGAGACCGGCAGACTCGAATGCCTCGGCACCTTCCCCTCAATGCCCAGCCTTCTGGATCGCGGTCAGTCTGATGGCGTGGCCGGGCGTTACGTGGAGATGCAGGACCGAGGCGAGCTGACGGTCCTGGGCGACAAGACGGTGCCGGTCGCGCCCTGGCTCGTCGAGGTGATGCGGCAGGTCGAGGATCAGCCCGTCATCGCGATCACCATGGACCGCTACAAGCAGGCCGAGCTGGGCGAGGCCATCAGCAGGGCGGGCATTCGCGCGCCGCTGGTCTGGCGCGGTCAGGGCTTCCGCGACGGCGGCGAGGATGCGGAGCGGTTCCGGCGCGCGGCCTTCGATGGGCTGGTGAAAGCCAAACCGTCCCTGCTGCTGCGATCCGCCTTTGCTGACACGGTCTGCCTGCGAGACCCCGCCAACAATATCAAGATCGCCAAGGCGCGCTCCACCGGTCGGATCGACGCGGCGGCGGCATCGGTTCTGGCTGTCGCCCAAGGCGCCCGGATCGCAGCTCAACCAAAGTCGAAAGCGAGGATGGCATGGTTCTGAACGCCGGAAGCCTCACCAGGCGCATTCAAATACAGCGCGCATTGATGACCGACACTGCAAGCGGAGTTGTCGAATACGCCTGGACGGACCTCGGCCAGCCGATCTTCGCGCGGAGGCGAGACATATCCGACTCGGAACGACTGAGCGCCGGGCGGTGGGAGAACAAGCTGGTCTCTCGGTTCGTCATCCGGGCGACTGCCTTCGGACGCAGCATCCGCCGCACTGATCGGCTGGTGCACGAAGGGATCATCTTCGAAATCGATGGGATCAAGGAAGTCCCTGACAGCCGCGCTTTTCTCGAAATCACCGCAGAGACAGAGGAAACGCCGTGAGCATACGCAAGGAACATCATCGGCATTCCCGGACGGTCACGCGCACCAAGCGATGGAAGGTCCTGCGCGCCGAAATCCTCGAACGGGACGGATATCGCTGCCGGTCCTGCGGTTGCGGTGGCCGTCTCGAAGTCGATCACATCAAGCCGGTCAGAACGCACCCCGAGCTGTCATATGCCTCCGGCAACCTGCAGGCGCTCTGCCCAGGCTGCCACTCCCGAAAAACCCGGATCGAGTGCGGGCACCCCCCGCCCCGACAAGACCGCCTGGACTGGCGGAACGCAGTCGAGTCGCTTGAGCGGCCCGGCAAAACCCCTATTGAGCAGAAAGGATAAATCATGCTCGACAGTGTGAAAATCTCCCGGCGGCAAAGTGAGATCCGCCAAGCTCTGGCCGAGCTGGCCGGAAAAGAAACCCCGACCGAGGACGAAGTCCGCAACATGGACGAATTGGATCGCGAGTATCGGTCGAACGAAACCCGTTATCGTGCGGCTCTGATCGCAGAAGACACCGAGCGCCGGGATGCGGGGAGTGAGCTGGAGACCCGTTCCGACCAGGAATGGACCGAGATGATGGCCGGGTTCGAGTTGCGCCAGGTCGCGCTGGCCCTCGATGAAGGGCGGCAACTGGATGGCCAGACCGCCGAGATCGTGAACGAGCTGCGAGAGCAGGGCGGTTACCGTGGCGTCCCGGTTCCTTGGGAAGCGCTGGAGGTTCGCGCCGGTGAAACCGTCTCCGCCAATCTCGCGAACCCGACCCAACAGGCCCCGATCATCGACCGCCTTTTTGCCGATGGCATGGCGATGCGGATGGGAGGCCGGATGATCAACGTGGGCATTGGTGACCGGGAAATCCCGGTGACAAACTCCAACGTGACGGCGGGCTGGGCGCAGAGCGAAACCGGCAACGTGGCCGATCCGATCCCTTTCACCACCATCGAACGGATGCTGGAGCCGGATCACACCTTGGGCGTACAGATGAAGATCAGCCGGAAAGCTCTGAAGCAGACCGGTGCGGCCCTTGAGCAAGCGGTGCGGCGCGACATGAACGGGGCCATGTCGGTCGAGATCGACCGGGCAGTGTTCCTTGGGTCAGGGGCATCCGGCGAGCCCACCGGCATCATCCCAGGCGCTGCCGGATTTGGCATTGCGAGTACACCGATTGACGCCGAGGCGAACTATTCGAGGTTTGTTCCGGTGGTGACGGAATTCATCAACGCCAACGCCGCCGCAGGTCCCGGTTCGGTCAATCTCATGCTGCGCTCGGAAGTCTGGGCGTCCATGGATGACCAGTTCTTCGGCGGTACCGCTGAAACCCACTGGGACTTGCTCACCAAGCGCATGGGTAGCGTGCAGATCGCGACCAACGCGCTGGCAGCCCCGAGCGGCGATCCTGCCGAGACCACCGCGCTGATGACCACCACGGCCCGCGGGGTGCCGCCGTTCATGGTCGGGACATGGGGTGCCGTGGATCTGATCCGCGACCCTTACTCGGACGCGGCATCCGGCGGGCTGCGCCTGACGGCTCTGGCGACGATGGATGTGACGGTCTCGCGCTCGGTGCAGACACACATCCTGACAGGCATCCAGTGATGCTCTGGGGCGCGCACAGCGGGCGCTTGGAATTGCGCAATGATGGTGACGGCAACGTCACCATCGCAGGCCGCTTTCCATATAACCGGCCCGCTGTCCTGACCGATGGCGGCCGGCGTGGTCGGCCTCGCAAGGAAAAGATCGCAGCTCGGGCCTTCGGCTACCGTGTCGAGCGGCCCGAGGAAGACATTCACTTTTTGGTTGGCCACGACTATGACCGCCCCATCGCATCGCGAGGGGCAGGGAGTCTCACCCTCGAAGACAGCGACGATGCGCTGTCCTTCACCGCCTCGATCTCGCCAGAGTTGCAGAGAGCGTCCTACGTGGCGGACTTCCTGTCGGGTGTCGCGGCGGGGCTGATCTTGGGCCTTTCGCCAGGTTTCAGGATACCGCCAGAACGGGTCTCACCGAAGGCCGAGACGGTTGAAGAGGAAGATCCGCGCGAAGGCATGGCGCTCATTCGGACGGTCAATGATGCGCTTCTCTACGAGCTGTCTGCGGTGACCCGGCCAGCTTATCCAGAAGCACAGATCGAGGCCCGGAATTGGCAAACCGTTGGCAATTTGGCAAAGCGGATCACGCAGCGCCATGCCTCAAACCGTTGGAGGTGACGATGCTCGAATGGATCATGAACAAGCTGCGCCCGATCGAACAACGGTCCAGCGGATCAGGTTACACCGCCCAGGTGATGGCGGCGCGGGACAGCTACATCAGCGGGCGGCGCGGAGTGGCCGAGCTGACGGCGACGGTGCAAAGCTGCGTCAGTCTTTGGGAAGGTGGCTTCGCAATGGCGGACGTCTCAGGCACGGACTTGCTGACCCGCCAGACCATGGCGATGATTGCCCGCGCAGTCGCACTGAACGGCGAGGCGGTCTACCTCATCACCGACATGGGCCTCGTCCCGGCGACAGACTGGGACGTGACCACCCGCAGTGGCCGACCAAGCGCATACCGCCTGTCTCTTCCCGAGGCCGGCGGGGGGCGCACGATCACCGCGCTTGCGGCTGAGGTGCTGCATCTGCGGATCGGATCGGACAACCAAACGCCGTGGATCGGAACCGCGCCCCTGCGGCGATCCAGTCTTACCGGGGCCATGCTGCACGCGGTCGAGGCCGCTCTGAGCGAAACCTTCGAGAACGCACCGCTGGGAAGCCAGATTGTCCCCCTGCCTGACGCCGGTGCAGAGGATATGGAAAGCATGAGGCATGCATTCTCTGGACGGCGCGGCAAGACGCTGGTGATCGAAGGCGTAGCCCAGGCGACGGCAGCGGGCATGAACCCTCAGATCGGCCAGAAACCGGATCAATTGTCGCCCGACCTCTCGAAGAGCATGACTGCCGAGACCCTTTCGGCGGCGCGAGAGGCTGTCGCGATGGCCTACGGAGTGCTGCCATCGCTTTTGAACAGGGCCGCGACCGGGCCGGTCGTACGAGAGGCACAGCGCCAGCTTGCAATCTGGACCCTTCAACCCATCGCTACACTGTTGGCCGACGAGGCGTCAAATAAGCTGGGAGCTGAAATCGAGATCGACACGATCCGACCTCTACAGGCCTTCGACGCTGGTGGGCGTGCCAGAGCGCTATCAGCGATCATCAAGGCGATGGCCGAGGCAAAAGAGGCGGATATCCCGCCGGCCGACCTGTCCGGCGCAATGCGCATGGTGGATTGGAAGGAATAGAAATGACAGAGTTTGTAGCAATCACCGGATTGAGCCGTGTAGCCAATCCAAAACCGAACCGAGGTGGATCAATCATCATCGCCTATTTCGATTGCACCGTGCGAGGCGTGGAGCTTAAAGGCTGCGCCCTCGTGCGCACAAAGGCAAAGGGGCTCGTGGCATGGCCTCCAAATCTTGAGACTGCTGACAACCGGCGCGCCGTAAGGATCGCAGACGATTCATTGCGACATGGGATGATGATGCATGCCCGCGAGGCCTATCGCGCCCTTGGCGGCACCGACGCAGAGCAGATTGGAAAGTCCATTCCCATGCGCCCAAGAGCAGTCAGCTAAGCCATCATAGCGACATGCGAGGCCTAGAATGATCTAGGGAGATAGCCTTCGCTGTTCCTCGCTGGTATCTGAATTTGGTTTTGGCGCAGATGCTCCAGCAGTTTGCCTTCGAACATCGGCGACCAACCATCCCAGTTGCCATCGTAGCAGCTTTTACACGCCATCACTTGGTAACCGTGAACCATTTTTCCGTCATATCGATGGGGGCCGAATTGGAAGGTTGAACCACAGAGAAAGCACTGTTCTTGAAAAGAGTATTCGCTCATTTTTTCAATCTCACACCCGCACCGCCGCCGTTCTCTTCTATGAACTCGATTCCTGCTCTTTCGAGCGCTTCACGCATTGATCTAACAGCTTGCTCCGATGCAGTTGCTACCGCTGATCCCTCAGCCCTTTTGATGGTTGGCACGGAAAGCGATGCTGCATCTGCCAGCTGTCTTTGGGTCCAACCCTTGAGAGATCTCGCGGCTTTAAGTTGATTGCCTGTCATTTTCCCTTGATCCCTAAGGATCAATTTGCTTACTGATCCTTAGGGATCATATCACAAATGGAGACCATGACAATGACCAATGAACGCGCCTGCGCGAATAATAGAACTCGGCCCAAGCCAGTCACTCGCCGCGAGAACGCGAGCGTCCAAGGCCAAGCGCTCTGCGCCGACTACATCTTTCGAGAGAATATCGAGAAAGCCGAGCGTCTTCGCTCTCAGCAAGCCAACTACCTCGATAGTCTACCCGCCGAACCTTCCGACGCGATCCGTGCTGCACTCGGTTTAATGAACGGTGGCGGGCTGGGCTATCCTGAGGGCGCTGAAGAAGTGTTGCATTTTTCGGTTGCTCTCGAAGCCATGATCCAAAATGGACATATCGACGAAGAAGGTCCCGTTAGAGACGCTGCTCTCTATATGGCGGATCGGGTAGCAATGGCGGCTTGGAAGATGTCAACTCAGCTCGATCTAATATCAGACCTTCTTCAAAACCCTGGGCGTATCGAAAGAGATCGATAAACCTATTGACACTCCCAATAGGCTAAGGTTATTACCTATGGCAATTGCCAATAGGAGAACGTGCGGTGGATCTCAAGTTTCGTACGAAAGCAGCCTGCCGGATTGCAAGAATTGACCCTCAACGCTTCAATGAAGATGTTGCCTCGGGCGAGTATCACTGTGCACCAGAAACGCGCGCAGGTGTATCTCGGGTCTTTGATGAAGCTGACATTGCGGGTTTGCTGGTTTATCGGCATTTGATGGACGTGTTTGGTGACCGCGGCTTCAGCAAGAAGACTGCAGCCATGTATGCTTGCGGTGTTATCAGATCCATCCGCGAGATGAAGAGGTATCCCGATCAGACTCGGGCCGACTTTCCTGTGGATGGTTTCAACGATACTCCGATGTTGTGCAGGCCTGAAGAAGGCGCGTACTTCGGCGCGCATCAGCACCGCGCTTTGGCTGCGACCGTTTGTTTTGACCTTAGTAACATCTTGAAAGCTGTACGGCACGGAATGTCAGAAGAAGCAAAAATCCTGGGCGAAGAGGACTAGGTTTTGCCAAAGCATCCCGCCCCTTCAATGCCGACCCAGCGCCAGGTGATCGAGGCACACAAGACGGTGACCGCTTTGCATCCCAAGGCGCGCATCAAGAGCTTGGGGCCCGATGGCGTTCAATTCGATTATCCTGACCAGTCTGAAGCTGTGTCGAGTTGGCAAGATCGTCCGTTTTCCGGGGATGGGGCGTGAAGAAAGTTCCTCATCTCAAGAGCCGTCGCCGCCGCAAGACGGGCCGGTGGGCGCATTATTATCGGCGCTTAGATCGCGCGAAAGGCAAAGAGGTTGAAATCAGTCTCGGTGTTCATGGTTTGCACCCCAGTGATCCGAGAGTGCTGGCGGCTTGGGCTGCAGAACATGCGCGTTGGCAAGACATGCCACCGGGCATTGAAACCCCAAAGGCAGAGACCTTTAGCTGGGCGCTCGATCTTTACATATCTGGCAATGACAAGTGGGCCAAATACTCGGAAGAAACTAAGAAGTCCCGGCTGGCAATCTTCACCCGTTACCGGAAAGCGCAGGGCGAACGCCCGATCAAGACGATCACGAGCGATGCCATTGAACGCGCGCTGTATGCCAAGGGCGGTCACGCCGCCGTAAACGAGTACAAGGCGCTTAAGCCGGTCTTTGAGCACCTGCGTCGCCTGGGCTTCATTGCCAAAAATCCGATGGCTGGAATCGAATTGGACAGACCGAAAATCCAAGGGTTCCCGGTCGCAGATGCGGAGGATATTGCAGCTTTTCAGCAGCGATGGCCCGTCGAAACGCTTGAGAGGCTGGTGTTTGATCTTGCGCTCTACACGGGAGCTGCGCGTGGCGACCTCGCCAAGCTGGGGCGCAAGAATATCAGGGGCGATCTGCTTGTGTATCAGCGCCACAAAAGCAGGGTGAAAGCCCGCGTTCCATTGACCCGCGAACTGCGCGCGGTGATTGCTCGTACCCCGGACATCGCTCCGGCCTTCATTACAAACAGTTTTGGCCGCCCTTTCGCAAAGGAAAGTCTCGGCAACCTGTTTGGCGAGGCAGCACGGGAAGCTGGAATGTCCGCGCGCCTTCACGGTCTTCGCAAAGCATTCTGCATCTACTGGGCCGAAAACGACGCGACAACACACCAGATCGCCGCGATGGCAGGTCATATGAGCCTTTCCGAAGTGGAGCGTTATACGCGCGCTGCAGATCGGGAGCGCATGGTCAAACTTCTTGTGGGGGTCGCATGAAACGGGACACGCAAACCCAAAAACGGGACACGCTGACGCAAAGGTCTGATCTGAAAGGCGAAAAATCTACGATTTGCAGACGTGGCGACCCCGGCAGGATTCGAACCTGCAACCTGCCCCTTAGGAGGGGGCTGCTCTATCCAGTTGAGCCACGGGGCCACCGCGTCCGGGTGTAGAGCATGTTTTCCCCTTTGTCATCGCCGGAAAACCACGCGCGCAACCGCGCTTGCGGCAGGGGCTTCTCCTGCGGTACGAAGGTGCAACAATACAGGACACATGCAGTGACACGACCCAAGCAGCGCCCGTTGACCCTTCGTGATGTATCGGAAGCCTGCGGGGTGTCGGAGATGACGGTCAGCCGGGTGCTGCGCAACCGTGGCGATGTCTCCGAAGCGACGCGCACCAAGGTCCTCGAGGCGGCGAAATCACTTGGATACGTGCCGAACCAGATCGCGGGCTCGCTTGCCTCGCAGCGGGTCAACCTCGTCGCCGTGATCATTCCCTCGCTGTCGAACATGGTCTTTCCCGAGGTGCTGACGGGGATCAACCGCACCTTCGACGGCACGCCCCTGCAACCCGTGGTCGGCGTCACGGATTACCTGCCCGAAAAAGAGGAGCAGGTGCTCTACGAGATGCTGTCCTGGCGACCCTCGGGTGTGATCATCGCGGGGCTCGAGCACTCCGACCCGACGCGCGCCATGCTGCAGAACGCGGGCATCCCGGTGGTGGAGATCATGGATACCGACGGCAATCCCGTCGATGCGATGGTGGGCATTTCGCACCGCCGCGCCGGGCGGATGATGGCCGCCGCGATCCTCAAGGAAGGCTACACCCGCATCGGGTTCATGGGCACGAAGATGCCTCTGGACCATCGCGCCCGGAAGCGGTTCGAAGGGTTCACGGAAGGTCTCACAAAGGCCGGGATCGAGATCGAGGCCCGGGATTTCTACTCCGGTGGCTCCGCACTCGCCAAGGGGCGCGAGATGACGCAATCCATGCTTGAGCGCGCGCCGGATCTCGATTTTCTGTATTATTCCAATGATATGATCGGGGCAGGCGGGCTGCTCTACCTGCTCGATCAGAAGATCGACGTGCCCGGGCAGATCGGTCTCGCGGGCTTCAACGGGGTGGAGCTGCTGCAGGGCCTGCCGCGCAAGCTGGCGACCATGGATGCCTGCCGGTCCGAGATCGGGGCCGCGGCGGCGCAGATCATCCTCGACCGCAGCGCGCTCCCGGATGACGCGGATCCCGGCGCGCCCGAGCGTATCGCCCTGACGCCCACCATCACCTATGGGGACACCCTGCGCCGCAATCAACGCGGATGAAGACGGCCCAGCTCGACAATATCGCCGCGCGGCGGCTGTTTCTGGACCGCCATGCGCTGAGCGAGCCCCCTGCGGGACCTGCCAAAGGCGCGGACCTTCTTGCCCTCATCGAACGGCTGGGCTTCGTGCAACTGGACAGCATCAACACGCTGGCGCGGGCGCATGATCTGATCCTGTTTTCCCGCCGCCCGACCTATCGCCCCAAGGCGCTGAAATTGCTTTACGAGCGTGACCGGGCACTCTTTGAACATTGGACCCATGATGCCGCCGTGATCCCCATGGGCTACTACCGTCACTGGCAACTGCGGCGCGAGCGGGATGCCGCGCGGCTGCGCGAGAAGTGGAGCGCGTGGCGCCGCGACGGCTTCGAGGCACAGTTCCAGCCCGTGCTCGACCAGATCCGCGAGGAGGGGCCGCTGTGTTCGTCGGATGTGGGACTGGATGAAAAGCGCGGCTCCGGCGGCTGGTGGGACTGGCACCCGTCAAAGACGGCGCTGGAGTACCTGTGGCGCAGCGGCGCGCTCTGCGTCGTGGGGCGGGACGGGTTTCGCAAACGCTATGATCTGACCGAGCGAGTCATCGACGCCGCACTCTGTCATCCGCTGGACCCGGACGAGCGGGCGCAGATCGTGGACTGGTGCTGCGCGGGCGCGCTGGACCGTTTGGGCTTTGCCACCCCGGCCGAGCTTGCCGCGTTCTGGGATCACGTGACGCTCGAGGAGGCCAAGACGTGGTGCGCCGATGCGCGCGCGCGCGGAGATCTGCAGCCCATGTCGATCAGCTGCGCCGATGGGAAACCGCACCAATGCTACGCGCGCCCCGACGTGATGGCAGACCCCGCCCTGAGGGTCGAGCCGACATCGCGCTTGCGGGTGCTCAGCCCCTTTGACCCGGCGCTGCGCGACCGCAAGCGCGCGGCGCGGCTCTTCGGGTTCGACTACCGCATCGAGATTTTCGTGCCCGAAGCCAAGCGCACCTACGGCTATTACGTCTTCCCGATCCTGGAAGGGGATCGGCTGGTGGGCCGCGTGGACATGAAAGCCTTTCGTGACCGCGACAGGCTGCAGGTGCGCGCGCTTTGGCCCGAACCCAAGGTGCGCTGGGGCAAGGGCCGCGTTGCCGCCTTCGAGGCCGAGCTTGGGCGCCTCACCCGGCTGGCTGGTGTCAGCTCCTACGGCTTTGACGACGGCTGGCTCAGGATGCCTCGACGCGCCTAGCTGTCTCCGCGGCTGTGGATGCAAAACAAGGGCGATGCGGCCACCAGAGCCAAGCCGCGGCCCCGTTCTGAAGCCATGCCGCCACCGCGCCGAACCGTCGCCGCTTGCCCCGCTGACCAGCGGTGCGCCTCCCCATCGGTCATGGCCGAGGGCCGTTCACGGGCGCGCGCTCCAGCCACGAAAGACATGATCCGAACCCTGCCGCGTCGCCCGCCGTCCCGCCCGGGGGGGCTTGGCCCCGCCGAACGCACCGCCCAAACCTTAACTGGACAGATGCAGGGCGCGCGTGAGACGCTCCTGCCCAATTTGATAGACGTTCGGATTTTTGAAAAAGCGATAGGAGCACGGCATATGGGACAGAGCACAACACTCGGACAGCTCATCAAGGACAGATTTGGCGGAACGCTGGTCGCCACATCCGTTGGCGATATGAGCATCATCATCACCAATGACCCGGACTATGACGCAAAGACCTGGACCGTGACGGCAACCGGCGCTCCAAAGTCCTATCCCTATATGCTCTTCGGAAACGAGGCGCTGTCGCTCACGGACATATCGGTCAGCCTGACCTTCAACGGCCCGAAAAAGGCAGCGACCGGGGTGATCCGGGCGGATCTCGACTTTGGCGGCATCGACTTCGATGTCGACATCGCGCTGTCCCGGCAGGTCGAAACCTTCAGCCTGACCTCGCAGCTCGGCGCACCCGTCTCGCTGGCATCCGTTGTCAAGAAGCTGGGCGCGCGCACCGCACCGAGCGACATGAAAACCACGCTGATCGACCTGATTGCCATGTCCATCGCCTATGACGGCAAAGCCGGCTGGACGCTCTCCTCCAAGGCCCGGTTGAGCCAGACGGAGTTTCTACCCTTCGCAAGCGGCACCACCGATGCGGCGCTGATGCTGGAGTACCGGGGCCAGAAAAAGCTCAAGCGCACGACATTTGAACTGGCCGTGCAAACCCGGATCGGCCAGACCGGCCATCTCGCCCTGAGCTACGACTTCGCCGCCAAGCCAACCGCTGCGACCTCTGTCCTGAAAGGCTCGCTGCAAACCGACGCCGGCGCGCCCATCGTGTTTGAGGACATGCTCCGCGCCGTTGGTCTGAAGGCCCAGACGAAAGGCGCGACCACGGTCTCCGCTCCCAAGGGGCTCGACATTGCCGCAGGCCAGGTGGTGCTGGATTTCGCAAACCACACGCTGCTGGTCTCCGGGCAGAACTCGCTCAAGGAAGATGCCTTCGTCTATCTCGAACGCGATGCCGAAAGCCGCAATCTGGCGCTGGGCGTGGCCACGGAGAAGGGCTGGAAGATGGCCGATCTGTCGCCCGAGTTTGCGGTGGTCGACGAGGTGCTCACCTTCCGCCAATCCTTTCTCGCCGTCGCAACCGGCCATGTCTCCATCGCGAACGAGATTTTTCCCAAACTCGGCAAACATGCCTTCACGCTCGAAAAGGGTCTGAACGTCGGGTTGGATCTGGCGATGGACCGGTCGCAGACGTCGCTCCTCGGCAAGGCGGTCTCCGGCCTTCTGGGTGGCACACCCGAACTTCTGCTCCAGGCCACCCTGGGCCCCTCGGCCAAGGACACCGAGTTTTCCGCCACACTGGGCAATCTGGATCTCAGCCTCGACGTCCCCGGCGCCCGCAAACCGGCGACGATGGAAATCCGAAATGCGAGGCTGATCCTGTCTCTGCAGCCCAGCTTCGAAGTCGTGGGCGACGTGCTGTTTCCCGCTCCGCAGGGCCAGCACGTCGAGGTCTCCGGCGCGGTCCGGGTCGAGGAGACCACCGCAGGCCCCGTGCTGAGCTTCTCCGGGAACGCCAAGGATCCGTCGACAAGCCTCACGCCGCCCAAGAATGCGTCGGGCGTGAAGCTCACCGAAATCGGCGCCAGTTTTTCCGTTGAACCCGAAGCCTTCGTCATGGGCCTGCACGGCGCGATGTGGATCGGCAAGGAGAATGCGTCCTTCGGATTTGCCTTCGCGCTGCCAGAGCTTGCGCCCACATTCGTCAGCGCCACCTACAGCCATCTGGACCTGGCTCCGATGTTCAAGGCCCTGTGCCACGAGGCCAAGCTTCCCAAAGAACTCAGAAGCGGGATCAGCTTCCGAAACCTTGAGATCTGGAGCTGCACCGACCCGTCGGGCACCTGCCGGATCTCCAAGGATGTCTGCTATCGCGACGGGTTCAGGTTCACCGGCGATGCGACGGTCTTCAGGTTCCCCGCCCATGCGGATCTGAAGGTCACAACCGCGGGCATGTCCGGAAGCTTGCAAATGGGCAAGGCGCTCTCCGTGCCCGGGATCTTCACAATCGCCGACGCGAAAGACCAAGCCAAAGGGCCGCAATTCGCCTTCGACACAGATCGCTCACCCCATCTGCTCGCCGATTACTATGTCAACGTCCTTGGGGTCTCGGACACCACCACGCTGACCCTGACCAACAGCGGCTTCTGGCTCAAGACGAAGATCGACTTCAAGGGAGAGTCGATCACGCTGAAGTGCGGTCTCGGCGCTGACAGCCGCGGTCGCTTCACGGCGGCAATCTCCGCACATGCCGATTTTGGAAAAAAGCCCATCAAGCTTACTGGCAAGCTCAAGCTCAGCACGCTGGATATCTCCATGTCGTCCAAAACCGGCGTGTTCACCGTTGGGGCGACGGCGCACTACGGGCTCCTCCCGAAATCCACAACGGTCACGATCTCGCTCAAAGACATCGCGCACAAGCTGGTGCATCTGGGCAAGGAAATCGAGAAAGAGCTGCAGAAGATGCGCAACTGGTTCTGACCGTCCTTACCGCAAGCTCACGAGGGGGCGAACGCCCGCAATTGCGAGCCTCCGCCGCCCCCAAACGCCCTGGTTTCGCGCGGCGACCACGCGAGAGCGCCGCATCCGTTACGACAAACAGTCCACCAGCGCGGCGGCCAGGTTCCGCAGCAGCTGCGGGTAAAGCTCCGCACCCGGCGCGATGTCGGAGCCCAGAGGGTCGAGCACCGCGGTCTTGGCTGCGGTTCCGTCCATCACCGTGGTGACAAGGCCGGCGTTGAACTGCGGTTCGGAGAGCACGCAGGCGATGCTTTCGTCTTTCACACGGGCCTGGATTTCGGCGACGCGCGCCGGGCTGGGATCTGAGGCATCGCTCAGCGAAATGGCACCCGACGCGGGCAGGTCAAAGGCTGTCTCGAAGTACTGATAGGCATCGTGGAACGCGATGAAGTTGCCCCCGCGCACCGCTGCCAGCTGCGCGTCGATGTCCTCGGCCAGACCGGCCAGCTCCTCGCGCGCAGCCGCCGCATTGGCAAAGTAGGTGCCCGCATTGTCCGGATCCGCGCCAGAAAGCTGTGCGGCGATCAGGTTGAGCCAGGTGGCGGCGTTCTCCGGCGAGAGCCACGCGTGCGGATCACGCGCGCCGTGGTCGTGTCCGTCGTGATCGTGCCCCGCATGCGCCTCCTCGGCGTGCGTGTCCGCACCGTGGTCGTCATGGTCATGTGCCTCCTCGTGCTCCTCATGTGCGTGCTCTTCGGTCTCGCCATGATCGTGCGCGTGGTCTTCTGCATGATCGTCATGCGCATGGTCTTTCTCGTCACCGTGATGCTCGTCCTCGCCATGGGCATGCGCCTCGAAGAGCGCGCCTTCCCGGAAGTCCAGCAGCACGGTGCCATCCGCCTCCAACAGCGTGATGACACTTGCATCCGCGGCCAGGGTCTCCACCGCCTCTTCCATCCAGGGTGTGAGATCCTCGCCCATCCACACCACCAGATCCGCGTCTTGCAAGGCTGCCGCTTCGGAGGGGCGCAGGCTGTATTCATGCGGCGAGGCGCCCGGTTGCACGATCAGCTGCGGTGTCCCGATACCCTCCATGACCCGGGCCACAAGCGAATGGACCGGTGCGATGTCAACGGCCACGGTCGGGACGTCTGCGATGGCGGTGCCGCCCATCAATACGGCGGCGGCTGATGAAAAAATTAGCTTTCTGGACATTGGAGGACTCATGTGATTTTATAACATTGCGTTTTCGAGTACCCGATATGGACGATCATGACAAGTGAGACAAAACCGGGGCCGGATGATCCGAAGGCGTCTGTCGGGTTCTCGATCCATGACCATGACACCTGCGTTGCGCAGGCCCTCTCGGCGGTCGAGGCGCGCTGTGCGGAGGAGGGTCTGCGCCTGACGCCGGTCCGCCGCAAGGTGCTTGAGCTGCTGTTGCAGGAGCACAAGGCGCTGGGGGCCTATGCGATCCTCGATCTGCTGCGCGAGGCCGGGTTCGGCTCGCAGCCGCCCGTGGCCTATCGCGCATTGGATTTTCTGGCCGAGCACGGATTTGTGCACAAGATCGAGCGGCTGAATGCCTTTGTCGCCTGTACCCATCCCGGAGAGACCCATTCTCCGGCCTTCATGATCTGTCGGCTCTGCGATGCCGTGGCCGAGGCGCAGTCCGCGCCTGCGCGCGGGGCCCTGGGGGCGGCGGCGCGCGCCGCCGGGTTCCAGATTGAGCGCACCGTGCTCGAAGCCGAAGGCGTCTGCCCGGCCTGTGTCGACAAGGCCGCCCCATGACCTTGGTGTCAGTCAAGAACCTCAGCGTCAAATACGGCGCGCATACCGTGCTGCGTCACGTGGCGCTCGCCGTCCAGCCCGGAGAGATCGTGACCATCGTGGGACCGAACGGGTCGGGCAAGACCAGCCTGCTGCGCGCGATCATCGGAGCGACCCGCCCGGCCGCCGGTGAGATCACCTTGAAACCCGGCCTGCGCGTCGGCTACGTGCCGCAGAAGCTGCACATCGACCCGACGCTGCCGATCACCGTAGAGCGGTTCATGACGCTGACCGACCGTGTCCCGCGCGGCGCCTGCCATGCCGCGCTCGCCCGGGCCGGTGTGCCGGATCTCCTGAAACGACAGATGTCGCAGCTCTCCGGTGGGCAGTTCCAGCGGGTGCTGCTGGCCCGGGCGCTGATCAACCAGCCTGACATTCTATTGCTGGACGAGGCCACCCAGGGCCTCGATCAGCGGGGCTCCGCGGCCTTCTACCGTCAGATCGAGACCGTGTGCCGCGAGACCGGTTGCGCGGTGCTGATGATCAGCCACGAGCTGCACGTGGTGATGAGCGCCTCCGACCGGGTGATCTGCCTCAACGGCCACGTCTGCTGCGAAGGCTCGCCCGCAGTCGTGGCGTCCGCGCCGGAGTACCGCGCCCTCTTCGGCACCGGCACCGGCGGCGCGCTGGCACTCTACCGGCACGATCACGACCACAGCCACGACCATGATCACGACCACGGGCCGTCGGCGCATGAGGCGGCAGAGTAATGCTCGATGATTTCATGACGCGCGCGACGCTAGCGGGCATCGGCGTGGCGATTGCCGCGGCACCACTGGGCTGCTTTGTCGTCTGGCGTCGCATGGCCTATTTCGGCGATGCCACAGCCCATGCGGCGATCCTTGGCGTGGCCCTGTCGCTGGCCTTCCAGATGTCGATATTCATCGGCGCCATGGCCGTCGCCCTGATCATGGCGATGACGGTGACCCTGCTGGCCGGACGCGGCTATGCGATGGATACGCTGCTGGGCGTGCTCGCCCATTCCTCGCTCGCCTTCGGTCTCGTGGCGGTCTCCTTCCTGTCCGGCATCCGGATCGACCTCATGGCCTATCTCTTCGGCGACATCCTTGCGGTGTCGCGTCTGGATCTCGCGGTGATCTGGGGCGGTGCGGCGCTGGTCGTGGCGCTGATCGCCTGGCGGTGGTCGGCCCTGCTGACCTCGACCTTGAGCGATGAGCTGGCCTATGCCAGTGGGCGTGACCCCCGGCGCGAGCAGTTGATCCTGACCCTGTCTCTCGCCGTCACGGTGGCTGTTGCGATCAAGGTGGTCGGTGTGCTTCTGATCGCCGCCATGCTGGTGATCCCCGCCGCCGCCGCCCGTGGCCTCGCGCGCACGCCCGAAGCGATGGCCGTCACCGCAGGGGTGATCGGCGCGGTCTCCGCCGCCGCCGGGCTGCGCGCCGCCTATGTCTTCGACACGCCCGCCGGGCCCTCCATCGTCTGCGTGGCCGCGGTGCTCTTCGCGGCGCTCAACCTCGTCGGGTGGCGCAGCCAGCGTGGCGCCTAGACCCCGGAGCCTCCCCGCTCTACGACCGACCCTGTATCGGTATCTGCAACCACACAGCGTGCTGCGTCAGAGGTCGCGAAATAGGCCTTGCAGGCGTCGACAAAGCATTGCGTGATCCGCCGCGGGCGCGAGCTGTCATACCCTACCGCAAGGCTCAAGACCGGCAAGGGATCGGAAATCGGCACCGCCACAACCTCCGACCCACTATAGCTCTCCGACGTCAGCGGCCGCATGTTGAGAAGGGCACAGCCCCGCCCGGCGGCCACCAGGCTGCGCACCATCTCGGTCGAATTCGCATAGGCCACAATGGGCGCCTGCCGGACATGGCTGTCGAAGAGCCGCGCGTAATAGGCCGCAACCACGGGCCGGTTCAGCACGACGAGCGGCTCCCGGGCGATCTCGGCCATCGACACCACGGGCCGCGCCGCCAGCGGATGCGCGGCAGGCAGCAGACAATAGGGCGGGGCGGAGATCAGCACCTCGAACGCCATCGACGGGCGCACGTCTTCCGAAACGAACAGGATCGCATCGTAGCGACCGCTCAGCAGCCCGTCCTGCGCCGCATCGTTGTCACACTCTTCCAGTTGCAGATCGACGCCGCCGTCCCCAGGCAGGAAAGTCTCCAGGATCTGCGGCAGAAACGCGGGCGCGATGGGCGCGTAATACCCGACGCGAAACGTTCCGCTCAGCGCCTGCCTCAGATCCGCTCCTTCGGCCAGCACACTGCGATAGTCGTCCAGCAACCGCTCACACTTCCGGGCAACCACCCGGCCGCTGGCGGTCGCCTGAATGCCCCGCGCGCGGTGTCGTGTGACCAGGGTGAGGTCAAACGCGGCTTCGACCTGATCAATCGCAGCCGAGACCGCAGAGGCGGCGATGTTCAACTCCACCGCCGCTTTCGCGATATTTCCGTGCCGCAGGGCGGTGGTGAAGTAGTCCATGGCCTTCAGGGTCAGCGCCATCATAACCTCTGTATTTCAGATGAACTTCTTCGAGTTATACTGTTTTTCCTGTGAATGGATATATGCCACTCTCCGCTCAAACTGCAGCTTTGAAGAGGTCAATCATGTCCGACGCCCCCCTGAAAGGCTGGAACCACGTCCCCGATGTGCCCTTGCAGGTCTCGCCGTTCTTCACCTGGCCGCTGCGCCCACAGCGCATGCTGGCCTGGATCTGGAAGTCCTGGTTTCTCGTGACCGAACGGCTGATCATCGTCGGTATCGCGTTCATGTCGGTGACGTTTTTCCAGCCCCCGCTGGAAGAAGCGACATCCTTCGCGTTTGGCTGGATCGCCGAGATGTTCCTGCGCAACCTCGCGCTGATGACGCTCGTTGCGGGCGGGCTGCACCTCTATTTCTACACATTCACCAAACAGGGCCAGAGGCTGAAGTACGATTCGCGCCCTCTGATGAAAAACGGCAGGCAGTTTACGCTGGGCGGTCAGATTCGCGACAACATGTTTTGGACCCTCGCCAGCGGCGTCACCATCTGGACGGCTTATGAGGTGCTGATGATCTGGGCGCTTGCCAATGGCTATGCGCCGATGCTCACCTGGGCGGCGCATCCCGTCTGGTTCATCGCGCTCTTCTTCCTCATTCCGATCTGGGAGAGCTTCTATTTCTACTGGATCCACCGGTTTCTGCACATTCCGTTCTTCTACAAACATGTGCACGCGCTGCATCACCGCAACATCAACGTCGGTCCGTGGTCGGGCATGTCAATGCACCCGGTCGAGCATCTGATCTTTCTGGGCTCGGTGCTGATCCACTTCATCGTGCCGGCCAATCCGGTCCATATCCTGTTTCATCTGCAATACTATGCGCTCACCGCGGCGACGACGCACACCGGCTTCGAAGGGCTGCTGGTGAAGGATGAAAACGGGCTCCGGCTGGGCACGTTTCACCACCAGATGCACCACCGGTATTTCGAGTGCAACTACGGCTCGCTCGAACTGCCGTGGGACAAGCTCTTCGGGTCGTTCCATGATGGGACAGAGGCGGCGAACGCGCGAATCAAGGAGCGTCGCAAGCGGATCGCCGGCTGAACATCCAGACAGCTGACTGGTCCGCCCACGGGTCTTGGCGGCGTGGCAGCTGATCGCAGACGGGCCACAAGTGCGGAGTCCGTTGTGTTATGGACGCCGGTGCGAGATCCTGAAAAATGCGGCACGTTTTGTGCCGAAAACCGGCCCGACATTAGCAGATTTTTAAAGGGCTGATTTTATCCCTCGACGCGTAGTATTCAAAGAGGGCGTACGACATGAACTTCCTGGGTCGAATTGGCGTTGGAGGGCGTTTGTGTGCCCTCGTTTTGCTGTCCTTTGCGGGGCTTTTCGCCATGCAGAAGACGGCGGTCTTAACCTTCCAGGATGCCTCCATCGACATGAAGGAGGTGGAGTTGACGCATCTCACCGAAGTCGCGATGTCCATCCTGCGCACCTATCACGCTCAGGAAGTATCAGGCGACATGACGCGGGAGCAGGCCCAGCAGGGGGCGATCGCCGCCATCGAGGCGTTGAGGTACGAGGGCGAGAACTACTACTTCATTACCGACATGGATCACGTCATGGTCGCGCATGGGGCGAACCCGGGCCTGGCGGGTCGAGACTTCACCGATTTCACCGATCCGAACGGTGTGCCGCTGTTCCGCGATATCGTGGACAGCGTGCGCGACGGGACGCCCGGCACCGTGTGGTATCAGTGGGCCGCGCCCGGCGCGCAGGAGGGGGATCCGCCCATCGACAAAATCTCGGTGGTGATGCAGTTCGAACCGTGGCGCTGGGTGGCCGGGACCGGGGCATACCTGTTGAATATCGAGGCGGCGCAGTCGGCGGTGAACCGCGATCTCTATCAGATGCTGTTCACGCTTGGTGCAATCCTCGCGGCGATGGCAGCGCTGATCGCCTATAGTGTGACACGTCCGCTCGGTCGCCTGACCAGCCGGATGTCGGCGCTGTCCGAGGGCGACACCACGTCCGAGATGCCCTACAGCAAGGACCGCACCGCGTTTGGCGAGATTTCTCGCGCCTTGGAAGTGTTCCGCAGCGGCCTCATCGAGCGCGCCGAAATGCAGGAGGCCGCCCGGCGGCGCGAGCGCGAAGAGCACGAGCGCCAGCAGGAGGCCGTGGAGCAGGAGCGCAGACAGGAAGAGGCGCGCCACGCGGAAGAGCAGAAGGCGCAAGAAGAAAAGCGGCGGATCGAAAAACAGATGCAGGCCGAAGAGGATGAGCGCACGCGCGTTGAGATGGAAGCCCGCGAAGCGCGCGCGGCCGAGCAGGGCCGGGTGGTCGATGCGCTTGGCAAGGGTCTGCAGCGGCTCGCCAACGGCGACCTGACTGGCGAGATCTCGGAGACATTCCCCGCCGAATACGAAAAGCTGCGAGCTGACTTCAACTCGGCGCTGCTGTCCCTGCGGGACGTGGTAGGGACCGTGTCCCGCAATGTGGGGTCGATTCGCATGGAAGCGGGCGAGATCACATCAGCCGCGGATGATCTGTCGCGGCGGACCGAGAAACAGGCCGCCACGCTGGAGGAGACTGCCGCGGCACTCGATGAGTTGACCAGTTCCGTGCAATCCGCAGCCGACGGTGCCAACGAGGCCTCCCGCATGTCCGCCGACACAAAGGAGTCGGCAGACAAGGGTGGGCGCGTGGCGCGCAAGGCGGTGGACGCCATGGAAGGCATCAAAAGCTCGTCGGACGAGATTTCCAAGATCATTCAGGTGATCGAGGACATCGCCTTCCAGACCAATCTGCTGGCGCTCAACGCCGGTGTCGAGGCCGCGCGGGCAGGCGAGGCGGGGCGCGGTTTTGCCGTGGTTGCCACCGAAGTGCGCGCGCTTGCGCAACGCTCCTCCGAAGCGGCCCGGGAAATCAACGTCCTGATCTCCGATTCGAGCCAGAAGGTTCAGCAAGGCGTTGATCTGGTGGGCGACACCGGAACGGCCCTCAACGATATTCTGTCGTCCATTTCCGAGATCGCGGAGCGGATCGACACCATCGCCACCTCCGCCCAGGAGCAGGCGCAGGGCATCAAGGAGATCAATACCGCCGTGAACGAGCTCGATCACGTGACCCAGCAAAATGCCGCGATGTTCGAGGAAACCACCGCGGCGAGCCATGCCTTGACCCAGGAGACGGAAGCGCTGGCCACGGCCGTGGAACGGTTCCGTCTGGGCGACGATGCAGGGGCGTCCGCCTCCAAGACGGCGGCCTAGGCCAGGGCAGGCAGGCATCCCCTCCGTGATGGTCCGAAGCCTGCCCGTCGCCTCATCTTATCCCGTGTCCGGCCCCGGCACATCGCGTCGGGGCCGTCGTTGAGGCCTCAAGGCCAGCATTGACCGGTCCACGCCGGAGACTTGCGCGCCATTCAGGCGGTCGCGTGGCCCGCGTCGGAGCGAGATCGACTCACCCATATGATTCAAGCCGCGACCATCCAGCCGGTTCCGCTTGACAAACCTGCCCGATCCAAAGCAACTGATTGACGTGCTGGTGCTTGCCTCCGGGCAAGTGAAAAGGGAATGTGCAGCCGGCCTCAACCGGTGAAGTACAGCCGCCCCCGCGACCGTGAACGGAAATGGGCTGCCAAAGCCACTGGAGCATCGCTTCGGGAAGGTGGGCAGACCGCAGGCGACAGCCGGGATCCGTGAGCCGGGAGACCTGCCAGTGCGCTGCGAAAACCGGACGGGGTGCTCCGGTGTCGAGACGCGACCCAGGCTGGGCCTCTCTCGCCATCTGACCCGCGTCCCATGACAGATGGGACATGGACCATGACAACCAGGGCAACCGAGCCTGATCCGCCTCCAACCGAGCTGCTGGTCTGCATCAAATGCCGCCGGGGGCAGGAAATCCCCGAGGACGACCGCCGCCCCGGCCAGCGCCTCTATGACACGCTCGCGGCCAACACGCTGCCGGACGGCATTCGGGTGACCGCTGTCGAATGCCTGCAGAACTGCGATCACGGCTGCACCATTGCGCTCAGAGGCGGCGCGCGCTGGACGTATATCTACGGAAATGTCGATGAAGTGTCGCATGCCGACATGCTGCTCGACGGGGCCGCCCGCTACAACGCCACGGAGGATGGGCTCATCCCGTGGCGCGAGCGCCCGGACCACTTCAAACGCAACTGCATCGCGCGCATCCCGCCGCTGGAGGCCGACCAATGACTGACCTTGCAAAACTCCCCGTGACCGTGATCACCGGCTTCCTCGGCTCGGGCAAAACGACGCTGATCACGCAACTCATGCAGAACCCCGGAGGCAAGCGCCTCGCAGTCGTCGTCAACGAGTTCGGCGATGTGGGCGTGGATGGCGATATCCTGAAAAGCTGCGCAATCCCCGATTGCCCGGCGGAAAACATCATGGAACTCGCCAATGGCTGCATCTGCTGCACCGTGGCCGACGACTTCATCCCCACGATCGAAGCGCTCATGGCGCTCGACCCGCGCCCTGATCACATCCTGATCGAAACCTCCGGCCTGGCGCTGCCCAAGCCGTTGCTGAAGGCCTTCGACTGGCCCGACATCCGCTCCAGGATCACCGTGGACGGCGTGATCGCCCTGGCCGATGCCGAAGCCGTGGCCGCAGGACGCTTCGCGCCCGATGTGGCCGCAGTGGACGCGCAGCGGGAAGCGGATGAGAGCATCGACCACGAAACCCCGCTGTCGGAGGTTTTCGAAGACCAGATCTCCTGCGCCGACATCATTCTACTCACCAAGCCGGACCTCGCCGGTCCGGACGGCGTCGCGAAGGCTAAGGAGATCATCGCCGCCGAAGCCCCGCGCCCCCTCCCCGTGGTCGAAGTGGCCGAAGGCGTGGTCGATCCCCGCGTGATCCTGGGGCTGGAGGCCGCCGCCGAAGATGACATGGACGCGCGCCCCAGCCACCATGACGGGCCGCATGATCACGACCATGAGGAGTTCGACAGCATCGTCGTCGACATTCCGGAGCTGGCCGATCCGGCGGAGCTCGTCCGTGCGGTCCAGACCCTCGCCAACGACCACAACATCCTGCGCGTCAAAGGCTACGCCGCCGTCACCGGCAAACCGATGCGCCTGCTGGTCCAGGCGGTGGGCGCGCGCGTGCGGCACCAGTACGACCGCCCGTGGCAACCGGACGAGGCGCGCCGGGGCCGCCTGGTGGTGATCGCCGAACATGACGACATCCACCGCGCCACCATCGAAGCGGTGCTGGGCGCGAAAACCCCCGAACCGGCCGAGTAACCGATGCACGTCGTCTTCCGCGAAAGCCACGGGCTCGAGGAGACCGAGACGCCTACCGATCTGGGGCAGACGCCCGCAGATCTGGTGGTGCTGTCCTTCTCCGACAGCGATCTTGGCGCATTCGCGGAAGCCTGGCGGCGTGGCGGCGGGCCGGAAGGCAGGCTGCCCACACTGCGGCTCGCCAATCTCGCGGCCCTCAAACATCCGCTCTCCGTTGACACCTACGTCGAGCAAACGCTGGAGGGCGCCAAGGGCATCCTGATCCGTCTGATCGGCGGCGTACCCTACTGGTCCTATGGGCTGCAGCAGGTGCGCGCGCTTGCGATGCGCAAGGGCATCGCGCTCGCGGTGCTGCCCGCCGACGGGCGCATCGACACCCGGCTCGACGATTATGCGACGCTGCCGGTCTCAACGCTGCGGCGGCTCGCACATCTCTGCGACACCGGCGGTGTCGTGGCCGCCCAGGCCGGAGTGGCGCAGATGGCGCTGGCCGCCGGGCTCTATGCTGGGCCCGTACGCGGCGCCAAGTCCTTGCCGCTGGTCGGCGCCTGGACACCAGAGCATGGTGTGACCTGTCCGCTTCTCGCGCAACCGGCGTCTGACAAGCCCCGGCTTCTGATCACCTTTTACCGCTCCTATCTGGTCGCCGCTGACCTTGCCCCGATCGAGGCGCTCTTCGACGCCTTCCGCGCACGCGGCTACGAGGTGCTCGGCCTCTTCGCCCCTTCGCTGAAAGCGCCTGAAGCCGCAGGCTGGCTGCGCCGTCAGGTGGCATATCTCAGACCTGCCGCCATCGTGAATGCCACCGCGTTTAGCGGCAAGGGAGAGAATGGTGCCTCGCCGCTGGATGCAGGCAATGTGCCGGTTTTCCAGGTCGCGCTGGCGACCTCGACCCGCGAGGCCTGGGAACAGGCCGAGCGTGGCCTCTCCGCTGCCGATCTGGCCATGCATGTCGTGCTGCCCGAAGTCGATGGCCGGATCATGGGAGGGGTCGCCTCCTTCAAGGAACCCGGGGTGCGGGACCCGCACCTGGAGTATGCCCGCTACGCCCATGCGCCGGTTGCAGACCGCATCGACGCCATCGCAGACCGCGTGCACGGTTGGGTGAACTTGGCGCGGACGCCTGCTGAGGATCGGCGCGTCGCGCTCGTGCTTTCCACCTATCCGGGCAAGGACTGGAACCGGGGCCATGCGGTTGGTCTCGATGCGCCGGCCTCCGCGGAGGCCATCCTCGCAGACCTTCAGGCCGCAGGTTACGATATACCGACGGCGCACCGACGCAATACCGACGTAATACCGACGTTATACCGACGTTGGAGTCTGGCGGATTATCGCGCCGCGCTGGCGCGCCTGCCGGAGGCCCTGTGCACTGACCTCATGACGGTATGGGGCGCCCCTGAGGATGACCCGCTGGTGCAGGATGGCGCCTTCCAGTTCCCCGTGACCGAGGCTGGCAAGGCGATGGTGCTTCTGCAGCCGGAGCGGGGCCAACCCGAGACACGACGTGATGATTACCACGACCTCTCCCGCACGCCCCGCCATGGCTACGTCGCCTTCTATCTTTGGCTGCAGTCGGAGACCGACGCGCTGATCCACATCGGCGCGCACGGCACGCTGGAATGGTTGCCGGGGAAATCCGTCGCTTTGTCGAATGCCTGTTGGCCGGAGGTTCTGACCGGCAGCCTGCCGATCATCTACCCCTTTATCGTGAACGACCCCGGCGAGGCGGCGCAGGCCAAACGGCGCATCGGCGCGATCACCCTCGGCCATGTGCCACCGCCCCTGCGGGAAAGCGGCACGCCCGATCGGCTGGTCCGTCTGGAAGCCTTGCTGGATGAATTCTCCAATGCCGATGGCCTGGACCCGCGCCGCCGGGACCGTCTTCAGATCGACATTCGCGACGAGGCGCAAGCGCTTGGTGTCGAAGATGACCTCGGTCTGGATCGCGCCGGATGCGATGCCGAGGCGATCACGCGAATTGATCGTTTTGTTTGCGATATCAAAGAGATGCAGTTTGGTGAAGGGCTGCATATCTGGGGCCGGTCGGCACGTGGCGCGGCTCCCTTCGAGACCAGCGCCTCCGTCGCCGCCGAACGTCAGGCGCTGCTCGATGCCCTGGCTGGCAGACGGATCCCGGCGGGACTTTCGGGCTCACCCTACCGGGGTCGCATGGATGTGCTGCCCACGGGGCGCAATCTTTACACCACCGATCCGCGCGCAGTCCCGACCCGCGCGGCCTATGCGCAAGGCATAAAGCTCGCCGACGAACTGATCCGCCGACATCTGCAGGAGGCAGGCGACTGGCCGCGGGGTCTGATTGTCGACCTCTGGGGGTCGGCCACCATGCGCACCGCTGGCGAGGAGTTTGCCATGGCGCTGCATCTGCTTGGGACGCGCCCGGTCTGGGACAGCGGATCCGAGCGCGTCTCCGGCATCGAAGTGCTGCCGATCACCGACCTCGACCGCCCCCGCATTGACGTGACCCTGCGCGTCTCCGGCCTTTTCCGCGATGTGTTCCCGACGCTCTCGGCGCTGTTTTCACAGGCGGTCCGTGTTCTGGCGATGCGGGATGAAGCGGCGGACTGGAACCCCTACGTGGGTCGCGAGGATCTCGCACGGGTCTACGGCCCGCGACCGGGCAGCTTCGGCGTTGGCATGGTGGATGCAGCCGAGACCTATGGCCCGGCCGGGCGCGTGGCAGCAGGGCAGGCTTGGCTCAACGCCAGCGCCTGGGCCTTGGACGGCGAGGACGCGACCCACCGGGAGGCTGGTCTCCGGGCCCGCGTGGCGGCTGCAGACAGCTTCGTGCACGCGCAGGACCTGCCGGAGACGGACCTTCTTCTGGCCGCCGACTACGCCGCGCACGAAGCCGGGTTTGCCGCAGCGCAGGCCGTCACCGGCGGCGCCGCCGCGCTCTATCATCTGGACAACACCGATCCCAACAGACCCCGAGCGCGGGCGCTGTCAGAGGAGGTGGCCCGGGTGGTGCAGGCACGCGCTGCCAACCCCGCCTGGATCGCCGGGATGCGCGCACATGGGTTCCGCGGAGCGGCTGAAATTGCCGCCACCCTGGATCACATGGCAGCCTTCGCGCACCTTGCTGGTGTCGTCTCGCCGCATCTCTTCGACCTCTATCATGACGCGACGCTGGGCCATTCGGAAACCGAGCACTTTCTGCGAGACGCCAATCCGGAGGCTCATGCGGCGATGCAGGCACGCTTTGCGGAACTGCACGCTGCGGGGCTCTGGGCGACGCGGCGCAATTCCATTCTGGCACAGCTGGAGGCCGCGCAATGACACCGGCTCCGACGGTGAAGGGATGGTGTCCCGGTGCCTATCGTCCGATGATGTCGGGCGATGGGCTGGTGGTCCGGGTGCGCCCCTTTTTTGCGCGTCTTACGGCAGACCAGGTGCACGGGCTCTGCGACACGGCGCTGAACTATGGCAACGGGTTTATCGACCTGACCAGCCGGGCAAATCTGCAGATCCGCGGTGTCGCCGAAGGTGATCACGAGCAGGTTCTGCTGGCGCTGCGCGACCTGCGACTGCTTGATGATAGCCCCCAGACCGAAGCGCGGCGGAACATCCTCATCACCCCTTTCTGGAGACCCGGCGACATCAGCCACCGGATCGCCGGTGATCTGTTGGCGGCACTTGCACAGCTTCCAGATCTCCCGGCGAAGTTCGGCTTCGCGGTCGATACGGGCGCGGCACCGCTGCTGCAGGACGCCTCAGCAGACATCCGCGTGGAGCGTGTGGCATCCGGTCTGAGTGTGCGGGCGGATGGCGCAGAGGCCGGACGGTCGGTGCGACCCAATGGTCTCGTCTCCGCCATCTCGGAGGTGATCGCCTGGTTTCTGCAGCGTCGCACCGACGGTGAACGCCGGTTGGCACAGACTGTTCGGCGTGTGGGCCTGCCCGCGGAGTGGGAAACGACGACGAAGCAACCGCCCGGGTTACGGCCAGCGCCCGGCCTGCATCCCATGGGGTGCCTCGCCGGGATTGCGTTCGGGCAAGTCGATGCGCGCGCGTTGCAGCGCGTCATGACCGGGAGCAAGGCGCAAGCCCTGCGGGTCACCCCCTGGCGCATGGTGCTTCTGGAGGGCGCTTCCGATGTTGTCGATGCCGAGTTCATAAGTCGGCCCGGATCGCCGCTGCTGACCGCCCATGCTTGCCCCGGGGCTCCGTTCTGCACCAGCGCCCCGGTCGAAACACGCGCGCTGGCGAGGCGTCTGGCGGCGGAAACCCCCGGCAGCGTGCATGTTTCGGGCTGCGCCAAGTCCTGTGCCTATCGAAAGCCTGCGAACCTGACCCTGATCGGGCGGGACGGGCGTTTTGACCTTGTTCGCGACGGCCACCCGTGGGATGCCCCGCACAAAACGGGGCTACGGCCCGAAGAAATCCTGGCAGAACTGAAGACCCACGTATGACCTATGTCTATGAAACCGACGGCGCTGCGATCTACAAGCAGTCCTTCGCGACAATCCGGGCAGAGGCCGATCTGGAGCGGTTTGGGCCCGACGAAGAGCAGATCGCAGTGCGCATGATCCACGCCGCGGGGTTGGTTGGCCTGGAGGAGCACATCCGGTTCTCACCCGGGTTTGCCGTGGCCGCGCGGGCGGCCCTGGACGCCGGTGCACCCATTCTCTGCGATGCGCGTATGGTCAGCGAGGGGGTGACACGACCCCGCCTGCCAGCGCGAAACAGGGTCATCTGCACCCTGCACGACGAGGGTGTGAAAGACCTTGCCGCGCAAATGCAGAACACCCGGTCTGCCGCGGCCCTTGAGTTCTGGCGCCCGCATTTGAGTGGTGCGCTGGTTGCCATCGGCAACGCACCCACGGCTCTCTTTCACCTTCTGAACATGCTGCAGGATCCTGAATGCCCGCGACCTGCGGCAATCATCGGCTGCCCAGTGGGCTTCGTGGGTGCCCTGGAAAGCAAGGATGCGCTCTGGGCGGATCAGCCCGTGCCCTGCTGCATCGTAAAGGGTCGGCTCGGTGGCAGCGCCATCACGGTCGCTGCCATAAACGCGATCGCGAGCCGCGCGGAATGAGCACGGGCATCGTCTATGGTGTGGGTCTGGGACCCGGCGATCCCGAGCTGATGAGCGTGCGCGCTGACCGATTGCTGCGGACTGCCAAGCATGTCGCGTTTTTTCGCAAAGCTGGTCGATCCGGTCAGGCGCGGCGTATCGTCGACGGTCTGCTGCCGGACGATGCCATTGAATTTGCGATGGAATATCCGGTGACGACTGAAGTCCCGCTCGAAGACCCGGCCTATAACAAGATGCTCTCCTCTTTCTATGCCGAATGCACGGACCATCTGCGCAAGATCGCGCAGACGGGCGAGGACATCGTCGTGCTTTGCGAGGGCGATCCGTTCTTCTTCGGCTCCTTCATGCATCTCTACACTCGGCTGAAAGACCGATTGACGGTCGAGGTTGTCCCCGCAATCACCGGCATGTCGGGCGCCTGGACCGCCACCGGCCAGCCCGTCACCTGGGGTGATGACATCCTGACCGTTCTCATGGGGACTCTGCCCGAAGCGACCTTACGCGAAGCGATGACGCGCAGTGATGCGCTTGTGGTCATGAAAATCGGGCGGCACATCGAGAAAGTGAAATCAGCATTGAAGGCCGCGGGAAAGTTCGACGCGGCCTGGTTGATCGAATATGCCAGCATGCCGCAACAGAACGTTCAAAAACTGTCCGATGCGGGTGAGAAGGTGACGCCGTACTTTTCCATCATTGTCGTGCATGGACAGGGCCGCAGACCATGAGCGGCTGGCTGGTCATCGCGGGTCTGGGACCGGGAGACCCCGAGTTGATCACCCCTGAGGTTCAACACGCCCTGGACGCGGCCACCGATGTTGTCGGCTATGGCCCGTACGTTGCGCGGGTCGCGGAGCGAGACGGGCTGCGTCTGCATCCCAGCGACAACCGCGCGGAGATCGACCGCTCGCGGCATGCACTGGAGATGACGGCTGACGGACGGCGGGTCGTTGTGGTCTCTTCCGGCGATCCCGGTGTCTTTGCCATGGCTGCCGCGATTTTCGAGGCAGTGGAGGCGGGCCCCACCGACTGGCGGACCCTCGATATCCGCGTAGCCCCGGGCATCACCGCGATGCTGGCCGCGGCAGCGCGCGTCGGGGCGCCGTTGGGTCATGACTTCTGTGCCATCAATCTCAGCGACAATCTCAAACCCTGGAGCCTCATTGAGCGTCGCCTGAGGCTGGCGGTGGAGGCCGACTTTGCGATGGCGTTCTACAATCCTCGCTCGAAGGCACGACCCGAAGGCTTTGGGAAGGCGCTGACTCTTCTCAAGGAGATCTGCGCGACCGATCGCCTGATTGTCTTTGCGCGGGCCGTGTCGACGCCGGACGAAGATATCCGCGTTGTGCCGCTCGTCCAAGCGACTGCTGAGATGGCGGACATGCGCACGATGGTCCTTGTCGGTGCCTCCAACACGCGTCTGATCCCGCGTGATGGCGCTCCGATTGTCTACACTCCGAGATCGGTGGGCGCATGAGCGATCCAGTCCAGAACCGCGCTGATCTCATGCAGCTCCGGGCGCGGCGGCACATATGGTCGGTCGATCATAATCACCTGCAGGCCCAGAATCCGTGCGGCGGCGATCTTTGCATAAGCACCTGTGCCACCAGCATTTTTGGAGACGACAAGGCTGATGCCGTGCTCCTTCATCAAGGCCAGGTCGCTCTCGACGCAGAACGGCCCGCGATCAATGATGACGTGATGATCCGGAAACGGCGGCGGCGACGCCGGGGGGTCGACCAGACGCAGAAGATAGCGGTGCTGCGGTCGCACGGAGAAGGCGGGCAGGTTCTGCCGGCCGATCGCAAGCATCACATGCTCTGCGGGCTGGTCCAGCGCGGCAACCGCCTCGGGGATGCCCGGAACATGGGTCCAACAGTCACCCGGCCCCGCGACCCATGGGGCACGCGTCAGCGCGACCAGCGGCAACTGCGCGGCACGGCAGGCCGCAATCGCGTTGCGGCTCATCTGTGCGGCAAAGGGATGGGTGGCATCGACGACATGCGTGATACCGTGACGATGCAAATACCGCCCCAGCCCATCGACGCCGCCGAAGCCACCGACCCGCTGGGGCAGGGGCTGGCGCACGGGTCGGGCCACCCGCCCTGCAAAGGATATGGTGCCACGAAGCCCGGTCTCGGCCAGCGCGCGACACAGTGCGGTGGCTTCGGTTGTGCCGCCAAGAACCAGCAGGTTGGGCGCCATGTCTGAGGCTCCTTGGTTGACCATCATCGGGTTGGGCGAAGATGGCCTCAAAGGTCTGAGCGCCGCAAGTCGAACCGCACTTGAAGCCGCAGAAATCGTCATTGGCCCATCGCGACATCTGGCGCTGATCGGTGACATGCCTTGCGAAACGCGGGCCTGGCCCGTCCCGTTTTCCGACGGCATCGCGCCACTTCTGGACCTGCAGGGCAGGCAGGTTGTCGTGTTTGCCTCCGGTGATCCCTTCTGGTTTGGCGCAGGCGGCACGCTGGCGCGGCACTTGGCGCCGGAAGAGTGGCAAAGCCTGCCCGGCCCATCCAGTTTTTCACTGGCCGCCAACGTCTTGGGATGGTCTCTGGAGCAGGTGACGTGCCATGGGCTGCATGCGGCGCCTCTGACGCGGCTGCGCCCCTATCTTGCGCCCGACTCGCGGATCATTGTGCTGTTGCGCGATGGTGCAGCCGTGCCGGAGCTGGCGGTCTATCTTTCGGATGAAGGGTTCGGACAGTCCGAGATGATCGTGTTGGAAGCGCTCGGAGGGTCACGCGAGCGGGTGACGCGGGTCCGCGCCGACGCGCTACAAACCGGTGGCTTCGATCATCCCGTCTGTGTTGCGGTACAGGTCGCGGGCGAAGGGTCTGCGCTGCCTCTGGCCAGCGGGCGCCCGGATGCCTGGTTTGACGCCGATGGCCAGATCACCAAGCAGCCTGTGCGCGCAATGACGCTGGCAGCTCTCGCTCCGCAGCGGCACGAACTGCTGTGGGACATTGGCGGTGGTTCAGGGTCCATTGCCATCGAATGGCTTCTGGCGCATCCAACCTGCGAGGCCATCAGCTTCGAACGTCGCGCGGACCGGGCCGCAAGGATCTCGGCCAATGCCACCCGGCTCGGCGTTGACCGGCTCTCCGTTGTCGAGGGTGGCGCGCCGCACGCGCTTGAAGCTCAGGCAAAACCGCAGGCTGTTTTCATCGGAGGCGGGCTTTCCGCCGATCTTTTGCATTGGCTCGAACGGCATCTTGAACCGGGAACAAGACTGGTGGCCAACGCGGTAACGCTGGAGACCGAGTCGCTTTTGCTGCAAGCTCAGCAAAGACGGGGCGGGTCGTTGACCCGGCTTGAGTTGTCGGCGGCTGAACCGCTGGGATCGAAGCGGGGCTGGAAGTCCAGCTACCCCATTGTTCAATGGAGCGCATGTTTATGATCGTGGCAGGCTTTGGGTTCCGGAAAGAGGCAACGGCGGGCAGTCTGGAGGACGCCTATAAACGGGCTTGTGAAGCGGTATCACCTGCCTTTCTGGCCACCGTCGATGACAAAGCGGCGGCAGAGGCGTTTCGGCTTTTCGCAGAGGATATCGGATTGCCGGTGAAGGCTGTGCCCGCCGATATCCTGAAACAGCAGACAACCATCACGCAATCCACGGCATCCAAGGAGAGGTTTGGGACGGGGTCGGTGGCGGAGGCCGCGGCGCTTGCGGTGGCAGGTGATGGGGCGCGGTTGCTGACTGCCCGACAGGTGTCTGCCGACAAACTTGCAACCTGCGCACTGGCCATCAGAGAGAACACATGACAGTCCACTTCATTGGCGCCGGTCCTGGCGCGCCTGATCTTCTGACGCTGCGGGGGCGGGATCTGATTGCAGCCTGCCCCGTGTGCCTCTACGCCGGATCGCTGGTGCCCGAGGCGATCCTCGGTCACTGTCCTGAAGGGGCGAGGATCGTGAATACGGCGTCGATGTCGCTGGACGAGATCGTTTCAGAGATCATTGCTGCTGATGATGCGGGACAGGATATCGCCCGGTTGCACTCTGGCGATGTCTCCGTCTGGTCCGCAATGGGCGAGCAGATCCGCCGGTTGCGGTCCGCCGGTGTCCCGGTCTCAGTCACCCCCGGGGTCCCGTCGTTCTCGGCAGCCGCCGCTGCTCTGGGTACGGAACTGACCCTGCCGGGGCTCGCCCAGTCAGTGGTTCTGACCCGGACGCCCGGTCGCGCGTCGTCCATGCCGGAGGGCGAGACGCTGACGAATTTCGCTGCAACGGGGGCGACGCTTGCGATCCATCTGTCGATCCAAAACCTCGAGGCCGTGATCCGTGATTTGACCCCGGCCTATGGCATAGACTGTCCGGTGGCGGTCGTGTATCGCGCCAGTTGGCCCGATGAGCGGATTGTCCGCGGCACGCTGGCTGATATTGCGACGCGGCTCGATGCCGCCATTTCGCGCACTGCGCTTATCCTGGTGGGCCCCGCGCTGGCCGGAGAGGGCTTCGAGGAGAGCTGTCTCTACGCTGCCGACTACGACCGTCGTTACCGACCGCAAACTGCGGACAGCCCTTGGGCAACGTGGAGCCATGGCGATGACTGAGCGGCCGGGCATCCTGATCTCTGCACCATCGTCGGGCACAGGCAAGACCACCGTTATGCTGGGGCTGCTCAGGGCGTTTGCGGAGGATGGTCTGCGCGTTCAGCCGTTCAAGTCCGGGCCCGACTATATCGACCCGGCCTTTCATCAGGCGGCTTGTGGGCGCGCATCCTTCAATCTCGATACCTGGGCTATGGGACCGGCCCTTTTTGCTGCAATTTCGGCAGAGGCCAATAGCGCGGACATCTGTGTCGCCGAAGGCTCCATGGGTCTTTACGACGGTGTGGCGACGCAGGGCCAGATCGGCTTTGGCAGCAGCGCCGAGACCGCGCAGGCCATGGGATGGCCCGTCGTTCTGGTTGTGGATGTCAGCGGGCAGGCGCAGTCAGCCGCGGCGACAGCGCTGGGGTTTCAGGCCTACAATCCCGACATTCCCTTTGCCGGGGTCATCCTGAACCGCTGCGCATCGCCCCGGCATGAGCGTCTCGCGCGCCTGGGGATGGAGGCAGCGGGCGTGCGTGTCCTTGGTGTCCTGCCACGGCGCGGAGATCTGACCTTGCCGGAGCGTCATCTCGGCCTCATCCAGGCCATCGAGCATCCAGACCTTGATGCTGCGATTGCGGGCTACGCGGCTTTTTTGAAAGAACACGTGGATATCGCCGCACTTCGAAACGCGGCGCAGGGCCGGGAAACAGTGGTCGGTGCCACGGCCCTTCCGCCCCCTCCGGCGCAACGTATAGCGCTCGCGCAGGATGCTGCGTTCTCGTTCACCTATCCCCATATCCTTGAAGGCTGGCGGCGTGCCGGCGCAGAGATCACGCCGTTTTCGCCACTGGCTGATGAGTCACAAGATCCCTCTGCGGATCTGGTCTGGTTGCCCGGTGGGTATCCGGAGTTGCACGGCGCGACCCTCGCCGCCGCTACCCGCTTCAAGACAGCGCTGCGCACTCATGCCGAGACGCGGCCAATCCACGGCGAATGCGGTGGCTACATGGCCTTGGGCGCCGCCCTCATCGACAAGGACGGGGTGCGGCACGAAATGGCGGGTTTGCTCGGGCTGGTGACAAGCTATGAGAAGCGCAAATTCCACCTTGGTTACCGTCGAGCGGTCTTGCGTGCCGGGCTGCCGGGGCATGAGCCCGGCACGGCTCTGCGAGGGCATGAGTTCCACTACTCAACCATTCTGGAGCAACCGGATGCTCCGCTGGCTGAGGTGGCGGATGCCGATGGCAATCCTGTTCCCGAGACGGGCTCTGCGCGCGGCATGGTGACGGGGACGTTTTTCCATCTGATCTCTGCGGAGGACGCCGCGTGACAGGTTTTGTCAGTTTTGTCGGCTCGGGCCCTGGCGATCCCGAACTGCTGACCCTGAAAGCCGTCGACCGTCTGAAACGCGCGGACGCCGTGCTCTTTGATGATCTCTCTTCTGGCCCGATCCTCACCCATGCGCGCGCGGGTGCTGATCTTGTGGGTGTCGGAAAACGGGCAGGACGGCCTTCCCCAAAGCAGCATCACGTGAGCAGGCTTCTTGTGGACTATGCGCAGTTGGATCAGCGCGTCGTTCGCCTGAAGTCCGGCGACGGTGGCCTTTTCGGGCGTTTGGAAGAAGAGCTTGTGGCGCTGCGAGAGGCGGATATCCCGTACGAGATCGTGCCCGGTGTGCCATCCGCCTGCGCCGCCGCGGCGGCGGCCGGGATTCCGTTGACGCGCCGCCTGACAGCGCGGCGGGTGCAATTCGTCACTGGACATGATGTGAGCGGGCACCTGCCGGAGGACCTTGATCTCGCGGCTCTGGCCGATCCGAAGGCATCCACCGCCGTCTTCATGGGAAAGCGTACCTTTCCCAAGCTGCTCGAGGCACTCAGGGCGCGTGGATTGCCCGCCGATACCCCGGCCATTCTCGCCGAGAGTGTAAGTACACCCAATCAGAACATTCAGCGCACGACTGTTGCGAAGTTGGCCCATCAGTTGGCGGAAGAGATCAGCGATCAACCTGCTCTGATTCTCTATGGGCCGTTTGCCGAGAGTTGAAAGTCGCTTTTGCGCTTGTTCGCGCGTGTGCATCGGGGATACGACTAAGACACGGTGCCACGGCATGTGGCTGAAAAGGGAACTGGGTGAAAGTCCCAGACTGCCCCCGCAACTGTAAGCGATGAGCGCTCAGGATGATCCACTGGCTGTCGTGCTGGGAAGGACCTGAGTGCCGAGACCCGCAAGTCAGGAGACCTGCCGTAAAGCGCCAACCCGTGAAGCCACGGATATTTATCTGCCGGAGGGGCAGGACAGAAAGGATCAGACATGCATATCGAACCAGGGGTCGTCGACGGAGCGAAAATGGCCTTTGCCTACGCAACAGCCGCCGGAGCGGCGGGATACACGGCGAAGCTCGCGCTTCAGGACCTAAAAACGCACAATGTCGGCTCTTTCGCCGTGCGGACGGTTCTCGCCGCAGCTGGCACGTTCATTTTCTTCGAAGTGCTGCCTCATTTCCCGGTCGGGATTTCCGAAGTGCATTTCATCTTGGGCACCACACTTTTTCTGCTTATGGGCGCCGCACCCGCAGCACTCGGCCTTGCGGTGGGCTTGTTGATCCAGGGCGCGTTCTTCGCGCCAAGCGACCTTCCGATGTACTTCGTGAATGTCACGACGCTGCTTGTCCCGCTGTTTGCGATTTCTGCGTTGGCGCATCGGCTTATCCCCAAAGGCAAGGCCTACGTGGATTTGGCCTACTCTGACGTCTTCAAGCTGTCCGTGATGTATCAGGGTGGGGTTGTCGCCTGGGTCGCGTTTTGGGCTTTTTATGGTCAGGGCATGGGCGCGGACACGTGGCAGTCGGTCTGGACCTTCGGCGTGGCCTATATGCTGGTTGTGATTATTGAGCCGATCGCCGATCTGGCTGTTTTGGCTGGAGCCAAGGCAGTCCGAGACCACAAGCTGTCCGGCCTCTTCACCCGTCGCCTTTACAGCGCAACCTGATCGATGCGCACGGCCAGCCCGGATCTCTTGAGCGGGTTCGGGCTGTTTTTGCGGGTAGAATGATGATCGGGACGCTCTGGCTGATCGGGATCGGGACAGGATCGCTCCGACACGTCACCCTTGAAGGGTTGGAAGCGATCCGGGAGGCCGCGGTCATCCTGGTCCCGCAAAAGGGTTCTGGAAAGGACGATCTGGCCCAGCTCCGCTATCAGATCATCGAAGCGGCGGGCTCCTCTGCGGAGGTCATACCGTTCGACTATCCGGAGCGGGATCCCGCGTTGCCCTATCTGGAGAGGGTGGCGCGCTGGCACGATGAGATCGCCCGGCGCTGGCAGGCGGCAGCCGCGGGCGCCATGCGCCAAGGTCCTGTGGCGCTTTTGGTGTGGGGGGATCCTTCGCTCTACGACAGCACGCTGCGCATCGCGGAGCGGCTAGCCCCGCGAGCAGCGATCCGCGTGATACCTGGGATCACTGCGGTGCAAGCCCTGACCGCGGCCCATGTGATCCCGCTCAATCAGGTGAATGGGCCGATCTGCATCACCACAGGCCGGCGCCTGCGGGATGATGGCTGGCCAGTTGGTGCTGATCGTCTCGTTGTGATGCTGGACGGAGAGGCGAGCTTTCAGACCCTCGATCAATCTGATCTGCGGATTTGGTGGGGCGCCTATCTCGGCATGCCGGAGCAGATCTTGGAACACGGCCTTCTAGCGGATGCGACCGGTCGGATTCTAGCAGCGCGAGAGGCTGCGCGAGCGCGGCACGGCTGGATCATGGACACCTATCTTCTCAGCCGCAATACGAACTGATGCGTCGTTGATATCGGACAATCTTGCGACTCATTCTCAAAAACACTTGACAGTTGCGAGTGATTTGCATTTACAGATACAAGATCGTGTTCAATCCAGGAGAGTTGGATGCTCAAAAGACTATTCAAACTGTGTTCGGTTGCCCTTACGGCTTCGGTTTTGGCGACCAATGCCTTTGCGGACGACAAGATGAAGGTCGTGACGACTTTTACCGTGCTTGCTGACATGGCTTCGAACGTGGCGGGAGAGGCCGCGGAGGTGGTCTCCATCACCAAGCCGGGCGCGGAAATCCACGGGTACGAGCCGACGCCGCAAGACATCGTTCGCGCCTCGGACGCGGACCTCATCCTGTGGAACGGAATGAACTTGGAGCTGTGGTTCGAGCAGTTCCTGTCCAATATGGACGATATCCCGTCGGTTACCCTGACCGATGGGATCAACCCCATCCCGATTGCCTCGGGGTCGTACGAAGGCAAGCCGAACCCCCATGCCTGGATGGGATTGGATAACGCCTTGGTCTACATTGACAATATAACGGCTGCTTTTGTCGAGGCGGACCCTGAGAACTCTGAAACCTACAGGCAAAATGCGGCGGATTACAAAGACGAACTGCGCGCCACGATTGAACCGTTGCGCGCAGCTGTCGCAAAAATTCCCGAGAACCGCCGCTGGCTGGTGACCTGCGAAGGGGCCTTTAGCTACCTGGCGCGCGACTTCGGACTGAAAGAACTCTACCTGTGGCCGATGAATGCGGATCAGGTGGGCACACCCCAGCAGGTGCGATCGGTTATCGACGGAGTCCGTGACAACGATATCCCGGTCGTCTTTTGTGAGAGCACCGTGAACACCGCACCGGCCGAGCAAGTCGCTAGGGAGACGGGAGCGGCTTATGGCGGTGTTTTGTATGTGGACAGCCTCAGCGACGCGGACGGCCCGGTGCCCACATATCTGGACCTCTTGAAAGTCACCTCGAGCACACTTGCACAGGGACTTGCGGAGGCGATGAATTGATTGCTCGACGACAACGAACCAAGTGCATGCCATGAGTGGCGATCTGAGGCGCATCGGGGAAACCGGTGCGCCTTTACGCAAGGACAAAGAGATGCGTGACGACTTGGCCCAATCGGAGTGGCCGCCGGGACATGGCGCCGGCGGCAAAGGGCTTTGCGCGCAGGATGTGACCGTGACCTACCGCAATGGTCATACGGCCCTTTGGAACGCCAGTTTTGAAATTCCGCGCGGGACCGTAACGGCACTTGTCGGTGTGAACGGAGCCGGCAAATCGACGCTCTTCAAGGCGATTATGGGGTTTGTCCCCGCGTCCCAAGGCGAGATCAGCATCCTGGGTATGAGTGTGCGCGATGCGCTGAGCCGCAATCTCGTGGCGTATGTGCCTCAATCCGAAGAGGTCGACTGGGCGTTCCCCGTCCTCGTTGAAGATGTGGTGATGATGGGGCGCTACGGCCATATGGGGTTTCTGCGGCGCCCGCGGTCCGCAGATCGCGCGGCGGTTGACGAGGCACTGGTCCGCGTCAATATGCAGGACTTTCGACATCGCCAAATCGGGGAACTCTCGGGCGGTCAGCGCAAAAGGGTGTTTCTCGCCCGCGCTCTTGCGCAGGATGGGCAGGTCATACTCCTCGATGAACCCTTCACCGGCGTCGACGTCAAGACGGAAGAGCAGATCGTGGCCCTGCTGCGTGATCTGCGTGCAGAAGGACGGGTCATGCTGGTCTCGACACATAACCTCGGGTCCGTGCCGGAGTTTTGTGATCGCACCGTGCTGGTCAAGGGAACCGTGCTGGCCTACGGGCTCACGGAAACGACCTTCACCCGTGAAAACCTCGAACAGGCCTTCGGTGGCGTGCTGCGGCACTTCACACTGGGCGGTACCACCTTGCATGACGACGAAGACGCGCGCGAAGTGACGATCTTCACCGATGATGAACGACCTTTCGTCCAATACGGAGAAAAGACGCAACGTACGGATCAGGGCGAAGGCTCATGATGGACGTGCTGCTCGAGCCCTTCGGTTACACCTACATGACCAACGCGATGTGGGTATCCGCGCTGGTCGGCGGCGTCTGTGCGTTCCTGTCGGCTTACCTGATGCTCAAAGGCTGGTCCCTGATTGGGGACGCACTGTCTCACTCCGTCGTTCCGGGCGTGGCTGGTGCGTATATTCTCGGCCTGCCTTTCGCCCTGGGTGCATTTCTGGCCGGCGGATTGGCCGCAGCGGCAATGCTGTTTCTGTCAGAGCGATCAGGATTGAAGGTGGACGTCATTATCGGTCTGATCTTCACATCCTTTTTTGGCTTGGGCCTTTTCATCGTGTCGATCAACCCGATTTCCGTGTCGATCCAGACGATCACGATGGGCAATATTCTTGCGATCACACCCGAAGATACATTGCAGTTGGCGCTGATCGGCGTGATCTCCCTGACGGTTTTGCTGCTGAAGTGGAAAGACCTCATGGTGACGTTTTTCGATGAAAACCACGCCCGCGCTGTCGGTCTGCGCCCGGGACTGCTGAAAGCAGTTTTCTTTATTCTGCTGTCAGCCTGTGTCGTGGCGGCAATGCAGACAGTCGGCGCCTTTCTGGTGATCGCCATGGTGGTGACGCCTGGCGCGACCGCCTATCTGCTTTGTGACCGCTTCCCGCGATTGATCGCCACCTCGGTCGCCATCGGTGCGCTCAGCAGCTTTACCGGCGCGTACATCAGCTACTATCTGGATGGCGCAACAGGGGGCATCATCGTCACGCTGCAAACGATGATTTTCCTGCTGGCCTTCGTCTTCGCACCCAAGCATGGCCTCCTCGCAGCGCGCCGCCGCGGAAGAGCTGCTGTGTCACGGGCCGAGGAGACCGCCTGATGGACCTTCAAACACTCCTGATGCCGTTTGCCTTTGGCTTCATGCAGAATGCCTTCCTGATTTCCATCATTGTCTCGATTCCGACCGCGCTGCTTTCATGCTTCCTGGTCATGAAGGGCTGGGCGTTGATGGGGGACGCTGTCAGCCACGCGGTCCTACCCGGGATCGTACTCGCGTATATCTTCGGCATTCCCCTGATCATCGGGGCTTTCGCGGCAGGCATGACCTGCGCGGTCGCCACCGGGTATCTCGCAACCAACAGCCGTGTGAAACAGGATACCGTTATGGGCGTCGTTTTCTCCGGCATGTTTGGTGTCGGTCTCGTGCTGTACGTCGCTGTCGAGACCAATGCGCATCTGGACCATATCCTCTTCGGAAATATGCTCGGCGTCGAACCTGATGAGTTGTGGACGGCTGGGCTCATCTCCGCCGTGGTTGGGCTGATGCTTGTTTTGAAATGGAAGGATCTGCTGTTGCACAGTTTTGATCCAGCTCAGGCGCAAGCCTCGGGGCTCTCGGTCAACATGCTGCACTATGGGCTGTTGGCCGCGTTGTCGCTGACCATCGTTGCCACCCTCTCGGCGGCGGGACTGATCCTCGCGATTGGCCTCTTGATCGCGCCGGGGGCAATCGCGTTTCTGTTGGTGCGCAAATTCTCGACAATGCTCTGGGTCTCTGTGCTGGTCTGCATGTCGGCGATGCTGTTGGGCACCTATGCGAGTTTCTTCCTCGACAGCGCGCCGGCGCCAACAATTGTGCTGATCCTGACGGCAATGTTCGTCGCCGCTTTTGGTCGGAGACAGATCCAGACCCGGCGTATGTCTCGACGACGGGTGATGAAGGGCTGACCTGATCGACGAAAAAAGCCCCGCAGTCCGCGGGGCTTTCCTGTTTTTTGGATGGTCGGCTTATTCAGCAGGGCTCGCCGACATGTCGTCGTCGATCTGGTCGAACGTGGTCGGCACGCCGGCGGCCTCACGACGTCCGTCGTTGAAGATCGCCTTGATCAGTGCGATGCACATCAGCGCCATAACGATGGAAAAGGGCAGGGCGCCGATCACCATGGCGGTCTGAATGGCGCCTGTCCCTCCGGATATCAGCAACCCGCCGACCACCAGTGCAAGGGCAGCACCCCAGAACAGGATGTGCGGACGTGCTTTGGGGCCTTCGTCACCCGCTGCGTTGATGGTGTTCACGATCAGAACCGCGGAGTCTGCGGATGTCACCAGGAAGGTCATCAGCAGAACCACGATCACAACCGCCATGCCCCAGGCCAGAGCTTGGGCAATGGGGGCGAGCATGAACTCGGTCATCGCAAAGATCTTGTCGCCGTTGGCGGCATCGAGGATGAGGCCATTGGCTTCGCCGTTGAGCTCCAGGTCAATGGCGGTGCCACCGGCCCATGCGAACCAGACAAAGCACATCAGCGACGGAACGATCATCGCGCCCAGCACGAATTCGCGGATTGTCCGACCTCGCGAGATGCGTGCAAGGAATAGACCCACGAAGGGTGCGAACGCGATCCACCAGGCCCAGTAGAACACGGGCCACCAGCCTTGCCACTGGGTCAGCAGGAAGGCCTCGGACCCTTCGACGCCATCGGATGTATAGACGTTGAAGCTCAGCCACGGCAGTGCGACCAGATAATCCCGGATGCCAACGAAGAACGCCGTTGCCCCGAACCAGGTCGCCCCAAAGAGGATGAAGAAGCCCAGCAGGAAGATCGACAGCACCATATTGATGTTCGACAGCCACTTGATGCCCTTGCCAACGCCGGACAGCGCCGAGAGCGTGGACGCCCCCATGATAACGAGCAGGGCAATCACAATCCCAAGTGTCGTCGCAGAGCCGTCTTCCAGGGCAAGTCCGCCAATACCGATCCGGGTGAGGCCTGCAACAAACTGCTCCACACCAAAGCCCAGGGTTTGCGCAACACCAAGGATCGTCGCCACAACCGCCACAATATCAATGATGTGGCCGACGGTGCCGGACAACGACTTGCCGAACAGAGGCGTGAGGGAGGAGCGGATCGTCAGCGGCAGCCCCCGGCGATAGCTGAAGAAGGCCAGCGCAAGACCTGCAATCGCATAGCACGCCCAGGCGCCCAGACCCCAGTGCAGGTAGGACCAGACATAGGCCGTGCGCACGTTGTCCGCCTCAAGCGCGGTTGTGACGCCTTGGATGACGGAGGGGTTGTTCTTGAAGTGCGCGACAGGCTCCGCCACGGCCCATGTCAGCATGCCGACGCCGATCCCGGCACCGAACATCATGGAAAACCATGAGAAATTCGAGAACTCCGGTTTTTCGCCTTCGACTCCGAGGTTCAAGCGTCCGGCGGTCGGCCAGATTGCCAAGCCAATGCATACGAGCACGAATGCGGTCACGACCCAGATGTACCATGCGGCAAACTGCGCCAGAATGGCTGTGTTCCAGTTGCCCAGAATGGTGCCCGCCTGGGCCGGCCAGACGATACACCATACCACCAGCATGCTGATAATAATCTTACTCACGACTGTGACGTTAACACTGAATCCCCGATAAAAACCGGTGTCGGCGGTCTTGATCGGCAGATCCGATAGTGGGGGTTTTATGGACATTTATTGTCTCCCTGTTCCCTGTTGGCTTGCATCGCAGATGCCCGCGGGTGTCATGGTAGGGGCAAGACTATAACTTGTATAGTGTTTGATAACCGGCAACATTACTAACTATAGTTTGATAATATGGAAACCTTAGATGGCCAAACGTGCACTCTTGCGGTCGCTGAGCGATGTGGACATCCGGTTGATCCGTGTCTTTATCACGGTCACCGAGTGCGGCGGGTTCGCGGCTTCTGAACTTGAGCTGAACATCGGGCGCTCGACCATTTCGAAACATATCTCCGACCTGGAGTTGCGCATTGGCCTGAAGCTCTGCAACAGAGGACCCTCCGGGTTTTCGCTGACCCTTGAAGGTCAGCAGGTGCTTGACGCGGCGCATGAGCTGCTGGCAGCGATTGACGGATTTAAGGCGCATATCGACAACATTCACATACATCTCACGGGCACGCTGAGGCTGGGGTTGTTCGACCAGTCGACGACAAACCCCCACGCACACGTGCACGAGGCTATCCGGTCCTTTGATACGACGGCTCCAGATGTGGCGTTCGAAATAGCATTGGCGCCGCCAAGCGTGCTTGAAGCACGCGTAACCGACGGGACGCTGGATATTGCGATCGTGCCGATCCATCGCCAGTCCAGCGCGTTGCAGTACACGCCGCTCTATGAAGAGCACATGACGCTCTATTGCGGCGAAGGACACCCGCTCTTCGAGGTGGACACGACCATGCGGGCTGAAGACCTCAATCTAGCGCAGTACAAATACGCGGGCTACGGCTTTAACTCACCGAACATGATGGCGGGGCAGAATTTGGGTATCCGACGTGCCGCGCGCGTGCAGGAGGAAGAGGCCCTCTCACTCCTGATCCAGTCCGGACGGTACTTGGGCTATCTTGCCGATCACGTTGCAGAGACCTTTCTGCGCAAAGGCGCCGTTCGGGCGGTGGCACCGGAGGACACAGGCTATACGACAAGATTTGCGGCGATTGTTCGAAAGAAACCCGCGTCCGACCGAAAAACCGAAGAGTTTTTGAGGTGCTTGGTCGAAGCGCACGACGGTCGGTGGTCAGACGTGATGTGACGCTCCGGGCTCGGGCGCCACATGCTTGTCTTCCTCCGGCACGTTCAACGTTGACCATGTGTCATCGCGCGGTGGCTCTGGCGGGGTGTCACAGGCGCGCCGATGGATGTTCACCTTTGCCATGAAGTTGGCCGAGATCGGGGCTGTGACAAAGAGGAACGCCATGATCAGCAGTTCGTGCATTGAGCCTTCGCTGTAGGTAAAAGAGTGCAGCATGGAGGCGAGCAAAAAGGCCCCGATGCCGACCGTGCCCACCTTCGTGGGGGCATGCAATCGCGTCATGGAGTCGTTGAATTTGAGCAGACCGACGGCGCCCACGAGGGCAAAAATAGCGCCGACCAGCAGGCTGATGGCGATGGCGTAGGTCATGATGATGTCACCGCTCATTCGATGATGTCTCCCCGCAGAACGAACCGTGCGTAGGCCACGGTCGACACAAACCCCAGCATCGCAATGATCAGCGACACTTCAAAATAGATGCGGACGCCCTGTGCGATGCCCAGAAGAACGATCAACCCGATCGCGTTCACCACCATGGTGTCGAGCGCCAAGATCCGGTCGCCTGTCGATGGCCCCAGAACCAGGCGGATCATAGACATGATCTGTGCCAGAACAGCGACAATGAAGGCGATGATCAGCGCGGTATCCATCAGTTGCGTTGCAAAACTCATGCGAAAATCTCCTTCAGTCGGCGTTCGTACCGGCTCTTGATCTGGTCCCGCACCCCGTCCGGGTCATCCGTATGCAGAACATGCACCAAGAGGCTGTGCCCCTCATCGGAGAGATCGGCAGAGACTGTGCCCGGGGTCAGCGTGATGGTCCCGGCCAAGATTGTTATCGCCTCAGGCTGCCGCAACTCCAGCGGCACGACGATCCACGCCGGTCGTAGTTTGGAATTGGGCTTGGTCAGAACGATCCATGCAACCTGCACATTCGCGACCATGATGTCCCAAATCACCATGATGCTGTAAGTGATCATCCGCCCCACGTGGAATGATCGGGGTGTATCAGGCCACCAAGCCGATGTAATCCACGGGATCAGCACGCCCAAGATCACGCCGAACACAATCATCCCGGCTGAGATCTGGTTCTGCAGGAGGGTCCAGACAACTGCGAGCAAAAGCGTGAGCAGCGGGTGAGGAAGAAGCCAGCGGAATGCGTTCACGTCAGTATCCCTCCTTGGGTGTGCTCAATTTTCCGGGCGTGTCCAACACGGTCGAGATGTAGGGTTCCGGATTGAAGAGCTGGTCGGAAACGGCCGTCATGTAGCTCGTCGCAGGACCCGCAAAGACGGTATGCGCCACAAGCAGTGTCAAGAGGCCGCCCACGGCGACATACGACAAGGTTGCAGGAGGGCTGGCGGTTTCGTTGGGTTCCTCCTCTGATACCGTCACCGTTTTGGCTTTCCAGAACAGGATGCTGCCAGCCCGTGAAAATCCCACGACGGCAATCAGGCTCGAGATCAGTACAATCGCCCAGATCCACGCGGCTGATGCAGTGTCGAAGGCCGCGTCCAGAACCAGCAGCTTGCCAAGGAAGCCTGAGAGCGGCGGCAGGCCCGCCATGGCAATCGCCGCCGCGAAAAATAACGCGGAGGTCAAGACTGCACCGGGAACAACCGGCTGTGCGATCAGGCGCAGATCCGAGCGCCCGGAGCGAACCAGATCGACGATGAGGAAGAGGGCCGCCGCGGCAAGTGTCGAGTGTACTGTGTAATACAGCGCAGCCGTGATGCTGGTTGGTGTGAAGAGCGAAATCGCAACCATGACCATACCCATTGATCCAATGACCGCAAACGCGACCAGCCGGTCGAAGTGGCGCGCGGCCAGGATGCCGATCATGCCGATCGCCAATGAGGCCAGGGCTGCCGGCAACAGCCATGTGGTATGCAGGCCCGATGTGACCTCGAGGTCAGGCGTGAACACCATCGTGTAGACCCGAATGATCGCGTAGGCACCGACCTTCGTCATGATCGCGAAAAGTGCGGCCACCGGTGCTGGCGCTTCGGCATAGCTTGAGGGCAACCAGAAATGCAGTGGCAGTACCGCCGCCTTGATCGCAAACACCAGAAGCAGCAGCACTGCAGCAAGCCGGATGCCGACGGTCTCGCCCGCATCGATCAGGGTAACCCGCCGCGCAAGATCGGCCATGTTCAGCGTCCCGGTCTCGGCGTAAATCGCGCCGAGCGCAAAGAGAAACAATGTCGAGCCTAGAAGATTGAAAAGCACATATTGTACACCAGCGCGCAACCGTGCATTTCCACCTGCGTGGATCATAAGGCCATAGGACGCGATCAGGAGGACCTCGAAGAAAACGAACAGGTTGAAGAGATCGCCCGTCAGGAAGGCGCCCATGATCCCCATCAGTTGGAACTGGAACAGCGCATGGAAATGCCTGCCTCGGGTGTCCCATTCCGACCCAATGGCGTAGAGCAACACAAAGAGCGCCAATACCGCGGTCAGCATCACCATCATCGTCGAGAGGCGATCCGCGACAATCACGATCCCGAAGGGCGCCGCCCAGTCTCCAAGTTGATACAACGTGATCGTTCCATCGGAGGCTTGCCACATCAGCCCTGCCGCGATTGCGATCAGCGCCACCACACCCGCAACGGAAAACACGCGCTGGATGCCGATGTGATACCTGGCAGCCAGAACGATGAAAGGTGCCAGCAAAGCGGGCAGGATAATCGGCGCAACGATCCAATGGGTCATGTGGCATCTCCCGCGCTTGCATCGACGGGATCGTCCACCCGATCATCATCTGCTCCAAGGTAAGCGCCAAGCGCGATCATCACCACCACCGCGGTCATGCCAAAGGAGATCACGATGGCGGTGAGCACCAAGGCTTGCGGCAGCGGGTCAGCGTAGAAGTCGACGCCATCCCGAAGGATCGGCGGGCCCCCGATGCTGAGTCTGCCGGACGCAAAGAGGAATACGTTCACCGCATAGGTCAGAAGTGAGATGCCAAGGATCACGGGAAAGGTCCGCAGCCGCAGCATCAGGTAGATCCCTCCGGCGGTCAGAATACCGATGGCGGATGCAACAAGCAGTTCCATGTCACACCCCCTCCTTCACAGCAGCAGCTTGGGTTTCGTCGCGGGAGGGATCGATGTCCATGGGGTGTTCCGGGTCCTTCACGTGGGCGCGGCGGGCGAGCCGCGAAAAGCTTTCGAGCGACAGCATCACGGCGCCGACAACTGCAAGGAAGACCCCGAGATCGAAGAGCGCTGCCGTGGCCAGTTCAAACTCCTGGAACGGCGGGATGCGCACATAGGTGAAGTCCGAGGTGAGAAAGGGCTTAGCGACGAACCACGATCCGATCCCGGTAAGGCCCGCAATCAGGACGCCCGCTCCGATGACCCCGTGATAGGGGTAGCGCAGCCGCGCCGACGCCCAGCTGAACCCGCTGGCCATGTACTGCATGACGACGGCGATAGAGACGACCAAACCGGCGATGAATCCGCCACCGGGCTCGTTGTGTCCACGCAGGAAAATGTAGAACCCGACCATCAGCACCACGGGCATGATCACCCGGGTGAGCACGACCATCATTGTGGGGTGCATGTCTCCGGCGCGCGGCTGATCGGGCTTGCGGTTCAGAAGACGCGCCCGGACCGGTCCAGACAGCAGTGTCTCGGTAAGTGCATAGATCAGCAACGCGGCGATACCGAGCACAATGATCTCGCCGTAGGTGTCGAAGCCCCGGAAGTCGACGAGGATCACGTTGACCACGTTGGTGCCGCCACCGCCCTTGTAAGAATTGGCGAGATGGAACTGTGAGATTGGCCCGGTGACCGCGTCGCGCATAAGGAAGTGCCACGCCATGCCCATCGCGGCGAGACCGCCAGCGAGGGCTATCGCTGCGTCGCGCGTGCGGCGCATCACCGTGCTTTCGACCGGTGTCCGGTTGGGCAGGAAGTTCAACGCCAGCAGAAGCAGGATGATGGTGACCACTTCAACGGTAATCTGGGTCATCGCAAGGTCAGGCGCGCTGAAGAAAACGAAGCCGACCGAGACCATCAAACCCGCGATCCCTATCAGGATCAGCGACATCAGCCTGTTGCGGTGCAAAAAGACCATACCGAGCGTCGCTGCCGCCAGCATTAGCCACCCCGCGACTGCCATCGGGGTCATGTCCTGCATCTCGCGGGTTGGCGCGCCAACGGTCCCCGTCGCCCACGCATAATATCCCGCGCCAATAACGGTTGCGGCCATGATCGCTCCATACCGCGAGAATGCCCCGTTGTGCAGGCCATGGATAAGGCGCTCCGCGAGCGCAACGACAGCGGCGATCAGGGCTTCAAAAATCGTCTTGGCTTCCGGACGCGGCGCAGCATCCCACAAGCGCAACGCGGGCTTGAAGACTGCAATCAGCAAGAGCCCACCGACCACCGCGGCGACCGACATGAACAGCGCAGGTACAAGGCCGTGCCAGATCTTGAAGTAAGCCTTGGGAACCTCGGCTGCCTCGCCGAGCACAGACGCAGTCACGAGTTTGACGAACGGTTCTGCAAGGAAAGGTGCCACGCCGATCAGCACGACGAGAACAACAAGAATGGCGGGTGGAAACCACATCCCGGCGCCCGGATCGTGCGGTTTCGTCGGGTAGTCATCGCGGACAGGTCCAAGAAACGTGTGCCCGATCAGGCGGAAGCAGTACGCCGCAGAGAACAGGGAGCCGAAGGTCGCCAGCGCCGGCACCAGCCAATGGGAGCCGAACAGCACCGTGTGGGTCGCCTCCTCCAACATCATCTCCTTGGACAGAAAGCCGTTGAGAAAGGGGATACCCGCCATGGACAGCGCAGCGACTGTCGCAATGACGAACGTAATCGGCATAAGATGCCGCAGGCCACCCAGTCGCCGGATATCGCGGGTATGCGCTTCGTGGTCGACGATCCCCGCGGACATGAAGAGTGCGGCTTTGAAAGTTGCGTGGTTCAGGATGTGAAACATTGCGGCCATCGCGCCGAAGGCGGTCCCGGTGCCCAGCAGCATTGTGATGAGGCCCAGATGGCTGACGGTCGAAAAGGCCAGAAGCGCCTTCAGATCATGTTTGAAAAGCGCGATGACCGCACCGATCACCATCGTGATCAGACCCGCTGTCGTCACGATAACGAACCACTCGGGAGTGCCGGAGAGCACCGGCCACATGCGCGCCATCAGGAAAATACCTGCCTTCACCATGGTGGCGGAGTGCAGATAGGCGGAGACCGGCGTTGGCGCGGCCATCGCGTGGGGAAGCCAGAAGTGGAACGGGAACTGCGCCGATTTGGTGAAGCATCCCAGAAGGATCAGCAGCAGCGCGGGCAGGTAGAGAGGATCCGCCTGGATCAAATCTCGGTTCTGCAGGATCACGCTCAGATCGTAGCTGCCGGCGATCTGGCCGAGGATCAGCATGCCGCCGATCATCGACAGACCGCCCATGCCGGTGACGGTCAGCGCCATCCGCGCTCCTTGCCGCCCTTCTGGCAAGTGCTTCCAATATCCGATTAGAAGGAAGGACGAGAGCGACGTAAGTTCCCAGAAGACCAGCAAAAGCAGGATGTTATCGCTCAGGACAATCCCGACCATAGCCCCCTGAAAGAGCAGCAGATAGGTGAAGAATTCGCCCATGTTGTCGTCGCGAGACAAATAGGATCGCGCATAGGCGATGATCAGCAACCCGATGCCGAGGATCAGCAGCGCGAAGAAGAATCCGAGCCCGTCGAGCATCAGTGTGAAGTTCAGTCCCAGGCTCGGGATCCAATCCACGCGGGCTGTGACCAACTCACCCGCGAGAACCGCCGGCAGGTTGGTAAGCAACCCGATGAAAGCGGCCAGCGAGACGGTGAAGGTGAGACCGGCACAGGCCTGGCGGCCAGCGGAATTCATCAGTCCAGGTAGCAGTGCGCCGAAAAACGGCAATGCGACGATCAGGAAGAGGGACACACGAACTCCTAGTCATTCGGTCTGAAAATTTCACCATTATCTGTGTCAGAACGTGAGTGTTCTCAAGTCAAACCGACAAAAATCGTTAGAAAGGGCAGCGTTGAGGTTTTTGAGCCGCGACCGACCGGCGGCGCTGCCAAGGATGCAGCTCGCTCCCGGATCTGTCGACGGGTTGCTTTCGGTCTCGTGAAGATGGACCGCAAACGCCGGATGGCCTAGAAGCGAAGAGGCGTCCTTCGCATCGAACTTGCTCTACATTCGCAGTGATCCATGAACATCCAGCAAATGCGCATATTGATCGCGGTCATGGACGAAGGGTCTTTTGCTGCCGCCGGGGATCGTTTGGGGCGATCGCACTCCGCCATCAGCCTGCAAATCAAGGCCTTGGAAAACGAGCTGGGTCTGACATTGTTTGATCGCATGGTTCGCCCGCCTGCGCCAACGCCCAAGGCCAAGGCGCTTGTCGATCATGCGCGCAAGGTGGTGCAGCTTTTTGATGCGACGCAGACGGTCGTCACAGGACAGGTCGTACATGGGCGCTTGCGGGTCGGCGCCGTCCCGACAGTTCTTGGCAGTTTCCTGCCCGGCGCTCTGGCGGCCCTTCGGACGCAACATCCCGATCTGTCCATCGATGTGCACAGCGGCGGATCAGACAAGCTAGCCGCACAGTTGCTGGAGGGTGCGCTCGACATCGCGATCTGCACCCGCCCACCGCAGGCGATATCAACTCTTCGGTGGCATCATATTGCGCGCGAACCTCTCGTGGTCATCGCGCCCGATGATGTGCCTGGAGACGAGCGTGCACTGCTCTCGTCGCAACCCTTCATCTGGTTTAACCGCAAGACCTGGGCGGGCAGCGCAATCGAAGCGCACCTCGACGCGCGAGGCATTGATGTCAATGCGACCATGGAGATCGATTCTCTCGACGCGATTGAGACATTGGTGCGGGAAGGCCTTGGCGTGTCGATCATCCCCGTCTGTCGCGGTACCGATGGCAGTTGGCCAGGATTGCGAGCGGTTCCCTTTGGAGATCCGCCTTTTGTCCGCGACGTAGGTGCGCTCCTGATGGCGAATGCGCCGGCGGACCCTCTGATCGGGGCATTTTTGCGCGCCCTCTAGGTGAGGAAAACTCACGATATCCGAAAGAACAACTCATTACCGTAAATCTTTCTAAATATGGTACCCTAAAGTGAGGACTTCAAAAGGTGCCGCGATGTTTGATCATGCTGTTTCGACCGGAAACGCCTTTCTATTGAGTGATGCGGAGGTCGCGCTCAGAGACCGCGCACGCGTCGTTGCCGAAGGTGTAGCACGCCCGCTTTCCGCCGAAACCGACCGATCCGAGACTTACCCAAAAGCAGTGGTCCGTCAGATGACCAAAGCCGGTTTTATGGGCATGTGCGTCCCGCCGTCACTGGGGGGGCTTGGGCTGAGTTGCTTTGATGTCGTTCTCGTTGTCGAAGAATTCGCGCGCTGTTGCGGTGTATCTGGCCGCATCGTGGTTGAGGGGAACATGGGCGCGGTGGGTGCGATATTGGCCTATGGAACGCCGACACAGCGCGCGCTTGCGGCGGACCATGTGCTAGCTGGTGACAAGCCCGCAATTTGTATCACCGAACCCGACGCGGGTAGTGCAGCGACGGAGATGCGGACGACAGCCAGACGCGACGGAGACAGCTGGGTGATCAACGGCACCAAGCACTGGATCACCGGAGGTGGCGTGTCTCGCTTGCACCTGGTCTTTGCGCAGGTGGTCGAGGATGAGGTGTCGAAGGGTATCGGCGGCTTTATTGTGCTGCCCGAGGACGCGGGGTTTGAGGTGGGTGCGCGAGAGCCGACGATGGGGCTAAGGGGGATCCCTGAAACCGCGTTGCACTTCAAAGATATGCGTCTTCCTTCTGACCGTCTCGTGAGGCCACCTGAAGGCATTGCTCGTGGGTTTGCGGGACTGATGAATGCCTATAACGCGCAACGGGTTGGCGCGGCGACCGTCGCGCTCGGTCTCGCGCAGTCCGCCTTTGAACTGGCCTGCGCCCACGTGAAGACACGCGAGCAATTTGGCCGACCTATTGCCGAATTCCAGGGCCTTCAATGGATGCTGGCGGACATGTCGACGCAAATCGATGCCGCCCGGATGCTGATCTGGCGCGCCGCCAAAAGCGCGGAGCAAACACCCGAAAGGTTTCCGGACCCGATGTTGGCCGCCCAGGCCAAGGTGTTCGCTTCGGAAATGGCCGTGAAGGTGACCAATGATGCGTTGCAGCTCCACGGCGCACAAGGCTACTCCCGCAATGCTCCCATTGAACGGATCGTACGGGACGCCCGCATGTTTACGATCGGTGGCGGGACCGCGCAGATGCTGCGCAATCTCATTGCGGGTAAGGTTCTGGATATGAAAACTCCGCAGAGCCGCGGTGGATACCTCAAGCAGTCGACGTCGTAGCACCAAGACCCGCTTGGCTGATCCACGCCGATAGAATTTTCGTGAGATACTCGATCCTTGCGTGATTTGCGATAAGCTGCGCCGATACAGTCCGACGCAGTCACGAGAGGTCTCTGTTTCATGACATCCGATCTTGCCCTGAAATCAGCTTTGCCGTTTTCCGACATCAGAGGCGTGCCGGTGTCCTATCGGGACCGAGGAGCGATCGAGGGCCTCGAACGCGCAATTCTGATGTCGCTCTCTTTCCGGGGGGATGCGATTGCCGAAATCGATGCGGTCCTCGCGGAGCATCCGGATTTCATGATGGGTTGGCTGTTCAAGGCCGGATGGTTGACCCAGGCGATGGAGACCCGGGTGTACGACACCATGTTGGACTGCCTCGCCCAATCCGAACGGCTGCTGGCAGGCTGCAATGACCGTGAGTTGGGCCACTACGAGGCCGTCATGGCCTGGGTGCGTGGTGACTTCTTTGACGCGGTGCAGAAATGGGAAGCGGTCTTGACCCGCTATCCGATGGATTTGCTCGCACTTGAACTGATCCACTACACGATGGTTCTTTTGGGTGATGTTCCGGGACAGCGGGACGTTGTCGCACGGGTCTTCAACCTTTGGGATGAGAGCGTTCCCGGCTATGAATTCGTGCTCGGTTTCTATTCCTTCGGGTTGGAGGAAAATCGCGATTTCGCCCGTGCAGAGGAACTGGCGCGGCAAGCTTTGGCAATCCGGCCCGACAACCCCTATGCCGTGCACACGGTCAGCCATGTGATGGAAATGCGAGGGCGGCAGGCGGGAGGCATACGCTTCATGCGCGACCATGCCGCAACCTGGGGGACATCGAACTTCGCAAACCACCTGTGGTGGCACACCGGTCTCTATCATCTCGACCTCGAACAGTATGATGCCGTCTTCGAGATTTTCGATACCCATCTGGATTCGCGGCACAAGGACGGCCACAAATACGAAGAGCTCGACGCCGCGGCCCTGTTGTGGCGTATGAACCTCGTCGGTCAGGACACGGGGGACCGGTGGACCCATCTCGCGGCCAAGTGGGAGCCGGCTGCTCAGGACACGCTTTATGCCTTCAATGACGTGCATGCCATGCTCACCTTTGTCTCCGATGGCCGGGATGACGCACAAAAGGCATTGCTGTCTGCAAATGAGCGATATCTTCAGGATGCTTCGGACGCCAATGCCGCCATGACCCGCGAGATCGGGCTACCGTTTTGTTTGGCTATGCAGGATTTCAAGAACGAGGATTACAAAGGCTGCGTGAAGCGGTTGTTGCCGATCCGCTACATGACGTACCGCCTCGGCGGCAGCTATGCGCAGCGCGATATCATTGGGTGGACATTGCTGGAAGCCGCGTTGCGCGCGCGGGAGTTCGATCTGGCTCTTGCTCTGGCCAATGAGCGGACGGGCATCAAACCCACCTCTGCGCAGAACTGGCGGGCAGTGGCGCGGGCTTTTGAGGGCTTGGGCGACAAAGGTCAGGCGGATCGCGCGACAGCGAAGGCACAGTCACTGATCGCCGCGTAACGCTGCGCTGCCCGACCTGCATGTGTCGTCGACCCTTGCAATGGCAGATGCTTTCAGGCCTTCTTGGTGGCAACCGCTGCGCGTTCCGTCCGTCAGCGCATGGGAGTGCCTTTGTCCGAACCAAGTACAAAACCCCGGTCGAACGCTCAACGTGCGTTGCACGAACTGCGCGAGATGATCTTTTCGGGGCAATTGGCGGCTGGATCAAATCACCTTGAATCCGAACTGGCCAGTTTGCTGGACATGTCGCGCACGCCCGTGCGGGAGGCCGTGCTGATGCTGGAAGGCCAAGGGCTGTTGGAGCTGAAACCGCGCAAGGGGGTCCGGATCCTGCCGGTTTCTCCGGACGACATGCGCGAAATCTACGATGTCTTGACCGAGCTGGAGAGCCTCGCTGCGGAACAAGCGGCGCAAAGGGGGTACGAGATCGCAGACCTTGCCGAGCTTGGGCAGGCGATTGAGGACATGGAGCGGGCGTTGTCGGCAGAGGATCTTGAGCGATGGGCCGTGGCGGACGACCGGTTCCATGCGGAACTTGTCCGACTGGGGCAGAACCGCCGGATCGGGATGATCGTGAGCATGATGCGGGACCAGGTCCGGCGCGCACGGGCAACGACGCTTTTCATGCGACCGCTTCCACTCAAGTCGAATGAAGCGCACCGCCGCGTGTATCAGGCGATCGAGCAGGGGGACGCGGACATTGCACGGGCCGCTCATCGCGCTCATCGGCAGCAGTCGCGTGAAATGCTGGTCGACCTCTTGGAGCGCCACAGGTTGCGGGCCCTGTGAGCCGTTCGAGCGCGCCGGGGCTCTTGGCCCAAACCCTCATTTTCTGACGGCTTGACTTCCGACCTCGCAAACGGTGTATCTGGCGCGAATTTTGGTCCCGAAGGAATCCGTTCATGCACGCATATCGCAGTCATACCTGCGCCGATCTCACCGCTGACAACGTCGGCGAAAAAGTTCGTTTGTCTGGTTGGGTCCATCGCGTGCGGGATCACGGCGGTGTTCTGTTTATCGATCTGCGAGATCACTATGGGATCACACAGGTTCTTTGTGATCCTGACAGCGCGGCTTTCTCCGCGGTTGAGAGAGTCCGTGCCGAGTGGTGCATTCGCATTGACGGTGAGGTCAAGGCGCGGGACGCGTCTTTGGTGAACCCGAAGATCCCCACCGGGGGCATCGAGGTGTTCATTCGGGAGATCGAGGTTCTCGGCGACGCAGGAGAGCTGCCGCTTCAAGTCTTTGGTGATCAGGAGTACCCGGAGGAAACCCGGTTGCGCTATCGATATCTGGATCTGCGTCGCGAGAAGATGCAGGCCAATATGGTGCTCCGGTCGGATGTGGTGGCGTCGATCCGGCGACGCATGTGGGACAGCGGATTTCGCGAGTACCAAACCCCGATTATCACGGCCTCCAGCCCCGAAGGTGCGCGAGACTTTCTGGTTCCGTCGCGCCTGCATCCCGGAAAGTTCTATGCTCTGCCGCAAGCACCGCAGCAGTTCAAACAGCTGTTAATGGTCTCTGGTTTCGACAAATACTTCCAGATCGCGCCCTGTTTCCGAGATGAAGATCCACGCGCTGATCGGTCGCCGACCGACTTCTATCAGCTTGATCTGGAGATGTCCTTTGTAGAGCAACAGGATGTGTTCGATGCGATCCAGCCGGTGCTGACCGGCGTGTTCGAGGAGTTCGGCGGCGGTAAGGCCGTTGATCAGGACTGGCCGCAGATCTCCTATAAAGATGCCGCGCTTTGGTACGGCACCGACAAACCCGACCTGCGGAACCCTATCAAGATGCAGGTGGTTTCTGAGCATTTTGCAGGCTCTGGCTTTGCTATTTTTGCCAAGCTTCTGGAGCAGGATGGGACGGAAATCCGCGCAATCCCGGCACCCTCAGGCGGCAGCCGAAAATTCTGTGACCGGATGAACGCGTTTGCGCAGAAGGAAGGTCTGCCCGGGATGGGCTATATCTTTTGGCGTGATCAAGGCGACGGCATGGAGGCTGCGGGGCCGCTCGCCAAGAACATCGGACCCGAGCGAACCGAGGCGATCCGCCAGCAGCTTGGCCTGACTGTGGGCGACGCCGCGTTTTTCTTGGGCGGAAAGCCAAAGACCTTCGAGAGCATTGCCGGAAAGGCGCGGAACGTCATCGGCTCGGAGCTAGGGCTGACCGATGAAAACCGCTTTGCTTTCGCCTGGATCGTTGATTTTCCAATCTACGAGAAGGATGAGGAAAGCGGCAAGATCGACTTCGAGCACAACCCTTTCTCCATGCCGCAAGGCGGGATGCAGGCGCTGGAAGGCAATCCGCTGGACGTGCTTGGCTACCAGTACGACTTGGCTTGCAACGGTTATGAACTGGTGTCGGGGGCAATCCGGAACCACAAACCCGAGATCATGTTCAAGGCCTTCGAGATCGCAGGCTACGGCGAGGATGAGGTACGCAAGCGGTTCGGCGGCATGGTCAACGCCTTTCAATATGGCGCGCCACCCCACGGCGGGTGTGCTGCAGGGATTGACCGTATTGTAATGCTGCTGGCCGAAGAGCAGAACATACGCGAGGTCATTCTGTTCCCGATGAATCAGCGGGCAGAAGATCTCATGATGGCGGCGCCATCCGATCCAACGAGCGACCAACTGATGGAATTGGGGCTACGGACCATACCGCAGGAGTAGCAGCGCGGCGCAACAGTCCTATGACCGCAGACGGCCGGGCGAGCGCTCTCGGTCAAGAAGATGGCCCGAGTCGTCTCGTCAGATTGCCAGTTTCCGAGTAAGCCGCTCTTGTATGAGCCCCGCAATTTTGGCGGTTTCATTGCCCGCGGGCTCGCCAGCAGCCCGTTTCCGCGCGAGCGCCTCTGCTGCCTTTTCGAGGACCTGGTCCTGCGCCGAGCGGGCCACCCCACCGAGAAACTGCGCGACATAGTCGAGCGATCGATCATCCGGAGGATCCTCGAGGACATCTGCGATATGCGCCATATCGTCTTGAAACGCCATTCGGTCAGGATGAATGATTTCATCCGGCAATTCGCGCAAGCCGCTGGGTTGCCGATCAGGGGGCAGGTTGGAAAGAACTGCCTGCTGGAATACGGCAAGTGAGTTGATTGGCTTTTCAAGGAACCCGTCAGCCCCGGCCTCCATGGCCAAGTGCTCGCCATTGGTGTCACCGGATGTGCCAAGGACCACATCTACCCGTGGCTCGGACTGGGTCAGTTCCGAGATCAGATCGATCCCATTGCCATCGGGCAGTCCGAGATCAACGATCACGACCGATGGGCGATAGACCTGCAGATGACGTCGAGCGGACCGGATGCAGTCGGCACGCCGAATCCGTGCTCCGCTGCGCAGACACAGAAGCCGCATCGCTTCGCAGGCAAATCGGCTGTCCTCGATCACAAGCACGGTAAGGCCCAATAGAGGCCGGGACGCGGTGGGCGCAGGAATAGTCGCTGCGAAGGGGTCAGTTCTGTCCATGATCGCCTCCTGGGTGACTCGGGTCGCGACTCAACATGACGTATAGATGGCTAACAGCACGTTAATGGCAGATGGCCCGCGGCGTTGCGTCCCTTGCATCTGAAGAACCTCGCCCGCATAAGCATTGCCAACCGTCGATAACCGGAGACAGAAAGATGATCGGTCGCCTCAATCACGTTGCCATTGCCGTTCCGGATCTGGACGCCGCAGCCGACCAATACCGAACGGCGCTCGGCGCCGATGTCGGGGCACCGCAGGACGAGCCTGATCACGGGGTTACGGTGATTTTCATTGAGCTGCCGAACACCAAGATCGAACTTCTATACCCGCTGGGAGACAACAGCCCCATCCAGGGGTTTCTCGACAAGAACCCTTCAGGTGGGATCCATCACGTGTGCTATGAGGTGGATGACATCCTCGCAGCGCGGGATCATTTGATGGAGACGGGCGCGCGGGTGCTGGGGTCGGGGGAGCCCAAGATCGGTGCGCACGGAAAACCGGTCCTGTTTTTGCACCCCAAGGATTTCAACGGCTGTCTCGTTGAACTCGAACAGGTCTGACAAGAGGATATCTGGAGATGGGGATCACATCTGCCCTTGTGCTCTTTGCGGTGATTTGGTCGATGACTTTCCTCATCGCGCTGCCTATTCGCGTGAAAACTCAAGGCGATCTCGGAGAGATCGTGCCAGGTACTCATGCCGGCGCCCCTGAGGTTCATAATCTGCGAAAGAAGGCATGGATCACCACCTGGATCAGCCTGGTGCTCTGGGCCATCATTTCCGCTATCATCATCTTTGAGGTGATCACCGTGCGCGATCTGGACTGGTTCAACCGCGGGAGCCCTGCGGCGCCAGCAAGTGAAACAGGTGGGTAAAGGTCGCGGCACCCAAGATCGGTATCACCAGATTTAGCAACGGGATTGTCAGTGGGACCGCCATCAAGGTTCCCGCCATCCAGATTGTCATCACATTTCGAGAGCGGATCAGTTTCGCTTCCTTGCGTCCCACACGGCGCATTGCGGCCAGCATGAAATACTCTCGGCCGAGCAGAAAGCCGTTCAGTCCCCAGAAGATGAATAGCGCTGCCGGGGCAAAGAAGACATAGAGCAGCAGCGCAGCGATATTGGCGGCGATCAGCACACCGAGGAAGTTGACCGTGTCCCGTATCGCATCGCCCAATGGCACCGACGATGCGGGGGGCAAGTTCGGGTAATGCTCGTCTTCGACGGCCTGGGCCACTGTGTCGAGAAACATGGATGTGATGGCGGAGGCCACGGGGATCATCAGAAATGAAGATAAGACCGCCAGCAGCAGGGCCGATCCCCAGCTGACCAGATCCTTCAACCAGGTGACTTCGCCCACGAACCAGATTGTGGTGCTCTCCCCAACCAGGCCCGTGATCAGCCAGACAAAGACCGCCGATGCAGCGATGAGCAACGCAAGTGTGAGTGCCAGACCCAGCAGCAACACCCGGCGAAATCTCCGGTCCGTCATTTGACCGAGCGCCGCAATAAAGGCCGTGAGGATCATTGGCGCATCCATGTGGTGATCGCCGCGATATCGGGCCGGGGTCGCTCCGGCGGGGCTGAGGTTTCCGTTCCGATGTGGATGAAACCCGCGATGCGTTCATTTTCCGCGAGGGTCAGCGCATCGGCCATGAAAGCGCGGTCGTGGCTTGGCCATCCGCTGAGCCAGTTTGCACCCCAGCCCGCTGCCAGGGCTGCGTTCAGCAGGGCCAGACACACGCAGCCCGCGGAGTAGGTCTGTTCCAGCGCGGGGATTTTTTCGGATGGCCTTTGCACCTCGATCACCGCCACGGCCAGATGCCCCTGATCGAATTGCGCGCGTCCTTTGGTGACTTGCTCCGCCGGCAATCCGAGCACTTCTCCGCGTACCTGTACAATATTGGCGAGACGCTGCATGGCGGGCTTTTCAACAATGATGAAGCGCCAGGGTTCCAGTTTGCCGTGATCCGGACTGCGCGCGGCGGCGGTGAGCAACGGCGCAAGCTCGGCGGCTGTCGGCACAGGTTCCGACAGAGTCTTGGCCGGGCGAGAGCGGCGGGTCGACAGAAACGCCAGAGCAGCAGGGTTGGGTGTCGGCATCACGAAAGCTCCTGTGCAAAGCGATCAATTTCACTCTTTAGAAACGCGTCAAAGCGCGGATTGGGTTGTCGTATGTTCAATGCGTCGGCCAGAGGGTCGGGCGCGGTGATCGCGCTGCCCGACAACGCTTCCAAGGTGGCGTGACCGCAGAATGGCACATAGACCTCCGAATAGCCGCCTTCGTGCACCAGCACGAGGCGACCTTCGCAGAGGCGCGCCGCCGCGTCTTTGACGCGCTCCGTCATCTCCCGGAAAGTCTGGGCCGTGGCCAGCATGCGGGCCAGCGGGTCAATCGCTGCGGCATCAAATCCGCAGGCGATGATAATCAGATCCGGGGCGAAAGCCTCGATTTGCGGCAGAACGATGCGGTCCATCGCATAGAGATACGCAGTGTGACCTGCGCCCGCAGGCAACGGTAGATTGAGATTGAAGCCCGTGCCCGCACCCCTACCGCGATCAGCAAAGGCGCCAGTATCCAGTGGGTAGTTTCCCTCCTGGTGCAGGGATATCGTCAGCACGTCGTCGCGATCATAATAGATTGCTTCGGTTCCGTTACCGTGATGCACATCCCAATCCAGAACCACCACGCGCTTGCCGAAACCCTTTGACTGGGCCTCTTCGATGGCAATGGCGATATTGGCCAGCAGGCAGAACCCATTGGGAAAATCAGGCAGGCAATGATGACCTGGGGGCCGTGAGAGCGCATAGGCGTTGTCCAGCGCGCCCGTCACGACCGCGCCGACCGCTGCAACGGCCAGCCCTGCCGACAGTGCCGCTATGTCATAGCCTCCGTGTGCGAAAGGCGTGCGGCGGCCCAACTCGCCTCCACCAGCGTCGGACATCGCTTTGAATGCGTCGAGATACGCTGCGGGATGCACGCGCTCCAGCATCTCCCGTGTCGCTCGCGGGGCGTGACGCATATCGAGCTCATCCGAGAGACCAGTCACGTCCATGAGGTTTTTCAACCGCCGTTTGGTTTCCGGGCTCTCAGGCAGTCCACCGGCGGCCAGGGGCTGGACATTGCCCCCAATCGGCAATGTGAAGGCGTAGTTGCCGCCCGCATGCCAGAAGCATTTTTCGTCCCAGAAGAAGCCTGTTGCCATGTCAGAACCCACGTCAAAGAGTTTCACGCAAAGTGGCGGAGCCGGCCGGAATTGTCCATGCGGACTGACGGTTGGCCGCGCGTTCCCGATCAGCTCAGCGCGCTTCGGCCAGCAAGGCATCAACGTCGAGGGGGATGTTCACCATCGCAAGATGTCCGTCCTTGTCGCGGGGCCAGTCTTCTGGGGCACGATCACGATATAATTCAACGCCATTGCCGTCAGGATCGCGCAGGTAGACGGCCTCGCTGACCCCATGATCGGCGGCGCCATCCAGCGGAATACCCGCATCCACCACGCGTCGCAGCGCCAACGCAAGCCCGCGCCGATCCGGATAGAGAAAGGCCGCATGGTAGAGGCCTGTGTGACCGTTCGGAGGCGGTGTCCCGCCTCGGCTGTGCCAGGTGTTGAGGCCGACATGGTGATGATAGCCGTCCGCGCCGAGAAACGCGGCGTCGGTGCCGAACCGTTGCATCACTTCGAACCCCAGCACATCGCGATAAAACCCGATAGCGCGCTCGAGGTCGGCGACCTTGAGATGCACATGCCCGACGGCGAGCCCGATTTGATCTGTCATTCGATTGCTCCGATTTACAACTCGCGCCTCAGATCTAAGCGGTGCAAGGCTCGGACGCGACCTGCAGATGCGCGCAGCCGATGTGCGGCGTCCCTTGACGGTCGCTCTTGGTCCCGTCAGTCACAGGCAATTGGGTAACTTAAGGCTGTGTGCTCTCTTGCACCCGCAGTGCCCTCGTCCCGCTCCATACATTGGGCGGGTAAGCAATTGCATCCCTACTCCGAAGAGGCGCCGGGCCTCAGCGGACCATACCGACGATCTCGTAGGTCCGCGCAAGGATCGGAGCGGCAATGGCCCGGGCCTGTTCCGCACCGTCGCTGAGAATCCGGTCTATCTCGCCTGGATCGGCCATCAGCCGCGCCATTTCGGTCGAGATCGGCGAAAGCTTTTCGACAGCCAGCTCTGCGAGCTGCGGTTTGAAGCTCCCGAACTGCTGGCCTCCGACATCGGCGAGCACCTCGTCGACCGTTTGCTCAGCGAGCGCTGCGTAGATGTTGATCAGGTTGCGCGCTTCTGGGCGATCAGCAAGACCAGCAGCCTCCGACGGCAGCGCGTCGGGGTCAGTCTTGGCTTTGCGGATCTTCTTGGCAATCGTATCAGCGTCATCTGTCATGTTGATCCGTGATGCGTCTGACGGATCGGACTTCGACATCTTCTTAGAGCCGTCCCGCAAAGACATCACCCGTGTCGCGGCGCCTTCAATGACCGGCTCGGTCAGCGGAAAGAAGTCGACACCGTAGTCGTGATTGAACTTCGTCGCGATATCGCGCGTCAGTTCGAGGTGCTGTTTCTGGTCCTCCCCCACAGGCACGTGAGTGGCATGGTAGATCAGAATGTCGGCCGCCATCAGAGCAGGATATCCAAACAGCCCCAGTGAAACATTCTGCGTGTTCTTGCCAGCCTTGTCCTTGAACTGGGTCATGCGCTGCATCCAGCCCATGCGCGCCACGCAGGAGAAGATCCACCCCAGCTGCGCGTGCTCGGGCACCTGGCTCTGGTTGATCAGGATCGACTTCTCAGGGCTGATGCCGCTGGCGATGAAACCCGCGGCCAGCTCGCGTGTGTTCCGCGCGAGGTCCGCCGGGTCCTGCCAGACTGTGATCGCATGCAGGTCCACCATGCAGTAGATCGTCTCATAGGCCTCGTCCTGCATCTGCACGAAACGTTTGATCGCGCCGAGGTAATTGCCCAGAGTCAGCCCGCCCGACGGCTGGATGCCGGAAAAGACACGCGGCGTGAAGGCGGGGGTGGTCATGGCGGGCTCCGTTCTTGCTGGAAAAGCAGTTTGCGCTGCCTTACCCATGGGGCAGAGCATCGTCAAGGAAGGGCCCCATGAGCGACCATCACGACCCCTCACCGGTGAACCCGCTGCCGCCCGTTGTGGTGATCCTGTTTCTGGCGATCGCCATCCCGGAGGCGGTGTTCAGCCTTGGTGCGCGGGGCCTGATCGGCGGCAATGAGGCGGTGGGCTGGCGGCTGGCATCTGTGCAGAGCTATGCCTTTTCGGGGGATATCTTTGATTGGATGGTCAGTAACGGGCGCTGGCTGCCCGAACATCTGTTGCGCTTTCTGACCTACTCTTTTGTGCATGCCGGCTTTACGTCTGCGCTCTTTGCCGCGGTACTGCTTTTGGCCTTGGGCAAGCTGGTTGGAGAGACCATGGGGCAGCTAGCGGTGCTGGTGTTGTTCTTTGGCGGCGCCGTGTTTGGCGCGCTGGTCTACGGTGCGCTGCTCAACGATCCGAATTGGCTCATCGGGGGTTTCCCGGCGGTCTATGGGCTCATCGGCGGCTATTCTTTCGTCATGTGGCAAAGCCTTGCTGCACGCGGCGAGGAGCAGCTGCGTGCATTCAGTCTGATCGCCATCCTGATGGGCTTGCAGCTGATCTGGGGCATTTTCTTTGATGTTGGCAACGGGTGGGTTGCGGATCTGGCTGCGTTTTTCTTCGGGTTCGGGGCGTCTGCGGCATTGGTCCCGGGCGGGATGGCGCGGCTTCTGTCCGCACTCAGACGCGACTAGGGAGACCGTCTCAGCGCCCGCCGGACCTCGCCCATCCGAATGGCGCCGATCAGATGCGCGACACCGAAGTAGGTCGCCATTCCGATCATGATCAGCACCGCAAGCGCAAAGGCCCGGATCCACGGCATGCCGAGGAAGGGGCTCAGCAACACGGTACCGAACCAGAGCGCACCCCCCATGATCGCCGAGGCAAGCACCATCCGCCAGATGCGCCCTTGGAACCGGGCGTCGAAGCGCGCGACATCGCCGTAGCTCTTTGCGCCCGCGCGCAGCAGTGCCACCATCAGCCAGGCCGCGACGGTCGTGGCGATGGCAGGCGCAATCCAGCCCACAACTGGGGCCAGCCCAATCGCAAGGGCTGCATTGGCGACCATGGACACCACCGCATAGTGAAACGGCCTGCGGGTGTCTTCTCGTGCGAAGAAAACCGGTTGCAGGATCTTCTGGATCACAAAGGCGGGCAGCCCGAGCCCATAGATCGCGACGGCGACCGCGATGGCCGCCGTATCATCAACAGTGGCTGCGCCGCGTTCAAACAACACGGAGACCAGCGGGAAGGGGATCACGACAAGTGCGACTGCGGATGGAATCGTCAGTGCAAGAGAGATCTCAGCGGCTCGGCTCAGCGCTGTTTTTGCACCGGCGTCGTCTCGTGCCTGCAGCCGCCGCGAGAGATCCGGCAGCAGAACGACACCAACCGCTATCCCGACAACGCCCAACGGCAACTGATAGAGGCGATCCGCGGCGAAAAGCCAGCCCACCGCCTTGTCGAAATAGCTCGCGACCTGCTGGCCCACCAGCAGATTGATCTGTACGACACCTCCCGCAAGTGCCGCGGGGATGGCGATCTTGACGAGCCGGCGCATATCCGGTGTGAGCTGCGGGCGTTTGAGTTTGATCTTGAAGCCGGCGCGCTTCGCAGAAAACCAGAGCAGCGCGAATTGCAGGACACCCGCGACCGGTATGGCCCAGATCAAGGCGCGTGCGATATCTCCACCAAGCCAGGCGGCAGTCGCCATGGCGCCAATCAATAGCACGTTCAGCAGAACCGGAGCCGCCGCCGCCGCCGCAAACCGCCCCGCCGCATTCAGCATGCCCGACAGTAGAGCGGCCAGCGAGATGAAGAGAATATAGGGGAAAGCGATCCGACCGAATTCCACGGATAGATCGAACTGTTCCTGCCCGGCAAACCCCGATGCAAGCCCATAGATCAGCCAGGGCATCACTGCCAGCGCCACGACGGTCAAAGCGATCAGGATCGACGCAAGACCGGCGAAGGCGTCGGAGGCAAAGCCATCCGGGTCCTGTTTGCCCTCCAGCCGTTTGGAGAACATCGGCACAAAGGCCATGTTAAACGCGCCTTCCGCAAAGAACCGGCGGAACATGTTGGGCAGGCGAAAAGCCACCACATAGGCCTGATAGAGCGGGCCGGTGCCGAGATACGCCAGAATCATCGCATCACGGATGAACCCGAGAACACGGCTCATCAACGTCCAGCCGCCAACAGTGAAGAACCCGGACATCAGGCGGATGGGCCTCACTCCCTGGCCCTTTCGACGCCTTCATCGATGGCCTGACGCAGTTTCTTCTCAAGCGTGCGCTGCTTGCTTTCGGCATAGTACTTCAGGCCGAACATGTCCTTGACATAGAAGGTGTCGACCACCTGCTCCCCGTAGGTCGCAATCACCGCATTGGCGATGTAGACATTGGATGCGGCGAGCGTGCGGGCCAGATCATACAGCAGACCCGGTCGGTCACGCGTATCTACCTCGATGATCGTGTAGATCTCCGAGCCCTCATTGTCGAAGGTGATATGGGTGGGCACCTTGAAGGCCCGCTCGCGCTTCTTGACCTTGTCACGGTCTTTCAGCGCCTCGCGGGCCACCACTTCGCCGCGCAGGGTCTTTTCTATCATCTGGCGCAGGCGCGGCAAACGTGCCGCGTCATAGGGGTTTCCGTCCGCGTCCTGGATCCAATAGGCATCCGTGACCATGCCGTCCTTCGTGGTGTAGCTGCGCGCGTCGACGATATTTGCTCCCACCAGTGCGAGAGCGCCCGCCAGGCGCGCAAAGATGCCCGGATGATCGGCCATGACAAAGCAAGCGCGGGTCGCATCACGTTCTTCGTCCGGGTGCAGGTCAATGAGTATTTCATCATCCTGCACGTCACGCAGCATCTTGGCGAAGGTGACATGCGCAGTCACATGCAGGGCTTGCCAATACGGCGCGTAGTGGCGCGCGGTTTCCCGCTGCAGATCCTTGCGCGGCCAGTCGTGCAGTGCGGCCCGCAACGCCCGCTTGGCCTCCGCGCCCCGGTTTTCGCGGTTGAGGTCTTCAAGCCCTGTCTCCAGAGCCCGTTTGGTCTGGCGATAAAGCGCACGGATCAGCACCGCCTTCCAGTTGTTCCAGGTGTCCGGGCCAACCCCTCGGATATCGCAGACCGTCAGGACACAGAGCAGATCCAGCCGCTTGACCGTCTGCACCGCCTTGGCGAAATCGCGCACCGTGCGCGGGTCGGCGATGTCGCGCTTCTGGGCCATGTCCGACATCAGCAGGTGATAGCGCACAAGCCACTCCACGGTGTCCGTATCGGTCTTGTTGAGCCCGAGCCGCGGCGCAATCTTCCGCGCCATCTGCGCTCCGAGGATCGAATGATCTTCCGGCCGCCCCTTGCCGATATCGTGGATGAGCAGAGCGGTGTAGAGGACCTTGCGGTCCACACCCTTCTTCAGGATCGAGGAGGCGACGGGTAGATCCTCTTCAAGCTCACCCTTTTCAATCTGAGCGAGGTGCTTGATGCACTGAATGATGTGCTCATCGACCGTGTAGCTGTGATACATGTTGAACTGCATCATCGCGACGATGGGCTCGAACTCCGGTACGAAAGCGGAGAGCACGCCAAGCTCGTTCATCCGCCGCAACGCGCGCTCCGGGTTGCCGTGTTTGAGCAGAAGATCGAAGAAGATGCGCTGCGATTCGGGCGCGTTGCGCACCTCATCGTCGATCAAATGCAGGTTGGATTTGATCAGCCGCATTGCATCGGGGTGGATCAGCATGCCGGTGCGCAGGGCTTCCTCGAAGAGACGCAGCAGGTTCAGCTTGTCCGAGAGAAAGCTCGCATCGTCTTCAATCGCAATACGGTTGTTGACGACTTGATAGCCTTTCTTCACCTTCGGACGCCGGCGAAAGATTCGCTCCAGGATAGGTTCGGCCTTCACGTGGTCGGCTTCCAGTTTAGTCAGGAAGATACGTGTCAGATCGCCGACTTCTGTTGCATGCAAAAAGTAATCCTGCATGAACACTTCGACTGCGCGGCGCCCCTTCGTGTCCTCGTAGCCCATCGCGTCGGCCACCTGGACCTGCATGTCGAACGTCAGCTGTTCGGAGGCGCGCCGGTTCTCAAGGTGCAGATGACCGCGCACAGCCCAAAGGAAATCTTCGGCTGCGGCAAATCCCTGGAATTCGTCCTCCGTGAAAACACCGATGGGAACAAGGTCTGCCGCGTCACCGACGTTGTGCACGTATTTTGCAATCCAGTAGAGTGACTGCAGATCCCGCAACCCGCCTTTGCCCTCTTTCACGTTCGGTTCGACGACGTAGCGCTGACCCTGCTTGCGATGCCGTGTTTCGCGCTCGGCCAGTTTCGCTTCGACAAAGGCGCGCTCTGAGCCGGAAAACAGATCGCTGCGCAGGCGTTTGGCCAGGGTGGCGGCCAGATCGGTGTCGCCCGCGAGGTGGCGCTGCTCCAGCAAGGCCGTCCGGATCGTGAAGTCCTCGGCACCCAGGCGCAGGCATTCCTTGATCGTGCGGCTGGCGTGGCCGACCTTCAGTTTCAGATCCCACAGGATGTAGAGCATGGATTCGATGACGCTCTCCGCCCAGGCGGTGATCTTGTAAGGTGTGAGGAACAGCAGGTCCACGTCGGAAAACGGCGCCATCTCTCCCCGTCCGTAGCCGCCTACAGCGATGACCGACAGGTGTTCGCTCGACGTCGGGTTGGGCTTGGGATGCAGAATGTCCCGTGCCACATGAAGGGCGGCGGTGACCAATTGATCCGTCAGGTAGGTATAGGACCGTGTCATCGGTCGTGCAGCGAAGGGTGCGGCCGCGAAGGCTCGGGCGATCTCCTCCCGCCCGGCCCGCTGCTGGTCTTTCAAGAGGCGCACCGCCGTGGCGCGTATCTCGCTGGCCGAGGGTGTCTCTTGCAGGGCGCGACTGAGGTCTCGTTCGAAGCCGGCGTTGTCAAAGATCAACTCCGCTGCGCAAATCAAGTCCGCTGCAGGTGCGGCGTCGACCTGCTGTGCCGTCAGGGACATTGTGTTGCCCTAGAAACCTGCACCGCCGAACGACTGGGGCGCCGGGCTGAGGATTGTGACCTGGGAGGCATTTATCGTCGCGACGGCGAGGCCACGTTCATTGGTGCCATCGGGACGCAGCCGGAAGATACCGCTCGCTCCGCGGAAGCCCGCCCCTTGTGTCAGTGCAGCGGCGGTCAGCGCATCCGGGTTTCCCTGACTGACGAGAGCGCCGATGGCGGCGATTCCGTCAAATGCCAGCCCGCCAATGGGATGCGGCAGGCTGCCGTAGGCGTTTTGATACTGGGCACTGAAGGTCGCAGAGGCAGCCGGATCCGGTCCGGCGAACCAACCGCCCTGAACCCCGGGCAAGCTGAGCGTTTGCGGCGGAATGTCCCACCGTGTGAGACCCATGAACTGCGCGGTTTCAGAGGTGATACCCGCCTCCGGCAGAAGCTGAGACAGCAGAGGAAGGGCGCTGGCCGTATCCGTGGTCATGAACAGTGCATCCGCCGCGTTGCCCTCTACCGCGGATTTGATTTGCGGAATTGAGGCAATCACATCCTGCTGCGACAGTGCGTAGCTGACCGTGCCAACGACTGACCCGCCTTGAGCGTTCACCGCGTTGTTGATTGCGCTGCGCCCTTGCGTGCCAGCAGAATCCTGCGCATGCACGATCACAAACCGGGATTTGCCCTGACTTCTGGCATAGCTGACCATGCGGTCCGCTGTATTCTGGAAGGTTTGACCCAGTACAAAGACGTTGCCACCGGCGATGGCAGCGTTATTCGAAAACGAGAGCACCGTGATGTTGTCCGCGGCCACTGCGTTGCCGACTGCATTGGCTGAGGCCGCATAAACCGGTCCGAGAATGATTTTCGCCCCTTCGTCCACAGCCTGCTGGGCTCGTGCCGCTGCCACGCCTGCATCCCCTCCGGTCTGGTAAACCCGCAAGTCGACCCGCGCGCCGTTGAGATCCCGAATTGCCAAGCGTGCCGCGTTTTCAAGGCTTTGTGCCAAAATCTCGTCCGTGGTCTGACCAGAGCCGCTGGGCACCAGCAGCGCGACAGGGACAGCCTCGCCGGTGTCGATGCCGGGGCCGCTGCCAAATCCCGCTCCTGGTAGCGTGTCGCAGGCGGCCAGAGCGAGTGCGACCAACGGCAGGGCAATCAGACGCGCGACCTTGCGGGCGGATGGGAAAACGGCGAACATATGCGGATACTCCAGCAGTCAGAATTCAGGCGCAGATGCGCGCTCGTCGCAATCATAGACGTCACGAAAGGCGGGTCCAGCGTTGAATTTCCAAAAGGTAGCCTTGGACGCAGGCCTTTACTTTGTGGGTGTGCCGATTGGAACGGCGCGCGATATCACCTTGCGCGCCCTCGATGTACTGGCCTCCGCGGACGTCTTGGCGGCAGAGGATACACGCAGCCTGCGGCGCCTGATGGACATTCATGGCGTTCCTGTCTCCCGCCGCCCGCTGGTTGCGCTGCACGATCACAGCAAAGGGTCGGTGATTGCTCGGCTCCTCAGCGACGTGCAAGCGGGCAAATCCGTGGCCTATGCCTCCGAAGCCGGGATGCCACTGATCGCTGACCCCGGCTTTGAGTTGAGTTCTGCTGCCCCGGAGGCGGGTGTGATGCAGACCTGTGCGCCCGGGCCGTCCGCGATCCTGACCGCGCTGGTTCTGGGCGGCTTGCCGACGGATGCCTTTTACTTTGCGGGCTTTCTGCCCAACGCCAAATCTGCGCGCCGGTCGGCGCTCGAGGCCGTTCGGGAGGTGCCGGGAACACTGGTTTTCTACGAATCTCCAAAACGCCTCGCCGCGATGCTGTCTGATGCGAGTGATATCCTCGGGACGGAACGGTTGGCGGCGGTCTGTCGAGAACTGACAAAGAAGTTCGAAGACATACAGCGCGGCACCCTGGAGACCTTGAGCAGAACATATGCGGGAACGACCGTGAAAGGCGAACTTGTCGTCTTGATCGACCGGGGGCGTTCAGCATCCGTTAGCCAAGATACCGTACAGCAGGCATTGGAACAGGCACTGCGACAGATGACGATGCGAGATGCGGTCGATATGGTGGCCAAGGCTTACAATCTGCCGCGGCGTCAGGTCTACCAGCAGGCTCTGGCACTTACGAAGGAGGGCTGAAATGACGGCACGCGGGCAGCAGAGCCAACGGGGCGCCGTGTCCTATCACGCAGGTCGCGCCGCCGAAAACGCCGTTGCCCGACACTACGGCGAACTGGGATATGAGGTGGTTGCCGAACGCTGGCGCGGCGTCGGTGGCGAGATTGATCTGATCGTGCAAGATGCCGAGCGTGTGATCTTCGTCGAGGTGAAGAAAAGCCGAAGTCTTGAGGCCGCTGCGCTTCGGCTCAACCGCGCGCAAATGGATCGCATCTGCGTATCGGCGTCCGAATATCTGGGACAGTTGCCAAACGGCGCGCTGACCGAGGCGCGGTTTGATGTGGCGTTGATGGGTGCAACCGGAGCCGTCAAGATCATCGAAAACGCGTTTGGAGAAGGGTGAGCGTCGGCTCGCACGAGCCATTGCACCTTCCGGGCGGCTGCGCCATGTAAGGGCGGTAAATGCGAGGAACCGCCATGAAAATCGCCTTTCAGATGGACCCGATTGGAGATGTGGACATCAGTGCCGACAGCTCCTTTCGCCTTGCCGAGGAAGCGCAGACGCGAGGTCATGAGTTGTTTTTCTACTCGCCAGATCACCTGGCGTATCAGGAAGGGCGCATCACGGCGCGGGGCCATGATCTGCGCGTTCAGCGGGTGCAGGGCGCGCATGCCCAGCTGGGCGACGCCAGAGACGTGGACCTGGCCCAGTTCGATGTGGTATGGCTGCGCCAGGATCCTCCCTTCGACATGCACTATATCACTTCGACCCATTTGCTGGATCGTCTGACCCCGGAGACGCTGGTGGTGAATGATCCGTTCTGGGTGCGGAATTATCCCGAGAAACTGCTGGTCCTGGACTTTCCTGACCTGACGCCGCCGACCTGCATCGCGAGAGATCTCGCCACCATAAAGTCGTTCAAGGAAAGGCACGGGGACATCATTCTCAAACCGCTCTACGGGAACGGTGGGGCCGGGGTTTTCCGCCTTGATGCAAATGATCGTAACCTGACATCTTTGCACGAGCTCTTCACCGGCTTTTCGCGCGAGCCTCTGATCGTGCAGAAGTTCCTGCCGGATGTCTCGAAAGGCGACAAGCGGGTCATCCTCGTTGATGGAGAGGCGGTCGGCGCGATCAACAGGGTGCCTGCCGCGGGTGAGACGCGGTCGAACCTGCACGTCGGCGGACGTCCGGAGAAGATCGGTTTGACCGAGCGCGACCGGGAGATCTGCGCGGCTATCGGACCTTTGCTGAAGGAGAAGGGTCAGATCTTTGTCGGCATAGACGTGATCGGTGACTATCTGACCGAAATCAACGTAACCTCTCCAACCGGCATACAGGAGTTGGAGCGATTTGATGGGGTCAATATCGCCGCGAAAATCTGGGAGGCGATTGAGGCGCGGCTGTCCTAGGCTTCGGCCGGGCTGACCAGACGAAAGCTGATCGCTTCGGCGATGTGCGGACGGCGGACCTGCGCGGAATGATCCAGATCCGCGATTGTCCGGGCGACGCGTAGTACACGGTGATACCCCCGAGCAGAGAGGTTGAATCGTTCGGCAGCGCGCAGCAGCAGGTCTCGTCCCTCAGCATCCGGGGAGGCGATATCTTCCAAAGCCTCGCCTGCGGCATCGGCATTGCAGCGCATGTCGGACCTGTCCTCAAAGCGGTGCTGTTGCACCGCCTGCGCCGCTGTCACCCGGGCGGCAACGGTGTCGGACGTCTCTCCGTTTGCAGGCAAGTCGAGGTCTGTATAGGCCACGGGCGGCACATCGACCCGGAGATCAAACCGATCCATGAGCGGCCCCGAAATGCGGCCCAGATAGTCGTCTCCGCATTTGGGAACGCGTGCGCAGGCGCGGGCCGGGTCCGAAAGATACCCACAGCGACATGGGTTGGCAGCAGCAACGAGCATGAACCGGCATGGATATCTGACATGCGCGTTGGCCCGCGAAATCATAACCTCACCGGTTTCTATGGGCTGCCGCAAGGTCTCCAGGACATTGCGCTGGTACTCTGGGAACTCATCCATAAAGAGCACGCCATTGTGCGCCAGCGACACCTCACCCGGCTTGGCCAAACGTCCGCCGCCGATGATGGCGGCCATGGAGGACGTGTGATGCGGATCGCGAAAGGGGCGGTCCCGGGTGATGCCCCCTTCATCGAGAAGCCCGGCCACGGAATGGATCATCGAGGTCTCGAGAGCTTCCATCGCGGTCATTGGCGGTAACACGCCCGGCAAGCGCTGAGCCAACATCGACTTCCCGGACCCTGGAGTTCCGATCATGATCATATGATGGCGCCCGGCGGCAGCGATTTCGAGAGCGCGCTTGGCTCGTTCCTGCCCCTTCACCTCCGAGAGGTCTTTCGTCCTTGCAGTCGTCGCTATTTCACCCGGAATCGCCTGCTCAATCGGCACTTGACCCGTGAAGTGGCGCACCACATCGCCCAGTGTCTTGGCGGCGATCACCCGCGCACTACTGACCCATGCGGCTTCCTTTCCACAGGCCTCCGGACAGATCAGCCCGTAACCCTCTGCCGCTGCCGTCATGGCCGCGGGCAATGCGCCGTTCACCGGGATGATCTTGCCATCGAGGGACAACTCCCCCAGGGCGACAACCGATTGGGTGATGTCTTTCGGGATGATCTCCAGCGCGGCGAGCAAGGACACGGCGATGGGCAGATCGAAGTGGCTGCCCTCTTTCGGCAGGTCGGCGGGACTGAGATTGATCGTGACCTTCTTTGACGGAAAGGCGATGGCCATGCAGGACAACGCCGCGCGAACACGCTCCTTCGCTTCCGAAACGGCCTTGTCCGGCAGGCCAACCACACTGAAACCGGGCAGGCCGGGGGAAAGCGAGCACTGCACTTCCACCAGACAAGCTTCGACGCCACGAAACGCGACGGAATGTGCAACGGAAACCACGAGCGCCCCTCCAGACCAACGTGGTTAATCGGTACGTCACCGGTCTTTATGAAAGGTTAATCCTGAACCGGGAGACTCAGGCCGGCCACTCGGTGGTCGGACAGCCCGTCGGATAGGGGAACGGGTCATATCTGGTCTTCAGGCCCATCGCGCGCCAGGACTGAAATGCAGGATCACGAATGGTTTTCAGACAATAGGCGCGGCTTTCATCCGAGACAGGAAGGTCATACCCGATCACCCGCGCTGCCACCGGGGCGAAAAAGACGTCAGCAAGACTATAGTCGCCCATCAGCCAGCCCTGCTCTGTGCCGGACATCAACCGTGCGGCGGTCCAGATGTCCTCCAGCCTGTGCAGGTCCGCCAAAACGGCGCCGGACGGTACAAATTCTTGATTGACGTGCTGCAACTGCATGGGGCAGGCGTCCCGCAGGGCCGTAAATCCACTGGCCATTTCGGCGCAGAGCCACCGTGCACGGGCGCGAAGCCCAGCCAACACCGGCCAAAGGCCGGCATCTGGATGCCGCTCCGCCAAGGTTTCAGCCATGGCCAAGGTCTCGCCGATGATCTCATCATCGGGTGTCTTCAGAACCGGGACCAATCGTGCGGGATGTAGCGGAGCAAAGTCCGCAGCCATCGTCCCGCTGTAGAGGCCGACGAGATGGGTGCGGTAGGGCAGCCCGAATTTCTCCAACATGAGCCAGCCTCTGAGAGACCAGCTGGAGAAGGTGCGATCACCAATGTAGAGATCATACGTCATGAGTGGACGCTAGCGATCCCGACGTCCGCAAATCAAACGATCAATTGTGAAGACGCGGATCACGGACAGTGATTGATCTGCTCGACCGATCCCATGTTTCCGGCCCAGGCAATTCGCGTGCAGGACAGATTGTCGATCTCGTGAGCGAGTGCCTGATAGGGCGAAACGCCCAAAGCGCGCTGCACCTGCGTCAGGATGACACCGATATGAGCTGCCGCGATGATCTGAGCGTCCGGATGGCTTGCGTTGATCGCATCCACGCAGGCGTCGACCCGCTCGGCCGCGGCATTCCAGCTTTCCCCGCCGGGCGGAGCGACGTCCCCAGGTGTCTCCCAGTAGGCCCGGCTCAGATCAGGATCGCGCTCGGCGATCTCGGCGAAAGGGAGGCCGTCCCAAGCTCCGAAATTGAACTCGCGGAGGGCTGCTGTGTCTTCCAGCCGGCGATGATCCGCGCCTTCCAGTGCGTCCGCCGTGGCCGAGGCGCGGCGCAGGTCTGACGCGATGAGCAGAGCGGATGTCGGAAGATGCGCGCGCAGTCTGTCCAATCGGGCGGTGTCCGAGAGATCCGCCGGCACGTCTCGCCATCCCACAAAGGTTTTCTCGTGAGTCGGTCCGTGGCGGACCCAGTGCCAAACCGTCACGGCAACTCACCCTTCAAGACCTGAGGAAGTCCCGCAGTCACCTGGACCGCGAGGTCGGCCCGCTCGGCAAGTGCGATGTTCAAGCGGCCCTGCATGTCGCGGAACCGCCTTGCAAGTGCATTCTCGGGCACAATCCCGTGCCCCACCTCGTTGGAGACGATGACAACGGGAGCGGAGCAGTTTTCCAGAGCTGTCAGCAGATCGACCTGCGCCTGCGCGATATCGATGTCGTCCATCATGATGTTTGTCAGCCACATCGTGGCACAATCAATCAACACCGCTTGAGTCGCATCTAGACTGTCGAGGACCGAACCGAGTTCGATTTGTGCCTCAAAATTGAGCCACTGGTCACTTCTGCGCGATCTATGGGCCTCTACACGCATTTTTATTTCGTCGTCATGGACCCGGGAGGTGGCAAGGTAAACGGGAGCTAAACGACTGCTTAACAAAAGGTTTTCCGCCCAGATTGACTTTCCCGAGGCAGCGCCGCCTAGCACGAAGGTCAGTTTTGGCAACATTTTATAAACCTTTGAAGTGAACCAATCGTCGGTATGGTGCGTATCTGTATCAATTGTACACGGCAAGGTGTGCTTCATCTGACTGGGAGATGTCGCTATGGCTTTGGACACAGCAAGGGATATGTCATTGTCGCGCACCGCTATGAAGGCGGAACTGCTCGACGCGGAAACAGAACTCAAACTGGCCTATGCGTGGCGGGATGAGCGATGTGAAAAGTCTCTCCACAGGCTGATCACAGCCTACATGCGCCTGGCCATTTCCATGGCATCGAAATTCAAACGCTATGGCGCGCCGATGAACGACCTCATCCAGGAAGCGGGCCTCGGGCTGATGAAAGCGGCAGACAAGTTCGACCCTGACCGTGGAGTGCGCTTTTCAACCTACGCGGTCTGGTGGATCAAGGCGTCCATTCAGGACTACGTGATGCGCAATTGGTCGATGGTGCGCACCGGTTCGACATCGTCACAAAAATCGTTGTTTTTCAACATGCGTCGGGTGCAGGCTCGGCTGGAACGAGAAAGTGCTGCTGCCGGCGAAGTGCTTGACCGGCACCAGCTGCGCCAGATGATCTCGACCGAGATCGGTGTGCCGCTGCATGACGTCGAGATGATGGAAGGCCGCCTGTCGGGATCCGATTATTCCTTGAACGCGACGCAGTCGACCGAAGATGAGGGGCGTGAGTGGATTGACGCACTGGAGGATGACAGTGCCCAGGCCGCCGAGACGGTGGAGCACAGCCACGACACCGAACAATTGCGGGAATGGTTGCTCAAGGCGATGAACGATTTGAATGAGCGGGAGCGGTTCATCGTGCGGGAACGCAAGCTGCGTGATCAGCCGCGCACTTTGGAAAGCCTCGGTCAGGAACTATCGCTGAGCAAAGAGCGTGTGCGACAGCTCGAGGCGGCTGCCTTTGCCAAGATGCGCAAGTCTTTGGAAAGTCAGTCGCGCGAAGTGCATCATTTCCTCGTGTGATTGGATCAACTGTCCGAAGCATGATGTCTGTGGGAGCGGTCGTTTTGGCCGCTCCTCTTGCCTTTGCACAGGATATCTTGCCAGGAGCGGCCCGAACAGCAGACGTTGTCTTCCTCGGGGAGCAACATGACAATCCCGGACATCATGCGGTTCAGGCCAAGTGGACAGCGGCCCTTGCGCCCTCTGCATTGGTCTTCGAGATGCTGACACCGCAACAGGCCGCCCGCGTCACTGCGGACGTGCGCCGCTCGCAGGCGGCGTTAGGGTCCGCGCTTGAATGGGACGGATCGGGGTGGCCCGACTTCGCCCTGTATTATCCCATTTTCGAGGCTGCTCCCGCGGCTGAGGTTTACGGTGCCGGAGTCCCGCGTGCCGAAATCCGGGGCGTCATGCAACAGGATATCGCCCAAATCTTCGGACCACAGGATGCGGCGCGCTTTGGCCTCGACGTCCCTCTCGACGCAACCCAGCAGGCCGCGCGCGAGCAGATGCAGGCGGATGCTCATTGCAACGCGTTGCCGGCGGATATGCTGCCGATGATGGTTTCCGTCCAGCGCTTGCGGGATGCCACGCTGGCACGGGCCGCACTTGAGGCTGTGGAGGACACCGGCGGGCCTGTGATCGTCATCACCGGGAACGGGCATGCCCGGACGGATTGGGGCGCGCCACTGTATTTGCAGACCGCAGCACCTGGCCTCAGTGTCTTTGCTCTTGGTCAGGGTGAGAACGGGCGCACACCACCGGGAGGGTTCACCGCGATGGCAGATGGGCCCGCTGTCACGCGTGAGGATCCATGCGACGTCTTCAACTGATGCAGAGGGCTGGAGGTTGCCTGCGTGACGGCCTATGGTCGCCCGGAGGCCCACCCACTGGGGATGCGTGATGCTGACCGGAAAACATATTCTGCTGATCATCGGTGGTGGAATCGCGGCCTTCAAATCATTGGATCTGATCCGACGGCTGCGCGAACGAGGCGCCATTGTGACACCTGTGCTGACCACGGCCGGCGAGGCATTTGTGACACCGCTCTCGGTCTCGGCACTCGCCGGCTCCAAGGTCTACCGCGACCTCTTCGATCTGACAGATGAGGCGGAGATGGGCCATATTCAGCTCAGCCGGGTTGCGGATCTCGTGGTCGTTGCACCGGGAACAGCTGACTTGATGGCGAAAATGGCCACCGGTCTGGCAAATGATCTTGCCAGCACGTTGCTGCTTGCGACTGATACGCCGGTTCTCGTCGCGCCCGCCATGAACGTTCGCATGTGGGATCATGCCGCAACTCAGCGCAATGCGCGCAGACTGGCCGACGATGGCGTGGCACTCGTCGGCCCGAATGAGGGTGATATGGCATGTGGCGAGTACGGGCCTGGTCGAATGGCCGAACCGCTTGAGATCGTTTCGGCGATTGAGAGCCGGCTCGCCGCAGGCCCGCTGTCGGGCAAGCGCATCCTTGTCACATCCGGGCCGACACATGAGCCCATCGACCCGGTGCGCTATATCGCGAACCGGTCGTCCGGGGCGCAGGGCACCGCCATCGGTCACGCGCTTGCCTCCTTGGGGGCTGAGGTTGTCTTCGTGACCGGACCGGCTGAGGTCGCTCCGCCTGAGGGTGTCACGGTGGTGCCGGTTCAAACCGCACAGCAGATGTTGGATGCTGTCGAGTCGGCGCTGCCCGCGGATGCGGCTGTTTTCGCCGCCGCAGTTGCCGACTGGCGGGTTCAGGGGACCAGTGCGCAGAAGCTCAAGAAGTCCAAAGACGGGCTGCCAGATCTCAGCTTTGCGGAAAATCCGGATATCCTGGAGCATGTTGCCCATCTCGAGGAACGGCGTCCTGCACTGGTGATCGGCTTCGCCGCCGAGACCAATGACGTCGTTGAGAACGCGACGGCCAAACGACGCCGCAAGGGATGTGACTGGATTGTCGCGAACGATGTTTCGGAGGCGACGGGCGTCATGGGCGGAAACGACAATACCGTCACCGTGATCGACGACGCGGGGGCAGAGAACTGGCCGACGATGACCAAATCGGAGGTTGCACGGCGGTTGGCCACGCGGATCGCAGAGGCATTGAACTGATTTCATGGCAGGACATCACGAACACGTCCGGATCGCCCTGGAGTGGGCCGATGACGCAGATCGCACCATGGATCTCCCCGCCTATCAGACAGTCGGGGCCGCCGGGGCCGACGTGCGGGCCAATCTGCCCGGCGGCGAAGTCATCATCCAGACCGGTGCGCGCGCGCTGATCCCGACAGGGCTCAGGATGGAGATCCCGGAGGGCTATGAGGTACAGGTGCGCCCGCGCTCCGGTCTGGCGCTGCACCATGGACTGATGCTGGTCAACAGTCCGGGCACGATCGACAGCGATTATCGCGGCCCGCTTGGGATTATCGTCCTGAACGCAGGTGAGGCCCCGTTCAAGGTCACCCACGGCATGCGCATCGCGCAGCTGGTCGTGGCCCCCGTGGTCCAGGCGCGCTTTAGGGTGGTCGGGCAGCTCAGTGACACCGACCGCAACACCGGCGGGTTCGGGTCGACGGGGCGCGGCTGATGTTTCTGGTTTTCGCCATGGCGGGTGTGCTCTGGGGGATCGGAGCGCTGATGGGGGCGCCGCGCTCTACGCGGATCACTATGATTGGTGTGCTGTATCTGGGTGTTATGGTCGTTCAACTGACCCTGCCCGACGGCAGCCCGCTGCGAATGGCGACGGGCGAAAGCCCCGCACTTTGGCTCATCATCGGTGGGTTTGCCGCACTGATCTTTGCCTACCGCCGTGGCTTGCGTCTGCTGCAGGACCGCGCCGATCATGCCCGCGCTGCCGATCAGCCCGACGCCCCCCGAAAAGGGTTCAGCGACAGCGAACTGAACCGATACGCCCGGCATATTGTCCTGCGCGAAATCGGCGGGCCGGGGCAGTCGCTGCTCAAGGAGGCGAAAGTTCTGGTGATTGGCGCTGGCGGTTTAGGCGCCCCGGCGCTCCAGTATCTGGCCGCCGCTGGCGTCGGGACAATCGGGGTCATTGATGATGACCGCGTCGAGAATGCCAATCTTCAAAGGCAGGTGATCCACAAAGACCAGTCCATTGGCACCCCCAAGGTGTTCTCTGCTCAGGCGGAAATGACAGCTCAAAATCCCCATGTCACCGTGCGCCCCTATCATCGGCGACTGACAGAGGAAATCGCGTCGGACCTCTTTGTCGACTATGATCTGATCCTGGATGGCACGGACAATTTTGACACGCGCTATTTGACAAACCGCGTTGCGGCAGAGCAAGGCATACCACTGATCTCCGGCGCGTTGAGCCAGTGGGAGGGGCAGTTGAGCGTCTTTGACCCGGCCCGCGGCGCACCCTGCTACCAGTGCATTTTTCCGCAAGCCCCCGCGGCGGAACTGGCACCGTCCTGTGCCGAGGCGGGGGTTCTGGGGCCGCTGCCGGGCGTTATCGGTGCGATGATGGCCACCGAGGCGATCAAAATCATCACGGACGCTGGAACAGTGCTGCGTGGTCAGATGGTGATCTACGACGCGCTCTATGGGGAAAGCCGGATCATTGCGATTTCACCGCGCCCCGATTGCCCTGTGTGCGGTGGCGCGCGCGGGCATGCGCCCGCCGCCTAGGAGGCTGTGTCTTGTCGGTTGTGGTCGGCGGCTCTAGCTTGTCGCTCAAAGGAGATTTCAATGACCAACCCGCTCTTGCAGGACTGGACCACGCCGTTTCAGATCGCGCCGTTCGACAGGATTTCAGACGATGATTTCGCGCCTGCTTTGGAAGAGGCTCTCGCGACGCATGAGGCCGAGATAGAGGCCATCGCGTCGTCGTCTGAGCCTTCCAGTTTCGCCAATACCGTCGAGGCGCTGGAAGCTGCCGGCAAAGGGCTTAACCAGGTGTTGAGCGTGTTCTTTGCTGTGGCGGGTGCAGACAGCAACCCCGCGCGCGAGGCGTTGCAGCGCGAATTTTCACCCAAGCTGGCCGCACATTTCTCGCAGATCTACAGCAACAAGGCGCTCTTTGCGCGCATCGCTCAGGTGTGGAACAGCCGTGCGGATCAGGAGCTGAGTTCCGAACAGAACCGCGTCTTGATGCTCACCCACCGCGGGTTTGTCCGCGCGGGGGCCGCTCTCCACGGGGCGGAGGATGCGCGGATGAAGGAGATCAAGGAGCGTCTTGCGGTTCTGGGAACGGAGTTTACCCAGAACCTTCTTGCCGATGAAAGGGAGTGGATGCTGCCACTTGCGGAAGAGGATCTCGAAGGTTTGCCAGACTTCGTGATCGCGGCGACCCGGGCCGCCGGAGAAGAGAAAGCGGCGGACGGGCCGGTGGTCACGCTCTCCAGGTCAGTGATCGTGCCCTTTTTGCAGTTCTCGCCACGGCGCGACCTGCGCGAGATCGCGTTCAAGGCGTGGGCCGCGCGGGGAGCGAATGGCGGCAAGACCGACAACCGCGAGATCGCGCGTGAAATCCTCGCCTTGCGCGAAGAGCGTGCGGCGCTTCTCGGCTACGACAGTTTTGCCGCCTATAAACTCGAAACCGAGATGGCCAAAACACCGGGCGCGGTGCGGGATCTTCTGATGGCTGTGTGGGAGCCGGCAGTGGCGCAAGCCAAGGCCGATGCAGAGGTGCTCACCGGGATGATGCAGGCAGATGGGGTCAATGGCCCCCTCGCACCGTGGGACTGGCGGTATTATTCCGAAAAGCGAAGGGTCGCGGAACACGACCTCGATGAGGCGGCACTCAAACCGTACTTTCAGCTGGAGCGCATGATTGAAGCGGCCTTTTCCTGTGCCACCCGGCTGTTCGACCTGTCCTTTGCCCCGCTTGATGTTCCGCTCTATCACGCGGATTGCCGGGCGTGGGAGGTGACGCGGCGGGGCGAGCATGTGGCGGTGTTCATCGGGGACTACTTCGCGCGTGGCTCGAAGCGCTCGGGCGCCTGGTGCTCGGCGATGCGGTCGCAGGCCAAATTCCCAAGTCGCAAGACACCAATTGTTATCAACGTCTGTAACTTCGCAAAGGGCGATCCGGCGCTCTTGTCCTATGACGACGCGCGCACGCTGTTTCATGAGTTCGGTCATGCGCTGCATCAGATGCTTTCAGACGTGACATATGAGAGCCTGTCCGGCACCTCCGTGGCCCGGGATTTTGTCGAACTGCCGAGCCAGCTTTATGAACACTGGCTCGAGGTGCCGGAGGTGCTGGGTGAGTTCGCAACCCATGCAGAAACCGGCGAGACGATGCCGCAGGAGATGCTCGACAAGGTGCTCGCCGCGGCCACCTATGACATGGGGTTCCAGACCGTGGAATATGTGGCCTCGGCACTGGTGGATCTCGCCTTCCACGATGGCCCGGCGCCGTCCGATCCGATGGCGCGGCAGGCAGAGGTGCTGGAGGAGATCGGGATGCCCCATCCGATCACCATGCGCCATGCCACGCCGCATTTTGCCCATGTCTTCGCCGGGGATGGCTATTCCAGCGGCTACTACAGCTACATGTGGTCCGAGGTCATGGATGCAGACGCCTTCGCGTCCTTCGAGGACGCCGGTGGTGCGTTCGACCCGGAGCGCGCGGCGGCGCTGGAAGAGCATATTCTGTCCACCGGGGGCAGCGAGGATGCGGCTGAGCTCTATGTCGCCTTCCGCGGGCGACTGCCCGGTGTCGAGGCGCTGTTGAAGGGGCGCGGTCTGGCAGCGGAATGATCAGTAGCCGCTCGTGCGGTCAACCAGATGCAGGAAGGGCGCGCCCGTCTCACCGCGACGGATGTTGTCTGCGATGACCCTGGCCGCCGTCACCGGGCGCGTTTCAGCGGCGATATGCGGGGTTACGGTGACCTTCGGATGGCTCCAGAACGGGTGATCCGCCGGTAGGGGTTCGGTTCGAAAGACATCGAGGGTGGCGGCGGCGACCTGTCCGCTGTCAAGCGCTTCGATCAGGGCGGTATCATCGATGAGCGGCCCGCGTCCCGGATTGATGACACAGGCACCGCGCGGCAGGTGCGCCAGCGTTTCGGCGTTCAGCGTGTTTTCCGTGGCCGGTGTATCGGGCAGCAGCAGGACCAGTATCTCTGCGTTGGAGAGCGCTGCCGCCAAGCCCGTGGCGCCATGGTGCATGACGACACGGGCAAGATGCCTTTCGCGGCGGCTCCAGCCGTGCACGGTAAAACCCAGCGCTGTCAGGACTTCTGCAACAGCAGAGCCGAGCTCCCCCATGCCCAGGATCGCCACCCGACGCTCGGCGGCCAGAGGTGGTGTATGCGGTTCCCAGCGGTGCTCCGGGTTTTGGATATGGCGGTCCATCCCGAGGTGATAGCGCATCACATGCCCGGCCACCCATTCCGTCATCGACTTGGTCATGCCGGGATCGACCATCCGCGCCAGCGGTATCGTCAGGGTTGGGTTGTCCACGACCGCCTCCACGCCAGCCCAGAGGTTCAGCACAGCCTTTGCGCGGGTGAAGGGGGTGAAATCCTGCAGAGGGGAATTGGGCGCATAGACGATGTAGTCGACCTGGTCCGGCGGCAGATCCTGTGCCAGATGAGCGCTCAGCCCAAACTCGGAGAAGGCCGCACGCAATGGCGCGTCATAGGTGGCCCAGCGATCCGCGTGGGCGGCGAAGAGAACGTTGACCGTCACGCCTACCTCAGCCGGTGCACATGCGCGCTCTGCATCAGGCCAAAGGCCAGCATCAGGACCAGCATCGCCGAGCCGCCGAAGCTGACCAAGGGCAGCGGCACGCCAACAACCGGGGCGAGGCCCATGACCATCGACATGTTCACCGCGAAAAACAGGAAGAAGTTGAGCGCGATCCCCAAGATCAGCAAAGACGAAAACCGGTCCTTGTTGGTCAGCGCCGACCAGATGCAGAAGACGATGATCAGTGCGTAGAGACCCAACAGCGAGATGCTGCCAAGAAAGCCGAATTCCTCTGCCAATGTGGTGAAGATGAAGTCGGTGTGCTTTTCGGGCAGAAAATTGAGCCTCGTCTGAGTGCCCTGCATGAAGCCGCGTCCCGTCCACCCACCGGATCCCAGTGCGATTTTCGACTGTGTGATATGATAGCCTGCGCCCAGTGGGTCGGTACTCGGGTCGAGGAAAGTGTCGATGCGGCGGAACTGATAATCCTTGATCAGCTGCCACTCCGTCCCGCGGGATTGGAAGACCGTGGTCACAAGGCCGATCGCACTGGCCAGAACGGCCGCGAAATAGGCCCAATGCACACCCGCGAGGAACATCAGCCCGCCACCCGCGGCAAGCAGCAGGATCGATGTGCCCAGGTCCGGTTGTTTTAGCACCAGGACGGTCGGGATCATGATGGCGATGACCGGCAGCAGAACCCAGAACGGATGCGAGGTCTTCTTGACCGGTAGCCAGTCGTAATAGGCAGCGAGAAACATCACCAGCGTGATCTTCATGAGTTCGGAGGGTTGCAAGCGCATGAAACCCAGGTCGATCCAGCGCTGTGCTCCCATGCCGACCGTGCCGAAAAACTCGACCGCCACCAGCAGCGCCAAGGTCATGAGATAGCCGACGCCCGCCAGCGATCTCCAGAACCAAATCGGCACCATGGCCACGCCGATCATCAGAACGAAGCCCACTGCAAAGCGCTTCATCTGCGGCTCGGCCCATGGGCTGAACGAGCCCCCCGCGACCGAGTAGAGCATCAAGAAGCCGACACCTGAGACCGAGGCGAGCAGGATCGCAATAGGCCAGTTGAGGTGAAGGATCTTGCGCACGCCCGTGGGCGCGGATTTGACCTGGTACTCGAGATAACTCATGCCTGATCCCGCCCGACGAAGGAGGCCTGCGGCTGTACGCCGCGAAGCCGTTCCTGCAGCTCTTCGATGCGTTCGCGGTCTTTGGACGGATAAGCCTCGAGCGGCGGTTGCCCGCCGTAGAGCGCCTGGAGCGTGATGTCCCGCGCAATGGGTGCGGCCGCCTTGGAGCCGCCTCCACCGTGTTCGACGACCACGGCGACCGCGTACTTCGGTTTGGCAATCGGTGCGAAGTTGACAAAAAGCGCGTGGTCTCGCCGTTCCCACGGCAGGTCTTCGTTGCGGATCACGCCCGCGCGTCGTTCCGCTGCGGTGATATTGCGCACCTGGCTGGTCCCGGTCTTTCCGGCCATGCGCATCTCGTCCTCGATAATTCGGGAGCCATAGGCCGTGCCGCGCCGGTCATTGACCGTCACGTCCATCGCGCGTCGCATCTTGCGCAGGTTGTTCTCGTTCATTCCCAGGCTTTCGCCACCGCGTTCGGGTTGTTCGACACCGTCGATGGATTTGATCAACCGCGGCTCAACCGAACGCCCGGTGGCCAGCCGTGCGGTCATCACCGCAAGCTGCATGGGCGAGGTCAGCATGAAACCCTGACCGATGGAGACGTTCACCGTGTCGCCGACGCGCCAGCTTTGACCATAGGTCTGCCGTTTCCACTCCATATTGGGTGCGAGCCCCTGCGCAACGGCAGACATCGGCACGTCGTGCTTGACGCCGAGACCGAAACGCTTGGCCATCTCTGACACCTTTTCAATGCCGACCTTGATCGCGAGATCGTAGTAGTAGACGTCGCAGGACCGTTTGAGGGATGTCTGGAGATCGACCCAGCCGTGCCCGCCCCGCTTCCAGCAGTGGAAGCGCCGGCCCGACACTTCGAGATGACCGGGGCAATAGACGGTGTCGTCGGGTCCGATCAGCCCGGCCTCCAGGGCAGCCATTGCCGTGACCATCTTGAAGGTCGAGCCGGGCGGGTAGAGACCCTGTACCGTCTTGCTGGCCAGCGGGCGGTATTTGTTGTTGGTCAGCGTGCCATAGTCCTTGACCGAGATCCCCCGGACGAAGAGATTCGGGTCGAAGGTCGGCGCGGAGGCGCAGGCAAGCACGTCGCCGCTGTCACAGTCGAGGATGACGGCGCTGGCGCTCTCCTGATCGAGACGCGCCTGAACATAGCCCTGCAGCTTGGCGTCAATGGTCAGCTGGATGTCGGAGCCCGGGATCCCCTCGCGGCGGTCGAGCTCGCGCATGACCCGGCCTGCGGCGTTGACCTCGACCCGCTTTGCGCCAGCCTTGCCGCGCAGGATGGTTTCCAGCTTCGTTTCCACGCCGACCTTGCCGATCTGGAACCGCGGGATCCGCAGGACCGGCTCCGGATCCTCGATTTTCTCCAGATCATAGTCCGAGACCGGGCCGACATACCCGAGCACATGCGCAAAGTCGGAGCCTTGCGGGTAGACCCGGCTCAGGCCGACCTCGGGCGTTACACCGGGCAGGGCCGGTGCATTGACCGATACCCGGCTGATGTCTTCCCAGCGCACATCCTCGGCAACGGTGATGGGCAGGAAGGACGGCGAGCGTTTCAGCTCCTCCTTGGTCCGGGCGATGTCTTCGGGCTCAAGCGGCATGATGCGCGCGAGCCGGTCGAGGACCGCGTCGGTGTCACCCGCATCCTCGCGCACGATGACGATGCGGTAGGAGGGCGCATTTTGTGCAAGACGCACGCCGTTGCGGTCGAACACTTCGCCGCGAGACGGCGGAATGAGCCGCATATTGATGCGGTTCTCCTCGGCCAACAGGCGGAACTGGTCTGCCTGTTCGACCTGCAGAAAGCGCATCCGCGCAGCGAGCCCGCCGATGAAGAGCAACTGCGCACCACCCAGCAAGGCGGCTCGCCGGGAAATCCGGCGGTGGCTGATATCGGTTTCGGCCCGCGTCTTCTTCATGCCGATGCCTCGCTCCCAGCTGCGGTTCGGATCATAGCCGTGCTCCAGCGCCGTCAAGATCGCCCGGGCTCGCCTTGCGCACGCCCATCAGGCCGTGAGTTGCCGCCACCACCAAGGGGTAGAACAGCATTGTCATGATTGTCTCGAAAACCGTCAAGCCGAACGGGGGCAGATCGACCAGCGTGATGATCAATCCTCCGCGATAGAGGACCGCGACCCCTGCGATGACAATGGAGACACGCAGCCATTCGCTGGCAAACCCGGTGTCCCGAAAGCCGCGCGCCCGTTTTTTGAGGTTTTCACATCCGAGCAGCGCGGCCATGGCCCACAGGCCCGGCGGCCGTTGCAACAGCAGGTCCGCAAGCAGGAACAGGGCGGCCAGAGCGGGCATCGGCACATATTCGGGACGGCGCAGAGACCAGGCGCAGGCAAAGGCCAGCAGAAGATCGGGCCCGACCCAGCGGCGTGGTGTCGTCTCCAGCGGAAGAAGGTGGAAGAACAGGATCACGCAGACAAGCAGCACGAATCCGATCCGCATGGTCCAAAGCCGGGCCTGTGGCATCTCGCTCATTGGCTGAGTTCCTCGCGCGCGATCTGGGGCTGTGGCGGGAGTTGCGGCCCGATGATCTCGGCCGTGTCGGAGACCGGGTCGGTTCCGTGGTGCCGCAGCACCCGCAGGAACTCGAGCCGCTGATAGTCCGCTGACAGCCGCACGCGCAGCTGGCCCCCGGGATCAAGGGCGACCTGCCCGATGAGCAGCCCCGGTGGGAACACGCCGCCATCTCCTGAACTGATCACACGATCGCCGGGGCGCACCTGGTCGCTGTCTTCGAGAAACTCGATGGGCGGGGCGGCGGAGTTGTCGCCGGCGACGATCACCCGCTGACCTGAGGGCTGGATCGTTGCCGGAATGCGGCTCGATGCGTCGGTCAGCAGGATCACCCGAGCGGTGTTTTCGCCAACGCCCGAGATGCGCCCGACGACCCCGATGCCATCCATCGTCGCCCACCCATCGACCACGCCGTCGCGGGCCCCGACATTCAGCAGAACGGACTGCCGGAAGGGTGAGCCGCTGTCCGCCAGCACCACGCCGGTGATATACGTGAGGCGCGGGTCGAGCCGAACCTTGTTCAGATCGAGCAGGCGCGCATTCTCCTGCTCCAATTGCAACGCCGCCTCTTTCCAGGCCTGCATGCGCCGGAGTTCAGACCGCAACTCGCTGTTCTGCTCGGCGAGGCGCTGGTAACTCTGGAAATTCTTCAACAGGTTGATGGCGCCCGTCACCGGTGCCATAGCCCAATCGAGGCTGGGCACGAAGGTGTCCGTCACCTGCGCCCGGAACCGCTCGACCCTCGGGCTGTCGATGCGCCAGACGAGAAAGACCGCCAGCAGACATAAGACCACGATGCTGAGCAGCAACCGGCGGACGGGGCCGGTGTATTCGCTGCTGCTGGGGCGGTCTTTTGCCATCTCTCTGCGGTCTCCTGCCCCCGGTGGAGGCAGGGCAGACCTGCCACTGAGCGGGGGTGCGATCAGATGCGCTTAACTGTCGTAGTCTATCGCGTGGCGCAATTGTTTTTCATATTCCAAGGCCTTACCGGTACCCAGGGCCACGCAGTTCAGCGACTCGTCGGCGATGGAGACGGCGAGGCCAGTCTGTTCGCGCAGCGCCAGGTCAAGATCCCCCAGCAGCGCGCCGCCGCCTGTCAGCATCACACCGCGGTCGACGATGTCGGCGGCCAGATCGGGGGGGGTGGTCTCCAGTGCGGTCATCACCGCCTCGCAGATCTGCTGCACCGGCTCGGCCAGCGCTTCGGCAATCTGGGCCTGGGTGACCTCAATCTCTTTGGGGACACCGTTCAGCAGGTCGCGCCCGCGGATCTGCATGGAGGTGCCGCGCCCGTCGTCGGGCATGCGGGCGGTGCCGATGGAGGTTTTGACCCGCTCCGCCGTCGTTTCGCCGACCAGCAGGTTCTGCTGACGCCGCAAATAGCTGATGATCGCTTCGTCCATGCGGTCTCCACCGACGCGCACGGACCGCGCATAGACAATGTCGCCAAGGCTCAGCACCGCCACTTCGGTCGTCCCACCACCGATGTCGACCACCATGTTGCCGGTGGGGTCCGTGATGGGCATGCCAGCGCCGATGGCTGCCGCAATCGGCTCGGCGATCAGCCCGGCGCGCCGGGCGCCTGCGCTCAGCACCGACTGGCGGATGGCGCGTTTCTCAACCGGTGTGGCGCCATGGGGCACGCAGACGATGATCTTGGGTTTGGAGAAGGTCGACCGCTTATGCACCTTGCGGATGAAGTGCTTGATCATCTCCTCCGCCGTATCGAAATCGGCAATCACGCCCTCGCGCATCGGCCGGATGGCTTCGATGCTGCCAGGTGTGCGGCCCAGCATGAGCTTGGCATCTTCGCCCACCGCCAGCACCTTCTTCACCCCGTCCTTGACGTGATAGGCGACGACCGAGGGTTCGGACAGAATCACGCCGCGGCCCTTCACGTAGACGAGCGTGTTGGCAGTGCCGAGGTCGATGGCCATATCCGATGAAAACAGCCCGCGGATTTTGTCAAACATTCTGTTGATACCTTGCCCGAAATTCTTCGAGCCCGCGCTTTTCCGGAAGGCGGGCTTTCCACTCTTATAGGCTTAGGCGTTAAAGGGTGAAAGAGGCGTTAACGATGATGTAAGCATCATGTTGCTTTCGGCAAAATCATCGTCTAGGGCGCTCCGGGCCGTCAAAGCCCGGAGCCGAGGCTGGTCAGCTCACGTCCTTGTAGCTGATCTCGCGCTTGTCGCTGCCTGCCTTCTCGCGGCGGACAAGCAGGCGGTTCAGTGCATGGATGTAAGCCAGCGCCGAGGCCACGACCGTGTCGGTATTGGCCGACTGGCCCGTCACGATGCGCCCCTCTTCTTCCATGCGCACGGACACGGTTGCCTGTGCGTCGGTGCCTTCGGTGACGGCGTGTACCTGGTACAACTGCAGCCGGGCCGTATGCGGCACCAGCGCCTTGATCGCGTTGAAGGAGGCATCAACGGGGCCATCGCCGGTCTGCGTCGTGGACTTCTCTTCGCCGTCGATTTCCATCACCAGATCAGCCTGTTGCGGGCCATCGGTGCCGCAAACCACCTTGAGCGACTTGAGCTTCAGGCGGTCATTCTCCGGGTCGGTCGAGGTGCGCATCAGCGCAATGAGGTCGTCGTCGTAGATCTCCTTCTTGCGGTCGGCCAGCTCCTTGAACCGCACGAAGACGTCCTTGAGCTGGTTGTCCCCCAGTTCGAACCCGAGGTCCTCCAGTTTCGAGCGCAGCGCGGCACGGCCCGAGTGCTTGCCCATCACGAGGTTGGTTTCGGACAGCCCGACATCCTCGGGACGCATGATCTCGAAGGTCTCGGCGTTTTTCAGCATGCCATCCTGGTGGATGCCGCTCTCATGGGCAAAGGCGTTCTTGCCGACGATGGCCTTGTTAAACTGCACCGGAAAGCCCGAGACGGTGGCGACACGGCGCGAGATGTTCATGATCTTGGTGGCGTCAATGCCGGTCCGGAAGGGCATGATGTCGTTGCGCACTTTCAGCGCCATGACGACCTCTTCCAGCGCGGTGTTGCCGGCGCGCTCGCCCAAGCCGTTGATCGTGCATTCGATTTGCCGCGCACCGGCCTCGACCGCGGCGAGGGAGTTGGCCGTGGCCATCCCCAGATCGTTGTGGCAGTGGGTGGCGAAGGTGATCTCGTCGGCGCCCGGCACGCGATTGATCAGCATGCGGATCAGCTCCGCCGACTCACGCGGGGCGGTGTAGCCCACGGTGTCCGGGATGTTGATCGTTGTTGCCCCGCATTTGATCGCGATCTCGACCACGCGGCAGAGATAGTCCTCCTCCGTGCGCGTCGCATCCATCGGCGACCACTGCACGTTGTCACAGAGGTTGCGGGCATGGGTCACCGTCTGTTCGATGCGTTCGGCCATCTGGTCCTTGTCGAGGTTGGGGATCGCCCGGTGCAGCGGGGACGTGCCGATAAACGTATGAATACGTGGGCGTTTTGCGTGCTGCACCGCTTCCCAGCAGCGGTCGATATCGCCGATCTGGGCGCGGGCCAGCCCGCAGATGACCGAAGTTTGGGTCTGCTTGGCAATCTCGCTCACGGCGGCGAAATCCCCTTCGGAGGCGATGGGGAACCCTGCTTCGATGATGTCCACGCCCATCTCGTCGAGCAGCCCAGCAATCTCGAGCTTCTCGGCATGGGTCATGGTTGCGCCCGGGCTCTGCTCGCCGTCGCGCAGGGTGGTGTCAAAAATCAGGACACGGTCCTGTTTCGCTTTGTCTGTCATGTCTTTGGTCTTTCGTTTCTGCTGTGGTCCTTGGCGCGCGGCACGATCCTCTGAGCGGGCGCGCCGACGGGCACGCTCAGAGGCGGGCTAGCAGCAGCAGAGCGGCGGCTGGGCGCAAGGAATAGCGCAGGCATATGATATGCGACACAGGTGCCATGCGCGTAGTTATACGCAGGCTGACGCAAATGGGAAGGTGGTTTTTGCGCCGGGATCGGTGCGGCGGCTGCGACCTTTGAGCCTTGCGGGGTTGAAGGGACAGAGCGTCCGCCTAGGTGGCCGCGGATGAAAAGAGTATTGATCGTAGGGGCTTCTGGCGGGATCGGACAGGCAATGGTCGCCGCCTGTCAGGCGCGGGGTGATGACGTGACGGCGCTGTCGCGGTCGCAGGACGGGCTTGAGATCACCGACGAGGCCTCGGTTGCGCATCACCTCAGCGGGCTGGAGGGCGCGTTCGATCTGGTGCTGGTGACCACGGGGGCTCTGGAGATCGACGGGGCAGCGCCTGAGAAGTCGATCAAGGCCGTGACAGCCAAGACGATGATGGATCAGTTCGCCGTGAATGCGCTGGGGCCAGCGCTGGTTTTGCGCCATGCGGCGGAGCTGTTACCGCGGGACCGTCAGGCCGTGTTGGCGGTGCTCTCGGCGCGGGTGGGCTCTATTGGCGACAACCGGATCGGCGGGTGGGTCAGCTATCGCAGCGCCAAGGCGGCGGTGAACCAGATCGTGCACACGACGTCGATCGAGCTCAGCCGGACGCACAAGCAGTCGGTCTGTGTGGCGCTGCATCCCGGAACGGTCGCGACGCCTTTTACAGAGAAGTATCTGGGGCGGCATCCCGCCGTGCCACCGGAGGAGGCGGCGGAGAATTTGTTGAACGTGATCAGTGCGTTGACACCGGAGCAGACCGGACAGTTCTTTGACTGGGCCGGGAAGGCGGTGCCCTGGTGAACCGCCTTGTTCTGGTATTGGGTGATCAGCTGAGCGCAGGGTTGAGCGCGCTGCGTGAGGCCGACCGCGACAGCGATGTGGTGGTCATGGCCGAGGTCGCGGACGAGACCGATTATGTGCGGCACCACCCTAAGAAGATCGCGCTGATCTTCGCGGCGATGCGCAAGTTTGCGGCGCGGCTGCGGGACGAGGGCTGGGATGTGCGGTATACGCAGCTGGAAGATACGCAGACCGCAGGCTCCATCGTCGGCGAGCTGCTGCGGCGTGCGGAGGAGACGGGCGCGTCGGAGGTTCTGGCGACGGAGCCCGGAGAGTGGCGCCTGATCGACAAGCTGAAGCACGCGCCGATCACCACGCATATCCTGCCGGACGACCGATTTATTGCGTCACATCAAGAGTTTGAAGATTGGGCCGAGGGGCGCAAGGCGCTGCGGATGGAGTATTTCTATCGCGAGATGCGGCGCAAGACGGGGCTCTTGATGGAGGGCTCTGATCCGGTGGGGGGAAAGTGGAATTTCGACCATGAGAACCGCAAGCCGGCGCCGGGTGAGGTCGACTTCAACGGGCCGATGCAGTTCACGCCGGATGAGACCGTTGAGGAGGTGCTGGCGCTGGTGGAGGCACGGTTTGGCAACCACTTCGGTGAGCTGCGGCCCTTCTGGTTTGCGACCACGGAAGGGGAGGCGCGGCGGGCGCTTTCGCATTTCATTTCAAAGGCTTTGCCGAAGTTCGGCGACTATCAGGATGCGATGTTGGCTGACAACCGGTTTCTCTATCACGCGGTGATCTCGGCCTATATCAACATCGGGCTGCTGGACCCGCTGGAGGTCTGCGAAAAGGTGGCGGAGGCCTATGCAGCAGGGGACGTGCCGATCAACGCCGCCGAAGGGTTTATCCGCCAGATCATCGGCTGGCGCGAGTACATGCGGGGCATATATTTCCTGAAAGGGCCCGAGTATGTGACGGGCAATGCGCTGGGGCATTCCCGTGACCTGCCGGAGCTCTTCTGGGGCGGTGAGACGAAGATGCGGTGTCTCGAAAAAGCGGTGGAGCAGACGGCGACGGAGGCCTATGCGCATCACATCCAACGCCTTATGATCACGGGGAATTTCGCGCTTTTGGCAGGGATTGATCCGCATCAGGTACACGAGTGGTATCTGGCCGTCTATATGGACGCGTTTGAATGGGTCGAGGCGCCCAACACGGTGGGGATGAGCCAGTTTGCCGACGGGGGTGTGATCGCCTCGAAGCCCTATGTGTCGAGCGGGGCGTATATCAACCGGATGTCGGATTACTGCAAGGGCTGCGCCTATTCGGTCAGCAAGAAGACGGGTGACGGGGCTTGCCCCTTCAACCTGCTCTACTGGCATTTCCTTGACCGGCATCGGGAGCGGTTCAAGGACAATGCGCGTATGGGGAACATGTACCGGACCTGGGACCGGATGGATGCGGACCGGCGCGAGATGGTCATCGCGGAGGCGGGGGCGTTTCTGCAGCGGCTGGAGGCGGGCGACAAGGTCTGAAGGGGGCGCGCGGCGGGATTTTGACCGCCGGGCGCCGAATCGGGGGTTAACGCCTGTGTTTCATGGCAAATGCCACGTCGGTATCACGTCGGTATTCTGTCGGTATTGCGTCGGTGCGGATGTCGGTGTCCGCCGGGGTTAACAGGGCGGCCTTTACTTTTGGACGACACTTTTGGCCGACACGTTTGGCCGGTCTGCCGGCGCTCGGCTGCGCCCTCGCCCCGCCCACCGTCCCGTGAGCCGTTGCGCGGGATTTGCCGAGATTTGGATGCAATAACGCAAGTGAATTTTTTTCTTTTGTCGCTAGAGCCGCCGTTGTAGCGGGTGAGAGCATAGGATCCGGAGCACAACCATGGCCAGCGTGAGACATCGAAAGGCATGCCAGCACTGCGCGTCGCGTCCGGGGTCTGCCTTCACTGAAGAGATCACCATGGCCTTCCAGCCCATCTTCGATGTTGAGACGGGGCGTGTTTTTGCGCAGGAGGCGCTGGTGCGCGGCAAGGACGGGCGCAGCGCGGGCGAGATTTTTCAGAAAGTGACGGATGAGAACCGGTACCGGTTCGATCAGCTGTGCCGGACCACTGCAATCGAAGTGGCGACCCGGCTGGGCCTGGAGGACGGGCTGTCGATCAACTTCATGCCGAACGCCGTTTATGAACCGCTGCACTGTATTTCGCACACGCTCTGGACCGCCGACAAATACGATTTCGACGTGAGCCGGATCATTTTCGAGTTTACCGAAACGGAACTGGTCCGGGATGTGTCGCATCTCAAGACCATCATCGAGACCTACAAGGAGATCGGCTTTCGGACCGCCATCGACGATTTTGGCGCGGGGTTTTCCGGGCTGAACCTGCTGGCGGATGTGGTGCCGGACCTGATCAAGCTCGACCGGCATCTGATCACGGGGCTGCACAGGGATGCGGTGCGGCGGGCGATCGTGGCGCGGACCAAGCAGCTCTGCGACGATCTGGGCGTCGTGGTGATTGCCGAGGGGGTCGAAACCGCCGACGAGCTCGACGCGCTCCGGGAGCTTGGCATCACGCTGGTGCAGGGGTATTACCTGTGCCGCCCGCAATTCGAGCAGATCGTCTCGCGCCCCAGCTACCTGCAGCGCTAGCGCGGCGCTGTCCCGGGCGCCGGTGCGGCGGTGGGAGATTTATGGTCGCCGGCGCAGGAGCGCGATGGCGCCGAAGCCCGCCAGCAGCAGCGGCAGGGAAGCGGGCAGCGGCACCGCAGCGGGGGACGGCGGGCTGGAGACCTGCAAGCCGCGGAGCATCGCGAAACTAGCGTTATGTGTCAGCGTGTAGGTTTCGCCTGCCAGAAAAATCGGGATGGTGCCCATGTCGAAGGCGAATGTGCCCCTCGATCCGATGTCGTTGCGACCTGAGGTGCCGTTCGCCCCGCTGAGCTGGAACTCTGCGGAGCTGGTCGCAAGTCCGATGCTGTATGTGTCGATGATCGTATCGACGCCGAAGACCAGATCGACGCTGACAAGTAGTTCCCAACCGATATCGCCAAGGTATATTCCAAAGGCGTCTACCTCGACAGACCCGCCGCGGGTTTGAGTGTTCTGGAAGGTCAGTGAGAAGTCCCCGGCTCTCACCGTATCCCCATTATTGACGGAATTATCCGCAAATGCCGGCGCGTTATCGGTGAAGTCCAGTGTGGCCGTGGCGGATTGTGCGGGCAGGGCTGTGGCGGTGAGGGCGCAGAAGAGCGCGATTTTCAGAAGTGTCATGGGTCAATCCCTTCAGTATGTAAAAAAGTAAAGCCGGGTCGCTCAGGCCCGGCGTTGCCGTAGAACGGCGATGGCGCCGAAACCCGCGAGCAGGAGCGGCAGAGAAGCAGGCAGCGGGACGACGGCGGGGGACGGCGCGGCGGAGAGCCCCAGTCCGCTGAGCAGGGAGTGTTGGCTGAACCCGTTGACGTTGTGGCTAAATGTGTAGGTTTCACCGGCCTTGAAAAACGGGATTGAGCCCATGTCGAATGGATTCGTCCCACGCGACCCGAAGCTGTTCGCACCCGAAGTGCCGTTGACCCCGCTGAGCTGGAACGTTTTGTCCCCTGCGTTCCGGGTAAACCCGATGTCGTAGGTCTCGATGATCGCATCGATGTTGAAGACCAGATTGAGCGTGATGATCGTATTGTCGAAGAAGTTGTTGAAGCTCATGCCGGAGCGGCTCGCAGAACCGGTACTTGTCGATTTTATGTTCACGTCCTGGAACGTCAGCACAAAGCCGCCGGCGCTCACACTGTCACCGTTATTGACATAGCGGTCCCTGAAGTCAGGCACGGCTTCACGTCGTAGATCGAGCGTGACCGTGGTGGCATGGGCGGGCAGTGCGATTGCGGTCAGGGCGCAGAAGAGCGCGATTTTCAGAAGTGTCATACTATCCCCAATTTTTTGAAAGAATGCCCATGCTGTTCAGCATCCTCCGGGGCTTTGGGGAAAGGGGCGCGCGCGATTTTGTCCCGGATGCGCTTACATTTGTCCGAAATGGGGTGGCCGGTGCCGGGGAGGATGGGGCTGGTCGGGCCGGTGGGGCGGCGCTGGGCTGCGCCCTCGCCCCGCCCGCCGTCCCGCTTTTACGTTTTGGACCCGGGTCAGGCCCAGTCTTGCATTTGCGGGTCAGTCGCGCATTATTCGTTCAGAAATTGAATTGATTTTATTAATAGAGACGTTTTTCGCACATGATGAGCTGTCGGCGTCGGGCGATGACGATGTTCTGATCAAGGCGGCTTGGCGGTTTCGGCCAGTATTTTGACAAGACGATTACGGGGGAACGGACATTGTATGAGTTTATAAGGCGCCACATTGGGTGGACTGTCAGTGGCATGCTGGCAATCGCGGCAATCGCCTTCTGGGTCTACGTGAGATATGTCAGCGCTCAGGCGCCAGAGACCGGCATCGATCCGTTGTTCATCGCCTTCGAGACGATCCTATCCGCTTTGGCGGTCGGTCTTGTTCTTGTTTTCATTCAAAAGATCGGTGAGCGATACTCTGTCGAGGAACGCATTCGCGAACTCAAGGATACGATTGAAAGCGAAAGGGAAGAACTGGAGTTCCGCATGGACGATATCCGTCGGCGGACGGAGAACGCTCTGCAACTGAAGTTTGGTCACGGGCTGGACGGTATTGCCGAAGATCCGAATGAACTGGAACACATTCAGCGGCTGAAGGAGGGGCATGTTTATTGGCTGAACACATTGTTTCGTGATGCGGAACGAAACATGGTCGCTATTCTGGAGGCGGTAAAGCAGGGGACGCATGTCAACCTGCTGATGATGTCGCCGTTCAGCGATTACGCCGAGATACGGGGCCGCTATACCGCACCGGATTTCTCCAATCCGGCCTCTGTGGAGAGCAACAAGGAGTCCTATGGCAAGCAGCTTGCTGCGAGTTTCAGTTTCATGCTGACGCACTACGAGCAATATGAGCGCCTCAAGCAAGAGACCCCGGGCATCGGTGAGTTGAACATCCGGTTTTACGACGATCCGGCGGGCTTGCCGATCCTGATCGTCAAGAGCGGCGATGTGATGGAGGCCTATTCCGGGTTCTATCTCAACAGTGTGTCCAGCCAGATGCCCTATATCAAGTGGTCCGAGACAATCGGCGGTGAAGCCTTCATCAAGAACCTCGAGGATTACTTTGAGCGCAAATGGTACTTTGCCGCAGACAACGGTCTGGAAGACATCAGAGAGCGGGTTCGGGCGAAGAAACCCGAACTGCTGGATCAGGAGGTTGTTGCAGATATTGCGCCGACCTGATGTGACCGTGACCGACGGCTTCGAGCCGACCGCTGCAGGTTCCGACATAAGCCCGGCGGCTGGCGGGGCGCGTTATCCGTCCGTCAGCGCGCCGTTTTCCCAGTCGCCCGTGGCTTCTTCGCCGGTGGCATAGCGCATGGTGCCGGTGCCCTGGCGCTTGCCTGCGGCGAACATGCCTTCGTAGACATCGCCGTTGGCGTAGGTGGCCACGCCCATGCCTTCGATCTCGCCCTCGACCCAGGCGCCGTCGTAGGTGAACCCGGAGGGCATGGTGATCTTGCCCTGCCCGTGGCGCTGTCCGTTTTCGAAATTGCCCACATAGACGGTGCCATCGGGGTAGGTGGCGGTGCCCTGGCCCTGGCGCTGTCCGTCGACCCAGGTGCCGTCGTATTTGTAGCCATCGGCATACATCATCACGCCCTGGCCGTGGTTGCGGGCGTTCTTGAAGTCGCCTTCATAGACCACGCCGTTGGTGTAGGTGGCCTTGCCCTTCCCGTCGATCACGCCGGTTTTCCACGCGCCCTCGTAGGTCGAGCCATCGGGGTAGGTGATCAGCCCTTCGCCATCGGCGAGCCCGTCCGAGAAGCTGCCCACATAGACCGAGCCGTCGGGGTAGACCACGCGGCCCTGGCCTTCGATCTCACCCGCAACCCAGGAGCCGGTGTAGGTATAGCCGTCCTGCGCGGTGAAGGTGCCCTGGCCCTCGCGCAGGTCGTTCGCGAACTCACCCTCGTAGGTGTCGCCATTGGCGTAAACCACCTTGCCGATGCCTTCGCGGCGCCCGGCCACCAGCTGGCCTTCGTAGACATCGCCGTTGGCCTGGGTGAGCTTGCCGGTGCCGTCGATCTGGCCGTCGCGCCAGAGCCCCACGTAGACCAGCCCGTCCGGCATGGTGAGCGTGCCCTGGCCCGCGCGCTTGCCGCCCTTGATCTCGCCCTCATAGACCGCCCCATCGGGGTAGGTGATGGTGCCGGTGCCGTCCTTGACGCCATCGACCCAGTCGCCCTTGTATTCATAGCCGCCCGGGCTCTGCATGGTGCCCTTGCCGTGGTGCTTGGCGTTGCGGAACTGGCCCTCGTAGCGCACGCCGTTGGCATAAAGGGCAATGCCGGTGCCCATGATCGCGCCGGACTGCCATTCGCCCTCGTAAGTGCCGCCGTCGGCGAAGGTGATCTTGCCGAAGCCATCGGGTTTGCCCTTGGCGAAGATGCCTTCGTAGACCGAGCCGTTGGGGAAGCGGGCGATGCCCTCGCCCTTGATCTCGCCGTCGACCCACTGGCCGGTGTACTCATACCCGTTGGGCAGCTTGTAGGTGCCGGTGCCATGCTGGACGCCGCCGCGGAAGGTGCCCTCGTAGACGCCGCCGTCGTCATATTGTTTGGTCAGGACCTGTCCGTCCTGGGCGACAAGCGTGCTTGGCAGAAAGGCAAGGCAGATGATCAGTCGGCGAAGAGACATGAGACCCCTTGGGCTTGACGTGGTTCTGTTGAGGGATTTGACCCCCTGGACAATCCCTTGTCGGAATCTAAGCAAAGGCGGCGGTGGGGGCAATCTTCTTTTCTGTGATTGGCGCGCCGGGAGGCTTTTCACGCGCACGCAATCTGCTACATGGCGGTGGACCGGCGAAGAAGGGCAGGGCGCATGGCGGATCGATTTCGGATAACTCTGGGGCAGCTCAACCCCACGGTGGGCGATCTGGCGGGCAATGCGGCGCTGGCGCAGGAGGCCTGGGACGCGGGGCGCGCGGCGGACGCCGATCTCGTGGCGCTGCCCGAGATGTTTCTGACCGGGTACAACGCGCAGGATCTGTGGATGCGCCAGGCGTTCCAGCTGGATGTGGCGCGGCATGTGGAGGCCTTGGCGGAGGCCTGTGCCGAGGGGCCCGCGCTGGCCATCGGCGCGCCCTGGGTCGAGGGGGCCAAGCTCTACAACGGGTATCTGATCCTCAAGGGCGGGCGGATTGCATCTCAGGTGCTGAAGCATCACCTGCCCAATGGCACCGTTTTCGATGAGGTGCGGATTTTCGATGCAGGGCCGTTGGGTGGGCCTTATTCGGTCGGGAATTCCCGCGTGGGCTCGCCCATCTGCGAGGATGCCTGGCACGAGGATGTGGCCGAGACGCTGGCCGAGACGGGCGCGGAGTTCCTGCTGGTGCCCAATGGCTCGCCTTATGATCGCAAGAAGTTCGAGGTGCGGCTCAACCACATGGTGGCGCGGGTCGTGGAGACGGGCCTGCCGCTGGTCTATCTCAACATGGTGGGCGGGCAGGATGATCAGGTGTTCGATGGGGGCTCCTTTGGGCTGAACCCAGGCGGGGCCTTGGCGGTGCAGTTGCCGGTCTTTGAGGAGACGGTCGCCCATGTGGATCTGGAGCGCACCGGCGAGGGCTGGCGTGTGGTCGAGGGCGAGAAGGCGCCGCGCCCGGAGGCCTGGGAGCAGGACTACCGGGTGATGGTGACATCGTTGCGCGACTACTGCCGCAAGACGGGGTTCGGCCGCGTGCTGCTGGGGCTCTCGGGCGGGGTGGATTCCGCGCTGGTGGCGGCGATTGCTGTGGATGCGCTGGGAGCGGAGAACGTGCGCTGTGTGATGCTGCCATCGGAGTATACCAGTGCTGCGTCGCTGGAGGATGCCGAGGCCGTGGCGCAGGCACTGGGCTGCCGCTATGACTATGTGCCGATTTCGGGGCCGCGCGCGGCGGTGACCGAGACGCTGGCGCCGCTCTTCAATGGCACGGAGCCCGATCTCACTGAGGAGAACATCCAGTCGCGGTTGCGGGGGCTCCTGTTGATGGCGCTCAGCAACAAGTTCGGCGAGATGCTGCTGACCACGGGCAACAAGTCCGAGGTGGCCGTGGGTTATGCGACGATCTACGGCGATATGGCGGGCGGCTACAATCCGATCAAGGACCTCTACAAGACGCGCGTGTTCGAGACCTGCCGCTGGCGCAACGCCAATCACCGCGACTGGATGCAGGGGCCGGAGGGCGTGGTAATCCCGCAACGGGTGATCGACAAGCCGCCCTCGGCCGAGCTGCGCGACGATCAGAAGGACAGCGACAGCCTGCCGGACTACCCCGATCTCGATGCGATGCTGGAGATCCTCGTGGACCGGGCGGGCTCGATCGAGGATTGCGTGGCGGCGGGGTTCGCCCGCGATGTGGCCAAGAAGGTCGAACACCTGATTTATATCAGTGAATACAAGCGCTTCCAGTCCGCGCCGGGGGCGCGGCTGACGGAAGGCGCGTTCTGGCTCGACCGGCGCTATCCGATTGTGAACCGGTGGCGCGATCCGTCCTGAGGACGCGGTGGCCCGAAGGCCCACCGTCACCTGCCGGTTCGACGCGCCGGGCAGGCAGGTCAGGTGGGCTTTCAGGCCACCCCGGCGCACAGGCTTGTGACTGGACGCGCGCACCGCGGAGCGCCATCGTCCTGAAAAACACTGGAGAGCCCCTCTATGCGTCCTTTGTCTTTGCTTGCGTCGGCCCTGCTTTTCTGTGGCGGCCCGGCGTTGGCCTGCGGGCCGGATACCAATTGCCCCCTAGGTGACCGGCACTACCGCATCGCCATGCCGAAAGGGCATGACGGCACCACCCCGGTGCCTGCGATTGTCTTTTCGCACGGCTATCGCGGCTCGGCGCAGGGCGTGATGCGCAACGGGTCGCTGCGGCGTATGGCCTCCGAGATGGGCGTGGCGCTGATTGCGGCCAAGTCCGAGGGCGACGACTGGGTCATCCCCAATGCGCCGCGCCATATGGAGACGGATGGCGCGCCGGAGTTCGATTACTTCGCCGCCCTTCTGGACGACGCCATGGCGCACTATCCCATCGACGGCGATAGGATCGTGGCGACAGGGTTCAGTGCGGGCGGCATGATGACCTGGAACCTTGCCTGCTCCATGAGTGACCGCTTTGCGGGCTTCATCCCGATCTCAGGCACCTTCTGGCTGAAGCCGCCCGAGACCTGTGCGGGTCCTGTCGCCAGCATCGTGCACATCCACGGCACCGCCGACCGGACAGTGCCGCTCGACGGGCGGCCCATCGGCCCCACGCATCAGGGCAAGGTGAGCGCGGCGCTGGAGATGTACCGCAGCTATGGTGATTTCGAGCGACGGAGCGAAGCCACCTACGGTGATCTGGAGTGCGTCGAGGAGGCAAGCGCCACGGGCGAGATGCTCAAGTTCTGTCTCTTCGAGGGAGGTCACGCCTTCCGCACCGAATTCGTTCGGTTCGGGTGGGATCAGTTGGCAGAGGCGGGGCGGCTCTGAACCGGCAGGTTCGGCGGGCTTTCAGGCCGCCGCCCCGCATCACCCTATAGCATCAGCTGATAGCTGTGTGGCACATAGGCAAAGCCTTCGCCCGCCGTCTCGACATAGCCGATCCCCGGCCAGGGCATGTGATAGCCCACGAACGCGGTCTTGTCTGCGGCCATCATGTCGAGCAGGCGCCGGCGGGTTGCTGCGGCGGCGGGTTTGTCCATGTCGAATTTCACCTCCCAGTCCGGGTGCGCCAGTGACCAGACATAGTGATTGGCGAAATCCGCGCCGATCACCAGCTGGGTGCCGCCGTCCTCGACCATGTAGACCATATGGCCCGGCGTGTGCCCGAAGGCGGCCATGGCGGTGAGGCCTGAGGTCACGGAGCCGCCGTCGTCGAGGAAGGCGAACTGCTCGGCGAAGGGTTGGATCTTGGCTTTGAAGTTGTCATTGTCCTGCGCGGCCCAGGCATCGAACTCGGCGCGACCGGTGAGGTAGCGGGCGTTCGGATAGGTGAGTGACCCATCCTCGCGGGTCATGCCGCCGATGTGGTCGCCGTGCATATGGGTGATCACCACCGCGTCGATCTGATCGGCGGTGTAGCCCGCCGCTTCCAGCGCGGCGGTGGTGCCCTCGCCCGACAGCCCGGTGTCAAAGATCACCAGCTCCGCGCCCGTGTTCACCACCGTGGGGGTGAAGAAGAATTGCGCGGCATCGGTGGGCAGGTTCGCCTCTGCCGAGACCGAGGCGAAGGTGTCGGCGTCCACGTTCAAACCAAAGATATTGTGCGGGCCCTCCACCGCCCGGCTGCCTGCAAGCAGGGTTGTCACGTCAAAGCCACCGACCTTGACGCGGTGAAACGGCGACATGCTGGGGCCCGTTATCGGGGCGGCAGCGCGGGCCACACCCGAGGCAGCGGCGAGCGGCAGAGCAGCGGCGCCCGCGAGAGCAGCGCGGCGGGAGACAGTGATCCGGTCGGACATGATCATTTTCCTTTTTCCTGTTGGATACCCTTTGAGGTAGTATGGGTCCGCGATGCGCCCATGAAAAACAACAGTGGCGCGATCATATTCCTGCGAGGTGGCCCGATGAGTGCGGCGGTGGATGTGGCGACATTTCTGGCAGCGGTCACACCTGACCGGCGGCAGCGCGAGGCGGGGGTGCTCGACCGGCTTTTCCGAGAGGTGACGGGCTGGGGCCCGCGGCTCTGGTCCGGCGGGATGCTGGGCTATGGCACCTATGACTACACCTATGCCTCCGGTCGGTCGGGGACGTTTTTCGCGACCGGCTTTGCGCCGCGCAAGGCGAAGCTCTCGGTCTACATCATGCCGGGATATGCGGATTTCAGCGCGATCCTCGAGAGGCTGGGCAAGCACAAGACCGGGAAGTCCTGTCTCTATGTCAACAAGCTGGAGGATGTGGATCTGGAGGTGCTGAAGCGGCTCATTCGCGCGGGGCTCGACGATCTGGGCACGCGCTGGCCGGTGCATCCCACATAAGCGCCTTGCTGGACAAATCTGCACGCCTGTGAGAGGACGCGAAGGAACAGGAGACATGCATGACCACCACCCGTTTCGCGCCGTCCCCCACCGGCCATATCCACATCGGCAACCTGCGCACCGCGCTGATGAACTACCTCATCGCGCGCAAAGCGGGCGGCACCTTCATCCTGCGCATTGACGACACCGATCCGGAGCGCAGCAAGGAAGAGTATGTCGACGGGATCAAGCAGGATCTGGAGTGGCTGGGGCTGCACTGGGACCGGGTGGAGCGGCAGTCGGCGCGGCTGGATCGCTATGCGGAGGCTGCGGACCGCCTGCGGGAGATTGACCGGTTTTATGAGGCGTTCGAGACGCCGACGGAGCTGGATCTGAAGCGGAAAAAGCAGCTCAACATGGGCAAGCCGCCGGTTTATGACCGGGCGGCCCTGGCGTTGAGTGAGGCGGAGAAGGAAGCCCTGCGGGCCGAGCGGGGCGCGGGGGTCTGGCGGTTCAAGCTCGATCAGGAGCGGATCGAGTGGGCAGACGGTATTCTGGGCGACATCTCGATTGATGCGGCTTCCGTCTCGGACCCGGTGCTCATTCGCGGGGACGGGCAGGTGCTGTATACGCTGGCCTCCGTGGTCGATGACACCGAGATGGGCGTGACCCATGTGGTACGCGGCTCGGACCATGTGACCAACACGGCGACGCAGATCCAGATCATTCAGACGTTGGGCGGCACGGTGCCCGAGTTTGCGCATCACTCGCTGCTGACCGGGCCACAGGGTGAGGCGCTGAGCAAGCGGCTGGGCACGCTGTCGTTGCGCGATCTGCGGGCGCATGGGGTGCAGCCGATGGCGCTGTTGAGCCTGATGGCACGGTTGGGATCCTCCGATCCGGTGGAACTGCGCAGCGAAATGGCGGAGCTGATCGAGGGGTTCGACATCTCGCGCTTTGGCTCCGCGCCGACGAAATTCGATGAGCAGGATCTGTTTCCGCTCACCGCGCGGTATCTGGCGGGGCTGCCGCTGGCAGAGGTCGCGGGCGCGATTTCCGATGCGGGCGTGCCGGAGGACAAGGCCGCACAGTTCTGGGAGGTGACGCGTGAGAACATCACCACGCTGCACGATCTTGCGGGCTGGTGGGCGATGATGCGCGATGGGGCGGAGCCGGTGATTGACGACGAGGACGCGGCCTTCGTGGCCGAGGCCATGGCGCTCTTGCCGGAGGGGCCGTTTGATGATCAGACCTGGGGGGCCTGGACGGGAGCGGTGAAAGAGGCCACGGGGCGCAAGGGGCGGGGGCTCTTCATGCCGCTGCGCAAGGCGCTGACGGGGCAAGCGCACGGGCCGGATATGTCAGCGCTTATGCCGCTCTTGCAGGTGGTCAAGGCGCGCGGATGAGCGCGCGTCCCGCATATGGGCTGGTGCGGGATTTGAGTATTTTTGGAAGGGTGAAGCTGCGGTGCGGTCGTGGCTGAGGCGCGGGCGAAGTTCCTGACAGGCAATCTTTTTGCCCATATCAGCGTGATGGCGAGCACCTTTTCCATCGGGTTGATGGCGGTCTTTGCGGTCGATTTCATCGACATGATTTTCATCGCCATGTTGGGCAAGGAAGAGCTGGCCGCGGCGGTGGGCTATGCGGCGGCGATCCTGTTTTTCAACACCTCGTTTGGCATTGGCATGGCGATTGCGGCAGGCGCTTTGGTGGCGCGGGCGCTGGGGGAGGGGAATACCGCGCAGGCGGAGGCGCGCAAGACCCATGCGCTGGCCTACGGCGCAATTTTTGGGGTCTGTTTTGCGGCTGTGGTCTGGACGCAGTTGCCATGGCTGGTGACGCTGTTGGGTGCGCGCGGAGAGACGGCGGAGCTGGCGCTGTCCTATCTGCGGATCACGGTGCCTGCGCTGCCGTTTCTGATGATCGGGATCATCGGCGGGGCGATCCTGCGCGCCCATGGGGATGCGCGGCGGGCGATGATGTCGACGATCTGGGGCGGGCTGGTGAATGCGGTGTTGGACCCGATCCTGATCTTTGGGTTCGGGCTGGAGCTGACCGGGGCGGCGCTGGCCTCGGTGGCGGCGAATATCGCGATTGCGGTGACGGCGCTGCGCCCGATCATGCGGTTTTATGGCGGGCTGGGGCGGCCTCAACTGGGGCCGATGCTGCGCGATCTGGGGCCGATTCTGGCGATTGCCGCGCCTGCGATCCTGACCCAGATTGCCACACCCGTGGGGCAGGCGATTGTCACGCGGGCCATGGCGCAGTTCGGCGAGGCGGCGGTGGCGGGGATGGCCATTGTGGGGCGGCTGACGCCGCTGGCCTTTGCGATCATCTTCGCGCTGTCGGGCGCGGTGGGGCCGATCCTGGGGCAGAACTTCGGCGCGCGGGATCATGCGCGGGTGCGGCGGGGGTTCAATGATGCGGTGCTGTTCACGGGGATCGTGATTGCGCTGGTGTCAGCGGTGCTCTTTGCGCTCAGGGGGCCGATTGCGGACCTCTTCGATGCGAGCGGTGTGACGCGGGATCTGGTGTTCCTGTTCTGCGGGCCGCTGTCGCTGCTGTTTTTCTTCAATGGCGTGCTGTTCGTAGGCAATGCGGCCTTCAACAACATGGGGCGGCCGTTTTATTCGACCTTCCTCAACTGGGGGCGGAACACGCTGGGCATGGTGCCGCTGGTGCTGGGGGGCGCGTGGCTTTTGGGGCCTTCGGGTGTGCTGATCGGACAGGCGCTGTCGGGGGTGATCTTCGGCTGCATTGCCTGGGCGCTGGCCCGGCGGGTGATGCGCGAGGCCATGGCCGAGGCGGAGCCGGTTGCGGCTTCAGAATTCGGGCGGCAGGGGCGCCTCGTGTCGCTGTTTCACCTGCGCCGATAGCGCGTCGAGATGGCCGTCGACCAGGGCGGTTTGCCGCTTTGTGAGCTGTTGATGGCGCGGATAGCGGGGGTCGGCGCGGTCGTTCAGGATGGGGGTGTCCCAGCCGTCGGTGGTCTCGAAGAACCGCTGCACGCCCGCCTCGCCGAAGACCTCGTGGAAGCCCTGGACCACCACGTCGAGGTAGCTGAGCAGGATCATCTGATTGCTGCGTTCCAGCATGTGTTCGCGCTGCACGGCGTAGACGGCGATCTCCGGCATGGCGGGGTGGGCGTGGGCGATGGCATCCTGCGCGGGCAGGCGGGCGTAGCCGCTTTCGCGGGCGTCGAGGGCGGCCCAATCGGCATTCGGCACAGCGGCGATGAGCCCGTCGATGCTGTGGCCCGGGGTTGGCACGCCGGTCAGCAGGACCACACCGAAGCGGGGTGTGGCGACCCAGGCGCGGCGCCAGCCGTTCAGCGTGGCGGGGTGCGGGTCGGGGTAGCTGTGGCTTTTGGTGTTCACCAGGCTGCCGTAGCCGAAAAAGTAGGGATCGCTCATGCGGTGTCTTTCGCGGAATTGCGCTGCACTCAAACATTTGATCGCGGCGGGCACAAGATGGCTTGACCATGCGGCATGCCTGCGCATACCGTCGCCACATCCCGCCCGGGAGAACCGGCTGCAAAGCCGGTGCCGAAGGAGCAACCGCCCCGGAAACTCTCAGGCCACCGGACCGTGTGGGACAAAACACTCTGGAGAGAGGTGCCCCACGCGGTGCCCGCCGAAGGGATAACGATCTCAGGCGAAAAGACAGAGGGGGCATCTTGAGCGTGCGGGCGCACGCGAGATGCCGGATGCCATCATGCACACCCGGCTGGAAAGAGAGGCCGGATGAGTGATTTGGCGATCACGCCGCTGTATGATCTGCATGTGGAACTGAGGGCCAAGATGGTGCCCTTTGCCGGCTATTCGATGCCGGTGCAGTACCCGATGGGGGTGCTGAAGGAGCATCTGCACACGCGATCAGCGGCCGGGTTGTTTGATGTGAGCCATATGGGGCAGGTGATGCTGTCGGGTCCGTCCTGGGAGGCGGTGGCTTTGGCGTTTGAGCGGCTTGTGCCGATGGATGTGCTGGGGCTGGCGGACGGGCGGCAGCGCTATGGGCTTTTCACCAATGAGGCGGGCGGGATCGAGGATGATCTGATGTTCGCGCGGCGGGGCGAGGAGCTGTTCGTTGTGGTGAATGCGGCCTGCAAGGCGGCGGATATTGCGCGGATGCGCGCGGGTCTGCCGGAGGAGATCATCGTGACGGAACTGGCGGATCGGGCACTGATCGCGCTGCAGGGCCCAGGGGTGGCGGCCGTGGTCGAAGATCTGGACCCCCGGGCTGCCGAAATGCGCTTCATGGATGTGGCGGATCTGAGCCTCTGCGGTCATGCGGTCTGGGCCTCGCGGTCGGGCTACACGGGCGAGGACGGCTTCGAGATATCAGTGGCCGCCGATGAGGCGGAGACGCTGGTGCGGTCGCTGCTGGAGCAACGCGATGTGGCGCCGATTGGGCTCGGTGCCCGGGACTCGCTGCGGCTGGAGGCGGGGCTGTGTCTTTACGGGCACGACATTGATTCCGAGATTGGGCCGGTGGAGGCCGGGCTGACCTGGGCGATCCAGAAGGTGCGCCGGGCCGGTGGCGCGCGCGCGGGGGGCTATCCGGGGGCGGATGTGATCGACCAGCTGTTTGAGCAGGGCGCGGCGCGGCGGCGCGTTGGGTTGCGGCCTGAGGGGCGCGCACCGATGAGGGAGGGCGTGCAGCTTTATGATGCCGCAGAGGGCGGTGCGCAGATCGGCAACGTCACCTCGGGCGGCTATGGCCCGTCGGTCGAAGGGCCGGTCGCCATGGGTTATGTGACGAGGCCCCAGGCCGAAGTGGGTACGCGGGTCTGGGGCGAGGTGCGGGGCAAGCGGTTGCCGGTGGATGTGGTGCCGCTGCCCTTCGTGCCAGCCAATTTCAAGAGATGAGCAACAGGAGACAGGTATGAAATTCACGGAAGAACATGAGTGGTTGCGCGAGGAAGATGGCGTGATGGTGGTGGGCATCACGACCCATGCGGCGGAGCAATTGGGCGATGTGGTTTTCATCGAGCTGCCCGAGGAGGGCACCACGGTGAGCAAGGACGACGAGGTGGTCGTGATCGAGAGTGTGAAGGCGGCCAGCGACATCCTGGCGCCCGTGGATGGCGAGATCGTCGAGGTGAATAGCGCTTTGGCTGACAATCCGGGTGCGGTGAATGACGACCCGCAGGGCGAGGCGTGGTTTTTCAAGATGAGCGTCAGCGATGCCGGTCAGATGGACGAGTTCATGGATGAAGCGGCGTATCAGCAATTCATCGCCTGAGCGGGTTCGTGAGCTTGGGGATTTTGAGTATTTGGGGAAGAATGAAGCGCAGGTCTGCGCAAGGAGCGAAGTGATGGTCTATAAGCCAACCGAGTATTTGCCGTATGATTTTGCCAACCGGCGCCACATCGGGCCCTCGCCTGCGGAGATGGCGGAGATGCTGGAGGTTGTGGGGGTGTCCTCGCTGGAGGCGCTGATCGACGACACGTTGCCTGCGGGCATTCGGCAGGCGGCGCCGCTCGATTTTGGCAAGGCGATGTCGGAGCGCGAGGTGCTGGAGCATCTGCGCAAGGTGGGGGCAAAGAACCGGGTGCTGACCTCGCTCATCGGGCAGGGCTATCACGGAACGGTCACGCCGCCGGCGATCCAGCGGAATATTCTGGAGAACCCGGCGTGGTACACGGCCTATACGCCCTATCAGCCCGAGATTTCGCAGGGGCGTCTGGAGGCGCTGTTGAATTTCCAGACGATGGTCTGCGATCTGACGGGGTTGGAGATTGCGAACGCGTCCTTGCTCGATGAGGCGACGGCCTGTGCGGAAGCCATGACCATGGCGCAGCGGGTGGCGACGTCGAAGGCCCGCGCGTTCTTTGTGGACCGCGATTGCCATCCGCAGAACATTGCCGTGATGCAGACGCGGGCCGCACCTTTGGGGATCGAGGTGATTGTCGGGAACCCGGCGAAGATGGATGCCTCTGCCGTGTTCGGTGCGATCTTCCAGTATCCGGGCACCTACGGGCATGTGCATGACTTCACCGACCATATGGCCGCGCTGCATGCGCAGGGCGCGATTGGCGTGGTGTCTGCCGATCCTTTGGCGCTGACGCTCTTGAAGGAACCCGGGGCCATGGGCGCGGATATCGCCGTGGGCTCGACCCAGCGGTTTGGGGTGCCGGAGGGCTATGGCGGGCCCCATGCGGCCTATATAGCCTGTCGGGATGCGATGAAGCGCGCGATGCCGGGGCGGATTGTGGGTGTGTCGGTCGATGCAAATGGCAACCGGGCGTATCGGTTGTCGCTCCAGACGCGGGAGCAGCACATCCGGCGGGAGAAGGCGACCTCGAATGTCTGCACCGCGCAGGCTTTGCTGGCGGTGATGGCGTCGATGTATGCGGTGTTTCACGGGCCGGAGGGGCTCAAGGCGATCGCGCAGCGTATTCACCGCAAGACCGTGCGGCTGGCCAAGGGGCTGGAGGCGGCGGGCTTCAAGGTGGACCCGAAGGCCTGTTTCGACACGATCACGGTGGATGTGGGGCCGTTGCAGGCGGCGGTGCTGAAATCGGCGGTGGACGAGGGGATCAACCTGCGGGCTGTGGGCGAGTACCGGGTCGGGATCACGCTGGATGAGCGCTGTAAGCCTGCGACGCTGGAAGCCGTGTGGCGCGCGTTCGGGATTGACCGCAAGGATGCGGATTTCAAGCCGGACTACCGCTTCCCGGAAGAGATGCTGCGGACGTCCGACTACCTGACCCACCCGATCTTTCACATGAACCGGGCCGAGACCGAGATGATGCGCTATATGCGGCGGCTCGCGGATCGGGACCTGGCGCTGGACCGGGCGATGATCCCGCTGGGGTCCTGCACGATGAAGCTGAATTCCGCCGCCGAGATGATGCCGGTGAGCTGGCGCGAGTTCTCGCTGATCCACCCTTATGCGCCCGGCGATCAGGCGGAGGGCTATGCGGAGATGATCGCCGATCTGAGTGCGAAGCTCTGTGACATCACCGGCTATGATGCGATCTCGATGCAGCCGAATTCGGGCGCGCAGGGGGAGTATGCGGGGCTGCTGACGATTGCGGGCTATCACGCGGCGCAGGGTCAGGGGCATCGCAACATCTGTCTCATTCCGATGAGTGCGCATGGCACGAACCCGGCCTCGGCGCAGATGGTGGGGTGGAAGGTCGTCGTCGTCAAATCAGCCGCGAATGGCGATATCGATCTCGATGATTTCCGCGCCAAGGCGGAGCAGCATTCGGAGAACCTGGCGGGCTGCATGATCACCTATCCCTCGACCCATGGCGTGTTCGAGGAGACGGTGACGGAGGTGACGCGCATCACCCACGCCCACGGCGGGCAGGTCTATATCGATGGGGCGAACATGAACGCGATGGTGGGGCTGAGCCGCCCCGGCGATCTGGGTGGGGATGTGAGCCATCTCAATCTGCACAAGACCTTTTGCATTCCGCATGGCGGGGGTGGCCCCGGCATGGGGCCGATCGGGGTGAAGGCGCATCTGGTGCCGCATCTGCCCGGTGAGCCGAATGGCGGGGAGGGGGCCGTGTCGGCGGCGCCCTTTGGCTCGCCGTCGTTGTTGCCGATTTCCTGGGCTTACTGTCTGATGATGGGCGGTGAGGGGCTGACACAGGCGACGCGGGTGGCGATCCTGAATGCGAATTACATCGCCCGGCGCTTGGACGGGGCCTATGACGTGCTTTACAAGGGGCCCACGGGGCGGGTGGCGCATGAGTGCATCCTCGATGTGCGGCCCTTTGCCGAGAGCGCCGGCATCACCGTGGAGGATATCGCCAAACGGCTGATCGATTGTGGCTTCCACGCGCCGACGATGAGCTGGCCGGTGGCGGGGACGCTGATGGTGGAGCCGACGGAGAGTGAGACCAAGGCGGAGCTGGACCGCTTCTGCGATGCGATGCTGGCGATCCGGGCGGAGATCGCGGCGGTGGAAGCGGGCGAGATGGACGCGGAGAACAACCCGCTGAAACATGCGCCGCACACGGTTGAGGACCTGGTGGGGGACTGGGAGCGGCCTTACACGCGCGACGAAGGATGCTTCCCGCCTGGCGCCTTCCGCGTGGACAAATACTGGCCGCCGGTGAACCGGGTCGACAATGTCTATGGCGACCGGCATCTGGTCTGCACCTGCCCGCCGATGGAGGAGTATGCCGAGGCGGCGGAGTAGGGCATCTGAGACAGAGAAACGGGGAGCGGCTCTTCCAACCCCTCCCCGCTTAAGAAGCATTTTGCTCCTCCTGGCGCGGTGACCGGTGCCCCCACCTTCGCCGCAAAATCTCTTTTGCATAGGTGGAGTTAACATCCGGTTTTCAGCGCGGTGACGTCTATTCGCGGGCGCGCAGCACCTGGGCGGGTTTGGCGTTGATCGGGGCCCAGGCAAAGGCAAGGCCCGCCAAGAGCGTGGCCAAGGCGCCGCCGAGGATGATCCCGAGTGCAGAGGACCACATGACCGAGAAGTCGGTGTCCATGATGAAATGGCTGACCGCCCAGCCGCCCGCGATACCGGCGGCCAGCGCCACCACGCCCGCGCAGAGGCCCAGCAGCGCCGAGCGCAGGGCAAAGCTCATCAGGATGCTGCGGCGACTGGCGCCGAGGGTCTTCAGCACGGCGGCCTCGTAGACCCGCGCGTTGGTGCCAGCGGCGGCAGCGCCGATCAGGACGAGGAACCCGGTGAGTAGGGTCGCCGCGGCCCCGTAGGATGTGGCAGCGGCCAGTCCGGCAAGCACATCGGCCACGCGGTCTATGGCGTCGCGCACGCGCACGGCGGTGATGTTGGGGAATTGGCCTGCGAGGTCGCGCAGGATTTGCGCTTCGGCCGCTTCCTCGGCGTAGACGGTCGAGATGAAGCTGTGCGGGGCGCCTGACAGCGCGCCCGGGTTCATGGCGAGGATGAAGCCGATGCCCGCGGTGGAGAAATCGACCTCGCGGAAGCTGGCGATGGTGCCTGTGATGTCGCGCCCGAGGATGTTCACGGTCATCTCATCGCCGATCTGCAGGCCCATTTCGGTGGCTTCCTCAGCAGCGAAGCTGATCAGCGGCGGCCCGGCATAGTCCGGCGCCCACCAGTCACCGGCGGTCAGCCGGGTGTTCTCGGGCATGGCTTGGGAGTAGGTCACACCGCGGTCGCCCTGCAGCACCCAGTGATCACCTGCCACCTCACGCGCGGGCTGGCCGTTGATCTTCGTGATGATGCCGCGCAGCATCGGGGCGGATTGCACGCGCTCGACCGATGGGTCGGTGGTCAGTCGCTGGGTGAAGCCTGCCATTTGATCTTTCTGGATGTCGACGAAGAAATAGGAGGGCGCCACGTCGGGCAGGTTGCCGGTGATCGCGTTGCGCAGGTTGCCGTCGATCTGGCCGACGGCGGCGAGCACGGAGAGGCCGAGGCCCAGGGACAGGACCACCGATGTGGCGCCTTCGCGCGGCCCGGAGATGGCGGCCAGCGCCCACCTGGCGCGGGGCTTGCCCCGCGCCAGGTGGGCGCCCCGGCGCGAGAGGTGACGGATGAGCAGGGCGGCGCCCGCGAGCAGCAGGAGCGCGCCGCAGATGCCGCCCGCGGTCCAGAAGGTCAGCCACCAGGTGCCCGAGAACCAACCCGCGAGACCCAGCAGCAGCGCAAGCGCCAGTGCGGTGGCCGCAAGGTAGCGCGCGGCGGGCAGCGCGCGGGCGGATTGCAGCGCATCACGAAAGAGCGTGGCGGGTTTGATCTCCTCGGCGCGGGCGAGCGGCCAGAGGGTGAAGAGGAAAGCGGTGAGCAGCCCGTAGATCGCGGCCTCGATCAGCGGCGCGGGGTAGAGCGCGAAGGCCGCGGGGATCGGCAGGCGCGCTTCGATGAGCGGCGCGAAGATCAATGGCGCGAGCCCGCCGAGCAACACGCCAATGGCGATGCCGCAGAGCGACAGCGCGCCGATCTGCAGGAAATAGGTTTGGAAGATCACCGCCCGCGTGGCCCCGAGCGTGCGCAGGGTGGCGATCACGTTGGTCTTGCCCGCGAGGTAGGCGCGCACGGCGGAGGATACCCCGACGCCCCCCACCGCGAGGCCGGAGAGGCCCACGAGGATCAGGAAGGCCCCGAGCCGGTCGACGAATTCCGACACACCGGGCGCGCCGTTGCGGGCATCGGTCCACCGCAGGCCGGTGGCCTCAAAGCGGCTGCGCGCCTCTGCGGCCAGGGTGGCCAAGTCCGCCTCGGGCGGTAGGTCGAGACGGTATTTGGTGGAGAAGAGCGTGCCGGGGGCGAGCAGTTGCGAGTTTTCGAGGCTGGGGGTGGTCACGATGGTGCGGGGCCCGAGAGCGAAGCCGCCCGCGGCGCTGTCGGGCTCGCGGGTGAGTTCGGCGCTGAGACGGAAGTCTTGTGTGCCGAGGCGAAAGCGGTCGCCGATGGAGAGGCCGAGCCGGTCGATCAGCACGCGTTCCATCACCGCGCCGGGGAGGCCCTCTTCGATCGCGAGGGCCTGATCGAGCGGGATGTCCGGAGTGAGCTCGACCGCGCCGATCAGCGGATAGGCGGTGTCGATGGCCTTGATCTGGGTGAGACCGCGCTCGGCAGTGTCGCCCTCCCCCACCACGGCCATGGAGCGGAAATCGACGATCTCCGAGACGGCGTCGGCGACGTCTTCCATCCAGGCGCGCTCCTCGTCGGTGGCGAAGCGGTAGGTGAAATCCATCTCGGCATCGCCGCCCAGAAGGGCTGCGCCTTCACGGGCAAGCCCGGCTTCGATGCCGGAGCGGACGGAGCCGACGGCGGCAATGGCGGCGACCCCAAGCGCGAGGCAGGCGAGGAAGATGCGGAAGCCGCGCAGACCGCCGCGCAGCTCGCGCCGGGCAAAGCGGGCGGCCAGCGCAAGGCTCATTCCGCCGCGCGCTCCAGCGGGACCACGCGGCCATCGCCCAAGCGGATGACCCGGTCGCAGCGGGCGGCGAGGCTCTGGCTGTGGGTCACGAGCACCAGTGTCGCGCCATGGCGGTCGCGCAGGCCGAAGAGCAGGTCGATGATCGCCGCGCCATTGGCGCCGTCGAGGTTGCCCGTCGGCTCATCGGCAAGCAGGATGTCCGGGCGCGGGGCGGAGGCGCGGGCAAGTGCCACGCGCTGCTGCTCGCCACCGGACATCTGGCTGGGGTAGTGACCCGTGCGATGCGCCAGACCGACCTCCGCCAGTTCGGCCTCGGCTTTGGCGAAGGCGTCGGCGTCCCCGGCCAGTTCCAGCGGGGTGGCGACGTTCTCCAGCGCCGTCATCGTCGGGATCAGGTGAAAGGACTGGAAGACCACGCCCATGTGGTCGCGCCGGAAGCGGGCCAGCTGGTCTTCGGACATCTGCGTGAGGTCGTACCCCAGAGCGGTGACGGTGCCGGAGGTGGCGCGCTCCAGCCCGCCCATCAGCATCAGCAGCGAGGATTTGCCGGACCCGGAAGGACCGATCAGCCCGAGGCTTTCCCCCGTCTGGACCTCCATCGAGATGCCGTGCAGGATATCGACCCGGCCGGCATTGCCATCGAGCGACAAAGTCGCATCTTGGAGAGAGAAGACGGGGTCGGACATGCGCAAGCTCACCTTTTCGGCGGTATACGTGTGGCATATGGAGGCTGGATCAAGATGCACAAGGTTGTGATGGCTGTGGCCCTGCTGTGGCCCGTGGCGGGCACGGCGGAGGATGTGGTGATTGCGGCCTTGGGCGACAGCCTTACGCAGGGCTACGGGCTGATCGAGGCCGAGGGATTTGTGCCGCAGCTGCAAGGCTGGCTGGAGGATCAGGGCGCAGAGGTGCAGCTGATCAATGCGGGTGTGTCGGGCGACACCACGGCGGGGGGGCTGAGCCGGGCCGCCTGGACGCTGACGCCTGAGGTGGATGCGATGATCGTCGCACTGGGGGGCAATGACCTGCTGCGCGGGATCGACCCGGGGGTGAGCCGGTCCAACCTCGAAGGCATCCTGCAGGCGGCGCAGTCGGCGGAGGTCGACGTGCTGCTGGTGGGGATGCAGGCGCCGGGGAACTATGGCCCTGAGTTCAAGGCGGCGTTTGACGCGATGTATCCGGAGCTGGCGGAGGCCTATGGTGCCGTCTATGCGCCGAGTTTCTTCGAAGGATTGGGCGAGGCGGCCAGTGATCCGGCGGCGGCTGTGCCCTTCATGCAGCCCGATGGCATCCACCCGAGTGCGGAGGGGGTCGAACGGATCGTCGAGGGTCTGGGACCCTATGTGATGGACCTGATTGCGCGGACCGGCGACTAGGATGCCGGGGCGGTTCTTCCTGACCTCGCCCATGGCGGAGCTGGCCTCGGCTGTAGGGCAGGACCCGCAGCCGGTGGTGGATGAGCCGCCGCGCCGCAACGTGGCACCCGGGGAGGCCATCGTGGTTTTGACGGAGGAGGGCCTCACGCGGATGCGCTGGGGCATCATCCCGGTGGGCCGCGTGAACGCGCGAGGCCGTCCGGTGATGGAAACCATCGTGAATGCGCGCAGCGAGACCGTCTTTGACAAATCCGCGTTCACTGGCACGGGGCGGGCGGTGGTGCCGATGAACGGTTGGTACGAATGGACAGGCGAGACACGGCGCAAGACGGCGTGGCGGATTGCGCCGAGGGCGGGCGGCCTGCTGTTCTTCGCGGCGATCACGGATCGGTGGCAGGGGCCGGGGGGCATCGAAGTCGATCAGGTGGCGACGCTGACCTGTGCGCCCTCGGGCGATGTGGTGGACATCCACCACCGCATGGGTGTGATCCTAGAGCCCGAGACCATTCCACTGTGGCTGACCGAAGCGGAGGAGGCGGTGACGCCGCTGCTCACGCCGTGGCCGGACGGCCGGCTCAAGGTCGAACAGGCCGGGGATGTGGATTGGGACGCGCCCTGAGGCCCGGTGCGGGGTTGCATATTTTCGGAACAATGATGAGGCAGGGTGCTCCGCGGTCCCGGGTGCCCTGGTGGGAGGCGGATGCGCCTTGACGGCACAAAAAACGGGCACCGCGGCGCCCGTTTGCAAATTGGTTCGTATGCCTGAGATCAGGCGAGTGCGAGGTTGCCTGCGCTTTCGCGGCCGTCACGGCCCGCTTCCACGTCGAAGGTGACCTTCTGGTTGTCGGCCAGACCTGTCAGGCCTGCGCGTTCAACGGCAGAAATATGCACAAAGATGTCTTTGCCGCCGCCATCGGGGGCGATAAAGCCGTAGCCTTTTGTGGTGTTAAACCATTTCACGGTGCCAGTGGCCATTCCCCGTGTCTCCTATGTAGTGCTGCCCGCAACATGCGGCAGCTTGGCTCGGTCGAAAGCAGATCGAATGACTGGCCGAAAGGAGCAGTGGTCGATAGTTTGTCGCGTCGCTCTTTTCATATCGGGGCTCGGTGGGTCAAAAGCAAGTCATATTCTGATGACAGCGCTTACGTCGAAAAGGTCGGCAGATTCCCGCCAGCCGTGTATTGCACAATAATTCATCACAGCGTTTTGCAGGTCGCACGAAATAATTTTTACCAGTTGATAAAAAAATTATTCCGTGTCAGCGTTTCGGAAATGAAGAAGCCAGAATGGGGTCAAACCATGTCCAGCGACGCATTTACACCCGGCATCGTTCCGGGCCGGATGGCAGACGAGGTCTATGCCGAACGGTTCTCCGACCTGCATCCGCGGCTCGATGATCATGAGGCGCTGGTGGCTGCCGACCGGTGCTATTTCTGCCATGATGCGCCCTGCGTCACGGCCTGCCCGACGGATATCGATATCCCGCTGTTCATCCGGCAGATCGCAACGGGCACGCCGGATGCGGCGGCCAAGACGATCCTGAGCCAGAACATCATGGGCGGCATGTGTGCGCGGGTCTGTCCGACGGAGCAGCTCTGTGAAGAGGCCTGCGTGCGCGAGATGGCCGAGGGCAAGCCGGTGCTGATCGGCCAGCTCCAGCGTTATGCCACGGATCATCTTCAGGAGCAGGGCATCCATCCTTTCTCCCGCGCTGCGGTCACCGGCAAGTCGGTGGCCGTGGTGGGCGCGGGGCCTGCGGGGCTGTCCTGTGCCCATCGGTTGGCGATGCTGGGGCATGACGTGGTGGTCTATGATGCCGCGCCCAAGGCGGGCGGGCTGAACGAATACGGCATTGCGACCTACAAGACCGTGGACGGGTATGCGCAATCTGAGGTGGATTGGCTGTTGAAAATCGGCGGTATCACGATCGAATATGACAAGCCTCTGGGTGGCGATATGACGCTGCAGAGCCTGCGGGACGCCCATGATGCGGTGTTTCTGGCGATTGGCCTGGGCGGCGTGAACGCGCTGGAGGCCGAGGGCGCCGACAAGGACGGCGTGCTGGACGCGGTCGATTTCATCGCCGACCTGCGGCAGGCTGAGGATTTCGCGCAGGTGCCCGTGGGGCGTGATGTGGTGGTGATCGGCGGCGGTATGACGGCGGTGGATGCCGCGGTGCAGGCCAAACTGCTGGGGGCGCTGAATGTGACGCTCGTGTATCGGCGCGGACGTGACCGGATGAATGCGAGTGTGTTCGAGCAGGATCTGGCGGCGAGCAAGGGGGTGCGGATTGTAACCCACGCGGTGCCGAGGGCGGTCATCGGCAATGGAGCGGTGCGCGAGATCGAGTTTGACTATGTGGACGCCGCGATGCAGCCCACCGGGCAGAGCTTGAGGTTGGCGGCGGATCAGGTGTTCCGTGCGATTGGTCAGACCTTGGTGGGCGACGGGCTGCCCGAGCTTGACGGGCGCAAGATCAAGGTCACCGGGGCCGGGCGCACGTCGATGGAGGGCGTCTGGGGCGGGGGCGACTGCGCGGCGGGTGGTGACGACCTGACCGTCACGGCGGTGGCCGAGGGGCGCGATGCGGCGATGGATATTCACGAGGCACTGACAGGGGCGGCCTGAGCCGCATCCGACGGAGGACCCAAAATGGCTGATCTGACAAGTGAGTTTGTGGGCATCAAGAGCCCGAACCCGTTCTGGCTGGCCTCGGCGCCGCCGACGGACAAGGAATACAACGTGCGCCGCGCCTTCGAGGCAGGCTGGGGGGGCGTGGTTTGGAAGACGCTCGGACTCGACCCGCATGTGGTGAACGTGAATGGGCCGCGCTATGGCGCGGTTTATGGAGCCGACCGGCGGCTCCTGGGGCTCAACAACATCGAGTTGATCACCGACCGGCCACTGCAGACCAATCTGGATGAGATCAAGGTCGTGAAGCGCGACTATCCGGACCGGGCGATGATCGTGTCGCTGATGGTGCCCTGCGAAGAGGAGCCCTGGAAGTTCATCCTGCCGCTGGTGGAAGACACCGGCGCGGATGGGGTGGAGCTGAACTTCGGCTGCCCGCACGGGATGAGCGAGCGCGGCATGGGCTCCGCAGTCGGGCAGGTGCCCGAGTACATCGAGATGGTCACGCGCTGGGTCAAGGCCAATACGCGCATGCCGGTGATCGTGAAGCTGACGCCGAACATCACGGACATCCGCAAGCCCGCCGAGGCGGCAATGAAGGGCGGCGCGGATGCGGTCAGCCTGATCAATACGATCAACTCGATCACGTCGGTCGATCTGGATTTGTTCGCTCCCGAGCCGACGATTGATGGAAAGGGCGCGCATGGCGGCTATTGCGGGCCTGCGGTGAAGCCGATTGCGCTGAACATGGTGGCGGAGATCGCGCGCGATCCAGGCTTGGGGCAAATCCCCATCTCAGGGATCGGCGGCATCACCACCTGGCGCGATGCGGCGGAGTTCATGGCGCTGGGTGCGGGGAATGTGCAGGTCTGCACCGCCGCTATGACCTACGGGTTCAAGATTGTGCAGGAGATGATCAGCGGGCTGAGCGACTACATGGACAGCAAGGGGCTGACCTCTGTCGATGAGATTGTGGGCCGTGCGGTGCCGAATGTAACGGACTGGCAGTATCTGAACCTGAATTACGTGGCTAAGGCGAAGATCAACCAGGACCTTTGCATCTCCTGCGGGCGCTGTTTTGCGGCCTGCGAGGACACATCCCACCAGGCGATTGCGATGTCCGAGGACCGCACCTTCACCGTGATTGACGAGGAATGCGTCGCCTGCAATCTCTGCGTCAACGTCTGCCCGGTGGAAGACTGCATCACCATGGAGGCGATGACGCCGGGCGCGGTGGACCCGCGCACGGGCAAAGTGGTCGAGCCGGACTATGCCAACTGGACCACACACCCGAACAACCCGGCGGCCAAGGCTGCGGAGTAGCGGCCTCAGGCGTCGTCACCCTGCAGGATCGGTGCGGTCGGGAGCGGGTTGGGCAGATCGACCTGTGGTTCGGCGGCTTTGGCGGCGGCCTCTGCGGCGGCAGCGGCTCGGTCTGCGGCGCGCTGTGCATCCTGCGCCTCTTGCAGCGCTTTCGACTCGGCGCGGATCTTGGCCTGCTGTTCGAGGAAGGCGTCGGGCACCTTGTTGTCCGCCTGTGCTTCGACCACCGACTTGGGCGACGCATCCACAGGGGGCATCGCCACGCGGCCCCGTTTCAGCAGCGCCGCGAGTTGTGCACCGCCCGTCCCCGTGCCATTGCCAGCGCCCTGGCCCGAGTGGTCCGACGACATGTTCGCGCCGTTGCCCGACGCGGATTTGGCAAGAGGCGCCATGTTGGCCAGCGCCGCGTTTTGCGCGTCGGTTTGGGCCGGGGCCACGGGCTGTGGCGCATATGGGGCGTTAAATGATATCGCACTCATGGTAAGCTCCAATCTTGATCACAGTCTGAAGCCGCCACCCGGGAACTATTAAGCCAATATGAATCCTAACGGGGTCTTAACGGCCTCGGGTTTCTGGCGCCAAGGTTACCGGGAGGTTAAGGGGTCAGCAGACGCGTAAACATCGTCCGCAGATACTGCCCTGCGCTTTCGTGTCCCTGCGGGTCGTCGCGCAGCAGCACACGTACCTGCGCGTCGAAGTCCGCATAATGCTGGGTGGTGGCCCAGATCGAGAAGATCAGGTGCCGGGGATCCACCGCGGCCAGCGCGCCCTGATCCATCCAAGCCTTTATCACTGAACATTTTTCATCGAAGAGCGGCTGTAGATCCGCAACCAGATGCGGCGCCATGCGGGGCGCGCCTTGCAGGATCTCACCGGCGAAAAGCCGGCTCTCGCGGGGCAGGTCGCGGGCCATGTCGAGCTTGCGCTGCACGTAGCCCAGGATCTCCTCCAGCGGGTCGCCTTTGGGATCAAGTGTTACCAGCGGGTCCAGCCAGGTCTCCATCAGCTGGTTCAGCAGCGTCAGGTGGATCTCTTCCTTGCCGTCGAAATAGTAAAGAATGTTCGGCTTGCTGAGCCCTGCGGCCTCGGCGATCTGGTCGAGGGTTGCGCCCCGGTAGCCGTGCTTGGAGAAGACATCGAGGGCGGCATCGAGAATGCGGCGGCGGTTGCGTTGCTGGATCCGGCTGGGCTTCTTCTCTACACCGTCGGGCAAGGGCGGTCTCCGCAAGGGGCTGCTGCAAAATTTGGCATTTCAGACTATGCAGATACACTCCCATGAGACCTGCGCAAAAGGAAGTCTTGACTTGGCATATCCTAGCCGCAATCGTGTCTTTACCAAATGGTAAAAATTGCCATAGGTCAACACCAGCACTGCCAGGAAGGACCCCAGCAATGCCCGCGCCCGGACAGAACCTGAAGATCAACCCCGACCGGCTCTGGGACAGCCTGATGGAGATGGCCAAGATCGGCCCTGGCGTGGCGGGGGGCAACAACCGCCAGACGCTCACGGATGAGGACGCCGAAGGCCGCGCGTTGTTTCAAAGCTGGTGCGAGGCGGCGGGTTGCGAGATGGGGCTCGACCAGATGGGCAATATGTTCGCGCGGCGCGAGGGGACCGACCCTGAGGCGCTGCCTGTCTACGTGGGCAGCCACCTCGACACGCAGCCGACCGGGGGCAAGTATGACGGGGTGCTGGGCGTGCTCGGGGGACTGGAGATCATCCGCACGCTGAACGATCTGGGCGTGAAGACCAGGCACCCGATTGTGGTGACGAATTTCACCAATGAGGAGGGCACGCGCTATGCGCCTGCGATGCTGTCCTCGGGCGTGTTTGCGGGCATTCACACGCAGGACTGGGCCTACGACCGGGTGGACGCGGAGGGCAAGAGCTTTGGCGATGAGCTAAAGCGCATTGGCTGGCGCGGTGAAGAAGAGGTGGGCGCGCGCAAGATGCACGCCTTCTTCGAGTTGCACATTGAGCAGGGGCCCATTCTGGAAGCGGAAAGCAAGGATATTGGTGTGGTCACCCATGGGCAGGGGTTGAGCTGGACCGAGGTGACGATCACCGGCAAGGACAGCCACACCGGGTCGACGCCGATGCCGATGCGCAAGAATGCGGGCCTCGGGATGGCGCGGGTGCTGGAGAAGGTTGACGAGATTGCCTGGTCACACGCGCCCCATGCGGTGGGGGCAGCCGGGCATATCGACGTCTATCCAAACTCGCGCAACGTGATCCCGGGCAAGGTTGTGTTCACCGTCGATTTCCGGTCGCCCGATCTGGCTGTAATCGAGGATATGGAGGCGCGGCTGCGTGTCGAGGGCCAGCGGGTGGCCGATGACATGGGGCTGGAGATTGCCTTTGAGAAGGTGGGCGGGTTCGATCCGGTGGCCTTTGACGAGGGCTGTGTGCGGGCCGTGCGCTCGGCGGCGGAGCGGTTGGGCTATTCCCATATGAACCTGATTTCCGGCGCGGGGCATGACGCCTGCTGGATCAACCGCGTCGCACCCACGGCCATGGTGATGTGTCCTTGCGTGGATGGCTTGAGTCACAACGAGGCGGAAGAGATTTCGAAGGAATGGGCCATGGCGGGGGCAGATGTGCTGCTGCACGCGGTTGTGGAGACAGCGGAGATTGTCGGGTGATCACGCCCGATCTGACTCTTGCGGAGCGGGTCTCGGCGCTGGTCGAGGCGGAGCTGACCGAAGCGATGGACGGCACCGACATGGATCTGCGCAAGACGGCCGAGATGATGCGCGAGGTGCTTTGCCCGCCGCGCAAGATGAAAGTGAACTTCTCCGGCGGAATCACGCAGGACTGCTGGAGCGTGACGCAGGGCGATGGCGATTACCGGGTGATGTATATGCCGGTTGCCGGGTATTTTTCGCTCTGCGTGGAGAGTGATTTTGGGCCTTTGGACATCGGCGTGCACGGGACGGCGCTGGGGTGTTTCGGGTCTGTCTGAGATGGGAGAGATGAGATGACCAAGGTGATCAAGGGCGGTCAGGTCTGCACGGCGGACCGGACCTGGACAGCGGACGTGCTGATCGAAGGGGAGATCATCAAGGAGATTGGTGAGGATCTTTCGGGCGATGAGTATATCGATGCGGAAGGGGCCTATGTGATCCCTGGCGGGATCGACCCGCATACGCATCTGGAGATGCCGTTCATGGGCACGACCGCCGCCGAGACCTTTGAGTCCGGCACCTGGGCGGCGGCGGTGGGTGGCACCACGATGGTGGTGGATTTCTGCCTGCCGGGCGCGGACGGCTCGATCAAGAACGCGATCAACGAATGGCATCGCAAGTCCGCGCCGCAGATCTGCTCTGACGTGGGCTATCACATGGCGATCACGGGCTGGAACGAGAATGTCTTCAACGAGATGAAGGACGCCGTGGAGATGGGCGTGAACTCCTTCAAGCACTTCATGGCCTACAAGGGCGCGCTGATGGTGGAGGATGACGAGATGTTCGCCTCGTTCCAGCGTTGTGCGGAACTGGGCGCGCTGCCTATGGTGCATGCGGAGAACGGGGATGTGGTGGCCGCTCTGCAGGAGAAGTATTTCAACGAGGGGATCACTGGACCGGAGGGGCACGCCTATTCGCGGCCACCCGAGGTGGAAGGTGAGGCTGCGAACCGGGCGATCATGATTGCCGATGCAGCGGGCGTGCCGCTTTATATTGTGCATGTGTCCTGCGAGCAGGCGCATGAGGCGATCCGGCGCGCGCGGCAGAAGGGCATGCGGGTCTATGGTGAGCCGCTGATCCAGTTCCTGACGCTGGATGAGAGCGAGTATTTCAACACCGACTGGGACCACGCGGCGCGGCGGGTGATGTCGCCCCCTTTCCGGTCGAAGGACCATCAGGACTCGCTTTGGGCCGGGCTACAGGCGGGATCGCTGCAGGTGGTGGCGACGGATCATGCGGCCTTCAACACCGAGCAGAAGCGCGCGGGGCGCAATGACTTCCGGATCATTCCCAACGGCTCGAACGGGCTGGAGGAACGCCTCGCCGTGCTCTGGACAGAAGGGGTGGAGACGGGGCGGCTGACGCCGAATGAGTTTGTCGCCTGCACCTCGACCAATGTGGCGAAGATCCTGAACATCTACCCGCGCAAGGGCGCGATTGTGGAAGGGGCGGATGCGGATATCGTGGTCTGGGATCCGAAGATCACCAAGACAATCTCGCCGTCGAACCACCATTCGGTTTTGGATTACAACGTCTTCGAGGGCTTCGAGGTGAAAGCGCAGAGCCGCTATACGCTGAACCGGGGCGAGGTGATTTGGGCCTGGGGGCAGAACTCGCAGCCGAACCCGGGGCGCGGGCGGTTCATCCCGCGGCCCGCCTTCCCGAGCGCGCACACGGCGTTGTCGAAGTGGAAAGCGCTGACCGCGCCGAAGATGATCGAGCGCGATCCGATGAATATTCCGGCGGGGATTTGATCGTTGCAGGCCATCCTGGTTGGCACCTTTCTGTTGATGGCCATGGGTTACTACGGTTGGTCGTTGGCGGCATGAAATTGATTGGGAAATGGTCTCCCAAAGTGGGTGTGGCGCTAGGGGTACTGGCTTCTTCGGCAATGTTGTATTGGGTAATCAATGGACACCTGATTTGCTCTCAAGAACCAGTCTATGTTCCTCCCCCAACAGGCGAGCATGGCGAAGGTATGATGATCTTTCCATGTGACGCTCCGACGGGCGGAATAGATAGGCTATTCATTTACGTGGTTGGTCCTCTGCTGACTGGGTTCTTGGCATTTAGTACATGGAAGCGCCTCAGCGCTCTAAAGAGTTGAAATGAGTTAATGATTCCAGAACGTTCACCAAGTGGCTCGATATTTTCCGAAGCGACTGCTGCGAGTCGCCCTGTGATCGAGGCGCAGAATCTCGATCTGACATTTCAGACGAACGATGGACCGGTGCATGCGCTGAAGGATGTCTCCTTGCAGATCGACAAGGGAGAGTTCGTCAGCTTCATCGGGCCGTCGGGCTGTGGGAAGACCACGTTTTTGCGCTGTATGGCGGATCTGGAGCATCCGACCGGGGGTGAGATCACCGTGAATGGGGTGTCGCCCGAGGCGGCGCGTAAGTCGCGGGCTTACGGCTATGTGTTTCAGGCAGCTGGGCTTTATCCCTGGCGGACGATTGGCGGGAACATCCGGTTGCCGCTGGAGATCATGGGGTATTCCAAAGCAGATCAGTCTGAGCGGGTCGCGCGCGTGCTGGAGCTGGTGGAGCTCTCCGGCTTTGAGAAGAAGTATCCGTGGCAGCTGTCGGGCGGCATGCAGCAGCGCGCGTCGATTGCGCGGGCGCTGGCGTTTGACGCGGATATTCTCTTGATGGACGAGCCCTTTGGGGCGCTCGATGAGATTGTGCGAGATCACCTGAACGAGCAGCTGCTGCACCTTTGGGCGCGGACACAGAAGACCATTGCCTTTGTCACGCATTCGATCCCGGAGGCGGTGTATCTCAGCACGAAGATCGTCGTGATGTCGCCGCGCCCGGGTCGGATTACGGATGTGATCGAGAGCCCGCTGCCGAAGGAACGGCCTTTGGACATCCGGGATAGCCCTGAGTTTCTGGAGGTGGCGCATCGTGTCCGGGAAGGGTTGCGCGCGGGGCATCTGGATGACTGAGTGGCGACCGACTGTTGATCGGCCCTCCGGGGGGAGTATTTGCCGGAGGGTGAAGCGGGAGGGGTGCAAGTGATCGCGCGGCTCATGTCCTTGGTGTTTGCATTGCTTGGTGCATTGGCGGCGCTGGTCTTCTTTGCCGCAGCGAGCGACTATCGCAATCTAGGCTGTTGGAAAATGCCCGCAAACCAATGTTCGGATGCAGTTTGGACCATGCAGTTTTTGGGACTGATACTCGTGCTTGTCATCCCCACAGCTCGCTGGCTTTGGTTGAGAGGTAGGACAGATGCGTAGTGTTGTGCCTGTTCTTACCGTTGTCGCCGCCATATTTGCGATCTGGTATCTCGCGGCGATCTGGCTGAATGCGGCCTGGGCTTATGACAAGGCGACCCGCTCGGGCGAGGAGTTGGGCGTTGTGGCGCTGGTGGCGGACACCTGGAGCCAGGAGAAGCCGAAGTTGCCTGCGCCGCATCAGGTCGGCGTGGAAATCTGGGACACGACGGTTGAGAAGAAGATTACCTCGAAGCGGTCGCTGATTTATCATTCCTGGATTACGTTGAGTGCGACGCTGCTGGGGTTTGCGCTGGGGACGGGGCTCGGGATCGCGCTGGCGGTGGGGATTGTCTACAACCGCACGATGGATATGTCGGTGATGCCCTGGGTGATCGCGAGCCAGACCATCCCGATCCTCGCGATTGCGCCGATGATCATCGTGGTGCTGAATGCGGTGGGGATTTCCGGGCTGCTGCCCAAGGCCATGATTTCGATGTATCTGTCGTTCTTCCCGGTCGTCGTGGGCATGGTCAAGGGGCTGCGCAGCCCGGATGCGATGCAGCTGGATCAGATGCGGACGTGGAATGCCTCGCCCAGCCAGATGTTCTGGCGGCTGCGGTTGCCGTCCTCGATGCCCTATCTCTTTACCTCGCTGAAGATCGGGATGGCGGCCTCGCTGGTGGGGGCCATCGTGGGTGAATTGCCGACGGGCGCGGTGGCGGGGCTGGGCGCGCGGCTGCTGGCGGGGAGCTATTACGGGCAGACGATCCAGATCTGGTCGGCGCTGATCATGGCGGCTGTGCTTGCGGCGGCGCTGGTAGCAATCATCGGGCTCCTGCAGCGGGTGACGCTCAGGCGGATGGGCATGGCATGAGTTGGCTTGCCTTTGCATTTGGCGCCTGGGCGCTGGGGTGGTGGCTGAACGCGCGCCTGGCGGCGCGGCCCCGGACGCAAGGAACCCGGCTGGCGGTGCCGCTCATCTTCGGGATCACGCTGATTGCCATCTGGGAGGGTCTGGTGCGCGGGCTGGAGATCAGCCCCGTCCTGCTGCCCGCGCCGTCGATGATTGCCGTGCGCTTCGTGGCCTCGACCGATATCCTCTGGGAGGATTTCGTGCAGACGGTGATCAAGGGCGCGCTGAGTGGCTATGCGATTGGCTGCGGGTCGGCCTTCCTCATGGCGATCCTGGTGGACCGGTTCGACTTCCTGCGCCGGGGGCTTTTGCCGGTGGGCAACTTCGTGGCCGCCCTACCGGTGATCGGCATGGCGCCCATCCTCGTGATGTGGTTTGGGTTTGACTGGCAGTCAAAGGCCGCCGTCGTCGTGGTGATGGTGTTCTTTCCGATGCTGGTGAACACGGTACAGGGACTGGCCGACAGCTCGGCCATGCAGCGGGACCTGATGCGCACCTATGCCGCCGGGTATTGGGCGACGCTCTTGAAGCTGCGGCTGCCCGCGGCGATGCCCTTCATCTTCAACGGGCTGAAGATTGCCAGTACACTGGCCCTCATCGGGGCGATTGTTGCGGAATTTTTCGGCTCTCCCATCCGCGGGATGGGGTTTCGGATATCCACCTCCGTCGGACAGCTTGCGCTTGATCTGGTCTGGGCGGAAATTGTTGTCGCGGCGGTGGCGGGATCGGCGTTCTACGGGCTCGTGGCGCTGATCGAACGGGCGGTGACCTTCTGGCACCCGTCTCAAAGACACACATAAAAAGACCAAACAAGGAGAGTATGATGAAACTGATGACAACACTGGCCGCAGGCGCGGCGTTAGGCGTCTGGAGCGTCGCGGCGCAGGCCGCCGACGAGGTCACGCTGCAGCTGAAATGGGTCACGCAGGCTCAGTTCGCGGGCTACTATGTGGCGCTCGACAAGGGGTTCTACGAGGAGGAAGACCTCGATGTGACCATCAACCCGGGCGGGCCGGATATCGCACCCACGCAGGTGCTGGCGGGCGGCGGTGCGGATGTGACCGTGGAGTGGATGCCCGCGGCGCTGGCCGCACGTGAAAAGGGCCTGGGCATGGTGAACATCGCGCAGCCGTTCAAGTCGTCCGGCATGATGCTGACCTGCCGCAAGGATGCGGGTGTGACCAGCACGGAGGACTTTGCGGGCAAGACGCTCGGTGTCTGGTTCTTTGGCAATGAGTTCCCCTTCCTGAGCTGGATGAGCAAGCTCGACATCCCGACCGATGGCTCGGACACTGGCGTGACCGTGCTCAAGCAGGGGTTCAACGTCGACCCGCTTTTGCAGGGGCAGGCGGCCTGTGTCTCGACCATGACCTACAACGAGTATTGGCAGGTGATCGATGCGGGGCTCACGCCCGATGATCTGACGGTGTTCAAGTATGAGGACCAGGGGGTCGCAACGCTGGAAGATGGGCTCTATGTGCTGGAGGAGAACCTCGAGGATCCGGCCTTCAAGGACAAGATGGTGCGCTTTGTGCGGGCCTCGATGAAGGGCTGGAAGTATGCCGAGGAGAACCCGGATGAGGCCGCGGAGATCGTGCTCGACAATGATGCCAGCGGGGCACAGACCGAAGAGCATCAAAAGCGCATGATGGGTGAGATCGCCAAGCTGACCGCGGGCAGCAACGGCGCGCTGGACCCGGCGGACTATGAGCGCACGGTGGCCTCGCTGCTGTCCGGTGGGTCGGACCCGGTGATCACCAAGGAGCCGGAAGGCGCCTGGACCCATGACATCACCGATGCGGCGCTGAACTGAGGCAGTCGCCCGGCGCGGGGTGGCTGGGGCCCTCCCGCGCAGAGGTCGGGCGGAGCAAACCCGCCGAGGCTCGGCGGTTTTTCACAAATGTGACTAAAGGCCGGTCTTTTTGCCGGCCTTTTTCCTTGGACCGGGCTGGATTTTTTCCCGTGCGGCCCCATTTGGGAGGGCAGGCCAAGGGAGCACGGATCACATGAGCAATATGGAAAATCTGGACTTGCAGCTGAGTGAACACGAGCGTCAGTCACGTGTGAATGAACGTGCGGTATCCTCCATCAAGTCACGGCAGCGTCGGCGTGAGGCGCGCGGCTATGCGGTGATGGCGGGCTTCCTGGGATATGGTAAAGGCGCGCTCGGCGAGGGCAAGTTCGGCAAGATCAGCCACGCGGCCAAGCTGTTCTGCATTGGCTTTGCCTTCCTGGTGCCGAGCCTGCTGGTCTGGCGCGTTCTTCTGTAAGAAGCAGCGGTCGGTCAGGCCGGTCATCTCTGCAGGCGATCAGGGGCGATTGCGCTCGCGCAAATTCCTATTTTCAGGGATGATTTGAAGACGACATCGGTTGACAGCGGGCCAGGAATTACGCTGCCGCGCGACCGGATGCGGTGCTGTCGTTCGGTGCTAACCGCCGCGCTTGGCCAGCCCGGCTTGGGCCGAAGATCTGTAGGTCTGCGCAGATGAGGAGACAGTGGCAACGCCGCTCAGCCAGCGCAGGGTGACGCCTGCCATCATCAGCAGAACAGTCAGGCCGAGGCCCACGAGGACATAGAGCCCCAACGCGGTCAGAAAGCCGACGTTAAGAAACACCAGGGCGGTCAGGAACGTGATAAAGCCGCAAAAGCCGCCGATCAGCGTAGAGATAATCGCCATTTCGCCTCCTCATCTCCCACTTTATCTGGCATCGCGTTGACCAAATGTTAAGGCGATGGCGAAAATGCGGCGGAGATCGGCGCTTTTTATGCAGGACCACGCCGATTTTCGTCGAAATTTACGAATTTAAGCGGTTTTGAGCGCATCGCGGGTGCTGCAGCCGGCCTGCCTTGACGCGCTGGACCAGTCCAGCACGCGCCGGTCAGGGCCGGACCTGCAGCCGTGCCACCTCCGGCGTGCGGCCGGGGCGCAGGGTGAGGACGCCAATCTCGCCATACTCCTGCGGGGCCATCCCCGGTGCGCCGAGCTCCGCCCAGATCGTACGCAGATTGCCCTTGTTGCCGACCCAGACGACGGTGCCCTCGGGCCTGTCCCGGGTCATCCGGGCACCGGCCCGTTCCTTGGGGATGATGGTGATGGGGAGCCCGCGCGCCTGCGACAGCGGCTCCGCTGTCTGCAGGTTGCGCGCGATGTCGGGGCTGTAGATCGCGTCGAGACTGTAATCGCCCAGGGCAAGGGACAGGTTGGCTGCGCGCGCTTCCCCCTGGGCGTTCAGGATCTCGCCCGCACGGTCGGCATGGCGCAACAGGATGACCGTTGTGCGGGCGGCGGGGTCGACCTCGCGCGGTGCGCAGGCGGCCAGTGCGCTCAGCGCCAGCAGCCCCAGCGCGAAAGTGCGGCGGTGCATGTCTCTGCGGTCCCCAATCATGTTGTCATTTTCGGCCCCGTGGACGCCGCCGCCAGGAAAAAGTTAAGAATTCGAGAAAAACTTGGGCGCAGTGTGAACCGGATCACATACCTGCGTCGGAAATTGCCGCTAAATGAAGACGTGAGCCGGGGAGATGTACCTCCTCGGAAGTGGAGTAAAGATTGTGACCAGAGTACCAACATTTGATGAAGACTGCCGGGATATTTCCCCGGATGTCTCCCCGGTTCCGCGCACCTCTTCCTGGCGTGCAACGGAGCGCAGCCCAGTCAGCCGTCGTCCCGGCCCGAAATGCCCCTCTTCCTGGCGTTTCACAGACTGGGCTGCCCTCTGACTTCAGGGAGCGCAGCCTCTCCCCCTGCGTCTCTCTCTTTCTCTGGCGGGTCGGTGTTTCACCGGCCCGCTTTTTTGCGTCGGTCCCGCATCTGTATCGCGTCGGTATAACGTCGGTATCACGTCGGTGCGCAGCGCGCGGCGTGCTCAGCCGCTCTTAACTCCCGCGTGGCAGGCTGGCCCCCGCAAAGGAGACCGCCCATGCCGATGACCAAGACCGAACGGCTCGCCCGCCGCCGCCTGATGTATCACCTCTGGCTGCAGGATGAAGCGACGCTCCCGCTCGATGAGATGCGGGCCGAGATGCCCGACGCCTGGCACACCGTCGAGGCGGATATCGACTGTTATGAGCCCAAGGCAAAGCTGACGCTCTATCTCGACCAGTCGGTGGCCAAGCTCTTCCAGGGCATGGGCAAGGGCTATCAGGCGCGCATCAACCGCATCCTGCAACTGTGGCTGCAGATGAAGATGGCGGGGCTGATGGAAGAGGGCACCAGCCTGATCGAACGGCGCCAGGCGCTGCTCGCCGCGGAAAAGGCGACGGGCACCCACCCCGGCTGGGGTCCGATGATCGACTGAGCCTCAGGCCGCGCGGCGCGGCCCGGTCATCGTGTGATCAGAGACCCGCCGCCGCTCCAGCTGGCCCGCGTGGGCGTTGTTGTAGGCGTGGCGCATGCCCGCGCGCGGGATGAAGAGGAAGAGGAACGCGAGCGGGAAGAAGACCGCCGCGATTTCGAAATCTTCCGGGATCGTATTGCCGGTGACAACGGCGACAACAAAGGCCACCGCGACGATCGAGATCAGGAGCAGCACGAAGTAATAGAAGATGCCGCAGACCCAGCTGAGCGCGCTCTTGGTGAAGGGGGGCAGGAGGTAGCGCTTCCACAGCGCCAGTTCGGACCATTTGGTCGAGGCGTGCTGTTTCGCGAGGCGCTCCTGCAGCGGCACGGCGTCATCGGTGCTGCCGCCGTATTCGGAGATGATATCGGCGGTGATGTCGTTCATCTGGGCGCGCAACTGGGCGCGGATGTCGTCGTCGATGTCGGATTTGGAGAGCAGCGAGGTGATGACCTCGATCCGCTTCTCCGCCAGCTCCAGCCGCCGGATGCGCCCGGTGACGCCAAGCCGCGCGGTGATGATGGCGATGATACTGGCGATGATGGGCGCCACGACGGCGATGCCCACAAAATCGAGAAAACTCTTGTCGAAAAAGATCCCCGCGGCAGAGGAAACCTCAGCTGACTCCATATCGTTCGCCCCCCGGTCGAAAATGTCTTTGCTTTAAATGCGGTGGAGCCTAGCAGCGCAGGTGAGTCGAAACAACTCTGCCGTGAAAGGTTTGGGTGCGGTGCCTCTACGCGCGGGTCTTACGGGTCGCGCGTCACGTCGTAGACCCAGGCCTCGTAGTCCGCATTGGCCTCGACGGCGGTGCGGAGGATGGGTGGCACCTCATAGGGGTGCAGGGCGCGGATGGCGTCTTCGACCTGTTGCGCGAGGTCGGCGCGGGTTTTGAGGAGCAGCGGGTGCTCCTCGTCCTGCTCAAGCTTGCCTTGCCAGGTGTAGGCGCTCTGGATCGGCGGGTAGCGGTTCGAGCAGGCGACGAGGCGCTGCGCGATCAGCGCGGCGCTGATGGTGTCGGCGGTTTCGACGGTGGGGCAGTTCACGAGGATGTCGATGATGGGCATCCCTGCCCCTCCCTTTCCGCTACCATGAGTTTACGCCGAGCTTCTGATCGCCCTTGTACACATCAACCGACCGAGGCGAGGTGGATATCCACGTCTCGCACACCTCTTTGCCCTCATCCAGGTCTTTCCATGTGCGGCAGAACTGGTCTCCTTTGACCGCCCATGTCCCGTCGATATTTATGGTGCGACCACTATCCGTTTTGGCGCTGCCCGTGCCACGACCATCCTTGGTCAGTTTCAGGCTGCCGACATATCCGTGGCCTTCGCCACCAAGTTTGAGCGTAATTCCGTTTTCAATCAGCATTGTCAGATGCTTGTTCTTCAACGCGCCCTTGGTTTCGGCCACCGCCACAGTCGTCGAGATGAGCGCAGCGATTATCGTAGTGACAGCAATAGCTTTCATTTCAATGTCTCCGATTGGTCATTCAATACGGGTCAGTATACACGAAATCATCGAAACGCCCAAAAAATGCTTTTGCCCGCGCACCTTTGGTGCGACGGCGGCGGCGACTCCACAGGGGCTATTGCCCTCTCCGGCATCAGTCGCTTTCCGGGAACGACTATAAGACTGTTTCCCAACACCCGCAGGGCGCCAGGGTCAAATAGTCCAGTTGGGCACTGCCGTTAAGCTTTTGTTAACCCAAACAACCCAAGGTAGATTCGCCGCCGTAAATCAAAAAGGCTCGCGAGTTAACCAGACTTGACTGACCTTACAAATACATACAACATAATTGATATTTCTGATTTCAAACGGTCGGGCGTATTTGTGGCTGAACAAAAAAAAAATAGTTCAAGATCAACAAGAAGTCGACCTACACATTTTGCATCAATCGATATTGGATCTTTCGTCAAGATTGGATCGCATCGAGACTACTGCGCCGAATAAGTCCTATGAGATCCAGAAGAACACGCTTTTGGGATACTTTGGCGTTGTTAGTAGTTTAGCGGGACTTATCGCAGTCCTTCTAGGTAGTGTTGGAGCCGTTTGGGCGATATACGCTTACTATCAAGACCGGACAAATCAGCTAGAAGATATGGTTTTGCGAAGCCAGGTCTTGGAAATTGTAAGGTCTGAGCAGGCCGACCAAGCTATTGAGTTGATTGATAGTTTGAAATCTTTAGACAATCTCTCTCTTGGCAAGCAGCTGAATTTTGATGGGACCGCTCTGCCTGAGTAGCCTAGTGCGGCGCTTATGGTGGAACCACAGGTCTGATATGACTAGAGGTATGCGTACATAGGTGCGTAGTGCCATTTGGTTTTTGCGTCAGTAATATTCAGCGTCAACGCACAAACTTTTTGTGCTTCAACCGCTTGGGCTCCTTATAAAAGCGCTCAAATTGCAACGGGTGCGCACGCAGGTGCTTCGCACCCGCTGCCGCTCACTCCTCGAACCCAAACGTAAACACAAAAACTCCGTTCTACCGAACGAATTTTTTGTGTTTTAGTCGTTTGGGTTCGAGGGCATCTGCTCCCAATCTCCGCTTCTTGTCCTCCTCGTAGTCCTCGAAGTTGCCTTCGAACCATTCCACGTGGGCTTCGCCTTCGAAGGCGAGGATGTGGGTGCAGATGCGGTCGAGGAAGAACCGGTCGTGGCTGATGACCACGGCGCAGCCGGCGAAATCGACGAGTGCGTCCTCCAGGGCGCGCAGGGTTTCGACGTCGAGGTCGTTGGTGGGCTCGTCGAGCAGCAGCACGTTGCCACCGGATTTCAAAAGGCGCGCCATGTGCACGCGGTTGCGCTCGCCGCCTGAGAGCAGGCCCACCTTCTTCTGCTGATCGCCGCCCTTGAAGTTGAAGGACGAGCAATAGGCGCGGGAGTTCACCTCGGCGTCGCCCAGCTGGATGAGTTCGGCGCCGCCTGAGATGGCCTCCCAGACGGTCTCATCGGCGCCGAGGTCGTCGCGGGACTGGTCGACGTAGGCCAGATCGACCGTGTCGCCGATCTCGATGGCGCCGGCGTCGGGCTGTTCCTGCCCGGTGAGCATCTTGAAGAGCGTGGATTTGCCCGCACCGTTGGGGCCGATCACGCCGACGATGCCACCGGGGGGCAGGGAGAAGTCGAGGCCTTCGACCAGGAGCTTGTCGCCCATGGCCTTTTGCAGACCGGTGACGTCGATCACCTTGGAGCCGAGGCGCTGGCCGGTGGGGATGACGATCTGCGCGCGGGCGAGCTTTTCGCGCTCGGATTGGTCGGCGAGTTCGTTGTAGGCGTTGATCCGGGCCTTGGACTTGGCCTGCCGGGCCTTGGCGCCCTGGCGCATCCATTCGAGCTCGCGTTCGAGGGTCTTCTGGCGGGACTTGTCCTCGCGCGCTTCCTGCTCGAGGCGCTTGGCCTTCTGTTCGAGCCAGGCGGAGTAGTTGCCCTCGTAGGGGATGCCGCGGCCGCGGTCGAGTTCAAGGATCCAGCCGGTGATGTCGTCGAGGAAATAGCGGTCGTGGGTGACGATCAGGATCGTGCCCTTGTAGTCGATGAGGTGCTGTTGCAGCCAGGCGATGGTTTCGGCGTCGAGGTGGTTGGTGGGCTCGTCGAGCAGCAGCATGTCGGGCGCTTCGAGCAGGAGCTTGCAGAGCGCGACGCGCCGGGCTTCACCGCCCGAGAGCTTGGTCACGTCGGCGTCGTCGGGCGGGCAGCGCAGCGCCTCCATGGAGACGTCGATCTGGGCATCCAGATCCCAGAGGTTCTGGGCGTCGATGTCGTCTTGCAGCCTGGCCATCTCATCCGCGGTCTCGTCGGAGTAATTCATGGCAAGCTCGTTGTAGCGGTCGAGGATGGCCTTCTTGTCGGCGACGGCGAGCATCACGTTCTCGCGCACGGTGAGGTTCGGGTCGAGTTTCGGCTCCTGCGGCAAGTAGCCGACGGTGGCGCCCTCGGCGGACCAGGCCTCGCCCTGAAACTCGGTGTCGAGACCGGCCATGATCTTCATCAGCGTGGATTTACCGGCGCCGTTCACGCCGACGACACCGATCTTCACGCCGGGCAGGAAGTTCAGGTGAATGTTCTCGAAACACTTCTTGCCGCCCGGGTAGGTCTTGGAGACGCCGGACATGTGATAGACGTATTGATAGGCGGCCATGGGATGCTCCGAGTATCTGTTGTGGAGAGTTGTTTCCGGAGTGATAGCGAAGCGGCCCGGCAGGAGCAATGCGGGATGCGGTGCAGGGGCCGTGGGTGTTACGTGGTGGGCGCGCCATGGGGCTTTGCGCAGGAAGCCGACATTGCAAAGTTGCAAAGTCCGACCGCCTCAATGACTGCCGCAGCTGTCGTTCACACGCGCCAGAAGGTTCATTATGTTGTTTTTGTAGCTCTTTAGTGGGCGTGATACATTTACCAGAAACTATCTTCTTCAATTGTTACTTCAAATCCCGGAGCCACAATTTCAGCGAGCACATTTTGGGTTTCTAAACACGTTTCAACGGCAACCAAAAAAACTTCGGTCGATAGATCAATTACTGACGCGGCCAACGCAGGAACCCCTGCAGCAACAAGGCCCGCAGTTAAGCAAGCATCCGCAATGTCTTTGAGTTGTTCTTCAGGGTTTGAGATACTATCTGGACCATACAGGTATGCTACGACCCTATGCTGTTTGAATTCTGTCGCGGTGCCGACGCACGTTTTCCATTCCTTTCTTTCGCACCGAAGCCCATCGCATTTGAACCCATTTGTCTTTGCTTCCTTCACGCACCGAGTCCGCGTTTCATGTCCTCCCCACTGCGCAACCGTCTTGGATGCCAGTAAAGGGCCTTGCGCATAAGCCAACTGAGAAAATACAACGGTGAGAGCCAAACCTGCCGATGAACGAACTATACTTTTGAAAACCATTATTTTTCTCCTTTGGCCGTAATGCGGCGCGGAAAATACCATCAAACTACGTTTTTTCGCAGATCAATAAGCTAAGAAACGGAGGCATGTTGGGATGCGCGCCGCTTCCTCCGTAGCTTGAATTGGTCCCTGTGGGGGTATAGTTTCCATGACCTGCGCCATCTCCGACCGCCAACACTCTCCCAACACCATGGTTGCCGCCTTTGGTTACGGAACCACCTGTGAATATATGGGTGTGGATAGGCATCTCATTCTCGGTAAGTATGTGGCTTTCGACACCACCTACATCTCCAAGGGCACGGCTTGTCAAAAGTTTGTCTTTTTCATCGCGATTTCCTTCGCCAACGCCAACAATGACCCTACCATGCGCTTGACTTAGCGGCAGCCATCCGGTTGGGCAGCCTTCTAAATTGAAGGCCATAACAGCCCCCTTGGGGACGATTGCCGCTGCACGTTCAGCCGCATCGGCTGCTCGCTGCGCCGCATCCAAAACGGTTACCTGTGCTGACGCCAGATTGGCCGACCCAAACAAGCTCAACAACGACACAGCAACAACAAAATTTCTCATTGTCTTTTCCTCTAATCGACGATCAAAAAATTAACCTACTCCATACCTTTGATCTGCGTCTGTATTCCATTTGTACAAGAAAAATACGGGTCCACGATGTGCCGTTTTCACGATAGAAACATCTGGCAATCTCGGATTCCCGATCAATCTCATCCATTATCCCAGCGGCTTTAAACATATCGCCATTCTCGCCAATTTCGGCTAGTATTTCTTCATATGCCCGCACCATTTCTTCCCAGCCTTCTATCGGGCTTGCGATGTTACTTGCTTGAATCTCGACCTCAGCAACGACAAACCCAAATATCGTGAGGCTTGGTTCCCGCTTGCCAAGGTCATTTAGGACGTCCGCGATTGACTGTTTCACGGTTTGTGCGGACTCTGCAACGGAACAGCGAACGAGTTCGCGCGTGTCCGCAACAAACTCCGCTTCCAGCTTAGCCAGATCGTTAAGCCGATCCGAGAGCACTTGGTCAACCTCCAACACTAGGTCATCAATTTCTTCGCTGACATAAACCTTCAGATCAGCGACTTGTGACTCCAATCGTGCTATATACCCCAAGACTTTTTCATCGGCATTGGCGATCAATACATCGGCGTGATAACGTGCGCGCTCAAGTATTTGAGCCGCCATCCGCATTGCGTCTTCCGCTCCAATTGGATCTTCAAGACGGTGTCCAATAGTGTCCAAAACAGATGCTTGGGCTGGACTTCCAATTGAGACGCAAATAACTCCAAGTAGCGCTGCAACATGCAATAAGCGTAAAAGTTTGTTTGGCCTTCTCATCGGTACGACTGCCAGTTGGCTTATATAAAATTAGTAGATGAAAACGTTTCTATGCTCGCACAAATAAGATGACTCGGTCAAGCTCGAGCATTTGCTAATTGCCCTGCGGGTTACGTCGTCTTTAAAACGGTCCATTGCGCATCATAGCGCAGTTTGCGGCTAAGCTCATAATTATGTTGCAGAATTCGGGTTTTGGGCAACAAGTTTGCGCAACACGCGCGTGGCCCTACTCATACCCACGCTTGGCCTTCTGCATGTGCAGATCAAACCTTGCATCTTTTGCGGCTATTTCTGTCTCGAACCAGTCGGTCCGCACCTGGCCAGAGCTGCCGATGCGACCCCAGTTCCGGACAAGACCCCAGTCACCGAACAAACCACGCACGATCTCCATGCGGTAGAAACGAAATACGTTTCCCTGTGGTTCCGTCTTGGTCAGATGCATAGCCCCTACCCCCACATCCTGGCTGCGATGTCTTGCTCTTCTTTGCCAACCGCGTCGGCATAGACCACTGTTGTTGAGAGCTGCGCATGCCCCATCCACTTTTGCAGCATGTGCAAAGGAATGCCGTTCACCGTTGCATTGATGCCGAACCCATGGCGCAAGCCCTTGGGACTGCGCTGCGGCGCATCGGGTATCCCGGCCTCGATCATGATGGCTTTTACAATCTGCCAAACACGCACGCGACTGATCGGCCAGATTGGCGCGTTGGCTTGTTTCTTTGAGTGCTGCGCCTCGCGAATGCCATGAGCGGTGTTGAGTGTGTCCAAGTACTCAGCAGGCACCGGGACAGTCCGGTAGATGATCCTTGGCGCACCCGAGGCATCTTTGCGCTTCTTCAGACTGCGCAGCGCGATAGTACCGCCTGGCAAATCAACCCGCGCAGGCGTGATTTCCAACAGCTCAGACGCGCGGCACCCGGTAAAGTGCAAAGTTTCGCAAATGGTCCGGTCCCGAGCGGGTTGTTTGCGTGCGACATCAAGGAACGCCGCGCGCTCTTCGGCGTTCAGATAGAGACGGTTCCCGGCAGTATCGTAGAGGCGCATTTCACTCATGTTTAACAGTATGTATGAAAGCTGTTAAATAGCGAAGCAGAAACAAGCCCCCTTCCCTATCGATCCACAGGGCGGAGGTCTAAGTCATTTAACACTATTACGCATAGTGTTAAATTGTGCTGATTGGGAAAAATTGGCCTTTTGTTGTGCAGCCAAGACGCGCCACAGTCGGTCCAGCCAAGCCAGTTTTCCTGCAGTCAATTTCCATGATATGCTCACAGAGACTTTCTGTTCTTTATAGTAAGGAGATTTTACTTGAAGTGCTTTTTAAAACTTCCGATCTTAGGTATAACACTCTTGATTGGCTCATCGCCACTTCTAGCACAACAGCCTCTGATCGAACGAATTTCAAACGCCATTTCCGTTTGTGAAACCTCCGAACGATGTGAGGGGATAATTTCTGCCAAACCTTCTGACAACGGGACACAAACCTATTCTATTGATCCCACTTTCTGTGAAGATGGTGGAAAAGGGGAGCTTATGACGATTTGTAGCGGTAATGCGCAGCCGTCACTAGCTTGTTTGGTTTCTGGCACTGGATGTGGAAGTGTTGGGGCCACTCGACTAGATAACAGTTGCTACATCAAACCCGACCTAACGGGTTGGTGCTGCTTTGAATCTCCTACCGGAACAACTGTTTGCGGTGCTTGGGACTAACCTGCTTTCCACCTGTACCAGATTTGTGCACCGCCCTATCGCTTTGATTTTACTAGCTTCAGCGGTGCGCCCAAAATGTCATGACAGACGCACCAAGCGGGTCTGCATTGTCAGCATCTCGCAATTCAACAATAGGATTGCTTGCTCGAAGAACAGCGGTGTACTTATGGGGAAAACTAAAGGTTGAGCAGTGCCGGATTTTGAGGACTTACTTTCACGCTTCGGCATTGAAGCGCAGCGCCGCCTTTCGTCGGTTGTTTCTGGCAATCCCGAAGAGCAACTTCGTAGCCCTCTGGAAATCTTGTTTCCGGGGTTGGCCGAACAGTGTGGCCTTGGCCCATCCGACATCTTTCTTGTTCCAGAAACGCCTATGCCTGATTTGGCTATCCGGCCAGACTATGCTGTTATGAGACAGCGTGGCTCAGGTTCTGACCTCATAGGTTTCGTCGAAATCAAAGCCCCCGGAAAGGGGGCCGACCCCCGCCGCTTTACTGACGCACACGACAAGAAGCAGTGGGAGAAACTAAAAGCCCTCCCTAATCTCATCTACACGGACGGCAACGAGTTTTCTGTCTGGCACGATGGCGAACTCCAAGAGGCACCAAGCGGCTCTGGCATAGTACGCCTCAACGGCGATATAAGGACCGCTGGGGGCGGTCTAGGTGGTTCAGCGGACCTTGTGTCCATATTCAACAACTTCCTCACCTGGACGCCCACCAGCCCGCGCAACGCTCGTGAACTGGCCCGCATATCTGCCCGGCTGTGCCGCCTGCTCCGCGATGAGACAATGGAAAGGCTGGAAGCCGACGACTCCGAGGTCGCCGCGCTACGGGCCGATTGGCGGCAAATCCTGTTCCCAGAGGCCGACGACAAACAATTCGCAGACGGCTACGCTCAAGCGGTCGTTTTCGGCCTCCTGATGGCCCGTGCGAGGGGCGTATCGCTGGCCGATGGCATCGACCACGCGGCCCGCGATTTGAGATCAACGGATTCATTGATCGGTACCGCCCTTGGTTTTTTGACCTCCAATCCTGACACCCTTGCGACCTCTCTCAAATCGCTCACCCGCGTTCTAGACGCGGTAGATTGGGCGACCGTGTCGCGCGGCGATGACGACGCTTGGCTCTATTTTTACGAGTTCTTTCTCGAAACCTACGACAACAAACTTCGCAAGCAGACAGGTTCATATTACACCCCGCCCGAAGTGGTCCGGGCGATGGTGCGCCTGACCGATGACATTCTGCGCCACCCCTCCCGCTTTGCTCTGCCGGGTGGTTACCGAGCCGACGAAGTGACGGTCATTGACCCAGCCGTGGGCACGGGCACCTATCTGCTGGGTATCCTGCGCCACATCGCAAGGCAGGTTGAGGCTGACCTTGGCGCGGGCGCGGTTCCCGGCGTGATGGAGGCGATGGCCCGCCGCCTTATTGGTTTCGAGTTACAGTTCGGCCCCTTTGTCGTAGCCCAACTTCGTCTGTTGAGCGAATTGGTGGAACTCACCGAAAGCACCCAAATTCACCCCCGTCTGTTTGTTACGGATACGCTCTCCGACCCCGAAGAAGCCCGAGCCCGTTTGCCATCTCTCTTTGCCCCCTTGACCACCAGTTATGAGGAGGCCAACCGCATCAAAGGAGAAGAGCCGATAACCGTTGTAATCGGCAACCCACCTTATAAGGACAAAGCAAGGGGAAGAGGAGGATGGGTCGAAAACGGTCGCACAGGTGAAACAGGTCCGTTAGCAGACTGGAATACTCCACAGGAATGGAGGGCGGGCCCGCATCTAAAACACTTAAAAAACCTCTATGTTTACTTTTGGCGGTGGGCGACTTGGAAAGTCTTCGGAATTCCACCTGAGGCCGACGAGGCTCTACGAACTGACCGTAGAGGGGTCGTCTGCTTTATTACAGCGGCGGGTTTCTTGAATGGTCCCGGTTTTCAGAAGATGAGAGCAGACTTACGAAGGGACGCGGATGAGATATGGGTTGTCGACGCCACGCCTGAAGGTCACCAGCCACCGGTCAACAGCAGAATATTTCAGGGCGTCCAACAACCCGTTTGTATTGTAATTGCTTCGAGGAATAGCAACGAAGGTTCTGACGGACCTGCCCAAGTCAGATATCGCCGTTTACCCGCCGCACATCGGGAGCAGAAATTTGAAGCCTTGGCGGCAATAACTTTGGATGACTCAAGTTGGGACATATGCCCCAATCAAATTCGAGCGCCGTTCTTGCCTGCTGGACAAGGTGTTTGGGGTGCCGGGGCACCAATTGAAGACATTTTCTTGTGGGACGGATCTGGCGTTATGCCCGGTCGGACTTGGGTAATCTCTCCAGATGCCCAGTCTCTGAATGACAGGTGGGATTCATTAAAATCGGTCAGAGACGTGAACGAGCAGGCTGAACTATTTTTTCCCCATATGAGAAATGGAAGACCCGGCGACAAACACATTGATAAGGAACTGCGTAGCGGATTGGCTGGCCATACTTTTAGAAGCCAATCTGTGCGCGCAGATACCCAAACGGCAATAAGGCCAACACGTTTCGCAATGCGGACTTTGGACCGTCAGTGGATTATTCCCGACGGTCGCTTAATCAATCAGGCGAACCCCACGCTTTGGGAAACGAACAGCAGTGATCAGATTTTCCTCACTGCGACAAGGGATGTTACGCCAATCAATGGACCAGCATGCTCGTTCTCAAAAGATATCCCAGACTTAAATCATTACCACGGTAGAGGCGGTCGTGTGTTTCCTCTTTGGGCAGATAGTGCCGCCAGCCAGCCCAACATCCGCCCCGCATTTCTGGCAGCGCTCACGCGCGGCCTCTCTAACCCGGTAGCGGCCCCCGATATGCTGTCCTACATCGCCGCAGTTGCCGCCAATCCGGCCTACACCGAACGGTTCCAGCCCGACCTTATCCAACCCGGTTTGCGTATTCCCCTGACCGCCCGCTACGACCTGTTCCAAGAGGCTGTCGAAATCGGCAAGCGAGTGGTCTGGCTTCACACCTACGGCGAACGCTTCACCGACCCCGCGAACGACCGCCCAGCAGGTGCGCCACGGGCCGCAGATGGACCCACCGTCCCAAGAGGTGGAGCCATCCCAGCGGACGCTGACAAGTTCCCCAACGAGTTGCGTTATGACGACACGGCGCGCCGCCTTTATGTGGGCGAAGGATTCATCGACAATGTGACCCCCGAGGTGAGGGCCTACGAGGTATCCGGCAAAAACATCATTGAGCAGTGGTTCAGTTACCGCCGCCTAGACCGCAGCCGTCCCGTAATTGGCGACCGTCGCCCTCCATCACCGCTGGAACAAATCCGACCCGACCGCTGGCCCGCGTCTTACACCGAAGACCTTATCAACCTGCTTCACGTTTTGACGCTGTTGACCACCTTGGAGGCCGACCAAGCTGACCTCTTGGAGCGTATCTGTTCCGGCCCCCTCATTGACGCCGAGTTGCTGCGGGCCGACGGCGTTTTTGATGATGATAGCGCCGCCACGACCCGCGCAGGGGATGACCGTCAGGATGAACTCGCGTTTTGATTAGAGCGAACGCCACGACGGATTTAGGCGCATAAGCCCCTTATATGTGGTGGCCGTGCCTTTCAGCAATGTCCGCTTCGGGGCTGCCTGCCGACAACCGACCAAAACAGTCAGATGACGGCTCAGAGCCCCTTGTTTCATGCACTCAGCGGATCTTCTCTGAGCATCAGACGTACTTTATCAACGATTTCTTTTTGGTTCACCTTAGTATCGGTGCGCACCTTTAATACTGGGCCAATCCCAAGAGGATATCCACTCTCCAAGCCCCTCAATCGTTGAGCCAACTTAATCGGGTCGCGCTGTTTATCAAAGTGACTAGGATGCCTCTTACGCGTCAAAAATCTACTTAACGCAATATCAGATGGGCAAATGCAATTGACTTCAATTAATGGCGCATACGTACCCTTGAGCCAGTCTGTCGCGGTGCCGCTATCACCGCCGCCCGTAAGAGGTTTCCAATGCGAAACCAGTACTGCAGAACCTAACTTTTTCCCTGCGTCTTGGAACAGAGCATCGCTTTGCCGACTAAGGTCTTTACGGTCTTCCCAAGTACGGACGTCATTCTGTTCGTACAAACCTTCAAGGAAGTCATCCTTGTCTATCAAATCGAATGAAAGGGCATTTGCTATAACGCGAGCGATGGTCGTTTTACCGCTTGCGGGCAGTCCGGTCACGATGACACCTATTTTCACAGTTCACCCACCAATGTCAGCCAAATTTAATTCTGTTGTCACTCTTCTTAAGCAATTCCAATGGATAGTCGAGCAACGTCGCTAAGTCCCGCCGACCCGCCAGACGCGCCATCAAACGAATGTCTCCTTAGGGCTGATAGCGGTCGACCGTCGGTCTTTTTGGGGACGGCGCCTTGCTGTCATGAGAACGTGCGGCGACCCCGGGGCCTGTGAGACGGGAGCTTTGCGACGGCGGGCCGCTTTCGGCCAAGCGGTGGTTTGACGTTTGCTTCACGCAGGTCAGCGCTGAACGGGCAATGGGGGCGGGTGGCGGAGGATCATCACGGGCTGGGCGGCGTTGGCCTTCGTGCTGGGGGTGCGGTGCGGGAGGTGATGCTGGCGCCGCCGCCAAACCTCTCTCTGGACAGTTGCACTCATCCCGTCCATGCGGCGTCTCAGGTGATCACCATATCCATGGCGCGGACGCCGCGCGCGAGCTGGTCGAAGACGATCCGGATGCGGCGGCTGGTCTGCAGCTCGCGGTGGGTGACCAGCCAGATCGGGAACTGGAAGGGCGGAAGCTCCGGCAGCACCCGTTCCAGCGCCGGGTCGGCCGCGCAGAGCGCTTCGGGCAGCACGGTGATGCCGAGGTGGGCGCGCATCAGCTCCCAGACCACCACGCCGTTTTCGCTTGTCATCACGAAGTTCTCCGGGCGCAGCGGAATGCCGAGGTTGTGCATCGGCGCCATCAGACGCACCGGGTCGGGGTTGCCGATGAAGGCATGGTCGGCCACCTCGCGCGGGGTCTGCGGGCGGCCCGCCCGGTCGAGATAGGTGCGGGACGCGTAGAGCCCGGCGCGAAAATCGCCGACGTGGCGGGCGATCAGCTCGGGCTGGTCCGGGCGCACGTGGCGGATGGCGATATCGGCCTCGCGCTTGAGGATGTTCTGCAGGTCGTTGGAGGCGAGGATGTTCACGCGCAGGCCCGGCGTGCTGTCGCGCAGCGGGGCGAGCAGCCCCGGCAGCGCCCGGGCGGACATCAGGTCGGTCGCGGTGACCGTCACCACGCCGGAGACCGCTTCGGAATGCGCGGTGGCGGACATGGAGATCAGCGAGGCCGCATCCCCCATGGCGCGCACGTGGTCCAGCAGGTCGCGCCCGGCTTCGGTCAGCGTGGGGCGGCGGGTGCTGCGCTCGACCAGGGTGACGCCGAGGGTCTGCTCGAGCTCGGAGATCTGACGCCCGATGGTGGGTTGGCTGGTCTTCAGCACCCGGGCCGCGCCGCTGAACGAGCCTTCCTCGGCGGTGGCGAGGAAGGCCCGCACCTGGTTCCAGTCAAAGGAGATCGCCGCCCAGTTCATGCGTGGATGTATAGCTGATGTCCGAATTTAGGCAATTACCCGGGGATCAGCGCAGAGCTAAGACCCCCCGGACATTGCGAGGCCGCCCGGTGTGGTCTCGCGGCGGGGTTGGGGCGGTGAGCTCCGATGACCATGTTCAGGAAAGGCCGACCCATGAGACAGATCGACAGACACAGCAGGCTTTCGGCCCTTTGGCTTTTCATCCTCCTCAACATCCTGTTCCGCGACATCCACCAGTTCGTGATGCCGGGCTTTCTGGAGTCGTTTCAGGACGGATCGTTCAACGGGGTGGCGATCACCGAGGAGCTGATGCTGCTTGGCGGGATTGTGGTGTCGGTGCCGATTGGCATGGTGCTCGCGTCGCTGGTGTTGGTGCGCAGGGTGCTGCGGCCGCTGACCGGCCTGGCGGCGGCGCTGACGACGGTGACGATGGTGCCGCTGGCGCCGCGGGATCTGGACGATCTCTATCATCTGGCGCTGCAGCTGGGCGCCATGGCGGCCATCGTCTGGAGCGCCTGGCGCTGGCCCGCCGATGCGGCGACCGCGGAGGCGGTGCGATGACGGTGCTGGAGGCGGGGCGGGCCGATCTGGTGCCGCTCTATGATCGTCTGGCGCCGGTTTACGACCGGTTGCATCATCGCTGGCTGCGCCGGGCGGGCGGGGAGGCGCAGGCGGCTCTGGAGGCAGCGGTGCGGGCGGCCCTGGGGCCGGGGCAGGCGCTGCTCGATGCGGGCTGCGGCACCGGGGCCTTTGCCCGCCGGCTTCTGGCCGACGGCTGCGCGGCGGATCTGACGCTGCTCGACCCGTCGCGCGAGATGCTGCGGCGCTGCGCCGATATTCCCTGCGAGCGGGTGCATGGCCGGTTGGAGGCGCTGCCGTTTGGCGCGGAGACGTTCGATATCGTAACCTGCGCCTGGGCACTGGAGACGGTGGCGGAGCCTGCGGCGGCGATCGTGGAGATGGCGCGGGTGCTGCGTGGCGGCGGGCTGCTCTGTGTTGCCTTCTGCGCGCAGAGGCCGGACCGGGGCGTGGCGGACTGGATGATCCGGCGCAGCCTGACCCGTCGCGGCACGGGGCGGTTCCTGAGCGTGCGGGGCGTCGCCCGGACGATCGCGGCGCAGGGGAGCTTCGAGGTCAGATCGGTGCCGCTGGCCGGGCCTGCCGCGATGGTCGTGGCGCGCCGGGTGCCGGGCTCACCGCGGTGAGCTTTGCGGCGGGCGGGCCTGCAGACGGTGCCGCTCGGCCGCCATGGCGGCGCGCCAGTCGGCCTTCAGCAGGTCCATGCGGCGGGGGATCCTGTCGTCGAGCACCTCGGCGCGGCCGATGCGCTCGGTGCGAAAGTAGCGAAACGCCTGCCGCAACTCGCACCAGGCGGCCACGATCCGCCCCGCGTCGCGGTAGCCGAGCAGGATCGGCCAGATCACCCGCTCGGTCGCCGCACCGTGGCTGTCGCGATAGGTCAGCCGGATCTTGTGGCGGCGTCGGATGGCGCGTCGGATCGCGGCGGCGTCCAGCGCCTCTTCTTGCGGGTCGACGGGCGCGACGCTGACCGCGGGATCGACGAAGGACGTCTGGAACCTGCTGGGGGCGACCGCCTCGATCTTGGCGATCAGCGCCCGCGCGGCGCGGGCCAGCTCCGGCTCTCCCCGGGTCTCGACCCACTGCGCGCCGAGCACGGCGGCTTCGATTTCATCCGACGTCAGCATCAGCGGCGGCATGTGGAACCCGGCCTCGAGCACGTAGCCGACGCCCGCCTCGCCCTGGATCGGGACGCCCTGCGCCATCAGGGCCGCCATGTCGCGGTAGACGGTGCGCTTGGTGACCGCCAGTTCGGCGCCGATCAGCTCGGCGGAGAGGGGCCCGCGGGCGCGCCGCAGGATTTCGATGATCTCGAACAGCCGGTCGCCCCGTCGCATGATGCCCTCCGCTGGTGCAAGGGTAGTCGTACTGACACCATGCTGACAACACGCTGTCAGCAGTAGAGCGGTAAGACGGTGCAACACAGGCCAGGCAAGGAGATCATCATGGAGATCAGGGGAAGCTGCCTCTGCGGTGCGGTCCGCTTTGTGATCGAAGGCGCGCCCGCGCTCATGGGGCGCTGTCATTGCACCCGATGCCGGAAGCTGGGGACCTCCGATATCGTGTTCGTGACGCAGGCGCAGTTCAGGCTGCTGAGCGGTGCGGAGGAGATCGACACGGTGGCGCCGGTGCCGCCCTATACCTTCGCGCGTTCGTTCTGCGGCAGGTGCGGGACGTCTCTTGGCGAGCCGCTGTCGTCGGAGACCTCGTTTCCGATCAATGCGCAGTGTCTCGACGATGATCCGGGCATCCGCATCGGGTTCGAGGAATTCACGGCGGAGGCCCCGGCCTGGGCGACGGCGCCGGACACGGCCCCGCGGTTCGAGGGGGCGCCCGATCTGGCGCAGGTGCTGCCGGACTGAGGCGGGTGCGTTTGGAGGGGCGCGCCGGATGGTACGCGCCGTGAGGGGGGGCCGGATTTGCCTGCCGTGACGGTCGCGCTGTTACGCGGTCAGTTGCCCGGTTTGGCCGACGGCGAGTGTGCCGCCGGTCACGACCTCCGCGTAGACGCCCATATCCATATGGCCGAGATCCCGGCGCAGCTGATAGGGCAGCTTGAGGTCCCGCTCCGCCGTCTCTGGGTTCACCTCGGTGGCGGCGCAGCGTTTGGTGCGGGACAGCAGGCGCAGCTCGGCATCGCCGAAGCGCAGCGTGGCGCCGATGCTGTCGAGTTCGGCGAAGGCAGGCAGCCCGTCGATCTCGATGTTGGCGCGGAACCGGGCGGGGTGCACCGGCGTCTCCCAGCGCTCCTCTAGCGCGCGGACCGAGGCGAGGTTGAGCACGGAAACGGCATTCATCATCTGCGGTGAGACCACGGAGACATCCGTGAAGCGGTGCGGTGCGGCGGAGACGAAAACGGGGGGCTCCGGGTCGGCAAGATCGAGCAGGCGGTGCAGCGTCGCGGCGGCCTCGGCCCGGCCCTCGGCTGTGGCCATGTCGAAGGTCGCGCGGTGGCCGCCGGTGACCCATGTGAGCGTCAGGGTCTGCGGATCGAAGCGGGTCTGCAGCCCGGCCAGCGCTGCCTGGGTCAGCAGGACGACGAAGCGGTCCTTGGGCAGGGGCCGGGGGGCGGTGGGGTCGAAGCCGGCGTTATAGCGGGCAAAGCCGTAGAGCCGGTCGCCCGGAAGACCGTCGCCGGGGTGGAGCGTCACGGTTTGCAGCGCCTCGGCGCTGAGGCCCTTGACCGGATAGCGGCTGAGGCGGGTGAGGGTGCATGCGGGCATGGCGGGGGCTCCTGTCTGCTCGGTGGATCTTCCTATAGCCTGCGGGCGCGGGTTCTGTCAGCCGTGCCGCGCGCCGGATGGGCCGTGGGGGCCGAAGGTTTCGAAGTGGATCTGCGCGGCGGGAACGCCCGCGGCCTCGAGCCCGCTGCGGATGTCGGCGAGGAAGCCTGCGGGGCCGCAGAGCATGTAGTGCGCCTCAGGTCCGGCCTCGAGGGCGCGCAGGTGATCGGCGGTCAGGCGGCCCGGGGCGTCGTAGTCCGTCCCGAGGATATCGGAGGCGTCCGGGCGGCTGTAGACCCTGTAGCGCTGCAGCGTGTCATGGCGCGCCAAGAGGTGGTCGACCTCCGCCCGCAGCGCATGGGCGCGTCCATTGCGGGCGCCGTGCACGAACCAGACCGGGCGGTCCTGCCCGGCGGTGGCGTGCAGCATGGAGACCATGGGTGTGAGGCCGACCCCCGCGCTGACGAGCACCAGGGGGCAGTGGCTGCAGGGGATCACGAAGTCGCCCGCCGGGGGGTGCGCGTCGATCACGTCGCCCAATTGCAGCCGGTCGTGCAGGAGGCGGGAGACCTGGCCCTTTGCCTCGCGTTTGACGCTGAGGCGGTACTGGCCGGTGTCGCCCGGTGCGCCGGAGAGCGAATAGCTGCGCTTGGCGGGGGTGCTCTGACTGGGGATCTGCACCTCGACGGGCAGGTGTTGGCCGGCCTTGAAGGGGGCGAGGGGGCGGCCGTCCAGCGGTTCGAAGACGAAGGAGGTGATCTCGTCGGTCTCAATCCTGCGTCCGGCCAGCCGCAGGCGGCGGGTGAGGTGATCCTGCCGCGCCCACCGCAGGCCGACGGCACCGGGGCGGTCGATCACCGCGTCGATCTCCACGTCGATGGCGCGCCAGGCGTCCGGGTCCTTGGCGTTGCGCGGGTCCCAGTCGATGCGGGCGCGGCCCGAGAGGTGTAGCAGGCCGCCGGTGTCGAAATCCACGAAAACGAGGCCGATGCGGGGATTGCAGAGGATGTTGCCGATGGTGTTGAAGAAGTTGTTGCCCGCATAGTCGGGGATCTGCAGGCGGGTCGGGCTGGCTACATGCACGAAGCCGGGCGCGCCGCCGCGGTGGGAGGCATCGTATCCGGTGGAGGCGGCCTGCGCGTCGCCCGGATGGCCGGAGCCGATGAACATTGTGTCCGCCGCACGGATGCGGGCGATCTGCGCGGGGGACAGCGCGGTGCCGTGTGTCGCGGGGCGGGGGGTGCCGCGCGGCACACGGGCCCAGGCGCGCGCGTGGATGTATTGCGGGCAGTTGCCGAAGCTCTGGCGGATGGCGATGGCGAGGCCTGTGGCAGTGCGGGCCATGTGGCCGCTGAAGCGGTTGCGGCGCCGGGTGGCGAGGTCGATCCCCAGCGCGCCGATGTCGGTACCGGCGGTGAGGGCGGCGGCCAGAGGATCCGCCGGATCCAGTGTCGTGTTCAGGGTGATCTGGCGCGGGTCGGGTGCGGTGATGAAGCCGTCGGGCCCGTCGAGCAGGGTGACCCAGGTGCGGCCATCCGCATCGCCGCCGGAGATCACGAGGAAGGGCAGGGCGCTGTGAAAGCTGCGGTGCTGCTCGGGCAGGTGGTCGCGGATGAACCCGCCGGCCCATTGCGCCACATCGCCGACACCCGCGCGCGCCTGCGCTTGCAGTTCACCGTCGTGAAAGGGCATGGTCGGGTCCATCTTTGACATCTGTCGGTCCTCTCGAAAGGGCGGGCCGGGGGAGGAGACCGCCCGGCCCGCGGGGCGGCTCAGGCCAGCGCAGGAATGGGGGACGGGGCCATGGCGACAAAGCCCGGCTGTGCTTCGATCCGCTGCAGCCAGGCGCGCAGGTTGGGATAGCGGGTCAGGTCGACGCCGCCTTCGGGGGCATGGGCGATGTAGCTGTAGCCTGCCACATCCGCGATGGTGATGCTCTGCGTGGCGAGCCAGTCGCGCCCGTCGAGATGTGCCTCCATCACCGCAAAGAGGGCGTGGGCCCTGGCGATGGCGCCGGCGTGATCCAGCGGCGCACCGAAGAGCGTGACCAGCCGCGCGGCGCAGGGACCGGAATAGATGTTGTCGGCGGCCACCGTCAGCCAGCGCTGCACCTCGGCGGCGTCTGTCGGGGCGGCGGGCATCCAGTGGCTGCCGGGCGCATAGGTCTGCACCAGATAGACGAGGATCGCGGTGCTGTCGGCCAGCGTGTGACCGTCATCGTCGATGGCGGGGACGAGGCCGAACGGGCTGATCCGGAGGAAGTCGGGCGCCTTGTGCGCGCCCCCTGCCATGTCGAGGTCGACGGTCTCGTAAGGCAGGCCGAGGAGGGACAGCATCAGTTCGGCCCGGTGGCAGTGGCCGGATTTCGGGGTGCGGTAGAGTTTGATCGGAGGGGTCATTGGGCGTGTCCTGGGTTCAGTGGCAAAGGGTCAGGCGCCGGGCCGGGGAGGGCGTCGGGCTGCGGCGGGCTGCCGTGAGGTGGGTGCTTTGGGGGCCGAGGCGGAGCGGGCTGTGCTTGACATCGTCTGGTGACCTTTGGGTCCGAGGTGGGGCGCTGTGCATGGTCTGGGTCCTGTTGAAGTGGTCGGCGGGGCGGGGCGCCTGGGGATGCGACAGATCTATTGCGTTTTGTCGAAAGGGGTAATAGTGGAAAGTGGAAAGTCATTATTTTGAAATACGGAATAATTATGATAAGCTGGCGGGCGGACCCGACCCCCGGGCGGTGTGGGATCGGCGCCCATGGTCGTGGGTGGTCCGGCCCTGCCCCCGGGTTGGGGGGTGCGGGGTCTTTCCGGCGACATCGCTGCGTGGATCTGAACACCACGCCGCTTTCAAAGGCGATTATTCTGCGTTTTGGTGGCAATCGGAGGTGGGCTCATGGATCGCATTCAATCGCTGGAGGTCTTCGTGGCGGTGGCCGAAGCGGAGAGCTTTGCCGGGGGCGCGCGCAGCGTCGGTCTGAGCGCGCCCTCGGTGACGCGCGGGATCAGCGGCCTGGAAGAGCGGCTCGGCGCGCGTCTCTTCACCCGGACCACCCGCACGGTGCGCCTCACCGAAGTGGGCGCGGCCTATCTGGACGACGCGCGCAGCATCCTCTCCCATTTCCGGGCGGCCAATGATGCGGCCGCGGGGGCGGCTGCCAACCCGGTGGGCAGGCTGCGGATCACCTGCTCGCATGAGTTCGGACGGATCTATGTCACGCCGATCCTGACCGCCTATCTCGACACCTATCCGGATGTGACGGTGGAGGTGGTGGTCGTCGACCGGATTGTGAACATGGTCGAGGAGGGGTTCGATATTGCGGTGCGCATCGGCGCCTTGCCGTCCTCGGGGCTGTCGGCGGTGCGGGTGGGGTCGGTCCGCCGGGTGATCTGCGGGGCGCCCGCCTATCTGGCGCGGCATGGCGCCCCGACACGCCTGGAGGACCTGCGGGAGCATCAACTCGTTTCAGCCTCGCCCAACACGCCGGATCGGGATTGGCGGTTCGGGCGTGAGGGGACCCGCGCGGTGCGCATCCGGCCCCGGCTGGTGCTGGGCAGCGTGGCCGCGGGGATCGAGGTGGCGCGGCAGGGCTGGGGGCTCTGCCAGGTACTGTCCTATCAGATCGGGCCGGACCTTGAGGCCGGGACGCTGCGGACCGTGCTGGATGCCCATGCGCCAGCGCCGCTGCCTGTCCATCTGGTGCATGTGGAGGGGCGGCGCGCGGCGGCGAAGGTGCGCAGCTTCATCGACTTTGCGGCGGAGCGTTTGCGGGCGATGCCGGCGTTGCAGGCCGCGCGCGCCGACCCCTGAGCGCGGCGGCGGCGATCGGCCTTTGGGCGCAGGCTGTGATTTGACTTTTCACCGGCCCGTGTTAGCGCTGGAGGGACAGGAAGCAGCAGCGGGGCGGGCAGGGTGCGGATCATCATGGTGTTGGCGGGGCTGGTCCTGCTGCTGGCGGGCTGCGCGGTGCGGGAGGTGATGCTGGCACCGCCGCCCAATCTGTATCTGGAGGGGCGCAACTATCCGGTCGATCAGGTGCCGGAGGTGCTGCGCAACGTCTCGCCGCTGATGTTCTATGTGACCGACCGGGCGCCGGAGGAGACCGCGGGCAAGCTGGTCTATGGCACGGAACGGTCGAATTCCATGGCGCTGGGCGCGGTGCGTGTGCAGTTCGGGGCGCAGGATTGGGACGATCTGGTGGCGCGCACCTCGATTGACGGCGGGCGGCGGATCTCGGAGCTGGCGGTGCAGGAGGCGGGCGAGCTGGTGCGCTTCACCGACGTGCCGCTGCGCACGCGGCGCGAGGCGGGCGCGCTGATCTTCGAGCCGGGTGCTTTGAGTGCATACGAGGCGGGCGGGCGCGCGTTTCAGGACGCCATCCGCGCCGAGATCGCGCGCACCGGCAACCGCCGGGTGCTGATCTTCACCCATGGGGTGCGCAATGATTTCGACCGCGCCATGGCGACTCTGGCCAACCTCTGGCATTACGAGGGGCGCAGCAGCATTCCCATCGCCTTCACCTGGCCTGCGGGCAATTCCGGGCTGCTGAGCTATTTCCGCGACCGGGAGGCGGGGGATTTCAGCGTCTATCACGCCAAGGAGTTCCTGCGGCTGCTGGCCGAGATCCCGGAGCTGGAGGACATCGACATCGTGGCGCATTCGCGCGGCACGGATGTGATGTCGACCGCGCTGCGCGAGCTGGTGATCTATCATCGCGGGCGCGGGGTGCATCCGAAGACGGCAATGAAGGGCGGCACGCTCATTCTGGCGGCGGCGGATCTGGACATCGGCGTGGTGGAGCAGCGGCTGCAGACCGAGCGGGTGTCGGAGGCCTTCGAGCAGATCAATGTCTATGTGAACCCCAGCGACGGCGCGTTGCGGCTTTCCTCGATCCTGACCAATGTGCCGCGGCTGGGCTCGATCACGCCCGACGAGGTGCTGGTGGAGGAGATCGAGCAGCTCCGCAAGTCGGAGCTTGTGCATTTCATTCGCGTGGAGCAGGTGCGCGGGCGGGGGCATTCCTATTTCCGGGACAACCCGGCGGTGCTGTCGGACATCGTGCTGGCGCTGAGGACGCGCGCGTTCCCGGGCGGCACGCTGCGCCCGCTGGAGCTGGGCGAGGACGGGTTCTGGCAGTTGCATCCGAATTATCCGCTGGAGCGGCTGCCGGATCTGTTGCGGGTTGAGGGCAGTGATCGCTGAGGGAGGGCTGAAGGCGCTGCCGTGAGACCGCGGGCCTATTGATTTTTCCGTCACGACATTGATCTAAATGCAAAACCAGCCGTTCGTGGATGACGTGACGAATATATGCAACGAGGCCGGAGCGACCAACGCGGCGCTCAGCGCTAACGTCGGCTTTGTTGAGAATTGAGCTAGAGTCTATTTGGGCACGCATTCGCCATACACTGGGGCGTCATTTCATCTGTCATATCTCGATGCTTTCAAAGCTATATCGAGCCTGGCAATCAAAGAAGGTGTTTGAGATAAGGTCTTAAGTATGGGTACTTTGTGCGAGCTTCTTCGAGGTAGTCTTGGTAACGCGGCATAGCGTTGGTCACTAGACACGTTGCATTTTTTTGCATTTCTATAAGTTGTTCAAACAACTCATCGTCCATTGGTTCCAATGACCAATATGGTGAATGTCTAAACAAGGGGCCTTTATTGTCCATCATGAACCTTATCAAATCCCCAAACATGTGTTCAGCGCTATCCGGCTTAGGTTCATCATCTGGAACCAAAATTGCAAATGCAGCAATAGGCAATTCCTCGGGTGCATTTTCCTGTTCAGGCCAATGGATAAAATCATTAAAGTGCGAATGGAGGATCAAGCCACTTACAGGTGATCGAACATCTACCGACTTTTCCTTTTTGCCCATGAAGTGGCGGAAGTAATCTTCATTCGAGTTCGGAATCGTCATATGATATCGTCCGATCACCTGTCCTCTCTTGATCCAAGAATACTCCTTGCCCCACCAAATCTCCTCATCAGGACGACCGGCGTGAGTGAATAGCCTTTGCTGAAATCCCGGCACGATGACCACTTTGTCTCCGAGAGTGACGCCGACCGGTATTGGTGTAACTGGACTTTCTGACGCAAAATCTAGCTCGCCTACGTCTTGAGGTGGAACATCACTACCTACCGTAGTACGACCCTCTGCATCAATTGGTTCCGCTTTGGGGGTTTTGGAAGCTCGAAAACTAAGGAACGCTATCGCAAATGAACCAATAGTCGCAAAGCCTACTAGAAGTTCAAAGGTTGTCATATGGTTTCCGGAAATTACTGGATGAACTACCACGTGGATACGTTGAAGTTTTACAGTTCTTCCAGACAATCTACAATGATCAATGCGACTGTCTCTGACGTTCATAAGTTTTGTTCGGCCTGTAATTCCGTCTTGTGAAAGCGGCCGTTTGCCATCTCGAAGCTAAAGCTGACCTGGTCTTCCCCCACTTGAGTGGTCCTCCGCTATGTTTAGGAAAGCGGAGGAAAGACATGGCCAACAAGCGACCAAA
>NZ_CANLQB010000005.1 GCF_947493125.1 uncultured Roseobacter sp. | reverse complement strand
GGGTTCGGGTTCGGGTTCGGGTTCGGGTTCGGGTTCGGGTTCGGGTTCGGGTTCGGGTTCGGGTTCGGGTTCGGGTTGAACAAGCTCCGGACCGGGCTCCGGGTCAAGCGGTAAGTCAACCTCGCTGCGCTGCTCGGGCTCCACCGTTTCGAGCACAACCTCCACAGCCTCCGCGGGATGCTCCATGACCTCATCGACAGGAGGTGTCGCGCTCTCTTGCACCATCTGCGCGGCCGGCTGGGGCGGCGCTTCCGCGAGCGGCGGCGGCGCGGCCTGAGGCTCGGGCGTGACCACCTCTTCCACGCCGCCATCCTCGACAATCGCCTCAAGCCCCTCGTCGATCTTGGACGAGGATTTGAACAACCGGTTTTTGAGCTTCTTAAAAAACGCCATCTGATCCGATTCCTATGTGCTTCCGGCGACCCTTGAACGCTCTATGCATATCTTTGCAGCGCATCGTGCCACAGGCTGCCCGGGGCGGGGGTCTGCGCAGCCTCGGTTTTCTTGTGGATATGTAGCCCGAGATGCGCGGGATCACTGTAGAAAAACGCCCAAGGCACCTCGTTGAAAACATCCTCGTTTTGGGCATCCGACCAGTGATAAAACGTATGTTGCGGCTGCGCGTCGTTAAAGACGTTGTGGCGGCGCGCCAACCGGCGGAACGCCTCGTTGCCATACATCGTAATGCCCAGATCCGACGGTGAAAAAGCGGTGCGGGTCAGATGGTACACCATCGGCCGCAAAACGCGGCGCTTGAACTCCAGCCAGTCCGGAGTGAGGTCATTCTGCGTGATCAACCGCTCGTATTCACCGATAATGGGGCTATCGGGGGGCAGATAAAAAACAGAGGCGCCGATCCCCCCATTGGCCTCCCGAACGAAGTAGACGTGGTCGGGGTCAACCTCGATCGGTTTGAACATCAGGACATCCGTATCCAGCCAAAGACCGCCGCCGGACTTCTGCAGGAAGACACGAAAGAAATCGCTGAACTGCACTGTGGGCAGCCAGGAGACCTGGTGCTTCTTTGCGACGGGCAGAAGCCGCGCAACCAGGGACCGGTCCAGCACCTCATCGCCATCGCGGAGCGTGACACCTGCGGGGACATTCGGCACATCTCCATAGGTATACAGCGTCACCGGCATGCCAGTGGCCACCATCGACGACAGACATATCCTGTCCACCAGCCGCAATGGGCCATCGAACCACATGCTGGCGAGTTCGGTCTTCTTTGCCTTCGGCGTCACCGCAACCTCTGAGTCATCAAACCGCGCGATCTCTATCAGGCCGTGCGAATGATGAAAACAGGTCTGGCGCAGGGAATATCAGGGTCAGATCTCGTCAGGGAAATGCTTCATGGTCAGGCGAATGGGGTTCGGCGCCGCCTGCCCCAACCCGCAGATCGAGGCATCGACCATCGCGGTGCTGAGTTCCTCCAGAAGCCCCCGATCCCAGCGGTCGGCCTGCATCAGCTTCACCGCCTTTTCACAGCCCACACGGCAGGGCGTGCATTGCCCGCAGCTTTCATCCTCGAAGAACCGCAGCATGTTGAGGGCTGCGGCCTTGGCCGAATCCTGCTCCGACAGCACAACCACAGCCGCCGAGCCGATGAAACTGCCCAGGGGCTGCAGCGTGTCGAAGTCGAGCGGCACGTCATTGATAGAGGCCGGCAAGAGCCCCGAGGACGGCCCACCCGGCTGATAAGCCTTGAAGATGTGCCCCTCGGCCATCCCGCCCGCCGCGTCGATGATGTCCAGGATCGTGGAGCCCGCAGGAAGCAGATAGACACCCGGTTGCGCCACCCGACCCGAAACCGAATAGCTGCGCAGCCCTTTGCGCCCGTTCTTCTCGGTGCCCGAGAGCACCTCCGGCCCCTCGCGGCAGACGCGCGCCACCCAGTGCAGCGTTTCCACGTTGTGCACCAGCGTTGGGCGCCCGAAGACGCCGACCTGCGCGACAAAGGGAGGGCGGTGGCGCGGCATCCCGCGCTTGCCTTCGATGCTCTCGATCATCGCGCTTTCTTCGCCGCAGATGTAGGCCCCAGCGCCGCGCCGCAGGTCGATATAGCCGGGCTCGACGATCCCGGCCTCTTCCAGCGCGGCGATCTCTCGCGCCAGGATCTCCAGCACCGCAGGGTATTCATCGCGCATGTAGATGAAGGCCGTCTCCGCTTCGACCGCCCAGGCGGCGATCAGCATGCCTTCGAGAAAGAGATGCGGCACCCGTTCGAGGTAATAGCGGTCCTTGAAGGTGCCCGGCTCGCCCTCATCGCCATTCACGGCGAGATAGCGCGGGCCTTCATTGGCACGGACGAAACCCCATTTCTTGCCCGACGGGAAGCCCGCGCCACCCAAACCCCGCAGACCGGAGGCAAGCACACTGTCCTGCACAGCCTCCCAGTCACCGCTTGCGCGCAGGTCTTTCAGCGTGGCGTAGCCGCCCTCCGCCACATAGGCGGCAAAATCCTGGTAGTCGGGGATATGCGCATGGGTATTGCCTGCGGCAATCGCGGCCTCAACCTTCTCGGGTGTGGCATGGTCGATATGGGCGTGGCCAAGCTCCAGCACCGGCGCCGTGTCACAGCGGCCCATGCAGGGCGCGCGCAGCACGCGGACCTCGGCAGGGTCGAGGCCCTCTTCCAGCGCCGTTTTCAACTGCTGCGCCCCCGCCAATTCGCAGGACAGGGAATCGCACACCCGGATGGTCAGCGCGGGCGGCGGCGTCTCACCTTCCTTGACCACGTCGAAATGCGCATAGAAGGTCGCAACCTCATAGACTTCCGCCATCGACATCCGCATTTCTTCGGCCAGTGCGCGCAGATGCGCAGCCGAGAGATAACCATAGGCATCCTGGATCTTGTGCAGATGCTCGATCAGCAAATCCGCCCGCCGCGGCGCATCGCCGAGCAGCGCGCGCACCTCACCCCAGGCATCATCCTGCAGCTGGCGGCCCTTGGTATGCCGGCGGCCCTTGCCCTTGCCGGACTTCCAAACACCCTTGCTCCGGGATTTGCCTGTGTCCAATGCCATTGTGTGTCGTCTCCGTCCCCGGGCACGGCCGGGCCGTGGTAAGATGCGTCGAATTTCGGGGGACCATATCAGCCCGCCCCGGCCCAAGATACCGCCAAACGCCAGCGCCGCGTCGACCAGAAACGACACTCTGTGTCTGATCAGAAACTTCCGCCATTAACTGACACGCGGCTCAGCGCTTGGAGCCGTGGCGCGATCACGGTAAACAGATCGCTAGTATGACCCTGCGCCCGTCTTCTCTCGCTTTTGCCGCTGCAAGCCTTGGTCCGGCGGGTCTGCTGCTGCTCGGCGCGGTGATCGGCGGCGCCTGGCCCTTTGCCGCGCTCCTGGGCATCACCGCACTGGCTTTGCTCCTCGACACATCCCGCCTGGGCCTGCACGCCGGAGAGGACCAGCGCGACTGGCTGCCGGTGACCATCGGCATCCTGCATTTCATCCTCCTCGCCGCCGGGCTCTGGGCGGTCGGCGCGGGAACCCATCTCGACCTGCCGCAGAAGCTCGCCCTCGCGGTCGCTCTGGGGCTCTACCTCGGGCAGGTCTCCAACGCCTGCGCGCATGAGCTCATCCACCGCGGCAATCGCAGGCTGCGCGCCCTCGGCACCGCGATCTTTTGCTCCCTGCTGAACGGCCAGCACGTCTCCGCGCACCTGCTCGTGCACCACGTGCACGCCGGCACCGCCCGCGATCCGAATTCGGCACCGCTTGGACAGGGGTTCTGGCGATTTTTCGGTCGGGTCTTCGTGGGTGAGTTCCTGGCCGGGTGGCGCGCAGAGACCCGGCGGCACCAAACCCGACCGCTCTGGCGGCATCCCTATGCGCTCTATCTCGCGGCAGGGGCAGTCACTCTGATCGTGGCCTTCGCCCTGGGGGGCTGGCGCGGGCTTGTCCTGATGCTGGGGCTGGCGCTGCATGCACATCTGCAACTGATGCTGTCGGACTATCTGCAGCACTACGGGTTGCGGCGCCGGGTTGATCCGCAGGGCCGCCTGGAGCCCATGGGCCCGCAGCACAGCTGGAACGCGCCACACAGCGTCTCGGCGGCCTTGATGCTGAATGCACCGTTGCATTCCGACCACCACATGCACCCCGCCCGGCCCTTCTGCACGCTGCGGTTCGATCCCGACAGCATGCCCACCCTGCCCCGCTCGGTGCCGGTGATGGGCGCGCTCGCCCTGATCCCGCCGCTGTGGCGCCGCATCATGGACCCCCGCGCCAGGGCCTATGCCGCCGCCCCGCCGTCTCACGGCACCATCGTGCCGACATCCGAGCCCCAGACTGGCTCTCAACCCTTCGTTCTGTCAGAGTAAAACCATGGTTTCTGTTTCCAAACTCCTTTGCACCGCCTTTGCCCTCCTGGGTCTGATCGCGCTGCCCGCCCTTGCGCAACCGCCCATGAGCGCTCAGGAATTCGACGACTACACCCGCGGCAAAACCCTGTTCTACGGCGAGAATGGCGTGGCCTACGGCGCCGAGGAATATCTCGACAATCGCCGCGTGATCTGGTCCTTCCTCGACGGCGAATGCAAGTCGGGCACCTGGTACGAACAGGCGGATCAGATCTGCTTTGTCTATGAAGACAACCCCGACCCGCAGTGCTGGACCTTTCACAAGGAAGAGGGGCGCCTGATCGCGCGTTTCCAGAACGCACCCGGCGCGACGGAGCTTTATGAAGCAGGAGATCTCAATGAGGAGATGATCTGCCTCGGCCCCGACGTGGGCGTCTGATGGCAGCACGGTCTGCGTTGGTCCAGCATCGGGTGAGACGCGTCAGGGCAGAAGGCCGCATCGCCTCGCTTTGGCACGCGGGTCGGGACAGACCACAGACCCGGTCGCGCAGAGTTTGACGGCGGGCAAAGCGCCCTTCCCCCCCATCGAAGGGGGGCGGACGCTGCCCGGCGGTTCCCGCCGGGGGCCCGCTCCAACCGTACGGGTCAACGAGTCCTCCCGGGGCGCTCGTGTCAGAAGAGCGAGCCTTGCTCGGGCGGTTTGCCGGCAGCCTTGCGCGGGGCCGGTTTTCCCCCCACCGTCACCCGCCCGTCGGCGAATTGGATCTCCAGCGATCCTGCCGCCTTGGCCGTCGCGCTGTCGGTGACAACGGCGCCCGCGCTGCGCACAACCGCAAACCCGCGCTCCAGTGTCGCCTCATAGCCCAGCGTGCAGCGCAACCGCTCAGCCGCATCCAGCCGCGCGCGCCAGGCCACGATATTGCGCTGGCCCGCGTCCGACAGCCGTTGCGACATCTGCGCAAGCTCCCGCGCCTTGCGGTCGCGCTCCTGCTGCAGGGCGGCAGGACGAAACCGCCGCGCCGTCGCCGTCAGTTGCTCCCTGTTGCGGGCAATCGCGCGGCGCAACGCGGGTGCCAGACGCGCCGACGTCTCCGCCAACCGTCGCGCCTCCGTCCCGAGCCCGCGGCGCAGGGTCGCCGGGCGCAGCGATCCGCTGAGTTCGGCCAGCCGCACCTTGCGCCGCTGCACCCCGGCGATCAACGCCGGGCCGAGGCGGGCCGAGACCAGGTCCAACCGCTGGCGCGGGGCCTCCAACAGGCTCTCCGCCCGGGGCAGAGCACGCGCCATGTCACGCAAACGCTGATCGCGACGGGCCAGCCCCTGGCTCAGCGCCTGGCGCATGCGCGCGTCCTGCCCGTCGAGCCAGGCCATCAACTCGTGGCGCACCGGCACCGCCAGCTCCGCCGCTGCCGTGGGCGTTGGCGCACGCTTGTCCGAGACATAATCGATCAGCGTGGTATCGGTCTCATGCCCCACCGCCGAGATCAGCGGAATCTCCGAGGCTGCCGCTGCGCGCGCCACCGATTCCTCGTTGAACCCCCAAAGATCTTCGACCGAGCCGCCGCCCCGCGCGACGATCAGCAGATCGGGCCGCGGCAGCGCACCGCCGGGGGTGAACGCATTGAACCCGTCGATGGCCCGCGTCACCTCGGGCGCGCATTTCTCGCCCTGCACGGCCACCGGCCAGATCAGCACCTTGCGCGGAAACCGGTCCCGCAAGCGGTGCAGAATATCGCGGATCACCGCCCCCGAGGGCGAGGTCACCACCCCGATGATCTCGGGCAGATAGGGCAGCGGCCGCTTGCGCGCGGGGTCAAACAGCCCCTCCGCCTCCAGCATCTTCTTGCGCTTTTCCAGAAGCGCCATCAACGCGCCCATGCCCGCCGGTTTGATGTCGTCGATGACGATCTGATACTTCGACTGCCCGCCGAATGTGGTCACCCGGCCCGTGGCCACCACCTCCATCCCCTCCTCGGGCGGCGTCTGCAGCCGGGCGGACACCCCTTTCCAGATCACACCGGAAATCACCGCGCGGTCGTCCTTGAGATCGAGGTAGACATGCCCCGACCGCGGCCGCGACACCCGCCCCACCTCGCCCTTGATCCGCACATGGCCGAACTCACCCTCGATCACCCGTTTGATCGCGCCGGAAATCTCCGTCACGGTGAATTCGGGGCTGTTGAGCCCCTCCTCTGGCGCGTCGATCAGGTCCATGGGGCCTCTGCTGTTGTCAGGCGGGTTTGCGCAGCATAGAACGCGCGCAATCCAAGGCCAAGCAGATCAGGAGCGCGCGCCATGAACATTCTCATCCTTGGCAGCGGCGGGCGCGAGCACAGCCTCGCCTGGGCGGTGATGCAGAACCCCAAATGCGATCGCCTGATCGTGGCCCCCGGCAACGCAGGCATCGCCGAGATCGCGGACTGTGCCGCGCTCGACATCGAAGACGGCAGCGCCGTGGTCACCTTTGCCGAGGAAATGGCGGTGGATTTCGTGATCGTCGGGCCGGAAGCGCCACTGGCCGCCGGCGTCTCCGACCGGCTCCGCGCCGCGGGCGTGCCGGTGTTCGGTCCCAGCGGGGCGGCTGCGCGGCTGGAAGCCTCCAAGGCCTTCACCAAGCAGATCTGCGATGCGGCAGGCGCCCCCACCGCCGCCTACGGGCATTTCACCGATGCCGCCGCCGCCAAAGCCTATGTACAAGAGCAGGGCGCCCCCATCGTGATCAAGGCCGACGGGCTGGCCGCGGGCAAGGGTGTGATCATCGCTGAGACGGAGGCGGACGCGCTGGCGGCCATTGACGATATGTTCGGCGGTGCCTTCGGCGCGGCGGGCGCCGAAGTGGTCATCGAGGAATTCATGCAGGGCGAGGAAGCCTCCTTCTTCGTGCTCTGTGACGGCGAGACCGTGCTGCCCATCGGCACAGCACAGGATCACAAGCGCGTCGGCGAGGGCGACACGGGGCCGAACACCGGCGGCATGGGCGCCTATTCGCCCGCACCCGTCATGACCGAGGCGGTGACCCGTGCCGCGCTCGACCGGATCGTGCGCCCCACCATGGCCGAACTGGTCCGCCAGGGCACGCCCTATCAGGGGGTGCTCTTCGTCGGCCTGATGATCGCGGAGGGCCAGCCGCGTCTGGTGGAATACAACGTCCGCTTCGGCGATCCGGAATGCCAGGTGCTGATGCTCCGCCTCGGCGCGCAGGTGCTGGACCTCATGCAGGCCTGCGCCGAAGGCCGTCTGGCCGAGGCGCAGGTCAACTGGGCCGCGGACCACGCCCTCACCGTCGTTCTGGCGAGCCAGGGATATCCGGGCGCCTACGATAAGGGCTCCGTCATCCGCGGCCTGGACGCTGTGCCCGAGGACAGCCGCCACATGGTCTTCCACGCCGGCACCGGCCGCCACGCCGGTGAGTTCATCGCCACCGGCGGGCGCGTCCTCGCCGTGACCGCCCGCGCCGACAGCCTGCAGGCCGCCCGCGATGCGGCCTATGGGATGATCGACAGGATCGACTGGCCCGAGGGCTTCCATCGCCGCGACATCGGCTGGCGCGCGCTCGGATCCGGCTAGGGAACCGGCTCAGGGGATGCAGACCTCGCCACTGCGTCTCGCGCGTCGTGACCGAAGGAACTGTGACGCGCCCCTTCCCACGGCCCTCACAATGAAGGTCACGGGGGCAGGCGACATCCCACGCGCCGAGCGCGCGCCTCAGATCTCGCAGGCCATCGCGCGGGCAAAGGCCGCGCGGCTCGTGTCAGGCCCCAGGCTCTCGACCTCGACGCCCGACGCCCCAAGCCGCACCGCGACGAGCTCCGACCAGTTGCCCCGGGCCAGGATCATCTCCGGCACCCCGCCACAGCTGCGAATGCCGCCCGCGATATCGGTCTCACCGATGCGGTGGTTGGTCACCCGGTCCAGCACCGCGACGGGCCGCAGCGCACGATCCTCATACCGCCAGATCCGCAGCGCCTTCGCCAGATGCGGTCGGTCCACATAGGCCACTTCCATGGCCCCGTCCCCATCGAGATCCGCCGCGCCAAGAGGCGCCAGCCAGCGAAACCGCGTGCCGATGAAGGGGGTTGCGGTGATCCGGCCCTCGGTGCCGTAGATCGCAAGCCGCGCGCCCGCGCTCTGGCTGCTCTCCACCACGATGACCTCCGGCGCGCCGTCCCCGTCGAGGTCCACGACCCGCGGCGCCGTGTCCTCAAACACCAGATCCTCCGGCAGCTCGAACCGCTGTTCTTCCCCGGCGTCCACGGTCAGAACCAGCGTCGTGTACTCGATGGCGTCGCCCAGCACCCCATGGGCATAGCGATCCGTCGGCCCGGCATAGGCGGCCTCCGCAATCTCGGCGTTCGCCGCAGCGCCCCCGTGCCACAGGCACAGCGCCAGCAGCGCGCGGCGGGCGCATCGGCGCCACAGGCGCGCCACCCGACGCCGCGCCCCGGCAGCCATCAGATCTGTTTCTCCGGCATCTGCACCACCAGCCCGTCCAGCGCATCGGTCACCTTGAGCTGGCAGGTCAGGCGCGAGCGGGCGGGATCGGGCTCATAGGCGAAGTCGAGCATATCTTCCTCCATGTCCTCCTTCGCCGGCAGCTTGTCCGTCCAGGCGGGGTCCACATAGACATGACAGGTCGAACAGGCGCAGGCCCCGCCGCAATCCGCCTCGATCCCGGGAATATTGTTGTCCCGCGCACCTTCCATGACGGTCAGGCCATTGGCGACCTCCACCACATGTTCCTTGCCGCCGTGTTCGATGTAGGTGATCTTGGCCACGTCCGTCATTCCCTTCCTGGTCTGTTTGAGCCTGTCTATCCGGGCGATATAGGACGCACCAGCCTCTTTTGCGAGCCCGAAGAGCGCGACAGACCGGCCATGAGACCGACCCCCCTTCCGGGATCCCCTCCGGGGAGCCCGGACAGCCGCCCATACCCCCCCGCAAAAGAAAAGAGCGCCCGTGCTAGGCGCTCTTCCTTTTCCAAAGTCGATGTGTCCAGGCTAGCCGTCCGACAGCGACAGGGCCACGAACCGCGGGTCGCCCGCACGGCGCACCAGCAGCAGCAGGGATTTACGCCCCGCCTCCTTCGCCGCTTCGATCCGCTCTTCCAGCTCCGAGATGCTGGTCACGCGCTGCTGACCGGCCTCGGTGATGATGTCGCCCGCCCGCAGCCCCTTCTCGAAGGCTTCGGTGGCCTCATCCACCGCCGTCACGGCCAGACCCTGCGTCTTGTCATCCACGCCAAGCTGCTCGCGAAGCTCATCGGTCAGCGTCGCAAGGCTCAGCCCGAGCACGTCCTTGGTGGTCGGCTCATCGCTCTCTTCAGGTCCCGCGGCCACGGCAGGCACGGCCCCCTCGGCCTCTTCCCGGCGGCCCAGCGTGACCCGCAGCGTCTGCGTGGCCCCCTCGCGCAGCACGGTCACGCGCACGGTCTCGCCCACCGGGCTGTTGCCCACTTCACGGACCAGCCCGCGCGTATCCTCGACATTCTTGCCCGCAAAGCTGATGATCACGTCACCGGCTTCCATGCCCGCCTCGCGGGCGGGGCCTTCGGGCACATCGGTGACCAGCGCGCCGGCTGTCGTCTCCAGACCCATCGACTCGGCCAGATCATCGGTCAGATCCTGGATCCGCACACCAAGCCAGCCGCGGCGGGTCTCGCCGAACTCCTTGAGCTGGTCCACGACCCGTGTGACCACATTGGAGGCCATCGAAAAGCCGATGCCGATCGAGCCGCCATTGGGCGACAGGATCGCCGTATTCACGCCGATCACCTCGCCATCCATGTTGAAGAGCGGCCCGCCGGAGTTGCCGCGGTTGATGGCCGCATCGGTCTGGATGTAGTCGTCATAGGTGCCGCTCAGCGCCCTGTTGCGCGCCGAGACGATGCCCGCACTCACCGAAAACCCCTGCCCAAGCGGGTTGCCCATGGCCACGACCCAATCGCCCACGCGGGCCAGATCGCTGTCTGCAAAGGCCACGAAGGGCAGCGGGCCATCGGCCTCCACCTTCAGCAGCGCGATATCGGTGTTGGGGTCGGTGCCGATCACCTCCGCCTTCAGCTCGTCGCCGTTGAAAAACTCCACCAGAATCTCGTCGGCTCCGTCAATCACATGGTTGTTCGTCACCACATAGCCATCCTCCGAGATCACGAAGCCCGAGCCCAGAGCCGAGGAACGGCGCGGGCGATTGCCATCGCCGTTGTTGCGGTCCTGGAATTCGCGGAAGAAGTCCTCGAAGGGCGATCCCTCGGGGACAATGCCCTGCGGACCGGTCCGGCCGGCGACAACCGTCGAGGTGGTGATATTCACCACCGAGGGGCTGATCTTTTCGGCCAGCGGCGCGAGGCTCTGCTGCTGCGCCCAGGCGCTCGGCGGTTGAACCAGCATGAACGCCAGTGTCAGAACCGCCAAGAGCAACAGGCGCATCTGTAGGGGGATGAGGCTGATGTTGGACATGGATACGGCCTTGGACTGCATGCGTCGTCTCCTGAAAATCTCGATCTCCGACCGTCCGGTCGTGGTGTGCTCTTTGTCTGCGTGAATGATCACTAACCTGCATTTAGGGTGACCGCCGCGCAACATCAAAGATGTATCAGAGTGTCACAGTTTCAATACTCCGTGACCGGTGCGTGAACGCAGAGGCGGCACAAAGCACCGCTTTGCCGCCTATCCCAGCCCCGCCCCGAGCTGCACGGCGAACCAGACGAGGATAAATCCGCTGACCACGATCAGCAGCCCCAGCTGCCGCACCGCGCTCTCCGGCAAGGCCCGCAAAGCCTCCAGCATCCGCTCGATAAGCGAAGGGGCCAGCGCATAGGCCAGCCCCTCCACAATCATGACAAGCCCGAGGGCAAGCAGCAGCGTGCTCACCGCAGCTCACCTTCTTCCGACCGCAGACCCTGATCCGAGCGCAGGTAGTTGAAGAACTCCGAATCAGGCGACAGCACCATGGTGGAGTTGGTGCCACGCAGGGCGCGCTCATAGGCCGTCAGCGAGCGGTAGAATTCGAAGAATTCCGGGTCCGCGCCAAAGGCTTCGGCAAAGATCGCGTTGCGCTCCGCATCGGCCTGACCGCGGATGATCTCGGCCTCGCGTGAGGCATCCGAGGTCAGTTCGACCACGGTCCGGTCCGCCAGGGCCCGCACCCGCTGTGCGGCTTCCTCACCACGGGCGATCTCGTCCGCCGCCTCGCGCTCCCGTTCCGCACGCATCCGCGCGAAAGTAGCATCGAGGTTCTGCTCCGGCAGGTTGGTCTGCTTCAAGCGCACATCGACAACCTCGAGGCCCAGCGGCATGGCGCGCAACCGCGCCTGCTCGGTGATCCGCGCCATCAGCTGCGCCCGATCCGCCGACAGGATGGTGTTCGACGTCACCCCGTCCGAACCAAGCACCGCCCGGATGGTCGGGTTCAGAATACCCTCCAACCGGTCTTCAGCGGCGCGCAGGCCACCGACACCCACAGCCTGCCTGAACCGCGTGACATCCGAAATCCGATAGCGCGCAAAGGCATCGACGACGAGGCGCCGGTCATCCGAAGGCGTGACCTCGGTGACTTCGGTATCCAGCGACAGGATCCGGTCGTCATAGCGGACCACATCCTGGATCAATGGGATCTTGAAGGCGAGCCCGGGGTCTTCCTTGATCGATTTGATCTGGCCGAACTGCAGCACCAGCGCCTTTTCGCGTTCATCCACGATAAAGACCGAGCTCAGCAGGCCGACGATGGCAATCACCACGATGGGCAGCAAAAACTTTCCAGCACGCATCAGTTCGTCCCTCCTGCAGCAGCCGTGCCACGGCGCAGCTCATTCAGCGGCAGATAGGGCACAACGCCCTGCCCGCCGTTGCCGCCACCCAGATCATTCTCCAGAATGATCTTGTCCACATCGCCAAAGACGCGCTCCATGGTCTCCAGATAGAGACGTTTGCGGGTCACCTCCGGCGCTTTGGAATACTCCTCCAGAACGGAGACAAAGCGCGCGGCCTCACCCTGCGCCTCGTTCACCTGCTGCGCCCGATAGGCTTCGGCCTGCTCCAGCAGACTGGCGGCCTCACCGCGCGCACCCGCGGTCACCCGGTTGGCATAGGCATCCGCCTGACGCTCCAGCCGGTCGCGTTCCTGCTCGGCGGCCTGCACTTCGCGGAAGCTGTCGATCACCTCGCGCGGCGGGTCGGCCTTGTCGAGGTTGAGACGCACGATGTTCACGCCGCTGTCATAGGCGTCGAGCGTGCCCTGAATGAGCTGCTCCGCCTCATCGGCGATGACCTGACGGTCGCGGTTGAGGATCGGTGCCAGCTCGTTGCGGGCGATCACCTCGCGCATCGCCGATTCCGACACCGCGCGGATCGTCTCCTGCGCTTCCGCGAGGTTGAACAGGAACTTGGCCGGGTCGTTGATGTTCCAGACCACCTGGAAGTCGATGTCGATGATGTTTTCATCGGTCGTCAGCATCAGCCCGCTGTCCACACGCGCGCCGATGTCCTCGGTCTGCTCACGGGTCACCGGCAGCACCTCCGCCGTGACCAGCGGCCAGGGCGCAAAGTTCAGACCCGGGTTGCCGGTCGCGTAATACTCGCCCAGAAACAGCTCGACCGACTGTTCTTCCGGCGCCACCGTGTAGAAGCTCGCAAGCCCCCAGGCCACCACCGCGCCGACCACGACCAGCCCGACGGTCCCCCGGGTAAACGCCGGGCCCCCGCCGCCGCCCGAACCGCCGGTGCCACCACCGCCGCCCTTGCCGCCCATCAGGACACGCAGACGCTCCTGGCCCTTCTTGACCAGCTCGTCGATTTCCGGGATCTGTGGTCCCTCTCCGCCCGGTCCCCGGGGACCGCCGCCGCCTCTGCCGCCGTTCGGTCGGCGCGGCCCATCATCGTCAGAGTTTCCACCGCCGCCCCCCCAGGGGCCGCCATTATTCCCAGCCATTCAGTCTCTTTCCCTCCTAAATCGCGTATCTCTGCGATTGAAAATCATGCCATAGGTACGCGCGGTTGCGCGAAATTCAAGCCGTGCGCATGGGTGTCCGCATCGTCACGATCTCTTCCGACATCGTGGGATGCACCGCGACCGTGCGGTCGAAATCCTCTTTGGTCGCACCCATCTTGACCGCAACCCCCGCGAGCTGGATCATCTCGCCCGCATGCGGTGCGACGATGTGACAGCCCAAAACCTTCCGCGAGGCCTGCGACACCACCAGCTTCATCAGCACCCGGTCGGACCGCCCCGCAAAGGCGGTCTGCATCGGACGGAAGGAGGTGCAATAGACCTCCACCGCCTCCTGATCGCGGGCGTCTTCCTCGCTGAGCCCCACCGTGCCCATCTCGGGCTGGGTGAAAATCGCCGAGGGGATCAACGCGTGATCGACCGGCGTCGGGTTGCCCTTGAACACCGTCTCCACAAACGCCATGCCCTCGCGGATCGCGACGGGCGTCAGGTTCACCCGGTCGGTCACATCGCCGATGGCATAGATCGACGGTACGGCGGTCTGGCTGTACTTGTCCACTTCGATCTGTCCGCGGCGGCCCAGCTTCACACCAACCTCTTCGAGCCCCATGTCCGCCGTATTCGGGTCGCGCCCCGTTGCGAACAGGACCATATCGAAGACCCGCTCGCCGCCATTGGTCGATTTGACCCAGATCGGGCCGCGCGCCGCCTCGGCCTCCTGCTGCATCTCCTGGCGCTGCTTGGCATCGGCGCCCATCGCCGCATCCGAAGCGGTGCCCGTCCAGCTCGCGGTGTGGTCGTCACTGGCGGGCGCCATCTCCACGATATTGGTGCCCACGCGCAGATCAATCCCACGCTCGCGCATCGATTCCGCCACCAGCCCGCGCGCCTCATCGTCAAAGCCACGCAGGATCTGCGCCCCGCGATAATATTGCGTCACCTCGACGCCCAGCCCGTGCATGATGCAGGCGAACTCGCAGGCGATATAGCCGCCGCCCACGATCAGCAGCGATTTGGGCAGGCTTTCAAGGTGAAAGATGTCGTCCGAAACGATCCCCAGATGCGCGTTCGGCAGGTTCGGCCGCACCGGGTGCCCGCCCGTGGCGACAAGGATGTGCTTGGCGCTCTTGGTCTCGCCCGTCGACAGCTTGACCTCATGCGGCCCGGCGACGGTGGCCCGCGCATCGAACGTATCGACCCCTGAGCCCTTCAGCAGATCGCGATAGACCTGTTCGAGCCGGTCCAACTCGGTGTTGAGGCGCGACTGGAAGGAGTGCCAGTCGAAGGGCCCCTGCTTGAGATCCCAACCATAGGAGGCCGCATCCTCGACCACGCCGGCATATTCGCTGGCAAAGACCATCAGCTTTTTCGGCACGCAGCCGCGGATCACGCAGGTCCCGCCATAGCGGTCGTCTTCGGCAAGCGCCACCTTGGCGCCGGCCTCGCCTGCGGCCACACGCGCCGCCCGCACGCCGCCCGATCCTCCGCCGATGACAAAGAGATCATAGTCAAAGTCGCTCATCGGCGTGGCCTTTCAGGGTCTTTCGGTCTTGGAGACCTCTATATAAGCAGGTGGCGCAGCTTTACCACATTCCGTGGGCCCCACGCCGGCGGTGCCTCAGTCGGACAGGTCGGCGAAGAGGTTGTCGCTCTCGACGAACTCGAGCCGTCCGGTTTCGATGGTACCCTTGTCGACGTCGCGCACCTCGGTCCGGCCGTCTCCGTAGCCGACGATGACCTGATCGCAGATGCCGATGAAGAGGCCGTTTTCCACGACGCCCGGGATCTGGTTGAGCGCCACCGCCAGCTGCCGCGCATTGCCGATGCGCTTGAGGTGCAGATCGAGGATGTGGTTGCCCTCATCGGTGCGGAACGGGGCATCGCCCTTCAGGCGCAGCACCGTCTCCCGGCCTAGCACGTCCATCGAGGTGAGCGTTTCCTCCACCAGCGCCTGCGTGGCCTGCCAGCCGAAGGGGATCACCTCCACAGGCAGCGGGAAGGCGCCCAGGGTTTCGACCGCCTTGCCTGCGTCCGCAATGACCACCATGCGGTCCGAGGCGGTGGCAACGATCTTCTCCTGCAGATGCGCGCCGCCGCCGCCCTTGATCAGGTCGAATTGCCCGTCGAATTCGTCGGCCCCGTCGATCGTCAGATCGAGCCACTTGGCCTCCTCGAGGGTGATCACGTCGATGCCGACTTCGCGGGCCAGGGCCGCGGTCTGGCTGGAGGTGGGCACGGCCTTGAAGTCGAGGCCGCCCTCGCGGACCATCTCGCCGAGACAGCGCACCAGCCAGACGGCGGTGGAGCCGGTGCCGAGCCCCACGCGCATCCCGCGCTCCACCATCTGCGCGGCGCGCTTTGCGGCGACGAACTTGGCCTTGTCGATGGGGGAGAGGTCGGAGGGCATGGGCAGGACTCCTTGGGCAGCCGTTTGCCGCCTTATAGGAAACTCGCGCAGGCAGTGCGAGGGCTGATTTCGGACGGTCGGTCAGCCCGGGGCCTGCGCCCTCTTCGGCAGATCCCGGACCCGACCGCGACAGGGCCCCAGGGCAGTGTTCGGAGGAGAAGAAGCGCCCTCTCCCCCATCGAGGGGGGTCGGGCGCTGCCCGGCGGAAGAGCCGGGCCGACCAGCGGAGCCGGTCGGCAGACGACCCACCCGTCGCGCCAGATCCGCCGCGCGCTGCAAAGCGTCGCTTTTCGCAAGCCACTGAAGGGGGAATCGCGCTATGCGCCCAGTATGGCCGCACCCCGTTACATATTGCATTACGCGCCCGACAATGCCTCGCTCGTCGTGCGCCTGGCCCTCGAGGAGCTCTCGCTGCCCTACCGCACGCATCTTGTGGACCGCCGCACCGCCGCGCAGCGCGCACCGGCCCATCTGGCGCTCAACCCCGCGGGTCTGATCCCCGCGCTGGAGACGCCGGAGGGCCCCCTGTTCGAAACCGGCGCCATCCTGCTCTGGCTCGCCGACCGGCACGGGCATCTCGCCCCGGCCCCCAACAGTCCCGCGCGCGGCACGACCCTGAAATGGTTGTTCTACCTCTCCAACACGCTGCACCCCGCGCTGCGGATGCTGTTCTACCCGTCGGCCTACGTCGGCCCCGGCGCCGACGATCAGGCGCGGCTGCGCGATCGGACCCGCGCCAACATCCTCCGATGCCTGGAGATCCTCGACAGCCATTGGACGCCGGGCGAAGCGCCCTCGGTGCTCGACCTCTACCTCGGCCCGATGCTGCGCTGGCTGCAGCTCTATCCGCGCGACAGCGATCCGGGCTGGTTTGCCCTTGCCTCTTTCCCCCGGCTGCACCACATGTCGCTCATGTTGGAGACCCGCGCCAGCACCCGCGCCGCCCAGGCGGCGGAAGGCCTCGGCCCGACACCATTCACCGCGCCGCAGGCGCCGACGCCCTCAGAAGGAAGCGCTCTTTAGATGTTCCTCTCCGTCTTCGAGATGTTCAAGGTCGGCATCGGCCCCTCCTCCTCGCACACGATGGGCCCGATGGTGGCCGCGGGCCGCTTTCTCGACCTGATGCGCGCCTCGCCCTTTGCCTTTGCCGGGCTGCGCGCCTCGCTGCACGGCTCGCTCGCCTTCACCGGCGTGGGCCACGCGACCGACCGCGCCACCATTCTCGGGCTTGCGGGCTTCGTGCCCGACACCTATGACCGCGAGAAGGCCGACGCGGCACTGGACGAGATCAAGGCGCGCAAGAGCATCCGGCCTGCGGGCCTGCCGGAGCTTGCCTTCGACCCGGCCAGCGACCTCATCTTCGACTTCGACACACCGCTTGAGGGCCACGCCAATGGCATGATGCTGATGGCCACGGACGCCCAGGGCGACGTGATCCTGCGCGAGACCTACTACTCCATCGGCGGCGGCTTCGTGATGACGGAGGCCGAGCTTGCCGCCGGCAAGGACACCGACGACGGCGCACCCGTTCCGTTCCCGTTCAAGACCGCCGCCCAGATGCTGGAGATGGCCGCGGCCTCGGGCCGCTCGATCGCCGCGATGAAACGCGCCAACGAAATCTCGCGCGGCGGCGCCGAGGGGTTGAAGACGGGCACGCAGCGCCTCTGGCAGGTGATGAACGACTGTATCGACCGCGGACTCAGCACCGAAGGCACCCTGCCCGGCGGTCTCATGGTCAAGCGCCGCGCCAAGGGCATCCACGACAAGCTGATGGCCGAGCGCGGCATGAACCTCACCCCGCCGCATACGATCAACGACTGGATGAGCGTTTATGCGATGGCCGTGAACGAGGAGAACGCCGCCGGGGGCCAGGTCGTCACCGCCCCCACCAACGGGGCCGCGGGCGTGCTGCCCGCGACCCTGCGCTACTATCTCGACCACGTGCCCGGCGCCTCGGAGGCCCATGTGGAGGACTTCCTGCTCACGGCCGCCGCCATCGGAGGGCTGGTGAAATACAACGCCTCGATCTCCGGCGCCGAAGCCGGCTGCCAGGCCGAAGTGGGCTCCGCGGCCGCCATGGCCGCCGCCGGGCTCTGCGCGGTGATGGGCGGCACGCCGGAACAGGTGGAAAACGCCGCCGAGATCGCGCTGGAGCACCACCTGGGCATGACCTGCGACCCCGTGAAAGGCCTGGTGCAGGTGCCATGCATCGAACGCAACGGTCTGGGCGCGATCAAGGCCGTCTCCGCCGCCTCGCTCAGCCTGCGCGGCGATGGCACGCATCTCGTCCCGCTTGACGCCTGCATCGAGACCATGCGGCAGACCGGCGAGGACATGGCGGAGAAATACAAGGAAACCTCGCTCGGCGGCCTGGCCGTGAATGTGCCAAACTGCTGAAAGTTGAGTCATCTTGTAAGCAATTCTTGCATTGATTGAGGGGCGCCTTTACGGTCCGCCAATGACCGCTGATCGCCCTCTGCTTGGTATCATGCTGATGCTTGGATTTTGCATCCTGGCACCGGTTGGCGATGCCGTGGCCAAGATCCTCGGACAGACCGTGCCCGTCGGCCAATTGGTGCTGGTGCGCTTTGCGGTGCAGGCCATTGTGCTGATCCCGCTGGTCTGGCTCACCGGGCGCGTCTGGCAGATGCGCGGACGCCTGCTGACACTGACCTTCGTGCGCACGCTGCTGCACATCCTCGGCATCGGCGCCATGGTCACCGCCCTGAAATACCTGCCGCTCGCCGATGCGGTGGCCATCGCCTTCGTGATGCCCTTCATCATGCTCATCCTCGGCAAATACGCCCTGAAGGAAGAGGTCGGCCACCGCCGGCTGCTGGCCTGCCTCGTCGGTTTCATCGGCACGCTGCTCGTGGTCCAGCCCAGCTTTCAGGAGGTCGGCTGGCCCGCATTGCTGCCCATCGCGGTGGCCGTCAATTTCGCCCTCTTCATGCTCGTCACCCGCCAGATCGCCCGCGACGCCGACCCGATCAGCCTGCAGGCGGTCAGCGGCGTGATGGCCATTGCGGTGATGGCGCCAACCCTGCTGATCTTCCAGAACAGCGGCCTGTGGAACCTGCAGCTCGTCGCCGTCAGCTCCTATGAGTGGAGCCTGCTGCTGAGCATCGGTCTTCTGGGGACCGTCGCCCACCTGCTCATGACCTGGTCGCTGCGCTATGCGCCGTCAGCCACGCTGGCGCCCATGCAGTACCTGGAGATCCCCTTCGCCACCGTGATCGGCTTCGTCATCTTCGGGGATCTGCCCAATTCGCTCGCCGCCGTGGGCATCCTGATCACGATGCTTGCGGGGCTCTACGTGGTGCTGCGCGAGCGGGCCACCGCGCGGGCTCTGGTAGCGCCTGCAAAATCTCCGCAACCGCTGCCATAAAGCTGCGCGGCAACAGACACAGCATCGCCGGCGCATCCATCTCCAGCATCAGATCACCGGTCGCGCGGTTGGACGTGCCCGACACACCGTCCGGTGCAAACTGCAGCCCCTCAATGGGCCAGGTCAGCCCCTCGGACCGCCCCGTGACCGCCCCCATCGGAAACAGCGAAACACGGGTGCCGGGCGCCATCGGGATCCGCAGCTGCCGCGGGCAGAGAAAGATGATGTCCTCCGCGCCGACCAGAAGACAGGTCACATCCGGGCGCATCACCAGCGTGTGCATCGCCGCCAGCTGATGGTCAATCCGCAACCCGCAAAACCCCACCGCAACGATCAGAGGCGCCGCGATGCTGCGCAGGGCCTTGTCGAAGTCGGTGCTGTCCTGCTCCGCGATCCGGTGCTGCCGATCCGCCGGAATCCGGGCCAGAGCGCCCTCCGAGATGGAGTCCATATCTCCGATCACGGCGGCGGGCGACACGCCTGCCGCCAGCACCGCATCCGCACCGCCATCCACCGCGACACAGGTCGGTGCAAGCGCCAGTGCAGCCGCCAGATCTCCGTCCGGCAGCGCCCCGCCTCCGACCAAGGTCACGGCAGCTGATTTATCTACAATTTTAGTATTCACCTAAGTTTAATGCCCTTTTTGGAAACAGAACATAGTGTTGCCACGAAATGATACCGCAATGAGCACAGATTCGCGCCGGTTTGAACGGGTCCGATATGGTAAACGACCCATTGAGATCGCGCAGAGGATGAGCATCCGATGATGACGAACAACAAGATTTTGACAGTCTCTTATGGAACGTTTTCCTGCACCCTGGAAGGCTTTGACGATTCCTTTGGGACAATGAAGGTCATTGCGGAGTACTTTCGTGATCTTGCGGCGGATGACCGCTATTTCGGCGCGGAACCGCCGCAGCCCGATGCCGATATGCTGGCCCGGATCGCCGAACGGGAAGTCGCCCGCCGCGTCGAAGCCCAGGAGCGTGACGGGCAGATTCTGCTCAAGGCGCATGACGATCCCCTCCCCCGGCCCCCGGCCGCGACAGCCGAGGACCCCCCCGCGCAGGCGGCCACCGGCGATCCGGATGGGCCCTCCGATGACGCCGCGCAGCCCGAGAGCGCAACCGAGGCGCAGGCCCCGATCACCGCTGAAGATACACCTCGGGACCACCCGGAGGCACAGGCCGATGCGGTCGCCGAGGCACCGGCAGACGAAGCGGAGAGCCCTCCTGCCGCAACACCAGAGCAGGCGCCCGCACCGGATGCAGCAGCCGTCGATGAGAGCACCGCACCTGTCGCCGAGGCGCATGTGGAGCCACAGGCAGAGCACCCGGACGCCCCCGCCACCGAGGACGACATCGCCGATGCACCGCCGGACGAGTCGGACACGCCGCGTCCCGAGGCCACAGAGCAAGAGGGCGCCCCCGTCGCGGAGACCACGGCGCAAAACGACGCAGCCCCTCCGCTGGAAGACCAGCATGCCGTCGCGGATGCGGAGGGTGACAACGCCCCCGAGGAGGACGCATGGGAGGATCAGCTGGACGCGGCGCTCGCTGAGGCCGCAGAAGACGCGCACGCGCCCGTCGCAGAGGCCGTCCCGCCGAGCGACGCCGCCGCGCCGCCGGAAGACCCACACGCCGTCGCAGAGGCTGAGCATGACGGCGCCGTCGAGGAGGACGCAGCGGAGGACCAACCGGACGCAGCGCACGCCGAGGCCGCAGAAGACACACACACGCCCATCGCAGAGGCCATCCCGCCAAGCGAGGCCCCCGCGCCGCCGGAAGACCAGCACACCGTCGCAGAACCGGGGGATGACAACGCCCCGGAGGCGGAGGACCACCTCGAAGATGAGGCCATCGCACCGTCCGACACTTCGGACGAAGACCCCCCGGCCCCGCAACAGATCCGCGCGTCGGACGTTTTGGATGTGGCAGCGCAGGATGCTCAGGCCTTCTTCGCCGACAGCCCGCCATCGGACACCTTCGAGCCCGAAATGGACGTCGACCTCGACGCGCCCGCGCCCTTCTCCGCCTTCGACACAGCCGCCCCCGTGCCGCAGGACGAGAAACCGCGCGGCGCGTCTTCGGAGAGCCTCGCCGCAAAACTGCAGCGCATCCGCGATGTCGTCTCGCGCCATGACGACGAGATCTATGAGGAGGACGATGTCTCCGAAGAGACGCCGCCCGCCATCGACGTCCCCGACGCCACAGCGGAGATGGAGCGCGACGCAGACCAGGAGACCGCGCCCCTCGACAGCGCTGATCTGACCGCCTGGTCACAGGACATCGACGACGCCCTGGCCGATGAGGAGCCGGGCGACACGGACACCGTTGCAACGGTACAGGACCCCGACGCTGACGGCGAGGATGACATTGCCGCCCTGCTCAGCCGGCTGGATGAGCGGACTGCCGAGGAGGACGCCTCCCCCGAGACGGCGATCGAGACATCCTTTGACGCGCTCGTCGAAACCCTCGCGCCTGACGACCCCCCTGCACCCGAGGAGACGGATGAGCCTCAGGCCACCGACAAGCCGCGTGCCGCTGATGAGGCTGATGAGGCTGATGAGGCTGATGAGGCTGATGAGGCTGATGAGGCTGATGAGGCTGATGAGGCTGATGATATCGACGAAAACCTCTTTGACCAGATCGTCGACGACCCCGAACCCGAGGCGACCGACACCCCCCCGACGGCACAGGACGCCGAGCCCGACGAAGTGCCGGAGGAGCTGTCCTCTGAGATCGCACCCGTCAAAGGGCGCGTCCTGAAGGTCGACCGCGCAGACCTCGAGGCCGCACTCGAAGCCGGTGATCTGGAGGAGTTCAACACCCGCCCCGTGCTCTCCGCCGCTGAGGAAGAGGCGCTCCAGCGCGAACTGGAGGCCGTCGCCACCGGCGCCGACGACGAGACCGGCGCGGCCCCCTCCGAGGAGCAGGGTCCCCGCGCCGTTGAAACCCACAGCGCCGAAGACGTCTCGCGGCTGATGGCCGAGGCAGACCAGCAGATGAAGGAGCCCGAGGGCGCCACCCGGCGCAGCGCCTTCGCCCATCTGCGGGCCGCCGTGGCCGCGCGTTTTGCCGACAAGACCATGCAGACAGACCCGCCCGAGGAAGACACCACCAAGGCCTACCGCAGCGATCTCGCCGAGGTCGTCAAACCCCGGCGCCCCTCAGCCTCGGGCGCGCGCACCGAACGCCCGACGGAGACGCAGCCAAGGCCGCTGAAACTGGTCGCCGAGCAGCGGATCGACACCGACGCCCCGCCGCCAAGCGACCCGGTCACACCCCGCCGCGTCGCGGCCACCCTGGAGGACGATGCCGACTTCATGCAGGATACCGGCTTTGCCGACTACAGCGAAGAGGTGGGCGCCACCACCCTGCCCGAGGTGATGGAGGCGGCAGCAGCCTATCTTTCCTTCGTCGAGGAGCACGCGCATTTCTCCCGCCCGCAGCTGATGACCCGCGTGCGCCAGGCCGACTGCGGCGCATTCAGCCGCGAAGACGGGCTGCGGTGCTTCGGACAGCTGCTGCGCGCCGGAAAGATCAAGAAGATCGAGGGCGGACGGTTTGCCGCCTCCGACGCGATCGGCTTCCAACCCGCCGAACGCGCCGCCAGCTAGGCGCGGCCCGATCTCCGGGCCCGCGGGCCTCTAGCGTTCGGGCCCGTCCGGATCAGCCTGGCCAACGCCCTTGAAGATGAACTTGAACGGCAGCGCCCAGACGATCCCCAACACCACATAGACCAGCAGCTCCACCAGCAAGGAGGGGCGCTCCAGCCAGTTGATCACCGAGACCGCCACGACGATGTAGATCGGCAGGCCGACCAGCAGGATCAGCAGCGACAATCGGCGGCGTGTTTTGTAACTGACGGGCATCAGGTCTCTCAGTCGGAAAACGGATCCGTCACAAGGATCGTGTCCTCGCGCTCGGGCGAGGTAGAGAGTAGTGCGACCGGACAGTTGATCAACTCCTCGACCCGCCGCACGTATTTGATGGCGTTGGCGGGCAGATCCGCCCAGCTGCGCGCACCTTCGGTGGAGTCGGACCAGCCCGGCATTTCTTCGTAAATCGGCGTGCAGCGCGCCTGGTGATCGGCCGCAGTGGGCAGGTAGTCCATGCGCGTGCCGTCCAGATCGTAGCCCACGCAGATCTTCAGCGTTTCAAACCCGTCGAGAACATCGAGCTTGGTCAGGGCAATCCCGTTCACGCCGCTCGTTGCGCAGGTCTGACGGACCAGCACCGCATCGAACCAGCCACAGCGCCGCTTGCGCCCGGTCACGGTGCCGAATTCCCGCCCGCGCTCGCCCAGACGCTGGCCATCGGCATCGTCGAGCTCGGTCGGGAACGGCCCCTCGCCCACCCGCGTCGTATAGGCCTTGACGATGCCCAGCACGTAGTTGATCGCCCCGGGCCCGATACCGACCCCCGTCGCCGCCTGGCCGGCAATCACATTCGACGAGGTCACAAAGGGGTAGGTGCCGAAATCGATGTCGAGCAACGCGCCCTGCGCGCCTTCGAAGAGAATGCGGTGCCCCGCCTTGCGCTTCTCCCCCAGCACGTTCCAGACCGGCGCGGCATAGCGCAGGATGTGGGGAGCCACCTCAGACAGGCGGGCGATCAGCCCATCGCGGTCAACCGGCGCGATGCCCAGGCCCTTGCGCAGCGGGTCGTGGTGCTGCAGCGCCCGGTCCACCCGCGCCTCCAGCGTCGCGGGATCGGCCAGATCGGCCACGCGGACCGAGCGCCGCCCCACCTTGTCCTCATAGGCCGGGCCGATGCCGCGCCCGGTCGTGCCGATCTTGGTGCCTTTGGAGGCTGCCTCTTCCCGGGCCCGGTCCAGCTCCCCGTGAATGGGCAGGATCAGCGGCGTGTTCTCGGCGATCATCAGGGTCTGCGGTGTGATGTCGACCCCCTGGCCGCGGATGGTCTCGATCTCCTCCAGCAGATGCCAGGGGTCGAGCACCACGCCGTTGCCAATCACGGACAGCTTGCCGCCCCGCACCACACCCGACGGCAGAGCGTTGAGTTTATAGACCTTTCCGTCGATGACCAGCGTGTGACCGGCGTTGTGGCCGCCCTGGAACCGGGCAATCACATCGGCCCGCTCGGAGAGCCAGTCCACGATCTTGCCCTTTCCCTCATCGCCCCATTGCGCGCCGACGACGACTACGTTGGCCATGGCTGATCCCCTTGTGCTGTTCCTCGAACCCGCGCCCGTATAGCGGCGCAGCGGTGACGGCGAAAGCGAAAAAGCCGGCGCGTCAGACCCTGCGCATTGCGCATAGACTTTTGCGCCATTGCGGGCTTAGGTCTGCGCAACGGCACGGCAGGAGAGCAGACGGAATGGGGTTTCTGACACGGTGGTTCTGTGCGTTTGCGCTGCTGGCGCTGACGTTCAACCCCACGAAGTACAACTACATCAAATGGGTTCAGGACTATGGCGGGATGAACCTGTCGATCGCCGTGCTGCTGGGGCTGCTGCTCGCCATCGGCTACATCATCTACCTGCGTGCCACGCTGCGCTCTATCGGGCCGGGCGGCATGATGCTGGTGCTGGCGCTGGTAGGGGCCCTGATCTGGGTGTTCCACGACCTCGGGATTCTGCGTCTGGACAATTCCAGCCTGAACGTCTGGCTCGGGCTGGTCGCGCTGTCGCTGGTGCTCGGGATCGGGCTGAGCTGGAGCCACGTGCGCCGGGCGCTCTCCGGTCAGTCGGATGTGGACGACATCGACGAGTGAGGGCGCGGCTGCTTTCGGGGACGGGTGTTTGTCACTCTCGGCGCACGAGCGGCAGGTATGCAGCACAGAGCCCCGGATCACGGCGGGTCGGGTGGCGTGAGGCGCGCCGGGCGATGGTCTGAACGGTCGATCGAGGCTCCGGATTGGGAGGGGAGCGCCCTCGCCCCCGTCGAGGGGGGTCGGGCGCTGCCCGGCGCTTTGCGCCGGGCGGGACGATCCCGAAGGTCCGGTCAGCCCTGCCCCCCGCCGCGCTCCTCGGCCAGGTGGACCGGCGCGCCGTGGGGTGTTGCGAGATAGGCCGCCTTCCAGGCCGCCCTCAGTTCCGCCACCTGATCTGCCCGCGCGAGATCACGCTCCGACAGCAGCGCTTCGAGCGTCTCCAGCCAGGCGCTGAAATAATCGTCTCCCCCGTCGAGATCCTTGGCAAGCCCGTGACGTTTCAGGGTGGCGCCGAAGCGCTGCGCCCACTCCGGCCAGCTAAAGTGCCCTGCGTCATTCAGATGCACCGTCAGCGCGAACACCTGCGCATGCCAGGGCTCTGAAAAGACCGGCTCCGGCGCGCCGCTCATGCGGGCTCCAGATAGCTCTGCCACAGATCCAGCACCACCTCATCCTCCGGATGTTCGGGGTGGCTCCACAGCTCCACGGCACGGACCGCCACCGCATAGAGCGGCTCTGCCGCATCGCCGAGACGATGGGCGGAGCTGTCGGGCAGGAGATGCGTGCCGTGACAGCGCAGGATGCGACCGGTCACGCCCGCGGCATAGGCGGGCAAGCGGGTGTGCCCCCCGTCCACCAGCACATTGGCGGCGATCTTTCGGGTTCGGACCGCATCGCACGCGTGAAACAGCTGCGGCACATCGCTGGGCCGTGTGGCCGGCCCGCCCGCCGCCAGCACCGCCGCGACCCGGTCGGCCGTCAGGGTCGTGGGCACTGGGGCTGCATCCGCCTGCGCGCCCTCCGCAAGTTCCGTGCGGCTGACCAGATCGGCCTCCACCAGCAGATCGGCCAGCGCGGCCATCCACTTCTCGTAATAGGAAAACCGCCCGTAGTCGGCGGGCGACAGCCGCTCCCGCGCATGGCGCGACACATCGATGTTCCACGCCCCATGCGCGCCCGCAGCCAACGTCACCGCCAGCGCCCGCTTGTGCCACTCGGCATCGAAGAGGACGCCCTCCGGCTCGGGGATCACCGGCCCGTCGCCGTAGCGCCCGCCCATATCGTGCATGCGGGTCATGGCGCCGCGGCCCCGTCCGGGCGCCGCGCCAGGGCGGTCCCGATCATGCTGTCGCGCGTGACCAGCCCCTTGAGCGCCGTCTCGTCCAGGCCCTCGGTGCCGTCGGGTCGCTGCGGAAGCACCAGATAACGGACCTCCGCGGTCGAATCCCAGACCCGCACCGCCGTCTCCCGGGGCAGCGTGACCCCGAACTCCGCCAGCACCGCCCGGGGCGCGCGCACGGCCCGCGCGCGATAGGCGTCCGACTTGTACCACCCCGGCGGAATGCCAAGCAGCGGCCACGGATAGCAGCTGCAGAGCGTACAGACGACCATGTTGTGCACGTCTTCGGTGTTCTCAACCACCACCATATGCTCGCCCTGCCGCCCATAATAGCCAAGCGCGCGCACCACCGCCGTCGCATCCTCCAGCAGCGCCGCCTTGAACGCCGGATCGCTCCAGGCCCGGGCCACCACATGCGCCCCGTTCTGCGGCCCGATCTTGGTCTCATAGGTGTCGATGATCGCGTCGAGCGCGGCCGGATCCACCAACCCCTTGCGGGTCAGCAGCGTCTCGAGCGCCTTGATGCGCAAGGCAGGATCCGGCGGCAGAAGGCTGTGCGGGTGGTCGGAATGATCATGAGGCATGGCCGAACTCTGCTGCGCGTTTGGCGGGATGTCCAGCGCCATGCCGCCGGAGTTATCCACAGGCCCGCATTTGCGCGCGATTTTTCCGGCAAAACGTGGTACCGTGACAGCACGAAGTGAGTCTGCAGCGCCTCAATTCCAGGATAACCCTCTTAATCGGGCGCATGAGAGAACAGCTTCAACAGACCGTCGCCCGACGGAACCCTCAGGCGGCGGTCTTGCCGCGTGGATATGCCGCCGCGACGCGACAATCCTCCCTTGCGAGCCACCGCAAACTTGCCTAGATACCCCTGAACGCGCACGAACCACAGTGGACCCTCATGGAAAACGTCGTCCTGATCATTCATCTTATCCTGGCGCTGAGCCTGATCGCCGTCGTACTGATGCAGCGGTCGGAAGGCGGTGGCCTGGGGATGGGCGGCGGCGGAGGCGGCGCCATGACCGGACGCGCGGCCGCAACGGCGCTCGGCAAGGTGACCTGGCTGCTGGCGATTGCGTTCATCTGCACGTCCATCACCCTGACGATCTTCGCGGCGGAAAACGCCACCGGCTCGTCGGTGGTGGATCGCCTCGGCGTGACCCCACCGGCGCTCAATGACAGCAGCACGCCGGAGGTGCCGGAAGGCGACCTGTTGCTGCCGCCCGGGCCGGATGACAACGCGCCGCTGGTGCCCACGCTGGATTAATCTCTGACTACAACCCCTTGCGGATGCGCGATGTTTCGCAACATGATGTTGCGTCACGTCTTGCGCTCCCCATCCGAATCCTGATAGGCTTAAGTCCCGTGGAGCTGTGACGTTCACAGCCGATCAGGTCGGCTTTTGACGGCCAAATGCACGGGAGCATATCGGACCATGGCACGTTATATCTTCATCACCGGCGGCGTGGTCTCCTCCCTTGGCAAGGGGCTCTCGTCCGCCGCTCTCGGCGCGCTGTTGCAGGCCCGCGGCTTCTCGGTGCGGCTGCGCAAGCTGGATCCCTACCTCAACGTCGATCCCGGCACCATGTCGCCCTTCGAGCATGGCGAGGTCTTCGTGACCGATGACGGCGCCGAGACCGACCTCGACCTGGGCCATTACGAACGCTTCACCGGCGTGCCCGCCCGGATGACCGATTCCGTCTCCTCGGGCCGCATCTATTCCAACGTGCTGGAGAAGGAGCGGCGCGGCGACTACCTCGGCAAGACCATCCAGGTCGTCCCCCACGTCACCAATGAGATCAAGGCCTTCCTCGACATCGGCGGCGACGAGGTCGACTTCATGCTCTGCGAGATCGGCGGCACCGTCGGCGACATCGAAGGCCTGCCGTTTTTCGAGGCGATCCGCCAGTACAGCCACGACAAGCCGCGCGGCCAGTGCATCTTCATGCATCTGACGCTGCTGCCCTATCTGGCGGCCTCGGGCGAGTTGAAAACCAAGCCCACCCAGCACTCCGTCAAGGAGCTTCAGTCCATCGGCATCGCGCCCGACATCCTTGTCTGCCGCTCCGAACATCCGATCCCCGAAAAGGAACGCGAGAAGATCGCGCTCTTCTGCAACGTGCGCAAGGAGGCGGTGGTCGCGGCCTATGATCTGAAAACGATCTACGATGCGCCGCTCGCCTATCACGAACAGGGGCTCGACCAGGCGGTGCTCGACGCCTTCGACATCTCCCCCGCCCCGCGGCCCGATCTCAGCGTCTGGCAGGATGTCTCGGACCGGGTGCACAACCCCGAAGGCGAGGTCAAGGTCGCCATCGTCGGCAAATACACCCAGCTGGAGGACGCCTATAAATCCATCGCCGAGGCGCTCACCCACGGCGGCATGGCCAATCGCGTCAAGGTGCGCGTCGAGTGGGTCGATGCCGAGGTCTTCGATCAGGCCGACGACGTGGCCCCGCATCTGGAAGGCTTCCACGCGATCCTCGTGCCCGGCGGCTTCGGCGAGCGTGGCACCGAAGGCAAGATCAAGGCCGCCGAGTTCGCCCGCACGCGGAAAGTCCCCTATCTGGGCATCTGCCTCGGCATGCAGATGGCGGTGATCGAAGCCGCGCGCAACGTGGCCGACATCAAGACCGCCGGCTCCGAGGAATTCGACCACGAGGCGGGCAAGAAGCGCTTCGAGCCGGTGGTCTACCACCTCAAGGAATGGGTGCAGGGCAACGCCAAGGTCTCGCGCAAGGTGGGCGATGACAAGGGCGGCACCATGCGCCTTGGCGCCTATGATGCGGTGCTCACCGCCGGTTCGAAAGTGGCCGAAGTCTACGGCACCACGACAATCGACGAACGCCACCGCCACCGCTACGAGGTCGACATCAAGTATCGCGACAAGCTGGAGGGCGCGGGCCTGTGCTTTTCCGGCATGTCACCGGACGGCAAGCTGCCCGAAATCGTGGAATGGCCGGATCACCCCTGGTTCATCGGCGTGCAGTTCCACCCCGAACTGAAGTCTAAACCTTTCGATCCGCATCCGCTTTTTGCCGATTTCATCCGCGCGGCCAAGGACATCTCGCGCCTGGTCTGATCGGGGCAGGCCGGTCAGATATTGCCGAAATGGTGCAGCACCACGCGCCCGGTGGACAAGAGCAGCAGGATGATCCCGCCGCGCCGGCTGGTGTCGCCCATATGCTCGGACTCGATGGTCGCCCGGAAGATCCCCGCCGGACGGCGGTCAAACTCCTGCGCGCCCTGGCAGGTGAAGTCATCGGCCTTGGTCTTGAGGTACGCATAGACCGCCCCCCGGGAGTCGAACCGGGTCAGCCCGTCGCCCCCGGCACTTTCGGCCAGATGCGCGAAGGATCGGCCATGAGTGCGATAGTCGCCTGCCGCAATCTGCACCTTCAGATCGTCGAGCCGCGCGCCCCACTCCTCCTTCTCCAACTCGGTCTGCTGGCGGGCGGCTTCCTCTTCGCGCGCGCGCCGGTCCTCCGGCGATTCGCGCAACTCCGGCGCCTCCGCCGCCGCCTCGCCTTCGGCCTCGACCAGCGCAGTGCCACTGACTTCATAGAGCGTGTCCGACGAGAGCTTGTCGACCTTGTCATCGTCGGTGACGTCCTGGAACGCGCCGAAGGCGGCATCATCCTGGCTCATCGCCAGTTCCCGGCGGCTGCCATAGACCTTGCCGTTGATCACCACCTTGCGCTGGATCGGCGGGCCCGACCCGGATGGCACAGCCTGCCCTGCGTCGGCCTTGCGTTGCAGCAGCTGCAACCGGCTGACCGCCGGGCTGCGGTCCGCCGTCTCCTGCCAGTGCGTCGCCGCCGTCTCTGCGCGCGACTGGCTTTGGGAGGAGGCGGGCGCGGGGGCTCTGGCGGGCGCTGCGGGTCGGCGCTGGGGGGCGATGCGGGACATATGTGGCGACTCGGCAGTTGGGGATACCCGCATAAGCTGTAGAGCGAGGGCGCCCGCCGATCAACGGTCTTGCGCGATCCGGGCGCCGCGCGCCGCGGTCACGCTTTGGCAGGATTTCGGGGCGCGCGCCCTGTTAACCCCGCCCGCACCGACGCGCGCACCGACAAAATACCGACGTGATACCGACGTGATACCGACATGGGTTTTGCCATGTGAGCCTGCGTTAACGGGTGAGTCGCGCGGTTTGGCACAATCGGCGCCGTTAACCGTTGCGCGCGCGCCGCATTCAGCTAAACGAAATCCCATGCTCAGCTACCAGCACATCTACCACGCGGGCAATCTCGCCGACGTGCACAAACACGCGCTGCTGGCGTGGATGCTCTCCTATCTCACCCGCAAGGACAAACCGCTGAGCTACATCGAGACCCACGCGGGCCGCGGCCTCTACGATCTGTCCGGCGCCGAGGCGAACCGGACCGGCGAGGCCGCGCAGGGCATCGAGAAGGTCGCAGGCTGGTTCGACCCGGACCACCCCCTCAGCCGGGCGCTGCAGACCGTGCGGGACCGCCACGGCCCCCGCTGCTACCCCGGCTCCCCGCTGATCGCCCATGCCCTGCTGCGGCCCTGCGACAGCCTGCACCTCGCCGAGCTGCACCCCCGGGAATACGCCGCCCTGTTGGCCAGCCTGCCGCCCAGGGCGGCGCGCTGCGCCCAGCAGGACGGCTTTGCCCTGGCCCATGCGCTCACCCCGCCCACACCGCGGCGCGGGCTGCTGCTGATCGACCCCAGCTACGAGATCAAATCCGACTACATGGATATTCCGCGCCACATCGCGCGCCTCACCCGCGCCTGGAATGTGGGGATCATCTGCCTGTGGTATCCGATCCTGACCACAGAAATTCACGCTAAGATGCTGACACAGCTTCAAAAAACGCATCCCGACGCGATGCGGCATGAGGTCCGTTTCCCCCCGGCGCGCGCCGGGCACACTATGGTCGGCTCCGGCCTCTTCGTGATCCGCCCCCCCTTCGGCATCGCCGAGGAGGCCGTGCAACTCACGGAAAAGTTCAAGACCCTAAACCGCAGCGGATCCTCCAAGCCCTAGGCAGACATCGGTTTGCATGCCAAGGTGCGGGTCATGCGTCTGCTCCTGATCCTCAGTCTGGTCATTGCAGGTCACGCGGCGCGGGCCGCGTGCGACACGCCGATCTGTCTGGTCGATCCCGACGGGCTTGATCTGCCGCTCGTCATCACCTTCGAAGAGATCCGCTCCGGCCACGGCCCCGGGCACCCGATCCCCGACGTGCTGGTCACCGATGGCGCCCGCTTTGGCGAGCGGTTCGCCGGACAGATGCTGTCGGCCAACGGCGATCATGACGCCGTCACTGGGACGGTCCTGCCGCCCCTGACCGTGCTGCCGGGCGCCGAGGGGCAAAACCTGTCGGTGGTCTATCTCAAGGGCAACAAGATCCTGAACGGCTATGGCGTCGCCGGATACCCCAAACGCCACGCCCAGGGAGAGGGTGCGATTGCCTTCCTCTTCGACACCGATCAGTCCGCGCTGTCCTTTGAGTTGCGCGGCGGCGAGGACGGGGCCGCGATTGCCGTATTCTACCAGCGCACGGGTCAGGAAATCATGGCGCTGGAGCTGCCCCCCGCAGGCGAGCACGCCTTCGGGTTCCTGCGTGCGACAGGCGAGGCTGACATCGCCGGCGTGCTGATCACCAACACCGATCCGCAAGGCCTCGCGCTCGACAACATCCGCTTTGGAAAACCCCCTGATCTCAGCTAATACCCTATGTTTGAACGCCTTTTTCCGCGCCGAAAGCCAGACCCGACGCCTCTGCCGCAGCCCAATGCACAGCTTGCGCTCGGCGCTCTGCTGGTGCGGGTCGCGCTCGCCGATCAGAATTATCAGGCCTCCGAAGTGGGGCAGATCGACCGCATCCTGGCGGCGACATTCGGTCTGAAGCCGCTGGAGGCGGCCAAGCTGCGCGCCACCTGCGAGGCGCTGGAACGGCACGCGCCCGGGACACCCGAATTCGCACAGATCCTGCGCGACGAGGTGGCCTATGATGACCGCAAGGCGCTCGCCGATGCGATGTGGTCGGTGGCGCTGGCAGATGGCACCAGGGACGCCGCCGAAGAGCTGCAGCTTCTCGCCATCGAGACGGCGCTCGGGCTGAGCGATGACGACATCGCCGCCGCCCGCGATGCCGCGTTGCGACAGGAGTGACATTGGCACCCGCCCAAAACCCGACTATATCGCGACCATGTTTGCAGATTTCATAAAGCGGTTGACCCAACCGAACGACGAGGCGCTCCCCGATGAGGACGCCCGTCTGGCCCTGACCGCGTTGCTGGTGCGGATCGCACGATCCGACAATGACTACAGCGAGAGGGAGAAGGCGCGGATCGACCAGATCACGGCGCGGCGCTACAATCTCGGTCCCGGTGCGACATCCGCCCTGCGCACTGAGGCGGAAGCGCTGGAGGCAGAGGCCCCCGACACCGTGCGCTTCACCCGTGCCATCAAGGACGCCGTGCCCTATGAGGAGCGCTGTGCGGTGATCCGGGCGCTGTGGGAGGTCGTTCTGGCAGACGGCGCGCGGGCGCAGGAAGAAGACGCGCTGGTCCGGATGGTGAGCAACTTCCTGGGCGTGAGCGACCGCGATTCCGCCCTTGCCCGGCAGGCCGTCGACGGCAGCGCATGATCGCCAGCCTGCCGATGTACGACACGGAGGGCACACGCGCCGCGAACGACCGGCTGTGGGCCCTGATTCGGCAAGCCTATGGCGCCGGCCCTCCGACGCTGGATCGGCAGACGGATCCGCACCAGATGTGGGCCTCGCCCGACCTTGTGCTGTCCCAGACCTGCGGTCTGCCCTACCGCAGCCAGTTGCATGACCGTGTGACACTGGTGGGCACGCCCGATTATGACGTCGACGGGTGTCCGCCGGGCTACTACAGGTCGCATGTTGTCGTGCGAAGAGATGACCCGCGGCCAGACCTGGCGGCCTTCAGGCGCGCACGGCTTGCCCGCAACGATGTGCGCTCTCAATCCGGCTGGGCAGCGATTGAGGGGCATCTCTCTGAAAACGAATATGATTTCAGCTTTTCGGGTTGGACCCTCGACACAGGCAGCCACGCGGGATCGGTGCAGGCCGTGGCAGCGGGGCGCGCGGATATCGCAGCGATTGACGCGGTCACCTGGGCTCTGCTCGCCCGTGACACGGCGCTGACGTCCGAGCTCAGAATTCTGCTCTCCACCCGTCCCACACCCGGGCTGCCCTTGATCACCGCCAAAGCGCGCGAAGCGGCCCCACTCTTTGCCGCCGTCAAGGCCGCACTCCAGGACCTCAGCGCGGCGGATCGGGCGCAGCTCCTGCTGAAAGACCTGATCCCGATCCCCCCCGCCGCCTATCTTGCCGAGCCGTTGCCGCGTGCCTGAAATCCGCCCGCTGCTCCGAAAATCTGCACATCTGACCCGGCGGAAGCACGCGTTTGCCGCTTTCCGCGTTGCAAAATACCAAAAATTAACCCCTTATATCGGCCTGAAACTTGCGTGGGATGGTCACCTTGACTGCTGAGCAACCGGTTATTGAAATCAACGGCCTGCACAAAGCCTATGGCACGCTCGAAGTGCTCAAGGGTGTCAGCATCTCAGCACCGAAGGGTCATGTCATCTCGCTCATCGGGTCATCGGGCTCGGGCAAGTCGACGCTGCTGCGGTGCTGCAACCTGCTGGAAGACAGCCAGCAGGGCGAGATCAGGTTCAAGGGCGAGCCGGTGAGCTGGAAGGGCGAGGGGCACAACCGCCGACCGTCGGACCCGGCACAGGTGCTGCGGATCCGGACCAACCTGTCCATGGTGTTTCAGCAGTTCAATCTCTGGGCCCATATGTCGATCCTGCAGAACGTCATGGAAGCCCCGCTGACCGTCCTGAGACGCGACCGCGCCGAGGTGGAAAATGCGGCACGCGCCTATCTCGACAAGGTTGGGATCGGCGACAAATGCGATGTCTATCCCGCACAGCTCTCCGGTGGGCAGCAACAACGCGCCGCCATCGCGCGCGGCCTCTGCATGGAGCCCGAAGCGCTGCTCTTTGACGAACCGACCTCCGCGCTCGATCCCGAGCTTGAGCAGGAAGTGGTCAGGGTGATCAAGGATCTGGCCGCCGAAGGCCGTACCATGATCATCGTGACCCATGACATGAAACTGGCCGCCGATGTTTCGGATCACGTCGTGTTCCTGCATCAGGGGCTGATCGAAGAACAAGGGCCGCCCGAGACGCTCTTCGGCGCGCCCAAATCCGAACGATTGCGCGGGTTTCTTTCCGCAACTCACGCAGCGTAACCAAACAAAAACAAGGGAGTACTCTCATGAAACAGCTTATTCTTTCGACAGCGGCTCTGGCACTGTCGGCCGGTATGGTCCTTGCGGACGGCCATGGAAAAACCATCCGGCTCGGGACGGAAGGCGCCTACCCTCCGTACAACTTTCTGAACGATGCGGGCGAGGTTGCCGGCTTTGAACGCGAGTTGGGCGATGAGCTTTGCGCGCGCGCTGAGCTGACCTGCGAATGGGTCACCAACGAATGGGACAGCATCATCCCGAACCTCGTCTCCGGCAACTACGATGTGATCATCGCGGGTATGTCGATCACCGACGAGCGGGACGAGGTGATTGATTTCACGCAGAATTACACGCTGCCCGATCCCTCGGCCTATGTCGCGGCCTCGGAAGATGCCGATCTGGAAAACGGGGTTCTGGCCGCTCAGACCAACACCATCCAGGCCGCCTTCATTGCGGAGAGCAGCGCCACGCTGGTGGAATTCGCCACACCCGAAGAGACCATCGCAGCCGTGAAGAACGGCGAAGCGGATGCGGTTCTGGCGGACAAGGCCTTTCTGACCCCCATTGCCGATGCGGACCCTGACCTGATGATGCTCGACCAGGAAGAGCTGATCGGCGGTGGCATCGGGCTCGGCCTGCGCGAAAGCGACACCGAGCTGAAAGAGAAACTCAATGCGGCGATCGCCACCATGAAAGAGGATGGTTCGCTGAACGCGCTTTTGACCAAATGGGAAATCTCCGGTCAGTTCTGATCTGACCGGGGCGGGGGCAGCCATTTGCTGCCCCCACTGACGATGCGGGGCGATTATCTTTAGTTTTTGTACAGATCCGAGCACCCTACCCGACTGGCAATGGATGGCCTGCTACCTCACGACGGGGAAGCACATGTCCATCTATTATTCGGTGTTTACCGTCCTGATCCTGCTTGCGGTCACGGCCCCGATCGCCTTGCTCTTCGGATTTGTCGGGGCCTCCGCCGCACGCTCGCGGATCGCCCCGCTGCGCTGGTTCGCTCAAGGCTACATCGCCATCGTGCGCGGCGTACCCGAAATCGCCTTCTTCTTATTCTTCGTGATCGCGCTGGATCAGGGCATTGAGTATCTGCGCCACAAGGCGCTCTGTCCTGACTGGTCGGAACCGATCCGGCAAGGCAATGACTTTGTGGTCTGTCAGGCGGCCAAGGTGCCCCTGGGCAGTGCGCCGCAATGGCTGCATGAGACCTACGGCTTTGCGCTCGCGGTGCTCACCTTCGCCATCGTTTACGGCGCATTTGCGGCCAATGTGCTGTTTGGTGCGATGCGCGCGGTTCCGCGGGCCCAGCTCGAGACCGCGGAGGCCTACGGGATGACCCAGCGCCAGACTTTCTGGCGCGTGCTTGTGCCACAGATGTGGGTCTACGCGCTGCCCGGGCTCAGCAATCTCTGGATGGTTCTGATCAAGGCCACGCCGCTGCTGTTTCTGCTCGGCGTCGAAGACATCGTCTATTGGGCGCGCGAGCTCGGCGGCACCAAGACCCCGCGCTTTACGGATTACCCGCACGGCGACTGGCGCATGTGGTACTTCCTCGCTCTGCTGGTCTTCTACCTGCTCTTTACCCGCGTGTCCGAGATCGTTCTGGGGCGCATCATGGCGCGTCTGACCAAAGGCCAGGCCACCGCCGGGGGCGAAGCGCAGCGGAAAGCGGCAACCGCATGAGTTGTTGGCAGACCATCCAGGACTATGGGTTGCGCGCCATCGGGATCGGAGAGCGCTTGCTTCCGCGGGACGACTTCACACTATGCCAGCAGTTCACGTTGATCGGCTCCGGTATGATCTGGAACATCTACTTTGGCCTCTTTGCCCTGATGCTAGGCTTCTTCCTGGCCACGGCGCTGGCATTGGGCAAGGCATCGTCCCGCACAATCCTGCGCAAACCGGCGGAGTGGTTTATCTTCCTCTTCCGAGGCTCGCCGCTGTTCATCCAGTTCTTCTTTGCCTATTTCCTGTTTCTGAACCTCAAATCCGTTTCGCCGATCTTCGATCCGTTCACCGCGGCCTGGCTGGGGGCTCTGATCGTGCTCTTCTTCAACACGGCGGCCTATTCGGGCGAGATCTTCTATGGCGCGCTGCAGTCCATCCCGAAGGGGGACACCGAAGCTGCCGATGCCTACGGTCTCTCCGGGTGGGCCCGGTTCCGGCGGGTTGTCTGGCCGACCATGCTGCGGCTGGCCTGGCCCGCCTATACCAATGAGGCGATCTTTCTGTTTCAGGCGACGGCACTTGTGTTCTTCTCGGGCTTTCCCGCCTGGCAGCAACGCGGCGACGCGCTCTATTACGCGAGCTACTTCGCGGACAAGACGTTCAACCCCTTCGTGCCCTACCCTATCTTGGCGTTTTACTTCATCCTGCTGACGCTGGTGATCATTTCGCTTTTCGGACTGGTGAATGCCCGGTTGAACCGCCATCTGCCGCAGAACATGCGGCGCAAAATCAGGTTGCGCCTCAACTTGGTCCGGTAGTATCCCTGAATTTGATCAAATTATGAACCGCCCCGGAAACCTGTGATTCACCGCGTCACCGTTCCGCGGCACCGGTGACCCATGAAGAACTGGCTTCGCAAAAATCCACAGGTCCGCACCATCCGGGTGGCCGCATCAGACCTCAATGGCCAGCCACGGGGCAAGCGCATTCCGGCCCGATACGCCGACAAGGCGATCGAGGGGGGCACCCGCTTTCCGATGTCTGTGCTTAACCTCGATATCTGGGGCGAAGACATCGACGACAGCCCGCTGGTGTTCGAACATGGGGACCGGGACGGGGTTCTGAAGCCGACCGAGCGGGGGTTCATGCCAATGCCCTGGCTTGACGCGCCGACTGCGCTGCTTCCGATCTGGATGTTTCATGAGGACGGCCGACCGTATGACGGCGATCCGCGCCATGCCCTCAACGCTGTGCTCGACCGCTTTGCAGCGCGTGGGCTGACACCGGTCTGTGCGATGGAGCTGGAGTTTTTCCTGATCGACGACTCGGGGCGGACCCTCCAGGTCCCGCCCTCTCCCCGGTCCGGCAAGCGGCGCGTCGCGGGAGAGATCCTGTCGCTGCGGGCGCTCGACCAATTCGACAGTTTTTTCACCGATCTCTACGATGCCTGCGAGGAGATGGACATCCCCGCAGACACCGCCATTTCCGAAGCGGGCCTCGGACAATTCGAGATCAACCTCATGCATTGCGACGATGCCTTGCGCGCCGCCGATGACGCCTGGCTGTTCAAGATGCTGGTGAAAGGGATCGCCCGCAAACATGGGTTTGCCGCAAGTTTCATGGCGAAGCCCTACGAGGATTACTCAGGTTCCGGGCTGCACGTGCACTTCTCCGTGCTCGATGCGGAGGGTAACAACGTCTTCGACAACGGCGGAGCGGACGGGACGGATATCCTGCGGCATGCGGTGGCTGGGTGTCTTGATGCCATGCCAGGCTCCGCGTTGATCTTTGCGCCGCATGCCAACAGCTTCGACCGGATGGTACCAGGCGCACATGCGCCGACCGGGATCAGCTGGGCCTATGAGAACCGCACCTCGGCCATCCGCATCCCCTCGGGGGCGCCGGCGGCCCGGCGCATCGAGCACCGGGTCGCCGGTGGCGACGTCAACCCGTATCTCATGTTGGCGGCCGTTCTGGGCGCCGCCATTGCCGGGATCGAGGATGCGGCTGAACCGCCCGCACCGATCACGGGCAACGCCTACGATCTCGATCTGCCGCAGATCCCGGGCGACTGGCCCACCGCCATAGATACGTTTGAGAACAGCTCCCAGATCGCGCGGATCTTCGCCCCCGATCTTGTCCGCAACCTGGTGCTGACCAAACGGCAGGAGCTGCGCGACATGCAGGAGCTCTCGCCCGCTGAGCAGGTGGCAATCTATCTCGATACGGTGTGAGGCACTTATGAAGATCGGCATTCTGATCACAGGGCACCCGCCGGACAACATGATGGACGGTGGACTTTATGATCAATATTTTGCGCGATTGCTCGCGGGTCATGGATTTGAGTTTCAGGGCTGGAGTGTCTGCGATGGCGACATCCCCGGCAGCGTCAAGGCGGCAGATGGATGGCTGATCACCGGTTCCAAACACGGCGCCTATGAGCCGCATGACTGGATCCCCCCGCTCGAGGCCTTCATCCGCGCCGCATATGCCGCGGGGCGCCCGGTGATCGGTGTCTGTTTTGGCCATCAGATCATCGCGCAGGCCATGGGAGGGCGCGTGGAGAAATTCAGTGGCGGCTGGGCCGTGGGTCGAACGGAATATGAGGTCGGTAACAAGCGTATGGCGATAAACGCCTGGCACCAGGATCAGGTCGTGGAAAGACCGCCGAACGCAGAGATCTTCGCGCGGAATGCGTTTTGCGAGAACGCGGGGCTGCTTTACGGTGATCTGATCTGGACCATCCAGCCACACCCCGAGTATGCATCTGACTTCATCGACGGGCTGATCCGGACCCGGGGCAAAGGCGTGGTACCAGACGCCTTGCTGGAGCAGGCTGCCGACCGGCTGAAACTGCCAACTGACCGGATGGAGATCGCCGAGATGATGGCCGCATTTTTTAAGAAAGAGAGGGCCTGATGCCGGATTGGACAGACGATTTGCCCGCGGCGGCGCAACTTTATCTCGACGGGCGCCGGTTGGATGAGGTCGAGTGCATCATCTCCGATTTGCCGGGGATTGCGCGCGGCAAGGCGGTCCCGGCCTCCAAGTTCGCGCGACAGGCCTACTTCCACCTGCCGGACAGTATCTTCTACCAGACCATCACCGGCGACTGGGGCGAGGCCGCTGGAGACGACGGGTTCATCGAAAAGGACATGATTCTCAAGCCCGACATGACGACGGCCACTGCCGCCCCCTGGACGGGCGACTGGACGCTGCAAGTGATCCACGACGCCTATGATCGCGCCGATGTTCCGGTGCCCTTCAGCCCGCGCAACGTTCTGAAGCGCGTGTGCCAGCTCTACCGCGACAAGGGATGGGAGCCCGTTGTCGCCCCGGAGATGGAGTTCTTCCTCGTGGCCCGAAATATCGACCCCGCCCATGACATCGAGCCGATGATGGGGCGCTCGGGTCGGCCCGCTGCGGCACGGCAGGCCTATTCTATGACGGCGGTGGATGAGTTCGGCCCGGTGATCGACGACATCTATGATTTTGCGGAAGCCCAGGGTTTCGAGATCGACGGGATCACTCAGGAAGGCGGCGCGGGGCAGCTTGAGATCAACCTGCGCCATGGCGATCCGGTCAAACTCGCGGATGAGGTGTTCTACTTCAAGCGGCTGATCCGGGAAGCGGCCCTGCGGCATGACTGTTTTGCGACCTTCATGGCCAAGCCCATCGCGGATGAGCCGGGGAGTGCCATGCACATTCACCACTCGATCCTCGATACCGAGACGCGCGCCAATATCTTCTCGGGTCCTGATGCGGAGGAGACGGACGCGTTTGGGCATTTCATTGCGGGGCTGCAGACACACCTGCCCCCAGCCATGGCGGTGATCGCACCCTACGTGAACAGCTACCGCCGTTATGTGAAGGATCAGGCGGCGCCGATCAATCTGCACTGGGGTCGGGACAACCGGACCACGGGGATCCGGATCCCCTTGTCCACGCCCGAGGCGCGCCGGGTGGAAAACCGCCTGACGGGGATGGACGTCAACCCCTATCTCGGGATCGCGGCGAGCCTGGCCTGCGGGTATCTCGGGTTGGTGCAGAAGACACCGCCCGCCGCCGAGTTCAAAGGCGATGCCTATGACGGCGACGGCGACATTCCCCGTGTGTTGGGCTCGGCGCTGGATCTCTTCGAAGAGGCCACCGAATTGCACGAGGTTTTGGGGGCCGAGTTTGCGCGGGTCTACTCGATCGTGAAGCGGGCGGAGTATGAAGAGTTCCTTCAGGTCATCTCGCCTTGGGAGCGCGAGCACCTGCTGCTGAACGTGTGAGCGGGCGGGCCGTGGCGCGGGCTTCGCGGGGTGTCTCTTGGAGCGGTGAAGGGATACTGCGGTGAACTTGCTCTACGCGAATGACGAGGTGGGTGCGTATCCGGCAAGCTGGTACGCCGCAACCACCCCTCCCCTGCCGCCATTCGATGCGCTCCGCGGCGAGCTCAGAGCAGATGTCTGCGTCATTGGCGCGGGCTATACCGGTCTCTCCGCCGCATTGCACCTGGCCAAAGCTGGACGTCGGGTCGTGGTCCTGGACGCGCATCGGGTTGGCTTTGGCGCATCGGGGCGCAATGGCGGCCAGTTGGGCAGCGGGCAGCGGGTCGATCAGGACAAGCTTGAGCGGATGGTGGGTGAAAGCCGCGCGCGGGCCTTGTGGGATCTGGCGGAAGACGCGAAGGGGCTGGTGAAAGCGCTTGTCGAGGAACACCGGATCGACTGCCACTTGAAACCGGGGATCGCCTACACGGCCTCACAGGCAGCGGATGTAGCCGATCTGCAGGACTACGCCGCCCTTTTGACCGAGCGCTACGGATATATGGATGTGGCGCCGCTGGATGCGGAGGCCTGTCATGCGCTCTGCCCATCGCCGTCCTACAAAGGTGGGCTGCTGGATATGGGTGCAGCACATTTGCACCCCCTCGCCTTTGCCTTGGGTCTGGCACGCGCAGCGCAGGAGGCCGGAGTGCAGATCCACGAGCGCTCCTGCGTGCATCGCCTGGACGCGGGGTCTCCCGCGACGGTTCGCACGGATGCCGGCCGCGTGATCGCAGATCATGTGGTCCTGGCGTGCAACGGCTATCTGTCGTCGCTGGCCCCATCGGTGTCGGCGCGGGTGATGCCGATCAACAACTTCATCGTTGCAACAGAGCCCTTGGGCGACGAGACAAAGCGGCTGTTGACCAAAGACATCGCCGTCGCGGACAGCCGGTTCGTTGTGAATTATTTCCGCCTGAGCCATGACGGGCGCCTCCTGTTCGGGGGCGGGGAGAGTTACGGGTACAAGTTTCCACGAGACATTGCCGCGACCGTGCGCAAACCGATGGAACAGATCTTTCCGCACCTCAAGGGCGTCAAGATCGACTATGCGTGGGGCGGCACCCTCGGGATCACGCTGAAGCGATTTCCTTACCTCGCGCGGGTTGCGCCGAATGTGCTGTCCGCATCCGGCTATTCCGGCCATGGCGTCGGGACGGCCACCCACGCCGGCAAGCTGATGGCAGATGCCATCGCGGGGGAGACCGATGGCTTTGACACGATGTCGGCTATTCCGACACCCGCCTTTCCCGGCGGCGGTGCTTTGCGCACGCCGCTGCTGGTGCTTGCCATGAGCTGGTACGCATTGCGCGACCGGTTGGGGATCTGAGGCTCCATGGACGTCACAAACTATTCACTTGGCGGTCCTGCTGCGTTGATTTACTATTTTGGAAAATCATATTAAGGAAATCCAAATATGACGCTTCCCGACATGCACGCAGCCGAGCCAATTCCGGACGCCGCCCGTGCCGAGATCGACCGGTTGCTGCAGAGCGGCGATCTCTTCCGCTACACGGCTGCATCCGACGCGCCGGTCGCACTTCTGGAAGCGGAATTCGCACAGTTGATGGGCAGCAAATATGCGTTGGCCGTGTCGTCCTGCTCGGCCGCGCTGTTCTTGTCGCTCAAGGCGCTGGATCTGCCGCGCGGGGCTCGGGTGCTGATCCCCGGGTTCACATTCGCGGCCGTGCCATCATCGGTTGTGCACGCCGATTGCGTGCCGCTGCTTTGCGAGGTGGACGAAACCTACCGCATCGACCTCGACGATTTTGCTGCCAAGCTACCGCAGGCGGATGCGGTGATCATCAGTCACATGCGAGGCCATACGTCGGACATGGACGCGATCTTGGGGCTGTGCGGCGCCGAGGGCGTACCCGTGATTGAAGACGCCGCGCACTCGCTCGGAACGCTGTGGCGTGGACAGAAGATCGGAACCATCGGCAAGGTCGGCTGCTTTTCTTTCCAGTCCTACAAGATGGTGAATGCGGGCGAAGGCGGCATACTGATCACGGATGACGCTGATCTCGTCGCCCGCGCGATCATCATGTCAGGCGCCTACGAGCATAACTGGAAGAAACACCCGGTGCTGCTTGAGACCTTCTCACGGCATCAGAACAAGCTGCCGCTCTACAATCTGCGGCTGAACAATCTCTCGGCCGCTCTGATCCGCCCGCAACTGGATGCCCTGCCCCAGCGGGTGCGGGACGGGCGGCGCAATCACGACTACGTGGCAGCACAGCTGAACCAATCGCCCTTCATCGACGTCCCCGCACCGCTGGACGGCGAAGAGCGCGCGCCGGACAGCATTCAGTTCAATCTGGTGGGGCTCGATGACGCAACCGTCGCAGCCTTCGCGCGCACGGCGGATACTGCGGGCGTCAAGGTTCAGGTCTTTGGTCAGAGCGCGGACAATGCCCGCGCGTTCTGGAACTGGCAATTCATAGAAGACCTGCCCGAGCTGCCGCAGACCCGCGCCATGCTGATGCGCGCCTGCGACGTGCGGTTGCCCGTACGGTTGAGTATGTCCGAGTTGGATGCAGTGTCAGAGGTTCTGCTGGGTGCGATCGCACAGGTGACGGCAACACCGCATCCCGCGGTGGCCTAGCGCCTCACTTCAGCCTGGAGAGCTTGTCTTGCAAATCGGCAAGCTGTTTCTTGATCGCATCGAGGTCTTCACCGCTTTCGCCGTCCGCCTCTTCGTCATCCTTGTCCGGAGAGCTCCATCCGCTGGTGGTGCCCAGCCCGCCTGTCATCGCTTTCATGAAGGCCTGTTGCTGCGCCTGCATCAACTCGAAACCAGGCATCTTCGCCATCGGGTTCATGGCGGTCATCTTGTCCATCATTTGGCTCTGACCATCACGCAGCATTTCGAAGGACGCCTGCAAGAACTGCGGAACGATGCTCGCACCCGGGGTCATGTAGCTGCGCACCAGATCGTTCAGCACGTCCACCGGCAGCACGCTCTCGCCACGGCTTTCGTGTTCGGCGATGATCTGCAGAAGGTACTGACGCGTGAGGTCGTCGCCTGACTTCAGATCGACGATTTGAACCTCGCGCCCTTCCCGGATCAGGGTCGCGATATCTTCCAAAGTAACGTAGTCACTGGTCTCTGTGTTGTAGAGGCGGCGGCTGGCATAACGCTTGATCAGCAACGGTTTGTCTTTTTCAGCCATGAGACTTCTCCCTCATCCGACGCTGCATTGCAGCTTAGGACAGGGTTTTACAAAAAGAAAGGGCGGGCTTGAAAAAGCCCGCCCTTGCCGTATGCGCCATTCAGGGAGGAAACAGGCGCGAACCAGGAACTGGTTACTTCGCAGTTGCTGCTTTCTTGACCGCAGCAGTTGCTTCTTTGGTGGCTTTCTTGACAGCGGCAGAAGCGTCTTCGCTCATGTCTTTGCCAGCAGCCATCATCAACTCGACGGTGTCCATCTGCGCTTTCTTCGCGACTTCGGCGAAAGCAGCCATGTGCTCAGCGGCAGTTTCCGAGTAGGCGGATGCGAAGTCTGTCATGGCTTTTGCGTAGTCGACAGGCTCGGATTTCGCTTTGGACATCTCAGCCAGTTTGGCCAGTGTGTCTTGGGTCCACTTGCTGGAAATCTCGGTGGATTTCTCGGCCGCGGTCAGGGCCACGCCGGACAGTTTTTCGTTCAGGGACGCGGTTGTCTTGAATGCGTCTTCCATCGCTGCTGTGTCGATCGGAAACGCGCCCATGACGTCTTTGAACATCGCGGTCATGTCAGGTGTCTTGGTCATCTCTTCAATTCCTCTTGCGCTTGCGGGATCATCCCCACTTCTCTGCGTCTGCACAAAATATACATGCCGCACCGCAGCATTTCAAGTCATTTTTCTGCACTGCAGCATATTTCTTGACACGGCGGAAAGCCATTTTGGAATCAGAGGGTTGCCTTCTTGGCAGCATAGGTCCCAGGGGCATCGCAGAGCGCCGGATGCGTTTTTGTTCCCGGAATGCGTGCGGGAATCAGCTTGCCCGCCCGCTTCTTCAACCAGCCTTCCCATCGCGGCCACCAGGATCCTTCGTGGAAATCTGCTTGGGCCTGCCAGTCCTCATGCGGGAGCGTCAGATCAGGGTTGGTATAGTGTCCGTACTTTTTGCGCGTGGGCGGGTTGACGATGCCGGCGATGTGGCCCGACTGGGTCATGATGAAGGTCTTATCCTTCGATCCCATCTGCTGGACGCCGCGATAGCTGTCCTTCCACGCGGCAATGTGGTCGGTTTCGCAGGCGATGGCGCATAACGGCACATCCACATCATCCAGCGTGAGCCTGTGACCCAACAGCTCAAAACTGCCCTGTGCCAGCTCATCCCGCTGGCAGAGCCCCCGCAGATACTGCATCGCCATCTTGGCAGGCAGGTTGGCACCATCGCCGTTCCAGTAGAGCAGATCGAAAGCCGGCGGGGTCTCTCCCATCATGTAGCTCTTGATCGCGGGGCCATAGATCAGATCGTTCGAGCGCAGGAAGGAAAACGTCCGTGCCATGATCACTGAAGGCAGCACACCCTTGTCCTCCACTTCTTCCTCAATCCCGTCGATAAAATCATCGGTCAGGAAAGGCGCGAACTCCCCTTGGTCCGAGAAGTCCGTCAGCGCGGTGAAGAAAGTGGCGGATTTCACCGATGTGTCACCGCGTTGTTTCAGCAGAGACAAGGTCAAAGCCAGCGTGGTTCCGGCAATGCAATACCCGATCACGTTGACCTGACGCTCCTTGGTGATTGTCTTCACCTCGCTGAGCGCGGTCAGATATCCGTCTTCGATGTAATCCTCCATGCCGACATCCCGGTAGGTCGGATCCGGGTTGACCCAGGACACCATAAAGACCGTATGACCCTGATCGACCAGCCACTTCACCAGGCTGTTCTGCTCTTTCAGATCAAGGATATAATATTTATTGATCCAGGGCGGGAAGATGATCAGCGGGACCTTGTGGACCTCTTCGGTGGTCGGCGTGTACTGGATCAGCTCCATCATCCGGTTGCGGAAGACGACCTTGCCCGGCGTGGTCGCGATGTTGCGACCAAGCTCGAACGCGCCCTCATCCGCCAGTTTGACAACCAACTCGCCCTTGTTGGCCTCCAGGTCGCTGATCAAATTCTCAAGACCCTTCACGAGACTCTGACCTTCCGTCTCGAGCGCTTTCTCAAGTGCGTCGGGATTGGTGGCGAGGAAGTTGGTCGGCGACATCATATCGACAATCTGCCGCGCGAAGTATTGCAGCCGGTTCTTTTCCTTCGGATCGAGATGTGTGACCTCCTGCACCGCGGTCGTCAGCGCCTCCGCATTGATAAGGTACTGTTTTTTCACATAGTTGAAGAACGGATGTGTCTCCCACAAGGGGTTCGAGAAGCGCCGGTCAGACGGTCCCGGATCTTCCGGTGCGGCCAGCTTGCCCTTGCTCAGCTCGTGCTGCGCCTCGACAAACTGCTTCATCGTGTCCGACCAATAGGTCATCTGCTGTTCGAAAATCTTGGCCGGGTTGTTCACGGCCTCGGCCCAATAGGCCTGTGCTGCGCGGCCAAAAAGCTCTTGATTCGGGCCATCGAGCGCGGGGTTGTGGGTCTGCCGGTTGGTCAACACCCGCTGCAAGCGTTCTGACAGCTCCTCAACTTTCTTGAGATTTTCAGTCATTTTCTCGAGGCTTTCACCCCCCGGGACAATGTCACTGTCAGAAAATGTTGTCATGTTAACTATTCCCTCGTATGTTTGCACCTGCAGCATCACGTCGTAGGCTTTCAGGGGGCGAAGCGACTGCAGGTGCCGGTGCGACCGGATTGTAACAAGGAGACCCCTCATGCGCTATATGGCGACATACGACCTGATGGAAACCCTGCGCAACACCAACCAATGGCTCGGTGCTACCGCCCACGCAATGGCAGCTTATCCCGCTTTTGCGATGGTTCCAAACCCCGGTGTCGCGTGGATGCGGGCGTGGGGTGAGGTGACCGAACGCACGTTCCAACGCATGGTGGTCAAGCCAGACTGGAACATCCCCGCCGTACCGACGAGCAACGGACAGGATCATCTGGTCCACACGGAGATCGTGGTACAACGCGATTTCGGCGATCTTTTGCATTTCGAGGTCCCGGGTCGCGAGATACCGGAGCGCAAGGTCCTGCTGGTGGCACCGATGTCGGGGCACTATGCCACGCTTCTGCGCTCGACCGTGATCAGCCTGCTGCCGGACGCGGATCTCTACATCACCGATTGGCATAATGCGCGCGACATCCCCGTCAGTGCAGGCAAGTTCGATGTGGAGGATTATACCCTTTACCTTGTCGATTTCATGAAGGAGCTGGGCCCCGACACCCATGTGATCGCCGTGTGCCAGCCCGCTCCTCTGACCTTGGCTGCAACCGCTTATCTGGCCGAGGAAGACCCGACCGCACAACCGCGCAGCCTGACGTTGATCGGCGGGCCGATCGACCCGAACGCAACGCCCACGGATGTGACGGATTTCGGGCATCGCATGACCATGGGGCAGCTCGAAGAGTTGATGATCCAGCGTGTGGGGTTCAAGTATCCAGGCGTTGGCCGGATGGTCTACCCCGGGCTGCTGCAACTGACCTCCTTCATTTCGATGAATGCCGAGACGCATGCTAAAGCCTTTACCGACCAAATCTCGCGGGTTGCGCGCGGCGAGGCGGCGGACCACGACAAGCACAACAAGTTCTATGACGAGTATCTTGCCGTGATGGATATGACCGCGGAGTTCTACCTCAGCACGGTGGAACGTATCTTCAAGAACGGCGAGATTGCCAGCAACAGCTTCTCAGTCGCAGGCAAGCCAGTGGACATGGGCAAGATCACCACTGTTGCGGTGAAGACCGTCGAAGGGTCAAAAGACGATATCTCGGCGCCGGGCCAGTGTATCGCCGCGCTCGATCTCTGCACCGGCTTGCCGGACGAGAAGAAGGCCAGTCACGTGGAAGAAGGCGCAGGCCACTACGGGATCTTTGCGGGCAAGAGCTGGCGGCGCAACATCCGCCCCCTGGTGCTCGATTTCATCGATGCCAACAGCGGCAAACCCGCCAAGAAGGCCCGCAAGGCGGCGAACAAAAACGCTGCCGCCTGACACCTCTTACCGCAGGACGAGCGGTTGCCGCATCCAATCGCGCAGGGCCTGTGTGGTCTCGGTGGGTTGCTCAAGCGTCGGCAAATGCCCCGAATGCTCAAGAACACGCAGCGTTGCGTAGGGGATCAGCTCGGACATCGATTCGTGCCGCTTCACCGGACAAAGCGCGTCATGCGCGCCGCAGAGGACCAGAGCGGGCACCTTGCATTTGCGCAGCGTGCTCTGCTGATCCCGCCTGCGTTGCAGCGCCCGGGACTGACGCACAAAAACCTTGGGCCCAAGTGCGTCTGCCATGTCCATGACCAGATCCAGCACATCCTGCCGCTGCGGACCGGGGGCGAGGTAATTGGGCTTCATCTCTTCGCGCATCACCTCCAGCATGCGCCCCGTTCGCGCGGCAACTATCTGGGGCTCGCGTGCGGCGGCAACCTGCGGGGTCTCGGCCAAGGGGTTGGTGTCCATCAACGCGATGCGGCTCACCCGATCAGGCGCACGGCGCAGGATTTCCATGGCCACGATCCCACCCATGCTCAACCCTGCAAGGGCGAACCGCGCGGGCAACTGGTCAAGCAATCCTGACGCGATTTCCTCGACCCGCTCCCCTTGGGTGATGGGGGCCACCATGACAGCGGTATCCGCAGAGAGCTCCGCGATCTGCGGGCCGAAGAGCCGCGCGTCGCACATCAGGCCCGGCAGGAACACCAGCGGTTCAGCCATGCCACGCCTCGATCTGGTCCCACCCTTTGGTCATGTCCTGCCCTCGCCTGCCCGCGCCTCGCCGTTACCCTACCTTTGCGAACTCCGACCGCAAGGCCGATCCGGCGCAGAGCGGTTCAGGGTAAGTCGATGCCGCGAAAGGGCGGGAAATCGGCATAGCGGGCCTGTCGTTCGGCCGGAGATTCGTCCGGCTCTTGGCCAGCGCGCAGCAGCATCCCCCTCGGCGCGATGTAGCTTGAGATCGTCCGGAGCGGTGTCGGGCGCCAGACCAGGTTGAACGCGGCCAGCTTCGGGAAAAACCACGCTTCAGAATAGGGCAGATGATCGTGGATCCACCACGCGAGATCGCGCCAGTCGCGCCCGTTCTCGTATTGATCGGTGAACCACGGGATCGCCAGCGACGTGCCTGCAATCGCCTCCTCGCCACGGCCCCGGTCCCAGATGTGGCATTCAATGGGGTTGTCGTTGGCCGCACAGTTCAGCTTGTTGCGGTTGCCATAGCCGTTGAGATCCGGCGAGCGATAACCGGAGCGGATCGCGAGCCGTCCAAAGGTCTCTTCCAGCGGGTCGAGCAACTCCACACATAGCCGTCGACCGTTGTCGATCGCCAGGTCCGGATCCGGTGGCACGTTGCGGACCTGATGCATGTTGCCGATCTCGGAATAGAGAAAATCGCGCATGTAGAAGTACTTGGACAGACGTACGCGGCCAAGCGTCTCGAGGCTCCACATGGATTTGGGGCTGCGCATCAGGCCTGCCCGTAGCCCATCCAGCGGAACGCGCCATCTTCCCTCAATGGGGAGAACGGGTTATGCGCGATCTCCCAGATGTGCCCGTCGGGATCCGCGAAATAGCCGTGATATCCGCCCCAGAACACTTCCTGGGCCGGCTTGAGAATGCGTGCACCGGCGATCTCGGCCCGGCTCAGGACTTCGGTGACGTCGGCTCGCGCGCTTACGTTGTGCGCCAATGTGCTGGCCCCGCATCCCAGGGCGTCCACCGGGAGGCCGATGTCTTCAGCCAGCTTGTCGAGCGGATAGAGCCCCAGCGTCTGGCCAATCAGGTCATAAGCGATGACGCCATCCGGCGAAGGTGTGCGTGTCCAGCCGAGCGCGTCATAGAAGGTTGAGAGCGCATCCATGTCTCGGGTGCCGAGCGTGATCAGGCTGACGCGTTGCTCCATCACCCGGCCTCCGCAGCGAGGGCCAAGATATCGTCGAGAGCCGCCTCGATCAGGCCGAGACAGGGGCCGTCGGAAAAGCGATGATCCGCATCCTTTACCAAGGTCAGGCGCATATCCGGACAGGACGCGTGCTCCAGCAGACGCAAGGCAACCTCTGTGCGGACGGCGGTATCCGCGGTGCCCTGCAGACATCTGACCGGGCAGGGCAAATCCAACGGGCTGCGGAGCACCAGATTGCGGCGCCCGTCCTCGATCATCCGGCGCGTGACCACATAGGGTTCCATATAGTCGGACGGCAGCTCGACGCGGCCCTCCGTCATGATCTGCTCTCGCTGCGCTTCGGAGAACCCCGCCCAATAGCTGTCTTCGGTGAAGTCGGGGGCGGCGGCGATGGTGACCAGACCCGCCAGCCGTTCAGGCATCCTGCGCGCGAGAAGCAGCGCCTGCCAGCCGCCCATCGAAGAGCCGACCGGAAGAATTGGCCCGCTGGTCAGGCCAGTCACGATGGCCGCCGCGTCCTCGGCCCAATCGCCGATGGCACCTTCGTCGAAGGCCCCTGACGACTCCCCATGACCCGAGTAGTCAAATCGCAGAAAGGCCCGACCTTCGTGCTTGGCCCAGGCCTCCAGATGCAGCGCCTTGGTCCCTTGCATGTCCGACTTGAGGCCACCGAGAAATATCACCCAAGGGCCCGCACCGGGTGTCAGATGATAGGCGAGCCGTCGACCCTGCGGGCCATCGAAGAAGCTGGGAGAGGTCATCAGGGCGGTCCTTTTGAGCCCGATCATGTGGCCAAGCGGATGCACCCGCAATCCCTTCATCTGAGATTTTTTAGGTTACTATATTGTCACGTGACTATTTTGTAACTTATAAGTGGATGCATGGATTCGATTTTCAAAGCCCTGGCCGACCCGACCCGCCGCGCGCTGCTGGACAGCCTGCGCGCCAAACCCGGGCAAAGCCTGCTGGACCTGCAGAGCCAGCTGGAGATGTCGCGGTTTGGGGTCATGAAGCACCTCGGCGTGCTGGAGGACGCCAACCTCATCGTCACCAAGAAAGTGGGACGGTTTAAATATCATTACCTCAACGCCCTGCCTTTGCAGGATGCCATTGATCGCTGGATCGACCCCTACCGTGTCAAACCCGCGGCGCGAGCAGCCCTTGACCTCAAATCTCAACTGGAAGGAGCCCCGCCGATGCGCGATGCAAAGCCCGACTTTATGATGCAAACCTTTATACGCTGTACCCACGACGCACTGTGGGCGGCGCTGACCGATCCGGAGCAGATGAGCGCCTATCACTTTCTCGCGGCCCGGGTGGTCAAGCAAGACGACGCTTACGTCTACGAAAACGCCGATGGCAGCACGATGCTGACGTGCAAGACACTGGACCTCACGCCCAAGTCCCGGATCGAGGCCACGTTCGAACCGGGCTGGGACGAAACGCTTGGCGCCTCGCGGCAGGTGTTTCTGCTGGAGCCGGAAGGCGCGCACATGAAGCTCGTCATCGAACACTACGAGCTGACCCATCCGGTTGTGCCCGGCGAGGGTATTCACGACGGCTGGGCCCGGTTCGCCGCCGGGCTGAAAAGCTGGCTGGAGACCGGCGAGGCCGTGCGGTTCAACGACCAGGCGATGGCGGGCTAGAAGATGGAGAGTTCAACCATGCCATTGGAGCTCATTGTGGTGATCTGGCTCGCGGTCTTCGCGGCCTCGCTGTGGATTCCCTACATCGTCGGTGTGAATATGTATCCGCAGGAGGGGGTGGACGACTTCGCCCGCCCTCCGCCGCTCACTGGCTTTCCCGATTGGGTGCACCGCGCGCATCGGGCGCATCTGAACCTGCTGGAACAGCTGCTGCCCTTCGCCGTGCTGGTTCTGGTGATCGACAGGATGGGCGCCTATTCCGCGCTGACCTATTGGACCGCGCTCGCCTTCCTTGGCCTGCGGATCGTGCATGCGGTTGGGATGATCAGCGGGCTCGCACGTTTTCCGGTCCGACCGATCCTCTTCACCGGCGGATGGATGTGCTGTCTGTTGATGGGGTATGCCGCGATTACGGCGTAAGAGACGTCAAGCCTCGGGGCGATCACCCGCTCACATAGGGGGTCGCGCCGGGGCGGTAGAAGACCTTCTGATTGTGCAGACGTCCAAGCAGCTCTTCGGTCTCGCGCTGATCCGCTTCGATCACTGAGATGGACTGCATGTCCGCCGGATTGTCGTCCGCCAAGGCCCGACGCATTTTGCAAAGTTCACGGCCCCGCGCGCGCAGCGCCTCTTCGATCAGATCGACATCGTGAATGCTCAGCTCGAAGGTACGGTTGTAACGCGGCATAGGTCTCACCTCCTCGGTCGGGCTTATCTGGTATTGCGTCGGAAATAACACACGATATGTCGCAGTCAACGTATTCATCGGTATACTTTTCCAGCGTGCCGCTTGACTTCGCGGCGCACTCGGCGCATCAGCCGCAGCACATAACCCGCAACCGGGCGTCTCGTAGGCGCCAAACCGACGAGGAGTGCCAGCAGATGGCTCCAAAAGACACCGCAATCTCTCTCACTTTTCCAGATGGCAATGCGCGCAGCTTCGAGGCCGGCGTGACCGCTGGCGATGTGGCCGCGAGCATCTCCACCTCGCTGCGTAAGAAGGCCATTTCCGCCACCGTGAATGGGGCGCATTACGATCTGGCGTGGCCCATCGAGGAAGATGCCTCCATCGCGATCCACACCATGGCGGATGAAGAGCAGGCCAATGAGCTGGTGCGCCATGACCTTGCACACATCATGGCGCGCGCGGTGCAGGAGATCTGGCCCGACACCAAGGTCACAATCGGTCCGGTGATCGAGAATGGCTGGTACTATGATTTCGACCGCGCCGAGCCCTTCACCCCGGAAGATCTCGGCCTGATCGAGAAGAAGATGAAGGAGATCATCAACAAGCGCGACCCGGTGCGTACCGAGGTCTGGGACCGTGCGCGCGCGATCAAGCATTACGAAGACAATGGCGAGCCCTACAAGGTCGAGCTGATCGAGGCGATCCCGGGGGATGAGCCGCTGCGCATGTACTGGCACGGCGACTGGCAGGACCTCTGCCGTGGTCCGCACCTGCAGCACACCGGCCAAGTGCCGGGCGATGCGTTCAAACTGATGTCCATCGCGGGCGCCTATTGGCGCGGCGACAGTGACCGCGCGATGCTGCAACGCATCTATGGCGTGGCCTTCACCGGCAAGGAGAAACTGCGCGCACACCTCAACATGCTCGAAGAGGCCGCCAAGCGCGACCACCGCAAGCTGGGCCGCGAGATGGACCTCTACCACATGCAGGAGGAAGCGCCGGGCCAGGTGTTCTGGCACCCCAACGGCTGGACCATCTACACCACCCTGCAGGACTACATGCGCCGCAAGCAGCGCGCGGGCGGCTACCGCGAGATCAACACACCGCAAGTGGTCAATCGCAAGCTCTGGGAGGCCTCGGGCCACTGGGAGAAGTATCAGGAGCATATGTTCATCGTCGAGGTGGAGGAGGAGCACGCTGCCGAGAAGGCCGTGAACGCGCTGAAGCCGATGAACTGCCCCTGCCACGTGCAGGTGTTCAATCAGGGTCTCAAATCCTACCGCGACTTGCCCTTGCGGCTGGCTGAGTTCGGCGCCTGCACCCGCTATGAGCCCTCCGGCGCGCTTCACGGCATCATGCGTGTGCGTGGCTTCACGCAGGACGATGCGCATATCTTCTGCACCGAAGATCAGATCGAGGCGGAATGCGCGAAGTTCATCAATTTCCTCGCGGACATCTATGATGATCTGGGGTTCGAGAAGTTCGAGATCAAATTTGCCACCCGCCCTGAAAAGCGTGTGGGCAGCGACGAGAGCTGGGATCACGTCGAAGGCGCGCTGGAAGCGGCGATCAAGGCCACCGGGCGCGAGTTCACGCTGGAGCCCGGGGATGGCGCCTTCTACGGCCCGAAGCTCGATTTCTACCTGACTGACGCCATCGGCCGGGTCTGGCAGTGCGGCACCTTCCAGGTGGATCCGAACCTGCCCGAGCGTCTGGGCGCGACCTATATCGGCGAAGACGGGGCCAAGCACCGGCCCTATATGCTGCATCGCGCCTGTCTGGGCTCGTTCGAACGGTTCATCGGCATCCTGATCGAGAATTCTGCAGGCAAACTGCCGTTCTGGCTGGCGCCAAGGCAGGTGGTGGTGGCCTCGATCATCTCCGACGCCAACGACTATGTGGAAGACGTCGTGGCCGCGCTGCAAGCAGCCTGTGTCCGCGCCGAAGCCGACGTGCGCAATGAAAAGATCAACTACAAGGTCCGCGAGCACTCCGTCGCCAAGGTGCCGATCATCCTCGCGGTTGGTGCCCGCGAGGTCGAAGACCGCACCGTGACCGTGCGGCGCCTTGGAGAGAAACAGACCAAGGTCGAAGCGCTGGCCGATGTAACGGAGACCCTGGGCCGCGACGCAACGCCACCCGATCTGCTGTAACAATTGCGCGTCTCGCGGCGGGAAAACACCCCCGCGAGGCGCGATTTTTGTAACATTCCGTAATCTTAGCAGAGATTCCCACGCCGAGAGCCAACATCTGCTGACGGCTCCGTGAGACACAGGCTCGTGAGTAGATTATCAAGGTCTGAGAGCGTAGGTATTGTGGCATCATTGGCCAGGATGGCTCTCAATAAGGGATTAACAACCATGTCGAACACAATGAAAACAGTTGCAATTGCCGGTGCCGTCGCTGCGGCGATGACAGCACAGATCACCACCGTCGAAGCCGCCGCCAAAGAGAAGTGCTATGGCGTATCGCTGGCGGGCGCGAACGACTGTGCAGCCGGCCCCGGCACAACCTGCGCCGGCACATCCACCGTCGACTACCAGGGCAACGCCTGGACGCTGGTCGACGCGGGCACATGCGCCGACATCGACCTGCCCGATATGGCGGACGGCACGCCGCGCCAAGGCTCGCTGGAAGAGCTGGACCGCGACCTGCCGGCATAAGGCACGGTATTCGAAGCTTACGTCCGGCGGCGATGGGTCGCCGGACACCTTTCATCTGACGACACCCGAGACCGCACTTTTGTCGGAGGGCCAAGATGCTGGACAATTCTCCCCGTTACGATCACCTGCCCGCAGCACCCGGTGTTGGCTATAAGCCGCAGCATTTTGCGGAACTGCGCGCCGATCCCGGCCCGGTCAAGTGGATCGAGGTGCATGCCGAGAACTACATGGGCGACGGCGGGCGGCCACTGGCGCAGCTGCGCGCGCTGTCCGAACAGTTTGCCGTCTCGGTGCACGGCGTTGGCCTGAGCATCGGCGGCGAAGGCGCGCTGGACGCGGAGCATCTCGCCCGTCTGAAGAAATTGGTCGGTTGGGCGCAGCCCGCAAGCTTTTCCGAACACCTCGCCTGGTCGACCCACGGCGCGGAGTTTCTCAACGATCTGCTGCCCCTGCCCTACACCAACGCCACGCTGACCCGCGTCGCCGAGCACATCAATCAGGTGCAATCGACGCTCGGCTGTCAGATGCTGCTGGAAAACCCTTCGAGCTATCTCGCTTTCGCCGAAAGCACCTGGTCCGAGACCGAATTCTTGACCGAACTGGTGAAACGGACGGGTTGTGGGCTGCTGCTCGACGTCAACAACGTGTTTATCTCCGCCACCAATCTGGGCCTTTCCGCGCGGGCCTATATCGAGGCCTTCCCGCTGCATGCGGTGGGTGAGATCCATGTCGGCGGCCATGATGAAGAAACCGACGATCACGGTGCGCCTTTGCTGATCGACAGCCACGGCAAACCGGTTGTCGATCCGGTCTGGGCGCTGCTCGACATCACGCTTGCGAAATCCGGTGCGCGCCCGGTGCTGGTGGAATGGGACACCGATGTGCCCGACTGGCCCACGTTGCGCAGCGAAGCGGAACGCGCAGCACGGGCCCTGTCCCCGGTCCAATGACTGTCTCCCAGACCACATTTCGCAGCGCCCTGCTGGACCCGTCCGAGGCAGTGCCGGAGGGCCTGCGCGACGGTGCCGATGCCCCCGCCGGGCGCCGCTTTTCGGTCTACCGCAACAATGTTGTCGTTTCCCTGACCGAGGCGCTGCAGGTCGCTTTTCCGCTTGTTTACAAGCTTCTGGGGGGCCAGACCTTCGCCAAGCTCGCCGCCGTCTACGTTCGGGAGCATCCTCCAAGCGCTCCGCTGATGATGCATTACGGGGACGCACTGCCCGATTTTCTCGAGCAATTCAAACCGCTTGCACACATTGGATATCTGCCGGACTGCGCCCGTCTCGATCTGGCCTTGCGCGCCTCCTATCATGCCGCGGACGCCCCGGCGCTTGCAGCCGAAGAGCTGCAATGCGCGCCCAAGGTCCTTCTCGAAAAGACCTTCGCACTGGCCCCTTCGACGCGCATCCTCCGCTCGCGCTGGCCGCTCCACGACATCTGGCGCGTCAATTTCGAGGCGGACGCGCCGAAGTCCCGTGCCGTGGCGCAAGACGTGCTAATCACACGGCCGGAGTTCGACCCTGCTCCGCATCTTCTGCCAAGCGGCGCCGCGACCTGGCTGGAGGGCCTGGCGTCAGGTCAGACGTTCGGTACGGCACATGATGCCGCAGTTGCGGATTTCGCAGATTTCGACCTCGCGCAAGCGCTTACGCTTGCTTTGCAAACCCGCGCCTTGACGGACGACAAGACAAAGGACCACTAAATGCTCTCTCTCTACGCTTCGCTCACGGACCGCCTCTCACAGGCGGACTGGCTGCTTGCCACGCTGGCGCGCTTCGTCTTTGCAGCCACGCTGCTGATGTATTTCTGGGTGTCAGGGCTCACCAAGCTGGGCGAGGGGGTGGCCGGCCTCTTCAGCCCGTCGGTCGGCGCCTACGCTCAGATTTTCCCCAAGGCGATGGAGGCCGTCACCTATGATGTCACGCAGCTGACAGCCTTCCACTGGGCCGTCGTGGTCGGGGGCACCTGGGCGGAATTCATCCTGCCTGCGCTGATCGTTCTCGGACTGCTCACCCGCCTGTCGGCCCTGGGGATGATCGGGTTCGTGGTGGTGCAGTCGCTGACCGACCTGTTCGGTCATGGCGGGCTGGAGCACACGGAGACCTTCGGCGCCTGGTTCGACCGCTTTCCCGACAGCGCGATCCTCGATCAGCGCGCGTTCTGGGTGTTCGTGCTGCTGGTGCTTGTGATCAAGGGCGCGGGGCCGCTCTCACTCGACGCAGCACTGCGCCGACGCACATCGGCTGACTGAGCAGGTCAGGGGACGCCAAGCGCCTCCTGCGTGGCCTTCGTCCAACCAAGATACATCTCGGTCCCCTCGACGATCAGGGGCCGTTTCATCAGGCTGGGGTGCGCCTTGAGCTGGGCCAGCGGCGGTTTGTCGCGGTCTGCCGCGTCAAGCCCACGCCACGTCGTTGATCGCGTGTTCACTAGCGCTGTGCCGAACCGCTCCAGAGCCTCTTTCAGCACGTCATCGGGCACGCCATCGGCGCGCACATCTACGAAATCCGCCTCAGGCAGTGCCTTCAACGCCTTGCGGCAGGTGTCGCAGTTCTTCAATCCGTATAGTCGCATCATTTACTCACAAATCTGAAAATTTCGGGCTGAAATCAGCAGGTTTCTTCCCGTTTCGCTTGATTTTTACAGAGGAAGGGCAATCTCTTAAAGGGCAGAAGAAAGGGTTTTTGGCCCTGCTCCTGCACGCAGAAGCCGCCTCGAACGCGCTCGGGCGGTCCGGTAAGACAAAAGGAGGCACGGAAGGAATGCCAAATGGCACCGTGAAGTGGTTCAACACCACAAAAGGCTATGGCTTTATCGCTCCGGAAGGGGGCGGATCGGATGTGTTCGTGCACATCTCGGCGGTCGAACGATCTGGATTGACCGGGTTGGCCGATGATCAGAAAGTGAGCTTTGAATTGGCCGAAGGACGCGATGGGCGTCAGATGGCCAGCGACCTGAAACTGCTCTAATCGCAACGATCAAGCAGTGAGACCAAGCGGGCGACCAGCAGGTTGGCCGCATAAAACGCAGCGTTTACGCCTTATTCGCTCAGCCGATGTACCTTTGGTGTGAAAGTGAGGTCGTATGGCTGAGTTCTTGTCGATTTTGACGCTTTATTACGCGTGCGATGCGGCGGCTCGCGACCGTGCGCTCAGCCATGCGGAGGTGATGCGCTGTATGGCACATTACGAGAGCGTGAAAGTCTACTTTGAGGCTCCGCGCGCTCGGGATCATACCGCAGCCCAAAGCGGCTATCTTGCTTTCAAGACGTGGGAAGCGGACCACCCCGATATTGTTGCCGGCCTGCGCACTGTGATCGACTAAGCGCGATCACGAGCACTGAAGTCGATTGAGGGCGCTGGCGACTTAAGACGCATCGGACGGGGCAATCGATAACCATGGCTTAGTTCCCCGCGCGTCGGTCAGCGCATGCTTGGACGGTGCGCCCCTGCTCGCCCCGTCGTCTCGACGCGTACATGCTCCGTCAGGCAGTCTGGCGCTTGCCTGGTCCAATTCTGCGAGACTGCATCGTCTGCAGGGACGCCAGCAACAGATCCCGGCTTACATCAGGCGCCTGCGATGGTTTGGCCGCCTTAGGTGGACTGGCATGTGGTGGCGGGCCTGACTGGTCTACAGGCGGGCCTGCAACTTTGAATATCCGCGAAACCGAATGCGGCCTCCCGGGATCCTCTGGGTGATCTGATACGTCGGAGCGTGCTGCAGAAACCGTGCGATCGCGATGCGACCTTCCATGCGGGCAAGGGTGAGGCCGACGCAGACATGGGGACCGCCCGCAAAGGCAAGGTGACGGTTGGGATGCCGCTTGATATCAAAGGCTTGCGGCTGCTCGAACATCTCGGGATCGCGGTTCGCCGCGCCGATGCAGAGGTGCAGATTGGTGCCGGCGGGAATGGGCTGGCCACCAATTTCGACGTCTGCGGTCGTTTCGCGATTTCCAAACTGGTTGGGAGAACGAGAGCGCAGGATCTCTTCCACAGCACGGTCGATAAGAGACGGATCGGACAGCAATTTCTCGCGTTCGTGCGGATGGTCGTGCAAGAGCGCGAGGCCGTTGCCGATGAGGTTGGTCGTGGTTTCATGGCCCGCGTTCAGAATGAAGATGCAGTTCTGGATCAGCTCGATTTCGGAAAGTTGGCCACTGTCATCGCCCTGGATCAGCCGGGTCAGCACATCGGTCTCCACATCTCCCGGCGCGGCGCGGCGGCGGGCGATAAGGTCCTGTAAATACACTCTAAATTCTGTGACCGCCTGATGCCCGCGGGCGAGCTGCGCATTGGTCAGCGCAGGCTCCAATGCCCCGAGGATGGCGAGCGACCAGTCGCGCAGTGGCCCGCGCTCGTCCATCGGGATATCGAGCAGGTTGCCGATCACCTGAATCGGAATGGACGCGGCAAAATCTTCAATCAGATCAAGGGATTGCGACATATCCAGAAGAAGCGCGTCGACCGTCGCAACAAGCCCGGGCTCCATGCGTTTCAGCGCCTTTGGGGTCAGGGCGGAGGTCATGATACCCCGGACGCGGGTGTGCAGCGGCGGGTCGTTGAACACCAGCGAGGTCGTATGATGTTCGAACAGCGGCGAGCCTGCACCGAACTTCGGCGCGAAAACCGCTTTTTTGTCTGATTTATAGAGACTTACGTCACGGTAGATCATACTCAGATCGGCGTGCCGGGAGAGCAGGTACGAGCCGTCGGGCTGGGCGCAAACGGGCGCGTCGCGCAGCAGGGCGTCGTAATACGGAAACGGATTTTCGACGAAATCGGTCGGCGGGGCCGCGAGGTTGAGCATGGGCGCAGTCTGGCCCGTGGGGCCACCTTGTCAATGTGTTGACGGATCGCGCGCGCAACACCTTCGGAGGCTATTCCCGAAAGGGGAGGGTTGGGCCATGAAAACAAGAGATATCCAACGTCGGTATCGCGTCGGTATTACGTCGGTATTGCGTCGGTGCGCGGATCGGTTTCAGACGGATTTTGGGGGTGAAACCGCCCGTTCGTGTGCAATGGGTTAACGCATCATCCGCCGCGCGTGCAGTCGAGACAGCGCGGGGTGGCGGGGTCAGAGGTGAGGCGCGCGGAGGCGATCTCCTCGCCGCAGTCGGTGCAATGGCCGTAGTCTCCTTCGTCGAGCCGCTGGAGGGCTGCGCGGATGCGCTGACGCTCCGCCTGGCGCCGCCGGCCCTGCGCCTGCGCCATGGCCTGGTTCTGGAGCGCATCCATGCGCGAGAGCCGCCCGACAGCCTGTTGGTCGAGCGTGACGGTCTTCTGGCCATCGCGCCCGGCGGCATCCTCGACGTCGAGGGCCGCAAGTCGGTTGAGAAGAGCGATGCGCGGATCGGTCATGTGGTCAGGCTAGACCAGCCGGTCGCCGCGACAAGACCTTTTCCGGCAGCGAATTCGATGAACCGGGATCAGCGGCGCACGAGACGGCGTAGGGTGCTGAGCAGTTGCGCGGCGATGGGCGTCTGGAACCTAAGACCGGCCGCCCCGCCCCGGGCCCAGGCGATTTTCGAGGCGACCCGGTGATGCATCACTTGCAGGGTGACAGCGGCCCCCACGGCCAGCGGCGGCCCCCCTTCGATGCCGGCCCCATCTTCGTGCACGTTCACGACCGTGATCCGGTGAGAGGCGCCCCCCACCAGAAGATTGGCCGAATACCGTGTCGGCGCGCGATTTTTGCGCCAGTGCTGCATGTGTCAGGGTCCAGAACGTCGGAAAATCAATCGGTTGCTAGCAAAGGACGCTTAACATTCCGCTAAGGTTGCCTTGGGGGCGCTGCGGGTCCCACTGGCCGTGCCGAAGGCACAGATAGAAAAGCGTAGGCGGGGCGCCAGCCCGGCCTGCCTTTGACTGGTCAAAAAGCGGCCTGTAGCGCTGACGCCCGGTCCACGGACGCGATGTTTCAAGCCATACGTCTTGGGCGGAGGCGATACCCTGAGCACAAAGGGCCATACCCGAACCGAGGGGCGGAAATAGGCGCAGCGCTCGTCCCATGGTGGGGTTGCCACCGGTCCGGGCAAAGCCCGGCAATTGATCCGGGGGGTCAAGTGAGGTGGCAACGGGCGGAGCCCCGGGACTGGCGCTTTTGAAATAGGCGATGCAGTGTGTGCGGAGTGCCGCGCCCGAACCGAGGGGCGGGATACAAGCGAAGCGCCCGCCCCGTGGTGGGGTTGGCGCCGGTCCGGGCGCAGCCCGGCAATTGATCCGGGGGATCAATTGAGGCGACAACGGGCGGAGCCCCGGGAGAGAGGCGCTTTGAAAGTGGTGAAGTGGTTTGTGCGACGCGGCGCCCGAACCGAGGGGCGGGAAACAAGCGAAGCGCCCGCCCCGTGTGGGCGGTTCGGGCGCTGTCCAATCGCAGATTGGGCATAGTGAAAGCTCTCACTAACTTATCAATAAGGCGGACAATGCAAAAACGACAGGAACAAGCAAGTACCAGCCGTAGAGCAGGAGCTTTGATAACAGCGAAATCGCAGAAAAGTTTACTTCTAAGTCCGAGAGCAAACCTTCTAAGTCAGAACAACTTGAGGCGAGAAGCCCTAGCGTTTGGCTGTTGCTTGCGACCGTCGATCTAAGCGTCTCAAGATCTTTGGCCACGTTTCTATCACCTTGGACTGCCTTAAGGTCTTCAAGCGATATTGCTTCAATATCCAGAACTCTGTCAGCCGCGACCTCATTGCTTCGCGATAGCGCGTCCAATCGTCTCAAGACACCTTCGATTGGCGCTTCGTGGTTTTTCGCCTTTCCAATGTCGTCCAGCGAATTTTTCGCTACTGAATTGATCTTAAACCACTTGGTGAAGCCAACGTAGTCACCATACCAATTCACAAGATACGAGACGAGTAAGAACAGAACTACTAAAGAAGATATTGTTGAAAAATCATCCGTTTTTACGTCTCTATTCAGGACTGGCCAAGCTTCAGTATTGTAGTCAAAGTACTTGATCGCGATCAGCGTTGAAGACAATGTGACCAGTATTCGCCAAGACGCTGTCGTTTGTCGCGAAAAGACTTCATACCCGTTAAGTTTCATCATGTCTCCAAATGAGCCACGGCTCCCGGCGCGCCCGTTTTTCATTTGAAACGCTCCCCCGGAGCGTTTCATCCCGGCTTACGCCGGGTCGTTCAAAACCCCCTGAAACTCCCGCCACTCGCCCTTGCTCATGCCGGAGGTCTCCTGCGTCACTTCCTCTCCGGCGAGCATCTTCTTGATGCACTCGAGCGCGCGGCCTGAGAGGGTCGCTCCGCCCAGGCGGTAGTCCTCGAAGGCACCGTAGGCGGCGGGGACCCAGTCTTTGACCATGGCGCAGATGGCCTCGGCGTAGACGCGGATTTCGTATTGCGCGTGGGCGTCAGCGCGCAGGCGCAGGAAGTGGAAGAGGTTGTGCAGGTCCACCTTCCAGTACCATTGAGTGTAGACATTGGCGGGCAGGTTCATGCGGGCAAGTTCGCGCGCGAGACCCTGTTGGCCGTCCTGTGAGATCATCTCCTCGTAGTGGTCATAGCAGCGCATGGCGTCCTGTTGCAGGTAGAGGAGGACGCGTTGGGCCTCTTCGCCGGTGAGCGCGTCGCCCCGGCCTTGGTTGTTGACGACCGATTGGGCGGCGAGATCATCGGGCGCGGGGATATAGAACTCGCGGTCGAGGATCGAGTAGCGGGCGGAGTATTCGTTCACATTGGCGGTGCGGTGGCGGATCCACTGGCGGGCGACGAAGACGGGCAGTTTCACGTGCAGCTTGATCTCGCACATCTCGAAGGGCGTGGAGTGCCAGTGGCGCATGAGGTAGCGGATGAGCCCCTCGTCGTTCTGCACGGATTTGGTACCGCGGCCGTAGGAGACGCGGGCGGCCTGGCAGATGGCGGCGTCGTCGCCCATGTAGTCGATGACGCGGACAAAGCCGTGGTCCAGCACGGGCTGGGCGGTGTAGAGGTGCTGTTCCATGCCGGGGGCGGTGGCGCGCAGGGTGGGTGCGGTCTCTTGGCGTTGGGCGTCGATTTCGGCTTGGTGCTCGGCGGTGAGCGGCATGGGGGCATCCTTTCGAGGGCATGAGTCGCGTATGACTATATCTGGGCACGGGGCGTCGCGGAACAGCTATATGGTGTATTTTGGAGATGGGTTTCGCGCGGAGAGATCAGCGCGATGTGACTGGCATCCCGGGGCGGGCGTGCTAGTGTTGCGTCAAATCAATGGAATGATGGAGGGGCGGCATGAGCCTGACGTATCTGCACACGATGGTCCGGGTGAAGGATCTGGAAAAGTCGATTGCGTTTTATGAGCTGTTGGGGCTGAAGGAGACGCGGCGGATGGACAGCGAGGGCGGGCGCTTCACGCTGGTCTTCATGGCGCCTCCGGGGCAGGAGGAATGTCCGGTGGAGCTGACGTACAACTGGGACGGGGATGAGGGGCTGCCGAGCGACAGCCGGCATTTCGGGCATCTGGCGTATCGCGTGGGCAACATCTACGAGGTGTGCCAGCATCTGATGGACAATGGCGTGACGATCAACCGGCCGCCGCGGGATGGGCATATGGCCTTCGTGCGCTCGCCCGACAACATCTCGATCGAGCTGCTGCAGGAGGGCGACAGCCTGGCCCCGGCGGAGCCCTGGGCGAGCATGGACAACACAGGGCACTGGTGATCCGCGCGGCCCTTTGCGCGGGCGCGATGCTGGCGGGTCCGGCGCTGGCGGAGTGCCGTCTGGCGCTGGTGCTGGCGCTTGATGTGTCGAGCTCGGTCGATGCGGCAGAGGATGCGTTGCAGCGGGGCGGGCTGGTCGCGGCGCTGACGGCGCCGGAGGTGGAGGCGGCCTTCTTTGCCGGAGACGATCCGGTGGCGCTGGCGGTTTATGAGTGGTCGGGGCGGTACAATCAGGAGCTGTTGCTGGATTGGACGCTGATCGACAGCCGGGAGCGCTTGCTGTTGGTCGCCGAGAGGCTGGCGCGCAGCATTCGCAGCCACAACGACTTTCCCACGGCGATGGGCTATGCGCTCGGATACGGATCGCGGCTGCTGCAACGGGCGCCGGGCTGTCTCTATCAGACGTTGGACATGGCCGGGGATGGGCAGAACAACGAAGGCTTCGGCCCGATGCTGGCCTATGAGGAGTTTCCGTTTGACGGGGTCACGGTCAACGGGCTGGTGGTGAACGGGGCGGATTACGAGGCGGAGACGGGGCTCATCGCATTTTATCAGGCGCAGGTGCTGCACGGGCCGGGCGCCTTTCTGGAGGTGGCGCAGGGGTTCGAGGATTACGAGCGCGCCATGCGCCGCAAGCTGGAACGCGAGCTTGCGCTGCCGGTGATCGGCGCCCTGCCCGCGCCGGCTGACACCGAGCCGAAGGGATGACACCGCTGCGCGCCCTATGCCTTCTGGGCGCGCTGCTGTGCGGGGGCGCCGGCGAGGCCGTGGCGGGCTGCCGTCAGGCATTGGCGTTGGGGCTCGATGTCTCCGGGTCGGTCGATCTGCGGGAATACCGGTTGCAGATCGACGGGCTGATCACGGCCTTGAACGCCCCGGAGGTGACGCGGCTGCTGCTCTCGACGCCAAGCGCGCCCGTGGCTCTGCTGGTCTATGAGTGGAGCGGCCCGGCGGATCAGGCGGTGCTGGTGCCCTGGACCAGGATCGACGGCCCGGAGCGGCTGGCGGACATCAGTATGGCGCTGGCCGAAACGGAGCGGCGCGATGCCACGCCGGGCACGGCGCTGGGGATCGCGATGGAGACCGGGGCGCGCTATCTCGATGAGCAAAAGGGCTGCTGGACACGCACGCTGGATATCTCGGGGGATGGTCGATCAAACCTCGGGCCCCGTCCCCGCGATGTGAAAGACGCCATTGGCGCGCGTGGCATCACCATCAATGCCCTGGTCATCGGTGCCGATGCCCCCGCCATCGGAGACCAGCGTCACGTGGAGATCGGAGAGCTGTCGTCCTACTTCCGGACCGAAGTGATCACAGGGCCGGATGCCTTTGTGCAAACGGCCCTTGGTTTCGAGGACTATGCCGCCGCCATGACCGCCAAGCTCAAACGGGAGCTCGACGGGCTGGCGATCAGCGAACTTCAGTAGATATAGCGGATCTGGTCGGACCAGTAGCGCTCCATCCGCTTGAGGGAACGGGTGATATCGTCGATCCCGTCCGGGCCCAGCACACCCTTGTTTTCCAGACCATCCGCGTGGCGCGAGAACAGGTCGGACACCACATGGCGGATCTTCTGACCCTTGTCCGTGAGCTTGACCCGCACCGAGCGGCGGTCGATCTCGCAGCGCTGGTGGTGCATGTAGCCTGCATCCACGAGCTTTTTGAGATTGTAGCTGACGTTGCTGCCCTGATAATAGCCGCGGCTTTTCAATTCGCCCGCCGTTACCTCATTGTCGCCGATGTTGAAGAGCAGCAACGCCTGCACGGCATTGATCTCCAGCACCCCGACCCGCTCGAATTCATCCTTGATGACATCGAGCAAAAGGCGGTGCAGCCGCTCCACCAGTGACAACGCCTCAAGGTAGCTGACCATGAACCCCTGTGTGCGGCTCATGGACGGCGTCTCCGACGGGATTTGATCTTGAATGCTCATCTGCGCGCTCCGACTCGTTCCAATTTGGTCGGAATTTGCCCAAGAAACGCCAATAATTCGTTAAAAACAGGCAAACCCGCCGTGCGGTGCCCGATCAGGCCCCGACGCGCGGCAGCCCGCCGATAATCCTGGCGATCAGCCCGGCATAGCGCTCAGGCGGCGCGACCTGGGCGCTGACCCATTGATAGAGGTCGTGATCGTTCTCGCTCAGCAAGGCGTCATAGAGCGCCAGCTCCGAGGCCTCCATCGCGTCGAGATTGGCCTCGGCAAAGGGCTGCAGGATCACGTCCATTTCCTTGATCCCGCGCCGCATGGAGCGCATCTTCAGCCGCTTGATGCAGGTCTCACGCGGCTCGCTCATGCAGGTCTTCTTTCAGTGCCATGCGCAGTTTCTTCTCAAGCCGGGCCATCTGTTCCGCCCGCGCCATCATGTCGATGCGCAGGTCGCGCATTTCGTTGAGGATGTCATGGGCCGAGGGCGGCAGCGCGGCCTCTTCCATCGGCGCATCGAGCCCTTCGCCCTGTCCGTTGATGAGCCACATCATCGAGACGTTCAGCAGCCCCGCCATCATTGACAGACGGTTGGCACGCGGTTCGCTGAGATCGTTTTCCCAGGCGCGCAGGGTTGACACGCGCACGCCGAGGCGGCGGGCCAGCTGGGACTGCGTCATCTCGGCGGTCTCACGGGCTGCGGCAACGCGATCTCCGAAAGTTGCGGTGTCGGGGCCGTACCAGTCTGTCGTATCGTGCATGCTGTGATCTCCTTTGCGATGATCGCGCTTGAACGGGGACACGCGGCCCCCTACTACTCGGCCCACGTTGTATCAAACCGAGGCCGAAATGGAATTCCTGTCTACGACACTTGCCCGCGTCAAACCGTCCCCCACAATCGCCGTGACCACGAAGGCCGCCGAGCTGAAGGCGGCGGGGCGCGACGTGATCGGGTTGGGCGCAGGCGAGCCGGATTTCGACACGCCTCAGAACATCAAAGACGCCGCCGTGGCCGCCATCGCCGGTGGGAAGACCAAATACACCGCGGTGGACGGAATTCCAGAGCTGAAGCGCGCGATCTGCGATAAACTGAAGCGTGACAACGATCTGAGCTATGAGCCATCTCAGGTCAGTGTGGGCACAGGTGGTAAACAAATCCTTTACAACGCCCTGATGGCGACGCTGAACGAGGGCGATGAGGTGGTTATTCCGGCGCCCTACTGGGTGAGCTATCCGGATATGGTGTTGCTGGCCGGGGGCACGCCCGTGATCGCCGAGGCCTCGCTCCAGACCGGGTTCAAGCTGACGGCGGATCAGCTGGAGGCGGCGATCACCGACAAGACCAAGTGGCTGATCTTCAACTCGCCGTCGAACCCGACCGGTGCGGGCTATACCTGGGACGAGCTGAAAGAACTGACCGATGTGCTGATGCGGCACCCCCATGTCTGGGTGATGACCGACGATATGTACGAGCATCTGGTCTATGATGATTTCAAGTTCTGCACGCCCGCACAGGTGGAGCCCGGGCTTTATGATCGGACGCTCACCGTGAATGGTGTGAGCAAGGCCTACGCGATGACCGGCTGGCGCATCGGCTATGCCGCAGGACCGGAAGAGCTGATCAAGGCGATGCGCAAGGTGCAGTCGCAATCGACCTCCAACCCTTGCTCGATCAGCCAGTGGGCGGCGGTCGAGGCGCTGACCGGCACGCAGGCGTTCATTGCGCCCAACAACGAGATGTTTGCGCGCCGCCGCGACTTGGTGGTTGAGATGCTGAATGCCGCGGAAGGCATCCGCTGTCCGGTGCCGGATGGGGCCTTCTATGTCTACCCGTCGATTGCGGGCTGCATCGGCAAGACCTCCGCAGGCGGCACGAAGATCGAGGATGACGAGACCTTTGCCACGGCGCTGCTCGAAGAGACCGGGGTGGCGGTGGTCTTCGGTGCGGCCTTCGGGCTGTCGCCGAACTTCCGGGTCAGCTATGCGACCTCGGATGAGGCCCTGACAGAGGCCTGCACCCGGATCCAGACCTTCTGTGCCGGATTGACCTAACCGATGACCGCCGTACTGCCCGAGTACTATTTTCGTGTCCGTGAAAACGGCGCGGCGGTCTTTCGCGTGGACACCGAGAACCGCCAGCGCCGGATCGAGATGGACCAGATCGCGGTGCTGAACATCCGCAACGGCGAGATCAAGCCGCAAGGCGACCGCGTGCTGTCGGAGGCGGATATGAAGGTCATCGAGGAGTGGATGGCAGAGCGGCGCGCGCTGCTGGCCGCGCGCGACATGGACGACATCCACCGCGCGGTCGACCACATGAACCTGACCGCCCAATGGGCACAGTCAAAGGCCACGCCGGAGCAGCTGGAAGAGATCACCGACACGCTGCTGCTGGCAATGCACGACCTGCGCTCGGTGTTGGTGCGCAAGAAGGCCGACCGGCTGACAAAAGCGGGCGATTGATCCTCTGGTGAGGACGCCGGTGGGCTGGGCCTTGGGCCGGCCCTCCCCGTTCGCCCGCTCAGGTGTTGAAGAGGAAGTGCAGCACGTCGCCGTCCTTGACGACGTAGGACTTGCCTTCGGCGCGCATCTTGCCGGCTTCTTTCGCCGCCTGCTCCCCGCCCAAGCTGACGAAATCATTGTAGGCGATGGTCTCGGCGCGGATGAAACCCTTCTCGAAATCCCCATGGATCACGCCCGCGGCCTTGGGCGCAGAGGTTCCCGTGCGGATCGTCCAGGCCCGCGCCTCCTTGGGGCCGACGGTGAAATAGGTCTCCAGATGCAGCAGGTCATAGCCTGCGCGAATGAGCCGGTCGAGCCCGGCCTCGGCGAGACCCATTTCCTCCAGGAACATCGCCGCTTCATCATCTTCGAGCTGGCTGATCTCCTCCTCGATCTGTGCGGAGATGATCACGTGCGCGTTGCCCTGCGCCGCGGCCATCTCGGCCACCTTTGCGGAGTGGTCATTGCCCTCCGCCGCCTCGGCCTCGCCCACGTTGCAGACGTAGAGCACGGGCTTCGTGGTCAGAAGCTGCAGCATGGTCCAGGCCTTGGCATCCTCGTCATCGACCTCGACCACACGGGCCGGTTTGCCCTCTTCCAGCGCCGCCAGAGCCGCTTTCATCAGCCGTTCTTGCTGGACCGCCTCCTTGTCGCCGCCGCGCACCTTGCGCACGATATTCTGCAGCCGCTTCTCGATGCTTTCGATGTCGGCGAGCATCAACTCGGTCTCGATGGTCTCGGCATCCGCGACCGGGTCCACGCGCCCCTCCACATGGGTCACATCGCCGTCCTCGAAACAACGCAGCACATGGGCGATGGCATCCACCTCACGGATATTGGCGAGGAACTGGTTGCCCAGGCCCTCGCCCTTCGACGCGCCCTTCACCAGCCCCGCGATGTCCACGAAGGTCATGCGGGTGGGGATGATCTGCTTGGACTGCGCAATGCCTGCGAGCGTGTCGAGCCGCGCGTCCGGCACGGCGACCTCACCCACATTGGGCTCGATGGTGCAGAATGGGAAGTTCGCCGCCTGTGCGGCCGCGGTCCGGGTCAGCGCGTTGAAAAGGGTGGATTTGCCCACATTCGGCAGACCCACGATGCCCATCTTGAAACCCATGTCAGCGTCCTTTCCTGAATTGGCGCTGTCCTAGGGCCTCTCCGGGGTCAAGACAAGTCCCCGCGCTGGCGGCGGTCTTCGCGCGCGTGGAAGATCAGGAACCACGCGAGCAGGATGAACATCGGGTGCGTCAGCCCGCCCGAGAAGATCAGGGCCGGGATCCAGATGAGAAACACCAGGATGGCGATGATCGGGCGGCCTGTCAGCAGGATCGACAGCGGCGGCAGGAGAATGGCGAGAAGATAGTTCATAAGCTGCATATAGGGTGGCACGCACCGGGGTTCAGAGGGAAGCCAAAAATTTCTTTCCCCCTTGTTGGCGCGGCTTTTGGAGCATTGATTTCCGCCGCTCTTTTCGGCATTGCGGGTCCGAACGACGAAAAGGGGCCGGGAATGAGCCGCATTGACGCGAAATTTGCAGAGCTGGCGCAGGCCGGGAAGAAAGCCTTCGTGGCTTATGTGATGGCGGGCGACCCTGATTTCGACACCTCGCTGGAGGTGGTGCGCGGGCTGCCCGGCGCAGGCGTCGATGTGATCGAGCTTGGCCTGCCCTTCACCGACCCGATGGCCGATGGCCCGACGATCCAGCTGGCCGGGCAGCGCGCGCTGGAGAGCGGCATGACGCTGGCGCGCACGCTGGACCTGGCCCGCACCTTCCGCAAGGACGACCAGACCACGCCGATTGTGCTGATGGGCTATTACAACCCCATTTACAGCCGGGGCGTGGAGCGCTTCCTGGTGGAGGCCAAAGAAGCGGGCATCGACGGGCTGATCGTCGTCGACCTGCCCCCCGAAGAGGACAGCGAACTCTGTATCCCGGCGCAGGCGGCGGGGCTGAACTTCATCCGGCTGGCCACGCCGACGACAGATGACAAGCGCCTGCCCCGGGTGCTGCAGAACACCTCGGGCTTCGTCTATTACGTCTCGATCACGGGGATCACCGGGGCGGCCGAGGCGCAGGCGGGTGACGTGGGCCCCGAGGTTGCGCGCATCAAATCGGCGACCGATCTGCCGCTGGTGGTTGGCTTCGGGGTGAATACCCCCGCAAAATCCCGCGCCATTGCAGACGTGGCGGATGGCGTCGTGGTCGGCTCCGCCATCGTGAGCAAAATCGGCGCGGGCGAGCCGGTGGCGGATGTACTGGCCTTTGTGAAGACGCTCTCGGACGGGGCGCATAGCGCCTAGGACCACTCCGGTCCGGGAGGCGCCTACCCACCCGCAAGATCAATCCGGATGGCCCAGACAGGTGAGGTGGGCTTCAGGCCACCTTTGCCCGGTGTCAGCCCCCCTGCGCATTGCGGTCTTCATCGAGATAGACGCGCAAGTCGCGCAACACTGGCAGCGCTTCGAGCAGGCGCGCGGTGTCGAAGCCCTCGGCCAGGCGCGCGAAGTCGGGTGCCAGATCGGCGATGGCCTGATGGCGCACCGCCCGGCCCGCCTCGGTAAGCCAGACCAGCTTGGAGCGCCCGTCTTCGGGGTTGGGGCGCACCTCGACAAGGCCATGGGTCACCAGCACCTTCACCGTGTGGGTCATCGAGGTCTTGGGCACCTGGAAGGCCCGCGCCATGTCGATCAGCGCGCGCCCGTCGCCGACCCGGATCAGGTGGTTGAGCACGGTGAAATGCGGCGCGATCAGCCCCGCGGGCAGGCGCGCCTCCAGGAGCGTGCGGCTGAGCTGTTCGATGATTGCGATCTCGTTGAAGACCTCGAAATAGGTGGCAGCGGTGGTGTCAGGCATTCAGCAGTTTGGTCTCCAGCGGCCAGCGCGGCGTGCGCGGCACCTCTGGACCGTAGCCCAAACGCCCGAGCATTTGAACGGTCTGGCCCGGGCGGGCGAGGCGTTTGTGGGCGGTGGCGTAATGCGGCGCCATCTCGGGGTATTCCTGCAGGCACTGGCTGACCGGGTGCAAGGCTACGCCGAGGGCTGTGCATTTGAGGTTCAGCCGCAGCCAGCGGCGGCCCGCCTCGATCTGGTCTTTGCGCATATTGGTGGGGCTCACGAGTGCTGCATAGGCCGGGGTGGCGTGCAGCATCTCGCGGTAGATCTCGACGCCTTGCTGGAAGCTCTGGCTCTCGGGGTCGGATTGCGCGGCGCGGGAGAGCAGGCCCGCGAGCATGAGGGTTTCCAGCATCGGGCCGCCGAGGTCGATGCCGTCGGGGTTGGCCTCGATCTCGGCCTTGCCGAAGCGCATCAGGTCCACTGATTCCATCATCGTGCGTGGCGTCATCGCCTCCACCTCCCAGGCAGCCCAGGTGAGGGTTTTGAGCGCCTCGACCACGGGCGCGGCGGTGTGGATGTCGGCGAAAAGCTCGAGCTCATTGGCGTGGGCGGCGGTGAGCGGCGTGGGCTCGAAGGGCTCCTTGCAGGAGCGGCGGTTCAGGATCTGGGCGCTGAGCGGGTCGGGCGTGCCGCCTTCGGTGAAGACCGCGCGTGCGACGGGGCCAGCCTCACCGTCGGGATAGAGTGTGAGATCGACGGCGTGGCCCCCTGCCCCCGTTGCCAGAACCAGCTGTTCGATGAAGCAGCCGAGGCCGATGGTGATCTGCCGGTCGTGGGGGTCGGTTTCCGGCAGGCGCCGCGCAGGGTCGCGGTAGATCAGCACCGTGTCGGGGCCGTCCAAACCCACCTGCCAGGGCTGCAGATTGTGCGGGTTGGGGGCGAGCAGCGCAAAGCTGAGCGCGTTGAGGCGCGGATCGTCATACCCGCCCGCCGCCTCCCAGGGGGCGAGCGCACTGTGCGGGGTGCGGGTGGTCAGGAAGCCAGCGGCCGAGGCCGTCGCGGCCAGCACGGTGCCGCCTCCGATCAGGGTGAGGGCTTTGCGGCGGGGCAGTGTCATGGCGGTCTCCATCAATATCGTGCAATTTCGTACTTTCTATATAGTACGATATCGTACCGATCAAGATGCCATTCGCGGATTGATTTTGCTGAGGCGAATTGGTAATTAAACTTGACCAATACGGGGGATCACATGCCGACCATCACCAATATTCAGGACCTCAAGCGCCTGCACGAACGCCGCGTGCCCCGGATGTTCTTTGACTACGCGGAATCGGGCAGCTGGACCGAGCAGACCTTCCGCGAGAACACCTCCGATTTCGAGAAGATCCGCTTGCGCCAGCGTGTGGCGGTCGACATGACAGGGCGCAGCACCGAAAGCGAGATGATCGGCGAAGAAGTGGCCATGCCCGTGGCGCTCGCCCCTGTGGGCCTCACCGGTATGCAGCACGCCGACGGCGAGATGAAGGCGGCGCGGGCGGCAGAGAAATTCGGGGTGCCCTTCACGCTCTCGACCATGTCGATCAACTCGATCGAGGATGTGGCGGGGTTCACGTCGAAGCCGTTCTGGTTCCAACTCTACACGATGCGCGACACGGACTATGTGAACCGGCTGATCCAGCGGGCGAAGGATGCGAAATGTTCGGCGCTGGTGATCACGCTGGACCTGCAGATCCTCGGGCAGCGGCACAAGGACATCAAGAACGGGCTCTCCGCTCCGCCCAAGCTGACGCCGAAGAGCATCGCCAACCTGATGACGAAATGGGCCTGGGGCATCGAGATGCTGACGGCCAAGCGCCGCGAGTTCGGCAATATCGTCGGGCATGTGCAGGGGATTTCGGACACGTCATCTTTGAGCACTTGGACGGCGGAACAGTTCGACCCCTCGCTCGACTGGGACAAGATCGCCAAGATCAAGGAGCATTGGGGTGGCAAGGTGATCCTGAAGGGGATCCTCGATGCAGAGGATGCGAAGATGGCGCTGAAGGTCGGCGCCGATGCGATCATCGTCAGCAACCACGGCGGCAGGCAACTGGATGGGGCGCTGAGTTCGATCCGGGTGCTGCCTTCCATTCTGGATGCGGTGGGAGACCAGGTCGAGGTGCATATGGACGGCGGCATCCGCTCCGGCCAGGACATGCTGAAGGCCTTGGCGTTGGGAGCCAAGGGCACCTATATCGGGCGCGCCTTCATCTATGGGCTGGGCGCGATGGGCCAGCAGGGGGTCACGCAGGCGCTGGAGGTGATCCACAAGGAGCTGGACACGACCATGGCGCTCTGTGGCGAGACCAAGGTGGGCGATCTGGGACGGCATAACCTGCTCATTCCGGAAGACTTTGAGGGGCGGTGGCAGGCGTGAGCAGTCCGGCGGCCGAATCTGCGATGAGGGCATCGCCCGACCTGGAGGGCGTTTGAAACGCGCCTGTGGCGTGGACCGTGACCAAGCCGATAGACGTCAGACGTCTTGAAACGCCTCAAATCGCCCTCCGGGGGGAAGCCAGGCGATGCCCGGCCTATCAGCTGGGCGGCATGGTTTTGAGATGTCGGGCTCTAAAACGTTTGGGGACGCGCCGTGATGCGGGCAGCCAAAACCGGGACCAGCACGGCGATACAGATCATGAGCAGCGCGGCCACCACCCAGAAGCCCGCGCGCAGGCCGAAAAGCTCGGAGGTGAAGCCCATCAGCGGCGGGCTGATGAAGAACGCCGCATACCCGAGGGCAGAGGCGCGGCTGATCGCGGCGAGGCGGGCTTTCGGCGGGACAATTCGCCCGATGAGCGCCAGTGCCAGCGGGGCCACCACCGAAATGCCCAGGCCGGTGAGCGCAAAACCGACATAGGCCATCATCAGCGTCGGTGCTGCCCCCACGAGGAGCAACCCGCCCGCCGCGACGACCGACGCCACGGTGATGAAGGGCAAGGTGGGCAACCGGTCGGACAGGAAATGCCCTGAAAGCCGCCCGATGCCCATCGACAGACCGAGAAGCGCAGGCCCCAGCGCGCCTTCGGCCGGGCCGCCGCCCAGCGTGCGCTCCAGATGCAGGGCCGACCAGCCCTCTGACGCGGCCTCCGTCAGGAAGGCGACCAAGACAAGCGCCCCCACGCCCCAGACCAGCAGATGCGGCAGCGGCGCGTCCGGACTGGTGTCCTCCTCCGGCAAGTCGCGCGTGCGGGCCTCCAGCATGATCCAGCCCGAGACGACAGCAAGGCCGACGAGTACGGTGAAGACCTGCGCGGGCGACCAGCCCGCCTCGCGCATGATCCCCGTGGACAGCGCGCAGCCCGCGTAGGTGAAGGAAAACATCGCGTGGTTGAGGTTCATCAGGTGCCGCCCGCTGCGCGCCTCGATATCCGAGACGCGCACATTGGCCAGCACATCGGTGACCCCGGCTCCCACCGAGGCCAGCGTCATGGCCACGCCGAAGGCAACGATCTCCGCCGAGAGCCCCGCGCCCAACATGCCCAGGCACATCAGCATGGCGCCGAGCGGCAAGGCCCAGCGGCCCGCCAGCCGGTGCGCCAGCGGAGCCAGCCACATGGCTGCGAGCGCCCCCAGCGAGGCCAACAGCATGACCGCGCCATAGACCCCGTCGGAGGCCCCGATGGCCGCCTTGATCACCGGCATCTGGGCAAAATAGCTGGACCAGGCCGCGCCCACGATGACGAAGCCTGCCAGCGATTTGCGAGAGAGCCAGAGATCGGCGAGAAGCGACATGTGGCAGCGGTGACACGGGCCGCTCGGACGTGCAAGAGCGCGTCCGCGAAAAACCTCTTTTCATGTCCGCCAAACCGGTCTATACGCGCGGCTTCACGCGAGGTTACAGCCTTGGAGGAACCTCGCCCTAAACATATTGGAGACTTAAGATGGCTGGAGAAATTCCGGATCTTGTGGCTCAGGAACGGATGGGGACAGGCAAGGGCGCCGCTCGTCAGGCACGCCGCGACGGCATGGTTCCTGGGATCGTATTTGGCGGTGACACCGACCCGCTGCCGATCAACATTCCGTTCAATGTGCTGTTCAAGAAGCTGAAGGAAGGGCGGTTCAAGTCGACCCTCTTCAACATGAAGGTGGACGGGCACGAGGACGTGCGCGTGATCTGCCGTGATGTGCAGCGCCATGTGGTCAAGGACCTGCCGACACATATCGACTTCATGCGGCTGAAGCGGACCACCAAGATCAACCTCTTCATCGCCGTGGAGGTGGAAGGCGAGGACGTCTCGCCCGGCCTGAAGAAGGGCGGCGTTCTGACGCTGATCCGTCCCGAGGTCGAGCTGATCGTGACCGCAGGCGATATCCCCGATCACATCACCATCGACATCTCCGAGATGGAGATCGGCGACAACCTGACGATTTCGTCGGTCACCCTGCCGCAGGGCGCGAAGCCGACAATCGACCGTGACTTCGTGATTGCACAGATCTCGGCACCGTCGGGTCTTGCCTCGCAGAGCGATGACGAGGACGAGTCCGCCGATGACGTCGACGTCGACGAGGTCCCGACCACCGAGATGGGCCCGCCCGACGGCGAGGAAAGCTGAGACCACAGAGGTCACGGACCGCTGGATACGGGGCCCATCGCGGCCCCGTATTTCGTTTGAGACCGAGCTTTGATATGCTGCGGTGCAATATCAAGGAGCGGGGCCATGAAACTGATCGTGGGGTTGGGCAATCCCGGCGCGAAATATGCGAAGAACCGGCATAACATCGGGTTCATGGCGCTGGACCGGATCGCAGCGGATCACGGATTCGGGCCCTGGAAGGGCAAGCATCAGGGCAGCCTGAGCGAGGGGCGCTTCGGCTCTGATCGCGCGGTGCTTCTGAAGCCCGAGACCTTCATGAACAACTCCGGCCAGTCGGTGCAGGCGGCCATGCGCTTCTACAAGCTGGAGCCGGCGGATGTGGTGGTGCTGCATGACGAGATCGACCTCGCCCCCGGCAAGGTGAAGCATAAGGTGGGAGGTGGCCATGCGGGCCACAACGGGCTGCGCTCGCTGCATGCGCATATCGGACCGGAGTATGCGCGGGTGCGGCTGGGCGTCGGCCACCCCGGGCACAAGGACGCGGTGCCGGGCTATGTGTTGCGCGATTTCCCGAAGGCGGAGGAGGCGTGGCTCGACGATGTCTTGCGCGGGGTCAGCGACGCGGCACCCCATCTCGCGGGGGGAGATGCGGCGAAGTTCCTGAATGCGGTGGCCTTGCGGGTCAATCCGCCACGCTCGGGCACCGGACAGAAGGCGCCGCAGACACCTGCAGCGCCAGCCCCGGAGCCGGAGCCTGACACCCGGTCGCCCTTGCAACGGCTGATGGAGAAATTCCGATGACCTTGGCGGAGGCGTTCCGCCACCAATCGATCAGCTGTGTCGCCATGGGCTCTCCGTTCATGGGGCAGCTGCTGGGGGTATTGGCCGACCACTGGTCGGAGGAGAGCGCTCTGGCCAAGCGGCTTGCGCAGTTCGAGGGCGATGTGGGCCCCGCGGGCCATTCGCTGCCCCTGCGCGTGGCGGGCGGGCTGCATGCCCTGGTGCTGAGCGGTCGGGCCCCGGAGCTTGAGACGCTCTATCCGCCTCAGAAGACAAGCGATCCCGATCTTCTCGCGGGGGTGCAAGCGGCGTTTGCCGATCATGAAGCCTTTCTGCTCGACTGGATCGAAAGCCCGCCGCAGACCAACGAGGTGCGACGCTCCGCCGCGCTGATGGCCGGAGCGGCGGTGGCGGCCGAACACGTCGACCTGCCGGTTATCCTGTCCGAGCTTGGGGCCAGCGGCGGACTGAACCTGATGTGGGACCGCTATGCGCTGGCCCTGCCCGGCGGGTCCATCGCCGCGGACGACCCGGTGCTGATGCTGACGCCGGCATGGGAGGGGCCGATGCCGCCGCGCCGCCTGCCGAGAGTGGCCGCGCGCGCGGGCGCCGATCTCAACCCGCTCGATCCGGGCCAGCCGCAGGATCTGCTGCGCCTGACCGCCTATCTCTGGCCCGACCAGCCGGAGCGTATGGAGCTGACCCGGGCGGCGGCGGCGGTCATGAACGCGCCGATCCATCGCGGCGATGCAGTGGAGTGGCTGGCGGACCGTCTGGCCGGCGCGCCGGAGGGGCATCTGCATCTCGTCCAGCACTCGGTGGCCTGGCAGTACTTCCCTCAGGAGGTTCAGGCACGAGGCACCGACTTGATCGAGACGGCGGGGGCGCGGGCGACCGATGAGCGCCCGCTGGCGTGGCTGGCCATGGAGAGCGACGGCGACCGGACCGGCGGTGTCGGCGCGGCGCTGACCTTGCGGCTCTGGCCGGGTGATGTGACGTTGACACTGGGGCGTGCCGATTTTCACGGGCGCTGGATCCGCTGGCAGGGGCCAAGCTAGGCCGTGATCTGGCCCTGAGCGCCGGTCGTCCTATGTTTTAGAATGAGATGAGATAGCGGAGGCGGACGTGGAGGAAGACAAGAGCGTCAACGTTCTGGGCGAGGCCCTTGCGGTCTGCGGGACCGATCCGGTCACGGGCTTTTTCCGCGATGGCCAATGCAACACCTGCGCCGCCGATCAGGGCAGCCACACCGTCTGCGCGGTGATGACGGCGGAGTTCCTCGCCTATTCGAAATACGTGGGCAACGACCTCAGCACACCGCGGCCGGAGTTCGGGTTTCAGGGTCTCAAGGCAGGCGACCGCTGGTGCCTCTGTGCGGGGCGCTTCCTGCAGGCGCATGACGAAGGCTGCGCGCCGCAAGTGCATCTGGCCGCGACCCACAAGCGCGCGCTCGACATCGTGCCGCTGGAGGTCCTTGAGGCGCATGCGCTGAACGCATCAGGCGCCTAGTAATCCTCGGCCACCCAGGAGGCACAGTCGATCTGGCTGCTGCGGGGAAAGTTCAGCCCGTCGAGAACCGCGCGCTGGCCGCACATGCCGGGCTTGCAGAGCCAGTCCGGATCGGCCAGTTGCAGCCCACCTTCGGGCGTCACCCGTAGCTGCAGCCGACAGCCATCCGCGCGTGGGAAGTCCCAACCGCCCGCCACCTCCTGCCCGGACATGCGCCCCGAGCAGCTGTGACCATTGGCCTGCCAGCTTGAGACCTGCAATTGCGGCGGCGCGCCCGGCGTCAGATCGAGGCGGAGCGTGTCGTCCCCCCGCCGGTAACAGAAGGCGTCGGCCGAGGCGGCTGCTGCCGATGCGGTCTTCGGGCTGCAGGGGATCTGCGAGACACGAAACCCCTCGCCCGCGATGTCGTCGATCTTCCAGAAGCCGTCTTCCTGGGCGAACTCATAGGTGACCTGCGCCGGGCTTCCGAAGCTCGAGAAGCGGGCCTCGACGGTGATGCGCTCGGGCGTTGTCCGGGCGCTGACCTGCAGGGTGCGGGAGATCTCGGCGGCGTCGTAATCATTGCCCGGCACGGCAAAGCCGAAATCGACGCAGGCCCGCGCCAGATCATCCCCGTAGCTTTCGTTTGCCTCGTAGAAGGCAACCATGCGACGGGTGAAGTAATGCGTCCGTTGCGCAGGGGCCGACAGGTACTGGAGCCCTTGCTGCGCCCACGGGTTGGCGGAGGCGAGCGAGGTATACACCCAGCGGATGAGCTCGTCGGGGCTTTGGGCCGCCGTCGATACCGCAGAGCTGATGAGCAGCAGAACCGCCGCAAGAAACCGTTTCATCCCCAACCCTCCCGCTGCGAAGGCTAACAAGGTCGGGGGTGAAATCAAGCGTGGGTCAGGCGAATTCGCCCATCTCGAAGCCGAGGGCCCTGGCGACGGTGAAGATGTCCTTGTCGCCGCGGCCGCACATGTTCATGCAAAGTATGTGGTCCTTCGGCAGCTTGGGCGCGATCTTCATCACATGGGCCAGCGCGTGGGAGGGTTCCAGTGCGGGGATGATGCCTTCAAGCTCGCAGCACAGCTGGAAGGCTTCCAGCGCTTCTGTGTCGGTGATCGCCACATATTCGGCACGGCCAATGTCGTGCAGCCAGGCGTGTTCCGGCCCGATGCCGGGATAGTCGAGGCCTGCGGAGATCGAGAAGCCTTCGAGGATCTGGCCGTCGTCGTCTTGGAGCAGGTATGTGCGGTTGCCATGCAGCACACCCGGGCGCCCGCCGGTCAGCGAGGCGCAGTGTTCCATCTTCTCGTTCACGCCCTTGCCGCCCGCCTCGACACCGATGATGGCGACCTCCTTGTCGTCGAGGAACGGGTAGAAGAGGCCCATGGCATTGGAGCCACCGCCAATCGCGGCAATCACGGTGTCAGGGAACCGGCCTTCGGCGGCCACCATCTGTTCGCGCACTTCCTTGCCGATGATGCTCTGGAAATCACGCACCATCGCCGGGTACGGGTGCGGGCCTGCGACCGTGCCGATACAGTAGAAGGTGTCGCGCACATTCGTGACCCAGTCGCGGAGCGCGTCGTTCATCGCGTCTTTCAGCGTACCGCGCCCGGAGGTCACGGGCACCACTTCGGCGCCCAGAAGGCGCATGCGGAAGACGTTGGGGGCCTGGCGTTCGACGTCATGCGCGCCCATGTAGACCACGCATTTCAGCCCGAACTTGGCGCAGACAGTGGCCGTGGCGACCCCATGCTGGCCTGCGCCGGTCTCGGCAATGATCCGGGTCTTGCCCATACGGCGGGCGAGGATGATCTGGCCGAGCACGTTGTTGATCTTATGCGCGCCGGTATGGTTCAGCTCGTCGCGCTTCATATAGACTTTGGCACCGCCCAGATGGTCGGTCAGGCGCTCGGCGAGATAGAGCGGGCTGGGGCGGCCCACATAATGGGTCCAGAGGTGGTTCATCTCGGCCCAGAAGCTGTCGTCGGTCTTGGCCTTCTCGTATTGCGCTTCCAGCTCGAGGATCAGCGGCATGAGGGTTTCGGAGACAAACCGCCCGCCAAAGTCGCCAAACCGGCCGTTTTCATCCGGGCCGGTCATGAAGGAATTGAAAAGATCGTTTGCCATCCCGCGCACTCCTGTCAGATCAGGTTGCGTTTATACCCGATGTGCGAAGGGGTAAAGCCGAGGCTCTCGTAGAACCGGGCGGTGTCGGTGCGACTTTTGTTCATGGTGAGCTGGATCAGGCTACACCCGGCGGTTTTGGCGCGGGCGATGGCGTCCGCGATCATCTGCTGACCGATCCCCTGCCCGCGCAGATCGGACGCCACGCGCACGCTTTCGATCTGGGCACGGCGCGCGGCGCGCAGAGAGAGCCCCGAGATGAAGGTGATCTGGTAGGTGGCGATCACCCGGCCCTCGCGCACACCCACGATGAGGTGGTTGGCCGCCTCATCGGTCATGCTGTCGAAGGCGGTTTGGTAGTCGGCCAGATCGAGCCCTTCACGGGTGGCACCGAGCTTGTCGTCCTGGAGAAGAGCCAGCACATCGGCCACCTCGTCGCGGGTGGCGGGGCGGAAGGTGACGGTCATGCCTGTGCGGCGGTGACGAAACCGCGTACGAGGTCGAGGTCTTTCACCCCCGGCGCGCTTTCGACGCCGGAGGCCACATCCACCTGTTTCGTGCCGGTGATGGCGATCGCCTCTGCAACGTTATCCGGGGTGAGCCCACCGGCGAGCATCCACGGCACCGGCCAGCGGCGGCCCGCGATCAGGCGCCAGTCGAAGGTGAGGCCATTGCCGCCCGGAAGCGCACCGCCGTTGGGCGGTTTCGCATCCACGAGGATCTGGTCGGCCACGGGGAAGTAGCTCTCGAGCTTTGGCAAGTCGGAGGCATCGGCCACGCCCACCGCCTTCATCACCGGCAGCCCGTAGCGCGCCTTGATCTGAGCGACGCGCGCGGGCGGCTCGCTGCCATGCAGTTGCAGCATGTCCAGCGGCACCTGCGATGTCAGCGCGTCGAGGAAGGCATCGTCAGCGTTCACGGTCAGGGCGACCTTCGCCAAACCGACAGGCGCGCCAAGCGCGAGGTCGCGCGCGTCATCCAGTGTGACGCAGCGTGGGGACTTCTCGAAAAAGGTGAAGCCGCAATAGGTCGCACCGGCCTTGGCCACGGCGGTGACCTCATCAGCGGTGCGCAGCCCGCAAATCTTGACGGAAATCTTGTCAGCCATGGCCGGGTTTGATCACGGGCGGTCCGAAGACACAAGCGGCAGGTGCTTAGCTCGCCTCGTCGAGCAGGGCCAGAACCTCATCCTTGCCTGCATTTTTCTCGTCCTTGAGGCGGGCAATCTCACGCTCGAGCCGGCGCATCTCGCGCGCCTGGCGGGCGGCTTCGGCGCGTTGGCCGTGCTCGCGCACCCATTCCCAGACGAAGCCCACCAAGAGGCCCACGACGATGCCGCCGAAGATCACGATGAAGAGCGGCAACTCAATCTGCGGGTTCACGGAGAACCAGCCCGCGACCTCCGAGGGGATCAGCTGCAGCGACACCAGGCCGCGGTTCGCAATGGCGACCGCAATCAGCGCGATCCCGAAGACGGCGATGCAGGCGTAGCGGATGTAGCGCATCAGGATTTCCCGTTCAGCCGGTCACGCAGCAGCTTGCCCGTCTTGAAGAAGGGCACGTGTTTTTCTTCCACATGCACGGTTTCGCCGGTGCGCGGGTTGCGGCCCACGCGGGCATCACGCTTCTTGACGGAGAAGGCGCCGAAGCCGCGAAGTTCGACCCGGTCGCCGCGTGCCATAGCCCCGGTCACTTCCTCGAAAATGGTGTTCACAATCCGCTCGACGTCGCGCTGATAGAGATGGGGGTTTTCGTCTGCGATCTTCTGGATCAGCTCGGAACGGATCATGGCAGCATCCCTTGTTGTGTGTCGGTCCCTTGGAGGCACCTGTTTGCGCAACTATAGAAACAAACCCGCCTTTCGGAAAGTGAGCCCGTGGGCGGCAATCGGCTTTTTTACCGTGGAAGACGCTGTATTTCGGCACATTTTTTCCGTCGGACCTGCGCGGCCCGTGATTGCTGCGGACCGTCGCGGTAATGCCGCAACGCAGCGACGGGCGCTGATTCGGAGCCCTCTGCGGTGGCCTCCGGAGATCCTCATATAGACGCGCGCCGCGGCCATCGCGGGCGGGCCGCTGCGCGCCGTCTGGGCATCGGCCAACTAAACGATACGGCGAGCGCTTTGGGGGCCGCTCGCGCGTTGCGTGAAATGCCCAAATCTGGTTATCTGACCCGAGGGGAGCCCATCAATTCCAATAAGACCAACGGGCCTCAAGACAATAGTGCCAACTCAGGGGAATGCCATTCATGACGCTGCAAGATGTGACACGCGATGTGTGCGTGATCGGGTCCGGTCCGGCCGGGCTTCAGGCCGGATACTATTTTCAGAAGAAGGGGCTCGACTTCGTCATTCTCGAGCGCGGCCCGGAGGTGTGCAGTTTTTTCCGCACCTTTCCGCGCCATCGGCAGTTCATCTCGATCAACAAGGTGCATACCGGACTGTCCAACGCCGAGACGCGGCTGCGGCATGACTGGAATTCGCTGCTGAACGACGAAGGGCTGCTCTTCAAGGACTGGAGCCGCAAGTACTTCCCGGCGGCGGATGATTTCGTGGCCTATGCGGAGACCTTCGCAGCCCAGATGAAAGAGCACATTCAGTGCAACAGTGACGTGGTGGAGGTTTCCAAGACCGAGGACGTCTTCGCGCTGCGCTGTGCCGATGGCACGGTGCATCACGCGCGCAACGTGATCGTGGCCACCGGCGTGTCGCAGCCGTGGGATCCGGGCATCGAGGGGTTTGATCTGGTCGACAACTATTTTGATTTCGACCCCGCGCCCGAGCCCTTCGAGAACCAGCGCGTGCTGATCCTCGGCAAGGGCAACTCGGCCTTCGAGACGGCGGATTCGCTGGTGGAACATGCCGCCTCGATCCATGTGATGAGCCCGAACCCGGTGCGCTTTGCCTGGCAGACCCATTTCGTGGGGCACCTGCGCGCGGTGAACAACAACTTCCTCGACACCTATCAGCTGAAATCACAGAACGCGGTGATCGATGCGAAGGCCACGAAGATCGAGCATGAGAATGGCGTCTATACCGTCACCGCAGAGATGCGCGCGGCGGACGGGCATGAGATCGTGCTGACCTATGACCGGGTGATTGCCTGCACCGGGTTCCGGTTTGATGCGGATATCTTTGCCGAAGACATCCGCCCCACCCTGCGGCACTTCGACAAGTTCCCGGCGATGACGGCGGAGTGGGAGAGCGAGAGCACCGAAGGGCTGTTCTTTGCCGGCACGATCATGCAGTCGCGCGACTATCGCAAGACGATGTCGGGCTTCGTGCATGGGTTTCGCCACAACGTGAAATGCCTGGCCGAGTTCGTTGCGGGCCGGGTGCAGGCCACGCCCTACCCCAGCACGCAGACGCCACTGGAGGCCGACGCGCTGACCACGGCGATCATCGACCGGATCAGCACCTGTTCGGGCGTGTTCCTGCAGCCCGGGTTCCTCTGCGATGTAATCGAGCTGGCGGGCGCGCAGCCGGGGCGCAGCCTGCACGATGTGCCGGTGGCCTGGGTACAGGAGACGGATGCCGTGGGGCGCGACCATCTGAGGATCACGCTCGAATACGGCGATTTCGGCGGCGATTCGATGCATGTGAAGCGGCAGCACAATGTGTTCGGCGACACGCCCGATGCCTTCATCCATCCGGTGATCCGGCATATCCGCGATGGGGTGCAGGTGGGCGAGGTGCATCTGGCCGACCATCTGGATGCCGATTGGCGCCCGCGTGAGGAGCGCGGTCAGGACATCGCGACCGTGCTGCGCATGAGCTTCCAGGATGCGGGTGAGACGCTGGCGCCCTCCGAGGTGGCGCGGCGGCAGATCAGTGCGTTTCTCAGGGAACAGGGGATCGGGACCGGCACCGCGACGCAAACAGCCGCGGAGTAACCGGACTGCCCAATAGAAGAGGCCCCGCGGATCGCTCCGCGGGGCCTTCCCTATTCCATATCAGGCCTGAGCCTTAGTCGTCGCCCTTGTTGAGCGCGGCACCTAGGATGTCGCCCAGCGATGCACCGGAGTCGGAGGAGCCATACTGTTCCACGGCCTCTTTCTCTTCCGCGATCTCACGCGCCTTGATCGAGACGCCCAGGCGGCGGGACTTGTTGTCCACATTGGTGACGCGCACGTCGACCTTGTCGCCCACCGAGAAGCGCTCGGGGCGCTGTTCGGCGCGGTCGCGTGACAGGTCGGAGCGGCGGATGAAGGACTTCATGCCTTCGTATTCCACCTCGACACCACCGTCTTCGATGGCTGTCACGGTCACGGTCACGATCGAGCCGCGCTTCACGCCGCCCACTGCTTCTGCGAACTTGTCGCCACCGACGGCCTTGATCGAGAGCGAGATGCGCTCTTTCTCCACATCCACTTCGGAGACGACCGCCTGAACCACGTCGCCCTTGCGGTACTCCTGAATGGCTTCCTCGCCGCGCTGGTCCCAGCTGAGATCGGAGAGGTGGACCATGCCGTCGATGTCGCCGTCGAGACCGACGAACAGACCGAATTCGGTGATGTTCTTGACCTCGCCTTCAACCTCTGTTCCCTCCGGGTGCGTCTCGGCAAAGACTTCCCAGGGGTTGCGCATGGTCTGTTTCAGACCCAGAGACACGCGGCGCTTGGCGCTGTCGATCTCCAGCACCATGACCTCCACTTCCTGAGAGGTCGACACGATCTTGCCGGGGTGCACGTTCTTCTTGGTCCAGGACATCTCGGAGACGTGGACGAGACCCTCGACACCGGCTTCCAGCTCAACAAACGCACCGTAGTCGGTGATGTTGGTCACGCGGCCCGTGTGCACCGAATCGAGCGGGTACTTGGCGCCCACCAGATCCCAGGGATCTTCCTGCAGCTGCTTCATGCCGAGGCTAATGCGGTGGGTTTCCTTGTTGATCTTGATGACCTGCACCTTGATCGTCTCACCGATGGAGAGGATCTCGGACGGGTGGTTGACCCGGCGCCACGCCATATCGGTGACGTGCAAGAGACCATCGACACCGCCCAGATCCACAAACGCACCGTATTCGGTGATGTTCTTGACCACACCGTCGACGGTCTGCCCTTCGGAGAGGTTGCCGATCACTTCGGCGCGCTGTTCGGCACGGCTCTCTTCGAGGATCGCACGGCGCGACACAACGATGTTGCCGCGGCGACGGTCCATCTTCAGGATCTGGAACGGCTGTTTCAGACCCATCAGAGGGCCCGCGTCACGCACGGGGCGCACGTCGACCTGCGAGCCGGGCAGGAAGGCCACGGCACCGCCGAGATCGACGGTGAAGCCACCTTTGACACGGCCGAAAATCGCACCTTCGACGCGCTCTTCATCGGCATAGGCTTTTTCCAGACGGTCCCAGGCTTCTTCGCGGCGCGCCATCTCCCGGGAGATAACCGCTTCGCCACGGGAGCTTTCGACCTGGCGCAGGAAGACTTCCACCTCGTCGCCCACGTCGATCTTGGGCGCTTCGCCCGGATCTGCGAATTCTTTGAGCTCGACCCGGCCTTCCATCTTGTAGCCGACGTCGATAATGGCCTGGCCCGCTTCAATCGCGATCACCTTGCCTTTGACAACGGACCCTTCCTGGGGCGTGTCCATTTCGAAGCTTTCGTTCAGGAGTGCTTCAAACTCTTCCATCGTGTTTGCCATGTGGCGTTGGTTTCCTAACGTTTCTGTTTCTGGCCGCGCGGTTGTCTCCGCCGGTCTTTGATGATGCGCACCTTTGATGCGGCGGGTTGGTCATGTGTGGTGCAACCAGACAAAAAACGAAGGGCCGGTAGAGAACCGACCCCGCTCGCCTTGTGTCATACAGCCGTCACCGCTGCTTCAACGCCGCGTCTATACCCAAGTTGACCCATGGGCGCAAGCGCAGAAGACCGTGCGGCGGCGCCAGAAGCGCCGCCTGCCATTTTTCAAAGCCCGCCATCATGTCCGGCCCGTCGGGGCGGGCCGGCCGCGACGCGCGCTCCGGACCACACCCAAGGCGCTCAGCCCCACCAACATCAGGGACATCCCGGCCGGCAGCGGGACAGCGGCGGGTTGACCGGGCCCGATGGGCAGATCATCAGCGATGTCGATGCTGTTGAAATCGATCTGATAGAAGAGGTTCATTCCCCCGTTCGTAACATCGGACAAAAGCTGCACATTCCCCAGCGCCATGGCCCCGAAGGTGGCTGGCGTCAGAACCCCGAGATCGCTCCCAGAGAAGACGCTGTTGCCCCCCCGAAAGACCAACAGAAAGGTGTCAAGCGGGGCAGGTCCACCGATATCGGTGGAATAGATGGCGATTCGATCCGTGTTCTCTGCTGGCCGATCGGAAATCCCGAAGTAGAGCGCGCCGACGGACCAAAGACCCAGCGAGCCGCCACCCACTCCAAAGGCCTCGTAGGTCAGGGCGTTGATCGCATTTCCGTGGCTCGTCGACGACCCTCCTTCGGGGTGGTTTTGCTGCAGTATCGGGTCCACCGTCTCGTCAAGCTCGAGCACGATATCCAGCCGAACCGGATGTTCGGGAAACGGGTTTGGCTGGCCGTCGTAGTTTGCGGACTCCAAGGCGGCACTGAAGCTGATGGTTTTGGCGGTCAGAGGCGTTGCCAGCGCCAACAGCAGGGCTGCCGTGACAGTGCCGCGCGCCAGACGATTGATCATGCCCCGGCGTCCCGAGCGCCAGACCGCCGCCCGCGCCGGACCAGCCCAAAGGCACCGAGCCCGGCCAGTACGAGCGGCAGGCCCGCCGGCAGCGGCACCGGCGACGGTGCGGGATCGCTCGGGTCGGAGACAGTGATGCTGTCGGTGTCGACGGCAAAGCGCGCGCCGAAGGCTCCCTCGCCGATGATGACGTTGATGTCCATCCACGCGGTGGTCATGTTGCGCAACACGTCTTCGGTCACCTCATCGAGCATCAGGTTCGACCACACGCCGGGCGCCCCTTCGAAGAGCAATTGCATGCGGTTCAGCGGCTCCGGTCCACTGATATTCGTGGAGAAGAACTGGATGCCGTCGCCGAGGATGTAGTCGAGCATCTGGATCTGCACATCGTCGGCGGACCAACTGCCGAGCAGACCGCCCAATGCGCCGAAGACATCGTAGCTGAAGGACTGCACGGCTGTCTGGAAAATGGCCAGTTGAGCGACACCGCCGTCCTCCACCGCAGTGGGCGGCTGATCTTCGTCGAGTTCGATGGAGACGTTGATGGAGTTCGGCAGAGCGCCGAAGGGTTGGTCGAGACCGCCATAGTTGTAAAGTTCAAGCTCGCCGCTGAACATGATGGACTTGGCAGCCAGCGGTGCGGCGCTGGTCAAAAGCGCTGCGGAGACAATGGCGGAGGTGATGATATGTTTCATTTCGGTACCCGTGCTGATCAATAAAGATGCACAGCGCAGGGGCCTGTCGCGTCCTCACCACCAGAGTATCCACTGCAGGCTAATGGCCTGGCTAACGCCCAGTCGTGCCGCCGAAAAACAGGAAAAAGGCGCACGCGGGGTGTGTTGGGTCGTCCAGTTTCAGGGCCGGTTGGGGATGCGGTCCTAAAAAGTCCTGATCTGTGAGCGACAGCGCAAAGGTCCCTGCGCCGCCCGCTCACAATGCAAAGGTTAACCGCGCCTTACCAATAAAAGGCAGATCGCGTGGTATAAGCCGGATTGATTCAGTTTTTTATGGCTTGCCGTTCAGAGCGCCTGGCCCTTGCGCAGCTCGTCCAGCAGGTCCTGGTAGATTCCGTTGGAATCCCCCCCGCCGAAGACCTGTGCGCCACCCGAGTAGGTCTGCCCGTAGGTGCGCGCCACATTCACCGTTTGCGCGATGCCGGAGAGGAACTGGTCCTGCTCCAGAGGTGAGAGCGGGTGGATGAAGACGCCCCACAGACGGCCCTGGGCCACCGCATAGCGCGCATCCAGAGCGGAATCGAAATTGGCCTGCATCAGCCGCATCAGTTCTCCCGCATCGAGGCTGTCGGCGGAGCGGATGGGCACCATGGCGCGCATCCGGTCGGCGCGGGGGTCCGCCACGACCATCACGGGGATGTCCTGGACGGTGAACTGGATCGTGGCCCCGCGCCGCTGCGCCTCTTCGTCGATGACGAGGATGATGCTGGCGAGCCGTTCGAGGGTCATCGGCGCTTCGGTGGGGCTCTCCGGCGTTGGGGTCTCGCTCTCCTGTGCGGCGCTCAGGGTGCCAAACAGGATCAATATCAGCGCCAGAAAAAATCGTGCCATGCGAATGCCCTTTCGTCGAAACTCCGGGAGCAGGCTACCCCTGGACGACTTCAAACGCCAAGCACCCTTTGGTGAGCGTGTTGCAACATTCAGCGCCGGCGGGCCTCGATGGCGGCGATGGCAGTGGCGATTGCGGCCTCGATGCTCATCTCGGAGGTGTCGATTTCCACCGCGTTCTTGGCGGGCAGCAGCGGCGCTTCGGCGCGGCTGCGGTCGCGGGCATCGCGCTCCTTGACATCGGCGAGCACCTGCGCCCGGCTGATCGCCGTGCCCTGCGCGCTGAGTTCGGCAAAGCGGCGGTCGGCGCGCACCTCGGGGCTGGCGGTGACAAAGAGCTTGGCCTCCGCTTCGGGGCAAATGACCGTGCCGATGTCGCGCCCGTCGAGCACAGCGCCCCCGGCCCGGCGGGCAAAGCTGCGCTGGAAGTCGAGCAGGGCGGCGCGGACCGCGGCGATGGCTGCCACCTTGCTCGCAGCCTGGGCGACTTCGGGGCTGCGCAGGCCATCAGTCTCTAGATCATCTGCGCTCAACGTCTGTGCGGCGGCGATGGGGTCCATGCCCAGCAAGAGTTTGGCGCCAACCGCGCGGTAGAGCAGCCCGGTGTCGAGATGTTCAAATCCGTAATGTGCCGCCACGGCCCGCGAGATGGTGCCCTTGCCCGCGGCGGCGGGGCCGTCGATGGCGATGGTGAAGGGCGCGCTCATGCGTTGGCGCGCACCAGATGTGCGCCGAGATCTCCCATCAGCAGCTCGAAAATCGGGAAAGATGTGGCGATGGGCCCCCCGTCGTCCACGCTCACCGGCTTTTGCGCGGCCATTCCGAGGATCAGGAAGGACATGGCGATGCGGTGGTCGAGGTGGCTGGCACAAGTCGCCCCGCCCGGCACGTTGCCATGGCCGAGGCCCGTGACTTTCCACCAGTCCGGGCCCTCATCAACGGTCACGCCGTTGGCGCGCAGGCCGACGGCCATGGCGTCGATGCGGTCGCTTTCCTTGACGCGGAGCTCCTTCACGCCACGCATCACGGTCTGGCCTTCGGCGAAGCTCGCGACAACGGAAAGCACCGGGTATTCGTCGATCATGCTGGCGGCACGCTCCGGTGGCACCTCGATGCCCCTCAGATCGGGCGAGAAGCGCGCGCGCAGGTCGGCAACCGGCTCGCCGCCTTCGGTGCGCTCGTTCTCATAGGTGAGGTCCGCGCCCATCTCGCGCAGCGTCGTATAAAGCCCGGCGCGCGTGGGGTTAAGGCCGATGCCCGACACCAGCACGTCCGAGCCCGGCACGATCAGCGCAGCGCAGACCGGGAAAGCCGCGGAGGACGGATCGCGCGGGACGTCGATCTTTTGCGGGGTCAGTTCCGGCTGGCCGGTCAGGGTGATGACCCGGCCTGCGTCGGTCTCCTCGACGGTGATCTCGGCGCCGAAACCTGCGAGCATGCGTTCGGTGTGGTCACGCGTGGCTTCCGCTTCGATCACCACGGTCTTGCCCGGTGCGTTCAGCCCGGCCAGCAACACGGCGGATTTCACCTGCGCTGACGGAACCGGTACGGTGTAGTCGACCGGGATGGGATCAGCCGCACCCACCAATGTCATCGGAAGCCGCCCTCCCGCGCGGCCCACCGCCTGCGTGCCGAAGAGCGCCAGCGGGTCGGTGACCCGCGCCATGGGGCGCCCGTTCAGCGAGGCGTCTCCCGTGAAGGTCGCGGTGATCGGCGAGGTCGCCATGGCGCCCATGATCAGCCGCACACCGGTGCCGGAGTTGCCGCAGTCGATCACCTGATCAGGCTCGGCAAAACCACCGACACCCACGCCATGGACCGACCAGTTGCCGCCGCCATGATCGGTCACCTCGGCCCCGAACGCGCGCATGGCCTTGGCGGTATCGAGCACGTCCTGCCCTTCGAGCAGCCCGGTGATCTGGGTCTCGCCGACGCAGAGCGCGCCGAGGATCAGGGAGCGGTGCGAGATCGACTTGTCGCCGGGCACCCGCGCCGCGCCGGTCAGGGGCCCGCAGGGGCGGGAGGTCATCGGGAGGGGCGTGCCGTGGCTGGACATGGAAGCTCTCGGGGTCAGTGCAAAGTCGGCGCAGGCTTAGCGGCTGCGCCGGGCGGGGTCCAGCCCCAAGCGGCACGGGGTGTTAGCGCTTGCGGAACGTCAGATAATGCGGCCTGCGGCCCTCGCGCAGCGCCTTCTGCTCGTAACGCGTCGAGAGCCAGTCGTCCCACGGCTGCTGCCAGTCTGCGGGGCGCTCGGCCAGCCAGTCGAACCCGTGGCGCGGCACCTGTTCCAGCGTCTGGCGCACGTAGTCTTCGATATCGGTGGCCACGCGAAAGACAGCGGCTGGCTTCAGCACACGCGACAAGGGCTCCAGATGCTCGGGCGTGACAAAGCGGCGCCGGTGGTGGCGCGTCTTGGGCCAGGGGTCGGGGTAGAGCAGAAAGGCACGGTCAATCGAAGCGTCGGGCAGCACATCGAAGAGGTCGCGCACATCGCCCGGATGCACCGCGAGGTTCGTCACCCCGGCCTGGCGGATCTTGCCCAGAAGCATCGCCACACCGTTGATGTAAGGCTCTGCCCCTATGAGACCCACGTCTGGGTTTCGCGCCGCCTGATGCACCAGATGCTCACCCCCGCCGAACCCGATCTCGAGCCAGACGGGTTTGCCGTCGAAGAGGGCTGTCAGATCGAGCGGGGTTCGATCCGGGTTGGCCTCCCACGACACGGCGCCGGGCGAGAGCGCCTCGAGGTCCTCGTCAAGGTACCCCTTCTGCGACGCCTTCAGCGCCTTGCCCTTGAGGCGGCCGTAAAAATTTCTGCGCGGGCGTTTCATGCGGCGCGCTTTAGCCTGGACACAGCGGGCATGCAACGCCGCGCACCGCAAACTGCTGCGTTTCATCAAGAATTAAGGCCGAGGCGCTAGACACACGTTGGCTCAAGAGGAGAGATCACCATGGCCGAGATTGGAAAGATACACGCCCGCATCCGGCCAGAGGCCACACCCCTGCCCAAGCTGATCAGCGTTCTCGTGGTGGATGACCAGCGCTTTGACCGCACGCGGATCAAGCGGCTCATAGCCGGGTTGGAGATCGAAACCCTCGTCGTCGAGGCAGACCGGCTCGAGACCATGGGCACGATGCTGCAGCGCGACAAGTTCGACCTGATCCTGATCGACTACAACCTGCCCGACGGCAACGGGCTGATGGCGCTGGATGCGATCCGTCTGGATGAGAAAAACCGGCAGGCGGCCATCATCATGATTGCCGGTGACGGCCAGAGCGAGATCGCCATTGAGGCGCTCAAACGCGGATGCAGCGACTATATCACCAAGGACGATCTGTCGCCTGCCTCGTTCAAGCGCGCGACGATCAACGCGTTGCAGAAGTCTTCGCTCTCCATCGGCATGGAGACGCAGGACGTCAAACGCCAGCAGATCGAGGCGGTGCTGGAGCGGTTCTCCACCGAATGCGCCAATGAGATCAAGCCGGTGCTGAGCCGGTTGATGCGGCAGTTGCGGGACCTGCGCGAGGCGCGCAATCTCAGCGCCGAGCAGGCCAAGGAGCGGTTTGGCCGGATCGAGAATTCCTGCATGCGGCTCTGGGAGTTTCTCGACGACCTCGAACAATATGAAGGCACCGATATCTCGCCCGAGACCATGTTCAGCACGCCGGTGGCCCGGTCTTCCAAAGCTCCGGTCATCGTGAATGACATGGCAGCGCCGACGACCGAAACCGGCGGCGGCGACGTGGCCGGGCCGCGCCGCCTCACGTCCGGAGCGGTGGCCCGCCCGAGCGCTGGGGCCAAGAAACCCCGCCCCAGCCTCTTTGGCAAGTCGACCTGAGCCGGGCGCTGGTGCCTCGGCGCCAGTTGCTGTCAGACCCCGGCTTTCAGGGCCGCGACCAGGTCGGTCTTTTCCCAGCTGAAGCCGCCATCGGCATCGGGTGCGCGTCCGAAGTGCCCATAGGCGGCGGTGCGGGCATAGATGGGACGGTTCAGTTGCAGATGCTGGCGGATGCCGCGCGGTGTGAGATCCATGGCGCGGCCGATTGCGGTCTCGATGGCTGCGTCATCCACCTCTCCGGTGCCGAAGGTGTCGCAGTAGATCGACAGCGGCTTGCTGACCCCGATGGCATAGCTGAGCTGGATCGTGCACTTGCGGGCCATGCCGGAGGCCACCACGTTCTTCGCCAGATAGCGCGCGGCATAGGCGGCGGAGCGGTCAACTTTCGTTGGATCCTTGCCTGAGAACGCGCCACCGCCGTGCGGCGCGGCGCCACCGTAGGTGTCCACGATGATCTTGCGTCCGGTCAGCCCGGCGTCGCCATCTGGCCCGCCGATGACGAAGGTGCCGGTGGGGTTGACCCACCACTCGGTCTCTGCGGTGATCCAGCCATCGGGCAACACCTCGCGGATGTAGGGCTCCACGATAGCCCGAATATCCTCGGAGGTCTGGCGTTCATCTGCATGCTGCGTCGACAGCACGATGGAGGTCACACCGACCGGCTTACCGTCTTCGTAGCGCACCGAGAGCTGGCTTTTAGCGTCCGGGCGCAGGGTGGGCTCTGTGCCGTCCTTGCGCACCTCGGCCAGCCGCCGCAGCACGGCATGGGCGTAGTGGATCGGTGCGGGCATGAGCTCGGGCGTCTCATCGGTTGCGAAGCCGAACATGATGCCCTGGTCGCCTGCCCCTTCGTCCTTGTTGTCACGGGCATCCACGCCTTGAGCGATATGGGCCGATTGCCGGTGCAACAGGTTCGTCACTTCACATGTGGCGTGGTGAAACTTGTCCTGCTCATAGCCAATATCCTTGATGCAGGCGCGGGCGATCTCCTCGATCCGGCCCATGTGATCCTTGAGCGCATCCCGGTCCGACAGCCCGACCTCGCCACCGATCACCACGCGGTTGGTGGTAGCGAAGGTCTCTGCGGCGACGCGCGCTTCGGGCTCGGCCTCCAGGAAGGCATCGAGCACGGCATCGGAGATGCGATCGCACACTTTATCGGGATGCCCCTCCGACACGGACTCGGAGGTGAAAACGTAGTTCTTTCGTGACATGAAACGCTCCATTGGATCTCGTCGCGTCACGCCAGGAAGCCGTTGTGACACTGTCGGCGCTGCATACGTGGCCGGTTGCAGAGCGTCAATCGCTATTTGAGGACCGTACGGTGAAGACGCGCCACGACCAGCCCGACGCAGAGCAGCAGGACAAGCGGCAGATCCCCTGACCGGCTGTACAGCGTCGGCGCGCGCGGCAGGGGCAGCGTTGCATCCACGAACCCCGCTTCGCCCATCGGCAGGCTGTGCAGGATGCGTCCGTGGGGGTCGATCATCGCGGAGATGCCGGTGTTCGCAGCCCGCATCAGCGGCAGACCCTGCTCGATGGCGCGCATGCGTGCTTGTGCGAGATGCTGTTGCGGCCCGATATCGCGGCCGAACCACGCGTCGTTGGTGATCTGGACAATGAAATCCGCACGCTCCGGTGCGGCGTTCACTTCATGGGGAAAGACGGCCTCATAACAGATCAACGGCAACCCGCGCCCCAGAGCGCCGAAGTCGAGCGTCCGCGGCCCCGGACCCGCGCCAAAGCCGACGGGCGAGACCTGAGCCAGGCCGATGAGGCCAAGACGGTCCGCGAGACTGGAGAACGGGATGTATTCGCCGAAAGGCACGAGGTGGTGCTTGTCGTAGATTTGCGGCTCCGCCCCCGGACGACCCAGCACAACCATACTGTTGAAGAGCGCGGCATCCGTGCGGCGCAACAATCCCAGCGCGACCGGCGCGCCATCGGCCGCCGCGGTGATCATGTCGAGCGCCGGCCCCGCGTCTTCATAGGCCCAAGCGATCGCTGTTTCGGGCCAGATGGTCAGATCCGGGGTGCTCGTGCCCGCTTGCGGCGGCGCAGCGGTGAACTCCAGCTGCCGCTCGAAGAACATGCGTGCAAAATCAGGCTGCCATTTGAGATGTTGCTCAGCGTTGGGCTGCACCAGCCGCACCACATGCGGTGAGAGCGGTGCGGTGGGCGCCGAGGGTGGCAGGTAGAACGACAGCGCGGCCCCGACAAGCACCGCTGCCTGCGCGAGGCGCATCAGATGCCTGCGCCGATAGATTGCCGGAAACGACAGGATCCAGGCCAGCGACATCAGCCAGAGCACGAGCCCGTATGGCCCGACCCAGGCCAAGGCCTGCCCCGCCGCGCCATTGACCAGCGCTTGGGACGGGCTGGCCCAGGGGAAGCCGGTGAAGACGTAGGCCCGGAGCAGTTCGGCGGCGGTCCAGCTCAGCATGAGCGGCCAGGTCCTCGGCGAGAGGCGCCGTGCGACCCAGAAGGCCGCGCCCCAGAAGAGCGCAAGCCCCATGCTCAACAGCAGCAGCGCAAAAGGTGCCATCCAGGCGTGCCGCTCCGGATCGATCTGAAACGGCTGCAGGATCCAGATCAGCGCCACGCCAAAATATCCGACCCCGAAAGACCACCCGACGAGCGCCGCGTCGCGTGTCCGTTTCTGGCGGCGGAACATCAGAAAGACCAGCGACAGCCCAAGCAGCAGGAGAATTGGCTGGTCGACGGGCGCCTGCCCAAGCGCGCCCAAGGCCCCCGCACCGGCGGCGATGGCAACACGGCCCGCCCGGGGCAATCCTGCATACCACCCCCACGGCTTGCGGGGCCGGGGGACGGCCCGGGTCATCCCGGCCCGGACGCTGGCGTGCGCACCCGCAGGCGCTTGATCCGGCGTGGGTCGGCATCGAGAACTTCGAACTCGGGACCGTCCGGGTGCACCACAACCTCGCCCCGCGCGGGCACACGGCCCGAGAGCATAAAGACCAGACCGCCGAGCGTGTCGATCTCCTCCTCATCGACCTCGTCATGATCGGTGAGCGACTGTCCGATCTCGGCCTCGAAATCTTCAAGCGGTGTCTTGGCGAGGGCGAGGTAGCATCCGGGTTTCTCTTCCGTCCAGAACTTGTCCTCGTCGACATCATGTTCGTCCTCGATCTCACCAATCACCTGTTCGATCAGGTCCTCGATGGTGACCAACCCGTCGACACCGCCATATTCGTCGATCACCAGCGCCATGTGCCGGCGCTCGGCCTGCATCTTGGTGAGCAGCACGCCGATGGTCATCGACGGCGGCACGAACAGCAGCGGGCGCAGCATCGCGCGCATGTCAAAGGCGTGGCTGTCACCGTTGAACCCGTGGGTTAGCGCGAGGTCTTTGAGGTGCAGAAGCCCGATGGGCGTATCCAAGGTGCCGTCATAGACAGGCAGACGGGTCAGGCCGCTGTCCTTGAATATGCTGACCACTTCTTCGAGGCTGGCGGTGGCTGGAATCGCGGTGATATCCGCCTTCGGCATGGAGACATCCTCCACGCGCATGCGGCGCAGGTTCATCATGCCATGGGTTTGGGGCCGGGCCGGCGCCGCCTCGATGACAGGTGGGTCCGTCTCACCATCGGCGGGACTGAGCGCTTCGATCACACGGCTGAAAAAGCCGCCTTGCTTCGAAGCCTCCGGTTCTGGGGGGGTGTCTTGTCCGACATGCGCGCGTTGCGCCGCGTCAGATTGTCCGTCGTTGTCGCCCATTGGGTCCTGTTCAAGCGTGGCTCGGCGCGCGGCCGATCAAATCCTATATGGGTCATCAAGACCCAGTTTGCCAAGTATTTCAACCTCGAGCGCCTGCATGAGCGCGGCATCGCGGTCGCGGACATGATCATAGCCCAAAAGATGCAAGATTCCGTGAACGATCAGATGTGTCACGTGATCCTCAAGCGATTTGCCCAATTCCGCAGCCTCGCGGGCGCAGGTTTCATAGGCAATGGCGATGTCGCCAAGCTCATAGGTGCCGTCAAAATCCGGGATCGGGTCGCGCGGGGTCTTGCCGTCTTCGCCCGCGCCCAGCTCATCGGAGGGCCAGCTGAGCACATTGGTCGGGGTCGGCTTCTCGCGGAACGTGGCGTTCAGGATCCCGATGCGGTCATCGTCGCAGGCCATGAGTGAGATGCTCGACTGTTCGACGGGACGGCCGAGGTGCTCAAGCGTTGCGCGCGTCGCCTTCTCGGCCAGCTGTTCGAGCGGGATGCGACTCCAGTCGGCCGCTTCAATCAGAAGGTCCAGCATCAGGCGGGCGGCGTGTCCGCTTCGTAAGCCTCGATGATCGCGGCCACCAGCGGGTGGCGCACCACATCCTTCGAAGTGAAGTAGTTGAAGCTGATCTTGGGGATGGTCTTCAGCAGCCGCTCCGCGTCCGCGAGGCCCGAAGACACGCCGCGCGGCAGGTCGATCTGGGTGCGGTCGCCGGTGATCACCATGCGCGAGCCTTCGCCCAGACGCGTGAGGAACATCTTCATCTGCATCGAAGTAGCGTTCTGCGCCTCGTCCAGCACCACGAAGGCATTGCTCAGCGTGCGCCCGCGCATGAAGGCGAGCGGCGCGATTTCGATCTGTTTCTCTTCGATCAGCTTGGCCAGTTGCTTGCCCGGCAGGAAATCTCCCAGCGCGTCATAGAGCGGCTGCATGTAAGGATCGACCTTGTCCTTCATGTCACCGGGCAGAAAGCCCAGCCGCTCGCCCGCCTCGACCGCGGGGCGGGACAGGATGATCTTGTCCACATGGCCGGAGATGAACATCGACACGCCAACGGCGACGGCGAGATAGGTCTTGCCGGTCCCCGCCGGGCCGATGCCGAAGGCCAGCTCATTCTCGAAAAGGGATTGCACATAGGCCTTCTGAGCATCGGTGCGCGGCTCGACCCGTTTCTTGCGGGTCTGGATTTCGATTCGGTCGCCGATGGGCATTTCCATCTGGTCGCCGTCCTGCACGCCGGTGGCCTCCTCGAAGGGGCCCATGCGCAGCTCGCGGTCGACATCGCCGGGTTCCACCGCGCGCCCGCTTTCAATGCGGGCATAGAGCGCGTGCAGAACGCGCATCGCATCGGTCTGCGCGTCCGGTTCGCCAACGACAGCCAACTGATTGCCGCGGCGCACGATCTGCACGCCCAATGCCTTTTCGATCTGCGCAAGATTGGCGTCATAGGCGCCGCAGAGATCGATCAACAACCGATTGTCGGGGAACTCGACAGTGCCACCGGGTGCGGCGGTCATGGTGTCTGTCGGACTTTGGTCGCTGGCGGCCAATCGCTGTTCCTTGAGATGAGGGTTTGAGTGACGGTGCCAATTCCATGGCGCAGGTGCAAGCGCAACCGCGTGGTTTTCACAACTTTGAAACAAAAACTGCGTGGGCGGGATCGTGCCGCTCACACCGCGCGCTGGAGCCGAGAGCCGTGCGTCTAGAACGGGTCGCCGATGATCTGGGTTCCGCCGCCTTTGAAGTTGCCCACGGTCTGGGTGGGCGGCGCGATGCCGGAGCAGACCGGCTTGCCGGTGTTGCGGTCGAGACGCGCGGAGAGGTAGCCCTCGATCCCATCGTCGATGATCCAGTGGTCGCAGCCGTTCGGATCGACCCAGATACCGGCCTGCAAATCCAGCAGATCCTTGGAGTCGGGCCCGCGATCGACGCCCTTCTCGGAGCTCAGCTCACCGCAGGCCGTGAGTACCAGGGCGCCGCAGGTCAGCCCGACGAGTGTGAGACGGGTCATAAATCGATCCTCGCTACTTGATACAGGTGATTTCGACACGGCGGTTGCGCGCCTTGCCTTCGGCGGTCGCATTGCTCGCAATCGGGTTGCGCTCGCCCAGCCCTCGCACTTCGGAGACCGCAGCCCCTTCCGCGCGCGCGATGTCCGCCACGGTGTTCGCCCGCGCCAGAGACAGACGCTGGTTGTAGGCGTCGGAGGCATCGCTGTCGGTGTGCCCGGTGATGATAAACGCCAGCGCATCGGTGCTCTGGAAGAAGTCGCGCAGGCTGGCGCGCCCTTCGGCGCTGATGCTGGCGCTGTCGGTGGCGAAGAACTGATCGGAGCGCACCAGAGCGCAGACCGTGGCCTCGCGGCAGACCGGGATCCCCTGGCGGGTCACGTGCGGGGTCATGAACCCTTCCGCACCGTCGTCCATCACCCAGTGCTCACACCCGTCCGGATCGACCCAGATGCTGGGCACATACTGGCCGCGGTCGAGACCCTGCTGCGAGTCGCTCTGCGCCGCCACGGCACCGGCCTGCAGCGCAAAAGCCGCGCCCAGAACAGCGGCTGCGAGGCCTCCACCGGTCTTTGAAAAACTCACTGTCACGGTCTCTTCCTTCACTGGTCGCCCACACACGCTCCACACGTCTTTCCGGCGGAGATCAAAAACTCAACTCAGTTTTTCTAAATTCTGACCGATCTTGAAGCAAGAACAGGGCGATATTGTCCAGTTCTCGGCATCACTGTGTCCGAAAAAGCCCTATTTTGGTGGTGTCATACACAGTTAACCCTGATCCGCTCGCACCGCCGCGAGGGAATTGCGCTTGGCCGCGGTGATTCTGACCGGGACGATATCGCCGATGTCCGCATCGGAATTGTCGATATGGACCGCGTGCAGATACTCGGATTTGCCGACCATCTGGCCCGGCTCGCGCCCCGGCTTCTCCACAAGCACCCGCGCGCTGCGCCCGACCATCGCCTCCTGAATCTGCTGTTGCTGGCGCGTGATCAGGGTCTGCAGCCGCTGCAGGCGCGCATCGGCCACCTCCGGGTCGACCTGCGGGCGCTCCGCCGCGGGTGTGCCGGGCCGTGTGGAGTATTTGAAGGAATAGGCATAGCCATAGCCCACCGCCTCGATCAGATCGAGCGTGGCCTGGAAATCCTCCTCTGTCTCTTCGGGGAAGCCCACGATGAAATCCCCGGACATCAGGATATCCGGGCGCGCGGCGCGGATCTTCTCGATCACCCGCAAGTAACTCTCGGCGGTATGGCTGCGGTTCATACGCTTGAGGATCTTGTCGGAGCCGGACTGCACCGGCAGATGCAGATACGGCATCAGCTTCTCGCAGGTGCCATGTGCGTCGATCAGGTCGTCGGTCATGTCGTTTGGGTGCGAGGTGGTGAAGCGGATGCGTTCGAGCCCGTCGATATCGTTGAGCGCCCAGATCAGCTGCGCGAGGCTCTGTTCTACACCATCGGGCCCTGCCCCGTGATACGCGTTCACGTTCTGGCCCAGCAGCGTGATCTCGCGCACCCCCCGGTCCACCAGATCGCGCGCCTCGTCGAGCACACGGGTGACGGGGCGGCTGGTTTCAGCGCCGCGGGTGTACGGCACCACACAGAAGGCGCAGAACTTGTCGCAGCCCTCCTGCACGGTGAGAAAGGCCGCGGGTGCGCGCCGCGCTTTCGGGCGGGACTTCAGCTTGTCGAATTTGTCTTCTTCGGGGAAGTCCGTGTCGAGCGCGGTCTTGCCCGCGCGAACCCGCGCCTCCATCTGCGGCAGGCGGTGATAGGATTGGGGCCCCACCACCAGATCGACCGCGGGCTGTCGGCGCATGATCTCTTCGCCTTCGGCCTGCGCGACACAGCCTGCAACCCCGATTTTCAGATCGGGATTGGCCGCTTTCAGCGACTTCAGGCGCCCCAGCTCGGAATAGACCTTTTCCGCGGCCTTCTCGCGGATGTGGCAGGTGTTGAGCAGAATCATGTCCGCCTCTTCGGGCACATCGGTCTGCTCATACGCCTGCTCGCCCAGAACTTCGGCCATACGCTCGCTGTCGTAGACATTCATCTGGCAGCCGTAGGTCTTCACGAAGAGCTTCTTGGGCGCGGTCATCGATCTCATCCGGATCAGGAGTGTGTTGGCGCGCTGCTTACCAGCGGGGGCTGCGGCTTGCAATGAACTCGGATTTAACTGATTCTGCGGCATGCCGCCAATCGGAGCTCCGATGCAGTACGACACACTCACCGCTTTTCTGACAACCGCGCCCGAGGTCCTGCGGCGGGGGCCGGTTGCAATGATATTCGTGGAAGACGATGTGGAGGTAGCCACGACGCTGCGCCATCACCAGCAGATGGGCTTCGCACAGGTGCTTGCCTTCCTGCCCGCTGCATTCACTCTGCCCGACGATCTGCAGGAAAGCGTGCATCGGATCACCTATGACACGACGGCGGACGGGGCGGTGGAGGCTGCGGTGACGGCGGTTGCGGCAGCGGGCGCGGGCACCTGGATGTACTATTGCTACAATGCGGAGTACCTGTTCTTTCCCTTTTGCGAGACCCGCACTGTGGGCGAGATGCTGGCATTTCACAGCGAGGAACGCCGCGACGCGATGCTCACCTATGTCGTCGACCTCTACGCCGATGATCTGAGCGCCTACCCCGATGCGGTCTCGCTCGACCGGGCGCATCTGGACCGGTCAGGCTACTACGCTCTGGCGCGGACGGCTCCGGCAGCGAACGCCGCGCAGAAGGGCCGACAGCTGGATTTCTACGGCGGACTGCGCTGGCGGTTCGAGGAGCATGTGCCGCATGAGCGGCGCAAGATCGACCGGATCGCCTTGTTCCGTGCCAAGCCCGGCCTGACGTTGCGCAGCGATCACACGTTTTCAGATGAGGAATACAACACCTTCGCCTGTCCGTGGCATCACAACATCACAGCCGCGATTTGCTCGTTCCGGACGGCCAAGGCGCTGAAGTCGAACCCGGGCAGCACCTATGCGATCGACACCTTCAAGTGGCACAATTCAGCGCCATTCGAATGGCATTCACGGCAGCTGCTGGATCTGGGACTGATGGAACCGGGGCAGTGGTTTTGACGCTGGCAAAGGTGGCCTGAAAGCCCACCTGACCTGCCTGCTCCGCGATCTGGGTACGTCGTCTTTACCCCGCCTGACAGATGATCGACGGTTGCCCGGATGTCTTTGGCATCCACGCAATCACGGTTCAGATGCCTGACGAAATCTCAGCGGAGAATGGGGAACCAATCGGTGCGCAGGCGGTCTCCGGGTGTCATGCCATGGCCGGGAAAGGGAGGCGAGGTAGGGCCCGGGCGTTGCACATATCGTGCGTCATCGCCCAGAAGCCGCAGGGAGAAGGCCCGGCGTCGCGCGTCCGAGGTATTGCCGCGCGCGCCGTGCAGCACCCTGTAGTGGAAGGCAACCGCGTCGCCCGGTTCCATCGGAAACTCGCGGATGTCCATACGCTCGGCGTCCGGGTCGGGCACGGGGATGTAGTCGTCGCTGTTCGGGTAGAAGCTTGTCTCGGCCAGCCACCGCGTCGGCAGCACCGGCTTCGGCCAAAGGTGCGAGCCCGCCACGCAACGCAGGGTCGCCTCCGAGACCGCGTCCAGCGGCACCCAGAAGCTGATCATCTGGTGCCCATCGACGAAGTAATAGGGACTGTCCTGATGCCAGGGGGTCGGCTTTGACGTGCCAGGCTCCTTCACGAGCACATGATCGTGGAAGAGTTGGACGGTCTTGCTCTGCATCAGATCCGCTGCGGCCTCGGCAATGGTACCGTCACGGATCACGCTCTCGAATTCGGAAATCCGCTGCCAGTTGCAATAGTCATCGAAGAAGCGCCCCGCCTCGTGTGTGTGCAGGTTTTCCGCCGCATAGGGCCCCGGCTCCGTCATGTTGCGGGCGACCCCGGCCTTGAGCCGCTCGATATGGGGGGCAAAAAGACCACGAATGACCGCGACGCCGTCCCGCGCATAGGTCGCGATGTCGTCTTGAGAGATCAGCGGATGCGGCATTTGGCTGTGAGCAGTGGCCGCGGCGCCTAGGGCTTGCGGCGCAGGCGGATCACCACATCGACCGATGCGATTTCCGCGCCTTCCGGAGCTTCGGGCAGCTGTGCGATGACCAACTCATCCGAGGGCGCATCGGTGAGCTTGTCTTCATCTTCCCAGAAGAAATGAGGGTGGTCATGCGTATTGGTGTCGAAGTAGCTCTTGGAGCCGTCGACCGTCACTTCCTGCATCAGGCCGACGTCGCAGAAGGCGCGCAGCGTGTTGTAGACGGTGGCCAGCGAGACCGCTTCACCTTGTTTCTTGGCCGCGTCGAACAGGCTCTCCGCGGTGACATGCCGATGCTTGCCATCCCCGATGAGCAGGGTCGCGAGGGCGACACGCTGGCGCGTGGGGCGCAGGCCCGCTTTCGCCAGCCAGCTTGAACCTATGGTTTGTTGCGCAGGGGTCATGGCACGCTCTTGTTACCTCTCCTTAGTCATATAAGGCGCATGAGGGGGGGTTTTCAATTGGATTCAAGCGATTTGATCCGTCGCAATTGCCGCATGCAGCCGCGCCGCGCAGGCCCGCATGGCGACCGCAGACGCCCTTGCGAAGGCCGCAAACGCGATGCTAGAGGGATTGGACGTAAAAGAATGCCGAGCAGGAGATGCGCCAGAATGGGCCAATACCCCACCAGTTTTGACAAGGATGACCTGCTGAAATGCGCGCGCGGCGAGCTCTTCGGGGTCGGGAATGCGCAGCTGCCCGAGCCGCCCATGCTGATGATGGACCGGATCACCGACATCTCTGAAGATGGCGGCGAACATGGCAAGGGCCATGTGATCGCGGAGTTCGATATCACGCCTGATTTGTGGTTCTTCGATTGTCACTTCCCCGGCAATCCGATCATGCCCGGCTGTCTGGGACTTGACGGGCTTTGGCAGCTCACCGGGTTCAACCTCGGCTGGCGCGGTTGGCAGGGGCGCGGCTATGCCCTGGGTGTGGGCGAAGTGAAGCTCACCGGCATGGTGCGGCCCGACCGCAAGATGCTGACCTATTACGTAGATTTCACAAAAGCCGTTCAGACCCGGCGCTTGACAATGGGTGTCGCCAATGGCCGGGTGGAAGCGGATGGGGAAACCATCTATCAGGTCACTGATATGAAGGTCGCGCTGTCGGAAAGCTGACACCGGGCAGGCGATTTGAGACTATGAAGGAGAGCGCCATGCGCCGCGTCGTCGTGACAGGGTTGGGCATCGTCTCGTCCATCGGGAACAACGCCGAAGAGGTTCTGGCCTCGCTGAAATCCGGCACCAGCGGGATCGTCGCAAGCCCGGAGATGGCCGAGCACGGGTTTCGCAGCCAGGTGGCGGGCACGCTCAAGCTCGACGTGACAGAGCATATCGACAAGCGCACGCTGCGCTTCATGGGGCCGGGGGCGGCCTATGCCTATATCGCCATGGAGCAGGCCATCGCGGATGCGGGCCTGGGCGAAGATATCATCTCGAATCCGCGCACCGGGCTGGTGGCTGGCTCCGGCGGCCCGTCGACAAGTGCAATGCTGACGGCGCATGAGGTGGTGAAGAACACGGGGGCCACCAAGCGGATCGGGCCCTTTGCCGTGCCCAAGTGCATGTCGTCCACGGTTAGCGCGAACCTGTCGACCGCCTTCAAGATCAAAGGCATCAATTATTCGATCACCTCGGCCTGCTCCACATCGCTGCACTGCATCGGCAATGCCGCCGAGCAGATCATGCTGGGCAAGCAGGATGTGATGTTCGCGGGCGGCGGGGAGGAGCTGGACTGGACGCTGTCGTGTCTATTTGACGCCATGGGTGCCATGTCCTCGAAGTATAACGACACACCCGACAAGGCCTCGCGCGCGTTCGATGAGAACCGGGATGGCTTCGTGATCTCGGGTGGGGGCGGCATCGTGGTTCTGGAAGAGCTGGAGCATGCGCTGGCCCGAGGCGCCACGATCTATGCGGAAGTCACCGGCTATGCCGCGACCTCGGACGGGCACGATATGGTGGCCCCGTCCGGCGAGGGCGGCGAGCGGGCGATGGCACTGGCGCTCGACACCCTGCCCGAGGGCCGCAGCGTGAGCTACATCAATGCCCATGGCACCTCGACCCCCGCAGGGGATCAGCCAGAGATGGAGGCGGTGCGCCGGGCGTTCGAGGGCAAAACCCAACCGCCCGTCAGCTCCACAAAGTCGATGACCGGCCACAGCCAGGGGGCGGCGGGCGCACAAGAGGCGATCTATTGCCTGCTGATGCTGAAGGATGACTTCATCGCGCCGTCGATCAACGTCGAGACGCTGGACCCGGCCTTTCAGGCGTCGGAAATCGCGACGGAGCTGGTCGAGAACGCGGGGCTCGATTCCGTCATGACCAATTCCTTCGGTTTTGGCGGCACCAACGGGTCGATGATCCTGTCAAAGTATCTCGGGTAAGGGGCGCTCATGTCTGGTTTATTGAATGGAAAGCGCGGGCTCATCATGGGCGTGGCCAACGAACGCTCCATCGCCTGGGGCATCGCAAAGGCGATGGCAGAGGCAGGCGCGGAGCTGGCGTTCACCTACCAAGGCGAGGCGTTTGGCACCCGTTTGAAACCGCTGGCGGAGTCCGTCGGATCGGACTTCATGGTCGACGTAGATGTGACCGATGACGCCTCGCTCGATGCGGCGTTCGAGCAGCTGGGCGCGCGCTGGCCGACGATTGATTTTCTCGTGCACGCCATCGCCTTCTCGGACAAGACCGAGTTGACAGGGCGGTTCCTCAACACCACGCGCGAGAATTTCAAACGCACGATGGACATCAGTGCCTACTCGCTCGTTGAAGTGACCCGCCGCGCGCATCCGCTGATGGTGGAGAACGGCGGCACGGTGTTGACGCTGACGTACCAGGGCAGCAACACGGTTGTGCCGAACTACAACGTGATGGGAGTGGCCAAGGCAGCGCTGGAAAGTGCCACGCGCTATCTGGCGAATGATCTCGGGCCGGAAGGTATCCGCGTGAACGCCATCTCGCCGGGGCCGATGAAGACGCTCGCGGGTGCAGCCATCGGGGGCGCACGGCGCACCTACAAGTTCACCGACCAGAACGCCCCTCTCCGGTCAAACGCGACCTTGGAAGCCGTGGGCGGCACGGCGGTCTATCTGGCCTCCGACGCGGGCGCCTGCACCACCGGCGAGATCATCCGCGTCGATGGGGGATATCACGTGCTGGGCATGCCGCAGGTCGAGAATCTCTGAGATCACGCGGCGGGCCCCACGCCCAACTGATGCCATAATCCCTCGGTAAACCGGTGGCATGTTTACACATGCCGATTCCCGCACGCTGCGTCAGGCCCGCTACATCCGCCGGGCCGCCCGGGCGCGCCTGTTTGCCTGGCTGCTCATGCCGGTGACAGGTGCTACATTCGCTGCAGCGATGTGGTCCGACCCGGTATTGCACCCCAAACTGCAGGGCGGTCTCGACGAGTTGCAGCCCTTTGTGACGGCGGCAATGGAGGGCGAGTTCCCCACCGACAGAGCGCGTGAGCTTCAGGATGCAGCTCTGCAGAAGGCTGCGGAGATCAATGCAAAGATCGCCGGGCTGCCCGTATCCCGCACACCGATCAATCGACCCGACGACGGCATCTGAGCGTCAGCTCTGGGCCTCTGAAATCGACATCACCTCGATATCGAACGTAAGGTCCTGCCCCGCGAGCGGGTGATTGGCATCAATGGTTACCGTCGCCTCATCCGTGGCCACGATCATCACCTGCATCGCCTGACCTTCGGGTGTCTCGACGTTCAGCAGCGTGCCGATGTCGAGGGGCACGTCGTCGGGGATGCCTTCGCGCGGCACCGCCTGCCGCATCTGCGGATTGATCGGCCCATAGGCGTCGGCGCAGGGCACCTTCACCGTCTTCTTCTCGCCAAGCGCCATGCCCGGCAAGGCCGCATCCAGACCGGGGATCACCTGACCGGAGCCGACCACAAACTGCAGCGGGTCCCGCCCCTCGGAGCTGTCGAATTTTGTCCCGTTCAGCAGCGTGCCGGTATAATGGATGCCGACTGTATCGCCCGATTTCACCTCGGTCATGAAAGCTCCGATCTTGTTTGGAAAAGCGTGTGGGAGGCCGCGTATCTGCGCAGGTTCTCCAAGGACTGCCGCACCCTGCCCGGCGCAGCCATTTGAGTAAAGCTGAAAAACCGCGCGATTGGCCCTTTTCGCCTCGCCGGTGGCGTGACACTGTGGCACCGAACTGCTGCAAAGAGGTGCGCCATGCCGATCACGACCTGTGTCTTTGACGCGTATGGCACGCTGTTCGATGTGGCCGCGGCGGCGCGGCAGGCTGCGACCGAGCCCGATTTCAGGCAATTGCAGGGCACCTGGTCGGCCCTGGCGGAGCATTGGCGCCTGAAACAGTTGCAATACACCTGGCTGCGCGCAGTCACGGATGATCACTGCGATTTCTGGCAGGTCACGCAGGACGGCCTCGATTGGGCGCTGGAGAAGACCGGGCTTGATGGCGACCCGGCGCTGCGCGAGCGGCTGCTGGCGCTCTATTGGCAGCTGCAGAGCTATCCGGAGGTGCCCGAGATGCTGCGCGCGCTCAAGGAGGGTGGTCTGAGCACGGCAATCCTGTCCAACGGCTCCCCCGACATGCTGGAGGGCGCGGTCAGCTCCGCCGGTATCGAAGCGCTGCTGGATGACACGCTGTCAGTCGAAAGCGTCGGCGTCTTCAAGCCCGACGCGCGGGTCTACGATCTGGTGGCCAAACGGTTCGGTTGTAACACCGACGAGATCCTCTTCGTCTCGTCCAACGGTTGGGACGCGGCATGCGCGGCCCGCTACGGGTTTGCCACCGTTTGGGTGAACCGCGGCGCTGATCCAGTGGACCGCCTGCCCGGCCAACCCGCAAATGTGCTGCCGGATCTGACGGGCATACCCGGTCTGGCGGACGTGACATGAGCTTTTTTCGCACCTCCGACAAGCTGTCGCTCTACTATACGGACGAGGGAGGCGGGCTGCCCGTGCTGTGCCTCGCCGGGCTGACGCGGACCACGCGCGACTTCGACTATGTCACACCACATCTGAACGGCGTTCGGCTGATCAAGATGGACTACCGCGGGCGCGGAAAGTCCGACTGGGACACCGACTGGAAGAACTATGCACTGCCGGTGGAATGCCGGGATGTGATCGAGTTGCTGGACCATCTTGAATTGGACCAGGTCGCCGTCATTGGCACGTCGCGTGGCGGGCTGAACGCCATGGGTCTTGCGATGGGCGCCAAGGCGCGCCTTCTGGGCGTCGCGTTGAATGACATCGGTCCGGTGATAGAACCCGAGGGGCTTGCGTTCATCTCCGGATATCTGGGGCGCGCGCCCGCCGCCAAGACGCTGGTCGATGCCGCCCGCGCGATGGAGACAACCTATACAGGCTTCACGGATGTCCCCTTTTCGCGTTGGATGGAGGAAGCCGAGAAGCACTTCGAGCAGACTACGAAGGGTCTGCAGATCACCTATGACCCGCGGCTGCGCGATGCGGTCGAGGCGGTGGGCGCCCAGGCCGCCCCGGACCTTTGGCCCTATTTCGACGCGCTGGAAGACCTCCCGCTGGCCTGCATCCGCGGCGAAGCATCGAACCTGCTGAGCCGCGATACGCTGGCGGAGATGCAGCGGCGTCGGCCTGATATGATCGCCGTCACAGTCCACGGGCGGGGCCACATTCCGTTTCTCGACGAGCCCGAGGCGGTGGCCGCGCTGCAGACCTGGATCGAGATCCTGAAGTGAGACGGCGCCTATGAACATCGAGATGATCAGAGCCGCTGCAGCACGACTGGATGGCCATGCGCGTCGGACGCCGCTGCTCTCCTCACCGTTTCTCGACGAGATCGCCGGGCGCCGGGTGTGGATCAAGGCAGAATGCCTGCAGCACACCGGCAGCTTCAAGTTCCGCGGCGCCTGGTCGGCGGTCTCGGCGCTGTCACAGGCCGAGCGCGGCCGCGGCGTCATCGCCTTTTCCAGCGGCAACCATGCGCAGGGCGTGGCACTGGCCGCGCGGGCGCATGGCGCTGCAGCGGTGATCATCATGCCCCGCGACGCGCCCGCAGTGAAAATCGACAACACGCGGGCTTTGGGCGCAGAGGTCGTACTCTATGACCGCGCGGCCGGTGAGGACCGGGACGCCATCGGCGCAGAGATGGTCGCGGCACGGGGGCTCACGCTGATCAAGCCCTATGACGAGCCGCAGGTGATCGCCGGGCAAGGCACCACCGGTCTGGAGATTGCCGCTCAGGCCGCAGCGGTCGGTGTCACGCAGGCGGATGTGATTGTGTGCTGCGGCGGTGGTGGGTTCTCCTCCGGCATCGCGCTGGCGTTGGAGGCGGAGGCACCTGGTCTGCGCGTGCGCACGGCCGAACCGGAGGACTTCGATGATGTGGCACGCTCCCTGCAGGCGGGAACGGTCCAACGCAACACGCGGCTTTCGGGCAGCCTCTGCGATGCGATCGTGACACCGGAGCCGGGCGTGCTGACCTTCCCGATCCTCAAACGACTGGCCGGGCCTGGCTTTGCCGTCAGCGAAGAAGAGGCGCTGCGGGCCGTCGCCCTGGCCTTCAACCGGTTGAAGCTGGTGGCCGAACCGGGCGGCGCTGTGGCGCTGGCCGCCGCCGTTTTTCACGGCGCCCAGATTGAGGGCGACGATGTGATCGTCACGATTTCGGGAGGGAATATCGACGCGGATGTCTTTGCCAAGGCCCTCGCCCTGCCCGCCACAGCGCCCCGCACACAAGGAAATGCCGCATGAAGATGCTCGATCTCGGCGATCTGCGGCTGCACTACCGGGTGGACGGGCCAGAGGACGGCCCGCCGGTCGTTTTCGCCAACTCGCTCGGCACAGATATGCGGCTGTGGGATCCGATCCTGCCGCTCCTGCCCGAAGGCCTGCGCCTGATCCAGTTTGACAAGCGCGGGCACGGGCTGTCGACCTGCCCGCCCACCCCCTACACGATGGGTGCGCTGATCACCGACACCGAAGCGCTGCTGGATCACCTTGACGTGCAGGGCTGCGTCTTTGTTGGCCTGTCCATCGGCGGGATGATCGCCCAGGGGCTTGCCGTCAAACGGCTGGACTTGATCCGCGCGATGGTGCTTTCGAACACCGCCGCCAAGATCGGCACGCCCGAGATGTGGAGCGAGCGCATCGAGACGGTGCGGCAAGGCGGCATCGAGGCGCTGGCCGATGCGGTGATGGAGCGCTGGTTCTCGGACGACTTCCGCGCGACGCCCGACCTCGAGCTCTGGCGCAATATGCTGACGCGCCAGGAGGATCAGGGCTACATGGGGTGCTCCGCTGCGATTTCGGGCACCGACTTTTACACCACTACCGCCAGTTTGCGCCTGCCCACGCTGGGCATTGCGGGGGCCGAGGATGGCTCCACGCCGCCCGATCTGGTGCGCGAGACGACCGATCTGATCCCCGGCAGCCAGTGCCACGTGATCCGCAAGGCGGGTCACCTGCCTTGCGTCGAGCAGCCGCAGGAGTATGCCGCGCTGCTGACGCGATTTCTGCGCGACACCGGCCATGTCTAGGGCGCCCTGATCCGTGGCCGCCAGCGTCTTCGACAGCCCGCTTCACGCGCAGCTCTTCCCGACGGGCGAGGCCGGGCGTCTGTTCTCGGACAGTGCCGCGCTGCGTGCGATGCTGCTGGTGGAAGGTGCGCTTGCCAAGGCTCAAGGTGCGCTCGGGATCATCCCCGAGATCAGTGCGGCGGCCATCCATCGCGCGACGCTGGAGATCCAGATCGACCCGGGCGCGCTGGCCTCCTCCACCGGCGAGAACGGCGTCAGCGTGCCCGGCTTGCTTGCCGCGTTTCGCGCCGAGATGAACGCACCCGAACATGCGCAATACATGCATTGGGGCGCGACCTCGCAGGACATCATCGACACGGGCCTGATGCTGCGACTGCGGCAGTGTCTGGCGCTGGCGGAGAGCGATCTGAGGGCGGTGCTTGCGGCTCTCGCCGAGCAGGCGGGCACCCATGCCGACGTCCCCATGGCCGGGCGCACCTATGCTCAGCAGGCGACGCCAACAACCTGGGGCGCCGTGCTCGCGAGCTGGGGCGCGCCGCTTCTTGATGCCCTCGCGGCACTTGACGATCTGCGCGGTCGCAGCCTGTGGGTGTCGCTTTCCGGTGCGGCTGGCACCAGCGCGGCCCTGGGCGATCAGGCTCCCGCCCTCCGCGCGGCGTTGGCCGAGGGGCTCGGATTGCGGGATCCGGGCCGCAGTTGGCACACCGATCGCGGACCAGTGCTGCGCATCTCGTCCTGGATGGCAGAGGTCACTGCGGCGCTCGCAGCCATGGGCCAGAGCCTGATCGCGCTGGCCGCAACGGAGGTCGCCGAGGTCACGCTGGGCGCCTCCGGAGCCTCCTCCACCATGCCCAACAAGCAGAACCCGGTGGGGCCATCGGTGCTGGTGGCCCTGTCCCACCAGATGGGTGGACTGATGAGCGGGCTGCAAGCAGCGGCAGTACACCAGCACCAGCGCGACGGGGCGGCCTGGTTCACTGAATGGATGGTGATGCCGCAGATAGCGCTCACGACCGCGGCCTCTTTGCAGAAAGCCTGCGCAGTGCTGGAGGGTCTGCAGCCCGTACCCGCCCGCATGGCGGACACCCTCGGTCAGGGCCTTGCGCACGCGGAAGCGCTGAGCTTCGCCCTCGCGGCGCAGATGCCGCGGGCGGAGGCGCAGAGGACGGCGAAGGCGCTGTGTCGGCAAGCGGCGGAAACGGGCACATCGCTTGCCGAGATTGCTCTGTCGCAGCACCCCGAGTTGCCGTCCGATCTCTTCGACCCGCGCGCCCAGCTTGGCCAGGCCCCGGAGGAGGCGCGCGCCTTTGCCGCCCGGGTGCGGGCGCTCTGAACGGTGCGCCCCGCCGTCCTCTTCATCCTGATCACGGTCATGCTCGATTCCATGGGGATCGGGCTGATCATCCCGGTCATGCCGGATCTGATCCAGGAGGTGCGCGGCGCGGATCTCAGCACTGCCGCGCTCTGGGGAGGGGTGCTGTCGACCGCCTTCGCCGTGATGCAGTTCCTGTGCGGGCCGGTGATCGGCGGGCTCTCGGATCGCTTCGGCAGACGGCCCGTCCTGCTCATCTCATTGGTCGTGATGGCACTGGACTATCTCGTGATGGCCGTCGCAGGCAGTATCGTGTTGCTGCTCATCGGTCGGATCGTGGGCGGGATGACCGCCGCAACTCAGTCGACCGCCAATGCCTATATGGCCGATATCTCGAAGCCCGAAGATCGCGCCGCCAATTTCGGCCTCGTGGGCGCCGCGTTCGGCCTGGGCTTCGTGCTGGGTCCGCTGCTGGGCGGTTTGCTGGGCGCGTTCGGCACCCGTGCGCCGTTCTATGCCGCGGCAGGGCTCGCCGCACTGAATGCCCTTTTTGGCTATATTGTCCTGAAGGAAACCATCACCGATGAGATCCGCCGCCCCTTCCAATGGGCCCGCGCGAACCCCTGGGGCAGCTTCCGTCAGCTGGGGCGTCTGCCGGGCATCGGACCGCTGCTGGTTGTCTTCTTCCTCTACCAGGTTGCTTTCATGGTCTACCCCGCCATCTGGTCCTATTTCGTCAAGGAACGCTTTGGTTGGGAACCCGCGACCATTGGCCTGAGCCTGGCGCTGTTCGGCATCATGATGGCCGTGGTGCAGGGCGGGTTGATCCGCCCAGTGCTGCGCCTTCTGGGAGAGCGCGGCACGGTCATATACGGCCATCTCTTTGATACGGCGGCGTTTCTTGCGCTCGCCTTGGTCACCAGCGGCACCATTGCGCTGATCCTGACACCGCTCGCTGCCCTGGCCGCCGTGATCACTCCGGCGCTGCAAGGCATCATGTCGAAGGCTGTCGGTCGTGATGCGCAGGGCGAGCTTCAGGGCGCGCTCACGTCGATCATGGCGCTGGCCATGATCATCTCGCCGCTGATGATGACAGGCACCTTCGCAGCCTTCACGGATGCCGACGCTCCGGCCTATTTCCCCGGGGCGCCCTTCCTGCTGTCGGCCGGGCTGATCCTCATCGGGCTGGCCGTCTTTCTCCGGGCCCCCGCGCGCCGATCAACGGCAAGCGACATCCGCTAACGGCGACATTTCATGTCGGTTTGTGCCTTGCGCATCATCAGCCAATGCAGGCACCCTGCCCGGAACGTCGCCGATCAGAAAGACACCGCCCCATGCAGACCATCAAAGCCGCCGTATGCCACGCGTTCGGCGCTCCGCTCCGGATCGAAGACATCCGTCTGCGCGCACCGGAGATGGGCGAGATCGAAGTCACCTTGAGCGCGGTCGCCATCTGTCACTCTGACATCTCCTATGCCGAAGGCGCCTGGGGCGGGTCGCTGCCCGCAGTTTACGGGCATGAAGCCGCAGGCGTGGTGAGTGCCGTCGGGCCCGGTGTGGCGGGGCTGGCTGTCGGCGACAGCGTGATCGTGACGCTGATCCGGGCCTGTGGCACCTGCGGCAACTGCGCGGGTGGCCAGCCCACCCTGTGCCAGACGCCATATGACGGCGACAGCGGCCCCATTACGACCACGCAGGGCACCAAGCTGCATCAGGCAATGGCCTGCGGCGCCTTCGCCGAGAAGGTGGTGGTGGCCCAAAGCCAGGTGGTGCGGATTGACGCGACCATCCCGAAGGACGCCGCCAGCCTCATCGCGTGTGGCGTGATCACGGGCGTTGGCGCGGCGGTCAATGCAGCGGGGCTACGTGCCGGGCAGGATGTGGTCGTGATCGGCGCTGGTGGTGTTGGCCTGAACGCCATTCAGGGTGCGCGGATCGCCGGCGCCCGCCGCATCGTGGCGGTGGACATGAGTGCCGAAAAGCTTGAAATAGCAAAGGAATTCGGCGCGACCCATGGCGTTCTGGCGACCGACCCCGCACCATGGAAAGCCAGCTTCAAAGCGCTCGGCGGGCGTGGCGCCGATGCGGTCATCGTGACCGTTGGCGCCATCCCCGCCTATGACCAGGCGCCGCGCTATCTCGGCTACGGCGGCAAGGTCGTCATGGTCGGCATGCCGCATTCCGGTGCCACCTCCACCTATGAGCCGGTGATCTTCGCCGCTGTCGGCCAGGGCATGGTGGGCTCCAAGATGGGCGATGTGGTGATCCAGCGCGACATCCCCTGGATGGTCGATCTCTATGCACAGGGGCGGCTGAAACTGGACGAGCTGATCTCGGGCCGCTGGCGGCTGGATCAGATCAACGAGGCCATCGCGGATACCAAATCCGGCTCCGCGCGGCGCAATGTGATTGTCTTCGAGACGCCGAGCAACTGACAGGTACGGTGGGCTTTAGGCCACCGCCTCGCGGAGAAATGCCATGAAACTCAAGGACCTGGACATCATCATCACCGCCCCGCCCGCACCCGGCTGGGGCGGGCGCTATTGGATCCTCGTGAAGCTCACCACCGATGACGGAATCACCGGTTGGGGTGAATGCTATGCCGCCTCCGTCGGGCCGGACGCCATGCGCGCCGTGATCGCGGATGTGTTTCAGCGCCACATGGAAGGTGAAAGCCCGGAGAACATCGAAAAGATGTTTCGTCGCGCCTATTCCTCAGGGTTCACCCAGCGCCCGGACCTCACGGTGATGGGCGCGTTCTCGGGGTTGGAGATCGCCTGCTGGGATATCCTGGGCAAAGCGCGGGGCCGACCGGTCTGGGCGCTGCTCGGCGGCAAGATGAACGACCGCATCCGCGCCTACACCTATCTCTACCCGCTCCCGCATCACGACATGACCGCTTTCTGGACTGCGCCAGTCATGGCCGCTGAAGCCGCAAGTGATTGTATTTCAAGAGGTTATACGGCGGTCAAGTTTGACCCCGCGGGCCCTTACACCATGCGCGGCGGCCACATGCCTGGAATGCGCGACATCGCGCAATCCGTGGCCTTCTGTAAGGCGATCCGCGAAGCGGTGAGCAACCGCGCCGATCTGCTCTTTGGCACACACGGGCAATTCAGCACGGCAGGTGCGATCCGGCTGGGCCGCGCGTTGGAACCCTACGACCCGCTCTGGTTCGAAGAGCCCATCCCCCCCGATGCGGTCGAGGAGATGGCCAAGGTCGCGCGCGCCGTGCGTATCCCTGTGGCGACCGGCGAGCGGCTGACCACGCGGGCGGAGTTCGCGCCGGTGCTGCGGAGTGGGGCCGCGACCATCCTGCAACCCGCTCTGGGCCGCGCCGGCGGGATCTGGGAATGCCGGAAAATTGCAGCGATGGCAGAGGCTTACAATGCGCAGATGGCGCCGCATCTCTACGCAGGCCCCATCGAGTGGGCCGCCAATATCCAACTGGCGGCCTGCATCCCGAACCTGCTGATGGCGGAGACCATCGAAACCCCGTTCCACGACGCGCTGATCCGCTCAAGCCTCCGCGTCGAAGAGGGGTTCATCACACCGCCCGAAACACCCGGCCTTGGCATCGAGGTGGATGAAGAGCTCGCCCGCGCCCACCCCTACACCGGCGATGGGTTGCATCTGGAGATGCAGGAGCCCCCCTGCGACTACGTTCAGGGCAACGCCTTTGAGGGGGGCGCACCGGCGCCGAAGGACTGAGCTTGCCAAACCCTGACCGCAGCGTACGCGCAACGGCAAAATGCCGGGGAGGCACCGAGGGGCGAAGCGCCCTTGTTTTATTGGGAAACCCCACGTCGGTATTGCGTCGGTATCACGTCGGTATTTGGTCGGTGCGGGTGTCGGTTTTGGGGCTGATATCGCCGAAAGGGCCGGCTTTCTTAACGCTTGCCTAGACCAGCGCTCTTATGGCGGTCTCCGCTCTTCAACTGGACCGGGCCGGACGCTGGACAAGACGGTGTTTACAGTTCAGCCGTCCCGCCCTGCTGACAGGCCGGGCATCGCCCGCCCCATGGAGGGCGATTTTGCCAGCTTTGCAAACTGAGCATGCGTAAGCCCGTTGGCCATGGACGGTGCAGCCCATTCGGTGTGAACGCCCTCCAGGTCGGGTGATGCCCCAGGGGCTTGGGCCCCGAGCACGAAAGAGCAAGATGACCTAAGTTCGCGCCGCCTCGAAGGCGGCCCAGACCGCCTCGAACTCCTCGAAGTCGAGCCTCTTGCCCTTCACCGCATCGAAGACGATCTTCTCGGACCGCATCAGCGTGGCGATGGCTTCGCTCAGCCGGGGCACGGCGTCTTCGGGGATCACCACCGCGCCGTGGCGGTCTGCGTGGACCAGCGCGCCGGGGGCCACGCGCATGCCGAAGATCTCCACGGTCTCATCGAAATCGAGCACATGCACAAAGCCGTGGCTCGGGCCGATGGAGCCCGCGACGACCGGGAAGCCTTCCGGCAGGTCGCCGAGGTCGCGCATCACACCGTTGGTCAGCGCGCCCGACAGGCCAAAGGACTTGTGGATGTTGGTATTCACCTCACCCCAATAGGCGCCGATGGCATCGGCTCCGTCCATATCCTGCACCACGGCGACACCGGGGCGCGGTCCCTCGGCCATGTATTTGTAATAGGCCATGCGGCGCGTCTTGATGACCTCTGGCGGCTCCTCCGGCGGGCTGACGGCGCGGATGCGGGCGGTGCGCGCATAGCCGACCATCGCCTCACCGGGCGCGGAACAGAGCATCGTGCCACGGGTGAAGGCGTTGAAGCCGCGTTTGCCCTGCGCCACCTCGATGGCGTTGCAGACGGTCGGGGTATCGACTTGCCGCAGCAGGGTCAGGAGTGCCTCATCCATCACCGGGCCTCCGCCAGATGCGCGCCGTCGCGCAGCGCTTCGAGCTTGGCATAGGCGATATCGGGGTCAATCGCCCCAAAGCCGGCAAATGTTCCAAAACCACAATCCGAGCCGGCAACAACGCGATCCTGACCGACAATTTGTATGAATCTGTCAAGCCGTTGGGCCACGAGTTCCGGGTGTTCGACAAAATTCGTCGTCGTATCGACCACGCCCGGAACCAGGATCTTGTCGTCGGGGATGTCGGCCTTGCGGTCACGGAAGACCACCCATTCATGCGCGTGGCGGGGGTTCGATGTTTCAAAGAGCAAGTAGCTGGCCTTGACCGACATCAGCGTGTCGAAGACCTTCTCCATTCCAATGTCGCAGACATGCGGGCCTTCGTAATTGCCCCAGCAGATATGCACGCGCACCTTCTCCTGCGGGATACCGTCCAGCGCATGGTTCAGCGCCTCCACATGGGCGCCCGCGATCTTGAGGAACTCCTCGTCCGAGAGGTCATTGAAGAGCATGTGGCGGGACAGCGCGAGATCGGGGCAGTCAAGCTGCAGATCGAGGCCCGCGTCGACGATGGTGCGGTACTCCTCGCGCATGGCGTCCGCAAGAGCGGCGAGATAGGCGTCGCGGGTCGGGTAGAAGTCGTTCTGCAGAAAGAGCGAGATCACGCCCGGAGAGGCCGCGTTCATGAAGCCGCGGGTGGCGCCGTGCTCGGCCATGGCGGCTTTGAGATTGGCGATGTCCTTTTGCAGCTCGCCCTGCCCTTTGGATTTGACCTCGCCGGTGCACATGGGCCGCGCGTATTTCGGGGTGCCGCCATCATCGGCGAGGCGCTTGAGGAAGGTCGGGAATTTCTTGAGATCGGCGGGCGCGTTGCGCGGGCTGTCGCCGGAGAAGCCGGTGTAGCGGTCCTTGACGTAGGTGGCGTAGGAGATCTTGGAGGTCTCGCCGTCGGAGACGACGCCGACACCCGCGGCGACCTGTTTGGCAACGGTGGCGGAGACCGCTTCGGTCATCGCGGCATCGAACTCGGCGGCGTCGTACGGCGTGCCATGCTCGCGGGCGAAGATGAAATCGACGACCGTCTGGGTGCGCGGCAGGGAGCCTGCGTGAGTGGTCAGAATGGGCATGAGGGGTCCTTCTTCAGCCTGCCGGGTTTTGACGGACCGGAGAGGCTGCGGCCTGTCGCTGCGCCCGGCCGCGGTCTTCGGTGTGTGATGATTTTGAACGGATGCGACATGCGTCAGTTCAGCCGCTGGAAGCTGCCATTGAACCAGCCGTGGTAAAAGGTGCAGTCAGGCGGGGCGGCGGGATCGTTGCAGACCGCAAGGCGCCCGGTGGTCTGCAGCAGGTCGAGCCCGTTGGAGCCGCGGACGATTGCAGCCGAGGCGGCGTAGAACGGCTCGGGCGTGCCGGTCCAGGCGGCGGTTAGGAAAGTCTCGACGAGGCATTGTGAGGCGCCGCAGACCGGGCGGGAAAGAGGCGGGCCGCAGTCGATGGCGTCCCACCAGATCACCACGTCGTTGCGCCCGTCGCCGTCGATGTTGCCGATGAGCAGGTGGCCAGGGCCGAGCGTGACGGGCTGGCGCCCACAGACCTGGGCGACATGGGTGTAGGCGACCTCCACCATCGCGTCGTTTGCAGGTTGTGGCGCAGGCGGTGCAGCCAGGGAGCCCGCCGGGGGCTGCGGGGCTTGCCCCGCAGCCCCCGGCGGGCTTGGCGCCCAGCCCAAACCGATGTCACGGAATTTGCTTTCGCAGAAGGCGATCAGCTGGATCCAGGCGCTGTGCAGCCCGGTGGTCGGGATGTTCACCCGACCCAGCAGGCTGTCGACCTGGAACCCGTTGGCTTGCCCGAGGGCCGCGAAGAATGGATCGGCGGCAGACAGGGGCACGGTCCAGGCATCGTCGAAATAGTTGAAGCCGACAGGCGGCAGCTGATAGGTCACACCGCCGGCCAGGATTTTCACATCGCGGGTCTCGGTGCCGAGCTCATCGCGCGGGGGGCCCAGCACCTGTTTGGAGAAGCGCATCTGGATCACGCCGGGCGCAGTCACAGTGGCGTGCATATCCTGCGGGCCGCGCCAGTCGGGGCGCATGGGGGAGCGCTCGCCACAGGAAAGGGCGACGGAGAAGTCGGGGAGTGTGGCGGTGCCGAAGAAGAAATCGCCGTTGTCGTAACTGCCGGGGGTCCAGACCTGTTGGGCCGCTGCCGAGAGCGGCAGCAGCCAGATCAGGAGGGCTGCGATCAGGCGACCCACGTGGGGCCCGCGGGATCGTCGGTGCCGACGATGTGATAGAGCGCGGCCGCGCCGGTCATCGAGGGCACGGCGCTGTGCATCAGCTGTTCGGGCACGGACATGGTGTCCCCCGGTGCGAGCGTGGTGCTGCCGCCGTCCCAGGTGACGCGCCAGTGGCCGGTGACGGGCATCAGGACCGAGGGTTTGTCATGGCTGTGCATCGCATCGGTGGCCGAGCCGCGGGTGAGCAGCGCCACCTCGAAGCCCGGTTTGTCACGCAGCATCGCGTCCGCGCCGATCACCTTGGCGGGCGTGCGGTCGGCCAGCGCCACCATATCCCAGTAGCGCGCCACATAGCCGGGGATGACCTCTGCCGTGGTGGGCTCTGGGAAGGCGCGCAACTCCTCCTCGGTGAGCAGCGGCATGGGCTTCACGCCCTCGGGCAGGGCCTCACCTTTCTTGGTGTCATAGAGCTTGCCCTTCTCGGAGAGCACCAGCCCGTGATCCGCCGCGTCCTCGATCACCTGCGGCGCCCAGATCACGCCGCCGCCCGCGTCGTCCCCGCCGAGGATCGCCATGATCATCCCGTAGTCATGGCCGATGTTCTCAAACCCGCGAAAGATACCGGTGGGGATGTTGAAGATGTCGCCCTCCTCCAGCACCACCTCGCCCGCGTCGCCCCAGCGGCCCCAGAAGAAGCGCCAGCGGCCCTTGAGCACGAAGAAGACCTCCGCCGTGCGGTGGCTGTGCAGGGAGTTGCGGCATTTGGGAGGCTGGCCCGCAGCACCGATGTTGAAGCCGTGCGGGATCGAGATATGCACGTGCTGGTCGGGGCTTTCCGAGACGCCGCCGCCGATGATCGTGAAGTTTTCCTTCTGGTCCGATCCCGGCGTGTGGGCGTCGATAAAGGCGGTTTTGCAGGGCATCAGGTCGCCGTAGCGGACGATGCGGGTTTCCATCTCTTGGGGGGTCATAGGTCTGGTCCTTGTCTGACGTGGGGCATGAGGTGCGTGATCACCCCTGCCCCGGCGGACGCAGGTTCAGACGGCGCGCGCGCAGGGACGCCCGCCAGATGTGGTACCGTCGTAGAGGTTCGCCCAGTGCAAGGGGCATCAGAGCTCTCCGGTCTGCAGCAGAATCTGTTTCCAGATCGTGGTTTCGTCAAAGATGACATATTCGCGGCGCAGACCCCAAGGGCCGAATTCCGCGTGGCTAATGCCGAGTAAATAGACCTCCGCCCCCGTCGGCGCGCCAAAGCGGCCCCAGCCGGAGTGTCGCCCATGCAGCGACCAGCGCAGCGCGGCGCGGGGCGGCATTAGCGGATCGTCGCGGCCAATCTGGTGGTCGATCTGGAAGGTGGCATCGGGGAAGGACGCGCGCAGGCCCATCCAGAACTGGTCCACGTCGCCGTGGCTGTGACCGGTCATCCCGCCGGGGTACTCGACGTGACAGGCCCGGTCGTATTCTGCCGGGATCGCCGCCATATCCGCGCCCATGATGCGGCTGAGGATGTCCGCGTATTTCGCACCCCATTCATTGTCATTGCCGCGGCCCTTATACGGTCCGGGCTGATCCGTAGCAGGCGTGAGCGGCGGCACGCAGGCCTCGGGGCCACCTTCCGCAGCGATCAGATCAGCGGCATAGGCTTTCGGCTCCACACCCAATTGGCGCACGATGGCGCCCTGATCGCGGATCAGCCATTCGTCGTTGATCTGGTTGTTGATCGCGTGACAGTCGGCGAGGATCCGGTAGGTCAGCTTCTTGCCCGTCGCGGTGCCATAGACGCCATCATGCGCGTGGGTGGCGGTGCTGAGCAGCCTGTGCGAGGAAAGCATCCCCTCCTCCGGCGTGCCGGACCAGATCACATCCTCACCAAAGAGCGTACGGTCGGGAAACTCGGCGAGCGTCGCCATCGTCGCCCCGATCACATTGGCGTTGCCCAGCACAACCGAGGCGGGCGAGCGCACGACGATGTCATCGGAGTAATACTGGTGCAGGGTCGCGATGCCGCGGTCCTCCCAGATCTCCTTGGTGATCCCGATGATGTAATCGGGGAAATCGCGAAACTTCGGATCGAAGCCTTTCATGGGGTGGGTCCTTCGGGTGTGCGGGCGGAGCCGCGGATGATGAGCGGGCCGTCGAGCGTGATGCGGCGCGGGGCGGTGTCGGCGTTGCTGAGCCGCGCCAGGAGGGCGTCGACCGTAGCGGCGACCATGCGCCCCGCAGGCTGGCGCACGGTGGTCAGATCATAGCTCGGCCAATGCGACAAGGTCACATCGTCATAGCCCACAACCGAGACATCCTGCGGCACCTGCAGCCCGAGCTCGTAGCGCAGCACGTCCATCACGGCAAAGGCCATGTGGTCGTTGGCGACAAAGACGGCATCGGGTTGGTTGTCCGTGCCAAACATCTCACGCGCGGCGGCTTGCGCGGTCTCGAAGTCGAAATTGCCAAGGCCCCTTGCATAGAGCGCCATGCCCGCCGCCTCCAGACCAGCGCGGAAGCCGCGTTCGCGGTCGATCTGGGTCGATGCACCTTCCCATCCGGCGATATGGGCGATGCGCTCGTGCCCGCCTGCGATCAGGAACTCGGCCAGCTTGCGCCCGCCCGCCTCATTGTCCGAGGCGATGGAGGTCAGCCGGTCGTCATACTGGTGCCGGTTGAAGAGCACGATCGGGATGCCCAGGCCCTCGCAGCGTTGCGTGAGATCATTCGAGAGGCCCACGGAGGCGGCGATGATCGCGTCCACCTGGTAGTCGAGCAGTTCGTCGATGACCGTCTGCGTGGCCGCGTGGTCGTTCGAGGCCATGAAGACCAGCACGTGGTAGCCTTCGGCCTGCAGCGCCTTCGACAGACGCTCGATGGCTTCGGGGTAGAACTGGTTTTCCAGATAGGCGACGACGAGGCCGATGATGCGGCTGCGCCCGGTGATCAGCGAGCGCGCGAGCACATTCGGGCGATAGCCAAGCGCGGCGGCGGCGCGGCGCACCTTCTCCGCCGTGCCCTTGCTGACGGAGGCGCCGGGCGTGAACACCCGGCTGACCGCCGAGCGGCTGACCCCGGCCTTTTCGGCCACATCGAGAGAGGTCACCTTGGACATCAGCCTGCCGTCCATCCGCCGTCGATCAGCATAGAGGTGCCGGTGACCATGGCCGAGGCGTCGGAGGCGAGGAACAGCACGGCGCCCATGATGTCCTCCACCTCGCCGACGCGGGGCAGCTTGATCTTTTCCATGATCCAGGCGAGACGGTCGGGGGTGTCGAAGGTTTGCGTCGTCAGCGGCGTACGGATGAAGGTGGGGCAGATGGTGTTGATGCGGACGTTTGCCTTGCCCCATTCGATGGCCATGGCCTTGACCATCCCTTCGAGCCCGTGTTTCGAGGCGCAGTAGACAGCGCGGTCGACCCCGCCCACATGGCCCATCTGGCTGGAGATATGGATGATGGAGCCGGATTTTCCGTGTTCTATCAACGTCTTGGCCGCATGAGCCGAAAGGAAGTAGGCGCCGCGCAGGTTGAGATCCATCACTGCATCATAGTCTTCGGGGGTGGTTTCGGTGGCGGGAGCATGGCGCGCGAGACCGGCGGAGTTGACCACGATGTCGAAGGGGTGCTCGAAGGCCCCGGCCAGCGCTGTCACATCGCTCTGATCCAGCGGCAGCGCCTCCACCGACCAGCCCTGCGCTGCCATCGCATCGACCGCCTCCTGCAGCACCTCGGCCCGCCTGGCGGCACAGACCACATGGGCACCCGCCTCGGCCAGCGCCACGGCACAGCCCAGACCAATGCCCGAGGAGGCGCCGGTGACGAGCGCGCGTTTGCCCGTCAGATCGAAGGACGGCGTGCGGGGCAGATCACTCATAGGGCGACACCTGTCTCGGGGTCGAAGCCCTGCCGCGCTTTGTTGAACTCGCGCATGCGCGCGAAGACATCGACGCCGATCTGATCGTACATGTGCAAAAGATCCACCATCACCCAGTTTTCGCGGATCAGGCCGTTTTCCACGCGCCAGAAGTCAAGGCTGCGCATCTCGATCTTCTGTCCCGTGGGCGCGATGCCAAGCCAGCCGCCATCGGTGATCGATTGCACCATGTCGGGCCAGCCCGTGACGGCGGCATAGTTGCGGTCGCCGAAGAAGTGATACTCCACCTCGTCGAGGTACTGCCCGCGGTCGGGCATGCCGTTGAGGAAGGGGATCTGGTGCCACTTGCGGAAGCCCTCGATGCCGCGCCCGGTGCCGATGCCGGAGGGGCCGTACCACGTCATGCGCGGATGCCAGAACCTGGGCATCTCCATGACCTCGGGGCCGCCCTGCGCCGGGTGGCGCTTGAGATGCGCCAGCATGTCGATGATATGCTGGCAGGTGGCCGCACCCTGCGCAGCGTCATGAGGGCCCGGCACAAGACCGTCGCAGGTGGCAGGGCCCGGAATGTGCCACTCCCGCCCCAGGGATGGGGTCATCGGCCAGGCGCCTGACTGCATCATGACCTCCGGCAGGTCCCAGAGCGCCTGCATCTCGACGATCTTGCCGTTCTCGACGCGGTAGAACTCGTGAAACCGCATATGAAGCAGATGCCCGGTCGGCGGGATGTCGAGCCAGGGGGCGCGGAAGGTTCCGGTGTAGAAACCGCCGCAACCGACCCAATCTGCGCCATCCGGCGTGGGCCCCGCCATCACGATATGATCGCGGCGCTCCAGATCGGGGATAGCCTGGACAAGCGGTACGTAAGCCGCATCTAGATAAGCATCGACGCCGGTGGTGGTCTCGAAGGGAAAGGCGAGGCGAAAGGTGACATCCGGCGTACAGATGTCGTGCAAGACCGCGCGAACCCGTGCGATATCAAGATCATACATCGCCGCGCGCAGCGGGGCGATGAGGTCTTTGTGTTCAGAGTGTAAATCCATGGCGTCTTCTGGTTGAACCGTGTAGGGCTGGCGGCGGGGGCGCCGGGCGGGGCGCTTGCGCCCCGCCCGGCGCCCCCGCCTCTCCGCTCATTCCGCAGCCTCTGTTGCCGGCGCGCCTTCACCGTAAGGCACGTTGATGCCACCGTAGCGACGGACCCGCAGGTTGCATTGCTCGGCGTGGCCCACGAATCCCTCCAACATGCAGAGACGCGAGCCGTAGGCGCCGATTTCCGCCGCCGCCGCATCCGTGGTCACCTTCTGATAGCTGTGGGTTTTCAGGAACTTGCCGACCCAGAGCCCGCCCGTATAGCGCCCCGCCTTCTTCGTCGGCAGCGTATGGTTGGTGCCGATCACCTTGTCGCCATTCGCCACGTTCGTGCGGGGCCCAAGGAACAGCGCGCCGTAGCAGGTCATATGCTCGAGGAACCAGTCGTCGCGGTCGGTCATCACCTGCACATGCTCGCTGGCTACATCATCGGCGACCTGCAGCATCTCGTCGTAGCTGTCGCAGAGAATGACCTCGCCATACTCCTCCCAACTCACGCGCGCGGTCTCTGCCGTCGGCAGGATTTGCAGGATGCGGTCGATCTCGGAGACCGTTTCCTCCGCGAGCTTGCGCGAGTTCGTCAACAGTACTGCGGGCGAGTTGTACCCGTGCTCGGCCTGGCCCAGAAGGTCCGTCGCGCACATTTCCGCATCGACCGTCTCGTCGGCGATCACCATCGTCTCGGTGGGACCGGCGAAAAGATCAATCCCCACGCGCCCGAAAAGCTGCCGTTTGGCCTCCGCCACAAAGGCATTGCCCGGACCCACGATCATATGCACCGGATCAATGGTCTCCGTCCCCAGTGCCATCGCACCCACGGCCTGAATACCACCCATCACATAGATCTCATGCGCGCCGCCCAAGTGCATCGCGGCGATCACGCCGGCATTCGGCTTGCCCTGAAACGGCGGGGTGCAGGCGATGATGCGCGGCACCTTTGCGACGCTCGCCGTGGCCACGGACATATGCGCCGAGGCCACCATGGGGAACTTACCGCCGGGCACGTAGCACCCAACGGACTGGACGGGAATGTTCTTGTGCCCAAGGATCACGCCGGGCATCGTCTCCACCTCGATATCCAGCATCGAATCCCGTTGCGCCTGCGCGAAGTTCTGCACCTGCTCCTGCGCGAATTTGATATCTTCGAGTTCGCGCGGAGAAAGCTGGGCGATGAGGTCGTCGATCTCCTCCTCGCTGAGCCGGAAGGAGGCCGGTGAGTAGTTGTCGAACTTTTCGCTGAGCTCCCGCACGGCCGCATCGCCACGCGCCTCGATGTCGGCGAGCGTCGCCTCAACCGCGGCCCGCGTCTTGGCATCATCCTCCGCGCGCTCCGCGTCGGATTTGCCGCGTTTCAGATAGTCGATTGCCATCTCACTCTCTCCTCACTGATCCGGGCGCGGCGGGGTCTTCGCTCCCCGGTCAAAGGCCTCCCAGCCCTCGCCCCCGAACACATCCACGCCCAGCTGCGCCAATACATGCGGAAAATCGACCATCACCCAATTGCCGGTGATCCTGCCGTCCTCCACTTTCCAGAAATCCATATACCGGATGTTCACGCGCTTGCCGGTCGGTTCCACACCCATGAAGGTCCCGGAATGCGTGGCCTCCTGCCGCCCGAATGCCGCGGCCCATTCGCCCATGTAAAGCCGCGCCTTGTCGACGCAGATCTTGTCGGAAAACGACGCCTGAAACGGGCGCTGCCAGTTGTCCTGAAATTCTTTCAGGCCGGTCTTGGTGCCGCAGCCCTGGTTGCCCATCCAGCGGAAGTTTTCCGCGAAGAACGCCCCGATATCGTCGATGCGGTGGTCGTTCAGCCCATCGACCATGCCTTCGATCACCGCGCGGGTTTGGTCTGTCTTGCTCATATCCGTGTCTCTGCTCAGCACGGCCTGCTCTGGTCTGGATCCCTTCATAGGGTGCTCCTGTCATCAAGGTGGAAAAGCGTATGCTCAGGAAGCGCCTCCGCTGATGAAATCCCGTGGCAGCCGGTTGAGCGCCGGATGACGTTGCACCAACCCTGATCTCGACCGCTTGCTCATCAGCCCTTCACGGCCCCCGCGGTCAAGCCCGAGACGATCTGGCGCTGGAAAACCATGACCAGCAGGAAGAGCGGGGCCGTGATGGAGACGGCAGCGGCGACGGCTTCGACCTGATCGGTGGTGGTGGTTTCGCGGTTGAAGTAGCCCGCGATGGCCGGGACCATCGTCTGGTTCTGCGCGTCGAGCAGCAGCGACGTTACGAGGAAGTCGTTGTAGCCCAAGAGGAAACTGAAGAGCCCCGTGGTGATCACACCCGGCCACATCACCGGCATGATCACGCGGCGGAAGGCCTGGAAGTGGCTGCAGCCATCAACCCGGGCGGCCTCGTCGAGCTCGGCCGGGATGTTCTGGAAGAAGCTGCGCAGCATCCAGATGGTGAAGGGCTGGTTGATCGCGACGAGCACCGCGATCACCGCCCAGGGCTGGCCGTAGAGTGTGGGCGCGCCCTCGCCGAGGATGGGGCGCAGGATTTCGGAGGAGTTGATGAAGACCGGCAGGTAGCCCGCGACCAGCACGGAGTGCGGCAAGGCGCGGAAGACCAGCGCCAGGATCAGCAGCCAGAACGCCAGATCTGAGCCGGAGCGGGCGAGCCCGTAGCCCGCCAGGGTGCCCACCGTCAGCGAGACCGTCACCACACCTGCGGTGACCAGCATGGAGTTGAGGAAGTTGCGGTAGAATTCGTTCTCGGCCCAGACCGCAACGTAGTGCTCGGTCGTCAGGCCCAGAACCGGCGCGCCCAGCGGGCCAAAGAGGCCGTTGAGCGCCCCAAGGATCAGGGGCAAGAGACCGAAGAAGATCAGCACGAAGACGATCGCATAGACCAAGGCCCCCACGATCCAGCCCAGCACGATCAGCCCGGGCGGGCAGTATTGGCGCACCAGATCGGGCAGTTTGGTGAAGGCCCAGCGGATCGCGAAGAAGAGCACGATGAGGCCGACGACGATGTCGATGACAGAGAGTCCGTCTCCGTTCGCGCGGGTCGCCGGGCCGAAGATCACGTCCCAGGGGCTGTCGGCGAAGGCGTCGACGGGCGATTTGAAGCTCATCACCGCTATCCAGAAGATCGGGAAGGCGGCGAGCAGGCACCAGAAGGCGAGGAAGGCGCCGGAGGAGAAGCGCAGCGCAAAGGACTGCTGCATGGCCTTGGAGGTAGACATCAGTGCGCGCTCCCTTTGTGGTCGCGCCAGGTGCGGCGCAGCGGCAGGATCAGCAGGAACACGATCCCGATCATGGTCAGCATGGCCGAGGCCGAGGCGCGGGAGATCGCACGGTTGCCCGCATCATCCGGGGTCATGAAATCATAGGTGAGCCACTGCAGCGAGATCACATGCGCCTGGCTGCGGAAACCAACGATCTCTTCGAAGACGCGGTAGCAATCCATCAGGTGGATGAGCGCGATGAAGATGATGAGCGGCATCAGGTGCGGGATGATCACGTGGCGCAGGCGCTCCCAGCGGCTGGCGCCGTCGATCACGGCCGATTCCAGCGTGTCCATGTTCACGGTCTGCAGGCCGGCGTAGAAGATCACGAAGGCGAAGGGCGCCACGTGCCAGACGCGGTAGAAATACATCAGCAGCTCGATGGTCCAGGCCTGCGCGAACATGGAAATGTTGGTGCCCGTCCAGCGTTCGAGCATCGCGGTCAGGATACCGTCGCCCACGAAGAGCCAGTAGATCGAGAGCGAGCCGATCACGGGTGTGATGATGAACGGCAGGAGCGAGATGAAGATGATGGGGCCACGGATGGAGCGCGTGGCGTTGTTGACCGCAAGCGCGATGGCGAGGCCGACGCCGATCACCAGCGGCAAGGTCAGCAGCGTGAAGGAGAGCGTGAAGCGCAGGGCCTTCCAGAAGTCGATCTGCATGATCTGGTTCCAGCTGCCGTTGCCGACCGCCTCCCAGAACTTGTCCATCTGCAGGACATTCTGATAGCTTTGCAGGCCCACCCAGCGGGTTTCGGTGAGCGTCTTGCCATTGTCGTCCAGCACCGGGACGGTCTTGATTTCGGTGGTGCAGGTCTGGGTCAGGAACCCGGGTGTGCAGGTCTCGACCTCGACCTGTTCGAGGATCGGCTGGGTGACCTGAAAACTCTGGATGAAGACGCTGACCAGTGGGGCCGCGATGAAGAGGAGCATCATAAAGACGGACGGCCCGACGAAGGCGGCAAATGTCTTGAATTTCATGGGGCTCTCCTTGCGGCAGGGCTGTTTGCAAATTCATCGCCGGGACTTTGCAAAACGCAGCGTCATGCGTTTGACACAGCCCCAGGCGCGGAGGGCTGGCCGGGCGGTTCCGGCCAGCCCCGACGTTACTTGAGGACGCCTGCTTCCTTGGCGGAGGTCGTATAAGCCTCCTCGATTGCGACCAAGGTTGCCGCCGCATCGCGCTCACCGGTCAGGAACGCGGGCAGCTCATTGCCCAACGCGGTGTGTAGCAAACCCATCTGGGTCGTCGACGGATAGGCTGGCGGCGCCGGATTGGCGGTCGCCGTGGCGATGGCCCCTGCGGCGATCTCGGTCGGCTCATAGCCGTCGACCAGCCAGATCGCCGCATCGTTGGCGCCCTGCACGGTCTCGGCGTCCAGACCTTCCATGGCCAGACGGAAGGCCGCATCGGCCTCCTCGTCGGAGATGTTCTGAGCGATGACGATACCGTCCCACCAGAGCGTTGTGGCGGGCGCACCATCGGCTGTCGCCTTGGGTGCTGCGGCCATCGCCACCTTGCCGACCACCTCGCTTTCGGCGGGATCATTCATGGCGCCTGCCCGGCTGGCCCAGAGGTTGGCCATGGCGATCTTGCCCTGCTGGAACTGCTGCTGCACGTAGGTTGAATCGCTCACCAGAACTTCCGGGTCGGTGAAGTCCAGGGCCGCCTTCATCGTTTCCAATGCGGCCAGACCCGCCTCAGAATTGATCGCTGCGGTATTGTCATCATTGAAGAATTTACCGCCGTGCGCGGGATACATATTCACGAATTCCTGCGCGAGGTTCCAACCGGACTTCATGGTGGCCCCAAGCGGGTAATCCATCACCCCGGCCTCCTTGATCTGCGCGGCGGCCGCATAGACCTCATCCCAGGTGGTCGGCGTTTCGATGCCCAGATCCGCCAGCACGTCGGAGCGGTACATCAGGTGCTGGGTGTTCACCATCATCGCCACGGCCATGATCTGGCCGTTGATCCGGATCAGCTGGTTGGGCTTGAGGTTCTGGCCGTATTTCTCGACCAGATCATCCAACGGACGGATCGTGCCCGCGTTGAGCAACGGCGTGATGGTGCCGTTCGACACGCCACCGATCTGATAGAGCGACGGGTTGGCCTCGAAGGCCGCGGGCTGCTTGGTGCGGAACTCCTGGTCCAGCTCGGCCTGGAAATTGCCGCATTCGGCCATGGCATCGGTCACGGCCTTCCAGGCTTCAAAACCAGCGCTCAGCGATTTGATCGGCACCTCGTTCTCATAGGAACAGGCCAGTGCCGCGCTCCCCATGAGCGAGACGACGCCCGCCAGTGCGATTTTTCTCAGAAACATTTGCAAACTCCCTTTTGCAGTTTTGCAGGGTGCATCTTGCAAGGCTGCACCCGTCGGTTGGCCCCGGATCCGGGGCGTGTAGGCTCAGGCGCTCTCGGCGTGCTGTTGCGATCCGATATCAAGCCGCATGCCGGTGTCCGTGTTGAAAAGATGGCAAATGCCGACAGGCACGGCGAAGGACACGGTGTCGCCGATCTCGGCGCGGTACTCCTTGTGCGCCTTGACGGAGACCAGCTGCCCTCCCGCCCGAACCGTCAGCATGGTGGCATCGCCCAGGAGCTCGATCGTATAGATCGGCGCCGTTATCTGGCCGCTGGCACCTTCGGCGAGCGTCGCATCCTCGGCGCGGAACCCGAGCGTGACCGGACCATCCGGGCCGGTCAGGCCGGAGATTGAGACATTGTCGCCGGTGAAGGTGCCACCCTGCAGCGTGCCATCCATCAGGTTCATGGCCGGGCTGCCGATGAAGCTCGCCACGAAGGTATTGGCGGGGTGGTCGTAGATGTCGGTGGGCGTGCCCACCTGCTGGACCTTGCCCTGCTTCATGACGACCACGCGATCTGCCAGGGTCATCGCTTCGATCTGGTCGTGGGTCACATAGACGGTGGTCACTTTCAGCTCGTGGCTGAGGTTCTTGATCTGCGCACGGGTCGAGACCCGCAGCTTGGCATCGAGGTTCGAGAGCGGTTCGTCCATCAGGAAGACGTTGGGTTCGCGCACAATCGCGCGGGCGAGCGCCACCCGTTGGCGCTGGCCGCCGGAGAGCTCGGCGGGTTTGCGGTGCAGGAAGTCGTCAAGCTCGACCATGGCGGAGGCGCGGCGCACCCGCTCGTCATGTTCGGCATCAGGCACTTTACGCACTTTCAGCGGAAAGCGGATGTTCTCATAGACGTTCATGTTCGGGTAGAGCCCGTAGGACTGGAACACCATGGCCACGTCGCGGTCTTTCGGGTCGAGGTCGTTGACCACGCGCCCGTCAATGACAATCTCGCCATCGGTAGCGTCTTCCAGCCCCGCGATCATGCGCATGGTCGTGGTCTTGCCGCAGCCCGAGGGGCCTAGCAGCACGAGGAATTCCTGATCGGCAATGGTGAGGTCGAAATTATCGACACCGACAAAGCTGCCCCACCGCTTGTTGACGTTCCGAAGTTGAATCTCGGCCATATGTCCCCCGCTGTCGCGCCCTGCATTTTGCAGGTTGCATTCACGCTAGACATTACACGCGGCGCTTGGCAAGGATTTTTTGCACACGTGTGCAAACCCGAAATTGCGCTCTCAGGATGCCAGCCCATGCCCGATCTTCAGCAAAAAATTCACGATTTGTTAAACACGCTCTTGAGGGGCGATGACGCCACGATGCGGCGGCGTTGCGCGCAGGTTCTGCACCCGGACTGTGCCTTTGAAATGTCACATCCTTTGGGCCGTCTGGACGGAATCGACGCGATTGCAGAGGGGTTCTATGCGCCGTTGCGCGCAGCACTGCGGCATGTCTATCGGCGAGACGAAATATTCATCACCGGGATGAACCGGCGAGCCGAGGGCGGTCAGTGGATTGCAGCGGTGACGCATTATGTTGGCACCTTCGATGCCGCGTTTTTCGGCATAAAGCCCTCGGGTCGGCTGGCGTTTTTGCGCGCCGGAGAGTTCTACCGGGTCGAGGATCGGCGCATAACCCAGGCGCGAATCATCCTCGATCTTCCGGATCTGATGCGCCAGGCGGGGCGTGACCCGTTTGGTGGGCAGCTGGGGCTGGAGGGGCTGTTTCCCGGACCGGCAACCCATGACGGGGTGCTGCCACAGACGGGTGATGGTGGCGCGAGCCTGGATCTGGTGGAGGCGATGCTGGGCGATCTGCATGTCTATGACCCGGCGACGGGTGGGTCGAAAGGGCAGACCGGTGCGGACGGCTATTGGGCCGAGGACATGATGTGGTACGGGCCCTGCGGGATCGGGTCGAATTACCGCTGGGAAGGGTTCGTGAAGGACCACCGCGCGCCGTTTCTGGCCGCCTTCCCGGACCGCAAGGGGGGCAATCACTATTGCCGGATCGGAGATGGGAATTTTGCGGCGGTCTCGGGCTGGCCGTCGATGACGATGACGCATCGGGGGCCCTATCTGGGCGTGGCGCCGACGGGGCGCGACCTGACGCTGCGGGTGATGGATTTCTACCGCTGTGCGGGCGGCAAGATCGCCGAGAACTGGGTGTTGCTCGACTATATGGATCTGATGAGGCAGATGGGCGTGGATCTGACCGCGCGGTCGAATGCGCTAGAGTAGCGCCTTGACGGCGGCGATGATGCCATCGCGTGAGGGCAGCGTGGCGGCATAGGCGGGGCCGGTGGCGATGAAGCTGTCCTCGGCCGTATAGCGTGTGGCGCTGCGGCCGTTTTCGGCCAGCAAGGTCATAAGCGCCTCGGCCTGCCCGCCGGTGCGGCGGCATTCGTCGACGATGAGCACATGGGTGCAGGGGGCGATGGCCTCCAGCAGCGCTGCCTCCGGAAGCGGGGCCAGCCAGCGCAGGTCGATCACCCGGGCCTTGATCCCGTCCTGCGTCAGACGCTGCTGCGCCTGACGCGAGAAGTAGTGGCCGTTGCCATAGGTCACGATGGCCACATCGGTGCCCTCCCCGTGGACCCCGATCTCACCAAGCGCTGCGCGCTGGTCAGGTGCGGGGTAGCGCGTCATCCAGGCACCATCGCCGGGCGCGTGCAGGTCGCGCATGGGGTAGAGGGCGATGGGTTCGACAAAGACACAAACCCGCTGCTCCTCCCGCGCCAGCCGGTGGCATTCGCGCAGCATGCACGCGGCCTCGGCCCCGGTCGAGGGGCAGGCGATCACGAGGCCGGGGATGTCACGCAGCACGGCGAGCGAGTTGTCGTTGTGAAAATGCCCGCCGAACCCCTTCTGATAACCCAGCCCCGCGATGCGCAGGACCATCGGGTTCGTCCACTGACCGCGGCTGAAGAAGGGCAGCGTTGCCGCCTCGCCGCGCAACTGGTCCTCGGCGTTGTGCAGATAGGCGAGGAACTGGATTTCCGGCATCGGGAGAAAGCCGTTGTGCGCCGTGCCGATGGCGAGACCGAGGATGGATTGCTCATCGAGCAGCGTGTCGATCACCCGGTCGGGCCCAAAGCGCGCCTGCAATTTCTGCGTGACACCATAGACACCGCCTTTGCGCCCCACATCCTCGCCCATGATGAGCGTCTCGGGATGCGTAAGCATGAGGTCGTGCAGCGCCCAGTTGATGATCCGCGACATGGGCTGCGGGCTGTCCATCTGGGCCACGTCACTGCCGAAGGTGGCGGCGCGGGTCTGCGGGTCGGGGCCGTTCGTGGCGGCGCAATCCCGCACGGGCGGGATCAGGCTGGACATCACATCTTGCACGGTTTGCAGATGTGGGCGCGTGGCGACTCGCGCGGCTTCCTCCGCGACCTCCTTCAACGTCTCTTCATAGATTTGCACCAACTCCGCAGCACTGGCGGCACCGGCCTCCACCAGAAGCCGGGCGGCGTGCAACAGCGGGTCATTCGCTTCCTCCGCCTCGACCTGCGCGCGCGGCAGGTAGCTTGTGGCAACATCCGCGCCCGCGTGACCGTAGAGACGGACCATGGAGAGGTGCAGGATCGCGGGTTTGCGCTGGCGGCGCACATAGTCGGCGGCCTCCGAAGCGACCGCGAAACTCTCGAAGAGGTCGAGCCCGTTCGCTGCGAAATAGCGCAGCCCGGGGCGGTGCTGCAGCGACGCGGTGATCCAGCCTTCGGGCGTCTTGGTCGAAATGCCGATGCCATTGTCCTCGCAGACCATCAGCAGCGGCAGCGGCGCACCTTGCACGGAGGTCCAACCGGCGGCGTTGATCGTGCCCTGCGCGGTGGAATGATTGACCGAGGCGTCGCCGAAGCTGACCATCGCGATGCCGTCCTCCGGCAAGGCGCGATGCTCCGGCGCACGGCGGCGGGCGAGACCGAGGCTGTAGGCCGCCCCCAGCGCTTTCGGCAGATGGCTCGCGATGGTCGAGGTTTGCGGCGGGATCATCAGCGGCTTGCTGCCCAGCACCTTGTGCCGCCCGCCACTGGTCGGGTCGTCGGAGGAACAGGCGAAGCTCAGAAGCATGTCGCGCATCATGCCGGACTTGCCCGCCTGATCGGCACGGGCCAGCTGGAAGGCGGCATCGCGGTAATGCAGGAAGGCGATGTCATCCACCCGCAGCGCATGGGCCACCGCCGCCATCCCCTCATGCCCCGAGGAGCCGATGGTGTAGAACCCCTGCCCCGCCTTCTGCATCGCGCGGCTCTGGATATCGAGCGCGCGGCTCGTCACCTGCGCACGATAGAGCTTGAGCGCCTCGGCGGGTTCGAGCGGCCCCGCCGGTGGTTTGCCGGGTGGAAAATCCCCTGTCGCCAGTCGCCGCAGGAAATTGTCATGCACGATTTGGACGCGGTCCATCCTGCCTCACTGTTTCCGCAAGCCGCCCGCCCGCTTCATTGTTCGTCAAACATGCTCGAGGGAGCCCGCAGGGCGGGGGCAGAGAGCCCCCTGGCCCGCTCAGAAAAACGCCTGCAGGCCCGTCTGTGCGCGCCCCAGGATCAAAGCATGCACATCATGGGTCCCCTCATAGGTGTTCACCGTCTCAAGGTTCATCATGTGGCGGATCACCTGGAATTCGCCGGAAATCCCATTCCCGCCGTGCATGTCGCGGGCGTGGCGGGCGATCTCCAGCGCCTTGCCGCAGTTATTGCGCTTAACGATGGAGATCATCTCGGGCGCGGCCTCGGCGGCATCCATCAGCCGGCCCACCTGCAGCGAGGCCTGCAGGCCAAGGGCAATTTCCGTCTGCATGTCGGCGAGCTTCTTCTGGAAGAGCTGTGTCGCGGCCAGGGGCTTGCCGAATTGCTTGCGGTCGAGCCCGTATTGCCGGGCGGCGTGCCAGCAGAACTCGGCCGCCCCCATTGTCCCCCAGCTGATGCCATAGCGCGCGCGGTTCAGACAGCCGAAGGGGCCCTTGAGCCCCTGCACATTCGGCAGCAGCGCGTCTTCGCCGACCTCGACACCATCCATGACAATTTCGCCGGTGATCGACGCGCGCAAGGACAGCTTATTGCCGACCTTCGGCGCCGAGAGGCCGTGCATGCCTTTCTCGAGGACAAACCCACGGATCTTGCCGTCATGCGCCTCGGACTTCGCCCAGACCACGAAGACATCGGCGATGGGCGCGTTGGAAATCCACATCTTCGAGCCGGTGAGCTTGTAGCCGGTCGCCGTTTTCTCGGCCCGCGTTTTCATGCCCGCAGGGTCAGAGCCCGCGTCGGGCTCGGTCAAGCCGAAACAGCCGATCCATTCGCCCGCGCAGAGCTTCGGTAGGTATTTCTGCCGCTGCGCCTCTGAGCCATAGGCATAGATCGGGTAGATCACCAGGCTCGACTGCACCGACATCATCGAGCGATAGCCGCTGTCGACCCGCTCGATTTCGCGTGCGACGAGGCCGTAGGAGACGTAGGAGCCTCCCAGCCCGCCGTAGTCCTCCGGGCAGGTCACGCCAAGCAGGCCCATCTCGCCCATCTCGCGGAAAATCTCGGGCTCGGTGGTTTCCTTCTCAAAGGCCTCGATGATGCGCGGCTGTAGCTTTTCCTGCGCATAGGAGTTGGCGCTGTCACGGATCATGCGCTCGTCTTCGGCGAGCTGGTCATTGAGACGGAAGGGATCGGACCAGTCAAAGGCGCCCAGGTCGGGCGCGTCCTTGGCTTTCAGAATCGGGCTTTCGACATTCATTCTCAGTCCTCCTGATCTTGCGTGCTGTTGGGCGTCATTATTGCAAATGCACGGGCAAAAGACTAACGATGCTTTGTCCTGCCAAACATGAGAAAAACTCATATGTCGCTGCCGCGCCGCTATCTGCCCTCCATCACCGCACTGCTGGCCTTCGAGGCGGTGGCGCGGCTGGGGAGTGCGACGCAGGCGGCTGCCGAACTGTCGCTGACCCAAAGCGCCGTGAGCCGCCAGTTGAAGGCACTGGAGGCGCAGCTGGGTGTCGCTCTGCTGGCCCGTGAGGGGCGCGGGCTGGTCCTGACCGCCAAGGGGCAAGAGTATGTGCGCGAGGTGCGCGGCACGCTGCAGCGTCTGGCGCAGGCCGGGGTCGCGGCGCGGACGGTCAGCGAGGGTGGACCGCTCAATCTCGCGATCCTGCCTGCGTTTGGCATGCACTGGCTGGCGCCGCGTCTGCGCGATTTCGCGCGGCGGCACCCCGAGGTCACCGTGAACCTCTCCACCCGGCTGGCGCCGTTCGACTTTCGCAACAGCGCGTTTGATGCGGCGATCCATTTCGGGCGCGAAGACTGGCCCGGCGTGCGGTACCTGCCGCTGCTGCCGGAAACCGTGGTGCCGGTCTGTGCGCCCGCGCTGATCCCCGCGCCGCTCGGTGAGGCGGCGGAGATCCTGCGATATGATCTGCTGCATCTGGACACCCGCCCGCGCGGATGGGCGCGGTGGCTGCGGGCGCTGGGGCATGATGTGGAGCCGCCGCCCGGTATGATGTTCGACCAGTTCGCCACCATGGCGCAGGCGGCGATCCACGGGCTCGGCATCGCGCTGCTGCCCACGTTTTTTGCCGAGCCCTACCTCGCGGACGGGCAGCTTGTGCTCGCCTCGGAGCAGACCTCGCAAAGCATCGGCAGCTATTTCCTGGTCTGGCCGGAAGACCGCACCGAGCCGCCCGCGCTCACCTCCTTCCGGGGCTGGCTTGAAGCGCAAAGCCTGAGCTCCTGAGGGGCGGCATCCGCGCCTCCAGCCGGATTTGGCGCTGGGGATTGTCGCGCATGGAGAAACAGTCTGTCCACGGGAGCATTGCCGCTTGGGCGACACGCAGGCGTCCCGTTTCGGCCCTAATTCAAATTTAAATTAAAAGCATCCACCGGTTGGATGGGGTCGGTTCGAGGGGCTGCGCGGGTTTTGCGCAGATGTGGTGTAACGAGTTGTCCTGGTATCCTTCGAACCGATCCTTGCCCGGGTGCGGGCCACAGCGTCCGGATGCGGGGCAAGGCCCGTCGGGGCGGGCCGGAACAAAAAGGCGCGCAAGCCCATCCCGCGCGCCCGTTTTCATATGGTGGCTTACTTGGCGGTGATGCGCCCGTCGGTATAGGGCGTGTAAGGACCGTTGGCGGCCAGGAAGTCCGCCGTGACATCCGCGAGGTCAGGACCGAAGTCATAGGCGTTCTGCGCGTCCTTGAACATCGCATAGCCGTCGCCGCCGTTGCGGACGTAGTCGTTGGACACCACCGAGTACACCTTCTCAGGGTCAATCGGTGCACCACCCACCATCACATCGCTGACCCGGCTGCCTGCGGGCTGGCTGGCGTCGAAGGCATAGCTCATGCCCGCCACCTGCGGAAAGCGCCCCGCACCGTCCTCGATCTGGCTCACGCCGTTTTCCAGCGCCGCGACGATGCTGGCGCCGCTGACCTGGAAGGTCGAAAGCGTGTTCTGGAACGGCAGCACGGTGAGCACCTCGCCCATGGTGACCTCACCCGCATCGATGCTGGCCCGGATGCCGCCGCCATTCTGGATCGCGATCTCGACGCCCTGGTCCTTGACCCGGTCGAGCATGGCATCGGCAATGAGGTTGCCCATGGCGCATTCCTGCGCGCGGCACGTCTCGCGCGCGCCGATGATCTCGGAGGCGGTCTCGGCCACGACCTTCTGTTTCAACGCTTCGATGGGCGCGCCCATTTCCGCGATACGCGCGATAAAGCCCTCATCCGGCGTGACCGAGGCATCGAGCAGCATCGGATCCCCGGAGGCGGCGGTCACAGTGCCAGCGTCATCAAAGGTCAAGGTCAGATGGCCGAGGTATTTGGTATAGGCATAGGCCTGCGCCACCGGTGTGCCCTCGACCATCTCGGGATAGGCGGGGGTGCCCTCGTCATCGTTGCTCATCAGCGTGTGGCTGTGCCCGCCGATCACCACGTCGATCGCCGGCACATTGGCCGCGATGTCAAGGTCCTTGCGCAGGCCCACGTGGTTGAGGGCGATGACGATGTCGACGCCCTCGGCCTCAAGGGCAGCCACATCCGCCTTCAGCGCTTCGATCTCGTCTTGGAACACGACACCCTCACCGGGGCTGGAGGTCTCCACCGTATCGGTGGCCAGGGCGGAGACGATGCCGATTTTCCGGCCTCCGACCTCAAGCACCACGTGGTTCTCGACCTTGCCGTCGAGCAACGCCTCGCCCGAGAGATCGAGGTTGCCCGAGACCACCGGGAAGCTCACTGTCTCGATGAAGTCCGCGAGGCCCTGCGGCCCGTCGTCGAACTCGTGGTTGCCCACGGCCATGGCATCATAGCCGATGGCCTGCATGAATTCGGCCTCCGCCGCGCCCTTGTAGGTGGAATAGAACAGCGAGCCCTGGAACGGGTCACCGGCATCGAGCACCAGCACGTTCTGGCCCTCAAGCTCGGCGCGCTTCTGGTCGACGGCGGTCTTCACCCGCGCGACGCCGCCAAAACAGGCGCCCTCGGCCTCGCCTTCGGCGTCGCAGGTCGAATCGTATTTGTTGATCGATTCGATGCGGCTGTGCATGTCGTTGGTGTGCAGAATGTGCAGCGTATAATCCGCCGAGGCCATGCCGGCGCTGAGGGCAAGGACGGCTGTGGCAGTGAGGAATCGGTTCATCATGTCTCCCCTTTTTGAGATTTATGCAGGCATGGTGACGCCGCACCAAAGGCGTGTCAAAGCCTCTGTGCGCGGGACCGGGCCTGCCGATGCGTCAACGCGGGACAGCGCCCAAACGCGCGACAACGGGCCAGGCAGGTGGGGTGGGCTTTCAGGCCACCCCCGCTTGACGCCCCGCACCACAGCGGGCATGTGCCCCTCATGCTGATCTTCAAGATTTTCCGAGCCGACGAATGGGCCGACCTGCGCGCCAAAGGCGAGACCACAGGCGCGCCTATCGACTTGGCCGACGGCTACGTGCATTTCTCCACCGCTCCGCAGGCCGCCGAGACCGCCGCGAAGCATTTCGCAGGCGAAGACGGCCTGATGCTGCTCGCCGTCGACACCGATACTCTCGGCGATGATCTGAGATGGGAGGTCTCGCGGGGAGAGCAGCTCTTCCCGCATCTCTACCGCGTGCTCCGGATGGAAGACGTTGTCTGGGCACAACCCCTACCGCTGAAAGACGGCGTGCATCAGTTCCCCGCCGGGCTCGACGAGGCCCGCGCGTGATCAGACCGCTGGAGCGGCTGGGGCTCGCGGCCCTGCGCCGGATGGATCCGGAAACCGCGCATGGTCTTGCGCTGAAAGCTCTGCGCCGCGGGCTCACACCTGCGCCGGGCCCCATGACCTCGGACCGGCTTCACACCACGCTTGCGGGCCTGGGCCTGCCCAACCCGGTTGGTCTGGCCGCTGGATTTGACAAGAACGCCGAGGCCATCGCGCCCCTGGCGCGCGCAGGCTTCGGCTTTCTGGAGGTGGGCGCTGCCACGCCACTCGCCCAGCCGGGCAACCCCAGACCCCGACTCTTCCGGCTGCATGAAGACGCCGCCGCGATCAACCGCTTTGGCTTCAACAACGACGGGATGGACGTGATCGGCAGGCGGCTCAAGACGGCGCAGGCGCCGATCCCCGTCGGCCTGAACCTCGGCGCCAACAAGACCAGCCCGGACCGGGCCGCAGACTTTGGGACCGTCATGGCGCATCTTTGCGAAGACGTGGACTTCGCAACGGTCAATGTCTCCTCCCCCAACACCGAAAAGCTGCGCGACCTGCAAGGCCCCGCCGCACTGGCCGCCCTGCTCGACGGGGTCATGCAGGTGCGCGGCGACACCCCCGTCTTTCTGAAAATCGCGCCGGATCTGACCGACGCCGACATCGCAGACATCGCCGTGGTCGCGCGCGACGCGGGTGTCGATGCGATCATCGCCACCAACACCACCCTAGCGCGCGACGGGTTGCAAAGCGCCAACGCGCAGGAGACGGGCGGGCTCTCCGGCCAGCCACTGTTCGGACGGTCGACGCGCGCGCTGGCGCAGCTCTCGGCGCAGACGGACATCCCGTTGATCGGTGTGGGCGGCGTCGGCTCCGCCGAGCAGGCCTATGCGAAGATCCGCGCAGGCGCATCCGCCGTCCAGCTCTACACCGCACTGGTCTACGGCGGGCTGTCGCTGGTGCAGGAGATTGCCGCAGGCCTCGACGCTCTGCTCGCGCGCGACGGGTTTGCGAACGTTCGCGAAGCCGTGGGCACGGGCCGCGCGGACTGGCTCTAGGCCTTCTCCGCCGCCGCTTCCAGGGCGGGGTAGCGCAGACCCAGCGTGACCCCGCGGGCCACGAAGGACACCAAGAGCGCCAGCCACAGACCATGGTTGCCAAGGGTCGGCAAGAGCACCGCGATGGCGGCCCAATAGATCGCAAAGCTCAGCGCCATCATGTTGCGCATGTCCTTGCTGCGGGTCGCCCCGATGAAGATGCCGTCGAACATCCAGGCCGCACAGCCCAGCAGAGGGGCCGCAACCATATAGGGCAGGAAGACACGCGCGGTCTGCTGCACCTCGGTGTTCTTCGCCATCAGGTCGATGATCCAGCCACCGGCCAGCGCAAAAGCGGCGGCGGTGGCGATGCAGATGATCAGCCCCCAGAACGAGGTCACCAGCGCCGCGCGCCGCACATAGCCCCGGTCGCCTCGGCCATAGGCGCGGGCGATCAGCGTCTCGGCGGCGAAGGCGAACCCGTCCATCGCATAGGCCGTGATGTACATGAACTGGATCAGCACCTCATTGGCGGCGAGGATCACATCGCCGAAGCGCGCCCCGATGAAGACGAAGGAGGAAAAGATGATCATCAGCATGGCCGAGCGCAGCAGGATATCGCTGTTCAGCAGCGCCATGCGGATGAGCTTGGCCCGGTCGAAGATGCGCGGCCAGTCGCGCCAGTCGGGCCGCCCGAAGGCAGACCGGCAGAACCAGAGCCCCAGGGCCGCGCCGGTCAGCTCGGCGATGACGGTGGCGACGGCCACGCCCGGCACGCCCCACTCGAACACCAGCACGAAGAGCAGATCGAGCAGGATGTTCACCCCGTTCATCACCAGCTGCACCCAGAAGACCCCAGCCGTGCGCTCCATCGCCACGAGCCAGCCGGTGAGCGCGTAGACAGCAATGGCCGCAGGCGCCGTCCAGATCCGGATCGTCAGGTACGACCAGGCGAGCGTCGTGACCTCGTCGCTGGCATCCGCGAGCGCAAGCGCGCCCCAGAAGATCAGCGGCTGCAGCACGATCAGGGCCAGCCCCCCCACGCCCGCGACGATCAGCGCGCGGGTCAGCCAGGCGGACACCTCGGCCTCGTCGCCCGCCCCGGCCGCCTGGCCCACGAGGCCCACGGTGCCCATGCGCAGAAAGCCGAAGATCCAGTAGACCGTCGAGAGGATGATCGCGCCAAGCGCCACCGCGCCGATGGGTGCTGCCTCGCCCATCTGGCCCACGACACCGACATCGACCGCGCCCAGGATCGGCACCGTCGCATTCGACAGCACGATGGGCAGGGCGATTTTCAGGACGCGGCGGTGGCTGACAGCTGCCTGCGCGCCCGCGGCGGTGTCAGTCACGGCGTTGCGGCATCAGGAAATGTCCGGTGGCCTGGGCAAAGAGACGGTTGCGGTTGTCCTGCCAGGCTTCCACATGCACCGAGGCATAGCGGCGGCCCGAGCGGTTGATCCGCGCCCGCGCATAGGCATCGCGCGGCAGGCCGGAGCGCAGGTAATCGGTGGAGATGTCGATGGTCTTGGGCAGGCGCGGCAACCCGCCCGCTTCCAGGGCCGCGGTGTCGATGGCGCCCGATTCCACGTCTTCCCAGAGGTAGGTCCAGCTGAGCGTGATGATCGCGGTGACCTCCAGAAAGGCCGCCGTCACCCCGCCATGGATCGCGGGCAGCATCGGGTTGCCGATGAGCTTCTGATCGAAGGGCAGCACACCCGTCAGCTCATCGCCTTTGCGCTCGAACTGCATGCCGAGGTACTGGATGTAAGGAACCCCTTCGACCAGCGCGCGGAGGGTCGCGTCGCGGCGCTGCTTGACCACCTGTACCGGTTCGGGTTTGCGGCGGGGCGCTCTCATCGCGTGCCCTCCACCGTGAAAGCACCGGTTGCGGCGGCCACCGGGTTCTCGGTGTCGTCATCGGTGGCCGTGGCGCGCACGAAGGCCACCGTGCGGGTCACGTGATAGCAGGTCGCCGTCGCCGTGATCGACTGGCCCGGGGTCGCGGCGCGCATGTAATCGATGCGCAGATCAATGGTCGCCGTGCCGCCAGGGTTCGCCGGATGGCTCATCACCGCAGCGCCGCAGCAGGTGTCCATCAGGGCCGAGACGGCGCCGCCGTGAATCACCCCCGTCTCGGGGTCGCCCACCAGCTTTTCGTCATAGGGCATCTCGATCACCGCCGCCCCGTCGCCCATCTCGGCCAGGCGCATGCCGAGCGCTTTGCTGTGGGGAATGGCTTCGATGAATTGTCGGGCGATATCGGTTTTCGTCGCCATGGGTGACTGCTCCCTCGGGCGGGGCCCGGATCTGATTGCCCCTTTATCAACGCATCCGGCGATCGAGGGCAAGACCCCGTGGTTGCACTCGGGATAGGTGCGGCCTAGCTTGGGGCACAGGGAGAGACTTCGCATGGCAGACCAGCGCCTGACGTTCAAAGAAATGTGCACCGAATTCGACGTAACGCCGCGGACACTCCGGTATTACGAATACATCGAATTGCTCCAGCCGGACCGGGAGGGGCGCGCGCGCTTTTACGGTCCGCGAGAACGCGCCCGCATGAAACTGATCCTGCGGGGACGCAAGTTCGGCTTTCAGCTGGAAGACATCCGGCAATGGCTGCTGATCTATGAGAACGAGGGCACGTCGGCACAGATGGAGGCCTGGGTGGAGCTGGCCGATGGGCAGCTGAAGGAGCTGGCCGAGCAGCGCCGCCAGCTCGACGAGGCCATGCAGGAGCTGCAGGACCTGCGCGATTCTGTGGCCGGAGAGATCGGCAAGAGCTGAAACCTGGCATCCAAACCGCTCGTACGGGCGGATTCTCGCACATCGGGCGCGCGACGCCCCACGCGTCAGCAATGTGACGCCACGTGCCTCTGGGCTTCCGCAATGACAGGTGCCAAAGTGACGTGACGTTCGGGTTACGTAAACGTTACCTCGTGTTGTAGCTGGACCCCCAGTTCATATTTGTGCCGCGTTCCGATGTGAGAAGAGTTGACACGATGACCGATGAAATCATGACCATCCGCGAGATGTGCGATGCCTTCGAGGTGACACCCCGCACCCTGCGGTTCTACGAATCGAAGGAGCTTCTGTTCCCGATCCGCGAAGGGCAGAAACGTCTCTTTACCCGCCGCGACCGGGCTCGGCTCAAGCTGATCCTGCGCGGCAAGAAATTCGGCTTCAGCCTGGAGGAAATCCGCCAGTTGCTGGATCTCTACGACATGGGCGACCAGCAGCAGACCCAGCTGGAGCGCACCTATGAGGTGGCCCGCGAGCGGCTGGCCGATCTGGTCAGCCAGCGTGACGCGCTGAACGAGGCCATCGCCGAGCTGACCGAACAGTTGAAGTGGGGGGAAGAGATGCTGACCTCCCTGCGCGCGCCCCGCAGCGCCGCTGAATAAGACACACGCCATCACGCGTTCAGGGAGAGAGAGACACGATGCCCCGCTACACCGCCCCGACCAAAGACATGCAATTCGTTCTGCACGATGTGCTGAAGGTGACCGAGCAGAGCATTCCCGGCTATGACGAGCTGGAGGCTGACTTCACCTCGGCCATCCTCGAAGAGGCGGGCAAGCTGAGCTCCGACGTTCTGGCCCCCCTCAACGTGGTGGGCGACACCGAAGGCTGCACCCTCGAGAACGGGGTGGTGCGCACGCCGACCGGCTTCAAGGAGGCGTTCGAGCAGATCAAGGAAGGCGGCTGGCCCGGGCTCGACATGCCCGAGGAATACGGCGGACAGAACATGCCTTACGTGATCGGCACCGCCGTGGGCGAGATGTTCTCGGGCGCGAACATGGCCTTCACCATGTACCAGGGCCTGACCCATGGCGCGGCCTCGGCGATCCTTGCGCATGGGACGGAGGCGCAGAAGCAGACCTATTTGCCCAAGATGGTCGCCTGCGACTGGACCGGCACCATGAACCTCACCGAGCCGCATTGCGGCACCGATCTGGGCCTCATGCGCACCAAGGCCGAGCCGCAGGGCGATGGCAGCTACAAGATCACCGGGCAGAAGATCTTCATCTCCGCCGGTGAGCACGACATGTCCGAGAACATCATTCATCTTGTTTTGGCCAAGATCACCGGCGCACCTGAGGGAATTAAGGGCGTGTCGCTCTTCATTGTTCCAAAAATATGCGTCAACGACGATGGCACCCTGGGCGCGCGCAATGGCGTGGCCGTCGGCAAGATCGAAGAGAAAATGGGCATCCACGGCAACTCCACCTGCGTGATGAACTACGACGGCGCAACAGGCTACCTGCTCGGCGAGGAGCATAAGGGCATGCGCGCGATGTTCACCATGATGAACGAGGCGCGTCTGGGTGTGGGCATGCAGGGCGTGAGCCAGGCCGAGGCCGCATATCAGAACGCGCTGGATTACGCCAAGGACCGTCTGCAAGGCCGCGATGTGACGGGCGTGAAAAACCCCGAAGGCCCCGCCGACCCGCTGATCGTACACCCCGATATCCGCCGCAGCCTGATGGATCAGAAGAGCTTTGCCGAAGGCGCGCGCGCCTTCATCCTCTGGGGGGCGACGATGATCGACGCCGCGCATCGCGGAGGGGACGCAGACGCGGATGGGCTGGTCTCGCTGCTGACCCCGGTGATCAAGGGTTTCCTGACGGATCAGGGCTATGACATGACCGTGAAGGCGCAGCAGGTCTATGGCGGGCACGGCTATATCGAGGAATGGGGCATGTCGCAGTTCGCGCGCGACGCCCGAATTGCCATGATCTACGAAGGCGCCAACGGCGTGCAGGCGCTGGATCTGGTGGGCCGCAAACTTGCTCAGGACGGCGGCAAGCATGTGATGGCCTTTTTCGAGCTGGTGAAGAGCTTCATCAAGGAGAACGCGGGCCAGGATGCGGCGTTTGACGCGCAGTTCCTGGAGCCGCTGAAGACGGCGAGCAAGGATTTGCAGGCCGCGGGGATGTACTTCATGCAGAACGGGACGAAGAACCCCAACAACGCGCTCTCGGGCTCTTATGACTTCATGCATATGTTCGGGCATGTCTGCCTCGGCCTGATGTGGGCGAAGATGGGCAAGGCGGCCAGGGACGCGCTTGCAAATGGCGCCTCGGATGTCGATTTCTATGAGAGCAAGCTGCACACCGGGCGCTATTACATGGCGCGGCAACTGCCAGCGACGGCGCTGCATCTGAGCCGGATCGAGACCGGCGCGGATACCGTCATGGCGCTGGATGCCGCAAACTTCTGATCTTGGGAGGGGTGGCCTGAAAGCCCACCCCACCTGCCAACGGAGAGGATCCGCATGCCGAAACGGTTTCGCCTGACCCGACGCGTCCCGGTCGCCATGACCGAGGATGCGTATCGCAGGCTGAAACAGTTTTCCGCTGACGCGGGGCTGGACGAGGGCGAGGCGCTGTCTTTTCTCTTCGAGAATTTCGATAGTGTGATCGATGAAGAGACCTTCGGCCACCGGTTGGGTCTCTTCAACGCGGAGCTGGATGCCCGCAAGAGGTAAGCGCTTTGGGGAGGGCGCGGCATGACAGATGCAAAAGGTGACATGTCCGGTTGGATGACCGACGAGCACCGCATGATTGCGGAGATGACGGCGCAGTTCATCACCACCGAGTGGGCGCCGCAGTTCGAGCGCTGGCGCAAGCAGGGGCAGATGGACCGTGAGACCTGGGGCCAAGCCGGTGAGTTGGGCCTGCTCTGCCCGTCCATACCGGAGGCCTATGGCGGGCCGGGTGGCGATTTCGGCCATGAGGCCGCGATCCTGATCGAGACGGCGCGGGCCAATCTGGCCAGCTGGGGGCATGGCATCCACTCCGGGATCGTGGCGCATTACGTGCTGGCCTATGGCACCGAGGATCAGAAAACACGCTGGCTGCCCAAGATGATCTCGGGCGAGTTGGTGGGTGCTCTGGCGATGACGGAGCCCTCGACCGGGTCGGACGTGCAGGCGATCAGAACCCGCGCGCTGAAGGACGGGAACGTCTATCGCCTTTCGGGACAGAAGACCTTCATCACCAACGGCCAGCACGCGAACCTGATCATCGTGGCGGCGAAGACGGACCCCGGCGAAGGCTCGAAGGGCATCTCGCTGGTGATGCTGGAGACCGATGGCGCGCAAGGCTTCAGCCGCGGGCGCAATCTGGAGAAGGTCGGGCTGCACGCGAATGACACCTCGGAGCTCTTCTTTGATGACCTCGCGATCCCGCCCGAGAACATCCTGGGCGGCGAAGAGGGCCAGGGCTTCTACCAGATGATGCAGCAGCTGCCGCAGGAGCGGCTGATCATCGCCTGTGGCGCCGTGGGTGCGATGGAAGGTGCCGTGGAGCGCACCATCGCCTACTGCAAGGAGCGCGAAGCCTTTGGCGGGCCGCTCACGCAGTTCCAGAACACCCGCTTCAAGCTGGCGGAGTGCAAGACACGCACGACGGTTGCGCGCGCCTTTCTCGATCAATGCGTCGACGCGCATTTGCGCGGCGCGCTGACCGTGGAAAAGGCGGCGATGGCCAAATACTGGCTCACGGATACGCAATGCGCGGTGCTTGACGACTGTGTGCAACTGCACGGCGGATACGGCTTCATGCAGGAATATGCGGTGGCGGAAATGTGGGCTGACGCGCGGGTCCAGCGGATCTACGGCGGCACCAACGAGATCATGAAAGAGCTGATCGGGAGGGCGTTATGACAGGGCAGACAGCGGTTTGGCCTGACACGGCGGGACGCCTCCGGCGGGAGTATTTGGCGAAGAATGAAGGCGTAAAGACGCTTCGGCCTTTGGGCGTTGGCCATCCCGACCGAAGCGCCTTCATCCTTCACGGCCATCGGCTCTCCAGCCTGTACCGCATCGTCACGCTGACCCGATCAGAGTTAACAAATCGTTCAAAGCGATGCGAACCTGCGCTTCATTCTTCCAAAAATACTCAAATCCCGATCTCTCCCCCAGCACTGAAAGACGATCACATATGACCATCCGACTGTATTGCTTCGGCGAAAGTGGCAATTGCTACAAGGCAGCGCTCGCGCTGGAGCTTTCCGGCCTTGATTGGGCGCCGGTGAAGGTGGATTTCTTCAACGGTGAGACCCGCACATCCGAATACCGCGAGACGGTGAACGCCATGGGCGAGGCTCCGGTCATGGTCGACGGCGATCTGCGGTTGACGCAGTCGGGGGTCATTCAGGACTATGTCGCTGAGAAATCCGGCACGCTCGGCGGCAGGGACGCAACCGAGCGGCGCGAGGTCCTGCGTTGGGTGCTCTGGGACAACCACAAGCTCAGTTCCATGGCCGGCATGACCCGGTTCCTGATGAACTTTCTGCCGGAGGACAAACGCCCCGCAGAGGTGATCGCCTTCAACCAGGGACGCCTCAAGGCCGCCTACGGCGTGCTGGACGATCATCTGGCCGCACGCGACTGGGTTGTGGGCGATGGGGTGAGCAACGCCGATATCAGCTGCTGCGGATATCTCTACTACCCCGAACCCTTTGGCTTTGACCGTGCCGACTGGCCGCATATCGATGCCTGGCTCACGCGCCTGTCCAAGACCTCGGGCTGGAAAGCCCCCTACGATCTCATGCCCGGCAGCCCTGCTGACCGCGCCTGACCCGATGAACCGCGCAGCACGCGCGAGAAGGAGACATACATGACCGACGCCTATATCTATGACGCCCTGCGCACCCCGCGCGGCAAGGGCCGCAAGGACGGCAGCCTGCACGAGGTGACCGCCCTGCGCCTTTCCGCTCAGACGCTGAATGCCGTGAAGGCGCGCAACAACCTCGAAGGTCACGCGGTGGAAGACGTGATCTGGGGCAATGTCACCCAGGTGATGGAGCAGGGCGGCTGCCTCGCGCGGTCCGCCGTGCTGGCTTCCGACCTGGACGAGCGCATCCCGGGTCTGGCGATCAACCGGTTCTGCGCAAGCGGTATGGAAGCTGTGAACCTCGCCGCGAACCAGGTCAAAGGCGGCGCGGGTGAGGGCTATATCGCCGGTGGTGTCGAGATGATGGGGCGCGTGGCCATGGGCTCGGACGGGGCGGCGATTGCCGTCGATCCGTCGATCGCGATGGAGCAGTACTTCGTGCCGCAGGGCATCAGCGCCGACATCATCGCCACCGAATACGGCTTCACGCGGGACGACGCAGACCAGCTGGCCGTGGAATCCCAGCGCCGCGCCAAGGCCGCCTGGGATGAGAAGCGCTTTGCCAAATCCGTCATCGAGATCAAGGATCAGAACGGCCTGCCGATCCTCGATCATGACGAATACATGCGGCCCCAGACCGACATGCAGAGCTTGGGCGGTCTGAACCCCGCGTTTCAGGCGATGGGCGAGGTGATGCCGGGCTTCGACAAGGTCGCGCTGATGAAGTACCCGCATCTGGAGAAGATCAACCACATCCACCACGCGGGGAACTCTTCGGGCATCGTGGACGGCGCAGCCGCGCTGCTCATCGGCTCGAAGGAGTTTGGCGAGAAGCACGGGCTCAAACCCCGCGCCCGCATCAAGGCGACCGCCAAGATCGGCACCGATCCGACCATCATGCTGACCGGCCCCGTGCCCGTGACCGAGAAGATTCTCGCCGATAATGGAATGGATATCAAAGACATCGACCTCTTCGAGGTCAACGAAGCCTTCGCCTCCGTCGTGCTGCGTTTCATGCAGGCCTTCGATGTGGATCATGGCAAGGTCAACGTGAACGGCGGCTCCATCGCCATGGGGCACCCCCTGGGTGCCACCGGTGCCATGATCATCGGCACCCTGCTCGACGAGATGGAGCGCGCGGACAAGGAAGTGGGCCTTGCCACGCTCTGCATCGCCTCCGGTATGGGGGCGGCCACCATCATCGAGCGGGTGTAACCCGGTGGTCGGCGTCACCGCCCTCACCGTCTATCAGGAGACGCTGGATATTCTGTCCCGCGCCCTGATGGAGGGCGACTGGGAGGTGGCGCAGGCGCGGATCAAGCTGCCGCATCTGCAACGCACGCAAAGCTCCGAGATCGTGGTGGAGACCGTCGAGGACCTGATCATCGGCCTCACAGCGTTCCGAGACGCCCTGGTGGGGCGCGGGGCCACGCATCTGGTCCGCCTGGCCACCGACGCAGAGTTCCTGAGCGAGAACTACATGGCCGGGCATCACGTGACCCATACGCTGAACAACGCTGTGCCGGTGGTGGAGAGCTATGCCAACCGCATGGTGCTGCTGCGGGAGGACGGGCTGTGGAAGGTGCTGGAGGTGGAGAGCATGCTCGACAACCCGCACTGGCCCATCCACATCCCCCGGGTCCACCGCGACGGGGCCCGGCCCGAGGCCCTGGCATCCCCCGAAACCGATGCGCGCAAGCAATCGGTCGACCCGCTGACCATCTACCAGAGCTTCATAGACGAGCTCTCCGAGGCCAATACCGAGGATGATTTCGACGCCTACTGCAGCTGTCTGCTGTTCCCCTACAGCTCGCACACGGAATCGCTGGACACGATCATTTCGACACCGGATGAGGTGCGCCCGTTCTTCGACATGCTGCGCCGGGAGATGCGCGACAGGAACGCGGACCGGCTGGAACGGCAGGCGGAACGGGCCGAGTTCATCTCAAGCGATCTCATCTGCGGCTATCATGCCACCGACCTATACGCCGGAGAGGTCAGCGTCTTTGGCCCGATCAAATCGCGCATGGTGCTGAAACGCCAAGGCACCACCTGGTACCTGAAATCCGTCACCAATTCCCTGTCCAACAACAGGTTTCCCTACAACGTCCCCAGGCCCGGCAAGGCTCTGGTGACCCTCCGAACGATCCAAGAAAGGACCCGGACATGACCGAGTTTACACTGAAAACCGACAGCGACGGAATCGCCACGATCACCTGGGATGTGCCCGGCAAATCCATGAACGTGATGTCCTACGAAGGGCTCGCGCAGATCGACACACTGATGGATGAAGCGCTCGCCGACGATGGTGTGAAGGGCATTATCCTGACCTCTGGCAAGGAGGGCTCCTTCGCCGGAGGCATGGATCTCAACCTAATCGCCAAGATGAAGGTGGATGCGGGCGACAACCCCGCCAAAGGGCTCTTTGACGGCGTGATGGACATGCACCGCCTGCTGCGCAAGATCGAGCTGGCGGGGATGGACCCCAAGACGCAGAAGGGCGGCAAGCCGGTCGCCTGCGTGCTGCCCGGTACCGCGCTTGGCATCGGGCTGGAGCTGCCGCTCAGCTGCCACCGCATCTTTGCCGCCAACAATCCCAAGGCCAAGATCGGCCTACCCGAGATCATGGTGGGCATCTTTCCGGGTGCCGGCGGCACAACGCGACTGGTGCGGAAGATGGGCGCGATGGCCGCCTCGCCGTTCCTCTTGGAAGGCAAGCTGGTGGACCCGGTCAAGGCCAAGGGCGCAGGTCTCATCGACGAGGTCAGCGACGATCCGATGGCCGCGGCCCGCGACTGGGTGCTCAGCGCCAAGGACGCCGATCTGGTGAAGCCCTGGGACGCCAAGGGCTATAAGATGCCCGGCGGCGCGCCCTATCACCCCGCGGGCTTCATGACCTTCGTGGGGGCCTCGGCGATGGTCAACGGCAAGACCCAAGGGGTCTATCCGGCGGCCAAGGCGCTGCTCTCCGCAGTCTATGAAGGCGCGCTCGTGCCCTTTGATACCGCGCTGAAGATCGAGGCGCGCTGGTTCACCTCCGTGCTGATGAATCCCTCCTCCGAGGCGATGATCCGCTCGCTCTTCATCAACAAGGAGGCGCTGGAGAAGGGTGCTGTGCGCCCGCAGGACGTGCCCGACCAGAAGGTCAAGAAGCTTGGCGTGCTGGGCGCGGGCATGATGGGCGCGGGAATCGCACTGGTCTCGGCCCAGGCGGGCATCGAGGTCGTCTTGATCGACCAGACACAGGAGGCCGCCGACAAGGGCAAGGCCTACACCGCCAGTTTCGCGGACAAGGGCATCCAGCGCAAGAAAACCACGCCCGAGAAGAAGGACCAGTTGCTCAGCCTCATCACCGCCACCACCGATCTGGGCGCGCTCAAGGGCTGCGATCTGATCATCGAGGCAGTCTTCGAAGACCCGAAGATCAAGGCCGACATCACCGACCGGGTCGAAGCGGTGATCGGCGAGGACTGCATCTTTGCCTCCAACACCTCCACCCTGCCGATCACCGAGCTGGCCAAGGCGTCCCGCCGCGCCGATCAGTTCATCGGCATCCACTTCTTTTCGCCGGTGGAAAAGATGCTGCTGGTCGAGATCATCAAGGGCAAGGAGACGGGCGACCGCGCCGTGGCCAAGGCGCTCGACTACGTGCGCCAGATCCGCAAGACACCGATTGTGGTCAACGACGCGCGCTTCTTCTACGCCAACCGCTGCATCATCCCTTACATCAACGAAGGCATCCGCATGGTCGCCGAAGGGGTCGAGCCTGCGCTGATCGAGAACGCCGCGCGCCTCGTCGGCATGCCGCTGGGGCCGCTGCAGCTGGTCGATGAAACCTCCATCGACCTGGGCGCCAAGATCGCGCGGGCGACCAAATCCGCCATGGGCGATGCCTACCCGGACGGCGCCGTCGATGAGGTGATCTTCTGGATGGAAGACCTCGGGCGTCTGGGCCGCAAGTCCAACGCCGGGTTCTACAGCTATGATGAAAAGGGCAAACGCCAGGGGCTCTGGGATGGGCTGAGCGCACAGTACCCCACGGCACAGGAGCAGCCCGCGCTCACAGATGTGCAGCACCGCCTGCTCTTCGCGCAGTCGCTCGAAGCTGTGCGCGCCCTGGAGGAAGGCGTGCTCATGGACATCCGCGAGGGCGACGTGGGTGCGATCCTCGGCTGGGGCTTTGCGCCCTGGTCCGGTGGCCCGCTCAGCTGGCTCGACATGATCGGCGCGCCTTATGCCGCCGACCGCTGCGACCAGCTCACCGAGGCGTTTGGCGACCGGTTCAAATGCCCAGATCTGTTGCGGGACATGGCGGCCAAAGGCCAGAGCTTCTATGGCCGCTTCGGCCAGGCCAAAGCCGCGGCCTGACACGCTGATGGTTGAGGGGCGGCCGGGATCGGCCCTCTTCGCCCCCACCCCGGGGCGTCAGGCGACGTCCGCAGCCGCCTCGGCGTCCGGCACATCCGCAGCCCGGCGCACCAGCGCCGCGCCCACGCTGTCGGTCCGGGCCAGGATCTCCAACGCCTCGTCTGGCGTCGCCACCCTGTAGAGTGGCGGCTCGGCGATACCAAAGTCCGCAGGCGGTGCCGGGCAGCGCGGGCAATGGAGCATCAGCCCGGCCTCGGTGAAGATCACCTCGTCGCCGGCAAACTGCAGTGTGACGACCTCGACAGGTCGGTCCGGGCGCGCCCGATCACTGCGACAGAAACCCGCCAGGGCCAGGGCAGGCACCACCGCAAAGGGATCGCCCATCGGGTCTGTGGCCGCCTCCGTCTGCAACAGCACCCCCTGCCCCGGCAACAGCACGATCTCCTCCGCATGACCAAGCGCGCCGGCGGGCATGACCGTGGGCCAGGACGGGCGCGGCACCGCCGCAGGATCACCCCAGAGCTGCGCCCGCCTCAGACGCTGAATCCGCTGCGGGCCATTGTCGAAGGTCAATAGCGCATCGCCCACCGCAAGCTCTTCCACCCGGCGCCAGCCCGACACGCTGGCCACGCGGCTGCCCGCGATGACACCGTGAGAGAAGCCCTGCTCCGGCGCCGGCGCACGCTCGACCGACACGTTCACATTCCACCCGTACATGGCCGCTGTCCCCTGTTGCTCACGCCCCGCATCGCCTTCGGATGTCATCCGCCCCCGGCGATCGGGCGCACCGGCTCTTGCCTATAGCTGTTCCACAAAAGGGCGCGTCAGCGCTACGGCGATGCGCTGCAGAAACGTAAGAAAAGCCAGAAAAATCGGGAATATAGCCGCATAGATTGTGGCGGCGCAGGTCAGCTCGGCCCTGACGGGAATTGCGCGGGCGCCTCAAACTCATATCCAAATCGGGCGATGTCCTCGGCGCAGAGCTGTGCCACCAGCGCGCGGGTCTCCTCGGTGTAGACCGCCCGATAGTCCGCGGGCCGGTCGGAGGCATTCACATGCGGCAGAGAGAGCGCAAAGCCCAGATGCGCGACCAGCGGCGCCGCGTCCTGCTCGAAGCGCTCCAGCCGGATGTAGAGATCGCAGCGCTCGACCCCGGTGACATCCTGCATGTAGCTGCGCGCGGGCGACTGGCGCAGGCTGCTCTGGATCAGCGGCGCGGCCAGGAAGGCGGCAAAGCTGTGCGACTGTGCCAGGCCCACCGCCGGGTGATCGAAGCTCTGGGTTCGCAGCCAGTGATAATAGCTCACCACCCGGTCCCACGGGTTGCGCACCAGCGTGAAGGTGAACATCTGCGCGATGTCATCTGGGCGCGCCACCCCGTCGATGTCGGCCAGGGTGGAATGCTTCCAGAGCCGCCCGCGCGAATGCAGGTCTTTCAGCCGCCCCTTGCGGCGTTGCGCCTTGGGGGTGTCGCCGATCAGGATGTCATCCTTCATCGCCCGCGCCTCCAGCGCCGCGGCCAGCGCGGTGCCCCCGGTCTTGGGGATATGCACGAAGATGTAGGACCGCCCGCGCGAGATGATCACCGCCCCGGCCCGCCCTGTCCGACAGCCGATCTGCAAATGTAAGACAATTGACTTTCCAAATGCCGCAAAAACAATATCGTCATAGCGGTGTTGCGCCTAAACTGCCAATCGCGAATGGGGAGGACAAGATGGGCTGGATGAGTGATGAAACCGGGCTGGACAAATGCGCCGCCAACTACGTGCCGCTGACCCCGCTGTCGCATCTGCAGCGCGCGGCCCATGTCTTTGCCGACCATGCGGCGGTGATCCACGGTGCGCATCGGGTCACCTATGCGCAGTATCACGCGCGTTGCACCCGGCTCGCTTCGGCGCTGGCGGCGCGTGGTGTGCGCCCGGGTGATGTGGTGGCCACGCTGCTGCCCAATGTGCCCGCACAGGTCGAAGCGAGCTTTGGCGTCCCCGCCTGCGGGGCGGTGCTGAACACGATCAACACCCGGCTCGACGTGGACACGGTGGCCTACATCTTCGAGCACGGCGAGGCCAAACTGGTGCTGGTCGACAGCCAGTTCCTGGAGCTGGCCGAGGCCGCCTGCGCGCAGATGGCCGGGCCTGCGCCCACGCTCATCGAAGCGCCGGACGAGGCGGCGGGCCACCCCGCCTCCGGTCGGCACGAGACCTATGAGAAGATGCTCGCAGGGGCCAACCCGGCGTTCGACTGGATCCTGCCGCAGGATGAATGGGAGAGCCTCGCGCTTAACTACACCTCCGGCACCACGGGGCGGCCCAAAGGCGTGGTCTATCACCACCGGGGCGCGTATCTGATGACCATGGGCACGGTGGTGAGCTGGCGCATGGTGCTGCACCCGGTGTACCTCACCATCGTGCCGCTGTTTCACTGCAACGGCTGGAACCACACCTGGATGATGCCGCTGGTCGGCGGCACGATCGTCTGCTGCCGCGACATCACGGCGCCCGCGATCTTCGGTGCGATTGCGGATGAGGGCGTGACCCATCTGGGTGGCGCGCCCATCGTGCTCAACATGCTGGTGAACGCACCGGAGGACGAGAGGCGCAGTTTCACCCACGAGGTGCAGGTCTTCACTGCGGGCGCCCCGCCTGCCCCCGCCACCCTCGCCAAGATCGAGAAGCTGGGCTTCAACGTCACACAGGTCTACGGGCTGACCGAAACCTATGGGCATGTGACTGAATGCCTGTGGCGCGGGTCGGACTGGGACGCGCTGGAGGGCCCGGAGCGTGCGGCGATCAAAGCACGCCAGGGCGTGGCCTTCCCGATGATGGAGGACATCACCGTACTGGACGACCGGATGGCGCAGGTTCCGAAGGACGGCGCGGAACAGGGCGAGATCATGATCCGCGGCAATGCGGTCATGAAGGGTTACTACAAGAACCCCGAGGCCACGGCAGAGGCCTTTGCGGGCGGCTACTTTCACTCCGGCGACATCGCGGTGCAGCACCCCGACGGCTACATGCAGATCGCGGATCGGGCCAAGGACATCATCATCTCCGGCGGCGAGAACATTTCTTCCGTGGAAGTGGAGGGCGTGCTGATGGGTCATGACGATGTGATGCTGGCCGCCGTGGTGGCGAAACCGGATGAGAAATGGGGCGAGGTGCCCTGCGCCTTTGTCGAGTTGAAGCCCGGCGCCGCGGCGGATGCGGCGGCCCTCATCGCCTTTGCGCGGCAGACGCTCGCGGGCTTCAAGACACCGAAGCACGTGGTCTTCGAGGAGCTGCCCAAGACCTCGACCGGCAAGATCCAGAAGTTCGAGCTGCGCAAACGGGCGCGCGAGATGGCCTGAGCCGGGGCGGTGGCCTGAAAGCCCACCGCACCTGCCGGTTGCCCGCGGGGACGCGCGAATGATAGGTTGCGGCAAAGCCAGAACGAGCAGCCCATACCCGTCATGACGGCCCTGAAGAAATACGCCCGGCTCGAAGCCAGCGGCCTTTGGCGCCCCACGCCCGAGGAGCAGCGGCGCGAGGTTGTCGTCTCCATCGGCGATGCCACGCTGATCATCTCCGACACCCGCGACCGGCCGCTGACCCATTGGTCGCTCGCCGCCTTGCAGCGGGCCAATCCGGGCATGCACCCGGCGCTCTATTTCCCCGAGGGCGACCCCGGCGAGACGCTGGAGCTGGCCGAGGGCGAGACGCAGATGATCGAGGCCATCGAGACGCTGCGCCGCGCGGTGGAGCGCAGCCGCCCGCGTCCGGGCCGCCTGCGCTGGCTCGGCATGGCGCTGTCCGTCGGGACGGTGGTCGCAGCCGGTGTCTTCTGGGTGCCCTCGGCGCTGACCGAGCACACCCTCACCGTGGTGCCCGCCGTCAAACGCGCCGAGATCGGGGAGGCGCTGCTGCGCCGGATCGAGCGGATGACAGGCCCCGCCTGCAGCGAGGCCGCCGGCCTGCGCGCGCTCAGCACCCTGCGGGCGCGGCTGGGCGCGGATCAGATCAGCATCCTGCCCGGCGGCACCCAGACCAGCCTGCACCTGCCGGGCGCGCGCATCCTGCTCAACCGCGCGCTGGTGGAGGATTTCGAAGAGCCGGACGTGGCCGCAGGCTTTGCCCTGGTCGAACAGAGCCGCGCACGCACCCGGGATCCGCTGCGCGACCTGCTGGAGATCAGCGGCACCTGGGCGAGTTTCCAACTGCTCACAACCGGGCAGCTGGACCCGGAGAGGCTCGACAGCTACGCCGAGCATTTGCTGACCCGCGAGGTGGTGCCGCCGGCGCCCGAAACGCTGCTCCCCGTCTTCGCGGCAGCCGACCTGCGCAGCACGCCCTACGCCTACGCGCGCGATATCACCGGTGAGACGGTTCTGGCGCTGATCGAGGCGGACCCGATGCGCGGCAAACCTTCCAGAGCACTGCTCAGCGATGCGGACTGGCTGCGCCTGCAGGGGATCTGCGGGCCGTGACCCCGCGGACCCCGCACCGGAGGCCTGCCAGGCCGCTGCCCGGTTGAACGCAGCACAGCACAGGCGGTTGACCCGCCCTACTCCACCAGGCGGCTTGGAGCGGTCTTGGTCCAGATCTTGTGCATGCGGCTGTGCCCGCCAAGCGTCTGCTCCGCCCGGCGCGGGTTCAGCCGGTCATCCTGCCAGACGCTGCGATAGCCTTTGGGCACGGTGACGCTCAACGTGTTCCGGCGCGCCTCATAGACATGCCGGGGCATCACCCGCGTTGTCTGCGACACCCCCTTGGAGGCGGCATTGGACGGGGTCACCACGGTGCCGACCAGAGCGGGCTCCGCCCGGCGGTCCGACCCGCGCGACGGCTGGCTGCGATCCGGCACGCCCGGGCGCAACACCCGCGGGGCGGGCTGCAACACCAGAACCTCTGCTGCCTCCGGTGCCGGTGCCGACCCGGCGCCAGCGGCAAATGTGGGCTGGAACCCGCAGAGCTGTCGGCGATCCCGGGTCACCCGCGGCACCCATTGCACCGCACCCGGCACGCCGGCGCGGATGAAGGCGCATCCGGCGCTGTCCACATACTGGCGCCCGGTGAAACCCGCCGGTGGCAATTCCTGCGGCGCGATACGGCTCTGAGCCGCACCCGGCTGACCGCCGAGGCTCAGGGTGGCCGATGCGGCGAGCATCGCGATAAGTCGTGTGATCTGCATCATTTTCTCCGCAAGAGGTGCGGCGGACGATGCCCTAAGACCGTCCTCGACGCAAGAAAAAGCAGCCTCCCGAAGACTTTACTTGGTGCCGAACATCCGGTCACCCGCATCGCCAAGGCCCGGAACGATGTAGCCGATCTCGTTCAGCTTCTCATCGACAGACGCAGTCACGATGGGCACATCCGGGTGCGCCTCCTGCATGCGCGCGATGCCCTCGGGCGCGGCCAGCAGGCAGAGAAAGCGGATGTTCGTGGCCCCGGCCTGCTTGAGCAGATCAATCGCCGCCACCGAGGAATTGCCCGTGGCCAGCATTGGATCGACAGCGATCACCAGCCGGTCGTCCAGCCCCTCGGGCACCTTGAAATAGTATTGCACCGGCTGCAGCGTTTCCTCGTCGCGGTAGAGACCGACAAACCCGACGCGTGCCGAGGGCACTAGCTCCAGCACCCCGTCCAGCAGCCCGTTGCCCGCGCGCAGGATCGAGATCAGCGCCAGCTTCTTGCCATCAAGCGTCGGCGCCTGCATCGCGCGCATCGGCGTCTCGATGGTCTTGGTGGTCATCGGCAGGCCGCGTGTCACCTCATAGGCCAGCAGCTGGCTGATCTCGCGCAAGAGCTGGCGGAAGACCGCGGTGGAGGTCTCCTTGTCGCGCATGATGGTGAGCTTGTGCTGGACCAGCGGATGATCGACGACGGTCACGTGATCGGACATGAGGCACCTCTTTCTAAACCGCCCCCGTTGTGCCCCGGAGACCGCCCGGCTGCAAGGCGGTCAGGCGGCGGGGACAGGCACATCCAGATGCCGCGCGACGATGGTGGCCACATCCCGGAACCCGATGTGCCCGAGCACCCGCGGCCCCAGCCCGGCGATCAGCACCGGCACCCGCTCGCGCGTGTGATCGGTGCCCACCCAGGTGGGATCGTTGCCATGATCCGCCGTCAGCACCAGAATGTCGTCCGGGCGCAGCCGCGGGATGAGCTTGCCGATCTCCTCATCGAACCACTCCAGCGCGCGCGCATAGCCGGACACATCGCGCCTGTGGCCGTAAAGACTGTCGAACTCGACGAAGTTCGCAAAGATCAGGCTGCCCTCCGCTGCGGTGTCGATGAGGTTCGCCAGATGCCGCATCAGCACCGCGTCCGACCCCTTGCGCACCCGGTCGATCCCCTGCATCGAGAAGATATCCCCGATCTTGCCGACGCCATAGACCATGCGCCCGGCATCCTGCACCCAGTTGGTCAGCACCGGGCGCGGCGGCGCAATGGCATAGTCGCGGCGGTTCGCGGTGCGCTGGAACCCGGTCTCTGGCCGCCCGACGAAGGGGCGCGCAATCACCCGGCCCACCTTCATCTCATGCAGCCGCGGCGCAATCGTCTCGCAGAGCGCCAGCAGCTTGTCGAGACCGAAGGTGGTCTCATGCGCGGCGATCTGAAACACCGAATCCGCCGACGTGTAGCAGATCGGCTTGCCGGTCCGGATGTGCTCCGCGCCGAGCGCTTCGATGATCATCGTGCCGGAGGCATGGCAATCGCCCAGTATGCCCTCTGTCCCGGCCAGATCCGCAACCGCCTGGCTCAGCTCGGGTGGAAAGGCGGGCTCGGCGTCGGGGAAGTAATGCCAGTCCCAGGGCACCGGCACGCCTGCAAGCTCCCAATGCCCCGACGGCGTGTCCTTCCCGCGAGAGACCTCGGTGGCCACGCCCCAGGCGCCCGACGGCTCTCGCCCCAGACCCAGCGCGATCTCTCCGCTGGCCAGCTGCACCGCCCGGCCGAGCCCCAGCGAATCGAGCGTCGGCAGCCGCAGCGGGCCCACCCGGTCCTCCTGCGCCAAGCCCTGCGCGCAGGCCCGCGCGATATGCGCCACCGTATTGGCGCCTTCATCGGGCACCTCGCCGTTGCGATAGAGCGCGGCATCCGGCGCCCCGCCGATCCCCACCGAATCCATGACCACAAGAAAAGCCCGCGCCATCAGCCCACATGCTCCCGGATCAGATCGGGCGCGGCAGCCGCCTCGGGCGCCAGGGTGATCGCCGCCCGCACGGCCTCCGCCGCCCGGTCGGCGGCATCGGACCGCGCCGCATGCACCAGCGCCAGCGGCTGACCGGCGGTCACCTTCGCGCCCAGACGCACCACCTGCCCCAGCCCCACGGCGGGATCGACCGCATCGCTTTCCACCACGCGCCCGCCGCCCAGGGCTACCACCGCCAGCCCCAGGGCCTCGCCGTCGATGGCGCTGACGTATCCGGCCTGCGGCGCCTTGACCTCGCGGATCACCGGCGCTTCGGGCAGAAAACGCGCCCAGTTCTCGACGAACCGCACAGGTCCGCCCATCGCCGCGATCATGCGCCCGAACCGCTCGGCTGCGCGCCCCTGCGCGATCGCTTCCTCTATGGCCTTCGCGCCCGCCTGCACATCCGCCGCCAGCCCGCCGTTGGCGAGCAGCACACCGCCCAGCGCCGCGCTGATCTCGACAAGGGGCCCCCGCAGCTCCCCACACAGCACCCGCATGGCCTCCGCCACTTCCAGCGCATTGCCCAGGCTGGGCGCCAGCGGCTGGTTCATGTCGCTGATCACCGCCGTGGTGGTGCAGCCCGCGGCATTGGCCGTCTCCACCAGCGCCTGCGCCAGGGCCCGCGCGGCGGCGATATCCTTCATGAACGCCCCGCTGCCGGTCTTGACGTCCAGCACCAGCCCGTCGAGCCCCGCGGCCAGCTTCTTCGACAGGATCGAGGCGGTGATCAGATCGAGGCTGTCCACCGTCGCGGTGACATCGCGCACCGCGTAAAGCCGCTTGTCGGCGGGGGCGATATCCGCCGTCGCCCCGACGATGGCACAGCCCGCCTGCGCCACGACGTCGCGAAGCCGCGGCTCCTCCAGCTGCGTGACCAGCCCCGGGATCGCCTCCAGCTTGTCGAGCGTGCCCCCGGTGTGCCCCAGCCCGCGACCCGAAATCATCGGCACATAAGCCCCGCAGGCGGCCAGCGCCGGGGCCAACACCAGCGACACGCAGTCCCCCACGCCGCCGGTGGAGTGCTTGTCCAGCACCGGCCCGTCGAGATCCCAGGACAGAACCCGCCCGCTGTCGCGCATCGCCTGCGTCAGCGCCACGCGCCCCTGCTCGCCCAACCCCCGCGCACAGACCCCCATGGCGAAGGCGCCGGCCTGCGCATCGCTCACCGTGCCATCGGCCAAACCGGTCGCCAGCCACTGCAGCTGCGCGGCGTCCAACGGCTCTGCATGCCGCAAACGGGCGAGAATTGCGCGCGCCGCCATACCCGTCAGCGCTCCATATGCGCTGCGTTGAACACGCCGGGCAAAAGCTCGGCCACGGTGGTGACCTGCTCCACCCCCCCGGTGGTTGCCATGGTCACCGGCACCTCGCCCGCAGCAAATTCCGCCAGCTTCTGGCGACAGCCCCCGCAGGGCGTCACCGGCATCGGCGATCCTGCGATCACATAGGCTTCGGTGAGCTCAGTCTCGCCCGCGGCCACCATCGCCGAGATGGCCCCCGCTTCGGCGCAAGTACCCTCGGGATAGGCCACATTCTCCACGTTGCAGCCCACATAGACCGCCCCGGAGGCGCCCCGAATGGCGGCGCCCACCTTGAACTGCGAATAGGGCGCATGCGCGTTGTCGCGCACCGCTGCCGCCGCCTGTCTCAATTGATCTGACATCGTCCCCTCACGAAACCCGCTCAGGAACTTTTAATCTCCGCGGCGCGTTTTGCCCACAGCAATCGACATGGAGAGACATCATGGACCCCAAGACAGACGGTGACATCATCGCCGGCCCGCAGGCCATCGACCTCGACACCCCCGACAGCGGATCGGGCGAGATGACCGAAGAAACCGCCGCCCGCCTGCGTGCGCTTTGTGACACGACATCCGAAACTTTCGATGCCAGCCTGACAGAAGCGCAGGCGCAAAAGCGCATCGCCGCGCTGCGTGAGCTGCACGATCTGGATTAACGCGCGACGGTCTCTGTCCGGAACGCGCCGGGCAGCGAGACCTCCAGCAGCTCCAGATCCTCGGTCGCCTCGGCATAGCGCACCGGCAGTCCCGGCGGGATCACGAAGGCATCACCCGCCTGCAGCGCAAAAGGCTCCCGGCCCTCACCTTCCAGCACCATCCCGCCTTCCATCACGAAGGTGAAGAGGATGTCGCTGTTGTGCCGCGTCCAGGGGCTCCCGGCCCCATTGGACCGCACCACATGCACGCCCGCCACATCTCCGGTGTGCTCGGCAATCGTGGTATCCCGGCTCTGGAACCCCGGCACCCGGAACGGCGCCCAGGCGGCACCGTCCGCTGTGTGATGCACAAATCTCTGCCCCTGAAATACCCGGTCCGGATTGGCCGGCCCATTCGGCAGGTCCATCTCGTGATCAATCGTCGTCACGTGCTCCGCCGGCACCCCGATCTCGATCACCTCGATATTGTCCGAGGCATAGAGCACCCGGTGGCGGATCTCCGGCGGCTGTATCACGCAGTTCCCCGCATGTAACCGAAAGGGCTCCCCCTGGTCCTCATAGACCAGATCGACCCAGCCGCGATAACAGAAGATGAGCTGAAACCCCACGGTGTGGTAATGCACCATATCCGGCACCGGCCCGCCATCGGGGATGCGGATATGGCTGGCGATGATCGACCCGCCCAGCCGGTCCGGGATCAGATCGCGATAGTGCATACCCGCGCGCCCGATGATCCACGGCGCCTGATCCGCCAGCCGCCGCACCACAAAGCTGTGCACCGTCTCGGGCATCACCAGCGGCTCGTGCAACGGGCGCACCTCCACCCGCGTGCCATTGGGCGCCACCAGATCGCGCTGCCCCCCGGCCACCTCCTCCGGCGTATCTGTCAGCAGCCGCAGCATCCCCGGCGGCGTATCGGCGTCCTTTTCGACCCGGACCCGCAGGCCGTGCCCCGAAAACACCGCGACAGAGGGGTCGTCCGCCGGATAGATCATATCCATCCGCATCCCCAACACCTTGGTGAAAAACGGAATATCGTCGCGCAGCTCCTGCGTCGGCAACAGCACCTCGGCCCTGATCTCGCCCATGTCCCCTCCCTGGTCGCGCCGCATCCTGCGGCCCGCCGGAGCAATTGACAAGACGCGGCCCGCGCAAAAAATCAGCACCTTGGCCCCTGCGGACAAGTGGTTTAACACTAAACGATCCCGGGGCAGGAGGCAGCCAGACCATGAGTGACACCACAAACCTGCGGCAGGCCGCACTCGACTATCATGAATTTCCCAAACCCGGAAAACTCGAGATTCGCGCCACCAAGCCGCTCGCCAACGGGCGTGATCTGGCCCGCGCCTACTCCCCCGGCGTGGCCGAAGCCTGCCTGGAGATCAAGGAGGACCCCGCCGCCGCCGCCCGCTACACCGCCCGCGGCAATCTCGTCGCGGTCGTGTCCAACGGCTCGGCGGTCCTGGGCCTCGGCAACATCGGCGCGCTGGCCTCCAAGCCGGTGATGGAAGGCAAGGCGGTGCTCTTCAAGAAATTCGCAGGCATCGACTGCTTCGACATCGAAGTGGACGAGACCGACCCCGAGAAGCTCGCCGATATCGTCTGCGCCCTCGGGCCCACCTTTGGCGCGATCAACCTCGAAGACATCAAGGCACCCGACTGTTTCACCGTCGAGCGCATCTGCCGCGAACGGATGAACATCCCCGTCTTCCACGACGATCAGCACGGCACCGCCATCGTCGTGGGGGCCGCTGCGAAAAACGCCCTGCATGTCGCGGGCAAAACCTTCGAAGACATCAAGATCGTCTCCACCGGCGGAGGTGCCGCCGGTATTGCCTGCCTCAACATGCTGCTGAAGCTGGGCGTGAGACGCGAAAACGTCTGGCTCTGCGACATCCACGGGCTGGTCTATGAAGGCCGCGAGATCGACATGAACCCCTCCAAGGCCGAGTTCGCGCAACCCTCCGACCTGCGCACGCTCGAGGACGTGATCCCCGACGCGGATCTCTTCCTCGGCCTCTCCGGCCCCGGCGTGCTCAGCCCCGAGCTGGTTAAGAAAATGACCAAACGCCCGATCATCTTTGCACTGGCCAACCCGACGCCGGAAATCCTGCCCGAGCTGGCCCGCGAGGTCGCCCCCGAGGCGATCATCGCCACGGGCCGCAGCGATTTTCCCAATCAGGTCAACAACGTGCTCTGCTTCCCCTTCATCTTCCGGGGTGCGCTGGACGTGGGTGCCACGGTGATCAACGACGAGATGCAGCTCGCCTGTATCGACGGCATCGCCGAGCTTGCCCGCGCCACCACCTCCGCCGAAGCCGCCGCCGCCTACCAGGGTGAACAGCTCACCTTCGGGCCCGACTACCTGATCCCGAAACCCTTCGACCCCCGATTGGTCAGTGTTGTCTCCTCCGCCGTGGCACAGGCGGCGATGGAAACCGGCGTGGCCACCCGGCCCATCGAGGACCTCGACGCCTATCGCCAGAAGCTCGACGGCTCGGTCTTCAAATCCGCCCTGCTCATGCGCCCGGTGTTCCAGGCCGCGCGGCAGGCCCCCCGCCGCATCGTATTTGCCGAAGGCGAGGACGAGCGCGTGCTGCGCTGCGCCCAGGCCATGCTCGAGGAAACCACCGAACGTCCGATCCTCATTGGCCGCCCCGAGGTCATCGAAACCCGCATCGCCCGAGCGGGCCTCACCATCGCGCTCGAGACGGACTTCGACCTGGTGAACCCTGAAAACGACGCCCGCTATCGCGACTACTGGGAAACCTACCACGAGCTGATGGCCCGGCGCGGCGGCACACCCGACATCGCCCGCGCGATCATGCGCACCAACACCACCGCCATTGGTGCCGTGATGGTGCACCGGGGCGAGGCCGACAGCCTGATCTGCGGCACCTTCGGCGAATTCAGCTGGCATCTGAACTACGTGAACCAGATCCTGGGACGCGGCGAGCCGCATCCCGTCGGCGCGCTCTCGATGATGATCCTCGAAGACGGGCCGCTCTTCGTGGCCGACACGCAGGTACACCTGCACCCCGACCCCGAGCAGATCGCCGAGATCGCCATCGGGGCGGCCCGCCACGTGCGCCGCTTCGGGATCGAGCCGCGCATCGCCTTCTGCTCGCAGTCGCAGTTCGGCAACCGCGGCGACGGCACCGGCGGGCGCCTGCGCGCGGCGATCCGCATGCTCGACGCGCAGGGCCACGACTTCTGCTACGAAGGCGAGATGAACATCGACACCGCCCTCGATCCGGAGCTGCGCGCGCGCATCCTGCCCGGCAACCGCATGCCCGAGGGGGCGGCCAACGTGCTGGTCTTCGCCCATGCGGACGCCGCCTCGGGCGTGCGCAACATCCTGAAAATGAAGGGCGGCGGGCTCGAAGTTGGCCCGATCCTGATGGGCATGGGCAACCGCGCCCATATCGTTTCGCCCTCGATCACCGCGCGGGGGCTCCTGAACATGTCCGCCATCGCCGGCACGCCGGTGGATCACTACGGCTGATCCCGGCATCGGGGGAGCGCGGCGAAACCACCGACCCGCGGTTGATTTCAGGCGCGAAGAACACATGTCTGGAAAGAGTGGCGCGCAGTTCCGCCGCGCCGTGGTCTCTGAAGGAAAGGGCCCCGTCCACGTGTTCACAGCACCTCGCTCTCTCGCAGCCCTTGCCCTGCTGGCCCTCGGGGCCTGCGCCACCGCAAGCGCTGACCGGCTGAGCACCGTCACGGTCGATGGCCGCGAGTATGAGCTGCGCACCCGCACCATCGACGGGCCCGGCGGGCAGTTCGAAACCACCAGCGTGCGCGTGCGCGGCGGCTATGCCCTCTGCAAGATCGACAGCCCGGGCGATTGCGCCGCCGCCGTGCGCCGCGGGCGGGAAAGCGGCGTCCGCGACAATGACTGAACCGACCGACAGGAGGCGTTCCCGGTGATTTTGCGCATCTCTTTGCTCGTGCTGGTCCTTGCGACGCTCGCGGCCTGCGGCACCCGCGTCATCGACACGCGCCTCAGCACCATCATTGTCGATGACGAGCCCTATACCCTGCGGACCCGGACCATCGAAGGGCCGAACGGCACCTACCAGACCACCAGCGCCCGGGTGTACAACTCCTATTATCCCTGCAAGCTCGCCAGCCCCGGAGATTGCGCCGCCGCCGTCCGCTTCGGGCGCGACTACTTCCCTTTCGACCGCGAATAGCGACCCACCGGTCACGGGCCATCACATGCGCCGGAGAGCCTGACACATTGGCCGCAAGCCTGCGCGCCCCTCCCTAAATGGAGCGTACACACACCGGGCCCTGCCGCCCGAACGCTCAGATAAAGGAGAGCTTGCATGACACAGTCTTGGCGTCCCGCCCTGATCCTCGCGACCGCCGTCGCCCTCAACGCCACCACGGCTTTTGCCTCTGCCACATCGGGGACCGTGACGGTGCATGGGCGCGACTATGAAACCATCATCCGCGAATTTCAGCAGCGCGGCAGCACGGTGCTGACCGGTGAGGTGCGCGTCTACAACCGCCGCTGGGGCTGCAATCCGCTTGAGGCGGGCGACTGCGAAGATGTGGTGCAGCGCGTCCTCAACGCCGACTCGATCAGCACCAATGGCGGCGTCGCTGCCAGCCCGATCCGCGAGATTATCGGCCGCCGTTAGCCCTCACAGTCTTGCGCGCCCCTGTCGCTTGCGCTTAACCATGGCGCCGAGGACCAATGAGGGGGAGTTTTTGTCCATGACCTACCGCGCCACCTATGAGGCCAGCATGGCTGATCCCGAAGGGTTCTGGATGCAGGCGGCGGAGGCCATCCACTGGACAAAGCCCCCCAGCAAGGCGCTGTTCGAGCGTGGCGACAACATGTATGAATGGTTCGCCGACGGGCTGACCAACGGCTGCTACAACGCCGTGGACCGCCATGTGGAACAGGGCCGGGGCGATCAGCCCGCCATCATCCACGACAGCCCGATCACCGGCACCAAGTCGACGCTGACCTACGCCGAGCTGCAGACCCGCGTGGCCGCGCTCGCCGGTGCGCTTGTGGCCCAGGGGGTCACAAAAGGGGATCGCGTGATCATCTACATGCCGATGGTGCCCGAAGCGCTGGAGGCGATGCTGGCCTGCGCGCGCATCGGCGCCATCCACTCGGTGGTCTTCGGTGGGTTTGCGGCCAACGAACTGGCCGTGCGCATCGACGACTGCGCGCCCAAGGCCATCCTTGCTGCCTCCTGCGGGCTCGAGCCGGGGCGCGTCATCCACTACAAACCGCTGCTGGATGGCGCCATCGAGTTTGCAAACCACACGCCTGATGTTTGCATAATTCTGCAAAGAGAGCAGGAACGGGCAGAGCTGATCCCCGGGCGCGACCTCGACTGGCATGAGGTCCAGAAAGATGTGACCCCGGCAGATTGTGTGCCCGTCGAAGGCAATCATCCGGCCTACATCCTCTACACCTCCGGGACCACCGGCGCGCCCAAGGGCGTTGTCCGGCCCACCGGCGGGCATCTGGTTGCGCTGAACTGGACCATGAAGAACATCTACCAATGCGACCCGGGCGATGTGTTCTGGGCCGCCTCGGATGTGGGCTGGGTCGTGGGCCACAGCTATATCTGCTACGGGCCCCTCATCCACGGCAACACCACCGTGGTCTTCGAAGGCAAGCCCGTGGGCACCCCCGACGCGGGCACCTTCTGGCGCGTGATCTCCGAGCACAACGTGCGCAGCTTCTTCACCGCGCCCACGGCCATCCGCGCGGTCAAGCGCGAAGACCCCAAGGGTGCCTACAAGGCCAAATACGACCTCTCCGGCCTGCGCGCGCTCTACCTCGCGGGCGAACGGGCGGACCCGGATACGATTGAATGGGCGCAGGACCTGCTGCAGATCCCCGTCTACGACCACTGGTGGCAGACGGAAACCGGCTACACCATCGCCGGCAACCCCGCAGGGCTCGAAGCACTGCCGGTGAAGATCGGCTCGCCCACCGTCGCGATGCCCGGCTATGACGTGCAGATCCTCGACGAAGCGGGCCATCCGCAAAAACCGGGCGAACTGGGCGCCATCGCCATCAAGCTGCCGCTGCCCCCCGGCACCCTGCCCACGCTCTGGAACGCCACGGAGCGGTTCCAGAAAAGCTACCTCACCACCTTCCCCGGCTACTACGAAACCGGCGATGCCGGCATGATGGACGAGGATGGCTATCTCTACATCATGGCGCGCACCGACGACGTGATCAACGTGGCGGGCCACCGGCTCTCGACCGGCGCCATGGAGGAGGTGCTCGCCGGCCACCCCGATGTGGCTGAATGCGCGGTGGTCGGGGTGTCGGACACGCTCAAAGGGCAATCGCCCCTCGGCCTGCTCTGTCTGACCAAGGGCGTCAACCGCCCCCATGACGAGATCACCCGCGAATGCGTCAAGCTGGTGCGCGAACAGATCGGCCCGGTCGCGGCCTTCAAGACGGCCGTGGTGGTCGACCGCCTGCCCAAAACGCGATCGGGCAAGATCCTGCGCGCCACGGTGGTCAAGATCGCCGATGGGCACGACTTCAAGATGCCCGCCACCATCGACGACCCGGCCATTCTCGACGAGATCACGGCGGCCCTGCAAACCGTCGGCTACGCAAAGGCCTAGGGCCTCCTACGCCGCGTGGGCCCTGCGGCCCATCCGACCGTCAGGGCTTGAAAGCCCCCGAGACAATGCCCCGCCTGCTCGTTGCGCCGCACCGCGAGGCCAATGAGCCCTGTCAGCAGCAATCCACCCACGGGCAGCAGAACGACAGCCGCACAGCACGCGCATGGGTCGCCAAAACGCGCTCCCTTGCCAGCCCATGGCCGCCAGAAACTCCACCGTGCCATCTGCCAAAACCGCATCGAGATCACCGCCCCGCAGCGGCAGAACCAGGGTAAAATCGCAGAACCTTGGGGGGGCGGGTCAGTCCGGAGTACTCATCTCTCCGCTTTCCGACGTGCCGCAGCAGAACCGGGGCGCATAGTTGCTGCCCTCATGGTACGGTCCATGGCCACTCCGCACGTGACCCACACCTATGAACGATAGCCTTACCTCTGTGAGTTCGGGGATAGTCCCGGGCCCTCGGGGCCGCTCAAGGCAGGCGACAGACTCTATTCCCGACCCGACCACAGCTGTCCCGAACGGCACCGATGTCACATCTGGCGCGCGCGGTGTCGCCGGGCGGCAGCCCGTGTGTCTTAGAGACACCACGGCTGTCCCGTATCCCCGCCCTTGCCCACGCCGCACACCGCTCTTGAGCCCCCATGACCCGCACACATAAAAGGACGGCCCCGATCGGGACCGCCCTTTAGGAAATCAGTCGCGACGAGGTAATTACGCGGCTGACTTATTCTCTGCGATGAAGGCGTCGATCTGACGCTCGGCTTCATCCTTGGCCACGCCATAGCGCTCCTGGATGAGCCCGGCGAGGCGCTCGCGGTCGCCTTCGGCCTGATCGATCTCATCGTCGGTCAGCTCGCCCCACTTGGACTGGACCTGACCTTTCATCTGTTTCCAGTTGCCTTTGATAATGTCCCAGTTCATTGGTCTCTCCTTTACGGTTGATCACGTTGAACCAAGCACATCCGCATCATATGCTCTTGTGCCACCAACGCGACGTCGCGGTGAATGGTTCCATTGAAAAAGTGATCGACAAGCCGGTTTTCGCGCATTGCCTGCCGCGCACGCCCCCCGTAGGCTTTCCCCAGCGTCAGCAAGGAGATGATCGATGCGATACGCCCTACCGCTGCTTCTGAGCAGCCTCGCACTCCCCGCCACCGCCGCCGAAGGCACCCGCATTCAGGTCACCGGAGAGATTATCGACACCTGGTGTTACTACTCCGGCGTCATGGGCGGCCCGGATGCCGTCGTGGGTTCGGCACATCACACCTGCGCGCTCTGGTGCTCGGCCGGGGGCATCCCGGTGGGTCTGCTGGCCGAAGACGGCACCGTCTACATGGTGTTGAAGATCGCGCAGGACGCCACCTCGGCCAGCGGCGACACACAGCTGAGCCTTGCTGCGCATACGGTGACCGCCGATGGCATGTTCTACGAACGCGACGGGCTGAACTACATCGTCGTCAGCGAGGTGATCAGCGACATGGACATCGTGAACCCCACCCATGAAGACTACGGCACCGTGCCGCCCTTCTCTTTTCCGGAGCCTGAATGATGCGCAAACTGACATGTCTCCTCGCCCTGATCGCAAGCCCTCTGGCGGCGCAGGATTTCTCCGAAGGCTCCGAGGCGCGGTCCTGGAACCTCTACGCCGAGGTGCCCGCCCGCTTTGAGGCCAAGGTCGTCGATGTGCTTTGCGAGCTCAGCGGCGACTGCCCCGACAACTGCGGCGACGGGGCCCGGCAGCTGGGGCTGATCCGCACCGCGGACGACGTCATGGTGCTGCCAATGAAGAATTCCCAACCCGCCTTTACGGGTGCTGTGGCCGAGCTTGCGCCCTTCTGTGGCCAGGTCATCGAGGTGGACGGCCTGATGATCGAGGACGAGGATCTGAACGCCCGCAACATCTACCTGGTGCAGCGGATCAAGGCAGGTGAGGCCGACTGGATCAAGGCCAACACCTGGACCAAGAAATGGGCCGAGGCGCACCCCGAAGCGGCGGGCAAGGGGCCGTGGTTCCGCCGCGATCCGCGCATCAAGGAGGTGATCGCCTCCGAAGGCTATCTCGGCCTCGGGCTCGAGGCCGACGCGACCTATGCGGAGGAAAACTTCTGATGCTGCGGCGGGCGCTGGCCGTCTCGCTTCTGGCGGCAAGCAGCGCGGCGGCGGAGCCGCCTCTGCCCTTCGATCTCGGCGGGGCTTATGCGCTGACCAACCAATTCGGCGAGACCCGCACCGAGGCGGACCCGGAGGGCCACGCCCAGCTTCTGTTCTTCGGCTATGCCAACTGCCTCAACATCTGCTCCGCCGCCCTGCCCCTGATGGCGGACGTGGTGGATGCCTTGGCAGAGGATGGAATCGCGGTGACCCCGGTGATGATCACCGTGGCACCCGATCAGGACACCGTCGAGACCATGGGCGCGCCCCTCGCAGAAATCCATCCGGATTTCATCGGCTTAACGGGTGATCGCGCGACTTTGCAAACTGCTTACGACGCATTTGCAATAGAGGTGGAGCCGCTCTTCCAGGATCCGGAATACGGCTGGGTCTACGCCCACGGCAGCTTCGTGCACCTGCTCGACGGCGCGGGGGACATGCTGACACTGCTGCCGCCGATCCTCGATGCCGAGCGCAGCGCCGACATCGTCCGCGGCTATCTGGCGCCCCGCGGCTAGGGGGTGTCGGCGTCTCGCGGGCCGGGCGGCGGCGTCTCACCCGCGTCCGGGCGCAGCCCATAAGGCGCGGCGATGTCCCAGACGTGACGGGGCACCATATTCTTCATTTTGGCGGGCATCGCCCGGCGCAGGTGCAGGATCGTCTCCGCCGCCTTCATCTCGACCCGCGCCCGGGCGAACTCCAACCCGCGCGGGCCAAACCGCGGCTGCATCCAGCTCACGATGGGCCGCAGCCAATTCGGCATCCGCCGCAGAGGCAGCCCGCCCGCCGCCCGCTCGGTATTGGCGACAAAGCCCTTCACAGCCCCCGCCCGTTTGCCCGCGCTGCCCGACGCGCTCAGGCGGATATCCTCGCCCAGCGCCTCCAGCATCTCCGCCCCCCGGGCATTGCGCACCAGCACCCACTGCTGCCCTTCACCCCCCATATAGCCGACGGTGATATCCGCCAGCACGTTGGTGTAATCCACGCAGGTGCGGCAGGTCAGCGGGAAGAAGTCCTGCGGCAGGTCTGAAATCGGCAGGCTGAGAAAGGGGATGAGCCGCTGCCGCCCGTCGGAAAAGCGCAGCTCCACCTTATAATCCGCCCGGAACTCAAGATAATCTATCGCATGAGGATCTTCATCCAAGAGATTGAGAAAATGATGGAAATTCTCGGTCGATGTATTGTCCGAACAGGGCGTTCCGATCACATAGAGCCGCTCAAGGCCCAACTCCGCCTCAAGACAGCGCAGCGCGTAGATCTGGCAGGGAATGCCGATCACCGCAAGCCGGGTGAACCCCTGCGCCTGCGCCTCCTCCAGCAGGGCCAGAAGCGGCGCATAGCCCATCCGCATGCCGCGTGCCTGCGCCATCTCCTCGGCCTGCGTGATCAGTGCGGGCTGCGGGCGCCAGCGGTCATCGGCGTCGGGAATCATCGTCAGCACAGCCTGCACCGCCCCCTGGTCCAGAAGCCGCGCGCCCAGCGATGTGGTGATGCCCGTCCATTGCGCGCCCGCCCGAGGCGCCACCATCTCGGCGCGATACATCGCCTGAAACGGGCCAAAGAACCGCTCGTCCCCGTCGCCGCGCGCCCGCCCATGCACGCGGGTCTCCAGCGCGGGATAGTCCGGCGCGATGAACTGGCAGGCGTGCCCGCAGGCCTTGGCATTCTCCATCCGCGACACGCCGCAATCCGTGCACAGCCCCCGGGGCGCCGGCGCCCGCAGATCGGGGCTGAGGATCACGTGAACTGCTCGTTGATCAGACGCTCCTCCAGCCCGTGGCCCGGATCAAAGAGGATCCGGTGCACCACGGACCCGTCCGACTGGATCTTCACCCGCAGAACGTCCATGACCGAATTGGCATCCGCTTCGGCCATCACCGGGCGCTTTTCCGGCTCCAGAACCTCGATCTCCACGACCGCCGTCTTGGGCAACAGCGCACCGCGCCAGCGCCGGGGCCTGAAGGCGCTCATCGCCGTCAGCGCCAGCACCTCCGAGCCGATGGGCAGGATCGGACCATGCGCGGAATAGTTATAGGCGGTCGAGCCCGCAGGCGTGCTCACCAGCGCGCCGTCACACACAAGCTCGGCCAGGCGCAGCCGCCCGTCCACGGTGATTTTCAGCTTCGCCGCCTGCGGTCCGGCGCGCAGCAGCGACACCTCATTGATCGCCAGCGCCTGCGTCACCGTGCCATCCGCGCCCGTGGCCACCATGCTGAGCGGGTTCAACTCCGCCTCCTCCGCCGCTTCGAGGCGCGCCGGCAGATCCGTCTCCGCATAGGTGTTCATCAGAAACCCGATGGTGCCGCGGTTCATCCCGTAGACCGGCGCGCTCAGGTGCTGGGCGGCATGCAGCGTCTGCAGCATGAACCCATCTCCCCCAAGGGCCACGATCACATCCGCCTCCTCGGGCGTCGCATTGCCATAGCGGGTGATCAGCGCCGCCCGGGCGGTCTGCGCAACCTCGGCATGGGCGGCGGTGAAGGCGATCTTTTCAGGCATCGAGGGTTCCGATCCGGCACTTGTCGATCCGAAACAAGCACATATCCCACGCGCTGACCAGTATCGCGCCGAAATGGCGCGCCCTGCCCGATTGCGCGACCCCGCCCAAGCCCGTATGTCTGCCGCAGAGATCGGCCACCAGGTCGCTTTCCCGGCTTTTCCGCCGCTCCGGTTTCCGATAGGACACCGCATCATTTGCTCACTCGAGAGGGAGACCGCCCCATGAACGCCCCGCACCGCACGCCCGGATTTTTCACCCAGAGCCTGGCCGAGAGCGATCCGGAGATCCATCGCGCCGTCACACAGGAACTGGGCCGCCAGCGGGATGAGATCGAGCTGATTGCCTCCGAGAACATCGTCTCCGCCGCGGTGATGCAGGCGCAGGGCTCGGTGATGACCAACAAATACGCCGAAGGCTATCCGGGGCGGCGCTATTATGGCGGCTGCCAGTTCGTGGACATCGCCGAGGAGCTGGCGATCGAACGGGCGTGCAAACTCTTTGCATGTGACTTTGCAAATGTGCAGCCGAACTCCGGGTCCCAGGCCAACCAGGGGGTCTTCCAGGCGCTGCTGCAGCCGGGCGACACGATCCTCGGCATGAGCCTCGACGCCGGCGGGCACCTGACCCATGGCGCCAAGCCGAACCAGTCGGGCAAGTGGTTCAACGCGGTGCAATACGGTGTGCGGCGCGAGGACAACATGCTGGACTACGACCAGGTCGCGGCACTGGCCCAGGAGCATCAACCGAAGATGATCATCGCCGGCGGCTCGGCCATTCCGCGTCAGATCGACTTTGCCAAGATGCGCGAGATTGCTGATTCCGTGGGCGCCTACCTGCATGTGGATATGGCGCATTTCGCAGGCCTCGTGGCGGGGGGCGAGCACCCCTCGCCGTTCCCGCATGCGCATGTGGCGACCACGACGACGCACAAAACCCTGCGCGGCCCGCGCGGCGGGATGATCCTGACGAACGACGAAGCGCTGGCGAAAAAGTTCAACTCGGCCATCTTCCCCGGCATCCAGGGTGGTCCGCTCATGCATGTGATTGCGGCCAAGGCGGTGGCCTTCGGCGAGGCGCTGCGGCCCGAATTCAAGAGCTATATCCAGCAGGTCATCAGCAACGCACAGGCACTGTCCGACCAGCTGATAAAAGGCGGGCTCGACACGGTGACCCATGGCACCGACACCCATGTGCTGCTGGTGGATCTGCGCCCCAAGGGTGTGAAGGGCAACGCGACAGAGAAGGCCCTGGGCCGGGCGCACATCACCTGCAACAAGAACGGCGTGCCGTTTGATCCAGAGAAGCCCACGGTGACGAGCGGAATCCGCCTGGGCTCGCCCGCGGCGACCACGCGCGGCTTCGGCGAGCCGGAGTTCCGCCAGATCGCCGATTGGATCATCGAGGTGGTCGACGGGCTCGCAGCCAACGGCGAAGACGGCAACAGCGCGGTCGAGGCCAAGGTGAAGGCGGAGGTCGCAGAGCTTTGCGGGCGCTTCCCGATCTACCCCACGCTCTGACGGCTTGAACGAGGGGTGGCCCAAGGCCCACCCCACCTGCCTGCCCAAGGGTCTGGCTGTTGGGCGACCGATCTGTCCTAACAGGTCAGGTGGGCTTCAGGCCACCTCTGCCGGTCGCCGCGCGCCTGCCGTGGAATAAAGCCGCGACGGAAACGTTCTCCTGCCACGTAGAAGACATGTTCGCGACCGACAGGAGAGGTATTCATGCGTTTGCCCTTTCAGGCTCCCCCAACCGTTCTGATGATTCTGGTTGTCATCGCCGCGCTGGCGTCGGCCAAGCTCGCCGAGGCCGGGACGGCACCGCCCCCCGACGGCACACCGGCTCAGATCGACCCGATCAGATCACCCCACGCAGCCGCAACAGAACCACCACCGCGGTGAACAGCAGGATCAGGTTGAACGCGATCACCGCCGCAATGGAAATCATCCGCGTGCGCCGGGCCTCCGCGCGGTCGATGCCGGCGAGATAGGCGCTCAGCGCGTCCAGCGCCCGGGTCAGCCGGGCCTCGTCCAACTGGCGCAGCAGCCGTGGATTGCCCGCCGCCGCCTCCGCCTGGGCCAACATCCCTGCCTGCACCCGCAGCCTGCGCGGCAAACGGCGTCCGGCGCGCTTGATCTGTTGCGCAAGTGACCGTCCCTTGACGCCCAGATGCGTCTCAAGCGCCTCGCGCAAGGCGGGCAGTTGTGTCTCGATCTCCCTCATCGCCCGGACCCTATCCCCGCGCGCCTGCCAAGCGCAATAGCACTGGCGCGGCCGGGTCAAATCCGGTAGCTCCTGCGTCATGCTGACGTATTCCGAATTCGGGCCGGCGGATGCCCCGATCACCTTGATCGTACACGGGCTCTATGGCTCCGGGCGCAATTGGGGGGTCATTGCAAAACGGCTCAGCGACGATTTGCGGGTGATCACCCCTGATCTGCGCAATCACGGCCAAAGCCCGTGGGACGACAGCCACAGCTATGCCGACATGGCCGCCGATCTGGCCGCGCTCATTCGCCACCTCGGCGCGCCCGCGCATGTGGTCGGCCACTCCATGGGCGGCAAGGCCGCGATGGTGCTGGCCCACCGCCACCCGGAACTGGTCGGGCGCCTCATCGTCGCCGACATCGCGCCCGTCGCCTACAGCCACAGCCAGATACAGTTCATCCACGCGATGCGCGCCGTTGACCTGACCACCGTGACCCGCCGCTCGGACGCCGAAGCCCAGCTCGGCGCACAAGGTGTCGAGCCCGCGCTGCAAAGCTTCTTCACGCAGTCTCTGGACGTTGCCGAAAAGCGCTGGCGGCTGAACCTCGACACGCTTGCCGCCGAAATGGACAGGATCCTCGGCTTTCCAGAGCTTGACGGCCAGTTCGACGGCCCCGCGCTGTTCCTCTCCGGCGCGGACTCCGATTATGTCACCGCCGATCACCGTCCGCGGATCAAATCGCTCTTCCCCAGGGCGCGGTTCGCCAAGCTGCCCGGCGCGGGGCACTGGCTGCACGCCGACAAGCCGCGCGAATTCGAGGCCACGGTCCGCACCTTTCTCACCGCACAGTAAAATCCGCCAATCGGCCCTTGCGCCCGGTCCGCGCTTGCCTATAACGCAGGACAATTTGGGCACCTGCCGTGCCCGTCTGCCCCGGGGGTCGTGTCATGCCGAAGAGAACCGATATCAAATCGATCATGATCATCGGTGCCGGCCCCATCGTGATCGGCCAGGCCTGCGAGTTCGACTACTCCGGCGCGCAGGCCTGCAAGGCGCTGAAGGAGGAAGGCTATCGCGTCATCCTCGTGAACTCCAATCCCGCCACGATCATGACCGACCCGGGCCTCGCTGACGCCACCTATATTGAGCCCATCACCCCCGAGATGGTCGCCAAGATCATCGAGAAGGAGCGCCCCGACGCGCTGCTGCCCACAATGGGCGGGCAGACCGGCCTCAACACCTCGCTCAGCTTGGAAGAGATGGGGGTGCTGGAGAAGTACAACGTCGAGATGATCGGCGCCAAGCGCGACGCCATCGAGATGGCCGAAGACCGCAAGCTCTTCCGCGAGGCCATGGACCGGTTGGGCATCGAAAACCCCAAAGCCACCATCGTGACGGCCCCCACAGATACCAATGGAAAGAAAGACTTGGCCGCCGGAGTTAAAGCAGCACTTGAAGCTCTGGAAGAGGTCGGCCTGCCCGCCATTATCCGCCCCGCCTTCACCATGGGCGGCACCGGCGGCGGCGTGGCCTACAACCGTGATGACTATGAGGCGATCTGCCGCTCGGGGCTCGACGCCTCGCCCGTGGGCCAGATCCTCGTGGACGAATCCCTGCTCGGCTGGAAGGAGTTCGAGATGGAGGTGGTGCGGGATGTCGCCGACAACGCCATCATCGTCTGCTCGATCGAAAACGTTGACCCGATGGGCGTGCACACTGGCGACAGCATCACCGTCGCCCCGGCGCTGACGCTCACGGACAAGGAATACCAGATCATGCGCAACCACTCCATCGCGGTGCTGCGCGAGATCGGGGTGGAGACGGGCGGCTCCAACGTGCAATGGGCGGTGAACCCCGCCGACGGCCGCATGGTGGTGATCGAGATGAACCCGCGTGTGTCGCGCTCCTCGGCGCTCGCCTCCAAGGCCACGGGCTTTCCCATCGCCAAGGTCGCCGCCAAGCTCGCCGTGGGCTTCACCCTCGATGAGCTCGACAATGACATCACCAAGGTCACGCCCGCGAGCTTCGAGCCGACCATCGACTATGTGGTCACCAAGATCCCGAAATTCGCCTTCGAGAAATTCCCCGGCTCCACCCCGGACCTCACCACCGCGATGAAATCCGTGGGCGAGGCTATGTCCATTGGCCGCACCATCCACGAGAGCATGCAAAAAGCCCTCGCCTCGATGGAAGAGGGCCTGACCGGGTTCAACGAGATCGACATCCCCGGCGCACCCGACACCGCCGCCATCGTCAAGGCGATCAGCCAGCAGACGCCCGACCGGCTGCGCACCATCGCCCAGGCCATGCGCCACGGCATGAGCGACGCGGACATCCATGCCGCCACCATGTTCGACCCGTGGTTCCTCGCCCGTATCCGCGAGATTGTGCAGGCCGAAGCCGAGGTGCATATGAACGGCCTGCCGCGCGAGGCCGCCGCCCTGCGACGCCTCAAGATGATGGGCTTTACCGACGCCCGCCTTGCTGAGTTGACCGGCCAGACCGAAGCCGAGGTGCGCAGCCTGCGCCACGCGGAAGGCGTCACCGCCGTCTTCAAACGCATCGACACCTGCGCCGCCGAGTTCGAAGCGCAGACGCCCTACATGTATTCCACTTACGAGACCCCGGTCTTCGACGAGGTGGAATGCGAGGCCCGCCCGTCGAGCCGCAAGAAGGTCGTGATCCTCGGAGGCGGCCCCAACCGCATCGGGCAAGGGATCGAGTTCGACTATTGCTGCTGTCACGCCTGCTACGCGCTCACCGACGCAGGGTTCGAGACCATCATGGTCAACTGCAACCCCGAGACGGTCAGCACGGACTATGACACGTCGGATCGCCTCTATTTCGAGCCGCTCACCTTCGAACACGTCATGGAAATCCTCCGCGTCGAGCAGGAGAACGGCACGCTGCACGGCGTGATCGTGCAGTTCGGCGGCCAGACGCCCCTGAAGATCGCGCAGGCGCTGGCCAACGAAGGCATCCCGATCCTCGGCACCACGCCCGACGCCATCGATCTGGCCGAAGACCGCGAGCGCTTCCAGCAGCTCGTGCAATCCCTTGGGCTGAAACAACCGAAAAACGGCATCGCCCATTCCGACACCGAAGCCCTTGAGATTGCGCAGGATATCGTCTTCCCGCTGGTCATCCGCCCGTCCTATGTGCTGGGGGGCCGCGCCATGGAGATCGTGCGCGACCAGGCGAGCCTCGAGCGTTACATCTCCGACGCCGTGGTCGTCTCCGGCGACAGCCCCGTGTTGCTCGACAGCTACCTCTCCGGTGCTGTGGAGCTGGACGTGGACGCGCTCTGCGACGGCACCGACGTGCATGTGGCCGGCATCATGCAGCACATCGAAGAGGCGGGCGTGCACTCCGGCGACAGCGCCTGCTCCCTGCCGCCCTATTCGCTCCCGCGCGAGATCATCGCCGAGATCGAAACCCAGACCCACGCGCTCGCCAAAGCGCTCAACGTCGTCGGCCTGATGAACGTGCAATTCGCGGTGCAGAACGGCGAAATCTATCTGATCGAGGTGAACCCCCGTGCCTCTCGCACCGTGCCCTTCGTCGCCAAGGCAACGGATAGCGCCATCGCCTCCATCGCCGCCCGCATCATGGCCGGTGAGCCGCTGTCGAATTTCCCGCAACGCCCGCCCTATGACGCCGACGCCGCCTATGACGCCACGCTGCCGCTGGGCGATCCGATGACGCTGGCCGACCCCAACATGCCCTGGTTCTCGGTCAAGGAGGCGGTGCTGCCGTTTGCGCGCTTCCCCGGCGTCGACACGATCCTCGGCCCTGAAATGCGCTCAACCGGCGAGGTCATGGGCTGGGACCGGGACTTCCCCCGCGCCTTCCTGAAGGCCCAGATGGGGGCGGGCATGAAGCTGCCCGCAAAGGGCTGCGCCTTCATCTCGATCAAGGACATGGACAAAACGGACGAGATGCTCGACACCGCGCGGATCCTTCTGGATCAGGGCTTTTCGCTGGTCGCCACCCGCGGCACGGCGGCCTGGCTCAACGCGCACGACCTGCCCTGCGGCACGGTCAACAAGGTCTATGAGGGCCGCCCCGACGTGACCGACATGATGAAGGACGAGGCGATCCATCTGGTCATGAACACCACCGAGGGCGCCCAGGCGGTCGAGGACAGCAAGTCCATCCGCGCCATCGCGCTCTACGACAAGATCCCCTATTTCACCACCGCTGCGGGCAGCTACGCCGCCGCCCTCGCAATCCGCGCGCAGGCCGACGGGGACGTCGGCGTCAAGGCGCTGCAGGGGTGAGGTGCGGTCCGGGCCCGGCCCGGCAAACCGTCCGGTGGACAGTCTGAGCACCGAACGGGCGGAGCCTCACCCAGAGACCTCTCCGCGGGACCGATCCCGCACCGGCCAGCAAAAAGGGCAGACCCGCAGGCCTGCCCGTGTCAGTCGTAATGACGCCGCCTGCGCCCGATCAGAACCGCCGAACGTAGCGGACCGACAGGATGCGACCGTCGCTGTCTTCGTCGAACGTGCTATCGTTGGTGTCCGAATAGCTGGCCCGGATCGCAATGGTATCGACCGGTGTGAGGTCGTAGCCAATTTGCACACCGATCACCGCGCCATCGCTGGTCAGGTCCGTGCCGCTGTTGTCAAAATCGATCTCGATATAGCCGAGGTGCGCGGAAATCGACGTGGTCTCGTTCAGATACCGCCCCACACCGAAGTCGATGAAGGTCTGGCTGTCATACTCGCTCAGACCGGTCTCGGTATCGCCATCCAGCGCCGAATACCCGATCTCCGCTTCCGCGTAATAGTCGTTCGTCAGTTGAAACCGGTACCCCGCCAGAACGCCAATGCCATTGCCATCCCCGTCCACCGCGCCGGTGCTGACATCAAAGGTCGCGGCCTGAACGCCGAGATAGAACCCTTCCGCCTGTGCGGCGAGAGGCAGCGCCGCGACAAGTGCGGCCGCGCCCAATAACTGTAGCTCTTTCATAATCACCCCAATGAGTTGCCTGGCGATCTTATTGCAAATCGACCGGATTTGTGTCAACGCAAACCGCAGCCGCCGCTGCCCGCTTTGAGCCAACCCGTCGCATATTTGCCACGATCACCGGCCGAACACGCTGCCGCCTACTCCGCCTCCACCCGCTCCGGCCCGTCGCCCTCGATCAGGCGGTGCGCGGCCTCGATCACCTGCGCCTGGGTAAACGGCCGCGCCAGATGCTGCCAATGCGGAAACCGCCGGGTGTCCTGCAGGTCGAGCGTGATCACACGCCGCCGCTCCAGCCAGACGAAATCCTGCCCGTCGAGCTCCAGCATCCCGTCCCGGGCCGCCACGAACACGATCATCGGGTCGAAATCATCCGGCGGCACCGCCCGCGCCTGGGTGATGCTGTCAAAGATCCGGCTGATGGAGCCGCTCTGCCAGAAAGCGAAGATGCCCGCGATATCCTGCGACACAAGCGGGTCGCCAACGACAATGGCGATGGAAACGGTGTGATCATGCATGGGGAGCCTCGTTTTGCCCGCAATAATGGAACTTCACACGATGCTTTGCATTAAACTATGACATAGCAAGGAGATATAAATGACCACCGACTGCAAGGCTTGCCCCCTCCGCAGCCAGCCCCTTTTCGACGAGATGACACAAGACGAACTCGACAAGACCCGGCGCTTCAAGTCGGGCGAGCTCTCCGTGGACCCCGGCACCCCGATCCTGATGGAGGGCTCCAACGCGCCCCAGCTCTACACCGCCCTGCGCGGCATGGGGCTGCGCTACAAGACCCTGCCCGACGGCAGCCGCCAGGTGATCAATTTCATCTTCCCCGGCGACTTCATCGGCCTGCAGGCCGGCATGCTCGGCGAAATGGGCCATTCGGTGGAAGCCACCACGCATATGATCCTCTGCGTCTTCGACCGCAGCGACTTCTTCGACTTCTTCAAAAGCTCCTCCGCGCGCGCCTTCGACGTCACATGGCTGGCCGCCACCGAGGAGCATTTTCTGGGCGACACGCTGACAACCGTCGGCCAGCGCGACGCGCGCTCCGCCATCGCCTGGGCCTTCGTCCGCATCTTTCAGCGGGCCGAAACCCTGGGGCTGGTGCGCAACGGCACCATGCCCTTCCCCTACAAGCAACAGGATGTGGCCGACGCGCTCGGTCTGTCGCTGGTGCACACGAACAAGACGCTGGCCCGGCTGCGCGAACGGCAGCTGATGGCCTGGGCCGACGGACAGCTGAAAATCCACGACCTGGCCGAACTTGCCACGGTCGCCAATATGGAACTGGAGCCGGTCAGGCAACGTCCGCTGATCTGAGGCGGTGCTATTGCAGCTCTAGACTGGCCGGAACCTTTACATATTTCGAGCCGATCCAGAGGTTCAGCGTCCCCACATACTCCCCCTCGACCCAGCGAAACTCACCCGACTCGCGGTCATTGGCAAACCGGACCACCCCGTTGGAGGCCGAGATGAAGTACCGCGGATTGCAGCCCGGCTCGCGGTTTGAATAGGTGCTGATGCAGGCCTCGTCATAGTGCCGCTCGATGACCGGCAGCTGAAAAGCCCGGCCCAGCAGCTGCTCCTTCTGCGCGTCGCTCAGCGTGTCCGCCTGCGCCGAGAGGCCGGTCACGCGTGCAAAAAAGCCGTTGGCCCGGAACATCTCGCAGAACACCGCCGTGTTGAAGAGCGCCTTCACATCCGAGGATTTGCCCTCCTCCACCATCGCCCCGAAAATCGGTTCGTTGGTGCGCAGCAGCGTCTCATAGGCGGCCACCCGCAGCGGCATGATCGCGTCGCCATAAAAGACCTCCGCCGAGGCCGTGAACTCCTCCGAGGTGGTCGACACCCGGTCGCCGACCCGGTCGTCACAGGCCAGGGCGTTTGACGTCAAAAGAACAAAGCTGCAGAGCGCGCTGCCGAACATGGATTTCACGGGTTGGTTTCCTCACGGCTGAAAATGATGGTGCCACCGGAATTGTGGCGGTTGATGTTGGTGTAGCTGATGGAGCGGATCCAGCAGTTCTCGGCGACTTTCACGGGCAGGGGTTCGGCAACGGTGCCGAAGACCTTCAGCGCCCCGCGCGATGCGCTGTCGAGATCCGAGCGGTCGATCTGCACCCGCGGACCGCCGCTGCAGGAGGGCACGGTGTAAGGCAGGCGCGGAAACGGACGGGGAATGCCCTGCGTCAGCGTCACCGGCGTCACCGCTGGCGGGGTCGCGGCGTCGGGTGCTTCCGCGCGGCTGTGCGGTGCGACGGCAGCGGCCGGCTCCGCGGGCGACCGGTCGGCGGGCAGCTCCGGTTGCCCTGCGGTCGGCTCCACCGGCGCGGCGCGCTGCGACGGGTCGATAGGCGCCGGGCGGGGGTCGGTCTCGTCGGGCACCGCCGGGGTGGTAAGCAGCAGGTCGGCTGCTTCCGCCCAGGCCCTCGGCGCATCCGGCACGGGCAAGTCGGGCTGTGCGACATCGGGGGCCGACAGCAGGGACACGGCATAGAACACCGCTCCGCCCAGCGCGGTCAGAATGGCGATCAGGCCAGCGACATTTCCGATCCAGGGGATATTGCCCGCGGTCAGCGCCCTGAGAGCGCCGGACAGGCTTGCGCGCAGCCGATGCCAGGCCGCTGCAAATGGGCTGCGCGCGCCGCGCTCCGTCACGCTCTCGCCCTCATTCCCGTCCCGCACCGCCCGCGCTCTGTGCTCCGAAGCCGAAACATGGCGGCGGCCCTTCTCTCTTTCTCTCTCAAATCCTGTCTCAAATTATGTATCGACTTTTACACATCTGAAAATGCTAAACTCATGGTCATAGTATCATCAATTTGTTCAACTCAAAGGAGTTCCCCATGCGCCGTTTTGCTTTTCTCCCTGTCCTTGCCCTGATCGCCTGTGCGCCCGCCCCCGAGCCGGTGACCGGCTCCTTGCCGATCTTCGGGGACGGTTACCGCTTCAAGGGCGACATCTGCCGCCGCGTGGGCGAGGACGACTTTACCAACCAGTTCCTCGATGACGCCGCCGACCTCGTGGCCTGCCCGGAAGACGCGGAAAACTTGGGCGTTTTCGTGATCGACACCGGCGCTCGGGAGGTGGCCCGGCGCGACGGCTATGTGCTGTATTCCGTGCCCATCCGTTAACGAGGTCCTGCGCGCGCGCGCGCCGCGCACCGACGTGATACCGACGTTATACCGACGCGATACAGACAGGCCACCGACAGGGGACGTGGCGTCGCTCGGCTTGACCTTCGCGGGGGAATTCGGACAAGGTGTTTGACCCTTTGGAGAGACCTAAATGAAGACCCCCGCGATCACCGGCTCCGGTGTGTTCACGCCCTCGGAGATCATCACAAATGCCGAGCTTGTCGCCGCTTTCAATGCCTACGTCGATCTCTACAACGCTGAAAACGCAGAAGAAATTGCATCAGGCGCGCTGCCCGCCAAGGAATACTCCTCCGAAGAGTTCATCGTGAAGGCCTCCGGGATCGAACAACGCTACGTTATTGATAAAAAAGGCGTTCTGGATCCGAAAGTCATGCACCCTCTGTTGCCTCAGCGCGATGACGACGCCCCCTCCCTGATGGCCGAAATCGGTGTGAAAGCCGCGCTACAAGCTCTTGATAAAGCAGGCAAAACTGCATCGGACGTTGATCTGGTGATCTGCGCCGCCTCCAACATGGAGCGCGCCTATCCTGCCGTTGCGATCGAGATCCAGAAACTGCTTGGAATCAATGGCTTCGCCTTTGATATGAATGTCGCCTGCTCCTCGGCGACCTTCGGAATCCAGGCCGCCGCCGACATGGTCCGCTCCGGCAGCATCGGCAGCGCGCTGGTGGTCAACCCCGAGATTTGCTCCGCCCATCTGGAGTGGCGCGACCGGGACTGTCACTTCATTTTCGGAGACGTCGCCACCGCCACGCTGATCGCGTGTGCGGATACCGCGACAGGCCCATATTTCGAAGTGATTTCAACCCGTTGCGCAACCGAGTTTTCCAACAACATCCGCAACAACAATGGTTTCCTGCGCCGCTCCAGACCCGCCGGAATGGCCGACAGGCGGGACATGCAGTTCATGCAGAACGGTCGCAAGGTCTTCAAGGAAGTGCTGCCCATGGTCTCGGAGCACATTGCCCGGCACATGGCCGATGATGGTGTGCAAGCCGCTGATCTCAAACGTCTTTGGCTACACCAGGCCAACAAGACGATGAATGACTTCATCGGGAAGAAAGTGCTCGGGCGCACGCCCGATCCCTCCGAGCAGCCCAACATCCTGCAAGACTATGCCAATACGTCCTCAGCCGGCTCCATCATCGCTTTTTCAAAGTATTCCAGTGACTTGGAACCCGGAGATAAAGCCCTGATCTGCTCCTTCGGCGCGGGCTACTCCGTCGGATCCGTACTCGTCGAACGCAAAGGCTGACCTCAGACAGCCCCGTGATCATTCTCAAGATGCAGCTTCATGTCGATCAACACCTGTTGCAAAAGCCCGGTTTCCTTCAGCAGCCGCTTGGCCTCATTCACCGTGATCTTCCCGTCTTCCATGGACTGCTGATACTCGGCCATCAACATCGCAAACCGTTGACTTAACGCGATAACATCGGCGTTGACACCCCCTGGGCGCTCAGCGTTGGGGCGACGCTCATCATATTGCAGCGACGTCCCCGAGAGCTCGGCAAGCGCGCCAGTGACATGAGGGTACTCGGCAGCCTGCTCCAGCAAAGCGACAGCTTCGATCGGCATGAAACGGTCGGCATGCTCGTCATGATCGGAATAGTAGCGGCCCAGCGTGGCTTTCGACTTGCCGGTCAGCTCACAGGCCTGTTCGATCCCGACGTCTTTCACCAGCGCCTCTGTGTGCTTTTTCAGATACCTGCCGATCGCCGTCATAGTCATCCTTCTCAAAACAAGGCTTTGCGCCGCCCTGAAACACCGACATACCCAATGATCCCCATTAATCGGATGTCAGGGAAATGTCATTTATAAAAAGCACTCCCAGTGTTCGGGAGTCTAGTGAGTGGCCGGTCGCCCCAAAGCCGGTTTTGGGTAAGAGCCTTGTTGCGCTCTGCCGGGATGGGACCGGCAGGTTGACCCCGTCAACAGTCGCGCACAGGCTTTTTTCTGCAGCGCCATCTCACTTGCAGCACAGTTGCGCGCCCCCTATGACACGCGCATGGCGAAGCTCTATTTCCACTATTCCACGATGAACGCGGGCAAATCTACCGTCCTCCTACAGGCCGCGCACAACTACCGCGAACGCGGTATGGTACCGTATTTGTTGACCGCCAAGCTGGACAACCGGGCCGGTGATGGCCGGATCGCATCGCGCATCGGGATCGGCGAACCGGCAGAGACCTTCGCAACCGACGATGACCTCTTCGCCAAAATCGCCGCGCGCCTCGAACAGGGACCGGTGGCGTGCATCTTTGTCGATGAAGCACAGTTTTTGACGGAAGCGCAGGTGTGGCAGTTGGCGCGCGCCGTCGACGACCTTGCCGTCCCTATCATGTGTTTCGGATTACGGGTCGACTTCCGCGGCAAGCTCTTCCCCGGCTCGGCCACACTGCTGGCGTTGGCCGACGAGATGCGTGAAGTCCGCACGATCTGTCACTGCGGCAGGAAGGCGACGATGGTCGTCCGTCAGGACGAGGAGGGCCAAATCCTTCTGGATGGGGCGCAGGTACAGATCGGCGGCAACGAGACCTATGTCTCACTCTGCCGTCGTCACTGGCGCGACGCCGTCGGCGACCGCTAGGACATCAGACGAGATTCGGCGGTGCCTCTCCGGCAAAGAACGCCTGCAGGTTCCGCACCGACATCAGCCCCATGTCCTCACGCACCTCCAGCGCAGCCGTGCCGATATGCGGCAAAAGCACGACGTTCTCCATCGCGCACAGGCTGTCCGGCACCGCAGGTTCGAATTCATAGACATCCAGCCCGGCCCCGCCGATCTGACCGGAACTGAGGGCACGGACAAGTGCCGCCTCTTCAACCACATTACCGCGCGCGATATTGATGAGATGGGCATGCGCGGGCATCGCATCCAACACCTCCGCGTTGATCAAATGATGGGTTTCGTCTCCTCCGGGCACGGCAACCACCAAGACATCCACGGCGGCGGCAAGCTCCAGCAAACCGGTCTTCTGCTCCGCCGGGAAGTCGAGAGACTTGGCGGATCGGCTGTGATAGGCGACCTGCATGCCAAACCCCAAGTGGCAGCGCCGCGCAATGGCCTGCCCGATCCGCCCCATACCGACTATCCCGACTGTTTTGCCGCCCAGGTGCATGCCCAGCAACTGTGTCGGGTGCCATCCATCCCATTGCCCGGCCCGCACCAGCCGCTCGCCCTCGCCTGCACGTCGCGCGCTCATCAGTATCAGGGTCAAGGCGACATCCGCTGTAGCATCGGTGACCGCCCCTGGGGTGTTTGTCACAACCATCCCGGCACGCTGCGCCGCCGCAACGTCGATGTGGTTGTAGCCAACCCCAAAATTCGCGAGAATCCGGCACCGCCACGTGTCTTCCGCGAGGAAGATCTCCTCCGAGAAGAGATCTCCAAGGGTGGGGATAACGCCGTCATAGTCACTGAGCGCGGTGCGCATCTCCTCGACGGTCAGCGGCGACGTCATCGGACGCACCGTCAGATCGAACATCTCCCGCGCGGCGGCCTGGACCGTGTCGGGCAGAGGCCGTGTCATAAAAATTTTGGTCAATGCATCCGCCCTCCCCGCGGTACGTCGTGATCGGGGCCGATCAGAACAATCTCCCCATGTTCATCCGGCAAGCCAAGGACCAGAACTTCGGACATGAATGGCCCGATCTGCCGCGGCGGGAAATTCACCACGGCGAGAACCTGTTTGCCGACAAGCGCCTCTGGCTCGTAATGCGCGGTGATCTGGGCAGAGGTCTTGCGTTCGCCAATCTCCGCGCCGAAATCAATCCACATCTTGATCGCTGGTTTGCGTGCCTCGGGGAACGGCTCGGCTCTGAGGACGGTACCGCAGCGGATGTCCACTTTGAGGAACTCGTCAAAGCTGATGTCATCCATTGTCCAGGTCTCTCGATCTCTGTGTCGCGGCGGTCACGGCGCGGTTCAGAAGCGCAGGAAAGCCGGACTCCGGGTCCATCAGCACCTCCAGCGCGGCCTGGGTTGTGCCGTTCGGTGACGTCACATTGATGCGCAGTTGACCGGGGTCTTCATCGGCCTGTTGCGCCAGCGCGCCCGCTCCGGCCACGGTGGCTTTGGCGAGGGTCAACGCAAGTTCGGCGGGTAGGCCCTGCGCCACACCAGCGGCGGCGAGAGTTTCGATCATGTGGAAAACATAGGCCGGTCCGGACCCGCTGACACCAGTGACCGCATCCATCTGGCCCTCCTCGTCAAGCCGAACCACAGCGCCCACAGCGGCCAACAGATCTTCGGCCTCGTGCAATGCGGCGTCTCCGGTCTGGGCGTTGCCCACAATTGCCGTGATCCCTTGAGAGATCGCAGCGGGTGTGTTCGGCATCGCGCGCACAATCGGCGTCCGGTCTCCGAGGATGGCTTCCAGCCGTGAGAGCGTGATCCCGGCGGCGACGCTGACAAAAACGGTCTCGCCATTGCCCATGGCGGCCAAGATTGGGAGCGCGTCGGACATCATCTGCGGCTTGACCGCAATCAGCACGACCGCCGGTTTCGGGGGCAAGACCTCATTGAGATGAATACCGCTGGACTGCAGCCACTCCGACGGGTTGGGGTCGACAACCCAAACCGAGGACACCGGCAGGCCCCGCGCCAGCCAACCGGCCAGCATGGCAGATCCCATCTTGCCGCAGCCGAGCAGTACCAACCCCAACCGGGCGATCCGACTGTCCTGCATAAAACCTTCCCCCGAAACGTCTGCTGTTCCGGGGGGAAGGTTTACGCCCGACCGTATGCCTCTGCAATGGCGACCTGCAGCGCTTCGGTTGGGGACTGATTGCCCCAGACCAACAGTTGCATGGCCGGATAGTACCGTTCTGCACTCATTACCGCCGCCCCGATCATCGTATCGATCTGATCGGCACTGGCCACATGACCGCCGGCCAAGACCAGGCCGTAGCGGTACACCATGAGCTTCTGCTCATCCCAATAGGTAAATGCCCCCGCCCAGCATTGGTCGTTTACATGGTTGAGCAGCTCGTAGAGCTCTGCGTGCTTGTCTTCCGGTGGCTCCATATCGAAGGTACAGATCATGCGCAGCGTTTCGTCGAAGGCCGACCACGCCAGCGTCAGCGAGTAGGTTCGCCACTGGCCTTCCACGGCCATCGCGATCTGTTCGTCTGAAATACGGTCAAAATCCCACTCGTGATGATTTGCCAGATGCTCCACGATGTCGATGGGGTGAATGTCGTCTTCAAGAAACTGCTCGGACAGGGCCATGGTACCACCTCTTGTTATCGCACTAGCGGTTTGGGCCCAAGGTGGCCCCCAAAGCTAGGTGCCTGCTCTACAAGCCGGGGCGAGCCCCCGTACTTATACAAGATATGGTGGGGCGTGAAGTCCCATGTGGCAACCCCTATTCTTGTGGGTAACCGCAATAAGTTGTGGATCAGACGGAATACGCCGCAAAATACTACCAATGGTAACCTTTGGGGATTGCGATTAACCGAATCTTAACGAAAAACGGGCGCGCAACCGCCGTTGCACACCCGTCACGAGGTAACTGGTTCGAATGTCAGCCCTTGGTCTCGAGCGCGTCCAGGCGAGCCTTCAAAGCTTCGTTCTCTTCGCGTGCTTTTTGCGCCATCGCCCGCACGGCGTCGAACTCTTCCCGCGTGACGAAATCGCGGTCGGCCAACCAGCGATCCATCATGCCCTTCATCGCCGTCTCCGCCTCATCGCGCGCGCCCTGAGCGACCCCCATCGCATTGGTCATCAGCTGCGAAATGTCATCGAAAATCTTGTTACGCGTTTGCATTGGTCGCCTCCGGCTGTTCACACCTGTTATATGGTGCGAAACACTGCACCCTGCAAGGTTGACTTCCCGTGCTACGCGCAGGAAAGGATGCGTCATGCGAGCGCTCCTGCCTTTCCCCGACATCTCACCGGAGATCTTCGCGATCTCGCTGTTCGGTTTTGAGTTCGCTCTGCGCTGGTACGCTCTGGCCTATATCGTCGGCATTCTGCTGGGCTGGCGGTTGGTCGTGCTGGCGGTTCAGACGCCGCGGCTTTGGCCCAACAGCACAGCTGTGATGACCAAAACGCAGATCGAGGATTTGCTCACATGGGTTATCATCGGCGTCATCTTGGGTGGGCGTCTCGGCTATGTCGCCTTCTATCAGCCTGTGTATTATTTGCAGAACCCCGGCGAGATTCTGGCGGTATGGCAAGGCGGAATGGCGTTTCACGGCGGTTTGCTTGGTGTCGTCTTCGCGGGGCTGATCTATACGTGGCGGCACGACATCCCGCGATTGAGCGCAGCGGACATCATGGCGCTTGGCGTGCCGCCCGGGTTGTTGCTGGGTCGGCTTGCCAATTTCATCAATGCAGAGCTTTGGGGACGACCGACCGACGTGCCGTGGGCGGTGGCCTTTCCGACGGACGCGGCACAGGATTGCCCCGGCGTCGTGGGCATTTGCGGTCGACACCCCTCTCAACTCTATGAGGCAGGGCTCGAAGGTCTGCTTTTGGGCGCGGTTCTGATCTGGATGGTCTGGCGCTTGGGCGCACTGAAGACACCGGGCCGCATTGCCGGCATGTTCTTTGCAGGCTACGGCGCTGCGCGGTTTCTTGTGGAGTTCGTGCGTCAGCCAGATGCGCAGTTTATCAGCGACCGCAACCCTCTTGGGCTGGCCTGGCAGGTCGGTGCGTGGGGCCTGACCATGGGACAGATCCTGTCCTTGCCGATGATCCTGCTGGGCCTTTGGCTGATGGCGCGCGCCCGCCGATCCGGATGAGCCTGCGCGCCCTGCTTATGACGCGGATCGCACAGACCGGGCCGCTGTCCCTGGCCGACTATATGGCCGAGTGCCTTTTGCATCCCGATTACGGCTACTACACCACTGCGGCACCTTTCGGTGAAGACGGCGACTTTACCACCGCTCCGGAGATCAGTCAGATGTTCGGCGAGGTGTTGGGATTATGCCTGGCACAGGCCTGGATGGATCAGGGGTCGCCGCACCCCTTCACCCTCGCCGAACTCGGGCCGGGCCGTGGCACGTTGATGGCCGACGTCCTGAGGGCGACCCGCCACGTGCCTCAATTTCAAGACGGTGCCCGAATCATACTTGTCGAGGCGTCGAAGGGCCTGCAAGACAAGCAGCGCAGATTGCTGTCACCGGACAGCGTGACACATTGCGCCAGCGTGGAATCGTTGCCGGACCAACCGCTCTTCCTGATCGCAAATGAATTTTTCGATGCGCTCCCCATCCGGCAGTTCACCCGCACCGAGCGGCATTGGCGGGAGACGCAGATTGGCGTTGTTGCCGGCGCCCTTACACGTGGTCTCGGGCCGGAGTTACCGCAACCGGTTCTGGTGGCTCGTCATTCTGAAACCCGCCCAGGCGACGTAATCGAGTTTGCCCCGTCGGCGGTGCCGATCATGCAGGAAATTGGACGCCGCATATCCGACTTCGGCGGTGCGGGTCTGATCATCGACTACGGCGATTGGCGCAGTCTCGGTGATACATTCCAGGCCGTTCGGAACCACGAACCGGTCGATCCGCTGGCGACACTGGGAGAGGCGGATCTCACGGCACATGTGGATTTCGAGGCGCTGGCGATGGCCACGCCCTGCCAAACCAGCCGGTTGACACCGCAGGGCATCTTCCTCGAACGGCTGGGCATCACGCAGCGCGCGCAAAGCCTTGCAGCAGGTCTTCGCGGATCAGCGCTGGAAAGCCATATCGCCGCGCATCGGCGCTTGACGCACCCGGACGAAATGGGAAACCTGTTCAAAGTGATGGGTCTGTTTCCGGAAGGTGGCACCCCACCGCCGGGGTTGGATACATGACGCTTGAAATACTGACATCGGATATCCTCTCCCCTGTCCGCCACGGCTTTTTCACGCGCCGTGGAGGAGCCTCCTCAGGTGTTTTTGCCGGGCTGAACTGTGGCCACGGGAGTTCGGATCAATCTGAAATCGTCGCGATCAACCGGGCGCGCGCCGCGCAGGCGATGGGAGTACCCCCCGATCACCTGGTCGGGGTTCATCAAGTCCATTCCGCCAAGGCTGTCACGGTCGCTGGGCCGCTGCCCGACAAACCCAAAGCGGATGCGCTTGTTACGGATCAGCCGGGGGTTGCCCTCTCGGTTCTGACTGCTGACTGCCAGCCCGTGCTCTTCGCGGATCATGAGGCAGGCGTGATCGGTGCGGCACATGCCGGGTGGCGTGGTGCGCTCGACGGTGTTCTGGAGGCAACCCTTGACGCCATGTGCACACTCGGCGCGCGGCGAGAGGCGGTAACCGTAGCCATCGGGCCCTCGATCTCGCAACGTGCCTATGAGGTGGGACCGGACTTCTTCGAGATGTTCCTCGCGGATGACCCCGACAATGCCCGCTTTTTTGCCGCGGGACCTGGCGACAGGATGCTGTTCAACCTGCCGGGGTTCGGGCTTCACCGCCTACGCACAGCTGGTGTAGATCACGCGGAATGGACGCGGCACTGCACCTACTCCGATCCTGATCGCTTTTACTCGTATCGGCGATCGACGCACGCCAAAGAGGCGGACTATGGCCGTCTTCTCGCCGCCATCACCCTATGAAAGCCCCTTTATCGGGGCGATCGCAGGCGCGGCGATTGCAGGTTTGACACGATGTCAGCCGGACCGCTGATCCGGTTGATATCGGATAACTCCATGACAAGTGGCATTTCGGGAGGCAAGCACCAGGCGAAGCAAACTATGCGGAGGTGCTCAGGCGTTCTTCAAGCACGTCGAAAGGCACGCCCGGCTCGTCCTTGGCACCGCGGATGACCAGTGAGGTCTTGACGCTGGCCACATTCGGGGTCGTCAGCAACTCACCTGTCAGAAAGCGCTGGAAGCTGGACAGATCGGGTGCTGCGCATTTCAGGATGAAATCCACCTCTCCGTTCAGCATGTGACACTCCCGCACGAGCGGCCATGCCCGGCAGCGGTTCTCGAAGGCGGTCAGATCGGCTTCGGCCTGGCTGGCAAGTCCTACCATGGCGAAAACCTGAACTTCGAATCCCAACTCACGTGCATCGACGTCAGCGTGGTACCCCTTGATGTAGCCCGCTTCCTCAAGTGTGCGAACGCGCCGCAGGCACGGAGGTGCCGAGATCCCCACGCGCTTGGCCAACTCCACATTGGTCATGCGCCCGTCAGCCTGAAGCTCTGCCAGAATTTTTCGATCAATTGGATCAAGTCGCGTTGCAGCCATTTCGCCCCCGAATTTTGCGGTTGTTATAACATCAGGCGAAGTATGCGCAATAATATTTCACCTTGGCGCAAGATTCTTTCCAGTACTCTGCCAAAATGCAACCCAGACCTGCACGCAGCGCCGCAACGACAGGGGTTTCGGTGCCCTCAGCAAGGCTATATATCTCAACAGCCGCTTCGAAACGGATTGGGGATTCCTATGGCCGAGACAAGACAAACACGCGTGCTGATCATCGGCTCCGGTCCCGCGGGCTATACCGCAGGTGTTTATGCCAGCCGGGCGATGTTGAACCCTATTCTGGTGCAGGGGATCGAGCCCGGTGGCCAGCTGACCACCACCACCGAGGTAGAGAACTGGCCGGGCGATACAGAGGTGCAGGGCCCGGATCTCATGGTCCGCATGGAGGCCCACGCAAAGGCGATGGGCACCGAAATCATTGGTGACATCATCACCGATCTGGACCTCTCGCAGCGCCCTTTTACGGCGAAGGGCGACAGCGGCACCACCTACATCGCGGATGCGGTGATCCTTGCGACGGGTGCCCGCGCGAAATGGCTCGGCCTGCCGTCGGAAGAGAAGTTCAAGGGCTTCGGCGTCTCGGCCTGTGCAACCTGCGATGGCTTCTTCTATCGTGGTCAGGAGATCGTGGTGATCGGCGGTGGCAATACCGCTGTTGAAGAAGCGCTTTTTTTGACCAACTTCGCCTCGAAGGTCACGCTGATACACCGGCGCGACGAACTGCGCGCCGAGAAAATCCTCATCGACCGCCTGATGAAAAACCCCAAGATCGAGCCGCTGTGGTTCCACGAGCTGGACGAGGTCGTGGGCACGGACAACCCGCTTGGTGTCGAGGCGGTCCGCGTGCGGCACAGCAAGACGGGTGAGATCACGGAAATCCGGGCCAAGGGTGTCTTTGTGGCCATCGGCCATGCACCGGCCAACGAGTTGGTCAAGGATGTGCTGGAGACCCATATGGGCGGTTACGTGGTGACCAAGCCCGACAGCACCGAGACTTCGATCCTCGGCGTTTTCGCAGCGGGCGATCTGACCGACCATAAGTACCGGCAGGCGGTGACCTCTGCCGGGATGGGCTGCATGGCCGCGCTGGAAGCGGAGCGGTTCCTCGCCGAGAACGAAGGGGCTGAGATTTCCTTGCCTCTGGGCTATGGCGCCGAGGTCGCAAATAGCGCCGCGGAGTAGTTGCCCGCAGCAATCCGCTGAAAACGAACGCCCGTTGGCCGTCGACACCCCCCTAATACCACCGGGTGTTGCGTGCGCACGGTGGGTTAAGGCACCTCAAACCTCAGGTCAGGATAAGTCGCTTTGCGCCGCACCGGCGCGTTGCTTTTCCTGTCCACGAGGTCCCTCATGCCCACCAAAGCCGCGCTCGCGCATATCCCCGGTCCGCCTGCTCTCCCGGTGATCGGTCACACCCTGCAGATCGTGCGCGACAGCTACGGAACCCAACAGGACTACATCGCGCGGTATGGATCGGTCTATAAGACAAACATGCTTGGGGTTTGGCGCGTGAACCTGTGCGGCGCCGAGGCGATGGAGCGCGTGCTGCTGGACCGCGAGAACCTGTTTTCCTCCGAAGGCGGTTGGGATGCGCTGAAACGCATCTATCCCGGCGGGTTGCTGCTGCAGGATTTTGATCATCATCGCGCCAACCGTCGGATCATGCAGGCGGCCTTTCGCGCTTCAGCCATTCGCGATTACCGCCTGCGCATGACGGATGCGATGGGTGAGCTGCTCGACAGCTGGCCCGCGGACGCGCCCTTTGACTTCTATAAAGCGATCAAGGATCTGACCCTGCGCCTTGGCGGCGCGGTCTTCATGGGGTTGCCGCTGGACGGCGCGCTGGCGAAACAGGTCAACCGCGCGATCCAGGATGAGATTCGCGCCTCTCTAGCCGTGATCCGCTGGCCGATTCCCGGAACGCCGATGTGGCGGGGCGTACGTGGGCGCGACTTTCTGCGCGAGACCTTTCGTCAGATGATCCCGGAACGGCGGGCGACAGGTGGGGATGATTTCTTCTCTCAGATGTGTCTCGCCCGTGATGAAGAGGGCCGTGGCTGGGACGAAGATCAGATTCTCGACCAATTCAACCTGCTGATCATGGCCGCGCATGACACGACCGCAACGGCGCTATCGGTCATGATCGAAGCGCTCGCGTCCCACCCCGACTGGCAGGATCGGCTGATCAACGAGGTTGCCGGCCTGGGCGATGGCCCGCTCGACGGGGAGGCGCTGGCGACGATGACGCAGACCAACAACGTTTTCCGCGAAGCTCTGCGCCTTGTACCGCCGGTGCCCTTCATACCACGCCAAGCGACGCGTGATTTCACCTGGAAGGGCTATGACATCCCCGCCGGGACATCGCTGGCTCTGAACCCCGGTGTCACGATGCTGTCGCCCAAGCACTTCAGCAACCCTACCACCTTCGATCCGGACCGCTACGCCCCGGGACGGACGGAAGACAAGAGCCACAAGTTCGCCTGGACGCCCTTCGGCGGCGGCGCGCACAAATGTATCGGCATGCATTTCTCCACACTCCAGGTGAAGCTTTTCATCGCCACGCTGCTGCGGTCATATCGCGTTGAGCTCGCAGGTCCCGCGCCCGAGTGGCAGCGGATGCCCATCCCGAAACCGAAAGGCGGCTTGCCGATTACACTCCATCGGCTCTGAGTACTGCCGACCTTCGGCAGCCATTCAGCTTATCGACACAGGAATTGCGCAGGCTGGTCACACTCTGTGCTTGAAAGAGCCTTGCTTTACGCGTTAAAGGCCCAGCGGAAGGCATTTGGGGGGAATGCCGAAGCAATTTTGTAAGCGAGTAAATTGATGACCACTGCCAACCTCTCTCCGATTCCCGAACTCTACGTGTCCTACGATTCGGCCCAGAAGCTGAAAGCCGAAGCAGGCAATCTGATCAGTTGGGATCTGACCCCGCGCCAGATCTGCGATCTGGAATTGCTGATGAATGGCGGCTTTAGTCCGCTGAAAGGGTTCCTGTCTGAGACCGACTACAACGGTGTTGTCGAGAGCATGCGCCTGGCCGATGGCTCTCTTTGGCCCATGCCCATCACCCTCGATGTGGGCGAAGAGTTTGCCGACAAGCTGGAGATCGGCCAGGACATCGCGCTGCGCGACCAGGAGGGCGTGATCCTCGCCACCATGACGGTGACCGACCGCTGGGCGCCCGATAAAGCACGGGAGGCTGAAAAAGTCTTTGGTGCGGATGACGATGCACACCCGGCCGTGAACTACCTGCACAATCAGGCCGGTGCGATCTATCTCGGTGGCCCGGTAACCGGCATCCAACAACCGGTGCATTATGACTTCCGCGCGCGCCGCGATACTCCAAATGAGCTGCGCGCCTTCTTTCGCAAGGTGGGCTGGCGGCGCGTCGTTGCCTTCCAGACCCGAAACCCGCTGCACCGCGCCCACCAGGAGCTGACTTTCCGCGCGGCACGTGAAGCGCAGGCCAACCTGCTCATCCATCCGGTTGTGGGTATGACCAAGCCGGGCGATGTCGATCACTTCACTCGCGTGCGCTGCTATGAGGCGGTGCTGGACAAATACCCCGCCGCCACCACCTCCATGTCGCTGCTGAACCTGGCGATGCGTATGGCCGGCCCGCGCGAAGCGGTCTGGCACGGGTTGATCCGGAAGAACCATGGCTGCACGCACTTCATCGTGGGCCGCGACCACGCGGGCCCTGGCAAGAACTCCGCCGGTGAGGACTTCTATGGCCCTTACGATGCGCAGGACCTCTTCCGCGAGCATCAGGAGGAAATGGGTATCGAGATGGTGGACTTCAAACATATGGTTTGGGTCCAGGAGCGCGCGCAATACGAGCCTGCGGATGAGATCAAGGATAAGGATAAGGTCACCATCCTGAACATCTCGGGCACAGAGTTGCGGCGCCGTCTGGCCGAGGGCTTGGAGATCCCCGAGTGGTTCTCCTTCCCCGAGGTTGTGGCCGAGCTGCGCCGCACGCGCCCGCCGCGCAGCCAGCAGGGCTTTACCGTCTTCTTCACTGGCTTCTCCGGCTCAGGCAAATCCACTATCGCCAACGCGCTGATGGTCAAGCTGATGGAGATGGGCGGCCGTCCGGTCACGCTGCTGGATGGCGACATCGTGCGGAAGAACCTCAGCTCCGAGCTGGGCTTTTCGAAAGAGCACCGCGACCTGAACATCCGCCGCATCGGCTATGTCGCCAGTGAGATCACCAAGAACGGCGGCATCGCCATCTGCGCGCCCATCGCGCCATATGCCACCACGCGCCGCGCCGTGCGCGAGGACGTCGAAGCCTTCGGCGCCTTTGTCGAAGTCCACGTGGCAACCTCCATCGAGGAATGCGAGCGGCGCGACCGCAAGGGGCTCTATAAGCTTGCGCGGGAGGGTAAAATTAAGGAGTTCACCGGGATTTCGGACCCCTACGACGTGCCTCAGAACCCCGAGTTGAGTGTCGAGACCGAGAATGTCGATGTCGACAACTGCGCACATCAGGTTCTGCTGAAGCTTGAGAGTATGGGGCTGATCACCGGTCGCACGTGAACCGAAAGCCCGCCAATTTAAGGCCGCCGCTCACATAGAGCGGTGGCCCCCTTTATGTCAAAGGCGATCGGGCAAATGCACGGTCCCGGACATCACAACGGCCCCGTGTCCAGAGACTTCGACACCGGTGATCGCCTCTCGAGGGCCCAGCACATGGACCTGAGCCTGACCCGGCCGTCCCATACCATGGCCCTGCTCCGCAACAAAGTCCGGCCGATCAATCAGCCCGTGGCGCCAGAGATAGGATGCCATCGCGCCGGTGGCCGATCCGGTGAAGGCATCCTCCGGCGGGCTGGGCGGGGCAAGAAGGAGCCTGCCAAAGGTATCCCCGGCAGCGGTAGCACCCGGTCGGGTGACCCAGAACGGCTCCAGCATGCCGATGTCGGGCTGGCCAAGGTGCGTGCCCAGATCTGCAAGCGCCTGCAGATCGAGTTGCACGCGGTCTAGCGCCGCGCGGTCCTTCAGAACGGTAATCACGAACGGCAACCCGGTAGAGACCACCTGCGGCGGCGCGATAATGTCCGAGTCGGCCAGGCCACCGACCCGAGCAATGAGGCCAGCCGGGACTTCGGCTCCAAACTCCGGTGCGATCTGGGTCATTTTTACCTGCGTGCCCGCGACCTCGACCGGAACGATCCCAGCGGCCGTCTCAAGCGTGAGACGGCCATCCGAAATCAACCCGCGCGCCCGCATCGCCACAACCGTCGCAACGGTCGGATGACCCGCGAAGGGGATCTCCCGACTCGCCAGAAAATACCGAACCCGAACATCAGCCACATCAGAAGGACCGGTGAAGGTGCATTCCACAAGGGACGTCTCGCGCACGTAGGCCCTGCAGACGTCATACGGTACGACCGCGCCGCCATGAACGACGGCGCAACCATTGCCGCCGAAAGGCGTTTCAGAAAAGGCATCGACCCAATCGAATTCGAACGTCATGTTCAACCTCTGGCAGCACAAAAGGCCGCAGCGATCTGCGGCCTTGGGTCAATGCTTCATATCAGGCGAATGCAATCAATGCACCGCGACGGGTGCGTAATCATTTTGCCGGGCCAGCCGGAAAGCCAGATTTCGGTCCGCGACAAGAGCCAGTTGCTGACCATCGCTGTCATGCACAGCATATAGCTGATCAAGATCACCAGCCTGTGCCTGCACTTCCTGTGGCAGTTCCGTCACATCCACGGCTTTGACATAGACAATCCGTCTGTCGGCGGGTGTCATTTCGAACTGTTCGTGCATCTGCTCACCCCTTCTTGATGTTGATCGTCTGGACGACTGTCTGCGGTTTGGCGCGGCTCAGATCTACATGCAGCAGGCCGTTTTCCATAATCGCTTCGCCGACATCCACCCCGTCCGCGAGCACGAAGCTCCGCTGAAACTGACGCGCGGCGATGCCGCGGTGAAGGAAGACGCGGCCGTCGGTGTCCTCGGTCTGGCGCCCGCGGATCACCAATTGTCGGTCTTCCACGGTGATCGACAGATCGTCTTCGGCAAAACCGGCCACGGCCAGGGTAATGCGGTAGGAATAATCCGAGGTCTGTTCGATGTTGAAGGGCGGGTAGCCTTCGTTGCCGGATTTTGCGGTCCGCTCCAGCAAGCGTTCAAGCTGCTCAAACCCCAGCATATGGGGGTAGGAAGCCAGAGTCATTTTCGTCATGCGACACGTCCTCATCAGTCAAGCGACAGTCTATCGCAGGTCCCGTTGCGGCGGCCTGCCCTAGAAATATGGGTAGCAACGGCCCGGGGTGCAAGGGCTTTGCCACAGGTTGGTGAATGCTTATTATAGATGGCAAGTGATGAACGGAATCGTTGAGACATGAACGCCCCGACCGATCTGTCGATGAAAACCGACGAAGTTTTGCGTGTTGAGCTTGAGGTGTTCAAGCGCGAACACCGAGACCTCGATGAAGCCATTCAGGCACTGGCCGAGAAAGGCATGGGCGATCAGCTCACGCTGCAGCGATTGAAAAAACGCAAGCTGCGCCTCAAGGATTTGATCGCACAGATCGAAGATCGCCTCACCCCCGACATTATTGCCTGAGCCCGTCGCCAGCGCATTGCCCACAAGCCGCGTTTCACTATAGTGCCGCTTCCACACGTCGGGTCCAGGGGAGCCTCTGATATGACCACACCCATTGTCGGGATCATCATGGGCAGCCAGTCGGACTGGCCCACGCTGTCAGAAGCGGCCAGGCTGTTGGACGAGTTGGGCGTCGCCTATGAGACGCGGATCGTCTCGGCGCATCGCACGCCTGACCGGCTTTGGGACTACGGCCGAACGGCTGTCGAACGGGGGCTGCAGGTTATCATTGCAGGGGCCGGCGGCGCAGCCCACCTCCCCGGCATGATGGCATCGAAAACGCGCGTCCCGGTGATCGGCGTCCCTGTGCAGACCAAGGCGCTCTCCGGCGTCGACTCGTTGTATTCCATCGTGCAGATGCCGAAGGGCTATCCGGTCGCAACCATGGCAATCGGGGCCGCGGGCGCTGCCAATGCCGGCCTGATGGCCGCGGGCATTCTTGCCTTGTATGACGCCGATCTTGCCGCGCGTCTGGACAGATGGCGCGCGGCGCTCTCCGCCTCCATCCCCGAGGAGCCCAGCGATGACTGACCCTTTGCCGATGGGCGCGACCATCGGAATTCTCGGCGGTGGCCAGCTGGGGCGCATGCTGTCTGTTGCTGCGGCCCGGTTGGGCCTGAAAACACATATCTTCGAGCCGGGTGCGGAGCCGCCCGCGGGTCAGGTGGCACACAAGGTGACGAGAGCGGGCTATCACGATGACGCTGCGCTCACCGCGTTTGCGAAAAGCGTCGACGTGGTCACCTATGAGTTCGAGAACATCCCGACCGCCGCGCTCGACGTCATCGAAACGCGTGTGCCGATACGGCCCGGCCGGGAGGCTCTGCGTGTCAGCCAAGACCGGCTGACCGAAAAAACCTATCTGGAAGACCTCGGGCTCACCGTTGCCCCTTTCGCAGACGTGGCAGACCCCGCTGCGTTGAAGGCCGCTGTTGATCACATTGGCCTCCCTGCCATCTTGAAGACCCGACGCTTTGGCTATGATGGCAAGGGGCAGGCGCGGCTGACATCGTTGGACGACGTTGATCAGGCGTGGGCTGCGATGTCCGATCAACCGGCCATTCTTGAAGGGTTTGTCGGATTCACACGAGAGATCTCGGTCATCGCCGCGCGCAGCGCAAAGGGTGATGTCGCCTGTTTCGATCCGGGCGAAAACCTGCACAAGAACGGTATTCTGCACAGCACGACGGTGCCTGCGCGTCTCTCAGCGGCGCAGCGGACGGATGCGGTTTTGATTGCAGCAAAAGTGCTGAATGCGCTCGACTACATCGGCGTTCTCGGCGTCGAGCTCTTTGTCACAGATGCCGGCTTGGTGGTAAATGAGATCGCCCCGCGGGTACACAACTCCGGACATTGGACCCAGAACGGCTGCGCCGTCGATCAGTTCGAACAGCACATCCGCGCGGTAGCCGGCTGGCCGCTGGGAGATGGCACACGCTATGCTGATGTCACGATGGAGAACCTGATCGGGACCGATGTGGAGCGCGCGGACACCCTTGCACGCGAGACGGACACTGCGCTGCATCTCTACGGAAAGACAGAGGTCAAACCGGGGCGCAAGATGGGACACGTCAATCGGATCCGCAGATCCTCTGCCAGCTAGGTGGCGAAGAACCTGTCGGCGATGTCTCCGCTCAGATAGCTGAACCGCCCCGCAACCAGTGTCGCCGCCACGCGGTGCGTCCGCTCGTCGAGGATGACGAGATCGGCGCGGTACCCCGGTTTGATCTGGCCCCGATCTGTCAAACCCAGCACCGCTGCCGGGCCTTCCGAGATCAGACGCCAGCTTTCGGCAAAATCCGCCACCCCGCCTCTGGCGAGCATCAACGCGGCGCGCCGCGGGCTAGGGTAGTGGTAGTCCGAGGCCAGCGCGTCGCAGAGACCCATCGCAATCAGATCCAGCGCCGAGACATTGCCGTTGTGCGACCCACCCCGCACCACGTTGGGCGCCCCCAGCACGATCTTGTCGCCGGCGGACCGCGCCGCCTGTGCCGCATCCTGCGTTTCCGGGAACTCGGCGATGGCCACACCGCGGGCGTGCCAGCGACTGCGCTGCGCTTCGGTTGCATCGTCGTGGCTGCCCATGCGGACACCGCGCGCGGCCAGCCGGGAGCAGAGCGCGTCGAGCGCGTCGGGCACCTGATCTCGCCCGGCGTGTAAGCGCTGCATCAGAGCAAAGTGATCCTCCGGACTGCGACCTGCCTTCAGGGCTTGTCCGACCATACGCGGAGGTTTGCGGCCCTCAGCAAGGCGCGCATGCGGCAGATGGTCGTTGAAGACCACATAGTCGACGCCCCAGGCCGCGATCCGGTCCGGCAAGCTGTCGTAGAGGTCGAGTTGATGGGTCTCAAACCGGAGTTGTGCGCGCAGATCAGTGACCAGTCCGGGGGCCGTGTCGCGGATTGCCTGAAAGACCTGATCTGCGAACTCCAGCCCGCGCAGCCCCCCCTCCCAGCTGACGAATTGCGCCAGAACCGCCGTCGTAATGCCGTTGGCGGCCAGCTCTGCTTCGGCCGCCACCAGCCCCTCGGCCATCTGCTTCATCGCGCCACGGCGCGGGGCCAGATGCCGCTCAAACGCATCGCCATGCAGATCCACGATGCCGGGCAGCAGCAGATACCCCGGCAGCGCAACGGTCTTGCACGCGAGATGGTCCACAATCCGCCCGCCGCTGATCGCGAGATCACACTCGGCAAGCCCATCTGGCCCGAGCACCTGCGCGCCCTGAAACCTAAGGTCGACCAATCATTTCCCCCACCCGCGGGACGCAATTTCCATTCGGGCATCCAAGCTGGGACAAGACCGCATCAAACCATGTGAGAGAACGGTCGAAGCGCCCTGTATTCAGGAAGGCCACGGTTTGCGCAATAACCCGTGGATTGTTCATCATGAACGTATGGGTCACCGGCAGAACGATATGATCGTTCATACCCGACACACGCGTCGAGGCGACCGAGACCTTGCCATCGTCCCGTCCCGGGATCAGAGACGAGAAATATGGGTTCAGGGACTGATCACCGGCGATGACACCAAGATCAAACGACACCGGCGGCAGGCTGCGTGGCAGATCTTCGTCACCTGTGCCGAGTTGCGCGCCCGCCGGCCCGCTGATCCAGTCGAATGCGTCGATATCATCGAGGGCATCCACGACCTCACTGCCCTGATTGGGTGGCGCGAGCATGACCACGCGACCGATCCGGTCCGGCGCGTTGTCGGCCACCCATTGCCGCAACAGGATACCGCCCATCGAATGGGTCACGAAGTCCACGCGTCCGCGCGGCCCACACCCGGCGATTGCCCGGGGCACGACCTGGGCCGCCAGTTCGCCCACCGGCGCCTCGGTAGAGGGATAGCCAGGCCGTACAACGGTATAATCCTCGGCGTTCAGAGCGGCCTCCATGAGCGCAAACGAGAACTCGGTGCGCGCAAGACCATGCAGAAGCACGGCACAGCGTGCATCCGCTGCTGTCGCGGCGATGGCCAGCGCAAAGGTGGCCAGCAATAGTCTGAGAGCTCTGGTCATATCCACGGAGATAGTGGCATTGTCCCGATGACAAAAGGCTAACGTCACGCGCATTGTGGAAAACATCGGATTTATGGGCAAGCATGCTGTTCGTCTGGCCACACGGGCCGTTATCGTGCACGATGGGCGGCTGCTGCTCGTCAACGCCTGGGCCAATGGCCAAAGCCGGTTGCTATGCGCCCCGGGTGGAGGCATTATGCCGGGCACCTCTCTGCCCGACAATCTTGTCCGCGAAGTGCATGAGGAAACAGGGCTGACGATCACCGTCGGCGCGCCTTGTCTGGTCAACGAGTTTCACGACCCACGCACAGGGTTTCACCAGGTCGACCTTTTCTTTCGCTGCAGCATCGTCGGCTCGGCGGAGATTTCAGAGACCTGGCAGGACCCTGAACGGATCGTCACACAGCATGTCTGGGCCGGTGAGACGGATATCCCACACCTGTGGGTAAAGCCGGACAGCCTCGCCCGCGTCGCCTTCTCGGCAGAGACACCGGCTATCTACGACGCGTTTGAAGAGATCGTGAAGTAATCGCAAGTGCGATTCCACAAACCACAAGCGCTGCAGCAAGGACAACGATCAGGCTCAGTGTTTCGCCCAGAAGGACGGCGCCCGCAACCAGCGCGATGATCGGCACGCTGAGCTGGACAATCGGTGCGAGGTTCTGCGGCAGACGAGGCAGAACCGAATACCACAACGCATAGCCCAGCCCCGAGGTCACCCCTCCGCACAGCACCGCCAGCGCCCAGCCGGTGAGGGTTGTGTTTACAGTGAATGCCAGCAGAACCACCGACACGATTGGTAGGCACAGGATAAAATTGGCAGTGGTCGCTGCGAGCGGGTCGACTTCTGCCCGGCCCGAGATTGTGTAGGCAGCCCAGCCCAGACCTGCGATGGTCATGAAGGCCGCGCCCGGCAGGTCGGCCTGACCGCCCGGCCCAGGCCAAAGCGCGAGCATCAGACCGACAAAAGCGAGGCTCGCGCCAAAGATCTGTCGCAAAGTGGGGCGCGCGCCGGTGATCGTCGCGTGGCCGAACATCGACATTTGGACGACACCGAAGAGAATGAGCGCCCCAAGGCCTGCGTCCAGTGTCAGGTAAGCCAGCGAAAACCCGGCCATGTAGATGGCAAGGCTGATGGCTCCGATGGCGCGGCTGCGATGAAAGAGACGCATTTGGCTGCGCCGCGCGCTCATGATGATGCCAAGTGTCACCGCGCCGGCCAGGACCCGGATGATGGCAAAGCTGTTGGGGTCGATGAACGCGCCGTCCACTGCCAGCCGGGTCAGAAGGGAATTCGCCGCAAAGGCGATCATCGTGAAGCTGGTCAGCAGAAAGAGGCGCATTGCGGCGCAATAGCTTGTCTGGTCGGGCCAGCCAAGAGCGGTTGAACGGCAATTTTTCTTCGGTTCCGGCCCTTAAGCCAGTTTCGACAGTGTGTGACCAGCAGCCTCAGCCCCTCGGCCAACCCACCTGCATACGGGCACGGCTGCGTTTGTCAGAGCCGTCGCGGCGTTTTCGAGTGTTGACGACGGCCATGCGCCTCACCACCAGGCAGGGAACTGAGGGCACCCTCACTAAACCACAGACGCCTCGAGCCCTCGCGCGTTTGCCGCCTCACTGGCTTTCATGCTGCAAATCAGTGGCCTCTTACGCTGGCCAGCGGACCTCAAAGGTGCTTCCCCGCTCCCCGTCTTTGGCACGAAGCATGACGTTGCCCCCGTATAGCTGCGCGATCTTGCGTGTGATCGCGAGGCCCATGCCGCTGCCCTCTACTTCGTCCCGGGGGCGGAGCGTGGTCATTGCACCGAAGATCCGCTCGTGGAACTCTGAGCGAATGCCGGGCCCATTGTCCGTGACCGACAGAACAATATCATCGGCCTCGCGCGCGCAGCGCACCATGATCTTTCCAAAACTGCGATCATGATGTTTGATCGCATTCGAAATCAGCGCTGTGAGCAACGTCAGAATATCCCGCTCCCCCAGGGTAACCCGGTCACAGGGCAACTCGTGTTCGACAGTGAAACCCGCGGGCAGACCGATCTCGTCCAGCACGTCTTTCAGGGCCTGATGCACGTCCACATCGACAACGGATTGCATGCGCCCGACGCGGGAAAAGGTCAAAAGGTCCACCAACATGCGATCGAGCCGTCCGGTGTGACGGTTCATCAGATCGATGCTCTCCGCAACTGATCCCTCCAACCGAACCCCGGCAACGGTCAGGTCTTCCTCGATCCATTGGGGGAGTTCGATCAGCGCGCGGACCGAGTTCCGGACGTCATGGCTGATCAGATAGATGAAATCCTCAAAATCGTTTGAGCCCGGCGCAGCAGAGGGCGCACCGGCGGACCCAGTGTCGTTGATCGCAAGAGGATTTGCCGTCATGCCGAGAGCTCCTGTTCGTATGCAGTTGGGCGATTCTAGCGGCAGCGGTTGAAGACAGCGTTAAGATTGGTGGCCACGCGAGCCGGATGTGCAACACCCACGTACCCGCACTAACGGTTTGGACGGCGCAGGCGCGCAGAACGATGAAACTTTTCCGTCAAAGTGTTGCGTTTAAGGGCGGCTTAATCCTTACGGCCTAAATGAGGCGCGTGGACACACCAAAGCACTCTGTTCCGGCCAAACGCGGCCTATTCTCAGGCATCGTCGCCCGCCTCCGATTGCTTCTGCTGGCGGTTGGCGCGGTCACCGTGGCGGCCTGCTTTGCCGGGTTCACACAACTGCGAGAGATCTCTTCCGCACATCTGACGTTGACGAACGGCGCCTTGCCAACGCTGATCCAGGCCCAATCGGTAGAGCGGGAGTTGAACGACATCGTTCGGGCGCTGGATCGCAGCGACCAAACGGAACGACCCGGAACAGCCGCAGAGATAGAGCGCGATCTGATCACGCGGATTGACGCCTTCCGGACGCAGCTCGCGACGGTCTTGCAAATGCAGGGTGGTGACATATCAGCGACGCAGTTGAAAACCGAAGTGGATAGGCTGCGGACGTCTGTTGAGAACAGTTTTGATCGGCGACAGAGGCTGTCGTTGGCCGAGCAGCGGATCGCTGATCTGCAGCGGGACCTGAACCGCGTCAGTACCGAATTGCGGGGAGTGCTGCTGTCCTTCCGCGAAGAGACGGCACAACAAATCGAAAGTCGTATACTCAAGGCGCACCCAAGCGACAGCATAGGATCAGGGCACACATATGGGCCGGTCTCTGATCTTTTTGCGGCATCACGTGTTCCGGACAGGCTCGCCGGCGATGTTGACACAATCGCGGGCCTCGTCCGGATTGCGGAAAGCGTGGGATCTTCACAAGAATTCACCGAGACCCGCCGCGGCCTGGACGCGGCGTTCAACCGCGCTGCCGGTACGCTTTCAACCCTCGACCCCGGTTTGCAAAGCACCGAATTGACGGATCTGTTTTCACAACTGAACGACCTGACCTTCGGAGACCGCGGCCTGATCGCCATGGCCGACGCCCAAATTGCGCTGCGGAACGAGCATCTTGCCGAGCAGCAAACGCAGCGAGCCATAGTTACTGCGCTCTCTCTCGGCATCGACGATCTGATGTCGAACGCGAGAGAGGCGGTCGCGGAACGGTCGTTGGGGCTGGATGCGGCGACCCGGTCCCTGTCGATCAGCCTGATAATTTGCCTGTTTCTCGCCGCGAGCATCACTCTGATTGGAAACACGATCATTCTTGAACAGCAGATCAACCGCCGCATGGGCCGGCTCAACGAGACAGTTTCAGCCATTGCGGACGGCAATATCGATCATCCCATCAACATCGATGGGCCAGACGAACTGGGCGACATCGCCCGCGCGCTGCATGTCTTCAAGCAGAACGCAGAAGAGCTGAGACGCTCGAATATCGATCTGGAACGCTTCGCCTATGTCGCCGCGCATGACCTGCGCGCTCCGCTCAGAGCCGTGCAGGACTTGACCGAATGGACCCTGGAGGACGAAGAGAACGTTCTCAGCGAGGAGAGCCGCTCTTATCTTTCAATGATGCAGAATCGAACCCAAAGGCTTGATCGGCTGTTGATTGATCTTCTGGACTATGCCCGCGCCGGCCAGGAGCAGCAGGGCCTCGTGGACGTCGATCTGGAGCAGTTGGTTGAGCAAGTCACGCAATTGCTGGCGCCGCCGCCCGGTTTTGCCGTGAAATTTACGGGGCCAGTATTGACCGTGCGCACCTACAGAACGCCGTTGCGGCAAATTCTGATCAACCTGATCTCCAACGCCATCAAACACCATGATCGCGCGCGCGGCCATATCACGATATCGGCGTCGTTGGAGAACGACCGGCTCGCAATTCAAGTGACCGACGACGGCCCTGGCATTCCGGTGCCGTACCAAGATCGAATCTACGAGCTTTTCCAGACGCTGAAGCCGCGCGATGAGGTGGAAGGCAGCGGTCTTGGGTTGGCGATCATTCGCAAGATCCTGGACCGCTACAGATGTGATCTGATGTTGGACTCAAACCCCGATCTTGGGCGGGGCGCCACCTTCAGCTTTGATTTTCCGACGGAGCAAAGCCTTGGCGCTCTGACCCACCCTCACGCGGATGCCGCATGATCCTTCGAAACAAAACAGTGAGCCAGATGGAACAGAACAGCACCAAAGAAGCGACCTTCCTGCTGGTCGACGATGACGATATCAGCATCATGGCGATGAAACGCGCGCTGAAAAAGCTTAAGATCGTGAACCGGGTGCGCGTCGCAAAAGACGGTCAAGACGCACTTGAGATCCTCAACGACGCAGCGGAGGCCGCGGAGGGGCGGCTGCCGCCCTTCATCGTCACGCTGGATCTGAACATGCCGCGCATGAACGGGCTGGAATTTCTCGAAGCGGTCCGCGCCGATCCTCGGCTGCACCGGCTGGTGGTCTTTGTCTTCACGACGTCCGACATGCCAGACGATATCCAATCAGCCTACAGCCGAAACGTCGCGGGCTATCTGGTGAAGGACAACCCGAGGGAGACCTTCGCCCGGGCGCTGGATATGCTGGAGAGCTACTCCCGTATCGTGGAGCTCCCGGCCTGAGGCCCCTGCGCAAGCCGACGCCAAAAAGAAAAAGGGGCGCCCCGGGTGGTGCGCCCCTCTCGTCTTGCCGAAATGGCTGAGCTTACATCATGCCGCCCATGCCGCCCATGTCGGGCATGCCGCCACCGGCAGCTGCGCCTTCTTTTGCAGGCTTGTCAGCCACCATGGCTTCGGTGGTGATCAGCAGGCCCGCAATGGAAGCCGCGTCCTGCAATGCAGTGCGCACCACTTTGGCCGGGTCGATCACGCCGAAGGCGAACATGTCCCCGTACTCTTCGGTTTGCGCGTTGAAGCCGAACTTCAGATCGTCGCTTTCGCGAATCTTGCCAGCCACAACCGAACCGTCAACGCCCGCGTTCTCGGCGATCTGACGCAGCGGGGACTCCAGTGCCTTGCGAACAATGCCGATGCCGACGTTCTGGTCGTTGTTGGCACCTTTGAGATCATCGAGCGACTTGCCCGCCTGAACCAGCGCCACGCCACCGCCGACGACGATGCCTTCCTGCACCGCGGCCCGGGTTGCGTTCAGCGCATCGTCCACGCGGTCTTTGCGCTCTTTCACTTCGACCTCGGTCATGCCGCCCACGCGGATCACGGCAACACCGCCGGCCAGTTTGGCCACGCGCTCTTGCAGCTTCTCACGGTCGTAGTCGGAGGTGGTCTCTTCGATCTGTGTGCGGATCTGCGAGACACGCGCTTCGATCTCGGCTTTCTCGCCAGCGCCGTCAACGATGGTGGTCTCGTCCTTCGTGATCTGCACTTTCTTGGCCGAGCCCAGCATGTCCATGGTCACGGACTCGAGCTTCATGCCCAGATCTTCGGAGATCACCTGGCCGCCGGTCAGGATCGCGAGGTCCTGCAGCATCGCTTTGCGGCGGTCACCGAAGCCCGGCGCCTTAACAGCTGCAATTTTCAGACCACCGCGCAGCTTGTTGACCACGAGGGTGGCCAGCGCTTCGCCTTCCACGTCTTCCGCGACGATCAGCAGCGGCTTTTGTGACTGAATGACTTGCTCGAGCAGCGGCACCATCGGCTGCAGGGACGAGAGCTTCTTCTCGTGCAACAGAATGATGGCGTCTTCCAGCTCGACAGTCATCTTGTCGGAGTTCGTCACGAAGTAGGGGCTGAGGTAGCCGCGGTCGAACTGCATGCCTTCGACGACGTCGGTCTCTGTTTCGAGGCCCTTGTTCTCCTCGACGGTGATCACACCCTCGTTGCCGACCTTCTGCATCGCATCCGCGATTTGCTGGCCGATTTCGGCTTCGCCGTTGGCGGAGATGGTGCCGACCTGCGCAACCTCTGCGCTGTCACTCACTTCGCGCGAGGCGGATTTGATCGCTTCAACCACTTTGGCGGTGGCCAGATCGATACCGCGCTTGAGGTCCATCGGGTTCATGCCTGCGGCGACCGACTTCATGCCTTCTTTCACGATGGCCTGAGCCAGTACCGTCGCTGTGGTGGTGCCGTCACCCGCTTCGTCATTGGTGCGCTGCGCCACTTCCTTGACCATTTGCGCGCCCATGTTCTCGAACTTGTCTTCCAGTTCGATCTCCTTCGCCACGGACACACCGTCCTTGGTGATGCGCGGCGCGCCGAAGGATTTGTCGAGCACGACGTTGCGGCCCTTGGGGCCGAGGGTGACCTTGACCGCATCTGCCAGGATGTTCACACCCTTCATCATGCGGTTGCGGGCATCGGTATCAAACTTTACGTCTTTTGCAGACATGTTTGTCTCTCCGTAATTTCAGTGGTTCAGATAAGATCAGACGATCCGGGGCGTTCAGGCCGCTTTTGCAGCCGCCGACGCTTCGATGATTCCCAGAATGTCGCTCTCTTTCATGATCAGCAGCTCTTCGCCGTCGATGGTGACCTCTGTGCCGGACCATTTGCCGAACAGGATCTTGTCACCGGCCTGAACGGCCATTTCGATCAGCTCGCCGCTGTCCTTGCGCGCACCCGCGCCAACGGCAACGACTTCACCTTCGGAGGGCTTCTCCTTGGCGCTATCGGGGATGATCAGCCCGCCAGCGGTTTTTTCTTCGCTTTCGACGCGGCGCACCAGCACCCGGTCATGAAGTGGTTTGAATGCCATCTTTGCAGCTCCTTGAGGCTCAAAGTTTCTCCCAGTGATCCGGACAATCCTTGTTGCGGCCCGGATCATTAGCACTCGCGCATACTGAGTGCCAACGGCGCTTAGCTAGGCAAGCGACAGCGCGCTGTCAACCAATGGTTTTGCGAAAATCCGGCGCATCGAGCAATTTTTTTCCGCCGCATCGCAGCACGCTTGAGCGCTTACTCGGCACCGAGGACCCGGGAACTGGACTGGACCGCCGCTGCGCCGGCGGGGGTGAGGCCATAGATGCCCGTCTCGACCCGTTCGAACCACCCGTAGTGATCGTCTGCCATCATGCGAGTGGCTTTCTGGACGCCGGTCTCACGCGCCACATCGGCGCCCTTGCTGGCTCCGGCTTCAAAGAGGAAGAGCGCCAGTTTCATTGCGTCCTGCCGATAGGCTGTCACCAGACCGCTGCGCATCTGCCCTCCGTCGTTGGGATCGCCCTGGCGCCGCGCAAACTCGCGCAGCAGCGCGCCCTGCCGTGCCTTTGTGATCCGGGGCTGGAAGGGGCCTGGATCACAATGCACCTGTACCAAATCATCGGACAGCCGCACCGTCATAAGCCCAAGCCCCAGGCGGCGTGCGAGCTTGAGGTTGTCCTTGACGGCTTTGGCAAAGCGTTTTCCAGGCTGGCGCGCCACCGCGAGATAGACGTCTTCGGTCATGGACTGGCGCGCCACACATTGGTGAAAGAGGGCCAGGGAGAAACCGACCTTGAGCTCCACGATCACAGGCGGTTCGGCCCCGCGCACGGCGACGACGTCGGCCGCCCCGATCTCCGACTTCACGACATAGCCCTGATCCTCTAGAAACGCCTTGATCGGTGGATAGAGGTCTGTTTCGCGCGCGGTCGACATGCGCCGAACCTAACACCCTGTCCGACTGCGCGCCAAGATGCGCGCCGCGTTAATCGCGTTCTGCAGGGGGCGTGACAACCCCTGCCCCCGCTCCTATAAGGCGCGCAAAATGACCCTTCACATTTCAGGATTCCCTCATGACCACGCTTGTTTTTGGCCACAAATCCCCCGACACCGACAGCACCGGATCGCCGATCATCTGGTCTTGGTACCTCAACCGGATCAAGGGCGTCGAAGCCAAGCCCGTGTTGCTGGGCGAGCCCAACACCGAGGCGCTGTTCGTGCTGGACCGCTGGTCGCTCGACAAGCCGGAGATCATTTCGGACGTGGCCGCTGATACACCCGTGGTGATCGTGGATACGAACAACCCGGCGGAACTGCCTGCGGGCATCAATGACGCCGACATTCAGGGCATCATCGACCATCACAAGCTGGTCGGCGGGCTGGAGACCAAAGGCCCCATCGACATTCGGATCGAGCCGCTGGCCTGCACCGCCACCATCATGTGGAAGATGATCGGCAAGGACATGGCGCAGGCGCCCACGGATGTGAAAGGAGCGATGCTGTCATGTATCCTCAGCGACACGCTGGAGTTCCGCAGCCCCACCACCACGCAGGAAGACACGGCCATCGCGCATGATCTGGCCAAGGATCTGGGCGTGGATATCTCCGCCTATGCGGCTGAGATGTTCGCCGCGAAATCCGACGTCTCGGCCTTCTCCGAAGCTGAACTTCTGCGCATGGACAGCAAGGAATATGAGGTCGGCGGCAAGCAGTTTCGCGTGTCCGTGCTGGAGACCACATCACCCGGGCAGGTGCTCGACCGCAAGGACGCGCTGATGGCGGCCATGCCCGGTGTTGCCGAAGACGATGGCGCAGATCAGGTCCTGCTTTTCGTCGTGGATATACTCGAGGAAGAGGCCACGCTGCTGGTCCCGAATGATCTGGTGAAATCCGTCGCTGAAAAGAGCTTTGACGCCTCGGTCTCCGGCGACACCGTGGTGCTGCCGGGTATCATGAGCCGCAAGAAGCAGATCATCCCGAACCTCAAGGTCTGAGCGCCCACGCCTGCTGCGGTGCGTAGCGGGCGCCGCGGGCCGGTGGGCCCTGACCGTCTCTGAAGGAGCCCTCATGACCCGTATCATCACCCATCTGTCCGAGATCGCCGCGCAATATGACGCGCTCTTCGTCGATCTCTGGGGCTGCGTGCACAACGGGGTGAGCGCCCTGCCCGAGGCTGTTGCGGCGCTCAAGGCCTATCGCGAGAGCGGCGGCAAGGTGGTGCTGGTGACCAACTCACCGCGCCCTCGCGCGGGGGTCGAGAAGCAGCTCACCGCGTTCAATGTGCCCGAGGACAGCTGGGATACGATTGCCACCTCCGGCGACAGCGCGCGCTCGGCCATGTTTCGTGGTGTGGTGGGGGAGAAGGTCTGGCACATCGGCTATCCGGGCGACGAGCGGTTCTTTGAGCCCATCGGTGTCGTGCAGAACCCGGTTGAGGTGCGGGCGGTCCCGCTGGAGGAGGCCGAGGGGATTGTCTGCACCGGCCCGCGCGACCCGTTGGCGGACCCGGCAGTGATGCGGCCGGAGTTCCTGATGGCCAAGCAGCGCGGGCTCAAGCTGCTCTGCGCCAACCCTGACATCATTGTGGACAGGGGGGAGCAGCGCGAGTGGTGCGCGGGCGCGTTGGCGCAGCTCTATACGGAGATGGGCGGCGAGAGCCTCTATTTCGGAAAGCCGCACCCGCCGATCTATGATCTGGCGCGACGGCGGCTCTCAGCGCTCGGTGTGGATGTGCCGGACAGTCGGATACTAGCCATCGGCGATGGTGTCCTGACCGACATCGCCGGGGCCATGGGCGAGGATATCGATTCGCTGTTTATCTCCGGCGGGCTGGCAGCGGCGGAAACAAAGACGCGCACCCAACCCGACCCAGATGCGCTAAGCGCTTACCTTAAAGAGGAAATGTCGAGCCCGACCTATGCAATAGGGTACCTGCGCTGACCTATTTTTCACTTGATTTTCTGCAATTGCAAAGTAATTAAGTTTCAACGATTACGGCGTAATGATTAGAAAATTACCGGAAGGGTCATCATGTTGGACAATCTGCCGCGCGGAACCATCTGCATCGAAGACATCGAAATGGGGATGTCACGCTATCTCCAGAAGGTGGTGACCGACGAAGACATCGAGATGTTTGCGCAGATCTCGACCGACCGGAACCCGGTGCACCTCGATGATGATTACGCCCGCGACACGATCTTTGAAGGCCGTATCGCCCACGGCATGCTGACCGCCGGTCTCATCTCCGCGGTGATCGGCGAGCAGCTTCCGGGCCACGGGACGGTCTACATGGGCCAGTCGCTCAAGTTCCTCGCGCCTGTCCGCCCCGGCGATCTGGTGCATGCGGAAGTCAAGGTCATCGACATTGATATGTCCAGGCGCCGCGTGAAGCTCGATTGTCATTGCGAGGTCGACGGCAAGAAGGTGCTTGTTGGCGAAGCAACCGTGATGGCACCGTCCCGCAAGTTCGACTGAACCTTACACGATCGCAGCCGCGCATGGGTTAACCCACCGTACGCTGCTTGCGTCGGACGCCCACGGGCGCTACGCACAGCGGCATGAGGATTATCCGAGATTTCCAATTCGTGGCGCCGGAAGATCGCGGTGCCAGTGCCGCAATCGGAAATTTCGACGGCGTGCATCTGGGGCACCAATCGGTCATCGACCTGGCGCGGCAGGCCGAGCCTGAGGCCCCGCTCGGCATCGTGACCTTCGAGCCGCATCCGCGCAGCTTCTTCGCACCAAACGCCCCGGCCTTTCGGCTGATGGGGCGCGACGCCCGGGCCAGCCGGTTGGAAAAGCTGGGGGTGGAGCGGCTCTATGAGTTGAATTTCAACGCGGCCCTTGCCGCCCTCGCGCCCGAGGACTTCGCACAGCGTGTGATCGCCGACGGGCTTGGCCTGCGCCATGTGATCGTGGGGGCGGACTTCTGCTTTGGAAAGGCGCGCGCAGGGACGGCGCAGCATCTGCAGACCTTTGGCGCGGAGTTGGGCTTTGGCGTGACCATCGCCCCGCTGATGGCCCATACGGACAAGACCGTCTCCTCCACTGCGATCCGGCACGCGCTGAGCGACGGAAACCCGGCGCTGGCAGCCGAGATGCTGGGCCACTGGCACCGGATCGAGGGCCCGGTGATCAGTGGCGAGCAGCGCGGGCGCGAGTTGGGGTATCCCACCGCGAATATGTCCATCGAGGGGCTGCACCCGCCGGCCTTCGGCGTCTACGCTGTGCTGGCCGACGTGCTGGAGGGGCCGCACACCGGCAGCTATCACGGTGTCGCGTCGCTCGGCGTGCGCCCGATGTTCGGGGAGAACCGGCCCAATCTGGAGACCTTCATCTTCGATTTCAAAGGCGATCTCTATGGCACCCCGCTGTCGGTCGGGCTTGTCGAGCACCTGCGCCCGGAGGAGACATTCGACAACCTCGAGGCTCTGATCGCGCAGATGGATGCGGACAGCGCGCAGGCGCGCAAGATCCTGGAGGCGCTGTGAGCGATCCGATTGACCGGGATGGGCTTGGACAGAGGTTCTGGGAGCGCAAGCCGCTGGCGAAGATGAGCCAACGCGAGTGGGAGGCGCTGTGTGACGGCTGTGGCAAGTGTTGCCTGAACAAGCTCGAGGATGAGGACAGCGGGCGCGTGGCGCTCACGCGGATCGCCTGCCGTCTGCTTGATGACACCACCTGCCGCTGCGCGCATTACGAGAACCGGCATCAGTTCGTGCCCGATTGCATCGTGTTGAAGCCGGACAATCTCGACACCCACGCCTATTGGATGCCCAAAACCTGTGCCTACCGGCTGCTTTGGGAAGGCAAGCCCCTGCCCGACTGGCACCCGCTGATCAGCGGCACGGCGCAATCGGTGCATGACGCGGGCGTGTCAGTGCAGGGCTGGACGCTGAGCGAGTTCGATGTGCCCGAAGATGACTGGGAAGAGCATGTCATCGAGGAGCCCGTCTGATGTTCTTTGCCTCGGACAACGCGGGCCCTGCCCTGCCCGGCGTGATGCAGCGCGTGACCGACGCCAACGCGGGCTATGCGATGCCATATGGCGCGGATGAGATCATGGACGAGGTGCGCGCTGGCCTGCGCGCGGCCTTCGAGGCGCCTGAGGCCGCGGTTTATCTGGTGGCCACCGGCACGGCGGCCAATGTGCTCGCGCTGGCCTGCTATGCCCAGCCGTGGCAGACCGTCTTCTGCTCCGAGGTCGCGCATGTGCAGGAGGACGAGTGTAACGCGCCGGAGTTCTACAGCGGCGGCGCCAAGCTGAGCCTGGTGGCGGGCGGGGACAAGATGACGCCCGCGGCCCTGCGTGCCCGGATCGCTGCCGAAGAGGTGCGCGGGGTGCACGGGCCGCAGCGGGGTCCGGTGTCGATCACGCAGGTGACCGAACGCGGGCAGGTCTACACCCTCGATGAGCTGGGTGCGCTGACGACGGTGGCCAAGGACTTCGGCCTGCCGGTGCATCTGGATGGCGCGCGCTTTGCCAATGCGCTGGTCGCGTTGGGCTGCACCCCGGCGGAGATGACCTGGAGGGCCGGTGTCGATGTGGTGAGCTTCGGGGGGACCAAGAACGGCTGTCTTGGGGTTGAGGCTGTGGTGTTCTTTGACGCGGAGAAAGCCTGGGAGTTCGAGTTGCGGCGCAAGCGCGGGGCGCATCTGTTCTCCAAGCATCGCTATCTGTCGGCACAGATGGCGGGGTATCTGCAGGACGGTGCATGGCTGGACGCCGCCCGGTCCGCCAATGCGAATTGCGCGCGGCTGGCGACCGGGCTGGAGGCGCGCGGCGCGGAGTTCGTGCATCCGCCCCAGGCCAATATGATCTTTGCGCGTTTCCCGCGCGGTGTTCACCAACGGCTGCATGAGGCAGGCGCGCGGTACTATGTCTGGGAGGGGGCGCTGGAGGGCGCGGACCGGGACGAGATGCTGACCGCGCGGTTGGTCTGTGACTGGTCGATCACTGCGGAACAGATCGACCTATTCCTCAGCCATTTCGACAAGTGACCGGATCTCGCGCGCGACCTGCCCGGGATGCGTGAGCGGCGCCATATGCCCGGCCCCGGGGATCCGGACGCGGCGCGCGTCAGGCAGGCGGCGGGCCAGGCTGGTATGGACCGCATCGATGACATCGGCAGTCTGATCGCCTTCGATCAGCAGGGTCGGCATCGCGACGCGATCCAGTGCGCCGGGAGCCATCAGGCCCGGATGGTCCTTGATGATGCCGGAGGCCTGCGCAGGCACCAGATGCACCCGCTTGGCCAGATAGTCCTGCGTGCTCGCGGGCATATCGTCCCAGCGCGTGCCATCGCCCCAGAACCGGTTGAAAAGCCGGGCCGCGAGACGGTGATCGCCGGCGGCCAGCGCGTCAAAATAGGGCTGCGCCTCGCGCTCATGCGCGGCCATCCGATCCGGCGCATCGGCGAGGGCGGCGGCGAAGAACACGGGTTCGATCAGGGTGAGGCTGCGCAGCAGATCCGGGCGCTCGACCGCCAGGCGCAGCGCCACCGTGGCGCCAAAGGAATGGCCGATCACGTGCATCGGTGCGTCAAGCTGCCTGAGCGCAGCCGCCGTGCATTGATCGTGCAGATCGTGCGCCGGGTCAAAATCGGCGCTTTGACCATGCCCGGGCAGGTCCATGGCGTGCAGCGTCAAACAATCCGAAAGCGCGGCGCCCAGGCCGCGCCACGCACCCGAATGCGCGAGCGTGCAGTGAAGGGCCAGAGCGTCCTGCGGCCCTGCTCCGAAGCGCCGGACGTGGGTGTGGGGAGCTACGCTCACAAAGCTCCGGAGAGATGCAGGTCGAGGTCCTCGATCCGGTCCTGACCCCAGAAGCGCTGGCCATCATCGGTGATGTAGAACGGCGCGCCGAAGACGCCGCGCTCCACCGCCTCTTCGAGGTTGGCCGCATAGGTCTCGGCGCCCTGCAAAAGGCCGCTGTCGGCGAGGCCGGGATCAAAGCCCGCCTCCTCCAGGCACGCCCGGACCACGGCGTCGTCGGCGATGTCCTTGTCCTCGGCCCAGACCGCGCGACAGATCGCGTGCATGAGTTTGCCCAGATCGCCGCCGCCAGCGGTCTGCGCAGCGATGAAGGCATAGGAGGAGGGCGCGCCATTGGTCGGCCAATGCGCGGGTTTGAGGTTGAAGGGCATCTTCAGCTTCTTGGCCTGCCGGACCAGCTCCTGCGCGCGATATTCGACGCGGGACGCGTGCCGGTCCTTCGGCGGTGTGCCACCGGTGCGCGGGAAGAGCGCCATAATGTCGAAGGGTTTGTAGGTCAGGGTTGCGCCGTGTTTGGCGGCCACCGCCTCGGCCCGATTCCCGGCCAGGTAGGCGTAGGGGGAGAGCGTGGAGAAAAAGAGATCAATATGCGCCATTTTGCGGCTCCTGACAGGTGCGAGGTTCTTTGCCGATTGGTAAGGCCGTGGTAGGGGGAGTCAACATCACGAATCTGTCACAATTCTCTCTCCAGCTGCGCTCCAGGAAATCCCCATGCCCCACGTCCAAGAACCCAAGCTGATCGCTGGTAATGCCAATATGCCTCTGGCGACAGCGATTGCGCGGCGCATGTCGATGCACCGGGGCAAGCAGGTGGGATTGGTCGACGCGCGGGTCGAGCGGTTCAACGATGGCGAGATTTTCGTCGAGGTCTTCGAGAATGTGCGCGGCGAGGACATGTTCATCCTGCAGTCGACCTCGAACCCGGCCAATGACAACCTGATGGAATTGCTGATCATGGCGGACGCGCTGCGGCGCTCCTCGGCGGCGCGGGTCACGGCGGTGCTGCCCTATTTCGGTTATGCCCGGCAGGACCGGCGCACCAAGGCGCGCACGCCCATCACCGCCAAGCTGGTGGCCAATATGCTGGTGGGCACCGGCATCGAGCGGGTGCTGACAATGGACTTGCATGCCGCTCAGATTCAAGGGTTTTTCGACATTCCGGTGGACAACCTCTATGCCTCGCCGATCTTTGCGCTGGATATCCAGACGACGTTCAAGAAACGTATGGGCGAGCTGATGGTTGTCTCTCCGGACGTGGGCGGCGTGGCCCGCGCGCGCGAGCTGGCCAAGCGGATCAACTCGCCGCTGGCCATCGTGGACAAGCGCCGCGAAAAGCCCGGCGAGGTGGCGGAGATGACCGTGATCGGGGATGTGAGCGGGAAAACCTGCCTGATCGTGGATGACATGTGCGACACCGCGGGCACCCTCTGCAAGGCGGCGGAGGTCCTGATCGAGAACGGGGCCAAGGAAGTGCATTCCTACATCACCCACGGCATCCTGTCGGGCCCGGCGGTGGAGCGGGTGACGAACTCGGTGATGAAGTCGCTGGTCATCACCGATACCATCGCGCCGACGGAAGCGGTCCAGAAGGCGCGCAACATCCGTGTGGTACCAACTGCCCCGGTTTTCGCGCAGGCCATCCTCAATATCTGGAGCGGCACCTCGGTCTCCTCGCTCTTCGAGGCGGAGACCCTCAGCCCGATCTACGACGGCACCTACGCGGCAGAGTAAACCGACCGCACGCGCAACGGCTGGAGCCTGCGGCGCGGGACATTCGGCTGTCGGCCCCAACCCCGCATGAAAAGAAGGCATTTTGGCCTGTCTGTATCGCGTCGGTATGACGTCGGTATTACGTCGGTGGATTTGTCTGCACCGGCGATTATCCGGCCGCTGACCCCCTCTTTGCGACCAAAGTCTGAACCCGGCGCGCGCTGCTCACACGCGGCGGTTGTTGACAGCTTTTGTCATTGTTGCTGTTATCGCCGGATGGCAGTCGACGGGGGGCTGAACCAAACGAGCGGGGACTATCACACAAAATCTGGGAGGAATTTATGACTGTGATTCAATACGCCACGGGTGCGGCACTCGGCGTGGCGCTGGCCGGTACGGCCTTCGCGCAGGACAATATGGACAAACTGTCCAACATGCAGCGCACGGATGCGACGTTTACGCACATAGATCAGAGCGGGGACCGGGCCGACGCGCTGAAGGAGATCATTCCGCATATCAATGTGCCGGACGGCTTCGAGGTCAGCCTCTATGCGGTGGTGCCCGATGCGCGCTCCATGGCGGTGGCGCCGCAAGGCACGGTGACCTTTGTGGGCACCCGCAAGGACAAGGTCTGGTCCGTGGTGGACCGCGACCGCAACCGGGTCGCGGATGAGGTCAAGGATTTTGCGCCCTCGATCACCTTCGACATTCCCAATGGGCCGTGTTTCTCGAAGGACGGCTTCCTGTTCATTGCCGAGCGCAACCGGGTGCTGAACTTCCCCGCGGCGGAATTCTTCTTTGAAGGGCCCGACCCGGCGGTTGCCGTCGTGGTCGAGCAGGGTGATCTCGTGCCCGTTGAAGAAGAAAGCTTCAACCACACCGCGCGCGTCTGTGACGTGGGTCCGGACGGCAAGCTCTATATCTCGCTCGGTCAGCCCTACAACGTGCAGCCGGCGGAGAAGGTCGAGATGTACGACAAGATCGGCATCGGCGGCATCATCCGGATCAACACCGACGGCACGGGCCGCGAGGTCTTCACCCGCGGGGTGCGCAACTCGGTGGGGCAGGACTTCCACCCCGAGACAGGCGAGCTGTGGTGGACCGACAACCAGGTCGACGGCATGGGTGATGATATCCCGCCGGGCGAGCTGAACCGCCAGACCGAGGCGGGCCAGCACTTCGGCTTCCCCTGGACCAACAGCCGCGTGGAGATCATGTCCGAGGCAGACCATCCACGCCCCGAGGGTGTGAGTTTCGTCGAGCCGCAGCTGGAGCTGACCGCGCATGCGGCGGATCTGGGCATGAAGTTCTACGAAGGCTCGAGCTTCCCGGACGCCTATCAGGGCGGCATCTTCTGGGCGCAGCACGGCTCGTGGAACCGCACAACGCCGGTGGGCGCGCGGGTGATGTTCACGGCGCTTGATCCCGAGACCGGCGATGCGGTCGAGGCGCAGGTCTTTGCGGATGGCTGGCTCAACGAGGAGACGGGCGAGTACCGGGGGCGCCCCATGGACATCGCCTTCCTGAAGGACGGGTCTATGCTGGTCTCCGATGACTTCGCGGGTGCGATCTGGCGCATCGCGTACGCACGGTGAGGCTTTTGATGGCCCTGTCCGGCGCGCTTTTGTGCGCCGGACCCCTCGCGGCGGACATCGTGGGCGACCGTGACGCAGGGCGCAAGATTTCCGGCCAATGCCGCACCTGTCACGGCGCGGACGGCTATGCCGCGATCCCGATCGCGCCGCATATCGGCGGCGAGCCCGAGGCTTATCTGCGCGACCAGCTCACCGCCTTTCGGGATGGCACACGCGAGCACGAGATGATGACCATCGTGGCCGCGAACCTCAGTGACCAGCAGATCGCCGACCTGGCCGCCTGGTATGGAGGACATACGGCCCGGGCCGAACTGACCGCGGACCCCGCAGGCGCGCCGGAGCTCTGCGTGGCCTGTCATGGCGCGGATGGCATGCATCTGGCCGAGGACGTGCCGAACCTTGCCGGCGAGACCAACATCTACATCGACACGCAGCTCAAGGCGTTTCGCTCGGGCAAGCGCACGCATGAGGTGATGAGCGGGATTGCAGCGGAGCTGACCGACGCGGAGATCCGCGCCTATGCGGATTGGTACGCGGCGGTGAAGCTTTACATCGACACCGTCGAGTAACACCTCACCGCTCAGTCGGCCCGTCACGCTGCGCGCGCCTCACCGCCGCGTGCGACCGTCAGAGTGTGCCCACCGGCCTGTTCTGCGCCCTGTGCGGCGCTCCATCTCCGACATCAGCCCGTTGACCTCTGGATAGTCGCGGCGGCTGCTCCAGGCGTCCTGCTGGGTTGCAATTCTGATCGTATCTGAAAGTATGGCGAACATGTCAGCCTCCTGATTCATCTGTGTTGAGTCAACATAGGTACGAGAAGGACCAGACGGCAAAGCAATATGATTTTTTATATGTAAGTTGAGCTAATAGTATGGATTGGCACCACATCCCTTCGCTTGCCGCGCTGCGGGCCTTTGAGGCAGCCGCGCGGCATCAGAGCCTGAGTGCGGCAGCGCGCGAGTTGAATGTCACACACGCGGCAGTGGCGCAGCATGTGCGTGCGCTGGAGCAGGAGTTCGCGGACAGCCTTTTGGTGCGGCAGGGGCGCGGTGTGGCGGCGACGGCGGCGGGGCGTGCGCTGGCGGAGCGCTTGGGCGACGGGTTTCAGACCATCGCCGAGGCCGTGGGCGACCTGCGCGACCGCAATGCGGACCGCCCGATCAATATCACCGTGACGCCGGGGTTTGCGGGCAGCTGGCTGATGCCGCGCATCGGCGAGTTCTGGACCAAGCACCCGGAGATCCAGGTGAACATCAACCCCAGCTGTTCGGTCATGGACCTGCGGCAGGAGGGGTTCGACATGGGTGTGCGCTATGGCGCGGGCGACTGGCCGAAGCTGGAGGCAGAGATGCTGACGGCGGCGCGGTATTGCGCGGTGGCGCATCCCGACCTGATCGCCGGACGCGAGGTGCGCAGCCTGCGGGACCTGACCGACCTGCCCTGGGTCATGGACAGCTATGAGCGCGAGCAGCACCGGGTGCTGGAGGGCGAAGGCATTGATCTGGCGGAGCTGGATGTGACCTTGCTGAGCACCAACGATCTGGCGCTCTCAGCGGCGCTGGCGGGGCTTGGGGTGACGGTGCAGCCCAGTTCGATCGTCGAGCGGGACGTGCGCAGCGGGCAATTGGTGAAGCTGTTTGAGCTGAAGGACAACGGGTTGGGCTATCACATGGTGACGGTGCCGGGGCGCAGCACACCGCATCTGCGCACCTTCATGGCCTGGCTGCGCCAGACGGCGCGCAAGGACCGCGAGACGCAAGACGCCCCCGGCGCTGCAGGGGCCTCCTGAACTTTGCTACGGCGCGGGATCAGACGCGGATGTGATCGCCCACGGCCACCATGTCGGCGAGCAGCTTGGCCGCGTCATCGACGGGGCCCGGCTCGTTTTTGAAGGTGTCCTTGGCCTGCGCCAGCGCGTCCTCGGCTTCCTTGATCAAGGCTGCCATATCGTCGGCGGTGACCTCGGATTTCGGCATGGCGCGCTCGGCCAGCACGGTGACGCCCTCGGCGGTGATCTCGGCGAACCCGCCGGTGACCACATAGTCGGAGGTGCCGTCGGGCCCTTCGGTGCTCAGCACACCGGGGCGCAGGGTGGTGATGGTGGGCGCGTGGCCCGCCATCGCCGTCATGTCGCCGTCCGCGCCCGGGATCTGCACGGAGGTGACGGCGGCGGAAGCCAGCCGCCGCTCGGGCGAGACCAGATCGAATTGGGTTGTGTCTGCCATCAGGGGCCTCCTCAGGCGGCGTCGGCCGCCATTTTCTCGGCTTTGGCTTTCACTTCCTCGATGCCGCCGACCATGTAGAAGGCGCCCTCGGGCAGGTGGTCGTATTCACCGGCCACAACCGCCTTGAAGCTCTCGATGGTCTCGGTCAGAGGCACCTGCACCCCGTCGGAGCCGGTGAAGACCTTGGCCACGTCGAAGGGCTGGCTGAGGAAGCGCTGGATCTTGCGGGCACGGGCCACGGTGAGCTTGTCCTCTTCGGAGAGCTCGTCCATGCCGAGGATCGCAATGATGTCCTGCAGCGATTTGTAGCGCTGGAGGATCCCCTGCACGTCGCGGGCGACCTTGTAGTGCTCGTCGCCCACGATGCCCGGATCCATCAGGCGGGATGTAGAGTCGAGCGGGTCCACGGCGGGGTAGATGCCCAGCTCGGAGATCGCGCGCGACAGCACGGTTGTGGCGTCGAGGTGCGCAAAGGTGGTCGCAGGCGCGGGGTCGGTGAGGTCGTCCGCAGGCACGTAGACGGCCTGAATCGAGGTGATGGAGCCCGCTTTGGTGGAGGTGATGCGCTCCTGCATCTGGCCCATGTCGGTGGCCAGCGTCGGCTGGTAGCCCACAGCAGACGGGATACGCCCCAGAAGGGCGGACACTTCGGAGCCCGCCTGCGTGAAGCGGAAGATGTTGTCGACGAAGAAGAGCACGTCGGTGCCCGACTGGTCGCGGAACTGCTCGGCCAGGGTCAGACCGGTCAGGGCCACACGGGCGCGCGCTCCGGGAGGCTCGTTCATCTGGCCGTAGACCAGCGCCACCTGGCTTTCCTCGAGGTTGTCCGGCTTGATCACGTTGGATTCGATCATCTCGTGGTAGAGGTCGTTGCCCTCGCGGGTCCGCTCGCCCACGCCGGCGAACACGGAGTAGCCCGAGTGCACCTTCGCGATGTTGTTGATCAGCTCCATGATCAGAACCGTCTTGCCCACACCGGCGCCGCCGAAGAGGCCGATCTTGCCGCCCTTGGCGTAGGGTGCCAGCAGGTCGATCACCTTGATGCCCGTCTCCAGCACCTCGGATTCGGTGGCCTGTGCGGCGAATTCGGGCGCAGGCTGGTGGATCGCGCGGGTTTCGTCCGAAACCACCGGGCCTTTTTCGTCCACGGGCTCGCCCACGACGTTCAGGATGCGACCCAGCGTGGCGTTCCCGACAGGGATCGAGATCGGGCCGCCGGTGTCGGTGACCTTCTGACCGCGCACGAGGCCTTCGGAGCTGTCCATCGCGATGGTGCGCACCGTGTTCTCGCCGAGGTGCTGGGCCACTTCGAGCACGAGGCGGTTGCCGTTGTTGTCCGTTTCCAGCGCGTTGAGGATCTCCGGCAGGTGATCCTCGAACTGAACGTCAACGACCGCGCCGATGACTTGCGTTACTTTGCCGACTGCATTTGCCATGTCGTTTCTCCGGTTGTCTTTAGAGCGCTTCCGCGCCGGAAATAATCTCGATCAGCTCGTTGGTGATCACAGCCTGACGCGAGCGGTTGAACTCGATGGTCAGCTGGTCGATCATCTCGCCTGCGTTGCGGGTCGCGTTGTCCATTGCGGACATGCGCGCGCCCTGCTCGGAGGCGCCGTTTTCGAGCAGACCTGCGAAAATCTGCGTGGCCACACCGCGCGGCAGCAGATCGGCGAGGATCGCCTCCTCTGAGGGCTCGTAGTCGAAGAGCGTCGAGGCCTCGTCGCCCTCCTCTTCGTCCTCGAACGTCGCCGGGATGATCTGTTGCGCGGTGGGGATCTGGCTGACCACGTTCACGAACTTCGAATAGAAGAGCGTGGCCACGTCAAACTCACCCGCGTCGAACCGTGCCAGCACGTCCTTGGCGATGCTCTGCGCATCCGCATAGCCCACGCGTTTCACATCGGTGAGGTCCACGTGGTCGATGAAGAGCGATCCGTAGTCGCGCTTGAGCTGGTCGCGCCCCTTCTTGCCGACGGTGAGGATTTTCACCTCCTTGCCTTCGGCTTGCAGCTTGGCCGCGTGGGTCTTGGCGAGCTTGGCGATGTTCGAGTTGAAGCCGCCGCAGAGGCCACGTTCCGAGGTCATCACGATCAGCAGCTGCACGGTGTCGCTGCCCGTGCCGCTGAGCAGCTTGGGCGCGGTGTCGCTGTCGCCGACGGAGGCGGCGAGCCGCGCCATCACCGCATTGAAGCGCTCGGTATAGGGGCGGGCCTGCTCCGCCGCTTCCTGCGCGCGGCGCAGTTTCGCGGCGGCGACCATCTGCATCGCCTTGGTGATCTTGCGGGTCGATTTGACCGACTCGATCCTGTTTTTGAGATCCTTAAGACTGGGCATTGCGCGGACCTCTTAAGCGAAATCAGCGGCGAATTCGTCGAGAGCAGCCTTGATCGCGTCGGCCAGATCGTCCTTCACCTTGCGGTCGTTGTTGGTGATGTCATCGAGCAGGTCCTGATGCTTGGAGCGCAGGTGCGCGAGCATGCCCGCCTCGAAGCGGCCCACCTCGCTCACGTCGATCTTGTCGAGATAGCCGTTGGTCCCCGCGAAGATCACGCAGACGATTTCCGCGTTGGTGAGCGGCGAGTACTGTGGCTGCTTCATTAGTTCGGTCAGGCGCGCGCCACGGGCCAGCAGCTGCTGGGTGGAGGCGTCGAGGTCAGAGCCGAACTGCGCAAAAGCGGCCATTTCGCGGTACTGCGCGAGCGACAGTTTCACCGGGCCTGCGACCGACGACATCGCCTTGGTCTGGGCCGACGAGCCCACGCGGGACACCGACAGACCGGTGTTCACCGCCGGGCGGATGCCCTGATAGAAGAGTTCGGTTTCCAGGAAGATCTGACCGTCGGTGATCGAGATCACGTTGGTTGGAATAAAGGCCGACACGTCGCCGCCTTGGGTCTCAATAATCGGCAGCGCGGTCAGCGAGCCGTTGCCCGCGTCATCGCCCAGCTTCGCGGAGCGCTCCAGAAGGCGGGAGTGGAGGTAGAAAACGTCCCCCGGGTAGGCTTCACGTCCGGGCGGACGGCGCAGCAGCAGGGACATCTGGCGGTAGGACACGGCCTGTTTCGACAGGTCATCGTAGATGATCAGCGCGTGGCGGCCATTGTCGCGGAAGTGCTCGGCCATCGCGGTGGCGGAGTATGGTGCCAGAAACTGCATCGGCGCCGGCTCGGAGGCGGTGGCGGCGACCACGATGGAATAGTCGATGGCGCCGGTCTCTTCGAGCTTCTTCACCAGCTGCGCCACAGTGGAGCGCTTCTGACCGACGGCGACATAGACGCAGTAGAGCTTCTTGCTCTCGTCATCGCCTGCGGCGTCGTTGTAGGATTTCTGGTTCAGGATCGCGTCAAGCGCCACGGCGGTCTTGCCGGTCTGACGGTCGCCGATGATTAGCTCGCGCTGGCCGCGGCCGATGGGGATCATGGAGTCCACGGCCTTGAGGCCGGTTGCCATGGGCTCGTGCACGGATTTGCGCGGGATGATGCCCGGGGCCTTCACGTCCGCCTGCGAGGAGGTCGAGGTGTTGATCGGGCCCTTGCCGTCGATCGGGTTGCCCAAGCCGTCCACGACCCGGCCCAGCAGTTCGTCTCCGGTCGGCACCGACACGATGGAGTTGGTGCGCTTGACGGTGTCGCCTTCCTTGATGTCGCGGTCGGAGCCGAAGATCACCACACCCACGTTGTCGGATTCGAGGTTCAGCGCCATGCCCTGAATGCCGCCGGGAAATTCGACCATCTCACCGGCCTGCACGTTGTCCAGACCGTAGACGCGCGCGATGCCGTCGCCGACGGAGAGCACGCGGCCCACTTCGGCAACTTCGGCTTCCTGACCGAAGTTCTTGATCTGGTCCTTCAGGATCGCAGAAATCTCTGCTGCTTGGATACCCATTTATCCGACCTCTTTCATTGCATTCTGGAGGGAATTCAGCTTCGCGCGGATCGAGGTGTCGACCATGCGCGAACCCACTTTGACGATCAGACCGCCGATGAGGCTTTCATCGACGGTTGCATCGAGTGTCACGGTTTTGCCGGTGGAGGCCGTGAGCGTCTTGGCGAGCTTCTCGGCCTGTGTCTTGGTCAGCGCCTTGGCGGAGGTGACCTCGGCGGTGACCTCGCCCTTCTCGGCGGCGATGATGTCGCGCAGGGTGGTGACCAGTTGCGGCAGCACGAAGAGCCGCCGGTTCTGCGCCATCAGGGCCAGGGTGTTGGCCATGGTGTCCGAGAGGCCCATCTTGGCGGCGATGGCGCTGATGGCCTTGCCTTGCTCGTCGCGCGAGTAGATCGGGGAATGGATCAGGGACCGAAAATCCTCGCTCTCGCTCAGCGCTGTTTTCAAGGCATCTAGGTCGGTTTCGAGAGCGGCAACCGCGTCGCCATCCTTGGCGATCTCATAGACCGCAGTGGCGTAGCGCCCGGCAATACTCGTGGAAATCGAAGCTGGTTCTGACACGTCCACCCTTCCGATGTTCTTGCCCCGGGTATGCGAAAAAATCGCGTCACCGAGGGTGTTGGCGCGACTTGAAATAGCTCAAGACGTCAAAATCAGCGGTGATGTAGCAGAGAGCCTTGGACCCCGCAACATGAGATACTGTAGCGCGTCTGAACCGCTTTTCCCGTATTTTCAGGCGCTTGGCCAAGGTGCGACGGTTTGGCGTCTCAGAAAGTTTGCATTTGGGCGCAATTATTGCGGCCTTTTTCGATTCCCGTGGCGGGTTTTTGGGCGCATGAGCCAGGCCGCGCCGCAGATTTGCGGTTGGTTTGATGGCTAAACCGGCTTTGCGGTGGGTTCGAGCACCGCAGAGGGACGCAGTTTGCGCAGGGGCTCCACCTTGCCTTTCGGCGGGTAGACGAGCTTGGTCGCCTCCACCATGAAGGCACCGCCGGCCATCATCGTTGGCACGTGGCGCCCGAATTTCTCGAAGGCAGGGCCCGCTTTCATCCAGATGCGTTTGCTCGACGGGACCTGGTAGAGCGCGCCCATGTGCCGTTCGGGCAGGAACTGGTGCTTGCGCAGCTGGGTCTCGAGTTGCCCCGGCGAATAGGGCCGCCCGAAGCCAAAGGGCGTGCGGTCGCGCCGGGCCCAGAGGCCCGCCCGGTTCGGCACGATGAAAAGCGCCCGCCCCCCGGGGCCAAGGACACGCCAGCACTCCTCCAGCAGGTCCGACGCCCGCTCCGAGGTTTCAAGCCCGTGCAGCATCACCAGCTTGTCCACATGACCTGTTTCCAGCGGCCAGCAGATCTCATCCGTCAGAACGGAGACATTGGGCATATTGGCGGGCCAGGGCATCACCCCCTGCGGGCCGGGCATGAGCGCGATCACCCGCCGCGCTTCCTTCAGGTAGGGGCGCAGCAGCGGGGCGGCAAAGCCATAGCCCACCACCGTCTGGCCCTTGGCCTCGGGCCAAAACTCCAGAATGCGCCCGCGCAGGCTCGCCTGAGCGGCACGGCCCAGTTGCGAGCGGTAGTAGAAGTTGCGCAGGTCTTGCACATCCAGATGCATTGCAGCCCGTCTCGTGTTGGGTCACTCTGGGAGCAGTGTCGCAAACCTCTGGGAGAATGGCCATGGCCCTTGAACTCGTTACCGTTCCGTGTCTCGCGGACAACTATGCCTTCCTGCTGCATGATGAAGCGAGTGGTGCGACGGCCCTGGTCGACATCCCGGAGGCCGCGCCCATCCTTGCCGCGGCAGAGGCGCGGGGTTGGACGATCAGCGAGGTCTGGATCACGCATCACCATGCGGATCACTTGCAAGATCTGCCGGAGATTCAGGCGGCGCATGAGGTGATCGTGCGCGGAGGTGCCGCAGACGCGCACCGGCTGCCCCCGCTCGATCATGCCTACCGTGGTGAGGACAGCTTTGAGTTCGCCGGACACCCGGTGCAGGTGATGGATGTGCCGGGCCATACCACCGGCCATATTGCCTTTTACGTGGCCGAGGCCGACACCGTCTTCACCGCAGACAGCCTGATGGCACTGGGGTGCGGGCGGCTCTTTGAAGGCACGGCGGAACAGATGTGGGGCTCGCTCAGCCGCCTGATGGCGCTGCCGCCCGAGACGACGGTCTGTTCGGGCCATGAATACACCGCGTCCAATGCTAAGTTTGCGTTAACCATTGACCCGGATAATCCTGAGCTTATATCGCGGAGCAAGGCCATCGACGCCGCCCGTGCGGCGGGCGAGGCAACCGTTCCTTCCACTCTGGCGCTTGAAATGGCCACGAACCCTTTTCTGCGCGCCGCAGATCCGGACATCCGCGCCCGTCTGGGCATGACAGACGCAAGCGATGTTCAGGTCTTTGCCGAAATCCGCGCCCGCAAGGACGCCTTCTAACGCCGAAATCGCAGTCTTTCATGTCGGGATCACACAATTTGTGACCGTGAAAGTGCAGAAAAAACTTGAAGCGGGCCTGCGATCAACCAAACTCTAATACTATGAGGCCATGGTCGGCTTACGGATCGGCATCAATCAGATCCCCAACCGACCCCGATAAGAAGGAGCACAGCTCGTGCCTTCATTTTCGACCACACTGGAACAGGCAATCCATTCTGCGCTGGCGCTGGCCAATGCCCGCCGCCACGAATTCGCGACGCTTGAGCACCTGCTGCTGGCGCTGATCGACGAGCCGGACGCCACGCGCGTCATGAAGGCCTGCAGCGTCGATATCGACGATCTGCGCGCCACGCTTGTGGAATTCGTTGACGAGGATCTGAGCAATCTGGTCACGGATGTCGACGGCTCCGAAGCCGTGCCGACAGCCGCGTTCCAGCGGGTCATTCAGCGCGCGGCCATCCATGTGCAGTCCTCGGGGCGCACGGAGGTGACGGGTGCCAACGTGCTGGTGGCAATCTTTGCCGAGCGCGAGAGCAATGCTGCCTATTTCCTGCAGGAGCAGGATATGACGCGCTATGACGCGGTGAATTTCATTGCCCATGGGGTCGCGAAGGACCCCGCTTACGGCGAACAGCGCCCGGTCTCTGGTGCGCCGGAGCATGAGGAAGAGGCGCAGGGTGTCACCGAAGGCGAGAAGAAAGAGAGTGCGCTTGAGAAATACTGTGTGGACTTGAATGCCAAGTCCCGCGAGGGCGATATTGACCCTCTCATCGGGCGCGATGCGGAAGTGGAGCGCTGTATCCAGGTGCTGTGCCGCCGTCGGAAAAACAACCCGCTGCTGGTGGGCGACCCCGGCGTGGGCAAGACCGCCATCGCCGAGGGCCTCGCACGCCAGATTGTGGCCGGTGAAACGCCTGAAGTCCTTAAAAACACAACCATCTATTCGCTGGACATGGGTGCGCTGCTCGCCGGAACCCGCTATCGCGGTGATTTCGAGGAGCGGCTGAAAGCGGTTGTGGCAGAGCTGGAGCAGCACGACGATGCCGTGCTCTTCATTGATGAGATTCACACGGTGATCGGCGCGGGCGCCACATCCGGCGGCGCCATGGATGCGTCGAACCTGCTGAAACCTGCGCTGGCGGGCGGCAAGCTGCGGACCATGGGGTCGACCACCTACAAGGAATTCCGTCAGCATTTCGAGAAGGACCGCGCGCTGAGCCGCCGGTTCCAGAAGATCGACGTGAACGAACCCTCGGTGGAAGATGCAGTGAAGATCCTGCGCGGGTTGAAGCCGTACTTCGAGGATCACCACGCGGTGAAATACACCGCGGATGCGATCAAGACCTCCGTGGAGTTAGCGTCGCGCTACATCAACGACCGCAAGCTGCCGGATTCGGCGATTGATGTGATCGACGAGGCGGGTGCGGCCCAGCATCTCGTGGTCGCTGCCAAACGGCGCAAGACCATTGGGACCAGGGAAATCGAGAATGTCGTGGCGAAGATCGCCCGCATTCCGCCAAAGAACGTCTCCAAGGACGATGCGGAGGTGCTGAAAGATCTGGAAGGCTCGCTGAAACGCGTGGTCTTTGGCCAGGACAGCGCCATCGAGGCGCTCTCGTCAGCGATCAAGCTGGCCCGCGCCGGTCTGCGTGAGCCCGAGAAGCCCATCGGCAACTATCTCTTTGCCGGTCCCACCGGTGTAGGCAAGACGGAAGTGGCCAAACAGCTCGCGGATACGCTGGGCGTCGAGCTGCTGCGCTTCGACATGTCGGAGTATATGGAGAAGCACGCGGTCAGCCGCCTGATCGGCGCGCCCCCGGGCTATGTCGGCTTCGACCAGGGCGGCATGCTGACGGACGGTGTGGACCAGCATCCGCATTGTGTGCTGCTGCTCGACGAGATGGAAAAAGCGCACCCGGATGTCTACAACATTCTGTTGCAGGTGATGGACCACGGCAAGCTGACCGACCACAACGGGCGCACGGTGGACTTCCGCAATGTGGTGCTGATCATGACGTCCAACGCAGGTGCCGCGGAGCAGGCGAAAGAGGCGATCGGCTTTGGCCGCGACCGCCGCGAAGGCGAGGACACCGCCGCCATCGAGCGGACGTTCACGCCGGAGTTCCGCAACCGTCTGGATGCGGTGATCAGCTTCGCGCCGCTGCCGAAAGAGGTCATCCTGCGGGTGGTGGAGAAGTTCGTGCTGCAGCTGGAAGCCCAGCTGATGGATCGCAACGTGACCATCGAGCTGACCAAACCTGCGGCTGAATGGCTGGCCGACAAAGGCTATGACAGCAAGATGGGCGCGCGTCCGCTGGGCCGTGTGATCCAGGAGCATATCAAGAAGCCATTGGCAGAGGATCTGCTCTTCGGCAAGCTGGCCAAAGGCGGGATCGTCAAGGTGGGCATCAAGGCCGGCGAGATCGATCTGAAAATCGAAGGCCCCGATAAGCCGCGGCTGTCAGGGGACAAACCCCCTCTGTTGACCGCGGAGTAAGTCTGCAAGACGTCACATCATCCCCGCCGCCGACGCGGCGGGGCTTTCTATTTCAAATCCATCCTGAAACGCCGGAACAACGTCGGGTCAAAGACCGGACCCAGCCAACTGGCGTGCCCCTGCCGGGCGCGGTCTGCCAGGGCCGACCGCGCCCGGCAGGGGCTTGCTCTACCGTTCCGTGAACTTCAATTCGATCCGCCGATTCTGAGCGCGCGCAGCTTCGCTGTCGCCGAAGGCAACAGGCTGATACTGCCCGAAGCCGTTGGCGGCCAGACGGTCGGGGGGAAGACCAAGCGCCTCCACCATGTATTTCACGACCGACAACGCCCGGCCCTGGCTCAGTTCCCAGTTGTCGGCAAACCGTCCGGCGCCCGAGAGCGGCACGTTGTCGGTATGGCCGTCGACCCGCAAGATCCAGTTGATCTCGGGCGGGATCTCATCGGCCACGCTGGAGATGATCTCGGCCACCTTCGCCACCTCCTGCCGGCCCTCCGGTGAGAGCTCGGCACTGGCGGGGGCGAAGAGCACTTCGGAGGAAAACACAAACCGGTCTCCCTCGATCCGCACGCCGTCCTGCCGCCCCAACACATCGCGCAATCGGCCAAAGAACTCCGAGCGGTATTGTTCCAGGTCCTTGGTCTGAGCGGCGAGCCGCGCGGCCTCCTCCTCCAGCCGTTTGCGCTCGGCCTCTTCGAGGGCCGCGCGCCGACGTTCCTCGGCTGCCAGCCGGGCCAGGGCCGTGTTCAAGTCGGACCCCAGGGACTGCAGCCGCACCCGGGCCGAGGCATCGCGTTCGGTCGCATCGTCGAGCAGCGCCTGCAACTCGCCCAATTGTCCGCGCAGCGCGGCCACCTGCTGGTTCAGCACCTCGGCCTGCCGCTGTGCCTCGGCGCTGATCTCCGCCTCCTCGCTCAACGCCTGCCGCGCCTGCGCCAGCAACGCGGCCTGACGCTCCGCTTCGGTGCTTGTATCCCCGGCCAGAGTTTCGGCGGCGAGCCGGGCCGCGAGGGCCTCCGCAAGCTGTGACCGCAGAGCCTCTTGCGCGCGTTCGGAGCGCGCGGCTGCAGCCTCAAGCTGAGCCCGCAGCGCCTCCTCGGCGGTCCGCAGGGCTTCAGCCTCGGAGCCTACGGTGTCGAGGGAAGTTTCGAGCCCGTCGATCTGCAAAAGCGCGGCGGCAAGCCGGGCATCGAGATCCTGTTCGGCAACCCGTGCAGCGGCCAGCAACGTCAGCGTGTCTTCCGCCTCCTTCCGCTGGGCCTCGAGCGCCAGCGTCATCGCGGTCAGCTCCGCATCCGCATCGGCAAGCCGCGCGCGCAGGGCCTCAGCGGCGGCCGCCTCGGCAAGCCGTGCCGCCTCCTCCGCGCTCAAGGCAGCTTCGGCCGCCTCGAGATCGGAGGTAAGGGCCTGCAGCTGGCCGTCCGTCTCGGCGGTGCGGGCGCGCAGATCGGCCACAAGCGCATCCAGCACCTCACGCCGGGCGGCGGCAAGGCGCGCGGCCTCAGTCTGCAAGTCAATCTCGTTGCGGGCAGTGGCGAGGGCGAGGTTCAGCGCCTCCTGCTCGCTCAGCAGTTCTGCCTGTGCGGCTTCCAATTCAGTCACATTGCCGCGAGCCCTGTCGCGTTGCTCCGTCAGGGAGGCCACGGTGTCACGGGCACTGTCCCGTTGAGCGATCAGGGCGGCGACCTGCGCTTCGAAGCGGGTGATGTCCGCCCTGCTCTCCTCAAGCGCGGCGGCTTGCGCATCCCGCGTTGCGGTCAGTGTGGCAATGCGGTCTTCGGCGTCCGAAAGCGTCGTGCGCAGCGCGCCCAGCTCACCTTCCAGCTCCGCCGTCGCCTGACGCTCGAGACCCAAGGCCTGTGCAAGGATCGCCACTTCGCCGGCGAGCTGATCAAGTTCGCTTTCCTGGCCGGTGATCCGCTCGGTCAGCACGAATTGCACCACCATGAAGATGGTCAGCACGAACATCAGGACCAGCAAGAGCCCCGTCATCGCATCCACGAACCCCGGCCAGATCGAGGCCTGGAACCGGGTGCCTGTGCGTCGGGACAGGGCCATGATCAACGGTCCTCGGAGGTCAGGCGGGTCGTGGCGCGGGGCGGCCCGGTGCGCAGCGCGTCGGTGAGTCTCGACAGATCCATGCGCAGCTCGGCCATGCTCTCCTGCCGCCCTGCGGAGATTTCCTCGAGAATGCGCAACATCTGCACGTCGATGGAGCGCAGACGCATCCGGCTTTCGGCGTCGATGCCCTCGCCGGTGGTCTGGTTTCCAAGAGCGGAGATCAGCCGCTCCTGCCCCGCGGCGACCCGTTCCAGCGCGGCGCTGGCCGGGTCCATCCCGTCCATCTTTTGCGTCATGCGTTCGATGGAGCCCGCGAGGGTGCTGAGGTTGTGATTGATTTCTGAGCGGCTCACATCCGAGTTCTGGAACATCTCCTGCAGGCGTTCCATCTGCTCGACCATATGCTCGACCACCGCAGCCAGGGCGCCCTGATCGCCCGCCGCCTCGTCATCGGAGGTCAGGCCGACGCGGGTGATGGTGCTGAGCCATTCTTCGAGTTCGCGGTAGAAGCGGTTCTGGCCGTGGCCAGCGAAGAGTTCCAGCAGACCAACAATGAGCGAGCCCGCGAGGCCCAGGAGCGAGGAGGCAAAGGCCACGCCCATCCCGCCCAGCTGCGCCTCGAGCCCGGTCATCAACCGGTTGAAGACCTGCACGCCGCCTTCGCCGTCCTGCGGTGCAAGGCTGCGGATGGTGTCGACCACGGCGGGGACCGTCGTCGCCAGGCCGTAGAAGGTGCCCAGAAGGCCCAGGAAGATCAGCGTGTTGACGATATAGCGGGTGATCTCGCGCGCCTCGTCGATCCGGGTGGCGACGGAATCGAGGATCGACCGCGTGGAGGTGGCACTGACCTGCATCCGCGCGCCGCGCGCGCGCAGCAGGGTCGCCAGCGGGGCCAGCAGCAGGGGCGCCTGTGCCGAGCCGTCGAGCTGGTCCGAAGCGAAGCGCTCGATCCAGCGGACGGACCCGATCAGCTGGAAGACCTGATAAAAGCAGGCCAGCACGCCGATGGCGAAGACGAAGAGGATGAAGCCGTTGAGGTAGGGGTTGGCCTCGAACACCGGCAGAACGCGCGGCAAGGCGAGGAAGCTGCCAAAGCCGGAGAGCGCCAGAACGATGAGCATCAGCGTGATCTGCCGCACCGGCTGTGAAAAGACCGGTCTTGCCTGTCGGACTGGCAATGCCATGCGCTGCTCCCCGCGCGTTATTGTTCTGCCCCGGGCGCAGTTTAACCTGAAAACTGCCCCTTGCGCCAAGGATTTATGAGGTCAGGTGCCGCACCCGCTGGCTCAGCCACTCCAGATCGGGATCATGCAGGCCGATCTCGGCAAGATGCCGCGTGGTGTTGTAGAGATATTCGGTGTTCGGCCCCATGCCGCCGGTGGCCTTGGCGATGATCTGGGCCTGCTGTTCCAGCGGGAGACCGCCGCAGTACTGCCGGTTGGCGCGGTTGATCACATAGGCCAGCGCCTGCACCCGACGCCCATCGACCAGGTCCACATCCAGCGTGCGTTCGAGATAGGCGGAGGAGATCAACTCGCGGTCGCGCAGATAGGTCAGCGTGGCCTCTTCGGTGCCCGGCTTGACGGCCAGCGCGACCCCTTCGCAGGCGTGGCCCGGGTCTTCATCGAGGGCCAGCACCAGGCCGGGGTCGGCTTCCGTGCCGCGGTGGTGGATCGACCACATGCAGAACGACCGCGCGTAACCCGGCAGGGTTGCGATCACCTGTTCGGAGACCTCGAACCCCGGTTTCCACAGAAGGCTGCCGTAGCCGAACACCCACATGGTCATATGACTGGTTCTCCTTGCTTGCATTGCGTAAACCTCAAATCAGAGCAAAAGCAAAGAGGTGGGTGATGCCTCGGATCATATGGGCAGGGCTGGTGCTGGCACTGGCATGGAGCGGCTGGTGGCTCTGGGCCACGGCGGCGGCAGAAAGGGCGGTGGAGCGCTGGTTTGCGGAGCGCCGCGCCGAGGGCTGGCAGGCGGAGTATGCGCGCCTTGATCTGGCGGGATATCCGCTGCGTTTCGACGCAGAGGTGCTGCTGCCCGCTCTGGCGGATCCGGGGACCGGTGTGGCGCTCACGGCGAGCCATGTGGGTGTCTCGGCACCTGCGTGGTGGCCGGGAGATCTGACCGTCAGGCTGCCTGCGGATGCGATCACGCTGGCCAGCCCCGAAGGTCGGGCGACGCTGCTGATGCAGGCGGCAACGGCAGACATGGAGCTGACGCCCGGCAATGCGCTGGAGCTGGAGCGGCTGCAGTTCGGCGCGGGGCCCTGGTCGCTCGGCGGGCCGCAGGGTCAGGTGGTCCTGGCCGACGATCTGCGTCTGGCGATGGTTCAGGATGAGAGCACCCCGCAACGCTATGCCCTGAGCGTCGGGGCCGCGGCGTTGCAGCCCGGTTCGGTCCCGCGGGCGGCGCTGCGGGTGCCGGAGAGCTGGCCGGTGAGCTTCGACAGCTTTGCGCTCGAGATGGAGGTGGTCTTTGACCGGGTCTGGGACCGCCGGGCCGTGGAGGTGGCGCGCCCGCAGCCACAGCGGATCGAGATTGATCTGGCCGAGGCGGTCTGGGGCACGCTGGAGCTGCGCGCGGCGGCAGAGCTCACGTTGGATGCGCAGGGTGTACCGGAGGGGCCGCTGTCGCTGCAGGCGCGGAACTGGCAGGAGATCCTCGGGCTGGCGGAGCGGTCGGGTGCCTTGCCCGCGGCGCTGGTTCCGCAGGCGCGCAGCGTGTTGCAGGCGCTTGCCGCCGCGTCGGGCGATCCGCGCGCCATCGACGTGACACTGACCTTGCGCGACGGGCTGGTGCTTCTGGGGTTCGTGCCGCTGGGGCCGGCCCCGCGTCTGGTGCTGCGTTAGCGGCAGTAGGTGCCGCTGCGATAGCGCGCGGTGTCGAAGTGGAAGTGATCGCGGTGAAAGCTGTCGGCATCCGGGCCCAGGACCGTGCCGAACGGCCCACAGGCGTCGCGGTGCATCCGGCGCAGCGCCTGGGCCGTCCCACGGGCCGTCCACCCCGTCAGCACAGTGATGGTGGAGCCGTCACGCAGGCGGAAGCCGGAGATGTCGATGGCGCGCCCCTTGCCATGCTCGGAGATGCGCGCGCCTTTCTTGTGGTTGCGGGTGCGGCAGACGTAATGCGCGGCCACTTTCAGGCTCTGGACACCGCCACCGATGTCGCGCAGGGCCGGTTTCACCGAGCGATCCACCCAGGTCTTGAGCGCGCGGGCGGTGCCGCAGTCCATCACCGCCTGCTGGCTGAGCGCGATGTCGGAAACCGCGCGCACCCGCACGGCCTCCGCCACGCCACATCCCGGAATACGCCCCGGCATCCGGCCCACCACCTGACCCTGGATCGCGGGATCGCCGCAGATCGCCCCTTCCGCGCGCAGCTTTTGGTGGCGGCGGATCGCGCGGCGGAGAGCCCGCGTGCGCATCTTGGGCCGCAAGGAGACTGCAGGCCCGAGGCTTTGCAGGCTTGGCGCACGGGCCTCTGCCCGCGCCGCGCCGGTCGAGATGGCCCCGGAGCCTTGCAGCACGGGCGCGGGTGCGGCCCGCTCGGGGCGGTCGACGGGGCGTTTGGAGCGTTCGACGACTGTGGCCGAGGCTGATCCTGCCAACAGCAGGACGAGCAGGACCCAGCGCATCACGACGATTTTTGCCCGCGGCCGAAGTCCGGCGCGTCGGTATCCTGCCCCGCTTCGATGATGCCGCGGCGGATCGCGCGGGTGCGGGTAAAATACTCGTGCAGGTGCGCGCCGTCGCCGGTGCGAATGGCCCGCTGCAGCGCAAAGAGCTCTTCGGTGAACCGGCCCAGGATTTCCAGAGTTGCGTCCCGGTTAGTGAGGAAGACATCGCGCCACATGGTGGGATCGCTGGCCGCGATGCGGGTGAAATCCCGAAAGCCCGCAGCGGAGTATTTGATGACTTCCGTATCCGTGACCCGGCGCAGATCATCAGCCACGCCCACCATGGTGTAGGCGATGAGATGCGGCGCGTGGCTGGTGACCGCGAGCACCAGATCGTGGTGATCCGGATCCATCTCCTCCACATTGCTGCCCAGACCCTCCCAGAGCGCCTTCAGCCGGGCAATGGCCACCGGGTCGGAACCCGGAGGCGGCACCAGCAGGCACCATCGGTTGTCGAAGAGTTCCGCAAAACCGGATTCAGGCCCGGAGTGTTCCGTGCCCGCGAGCGGGTGACCGGGGACAAAGTGGACCTCCGGCGGCAGATGCGGGCCTACACTTTTGATCACATCGCGCTTGACGGAGCCCACGTCGGTGACCGTCGCGCCGGGTTTGAGCGCGGCGGCGATGTCGGCCGCGACCGCCCCCATCACGCCCACGGGGACCGCAAGCACGACCAGGTCGGCGCCCTCCACCGCCTCCGCCGCGCTCTCGCAGACGCGGTCACAGAGGCCGATGCGCCGCGCGGTGGCGCGCGTCGCCTCGGAGCGGGCATATCCGGTGACCTCGCCGGCAAGCCCGCCGCGTTTCATCGCCCAGAACATCGAGGAGGCGATCAGCCCCAGCCCGATCAGCGCCACGCGGTCGTAGATCACGCTCATGTCGGCTGTCGAAAGCTGGCGAGCGCATCGAGCACACGGGTGACGTCGTCGCTTTGCCCGACGGTGATGCGCAGCGCTTCGGGGAAGCCGTAGCCCTTGACCAGCCGCACGAGGATCCCGGCGGACTTCAGGTGGGCGTCGGCGGCGCGCGCTTCGGCCTCGTCGGCGAAGCGCGCGAGCACGAAGTTGGCCTGGCTCTCGTCGCAGGCGATGCCGAGCTGGCGCAGCCCACCGGTCAGCCGCGCGCGCTGTTCGGAGTTCTCGCGCAGGCAGGTTTCCACGAAGCCGCGGTCGCGCATCGCCGCCTCGGCCCCCGCCAGCGCGACGGCAGAGAGGTTGAACGGCCCGCGGATGCGGTTGAGCACGTCGACGACATGCTGGCTCGCATAGCCCCAGCCGACGCGCAGCCCACCGAGCCCGTAGAGCTTGGAGAAGGTGCGGGTCATGACCACGTTCTCACGCGCGGTGACCAGTGCCGCGCCACCGTCGTAGCCCGCGTAGAACTCCGCATAGGCGCCATCAAGCACCAGCAGGCATTGTTCGGGCAGCGCATCGGCCAGCCGGGTCAACTCGGCCATATCGAGCGCCGTGCCCGTCGGGTTGGCCGGGTTGGCGATATAGATCAGCCGCGTGGCGGGGGTGACATGGTCGAGAAGCCGGTCAACGTCGATGCGGCGGTCGCGCTCGGGGGCCACCACCGGCGTTGCCCCCGCAGAGAGCGCAAAGATCCGGTAGAGCCCGAACCCGTGCTCGGTGTAGAGCACCTCGTCGCCCGGGCCGGCAAAGGCCATGGCGAGCAGCGTCAGCACTTCGTCGGACCCCACACCGCAGATGATCCGGTCCGGTTCAAGCCCATGCACCTCCGCAATGGCGGTCCGCAGGCGCACGTGATCGGTTGTCGGATAGCGGTGGAGCGTCCGTGCGGCCTCGGTCACCGCCACGGTCACCTCGGGGCTTGCGCCGAGGGGGTTCTCGTTGGAGCTCAGCTTGAGCGGATCGGTCTGCCCTTCGATCTGAGAGGCACCGCCCTGATAGAGGGCGATATCCATGATACCGGGCTGGGCGCGCATGGCTGTGGTCATCGGGTCGTCTCCTGTCCGGCGGACATTAGCGAGGTGCCGCGGGCTGTGCCACCACCAAACGCGCCGCCGCCGGGGCGATCCACAGAGATTCTGACACGCTCGCAACGAAAAAGGGCCCGGTCACCCGAGCCCTTCCACGAGGTCGCCTGTGTCGATCAGGCTTTGCGCGCTTTGCGGCGGCCGGCCCAGCCGAGCCCACCCATGGCGGCACCCAGCAGCAGCACGGACGCGGGCAGCGGAACGGCAGAGACTTCGATGCCGTCGATGGAGAAACCATCGTTCAGCTTGTAGCGATCGCCACCCGAGGTGAAGAAGTTGCCCAGGATGATCTCGGCGGAGTCGATGTGTTCACCGAACTTGATCTGCACCAGACGGGCGTTGCCGTTGGGCAGCTTGCCACCGGTGCGCAGCTCTTTGGTCTCGCCGCCTGCGATGATGCGCAGGAACGCACCCACATCGCTGCCGTCATTGACGACGAATGTGAGCTTGTTGAACAGACCGCCGGTCTCGACGTCCCATTTCATGCCCCAGGTGTCGTTGCTGTCCAGGAACCAGGACCCGCCTTGCGGCACCGTGTTCTGGCGACCGAAGAGCTTGCCGTCGCGCAGCGCCAGTTCGGTCCCGGTGCCGATCACCGAGCCGCCCGTACCCGTTCCGCCGAGGGATTCGAACGTACCGACGGCGGTGCCGAGCGACGCGCCCACTTCGCCCTCACCCATGTTGGCGCCAAGGGTCTCAAAGTCTTCGCCCGTGGCATTGGGCCCGCCGAAGCTGCTGTTGTAGCTCCCGGCGTCGAATGTCGAGACTTTGATGGTTGTTGCGCTTGCACCGAAGGTGCAGGCCAGCGTCAGCGCGGCTGCGCCGGCCACAGTCCAAATACTCATTACTCTCTCCGAACAATTTTAACTTATTTTTCTTCACTCGGAGCTATCTGGCGCGGGTTGCCTGGTCAAGCGGATTTCCGCTGAACAAACTGTTTCCGACGCCGCGTCACTCCGAAACCGCACCGTCTCCTCTCCGGCAGGCGCGGACTTGTCGGGGTGGGGGTGCCATGTCAATCTACGGCTATGACACAGTACGCTTCGGATCTGGCGGATCGCTATACCGCAGCTGCCCCGAAATGGTCCGACAAGATGCGGGCCCTGGGTTACTTCGATGGATATCTCGGCTTTCTGGATACCCACCGTCTGGGCGCAAGCGCAGGCCTCGATGTCGTCGATATCGGCGCGGGCACCGGTGCCATGGCAGAGGCCTGGGCGGCAACCCACGGGGCGCCGGGGCGGATGGCGCTTTTGGATCCGTCCCCGGCCATGTTGGCCGTCGCCCGCGCCGCCCTGCTGCGCCGCGAGGTGGTCGCCGAAGTGCACGACAGCCCGCTCGAGACGGCGGCGCTGGGACCTTTCGATGTTCTGCTCGCAGCGCATGTGATCGAACATTTCGATGATCCCCTGTCCGCGCTGACCGCGATGCGCCGGCTGGCGCGGCCAGACGCGCGGCTGTTTCTGGTCGTGTCAAAACCGCATTGGTGTAATGTGATCATCTGGCTGCAGTGGCGGCACCGCACCTTCCGATCCGACGAAATCTCGGAACTACTGCTGCATGCGGGGTTTGACGTGCAGGCGCACTACCGCTTTCCGTCCGGCCCACCCTCCCGGACCAGCTTCGGCATCCTCGCGCGCGCAATTTGACCAAAAAAAACCGCGCCGAAGACCGGCGCGGTTCTGACTGTGTCCAGATGCGAAGAGGTTTAGTTCTTCGCGTAGAATTCCACGACGAGGTTCGGCTCCATCATGACCGGGTAGGGCACGTCGCCCAGAGCGGGGGTGCGCACGAAGGTCGCGCTCATCTTCGAATGGTCCGCCTCGATGTAGTCCGGCACGTCGCGCTCGGGCAGCTGTGTTGCCTCCAGCAGCGCGGCCATCTGTTTCGAGCGGTCGCGCACCTCGATCACGTCACCCTCTTTCACACGGTAGGAGGGGATGTTCACGATCTTGCCATTCACACGCACGTGCTTGTGGTTCACGAACTGGCGGGCGGCAAAGACGGTCGGCACGAATTTCGCGCGGTAGACGACCGCGTCGAGGCGGCGCTCCAGCAGGCCGATCAGGTTTTCACCGGTGTCGCCCCGCACACGCTCGGCTTCGGCATAGATGCGCCGGAACTGCTTTTCGGTCAGGTCGCCGTAGTAGCCCTTGAGCTTCTGCTTGGCGCGCAGTTGGATGCCGAAGTCAGACAGCTTGCCCTTGCGGCGCTGGCCGTGCTGGCCGGGGCCGTATTCACGGCGGTTGACGGGGGATTTGGGACGGCCCCAGATGTTTTCGCCCATGCGGCGGTCGATCTTGTATTTGGCAGCGGTGCGTTTGGTCACGGCTGATCTCCTTCGATATGTGCCCTTTGCGGGCGTGAAGGGCGTTGTCCTTTGGCCTTGCGACCCGACAGGCATCCCCTCGCGGGGGCCACCAACACCAATGAAGCCGCGCTTATACTGTGCCGAAATGGAGAGTCAACGTCTGATCCGCCCGCGTGTCAGCCAGTGATGCCGCACCCTGGCATCCGGGCCCTTCCGACCGTTGAGGCATGCAAGACAGGGCCGCTGACGTTTCTCTTTCGTTTACCATATTTTTCAAAGGGTTAAATATGAGGTAAATTAGAACAAAATGAGAATATTTACGCGATTTTAGCATTTTTGCCAACAAGGTGGCGCCGTTAGAACGCTGTGAGGTTTGCATGTCCGGAACGAGAAAGAGACGATTGGCCGATATCCCTCCGGGCGCCGAGAATCCATTGCAATTCGCGCTCTCGCAGCGTGACAAGAACACCATCGGCATGGTGGAAGAGGCGATCAAGCACAAGCAGGTGCTGCTGGCCTTTCAGCCGGTCATGCAGGCCCGGGCGCCGGATAAGGTGGCGTTCTATGAAGGGTTGATCCGCGTGCTCGATTCCACGGGTCGGGTCATCCCCGCCATCGACTTCATGGACACCATCGAGAATACGGAGTTGGGGCGGCAGCTTGACACGCTCGCGCTCGGCCTCGGGTTGCGGGCCCTGAACGACAACCCCAGCCTGCGCTTGTCGATCAATATGTCCGCGCGCTCTATCGGCTACCGGCAATGGAACCGGACGCTGGACCGCTGGCTCACCCGCAACCCGCTGATTGCGGAGCGGCTGATCCTGGAGATCACCGAAAGCTCCGCCATGCTGGTGCCGGAACTGGTCGTGGACTTCATGGACCGGCTTCAGATCGAGGGGATCAGCTTTGCCATGGACGATTTTGGTGCCGGGTACACGGCGCTGCGGTACTTCAAGGACTTTTACTTCGACATTCTGAAGATCGACGGGCAGTTCATCCAGGGCATCGCCACCGACCCGGACAATCAGGCGCTGACCGCCGCGCTGGTCTCGATTGCGCGGCATTTCGACATGCTGACGGTCGCGGAGTTCGTCGAAAACAAGGAAGATGCGGAAACCCTCATCCAGCTCGGCGTCGACTGTTTGCAGGGTTTCTATTTCGCGCCGGCATCGACGCGGCCGCATTGGCTGCGCCCGGTCGACACCCAGAAAGTTGTCTGACCGGCAGTTGGTTGCTGACGTGATATGAATGCGATATGGACCCCCCATGAGAGGTGAGGGGGTGGGGCCCTTTGAACCGGGGCCCGGCAAGACTGCCCCTTTGCCAGAACTGGTAAAGGACACACCACATGACGAATGTCGTTATCGCATCCGCAGCCCGCACTGCCGTTGGCAGTTTTGGCGGCTCCTTCGCAACCATCCCCGCCCATGATCTCGGAGCAGCCGTGCTGAAGGAAGTCGTCGCGCGCGCAGGCGTCGAGGCTGCCGAGGTGTCCGAAACCATTTTGGGTCAGGTGCTGACCGCGGCGCAGGGCCAGAACCCCGCACGTCAAGCCCATATCAACGCGGGGCTGCCGCAAGAAAGTGCCGCCTGGACGATCAACCAGGTGTGCGGGTCGGGTCTGCGCTCCGTTGCTCTGGCCGCGCAGCATATCCAATTGGGAGATGCGAGCATCGTTGCCGCAGGCGGGCAGGAAAACATGACGCTTTCGCCCCATGCGGCGCCCCTGCGGGCGGGCCACAAGATGGGCGATATCAAATACATCGACACCATGATCCGCGACGGGTTGTGGGACGCCTTCAACGGCTATCACATGGGCCAAACGGCCGAAAACGTTGCTGAAAAATGGCAGATCAATCGCGAACAACAAGATGAGTTTGCTGTTGCCTCGCAGAACAAGGCCGAAGCTGCGCAGAAGGCGGGCAAATTCGCAGACGAGATCATGGCCTTCACCGTCAAGGGCCGCAAGGGCGACACTATCGTCGATCAGGACGAGTACATTCGCCATGGCGCGACCATCGAAGCGATGCAGAAGCTGCGCCCCGCCTTCACCAAGGACGGCTCGGTCACCGCGGCGAACGCGTCGGGCTTGAACGATGGTGCGGCGGCCGCGCTGATGATGTCTGCGGATGAGGCGGAGAAACGCGGCATCGAGCCGCTGGCCCGCATCGCCAGCTACGCAACCGTCGGCCTTGACCCGTCTATCATGGGCGCTGGCCCGATCTATGCCAGCCGCAAGGCGCTGGAAAAGGCGGGCTGGAAGGCCGAAGACCTGGACCTGGTCGAGGCCAACGAGGCCTTTGCCGCACAGGCTTGCGCTGTGAACAAAGACATGGGCTGGAACCCCGAGATCGTGAACGTGAACGGCGGCGCCATCGCCATCGGCCACCCCATTGGTGCCTCGGGCGCGCGCATCCTGAACACGCTGCTCTTCGAGATGAAGCGGCGCGATGCGAAGAAGGGTCTGGCCACCCTCTGCATCGGTGGCGGCATGGGCGTTGCCATGTGCCTTGAGCGCCCCTGACTTCATCCGGGCGGCGCGAAGCTGTGCCGCCCCCCACTCAGCCACTGAAATCCGAAAATGCGCGCGCAATAATATTGCGCATCTGAATTTCAGTGCGTAACAAGATTATCAGAAAAACCATGGAGGAACTCTCATGTCCCGCGTCGCCCTTGTCACCGGAGGCAGCCGAGGTATCGGCGCTTCGATTTCCAACGCTCTGAAAGACGCCGGTTACACCGTCGCCGCCACCTATGCCGGCAATGATGAGGCCGCCGCGAAATTCACCGACGAGACAGGCATCAAGACCTACAAGTGGAACGTCGCGGATTACAACGCCTGCAAGGAGGGCATCGCGGGTGTCGAGGCGGATCTTGGCCCAATCGAAATCGTCGTCGCCAACGCGGGCATCACCCGTGACGCGCCGTTCCACCGGATGACGCCGGAGCAGTGGCAGGAGGTGATCGACACCAACCTCACGGGCGTGTTCAACACCGTCCACCCGATCTGGCCCGGAATGCGCGAGCGCAAGTTCGGCAGGGTCATCGTGATCAGTTCGATCAATGGTCAGAAAGGACAGTTCGCGCAGGTGAACTATGCCGCGACCAAGGCGGGTGATCTTGGCATCGTGAAGTCTCTGGCGCAGGAAGGTGCGCGTGCAGGCATCACCGCAAATGCTATCTGCCCGGGCTATATTGCCACCGATATGGTCATGGCGGTGCCTGAGAAGGTGCGCGAATCGATCATCGCACAGATCCCGGCGGGCCGGTTGGGCGAGCCGGAAGAGATCGCGCGCTGCGTTGTCTTCCTGGCCTCGGACGATTCCGGCTTCATCAACGGCTCGACCATCTCGGCCAACGGCGCGCAGTTCTTCGTCTGACGCGCAACAGCATCAAACGGAGAAGGGCCGGTCACGACGACCGGCCCTTCTGCATCCCGTAAGATCGCTGCAGCCGATCAGCGGGAAGAGGGAAACAGCCAATTCCAGGCGTTTTTCATGGCTTGAGCACGCTCTTCATGGGCGCGTTGCATGGCGTTGCGCGTATCGCGGCGGGTCGTGGCTTCAAACATGGGAAGGCTCCTTGTTTGCAAAAGTTCATTTGATCTGATCCGAATATGACATCCGCTAACAAAGCTGACAAACGAGACTTTCCACCGCGTCAGTTAAGCTGTATTTAAGCGAGCATGGTTAACAGACTGCCTCCGCTCACCGCCTTGCGTGCCTTTGAAGCCGCCGCGCGGCACATGTCCTTTGCGAAGGCGGCGGAGGAGTTGTCGGTCACGCCGGCCGCGCTCAGCTTTCAGATCAAATCTCTGGAAGAACACCTGGGCGCGCCGCTCTTTCGACGCCTCAACCGCGCGGTGGAATTGACGGAGGCCGGAGAGACCTTGGCCCCGGGGGTGACGGACGGGTTTCAGACGCTGGCAAACGCCTGGCGCGGAACGCAGCGGCTGCAGGACGACCAGTCGCTCACGGTGACGGCGGGTCCGGCCTTTACTGCGAAATGGCTGGCACCCCGTCTTTATGAATTTGCCCAGGCCCACCCCGAGATCGAGCTGCGGTTTTCGGCCGCCTTGCGCATCATGGACTTTGGCCGCGACGCCATTGATGTGGCGATCCGCTTCGGCAAGGAGGGCGGCGACGGGCTGTACTGTCTGCCGCTCGCGGAGGAATGGATTGCACCGGTGATGACGCCTGGCCTTGCGGAGCGCTTCCCTGATCCGGTCAGCCTGATGCAGGCGCCACTGATTTTCGATGATTCGATCGATTTTCTGAGGCCGCGCTGCGACTGGAAGGCGTGGTTTGCGGCGCTGGGGATCGACTTCGACCCCACGCATGGCCCGCATTTCAGCCAGGCCGATCACGCGATGGACGCGGCCCTGACCGGGGTCGGGGTCGTGCTGGGACGACGGGCACTGGTGGTGAAGGACATCGACGAAGGCCGTCTGGTGACACCCTATGGGGTTGCCCTGTCCACCGGAGCAAAGTTTCGGTTTCTCTGCCCGGAAGGCAGTGAAAACCGCCCGCAAGTCAAAGCGTTCCGGGAGTGGGTGCTGGAGGAAATCAACAAGACCGCGCACATCACCGAAGCGCTGCAGATCGTCGAGCCCGGTGAGGCCGCGGCATGAACCGGACGCAGGCGACGGGGGTGGGGTTCATTGCCGTGATCCTCTGGGCGCTGCTGGCACTTCTGACCGTCGGGTCGGCCCCGACCCCGCCGCTGCTGCTCAACACGATCTGTTTTGCCATTGGCGGCACGTGCGGCCTGATATGGACGCACCTGTCCGGCGGACTGCGCCTTCTGCTGCGGGTGCGCTGGTATGTATATGTTTTCGGGACGCTGGGACTTTTCGGATATCACGCGCTCTATTTCTCGGCTCTGAGGCTGGCGCCTGCGGCGGAGGCTGGTCTGATCGCCTATCTCTGGCCTTTGCTGATCGTGCTGCTCTCGGGCCTGCTGCCCGGCGAGCGGTTGCGGGGCGGCCATGTGATCGGCGCGGTTATCGGGTTTGCCGGGGCGGCGCTGATCGTCACCGGTGGTGGCGAGGGGTTTCAGGCCCAGTATGCCCTTGGCTATGGGCTCGCGCTGGTCTGTGCGCTGACCTGGTCGAGCTATTCGGTGTTGTCGCGGCTGCTGGGCGATGCGCCGACTCAATCGGTCACGGTGTTCTGCTTGGGAGCGGCGCTGCTATCCCTGCCGCTTCACCTCATCTTCGAGCAAACGGTGCTGCCGCAGACGGTGACCGGATGGGGGGCAACGATTTTGCTCGGCCTCGGGCCCGTGGGGCTGGCCTTCTTTGTCTGGGACATCGGGGTGAAACGCGGTGACATACAGCTATTAGGCGCGGCGTCTTATGCGGCGCCGCTTCTGTCTACTTGCGTTTTGGTACTGGCTGGCGTCGCCCCATTGTCCACGACGTTGGGTCTTGCCGCTTTGCTCATAACCGGTGGCGCCGTGGTGGCCGCACGCGCCAGCTTCGCCGCGGGTTTTAACTCGACAGGCGGGTGATTTCTTCTTTGAGGCGCAGTTTCTGCTTTTTCAGGTCGGCAATTGCGAGATCGTCTGTGCCGGGGGAGCGCTGGGCTTCTTCTACAGCTTCGCTCAGGGACTGATGCTTCTTCTTCAGCTGGTCGACATGTGCAGTGACGCTCATTCATTCCTCCTGTTGCTACGGTACGACCTTCACTGGATCACAGATGGTGATTCAAGTCACGCCGCACAAGCAGCATGGGCACGATACTCGTTAAAATTGTATTAACGCCGGTCAGAAATCCAGCGCAGCTCCATCGCGCAGGACGGCTTTGACCCGGGGGACATAATCTTCGGCGTCGGTGGTGTGGCGTGCACCAGCGTGGAGAATCAGTGGGGCATGCAGCTTGAAAGCCCCGCGCCCGTTCTTGCGCGCGCGGACGATGACCAACTCGGCCCGCCGTTCTGCGCGTGGCGCCAGCGGCAGCACCTCGACGCTGCCCATCCCGCTGGGCCAGGCCTTCAGGATATCCGGCAGCCGCTCGGCGCGGTGGATGATATGCGCGTATCCTTTGGGTTTCAGGCGCTTGGCCGCGACCTTGACCCAATCGGCGAGCGGTGCCGTCTCTCCCAGGGCCGCCTCGCGCCCCAGATCCCGCGCTTCCCGACTTGCCGCGCGGTCGAAATAGGGCGGGTTGCTGATGACGTGATCGAACTGGCGCTGCCGCAGTTCGCCGGGCAGGTCGGTGATATCGGCGGTGAAGATTTCGGCACTGTCACCGGCATTGCGCCGGGCGAGTGCGGCGTAATCGTCCTGTAGTTCGACCCCGGTGAGGTGCAGACCGGGGACGCGCGCGGCGAGGCACAGGAGCGCCGCACCGGCCCCGCAGCCGAGATCCAGCACAGACTGTCCGGGCTCCGCCGCCACGCTGGCGGCCATCAGCACCGGGTCGACCCCTGCGCGGTAGCCCGTTCGGGGCTGCCAGAGCTGCACGCGCCCGCCAAGAAAGGCATCCCGCGTCAGCGCTTCGCTCATATCCCGAGCGGGATCTCATTGTCCCGCATGACACGGAGTGCGGCGTCATGATCGTCGGTGCGCACCATGAGCCGGCGGGGGAAGACTCCGATGCCGCCTTCGAGCACGCTCATATTTACGTCCAACTCAAAGCAGTCTATATCCTCACCCTGGAGAAGGGCCGTGGCAAAGGCGATGATCGTGGGGTCGGTGCTGCGCAAAAGTTCCTTCATATCAGGGATGTAAGAGTAAGCCGGCCGCGATGTCGAGCCAGCAAACGGGAAGTTGATGCCGCAAACTGACAATTCGCAGAAACCGCATGATCGCATGGCCGCCTATCTGGCAGATGATCTGGACGCGGTGAACGCGTTGATCCGCGCGCGCATGGCCTCGGAGCATGCGCCGCGCATCCCCGAAGTGACCGCGCATCTGGTCGAGGCCGGCGGCAAACGGCTGCGGCCGATGCTCACCTTGGCGGCAGCACATCTTTGCGGCTATCAGGGCCAGTTTCACATCAACCTCGCTGCGACCGTGGAGTTCATCCACACCGCGACCCTGCTGCACGATGATGTGGTCGATGAAAGCGGGCAGCGGCGCGGGCGGCCTACCGCCAATCTGCTGTGGGATAACAAGTCTTCCGTGCTGGTGGGAGACTACCTGTTTTCGCGCAGCTTCCAGCTGATGGTGGAGACGGGGTCGCTGCGCGTGTTGGACATCCTCTCGAATGCCTCGGCGACGATTGCGGAAGGCGAGGTGTTGCAACTCACCGCGAGCCAGGACCTGGGCACCACCGAAGAGATCTACATGCAGGTGATCCGCGGCAAGACCGCAGCCCTGTTTTCGGCGGCAACCAAGGTCGGTGGTGTGATCGCCGATGCGCCGGACGACCAGGTGACCGCGCTTTTCGACTATGGGGACGCATTGGGCATCGCGTTCCAGATTGTTGACGATCTTCTGGATTTTCAAGGGGATGCGGGCGCGATCGGGAAGAACCTTGGTGATGATTTTCGCGAACGCAAGCTCACCCTGCCGCTTCTCAAGGCAGTGGCGCAGGCAGATGCGGAAGAGCGCGCTTTCTGGGTGCGGACCATCGAAAAAGGCAAGCAGACGGAGGATGACCTCGACACGGCACAGGCCTTGTTGCGCAAGCACAACGCGCTCGTTGACACGGCCAGCGCCGCCCGCGACTGGGCCGCGAAGGCGAAGGCCTCCCTCGCCCCGCTGCCGGCCCATGACATCAAGGACATGCTCAGTGAGCTTGCGGACTACGTGGTCGAACGGATCAACTGAGCTCGGTCGCCCTGACCCACCAATCGGGCCGACGCGCGGTCAGCGCCTCTGCCGCAGCCTGTGCCGCCGACGCCGATGGGTAGAGCCCGAAACAGGTTGCACCCGATCCTGACATCCGGGACAGGCGCACATCTGCGGTTTGCCGGATGGCTCCCAGAACATCGGTGATCGCCGGTGCGATGCGCTGTGCCGCATCCTCGAGGTCGTTGCGTTGAGCGGCGAGCCATTCGAGCCAAGCCACCGCCTCCGATCCCGGCGCGGGCGGTGGCTGCAGAGGCGGGTTATCCTTATGCGCAAGGCGCCGGAACACCTGCGGCGTCGACACATGTACACGCGGATTGACGAGGACCGCAGCAAAATTCGGCACCTGGGGCGCCGGCCTGATGTCATCGCCCACGCCGGACATCCAGGCAGCCCGGCCGAACTGGCACACCGGCACATCCGCACCAAGCGGCAGCGCATCGCCGGTGAACCCAAGCGCGCGCAGTATCGCTCCCGCATCTGACGAACCGCCACCTATGCCGCCGCCATGTGGAAGATGTTTGTCGAGGGTGATATGACCGCGCCACTCCGCCAGGTGCGCCGCCTGCAAGGCGAGGTTGCGTGCATCCGTCGGCACCCCGGTGGCGAAAGGGCCGGACACCGCCAAGGTCAACGCATCGCCGGGGGTCAGCTGCAGGTGATCGCCGATATCCGCGAAGACCACCAGGCTGTCGAGCGCGTGATAGCCGTCCGCCCTTTGACAGGTGACGTGCAGGGCGAGGTTGATCTTGGCCGGGGCGAATGCGGCGCGAACGGCGGCGTCAGTCTGTGGCAACTTGCAGCGGCTCCGCGCCTTCCTCTGCCAGAACCGCGTCGAGCCCGACCTCCAGCTTGCGCCGGATCCGTTCGGGTTTGGCCTCGCTCATCGGGTCGTCTTCGTCGACGAAGGACAAGGCACGTGCCCATTGAAACTCCGCCTCGCGCTTGCGGCCCACCGCCCAGTAGACGTCACCAAGATGGTCGTTGACCACCGGATCGACCGCCATCAGTTCCACCGCGCGCTCCATATGCGGCACCGCCTCTTCGTAGCGGCCCAGCCGGTAGAGCGCCCAGCCAAGGGAATCGATGATGTAGCCGCTGTCAGGGCTCGCAGCCACGGCGCGTTCGATCATCTCCAGCGCTTCTTCCAGCTTGATCTGTTTCTCGACCAGCGAATAGCCGAGGTAGTTCAGCACTTGCGGCTGGCCCGGATTGATCTCGAGTGCCGCGCGGAAATCGGCCTCGGCCTCCTCCCAGTTGCCCTGCCGTTCGTGCGAAATGGCGCGGGCGTAGTAGAGGAACCAGCTCGGCCCGCCATGATCTTCGACCAGCGCAGCGGCCCGGTTATAGGCCACGACGGCTTCGGCAAAGCGATCTTCTTGCCGCAACGCGTCCCCGAGGGACGAGTGCACCGTCGCCAGATGGCCATGACTGCGTGTGAGCTGTTCGAGGACTTCAATGGAGGCATCCGGCTTGCCCCAGCGCCGCAGCGCCTCGGCGCGGCCAAGCTCAGCGGCGTGATAGGCCGGATCGTTCTGTGGCACTTGCCGATAGACGGCGATGGCCTGCGCGTATTGCTCCAGCGTTTCAAAGAGATCGGCGGTCAGCAAAAGGCCATCCACATGATCAGGCCGCAGCGCGAGGGCGACCTGTGCATAGAGGATCGTGAATTCCGGGCCCGCTTCGTTGCGCAAGGCGGCCGCCACCGAATAGAACACCTCAGCCAAACCGTCGCGCACCGAGGTGATATGCCGAAACGGCATCGGCGTGTCCCCGTTCAGGGCCTCGATCACCTGTTCGATTTCAGGGTCGGTCGCACCGCTGAACATGCGCTCCAACAAGGCCAGCGCCTCGTCGTCCCGCTCAAGCTGCGACAGGATCTCGGCGCGCGCGAGCACACCCCGGCGCGTCTGGATGATGGCGCCGGTCGTATCGGCGCTGAAAATCTCCTCGGCGCCTTCAAAGTCTCCCACGGAGGCCAGGGCCATCGCCTTGTGATAAAGCGCGAACCCCTGCAGGCCGGGCTGATCTGCCACCTCATCAAACGCCGTCAGGGCATCATTGGCCCGCCCTGCGCCGAGCGTCGCCCAAGCCTTGATCAGGCCATCCACGAGCGGGCCGACGCCCTGCCCCTCCGGCGCACTTTCCAGAAGCGCATCATATTCCGCGTTCAGGATCCTGTCGGCGGTCAGCACCAGATCGGCGATCTGGCTGTCCTGGTTGAGCGCCACCAGCGCTTCGGCCACAGGGACCGCCTGTTCAACCCGCCCCAGGGCGAGTTGCGACGCCACGACACTTTCCATCAGCGCCGGATTGCGCGGATCGCGCGCCAGCGCCTGGATGAAGTAGGTCGATGCCTGTTCGAAATCGCTTTTCATCGCGGCCGCGCGGGCTGCGAGATACGGTCCCGCGTTGGATTGCGCGGCCAACGGCATCGCGACGGTCAAAGACAGCGCAATTGCCGCGGCGGAGGTGGTCATCAGTCGAAACACAGGGGGCTGCTCCCTCGCGAGATTTCTCTTTTGCGACAGGCTATCAGGTTCGGGACCAAGCGCAATCCTGCGCAACACGCCGCGGCCATAATCCACTGATAGCGCGCGATCATTAATCACCGCTTAGCGTTTTCCGCGCACCCGTTCGGGACCATCACATATTGGGATAGTTGGGCCCGTCTCCACCTTGCGGGGTGGTCCAGACGATGTTTTGCGCCGGGTCCTTGATATCGCAGGTCTTGCAGTGCACGCAGTTCTGGAAGTTGATCACAAAGCGCGCGTCCTTGTCGGGCTCTTCCACGAACTCATAGACGCCCGCCGGGCAATACCGCGCGGAAGGGCCCGCGTATGTCGGCAGATTGACTTTCACCGGCACGTCCGCGTCTTTCAGCGTCAGGTGCGCGGGCTGGCTTTCTTCATGGTTGGTGAAGGAGAAGGCCACGTTTGTCAGACGATCAAAGGACAGTTTCCCGTCGGGTTTGGGGTAGTCGATGACGGAATGCTTGGACGCCTCTTCCGTCGCCTCGGCGTCGGATTTGCCGTGACCGATGGTGCCGAAGAACGAGAAACCCAGGGTGTTGGTCCACATGTCGAGACCGCCCAGGGTGAGGCTGGCGGTGAGGCCATACTTCGACCACAAGGGCTTGACGTTGCGGACTTTCTTCAGGTCTTTCCCAATCGCACCAGTCCGCACTTCGGTCTCGTAAGCGGTGAGCTCGTCACCGCTGCGGCCTTCGGCGATGGCGGCGATGGCAGCCTCTGCTGCCGCGACCCCTGAGAGCATGGCGTTGTGGTTGCCCTTGATCCGCGGCACGTTGACCATGCCCACCGAACAGCCGAGCAGCGCCACGCCGGGCGCGACCATCTTCGGCATTGACTGGAAGCCGCCTTCCGAGATTGCGCGCGCGCCATAGGCCACGCGCTTGCCACCTTTCAGCAACTCCGCGACCATCGGGTGGTGCTTGAACCGCTGGAATTCCATATACGGAAAAAGATGCGGGTTCTTGTAGTTGAGGTGAACCACAAAGCCCACGTAAACCTGATTGTTCTCAAGGTGGTAGATGAAGGAACCGCCGCCTGCATTCTTTTCCAACGGCCAGCCCATGGTGTGAGTGACCGAGCCTTCGCGGTGCTTCGTGGGGTCGATCTCCCAAATCTCCTTCATGCCGAGACCGTACTTCTGCGGCTCGTACCCGTCGGAAAGGTTGTATTTCGCGATCACCTGCTTGGAGAGCGAGCCGCGCACGCCTTCGCTCAGGAAGACATATTTGCCGTGCAGCTCCATGCCAGGCTCGTATCCATCGCCCTTGCTGCCATCGGGGTTCTTGCCGAATTCGCCCGCAACGACGCCCTTGATGCCGCCCTGTTCGTCGAACACCAGTTCGGAACAGGACATGCCGGGAAAGATCTCCACACCCAGTTCTTCCGCCTGTTCCGCCATCCAGCGACAGACGTTGCCCATGGAGACGATATAGTTGCCGTGGTTGTTCATCAGCGGCGGCATCGGGAAGTTGGGGATGCGGACCTGGCCCGCCTCGCCGAGCATGTAGAATTTGTCTTCCACCACAGGCACATTCAGCGGCGCGCCCTTCTTCTTCCAATCCGGGATCAGCCTGTCGAGGCCAACCGGGTCGAGCACCGCACCAGAGAGGATATGCGCGCCCACCTCCGAGCCCTTCTCCAGCACGACCACGTTACAATCTGCGTCGAGCTGCTTCAGGCGGATCGCCGCCGACAGACCCGCAGGCCCCGCGCCAACGATGACCACATCGTATTCCATTGCTTCGCGTTCTGTCTCGGACATGTCCGGCTCCCTCACACTCCATCGGGGCGCGGCCCCACCCGCGCAACAATCGTTCGCGATTGGCTAAACCACGTGCCTGGCCAATGCAATCGCAACGAGACGTCATAACGGCGCTTCGTGAAAAAAGGCAACAAAAATTCACGCGTTTTGTCACGTCTCTGGGCGGTCGCCCATCAGGTAGCGCGGCCCGGCGCCTTTTTCCGCCGCCCGGTCTGTCGGATTGTAGAGCGCGCAGGTGGGCAACGACAGGCATCCGCAGCCGATGCAACCGTCCAGATTGTCGCGCAGCCGGGTCAGAGTCTCGATTTTCTCATCCAACCGGGCCCGAAACCCCGTGCTGATCCGCGCCCAATCGGCCTTGGTCGGCGTGCGGCCCCCTGGCAGCCGGTCAAGCTCCGCGCGAATCTCCGGCAGGGTGAAGCCGAACTGCTGGGCGATCATGACGAAGCTGAGCCGCCGCAGGTCGGATCGTTCAAACCGCCGCTGCCCCCCCGCATTGCGCCAGGGTTTGATCAACCCCTGCGCCTCATAGTAGCGGATCGCCGAGACGGCGAGCCCCGTGCGGGTGGCAAGCGCCCCGATCGACAGGCCGTCATTCAACGCCATGCAAAAAGCCCTTGACCTAAAGTTAGGTTTAGAAATTACGATACAGGTCATCGAGAGAATTTCAAGAGGAGACACCCGATGACCGCACAGCTTGAACACGCCAATTACACCGTCTCCGATGGGGCTGCGACCGCCGCCTGGATGCAGGATCTCTTCGGCTGGCACATCCGCTGGCAGGGGGCCGCCAAGGACGGCGGGCACTCCATTCATGTGGGCACAGACACGCAATACCTGGCGCTCTACACGCCCGGCGCAGATACAACGCAACAGCCCAACAGCTACCTCACCCGTGGCGGGCTCAACCATATCGCGGTGGTGGTCGATGACATCGACGCGATGGAAGACGCGGTGACCGCCGCGGGCTTCACCCCCGGCAACCACGGCGACTATGAGCCCGGGCGCCGGTTCTACTTCCATGATCACGACAACATTGAATACGAGGTGGTGCAATACGATTGAAGGAGGCTGGCACAGCCACAGGATCCTCTTGCATTTTCCTCCGTATTTGGGTCAGCTAACTGTCAACCTTCCCTTGCGGCCCCCGGGCATCCCCGGCGGGCCGCGTCATTTCGTGGACGAGACAGATGGACAAGATACCCATGACCCGCAAGGGCCACGCCGATCTGGAAGCGGAGCTGAAACAGCTGAAATCCGTCGAGCGCCCCGCGATCATCAAGGCCATTGCCGAAGCGCGCGAGCACGGTGATCTGTCGGAGAACGCCGAGTATCACTCGGCCCGCGAGAAACAGTCCTTCATCGAGGGCCGTATCAAAGAGCTGGAAGGTGTTTTGGGACTGGCTGAGGTGATTGACCCGTCGAAAATGTCCGGCACGATCAAGTTCGGCGCCACCGTCACGCTGGTCGACGAGGACACCGACGAGGAAAAGACCTGGCAGATCGTGGGCGAACACGAGGCCAATATCGAAGCAGGCCTGCTGAACATAAAATCGCCGATTGCGCGCGCGTTGATTGGCAAGGACGAAGGCGACAGCGTAGAAGTGCGCACGCCGGGCGGTGAGAAATCCTACGAGGTGCTCAAAATCGTCTACGCCTGACGGGAACGGTGCGATGACGGATACGACAGAGACAACAGACCCCGCGGAGCCGAGCCCACGCCCAACGCCGCTGGGCATTTATGATCGGGTCGGTGCGGAAGGCATCACCAGCGTGGAAATCATCGCGCTCGCGGTGTCGGGTCTGTGGCTGCTTGCGTCTGCGATCTTCTTTTTGGTTATGCCCGCTGGCACGGACGGCATTGGCGGACTGCGGGCCGTCATGATCATCCTGGCGATTTTCATGCCCGTTGGCATGATCTGGGTGGCAGCCGTTGTTGCCCGATCGAGCCGCGTCATGCGCGAAGAGAGCGAGCGCCTGCGGGCCGCCATCGACACCATACGCCACGCTTACATTGCACAGAACCAAAGCGGCGTCCTCGGGCCGGAGCCGGCATCGGTCGCCCGCAAGCTTGATGAGATCGCAGCCGCCGCGCGCAAGACCGAAAGCGCCTTGGCCACCTTCGCCTCGCGCCGGGAACAGGAGAGTGCAGCCCCAGCGCAGGCTATCGCACCGGACCCTGCAACCGAGGATCAGCCGACGCTCGCCCTCGGCACCCAAGCGGCAGACATGGCACCGCCGCTTGCGGTAGACGATTTCATCCGCGCGCTGAACTTCCCGGAAAACGCCGAAGACCAGCAGGGTTTTGCCGCGCTGCGACGTGCCCTGAAGGATCGCTCCACCGCACAGCTCATTCAGGCCGCGCAGGATGTGCTTACCCTGCTGAGCCAGGACGGCATCTACATGGACGATCTGCGCCCCGACCGCGCACGCCCCGAGGTTTGGCGCCAGTTTGGACAGGGCGCGCGGGGACGCCCCATCGCGTCTCTTGGCGGTGTGCGTGACCGCTCCTCGCTGGCGCTCACCTCCGGACGGATGAAGCAGGACCCGATCTTCCGCGACGCAGCGCACCACTTCCTGCGCCGGTTCGACCAGACCTTCGCCGAGTTCGAACCCGCGGCCTCCGACGGCGACATCTCCGCACTGGCGGAAACCCGCACCGCCCGCGCCTTCATGCTGCTGGGCCGTGTGGCAGGTACCTTCGACTAGCGCCTCAGATGCAGACTTTGGCGCGGCTCTCTGCGTCGAATTCGGCCTCGAGCTGGTCGCCATCCGCCAGCGTGAAGATCACCCGCGCGCCTGTAATCTCGGAGCCGGTCACGCGGATCTGGCCCAGATCCGACTGCGCATTCCGGTCATCCACATCTATGGTGAAGCCCGTCCGCTGCCCGGCGGAAAGCGCATCGAGGCGCATGTTGATCTGGTCTGCACCATCAGCGATTTCAGCTGCGTCAATACCCTCACCTGCTGTGAAGGGCTGGAACACCTCGACGCCCGCCCCGCCCGGCTCCGTGTCAAAAATCAGCCCACCGGACGAGCTGGCCAGATCAATGCGGATATCGGTCACAAAGACCCCCGTTGCAGTATGGATAATCTCGAACCGGTCGCGCGGCGCACCCTCGACAAACTTCACGGTCAAGGCCTGCATGCAGTCCGCATGTGCTTGTCCGGCAAGCAGCGCAATCACTCCCGCACAAAGTATTTTGACCGGCATCATCGCATATCTCCTCGGTCGTCTGTCTTTTGCAGTCACATAGGGCGCAGCAGGTGCCCGAAAAGCCCAGCCGATCACAGCCCGAAGCTGCCGAAGGGGATATAGCGCACCAGCGTGCCCGGCCGGATTTCCATCGCCTCATGGGGCAGTTCGACGAAGCCCTCCGCCCAGCTCAGGCCGGAAATCCGACCCGAGCCTTCCGAGGCAAAGACCTCCGCCCGCCCGTCCCGGAGGCGCGCACGCAGAAATTCCGAGCGGCCGGGCTTCTTGTTTTTGGCGAACCCTGCAGGCACCTCGAACCCTTGCGGCTCTCGCCACGGCTCCCCTGCCAGCCGCGCCATCGCGGGGCGCGCGAATACCAGGGTACAGGTCATCGCGGCAACGGGATTGCCCGGCAGGCCGAAGACCGGGACACCGGACCAAACACCCAGGGCCAACGGGCGCCCCGGCTTGATCGCAATCCGCCAGAGCGCCATGGCTCCCGCTTGTTTGAGCAGAGCCGAGACATGATCTTCGTCGCCCGACGAGGCCCCGCCGCTGGTCAGGATCAAATCAGCCTCGGTCGCCGCCTGATCGAGCCGATCCGACAGCGCCATCCGGTCGTCGGGCACGATGCCCAGATCGACCGGCACATGGCCCAACCGTCGGATGACCTCCAGCAACATCGGGCGGTTGGCATCGAAAATCTGCCCCGGCGCCGCGGCCTCACCGGGCTCGATCAATTCGGCTCCGGTGGATATGACGGCGACCCGCAAGCGCTCCCGCACCTCAACCTCGCGGACACCCACCGCAGCCAACAGGGCTGCCTCCGCCGCCCCAACCCGTGTCCCCTGTTGGAGAGCGATGTCACCGGCTGCCACATCTTCTCCCGCCGCGCGGGTGTTGGCGCCCGGTTTGATGGGCCCACGAAAAGCGATCTGGCCGTCCTGGAGCGTGACATCCTCTTGCAGCACAACCGTGTCAACGCCTTCGGGCAAGGCTGCACCGGTCAGAACACGCACCGCTGTCCCCCTGTGCAAAGCGCCAGGCCGGTCGCCTGCTGCCGCACGCCCCTCGGCCAGCGGCAGGCAGTGCACGCCCTCACCTCTTCCCCCCGCGAAACCGTAGCCATCCACAGCCGTATTCGGCAGCGGTGGATTGGAACGAGGTGCCACAACATCCTCCGCCACCACGTGGCCTGTCGCGTCGGCGACCGGACACCGGGTGGTCCGGGTGACTGGAGAAATCCGCGCGTTCAACAGATCGAGCGCCTCACGCACCGGAGTCCAATGCACGCCCGGTGGCAGCGCGAAACAGCTGTTCGACAGGCGAGGCGGTTGCGCTGCCGCCGCGCGCAAATCGTCCTCGAATCCGAGTCCGAAAATCCAACCTTCTTCGGGCTGATCCACAGCCAGGATGCCATCCAGCTTTTTTGGATCAAGGGAGGATACTGCGCGCGCAATTTCCGCCACTTGCCATGCGTCTTTGATCCGTCCTTCTGGTGCCGCTCCAAGTGTCAAGGACGGCCAGATCTCAACAAATGCAACCAACTTATCCAGAGGCTCAAACGGCCAGACCGCCGCGTCGTACCGCGCACGTAGCCGCGCCAGCACCGGCAGCCCCATCAGCACCTGCGAGCCAACAGCGCCGGTGCCTCCCAGCTGCCAGCAGGAGAAGGCACCCTTGGCCCGCGTCTCGGCCTCCCGCCGCTCCGGGAATGGGTTCTTGTAGTCGGTCTTGCGGCGCGGCAACCCGTCAATGTCGCGCTTCAACCCGTTGAACCAAAAGGGGCCCTGCCCGCCAAAGCGCCGGTTGATCTCACCAGCGAGGTCAAACCGGTTATTGGTCTTGGGGCTGTCTTCGATGCGCTCCTGAAGCCAGTTCCAGAGCGCGAAGGGGTTCGGCTGACCGGTGATTGCTTCGGCGAAGCCAGAAGGATATCCGAAGGGAAAATCAAACCCCGCCAGCACCCGGCGGCCCGCCTCCCGTTCTGCCTCGAAAAGAGCCGCGAGCCAGTCTTCCGCCACGCGGCGATTGCGCAGATAGACGGGTTCGTCGGCGCGGCCATCTCGGGCCACACAGGCCCAGATCGCATCGGCGCGCGGCGCGGGCCCGGTGTCATTCCCACCGGACCAATCCACCATCACAACCGTCTCGAACGTCCTCACATCCCGACCTCGGCTAGGATGAAATCCGCAATCGCCACAGTGTCATCGAGCTCGAACACAGGCCGGTCAATCTCGATGGGGCTGTCGCTCGCGACGGCCTTTACCGTCGGGTCTTCCGAAGCGATCAGAGGGTTTTTCGTCACGGCCCGAAACGCCTCGATCTTGGGGTGCACGTCGCGCTTGTAGCCTTCGACCAGCACCAGATCGACCGGGCTCAGTTTGGCGAGCAACATGTCCAGCGTGGGCTCCTCCGCCGCGCGCAGCTCGTGCATCAGCGCAAAGCGCTTACGGGAGGCGAGAAGCACCTCAGTCGCCCCCGCTTCCCGGTGCCGATAGCTGTCCTTGCCCGGCTGGTCGACGTCGAAGACGTGGTGCGCATGCTTCACGGTCGAGACCGACAGCCCCCGCCCGGTGATCTCGGTCACCAGCCGCTCCATCAGCCCGGTCTTGCCTGCATTCTTCCAGCCGACAACGCCATAAAGCTTCATAGCAAAGCCTCGGCGCGGGCCAGATCACCTGGTGTGTTGACGTTGAAAAACGGATCAAAGGTAGCCACCGGGAAGCGCGCGATGCGCCCGTCATGCTGGTCGGTCCAGAGCACGACCTTGCGTAGCCCGCCCTCAAGGGCCATGCGCAGATCATCGCGCAAGGCCACGGGCCAGAGGCCGAAGGTCGGATGCCGCAGGGTGCCGCGCTCCGGATCTGGCGTGGCCGCCAGCACCAGCGGATGGTCCATGCCCTCGCCGGCGAGCAGCAGCTGCGGCACCAGATCACCGGGAAAAAACGGCGTGTCGGCGGCGGCGGTCACGATCGCCTCGGCCCCTTGTTCAGCGGCCCAGTCGAACCCGGCGAGCACGCCCGCCAGCGGCCCGGCAAAGCCTGCCACGCTGTCGGCCAGCACTGGAAGACGAAAGCGATCAAACCGCGAAGGATCGCCATTGGCATTCAGCGCAAGCCCGGCGACCTGCGGCGCCAAGCGATCAATGACACGATCCAGCAAAGTCTGTCCGCCCAGCGGCAACAGACCCTTGTCACCCCCGCCCATGCGCGTGGCCTGCCCGCCCGCGAGGATCACCCCAAGCGGTTGTTTCATTCCGCTGCCTTCCGCCCCGCCCGGCGCGGCTCGTCCGGCACCTGCGCCGGGTCCGCATCGCGCATGAGCCGCGCCTCCCCCGACAGGCAGACAAAGCGCTGCCCCTTCATGCGCCCGATCAGCGTCAGCCCCACTTGCTGGGCAATCTCGACGCCCCAGGCCGTAAAGCCCGAACGCGAGGCCAGCACCGGGATGCCCATCATCGCCGTCTTGATCACCATCTCGGATGTCAGCCGCCCGGTAGTGTAGAGGATCTTGTCCGCTGCCTCCACGCCTTCGGTCAGCATCCAGCCCGCGATCTTATCCACCGCATTGTGACGGCCGACGTCTTCCATATAGACCAGCGGACGATCCTCGTGGCAGAGCACCGTGCCGTGAATCGCGCCGGCTTCGAGATAGAGCGATGGTGTGCGGTTGATCTTGCCGCTCAGAGCATAGAGCCAGGACGTCCGCAGTTCCGTCTGGGGCAACTCGACACCCTCAAGACCCGCCATCATGTCCCCGAACACAGTCCCGACGGCGCAGCCACTCGTGCGGGTCTTCTTGCGCAGCTTCTCCTCGAAATCGGTCTGCCGCGCGGTGCGCACGACCACCGTCTCCAGCTCCTCATCGAAGTCTACACCGGTAATCTCATCATCCGCGCGCAACATGCCCTGATTGCGCAGAAACCCCAGCGCGAGATAATCGGGATAGTCCCCGATGGTCATTGCCGTCACAATCTCCTGACCATTCAGAAAGATCGTGAGTGGACGCTCCTCGACCACATTGGTCTCGACCACAGCGCCGGTCTGATCTGAGCCGGTCACCGACCGCGTGAGGCGCGCTGCACGCGGGTCCGGTGCGATCAGATAGTCGCCGGTGTCCGCCAGTCTGGCCAATTGCATCCTCCCTCGGGCTGGGCTACGCCTTGGGCGACACTGTAGAAGCATATGATGCCCTCCACCACATCGAAAACACGCACGACGGCGGGAGCCTATTGGAAGGGTGCTGCAGATGGCGCGCCCTTCATTCTGGTGGTCGTGCCATTCGCGATGCTGTTTGGGGTACTGGCGACCGAATCCGGTTTGAACGTGTTGGAAACGCTGGCCTTTTCGGCAGTGGTCTTTGCGGGGGCAGCGCAGTTCACGGCTCTGCAGCTGATGCAGGAACACGCGCCCACCGCTGTCGTGCTGGCCTCGGCTCTGGCGGTCAATCTACGGGTCGCGATGTATTCCGCTTCGCTTACGCCATGGATCGGAGCCGCGCCGCTCTGGCAGCGTGCGATCGCAGCTTATTTCACGGTCGACCAGTCCTATGCCTGCTCGGTCGCGCAGTTCGAGAAAGAGCCGCAGATGAGTGTGCCGCAGCGCATGGCCTATTTCTCCGGCGTTCTCACCCCCATCGTCCCGCTCTGGTACATCAGCACCGTGATCGGCGCGCTGGTGGGCACTCAGATCCCGGAGGCGTGGGCACTCGACTTTGCGCTGCCCATCACCTTCCTTGCGCTGGTCGCTCCGATGCTGCGCACAGCGGCGCATGTGATTGCGGCGCTCGTGGGCATCACGGTGAGCCTGCTGACCGCCACAGTGCCCTATTCCCTCGGGCTCATCATCGCAGGCACACTGGGCATGATGGCGGGCGCCCAGGCCGAGGTCTGGCTGGCGCGCAGGAGGCTGGCCCATGATTGATCAGACAACCCTCTGGATCGTGATCGTCGGGTTAGGCATCGGCAGCTACGCGCTGCGCTTCACCTTCCTCGGGATCGTCGGCGACCGGCCCATGCCCCCCTGGTTGCTGCGCCATCTGCGGTATACGGCGGTGGCGATCCTGCCCGCGCTGGTGGCCCCGCAGGTGGTCTGGCCCGCCGCCACCGGAGGCGAAGCCGATCTGCCGCGCATGTCGGCAGCGGCCGTCACGCTGGTGGTGGGGCTGATCACGAAGAATGTGCTCGCGGCGATCATGTCCGGGGCGGGAACGCTCTTCGGTCTGTTATGGCTGGTTGCCCTCTAGAACCGGCGCTTCAGACCACGGAATCGCAAGCGTGAGCTGACGCGCCTCGTCCTGTCTTTCTGGCTTGCTTGAGTTTGGGGCGCCCCCCCGTGCCAGAACCTGCGGTACAACGCCTTGCGCGATGGTGGCCATCAGTTGGATGAACTCTAAGGCTTAGGTCGGCCTTTCAGCCCGGAGCGCTACCCCTCGGCCGGCACGATCCCGTCGCGCACATTGCCTTCGTCGTCCTCGTAGTAGCGATCCATCACCACGTCGGGACGCGCAGCGATTTGCTCCATCAGCTGAACGGGATAGAACGTGGGTTCGATGCTCTCGAACCCCGGTACCTGCCTGAGAATTGCGGTTGTAGAGCGCGTGCAGAAGGCGCCCGCCACCGCTCCATTCTGCTGCACAAGCTGCAGCGCAATCTCCGCCTGCTCCGGCGTCACGACGATCTCTTGCGTGACCACGTGATGCGAGTTTCGCGCGTGGGCGCTCTTGTAGGCCTGCACCCACGCGGGCGATATGCCATAGAGCACATCGCCGCGCTCGGCCACTAGCTGGTGCTGGAACGAGCCTGCGGGGTCAAAGATCACCTGCTGCGAGCCGGACACCATCAGCGCCGTGTGCCCCCCCGCGCCGGTGGTGTTGTTGACCATGGTGAAGAGGGTCAGCTTTGGCGGCCCCTCCGGCACATAGGCCTTCGCCGCCGCCTCCTCCGGCGTCGCCTCGAACGGCGAGGACACCGCACAGCCCGACAGCACAGCCACAAGGGCCAGCGTTGCAACTATCCGCATCCGAGGGCGCTCCGCGAGGTCTTGGGATCAGGTGATAAAAATGGCCATCAGGATGATGATCGCCAGGATGACGATAACGGTCCGGGTGGTGAACTGCATGAAGCCGTCAAAGGTCTTCTCCTGCGTTTCGATATCCATGTCACCGTGCTTGTGTTCTGCCATTGCCGCAGCCCTTCCGTTGTCTTTGCGCCAAGCCCTACTGGATTCGGACTAAGATGTCACCTCTTCACCCCCGGGTTGCGACGAAATGCTTTCGGCGTTGTCCTCGATATCCTGCGCCAGCCGAAAGCCGATGCGCCGTGCCTCGCTCTTCTCCTCCGGTTTCGGCAGCGCGCGCAGCATCACGTTCAATTGGCTCACATGCTGCACCAGCTGGGTGCGCCCGCCCACGCCGTCCGAGCCATAGAAGGTCACGATATCGGGGTCGAAGTACCCCATGCCCTCGATCCGGAGCACGCCCGCACCGCCAGCAGTGAAGCCCATGGCGACTTCCTGCGTATTATCAAGCTGCTCCTCGAAGTTCTTAAGGTAGAGGATGATGCGTTCATAGGCCCATTGTGCGGGCGATTTCTGACCCGTAGGCGTGCGGGCCATATCCTTGGGAACATGCGTCTGCGCGGGCGCTGGGGTCTCTGGGTCGCAGTGCACCTCGTGCCGGCGTGGCAAGGCATCGGCTTCCACCGCCTCCGCCGAGGTCTCGATCTTCTCGCCCATGGCTCACCCTTTCCGTTGATACTCCCAGGCATCATCTTCGCGGCGGTGCCGCGTGGCAAGCCCATCCTGATAGAGGTGGCTGAGGTGTGCGACGGATTCGACCAGGGCAAGCCCGTATTCGCCAGCCCCGATGGTGCGCTTGAAGAGCGGGGCAAAGCATTCGGCGGCGGTCTTCGGGGTCTCGATGAACGCCAGCAGCCGCTTCAGCGCCCCGTGGTGATTGTCGATCAACTGCCGCATCCGCATAGGCAGCCCGGTGAAGGGCAGCTTGTGCCCGCCCAGCACCACGTGATCCGCACGCGCCAGCGTTGCGAGCCGTTCACAGGCTTCCAGCCACTCCGCGATCGGGTCGGCCATGGGCTCGGTGGCATAAACGCCGATGTTGGGGCTGATCGACGGCAGGATCTGATCGCCCGCCAGGACCAGATCGTCGTCCCGGCTCCAGAAGGTCGCATGTTCCGGCGCATGGCCATTGCCGATGTGGACTTCCCATGCGCGCCCGCCCATCTCGATGCAATCGCCCTGCTTGATCCGGGTATAGCCCAGCGGCAGAGGCTCCACGATATCCGCGAAGTTGAACGGGCGCTCCTGCGCCCGCTGCACATAGATCTCCGGGTCCATTCCCGCGCTGCGGTAAAAGGCCAGCGTCTCGGGCGCGGGCAACGATTGTTCGTCCAGCGTCAGCATCCGCGCAGTCAGCCACGCGGTGCGCGTCGTGATCAGCTCGGCGCCATGCGCGGTCTGAAACCACCCGGCAAGGCCCACATGATCCGGATGATGGTGGGTGACCACGACGCGGGTGACCGGCTTGCCCGCCAGCGGGCCGTCGAGCAGGTTTTGCCACAGAGCCTTGCCGCGTCTCGAAGAAAACCCGGTGTCGATGATCGTCCAGCCGTCGCCGTCTTCCAGCGCATAGACATTCACATGGTCGAGTTTCATCGGCAGCGGCAGCCGCATCCACAGCACACCGTCGGCCACCTCAATCGCCTCCCCCTCGGCGGGCGGCGCCTCCCAAGGGTAGCGCAGTCCTTCGGGGGGCTGATCTTTCATCAGGCGGCAAACTCCTCCGGGGTCAATGCATAGACGTCGTAGTCGCCCGCTTGCGCCTGCGCAAGCAGACTGTTGTGATCGGGCAGAAGTCGCTGGATGTAGAACTTCGCGACCTTGGCGCGGGGACCCTCCGGATCCTGCAGGGCCGAGGCCAGATGGATATGCCCGCCCAGCACCCGCGCGAAGGCGCGCAGATACGGCACCGCACCTGCGAAACGCACGCGGTGGTTCTGGCTGATCATCCACTCGGTGGTCTCGCGCAGAGATTCGCTCGCCTGCCAGACCGGCTCGGCCAGCTCCGGCAGCACGTCGCGCGCCGCCTCCGCCGCTGCCTCGATCTCATCCATAAGCTGATAGGCCGCCTCGCCGCCGTCCATCATCTTGCGCGCCACCAAATCCATCGCCTGGATGCCGTTGGTGCCTTCGTAAATGGTCGTCACGCGCACATCGCGGGCGTATTGCGCGGCCCCTGTCTCTTCGACAAAGCCCATGCCGCCGTGCACCTGAATGCCCATGGCCGCGACCTCGTTGCCGATATCCGTGCCGAAGGCTTTGGCGATGGGGGTGAGGAGTGCTGCGCGCGAGGTCCAGCGGTCGTCCTCGGTCGCGGTGGACATGTCAATCGCCACCGCGCACGTTAGCGCAATCCCCCGCGCGGCGTAGGTGTCGGCGCGCATGGTCATCAGCATGCGCCGCACATCCGCATGGTCGATGATCGCCCCGGTCTCGCCTTCGGTGCGCCCCTGCTTGCGGTCGAGCGCATAGGCCAGCGCGTGCTGATAGGCGCCTTCCGCCGCCCCCACGCCCTGCCCGCCGACGCCAAGCCGCGCGTTGTTCATCATCGTGAACATCGCCGCCATGCCGCCGCCCTCGGGGCCCACGAGCCAGCCGGTCGCCCCATCATACTGCATCACGCAGGTGGGCGAGCCGTGCAGGCCCATCTTGTGCTCCAGGCTCACGACCTTGAGGCTGTTGGCCACGCCCGCATTTCCGCTCTCATCCGGCAGGTTGCGCGGCACGAGGAAGAGCGAAATGCCCTTCGTGCCCGCAGGTGCGCCCGGCAGTCGCGCCAGCACCAGGTGGCAGACATTCTCGGTGAAATCATTGTCCCCCCAGGAGATGTAGATCTTCTGCCCGGTGATGCTGTAGGTGCCGTCGCCATTGTCCTCGGCCTTGGAGCTGAGTGCGCCCACGTCCGAGCCTGCCTGCGGCTCGGTCAGGTTCATCGTGCCGGTCCATTCGCCGGAAATCAGCTTGGGCAGATAAAGCGCCTTGATCTCGTCAGAGGCATGGTGCTCCAGCGCCTCGATCTGTCCCTGGGTCATCAGCGGCGCCAGCTGCAGCGAGAGGCAGGCCGCGCTCATCATCTCGTTCACCGCCGTGGTCACCGTCATCGGCAAACCCATGCCGCCATATTCCGGATCCGCCGCCATACCGACCCAGCCGCCCTCGGCAATCGCCCGGTAGCCTTCGGAAAAGCCGGGTGACGTGCGCACCACGCCGTTCTCCAGCCGCGCGGGGTGCAGATCGCCGGGACGCTGCAACGGGGCCAGCACCTCGTCACAGAGCTTGGCCGCTTCGGTCAGGATCGCCTGCGTCACATCCGGGCCCGCCTCGGCAAAGCGCTCGGTCGCCTGCACCGCGCCAAAGCCCACCACATGTTCGAAAAGAAAGGCAAAGTCATCCACAGGGGCGTGATACGGCATGTCGTTGTCTCCGGTCCGGGCAGGCGGGCTGTCTTGGCAACAGGCACGGGACCCATTAAGGGTTTGCGCACCCAAACATGAGCCGCATCGCCGCTCCCGGCAACCGAAACGCGGCGTCACGGAGCCTGATGACCCCCACCCGCCCTCTCGCCCTGCGCCCCGATGCGGCGGGCATTGATCAAGCGGCCAGCCTGCTGGCCAGCGGCGCGCTCGTCGCCTTCCCGACCGAGACGGTCTATGGCCTTGGTGCTGACGCGCGTAATGGTGAGGCGGTGGCGGCGATCTATGCGGCCAAGGGCAGGCCCAGCTTCAACCCGCTGATTGTGCACCTGCCCTCGACAGACGCCGCGCGTGATCTGGTGCACTGGAGCGACACCGCCGACCGGCTGGCGCAGGCTTTCTGGCCCGGGCCGCTCACCCTGGTGCTGCCGCTGCGGGCGGATCACGGCCTCTCCGGGCTGGTGACGGCGGGGCTGCCCACAGTGGCGTTGCGCGTGCCCGCGCAACCCTCGGCCCAGACCCTGCTGCGGGCCTTCGGCGGGCCGGTGGCCGCGCCCTCCGCCAACCCCTCGGGCCGGATCAGCGCCACAACCGCGGCGCATGTGGTGGCGGGTCTGGGCGACAAACTTGTTGCGGTGCTCGATGACGGCCCCTGCACGGTGGGGCTGGAAAGCACGATCATCGGGCTCGACGGCGCACCGACGCTCCTGCGCGCGGGTGGCCTGCCGCTTGAGGCCATAGAAGCTGCGCTCGGCGGCCCGTTGGACCAATCGACGACACCGGTGGCGATCACCGCACCGGGCCAACTCGCCTCGCATTATGCGCCTCGCGCGCCTCTCCGCATGAATGTGACCACCGCAGAGCCCGGCGAACTCCTGCTCGGCTTTGGCCAGATCCAGGCCGACCTCAACCTCTCCGAGCGGGGTGACCTGCATGAGGCGGCGGCCAATCTCTTCGAGATGCTGCACCGGCTCGACGCCATGGGCCAAGCCATCGCCGTGGCACCAATCCCCGATCACGGCCTGGGCCGCGCGATCAACGATCGGCTCGCCCGGGCGGCGGCGCCCCGAGACTGAGACGTCTCGGGGCGCCGCCGCGGGTACTCCGCTCAAACGACAGTCAGAGCGTGACAAAAGCTTCGGCCCCTCGACAAACCGTTCAGATGTACCGCAAGGCATCGCCCAACCTCCGCCCCGGAGGGCGACTTAAACGTCGCAAACCACTCTGCGTTTGGCTGCTTGGCGATGTCACGCGTCACGGCCGCGTTTCAAACGCCCTCCAGGTCGGACGATGACCCCAGCTGTTTACCGCGAACAGTGGCGCGATGAATGCCGAATGGCCCATCACGCCCGCCCGGCCGCCGACGACAGACCGAGCGGATCAATCCCAAGGCTCACAAGCGCCTCGGACCACTTGTCTTCCGCCCCTACGTCAAAGACCAGCTCTGGCGAGGCATCCGCCGTCAGCCAGCCATTCCGAGCGATCTCGCCCTCCAGCTGGCCCGGCCCCCAGCCTGCGTAACCGAGCATCATCAGCGCCTTGTCCGGCCCCCGGTCGCGGGCGATCTCTTCCAGAATGTCCAGCGTGGCGGTCATCCCGAACCCTCCCTGAACTCGCAGGGTATGCAAGCTGGACTCATAGTCATCCGAATGCAGCACGAACCCCCGCCCCGTCTCGACCGGGCCGCCGAAATGGACAGGCATCCGCGCGGCCTTGTCCGAGGGAGCAATCTCGAGTTGGTCAAGCACATCACTCATGCGCACATCGCTGCTGGGCTTGTTCAGGATCAGCCCCATCGCCCCCTTGTCGGAATAGGCGCACATCAGGATCACCGCACGCTCAAACCGCGGGTCTCCCATGGACGGCATCGCAACCAGAAGCGCGCCCGTCAGATCGAGTGTGTCCGTGTCGTGAACTGGTCCGCCCATGATTTCAGAATGACCTGCACCCGCAGAGGGTGCAAGGGCAATAGACCGGACAGCGGCGAAACATGGCTAACCGGATCGTGACTTGGCATTTCATCGAGTCTGCCGCATATCGGAGCGATGAAACACTTACTTTTTGTGCTGATGCTCGGCGGTCTGGCTGCCTTACCCGCCTGGGCTCAGGATCGCTTTGCGGTGCCGGTCACTGCAGAGGTTCTGCAAGGCTGGGTCCAAAGGGACGGCACCCGGATGTCCGCCGTGCACATGGATCTCCAACCAGGCTGGAAGACCTACTGGCGGGCGCCGGGAGACGCCGGCATCCCCCCCAGTTTCGATTGGTCCGGCTCGCGCAATCTGCACTCTGTTGCTATATCCTGGCCCAAACCCAAGGTATTCGACGACAATGGCATGCGTTCGATTGGGTACTCCGACACTTTGGTCATTCCCCTATCGCTGACGCCGAAACAACCGGGCGAGCCGGTGCGGGTGCGCCTGACCATGGACATTGGCGTCTGTGCGGACATCTGTATCCCCCACCGGCTCGAATTTGACCAGATGATCGACACCGACCGGACCCGCCCGACCCCGGCCATTGCAGCAGCCTTGGCGCAAAGCCCCTATTCCGCACGAGAAGCGGGTGTCACGTCATCACGATGCCGCATCGAACCGACATCGGATGGGTTGCGGATCGAGGCGCGTGTGGGTGTCCCCCATACGGGCGGCACGGAGGTGATGGTGATCGAACCGGGTTTGCCCGAAGTCTGGGTCAGCGAGTCCCACACACACCGCAAGGGCGGTGACGTGATTGCCACGTCGGAAATGATCCACGTAAACGGCGGCACAATCGCGATTGATCGGTCCGCCATTCGTCTCACCGTCTTGGGCAGCAACCACGCCGTTGATGTCCGAGGCTGTACGCCGGGCTAGACCGCGTCTCCCTTGTGGCGGCTCATCCGCAGGAGACCCGCAGCGACCACATAGGCCGCAGCAACCAGTATCGCCGCGCCCAAGATGAAGGCCAGTAGGGCCGCCGTCATGGGCGGCCAGGTCACAAGCGACGGCCAGGACTGCGCGAGTACAGGCGACAGGCCCGAGCCCACCATGGTCCAGCCCAGTGTGGCACCTGCCCAGAGCGCAATCGCTGCCCAGAGCGCCACAAACCCCATGCGGACAGTGGCGACGGGTGCAACCAAACCGCGCCGCATGGCTTTGATCTGCCGTGAGAGATCATGCTGAACCGCCACCAGCGCGGGGACCAGCAACAGCACGATGACCATTCCGAACCCGAGGCCGTAGACCAGCGTGATCACGGTGGGCTTGAGAAATTCGGCCTGACGGCTCGACTCGTGCAGCATGGGCATCATCCCCAGAACCGTCGTCAGCGTGGTGAGCATGACCGGGCGCAACCGGTCCGCCGCGCCGTCGATGATGGAGGGGATCAGGCCGCGGTCCTCGGCATAGTCGTCAATGGTGGTGATCAGGACGATGGAGTCGTTGATGATGATCCCCGTCATCCCCAAGAGGCCCACCACGGTAAAGATATTCAGTGGCATATCCCAGACCATGTGGCCGTAGATCACCCCGACAAGGCCGAAAGGCACAACCGACATCACAAGGAGCGGCCGCGTCCAACTGCCAAAGACCCACGCCAGAACCAGGTAGATGCCGACCAGACAGAGCACCAACCCGTTGAGCGCCTCGCTCAGGAAGCGATCCTCCTCCTCGGCAAGGCCCGACACCTGCCAATCCACCTGATGCGTGCCGGCGATACGCGGCAGGATCTCCTGTTGCAGCGCCTGCTGGATCTCGGCAGCCCGCTGCGGGTTGTCTTCGGAGATGTCACCAGTGACGGAGATGACCCGAACGCCGTTGACGCGGTTGATGGTTCTGAACCCGATGCGGCTCTGCACTGTCACGATGTCCGACAGCGGAACATACACGCCGTCGGGCGTGCGCATCTGCGTGCGATCAAGGAAGTCGGCGGTGAGTTCTCCCTTCGGCAGCTGCACCTCGATCGTGGCGCTGCGCGGGCCGTCCGGGAAGGTCGCCGCCTCGACCCCGCCCAAGCGGTTTCGCAGGACACGCCCCAGCCCGTCGATGGTGAAGCCCAGAGCCTGACCGCGCGGGGTCAGATCGAGGATCAACTCCTCCTTGTCATAGGTGAGATCGTCCTCAACCGACAGGACCTCGGGATACCGCAGCAGAGCGGCCTGAAGATCGAGGCTGGCCGCTTTCAGCGTATCGGTGTCCCCCCCGGAGAACTCGACACTCAGCGCATCGCCGCCTTGTCCGCTGCGCTGCCCCCGGAATGACAGAACCTCGATCAGCGGGTTTTCGGTGACGTTCTCGCGCAGGTCGGCGGCGAAGGCGAAGCTGGAGTAAGGCCGGTCATCCGGATCAATGAGCGTGATCGAAATGGCGCCGAGCAGATCCTCGTCCTTTGATCCGTTCGCCGAAAGCCCGCGACCGGCGTTGCCACCGATCTCCGCAATGGAATAGAGCACCGGGTTCACCCCATAGCGGGCCTCATACGCCTCGGCCAGCGCATCCGTGGCGCGCTGTAGCTCATCCATCATCGCCTTGGTGTCGGCACGGTCGGCCCCTTCGACCATGGCGAAATTACCCGTTACCGTGCTGCGCTCCGGCGCGTTCCAGAACCGCCACTGCGCCTCGCCGCTGATAAAGGCGGAGACCTGCAGTGCCAGGATCAGAACGAGGCCGGACAGCACCGCATAGCGCGCGGCAATCACCCCGGCGATCATCGGTTTGAAAAGGGTGTGCCGCACCCAGACAAAGCCCCGGTTCACCTGCCGGCTCGGCCAATCGTACCAGCGCTCCTTGGTCTGGGCGACCAGCGCATGGGCCATATGGTTGGGCAACACCAGGAAACACTCGATCAGCGACGCCAGCAAGACAGCGATCACCGTATAGGGAATGTCCTTGACGATGGTGCCAAACCAGCCTCCCACCACCAGCAGTCCCATAAAGGCAATGACCGTCGTCATGGTTGCCGCGAAGACCGGCAACGCCATGCGCCCTGCCGCCCGTTCCGCGGCAATGAAGGGAGGTTCACCTAAATGCCGGACCCGATGGTCGGCATGCTCCGCCACCACGATGGCATCGTCCACTACGATCCCGAGAGTAATGATCAGGCCGAAGAGCGAGATCATGTTCAGTGTCAGACCGGCGGCATACATCAAACCGATCGCCGCCATCATCGCGGCCGGAATGCCCGCCGCAACCCAAAAAGCGGTGCGGGCGTTCAGGAAAAGAAACAGCAGGCAAACCACCAGCCCCAAACCAACCAACCCATTGTCAACCAACGTGTTCAGCCGCGAGGTAATGGCCTCGGCGCGTGTCCTGATCAGCGTGATCGACACACCGGTCTGCATCGTCGCACGCATCTCTTCCGCCACATCCTCGACGGTCCGCTGCACCGCAATGGAGTCGCCGCCATCGGCGCGATCCACACGGATCGAGATCGCAGGATCACCCTCGACGAAATAGGCGCGCTCGCGATCAGGCCCTTCCTGCAGGACCTGGGCGATGTCACCCACCCGCAGTTTTGAACCATCCGGATTGGAGCGCAACACGATCCGGGCGATCTGCTCCGGCACGCGTTTTTCGGTGCCGGTGCGAACCCGCGCAGTTCCGCCCGTCACGTTTCCGGCAGGATCCGTATCAACCTCCGCCGCAATGGCCTCGGCAATCTGCGCCATGGTCACATCGTTGGCCACCAGTTGAACCGAGGGCACCTCGACGGTGATCTGCGGCGCGGCAAAACCGCGGAAGGTGGTGCGCGTCACCCCGGCGGCAAACAGCCGTTTGACGAATTCATCGCCGTATAGGCCCAACTGCTCCGGTGACACCGGTCCGGTTATGATCACATCCGTCACCCGGTCCCGCCGCACGGCCCGGCGGACTTCGGGATCCTCGACATCCTCGGGCAGCTCGGTGACCGCATCCACCGCATCCTGGACCTCATTGGCCGCGCGGGTCATGTCCCAGTTCGGCTCGAACTCGAGGGAGATCGTTCCACTCCCGGGCTGTGCGACGGCGGTGCTTTTCGTCACCCCTTCGACCCGCATCAGGGAGGGTTCCAGCACCTGAATAATGGCACTGTCCACATCATCGGAGCTGGCCTGTTCCCAGGTCGTCGTGACCGTCACCCGGTCAAAACTGGCATCCGGGAAGAATTGCGCCCGCAGGTTGGGCATCGCAAAGAGACCCGCCAGAAGCATCGCCGCGAAAACGAGGTTGGCCAGCGTCCGGTGGCGGGTGAAATACGACAGGATGCCGCCAGCGGCCGGAGGAATATGCCGAGACATGCCCTATCCGCCCATGCGGCTTTCGATTCGAGCAACGATGCCCGCGGGCACTTCCTGCTCGGCCAGTTGGGCCAGAACGCGCTCTTTGGCGTCGGGCGGCATACGGTCGTTGCTCTGCACAAAGGCCACCAACCGCGCGCGCCGCTCATCCGTAAGCTCCAGCATATCCGGCAGCGCAGACAGATCGGCATTCTGCTGAACAGGCCGGATCGCCACGCCCGGCCCGAGCAGGGGGGTTCGCCGTGTGACGACGTCCCGTCCCTCCAGGCCCTCGCCCCGCAGCAAGACCTGGTCGCGTTGACGTCGGACCAGAGTGACCGGCAGCGCCTCCAGACGATCATCGTCGGTCCGCACCAGGACGGTCCGATCCGGGCCCAACGCGGCAGCTGGCAGACTTACCACATTGGCCAGCGGTGGCTCCTCGATCTGGATCGTCACAAAATCTCCCGGACGAAAGCCCGGCGCATGGATCAGGCGCGCGAAGACCCGCCGCCCGGTCTGCCCGTCACCCGCCCCCGCGCTGACCCGTGACAGCACGCCCGTCGCCTGCAGATCAACGCCCGTGACATCGAGCGACGCAAGAACACGGGTGTCGATCAACCCGCCATCGGGCCCGAGCAGCCTGGCATACTGGGCCGTCGAAATCTGGAACGACACCTCCAGATCGCTTGGATCTATCAGGTCGGCCAGCCGTTCGTTGGCGGCTACCAGGCGCCCCTCGACCACGGTCGTATCGCTCAACGTACCGCTGAACGGCGCGGCAATCGCGGTGTCGGCCAGTTTGCGCTCCGCTTCGGCCAGCGCGATCCGCTCGCGCGCCAGCCGGGTCGCGGCCAAATCGATGCGTGCTTCGGCCCGGGCCACGTCCTGACGCCGGGCGAGCACGGTCGAGCGCGCCGAGGCCGCACTGAGCTCCGCGCTCTCGACCGCTGCAGCCGTCCCCACGCCGCGTCCAGCGAGATCCACCTGCCGGTCGTAAGCCCTCTGCAGCAGGGTGACCTGATCCTCCGCCGCGTCCTGTTCCGCATGCGCCAGATCCAGCGCGCGTTCTGCATCACGCACCTCGGCCTCCGCATCCGCCAGATCGGCAGAAAGCCGATCCACCGCAGACTGCATATCCGCCGGATCAATGCGGACCAGCACATCGCCCGCGTTCACGTGACCGGCATCCTCGAAATTTTCATGCAGCGCGGTCACCCGCCCGGCCACAGCCGCGCGCAGCTCCAAGGTCCGCCGCGAGGAGACTTCGCCAAAGGTTTCCATCACCGGCGTGATGGTGCGACTTTCGGCCCGTTGCAGGGTCACGGTAAAAACACGCTCGCGCGCGGGCGGGACGACGGCTTCGGCGTTCAAACGGGCCTGCACAGCGCTTTGCACCGCATAACCCGCATAGGCGAGCAGCCCCAGGCTGACCGCCGCGAGGAAGACCCCGATCATGCTCTGGCGCAAAAACCGCATTCCGCCGTGTTCCTAATACCTTACCCCCGGACGCTTATACCTCAAGATAGCGCGCAAATATACCAATCTACAGCAATGTTACGCCGCAACCGGCTATTTCCGTCGCCGATGCTCATCAAGGCGCGGAAAAATCTCCACAAAGTTGCAGGGGCGATGCCGATAGTCGAGCTGCCGGGCCAGGATCTCGTCCCAGGCGTCCTTACAGGCACCGGGGCTTCCGGGCAGCGCAAAGAGGTATGTGCCCTGCGCGACGCCACCCGTCGCCCGACTCTGCACCGCGCTGGTGCCGATCTTCTGCATCGAGACTATGGTGAAGACCGTGCCGAAGGCATCGATTTCCTTCTCATAGACATCGCGGTGCGCCTCGACCGTCACATCGCGCCCCGTCAACCCCGTGCCCCCGGTCGAGATCACCACATCTATCCCGGAATCCTTGCACCACGCGCGCAGCTGCGTCGCGATCTGGTCGCGCTCGTCGGGCAGAATGCGCCGGTCAGCCAGTTCATGCCCGGCGTCAAGCAGCCGCTGCACCAGCACATCGCCCGAGCGGTCCTCGGCGAGGCTGCGGCTGTCCGACACCGTCAGAACGGCGATCCGGACGGGAATGAACTCGATGCTCTCGTCGATGCGGCTCATGTCAGGCCTTCTCCAAAAGGGCGAGGCGCGCGGCCAGTGCGGTGAAGATGCCCGCAGTGATCCAGTCAAGCACCCGGCTGCCCTTGGCCAGCCGCTGGCCCAGCGACCCTGCAAAGACACCGACCAGCCCATTGATCACGAAGCCGCCCACCCCGATCACCGCCCCGAAAATCGCGAATTGCAGCAGGACCGACCCCGCCGCCGGCACCACGAACTGTGGCACAAAAGCCAGCACAAAGAGGATCACCTTGGGGTTGGTCAGATTGACCAGCAGCCCCGCGCGGAACGCCTGCCGCGCCGGGGGCACAGGCCCGGTCTCGCTCTGCGGGGTCGGGCGCAGCGCACGCCATGCCAGCCACAGGAGGTACCCCACCCCGATCCAGCGGATCAAATCGAAGGCCCAGGGCACCGAGGCCACGACCGCGCTCAGCCCCAGCCCCGCCATCAGCACGTGGATCATGCCGCCCGTCGCAATGCCCGCGCTCGCGAGCCAGGCCGCTTTCGGCCCCGCGCGCACGCCCTGCCCGAGGCAGAACATCATGTCCGCCCCCGGCGTCAGGTTCAGCGCCAGCGCCGCCGGGATGAAGGCCAGCAGGACAATCGGATCAACCATCGGCCAGCCGTGCCTTCAGGCTCAACAGATCGGCCCAGGCCTCCCGCTTGGCCGCCGGTTGGCGCAGCAGATAGGCGGGGTGGAACATCGGCAACGCAGGCAGCCCGCAGGCCTCCGTCCAGGTCCCGCGCAGCCGGGTGATTCCGCGCTTGCCCAGCAGCGTCTGAGCCGAGATATTTCCCATGATCACCAAGAGCTTGGGCTGCGCCAGTACGATGTGCCGCTGCAGGAAGGGGCGCATCATCGCAATCTCTTCGGGCTGCGGGTCGCGGTTCTGCGGCGGGCGCCAAGGCAGCACATTCGTGATGTAGACGGGCGCTTCCGCCTCCGCACGCCCCATGTCGATGGCCGCGAGCATCCGGTCCAGCAGCTGCCCCGCGCGCCCCACGAAAGGCTTGCCCTCGCGGTCCTCGTCGCGGCCCGGCGCTTCGCCCACGATCATCACCGGCGCGCCTGCGATCCCGTCCGAAAACACCAGGTTTCGCGCGCCCCGCTTCAACGCGCAATGCTCAAACCCGGCAAGGGCGGCACGCAAGCTCTCCAGATCCGGCGCCGCCGCCGCCAGGCGCTCCGCCTCCACCACGGGATCCGCAGCCGCCGCCACTGCAGGCGTGGCGAGGGGTGCCGCAGCGGGCGCCTTGGCCTTCGGCTTCGCCACCGTCTCCGGCAGCTCGTAGCAATTGACCGGCGCGTCACCGATCGCCTCGGTCGCGCCCAGTTCGACCTGCCACTCCAAAAGCGCCAGCGCGTGATGAAACTCGGATGATTCCATGGCCGCAGCCTACGACGTTGCCTGCCTGAGATGAACCGCTATCCGACCCGCTTGCCCGTCCGCCATGTGCTGCCTATAACGCAGGAAATCACGAAGAGCTGCAGCCCATGAGTTTTCCGCACCGCCACCTGCTTGGGATCGAGGCCCTGCGCCCGGAGGAGATCACCACGGTGCTGGATCTGGCGGATCGCTACGCCGCCCTCAACCGCAAGCCCGACAAGCACGCCGACGCGCTCGCCGGGCTCACCCAGATCAACATGTTCTTCGAAAACTCGACCCGCACGCAGGCGAGCTTCGAGATCGCGGGCAAGCGCCTTGGCGCCGATGTGATGAACATGGCGATGCAGGCGAGCTCGGTGAAAAAGGGCGAAACTCTGATCGACACCGCCCTCACGCTCAACGCCATGCACCCCGACCTGCTGGTCGTGCGCCACCCGCAGTCGGGTGCCGTCGATCTGCTGGCCCAGAAGGTCAACTGCGCCGTCTTGAACGCCGGTGACGGGCGGCACGAACACCCCACGCAAGCGCTGCTCGACGCGCTCACCATCCGGCGCGCCAAGGGGCGGCTGCACCGGCTCTCGATTGCGATCTGCGGCGACATTTCGCACAGCCGCGTGGCCCGCTCGAACATCCTGCTGCTGGGCAAGATGGAAAACCGCCTCCGCCTTATCGGTCCGCCCACGCTGCTGCCCTCCGGCATCGCCGAATTCGGCGTCGAGGTCTTCCACGACATGGCCGAGGGCCTGAAAGACGTGGACGTCGTCATGATGCTCCGCTTGCAAAAAGAGCGCATGGACGGCGGGTTTATCCCCAGCGAACGCGAGTATTACCACCGGTTTGGCCTGGATGCCGAGAAGTTATCCCATGCCAAGCCCGACGCCATCGTGATGCACCCCGGGCCTATGAACCGCGGCGTGGAAATCGACGGCACGCTCGCCGATGACATCAACCGCAGCGTCATTCAGGACCAAGTCGAGATGGGCGTCGCCGTGCGCATGGCCGCGATGGACCTGCTCGCCCAGAACCTCAAGCTGACCCGGGCCGAACCCACATGAGCACCCCCATCGACATCCCCGCAAACGAGCGCGGCGTGATCCGCGTCTTCGCGATCAATGCCGCCGCGGACGAGATCGCTCAGCAGCTCAAAACGCTGCCCAAGGCCGACCTCGCACGCCAGTTGCTGAACAGCCCGCATCTCGACACCACCAGCGTCGAGCTCTTCCCCGTGAGCGACCTCACCGGCATGGGGCTCGCGGGCTACCTGGCCGAAGGCTACGCGGTCGCAGACAGCACACTCAACGCGGACCGCACCAAGCTCGACGCGCTCGACGGCTACGTGCTGCTGCTCTTTTCGGAAAGCTTCAAAGGGGGTGCGGCCACGCTCACGCCCACCGCCACGCTCACGCTCATCGGCACCTATGCCGAGGCCCAGCCCGCGGACAGCGGACCGCCGATCGACACCGACAGCGCCAAACCCTACAGCGGCGCGGCCCAGATGACGCCGCCCACCCCGGCGCGCGGCCCCGCAGGCAGCGCCCTCGTGGCGCTCGCGCTCGTGGTGCTCAGCGGGCTGGCGCTCTGGTGGATGCTCTCATGACAACAAAGGCACCCCCGCGATGAAAGAACCGAAAGATCCCAAGATGTCGGGCCGCATCGCGATGATCGCGCTGCTCGTCGCCTTTGGCGTGGTCGGCCTGATGATCTGGGTGGGCGGATGAGCAAGATCACCTTTCTGAATGCCCGCCTGGTCGACCCCGAAAAAGACGAGATCGTGATCGGCGGCCTGGTGGTCGAGGATGGGCGCATCACCAAGCATCTGCCCAAGGACGCGCCGCGCCTCACCTCTGGGCGTGTGATCGATTGCGGACTGAAATACCTCGCCCCCGGCATCGTCGATCTCGGCGTGAAGGTCTGCGAGCCCGGTGACCGGCACAAGGAAAGCTACCGGTCCGCGGGCCTCGCGGCGGCGGCGGGCGGGGTCACCACGATGATCACCCGCCCCGACACCGACCCCGCCATCGACAGCCCCGAGACGCTCGAATTCGTCGCGCGGCGCGCGAGCGAGGCGACGCCGGTCAACGTGCTGCCCATGGCAGCACTCACCAAGGGGCGGCAGGGCCGCGAGATGACCGAGATCGGCTTTCTGATGGACGCGGGCGCCGTCGCCTTCACCGATTGCGACCGCGTGATCACCGACACCAAGGTGGCCGCGCGGGCCTTCCACTACGCGGCGGGCCTCGGTGCCTTGATCATCGCCCACCCGCAGGAGCCGGGGCTGAGCCACGGTGCCGCGGCGACCTCCGGCAAATTCGCGAGCTTGCGCGGCCTGCCCGCCGTCTCGCCGATGGCCGAGCGCATGGGGCTCGACCGCGACATCGCGCTCGTGGAGATGACCGGCGCGCGCTATCACGCCGACCAGATCACCTGCGCCCGTGCCTTGCCCGCGCTCACGCGCGCCAAGGCAAACGGGCTCGACCTCACCGCGGGCACGTCGATCCATCACCTGACGTTGAACGCGCTCGACGTCGCCGACTATCGCACCTTCTTCAAGCTCAAGCCCCCCTTGCGGGACGAGCAGGACCGGCTCGCCGTCGCCGAAGCCGTGAAGTCCGGCCTGATCGATGTGATCTCCTCAATGCACACGCCACAGGATGAAGAAAGCAAGCGCCTGCCTTTCGAGGAGGCCGCCTCGGGCGCCGTGGCGCTGGAAACCCTGCTGCCTGCCGCCATGCGCCTGTATCACGCGGGGCTCATCGACCTGCCGACGCTCTGGCGCGCGATGTCCTTCAACCCCGCCCAGCGCCTAGGGCTGACCTGCGGGCGGCTCGCCGTCGGCGCTCCTGCCGATCTGGTGCTCTTCGACCCCGACGCGCCTTTCCTGATGGACCGCACCACCCTGCGCTCGAAATCACAAAACACCCCCTTCGACGGCGCCCGGATGCAGGGCAAGGTGCTCTCCACCTTCGTCGGCGGCACCAGCGTCTACGAGAAATCCTGATGCCCACCCTCGAGCACGCCGCCCCCCTCCTCGCCCTCTGGGCCGTCCTCGGCTACCTGCTGGGCTCCATCCCCTTCGGCATGGTGCTGGCGCGGGTTATGGGGCTCGGCAACCTGCGCGACATCGGCTCGGGCAACATCGGGGCCACCAACGTGCTGCGCACCGGCAGCAAGACCGCCGCCGCCCTGACCCTGTTGCTCGACGGCGGCAAGGGTGTGGTCGCGGTGCTGCTCGCCCGCGCCTTCGGCGGCGAGGACACCGCCCAGATCGCCGGGCTGATGGCCATGCTGGGCCATTGCTACCCGGTCTGGCTGCGCTTCAAGGGCGGCAAGGGCGTGGCGACCTTCCTCGGCATCGTGCTGGCGCTGGCCTGGCCTGTCGGCATCGGCTGCTGCCTCGCCTGGCTGGCGGGGGCGCTCACCTCGCGCATCTCGTCCATGGGCGCGCTCTTTGCCGCCGCGGCGAGCAGCCCGCTGATGGTCTTCACCGGCCATCCGGAGGGCCTCTTCCTCAGCATCGCCCTCACCCTTGTGGTGTTTTGGCGCCACCGCGCCAACATCGCCCGCCTGCGCGCGGGCACCGAGCCGACCATTGGCGGTAAATCCTGACCCGACCGACCTCACAGAGGTCACCGCGATCCTGAACGCCCTGCCCCGCGGCAGTTTCACGGGCACCGCAGCCGACCGCCGCTACCTGCTCACCAAGACGCTCTTCAGTGGCGGGCGCGCGGTGAAACTCGTCGCCGAGGAGATGGGCGGCGTCAACTACATCAGCCTCAACTTCTACCAGCTACGCAGCGGCCCGCGCCTCTTTCCCTGCGAAATGCCCCGCGCCAAGGTCATCGCCTTCCTGCAGTCCCTGCGCGTGGCCGGTCAGGACGACGCATAGCTGCCGTCAGGCCCATGCACCTCGTCCCCCTGCAAGGCAGGCGAGAACACACAGATGAAATGCAAAGGCTCGGGCCCAAGGGCCTCGACCTGGTGGCGTTCATGCTCATTCGGCGCATAGAGCACCCCCGGCCCGATCTCATGCACGGCGCCCGTGTCGAGCTCCGTCACCCGGCCCGTGCCACCGATGCAATAACAGGCCTCGATATGATGCTTGTACTGCAGGCTCAGCACCTCGCTCGGCATCACCTGCGTATCGGTCATCGAAAACCCCATCCCGTCGCTTTTCACCAACAAGCGCAGGCTGGTCCATCCCGGCCCCGACGCATCCCGCGCGGTGCCTTCCAGCTCGGATTTCCGTGTGACGATCATGCTCTGCTCCTTCTGCTCATCGGTCGGGATTGACTGTTGCACGCCTCTGCGCCGCGTGCCACTTCTGAGCGTATGACCAAACTCTTAACAAGTCCCGACGGGACCCCCGCAAGCCGCCTCGCCTTTGGCACAATGCAGTTCGGAGGCCGCGCCGATGCCACAGCCTCGCGCGCCATGTTCGACGCCTGTATCGCCGCGGGCATCACCCATTTCGACACCGCGCATGTCTATAACCATGGCGCCTCGGAAGAGCTGCTGGGTGCCATGCTTGGGCCGCACCGCGACCGCCTGATCATCGCCACCAAGGCCGCCTACACCGGCGGTGGCTCGAAGAAGAACATCCAGGACAGCTTTGCCATTTCGCGCAAGCGGCTGAACATGGATATGGTCGACGTCCTCTACATGCACCGCTTCGACCCCGACACCGACCTGCATGAGAGCATGGAGGCGCTGGCCGAGCTGAAAGCGAAAGGCCTCATCCGCTATGTCGGCGTGTCGAACTTTGCCGCCTGGCAGGTGGTCAAGGCCCTCAACATCGCCGCGAAATTCGACATCACCATCGACATCCTGCAGCCCATGTACAACCTCGTGAAACGCCAGGCCGAGGTGGAGATCCTGCCCATGTGCGCCGATCAGGGTGTGGCCTGCGCGCCCTACTCACCCTTGGGCGGTGGGCTACTCACCGGCAAATACGGCACCGGCGGCGGGGGCCGGCTCACCGAGGATGACCGCTATGCCGCGCGCTATGGGCTCGACTGGATGCACGCCGCGGCCACCGGGCTCAGCGCCGTGGCGCAAGAGGTCGGCACCGATGCCGCCACGCTCGCCGTCGCCTGGGCCGCCGCCCACCCGATGGGCCCCACGCCGATCATCTCCGCGCGCTCTGCCGAACAGCTGGTGCCATCGCTCGACGCTCTCGACTACGAGATGAGCCCCGACCTCTACGCCCGCCTCGCAGCCCTGAGCCCGACCCCACCACCGGCGACGGACCGCATCGAAGAACAAGAGACCGGCTGATCCTCAAGGCCACCTTGCGGTGACCACGGCCGACGGCGAAGAAGCTGATCCGGCACCCTTCAAATCCAAAGGGTTCACTGCAGGATCAGAGTGACTAAGCCGGATCGTGCCGCTACCGGTCGGGCGCCAGATGCCGACCTGCGATTTCGCGAATAAACGCTTCGCTGTCACGCTCGGCAATCGACTGCAACAGGGTCTGCGTCTTCTTATCCGCAATCTGTGCCAACCCCAGCGTCGCGAATTTCCGCACCTGGGCGTCCTCGTCCCGGGCCAGCTGCGCCAGGGCATCCCGCGCCTTCGCCCCGCCCAGCCGACCCAACGCTTCCGCAGCCTGAAGGCGCGGCTTGCCACTCAAGCGTTTGAGAGAGGCGAGGATCGGCTCCAGTGCCGGTTTGTACCCCGACCGTCCCAGGATCATGCTCGCCCGTCCGACGCGCTCGGGCGTCTCCTGCGGGTCCGCGACGACCTCCGCAAGATGCGCCAGATCCTCTCGGGTCATACCCTGCGCCAGTTCCGATATCGCGCGCCCGCAATCGGTGACGAGCAGGCGTTCCGTGCGGTCTGAAATCTCTGCCATTCTCGCCTCCTTCAGCAGCTTTCGATGTCGGCATCGCCATTGATGCGGTCACACTGGTTATTCGTCAGATTGGGCAGTGCCACGTTGATATTGGCCGTCCCGCAGGTGGTCATGAGATTGCCCAGATTGCAGCTGTCATTGGAGTCGATGTGAGGATTGTCCCCGACCACATGGGTCAACTCGTGAATGAAAGTCCAGGGTGAGGCGCCGTCATCGGCCCAGAAGCCCCGGCGCCCGGGTGGATGCGCCGCACATCCCGCACCGCTGCCCGACTGGATATAGTAAGCGACGATATTGGCCCCCAGATTGCGGCCCAGATCGAAAAGCTGATCCTCCTCTGAACTCACCGAATGTCCGCTGCCATTGCAGTCATCCTGCGCCAGCGCCACCAGCGCAGGCGCGTTCACCGTAATGCTGTCGGTGGGGTAAACCCAGACATTGCAGTTCCCGACCCAGACCGCATTGGCGTTGTCCAGATCACGCTGGATCTGCGGGCTCGCGCCCTGGATGGTCACCAGAGCGATTTTGACAAAAGGTACGGTCTGTATCCGGTTCATCTGAGCCAGAACGGATCGGTTCTGAGGATTGTCGTTGGCGTAGACACCAAGGATGTCCTCGCGCAGCGACAGGCGCCCGGTCTTGTCCAGACAGCTGCTCGCCACGTTACGAATGCTCGCAGTCATGGCCGGGCCCTACTGCAGGTTGACCAGAACGGGGATCATCCCCGTTCCGTCATCCAGCGGCGCCATCGCCTTGCCCAACGTCGCCCCAAAGGCCCGCGCGCGATCACTGGCCCGCATCGCGTGACCGAACGTCGGCGAGGTCGTGAGCATGTCGCCGACCGCAATCGCGCCATGGCTGGCATCGGCCTTGACGAAGACCTTGCCCACCAGCGCCACGGGCAGGCGCATCCCCGCGCTGACCTGTCGGTCCAGCACGATACCGGGCCGGTAATCGCCCGCGCCGGAGACGATACCGACAGCCCGGGCGTCATACGCCGACCGACACGGCTCCAGCGCTCCGCTTCGGCCCATCACCATCACATCGCCCGGCTCTACCGCCGGTGACGCTTCGCAGATATCAAACTCCTCGGCGAAGTCGGCGTTCTGCATGACGATATCACCCGCATCCCCATTGATATGGATGGTCGCATTCGCCAAGGTCGAATTGTCGCCGGTCGATGCAAAGACAACGATATCACCATCCGCGCCATTTCCGCCGATCCACATGTTGCCGCCGCCGGCATCCAGGCGGATGCGGTTCTCGCCTTCCGTGGATTGCAGAGTGATGTCTCCATCCGCACCGTTGCCTCCGGCGCGGTAATTGGCCTCCTCGCCGTTCATGTGGATCGTTGATGCTGCCAGCGTGGCGTTGTCGCCATCCGACGCAAAGAGCACAAGGTCCCCGTCCGCCCCATTGCCGCCCAGCCAGGCATTGCCGCCTCCGCCATCGAGCCGGATGCGGTTCTGGCCTTCGGTGGATTGCAGCGTCACATCTCCGTCGGCACCGTTGCCGCCGGCGCGGTAGTTGCCACTGTCACCGCTCATATGAATGGTCCCGGAGGAGCCCGACTGGCTGGAGGCCCCCGACGGCATCAGCAACAGGTCGCCATCGGCGCCATTGCCCCCGAGATAGGCATTGCCCGATCCCGCATCGAGATGGATCCGGCGCTGACCACTGTTGGAGTTGAGAAGCAGATCGCCATCGGTGTTGTCACCGCCCGCTGAGATATTGCCGGTGTCGGAATCAATCTTGATTGCCATGAAATGTCATCCCTTGAAAAATGCGCTCAGGATCGCGCTGAAATAAAAATGGGCCTCAAAAAGGGAGGGCGGAAAAACGCCCACCGCGCCAATACACGCGGCATGGTTGTAGCCCAAAAACCCGCTTTTTTCAAGCCAGCGGTCCGAGCGGAGGTCGATGCCAAGGAGTTCGGGACAGCGCTGGCCGTCGACATTTGCGCCAAGAGAACGCTATGTGAGGCCAGGGTCTTGCATGGAAAATCGCTGCGACAAGATCAGCCGAAGCATGGATTATGTAACTTCTTGCCAGCGCGTTACGCGATTTTCTCAGGTTGCAAACCGGGCATCGGTCCCCCAACCCCAAAGGTCGACACGCACTGCACCATCGCCTCCCGTCGATCCACCGACTGAGGTGGATGTGCGACGCGTCAGGTCCGGCGGATGGCAGATCGCAAGACCGCCCTTCAAGCGCATCGACGCCGCTCCATAACGAATCGTGTTCACCCCGCTCCGGTCAACGAGCCGCCGGAGCGCGCGCTACATGTCCAAATCGCGCCGAAACGCCTGAAGGAAGCCACGCACACGGCGTGTTTCGGGATCGTCCGGCAGACCGTCGAGTTCGGCCTCCAGCGCCTGCAGCGCTGCCCGCCCCCCCGCCGCATCCGCCACAGCGATCAGAAGTGAAATCCGCTTGGCCTGCCACAGCCGCCGCTCCCCCGGCGTCGCCACATCCAGATCCAGCGCCGCCTCGACATCGGCCAAGGCCGCAGCGGGATCGGTCCGTGTCAACACATCGGCGCGATTGCCATATGCCATGAACCGCTGATCAACAGGTGCCGCAGTGTCCTCGATCACGACCCTAAAGTCCGCCATGGCCTCCGTGGTCCGGCCTGTTGCCATGAAGACTGTGCCCCGATTGACCATCGCATGGTGAAACGGGCTTGCCCGCGGATCGGGCCGCTTGGCACAGCGTTCAAGAACAGCGGTGTAGCCGGAAAGGGCCTGAGCAAAATCGCCTTTCTGCTGGGCGATCTTGGCCGCATTGTAGGCGTAGAAAAGGCCTGCATCCTCCGCAACCTCCGGGTCTTCACTCAATTCGCTATACAGGGCAATCGCCGCGTCATGATCCCCGAGCCGGTTCAAGAGATCCGCGCGCTTCGAGGTGATCCAAACCCGATCCCGCTCTTTCAGATCCGGCTTCGCCGACGCCCGTTCGAGCAGCATCACACGCCCTCCCGGGCGTTCGGCCCAGTTGACCTTTTCGCCCGCCACCACACGCTCTGCAAATGCCTCCAGGTCAGGGCCGTCACCGGTCCCGCGCAAGTCCCACTCCGACATCGAAACCGAGGCGACATGCAGCCCTGCCGTAGCTGAACACCGTCCCAGCGGCCCCGGATTGCCGATCAAGACCAGCCCGGCCCAGTAGATCGGATCATTGGGATGCTCCGCTCGGACAGCCTGACGGGCCGCGCGCAACGCATCGAGGCGCGGAACACCCGCGATGACCTCCTGATAAAACCGCTCCACCAGCTTGCGAGAGGCCGTGTCCGGAATGTCCCAGAGCGCGGTCACCACCGACCGGCACCCCGCTGCCAGAAACGCCCGTCCCAACCCCTGCGCTCCATCGCCGACCTCAAATTCGCCGAGGCCCGACCGGCAGGCCGCCAGAAAAACCAGATCGGTGCGCTGCAGATCGAGGCTCTGGATCTGCGCCGCGTAGAGAAAACCGGTGCCGACCTCCTCAGGCAGGGCCCGCTGATCCAGCACCGCATTCGCGCCCGCAAGCGCCAGACCACTGCGCTGCATCGGGTCCGAGAGTATCATCCGCCGGTCCACCGCATTGCCGAGCGTCGCCGCAAAGCCTCGCTCCGCCGCCGCGCGCGGCAAACAGAACCCATGTGTCGCGATATGCAGGATCTCGGGCGCAGGCGTGTCCTGCAGCACGGTGGCCAGCGCCAGACGCCCGCAAAACGCTGTCGCATCCAGGGTCGCAGCCACCGCGCGACCCTCCGCCTCCGCCTGCGGCAGCGAGGCGAACCGCTGTTCGCTCAGACCATCGGACAGCTCCCGTTCCAAGGTGCCCATAAGTCCACGAGCCCCCCGAAAAGCACCCTCGAGGTCATAATCCGGGCCTCCCAGAACCAGAGGCGGCTGCGCGGCCAGAAGCGGTCGGCGGAAGCCCCCGCTTTCGGCAAGCCGCGGCAGATAGCAGACCTTCAGGACATCGTCCAAATAGGCACCCTCGGACAGGCGCAGGATCTCGAACGGCAGCGCACCCAGCGGACCATCGGGCGCCACGAAGAGTCGGTCCGCCTTTGCCAGCGCCTCGGCAATAGGGTCCAGGAGCTTGCGCCCGAGGAATCGGGACAGCCGCCACCAGCTGGGCTTGCGCCCCGCCCCCCAGGCCTCGTTCACCAGCGACGCCCTTAGATCGGTGACGGCGGTGTCGATCGGATCCGCCAGTCCGAAATCAATCAGATCGACCCGGGTCGCATCACCGTCACCCTCGACCAGAAGCGCGACATAACGGTCTTGCGAAAGCGGCGGCGCGTGCTGTCCCGCCGGCTCGATCCCTTCGATGCGCAGGATCTCCAAGCCGAGGGTGTCCGCGCCCAGATGCGTCCAGTTGTAGGCGGTCTTCCAGGATGGAATCGTGCTGGCCAGACTGCGTTCAGCCTCCTCGATCATCGCCCGAACCGCAAGATGGGCCCGATCCGTCCGGGGCACACCAGCCAACTCCAGCTCGGCCAGTTCGGCATCAAGCTTTGCCAGGTGCGCCCGCCGGTCCTGATCGCGCCTGCGCCGATCCGGTGGTGCGAGGTCTTCGACATATCCGGTCCCAGGCTGGCGCAGGCGCATGTACCGTGTCCGCAGACCTTTCACGGTTTCGGTCAGGTTGGTGGCACGGTCCAGAAAGGCCTCAGTGCGGCGCATCTCCGGGTCGAGCTTCACCGCCGCTCCCATCCAGATCGACAGGATCTCATGGCACCGCCGCGCATAATGCAGCACCTGACCCGCTGACGAATGTTGCAGCAAGGTGATCTCGCGGCGGATCAACGCCTCCGACGCCTTTGCCAGCACCGCCACCACACCCGGCCAGTCGGCGAGGCCGGCGCGGCTCAAGGCCAGATCCATCGTCAAATCGAGATATGTTTCCCAGTTGATATACCGCTCCAGATCATCGACGGGGATCTGGTCGAAAACCTGTGTGAGTATCGGCTCGGCCTCGGCAAACCGGCCCAGGCGCCGCAGCGCGGAGGCCTGCAGCAGGTGCCACGCAACGCTCCCCTCGAACTGCGGCAAGGCCAGGGCTTGCTCGGCAAGATCTGCCGCCGCCTGCGGATCACCGAACATCAAATGCCAGTTGGCGCGGCTGGACCGGCTGCGCCAGGCGCTTTCGCTGTCAGACCCAAAGGCCGCCACGCGACGCTCCAACGCCTCCTCGAGCAAGACATCCGCTGCCGCACCCTGCCCCATCTGGATCAGCAATTCGGCCAGATTGTTGCGCAGCTTCGATCCGAATTCTCCACCGTCGTCGCCAATCCGGTCATCGACCCGGATGGCATCGCGATAGTGCAGCTCGGCTTCGGCGTTGCGCCCCAGAAGACGGCTCATCTCGGCCAGTTCATAGCGGCTGCTGTTCGTCGCCCGGTGCCAGTGCCCCAAAGCGTCGCGGCGCTTGGTCAAGGCCAGCCCGTGCAGGTCCGCGGCGTCGCGCCACCGCCAGGCCTTGTCGGCGAGCAGGCCAAGCTCCGCCGCGATCCGGCCAATGGTCACCGGGTCGGCCGTGTCCGCGTCCTCGAGAGCGGTCCGCAGGACCTCCTCCGCTCCTTCGGCATCCCCCGTCTTGGCCAGATACTCCCCCAGTGTCGCGCGGGCCGCACGTGCCGCCTCTGCGCTGCGAAGGCCGTCTTCCGCGTGGGTGATCACACGGTCCAAAGCGACACGCGCCTCCGCATCGCCCATCATGGCCAGATGCGCCGCCCGATACTGCAGAGCCGCGTGTCGCTGCTCCGGCGACAGATCGTCGGTCATGCCTTCCACGAGGCTGAGAAGCGCATCCGCCAGATCGGTTGGTCCCAACTGCTGTACGGTGGCCACGGCTTCCAGCAGCGCGGGCACGGCAGCCCGGCGGCCCGGTGGATCCATCGCCCGCACTCTTTCCAACGCGTCCGTCAACACAGCCACCACCTGCGGGGCGGCCCCGGCACCGAGAAAGCCGGACGCCAGCCGGACAAACACGGACACGGCCGCTTGCCCGCTCAGCCCCTGCGCCGCCTCGGCGACGCGCAGCAAAGGGGCCTCCGGGTCCTCCGCCCCGCTGTGGCGCAAATCGCCCGACAGCGCGGCTGCCAGTTCGATGGCCCAGCCGGGCGAAATGGACAGGCGCCCCACAAGGTTGTCCACCGCCGCGCGCCTGTGCTCGGCGGCGGCGTCCGCGTGCCCCATCTCCTGATGCGCGTTGGCCAAATCCCGGAGCGCGGTGGCCAGCTCCTCCGTGCTCCCGTCCGGTTCACCCTCGATCCCGCGCGCGAGGAGGTCTATGGCCACCGCAAGGTCGTTCCTGCGATAGGCAATCGCGCCTTCCAGCCGCAGCTTCAGCGCCTGCGCTGCGGCATCATCTCCCGGATCAATGGACGTCAGCCGCTCCGCAGCCGCGTCAAACTTGCCCCGACCGAGGAGCGCTCCAACCGCCGCCAGCGCGTCTTTGACCGACGCGCCCGGGCTCATTCTTCCAGATCGTCATAGCTCACGGCGGCAAAATCCACATCCGCCTCCTCGGCACCGCCGCGGAACTCATCGGGCCTCAGGAACCTCGGGACAATACCGGAGGTGCGCAGCAATGGAGTGAGCCCGGGGCTGGAAATGGTGCGGAACCCGATGTTGCTTTCGGTGCGCATCTCCAGACCCGCATTGGCATTGGCGAGCGTGAGCGCCATGGCCCCGAAGGCCCCTTTCGCCGACAGATCAATCGCCGCATTGTCGCTGGAGGCCACCAGAATGGTCGAGGCGCCACAGGTCAAGGCCTCGGTGACCACAACATATCCTTTGGGCCACGCTCCTTCATTGTGCTTCGCCAACACCTGCTGTCCGACCTGATGCAGACGCGCGATCCGGCGCGCCTCACAGCCTGTCAGCGTCAGCAAGATCGCGTTTTCACGCGCAAAGGTGATATGCAGCCCCGCCTCGGCCTCCTTCAACGCCGAACCGGGCAGTTCGGCGCTGCCTGCCGCTTTGGTCTTGATCGAAACGGCGCCCGCCGACTTGTACTCGATGGTGCTCTCGGCCGAGCCCGGCTCGGTCTCGAACGTGATGTCGAAGTCCTCCAGAGATCCAACAGGCTTGAGCTGCCCGCCGCGCATGTCGCAGACCTCTCCGGGGGCCAGCGTGGTCGTCGGAAACCAGGTCGCGACGTAGTTCAGCTCCTCCAGAATCTCTCGGGTGTAGTGCAGATTAATCGACATGAAGCAATGATCCTTGGTTGCAAATGAAGGGCGGACCGACGCGAGACGTCCCCACCCCCCCATATTGCAGTGAGCCATCCGCGCTCCAGCTGTGTCAAGCCGCACGTCCGATGGAGAGGCCGCCGATGACCGCGGCCTGACGCCGGTGCGGGCTGGCCGCTCAGCTCACATAGGAGCGCAAGACAGACCGCGTCCCATCCTGCCAGACCCGGCGCAGCGCCTGCTCGAAGGGCGCGCAAAAGCGCGGATCCTCCGCCAGATCAGCGTAGAGCGCGAGCCACGCCCTGGGGTCCGTGCGGGCCTCTGTCGCCGCCGCATGCAAAACGTCCCATTCGGGATCGTTTGGCGCAATCTCACTGCCGTCCTCCCGGAGGCCGGCGCACATCCGCGCCCAAAGCGCCTCTGCCAAGGCGAGACCCTCCACCCGATGCCCGGCCGTCAGAGCATCGCGAATGATGGGATGCAGAAACCCGCGGTGACGGGACAGGCCGTCGAACGCCACGCGTCGGGTGGTGTCGCGGATTTGCGGATTTGCGAAACGGCGCGTGATCAGCGTCACGTACTCTTCCGCCGTCATCCCGGCCACCGCGGTCACATGCGGCGCGATTTCCGCCCGCTGGACCTGAGCAAAGAACGCCGCGATATCGGCATCCGCCATGCAATCCGCAATCGTCGCAATCGACAGAAGCTCCCCCGCATTGGCCAACAGCTGATGACCTGCGTTCAACATGCGGATCTTCATGGATTCGTAGGGGACCACGTCATCGGTGAACACCGCGCCCACCTGGTCCCAGTCCGGGCGCCCGGCACAGAAGTGATCCTCGATTACCCATTGGCGAAAGTTCTCATGGGTGACGGGGGCAGCGTCGTCGATCCCGGAGGCCCGTACCCGGGCCAGCTCATCCGGGCCCGTCGCCGGAACGATGCAGTCGACCATGGAGTTCGGAAAGGCGCACTCCGCCTCGATCCAGTCGGCCAGTGCCGGATCCATTACCCGCGCCAGCGAGACAACCAGGTCCCGCGTGATATCGCCGTTGCCCTGCAGATTGTCACAGCTCTGCACGGTGAAGGGCCCATGCCCCGCCAAGCGCCGCGCCCGCAGACCGGCGATGATCGCCCCGAATGCCGTGCGAGGCGTCGCCGGATGGGCAATGTCATGCAACAGCTCCGGATGGTCCAGATCCGGGCCGCCTGTGTCCTGCGCAATGAAGTAGCCGCCTTCGGTGACGGTCAGCGAAACGATCCGGATGGCCGGGTCCGACAGGCAGGCGATCAGCGGGGCATTGTCCTCCGCCACGGGCAGGAAATCGATCATCGCCCCCGTGACTTCGATACGTGTACCCTCCGGGTCGAGCTCGATGAGGGTGGTCAGATGGTCCTGCGCCTCGAGCCGCGCGCGCATCTGCGCGTCACCCGACCGCACGCCTGCGCCGACAATCGCCCAGTCCTGCGCAAGGCCCTGTTGCATCAGCCGATGCAGGTACCACGCCTGATGCGCGCGGTGGAAGTTTCCGAGCCCGATGTGAACGATCCCGGCGCGCAGCGCAGACCGGTCGTAGGTCGGACGCTGGATCGCGGCAGGCAAGTCATTCAGCGTCGCGTTGGAAAGCGGGATCAGTTGGTCGGTCTCAGACATCTCGTTCATCAGCTCATCCAGTTTCCGCCATCCACATTGTCGGTCTGCGCGACGATATACTCTGCCGCCTCGGCGCGACCTAGGTCGATATCTCCAATCGCGACCTGCGCGCCCTCGGCAAGATAGGCCTTGGAAAAGGCCAATCCGATCCCGCGCGCCCCACCCGTGATCAGAGCCGACTGTCCGGCCAGCCGCGTCATGACATACGCAACCCTTGCGCATCGAACCGGTGGATGACGTCAGCCCGCGGCGTCAGATGCACGCGATCTCCATGCCGGAAGCCGACCTCGCCATCGGCGCGCACCGTGATCGCCTCGGCGAGACCGGTGTCGTGAATGTGAAAGAAGGTGTCAGAGCCCAGATGCTCCGACACACCGACAACCCCCGACCACGGCCCCTCGGTCTCAGAGACGGCAATATGCTCCGGGCGAACCCCGATGGTGTGCGCGCCATGCTTCTCGGCCTCGGGCCCTTCGATGAAGTTCATCCGCGGCGATCCGATGAACCCCGCCACGAAGAGATTGCGCGGCGCGCGGTAGAGATCCAGCGGCGAGCCCACTTGCTCGATCACCCCGGCCTGCAACACGACGATCTTGTCGGCCATGGTCATCGCCTCGACCTGGTCGTGCGTGACATAGATCATCGTGGTCTCCAGCCGCTTGTGCAGCTCGCTGATCTCCAGACGCATGCCGACCCGCAGGGCCGCGTCGAGGTTGGAGAGCGGCTCGTCGAAGAGAAAGGCCGCAGGCTCCCGCACGATGGCGCGCCCGATGGCGACCCGTTGCCGCTGCCCGCCGGACAACTGCCCCGGCCGCCGATCTAGATAATCGGCCAGGTTCAGGATCTGCGCAGCCCCCGTCACACGCCGGTCGATCTCCGCCTGATCCAGCTGGGCCATGCGCAGCGGGAAGGCGATGTTCTTGCGCACCGACATATGCGGATAAAGCGCGTAAGACTGGAACACCATGGCCAGCCCGCGCTTGGCCGGGGGCACCTCGGTGGCATCCGAGCCGTCGATGCTGATGACACCCGAGGAGATATCCTCCAGCCCCGCAATCAGCCGCAGCAGAGTGGATTTCCCGCAGCCCGAGGGGCCGACGAAGACCGTGAACTCGCCATCCTCGATGGTCAGATCCAGCGGCGGGATGACTTCGACATCACCAAAGCTCTTGGTCACTTTTTGGAGTTGAATGTGTCCCATGATCAGGCTCCCTCATTCACTGGATTACTTGACGGCGCCAAAGGTCAGACCTCGGACGAGTTGTTTCTGGCTGAACCAGCCAAGGATCAGGATCGGCGCGATGGCCATCGTCGAGGCGGCGCTCAGCTTGGCAAAGAAGAGACCCTCGGGGCTCGAATAGCTGGCGATGAAGGCCGTCAGCGGTGCGGCATCCACCGCCGTGAGGTTCAGCGTCCAGAAGGCCTCGTTCCACGCCAGGATGAAGTTGAGCAGCAGGGTCGAGGCAATGCCCGGCACCGCCATCGGCGTCAGGATATAGAGCAGCTCTTCCTTCAGGCCGGCACCATCCATCCGCGCCGCTTCGAGGATCTCCCCCGGGATCTCGCGGAAATAGGTATAGAGCATCCAGACGATGATCGGCAGGTTGATCAGCATCAGGATCACCACCAGCGCGGCCCGGTTGTCGAGCAATCCCAGCTGAATGCACAGCAGGTAGATCGGGTAGAGCACGCCCACCGCAGGCAGCATCTTGGTGGACAGCATCCACAGCAGGATGTCCTTGGTGCGCTTGGACGGCACAAAGGCCATGGACCAGGCGGCGGGGATCGCGATGATGATCCCCAGAATGGTCGACCCGCCGGCGATGATCACCGAATTCCACAGGAACCGCATATAGTTGGAGCGCTCCTGCACGACGGCGTAGTTTTCCAGCGTCCAGTCAAAGGCGAGAAAGATCGGCGGGCTTGCGATGGCCTGCGCCTCGGTCTTGAAACTGGTCAGGATGGTCCAGAGGATCGGAAAGAAGATCAGCAGGCCAATCCCCCAGGTCACGGTGGTGTTGATCACTTTGCGGGGTGTGGTGACAGCGCGTGCCATGACAGCTCCTCCCTACCGGTCTAGGTTTTTGCCGACGATGCGCATCAGGAAGATGGCAACGATATTGGCCAGAATGATCGCATAGACCCCACCGGCGGAGCCCAGCCCCACGTTCTGGCTTTCCAGCACGCGCTGGAAGATCAGATAGGTCAGCGTGCGGGTGCCGAAGGCGCCACCGGTCGTCACGAAGATCTCGGCGAAGATCGACAGCAGAAAGATCGTCTGGATCAGGATCACGATGGTGATCGCGCGGCTCAAATGCGGCAGGATGATGAACCAGAAACGCTTGTGCGCCGGCGCGCCATCCATCTCCGCGGCCTCCAGCTGTTCACTGTCCAGCGACTGGATCGCGGTCAGAAGGATCAGCGTCGCAAAGGGCAGCCACTGCCAGGAGACAATCATCACAATCGAGGACATCGAGGCCTCGGACAGCCAGGACACCGGCTCAGCCCCGAAAAACCGCCACAGATGGGCAAAGAGACCGTTCACCGGGTCCATGAACATGTTCTTCCACACCAGCGCCGACACCGTCGGCATCACGAAGAACGGGGCGATGACCAGGATGCGCACGACCCCCTGCCCCCACATCGGCTGATCCAGCAACATCGCCAGGCAGATCCCCAGCGCCACCGTGATCAACAGGACTCCGCCGACAATCAGCAGCGTGGTTTGCACCGCAGGCCAGAACGCACTGGAGGACACGAAACGGACGTAGTTCTCGAACCCGACCCAGCCCTGGTCGCCGCCCCGCAGGGGCAGATAGCGTTTGAACGAGAAGTAGAGCGTCATCGTCAGCGGCACGAGCATCCAACCGAGGAGCAGGATCACCGCGGGGGCCATCATCACGCGTGCAGCGGATCGGGAGTGTTGGGTCGCCATCGGGCATGCCTCCTCTGGTCAGGTCGTTGCAGCCGTCGGAAAAGACGGGGACGTATGGAAGAGAGGGGTGTTGCGGGGGGCAGCCGGGCCGCCCGCCCGCGTGAAATAGAAGCTTAGTAGCCTGCCGCTTCCATTTCCTCGGTCGTGATCGCCTGCGCTTTGGCCAGCGCTTCATCGACCGTCTGCTGACCAGCATAAACCGCCGAGAATTCCTGGCTCACCTGCGTGGCAATGCCCGCAAATTCAGGAATGGCCGCGAACTGGATGCCCACATAGGGGGTCGGCTCGACCGTGGAGTCGTTCGGGTCTGCCGACAGGATCGAATCCAGCGTCTTCTGCGCGAAGGGCACCTTCTGGTACTCGGGGTTCTCGTACAGCGACTTCCGCGCGCCCGGAGGCACATTGGCCCAGCCTTCGTTGGCCGCCACCAGCTCGATGTAGTCTTTCGAGGTGGCCCATTCGATGAACTGCTTGGCTTCAGCCTCTTTCTGCGTGCCGGCCGGCACGGCCAGAGCCCAGGCCCAGAGCCAGTTCGAGCGTTTGCCCAAGCCGGTGTCAGGCGCCAGCGCAAATCCGACGCTGTCGGCCACCGTGCTGTCGTCCGGGTTCGTCACAAAGGAGGCCGCAACCGTCGCGTCGATCCACATGCCGCATTTGCCCTGCTGGAACAGGTTGAGGTTCTCGTTGAACCCGTTGGTGGCATAGCCTGTCGGGCCGCTCTCGTTCATCATGCCGACAAAGAACTCCAGCGTGTCTTTCCACGGCTGCGTGTCGAACTGGGGCGTCCAGTTTTCATCGAACCAGCGTGCACCGAAGGAGTTTGACATCGCCGTGATGAAGGCCCCGCCTTCACCCCAGCCCGCCTTGCCGCGCAGGCAGATGCCGTTGATCTCATTGTCGCGGTCGGTCATCGCCGCGGCGGCTTCCCGCACGAACTCCCAGGTGGGCGCGTCCGGCATTTCCAGCCCGGCCTTCTCCATCAGGTCAGTGCGGTACATGATCATGGAGCTTTCGCCGTAGAAAGGCGCGGCATAAAGCGTGCCCTCATGGCTCAGGCCACCGGCCATCGCGGGCAGAAGATCGTCCACGTCGTACTCGGCGGACAGATCGTCCAGCGGCACAAGCCAGCCGTTGGCACCCCAGATCGGCGTCTCATACATACCGATGGTCATGATATCGAACTGACCGCCCTTGGTGGTGATATCGGTGGTCACGCGCTGACGCAGGACGTTCTCTTCCAGCGTGACCCACTCCACGCCGATCCCGGTCTGCTCGGTGAAATTGTCGGTGTAGCCCTGCATGCGGATCATGTCGCCGTTGTTCACGGTGGCGATGGTGATCGTGGTGTCGGCGAAAGCTGCTGTGCCTGCGAGCACGGCAAGGGCGCTCGCCGCACCAAGTGCGGTTCTTATAGACATCCGAATCCTCCCTAGCTGGATGTTATGCAAGCCAGACTAGCCGATTAAAAATTCGGGCGTCAACAAAAAATTTTACGCGCGACAAAATTAAGTCAGGCCGACTGCCGCATCACCAACCGGCCCTCGAACAGGGTTTTGGCCGCATCGACGGCGCCTCCGTCGATCACCTGCATCAGAATTTCCAGCGATTTCGCCGAGATCGACTCGTAGTCCTGCGCCACGGTCGTGAGCGGCGGACAGGTAAAGCGCGAGAAGGGGTGATCGTCCTGTCCGGCAACGCGGATCGCGCAGCCCGGTGTCATGCCGACGCGGATCTGCTGCTCATAACAGGCCGACAGCAGCCCGATCGCCAGACGGTCATTGCTGCACAGAATGGTGTTGGTGGCGAAGGCGTTGGAGGCCAGGGCCGCACCCCCGTAGGTGTAGCCGATCTCTTCGAACGCCCAGCCGATCCCCTCGATCTTCACGATCTGGGGTGTCTGCCCGAAATGCGCCATCGCCTGCAGATAGGCCTCGCGCCGCTTGTTGGCATTGGGGTTCGCCGGGGTCTTCATCTCCATGAAGCACGGCGGTTCGCCACTGCGGCACAGATAGTCCACGATCTGCAGCGCCAGGTTCGGATTGTCCGAGCCGATGAAGGCCAGCCCCACATCGTCCAAAGCACTGTCAAACAGCACCGTTGGCACATCCTTGCAGAACTTCTCGATCTCGGCACGGTTCGACACCCGCCCCAGCGGGGCCAGCAACACCCCCGCGGGCTTCAGCCGGCGCAGGTTGCTCAGAATGCCGACCTCCAGATCCGGCTGCCCATGAGACGAATACAACGTCGGCTGAAACCCGGCGGCGAGGCAGCGCTGCTCCAGGTTCCGCGCGATCTCCGCAAAGAACGGATCGGCCAGATAGGGCACCACGATCCCGATGTTCTTGGTCAGTTTGCGGTTCTGGTTGATCGCAAAGATATTCGGCTGATAGTCGTACTGCTCCAACGCCCGCTCGATCTGGGCGCGGATCTTCGGCCGCACACTGCTCGGGTCGTGAAAATATTTCGACACCGTCGGACGCGACACACCGCTCAGCGTCGCAAATTCCTCCATGTTCCGTATTCTGACCATTTCGCTTCCTTGACATGTTACCAAACAGTCATGACAGGCCGCGATGTGTCAATCCGTAACTTTTACGCGCGGTAACTTCTCTGTGAAAATTCGCGCAGGCTGTAAAGAATTCCCATCCGGAAGGTCGGGCCGCCAAGGGGGCGCACCCGTCAGGACAGCGTCTGCAGCCCCTCACCCGCGACCAGCTGCCCGCGGTGCCGGAACTGAGACGGCGTCATGCCGACGTTCTGCTTGAACGCGCGGTAGAACACGGACCGCGAGTTGAACCCCACGTCGAAGGTGATCGTCAGGATCGGAGCCGATGTCCCGACCAGCTGCCCTTTTGCATCCTCGATCCGAAACCCGTTCACATAGTCAAAGAAGTTCTGCCCCAGATGATCGTTCAGCGCCTGCGAGACATAATGCCGCTTCGCCCCGACCTTCTCCGCCAGATCCCAGAGTGACAGATCCGGGTCGCGGTAGAGCGTATCGGCGCGCATCACGGCCTCGATCTTCGCCGCGATCCGCGCCAGGTGCCGCTCGTCCAACCCCGAGTGGCCGTATTTCCGCCCGTCCGGCGCCGGTTCGCTCTCCTCCTCCCGCCGTGGCCGCGGCGGCACCATGCCGGGCCGTTGGCGCACCCCCCAGATGGCGATGGTCCACAACAGCGCCATCTGTGCCGTCGCCTCCGCGTAAAAGGACACCTCAGGGGTCAGCGCCCCGACCGCCACACCGGCCCCCTCCAACAGGATGGCAAAGAGGTTGACGCTCCAGAAGACGGCGACCACCGCTGTCAGACACCAGATCCAGCGCAGCTCCCGGCCCTCCGTACTGGCATAAAGCGCCTTCAACTGGGTCCGGTAAGACAGCAGCCGGCGGATGGTCAGCACCGCATAGAACGGCACCAGCGCATAGAACACCCCGGTCGCGCCCCACAACAGCCCCACGGTGGCGGGCAGCAACGCCGCGGCGCGGGATCCTTCGCCAAGACTGAGCGAGGCCGCCTGCTGCGCCAGCACCGCGCCATAAACGAGGCAACCGAAGATCACCGGCGCCAGATGCCACCAGCGCCGGATTGGCGCGTCCGCCCGCGTCGGATCCGCCGTGAGCCGGCGCACGTAAAGCCACAACAGAAACGGTTGCACCATGCTCAGCGGCACTTCGGCCAGATCGAGGCTGAGGCCGAGCAGCGGCATTGGCGCGGCCAGCAACAGATGCTCCACCGGCAGCGCGGTCAGCCGCAGGGTGTTGGACAGAAAGAACAGCCCCAACGGCAGGCGCACCGCCCGGTTGGGCCCCGGCAACAGCAGCAGATGCGTACAGAAGGCCGACACCATCAACAGCCCCACCGCCAGCGCCAGCCGCCAGGTCTCAAGGTCGGTGGGTGCCGCTGTCATATCCAATCTCAAACCAACCCCGAAGGGCCCGCAGGATGCGCGCGGCACCCCCTGCGGGCATACAGACGTCGGACGCTTCCGGTCAGAACAGGAAGGCGTCCTCCGTCAGCTCTGTAAGCGATACGCCGATCAGATCAATCTCATTCTCGCCATAGACGATCTGCACGCCGCAGCGCCCCGTGCCGGTGATCTCCAGATCGTCATACCTCAAACCGGTGGCCGAGAAGTCCAGACTGTCGGCCTGCGGATCGAAGTCGTAAATCCGGTCATGCCCGGCGTCGCTCCGAAAGACGAACACATCCGCGCCCTGCCCGCCCGACATCCGGTCGGCACCCTGCCCGCCGTCCAGCGTGTCATCCCCGCCCCCGGCGGAGAGCCGGTCGTCGCCCGCACCGCCTGTGAGCAGGTCATCGCCACGACCGCCCGACAGGTAATCGCGCCCCGCGCCACCGTCGAGCGTGTCCTGACCGCGTCCGCCCCTCAGGAAATCCGCCTCCGCGCCGCCATCCAACCGGTCATCCCCGGCCCGGCCCAGAAGCACATCCCGCCCGTCGCCGCCCAGCATCCTGTCGTCGCCGAAGCCACCGCGCAGGTGGTCGTTGCCGCCCAGCCCCAGCATCTGGTTGTCAGCCCAGGCCGCATCGGGGGCGGATCGCAGGATGTCGACTGCATCGCGCCCGTCCCCACCGACCCACAGGGTCGAGCCATCCGCGAACCTGAACCGCGCCGTGTCGAGGTCTTCGAGCGCGCCATCAAAGCTCAGCTGCGCGCCGTCCAGCGCCAGCGTCGTTTGCGGCTCACCCGCCACATCGACCTCTTCGCCCAGCGTGACCTCCGCCGCCGTCCCGGCAATCTCGAAGCTGTCGTCACCGGGGTCGAAGCTCGCCCAATGCGCATCATCGAAGACCGCGGCGAAGGCCTCCAGCAGCAGATCGATCGGCTCCGCGCCGGAGTGCGAGGCCGCGACCGAGACGATGGTGCCGCTCTGCACATGCACGAAGGTCGCCGATTTGGTGCCCAGTGTCCCGCCCTGGAACCCGATCAGCTGCTGACCAAACACAATGCCAGACGACAGGCCGAGGCTTTCGCCATTGAGGGACGCTGTGCCGTCCGGCGCGCGAAAATCCAGCATCTGCGCCAACTGCTCCGGCGGCAACAGGGTCTTCGAGATCAGCAGCGCATCGAGAAAGCGCACCATATCGCCGGTGGTCGAGACCACACCGCCCGCCGCGCCGAAATCGAGCGGCGCCTGCGTCACGTCGATCACCTGGCCCGGCACAAGTTCCGCGTAGGAGCTCAGCATCTCCGCCGATCCGCTGTGCGGCGCAAGGCGCGTGGCCGCCATACCGCTGGGCGCGAAGATCCTGTCGTCCAGCAGCTGGCTGAAGGTCTGCCCGCTCAGCGTTTCCACCAGCGTCTGCAGCAGCAGGAAGTTGGTGTTCGAATAGGCATACTCCGTCCCCGGCGCAAAGGACGCAGGCGCGCCCCGCGCGAACTCCAGCAGCGCATCGGGGCCCATGGGCTGCGTCGGATCCGCGATCAGGGCTTCGAGGAAGGCGGGCGCGCCACCGGCGCCAGGGATGGTGTCGAAATCAGGGATGCCCGACCGGTTCGCCAGAAGCTCCCGCACCGTCACCGTCTCGACATTCGCGATACCGGCGAGATCGGAGATGTCCATCTGGGCGCTCAGCGGCAGATCGAGGTCCAGCGCCCCCTCCGCCGCCAGATCCAGGACAATCACACCGGTCATCATCTTGGTCTGCGATCCGATCTGGAACTGGCTGTCCGTCTGCACCGGCCTGCCGGTGGCGATATCACTGACCCCGCGGGCCTCGGTGACAGAGAGACCGTCGCGGAAGATCTCCATGAGAACGGCGGGCGCGGGTGTGCCGCCCATGAAGGCATCGATCACGGCACGGGGGGCCGCTTGCAGGGCAGAAGGGTCGAAAAAAGACATGAGTTAGGTCCTTGGTAAATGCAGGTGGAAACGGGCACAGCGCCCGAGGGCCCACATGCCCGGTCCCGCACGCCAAGGCGTCCGTCTGGATCGGTCAGGACAGATTTTTCAGGTGGGGCCGGCACTTCCCCCTGCGACCACCATACACAGAGGGGGATTGGAGGGAGCATTCACCCCGCGCAACGCCGCCACGTCCCAGACGCCGATGCCGCGGCACGACCACTGCAGCCCCGGCCCGCGATCATAGCCGATGGTCAAGACAGTTGGCGCCGACACCAAAATCGGTACCACGCCCCACTCGTCGATGCCTGCCTTCCGTCGTCAGAGGCGCGCAGTGCTGATCGGGGCGCCACCGCGCTTCGGGAGCCGCCCGGGTCATCCGGGCGGGGGCCGCGGGCGGGCCGGCGGGTCAAGCCCCGCCGGCCCGCCCGCGGATGCTAAGCCCAAAGCTCATCGACAAAGAAAAAGGTCTCGCCCAGCACCACATCCGCCACATCGGCGCCCCGCAGGATGGCAATCTCCTCGCCATCGACCGAAAGCATCACGCCCACCGCACCCGCTGCAAGGCCCACCTGCGCCCCGGCTCCGAAGCCGATCAGATGCAGTTGATCCGTGCTGCTGTCGAAATCCCTGACCAGATCGACACCGGTCTCGGCGAAACCAAAGACGAAGGTGTCAGCGCCTAGCCCACCCTCGAGCACATCCGGACCGTCACCGCCCGACAGGATGTCATCCCCCTGCCCGCCGTGAAGCGTATCGGACCCGTGTTCGCCTTGCATGGTGTCATGGCCATGGCCTCCGACCATCTCGTCATCGCCGATCCCTCCGGCAGCCAGGTCATCGCCGCTGCCACCACGGACCATGTCATCGCCAGCGCCACCGCTGAGCGTGTCGTCGTCGCCACCGCCGAAGAGCGTATCCGCGCCCTCCCCTCCGTCGAGCACATCGTTGTCGCGCCCGCCGCGCAGCAGATCGTCGCCCTCACCGCCCCGCAGCGTGTCTTCACCGCGATTGCCAATGAGACTGTCATCGCCGAGGCCCCCCTCCAGCAGGTCACGCCCGTTGCGCCCACCCAGCCGGTCGTCACCCGATCCGCCTTCGACATGATCCGAACCCAAACGCCCGGCCACGCGGTCGTCACCGGCGCCCGCTATGATCAAGCCACCCTGCGCCTCGGCGGCGATCCCATCATCACCACCGCGCGTGAACAGCGCCTCCCATCGGACCTCGGCCTGCGCTGCCACCTGCTTGCCGACCTCCAGACCATTGAGATTGCCATCCTGAATGTGGATGCCCCCATAGAGCCGCGAGATCCCCGCCTCCTCCGCCGCCTCGGTCAGGGTCTCCCATTGCAGCACGACGGGCGGCCCGGCGCCGAACTCCTCAAAGACCAGCTCGCTGGTTTCATAGCGGCCCAAAAGATCAATGCCGGGCACGCCGTCGAGGTCGTAATTGCTGAGCGAGGCGCCATCATAGTAGGCGTCCGAACCGACAAAACTCGCAATCGTCCGCGCCGCCGCCATCGAAAACGTCGAGTGCCCCGAGACATACTCCGGGAAGGGCGGTGTGACGAAGGTGACGTTCTGATAGGGTTGCCAGTCCTGACCCAGAATGGTCTGCCTGCCCTGGTTGACCCCGCCCCAGGCCTCGATCTGCTGATCATAAAAGAGATCGCGGATCGCAGACTGCGGGCGCACGTAATCATAGGTGTATTTCGCCTCCCAGGTCGCGATGCCCGCGTCAAAGACGGCTGCATTCAATGCAAAGAACAGCTTGGCATCCTCGTCGATGCCATGCCCGTCACGCAGCGCGATGTCCTGGGCGATCTGGTTCCAGTGACCGGGAGGCGACTCGGTGCGCGGACCATCGGCCCACAGCTCGGCAATGACCTTCTGCGCATCGGTCAGATTGGCCGAGACCGCGATCACCTCCGCGATCTGGTCGCGGTAGGCCTGATCGTTGGTGGTGACGGTGCCGGTGCCGTCCACATAGGGTGAGAAATCACCAAGCTGCGGCGGCGCATCCGGGCGGAACTGATCGCCTGAGCTCAGCGCGAAACTGTCCACCGATCCCCAGTGCGGCGTCAGCGCGACCTGATCCACGTAACTGGCCGGATCGTCATTATCGACAATCGGGACACCATTGGCATCCGTCACCGTGCCCGTCGGCACCCGCAAGGGCTGCCAGTGGTTGGGGTCAAAGTCATCCCCTCCGGGCGCGCGCCCGCTTGCGGGGTCGGCGGAGTTGATCGGCACATAGCCGCTGGTATCGGCGAAGTCATTATTCGCATTGGCCCCATCCTCGGCCCGCGCGGCAAAGACATTCTGCGCCGCCAGCGCGCCCAGCCCGGCGGCCCTGCCGGTCCCCGGCACCGCGTCCGCCGGGTCATAGCCCAGATCCGCCATGAAGTCGTCGAACCTGTCGCTCTCATCCGGAAAGAGCGCGCTCAAGGCGACATAGGCCGCAAAGCTCACCGCTTCGGCCTTGTTGGCCTCCGTCGCGGCCAGCCCGGTGTCGATCTCCGAGTAGTAACCATAGGCCTCCGGATCGAAGGCGGCCCAGGCGTCGTAGACGGCAGAACTCACCAGATGCAGCTGATAGGTCGTCGCGGTGGGCTTAGCGCCGCCTTCGCGAATGGCCTCAAGCATCACCTCGTTCCACTGCGCGACAAGAGATTGCTGCTGAACAGTCATAATAACAACTCCAATAGAATAGCCTTGTTTTCAAATGTGCCTGAACCCTATGGCAGAGCCGAGCAGATCCAAAGAGTTTTGTTTTAATTCAGCATCTTAACTCAACTCCAGATAGAAGTAGCACCCATAATCTGGGCATATGGTGCACCATGACGCTGCACTGCCAGAGGCCGCAACTACGCCCCGCTCTTGCGCATATCTCACGCCTTATATCCCTCAACCGCACCGACAGGCTCTGGCCCCTCTCAGACCTGGCTTTGAGGATAACGCGATCCGCATTAGGCTCTGTGTTGATTAAACGTTGATTCCATCGGTTGCAGATTGCGCGCGGGGGCACGCCGAATGCGGACATGGTCGTTCATTCCTTCGGAAAACCGCCTTGAGACGGAGGAAGAAATCGCCCATCTGACGGGCAAGGCCAGCGCCGTGCTGCGCTATCTGCTGCAGAACCAGGGCGCGGTGGTCTCGCGCGACGAAATCCACAAGGCGATCTGGCAGGACGTGCATGTCACCCCCGATCTGGTGCGTGAGTACATCTTCGACATCCGCCAGGCGCTCGGCGATGACGCAAGCAACCCGCGCTATATCGAGACCATCCGCGGCAAAGGCTTCCGGCTGCTCGGCGGTGTGGAAGTGCACCGCAACCGGACCGGCGACGCACCGGGCATCCGCCGCCCGCGCATCGCCGTGCTGCGGCCCGACTGCCTTGAAGGTGGCCCGCGCTGGCAGCGCTTTGCCGATGGCATGGCCGACGAGCTGATCACCGATCTGGCGCGCTTCAGCGATCTCGCCGTGATCGCGCGCATCTCCTCATTCGCCGCCGACAAGTCGAACTCCATCCTCGATGTGGTCGACCAGCTCGATGCCGATTACGTGGTTGAGAGCAGCCTCTCGGCCTGGTCCGATCACCTGAAGGCACAGTTCCAGCTGATCGACGGGCGCAACGGGCTGCACGTCTGGGCCGAGAGCATCGAGCGCCCGATCACCTCCATGCCCAAGCTCTCCGGCGACATCGCTCTCAGCGTAGCCAACCACATCGGCGGCACGGCGGGGGCCATCATGCGCGCCGAGCAACGCTTTGCCGTCCGCCGCCCGCTCTCCGAGCTCACCGCCTACGAACACTACGTCATGGCCTGCCATCTGGAGGAACACTACGATCAGGTCTCGATGCAAACCGGGCTCAAGCACGCCGAGACGGTTATCGAGATGGACCCGGAGTTCGCGCGTGGCCACCTGATGCGCGCCATGTTCTGCGACCGGGGCGAGGCGGTCTCGACCAGCCGCAGCCAGGCGGAATGGGTGGCGGAAACCGCGCTCTCTGCCGAAAGTGCGCTGAAGATCGACGGGCGCGATCCGCTGATCCTCTCCGAATGCGCCCGCGCCTTTGCCAACACCGGGCGCGCAGCCCAGGGCCGCGACGCGGCCGTGCGGGCCGCCGATTACGCCGAAAACGACGCGCATGCCGCCCTCAACACAGCCTCCTCGTTGACGCTTGTTGCGGGCGAATTCGACCTGGCGGATCACATGCTCGACACGGCGTTTTCGCTGTGCCCGCTGCCGCCGGCCTTCTACGCCTTTGCCAAAGGCCGCAACCTGCTGTTCTCGGGCCGCTACGCGGAGGCCGAAGAGGTCGCCGCCACCGGGCCTGACTACGAATCGACCTATGTGATCCGTGTGCTGTCGCAAGCCCTGCAGAACAAATCCGAGGCCGCCCGCGAAACACTGCAGGTGTTGCGCGCAAAATACCCCCATTTCAGGTTTGATAAATATCCCAAGAACATGGGCATGGTGGCCGAGGCCACGCTTGCAACCTACAACGACGCCGTCGCCCGGCTGGGCGTCGACTAGCGTCTAGCGGTTCCCCTCGATCAGCTGCACCGGCCCCGCCCGCAGCAACAGCAGATCGGCCCAGAACCACAGCAGGAAGCAGACGATCATCGTCGCGGGCAGCGCCACGTCGGCCAGGGACCCGCTGGTGTCGAGCAGCGCCACCGCCAGCGCCGCGATGGACGGCCCCCGGCTCACGATCACCGCCATGCGACAGGCCCCATCCAGCAGACCCCTGCCCGGAACCGGCATCGTGGGCAGGACAGCCGTGCCGAGCTTGCCGCCCGCCAGCAGCACACCCGCCAGCAGCGCCAGCGCCGTATCCCCCATCCACACCAGCGCAACCGTCAGCAGGATCGCCGCAAGGCCCGAAATCAGGTCTCCCAGCTGCACCAGCCGCGGCTGCGTTCCCGACGGCTCAGACCAGCCCCGGTGGTAGAGACCACCCGCCAGAATAAAAAGCACCATGGACCCCGTCAGCCACAGCGCGCCGGGGCTGCCGGCAAAATAGGCGACAACCGCCGCGCCGACCCCGGCCTCGCCGCGCATCTGCACCCACTGCATGATCACGCCCGCACAGAGCGCCAGCACGTTGCCGATGTTGTAAAGCACGCCCGGCCCCGGTGAGCGGACCCGCCGCCACTGCCCCGCAACGGGTGCCCCACCGCCCGCAGGGCGCCGGTCAAAGGAGGACTTCCCCAGATGGCTGCACAAGGCTCTACCCTCCAAATCACTTTCTGAAAAAGCAGCGCATAGCCGGTCAGCCAGCGCATGGAGGAAGCCTATCGCCGGGGCTGGGGGCCCGTCCGATGACTCTTTGTTGATTCAGCGGTATCGCCGCATCATCAAGGGGTTACGCGGGCAAGAAGCGACCTCAGACCGCCCCCTCAACCAGCCGCATCGCGAGATAGCGCTCCGGCTCGGGGTCCGCCTGCATCATGGTCCGGCACCAGGCCTCCCGCTCCGCATCGATGATGGCCAGTTCCCAGACACAGCCGATGGCCGGGCGCGTGGCCGTCTCCAGCGGCGCCGCGGCGCCATAGAGCTGGCGGTGAAAATGCTGGCAGAGGACCGAGCCCTGCACCCACCATTGCACCAGGATCGACACGCCCCCGTCTCCCGGATGAATGATCACGAAGCCCAGATCGTTGCTCTCACCCATGGCGGCCACCTTCGCAGGGACCTCGTCGGTCAGGATCCGCTCTGCCACCGCCCGCATCTCGGGGGTCACCTCCCGACCGGCGGCCACCAGACCATAGAGCTTGACCCGCAGGCGGCCGGTCTGCGCCTGCCCAGGTCGCTCACACCGCGCGGCTGATAGAGTTCAATCGGGGTCTCCGGCATCGGCACCGCTCCACATAAGTCTCCGGGCAAGGGATGTGTGCCAAGGACCCCGCCGCCCGTCCAGTGCGCACATGGCCTAGCCCTCGCCCAACAGCTCATCTGCGAGCCACCGCACCAGCTTGTCCGTGTCGGGATGCAGGTGCCGCCCGCCCCCGCGAAATACCGAGATCTCCTCGGGGCGCCGCACCGCCTCCGCGCAAGGTCGCACAAGCTTGCCATCGGCGATCAGCGCCTGCGTGGTCCGTGACCATCCAAGCGCCACCCCCTGCCCCATCGCCGCGGCCTGCAGCGCCATGGGGTAGCTGTCAAACGGCAAGACCCGCGCCTCCCGCAGCGGTGGCACACCCACCGCCTCGAACCAGGCCGCCCAGTCCATCCAGTCCTGCGGAACCACCCGGTGCGACAGCAGCGCAAAGGCGCCCAGCGCATCCGGGTCCAAGGGCAGCGGCCGGCCTGCGACCAGCTCCGGTGCACAGACCGGAAAGATCTCGTCCGCCGCCGTGAAGGCCAGCCGGTGACTGCCCGAGGGCCGCCCCGTCGTCTGCATGGCCACGTCGAAAGCCTCCGTCGCCTCTGTGATCGGTCGCAGAGTGGTGACCACCCGCAATTCGACACCGGGATGACGCTCGTGAAACCGGGCCAGCCGCGGCATCAGCCAATAGAACGCCTCGCACAGCTGGCATTGAAGGATCAGCTCCCCGGACAGCCGCGCCCCGCGCAGCGCGTTCATCTCCGTCGCGATGTCCGACAGGGCCGCACTCACCACGCGGCCCAGCCTGCGCCCCGCGTCGGTGAGAAACACCGCCCGGTTCCGCCGCTCAAAGAGCGGTGTGTCCAGCTCCCGCTCCAGCTGCGCGATCTGCTTGCTCACCGCCGTCTGGGTCATGCCCAGCTCCTCCGCCGCACGCGAAAAGCTCTCCAACCGCGCTGCCGCCTCGAACGGCCGCAACCGTGACAGCGGCGGCAGTGCCAATCTTCGCTGCTCCATAACTTTACCTCATGCAAATGAGAGAGGAACTCATTTTATACCTCCTCTTTTACATGATTTTTCTGCTGCATGAGACCCTTTCGAAGGCCCACCCCATGACAGCGCCACCGCACGGCAGGTCCGCCGCCATCCTGGCGATCATCCTCTCGGTCTTTGCGCTCTCGCTCGGGGATGCGCTGATCAAGGGTACGGGCCTGTCGCTGCCGCTGTGGCAGATGTATATCCTGCGCTCGGCCCTGGCCCTGCCGATGCTTTGGGTCCTGGCGCGCCGGCAAGGTCCGCTCTGGCCCGCAGCCCCCTTCTGGGTGGCGCTGCGCAGCGCGCTTCTGGTCGTGATGTGGCTCAGCTACTACCTCGCCCTGCCGCAGATGCCGCTCTCGCTCGCCGCAGCCGCCTATTACACCGGTCCGCTCTTCATCCTCGCCCTCGCGGCGGCACAGGCCCGCCGCTGGCCGACCCCCCGCGCATGGGCCGCGATCACGGGCGGCTTTCTGGGCGTCCTGCTGATCCTGCGCCCGGATGCAGATGCCCTCCAACCCGCCACCCTGCTGCCGCTGCTCGCCGCCGGGCTCTACGCCTGCGCCATGATGCTGACCGCCGCCCGGTGCCGCGAGGAGAGCCCGCTGGTCCTGGCCCTGGCGCTCAACATCGGCTTCATCGTCGCAGGGCTGGCACTGGGGCTCCTCTCACGCGCAGACGGCGGGGTGCTGCGCGGCCCCTGGCAGCCGCTCGACGCGCGGCTGATCGGGACCATCGCGGCACTCGCGGTGATCATCCTCATCGGCAGCGTGGGCGCGGCCTTCGCCTATCAGAGCGGCCCCCCGGTCACCGTGGCCGTCTTCGATTACAGCTATCTTCTGTTCAGCCTGCTCTGGGGCCACCTCTTCTTCGGCGAGCGTCCGGGCCCCGTGGCGCTCCTCGGCATCGGCCTGATCTTCGCAGCGGGCCTGCTCGCCCTGCCCCGGCGGCGCTGACCCGCGCGCCGGCTAGAGCACCGGCCCGATGGTGGCGATGACATTGTGCCAGATCCGCTCGTGCCGCGGCCAGGCCAGCACCTCGGCATGATGCACCACATCCGACTGCGCGACATAGCTCTGCTGGCGCGCCCGCAGATCGCATGTCACGCCTGGATCCTGCAGCAGGATGTTGTTCTCGTAATTCAGGTCAAAGCTGCGCTGGTCGAGGTTCGACGACCCGATCACGCTCACACAGCCATCCACGGTCAGCGTCTTGGCATGCAGCAGCCCGTCCCGGTACTCGTGGATCTGACAGCCTGCGGACAACAGCTTGCGATAGTAGCTCCGGCTCGCCGCCGCCACCACCCAGCTGTCATTGCGCTTGGGGAAGATCAACTGCACCGCCACCCCGCGGTGCGCTGCCGCACAGAGCGCCTCCAGAACGGTGGCATCCGGCACGAAATAGGGTGTCGACAGGATCAGCTCCTCCTGCGCCGAGGCAAAAAGCCCCGAGAAGAGCTGCGGCGTCGCACCCCGCCGCTCGGTCGGCCCGTCGCCCATCACCTGCGCCGGAAACCCGCCCGCCTGCGGCTCCTCATAGAGGTCGAAGGCCTCCAGATGCTCCCCCGTCGCCTGCAGCCAGTCGCTCAGGAACAAGATCTCGTTCTGCGCCACCACCGGCCCTTCGAAGCGCAGCATCACATCCACCCAGGGCCCGTATTGCGCCTTGATCAGAAACGCCGGGTCCGCCGCATTCTGGCTGCCGCAATAGGTGATCCTGCCGTCGATCACGGTGATCTTGCGGTGGTTGCGCAGATCCAGCCGACTGGTCAGCACCGTGCGCACCGGCTTTTTCAGCGGCAGCGTCACTGCGCATTGCACGCCCGCCTCGCCCATGCGCCGCCAGAGCGGCGAGCGCACCAGCCGCCGCGAGCCCAGACCATCCGCCAGCGCCCGGCAGATCACGCCGCGCTGCGCCGCGCGAATAAGGGCCTCGGCGATCGCCGTGCCTGTCTCGTCGGTCAGCCAGATGTAGTAGAGCACGCTCACCCGCTCGGTCGCGGCCTCAATGTCCTGCACCAGCCGCGCCGTGGTGGCCGCCTCGTCTGCCAGCAGCTCCGCCCGGTTGCCCGGCACCGGGTGAAACCCATTGATCGAGGCTGCATAGTGAAACGCCGGGCGGTACAGCGGCGCAATCAGGTCATCGGCCGATCCGGGCGCGCCCATGAAATCCGCCATCTTGGCGCGCAGCGCATCAAAGACCGCCTGATGCCGCCTGTTCGCCCGGTGCCCCAGATCGACCTCGCCGAAGAGGAAGTAAACCGCGCTGCCGAAATAGGGCAGCAGGTTCAGCACCACGAACCAGGCCATGCGCGCGGGCGGCGACAGGTCATCGCGCAGCAGGATCCGCGTGGTGAAGCCGATCACCACGAAGACATGCGCCGCCACCGCCAGCCAGATCATCGCGCAGCCTCCGCGAAGGCCACATCCATCACGATGGGAAGATGGTCCGAGGCCCGCCGCGCCAGTTCCGAGCGATGCACATGCGCGGAGACGGGCCGCACCGCGCCCGCCAGCACGAAGCGGTCGAGCGCCGTGACCGGGCGCGCGGCATGAAAGCTCGGCCCGGGCGAGACCACGCGCGCACCCGCATCAAACCCCATCTTGTCTCCGTTCCACTCGTTGAAATCACCGGCGATGATGACCGGATGATCGCACCCGTCGAGGTAGGCCTGCAGCGCCGTCATCTGCTTGCGCCGGATCGCGCGGGTGAGGCCAAGATGCGCGCCCACCACCTCCAGATCTGGCGGACCGACCCGTACCGCAACAGCGCCCCGCGGCTCCAGCGAGGGGATGTCGATCCGGCAGGTCTCCCGCACCGCAAATCGGTCCCGCATCAGGATCGCATTGCCGTGCCAGCCATGGCTCAGCGGGCGGGCCGAGACATCGGCCAGCACATAGCCCTGCTCGCGCTCCAGACGCTCAAGCGGCAGCACACCCTCGCGCGGCCCGGTGCGCTTGTCGGCCTCCTGCAGCACCACCACATCCGCATCGATCTCCGCCAGCACATCGGCAATCCGGTCCGGGTCACGCCGCCAGTCGAGGCCGACCGCCTTGCGGATATTATAGCTGGCGATCCGCATCACGCGGCGGTCACTCTCAACACGTCTATCCAGCCCGCCTCGCGCATGGCACATCCTTCAACCTGCTGCACCGGATGACATCCCCCGGGGCCACCACACGCTCTGGGCGGAGTTCACCGCCCCGCGGCGACTTTGGCAAGAGCCCGCGACAAAATTCCGCGCGCGAGGGGCCAATAGCGGGCCCCCGCACTTGGCCGCATGCCCGCCTCTCAGAGCGCGGCCTTGCCCTCGACGTCCACCGCCGCTTCGGGCACCCGCGCAACTGCCACAGAGCCGTGCCGAAGCGCAAGGCGCCGGTGACATCCGCCACCCCCGGCAGCAGACATCCCGGTTTCGTCCGTCACCATCCGATCGGTCGCGTCAAAGTCCGGCAAAAGCCGAGCGAGCTGCATCACTCGAGAAGCCGGTGCCCTCCGTCATCCCGCAAGTCCAGCCATGCTATTCTACGCCCGCGACGCGGGGGATCGCCGCCCTGATCCCGGCGATCCCATCGGCCAGAACACGGGCGGCGCGTGCAACGGCGACGGGCGGCGGGCCCGTGTCGCTGTACAACAGCAGCAGCGACCATAAGATCTCTTCGAACCGGCGGCCTCGCGCTTCGCACGGGCCCAGGACGCGTCGCCACCTCCGCACTGGAGCGCCCCCGACCAAAGTCGCATTTCGTCGCCCCGGCGCTCCCGTGCAATCATGCGCGCATGTTGGTGCGCGCCCTTCTGCTCTGGATCCTCGCGGTCCTGGGACCGTCCTCCGCGTCGGCGGAACCCTCCCCGCGCGACGTGCTTGCCCCGCTGATCGTACCTCCCATGTCGCTGGGCGAGGTGATCAACGACCAGGGCGTCTATGAACTCCTGAACTCGGGCGGCGCGCATGCGGGCTATGTCTTCGAGACCGAACCCATGGCGCCCCTGCCCGGCTTCTCCGGCGCGCCGATCAATGCGCTGGTGGTGCTCGACCTCGACGGGCGCTTTCTTGATGTGCAACTGCTCACCCACAACGAACCCATCTTCGTGTCCGGCCTGCCCGAAAAGCTCTTCTTCGACTTCTTCACGCAGTACCGCGGCCACTCGATCTCCGACAGCCTCGTGGTCGGCTCGCCCTATGGCGCAGGAGACGACAGCTCCGCACTGGTCTACCTCGACGGGGTGACCAAGGGCACCGCCAGCGTGCGTATCGCCCATGAAAGCATCCTCGCCGCAGCCCTCCAGATCGCGCGCGAGAAGATGGGCGGCGTCTCCGCCGGCCCGCCCGCCTACCCCAACCGCGACCACACCGAAGACCTCACCTGGGACGATCTGGTCGCCCAGGGTCTCGTCGCCCGCAAGACCGTCACCAACGCCGAGATCCAGGCGCTCTTTGACGGAACTGTCTGGGAGGATGACGACCCCGACGCGCTGGACGACCCCGAAGGCATCTACCTCGACCTCTGGCTCGTGGACCTCGGCCCGCCGTCGATTGCCCGCGCCGTGCTCTCCGAGGACGGCTTCGCAGCGCTGCAAGACTTCATGTCCATCTCCACCAGCGACGAGCCCCTGCTGGTGATCGAAGCGGGCCGCCATGGCCTCGTTTCCGAGGACTTCGTGCGCAACACCGCGCCCGACTGGCTGAGCGCGGAACAGGGCGGCTTCCCCATCGCCCTGCGCGACGCCGACCTGATCATCGAGCTCAACGACGATGTGCCCGACGCGCTGCACGACGCCGCGGATTTCGGCGCGGGGCTGATCCTGCGCACCGACCGGCGGCTGGGGTTCGACCCCGCCTCGGACTGGACGTTCAAGGTGAAGGCCGTGCGCGAACATGGCATGTTCCAGCCCGAGATCGGCTCCGTCTCGCTCGACCTGACGCATCAGACCGACGCACGGTTCTTCTCCCGCCCCGTGGTGCAGGCGCCCAATCCGCCCTGGCTGGAGGCGCTGCGCGGGCGCGCCGTGGATATCGCCATTGCCGCCGTGGCCCTCACCACGCTCTGCGCCGTCCTGCTGCTGCGGCAGTCCGAATTGGCAGCACTGCGCCACTACACCCCCATACGCCTCGGTATCCTCGCCGCTGTCACGGGCTTCATCGGCTGGTGGGGCCAGGGCCAGCTCTCCATCGTCACGCCGCTCGCCACGCTGCGCGCGGCCCTCGAGGGCGGCTCCTACGCCTTCCTGATCTACGACGCCTTCTCGCTGGTGATCTGGGGCTTTGCGCTGCTCGGTCTCGTGCTCTGGGGCCGTGGCCTCTTCTGCGGCTGGCTCTGCCCCTTCGGCGCGCTGCAGGAATTCGCGAGCCACATCGGCCGCGCCCTTCGCATCCCCCAGATCGAACCCAACGCGACATGGGACGCACGCCTGAGCTGGCTCAAATACGCCGTGCTCGGGGCCCTCGTCGCGGTGGTCGTCGTGGCCCCCGGCTACACCGACAAGGCGGCAGAGGTCGAACCCTTCAAGACCGCCATCACCACCTTTTTCGTGCGCGAATGGTACTATGTCGCCTACGCGGTCTTCTGGCTGCTCCTGTCGATGGTGCTCTTCAAGGGCTTCTGCCGCTACGTCTGCCCCTTGGGCGCGTTTCTGGCTATCGGCGGGCTGGTCCGAGGTCGGGCGTGGATCCCCCGGCGCGAGGCCTGCGGCAGCCCCTGCCAGCTCTGCAAGGTCAAATGCCGCTATGGCGCGATCAAGCAGACCGGCGAGATCCGCTATGATGAATGCTTCCACTGCCTCGATTGCGTGACGATCCACGACGACCGGGCGCAATGCGTGCCGCTGATCCTCGCGGACCGGGCCGGGACGCGGCGCAGGGTGGCCGCCGAATGATCTCTCGCCGCCGCTTCCTCGCGATCAGCTGCGCCGCTCTGGGGGCGCCCGCCCGTGCCGCGGGTTTCACAACCCGCTGGCACGGGCGGGCGTTGGGCGCAGATGTCAGCGTCGTGATCCGTGGCCCCGCCGAGATGGCCGAACCGGCGCTCGCCGAGGCGCGGCGGCTGATCGCCCGCATCGAGGCGCTGTTCAGCCTCTACGATCCCGAGAGCCGGCTCGTCACGCTGAACCGCACGGGACATCTCGCCGCCCCGCCCCCGGATATGCTGGCGCTCTTCGCGGCGAGCGACGCGGTCCATGCGGCAACCGGCGGCCTCTTCGATCCCACGGTGCAGGTGCTCTGGCAGGCTCTGGCCACGGGCGCGCCGCTGGAGCAGGCCCGCGCGCATGTGGACTGGTCCCGTGTGGCGTTCGGCCCTGCGGGCCTCCATCTCTCTCCGGGCCAACAGCTCAGCTTCAACGGCATCGCCCAGGGCTACGCCACCGATCTGGTCAGCGACGCGCTGCGCCGCGCGGGCCTGCGCGACATCCATGTGAACATCGGCGAGCATGCCGCCTTCGGCCCCGCGCGCCGGCTCGGCCTCTCCGACCCCGCGCATGGTCATCTGGGTCATCTGACCCTGCAGGACGGCGCGGTTGCGACCTCCAGCCCCGGCGCGACCCGGCTGAACGGCAGCGGCCATATCTTTGGGCCAACGGGCGGTGCACCTCGCTGGTCCACGGTCTCGGTCACCGCAACACGGGCAACCGAGGCCGACGCACTCTCCACCGCGCTCTGCCTCGCGCCGCTGTCTCTCATGGAAGAGCTGCGCGTTCGTCCGGGGGTCCGGCGTATCATTGCCGTTGACCACACCGGTGATCTGATCACCCTCTAGAAACGGAAAACGCCGCCCCGAGAGGCGGCGTCAGGTCTTGGCCGATGGGTCCGCGTCTCAGGCGACGGCGTCCACCGCACGCTTGGTCATCACAGCCACCAGATGCGCCCGGTAGGCGCCGGTGCCGTGCAGGTCGGAGATCATGCCGTCGCCCGACAGCGACAGCCCATCAAGCGCCCCGGCGGAGAAGTCCGACGACAGCGCCGCCTCGGCCTCGGACCAGCGGAAGACACCGTCTTCCGAGGCCCCTGTCACTGCCACACGCACCCCATCGGCGAACTTCGCCACAAAGACGCCCACCAGCGCAAAGCGCGACGCGGGCTGCACGAACTTCTGATAGTTCGCCGCCTCGGGGATCGGAAAGCGCACCTCGGTGATGATCTCGCCCTCGTCCAGCGCGGTGTCGAACATGCCCTGGAAATAGTCATCGGCCGCGATCTCGCGGGTGTTGGTCACCACCGTGGCCCCCGAGCCCAGAACACCCGCGGGATAACAGGCAGAAGGGTCGTTGTTGGCCAGCGATCCGCCGATCGTGCCGCGGTTGCGCACCGCCGGGTCGCCGATATGGCTCGCCATCGCCGCCAGCGCGGGGTACTGCGTCGCCTCCCGCGCGACCGTCGCATGGGTGGTCGCTCCGCCGATACACAGCTGCCCGTCATCGCCGGTGCAGACGCCCTTCATCTCGGCCACACCGCTCAGGCTCACCAGCACCGACGGGCTCGCCAACCGTTGCTTCAGCGTCGGGATCAGCGTCTGACCGCCCCCCAGCGCCTGCGCCTCATCGCGCCCCATAGCGGCAACCGCATCGGCCACCGTGCCCGGGGTCTCTACATCGAAGTTGTACATATTCTGTCTCCTCTCCCGGCAAGTCTGGGTCCCGCGGGGCCTCTCGATCTTGCCAGATAAACTGCGAGGGCGCGAGGCGGCATCGACCGCTCGCGCCCCAAGCTCATCACCCGTGCATCGCCGCCCAGACACGTGCCGGGGTTGCCGGCATGTCGATATGCGCGACATCATGCCCGCCCGACTGCAGCGCATCAATAATCGCATTGATCACCGTCGGCGGCGAGCCGATGGCCCCGGCCTCGCCACAGCCCTTCACGCCCAAGGGGTTGTGCGTGCAGGGCGTCTGGCAGGAGTGATCGACCACATAGTGATCCATCTGCGGCAGGTTGTCGGCGCGCGGCATGGTGTAATCCATGTAACTCGCCGTCAGCAGCTGGCCGTTCTCGTCATAGGAACAGTTCTCCAGCAGCGCCTGGCCGATGCCTTGCGCGATCCCGCCATGCACCTGCCCTTCCACGATCATCGGGTTGACCACATTGCCGAAGTCATCGGCCGAGGCAAAGCGCTCGATGGTGACCTCGCCGGTGGCCGGATCGACCTCCACTTCACAGGTGTAGGCGCCCGCCGGATAGGTGAAGTTCGACGGATCATAGAACGCCGTCTCCTCCAGCCCCGGCTCGATGTCCTCCAGCGGGTAGTTATGCGGCACGTAAGCCGCCAGGGTCACATCCCCCCAGGCCACCGATTTATCCGTGCCCGCGACACTGAAGGCGCCGTCCTTGAGCTCGATATCGCTCTCGGAGGCCTCCAGCAGGTGCGAGGCGATCTTCTTCGCCTTAGCGATGATCTTCTCGGTCGCGCGCACCATGGCCGAGCCCCCCACCGCGATCGAGCGCGAGCCATAGGTGCCCATGCCCATCGGCGTCTTGGAGGTGTCGCCATGCACGATCTCGACCATGTTCTCGTCGATCCCGATCATGTCGGCCACCACCTGCGCAAAGGAGGTCTCATGCCCCTGCCCGTGAGAATGCGAGCCGGTCATCACCACCAGACCGCCGGTGGCATTGACCCGCACCGTGGCGCTCTCATAGAGCCCCGCGCGCGCGCCCAATTGCCCCACGAGGTTCGAGGGCGCGATGCCGCAGGCCTCGATGAAGCAGTTGATGCCAAAGCCGCGCAGCTTGCCCTTGGCCTCGCTCTCGGCCCGGCGGGCTGCGAACCCGTCCCGATCCGAGATCTCCAGCACCTTGTCCATGGTCGCGTGGTAATCGCCGGTGTCATACTCCACCGCCACTGGCGTCGCATAAGGAAACTCGGTGATGAAGTTCTGCCGCCGCAGTTCCACCGGGTCGACGCCCAGCTCCCGCGCCGCCTTGTCGATCACCCGCTCCAGCTGGAACGTCGCCTCGGGCCGACCGGCCCCGCGATAGGCATCGACCGGCACCGTATTCGTAAACACCGCCTTCACGTTCACATAGATCAGCGGCGTCTTGTAGTTCCCCGCCATCAGCGTGCCATGCAGCCAGGTCGGGATCGACGGCGCAAAGGTGCTCAGGTAAGCCCCCATGTTGGCATAGGTCTCGGTGCGCACGGCGGTGAAGTTGTTGTCCCCGTCCAGCGCCAGTTCGATCTTGGTCACATGGTCGCGGCCATGGGCGTCCGACATGAAGGCCTCCGACCGGCTCGACGTCCACTTGACCGCGCGGTTGCACGCCTTGGCGGCAAAGGTGCAAAAGGCCTCCTCCTGATAGTGGAAGATCTTGGTGCCGAAGCCGCCGCCCACATCCGGGGCCACCACACGCAGCTTGTGCTCAGGGATTCCAAGCACGAAAGCGCCCATCAGCAGGCGGATCACATGCGGATTCTGCGAGGTTGTATAGAGCGTCGACTCGTCCGTGCCCCGGGCATAATCGCCCACCGCCACACGCGGCTCCATCGGGTTGGCGACTAACCGGTTGTTCACCAGCTCCAGCGTCGTCACATGCGCCGCCGCCTCAAAGGCCGCGTCCGTGGCATCCTTGTTCTCTTCGACAAACCCCCAGTCGTAGCAGAGGTTCGAGGTCAGATCGTCATGCACCTTCACGTCGTCGCTGGCGACCGCCGCCTTCATGTCGACCACGGCGGGCAGCTCGTCGATGTCCACCACGATGGCTTCGGCCGCATCGCGCGCCTGCTCCAACGTGTCAGCGACAACAGCTGCGATGGGCTCACCCACGTGCCGCACTTTGCCATGGGCCAGGATCGGGTGCTTGGGCTCCTGCATCGGCTGGCCATGCTTGTCCGTCACCTGCCAGCCGCAGGGCATGCCGCCGACGGCTTCAAAATCCGCGCCGGTGAAGACCTTCACGACCCCCGGCATCCCCTCGGCGGCGCCGGTGTCGACCGACGTGATCGTGCCATGGGCGATGTCAGAGCGCAGGAAAAACACGTGCGCCTGCCCGTGGATGTTGATGTCGTCGGTGTAATTTCCGGTCCCGGTCAGGAACCGTACGTCCTCGCGCCGCTTGGAACTGGCGCCAATGCCTCCGTCTTTCGGCATATCCTTCCTCCCTGTCAAACGGTGGCCTGAAAGCCCACCTTACCTGTTGGTTGTACTTTGGTCGCCCCAGGGGCAGACCGTCGTGCGTTTTGTTCCACGCGCAACTGACAGGTGGGGTGGGCTTTCAGGCCACCCTCCCCGGCGCGTCGTGATGCTATTCGGCCGCGACGGGCGCGACATCCTGCCCGGAGGCCGCCATGATCGCCTTGACGATGTTGTGGTACCCGGTGCAGCGGCAGATATTGCCTTCCAGATAGTCGCGCACCTCCGCCTCGCTGGGCTTGGGGTTCTCCTTCAGCAAGGCCGCCGCCGACATCACCATCCCCGGCGTACAAAACCCGCACTGCAGCCCGTGATGGTCCTGGAACGCCTGCTGGATCACGCTCAGCGAGCCATCCGCATTGGCCATCCCCTCGACGGTCGTGACCTCGGAGCCCGCAGCCTCGACCGCCAGCATGGTGCAGGCCTTCACCGCCTCGCCATCCACATGCACCACGCAGGCCCCGCACTGGCTGGTGTCGCAGCCCACATGCGTGCCCGTCAGCTTCAACTCATCGCGCAAGAACGACGAGAGCAGCGTCCGGCCCTCGACGTCTCCGGACGCCGCGCGCCCGTTCACTGTCATTTCAATCTTGGTCATTCATACCTCCCTGGATTGAACCCCACCTAACCAGACACCATCGAGCGGAACCAGCCCTTCTTCGGGGCGTCCGGCGATGCATCCGCGGCCTCATCCTCGGCAGGGCCTTCCACGGCCTGCCGGAACTTCTCGAAAAACTGATCGGCCATCTTGCGCGCGAACCCGTCGATGATCCGGCTGCCGAGCTGCGCCAGCTTGCCGCCCACCTTGGCCTCCGCCTCATAGTCGAGCCGCGTGCCGCCCTCCTCTTCGACAAGCTGCACCTTGGCCCCGCCCTTGGCAAAGCCCGCAGCACCGCCCTTGCCCTCGCCGACGAGGCGCAGGCTTTCAGGGGGCACACGGTCCTGCAACTGGACCTCGCCCTTGAAGGTGGCCTTCACCGGGCCGACCTTCTGCACGACAGTGGCGGCAAATCCGTCCTCCGGCGTGCCGGTCATCTCCTGGCATCCGGGCACGCACTCCTTGAGCACATCCGGGCTCAGCAGCGCGGCCCAGACCGTCTCGCGGTCAGCGTCAATCTTGATCGATCCGGACATTTCCATGGCGGTCTCCTCCTGTCTTGGTCCCGACGTTACGTTGTGCCCCCGCCGCGCGATATAAGACCAATGGATAGGTCTAGCGCTCGGGCGGCTGAAAACTCAGGCCGTAGGCGTCATAAATCCCCGCAATCCGCCCGTCCTCCAGGGCCGTCCGGATGGCATCGTCCACGTCATAGGCCAGAGGACGGTAGCGGAAATTCACGCCCACGCCCAGCGTCCAGGTGCCCACCGCAAAGCCGGGCAGCGGCGGTTGGTGCAGCCCCACACCCGCGCCCAACCCATGCTCCAGCTGCGCGCGCGGGCCCATCGCGGCCTTGACCTCGCCTGCCGCCAACGCCGCCATCGCCGCCTCCACATCCGGATAGCGCCGGATATTGGCGCCGAGCTGCCCGCCCGCGAGACCGGAGAGATAGAAATCCGCTATGGAATCATTCTCCACCGCCACCGTGTCAAAGCGGAAATAGGCCGGCACCGGTTTCTCCTCCGGATAGGCCTCCTGCCGGTACGCAATGGCAATCGTCTCGGTCTGATACTGCCCGGTGAAGACCACCTGCTCCACCCGGCACTTGAACGCCGAATCGTAGGGCACCCGCATCATCACATTGGCAATCCGCCCGCCGATCAGCGCCCCGCGCCACAGGTTGTTGCGCAGATCCGCATCCAGGTTCTCACCCGCCGCGACGAAGTTGAACCGCGGCTCCACGCCGATGTACTCCGCAATCAGCCGCGCAATCTCCACATCCACGCCGCGCGGCTGCCCCGCCTCTTCCCAGGAATAGGGCGGATACTCCTCATAGACCGCAAAGAGCATATGCCCCTGCTCGATGATCTGGTCGAGCTCCCGGCCCACGATATCGCGGCTCGCGTTCTGGGGCCGCGCCTGCGGCACGTGATCGGCACAGGGGTCATTGGCCCAGACGGGCGCAGGGCCGACCAAAAGACCGACCCCGAGACTGACAGCTATCATCAGGGAGAAAAGCTTCATGCCCGCCAGTCTGTTCGCTTAATGCGCCGCTGACAAGCCGATCGTCAGGATCTCCGCCGCGCGCTTGTAGGCCACCGGCGTGCCGTCGATCACATTGCTCGCGCGGAACGCGATGCTGTCGGCCAGCGGCGCCCCCGAGAGGGTCTCGATCTCCGCCGCAATCTCGCTCAGCCGCGCCTTGGCCGCATCGGGGTCCGCCCCCGCCGGATCCTCGGCCCAGGCCGCAAACTGATCGCGCATCTCTTTCAACTCGTCCGAGCGCGCGTCCACCATGTCCTGGTCGGGCCGCGTCTCGATGTAAGTCCGAATGGCCCAGGCCGCCTTCTGACCGAGCAGATCGCCGAAGGCCGGCATCTTGGTAATCCCGTTCTGCGTATAGCCATGGATGAAGCGCTCCATATACCATTCATCCCCGTATTCCTCCGCCTCCAGGAAGCGCAGATCCGGCGCCAAGCCGCCCGAGATCACCTCCAGCCCGTGACAGCGCGCGCAGTTCTGGTTGTACCCCGAGGCGCCGATCTCCACCGCCGCCTGCCAGACATCCTCGCCCACCGCCTCGGCGCGATACGGGTTCTCGATCAGCCATTCCTCACCCACATCGGGCAACGCATCGGTGTTCACCGGCTGCGGCGCCACATCGCCATGGGCCCAGACCAGCGTGGCGGCACAGAGCAATGCAGCCGTCGTCATTCCTGTCTTCAACATCGTGAAAACCCTCCCGTTTCGAAGTTGGCTTTGATCTAACGCGACGCCCCGCACGGCAACAATGCGACCTTGGTCGTGAAGCGGCGGCCCCACGCCCGCCGCGGCATTGGACATTGGTCGCATAGCCTGTCCGCGCCGCCTCCGTCATCCTGTCGCCGACTGGGAGGGTCCATGCTGAAACACCTGCTCGCATCCGCGATATCCTTGGGTCTCTGCACCACAGCCCTGGCTGACACGCTGCAGGTGCCGCTGATCTGGCTGCGCCACGCCGAAGCCGAACGCCCGGTGCTCTCCAACCTCGACCCGATCCCCGAAGACCGCGGCCAGGCGGGCGCCGAACTGGGCCTCTCGGACAACCTCACCACCGGTAAATTCCTTGGGCAGGACTACAGCCTCGAAGTGATCGAGATCCCGCCCGAAGCGGACCCCCTGCCCGACGCCCGCGCCGCCCTCGCGCGCTCCCCCTACATGGTGCTCGACGCCCCCGCCGAGACGCTGCTCGCCATCGCCGATCTGCCGGAAGCGCAAGGCGCGATGCTCTTCAACGCCGCCGCCTCCGACATGGCCCTGCGCGGCGAAAACTGCCGCGCCAACCTGCTCCATACGAAAACCAGCTACGCGATGCAGACCGACGCGCTCATGCAATTCGCCCGCGCCAAACGCTGGGAAGACCTGGTGCTGATCACCGGCAACGCCCCGGAAGATGCCGCGTATGCTGCGGCCCTCACCGCAAGTGCTGCTAAATTCGGGCTCACCATCGCCGAGACCAAACCCTGGATCTTCGACGCCGACATGCGCCGCAACGCCGCCCAGGAAGTGCCGCTCTTCACCCAAGACCTCGCGGACCATGACCTCCTGCTCATCGCCGATGTGGCCAACGACTTCGCCCGCTATATCGCCTATAACACCTGGACCCCCCGCCCCATCGCAGGCTCCGAAGGCCTCCGCCCCGTCTCCTGGGCACCCGTCGTCGAACAATGGGGCGCCGCGCAACTGCACAGCCGCTTCCAGGATCTCGCAGGCCGCGACATGACCCCGCGCGACTACGCCGCCTGGGCCGCCGTGCGCGCCGTGGGCGAGGCCGTCACCCGCACCCAATCCGCCGACCCCACCACAATCCGCGATTACCTGCTGTCGGACAATTTCGAGCTCGCAGGCTTCAAGGGCCGCCCACTGTCCTTCCGCACGTGGAACGGCCAGATGCGCCAGCCGATCCCGCTGGTGACGCGTGCCGCCCTCGTCGCGCAAGCGCCCCTCGAAGGCTTCCTGCACCAGCGTACCGAGCTCGACACCCTGGGCCTCGACGCCCCCGAAAGCCCCTGCACGGCCTTCCAATAGGCCCCTTCATTTTTCCCCAAATACTCCGGGGAGTGTGAGGGGCTGGCCCCTCACGAGCACCGCAAAAAGGAGACGCGCCTTGACCTGTAAACCGATCCTCCTCGCCATCCCTCTGCTCGCCACACCCGCGCTGGCGGACGAGATGTGGATCTCCAATGAAAAGGACGACACCCTCAGCGTGATCGACATCGAAACGCTGGAGGTCGTGCGCACCATCGACGTGGGCGAACGCCCGCGCGGCATCACCTTCTCCAAGGATTACTCGGTGCTCTACGTCTGTGCGTCGGACAGCGACACGGTGCAGGTGATCGACCCCGACAGCGGCGAGGTCCTGCATGAGCTGCCCTCGGGCGAGGACCCCGAGCAATTCGTGCTGCATCCTGATGACCGCCACCTCTACATCGCCAATGAGGATGACGCGATCACCACCGTGGTCGACACCGAGAGCCGCACCGTGGTGGCCCAGATCAGCGTCGGCATCGAGCCCGAAGGCATGGCCGTGAGCCCCGACGGCAAAATCGCCATCACCACCTCCGAGACCACCAACATGGCCCATTGGATCGACACCGAAAGCCAGGAGATCTTTGCCAACACGCTGGTCGACAGCCGCCCGCGCCACGCCGAGTTCATCAAGGAGGGCACCGAGCTCTGGGTCAGCGCCGAGATCGGCGGCACCATCTCCGTCTTTGATGTGGCGACGCAGGACGAGATCACCAAGATCGACTTCGCCGTCGATGGCGTGCACCCCGACCGGGTGCAGCCGGTGGGCTTCGAGATGACCGCGGGCGACACCCACGCCTATGTGGCGCTCGGCCCCTCGAATCACATCGCGGTGGTGAATGCCGAGACTTACGAGGTCGAGGACTATATCCTCGTGGGCCGCCGCGTCTGGCATCTGGACTTCAACGCCGACCGCTCCCTGGCCTTCACCACCAACGGGGTCTCCGGCGATGTCACGGTGATCGACGTGGCCAGCCGCGAGGCGATCAAGTCGATCAAGGTCGGCCGCTTCCCCTGGGGCGCCGCCTTCCGCCCCACGGGAGGTTAACGTCTCACTGCGCCACCGCACGCCACGCACCGACGTGATACCGACGTCATACCGACGCGATACAGACATCCCACCGACGCCCCATTCCGGGCCGCCTCCCGGCGGTCCGGTTTGGCAACACCATGGGACAAATCACGGCTAAATCCGCCAAAATACTGATTTTAATATCTAATTCCCCATGAAAGTCCTGCGACCTTTGGCGAAGAGCAACACCCGCGCCGATGTGCTAGACTGATGCCCATGAAACATGCCCTGATCCCGCTGCTGCTCATCGCACCGCCCGCCCTCGCCGACGACACCGACCCGGGCGGCACGCTGAACCCCTCCGAGATGACCTGGGAATCCATGCTTGACCGGGCCGACCGGGGCGAGACCGGTATGGTGCTCTGCGCCAGCGGCTACATGATCACCAAGAAGGGCGAACACGCGGCCGCCCGGCGGCTGTTCGAGCGCTGCGCGGAGGCGGGCTACACCGGCGCGATGACCTGGATGAGCCAGCTCGACAACAATGGCCTGGGCGGCGACTACGACCCCGACGCCGCAGCCGACTGGGACCGGCGGGCCGCGGAGCTCGGCGATCCGGTCGGCAAGTTCAACCACGGCCTGAACCTGATGCGCGGCCATGGCACCGCACAGGACGAGACCCTCGGGCGCCAATTCGTCGATGAGGCCGCAGCCGCAGGTCTCGCCGTCGCCAAACGCCTTCAAGGCGCAGGCTACGATCTCGACGAGGTCACGCCCGACGCCGACAACTGGAAATACGCGCCGGTCTTCTGAGCAAACGGGCCGGGCCTCCCAGCCGGGTACGATATGCACAGGTCAGAAGCGCCCTCGCCCCCATCGAGGGGGGTCGGGCGCTGCCCGGCGGCTCCCGCCGGGCCGGCCAGCGGAGCGGTTCGGTTCGGCGTTCGCCCAAGCCCTTAGCGAATGACCATCCGCGGCAGCCAGTGGCCCTCCGGGTCCGCCTCTTCCAGATCGACCTCCCGGACCGGGCGCAGCTCCCCCGCCTCCGGCGGCACCGCGAGCACGCCCATGTCCATCTCATACATGCGCCCCACCAGGCCCTCGCCCACGGTTTCCAACCGGTAATAAACCCCATTCCACATATTGATCCCGTAGTCCGTCTTGCCCTTCCACACAAAGAGGAAATCATATTCCAGATCGATCAGATCATCCGATATATCTCTTTTGATGTCATAAGGATACGGCACATGGCACCAGATTTTCTCCGCCCCTTCGATGCATCGAAACGGACGCATCGACAGGAAGTGATCCGAGAACACCGCGTCATTCAACGCCACGCTGTAGCTGTTGCGCGGCCCGGCCAGCGTCGCGACCTCGATCCGCGTGCCATCCGCCTCTTCCAGATAGACGGTCGCCCCATCCACCTCCGCCGCACCGGCAAGTCCCGGCACCAGCACCAATGCCCCCAACAACCGCATGTCACCCCCTCCACCTCATGTCCCCACATGCTGGGCCGGATCGCCCGGATCAGGCAAGCCGACCCGCATACGACCTTTGGCCAATTTAGATTGTGAGCGGTTCCTCCGATACTGCCCTCGGGTTGTCCCGTACCATGAGGAAAGGTGCGCAGCCTCATACCGACGATTGGGAGGAAACCGATGAACAGGTTTATCAAAGCCGCCGTCATCTGCCTGCTGGCAGGCACCGCGGCACATGCAGAAGTGACAGAAGAGATGCTCGCCAACGATCAGGCGTCCACGGGCGACGTGCTGACCAACGGCATGGGGCGTCACCTCCAGCGCTATTCGCCGCTGGACACCCTCAACAAGGACAACGTGAAGAACCTCGTGCCCGCCTGGGCCTTCTCCCTGGGCGGTGAAAAGCAGCGCGGCCAGGAAACCCAGCCGCTCGTGCATGACGGCAAGATGTATATCACCGGGTCCTACAGCCGGATGTATGCCATCGACGTCAAGACCGGCCAGGAGATCTGGCAGTACGACGCGCGTCTGCCCGAAGGCATCCTGCCCTGCTGCGACGTGGTCAACCGCGGCGCCGCGATCTATGGCGACATGGTCATCTTCGGCACGCTCGATGCGCGCATCGTGGCGCTGAACAAGGACACCGGCGATGTGGTCTGGCGCAAGAAAATCGCCGACTATAAGGCGGGTTACAGCTATACCGCCGCCCCGCTGATCGTGAACGGGCTGGTGATCACCGGCAACTCGGGCGGTGAGTTTGGCATCGTCGGCGAAGTGCAGGCGCGGGACGCGATGACGGGTGAGACGGTCTGGACCCGCCCCGTGATCGAGGGCCACATGGGCACGCTGAACGGCGAAGAAAGCACCATGACCGGCACGCTCAATGCCACCTGGCCGGGTGACATGTGGAAGACCGGCGGCGGGGCCACCTGGCTCGGCGGCTCCTATGACATCGAGACCGATACGCTGGTCTTCGGCACCGGCAACCCGGCCCCCTGGAACAGCCATCTGCGCGGCGCGGGCGCGCCCTCCGGCGATGGCATGGGTGACAACCTCTACGCCGCCAGCCGCATCGGAATCGACCCGGCCACGGGTGAAATCAAGTGGCACTACCAGACCACGCCGCGCGAAGGCTGGGACTATGACGGCGTGAACGAGGTCGTGGCCTACACCGACCGCGCGGGCGAGAAACGCTGGGCCACCGCCGACCGCAACGGCTTCTTCTACGTGCTGAACCGGGAAGACGGCGAATTCGTCAGTGCCGTGCCCTTCGTCAAGGACATCAGCTGGGCGAGCGGCATCGACGAAACCGGACGCCCGATCTTTATCGAAGACAACCGCCCCGGCGACCCGGCAGCCTCAGCCGATGGCAAGAAGGGCGAGGTTGTCTTCTCCTCCCCCGGCTTCCTCGGCGGCAAGAACTGGATGCCGATGGCGTTTTCGCAGCGCACAGGCAACTTCTATGTGCCTTCGAACGAATGGGGCATGGACATCTGGAACGAGCCGATCACCTACAAGAAGGGTGCCGCCTATCTGGGCTCGGGCTTCACCATCAAGCCCAACTACGAAGACCACATCGGCTCCCTGAAGGCGATCGACCCGGACACCGGCGAGCTTAAGTGGGAGTTCAAGAACGACGCCCCGCTCTGGGGTGGCGTGATGGCGACCGCGGGCGGGCTGGTCTTCACTGGCACACCGGAGGGCAAGTTCATCGCCTTTGACGACGAGACCGGCGAAGAACTATGGTCCTTCCAGACCGGCTCCGGCATCGTCGGCCAGCCGATCACCTGGGAGCAGGACGGCGAGCAGTACGTGACCGTGATCTCCGGCTGGGGTGGCGCTGTTCCGCTCTGGGGGGGCGAAGTGGCCAAGAAGGTCAACTACCTCAACCAGGGCGGCATGCTCTGGACCTTCCGCCTGCCCGAACAGCTGGCCAGCGCGAACTGATGCGCGGATGACCGCGACTGACCATAGGGCGTCCCGCGCGGGGCGCCCTTTTTACATGAGACTTTTGGATAGTTTCCGGACGCGAAGAAGGTGTTAGGGTACCAGTATGACGACGGATATTCTCAAGACATCGCGCGACTGGGCGCAGACCACGCCGCAAGGCTGGATTCTGGTGGTGGACGATCACCCGCTCTTTTGCGATGCGCTCGAACTGACGCTGCGCAGCGTCATGCCGGGGATCAACGTGAAAACCGCCGACACGATGGAACGCGCACTCGCGCTTCTGGCCGAAGAACCGCAGCCGCGCCTCGTGGCGCTCGACCTGAACCTGCCGGATGTGGCGGGCGTCGATGGGGTGATCGAGATCAGCCGCGCCGCGGGTGCCGCCCCCGTTCTGGTGGTCTCCTCCATGGATGACGCGCGCATGGTCTCCTCGGTGCTGGCCGCCGGGGCGTCGGGCTTTGTGCCCAAACACAGCCCGCGCGCCAAGCTGGAGGAGGCGATCAACGCCATCGCCGACGGCCAGACTTACAAGCCCGACAGCTTCAACGATCCCGAAGACGATGCCGTCAGCGATGCGGTCTCCCGGCTCTCTGATCTCACCGCGCAGCAGTCCCGTATCCTGCAGCTGATCTGCGAGGGCAAGCTGAACAAGCAGATCGCCTTCGACCTCTCGATTGCCGAAACCACCGTCAAGGCGCATGTGACCGCGATCATGCGCAAGCTCGGCGTGCACAGCCGCACGCAGGCCGTGCTTGTCTCGCAAAAGGCGCAGTTCAACTCCATCTTGCCTGAGAGCTAGGGTTGCGCCTATCCTTGCGGGGGGAGGCAAGACCCAATGAAAATGGAAGGTGCGCAGAGCATTGCCGCGTCCGACGCGGTTGCGAAACGACTTTTGACGATCGTCCACATCGCGGCGGATGAAACCAATCCCGCCCGACACCTGAAGGATCGGCTGGCCCATGAAGCTTGGGCGCAGCTCTTCGTGTTCAGCCCCAACCGGCACGATCTGCAACGGATTTGCTCCACCGCGGTCGAGATTTTCCCCGAGACCGGCGTGACCGGCTGCACCACGGCGGGACAGATCGGCGGGCAGGGCTATACCGAGGACGACACCTCCGTGGTGATCGCCCTGCCCGCGCGGCACTTCGCCACCGAAACCGTGCGGATCGACAACCTCGAAGCGCTGGAGGCCCAGAGCCTCATCGACCAGCTGGTGCAGGCCCGCACCGCGCTCGCCGATCAGCACGGTGACAAGCCCAACGGCTTCAGCTTCCTGCTGGTCGATGGGTTGTCGCTGCGCGAGGATGTGCTGGCCGCGACCATCGCGCCTGCCATGGGCGCCTGGCCGGTCTTCGGCGGCTCCTCCGGGGATGGCACGCGGTTCGAGGAAACCTGGCTCGCCGATGGCGAGCACCTCCGCTCCGGCGCGGCCCTGGTGACCTTCGTGCGCACCGACTGCGAGACCCGCGTCTTCAGCCTCAACCATCTGGAGCCGACAGGGCGCCGCATGATCGTCACCAAGGCCGACCCCGAGCGCCGCATCGTCAAGGAGATCAACGCCGAACCCGCGGCCCGCGAATATGCCCGCATCGTGAACAAGGACCCCGACCAGCTTGACGAGTTCACCTTCTCCGCCCACCCGGTGGTGGTGCGTCTGGGCGACACCCACCACGTCCGCGCGATCCAGCGCGTGAACGAAGCGGGCGAGCTGGTGTTCTTCGCCGCCATCGACGAGGGCATGGTGCTGAACGTGGCCGAGCCGCAGGAAATCGCCAGCCACCTCGATCAGGAGCTCTCCAAGATCAAGGCGGGGCGCGAGGATGTGGACATCTTCGCCTGCGATTGCGTGCTGCGCCGGATCGAGGCGGAACAGACCCAGGCCACCCGCGACCTCTCCGAGATCATGGCGCGCAACCGGGTGGTGGGCTTTTCCACCTACGGCGAGCAGATCGGGCCCCTGCATGTGAACCACACCATGACCGGTGTGATGCTGGTCAACCCCGACCGCTGAGCCATGGATCTCGTCAACCCCGCCGACAGCCTCGAACGGCAGAACGAAAAGCTGATGCAGATCGCCGAGGCGCTGATGCGCAAGGTCGAGCAAAGCCCCGACCAGACCGGCCTCGCCTATGCGCAGTTCGAACGCGCCGCGATGCTGGAGGAGCAGGTGCGCCAGCGCACGGTCGATCTGGAGCGCACGCTGGATCTCTTGCATGAATCGAACGCCCGCTTTGCCCTGGCGCGGCAGGAGGCGGAGGATGCCCGCGCCAACCTCGCCGATGCCATCGAGACCATCGACGAAGGCTTCGCGCTCTTCGATCAGGGCGACCGGCTGGTGCTCTATAACAGCCGCTTCTGCGAAGCGCTCAGCGATGTGCGCGGCCAGCTCAGCACCGGGCTTGCCTTCGACGACTACGTCACATTGGTCAGCAACAGCAGCGAACACGACTGGAGCGCCGAGGAAAGCCCCGAACGCTGGCGCCACACGCGCCGCAAGCTGCACCGCAAGGATCACGTGGTCTTCAACATCCGGCTCACCGGCAACCGCTGGATCCAGGTGAGCGAACACCGCACCGACACCCGCGGCACCGTGATCCTGCAGACCGATGTGACCGAGATCATGCGGCTCGAGCGGCAGGAACGCGACAAGCTGGTGCACAAGCAGGCACTGATGCTGCGCGCCACGCTCGATCATATCAAACAGGGCATCTGCATCTTCGACCAAGACCGCCGTCTGGTTGGCTGGAACCGGCGCATGGAGGACCTGCTGCGCCGCCGCATCGGCCCCACCTTTCGCGGCGGCAACTTCGATGAACTGCTCGACCGGCTGGAGGATCTCTTCACCTACACCGGCGCGATGCAGAAAGCGGATCTGCGCGACTGGGCACGCAAGAGCGCAGGCCGCGACGCGCTCAGCTTCGAGGTGCTGCGCGATGACGATGCCATCTTCGACGTCTTCATGCAGGAAATGCCCGACCGCGGCTTCGTGATCAGTTTCAACGACATCACGCAGGAACGCCAGACCTCCAGCGCCCTGCGCGAGCTCAACGAGACCTTAGAGAAACGCGTCTCCGACCGGACCATCGAGCTCGGAAAGGCGCTGGAGGACGCCAAGCGCGCCAATGCCTCCAAGACCCGCTTTGTGGCCGCCGCCTCCCATGACCTGCTGCAACCGATGTCGGCCGCAAAGCTCTACACCTCGGTGCTGGAAGACCGCGTGCACAGCGGCTCCGACCGAGAGCTGGTGCGCAAGACCACCTCGGCGCTGGAAAGCGCGGAATCGATCATCACGGCGCTGCTCGACATCTCGAAACTCGACCTCGGGCTCGCCACCTACGATCTGACGACGGTGGATCTGAACCGGGTCTTCACCACGCTCTACAACGAGTTCGCGCCGCTGGCGACCGCGCGCGGGCTCGACCTGCGCTTCGTGACCACCTCGCTCAAGGTGCAGAGCGACCAATCCTACCTCTACCGCATTCTGCAGAACATCATCAGCAACGCCATCCGCTACACCACCGGACGCAAGATCCTTGTGGGTGTGCGCCAGAAAGGCGGCCTCATCCGGGTCGAGGTCTGCGACCAGGGCCCGGGCATCTCGGCCAGCGACCAGAAGGTGATCTTCCAGGAATTCCAGCAGCTCAAAAAGGAGCGGGGCGATCAGGTCGGCCTGGGCCTCGGCCTCGCCATCGTGGACCGCGCCTGCAAGATGCTCGACCACGAGCTCGACCTGTGGTCCGAGCTTGGGCGCGGCAGCTGTTTTTCGGTCGGGCTCAAGCCCGCGCGCCGCGCCACGCGGGGGCCGGACCGCGCCCCTCCCGCCCGGGCCGAGCGCTCCACGCAAGGCCTGCTGATCGGGCTGGTGGAGAACGACGCGGCTCTGCGCAACTCGATCTCCATGACCATCGAAGCGCTTGGCTCGGACGTGTTGCAATGCTCCAGCGCAGAGGAGGCCCTCAGCCTCTACGAGGAGCTGGGCGTGGTGCCGGATGGCTTCCTGCTGGATTACCAGCTGGGCGACGGGATCAGCGGTACGGAGCTGGTGCCGCGGCTGCGCGACCGCTACGGGACGCTGCCGACGACGATCATCTCCGCCAACCGCTCGCAGGAGCTGATCGACACCTGCGCCACGCTGCAGGTCGATCTGGCGCATAAGCCGCTGTCGCGCGCGGTGCTGGCCGAGTTTCTGACGACGGTCCCGCGCACAGCCTGACCGCCGGCCATCGTGGCCCCCTGCGGATGCCGCACACCCCTTCGCCTGCCGCTCCACGGCAAAACACGATCCTGTCTGCTTCGAAGAAAAAGCAGGCGCCCTAGAGCGTGATCTCCATCCCGTCGTGGGCGATCTCCCAGCCACGGGCCAGAACCTCCGCCCGCTCGGCACTGTCCGGTTGCAGGATCGGGTTGGTGTTGTTGATGTGAATGAAGATCTTGCGCGCGGTCACATCCTGAAAACGCGCCAGACTGCCCTCCGGCCCGTTCAGCGGCAGATGCCCCATGCGCGCCCCGGTCTTCTGCCCGGTGCCCGTCCGCTGCATGTCGTCGTTGTTCCAGACCGTGCCGTCGAAGAGCAGCAGATCCGCCCCCTCCAGCCGCTCCAGCAGCCAGTCGGGCACCTTGGCGCAGCCGGGAATATAGACCGCCCGCGCCGATCCCGTCTCAAGGATCAACCCCACCGTCTGCTCGCCCACCTCTTCGAGGTTCAACCGGTCGCCTTCGAGAAACAGCGCCACCTTGCCCGGCACGGAAAAGGCCGTGACTGTCAGGCCCGGCGCGGCTTCAAACGGGGCCTCCAGCTCGATCCGCCGCCGCGCGACCAGCTCCGCGTCCAGCACGTTGAACACCGAGTTGCTCTCCAGGATCTCGAGCCCGGCCGCGGTGGCATAGGTGGTGAAAGGGGTCTTCTCGCGCAAGGTCAACAGCCCTGCGATGTGGTCGATATCGCCATTGGTCAGGACCACCGACGCAATCGGCGTCCCGCGCAGCGCGCCCGGGCGCATCGCCGGGATCTGCTGCAGCTGCGACCGGATATCGGGCGAGGCGTTCAGCACCGCCCAATCCGTGCCATTGGCGGATACGGCAACGGACGACTGCGTCATCGGCGCAATCGTTCCTGCCCGCGCATCCGCACAATTCCGGCACCCGCAATTCCATTGGGGCAGCCCCCCACCGGCGGCCGCCCCAAGAACAATCAAATTCATAAAACGGCTGAGCCGTTAGATGACGTCGCGCTCGCCGCCACGCTCATCCTCTTCACCGGGGCCGTACATGTTGATTTCCATGCCGCATTCGATCTCGCGGACAACGGGTTTGCTCCAAGCCATAGTGATCTCCTCCTCTGTCACTCTCACGTGACCTTAGACGCAGTTCGCAAGACCGCCTATCATACTTTAGGTGTAAGGCCCGGCACCGGCTCCGGGCGCGGTACCGGAGAGAGGCGCGGGTGCCGGTGTCGGATATGCCGCGCCTCGCGCGTCCTTGCATCAGCACCAACCAGGGAGAGGATCCATGATGTACGCAATCAACATCTACGGCGAGGCCGGGGTGTTCGAACAACTGCCGCAGGACCGGCAGGCCGAGGTCCTGGCCGGTCACACGGCGCTGCAGACGCGGTTGGCTGAGCGGGGGGCCTTTGTCAGCGTCAAGCTCATGCCGCCGTCCACCGCCGTGACCCTGACGCCCGCGCCCGCCTCCGATCAGCCCCCGCTGGTGGTCGACGGCCCCTTTGCCGAGACCAAGGAAAGCTTTCTGGGTTTCTACGCCGCCGCGTTCCGCGATCTCGACGAGGCGCTGGAGCACGCCCGGATGATCTCATCGCCGATCGCCCGGCTCGAGGTGCGCCCCATCGCCTGGGCCGGCGGGGCGATCTCCACGGACGGATGAGCGCCACCTGCGACTGGCTGGCGGCGCGCTTTGCCCAGCAGCGCCCGCGCGCGATGGCCGCCCTCACCCGCTATTTCCGGTCCGTCGATCTGGCCGAGGAGGCCTTCGCCGAGGCCTGCGTGAAGGCGCTGGCCCACTGGCCGCAGACCGGCACACCCCGCGACCCTCTCGCCTGGCTGCTGACCGCCGCGCGGCGCAGCGGGCTGGACATGCTGCGCAAACACCAGCGCCAGTCGCGCCTCCTGTCCGAAAACCAGGTGATTCTGGAGGCAGAGGCGGCGCCCCTGCCCGACCCCGACGCGCTGCGTGACGACGTGCTGCGGCTGCTCTTCATCTGCTGCCACCCCGCACTGGCCCGGCGCGACCAGATCGCGCTGGCCCTCCGGGTGGTGGCCGGGCTCGCCGTGCCCGAGATCGCGCGTGGTTTTCTGGTCAAACCCAAGACGATGGAGCGGCGCATCACCCGCGCCAAGAGCCGCATCGCCGCGCACCCGGTGCCCTTCGAGACCCCCAGCCCGCAAGACCGCGCGCGACGACTGCGGGAGGTCTCGCTGATGATCTACCTGATGTTCACCGAAGGCTGGTCCGCCTCCGAGACCGAAACCCAGATGCGCCCGCTGCTCTGCCAGGAGGCGATCCGGCTGGCGCGCCTGCTGGCCGAGCTCTTCCCGGGCATGGGTGAGCAGGCAGCGCTGCTGTCACTCCTGCTCTTTCAGCACGCCCGGCGCGGCGCCCGGGTCGATGCGCAGGGCCGCCCGGTGGCCTTCGACGATCAGGACCGCCACCTGTGGTCCCGGGCCGAGATGGAGGAGGCCCGCGCCTTCTTTCACAAGGCCCGCCGGATCGGCCATCAGGGCCCCTATCTCATTCAGGCCGCCATCGCCGCCGAGCACGCCCGCGCGGCCTCGCCGGAGACCACCGACTGGCCACTCATCGAGGCGCATTACGCCGCTCTCTACGCGCTGCAGCCCTCGCCCGTGGTGCGGCTCAACCTGATCGCCGTCCAGGCAAAGACCCGCGGTCCGGAGGCCGCCCTGGCCGAGATGCAGGAGCTGGCCCCCGACCTCGATGGCTACCGCTGGTTTCACACCATGCGGGCGGCGTTCCTGGAGCAGACCGGCGCATTGGGCGCGGCCCGCGCCGCCTATGACCGGGCGCGCCAGCTCGGCCCGACCGCGCCCGAGCGCATGCTGCTCGACGAGAAAATCGCAGGCCTGCAGAAAAACAACTGAGCCCTGTCGGATCCCGTGGGCCGCGCGCGTCCTTGGTCTGTCCCCACCCCGCGGGACGCCCCAACACAGGAGCAATGACATGAGCCTTCTCGACATGACAACCCCCGGAAACGCCGGCTGGATCGACCACGCCGGGCCCGACCAATCCGCCGCCAAGGCCTTCTACGCCGAGGTGCTCGGCTGGAGCATCACCGACATGCCGATGCAGGACGGGTCGAGCTATTCCGCCGTCGCCATCGGAGAGACGGCCATCGGCGGTTTCTCACCCGTTCCGGCGGAGCAGGGCGGCTGGACGATCTACTTCACCGTGCCGGACGTGGACGCCAGCGTCACCGAGGCCAGCAGCAGGGGGGCCACTGTCGTCACCCCGCCCGGGGACGTGCCCGGCGTCGGCCGCATGGCCACGCTGACCGATCCGCAGGGCGCGCGCTTTGCGCTCATCACCTATGAGAGCATGATGGCCTGAGACCGCCAGAAAGGAGCACAGGATGGACCACGCCCCAACCTACACCCTGATCTTCATCGCCCTGCTGGCGCTGATGAGCGTACCGATGGCCATCGCCGTGGGGCTGCGCCGGGCCAGGACCGGCATCATGATGCTGGCGGGGGAGGACGACGACCTGCTGCGCCGCATCCGCGCGCATGCCAACTTCACCGAGTATGTGCCACTGGCCCTGCTCGCCCTCGCCGGGGCCGAGATCGCAGGCGCGCCGCCCTGGCTGGTGATCGGCTGCGGCACGCTGCTGCTCGGCGCGCGGCTCATTCACTACATCAGCCTGCGCCGCAACCCCAACGGCCTCGGGCGCCTCATCGGCACCCTGCTGACCACGCTGACCATCTTCACGCTGTCGGGCGCCATCCTGCTTCTTGCGGCGGGGCTGGTCTGATGCCGCAGGACGCGGCCCTGACCGACCGCATGCGCCGCGCTCTGGCCGGCCATGCGGGCATCACCGAAAAACGCATGATGGGCGGCACCATCTTCCTGCTGAATGGCCATATGCTCAGCGGCGCACGGCAGGAGAAAACCGGCACCCGCCGCTTCATGTTTCGCATCGGCAAGGCGCAGGAGGCCGAGGCTCTGCGCAATCCCGCCGTTCGCACGCTGATGCAGGGTGCGCGCAAGATGGGGGGCTATATTCTTGTGGCTCATGACGACTGCCCAGATCCCGCCCTGCAGGACTGGCTCGACCGCGCCCTGCAGCATGTCGCCAGCCTGCCGCCAAAAACCTGAAAGGACTGCCATGCCCGCGTTTGACCATTTCTCTCCGGCGGCCCTCGCCTTTCTCACCGATCTCAAGGCCAACAACCGGCGCGACTGGTTTCAGGACCACAAGGCGGTCTATGAGGCCGAGATCCAACGCCCCGCCCGGGCGTTTGCCGCCGCAATGTGCACCGCGCTCGACGCGCTGACCGGGACGCCGCATGAGGCCAAGATCTACCGGATCCACCGCGACATCCGGTTTTCCAGGGACAAAACGCCCTATAACGCCCACCTGCACCTCTCCTTCGCGCCCCAGCCTGCCACGCCGAACAGACCCATGTGGTTTTTCGGGCTGGGCACCGAGACGCTCTCGCTCGGCTGCGGCGTCTTCCAGTACGACAAACCGGGCCTCGCGGCCTTCCGCACGCAGATGGCGGGGCCCATGGGGGCAGAGCTTCTGGCGCTGATCCAGACGCTTGAGACCAACGGCATGAGAGTAAACCCGCCGGAGCTCAAGCGGGTCCCGTCGGGCATCGACAAGACCCACCCGCACGCCGACGCGCTGCGCCGCAAGGGCCTTGCCGCCTGGCACGATCTGCCCGATCCGCACTCCGTCACCCGGCCCGATCTGATCCCGCGCACGACAGAGGCGCTGACCGGATTTCTGCCGCTCTTTCACCTTCTCGACCGCGTGGCCTAGGCCGCCCCGCACGCCAGGGAGAGGCGCGGGGCAGCAGCGGGCACCGATACCCCTTGGGTCCTTGGACAACAAAGGCACGTCAACAGGATGCCGGCACAGCCCCGCACCGCCGCCGCCGCGCGCGATCCAGCCCACGCCTGCACGCGCCATCTTTTCAACCCCTGCGCGAGTGTTGTAGGAATGAGCCACTCAAGCTCCTAAAAACGCTGGAGCTTTTTTTGGTTTGATTTCTGCGGGGCGATCCATTTCAGTGTCGCGGGGATGTTTGCGTTTTCATGAACTATGTGCCCGGGGGGCCTGGAACATGTCAGAGAAAAACGGCGGTCAGTCGGGCAAGCCGCAGGTCCGCAAGCCCGGCGCGCCCCGCAAGCCAGCGGCATCCACGCTCCCGAATTGGGAAGAGCGGCTCATGGCCGCGCGGGCGAAACGCGAACAGGCGCTTGCCCAGACCGGCGAGGCCGAGGCGGACAGCCCGGCGCCAACCGCGCCGCCCCTGAACTTCCATACACCGCCCAAGCAGGAGGACACCGAGACGGCCGCCGCCGCGGTGCCTTCCGTCGCGCCCAGCCACACCCGATCCGACCTGCTCGCCACGATCACGCAACACCCGAAGCGCGCGCTGCTGATCGCCATGGCCTGCTGTGCCAGCCTCGGGTTCGGCTTCGCCCTCGGAATCGGCACGCTCTTCGGCCTCGGTGCCATGCGCGCAGGCCAACCCGCAGACAGCGTGGCGCAGGAGACCACCGCCCCAACAGAGGCGATCGCCCGCCTCGAGGCCACACCGGCGCCCACCCCCGCCACCGCCCCGCCCGCGGGTGAGGCGGAGGCCCCGGCGCCCGAGGTGACCCCGCCCGCCGCCGAGACCGCTGAAGCCTTGCCCACATCGGAAATCGAACCGCGCCCCCTGCAGGCACCCGCTCTCCCCGCGTCGGATGCGCCGACGGAAACCGCGGCGGTTGACCCGGCGCCCGCAGAGCGCCCAGACACCCCGGACGCGCCCGCGGCCATCCTGGGGGTCGTGGAGATCGCGCCGGAGCCTACCGTCCCGCCCGAGACCGACGCCGGTATCGCCGCTGTCGAGGTCACCCAACGCCCGCCAGCATCACGGGCGGCTGAGGCCCGCAGGGCCATCCGGGCCGAGGCGCCTTTCGTCGCCGCGCAGATCGACCCCGCCCCCGATGCGCCAGCTGCAAGCACGCTGTCACTGGTCGCCTGGCGCCCGATGCAGCCCGCCCCCGGCGTCATCGCCCGCACCGAGGCCGGAGCGCTGATCCCGACGCCACCCGACGGTCTGCCCGGCGTCAAATGGAGCTTGGCCGACAAGCTCGGGGCTGCGGGCGCCGACCTCGACATCGTCGATCTGCGCGTCTATGCCCCGGACGCCGTCCCGCGCGGGCGGCTCGCAACCAACCTCGAGCGCCTCGAAGACACCGGGCTCGCCGTTACAAATCTTCAGCGCGTGGGCTTCGCGGTCTCGACCGCTCACATTCGCTATTACAACTCCGAAGACCGCGCCGCCGCCCAAGCGCTGGCCGAGGCGCTGGAAATCGAAGCGCGCGATTTCACCGGGGCGCAAAACGGCCCCGTCGGTCTGATCGAAGTGTGGTTTGCGGGCTCCGCGAGGAGCACCGGCCAGGACGAACTGGAGACACGGCGCGGCGGCACCTATCTCTTCGAACGCCTCCGCGACAGGCTGCGCAGCAACTGAGCCGTCTCGCTGACGCGCCGCACGAGGCGACCTGCCTGCAGATATTCTTGATATGGTTGTATATCGCGCTTAGGCTGCGAAGGCTCGATTGCCGGGTTTCGAGGAGCGTCATGAGCGATCTGTCGGGCAGCACATACCAGACCGCGAGGGAGGACCACCATGAGACATGCACTGCAACCCCGACTGATCCCGCTGATTATGAGCGCCGCGCTCTGTGCCGGCCCGGCGCTGGCGCAGAACACCACCAGCCTCACCCACACGCTGGTGCTCGACGGGCTCGACAGCCCGTGGGACATGGCGTTTCTCGACGACGGCACCATGTTCTTCACCGAGAAATGCAAGGGCCTGTCCGTGCGCCTGCCGTCCGGTGACGTGACCGCGCTGCTCGGCATGAGCGGCAGCGACGGCTACGCCAGCACTGCCGATGATCTCTTCTGCGAGGGGCAGGCCGGCATGATGGGCGTCGCGGTCGATCCCGATTTCGCCGACACCCGGCGGATCTATGTCTATTCCACATCGAACATGTCGGATCCGCACACCAACCGGCTGATGCGGCTCGTGGTCAGCGATGATTTCTCCAGCGTCTCCGACCGCACCGATATCGTCGATGACGTGCCCTACAAGATGGCGGCCTCCGATCATCCCTTCGGCGGCCCCGGTGCGCACAACGGCGGGCGCGTCCGCTTCAATCCGGCCGACGGCTATCTCTATCTGACCACCGGCGACAACCACAACGAGGAGGTGCCGCAGAGCCCGACCCTGATGGGCAGCAAGGTGCTGCGCATCGACACCGATGGTGCTGCGTCCCCGGAGAATACGCCACCGGACGGGTTCGACCCGCGCACCTACACCAACGGCCACCGCAACGTGCAGGGCATTGCCTTTCACCCGGACACCGGCGCCGCGATCACCGCCGAGCATGGGCCCTGGCACTCCGATGAGATCACCGTGCTGGTCAACGGCGGCAACGCCGGGTGGGATCCGCGCCCCAATATGGCCGGGCGCGGCGACTGCCCGGATGACTACTGCGGCTACAGCCCCAACCAGATGGACGGCATGAACCGCTATGAACGTGCAGCCTTCATGCCGATGACCGATTTCGCCACCTACCCCGATGCCATGCCGCCCATTTGGGACAACAACGGCTGGTCGCAGGGCACCTCCTCGGCGGCCTTCCTCGACGATGCGGCCTGGGGCGACTGGGAGGGCCACCTGGTCGTGGGCATCATGGGCATCGGCTTCGGCGGCACACCCATCGGCCAGCGCCTCGACGTTTTCGAGCTCAGCAACGACGGCACCTCCGTGGTCGATGTGGTCGAGATGACCCTGCCCGAGGAGATGGAGGCCGGGCGCTTCCGCGCCGTTGTCCTCGGCCCCGATGGCAGCCTTTACACCGCCGTCGATGAGGGCATGATCCACAAACTCACGCCCTGAGCGTCTCCACCGCCGCGCCCCCACCGGGTGGCGCGGCCCCAGACCGGGAGAGGAGCCCCGACAGCCCATGCGCGCGCCATCCCCAGCCCACGGGCTGTCATGACGGAGACCGTCCCCGGGCCCGATGGCCAGCCGCGCTGCCGCTGGCCAGCACGGCGCCGGAATTCCTCGACTATCACGACCGGGAATGGGGCTTTCCCGTCGCCGATGACACGCGGCTCTTCGAGAAGATCTGCCTGGAATCCTTCCAGTCGGGGCTGAGCTGGCGCACGATCCTCAACAAGCGGCCCGCGTTCCGCACCGCATTCGACGGCTTCGAGTTTCACAAGATGGCGCGCTATGGGCCGGAAGAGGTCGACCGCCTGCTCGGCGACACGGGCATCGTTCGCCATCGCGGCAAGATCGACGCGGTGATCAACAACGCCGCGCGTGCGGTCGAGATGGTCGAGGCCGAGGGCAGCCTCGCCGCCTTCGTCTGGCGTTTCGAGCCGCCACCCGGGGAGCTCAGCACCCCGCAGACCCAGTCCACCAGCCCCGCCTCGGTCCGCCTCTCCAAGGAGCTGAAGCGCCGCGGCTGGCGCTTTGTCGGCCCGACGACCATGTTTGCCTTCATGCAGGCCATGGGGCTGATCAACGATCACGCCGAAGGATGCGCTCTGCGACCCGCCGCCGACGAGGCGCGCCGCCGGTTTGTCCGTCCGGGCCACCAGCGCATCGGGGTCTGAACTCGGTTCTGACCCATAAGGCTGCGCCCCCGGCGTCTCGCCGGGCAGCGCCCGATCCCCCTCGACGGGGGTGAGGGCGCTTCCTCCGCCGGGCCTGGGTGCGCCCCGCCAAACAATACAGCACGGTCCAAGTGTTCCGCCCGCCTCACAGGCCAGCATATCGCGCCGTCGCCAGCCGCGCGCGACCCCATGCCGTAGTTCCGGCACACCGGAGCGTCACCACCCCTGGTGGGATGTCCTCAATCCGCAGATCTCAGGCAGGAACCAAAGCCCAGGGCCTAATAGGAATACTCCGCATAGATCCGGCTCAGATCACCGCCCCACGCCCCGTGATACTGCTCCAAAAGCTCATCGGCAGGCACCTTGCCGCTCTCCACGCTCTCCATCAGCGCATTGAGGAAATGGGTCTCGTCCGGCACCATGCCCCCCGCGCCCGCCCTGGCCCGCGCCTTCAGCCCCGCTTCGCTGATCGCCACCGCCTCGCGCGCGATGTCATGCAGCCTGATGCCATGCACCTCGGCCTGCAGCCCGTCGACCGAGGCCGCAACCCGCATCAGATCGCGCGTGCCCATGTCCCAGTCTTTCACCAGATCCCAGGCCGCATCGAGCGCGGTCTGATCGTACATCAGCCCGACCCAGAACGCGGGCAACGCACACAGCCTGCGCCAAGGTCCTCCATCGGCGCCGCGCATCTCGATGAACCGCTTTGCCCGCGCTTCCGGGAAAATGGTGGTCAGATGATCCGCCCAGTCGCTCAGCGTCGGGATTTCACCGGGCAGCGCCGGCAGTTTGCCCTCCAGAAAATCGCGGAACGACATCCCCAGCGCATCCACATACTGTCCGTCGCGATAGACAAAATACATCGGCACATCGAGCGCATATTCGACCCAGCGTTCGAACCCAAAGCCCTCTTCGAACACAAAGGGCAACATCCCCGTCCGCGACGCATCCAGATTGCGCCAGGCCACGCTGCGCCAGGACTTATGCCCGTTCGGGCGCCCCTCGAAGAACGGGGAGTTGGCAAAAAGCGCTGTGGCCACCGGCTGCAGCGCCAGCGACACGCGCATCTTCTGCACCATATCCGCTTCCGAGCCGAAATCCAGGTTCACCTGCACCGTGCAGGTGCGCCGCATCATCACGCGCCCCATGGTGCCGACGCGGCCCATATAGTCGTTCATCAGCTTGTAGCGGCCCTTGGGCATCAGATCCATGTCGTCATGGCTCCAGACCGGCGCCGCGCCCAGCCCGATGAACCCCGCACCGATGCGGTCCGCCACATCCTGCACTTCGCGCAGATGGGTGTTCACCTCGTCACAGGTCTCGTGGATCGTCTCCAGCGGCGCGCCGCTGAGCTCCAGCTGCCCGCCGGGCTCCAGCGAGATATTCGCGCCGTCCTTCTCCAGCCCAATGAGCTTGCCGCCCTCTTCCACCGGCGCCCATCCGTGCGCGTCGCGCAGCCCTTCCAGCATCACCCGGATCGACCGCTCGCCCTCATAGGGCAGCGGCTTCAGCGTGTCCTTGCAATAGCCGAACTTCTCGTGCTCCGTGCCGATCCGCCACTGCTCCTTGGGCTTGCAGCCATCCGCCAGATATTGCGCCAACTGGTCATGGGACGTGATCGGCCCGCCGCCGGATTGAGGGATGGACATATGGGGAGGCTCCGTTCGGTCGTGGCGTGGTCTGGAAGGTCAGGGATGAGCCGAAATGTCCGAGGTGTCAATGCAGACGAAGGGGGGCGGCAGCACTGCCCGCGCGTTGCCAGATCACGATGGCGTGGGTGTCGGGCCCTTGCAGCGCATGCAGCATCCGCTCCGTCCTGAGGCCCGCGAGCGTCGCAAAGGCGTCGAACAGAGCGTCGGCGCCTTCCGCATTCACCGGGATCAGCAGCTCCGGCTGCCCCGGTTGCGTCAGACGCCAATGCGCGGGGTAAAGCGTCTTGTCCAGCGTCAGCTCCGTCATCTCGCGCAGCGCCACGGACCCGCCCGTCAGCGGCCCGAAATAGGTGATCTGGCCTTCGTCGACGCTGACCGCGCCCGGCCCCTGCCCCGCGCTGCGAAACCGCGCGCGCTGCACGCCCACCCAACACAGGGCCGCCCCGGCCAGCAGCAGCGCCATCGCAGGCAGCACCAGCAGACGCCCGGGCCCGATCAACCACCAGAGCCCCAGCAGCATCATCGCGCCACCTGCCAGCACCTCGCGCCAGCGCATGAGCTGCGCCTTCGCCTCTGGCCGCAGGAAGGTCATACCTCCGCCCCCACGACCATGGGTGTTTTCAGCAACGCAATCTGATAGCTGCCGATCCTGCGGAACCCGATGGCTTCATAGGCCCGGGCCGCAACAGCGGTCGCGGCAAAGAGGATCGCCGCGCCAATAGCCTGCGCGCGCACCTCCGCCAGATGCAGCGCCACGATGCGCCCGCCGTAGCCGCGCCCGCGATGCTCCGGCGGCACGTAAACGCCCCCCACCTGCACCATATCCGCCGTGCGTGCATTTAGCGCCGACATCGCGCAAACCGCGCCGCCGATCTCCATGACCCGGCTGTCGGCCTTCTCGATGAACTGCTGCGCCGCAATCCTCCCGTCGACCCCATCCAGCGTGCCCATCCCGGTCTCGTGGTGATAGGCCTCGAACCACGGCGCAAGCCCCCCCGCCTCCTCTGGCCTCGGACGGCGCAACGATACGTCCCGCGTCCCGACATCCGGCAAATCCGCCAGCGACAGCGCATAAAGCGGCTCCAGATCTTTCATCCGGAACGCCGCATCGCCAAACCCCAGCGCCTCCGCAAAGGCATCGACCTGCGCGGGCACACCCGTGATCCCCACCAGCCGCCGCCCCTGCAGCGCACGCGCGCAATCCGCCCAGAACTCCGGCCCCGCGCCCGGCGCCTGACACATCAGAAACCCACCGTTCGTACAGCCCGCCACTGCAGCGATCCGCCCGGCCACCTCGCCCAGATAATAGGTGGTCGCATGGGCATGATCCGAGGCCCCGATCCCATGCGCCGCCAGATTGCCGCGCAGAAACATCGAGGTCGCCGCATGGGGCTGCAGAAACGCCTCCAGCGCCGCGGCGTCCTGGGGTCCCGCCACCCGGATCACACCCAATCTCCCAAGGCAACCTGCCACAGCGTCAGCGCCGCCACCGCCGCCGTCTCCGCCCGCAGGATGCGCGGGCCCAATGAGACGCCATGCGCCTGCGCCATCCGCTGCAACCGGGCGCGCTCTCCGTCCGCAAAGCCGCCCTCCGGCCCGATCAGAATGGCCCAAGGGCCGTCAACAGCAGGTAAGGTGGGCTTTGAGGCCACCTGTGCTTCGTCGCAAAACAGGATCTGACGGTCGCCCTCCCAGGCGTCCAGCACCCGGTCCAGCCGCTGCATCTCGGCCACCTCCGGCACGACGGTCGCACCGCATTGCTCGGCGGCCTCCATCGCATGGGTCTGCAGCCGGTCGCGCTGAATGCGCCCCGAGTTCGTGAATTGCGTCTGCACCGGTACGATCCGGGCCGCGCCCATCTCCACCGCCTTCTCGACGATGAAATCCGTGCGCGCCTTCTTGATCGGCGCGAACATCAGCCACAGGTCCGGCGGCATCTGCAGCGGCCGGGTCCGGCTTAGCACGCTCAGCACCCCGCCGCGCTTGCCCGCCTCCGCCACCTCGGCCAGCCACTCGCCGCTCTGCCCGTCAAACAGCAGCACCTGCGCCCCCACACCCAGCCGCATCACTCCGAAAAGGTAATGCGCCTGCGCCCGCGACACCGGAACCGATTGCCCCGCGCCCAAGGCATGTTCTACATAAAGCCTGATCTTTGCCGTCACCGTCCGCTCCATGGAGAAAGACATATGCAAAACCCGCAGCCTGCACCAGACAGCTCCGTCGCCGATGCTGTCACAGGCAACTGGGTCGACCGCTACGCACCTATGCCCATGCGCCCCTACCTGCGGCTCAGCCGGGCGGACCGGCCCATCGGCACCTGGCTGCTGCTGCTGCCCTGCTGGTGGGGGCTGGCGTTGGCGATGCTGCACGATCAGCGCGCCTCATGGCACGATCTCTGGATCGCGGTGGGCTGCGCGGCGGGCGCCTGGCTGATGCGCGGCGCGGGCTGCACCTGGAACGACATCACCGACCGGGATTTCGACGGCGCGGTCGAGCGCACCCGCTCCCGTCCCATCCCCGCCGGTCAGGTCACCGTGCGCGGCGCCGTGATCTGGATGTGCGCCCAGTCGCTGCTCGCCTTCTGCATCCTGCTGACCTTCGACGTGGCCGCCATCGCGCTTGGCGTGCTCGCCTTGCTGCCCGTCGCCATCTACCCCTTTGCAAAGAGGTTCACCTGGTGGCCGCAGGTCTTCCTCGGCCTCGCCTTCAACTGGGGCGCGCTGCTGGCCTGGGCCGCACATTCCGGCACGCTGCACGCGCCCGCCGTGCTGCTCTACCTGGCAGGCATCGCCTGGACCCTCTTCTACGACACGATCTACGCCCACCAGGACACCGAAGACGACGCGCTCATCGGGATCAAATCCACCGCCCGGCTTTTCGGCGACAAGACCAGCGCCTGGCTGCGCCGCTTCCTCATGGCGACCGTCGGGCTCATGGGGCTCGCGGTGATCGGCGCCGCGCTGCCGCAGGCCTCGGTGCTCGCCATGGTGCTGGCGCTTGCGGGCCCCTGGGCCATGGGCTGGCACATGGCCTGGCAGTTGCGCGGCCTCGACATCGACGATAACGCGAAACTGCTTCGCCTCTTTCGCGCTAACCGGGATACCGGCGCGATCCCGCTGCTCTTTTTTGGCGCGGCCCTGCTGGCGTGATTGAACCCCCCCGCGCGGGGGGGTATCACCAAAGCCAGACGAAACTGATCACCGGGTTCCATGCCGCGCGCCACCACCCTATCCGTTGCCGCCTTCGTGACCGCCGCCGCGGCGGCCCTCGTGGCGGCCAACTCATCGGTGCAGCTGGTCGAGGACAACTCCGAAATCGGGGTCCGCGACGCGCTCGACGCCAACGCGCTGACCTGGGCCGAGGTCGAGGCCGACGGGCTGCGCGTGCTGCTCGCCGGCACCGCGCCCAACGAGGCGCTGCGCTTCCGCGCGCTCAGCGTCGCAGGCTCCGTGGTCGATGCGGCGCGGATCATCGACGAGATGGAGGTGCAGGCCGCCCAGGCGATCACCGCGCCGCGCTTCTCGGCGGAGGTGCTGCGCAACACCTCCGGCGTGTCGATCATCGGGCTGATCCCCGAAAGCACCGACCGCGACGAGATGGTCGCGGGCTTCAGCGCTATGAGCGACCTGCCCGTCACCGACCTGCTGGAGACCGCCGACTACCCCGCCCCCGGCGGCTGGGAGGATGCGCTGGCCTTCGCCATCACCGCGATTGACGATCTGCCCCGCGCGAAGGTCTCCGTCGCCGCCGGGCGCGTGGAGGTCACCGCCATCACCGAAAGCGCCGAGGCCAAAGCGGCGCTGGAGCAGGACCTGACGCGGGCAGCGCCCCCCGCGCTGCAGCTCACGCTCAACATCACCGCGCCGCGCCCGGTGATCACGCCCTTCACCCTGCGCTTCGTGATCGACGACGCGGGCGCCCGCTTCGACGCCTGCTCCGCTGACACCGAGACCTCCGAAGCCCGCATCCTCGATGCCGCCTACGCCGCCGGTCTGGACGGCACGGCGCGCTGCACCATCGGCATGGGCGTGCCGTCACCCAACTGGGGTCAGGCGGTGGAAACCGCGATTGCGGCTCTCGCCGACCTCGGCGCCGGCAGCGTGACCTTCTCCAACGCCGATGTGACCCTCGTGGCCGCCGAGGGCACCGACCAGCGCCTTTTCGACCGCGTCACGGGCGAGCTGGAAACAGCGCTGCCGGAGGTTTTCGCCCTGACCCCGGTGCTGCCCGAAACTCCCGATCCCGCCACCGGCCCTGCCGAGTTCGTGGCCACGCTCAGCCCCGAAGGCCAGGTCCAGCTGCGCGGGCGCCTCGCCGATGAGAAGATGCGCGAGGTCACCGACAGCTTCGCCCGCGCCAAGTTCGGCTCGGACAAAGTCTACACCGCCGCGCGCGTGGTCGATGACCTGCCGGCCGACTGGTCCACCCGCGTGCTGACCGGCCTGCAGGCGCTGGCCTACCTGCACAACGGATCCGTCACGGTGACCCCGGACGCGCTGACCCTCAGCGGCCAGTCGGGCAACCGGAATGCCCGCGCCTCGGTGGCACAGTTCATGGCCAGCAAGCTCGGCCAGGACAGCCCCTACAAGATCGACGTGGTCTATATCGAAGCGCTGGACCCGATCGCCGCGCTGCCGACCCCGCAGGAATGCGAGGCGGATCTGGGCCAGATCGTCTCCGCCTCCAAGATCACCTTCGAGCCCGGCAGTGCCACCATCGACGAAAGCGCGCTCAGCACCATGGACATGATCGCCGAGGTGCTGCAGGCCTGCGGCGATCTCCGGCTGGAGGTGCAGGGCCACACCGACAGCCAGGGCCGCGAGGAGATGAACCTCGCCCTCAGCCAGGCGCGCGCAGAATCAGTGCTGAACGAGCTACGCGCGCGCCGCGTGCTCACCGGCTCCTTCATCGCCAAAGGCTACGGCGAGACCCGGCCCATCGCCGAAAACGACACCGAAGCCGGCCGCGAGGCCAACCGGCGGATCGAATTCAGGCTGATTGCCTCGACGCAACCTCAACCGGAAGGCGAAACAACACTGGAAAGCGCCGCAGAATCCGGCGATACAGAACGTGGTGACGGTGTTGATGGTGCGGAAGGATCCGGGGATGAGTAGGACAGAGTTTGTCATTGCCACAGCAATTATTCTGTTTGTGGCGTTCTGTTTGGGGTGGTTTGCAAATTGGCTGGTGCATCGCTTCAGCCGCGTGGCCGCGGATGACGTCGCCCAGCTCGACCGGATGAGCCAAGAGCTGCACGAGGCCGAGGAGACCCGCGATCAGGCCATCACCTACCTGCAGCAGCGCGAGGCGGAACTGACCAACCAGCTGGCCCAGACCGAGGCCGAGCTGCGCGCCGCCATGGACGGTCTGCGCGATGCCCGGCACGAAGCGGAAGAGCTCCGCGCGCGGGTCAATCGCGAGGCCATCGGCTAGGGCTGACGCCCCGTCGTCAGGTCACCGTCAGATGTGCACAGCGCGCGGTATGCGCCACATGCTGGGATGTGCTGCCCAGAACCAGCCCGGACAGGTTGCCAAGCCCCCGCCGCCCGGTGACGATCAGATCCGATCCGATGTCCCGCGCATAGTCCAGCATGGCCTGCGCCGGCTCGCCATCGCCCACATGCACGATGGGGTTCTTGACCCCGGCGTTGGCCGCAATCGCCTTGGCCTGGGCCACGATCTTCTGCGCGGCTTCCGCAACCTGCTCCGCCGTGGGCATCGTCGTCGCCACGTGATAGCCCGCGACCGCACCCAGGGCAAAGGTCACCGTCTCGGCCCTGGGTGTATGCGAGATATGCACCTCCGCATCGTACTTGCCCGCCAGATCGCAGGCCATCCGCAGCGCGTTCTCCGACGGGTCCGATCCGTCAAATCCTACCGTGATTTTCTCGAACATCGCTCGTGTCTCCTCTCGTTTTTCAGGTTCGAAAGGAGACTAACGGGTGTGATCACACCCCGCCTTGATGCACGTCAAACCGCTCACCAGCGGCTCAGCGCGTCCTCGTCCTCGTCCCGAGCGGCCACCCAATCGGTGCCCTGGTCCGTCACTTCGCGCTTCCAGAAGGGCGCGCGCGACTTCAGGTAATCCATCAGGAACTCGGCCGCCTCAAAGGCATCCTTGCGGTGCCGCGCCGCCGTGGCGACCATCATGATCATCTCGCCCGGCGTCAGGCTGCCATGGCGGTGGATCACCAGCACATCCCCCAGGGACCAGCGCCGCTGCGCCTCCCCGGCGATCTCGGTCAGCGCCCGCTCGGTCATACCGGGGTAATGCTCGATCTCCATCACCTGGAGCGTGCCCGCATCGCTGTCGCGCACCACGCCGGTGAAGGTCACCACCGCACCCATGGTCTGATGCCCCGCGGCAAACCGCGCCGTCTCCGCGCCCAGATCGAAGGGCGCCTCCTGCACCGATACGCGCATCAGCCGCCCGTCATCGGTGGGAAGAAGGCCACTTCGCGCGCGCCCTTGAGCGGCGCATCGAAATCGCTCAACTCCTGATCTATGGCCACGCGCAGCGCCGAGCGGTCCGCAAAGGCCGCGGCATAGCGCTCCTCCCGCGCCACCAGCTCATCCACCAGATCCGAGACCGTCTCGGCCGAACTCTCCACCTCCTCGCGCGGCAATCCGATCCGCTCGCGCACCCAGGCAAAATACAACACATTCATGCGCTCTCATCCTTCAAGTAAGGCGTGGCCTTGCGGAAATAGTCGTAGCCCGACACCAGCGTCATCGCCGCCGCAATCCACAGCATCCACAGGCCCACGCGCCCCGACCACACCATCGCATGGTAATAGAAGCGCAAGCCATTCACATCCTCGACCTCACCGCCCATCACCTGCGCGATGAGTTCGGGGTCCATGCCATAGCTGTTCATCACCAGATGATGCTCGAAAATCCCGCGCGAGAACAGCACCGCAATCGCCACCATCTGTGCCGTGGTCTTCCACTTCGCCAGCGGTGTCACCTTCAGCGTGCCCGCCGTGTCCCCCAGAAACTCCCGCAACCCCGAGACAAAGACCTCCCGAAAGAGGATCACGGTCGCCGGCAGCACCAGCCAAGGCGTCCAATAGACATCCGAGAACCCGACAATGACCATCAGCGCAATGACCACCATCGCCTTGTCGGCGATCGGGTCGAGCATCGCACCCAGCTTCGTCTCCTGCTTCCAGGCCCGCGCCAGATAGCCGTCGAACCAGTCGGTGATCGCCGCCGAGACAAACAGGATCAGCGCAAACCAATCCGCATAAGGCCGCGTGAAATAGAGAAACATCACCGCCACCATGGGCGCGGCCACCAGCCTGACAATGGTCAGAATATTCGGCAGGGTCAGCGTCATGGCCTTACCCTACAACGCGGCCAAACCGGGCGAAAGCGACAACCGACCGCTCGCCGTTCCGGGTGCGCGCATCCCCGCCCGCGCCCAATCCATAAATGATGTCGCGCGCCAGCGCGGCCTTCGGATCACCCGCGCTCGTGAAAGAAATCATAGATTTTTTCCGCGAGCGCGCCCGAGACGCCCTCGACCGCCTTCAGATCGCTCAGGTTCGCCCGCGCCACCGCCTTGGCGGAGCCGAAATGCGCCAGCAGCGCCCGCTTGCGCGCGGCTCCCACGCCCGGCACATCGTCCAAAGGCGTGGCGCCCACGGATTTCGCCCGCTTCGCCCGATGCGTCCCGATGGCAAACCTGTGCGCCTCATCCCGCATCCGCTGAATGAAATAGAGCACCGGATCATTGTGGCGCAGCGCAAAGGGCTGCTTGCCGGTCCGGTAAAACTCTTCCTTGCCCGCATCCCGGTCGATCCCCTTCGCCACACCGACCATCGGAATATCGCCCACGCCATGCGCCTCCATGATCTCACGCACCGCACTCACCTGCCCGGCCCCGCCGTCAATGAGCAGCAGGTCCGGCCAATGCCCCTCGCTGCGCTCCGGGTCCTCCTTGATCAGCCGCTTGAAGCGCCGGGTCAGCACCTCTTTCATCATCCCGAAGTCATCCCCGGGCGTCAGCTCGTCTCCGCGAATGTTGAACTTGCGGTACTGGTTTTTCAAAAATCCCTCGGGGCCCGCCACGATCATCGCGCCCACCGCAAAGGCCCCCTGAATGTGGCTGTTGTCATAAACTTCGATCCGCTCGGGCGGGGCCTTGAGGTCAAAGGCCTCCGCCACGCCCCGCATGAGCTTCGCTTGCGTCGCCGTCTCCGCCATCTTCCGCGCGAGGCTCTCGCGCGCATTGCGCAACGCGGAATCGATCAACTCCGCCTTCTCGCCCCGCTTGGGCACCAGCAGCTCGACCTTGCGCCCCAGCTTGCCCGTAAGCGCCTCGGCCATCAGGTCCGGATTCTCGATCTCATTCGACAGGATCAGCTGCCGCGGCGGCTCGCGCGTGTCGTAGAACTGCCCGACAAAGGCCTCCAGCACCTCCGCCGCATCCACATCCGGCCCCACGCGCGGATAGTAATCCTTGTTGCCCCAGTTCTGATTGGCGCGGATGAAGAACACCTGCACACAGGCCTGGCCGCTGTCCATATGCAGCGCGATGATGTCGGCCTCTGCCACGCTCTGCGGGTTGATGCCCTGCGCCGTCTGCACCTGTGTCAAAGCCTTGATCCGGTCGCGCAAGGCCGCCGCGCGCTCAAACTCCATCATCTCCGAGGCCGCGCCCATCTCGGCCGCCAGCCGTGCCTGAATGTCCGTGGTCTTGCCGGTCAGGAACGTCTCCGCATCGCGCACGCTCTGCCGATACGCCTCCGTGCTGATCTTGCCCACACACGGCGCCGAGCAGCGTTTGATCTGGTACTGCAGACAGGGCCGCGTCCGGCTGTCGAACATCGCGTTGGAACAATCCCGCAGCAAAAACACCCGCTGCAGCTGGTTCAGCGTCCGGTTGACCGCCCCCGCAGAGGCAAAGGGTCCGTAATAGGCCCCCTTCTCCTTCTTCGCCCCCCGATGCTTCTTGATCTGCGGAAAGTCGTGATCCGCCGTCACCAGGATATTCGGAAAGCTCTTGTCGTCGCGCAAGAGCACGTTGAACTTGGGCTTCAGCTGCTTGATCAGGTTCTGCTCCAGCAGCAGCGCCTCGGTCTCCGTCCGCGTCGTCAGGAACATCATCGACGCGGTCATCGAGATCATCCGCGCAATCCGCGGGCTGTGCCCAGCGGGCCGCGCATAATTGCTCACGCGCGCCCGCAGGTTCCGCGCTTTTCCGACGTAAAGCACCCGGGCCTGCGCATCCAGCATCCGGTAAACGCCGGGCGAGCTGTCCAGCGTCTTGAGGTAGCCCTGGATCACCTCGTGACCGGGCAGTGCCGCCTTGGGAGTGGTATCAGGTGGATCGGACATAACCATAGGTGTGATTCTTAGCGGTGGCTGCACCGGAGTGAAAGCAACTGCAAGAGCGAACCTGTCCACCAATCATGTGGATAACTCTGCCGATAACTTCCTGCCATCCGGAATTTTCCCTTTCTCTGAGGGGATTTCAGCAGTTTGCCTAAAAAATAGGCGCCTACGCAAGCCCCTGTTTCAAAATGATATTTTCTTCTGCACAGCGCAAGGTTTTGAAAACAAAGACATTTTGGTAACGAATTTGTAACACTCCTTAATCCGGTGCAAAACTTGTCTGGCGACGGGCTTACTCCACCCCCAGAACGTCGGGCGTCTGCCAGGCCAGATGCTGGCCGCCGTCGACGCAAAGCAGCTGCCCGGTCACGCCCGGCGCATCGAGGAAATAGCCCAGCGCCGCGGTCATATCTCCGGGGTTTGCGCCGCGCTCAAGCACCGTTGCCGCGCGCTGTTTCGCGAAATGCTCCGCCGATTGCCGCCCGCCCTGCAGCGTCGGGCCGGGACCGATGGCATTCACCCGGATCGCCGGGGCCAGCGCCTGCGCCGCCGTCTGTGTCAGCGCCCAGAGCCCCATCTTCGCCAGCGTGTAGGTCATGAACTCCGGCGTCAGCTTGCGCACCCGCTGGTCCACCATGTTCACGATCAGCCCGGTGGCCTGCGGCTCGCCCGCGGCATCCGTCTCCGCCACCAGATCTTGCGCCGCCATCTTCTGGGTCAGAAGGAAGGGCGCGCGCAGATTGCTCTGCATATGCCGGTCCCAGCTCTCCCGCGTGGCACTTGCCACCGTGTCATACTCAAAGATCGACGCGTTGTTCACCAGGCAGGTCACCGGCCCGCCACAGGCCTCCACCGCCTGATCGAACAGCGCCTCGGTCGCCGCATCCTCCAGCAGATCCGCCTGCAGCGCCACGCCGCGCGTCCCCGCCGCCTCGACGCCTGCCACCGTCTCCTCCGCGCCCGCCGCCGAGGACGCATAATGCACCGCCACATCATATCCGCGCCCGGCGAGATAGAGCGCCATGGCGCGGCCAATCCGGTGGCCCGCACCCGTAACAAGAGCTGTCGGCATAAAATCTCCCTGCCCTGCCCGTCAGGCCAGCACGATCACCAGATAGGCCACATAGAGCCCGCTCAGGATCACGCCCCAGACCCGCGTGATGTTCCACGACAGATAGACGAAGGGCAGCAAAAGAACAGAGGCGCCGAGCATGACCCAGAGATCGAAGGTCAGGAATTCCCGATCCACCGGAATCGGCCCCACGAAACTGGCAATCCCGATGATCGCCAGCAGGTTGAACATGTTCGAGCCGATGACATTGCCCAGGGCCACATCCGCCTGACGGCGCAGCGCCGCCATCACCGTCGTGGCCAGCTCCGGCAGCGAGGTGCCGATGGCCACCAGCGTCAGCCCGATCACCGTGTCCGAGACCCCATAGGTCTTGGCGATGATCGTCGCATTCTCCACCAGCAGGCTGGCGCCCAGCGGCAGCCCTGCAAGCCCCAGCAGCAGGAACATGATGATGCGCCACCAGGGCAGGTCCGGGTCCGCGCCCTCGGGCTCATCTTCGGGCTCGCCCTTGCAGGCCTGTCGGTGCTGATGCGCGTCGCGGAACGCATCGGCCAGCATCAGGCCGAGCCCCGCCAGCAACACCGCTCCCGCGATCCAGTCAAAGACCCCGCGAAAGGCAAGCCCGATGAACAGCACGCTGGCAAAGATCATCTGGTTGTAGGTCTTGCGCGTGTTGCATTCCGCCGTGTGCATGGTCGCCAGCAGCGCGGGCACCCCCAGCACAAGCAAGATGTTCGCGGTGTTCGAGCCCACCACGTTGCCCAACGCCAGCCCCGGCGCATCGTCGAGGATCGCCTGCACCGAAATCAAAAGCTCCGGCGCCGAGGTGCCGAATGCCACGATGGTGAGGCTGACGATCAGCGCCGGCACCCCGAGGCGCAGCGACATGTTCACCGCCCCCTTGACCAGCGCATCCCCCGCCAGAAGCAGAAGGACCAGTCCAAAGCCGCAGAGAATCCACGGCAGGATCATGCGCGATCATCCTTGCCGCACGGGCACGGGCCACGCCCGATCCGGTAGCGCCCGCAGGAGCGGCATTTCGTGTTTGCCAACCGCTTGCCCCCGAGCCAGTGCATCTTGCCGAACATGGCGAGCACGCCCATGACGACCAGGAACAGGGTGACAATCTTGAAAATCATAAAGGCTAAAGTCCGAACTGCGCGTATGCGCTGCGCTCTTCCAGCCCGTGCAGGGCATCGCCTACAAGCTGCGCGCCAAACCGCGCAAGGAAGGGTTTGCGCACCCCGTAGCGGCGGAACTTCACCTTCTCTCCAAAACGCGCCTGCATCATCGGTTTCAAATGCCCGACACCGTCGATCAGCCCCAGTTCGGTGGCCTTGCGCGCGAGCCAGATTTCCCCGGTAAAGAGGTCGCGATCCTCGGGCAGCTTGCCGTGCCGCCGCGCGCTCACATGCGTCTTGAAATTGGTGTGGATGTCCTCGAGGATCTCCTTCAGCCGCGCCACATCCTCGGGGTTTTCCGGGCGGAAGGGGTCGAGCATGGATTTGGATTTTCCGGCGGTATAGACGCGCCGCTCGATCCCCTGCTTCACCAGGAACTCATGCGCCCCGAAGGACGCGGAAATCACCCCGATGGAGCCCACGACCGAGCTGTCGTCGGCATAAATCTCATCCGCTGCCGCGGCCAGCCAATACCCGCCGGAGGCCGCCACATCCTCGACAAAGGCGATCACGGGGATCTCTTTTTCCTCCGCCAGGCGTCGAATGCGGGCGCCGATCAGTGAGGATTGCACCGGGCTGCCCCCGGGCGAATTCACCTCCAGCGCCACCGCCGCTGGCTTGCCGCGGGCAAAGGCTTTTTCGATGACAGGCGCAAGGTTTGCGTCATTCAGCGCGGCCCGTCCGGAGGCGGCAATCATCCCCGAGAGGCGGATGACAGCGACCGTCGGGTCGGATTTCATGAAGGGGATCCAGCGTTTCATGTGACCCCATGTAGAATGGCGACCCCCTGCAAACAAGGAGGAGAGCCATAAGGTTTTTTGATGCGGCCTTATTGCCGAATGCGCCAGCCGGTTTTGAAGATCCAGCCGATGACAGCGAGGCAAGCGACCGTGAACCCGCCAATCGCCAGGAGGGATACGGCAATCGGCACATCCGCCGCGCCGAAGAACGACCATCGGAAGCCCGAAATCAGATAGACCACCGGGTTGAAGTAGGAAATCGTCTGCCAGACCGGCGGCAGCATCGAGATCGAATAGAAAGCGCCGCCGAGGAAGACGAGCGGCGTGACAATCAGCAGCGGCACCAGCTGCAACTGCTCGAAACTGCCCGCCCAGATGCCGATGATGAACCCCAGCAGCGCAAAGCTCAGACAGGTGAGCAGCAGAAACGCCACCATGGCCAGCGGGTGCTGGATCGTCACGTCCACGAAGAAAAACGCCGTGATCAGGATGATCACCCCGATGAACAGCGCCTTGGTCGCCGCGGCCCCCACATACCCTGCCACGATCTCCAGAAAGTTCACCGGGGCCGAGAGCAGCTCGTAGATCGTGCCGATGAACTTGGGGAAATAGATCCCGAAGGAGGCGTTGGAAATCGCCTGCGTGATCACCGACAGCATGATCAGCCCCGGCACGATGAAGGCGCCATAGCTGACGCCTTCGATCTCGTCGATGCGGCTGCCGATGGCCGCGCCAAACACCACGAAATAGAGAGAGGTGGACAGCACAGGCGAGATGAAGCTCTGCGCCAACGTCCGGAAAAACCGCGCCATCTCAAAGAGATAGATCGCCTTGATCGCCGTCCAGTTCATCGCCCGTCCTCCGCATCCTCATGCACCAGCCCCACGAAGATATCCTCCAGGCTGCTCTGCCGCGTCACCACATCGCGCAGCACCAGCCCTGCGGCCGAGACATCGCCCAAGAGCTTGGTGATCCCCGTCCGCTCCGCCCGCGTGTCATAGGCATAGGTCAGCGTGCACCCCTGATCGCAGAGCGTCAGATCGTACTTGGCCAGCGCCTCCGGCACCGCGTCCAAGGGCTCCGACAGCTGCACATCCAGCTGCTTCTGCCCCATCCGCGCCATCAGGCTCGCCTTCTCCTCGACCAACAGCAGCTCCCCCTTGGCGATCACCCCCACCCGGTCGGCAATCGCCTCCGCCTCCTCGATGTAGTGGGTCGTCAGCACAATGGTCACGCCATCCGCCTTCAACCCCTCGACGATCTCCCACATGTCCTTGCGCAGCTCCACATCGACCCCGGCAGTCGGCTCATCGAGGAACAGCAGCCGCGGCTCGTGGGCCAGCGCCTTGGCGATCAGCACCCGCCGTTTCATGCCGCCCGAGAGCGCGCGGATCTGATTGTCCTTCTTGTCCCACAGCGACAGCTGCCGCAGGATCCGCTCGATCGCCGCGTCATCCCGCGCCTTACCGAACAGCCCGCGCGAAAACCGCACCGTGTTGAGCACCTTCTCGAAAGGCTCCAGGTTGATCTCCTGCGGCACAAGCCCGATCATGCTGCGCGCCGCGCGGAAGTCGGTGATGATGTCATGCCCGCCGACCAGCACCTGCCCCGAGGTCGCCCGCGTGATCCCGCAGACGGTGGAAATCAGCGTCGTCTTGCCCGCCCCATTGGGCCCGAGCAGCGCAAGGATCTCCCCCTGCTCGATCTGTAAATCCACGCCCTTGAGCGCCTCGAACCCATCCGCATAGGCCTTGCGCAAATCCTTGATGTCGAGAATGGCCGCCATCCCTAAGCCCCCCTGCCCGTCGCGGCGCACCCTAGGCCGCGGCCCACCAAGATAACAGCGCGCCTCCGCACAGACAACGCGGACCTTTGTGCGCCACACCGCATATCGGCCCGCCTGGCCCTCTGAATAGGGATCCTGCTGCACGCGGGCAGGACACGACCGCCGGCCATGTCGCTTCCGGGCTCGACAGCCCGCCCCGGGCTGATACCACGGGAGCCATGTCCACCCTCCCGCAGAATCGCGCCGGTCTCGGCATCGCCTTCGTCATCGCGGGCATCGTGGCGATTTCGATCAACGACATGCTGATCAAACAGCTCTCGGGCGGCTACCCGCTGCACGAGATCGTGTTTCTGCGCTCCGGCATCGGCATCCTCTTCTCGCTGATGCTGGTGCAGGTGGAAGGCGGCTGGCAGATCCTGATAACCCGCCGCCCCGTGCTGCACACCATCCGCGGCCTGCTGATCGTCGTCGCGAACATGACCTATTTCATCGCCCTCGCCGCCATCCCGCTGGCCGATGCCACCGCGCTCTTCTTCGCGGCACCCCTTTTCATCACCGTGCTCAGCATCCCGATCCTGGGCGAGAAAGTCGGCGTCATGCGCATGACGGCGGTGGTGGTCGGTTTCGGCGGCGTGGTGATCATGCAGCGCCCCTGGGCCGATGCCGACACCCTCGACGCCTCGCGTCTCGTGCTGCTGCTGCCCGTGCTGTCTGCGCTGACCTACGCGCTCAACCAGCTGATGACCCGCAAGCTGGGGGTCGAAAGCAAGGCCTCGGCCCTTGCCGTCTATATCCAGGCCACCTTCATCGTGGTCTCGCTGGGCTTCTACGTGGTCGCAGGCGACGGGCGCTTTGCCGAAGGCGTCGAGAATCCCTCGATCCAGTTTCTCTTCCGCGCCTGGGTCTGGCCTGCGGACGGGGATTGGTGGGTGATGATCGGCCTCGGCCTCAACGCCGCCATCATCGGCTACTGCCTCAGCCAGGCCTACCGCATGGCCGATGCCGCCACCATCGCCCCCTTCGAATACGTGGGCCTGCCGCTCGCCGTCTTCTGGGGCTGGCTGATCTTCGCGGAGCTGCCGGTCTGGGAGGTCTGGGCGGGCATCGCGCTGATCCTGGGCTCGGGCCTCTTCGTCTTCCTGCGCGAACGCCAAAAGGCCCGCATCATCGCCCGCACCCCCGTGATGCGCCGCTGACCCCTCCGGCAGCACAGCCCGTCACGCCAGGGCGCTGGGCGCGCTGACCCCCCGCGGGCTCAGCGCGCGCCGTCTCGCCCGCGGCCCACGGCCACGCCCGCACCCCGTCGCCGCGCCGGTGGCAGCTCCTACATCCGCATCGCAATGAGAGCGGCCACGCGCAGCCGTGTGACGTGGATCTCTCTGGCCGCCTCCCCGAACCCGGCCCCTTCGACCGCATTTCCCAGGTCTTCCAGCACGCCGGGCACCCAGTCGACGCCCTCCGGCAGGACCACCTCCGGACCGTCGGGCGTGCCTCCGCCCTCGATCACCTGCAATGCGACACGACTCCTCTCTCCCGTCTTTTTGCCCGCATCGTTCATGCGACATCCTCATTTTAGTAACTGTTTCATGCCAAGATACCGGGCAGTTTGGGACGATCAATGCGAAAAAATACAAGAACCTATGAAAGAAGTTAATACATTAGCGCTGGACGGCCGCCTTCTGAAGATTTTTATGGCCGTGTATGAATTTCAGTCGGTGTCGGAGGCCGCGCGCCATCTGGGCACGAGCCAATCCGCGGTCAGCCACAGCCTCAACCGCCTGCGCGACTGCATCGGCGATCCGCTCTTTGTCAAAGACGGGCGCAACATCATCTCGTCGCCTGCCGCCACGGCGCTGGCGCCCAAGATCGCGGGCATCCTCGCCGAACTGGAAGGGCTGGCGCTGGCCGGGCAGTATGACCCCCGGCGGGACACCGGCCAATTCACCATTGCCACCAATGTGACCGAGCTTCTGCTCAGCCTCACGGCGCTCAAACAGCGCATCAGCGAGGAGGCGCCCAACGTCCGGCTCAGGTTCATCGAACTGGGCGGGGCGTCGAACGCGCTCGACTATCTCGCCAGCGGCAAGGCCGATCTGGCGATCACCGCAGGCGTTGGCCGCTACCCGCTGGAGCTCGGCGTCATGCGGCTCTACGAGGATGTGCTCTGCTGCTTCTTCGACCGGGACCAGACGCCCGCACCGATGACGGCGACCGCCTACAGCGCGTTGGGACACGCCACGCTCGATTTCGGCAAGAACCAGATGAGCATCGTCGACCGCGCGCTCGAAAGCCTGGGCCTGTCGCGCACGATCAGGCTCTCCGCCGCGAACTCCTATGCGCTGGCCAAATTGATGCAGGGGACGGCCTATGTGGCGACCCTGCCGTCCCGGCTGAAGGACACCGCCTTCGAGGGCTTTGCCCATTCGGTGCCGCCCCTGTCCCTGCCCAAGGTGAGCTATGACATGGTCTGGCATCGCCGCGAAGCGCAATCGCCCCGGCACGTCTGGCTGCGCGACCGGTTGCGCGCCTCGATGACGGACTGACCCCACCCCCGGCTCCCCGCGCCCAAGCATCGTACGATGCCGTCACAGTCTGTTCGCAAAGCCGACCGCGCGCTGCCTTAACCCGGCCCTGTCGGTGCGGGACACCGACAAAATACCGACGTGATACCGACGCGATACAGATGTCGAAAACACCCTGATCTGCCGCGTTAACCTGGCCTTTCGCGGCGATTCGGCGCCAGCGCTCCGCAGCCGTTGCGCGGACGGCGCGTTAACTGATCTTCACCACCACCTTGCCGGTGGCCTGGCGGGTGCGCAGCAGATCCAGCGCCTCGTTGGCCGCCTCCAGCGGCAGCACATGGCTGACGTGCGGTTTGATCTTGCCCTGCACGTACCACGCCGTCAGCACGTCGAAACTGTCGGTCAGCACCTTGGGGTTCACCCGCGTGTAGCCGCCCCAGTAGAGCCCGATCACCGTGAGGTTCTTGACCAGCAGATAATTCGCCGGGATCTGTGGCACCGTCCCACTGGCAAAGCCCAGCGGGATGAGCCGCGCCTCCGGATTACAGGCCCGCAGCGCGGCCTCGAACTGCGCCCCGCCAATCGGGTCATAGACCACGTCCGCACCGCCCAACTCTTTGACAAGGCTTCGAATATCGCCCGTTTGGGAGTCGATCAGATGATCGGCGCCCATCGACTGCGCGACTGCGAGCTTCTCGGCCCCGCGCGCCACGGCAATCACCTCCGCGCCCATGAGCTTGCCCAGTTCCACCGCCGTCAGCCCCACGCCACCCGAGGCGCCCAGCACCAGGAGCCGCTCGCCCGGTTGCAGATGCGCCTTGTAATCCAGCGCCACATGGCTGGTGCCATAGGTGATGAGGAACGCCGCGGCATCCTCGGCGCTCATCGCATCCGGGATCGGCACACAGACATTCGCCGGGATCGCGGCATAGTCCGCCAGCGCCCCGAAGCCGCAATAGGCCGCCACCCGCTGCCCTTCGGCAAAGCCGGTGACCCCGTCGCCCAGTGCCGTGATGGTCCCGCACAGCTCCATGCCGATGGTCGCCGGGAGGGGCGGTTTCTCCTGGTAAGTCCCTTTGATCACAAGCAAATCCCCGAAGTTCAGCCCGCAGGTATGGACCTTGACCTGAACCTGGCCAGGACCGGGGTCCGGCCTCGCCACCTCCCGCAGGCTCAGCGGCTGGCCGAGGTCTGTGACTTGCATTGCGCGCATGATCTGCCTCTTGCTGGTTGCTCGCGCGGATCAGGCCAGAGCGGACGCAGATGTGCAAGTGGAATGCGCAGCTTCGCCGGAACGCCTGGCCGGAAGGGGCCAAGCGCCCTTCCCCCCATCGAAGGGGGGCGGGCGCTGCCCGGCGGTTCCCGCCGGGAGGGACATCTCGGAGGGGAGGCTCCGGTGTTCTGACGAGGGTGCTAGCTCCCACGCGCCCCGTGTGACCAGACCCCGCGCAGAATCGGCGTGTCTTTCACAACACGAAACCGGACGAGATCAGCCCGCAGGCCCGTCTCGATGCGTCCCCGGTCGACCAAGTGGCTGCCTGCTGCGGAGTTCGCCGTGACCGTGGCGAGCCCACCGCGCCATATCCTCCCAGAGCGTGCCCAGCTGGACAGCACCTTTCATCAGCGCCGCGGGCACATAGTCCGATGACAGGATGTCGAGAAGGCGCTACTGCGCCAGATCGCGCGCCGCCACATTGCCGGAGGGCGAGCCGCCCCACACCAGGTTCGGAGCCCCCATGATGATCCAGATTTCCCTGTCACGACAGGCAGTTGCGGCCTCCAATGTGGTTGGACACTCGGCCACGCTCGCCCCGTGGGCCGCCGAGGCCTGTGCCTGGCCGATGGTTGCATCGTCATGGCTTGCCAGCGTCGCGCCATACCGCTGTGCCCCCGCGACAGTCGCCCGTTCATGCCGGTCGCCAAGCCGCGCACGCAGTTGGGTCAGGCACAGCGCATGGATCTCGAAGTCGATGGTGTCGGCGGCGGATGTCGGCCCCGTGTCGATGCGCGTGATCAGGCCATCGGATATTGTCACCATGCCAGTGATCAACTCGTCCTGCAGAATAACTTTGGCATTGGCGAAGATGGTTCGGGATGTCATGGGCGTGCTAACCTAACATGAAAATCTATGCGTAACGAGAAAGGGTTGGGCATGAGCCATACGCGGTACGGGGTCTATTTCACACCGCGCGCGGGCCCCTTTGCAGACGCCGGCGCGGCTTGGCTGGGCTGGGACATCGCGACCGGGACACCCGTGGGGAGCCCCGACGATGCGGTGACGAAACGGCCGCGCAGATATGGCTTTCATGGCACGATCAAGCCGCCGTTCCGGCTGGCCGAGGGCACCGGTGTTGCAGACCTGCAAGAGGCGCTGAGCGCGCTCAGCGCCCGGATTGCGCCCGTAGCGCTCGACGGTCTGACACTGTCGCGGATCGGCTCCTTCATTGCTCTGACGCCCACGGGCGACGCACGCGATCTGGCGCACCTTGCCGCGACCGTGGTGAAGGAACTCGATGCTTTCCGCGCACCACCGACCGAGGCCGACCTCGCCAAACGCCATCAGTCGCGTCTTACGCCGATGCAGAAGGAGAACCTCGCGCGCTGGGGCTACCCTTACGTGATGGAGGCGTTCAAGTTCCACATGACGCTCAGCGGCCCGCTCCCATCCGAGATGATCGGCAAGGTTCTGGCCGACGCCAACACGCATTTCGGAGACATTCCGCCGCGGCCCTTTCCGATCGACAGCCTGACGCTGGTAGGCGAGCGCGACGGGGATATGTTCGAGGAACTCCACCGTTATACCCTTTCCGGAAAGTAAAGCGCTTCGATCTCCGCGACCGCATCCTCCAGCGGGCGATCATTGCGCACCTGAGTAAGGGTGAAGCCCTCAGGCGGGTCAGCGGCGCCGCGCGCCAAGCGTTTTGCGATATCTGCGGTGGTTTCACGCCGCGGTCGGCCAGACGCCGGGCGGGCACCTCCGGCGCCGCCATCAGCCAGATCATGTCAAGCGCCGGTACGCTTTGCTGCGCCTCTTGCAGAACGCGCCGCGACAGATTGGCCAGCGCGTCCTGTCCGCGGTCGAGCACGCCCAGAACGCTGCGCGGAACGCCATAGGGCAGGTCATGCGCGCCCCAGGACAGAAGGAACGCACCCGCCCTGCGCTGGGACGTGTGATGACCCGCTTCCCGCGGTACACAGTGGGCCGCGCGCGACACAGCGCGTCAATCACCGTATCCTTGCCCACGCCTGGGAGGCCAACCACAGCGATGAGACGCCCTGGCATCACACCACCTTCGGCGCAGGACTCGGGCCGCCGACACTGCGGCCTCGGACCTCTCGGCGCGCCTCTGCTTCGTGGAACATCCCCTGGATCGCCGTTCCACCCGTCCGGGCGACTCTGATAAGCTACAGCATGAGAGCCCGGTTCAGGGGCGCAGTTGGATGGCCCAGTACGCCAATTTGGCATGCGCGAAAGCCCGCGCGATCTGTACCGGGTGTTGCATCTCGCCGAAAAAGGCAGCGACGCGATTGGAGATACAGTCCTTGGCAGTCTCGCCCTGTTGCCGCCGGTTGATTGCGCCGCTGCGGATTTCGCTTGAGTGCCGGACATCCCGGGTCACCAAGAGATCTTCCTCATTGCCGCCCTCCACGACAGCCTTGCGCGGATTGCTCCTGCATAGCAAGACGTATTTGAATGAGTTGGCACTGGTCAGAAGCAGACATGTGTTCCCATTGCCCGGCAGGCGATTTGCATAGCAAATCTGCCGAGAGGGGCCTGCTTGCACGGCGCATGTGGCCGCTGGCCCTTATGGTTTCCGCAGACCAAGTCCCATACAGCTTCTCGGACAGCTTTGTGTCCCGGAGATTCGACGGGGTGTCATGGTTGGCGGGTTGACTGTGCGCCATCAACTCGTTGTGGTCTTGCTGTATCGGTATTCTTTTCCTTTGCTTCTGGCGTAGTGCGGGCGGTCGTATTTGTTCCTCGTCAAGACGGCCCATACGATCCATGCGGTTTTGTTGGCCATCGCCACGGCCGCAAGCCGGGTCGGCTTGCGCTCAAGCAGTCCGATGGCCCATGCGTCGACACGATCTGGATTCTCGGTCATCTGTCGCAGCCGAGCTGTCATTCCTGTGAGCAAGAGGCGTCGACGATATCGATCACCCATCTTCGAGATCCTGCCCAACCTCTCTTTACCACCGCTGGATCGGTTGAGCGGCGTCAGACCAAGCCATGCAGCGAACTCGCGACCGTTCTTGAACCGGCGCGCATCACCGATTGTTGCCGCTATGGCTGAAGCTGTCACCGGACCGACACCTGGTATCGTCCGAAGCAACATTACCCGCGGGTCCTGTCTCGCCTGAAGGCGCATACGCATTTCGTACCGACAGATCCGCAAGTGCAGAGCCACGAGTTGGTTGCTCAAATTTATCAACACATCGGCTGCAACTTCGGGAATGTCTGGGCAGTCGTTGTCCAGCACATCCTTTGCAAATTTCACGGCGCTGCCAATGCCTTGGGCAATCACAATTCCAAACTCGGCGAGCAGACCGCGCAACATGTTGCTGATCTGAGTGCGCTGGCGAACGATGAGGTCACGCGCGCGATGAAGGAACAGGACGCTTTGTTGCTCTTCCGTTTTGATTGGAACAAACCGCATGGTCGGGCGTGTCACGGCTTCGCAGATCGCTTCGACATCGGCGGCATCAGATTTGCCGCGCTTGACGTTAAGCTTCACATAATTGGTCGGGAACAAACGGACGTCATGCCCGAGAGCGCTCAATTGGCGCGCCCAGTAGTGGCTCGAACTGCAAGCTTCCATTCCCACCAAGGAAGCCCGAAGGTCTTCAAAGAAAGCCAAAAACTGCGCCCGCCTTATCGCGCGATTGAAAACAACATCGCCATTTTCAACGATGCCCTAGACCTGAAAGTTGTTCTTGGCGAGATCTATGCTAATTGCCGTGAGCTGCATTGGGTGGCTCCTCTCATGGCAGTCATGACAACTGCACTATGGCGCATTGCGACGCCGGTTGGAGCAGGAGCCATCCACTCCATCAGGTTTGACGGGCCGCGCGCATAATGATGCAACAGTGTCCGGTCGTTGCGCTCCAGCGTCCGCCACTCGAACTTGGAAACGCGTTTTGCGCAAACCACCATGGCGGGCGCAGAGCCACAGCTTTCCAGCGTGGGACGCCATATGTCCATCGCGTCAGGCCTGCACGGACGACACGGCACAACCTCAAATCTGCAGGTGATCTTGGCCGAGTGCGTCGGTCGTTATTCGACGAAAGATTTGAGACGTTGCCGCTGGCGGGCGATTTGGCGCTCTTCTTTCCTGTCCCTACCTTGGTGTCCTTAGCCAGCGGCAGCAGAATAGCTCGGCGCGCATCCGCGGTCGCGTCAGTCTGCATCAGCGCACCGATCTGCGCAGCCGCCCCGGACTTCAGCGTGTCGCATTTCCGGCCGGAACTATGGCCGACCACACCGCGTGCGAGCTGTGTGGCATGGCGGGTGACCTTCAATTCGCCCAGACAGAACGGCGCCCCTGCCGCGCCGGAACCACCTTGGACCGGCCTGGCCTGCTCTTGGGGCCGCGCAGCCTGCGGTGTTCCAGTGCAAAAATCACAGCGCCCCAAAGTGCTGGCAGACGGCCCGCGGGCGCGTTCACCCGTAAGCTGGCACAGAATTCCTGATCGAGTGATCGTCCACGATATTGATAACTATACAAATAAATTCAAGAACACCGCCCGATACAGTCCCAAGACCCGTATGTATCTCGCGCCGTGCCGAGCCAGCAGACAAAAAGACGCCGGTCTGGCGCGCCATCAGCATCACGCCGAGTACAGAGATTGCCGATGGGGTCTCCACAACCGGAGACAAGCTGCCCACCGAAGCCGCCCTGTCATAACGTTTCGGTGTGAACCGCCACACGGTCCGGAACGCGCTGTCGCCTATGGGCTCACAGGGCTGGATCATCGCGCGTCGTGGCGCGGGCGTCTTCGTCATGGGCTCCCCCACAGATTACCCATCGGCAAGCGGACCGCGGCGACGCAGGCGGGATTGCTGCGGATGGAAGAGGGCGAGCCGATCCTGCGATCCGTTGGGGTCAATGCAGACCTCGACGGGACTTCCGTTGAGTAGGGACGCACCTGGTTCGTCGGTGATAGGGTGACGCTCACACTCGATACGCCGGACTGACTTACTTCGCTTTTCAGTCGACACAGTTTCTTTGATCGCAGTTAGGGGCTGTGAACGCACATCCAAAGCAATAATGCCCAGACCGTCGTGGTGCTCTCGCCTTCTTCTGCACGAGCTAGTGAAACCGACCCTCGGAGCTGCGATTTTTCGATGAAGCATGCTCCGCTCACGCTGCAAGACACTATGGATCTGGGGTCGGTGCGGTTGGCCGATCAGTCCACAGTCGCGGCCTGTCCCAATTTTCGGGGCCGTCCAGCACCCGGCAGACGCCAGAGGCAGAGACGCGTCAAACGCGAACAGCGAGGCCACCTGAACGCAGGGGTGAAGCTTGGTCTCGGGTCTGATGCGCAATGGTCGCCGATCCAGCTGGCACCGGACGGACCTCCAAGATGAGCGCTAGCCGAACAGAGATCTTCAGGATCGCCTCAAGATTTTGCTCGTCCGGCGGAAGGAAACCAAAGCAAAGCCAACGGCTGATGGTGCACATCGGCGCTTGAACATTCATCAGGTCGAGCGATGGACCAGGCTGGCCTGCAAGAGCGATCTCTGCATCCTCTGGCCGCCACCGGAAACTCGTCGTTGGTCCCTAAGCACCTGGTCTTGAGGCCGACGGGACGTCTAACCTTGGCCCGTCGATCCAAAATCGCGCATTCATCCGCGTAGCTGGAAACGTGTTCAACATGATCGCGACGGATCAGCGAAAGTCCGAAGTGCTGTGCAGTGTACTGCGCACCACATTTGTCCGCTGTACCGGTTGAACTGATTGAAGATTTGGAGACTTTGACAATCGCTCAGTTGCTGGCTGTAAGCGCGTTGGTCGGACCTGCCTTATGACAACTTGGACCGTTAAAGTTAGAAAGCTCTGCAAACTGCGGCCGCAAACCTCAGCAAGTCTGTCCGCGCACCGTCGAAAGAACCGGATCGGCCTCCTAAGCGACAGGTTTAGAGAAAGCCCAGACGGTTCAGCGCTCTTTTGGCGTCGTCTCGCTCCGACGTTGTCCCGAACAACAATTCGTCGTTCAAACTCGAAACCAACTTACTCAGCGATCTGTCTTTCATGCACCGGCGCACAAACGACGTTATGTCGTTGTCGTCCAGACCGAGAATACTGTGGGCCACCTTCGTTTCAGAAATGGTCTCGTGCTTCATGACATCCCCCGACCCATGCGATTCTGTGGCTGCAGAATACCGGGCCGATTACAGATCTGTCATTCAAAGATTGACGGCGCCGCACATTAAATCCGTGAGACGCCACCAATGCCTTGGGATTAAGCGGTATTATTTTCCGATCGGGCCTATGCTGAAGAACATGGTCTCACCGGAGTGATCATCGACACCATCATTGTCGGTTGAGACCCAGGCCGTCCCATCCGCCATAATGGCCAGACCCTCGACCTTGTCGAGCACATAGCCACCGGTCGACGTCAGATCCGGGATCAGGTCACGGACCAGCGTCTTCGTGACCACCGGCAACTCCGAGCCGAGGGGCGCGGGGGTCATCTGAGACAGCGGAACTGAGTAGATCCTCTTTGTGACCGCCTCCGGCCCATGCTGGTTGTCACGCTCCACGATATAGACGTGATCACCGTAGGCGGTCATATCACTGAGACCGACCCAGCCTTTCTCCGGCGCGGCCTTGGGATAGAGCACGGCGCTCCACTCCTCCGTTTCGAGGTTGTATGCGACGAGTTTCACATGATCCTTGGGGTCGTCTTTCCACTCACGCTGGACCGGCATCCACAGGGTGTCGCCGACCTTGGTGATGCCCTCGAAGCCAAAGCGCGTTTCGACGGAGAGGAGCTCCGGCGGCAGGCCGATTTCGTCTTTGATCTGGCCGTCAGGTCCAAGATGATAGAGCGCATGGGGGATGACCCGATCTGTGCGACCTTCCGAGGCGATCCAGAAGCCACCTTCGCCATCGAGAGCAATGCCCTCCATGTCGATCTTCTGGGCGGGCATGCCGTTGCGGGTCACGTCAATCGCCTCAATGATCCGTGCGGGGTGGCGGCCGGGATCTATCTTGAAGATGCGCGGTTGGTAGCCGTAGAAGCTGTCAGAGACCGCATAAATCATGCCATCCGCATCCGCCACCATACCCGAGAGCGCGCCCCAACCGGTCAGCGTATCCATCGCTTCCGACGTCAGATGCGGGTAAGACGCGGGTCCATCCGCGTATTGATACAGCATCACATGCGCGCGCGCCGCACCGTCTTCAAACCCATCGAATTCGTTCGCTGTCGCCAAAAGCCCGCGTTCGGGGATCGCCACGGCACCTTCGGGGGAGATGCCGGAAGGCAGCAGTTGTTTCAGCACCGGCGCAGTCGGATCGGTCACGTCGTAGACCGCCACGACAGAGGCGCGTTCGGCCATCACGAAGACATACGGTGTGCCGTCGAAGGCGCCGAACTCCATGCCTTCCGGCTCAACCCCTTTGCTGTCGGACCGCTTGTCCGGGTAGTGGCCGATCTGCACAATCGCGTGCTCCAGCGTCACGCCGCTTTCCCAGACCAGCGTGCCGTCCTTGTGGAATACGGTCATCCCACGGGAGCCGCCGTCCATGTCGCCTTCGTTGGCGATGGCAAAGTGGCTGTCGTCAATCCACTGCACGCCGTCGGGCTCACGCAGCCGCCCGGGCTGGCTCTGGTCGAAAGTGAGCGCCGCGCGGTCATCCTTGGTGTCGATGCCCTCCAGATCGACCGCGCCAGCCGAGAAATGGGATAGAATGAGGCCATCTTTCGACACGACCGCGATGTGGTTGTTCTCCTGCAGGGTTACGACGACCTCGCCCAGACCGTTGATGTCGACAAACTCGGGTTCCGGATCCTCGCCAGCCACTTCGGCAAGACCGGTCAGACTGGCGCGCCGCAAGCTGTCGCAGTCCAGCGTGCCATCCGCCACGTCGATCATCACCAGATCACCCGCGGGCATCTGCGGCACGCGGCCATCGCCCAGGTCTTCATCCCGCTCATTCTCGATGGCGATCGCAATGAACGATCCATCCTTGGCCCGCGCGGTGCTGTCGGGTTGGCCACCCAGATCGCAGGTGGCCGTGATGCTCATATCGGCCAAATCGACCGCCTTAACGAAACCGGAAGGAGCGGTATAGCTCTCGGAGGTGTTCACACCGACAAAGGCGGTATTGCCGATGATCGACACCGCCGTCGGTTCTCCCTCGACGGCCAGCGTGCCCCTGGGCGCGGGTGCGGCGGGGTTGGTGATGTCGACCACGCCGATCACCCCGGCGGGGCTGTCGGTGTAAACCAGCGTCATGCCATCTTCGGTCACGTCGATGATCTCGGCCGAGGTCTCGTCGGGCGCTGCACCGTCGAAATTCGCCGTCACAGGGAAGGAGGCAATGCGGTTGAAGTTCATTTCGGCGTGAACAGGCGTCATCGCAAAGCCGGCCAGAAGCGTGCTGGTCAGAAGCAGGGGTTTGGTCATTGAAAAGCTCCGTGGTCTTGAGATGCGCGCACAGACGCAGGCTCAAGACACGGGCGTGTGACGGTTTTGTATCGGTTTTATGAACTCTCAGGAGGCGAGCATCAGGTCGGAGGCCTTCTCGCCAATCATGATTGCGGGCGCATTGGTGTTGCCTGATACGATCTCCGGCATGATGGAGCAATCTGCCACCCGCAGTCCCTGGATGCCGTGCACCTTCAACTCGGCGTCGACCACCGCATCCGCGTCGGAACCCATCTTGCAGGTTCCGGTGGGGTGGTAGATCGAGGCCGTGTTGTTGCGCGCCCAATCCAGCGTAGCCTCGTAGTCGTCCATATCGAGACTGGAATGCGGGCGGAACTCTTCAGAGATCTTGGAGGTCAGCGGCGCGTGGCGCGCGATCTTGCGAGCAATGTTCACCCCGGCGACCACCGTGCGGCAGTCGGTTTCGGTTGAGAGATAATTCGGGATGATCTTCGGATACTCGCGTGGCTTGGCCGACTTCAACCTGATCTCGCCCTTGCTCTCCGGGCGCAGCTGGCATACCGACATGGTGAAGGCGGAGAACTTGTCGGCTCCCTTGCCCGGGTTCTCTGCGGAAAGCGGCTGGACGTGGAACTGAATGTCCGGGGTTTCAATATCCTCACGGGTCTTGAGGAACCCCGTGGCCAGGCTTGCGGCCATCGTCATCGGCCCCGCGCGGAACATCAGATATTTGAGCCCGATCTTGGCCTGGCCAAAGAGAGTCGATACCTCGTCGTTCAAGGTGGGCTCATTACACTTGTAGACGAGGCGCGCCTGCAGGTGGTCCTGCATGTTCTTGCCCACGCCCTTGAGGTCTTTTTTGACTTCGATGCCATGTTCAGCAAGGTGTTCGCCCTCGCCGACCCCCGACAGCATCAAAAGCTGGGGAGAATTGATCGCACCGCCACACAGCACGATCTCGCGGCGTGCGGTGACGGTTTGCACATTGCCGCCACGGTCGTGGTAGCTCACCCCCGTCGCATGGCCTTCGGTGATCTCGATCTTGTCGACCTGCGCATGGGTGATGATCTTAAGGTTCGGTCGTGTCTTCACCGGATTGAGATAGGCCACCGCCGAGCTGCAGCGGCGCCCGTTGCGCGCGGTGAGTTGAAAGAAACCCACGCCTTCCTGATCGGCACCGTTGTAATCGGGGTTGAATTTATAGCCCGCCGCCTGCGCCGCCGCGACCCACGCATCTGTGATAGGCCGCTGGATGCGCATGTTCGAAACAGAGAGCGGCCCTTGGTCACCGTGATACTCATCTGCCCCACGCTCATTATTCTCGGCGCGCTTAAACAAAGGTAAAACGTCGTCCCAGCCCCATCCGCTATTGCCCATTTGCCGCCAACGGTCATAGTCTTGAGGTTGACCGCGGACATAGAGGAGGCCGTTCAGGGAGGAAGAACCACCCAAAACCTTGCCACGCGGCCATTCGATGGAGCGCCCATTCAGTCCCGGATCAGGCTCGGTTTTGTAGCACCAGTCAACGGACGGGTTGTGGATCGTTTTGAAGTATCCCACGGGAATGTGGATCCACGGGTTCCAGTCTTTCCCGCCCGCTTCAAGCAGGATGACCTTGTTTTTTGGGTCTGCGCTCAGCCGATTGGCCAGCACACACCCGGCAGACCCGGCACCGACGACGATAAAATCAGCTTCCACTTCAACCTCCCAATGACAGCGTGAAAAAAACTCTATGCAAAAAGAAACAATCATACTAGTGTTTTTTGGGACTATAAGTCTCAATAAATGACATTCAGGGAGGAAGTCATGAAAGTTCAGAACAATATCAAGCACCTGTCGCGGCGGGATCTTTTCCGCGTTGCAGGCCGCTATGGTCTCAGCTCCACGCTGCTGGCCGCGGGGACATTCGGCGGGGCGATGAGCCTGTCGAACCTGGCGCAAGCTGCTGAATCTTCGTATGAAAAGCGCTTTGCGAAAGAGCCGAAGTTCACCCTCAAGATGGGCGCGGCAGGCTTTAACCCGCAAAACCTTCTGATCGAACGCGCCGGTGTTCTGGAGTTCGCGCGGGACCTTGAAAGCCGTACAGACGGTGAGATTCGCGTCGAGTTCATCGGCAACAACCAGATCTGCAACCAGCTCTCCTGCGTTGAGAAAACGCAGCAAGGCATCGTCGACATGTACGCAGCCTCGACCCAGAACTCGGCTGGTGGCGCGCCTTACTTGAACGTTCTCGACTACGCCTACATGTTCCGGACCCGTGCGGACCAGTACTACTTCATGTACAGCCCGGAATCGCAGCGCATCCTCCGTGAGCCCTTCGAGAAGCGCCACGGTCTGAAGTTCCTGTTCAGCCACGCCGAACTGCGCGGCATCCAGCTGGGCCTGGCCTGGGAAGACAAGCCGACCGTAACAAGCATAGAAGAACTCTTCGGCTCCAAGAACCGCGTCACGGGCACGCAGCTTGGCCGCATCGCGATGAACGCGCTGCAACTGAACCCGGTCCCGATCGCCTGGGAAGAGACCCTCGACGGCCTGAAGCAAGGTCTGATCGACGGTGCGGAAACATGGGCCTCGGCCGTGGCCTATGCCAACATGTCGCCCGTCGTCAGCCAGTCGGTCGATCTGCGCTTCTTCTGCGGCACCGAGCATACGGCGATGTCGGCCTCCGTCTTTGACGGCCTCGGCGGCGAGCTTCAGGACGCGGTCATGGAGTCGGCCTACCTGGCGCAGGTGCACGTTCAGGCGGCCAACGAAGCCGCTCTGGTGAACACCGTCGGTGCAACCGATCCGCAGCTTCCGGGCACGATTTTTGCGGAAAACAACGTCCGCATGGCGATGCTTTCGGACGCCGAGCGCAAGAAAGCCGAAGAGATGTGCTCGCCCGAGTTCCAGCCGCAGCTCTGGGAGCAATGGCGCGAGCGGATCAATGGCTGGGCCGGTGGCATTGACACCTACCAGGACATCTACAACGAAGTGCGCAACAACCCGCACACGCTGGCCGAGAACGTCGAGCCGCGTCGTTGGTGGAAAGCCTAAGCCGTCCGCTTTCATATCGACAAGCCGGCCCTCGCGAGGGCCGGCTCACTCGTCCGCAGCGTTGGTGTTCGGGTCGGAGGAGACCAAAGCCACTATGCATTTGAGATCGGTGTAACCGACCGGCGGACCAAACCTTTGGGAGGGACAGGGTTTGTCGACACTTTCTGAAATGGGCACGATTATCTCGGCTATTGCCTCGGGCGACAGCTTCGAGATTACCAACGCTCTGCGCTCGGACGCCAAGTGGTATCTTGGCGTCATCGTCGTCGCTTTGGGCGGCTATATCGTATCAGCGATCTACCGCGCTGTGCCGTTCATTGACCGGCATTTGGAGCGTACGATCATGGTCTACTCCTATCTCGCCATTGCGTTCATCATCTTCTGGGGCGTGGTTGACCGGTTTGTGTTCAACAACCAGCAGCCATGGTCGACAACGATCCCGCCGTTCCTGTTCATGGTGATGGCGTGGTTTGGTGCCTCCTACAATATCCGGCTGCGCACGCATCTGAGCTTTTCAGAATTCCGCACGAAGATGCCGCCGACCGGGCAAATGAGCTGTCTCTTCCTGGATTTTCTGCTGTGGTTCGGTTTTGCCCTGATCCTGTTCGTGACGACCTGCCGGCTGACAGCGAATTCCGCGGCAAACTTTCAGATTGTTCTGGGCACCGACAACACAATGCAGTGGTGGTTCCTGATCACCGCGCCTATTGCCGCCATTCTCATGGCCGGGCGCGCGTTTGAGAACCTCTTTGAAGACCTGCGCAAGTACCGCAACGGCGAGCCGCTCATCGAGCAAGCCGTCATCGGGGGAGATACGTAATGGCCGACGGGACACTCATCACACTTATCTCTCTCGGGGTAACCTTCTTGTTCATGCTAGGGGTGCCGGTGCTGCTGGTCATTGCTTACTGGGTGATCGGCTGCTCCTTCGTGCTTGGGCTCACGCTCGACAACATGGGCTCGGAACTCATGAACGTCTTCAACAAGGGTTTTGCATTGCTGGCCATGCCGCTGTTCATCCTGACGGGGGACCTGATCAACAAATCAGGCATCGCCCGACGATTGTCGAACTTCGCCTATGCCTGCTTGGGTTGGCTACGTGGCGGGTTGGCGATGGCGTCCTTGGGGGCTTGCGGGCTCTTTGCCGCGATTTCCGGATCGAACTCAGCCACCACGGCCACCATCGGCTCAATGCTGCACCCGGAGATGGTCAAGGGCGGTTACGATGAGCGCTTCTCCGCGGCCACCGCCGCTGCGGGTGGTACCGTCGGCATTATCATCCCCCCGTCGATCATCTTCATTGTCTATGGCTTCCTGATGAACCTGCCGATTTCGGATCTCTTCGTGGCCGGGATCATTCCGGGCGCGCTGATGGTCTTTGGCATGCAGTTTGCCTGCTGGGTCATCTGCCGCGCCAACGGCTGGGGCTTCCTGATCCCGCTGCAGATCGCGCGGGTCCTGAAAACGGGCCTCGGAGCTTGGCTGGGTTTCTTCGCCATTGGCCTGGTGCTCTGGGGCATCTACACCGGCAAGTTCTCCCCCACCGAGGCGGCAGGTGTGACTGTGGGCTTCTGTGTGATCGCAGGGCTCTTGAGCTGGGCGTTGAGCCATCTGTTCCACATCAAGGATGACAAGGAGTGGCAGGACAAGGGCTGGGGCGAGATGCTGCTGGTTGACGGGTTCACAATCCCGGAGATCCCCAGCATCGTGGTCCGCTCCGCGCAAATCACCGGCATCCTGGCACCGCTCATCGCCATTTCGGTGGTGATGCAGCAGATCCTGTCGCTCTTGGGGGCACAGCAGGTGATTGGAGACTTCGTGATCTCCATGGGCGGCTACTACGCTGTTCTGGCCACGGCTATGGTGATCGTGTTCGTCTCGGGTATGGTGCTTGAGTCGCTGCCAGTGACGATTATCCTCGCGCCGATCCTTGCGCCCATTGCGGCGTCGGTCGGTGTCGATCCGATCCACTTCTCGGTGATCTTCCTTGTCGGTGCATCCATCGGGTTCATCACACCGCCGTACGGTCTCAACCTTTACGTTGCGTCCGGGGTGACGGGTGTTCCCTATTTCCGCCTTCTGCGGTACTCCACGATGTATCTTGCGTCGCTGCTGGCGGTCTGGTTCCTAGTGGCTCTGGTCCCCGACTTGGCGCTGGCACTTCTGCCGAACAGATAACGAGAGATCATGCCGGACGATTTAGCAAACCAGCAGCAGGGCCAGATCCCAACCAACTTGCGGTTGCTGGTCCTGCTTGAGGAAGTTGCCAAAGCCGGAGTGCCCGTCACGCCGACAGCACTGAAAGACACGCTCAATCTGCCGAAGCCCACGCTGCATCGGCTCTTCAACACGGCAGAAGCCGAAGGCTTTTTGCAAAGAGACATCGACGGCCGGTCCTACGGGCCCGGCCCTCGATTGCGCCAGTTGTCACTACACACCGCTTCATCGCAGCGCATTCGGACGGTGCGCCTGGCCATCCTCCGCAGCGTGGCCGAGAAGATTGGCGAGACCTGCAACATTGCTACCCCGGACCGGGATGGCATGACCTATCTCGACAGGGTCGAGACCCATTGGCCGCTGCGCATCCAGCTACCGGTAGGGACCCAAGTGCCCTTTTACTGCACTGCAAGCGGAAAGATGTACCTGTCCTCCCTGAGGCCTGCCTATTTCGACCGATATTTGTCTGCCGCGACACTCGAAAGCCACGCACCGGGTACGATCACAGACAAAAATGCGCTCAAGGCCGAGATCGAAACCACGCGCAAACGTGGCTATTCGATGGACAATCAGGAATTCATGGAGGACATGGTGGCGATTGCCGTCCCGATCCTCGATGACCGCAAGCGGTTGGTCTCGACCCTCTCTGTGCATACGCCGCTGCAGCGCCATGACATCACATCGCTCAGCAAACACATCGACGATCTGCGATCAGCCGCCGCCGAATTGGGTGAGTTGATCAACAGCTGACCGCCGCTTGAGCGCGCCAGAAATGAACGTTGGCGCCGTCTTCTCGTCCCCGCACCTGAACCGGCTTGATATGATCGGCGGGTCGAGGGGCAGGCGCGTTCGTCCTGTCGAGGAAGACATCGGTGGCGGCGATGACCGCGCCTTCGGCCTTGGCGATCTCCAGCAACCGGCTGGCCAGATTGACGCTGTCACCGGCGACCGAAACCTGTTGGTGGCGATCTCCGCCAAGGCGCGACAGGACGACGTCGCCGTAGTGCAATCCGATCCGACACCCAACGGTGAATTCCCCCTGCCCCAAGGCACCGAGATCGTTGATGAGCGCGAAGGATGTCCTCAACGCCCCATCCGCGCTGTTCTGATCGTCCTCCAGCATGCCGAAAACAGCGAGTGCGCCGTCACCCATGTAATTGAGCACAACCCCGCCTTGGGCCTCAACCGCCTGCGCCGTGACCTGATGAAAGCTCTTCAAGAGATCCTGAGTTCCGGCGGGCCCCAATCGCTCGGACAAAAGCGTAAAACTGCTGAGGTCGATGAAGAAGACGGACAAGGTCCGTTCTGTCGGCTGCTGCAGAAACGTAGGGTCTTCCGCGATCATCTCTGCAAGAAGTGGCGACTGAAACTGTTTGAGCGCTTCGAGGGACTTGGCACCGCGTGCCGCCCTGCGCTTTTCGATAAAATATCGTAGTCCTGCAGCCGCAGCAATCGGCACAACTGTCCCAACAAATGGAACGGCCGCACTCAACCAAATGCCCGTCGAAAATACCCACAAAACCACGATCCCCCAGCAGAGCAGCAAGCCCAGTGCCAAGGGAAGACCGGTTGACAGAGGGAAGATCAAAACGATTGCGCTCGCGAGGACTGCCAAACCGATGGTCACGCCGGCATCGACCCTGCGCGTGGCAAGATCACGGCGCAGCGTTTCGCCGCCCAGCATCTGGGAAACAGCACCAGCCATGATCTCTACACCCGGAACGCTATCATCGTATGGGCCCGTAAATCGGTCGCCGAAGGCTGTCGCTGTGAAGCCAAGGATGATGACCTTGCCCGCCAGCTCCTCCAACACAGCACCGTCGAGCACATCTTTGGCGGAGTAGGTCGGGATGCTGCCCTCTGGCCCAATCAGGCGCAGTGGCATATTCAGGCCGATATCGAGAGGGATGGGATCGCCCCCCAGATCAAGGCTGCCTGCCCCGACATTCGGTGCGATCTCGAGCGCGTTTGAAGCAACGCTCAAGGCAAACGACGGCTCGACGCCGTTGTCCGTTGCGAAGACCGTCGGGATGTATCGGGGGGTACCCGTCGGATCTGTGGAGACATTGACCAGAGCGACATCGGCGACGTCGGCGAATGCAGGTTGTGGCCTGAGAACCGTCTCAGGGCGGGCCACGTCTGAGATCCGACCCTCGTCAGCAAAGCTGCCGGCTGCGGCTATCACGGTCGGAACCTGCGACAAAGCTGTGGCCAACCGCGCGTCGATGTCGGCATCGCCCGGATCGGCCAGCACCACATCCAGCCCAATCACTTTGGGTTGAGCCCGGGTCAATGCTTCAATCGTTTCGGCAATCAGTGCCCGGTTTGATGCCGCAGCATACGCCGGAACGGACAGGGTCGCATTGTCAAATACAACGATGGCGATCTCCGGGACCGGAGCGACGGGCCCAATCAACGCCAGGCGCGCATCCAGCAGCACCGCCTCAAAGCCGTCCACCGCACTGCCGCGCGCAGCCATATGCGGCCCGGATACAGCAGTTGCCCAAATACCCGCTGCGATAGTCATGAGAACGCCTGCGATCAGAGGCGCTCGGGCCGATGGCTTCATCGTCCGAAACGGGCAAGCAAAGCGCGGGCGCGATCAGTAGGCCACGCACTGGCCTCGGGTATCTCGCCAGACGATCCGACATCCACGCCTTCGCCGGAACCAAGAAGAACGCCCTCGCCACCACCGCTTGCGGGTGAGACCGCGACCTCACCTTCGATCACGAAAACTGACGTTGTATCCAATGTCACATCGACCACGTAAATCGTGCCCCGGACCGCCGCAATCGCATGCGGTGTCCTGATCTGAGGACGGGCTTCGCCTGTCTCGGCTTCGATCAAAACAGCGCCGCTTTGCAGATCCACCACCTGCGATTCATCGACAAACCCCATCTGCGCCGCAGCTTCCATTTCGAGGACCACACCGAAGTCACAGGCCAGAATCTGCCGATCCGGATCAGACGCGGTCTCTACCGTGCAGTTTGGCGGTACCTGCGCCTCACCCGTCCCAGCACCGGTAATGATAACAGCCAAAAGCGTGCAGAAAACTCGTAAGATGCTCATTTTTATAACCTTTCATACCAGATACGTGGGCAGAATTTGTTTTGGTCGGCACATGCCGAAGCCACGACAAATCAGTTTCGAGCCGGTCTTGCGTAACACCAAATTCGCCCGGACTAAAGAGAGGAGCGCGGGAGGTGACACCCTGCCGAGCATCCGATACTTGCGGTACTTACCGCTGCGCACGGTCGTTTAAGCCCGACGCAAGGTGTTTCGCACAAGTTGGCGGCCAACGTACCTTCTCATGGGAAATCCAATGGCCGATACCTCAAGCTGCCTGTCTTTGCCGTTCATTCAGCCCAACCAAGCGCAAAAGCACGTCACCCACAACGAGGCGCTGCGCATTCTCGATGTCCTGACCCAGCTGGCCGTGCTGACGGACGATCAGCCCACCGCGCCCGCTGATCCGGCGGAGGGAGATCGCCACATCGTCGGAGACGCAGCGACGGGCGATTGGGCCGGGCACGACGGGCAGTTGACGCTTTTTGAAAACGGCCTCTGGCAGTACTTCGAGCCTAAATCGGGCTGGCGTGCCTATGTGACAGGCCGCGACGCCTTGGTGGTTTTTGACGGCTCCGAATGGATCGACCTCGACAGCGACGAGCTTCAAGAGATTTCGACTTTTGGGCTTGGCATGGTGACCGTTCCCACCGCGCCGTTCTCCGCCAAGCTCAACGGCGCCCTATGGACAGCCCTGTATCAGGCCGACGGTGGCGATGGTGATATCATCTCCACTCTCAACAAGGAGACCGCCGCGGATGACGCGGGATTTGTCTTTCAGCAGGATTTCGGCACCCGCGCGCTCTTTGGCCTTTTCGGCAGCGACAATATCCGTCTTGCAACATCGCCCAACGGGACAGACTTTCGCGACGGGATGATCGTCAACGCGGCGACCGGTATTGTCGAACAGCCAAACCTGCCACGGTTCAAGGGCGCAACCAACTTCGACAACTATACCGCCGCCGATGTTTGGACGACGATTGCCATCAATGAGGCCGAATTCAATGACCAGAACGTGCTGGATGCCGGTGCCAACCAGTTCGTCGCACCGGTTGCGGGCAGCTACCTCTTTGGGGCCGCGCTCACCTTCAAGCAGAACACAACGGATGAGGTCCAGATGAGCGCGCGCCTTCTGCGCAACGGTGCTGATGTCATCAGCGGATCGCTTTGTGAAATCACGGGACCGCATGTGTCAGAGCAAACCGTCTTACAGACTCAGACCATGGCGCAGCTTTCAGCTGGAGACACTGTCGAGTTGCAAGGTCGGTTGCGTGGGTCCGATGGATACTTCATGGCGGATCAGACAAGCTTCTGGGGGTTCAAGGTCGGGTAGCCGATCTCGGTAGAAGCTGCGGAGGCAGGCGGCCATCTGGGGCTTGTCCCAAGGATGCCCAACGCCGCCGCCATTTAGGCGCCCGCTATTCTCATGCCCGCGCGACGACCCCGCTTGCGCCCGATACAAATTTGAGGCATCGGCGCTTTGGATGGAGTCGCGGCCCAGCGGGTCTGGTTCACGCAAAGGGCAGAGCATGGCGGCGAAGACCACATTTATCTTTGATCTGGACGGGACCCTGATCCACAGCGCTCCTGACCTTCAGGCCGCTTTGAATGCAGCGCTGCAAGAGATCGGGCGGGGGCCGCTGGATCTGAGCACCGTGATCACATTTGTTGGCAATGGGGTCGAGAAGCTGGTGGAACGCGGATTGACTGCAACCGGCGGCAGTAGTCCCGATCTGCATCGCGCGACGCTCGAAGCTTTTTTGCAGATCTATAATGCAAATGGTGTCGCACTCACACGCACTTACGACGGGGTGCTGGATCAGCTCGAAAGGCTGACCCAAGCTGGCAAGAAACTTGCCATCTGCACCAATAAGCCGCACGCACCCGCCCGGCACATATGCGAGGAATTGGGGCTGTCTCGGTTTTTCAGTGTGATCATTGGCGCGACGGCCAACCAACCGAAAAAGCCGGATCCATCGTCGCTTCAGCGCGCGATAAGGGCCTTGGGATCGAACCGAACCGAGACCGTTTTCGTCGGCGACAGCGCTGTCGACTATCGAACTGCAAAAGCGGCACATGTCGACTTCTGGCTTTATGCCGGAGGTTACCTCAACGAGGAACTTCCTGTAGAGGGCTGTGCCCGACGGTTCGCCGATTGGCGTGCGCCCGCTCTCTTTCTCGATCCACCGACATCCGGGACCGAACTAGCGTAAGGGATCGGCCCCGAACTGCAACCGGGTCTTGTGCCGGTAAGGTTCACCCGGACGCAGAACAGTATTCGGGAAATGCGCGAAGTTGGGCGAGCAGGGGAAGGCCTGCGTTTCCAGCGCCACACCAGCAAATCGGCAAAGGCGCCGACCCGTCTTTCCGATCATTCGCTCGCCCAGATGCCCACCTGTATAAACCTGCAAACCCGGTTTGGTCGTGCTGATCTGCATTCGGCGGCCTGATCTGGGATCCAACAGCGTGACAGCGGCCTCTGATCTCTCAAGACACCAGTTGTGGTCATATTCCGCATCATCTCTCTGCAGGTCCACGGCTGCGTCAACCTGCCGAATGGGCCGCGCCTCGCGGAAATCGAACCGCGTGCCCGTGACATCGCGAACTTCACCGGTCGCAAGTCCGTCGCCGTCGACCGGCGTGTAGGCCTGGGCCGCGATTTGCAAACGATGATCCAACACATCGCCTGAACCCTGACCCGACAGATTGAAATAAGCGTGATTGGCCAAGTTCATCAGCGTCGGTTTGTCGGTATCCCCAGTCATCTCGATTTCAAGCGCACCGCTGTCCGTCAGAGTGTAGCGCACGAAGATCCTGGACCGCCCTGGGAACCCCATCTCGCCATCTTCCGTGATCGTGGAGAATTGGACACTTTGCATCTTCAACGACGCAATCTGCCAGACTTTCCGATCGAGGCCGACCGAGCCGCCGTGAAGGTGATTGCGACCCTCATTCCGATCCAATTGCACCTTCTGATCGTCGATGAGGCAACGACCGCCGGCAATACGGTTGGCGTATTGGCCGCATATGGCACCCATATAGGTTTTGTCTTCGACGTAGCTCTGGAGATCATCGAACCCGAGCACGACGTCGGCCTGTTCACCATGCGCGTCGGGCACCCATAGCGCTGTCAAGCGCGCACCATATGTCATGAAATGCGCCTCCAACCTGCCGTTGACAAGATTGAGAGCTTCGACGTCATGCCCATCGTGGGAGCCGATGATTTCGGTCTGCATGAGATACTCGCCCGATCAGATCCCGCCTTTTGCGGACCATGCCACAGCGGTTGGACCGAAGGCAAAGAAGGATCGGGTCAAACGGTCAATCATAGCGCAGTTCCGTCGCCTTCCCGCGGAAAATATAATAGGACAAAACCGTATATCCCAGAATGGCCGGGAGCACGAACAGCGTTCCGAGGAGGATAATGAACAGGCTTTCCGGAGCTGCTGCGGCATCATAGATGGTGATCTGCTCGGGCACGACATAGGGATAAAAGGAATATGCCATGCCGGCAAACGCCAGTGCAAAAAGCGCCATGGCGGCGGCGAAAGGCCCCCACGCCATACGATCATCAGCCCGCGGCAGATGCCGAATTTGCCACCACAGATATGCAACCAGCGCCAAGGACAGGATCGGCATTGGTGACAGGTAAAGAAACTCAGGCAGACTGAACCACTTGTCGAAAATCCGTGGGCTGACGAAGGGCGTTGCCAGAGAGATCGCTCCAATCCCAAGTATCAGCCCCCAGATGCCCCCCCTGGCCCAGCCGACCGCACGTCTTTGAAGGATGCCGTCCGTCTTGGCGATCAGCCATGCCGCACCGATGAAGCTGTAGCCGACGGTCAGGAAGACCGCCGTCAACAAGGCAAAGGCAATATGACTGACCGTCCAGGTCAAACCCATGACATACATGCCCAGCATGAAACCTTGGCTCATCGAGGCCATCAACGATCCGACAAAGAATGCGGCATTCCAGCGAGGCTTTTGAGTGATCGGTGCCTTTGCTCGGAACTCGAAAGACACGCCCCTAAGGATCAAACCGACCAGCATCACAAAGACCGGGAAGTAGAGCGCCGTCAGAATGATCCCGTGTGCAGGCGGAAACGCTACCAGAAGCAAACCGATGGCCAGCACGAGCCAGGTTTCGTTGGCATCCCAGAAGGGACCGATCGACGCCACAAGCCTGTCTTTTTCAGTCTCTTCGGCCAATGGCATCAGCAGGCCAACCCCGAGGTCAAACCCGTCAAGGATCACGTAGATCAGGATTGATAACCCCATGAGGGCGGCAAACGTCCACGGCAGCCAAATGGCCGGATCGCCAAAGAGTTCCATGTCTATTCTCCCGGGTGCATGACGGCCACCTCTGCCTCACCGCTGCGCGGGTAGCGGCGCGACGACAGCGGTTCGCCTCGAGAGGCCTTGCGGGCGAGATAGGTAATGACTGCGATATAGGCGAAGGTCAGTGCTGCGTAGATCGCAAGGTAGCCAAGCAGAGTACCAAGGACCATGCCTGCGGGCACATCGCTGACGGCGTCCTTGGTCGACAACACGCCCTGGACCAGCCACGGCTGGCGTCCAATCTCGGTCGTATACCAGCCCGCCAGGGTCGCTATCCATCCGCTGAAACTCATTGCGGCAAATCCGTAGAGCGGAAGCGTCGGCATGTCACCAGCCCCATAGCGGCGCAGCAGATACAGACCTGCCCAAGACAGGGCAAGCATCGCCATTCCTGTACCGACCATGATTCGAAAGCTGTAGAACACGGGCGCGACCGGTGGGTGCAGTTCCGTCCCGTCTTCAGCCACAAAGTCATTCAACCCAGGCACGACACCATCCAATTCGTGTGTCAGGATCAAGGAAGCCCCGTTCGGAATACCGACCTCGAAATTGTTCTCCCGCGCCTCTTCATCGGGAACGGCAAACAGCAACAATGGCACGTTCGGGCCCGTCTCCCAATTGCCTTCCATCGCCGCAACCTTTGCAGGCTGATGTTCCAGCGTATTCAAGCCGTGAAAGTCGCCAGCCAAGATCTGTAACGGAATTAGTGCCGCACCTGTGATGATACCGAACCGCAGTGTTGTTTTCACGCTTTCCGCACGGTCACCCCACAGCAAGCGCAGTGCGGAGATACCTGCAATCAAGAACGCCACGGTCAGTCCGGACGCCAACAGCATATGGACCAGACGATAGGGCATCGAAGGGTTGAAGATGATCGCCAGCCAGTCAGTCGCAAAGACGACACCGTCGCGCAATTCGTAACCTTGCGGTGTGTGCATCCACGAATTCAGCACAATGATCCAGAAGGTCGACATGGTGGTTCCGAAAGCGACAAGAAAGGTTGCCAGCGTGTGCACCCAAGGCTTCACCCGAGAGGCCCCAAACAGCATGATCCCCAGGAAGACAGCTTCAAGGAAAAAGGCGGTCATGACTTCGTAAGCCAGCAACGGGCCTGCAACATTACCTACGGTTTCCATGAACCCCGGCCAATTGGTTCCGAATTGGAACGACATGGTGATTCCGGAAACCACTCCCATCGCAAAGGACAGCGCGAAGATCTTCACCCAGAACATGTAGGCGTCCATCCACTTCTGCTCTCCTGTCGCGTTAAAGCGCAGTTTGAAAAACAGCAGGACCCAGCCCAACGCGATGGTGATCGTCGGGAACAGGATATGAAACGATATGTTCGCACCAAACTGGATGCGAGATAAGATCAGCGTGTCCAAAGGTTTACCCTCATGCAAATTCAGCAAGCACTCTAGGCTTGCTACAAGAGAGATAGTTTTCAGAGCCTGAACGTCAGGAACTGTGCGACGAAACGCGCGGACACCACCGACTTGCAAGACGGGGCATGGTACGCCTGGAGTTTGCAAAATCGACTGAAAATAGCCGCTGGGTCAGGCGCTGAGCTGGTTAACAATAGGACAGCCGCTGTTGCGCTCGTGCGCGGCAACCTCGCTGCATGGACCAGCAGCGCCATTCGAAAACAAACAATATAACAGTAACTTACCCATACTGAGGCAGGTCATTCGCCGCAAGCGATCCTACGCTCTTTAGTTATATTATGGAGCCTCATGGTAAACGTGCCAAGCGCTCCCTGGGTCGGATCAATTCACGCGGCGTGCTCAAATCTGTCTTCACCGAACGGCCCTGCGACAGACTGCAGCAGGGCCTTGTTCAAGCTGCGTCCGCGCAAGAAACCCAGCTGAATTGACACCCGAGCAGTTTCGGCGGACCTTCCAGCGGCCTGCGCATATCGGCAGGACCACCGCAGGACCCAGCCCTTGGACCACACCACGACCCTCATCATCGCCGGCGCCGCGTTTTTCTTTGCCGGGGCAGTCAAGGGTTTGGCCGGGATCGGGATGCCCACGGCAGCGATCGCGCTGATGACCCTGTTTCTCGACCCCCGCACGGCGATCGCGCTGGTGCTTTTTCCGATGATCGGCTCCAACGCATGGCAGCTGTTTCGGGCGGGTTACCTCAGGCGCACAGCACGTCGCTACGCGCTTTTTGCGTTTGTTTTGCTGGCAGGTGTGGCGTTGACCGTATTTGCCACGCAAAACACCGGTGACCGGGCGCTGTTGGCCTTCCTCGGGCTGGTCATCCTGCTTTTTGTCGCCGTTTCCTGGCGGGGGGTCGTCCCGCCGCTCCCGGCGCGGTACGACAACGCAGCACAAGTCGGATTCGCGCTCTTCGCCGGTGTGGTCGGCGGAATGACCGCAGGCTGGGGTGCGCCGCTGGCGATGTATCTGGCAACCAAACAAGTCGACAAAGAAGAATTTGTGCGCGCGAGCGGGTTTTTGATCTTCGTGGGCAGCCTGCCGCTGTGCGTGGCCTATATCCAGCTGGGCTTTATGACCGGGCCGCTTGCTGGGCTCTCCGCGGCAATGCTGCTTCCGACGCTGATCGGGTTCAGCCTGGGCGAGGTCTTCCGCAACCGCCTCACCGGTGACGGGTTCCGCACAGCGATCCTCGTCATCTTCGTGCTGATGGGTTTGAACCTGATCCGCAGGGCAATCTGGTACGGCTGAAGGCTAGAAACAGGCCTCCAGCAATTCTGTTGTGTTCTTCACGGTCATCTTCACTGGGTTCCCTCCGACGCTTGGATCCTGCAAAGCAGATGTCACCAGCGCCTCGATATTGGGGTTTTTCACGCCCAGGTCCGTCAAAGTTTTAGGGATCTTCAACTTCGCGTTCAGCTCACCGACGAAGGCGTAGAACCCGTCGAACCCGCCTGAAATGCTGAGATAGTTCGCCGCGCGCGCAAGGTGTTTGCGCACTTTGGGGCGATTGAACATCAGCACCGGCTGCATCACCACCGCGTTGGTTGTTCCGTGGTGCGTGTGGTGCACAGCGCCGATGGGATGCGACAGCGCGTGGATCGCACCCAACCCCTTCTGAAAGGCCGTCGCACCCATGGCTGCCGCCGACATCATGTGGGCCCGTGCCTCAAGATTGGTCCCGTCTTCGTAGGCAAGCAGCAGATTATCCTTGACCAGCTTCATCCCCTCCAGCGCGATGCCTTGAGACATCGGGTGGTAGTGCGGCGAACAATAGGCCTCCAAACAATGGGCAAAGGCGTCCATGCCGGTGCCTGCAGTGATGGCAGGCGGCATGCCGACTGTCAGCTCTGGATCGCAGATCACGACGCTGGGCAAGATCTTGGGGTGGAAGATGATCTTCTTCTCATGGGTTTCCGAATTGGTGATCACGCTGGCGCGCCCCACTTCCGACCCCGTCCCGGCTGTGGTCGGCACCGCGACGATGGGAGCAATCGCGTCAGCATCGGCGCGTGTCCACCAATCGCCGACATCTTCGAAGTCCCATAGCGGGCGTGTCTGCCCGGCCATGAAGGCGATGACCTTACCCAGATCTAGCCCGGAGCCACCCCCAAACGCCACGACGCCATCATGACCGCCTTCGCGGTACACGGCGACACCGGCCGCGGCGTTCTTCTCAGTCGGGTTCGGGTCCACATCCGAGAACATTGCCCGGCCCAGACCTGCGGCCGTTAGCAGCTCCAGCACATTCTGGGTGATGGGCAGTTCCGCCAGCCCCTTGTCGGTGACAAGCAATGGCCTGGTGATGCCTGTCGCCGCACAGACCTCGGCGATCTCCGAAATCCGCCCCGCCCCGAAACGGATCGCGGTGGGATAGGACCAGTTGGCAGTGAGTGTCATCGGCTCAGGCCTTCTTGAAATGATAAGATTTCGGGCGCGTCAGATTGTGATATCCGATCACTGACAGCCCTCCGCCTCGTCCGGTATCCTTGCAGCCGGTCCAGCACAAGCCCGGATCCAGATAGTCGGCCCGGTTCATGAAAACGGTGCCTGTCTCGATGGCATGGCCAATTGCCTCGGCGCGGGCAATGTCAGGTGTCCAAAGCGAGGCGGTCAGCCCATAGGCGCTGTCGTTCATCAGCCGGACCGCCTCGGCATCGTCCTTGACCGGCATGATACCCACAACCGGGCCAAAGCTCTCCTCAAGCATCAGCCGCATGGAATGATCCACATCCACCAGGATCTGAGGCATCAAATACGCGCCACCGTCGTGGGGGAAAAGGCGCTTGTCGATCAGCGCCTTGCCGCCCGCTGCTACAGCCTCTGCGGTCTGCGCCCGCACCTCATCGGCAAAGCGCACCTGCGCCATCGGCCCAAGCGTCGTCTCCTGCTCCAGCGGGTTGCCGAGCTTGTAGGTTTCAACGATGGAGACCGCCTTATCCACAAACTGCTCAAACAGCGCGTCGGCCACGTAGATCCGTTCGATCCCGCAACAGCACTGGCCCGAGTTGAACATCGCACCGTCGATCAGCGTCTCTGCCGCCGCCTCGACATCCGCATCTTCCATGACATAGCCGGGGTCCTTGCCGCCCAACTCGAGCCCGAGGCCCGTGAAGGTGCCCGACGCCGCGGCTTCCATCGCGCGCCCACCGCTGACCGACCCTGTGAAGTTCACAAACCCAAAGGCGCGGTCCGCGATCAGAGCGGACGTTGTCCTGTGGTCGAGAAAGACGTTCTGAAACACCTCCTCAGGCACACCCGCCGCATGAAACGCCTGCGCCATGCGCTCGCCGACCAGTGGCGTCTGGCTGGCGTGTTTCAGCATCACCGCGTTGCCTGCGATCAGAGCCGGGGCCACCGTATTGATCGCCGTCATGTAGGGATAATTCCAAGGGGCGACCACCAGGACCAGCCCATGCGGCACCCGCTTGATCATACGGCGAAAGGCTCCGCTGTCTTCCAGCGCAATGGGCGCCAGCGCGTCCCCCGCAATGCGCGCCATATGCTGCGCGCGTTCGTCAAAGCCGCCGAATTCGCCGCCATAGCGGATGGGTCGCCCCATCTGCCAGGCCAGCTCTGGAACGATCTCGTCGTTCATCGCGCCCACATTGGCGACGCCCCGCAGCACCAGATCGACCCGGTCCTGCAAAGGCCGTTCCGCCCAGGCTGCCTGCGCTGCCTTGCCCTTGGCCACCGCCTCGGCGGCTTCGAACTCGGTCAAGACCGGCCGTGTTGCGTAGATCGACCCGTCGATTGGGGAGATACAGGTGATGGTCATCGGCTCAGGCCCTCTCGAATCCACGGGCGATTTCCCAGTCGGTCACGGCACGGTCAAACTCTTCCTGCTCCCATTCGGCACAGCGGGTGTAGTGGTCGACCACGTCATCGCCCATCGCCGCACGCAGCATGCCGGAGCCGCGCAACGTCTCCGTCGCCGCACGCAGGGTCCGCGGGATATCCGCGGCCTGCGCGTCCTCATAGACATCGCCCTTGGTGGGCGAGGGCAGTTCCAGCTTGTCCTCGATCCCCTTGATGCCTGCGGCCAGCATGGCTGCTTGCGCGAGATAGGGGTTCAGGTCCGACCCGCCGATCCGGCATTCGACGCGCACGCCTTTCGTGCCATCGCCGCAGAGCCGGAAGCCAGCGGTGCGGTTGTCCACAGACCACACGGTTTTCGTGGGCGCGAAGGTCCCCTTTGCGAAGCGCTTGTAGCTATTCACATAAGGCGCGAGGAAAAACGTATAGTCCGGCGCATAGGCAATCAGACCCGCCATATAGTGTTTCATCAGCTGCGACATGCCCAGGCTATCGTCTGCGTCATAGAAAGCAGGCGTTTCACCCTGCCACAACGACTGATGCACATGGGACGAACTGCCCACCTTATCCGCGGCCCATTTCGGCAGAAAACTCGCTGCGTGCCCCTGCTGCCAGGCGATCTCCTTGACGGCATGTTTGGCGATGCTGTGGTGATCGGCGCAGTCGAGCGCTGCCGCATAGCGGATGTTGAGCTCCTCCTGCCCCGTCTCGGCCTCCCCCTTGGTGTTTTCGACCGGTACACCAGCGGCATAGAGGTGATTGCGCAGCGGTCGCATGATCCCCTCTTCCTTGGTGGTCTGCAGGATGTGGTAGTCTTCATTATAGCCACTGATCGGAGCCAGATCGCGGAAGCCCGAGGCGCGGATGGCGTCGTAGGATTTCTCGAAGAGGAAGAACTCCAGCTCCGTCGCCATCATCGCGTCGAAGCCCATCTCGGCCAGCCGCGCGACCTGACGTTTCAGCACTGCACGCGAGTCGTGCGGCACCGGTTCATGCGTCTGGTGATCGAGGATATCGCAGAGCACCATCGCGGTGCCCTCCAGCCACGGCATCGGGCGGATCGTGCTGAGATCGGGGCGCATCACATAGTCGCCGTAACCCGCCTGCCACGAGGTGCTGGCATAACCATCGGGCGTCGCCATTTCCAGATCCGTGGCCAGCAGGTAGTTGCAGCAATGGGTCTCCGCATGGGAGTGCTCAACGAAATTCGCCGCGTGGAAACGTTTGCCCATCAACCGGCCCTGCATGTCCACAAGGCAGACCAGAACCGTGTCGATCACGCCCTCCGCCACCTGCGATTTCAACTGCTCAAAGCTCAGTGTGCCAGCCATTTGATTGTCCATTTTCGTAAGGGTCGGGGGCGACCCGGGTCGCCCCCGGGAATGGTTAGCCGTAGCGGTAGGGCCGTCCAGCCTTGACCATATCGGCGTTGTATTGCTTGAAGATCTCGACGACCTTCGCCTTGGTCTCGCTTTCCGCCGCGATCTCGTCCCAGAACTTGAGCGCTGCATCCTCGACCTGCTGCCATTCCGCATCCGGGATCGAGGTCAGCTCCATCTTGGTGCCGTTCACGCGCAGATTGGCCTCACCACCCCAGTACCACCACTGGCGATAGTAGTGCGACTGGTCCATGCAGACCTTGAGCAGCTCTTTGAGGTCATCGGGCAGCGCGTTGTAGCTTTCCATATTGGCAAAGAATGACCCCGCCCAGGCGCCGGAAATGTTGTTGGTCAGGAAGTAGTTGGTCACATCCGCCCAGCCGACGGTGTAGTCTTCGGTGATACCGGACCAGGCGATGCCGTCCAGCTCGCCGGTCTGCACCGCCACCTCGATATCCTCCCATGGCAGGGTCACCGGGACCACGCCGAACTGCGTCAGGAAGCGGCCCGCTGTGGGGAAGGTGAAGACCCGCTTGCCTTCCAGATCTGCAAGGCTGCGGATCGGGTCCTTGGTGGCGAAGTGGCACGGGTCCCAGGCGCCCGCGCTGAGGTGCTTCACTCCCACGGCGGAATACTCCTCGTCCCAGATCTCGTTCAAACCGTATTGGTTGAAGAGCACCGGCACATCGAGCGAGTAGCGCGAGGCAAAAGGGAAATAGCCGCCAAACACCGTCACTTCGGTGGGCGAGGCCATGCTGTCGTCATCTGACTGTACCGCGTCGATTGTGCCGTTCTGCATGGCGCGGAAGAGCTCGCCCGTGGGCACCAGCTGATCGGCGAAGAACAACTCGATCTGCATCCGGTCGCCGGCGATCTTGTTGAAGCTGTCGATGGCGGGTTTGATCACATGTTCGGCCAGCGCCGGACCCGCATAGGTCTGCATCCGCCAGCGGATCGTGGATTGCGCCAGCGCCGGGGCGGCCAGCGGCACGGCCGCAGCACCCGCCGCCGCGGTGGTGAGAAACTTGCGTCTTGTTGTCATGGTCTTACTCCTTGTTGCGTTGAACGCCCCGTCGGCGGGGTCTTGGTTATTTTCTGTAAACGTATTCCGGCAGCCAAAGGGCGATCTGCGGGAAGGTCATGATCAGCGCGAGGCACCCGATCATCACAATCACAAACGGCAGGATCGACCCGTAGATGTCCTTGAGCGTAATCTCGGGCGGCGCCATCGCGCGCATCAGGAAGAGATTATAACCAAAGGGCGGCGTCATATAGGCGATCTGTGTGGTGATCGTATAAAGCACACCGTACCAGATCAGATCGAACCCAAGCGCTGCCACCAAGGGCACATACAAGGGCGCCACGATGACCAGCATCGCGGTGTCATCGAGGAACGTGCCCATCAGCAAAAATGACAGCTGCATCAGGATCAGGATCATCCACGGGTTGAGGTCCAACTGGTTCGTAAAGAGCTGATCGATGGCTTTAACCGCACCCAACCCGTCGAACACCGCCCCAAAACCGAGGGCGGCGAGAATGATCCACATGAACATGCAGGAGATCGCGAGGGTCTGGCGCACGGAGGTCTCGAACACCTCCTTATTCATGCGCCCCTTCAGCACCGCCGCCATGAAGGCTGTGAGCGCCCCGATGGCTGAGCTTTCCACAAGGCTGGTCCAGCCGTTCACAAACGGCACCATCATCGCCATGAAGATCACGATAGGAAGCAGCCCCGCCCGCAGCAGCCGCAGCTTTTCCGCCATGGGCACGGTGCGTTCTTCTGGTGGCAAGGCGGGCCCGAGCGCGGGGTTCGCCTTGCAGCGCAGGTAGATATAGAGAATGAAGGCCGCTGCCATCATCAGGCCCGGCACCACACCAGCCAGCCACAGCTGCCCAACCGGCTGCCGCGCGATCATCGCGTAGAGCACCAGCACCACCGAGGGCGGCACGAGTATCCCCAAGCTCGACCCCGCCTGAATGACCCCCGTCACCATCCGCTTGTCATAGCCCCTTCGCAGCAGTTCGGGCAGCGCGATGGTCGCCCCGATGGCCATGCCCGCTACGCTCAGCCCGTTCATCGCCGAAACCAGCACCATCAGCCCGATGGTGCCAATCGCCAATCCACCCGACACCGGACCCATCCAGACGTGGAACATCCGGTAGAGATCATCGGCGATCTTCGATTCCGACAGGACGTAGCCCATGAAAATGAACATCGGCAGCGTCAGCAGCGGGTACCACTTCATCAGCTTCATCGCCGCCGAAAAGGGGATGTTCGACCCGCCCGGATCCCACAGTAGGATCGCTGCAAGCGCCGCCACCCCACCGATGGCGCCAAAGACCCGCTGCCCCGTCATCAGCATCAGCATCATCGAGGCGAACATCAGGATGGCGATCAGTTCATACGACATTGAGATCGACCTCCCGGATCGTCGCAATGTCTTTGATCAGCTCGGAAATCGCCTGCAACAGCATCAGGAAGAACCCAAGGATCATCACCGCTTTGATCGGCCAAATGTAAGGCCGCCACGCGGTGCTGGAGCGCTCCAGCCGCCCGACCTCTTCCGTGCCCACCATAAGCCCCGCGAAATAGGCCAGCGGCTCCTGCCCCCAGTACCCCAGCGAATAGGCAGTAGACCCCAGGGCGCCATAGAGCAGCACGCCAAGATAGAAGATCAGCAGCAGCACGGTGAACGCGTCGAACCAGGCTTTCTTTCGCACCGACCAGTCGTGATAGAACAGATCCATCCGCACATTGGCGCCCAGCTGCATCGCGTAAGGCCCGCCGGTGATGTAGTAGGCAACCATCGCGAACTGCGCCATCTCCAGCGTCCAGAGCGTCGGCAAAAAGAAGGTCTTGGAGATCGACGACCACAGCAGGATCGCCATCATCACGAAGATGCCATACATCATCACGCGCCCGATCCGGTAGTTCACCGCATCGACCCAGCGCACGTAGACGCCTGCGACCCGCTTCATGCGGCCATCTCCACAGCGCTGAGACTTTGACTGATCCAATCTGCGAGCATCTGGGCCATCGCAGCCTGGGCTGCAAATGTCGCAATCAGATCGTTGCGCACCTCGATCATGACATTGGGAATACCGCGCGATACCCCGTGCTGCTGCAGCGTGTGCATCACCCCGTCCTGTGGGCCATAGGGCGCATTCCTTTGCACATGCAAAGCCGTGTGTTGGAGGCTTCGGGCCAGCATTGCATCCGCAAGGCGCGTGTCCACATCGTGCAGTATCCCGATCTCGACATCACGCCGCTGGCCCATGAAAACCGGTGTGAAGCTGTGTACGGTCACCAAGACCTGCGCTGGCGCGGTATCCAAAACCGCCCGCACGCGCGCCTCGAACGGGAGGTAGTAGCGCGCCACACGATCCGCACGTACACGATGCTCCAGCCCGATATTGCCCGGAATCTCACGCCCTTCGCTGCACTCCAAAATGGCCGACGGCGCTTCGGGCGGGCGATTGCAGTCATAGACCAGGCGCGACACCCTGCTGGCAACCAACGGCGCATCTAGCCGCTGCGACAGCCCTTCCGCCACCCCCAACGCGCCCGGATCCCACGCGGCATGCCCTTTGCGCATGTCTTCCGGCAATCCCAAATCCTGCAGCGCAGCGGGCACATGGTGACTGGCATGCTCGCAGACAAGCACGATGCCGGATGCTCCGTGCGGATGCAGAACCTGCACCACGTCATCTGTTGCTGTTTCCATTGTGTGATCTGACATTCCGCCCCCGGTTGCGAATAAATTGCTTGCCCGATCGGGATTCTGTCAACAAAATAATGAAACAATACATTCAGGCAGGATCATGCTGTAATAAAACCTATCAAAATGAAGGCATATGACGTGGACGAGGCCACACTCACCATCGCAGATCGCATTCAGGCCCAGCTCGACACGCTGACCAGGGCCGAGCGACAATTGGCTGACGCGATCCTCGACAACTATCCCGCCTCCGGCTTGGGACCCATCGCCGCGTTGGCACAGGATGCAGATGTGTCCACCCCAACGGTCGCGCGTATGGTGCAGAAGCTCGGCTTCAAAGGGTATCCGGAGTTTCAGGCGGACTTGCGCGACGAACTTAAGGCCCAGCTGTCCGGCCCCATTGCCAAATATGACACCTGGGCCGAAGGTGCGCCTGAGGAGCATATGCTCAACCGCTTCACCGAGGCCGTGATCGGCAATATTCGCCAGTCGCTGGGCCAGATCGATACAGGCGACTTCGATGCCGCATGCGCGCAACTGGCCGATACCGGCTCGCGGCTGCACATCGTCGGAGGGCGCATCACCCACACCATGGCTGAATACCTCTTTCTGCACATGCAGATGATCCGGCCCGAGGTGGTCCACATTCAGTCTACGTCCAACGCATGGCCTCACTATTTGCTCGACGTAGCCGAAGGCGACACCTTCGTCATCTTCGATGTCCGCCGCTACGAGAGCAATACGCTGAAATTGGCCGAGATCGCACGCAGCCGTGGCGCACGGATTATCCTCTTCACCGACCAGTGGCGCTCGCCCATTCACAACCTCGCGGACATCTGCTTTTCCAGCCGTATCGTCGTGCCATCCGCCTGGGATTCGGCAGCAACCACGCTGCTGTTGGTCGAAACCTTGATCGCCGCAGTGCAAGACCTGTCCTGGCCGGACACGCGCGACCGCATGCAGACGCTTGAGGATATGTTCGACCAGACCAAACTATTCCGCAAATTCACCTGAGGATAACGATGGCCGATCACGACAGAACCCCATGCGACGGTCTCTCCCATGTGATCGGCGACACGTCCGAGCCGTTACTGAACATCACCCTTCCTGACCTCCTGGCGCAAACTGCCGCCCGACTGCCCAACCACCCCGCCGCCATTTTTCGCGCGCAGGATATCCGTTGGACCTACGCTGACTTCGCACGAGAGGTAGACCGCCTGGCCGCCGGCCTGCTGAGCCTGAACATTGGCAAAGGCGACCGCGTGGGCATCTGGTCGCCCAACCGGGCGGAATGGCTGCTGACCCAATTCGCCACGGCTCGCATCGGTGCGGTGCTGGTCTGCATCAATCCCGCTTACAGGCTGTCCGAATTGGAATTCGCACTCAACGCGGTCAACTGCACAGCATTGGTCACCGCGCACTTCTTCAAGACCAGCCACTATGCGGAGATGCTGCAGACACTGGCACCCGAACTTGAGGACACAACAGGCCCGCTACAGTCCGCTCGCCTGCCACACCTGCGGCATGTGATCGTGATGGGTCACGAGGTCCCGACGGGCATGATCAGCTTTGACGCGCTCTGCACGTCCGGAACGGCTGTAACAGTGGGTCTCGACGCGCTCACAGACACGCTCGATCCGCAAGACATTATCAACATCCAGTTCACCTCCGGCACCACCGGCAGCCCCAAAGGCGCGAGCCTCACCCACCACAACATCGTCAACAACGCGCATTTCGTCACCCGAACGCTTCAATTGACGCAGACAGACAAGCTCTGCATCCCCGTGCCCTTCTATCACTGCTTCGGCATGGTCATGGGCACGCTCGGCTGCATAACCAAAGGGGCCACCATGGTCATCCCGGGCGAAGGGTTTGACCCCCGCGAGACGCTGCAAGCGGTGGCCGAGGAAGGCTGCACGGCGCTCTATGGCGTGCCCACGATGTTTGTGACGCAACTCGCGCAGCCCGATTTTAGCTCCTTCGACCTCAGCACCCTGCGCACCGGGATCATGGCGGGCGCGCCCTGCCCGCGAGAAGTCATGAAACAGGTGCAGTCGCAGATGCACATGACCGGTGTGACCATCGCCTATGGAATGACGGAAACCTCGCCTGTCTCTTTCCAGAGCAACGTGGATGACCCGCTGGATCAGCGCGTGTCATCCGTGGGCCGGATCCATCCGCATGTCGAAGTCCGCATCGTCAATGTCGATGGCGAAACGGTTCCTATCGGCACACAAGGCGAGTTGCTCACCCGCGGCTACTCCGTGATGAAAGGCTATTGGGGCGAAGAAACCAAAACCGCCGAAAGCATCGACGCGGACGGTTGGATGCACACCGGCGACCTCGCCACTCTGGACCCAGAGGGCTATTGCACCATCACTGGTAGGGTCAAAGACATGATCCTGCGCGGCGGCGAAAACATCTACCCGCGCGAAATTGAAGAATTCCTGTATACCCACCCCGACATTGCACAGGCGCAGGTTTTCGGCATCCCGGATGATACCCTGGGCGAGGTGGTCTGTGCCTGGGTCGTCCTGCACGACAACAGGACCACATCACCCGAAGACATCTGGCAGTTCTGCAAGGACAACATCGCCCACTACAAGGTCCCGAAACACATCCGCCTGAAATCCGAACTGCCAATGACCGTCACGGGGAAACCTCAGAAATTTATCATGCGCGACGAGATGATCGCCGACCTCGCCGAAGAGAGTTGAGGCCAGCAACTACACGCCAACACCGGGCGACTCCTGAAAGGAAAGGCCCGGGACATGGAGTGCGGCGCAGCCGCGCCTTTAAACAGCGCCTGCGTATTCGCCGCGTGCGGGGTAGTCGTTGTTGATTGCGAAATCGAGCGCTCCGACCAGTTCAGAGAAATGCGGACGGACAAATGGCATCGTCTGGACCGATCCATAATACAGCGTCTGTTGGGGGGTGACCATGAAGAGCCCAGGTTCCGAGAAGAGCGCTGGCTCCTCGATCCCGATCGAGGTCTTACCCCGTGACGTCGAGATGTAAAGCCCCCACTCCTTCGCCTTGGCCAGCGACAGATCATGACCAAAGCGCAATTCTTTGGCTGAAATCTTCTCGGCCATGGCCTGCGTCCGCTCTTCCCCGTCGCTACTGACCGCAATGGTCTTGACGCCGCGCTCAGCAAATTTCGGGGTCTGCTTCTCCAACTCCGCCAGATAGGTTGCACACAGCGGGCAGTGCAGCCCCCGATAAAAACACACGACGGTGCCGCGCTCGGATCCATCCTTGGACAGATCGAAGGTCCCGCCCCCGAGCAACGGCAGAGTCAGGTCAGGGGTCTTCTGGCGGGGCATCAGCATGTCAAGTCTCCTTCAGTGGCAATACAGTGCTTCGTCTCACGAACAGATCCCACGTGCCAGTTTGGCCTGATCACGTTTCCTTGTGCGCGGTCTCACGTCCGCCAATCCAGCAAACGGCGCTCAACAGCCCCGATCACTGCACTCACCAGAACGCCCAGCACCGACAGGATCACCACACCTGCAAAAAGCCGCTCCAGATCATAAAGCGACCCGGCCTCCAGAATATAAGCTCCGATCCCGAACTCCGCGCCCAGCATTTCCGCCGCCACAAGCAGGATGATTGCAATCGCCAGGCTGATCCGAAGCCCCGCCAGAATGCCCGGCATCGCCCCCGGCAGCACGATCTTGCGCACAATGCTCACCCAGCTGAGGCCAAAGCTCTGGCCCATGCGGATCAGCGTGCGGTCCACGTTGTCCACAGCGGCGAAGGTGGCCACAACCGTTGGTGTGAAGGTGCCAAAGGCAATCAATGCATATTTGCTGCCCTCATCAATGCCGAACCAGATCACAAAGAGCGGCAAGAGTGCAATTTTCGGGATTGGGAAGATGGCCGCCACCAAAGGCAGCAAACCGGCCCGCACAAAAGAGAACAATCCGATCAAAAGCCCCACAGCAATTCCAAGGGATGCACCCAGTGCAGCCCCGACCAACAGCCGTAGCAGCGACGGGATCAGGTGCTGAAACAAGAGCCCTGAGCTGTAAAGTTCTACAAATGTTTGAAAAACATCCGTCGGTCTTGGGAGCGTCAATGGCGAGATGACGCCGCTACGCGTGCCCCATTCCGCCAGCAAAAGCAGCACAACAAAGACCAGAAAGCCAACCCATCTGCGGCTTTGAAAGGTAAATCCACCCCCTCTAAATGCAACTTTCTGTGCCAATTTATCCACCAACAAGCTCCGCATCCGCCGCCGCCGCTTCTGCCCGCATCAGATCCCACAAGTGTTTCTGCTGCACCTCCAGTTCGGCATCGCCGTAGCCCCGCTCCGCCAGAGGTTTGTCCAGCTGAATGACCTCTCGCAACTCTCCGGGGCGCCGCGATAGGACAAAAATGCGATGACCAAGCCGAACCGCCTCTGCCAGATTGTGGGTCACATAAACTGCTGTAAAAGGCTGCCTTATCCACAGGTTGACCAGATCGTCCATCAACAATTCGCGGGTCTGACTGTCCAGCGCCGAGAGCGGTTCATCCATCAGCATGACCGCCGGGCGAACCACAAGCGCCCGTGCAATGGCAACCCGCTGTTTCATTCCACCGGAAAGCTGCCGTGGCAACGCATCAGCGAACTCGGTCAGTCGTGTGCGCGCCAAGACATCCGCAACCATCTCGCGCCGCTCCGCGCGGCCGATGGGATGGTCCTCCAGCACCAGCGAGACATTGCCCGCCACGCTCCGCCACGGCAGCAGCGCAAAGTCCTGAAAGATGAACGTCAAGGGGTTGAGGCAGCCCTCCGGAGGGTACCCGACCTGCAAGACATCTCCCTGCGCAGGCACTTCCAGCCCGCCCATCATCCGCAGCAGGGTGGACTTGCCACAGCCGGACGGCCCGACAATGCAGACGATCTGCCCTTGGGGCACCTCCAGATCAATGCCGCGCAGAACCTCGCGGCCCGCGTAGCTGTGACCAACCTTGGAGAGGCGCAGCTCCACCTTGCGTCAGCTGCCAACCGTCTCGACGTAAGACGTATCGAGCAGAGTATCGAGCGTGATGCCCGCATCCACCAGCCCTTCGGATTGGAACCACTGCAACTGGTCCCGCACCGACGCGACGTTCAACGCCGCCCCTTCGTTCAGGCGCATCGTGCCATTGACAATCGACGGCGCCGCCTTCTCGCGCGGGCGGTCGGTGTAGACATATTTGTGAATGAGATCGACCATAGCGTCGACGCCCTCCTGCCCGCTTTCCTGCGCGATCATGGTGGCGTTGTAGTCAGCGACGCCGCGCGCGTAGGCAGCCAGATAGTCCCCTGTCATTTCGCGTTCGTTGGCCGCGTTACCGGCAGAGGTAAAGACGGTCGTCACCTGATAGTCGGGCAAGTAATCCGCAATATCCCCAATGATGTGCACGGCACCCGATGCCGCAAGCGGCTTGGCGATATGCGGCACGATCGACCACGCGTCGATCTGCCCGGACTTCAGCGCACCGATGATGGCGCCCACCTTCTGCAGCGGCTTGAAGGAGAGCGAGGCCCCCTCCGCCGCCGCCACCTTGGAGCCCATGTAATGGAACGACGAGCCTGCCGTGGACATGCCAAAGCGCTTGCCGTCGAGCGCTGCGGGCGAGGTCAGCCCCGCCTGAAACGCCGCATCGCTGGCGAGGATTTTCTGCCCGTCAATCCCCGGCTCTTCCGACAATGCGCCACCGATCACTTTGATCGCACCTTTGTCGGCCAACGACACCAAACCGCCCGAGACGGCGGTCACTGCATAGTCAACATCGCCGCTGGCAATCGCGACGGCCATGGGCTGTGCGGCCTGGAAGAACTTCAATTCCACCTCCAGCCCGGCCTCGGCAAAGTACCCACGCTCAAAGGCGATGAAGCTTCCCGAATGACTGGTGAAGCGCAGCGCGCCAACGGTGATCTTGCGCCCCGCGGCATAGGCCGGGGCGGCCAGCCCGACCGTGGTCGCCGCACTCAAAGTGCCCAAAGCCTGCCGGCGAGTAAACTCCGTCATGTTTCTTTCTCCCTCTCTCCCGAAAGCCCCCTGAAGGGCGTTGTGCGGAGCTTACCGCAAGGGCCCGCGTCCGCAAGCGGCGATGCACCCTTGCCTCGGCCCGGCGCGGGCCGGTATAGCGCAAAGGACATCGTTCAGAGCAGGGGATCGCCCATGTCCTTCGACCGTTCCATCAAGATCGCGCCATCAATCCTGGCCGCTGATTTCGCCAATTTTGGGGCGGAGTGTGCGGCGATCGAGGCGCAGGGGGCCGATTGGGTGCATGTGGATGTGATGGATGGCCATTTCGTGCCCAATATCACCTTTGGTCCGGCCACTTGTGCCGCAATCCGGCCTCATATCAAGGGCGTCATGGACGTGCATCTGATGATCGCGCCGGTCGATCCCTACATCGAAGCGTTCGCCAAGGCGGGGGCCGACTTGATCACCGCGCATGTGGAGGCTGGCCCGCACATCCACCGGACGTTGCAGGCCATTCGCGGTGCGGGGGCAAAGGCCGGTGTGGCATTAAACCCCGGTACGCCCGCCAGCGCGGTGTCAGAATTGCTCGATAATGTAGATCTGGTTTGCGTGATGACGGTGAATCCGGGCTTCGGCGGACAGAAGTTCATCGACATGACAGCCAAAATCCGCAGCTTGCGCGAGATGATTGGCGACCGGCCCGTTCATATCGAGATAGACGGCGGTGTCGATCCGGTCACCGCGCCGATGGTCGCCAACGCGGGTGCCGATGTGCTGGTTGCAGGCTCCGCCGTCTTCCGGGGCGGCTCGGTCCGCAATCCCGCTCCCTACGGCGAGAACATCCGAGCCATCCGGGAGGCCGCTGCTGGCACTTACGTCTGAGCGGCTTTGTTCAGATCGTCAAAACAGCGTCCCTCGGCTACCAGCTGCTGCAAAAGCGGCGCGGGTTGCCAGAAGAAGTCATCCTCCTTGGCATAGGTCCTTATATCTGCAAGCACCGTCTCGATGCCTTGCAGGTCCGCCCATTTCAGCGGCCCGCCGCGATAGCGCGGGAAACCGTAGCCGAAGAGCAGCACCATATCCACATCCAGAGGCCGCAGGGCGATGCCTTCACCGACGATTTTCGCTGCCTCATTGACCATCGCAGCCATATAGCGACGCCGGATCTCGTCGGTTGAGAAGCTGCGCGGGGAAATGCCGCGCTCCACCCGTTCGGCGGCAACCAGCTCCATCACATCGGGATTGGGCACCGGCGCAGTGTCCTGATAAACGTAGAACCCCTTCCCTGTCTTACGCCCGAAGTGCCCCGCCTGGCACAGCTTGTCTGCGTAGCGACCAACACGTTCGCGCGGGTCGCGCGTGGGTGCCATGCGCTTGCGCATCGCCCAGGCGATGTCGAGACCCGCAAGATCGGAGACCGCGAAGGGTCCCATAGCAAACCCGAACTCGGTCACCGCCGTGTCGATCTCGAACGGCGTGGCCCCATCCAGCACCATGTGATCCGCCGCTGTTCGATAAGCGCGCATGATGCGGTTGCCAATGAAACCGTCACACACACCGGAGCGTACGGAGACCTTGCCCATACGCTTTCCGAGCGCAAAACCGGTCGCCACCACATCGGGCGCGGTCTGGTCCGGAACGACCACTTCCAACAGCTTCATCACATGGGCAGGCGAGAAGAAGTGCAGGCCAATCACGTCCGAGGGTCGCGCCGTCCTTGCGGCGATCTCGTTGATGTCGAGGTAAGAGGTGTTGGTGGCCAGCACCGCACCGGGTTTGCAGACGGCATCCAGTTCGGCAAAAACCGCCGTCTTTACGGTCATGTCTTCGAAAACCGCTTCGATCACCAAATCGGCAGGTGCGAGGGTCGCGTAGTCCGTCACCACTTGCAACATGTGCTCAACCAGCTTGTCATGCCGCTCCTGCGAGATCTTGCTTCGTTTCAGTGCCCCTTTCAGATTTGCGGCAATCCGTGTATGTGCGGCGTCAGCGGCTGGTTGATCACGTTCAACCAGCACGACCTGCAAGCCCGCCAGAAGGGCCGATGTCGCTATCCCTGCGCCCATGGTGCCGCCACCGATCACGCCTATCGTCTTCAACGCGCGGGGGGCCACGCCCTTCAACTCAGACAGGTTGCTCACCGCACGTTCAGAGAAGAACGCATGGATCATGCCCTGCCGTTGATCGGTCGCCATCAGGTCACGGAATATCCGCCGCTCTTCGGCCAGCCCTTCCGCGAAGGGCAAGTCGGCGGAGGCCTGCACCGCACGAACCGCCTGCGCAGGAGAGAGCTGGCCTTGGCCCTTCTTCAACACGCGAGCGTGCGTGGCATCCCAATCAATCGGCGCGGGCGCGGGCAGTTCACTCACCGCACGGCGCGGCGCACCGCTTTCGAGCAGCTCCTGCGCATAGGCAAGGCCGACCGCTTGCGGGTCCCCCGGCGCGACCCGATCAAGAATATGGAGATCTGCAGCCTCCTGCGCGTCGACTTGGCGGCCACTGGTGATCACCTCGATTGCGGCGTCCGCTCCCGTTAACCGTGGCAGCCGCTGGGTCCCACCCGCGCCGGGGATCAGGCCCAGATGCACCTCCGGCAGCCCAAGGCGCGCTTCCGGCTGCGCAACGCGATAATGAGCGGAAAGCGCAACCTCCAGCCCGCCTCCAAGGCTGACGCCGTGCATCGAGGCCACGACCAAAAGCGGCGAGGCTTCGATCCGGTTGCAGACATCGGGTAAATGCGGCTTCAAGGGTGGTTTGCCAAATTCCTTGATATCCGCACCAGCAATGAAGGTCCGACCATTCCCGACAATCAACACTGCCCGCACCGCCGGATCTGCCTCGGCCCGGTCCATACCAGCCATCAGGCCCTGCCTCACCGCGTGGCTCAGCGCATTGACCGGTGGGTTCTGCAGACGCAGCACCGCTACTGCGCCATGGGTCTCATAGGCCACTACATCCGTCATTGAAAACTCCCCACCCGGCTGACCGCAGAGAACAGGGTTTCGCAGATGCCTGGCAAGCGCAACCCCTCAGCGCCGATAGACAAAACATCGTCCGGGGACTGCGCTGTCGGGCAAAGGAAGCTCTTCGAAGTCATCGAAATACATACGGTCACTCGACACCATCACACCGCCGGGCGCGAGAAACGGCGCAATCACCGGTGAAATCCTGCGGGCGAAGATGTCGTTCTTCGCAGCGTTGTGCCCGCCCAGATCAGCGTGGACCAGACGTGCGGTGGGGCCGAACCGCTCCAGCGCCTGCGGCAGTGTCTCGAACACATCTCCCAGGATGACGCGATCCTTCGGCGGTGTGCTGTCGGGATGCGAGGCCACGGCACGCTCAAAGACGTAAATGTCGCGCGGCGGCAGGAGGCTGCACAAGTGGTGGTAGGTGCGCCCGTTGCCCAGGCCCAGCTCGAAAACTGGTCCGGGCATATCGCCCACTTCTCTTGCCGCATACTCCAGACAGGCCCGCTGCGACACCATGCGGTCGATGAAGAGATCGAGGCGGCTCATCACTGGATCCTTTTACAAATCTTTCACACTCAGATGCGCCTTTTTGGGTCGAAGCACCAGTAGAAAGCCACTCACACATCTGTGCGCTGGACGCGAGCGGCGAAATGGCGTTGACTGGCCCAAGGAAGGCAGTTCGTAAGAACGCATGCGGAATAGGGACGAGGCAGACACGTGGTAACGCCGCTGCTTGATGTGCGCGATCTAAGCATCGGCTTCGGATCGGCGCCGCCGATTGTGAGTGACGTCTCCTTCCAGGTGATGCCTGGAGAAACCCTGGCGCTTGTCGGCGAGAGCGGCTCCGGCAAAACCATCACTTGCCGGTCCGTGCTCCGCATCCTGCCCTCTAGCGCCAAGATCCACAGCGGTGTGATCACTTTCTCAGGTGGTGGCAGAAGCTGCAACCTGCTGGCAGAGACGCGGCGCATGATGCGCCAGATCCGCGGCAACCAGATTTCGATGATCTTCCAGGAGCCGATGCGGTCCCTTTCGCCTCTGCATCGGCTTGGCGATCAAGTCTCGGAGGTCTTGCGACTGCACCGCGACCTGCCCAGGGCCAAGGCCAAGGCGCGCGTGCTGGAGACCTTCGAACGGGTCGGTTTTCCAGATCCGGGGCGGGTCTGGAAAGCCTATCCTTTCGAGATGTCCGGCGGGATGCGGCAACGGGCGATGATCGCGATGGCTATGGTGGCCAAGCCCGAACTTCTGATCGCTGACGAGCCGACCACGGCCCTCGACGTGACCACACAGGCGCAGGTGCTTGGGCTGATCAAGGATCTGCAGAAAGAGACCGGCATGGCGGTGATCCTCGTCACCCACGACTTGGGTGTGGTGGCGAATATGGCTGAGCAGGTGGTTGTGATGAACAAAGGCCGGGTGATGGAGCGTGGACCTGCACCTGCCGTCCTGGGCGGCCCGGCGCATGGCTACACAAAGAAGCTTTTTGCAGCCGCGCCCATGATCCCGGAGGTGGCAGCACCCGCGCGCGCCGACCGCGGCAGCGACCTTATCCTCGATCTGCGCGACGTCTCCAAGACCTACACCATGCGTGCGGGCGGCTGGAGCAAGCCGGTGACCGTGACCGCGTGCCACGAAGTCAATCTCTCACTTGAACGCGGCAAGACGCTGGCCGTCGTCGGTGAAAGCGGGTCAGGCAAGACGACCTGCGCGCGCATCGCGCTCGGCGCTGAATTGCCGGACGAGGGCGGAGAGGTCCTCTTCCGACCCAGCTCCAACGCGGATGTCACAAAAATTCACGATATGTCCACCGACGAGCGTGTGTGTTTCCAACGCCAGGCTCAAATGGTCTTTCAGGACCCCTACTCGTCGCTCTCGCCGCGCATGCGGATCGGTCAGACACTGACCGAACCGATGGAAATCCACAAGCTCGGTACCAAGGTCGAGCGCCGCGAAAAGGCCGCCGAAATGCTGCGCTGGGTTGGCCTTGATGCATCTATGCTCACCCGTTACCCACATGCCTTCTCCGGTGGACAGCGCCAACGTCTCTCGATCGCGCGGGCGCTGACGCTAGATCCGGTTCTGCTCGTCTGCGACGAGCCCACCTCAGCGCTCGATGTCTCGGTGCAGGAGCAGATCCTCTGTCTGCTGGAGGACATACGAGACCGGATGGGGCTGAGTTATCTTTTCATCAGCCATGATCTGGCCGTCGTCGCCCGCATCGCCGACGAAGTCGCGGTGATGCGTCAGGGGGTGATCGTCGAACAGGCCCCGCCCGATACGTTGTTCTACAACCCGCGCCACCCCTACACGCGGGCCCTGATTGCGGCTCAGCCGGAACCGGATGTGAACCGGCCGATTGATCTGAAACTCGTTGCTAAGGGCGCGGGCACACCGTCTAGCTGGCCGGAGGCCTTCCGATTTGAAGGGGTTGCGGCGCCTGCTTTGACCGAACTGGAACCCGGCCATAAGGTACGTTGTCATGTTTAGATGTTTTGCCCTGCTGTGCGCCCTTTGCTTCGCTGTCGCTGCGCCAGCAGATGTGCCAGCGCCGTCTGAGAGCAGTTTCTGGAAAAGCGAAGTGCGAAGCGGCATCTTGCCCCCCGTGGTCGAGCGCCTGCCGTCCGAGCCCCTGGTGGTCGATCTGGAGGCCAAAGGCCGAACCTACGGTGAACAGGGTGGAGCGTTGCGCACACTTGTCTCGCGCTCGAAGGACGTCCGCCAGATGGTGGTCTACGGCTATGCCCGGCTCGTCGGCTATGATCACGATTATGAGCTTTATCCGGATATTCTGCGCGACATCGAGGTGGAGGACGGCCGCAAGTTCACCTTACATCTGCGCAAGGGTCACCGCTGGTCCGATGGACATCCGTTTACCTCCGAAGATTTCCGCTACTACTGGGAGCACGTTGCGCTGAACCGCGAACTAAGCCCGGCAGGACCGCCGCAAAGCATGATTGTGGACGGTGTTCTGGCCGACGTCAGTTTCCCGGATGAGACCACCGTCGTGATTGAGTGGCCCCGGCCAAACCCTCAGTTTTTGCAGCTGCTTGCGCAGGCCAGCCCGTATTTCATCTATCGCCCTGCGCATTATCTCAAGCAGTTTCATGCCGACTTCACTGACAAGACGGCGCTGCGCCGCGAGATTAAAAAAGCCCGCGTGCGCACCTGGGCCGCGCTGCACAACGATCGCGACAACATGTACAAGTTCGACAATCCGGATCTGCCCACCCTCCAGCCCTGGATGAACGCCTCCGGTACGAAGTCAAGTCGGCATGTCTTTGTCCGCAACCCCTATTATCATCGTATCGACAAACGCGGCGTGCAGCTGCCCTACATTGATGTGGTCGAGATGACCGTCGTGGGCGGCGGGCTCATTGCCGCGAAGGCCAATGCCGGAGAGGTCGACCTGCAGGCGCGCGGGCTCGACTTCCCGGATATCTCGATCCTGAAGAAGGGCGAGACGGACGGCGCAGGCTATCGCACTCTGCTTTGGGCCAATGGTGCCGCCAGTCAGATCACCATCTACCCCAATCTCAATTTCGCCGATCCAGTCTGGCGGGAGGTGATCCGGGATGTCCGCTTCCGTCGCGCTTTGTCCTTGGGTATCGACCGTCGCATGATCAATCGCGCGCTCTATTTCGGGCTTGCAAAAGAGGGTGGCATGACTGCGCTGGCGCAAAGCCCGTTATTCGACCCGGCGAACCTGTTCCGCTGGTCGATCTATTACCCCGCGAAAGCCAATGCTCTGCTGGACGAGATGGGGCTCACCGAACGTACGCCCTCCGGGGTCCGCAAGCTGCCCGACGGGCGGCCCATGGAGTTTGTGATCGAAACCGCAGGCGAGCGGCAAGAGGTGGAGAATGCTCTGGCCATCGTCACCGACACCTGGCGCGAGATCGGGATCAAGCTGATCATGCGCCCGCTTGATCGCGACATCCTGCGCAACCGCGTCTATTCCGGCCTCAGCATGTCGGCGGTCTGGTTCGGCTGGGACAACGGGCTGCCGCAGCCCTACACCCCGCCTGAGTATCTTGCTCCGACGCATCAGGAGTTCTTCGCCTGGCCCAAATGGGGCCAGCACTACCAGACCGGCGGAGACGTGGGAGAGGCACCCGACATGCCCGCAGCCAAGCGCCTGATGCAGCTGAGCTGGGATTGGGATCACACCGAGGATACCGAAGCGCGCTCCGCCATCTGGCGCGAGATGCTTGAGATCCACGCCGAACACCAGTTCGGCATCGGCATTCTCTCTGAGGCACCGCAGCCTATCGTGGTCTCAAACCGGCTGCGCAATGTGCCCGAAGAGGCGAAATGGGCCTGGGACCCGGGCGCGCATTTCGGCATTCACCGGATTGATGAATTCTACTACGAAGATCCGTTCCAGCAGCTTACCCAATGATGTTCGTCCGCTACGCCATCTATCGGTTCATCACGATGCTGTTGACCCTCTGGGTGGTCTCGATCCTGATCTTCGTGATCATCAACCTGCCGCCAGGAGACTACCTCAGCAACCAGATCGCCGAGCTGCGCGCCACCGGTCAGGCCGAAGGGGTCGCAAAAGCGGAGTTTCTGCGCACCGAATACGCGCTGGACCGACCTGTCTGGGAGCAATACCTGATCTGGGTCGGAATGGCTCCAGGTCCACAGGGCTGGTACGGGCTGATCCAGGGCAACTTTGGATGGTCCTTCGAGTTTGATCGCCCCGTCAGCGAAGTCGTCGGCGATGCGCTCTGGCTCACGGTGCTGGTGAACCTGGCCGCCGTGCTGTTCGTTTACATGGTGGCCTTGCCGCTTGGTGTGATTGCAGCTGCCAAATCAGAGACTTGGGTCGACTACACCGCCGCTTTTGTGGGGTATCTGGGTCTTGCCACACCCAACTTCCTGCTGGCCCTGATACTCTTCTACTATGGCAACAAGTATTTCGATCTGCCGATTGGCGGCCTGATGGCGCCGGAATACGAGGGTGAGCCGATGTCATGGGAGAAGGTGAAATCCATTCTTGTCCATCTGATCGTACCGACCTTCGTGATCGGCACATCCGGTGCCGCGGCGATGATGCAGCGCCTGCGCGCGAACATGCTCGATGAGCTTAGCAAGCCCTATGTCGAGACCGCCAAGGCAAAGGGCCTCGGCCCGTCCAAGCTGCTCGCCAAATACCCGTTGCGCATGGCCTTCAACCCCTTCGTCGCGGACATTGGCAACCTGCTGCCTGCGATGGTCTCAGGCTCGGTGCTCGTGTCGGTCGTGTTGGGCTTGCAAACCATCGGTCCCTCACTTCTCACGGCCCTCAAGAGCCAGGACCAGTTTCTCGCCGGTTTTGTGCTGATGTTCGTGGCCTTGCTCACCCTCATCGGCACCATGATCTCCGATCTGCTTCTGGTCTTGCTTGACCCGCGCATCCGCTACGGAGCGCGCGGCGGATGAAGAAACTGCCCGACGGTCGCTATGTTGACGAGGCGCCTTGGTCAGACGATCAGGACCTCTCGGCCCTCGAACGTTCAGAGATGGACGCTCCCAACTGGGTGCTCGTCTGGCGCAAGTTCAAACGGCACAAGCTGGGCCTGATCTCGGGCATCTTTCTGTTGCTGAGCTATCTGATGCTGCCTTTCGCGGGCTTCATCGCACCTTACACACCGAACGAGCGCAGCGCAGAGTATCTCTACAGCCCGCCGCAGTCGATCAACCTCTGGCACGAGGGGGAGTTCATCGGACCCTTCGTCTATCCGACCACGGCAACAGCTGATCTGGTGAACTATCGCTGGACCTACGAGACCGACACCACGCGGCCCATGCCACTGCAGTTTTTTTGCGACGGCGACACTTACAATCTCTTCGGGCTCATTCCCTCAAACACACATCTTTTCTGCGCACCAGAGGGTGCCACCGTGTTTCTTTGGGGCTCGGACCGTTTGGGGCGAGACGTTTTCAGTCGCATCCTCTACGGCGCGCAGCTCTCCCTGACCGTAGGGCTCATCGGCATCACCGTCTCCTTCGCGCTCGGCATCTTCTTCGGCTCCATCGCAGGCTATTTCGGCGGTAAGACCGACTGGCTGATCAACCGCGTGATCGAGATCCTGCGTTCTCTGCCCGAGCTCCCGCTCTGGCTGGCGCTCTCCGCCGCCGTCCCGTCGAACTGGGGGCCGGTCGCAGTTTTCTTCATCATCTCGATCATCCTCGGCATCCTCGACTGGCCGGGGCTGGCGCGGGCGGTCCGAAGTAAATTCCTCTCGTTGAGAGAGGAAGAATACGTGCGTGCAGCGGAGATGATGGGAGCGAAACCGGGTCGGGTGATCCGAAGGCACCTCTTGCCCAATTTCATGTCGCATCTGATCGCCTCGGCAACGCTGTCAATACCGGCGATGATTCTCGGCGAGACCGCGCTGAGCTTTTTGGGCCTCGGCTTGCGCGCGCCCGCCGTCAGTTGGGGCGTGATGCTAAACGATGCGCAAAACCTCGCCAGCATTGAGATCTATCCGTGGACAGCGATCCCGATGCTGCCAATCATCTTCGTGGTGCTGGCTTTCAATTTCCTGGGCGACGGGCTGCGAGCTTCGTTGGACCCTTACAAAAGTTGACCATCAGCGCGCCGTCTCAGCGGACATCCTCTGCCTGATAGGCGGCTAATGGCTCCTTCCAGACAACGCATGGCGACAATCGGCGTATTTTGGCAGATCGGCCTGAGCGTCAGTTGCCCGCTCCCAACGGAGCATTACACTGCCGCGGACCACCTATTCGAGTGGCAATCTCCAGTTTTGGGGGACCATGGCAGCTTCTGGGATTGACCTGCGCGCGCTGGATCATCTTGTTGAGATTGCGCGGTATCATGGGGTGCAGATCGACCGGCAGCGGCTGGTCCATGACTACTCGATTTCGGAGGCGGCGCTGAGCGAGATGCGGTTTCTGCGGATCGCGCAGGACCTCAAGCTGGATGTCGCGGCGAAGCGGTTGAGCTGGCAGAAGCTGCGCGGGCTGGGGCATGCCTACCCGGCACTTCTGGTCCTGAAATCGGGCGAAACCTTCCTCGCGTCGGGCTTTGAGGTGGACCCGGAAACGGGGCAGGAAATGCTGCTGGTGGTGCGCAAGGACGCGGCGACCAACCAGTATCTGCACGAGCCTGTTCTGCTGGAGGATCTGAAGGCGGGCTGGAACGGGACTGTCTATCTCTTTCGGCCCGCGCGGGACGATCCGGAGGGCAGCGGGGCGTTCAATCTGGGCTGGTTCGTGCGCGAGGCGGCACGGCAGAAGAGGATTTTCACCGAGATCATCGTGATTGCCCTGATGATCCATGTGACCGCGCTGGCGGTGCCGCTGTTCTTTCAGATCACGGTGGACAAGGTGCTGGTGCACGAGAGCTTCCAGACGCTGAACGTGCTGGCGGTGGCGGTGGTGATCATCCTGCTGTTTCAGGGGATTTTCAACTTCCTGCGGGACTATCTACTGGCCTTTGCCACCTCGAAGATCGACATGCGCACGGCCACGCGTACCTTCGGGCATCTGGTTCGGCTGCCGCTGTCGTTCTTTCACCGGGCGACGGCCGGAGTGCTGACGAAACACATGCAGCAGACCGACGAGATCCGCCAGTTCCTGACCGGGAACGTGTTGGAAACACTGCTCGATTCCACGGCGCTTTTGGTGTTTCTGCCGCTTCTGTTTCTCTATTCCTGGCAACTGGGGCTGGTGGTGCTGGGCTTCTCGATCCTGATCGCGCTGGTGATCGCGGGTATGCTGCGCCCGCTTTATAGCGCGCTGACGCGGCTCTATGCGGCGGAGGGCGAGCGACAATCGCTGCTCGTCGAGAGCATCCACGGGATTTCCACCATCAAGAGCCTGGCGCTGGAGCCGCGGCGCAACCGGGTCTGGGACACCAGCTCGGCCCAGTCGGTGCGCACGCATTTCCGGGTGAACAAGCTCGGCACCATTGCCGAGAGCACGGTGGAGACGCTGGAGCAGCTGATGGCCGTCGCGGTGCTGTTTCTGGGCGCACATATGGTGTTTCAGGGCGAGCTGACCGTGGGCAAGCTGATCGCCTTCAACATGCTGTCGGGCTATGTCAGCCAGCCGCTGATCAAGATCGTGCGGATGATCCACGAGTACCAGCGCGCACGGCTGGCGGTGAAGATGCTGGGCACGATCATGAACGCCAAGCCGGAGACGGGCAGCCAGTCGCAGGCGGCCACACCGCGGATCACCGGCGAGATTACATTCGAGGAGGTGCGCTTCTTCTATGACGGCGCCGAGCGCCCGGCGCTCACGGATGTGTCGTTTCACATCCGCGAGGGCGAGGTGATCGGGATCGTGGGCGAGAGCGGCTCGGGCAAGTCGACGCTGGCGCGGCTGGTGCAGGGGCTTTACGCGCCGAATGACGGGCGCATCGTGCTCAATGGCACGGATATCCGCGAGATTGATCTGGCGCATCTGCGGCAGTCGGTGGGGATCGTGCTGCAGGAGAATTTCCTGTTTCGCGGCACCGTGCGCGAGAACATCGCGCTGACGCAGGCCTCGGCCTCGCTGGAGGATGTGAAACGCGCGGCCCGGCTGGCGGGCGCGGCGGGATTTATCGAGGAGATGCCCACGGGCTATGACACGCTGCTGGAGGAGAACGCCACGAACCTGTCGGGCGGGCAGCGCCAGCGGCTGGCGATTGCGCGGGCGCTGCTGCGGGACCCGCGGCTCTTGATCTTTGACGAGGCGACCTCGGCGCTCGACGTGGAGTCGGAGACGATCATCCAGGAGAACCTCGGCCAGATCGCCGATGGGCGCACCATGTTGATCATCGCGCATCGGCTGTCGACGCTGCATATGGCGGGGCGGATCATGGTGATGAACAAGGGGCGGATCGAGGCCTTTGCGCCGCGCGCGGCGCTGCTGGACGCGGATGGGCCGGAGTTCTCGCCCACCTTCCAGCGCATGTGCGACATCCAGATGCGCAACGCGGTGGGGGTGGTCGATGGCTGACCGGTTCGGATATCGACGGACGGCGGAGCTGGTCCGGCAGGAGGGCCGCCCGCGCGCGGCTGTGGACCGCCGCGCGCTGGACTTTCAACCGGATGCGGTGGAGGTGGAGCTGCGCCGGGTGCCGGGGGCGGCGCGGGTGGCGCTCTATACGATCCTGGCGGTGATTGCCGCCGCGCTGCTCTGGGCCTGGTGGGCCGAGATCGACCGGACGGTGAGCGCGCGCGGCAAGCTGGTGAGCCAGTCGCGCACCATCGTGAAGCAGCCCTATCGCCCGTCGGTGATCCGGACGCTGGACGTGCGGGCGGGCGACGTGGTGCAGAAGGGCGATATCATCGCCTCGCTCGACCCCACGCTGACGGAGGCGGATCAGGGGCAGTTGCAGGCCCGCGCGGCTTTGCTGAGCGCGGAGCTGGCCCGGCTGGAGGCGGAAAGTGCGGGAGAAAGGTTTGCGCCCGAGGTAGCGGGGCGCGATGCGGTAGCGCAGCAGGCGGCGCTGTTTCAAACGCGTGAGCTGGAGAAGGCGGCGGCGCTCGAGGGGTTTGCAGCGCGGCTGAAGACACTCGACTCGCAGGCGGCGGTCGCGGCGGCGCAGGAGGCGCAGATCGTCGCGGCACTGACCCTTGCAGAGACCAAGCTGGAGACCGCCGCGCGGCTGGTGGCGCGCAACGCAGGCTCGCAGATCACCCAGCAGGAGGCGGAGACCGAGGTCGAGAAGCTGAAGGCGCAGCAGCGCGAGAAGATCGAAGAGGCGGAAGGCTATCGCCGCCAGCAGCGCGTGGTGGAGAACGAGCGGCTGCAATACCTGTCATCACGCGCGACGGAGGTCGAGGACCGGCGGCTGGAGGTGAAGAACGAGCTGGAGCAGCTGCAATTCGAGATCCGCAAGGCCAACCGGGTGGCCGAGTTCGACGCGTTTTACGCCGAGACGGACGGGGTGATCATGGATGTAACGCAGAAATCCGTGGGCTCGGTGGTGGAGACGGCGGAGGTGCTCTTCACGCTGGTGCCCACCGATGAGGGGCTCGACATCGAGCTGGAGCTGAGCGCGGAGGACATCGGCTGGGTGCATCTGGGCCAGGCGGTGCGCGCCAAGCTCGACCCCTTCCCGTTCCAGCGTCACGGCACGCTGCGCGGCGAGCTGACCTCGATCAGCCCCGATGCGTTTCAGCGCGAGATGAACGGACGTACCGAGGTCTATTACCGGGTGCGGGTAGCGATCACCGAGAACCAGCTGCGCAACCTGCCCGAGGGGTTCCGGCTGGTGCCCGGGATCACCACCACGGCCGAAATCCGGATCGGGGATCGCACGGTGCTGTCGTATCTGACCGACCCGTTCCACCGCGCGCTGGATGAGAGCCTGAGGGAGCCGAACTGATGCGGCGCGTGCGGCCCAATCTGATCACGCGCGGCGGCTCCGGGATGCAGGATGCGATTGCCGCGCGGGAGGCCAACCTGCTGGGCCAAAACGGGCCCGCTCACGCCGAGGATGCCTATATCGCGGCGGCGCAGCCGGGCGATCTGGTGGTGCCGACCGAGGCCCTGTCGGAGCAGACGCGGGCCGCACTGGCGGCGGAGCTGGGCGAGGGCCCGGTGGTCGGCTTGGGCGGTGAGCTGGAACTGGGCGCGCGGGGGTTCAGCGATGGATTGGGGCTCGCGGAACCGGGCGATATCGACCCGCTGCTCGCGCTCTGCCGGGCCATGCATGGCGAGACGATCTATCGCGATATCCCCTTTTCCGAAGAGGTGATGCGGGCGCATATCGAGATGTATCTGGGCGCGCCCGCGACCCATCGGATTTTCCTGCACAAGCGCGGCGGCCAGCTACAGGGCGCGCTTTTTGGCTATGTCAGCCCCTACTTCTTTTCCGAGGCGCGCGTCGCCAATGACGACCTGTTTTACGTCTACCCCGCCGCGCGCAGCCTCAGGCTTGCGCGCAAGCTGGTCTGCGCCTTCGAGGTCTGGGCGATGACCTGCGATGTGCGCGAGATTTGCCTTTCGGTCTCCACCGGTTTGAGCGGAGATCGGGCGGAAAAACTGCTTAACAGGCAAGGTTTCGCTCGCGTGGGCGCGATCTTCAAAAAGCGACCCTCGGTTGAAGATGAGGGTGCTAACCAGACCGCGGACATTTTGATGCATAGTGAGGGATGTGACGATGACGGCGCTTAACGCGACAATGCTTCCGATCCATGTGAAATTTGGCGAGCGGGTCCTGCGGGGCGGATCGATATCGCCCGAGTTGCGGGCGGCGATTGCCGCCGACCTGGGGCGTGATCTGGCGGAAGTCACCGTGGGCAGTGCGCGGGCGCTGCGCAACCCGGCGTCCGGTTTCGATGCCTTTTGTGGCAGCGGGTCGCGGTCAAGCTCCTCCCCGTCTTCGTCATCGGGAAGCATGTCGCGGGCCCAGGCCTCCCGTTATACCTCGTCGATGGCGACAACGCCGTCCTCGACGACCACGGCCAGCACCGGCAGCCTGTCGCGCGCCGAGGCTTCGCGGTACACCTCGTCGATGAGCACCAGCCCCTCTTCCACCACAACGCGCACCTCTTATTCGAGCCCGAGCAGCGTATCGCGGTCCACCGTGTCGCGCTACACATCCTCGCGCGTGACGACACCCTCGATCAGCAGCAGCCCGTCCTCGACCGCCACGAGCCGCAGCAGCACACCCTCGAGCACGGCGCGGTCCTATTCATCGCCCTCAACCACGACGCGCTCGTATTCGTCGGGCGGGGACGAGTCCAGCCGCGCCACACCGGCGAGCCTGACCCGCTCGACCGCGTCGCGCTATACCTCGTCAACGCGCAAAATCCCAAGCTCATCGGGTCGCGACAATGACAACAGCCCAAGCCGCCCGGTGTCGCGCCCGACGACCTTTGCGCAGACCGCGCGGACACCGTCGGGTGACAGCGGTTCGAGCACACCGTCGAGCAGCGCCGCCTCGAGCCCCGTAACCCGGGCCACGGCATCGCGCTACACCTCCTCGCTTCAGAGACGGCCCGACAGCAGCGGGACCCCCGCGGCAACGACCCGTGAGACGCCCGTCACCCGCGCGAATGTCTCGCGCTATACCTCGGCGATGAGCCCCTCCGGCACCGGCACCACGCGCACGGCCAGCCCGGCGGTGACGCGGGCCAATGCCTCGCGGTTCACATCGCCCTCGCAGACCACACTGAAGCGCAGCCGCGCGAGCTATCCCTCACGGGCGGCCCCGTCCGAGAGTTACGCTGCGCGCTATGCCGCCGATCGGCAGCGCCGTCAGGCGGCGAGCCAGGCCGGGTTGGAGCTGTCTTATGAAATGACCGGGCAGCCGGGGCCAACGGTGAATGCGGCGAATATGGCGGGCCACTTGGCCTCTTACGTGGGCGTGAGTTCAAGTCTCGCCGGTCTGCAGAACTACGCGCAAAACCGCGCAACCCCAACAGTGGTGCGCAATAACCAGTTTGGAACACAGTTCCAGAACAGGGGGCTTGACCGACCATTTGAACAGCGCAAGTTCACCACCGCCTACAGCAACAGCCTGCCCCGTGGTGCAACTGGGGCGACCGGATTTTTTCCGGATAGCTACACAACAACACCAGATCGCACTGGATACATCGACCTCGGAGAGCGGAAGGCGGTGGCCAGAGTGCAAATGACTCCACAGCTGCGCAACTATGCAAGCTCGTTGCAGAATGGCGCAACGATGGTGCGGACTGGGCAGCCGTTCGGGGTGAATTCGGTGACCTTTGAGCTGGGCCGTCCAAGGCTTGGCAATACGACGGTGGTGCAGCCTCCTGCAACCCAGCAGGGGTTCAGTTTCGTTGATGCAAATGGGCGTCCAATGACGCCCGCGACCTCCGGACCCAATGCAGGCTCAATTGTCGTGAACCACGGGCCGAACTGGTCGGCGATGGGCAACCAGGCCTTGCGCTGGGGCGGTCGGGCTCTGGTGGTGGCAGACCCGCTGGTGCATGGCGTTGTGGCCGGCACGAACACGCCCGCCTCGGCCCCCTGGCATGAACGCTGGACCGCAGGCGTCACCGCCGCTGCGCAGCGCGCTGACAATGTGGTGGTCGCTGGTGGCTCAGGGCTTGCCGCCGGAACTGCAACGACCTGGACAGGGCCCGGTGCCTTTGCGGTTGGTGCCGGCGCGGCTGTGGCGGCAGGGACCGCCTATGAAGACACCCCCGTAGACCGCTGGGTCAACCGCCAGGTCGCCCGGGCGGAACCGGTGATCGGGGCGACGCTGCGCGGTGTGGACACCGGCGCGCGGTTTGTCGGCCGCACGGCGACGCAGGCGGCGGATTATGTGGCGAATTCCTATGTCGGGCAACGCACATCGGATGCGGCCTCGGCGGTGTCGTCGGGTTGGAATTCACTCACCTCTTCGGTCGGGAACCTCTTCAACCGCGAAGCACCGCCCGCCGAGGTGTGGTCAGGGTCACGTAGCCCGTTGCGCAGCGGCTCGCTGGTCGCCCCGACCGGTCTCTCGACGCCGGTGGAGACCCGGACGTCCTCCAGCGGCCGGCTGGGCGGGCTGTTGGGGCTTTAGCGGAAGTCGTATGGGCGCGGGGCTCAAAGCAATGTCGGGAGAGCGCAGGTTATGAGCGTTGAAGCCCCTGAATACTATCTGATCGATTTCGATTGGGATCCCTATCATCAATGGGCCCTGAGCCCTGAAGCGGCGGAAGCGCTATTGGAAACCTGGGTGGCGCAGATGCCGGAGCGTGCAGGCAAGCTGATGCATTTTCTAGGCACCGAGGGGTTCATCCGCACACGGGAGCGCTTCGATGCGGATGAATTGGACAACCTGGAGAGGTTCATCATCAACCACTGCGACCTCTATCTGCACCCGAAGGATCAAGAGTATTACCTGACGGATTTCAGCTATGAGATCTGCAAGGATACCGCGGCGCTGATCGGGTCTCTCTGCCAGGATCGAGTGCCGAAGCTGAAGTGGTCGCTGAACCAGGACTGGAACAGCGGCACGATGTACCAGTCGATCGGAATGAATTCGGTGATCGATGGGGACCACATTCCGCTTCTGCCTCTGGTCTGTGACTTTGGGCGCGAGGCACTTCGAACTCGCAGAAAGTTCCTCGGCGCCTTCCGCAAGCAGAGGCGTGGGTTTCTGACCAAGCTCTTGCTGCTTGTCAGCTATAAGGCGGAGGCGCAGGTTTGACGTCGGATGCGAAACGACCGCATAGCGCCCGTCCAACAGCGCAGCCGAAAGGCACATCTAGCAATGCGCCCGAGTATTCCCTGATCGACTTTGACTGGGACGGCTACACCCAGTGGACGCTGACGTCTGAGGGGGCAGAGGCGCTATTAGAGGCCTCGGTGGTGCAGATGCCGGAGCGTGCCGGCAAGCTGATGCATTTTCTGGCCACCGATGGGTTTGTCCGCACGCCTGAGCGATTCAATGCGGATGAGCTGGAGCACTTCATCATCAACCACTGTGACCTCTATCTGCACCCAGATAGCGAGTATTATCTGACGGATTTCAGCTATGAGATCTGCAAGGATACCGCGGCGCTGATCGGATCTCTGTGCCAGGATCGGGTGCCGACGCTGAAGTGGTGGTCGAACAACGATCGCACCAGCGGGATGATGTACCAGTTGATCGGAATGGGATCTATGATTGATGTGGATCACATTCCGCTGCTGCCTCTGGTCCGTGACTTTGGGCGCGAGGCCCTGCGAACGCTCAGAAAGTTCCTGGGCGCCTTCCACAAACAGCGACAGGGGTTTCTGGTCAAGATGCTGCTGTTGATCAACTACGAGCAGGGGATGCAGGCGTGATGTTTGACCGTTTCGTTCGGTGGATCTTACGTCCTCTCCCCAGACTCGTCATAGGGACCCTTCTGAGCATCATGTGGGTCGTCAACATCTGGCTGACCGGACCGGAACTGGACATGATCCTGGTGCTGATCATCATGATTTTGGGGACGATCTATGCGGGTCTGGAGTGGCGCGGGCATCCGGGCATTCCTCAAAGACGCGAAAAACAGGATGCCGCGCCTTGGTTGGTGGTTGCTATCGGCGCCGCACTGGGCCTCGATGCGCTGCTCAAGGCCCTCTGGGGCTAGACCGCGTCCTGGCGGGCCAGCACTGCGCTTGCGGAATCGAGATCGAAGCGGCGCATGATTTCTGTGTAGCCGCGCAGGCCATCGCCCGCGCCCGCGAAAGCCAGGCGGTGATCAAGCGGATCACCGCTATGCTGATCCTGCAGGCACATCACATCCGGGCTGAGCTCGGAGACCAGCATAATCACCGGCACCGGGCCACCCTCGACGAAATGCGCGCCGAACTCCATGCGGACATCATCAAGCCGGACGCCGATGCCGAAGAAGGCGCCAGTGAGCAGGTCGTTGATCCGTAGGGCCATATCCACAACGACGCCGATGTCTTCAGGATCGATAAGATCAAAGGCGAGGAGATGGCTTTCGGACACGCGCGTGGGGGTCTTGTTGCGGCTATCAGGACGCACGAAGAACTCTACGAGAGGTGGGATCAGCCGGTGTCCCTCCGCCAGACCGAAGTCCGACACCAAATCCCCGCGCGCTGTGTTGCGCAGCAGCAGGTCAAACGGGAGCTGTACCGTTTCAAACACCAGTTGGGCGTGTGTCCCTTTACGGTCCGCAAAGTGGGTGTTCACACCGTTCTGACGCAGAAACTCATGCAGATGAACCGATATGGCCGTCGCGAGAGCGGCCTTGCCGGGCAAAGTCCGCATCTCAAGGCTGGGGTATTTGATGACGCCATCCGACGTTTCAACGATGGGGCCATCTGCTGTCATTTTGAAAACACGAATGTCCTCATGCGTCATCTGCTCATCGTCCATAAACGATCCTTCCCGGGTCTGATGGTCGAGATAACTCCTGGCCAGCCTTAGTGGGCAAGCCACCAGCACGGCAAGTTCAACACGGCTGAACTCTCCGGCAGCGGCAAGATGCAGCGCATTTGCTTTGCGATCATCTGCAGTGTTTCGCAAAACCGCAGATTTTCCGGTGGAGGCAAGGCTCATGACCTCCGGTTTGGCGCAGCTGCTGCGAGATTGCTGGCTTCGCTCCCGCCCCAACAAAGGACCACAGAGCACCATTGACGGATCACACTTCGCCATAAAGTTGCGCGAATCGTGATTTGATGCTAATTTGTTTTCATTGATTAAATCTTTTTGACTTTATTGGGGGCCCAAAACCCATGCGTAGTATCAGCTTTGTTCTCTTTGCTGCAGCGGCATTATTCTTGATCACGAACGCGGCGACAGCATCCGCAAACACATCCTGCAATCCCAAATATCAGAATTGCGACTGGTAGTAGCCTTTTGATGTTTGCGCCGCGGGTATCGCGGTTGGATTAGACGGAGACCCATAATCGTGGATAGTTATGCAATCTGGGCCATTGGCCTGGGCGGTATCATTTTGCTGTTTGAAGCGTATACCCAGTATTCAACAGCAGACGCCGTCGACAACCTGAAATCAAACAATCAACCTTCGCGAAAAGAGTTGGAAAACGTGCGCATGACTGCGCTCACAACCGATGCGGAGAATTGGCGTGGACGCGCGATATACATGTTGATGTTCGCGCTCCTTTACGTGGTCATACTCATCTCTCCAGAGATGGTGTCCGTCTTTCTGGCGAGTGGAACGCAAACCGATGCGGTCTCGGGTGGCACAAGCCATCTCGCGCGCTCGATCGTCAATCCGGGAGACCAGACTGGCGACGCGACGCCCCTGAGTGATCCAAAGAGCCTGCCGTTCTGGCTCGCTATGGCCATCACGGTTGGCGCCACTTCCCCGACATTCCAGGTCGTCGAACGCAAGCTGCGTGGCATCGCCTACTTCTTTGCCGGGGTGCCGCGCAACATCTATCGCGTGCTGCAATCACTCGAGGAACTGAACTACACGAAATACAGCGCCACAGGCCAGACACCGCTGCTTCAGGCCTTTCTGCAGAAACAGAGGGAGAACAAGCACGATCCGATCATGGATGGCACGGTGCAGAGTATTGAGGGCGCTCTGCGCTGCATTGATCTGTTACAAGGACCGATCATCGGACCACAACGCAGCGCCTTTCGTCAGCTCTTCACTGATGACACACCGCTGGCGCGTATCGAGCATATGAGCAGTCGTTATAACCGCATTCGAGCTACAATCCGCGAGCTTTCGATGGACGAGAAGGCGATCAACGAACTGCACGAAGAAGCGATGGAACTGACAAGCTCCATGCAGTGCCTGTTCGCTCTTTACGCCATTCGGTCACGCAAAATACCCGAAGCGCTCGAAGGCACGCCAAGTGCCGCGATTATTGAGCGCATAACGGAAGACAAGACCGCACAGTCTTTGCATGACATTTCACTGGCAAGTGTTTTTGGCGCGGTTTTCAGCTATCTGATCGTGGAGCGCATGGCCCTGATGAGTATCGATCCGGGCCTCGTCGACCGAGCGGAGATTGCGCGCAATATCTCGGCCGAAATGATGATCCCATTGATCCCCGCCCTGATCCTGCTCGCTTTTCTGACCATTCTGTTTCGGCATCTGAAGGTCGATCAGGGCGCCTGGCCTCCCAGAGAACCCGGGCAGATCCCGTTTTGGGACTATGCAACGCTCGCGATCATTCCAGCTTCGTGCGCCACACTGCTTTACGGCATCGTAACGTGCCTGGGAGCGGAGGGCGTCATGCGCCATGGGATGAGCGGTGACTTCAACGCGATGATCGAGGCCAGCGGTCGGTTCTTGAGCGCCGAAATCGGGCAACTGCCGCGCGTCCTCTTCATGTCGTTCGTCGCAGCCTGCGCGATACTCTTCTTGGCAGATCAGCACAATCAGATGCGCTGGTATGTGACGGCAGGCGCGGCCTTGATTGCGTCGATCTTTCTGTGGATGGTCGCCACACTTGCGGCAAGCCTCTTCGGAATGGCGCCCCCGGGATCCGGAGTGACCTTGGGGGACATGGCGATCATGATCACCCTGCCCTTCGCCGTCTTTCTGACCCTCTACGCCGGAGCCGCCGAGATCGCCGAGAAAAACTCGGTGAAACTGGTGTTTTCCGCGGTTACCACACCATTTCGCGGCCAGCAGAACGGAGGCTGATATGTGCCTATTTCGCCCCTCAGCCGTCTACGCTTTGGCCCTTGCCGGACTGCTTTGTTTTCAGCCTGACCCAACCAGCGCGGCAGATCTAACAATCGGGGTCAGGGCCGACGCGCCGCCGTTTTCCTATCTGACTGTGCCGCGTAGCGAGGGCAGAGACACTGAAGACGCACCGTCAGATGTGCCCGGCAAGGTCTTTACTGGATACATCGTGAACATCTGCACCGAGGTGATCGCTGAGATGCAGAAAACGAGGCATTTCACCGTACGCTTTGAGGAGCTGGAAGCAAAAAACCGGTTCACGGCTCTGCAGTCCGGAGATATCGACGTTCTTTGTGATCCGGCCACAATCGACCAGTCGAGGCTGCGTGCACCGACTGTCATGGTATCATCACCCGTCTTTCTCTCTGGTGTTGGGGTCGCGCAGTCGAACCTGCGGCAGTGGGCAGGACACTGGCCTTGTATCGGCCCGGTCGTGGGAATAGTCGAAGGCACTACAGCCCGCCGCGCAGTGCAGCTTATTGCGGAGGAGTTTGGATTTGGCGAGACCTTCTCCCGTGTCGTACGGGCTCACCCCGACCCAGAGAAAGTGACACTGTCGCAAGACGACGCCAACAGTCTGGATCGATGCGCAAGTGCAGCACAGAACTTTGGAATCGATCCTGTGCGGCTCGCCTCATACACGGCGTCTGGTCGAACCACGGATGAAATCTCAAGCGCCGTGGCTGTGCGAGAGTATGCAAACCACAGGGCGCTGGCACGGGCGCTTTGTCAAAATGAAGTCTACTATTCCGTCGGAGATCTCGAAATCGTCGCGCGTGCATTGGATGCTGTGATCGCCGAGGAGATGCCGGACTGCGACGTCAGGATCAACCCGCAGGTCTTTTCAGAAGAACGCTACGGGATCTTCGTTCACATCTCTGATGTAATGGACCACACTGATCGCTTGGCACTGGCCTTCCTGCGCCAGTTGTCGATCGAGATCAACAAGGGCCACAACTCGATCCTCGTGCGCAGTTTCGCCGACAACTTCGACCGGACCAAGATATCTCGTTCCCTTGATCTGTTTTTTTGGAGCGTTGTGGCGGGAGCACATTAAACCCGTCTTTCTCCACTACATGCCAGACAAGCGCGCCGGAACAACTCGACGTCAGGCATGCAGGAGTTCCGCAAGCTTGAGACGTTGAATCTTACCCGATGGCCCCTTCGGGAGCTCTTTCATGAAGTGGATGCACTCAGGAGATTTGAACGCCCCAAGTCGTTGGCGGCACAGCGCAATCAGTGCTTCTTCTGACAATCGAGATCCCGGTCTCACAGCGATGGCCGCCTCGACCGTTTCACCGTATGTCTCGCACGGGCGTGCGAAGGCTGCAGCCTCAACAATGTCGGGTTGGGAATAGAGTACCTCGTCTATTTCGCGCGGAGCGATGTTCTCGCCGCCTTTGATGATCAGTTCCTTCAGTCGGCCCGTCACAAAGACATAGCCGTCCGCATCGATATGACCCAGATCGCCCGTGCGAAGCCAGTCCCCCGCAAAGCTCTGCCTCGTTGCCTCGGGGTTGCGCAGGTACTCCAGCATGACGTTCGGGCCGCGCACTGCGATCTCTCCTTCTTGAAGCGGTGGCGCCGGGCGCAGATCGGATGTCAGAATGCGGATCTCATTGCCGAATCCGACCCCCGGAGATCCGATCTTGCGGACACCCGGTGGCAGCGGGTTCGAAAGGATCTGAGCGGCGGTTTCCGTCAGGCCCATGGTTTCGATGATCGGAACTCCGAACCGGTCCTCGAAGGCCGTTTGCGTCTCTACCGCCAGCGCAGACGAGGCGGATCGACCAAACCTGAGACAGGCCTTCAGGGCCGGTGCGGGATCGGCTTCGCTATGCAAGAGGTGACTGATGATTGTGGGGACAACCGAGAACCAGGTGATCCGGGCTGCCTCTGCCTGCGCCCAGAAGCGCGAGGCCGAAAACCGTTCTGTCATCGCCAGCGAGCTACCCGACACCAAGGCGCCCATCATCGTCACACAGAGACCATTGATATGATAGATCGGCAACACGCAAAATCCGCGGTCCTGCGGTGAAAGCCGGTGTGCAATCGCAGTCGTCCAGCCGCCGGCCAACAAGCTTGCGTGCGTGTGAACCACACCCTTGGGACGTCCGGTCGTGCCCGAGGTATACATCAGCAGCGCATGATCTGCGGGCTCCACTTCGGGCAGGGGCTGGGCACCCCTCAGATGGTCCGGGATGAGGATCTGCAACCTCGCAGGCGCAACCTGTACCACATGTCCCAGCTGGCTTTGATGCACGAACGCAAATCTTGCGGCGCTATGCTCGAGCGCATAGCCGATGGCATCCGACCCAGCCGCGAGATTGATCATCGTGGCGCGAAACCCACCGTACAGCGTGGCGTAGACCGCCAACACCCCGTCCTTCCCGTTGGGATGCACGATGGCCACGCTCTCGCCCTTTTCGATACCGAGTGCTGCCAATCCGCTCGCCATCTCGCGCGCCTGATCCCGCAGTGCGCGCCAGGTCAATACCTCACCTGTCTCGGGGAACATCACCGCAACATCATCTTGTGACGCCCGCGCGTCCAACCAATCGCGTATGGTTCCCTTGGGTGGGGTCTTCTGGTCGAAGATCATCTTCCGATCTCGCGCCAGTAGCCGGCGAAAATGTCATCCATAGAGGGCTCATCGGCAGGGATCTCCCGCACGATCTTGGTTGTCTGGAAAAAATGCCGCCAATGCAGGTTGGTGTCGATCGAATTGCCGCCCCAGGATCCGCACCCCATGGAGAGCGAGAACGGCATCCCATTGGTGAAAGAGCCGCCGGTGGCGAAGGTATGCGCCTGGTTTACAATGACCCGACTGGTTGGAATGGTCCGGGCCAGGACCAGCGAGCGGTCCTGCTCTGCCGAGTGCAGACCCACCGAGTGTCCGGCCCCTTGATAGCCCTGTATCCTTCGCGTGATATCGACGGCGTCGTCAAAATCTCGGGCACGGTAGAGCGCGAGCACGCGGCTCAGCTTTTCACCCGAAAGCGGGTGATCAGGGCCAATACCGCCAGTCTCCACCGCCAGATAGGTGGTCCCGGCCGGCACCTCACCGGTCAGGTCCAGCGCTGCAATCAGCGCATCTGCGTCCTGGGCAATCGCCTGCGGATTCAGATGCCCATCAATCCAGAGCTTGCTGGTCACCTTCTTTTCATCCCGGATCAGCGCACCGCCGGTTCGACCCATCTCCGCGACGAACGCGTCGTAGATCGCATCCACCACCACAACCGCGTTTTCGGACGAACAGGAGGTGGCATTGTCGAACGTCTTGGAGGCCTTGATCTTCTCCGCTGCGGCCGCCAGGTCCGCAGTTTCATCCACGATCACCGTGACGTTGCCAGCCCCGACTGCCAGCGCGGGCGTACCAGAGGTGTAGGCGCGTCTGACGTTGTTCTGGCTTCCCGTCACGACGATCAGATCGCTGATCTCGAGAAGACGCTGCGTCGTTTCCTTGGAGCCGCGCCCGGGGATCATTTGAACAAGGTTCCGGTCGAGACCAATCTTGTCAAACTCCGCATGCACATAGCCGAGCAGCGCCGCGCAGGTGGGCACTCCCTTGGGCGAAGGGGACACCACGATGGCGTTACCGCACTTCAGGGCGTTGATGATGTTGTTCGCAGGCGTGGCACCGGGGTTGGTCGACGGTACCACCGCGCCAATCACGCCCATTGGGCGCGCAATCTCGGTGATGCCCACAGCTGGATCGTCGCGGACAATACCGTAGGTCTTGGCACAGCGAATGTCGCGCATCAAACCCAGCGTCTTGCGATGGTTCTTGGTGATCTTATCCTCAACATTGCCGAGGCCGGTGGTCTCAACCGCCAACTCGGCCAAATGCCGGTTGTGTGCGGGCTCCATGATCGCCCAAGCTGCCGCCTGGGCGGCCCGGTTATAGACCTGCTGCGACCCCGTCGTCTCCAGGTGGATCTGCGCCGCGCGCGCGCGCGCCACGATGGCATCAACCTGAGCAAGAGGATCAGCAGCAGTCATGAGTGTCGTCCTTTGGCAAAGGGCAGCGCCGTCTAATGCGGCGCCGCAGGCGATGGTGGCTCAAAGACCAGCCAACAGTTTCTCGAGTGTTTCCTGGCGCGCGGCCCACATCTCAAGAACCTCGTCACGCGTCATGATGTGCATCGGGGAGCCACCGGCCTTCATCCGGCTCTGCACGCGGCCGTTCTCGAACATCGTAGGTACGGTTGCTGCCAGATGATCAATGATCGGCTGCGGCGTTCCCTTGGGCACCATGACACCGCGGAAGTTCACGCTTGCATTGTCGATGTTGTACCCCTGCTCTTTCAGCGTCGGCACGTCAGGCAAGAAATCATTGCGATCCAGATCAAAGACACCCAAAACCTTCACATTTCCAGCTTCCTGAGCCCGAAAGGCGTCAGACAGATTGTTCACCCCACCCATGACTTCACCGGCGATCACAGCCCGCATCGCACCGGCACCACCTGCGTTATTGGGGATGTAAGCCATTTTCACACCGGCAGCCTGCTCCAGTTGCAACGCGGCGATGTGGTGGCCGACGAACAGACCAGCACCCGAAAACGTCAGCCCGCCAGGGTTTTCCTTCGCGAAAGCGATGACGTCATCCATGGAGTTGAAAGGGCTCTCCGCGCCGACGACAAACACCGCTGGATCAGCACCCCAGTTGGCAATGGGCTCGAAACTGTCTGCGGAATACTCAACGCCACCTTCAATCGACTGGGCAATGAAGTGAGGGATGTTATACGCGCCCAGCGTGTAGCCGTCCGGTTCGGCCTGCGTGGCAAACCAGTTCCAGCCGACACGGCCACCGGCGCCAGGTTTGTTGACGATAGCCATCGGCATACCCAGCGCGTCTTCGTTCCCCGCGGTCATGGTCACGATGCGCGCCTGAAAATCGGTCGCGCCGCCCGCACCGTAGCTGACCATCAACATCAGCGGGCGCTCCGGGTAGTCGCCAAGTTCCTCGGCATAGGCACTGCCGGTCAGCGCCGCCATGGCCACTGCGGCTCCTGCAATCCAGTTCTTCATAGTCTTCTCCCTAAGGTTACATCTGCCGCCATTGCGGTTCAGAATAAGATTTCTTTTGGCGTGAACACATTCAGCAAAAGCGCAAAGAGCCCGTAGATCACAGCCATGAAGCCGGCCGTGATCGCCGCCCGCTTAAGCCATGTGCCAAGGCGCCCATGCGGTGCCGGGTCATAGAGCGACAACAGTACAAAAAAGGCGATGGTGGTTGAGGTGTAGAACCCAAGCGCCTTTGCCGCCCAGTAGACATAGATGCCCATCACCATCAGCCCTGGCAAAAGGTTGCGCATGGCCTGGGCGCTGAGCCCGTTGCCGACCTTGCTGCGCCCGAGGACCGCCTTCCCGAAGGTCCAGATCGCCAGCACGGCAAAGACGCTGGAGATCAGGCGCGGAAAGACGAAGGCATCCGCCGGCTCCTGTGTGAAGCTGATGGCCGCGACGGTCAGGCCGACAGCGGCGATCAAACCGGACGCAATGATATGCTGGCTGCGCGGCAGATCGGTCATGACAGTGCCTCCTCCTTTGCGACCGCATCCTCCTTGGTCGTATAACGACGGTGCGCAATCTCCATCCAAACGGAATAGCTGACCGAAGCCACCACGATGAGGATCAGCAGCCAATTCAGCCAACCGGTGAAGAAATAGCTGCCCAGGCCAACCGTGGCATTGGCGATCATGGCGCCCTGAATGAAGTTTGCTTCGGCAATCGGGCCGAGGATGAGCCCCAGCACGAGAGGCGCCGCCGAAAAACCAAAGCGTTCCAGAAAGTACATGGCGACACCCAACGTCGCCATCACGTAGACGTCACCCATGGAATTCTGCACCGAATAGCTGCCGAAAACCGCCAATCCCAGCACTACGGCCGCCATCACCCCGTGCGGTACACGCGCGACACTGGCGGCAAACCCCGCGATGTAGAGCCCGAAGACACACATCAAGATCTGTCCGATCAACATACTGTCGATGAAAGTCCAGGCGACCTCTGGGTAATTCATGAACAGGTCCGGCCCCGGAAAGATCCCGTGAATCAGCAATCCCCCTAACAGCACTGCCGCCGTCGGCGAACCCGGTATCGACAGCGTGAGCAGCGGTACCAGCGAAGGGCCAACCATCGCGTTGTTGGCACTTTCGGCAGCGATCACGCCCTCACTGTGACCCGTGCCAAACTTCTCGCCCTCCTTGCTGAACTTCTTGGACTGATCATAGGCCACCAGCCCGGCGATTTGCCCGCCTACCCCCGGGATCAGTCCAATGACCGAGCCGGTGATCGTCCCGATCGCCAATGCAGTCTTTCGGCGAAACACCTCGACAAAGGCCAGCCGGATCGGATGGCGCCGGACCTTGATCACTTCTGCATCCGAACGGCTCCGGCCCTTGGTCAGCATGGTGATGATCTGAGGGATCGCGAACAGCCCGATGAGGGCGGGGATCACGTTGATCCCGCCGCTGACCGCCGGATGAAAGATGAAACGCTGCGCCCCCATGATGTCGTCGAACCCAATCGTGGCCAGCCACAAACCGATACAACCCGACAACAACCCCTTGACCACCGAACTTGAGTCCAACGTGCCAATGACGGTCACGCCCAGAATGGCCAGCCAGAAGAGGTGGGAGGGTCCGAAAGCCAGCGCCCATTGCGCAAGAACCGGTGTCAGGAAGATCAGCAGAAACACCCCGAAAAGACCGCCCACGGCGGAGGCCAGGAAAGACAACTGCAACGCCTTGGCCCCCTCGCCCTTGGTCGCCATGGTGTGCCCGTCCAGCGTTGTCGCAATATTGGCCGGCGCGCCGGGTATCTTCAGCAGAATGGCACTGACGGCACCACCAGCCACGGTAGAGGTATAGGCCGCGCCCAACAGAATCAGCCCCTGCTGCGGCTCCAACTGGAAGGTGAAAGGGATCAACAGAGCGACTGCCATGGTCGGCGAAAGGCCCGGAGTTGCGCCAAGGATCAGCCCCCCGACAGTGCCCAAAAGCAGCAACGCGAAATTCATGGGCATGAACACGTCACCCATGTAGAACAGAAAGTCCACCGCGCCTTCCTCCTCCCAAACTCAGGCTTGACCCTAAACGCTAAGCCATGAAAATAGTTTTGCAAATGTTTTCATGAAATACCCGAATTTGGAGATTAACCGGTTGTGAAGAAAAGTAAAAAAGCGGACATTGTTGCCGTTGCAAAAGCGGCCAAAGTCTCGGCGTCCACCGTTTCACGCGCCTTCAATCATCCCAATTTGGTCACACCTGCGACTCGCAAGAGGATCGACGCCGCGGTTCGGCGCACCGGATATATTCGCAATCGCGCGGCCCAGACCATCCACGGCATTCGCTCGGGCACCATTGGCGTTCTGGTGCCCACGCTCGACCACACGATCTTTGCGGAAGTGGTGCAAGCGTTCTCTGAAGCCGTCTCTGAGCACGGCTTCACCATCCTGCTGGCTTCGCACGGTTATGACCTGCAACGCGAATACGCGATCCTGCGCAAATTCCTAGAGCATCGCGTCGACGGGGTCGTCCTAACGGGCCTCGAACATGACGATGCGGTTTTCCAGCTCCTCGACAGCCAAGAGATTCCCTGCGTGCTGATGTGGAACTACGACGACACCACCTGTTACCCGTCCATAGGCGCGGACAATGAACTGGCAGGCCGTATGATCGCGGAACACGTGCTGTCGCTGGGCCATCGGCACGTGGCCTGTATGTTTCCCCCGACTGCAGGAAATGATCGAGCGTTCGCGAGGCGCGAGATCGTACTGCGGACGTTGGGAAACGCCGGCGTGGCTGTCCCGCCCGCCTGGATGTTCACCACGGTCTATAGCATCTCAGATTCAAAGCGGGACATGATGGCACTGCTGTCACAACGCGATAGGCCGACCGCGCTCATTTGTGGAAACGATATTCTTGCCAGTGGCGCCCTTTACGGGGCGGTCGCATGCGGAATACGGGTGCCTTCTGATATAACAGTTGTCGGTATTGGAGACTTCAAGGGATCATCGGACATCGAGCCTCCACTCACCACCGTTCGCCTCCCAGCACGCCGCATTGGCGCCGAGACTGCGCGCGCTCTGGTTTCGATGATCATCGCGCCAGACAGCGCTCCGCAAACCAGCCTACATTGCGCTCCCGAGCTCATCCAAAGACAGTCCAGCGATCGGCCGCGCGCAAGCTCTATGCGGACGCCTTGACGAAATCGCGTCGTCTGCCAGACGCAAGTCCTTTGAACCCATAGAGTGCTGGCCAAATACGGTTTGCCACCACTCCGATCTCCGCGCAAAAGACCATCGCTCGGGCCTGTTTAGACCAAGTCAGATATCACGTCGTTTGGTGAAAAGGCCTGGCTGAAGCAGCGGCAATCCAGCACGCGGCGCGTCGCCGGGCATGGGGGCGCGGCACGACTCCAACTGCTCGGGGCCACCAAACCACTTGCACTTCAGAAGGTTTGGCACAGGTGAGTTTCAGTTCATCGGGCGATGTCCTGCGGTCAGGGTTGAGGCCGTATCGACCATGCCGTTAGCTCTAGTGCGAAATCATCCAGGGCCGTTTGGTCGGGAAGCTCTTGGAGCCGTCAGCGCGATGGAGCGTCTTGTTGGACGCCTTTTTACCGCCGCCACAGCATCCGCAACCCGGCGCATGCGCGCTGCGCTTGGGGCTGTCAGCAGAGCGTTCGTTGGTTTCATGTGCGCGGCGGGTGGCCGAGGCCATGCCCGAGATATGCGGCACGGAAAACATCACACGCGGGGCAGATTGCCCGCAGGCCGGGCAGTCGCAGGGATCGGCAAAGGCCGACATAGGGGCTGTGTCTTCAAAGACGCCGCAGTCGGTGCATTGGTATTCATAGATGGGCATGGGGGTCTTCCACTAGAGGGTGTCGGCACCGCCCAGACAGCACCGACCGAAAGGCTCAGAGATCAGGTGCGAGAGGCACGTCGACGCTGCCGTCGAGGTATTTTATCGGCCCGTCGGCATTGGGCATCATGTCCCACTCAAAAATGTCATTGGGCAGCCAGAGCGTGGCACAGGCGTTCGGAATGTCCACCACGCCCGAGATATGCCCCTGCACCGGCGCCGTGCCGAGGATCGCATAGGCCTGTGCGCCGGAGTAGCCAAACTTCTTCAGATACTCGATGGCGTTCAGACACGCCTGCCGGTAGGCGATATGCACATCGAGGTAGTGCTGCTCGCCCTCTTCATCCACCGAGATACCTTCGAAGATCAGATAGTCGTTATAGGCGGGCGTGATCGGCGACGGTTTGAAGATCGGGTTCTTGACGCCGTATTTCGACATGCCATCCTTGATCAGCGAGACCTTCAGGTGCAGCCAGCCCGCCATCTCAATGGCCCCGCAGAAAGTGATCTCTCCATCGCCCTGGCTGAAATGCAGATCACCCATCGAAAGCCCGGCACCATCCACATAGACCGGGAAGTAGATCTTGGAGCCGCGGCTGAGGTCTTTGATATCGCAGTTCCCGCCATGCTCGCGCGGCGGCACGGTGCGCGCAGCTTCAGCGGCAGCCGCATCCCGCGCCTCGCCCTTCATCGCACCCATATGGGCGCTTTGCGTATTCGGCAGGGCTGCCAGCGGCGGTGTGCGGTCGGGGTCCGTGTTGAAGAGTGCCGTCTCGCGGCTGTTCCACATATCCAGCATCTTGCGGTCGGGCAGACAGCCGATCAGCCCGGGATGGATCAGCCCTGCGTATTTCACGCCGGGCACGTGGCGCGATTTGGTGAACATGCCGTCGATGTCCCAGATCGACTTCTGCGCCCCCGGGAAATGCTCGGTCAGAAAGCCGCCGCCGTTCTGCTTTGAAAAGAAGCCGTTGAAACCCCAGAGCATCTCCTCCTTGGCGCCGATGTCGAGGATATCGACCACCAGTAGATCGCCCGGCTCAGCACCTTTCACTCCGATTGGGCCGGAGAGATAGTGCACCTGCTCCAGCTCCACATCGCGCACGTCGGATGCGTCGTCGTCATTCTTGATCTGCCCGCCGGTCCAGTCATAGGTCTCAATCTTGAAATCGTCGCCCGGCTCGACCCAGACATTGATCGGGATGTCCGGGTGCCAGCGATTGTGCACATTCTCATTGGTGTGCGGGCTTTCGCTGAGCTCTACGGAAATCAATGTGTCAGCCATGTCTACCTCCTGCTTTGGTGTTCATACGGATAGGAATTTCGAAACCGTGGCCTCGTCGATGCCGGCGCGCGGGCTGTCGTGCACGAAGGTCCCGTTTTCGATGACCATCACCCGGTCAGCGACATCGAGCGCGAAGCTCAGCACCTGTTCGGAGACGACGATGCTGAGGCCCTTTTCGTCGCGGATGCGGCGCAGCGTGCGGGCCATCTCGCGGATGATCGACGGCTGAATGCCTTCGGTCGGCTCGTCCAGCAGCAGCACCTTTGGATTCGAGGCCAGCGCGCGGGCAATGGCCAGCTGCTGTTGTTGACCGCCCGAGAGGTTGCCGCCCCGGCGGTTCTTCATCTCCAGGAGCACCGGGAACAACTCGTAGATATCTTCGGGCACGTTGGACTGGCCGGTCACGGTCAACCCGGTTTCCACGTTTTCCTGCACCGTCATGGCGGAGAAGATCATGCGCCCCTGCGGCACATAGGCGATGCCGCGCGCCACGCGCTGGTGCGATTTCAGCCCAGTGATCGGTTGATCCCCTACGGAGACATCGCCGCCCCGTTCAGGCACGATTCCCATGAGCGTCTTCATCAGCGTGGTCTTACCCATGCCGTTGCGACCCATGATCGCCACGATCTCGCCGGGGGCCACGTCGAGGTTCAGCCCATGCAGAACCTCACTTTGGCCATAAGCCGCGCGGAGGGATTTCACGTTCAGCATTTTTGGTCCTTCCATCAATGGCCCAAGTAAACCTCGACAACCTTGGGGTCGTTCTGCACCCGCTCCATCGAACCTTCGGAGAGCGTTTTGCCCTGGTGCAGCACGGTCACGCGGGTCGCGATATCGGCGACGAACCCCATGTCATGCTCGATCACGATGACGGAGCGGTCTTGGATGATGCGGTTGAGCAGCTCGGCGGTTTTCTTGCGCTCGGCGACCGACATGCCGGCCACGGGTTCGTCCAGCATCAAAAGTTCCGGGTCCTGAATGAGCAGCATCCCGATCTCCAGCCACTGCTTCTGCCCGTGGCTGAGAAAGGCGGCTTTCTCGTCCAGCTGACCTTCGAGGAAGATGGTCTCGGCGATCTCCTTGATCCGGGCACGCACATCCGCATCGCGTTTGAAGACCAGCGCGCCAAAAACGCTGTGGCCCTTGGGATAGCTCAGCTCCAGGTTTTCAAAGACAGTCAGGTCTTCGTAGACGGATGGCGTCTGAAACTTGCGGCCCACACCGGCATTCACGATCTGGTCTTCGCGCATGGTCAGAAGCTCTTGGTCGTGGAATCTGACCGACCCTGCGGTGGCCTTGGTGCGACCGCAGATCAGATCAAGCACGGTGGTCTTGCCAGCCCCATTGGGTCCGATGATCACGCGGCATTCGTTCGGCTCCACATAAAAGCTCAGCGCGTCGACCGCCTTGAACCCGTCGAAAGAGACAGTGAGGTCTTCCACTTTCAGGATGAAACGCTCTTGCATGTCGCTTACTCCGCCGGAGCGCCGTCGGGCGCAGATTTGTCAGCGGGCGCCTTGCCCAGAAGGGCGAGCAGCCGGGGTTCGATCTTTTCAGACCAGACGCCAGCCAAGCCGTTGGGAAAGAGCATGACAACCGCGATGAACAAGCCGCCCAGGCCAAACAGCCACAACTCGGGGAAGCTTTCGGAGAAGGTGGTTTTGGCCCAGTTGACCAGCAGCGCGCCATAGACAGCACCAAGTATCGACAGCCGCCCGCCCACGGCGCAGAAGATGACCATCTCAATCGAGGGCACGATGCCCACAAGCGTGGGTGACATGAAGCCCACCTGCAGGGTGAACATGGCCCCGCCGATGCCCGCAAAGGCGGCCCCCAGACAAAAGATGAAAATCTTGAAGTTCGCCACGTTGTAGCCTGAGAACCGCACCCGGTCCTCCTGATCGCGCATCGCGATCAGAAGTCGCCCCAGCTTCGATTTGCGCACATATTGCGCCGCGAACAGCACCGCAAAGAGCAACACACCGTTCACGAAGTAAAGCGTGGTCTTGGCCTCATCGGTGCGAATATCCCAGCCCAGCAGTGTGCGCAGATCGGTGATGCCGTTCACCCCGCCGGTGTAACCTTGCTGGCCGATGATCAGGATCGTCAGGATGGCCGCAAAGGCTTGGGTGATGATCGCAAAATAGACGCCGCCGACGCGCCGGGTGAACATGGCCACCCCGATGATGAAGGCGAAGACCACAGGTACGGCTACCACCGCGAACAAGGCCAGCGGCAGTGAGTAGAACGGCTGCCACCACCAGGGTAGTTCGGTCAGCTGGTTCCAATCCATGAAGTCCGGGATGCCGGGGGTGGATTGGATCGATGTGTTCTCGGGTGTCGAGGCTTCGAGTTTCAGGAACATCGCCATGCAGTAGCCGCCCAGGCCAAAGAATACGCCCTGCCCGAGGCTCAGGATGCCGCCCGCGCCCCAGCAGAGCGCGAGACCCACGGCGACAAATGCGTAAGTCAGGTACTTGCCAAAGAGGTTCAGGCGGAAACTGTCCAGCATCATCGGAAAGACGATGAAGATAAGCGCTGCGAGCAAGGCAAAGCCGATCATCTCTTTGCGGCTGAGAAAGGCGGAGGATTGCATCTGGCTGGGTCCTTACTTGCGCAGCTTGAGGGAGAAGAGACCCTGCGGGCGGATCATCAGGATGCCCACGACCACCAGCAGGGTCAGCACCTTGGCCATGGAGCCGGAGAGGAAGAATTCCATGATCGACTGCGCCTGGCTGATCGAAAACGCGCTGGCGATGGTGCCCAGCAGCGAGCCTGCGCCGCCGAAGACGACCACGAGGAAGGTGTCCACGATGTAAAGCTGCCCGGCGGTCGGCCCGGTGGAGCCGATCATCGTAAAGGCCGAGCCTGCGACACCTGCCACACCACAGCCGATGCCAAAGGTCAGCCGGTCGGTCCATTCGGTGTTGATGCCGACAGCACCCGCCATCACGCGGTTCTGGTTGATCGCGCGCACCTGCTTTCCCCAGCGGGAACGGAACATCATGATGTAGACCGCCAGCGAGATGCCTACTGCGAGCACCATGACGAAAATGCCGTTGATTGGGACTTCGATAAGATCCGTGAGAGGCAGCGATCCCATCATCCAGTCCGGGATGCTTACCCCCACCTCACGCGCCCCAAAGACGCTGCGATAGGTCTGCTGCAGAATGAGGCTCAGCCCCCAGGTCGCGAGCAGCGTATCCAACGGGCGTTTATAGAGGTGCCGGATCATCGCCCATTCGACAAACAAGCCCAGCAGTCCCGAGGCGATGAACGCCAGGATCATCGCCACGAAGAAATACATGCTGAACAGCGCGGGCATGAAGTCGGCGAAGAGGTTCGACATCAGATAGGTCACATAGGCACCGAGGATCATGAACTCCCCATGCGCCATGTTAATCACACCCATCTGGCCAAAGATGATCGCCAGACCCAGAGCCATGAGCACAAAAACAGAAAACAGGATCAGCCCTGCAAAACCCTGCATGGCGAAAATCGCGCCAAGCTCAGCCATTGAATAATCGGCAAACATCTCATGCCTCCGGAGGTCTTTTGGGAAAGTAGGGGCGGCCCGGGTCTGGCACCCCGGGCCGCAGAACCGGCCTTACTGGTAGCCTTCGGGGAAAGGATCAGGCTCCACCAGGTCGGCAGTCTCGAAGACAACTTCGTACTGGCCATCCGCCTGCGCGCGACCCACGCGAGTCTTGGACCAGAGGTGGTGGTTCTCGTGCACCTTCACATAGCCTTCGGGCGCCGTGGTCAGCTCGACACCGGGGCTCGCCTCGCGCACCTTGTCGACATCAAAGCTGCCCGCTTTCTCGACGGCGGCCTTCCACAGCCATGGCCCTAGATAAGCGGCCTGTGTGACGTCGCCAATCACCATGTCGTCGCCCCACATCTCTTTGAACGCGGCCACGAAGGCGAGGTTGTTCTCGTTCTCCAGACTCTGGAAGTACTTCATGCAGGCATAGGCGCCGTCGATGTTCTCACCACCGATGCCGCGGATTTCGTCCTCGGTCACCGAGATGGTCAGTAGGAGCGGCTTTTCCTGGGTCATGTCGATGCCAGCGGCCTTGAGTTGCTTGTAGAAGGCCACGTTTGAGCCGCCCACAACGATGGCATAGATCACATCCGGCTTGCGCAGGCGGATCTTGTTGATGACTGAATTGAACTGGGTGTGGCCGAGCGGGTAATACTCCTCGCCCACGACCTTGCAGCCGTCCATGAAGTTCTCGATGTGCTTGCGCGCAATCTTGTTCGAGGTGCGCGGCCAGATATAGTCGGACCCGAGCAGATAGAAAGTTTTCGCGCCCTTGCTCTGGTTGACCCAGTCGAGGCCCGCGATGATCTGCTGCGTGGCCTCCTGGCCAGTGTAGATGACGTTCGGGCTCTCTTCGAGGCCTTCATAGAACGTCGGATAGTAGAGGAACCCGTTGTGCTGCTCGAAGACCGGCAGAACCGCCTTCCGGGAAGCCGAGGTCCAGCAGCCCATGACTGAAGCCACTTTGTCGTTCAACAGCAGCTTGCGCGCTTTCTCGGCAAAAGTCGGCCAGTCGGAGGCACCATCCTCCTGAATATACTCGATTTTGCGGCCCAGAATACCGCCCTGCGCATTGATCTGCGAAATCGCCAGCTTCTCCGCCTGCACCGAACCTGTCTCAGAAATCGCCATGGTACCGGTGATCGAATGCAGGATGCCGATTGTGACCGTATCGTCGGTGACCGCGAGGCCCGTGGTGTTCACCTCAGCCGTTGGGAAGTCTGCTGCGCGCAACCCCTTCGGCATGAATAGCGAGGCCGTCAGCGCCGTGCCCCCGGCCAGCACGGCCCTGCGGCTTACCCCATTGGTTTTGTTATCAGAAATCTCGTCAGACATGTCGCCCCCTTGTCAGATGCTCAAGAAATGGGCGATTCCAGATCACCCGCTGTTGGAATGATCGCGGGCAATGCTGCAGCGCAGTATACGTTAAATGACGTATAGGGATGCGCGTTTTGTGCACATACTGTTGTTTCATAGACTAGGGGCTGGGGGAGCCTGACCACCTTTTGCGATGGCTGACGTGGGGCAGAGCATCTCCTTTCTGCATGGAAGTGATATGGTGGCACGCCTTAAGGCCACGCGCGAAAAGCGCACCTACAATCGTTGGGTCGCCAACGAGACGATGGAGGACTTTGCGCTGCGCTATACCGCGCGGCGCGCGCGCCGCTGGAGCTACGGCCGCGTTGCCAACACTGCCATCGGGTCGATCTCCTTCCTCGCGCTCGAGGCCATCGGCGCCACGATCACGCTGACGTATGGGTTCGACACCGCGATCACCGCAATCATGCTGGTGGGCGCCATCCTGTTTCTGACCGGCTTCCCGATCTCCTATTACGCCGCCAAGTATGGCCTCGATATCGACCTGATGACCCGCGGCGCAGGCTTCGGTTATCTGGGCTCCACCATCACATCGCTGATCTACGCCTCGTTCACTTTCATATTCTTCGCGCTGGAAGCCGCAATTCTTGCATTGGCGCTGAAGTTCACGCTGGGAATCCCATTGTTCTTGGGCTACGTCGTCAGCTCCCTCGTTGTTATACCTCTGGTTCTGCACGGCTTTTCCAAGATTTCAACCTTCCAAGCCTGGACCCAGCCTTTGTGGGTTTTGCTGCACGCGCTCCCGTTCATTCTGTTGGCTGTCGCGGGCTATGACATCGACATGTGGATCGGCTTCGAAGGTAATCCCGACGTGCCGGACGCGTCGAGGATCCTGATGCTGGGTGCGGCGTCGGGCGTCGTATTTTCCCTAGTTGCACAAATCGGCGAGCAGGTTGATTTTCTGCGGTTCCTGCCCGAACCGCGCACAGCGAAAGATGCGCGTAAGTGGTGGCTCGCTCTCATATGTGCAGGCCCGGGCTGGTCGGTGCTTGGCATGCTAAAAATGCTCGCGGGGTCCTATCTGGTAACGCTTGCCATCCGGGAAAATGTGAGCCCGAGTGAAGCCACCGATCCCACGCGCATGTATCACACAGCATTTGAGCAAGTGCTGGCCTCGCCCGCCCTTGTGCTCGGCTTAACGGCCGTCTTCGTCATCCTGTCCCAGATGAAAATCAATGTGACCAATGCTTACGCCGGGTCGATTGCCTGGTCCAACTTCTTCTCGCGTTTGACCAAGAGCCATCCCGGGCGCGTGGTCTGGCTGGTCTTCAACGTCGCGATCGCACTGATGCTGATGGAGCTTGGGGTTTTCACGGGTCTCGAACATGTACTGAGCCTGTATTCGCATGTCGCCGTTGCGTGGATTGGTGCACTTGTGGCCGACTTGGTGGTAAACAAACCGCTCGGCCTTAGCCCCAAAGGGATCGAATTCCGCCGCTCGCATCTTTACGATGTGAACCCTGTCGGGATCGGCGCGATGGTGGTGGCCTGCGCGGTCTCGCTGATCGCCTATGCGGGTTTTTTTGGCCCTCTGGTGCAGGCGTTCTCGTCTTTCGTTGCGCTGCTCACGGCCTTCACATTGGCGCCGATCCTCGCTTGGGCGACCGGCGGGCGCTATTACCTCGCGCGCGAAGACAGCGAAACGCAGCCGGTCGAAGGCCTGCAGACCTGCTCGGTCTGCGAGTACCGTTTCGATGCAGAGGACACGAGCCATTGCCCCTTCCATTTCGGACGCATCTGCTCGCTCTGTTGCAGCCTTGATGCCTCGTGCCATGATCATTGCAAGCCACACGGGCGCCTCGACAAAACGGTCAGCGAGGCGCTTCACGCCCGTCTGCCCGCAGCTGTAGCCAAGGCTCTCATGTCACGGCTCTCGCGGTTTTTGGTCACGACCAGCATCATTTCCCTGAGCTTTGGCATCCTGTTGCTCTTCATTCGAGGCTTTGCGGGCGCCGAGACATTCGACGCGGTTTTGACCATCATCTTCTGCATGATCCTGATCGTCATCGGCATTTCGGTCTGGATGTTCATTCTGGTGGGTGAAAGCCAGCGCAACGCTTTCGCCGAAGCGGAGCGCCAAACCGACCTTCTGCTCAAGGAAATCCGCGCGCACGAACGTACGGACCGGGCGCTGCAGCAAGCCAAGGAAAAGGCGGAGGCCGCCAACCTCGCCAAGACACGATATATGTCCGGTCTCAGTCATGAATTGCGGACACCGCTCAACGCCATCTATGGTTTCGCGCAACTGCTAGAAAAGGATCCCGATCTCGCGGGTTGGCGCACGTCGATCACGAGTATCCGAAGGTCATCGGAGCACCTCGCCGGGTTGATTGACGGCCTGCTCGATATTGCACGGATCGAGGCAGGCCGGTTGGAGATCACGCGTGACCGCGTCAATCTGCGCGCCCTGTTGCACCAAGTAGCGGCAATCTTCGAAGCCGAAGCTGCAGACAAGAACATCAGATTCGACTGGGCGATCCACGGAAGGTTGCCCACTCTTGTAGGCACGGATGAAAAGCGTTTGCGCCAGATCATCATCAACCTTCTATCGAACGCGCTTCGATACACCGAGGCAGGCCAGGTCACGCTGAATCTGACCTACAGGAACGAGGTGGCCCTGATCACGGTCATCGATACCGGTGTCGGCATTGCGCCGGAAAACATTCCCCGCATCTGGCGTCCGTTCGAGCGCGCCGGGCAATCCGGGCGGGAGGGATCCGGCCTGGGGCTCACCATCACAAAGCTTTTGGTTGAGATTTTGGGCGGCGAAATCGATGTCACAAGCACGCCCGGCGTCGGCAGTACGTTCTCCGTCAAACTGATGCTACCGTCGATTTCCCCGGGCGTTTTCGAGGCCGAGGATCTGGGCGATGGTGTACCGCTCCCTGCTTTCTCGGGCTACACCGGACCGCGCAAGACCATTCTCATCGTGGATGACGACGCCAATCACCTCTCACTTGTCGAACAGTTTTTGTCAAAGCTAGGGTTTGTGGTGCTTCTGGCGCCATCGGTCGCGATCGCCGAGCAAATGCTCGAAGAGGCGCACCCGGACATTCTTCTGCTCGACATCGACATGCCGGAGCGGGATGGCTGGTCATTTGCCGAAGGCATTCGTGAGGGCAATGCGCCGTATATGCCCATTATAGTGATTTCCGGACATGCGGATGAAGAAGGCGTAAGCCGACCCAAAGTCGCATTGCACGATGGATTTCTCGCCAAGCCGTTCAATCTGGATGAGCTTCTGATGCAAGTCGCAGAACTTTTGAAGATCACCTTAGTCCCCAAAACCGAGCCCGGCACGGAGCCTGCGCCTTGCCAGACACTCTCAAGCGAGGACCGAACCCGCTTGATCAAAAGCGCGGTCCTTGGACATGCAGCGGGTGTCCGTGATCAGCTCGACCAATTGCGTGCCGAAAAAGCGTGCGACCCCAAATTGTTGAGAAAGCTGGACAAACATATGGAGCATTTCGATATGGGTGGCATTGTCCATCTGCTGGAGTCCGTGGGCGATGCCGTTGAGTGAGCTGGGGCCGAACTGCATCGCACTCGTTGTCGACGACAACCCCGAAGCACTCGGGATGGTCTCCATGGCACTGGAGCAGAGCGGCATCACCGTTCTGATAGCGACAGACGGTCAAGCGGCCATCGACCTGACCTATCGGGTGGAGCCCGATGTCATCCTGATGGATGCCGTGATGCCGGGTATCGACGGCTTCGAAACCTGCCGCAAACTTAAGTCCGGGCCAAAAGCGGTGATGACGCCGATCATCTTCATGACGGGTCTGACGGAGAAGGAGCACATTCTGCAGGGCCTGAATTCCGGGGGTGTCGACTACATTACCAAGCCGGTGATCGTCGAGGAGTTGATCGCGAGGCTCAGCACTCATATCGCCAATTCCCGTCTGTTGCAGAGCGCACGACGGGCGCTCGACACCTCCGGGCGATCGGTTCTGGCCTTCGATCCGGACGGTAGACTGGCATGGGGTTCGAAAGGTGCCACGGATGTCCTGGGGACGTTTGACCTTCAAACACGGGGTCCGGAGTGGAAGAATTGGATCGCCTCCTGCAGCACCAGTCCTGTCTCGGCGGTTCCGCCGTTCGATGCAGGCGATGTAACGTTCCAATTCATGGGCATGACGCCGGTGCCCGAAATCCTCGTCAAGCTGATGCGCAGAAAAGCAGATCGGAACGAGGATGTTCTGGCCGCCAAGTTCAGTCTGACACCGCGCGAGGCCGAGGTCCTGTTTTGGCTAACGCTCGGCAAAACGAACAGAGACATCAGCGCCATTCTGGGATTGAGCGCTCGGACGGTGAACAAGCATCTTGAACAAGTTTTCCAGAAGATGGGCATCGACAATCGCACCTCGGCCGCAGTTATGGCCGACCGGGTCTTGAATTCACCATAGCCTTTGGCGGCCATCAACACAGGCTGCGATGCAGGCATCGACAATCAAATCCCGCGGCCTCAGACGTGTCTAGCCCCCTGTTGCTGGGCCACTGATCTGGGCTTTCTCTAGTAGGGTTTCTGGAACTGGTGGGCGCATGTTGAGCGCCTGATGCGGTCGGGTGTGGTTGTATTGTCTGAGCCAGTGATTGATGACGATCTGGGCCTGCTTCGTTGTCGTGAACCACTCGGCATTCAGAACCTCCCGGCGTAGCGTCCCATTAAAACGCTCGTTGTATCCGTTCTCCCAGGGTGATCCTGGATAGATGCGGATCGGCTTGATGCCGACGCGTCGAAGCCAGTCCTGCATAGCTTCGGCGACGAACTCAGGCCCGTTGTCTGACCGGATGTATTCTGGTGATCCGTGCTTCAGCAGGAGCGGATAGATCGCTTCCAGAACGTCGTCTGCGCCCATCTTGGTGCGAACCCTCACGGCCAAGGCCTGCCGGGTATATTCGTCCAGAACGGTCAGCATCTTGTAGCTCCGCCCGTTGCTGAGCTTGTCGTATACGAAGTCGATGGCCCAGACATGGTTCGGATGCGTAGGCCTCAAGCGTATGATCGAACTGTCCTTGTGATAGAGCCGCTTGCGTTTCTTGTGACGCTGCGGAAGCTGCATTCCTTCCTCTCGCCAGAGCCGCTCGACCTTCTTGTGATTGACTCGCCAGCCTTCGACGTGGAGCAACTCGTCGTCCATTGGTTGCTGGAACCAATGGCGCAACCAGGACGACCCTTGCGATAGCCATATCGCCCGTACTGCTTTGCAAGCCGAATGATTGCCAACCGCAGCTCACCGTCGTCTCTTGGCACCGGTCGGTATTGCAGGGAGCTCCGCGCCAGGCCAATCACCCGGCACGTCCGCCGCTCAGACGTTGCGAGCTTCTGGCGTGTATGAATGACTGCCTGACGGAGCTCCTCGGTGGTCAGGCCCTGGGCTTTAGATGGTTCAGACTTTCCTTGAGGATGAGCTTGTCCAGTTCGAGCTCTGCGACAATCTTCTTCAGAATTCGCCATTGTCTCTCGGACCAATGACGTTCCAATGGCTTATCGTTCTCTTTCTCCAGGCTCTTCATCTCCGACAACTGCGCGCGTCCCATTCCGCCGAAGCGCTTCCGCCAGTTGTAATACTGATCCCGACGCTCCGACAAGCAGAACCCACGTCATCGCCCGCTGTCCTGTGTGGATAGCCCCTGCATAGCAAGACATTTCTGAGTTGATTGCGCATTGGTCAGAAGCAGACGTGTGTCCG
>NZ_CANLQB010000004.1 GCF_947493125.1 uncultured Roseobacter sp. | reverse complement strand
CTTTGGTCGCTTGTTGGCCATGTCTTTCCTCCGCTTTCCTAAACATAGCGGAGGACCACTCAAGTGGGGGAAGACCAGCCCAACGAAGGCTGCAATCCAAAGCAAGCCCGACACTGTCAGAACAACCTGAGTCCATGACGAGGAGCTATCCGCCACAACGCGCAAGAGTGCCGCGCCAAGGACCCCGGTATAGATCGCCGTCGTCCCCGCCGTCGCGGCCACTATGTGTCCCATGTGGCCCAAACTGGCCCGCGTCATGACAGCCACCGTCATCACCCCGACGGCACCGGCCATCCACAGATGCTGGACACTGGACATGACGGAGCTTCCAATCCCCAACGCGCCCAGAGGAACAAACAGATAGCCGACATGCATCACCCAGATCGCGGGCTCCCGATGGGCGAGCCACCCCTTCCACCGGAACACGCGGAGCAGGTGCAATAGCCCCGCAGAGATCAATGCCTGAGCCGCCAGAGGCGCTTCAGGGTTCCAGATCCAGATCGTCATCGCGCCGAAAATCGCGAGTAAAGCGGCCTTGTCGAGCATTTCCATGGGCTGCACAGGGAGATCACGGACCCCCTGCGCTTTGAGCCAGTTTCGGGTGAAGGCGGGTACGATGCGCCCCCCAATGAGCGCCACCAGCATGACGGCCGCCGCCAGCATGATCCGCAGACCCAGCCCCCCCCCGCCGCATAGCCCGGTGCCTCAATATGAAACAGCACGTTGCCAAGGATAAGCATCGAGAGCAGCGAAAAGACGATCAGATTGCGCCAGTTTTTACTTGCTACGATCTCGCGCAGCAAAATGACGGCAAGAACCATCGGCATTGCTCAGTCCAGGATGCCGAAGACAAGCGGCGGAAGAAGGTTTGATGCCAAGGACGCCGCCCGTGCCGCAATCCAGAGTGCGAAAAGACCTAGCAGCGGTGCGCCTCTTATCGCGGGGCGCCCCGTCCAATTCGGCACGGCGGTCAACAGGAACCCAGCCATGACCGCAGACAGATAGCCGAAGATAAAGGCATGTGCATGCCAAGAGACCGGGTCAAACCAAACGGGCAAGCGCAACCCGCCCGACAACATGCTCAGCCACAGGACCATGGACAACGCAGCCCAGGCCGACGCACCTAAAAAGAACGGGCGAAACCCATAGCTGAAAAATGCGGCCAGCTGCCGTGGCCGTGTGCTTTTGTGTATCAGCATCTGCCGGACTCCCTAAAGACTGGGATGTTCTGTCAGACTATCGGGCAATTGGCGCGAAACTTTGCTTTGGATCAAGCTGTCTTTTCTTCTTCTTCTCCATTTGCCGATTGCCGCGGATTGATCGTTTGCGTTGCTTCGCCTGTAGACTGTTCGACAAGAACGGAGCCGTTCAGAATTCATCGCGCGCCACAGCTGAAGGCTCTGTCTATTTCAAGGCTGGCCGCCATGATGCTGACCCTCCACTGCCGCGACTTGACTTTGGTTAAGGTACCGCGGCTCTGTCGGAGATAACCCGTCTGAGGAGGTTCCATGTATGCCACCTCTTCGACGCGTTGTCGCGGCCTGCAGCTATTTACTTTTGAGCTTTCTGATCGGTGCGATCCCGGCACCGGCTGAAACACTTGCGGCGTTCTTGCCAGAGCTCTCGGCCACGGATTTCGCACAGCATGCGGACGGCTTTGGTGGCATTGACCCTGAAACCAAGGTGGCGCCCATACTGCGTGGCGGCCGTGCGGTCGGATATGTTTTTCTGACGTCGGATTTCGTCGGAACGACCGGGTATTCGGGAAAGCCCATTCACGTCGTGGCGGGCATTGATCTTGACGCCCGGATCATGGCAGCTCATTTGGTCGAGCACTCTGAACCCATCGTCCTGATCGGCATACCGGACAGTAAGATCGTCGCGCTGACTGAAGGCTACAAAGGGCTTGACCTGAAGGCGGAGGTCGAAGCGGGCGGCGCGGGGCACGAACTTGATATTATCTCCGGTGCGACGGTCACGATCATGGTCATCGATGACAGTATCGTGCGGGCAGGGATCAAGGTCGCGCGGATGATGTCTTTGGGCGGGCTGGCCCCAGAGATCGCCGTACCAAGGCGCGAGATCGACCGATCCAGTAACGTGGTATCGGATTGGATGACCCTCACCGGGGACGGATCCGTCAGAACTCTACGGTTGGACATCGGCCAGGTGAACCGCGCGTTTGAGCAAGGCGGCGATGAGAAGGCGATCACCCGCCCGGAGCGCGGCGCGCCCGAAGACACCTTCATCGAGATGACAGTCGCCATTGTCAGCATTCCAGAGATTGGCCGCACGCTGTTGGGATCTGCGGAATACGATAATCTCCAGACCTGGCTGCGTGAGGGCGAAGAGGCCATCCTGGTGACCGGGCGTGGAACCTATTCGTTCAAAGGATCGGGGTATGTGCGCGGCGGGATTTTCGACCGCATTCAATTGATCCAGGGCGACCGTGCCGTCCGGTTCTTTGACCGCGATCACAAGCGGTTGGGGCGCCTGGCGCCGGATGACAGCCCCGCTTTTGCGGAGTTGGACATCTTCAAGATTCCTGCGGAGGCAGAGTTTGACCCGGCTGCGCCTTGGCGTTTGCAGCTGCTGGTGCAGCGCGCCACGGGAGCTGTCAGCAAGGCGTTTGTGACGTTAGATCTGGGCTATAAATTGCCTGACCGGTTCATCAATGCGGCTGCGGTGACGCATCCTGTTGTGGCGGATGAAGCGGCAGCCAAGACCGCTCTGTGGCAGCGTGTCTGGCGCGATAAGCAAATCGAGATCGGCGTACTTCTGGGCATGCTGGCGGTCCTGACAGGACTGTTCTTTTTCCAAAAGCAGGTCACGCGGAACGCGCGCGCTTTCTTTTGGCTGCGGATTGGGTTTCTGTCCATGACGCTGGTGTTCCTCGGCTGGATGACTAACGCGCAGCTGTCGGTTGTCAACCTGCTGGCCTTGGGCGGCGCGCTGCGCACCGGGTTCAGCTGGGACGCGTTTCTGCTTGATCCGCTGGTGTTCATCCAATGGTTTGCCATCGCCGCGGCGCTGCTTTTCTGGGGCAGGGGGGCCTATTGCGGCTGGCTCTGCCCTTTCGGCGCCTTGCAAGAGCTTTCCAACACGCTCGCACGAGCGCTCAAGGTCCCGCAGGTATCGCTGCCCTGGGGCCTACACGAGCGGCTGTGGCCTGCCAAGTATATGATATTTCTTGTGATATTTGCCGTCTCGCTCACCTCGTTGCCGCGTGCGGAGGCCTTGGCCGAGGTGGAGCCGTTCAAAACCGCAATCATCCTGAAATTTGCCCGCGAATGGCCCTTTGTCGTCTTTGCGCTGAGTATGCTGGCCATCGGGCTTTTCGTGGAGCGGTTCTATTGCCGCTATGTCTGCCCCTTGGGTGCGGCGCTGGCGATCCCGGCGCGCATCCGGATGTTCGACTGGCTCAAGCGCTATCGCGAGTGCGGCAGCCCCTGTCATACCTGTGCCAACGAATGCCCGGTACAGGCCATTCACCCCACGGGCGAGATCAACCCAAATGAATGCGTGAACTGCCTGCATTGCCAGGTGCTCTACCAATCGCAGGCGAAATGCCCGGTCATCATCCAGCAACTCAAGCGGCGGGCAAAGGCCGGCGCCGCCACAGAAGCGCTGAGGGCGTTTTCGCAAAATCCACCCGTTTTGGAAAAGACATAAAGAGAAGAAGAAGGAGAGGGATGATGTCAGAAGAAGAACGCAAAGCGCGGATGAGGCTGAACCGCCGTCAGCTCATGGGCGCGACTGCCGGGGGCGCCGCACTGGCCGCCGCAGGGGGTGCGGGGCTTTTGGGGAGCGCAAGCAAAGCGCAGGCGACGCCAGGGGCTTTCAACCTCGCGCCTGGCGAGTTGGACGAATACTATGGTTTCTGGTCGTCGGGCCAGACCGGCGAAGTCCGCATCTTGGGCTTTCCATCCATGCGCGAGCTGATGCGCATTCCGGTCTTCAACCGCTGCTCTGCAACCGGCTGGGGGCAGACCAACGAGAGCCTTCAAGTCCTGACCGAGGGGCTTCTGCCCGAAACGAAAGAGATGCTCGCCAAGCGAGGTATGAAGACCTACGACAACGGCGATTTGCACCATCCGCATATGTCGTTCACGGACGGCACCTATGACGGGCGCTATATTTTCGCCAATGACAAGGCCAACACGCGGGTCGCTCGCATCCGCTGCGATATCATGAAATGCGACAAGATCATCGAGATCCCGAACGCGCAGGACATCCACGGCATGCGCCCGCAGAAGTACCCGCGCACCGGCTATGTGTTTGCCAATGGCGAGCATGAGGCGCCGCTGGTGAACGATGGCTCCGTGCTGGATAAACCTGAGGAGTACGTCAATATTTTCACCGCGATTGATGGCGATGAGATGACCGTGGCATGGCAGGTGATCGTCAGCGGCAATCTCGACAATTGCGATGCGGACTATCAGGGCAAATATGCCTTTGCGACGTCCTATAACTCCGAGATGGGTATGAACTTGGCGGAGATGACGGCGAATGAGACCGATCACTGCGTCGTCTTCAACATCAAGGCCATTGAAGAGGCTGTGGCCGCCGGGGACGGGCAACTGCTGAACGGTGTGCGGGTGCTCGATGGGCGCAAGCAGGCGGAAAGCCAGTTCACCCGGTACATCCCGATCCCCAACAGCCCGCACGGCTGCAACGCCGCCCCCGACAAGCAGCACATCGTCATCAACGGCAAGCTGTCGCCCACCGTATCGGTAATTGACGTCACACTTGTCGATGCGGTGTTCGAAGGGGCTGATCCACGGTCCTGCATCGTGGCCGAGCCCGAGCTGGGTCTGGGGCCGCTTCACACGGCCTTTGACGGCAAGGGCAATTGCTTCACCACGCTCTTTCTCGACAGTCAGGTGGCCAAGTGGAACATGGCGAAGGCCATCGAAGCCTATGGCGGTGCGGATGTGGATCCGATCATCTCCAAGGTCGATGTGCATTACCAGCCCGGGCACAACTCAACTTCGATGGGCGAGACCGCAGAGGCCGATGGCAAGTGGCTGATTTCGATGAATAAGTTCTCGAAAGACCGGTTCCTGAACACCGGGCCGCTGAAGCCTGAGAACGAACAGCTGATCGATATCTCCAGCGATGAGATGAAGGTAGTCCATGATGGGCCGACCTTTGCAGAGCCGCATGACAGTATCATCGTGCATGCCTCGAAGGTGAACCCGGTGAACATCTACAGCCGCGATGATCCCGGCTGGGATGCCGCGCGCCAGCAGGCCGCAGCAGACGGTGTGGACCTGGAGGACGGGCACCCCGAGCCCATCCGCGATGGCAACAAGGTGCGGGTGTATATGTATTCGATTGCGCCTGAGTTCAGCCTGGAGAAGTTCACGGTCACGCAGGGCGACGAGGTGACGATCTATGTCACGAACCTCGATGATATCGACGATGTGACCCATGGGTTCTGTCTGTCGAACCACGGGATCGCGATGGAGGTGGGGCCGCAGCAGACCTCATCGGTGACATTCACCGCGGACCGCCCCGGCGTGCATTGGTTCTACTGCCAGTGGTTCTGTCACGCGCTGCATATGGAAATGCGCGGGCGAATGTTTGTCGAGCCACGGGCGAGCTGATCCATGTGGTTGATCAAGGCGTTTGGTTTCCTCCTCAGTGTGCTCGCGGGCCCCGGGCTCGCTGGCGGGACGCCTTTGCAGCCGCTGGTGCAGGCCTCACCGCCGGGCGCGGTGGTGCGGCTGGAGCCGGGTCTCTACCTGGGCCCGGTGCATCTGTCCCGCCCGATCACCGTGATCGGCGGGGCGGGTGTCCATCTTGAGGGCGGGGGGCAGGGCTCCGTGATCACGGTGGCCGCAGAGGGCGTGCAGGTGGAGGGCCTGCGTATCACCGGGTCGGGGGATGATCACGCAACCAAGGACGCGGGCATCACCCTGACCAAGGTCGCGACCGGTGCCGTAATCCGGGGGAACCTCTTGCAAGGCAATCTCTACGGCATCGACGTGCACGGCGCGCAGGACGCGCAGATCATCGGCAACACCATCGAAGGCCGTCAGGGCCACCGGATGAACCAGCGCGGCAATGGCGTTTATGTCTGGAATGCGCCGGGCACGGCAGTCGAGGGCAATGACATCCGCTGGGGGCGGGACGGGATATTCGTGAACACCTCCAAGCGGAATGTCTTTCATGGCAACCGGTTCCGCGATCTGCGCTTTGCCGTGCATTACATGTATGCCAACGACAGCGAGGTCACGGGGAACCTGTCCATCGGCAACCATCTGGGCTTTGCGGTGATGTATTCGCGGCATGTGAAGGTGGTGGACAATGTCTCCATTGGTGATCGCGATCACGGGGTCATGCTGAACTTTACCAACCGCTCGGAAGTGCGCGGCAACTACGTGCAGGACGGGGCGAAAAAGTGCCTGTTCGTCTACAACGCGCATAAGAACGAGATCACGGACAACCGCTTCGAGCGCTGCGGGATCGGCATCCATTTCACCGCCGGGTCGGAACGCAATGCGGTCACCGGCAACGCTTTTGTCGGCAACCGGACGCAGGTGAAATATGTCTCGACCAAATGGCTGGACTGGGCGACCGAGGGCCGGGGGAACTACTGGTCGGATTTTGTCGCGACCGATCTGGATGGCGATGGAATCGCCGACGGTACCTACCGGCCCAACGACAGCATCGATCAGGTCTTGTGGCAGCAACCCGCGGCACGGCTGCTGATGGGCTCGCCCGCGGTGCAATTGGTGCAGTGGGCGCAATCGGCCTTTCCGGCATTGACCCCCGGCGGGGTGATGGACAGCGCGCCGCTGATGCGCCCCATTGAGGTGGACGTGCCGGAATGGGGGGTGTCTCATGGCGGATAGGCCGGTTCTGGATGCGGTTGGGCTGACGCGCCAGTTTGCTGGGGCGCACGGCGTCCGTGACGTGTCGCTTCAGGTGCATGCCGGCGAGCGGGTGGCGTTGCTGGGGCACAATGGCGCCGGAAAATCGACCCTTATGAAAGCAGTCCTGGGGCTGCTGCCGATCGACAGTGGCACGGTTTCAATCGCAGGCCAGCCGCTGGGCACCGTTGCCGCGCGGGTGGCGGTGGCCTATCTGCCCGAGGCTGTGTCCTTTCATCCCGCTCTGACTGGGCGGGAACAGATCAGGCTCTTTGCGCGGCTTGCCGGGGTCAAGACAGGCGACGGCGATGCGCTTCTGGAAAACGTGGGCCTGGCTGATGCGGCCGACCGGCGTATCGGTACCTATTCCAAAGGGATGCGTCAGCGGCTGGGTATGGCACAGGTTTTTCTAGGCAAACCGATGTTGGCGCTGCTCGACGAGCCCACGAGCGGCCTCGACCCGATGGCGCGACACGATCTCTATGCGCTGATCGACAGTCTGGCGGCGGGTGGAACAGGTGTGGTCATCGCAAGCCATGCGCTCACCGAAATCGAAGCCCGCACCGACCGGATCGCTATTTTACGCCATGGGCAGATGGTTGCGGACGCGTCGCTAAAAGAGCTCTTTGCCCGCGCCGCGATGCCGATCCACATCCGCGTCAAGGCCAAGCACGACGCAGCCGCGCTGTTTGACCGGTTCGGCGGGCGGCGCATCAACGGGGCGCAGGTCGAATTCGCTGTCACGCAGGATCAGAAACTGGCCCGGCTGGCCGAGGTGATCGCCATGGGTGCTCAGGTCGCGGATGTTGAGATCATCCCTTCCTCACTCGAAGATCTCTATCGCCATTATTCCGGACAGGAGGAGCGCGCATGATCCGGGTGCTCGCCATCGCAACGACAGAGTTTCGCATCTTGCGGCGCAACCGCTGGCTGCTGACCGCAACGGGGCTCCTGTCGGTCTTCGCGCTGGCGCTGACGCTGTCGGGGGCTACAAACTCCGGCGCGTTGGGCGTGGATCTGCTGACGGTCTCCGTGGCTTCGATGACGACCTTGGCCGTTTATCTGGTGCCTTTGGTCGCGCTGCTGATGTCCTTTGAAACAATTGCCGGGGATGCTGAGCGGGGATCGTTGGCTTTGGTGCTGACGTACCCTGTATCGCGCAGCGCGCTGCTCGCGGGCAAGTTCCTCGCCCATCTAAGCGGGCTGACCATTGCCGTAATCACCGGCTTTGGCCTCGCGGGTTTGCTTGCCTTTGCGCTCGGTGGAGCTGGGATGGCGAGCGCTCTGGCGCTGGCGCGGCTGATGCTGGGTGCGGTGCTCTTGGGCTCGGCATTCATCGCGATCGGTTACGTGGTTTCGGCCTTCAGCGGTTCGGTCGCCGCTGCTGCCGGGGGCGCCGGGTTTGTCTGGCTGGTTCTCGTGGTGCTCTACGATCTGGTGTTGCTGGCGCTGGTGATCTGGGACGATGGCGGGGTATTCAGTCGGCAGGTGTTCCCTTGGGTTCTTGCGGCCAACCCGGCGGATGCATTGCGCCTCTTTAGCGTGACCGCCTCTGCCGAGCAGGCGTTGGTCACCGGCATGGGGGCCGCAGCAGCCGTCCTGCCGCGCTGGACAGCACTGGCCTCACTGCTGATCTGGCCGGTATTGGGGTTGCTGCTGGCGCGCGTGGCTTTTGCACGGAGGGTGCCATGAGATACCTGATTTTGATCGTATTGCTTGCGGTGATCGCCTGCAAGGAGGAGCTCACCGAGCTGCCTGACCCAATGCCGCTAACCGCCGACAACCTGGCGCATTACTGCATGATGAACATCTCAGAGCATCCGGGCCCAAAGGCGCAGATATTTTTGAGCGGTCTGCCCGATCCGATCTTCTTCGCCCAGGTTCGGGACGCCTTCACCTATGTCTCGAGCGCCGAGCAGGACGGCTACATTGCGGCCATTTACGTCAATGATATGTCGACCGTTGCCTGGGAAACCCCTGGCGCCGAGAACTGGATGTTGGCGGAGGACGCGCATTACGTGGTGGGCTCCGGCAAGGTCGGCGGCATGGGGGCGCCAGAGCTTGTCCCCTTCTCCGATGCCGCGCGTGCGCAAACTTTTGTCACGCGCTTTGGCGGCACGATTCACCAGATGACTGATATCCCCGAGAGTGCTTTCCTGGCCCCGGTGGAACTCGTCTTTCAGCGGGAGAGCGGCGAATGAGCGCGAGAGGCTTTCACCGTCGCAGGTTTTTAAAGATTGCCGCCGTCGTGCCATTGGTCGGGCTGTCGGCGCGCGCGCAGGCTGACGCGCCGGTCGCGCGGTGGCACGGTGTGGCTTTGGGCGCGTCGTCCCAGATTATCGTGGCGGGTCTCCATACGGAGGAGGCCGAACCAATCTTTGCGCAGGCCCGGGACGAGATCGCCCGTCTGGAAGCGATCTTCAGCCTCTACCAAAACCGCTCGGAACTGTCGGTTCTGAACCGCACGGGCCGGTTGGTGCATCCGGCACCCGAACTGTTGGAAGTTCTCAGTCTGTCGCGCGCCGTGCGGGAGGCTTCATTCGGGGCGTTCGATCCTTCGGTGCAGCCGCTTTGGCGCGCGCGCGTCACCGGCGAAACCTTTGCTCTGCCCCACGGTGATTTGAGCGACGTGATGTACTCCGCAGATGAGATCGTGTTGAAACCGGGCATGGCGCTCACGCTCAACGGCATCGCGCAGGGCTACATCACTGACCGCATCGCCGCGCTGTTGCGCTGTCAAGGGATGACAGATCTTGTCGCCGATGCCGGTGAACAGCGTGCGTTGGGGCACCGCCCCGGCGGCGGTGGTTGGCGGGTCGGCATCGCGGACCCATCGGGTGCGCTGGTGGCGCAACTCGCCCTGAGGGATCGTGCGCTGGCAACCTCCGCACCCGGCGGCACGCTGTTGCCCGACGGGAAAGGCCATATCGTTGATGCGCGCGACGGTCAGCCGGCGGACCGCTGGCAGACGCTCAGCGTGACCCATGACAGCGCGGCGGTTGCGGATGCTTTGTCTACGGCGGCTTGCTGCCTGACAGCCGCCGAGATGGACGACATGCTCAATCACTTTCCAACGGCGCAGCTTGTCTATCGGACGTGACTTCTTCGGCCTCTCAGGTCTTGAGGATCAACTCGCGCAGGGCTTTGCGGTCGTCGATCATGGCCACATCGCCTTTGATCTGCACCCCGAAGGTCTGCAACTCTATGAACGTGCGTGACAGCTGCTGTGGGCTGGTGCCTATTTTTGCCGCGATCAGCGATTTGCTGAAGGGCAAACGAACCTCGGCCTCCTGGCCGGGCGTGTCGATCTGATCCAAGAGGAATTTGGCCAGCCGCTCGCGAATGGTGCGCGCCTTGAGCCATTCCACATCGTCCACCAGATCGTGGAGCTTGTGATAGACAGAGGCAAGCGACTGCGCCAACACCTCACGGTTTTTCTGCATGATATCCATCAGCATCGCGCCGTTGATGGACAAGACGCGCAAATCCGTCATCGCCTGCGCGGAGACCGGGTAGGCTTTGCCCAGAAAGGCCGCCGCTTCTGCGAGGCTGTCGCCTTTGTGGAACGTCGCAATCAAGGTCTGGGATCCGTCGCGTTCATCGCGCGTGACCTGCGCCCAACCCTCCAAGACAAGAAACAGATTAATCGCAGGATCGCCTTGCTCGAACAGGTACTCCGACCTGCGCAGCGCAGTCTCGGTGCCGCTTGCAAGCACATTTGACAGCTCGTCACCGGTCATGGCTGAGCACAGCACTGACCGCTTGAGCGTTGCACGGTCTTGGTCGTTTAGAAAGCCGACATCCATGGCGTGTGATCCTTGGTCTTACTCTCTAGCCTCATAACATCTTTCGGCGGTTCGGCCTTAATGCAAATCAAGCAACCCGGAACATTTGTCGCTTTCGCACACCCAATTCTTGAGAAATCTCAAGGACAGTTCGGTCGCGTTAACTATTCTACAACAACCGGAGCCGGTTCAATCGGAACGAGAATCGGCGTTATAGCGCAGATAGCCACCTCGCTTTGGAAGCAATGGAAAGCAGCTTGACATGGGGACCATGTTTGAGATCGCCGGGCGCGCCGCGATATTCAGTCGCGTTCCCGCTGATGACATCGAAAAACTATTGCAAAGGTCATCCTTGCGATCCTTTGACCGTGGTGCGTCAATCTATCTGCAGGGTGAGCGCGCTCATAGCCTCTATGTGGTGCTGGAGGGATGGGTCAAAACCTATCGCATCACGCCCTGCGGCAATGAAGCGGTCATCGGTATCTTCACAAAGTGCAACAGCTTCGGCGACGAGGCGGCTCTTGGTGACGGCAACTTCATTTCCGGGGCGGAGGCGGTCTCCACGGCGCTGATCCTGCAGATTGACGCGCATGTTCTGGCCCAGCAGCTGGCTGATGACATGGTCTTGTGCCGGTCGGTTCTCTCGGGAGCGATGGAGAGCAACCGATGCCTCGTGCATCATGTCGAGCAGTTGAAATCGCACACCGCCGGCCAGCGCATTGCTGACTTCCTGTTGTCGCTCTGCGATGGCAAGGCGGGGAGCTGCACGGTGATCCTGCCTTATGACAAGGTTCTCATCGCCGCCTGGCTGGGCATGAAACCCGAGTCATTGTCGCGGGCTTTTCGCCGCCTGAAAGACTATGGCGTGACGATCCAGAAGGACCATGCCATCATAGCGTCGGTGGAGCATCTGGCGCAGTACGCTGATGAAGACCCCGCAGAGTCGTGGAGTGCGAAACATGAACGCAAAGCTGAACGCTGTTCTTCAAGCCATTGATGCCGCCAATCGGGCGGACCCGACAACCACTCCTGATGACGCGGGCGAGGCGCAACCGGAGGCCTATCTCTACGGGTTGCGCATGAGCGCGGAACTCGACCGTCTCATCGGCGAAGAGGCCAGCGATGTACTGCGTATCGCCGCGCGAGGTCAGCACATCGAGCGTTGGTTGCTCAAGCGCGCGGATTATCCCGAGGGGCGCGCTGGCTACTTGGCCTGGCGTCGCGATCAGGGACGTGCACATGGCGAGCGGCTGGGCGGTTTGATGCGGGACGCTGGGTTTTCGGAGAACCGATGCGCGCGGGTCGGCGTCTTGCTGCGCAAGGAGGGCATCAAGCGTGACCCGGAGGTGCAGCAACTTGAGGACGTGATCTGTTTCACCTTCCTCAAGTGGTATTTTGATCCCTTTGCCGCCAAACATTCCGACGAGAAGGTCTTGGGGATTGTCGCCAAGACTGCACGCAAGATGTCGGCGGACGCGCGGGCCCGCGTACTTGCGGAGTTCGACCTTCCCGGGGATCTGGCGAATGCTGTGAAAGCGGCGGCCTAGACACCTGTCTTTCTCACCGCCCGCAAGCTCGGTGACACCCTGAGCCAACACTACCGGCGATGTTATGCAGGGTGTGGTGCCCCGGCTGCGAGAAACAGCACAATCAGCAAAGCGATGAGTGCGGCGAGTGCCAAGAGGATCCCGCATGCCCATCCGGGCCTATCGTGCAACTCGAGGTAATTTAGCAGGATCAGCCGTGCCTTGATCCATGCGACAATCAGAACCAGCGCTCCGGTGATGTGCGCCGGAAGACCGCTGAGATGCAGCGCGGTACTGAGCGCGGTCAGCGCTGCGAGTGCGCTCCAGGTCCGGACCAACCTTGTGCTTTTCCCTCGGCTCATAGCAGGTAAATCACTGGAAAGAGCAACACCCAAACCAAATCGACCATGTGCCAGAAGGCGGCTCCAGTCTGAATCGCCCTATGTTGTGCCTGCCAGCCGACCAGGGCCAGAATGATAACCCCAGCGATCACATGGGCGGCATGAAACCCGGTGAGCAGGTAGTAGAACGTAAAGAACTCATGGGTTTCAAAGTCGATGCCTTCGGCCGCCTTTGCAGTATACTCAACAGTCTTCAGACCCAGAAAGACGAGGCCAAGCAGGCTGGCGGCCGCCAGCCGCAGCCGCGCGACCCTCCGGGTCTTTGCAGTCACCGCCAATGCCGCAAAGAGGCCGGAGGTCACCAGGATGATGGTGTTCGTACCCGCAAGCTCCACCATGAGATGGCTGCGTGCCTGGGCAAAACCCGCAGGATCGGTAAGCCGGACGCCCATGAACGCCGCAAGCCCCGCGCCGAACACAGCAAGCTCCGAGAAGATCAGCACCCACATCATCACTTCCCCCGGCAGGCCTTGGGTGCGGGTGGTCAATGGCCGTCTCCGACAAGCTGGCGGTAAAGGCCTGGCAAGGCGGTTATCAGCTGTTCTGGCTGTGCAATCACCGCATAGCCACCGGAGCCAAAGAGGCGGGGAAACCAGCTTTGTCCCTTGGGGTCGACCGTAATGCCGAAGACCGACTGGCCGCGCATGCGCGCCTCGCGCACGGCCTTGCGCGTGTCTTCGATGCCGTGGCGGCCTTCGTAGTGGTCGATGTCGTTGGGTTTGCCATCGGTCAGCACCAGCAGGAGCTTTGCCGATTGTGTTGTGCTTTGCAGATCGCTGGAAACATATCGGATCGCCGCCCCGAGCCGCGTGTAAAACCCTGGCCGCAGGCTGGCCAGCTTGAGCTCTACCAGATCGCTCATCGGATCGCTGAAATCTTTGCAGCGCTCCACATAGACCCGGTCTCGGCGCAGCGACGAAAAGGCATGGATCGCCAGCGGATCCCCACAAGCGTGTAGCCCCCAGGCCAGGGCCGTGAGCGCCTCGCGTTCGATGTCGATCACCGCGCGGCCGGTCACCGCGCTTTCGGTGCTGTGGGACGTGTCGATCAGGATCGAAACCGCCAGATCGCGCGCGGTGGCGCGGGTCTGGCACCACAACCGGTCGCGCGCCGACCCGGTTGCCACAATGTCCGCCCGCGCGCGCAACACGGCGGAGAGGTCGAGCGTGTCCCCATCCGGCTGCTCCTTCAGGGTGATGGGGCGGGGGCGGAAGGCCTCGAACTGGCGGCGGACGCTGCGGATACGCCGCGCGGCGCGGGCATCTTGGGGGGCGGGCGCATCGGCGGGCAGGGTGTCGGAGGCGAACACCCGGCAATGGTCCTTAAGGTAGCTCTGGCTCTGCACGTCCCATTCATCGTAAGTATGCTGCCCCGCCAGTATTTCCCGGTTCACATCCGCAGGCGCGAGATCAAGGTTCAGCTTGAACTTGCTGGCGGGCGCCTTGGAAATGTCGGTCAGCGACATCTCCTCCAGATCATCCATCGCCTTTTTTGCCGCCTCTAGGTCGTCATCATCCGTGCGGCGGTTGAGGTTCAGAAAGTCCGCAAAGCTGAGGATGGCCTCGAATTTATGCAAGATCAGGCTGTCGCGACGCTCCGTCTGGTCGGAGGTTTTGCGTTTGCCTTTCTTTGTGGTTTCAAGACTGTCTTGCGGGCCTGCCTCTTGCGGCTCGGCAGATTCCTGCGGCGCAGTGAAGGAGGATCGATCAGAAGGTGTGAGCCGCAGCCAAAGCGGGACGGGACGCAGGGGGCGGTATCTACGCGGTGTGTCGCAAGGGGGTGGCGCGGTCGGCTCCGCAGCCCCAAGCGCGAACCGCGCCAGCGCGTCGATCACGGCCTCCGCACGGGGAAGCGCAGGGCGCGGACGGGCGGCAAGATGGGCCTTGGCCAGCCGGGCATAGAGCGGTTCCAGCCCCGCATTCTCGGTCAGCGTGAGCAGCGTGGTGTCTTGACCGACTTGAATATAGGTCAAGTCTGCGGCCATCGGGTTGTTGGGCCATTGCGGCAAGTCCCGGGCGGTGGCGGCACAGGCGGTTAGCCATGTGAAGAGGTCGCGGTTCAGCGCCGCATCCGCGAAGAGGTCAAGTGTTGCTGGTAGGCGGAGGATTTCGCCGTCAAAGCTCGCTTGCGGCACGGCTTCAGCCCAAGTCCCGAGCCTGCGCCGCCAGCTCAGCCGGTGGTGGCTGACTTCAGCCGCCACGGGGCGCAGTTCCACCGACGGATCGCCGCCGAGGCCGCGAAAGAGCACCGCGAGCCGTGCGATTTCATGCTCCAGATGCACAGCCGCTTGCGTATGGTGGGCATCGGGCGCATCAAACCGGCTGGCCCAGCGGTGCCAGATTTTGCCGACGGTTTCTTCCGGCTCCCACGGTCCCAGCGCGTCGTGCATGGGACCTAACCAAAGACAGCGGTGACGATGTCGGCAAGCCCTTGTTGCACGTCCTCATCATCCGAGAGGGGTTCGATCATCGCGGCATGAATGGCCTGCATGACCGGCATGCCGGTGGCCACCAGCGTGGCGGCGTAGATCACCAGCCGGCTTGAGACGCCTTCCTCCAGATCCTGACCTTTGAGCGCGCGGAACTTGCCCGCCAGACGCACGAGGTTTCGGCATTTCGCAGGGTCCAGCCCGCTTTCCTGCGCCACAATAGCGACCTCCTGATCAGCGGGCGGGAAATCGAACGTGGCCGATAGGAACCGTTGTCGGGTCGAGGGTTTCAGTGTTTTGAGGATGTTTTGGTAGCCAGGGTTGTAAGAGGCCACGAGCATGAAGCCGGGGGCCGCCACCAGCGTCTCCCCGGTACGGTCGATCGGCAAGATGCGGCGGTCGTCGGTCAGCGGGTGCAGCACAACCGTCACGTCCTTCCGGGCTTCGACGATTTCATCAAGATAGCAAATCGCGCCCTCACGCACGGCCCGGGTAAGGGGGCCGTCCGCCCAGACCGTGTCGCCGCCCTTGAGCAGATAGCGCCCGATCAGATCTGCCGCTGACAGATCATCATGGCAGGCCACGGTATAGAGCGGACGCCCCAGCCGTGCCGCCATATGTGTCACGAAGCGGGTTTTGCCGCAGCCCGTTGGTCCCTTGATCAGCAACGCCATATTGTTGCGTGCGGCGGCTTCAAACAGGTCACATTCGGCGCCTTGGGCGACGTAAAAGGGGGCATCCGCAGCCCCCCCTTCGACGGATTGGGAGAGCACGTTCATTCCGCGGCCACCGGTTCTTTGTCGCTCGGGGTGATGACCTCCTTGCGGGGCAGCGCCACCGCATAAATGAAAAGCAACGCCCCGATCACCACCGCGACGCCAGACCCGAAGCGCATCCAGTAGAAGACCGCGATGGCGTCTTGCACGTCCATGAAGTATTCACCCTGCACACGCTGTGCATGGGTTTGCACCGTGCCCGCAAAGGTCAGCACAAAGGTCATGAAGGTCATGCCACCCGCCATCAGCCAGAAGGACGCCATGTTGAGCACCTGATTATAGGGGTCGCGCTGGCGCAGGATCGGGAAGGCATAGGTGAAGATCGCGAGGTTCAGCGAGACATAAGCGCCGAAGAAGGCCAGATGCCCGTGCGCCGCGGTGATCTGCGTTCCATGGGTGTAGTAGTTGATCCCGTGCAGCGTATGCAGGAACCCCCAGACCCCCGCGCCAAAGAAAGCCAGCGTGGCACACCCCAGTGACCACAGGAGCGCCGCCTTGTTCGGGTGGTCGCGGCGGCCTTTCCAGACCATGACGAAGGCAAAGGCCATCATCCCGAAGAAGGGCACGACCTCGAGGCTGGAGAAGATCGAGCCGATCCACTGCCAATAGCTTGGCGTGCCGATCCAGTAGTAGTGGTGGCCAGTGCCGAGGATGCCGGAAAAGAGCGCTGTGGCCACGATGAGATACAGCCATTTTTCCACGATCTCGCGGTCCACCCCAGTGAGTTTCAGCATGAGAAAGGCGAGGATGGAGGCCATCACCAGTTCCCAGGTGCCCTCGACCCAGAGGTGCACCACATACCACCAGTATTGCTTGTCGAGCGCGAGGTTCGACGGGTTGTAGAAGGCAAAGAGGAACAGCAGCACCAGCCCCCAGAGCCCCAGGAGGAGCACGTTGGTGATGGCCGTCTTGCGCCCCTGCAGCACGGTCATGGTGATGTTGTACATGAAGATGAGGGCTGCCACGACGATGCCCATCTTGACCCACATGGGCTGTTCCAGAAACTCGCGCCCTTCCTTGCCGAGCAGCCAGTTGCCCTCAAAAAGGTTGAAGAGGTAGGTCACCACAACCCCTAGCGTGCCCAGGACCAGAATGGCCAGTTGCACATAGGCCAGGATGGGCGAGTGGATTTCACGCTCGCATTCCTCGGGGATCAGGAAGTAGGCCGCCCCCATAAAGCCCAGCAGCAGCCAGACGATCAGCGAGTTCGTGTGCAGCATGCGCACGATGTTGAAGGGCAGGATCTCGGACAGGAAATTCGGGCTGACATAGATCCAGCCCGCGAGCAGCCCGCCCGAGACCTGAATGGCAAAGAGCGCAAGGGCCACGGAAAAATAGACCAATGCGATGGATTGAGATTGATACTTCATTGGTGTCTCTCCTCAGCCTGCGTCATTGGGCGGCCAGTCCTGCGTGCGGATCTTGTTGGTCCACAACAGGAAGTCGCTGAGCGCGCGGTATTCATCATCCGACAGGCCAAAGTTCGGCATCTGGCGGCGGCCTTCGATGCCCGTCGGCATCGCGTCCATCCAGGCCTTGAGCGTCTCAAAGGCGGCGTCCGGATCATCCTCGACCCCCCACCGGGTCATCACATTGCCCAGCTCCGGGGCGAAATAGGCACCTTCACCGAGGATCGTATGGCAATTGACGCACCCATGCCGCTCCCACAGATGCTTGCCATGCGCGACCTCATCCGTGAGCCCTGCCGTGTCAGTCGAGGTGGTGACGATGTAGCGGTGGGAATGCACCGATAGCCCCACGAATATCAGTATGAAAAACAGCGACCCGCCATAAAAAATATTTCGGGCCATGGAAGTCGTGAGAACATCACGCATCCTCTCCTCCTTTGTCTTGCAGGCCGGTCTCACAAGCCTGGTCGAGGCCGCGCGCAGCGGCCTTAACGAAAGTCAAGCTGAGCTCAATTGAAGGTCGACAGATAGGCGATCACATCGGCCACATCGTCCTCTTTACGCAGGCCGGCAAAGCTCATCTTTGTTCCGGGCATGAAGTCCTTGGGCTTGGTCAGATAGGCGGTCATGCTGGCCTCATCCCAGACCAGCCCGCCAGTGGCCATTTCGGTAAGCGCGTCGGAGTATTTGAAATCCGCATTGGCGCCAGCGGCTGCACCGACGATCCCGTTGAGGGTGGGCCCCACCTTGTTCTTGGCATCTTCGCCGACGGCATGACAGGCCTTGCATTTGCGAAACACCTTCTCGCCGTTCTCGGCATCCCCGGCGGCAAAACCCGGGGCGGCCAAGGTCGCAGTTAGCAGGGTGAGTGAGAGAGGTTTGAGCATGTCGTGTCCTTTCGGGGTTGGGTCAGGCCGCGCGGTTGCGGCGTTTGAGAACCGTGCATGTGTTCGGTTCGTGAAAGATCATCTGACATCTGAGACAGAGGATGCATTCATTTGGGTTGATGCGCCCCAGCGGGTCGATAGCGCCCACGGTGCAGTGCTGTTCGCACAGGCGGCATTCGCGCCCGCATTGCGGCCTGCGGTGCAACCAGTCGAAGATTTTAAGTTTGGCCGGGATCGCCAGCGCCGCCCCCAGGGGGCAGAGATATCGGCAATAAGTACGCTCAATGAAGAGCCCGGCCAAGAGGATCACCCCGACAAAGAGCAGAAACGGCCAGGCGCGCATGAACCGCAGCGAGATAGCGGTTTTGAAAGGCTCGGCTTCGGCCAGCACAAGGGCGCTGCTCATCGCATAGAAGGAGAGGCCGAGGATGGCCAGGAAGAGCGTATACTTGATGACCCAGAGCCGTTCGTGCAGCGCATGCGGGACGGCGATCTGGGGTATGCCGAGGCGGCGGGCGACCTGATTGGACAGCTCTTGCAGCGCCCCAAATGGGCACAGCCAGCCGCAAAAGACGCCGCGCCCCCAAAAGAGCAAACCCAAGGCGGTGAAGCCCCAGAGCACAAAGACCAGCGGCTCCATCAGGAAGACATCCCATTTGAAACCGCCGAGCAGGGCGTGGACAAAGGCCACCACCTGCACCACGGACAGCTGCGCGCCGAGGATCAGGCCCAGCCAGACAAAGGTGACCAACAGGAACGCCATGCGCCCCCAGCGCCAGAGATGAGGGCGCCTGACAAAGGCATCCTGGAAAAACAGGATCAGCGTGAGCGCGCTGAGCAGTGCGGCGAGGCCGAGCAGCGCTGGTGTCTTCTGCTCCCAGGCGGCGTGCCAGGCGGGGCGCGGGGCAGGCGGCTCGGCTGCCGGGATCACAAACCGATTGCCGAGCGCAAAGGGCAGCGAGATCGGGAAGGTCATCTCGCCTCGGGTCGCGGTCACCGTCACCGAGAACGGTCGCGTCAGGTCAATCCGGTCGCGCGGGATGGCAAAGAGGCTGGCCTCTTTTACTTCGGGCGCATCCGAAGGTTCAAATTGGGTCAGCCGCTGATACCCCTCGGATTGCGGAACGTACTGCTGGCCGTTCTGCTCGAGTGTCACCCGGTCAAAGACCCCCGAGCGGCGCCAGGCCGTGCCGCGGTGCGAGTGCAACCCGCGGCTGGCGACCAGCAAAGCGTCATGATTGGCAGGCAAGGCCGCCATGGCCCGGCGGAACGGCGCGGGCCCCAGGAGGTTATGACCAATCGTCGGGGGGTCCAGCACCGAAACCCAAAGCTCAAGGAAGGTCCCGTCTTTGTCCGGAATCGGAGGGCGCGCGTCAGGCAGGGCGGTGCGGGCCGCGCGCAGGGCTATGTTTCGGGTCGCAAAGGCGCCCATCTGCGCAAGTACGGCCCAGTTTGCAGGCTGATAGCTGGTGCGATCCAACCCGCTGCGGCGTGACTGCGCCAGAATACGTGCCGTGTGCAGAATCGAATCCCGGATCACGCCGGTGGAGACGGTGGCGCGGCTGATCACATCGGGCGCATCACCCTCCATGCCCTCCATGCCCTCCGCGCCCATCCGCAAACCGGCAAAACCATCGACGTAATCTGCAATGTCCTGATCCGAGATGCCTAGGGTCAGGATCGGTTCGGCATGTTGGATGAGCGCCGCGCCCGTAATGTGGCCCGCATCGTCCACGGCCACCAGAATATCGAGGGGCTTGCCCGAGTATCCGGTGGATTGCAGCACCTCCCAGGTCGAGGCGATTTTGCCCAGAACGCGGCCATCGCCAAGAGTTGCGACATGCCAGGCCGGGACCGGCTCGGCCCGCTTGTCGATCACCAGCTCGGCGTTTCCGATATCCAGCAGACGCGCCGCTTGATTTGCCTCCAGCCGGGTCTCCGCCCATGCCGAAACAGCGCAGCAGAGGGACGCGATCACAGCAAGAACGGGCAGGCTTTTCATGGGAAAGTCCCCTTTGAAAACAACCCTGCCAACGAGCGCGGATGATCGTCTTGACCAAAGTCAAGGCCATTGGGCGCCTGCCTCGCCCAGCCTTAGGGGGACCGAATTCACCGCAATTGGAGCCGATATATGTCCCGACCCAGTCTCACCCGTTCCGTTGCCGCTTGCGCGTTGCTGTCGCTGACCGCCACCCTTTCTGTGGCGCAGGAAAAGCCCTCTGATCATGGCGATGACGCGTCCGCCGCCTACCAGCCTTCTATGACCACTCTGGGACAGATCCAGGTCGAGATCCCGGGGCGCAGACCCGGTGATCCGGTGATGACACCCAGCGAGTATCAGGCATCGAATCAGATTTACTTCCAGCGCTGCGCGGGCTGCCATGGTGTGCTGCGCAAGGGAGCGACTGGCAAGGCGCTGACGACCGACATCACCCGGCCCAATGGGTTTGAGTATCTGCGCGACTTCATCACCTACGGCTCGCCCGCAGGGATGCCCAATTGGGGCACCTCGGGAGACATGACCGACGAGCAGGTCGATTCGATGGCGCGCTATCTGTTGCTGGAACCTGCGACGCCGCCGGAATTCGGCATGGCCGAGATGCGCGAGAGCTGGAAGGTGATCGTCGCGCCCGAGGACCGGCCCACCGAAAAGATGAACGACATAGATATCGACAATCTCTTCTCGGTTACCCTGCGGGATGCCGGGCAAATTGCGCTGATCGACGGTGCGAGCTACGAGATCAAGACCATCATCGAAACGGGCTATGCGGTGCATATCAGCCGCATCTCGGCCTCGGGCCGCTATCTCTTTGTGATCGGTCGCGATGCCAAGGTGGTGATGATCGACCTCTGGATGGCCACGCCGGGACCGGTGGCAGAGATCAAGGTGGGCACCGAGGCGCGGTCCGTCGAGACCTCCAAATTCGAAGGGTTTGAGGACAAATACGCCATCGCCGGGGCCTATTGGCCGCCGCAGTTCGTCATCATGGACGGCGATACGCTGGAGCCGCTGCGCATCAAGTCCACGCGCGGCATGACCTACGACGAGCAGACTTTCCACCCCGAGCCGCGCGTCGCGGCCATTCTCGGCTCGCATTATAAACCGGAGTTTCTGGTCAATGTGAAGGAAACCGGCAAGATCCTGATGGTGGATTATTCCGACATCGACGCACTTAAGGTGACCGAGATCAACGCTGAACGCTTTCTGCATGATGGCGGTTTGGACAGTACGCAGCGCTACTTCCTTACCGCTGCCAACGCCCGCGGCAAGATCGTGGTGATCGACACCAAGGAAAGCAAAAAGGTCGCGGTGATCGAGACCGAAGGGGAAACACCGCACCCCGGGCGGGGTGCGAATATCACGCATCCTACGTACGGTCCGGTATGGGCGACCTCGCATCTTGGCGATGACACCGTTGCGCTCATCGGCACCGACCCTGAAGGCCACCCGGAACATGCCTGGAAAATGGTTCAGCAGCTCTATGCGTTGGGCGGCGGGTCACTTTTTGTGAAGACCCATCCGACCTCCAACCACCTTTATGTCGATGCAACGTTGAATCCGGATGCGGAAACCTCCGGTTCCGTTGCCGTCTTCAAAATCGACGAGCTGGGTCAGGAAGAGCCGGAATACACCGTGCTGCCAATTGTCGAATGGGCCGGGATTGCCGAAGGGCAACCGCGTGTGGTGCAAGGCGAGTTCAATCAAGCCGGCAACGAGATCTGGTTCTCGGTCTGGAACGCGGCCGATCTGGAATCGGCGATCGTGGTGGTCGACGACAGGACGCTTGAGATGAAGCATGTGATCAAGGACGAGCGCCTGATCACCCCCACCGGTAAGTTCAACGTCTTCAACACGCGCGCGGATGTTTACTAACCCGCCGCCCGCATCCCGGACGCGGCAGGCTCTTCCCACTGCCGCGCCTGTCCCGCGCCGTCGACTTTTCCAACGCAAGGACGCGATATGCTGAAGCCATCGAACACAGGTCAGGTCTTTCTGGTTGGCGCGGGGCCCGGCGATCCGGAGCTGCTGACCCTCAAGGCCCTGCGGGTGCTGCAGTCCGTCGATGTGGTGGTGCATGACCGGCTTGTCTCCGCCGCCGTTCTGGATCTGATCCCGGCCGGCATTCGGCGGATCAATGTAGGAAAACGCTCCGGCAGTCACCCAATCCCCCAGTCCGAGATCAACGCCCTGCTGCTGCGTCTGGCCAAGGCCGGGTCAACCGTTGCGCGGCTCAAAGGTGGGGATCCCATGGTTTTCGGGCGCGGCTCGGAAGAGGCTGCGGTTTTGCAAGCCGCTGGCATTGAGGTGTCCTGCGTGCCCGGCATCACCGCAGCGCAGGGGATCTCGGCTGCAACGGGCGTGCCGCTCACCCATCGGGGTCTGGCCACTGGCGTCCGCTTCGTCACCGGCCATTGCCAGGCAGACCGCCTGCTTGAATTCGACTGGGATGGTCTTGTCGACCCGGACACCACGCTCGTCGTCTATATGGGGCACGCCAATATGCAGCACATCGCGACGCGGTTGATGGAGCACGGCTTGCCCGCCGATCATCCGGTGCTGGTGGTCGTGAATGGCACACGGCCCAACGAAAGCCGGCTGGTGACGCATCTAGGTGCGCTCACGACCAAACGCGCGAATATCCCAGTGCCGGGCCCGGTGCTCTTCATCATTGGACGCGTTGTCAGCCTGCTGGGCGATTTGGCCGGCATGGAAACAGAAGCAATTCTGCGTATGCCGGATGTACAACAGGTGCTGCATGGCTAGTGCCGGAGCAGCATGCGCGCTTGGCGCGCTCTGCGCTGTGCCCGCCTGGGCCGAGCCGCTCAGCGAGCCCGAGAAGGACAGGCTATCGCATCTGGTCACGCAGGATTGCGGGTCCTGCCACGGGTTGAAGCTGACGGGGGGGCTGGGCGGACCGATCACCGCCCAAGCCCTGGACGGCCACACGCTTGAAGGTCTCACGTCCCTTATACTCGACGGTATCCCAGGGACCGCAATGCCGCCGTGGCGCCCGCTGCTCAGCGAGGCCGAAGCCGCATGGATCGCTGCCTATCTGCTGGAGGTTTCCGAATGATGCGACTGCTGGTCTTACTGACAACTCTCTTGAGCGTGAGCTTGCCGCTGACGGCCGAAGTCAAGGTCCATAGTACCGGCGATATGGGGGTCGTGATCGAACGCGCCACCGGGTCGGTGCTGATCGTCGATCAGTCGGATATGGCCGTGCTGGCGCGCGTCGAAGGGTTTGGGGATCTCTCTCACGCCAGTGTCGTCTTCTCGCCAGACCAGCGGTTCGCCTATGTCTTTGGCCGTGATGGCGGGCTGACCAAGCTGGATTTGGTCACGCAGAGCATCGCCGGGCGCGTCATGCAGGCGGGCAATTCCATCGGTGGTGCGATCTCGGACGATGGCACGCTGGTGGCGGTTTCCAACTACGAACCCGGCGGAGTGCGAGTCTTTGATGCGGGCACGCTGGCCCCCGTTGCGGACTTTCCGACGGGCTCCAAAACCATCGGGCTGGTTGACGCTCCCGGCCAACGCTTCGTGTTTTCGATGTGGGACAGTGGCGAGACCTGGATCGCGGATATGGCCGGGCGCACACCTGCCATGACGAAGATCACGGGCGTCGGCAGTAACCCTTATGACGCGCTGATCACCGGCGACGGACGGCGCTACATCGTGGGCTTGTTTGGTGAAGACGGGCTGAGCACACTCGACTTATGGTTTGATCCCCCGACGGTTCAGCGCATCCTGCCTGACTATGAGCGCGGGGAAGAACCGCTGCCGGTCTACAAGATGCCGCACCTAGAAGGTTGGGCGCTGGCGGGGGACCGTTTTGTCCTGCCTGCCGTTGGGCGACACGAGGTGTTGTGGCTGGATGCGCAGCGGCTGACCGAACTGGGCCGAACCAAGACCCATGGTCAGCCGGTGTTCGCCGTGGCGCGGCCTGACGGTCGGCATGTTTGGGTCAACTACGCGCATCCCAACAACGACACGATTGAGGTGATCGACACGCTCTCGGGCGAGGTGCTGCGCAAGCTGACGCCTGGCCCGGCGGTGCTGCACATGGAGTTCACGGCGCGCGGTCATCAGGTCTGGGTGTCTGTGCGGGACGCGAACCGGATCGACATTTTCGACACACAGACGTTCGAGAAGATCGGTGAGATCCCGGCTGAGACGCCGTCGGGCATTTTCTTCACTGCGCGGGCGCATCGCATTGGGCTTTGAAAGGACAGACATGACGCTGGATGCCCTGGATTGGAGGCTGATGAATGACTGGCAGCGGGCGCTGCCGCTGGTGTCGCGTCCTTTCCAGGACATCGCCGCGCGGCTGGACACAACCGAAGACCGGATCATCGACCGGCTACAAGACCTGCTGCGCATTGGTGCGATCAGCCGCATTGGCGCCACCTGCCGCCCAAATACGCTGGCGGCCAGCACCCTGGCGGCTGTTGCCGCCCCGCAGGACCGGCTCGACGCTGTGGCCGAGGTGATTAATGCCCAAGAGGGCGTGAATCACTCCTACGAGCGTGAGAACACTTGGAACATCTGGTTTGTCGCCACCGGACCGACGCGCGGGTTTGTGGATGACATCCTGTCTCGGATTGCAGATGGGACCGGCCTACAAGTGCTTGACCTGCGGCTACAGCGCCCGTTCAACGTAGACCTTGGCTTTGCATTGGACGGCTCCAACAGGTTGCCGCAGCCGCGAGCGGTCAATGGCGATGTTGTGATCGAACCGGGCGACCGCGCCGTGATGCAGGCACTCTCCGACGGCATGGCGGCCACGGCTTGCCCGTTTGCCGAACTCGCCGACCGTTTGGGCCGAAGTGAGGGCGATATTATCGCGCGCGTCCGAGCGCTGGCCAGGGCCGGTATCCTGTCCCGCATCGGCGTGATCGTGCGGCACCGCGCTTTGGGCTGGCGGGCCAATGCCATGTGCGTCTTTGTCGTCCCGCCCAAAGAGATTGAGGCCTGCGGCACCGCGCTAACGGCGGTGCAGGGCGTGACCTTGTGTTACGAGCGTAGGCCGGTGCCGGACGTCTGGCCCTACACGCTTTATTGCATGATCCATGGCCGCAGCCGGGCCGAGACGCTGGATGTGCTCAGCCAGGCCCGCGTGGCCGCGAAATTGGTGCCCTATGAGTATCGTGTTTTGTTCAGTGTCCGCTGCTTTCGCCAGCAGGGCGCGCTGATCGACATGGCCGCCGGAGACAACAAAGATGGAGCTTGACGAGACCGACCTTCGGATCATCAACGCGCTGCAATCGGGATTTCCTGTCACATCCCGCCCCTTTGCCCGCGCTGCGGATCAACTAGGGCTTCGCGAAGATGAATTGATTGTGCGATTGGCGGCGATGAAGGACAGCCGTGTCATCACCCGGTTCGGGCCTTTTCTGGATGCGGCTGCTATGGGCGGCGCCTTTTGCCTCTGCGCCATGGAAGTGCCGCCAGATGAGTTTGACGCTGTGACAGACCAGGTGAACGGGTTCGAGGAGGTGGCACATAACTACGCCCGCGATCACCGGCTGAATATGTGGTTCGTTTTGGCCACCGAGACGCCCGTTGGCATTGGCGAGGCCGCCGCGCGGATCGAAGCCGCGACAGGTCTGCCCGTGTACCAGTTTCCCAAGCTGAAGGAATTCTTCGTCGGCTTCCGGGTGGCGGCATGAACCTTTCACCGGAGGACCGCGCGCTGATCGAGGCCTGCCAGGCCGGCTTGCCGCTGGTGCCGCAGCCCTACACGCAGATCGCGGACCAACTGGGGATGCGCGAAGCGGACGTGATGCAGCGTCTGGAAGCACTGAAGACCAAAGGCGCCATCCGGCGCATCGGCATTGCACCCGACCATTACAAACTGGGGATGGTCGCCAATGGCATGACAGTTTGGGACATCGAGGATGCGCAGGCCGAAGGGCTGGGCGCGCTGGTCGGTGCGATGGAGGATGTGACCCATTGCTATCTGCGTCCGCGTTATATGCCGCTGTGGCCCTACAACCTCTTTGCCATGCTGCACGGTACAGACCTCGCCGAGGTCGAGGCCAAACGCGACCGGCTCAAGAGCTTTCTCGGCGATGCGGTGCGCGCCTGCGACGTGCTCTATTCCACGCAGATCCTCAAGAAAACCGGCCTGCGTCTGGCCAGAAAAGGAGCGCGCTGATGTTTCGACTGAGCCAATACATGGAACAGCTGATCACCCCGACACCGACGCGCACACGGCGCGGCCCCGTCCGACCCGTAGTGATCTGGAACCTGACACGCCGCTGTAATCTGAAGTGCCGTCACTGCTATACAACGTCATCCGACAACATCTTTCCCGGTGAGCTGTCGACCGAGCAGGCCATGGGCGTGATCGATGACTTGGCCAGTTTCAACATCCCGGCGCTCATTCTGTCGGGGGGGGAGCCGCTCTCGCGTCCCGATCTGTTCGATCTTGCGCGGTACGCACGCGAGAATGTCCGCTATCTCGCGCTGTCCACAAACGGTACGCGGATCGACGAAGCGGCTGTGAAAGAGATCGCGGAGATCGGGTTCAACTACGTCGGCATCAGCATTGACGGGGTCAGCGCCACCAACGACTGGTTTCGCGGGCAGGCGGGCGCCTTTGACGCGGCCCTTGCGGGCGCGCGCCTGTGCAAGGCGCATGACATCAAGGTGGGTCTGCGCTTCACGCCGACCGAGGACAACAGCGACCAGCTGCCCGCCATACTCGATCTCTGCGAGGCGGAGGGGATCGACAAGTTCTACCTGTCGCATCTGGTTTATGCCGGGCGGGGCAACAAGAACCGTGGCGAAGATGCGGGGCACATGAGGGCGCGGGCTTGTGTCGACCTGCTGATCGACCGGGCCTGGACCGCCTTGCAAGAGGATCGGCATTTTGAAGTTGTCACCGGCAATAATGACGCGGATGCGGTGCGCTTTCTGAACTGGGCGACTGCGCGGTTCGAGCCTGAGCAGATCGCCCATCTGAGTGCGCATTTGGAGGCTTGGGGCGGTAACTCCTCTGGCGCGGGGGTCGCCAACATCGACCCCACTGGCAAGGTCCACCCCGATACCTATTGGTCCGACTATACCATCGGCAATGTCAAAGAATCCAAATTCTCCGACCTCTGGACCGGGTTGGATGAGATGCTGGCGCTGCTGCGCACCCGGCCCAGACCGCTGAAAGGGCGCTGCGGCGCCTGTGCCCACAAATCGGTCTGCGGCGGCAACACGCGCATCCGGGCGCTGCAGCTCACCGGCGACCCTTGGGAGGAAGACCCGGCCTGTTATCTGAGCGACGCCGAGATCGGGCTGGAGGCGGAGGTGCCTCGCGTGGCGTTGCGCAGATTCACCGGGAGGCGACATGATCCGGCGCATAATTTCTCTTAGTCTGCTGACCCTTGCGCCCATGGCGGTGCAGGCGGAACCAGCCGTGCTCTATGCCACCCACTGCGCAGTGTGCCATGGCGATGATCGGCTGGGCAGCGTCGGCCCGGCGCTGATCCCCGAAAGCCTGCGCCGGCTCAAGGGCGAGACGCTCGAAGCCGTGATCGCGCAAGGCCGCGTCAGCACACAGATGCCGGGGTTCTCCGACCAGATCAGCGCGGAGGAGATCGTGGAACTCGCCGCCTATCTGCACACGCCTCTGCCCGAGATCCCCGTCTGGGATGCCGTGCGCATCGCCGACACGCTGCAGGTCAATCCCGCGTATGCGGCACCGGACGCACCACTGCACGAGGCCGATCCCCTGAACCTCTTCGTGGTGGTCGAGACGGGAGATCATCACCTCAGCGTGGTGGACGGTGACAGCTTTGAGGTGCTGGCTCGTTTGCCTACTCCGCTGGCGGTGCATGGGGGCCCGAAGTTCACCCCCGATGGTCGGTTTGTCTTCGTGATGTCCCGCGACGGGTGGGTGCAAAAGATCGATCTATGGGCGATGCAGGAGGTGGCGCGCCTGCGTGCGGGTGTGAACAGCCGCAATGTGGCCATTTCCAAGGACGGCCAACACCTCGCCGTCGCCAACTATCTGCCGCATAGCCTGACGATCCTGTCAACGGCAGATCTGTCGGTCGAGAAGATCTTTGGTGTGGTCGGGAAGAGTGGCGAGAGCTCACGCGTTTCCGCCGTCTATCAGGCCCCGCAACGCGACAGTTTCATTCTGGCCCTCAAGGATATCCCCGAAATCTGGGAAGTCGCGACCGATCCCAATGCAGAACCGGTCTATGAGGGTTTTGTGCACAGCCGCGAGAAGGGCATGGTCGAAGCGATTGCCTCGTCCGAAGGGCTCTTTGCCCGGCGCCGGATCGAGGTGACAGAGCCGTTGGACGATTTCTTCTTCACGCCGGACTATCGCTTTTTGATCGGCGCCGCGCGGGACAGCGACCGGGGCGTCGTGGTTAACCTCAACGTCGGGCGCGAAACGCATGAATTACCGCTTTCGGGTTTGCCGCATCTGGGCTCGGGCATTTCCTGGGAGCATCAGGGCCGCCGCGTGATGGCGACGCCGCATCTGCGCGAGGCGAAGCTGTCGGTCATCGACGTCGAGACCTGGAAGGTGGTTCACCAGATCGAGACCATGGGCCCCGGTTTTTTCCTGCGCAGTCATGAAAATTCGCCCTACCTCTGGGCAGATGTGTTCTTCGGACCAAATCGGGACGTGATGCACGTGATCGACAAGGAGACGTTGCAGATCGTGAAAACGCTGCGCCCTATACCCGGAAAGACGCTGGCCCATGTGGAGTTTGACCGTGCGGGTCGTCACGCGCTGGTCAGCCTGTGGGAGCAGGACGGCGCGCTGTTGATCTATGACGCGCGGACGCTGGAAGAAGTCAAACGCCTGCCCATGAGTAAACCGTCAGGAAAGTATAATGTTTTCAACAAGATTACCTTCTCCGATGGCACAAGCCACTGAGCGCGCGGTTCTTGTGGTATCCCATGGCTCCCCCTCGCACCCGGTGAGCCAGGAGATCGCGATGCGGGATCTGGCCTGTCGGTTTCGCGCCCTACTGCCCGGCAGGGAGGTGCGTGCGGTCACGCTCGCGGCCCGGACTGTATTGCCAAAAGTGGTTGCGGGACTTGAAGACCCCATCCTGTGCCCGTGGTTCATGTCGGACGGGTGGTTTGTGCGCACGCATCTGCCCAACCGGTTGGCGGAGGCAGGGCTGTCGCGGTGGGTCTCAACACCGCCCTTGGGACTGATGCCGGGCTTAGGCGAGTTGATGACCGCCCGCCTGCAGGTGCGGCTCGATCAATTGGGCTGGGCCCCAGAGCAAACCACCGTGATCCTCGCAGCTCATGGCTCGCCGTCGAGCGCCAAGCCTCGTGAAGCGACTGAAGCCGCAGCCAAGGCATTGGCCCGGAGAGGTGGGTTCAAGGCGATTCACCCCTGCTATGTGGATGAGCCGCCCGCGATCCGCGATATCGCGCGGCGCAGCGGGCAAGCCATCGTGCTGCCGTTCTTCGCAGCACGCGCTGGCCACGTCACCGGTGATCTGCCTGAAGAGCTTGCCGCCGCGGCGTTTGACGGGCCGGTTCTCGACCCGGTGGGTGTCTGGCCGGAGACGACGGCGCTGGCGCTGGCGGCGATCACCCATCTTCAACGCGCCTCCGCGGCATGAGCGCGCCTCCGCCTGCAAGCTGGCCGGTTTGGAAACTGGCACTGCTGCTCTATCCCTTTGCCGCGGGGGCCGTGGCGATCAACCTCTTCATGCTGGGCCTGATGGCTCCCGTTGTCGGGCTCAGGTCGTTGGCGCCGATCACCGCCGTCAAATGGTCTATTGGTCTTGGCGTGCCCGCCACCTGGGCGACCGGTCGCTGGCTCCGGCATCTGATGGATCAGGCCGACGAGACCACCTAACCAAGGTCAAGGCCATCTCTGTTTCTCCCCGGTTTGATAATCATAACTTCGGGAGAAACCGGTATGGATTACGACGCCTTTTTTGCCGACCATCTGGACCAGCTCAAATCGGAAGGCAACTACCGTGTGTTCGCCAAGCTGGAGCGAGAGGCCGCCACTGCGCCCCAAGCGAAGATGCACAGATGCAACACCCGACGCCCGGTGACTGTGTGGTGTTCCAACGACTATCTTGGCATGGGCAAGGCCGATTTCGTGCGGCAAGCCGTGGCGGACGCCGCTCTTCGGGATGGGGCTGGGGCCGGTGGGACACGCAACATCTCTGGCACCGCTGTCCAGCACGTCGCGCTAGAAGCTGAGCTGGCGGATCTTCATGGCAAGGAGGCCGCGCTGCTGTTTACCTCGGGCTATGTGTCCAACTGGGCCAGCCTCAGCACGCTGGGCGCGCGGTTGCCGGGCTGCACGATTCTATCGGACGAAATGAACCACGCGTCGATGATCGAAGGCATACGCCATTCCCGCGCCAACAAGGTCATCTGGAAGCACAACGACTCCGAGGATCTGAACCGCAAGTTGGCGTCTTTGCCTTCGGGTGGCGCCCGCGTGGTTGCCTTTGAATCCGTCTATTCCATGGACGGCGACATTGCGCCAATCGCCGAGATCCTAGATGTGGCTGAGGCGCACGGAGCCATGACCTATCTCGACGAGGTGCACGCGGTCGGTCTTTATGGGTCACAAGGCGGCGGCATCGCTGAGCGCGACGGCGTGGCGCATCGCGTATCCCTGATCGAGGGGACTTTGGGAAAGGCCTTCGGCGTCATGGGCGGCTACATCGCGGGATCAGCGGCGCTTTGTGATTTCGTCCGATCTTTTGCCAGCGGGTTCATCTTCACCACCGCCTTGCCCCCGGCGCTGGCCGCGGGCGCGCTGGCTTCCGTCCGGCACCTGCGCCGCAGCGATCTGGAACGCAGGCGGCAGCAGGCCAATGTGGCGAAGCTACGGACGCGGCTCGACGCAATGCGGCTGCCACATCTGGATAACCCCAGTCACATCGTCCCGGTCATGGTGGGCGATCCCTTCAAGGCCAAGTTTCTGAGTGACGCCTTGCTGGAAAACCGCCGCATCTATGTGCAGCCGATCAACTATCCGACCGTGCTGAAGGGGACGGAGCGCCTGCGCATCACACCATCGCCGCTGCACACCGAGGAGGATATTGAACGCCTCGTGGCGGCGCTCTCGGACCTTTGGTCTCAATGTGCGCTCAACCGGGCAGTTGCATAGGACGTAGGCTGAGAGGTGCGATCACGGCAGCATCCGACAAAGGCATCGCAGGTATCAAGTCGTGATTGGTTGCTGACTTGCCGGTTATACAACCAACCGTGCAGGAGTAGTACAAACATCATCTATCTGACCGTACGGCGCAACAATGGCCGCAATGATCAATCTCATAGCGACCGCAATCCAGGTCAGAGGGGTTCCGAAGAAATCCGTTTCACCTTTGAAAAGCGTGCAACGCTTGAGAGAGCAGCAGCTGGCCTGCTAGGTCAACATGACGGCGATCAGATGCAGCTTTCGCATCGAACCAGCCTTCTTCCACCTGACTTTCAGTCAATGCATATTTGACAGCATTCGACAGGCGGATTCGGTGTTGTTTGCGCTTGAACAGCCGTCCGAAGAAGCCCGGTTTTTTTGCATTATACTCGCTTCTGGCTCATGCCGCATCGCGCTTCTCTTCTTCTGCGGCTGAAGTGCGGCCTGCGCGGCAGGTTGTTGATCTTACAGAGCGTTCAACTCATCCTGCCAGATCAGTCCTTGGGCGAATACATGGTCGATCTCCGCAGAGATTTTGACTAGGCTCAGGGCTCATAACCAATAGATGACGAGAGCTGCGGGGGGCGATTGCTGATAGAAATACCTTTGGACATCTGTCGTATCGGGTCGCCACACGCCTCCAGTCTTTGAGGCTGCCGAACATGATCTCAATGCGGTTACGGCGCTTGTCGTATCGGATGGGGGTCCTTTGTTGCTTCCTGCCTGGGATGCATGCGCGTATCCCTTTGTCTTTCAACGCTCCTCTGAAACAGTCGACGTCATATCCGCGATCTCCGAGCCGTCAGTCTACCTTCGGCAAACTGCGCACGAGTGCACTTGTGCCGATGTAATCACTGAGCGATCCAGCAGTTACAAAGTGGTTCAATGGCCGTCCCTGGCCGTCGCAAATCGCATGCAGCTTGGTGTTCATACTGCCCTTGCGCCTCGTCCTCCTAGAAGGTTTGGCTATTCCCGAAAAGGCCGAGGCGCTTTGTAATACGCTTGAAGACGCGCTCGTGCTTGAGAACCATACATTGTTCGGCGAGTCCGATCACGCCGGCCTGTGGGCGAAATTCAAGACAGCGATCGAGAACAGCGGCGATGTCGCGGTATTGGTTGAAGCCATTCTCGATTCACTGAAAACAGGGGTAAGAGCGGAGTTCGCCCTCAATCTGCTTGAGCTTGATGACCCAAAGAAATTGCAGCCGCCATTCTACATCCTCGACGGACTGAAATGGCTATCCGGTCAACTGACGGAGCGACAGGAAGACCTGGGCCTGATCGTCACCAAAGTTGCTCCCGCCGCAGAGGAGCAGCCAGAAGCATGACAGCCGAAGCCGCTGAACTCAGCAACATCGCTCTCGACGATCCGGTTGACGAGGAGATTGCCTCCTATCTCGATCTTGCGAGTCCGCGCTGCTTCTTTCTATTTGCAGGCGCGGGATCAGGTAAAACCTGATCGCTTGTAAAGGCGCTCAATCACGTCAAAGCCACTTATGAGCGCGACCTGTCGCTGCGCGGCCATCGTGTCGGCGTGATCACCTATCCGTGCTCTGTTCAATCAGCTCTTCAGCAAACTCCGCCAAAGAGCGATACTCTCCCGCGTAGCTGTCATCAATAGCCTTGCAGGCTTCTTCGATTGACCCGAGTTGGTTGATCAGTTCCGCGCTAATTTTGCCGTGCTCGGCGATGAACGCTGCAAGCTCCGAAACCTCGGCAAAAACGCCATCCCTATTATCTGTGCTTCACGAAGGGGTGCGACAACTATCGCAAATCGATCAAACGGGACCAGATCGAAGGTGACTTCGAAGAGGTCTTGCAAGCCTTGCAGCCCTCAGAGACCGCTTATGGGTTGCTCAGAGCCATGTTCAAGCGGGCGTGGGATATGAGGGCGGTGACGGTCAAACAGACCGCCAAGGCCGTTTCACGCAAGCTCTCAGAGGTTGAGGCGCAGATCGCTGCACTGCTGGATCGCATCATGGGACCTCTAGCCCCCGCGTGATCAGCGCTTATGAAGCCAAGATCGACGCGCTGGAGCAGGAAAAGCTGGTACTGTCTGAAAAGATGGTGAAATCAGACAAACCACAGCGTAGCTTTGACGAAATGTTCGAACTCGCCTGTCATTTTCTCTCAAGTCCTCGGAATATATGGAAGAATGGTGATCTCGCCAAGCGTAGAACAGTATTAAAACTGGCCTTTGAGGACCGCGTTAGGTACTGCCGAAAAGAAGGACTTCGAACCCCAAAAACCACTTTACCATTCAATATGTTAGGGAATTTTCTTGAGTTTGAGGGGGTAATGGCGGAGAGACAGGGATTCGAACCCTGGGTGGGCTTGCACCCACAACGGTTTTCGAGACCGCCCCGTTCGACCACTCCGGCACCTCTCCGCGGGGGTCTGGTGCATGGGCGTTTAGTCACCTTTGTGCTGTGTGACAAGAGGGTATTGGCCCACGCTTGCTCCGCACGGGAAATTTCATTGCTCCGAAAGGTGAAAACTCTAAGCTCGCGCCCTAAGTTTAACGATACCGTTGTTGGAGGAACTCCGCATGACCGCTCTGATCCGATATTGCGCGCCCTTGATGCTCTCCGCAATCATGATCTTCACGGCCGCGCTGCCGATCAGGGCTGCGGATCTGGATCGGCTCGAGGCCTTTCTGGAGGTCACCGGGTTCGATGTCGCGCTGGAAAGCATCAAGCTGACGGCTGAGACTGCGCCGAACATGATCGGGTTGGAGGCGGATGACTTCGGCTCTGAGTGGACACGGCTTGTCGAAGACGTTTTCGACGTTGAACAGATGCACGGCATGGCGCTCGAAATCCTGTCTCAAACGCTGGAAGATGATCTTTTGAACCATGCCGTGGACTTCTACGCCTCTGATCTCGGGCAACGACTGGTCGTGGCCGAAAACGCATCGCATATGGCCGAAGATGATGCGTTGAAAACCGAAGCGGGGGAGGCCATCGTCGCCGGATTGGTCCGGCTTGGCTCTCCGCGTCTGGAGGAACTCAAGCGGCTCAATTCAGCGACCGGTTCGGAGGACGCGTCGATCCGTGCCATTCAAGAAGTACAAGTGCGGTTTCTGATGGCGGCGGCTTCAGCTGGCGTGATCGAGCTGCAGATGGAAGAAGCGGATCTGCGCGAAAGCCTGAAAGCCCAGGAGGGTGAAATGCGTCGCAACATGCAGATCTCTGCGCTCTCTGGCTCCGCCTACACCTATCAGTCCTTTTCAGACGAAGACATCACGGCCTATGCAGATGCCTTGGAACATCCCAAGATGAAGAAGGTCTATGAGCTGATGAATGCGGTGCAGTTTGAAATCATGGCCAACCGGTACGAAGCGGTTGCGCAGAGGATGAGCCGTTTGCGGCCCAGCCGGGATCTCTAAGGCGATGCGCCTTCTCGGTCTTGCGATAGTGTTTTGCGTGACGGCGTTGCCTGCATGGTCCGATGCACGCGTGACGGTGCTGATGGATGCGCTGCGGCTGCCCCAGTTGGTCGAAGCGTTGCGGGCAGAGGGCATCTCCGATGCTGACGATCTCAACGCTGATATGCTGAGGGGGCAGGGCGGCGCCTTTTGGCAGCAGCAGGTCTCGCGGCTCTACGACACCGGCGCGATGAAGGACACCTTCCATCGTGCGCTTGAGGAGGGGTTGGATGATGCGGCGCTGGATGTCGCGGTCCAGTTCTTCGACAGCACGCGCGGCCAGAGGATCACGGAGTTGGAGATCGCCGCGCGTGGTGCGATGGCGGATGAAGCGGTCGAGGAGGCCGCTGCAGCAGCCTTTGCCGCCTTGCCTGAAGGTGATGATCATGCGCGCCTCGTATCCGAGTTTATCACTCTGAATGACCTGCTGGAGTTGAACGTGGCGCTGACGATGAGTTCGAGCTACCAATTCTCGCGCGGCTTGGCGGACGGCGGTCTTCTGGAGATGTCAGAGGAACAGATCTTGTCCGAGGTCTGGGAGTCGGAAGAGGGGTTGCGGTCGGACGCAGAGGTCTGGTTGCGGGGATACTTTTTTCTGGCGCAGCAACCACTCGACCTCGCTGATCTCGAAGCCTATGTCGCCTTTGCCGAAAGTTCGGCGGGTGCCGATTTGAATGCCGCTCTTTTTGCCGGATACGAGGCCATCTTCACCGACATCGCCTATGGTCTTGGCCGGGCTGTGGCGATGAACGCTGCCGGCAACGATATCTGACCGCGAAACGGCTTGACATGTCAGGCGCAGTGGTGCAAACGGCAGCCTCACAGATGAGGTCCGGTTCGCCGGGCCTTGTTTCTTTCACTAAACACTCTGACCGGAGTGCGCTGTTCGAGGTGGCTGCGAGGCCGAAACGCCCGAGTAGAGGGGACCACAGGACGCGGGTAAGAGCAAAGGAAATGCTATGTTTGCGGTCCTGAAGACCGGTGGCAAACAGTACAAGGTTCAATCGGGCGATACTCTGCGCGTTGAAAAACTGGCTGCCGATGCGGGTGAAACCGTTCAATTCAACGATATTCTGATGCTGGGCGGCGACAAGGTTGTTGTCGGTGCGCCCTTCGTCAAGGACGCGGGCGTTCAGGCCGAAGTGGTTGACCAGATCAAAGGCGAGAAGGTCATCAACTTCGTCAAGCGCCGCAGGAAGCATTCGTCCAAGCGGACCAAGGGCCACCGTCAGAAGCTGACCCTTATCAAGGTGACGGATATTCTCGCCACAGGCGCAGAGAAGTCCGGCGTCAAGGCCGCCTTGGGCGCTGGCTCGGTTTCGGCAAAGGCTGTCGAAGCCGCCACACCGGCCAAGAAAGCTGCACCGAAAAAGGCTGAACCTAAGGCGGAGGCGCCGAAGGCCAAAGCCGCACCCAAGGCCGGTGCCGACGATCTGAAACAGCTGAGCGGTGTCGGCCCGGCACTTGAGAAAAAGCTTCTAGATGCGGGTGTCACCACATTTGCGCAAATCGCAGCATGGACCGATGAAGACGTTGCTGCTATGGACGAGAAACTGTCGTTCAAAGGCCGGATCGAGCGCGAAGGCTGGATCGACCAGGCCAAAGAACTCAGCAAAGGCTAAGGAGAGACCAGATGGCACATAAAAAAGCAGGTGGTTCATCCCGCAACGGTCGCGATTCCGCTGGCCGTCGTCTTGGCGTGAAACTCTACGGTGGTCAAAAGGCCATCCCCGGCAACATCATCGTGCGTCAGCGCGGCACCAAGTTCTGGCCGGGCGACGGCGTGGGCATGGGCAAGGATCACACGATCTTTGCGACCGTCGACGGCGCCGTGACCTTCCACAAGGGTCTCAAGAACCGTACGTTCATTTCGGTCTTGCCAGTGGCGGAGGCCGCTGAATAAGCCCTTCCTCAAGGACATGACACACTCAGGGGGATCGGCGGAACCGCCGGTCCCCTTTCTCATTTTTGCCATACAGAACGTATAGGTTTCATACATGTCGGTCGCTGTCGCCAGCTTTGCCATCTTTGCCGCCTCACAGGTGGGCACGCCTGGGCCCGCGAATATGGCACTGATGACCACCGGTGCGCGCTACGGCTTTCGCGCCGCGTTGCCCTTCGTCGCCGGGGTGGCGCTTGGCAAACAATTGGTGATCTGGCCCGTGGGCTTCGGTCTGATGGAACTGGCGGAGCAGGCGCCCTGGGTGTTCGAAGCGCTCAAATACGCCTCCGCCGCCTATATTATCTGGTTGGCCTGGCGCGTGGCCAATATGCGGCTGGGCACGGTGGGAGCGGCTGAACGCCCGCCGGGCTTCGCTGCCGGGCTGATCGTGCACCCGCTCAACCCGAAGGCCTGGGCGATGATCGTGGGTGGGTTCACTGCTTTCGTGGCCCCTGGCACTCCCGCCGTTGAGGCAACAGCAACCATTGCCGCGGTATTGCTGACCTGTCAGGTGCTGCTGCATCCGCTCTGGACACTTGCCGGTGAAGCCATCGCCCGCACCGTAGCGGGAACGGCGATGGAACCTTATCTTATGTGGACCCTTGCGGCACTGACCGTCGCATCGGTGTTGTTCGTACTGTTCGGAGGAGGGACATGACGATGGAAATGGAAAAGATCACGCTCCAGCCCACGGTTGAGACCGAGCGCTTCGTGCTGCGCCCGTTACGTAAGTCGGATATGGGTCTGATCGAACTCTATGGTGGGGATGAGCGGGTCGCGCGCATGACCACCTCCATTCCACATCCGGTCCCGCCGGGCATGGTCGAAGCCTTCATTGCGCGCGCGATGTCGGACGACCGGGACGAGGATGTCTGGGCGATGGACGGGACACTTTCCGATGGCTCGGAACTGATGGGTGTGATCTCGCTGGAACGTATGGATCGCGACCAGTCCGAGGTCAGCTATTGGGTGGCTCCACCGTATTGGAACACCGGCCTCGCATCGGACGCAGTCCAGGCGCTGGTCGAGGCGAACCCGCTGAAGAACAAGACGATGTTTGCCAGCGTCTTTCAGGACAATCCGGCATCGGCGCGGGTACTGACCCACTGCGGGTTCGAGTATCTGGGCGATGCGGAAAGCTTCAGCCTGGCGCGCGACACAACCGTGCCGACCTGGACGTACTTACGAAAACTCTGATTGAGGGCGCGCGCGCGCCGGGCTAGGAAGCCTCCCATGAAGTTTCTCGATCTCTGCAAGGTCTACATCCGCTCTGGTGCGGGCGGCGGCGGCTGCGTCAGCTTCCGCCGCGAGAAGTACATCGAATATGGCGGGCCCGATGGTGGCGACGGCGGCACGGGCGGCTCTGTCTGGGCTGAGGCGGTTGAGGGGCTGAACACGCTCATCGACTTCCGCTACCAGCAGCATTTCTTTGCCAAGAACGGCCAGCCGGGCATGGGGCGGCAGCGCACCGGCAAGGATGGCGATGACATCACGCTGCTCGTGCCGGTTGGCACGGAAATCCTCGATGAGGATCAGGAGACGGTAATTGCCGATCTGACGGAAGTGGGCCAGCGGGTGCAATTGGCGCGCGGGGGCAACGGCGGATTCGGCAATCTGCAGTTCAAGTCGGCGACCAACCAAGCGCCGCGGCGGGCCAACCCGGGGCAGGACGGGGTCGAGCGTACGCTTTGGCTGCGGCTGAAGTTGATTGCGGACGTGGGGCTGCTCGGGCTGCCGAATGCAGGCAAATCCACCTTTCTGGCGGCCACGTCGAATGCCCGCCCCAAGATCGCGGATTATCCCTTTACAACGCTGCACCCGAACCTCGGTGTCGTCGGTGTGGACAATACCGAATTCGTCGTCGCGGATATTCCGGGCCTGATCGAAGGCGCTTCGGAGGGCAAGGGGTTGGGTGATCTCTTCCTCGGTCATGTGGAGCGTTGTGCGGTGCTGCTGCATCTTGTTGACGGGACATCCGACACCGTTGCGCAGGACTACGAGACCATCATCGCCGAACTGGAGGCCTATGGAAGCGATCTTGCCGACAAGCCGCGCATCACGGTCCTCAACAAGATTGACGCTCTGGACGAGGAGGCGCGGGCTGAGGCGCGGCGCGCTTTGGAAGCGGCCAGCGGTGGCCGGGTGTTCCTGATGTCGGGCGTGGCGCGCGAAGGGGTCACCGATGTCTTGCGCGCGCTGCGCGGGCAGATTGATGAGGACCGTTTGCGCCAGAAGCCGGAGGTGGAGGACGCGCCGTGGCATCCCTGACCGCCGCGCGCCGGCTTGTGGTCAAGATCGGGTCGGCGCTTCTGGTTGACCGCGCGACGGGCGCTTTGCGTGCAGACTGGCTCATCTCGCTGGCGGAAGACGTGGCCTGGCTGAAGGCGCAGAGCGTTGACGTGGTGCTGGTCTCCTCGGGCTCAATTGCTCTGGGTCGCGGGGTGCTGGGGTTGCCCCATGCCGATCTGCCTCTGGAGCAGTCACAGGCCGCTGCGGCGGTCGGTCAGATCCGTCTGGCACGGGCCTATGAAGAGGTTCTGGCGCCGCATCAGATCATGACAGCGCAGGTCCTCGTGACCCTCGAAGACAGTGCCGACCGGCGTCGGTACTTGAACAGCCGCGCCACACTCGAGCAGCTTCTGTCGCTCGGGGTCGTGCCGATTGTGAATGAGAACGACACCATCGCGACGGACGAGATCCGCTTTGGCGACAACGACCGTCTCGCAGCGCAAATCGCGGTGACGGTTGGTGCCGATGTACTCGTGCTTCTGTCCGATGTGGATGGGTTCTATTCCTCCAACCCCACCGAGGACCCGACGGCCAAGCGATATGACGTGATCGAGAAGATCACGCCGGAGATCGAGGCCATGGCCGGTGACGCGGGCTCGGGTCTGTCGAAAGGCGGGATGAAGACCAAGTTGATGGCGGCAAAGACGGCCACCGCAGCAGGGTGTGCGATGGTGATCAGCGAAGGCTCCGTCCAGAACCCCTTGCGGGTCTTGCATGGCAACGCGCCAGCGACCTGGTTCACGGCAGGGCTTGATCCGCAGGCGGCGCGCAAGCGGTGGATCGGTGGCATGAAGCCGCGCGGCGTCGTACGGTTGGACGCCGGTGCGGTCTCGGCACTTCACAGCGGGAAGAGCCTGCTGCCCGCCGGCGTCAAACGCGTGTCAGGCGCCTTCGAGCGGGGCGATCCGGTTGCGATCGAGGGCCCTGACGGCCATCAGATCGGCCTGGGCCTCAGCCGCTACACCGCACAGGAAGCCACCGCGATCAAGGGGCACCGATCGGGCGAGATTGAAGCGATCCTGGGCTATCCGGGACGTGCCGCACTGATCCATCGCGATGACATGGCACTCTGAAACCGCGCTTTTTGTTGTGCCGCTCGTGCCGATCCCGTATCGGTTGCGGACATCTCTTTGAGGAGGCCTCTTCATGCTCGATCATACGGACATTCCTGCCGTCATGGCGGATATGGGTGCGGCGGCGCGGGCGGCCGCCACAAAGCTCGCCTTCGCAAGTGCCGAGCGTAAACATGCCGCCCTGATCTCAGCTGCCGATACCGTGTGGCGCCGTCGCGCGGAGATCATCGACGCCAATGGAAAGGACCTCGCCTTCGGTCGTGAGAAGGGGCTGAGCCCGGCAATGATGGACCGGTTGATGCTGGATGAAGACCGCATCCGGGGCATCGTTGACGGCCTGCGGGCGGTGGCCGAGCAGGCTGACCCTGTCGGGCAGGTGATGGACGAATGGGAGCAACCGTCCGGGCTGCATATTCAAAGGGTCCGCACCCCGCTGGGGGTGGTCGGCGTGATATATGAAAGCCGGCCCAATGTGACGGCTGACGCCGGCGCGCTCTGCCTGAAGTCGGGTAATGCCGTGATCCTGCGGGGCGGGTCGGAGAGCTTTCATTCGTCCTCCGCGCTGCACGCCTGCCTTGTGCATGGTCTGCGGGAGGCAGGATTGCCGGAAGACGCCATTCAGCTGGTGCCGACGCGGGACCGCGCGGCAGTGAGCGAGATGCTCACCATGACGGGCATGATCGACGTGATCGTGCCCCGGGGCGGGAAGGGGCTGGTCGGGTTGGTGCAGCGCGAGGCGCGGGTGCCCGTCTTTGCGCATCTGGAAGGCATTGTGCACATCTACATCGACAAGGCCGCGGATCCGGAAACCGTGCTCAAGGTCGTGCTGAATGCGAAAACCCGACGCACCGGTATCTGTGGCGCAGCGGAATGTCTGCTGATTCACGAGGAGGTGGCCATGACCATCGGGCGCGGCGTGATCCGCGCGCTGATTGACGCAGGCGTCGAGGTGCGGGCCGACGCGGCGCTGTCGGGCATAGAGGGCACAGTCGAGGCGACCGCCGAGGATTGGGGCCGAGAGTACCTCGACATGATCATCGCGGCACGCACTGTCCCCGATCTCGATGCGGCGATGGATCATATCCGGCAATTTGGGTCCAGTCACACCGATTGCATCCTCACCGAGGACAGCGCTGCGGCCGAACGCTTCCTGACCGAGCTCGATTCAGCGATCCTGATGCATAACGCGTCTACACAATTCGCCGATGGGGGCGAGTTCGGGATGGGTGCGGAGATCGGCATCGCCACCGGCAAGATGCACGCCCGTGGCCCCGTTGGGGCGACACAGCTGACAAGCTTCAAATATCGCGTTACCGGTCAGGGCACTGTGCGTGCCTAGAACCTCAGCTTGATCTGGGTTTCCGACATTTCGGTGACCACGCGCCGCCCGCCATCGTCTGCGAGGATCGGCAACAGCGCAAACTGCACTTGAGCGGGGCGGAGGCTTGGCGGCGCGTCCCTGGTCGCAAGGATGTTCCAAAGCGGCTCGTCAATGTTCAGTTTATCTGCCTCGCCATGCAGCAGCCACATGTTGTCTTCCCGGCTGACTTCGATCCTCCCCCCGTAGGGCATAGCGTTTTCAAGGCACTGCAGGGCGAGGAAGACCATGCGGACGTCGCCCCGGGGCTGTGGGTCGAGCGGCCCCCAGGCCACCGCAAGGCGACCGCCGTCCATCAGATCATCGAGGATCGAGACAACTTCGGCGCGGCCCATCATCTGGTCGCCGGAGGCGCCGAAGGCGATGCGGAAGAAGCGGATCCGCGCGCTGGCGTTGCCCACACTTTCCTGGATCAGGTCGATCTCCGGCCCTGGGGTGCCCCCGGCCATGCCCAGCAGTTCCAACCCGTTGTTGATGGCCCCGATTGGCGATATGAGGTCATGGCAGATGCGACTGCCGATCAATGCGGCAAGGTTAATATTGCTCTGGCCCATCTACTGTCTCCTGCGCGAAAAGAGTGCCATGGAAGATTTGAACGCGATCCTGTCACCCGGCATGCTGGTCCAGCATCCAGACCGACCCGACTGGGGGCCGGGGCAGGTGCAAAGCAATGTAAATGCCCGTGTCACAGTGAATTTCCGTGACGAGGGGAAGGTCGTCATTGATAGCACCCGTATTGCCTTGATCCCGGTATTTGATGGATGAAGAACCTTGCCAAAAGGTTAACGTGCACTCAGCGATTGTAAACCGCACGCCGTTGATGCGTTGCATGCTCGGCGGCTATTAACTAAGACCGTGCCAAACCTCCGAGCCGCAGGATTGCCACCCCCGACATGGATGCGCCACTCCAGACCTCCTTCCTCGTCCGTCTCGCTGAGACAGACGACGATCTGAAGGCGGCGCAAAGGCTGCGCTACGAGGTCTTTGTCGAGGAACTCGGCGGCGGCGGGGCTTTGGTGGATCATGCCGCGCGCCTTGAGAGAGACCGCTTTGACCCCTTCTTCGATCATATGCTTCTGTGGGACGAGGCGCGCGGAGCTGTTGTCGGTGTCTACCGCGTGATGCGTCAGGATCAGGCCGAGGCGGCAGGTCAGTTCTATTCGTCTGATGAATACGACCTCTCGGCAATCCTGCAGTCTGGCCGCCGGGTTCTCGAACTGGGCAGGTCCTGCGTGCATCCGGACTATCGTGGCGGCATGGCCATGTACCATCTGTGGAGCGGGCTGGCGCGCTACATCGCGCGACATGAGATCGAGGTGCTCTTTGGCGTGGCAAGCTTTCACGGAACCGATGTCGCCCGGATCGCCGAGCCTCTCGCGCTGCTGCATCACCGCCACCTCGCGCCTGATGACATTCGGGTCCGGGCGCAGCCCCACGCGTTCCAGCGGATGGATCTGGTGCCGGAAAGCCAGCTGGACGCGCGGCGGGCGATGCTGTCCATTCCCGCTCTGATCAAGGCTTACCTGCGGCTCGGCGGGTTCGTGGGCGAAGGTGCGTTCATTGATCACACGTTCAATACGACAGATGTGTGTCTGATCCTCGATACCGCACGGATGAATGCACGCCAGGCGCGGCTGTATCAGGGGGCAGGCGCATGAGCACCACCTGGTTCGGCGATACGCCACCGCCGAAGCCGCCACGGACCGCCGCTGGGTACGGGCTGGCCCTAGTGCGGGGGCTGCCGCTGGCGCTTCTTGTCTTCGGGGGACTGGCGGTCTTGCTGCTGGCCCGGTTGGTCGAGCGCCCGTTTTTCGGAGCAGCGCGGCCCATCACGCCCTTCATCACCGTCTTCGTCTGTCGAAATGCCCTGCGGATCATCGGGCTCGCGCTGGAGGTCGAGGGGACGCCGATGAACGGGCCGGGCGCGGCGGTCGCCAATCACTCCAGTTGGCTCGATATCTTTGTGCTGAACGCGTCCAAGCGCATCTATTTCGTCTCTAAATCCGAAGTGGCGCAATGGCCAGGGATCGGCTGGCTGGCGCATGCGACGGGCACGGTGTTCATTGATCGCGACAGAGCCCAGGCCCGTGCGCAGGCTGTCGTCTTTGCCGAGCGGCTGGTCGCGGGACATCGCCTGTTGTTCTTTCCCGAAGGCACGAGCAGCGACGGACGGCGGGTTTTGCCGTTCAAGACCACTCTCTTCGCCGCCTTTTTCGCACCTGCCTTGCGCGACAGCCTCGGGGTCCAGCCGATCTCGGTGATCTACAAAGCACCGCAGGACGCCGACCCGCGCCTGTACGGCTGGTGGGGCGACATGAGCTTTGCCGGCCATCTCGTCACCATGCTGGCACGGCCGCAGCATGGCACTGTCGAGGTGGTCTATCACCCGCCGATCCGGGTCGCTGATTATCCGGATCGCAAAGCGCTGGCCGCGGCTTGCGAGGCACAGGTGCGCGCGGGCTTTGAGCGACGGGCCGGGCGGGTGCCGCCCGACCTCGAAGGCTCAGTGGAAGAAGGCTGAATCCGGTACAAGCTCCAGCCCGTCGCTGTCGGGGCCCCATTCCATCATCAGACAGGCTGTGCCTTTGCGCTGGAAATAGGTGGCCTGCAGGGGATAGTAGCCCGCTTGCGGCACATCGACTTCGATCTCGCCAGCATACCCGCAGGAATGCACCTCATCATAGTCTCCCACGATCTCGCCACCGATGCTGATCTCCAGACCGTCGTTGTTCAGAAAATCCAGGACGTATGTGCCTGGCGCGTCGAACTTGATGTAGCCCGAGATATCCGCGGCGACTTTCATCGCCTTGCCGGAGGTCAGGGTTTCATCGCCCTCGGTTGTGTCGTCGTATGACAAACCTGCAAGGGGCGGGCCGTCGACCGTCTTGCGCTTGAGCGCGTTGCGGGCGTCCTTCACGGTGCGCACGTCACCGGGGAACGCATACACGACCGCCAGGCCGGGGCTCAGCTCTGCGGCGGAGGGTTGCGGATCGGCTGGGCTGAGCGTCACTGTCTCGGCAACAGCCAGTGCTGGCAATACGATTGAGACCGCAAAAGCGGCGGGTTTGAGAAAGAAGGTCATGGTCACTCCCGGTTGTTCTTCGTCTCGTGATCCGGACCTCGCAGGGCCCGGTTGGCTGCGATACTAGAGTGCGCTGCGGACCGGTGACAAGAACAGGCTGATCACTTCGTAGATGCGCTGTTGAATTGGCCTCTTGCGATCTGCGCGGGCGTGACTTATACGGCGCGGACTGAAACCCGCAGGCGGGGTTTGGGCTCATTGGGGGAGACATCCCCGAGGGTCCGCCGGTTGGCAGAGATCTGTCATGCCCCCGCCGAGGATAAAACCGGAAAGGTAGACACGACATGGCTCTTCCAGAGTTCACCATGCGCCAGTTGCTTGAAGCAGGCGTGCACTTCGGCCACCAGACACAGCGTTGGAACCCGCGTATGGGTCCGTTCATCTACGGCGCGCGCAATGGCATCCACATCATGGATCTCACACAGACCGTGCCGATGCTGGACGCGGCGCTGAACGTGATCCGCGAAACCGTCGCCAAGGGCGGCAGCATCCTGTTTGTCGGCACCAAGCGTCAGGCGCAGCAGCCAATCGCGGAAGCTGCCGAGAAATGCGCGCAATACTACATGAACCACCGCTGGCTGGGCGGCACGCTGACCAACTGGCAGACCGTCTCGCAATCGATCAACCGTCTGAAGGCGATTGACGAGCAGGCGGAGCAGGGCTTTGCCGGGCTGACCAAGAAAGAGCGTCTGGGCATGGAACGTGACCAGGGCAAGCTGCAGGCGAGCCTCGGCGGGATCCGCGAAATGGGCGGCCGTCCCGACCTGCTCTTCGTGATCGACGTGAAGAAAGAAGCGCTGGCCGTGGCCGAAGCCAACAAGCTGGGCATCCCGGTTGTGGCCGTTGTGGACACCAATTGCGCGCCCGACGGCATCGACTACATCATCCCCGGCAACGACGATGCGGCCCGCGCCATTGCGCTTTATTGCGATCTGGCAGCCCGCGCGGCGCTTGACGGTATGTCCGCGCAACTGGGGGCCGCAGGCGTTGACCTGGGTGAGATGGAAGAAGCACCTGTCGAAGAGGCCGTGGCCGAGTCGACCGGTGTCGAGGTCGGGGACGCATCCTCCGAGACGGTCTCCAACGATGCGGTTGCGACCGATGCGCCTCTGGATATCGAGTCCAAGGAAGAGACGGTCGAAAAAGCGACAAGCTGAGCCGCGTCACACGCATGACATATGGGGCAGGGATGACCTGCCCCGGCACAAGAAGATTCCAAAGGAGAACCTCAGATGGCGATCACAGCATCTATGGTCAAAGAGCTGCGCGACACTACCGGCGCAGGCATGATGGACGCAAAGAAGGCGCTGACCGAGACCGACGGCGACATGGAAGCCGCGCTGGATTGGCTGCGCACCAAGGGCCTTGCGAAGGCTGCGAAAAAATCCGGTCGGACGGCGGCGGAAGGTCTCGTCGCGGTCAAGGTCAGCGGCGGTCACGGTGTTGCGGTCGAGGTGAATTCCGAGACCGATTTCGTGGGCAAGAACGCAGAGTTTCAGGAAATGGTTGCCGGCATCGCCGAGGTCGCGCTCACCGTCTCTGATGTCGAGGCGCTGAAGGAAGCTGACATGGGCGGCACATCCGTGGCCACCGTGGTCACCGACAAAATCGCGACGATTGGTGAGAACATGTCGGTGCGCCGGATGTCGGCCATAGACGGTGAGACCGTTGTCTCTTATGTGCACAACGCCGCCGCCCCCGGTATGGGCAAGATCGGTGTTCTCGTCGCTCTGAACGGGGGCGATGAAGCCTTCGGCAAGCAGGTCGCCATGCACATCGCGGCGGTCAACCCGGCGGCGCTGTCTGAAGACGATCTGGACCCGGCGGTTGTCGAAAAGGAAAAGCAGGTTCAGATGGACATTGCGCGCGAAAGCGGCAAGCCCGAAGCGGTGATCGAGAAGATGATCATCGGTCGCATGAAGAAGTACATGTCCGAAGTGACTTTGCTGAACCAGTCTTTTGTCGTGAACCCCGATCTGACCGTGGGTGAGGCGGCCAAGGACGCCGGTGCCACCATCGGCGGCTTTGTCCGTCTGGAAGTGGGCGAGGGCATCGAAGTGGTCAAGGAAGACTTCGCTGCCGAGGTTGCGAAGGCTGCAAAGGGCTGACGCAATTCCACAGTCGGAATTACAAGGGCGACGGGGTTCCGTCGCCCTTTTCTTTCAGGGGCTTACACGTCGGTATTAATCTTCGACGTGCGACTTCATCGCGTCCAATGCCAAGGTGTATCCTTGCGCCCCGAAACCGCAGATCAGGCCGACCGCCACCTTGGCGATGTAGGATTTATGCCGAAACGTCTCCCGCGCGTGGACGTTGCTCAGATGCAGTTCGATGGCGGGCAGTTCGACCGAGGCCAAGGCATCCATCAGCGCGATGGACGTATGGGTGTAGGCGCCCGCATTCAGGATGATGCCGTCCTGCACACCGCGCGCGGCGTGAATGGCATCGACCAGCGCCCCCTCGTGATTTGACTGCAGGAACGTGACCGTGCAGTTGGCGGCGTCTGCCCAGGCTGTGCACATTCCCTCGATATCTGCGAGCGTCGTTGCGCCATAGACCTCCGGCTGCCGCGTCCCGAGGAGATTGAGGTTCGGCCCATTCAGGATCAGAATTGAGGTCATAAGTGGCTCACATGCAAGGATTTCCCTTGCATAGACCGTTGCAGGGCGTGCTGTCCAGCGGGCCCGGCCCCTCACCCGGCGACCGTGTCCTCCTTGCCCGTCCCGGCCGGGAGCGCATGCAGCCCGCCTAGGCCCCGATGGCTGATGCAAGGGGATCAGCGTCTGGGCCTCCGCATATGTCCTCGAAAGCGTCACCGGTGGCGGTTCAGTGTACGATCGGAGATCAGCAGGTCCCGCGCGCGCGGGGTAATCCGCACGGGTCAGGGCACCAGCTTGGCAAGCGCCTTGATCAGGTCTTCTCGGGAGGCGGGTTTGGTCAGAACTTGGCGACCGTCCAGATCCGCCGGCAGGTCTGCCAGTTCCCCGTAGCCAGACACAAAGACGAACGGCACCTGCTTCTCGGCCAGCTTGCGCGCGACTTCGATACTGGTCTGGCCACCGCCGAGATTGATGTCGAGCAGGCCGAGCGCCGGGGATTCGATGCCGATGTAGTCCAGCGCTTCCTCCGCCCGCGCGACAATCTCGCTGTTGGGAAAACCGATGGTCTTCAGATCTTCGGCGATCCCATTGGCGATGACAAAATTATCTTCTAAAATCAATATGATGCCGTTTCTTAGAGGAGCCGGTATATTGGTGATCGTTTCGTCTGCGACCGCTGCCTTGATCTCGTCTCGGTCCGGTTTCGCGTCGAGCATCTTGTGCGGGATGGTCAGATGCGCGCGCACGCCGGACGGCGCGTAGTCGAGATCCGACGAACCGCCCAGTTCATAGGCAATCGCCTGGGTGATCAGGATCGAGCCGAAGCCGACCACATCGGGTTTCACGACAGGCGGGCCACCGGATTCGACCCAGGTCAGCTCCATGCCCGCTTCCGTTTCCGCGAGTGCGACGGCAATGCGTCCGCTCGCGGTCGACAGCGCGCCATATTTCACCGCGTTGGTCATCAACTCATGGATGGCAAGGGTGAAGGTGGGCGCCAGATCGGCGCGAATGTAGAAATCCGGACCTGTGATGGACAGCTGACTGCCAGCGTCATCCCCGTAAGGCGTGTTTTCAAGCTCGATAATCTTGCGCACAGAGACCGACGGCAGGGCAGAGCCTGCACCCAAATCATGCGCGGCGGCCAGCGCCTTGATCCGCGCCTCGAGCGCCTTGCTGTAGCTCTCCAGGGAGCTGTTGGAGCGCCGGGCCTGCCGTGAGACCGACTCGATCAGGGTGAGGATGTTGCGGACCCGGTGATTCAGCTCTCCGATCATCAGCATTTGCTGGCGGCTGAGATCATTCATGAAGGCCTGTCGTTCGGCGGCATTCAGAAGCGGCCAGAGCAGCTGTGCCAGATGTTGATCCTCGGGGGACCAGGGCTCGGACTGCCCTTCGATGCTCTCGAGATAGGTCGCAAAGCTGCCCCGGGGTTCGAGGCGCGCGTTGCCGTCCACCTGATGCAGGGCCTTTGTCGGATTGCCGGCCCAGGCGACCGATTGCTCGATCACCGGGCGGAAGAAGGCCAGGCGCCGGTCGTGCGGGCCGTGGATGACCAGCGCGCCGCCGAGACCGCCGAAGCCGTCTCGGTGATCTGGAAAGGCGTCGCGCAGCGCATCGGTCGTATAGAGCGTGCCGGTGGCATTGGGGGGCGCCTGAACCAGCGCCGCGAGCGCTGCTTCTGAGGGGGTCTGCCCGTAAGTGTGGGTGCGCGCGCCAGAAATGATGGCAAGACCCGTGATGTTCAGAGCCTCGCACAGCTGCTGGCCAAGCCCCTCCAGCACCTCTTCAATCTCGGTCTTTTTGTCGAGTTTGGCTTGGATATCGGTCTGTAAGCCATTGATCTTACGTGCAAGTGTGAGGCTGGTGCGATCGCGGATCTGGTTCAGCTTGAGGCAGAACACCGGCAGGAAGGCATCGGCCAGCATCTGCCGGATCTCGGGGGACGAGACCTTGGGCTGCATGTGGTGGAACGAGATGATGCCCCAGAGATCGCCGTCCAACACCACGGACAGGGTCATCGTCGCATCCGAGCCCATATTCCGAAGGTATTGCAGATGCACTTTTGACACCCCGCGCAGCTGAGCAAGGGAGATGTCGAGGGGGGGCAGGTCCGCGGTGGCCTGTAGAATCGGGACGGGATCATCCGCGATGTTCGCAATCAGACGCAGGGGCACCCGGCTCATGATGTCGCGGGCCTGCTTCGGGATATCCCACTTTGGGAAGTGCAGCCCTTCGAAAGATTCGAGACCCGCTCGGCGCTCTTCGGCCAGAACCTCGCCATGGCCAAAGGCATCCAACCTATAGATCATGACGCGGTCGAACCCGGTCAGATGCCGCAGCAGCCGGACCGTGAGGCGGAACAGGCTTTGCTCGTCCGTGCAGGTCTGGATTTGACTGACGAGTTGGGCTTGCTGAAGCAGCATCTCCGGCGAGCTCGAGGGGGTTTCCGAGGCGTCTTCGATCTCGAGCACGAGGCGACCGGCGCAGTGGGTCATGTGCACGGCCCAAGCGGCCTCACCGTTCTGCCAGACACCGGCGAACTGGCGACGGTCCGGGCTGTCGGCGGATGCCAGAGTGTTCAGGCAGGCATGCCAGATCTCCGCGCCCAGAAGGTCGCGCACCGTCCGCCCCATGATGTTTGTGTCATCCTGTCGAAAGAGCGCTGCGCAATTGGCACTGGCATAGAGGACCTCGCCGCTGCGTGGCTCAACGCCCAGAAGGTAGCCGATGGGCTGAATGATGCCCGGGATATGGATCTGCTCACGCTCGCATTCGGCCAGTGCCTCGCGGATCTTTGCGTCATCCATGGCGTCGCTCATGCCCGCTGCTCCCTCAACACGGACGCCGGCATCCGCTCCGGTGCAGGGGCGCCGGTCTTGATGATCTCGAACGTCTCGACGGCACCGCGCAGCAACTCCGGCGCGCCCATCGGCAGGTCGTCGAGTTGGTCGAAGAAGCTGCGCAGCTGACCGGATTGCGCAAAGGCGCGGCTGGTCTCCAGGTAAGAGCGCGGCCAGCTGGCCTGGAGATATCCCTTGGAGATCAGAACGCTGGCCCCAAGGGTCGAGCCGTTCAGCACGTAGCCGACGCCCCAGGCATACAGCGCGCTCATCCTCTGTGGAGGATGTTGTCGCGGGAGACGGTGCTGCAAGTCGCGGCAGAGCGCGTCAATGCGTGCCTGCTCGCTCAGCTGTGCCGCGGTATCCCCGCGACGTCTCGCGGCGGGCAGCCCCAGGCGCGCATGAGCCTGCAGAAGGGCCGAGAGAAAGCCGCGATAGCTGTCCTTCGAGCGAAACGCAGCTGCCGGCATCCACATCGCCTCGGCGTCCTCATGCAAACCGCGGGTCGCGTCGCGCAGCCAGGAACGCGTGCTCGGACCCGTCATATCTGGTATCGGACACGCCTGCATGTCTGTCTCCGAGTGAAGTTTCCAAGAAAATAGTCCCCACACGTTAAAGGAGTGTAGGGGCGCCGTCACGGTCCTATAAGGCGTTTGTGGCGGGCGAGTGCAACCGCCAAAAGCGATCTGGAGCAGATTTGAACGACTGGGGATCGAAATCGCCTTACGCCAAGGGGGGGCGGACCTCAGGGGCAGGTCAGAGCGGCAGTTCAGAGGTGTCCTTGATCTGTTCCATCACGAAGCTGGCGGACACGTCCGAGAGGGGCACCCGCTGGATCAGCGACTGATAGAGGCGGTCATAGTCGGCCATGTCCGCCACCTGCGCGCGCACCAGATAGTCCAGATCGCCGCTCATCCGGTAGACGCCCAGCACCTGGGGCAGGGACCGGGTGGCTGCGCGGAACTTGTCCAGCCAGTCGGGGGCGTGCGCATTGGTGCGGATCAGGATGAAGACGGCGAGCCCCAGCCCGCATTTCACCGGGTCGAGCACGGTGACGCGGCGCGCGATCACGCCCGCTTTTTCAAGCGCCTTGATCCGTCGCCAGCAGGCATTGCGGCTGAGGTGCACGGCCTCGCCCAGGGTGTCGAGCGGCGTGCTCGCATCTTTTTGAAGCAGCCGCAGCAGCTTTCGGTCGATTTCATCAAGTGTTATCATCAAGGGACATTATTTGAGATCTTGTCCCGTTATCAATCCATATTTGGCAACAAATTGGGATTCAGTCTCAGGGCCCCGATGATAGCTTGCGCAAAACGTCAAGGAGCCCGCCATGTTTCAACGCATCTTTCTTGCCCATCCCGCAACCGTGGATGAGAGCTTTGGTCAACACATGCTGTTCGCCCTGCGATTTGCCGCGGCGCTGATGGCGGCGGCGGGGGCGGCGCTGGTGCATGCGTTCATCCCGTGCCTCTTCGAGAAGACGGCGGGCCGGATCGTCACCGGGCTGCACCAGCGGCTCCACGCGCGCGGGCACTGACACGAAAAAGGGCCGCATCTCTGCGGCCCTTAGATCCGGTGTGACGGTGGCTCAGCCTGCCAGCGCCTTGTTGAGGTTCTCGTCGACCTTCTCGAGGAAGCCCATGGTGGTCAGCCACTTCTGATCGGGGCCCACGAGCAGCGCCAGGTCCTTGGTCATGAAGCCGCTTTCCACGGTGTCGACAATGACCTTTTCCAGCGTCTCGGCGAAGTTCAGCAGGGGCGCGTTGTCGTCGAGTTTCGCGCGGTGCTTGAGCCCGCCGGTCCAGGCGTAGATCGAGGCGATGGAGTTGGTGGAGGTCTCCTCGCCTTTCTGGTGCTGGCGGTAGTGGCGGGTGACGGTGCCATGCGCCGCTTCGGCTTCGACGGTCTGGCCGTCGGGCGTCATCAGGACGGAGGTCATGAGGCCCAGCGAGCCGAAGCCCTGCGCCACGGTGTCGGACTGCACGTCGCCGTCGTAGTTCTTGCAGGCCCAGACGTAGCCGCCGTTCCACTTCATGGCGCAAGCCACCATGTCGTCGATCAGGCGGTGCTCGTAGGTGATGCCAGCGGCTTCGAATTTCTCTTTGAATTCGGTGTCATAGATATGCTGAAACAGCTCCAGAAAACGCCCGTCGTACTGCTTGAGGATTGTGTTCTTGGTGGAGAGATAGACCGGCCAGCCGAGCGACAGGCCATAGTTCATCGAGGCGCGCGCGAAGTCGATGATGGACTGGTCGAGGTTGTACATCGCCATGGTCACACCGGCACCCGGCGCGTCGAACACCTCTTTCTCGATCTCGGTGCCGTCTTCGCCGACGAATTTGATCGTCAGCTTGCCCTTGCCCGGGAATTTGAAATCGGTAGCGCGATACTGGTCACCGAAAGCGTGGCGCCCGACCACGATGGGTTTGGTCCAGCCCGGCACGAGGCGCGGCACGTTCTTGCAGATGATCGGCTGGCGGAAGATCACGCCGCCAAGGATGTTGCGGATGGTGCCGTTGGGCGAGCGCCACATCTGTTTCAGGCCGAACTCCTCGACCCGCGCCTCATCCGGCGTGATGGTGGCACATTTCACGCCGACGCCGTGTTCCTTGATGGCATGGGCGGCATCCACTGTGATCTGGTCGTCGGTTTCGTCGCGCGCCTCGATCCCGAGGTCGTAGTATTTCAGGTCCACATCCAGATAAGGCAGAATGAGTTTCTTCTTGATGAAATCCCAGATGATCCGGGTCATTTCATCGCCGTCGAGTTCGACGACGGGGTTGTCCACCTTGATCTTGGTCATGGAGCGCTCCTGTTTCGGGTTCGAGTCAATTCGCGCGCGGTGTAGCGCAGTTGGCGCCGGTTTGAAAGCCTGTATACAGATGTATACCGAAAATATGCCGACTGGTTTGCGCCGGGCGCCCGGCTGGCCGGGGGCCCCGCAAAACAGCTGTCGGTGGCCTGTCGGTATTGCGTCGGTAAAACGTCGGTATCACGTCGGTGCGCGGCGTGCGGTGGGGTGAGCCCCCGTTAACCCCCCGCACGCGCAAAAAATGCAGCGAGCCGGGGGCGCAGCCAGTCCCAGAGCACCGGCGCGCCGCGCCCGATCGGAGTGCCGACGCGGGTCTCCATCTGCGCCATGGTGACGTTGTACTCGGTCCACGATCCGCCGCCGTTCTGCAGATTGGCGAGCGGTGTCGAGAGCCGGTCGATGGCCTTGGCAAAGCGCGCATCCGGCGTCTCGGCGGCTTCGAACTCGTCCCAGAGCGCGCGGTAAGCCGCGGCCTGATCGGCAGGCAGCAGGCCGAAGAGCCGGTCGGCGGCGGCCTGTTCGGCGGCCTCCTGCGCGGCCGCATCCACCGCGCCATGGATCGGCGTGTCGCCCGCGTCGATCTCGACCAGATCGTGGATCAGCAGCATCTGCAGCGCGCGGGTGGCCGAGACGCCCTCGGGCGCGTGCTCGGCCAGAACGAAGGCGTGCAGCATCACGTGCCAGGAATGCTCGGCGGAGTTCTCGAAGCGGCTGTCGTCATGCAGGCGCGAGGCGCGGACGACGGATTTGAGCTTGTCGGCTTCGTTCAGGAACGCGATCTGGGCGGAGAGCCGGTCAGCCACCCGCGGGTGGCTCCTGGCGCCGCGCCATGTCGTCCTTGAGCGATTTCAGAAGCTCGCGCGCCCGCTGTTCGGCCCGGCGCACGCGCACCGCGGTGAGGTAGGCCTCTTCCATGGTCTGCGACGAGCCACCGATGGTGTCCGCGATGCGCTGCACGAAGGCGTCGTCGCCCGTTGCGTTGATGATCTTGAGGCTTTCCAGCGCCAGTTCGTCCGCGACGTCTTCGACAATGCCCATGGGGTCACCTCGTTGTTTCGGTCAGCCGCCGCTTCACATAGGCCGTGGTGGTGTCGATCAGCGTCTCCAGATGCGGCTCTTCAAAGAAATGCCCGGCCCCGTCCACCTGTTCATGGGTGATGGTGATGCCCTTCTGCTCATGCAGCTTGGAGACCAGCGATTCCGTATCGCTGGGCGGCGCGACCCGGTCGGCTGTGCCGTTGATGATCAGGCCCGACGCGGGGCAGGGCGCGAGGAAGGAGAAGTCGTACATGTTGGCGGGTGGCGCCACCGAGATGAAGCCGGTGATCTCGGGCCGGCGCATCAGAAGCTGCATGCCGATCCAGGCGCCGAAGGAAAAACCGGCTACCCAGCAGTGTTTGGAGTTGTTATTCATCGACTGCAAGTAATCGAGCGCCGATGCCGCGTCAGACAGCTCGCCGATCCCCTGGTCATATTCCCCCTGGCTGCGCCCGACCCCGCGGAAATTGAACCGCAGCACGGTAAAGCCCATGTTGTAGAAGGCGTAATGCATCCGGTGCACGATCACGTGGTTCATGGTCCCGCCGAATTGCGGGTGCGGGTGCAGGATGATGGCAATGGGCGCGTCGCGCTCTTTCTGGGGGTGGTAGCGGCCTTCGAGGCGGCCTTCGGGTCCGGGAAAAATGACCTCGGGCATGGGCGTCCCTGTAACAATGTTCCAAGGCGCGAGCGTGCAATCTTGACGGCTTCGCTCAGGCTCTTTAGAACGGTTCTAAATCGTGCGCACTGCGCGTGTCGGAGTGCGAAAACTGGACTTAGGCTTTTAATGGGCCGACGTCAATCATTGCGGGTCTGGCCTGCTGCGGGAGGATCTCGGGCATGAAATTGTCGACCAAGGGGCGCTATGCGATGGTGGCACTGGCCGACATCGCGCTGCAGCCCGAAGGCAGTCTGATCACCTTGAGCGAGATCGCCGAGCGGCAGGCGATTTCCCTGCCCTATCTGGAGCAGCTCTTTGTCAAGTTGCGGCGGGCGGAACTGGTGACGTCGGTGCGCGGACCCGGGGGCGGCTATCGCCTGGCCCGCCCAGCCTCGGACATTCGGGTCGCGGATGTGCTGGCGGCGGTCGATGAGACGGTGGATGCGATGCACAAGGGGGCAGGGGCCTCGGGCGGCGCCTCGGGCAGCCGCGCGCAATCGCTCACCAACCGGCTCTGGGAAGGGCTGTCGGCCCATGTCTATGTGTTCCTGCACCAGACGCGGTTGTCGGACATTGTGGGCAATGAGCTGGCACCGTGCCCGGCGGTGCCGAGCCTCTTTGCGGTTGTGGACGAATGAGGGGGCGCTGCCCCCGGCGCTGCGCGCCTCCCCCGGAGTATTTTTGGAAGGATGAAGGGCATGGGCCGCGTTTATCTTGACCATAATGCGACGGCGCCGCTGCGGCCCGAGGCACGCGACGCGATGATCGCGGCGATGGATGTGGTCGGCAACCCATCCTCCGTGCACGGTGAGGGCCGCGCGGCGAAGGCGCTGGTGGAGCGTGCACGCATGCAGGTGGCGGAGCTGGTCGGGTGCAGCCCGGGTGAGGTGGTCTTCACCTCCGGTGCGACGGAGGCGGCGGGCCTCGCCATTCCGGAATCTGCGACCGTCTCGAGCGCGGGCATTGAGCATGACGCGGTTTTGTCCTGGGTGCAGCGCGATGGCGTGGACCTGACGCATCTGCTGGACGTGGACGCGGACGGTGTGCTGACCGGGACGGCGCAGGGCGCGGGCTTTGAAAACAAAATCTGGGATGATGTGGTCGCCCTGCAGGCCGCCAACAGCGAAACGGGCGTGTTGCAGGATACCATGCCCCATGCGCAGGCGCTCCGGGCGCTGAAGCGCGATGTGCTGGTGTTGGTCGACGCGGTGCAGGCGCTTGGCAAGGTGCCGTTTTCCTTCGCGCGGTCGGGTGCGGACCTGGTGATGGCCTCGGCGCACAAGCTGGGCGGACCCAAGGGCGTCGGCGCGCTGATCGTGAAACATGGGCTCGACGTGACGGCCCGCATTCGCGGTGGCGGGCAGGAGATGGGGCGCCGCTCGGGCACCGAGAACGTCATTGGCATTGCCGGATTTGGGGCCGCCGCAGAGGCTGCAACACGAGATGTAGCGGAGGGCCGCTGGGATGGGGTCGAAAAACTTAGAAAGATTCTAGAAAACACTCTTGCAGGGGAAGCCAAGGAGACTATTTTTGTCGGGAAAGGTGCGAACCGCCTGCCGAACACCTCCTGCTTTGCCACGCCCGGCTGGAAGGGCGAGACGCAAGTGATGCAGATGGATCTCGCGGGATTTGCCGTCAGCGCAGGCTCGGCCTGCTCCAGTGGCAAGGTGCGCGCCAGCACGGTGCTCCGTGCCTTGGGATACGATGACGAGACTGCCAGCAGCGCCATCCGGGTGTCGCTGGGGTTGGAGACAACAGAGCAGGACGTGCTGCGGTTCGCCGACGCCTGGCTTGCACAGGAACGTAAATTTCGCGCCCGCGCGGCGTGAGTTTTGGAGGGAAAGATGGCAGCTTTTGATCAGTCGACCGCTGAGGATGTCCGCGTCAAAGAGGGCGTGGACCAAGAGACCGTGGACGCGGTGCGCGAGGTTGGCGGCAAGTACAAATACGGCTGGTCGACGGATATCGAGATGGAGTATGCGCCGAAGGGCCTCTCCCCCGATATCGTGCGCTTGATTTCCGAGAAGAACGAAGAGCCGGAGTGGATGACCGAGTGGCGGCTTGCGGCCTATGATCGCTGGCTGCAGAAGACAGAGCCGAAGTGGGCGATGGTCGATTACCCGGAGATCGACTTTCAGGACCAGTATTATTACGCGCGGCCGAAGTCGATGGAGGTGAAGCCCAAGTCGCTGGATGAGGTCGACCCAAAACTGCTGGAGACCTACAAGAAGCTTGGCATTCCGTTGAAGGAACAGATGATCCTCGCGGGTGTCGAGGGCGCTGAGGAGCTGGGGGATGCACCGCGCAAGGTGGCTGTGGATGCGGTGTTTGACTCTGTCTCTGTCGGCACGACGTTTCAGGAAGAGCTGAAAAAGGCGGGCGTGATCTTCTGCTCCATCTCCGAAGCGATCAAGGAGCATCCGGAGCTGGTGAAGAAATACCTCGGCACGGTCGTGCCGGTGTCGGACAACTACTATGCGACGCTGAACTCCGCCGTTTTCTCTGATGGCTCGTTTGTTTATGTGCCGCCGGGCGTGCGCTGCCCGATGGAGCTCAGCACCTATTTCCGCATCAACGCGGAGAACACCGGCCAGTTTGAACGCACGTTGATCATCGCTGACAAGGGCTCTTACGTCAGCTATCTCGAAGGCTGCACCGCGCCGCAGCGCGACATTGCACAGCTGCACGCCGCCGTGGTCGAGATCATCGTGGAGGAAGACGCGGAGGTGAAATACTCCACCGTGCAGAACTGGTATCCGGGCGATGAGAACGGCAAGGGTGGCATTTACAACTTCGTGACCAAGCGGGCCGATTGCCGGGGGGATCGCGCCAAGGTGATGTGGACGCAAGTCGAGACGGGCTCGGCTGTGACCTGGAAATACCCTTCCTGCATTCTGCGCGGGGACGACACGCAGGGCGAATTCTATTCGATTGCCATCGCCAACAACATGCAGCAGGCCGATACCGGCACCAAGATGGTGCATCTGGGCAAGCGCACGAAGTCGCGGATCGTGTCTAAGGGCATCTCGGCGGGCAAGGCGCAGAACACCTATCGCGGGCTGGTGTCGATGCACCCGAAGGCGAAGGATTCGCGGAACTATACGCAGTGTGACAGCCTGCTGATCGGCGGGGACTGCGGCGCCCATACGGTGCCGTATATCGAGGTGAAGAACAATTCCTCCCGCGTCGAGCATGAGGCGACCACCTCCAAGGTGGATGACGACCAACTCTTCTACTGCCGCTCGCGCGGCATGGACGAGGAGGAGGCCGTGGCGCTGGTGGTCAACGGGTTCTGTAAGGACGTGCTGCAAGCGCTGCCGATGGAGTTCGCCATGGAAGCGCAGCAGCTGGTTGCGATTTCGCTGGAGGGGTCGGTTGGTTGATCGCTTGTTGGCGTGGGAGCAAGTCTTCCTCGACATGGGTGGTCTTAAAGCCGCCCTGTTTGGTTTGGCGGTTGGCATCACGCTCTCGGCTCCAATGCTGAGTGGTTTCGGAGAAGGTTGGATGTTCTTACCCTTCCTGACGTACTTCCCAGTGCATGGTTGGTTGACCGTCTCCCTCCTTCTAGTCTTGTTCTCTGGGTTCGAGCGAGAACGAATACTGCGCGGTTCCGGCCATGGTGCGGTTAACGCATTCTTTTACCGGATCTTCTCGCCCTTCGGTCTGTTCTGCTTGGGCTGGTTTTACTCGTTCATGACGATTGGTTTTCTGACGGGGGCATGGGAATGATCCTGACCACCACAAACAGCGTCGAAGGGCACAGTATCACTGCCTACAAGGGCATCGTCGTGGGCGAGGCCATTATGGGCGCCAACATCGTGCGGGACTTCTTTGCCTCCGTCACGGATGTGATCGGCGGGCGCTCGGGTGCTTATGAGAGCAAGCTGAAGGACGCCCGCGACGAGGCGATGGCGGAAATCGAAGACCGCGCCGCGGCCATGGGCGCCAATGCGGTCGTGGGGATCGACCTCGACTATGAGGTGATCGGGGATTCCATGCTGATGGTCTCCGCCTCCGGCACCGCCGTGGAGATCACCTGAAGACCCGAACACAACACACTGACAAAGAACACTTTCCGCGCCGCGCGGAGCCGACAAAGAGGACATAGATATGCTGAGTATCAAGAACCTGCACGTGAAACTGGAAGAGGAGGACAAGCAGATCCTCAAGGGCGTCGATCTGGAGATCGAGGCGGGCAAGGTGCACGCGATCATGGGCCCGAACGGCTCTGGCAAATCGACGCTCTCCTATGTGCTCTCGGGCAAGGATGGCTATGAGGTGACCGATGGCGAGGCCGTGCTGGAAGGCGAAGACATCCTCGAAATGGAGCCCGAAGAGCGCGCCGCCGCAGGCCTGTTTCTTGCGTTCCAATACCCCGTCGAAATCCCCGGTGTGGGCAACATGACCTTCCTGCGCACTGCCGTGAACGCACAGCGCAAGGCGCGCGGCGAAGAAGAAGTCTCGGCAGCAGAATTCCTCAAGCTGATCCGCGCCCGCGCCAAGGAGCTGTCCATCGACGCCGATATGCTCAAACGCCCGGTCAACGTCGGCTTCTCCGGCGGTGAGAAAAAGCGCAATGAAATCCTGCAGATGGCGATGCTGGAGCCGAAGATGTGCATTCTGGACGAGACGGATTCCGGCCTCGATGTGGACGCGATGAAGCTGGTCTCGGAAGGGGTGAACGCGCTGCGCAACGAAGGGCGCGGGTTCCTCGTGATCACCCACTACCAGCGCTTGCTGGACCACATCAAACCCGATGTGGTGCACATCATGGCGGACGGCAAGATCGTGAAATCCGGCGGACCGGAGCTAGCGCTGGAAGTCGAGAACAACGGCTACGGCGGTATCCTGGCAGAGGTGGCGTGATGGCGGATGCTGCGGAAAAACTGTCGACCACCGATGCCCGGCTGGCGGAGCTGAGCCTGCCGACAGGCGGCTGGCCCGAGGCGGCGCGCAGCGATGCGCTGGCCCGCGTGCGCCAGATGGGCCTGCCCGAACGGCGCGATGAGTATTGGAAATACACCCGGCCCGACACGCTGACCCAGCCCGGTGCTGTGCCCGCCGCGCTCTTCGACAATGACGAAGCGCCGATCTTTGGTGAAATGGACCGTCTGAACATCGTTTTCGTCGATGGTGTCTTCGACACCGAGGCCTCGGATGATCTGAGCCTCGAAGGCGTGCGCATCGAGCGGCTGGCCGACGCCAGCTCCGACATCCACTGGGCGCGCGATCTCTACGGGACGCTCGAGGCAAAGGGGCAGGACCCGGTGCAGCGCCCGCTGGCCGCGCTCAACACCGCCTTTGCCAGCGATGGTGTGCTGATCCATGTGACCGGCAAGCCCTCGAAGCCGATCAACCTGACCTACCACCACCGCTCCGAGACCTCGGATGCAATCCTGCACCACGTGATCAAGCTCGACCCGGGCGCGGAGATCACCGTGCTGGAGAATGGCCCGGCCGCCGCGCGCTTCAACAAATGCATGGAAGTGGACGTCGCCGACGGCGCCACCTTCCACCATGTGCGCGCCCAGGGGCGGGACCATGAGCGGCGTGCGGCCACGCATATCTTTGCGCGGCTTGGCACCGAGTCGGTGTTCAAATCCTTCACCCTGACCGCCAATGGCGTGCTCACGCGCAATGAATGCGTGATCGAGCTGACCGGGGATGACGCGGTGGCCCATGTGGCGGGCGCCTGCGTGGGTGACGGCGATTTCCACCATGATGACACGGTTTTCATCACCCATGATGCGGTGGGCTGCGAGAGCCGGCAGGTCTTCAAGAAGGTGCTGCGCAACGGGGCCACGGGCGTCTTCCAGGGCAAGATCCTGGTGAAGAAGGACGCGCAGAAGACCGATGGCTACCAGATCAGCCAGTCGCTTCTGCTGGACGAGGACAGCCAGTTCCTCGCCAAGCCAGAGCTGGAGATCTACGCCGATGATGTCGCCTGTTCGCACGGGAGCACATCGGGGGCCATCGACGAGGAGGCGCTGTTCTATCTGCGCTCGCGCGGGGTTCCGGAAGCGCCCGCGACCGACCTTCTGACGCTCGCCTTCCTGGCCGAAGCGGTGGAGGAAATCGAGGACGAAGACCTGCGCGAAGAGATCAACGGGCGCCTCGCCGCCTGGCTGGAGCGGCATCGCAGCTGATGGCGGTCACACGCAATATCACGGCAACTTATCGCAACCCGGGCAAAACATTGCGCGGGTTGCTGGCTCTTGGGCAGCGCGAGGACCGCGCCCTTGCCTATCTGATGGCAGGCTGCATGATCGTCTTCATCGCACAATTGCCGCGGCTGGCGCGCGAGGCGCATCTGACCGGGGAGGAGCTGAACATGTTGCTGGGCGCCTCGCTGATGGCGTGGATTTTCATCGCACCGCTGGCGCTTTATTGCCTGGCGGCGGTGAGCCACCTCATCGCCAAGATTTTCCGCGGCAAGGGCAGCCACTATGGCGCGCGGCTGGCGCTCTTCTGGGCGCTGCTTGCCTCTTCGCCGCTGATGCTGCTCTGGGGGCTGATCGCGGGGTTCATCGGCCCGGGGCTGGAGTTGCAAGTCGTCGGGCTCCTATGGTTTGTGGTGTTCGGCTGGTTCTGGATCAGCGGTCTGATCGCAGCGGAAAAGGCGCCTCAATGATACCTGCAACCGTCAACTGGACACAGCTCGCGCTCGAGACGCTGCGCAATCCGAAAGGGGCCGCCGCCGAGATCATGAGCTGGCAGATCCCGCGCAGCGTGCTCTGGATGGCCGCCGCCCTGATCGCGATCCTCAGCACCTTCATGTCGACACTGTCGAATATGGTGATCCCGGTGCCGGCTCCCTTGACCGGCATGGTCTCGAACCCCTTCACGCTCTTCATGATCATTGCGGGCGGGTTCATCATCACCGTGCATGCGCTGTTCTGGGCCGGGCGCGCGTTTGGCGGCTCGGAGGACATGAGCGATCTGCTGGCGCTGCTGGTCTGGATGCAGACGCTTCGGGTCGTGGCGCAGGTGGCGATCATCCTGAGCGTGTTGCTGCTTCCGGTGCTGGCCAGCTTCCTGGTGCTCTTTGTGGCGGCGGCCACGCTCTGGGTTTTTCTGAATTTCATCAGCGTCGGGTTGCAGTTGAACTCGCTGATGCGCGCGTTCTTCGTGCTGATCGCGGGCGCGGTGGCCATGTCACTGGGCCTGTCCTTTATCCTGTCGATGATCGGCGTCGGCGCCATGGGGGTACCGTCAAATGTATGATGTGGAGGCAATCCGGGGCGATTTCCCGATCCTCAGCCGCGAGGTGAACGGCAAGCCGCTGGTCTATCTGGACAATGGTGCCTCGGCGCAGAAACCTCAGGTGGTGATTGACGCGATCACCAATGCCTATGCACATGAATATGCGAATGTTCACAGAGGCTTGCATTATCTTTCTAATGTTGCCACTGAGAAGTACGAAAGCGTGCGCGGGGTGATCGCCCGGTTCCTCAACGCGGGGTCCGAGGATGACATCGTGCTCAATTCCGGCACCACCGAGGGCATCAATATGGTGGCCTATGGCTGGGCGATGCCGCGGATGCAGGCCGGCGATGAGATCATCCTCAGCGTGATGGAGCATCACGCCAATATCGTGCCCTGGCATTTCCTGCGCGAACGGCAGGGTGTGGTGTTGAAATGGGTCGATGTGGACAGCACCGGATACCTTGATCCCCAGGCGGTCATTGACGCCATTACACCCAAGACGAAGCTCATCGCGGTGACGCACCTGTCCAATGTGCTGGGCACCCGCGTCGATGTGAAGACGATCTGCGCCGAGGCCCATGCCCGCGGCGTGCCCGTGCTGATCGACGGCAGCCAGGCCGCCGTGCACCAGCCGGTGGATCTGCAGGACATCGACCCCGACTTCTACGCCATCACCGGCCACAAGCTCTATGGCCCCTCGGGGTCGGGCGCGATCTACTGCAAGGCGGAGCGCATGGCCGAGATGCAGCCCTTCATCGGTGGGGGCGACATGATCAAGGAGGTCAGCAAGGACGGCGTGATCTACAACGACCCCCCGATGAAGTTCGAGGCGGGCACGCCCGGCATTGTCCAGACCATCGGTCTTGGCGTGGCGCTGGAGTATATGATGGGGCTCGGCATGCAGAACATTGCAGCCCATGAGGATGGTCTGCGCGACTATACGGTGGAGCGCCTGAATGGCCTCAACTGGCTGCAGGTGCAGGGCACGACGCCCGACAAGGGCGCGATTTTCAGCTTCACCATGGACGGCGCAGGGCACGCCCACGACATTTCGACGATCCTCGACAAGAAGGGCGTTGCGGTGCGCGCGGGTCAGCACTGCGTCGGGCCGCTGATGGAGCATATGGGGATCCCGGCGAGCTGCCGCGCCTCCTTCGGTCTTTACAACACCAAGGCCGAGGTGGATGTGCTGGTCGAAGCGCTGGAGCTGGCGCACGACCTCTTCGCCTGAGGGGGCGATCTTTTGCCGTTGCGGCGCGACGGCCCTCCCGCTATACCGCCCCGAGAAGGACCCTTAGCTCAGCTGGATAGAGCGCTGCCCTCCGAAGGCAGAGGCCAGAGGTTCGAATCCTCTAGGGTCCGCCATTTAGTATTATAAATCCATACTTTAGATTGAGTGCCTCCGCCGGGTCGGTGCTTGCGCATGAGGTTCGTATGAGCGGATTGCGCGTGACGGCTTACTGGCACGCTGTTGCTGACTAGAGCGTTCGGATATCGCCGGATCACCGAGCAACGGCTGATCTCTGTATTCGTGGAACCGCAGCCGGAAAACCCCGATCTTCTGATCTCGCTGCCACACAGGCTTCGCCTGCAAAGCGGTTTGGGCTTTTCAGTGGATGATGGTCCTGTTCAGCAGTTTGTGTTCAACACGTCGGACGCGAATGGCGCGTAGCTGCACTGTGCACAGGTTTCGCGTTTTCTCGTGGATCTGGGTGACTTTGGTCCGACGCATCGAATGCGTGCCGTCTGCGCTTGCGTCCAAGCCAATCGGCGTCATGCAATCTCGGAAAAGTCGTGCAGACTGGCGGGTCGAGATCCGCAGTCGCTCATCAAACCGACCTGGCAAAAGTACTCCGAGCCGAACATCAAGTCATCTTCCATCCACTTGTGGACCGAGGCACGCGTCCCTTTGGATATTTCAAACCGCACAGGTTTCTGTGTCTTGCTTTGCAAGACCGACGCCCGCTCTTTGACCTCGCCCGATGCCATCACATTTGACCACATTCACAAGATCACAGCCGCAAGGCTTGCTGTCGATTGCCGTGTTGAACGGCGCGAGATCGCGATGGTTTTGGGCCAATTCGGATCGTACTCGGATCGCCCAGACGTATTTCGGCGCCAACGGGCGTTTCTGACCGACGACGCGGACCTTGTTCCAGGCTGGGCTAAGTGCACGAATGGCAGGTAAGTCTGTATTTCCGTGATTGGTCCTCAGATCCGCAACGCCCCCTCACAACGACGACCTGACGGTGACGCTGTACAATGTCATGGGATGCTGCATCCGCGTCTTGTGTCAGCAATGTGCAAACATTGGACATTCGGACACCTCTGTACGTTCCGACCATGACACCGCCCCAATCTGGTGTCGTCGACCAAACGCGGGATGGGATCAGACTTAGAACAGCACAGATGGCAGCCACGTCGCCAAGGATGGGAGCAACCAGATCAGGATCACGCCAACAGCCTGTATCCCGATGAACGGGACAACGCCGGCGTAAATATGGCCGGTCGTCACTTCTTTCGGCGCCGCACCACGAAGATAAAACAGCGAGAAGCCGAATGGCGGCGTCAGGAAGCTGGTTTGCAGGTTGATCGCGATCAGCACGCCCAGCCAGATCGGATCGTGACCCAGCAAGATGAGGGTCGGGGTCACCAAAGGTAGGACGATGACCGAGATTTCGACGAAATCCAGAAAGAACCCCAGAAAAAAGATGAAGATCATGCAAAATACCAGCGCTCCTGTCGCACCGCCCGGCATGCTGCTGAGGATGGCCGACACACGCTCTTCGCCGCCAAGACCGATGAATACGAGGCTGAAGATACCTGCCGCAAGGATTGTCGCGAAGATCATTGACGTCATGGTCAAAGTCGAGCCGATCGCTTCATGTATGACTTTTTCTTTCAGCGCCGAGCGCAGAGCAAGCCCGACCGCGACACTGCCGACGACGGTAAGTCCAGCGTAAATGATCCCCAATGCGAAGGTGCCATGGCTCAAATCATTGCGCTGAAACCGGACAGGAAAAGCCCCCGCCAGAATACCCAAAATGATCAGCGCAGCGGTGCCCAGCAGAATCAGCTTGGGGTTGATGCCCATCTTATGGCCGGTCATCAGCATCGCGCCAATGGCCCCGACCGAAGCCGCTTCGGTCGGGGTTGCAATGCCGCCCAGAATTGCGCCCAGAACCGCAAATATCAGCAAGATCGGTGGCACAATGGCACGAAAGACCTCTGCGCCATCCGGTTTTGCCAGATCGGGGGGTGCGGGTGGCATGTCCTGCGGCCTGATCCAGCCGCGCAGCAGGATGTAGATCAGATAGAGGCTCACCAGCATTAGGCCAGGGATCACGGCGGCTGCAAAGAATTGACCCACCGAAAGCGCTTCGACGGCGAATTTTCCTTGTTCATACTGGGCCTGCTGAAAGGAGTTTGACATGACATCCGCAAGGATGATGAGCAGGGTCGAGGGCGGGATGATCTGCCCCAGCGTTCCCGCGGTGCACACGATACCCGAGGCAACGCGCGGATCATATCCGGCCCGTAACATGGTTGGCAGCGCAATCAATCCCATCGCCACAACCGTCGCCCCAACAATCCCGGTTGAGGCTGCCAACAGCGCGCCGACAAGAACTACAGATATGCCCAAACCACCGCGAAGCTGGCCAAAGAGCCGCCCCATAGTGTCGAGCAGATCCTCGGCGATACGGCTTTTCTCAAGGAGTGCACCCATCAGAACAAATAGCGGGATCGCGATCAGAACGTTGTTGGACAGAAGCCCGAAAACCCGCTGGCCCATGGCGCCGAGCAAGCTGATGTCCATATGCCCGGTGTACCAACCGATATACGCAAAGATGATGGCGACACCCGCGATGGAGAAAGAAACGGGAAACCCCAAAAGGATTGCGCCCATGAGCGCTGCGAACATTATGAGGTCGAGATACTCAATCATGATGCGGGTCGTTGCAGAAAAAGCCGGATCAGCAGGGATACGGACTGAAGCATCACAAGCACGCAGAAGGCGGGGATCAGTGTCTTCATCAGAAAGACGGCCTCAATGCCACCAACTGATAGCGGGCCTTCAAGTATGCTCCAGGAGTTGCGCACCGAGGGCCATGACCAGTAGAGCAGCGCTGCCATCGAAGGCAGCAGAAAGAACAGGTGGCCGAAAATGTCGATGCGTCGTTGGTTTCGTGGACTGACCTTGGCGTAGAACACATCGACGCGCACATGTTTGTCGACCAGCAGCGTATAGCCGGCGCCCAGCATGAAGAGCGTGGCGTGCATGTACAGGACGCTTTCCTGCGCGGCGATGGAGTTCACGCCAAACGCGTAGCGCCCGACGACGATGGTAAACTGCACCAGGACCATGAAGAGCGCGAGCCATCGGGTGAGGCTTGCGACACCCGCGTTAACTGCGTCGATAGCGTTCGCCAGTTTTTCCATCGGCCCCTCGCAAAAGCGGTGTGATGCCCGCGCGAACACACGCCGCGCGGGCCGTGTTTCTCAGCTTCTCGTCTTAGTAGCCCATGACTGTGGCGCGCGCGTTCATCTGGCCGTTGTCGGCGTAGACCATGTAGCGGCCGACGGACTCGCGGTAGGCGATAAAGCTCTCCACGATGCGCTTGACCAGGTCGTCGTCGTCCTGGCGCAGCTCGTCGATGACTTCGGCGGCGGCTTTACCCATGGCGGTGATCACGTCCTCGGGCAGCATTTTCACCTGCACGCCCTCATCAGCGACCAGTTTTTTCAGGGCCGCCGCGTGTTTGGTTGTGTATTCGGTCCAGACAGGATTGTAGAGGCTTTCGCAAGCAAGGCTGACAACCTGTTTGAGATCATCAGGCAGTTCCGCATAGGCTGCTGCGTTGATGCCGCATTCCTCGGCGGAAGACGGCTCGCCCACGCCGGGCCAATAGTAATTCTTGGCGACCTGGTGATAGCCAAGTGCGCTGTCGGTCCACGGACCGATAAATTCGCCCGCATCAAGCGCGCCCGTTTGCAGGGCCTGGAACATCGCGGGGCCGGACATGGCTTCTGCAGCCATGCCCAGTTTCGATGCCATTTCAGAGGCAAGCCCCGTGGTCCGGAATTTCAGGCCTTTCAGATCTTCTGCCGAATTAATGTCATTGCGGAACCAACCGCCCCATTGCGGGCCGGAGTTGCCGCACAGGAATGGCTTGATGCCGAAACGGCCATACATTTCGTCATAGAGCGCCTGACCTCCGCCGTGATAGAGCCAGCCGAATTGCTCATCCGCGCGCAGACCGAAGGGCTGCGACCCGAAGAGCAGGATCCCCTTGGATTTCGAGCCCCAATAGGCGGGTACGGCATGGTAAAGTTCGGCCGTGCCTTCGCTGACGGCGTCAAACACCCCACGGCCCGGCACCAGCTCGCCTGCGGGAAAGAGTCTCACCTCGATGCGGCCACCCGAAAGCGTGGTGATGCGGTCTGCCAGAGTTTGCGCGGCCACGCCGGGCCCGGGCAGGTTCTTTGGCCAGGCCGTGACCATCTTCCATTGACGCTTGTCTTGCGCGATTGCGGGGCTCGCAAGCGCTGCGGCGGCCGTACCGACCCCTGCTGATGCTAGAAATTTACGTCTGTCCATTTTCAGTTCTCCCATTGGTTGGTTCGGTTTTCAGTGCTTCAGTTTCCTAAGATGCGGGGCAGTCTCAGGCCATTTTCGCGGGCGCAGTCGACGGCATCCTGGTAGCCTGCATCGGCATGGCGCCAGACCCCGCTTGCGGGATCGTTCCACAACACCCGCTCGAGCCGTTTGGCGGCCTCGGGCGTGCCGTCAGCGCAGATCACCACGCCGGAATGCTGGGAAAAGCCCATGCCGACGCCACCGCCGTGGTGCAGGCTCACCCATGTGGCACCCGAGGCGGTATTGACCAGCGCATTGAGCAAGGGCCAGTCGGAGACTGCGTCGGAGCCATCCTTCATCGCCTCGGTTTCGCGGTTGGGCGATGCGACGGAGCCAGCGTCGAGGTGGTCGCGGCCGATCACCACGGGGGCTTTCAACTCGCCACTGGCGACCATCTCGTTGAAGGCAAGGCCTGCCCTGTGGCGATCGCCCAGTCCGATCCAGCAAATGCGTGCGGGCAGGCCCTGAAAGGCGATGCGATCCCGCGCCATATCGAGCCAATTATGAAGGTGGGCGTTCTCGGGGAAGAGTTCCTTCATCTTGGCGTCGGTCTTGTAGATGTCCTCGGGGTCGCCGGACAGGGCGGCCCAACGGAACGGGCCAATGCCGCGGCAGAACAGCGGGCGAATGTAGGCCGGCACAAATCCGGGGAAGGCAAAGGCATTTTCAAGCCCTTCGTCGAGGGCCACCTGCCGGATGTTATTGCCATAATCCAGCGTGGGCACACCGGCATTCCAGAAATCGACCATTGCGGCGACATGGGTCTTCATGCTGGCGCGGGCGGCTTTTTCGACTGCTTTGGGATCGCTTTCGCGCTTTGCGCGCCACTGGGCCATTGTCCAGCCCTGCGGCAGGTAGCCGTTGACAGGGTCATGCGCAGAGGTCTGGTCGGTCACGATGTCGGGTCGGACGCCGCGATTGAAAAGTTCAGGGAAGACATCTGCGGCATTCCCCAGAAGGGCGACGGATTTGGCCTCGCCAGCGTCCGTCCATTTCTGGATCATGGTGAGGGCTTCGTCGAGACTGTCGGTTTTCTCATCCACGTAGCGCGTGCGCAGGCGGAAATCGATACTGTCGGGGTTGCATTCGACCGCCAGACAGCACGCACCGGCCATCACCGCCGCGAGCGGCTGGGCACCACCCATGCCACCGAGACCGCCCGTCAGGATCCACTTGCCAGTGAGGTCGCCCTCGAAATGCTGGCGGCCCGCTTCGGCAAAGGTTTCATAGGTGCCCTGGACGATGCCCTGAGAGCCGATGTAGATCCATGAGCCAGCCGTCATCTGACCATACATCGCCAAGCCCTTCTTATCGAGCTCGTTAAAGTGGTCCCAATTGGCCCAATGCGGCACGAGGTTGGAATTGGCAATCAGCACCCGAGGGGCGTCGCTGTGCGTTTTGACAATGGCGATGGGCTTGCCCGATTGTACGACCAGCGTCTCATCTTCTTCGAGGTCTTTCAGGCTCTCGACGATGCAATCGAAGTCCTGCCAGGTGCGCGCCGCGCGCCCGATGCCGCCATAGACAACCAGCTCGTGCGGGTTCTCGGCCACGTCGGGATGCAAGTTGTTCATCAGCATCCGAAGCGGCGCTTCCGTCATCCAGCTTTTGGCATTCAGCTCAGGTCCGGTTGGGGGAAAGATGTCGCGGACGTTCTTGCGCGGATCGCTCATGTTGGCCTCCAGTCAGAAAGGAATTTCAGGATTGATGCGAGATGCACACGCAGCCGGTCGGCCCGTTCGCCGACATAGCTCCAGGGGGCGCGTTCGAGCATGTAGGTCGATTGGGCCAGTTCCATCTGGACGGCGTGAAAGCCACTGGAGGGACGGCCGTAGTGCCGCGTTGTCCAGCCGCCCTTGAAGCGTCCGTTGGTGACCGTGCTGTAGCCTTCAGCACGCGCGCAGAGTGCGGCGATGGCGGTTTCGATCTCGGGCGCGCAGGTGTTGCCAAGGTTGGTCCCGATGTTGAAATCAGGCAGCGTGCCTGCAAAGAGAAACGGAATATGGCTGCGGATCGAGTGGCAGTCATAAAGGATGGCAAAGCCATGAATGGCATGCACCCGCTGCAGCTCGGCCTGAAGCGCGGCGTGATAGGGCGCATGATAGGCCTCGCGGCGGCGGTCGATTTCAGCGTGGTCAGGCTCCTGACCATCGAGATAGATATCCCGCCCGTCGAAATCCGTCAGAGGGCAAAGACCCGTGGTGTTCTGCCCCGGGTAGAGGCTGGCACCGCTCGGGTCGCGGTTGACGTCGATCACGTAGCGATGGATCGGGGTACGCACCGAAGATACATCATCCAACAGCCCCTCATAGAGCGTATGAATGTGCCAATCCGTATCGGCAATGGCCCGCCCCGCTTCATTCAGACGATCGAGGCAATCAACGGGGATATCCGTTCCGGTGTGCGGCAGACCGAGCACAAGAGGGCTGCTGCCTTGGGTCACTTCAAGGGTGATCACAGCGCCAGGCTCGTTCCGCTGGCTGCAGCGAGCATGCCGGTGGCGATCAGTCGGGTGGCGGCCTTGATATCATCGGCCAGGTAGCGGTCGTCTTCGAGGCGCGCGATCTCCGCACGAAAGCGCTCGGCGGCTTTTTGCAAGGCCTCCGACGTATGGAGCGGCGCACGTTCTTCGACACCTTGAACGGCGCACATGGCCTCAACCGCCAGGATACCAGCGAGGTTTTCATTCATCCGCTTCAATCGACGCGCGCCATGGGCGGCCATGCTGACATGGTCCTCCTGATTGGCCGACGTTGGTGTGGAATCAATGCTGCAGGGATGCGCGAGGTGCTTGTTCTCGGACATGAGCGCCGCCGTGGTCACCTCGGCGATCATAAAGCCGGAGTTGAGCCCCGGTTTTGGCGACATGAAGGCGGGGAGATCAAACGACAGGGTCGGATCGACCATCAAAGCCACACGGCGCTGTGCGATCGCGCCGATTTCGGAGATCGCCAGAGCAAGTTGGTCCGCGGCAAACGCGACCGGCTCGGCGTGGAAATTCCCGCCTGAGACAATGTCGCCGCTCTCCGTCAGGACAAGCGGGTTATCGGTGACTGCATTTGCCTCAACCTCCAACGTGCGGGCGGCAAAGCGTATCAAGTCGACCGCAGCACCGGTCACCTGGGGTTGGCAGCGGATACAATAAGGATCTTGGACACGGGTATCGCCGTCGCGATGGCTTTCGCGTATCGCACTGCCGTCCAAGAGCCTGGACATCGCGTCGGCCACGTCGATCTGACCCCGATGACCGCGCAAGCTATGGATTTCTGCGCGCAGCGGTGCCGTCGAGCCCATGATCGCGTCGGTCGTCAGCGCCGAGGTCACAAGGCAGGCCTCGGCCAGGCGCCAGCTTTCGAACAGGCCCGCAAGGGTGCAGGCGGTCGAAAACTGCGTCCCGTTGAGCAGCGCGAGCCCTTCCTTGGCTTGCAGCGCAATCGGGGTCAGCCCCGCTTTTTGCAGAGCGGCGCCGCCATTCATGACATCACCCTCAAGCTGAGCTTCACCAGCGCCAATCATGACAGCCGCCATATGGGCCAGCGGAGCGAGATCGCCCGATGCGCCAACCGATCCCTGAACGGGTATGACGGGCGTGATGCCCGTGGCAATCATGCCCTCCAGCAAAGTGCAGACCTCAAGACGCACGCCGGATGCGCCGCGCCCAAGGGAAAGCAGCTTGAGGGCCATCATCAACCGTGTGGTCTCAGGTTCAAGCGCCTCGCCGACGCCGCAGCAATGAGACAACACCAGATTGCGCTGCAGTTGCGCGGTCTCCTCAGGCGGGATTTTCACGGAGGCGAGTTTTCCAAAGCCGGTGTTGATCCCGTAAATCGCAGCCCCGCCCTGCGCCGCTTGCGCGACAAGCTCAGCCGAGGCCGCAATTGCAGGATGCGCTCTGGCATCAAGGCTCACAGGCTCGGTTCCGCGCCAGATTTGCGCGAGTGTATCAAGACCCGTCGCACCAGGCGTGAGCAGGATTGTCATACAACTCCTCCGAAGATGCGTTTGTGCAGCGGGTTGATCCCGATGCCATAGGACAGTTCGGCCGGAGCGTTGACGTCCCAGATCGCCAGATCGGCCCGTTGCCCCGCGGCGAGCGTGCCGCGGTCGGACAACCCGAGGGCGCGTGCGGCGTTGCGGGTTGTTCCGGCCAAGGCTTCGGCGGGTGTCATGCGAAACAGCGTGCAGGCCATGTTCATGGCCAGCAAAACCGACCCAAGGGGCGATGAGCCAGGGTTCCAGTCTGTTGCGACGGCCATCGGCACGCCATGTTTGCGAAACGCCTCGATCGGCGGCCGTTGCTCTTCGCGAATGGCATAAAAAGCTCCGGGCAGGATGACGGCCACGCTGCCGGACCTGGCCAATGCCTGCACATCCGCATCGCTGGCATATTCCACGTGGTCTGCCGACAGAGCGCCAAATTCCGCCGCAAGGGCTGTGCCGCCGATATTGCTGAGCTGTTCGGCATGAAGTTTCACCGGCAGGCCAAGCGCCCGTGCGGCCTCAAACACGCGCCGGATTTGAGCCGCGTCAAAGGCGATGCCTTCGCAAAATCCGTCCACTGCATCGACCAGCCCTTCAGCGTGGGCGGCGGTCAGGGCCGGAATGCAGACGTCATCAATGTAAGTGTCAGCATTGGCACCTGCGGGCACCGCATGGGCACCTAGGAAACTGGTGCTGACATGGATCGGCCGGGACCTTGCAACGGTGCGGGCGACGCGCAGCATCTTCAATTCAGTGTCGTGATCCAGCCCATAGCCCGACTTGATCTCGACGGTCGCGACACCTTCTGCGATCAGCGCATCAACGCGCCGCAGTGCGGCAGCCAACAGGTCATTTTCGCTCGTCTCGCGGGTCGCCGTAACGGTGGACACGATGCCGCCACCCGCGCGCGCGATCTCCTCATAGCTTGCCCCTTCGAGACGCATCTCGAATTCCTGCGCGCGATCTCCGCCGTGAACGAGATGGGTATGACAGTCGATCAAGGCAGGGGTTACCAGCCGCCCCTCAAAGTCATGGGTCGGGAGTTTCGCAATATCCACCGGACAGTCTTGCATTGGCCCGATCCAGGAAATGCGACCGCTCTCAATCGCCAGACCGGCATTTGCAAGCAGCCCGTATCCGGAGGCTGTATCAGCGAGTGTAGCTGCCGTTAGGCGGGTAAGCAGTATCGGTTCGCTCATGGAATAACCTTGAATAAGCAGGCTCTTTTGATTAATATGTGCCTACTTAATCAAGTCAAGGACTTCTTGCTGTGCGAAAAATTGTCGCCAAACAGGCGCTCACGCAAAGCGGCTGGGAAGCGAATGTCGAAATCGGCATCGAAGGCGAACGAATCGCGCATATTCAGCCTGCGTCTGAGGGCGCTGTCCCAACGGTCGGGCTTGCTTTGCCAGCCCCGCTCAATCTGCACAGCCATGCGTTTCAGCGCGCCATGTCTGGGCTGACAGAGGCGCGCGGGCCGGACCCAAGTGATAGCTTCTGGACATGGCGGCGGCTGATGTACAGGTTTCTGGATCAGCTGACGCCTGACCACATTCAAGCGATTGCCGCTCAGGTGTTTCTGGAGATGCTGGAGGCAGGCTATTCAAGTGTCGCCGAATTCCATTACCTGCACCATGACGCGGGCGGCAAAGTTTACGCCAACCTCAGTGAGCTGTCGGAACGGATCGTGGCAGCCGCCAAAGACGTTGGCATCGGCCTGACGCTGCTGCCAGTGCTGTATCAGTATGGCGGGCTGGACAAACGCCCTTTGGCTGGTGGCCAGCGTCGTTTCGGAAATGACCCCGATCAGTTCGCGCGCTTGTATGAAAGCGCCGCCAAGGCGGCCATGGCGGGGCCAGCGGATTTCAACATCGGTGTTGCTCCACATTCGTTGCGCGCCGTTGACAAGGACGGGCTGGGCCGAGCCCTCTCGCTTGTTGGCAATGGGCCAGTGCACATGCATCTGGCTGAACAGGTGGCTGAGGTTGAAGAGGTTGAGGCTGCATTGAACGCACGGCCGACCGAATGGTTGCTGGATCATTACGACGTCGACCCTCACTGGTGCCTGATCCATTGCACGCAGATGACACCGCAAGAAACTGAAGCACTGGCGAGGTCCGGGGCGGTCGCGGGCCTGTGCCCGATCACCGAAGCCAATCTGGGCGACGGCATCTTCAATGGCACACAGTATCTGGGCCACGGTGGCACTATCGGCTTCGGGTCGGATTCAAATGTGAATATCGCTCTGTTTGATGAGTTGAAATCGCTCGAATACTCGCAACGCCTGCGCGACAAAAGCCGCGCTGCCCTGGCCACGGAGGATCGCTCAACCGGACGCGTCCTTTTTGATGCGGCAGCAACAGGAGGCGCGCGGGCCGGCGGCCGCGATGGCGGCGCCCTGGCGCCGGGAAAACTGGCCGACATTCTGGCGCTGGATCTGGATAACGAGTGGGGCGCCAACCGATCTGGCGACATGGCGCTCGACACGCTTGTCTTTGGCGGAAACGGACAGCGCTGTATCAGTGATGTCTGGAGCGCGGGACGCCATGTGGTCAAACAGGGTCGCCACATCGCGCGTGGACAGATAACCAGAACGTTCACCGCCACACTGGCAGAGTTGGAGCAAGATATTTGATACAAAGCGCGCGCCTGTCCTGGAAAGAAGTCCGTGACCAAATCAAGTCCGGTATCCTTGACCGCACCTACGCGCCCGGGGACAAGCTGCCGCGTGATGCGGACATTGCCGACCAATTGGGCTGTGCCCGCTCAACCGTACAGCGCGCGATGCGCGATCTTTCGGATGCAGGACTTGTTGAGCGCAAACGCAAGGGTGGCACCCATGTGCGTATGGACCCCGTCACGCGCGCCACTGTGGACATTCCAATCACGCGGCTCGAGGTGGAAAAGCGCGGAAGCGTCTATGGTTATCATTTGATCACTCAAGATCTCGCCAGAATTCCACCAGAAATCGCCGGAAAATTCGAGCAGACTGAGCCAACGGATATGATGCGTGTGCGGGCAGTGCATTTGGCCGATCATAAGCCGCACATTTACGAAGATCGTTGGATCAGCACAGATACGGTGCCAGAGATCCTCAAGGTCGACCTCGCGCGCGAAAGCGCCAATGAATGGCTGGTCAGGAACAAGCCATATACACGCTGCGATCTAAGGTTCTACGCGATTTCCGCCACTGCGGAGACCGCTGACATCCTCGACAGTGAGAAAGGCAGCGCGTTGCTCGTGATCGAACGCACAACTTGGGTCGGGACAGCGCCTATCACCTTAGTGAAAGCATATGCATCGCCTGGATACGAGCTTTTGACCTCAAACTAGAGGGTTTGTCTTCCTGTGGTAGGCACCGCCATCCACGGCTCTTCAGCAGGGACCCTGGTAAAGCTGCGCCCTCTGTCGCCTGAAGTTCTCCACTTCTGAATATCGGCGAAAAGCGCCGTTGGCCGGCATGTGATCAGCGAATGAGGCTGCTCGGTATGTCCGCACAGCATGAGTTCAGTCATCAACGGCGTTTGCTCCCGCAGCGAACGGCGGCAAAGCGGGCTGCAACCGCAGCATCGAGAGAGTGAGTTGGATGTCTGCCGTGGGCCGCTTTTTCCATCGAACTGCGCCAAGATCTGATTGATGATGTGTCGACCCCCAAGATCGGCAGTGAGCCAAACAACCGGGATGCACGTCTTTGGTGAATGCTCTTTTCGATGAGCATCGGCGCGGAGGAACGCGGCTTTTCGATCCGACCGGTCGATTTGATTGACCATGGACCCGTCCCATTGTTGCGCCGACTTGCCTGGATCTCAAGCAACGCGTCGCTTGGCGACAGGCGAGCGGTGCAATCCAAAAAAGTCCATTCTTGTGTCACTTCTGCTATCATAGATTGAATAGATTCGGCTCACTTATGGGTGACGGCATCTTTTATTAGAGAATTGATTTGTTTGACTCGATTGCATCATCCGTAAGTTGTCTCATTGGCATCGAATGCCCGCTGCAAGGAGCAGGGGGCGCGGCTCCGCCGGGCCAACTCATCATAACGACCATTGCGGCCAGCAGCATCGCGCTGGTCGTTTCAGTCTGGAACGACGCGATCAAAACCTATCTCAAGGGCACGTTGACCGGCCTTCTTGCGGCAACCCTGCTGATCTTCGCGGCGCTGGCTGTCCCGTCGGTCTGGCTGGCCTGTGCGGCCGGCGCTGTCCTCGTGATTTCCGCGCTCTTTTACAAACGTCTTCGGGGCAAAAGCCTCAGAGTGAATCGGAACACCAAGGTTCCGCTGCCGAAGTTGGTTCTGCCGGCGGCGTCTATGGTCTACCTGACCGGGGCAGGTGTGATCACCGTGCTTGACAGTTTTCGTCCGCCTCCGGTTCTCCCCGCAAAGACAGTCGCCTTCTTCGCGCCGTCGAAACTCGTCGGGACTTCACTGGAAGATCAGCAGCTTGCTCTGGATACGGGGCTGCTTGCAGCCATCGATCTTGGAGCCAAAGAGCGGATTTCCGCGGCGCTTTCGAATCTGGATATCGAGATCCACCCGTCACTTGCGCAGGATGAGCACAACGATTTTCGCAAAAAATTCGGACAGACTTCGCTCGCCAACCTGGATAACTGGCTTAGCAAACAGGAGAAGCTGAATGCGCTGAGCCAGCGGGTCGATATTGCACTTGTCGGTAGTGCCAAGATTCAGAGCGTCACCGGAAGACCCCGCGAACTTGTCGTGCGTGCGTATGTCCACCAGCGGATACCTGAGCAGGAGAGATTTGACCGGGTCAAATCGGGTAAAAGTATTGTCGCGCGCGGAACTGTCCGCAACAGCAACGAACTCATGCTGGTGCTGGCGGTGCGATTGGCCGTAAAACTCGTTGACGAGTTGAGCCTGCCACCGCTCGAGCCCGAACAGCAGGTTCAGATTTGGACTGATTTGAGCCTGTTGCTTCAAGAGCAAATGGAGCTTTTTCTCGAAGGGGCTTCCGAAGACGAGCTGCGGCCTGAGTCAATAGATCGCGCGCGGGCCGCAATACATGCGGCGGGAGACTGCAAGACGTCCAAATGCGCCTTGGAGATTGCGGTCGCGCTGGAAGAGCTCTTGCTGCCAGAAACCGTCGGGGACAGGCAGATTTCTACGGCTGTGGCCGCATACGAGGCAGCGATCGGCAATGAGTGAAGATCGGTTTTTTCGCAATTTGGCGACCTGGCATCGCGCTCTGTTGCCTGTGGCCGTGACAATGGCGGCAACCATCTTCCTGCTGAGCATTCAGGAGGCCACCAAGACGGGCACCCGGTTGCCGCCGCAGGTCGGATTTATCCCCGTTGAGTCCCGGGCACTGGCCGTCAGTTCGTCGCTTGACGGGATCTGGCAAAACCTCGGCAATCACACGGCGCGGCTTCGCGATCCGGCGCCCGAGTCGTTCTGGGCCGAGATGAACACCTCGCTCCATGGCCTTTCGCAGCGTTGTATTGCTTTGCAGACGCCTGAAGACCTCTCTTCCGCAGGGTTTGACGTGAACCGCGGTTTGTCCTTTGCACTCGTGAATGAATGGCCCGATTTCTTGCTTTCCCTGCCGGTTCGCGATGACACACTGGCGCTTGATTTTCTGGGCACGCTGTTCGTTGAGCCAATTCCGGTAAATATTGCCCTGCCGAATGCGGAAGAAGGGGTAATGCGTATCGTTGTCACCGCGGATCGGGTGGAAAACGCGAGGGTGTGCGAGGTCCCAGAGAACGCGCCCTTTCAAAGCAATCCGCGGCTTCTGAGTGTTGGCGTCGATCACGATGTGACCCTGTCCCAAGATCAGACAGAGATATCGCTTTTCCTCGTGCCGGACGGTCGAGGCCCAGCACGGATGGAGCTGTCGTGCCGCCTTGTTCTGGAGGACGGCACAAGCCGGCCCTGTGACTGTCGGATTGACTACAGTAGGCGCTGTGACCAGCCCTTCGTGAATGATGTCAGTACCCCGACACTGATGCAGTGGGACAACGCGAGATTGCCCGGGCCCGGAAATGTAACCATCTGGACAAGCGAGAACGAGGACATGTTTGCGGGGTTCGTTGACGGCTACATGTTGATCGCCACGCGTCCGGAGCGTATACGAACTGCAGCGGACAGGCGAGACGAAAGGGCCACGCGTCTTTTAGGTGACAATGCCTTGCTCGGGCTGATTGACCAGTTTCATACCGAGGCCGAAGCGGGTGACGCGACACTGATGGGGTTATTGCGCGGCATCGAAGAGCCCGTGGTCGGAACCGTGCCATTTTCGATAACGGCCGGACCAGACCGAATTAAGCTTCGAGCGGCTTTGCCTATCGACACTTTTGGCTTCGATGTTTTTGAAAACCTCGTTGCGAATTCGGCGGCGCCGGCGCCGGCTTTGACCGACGATGTACCATTCGCGGCGCTTTTCAATGACCCGGCAATCGGCCTGTATCTGAACCTTTTGGACGACATTTACACCAAGTATGCGCTTCAAATTGCAGACGATCTCGAAGACGGCGGAGCCGTTCTTGCACCCGATGAGATCACGATCGTAGAGCCTGAGCCCATCGAAGATCGGTTCGGTTCTGGCGATGACATGGACAGCGATCGCAAAGGTGCAGATGTCTCACCTGACGCCGACGATGGCCCGAACTTGGTGACGGAAGACCGCTCAATAGGAAGCGAAGGACCCGCGGCAACGGATTGTTGGTCCCTTGGACAGGCATCAAGAAATCCGAGCATCTACGACACGCTCGGCAATTTCGCGCCGCTTGTCCGGGGCATAATGGCGCTGGACACGGTGGGCCCGCTGGAAGGCTACCTGTTGGATCTGCGCGACGGTGTGCCAGAAGTCGTCCTGGTTCAGCATGGGCTGGTACCGTCTCGCCTGGAGCGGCTGATTGACAGGGCACGTGAACAGATGAAGGAGGCGCGGGATATCCAGGTTCTGTGTCTCGCCCGGGCCGCCTATTGGGAGGATCAGGGCAGGAAGACGCTTCCTGTCGTCAGCGATGAATTTTTGGAACTTCTCGGAGATGAAGGGCCGGACTTGGTCGAACGCTACACAATCAAGGAGACGGATATCGTCCGTAAGCCCGAAGCGGCACCCTACGAGTTCGAAAGCGCCGCCTATCGAGACACGCTTGACCGCTTCGAGATCGGTTTTGTCCCGCCGCCGGTGTCGGATCTTGATGTTCGCTATCGGTTTGCAAGGCAGGGCCAAGATGAACTGGACATAGAAGCCCTGCGAAACAACTCTTTCCGCCTTGCCTTTGGACGACTGGCGGACGGCTCGGTTGCCTTTGCGACCGACGCGAGGACACTCGAAAGATTTCTGGCTATCCTGGCGATCCGCACCGCCGAAGCCGGACGTTCGACCGGCGACAAATTGTGGGTCAAGGGAAATCCCGAACATCTCGTTACCCTTGGCCTGCTCTATCCGGTGGAAGAGGTCCGATCCTATTTCTCCACCGGTGGGTTCGAGGTGCTCGACCAGTACCGTTCGGTCCGGGTCTCTCTGCTGCCCTCGGAAAATTTTAGCGGGCTTTCGATCGACGCGGAACTCACGCATGACTGAGCACGTACCGCCGATCATCTCGCTGCAAAGCGCGCAAAAGACCTATCGTGGCAATAAGGTGGTCGAGATTGAGGCCCTCGACCTTCGGCAGGGCGAGGCCGTTTTGATCTGGGGATCAAACGCCAGTGGCAAGTCGACCTTGCTACGCATACTTGCCGGCGCAACATCGCTGACGCAGGGTACGCGCACACTTGATCCTGCGTTCCGCAAATCCTGCCTGTTGTTCTTGCCGCAGACCGGTGGGCTCTACGAAGACCTTTCAATCCATCAGAACCTCATCATCCTGTCGCGGCTCCACAACCGGACCCCCGACGAGTCACCTTTTGTTGCACTGCTGCGCAATGTCTCGAGCCGCGATCTGGATAAGCCGCTGCGTACATTGTCCGGCGGAATGCAGCGGATATTCTCCGTCGCTGCCATGTTGTCACTGCGCCCGGAAATGCTGTTTCTGGACGAACCATTCGGAGGCCTTGACCCCGCAAATCGCGCACATCTGTACGATGTCTTGTCTGATGTCGGAGCGAACACCCCGCTTCTTGTCATTACCGAACACCACCGGGACGGTATCGGCAAGGGGTGGCGGCAGGTTGGCATGGCCAACGGTCGGATAGAGGACGCATCATGACTGCTTTGCTCCGGCTCCTATTGTGGAAGGAGCTTTACGAGTTAGCCCGTCAGCCGTGGATGCTGATCGGAGCATTTCTTATACCGCTGTACCTGCTGTATGTGTCGACAACACTGCTGCAACCCGACCAGCCGGTTCGCGTTGTGTTGGCGTCTCCGGCTGACTATCTCGTTTCGTACGATTGGCAGCTGGACGAGATATCACGCATCGACGGCATCGATGCGATTATTGTGTCGGATACCCAAGATCTGAACCTGCTAATGGCGCGCCACAATGCATCAATGGGACTCCTTATATCGCAAGAAGCCGGACGCACGTTTGTCGAGCGCTCGTCGTCCTTGAGCGAGCGGCGCCTGAATTACGAGATGGCGGTCCGGATCAACCGGGCGCTGGGTGGTGATGACCGCTGGCTGACGACTGCGGCCGCCGCGTATATCGAGGAAGGTGGCTCGCGCCTGAAGATGCGCCATCTCTCGGTCCTTCCAGGCGCGGAAACACATGTATTCCTGCCAAGGTTCATGGCGCTTGTGGTGGTCTTTCTGGCGTCCTTGCTTGGCGCTCGCTCGATGTTGCGCGAATTGGAAAGCCGGACAATGCCCCTGTTGGTGACGCTGCCAAACAGTAGCTGGACGTTGGTGGTGGGGGCCAAGCTGCTTTTCGTGGTTCTGTTGACGCTGACGATCACGGCATTCCTCGCGCTTGCCCTGCAACCGGCATTTGGCTTCTATCTGCGCCCCGGGGTGGTCCCCATCTATGGCGCATGCCTGCTTGCCAGTGTCGCCGCCGCCAGCATTGGTATTGCCCTGGCCTTGCTCGGAAATAGTGCAACGCAGGCTTATATCGCAGTTTCGGTGTACCTCATTGCCAATCTGATCCTGACCGGTTTCGTTACGAGCCTTCAGGAATTGTCCGCCACGGACGATATGATACTGCGCGCCCTGTTCCCGCTGACCTACCTCAGGCCGATGCTCGAGGGATGGCTGTTTTTCGGCGAAAAGGTGGGCTGGCGTGTCAACGAGTTAATCGCGCTGTCTGCGCATGTGTGTCTTTCGTATATACTGCTCGTCATAATCTCTTGGCACCGGTCTCGACAGATGTGACTCCTGCAGAAGCGAAAACCGGATCGTAACTGTATTCCCGCGTTGAGCGCAGGCGGGATACATGCGCAAAAAGGCACCGGACGCGCCAAAAAGGCGGTCTGCAGCAGGGACAGCAAGAATTCCAGGCTATCTGAAGTCAGTCAGCTGCACCGTGACATACTGGGCTTGAAAGCGGCTGGTGTCTGATCACCCGTTGTTATTTGCGTTTTTTGAGTTCCCTAAAAAAGGTCGTTGCATTCGCCGCTTCTTCGCGCGGTGTATAAGTTTCGGCAAAGCTTGGCGATCAGGACACCCTTCTGTCATGCCCTCTGCGTGACATCATTTTCGTCGTTACGTCGGTCCGCGCGGCCATCTTTCGCTGTCGACAACAATCCTTGGAGTTGTGTCGTACAGTGGCAGAGCTGTCTGCCAATCAGCGAGTTGAAAAGCTTTAGATTTTCGCGCCTGCAGCGAACGGCCTGTGTGGATGGCTCCTGCATAGCAAATCATTTTCGGGCTGATGTGTGCGTTTGTCAGAAGCCGTCGTGCGTCCGGACTGTTTGCGCGGTTTTGACCGCTGGCCCTGATGGGTTCCGCAAACCAAGTTCCTATCAGCTATGCGGGCTATTATGCCCGCGCCAGTCGGCGGAGTGTCCTGGTTTTGGCGGCTGACTTATGCACCGTCGTCTCGCGGGTCTTGCTACCTCGTCAGTCTGTTCCTTTCAGGCTGCAGCGTGTGGGCTGTAGGGCTCATTGCGCGTGAGTACTGCCCAGACGATCCGGGCTGTTTTGTTGGCCATCGCGACAGTTGCGACCCGGGCGGCTTTGCGTTCGAGCAATGATGTCAGCCACTTGCTGGCGCGTTCCGGGTGCCCGCACTCATTTGCTGTGCGCTTTTCTGCTGTCGGACGGCGCTTGCACGCGGTCGAACATGCCGTAGTCCCGGACGACGCTGGCGATGCGCAGGCGGTAATCATCGAAGACCCCACCGCGCCCCTTGTTCTGTGCGCCGCGATGAGCCGCGAGATTGCGCCAGCGGGCGATGGCCGCTTCATCCTTGAAAAAAGACAGTGAGAGAATTTTGTGCGGGTTGGCGAGGCTTTGAAACCGCTCAACCGAAATGAAACCATCCACGTCGTCCAACATGGGGCGCATTTCCGCAGCGATTGTGAGATATTCGTCTTTGCGGCCGTCCGCTGGCCGAACCTCGAAGATAACGGCGATTTGGCTGTTTGCACTGGCAGTGTCTTCGGTCTCAGTTCTCAGAAAAGCACGTGCAGTCGCGTAAAGGCGAACGCGGCCAGTTTCCAGATGGGCAAGATGCGTCGCGCGCGCCAGCTTTACATCCTGTTTGTCGGCGGCATTTGTGAACGCGTTATATAGCCAGGCTGCGTCTTCATCCGGTATCAAGCTGTCCCATTCGCCTCTCACAATCAGAACAGGGCACAGCACCCTGGAGGGGTCATAGGGAAACCGCCCGCTCCATGCCGCTGAAATGTCCGCGGCGGGGCCAGAGGGCACGGTCACTGCTGGTGGTGATACCGCTCTGCTGTCGGGATCACTGTCCAGATAGACCTGACCCCAATCAAGAAAGTGCGCATCGGATAGAACTGCAGCCTCACCGTCCGGGACATCTGCGGTGAACCGGTCAAACTGATCTTGCAAAGTGATCGCTCGCGTCGGTGAAGTTGTCGCGACAGATGCTGGATCGTCTCGGCGCGATATCGGGCCGAACAAGATCAATCGGTCAACCAGGCCGGGGTGGGATGCTGCGAAGCCACCAGCAGGAAGTGTTCCCCACGAATGTGCGATGAGGGATATGCGTTCAGCGGTGGTGTGTTTCAGAATTTCCTGAACTGCCGTTTCGATCTGTTCGACAGCGCTGTCAAAACGGCCCGGCAGTGATCCATCTTGACTGTCGTTTGCCCGATCCGATGATCCAAACCCGATAAAGTCGAGGCCCCAGACGTCATATCCCGCATCTGCAAGGTCATCGGCCCAAGACCGCCCGTCGAACTTGAACCCCACGGATAAAGCGCAGGGAAATGTTGCGCCGTGAATATAGAGAACTGGCGGATGCGTCGGCTGGCCGTGATCGGGGGTATAGTGGTGCAGTGTCAGTCTCAGACCATTTGAACCGCGAGTGTCTATTGTCCTCATTGTGCGATGCTCTTTGTCTCATGCGGAGCGGATGCGAGCTTCAGAAAGGTCCTGTCCTCGCGGAGCAGGAATTTTTCCTTTTGCGCAAATTCATAGTTTTCGCGGCCAAGGGGATCCACTGCCAGCCGCGCACGGTAAGCCTCATAATCGGCAAGGCTCGCGACAGTGTAGATTCCGTAGGCCAGCGTCGACGACCCTTCATGCGGCGCGTAGTAGCCGATCAGGTCGGCGCCACAGCGTGGAATCGCCTGGCCCCAGTTGCGGGCGTATGCCTCGAACTGGGCCCTTTTTGTCGGGTCGATATGGTAGCGGATAACGCAGGTCAGCATGGCAGTGTCCTCATGTGATTTTCGCGGATCATAGAGGTTTGCGTCCCCTTGATGCTTCGACTAAGGTCGAACCATGAAGGAAGGTCCAGACATCGCCCATGTCGCCGCGCTGATCGGTGATCCTGCTCGCGCCAACATGCTGACCGCGCTGATGAGTGGAAAGGCGCTGACAGTCAGCGAGTTGGCAGAAGAGGCCGGAGTGACGATCCAGACGGCCAGCTCGCATCTGTCCAAGCTCGACGAGGGTGGACTGCTGCGGCCGCGCAAGCAGGGACGACACAAGTACTTCTCGCTTGCAGGTGACGAGGTGGCACATGTCCTGGAGGGCCTGATGGGGCTGGCGGCAGGATCGGGCCATGTGCGCAAACGCACCGGGCCGAAAGACGCGGAGCTGCGGAAGGCGCGTGTCTGCTACAACCATCTGGCCGGCGACATGGGAACACAGATGTTCGACAGTATGATGGACAATGGGCACATCATGTTGGATGGCGGAGACCTTGCTTTGACGGACGAGGGCGCGGCCTTCGCGACCGGTTTCGAGATCGACCTGGATGCGCTCCGCAAGGCGCGTGCCCCGCTTTGCCGCGAATGCCTGGACTGGAGCGAGCGCAGGTCACATCTGGCAGGCAGCCTTGGCCGCGCGTTCCTCACTCGCTTCGAAGAACTGTCCTGGGCCAAGCGCGATCAGAAAACGCGGGTCGTTGCGTTCTCGCGGAATGGGGCCAAAGAGTTTACGAGACTGTTTTTGGTGGGCTGAAACATCGTTCGGTTGCTTCGAAGCCCTCATTGGGCGACCGGCAACCAAGTCCCACACGGTAGGGTTCAGCAATCAATTGCGTTTGCGCCCGCGGAGAATGGCGGAACGGCGGGCTTCAATCGCAGTATCGAGATAGCGAGTTGGATGTCTGCTTTGGGGCCGAGTACGCTGCTCTGGAGCATTCGTAGACGACGACATCAGCGAGACTAGGCCAACTTCCGTGGCCTCGCTTCGATCAGTATATCGTCAATCGCGCCCCTTTGTGTTTGCCGGTCAAGCGTCTGGGTGTTCCGCCTGAACTCAACCCCTTCAAGAAGCGCCGTCACGCAACTTGAAACGGCGTCTGCGGCAATGAAGAGTGTCAAATCCAGCGTGTGGACATATTTGCTTGTGACCGATCCTTCGGCGTGTCCGATGAGCGCGGCGATGGTTATGTCGGTAAACCCAAGAACGGCGGCAATGCTAGCGAAGCTGTGCCGCAGGACGTGTGGCGTCACATCCCAAAGCGGTGTTTCCGCGAGTAGCTTCTTCCAGCTCTAGGGGACATTTCCGACGGCGTTGTCCTCACCCTGGCCGGGAAAGACGAACGTCCTATCCCGCTTAAAGCGCGCGGCCTCGAGATAGTCGATGACCGGACGGCGACTGCGCGCGCTGATGCCCTCCCTTGCGGTCTTTCAACCGAAGACAACAGTTCTCGATGTCGACCGCGCTCCAGCGTAAACCGATGATCTCGCCGCGCCTGCAGCCGGTCAGGGCGATGAGACGACGGATCTCGGCGTGAATGCCGTCGTGGTTATCACGCGCACGTCTTTCAAAAGTCTACCCAGCGTCCGACACTGGCTTCACTCAGTCGTCGGTCCCGCATCTTGTATCGCGGCGTCTTGAGGCCTTGGGTCGGGTTCTGATTGATGATCCCGGCCTCGATTGCGTAGGTGAAGATGCCGCCGAGGAGGCCCATGGTGCGGATGGGAGCGCTACGCCCGCCGCGCACGATTGCTTTGCCGTCTTCATGACGACGCGCGTCTTCCCGGCGATGATGTCCTTCATCGGGTTGCTCATGTCCGGCTTGGCGATGTCCCTTATCCTCGGCGTACCTAGCAAAGGGATGATGTGCCGGCGGATGCGACCGACGTCGGTCGCGGTCTTTTTTTGGCGACCGCCTTTCCCGAGAACGAGGCCCGCGCCCACGTCAGCGATCTATTGCTCACAGAGCTCCCCAACGGTCACTGCACGGCGCTCTTCTTCCCGTTCGGCAGCAGGATCTTCGCCCCGAGCGATCTGGCCAGGCAACGTCTTAGCTTCACGATGAGCGGTCTCGGGTGTCCAAACCCCCTGGAGTCCGATTGTGCAGCGCCGCGAACGACCTTTAGCCCGGTACTGGATAAGGTAGCTTCGTTTTCCTGAGGCGTAGACGCGAAAACCAAAGCCGGGCTGTTCATCGTCGCAGACAACCTGACCTTTCCTTTTAGGGGCCACGGACCCGACAAATCATTTCGTCAGTGGGCTCATGCTCCGGTCGTTCGAAAGCCGGATTTCGCGCAAGCCCCCCGCAAGCAAGCGGGCGGAAATCAGAGCGTGTTCTCGGATAGAGACTTCGGAGCGGTGATTTGAAGGATCCAGCTTTTTCAGATGCCTATCGCGCAATTCGGAGAGGTCATTTGACCAGCTGCTAAGGCAGAGTTTCGACTCCTCTAGGGTCCGTCACTCCTTGCAGCAAACTATCACAGCCGCTTTGCCTCAATGCGTCGAGTGACATTGGGTGCGCTGACACGACAAGAGCTTTCGAGATTCGACCTTCGCGTTCAATGGTCTGACGGCCTGATTGCAACAACTGCATCGTCCCGAAAGGGTGCATGTCCCCTTGGAGCCAGGGGCGCGCGCACGCACCCGAAACGCCTTTTCAGTTGTCCTTTTGCGAGAGATCCGCGTTGTGCGATGCCGGACCCTGCGGTCGTCAGTCGTCACGCGGTTACGCGGCAGCGCACGCGGGCGCCAAACCCGCCTGTCGCTTTTTGAGCTCAGCGTCGCACCGCCGCGATGCGCTCGGCCGTTGCGGCGTGTCAGGCCGCCAGGCTCACTCACCGGCGCCCCGGGCGGCTGGCCGTCTTGACCACCGGGGCCGCCGCGCGCGCCTCTTTCGTCACATAGGCCTCGAAATCGGCATAGGGCATGGGCCTTGAAAAGAGGTACCCCTGGCCCTCTGCGAAAGCGCGGGTTTGCAGAAAGGCCAGGTGCTCCTCGGTCTCTACCCCTTCGCACAGCAATGTCATGCCCAGGCCGCGGCACAGATCGCCGATGGCGCAGAGGATCGGCTCCGCCGCGGGGTCCTTGCCCAGCCCCAGCAGGAACGATTTGTCGACCTTCAGCTTTTCAATCGGCAGGCGGGAGAGATAGCCCAGAGAGGAATAGCCGGTTCCGAAATCATCGAGCGCCCAGCTCACGCCCCGGAACTGGATGTCGCGCATCTTTTCGACAAGATCGGCGGTGCCGTCAAACAGCACCGTTTCGGTCAGCTCAAGGCAGAGGCGCGAGGCTGGAAAACCGGTCCGCTGCAACAGGCCGTTGATCTGGCTGACGATGCCGTCGCCGGTCATCTGAACGCCGGACACATTGACCGCGACACTGAGTGGCTCCGGCAGGGCCATCGTATCCAGAACCGAGCGCTCCAGCACCCATGCCCCGAGTTCATTGATGAAGCCGGTGGATTCGGCGATTTCGATGAACTCGTCAGGATAGATCTGGCCCAGCCTGTTGGATGTCCACCTCAGCAGCGCCTCCGAGCCGATCAGCTTGAGATCGCTCAGCCGGTGCTGAGGCTGATACCAGACCTCGAACTCCTCGCGGTCCAGGGCCCGCCCCATGGCGCGTTCGATCTCTCTGGAGCGGAACTGCTTGGCAGAGAGCGCAGGCGCATAGGCCTGTGGCGCGCCGTTGCCGGAGTGCCGCGCGGCATCCAGCGCTTCTTCCGCCTGTGAGAGCGCGTCGGTGGGGCTGTGCCCGTCGGCGGGCCGGATCATCGCGTAGCCGAGCTTGACCCCGATCCGCGCCTTGGCGTCTTCCAGTGTGTAGGGCTCGGCGATGATCTCGCAGAGCCGCTCTGCCAGGGCCGCCGCCTCATCTTCATCGGTCGGGAATTCGGTGAAACAGGCGAAGGTGTCGCCGCCCAACCGGGCCGGGGCCGAGAGGTTCAGCCCGGCCTCTTCCAGACGCCGGATCACACTCTGCAGCAGCGCATCACCCACCTCGCGGCCCAGAACCACGTTGACAGTCTTGAAGCGGCTGAGATTGAACGCGAAGACGGCAAACGGTTCACCGGCGTCGGCGCGCAGCCCCATGAATTCCAGAAAGACATTGCGTCGCAGCGCGCCGGTGAGCGCGTCATAGCTCGACAGATAGGCGATCTCCCGGTCCTGTTCCTTGATCCGGGTCACATCCCTCATGGACAGGGTCGCAATCTGGACATGGCGTGCCTTGCCGTTCTCGAAGGATATGGTCTGCGATGGCGTCACTGTATATTCCAGATGCAGCGATGCGGCGCTGCCCGAGGCCTCGTATTTGCGGATGTCGCGGCCTGTGCCCGTGCGCATCGTCTCCAGCGCTTCGTCCTTCAGCCGTTGCGGCACTTGCAGCTTGTCGTTTGCGTCCAGGCCGAACAGCCGGGCCGCGGAGTCGCTGTGCATCTGCACCGCCCCTGTTTCGTCGACGATGGCAATCGCATCGAAGCTGTCATCAACGACCTGCCGCAGCAACGCGGAGGTGTTGGCGACCTGTTGCCGCTGGCGCGCGATCACCTGCCGATTGCGATGCAGCTTCTTCAGCAGCGACCAGCTGCAGAACACCAGAAGGCTGGGATAGAGGGCGGCCGTGGGCACGACGATGGCCTGCTGCGCGAACGCCGCGTAGGCTGCCGCTTCGCTGGCCAAGAGCGAAAGCACCGCCGCGGCGATGAGCGCCGCAGGCTTCCGGAAGATGCGGGTCTGGAGCACCAGCAGCAGCGCCAGCAGGGCCAGAAGCAGCCACTCGACGGCCAGCGTTGCCGGAACACGCTCCGCCGCCAGTGTCTCGGTCGCCAGGACATGCACCAGCGGGCCGGGGATGATGCCGTGCACCGGCACCGTGAAGAGATCACCCAATTCAATGGCCGAGGCGCCAACCACCACGGAGCGCCCAGCGATATCATCCGGGTTGAAGTTGCCGGAGGCGATGTCAACCGCGGAGAAGGTGGGGACGCTGTCCGGCGCGATGGCGTAATTGATCGGAAAGCTGCCGGATCGTTCGGAGAAGGCGCCTGTGAGCAACGCGGCGGCGGACGGAATGTAGGTGCCGTCGATCACGTCGCCATAGGGATAGAAGCGGATAGCACCTTGCTGGTCACTGAAAACATTGACCAGGGCGGGCCAACTGCGCTCGGCGAAGAGCGTGTCGGGGCGATTGACCGTGTTTTCATTGTGCCTCGCCCCGCCAACCTGTTGAAAGATCGGAAGATATACACTTCCCGATCGCTCCAGCGCGTCGGCGAGGGCCATGTCCCCGGCGCGGTCGGAGGGGAAGGCGAAATCAATATCGAAGAAGACGTCGAGCGCACCGGCCGCTGTCAGATTGTCAAGGACATCCGCATGGACCTGGCGCGACCACGGCCAGGTGCCGACGGCCTGAATGGAGGTGGCATCAATGGCGACGAAGACGACGTCTCCCGAAGCAGGCGTCTGGGCCTGCGCGGATCGGATATCCTCCAGCCGCTCATTCCAGCCCAGCAGAAGGCCGCCGCGGTCCGCAACAAAGACCGCGGCGACAATCAGATGCGCAACCAGCGCATTGCGGAGCGCTTTAGCGTACGGGGTCAGTTTCCGCCACCATTTCCATTGCCGTTACCATTGCCGCCGCCGTTACCGCCGCCATTGCCGCCGCCGTTGCCGTTGCCGCCGCCGTTGCCGTTGCCGTTGCCGCCGCCATTGCCATTGCCGTTGCCGCCGCCGTTGCCATTGCCGTTGCCGCCGCCGTTGCCGTTGCCGCCGCCATTGCCATTGCCGTTGCCGTTACCGCCGCCATTGCCATTGCCATTGCCGTTACCGCCGCCGTTGCCGTTGCCGTTGCCGTTGCCGTTGCCGTTGCCACCGCCGTTGCCGTTCCCCAGCCCATTGCCGCGGCCATTACCATTGCCGTTGCCGAGACCACCGTTGCGCGTGCCGTTGGCGCCAGTCAGACCAAACGCATTGCCATTGGCCAGCCCCCGCGCGCTTGCGTTGCGGGCACCATTGGCGGCTGCCGCCGGGGCAGGTGCCTCGCGCAGCTCAAGGCTGAACGTATTGGGCGCGCCGGGAACGCGGCTGGTCACCTCTGCGGCACCAACGCTGAGCGAGCGGCCATCTGACACGGCTTCGCGGCCTGCGCTGACATCAACGCTGCGCCCGTCGCTGCGCACCTCGACAAGGCCCTTGTCGACCCGAACAGAGGCGCTGTTCTCATCCGTGGTGACTTCCAGAACGGTTCCCTTGACCACAGCGGCGAGGTGAGGCGTGACCACGTTGGTCCGTTTGCGTGGCTTGGTCACGACCGAGAGGAAGACCGCGCCACGCTGCTGCGTGACCTGCGTGGTCTGACCCGTCGGCTGCGAGACGGACACCGCAGCGAGCGTATTGGCGCGATAGATGATCCGTTCTGCGCCGCGACCCAAGATCGCCCGACTGCCCGCCCCGGTTCTGATCCAGGTCCCGCTTGTCAGCGTTGCGCCATCGCGCGCGCGGCTCCAGGTTTTTCCATCCGTGGAAATACGCACGTTTCCGTCCGCCCGCTGCAATTGCCAGCCCTCGGCGGCAGCCGTGAGACTCCAGACCACAAAGAGCAGGGCGGCACAGATACCTCGAAACAACATGGGTCACCTCTTAAAAAAAACCGTCACCTCCTTGTCCTGAAAATGTTAACAACATCTGAACAGGGCCAGGGTATCGCGTGACGTGGTTAATCGCAGATGGCCCCCTTGCCGCGCGCGATCTGTGGCCCGTCAGTGCTGCCGTCTCCTTACGCGCCAGCCGCCCCGATAACTGTGAAAATAGCCAGCGCTCGCACGGTGTTCACCCCGATCCGGGCGGGCGGATGCGGGTCTTCCATGCTGGAGAAACGCGGATTACCGTGCGAGCGATCCGGGTTTGGCCGGTTTGGTGTTGTCTGCGGGGAGGGCGGTCCGGGAGCAGGCAAGGACCGAGGGGCATCGCGCGATCCGGCTGGAGATGAGGGACAGGTTGGGCCATCTGATCGCCCCGGCGCAATCCGTGCCTGGGGCCGTGCTTTGCAGCCCGATGGGGTTCACGACATCTTGGTCCCGCGGTGGGCCTCCGGAGCGTCTGGAGGTGCCGGGAGGGAGCATCAGCTCAAACCGGCGGTGTGGCGACGCGGGCGGCACGGCTTCGCTGCCTTGGCGACGCCAACGTCACAGCCTTACGGAGCGCGCGCCGTTCAGCCCGACCGCGCCGCGTAGGACCGCAACATATGCGCATCGTAGAGCGGCATGGCGATGACTTCATCGCCGATCTCGCTGACTGCCGGAGACAGGTACCGGACCGCCGCTGCTCCGGCCCGGCAACCCGGGCCCACCTTCAGACCGCCTGTCGCACCGCGCGAGAGAAGCCCTTGGGCCAGCATGTCTTCCGTGAGCGAGTCATAGGCCGAGGTCAGGCCGCCCCCGGCGCAATTGACGACGAACCCCGTCCGGTGACCGGACACCCGGCCCGACGGGTCGCGGGCCAGAACCTCCGCACCGTCCGCCTGCGCCACCACCTGTTCGACAACCCCGTGCACCAGACGCGCGCGGCCCTCGCGGATGAGCCGATGCAGATCGAGAATGGTGTCACGGGTGCCGCCGCGCAGCCACAGCCGCAGCGTCAGCGGCACCTGACGCGCCTCGCCCGGATCCGGCACATAGTGCGACAGCGGGGTGTGCAGGAAATGCGCGCGAAAGCCCGCCCGGATCTCGCGCATCTCATCGCCGGCCGTCTGCGCCCGGTCGATCTCGCGCCGCATCTCGTCGAGAAAGCTGCGCGCCGTCGGGTGGCCCGCGCTCAGCTGCGGTTCGGTCAGTTTGCACGGCAGCCGGGGGATCAGAGGTGCGGGCACCTCGCCATCCGGCGCGCAGGCCACGAAGCGCAGCGCGCGCTCCGACACAAGGCTCTGACACAGGCGCAGCACATCCAGCATCGCCGCATTGCCGCCAATGCAGAAGATCTCCGCGCCCGCTCGAATATGCTCGGCGATACGTGCTTCATGACCAAAGACCGACGGGGCGCTGAACGGCCCTTCGTCGCCGTCGATGCGCAGCGTCGCTGGGCCGCCTGGTGCCACGTCGACGCTTGCTGCGGCGAGGCGCTGGCCGCTGTCGGTGGTCAGCGTGATCGCATCCTCCTGGGGTTCCATGGCGACGACCGTCTCGTCGCGACACGTCACCACGCAGCCCCGCGCCTTCAGTCGGGCGATGATCGCCTGCGCCTGCGCCTCCATGAAATCGCCGTAAAATTCCCGTGGCGCATTCACCCCGAAGAGGTTCCCCTGATCGACCGGAGGTGCCGCCGCGCCCAGCCAGTCCGGGCTGCGGCCCCGCATCTTGGCGGTGATATCCGGCCAGTGCTCGGCCAGCCATGCGGCGAACTTCGGGTCGATGTCGTCTGCGGGCGAATTCAAGAGATAGGTATACCGCCACGCCGTGCCGGGCACGCCCTTGGCATAGGCCGCGCCGCGCCCAAGCTGGGAGGCGGTGCGGCCGAGAACCACGACATGATCCATGTCGCGCGACAGGCAGGTCTCGAGAAACGCGAGCGCGGTGATCCCATCGCCCACGATCACATGTGGCTGGCCACCGGGGGCTCTGTGCGGTGTCGTCCGGGCTGTCGGCATGGCGCGCTGATGTCATGACAGCTCCCGGAAAGTCAACTCCGGCCGGGACGTGCGGCAGGGCAGGGCGTGTCCCGTCAGCGCTGCGGGCGCTCCTCCGCCTGACCCAGAAGGTCGTCCTCGTCATCGAGACCCGCCACCTCTTCGGCAGGCTCGGTCTCGGCCAGAAGATCGCCCTCGGAGGCGGTGATATCCGGCTCCACGGTCGGGGGCGCGCTCACATCCTCTGGCGGTGCCGCGCCCGGCGCGCTGTCCGAGCCGGTGATCACCTGCACCCCTTGCGGAAAGATCACCTCCCGCGCCTCGTCGGGCAGCGACACGCCCGCCGTCATCAGCGCCGACTTGACAGTGCGCAGCAGCGCGGACTTCAGCTTGATCGGCGAAATCACGTGACCGTTGAACCAGTAATAGGTGCGGATGTTGACCGTGGCAGCCCCCAGCGCATCGACCAGAACCATCGGCTCCGGATCGGGCAGGACCGCATCATGCGTCTGCAGACAGTCCAGGATGATCGCCTGCACCTCGGGCACGGGGGCGTCATAGCCCACCCCAACGACGAAATCGCCCCGCCGGCTGGACGAGGAGGTGAAGTTCTCAATCACGCTCTTGAAGATCGTGGCGTTGGGAATGTGGATCTGGTTGCCCTCCACCGACGACAGCAGGGTGCTGCGGGTGCTCATGCTCTTGACCGTTCCCGAGAGCCCGGCAACCTCGATGAAATCGCCGCGCTGGAACGGGGTCCGCACGCTCAGGATCAGACTGGCGAGGAAATTCTCCGCGATGTCGCGAAACGCAAATCCGATCACGATGCCGACGACACCCGCGCCGCCCACAAGCGACAGGGCCAGCTGGGTCAGACCGGCCACCTGCAGCACGATGTAAAGACCGATGAGAAAGACCGGAAAGGCCACGATGCGCGACACCACGGAGCGCAGAAAGGGCGTTTTCAACCGGTCGCCCAGCAGCCATCGGACCAGACGCGCCACCAGCTTCGCCGCATACCACGCAAGCGGCAGCACCAGCAGCGCCAGCAGAAACAGCGGCAGTGCGGCCAGCGCATCCTGCATCAGCCGGTTGATCTCCGTCAGCGCCGGATCGAACGACCAATCGACCTCAGTGCTGACTTCGATGCGGTTGACGACGGCCACCACGCCGCTGGTCTTGGCGGCGAGATCCTGGGCCCAGAGGCGCTGTGCATCGGTCTCGGCGACGCCATCGAGAAAGGCGACGCCCTGATCGACATCGACCTCGATGTCCTGATACCACTCGGTCGCCGTCAGAATACGGTCGATGCGCCGTGCGATGGCCGCATCCGCCGCCACCGGTTCGATGTCGACGGTCTGCTCGGTGGAGACGGGGCTGGCGTCCACGGGCGGTGCCGCGGTCTGGGCCCAGAGCGGGCCGGCCCAACTCAGCACCATCAGCCCAAGGCCGAGGACAAGCGCCGCCCAGGCTGGGGGCCGGTTGCGCGCTGCATGCAGAAGTCTCACGCCTATGTCCCTTTCTTCAATCCTTGGAGCGATCCAGCCTGGTGTCGATCCAATCCGCGATCAGGTCATGCTGCACATTGGCCTGCGCCGCAATCCGGTAAAAGCCGATCAGCTCCCGCAGCGGCGAGGAGATCCGTTCAAAGCCCGAGATGAAGGCGACAATCACGCCGACCTCGGCCTCGCCCTGCATCACCAGATAGCCGCCCAACAGCAGGACGGTGATCGGCCCCGAGGCGTTGAGCAAATTCAGCGCCGACTTCATCAGGAATTTCAGGAGGAAAAACCGCACCCGGTTGCTGTAGATCTGGTCCAGCAGCGTGCGCCACTGCGGCTCTGCCGTGGTGGCGCGGTCGGAGATGTCGTCGCCGAGGTCGCGCAGAAAGCCCACGCGCGCCTCCACCAGCCGGTTCAGGCGGCGCTGGATCACCGGTGTCAGCGCAATCTGCGGGATCAGGAAGGCCAGCGCGAAGGCCGCGATCAGAGGCTCGACCACGAACATATAGACGATGACACCAAGCAACATCGCGGCATTGGCGCAGGCGCCCGAGACCGCCTGCCCGACAAAACCGCCGAGGCTTTCGACTTCGGAGACCGCGATGGAGACCACGCGCCCGTTGCCGTGTTCAGGCTCCCCGTCGCGCTGGCGCACAAGGCCGAGCAGGTGGCGCCGCGTATAGAGCGAGGTGCTTTCGCTGATCCAGGATTGATAGGCCCAGAGCCCGTACTTCACCGCCTGGTGCAGCAGGATCACCCCGACATAGATGGCACCGAACTGCAAAAGCAGCGGAACGTTCTGCGTGGCCACGATCTCATTGACGATGCGGCGCTGCAGCTCGATGGGAATGAGGCTCAGCATCGCCACGAAAACCGCGATGAGGCAGAGCGCCACCTGGTGCCCCTCGCTCATCCGCCAGACATAACCCCAAAGGGAAGATGCGGCGCGATTGTCGCCGGTTCTGCGCACCTCGCGCGGGTGCTGCGTCAGTTTCAAGGCCTGCATCTTCGTCCGCGTATCCCTTTCCTGCGCCGCAACCCACCGGCCTGCAGACCGGGGGAGCGCCGTGCCCACGACCGCGGCCGATAACCCGGCGCGGGGCCATCCTGCGGCGCCAAGTCCGCCCGGTCCAGGGCCATCCTCCCCAGAGTGCTGTGCCGGGCCCCGGCGTCCACAGGCCGCGCGCGGACCTATCCCCGATAACGGCAGGCGGGCGAAAAAGTTCCCGAGATCAGGCAAAGAGCGCCGAAAAAGCCACGAACCACGGCGGCGACAGGGCCGGGACGTCGGGGATCCGCGCGCTGACCGACACCAAAAAAGGACCACGCGGACACGATGCAAGGCCCGCGTTTGGCGTCTGACCGGTCCTGACCGCCTGCGCGGCGGCTGAAAAAAATCCGAATAGTTTCCGGCGCTGGCCTGTTGTCTGAGCAGGGACGCAGATGTCCCGACCACATCGGGAGGATACCGGAATGAACACAGTCACACCCCTGGCCCTGGCCCTGGCGCTCTGCGCCAGCGCGGCCCCCGCCGGCGGTCACGCCAACTGGACATCGGTCGACGCGGACTCGCGCGTGGCCTTTGGCTCGATCAAGCTCGACACGGTGGGCGAAATCCATCACTTCAACGGGGTCTCGGGCACTGTCAGCGAGGCGGGCGCACTGACCGTCAGCATCGACCTCAGCTCGGTCGAAACCTACATCGACATCCGCAACGACCGCATGATGGAGCATGTCTTTCAGGCGGGCACCGCCTCTGCGGTGCTGACCGGCGAGATCGACATGGCCGCGGTCACCGACCTCGCCGTGGGGGCGACGACGATCATGGGCGTCGAAGGCACGCTCGCCTTTGCCGCGGTCGAGACGGATGTGGAGACCGATATGCTCGTTGCGCGGCTCGGAGAGGATCGGGTGCTTGTGAGCACGGCGGATTTCATCATACTCTCGACCCATGATCTCGGCATCGATACCGGGGTGGACACGCTGATGGAGCTGGCGTCGCTGCCCGGGATCACCCGGGTCTCGCCCGTGGCCATCCGCATGGTCTTTGAAAAGTGATATGGTAATCCGTAAGCGCTCCGCGCGGCACACCGTGCGGAGCGTTCGTGACACATGGAACTGGACGAGAGGCGCCATGCCCTGCCACATCCCGGCCCCGCAGGCCGCCCCATGAGCCTCTGGCGCCGGACCGATGCGCAGGCAGAGGTACGCGCGGGCCTTCCGGCCGTCTTTCCGCGGATCTGGCGCTATGCGCTCAGCCTGACCGGCGCGCGCGAGCGGGCGGATGACCTGGCACAGGCGGCCTGCCTGCGGGCGATGGAGAAGGCCGCGCAGTTCGAACCGGGCACGCAGCTCGACCGCTGGCTCTTCCGGATCACCCACTCCATCTGGATCAACGAGATGCGCAAGGAGGCGGTGCGGCGCGGCGGCGGGCTGGTCGCCGTGGAGGAGACCGACATCGCCGACCCCAGCCAGAACCCCGAGCATGACCAGCTCAACCGCGAGATCCGCCAGCAGGTGCTGCGCCTGCCCGAAGCCCAGCGGCAGACCGTCATGCTGGTCTATGTGGAAGGGTATTCCTACCGGGATGCGGCGATGATCCTGGAGATACCGCTCGGCACGGTGATGAGCCGGCTGGCCACCGCGCGCGCCACGCTGGGCGCCCGGTTCCGCGATCAGGAGGTGAAGTCAGATGCAAGATAGATATGTCACGGACGAAGAGCTGGTCGCCTTTCTCGATGGCGAGGACGATCTCGCCCCGGTGGCCGAGATTGCCCGCGCGATGGAGCAGGATGCCGCCCTGCGGCGCCGGCTCGAGGCGCTGCAGATCGACCGCGCCGCGTTGCGCGACAGCTTCGCCGCCCTGCAACCCGAACCCGGTGTGATGCCGGATCTGTCGGCGCTGCCCTCCGCCGCGCCGGGCCAGCGCATCGGCAGCCTCGTGGCGGCGGCCAGTCTGGCGCTGGTCATCGGCCTGGGCGCGGGCAGCTGGCTGGCCCGGCCCGCGGCCCCCGGCTGGGTGGACTATGTGGCCGCCTATCAGGCGCTCTATTCCACCGGCACGCTGGCGCATGTGGATCAGGACCCCGTCGCCCAACAGGCCGAGCTCGACCGGGTCGCCGCCGCCATCGGCAAAACCATCTCCGTCGACACGTTGGGGATGTTCCCCGAAGCGCAGTACAAGCGCGCGCAGATCCTCAGCTTCGAGGGCCGCGCGCTGGTCCAGCTCGCCTTCACCAAAAGCACCGGCGAGCCGCTGGCGCTCTGCATCATCCGCACCGAACGTCAGGATGATGCCGCCCCCCGGATAGCCGAGCGCGAGGGTCTCAGCTCCGCCCGCTGGGCGCGCGGGGGGTATGATTATCTGCTGATCGGCGGCACTGACACGGGCCTGGTCTCCCGGTTGGCTGCAAGCTTCATGTCGATGGAGATCTGAGCCCGCAGCAACCGGATCAGCGCTGCCGGTCCGGCGCATCCGCCGCCTCGCGCGGGATCAGCGTCTCGATCTCCGCCATGACTGCCGGGGGCAGGGCGCCGAAGGCGAGCGCGCCCGCCAGCCCCTCGATCTGGGCCGCCGTGCGCGCCCCGGGGATCGGGATGTTCTCCGCCCGCTTGGCCCAGAGCCAGCCGAGCGCGCCCTGCACCAGGCTGCGCCCACCGGTGGTCAGCAGATCGCGCACCGCCGTCATCTGCTCCAGAAAGGCGGGATTGGGCTGCCCGTCCTGGAAATACGCGGCCCAGCTCGACAGCGACGCGGTGCGGACATCCTCCGCCGGCAGCCGCGTCTGCGCATCGTATTTGCCCGACAAGAGCCCCATCGCCAGCGGCGAGCGCAACAGCGTCACCAGCCCGGTCTCGGCCATCAGCGCCTGCATGCGCGAGGCGGGGATGAAGAGGTTCATGGCGTGTTGCACCGCGACGAACCCCGCCCGCGGCGCCATCGCAGCGGCGCTCGCGGTGAAATCCGTGCTCCAGCCAAACCCGCGGATCTTGCCAGCCGCGCGCGCCTTGTCCATCTCCTCGAAGAGCGGCGCGGCCACGGCCACCGGGCTTTCGTTCTGATGCAGCAGCACGATGTCGATGCAGTCGCGCTCCAATCGCCTGAGGCACCCGTCGATGGCAGGCTGGACGCGGGCGGGGTCGGTCTCGTATCCGTTCAGCTGTTTGCTGGCCTCGTCTATGGCGATGCCGATCTTGGTCACCACCACCGCCTCGGGCCGCCCCTTCAGCCCCTGCGCCAGCAGCCGTTCCGCATGCCCCGTGCCATAGGCCGCCGCGGTGTCGAACAGGGTGATCCCGTGATCCAGTGCCGCGTGAATGGCCCGCAGAGCCTCTGCGTCGTCGGCCCCGGTGTAGCCCACCGAGGCTCCGTCCGCATACATCTCGCCCCCAATCGGCCAACACCCCATGCCCAGCGGCGCCACCGTTATGTCCAGTATCTGCATGCCCATGCTCCGGTTTGATGAGATGAGGCCAGAAGATCACGCCGCCGTCTGTACATCCATGAAACGTTTTGCAATCCTTGTTTCATGAGTGAAACGGATTTCGACTGGGACGACCTGCGGCTCTTTCTCGCCGTGGCGCGGGCCGGCGGATTGGCGGGCGCGGCCAGTGCGACGGGCAAGAGCGCCCCGACGCTGGGCCGCCGGATGCTGACGCTGGAGCGCAAGCTCGGGCGCGAGCTCTTTGAGCGGCTGCCCCGCGGCTATGCGCTGACCGAGGAGGGGCAGGCGCTGCTGGACCAGGCCGGCGCGCTGGAAGACCGGCTGCGCCCGATCATCGCCCGGCGGCCCGAGGACGCGCTGCCCGTGGTCAAGGTCTCCGCCGGGCTCTGGACCACCCATCTTCTGTGCCGCAAGGTGCACCGGGTGCTCGGAGAGGATGCGCTGCGCCTGCGCTTCATCGCCGCCGATGAGATGGTGGACATCGGTCGCCGCGCCGCGGTGATCGGCATTCGCAACCAGCGTCCCGAGAGCCCGACCCTGGCGGGGCGCCGGGTCACGCGGATCCGCTTTGCCGCCTATGCGGTCAACGACAGCGTCACCCCCTGGGCGCAGGTGATCGGCCCCACGCCCTCGGCCAAATGGGTGCAGCAGACCGCACGCTCCGCCCCCCGGATCGAGGTCACCAACGCCCGCAGCGCCCTCGATCTGGCCGAGGCCGGAGCCGCCCGGGTGGTCCTGCCGATGTTCATCGGCGCGCGCCTCAGCCACCTGCAGCAGGTCGGCCCGGAGATCGAGGCGCTGGCGCATGACCAGTGGCTCGTGACCCATCACGAAGACCGCTTCGTTCCGGTCGTCCGCCGGGTGATCGACCGCATCCATGACCTGCTGAAGGCCGAATGCAGCATGCCACCGGGGCAGGCTCAGTAGTTTTACCTAGGCAATTCTGCTCATTCTCGCGCCATGCGAATTCAGGCAGACTTTCCCAAACCGCGGTTGGGAGATGCACGTGACCACCAGCATCAAACCGGACGAGCTGTTGCCGAAGGACGGGCTGCGCGATGCGATCCAGCCCGGAACGCCGTGCCGATCGACCACGAGCGCCGACCGGCGCGCCTGGCTGGAGCTGGGCCTCCTCCAGCGCCGCATGACCCAGCGCTTTGGCGTCCCCCGCACATTTCTGTTCACGATCAACGAGTTGTCAGTGGTCTCTGCACGCCATGCGGACAGGCCGCACCCGCTATGGGATGACGATTTGCTGCGCGCGCAGGCGCGGTGCCTGGCCGCACACGCCACGACGCTGCACGCGGGCCTGGCCATCGACGATATCTACGCCCACCCGCTGGTCCGCCCGGCCGACATCCTCTCCGGCCACCGGATGCGCGCCTTTCTCGCCGCCCCCCTGCGCGGCCCGGCCCGGGAGATTTCGGGCGTGATCTGTGCTGCGGATATGGTCACCCGCCGCTGGACCGGCCCGGATCTCGACGCTTTGCAGCGAATTGTTGCTCAATTCGAGGCGCTTCGTCTTTCCCAATCCTGAAATTATGCGACAATGGGGGCCGAAGGGGAGATGATGGCAGCGTATTTTAAGGACAGATGAGACGAAGCGATTTGTTGGGGGGCAAAGAGCGGGCCTGTCGGCACCTGACGGACGCGGCCCGCCACCCGATGCCTGACCGTGACCACACCGGGGGAGCCGCGCTGTGAAGCTCTCGCTCGGTATGATCCTGGCGCTCTGCCTGGCCGGCCTGCAGTTCGTGGCCGTGACCATTGTGGTCTTCTCCTCCTTCCTGACCTCGGAAAAAGTGCTGCTGGAGCACGCGCGCCAGCTGCTCAGCGACGTCGGCACCAATACGATCGAGCACTCCAAGGGCTTCCTGACCCCCGCCAAGGGGGCGGCGGAACTGGCCACGCGCCTGGCCGAGAACGAGGTCATCGCCAGCGACAATTTCCAGCAGCTGGAGAAACTGCTCTTCCAGCAACTGCAGATCTCGCCGCAGTTCGCCGGGCTCTTCTACGGCGACGAGGCGGGCAATTTCGTCTATGTGATGCGCAGCGGCGGGCCGGGTCCCTTCCGGACCAAGATCATCCGGCACGACGAGGGCGTCCGCACCACCGATCTGATCTGGCGCGATGACAGCTATGGCGCGGTAGAATATCGCGCGGACCCCGAGGATACCTTCGATCCGCGCGGCCGGCTCTGGTATCAGACGGCAAGCGAGAAACTCACCAGCATCTGGACCGACCCCTACATCTTCTTCACCTCGCAGACACCGGGGATCACCGCGGCCTCACCGGTGTTCGACAGCAGCGGCACGCTGCAGGGCGTCGTCGGCGTCGATATCGGGATCGAGTCGATCTCCGAGTTCCTGTCGCGTCTCAACATCGGTGACAGCGGCAAGGCGCTGATCCTGAACCGCAACGGCGATGTGATCGCGCACCCCAGCCAGGATCTGATCAGCACCGCCAGGGCCGATGGCACCTTCCGCTTCGTCAATATCGGCGAGATCGGCGACCCGGTGGCGCGCGCCGCCTTCGGCCACCTCGCCGCCGACGATGACATCTCGGTCGCGCGCGAAATCTCCACGCGGTTCAACCATGGCGGCTCCACCTATGTCTCCACCGTGATGCCGGTGATCAGCGAAGCCTTGCCCTGGACCATCGCCGTTTACGCGCCCGAGGTGGATTTCACCGGCGAAATCAAGGCCAACCGCACCCAGAACGTCTGGATCGCCGCCTCCATCGCGCTGCTGACGGCGGCCTTCGGGCTGGCGCTGGCGCATGTCATCCACAAGCCGGTGCGCGCCTTCGCCGTGCGCTCGTCACTGGTCTCGCAAGGCGAGATTTCCGCCGCCGAGCCCATGCCCAAGACCTACCGCGAGCTCGAGCGCGCCAATGAAACGCTGGTGCAGGCCATTGCCGAGCGCAAGCAGTCCGAAACCGAGTTCGGGCGCACCTTCGATCTCGCCTCGCGGGGGATGGCGCAGGTCGAGAAGGGCACCGGGCGGCTGATGCGCGTGAACAGCAAGTTTGCCGAGATGCTGGGCTACGACGCGGCGGAGGTGCTGGAGCTGACGGTGCATGACATCTCGCACCCGGATGACGACGTCGCAGCGTTCTTCTTTTCCGATGGCGGGCAGACCCGCTCCGAATACCTGCACGACAAGCGCCTGCTGCGCAAAGACGGCAGCGTGATCTGGGTCAGCGAGAACGTCATCGTCATCCGTGACGAGACCGGCAATGCGCGCCACGCGGTGATGACAGTGGACGACATCAGCGAACGCAAGGCGGCGGAGAGCAAGATCCGGCGCCTGAACCGCGATCTGTCCCATTCCAGCCGGGTCAACGTGATGGGGCAGATGGCCACCAGCCTCGCGCATGAGCTCAACCAGCCGCTGCTCGCGATCACCCAGAACATGGACAGCGTCCTCTTCCAGCTGAAGCAGAACGCCTGCGACGTCGAAGAGCTGAAAACCATCGTCGAAGAGACCGACCGCCACGCGCATCGCGCCGGCGACATCATCAAGGCGCTGCGCGGCTTCGTTAAAAAAGACGGTGTCGAGAAGGCCCCCTTCGATTTCGAGGAGTTGATGGAGCAGACGCTGCACCTGGTGCGCTCCGAGGCCAAGGACAACGGCATCGCGATCCGCACCGCAGCGCACGGGCTGGAGCCGGTCTATGGCTCGCGGGTGCAGATTGCCCAGGTGCTGCTCAACCTGCTGCGCAACGCCATCGAGGCGATCAGCGACAGCGATGTGGCCGAGCGCGTGATCTGGATCGAGGCGGACACCGTCGATGGCGGGTTGTCCGCGCGGATCACCGATACCGGGCCGGGCTTCGACCCCGCGATCAAGCTCTTCGAGCAATTCGAGAGCACGAAAGAGGACGGCATGGGGCTGGGCCTCTCGATCTGCCGGTCGATCATCGACTCCCACGGCGGCAAACTGTGGTATCAGAAGGACGGGCAGGGCCGGTCGCAATTCTGCTTTACCGTGCCCGCATTGGTGCCCAAGACCGTGGAAGAGAAGCGCGATGAATTCAGCGTCTGATCCGTGCATCTTCATCGTCGATGATGACGAGGACATCCGGACATCGCTGTCCCGGGCGCTGCGGACGCGCGGCTACACCACCCAGGTCTTCGCCTCGGCGCAGGAGTTTCTCGACGGCTACGCCCCTGACCAGTCGGGCTGTCTCATCCTCGATTACGGCATGCCCCAGATGTCGGGGCTGGAGCTGCAGAAGCTGCTGGTCACGCGTGGCTACGGGCTGCCCGTCATCTTCGTCACCGGCCATGGCGGTGTGCCGGAATCGGTGCAGGCGATGAAGCTTGGTGCCATCGATTTTCTGGAAAAGCCCTTCCGGCAGGAGGCCTTGGTCAAGCAGGTCGATGCCGCACTCAAGATTGACGCCCAGCGACGGCGCGGCCAGGACAAGGCGCGCAATGCCCGGGCCCGGTTCGAGAAGCTGACCGACCGCGAGCGCGAGATCGCCGGGCTCTTCGTGTCCAATCCGTCCAGCGCGTCCAGCAAGGATGTGGCCCGGCAGCTCGACATCAGCCCGCGCACGGTCGACCATCACCGCGCCCGGATACTCGAGAAGATGCGGGTGAATTCGGTCGCCGAACTGGTCGATCTGTCAATCACCACCAAGCTTTTCGAGCGCACCTGAACCGGTCGGGGCGGCATAGGCAAATCTACCTACGTAATCACACGAATTTACCCACGCGGCCAATTAAGGCAATAAAGTGGCACAGTGTGGGTGTTGGATATCGTGCGCACCGTTAAGTGCAATCGAGTAACGAGTACCAGATTTGCTTTTCACTAGCTGCTCATTTGAAGTTCCATTTTCGCATCCGGAATCAGAATTCAAGTGCGTAACGCTTGGGCAAACCGGAAGGACGTTGCAACCCACTGCACACGGGCGGGTTGCAACGCTCCAAGCGTCTCCTCCCCGAGACCGGACCTGCCGCAAACGGACGCACATCTCCCCGAATTCTGGCTCCACCCCGACGATTCTCTTGAGCCCTGAGCGCAACTGGCCCTCTGCCTGCCAGCCTGCGCTCAGGAGCGCTTGCGGAATATGTCAGAATGAAACAAAAAAGCGGCCAAACGACCGCTTTCCTACCGGGCTATGAAGCGAAAAGAGGGGTCAGCGCCCCCAGGTGCGCACCACGCCGCAGTCCATATGCACGAAATTGGACCGCGTGTATTTACCAACACCACCCCCGCGGCAAGCCGCCGCCGCCCGCGCGACCTGAGACACCGTCCGGCTCGACAGCCGCAGATCCGCAGCCTGGCCCTTCATGTGCAGCGAGTTCTTGGCCACCCCGCGGCTGCGCGAGCGCAACATCGCGTTGGTCTGCGGACTGCGATAGCCCGAAAGCAGCATATAGGGCTCCGACGCGTCCAGAAGGTTGTGCGCCGCCGACATGATGTCGATGGTGCGCAGGTCCATGGATGTCACACCATCGGTGCGCCAGTCCCGCATGAAGTGATTGATTTCCTTGACCGCATCCCGCACATATTCACCTTCGATCCAATAGATCATGTCGATGCGTTCGCCGGTCCGGCCGGAGTACATCTTGATCCGCCGGATGTCGCCACCCCCGCGCAGGAACCCTGCCGCGTTCGCGAATGTTGGTGCTGCCGTGATGGCCGTCGCCGCGAATGCGCCCAAAAGAGCGCGGCGAGACATGCCCGATGCAATGTCTGTCGTCATGTGGTCTTCGCCCCGTATTCTGCCTTTGCCCGTGATGTTACACGAGGGTGTCATCTCTTCCCCAGATGCAACATGGGTATGTCATAGCGGCGTTTGTTAACCAAGTGCTGAACGGGCGGGCGGTGTTTTTCGAACAATTTTAGGCAAAATCTCGCCAATTTGAGGCCGCGATCACGGATTTTGCTTGGGGCGATGCAGACCTGCATCAGGTGTGCCTTTCCTCGGCGAGCCCGGAATTTGTTATTGGACAGGATGAAACCAGCCCGCCAAAACGGAGAGGTATTTTTTGCGAGGGTTCAGAATGGCTACTTTTGGTTTGATCACACGACCGCTGGTTTTCACGATGGCGGGTCTAGTTCTGGCGCTGCTCGCTTTTGTCGCGCCGACACCCGCTGTGGCACAGGTGACCGCCTTCAAACAGGCGGTGGCCGAGGCCTCTGCCCGCGACGAGGACATCGCCGCCTTTTACCAGGCCAACAAGTTCGAGGCGATCTGGACCGGCAAGGGACGGGATCGGAACCGCCGTGCGGCCCTGATCCAGGCGCTCAGCAACGCCGCCAACCACGGCCTGCCCGCTGAGCGCTATGATGTGGCGGGCCTGCAGGCGAAGATGAAAGCCGCCCGCAGCCCGCGCGACCTCGGCCTGCTCGAGGTCGAGATGAGCCGGGTCTTCCTGCAATACGCCCGGGATCTGCAGACCGGCGTGCTGATCCCCGGCCGCATCGACAAGGCCATCGTGCGCAAGGTGCCGTACCGGGACCGCACGTCCTATCTGGTGAACTTCGCCAAATCCTCGCCCAAGGGCTTCTTCCGGGCGCTGGCGCCCCGGACCCATGAATACACCGCGCTGATGAAGGAGAAGCTCCGGCTGGAGCGTCTGCTGGCGCAGGGCGGCTGGGGCCAGACGGTGCCCGCCAACACCCTCAAGCCAGGGGCCTCGGGGGCCTCGGTCGTGGCGCTGCGCGACCGTCTTGTGCGCATGGGGTATATGAAGCGCACCGCGGGGCAGTCCTATGACGCCACTATGACGGCGGCGGTCCAGAGCTTCCAGCGGGCCCATGGTCTGGCCGAAGACGGCGTGGCCGGCCCCGGCACCATGACCGAGATCAACGTCTCGGTTCAGGAGCGTCTGCAATCGGTGATCGTGGCGATGGAGCGCGAGCGCTGGATGAACCAGGAGCGCGGCAAGCGCCACATCGAGGTCAACCTCACCGATTTCTCCGCCAAGATCATCGACAACGGCAAGATCACCTTTCAGACCCGCTCGGTCATCGGGCATCGCGCGCGCGATCGCCAGTCGCCCGAATTTTCCGACGTGATGGAGTTCATGGTCATCAACCCCAGCTGGTACGTGCCGCGCTCGATCGTGACCAAGGAATACCTGCCGGAGCTGCAGGCCAACCCCAACGCGGTCAACCACATCGAGATCACCGACCGCAGCGGCCGCCGAATTGACCGCTCCGCCGTTGATTTCACCCAGTTCACGCCCGCCAACTTCCCCTTTGCCATGCGCCAGCCACCCAGCCGGGGCAATGCGCTGGGGCTGGTGAAGTTCATGTTCCCGAACAAGCACAACATCTATCTGCACGACACGCCCGCCAAAAACCTCTTTGGCCGGGAAGTGCGCGCCTACAGCCACGGCTGCATCCGCCTCGCGGATCCGTTCGACTTTGCCTACGCGCTGCTTGCCAAGCAGACAAACGATCCGCAGGGGCTGTTTCAGCGCACGCTGGCCACGGGCAAGGAAACGCAGGTCGATCTGAAAGACCCCGTGCCCGTGCACATCATCTACCGCACCGCCTTTACCGACAGCAAAGGCCGCACCCAGTTCCGCCGTGACATCTACGGCCGGGACGGGCGCATCTGGGACGCGCTCTCCAAAGCAGGGGTGGCGTTGCGCGCGGTTCAGGGGTAAATCTGCGCCCGGATATTCCGGGGGCAGAGCGATGACGGACACAGGCCACAGCGTCATGGAAATTGCGGCGGCGCTGGGGGCGGAGGCCCACGGCGACACCTCTCTGCGGGTGACCCGCGCCGCCGAGCCGCAAACCGCGACGGCGGATGATCTCGCCATTGCGACCAACCAGACCTACGCCGACGCGCTGAGCGCGGGCCAGGCCCAGGTCGGCCTGCTCTGGGAGGGCGCCGATTGGGAGGGGCTCGGGCTCAAGGCCGCGATCATCCCGACACGTCCCCGCTATGCGATGTCGGGCATCACCAAGCTGATGGACCCCGGGCAGGGCTTCGGCGCGGGCATTCACCCGTCGGCGGTCATCGATCCCACCGCAGAGCTCGGGGAGGGCGTCAGCGTCGGGCCCCTCACGGTGATCGGGCCGGGCGCCAAGATCGGCGCGGGCTCCGTCATTGGCCCGCAATGCTTCATCGGCTGGAACGCTCAGCTGGGCGAGGGCGCCTTCCTGCGCGAAGGTGTGGGCATTGGCGCCCGCGTCCGCATCGGCGCGCGCTTCATCGCACAACCCGGTGCACGCGTCGGCGGGGACGGCTTTTCCTACGTGACGCCTGACCGCTCGGCGGTCGAAGCCACGCGCAGCACGCTGGGCAGCCAGGAAGACACCCAGGCCCAATCCTGGACGCGCATCCACTCGCTGGGGGCAGTCACGCTGGGCGATGACGTCGAGATCGGCATGAACTCGGTGATCGACTGCGGCACCATCCGCGACACCGTGGTGGGCGACCGCACCAAGATCGACAACCTCGTGCACATCGGCCACAACTGTGTGGTCGGCACCGATTGCCTGCTCTGCGGCTGCGTCGGCGTCGCGGGATCCGTGGATATCGGCAACTTCGTGATCCTCGGCGGTCAGGTCGGCGTCAGCGACAACATCTTCATCGGCGACGGGGTGATCGCGGGCGGCGGCAGCAAGATCCTCTCCAACGTGCCTGCGGGCCGCTCCATCCTCGGCTACCCGGCGGTGAAAATGGAAACCCACGTGGACACCTACAAGGCCACGCGCCGCCTGCCGCGGCTGATGCGTGACGTCGCGGCCCTGCAGAAAGCAGTTTTCAAATCGGACAAGAGTGACTAAATCCCAAGGCGAAGGACCTAAAGGGACCGGCGCGCATGAGCATCAAGGACAAAGTCATCGCCATCATCGCGGAACAGGCTGTGCTCGAGCCCTCAGATGTGCGCATGGAGAGCACGCTGGACGACCTCGGCATCGACAGCCTCGGCCTCGTGGAAAGCATCTTCTCCATCGAGGAGGAGTTCGACATCTCGGTGCCCTTCAACGCCAATGACCCGCAGGCCTCGGACTTCGACATCTCTACCGTCGCGTCGATTGTCGCTGGCATCGAGCGGCTGCAGGCGGAGCAGAGCTGACGGGCGATGAAACGCGTCGTCATCACCGGGGCAGGGACCATCAACGCGCTCGGGCACGACGTGCCCTCGACCCTCGCCGCGATGCGGGACGGCACCTGCGGCATCGGCCCGCTGGAGCTGCGCGATGTGGACAGGCTCTCGATCCAGATCGGCGGTCAGGTGCGCGGGTTCGAGGCCGAAGGGCGCTACAACCGCCAGCAGATGTCGCTCTATGATCGCTTCACACAGTTCACCCTGGCCGCCGCCAAGGAGGCCATCGACCAGTCGGGCCTCAGCTTCAGCGGCGAGCTCGCGGCGAAATCCGGCGTGGTGCTTGGCACCGCAGGCGGTGGGGTCAGCACCTGGGACGACAACTACCGTTCGGTCTACGAGGACGGCAAGAACCGCGTACATCCCTTCGTGGTCCCGAAACTGATGAACAACGCCGCCGCCAGCCACGTGAGCATGGAGCACAACCTCAAGGGCCCGTCCTTCACCGTATCAACCGCTTGCGCGTCGTCGAACCACGCGATGGCGCAGGCCTTCACCATGGTGCGCTCCGGGCTGGCCCCGGCCATGATCACCGGTGGGTCGGAATCGATGCTCTGCTTCGGCGGCGTGAAGGCCTGGGAAGGCCTGCGGGTGATGAGCCGCGACGCCTGTCGCCCGTTCTCGGCCAATCGCAACGGTATGGTCCAGGGGGAGGGCGCGGGCGTGTTCGTCTTCGAGGAATACGACCACGCCCGCGCCCGTGGCGCCCAGATCCTCTGCGAAGTCGCAGGATTTGCGATGTCGTCCGATGCCAGCGACATCGTGATGCCCTCCAAGAACGGCGCCTCGCGGGCCATGGCCGGCGCCCTGGCCGATGCGGGCATCAACCGTGATGAAGTGGGCTATATCAACGCCCACGGCACCGGCACGGCGGCCAACGACAAGACCGAATGCGCCGCCGTCGCGGATGTCTTCGGCCCCCACGCCGATAAGCTGATGATCTCCTCGACGAAATCCATGCACGGCCATCTCATCGGCGGCACCGGCGCGGTGGAACTGCTGGCCTGCATCATGGCTCTGAGGGACGGTGTCATCGCGCCGACGATCGGCTATGAAGAGCCCGACCCCGAATGCGCCCTCGACGTGGTGCCGAACGAGGCGCGTGAGGCCAAGGTCAAGGTAGCGATCTCCAACGCCTTCGCCTTCGGCGGCATGAACGCCGTGCTGGCCCTGCGCGCCGCATGACCCGCGGTTGATCCGGAGCCGCAGCCGCGCTCCGCATCGTCCAACCCCCCCATGCGCCAACCCAAGCACCCCCCGCCGCACAAAAAAGCCGCCCTCCCGGCAAGGGAGCGCGGCCCTGATCCTGCGGCCCGACGCTTACTGCTCGATCACCGAGACTTTCTCATACCCGGCGGTGAAGCCTGAAAGCGAGAGCACGATATCCACCTTCTGGTCCGGCGCCAGAACCGGCACGATCGTCAGCATCGCCTCATTGCCGCGTTTGAAGGCGTTCACGTCCTCTTCGGTCAGACCGATGCGCGCATAGCATCCGATGGTGTTGCAGAAGGCGAAGGGATAGCGCCGCGCGGGTTGGCTGTCGATCTGCATGGTCAGCTGCGCCTGCAACGAGGTCTCCAGCGGCACCACGATCGTGGCCCCGGCCTTGGCCTGTCCCTCACCGGGCAGACGGAACAGCGTGAACTCCGAAATCGGAGCCCCTTCGCCGTCTTCCAGCAACTGGTACATCTGGCAGGGGTCCTCGTCCCCCTCGGTCTTGATGCAGCGCAGGCTCCAGTCTCCGAAGGTCTCGGTGATGTAAGTCTGGCCGACCTGCGGCGCGTCCGAGGCCTCTTCGCCGAGGCTCAACTCATCCGCGAGGCTCGGGTTGGCCTGCTCCGCGGCGGGCGCGTCCGTTGGCGCCTCGGCAGGGGTCTCTTCGGTGGTCTCCGTCTGCGCAAACGCCAGCGAGGCTGCGAAGGCCAGAGGCAGGCCAGCGGAAGTAAGTGACATCAGCTTGGGCATGAGTGCTCCGTTCTCAGTGATTTTCTGCGGTGTACCATGCGGGTCTGCCGCTGTCAGTCCCATGCGCTGGAAATCGCAGCCCGGCAGGTCACTTTTTCGCGGGATCCGGCCATAAGAAAAGGGATGCAAAAAGCATCCCTTCCCAAATTGTTTTCTCCCCGTCGGACTGGCCGACTTATTGCGAGGGAGGCTACGCAACGGCATGGGTGCCGTCAACCGGAAACTCACATAAAATGAGACCGCTTACATAAATAATCCGTGTGTCGGGAAAAAAGGCCGTACCGATAAACGGCACGGCCAGTCTGACAGGGAGGATGTCCAGGCCGGGAAGGACATGTGTACCAGCCCGGACAGATTGACTATGGCCCCCAAAGGTTAAAAACCTATGCTGGAGAACAGAGTTTTTTGAAGGGCAGGGGGGCCGGCACATGACATCAGGCATTTTTATCGGTGGCGGCGGGCCGGACTACGGCACACAGCAGCATCTGTCCTTGGGATATGCCAACCGCCACGGGCTGATCGCGGGCGCCACCGGCACCGGCAAGACCGTCACCTTGCAGATCCTGGCCGAGGGTTTCTCAAAGGCGGGCGTGCCGGTGTTTCTGTCGGACGTGAAGGGCGATCTCTCGGGCCTCGCCAAGGCGGGCAGCGCGAGCCACAAGCTGCACACCCCCTTCACCGAACGCGCTGAAACCATCGGCTTTGCCGACTACATCTACGAGGCCTTCCCGGTCACCTTCTGGGATCTCTTCGGCGATCAGGGTCACCCGGTCCGCACCACCGTCTCGGAGATGGGCCCGCTGCTGCTTGCCCGCCTGCTGGAGCTCACCGAGGCGCAGGAGGGCATCCTCAACATCGCCTTCCGATTGGCGGATGAAGACGGGCTGCCGCTGCTCGATCTCAAAGACCTGCAATCGCTGCTGGTCTGGATCGGCGAGAACGCCAAGGACCTCTCGCTGCGCTACGGCAATGTCTCCTCCGCCTCCATCGGGGCCATTCAGCGCCGCCTGCTGGTGCTGGAAAACCAGGGCGGCGCCGGGCTCTTCGGCGAGCCTGCGCTGGCGCTCTCCGACCTCATGCGCGTAGGGACAGACGGCAAGGGCCAGATCAACATCCTCGCCGCTGACAAGCTCATGGGTGCGCCGGGCCTCTACGCCACCTTCCTGCTCTGGCTGCTCTCGGAGCTCTTCGAGGAACTGCCCGAGGTGGGCGACCCGGACAAACCCAAGCTGGTCTTCTTTTTCGACGAAGCACACCTGCTCTTCGACGACGCCCCCAAGGCGCTTGTCGACAAGGTCGAGCAGGTCGCGCGGCTCATTCGCTCCAAGGGCGTCGGCGTCTATTTCATCACCCAGAACCCGGCAGATGTGCCCGAAGATATCCTCGGCCAGCTCGGCAACCGCATCCAGCACGCCCTGCGCGCCTTCACCGCGAAAGACCGTAAAGAGCTGCGCCTGGCCGCCGAGACCTACCGCGAGAACCCCGCGTTTGAGACCGAAGAGGCCATCCGCGAGGTCGGCGTGGGTGAAGCGGTGACCTCCATGTTGCAGAAAAAAGGCGTGCCCGGCGTGGTCGAACGTACGCTCATCCGCCCGCCGTCCTCACAGCTGGGGCCGATCACCAAGGCCGAGCGCGCCGAGATCATGGTGGCCTCCGACATGGCCGGGAAATACGACGAGCCCGTGGACCGCAAATCCGCCTTCGAAATCCTCAAGCAACGCGCCGATCAGGCCGCCGCAGAGGCGGCGGAGGCCGAAGAAAAAGCCGAGGAAGCCACCCCCTTCGAGCGCGAATTCAACGCCGCCCGCCGCTACAACGGCACCCGCGTCTCCCGCTCCACCTCCCGCGCGAGCCGCCGCCAGAGCAAAAGCCTCGGCGGCGCCGTCGCCAGCGCGGTCATCAAGGAGCTCTCCGGCACCACCGGGCGCCGCCTCGTCCGCGGTATTCTAGGCGGGTTGTTCAAGGGGCGGTGACGGGACACATACGCGGTTCAAGGTTTGTCCGGTTAGATCTTCTAGGGCTCTATATAACCGAACTGAAATTCAGACAGCTTCATGTCAGTTGGGCTCGGAGAAACCGCGGAAACGGCCACCAATGCTAGGTAAATCGCAGTGATCAAAAATCTGTCCGCTAAAAAATGCCGATATCGAGCGCAATTCTGAACCGCGCGCTGAGGCGGTGTACAGTTCATCAGTGAGCGCATAGCCGCAATTCAGGACATAACTCAGCAACGACCGTACGTCGCAGTTATCCATCACACCTTGGGGGTCGCGGCCGCGGATCGCTTCATCGTAAGCATTGGTTAAACAGGCATCCAATGGAGCGAAACCACGACCGACAAGGAAAAACTCAATTGTTGCCTCCAGGTTGGTGTACACTTCTGCGGCCAGAACTCGTCTTATTATCAGCAGGTTGGATTGATTTCTTCTATTCCAGTCAGCGTAGGCTGCATCGTATGCGGTTTTCCGATCAATAACTTCAGACATCGACTGCTCTGATGGGTCTTGTGCGTGCCTGCGTAGGCCTGATGCAAGTAACTCAGCGCGTACCCTGCGCGCATAGATGTCCTCGGAAAACTCCAGTATTGCTTTTTCTCGCTGGCGAGCAGCTTCGCCAGATCGCAGACTGTTGTCTATTAGAAATGAAATGCAAACAAGCGTGAGAGGTGTCAGCACTCCTAAACCAATTTTGGTGACTTCAAGCCATGTCCAATCGCCTGACTTCATGGAACTTCCTTTGAATCAAAACGTGGCTTCTGTCCCCATGGTAGACGTGTAGTAAAGCTCTGCAAAGCTGTTCAGGGCAGCCGCACTACCGCTCCGGGATCAACCCCCGCGGGCTGAACCGAAGCACCAGCAGCAGCACCAGCCCCATCGTAAAGAGCCGCATATGCGCAGCACTCTCGATCAAATGCGCCTTCAGCGGTGACCCATCGGCCATGCCCGACGTTATCAGCTCCATCAGCCACAGCCCCATCGGCTCCACCTGCACCCAGAGGAACCAGATCAGGAACCCGCCAAGCACCGCGCCGAAGTTGTTGCCCGACCCGCCCACGATTACCATGACCCACACAAGGAACGTGAACCTCAGCGGCTGATAGGTCCCCGGCGTCAGCTGCCCGTCGAGCGTCGTCATCATCGCCCCAGCCACACCACAAATCGCCGAGCCGAGCACGAAGATCTGCAAGTGCCGCGCGGTCACATCCTTGCCCATGGCCTCCGCCGCCACCTCATTGTCGCGAATGGCGCGCATCATCCGGCCCCAGGGGCTGTTGAGTGCCCGCTGCGCCATCCACAGCAGGATCAGCAGCACAATCAGAAACAGCCCCGCATAGGCGAGCTTGACGTAAAGCGTCGAGGCCTCCACAGCGGTGAATCCCAGCCCCGCTGCACGCTCCACAAAGGCGGGATCGTTCTGCAACTCGATCTCGAAGGGCGTGGGCCGGGGCAGGCCGACCACATTCTTCACCCCACGCGCGAGCCAATCCTCGTTCTTCAGCACCGCAATGATGATCTCGGCAATGCCCAGCGTCGCAATCGCCAGATAGTCCGACCGCAACCCCAGCGCCGTCTTCCCGATCACCCAGGCCGCCGCGGCGGCAAAGAGCCCGCCCACCGGCCAGGCCAGCGCGACCCAAAGCCCCTGGTTGATCCCGAGGCCGCCGAGATAGCCAGTCAGCGCAGGGTTGATCTCCTCCACCGCCTCCACGCCCGGATCAAACAGCGCGCGATAGATAAAGAACCCGGCCACCAGCATGCCCAGCACGACAACCTTGCGCAGCACCCCCGGCGCCATGCGCCCCCGCACCAGCACCACCGCCGCGATCACCACGACACCAAAAACAAAGGCACTGAGGATATTCCAGCCGCCCGCCTCAAAGGCCCCCGGCGTCGCCGGCATGCCCACCAGCACCGCGGCCAACCCGCCAAGGGCGACAAACCCCATGATGCCCACGTTGAAAAGCCCCGCAAAGCCCCACTGCAGGTTCACACCCAAGGCCATGATCGCCGAAATCAGCCCCATGTTCACGATCACCAGCGCCGTGTTCCAGCCCTGCGCAAAGCCCACATAGGCAATAAGCAGCGCCACGATCGCAAAGAGCATCGTGTTCTTCACAGCCGGGCTCATACCGCTTTTCCCTTGAAGAGGCCCGTCGGCTTGAAGAGCAGGACAATGAGCAGGATGAGGAAGCTCACCGCGAATTTGTAATCCGTCGACAGAAGCTGCACCAACCCGTCGGGCGCGAGGTTCTCGGGCAGCACATAGCCCAGCACCTTCTTCCAGGCATAGGTGATCGTGACCTCCGAGAAGGCGATGACGAAGCCGCCCGCAATCGCCCCCAGTGGGTTGCCCAAGCCGCCGACGATGGCGCTCGCAAAGATCGGCAGCAGCAGCTGGAAGTAGGTGAAGGGCTTGAACGACTTGTCGAGCCCGTAGAGCACACCCGCCGTGGTGGCGAGGGCTGCCACGATCAGCCAGGTCACCATCACCACCCGCTCGGGGTTGATCCCGGACAAGAGCGCCAGATCCTCATTGTCCGAATAGGCGCGCATCGACTTGCCCGTGCGCGTGCGGTTGAGGAACCAGAAGAGCAGGATCACGACCACAACCGCGGTGACAATGGTGATGCCCTGCGTGGTCTTGAACGCCAGCCCCTCTCGCAGCCCCGTCATCTCCCGGAAGGTCCGCGCCGACACGATGAACCGTTCCCCATCCAGAAACCGCTGGTCATCCGGCCCGATGATGAAGCGCACAATCCCGTTGAGGATGAATGTCACCCCAAGGCTCACGATCACAAAGATCACCGGCTTTGCCTTCTGCGCGCGGTAAAACCGATAGACGGCACGGTCGGTCAACAGCACCAGCGCCATACACCCCAATATCCCGAACGGCAGGGCGAGCAGCGCCGTGGGCAAGGGCGCAATGCTCACCCCCTGCGCCTGAAAGAGCCAGGTCACGAGCACGGTCACCATCGCCCCAAAGGCCATCGTGTCCCCATGGGCAAAGTTCGAGAACCGCAGAATGCCGTAAATCAGCGTGACCCCCAACGCCCCCAGCGCCAGCTGCGAGCCATAGGCCACAGCCGGGATGATCACGAAGTTCGAGAGGGCAATGAAGGCGTTGAGGAAGTCCACTAGTTCGCCCCCCAATGACTACAAGACAAGGTCTGGTAGGTATATTCGTGTTCTGACGAGAGCGTTTCATAAATCCGAGCGGTGACGCGCCCTTCGTTAAACCCAACGTCGATATCGTCTGGAACAAGGATGCGGATGAGCCATTCCATCCCCGGGCGATCCTTCATCTCCTCCGGCACACGGAAAAAGTAATTTGCGAGCCCCCAACCGTCGGCATCGAAAGCGCTGCCATCCTTTGACACGTCAATACGTTCAAGCCTGTGTGGCGCTTCCGAACTGCTTGCCCAAATAACGACCCCGTCTTCGGCAACAACGCCGTCTGGTGCCTCGGTTGAAACCAGCAGCAATTGACCTTCAGCCTCGTAGCACGCACCCAAGCGCGAGCAGGTCTGAAGCTTTTCACAGATGACGGCTTCGGCCTCTTGCATTGGTTCGTTTGAGAGAGTTGTTGCGAAGGTCGCACTGCCAAGAAAAAAGAGGGGGAGCGCCGCCATCAAGGTTAACCGAACGTTCATGCTCAACCTCCCAAAAACGACTTGCGCACTTCGGGATCGGCCAGCAACTCCTTGCCCGTCCCCGAATACGCATTCCGCCCCTGCACCAGCACATAGCCCTTGTCGGCGATCTCCAGCGCCTGCCGCGCGTTCTGCTCCACCATCAGGATCGGAATGCCGGTGCGCGCCACCTCGATGATCCGGTCGAACAGCTCATCCATCACAATCGGTGACACTCCCGCCGTCGGCTCATCCAGCATCAGCACCTTGGGCTGTGTCATCAGCGCGCGCCCCACGGCCACCTGCTGGCGCTGCCCGCCCGAGAGCTCCCCCGCAGACTGCCGCCGCTTCTCGCGCAGAATGGGGAACAGATCGTAAATCTGCTCCATCGTCGGGCGGATGTCGTCGGTGCGAATGAAGGCCCCCATCTCCAGATTCTCCTCCACGGTCATGGAGGTGAAGATGTTCGAGGTCTGCGGCACGAACCCCATGCCCTTGGCGACCCGGTCCTGCGGTGACAGCGCGGTGATCTCCTCCCCATCGAGCCGCACATGCCCGCCCCGAAGGTTCAGCATGCCAAACACGGCCTTCATGCCAGTCGACTTACCCGCCCCATTGGGCCCGACGATCACCGCGATCTCGCCCCGGTCCACCGCAATGGTACAGTCATGCAGAATGTCGGGCCCCGCGCCATAGCCGCCGGTCATCTTATCCCCGATCAGAAACGGCCCGCCCGGCGCAGAGGACGCGCGCCCGCCAGATGTCACCGGCGTCGCCGTGCCCATACCCTGCGGATTGCCCAGCGACAGATCCTTGTTGCCCCGGTCGGAATAGGGATCGGAACTCATGGCTTCATTCTTCCAAAAATACTCATGGCGCATGGCGTGCCACCAAAGCCATCGGTCGCCAAATGCTCCGGCTGAACCACACAGAAGGGATCAATGCATGCATTAAACACCGACGTGATACCGACGTCATACCGACGCGATATAGATGCCTCACCGACACTCATGCGCCCACCTTGTCCTTGTTCTTGAGCCCGGTGCCCAAATAGGCCTCGATCACCTGTTCATTCGCCTTGATCTCGTCCAAAGTTCCTTCGGCCAGCACCTTGCCCTCAGCCATGCAGATCACCGGATCACAGAGCCGCCCGATGAAATCCATATCGTGCTCGATCACCACAAAGGTATAGCCACGGTCCTGGTTCAGCCGGATGATCGCGTCGCCAATCGTGTTCAACAGCGTGCGGTTCACCCCCGCGCCCACCTCATCCAAAAACACGATCTTCGCGTCCACCATCATGGTGCGGCCAAGCTCCAGAAGCTTCTTCTGCCCGCCCGAAATTTGCCCCGCCTTTTGCTCGGCCAGGTGCTCAATGGTCAGGAACTCCAGCACCTCATCGGCCTTGGCCTTGAGCGCGCGCTCCTCATTCGCAATCCGCCTGCGCCCAAACCAGGTGTTCCACAACGTCTCGCCCGACTGATACCCCGGCACCATCATCAGGTTCTCGCGGCAGCTCATCGACGAAAACTCATGCGCGATCTGAAAGGTGCGCAGCAGTCCCTTGTGAAAGAGCGTATGCGGCGGCAGGCCGGTAATATCCTCGCCGTCCATCGTCACCCGGCCTGATGTTGGTTCAAGAACGCCCGCGATCACATTGAAAAGTGTGGTTTTTCCGGCGCCGTTTGGGCCGATCAACCCGGTGATCATGCCCTTTTCAATTTCCAGGCTGGCGCCATCGACGGCATGAAAACCGCCGAAATGCTTGTGAAGGTCGTCCACGACGATCATTCAGACATCCCCATCCGCGCTGCTTGCGCGTGTCTTATCATTGGACCAGCCCAGAGCACAAAGCTCCGGGCTGCTCAAGTCCTTCCGCGGCGGCTTACTTGAACCCGATGGTCGCGTTCTCGCCGTCTTTCACTTCGATCAGGCGATAGGTGCCCGCGGACTCGCCGGGGCCGATCAGCTCAACGGCCGACGCGCCCACATAGTCGATGTCGCCGCCGTCCCGCAGGATGTCGAAGGCCTTGCCGAGCTCACCGGGATAGATCTTCTCACCAGGCGCGTTGGCCACCTCGAGGATCTTCGGTCCGTAGTCTGCCGGGTCGGTGCTGCCGGCCGCTTGCATGGCCAACATGAAGAGCGCCGCTGCGTCATAGCTTTCCGGCGTGTAGGGCGAGGTTGCATCAAATGCGTCGCCGGCCATTTCCGTCAGCTTTTCAATGCCTTCGCCGCCCGAACCCGCGATCTGACCGTAAGAGCCGTCAAGCGCCGGGCCCACATTCGCAGGCAGGCTGTCACCGATCATGCCGCCGGGCAGGCCGAAGGTATCAAAAGCGCCTGAGTCAAGCGCTGCATTGATGATGCCCAGACCGCCCTGGTCCAGATAGCCTGCCACGACGAGAATATCGCCACCGGCCGAGGCCAGCGCGCCCATTTCGGCAGAGTAGTCGGCCTTGCCGTCCTCATGCGCCGCGACAATGGTCACTTCGCCGCCGATCTTCTTGAAATTGCTCTCAATTGCGTCGGCCAGACCCTTGCCATAGTCATTGTTGGTGTAGGTCAGTGCGATGGAGGTCACGCCGCGGTCCTGCAACACTTCCGCCATCACCTCACCTTCGCGCGCATCCGAAGGCGCCGTGCGGAAGAACAGATCATTGTCTTCGACGGTCGACAGACCCGGCGAGGTGGCGGAGGGCGAAATCATCACCATCCCGTTCGGGATCGCCACGTTTTGCAGGATCGCGCCAGTCACACCGGAGCAGTCACCGCCGATGATGCCATGCACACCGTCCGCAATCAGACGTTCGCCGTTGGATGTGGACAGGCCATTGTCGATGCAGCCGGTGTCGGCGCGCATTGGCGTGACCGTGGCGCCATCCAGCAGCTTGCCGCCGTCAGTGGCTTCTTTCATGGCCAGTTCGGCACCGGAGGCCATTGGGCCTGCCAGCGATTCAATAGGGCCGGTGAAGCCGATCAGAACGCCCAGCTTGACTTCCTTTGCATGACCATCGGCAAAGGCCGAGGTCGCCACAAGTGCCGCGGCCGTTGAGGCCAGAAGCATCTTTTTCATTGGTTTCTCCCATATTGGAACGTCATGTTCGGGCGACAGGTTATGCCCGGTCTGCTCAAAAGAAAAGCGCTTTTCCACAGGCTCACGTCCCGTTCAGGGGACTTGAGATGGCCCGTTGCGACCCTAGCTAGAAGAGGCATCGGTTTTGCCTGAAAGGACTGGCTCATGATCCATTTTCGCACCGCCTCTTCCTATGTTCTCGCCGCTTGTCTGAGCGCTCTTGTCCCGCTCCAGGCAGCGGGTCAGACGGAGGTGTCGATCACCCCGGTGGTGCAGGGGCTCGATACCCCCTGGGCGGTGGCGGCGCTGCCAGCGGGCGGGATGCTGATCACCGAGCGGGGCGGCGCCTTGCTGCACGTGAAGGACGGTGCATCAACCGCGGTTGACGGGGTTCCGGAGGTACATGCACGCGGGCAGGGGGGGCTGCTGGATGTGACGCTGGCACAGGACTTCGCGGCCACCCGGGAGATCTTTCTCACCTACTCCAAACGGCAGGCAGGCGGGGCCGGTACAGCGCTGGCGGTGGCGCGGCTTTCCGATGATGGATCGCAGCTGGAGGACCTGCGCGTCATCTTCGAGTCCGCCCCGGGCAGCTCCGGCGGGCGTCACTTTGGCAGCCGCGTGGTGGAGGCGCCTGACGGCACATTGTTCCTGACCATTGGCGACCGGGGAGATCGGCCGTCGGCGCAGGACCGCAGCAATCACAACGGCACAGTCGTGCGGGTCAACCGCGACGGGTCGGTGCCGGGCGACAACCCCTTTGTGGGGCAGCAGGGCATTCAACCTGAGATCTGGTCCTTCGGGCATCGCAACCAGCAGGGCGCGGGGCTCGACGCCTCGGGCCAGCTCTGGACGTCCGAGCATGGCGCGCGCGGTGGCGACGAGCTCAATCGTGTGCAGAAAGGGGCCAACTTCGGCTGGCCGGTGATCTCATATGGGCGGCACTATTCGGGGCTGAAGATCGGTGAGGGCACCTCCAAAGAGGGCATGGAGCAGCCGGTGCACTATTGGGACCCGTCAATGGCGCCCTCCGGTCTGCTGGTCTATCAGGGTGACATGTTCCCGGATTGGCGCGGCGACATCTTCGTGGGATCGCTCAAGTTCGACTATATCGCGCGGCTCGAGGTGTCAGGCGACAGCGCCCGCGAGGTCGAGCAGATCGAGACCGACCAGACCAGCCGCGTGCGCGATATCATCGAGGCGCCCGATGGCAGCATCCTGTTCATTTCGGTGGGGGATGGTGTGGTCTACCGGATGACGCGCACGGGCGCCTGATCAGATCGACAGCCGCGTCGCATGGCTGCCCCGCTCGCGATAGGGTGTGGTGTCGTAATGCGACCGGTAGCATTTGGAAAAATGCGACGGCGAGGCAAACCCGCAGGCCAGGGCCACATTGATCACGCTCATGTCGGTCTGCATCAGCAGGTTGCGCGCCTTCTGCAGCCGAAGCTCCATATAGTAGCGCTTGGGCGAGCGGTTGAGATAGCGGCGGAAGAGCCGCTCCAGCTGCCGGGTGCTCATGCCCACATCCTTGGCAAGGATCGACGGGCTGATCGGCTCCTCGATATTGCTCTCCATCATCTGGATGACCTTGCTGAGCTTGGGGTGCCGGACGCCGATGCGCGTGGGCACCGACAGGCGCTGCGTGTCCTGATCTGTGCGGATTGAGGCGTAGATCAGTTGATCGGCCACCATATTGGCGAGTTCCTCGCCCTGATGGTCGGCAATGAGCTTCAGCATGAGGTCTATGGAGGAGGTGCCACCGGCGGTCGTGATCCGGTTGCCATCCACCACGAAGACAGATTTGGTCAGGTCCACCTCCGGGAATTCCTCGGAAAAGCTGTCCTGGTTTTCCCAGTGAATGGTGGCGCGTTTGCCGTCCAGCAACCCGGCTTTGGCCAATGTATGGGCTGCGGTGCAGAGCCCGCCCACCAGGACGCCTTTGCGCGCTTCGCGGCGCAGCCAACCCAGAACGCGTTTGGTGGTCGCCGCCTGCACGTCGATGCCGCCGCACACCATGACCGTGTCGTCGCGCCCCAACTCTTCTAGATCCCCATCAAGCTTGAAGCCGCTTCCGGCAGAGGCGTGGACGATGTCGCCGCCTTCGCCGACGATCCGCCATTCGTAAAGCGGCTTCCCGGCCATCCGATTGGCGATGCGCAGGCTTTCCACAGCCGCCGCGAAACAGAGCAGGGTGAAGTCTTCCAGCAACACGAAGACGAAGCGCCGCGGCTTCTCGGCGGGCGGATCATTTCGCGTGGCTGGTTGCATCTGGGACATCGCCGTCTCTTGGTCTTCTCTCTTCCCGAAGCAGGACCGGTTGGCCTCCTGCCTGCGGCTCAGATGGTCATGGGCGCTGCGCCACGTCAAGAGGCCGTATTTGTGATATGGTCACTGCTGAAAGGCTTTTGTATAGAGGGCGCTGTGATGTGAGCGCTCGCAGGGATGCGAGCCCAACCCGGAGTTGAAACGATGAGTGAATGGACCAAATCGAGCTGGCGCGCCAAACCGCGGATCCAGATGCCGGACTATCCGGATCAGGCCGCTTTGGAAGCAGTGGAAGCCCAACTCGCACGGTTTCCGCTTCTCGTGTTTGCCGGTGAAGCGCGCCGGTTGAAAAAGCACCTCGCCGCAGCAGGCCGGGGTGAGGCCTTCCTGCTGCAGGGCGGCGACTGCGCCGAGAGCTTTGATCAGTTCAGCTCAGACGCGATCCGCGACACCTTTAAGGTGATGCTGCAAATGGCCATCGTGCTGACCCACGGCGCCAAGGTGCCGGTGATCAAGGTGGGCCGCATGGCCGGGCAATTCGCCAAACCGCGCTCGGCGCCAACCGAGACCGTGGATGGGGTGGAGCTGCCCAGCTACCGCGGTGACATCATCAACGAGCTCGAGTTCACGGCCAAGGCCCGTATACCCGACCCGGAGAAGATGCTGCGCGCCTACACCCAGGCGGCAGCCACGCTGAACCTCATCCGCGCCTTTTCAACCGGGGGGTATGCCGACGTGCACCAGGTGCACGCCTGGACGCTGGGCTTTACGGAGAGCGAGAAGGTGGAGCGCTATCGCGAGATTGCCAACCGCATCTCCGACACGCTGGACTTCATGACCGCGGCAGGAGTGAACGGCGACACCGCGCATACGCTGAAGTCGGTCGAATTCTACACCAGCCACGAGTCGCTCCTGTTGGAGTATGAAGAGGCCCTGACCCGCGTGGACAGCACCACCGGCAAATGGCTGGCCGGCTCAGGCCACATGATCTGGATCGGCGACCGCACGCGGCAACCTGATGGCGCCCATGTTGAGTTTGCGCGCGGCGTTCAGAACCCCATTGGCCTGAAGGCCGGGCCGTCCATGACGTCGGACGATCTGAAGCTGCTGATGGCCAAGCTGAACCCGGAGAACGAGGAAGGGCGCCTGACCCTGATCGCGCGTTTCGGTGCGGGCTCCGTGGGAGAGCATCTGCCGCGGCTGATCAAAACTGTACGCGAAGAAGGCGCCAATGTGACCTGGGTGTGCGATGCGATGCACGGCAACACGATCAAATCGTCGAGCGGGTACAAGACGCGGCCGTTTGATGCGGTGCTGCGCGAAGTGCGCGAGTTCTTTGCCGTGCACGCCGCCGAAGGCACTGTGCCGGGGGGCGTGCATTTCGAGATGACCGGGCAAGACGTGACCGAGTGCACCGGAGGTGTCCGCGCCGTCAGCGACGAAGACCTGTCAGATCGCTATCATACCGCCTGCGACCCGCGCTTGAATGCCAGCCAGTCATTGGAACTTGCGTTCCTGGTGGCGGATGAGCTTTCCAATCGACGCGACGCGCATCGCAACCAGGCCGCAGGCTGAGGGTCACGTGACAGAGCCCGCCCGGTGCCCCGGGCGGGATTTCCTGTGCTCAAACCAAAAAACCGCCCGCACATTCTGTGCGGACGGATGCCTTGATCAAAGGTATTCGGATAGAACCGGCTTAGTCGTCGGATTTGACCAGCCTGAGATACGGGGCGTGGCGCCGCGGTGTCTCTGACTTGAACGGCACTTTCGGCTCCCGGAACGCTGGTTCGGGTGTCTTCACAATCGGCCTTTGCGCTGCGGGTGTCTTTTTCTTGACCACGGGTGGCAGCGACGCATCGGCGACAATCGGGCGCAGGGACGAGCGGGAAATATCGAACCGGCGCGGACTGCGGCCCATGTCTCCGACGGAGATCAATGCGCCCAGAATGCGGCTCACGTCACCGAGATCGCTCTTCAAAGGCATCAGCACCATGCGCGCATCAAGCGGCGGCAGCCCGGCGTTGCGTTCCGAATGCAGATCCAGCGTGCAGATCGCGGGGGTCTCAAAGACCTCCTCGAGAATATCGCTCAGCTGCCGACGTGAGGAGGGTGTGATGAAGGAGGTGAGCGGCATGCCCCGAACCTCCATACCCATCAGGTCGCTCAGGTGGCTGCCGGCGATCCGCAACCGCGCAATACCAGGCGCGATCCGCTCGACGATAAAGGAAAACTCAAGTGCCTGCTCGATCCCGCGGGGATCAATCTCCGAGCGGTTCGGCATAAGGCGATTGCCGCGCAAGGCTTCCCAATACGCCTCAAGCTGCGCGAGCGGTGCAAAACCATTCTTTGAAACATGTTGCGTCATACTGGTTACATTGTGCGTGTTTTGGCTGCCGTTGTCCATCGCCCACCCCTTCTCAAAATGCGGTGCCTGCGTTCATATGTTTTCAATGTCAGGCGCCGTTGTCGTCTTAGCACAGTCCTGAACTGGTTACTGGAGTCTTAATACCAATATTTTTAAAGAAATGCTTTGATATCTTTATATTTGGTTAACTCTCGGGCGGTTGGACCGTGATCGGCGGGACGGCGCTGAGGGGTTGCTCTGCGCCTGCAAATCGCCATAAGGCTGGCACAGGTGACGGCCGAAGGGGCAATTACATGATCCGTTCCATGACTGGTTTTGCATCTGCCAGCGGCAGTCTGCCTCCTCATGCGTGGGACTGGGAACTGCGATCCGTGAACGGCAAGGGGCTCGACCTGCGGGTGCGGGTGCCGGATTGGATCACCGGGCTCGAAGTCGGCCTGCGCAAGCTGATTGGCTCCGAAGTGCGGCGTGGCAACCTCACATTGTCGCTCCGCATGACCCGGGACGATGAAGCCGGTGCGCTGCAGATCAACGAGGCTCAGCTTGCCTCAGTTCTGAAGGCGATGGTCTCGGTTGAAGCGCATGCAGCAAAGGCAGGCGTGGCTTTGGCGCCCTCACGCGCGGCGGATATTGTCGCGGTGCGCGGCGTGTTGGAACAGGCCGGCAACGAAGACGATGCAGCCCCGCTGGCCGCCGCTCTGATGTCAGAGGCCACGGCGCTTTTGGCCGACTTCAATGCCATGCGCGATGCGGAGGGCGCGGCGTTGCGCAAACTCCTGACGGCCCAGCTGGACGAGATTGCGGCACTGACGGAGCAGGCTTCAACGCTTGCCGAGGCGCGCGCGGACGCGCTGTCTGAAACGCTGGGCCGCAATCTTGCCAAGGTGATGGACAGCAGCGACGCGGCCGATCCGGACCGTGTGGCCCAGGAACTGGCGTTGCTTGCGGTCAAATCGGACGTGACCGAGGAGATTGATCGTCTCGCCGCGCACGTGGAGGCCGCGCGCGATCTGATCGCCGAGGGCGGGCCAGTGGGCCGCAAGCTCGATTTTCTGATGCAGGAATTCAATCGCGAGGCCAATACGCTCTGCGCCAAAGCTCAGAACACGGAGTTGACGCGTTGCGGCCTCGCGCTGAAGACCGTCATCGATCAGATGCGCGAGCAAGTTCAGAATGTGGAGTAAACCATGACAGCCCGTCGCCGCGGTCTCCTGATCATCCTCAGCTCGCCTTCCGGTGCGGGCAAGTCAACCCTGGCCCGGCGCCTGCGCGACTGGGATCCGGAGATCGAATTTTCCATCTCCGCCACGACGCGTCCGGCCCGACCGGGCGAAGTGGACGGGCGCGAGTATCACTTTGTCGACGAACCCGCTTTCAAAGCAAAGGTCAGCGCCGGTGGCATGCTGGAACATGCTCATGTTTTCGGCAACTTCTACGGCTCGCCCAAACCACCGGTGCAGGCGGCCATCGACCGGGGCTGCGACGTCCTCTTCGACATCGACTGGCAGGGGGCGCAGCAGATCACCAACTCGTCCCTCGGTCTGCACACGCTGTCCATCTTTCTGCTTCCTCCCTCGATTCGCGAGCTACGGCAGAGGCTGGAAACGCGCGGTCAGGATGACGCCGAGACCATCTCCCGCCGCATGGAGAAGAGCTGGGACGAGATCAGCCATTGGGGCGCCTATGACTTCGTGATCGTGAACGACGATCTGGACCAGACCGAGGCGCAGCTGAAGACCATCATCTCCGCCACACGCCTGCGCCGCAGCCAGCAGCCGGAGCTGACCGAGCACGTGCGCCGCTTGCAATCCGAATTCGAGGAGCTGTCATGACCCTGTATGCTTTGGGAGATCACCAACCGATCCTGCATGATGACACATGGGTGGCGCCGGATGCCAACCTGGTCGGACAGGTGGTGCTCGAGGCGGCGGCATCGGTTTGGTTCGGCACCACCATCCGCGCGGATCATGAAGAGATCCGCGTGGGCAAGGGCTCGAACGTTCAGGAAAACTGCGTGTTTCACATTGATGCCGGATACCCGCTGACCATTGGCGAGAATTGCACCATCGGGCATAAGGTCATGCTGCATGGCTGCACAATTGGAGACAACTCTCTGATCGGGATGGGGGCGACGGTGTTGAACGGTGCGCGGATCGGCAAGAACTGTTTGATCGGGGCCGGCGCGCTGATCACCGAGAACAAGGTCATTCCGGACGGAAGCCTCGTCATGGGTGTGCCCGGCAAGGTTGTCCGTCAACTGGACGAAGAGGCGATCCGCGGCTTGACGCTCAGCGCGTTGCACTATCAGGAAAATATGCGCCGGTTTCGAGATGAGCTGCGGCCTGTAGGGTGCTGACATGAAAAACGAAAAAGGATCCTTGGTGCGCCCTGACGCGCTGCCCGAGAGCGCCAGCCGCCCCGTCGTCACGCCGCTGAGCCCGTCGGTCGTCTACGCGTCCGATACCCCGGATATGCTGGACCGGCAGTACGACGGTGATCTGAAGGGTTACACATACGCGCGTGAAGGCCACCCGAATGCGGATGTCGTGGCGAAGCGCATCGACCGGCTCGAAGGAGCCCCGCAGATGGGCGTGGTCACCAGCTCCGGCATGGGCGCGGTCTCGGCGGTCTTGCTGGGTCTGACGCGGGCCGGAGACCATGTGATCGGGGGAAACCAGCTCTATGGGCGGTCCCTGCGCATGATGACGGAGGATCTGCCGCGCCTCGGGATCGAAACCACCCTGGTTGATCCCGGTGATACCGAGGCCATGCGCACAGCTCTTCGCCGCGAGACACGCATGATCGTGATCGAGGTGGCATCCAACCCGACCCTGCGCGTGGCCGATCTCGAAGGTCTGGCGGCGCTTTGCAGGGAGGCGGGCGTGCTCCTCGTAGTTGACAATACCTTCACCACACCACGCGCGATCCGTCCTTTCGACTGGGGCGCGGATATTGTCATTCATTCCCTGACAAAGCTGCTTGCGGGACATTCGGATGTGACGTTGGGCTATGTCGCGGCACGCGATGCAACGCTCAACGACCGCCTGCGTGTCTTCACAGTGACGGCGGGGATGACACCCAGCCCGTTCGACTGCTGGCTGGCCGAACGCGGCCTGTTGTCATTCGAGTTGCGCTTCGACCGGGCGCAGGCAACTGCCGCTCAATTGGCCGACGCTCTGGCGGAGTTCCCGGGTGTGCGCCGCGTGATCTATCCCGGGCGCCCGGACCACCCGGATCACACCCGGGCAAAAACACTCCTGGCCGGGCAGTTCTGCAATATGGTCAGCTTTGAGCTGACCGGTGACCGCACTGTGGCCAATGCCTTCACACGCGCGGCTGAGGGGCTGAGCTTTGCGCCGACCCTCGGCGATGTCGGGACAACGATTTCGCATCCCGCCTCTTCCTCCCACAGGGCGCTTTCCCCGGAAAAGCGCGCCGAACTGGGTATGTCTGAAGGCTTCTTTCGCGTCTCGGTCGGGTTGGAAGATCCCGAGGCGCTTTGCGCCGTTTTCCAAGATGCCATCGCTGCCGCGACGCACAGCTGACAGAGACCCGCCAGGATGAGCCAGGCCCTGTCCCAGATCCTCGAGGCGGTGCCGCTGCCCGCGCTTCTTATTGACGGCAGTGAGCGGATCGTGGGAGCAAATGAAGACGCCCGCGGATTGATCGGGCAGGGGATCGAAGGGCGCAACTTCGTTACCATGCTGCGGCAGCCCGCGCTGATCGATGCGGTCGAGGCCGTGCTTCGGGACAGCCGCCCGCGGGTGGCGCAGTATCTCGCCAACGATGGGGTTCAGGACACGACCTTTCAGGTGACCGCTCGTCCGGTTGCGGAGCAGCGCGTCATCCTTCTGTGCTTTCTGGATGTCACGCACCTGGAACAGGCGGGACAGATGCGCAGAGACTTCGTTGCAAATGTCAGCCACGAGCTGCGGACGCCGTTGACCGCGCTCATGGGGTTCATCGAAACCCTGCGTGGCCCGGCGCGTGACGATGTCGCTGCGCGCGACAGGTTTCTCGATATCATGGAAGGTGAGGCCGGGCGCATGAACCGGCTGGTCGGCGACTTGCTGTCGCTGAGCCGCGTCGAGGGCGATGAGCGGGTGCGCCCGCGGGATCATGTGAACCTGACCGAACTACTCTCCTCGGTCCTGCGGACATTGAAGCACCTGGCTGATGATGCAGGCGTTGTTCTGGAACCAGAGTTCGGCGACAGCGACGTCGAACTCACCGGCGATCCCGACCAGTTGATGCAGGTTTTCACCAACCTTATTGAAAATGCGATCAAATACGGCGCGTCAGGCGGTCGGGTGACCGTGCGCATCGAACCATCTCAGCGCGACCCTTCTTTGCGGGCTGCAGGTGTGCGTGTGCATGTGATCGACTACGGGCCCGGTATCGACACGATCCACCTGCCGCGGCTCACGGAACGCTTCTACCGTGCGGACAATCATCGTAGTCGAGCTCTTGGCGGCACGGGGCTTGGTCTGGCGATTGTAAAACACATCATCAATCGTCACCGAGGCCGCCTGAGGGTCGAAAGCCAGTTGGGACACGGTGCGCAATTCACGGTCGTCCTGCCGTTAAAGATCGCCCAAGGGCGTGGCGACTCACCTCCAAGATGACATCCTCTCGTAGAAAAGCGTCCGCTTCACCTAAAGGTTGTTGTCGAAAAAGATAATCAGATCAGAACAGTAACCGACGGTCCGTATTTTCGGAAACAGCGTCATAAAACTGTTACGTAACTGTCACAAAAGCATTGTGCGAGCACCGTACCACCCGGGTTCAAGATCGCCATGAGGGTGATCAGATTCGAAAATCAGGACAATGACAGGAGATATCATGTCGTTTGCTAAACTCACCACATCCGCGCTTGCCGTTGCGGCCATGTCTGCCACGACCGCTGCCGCGCGCGATCAGGTGCAAGTTGCCGGTTCCTCCACCGTGCTGCCCTATGCGTCCATCGTCGCCGAAGCTTTTGGCGAAAATTTTGAATTCCCAACACCGGTTGTCGAATCCGGTGGGTCCTCCGCGGGTCTCAAGCGCTTTTGTGAAGGTGTCGGGGAAAACACCATCGACATCGCAAACGCCTCGCGCGCCATCAAGGACAGCGAGGTCGCCGTCTGCGCGGAGAATGGCGTGACCGATATCATCGAGGTGCGCATCGGCTACGATGGCATTGTCTTCGCCTCCGACATCAACGGCAACTCCTTCGAGTTCACGCCGACCGACTGGTACAAGGCGCTGTCCGATCAGGTCGTCGTCGACGGCGAGATCGTCGCCAACCCCTACACCATGTGGAACGAAGTGAACCCGGACTTCCCAGCGCAGCCGATCCAGGCCTTTGTGCCGGGCACCAAGCACGGCACCCGCGAAGTCTTCGAGGACAAGGTGATCCTGGCGGGCTGTGAAGCGACCGGAGACTTCGACGCGTTCAAAGCTGCGAATGGCGACGACGAGAAGGCAGCGGAGAAAGCCTGCATCGGTCTGCGGACTGATGGCAAGTCGGTCGATATTGACGGCGATTATACCGAGACGCTGGCCCGCATCGAAAGCAACAAGGACGGCATCGGCGTCTTCGGTCTGGCGTTTTATGAGAACAACACCAACAAGCTGCAGGTTGCGACCATGTCGGGTGTGACACCGTCGACCGAGAGCATCGCAACCGGTGAATACCCGGTCTCGCGCCCGCTGTTCTTCTACGTGAAGAAGGCGCACATCGGCGTGATCCCGGGGTTGAAGGAGTTCGCGGAGTTCTTCGTGGCGGATGAGATCGCCGGTCCCGACGGGCCTTTGGCCGAATACGGTCTGGTGGCCGACCCCAAGCTGGAAGAGACGCAATCTGCCGTCGCAGATGAAGCGGTCCTGGGCGGCAACACCTAAACCGATCCTGGTGGAAAAAAAGCCGAAGGCAGTATGGGTTGCCTTCGGTTGACCACGTGACAAGAATGGGGTGGCCGTATGGCACTTGGGTGGACCGGATATCTGATTGTCGCCGTGCTGGTGTTGACGACGCTGGCTTTTGTGGCCGCCCGCGCCCGTGCGAGCGCGACTGTCGATGGCGATGTGCGCCTGCTTCACTCGCTTCCGAACTACTACGGCTACAATGCCGCGATGTTTACCGCAGTGCCCGCTCTCGGCGTGATGGTGATCTGGCTGCTCGCGCAGCCGATGATGATTGAAAACTCGGTTTTCAAGTTGATTCCCGACCGCGTTGTTGGCGAAGGCTCTTCCCGCGCGCTGGTGATGAGCGATGTGCGCCGTGTGGCCGAAGGTCTGGACATCGCTGTGGAGCGCGGGGCGCTCACCGAAGAAGAAGCCGATACCATCCGGACCGAAGAACAAGACGTGCGCAGCATCCTGGGCGGAGTTGGTGTGGCCTTGGGGTCAAATGTCGAACCCGAGGTGCTGCAGGCGGCTCAGCAATATCGGTCAAAATCCGAGATCGGCACCTTCTGGATGGTGCTCGTCGTGGGCGCAATGACGCTTGTGGGTGGCGCTGCGGCGATCTTTGTCACCAATGGGGACTTTCGCGCGCGTAATACTGTGGAGCGCGGGGCGCTTGGCCTGCTGATGTTGGCAGCCTCGCTGGCGATCCTGACCACCATCGGTATTGTGCTGTCGATGCTGTTCGAGAGCATCAACTTCTTCCGCCTGCACCCTTGGACGGATTTCTTCTTTGGCGGCAGCTGGGCGCCAAACTTCCGCGGTGACAGCGATCTGTCGATCCTGCCCCTACTGTGGGGCACGCTCTACATCTCTTTCATCGCGCTGCTGGTGGCGGTGCCGATTGGTCTTTTTGCCGCGATCTACCTCAGCGAATACGCGGGTCCCAAAGTCCGGTCTGCAGCCAAACCGCTGCTGGAGATACTCGCCGGTATTCCCACCATCGTATACGGGCTCTTTGCCCTGCTGACTGTTGGCCCTGCGCTTGTCAGCGTCTTTGGACGGGGCGATGACGGTCTGCTCGGGGTGGAGTGGATGAGCGGGGCCACGGCCGTCCTGACAGCCGGTCTGGTCATGGGCATTATGCTGATCCCATTCGTGTCTTCGCTGAGCGACGACATTATCAATGCGGTGCCCCAAGCGATGCGAGACGGCTCGTTCGGTCTGGGCGCGACCCACTCGGAGACGATCCGTCAGGTGGTGCTTCCGGCGGCCTTGCCGGGCATCGTGGGGGCCGTGCTGCTCGCCGCGAGCCGCGCCATCGGCGAGACCATGATTGTGGTTCTGGGGGCAGGGGCCATCGCCAAATTCTCGCTCAACCCGCTGGAAGCGATGACAACGATCACCACGCGGATTGTCAGCCAGCTGACCGGCGACACCGATTTCGCCAGCCCCGAGACGCTGGTGGCATTCGCGCTGGGTCTGACCCTCTTTGTCCTGACGCTGGGGCTGAATGTGCTGGCCCTCTACATCGTGCGCAAATACCGGGAGCAATACGAATGACCGACGCCACGTCCTCTTCCATGCCTGCGGTCACACCTGTGCCCGGGAAAAGCTCCCTGATGACACAGGACGCCCGAACGCGAAAAAGGAATGCCGCTGAGGCACGGTTCAAAGCCTACGGCATAGTTGCGATCGCCGCCGGCATGCTGATGCTGTTGATCCTAGTGTTCAATATAATTTCGCGCGGCACAGGCGCATTTCAGCAGACGTTTGTGACCATGGAAGTCGAATTGCTGGAAGAAAAGCTCGACAAGAACGGCAATCGCGACCCTGCAGATCTGGCCAAGGTGTCCACCTTTGGCTATGCGCCACTGCTTCGCACGGCCTTTGAAGCGAAGGTGGCTGAGCGCGGTATCGCGACGGAGCTTGAGCCCAAGGCGATGGCCGGTATCCTATCCGCTGGAGCTGCTGCACAGCTGCGCGACTTCGTACTTGCTGACCCTGAGCGGATCGGGACCACCGTTGAATTCGAGTTCCTCGCGTCGAGCCGTGTGGACGGGTACCTCAAGGACCGTGTCAGCCGCGACAGCATCGCCAATGACAAGAATATCAGCGCGGAGCAGCTTGATTTCGTAGACCAGTTGATTGAACTCGGTGTCGTCGAAAAGCGCTTCAATCTTGCCTTCATCACGGGCGCGGACAGTTCCGATGCCCGGCCCGAAGCCGCAGGCATGGGTGTGTCGATGATGGGCTCGCTCTTCATGATGCTGGTGGTTCTGGCGCTGGCGCTGCCCATAGGTGTGGCCGCGTCGATCTATCTGGAAGAATTTGCGCCGAAGAACTGGCTGACCGACATTATCGAGGTGAATATCTCGAACCTCGCTGCCGTGCCGTCGATCGTGTTCGGGATTCTCGGCCTGGCGGTCTTCATCAACTACATGCACCTGCCGACCTCGGCGCCGCTGGTGGGCGGGCTGGTGCTGACGCTCATGACGTTGCCGACGATCATCATCTCGACGCGGGCGTCCTTGAAGGCTGTGCCGCCGTCGATCCGTGACGCCGCGCTGGGGGTCGGGGCGTCGAAGATGCAGTCGGTCTTCCACCACGTGCTGCCACTGGCGGCACCCGGCATCCTGACCGGCACGATCATTGGGCTGGCGCAGGCTTTGGGCGAAACGGCGCCTTTGTTGCTGATCGGGATGGTGGGCTTCATTGCCTCCAACCCGCCCGACAGCATCGCGAGCGGGTTGCTCGATCCCAATTCGGCCATGCCTGCGCAAATCTATGAATGGGCGAAGCGCGCGGACCCCGCGTTTTACGAACGGGCCTGGGGTGGTATCATCATTCTGCTCTTGTTCCTGATCACCATGAATACCATCGCCGTAATCTTGCGTCGCCGCTTCGAGCGGCGCTGGTAAGGGGGAGACAGGTTATGAACGACATGAGAATACTGGAGAGAGACGTGGACACCAACGCCATCAAAATCGCCGCGCGAGGGGTTCAGGTCTATTATGGAGACAACCATGCCATTAAGGATGTGGATGTCGACATTCAGGACAAGACCGTCACCGCCTTCATCGGCCCGTCGGGCTGCGGAAAGTCCACGTTTCTGCGTTGTCTGAACCGGATGAACGACACGATTGATATTTGCCGCGTCGAAGGCGACATTCACATCGACGGAGAGGATATCTACGACAAGCGGGTCGACCCGGTGCAACTGCGTGCCAAGGTGGGCATGGTGTTTCAGAAGCCCAATCCGTTCCCCAAGTCGATCTATGACAACGTGGCCTATGGTCCGCGGATCCATGGGCTGGCCAAGAACAAGGCCGAGCTGGACGATATCGTCGAGCGGGCCCTGCGTCGGGGTGCCATCTGGGACGAGGTGAAAGACCGGCTCCACGCGCCCGGCACAGGCCTCTCCGGCGGGCAGCAGCAGCGGCTTTGCATTGCGCGGGCGATTGCCACGGAGCCCGAAGTGCTGCTGATGGATGAACCCTGTTCCGCGCTCGACCCGATTGCGACGGCGCAGGTGGAGGAGTTGATTGACGAGTTGCGCCAGAACTATTCCGTGGTGATCGTGACGCACTCCATGCAGCAGGCTGCCCGGGTCAGCCAGAAAACCGCCTTCTTTCATCTTGGCAATCTGGTCGAGTACGGTGAAACAGGGACAATCTTTACGAACCCGGAAGACTCGCGCACCGAAAGCTACATCACTGGTCGAATTGGATAATCATATGCAGGATCAACACATTGCTTCGGCCTTCGACCGCGATCTGGAGGCCATTCAAGCGCAGATCATGAAGATGGGCGGCCTCGTGGAAGCTGCGATCCGCGACGGCGCGCAATCCTTGGACACCCGCGATGAAGACCTCGCGGATCAGGTGCGCCGGGGCGACAAGGCCATCGACGATCTCGAGGAGATGATCAACGAGGAAGCGGCGCGTGTCATCGCCCTGCGCGCCCCGACGGCGCGGGACCTAAGATTGATCCTGAGTGTGATCAAAATCAGCGCAAACCTTGAGCGCATAGGGGATTACGCGAAGAATATGGCAAAGCGCACCGGCGTTCTGTCTCAGATGGCGCCTGTGGACGACAGCAGTTCTGCCTTGCGCCGCATGTCGCGCGAGGTGGAGCGGATGCTTAAGGATGCCTTGGACGCGTACATCCAGCGTGACGCGGAGTGGGCCCTGGAAGTCATCAACCGCGATAAGGATGTCGATCAGATGTACAATGCGCTTTTTCGGGAATTCCTGACGTTTATGATGGAAGATCCGCGGAACATCACCGCCTGCATGCACCTTCATTTCATCGCGAAAAACATCGAGCGCATGGGCGATCATGTCACGTCCATCGCCGAACAGGTTGTCTATCTGGTGACGGGCGAACATCCCGAAGACGCCCGTCCGAAGGCGGACAAGACGTCGCTCGTAGCAGAAGGATCGTAGACATGTCCGCCGATCAACCCCGAGTTCTGGTGGTGGAGGATGAGCCTGCGCAACGCGAGGTTCTGGCCTACAATCTCGAAGCGGAAGGCTTTGCAGTCAGCCGTGCAGAGAATGGTGAAGAAGCGCTGATGCTGGTCGACGAGACAGCGCCCGACGTGATCGTCTTGGACTGGATGATGCCGAACCTGTCAGGTATCGAGGTTTGCCGTCGGCTCAAGATCAAATCAGAGACGCGGGCCATCCCGATCATCATGCTCTCGGCCCGCTCTGAAGAGGTGGACCGTGTCCGCGGGCTTGAGACCGGCGCGGACGATTATGTCATCAAACCATATTCGGTAATCGAACTGATGGCGCGTGTGCGCAGCCAATTGCGGCGCGTGCGGCCGGCAGCGGCTGGTGAGCGGTTGGAGTACGAGGATATCGTTCTCGATTCCGTGAGCCACCGCGTCAACCGCGGCGACAGTGAACTGAAGCTGGGCCCAACCGAATTCCGGCTGCTCTCGACCTTTATGGAAAAGCCGGGGCGTGTTTTTTCGCGCGAGCAGCTGCTTGATCGGGTCTGGGGGCGTGACATCTATGTCGATACCCGCACGGTCGACGTTCACATCGGTCGGCTGCGCAAAGCGCTCACGCAGCACGGCGGCTCAGATCCTCTCAGGACTGTCCGAGGTGCTGGATACGCATTGGGGTAGGGGACTAGGCCTCGACTTGCCGCAGCCCCAACATCTTGCGCGCCTGCTGCCACGTGGCCACCGGACGCTCATACTTTTCGCAGAGCTTTGCCGCCCGCGCGATCAGGGCCGCATTAGACGGCGCAAGCGTATCTCGATCCAACCGCACATTGTCTTCCAATCCGGCGCGGGTGTGGCCGCCCGCAGCGATGGCCCATTCATTGACCTCAATCTGCGCAGGACCAATGCCCGCTGCACACCAAAGCGCATCCGGTGCCCGCGCCTTCATCGTCTCGACATAGAAGTCGAACACCTGTCTGTCCGCTGGCATCGCGTTTTTTACGCCCATGACGAATTGCACGTAGAGCTTGCCGTAAAGCGCGCCTGACCTGTGCATCTCGATCGCATGCAGGAGATGCGACAGATCGAAAGCTTCGATTTCGGGCGTGACCTCATAGGTCTTCATCTCGCCCGACAGCCATGCGACCAGATCAGGCGGGTTCTCGTAGACGCGGGTTGGAAAATTGTTCGAGCCAACGGACAGCGAAGCCATATCCGGACGCAACGGTAGCATCCCGCCACGTTCCCGACCTGCACCCGATCGCCCGCCCGTCGAAAACTGGACAATCATACCGGGGCAGTGCTTTTCCACACCTTCTTTCAGCCGCGCAAACTTCTCGGGATCGGACGAGGGCGTCTCGTCGGCGTTCCTCACATGCGCATGACAGATTGCTGCACCGGCTTCAAAGGCTTCGTGCGTGCTTTCGATCTGCTCAGCCACCGAAATCGGAACAGCCGGGTTTGCCGCCTTGGTCGGCACGCTGCCGGTGATCGCCACACAGAGGATACAAGGATCAGACATCGAAAAATACCGTTTCTCCAAGGCCTTGGAGGTGAATATTGAAGTTGTACGCTGCTTCACCTTGTGGGGAGGCAATCAGTGTATCGGAACGTAACGGTTGTTTGATCCGGGCCAGGACCGGATCTGTGGCGTGGGCGTCGGTGTCTTCTGGAAAGTACATGCGCGTATGCAGCCCGATATTGATCCCCCGCGCAGCGATCCACAAGGTGAGATGAGGCGCCATCGCCAGACCTTCACCATGTGTCACCGGCCCGGGCTTTATCGTCTCGAAGTGCCAGAGGCCAGTGTCCGGGTCCGACGCGGTCCGTCCCCAACCTGTAAAGCCGGTTCCGTCTTCGGGGTAGTTGCCATCGGCGTCTGCCTGCCATACCTCCACAAGCGCATCTTTCACGGCCGCACCTGTGCCATCATAGATGTGTCCTGAAACGGTGATGTGCTGGCCTGGTGTATCTGCCCGGACCATCTGTACTCCGAGATCATCGGGATACACACCCGCGATGCCGGCTGCATTCGGCATACATCCGATGTGAACGTAGGGCCCCGCAGTTTGAGACGCGGTCTCATGTAGATCAGCCATCAGATCCCCTCCGGCCGGTTCTCGAAATAGGTTGCGCGACGGCCCCGAAGAACGATGTCGAACCGATAGGCCCGCGCATCCATGGGGACGGTAGCGTCCATATCCAGCGGTGCAATCAGTCGCTCGATGGCGGTCCGATCCGACACAGAGGCCACGATTGGACAGCGCCAGATCAGCGGATCCCCTTCAAAATACATCTGCGTGATCAGACGTTGTGCAAAGCTATGACCGAAGACTGAGAAGTGAATATGGGCCGGACGCCAATCGTTGGTGCCATTGGGCCAGGGGTAGGGGCCCGGCATCACCGTTCGAAGCGCATACACACCGTTTTCATCGGTTGTCACCCGACCGCAGCCGCCGAAGTTCGGGTCAAGTGGTGCGAGGTAGCCTTCATTCTTGTGGCGGTATCGCCCGCCAGCATTGGCTTGCCAAACCTCGAGTAAAGCACCAGAAACTGGGTGTCCCGTTTCGTCGTGAACCCTACCATGAACGATAATCCGAGGGCCTATCGCTGTTTCACCCGGTTGGGCAAAGTTGATTGTGAGATCACCGTCCAGTGGACCAAGAGCAACTGAGCCGAAAACGGGACCACTTTCCTCGCTCAGCGTGCTCGGCATCGAGATCCTTGGGTGCTTTGGCGATCTGAATTCGCTGGATCTGTAGCGCGGCGTCAAAGCTGCAGGTTGGCGGCTCCAATCCCGCTGAATGAAGCCAGCTCTCGTTTTACTCACGGCTTGCAGCCATTTCGTCGAAGGTCTGTTTGGCCAGCTTGAGCGCATGGTTTGCGCGAGGGATGCCTGCGTAGATCGCAACATGTTGGAATGCTTCAATCACATCCCGCTGACTGGCGCCGGTGTTTGCTGTTGCGCGAATGTGCATGGGTATCTCTTCGAAGTTTCCGGTCGCTGCCAAGAGAGCCAGAGTAAGCATCGAGCGCTCGCGCAGACTGATACCATCAGACGCCCAGACCGTGCCCCAGGCGCTTTCTGTGATCAGCGTTTGAAAGTCGCGATCAACATCGGTCATCTCAGCGTCAGCGCGGTCCACATGCGTATCACCCAAAACCTGCCGTCGCAGTTCATCGCCGGTCCGGTGTCTATCTCTCATTTCGGCCTCGTCATTCTTTGTTACGTAGAACGATACCGACTGTGTCGTAGCATATGAAGTGGTGTATTTGAGCATATATTAATGATTTACATAATACTGATTATCAATTTATATGTAGATCAAGGAGCGCGCTACTCTGAAGTGCGACTCTTGTTAGAAAACAACATGTTATCTGACGAGAGGAATCGGCGTGGGAGCTGTCTATAGCCAACTGAGTATCACAGAACGACGCAAAATTGAACGCTGGAGACACGCAAAGGTCTCTGTTGATGAGATGGCGCCTGTATTGAAGCGCTGTCGTTCGACGATTTTCCGAGAACTCAAACGCAATCACTTCTCTGATGAATGCATGCCAAAGTGTGATGGCTACTACGGCGCCGCCGCTCAGCTGATGGCGGCAGATCGACGTGCACGACAACGCAAACTGATCAAATACCCCGACCTGTGCAAACGTGTGATCGAGCGCATCAAGAATGGATGGACACCAGAGCAAATTGACAATCGCATGATCCATGAAGGTGCCAAGCCAAGGGTCTGCCAAGAAACCATCTACCGCTATATCTACTCCAAAGACGGTCAACGTGATGATCTATGGTGATACCTGCCAACCCACCGTGTCGCTCGCAGACCGCGTCGCACCAGACGACGCAGAGAGCCAAAGTTCCATCGTGACGTCAGCATCTTGTTTAGACCCGATGATGTGGCACATCGCCGCCAGTTTGGTCATTGGGAGGCTGATTTGATGCTGTTCAAACAAAAGCTTGGCCAGACCAATGTGACCTCGCTTGTTGAGCGCGTCAGCAGGTTCACAGTCATCCTGAAGAACCCGAACAAGCGGACGAAGCCGGTCATGGGAAAGATCATGGAGGCCATCCGTGACCTCCCCTTTACAGCACGCAAGTCAATCACCTTCGACCGCGGCACCGAGTTTGTAAGCTGGCCCCACCTGCAGGCTGAGATCGGGACACAAACTTGGTTCTGTGATCCGTCTTCGCCCTGGCAAAAAGGCGCCGTTGAGAACACAAACCGCCGCATCCGACGCTGGCTGCCGCGTAAGCGCGATATCCGGCGATGCACAGATCGCGATATGAAAGTGATCTGCGATCACCTCAACAACACACCCCGAAAGTGTCTCGGATGGAAGACACCCGCTGAAGTCTTCCGCAAAAAGATGATGGAAGAATTACGATGAGCACCCTACCCTCACGTCAACAAGAGTCGCAGTTCAAGTATCGCTCACACACAAAGGGTGGACTAAAATCCGAAGTGCAAATCACCGCAAGATGATCGTGCATCCAGATGAGCCACGAGACGATCTATCGCTTCGCCTATTCCCATGATGGGCACGCGCAACAGTTTTTACCGCCATTTACCGGAATATCGGCGTCGCCGCAGACCGCTTGGCTATCGCAGGCACAATCGGACGCATAAGCGCATCGCGGAGCGCCCTGAATTCGGCCATTGGCAATGCGATCTGATAATGTTCCGCAAAGAGCATGGAAAGGTGAACGTCACCTCCCTGGTCGTGCGCGTGCGCCGCTATGCGGTGGTCATGCGAAACGAGGGATCGCCAATCCAAACCGATCATAGAGGCCCTGATCCAGGGCCCCGCTCCCCTGCCCGCCGACGCGCGTCGATCCATTACCTCTGATCGTGGCACCGAGTTCTCGGCCTGGAAGCATCTCAAAGACGGGATTGGCGCGGACAGCCGGTTCTGCGATCCGCAAGCCCCGTGACAGAAAGGAACGTCGAGAACACCAACAAAGGGCTGCGCCGCTACCTCCCTGGATCCACGGAGCCGACGGCGCTGGCAAACCTATGAGCTCACACAACGGCGAGCTTCGAACTGGGTTGTGACAAATCCCCTATCTTGCTGAAATGCAAGGAGAACGGAAAGTGCTCGATTTGCGTGACTGGCTTACAGCCGAGGACATCTTGAACGCGGCGCCGCTACCTGCTTGGTGACACTCAGCTTGCGGCGCTCTCAGATCTCAATATGAAGGCAATCTGCGACCACCCCTATTCGACTCCGAAAAGGGCCCAATGTAAAAAAATGCTGTCAGTACTGTCCCACGAAAAGATTTTGGAAGAGAGTCGCCACCTCCGCCCTCGCCACACCTGAGCGCGACGGTCTAGGTGCTGGCACATTCCGTCTAGTATTCTGCGTCGCAGCGATGTAAGGCCACCAAACCACACGTACAAGCGCCACGCTCTCGGCTTTTGAAGGCTTACGTCATGAAACTGCGCAACATAGCGATCATCGCTCACGTCGACCACGGCAAGACCACACTGGTGGATGAATTGCTTAAACAATCTGGGACCTTCCGGGAAAATCAGACGACGGCCGAGCGCGCCATGGATAGCAACGACCTGGAGCGGGAGCGGGGCATCACGATTCTTGCCAAAGCGACCAGCGTTGAGTGGAAGGGCACGCGGATCAACATTGTCGACACGCCGGGTCACGCCGATTTTGGCGGCGAGGTGGAGCGCATCCTGTCCATGGTCGATGGTGTGGTGCTGCTGGTCGACGCTGCCGAAGGCCCGATGCCGCAGACTAAGTTCGTGACCTCCAAGGCCTTGGCGCTGGGGTTGCGCCCGATCGTGGTGCTGAACAAGGTCGACAAGCCGGATGCAGAGCCGGACCGCGCGCTGGACGAATGCTTTGATCTTTTTGCCAATCTCGGTGCTGATGACGACCAGCTGGATTTCCCGGCGATGTACGCCTCGGGCCGCAATGGCTGGGCGGATATGGAGTTGGACGGCCCGCGCGAGGATTTGTCCGCCCTCTTTGATCTGATCGTGCATCACGTACCCGGGCCGTCTCAGGTGGCGCAGCGGGATGAGCCTTTCCGGATGCTGGCGACCACGCTCGGCGCCGACCCGTTCATTGGGCGCATTCTCACGGGCCGCGTTGAATCCGGTACGCTGAAGGCTGGAGAAACCGTGAAGGCGTTGTCCCGCGACGGGACGCTCGTTGAAAACTTCCGCGTGACGAAGATCCTTGCTTTTCGCGGGCTGACACAGCAGCCGATTGAATTGGCCGAAGCCGGTGACATCGTGAGCCTTGCGGGCATGGCGAAGGCGACGGTGGCCGACAGCATTGTGGCCCCGCAGGTGACGGAGGCCCTGCCCGCGCAGCCGATTGATCCGCCCACCATTACTGTGACCTTCGGCATCAACGACAGCCCGCTGGCGGGTCGCGATGGCAAGAAGGTGCAGAGCCGTGTGATCCGCGAGCGGCTGATGAAAGAGGCCGAGAGCAACGTGGCCATCAAGGTCAGCGATACCCCAAGTGGAGAGGCCTTTGAGGTCGCGGGCCGTGGGGAATTGCAGATGGGTGTGTTGATTGAAAACATGCGCCGCGAAGGCTTCGAGCTGAGCATTTCGCGTCCGCAGGTGCTTTTCCGCGAGATCGATGGCGTGCGGCACGAGCCCATCGAAGAAGCCACCATCGACGTAGACGACGAATACTCCGGCGCCGTGATCGAGAAGATCACTGGCTTGCGGCGCGGCGAGTTGGTCGAGATGAAGCCTGCGGGCGCGGGCAAGACCCGGATTGTCGCGCACGTGCCCTCACGGGGTCTCATTGGTTATCACGGCGAGTTTCTGACCGATACGCGCGGCACTGGCGTGCTGAACCGTGTGTTCCATGAGTGGGCGCCGCATAAAGGGCCAATCCCTGGCCGCCGGGCGGGTGTGCTGATTTCCATGGAGAATGGCGCTTCTGTGGCTTATGCGCTTTGGAACCTCGAAGAGCGTGGCAAGATGATGATCGGGGCGCAGACGGATGTCTATACCGGCATGATCATCGGCGAGCACAGCCGCGAGAATGATCTTGAGGTGAACCCGCTCAAGGGCAAGAAGCTGACCAACGTGCGCGCGTCCGGCACGGATGAGGCGGTGCGGCTGACCACGCCCATGACGCTGTCCCTGGAAGAGGCGATTGCCTACATCGACGATGATGAGCTGGTGGAAGTCACGCCAAATGCGATCCGGTTGCGGAAGCGGTATCTGGACCCGCATGAGCGCAAACGCATGGCGAAGGCCAGCTGACGCCCGGATTTGAGTATTTTCAGAAGAATGAAGGACAGCGTTTACTCGCTGGTCTCGATGATCATCAGTTCGCGTTCAGATGCATCGCGCGCGTGGTTCAAGGCGCGCTGGTAGGTATCTGAATTATAGCACTTTTCTGCGGTCTCGACATCGGGAAAGCGCGCCACCACATTGCGGGGGCGGGCTTGGCCTTCCAGCTGTACAAACCTTCCGCCCCGGGCAATGAACTGCCCGCCGTGGGCGGCGATCGCCTCGGTCGCGAGGGCTGCATATTTGGAGTAGGCTTCTTCGTCGGTGACGGTGACATGTGCGATCCAGAGTGCGCCCATTCGATTATCCTCCCAAGACTCTTTCAGCCGCGGCAATGGCGGCATCGGCGTTGGCGGCATCCTTTGCGCCGCCCTGTGCCATATCGGGCCGCCCGCCACCGCCCTTGCCGCCCAGTTCCGCCACGGCGGCTTTCACCACATCGACGGCCGAGACTGTATCAGTGAGGTCTGCGGTCACGCCAGCGGCCACGGCCGCTTTGCCATCGGCATCCGCGATGAGCAGCACCGCGCCACGCCCCAGCTTGTCCTTGAACTGATCCACCAGCGCGGGCAGGTCCTTGCCGGTCACGCCGGAAAGCACCTGTGCCATGAAGGGGATGCCTGCGATCTCGCGCGTCTCGGGGCTGCCTGATGTGCCGCCGCCGGCCATGGCCAACTCGCGGCGCAGCTGCGCCACCTCATTGCTCAACGCGCGGCGCTCATCCAGTAGCGCGCGGACACGGTCCGGCACATCTGCGGCTTGGGCCTTAAGGTCAGACGCGACTTCTGCAAGGCGATGATCCTGCGCGCGCAGGAATTGCAGTGCAGCCGCACCGGTTAGCGCTTCGATCCGGCGCACACCCGCGCTGCTGGCGCTGTCGCCTAGGGTCACGAAGGCGCCAATGTCGCCCGTCTGGCGCACATGCGTGCCACCGCAAAGCTCCAGCGAATAAGTGTCCCCATCCCGGCCTTTACCGGAACCCGGTCGGCGCCCCATGGAGACCACGCGCACCTCGTCGCCGTATTTCTCGCCAAAGAGCGCCTGGGCCCCAAGAGCGCGCGCATCGTCGGGCGTCATGATGCGCGTCTCAACGGGTGCGTTCTGGCGGATGTAGGCGTTCACATCCGCCTCGACCTGCGCCAGCTCATCGTGGCTGAGCGCTTGCGTGTGGCTGAAGTCAAACCGCAGACGGTCTTCGGCGTTGAGCGAACCGCGCTGTGCGACGTGATCCCCCAAAGCCTCACGCAACGCTTCGTGCAGCAGATGCGTGGCGGAGTGGTTGGCGCGGATGGCCGTGCGGCGGGCATGATCCACCTCCAGTACGGCAGCCTCACCGGCCTTCAACGTCCCCTCGGCGACCGTCGCGATGTGGATGAAGACATCAGCTGTCTTGCGTGTGTCGGTGATCTTAGCGGTGCCATCCGGGGTCCGAATGAGGCCGCTGTCCCCCACTTGCCCGCCACTTTCGGCATAAAAAGGTGTCTGGTTCAGGGCAATCTGCACTGTATCGCCGGATTTCGCCTTAGACACGTCCTTTCCGTCTTTCACCAAAGCGACGATCTGCCCCTCGGCTGTCTCGGTGTCATAGCCTAGGAAGTCGGTTGTGCCGTGCTTGTCGGCCACGTCGAACCAGATCGTGGAGTCAGCCGCCTCGCCAGACCCCGACCAGGCCGCGCGGGCCTTGGCCTTCTGCTCGGCCATGGCGGCGTCGAAGCCGTCGGTATCTACCGTGCGGCCTTTTTCGCGCAGCGCATCCTGAGTGAGGTCGAGCGGGAAGCCGTAGGTATCATAGAGCTTGAAGGCCGCGGCGCCCGGAAGGTCGGCGCCATCGGGCAACCCGGCCAGCTCTTCATCCAGCAGTTTCAGGCCGCGATCCAGCGTTTGGCGGAAGCGGGTTTCTTCCTGCAGCAACGTCTGTTCGATCATGCTCTGCGCCTGACCGAGTTCGGGGTACGCCGCGCCCATCTTCCGGACCAGCGACGGCACAAGGCGGTGCATCAGCGGATCATTGGCACCCAACTGATGCGCGTGTCGCATCGCGCGCCGCATGATCCGGCGCAGCACATAGCCGCGCCCGTCGTTGGACGGCATCACTCCATCAGCCATCAGGAAAGAGGTGGAGCGCAGGTGATCGGCAATGACCCGGTGGTGGGTCTTGCCTGGGCCATCCGGGTCTGTGCTGGTGGCATCTGCGGAGGCCTCGATGAGGGAGCGCATTAGGTCGGTCGCATAGTTGTCGTTGGTGCCCTGCAGCAGCGCTGCCACGCGCTCGATCCCCATACCGGTGTCGATGGACTGCGCGGCGAGATCGCGCCGGGTGCCATCTTCGAACTGCTCGTACTGCATGAAGACGAGGTTCCAGATCTCCACAAAGCGGTCGCCGTCCTCCTCCGGGCTGCCCGGAGGCCCACCCCAGATGTGATCGCCGTGGTCGTAGAAAATCTCGGTGCACGGACCACAAGGGCCGGTCGGGCCCATCATCCAGAAGTTATCATTCGTGGCGATGCGGATGATCCGGTCTTCCGGCACGCCCACCTTCTTCCAGATCTCCGCTGCCTCGTCATCGGTGTGATAGATCGTGACATACAGCCGAGATTTGTCGATGCCCAAGTCACCGGTCACAAGCCCCCAGGCGAAGGCAATCGCCTCATCCTTGAAGTAGTCACCAAAGCTGAAATTTCCCAGCATTTCGAAGAAGGTATGATGGCGCGCGGTGTAGCCCACATTGTCCAGATCGTTGTGCTTGCCGCCTGCGCGCACACATTTCTGCGCGGTAGTGGCGCGCTTGTAATCGCGCGTCTCGACCCCGGTGAAGAGGTTCTTGAACTGCACCATGCCGGAGTTTGCAAACATCAGGGTCGGGTCGTTGCGCGGCACCAAAGGGCTCGACGGCACAACCGCGTGACCCTGCTTGTCGAAGTAAGACAGGAAGGTGGAGCGGATGTCGTTCAGCGTTTGCATGGCGGGCCCTTGAGCGTGAGGTTGGCTTGGCTGAGATAACCCGGTGGTTCGCGGCTGTCCACGGCGATTGCAAACGAAAACAGGGCCGCCGCGCGGGCCGCCCTGTGTCCTGAGTATGTTCAGCAGCGCTGAGCTGGACGAGTGAGGTGTGTCTTACGCTTCGAGAATGTCGTCGTCTTCGGTGCGCTCTTGCTCGGGCATGTCGAAATCAAGCCCGTGGGCGGCACGGATCTTGTCTTCGATCTCGAGCGCCATTTGCTCATTCTCGCGAAGGAAGCTTTTTGCATTCTCGCGCCCCTGCCCTATGCGCTCGTCGCCGTAGCTGAACCACGAACCGGATTTGTCCACGACACCGGCGGCAACGCCAAGATCAAGCAGCTCGCCCATCTTGGAGATGCCTTCGCCATACATGATGTCGAATTCCACCTGCTTGAAGGGGGCGGCGACCTTGTTCTTCACGACCTTCACGCGGGTGTGGTTGCCCACCACCTCGTCGCGGTCCTTCAGCGCGCCGATGCGACGGATGTCGAGGCGGACGGAGGAGTAGAACTTCAGCGCATTGCCGCCTGTTGTGGTCTCGGGTGAGCCGAACATCACGCCGATCTTCATACGGATCTGGTTGATGAAGATCACCATGCAGTTGGACCGCGAGATCGAGCCTGTGAGCTTGCGCATGGCCTGGCTCATCAGGCGGGCCTGCACACCGACCGAGCTGTCGCCCATGTCGCCTTCCAGTTCTGATTTTGGCGTGAGCGCGGCAACCGAGTCGACGATGACCATATTGACCGCACCCGACCGCACCAGCGTGTCTGTGATCTCAAGAGCTTGTTCGCCGGTATCCGGTTGGCTGATCAACAGTTCATCAAGGTCCACACCAAGCTTTTTGGCGTACGTCGGGTCGAGCGCGTGTTCCGCATCGACGAAGGCGCAGACGCCACCTGCCTTTTGCTGTTCGGCCACGCAGTGCAGCGTGAGCGTGGTCTTCCCCGAGCTTTCGGGGCCGTAGATCTCGACAATGCGCCCCATCGGCAAACCACCGATGCCAAGCGCGATGTCGAGGCCAAGTGACCCGGTCGAGCTGGCCTTGATGTCCTGCACCGCGCCTTCCTGGCCCAGCTTCATGATCGAGCCCTTGCCGAATTGACGCTCTATCTGTGCCAGGGCGGAATCAAGTGCCTTCTGCTTGTCTGCTGTCTTCTTGCCGTCCATGCTCAATAAATCTGCCGTTGCCATTTTTTCCATCCTCTTAGTGTCACACTTCGCGAAACACGGCAATGCAGGCCGGTGTTTCGCATTGTGATGTTCTTATTCTGTTCCTTATGGGATCAAAAGCAGAACATTTCAATCAAAATTTCACCATCCAATAGTTTCCCGAATCTGGTTAAGGAGTGGTTTAAGTCAGCTGTGCAGATATGCGGAGATATGTGGCTTTCGAAAGGTCGAATGGTCTCAATGCGTTATGGCAACGCATTACCACAGGATGCACGTGGCGCAGGCCGAAGTTCTTCTTGGTATGGAAAGAGAGTTGGAAGCCCCTGGATGTTTCTTGGCCCGCATTAGTGCAGTTGTTGATGCACGGTATCCGTGAGATCGTTTAACGAAAATGGTTTTGGAAGAAATACGGAATTCGGGATCTTGATTTGAGTCTCCCCAAAGCTGTCCTCCGCATAACCTGACACGAAGACAACACGCACGCCTGGGCGATCTTTCAAAGCCTTGCGGACCCAACTGGGACCATCCATTCCGGGCATGACCACATCCGTGACAAACACGTCGACGTTTAGAGACGAGTCTTCGAGTGTTTTGAGCGCGGCCTCCGCAGAGTCCGCCTCGAGCACTGTGTAGCCGCGCAGGCGCAATGCCCTGCTGGCGAACGCGCGGACGGGTGCTTCATCTTCGACAAGAAGAATGACGCCATCCCCATGCTTCGCCGCCGGTTTTGGTGCCTCTTCGCGCGGCGCCGGTGTCGTGACCTCGGATGCTTCAAGCACCGGAAAGTAGAGTGTGAAACATGTTCCCGAGCCCACTGTGCTGTCGACGAAGATATAGCCTCCTGTTTGCTTGATGATGCCGTAGGCAGTCGAGAGCCCCAGTCCGGTGCCCTCCCCTGTCCGTTTGGTGGTAAAGAAAGGCTCGAAGACCTTCTGCAATTTGTCGGACGGGATGCCGACACCATCGTCTGAGACCTGAACCGTCACATATCGGCCCGGCGGGACGCGCACGCGATCGCGCTCGAGGGGCTCTTCGAGGTCGGTGCATTCCGTCACAATCCGAATTTGACCGCCCTGGGGCATCGCATCGCGCGCGTTGACAACAAGGTTCATCAGCACCTGTTCGAGTTGGCGTTTGTCCGCGCGAATAGGTTCGAGTACCGGGTCGTGGCTCAATGTGAGGGTGATTTTCTCGCCGACCAACCTGTTCAGGAGATGCGTCAGATCCGACAGGGTGTCGCGCATGTCCAGCGTTTCGGGACGCAGTGTCTGTTTGCGGGAGAACGCCAGAAGTTGCCCCACAAGAGCGGCGGCACGATTGGCATTCTGGTTGATCTGAACCAGATCGCTGAAGTCCGGATCACCTTGATCATGTCGCAACAACAACAGATCGCAATGCCCAGAGATGGCAGTCAGCAGATTGTTGAAGTCATGCGCCACACCACCAGCGAGTTGACCGATTGCCTGCATTTTCTGGCTTTGAACGAACTGCGCTTCCAGAGACTTCAGTTCCGTGGCGTCGTTCAGAACCGCGATGAGCGCTGGCTTGCCGTCTTCGGTGACGCGGTTGAGTGTCACCTGTACAAAGACTTCCTTGTCCGTCCGCTTGAGGCGGAGGAACTCCGAGTGCTGTGGTCCGCGGCCTGCCAGTGTGTCCGACAGCCAATCCGTGATCGAACGGCCTAAGCCCTCCATGAGATCAGAGAGCGGCACCTGATCTTTCAGTCCGACGCCAATCAGGCCGGCGGCAAGCCGGTTGTAGGCCTGGATTTCGCCATCTTGCCCAATCTTAAGCAACGGCACTGGCAAATCCTGAAAAACATTCCAGCCGTCTTTCGACATTGTTTCGACACCCGGCGGAAGAAGGTAAAGCGCCCGGCGGCCTGCGCCGGCATCCATTTCGCAAACTCTCACGCGGGCCGGACCATTTGCACCGACGATACTGCAGACGGTTCCGGAGATGACGGGCAGCTGCTCAAAAAGCCGGTCTAAGGTTTTCACCCGTCCTCCGGCAATCTTCCGCGCCTGCTCGTTCATGTACAGCACAGCGTTGGTACGGCCCACCAGGATCATCGGCAGGGCCGGCCCATCGGTGGCCTGTGCTGCGGCAGGGACATCCTCCAGACGCCAGAGGTACATCTCTGCTCCGGCTTGATGGACCGCGAGCCTGATGTGGCCGCGGCGTGTCACCAGATCTTCGCGCGCGGCGCCATCCTGATCGGCGCGCGATTGCAGTCGAAAGACAATGCCGCTCGGATTGGCGAGGGTGTTTTTCAGCGTGCTGCTGATCGTCTCTTCAAGGTCCTTCTCAAAGCGCTTTTGGGCTGCTGCATTCGCCGACAGAATCTCGCCCTGAGGGTCGACAAGGAAGCTGGCAGAGGCGTCATTTGAGATCAGGTCCGACACGGTCGCTACGGTCGCTGTGCGCCTTTTGATATGCCGTTGTGCGATCGACATCAGGACGCAACAGATAGCGAGTAAAGATAAGCAGCCTGCAAAGAGCGCGCGCCGTGCGGTGAGGTCCTGTGTCGCGAGCGCTAGCACACCGAGAAGCACGGATACGAGAACCAGTGTTCCGAGACGCTTTTGGGCATTGACGGCAAATTGTGTCAGCTTGGAGGGGGTCAATGCACCGCGCGACAAAATCAGGCTCCCAAACGTTTCGAATCGCTGCTGCAACTACACGCCTGATGTCTTAATCTAGGCTTAACCACGTTGAGCGTTGCTCGCAAAGGTTGAGTATCGTCAGAGTTTAACGCGCGTCAAGTGTGCTGTGAAAAAACCATCGCCGTGTTGCTGAACATCAAAGCGACGTTGCAACCGGCAGCTCCAGTCCGGGTGCCGTGCGAGAAAGGTCTCGATCCGATCCTCGTTTTCCCGTTTCAGAACTGAACAGGTGGCGTAGACAAGAGCACCCTCAGGGCTGACGAGATGTGCAGCCTCCGCCAGGATCTCGTCCTGGATCCTGGTGAGATTTTTCAGTTGGCCTGGACTGAGGGTCCATTTGCCATGGGGCGCCCGGCGCCATGAGCCGCTGCCGGAACAGGGTGCATCGCAGAGCACGACATCGAACGGGGCGTGGCTTTGCAGCGCGGCTGTTTCGAGCTGCGCAATAGTGGCCCCTGCCCTCTCTGCCCGCCCCGGCAGGTCTTTCATTCGCGCCGGATCGACGTCGTGCGCAAAGACCGTTCGGCCGTCGGCAGCCATTGCGAGCGCCTTGCCGCCGCCGCCTGCGCAATAGTCCAGACAGCGCGCGCCGCCCGGCAGTAGCGCGACGACCGCCTGGGACGCCGCGTCTTGAAACTCGATCCAGCCGGCTTTGAAGGGATCGGAGGCTTTTACGCGGCGTGCGCCCTCGGTCACGGTGAGCGCCGTATCGCAGAGCGGATTGGGCGTCGTGGCGATCCCCGCTGCAGCCAGGGCTTTTTGCGTTGCCGCTCGGGTGCTTCTGGCGGTATTGACCCGCAGGGTCACCGAAGCGCGGGACTGCAACAGCTGCGCGGTTTTCTGAGCCTCTGCTCCAAGGCTCCCGGTGAACTCGGGCAGTATCCAATCGGGAAGGTTCCAGCTGACGCCAGTGGACTTGTCCGACAGCGGGACGCGCAGCTCCTCATCGGTCAGCGGTGGTGGGGCATGACCGTCGCCAGTGAAGAACTCCGCTGGATCAAGACCGTCTTCGCGCAAAAGGCCCAGCATCACGGCCCGGCCGTTTTGCCCACCTCCCGCGGCCGCAGCAGAGCGCCAACGCCGCAGCGCGTCAAAGACGTGATCCCGGATTGCTGAGCGATCTTTCGACCCGGCAAAGCGGCTCCGGCGCGCCCATTGGGTCAGTGCCTGCTCTGCCGGACGACCTGTCGTAATGACATCAAGGATCTCCATCGCCGCTGCGACACGCGCGCCCGGTGTCATCCCATCCCCTCGTCGTCATTGACACGGCATGCGGGGGCAAGCATGTGCATCAGCCAGCCCGGTAGTTGGGGCTCTCGCGGGTGATCTGTACGTCATGTACGTGGCTTTCCTTGAGCCCGGCCCCGGTGATCTTCACAAACTGGCAGTTGGTTCGCATCTCATCGACCGTGGCGCAGCCGGTGTAGCCCATGGCGGCCCGCAGCCCGCCCACCAACTGATGGATCACCGCACCCGCGCTGCCCTTGTAGGCGACCTGCCCCTCGATGCCTTCGGGAACGAGCTTGTCACTGGCCGCGTCCTTCTGGAAGTAGCGATCCGCCGAACCACTGGCCATAGCGCCGAGCGACCCCATGCCGCGATAGCTTTTGAAGCTGCGGCCCTGATAGAGGATGACTTCGCCGGGCGACTCGTCCGTGCCTGCAATCATGCTGCCCACCATCGCGCAAGAGGCGCCGGCTGCGATGGCCTTGGCAAAGTCGCCTGAGAACTTGATGCCACCATCGGCAATCACAGGCGTGTCACCCGCTGCTGTGGCGCAATCCATGATCGCGGTCAGTTGTGGCACACCGACGCCTGCGACCATGCGTGTGGTGCAGATGGAGCCCGGCCCGATCCCGACCTTCACCGCGTCGGCCCCCGCATCGATCAGCGCGCGGGTGGCCTCTCCCGTGGCGACATTGCCCGCCACGATCTGCACTTCATTCGACAGCGCCTTGGCGCGGCGGACGGCGGCAGCAACGCCTTCGGAGTGCCCATGCGCTGTATCGATCACGATCATATCGGCCCCTGCGTCCACCAGCGCTTCGGAGCGTTCGAAACCTGCGTCGCCAACGGTGGTGGCCGCCGCCACGCGCAAGCGCCCCAGCCCGTCCTTACAGGCTGTGGGGTTCAGCACGGCTTGTTCGGTGTCTTTCAGCGTCAGAAGGCCGGTGAGCTTGCCGTCCTTATCGGTGATCAGCAGCTTTTCGATGCGCCGTGCTTTCATCAGGCTGATCGCCTCTTCGCGGTCGGCGGGCTCATGCAGGATGGCGAGGTTGTCTGAGGTCATCATCACAGACACCGGCGTCGCGTCATCGGAGGCAAAGCGCATATCGCGGTTGGTCACGATGCCGACGACCCGCCCCTTCTCGTCGACCACCGGGAAGCCGGTGACGCGGTAGCGGTCCTGCAGCGCCTTGGCGTCTGCCAGCGTTTGATTGGCCCGCAGGGTGATCGGGTTGTAGACGATCCCGCTCTCAAAGCGTTTCACGCGGCGGATTTCCCGGGCCTGCTCGTCGATGCTGAGATTGCGGTGCACCACGCCGATGCCGCCTGCCTGTGCCATGGCAATCGCCATCCGGCCTTCGGTGACTGTGTCCATCGCCGAGCTGAGGAGCGGGATGTTCATCGAAATCGCCCGCGTCACGCGCGTGCGGGTGTCGGCGGTGGACGGCAAAACCGAAGACGCCCCGGGCACCAGTAGCACGTCATCAAAGGTGAGAGCCTCACGAATCTCCATTAGCATACCTCGCGCGGGGAGTGTCTCATTTGGCAGTTTCCTATTTCACGCGTCGGCAAAAATGAAAAGGGCAAAATCAGGCGCGGGCGGGATCCGGCGGGCATTGCCAAACCGGTTTGAGGGTTCCAAGGTCGCAGCGCGAGTGGTGAGCCGGAGGTGGGGATGGCGGAGCATGGATATGAGAGCGGCAGGCTCGATCTGCCATTTGTCGGGATTTCGACCTTTGGCAAGCGGCCCTATGTGTCGGACTGGGATGGGATCTCGGCAGATGCGGCGATCCTCGGCGCGCCTTTCGATGCGGGCACCCAATGGCGGGCGGGCGCGCGGTTTGGGCCGCGCGGTGTGCGCGAAGCCTCGACGCTGTTCAGCTTCGGTCACGCGGGGGCCTATGATCATGAAGATGATGCGACCTATCTGCCCGCCGACGTGCGCATCGTGGATATCGGCGATGCCGACATCGTGCATACGGACACCGAGGCCAGCCACGCCAATATCGAGAGGGCTGTGCGGGCGATCCTGCGGGCGGGCGCCCTGCCCGTGGTCATCGGCGGCGATCATTCGGTCAATATTCCCTGCGTCCGGGCGTTTGATGGCCCGGAGTACACAGGGCGCCCGTTCCATATTCTTCAGATTGATGCGCATCTGGACTTCGTGGACGAGCGACATGGGGTGCGGCACGGGCATGGCAACCCGATGCGTCGCGCCGCAGAGCGGCCGTACGTCACCGGGCTGACGCAGGTGGGCATTCGCAATGTGAGTTCCACTGCTAGGGAAGGCTATGAGCATGCCCGAGCAATGGGATCGCAGATCATCTCGGTGCGCCAGGCGCGCAGGATGGGGTCCGTTGGGGTGATCGAGACCATACCCGCAGAGGCGGCGGTCTATGTGACCATCGACATTGACGCCTTCTGCCCATCCATCGCGTCCGGTACTGGCACGCCGAGCCACGGCGGGTTTCTCTACTACGAGGTGCTTGAGATGCTGCAAACTCTCGCCCGGCGGCATGAGGTTGTCGGGGTCGATCTGGTGGAAGTGGCACCCGATTACGACCCGTCCGGGTCGACCTCGATCCTCGCTGCACAGCTTCTGCTAAACATGCTGGGCTTTGTCTTCCACGCGCGGCAAAACCGCTGATCCGTGGTGCATTCAATGCCTGTTCATAATGGTTATGACAAATACAGGCGGGCAATGCCGCGCCCGGCATATTAAGTGACGCAGATCAGCATGAGCGCGCGGAGCGCGACAGTAAGCTCCCGCCGAGGGTCAAGAACAGGTGTGACGAAACGATGAGCAGCGATCCCCTAGTGGTCTTCACGCCTTCAGGTAAGCGGGGGCGGTTTGCGCTTGGAACGCCCATTCTGACCGCCGCCCGGCAATTGGGCGTCGATCTCGATTCCGTCTGTGGTGGGCGTGGGATCTGTTCGAAATGCCAGATCACGCCGAGCTATGGTGAGTTCTCCAAGCATGGCGTGACGGTGCGCGAGGATGCGCTGTCGGAGTGGAACAGCGTCGAAGCGCGGTACGACGAAAAACGCGGGCTGGCCAAGGGGCGCCGCTTGGGCTGTCAGGCTACGGTGCAAGGCGATGTGGTGGTCGATGTGCCGCCTGAGAGCCAGGTGCACAAACAGGTCGTGCGCAAACGCGCCGAGGCACGGGAGATCGTGCTCGACCCCTCCACCAAGCTCTTCTACGTCGAGGTCGAAGAGCCTGACATGCACGACCCATCGGGCGATCTGGAGCGCCTGCGGGCGGCACTTAAAAGCCAATGGGGTCTGCGCAAAGTCACCGCCGATCTGCACATCCTGCAGTCGATGCAACCGATCCTGCGCAAGGGCGACTGGAAAGTCACCGTCGCTGTGCATCTGGGTGACAAGGAAAACCGCCCACGTATCATGAACATCTGGCCGGGGTACTATGACGGCACGGTCTATGGGCTCGCGGTCGATTTGGGCTCGACCACGATCGCGGCGCATCTTTGCGATCTGCAGACCGGCGAAGTGCTTGCCTCGTCGGGCGTGATGAACCCGCAGATCCGCTTTGGCGAAGACCTGATGAGCCGGGTGTCCTATTCGATGATGAATGCCAAGGGCGCCGAGGAGATGACCCGCGCGGTGCGTGAAGGCATGTGCGGGCTCTTTACCCAGATCGCGGCAGAGGCGGAGATCGACAAGGAGCTGATCGTCGACGCGGTTTTTGTCTGCAACCCGGTGATGCACCATTTGCTGCTGGGCATTGACCCCTTCGAGCTGGGCCAGGCACCCTTCGCCCTGGCCACGAACAGCGCCTTGCGGCTGAGGGCGGATGATCTGGAGCTGAACATCCACCCCTCGGCGCGGATCTATTTGCTGCCCTGCATCGCAGGTCATGTGGGCGCGGATGCTGCGGCAGTTGCTCTCTCCGAAGCTCCGGACAAATCCGACGATCTGGTTTTGGTGGTCGATGTCGGCACGAACGCCGAAATCCTCCTGGGCAACCGCGAGAAGGTGCTGGCGTGCTCTTCGCCGACAGGGCCTGCGTTCGAGGGGGCGCAGATCAGCTCGGGCCAGCGCGCCGCCCCGGGTGCCATTGAGCGCGTCGAGATCGATCCGGTGACGAAAGAGCCGCGCTTCAAGGTGATCGGCTCCGATCTGTGGTCGGATGAGGATGGCTTCGACGCGATGATCGCCAAGACTGGCGTGACGGGCATCTGCGGCTCCGGCATCATTGAGATGGTCGCCGAGATGCGGATCCATGGCATTGTGGACGCACCGGGACTGATCGGCTCGCCCGAACAAACAGGCTCGAGCCGCTGTTTTCAGGACGGGCGCACCTATTCCTACCTGCTCTATGATGGCACCGAGGCGGGCGGGCCGAAGATCACCATCACCAACCGCGACATCCGCGAAATCCAGATGGCCAAGGCGGCGCTTTACTCCGGCGCGCGGCTGTTGATGGACAAGTTCGGCGTCGACAACGTGGATCGCGTGGTGCTTGCCGGGGCTTTCGGCGCCCACATATCGACCAAACACGCGATGGTGCTGGGCATGATACCCGATGCGCCGCTGGACAAGGTGACCTCGGCGGGCAACGCCGCTGGCACCGGCGCGCGGATTGCTCTGCTGAACACCGGCGCACGGGCGGAAATCGAGGCGACGGTGCGTGCGATCCACAAGATCGAAACAGCGATTGAGCCGCGCTTTCAGGAGCATTTTGTGAATGCCTCGGCGATCCCAAACGCAGTAGAGCCCTTCCCCATCCTCCGCTCCATCGTGACCCTGCCGGAAGAGACGTTTAACACCGGCACCGAAACCTCGGGCGGTGGGCGCCGTCGGAGGCGTCGGGCATGAGGCAGGACAACAGCGAACAGGCAGAGTTCTGGACGGCTCAAGCCGGCGAGAAGTGGGTCGACCAGCAGGCTTTGCTCGATGCGCTCATGCAACCGGTTCTGGATGGCGTGCTGGCGCGTGCGCAATTGCGGCCAGGGGACAGCGTGCTGGACATCGGTTGCGGCACCGGCGCCAGCACGTTGCATGCGGCGGATCAGGTTGGCGAGGCAGGCCAAGTCCTCGGTGTGGATATCTCGCCAACTATGCTCAGACTGGCCAAAAGCCGGATGGCCGGGCGCGATCATGTCGCCTTTGCCGAGGCTGACGCGGCCCATTTCGCCTTCGAGCATGGGAGGTTCGATCATCTGATTTCGCGTTTTGGTGTCATGTTCTTCGCCGATCCCGAAGCTGCATTCACAAACATGCGCAAAGGTTTGAAGCCTGGGGCTTATGTTACTTTTGCAAGCTGGGGGCCCTTCCCTAGAAATCCATGGTTTCGCCTCGCTGTTGAGGCGGCCAAGGACGTGCTCGGGGCGCCGCCGAGTGTTGACCCCGATGCCCCGGGTCCCTTCGCGTTCCGCGATGTCCCCCGTGTTCAGGAGATTCTGACGCGGGCGGGTCTGGTTGCCGTTGAAGCGGAGGTGGCTAAGGTCGCGCTCACACCGCCCGGCACCCGCTCAGAGGTTGCCGCGATGGCAACAAGCATCGGGCCGGCTGCGCGAACGGTCGAGTATTTTCAGGGCAGTGCGGAAGATAGCGCGGCCATCACCGCCAAGGTCGATGCTGCGTTGGCATCTTATGTGACGGCAGAGGGTGTCCGGGTGCCGGCCGAAATCAATTTCTTCCGAGCCCGTTGCCCGAGCAACTGATCGGCCTTGACGCTCGACGACGAAAGCACTAGCCAACCGCTCAGCGCGGGTATGGTGAAAAGGTATCACGCGAGCTTCCCAAGCTTAAGTTACGGGTTCGATTCCCGTTACCCGCTCCACTTTCGTACTAGTCCAGGGAAAACGTGAGTCCAAACGCCAGAACGCCGTCTGTCGATTGACCATCTGCGGGCAGCAATTGCGCAAATACATTCCGATACCTGGCCTGAAGTCCGACCAGCGGGACAACGTCTCCGATAGAGTGATCGAAACGATCGCCTTCGCCCGGATAAACCGCCAGCCCTGCAAAGGCGCCGATTTCAAATTCGGGCGCGACCTCGATGTCGTATCCAATTGAAATCAGCGGCGAGACATTCGAATAGCTATTCTGAAAAACACCGACAGAGTAGTCGAAAGTCGGCCCTTCCCAGGTCAGAAACACCCCCGGATTGAACTCGCGAAAGTCTTCTTCGGCGTTGAAGTGTTCGGAGCCCAGCAGGATCGAGACGCGATCCGGTCCGGCCAGTGCAGTTGTTGGAAGTAGTGCGGCAAGGATCAAAGCGGGCAGTTTCATCGCGTGTCTCCGACATCAAGCGTTAAATCTAAAGTTGCATTCTGTTCTACGGCTTTTTTGCTGGATGTGGGGCAAAACTGCATAGGCCTGTCAGGATGTTTGAAAAAGTGGCCCGCAGGTCACGCTTCGGTGCCGGTTTAGATGAACCATACGCGTTCCAGCGGTATCTTGCCTGTAGTGGCGCCCAACTGCAGGCTTCTGAGGAGTGGCAGAGCATGCCCGGTCTGCGTCCGGTTCGATCAGAGCACAGGTCGAACGGCTCTGATCTCGCAAAACTGACGTGATGCGGCGCGACGGGCTTGGCACGGATGAGCTTAGACCCTAAGCCAAGGCGCATGGATTTGATTTACCACAGCCCTCTCTCACCCGAGATGCAAGCTCAGTTCGGCATCACCCCTCCCGCCCCGCTGGCAATGGCCGACAAGGTGCGCTTTTCCGAGCTTGATGTACTCAATCACGTGAACAACGCCGTCTATATGCAGTGGTTTGAGCGGCTGCGCATTCGCTATACCCAGGACTGGCAGCTGTCACGCTGCATGGGCGAAGGCGACGACCCGCGGATTGTGATCCGATCAGGCCAGATCCACTATCGACAGGAAATGCGGATGGATGAGAACTATATCGTCACCTGTGCATGCACCGCATTCCGCAGAACTTCGTTTTCACTGGCACAGCAACTGTGGGCTGGTGGAACACTTCGGGCGACGTTTGATTGCGTCTTGGTCTTGCTGACGTCTGATGGCTCCGCGCGTTACCCGATTCCGGCGCATGTGCGCCGACGATTTGAAGATGTGGACGGGGCGCGGAATGATGCGATTTGACCGTCTCGGTCAGAGAGTTCATCACGCAGTCCAGCGCAGCCGCAGGATCCGGCAGGTACGGTGGGCTTTCAGGCCACCGCTCCTAGCTTCGATGCTTCTGTAGAAAGTCGACCAACTCGGCAGTCGAGCCGTCTTTATCACTGGTATCGACCGTGCCCTCGATGATCGGCTGAAGCGCCGTGGCTAACTCCTTTCCGAGCTCAACGCCCCATTGGTCATACGAGTTGATCCCCAGCACCGCGCCTTCTACGAATACGCGATGCTCATAAAGGGCAATGATTTGTCCAAGTGTGAAGGGATCCAGCTTTGGATAGGCGAGTGTTGTTGAAGGCCGGCTTCCGGCGAAGACGCGATGTCTGGCCTGTCGCTCCAGTTCGGTCCCGCTCAGACCAGCGTCGGCCATCTTGTCCCGCGCCTCGTCAATGCTGCGACCCCGCATAAGCGCTTCGGCTTGCGCAAGGCAGTTTGCCACCAGCAGGTCGTGGTGATGGGTGAGCTCTGGTTCGTGGCCTTCAGCCGCAATCATAAATTCGCACGGCACAATCCGGGTGCCCTGATGGATCAATTGATAGAAGGCATGCTGGCCATTGGTTCCTGCCGCACCCCAGACGATGGGGCCGCTGGACACAGTCACCGGGGTGCCATCCATCTGAACGGACTTCCCGTTCGACTCCATCTCCAGTTGCTGAAGATAGTCCGGCAATCGGGCCAAACGTTGGTCGTATGGAAGGACAGCGCGGCTTGCATGCCCACACACCTGTGCATGCCAAACGCCGACGAGTGCGAGCAGCGCAGGCAGGTTCTCTGACCAGTCTGCGGTTTGGAAGTGCCGGTCCATCGCCTGCCCACCGCGTAGGAAAGCATCGAAGCCTTTGGGCCCAATCGCGATCATAAGCGACAGACCAATCGGTCCCCAGACTGAGTAGCGCCCCCCAACCCAATCCTCGAAACCGAACACCCGTTCAGCCGGAATGCCGAAGTCGCGTGTCTTGTCTTCGGCTGTACTTAGAGCAGCGAACTGCGTGCTTGGATCACCCCCATGGTCCTGCATCCAGGCCTTGGCCGTTCGGGCGTTGGTCATCGTTTCAATGGTTGTGAACGTCTTGGACGCAACAATCACAAGAGTGGTTTTCGCATCAAGGCCGCGCAGCGTGTCGGCGATATGCGCTCCGTCGACGTTCGATACGAAATGGCAGCGAGGGCCGTCGTGGTAGGGCGCCAACGCATCCACCGCCATGGCCGGGCCAAGATCGGACCCTCCGATGCCGATGTTCACGACGTCTGTCACACCATTCTCGCGAATGTGATTGGCATAGATGCGCATGCGATCCAGCGTCGCAAGCACCCCCGGCATGATGTCAAATCCATCAACAAAGATCGGGCCGCCATCGAGATTCCGCAAAGCGGTATGGAGAACGGCGCGACCTTCGGTGTCGTTGATTGGCGCGCCGGAGAACATAGCCGCACGTTTGCTGCCCAGATCTGCAGCGTCGAGCAAACCGATCAGGGCCGCCCGCGTTTCTCGATCGATATTGGTCTTGGAGTAGTCCAAGAGCATGTCGCCTGTTTGAGCCGAGAAATCGGATGCGCGTGTCGCATCGTCAAACAGGGATAAAATCGACCGGTCTTTGGTCTGTTCATGGCGCGCCGTCAGCGCGTCCCATTGAGACTTTAGGCTGCCCAATGCACGGTTCCTCCCGAGATAACGGCTGAGATCGGCGCTTCTGCGGGTGACAGCGTTTGCGCCCTATCAAAGGCCGCGCGCTTGTCATCACCGAAGATCACAAGGTGCTTGTCCATCGCTCCGTCCAAGGCAGGCGCGCTCAGTGTGATACGTGCTTCGGGTTGATCGGCTGGTGTCACCGCGCAGACGAGCGGTGCGTCCCGGGACATGGCGGCCTCGGTGCCGGTTGCGCCGGGGAAGAGTGAGGCGGTGTGCATGTCCGCCCCCATGCCCAGCAGCAGGACGGAGATCGGCACTTCTCCCGCGAGGTCAGAGGCGACCAGCGGCGCGGCCTCCTTCGCGCTCATGCCGTCTCGATAAAAGGAGATGAACTTTGCAGCCGCCGCGTTGCCGGTCAAAAGCCGCGACTTCACCAGCCCTGCATTCGAACGCGCATGATCTTCCGGCACCCAGCGTTCGTCGGTCAGCATGACATGCACACGGTCCCAATTGATCTCGACTGAGCTCATCGCATCGAAGATGGGCCCCGGTGTCGTTCCGCCCGGCACGGCAAAGCTGGCAAACTCATGCTGTAGAAGGCACTTGCGCAGGTCGCTGGTGATCGCATGGGCCACGTTCATGATCGCCATGTCGCGATCCGCATTCTCATTGAACATCATGGGGTCACCTCTCGCCAGTCCCGATCGTCACGACGCATCAGCTGAGCGGCGGCATCCGGCCCCGCGCTGTGGCTGTCGTAAGGCTTGGGCACATCGCCGCGATTTGTCCAGCCTTCGATGATCGGATCGGTCCAGGCCCAAGCCGCTTCCACCTCGTCGCCGCGCATGAACAGCGTCTGGTTGCCGCGGATCACATCCATGATAAGCCGTTCATACGCATCGACATTTTCGGCGCCATCCGGCCCCAGCGCGTCGGCGAAGGTCATGTCGAGTGGGACGTCGATGAGCCGCATTCCGCCGGGGCCAGGCTCCTTGATGGTCACGCCGAGCTTGATGCCTTCGTTAGGCTGCAGGCGAATGGAGAGCACATTGCGATGCCGCCCCGCTTCCTCGCCAAAGATCGAATGCGGGGTGTCCTTGAAGACAATCGAAATCTCCGAGGACCGCGCCACCAGCCGTTTGCCGGTGCGCAGGTAAAACGGGGTGCCCGCCCACCGCCAATTGGCAATATGGGTCTTGAGGGCAATGAAGCTTTCCGTCTTCGACGTCGGATTTTCGACGGCTGTGCGATAGTTGGGCAGATTTTCGGGATCGGTTGGGTCGGCGTCATACTGGCCGCGCACGATGTGATGCGGCTCTACGGGTTCTAAGGCGCGGATCACCTTGAGCTTTTCATCGCGCACAGCATCCGGGTCAAACCGCGCCGGAGGCTCCATCGCGATCAGGCACAACAGCTGCATCAGGTGGTTCTGCACCATATCGCGCATCGCACCCGACTTGTCGTAGTATTCGCCGCGCCCGCCTACCCCAACCGTCTCTGCGACGGTGATCTGGATATGATCGACAAACTGGCTATTCCAGAGCGGCTCGAACAGCATGTTGCCAAAGCGCACGGCCATTAGGTTTTGCACCGTTTCCTTGCCGAGATAGTGGTCGATCCGATAAATCTGGCCCTCGTCAAAGAAGGCGGCAAGGTCCTGATTGAGCTGACGCGCACTGCTCAGATCCCGGCCAAAGGGTTTCTCCACCACGATGCGGCTGTCATCATCCGTCAGCCCATGGTTGTTCAGACGTTCAGCCAGGTCACCGAAGAGACCGGGCGCGACGGAGAAGTAAAAAGCGCGCACGACTTTACGGCGCATGTGCTGGGCCAGTTCGCTCCAACCGTTTTCGCCGCGCGCGTCGATGGCGACATAAGACAGGTTTTCCAGAAATGCGGTGAGCTTGCCTTGGTCGACGTCTGATCGAACACTGAATTCAACAATCGCTTCGCCGACCATGCTCCGATAGTCGGCGTCATCCATTTCGGCCCGCGCGGCGCCGACCACCCGAGCATCCTTCGGCATCTGGCCGGCGCAGTACCGTCGAAAAAGCCCCGGTAGTATTTTCCGTCGCGCCAGGTCACCGGTGCCCCCAAAAATCACAAGATCGAAGGGATCGACGGGAATAACGCGCGAGACCATCACTCATCTTCCTAAAATTTGAGGCGCAGTGGCCAAGGTTTATGTTAGCGCAAACATGTTTCTTATAAAACCCGATCACAAGAGCGTGCAAGTCGAATGAATGCGGTTCTCTTGCCTTTAGGTATCCCCTACCACACATTCACGGCAATACGCACCTAAGGACCACGACCCGATGAAAGATCTGGCACTCGCCAACGCAGGCAAATTCATGGACCCGACTGTGACTGCAAGTGGCGACCCGCGGGCGACAGTTGCTCTGACCGCTCCGAAGACGCTGTGGTTCAACACCGGAACGCTTTGTAATATCGAATGCCTGAACTGCTACATTGAGAGCAGCCCGTCCAATGATCGCCTTGTTTACATCACGGCAGACGAGGTGACCGATTATCTGAACCAGATTGAGGAGCGTGGCTGGCCAATCAGCGAAATAGCGTTCACCGGCGGCGAGCCCTTCATGAACCCTGACATGATAGAGATGGCACGTCGATCGCTTTCCAACGGCTATGACGTGTTGATACTCACAAACGCCATGCGTCCGATGATGCGGTCCAAGATGCAGGACGGTCTAAAGGAGTTGAACGCGGCCTATCCGGGCAAGCTGACCTTGCGGGTTTCCGTCGATCATTATGACGCCGACTTACATGATGCAGAGCGTGGTACCGGGGCGTTCAGCAAGACACTGGCAGGTATGGTCTGGTTGAGGGACAACGGTTTTCGCATGGCTGTGGCTGGCAGGTCTGTGATGGCGCATGACGAGGCTGAGAGCCGAGCCGGATATGCCGCCTTTTTTGCAAAGCATGGGTTTGACATCGATGCACAAGACCCGTCGATGACAGTTCTCTTTCCCGAAATGGACGAGACGGTCGAGGTGCCCGAGATCACCGCGGCGTGTTGGGGCATCCTGAACAAGTCGCCCGATGCGCTGATGTGTGCCTCGTCGAGGATGGTGGTCAAGCGCAAGGGCGCAGAGCGTCCTGCCGTTTTGGCCTGTACGTTATTGCCCTATTCGCCCGAGTTCGAACTCGGATCCGACCTGAAGGACGCCGAAGGCGCTGTGGCGCTCAATCACCCCCATTGCGCAAAGTTTTGCGTGCTGGGCGGTGCGAGTTGTTCGGCCTGACAGCTAGTGCAGCGTAAACTCTCCGGTCACGTTGCGCCATTCGCCTGGGCTGATCATCTTTCGATGTGTGAAGCGGACGGAGTGCAGCGCACCTTCAATCTCTGACTGCCAGAAATCGACAAATTCGAAAAGCCGGGGGTGATCCGGCGCAAGATCGTATTCCTGCCAGATGAAGGTGTTCAACACATGTGTGTAGTCCGGCATATGGTAGAAAAACTCGGCCGTTGTCAGGCCGTAGCCTTTGAGCATCAATTCAGTTTCAGATCGGGTCATGTTTGTCCTCGCCACTGGTTAACAAACCCAGAATGACAGGATCAGATTACTTTTCAATGAAAACAGCATGTTGTCACTTGTATGGTCCGGCTGCCAGACGGAGCGGAGATGAAGGATTGCACCCGATATGTCCCCTCTGATAGAGTTAACCCACAAGATATAGACCCTGCGGAAAAATCGGGCAGCCTACGTGAGCGATACACCACAACCCCCTGAAAGTGATGATGAAATGATCCCGGAACGTCCTGCATACGATGGGCCGACGGTCAGCATCGAGCATGAAATGCGGACGTCGTATCTGGACTATGCGATGTCTGTCATCGTCAGCCGGGCGATCCCCGATTTGCGGGATGGCTTGAAACCAGTACATCGCCGAATCCTCTTTGCGATGCATGAGACGGGCAACAGTCACGACAAGCCGTACCGCAAGTCTGCACGTCCCGTAGGCGACGTGATGGGCCAGTATCACCCGCATGGCGATAGCGCAATTTATGACGCTCTTGTGCGGATGGCCCAGGATTTCTCCATGTCACTGCCGCTGTTGGACGGTCAGGGCAACTTCGGCTCGATGGACGGCGATAACCCGGCGGCCATGCGCTACACTGAAGTGCGCATGGACAAACCTGCGGCCTACCTGCTGAACGACATAGACAAGGACACCGTCGATTTTCAGGACAATTACGACGGCAAGCAGCAAGAGCCCACCGTGCTCCCCGCCCGCTTCCCGAATATGCTGGTCAATGGAGCCGGTGGTATCGCGGTGGGTATGGCCACGAACATCCCGCCGCATAACCTGGGTGAGGTGATCGAGGCCACTCTTGAGCTGATCGAAGATCCGGATCTCACTTCCGAACAGTTGATCGACTACGTCCCCGGCCCGGATTTCCCGACAGGCGGCATTATGCTGGGCCGTTCTGGTGCGCGAAAAGCTTATCTGGAGGGCAGAGGCTCGGTGATTGTCCGAGCAAAGACGCGAATGGAGGAACTCCGAAAGGACCGCTGGGCCATCGTGATCGATGAGATTCCCTATCAGGTGAATAAGTCCACCATGATCGAGAAGATCGCGGAGCAGGTCCGCGAAAAGAAGATCGAAGGCATCGCACATGTCCAGGACGAATCCGACAGAAACGGCGTACGGGTGGTCATCGAGCTGAAGCGCGATGCGGTGTCGGAGGTGGTGCTGAATCAGCTGTACCGCTTTACGCCCATGCAGACCTATTTCGGATGCAATATGCTTGCCTTGAACGGCGGGCGGCCGGAGCAGCTTACGCTTCGGAAGTTCCTGACCTACTTCATTGAATTCCGCGAAGATGTCGTGGCGCGCCGCACGGCATATCTTTTGCGCAAGGCACGAGAGCGCAGTCATATTCTCTGTGGTCTTGCAGTTGCGGTCACAAATATCGACGAGGTGGTTGCAACCATTCGCGCGTCTGCCGATGCGGCTGAAGCGCGTGAAAAGCTAATGACTCGCCGCTGGCCTGCGGAACAGATCCTTGACTACATCGCGCTGATTGATGACCCGACACATACCGCCAATCCGGACGGGACCTACAACCTCTCGGAGATGCAGGCTCGGGCCATTTTGGAGTTGCGACTGCAACGACTCACCCAGATCGGTGTGAAAGAAGTCACCGATGAGTTGGAAGAGCTTGCCGGCAAGATCAAGGAATACCTCGATATTTTGAGCAGTCGTGAGCGGATTATGGCCATCATCGCGGATGAGTTGCGCGAGGTGCGTGATCTCTTCGCAGTTCCGCGCCGCACCGAGATCGTCGACTGGTCTGGCGACATGGAGGACGAAGACCTCATCGCACGCGAGGATATGGTGGTGACCGTGACGGCGGGTGGCTACATCAAACGCACACCCTTGGCGGATTTCCGCAGCCAGCGACGCGGCGGGAAAGGCCTCGCAGGCATGCAGACCAAAGAAGAGGACGTTGTGACCACGCTCTTTGTGGCCAATACACACACCCAACTCCTCTTTTTCACGACGGACGGCATGGCCTACAAGCTGAAGACCTGGCGCTTGCCGCAAGGCGGGCGGACATCGAAGGGCAAGGCGATCGTGAACATTCTGCCGATCCCGTCCGGTGTGTCGGTGGCGGCAATCCTGCCGATTGATCGGGATGAGAAGGATTGGTCAGAGTTACAGATCGTTTTTGCAACATCTGCGGGAACAGTTCGGCGCAACGCTCTGAGCGATTTCACAAACGTGAAATCTAACGGCAAGATCGCGATGAAGTTCGAAGGCGAGCACGCCGAGACAACCCTGATCAATGCTCGCATCGCCTCACCGGACGAAGATGTGATGCTTGTGACGGCCTCCGGTCGGGCGATCCGCTTCCCGTCGACCGATGTGCGCGTGTTCAATTCGCGCAGCTCTGTCGGCGTGCGCGGCGTCAAGCTGAGTGGCAATGACAGAGTTGTTTCAATGTCGATCATCCGACACTTCGACGCGACGGCTGACGAGCGGGCCGCTTACCTGAAGATGCGGCGTGCGATGGCCGGCATTGCTGATGATGGCGACAATGGTGCATCGGATGAGGAAGAAACCAGCGCAAACGCGACCATAAGCCCCGACCGCTACGCGGAGATGTCAGCAGCCGAAAACCTGATCCTGACTCTGACATCCAGCGGTTCAGGCAAGTTGAGCTCCAGCCATGACTACCCCGTGCGCGGTCGCGGCGGTATGGGAGTCCAAGCGATGGACAAGGCGATGCGCGGTGGCGCGCTCATTGCCTCCTTCCCGGTGGAATTGGACGATCAAATCATGCTTGCCACGTCAAAGGGGCAATCAATCCGCGTGCCTGTAGAGGGAATATCCTTCCGGTCCCGATCTGCCGGCGGCGTAAAGGTCTTCAACACTGGCCCTGGCGAGGAGGTTGTCAGCGTGGCGTGGATCGCCGACCAAGGCGAGGATGCGGAGGACGCTCCAGAGAGCTAATTCTGTGTCGACCTAAGTGGCTCGGCTTTAACGTGTCTCTTCGGCGCCGTCGTAGTTGGCGCGCGCTGGTGGGCTTGGAAATGCAAAAGGGCAAAGAGCGGTCGTTTATGTGGTCAATGCCGCTGCCGAACTTTTGCTCGATGGCATCACCATTGGTGGCCGGGATAAATCGGTCATGATCACGGTACGCCGTATGTATGTCCGAGAAACATGAAATAAGGTGTTCGACGTCTCCTAGGTCACAACGGACCGCCGGTTTCCGAAGCAGACCGGTGCAATTTTTGCTCCACGCAATCCTCTTAACGTAGCAGCAAGCATTTCGGCGCACACTTCACTCGTATCGCGCAAGAGGTGTATCTATGAATTTGTACTGCTGCATGATCACGTTGAAGGACGATGCGAAAGCGCTGCTTTTTGCCAAGGCTTTGGACGACTGGATGGGACATCTGCATGCCAATGGCGTTATCGGTGGCTGGCGGCTGATGCGTCGCAAACTTAATCTGGCGGCGGATTGCTATCGCGATTTCATGCTGGAGATCGAAGTGGATGGCCTCTCACAACTGGACGATGCGTTTCGACTGACCGGCACGCATGACGACGATGTGGGCGAGATGCACCGGGCCGTGAATGATCTGATCGCAACTGCCGAATTTGCACTCTACAGGCCCTATCCGGATCTCGAAAGAGCGGAGCGTATGGCACTGCTCTGACCTTCTAAAGTGTGTAAATGTCTGAGAACTTTCTCTTGAGGTAGTTCAATAATGGCGCTTCCGAGGGCTCCAGCCCGCAGGCCTTCGCAATGACGTCACGCGGCTCATAAAGCCCACCGTGAACCTGCACATTCTGGCGCAGCCAGTCGGTTGCGCCTGAGGTGTCCCCTTTCGCCAGTTGACTGTCGAGTGCCGGCACCGCCACCCGCAGTGCCTCGTACAGGCAGCCGGCGTAGACATTGCCGAGGCTGTAGGTCGGAAAATACCCAAAGAGCCCCACGGACCAATGCACATCCTGCAACACCCCGTTCGATGGCTTGTCGACAGCGAATCCAAAGTCTGTTCTGAAACGATCATTCCAGGCGACTTCAAGATCGGATACTTGCAAGTCGCCACTGACAAGTGCACGCTCCAGATCGAAGCGCAGCAGCACATGCAGGTTGTACTGTAATTCATCTGCCTCCGTCCGGATGTATCCATCCGACACTCGGTTTACGCTGGCGTAAAATGTGTCTTCATCCGCGATACCGAAGTCACCGAAAGCATCGCACATTAGACTAAAGAGCCAGCACGTAAAGGCGCGGCTTCGTCCGATCTGGTTTTCGTAGATCCGGCTTTGACTTTCGTGGACCCCCATGGAAACGCCCTGGCCTAGCGGCGTCAGGTGATATCCGCGATCAATGTTTTGCTCATAGGCCGCGTGCCCCACTTCGTGAATCGTTGAATAGAAGCAATTGAACGGATCTTCGACATTGGTCCGCGTGGTAATCCGTACATCAAGGCCCGAGCCGGAACTGAAGGGATGAACGGCTTTGTCCACGCGCCCATATGCCATGTCATAGCCGAAAGTCGTCGCGAGCTGGCGGGCGAGCTTCATTTGCACGGCCTCATCGAACCGCCCGGCAAGTTGTGGTGGGGCTTCGGCATCAAGCACAGCGGCACGCAGATTTGCAAGCTCTGGCCGGAGGGCGCCAAACATCGCCTCCAAATCGGCTCCGCTCGTTCCAGGTTCATAGTCCGCGAGCAGCGCGTCATAGAGATCACCACCGTCGGACAGGGCCTGCGCTTCCTCTTGGCGCAAGCGAATGATTTCGGACAAAATCGGGGTGAAGGCCGCTACATCGTCTTGCGCGCGCGCCTCTGCCCAGATGCCTTGCGCCTCCGACGTGACACGCGCAATTCGGCTTGCGAGTTCAGAGGGGACCTTGCTGTTGCGGTCATAGCTGCGTTGGATATGGCGCAACTGCGCCCTGGAAGTCTGGTCGAGCGCAGCCTGCTTCAGCTCTGCCAACCAGTCACCCACGCGAGAGTCAATGCGACGCGCATGCAAGACACCCGCGATTGCCGCACATTCTTCACTCCGTTGGGCGGCGGCGCCTTTGGGCATCATCGTTTCCTGGTCCCAGTCCAACCGACCTGAAATTTGTGCGAGCGCCTCTGTTTCACGGGTAAAGGCCATCAGTTTTTCATAGGGACCCATCAGCGATCTCCTCTCAGCGATGTTGCGATCGGGTAACCGCTCAAGAACCGTGCACGCAGGATCAGAACCCACAAGATGACGGCCATCAACTGATGCACCAGCGCGATATGAACTGGCGCGCCGTAAAGCACCGTGCCGATCCCGATCACGACCTGAAGCGCAACTGCCGCCAAGACTGCATTGAAGGCAAATCGTGTGGCGGCGTGGGACGACTTGCGCCCGCGCAGCCAAATCACAAGTGCAAACGCCGCAAGCAGATATCCGGTCACTCGGTGAATGAATTGCACGAGCCCGGGGCTCTCGAAGAAATTACGCCAGACCGGATCGAGCACAAATGCGCTTGCGGGGAAGACTTGCCCCCCCATGAGCGGCCAATCCGTGTAGCTTCGTCCCGCGTCGATACCCGCGACAAGCGCTCCAACCAGGATCTGCAGGAAGGCCAGATGCAGAAGTCCCGTCGCCATGCCCCACTGTTTTGTTTCCTTTGCGCGTCTTGCTTGCATCAGATCACCCGATGTGCGCCCCAACTTCAGAACAAACCACGTAATGTAGCCAAGGATCACGAAGGCGAGCCCCAGATGCGTGGCTAACCGGTAACTGGCGACATCGGTCGTACCTTCGCCTTGGGTTACGCCGGAGGCCACCATCCACCAACCAATAGCGCCTTGCGCGCCGCCGAGTGCGCCAAGAAAAAGAAGCCTGGGGGTCCAACCTGGTGGTATCTGGCGGCGGATGGCGAACCAGCCAAAACCAAGTGCCCAAACGAGACCAATCACACGGCCGAGTTGCCTGTGCCCCCATTCCCACCAATAGATGACCTTGAAGTCGTCCAGATCCATCCACTGGTTTTGGATCTGAAACTCATCGATCGCACGATATTTTGCGAACTCGCTTTCCCAGTCGGATGCCGACATCGGTGGCAAAGCGCCCGTGATTGGGCGCCATTCAGTGATGCTGAGGCCGCTATCTGTGAGGCGGGTCAAACCGCCGACGCCGATCATCAGGACCACAAGCGCGAAAAGGATCATCAGCCAGATCCGGATCGCACCACGTGCACCGCTGCGCGCCTGATCAATCCCACCGGGTCGGGCGGCGGGTCGCGTGTCGGTCGTCTCGCCAACCTCTTCGAAGAGCTTGCGCTTGCTCATACGGGTGTCCTTGTGCTGATCTGGCGTTGCATATCTAAATCCATCGCCACACCGCGTCTAGCGCGTCTCGTCGTCGCGCGTTCCCCGCCGAACCAACTGGCGCAGCATCCCGTGCATCATTTGAACATCAGCCCGCGTGAGCGGCATTCGGCTCCACATATTGCGCAGGTTGGTGCGCATAGAGCTTGCCTTATGGTGAGGAAAAAAGAAGCCAGCTGCTTCCATTCTATCCTCATAGTGGGCGGCGAGATGCTCGATCTCCGTCGCGTCAGCCCATTCTGTTCCAGCCATTTCAGTGACTTCGGCGGTGACCCCCGCGGTTGCCCGCCGCCACTCATACGCCACAAGCAGCACGCACTGCGCGAGATTGAGGGACCGAAACTTCGGGTTCACTGGAACTGAGATGATCGCGTTGGCGCGCGCGACATCATCATTCTCAAGCCCGGCCCGCTCAGGCCCGAAGAGCACCGCAATCCGTTGGCCGTCCGCAATTCTCCTTGCAGCGTGGCGCATCGCCTCTTCGGGGCTGAAGACGGTTTTGGTCAAATCGCGGGACCGCGCGGTTGTGGCAAACACGAATGTGCAATCGGCAACCGCTTCGGCCAGATCGTCGGTCAGGCGAGCGTCATCAAGCAGGCGTCCAGCACCGCTTGCCATGGCGACGGCCTTTTGGTTTGGCCAGCCGTCTCGCGGCGCCACAATCCGCATGCGGTCCAAACCGAAATTCCACATTGCACGCGCCGCGGCGCCGATATTCTCGCCCATTTGCGGACGAACGAGGACAAAGGCCGGGGCCTCAGGGGGCTCAACAAATTGGTTCATGGGCGCCTATTACGGTGCCGGCATGCGCGCCGCAAGCAGGTCTGTGGCGCGACAACGCAACCGTTGGTCACTGTCGAGCAAAGACGTTTTCATTCCAGATCACATCCGCTACTGCTCGAAAAAAGACGTCAAGAGGACAGCGCATGGATATGCCCGAGCAGCCGCAGCTCTACCTGATTACGCCACCGGAGTTTGAGCTTGGAACATTTCCAGACGTTTTGGCATCTGTTCTGGACACCCATCCGATTGCCTGCGTCCGGCTTGATCTTTCAACGCGCGACGAAGATCGCGTGGCCCGCGCGGCCGATGCGCTGCGGGAAGTCAGCCATACGCGCGACATTGCCTTGGTGGTAACAGATCACAGTCTGCTGGCGCACCAACTTGGCCTGGACGGCGTGCATCTTGTCGATGCCGCACGGTCCGTGCGGGAGGCGCGGAAAACGCTTGGCGACGATGCGATTGTCGGAACCTTCTGTGGAACCTCCCGGCACGACGGGATGACTGCCGGCGAGGCAGGTGCGGACTACGTGAGTTTTGGTCCGGTGCAGGCGTCAAAGCTCGGAGATGGCCGTTTTGCGGAACAAGATCTCTTTGAATGGTGGTCGGAAATGATTGAGGTTCCGGTGGTTGCCGAAGGTGCACTTGACGAAACCAAGGTGGCTCAACTGGCCCCTTTCACCGACTTCTTTGGCATAGGATCGGAGATTTGGGCCTCTGAAGACCCGGCCGCAGCTCTGGCCGATTTGATTGCGTCACTGTCCTGAGTTTCAAAGGAAAACGCGTTCGACAAACCAATAGGCGCCGACTGCGGCGATAACGCAGGATGCCGGTACCGCAATACGCGACCGGTACCACGACTGCCGGGCAAACCACCCCACGAGCAGGAACGCGATGGCGATCACGGTCAGCTGGCCAATCTCGACGCCGATATTGAAGCCAATGAGCGCGGGTATGAATTGCCCATCCGGCAAGCCGAAGTCCTCGAGAACGGAGGCAAACCCAAGTCCGTGCAACAGGCCAAATCCGAAGATGACCACTGGTCTCCAGGGATTGAGACCTGATGTGAAGACATTTTCGATGGCGACATACACGATGGATGCTGCAATCAGCGGCTCCACGATGCTACCTGGCACGTTGACCCAACCAAGAGCGCCCAGAGCCAGGGTCACGGTGTGCGCCAAGGTGAAGGCACTGACCTGCCAAACCAGTGGTGCGAGCCGTGTGCTCAGGAAGAAGAGGCCGAGGACAAACAGAATGTGATCGAGCCCTTTCGGCAGAATATGGTCAAATCCGACGGGGATGTAGTCGGCGAAGGCTTGCCAGCCCGACGCCGCGCCACCGCCGCCAATGTCGATGTTTGGACTCGTCTCGCCACCACTCAGAAAGCCGGTGTAAGGGTCCTCGACGCCCTGTTGACGTAACACGAGAGCGCCTGCGCCGACTGGCCAACTGATTTCAATCTGTGACGCCTCATCGGGCATTGCTGCCGTCAACCTAAGAACCGAGATCCGGGGCAGATCGGGGCCAAGGTCATTGGGAATGTCCAGACCGTTTTGCCGAAGTTCGAGCGGCACACCAGCGCTTGCCAGCGGACCAGCGTTCCATCTGGAGACAAGCTGGGGGACACGCTCGGCCAACGCGTCCGCAGAAAGCGCACGCAAGTCGGTATACGTGGAGCCCGCGTCATCATCGTTTGTGTTTTCGACGGCGTCCAGATCGACCCCGGCCAGAAACGCCTCCAAATTGATGCGGAGGTCAAGATGAATAACTCCGCCTTCCGTCACTGACAGATCCGCAATTGTCGGCTCTATTTCGTGGGCGTGCAGACGATTGCTGGTGGCGACCAGCGCAGTGGTTGACAAAACCATCAAAAGCAACAGCTTGATTGTTGAAAGTGAAATGGGCGACGTCATGAGAATCTCAGGCTATGTGTTTGCCGTGCTAGTGCTACTAGCTCAGCCGGTTGTTGGCCATGAGTTTTGGATTGATCCGGACCATTATCAGGTCGAGCCGGGTGCGCCCGTCACCGCTCGTCTACGGAACGGCGAGAACTTCAAGGGAATTGAGCTTGCATGGTTTGACAACCGGTTCAGCCGTTTTGAGGCTGCATTCGGCGACGTTGTGCAACCCGTAACCGGACGTGCGGGAGACACACCCGCTTTGCAGATGACGGCGCAACGCGAGGACGGATTGTTGGTCGTACTGCATGAAACGGAACCGTCACGCCTGACGTATAAGGTTTGGGAGAAGTTCCTCAAGTTTGCGGAGCACAAGGACTTCCCGGATGCAGCGCAGATCCACAAGTCAGCGGGATGGCCGATGGAGGGCTTCCGTGAGAGCTATACCCGCCACGCGAAGTCTCTGATCGCGATCGGTTCCGGCGAAGGTCAGGACCGGGCTTTTGGCCTGACGACAGAGTTTGTCGCGCTCAGCAATCCTTATGCGGCTGGTTTTGACGGCACGATGCAGGTGCGGCTCCTTTACGACGCTCAACCGCGTGCGGATGCGCAGGTGGAGGTCTTTGATCTGTCGCCCGCAGGAGAGGTGATCGTCAGCCTGTTCCGCACGGATGGTCATGGCGAGGTGGCTGTTCCAGTGAAAACCGGACACCGCTACCTCTTCGACGCCGTCGTCCTGCGTCCCAGTCCCGAGGCTGGCTCAAGCGAGCGGGCGCCTGTCTGGGAAAGCCTTTGGGCCGCACTCACCTTCTCCGTACCACCATAAGCAGCCCTTGCACCCCGACGTGTTCCCCGCCACAAGACAGGCATGACTGCGGCACCCGACATTCTCTGCATCGGCTCCGTCCTTTGGGATGTGATTGGTCGCTCGGCGAGTGCGATGCGGCAAGGATCAGATGTACCGGGCCGTATCACACGAGTACCGGGTGGTGTTGCGATGAACATCGCAATGACCCTCGTGCGGTTCGGGATGACCCCGGCTCTGCTGACGGCGATTGGGAGAGACGCAGAGGGTGACGAACTGGTGGCGGCCTGCGCGGCGCGCGGCATGATCACCGACACGATCTACCGCTCTGACGATCTGCCAACGGATATCTACATGGCTGTCGAGGGTGCCAACGGTTTGATCGCGGCCATAGCGGACGCCCACTCCCTAGAAGCGGCTGGGCCGAAGATACTTGGCCCGCTCTCTGACGGACGTGTTGCATCTGCCGACAGTCCGTTTGACGGAATCGTCGCTCTCGACGGAAATCTGACGCTCGATCTGCTGACTGAAATCGCCCGGAGTTCCCTCTTTGCCCAGGCGGATCTGCGGATTGCACCCGCCTCACCGGGCAAGGCGGAGCGATTGACACCCTTCCTGTCCGGGCAACGCGGGACGCTCTATCTCAATCTGGAAGAAGCCGGTCTCCTCTGCAACAGAACCTTCACGGGTTCGCGTGCGGCGGCGGAGGGGTTACTGTCGCGCGGCGCCACACGCGTTCTGGTCACGGATGGCGGTGCGGATGCGACGGAAGGTCGGCAGGATGGGCTGCTGACCCAGACGCCACCCCAAGTGCTGGTGGCCCGTGTGACCGGAGCGGGCGACACCTTCATGGCCTCGCATATTGCGGCGGACGCCGGAGGGGCCTCGCCAGAAGACGCACTTGCCAGCGCTCTCCAAGCCGCCGCCACCTATGTTTCAGGAGAAACAAGCTTATGACCCCCCTACCCCTCGTGCGCTCGGCAGAAGTTTCAGCGGCGGTTGCGACCGCAAAACCCATCGTTGCACTTGAGAGTACCATCATCACCCACGGGATGCCCTATCCGCAAAACCTCGATGTCGCGCGGCTGGTCGAGAACGATATCCGCGCCGCAGGAGCGACACCTGCGACGATCGCTGTCATCGAGGGGACCCTGCACATCGGTCTTGATGAGACGCAGCTTGAGCGCCTCGCGCAAACGAAGTCGGTCGCAAAGCTATCTCGTGCAGACCTTGCCGCGTGCATGGCGACCGGCGGTACAGGTGCCACCACTGTTGCAGCCACGATGATCGCTGCTCGACTGGCCGATATAGAGGTCTTTGCCACAGGCGGCATTGGGGGCGTGCATCGTGGCGCGGAAGACAGTTTCGATGTCTCTGCCGACCTCATGGAACTGGCTCAAACCCCGGTCACTGTTGTCGCTGCCGGCGCAAAAGCCATACTTGATGTGGACAAAACCTTGGAGGTTCTCGAAACCCAGGGCGTTCCGGTCATTGCCGTCGGGCAGAACAGTTTTCCCGCATTCTGGAGCGCTCAGTCCCCGCTGCAGGCTCCATTGCGGATGGACACCGCAGCGGAAATTGCGCGCGCGCACCACATGCGTGTCAGGCTTGGCCTACCTGGCGGTCAGCTGGTGGCCAATCCTATCCCCATAGCGGACGAGATCGCGGCGCCTGAACTGGCGCCGATTATTGCTCAAGCACAATCGGACGCCGACCAGCACGGGATCAAGGGAAAAGCGGTTACGCCCTATCTTCTCCAGCGCATTTTTGAGCTGACCAAAGGACGCTCCTTGACGGCCAATATCGCGCTGGTCCGGAACAATGCGAGGCTTGCCGCCGAGATCGCTTCGGAATTGGTCACACTTACTCGTGATGCGGGAAGTTAACAGTGTCGATGCGCAAATCCATTGTGCCACCCGCGCATTGCACCTAACTACGTGAGGCGCCAGTTAGAGAAGTGTTATGAATACCCCGTTTGACCCCGAACCACCTGTGTCCCGCCGTAGTTTGATCTCCTGGTTGCGCGCCTCATTTCTGACGGGTCTCGTTGTTATTGCGCCTGTAGGGCTGACCATTTGGTTGATCTGGTCGGTTGTTGGCTGGATCGACGGGTTCGTGTTGCCATTGGTGCCCGGGGCCTACCAGCCGGATCGACTGCTTCAGGCGTGGCTGGGTCTCGACCCGGAAACCCAGATCAACATCCGTGGCATTGGCGTGGTCATCTTTTTGGTCTTCACGGTTCTGGTGGGGTGGATGGCCAAGGGCATCATCGGGCGTTCCCTTATCCGATACGGCGAAAGCCTTGTGGAGCGTACACCTGTCGTCAGAACCATCTATTCGGGCATCAAGCAAATCTCCGAGACGGTGTTTGCCCAATCCGAACGGTCTTTCGAAAAGGCCTGCCTGATCGAATACCCCCGGCGTGGGATCTGGGCGATCGGCTTTATCTCGACAACGACCAAGGGCGAGGTCGCCATGCGAGGTAATGACGGTCAGCCGATGTTGAGCGTCTTTGTACCTACCACACCCAACCCCACATCCGGGTTCCTGCTGTTCTTTCCATCGGATGACGTGATCGAACTCGACATGACGGTGGAAGATGCAGCAAAACTGGTCATCTCGGCGGGGCTGGTCTATCCGAACGGAAAAGACACCACCCAGCCTGCGACCTCCACCAGCGCATAAGCTATTGGAACATTTCGACCAGATCGACTGAACTGCGCTTGTTCAGGTCCTGCTTATGGTGGGTCAGGAATTCTTCGGCGGCTCTCTGCCCTGCCTCCTTTAGACGGGCGAGCGTAAAGGGCGTGGGGACCAGCTTGGTCGCTACCGAGAGCTCGTTCATCAACGCGTCATCTGCAATCATGTGAATGAGTACGCGGCTTTTCTGATCTGTCGACAAGGTCCCGCGGTTCAGCAGTCTCTGGACAAACTCAATCGCGCGCAATTCCCGCAACAACGACGAATTGAAGCTGATCTCGTTGATCCGATTCTGGATGGCCTGTGCCGTACGCGGAAGTTCTGTTCGTTCAAGGGGGTTGATGTTAATGATCAAGATATCATCGGGCAGCGACGGGTTGAACAGTGGAAAGAGCGCGGGGTTACCGGTGTAGCCGCCATCCCAGAACGCTTCGGTCAAACCAGTCTCGGCGTCCTCGACTTCGACGGCTTGAAAAATCGTCGGCAGACAGGCAGAGGCAAGAATTGCGTTCGTGCCGATTTCGCTGTCCTTGAACACCCGGACCTTACCGTTCCGCACACGGGTGGCGCAGATGAACAGGCAAGGCCCCTTCCCCCCCTCTTCATGCACCGCGTCAAAGTCAAATTGCTCAACAATATCCCGCAGCGGATTCCGATAGAACGGCCCATAGACGTAAGGCGATACGGCGCGCGACCAGGCGTCAGCGGCCATAACCGGCCAGGAATACTCAAGCGCCTGACTGAAATCAGACAACGAAAACGGCAGCATCCATGCGGGGATGTGCAGGTCTGGCCGGGCGCCGACCTCTGTCCAGAGCCAGTCCAGCCGATCACGAGCGCCCTGTCGACCACCTTCGATCATACCCGCCTTGAGCGCCGCGCCATTGAGGGTGCCGGCTGACGTTCCGGAAATCGCTGAAATGTGGAGATCCTCCTCACACAGCAGCCTGTCCAAAACGCCCCAGGTGAAAGCGCCATGCGCACCTCCGCCCTGCAAGGCAAGATTGATACGCTTAACTGTCATAGTGCCTCATTCTCCTTAGCCTGACCCAGCAAACGCGGGTGCTAGAGCGCTGTCCACCCGCCGTCGACACTGATCGTGGTTCCGGTGATCTGCGCCGCCGCGCTGGAGCACAAGAAGGTGGCTGTCCCCCCCATCTGCTCAACCGTTGCGAACTCTTTCGACGGTTGTCGCGTGAGCATCACATTTTCGATGACCTCTTCACGGCTCATATCGTACTCCTTCATGGTGTCCGGGATCTGTTTCTCGACAATCGGTGTGAGCACATAGCCGGGGCAGATAGCATTGGCCGTAATCGGTTCTTTTGCGGTCTCCAAGGCTGTTGTCTTGGTCAGGCCAACAATCCCGTGTTTCGCGGCAATATAGGCCGATTTATAAGGCGAAGCGGTCAGCCCGTGCGCAGACGCGATATTGATCACACGACCCCAGCCTGCCTTGCGCATCATCGGCAAGGCGGCCGCCGAGGTATGAAAGGCAGAACTCAGGTTGATCGCGATGATCGCATCCCATTTCTCGGCGGGAAATTCAGGGATTGAAGCAACATGCTGGATACCGGCATTGTTGACCAGAATATCGCACACACCCGCCTCTTCTATGAGGCGCCGGCACTGCTCGCCCTTCGACATGTCCGCTTGAATGTAACGGGCTTTGGTTCCTGTCTCATCGGCAATCTGTTGTGCAAGGGCGTGATCATCTTCTGAGTCTGTGAATGAGTTCAGCACGACATTCGCGCCAGCCCGGGCCAACTCCCACGCGATGCCCAGTCCGATGCCTGAATTCGATCCGGTGACAACGGCTGTTTTGCCCGTCAGTGAAATCTCGAATGCCATGAACGCCCCTTCCGAAAGATGCCAATTGCTGCAGTGCATGCATCATGCCTTGCTGCGCATGCAAAGGAAACGGGTTTTGCCCTCACAGTTGCGATTGGCCGGAAAACACCCGCCAAACCTGTAGAAGTTCGCAAACAGAAGTGTGCCAAAAAAAAACGCCTGCACGAGGCAGGCGTTAAGTTATTGAGGCAGGTTTCATACAGGCAAGAAACCTATCGAGCAGTAACTTGGTTATAAGCAATCTCGCGCCGTAGGCCAAGCTAAAAGTTTGATAAGACGTAAATACCTCACTAGTCTGGCGACCAAGAAAACAAGGGCAGCAGGAGATTGTCTCCAAAATGGGTACTGTTTTTTTCCGCCCGGTTTTGCGGTTCCTGGCGGTTTTTGCAGCGATTCTTTGGTCACACAGCGGCGTCGCGCAGCCGACACATGGGATATCTATGTATGGCAGTCCCGCCTTGCCACCCGATTTTGTGTCGCTGCCCTATGTGAACCCGAACGCCCCCAAGGGCGGTCGTATCATGCTTGGCAATTCGGGCGGGTTTGACAGCCTCAACCCATTCATTCGCAAGGGGACTGTTCCGTGGCAGCTTCGGTTTCTCACCCACGAGAGCCTGATGGGGCGATCATGGGACGAACCATTCACGCTGTACGGCCTTCTGGCCGAATCGGTGGAAGTCCCCGAAGATCGATCATGGGTTGAGTTTACTCTGCGCGAGGAAGCGCGCTTTTCCGATGGGTCGCGCGTTACCGTTGAAGACGTTATCTTCAGTTATGAGACCCTCGGCCGCGAAGGGCATCCGCGTTATCTCGGCCTGGCGCAGCAGATTGAGACGATCACCCAGACGGGTCCGCGCTCTTTGCGAATTGAGTTCAACACAGATAACCGGGAACTGGCATTGCTTGCCGGAATGCGCCCGATATTGAGCAAAGCACAGTGGGATGGCAAAGACTTCGCCAACGCGGGCCTTACAGACGTTCCACTGGGAACGGGGCCTTATGTGGTGTCAGACTACGAGGCGGGCCGTTTCGTGCAGCTGACACGAAACCCGGACTACTGGGGCGCAGAGGTTCCGTTTCGGCGCGGGACCTTCAATTTTGATGCGGTGAAACTCGATTTTTACGGTGACACGTCTGTCCTCTTCGAAGCCTTCAAAGCGGGCGAGATTTCGGCGGTGAGAGAGTTCAACGCCGAGAAATGGGAAACACAATACGATTTTCCGGCAGTCACGCGTGGCGATGTGGTGAAATCCGAACTGCCGCACCAAAAACCCTCTGGGATGACCGGGTTTGTCATGAACACCCGCACGCCGCCCTTTGACGACTGGCGCGTTCGGGAAGCAATGATCCAGGCATTCAATTTTGAATATATCAACGACACGCTGACAGGCGGGGCACAGCCGCGCATCACCTCGTATTTTTCCAACTCAAGCCTCGCAATGCGGCCGGGTCCAGCGGATGAAAGGGTATCAGCTCTGCTTGCACCCTATGCCGACAGCCTGCCGCCCGGCGCGCTCGACGGCTACGACCTGCCCGTAAGCGACGGTTCGCTGCGCAACCGCCGGGGCATTCGGGCGGCCATGAAGCTTCTTGAGGAGGCGGGCTGGTCCCCCAAAGACGGGGTCATGCAAAACGCTGCTGGAGAGGCGCTGCAGTTCACCATTCTGCTTGAACAGAATAATGCGCAAGATCTCGCAATTGCGGACCTTTATGTCGGCGCGCTTGAGCGACTCGGTGTGGATGTAAGCATCGAGACGACGGACAGCGCACAGTACACTGAGCGCGAGGCGGCGTTCGACTTCGATATGACATCCTTCCGGCGCGCTGTGTCGCTCTCACCCGGCAATGAGCAGAGGTTTTATTGGGGGTCGGGTTCGGCGACGCAGGAAGGGTCTCGAAATCTGATGGGGGTCGCCTCTCCTGCCGTTGACAGCATGATTGATGCGATGCTGTCGGCGACAACCGAGGAAGATTTCAGCACGGCTGTACGTGCGCTGGATCGGGTGTTGACCGCCGGGCGCTATGTGATCCCCTTCTGGCAATATACAAACGGGCGCATCGCGCATGTGAAGGAAATGAAGTTTCCCGAGACACTGCCGCTCTACGGTGACGGCCCGGAGTATATGCCGCAGGTCTGGTGGTACGATCCGTCTTAGCCGGTTCTAGACCAGAGATGTCACCCAGAGGATGTTGGCGTCCTCTTCGCTGACTGAAACCACGTTGTGACCCATGGCCGCGTCGTAGTAGGCGCTGTCCCCCCTGCGCATTTCGATCGGCTCGTAGAATTCGGTGTAAAGCCGGATCACCCCCGTCAGGACATAGAGGAATTCTTCACCATCGTGACGGACCCACCCATCGAACTCTTCCATCTTTCGCGCGCGGACACGTGCCCGATAGGGCAGCATCTGCTTCTTCGTCAGTGTCTCGGCAAGCAACTCATGTTCGTATGTCACGGTGGCTTGCGCTGCGCCCTGCCCCGATTTGGTCACCGACATACGCCCGTTTACCTGACCTGCGCGCGGAGGTGTAAAGAGCTGCGGCACTGAAATCTCCAGCCCGATAGCCAGCTTCTTCAATGCGTCATATGTCGGAGACATCTGACCGTTTTCGATCTTGCTCAGCGTTGAGCGCGCCAGACCGGCCTGACTTGCAGCTTGCTCCAAGGTCCAGGCACGCGCCTTGCGCAATTCGCGAACGCGCTGGCCAAGATCGACGGGTGCGCCTTCTTCCGAACTTCCGCTTTCTCTTGCAATCTTGATCAGGGTCTTGGGGTCTGCATTGGCCATTGGACAGCTATAGAACCAAGCGGGCGGGCTTGCAACGCAGCGGGTCGCACGCTAGCACCCCCTCATGATGTCCATCTTTGATGAAGGGCCGCCACCCCCCTGCCCGGCGTCCTTCAACATGGCAGCCTACGTTCTCGCTGCAGGTCGCAGGACGCCTGAAAAAGATGCACTTGTTGTCCTGGGTGCCGATGCGGCCGAACGTTGGTCGTTTTCAATGCTCGAGCATGCGGTTCGCGGCACGGCAACCGGATTGCTGAACCTGGGACTTGAACGCGGCGACAGGGTGTTGATGCGCCTCGGCAATACCGTTGATTTTCCGATTGCCTATCTTGGCGCGGTGGCCGTTGGTCTTATTCCCGTGCCGACATCGCCCGCTCTGACCGCCTTCGAGACCGAACGTGCCATCGCAGAGATCGCACCGAGCGCAGTTCTGCGTGATCCTGCCGTCGCATGTGCTGATCACTCCCTCACGATTAACCTGACCCGCCTGCGTAGTTTTCGAGACATGGAGCCCGCGCCATACGACTTCGATGATCCGAACCGACCAGCCTATATCATCTTCACGTCCGGAACGTCGGGAAAGCCGAAGGCCGTCGTTCATGCCCATCGCGCCTGTTGGGCCCGACAGATGATGTTTGACGATTGGTATGCCCTGCGCCCCGATGACCGGCTTCTGCATGCGGGGTCATTCAACTGGACCTATACGCTGGGCACGGGGTTGTTGGACCCCTGGACACGGGGAGCGACCGCCATGATCCCGGCCCCGGAGGCTCAGGCAGCCGATTTGCCGGATTTGATCACGGAACATGATGTCACCATGTTTGCCGCATCTCCGGGCATTTATCGTCAAGTACTGAAGTCCGAACAGAACTTCGGAAGTCCTTCGCTGCGCCACGGGCTCAGCGCCGGAGAGAAACTCTCAAGGCGCCTGGCAGACGCGTGGCGGAGGGCGACCGGCACCGAAATTTACGAAGCCTTCGGGATGTCGGAATGCTCGACGTTTATTTCGGGCGCACCGGGGCGTGTCGCGGCGCCAGATGCCCTTGGGCGTCCGCAGGCAGGACGAAGGGTTGCGCTGCTCGGAGAGAGCGGGCCGGTCAAGATCCAGACGGAAGGGACCATTGCGATCCACCGCACAGACCCCGGTCTCATGCTGGAATATCTAAATGACGAGACGGAGACTGCCGGACGCCAGCAGGGAGAGTGGTTTCTGACGGGAGATCAGGCCATCATGTCACCGGATGGGCAGATCACCTATCTCGGTCGGAATGATGACATGATGAACGCCGGTGGTATCCGTGTTTCACCCCTGGAAGTAGAGGCCGTGTTGGCCGAGATACCGGACCTTCTCAGTGTCGCAGTCACGGATGTTCAACTCAAAGCAGATGTTCGCGTGATCGCCGCGTTCTATACGGCTGCTGCAGAACTGGACGAAACGGATCTGCGCACATATGTCAGCATGAAACTGGCGCGATACAAGCAGCCGCGTCTCTATATTCATGTGCCGGACCTGCCTGTGGGCGCGAATGGCAAAGTTCGGCGACAAGCGCTGCAGGCAAGATTTGGGGACCATCCATGACCGAGATCGTCAAGCTCGACATAATGTCTGATCCGATTTGTCCATGGTGCTACATCGGCAAGACACATCTCGACAAAGCCTTGGCTGATCAGCCTGGCCATCCTTTCCAAATTGAGTGGCACCCTTTCCAGCTCAACCCGGACATGCCACCCGAGGGCATGGATCGTCGCGCCTATCTCGAAGGAAAGTTCGGCGGAAAAGAGGGCGCCATACGAGCCTATGCACCAGTGCTCGAACATGCGGAGGCGGCAGGTCTCAAGATAGACTTCGAGGGTATGACGCGAACCCCCAACACGCTGGACGCACACAGGCTCATTCATTGGGCCGGGATAGAGGGACGGCAGACCGCGGCTGTGTCCGCTCTTTTTGAGGCCTATTTTGTCGAGGCCAGAGACATCGGCGATCACGATGTGCTTGCTGACGTGGCTGACGGCATTGATATGGATGCTGCGGTTGTGCGGAAATTGCTCCAGTCGGACGCCGATGCGCAGGGTATTCGGGATCGTGACGCACATAGCCGGAGTATGGGAGTCAATTCTGTCCCGACCTTCATCGTGGCGCAAAAGCACGCTGTACCCGGGGCGCAACCACCCGAGCTCTGGGCCCGTGTGATCCGCGAATTAAGCGCTGCTGCTTAATCCGCGGGCGCGCACGCACAATTGTGTAAAAATGTGACGTTGTCGCATCCACAACTGTAGGTTACACCAAAACGGTCGCAACATGCTCTTGGAGCACTTGCGAGTTGGGAGTATGTCGCGTGCCGCAGTCTGCATCGCACCCCGTGATGGGGCGCGCCGAATTCATCGCATTGATGGCCATGATGTTCGCGACGATCGCATTTTCGATTGACGCGATGCTACCAGCCTTGCCCGATATCGCGGATGAGCTCACGCCTGACGATCCAACACGCGCACCTCTGATCATGACGGCCTTCGTGCTCGGCATGGGCATTGGGACGTTCTTCATGGGCCCCCTTTCGGATGCCTTTGGCCGGCGCAGCATCATGATCTGCGGTGCAGGGCTTTACATCACAGCCTCCGCCATCGCTTGGGCAAGTTCGATTTTCGAAGTTGTGCTGGCCGCGCGGGTCGTTCAAGGCATTGGAGCCGCCGGTCCCAGAGTGGTGTCCATCGCGGTCATCCGCGATCTCTACTCGGGTCGCGAGATGGCAAAAATCGTGTCAATTGTGATGATGATTTTCACCTTGGTGCCCGGCTTTGCGCCGACCCTGGGATACCTCATCATTTCCACGGGTGGCTGGCGGGGGATTTTTGCAGCCTTTATGGTTTTCTCCGCGATTTCTGTTCTATGGCTTGGCCTGCGCCTGCCCGAGACCCTCGCGCGCGAGGATCGACGCCCCCTCCGTCCACGCTTGATGATAACCGCCGTCGGCGAAATGTTTGCGCATCCGATCGTGCGCCTGTCGATTGTCGTGCAGACCCTTTGCATGTCGATCCTGTTTACGGTGCTGATGATGATACAACCGGTATACGAACAGATCTATGACAAGCAGGACACGTTCCATTTCTGGTTTGGTGGCATTGCCTTGGTGTCGGCCCTCGCCAGCTTTCTCAATGCGATGTTGGTGATGCGCTTGGGCATGCGACGCCTGATTACAATGGCCTTGGCCATACAGATCGTGTTGTCTGTGACCGTGCTCCTCCACAACGAAACACTTGGCGCCAGTGCGTTTTTCGTCTTTGCGATTTGGCAGGCCTACGTCTTTTTTCAGGCCGGGCTCACCATAGGCAATTTGAATGCCATCGCGATGGAGCCCATGGGACATATCGCCGGCATGGCCGCGAGTGTCATCGGTGCGGTCTCGACCGTCTTGGCTGCCATGATCGCGTCACCAATCGGCCTCCTGTTTGATGGAACCATCCGGCCACTGATTGGTGCAGTTTTTGTGATGGCCCTGATGGCTTTTGTTGTGATGCGCTACATGGGCCGGGTCGAGGCCCGTTTGCCAGCTGAATAGCTACCCAGCTTTCGCGCGTTTTGTCTTTTTCTCGGCAACAACCTTCTCCGCCAGATCCCGGGCAATCGCGAAGGCCCCCTTGATCTTGTCGCTGTCCGCTTTCCAGTCGCGCCGAACCACGATCTTGTTGTCCTTGACCTTGGCGAGGCCACGCTGATCCTGGATGAACTCGACCAGCCCCTGTGGTGAGGCAAACTTGTCGTTATGAAACTGGATGGTCGCGCCTTTGGGGCCACCATCCAGCTTGGCGATCCCAGCCTTCTTGCACATAGCCTTGATACGAACCACCAACATCAATGTGTTCACTTCCCGCGGCAGCTTTCCGAAACGGTCGATCAGCTCTGCCGCAAAACCTTCCAGTTCGACCTTGCTGCTCAGGCTGCTCAAGCGTCGGTAGAGACCGAGCCGGACATCCAGATCCGGCACATAGTCCTCCGGTATCAGCACAGGCACCCCTAGATTGATCTGCGGGGCCCACTGATCGTCGGCGTCGCTGAGCCCCTCCATCTCACCTGCGCGGATCTTTGCAATCGCCTCCTCCAGCATGGATTGGTAGAGTTCAAAGCCCACATCGCGCATCTGGCCCGACTGCTCTTCGCCCAGAAGGTTGCCGGCCCCTCGAATGTCGAGGTCTTGGCTGGCCAGCGTGAAGCCGGCGCCCAACGTGTCGAGGCTCGACAGCACCCGCAGGCGTTTCTCGGCCGTATCCGTCAACTTGGTGCGCGGTTTGGTCGTCAGGTAGGCGTATGCCCGCGTCTTGGAGCGCCCGACCCGACCCCGGATCTGATAGAGTTGGGCCAGCCCGAACATGTCGGCGCGATGCACGACCATTGTATTGGCTGTTGGAATGTCGAGGCCAGATTCGACAATTGTCGTTGCCAGCAGCACATCGAATTTCCCGTCATAAAATGCGTTCATCCGGTCATCGAGCTCACCTGCCGGCATCTGCCCATGGGCCACGACATAGGTCAGTTCAGGCAGCTGTTCCTTCAGAAACTCTTCGATCTCCGGCAAATCCGATATTCTTGGCACAACATAGAACGACTGCCCGCCTCGATAATGTTCGCGCAGCAGTGCTTCTCTCAATGTCACCGCATCGAACTCGCTCACATAGGTTCGGATTGCGAGGCGATCAACCGGAGGGGTACCAATAATGCTGAGATCGCGGACCCCAGTCAGGCTCAACTGCAGCGTCCGTGGAATCGGCGTCGCGGTGAGCGTGAGCACGTGTACGTCACTGCGCAGTTGTTTCAGCCGCTCCTTATGCGCGACGCCGAAGTGCTGTTCCTCGTCGATCACCAGAAGCCCAAGATTCTGGAAACGAACGCTCTTGGCCAGCAGCGCATGCGTTCCGATCACAATGTCGACCGTGCCGCGCGACAGGCCATCTCGGGTGGCATTGGCCTCGCCGGTGGATACAAATCTGCTCAGCTGCCGCACATTGATCGGAAAACCGCGAAACCGCTCGGCGAAGCTCTTGAAGTGTTGGCGGGCGAGCAGCGTAGTCGGCGCAATGACAGCCACCTGCACGCCAGACATTGCAGCCACGAACGCAGCACGCATTGCCACCTCAGTCTTGCCGAAACCGACGTCGCCGCAGACCAGGCGATCCATCGGGTTTCCGGAAGTCAGATCACCGATCACCTCCTCTATGGCGCGCAGCTGATCATCTGTTTCCTGATAAGGAAATCGCGCGGAGAAGGCGTCCCACATACCTGGTGGTGGTTCCAGTACAGGGGCTTTGCGCAAGGCCCTTTCTGCGGCAATTCGGATCAGCTTGTCCGCCATCTCGCGGATGCGCTCTTTCAGACGAGCCTTCTTGGCTTGCCAGGCACCACCGCCCAGCCGGTCAAGCAACCCTTCTTCATGACCGTACTTGGATAGAAGTTCGATATTCTCGACCGGAAGGTAGAGCTTTGACCCCTCTGCATATTCGAGCAGGATGCACTCATGCGCAGCACCGGCGGCTGTGACGACCTCCAGACCCTTGTAGCGACCGATCCCGTGGTCAACATGGACGATCAGGTCCCCGGGGCTGAGGGCCTGCGTCTCCGTCAGGAAATTCTCAGCCCGCCGCTTGCGTTTCGGCCTGCGGATGAGCCGATCTCCCAGCACGTCCTGCTCGGAGATCACGGTAAGACCAGGTGCCTCAAACCCGTGCTCCAATGCCCACACAGCCAGATGCAGCCCTCGCTTGCCGATGCGCGTCGCATCCGGCACCGGGATAGCTTCAGCAAGCCCCTCGTCTTCAATCAGCCCGGTGAGCCGCTCGCGCGCCCCCTCGGAATAGCTGGCGACCAGCACGGGGCCATTATCAAGCTTCACCTTGATATGGCTCGCCAGCGCGCCGAAGAGACTGAGCGACTCTTGTTGGCGTTCTGGCGAAAAGTTACGTCCGATCCGCGCGCCCGCGTCGATGACGGATAACCCTGTCGGTTGCGGCAAGGGCGTCAACTGCAAGACCCGACGCGCCTCCGTCGCCGTCACCCAGGCCGTGTCATTCAAATACAGCCGATCGGGCGGACAAGGCTTGTAGACGCTGTCCATCTTCGAACGATTTGCCATTGCCAGGCGCCGCGTCTCATATTGATCGGCAATACTGTCCCACCGTGCCAATCTGGCAGCCGGGACTTGATCATCCAGAGTAATCAGCGCGTCGGGGAGATAATCAAACAGCGTTTCCAACTGATCGTGAAAAAATGGCAACCAATGCTCCGCACCCTGATGCTTTCGACCGGCGCTGACAGCTTCATAGAGCGGGTCATCCGTGCCTGCCGCCCCAAACTCGATCCGGTAGTTCTGGCGAAACCGCCGGATCGCGGCGTCATCCAGGATCACCTCGGACACGGGCGCAAGCTCGACGGTTGTAAGCTTGTCGATCGTACGTTGGGTTCCGGCGTCGAACCGCCGTGCGCCGTCGAGCACATCACCGAAGAAGTCGAGCCGGATCGGCCCAAGATCCCCGGGCGGAAATATGTCGATGATGCCACCCCGAATGGCATAGTCGCCCGGCTCGGTCACGGTCGAACTTTGGACAAATCCCATACGCACCAAAAAGCGGCGCAACCCCTCTTCGTCGACCCGGTCGCCTACGTGTGCGCTGAATGCGGCTTCCCGCAAGGTCGTGCGCGCCGGAACGCGCTGCATGGCAGCATTCAGCGTCGTCAGAAGGATGAACTGCGCCGGCATTCCGTGTACCAGCCCGGCGAGCGTTGCCATGCGTTGTGCCGAGATGTCGGCGTTTGGCGATACGCGATCATAAGGCAAACAGTCCCACCCCGGGAAGGTGATCACCGGGATATTCGGTGCAAAGAAGCGCAAGGCTGCTCGCATGGCCGCCAGCCTCTTGTCATCCCGCGCGACATGCAGGATCGGACGTCCCTGTGTCTCTAGCTCATTGAGCAAGTACCGCGCGTCATACCCTTCGGGCACGCCGGACACTGTGATGTGCGATGGATTGGCCATTGGATGCTTCAATTGGGATTCAGACGCAGGGTGTCAACCGCCCAACGGGCCAATGGCAAGGTTTTGATACATGCCCCAGAGCGCCGTCACGAAAATCGAGATCATCCCAGTGATCTGGACATAAAGCCTGTGCCGCGACAATCGGCGGCGCAGCACGTCTCCAACGGCACCTTCCTGATAGATCAGACGTGCCGTCGACAAAGACAGAAGACCTACGATGCACATCGGCAAGCCCAGCAGAAAGAGCGCTTGCGCGATCTCGACCGCGTAAAAGAAACCCAAGACGCCGAGTGCCGTGAGCAAGAAGCATCCAAGACCGAGCAGCCACAACCCGGACACATTGGCGATAAAGAGCAGCCGATTGATGTTGATGCGAACCATATCTTCGAGATCTTGCTCGGCCTGACCACCGTATCTCCGCGCGCGCAAAACCATGTCATAGGGCACACCGATTACCCAGTGGCTTGCGGTCGACCACAAAACAGCCAACGCGATCCAGAACCACAGGTTCGAAAACGACCGCATGTCTATCAGTTCAAAAACGTTTTGATAAAAGTCCAAGGGGGTCTGCTTTTGTCACTTGTTTTGATCCTCTTAGCGAGGCTGGACCCTAATTCCTACCCTTGGCTTGATGAAAAATAAGTGGCACTGATGAGCTGTCATTCAAACTGGACACATTTCATGCGCCCGACCCAAAGCTCCTTTCCTGAAACCCGTCTACGGCGTCTCCGCCAGAGTCCTGCGATACGGGCGCTCACGCGGCAAAACAGCCTGAGCGTGGACGACTTCATCTGGCCAGTGTTCGTGCGCTCGGGCGAAGGCATTGAGGAACCGGTGCCTTCCATGCCAGGCGTTTATCGCAGATCGGTCGACAAGATCGTCGATGCCGCACGAGAGGCGGCAGATCTTGGAATTCCCGCAATTTGCATTTTTCCCTACACAGGCATCGAGGAACGCACGGAGGATTGCGCAGGGGCCTGGGATCCGGAGAACCATGCCAACCGGGCCATTCGCGCGATCAAAGCAGCGGTTCCTGAGGTCGCGGTAATGACCGATGTTGCGCTCGATACGTACAATATCAATGGACATGATGGTTTCGTGGAGAACGGAGAAATCGTCAATGATCGGACGGTCGAGGCTCTGGTGAAAATGACGCTGGCGCAGGCCGATGCAGGTGCCGATATCATCGGACCCTCCGACATGATGGATGGACGGGTCGGTGCCATGCGCAGTGCACTTGAAGCTGCAGGCCATCAGAACGTCATGATCCTGAGCTATTCGGCGAAGTATTCGTCGGCCTTTTACGGTCCGTTCCGCGATGCAGTCGGCGCGTCGGGGGCGCTGACGGGCGATAAGAAGACCTATCAGATGGACCCGGGCAATTCCGATGAAGCATTGAGGCTGATCGAACGTGATCTCCGAGAAGGGGCCGATATGGTCATGGTCAAGCCAGGCCTGCCCTATCTCGATATCTGCAGGCGGGTGAAAGAGGCGTTTGGGGCGCCCACCTATGCCTACCAGGTCTCGGGCGAGTTCAGCATGATCCAGGCCGCCGCCCAACACGGCTGGATTGATGGCGAGAAGGTGATGATGGAAAGCCTGATGGCTTTCAAGCGAGCGGGATGTGACGGCATCCTGACCTATTTTGCGCCGGCAGCTGCCCGGCTTCTGCAAGCGCAGCGGTAACCCGCGCAATCGCCGAGCTTTTGAGTGACAGGTCCCGCCAATCGGCGTATGTTCGCGCATAAGTCGGACTAACCGACACAAGAGCAACATGAATACAGGCGGATGACATGAACAAGATCAGATTTTCCCGTAGGGGATTTACCCTCGGCGCGCTCGCGGGCGTTTCGGTGACCGCAGCTTGTGGCAACGGGATCGGGTCCCGCGGAGCAGCAAATATCGATGCGCGGGTCGACGCGACGCTTGAAGAAATGTACCGGCGCTACCCCAACACCGTGAACCTGGGCCAGAAATCCAGTGGTATCCTGGTGATGCCGCTCATCACCGAGGCAGGTTTCGGGTTTGGCGGCGCCTATGGACGCGGTGCATTGCGGGTGAACGATGTGACGGTCGATTATTATTCGAGCACGCAGCTCTCGGGCGGTTTGCAGATTGGGGCACAGCAGTACACCCATGTCCTGTTCTTCCTGACCGACGAGGCGCTGACGAATTTCCGCCGGTCGCCCGGATGGGCTGTCGGAGGGGATGTGGAGTACGTCATCTCCGATCAGGGCGATGGGGTGAAGGCTGACAGCACAACGGCGCTATCGCCGGTCCAAGCCGCCGTTTTTGGCAGGGCCGGCCTGCTCATCGGAGCCACGTTACAGGGCACGAAGTACAACCGCATCATTCCCTGATTGAAAAAGCCCCGCGTCCTGCGGGGCTTTCTTCATTTGGTTGTCAAAGAGCTTGCAGGCGCTTGAAGAGACTTGACGTGTCCCATCGGCCTCCACCCATCTTCTGCACATCCTTGTAGAACTGATCGACCAACGCCGTGACTGGAAGGCTGGCGCCTGTTTCATCAGCAGTCGAAAGACAAATCCCCAGGTCCTTTCGCATCCAGTCGGTGGCAAAACCGTGATCAAAGTGATCATCCAGCATGGTCTCGTATCGGTTGTTCATCTGCCAGCTGCCGGCCGCACCCTGGCTGATCACCTCAACGACAGCGCGCCCATCGAGACCAGCCTTGTCGGCGAAATGCAGGGCTTCGCTTAGCCCCTGAACCAATCCGGCGATTGCTATTTGGTTGCACATTTTAGTCATCTGTCCCGCACCGCTCTCACCGATCCGGCGGCAGATCTTCGAATAGACCTCCATGATTGGCAGCGCACGTTCATAGGCGCCTTCATCTCCGCCGCACATGATCGAGAGTGCAGCGTTTTCCGCCCCGGCCTGCCCGCCTGAGATGGGCGCATCCACGAAGCTGACCTGCTTTTCGTTGGCCGCCGCATAGAGCTCACGGGTCACCGCAGCGGAAACGGTGGTGTGATCGACGAAAACCGATCCTGAACCCATGCCGGCGAATGCGCCGTCAGGGCCGAGACAGACCGAACGAAGGTCATCATCGTTGCCCACACAGGCCATGACGAAATCAGCCGCTGTCGCTGCTTCGCGGGGTGTAGCGGCCATGGCGCCTCCAGTCGTCTTGGCCCAGTCCTCGGCCTTCGAGATGGTCCGGTTATAGACCGTCACATCGTGGCCTGCTTTCTGCAGATGGCCAGCCATCGGGCCTCCCATCACGCCCAATCCCAAAAACGCCAGCTTGGCCATATGATTTGTCCTTCTCTTTTTCCGTGTTGCTTTACGTTGCCCTCCTACCTAACAGTCAGAACGCAGGGGTCAACAAAGCGGCGCAGCACGAGCGGTAGGCAGGTATGGCGTTGGTATTCAAATGGTTAATGCGACTGACGGCCACAGCGGTCATTCTGGTCGTCCTGGGCGTTGGTCTCGTCTACTACCTCGCGTCCCGCTCCCTGCCCGACTACGACAAGACACTGGAGCTGGCATATCTCACAGCCGAGGTGGAGATCGTCCGCGACAATGCAAACGTCCCGCATATCTTCGGCGAGAGTGATCAGGACGTCTTTTACGCCTTGGGATATGCGCATGCGCAGGACCGACTTTGGCAAATGACGATGCTGCGGCGGACAGCGCAAGGCAGGCTTTCGGAGGTCTTCGGCGCCGCCACTGTGAACATTGATAAACTGATCCGGCGGCTCGATATCTACACCCGCGCTGTTGCGTCGGTGGACGCGCAGGATGAAAAGACGATGCTCTTTTTGCGCGCCTATGCGACGGGGGTGAACGCGCGGCTGGATGAGATTAACGAAAACGCCCTGGGACGCGGTGCACCCGAGATGTTTCTCTTCAACGCACCGGTCTCGGCCTGGCGCCCAGCAGACTCGCTGGCGATCATCAAGCTGATGGGGCTGCAACTGGCGGGTCACCTCGACGAAGAAGTCCTTCGTGCCCGCATGTCGCTGGCACTTCCCGACGCGCAGCGGCTTTCCGACATCTTGCCTGACGCACCCGGGAGTGGTGTTGCAGCCTTGCCGGAATATGCGGCACTTGTTCCAGGCGTGCCCCGCTTCACGGAAAATACCTTGCCGCCGGCACACTCGCTGTCTCCCTTCAAGCGGCGCATGTTTGCAGGGGCTTCGAATGCCTGGGCCGCAGCTCCCTCGCGCTCGGCCTCAGGTGGAACCCTCCTCGCCAACGACCCGCATCTGGAGTTCACCGCACCTGCGATCTGGTATCTCGCCCGTCTGGAATTGCAGTCAGGCGGCGTCATTGGTGGCACGATTCCCGGCATGCCGCTGGTGCTGACGGGCCGAAGCGAAGCGCTCGGGTGGGGCCTGACTTACGCCTACATGGATGATCAGGACGCCTATATCGAGCAGCTGAATCCAGACAATCCTGAAGAGTACAAGACGCCCGACGGGTTCAAACCCTTCGAAAGCCGCGGGTCCATCATCAACATCAAGGATGCGACGCCAATCACCATCACGCTCCGCTGGACCGATAATGGCCCGGTTCTTCCCGGCACACACTACAATCTGGCCACGATCACGCCACCCGGGCATGTCGCTTCCCTTGCTTGGACCGTCTTGAGCTCCAACGACACTTCCATGGGCGCGGCACTGCGATTGATGGAGGCGAAATCCGTCCGGGAGGCGATCGAGGTCAGCGAGCCTTACTTGGCCCCGGCGATGAACCTTATGTTGGTTGACCGCAACGAAATTGCGATGAAGATGATCGGCGCCATGCCGCGACGTGATGCGCGGCATCAGAGCCAGGGGCGGCTGCCCAGTCCAGGCTGGATCGAGAGCAATCGCTGGCAAGGGCGCCTGCCCTATACGTCAAATCCGGAGTTCGTTGCCCCCAACGGCGGGATACTCGGGAATACGAACAACAAGACCGTGGACAGACCCTTTCCGAACCATGTGTCCTTTGACTGGGGGGACACCCAGCGAATTCAGCGATGGCAACGGCTGATGCAGGCCCGTGAAGTCCACACACGTGACAGCTTCATAGAAGCGCAACTGGACACGGTCAGCTTCACAGCGCGCTCTTTGCTACCGTTGATCGGCGCGGAGCTATGGTTCACTGGTGAAGCTGCACCCGAGGGCACACCCTTGCGCCAGCGTCAACGCGCCTTGACCCTGCTGGCCGGCTGGTCCGGGGAAATGAACGAGCATATGCCCGAACCGCTGATCTACGCGGCATGGTTGCAGCGCTTGCAGGAGCGGATGATCAGAGACGACCTTGGCCCGCTCGCCAGCGAGATGACCCATGTGGAGCCGCTGTTCATCGAACGCGCCTTTCGCGACATCGACGGCGCATCGGTCTGGTGTGACGTGATCCAATCTGCCCCTGTGGAGACCTGTGCGGATATGGCCCGGCTGGCTCTGGACGACGCGCTGATCTGGATCGAGGAGACCTGGGGGCCGGCACTCGAAACTCTGCGCTGGGGCGACGCACACCAGGCCACCCACGATCACGCGGTGCTCGGGGAGGTGCCGATCCTGCGGTTTTTTGTGAATATCCGGCAATCGACCAACGGCGGCGACAACACGTTGCAGCGCGGGTTGACTAAGGGCACGGGCCCCGATCCGTTCCACAACACCCATGGCGCTGCCTACCGGGGGGTCTATGACTTTGCCGACCCGGATAGCTCCGTCTTTATTACCTCGACAGGTCAATCGGGACACTTCCTGTCCCGCCACTATGACGACCTGGCGCAGCTTTGGCGGCGCGGTGAGTATATCCCGATGTCCTTGGATGAAGGGCTCGCGCGCGCCGCATCGGTGGGCGTAACCGTTCTGCGCCCTGAGCGCTGAGCCAATGGCTCGGGTTATTCTGTTTCACAAGCCCTATGGGGTGTTGTCGCAATTCACGGACAAGGGGGCAGACGGGTCCGCCAGACCAACGCTGTCGGCATATATTGACGTGCCCGGGGTTTACCCGGCGGGACGGCTCGACAAGGACAGCGAAGGGCTGCTCGTGCTGACGGATGATGGCAAATTGCAAGCGCGCATCGCCCATCCGAAACACAAGATGGCAAAGACCTATTGTGTTCAGGTCGAAGGCCGGCCTAACGCGTTTGCACTCGACCGGTTGCGCAGAGGTGTGACGCTGAAGGACGGGCAGACCAAACCGGCCGAGGTCGCCGAGATTGATCCGCCGGAGCCGCTCTGGCCCCGGGACCCACCGGTTCGTTTTCGCAAATCGGTTCCGGACGCCTGGCTGCGGATCACGATTCGTGAAGGGCGCAACCGGCAGGTCCGGCGCATGACGGCGCATGTTGGGTTACCATGTTTGCGGTTGATCCGGGTTCAGGTGGGATCCTGGGCGCTCAATAACCTCACCCCCGGCGCTTGGCGATTTGCCACCGACGGTGGCCCATAGGCCCACCGCACCTGCCGGTGATAGCCTTCTGCGCTTGAGGTGATACATCGAACACCACTTAGCGCGTTGAAATTGCCGCCTTCAGGTAGCGGTAGGCGATCCGGGCTCGAGAGGAAGCGCTTTTCAGTGTCACAGCCGCTCAAACTGGGCCTCCTGCTGAGCGGTCCAGCGCACTGTCAGATCAAAGCCACTCTCCGTCTGCCGCTCCGCCTCGACCAATTCATGATCAAAGAGCCAGGCACGTTTCTTGCCATCCGAAAAATCGAGATGCAGGTGCTTTTCGTGCTTGGCTCCCTGCAGCTGTTTCCTGATTGCGGCCAACAGCGCATCGGTTCCGTCACCTGTCAGTGCAGAGATGGCGAAGACATGATCGTCCCTGTCCGCCCGGACCTGCACCGCAGCTCTGGCAGTGGCATCAAGACGGTCGAGCTTGTTCCATACCTCGAAGTTGGGGCGCTCCTCGTCCACACCAAGAGAACCCATGATCTCGCGCACATCCTGGGACTGCTCCTCCGTTTCGGGGTGCGAGATGTCGCGCACGTGGCAAATCACATCCGCAGCAAGCACCTCTTCGAGCGTGGCACGGAACGCTGCCACCAGTTCGGTTGGCAGATCGGAGATGAAACCCACCGTGTCAGAGAGGATAACCTCCGGTCCGTCCGGCAATTGTACGCGCCGCATCGTCGGATCGAGCGTCGCGAAGAGCATGTCCTTGGCCATCACCTCCGCGCCCGTCAAACGATTGAAAAGCGTCGACTTTCCGGCATTGGTGTAGCCGACCAGCGCCACAATCGGGTACGGGACCTTGGCGCGGGCTGCACGGTGCAGCGCGCGTGTTTTCACCACCTTGTCGAGCTGACGCCGCAGCCGCACGAGTTGATCGTCGATTGCGCGGCGGTCCGCCTCAATCTGCGTTTCACCAGGCCCCCCCACAAAACCCAGGCCACCGCGCTGACGCTCCAGGTGCGTCCAGGCGCGCACCAACCGTGTGCGTTGATAGCTGAGCGCTGCCATTTCGACCTGCAGAACACCCTCGCGGGTGGCAGCCCGGTCACTGAAAATCTCCAGGATCAGCCCGGTGCGGTCGAGCAGCTTGACGCCCCAGGCCTTCTCGAGATTGCGCTGCTGTACTGGGCTGACGGGGCCATCGACCAAAACGAGTTCGATCTCGCGCTCTTCCAGTGCGGCCTTGATCTCGTCGATCTTCCCGCTGCCGAACAGCATGCCCGCTCGCACTGATTTCAGAGGAACTACCTCGCCGCCGACCACCTCAAGCTCCGGCAGAGCGTGAGCGAGCGAAATGGCTTCGGCCAATCCATGATCGGCGAGGCGGCGATTTGGGTCAGATTTGATATCCGGATGCAGCACCCAGGCCCGAGTCACTCGGCTTGCATCAGTGTTGTCGACTTGAAACGGCGCTTTACTCAAGAAGCGTCTTCGCCCTCATACAGGCTGATCGGCTGGCTCGGCATGATGGTCGAAATCGCGTGTTTGTAGACAAGCTGGGACTGGCCATCCCGACGTAAAAGCACACAGAAATTGTCGAACCAGGTGATCACGCCTTGCAGCTTCACACCGTTGATCAGGAAGATTGTCACAGGAACTTTCGTCTTGCGAACATGGTTCAGGAACGCATCCTGAAGGTTCTGTCTGTCCGACGCCATTTTAGCACTCGCCTTTTTTCTTGCCGGAGCCCGCAGATCGAGCCCGCCCCTCGTGGCGCAATTATGAAGTGCCCCGTCCGGAGATTCCACCCCAAAAAACAGTCCGTTACGGACCTAAAAAATGGCATGATCAGCTGCGCCACAAATCGGGCGTCAAAAGCGCAATGATGGCAAGGGTTTCAAGACGACCCAGAACCATGGCTGCGCAAAAAACCGCCTTCGCGCCCGTGCTCAGTTCTGTCAGAAGAATGGGCTCGTCTGCCGCGAGGCTGATCAGTGGGCCGGTGGTCGACAGCCCCGCAATGCTGAGGACCAGCGCATTTTCGAAGGAGACATCCAGTAGGGCCAGCAAGATGGTCAGAGCCGCCAGCGTCAATGCAAAGAGCATGAAGAAAATCCATGCGATAAACGCCCCATTGCGCTGAAGCCTGCGTGCATCCGTGCCGGCTCCGCTGACCGACGACGGATGTACCAAGCGCTCCATCTCACGCAACCCGTTGAGGTAGAGCGCGAACACCCGAAGCAGTTTCACTCCTCCTGCGGTGGTTGCCACCCCCCCACCGATCAAGGCCAATCCCATGAGGATCAACCCGGGGGTTTCGAGCCCGGACCAGGCTTGGGTCTGCGCCCAGTAGTCACTGGCGAATCCTGTGGTCGTCAGAAAAGACATCACCGTGAATATGGATCCCCACAGTGCGCGGCCCGCTTGGGTCAGATCGTCCTCGGCGGCGACATCAAACGCGCCCAACCAATGCCTTGCGAAGAGAATAAGTGGGACACCAAGTATAAAGACCAGGCCGAGGCGAAACTCCGGATCGGTTCGTAACCCCCCCTGGGTCGCCGTGATCGTATCGGATGAAAACGTCAGGCGGGACAGCGCAAAGAACATGAACAGCAGGGCCAGCGCCTCTCCGGTGATGCCCGACCCGCTGAACTCAATGCCGCCCACCGGAGAGATGCCCGAGGTCGCCATCACCGCCATCGCGTGGCACAAAGCCACCAAGGATGCATCGCCGCTGATCATCAACAGCACCCAAAGCAGCGCTGTGAGGCCGATGTAGATTGGGAGAAGCGCTGACGACACGCGCAACAGCCGTTCTCTTGGATCAGCCCGTCCAATCAGGCTCGAAAGCGCTTCCCGCTGCCCCGGCTCCGCCTGTGCGGTGACTTCGAAACCACCCAGATTCAACGGCGCGAGGATGGCAGATGCCGCAATCCACATGACCGCACCGCCCATCCACCCGACCTGCGCGCGCCAAAGGTGCAATGTGGTGTCAAGCCGCTCCGGATCGACGAAAAGTGTCGCACCGGTCGTCGTGATCGCACTGACCATCTCCATGTAGGCATTGACGTATGTGGTGGTCCCAAGCCCCTCAAAAAATGGGACTGCAAGAAAGGCCGGCAGAAAGACGAAGGTCGAGAAGAGGGACAGCAGCGTGCCAAGCGCCCCGTGCTTTGGACGCCGCCCCGCCAAAGCAATTGCAATCAGCGAGAAGAGCGTCAGGCCGAGAATGCCGCTATAGAAAAACATACGTGCCGTGTCGATGTTTCGCACGGTCCCGCCGTGGACGGCGGGGACAAGCATTGCCACTGAGGCGAGCCCGAAGATCAGAAGGAACAGCGGCAAATCCATGAGCTGTTCCCATGCACTGCGGCGCCTTTCGATCTGGGGGGCTCGAGCCATGCCCTAGAAAAAGTCGATGGAGACCTGCATCAGCCGCTCCACTTCCGGCACATCACCGGCCAGCGCAAAAATGGCCACCACATCCCCCTCGTCAATCCGTGTGGAGCCGAGCGGTCTGATGACGTCGTCGCCCTTGCGAATGGCGCCGATCAGCACGCCTTCGGGAAAATCGATCTCGTTGATCCGCTTTCCCGCCAGGGGGGACGTCGACAGGACCTCCGCTTCGATCACCTCGGCTTCTGCGTCTCCTATGGAATAGACCGCCCGGACGCGCCCATGCCGGATGTGCCTCAAAATCGAACTCACAGTTGTGGCGCGCGGGTTGATGTAAGCATCGATGCCCAAGGGAGACATCAGAGGCACCAGCGTGGGGTCGTTGATCAACGCAATCGTATAGGGGCAGCCCTCGGCCTTTGCCCGCACACAGGCGAGCATATTGGTCTTGTCGTCATCGGTGATGGCCAACATCGCATCGGCGCGCGCGATACCCGCCTCGGCCAGAAGACCGGCGTCCAGCCCGTCGCCATTCAGCACGATGGTGCGCTCCAGAGCTTCCGCCGCGCGCTCTGCGCAGATGCGGCTTTTTTCGATGACCTTGGCCCGCACGCGTTTTGCGCGGGCTTCGAGGGCCTGTGCGACCGCAAGGCCCACGTTGCCTCCCCCGACGAGCACCACTCGCTCCTGCTTCGTCACCTTCTTGCCGAAGATTTCCAGCGTGCGCGGGATGTCGTCGACGTGGGTGAAGACGTAGCAGTCATCGCCTACGAACAGCTGATCCTTCGCCTCAGGGGAGAACAATGTACCGTCGCGCCGAACACCCACCACCGTTGCGCGCAATGTGGAAAAGAGGTCTGTGAGCTGCCGCAACGGGGTATTCACGACCGGGCATTCCTCTTCGATGGTGATGCCCATCAAATGCGCCTGCCCCTTCATGAAAATCTCGGTATCAAAGGCGGCAGGCGCTGAAAGTCGTTGCAAGGCGGCGGCGGCAACCTCTTTTTCCGGGCTGATCACCACGTCGATCGGCATATGATCGCGGCGATAGAGATCGGAATAAATCGCGTCCAGATAGGACTGGCTTCGCAGACGTGCGATCTTGCGATTGATCCCGAAAACTGAATGCGCCACCTGGCAAGTGACCATATTGACTTCATCGGAATAGGTTGCCGCGATCACCATTTCGGCGTCGCGTGCACCCGCGCGCTCAAGAACATCAGGATAGCTTGCAAAACCAGCGATCCCCTGCACGTCGAGAGTATCAGTGGCGCGGCGCACAAGGTCGGGGTTGTTGTCGACGACCGTGACATCGTTGCGCTCGCCCGACAGATGGCGGGCGATCTGCCACCCCACCTGTCCCGCGCCACAGATAATCACCTTCATGCGTCCGGGGTCCTTCGAGCCATTCCGCGACCTTCTGAATGGCAGATGGCCCAAGAGCGGTCAATTCAATTGTCCTTCGGCAGAAATGGCGGCAGACTGACCGCATGTTGCCCGTCTGCTCCCGGCCTCTCCTGCTCTCTGCCATCCTTGCTTTGACGGCCTGCGCCCCGCTGTCGATCTACCACCGCCCGGGTGCAGAGGTTTCTAAAATGGAATCTGATCTTTTGTCTTGCGAGATTGCCGCACTTGCGGACGTGCCTGTGAACAACCAGATCCGCCAAGAGCCGCCGATCTACATTCCCGCGCGCCGATACTGCAACACCAATGGACACTGCTACACGCGGGGCGGCTACTTCGAGCAGGGACGTATCTACACCGTCGACGTCAACGCCGATTTGCGAACCCGAGCCGAAACGTCGTGCATGGCCAATCAAGGGTATGCGCCCGTTACCGTAGCGAACTGCCCAAACAGCGTCTTTCGGGCCGTGCCGAAAGCAAGCACGACGGTACTTCCCCGCCTGACGGATCGGAGTTGCGCAGTTCGCTATCAGGATGGCTCGTGGCAAATTGTGAACCAGGCAGGCTAACCGCGTCGCATTTGGGCTGGAAGTCCGACCAGACGCTTTCTACAGCTTGGCATCATGAATGTATCAACACTGCCTATGCCCGGCCTCCAACCAGCAAAGCGGCTCGTTGAAGAGCACTACGCGGCTCTCTCACGTGCTACGCCCCAAACCGTCACCCACATTTTGCGCGAACGCCTGGCCTCGGACTGTCGTTGGTACGGTATGCACCCGTTTCACGAACAGATCGGACCGGGTGCAATTGCTGACGTTTTCTGGATCCCCTTTCTGACAGCCTTTAACCGCGTCCAACGGCGCGAGGATATCTTCTTCTCCGGTCTCAATGAGATCGACGGATTTGACGGCTTATGGACCTGCTCCATGGGCCATCTGATGGGGCTGTTTGACAGACCGTTCCTGAGCATCCCGGCCACGCGAAAGATGGCATTTCTACGCTATGCCGAGTTCAACAAGATCGAAGCGGGCCACATCACCCAAACAGCCCTCTCCGTGGACCTTCTCCATCTGATGCTACAAGTTGGACTCAATCCACTGCATGCAGATCAAACCGGACAACATCTCGTCCAGCCGGGGCCGATGACGCATGATGGGCTGTTACGTGCGCCGCAGGAGAGAGACGAAACAGATCGTACGCTTGCACGCATCAACATGATGATCGGCTCCATCACACAGGCCAATGGGCCCAACCTCCGGCTGCCTCCAGAAGAAGAACTCGCGCGGGACTGGGTGGACGACATGATCTGGTGGGGCCCAGCGGGTATCGGGGCGAGCTACACGATTGACCGCTATATCGAGCAACACCAGGGGCCATTTCGGCGCGGCTTGTCCGGACGAGCCTTCAATGGACATGTCTGCCGCATGGCCGAAGGCAGATATGGCGGTTTCTTTGGCTGGCCAAACCTGACGCTGACCAACACCGGTGGCTATATGGGCGTGGCGGCAAATGACGCCCGTGCCGACATGCGCGTGGTCGACATTTACCGCCGCGAAGGCGACCGGCTCGCCGAAAACTGGGTGTTCATCGACATGCTGCACTTCTTCAAGATGCAAGGCGTCGACATACTGGCGGAGATTGCGATTTAGACTACTCCGCGGCGTCCGTCTCCACTTCGTCCACATGCGCGACCCGCGCGCCTGACTTTGCGGAGGTCACAACACCCAGTGACTTCAACTTTCGGTGCAACGCAGACCGTTCCATACCCACAAATGTCGCCGTTCGCGAGATGTTGCCCCCAAAGCGATTGATTTGGGTGAGTAGATATTCTCGCTCAAACGCCTCGCGAGCCTCCCGCAAGGCCAATGTCGCCAGTGCCCCTGAAAGAACGACGCGATTCTCATCACCGCTGCTGTCATCCGAGCCGGGAAGCTCACGTGCCTGGATGGGTCCCGTTTCATCGCCGAGGATGAGCACCCGCTCGACCAGATTCTTGAGTTGACGCACGTTTCCCGGCCAGACCATGGTTTGCATCAACGCTTCGGCATCGTCGCTCAAGCTGCGTTGCGGCAGGCCTTGGGTTGCATTCATCTCGCTGATGAAGTGCTCGGCCAATGCGGGGATGTCCTCACGCCGCTCTTCCAGCGACGGGACAGCAATCGGCACGACATTCAGGCGGTGGTACAATTCTTCCCGGAAGGTTCCGGCGAGAATGGCCTGTTGCAGATCGCGATTGGTGGAGGAAATCACCCTCAGGTCCACGCGGACCTTGTCATTGCCGCCCACCCGCTGGAATTGCTGATCCACCAGGACACGCAAGATCTTCGACTGGGTCCCGATCGGCATATCTGCAACTTCATCGAAATAGATCACGCCGCCATGCGCCTCCTCCAGGAGGCCGGGCTCAACGCCACGTTCGGGCGTCTCGCGGCCGAAAAGCACCTCTTCCATGCGTTCCGGGGCGACGCCTGCGCAGTTCACCGTCACAAAGGGCGCTGCGGCGCGGTTTGAATTCGCATGGATGTACCGCGCCGCCACTTCCTTGCCGCATCCCGCGGGCCCGGTGAGCATGACGCGCCCGTTTGACCTCGTCACCTTGTCGAGTTGCCCGACCAATGACCGAAAGGCCGCCGAGTGACCGATCATCTCGGATTTCGTGACGTCTCGTCGGCGAAGGCTTTGATTTTCGCGACGCAGACGCGAGGTTTCCATCGCCCGTCGGATCACGACCAGCAGCTGATCGATGTTGAAGGGCTTCTCAATGAAGTCGTAGGCACCCTGCTTGATCGCAGCGACAGCGATCTCAATATTCCCGTGGCCGGAAATGATGACAACGGGGACGTCCGGATTATCCCGCTTGACCGTCTTGAGAATATCGATCCCGTCCATCCGGCTGTCTTTCAGCCAGATATCGAGAACGATCAGCGCTGGCGCTTCGGCGTTGATCGCCGCCATCGCATCGTCCGAGTTGCCCGCCAGCCGGGTCGCAAACCCCTCGTCCTGCAAGATATCGGAGATCAATTCGCGAATGTCGCGTTCGTCATCTACGATAAGAATGTCGCTCATGGTTCATAATCCTTCCTGCTCAGGGGATAACGTCACGGCGCCCGCCTTGCATGGCAGCGTGATGACCGCCATGGCGCCGAAATGGTCTTGGCCGTTGAAGATCGGCGCATCTTCGAGAGACAGGCTTCCGCCATGTTCCTCAATGATTTTCTTGACGATGGGCAGCCCGAGCCCCGTGCCTTCGCTTCGCGTGGTAACATAGGGTTCGAAGAGGCGCGCCCGGTCTTCTGGAAGGCCAATACCATTGTCCGAGATCAAAATCGTCGCCTGGGTCTCGTCGGCTTCCAGCGTCACATGTATTTGCGGTACGTAGCCTTCGGGTGTGCCCTTTTTGGACAAAGTTTCAATAGCTTCCCCGGCATTCTTGATCAGATTCGTCAAGGCTTGGCTGATCATTGTCGCATCCAAGTCCGCCGTCACGACACGATCCGGCAGATCGATCTCGATTTGGACGTCCGGCTGACCTGTCTGTTGCAGCAATACCGCATCACGGACCACCGAGTTCAGGTCGATAGCTGTGCGTTCCGGTTCGGGCATCCGAGCGAATTTCGAAAATTCGTCTACGATGCGGCGCAGGTCCGTGGTCTGGCGCACAATGACATCGGTCATCTGGTCCAGTGCCTCGCTGTCATCCCCCACCCTGGGGGAGAACTTTCGCTTTATCCGTTCAGCGGAAAGCTGGATCGGCGTCAGGGGATTCTTGATCTCATGCGCGATCCGGCGGGCCACATCGCCCCAGGCCGCCATCCGCTGCGCGCTCACCAAATCCGTCACATCGTCAAAAGAGACCACATAACCTTCCAGGGTGCCGTCTTGTGACCGCCGCGTCGCCATCCGGACCAGAAGGTTTTCCTGCCGACCTTGGCGCGAAACCTTCACCTCACCCTGCGCCATCTCATTGCGGGATTTGACGACCGTCTCGAACATCGGCCCGAACTCCGGCACGACCACTTTCAGCGCTAGAAACTCCTGCCCTCCCTGCCAGTCCAGCAGCCGTTCCGCCGCTGGGTTGACGAAGGTCACCCGGCCACGCGGGTCGAGGCCGACAACACCTGATGTGACCGAGCTCAAAACGGAGTCGAACAAGCGGCGGCGTCGTTCGATCTGCTCGGTGTTCTCTATGAGCGTCTCGCGCTGCGCTTTCAACTGGCGCGTCATCTGATTGAAGTACCGCCCGAGCATGGCGATCTCGTCATCGCCCTCATCCTCACGAACCTGCACATCCAGATCTCCTGCGCCAACCTGCTGGGCTGCGCCCGTCAGGCGGCCAACGGGCACCGAAAGCCGTTCTGCAAACCACAACCCTAGCCAAATCGCCGCCAGGATCAGGATCAGCGCGAAAGCGAGGTAAAGCAGTCCGAAGTCGAACAACAGGCGACCGCGCTCGCTTTCGAGCTGCTCGTAGAACAGCACGGTTTCCTTGGTTTCGTCGAGAAGCGACAGGATTTCGCCGTCGACCTCGCGGCTGATGTACAGAAACCTGTCAACGAAAGCAGACAGCCGCACCAGCGCACGGAACTCGTTGTTATCCCAATCTTCTATGACAACAACGTCCTGTTCGTCCGCCTGCTGCATTTCCGTTTCAGACGGCGGTTCAAAATCAAACAGATACGATCTGTCTCCTCGCGCTCGAATTTCCCGCGTTCCGTCTATCAGGTATGCCTCGCGCAGCCCGCGCTGAATTTGACGCTGCCGTTCGCCAAGCAGTTCACTGTCCGAGACATTGGTGCCCGACCGCCGCGCGGCATCCAGGCTGCGCGCGAGGGCCAGCGCATCTTCGGCAAGATCAATCCGCTGCTCTTCTTCATACGCTTGTGCCGCTGCGAGCGAGCTGCCGACCACCTCTCGTACGCGGTCGGAAAACCACCCTTCGAGGCCTACATTCACAGTGAGTCCCGCAAAGATCGCGACCGTCACAGTCGGGATCAGCGCCAGGAGAGCGAACACCCCGGTCAATCGCAAGTGTAATCGCGATCCTGCAGATTTTGCTCTTCGCGCCGCGATCAATCGCCCGACTTGGGCCAGAACCAGCGCGGCCAGCACAAGGATATAAACAAGATCGGCGAGCAGGATCAGACGCAGGCCCAGCGTGTTGCCGGTCTGACCAAAGGGGCCGAGAACCAAGTAAGTACACAGCGCCAAGACAGGGCCCAAGACCACAAGTCCCAAGGTCGCGAAGTTGCGCATCCGCCGCATGCGGCGCAGACGCCCGAGCCGAAGCCAAAGTGACCTTTCTACACGGGGGTTCACCCGATGCCCTCACTCATGATGTGGCGCAAAGAGCGCCGTACCGCCTTATCTTGTGGTCCTGATCAGGGGTGTCCCCCAATGGCCACGCTTTGTGTGGCGGTTTTACATCAATTTGCGGCGCCGTGTCACCTCAATATCGAGGTCGGTAATCTTCTTTCTCAAGGTATTGCGATTGATCCCGAGCAAATCGGCGCATTTTGCCTGGTTTCCGCCGGTCGCTTCCAGCGAAATCTCGATCAGCGGCGCTTCAACCTCGCGCAATATCCGCGCATAGAGGCCGGCGGGCGGCAACATGTTACCGTGCAGATCGAAGTAGCGACGCAGATGGCGTTCTACGGAGGCGCCGAGTTTCTCGGTATTGCCGGCAGCCCGCATAGGTTCGAGGTCCGGCTGAGCGCCCAACACCTGTTCGACCTCACTGGCGGCAATCTCGGCGGCGCGGCTCGTCAGACCGAGCCGTCGGATCGCGTTTTCCAACTGTCGCACATTTCCGGGCCAGGAGTAGTTTCGGAAAATGTCGCTGGCCTCGCGAGACAGTTCACGCGGCGCGGCACCTGCGGCTTCGGCCTTGGCGAGAAAATGTGCTGCCAGGATCGGAATATCGTCGACCCTTTCGCGTAAGGCCGGAACGCTGAGCGTCGCACCGCTCAGGCGATAGTAGAGGTCCTTTCGCATCTGACCCGCTTCCATGTCGGAGTTGAGGTCGGTCTGGCTCGTCGCAAGAAACCGTGGCGCATACTCTCCGGGCGTGTCCATCATATGCACGAGCCGTGCCTGCAACTCTGCCGGCAGGTCGGACACCTCCTCCACCAGCAGTGTGCCGCCCTTCACCCGTGCAAGCAGACGTGCCGGCCCCTCCAGATCCTGCAGATCCTCAGATGACGCCGTGATAAACGGTAGGTTCCGGCGGTCAGAGAAGTCATGAATGGCGCGCGCGATCAGAGACTTCCCCGTGCCGGACTCGCCCCAGATCAAGACCGGCAGATCTGTGTTCATCACTCGCGCGACGACCCTGTAGAGGGACTGCATCACCGCAGTCCGCCCGACCAGTGGCAAATCGTCCGGCCGTGCCTCCGCGTCTTCGGTCACGCGCCTGTTCTGGGGGCGTGTCTCAAGTGCCCGTGCCGTACGTTTCATCAGATCCGGAAGGTCAAATGGTTTGGGTAAGTAGTCATAGGCCTCTGCCTCGGCCGCCTTGATCGCCGTCATGATGGTGTTTTGAGCGGAGATCACGATGACGGGCAGACCGGGCCGGTCTTCGGCGATCTTTGGCAGCATCTCGAGGCCGTTGCCATCCGGCATCATGACGTCGGAAATCACAACATCACCTTTGCCTTCCGCAACCCAGCGCATCAGTGTGGTGAGGCTGGATGTCGCGTGCACCTTGCACCCTGCTCGCGTCAGAGCCTGTGTCAAAACGGTGCGGATCGTTCTGTCGTCATCAGCAACAAGTATTGTGCCGTCCATCGGTCAGCTCTCCTCTTTATGACTGCTGCGCGGTTTTGGGCGCGCGCGGCAGTGAGATACGAAACACGGTCTTTCCGGGAACTGAGGTCACCGAAATCCAACCGCCATGGTCTGAAATGATCTTGCTGACCAGAGCCAGTCCCAGCCCGGTCCCGTTTTCCCGGCCGGAGACAAAGGGGTCAAACACATCGCCCTTGATCGCTTCCGGCAGCCCTGGTCCATCGTCAATGATTTCAATCTGCAGGGGCAGTGATTGTCCGGACCCATCTGCGCGGCGCAATCGAAAGGAATGCTCGTAATAGCTGTGCAGCCGGATCGTTCCCTTTACCTTACCCGCCGCTTCCGCCGCATTCTTCAGCAGGTTGAGAACAACCTGCAAAAGTTGATCAGGGTCTCCATAGGCCAACGGCAGCGATGGGTCATAGTCCTCGACGATCTTCATATGCGCGCCGAACCCGAGCAGCGCAGACCGCCGGGCACGATCCAACACGTCGTGCACATTCACAGGCTGGAAATCCGGTACGGACAAATTGCCGAATTGCTCCACCTGCCCCAGAAGCTTCACAATTCGTCTGCTCTCCTCGACAATAAGATCAGTTAATTCAAGATCTTCTGTCTTGAGGTTCATGCTGAGAAGCTGTGCCGCGCCCGTGATGCCGGCCAAGGGGTTTTTGATCTCATGCGCCAGCATCTCCGCCATACCAATCGCAGACTTTGCCGCAGATTTCACAGAATGGTTCTGCGTCATCCGGCCTGCCAGTTCGCGCGGTGAGATCATCAGGATCATGTGCCCGGGATGTCCAACCAGGGGCGCCACCTGAAGATCGGATTGCATGGGCGCACGTTCGCCGCTGCCCACATCGACATCATTGACGAACAGGGGCGTGCCGCTGTTCCGGGCCCGCTCGAACGCGGCTTCCAAGGGGTCGTTGACCGCAATCTGATCCCAGACCGGTATCTCACGCACGGATTTCGATGAAACGTTGAGAAACCCTTCCGCGGCCGAGTTGATCTCTACGATCCGATCGTCCGGCCCGATAATCAGTGTCGGCACCGGCAGGCTGGCCCAGATGGCACGATCAGATGTCATGCGGCCACCAGGTCATCTGCGTGACAAGCCTGCGGGATCAACCCCAGCGTCGTCTTGACCTCTGCTGCTGTCAGAACAGCACGTCGCAGCGGCTCAGGGGTATTGCATCTGTCCATATACCAGCCCAGATGCTTCCGAGCGACACGCAGCCCCAGTTCGTCTCCATAGAATCGGATCATCGCCTCGTAATGGGCCGCAACCATATCCGCGAATGCGCGGCCGTTCGGAACATCGGGCTTGGGGGTCTGAAAGAGGTCATGCGCGATCTGCGCAAGAACCCAAGGCTTCCCGCGTGCGCCCCGCCCAACCATCAGCCCGTCTGCCGAAGAAGCCCTAAGCGCCTGCCGCGCGGAGCTTGCATCGACGATGTCGCCATTCGCGATCACGGGAATATCCACGGATTTTTTGACCTCGCGGATCGCGGCCCAATCCGCCGATCCCTTGTAGAACTGACACCGCGTCCGCCCATGTATCGTGATCAGTTGAATGCCGGCAGCTTCGGCGCGCCGCGCTATTTCCGGCGCATTGCGCATGTGATCGTCCCAGCCCAACCTGGTCTTCAGGGTGACCGGAATACGTACGGCATTGACGACAGCTTCGATCAATGTGAGGGCGTGATCCGGTGTCCGCATCAAGGCCGAACCTGAGTACCCCTGTGTCACTTTCTTCGCCGGGCAGCCCATGTTGATGTCTATGACCTGTGCGCCCTGCCCTTCGACCATCCGTGCAGCTTCGGCCATAGGGGCCGCTTCGCGTCCTGCAAGCTGCACCGCAGTGCCGACGTGCCCGAGGCCGAGCTCGGCCTTTTCCCGGCTTCCGGGTCGGGCATTCAGCATGTCGTGGCTGGCCACCATCTCGGATACCACCAACCCAGCACCGAAGGATGCAACCACTGTGCGAAACGGCAAATCCGTTATGCCCGCCATCGGTGCCAGAAGCACCGGCGGGCTCAAATCGAAGGGGAATGTGGTCGAGGTCAAATGCTTAATCCTTGGGCATCGCAAAATCATGTACCAATTGAGCGGTATTCTCTCAATATTCCAAAGGTCTCTCGCTCTTGTACCACAGATCGGATGCTTATTTTTTAGGCAGATAGGAAGGTTGATTGCCTGTGCGTCGCCAAACCCATAGACAGTGCATGATGAGGACAGCGATAGCGACATGACAATTGCGGCAGTCATTGTAGCCGCCGGCCGAGGCGTACGTGCGGGCGGAGATCGACCGAAGCAGTGGCAGCCTTTGGCGGGACAAACCAGTGCTTACTTCGCCCTCCGCGCTTTTGCAGACCACCCGCGGGTGGATCGTCTTGTGCTGGTCCTGCATCCCGATGATATCTCCTCGAGCCTCTGGCCAAGTGAACCGGTTGCGGATGTAGTAGCTGGCGGCAGCACGCGCAGCGCATCGGTCCGGGCGGGGCTTGAGGTGGTGGAGGGTGATGCCGATCACGTCTTGATCCACGATGCGGCGCGCCCCTGCGTCTCTCCGGCGGTCATTGATGGTGTGATTGCGGCACTGGAGACCGCATCTGCTGCAGCTCCGGCTGTGCCCGTTGTCGACGCGTTGTGGCGCGGTAAAGACGACCACGTCGCCGGCTTCGTCCCGCGGGACGGGCTTTATCGGGCGCAGACGCCCCAGGGTTTTGATCTCAAACGTATTCTTGAAGCACATCGAGCCTACCCTGAAGGCGCGGCGGATGATGTGGAACTGGCGTGCCGCGCAGGTTTGTCGGTTGCGATCACTCCCGGGAGCGACGACAATCTGAAAATCACCATGCCTGAGGACTTCGAACGGGCGGAACGCATTTTGAGAGAGCGACATGGACATCAGACTGGGTAACGGATTTGACGTGCATGCCTTCGGGCCCGGCGACTGCGTTGTTCTGGCCGGCATTGAAGTGCCGCACACCCATGGTCTGGTCGGACATTCCGACGCCGACGTGGCGCTGCATGCCATTACCGACGCGATCTATGGCGCATTGGCGCAGGGAGATATCGGACGGCACTTCCCTCCCAGCGATCCGGAATGGAAGGGTGCTGCCAGCGATGTCTTCCTCCGTCATGCGGTCGATCTGGCCGCGTATATGGGTTTCGAAATCTCAAATATTGACTGCACCATTATCTGCGAACAGCCCAAAATTGAGCCGCACGCGGACAATATGCGCGATCAGATTGGGATGATCACCAACCTCGCGAAAGACCGAATTTCGGTTAAGGCCACCACATCCGAGCGGCTGGGCTTCACCGGTCGGGGCGAAGGGATTGCTTGCCTCGCCACAACGGCGCTGCTCAAGCCATGACGGGCATCGCGCGTCTGATCGGTACGGTTTTGGGCATCGGATATATTCGTCCAGCGCCCGGCACATGGGGCTCTCTTGTTGCCTTGCCCTGGGCATGGCTTCTGCATTTGCTTGGCGGACTTCCACTCCTGTTGATGGCCATCATCGCAGCCTTTGCCAAAGGCTGGTGGGCCACCGCTGTCATGACCAAGGACAGCACAGAGAGTGACCCGTCCGAAGTCGTTGTTGATGAGGTTGTCGGCCAATGGATCGCATTGCTGCCGCTGTCCTATGCGGCCTGGTCCCGTGGTATCGACGTTCTGGCCATGTGGCCTGGGTGGATCGCCGCCTTTCTGCTGTTCCGCCTCTTCGACATACTCAAACCCGGCCCCGTTGGCTGGGCAGACCGCCGCGGGGACGCCCTTGGAGTGATGCTGGACGATGTGATTGCCGGCATCTTCGCCGCAATCGGTGTGCTTGCCCTTGCCTGGCTCTATCACGGGGTGCTGCAATGAGCCTCGCAGCGGAGGTTATCGAAAAAGCGAAATGCTCGAAAAAGACGGTCACGGCGGCGGAGAGTTGCACCGGTGGCATGATCACGGCGGCGCTGACAGACATCGCCGGGTCTTCCGCGGCGTTCGAGCGAGGCTTCGTCACCTACTCCAACGAGGCCAAGGTCGATATGCTGGGCGTCTCACCATCAAGCGTGGACGCGCATGGCGCCGTTTCCGAAGAGGTTGCTGCGGAGATGGCGAGAGGTGCGCTTGAGAAATCGCGTGCGCAGATTGCGGTGTCGGTGACCGGGATCGCCGGGCCAGGAGGATCCGAGCACAAACCGGAAGGGCGGGTGTGTTTCTGTATCTGCACTGAAAGAAGCCTGGCGACGCAAACGGTTGAATTTGGCGCGTTGGGACGCGCGCAAGTCCGTGCCGCGGCACGGGATCATGCGTTGCGATTGTTGATAGATCATCTCTGAGGGTCGACGTCCGCGCCTAGGGCGCGCCATAGAGCTCTTTAGCGCGACTTTCGAACGCGCGAACGATCCGCAGCATCGCATCGTTGAAAACGACGCCGATCAGGCGCTGCAGGATCATGTTTCGAAACGCGAAATCGACGAAGAAACTTACCTCGCAGCCACCCTCAACATCACGAAAGCCCCAATTTGACTTCATGTATCGAAACGGCCCGTCGAGATACTCTGTATCGATCTTCTTGTCTTCGGGCATCAGAACAACCCGGCTGGTGAACCGTTCGCGAAACACTTTGAAGCTAATGATCAGATCCGCTTCCATGACCTCGGTTTTTCCGTGTGGCGTTGTTGATTTAACGCGGGCCGCCGAACACCATGGCAGAAACTTCGGGTAGCTGTCCACATCGGCCACGAGGTCGTACATTTGTTGGGCGCTGTAGGGCAGCGTTCGAGTTTCGGCGTGAGTGGGCATTGATTTGTCAGTTCGTGGCAGCTAGCCATCCATGTGCTGCTTTCCCTGTCCAAGATCAAGGTCTAACCCATGTCCGCGCGTCCTTATGTCATAGATGAAATGATCTCGGCCAAGGCGATTGCGGCACGCATCGAAGCGCTGTGCCGCGAGATACACGACGAGTTCGAAGACACCGACAAGCTGGTCGTTGTCGGGCTGTTGCGCGGCAGCTTTGTCTTCATCGCCGATCTGGTACGCGAGCTCGACCTGCCCATCGAGGTCGATTTTCTTGAAGCCTCAAGCTATGGCGACGGCATGGAGAGTTCCCGGGAAGTCAGGATTCTGAAGGACCTTCGCGGGGCCATTGAAGGACGCGATGTCTTGGTCGTCGAGGATATTGTCGACACCGGCCATACTCTGAACCACGTCACGCAACTGCTGACCAGCCGCCTGCCCGCCCGGTTGAAGTCCATCGCCCTGCTCGATAAGCCCAGTCGCCGGGAGGTTGATTTCAAAGCGGATTGGACCGGCTTCGAAATCCCGGATGAGTTTGTGGTTGGCTATGGAATCGATTTCGCTCAGCGCAATCGCAACCTGCCATTCATTGGCAAGGTGCGCTTTACGGACATGCAATCCTGACGGCGGCCTGTCAGGTCTTTGCGCGCCCGTGCGACACGCTCCGCGCTGGCGGCACCGCGTCCTGGGAGTCGCGCGCCATGATCGCAAAGATTGCATCATCAATGTGGTGAGAGGCGACGTCGTAGCGGGTGCGGTCTAGCGCACAATTGATGTCGCGCAGGGCAAGAATTGCCCAGTGAATATCGGTCATCGGATCAGCCTTGGGATGTGAAAGAATTTCTTAGGCCGGACTACACAACTATCACGATAAATAATACGGGAATGGACCTTGTCCTTTCCCCCGATAACGCAACGTCACTTTGCTTTACGCGATGCCCAGTTTCCGATTTCGGGCCGCGCGGAGCCGAGCAAAGTCATCCCCCGCGTGATAGGATGATCGCGTGAGTGGCGTTGCCGAGACCATCAGAAACCCCTTGCCATAGGCGGCCTTTTCATAGGCTGCGAACTCATCGGGATGCACGAAACGGTCCACGCGGTGGTGTTTCGGCGTTGGCTGAAGGTACTGTCCAATGGTCAAAAAGTCGATGTCAGCCGCCCGCATGTCTTCCATCACCTGCATGACGGCCTGTTTGTCCTCTCCAAGCCCAACCATGATACCCGATTTCGTGAACATAGCGGGATCAAGCTCCTTCACCCGCTGCAGCAGCCGGAGCGAATGGAAGTAGCGCGCGCCCGGTCGCACTTCCGGATAGAGGCCGGGAACTGTTTCCAGATTGTGGTTGAACACATCCGGTCTGGCTTCGACGACCACTTCCAAAGCCTCGGGACCGCACTTGATGAAATCGGGTGTAAGAATTTCGATGGTCGTGCCCGGGCTGCGGTGCCGAATCGCGCGGATGGTCTGTGCGAAGTGATCTGCTCCGCCGTCGTCCACATCATCCCGATCCACCGACGTGATGACAACGTGATTGAGCCCCAGTTTTTCCACGGCATGTGCCACGCGCCCGGGTTCAAACGCGTCCAACGCCTCGGGCGGTTTGCCTGTCGCGATGTTACAGAAGGTGCAGGCGCGGGTGCAGACCTCTCCCATGATCATCATGGTTGCATGGCCTTGGCTCCAGCATTCGCCCACATTCGGACAGCCGGCCTCCTCGCACACGGTCACGAGGTTGTTGTCTCGCATGATGCGTGCCGTTTCGGCATAGCCCTGCCCGCCCGGCGCCTTGACCCTGATCCAATCCGGTTTCTTGGGCTGAGGATTGTCCGGGCGGCGGGCTTTCTCCGGATGGCGCTGTGCCGGGATCTTGAGATCGCGTGGGGCCATGAGACGTGCTCCTTGAGATGCGGGCTGCATGTAGCATCCGCCAGTTGCTTCCTGTTTAGACGATGTAGGACAGCACGTTCAACCGGGCGGCCGGTCGCATGACGCAAGGCCGCATTGCTACAGGCGCACAAGCAAAGGGGGCGCGCCGTTCAAGCACGCCCCCAAGCTGGTTTCTGTTTGCCGTCGTGCCGACTATCCGATGAGAGGGCCGCCCGGGCCAATGGTTTCGTCATAGTGCCGCTTCAAGCGCATCAACGCGATTCGCAGAACGATCTTTCCCGACCGCGCGGACCAGCCCAACTTCTTCTCCGCTGTTTCCAGACCTTCCAGATAACAGCAGCACCGCAAAGCCACGTCAGACAACCCTGGACCAAGATCGGTCAGCGCATCGGCCACACGTTTGCGCGCGTCAGACGGCCCATCCCGCGCATCGGTATCCGGAACAAAGCTCGCCCGTCCGCCCGACGTCAGAAAGCGGTCCCAGTTCTGCGCAACGCGCGGCCCCATCTGGGCCAATTCGAAGTCTTCGCGAAGACGCTCACCGACGGTCACAAGATCGTCGGTCAAAAAAGGCTCGCCGTTCTTGTCGCGCCGCCGCGCCAAGGCCGTGAGCGGGCTCTCGGCGAGGTTGTACCGCATGCGGCGGGGCCGGCCGGTCTCGGTGTCCGGCAGAGTTTTCTCGCCCCAAACGCGGTGGTGCCCGGCAAAATCAGCCGATACATCGGAGAACCCACCTGCTGTGGTGCAGCCCTCCTCGTCCAGCATCGATTCCAGGGCTGCACGCCCCGCAGGCGTAATCGTATAGCGCGTAATTTTCCCGGTGGTCTGTGCCGATATCCAGTCTTTGAGCGCCATGGCCTCGGCCACCTGGCGGGAGACGACACCGGTCCGGGTGGCCTGCCCCCCCGCCCCGTCGCGGACAATGACCGCTTTTTCCATTTCAGCGGCCACGGCGAGCACGGCGCCGGTTTCACAGAGTCGGCGCAGAACGCGGACCCCTTCCGCCTTGAGTTTCGCTTCGCTCGGTGGGTGCTCATCGGCAGATGACGGGGCCGCTATGCGGTCTTGGAAACTCATGCGCGAAATGTCCTTCTGGTTGACATGGCCTGTCTCCGAACGAGCAACGAAATGGGCCGCACCCAGGGTCTTGAGCGCGGCATCCACTAGTGGATCGTCACGCCGCGTCTCGACCCGTCGGATTTGCCGCAAGATTGTCGAAGCGTGGCATCCAGCGGCGCGCGCCAAGGCGCGAATGGGCAACCCCGCCTCTGTATGTGCGAGATACATTTGAGCTGCGGCCGGCACCCAATCTGGCAGTCCAACCTCAGCTCCATCGCAGGTAGGTGAAGATGACAATTCCAGCTCCGTCATGGGGTCCGATCCAATATCATAACATTCTTTAGTTGTGGCATTTCATATTGCACAACCTAAAGCTGCATTAGTTACCCGTTCGTTAACAGTTTCTGATTTGGGAATTATTGCTGCTAAACCATAAACACCTTTTACACCGGCGAACGGCGAAGGCGCCTTGAACGCAACGGGAGGACGCCGGGGTGCGACTAGGCAGGCAAAGGCGCACGTCCTGCATCTTCGCCATAAAGCCGCGTGATCTCAGAGTCTTAACAACTCCCTAAACACCCCGTGCGTGAAACGCAGAGACAACGCAACGGCCGTTGTTCGGGGTGTAGTATCGCCACAGCTGGGCAGAACGCTCACGGGGAATACGGTACAAAGGAAGATACAATGCAAGATCTGATCTCAATGCTGCACGCGATCCGCAGGCCACCACTTCTGATGCGGGCTGCCCGCATCGGTGCTGAAGACTACCGGCGCTCCGTGCATCTGCCACGGCTTCTGGGGTACGGCGTTCTGCCGAGGCACGGCGCCGCTCTGTTCAAGCTGATCGAACTCGAAGCAGACCTGAATGCGCAGCGGACTGGAGGCGACACGAGCTACAGCCTTATTCGCCACGTGGACGTGCTGATTGCGATGCTGGGCGAAGCCCGCGTTTTGCGCGCGTCGCAGGCCGCCTGATCGGCTTACATGAAACTATCGGGTTCTTCCGCTTTCCGTCGTGCAATGTAGTCGGAAAGAGCCTCGTTGATCGCCGGATCGAGTGCCGGCTGCTGATAGTCGCCAAGCATCTTCTCGACACGCAGACTGGCAAGGGTCTGTGTGTCACGCGCGCCCTCGTCCTCCCAGGTCTCATAGGGCTTGTAGTCGAGCAGATCAGACTTCCAAAATGCTGACTTGAAGTTCTCTTGAGTATGCGCGCAGCCGAGGTAATGACCGCCAGGCCCCACCTCTCGTATCGCATCCATAGCCTGCGCGTTGTCATCGACAGACACGCCTTGCGCCAGATGATGCAGAGTTCCCAGCTGATCGGCATCCATCACAAACTTCTCAAAAGACGACACCAAACCCCCTTCCAGCCAGCCGCAGGAGTGCAACATGAAGTTCACCCCGGCCAGGAGGCCCATGTTGAGGCTGTTTGAGGTTTCATAGGCCGCCTGTGCATCGGGCAGCTTCGACCCGCAGAACGACCCCGCGGACCGATAGGGCAAACCAAGCCTGCGCGCCAACTGACCCGCGCCATAGGTGATGTGCGCTGCCTCGGGCGTGCCGAAGGTCGGGGCGCCGGAATTCATGTCGATGGACGTTACAAAGGCCCCCATGATCACCGGTGCACCCGGACGGATCAGCTGGCTGTAGGCAATCCCCGCCAGCACTTCGGCCAGAACCTGCGTCAACGTGCCAGCCACCGACACCGGCGCCATGGCTCCGCCGACAATGAAGGGGGAGATGATGCAGGCCTGGTTGTTTTTGGCGTAGACCTCCAGCGCGCCCATCATCACGTCATCGAAGGTCATCGGCGAATTGATGTTGATCAGCGAGGTCATCACGGTGTTGTCTTGCACGAACTGCTCACCGAACAGCAGCGCGCACATATCGACACTGTCTTGGGCCCGGCTGGGCTCCGTCACCGATCCCATGAAGGGCTTATCGCTGAGGGTCATATGCGCATGCAGCATGTCCAGGTGACGTTTGTTCACCGGCAGGTCCGTGGGCTCACAGACCGTCCCGCCCGAGTGATGAAGCCACTTGGACATATACCCCAGTTTCACGAACTTCCGGAAATCCTCCATCGTGGCATAGCGCCGTCCGCCCACGGCATCGCGCACGAAAGGTGGCCCATAGACCGGAGCCAGCACGAGGCTTTTTCCGCCCACGACCACATTGCGCTCCGGATTTCGAGCATGCTGAACGTAGCTCGATGGTGCCGTCTTGCAGAGCGCACGCGCAAGGCCGCGCGGGATCCGTACACGCTCGCCGCTGACATCGGCGCCCGCCTCGCGCCACCGCGCCAGAGCGGTGGGGTTCTCAACGAAGTTCACGCCGATCTCTTCCAAGACAGTTTCCGCGTTGGTTTCGATGATTTCCAATGCTTCTTTGGTCAGCACCTCGAAGTTCGGAATGTTCCGTTCGATGTAACGGGCGGTCTCGAAGGACACCGCACTGCGGGCCGCTCGACGCGCCGCCCCGCCACCACCGCGCGCCCGTCTGCGTTGTGCTGCTTCCGACATCCCATAGCTCCCGCTGCTTTGCTTGCGCCCGGTGCTATCCCATTCCGGACGGTTATCTCATCCGCATAACGGCCTCGCAGGGAAAAAAGCGACATGGATCCCGTCCCTCGGTCGTTCTGACCCAAATACACCGCGTATCCCGCAGCCCGCCGTCACTCCGACCCTTGCCACCGGCCGCCGGCCCGCCTAATCAGCCATCATGAGCACATCCCATCACGACAGACTTCTCATCATCGACTTCGGCAGCCAGGTGACGCAACTGATTGCGCGGCGGCTACGAGAACTGAACGTCTATTGTGAGATCCACCCGTTCAACGCGGTTGACGAGACATTTCTTGGCGAATTCTCTCCCAAGGCGGTGATTTTTTCCGGTGGTCCGGCCTCGGTCTTTGCGGATGGGGCGCCCATGCCGCCGAGGTCAGTCTTTGAGCTCGGCGTTCCGATTCTGGGTATTTGTTATGGTCAGCAGGTGATGATGCACTGCCTCGGCGGCAAGGTGGAGCGCGGCCATGGCACCGCGGAGTTCGGGCGCGCCTATGTGACGCCCGAGGCGCGCCAGCTGGCCCTGCTGCAAGGCTGGTTCGAAGCGGACCGCGAGCAGGTCTGGATGAGCCATGGCGATCACGTCAGCCAGATCGCGCCCGGCTTTGAGGTTTACGGCACATCGCCCAACGCTCCCTTTGCCATCACGGCTGACGTCGACCGTGACTTCTATGCCGTGCAGTTCCATCCCGAAGTGCATCACACGCCCAATGGCGCCAAGCTTTATGAGAATTTCGTGCGGCTTGCGGGCTTCACTGGCGACTGGACCATGGGCGCTTACCGCGAGGAGGCGATCAACCGGATCCGTGCGCAGGTGGGAGATGGCAAGGTGATCTGCGCGCTGTCAGGTGGTGTCGACAGTTCGGTCGCAGCTGTGCTGATCCATGAGGCCATCGGTGACCAGCTCACTTGCGTCTATGTTGATCATGGCCTTATGCGCAAAGGCGAAAGCGAGCAGGTCGTCGGCATGTTCCGCGAACACTACAACCTGCCGCTCATCCACGCAGACGAATCCGAGCTCTTCCTTCGCAAGCTCGAAGGCGTCTCTGACCCCGAGACAAAACGCAAGATCATCGGTGGGCTCTTCATCGACGTCTTCGAAAAACATGCGCAAGAGATCGGCGGCGCGGATTTTCTCGCTCAAGGCACGCTTTACCCCGACGTGATCGAATCGGTCTCCTTCTCTGGCGGACCCTCTGTGACGATCAAATCGCACCACAACGTGGGCGGTCTACCGGAACGGATGAACATGCAGCTGGTCGAGCCGTTGCGTGAACTCTTCAAGGACGAAGTGCGCGCGCTCGGTCGCGAATTGGGACTGCCGCCGAGCTTCATCGGCCGCCACCCCTTCCCAGGACCAGGGCTCGCCATCCGCTGCCCTGGCGAAATTACGCGGGCCAAGCTCGACGTCCTGCGCGAAGCGGACGCGGTCTACATCGACCAAATCCGGAAACACGGGCTTTATGATGACATCTGGCAGGCCTTTGTTGCGATTCTGCCGGTTCGGACCGTGGGTGTCATGGGCGATGGGCGCACCTATGACTACGCCTGCGCTCTGCGGGCCGTGACATCGGTTGACGGGATGACCGCAGACTACTACCCCTTTTCGCACGAGTTTCTCGGCGAGACGGCGACGCGGATCATCAATGAGGTGCCAGGTATTAACCGTGTCACCTACGATATCACGTCGAAGCCTCCGGGCACGATTGAATGGGAATAAGATGATGCATGCGGTTCTGCAGCTATGGCGACTACCGGGGCTCAAACACTAGCCCTGCCGTCGCCTGTTCCGCATCCCCTGCATCAAGGTTTATCTCATGTCCCCCATTCTCAAGGCCACGCTCTGGATGAGCGGTGCCATCACCTCTTTCTCGACCATGGCCGTCGCGGGCCGGGAAGCGGGCGCAGAACTCGATACCTTCGAAATCATGATGTACCGCAGCCTGATCGGTGTGATCGTGGTTGTCACGATGGCGGGGATGACCGGCACCTGGCGCGAGATCAACCGCGACAGCCTCGGCACGCATGTTGTCCGGAACCTCGCGCATTTCACGGGCCAGAACCTGTGGTTCTATGCCGTGACCGTGATCCCGTTGGCGCAGGTCTTTGCGCTGGAATTCACCTCACCGCTGTGGGTGATCGTCCTGTCGCCTCTGATCCTCGGAGAGAGGCTGACCCGGGTGCGCGCGCTTGCGGCGATCCTCGGTTTCATTGGCATCCTCATTGTCGCGCGCCCCGATATGGCTGGGGTCAACGCCGGTGTGGTCACCGCGGCGTCATCTGCCATTTTCTTTGCGCTGACGATCATGTTCACCAAGCGCCTGACCCGGAGCCAGTCGATCACCTGCATTTTGTTTTACCTGACGACGATGCAGCTTGTGATGGGGCTGGTCGCGGCAGGATACGATGGCGACATCGCGTTGCCCGGCGCGGCCAGTCTGCCCTATGTGGTCATGATCGGGATCGCCGGCCTGTTGGCGCATTATTGCATGACCAATGCGCTGGCTCTGGCGCCGGCCACGGTCGTCGTTCCTATTGATTTTGTCCGCCTGCCCGCCATCGCCGTGATCGGGATGTTGCTCTATTCCGAGCCGCTCGAGCTCTTCGTGTTTCTTGGTGCCGCGATCATCTTTGCCGGCAACTATTTGAACATTTGGGCCGAGACACGACAAAAAGCCTGATTTTACGTCAGGTCACACCTACACTTGCCCCTGCGTCAATAATTGACCGGTGACGGAATCGTGCTTAGGTGCCGACGCCTGCTCAACACAGCGTCAACAACCGCAGGGTCATCTTCTGGGGAGGAGATAATAATGAAAAAGTATCTTACAAGTGTAACGGCAATGTGTCTGGCCGCAGGGGGCGCGCATGCAGGTGCTCTGGACCGGACGGGACAATCGATCGAAGTGCTCTTTGAGCAGGGCCGGTATGCAGAGTTCAGCCTTGGTTATATCTCGCCCGATGTGCAGGGGCGGAACATCAACGCTGGTCTAGGTGCCATCGGGACAGCTTCGGGTGACATCGGGTTGAGCAACTTCAACTTCGGTGCCGCCTATAAAGCCGACCTGAACGACACTTGGTCCTATGCGCTCATCGTCGACCAGCCCTTCAAGGCAGAGGTCGAGTACGCGGCGGGCACCGGCTACTTCGCGCAAGGATCTAACGCGCAGTTCGATTCCTACGCCGTAACAGCGCTTTTGCAGTACAATATGCCGAATGGATTCTCCATATATGGTGGTCCCCGTTTCCAGAACTCAGACGCAAGTGCAAGAATCGGATTTGTCAGCAACTATGACGTTGTAGCAGATGGTGACTGGGGCGTCGGTGCTGTCGCAGGCATCGCCTACGAAAGACCCGAAATCGCGTTGCGAGTATCGCTTACCTATAGTTCAGAAATTGCGCATTCCAACGACGTCACGGAAACATTTTCGAATGGCGCGGTGACGTTTCCGGGCAGCGTAGCGGAATTCGAGACACCGCAGTCGGTCAACCTCGAGTTCCAAACCGGGATCGCGACAGACACACTACTGTTCGGCGGGGTCCGCTGGGTGGACTGGTCGGACTTTGACCTGTCGCCAGAGCGCTATGTCGCCGCCACCAATCAGCCGCTCCTGAGCTACGTTGACGATACTATTACCTACAGGATCGGCGTCGGGCGCCGCTTGAGCGACACCTGGTCTGTTGCAGCCTCAATTGGCTATGAGGAGAACACCGGCAACTTGTTCACCAACCTTGGACCAGCGGATGGTGGCGAAAGCCTAAATCTTGCCGCGATCTATACGCAAGGCAATATGAAGATCACCACTGGTATTCGCTACCTCAGAATTGGGGATACCACGACAGCCGTCTCGGGTAATCCGGGAGCGGAGTTCAACGGCAACGACGCTATCGCCTTGGGCGTGAAGATCGGCTATACGTTCTAATCTCTAGACTTCCGAACACACACGAAAGCCCCGTGGAGACATCTCTGCGGGGCTTTCGCGCATGATCCGGGTGGCTCACGTGATCCCGCCCGCCTAAGGTCCGGCAATGACCGATCAGATGTCTCTCTCACCGAAAGCATGGAGCGCGCTTCTGCTGCTGGCCCTGATCTGGGGCGGCTCCTTTCTGTCAATCCGCGTGGCTCTTGACGAGATCGGTCCACTGACGGTGGTCGCACACCGGACCCTCTGGGCCATGCTGGTGCTTTGGGCCGTGGTCTGGGCCATGCGCTTGCCCGTGCCTCAAGATCCGGCAACCTGGGGCGCGTTTCTGGTCATGGGCCTGCTCAACAATGCCATCCCATTCGGGCTCATGGCCTGGGGCCAACTCTACGTCGAAACCGGGCTCACCTCGATCCTCAATGCCGCGACGGCCGTCTTCGGGGTCATTGCCGCTGCTGTCTTCTTTGCGGACGAACGTCTGAGCGTACGGAAGGTCGTGGGCGTGGGGCTTGGCTTCTTGGGCGTTGCAACCGCAATCGGCCTGGACAACATGCGCGACTTCGATGTCCGCTCCCTCGCACAGCTTGCAATTCTGGCGGGGACCGTGTCCTACGCTCTCGCCGGAGTTTGGGGCCGCAAGACGCTCGCAGGCTTATCCCCCCAGGTCGCGGCAGCAGGCATGCTCACGGGATCGACCATCGTGACACTGCCACTGGCGCTGATCTTCGAGGGCCCGATGCAATTTGATCTGGCCCTCGCGACCCTTACCGCCATCGGGTATTATGCAGTGGTCGCGACTGCTGGCGCTTACTTGCTCTACTACTACGTGCTCGCCCGCGCGGGCAGCGGAAACCTTCTGCTCGTGACCCTCCTGATCGCTCCCGTGGCAATCCTTCTGGGGGCTCTTTTCCGGGACGAAACGCTCAACCCCAACGCCTATCTCGGCTTTGTCATTCTCGCTGCGGGGCTGATCATACTGGATGGGCGCATTTTGCGGCGTCGGCGAAAGGTGGCGGCGTGATTGACCCTGTGAGGTGAGGCCGCTAGGACTGAAGCCCAACTCAGCCGTCAGGACGCGCCTCATGCTCTACTCCTCCGCCGCCGACTGGCGCGCTGCCTCGCGCAAATCCGTGCTGGTCTATGGCATGTCCGGTCTGGGAAAGACCCATATGTCGAACCTGCTGCGGAGCAGCGGCCAGTGGTTCCACTATTCCATCGACTACCGCATCGGCACCAGATACATGGGCGAATACATCGCGGACAACGCTAAGGCCGAAGCGATGAAAGTGCCCTTCCTGCGCGAATTGCTGATGAGCGACAGCATCTACATTGGCTCCAACATCACCTTCGAAAACCTGGCGCCGGTGGCGACCTATCTCGGCAAGCCCGGAAATCCGGCGCAGGGTGGACTGCCCATAGCCACCTACCGGCAGCGACAAGAGCAGTTTCGACAGGCAGAGATCGCCGCCCTCCACGACACGGTGCACTTTGCCAAGCGCGCCGAAGCGCTCTACGGATATCCGCATTTCATCTGCGATACCGGCGGCTCGATTTGCGAGTGGGTCGACCCGGCGGATGACGCTGATCCAATCCTCTCCGAGCTGGCTCAGCATTGCCTGCTGATCTGGATCAAGGGCGATGAGGCGCATACACAAGAGCTGATCAGTCGGTTTGATCGGGCACCGAAACCCATGGCCTATCAACCTGCGTTCCTGACGCGGATTTGGGAAGACTATCTCAATGAAACCAATCTGCAAGAAGACGACGTTGATCCGGATGCTTTTGTCCGCTTCACCTATGCCCGGGCGCTCGCCCACCGCCAGCCGCGCTATGAGGCAATGGCGCGTTGGGGGGTGACGGTGACAGCGGATGAAGTGGCCGCCCTTCGCAGTCCCGAGGATTTCAACGACCTGATCGCGAGCCGCTTGTAAGATGCGTCACCGAGCTGTGAGCGTCCGCCCCTTGAGACACCTCAGCCGAGAGGCTATCTGACTGCTCTGTTCAGACGCCGGAAAAGACCCATGCCCATCAAGATCCCTGCCAACCTGCCCGCCTATGACGTGCTGACGCGCGAAGGTGTGATGGTGATGGACGAAGACCAGGCTGCGCGGCAGGACATCCGCCCGCTCAGGATCGGCTTGCTGAACCTGATGCCAAAGAAGATCCAGACCGAAAACCAGTTCGCTCGGCTGATCGGTGCCACGCCGCTACAGATCGAGTTGAGCCTGATCCGGATGTCCGAACATCAAACCAAAAACACGGCCGCCGCGCATATGGAAAGCTTTTATCGCCCTTTCCAGGAGGTGAAGCATGAAAAGTTCGACGGTCTGATCATCACCGGAGCCCCAATCGAGCATCTTCCCTTCGCGGAAGTGACTTATTGGGATGAGCTGCGCGAAGTGATGGACTGGACCCAGACAAATGTGCAGTCGACGTTCGGCGTCTGCTGGGGCGGCATGGCGATGATCAACCATTTCCACGGTGTGCGGAAACACATGCTGGACGCCAAGCTGTTCGGCTGCTTCCGGCATCGCAACATGGCGCCTGGGTCACCCTATCTGCGCGGGTTCTCGGACGACTGCGTGATCCCCGTCTCCCGCTGGACGGAGATGCGGCAATACGAAATCGACGCGGTCGATGGGCTGACAACTCTTCTGGGCAGCCCTGAAACCGGCCCCTGCCTGGTGGAGGACAGCGGCCGCCGTGCGCTCTACATCTTCAATCACTTCGAATACGACAGTGATACGCTCAAACAGGAGTACGACAGGGATGTCGCAAGCAACACGCCGATCAATGTGCCCCTGAACTACTATCCCGACAACGACCCAACCCAAGTGCCGCTCAACCGCTGGCGCAGCCACGCGCACCTGCTCTATGGCAACTGGCTCACGGAGGTGTATCAGGATACGCCGTATGATATTAATGCGATCGGGCAGTAGGGCCGTGGTCTTTGCGCTGCTGATCGCCTTGGCGCTCGTCGCGGTGGTTCAGTGGCGCGCAGCAGCACGCGAGGCGCGCGTCGCCGAAACCTATCCGCCATCCGGCCAACTCATCTCCCACCGCTCCCGCCAGATCCACGCCGAGGTGATGGGGGACGGGCCCGATCTGATCCTGATCCACGGCGCCTCCGGCAGTTTGCGGGAGTTCACCTTCGATCTCGCGCATCGGTTGAAAGATCGCTACCGGGTCGTGCTGCTGGACCGGCCCGGCTTGGGATGGACCGACCGCGCATCGGACGATGTGCAGGGCCTCCTGAACCGTGCCGCGGAATCACCCGCCGAGCAGGCCGCGATGCTGCAAGTGGCCGCGGATGCGCTGGATGTCGAGAACCCCATTGTCCTCGGGCACTCCTTCGGTGGTGCGGTGGCCATGGCCTGGGCTCTCTCCCGCCCCGAAGACACCGCTGCTGTCGTCATGGTCGCGGGGGTTTCACAACCCTGGCCCGGGGAGCTCGACTGGCAGTACCGCATCATGGACACCGCTCTGGGCCATCTTATGGTGCCGCCGCTCGTCGCAGCCTTTGCGCCCGATCCTCTTGTGCGCAGCAATGTGGAGGCGATTTTCGCCCCTCAGACTATGCCAGAGGGGTATCTGGAGCATATCGGCGCGGATCTTACGTTGCGCAGAAAGACCTTTCGCGCGAACGCCGAGCAGATCAACGGCTTGCGCCCGCATGTGGTGGAGATGTCGCAGCGCTATCCAAGTCTCCGAATGCCTTTCGAAATCCTGCACGGCACTGCGGATGAGATCGTGCCGATGCGCATCCACAGTGAGCCGCTTGCTCGGCAAATCCCGGGTGCCGTGCTCACGCGGCTCGACGGTGTGGGCCATATGCCACAACACGTCGTTCCCGATGACGTCGAAGCCGCGATTGACCGCGCCGCGGCCCGGGCGGGTTTGCGTTAAGCCCTTTAACATCCCATATTGGCTGCAGAAACACTGCCCTGGAGGGCTCATGAATCTGCCATTCGACGGCGCAATCAGCAGCTTTTTCGAAACCGACGCACCGCAGCCGATCCGCGATGCCATCCAGGGCGCAGAAAAAGGCGATGTTCTCTCCCCCAGCTACCCCCACGCGGACCGGCTCGCTCGCAAACCGTATGAGACCGCGCTGGAGGCTTTGCAGATCGAGCTGGTGAAGATGCAGGCTTGGGTTCGGGAGAGCGGGGCGCGCGTTGTCATGGTGTTTGAAGGGCGTGATGGCGCGGGAAAAGGTGGCACAATCAAGCGGTTCCGGGCCAACCTCAATCCTCGTGGCGCGCGGATCGTCGCTCTGTCCAAACCGACCGATGCGGAGGCCGGTCAGTGGTATTTTCAGAGGTATGCGAGCCAGCTGCCGACCAAAAGCGAAATCGTCTTTTTTGACCGCAGCTGGTACAATCGGGGTGTTGTCGAGAAGGTCTTTGAGTTCTGCACAGACAGCCAGCGCAGCGAGTTCTTCCGTCAGGTCAATCCCTTCGAGGAGATGCTGGTGGATGACGGTGTGCTTCTCTTCAAGTTCTGGATGAACGTCGGACGCGCGGAGCAACTGCGCCGCCTGCTCGCCCGCGAGCGAGACCCGCTCAAGCAATGGAAGCTCAGCTGGATTGATGTTGAAGGCCTCAAGCGCTGGGACGCCTACACCGACGCGATCCATGAGACTTTGACCAAGAGCCACACCGATGTAACCCCCTGGACCATCGTGCGCTCCGATGACAAGCGCCGCGCCCGCCTCGCCGCCATTCGAACCGTCCTGCACGGGCTCGACTACGCGCGCAAGGATACCACGGCCATCGGCAAGATAGACACGTCCATCTGCGGCGGACCGGATATCTGGGATGCCTAAGCGCGGCTACCATCACGGCAATCTCCGGCAGGCCCTCATCGAGGCCGCCCTGCAGCTGATTGAGGAACGTGGCCCGATGGGCTTCACCCTGTCGGAAGCGGCGAAACAAGCCGGCGTGACCCCGGCCGCCGTCTATCGGCACTTTGAAGGGCGCGAGGACCTCATCGCCGAGGCGGCCCTGCAGGGATACGAGATTTTCGGAGATCTCATGCAATATGCCTACGACAAGGGCCAGCCATCTGCCCTGGCCGCTTTTTCCGCGACCGGTCGCGCGTATCTGGCCTTCGCCCGCAAGTATCCCGGCCATTACATCGCGATGTTCGAAAGCGGCATCTCCGTCAACCGAACGCCAGAGCTGGCGGCAGCGGCCACACGCGCCAATGATGTCCTCGAGAAGGCCGCGACCGATCTCAGCCAACATATTCCTGAAGACAAGCGGCCGCCCGCGTCGATGTTTTCAGCCCACATCTGGGCGCTCAGTCACGGCGTTGTGGAGTTGTTCGCCCGAAACTCACCGGGGCGTGCGTCCCCCTTTCCGGCCGATGATCTACTGGAATCGGGTCTTGGGATCTACCTGCGCGGCCTGGGGCTGATCAGCCCCGACGATTAGAGGCCAACCTCAGGCGGCAAGGTAGGGACGCAACGCCTCCGCCTCGCGGCGATTCAGCGTCATCGTGGCCGTTGCGCCGAATTGCTCAAACACCCTCGGCAAGGTGGGAAACAAGGCTTCCAGTTCCGCCCGTTGGGCGCTTTCCAGCGAACCGATGGATACCTCTGCGTAGAAAAAGCTCTCGGTCAGCGCCCCATTGGCTCGCACGATCTGATGGTTGTCGAACATGAAATGTGTATAGCAGACGCGATCCCGCGGCTGCAGGCTGACGCCCGGCAGGCCGATCAGATGCTTGGCAGCGATCAGGACTTCCGACCTGCCAAAGAGCAGCTCCGCCATTGGTGTCTCGACCCACATGCGATGCTGCTGCGACACAACAAGCGCGCTGTGGTTGCCGAACACCCCAGGTTCGATCACCACCGGGGCGTAGTCCCCCTGCCCCTCCACTGTGGTGCTCGACGCCCAGCGGACCGGTTGTGGGCCCGTGTCCTTCGTCCAGATCTCCAGGCCAGCCTCGATATCCTCAACCGCCACGCTGCCATCGGCGGTCTCGATCTGCGTTCCTTCCGCGAAACATGGCACGAAGGTGTTGTAAGCGGACGAGCCGTTGTTACTGCCGCTGACCTTGACGTAGGACGCGCCATCTTGGAGCAAACTCGTGGTGGAATAGCCCCAGATATCGCTCGTGTTTCCGTTCTGCGAGTAGACATTGAGCGTAATGACAGGGCCTGTGGGGTCCCCGTCGTCGTCCAGTTGACGCAGCCTGATGATGGACTCGGATTCGACCCGCGTCCCGTCTGCAACCAGCCCCTTGCCATCCACGATACGATGCTGGTTGGGACGATCATCTTCGAAGACGTTCCGGTTGCCCCCGGTATCGTTCAGCGTGATCGCCTCGCCGCTTCCGGCGCTGAACTGAAAGATCGTCCCGTTCGGGGTGCTGGAGTTGTTGATGATCGGATTGCCAATGAGGCCCGTATTGCTGCTGGACGTGACGACGAGATTCTCGCTGTCAAACGCCACGAAGGTTCTGAGCACCATGACGATCTCCCTCTGTGTCAGGCTTTGAGGACCGTAGCCGAGAATTCCGGCAGCGCGAAGCCCCCGATCCGTCAAAACACTGCTCTGTTGCGGAATGAACGCCGTTCTGGCGAGGTTTGATCGCCCGGCCACTCAAGAAATGCAGAACGCGGAGATCAAAAATACAAAGGGCTGCCTCGGTGGGCAGCCCTTTGGGATATCGTAGAGTTTTAGCGCTTGGAGAACTGGAAGCTCTTCCGCGCCTTGGCCTTGCCGTATTTCTTGCGCTCGACCACACGGCTGTCGCGGGTCAGGAAGCCTGCGGCCTTCAGCGCGCCGCGCAAGGACGGGTCATACAGCTGCAGCGCTTTGGAGATGCCATGCTTGACCGCACCGGCCTGGCCGGAGAGACCGCCGCCTTTCACAGTGGCAACCACGTCAAACTGACCTTCCGTGCCAGACACCGAAAACGGTTGTGCCAGGATCATCTGCAGCACGGGGCGCGCAAAGTAATCGTTCTGCGGCTTGCCGTTCACGGTCACCTTGCCGGAGCCCGGTTTGATCCAGACGCGGGCGACCGCGTCTTTCCGCTTGCCTGTGGCGTAGGACCGGCCGAGGTCGTCACGGACCGGCTCGCGGGGCGTTTCCACCACTTCGGGAGCTGCCTCAAGACCAGCAGCTTGGCCAAGCTCTTCCAATGTATTGATTTCTTCAGCCATGCTCATGCACTCCGGGTGTTTTTGCTGTTCATGGATTTCACATCCAGAACTTCGGGGCTTTGCGCCTCATGGGGGTGATCGCCGCCTGCATAGACGCGCAGGTTGGTCATTTGCTTGCGGCTCAGGCGGTTGCCGGGCAGCATGCGCTTGACCGCTAGGGTCACGACCCGCTCAGGGTGCGCGCCTTCGAGGATCTGCGCCTTGGTGCGCGACTTGATCCCACCCGGGTGGCCCGTATGCCAGTAATGGCTCTCTTCGCGCTTCTTGCCGGTCAGCTGGACCTTGTCAGCGTTGATGATGATTACGTTGTCGCCCATATCCATATGCGGAGTGAACGATGGCTTGTGCTTGCCACGCAGACGCATGGCCACGATCGACGCAAGGCGGCCCAGAACGACACCCTCGGCGTCAATCAGGATCCACTTCTTGTCGATATCTGCGGGTGTTGCAGAAAAGGTTTTCATGGACGGTTCCCCGTTTGAGAGAGCAGCCCGCGCTGTCGCGCTGCGGCCTGAATTCGATTGGGGGGTTATACGTGACAAAACAGCGGCGTCAAGCAGCGGAATACATATAAAAGTAACCAAAAACAGTAAGTTATAATACAGGTATTATTTTACCCCAATAAATCAGACGCCCAACTGCTCCGGCGGGCTGTCCAGAAGATCCCGCAACCTCAGCATCGCCGCCTCGAAACTCTTCAGCGACACACCGGCGTTGACCGCCATGCGAACAGCATGCGGCGCCCGGGCGTCGCGGCAGACGAATTCTTCGGCTGAGCGGATCTGGACGCCTTGAGCTTCCGCTGCCTGGCAAAACGCCCCGGCGCGCCATCCCACCGGCAACCGCAGCCATAAAAAGGGCACACCGGGCCGCCAGACCAGATCATAGGCGCCCAGAACATTCACGGCGCTTTGGACGTAAGTATTGAAGGCCTTGTGGGTGGCGTCCGCCAGCGCGTCCATGTCCGGATGGGTCAAGAGCGCGCTGCACAGATCCGTCAGCGGCGTCGCCATACCAAAGAAGCTGTGCTCCGCGGCCCGCCGCAGCAGAGACGACTTCCCTTCAGGCGCGATCGCATAGCCAAAGCGAAGCGATGGTGTGATCGTCTTGGCAATGGATGACACATACCAGCCACGCCCCGGCGCCAACATGCGATAGGACGGGGCGCGGTTCACGCCCATGCGATAGCAGTCATCCTCGACAATCTGGAAGTCATATCTGCGGGCGATCTCGGCAATCGCCTCACGCCGTCCGATCGGGCTGAACCCGCAGGTCGGGTTATGGACCTCCGGAGATGTGCACAGAACCTGCGCGTCATGCGCCCTTGCTGCGGCCTCGAGCGCTTCGGGAATGATCCCATCCTCGTCCATGGCGACCGGAACGACCTCGGCGCGCAACAGCTCCGCCGCCTTTCGAAAGCCCGGATACGCCAAGTCCTCGATCAATACAGTGGGTGCGCGGCCTTCCAAGATGGACTGCAGTATCAACATGATCCCATTCTGCCCTCCATGACACAGAACCACATCGCGCTCCCGCAACGGCCCCAGCGGCGTCCCCTTCAGCCAGTGAACCACAGCCTCCCGTGCCGCACGCGCACCGCTGCGGCTGGGGTAATGCATCACGCCCGAGGGTGGATTCTGCGCAACCTGCGCCATCAATTGCCGGACCAGCTTGTCCTGACCAACACATGGCAAATGCGGTGAGAACAGATTGACGTTGTACTGATCGCCATCCTCCTCCTTCCGATGAGGGATCACGTCGATCTCAATCGGGTCCGTGTCCACGAGCACCGGGCGCGGCACGGCAACAAAGGTCCCACGCCCCACCTCCGCCTTGAGGGCGCCCTCGTCGGTCAGGATGGTATAGGCGCGCGCAACCGTCCCCGGGGTGATGCGCAACTTCCAGGCCAGGTCCCGCACGGGCGGCAGCTTGTCCCCAGGTCTGAGCGCTCCTTGATCGATGCTCTGTCGGATACGTGTGACAACCGCTTGATATTTGGGTCCCTGCCCTTTGACCAGCTCCGGCTCCCAAATTGTATCCATTACAATGTTTTCCTAGCCTGGTTGTATCAACTATCGTATCAATACGCATAGCGATATCGCTACATTGTGTCAATACAATTTAAGGAGATTTCCATGGCACACGCATTGACCCCTTCTCCGCGGACGCTGGCCTATCTGAACGAGGTCAAGGAAATGCCGACACTGGCAATTCTGGCGGTCGAATTTGCGGTCTGCGTGTCGAAATGGACCACACGCCGCCGCACGCGCCGCGCGCTGAAACAGCTGACGGTATGGCAATTGGCGGATGTGGGGCTGACACCGGAGCAGGCTCGCGCTGAGGCTGCAAAGGTGTTCTGGCGCGCGTAACCTCCCCGGTACGCGACCAGACCTCTTCCTCTGGGCCGGGCTTTGTCTCGGCCCTTTTTTATGGACTCGGCGGGATGGCGTAGGTCAGATTGGCGCGCGCCACGGGTTCCGCCATCCCGTCAGAATAAATCAAGACATCGCTGACCGAGAACTGCTTGCCAAGCTTGAGCAGACGCACCTTGCCCACAAGATCGGTACGCGCGGCGGGCTTGCGCATGAAGTCGATGGCACAATTGGTCGTGACCGTGAGCGCCTCGGGTCCGATCCGCGCGAGCGTTATGAGATACGCCGCCACATCAGCCAGTGAGAACATGCTGGGCCCTGATACAGTCCCGCCGGGGCGCAGGTGCTTGCTCCCCACCTTCAACCGAACGGTCAGCGTCTCGGGGGTGACCTCTTCCACGACAAAATCGTCGGCAACCTGCTCAAACACCTGATCGAGAAAGGCATTTAGCGCCGCTGCGTCCATCTTGATGTCCATCCGTCCCTCCCCTTTTTCCTCAGCGACCGTGTTCGAAACAAGGCCAGAGCGCAAGCCGGTGGCGGGGACGAGCACATCTGACGCAGCGTCAGGTCATTGTTTCCAAATCGACGCATCAGAGTTTCCGACTCCGGCATTTCAATTTGGGCAGGAGCGTGGCAACTCTGCGGCACGGCCAAAGCGGCCAGATGCTTTTGGGTCGCCGCGGGCGGAAGGTCCCTCCAAGCCAGCTCTCTCACTGGCCCGACACTCCCGCAGCGGCGACCCCAAAACTCTCTCGATACCCCAGCCCAGATTGGCCAGCGCCTTCCGCGCCGGTTGCGTCACCGTGCACCCTGGCCTAAATGACCCGTCATGGCAGAAGAGTTACACATCGTCGGCGGCGGCATGGCCGGATCGGAGGCCGCTTGGCAGGCTGCTCATATGGGCGTGCCGGTGGTGCTTCACGAGATGCGCCCTAAGGTCGGGACGTTTGCGCATCAAACCGGTCTGCTGGGCGAGATGGTGTGTTCGAACTCCTTTCGCTCAGACGACGACGAGCAGAATGCCGTCGGCCTACTGCATTGGGAAATGCGGGCGGCAAACGGGCTGATCATGCAAACTGCTGACACGCACCGCCTGCCGGCGGGCGGCGCCCTCGCGGTGGATCGTGACCCCTTCGCCCAAGCGGTGACAGATGCGTTGATGGCGCACCCGAATGTCCGTGTCGACCATGGCGAGATCACCGAACTGCCAACTGAGGGCCGCTGGATCATTGCCACCGGTCCCCTGACCTCTGCGTCCCTCGGGCAAGCGGTTGCAGCGGAAACCGGCGCCGATGCGTTGGCGTTTTTCGACGCCATTGCCCCAATTGTCTATTTCGACAGTATCGACATGTCGAAAGCCTGGATGCAGTCGCGCTATGACAAGGGCGAGAACGAGGAAGAGCGCACCGCCTACCTCAACTGCCCGATGGATCGCGATCAATACGAGAACTTTATCGACGCGCTGATTGCCGCGGATAAGACCGAATTTCACGAAGGTGAGGCCGCCGGTTACTTCGATGGCTGCCTGCCGATCGAGGTCATGGCGGAGCGCGGCCGCGAGACCCTGCGCTTTGGCCCGATGAAGCCCGTCGGCCTGACCAACCCGCACCAGCCGGACGTGAAACCCTATGCCGTCGTGCAGCTGCGCCGCGACAACAAACTGGGCACGCTCTACAATATCGTAGGCTTTCAGACCAAGATGAAATACGGCGCACAAGCCGATGTTTTCAAAAGTATCCCAGGTCTTGAAAATGCGAGATTTGCCCGCCTCGGCGGTATTCACCGCAACACATTCCTGAATTCTCCGAGCCTTCTCGACGGGCAAATGCGCTTGCGGTCCCGCCCCAACATCCGCTTTGCCGGGCAGATCACAGGGGTCGAGGGCTATGTGGAATCTGCGGCCATGGGCCTTCTGGCCGGACGGCTGGCCGCAGCTGAGATTCTGGGCCAGCCCATCACGCTGCCGCCCGATTGTACTGCAACCGGCGCCCTGATCACCCACATCACCGGCGGCGCCGAGGCCAAGACCTTCCAGCCGATGAACGTGAATTTCGGTCTCTTCCCTCCGGTGGAGGGCCTCAAGGGCGGACGCCGGGGGCGCAAGGATCGCTACAAGGCCTACACGGATCGCGCGAAAGCGGCCTGGAAAACCTGGCTTGGCGGGGCTGCACTGGACGCCGCATAGCCGAGGCGGTTATCCTGCTGCCATGACACAAAACTATCTGAACAAGGTTTATGACGCACGCGATGCGAATGAGACGCGCACGCTCTACGATGATTGGTCCTCCAGCTACGACGCCGAAGTGCGCAAGAACGGCTATGTCACACCGGACCGCTGCGCCCAGGCGCTCTCCAGGTTCTCCAGCGATCAGACGCAGCCGGTGCTGGATTTCGGCTGTGGAACGGGGCTGTCCGGACTGGCGCTGAAACTCGCGGGGTTCGAGACGATTGACGGCGTGGATCTGTCCCCCGATATGCTGGCCCAGGCCGAAGCCAAGCGTCTTTATCGCACTCTGACCGTGATCGACGCCGACGCGCCGCTGCCCGTCGATCTGGCCAACTACGCGGCCATCGCCGCGATTGGTGTGATCGGTGCAGGTGCTGCCCCTATCTCGGTCTTTGATGATCTGATGCGCGGCATGGCTCCCGGTGCCCTTCTGGTGCTCTCGCTGAACGATCACGCTCTGCAGGATCGCGCAAATGAGGGCCGTATCTGCGAATGGGTGGATTGCGCGGCGGCGCGGCTGCTCTTTCGCGAAAGCGGTCCACACCTGCCGGGGATCGGGTTGAACTCCAACGTCTACGTGCTTGAGAAAACTTGATTTTTCGAACGCGATTTGCGCCATCGCCCACCGGCCCGCTGCATCTCGGGCATGCGTTTTCCGCACTCACGGCCTTTGACATGGCCCGCGCCGCAGGTGGCACCTTCCTGCTGCGCATGGACGACATCGACCGCGTCCGCTCCAAGCCGGAGTATGAAACCCAGGCGAAGGACGATCTGCGCTGGCTGGGTGTGCAGTGGCCCGAGCCGGTGATGCAGCAATCGCGCTCCGAAGCCCGCTTTCGCGCGGCACTCGATCAGTTGAACGCCCGAGGCCTGATTTACCCCTGCTCCTGCAGCCGCACCGACATCGAAGCCGCCGTCGGCGCCCCGCAGGAAGGCGTTCCGACGCATGGTCCAGATGGCCGCATCTATCCCGGCACCTGCCGGGGCCGTAGCATGGCTGCGTTTACCGCGGGCGACGCGATCCGGCTTGATCTGCAGAAGGCGATCATGGCCGCCGGCTCCTTGCCGGAGTTCACCGAAACGGGGGGCCGCTTTGAGGGAACGCATCGCCTCGATGCGGACGATCTCCTGACCACGGTCGGCGACATCGCCGTCGCGCGGCGCGAGATGGCCGCGGCCTACCATCTCTGCGTCGTCGTGGATGATCATGCACAGGACATCACCCATGTGATCCGCGGCGAGGATCTCTTCGACGCCACGCGCATTCATGTGCTGCTCGCACATCTTCTGGCCCTGCCGATCCCGCTCTATCATCACCACAGGCTGATCCGCGACGAGGCTGGCAAACGTCTCGCCAAGCGTGACGATGCGCGCGCCTTGGCCCTCTATCGTGCGCAGGGCAAAAGCCCCGCCGACATTCGCACGATGCTGGATTTGCCTCCCGCCTGAGCCTCACATAGGCTGCATCAGTTCCTCTTCACCCGCCTCCGAGACACCGGTGTAGAAACAGCTGCGTCGCCCGGTATGGCACGCCGGGCCCGTCTGGTGCACCTGCATCAACAGGCAGTCGCGGTCGCAGTCCACGCGCATCTCCACCAGCGCTTGATGGTGTCCGCTTGTCTCCCCCTTCACCCAGAAGGCCTGCCGTGACCGGCTCCAATAGGTCACCTTGCCGGTCTGCAGGGTTCGAAGGATTGCGGCGCGGTTCATCCAGGCCATCATCAGCACCTCGCCGCTCTCGGCATCCTGCGCAATCGCCGGGATGAGCCCTGCGTCATTGTATGTCAGCGTGTCCGGGTCGAAGGGTTCGGGGTTCTGAGGCATGCCAAAAACCTTTTTGCATCTGCTGCGCGACGTCCTATGTATGAAAGCCGATGTCAACGGAAGACCGCAGGATGCCATGTCTGGTGAAAACGATCTGATCAAACTCTATTCAGGGAAGATTCTCGCACTGGCCTCCGAGATCCCGAACCTTCAGCGGCTGGAAAACCCCATGGCGTCCGTGAAAAAGCGCTCACCGCTCTGCGGCTCCGCTGTGACCGTGGATCTGAGTGTCGACAACGGGCAGGTCAGCGCGTTTGGCCAGGACGTCAAAGCCTGCGCCTTGGGGCAGGCCGCCGCGGCCGTGACCGGAGGCGCGGTTCTCGGACGTACTCTGGACGAGCTAGAAGCCGCCCGCGATGCGCTGCGCGCCATGCTCAAGGACGGCGGACCCGTGCCGCCCGCGCCCTTTGACGGGTTCGAGGTGCTCGAACCCGCGCGCGATTACAAGAACCGCCACGCCTCCATTCTGCTGAGCATAGAGGCGACCTGCGAAGCGATGAGCCAGGCCCTGCGGGCCGATTGCGCCTGAGCATCGGCGCGGGTTAGCAAATTTTAACCAAAGCTGTGCCATTTTGAGCGCCGAGACATCGGTGGTATAGAATGGCAAATCAACCTCAGCTTTCGGACACACATCACACGGACCGGCTGACCGAGGCCGCCGCGGCCCTCGGCTACGAAATCGTGGACATTGCCGGCTTTCTGGATCTGGTCGAGGAACATGCCAAAGCGCAGCGGGATGGGCTCACCGTATTGCGCACCCGTGCAAATGACATGGAGCAGGCCAATTCAGACGTGCGCGACGCTGTCCGCACAATGGCGCAGAACACGGATGAGACCGCCGAAAATGTAAAGTCCTCCGCCGCGCTTGTCCGCACAACCGGCGAAAAGACCCGCACTGTCGCCGGCTGGGTGCAGGATCTGTCGCAACGTACCGAAACTGTCGGCGACACGCTCTCAGCCGTCAAGAACAACAACCAGCAAATCGCCAAAATCGCCGCGCAGGTCAACACGCTGGCCATCAACGCCAAGATCGAGGCTGCGCGCGCAGGCGAAGCCGGGCGCGGCTTCGCGGTCGTGGCCGAAGCCATCAACGACCTGTCACAGAAAACCCGCGACGCTGCGGTGGAGATTTCCGACAACATCGACACCCTGACCAGCTGGATCACCGAGCTTGGCACCGAAGCCTCGGACATTGCAACGCAAGCCACCGATGTGCTTGAAAACGCCGGTGGCACTGACACCGCGCTCAGTCGGATGGAAACCTCTATCTCCTCCGCCAACGAACAGGCGCACCGGATCGCGCAACAAGCCGACCGCATGGAATCGGCCATGGCCGACTTTGCCCCGGCTCTCGAGAGCATTGATACATCTGTCCAAAGCACGTCGTCCGGAATCGAGCAAACCCATGAGCGGATCCTGAGCCTGATCGACACCTCCGAAACCATCGTACAGTCGACGGCTCTGATCGGCGGCAACTCCCCGGACACGCCATTCATTCAGCGCGTGCAAAGCCTTGCCCGCGAGCTCTCTCAGGCGCTCGAGGACGCTGTCGACACGGGCGCCACCTCGATGTCGCGCCTGTTTGATCGCACCTACCGCCCGATCCCCGGCACCAATCCCGAACAGGTGCTGGCCGAGTGCACAAGCATTATGGATCAGGTGCTGCCCCCTCTGCAGGAACCTGTTCTGGACATGGATCGCAGGGTCGTGTTTTGCGCCGCCGTCGACACCAATGGCTACCTCCCGACGCACAATCGCAAATTCTCTCAACCGCCCGGTGACGATCCGGTTTGGAATATGGCCCATTGCCGCAACCGTCGGATCTTTGATGACCGCGTCGGGCTGAAAGCCGGGCGCAACACCGAACCCTTCCTGCTGCAGGTCTATCGCCGCGACATGGGGGGTGGTGAATTCAAGATGATGAAGGATCTCTCGGCGCCCATCTTCGTCAAGGGTCAACACTGGGGCGGCCTGCGCCTGGCCTACACCTTCTAAAAAAAACGCCGCACGTCCCGAGCAGGACGGCGGCGTCAGGTTAAGCGTCTCTCACGTGGGACCCGGCGCATATGGCAGGGGGCAGGCCCTGACGAGACGGGAACAGGCAGTGTTCGTCTCGAATGCCAGTTCGGGGAACGCACTGGCCTATGCGCGGCGCGAGATCGCAGGCAGAAATCAGATAAAGGACGGCAGGTGCAAGCCCACCACCAGCATCACGATGAGCGCCATCGCTCCAACCGCATCCTGCAGCAGGGTCGCATGCGACCGCGATGCGATGGATCTGATCTGAGCGAGTATGGTCATGGCATCTCTCCGTTCTGATCCCTATTTGTTCTCATACTTTTAACCATATGTAAAGAACTTAATAAGAACATTCGCGAACAAATTATGTTCGCATACCTTAACCCACTGAAATCAAGCGGATCGCCTCCTCCTGACGCATCAGCCACAGCAAGAGCCGCGCCGCAGCACCCCGCTCTGACCGAAGCTGTGGGTCGTCCGCCAGCAATCGCCTCGCATCACTCTGGGCAATGGCCATCAATCCGGCCTGCCGCTCCAGATCAGCGACCCGAAACCGCGGCATCCCCGATTGAGCTGTCCCGATCAGATCGCCAGCCCCGCGCATCTGCAGATCGGTCTCGGCAATCGCAAAACCATCTTCGGTCTCGCGCAGGACCTCCAGCCGCTTGCGCCCGCCCTCGGACAGCGGCGCCTGATAAAGCAACAGGCAGGTGGACGCCGCCTCACCCCGCCCGACCCGGCCGCGCAGCTGATGCAGCTGGGCCAACCCGAAGGTCTCGGCGCGTTCGATGACCATGATCGTGGCGTTGGGCACGTTGACGCCAACCTCGATCACAGTCGTGGCGACAAGCACCTTGGTCTGCCCACTCACGAACTGCGCCATGGCCTGATCTTTTTCCGCAGGCGACAGCTGGCCGTGCACCAGCCCGACCGCGCCCTCCCCCAGAGCGGCCCGCAGTCGTTTGAATCGTGCCTCCGCCGCCGTCAGGTCGAGCACTTCGCTCTCCTCGACAAGCGGGCAGACCCAGTAGCATTGCCGACCGTCGGCAATCACGGCACGCAGCCGTTCGATCACCTCGTCCATCCGGGCGGTGCTGATCATGACCGTCTTGATCGGCTTGCGCCCCGGCGGCTTTTCGTCGAGGACCGACACATCCATGTCGCCATATTGCGCCAGCGACAGCGACCTCGGGATCGGCGTTGCGGTCATCACCAGCACATCCACGCCGTCGCCCTTGCGCCCCAGCTCAAGCCGTTGGCGCACGCCGAACCGATGCTGCTCGTCGATGATGGCCAGCCGCAGATCATCGAAGTGCACATCCGCCTGGAACACGGCGTGAGTGCCCACCAACAGATGAAGCTCGCCGCGTGCGAGGGCGTCCAGCTTCCGCTGTCGTGCGGCACCCTTGTCACGCCCGGTCAGCACATCCAGGACCACGCCCGCCTCCTGCGCCAGTGGCGCAAGCGATTCCATGTGCTGCCGCGCAAGGATCTCCGTGGGCGCCATCAGCACCCCCTGCCCGCCGCCCTCAACAGCCCGTAGCAGCGCCATGAACGCCACAAGCGTTTTGCCCGCACCGACATCGCCTTGCAGCAAGCGGCTCATCCGCGTCGGCGCCGCCATATCGGCGTTGATCTCCTCGATTGCGCGGGTCTGCGCCTGCGTCGGGCGATAGGGCAATCGGGCCAACACCGCAGACTGCAACTGTCCGGTGCCAACCGTCGCACGGCCCGGCTTGCGGCGTTCCGTCGCCCGGGCCAATGCCAGGGTCAGCTGGTGCGCCAGCAACTCGTCATACGCCAAACGCTCACGCGCCGGTGCCGTCAGCGCCAGATCCGCCTGAGCCTGAGGCCGGTGTGCCGCCTGAACGGCCTCCGGAAAATCGGGCCACCCGACTTTTGATTTCTGCGCTGGGTCAATCCATTCAAACATGTCCGGGACCCGCTCAAGCGCCCCCCCGGCTGCTTTGACCATCAGCTTCTGCGTCACACCCGCCGTGAGCGGATAAACCGGCTCAAACGCGGGGATCGTCTCCGCCGCCTCCTCGGTCACAATGTGATCAGGGTGCACCATCTGTGCGATCCCCTCGAAGCTCTCCACCTTCCCCGACACCACCCGGCGGCTCCCCTCCGGCAGCGCGTTTTTCCAATAATCACCACGGACATGAAAAAATACGAGCTGAAAGGAGGTTTCGGCGTCCTCCACATGAACGCGGTAGGCCCCGCGCTTCGTCCGCGGCGCTGTATGAGGCCCGATCTGCACGGCGACAGTGAGCGTCGCCGGGAGAACCGCGCCCCGAATGGTATCGCGCCGGCGGCGATCAATCCCCGACTGCGGAAGCGTGAACAGCAGGTCGCGTGGCGCCCGGATACCCAGTGCTTCCATATGTGCGGCCGTTTTCGGCCCGATCCCCGGCAGCGTGCGCACTTCGGAAAACAGCGGAAACAGCTCTTCGGGCCGCCCGCTCATACGCCCGCGATCAGCGACAGCCAGCCATCCTCATCGAGCGTCTCGATCCCCAATTCCGCGGCCTTCTTGGCCTTTGATCCGGCGCCCGGCCCGGCGATCACGATGTCGGTCTTGGCCGACACGGACCCCGACACCTTGGCGCCCAGCCGCTCCGCGCGCGCCTTGGCTTCGGCGCGGGTCATCTTTTCAAGCGTTCCGGTAAAGACGACGATCTTGCCCGCCACCGGGCTTCCGTCGGTCTTGGGCCGCGCAACCGGCTGGACGTCAAGCTCCGCAATCAGGCGATCAATTGACGCGCGTTCCGCCGGCTGCGCCAAGGTCTGCACCAGCGACGTCGCCATCACGGTGCCGACCCCGTCGATATCGATCAGATCCTGCCACGCCGGGGTTTCGCTGTCCTGCGCCGCTCGCATGGCCGCATCAAACGTCGCCCAATCGGTATAGTGCATGGCAATGGTATTCGACGCTGCCTCGCCGACGTGCCGGATCCCGAGCGAAAAAATCAGCCGGGACAAGGTGATCTTGCGCCGATCATCTATCGCGTCGAAAAGATTGGTCGCAGATTTCTCGCCCCAGCCCTCACGGTTCTTGAGTTGTTGCACGCCGGATCCATAGCGTGCGCGCAGCGTGAAGATATCCGCAGGCTCCCGGATCCATTGATCCGTATAGAACTGTTCGACCTGCTTGGCGCCGAGGCCTTCGATGTCAAACGCGGCGCGTGACACGAAGTGTTTGAGTTTTTCAACCGCCTGCGCCGGGCAGATCAGCCCGCCGGTACACCGCCGCACCGCATCGCCAGGTTCCCGCACCGCGGCGCTGCCACATTCCGGGCAGCGCTGTGGAAACACGTAAGGCTCCGCATCCGCGGGCCTTTTGTTCAGATCCACATCGGCGACCTTCGGGATCACATCGCCCGCACGGTAGACCTGCACCCAATCGCCGACGCGAATGTCCTTGCCGTCCCGTATGGTTGCGCCCTTGTTGTCGCGACCCGACACATAGTCTTCGTTGTGCAGCGTCGCATTTGAGACCACAACGCCACCCACCGTCACCGGATGCAGCCGCGCGACCGGCGAGAGCGCCCCGGTGCGGCCAACCTGAATGTCAATCGCCTCGAGCCGGGTCCAGGCAAGCTCTGCAGGAAACTTATGGGCAATCGCCCAACGGGGCGTCGTGGACCTGAAGCCGAGCCGATCCTGCAGTGCCAGATCGTTGACCTTGTAGACAACGCCGTCGATGTCGTAGCCCAATGTCGCGCGCTGCGCTTCGATCTCGTCGTAGTGCGCCATCAACTCCTGAGGCCCCGCGCAGATCCGTGTCAAAGGATTTGTCTGAAATCCCATCTCCCCCAGGCGGTCGATCGCACCCATCTGCGTCTCGGCCAGGGGTTCCGAGAGCGCCCCCCAGGCATAGGCAAAGAACCGCAGCGGGCGCGCCCGGGTGATCTCCGCATCCAACTGCCGTAAGGACCCGGCCGCCGCATTCCGCGGGTTGGCAAACACCTTGCCGCCGGCCTCGGCCTGCCGCGCATTCAGCGCCTCGAAATCCGGATGCGACATGTAGACCTCGCCGCGGACCTCCAGCACATCCGGCGCACCCACAATACTTGTGGGAATATCTGCAATCGTTCGGGCGTTCGCAGTGACGTTTTCGCCGACACGGCCATCGCCGCGCGTCGCGGCCTGCACGAGCGCGCCGCCTTCATACCTGAGAGACAAGGACAGCCCGTCTATCTTCGGCTCGGCGGTATAGGACAGCGCCGCGTCCGCCTCGAGTGCGAGGTATCTACGAATGCGCGCATCAAAGTCGCTGATGTCCTCTGCGTCAAATCCGTTGGACAGGGAGAGCATCGCCACCTCATGGGTGACTTTGGAAAACCCTTCTGCCGGAGCCGACCCGACCTGCTCGGAGGGGCTGTCAGCCCGCTTCAGATGCGGAAACCGCGCCTCAATTTGCGCGTTGCGCCGCTTGAGCGCATCGTAGTCCGCATCCGAGATGTCCGGATCGTCGTCGCCGTGATAGGCTGTGTTGGCCTTGTTCAGAAGCTCCGAAAGACGGGCGAGTTCGGCTTTCGCCGCATCCTCGCTCAGTTCTTCGATATCCGTCACAGACGCCAAGACCCAACCCTTTCCATGTCGCCCATCTGACTAGATATGCGCAGGTCCGGATCAGGTCCAGTTGATTTCGTCGGGTATGATGCCCACCGTCTGGTCCGGCGCCAGCCTCCGGGGCCGGACCACGTCGCCGCTGCTCGTCAGGCGCCTATGGCAAGGCGTTGCGGGTCATCCGCCTGGCTGGGTTCCGGGTCACGCAGCACATATCCGCGCCCCCAAACCGTCTCGATATAGTTTTCGCCGCCCGTCGCGTTGCTCAGCTTCTTGCGAAGTTTGCAGATGAAGACGTCGATGATCTTCAGTTCCGGCTCATCCATGCCGCCGTAAAGATGATTGAGGAACATCTCCTTGGTCAGTGTCGTGCCCTTGCGCAGCGACAAAAGCTCCAGCATCTGGTATTCCTTGCCGGTCAGATGCACCGGCTTGTTGTCGGCACTCACCGTCTTCGCATCCAGATTGACGGAAATCAGCCCGGTATCGATCACCGATTGCGAATGCCCCTTGGAGCGGCGGATGATGGCATGGATGCGCGCCACGAGTTCTTCGCGATGGAACGGTTTGGTGAGATAGTCGTCCGCGCCGAACCCGAACCCCTTGATCTTGTTTTCCGTGTCATCGGCGCCGGAGAGGATCAGGATCGGGGTTTCGATGCGGGACAGGCGCAACTGCCGCAGCACCTCATGCCCGTTCATGTCCGGCAGATCGAGGTCCAGCAGGATGAGATCATAGTCATACAGCTTTGCAAGATCGATCCCTTCCTCTCCCAGATCCGTCGCATAGACGTTCAGATTGGCGTGTGTCAGCATCAGTTCGATGCTCTTCGAGGTCGTGGGGTCGTCTTCCACTAGCAGTACGCGCATGATTTTCTCCGCATCGGGTGAACGTTTTCGTCGAAATTAACCGTGCACAAAAAGGGTTAATCACACGTTACCGTCTGCGATAAACTTATCTTAACAACTTAAGGTTGTCTATATCTTTGTAGCGCTGTGGCTTTCAGAGCATCCTCACCATGCTCTGACACAGCCTTCACCCACTCGTGGAACTCGTCCTCGCTGATCTGATACCGCTTGAGCGCCTCGCTCTGTGCGATCAACCCATAGGCGACACCGCGCACCACCGCAGCCTTGCGGGATGCCACCCAACGCTTTGTATTGGCCGGCGGAAGATCGGCTTGTGTCATCACACTGCCGTCGGCCAGTGTCACCGATCTCGGACCATCCACTTTCTTCAGATACATCACTCATACCCATTACAAGTTTGTTGGGCAGATCTTGACGCGAGGGCCTTAAAGACCCATGAAGCGCGCTCTTGAGAGTAGTTAGGATTTTCCTATATTTTCTTCGACCGCCGGAGAGACCCATGCCGCTTGATCACACAACCCCGCTGAATTCCCTCGGGATTGCCAAGGCGCCTGCCGACACGCGGGTCGTCGTCGCCATGTCCGGCGGCGTCGATAGTTCCGTTGTGGCCGCGATGCTGGCCGAAGAAGGATATGACGTCGTTGGCGTCACATTGCAGCTCTATGATCACGGTGCGGCGCTGGCCAAGAAAGGCGCCTGCTGTGCCGGGCTCGACATCCATGATGCGCGCCGCGTGGCCGAGACCATGGGCTTCCCGCATTACGTCCTGGACTATGAAAATATCTTCAAGGACGCCGTGATCGACGAGTTCGCCGACAGCTATCTGGGCGGCGCCACGCCGGTGCCCTGCATTCGCTGCAATGAACGCGTCAAGTTCAAGGATCTGCTCGAGACGGCCAGAGATCTGGAGGCCGATTGCATGGCGACCGGCCACTACATCCAGCGCAAGATGGGCGCGCAAGGCGCCGAGCTTCATGCCGCCGCAGATGCCGCGCGCGATCAGAGCTATTTCCTCTTCTCGACCACCCCGGAACAGCTTGATTTTCTTCGCTTTCCGCTTGGGCATCTGACGTCGAAGGCAGAGACCCGCGCGCTCGCGGCCAAATACGGTCTGAGCGTTGCGGACAAGCCCGACAGCCAGGATATCTGCTTCGTGCCCAACGGCGATTACGCCGCGGTGATCCGCAAACTGCGCCCCGACGCCGCCGACCCGGGCGACATCGTGCATGCGGACGGGCGCGTGCTGGGCCTCCACGACGGGGTGATCAACTACACCATCGGGCAGCGGCGCGGCCTCGGGATCGGTGGGCTCGCCGAACCGCTCTACGTCGTGAAACTGGATCCGGACGCAAAGCAGGTGATCGTCGGTCCCAAAGAGATGCTGGCCACCCGCTCCGTGCCGGTGCGCGAGATCAACTGGCTCGGTGACGCGCCCTTTGCGTCCCGCGATGCCTGGCCCCTGGCGGTCAAGGTGCGGTCAACCCGCCCCCCAACCGAAGCCATCCTCCGCCCGCTCAGCGCCACGGAGGCGACGGTGGAGCTGATCACCCCCGAAGAAGGCATCTCTCCGGGCCAGGCCTGCGTTTTCTACGATCCGGACAGCAGCCGCATCTACGGCGGTGGCTGGATTCACAAGGGCTGAGACACGCGCGCCACGACATCGTGGCGCCGGTTTGGCCCATCAGGGCCAAACGAATCGCGTCAGGCGTCAGCCTGTCCTTTTGAGGGCAGGCGCGACAGTACCGCAAGAGCCGCCCGCAGCCCCGGATCCTCCCCGCCCTCACCCAGCCGCTGCATCGTGACCTCCATGGCCGCCTGCTGCGCCTCCGGCGCCGCCATGACATCCAGAATACCTGCGCCGATTTTCTCCGGCGTACAATCAGGGCCCAGGAAGTCCGGAACCACGCGGGTGTCGGAAACTAGGTTCACCAGCGTCACCGTATCAACCAGCGCCATCGCCTTGATAATGTTGAACGAAATCCAGTTCATCTTGTAGGCGATCACCATCGGCGTGCGCGCCGCGGCCAGCTCCAGCGACACGGTCCCGGAGGCCGCCAACGCCACATCCGCCGCCCGGAATGCCGCCCGTTTGATCCGCCTCGCCGCGTCGACGTTCATGTCCCGCGGGTCGAGCACAATCGGCGCGGCGGGCCAGCCCCGTACCTTCTCCAGCACCACATCCGCCACCGGTCCGGCGGCGGGAACCACCACCTTCAGATCGGGGTGCCTGTCCAGAACCGGTGCAATCGCCTTTCCGAAGATGTCGCCCAACCGCTCCACCTCGCCCCGCCGCGAGCCGGGCAGCACCAGCAACAGCGGCGCGCTTCCGATCCCTTTCGCCTCCCGGAAGGCCAGCGCCTCCGCTTCCGTCGCCTGCGGCTCGGCCACCACAGGATGCCCCACGAAATCACAGACCATGCCGTCCAAGGTCATCAGCGGCGGCTCAAACGGGAACAGCGCCAGCACATGGTCGATCACCTTCGCCATCTTCTGCGCCCGTTTTGGTCGCCACACCCAGACCGTCGGCGCCACATAGTGCACCGTGCGAATGTCGCACGCAGCCTTCACGCGTCGCGCCACCCGCAGCGAGAAATCCGGGCTGTCGATGGTGATCATCACGTCTGGTGCCGTCTCGATCACCGCCTGTGCCGTCTCATTGATCCGCGCCATCAGCGCGCGATACTTGGGCAGGATCTCGGCGATCCCCATAACGCTCAACTCATCCATCGGAAAGCGGCTGACCAGCCCCTGCGCCTGCATCTCTGCGCCGCCGATCCCGTCGAACTGCACCTCCGGATTGAGCGCTTTCAGCCCCGCCATCAGCGCGCCACCCAGGCGATCGCCCGAGGGCTCGCCCGCGATGATGAACACCTTCATCAGTCGGGCGCGCGGGCCCAGAGCACGAGCCCCGCCGCATCTGCAGCAGCGACCGTTGCTTCGGGCTCCAGAAGGATCACGCCTCCCGCTTCCACGACAAGGCCTGCCAGCCCTGCATCCACCAGGGCCGTCACCGTCTCGGGCCCGATGGTGGGCATGTCAACGCGCAGGTCCTGCCCGCGTTTGGGGCCCTTGACCAGAATGGCGCGGGCTTTTGCGGCTCGCTCCGGCAGGGTTTGCAACATGTGATCTGTCCCGCCCAGCGTCTCGATTCCCCAGATCTGCCCGGCCCCCACGACACAGCCCTGCCCCACATCGAGCGGCGCAAGGGCCGCCAGCACCTCACTGCCGCGCGCCATGTCCGAGGTCATCTGATCGTCGGGCTGTGCCGCGCTCAGCACGCCTTCGCTCACCAACAGGTCCGGCACCAGATCATGGGCCGCCCGCACGGTGAACCCTTTTTCCTCGAAGATCCCGATCACCGCGCTCAGCGCGCCGTCATCGCCCGAACCGATGGCCTTCATCAGCGTCGGCACCAGCGGCAGGGTCGCCGCATCAATCGCCGTCGGGTCCACCGGGGGGCGCTCGATGCCGCCGCAGAAACACACGTCGGACACGCCCCGCTGCTGCAGATCAGCGAGCAGGCTGCCGATCTGCTCCAAACGAAACGTCAGATCGGCGTCCAGCCCCTCGGGCTCGAACCCGTTCAGCACGCACACCAGCGGTGCCTCCGGCACGCTTCGGGCGATGCGCGCGGGCAAACCGCCCCGGCCTGCCACCAGCGCCAGCATCAGCGGCCGGGCGTCAGGAAGTGGCGGTCGCTGTCCGCCAGGATGAAATCCACGATCTCAAGCACATAGTCGCTGGTGGTCTCGTCCTTCAGCCGCCGCGCGCGGTCATGAAAGGTGCCCTCGCCCTGCGCCAGCATCTGGAATGCGGCCCGCAGCGCCGTGATGTCCGACCGCGCCACGCCACGCCGCTTGAGCCCCACAAGGTTCAACCCGTCCAGCTCGCCTCGCGGCGCCTGGACCAGACCGTAGGGGATGACATCGTTCGTCACCATGGTCACGGCCCCGATGATCGCGCCGCGCCCGATGCGCACGAATTGGTGCACCCCGGAAAGACCCCCGACGATCACGTCATCCTCGATGATGCAATGCCCCGCAATGGCCACCGAATTCACGATCACACAGCGGTTGCCGATCATCGCGTCATGGGCGATGTGACAGCCCGCCATGAAGAGATTGTCATCGCCGATGCGGGTCACCCCGCCCCCGCCTTCGGTACCGCTGTTCATCGTGACATGCTCGCGGATGCGGTTGCGCTTGCCGATGACCAGCTCGGTCGCCTCCCCCTTGAACTTCAGGTCCTGCGGGATCTCTCCGATCACGGAGAAGGGAAAGATCACCGTCTCGGCGCCGATCCGGGTCTGCCCGGTCACCACCACATGGCTCTTGAGCTGCACCCCCGCCGCCAGCGTGACCTGCCGCCCGACACAGCAGAACGGGCCCACCGTAGCATTGGGATCGACCTGCGCGCCCTCTTCAATCACTGCGCTGGGGTGAATGTTGCTCATCCGCGCCTACCCCAGATCCATCATCGCGGTGAACTCGCACTCCGCCGCCATCTCGCCGTCCACCGACGCCACGCCGCCGAAGCGCCAGACCTTGCCGCCGGGCTTGCCCCGCAGCGTCTCAACCTGCATCTCCAGCACGTCGCCGGGCACCACCTTGCGGCGGAACTTGGCCTTGTCGATGGCCATGAAGTAGACCTTCATGTTCTGGTCCGCCATCTCCAGCGACACGCCCACCATCACCGCCGCGGTCTGCGCCATCGCCTCGATGATCGTTACCCCCGGCATGATCGGCAGCCCCGGGAAATGCCCCTGAAAATGCGGCTCGTTCATGGTGACATTCTTGATCCCCTTGGCCGAGGTTGTCCCGTCAATGTCGACCACCTTGTCCACCAGCAGGAACGGATAGCGATGCGGAATGATCCGTTGGATCAGCTGGATGTCGGCACTGGTGGAAGGGCCTGCTTCGGGCGGCGTCATAGGATCTGTCCTTTTGTCCTCAAGGGCTTGACCCTCTGCCTAACAACTCGGCGTCAGTGGAGCAAGCGTGGTGAGAGGCCCCTATTCGGCCGGCTCTGTACCGTCGCCAAGCACCTCATTCAACCGCCCGAGCGCCATATCGGTGATGTCGATGGCGTTCGAGCTGAGGAAGAGCGACCTCTTGTCCATGATGACCGCGGCACCCGCTTCGCGCATCAGCCCCTCCAGCACCGGTGCGGCAGCATTCAGGAACACATTCCTGCGCTGCTCGAAATCCTGACTGAGCGCGCGGTTCTTGGCGTCCTGCGTGCGGCGCGTGGTCTGCACCTTGGCGTCAAAGGCATCGGCCAGCTCCCGGAACTCCGTCGGATCCATCGTCGCCCGCTGCTCGGTGAGCGCCTGTTCCTCCGTTTCCAGCTGGTCTTCGATACCGCGGTTTTCCGCCGCCAGTTCCGCGCCCCGCGCCTCGAACTCGGCCACGGTCTGTTTGCCGAAATCGCTCTCCGAAAACAGCCGATCGGAATCAATCGTCAGGATCGGGCTCTGAACCGGACCGAACCGCTGCGCATCAGCAGGCCCGGCCAGAAGCCACAGGCAGGCTGCCAGACTACACGCCAGACTGCCCACCAGCCACCGCACCGGCTCAGAACGTCGTGCTCAGCGTCAGCTCAAAGCTCTGGTCGCGGTCGAAGTCTTCTTTCTTGATCGCATCCGTGAAGTTGAACCGCAGGGGGCCGACAGGCGTATCCCAGAGGATCGCAAAGCCGATCACATGGCGGAACGATCCCCCCTCACCGACAATGGTGCCGCCGGTGGTGTTCACGTCACTCAGATCCCAGAAGTTGCCGACATCGTAGAAAACGCCGCCCATGATCCCGTATTCTTCCGGCAGGCCCAGCGGGAACTCCGCCTCGAACCGCGCAGCGAGATAGAGGTTCCCGCCCAGCGGATCCTCGCCGCTCACCGACAGGTCGCGCGGCCCGATACCGCCAGGCTCAAACCCGCGAATGATGTTGGTGTTGTTGAGGAAGCGGTCCACAGCCCGGTTGGTCCCGTCGCTCCAGGCCAGCGCTCCGCCTTCGATCGAGGCGCGCAAGGTCACCTCCTCGTTGAAGACCCGGGTCTCACCAATGGCGCGCGCCACGGTCTGGATGTACTGCGCGTCCCCGCCCAGACCCGCAAAGTCCTGCGAGAACTGCAGCAGGTAGCCCGAGTTCGGATCAAGCCCGCCGATGCGCGTGTCATACGTGAACTGATATCCGACGGAGCTGCTGGTCTGCTCGCCCACGGCGATCTCATTGCCGATCACCACGCCGTTCTCCGGGGTCTCCCGCGCGGTCATCTCCGACTGTTCGATGGTATAGCGCAGTTGCAACCGTGTGTTGTCACCCACCGGGAAGGTCAGCGAGGGCTGCAGCAGGATCCGCTCGGTGTCATAGGTGGTGAAGGAGCTGTCCGTCTCCGCGAACTCCGCACGCAACCCGAAGGTCAGGTCACGTCCCAGGAACGACGGCTCCTGGAAATTGATGCTGTAGCGCTCGGAATCCTCCGCCGTCGAAATGCTGATCGCCAGACGCTGCCCACGGCCCAGGAAGTTCTCCTCGGCAAAGCGGATGGCAAAGCCCAGACCATCGTTGTTCGAGAAAGACGCACCAAAGCTGAACGAGCCGGTCGGCGCCTCCTCCACGTCCACATCCACGACCACCTGGTCCGGCGTGGAGCCTTCCCGCGCATTCACCTCCGCTGTCTCGAAATACCCCAGCGCCCGGATCCGTTCCGCCGCTTCCCGGATCTCACGCGGGTTGAAGGGGTCGCCCTCGACACTGCGGAACTGGCGCCGGATCACCCGATCCAGCGTGGTTGTGTTGCCTTCGATGTCGATCCGCTCCACGAAGACGCGCGGCCCGCGGGTCAGCACATATTCGATGTTCAGCGCGAGATTGCGGTCATCCCGCGTCACCCGCGGCTCGACCCGCAGGAAATCCACACCGTCGCGCAGCGCCTGCCGCTCCATCCGGGCAATGTCGTTCTCCAGCAGCGAGGGCGAATACACCACCCCCGGCCGGATCTTGGCAATATCGCGATACACATCCGCATCCGCGCCCGGCACGTCGCTGGTCACCGTGATCTCACCAAAGCGGAAACGCTGACCTTCCTGCACGTTGAACACCAGGAAATACCCGTCCCGCTCTTCGGTCAGCTGCGCATTCACCGAGTTGACGCGGAAGTCGATATAGCCCCGCGACAGGTAGAAATCGCGCAGCAGCTGCCGGTCGAACTCGATCCGGTCCTCGATCAGCGAGTCGGCCCGCACAAAGGCCCGGAAGAAACCCGCCTGCTTGGTGTCGAGCACCCGCCGCAGCCGCCGGTCCGAGAATTCACGGTTGCCGACAAAGCTCAGCCGCTCGATCTCGATGGTATCGCCTTCAAAGATCTCGAACACCAGGTCCACGCGATTGTCGGACCGGCGAATGATGGTCGGCGTCACTTTGGCCGACAGGCGCCCTTCGGTCGCATAGGCATCGGCGATGAGCTCTGCATCCCGCTCCGCCTGCGCCGGGTTGAAGACCCGCCGCTCGTTGGAGTTGATCGCCGCTGCCAGCGCCTCATCGTCAATGCGCCGGTTGCCCTCGAAACTGATGCGGTTGATCGTCGGGAATTCGACGACGGTAATGCGCAGGCTGTTGCCGCTGGGCTGAAAGTCCACATCCTCGAACAGGCCCGACTCGATCAGCCGCTGGAAGGCCGCGTTCAGCTCCGCGGCACTGACCGTCTGACCGGGGGCGATTCCGGCCCGTGTCAGGATCGCGGCATCGCCAACCCGAAGGTTACCATCCACCGTGATGCTGTTCAGCGTAAATTGCTGGGCCTGTACCGGCGTTTGCTGCGCAATCCAAAGCGCTGAAAATGCCAGACAAAATCCCAAGATGCGCAGCACCGACCATACCGATGTGCTGCGCCCGATAACCCGCGGGCTTGCGCCCCGATCACCCCTGTTCATGACCTGCCCCGTCCTCAGATGTTTATGCTCATCTGAGTACCGACAATGGCCGGTCTTGTCAAAACCATGTGGTCAGAAAGTAGCGGATCACTACATGCGCGCCCATGTGCCCGCGTATCAAGCGCGAGCCGCGGGCGTCATCGCCGTCTTTACCCGAGGGCTGAGGTGATCCAGGCGCCGGCGCTGAGCGACAGCGTGATCATGCCCAGATAGAGCGCGCGATCCCAATTGAGATCCATCAGAAGGCTCAGGCTGCGGTAGCTGTTCTGCATCGTTTGCATCATCTGTCTCCAATCCGTTGGGAGCACCCTACTGCGCAAATGCGGCTGCAGTTTGGCCAAATATGGCTCAAACAGGGCATTTCATCCGCGAAAATCCGGTCAGGGACAGAAGATATCGTTGGCCAACGCAAAGACCATCAAGGTCAGCACTGTCGCCAGACCGATGCTCATCAGCACCCGCAGCGCCCGGTCGCTGGGCGGCTTCCCGGCCACGGCCTCATAGGCGTAAAACACAAGATGTCCGCCATCGAGCGCCGGCACCGGAAACAGATTCAGCAGCCCCACCGCCGTGCTCAACACCGCGATGAACCAGATGAAGGACTGCGCGCCCTGGCTCGCCATCGCGCCGGAGGTCTGGGCAATGCCGATGGGCCCGCTCAGATTGCACGTGCTGATGGCGCCCGTGATCATATGCGCCAGTCCGCTCAGCGAGCCTTCGATGATCCGGCCCGTCTGCTGGACGCCGCTGGCCAGCGCCTCGCCAATGCCCGGTGTCTCCGTCGCCGGTTCAAATGCGAGTCCGCCCGCAATGCCGATGCGCCACTGGGTCACAAAGCCCCCATCGCGCTGCGGTTCGTCCACGCGTTTCGGAGTCAGCGTCACGTCGATCTCGTCACCGCCGCGCCAGACGCGCAGCGCAAGCGGCGCGCCATCGCCGCCCTCGACGCGCTCCTTCAGCTGGTCGAAGGCGAAAATCGGGTCGCCATCAACCGCGATGATCACATCGTCCACCTCCAGCCCCGCGCCCATTGCCGCACTCTGCGGGCTGACACCCGAGACCAGCGGCGGCAACAGATAGGCACCCGGGACAACCCTCTGAGACCCCTCGCGGCGCACGGTATAGTCCAGCAGAGGCTCCAGCGGCAGCCCGTCGATGAAGGTGGCATAGGCCTCCGCGTCTTCCATGCTCGGCACCGGCACACCATTGACACCGATGACCTCGTCACCAACCTGCAAGCCCCGCGCCTCGACCGGCAGCGGGCGCAGGTCCCCCACTGTCAGCGGGTCGCGCGACACGCCGCTGGTCGCGACCACGGCGGCAAACACGATGATTGACAGCACAAAGTTGAAGATCGGACCTGCGGCCACAGTCGCCGCCCGCGCCCAGAGCGGCGCGCCATGCATGGTGGCCCGCAGCCGCTTCGGGTCCGCTTCCGCCGCTGCCATCGCCTCTTCGTCCTTGCCCGAGGCGGCATTGGCGTCCCCGGCAAACTTCACATATCCGCCAAACGGCAAAGCGGCGATCTGCCACTGCGTGCCGCGCCGGTCCACCCGAGACCACAGGACCGGGCCGAAGCCGATGGAAAAGACATCCGCATGGATCCCCGACCAGCGCCCCACGATGTAGTGGCCATATTCATGGATCGCCACGATCACCGAGAGCGCGAGCACAAAGGCCGCAATGGTCCAGATCAACCCGCCGAACTGCGGGATCAACGCGAAAATGTCCAAAATCTAACCTGCTCTGCTGTGAATGACCGCGCGTGCCGTCTGTCGTGCCACATGGTCCACTCGCGCCACGTTATCAAGGGTCATCGTGGCATCAATATGACCGGCTGTCGCTGACATCTGCGTCAGGACCTCCTCCACAACGATGGCCATCTCGTTAAATCCGATCTCCTCGGCGATGAAGGCATCAAGCGCGCTTTCCTTGGCGGCGTTGAACACCGCCCCGGCGAGCCCGCCCGTCTCCATCACCTCGCGCGCCAGCCGCAGCGCGGGCCAGCGCGTCTCGCAGGGTGCGCGGAAACTCAGCTGCCCGATCTGCGCCAGGTCCAGCCGGTCCACCGGCAGATCACGCCGCTCCGGCCAATGCAGCGCGTATCCGATGGCGTGCCGCATGTCCGCCGGGCCCACATGCGCCATCAGCGCGCCATCGCGAAAGCCCACCATCGCATGGATCATCGATTCGGGGTGGATCAGCACCTCGATCTGCTGCGGCGCCACCGCGAAATACTCCCGCGTTTCAATCAGTTCCATCGCCTTGTTGAACATCGAGGCGGAATCGATGGTGATCCGCTGCCCCATGTCCCAATTCGGGTGGCTGGAGGCCTCGGCCAGCGTCGCCTTCGCCAGATCCTCGATGGGCCAGTCGCGAAAGGCGCCGCCGCTGGCAGTGATGATCACCCGCTCCACCGCGCCCATATCCTCGCCCACCAGCGCCTGAAACACTGCCGAATGCTCGCTGTCCACCGGCAGCAGCCGCGCGCCATGGGCCTTGGCGGTCGACAGCATGAGCTGCCCCGCGCAGACCAGCGATTCCTTGTTGGCCAGCGCCAGCGTGCCGCCCTGCTCCAGCGCGGTCAGCCCAGGCGCAAGCCCCGCCGCGCCCACAATCGCCGACATCACCCAGTCCGCCGGGCGCGCGGCGGCCTCGGTCACCGCCGCGGTTCCGGCCGCGGCCTCGATGCCACTGCCCGCCAGTGCTGCGCGTAACTCTTCCAGCAAATGATCATGCGCCGTCACCGCCACCTCGGCCTTCAGCCGCCGCGCATCGCGGGCCAGCTGCGCAATGTTGCTGGCGCCCGTCAGCGCGACCACCTGATACTCCCCCGGCGCGCGCGCAATCAAATCGATGGTGTTCTGGCCGATGGAGCCCGTGGCCCCGAAGATGCTGACCCGGCGCACGCTCACCTCAGCGTCACGGAGGCCCCGATCAGTGGCCCTCCGATGATCAGCAGAAAGATCGCCGCCCCCAGCATGCCGTCAAACCGGTCGAGCAGACCGCCATGACCGGGGATCAGGTTCGAGCTGTCCTTCACGCCCACGCGCCGCTTGATCGCGCTCTCGGCGATGTCCCCCATCTGGCTCGCCATGGAGACAGCCACGGAAATCCCGATCAGCTGCGCGCCCGCCCCGGTGTTGGCCATGAAGAGCGCCCCGACCGCCGCCGCCCCGACCCAGCCGAAGCCGGTGCCCGCCCAGGTCTTCTTCGGGCTCACCCGCGGCCAGAACTTGGGCCCTCCGATGAGGCGCCCGGCGAAATACCCCACCACATCCGTGGCCACGACCACCAGCACCATCCAGAGCATCCAGTTGAAGCCCAGCGTGTCGCGCACCGCCAGCATGCCAAAGCCGGCGAGCAGCACCATCACCGTGAACACCATGTAGATCGTGCGGAACTGGGTCAGCTGGCCAAAGCCCACCAGCGCCGAGGCCAGCAGGATCGGCAGCGCAAAGCCCACCGGCAGATAGCTCGCCAGAAGCAGCGCCGCACCGGTCAGCAGACCCATCTGCAGCGGCACGCGCGCCGGCGCGCGGATCATCACCGCCAGTTCCCAGACCATGATCCCGCAGATCGCGGCCACCATCACGTGAAAGACATGCCCCCCGGCCCAGACCCCGGCAAGCCCCAGCACCACCATCGCCGCACCCGAGCCCATCCGCGTCGCCAGATCCGACCACTTCTCCCCCACCTCGGCCACGGCGCGCTTACCCTTTCACGCCGCCATAGCGGCGATCGCGGCCCCCAAAGGCCGCGCAGAGATGCTGAAACTCATCGCGGGTGAAATCGGGCCAGAGCGTGTCGATGAACTCATATTCGGAATAGGCCGACTGCCAGAGCAGGAAATTGGAAATCCGCGCCTCACCGCTGGTGCGGATCACCAGATCCGGGTCGGGCAGAACATGCGTATCGAGATAGCGCGGCAGCGTTTCCTCATCCACATCGTCGGGGCTCAGCTTGCCCTCGGCCACATCCGCGGCCAGCCGCTTGGTGGCGCGCGCCACCTCGTCCCGCCCGCCATAGTTGATCGCAATGGTCAGATGCACCCGCGTGTTCTGCTGCGTGGCGGTCTCAAGATCGCTCATCATCTCGATCAGCTTCTTGTCGAGCCGCACCCGGTCTCCGATGAACCGAACGCGCACACCCGATTCCACCAGCGCGCGGGTCTCCTTGATGATGTAACGCCGAAACAGGCTCATCAGCCCCGCGACCTCGACCTGCGTGCGCTTCCAGTTCTCGGTGGAGAAGGCGAAGATCGTCAGGTAATCCACCCCGATCTGCGGACAGCTCTCGACGATCTCGCGCACCCGCCGGGCACCTGCGTGGTGGCCATAGAGGCGGGGCCGGCCCCGTTGCGTGGCCCAGCGTCCGTTGCCATCCATGATGATGGCCACATGGCGCGGACAGCCCGGGATCAGGTCGACTTGAGGTTGGGGCATGCCCGCCATAATGGTCTCCTGTGGGGTGCGCGCCTGACCGTCAGGCGGCTCCGAAGGCGATGGAGGGGCCGGCCTGCGGGCCCTCTATCAGTGTGTTGACGCGCAAATGCCGCATCAAAGCTGGTTCCGAGGTCGCTCCGCGCCCCGGTCAGACCTGCATGATCTCGCTCTGCTTGGTCTCGAGCATGTCGTCAATCGACTTGATATGCCGGTCGGTGATGTCCTGGACCTCACTTTCCCAGAGCTTCTGGTCGTCCTCCGACAGGCCATCCCCCTTGGCCTTTTTGATCTGATCCATCCCGTCCCGACGCACATTGCGCACCGAGACGCGGGCGTTCTCGGCATATTGTCCGGCCACCTTGGTCAGTTCGCGGCGCCGCTCTTCGTTGAGTTCCGGGATCGGCAGCATGATGATGGTGCCGTTGAGCTGCGGGTTGATGCCGAGGCCGCTCTCGCGGATCGCCTTCTCCACCTTGCCGACCAGCGCCTTGTCCCAGACATTGATGGTGACCATGCGCGGCTCGGGCACGTTCACGGTGCCCACCTGGTTGATCGGGGTCAACGCGCCATAGGCGTCCACCATCACCGGCTCCAGCATCGAGGCCGAGGCGCGGCCGGTGCGCAAGCTTGCGAACTCGGTGCGCAGATTGGCCATGGCCCCATCCATGCGCCGTTCCAGATCATCGGTGTCCAGCATAAAGTCGTCTGACATAATTCTTCCTGCCACAAGTCTCTTACCGGGCCCGCTGACGGTGCGCGCCCTCACGTTTGCGCTTGTGTATAGATCAGGAAACTGTCGAAAGGCCAGAAGGAGTTGCGCGCGTTCATCCGGACCCCGGTGGCAGTGCCCTTCTAGCCCTGCACGCGCGTATAGGTGCCCTCGCCCGCGAGGATGCCACGGAAGCCCCCGGGCTCATCCAGCGAAAAGACGATGATCGGCAGGTTGTTGTCCCGGGCCAGCGCGATGGCCGAGGCGTCCATCACCCCCAACCGCTTGGCCAGCACATCGTCATAGCTCACCTGCTCATAGCGCTTGGCATCATCGTGTTTCGCCGGGTCCTTGTCATAGACGCCGTCCACCTTGGTGCCCTTGAAGATCGCCTGGCAGGACATCTCGTTGGCGCGCAGCGTCGCCGCCGTATCGGTGGTGAAATAGGGGTTGCCCGTCCCGGCTGCAAAAATGCAGACCCGTTTCTTCTCAAGGTGGCGCACCGCACGGCGCCGGATGTAAGGCTCCGCCACCTCATTCATGGTGATCGCCGAAATCACCCGCGTATGAATGCCCAAGCCCTCCAGCGCGGACTGCATCGCCAGCGCGTTCATCACCGTCGCCAGCATCCCCATATAATCCGCCGTGGTCCGCTCCATCCCCTGGGCCGAGCCCTGCAGCCCGCGGAAGATATTGCCGCCGCCGATCACCATGCAGATCTCGACACCCAGCTCATGCACCGACTGCACTTCGCGCGCGATCCGCTCCACCGTGGGCGGGTTCAGCCCGAACCCCTGATCCCCCATCAACGCCTCGCCCGAGATTTTCAGCATGACCCGTTTGAACTTGGTTTGCGGCGCGGCGTCGGACATGAAGGGAGCTCCTGCGGCATGGGGTTTTGTTCGGCGGCAAAATGTCGGAAAAGCGGGTGAGTTTCAATGCACCCCCGCGCAGGACAGCAAGAAAATGACTGCAGCTGCACGCCTCGCCCCGGAGCGCCTCCTGGCGGGGCTGTCCCGGGAGCTCCCGGTGCTGATCGCCGGGCCCACTGCCTCGGGCAAATCCGCGCTGGCACTGGAGATCGCCGAGCGCCTCGGCGGGGTCATCGTGAACGCCGACGCCAGCCAGGTCTACGACTGCTGGCGCGTCGTCACCGCCCGCCCGGATGCAGCCGAGCTTGCCCGGGCGCCGCATCATCTCTATGGCCATATCGCCGCCACAACCCCCTACTCCACCGGCCACTGGCTGCGCGAGGTCACACCGCTGCTCTTGGGCGCGCGGCCCATCATCGTGGGCGGCACCGGGCTCTACTTTACGGCCCTCACCCAGGGGCTGGCCGACATCCCCGCCACGCCGCCGGAAATCCGCGCGCAGGCCGATGCCCTGTCGCGGGAGGCCATGCTGGCGCAGCTCGATTCCGCCACACGGACGCAGATCGACACCGCCAACCGCGCCCGGGTGCAGCGGGCCTGGGAGGTGCAGGCCGCCACCGGGCGCAGCCTCACGCAGTGGCAGGCCGACACGCCGCCGCCCGCTCTGCCGGAGGATCAGGCCCACAGGCTTGTCTTCGATGTCCCCAAGGACTGGCTGCTCGACCGCATCGCGCGCCGCTTCGATCGGATGCTGGCACAGGGCGCGCTTGACGAGGCCCGTGCCGTGCTGCCCCACTATGACCCGAGCCTGCCCGCGCACCGCGCCATTGGCGCGCCCGAGCTCCTGGCCCACCTCAAGGGCGAGATCACGCTGGAGCAGGCCCGCGAGCGGGCCGTGATCGCCACGCGCCAGTTCGCCAAGCGCCAGCGCACGTGGTTTCGCTCAAAAATGTCGCGCTGGCAGCCGATCTCGCCCGCATAGGCTGGTTTCTGCCCATTTCCATCGCGCGCGCCGGTCGCCACTGGCGTTAAGGTTCCGGTAATTTATCTAAAATACCGTCGATCGAAACCGGGGGCTGCCGATGTCATCGAACCGACCAACGATTTTGTCACTGTCACAGCTGAGCATGGGCCAGGACTGGCGCCTCACGCTGCCGCATGACCGGCCCGACCACCTGCTGATCTGGGTCACCCGCGGGCAGGGCCGTGTGCTGATGGACGGCCAGCGCCGGGGCGTCGGCACCCACAACGCGCTGGTGATCCCGGCCAACCACTTCTTCGCGTTGGAGCTCGGACGTCAGGCCATCGGCCAGGTGGTCCGGATCCCCGGCGAGACCGATCTGACGATGCCCCAGATCCCCCGCCTGCTGCGCATCCGCGACGGTGCGGCCATGAACGAGCTCAACGCGCTGATCGAAGCCGCCAGCCGCGAGCAGGCCAGCGAGCGGCCCCTCTGCACCCAGTCGATGGATGCCTTCGGCGCGCTTATCGCCGTCTGGATCCACCGCCAGCTGGCACTGGAGGAACACGCAACCGAACGCCGCAATGCGGCGGCGCGGCTCTGTGGCGCCTATTGCGCCCATATCAACGCCCATTTCGCAGCGCCCATGACAATGTCCGACCATGCCGCAGCCCTTGGGGTCACGCCCACACACCTCTCCCGTGCCTGCAAGGCCGCCACGGGCAAGACCGCCGCCGAGCTTCTGACCGAACGCGTGCTGCACGAGGCGCGCTGCCTGCTGGCCGAGACCGATGTGGCCGCCCAGGACATCGCCCGCCATCTGGGCTTTGGCAGCGCGGCCTATTTCACGCGCTTCATGCAGCAGCACACAAAGGCCACGCCCACGGCCCTGCGCAAGGCCTCCGCAGCCCTGCTGAAGGCCGCCTGAGCCAGACGCGTCACCGCATGTCGCCCCCGTGACATCGGTTTGCGACGCCTCCGATGTCGCAAATATGCAAGTTTAGGGCGCAAGCTTTCATTGACGGCTCCCCCGGACTCGTGCCTCACTGGCCGGTAAGACAAACTGGTCGCACCAAGGCGCGGTCAAAAACCGGGTCCGACGAACGGGCCCAGCCTGACAACGGGGACCCATGGGACTATTCATACTCCGACGCCTTGGCGTCATGGTGCTGACGGCGCTCTGCCTGACGTTCATCGTCTTCTGGCTGACGAATCTCTATCCGAACCTGGAAAAGCTGGCAAAAACCCAGGGCAATTTCCGCATGTCGGACGAGGCCGTGGCCAGCTACCTCGAGAAAAACGGCTACCTGCAGCCGCTGCCGGTGAAATTCGGACAGTGGCTCGGCGTCCTGCCCGGCTGGACCCAGGAGGCCGACGGCGTGGTCACCGGAAAATGCTTCACCGCCAGCACACCCGAAGAGGACCGGCCCCAATTCTGCGGCGTGCTGCAGGGCGATTGGGGGGTCTCCACGGTCTTCAAGGACGAGGTCGGCGGGATCGTGGCCGAGCGGCTCGGGCTCACCGGCAAGCTGATGTTCTTCGTGATGCTGCTGATGGTGCCCATGGCCCTGCTGATCGGCGTGCTCGCGGGCATGCGCGAAGGCTCCAAGCTCGACCGCTCGCTCTCCACCTTCTCCATCGCCTCCACTGCCACGCCCGAATACGTCTCGGGCGTGATTTTTATCGCGGTCTTCGCCTCGTCCGCCGGTTGGAAGATCTTCAACGGATCGGCCACCTCCGCCATGGAGGACGCCACCTTCGCCAACTTCACCCTGCCGGTGGTCACCATCGCGCTCTACGGCATGGGCTATATCGCGCGGATGACGCGGGCCAGCATGACCGAGGTGATGACGGCGCAATACATCCGCACCGCCCGGCTCAAGGGCGTGTCCTTCGGCAATATCGTCCTGAAACACGCACTCCGCAACGCGCTGATCGCGCCCTTCACCGTGATCATGCTGCAGTTTCCGTGGCTGCTGAACGGCGTGGTGATCGTCGAGACGCTCTTCAACTACAAGGGCTTCGGCTGGGTGCTGGTACAGGCCGCCGGCAACAACGACATCGAGCTTCTGCTCGCGGTCTCCGTCGTCTCCGTGATCGTGGTTCTGGTGACGCAGCTGATCTCCGACATCGGCTACGTCTACCTCAACCCGCGCATCCGCATCTCATAAAGGAGCCCGATCATGGAACCACTCACATGGGGCGAGATTTTTCTGCGGGTCGTCACGCAGCTCACACCGGTCTGGATCGCGCTCATCGTGGTCTTTGCCCTGTCGATCACCTTCAAGCGCAAGCTCGGTCTCTACGGCAAGCTCTTTGACAGCACCATCGGCATGATCGGCTTCGGCCTGGTGATGTTCTGGGTCTTCGCCGGGATCTTCGGCGGCCCCCTCGACATGATCATCACCCACGATCCGCTGAGCCAGATCTCGGGCATGAAGAACAAGCCCCCCGGGACCGCCCTGCGCAGCCCGGATGAAGGCGAATACGCCTACTTCCTTCTGGGCGGCGACAACCTCGCCCGCGATGTCTTCAGCCGGGTGATCAAGGGCGCCTGGATCGTGGTGCAGATCGCGCCGCTGGCCACGCTCTTCGCCTTCATGGTCGGCATCACGCTGGGTCTGCCAGCGGGGTACTATGGCGGGCGGCTCGACACGGTGCTGTCGTTCCTGGCGAACCTGATCCTGGCCTTCCCGGTGATCCTGCTCTTTTATCTGCTGGTCACGCCGGAGATCGTGCTCACGGGCATTCCCAACTACATGGCGCTGTTTCTCTTCGTCTTCCCGCTGGTCTTCATGACGATCCTGCTGAACGCGCGCTATCACACCCAGCCAAGCCTGCGGACACCGCTGCTAATCGGCGTGATCGGCATTCTGGGCTGGCTCTACCTGTCGCTGGTCTCCACCAACGGGGCCGTGGTTGCCACACCCACCTACACCGTCCCCGGCTTGCCCCGCGTCGTCGATCTCTTCGACATCGACCCCGGCATTCTGGTGGTCTTCGTCTCTGTGGTCTTCGTGAACTCGCCCACCGTCTTCCGGATCGTGCGCGGCCTCGCCATGGACATCAAGACACGCGACTACGTCGCCGCCGCCCAGACCCGTGGCGAGGGCCCGTGGTACATCATGCTGTGGGAGATCCTGCCCAACGCCCGCGGGCCGCTGATCGTCGATTTCTGCCTGCGCATCGGCTATACGACGATCCTTCTCGGCACCCTGGGCTTCTTCGGTCTGGGTCTGGCCTCCGAGAGCCCGGACTGGGGCACCACGATCAACTCCGGCCGGCAGCTTTTGCGCGCCTTCGTGCACCCCGCGGTGGTGCCCGCGGTTGCGCTGCTGACCATGGTGTTGGGGCTGAACCTGCTGGCCGACGGCCTGCGCGAGGAGAGCCTGCGCGATTGATTACCCGGACGTCGGGGGATCCCCCCGGCGTCCGGCCGTATTTCCGGCCAAAAGAAGCAACACGCGACTGATCGGCCCTCCTGAAAGGAGCAAGACAATGCCAAAGACCGCCTACGATGGTCCCATCCTCGAGATCGACAAACTGTCGATTTCCTTCTTCACCCGGCTGCGGGAAATCCCGGCGGTGATGGACTTCTCCGTCAAGGTGGCGCCGGGCGAGGCGGTGGGGCTCGTGGGCGAATCGGGCTGCGGCAAATCCACCGTGGCGCTCGGGGTGATGCAGGACCTCGGCAAGAACGGGCGCATCGTCGGCGGCTCGATCAAGTTCAAGGGCCGCGACCTCAGCGAGATGAGCGCCGAGGAGCTGCGCGACATCCGCGGCTCCGAGATCGCGATGATCTATCAGGAGCCCATGGCCTCGCTGAACCCGGCCATGAAGATCGGCAAGCAGCTCATGGAAGTGCCGATGATCCACCAGGGCATGAACGAAAAGGACGCCTATCAGCGCGCCCTGCAGGTGGTCACCGACGTCAAGCTGCCCGACCCCAAGCGCATCCTGAGCGCCTATCCACACCAGCTTTCGGGCGGGCAGCAGCAGCGCATCGTGATCGCCATGGCGCTGATGTCGGAACCGTCGCTGCTCATTCTCGACGAGCCCACGACCGCGCTCGATGTCACGGTCGAGGCCGCCGTGGTCGAACTGGTCAAGGATCTGGGCAAGAAATACGGCACCTCGATGCTGTTCATCAGCCACAATCTCGGGCTGGTGCTCGAAACCTGCGACCGGATCTGCGTGATGTACTCCGGCGAGGCGGTGGAGCGCGGCTCCATCGAGGATGTCTTCGACAAGATGCAGCACCCCTATACCCAGGCGCTCTTCCGCTCGATCCCGCTGCCGGGGGCGGACAAGAACGCGCGCCCGCTGGTGGCGATCCCGGGGAATTTCCCCCTGCCGCACGAGCGGCCCAATGGCTGCAACTTCGGCCCGCGCTGTGACTATTTCGAAGCCGGGCGCTGCGACCAGGGCTTCATTCCAATGCACCAGGTCGACGCAGACGCCCGGCACGAAACCCGCTGCCTGAAGTTCCAGGAGATCGACTGGGCCGCACCGCTGGAGCTGGCCGACGTCAAAACTAAGGGCGAGGTCGGCGATGTTGTCCTCAAGATGGACAACCTCAAGAAGTACTACGAGGTTGCGGCCAATGCCATCTTCGGCGGTGGCAACAAGAAAGTCGTCAAGGCCAACGAGACCCTCAGTTTCGAGGCGCGCGAGAGCGAGACGCTTGCCATCGTCGGCGAATCCGGCTGCGGCAAATCCACCTTCGCCAAGGTGCTCATGGGGCTGGAGACGGCGACCGAGGGCGAAATCCTGCTCGGCAACACACCGATCCAGGACATCCCCATCGAAGAGCGGGATACCAAGACCGTCTCCGACATCCAGATGGTGTTCCAGAACCCCTTCGACACGCTCAACCCTTCGATGAGCGTGGGACGCCAGATCATCCGCGCGCTTGAGATCTTCGGCATCGGCGAGAATGATCGCGACCGCACGCAGCGCATGTTGAAACTGCTGGATCTGGTCAAGCTGCCCCGCGAGTTCGCAGACCGCATGCCGCGGCAATTGTCGGGCGGGCAGAAACAGCGCGTCGGCATTGCTCGCGCCTTCGCCGGGGACGCGCGCATCGTCGTGGCGGATGAGCCGGTCTCGGCGCTGGACGTGTCTGTGCAGGCCGCAGTGACCGACCTGCTGATGGAGATCCAGCGCGAACACAAGACGACACTGCTCTTCATCAGCCACGACCTCAGCATCGTGCGCTATCTCAGCGACAGGGTGATGGTGATGTATCTGGGCCATGTGGTGGAGCTTGGCACCACTGATCAGGTCTTCTCCCCGCCCTATCACCCCTATACCGAAGCGCTGCTCTCGGCGGTGCCCATCGCCGATACCTCGGTCAAGAAAAAGCACATCGTTCTGGAAGGCGATATTCCCTCGGCGATGAACCCGCCGCCGGGCTGCCCGTTCCAGACGCGTTGTCGGTGGAAGTCTGAGGTTCCGGGGGGGCTGTGCGAGAAAGAAGTACCGCCGGTCCGCGTCCTGCCCGGCAATCATCAGATCAAATGCCATCTCAGCGATGACAAGCTCGCGGAAATGGAACCTGTGATCGAAGTCGGCGTTGCGGCGGAATAGTCTGGAAAGAATGAGGCGGCGCAGGGCGGGGGGAAGAAAACCTGCGCCGCCTGCACTTTGAGCCACGAGGCGGCGGCATCACAGTGCTTCGGGGAGCGACGGCGGATATCTCCGCCGCCTCAATGTGTTAGCTGCCGCTCTTGATGTCTTCTTCGGGCAGCATCTCTACAACACGGTCCGCAAAGGCGGTCAGCATCGCGTCGTAGAAGTCGTCGGTGCTGGGTGGGACGGCCACATAGCCGGCCGGCACGGCGCTCTCATCGGTGTGTGCCGACAGACGGATGGTCTCGACCACCTCGCGGCTGCCACCTTGGAAGCTGACAAAACCTTCCAGCTCGTTGAATTCGGCGGAATCCGGCAGGATGGTGTCGCCATCCAGGCTCACGCGCTTGATCTTCACGGTCAGCGTCGGGTCGGCCGGATTGTTGCTCAGCGCGTCGATCCGCTCGACCAGCGCGCGCTCCAGATCGGCCTCAATGGTCGGGTACAGATCCAAGGCGTTGCTGCCCTGCGGCGCTTCGATCTGCGCCTGTACGTCGATGTCATTGACACCTGCGGTTGCCACGGCGCCAGAGGCGGCGAGGGCGGCCAGGCTCACGGTTGCAGCAGCGGTTGTCTTTTTCACAAAATTGAACATCAGAAATGCTCCTTTCAGTCCTGTCTTTGTCAGCGACGCGATCTGCGGCGCTGCGATATGGCCAGAACGGGAGCAATGCGGGATTTGTTCCGCGGCGATATCGGAAAATCCGAGATACCTGACGCAGAGCGCACCAGGGCCCTCAGAAAAGGGCCCGGTATTCACATATTTTTCAATAGGATAGACATCTCCCGCAGCTCGGCGGGAAAGCGCCCACTGGCGTGCGAAAAAATCGCAACCGCGCGGGTCAGAGCATCATCAAAACAACCAGACCGGTCAGGTAGCTCAGCGAAAACAGCGCAAATCCGGGCCGCTTCGACGCCAGAAACAGCGACAGCAGCATCAGCAGCGGTGCCAGCGCCAGTGCCCCCAGCGAGGGCAGGAACATCACCTGATTGAGGTCCGTGCCCGGCCCCCAGGGCGAGTTTTCCGAGGTCAGCCCGGCCAGCATCACCGCCGCCAGCGCCCCCAGCACCGAGCCGAGCGCAATCGGCTGGACGTGGTCGAAGATGCGCCCGCGCCGCTGTGCCCTGCGCTGGATCGCCCGCGACACCGGCTGTGACCGCAGCGCGCGGATCGGCGCCTTCTCCCGCGCAGGCGCGATGCTCTGATGCGCGCGGTTGATCCGTTCAATCCGTGCCTGAAAGCCAGACGTCGCCATGTCCTCATCCCCATCTCGGTTTGCCGCAGGCTGAACCGGAAATCGGGCGGCACTATGACGGGCTGAGGGAGCGAATGTGGAAATGTGGAACAGCGCGCCCCGATTGCGGCCAGACAGCGCCTTTACGCAAATGCGCGCAGCATCGGCCCCCGCTCAGCCCCCGCCGATGACCTTCACGTAGTTCTGGGTCTCGCGGAACGGCGGCACGCCCCCGTATTTCTTCACCGCACCGGGCCCGGCATTGTAGGCGGCCAGCGCCAGGCGCCAGGTGCCGAAGGTCCGGTACTGTTCTTTCAGGTACCGCGCCCCGCCCTCCAGGTTCTCCGCCGGGTCGAGCGGATCGACCCGCAGCAGACGCGCCGTCTGCGGCATCAGCTGCGCCAGCCCCAACGCGCCCTTGTGCGATTTCGCCTGCGGGTTCCAGTTCGATTCCTGCTGCACCAGCCGCAGGAACAGGTTCTCGGGAATGCCGTGGCGCCGTGCCGCGTCCTTGGCCATCTGCAGGTACCGACCGCGATAGCGCCCATCGTACTCCGGCGTGAGCCACTTGCTGGGCGTCACCACCTTGGGCGGCTGCAGCCGGACCGAGTTGTTGTACTGGCTCGCGGCCCGGGTATCGAGGATCTTCTTCTGTGCGGCAAAGAGCTTGGTGCGGCTCTTGCTCGACATGGTTTGCGCCGTCACGGGCACGCTGGTGGCCACGAACGCCGCCACAAGCAGCGCGCCGCCCAGATGCCGTCTCCATGTTCCGCCCCGTTCACCCATGCAGAGCGCAATACCCCGAATTGCGCCGCCATTCCAGCCTTTTGCGCCGCCTCGGCGTCAGTTCAACCTTGGGTTTTAATCACGTGCAAACCGCCGTGTTGTCAGTGTAGGTTTGGTCAAATTATCCGGGTCGGGATTCGCAAAACTCCGATCCGCGGGCAGATCACGCAGAAAAAAGGGGGCGCAATGGCCGGCTCAGTGAACAAAGTAATTCTCATCGGCAATCTGGGGCGCGACCCGGAAGTCCGCAGCTTCCAGAACGGCGGCAAGGTCTGCAACCTGCGCATCGCCACCTCCGAGACCTGGAAGGACCGCAACACCGGCGAGCGCAAGGAACGGACCGAGTGGCACTCGGTCGCGATCTTCTCCGAACCGCTGGCGCGGGTGGCCGAGCAGTACCTGCGCAAGGGCTCCAAGGTCTATATCGAAGGCCAGCTGGAGACCCGCAAATGGCAGGACCAGTCCGGACAGGACCGCTACTCCACCGAAGTGGTGCTGCGCCCCTACCGGTCCGAGCTCACCATGCTCGATGGCCGCGATGGCGGCGGTGGTGGCGGCGGCGGCGGTGGTTCCATGGGCTATGACGACCGCGGCGGCGACAGCTATGGCGGCGGCAGCGGTGGAGGATCGGGCAGCTCCGCGCCCTCCCGCGATCTGGATGATGAAATCCCCTTCTGACGCCCTGACCGTCCGGCTGCTGACCGGGCAGGATGCGGACGGGCTCACCGCGCTCTACAATGAGCTGACCATCGGCCCCAAGACGGCCAGCGCCCATGATGTGCTGGCCGTGCTCGCGCATCCGGGCACCACGATCCATGGCGCGCTCACGGGTGACAGGGTGATCGGCATGGTTACGCTGCACATCCTGCCCAATGTCACCTGGGACGGGCGGCCCTACGCGCTGGTCGAAAACGTCGCCACCGCCGGCGACTGGCGCCTGCGCGGCGTCGGGCGGCGGGTCATGCAATCGGCCATCGACCATGCCCGCGCGCAGAAGGTCTACAAGATCATGTTGCTCACCGGCCAGAAACGCGGCGCGCGCGGGTTCTACGAGGCGCTCGGGTTCAATTGCGAGGACAAGCACGGCATGGTGATGCGCTGGGACTAGACCTCCACGCTGTCTTACCCAAATCTACACCAAAGCGTTGAGGGCATCGCCCGGCCTGGAGGGCGTCAGCAACGTGCCTTCTCCGTGCCATGTCGCCAAGAGGAGCAATGTCATTTCTGCTTGTACCGTAGCAAGATCGCCCTCCGGGGGGAGGTCGGGCGATGCCCGGCGGTGCCGCCGGGCGGGACATCTCGAAGCCGCGCACTCAAAAGGTGAAACAGAGAACACCTCTGTCGCCCCCACTCTAAACGGCCACCGCCAACCCATCCGCGATCACCCCGCGCACCATCTCCCCCGGCACATCCGAGGTGATGAACGCCTCGCCAATCCCGCGCGCAAGAATGAACCGCAAGGTCCCCTGCACCACCTTCTTGTCCTGCGCCATCAGCTCCACCAGCGCCTCCGCATCCGGCAGATCGCCCGGGATATCGGCCAGATCGGTCTTCATCCCCATCGCCTTCAGATGCGCCCGCACCCGGCTCGGATCCTCCTGGGAACAGAGCCCCATGCGCGACGACAGCTCAAAGGCCAGCGCGCAGCCAATCGCCACACCCTCACCATGCAACAACCGGTCGGAATAGCCCGTCGCCGCCTCCAGCGCATGCCCGAAGGTATGGCCAAGGTTCAGCAGCGCCCGATCGCCCTGCTCCGTCTCATCGCGGGTCACGATGTCCGCCTTCATCTGCACCGAGCGCCGCACCGCCTCGACCCGCGCCGCCATATCGCCAGCGGCCAGAGCAGGACCCTGCTCCTCCAGCCATTCGAAAAACCCCGCATCGCCCAAAAGCCCGTATTTCACCACCTCGCCATAGCCCGCGAGGAAATCCCGCGGCGTGAGCGTGCCCAGCACCTCCGTATCCGCCAGCACCCGCGACGGCTGATGAAACGCGCCGATCAGGTTCTTGCCCTGGCTGGCATTGATCCCCGTCTTGCCGCCGACCGAGCTGTCGACCTGCGCCAGCAGCGATGTGGGGATCTGCACGAACCGCACGCCGCGTCGCAGGATCGCCGCGGCAAAGCCCGCCAGATCTCCAATCACCCCGCCGCCAAAGGCCACCACCACATCGCCACGCTCGACCTTTTGGTCGAGCAGCCAGCCGACGCTGGTCTCCAGTGGTCCCCAGGCCTTCGTCGCCTCGCCCGCAGGCAAGGCCAGCGCCTCCGCGGCGATGCCGTCGGCGGCCAGACCGGCCTTCAGCGCGTCGAGGTGCAGCCCCGCCACCGTCTCATCTGTCAGAATGCTGACCCTCGGACGGGAGAGCAGCGGCGCAATCTCCGCCCCGGCCTCGGCGATCAGCCCCGGCCCGATCCGCACGTCATAGCTGCGCCTCGGCAGCGGCACCCGCACCGTTTCACGCATTCTGCGGCTCCAGCACATCGGGCCGCGTAAGCAGCACCTCCGCCACGCGCCGCGCCATCTGCTCGACCGCCACCGGCGGCGCGCAGGGCACTCGCAGATCCGCCTTTGCATAGTCCGGCACCCGCGCGGCATAGAGTTCGGTCAGCGTGGCCTTGGGATCCGCCGTGTGCAGCAGGGGGCGCGTGTCGCGGTGCCGCACCCGGCTCCACAACAGCTCCAGATCCGCATCCAGCCAGACCGCCACGCCACGGGCCGAGATATTCGCGCGGTTGACCCCCGAGAGAAACGCCCCGCCGCCGGTCGACAGAATGCAGGGCGCACCACCCAGCAGCCGCGAGATCACCTCCGTCTCGCGCGCGCGGAAAAAGGGCTCGCCATCGCGGGCAAAGATCTCCGGCACGGTCATATTCGCCGCCGCCTCGATCTCCTGATCCGAATCGAGAAAGGGAACACCGAGCTGCAGCGCCAGCGCCCGGCCCACCGCCGTCTTGCCCGCGCCCATCATGCCCACCATCACAACCGTCTTTTTCAACATGAAAGTTGCCGTGTGGTCCCCTTCGGTCACGGATTGCCGAAATTCGCTCATATTTCTCTGAATGACGTGATATTGCTCAAAAGGCCATATATAACTTTCGAAAAACGGGCAGGCAATCAAGGCAGTCACACGATGGTGCGCATCTTCAAGCTTCTGGTCTTTCTCCTTGTCGTGGGCGGCATCGGGTTGGTGGGATACGCCTATGTGGGTCCGTTTTTCGGCGCTGATTTTTCCGCGCCCCAGGAGGAGGTACGCGTGCCCGTGACGCTGGATGCGGATTAGAGCGCGTGGTCCTCTGACGGGGCGCGCCCCATGGTGGTTCGCGGTCGCACCGCGGGCGAAACCTGCCCCTGCAAAACCGCTGGCCTGTTGTCTGGCCCTGGCGCTCGGCACCGCGGCCTGGGCGCAGGAGGCACCGCTCTCGGTGATCGACTGGGTGCAGCAAAACCCGGGCCAGCCTGCCATGACCTCCGTGGCGATGCCGCAGGCCGAACCGCCGGTGACACCCTCCGGCGAGACCCCGGCGATCGACGTCAAACCGCTCAACGAAGAGGCGCCGCGCATCATCGGGCTGGTGCCGGGCAACGTGACCGGCCTGCCGCAGGATCTGTGGAAAGCGAGCGATCCGCAGGCGCTGAGCCGCCAGCTCACCTCCCTGCCCGATTTCCGCCTGCCCGCTGCGCAGGCCCTGCTCTTCACTGCCCTTCTGACCGAAGCCGAAGCGCCGGGCCGCGACGCCGAGGACGAGGACCTCTTCACCCTCGCCCGCGTCGCCACGCTGCAGCGCTACGGCGCGCTCGATCCCGCGCTGGCGCTCATCGAACAGGCCGATGTCACCCGCGACAGCGCGCATTTCGCCGCCTACATGGATCTGGCGCTGCTGACGGGGGAGGAATGGCTCGCCTGCAACATCCTCACGGCCCAGCCGCATCTGGCGCCCGGCATCGCCGCGCGCATCTTCTGCGCCGCGCGCCAGGGCGACTGGGCCACCGCCGCCCTGCTCTTCGACACCGCCCGCGCGCTGGAGGCCATGAGCGCCGACCAGAGCGCCCTGCTCGACCGGTTTCTGCACCCCGAAGCCTTTGAGGGTGCCCGGCCGCTGCGCCCGCCGCGCGACATCACACCGCTGCTGTTCCGCTTGCACGAAGCCATCGGCGAGCCGCTGCCCACCCGCCCGCTGCCGCGCGCCTTTGCCGTCGCCGATCTGCGCGATCTGGCGGGCTGGAAGGCGCAGATCGAGGCCGCCGAGCGGCTGGCCGAGACCGGCGCGCTGCCCGACAACCGCCTGCTCGGGCTCTACTCCGACCGGCAGCCCGCCGCCTCCGGTGGCGTCTGGGACCGTGTGCGCGCGATCCAGCAGTTCGACACCGCGCTTGGCACCGGCTCCGCCGAGGCCGTCGCCAAGACCCTGCCCGCTGCCTGGGCGGCGATGCAGGAGGCGGGGCTCGAAACCACCTTCGCCGGGCTCTTCGCCCCCGGCCTCGCCCGTGTCCCGCTGCAGGGCCCGACGGCCGACCTGGCCGAGACCCTGGCGCTGCTTTCGCCCGATTACGCCGCGGCCGCGCGCACCTCGGACCGCGCCTTGCTGAAGGCCGTGGCCCTGGGCGACCCCACCGGCCTGCCCGCCGAAGACAGCATCGCCCGCGCCATCCGTGATGCCTTTGCACCGGAGGCCGCGCGGACCGATCTGCTGGCCCAGGCGCAGACGGGCGCGCTCGGTGCCACGATCCTCGAGACGCTGGTGCTTCTGGAGGACGGCGCCGCAGGCAACCCCCGCGCCCTGACCGAAGCCCTGGGCACCCTGCGCGCGCTCGGCTTTGAGGACACGGTGCGCCGCGCCAGCCTGCAGATCCTGCTGCTGGACCGCTTCGGATGAGCGCGCGGGCGAACTGGATCTCCGCCTTTCTCGAGGCGCAGGCGGCGGAGCTGGGTGCGGCGCGCAACACGCTGCTGGCCTACGGCCGCGATCTGCAGGACTTCGAGGCCTGGCTCGCCCACCGCGACAGCGACTTCGAGGCGGTGCAGAAGGCGGATGTGGAGGCCTATCTGATCCACTGCGATGCCCAGGGCCTCTCCCGCGCCACCCGCGCCCGGCGCCTCTCGGCGATCAAGCAGCTCTACCGCTTCGCCTTCGAGGAAGGCTGGCGCAGCGAAAATCCGGCGATCCAGATCGCGGGCCCGGGCCGCGACAAGCGCCTGCCCAAGACGCTGTCGGAAGACGAGGTCGACCGGCTGCTCGAAGCCGCCCGCGCCTCCGGACGGTCCGAACGCGACCGCGCCCGCAACACCTGCATGATGGAGCTGCTCTATGCCACCGGCATGCGCGTCTCCGAACTGGTCAGCCTGCCGGTCAGCGCCGCGCGCGGCGACCCGCGCATGCTGCTCATCCGCGGCAAGGGCGGCAAGGAGCGCATGGTCCCCCTCTCTCCGCCCGCCCGCGAAGCCCTGGCCGACTGGCTCAAGCTGCGCGATGCCATGGAAGACACCCGCCGCGCCGAGCGCAAACCGCCCTCAAAATATCTCTTTGTCTCGCACAGCGCCGCCGGGCACCTCACCCGCCACCGCTTCTACCTGCTGATCAAGGAGTTTGCGGTCGCTGCGGGCGTCTCGCCCTCCAAGGTCACACCGCACACCCTGCGCCACGCCTTCGCCACGCATCTGCTGGCCAATGGCGCCGATCTGCGCTCGATCCAGACGCTGCTGGGCCACGCCGATGTGGCCACCACCGAAATCTACACCCATGTGCTCGAGGCGCGGCTCTCGGAACTGGTGCTGACCCATCACCCGCTGGCCAAGGACGGCGCGCGCAAATCCTCCGGCAAGATCTCGTCCGACGGCCAATAGCCCGTGAGCAGCCCCGCGTCATAGCCCTGCGTCAGCCCCACCCGCTGCATCTCCGCCGCCGCCGCCTCCGCGTCATAGCGCAGCCGGTGAATGCGCATCTCGCCGCCATCGAGCAGCCCGAACCGCGTCTGCTGCCGCCCGTCATGCGGCGGCAGCCCGATCACCCCGGGGTTCAGCCACTGCCCCCGTTCCGTCTCGCGAATGAACGCCAACCCGCAATGCCCGGCGATCACATGATCCACCGGGCCGATCTGCGCCTCGATCGCCCGCCATTCGGCGTCGAAGACCGTCTCGTCGTCATTGGGCCAGATGAATCGCGCCACATCCGTGATCCCGCCGTGGATCACCGCATAGCGCGCGCCCTGATGGCGAAAGCTCACGATGTCCGGACAGGCGCGCATCCAGGCGCGCGCCGCCTCATCCACATGCGCCCGCGCAAAGGGGTACCAGCCAAGGCTCAGCATGTCGCAGGTGCTGCCCTCTTCGAAGCCACAGCCGCACTCCAGCGCCCCTGCGCCGATCTGCTTTTCGCAATTGCCCGCGACCACAGCCGCCCCGCTCTGCCGGATCAGCTCCACGCAAATCTGCGGCGCTGCGCCATAGGCCACGATATCGCCGGTGCAGATCAGCTGCCCGCCGTCGATCCCGCGCGCTGCGGCCTCGTGCAACAGCGCCCGCGTGGCCTGCGCATTCGAATACGGCCCACCAAAGAGCAACACCGGCCCGTTGATCACCCCAAGATCACGCAGCATGTCTCTCTCCCGACTTGAATGCGCCCCGTCTCATGCCCATAACCATTGCAATCTCATCATAGGATATCATTCCAAATGGAAACGGCGACGGCAACGCTTGATGGCTCATTCTGGTTCTCGGCGGGCGTTATCATCTTTCTTCTGGTTCTTTCCGGCTTCTTTTCGGGCTCCGAGACCGCGCTGACGGCGGCCTCCCGCGGCAAGCTGCGCGCCCAGGCCGACAAGGGCTCCAAGGGGGCGCAGCGGGCGTTGCGCATCACCGAAGACAACGAACGCCTGATCGGCTCGGTGCTGCTCGGCAACAATCTGGTGAACATCTTCGCCGCGGCCCTTGCCACGCAGATGTTCACCCGCGCCTTTGGCGAAGGCGGCGTGGCGATGGCGACCGGGGTGATGACCCTGCTGGTGCTGATCTTCGCCGAAGTGCTGCCCAAGACCTATGCGATCACCAACTCCGAAAGCGCCGCCTCCATGGTGTCGGGACCGATCTCGATTGTGGTCAAGGTCTTCTCGCCCATCGTGGCCGCCGTCCGCCTGCTGGTGCGCGGGGTGCTGCGCATCTTCGGCGTCAAGATCGACCCCGACAGCAACATCCTCGCCGTGCGCGAGGAGATCGCGGGCGCGCTGCACCTCGGCCACTCCGAAGGCGTGGTGGAGAAGGAAGACCGCGACCGCATCCTCGGCGCGCTCGATCTCGGCGACCGGGTGGTGGAGGAGATCATGCTGCACCGCTCCGGCATCGAGATGATCAACGCCGAGGACGATCCGCAAAGCATCCTCGAGCAATGCCTCACCTCCAGCCATACGCGCCTGCCGCTCTATCTGGACGATCAGGAGAACATCATCGGCGTGATCCACGCCAAGGACCTGTTGCGCGCCATGTACAAGATCATCGGCGGCCCGGACGGCGATGCCAGCAAGCTGCGAGACTTCAAGATCACCGATGTGGCGATGGAGCCCTATTTCGTGCCCGAAACCTCCACGCTGGACGAGCAGATGCGCCAGTTCCTGCGCCGCCACACGCACTTCGCGCTGGTGGTGGATGAATATGGCTCGCTGCAGGGTCTGATCACGCTCGAGGACATCCTCGAAGAGATCGTGGGCGAGATCACCGATGAATTCGACCCCGGCGACGACCAGATCGTGACCCCCGGCCCCGACGGCCACTTCACCGTGGACGGCGCGATGACGATCCGCGATCTCAACCGCGCGACCGACTGGAACCTGCCCGACGAGGAGGCCAACACCGTCGCCGGTCTGGTGATCCACGAAGCGCAGATGATCCCCACCAAGGGACAGGTCTTCTCCTTCCACGGCTTCCGCTTCGAGGTCATGGCGCGCGACGGCAACCGGCTGACCGAGCTGAAAATCCGCCCCCTCGCGGACCGCCTCTAGCAGGCGCCGCGTACCGGGAGACCGCCCGACGCCCCCTAGAACTTCGCGCAGTTGGTAAAGCCTTCGGCTTCGAGAAACTCTTCGAAGTCGAGCGCGCTGGTCTGGCCCAGCTCCAGCACGAGGTTGAGCGATGCGGCGGTCACCTCCGCCCGGTCGTAGGTGTCCTCGCACCGGTACTGCGTCGACCAGTCGCTCCAGCGGACATCGAACACCACGCGGTTATCGCGCTCGCGATAGAAATATGCCCGGATCGACTCCTTGGCCACGATGTACCGGCCATTGATCACCACCATCTCCGCCGCCGCGCCGGAGGCGAAAATCGACAGGACCATCGCACTCCCGATGTGTCTGACCTTCATGCCGATGCCCCTTCTCAGATCCGGAAGGCGCCGCGCCCGCCCCGGGTGATCCCGCACGGGCGGGCAGATGTCTGCCCGCCTGCTTGATCAATGTTCAGCGCGGCGACCTGAGAATGTCCAGCCGCGCCTCTGCGATCTGCGGCAAATGGCGGCTTTTCGCAGATGTCACTCCGCGCCCGCCGCCCTTTGCACAGGTGCTGCCTCAGCCCAGATCGAGCCACATCTCCGGCATCGGCTCGACTTCGATGAGGGTGTCATCGGTGAAATCGGGGATCGTGTCGGTCCCGCCCGTCTCGACGATATCCCCGAGCTCCTCGTGATCGAAGTCCTCAACCGGGCGGCGCGGCTCCGAGGGCATATCAGGCTCAACGATGTCGATGAGTTCCTCGTGATCGAAGTTCTCGACCGGGCGGCGCGGCTCCGAGGGCATATCGGGCTCAACAATATCGATGAGCTCCTCATGGTCGAAGTCCTCAACCGGACGGCGCGGCTCCGACGGCATGTCCGGTTCCACGATGTCGATGAGTTCCTCGTAATCGAAGTCCTCAACCGGACGGCGAGGTTCCGACGGCATATCAGGCTCAACGATATCGACGAGGTCCTCGTAATCGAAGTCCTCAACCGGACGGCGCGGCTCCGACGGCATGTCCGGTTCCACGATGTCGATGAGCTCCTCATGGTCGAAGTTCTCGATGGGACGGTCGGGTTCGGGAAAGGCAGTGCCCCCGGCGAATGCCCACTCAAAGCCGTCGACCTGCCCGCTGTCGTCGTCATCATCGCGCACCATGATGTCGCAAAGCCCGTTGCCTTCGCTGTCCGCGCCCGGATCGCTCCGCAGCACGTCGTGCTCATCCGGACGGATCACCACGGTCTTGATCGGGGCCATGTCATAGACGACCGCCGGCTCAGGGTCGGGGTCGGTCCTCACCATCGTGCCGACCATCCCCCGGTCCTCACGCGTGGCCTCCGTCACATTCCCGCCTGCAAGATCCCACAGGATCGTGTCGGGAATGACCACGTCATCGTCATCTCCGGCCGCGCCATGCGCTTTCGGGGGCGAGATGACATAGTCCATGGCCCCCGCACCTGGGGCGGTCTCGGCCGCAAACTCTGTGTTGTCGTCGTTCTTCATCGATCACTCCGTTACTGGTTACCGCGAAACGGGCGCGACAGGCGCCCATCTCCTCCACCGGTACCGGACAGCGGCACGCGTGACCAATCGAAGATTTTCGCCCGTGATAAGACCCTTTTGTCAGTTAAAATTGCAGATATTTCCGAACGGCCTCAGGCGACCGCCACCTCGCGTTCCTCGAGGATCTCGTCGATCAGCCCCCACTCCAGCGCCTCTTCCGGCGTCATGAAGTTGTCCCGGTCCATGCCTGCCTCGAACGCCTTGGCGCCCTTCTTGCAATGTTTGGCATAGAGCCGGATCAGCCGCTCCTTGGTCTTCCGCGTTTCCTCCGCATGGATCAGGATATCCGTCGCCTTGCCCTGATAGCCGCCTGCGGGCTGGTGGATCATCACATTGGCATTGGGCAGCGCCGCGCGGTGCCCCGCCGCCCCCGCCATCAGCAGGAACGACCCCATCGACCAGGCCGTGCCCATGCACAGCGTATGCACCGGCGCGCGGATGTACTGCATCGTGTCATACATCGCCAGCCCGCTGCTCACGACGCCACCGGGCGAGTTGATGTACATGTGGATCGGTTTGCTCGGATTGTCCGCCTCCAGAAACAGCAGCTGCGCACAGACCAGCGCCGAGACACCGTCATTCACCTCGCCGTTCATGAAGATGATCCGCTCGCGCAGCAGGCGGGAATAAATGTCAAACGACCGCTCTCCGCGGCTCGACTGTTCGACTACCATAGGGACGAGTTGCATTGTATCGCGCATGGCGAAGCTCCTTTTCGTGTTGGATTGTGGGTCGAAACCGGGGGGTCAGGCGGCCAGCATCAGGCACGGCCTGTTGGTGTTCGCCACAGCGCGCGGCGGCGCCTCTGCACGGCGGTGGATCACCCGCAGCCGCGTGCCGCCCTGCTCATTCGGCGTGATCTCGAAGCTCACCCGGCTGTCCGGCAGCGGTGCCGCCTCTCTCATCTCATAGCTCACACGCCCGTCGGCTTCGGCCGGCTCCGGGCTCACAAGGTCTTCGGACGGCAGCCACTGCTCCCGCAACTCCGGGATGCTCACCGCGCGCCGGACCGTCTCGGGCGGCGCGTCGAGGTCATAATCCTGCACAAGCTCGGTCTCATCACTCATTGATCCATCTCCTTCAGAAGGGCGCGCAGGGCGTCGATCCGCGCGGGCCAATAGGCGCGGTACTTGCCAAGCCAGAGCGCGATTTCAGCCAGCCCGTCAGGGTTCACCTCATAGTTCACATAGCGGCCCTGCCGCTCCTCGCGCACCAGCCCCGCGCCGCGCAACACCGACAGATGCTGCGACATCGCCGGCTGGCTGATGGCGATCCCGTCGCGCAGCGCACTGGCGTTCATCGCGCCCGCCGACAGCTTGTCGAAAATGCGCCGCCGCGTGGGATCGGCCAGCGCCTTGAAGATATCGTCCTGTTCCATGGAATCACATAAGCATATACTTATGTGATTGGCAAGGGTCAGCTTTGAAATGGAAACTCAGCAGCCGGCATGTTGTGAAGAGGGCAGCGCCCGACCCGAGGGTGGGCGAGAAGCGCCCGCCCTGGGGGGCGGGTCGGGCGCTGCCCGGCGGTGCCGCCGGGCGACAGACGTGCACGGTTCGTGTCAAATTCTGGGGCCTAAGCCCGCAGCCGCGCCCCCTGCGGATCAAACGGCGGCGCCTCCAGGATCACCGCCCCGTGCGGCCGCCCCAGCACCATGACCTCCACCGCATCGCCCGGCTCCGCATTCTTCACAAAGCCCAACGCAAGGCTCATTCCCACCGAATAGCCGTACGCTCCCGAGGTCACCCGCCCGATGCCCTGCCCGTCCCGGAAGATCGGCTCGCCGCCCGTCGCATCGGCGTTCGACGCATCGGTCTCGGCAGCATCCAAAGCCAAAAGCACCAACCGCTCGCGCGCGGGTTTCGCCAGCGTCTCTGCCACCGCCTCGCTGTTGAGAAACGCCTTCTCCATCTTGCACAGCCGGTCGAGCCCGACCTCCTGCGGCCAGTATTCCGGCGAATACTCGCGGCTCCACGAGCCATAGCCCTTCTCGATGCGCAGCGACATCAGCGCCCGGCTGCCCACCGGCCCCGCGCCTATCTCTTTGCCCGCTTCCAGCAGCACCTCCCAGAGCCGGGCCTGATCCGCCGCGTCGCAATGCAACTCCCAGCCCAGATCGCCGGTAAAGCTCACCCGCAGCGCCAACACCCGCACCCCGCCCAGCTCGATCCAGCGGCTCGCCATGAAGGGAAAATCCTCCGTCGCCAGAGACGTATTGGTCAGCCGCTGCAGCATCTCGCGCGAGCGAGGGCCCGCCACGTTGAACCCGCACATGGCCTCCGTCCGGCTCTCGAAGACCGTTCCTTCAGGCAGTGGCACCTCCTTGAAGAACCGCTGGTGATAGCGCTCGGCCATGCCAGATCCGATCACCCAGAACTCCTCCGCGCCGGTCCGCGTCACGGTGAAATCCCCCGCAATCCCGCCACGCTTGCCAATGAGCGGCGTGAGGCACGACCGCCCCACGGCCCGCGGCATCCGGTTGGCAAAGAGGGCGTTCAGCCAGCCCTCCGCCCCGGGCCCGGCACAGCGGTACTTGGCGAAATTCGAGATATCGATGATCCCGGCGCGCGCCCGCAGCATGCGGCACTCCGCGCCGACCGGACCCCACCAGTTCTGCCGCGTGAACCCTTCCGTCTCCGCACCACCCGGCTCGGCTCCATACCACAGCGGATGTTCCCAGCCATAGTTCAGCCCGAACACCGCGCCCGCCGCGCGCTGCGCCTCATAGACCGGACGCACCCGTACGGGCCGCCCCGCCGCGCGCTCCTCACCCGGAAAATGGATCTTGAACCGGTTCGCATATTGGTCGCCCACACGCGCCTTCGTAAACGCAGCATCGGCCCAAGCGCCAAACCGCGCCACGTCCCAGGCGAACATGTCATACCGTGTCTCTCCCGTGACGATCCAATCCGCCGCCAAGAGCCCCATGCCACCCGACTGCGAGAAGCCCGGGATGATCCCGTTGCAGCAGAAATAGTTGCTCAATTCCGGCACCGGACCAAAGAGCACATTGCTGTCCGGAGACCAGATCATCGGCCCGTTGATCACCCGCTTGATCCCCGCTTCCCCCACCGCCGGGACGCGTTCGATGGCCCGCAGCATGTTCTCTTCGATGCGCTCCAGATCATCGGCAAACAGCTCATGCCCGAACCCCTGCGGTGTGCCGTCTTCCGCCCAGAACCGCACGTCCTTCTCATAGGCGCCGACCAGCAGCCCCTTGCCCTCCTGCCGCAGGTAATACTCGCCATCCCGGTCCGCGACCGAGGGCAAGCGTCGATCCAAAGCGTCAATCTCGGCAATCGTCTCGGTCACGAAATACTGGTGCTCGGTCGGCTGCAACGGCAGCGTCACCCCCGCCAGTGCCGCCACCTCGCGCCCCCAGAGCCCAGCGGCATTCACGACCCACTCTGTCCGGATATCGCCCTTCTCCGTGCGCACGATCCACGTGCCATCGGGCTGCGGTTCGGTCCCCGTGACCGGGCAGAACCGCACAATCTCCGCCCCGTTCTGCCGCGCGCCCGCCGCGTAGGCGTTCGTCACCCCCGAGGGGTCCACATTCCCCCCATCGGGCTCCCACATGATGCAGCGGATGCCGTCGAAATCGACGAGCGGGTGCAACCGCTCCGCCTCACCCCGGCTCACCTCGTGAAAGTTCATGCCATAGAGCTTGGCCTTCGCCGCCTGCAACCGCAGCTGATGCTCCCGCGCCTCCGTCTGTGCGAGGTACAGCGAGCCCGGCTGGAACACGCCACAGCTCTGCCCCGTCTCCGCCTCCAGATCGTTGTACAAATTCATCGTGTAGTGCTGGATCCGGCTGATGTTGGTGCTGTCGTGCAGCCCGTGAATGTTCGCCGCCGCGTGCCAGGTGGACCCGCTCGTCAGCTCATCCCGCTCCAGCAGCACCACATCCCGCCACCCCAGCTTGGTCAGGTGATAGAGGATCGAGCAGCCGATGACGCCGCCTCCGATCACGACGGCCTGAGCATGGGTGCGCATGGGATGGGTCCTTTGAGCCTGCAACTGCCGCCCACCCTGCCGCAGCCCACCGCGCCTAGGTTGCGCAACCGCGACATGATCCGTCGCAGGCGGACAAGGCCCGCCGCCGCGTTGTCATCGCCCGCACCAGCATCTAAAGATCGGGCAGATCAGAGAGGAGCACCCATGAAGCTGAGAGACGCCACCCTGGCCGATGTCCCCAGGATCAGCGCCCTTCTGCGCGCGCTCACCGCCCTTGGCAAACGCACCCGCCCGGATGACGAGGCCTTCGTGCGCAGCCATTACGTCGAAAACCGGGCCAATGTCGCCTGCACCGTGGCCGAGGACGACGCGGGCCGCGTGCTCGGCTTTCAGGTGCTCTCGGTCGCTACCGCCGGCAACCCATGGGGCGTGACCCCCGGCTGGGGCATCATCGGCACCCATATCGGGCCTGACGCCGCGCGCAAAGGTGTGGGGCGCGCGCTCTTCGGCGTCTCCCGCGCGGCGGCCCAGCGGGCGGGGCTCGCGCATATCGACGCCAGCATCGGCGCCACCAACGACGAGGGGCTGGGCTACTACGATGCCATGGGGTTCGAGACCTACAGAACGCCCGAAGGCCGCATCTGCAAACGCTTTGACGTGCCACCGGCCTGACCCCGCCTCGGGCAGCCCCCTCTTGACGGCGCAATAAAGTCTCTATCGGCTCGCCCCTGTCACAGAACAGGGGGTCCCGAACCATGACGAACCCAAAGAAATCCTATCACCTCGACATCCAGATCAGCGACCCGCCGAACCGGGAGAGGATCATGCCGCTGGTGGAACAGGCCGCCGCGGCCACCGGCCTTTATATCTCCCACATCGGGGGGTATTCGCGGGTCAAATACCCCAACTCGGTGCACTGGCACTTCAAGCGGGACAAATCAGAACCCGGGCTGATCGACGCCACATTCTGGCAGGAGGGCGCGGCATTCTGGCTGATCGTGCGGCACGCCGAACCGCAATGGGTCCATGACACCGCCCCGGCCCTGCAAAACGCCCTGCAACGCGCGGTGACGGCTGCCGAACCCGCAGGGCCCCAGACCGCGCCTTGACGGGCATCTTATCATGGATATCATTTATCCATGATTCGACGAGGCCCCCTGCATGAAACTCAGCGACGGCATTGAACAGGCGCTGCATTGCGCCACCCTGCTTGCGGCCCTGCCCATCGGCGCGCGGCTCTCGGCCAAAGCCATGGCCGACTTCCACGGCGTCTCCACCAGCTACCTGCTGAAACACCTGCAGGCGCTCTCCAAGGCGGGCCTTCTGCACACCGAGCCCGGTCCCCGCGGCGGCTACCGGCTGGCGCGCGCGCCCGACCGGATCACCCTGCTCGACGTCGTGCTCGCCGTGGAAGGGCCGGAGCCCGCCTTTCGCTGCAAGGAGATCCGCCAGAACGGCCCCGACCCCCTGCCCGCAAAACATTTCAAGGCCCCCTGTCAGATCAACGCGGCGATGCTGCGGGCCGAACGCGCCTACCGGGCCGAGTTGCGCGGCACCAGCCTGGCCGATCTGCTGGCGGAGCTCGCCCAGGCCGACACCGATGGCACCATCACCGCCCGTGGCTGCGCCTTCTTCGACAGCCACATCCGACATCCCAAGCCCTGAAAGGACCCAGCGATGACCCAACGCCTCGATTACATGACCGCCGCCCCCGATGCCGTGAAAGCCGTCTACGGGCTGGAGCAATACATCGCCCGTGACGCCGGGCTCGAGCCGCGCCTCATTCACCTGCTCAAGCTGCGCGCCTCGCTGATCAACGGATGTGCCTATTGCGTCGACATGCACACCAAGGAGGCGCGCAAGGACGGGCTCTCCGACCAGTGGATCGCGCTCGTGGGTGTCTGGGAGGAGGCCGCCGTCTACACCCCCCGCGAACGCGCCCTGCTCGCCTGGACCGATGCGCTGACCAACATCGCCCAGACCGGCGCACCCGATGCGGCCTACGAGGCGATGTGCGCGCAGTTCTCGGAGGCCGAGGTCACCAACTACAGCGTGGCAATCAGCACCATCAACGTCTGGAACCGCCTCGCCGTGGGCTTCCGGATGGAACACGCGGTGGATCGCGCCGCCTGAGCCTTGCGCGCTCCGGGGTCACGCTTTGGCAGGATTTCGGGGCGCGCGCCCTGTTAACCCCGCCCGCACCGACGCGCGCACCGACAAAATACCGACGTGATACCGACGTGATACCGACACGGGTTTTGCCATGTGAGCCTGCGTTAACGGGTGAGTCGCGCGGTCTGGCCGATTTTGCCCCAAGACCCGTTGCGCGCCCGCCGCGTTAACCTCTGCGCGGCACCCTCCGAAACCGGCAAAATCTGTCGTTTCTGAAACAGCCCCTCCGCCCGCTGGAGTCCGAGAGTGGCCGCATCACCCCAGCGGAGGCACCCCCATGCAAACCACCACCCGTGTCGCCATCATCGGAGGCGGCGTTGTCGGCGCTTCGGTGCTCTATCACCTGACCAAACTCGGCTGGTCTGACGTGATGCTGCTGGAGCGGTCTGAGCTGACCTCCGGCTCCACATGGCACGCGGCAGGCGGGTTTCATACCCTCAACGGCGACACCAACATGGCCGCGCTTCAGGGCTATACGATCAATCTTTACAAGGAGTTGGAAGAGATCACCGGCATGTCCTGCGGGCTGCATCACGTGGGCGGCGTGACCCTCGCCGACAACCAGGACCGCTTCGACATGCTGCTGGCTGAGCGCGCCAAGCACCGCTTCATGGGGCTCGAGACCGAGATCGTCGGGCCAGAGGAGATCAAGCACATCGCCCCTGTCACCAACACCGACGGCATCCTCGGCGCGCTCTACGACCCGCTCGACGGCCACCTCGACCCCTCCGGCACCACCCACGCCTATGCCAAGGCCGCCCGCATGGGCGGCGCCACGATCGAGACGCACTGCATGGTGCGCGAAACCAACCAGCGCCCCGACGGCACCTGGGACGTGGTCACAGACAAAGGCACGATCCACGCGGAACACATTGTAAACGCTGGAGGATTATGGGCGCGCGAGGTCGGTGCCATGGCCGGGATCTACGTCCCCCTGCACCCGATGGAGCACCAGTATCTGGTCACCGAAGAGGTGCCCCTGATCGCCGAGATGATGGCCGACGGCAAGGAGCATCCCCATGTGATGGACCCGGCCGGCGAAAGCTACCTGCGGCAGGAGGGCAAGGGCCTCTGCATCGGCTTCTACGAGCAGCCCTGCCGCCCCTGGGCCGTCGATGGCACGTCATGGGAGTTCGGCCAGGACCTGCTGCCCAATGATTTCGACAAGATCGAGCAAAGCATTGATTTTGCTTATAAACGATTCCCCGATCTGGAGCGCGCGGGCGTCAAGAACGTGATCCACGGCCCCTTCACCTTCGCCCCCGACGGCAACCCGCTCGTCGGCCCCGTGCCCGGCATGCGCAACTACTGGTCCGCCTGCGGGGTCATGGCGGGCTTCTCACAAGGCGGCGGCGTCGGCCTGATGCTGGCGCAATGGATGACCCAAGGCGAGACCGAGCGCGACACCATGGCGATGGACGTCGCGCGCTTCGGTGATTGGATCACACCCGGCTACACCCTGCCAAAAGTCATTGAAAACTATCAGAAAAGATTCTCCGTCGCCTACCCGAACGAGGAGCTGCCCGCGGCCCGCCCCTTCCGCACCACCCCCATGTACGACATCTTCTCGGACATGGGCGCGGTCTGGGGCCAGCAGTACGGGCTCGAGGTCGCGAACTACTTCGCCCAAGGCGACGAGCCGACTTACGAAACCCCCTCTTTCCGCCGGTCCGATGCCTTCGCGGCCACGGCACGTGAGGTCACAGCCGTCCGCCAAGCTGTTGGAATCAATGAGGTTCAGAACTTCGGAAAGTATCGCGTCACCGGCCCCCGCGCCCGCGCCTGGCTCAACCGTCTCATGGCTGGCCGCGTTCCCGCGCCCGGACGGCTCAGTCTCACGCCGATGCTCTCCCCCAAAGGCCGCCTGATCGGCGATTTCACCATCTCCTGCCTCGGCGACGAGGAGTTCCAGCTCACTGCCTCCTACGGCGCGCAGGCCTTCCACTGGCGCTGGTTCCTGCAACATGCAGAAAACGGTGTAACCCTCGAAAACATCAGCGATAAACGCACCGGCTTTCAGATCGCAGGGCCAAAATCTCGCGCGGTTCTCGCCGCCTGCACCCGTGCCGACATCTCCGACATGGCCTTCCTCGATCTGCGCCGCCTGACCATCGGAATGGCTGACTGTCTGGTGCAGCGCGTGAGCTACACCGGTGATCTGGGCTTCGAGATCTATTGCGACCCGATGAGCCAGCGCGCGCTCTGGTCCGCGCTCTGGTCCGCCGGGCAGCCGCACGGCATGACGCCCTTCGGTATGCGCGCCATGATGTCGCTGCGGCTCGATAAATTCTTTGGCAGCTGGATGGCGGAATTCTCGCCCGACTACACCGCCGCCGAAACCGGGCTCGACCGATTTATCTCCTTCAAGAAAAACGATAATTTCATCGGGCGTGCTGCCGCCGAGGCGGAGCGGGACGCGGGCCCCACCCGCAAGCTGGTGGCCTTCGAAGTGGAGGCAGAAGACGCGGATGTGCAAGGCTACGAGCCCATCTGGCTTGATGGCGAAGTCGTCGGGTTCTGCACCTCCGGCGGTTATTCTCACCACACCCAGACGTCGGTGGCCATGGGCTTTCTGCCTGCGGACCGCGTGGATGCCGCCCCGGACGTAGAGATCGAAATCCTCGGCCAGATGCGCCCGGCCCGCGTGCTCACCACCCCGCTCTTCGATGCCGACGGCACCCGGATGCGCGGCTGAGGGTCGCTTTCCGGCGCGCCGCTTTTGCGCTATCAGGGGGGATGAGCCCCGACACCCCGCGCCATCTTCCCGTCATCGTCCTCGCCGCCGGCCAGTCGCGCCGCATGCGCGGTGCGGACAAACTGCTCGAAGAGATCGACGGGGTGCCGTTGCTGCGGCGCCAGGCGGAGCTTGCCTGCGCCGTCACCTCGGGCCCCATCCTTGTGGCCCTGCCGCCCGCGCCCCATCCACGCTACCAGTGCCTCGACGCGCTTGCCGTCAACCGCGTACCTGTACCAGACGCGCAGGAGGGGATGAACGCCAGCCTGCGCACCGCCTTTGCGGCGGTGCCGCCCGATGCACCTGCCGCGATGCTCCTGCTGGCGGATCTGCCTGAGCTGACGGAAGGTGACTTGAGAAAAGTACTTCAAGCCGTTGACCTCAAATCGGAAAGCGTGATCTGGCGCGGAACCACGGAAGACGGTCAACCAGGGCATCCCATCGTCTTTTCCGCAGCGCTCTTTCCGGCCTTTGCGACACTCAGCGGCGACGGCGGTGGCCGGGACGTGGTCGCCTTGGCGGGTGACCGTATCGTGTGCGTCCCGCTGCCGGGCGGACGTGCCCGGTGCGATCTCGATACGCCGGAGGAATGGGCGGCCTGGCGCGCGCGCTCCGCGCTTTAGGGGTCTAGAAGAAGCTCAGCTTCGCTCCGGGTCAAGGCCCGACGCGCGGTCTGGTAAGCGGCTCTGCCCCGGGATGTCTTCAGGTCCGGAAACAGGTGCTCCAGCTCACATCGCTGCAGAGCGCCGACACCACCGAGGCTCTCGTCCCCGGGCTCAAAGCTTTCCGTCCATGTGCCGTTCGACAGGACGATCTCGTGCTGCTCGAACATGATGTGAATATATGTCGTCCACGGCACCGGCGCGATCTCGACACCGGGCCGTCCGAGCAGATCCCGCGCCGCCACCAAGACTTCGCGCTCATCGAAGTGATGCAGGGTTTTGTCGTTTGAAACCAGGGCCCTGTGACCTGGGCTGAGCCGCATATCCGTGATCGGCAGGCCGCCACCCAAGGCCCCTGCGCGAATGAGGACGGGCCTGAGGTGTGGTGCCGCAAACAACTCGACCCCGGTCAACCCGCGGGTTCCCTTCCAGCAAATCCGCCGAATGCCGTTGTCGCGGGTGATCACCGCGTCACCGGGGCGCAGCGTCTCGACAGCACGGGCGCCCGCAGGCGTGGCGATCAGTGTGCCGGGTGTGAAGCAGATGGGCTGCGTGGCGGTCTCGCGTCCATGACCGGCTTCAACGGTTGTCCACGTGAGGGCCGTCCCAACAACGCTGAACTGATCTCGGGGCTGCGCCATGTGTAGTCCGGGTGCGCTCTTCACGGTCTCCGTCCCTTGCATCCACCACCGACGCCGGGCGTGCCATCGCAGCCTGACCCCAGAGCCTCTCTCACCTCCGGCACGAAGGGCCTCCGCATCGAGGCCGTGAGCACCAGCATTTTTTTGTCTGAACGCACCCCAAAAGGGCCCACTCATAAAAAAGCATTGCACATTTTGTAGGGACGCCCGCCTCGACCACAAAGGGGAATTTGTCGGAAAAGGACGCAAGATGAGGCAGTTGCACCGCATTTGCCACCCAGCGCATTGACCGGAATCGCCAAAGCTCAACCGTCCTGTCTCACCCAATGGGATACAGATTTATGTAAACTCGAATGATTTGAAAGCGTTGCGCACATGCAAGATCACACGGCAGCCCTCGGCTCCACCTGCTGCAGGCACCGCCCGACATGGCGGCCAACATCGGCGGTATCACGCTGACCCGAGGCCGGGATTGCCACGCTGCCTGGACATCAAGCCACTCCGACAGTCGGTGCACGCGCTCCGCGCCGTGGCATTGTGACCACCGCCCCCACTGACGAGACACGGGAAAGATGTGCTGTGTTGGTACCCAAGGCCGGACTCGAACCGGCACGGTATCACTACCGGCGGATTTTGAATCCGCTGCGTCTACCATTCCGCCACTTGGGCAACGCTTGCGACTTACCGCGTGGCTGTGCTCCGGGCAAGAGGATTTTACCGCCCCCCTCGCCGGGCCGCTTGACCCCGCGGCGATCCCATGGTCTTGCACAGCAAAACAACGGAAGATCGCAAGCCATGTTGCGCAGCCTCTACGATTGGACCCTGAGCAAGGTCGACCACCCGCATGCGCTTTGGGTGCTGGCCTTTGTGAGCTTTATCGAAAGCTCCGTCTTTCCCATCCCCCCCGATGTACTGATGATCCCGATGATCATCGCGCGCCCGTCCCGCGCCTGGCTCATTGCCAGTGTCTGCCTCATCGCCTCCGTTCTCGGGGGTGTGCTTGGCTATGTCATCGGCGCCTTCGCCTTCGAGACCATCGGACAGCCCGTGCTGGAGACACTGGGCAAGGCCGACGCGATGGAGGCCTTCAACAGCCGCTTCAACGACTTCGGCTTCTGGGCGGTGCTGACAGCAGGGGTCACGCCTTTTCCGTACAAGGTCATCACGATCATGTCGGGGTGGACGTCGATGCCGCTCGGCACCTTCATCGCCACGTCCATCCTCGCACGAGGCCTGAGGTTCTTCCTGGTCGCCTTCCTGTTGTGGAAGTACGGCGCCCCGATCCGTGATTTCATCGAACAGCGACTAGGCCTGATGTTCACCCTCTTCATTGCCCTGCTGATCGGGGGCTTTGCCGTGCTGAAGTTCCTGTGACCCGGACCGGCGTCATTCTCGCCGCCACCCTTGGCTCCGCCGCGCTGCTGCTTGGCGCTTACGCCTTTCAGCATCTGGGCGGTCTGGCACCTTGCAAGCTGTGCATCTGGCAGCGCTATCCGCATGTGGTCGCGATCGGTGTGGGTCTGATCGCGCTGCAGATCCGTCACCGTGGGCTTGCCGTGATCGGGGCGCTGGCAGCGCTGGCCACCGCAGGCGTCGGTGTCTACCACGTCGGGGTCGAGCAAGGCTGGTGGGAGGGGCCCACCAGCTGTTCCGCCGGCCCCATCGGAGGGATGAACGCGGATGAACTGTTGGACCAGATCCTGGCCGCCCCCCTCGTGCAATGCGACCAGATCGCCTGGGAACTGCTCGGCATCAGCATGGCGGGGTGGAACGCCCTCCTGTCATTCGGGCTGGCGGGCCTGTGGCTTATGGCCCTGCGCCGGGCCTAACTGTCCTTGCGGGTACTGAGCAATAAGCTCGTTTCGCTCGCGGTCACGCCTTCGAGGCGCCGGACCTGAAACAGGATCTGGTCGAACCGCTCCAGCGTGTCGGTTCCGATCTCAACGATTACATCCCACCGCCCATTGGTCGAATAGACCCGGCGGACCTCGGGCATACCCGCAAGATGGCGCAGGATGCGATCCGTCCCCCGGCCCTCGATGGCGATCATCATCAAGCCCCGCACCGGATCGCTCAGCCGGTCCTCCTTCATGACGACGGTAAACCCGAGAATATCGCCCCGCTCCTGCAGTTTCGCCAGGCGTGCCCGTACCGTTGCACGTGTCAAACCGAGAGAGGCAGCCAGATCGGACAGCGACGCGCGCGCATTGTGGCGCAGCGCACCGATCAGGCGCTTGTCCATATCGTCCATCTTGGCTTTCCAATTCGATGGTTTGGCGAACGTTATGATCGAAATGGCGGGTTGTCCATCGCACGAACCGATCAGTACCTTGCATCAGACCAAGCCAGATGGAGCATTTTATGAATCCCAGGACCTGCCTGCTTTACGGTGCGCCCGTCGACAGTGGAAAGCGCCGCCGCGGGTGCCTCATGGGCCCTGATGCCTATCGCACCGCTGGCCTGGAGGACGCGCTGGCGGGCTTGGGGCACGCTGTCGAGGATCGCGGGAATGTGGTGCCTGCGCCGGTTACGGCACAGCCTCACCCGCATCTTCATGCGCTGCAGGAAACCATCGCCTGGACAACGGCCCTCGCCGATGCGGCGGAGGCGGGATTGCCGGACGGAACGCCAATCTTCATGGGCGGCGATCACGCGCTCGCGCTCGGCACCGTGCTGGGTGCAATGCGGCATGCCGAGCGTGAGGAGCGCCCGCTCTTCGTGCTCTGGCTCGACGCCCACAGTGACTTTCATACGCCGGCAACCACCGACAGCGGCCATCTGCACGGCACGCCCCTGGGGTATGTGACCGGGCGCCCTGATTTCGACGGTTTCCCCGCCATCGCCGCCCCGCTTCCGCAGGAGAACATCGCCATAATCGGGCTTCGTTCCGTGGATACCGCAGAGCGGGCGGCGCTGCAGGAAACCGCCGTCCACCGGGTGGACATGCGCGAGATCGACGAGACCGGGATTGCGAAACCGCTGGCGGCCTTCCTCGCCCGTGTGGCCGCCGCCAAAGGCATGCTGCACGTCTCCCTGGACGTGGACTTCCTCGACCCCGCTATCGCGCCCGCGGTCGGCACCACCGTCCCCGGCGGCGCCACCATCCGGGAGGCACATCTCGTCATGGAGATGCTGCACGACAGCGGGCTGATGACCTCGCTCGATCTGGTCGAGCTCAACCCCTTCCTTGATGAGCGTGGCCGCACGGCGCAGGTGATGGTCGATCTGGCCGCGTCCGCCTTTGGCCGCCGCGTCTTCGACCGCCCCACCCGCGCATATTGAGGCATTAGCCCAGAGGATAAGCCATGACCCATCTGCCCCCGTCCGACAAGGCGCTGGTGCCCTTCGTCTCCGTCGATCACATGATGCAGCTCATACACCGCATCGGCGTCGAAGAGATGCTGCGTGGGCTGGCAGCCTATATCGAGGCGGACTTCAAGCGCTGGCAGCTCTTCGATAAGACCCCGCGCGTCGCCAGCCATTCCGCCGAAGGTGTGATCGAGCTGATGCCCACCTCGGACGGCGATGTCTACGGCTTCAAATATGTGAACGGTCATCCCAAGAACACCGCTGAAGGTCTGCAGACCGTCACCGCCTTCGGCCTGCTGGCCGATGTGGCCTCCGGCTATCCCGTCTTGCTGAGCGAAATGACACTGCTCACGGCCATGCGGACGGCGGCCACATCGGCGCTCGTGGCCCGCACGCTGGCGCCCAAGGACAGCACCGTTATGGCGATGATCGGCAATGGCGCGCAATCGGAGTTCCAGACCCTTGCGATGAAGGCCATATGCGGGCTGAAAGAGGTCCGGCTTTACGACATCGACACCGCCGCAACCCGCAAATGCGCAGCCAATCTGGCGGACGCGGGCGTCACCGTCACCTCCTGCAGCACGGCCGAAGAGGCGATCCTGGGCGCGCAGATCATCACCACCTGCACCGCCGACAAGCAATATGCCACCATTCTGACCGACAACATGATCGGCTCGGGCGTGCACATCAACGCCATCGGCGGCGATTGTCCCGGCAAGACGGAACTGGCGCCGGCCATCCTGCATCGCGCGGAGATCTTCGTCGAATATCCCGAACAGACCCGCATCGAAGGCGAAATCCAGCAACTTGCCGAGGATCACCCCGTGACCGAAATCTGGCAGGTGCTGAATGGTCAGGCCGCGGGTCGACGCTCCGAGGAGCAGATCACGCTCTTCGATTCCGTGGGCTTCGCCATAGAAGACTTTTCGGCCCTGCGGTACGTCCGCGATCAATTGCAGGAGACCGGGCTCTACGATGCGTTGGACATGTTGGCCGACCCGGACGATCCGCGCGATCTCTTCGGCATGCTCCGGCGCGCCAGACCGAGCTGAGCCGTTTTGGGCGTGCCCAAAACCAGATGATGACCTGCGCGCCGCAGGCGCGCTCCGTTGGACCAAGAGATCACTGCGCCTTCACATCATGCCCATAGATCCAGTCGAACTGGCGCATCATCAGGCCCGGTGCGAGCCTGCTCCCGAGGGACAGCCCCAGATGCGCGAGCTGGCGCACAGGTCCCTCTCGCAGGTGATACTTCCACGCGTTGCCACTCGCCGCGTCGATCACCTTCGTGGCGCGCCTCTGCCGCACCTCCTGATACCGCGTCTCCATCGTTTCTGCCGCAACGCACTCCGCCAGAACCCAGGCATCTTCCAGTGCGAGGTTTGCACCCTGCGCCAGAAACGGCAGCGTCGGGTGCGCCGCATCCCCCAACAGCGCCACATTGCCCCGCATCCAACAGTCTGCAACCGGGTGCCGGAACAGCCCCCAAAGGCTGACCTGCTCCACCTGTTGCAAAAGCCCGGCCACCGGCCCTCCGAAATCGGCAAAGGCCGCCTGCAGCGCCGCGGGATCGTCCTCGTGGGTCCAGCCTTCCTCCGCCCAGGCGTCACGTTCCTGCACCGCGACCAGATTCATCAGGCGCCCGTCCCGCAGCGGATAGCTCACCACATGACGCCCCGGCCCCATGGCAACCTGCGCCTCTGGCACGGCTTGCTGCGCAGGAACCGTTGCCCGCCAGGCCACTTGCCCGGTGAACCGCGCCTCCGATCCCGCCGCAATCACCGGACGTCCAACCGAATGAATGCCATCGGCACAGACGATCAATTCGGCGCGCATCTCTTCGCCACTGGCCAGCGTCAGCTCCGGCACGTCGCCCGGACGGATCGAGGCAACCTCTTGTCCGAGCTCTAGGACGACACCCGCCTCACGCGCAGCCTGAGCCAGGACGCTGACCAGATCATGGCGATGCACAAAGAGATACCGTTGATCTCTCAACCGCGTCAGATCCAGCCGCGCCACCTGAGCGCCTGCCTTGTAATCAAAAAGCACCACCGCCCGCGCGGTGACCGCACCGCGGTGCAACAGCGCCTCTTCCAGCCCCAAGGCCCGCAGCACCGCGAGCCCGTTGGGGCTCACCTGCAGCCCGGCGCCCACTTCACGGATCTCAGGCGCGCGCTCATAGAGCGTGACCGTCACACCCCTCCGCGCCAAGGCCGTCGCGCAGGCGAGCCCTCCGACCCCGCCCCCCACAACAATCGCATTCCTGATCATCGCTGATCCTCAAAACAAAAACGCCGAAGCACCCGCTCCGACGTTTCTAAGATCGCTCCGGTGGACTTGAATGGGGTCAATCGTCGCGGTGCACTTTCTCGCGGCGCTCGTGGCGCTCCTGCGCTTCGAGGCTCATGGTCGCAATCGGACGTGCATCCAGCCGCTTCAGCGAAATCGGCTCCCCGGTGACCGAGCAGTAGCCGAACTCACCCTCTTCGATACGTCGCAGCGCCCCGTCGATCTTGCTCACCAGCTTGCGCTGACGGTCCCGGGTGCGCAGCTCCAGCGCGCGGTCGGTTTCCTCAGACGCGCGGTCGGCGACATCGGGTATGTTCCGAGTGCCATCCTGCAGCCCTTCGATGGTGTCGCGGCTGCCGGCGAGAAGCTCAGCGCGCCAGTTCAACAGTTTTCGGCGAAAATACTCCACCTGGCGTTCGTTCATGAACGGCTCGTCTTCAGCCGGGCGGTAATCATCCGGCAGAAACAGTTCCTGTTTCATTGGCTTCCCCTCAACATGGCTAACGTCTGTCATTCGCTACTTGTCCCTAGGCCAAGTGCCCCCGTGCGCCACGATCTACCGCACGTCCTATCAATTGTCACTACACAATCCTGAAGAAATACGGCTAAAAGCATCACAACTCAGGGCGTCACAAGGGGTTGACAGAACATGAAATTCCAAGGCACCGCAGACTATATCGCCACGGACGATCTGACGATCGCGGTTAACGCGGCCGTGACTTTGGAACGGCCTCTTCTCGTCAAAGGCGAACCCGGCACCGGCAAGACGGAACTGGCGCGCCAGGTCAGTAGCGCCCTCGATCTGCCGATGATCGAATGGAACATCAAATCCACCACCCGCGCGCAACAGGGACTTTACGAATATGATGCCGTCAGCCGGCTGCGCGACAGCCAGCTTGGTGACGAACGGGTGCATGACGTCGCCAACTATATCCGCAAGGGCAAGCTCTGGGAGGCGTTCGAGGCTGATCAGAAGGTGGTGCTGCTGATCGATGAAATCGACAAGGCCGATATCGAATTTCCGAACGATCTGCTGCAGGAACTCGATAAGATGGAGTTCTTCGTCTACGAGACCGGTGAGACCATCAGGGCGCGGCATCGGCCTATCGTGATCATCACCTCCAACAATGAAAAGGAGCTGCCTGACGCCTTCCTGCGCCGCTGCTTCTTCCACTACATCCGCTTTCCCGAGATGGAGACCTTGCGCCAGATCGTCGAGGTGCATTTCCCCGGCATCAAGGACGCGCTGCTCACCACGGCACTGACACAGTTCTACGAGATCCGGGATCAGGCCGGGCTGAAGAAAAAGCCCTCGACCTCCGAGGTGCTCGACTGGCTGAAGCTGCTGCTGGCCGAAGACCTGACCGCCGAGGATCTGAAGAGCTCCGGCGCCAACGCGCTGCCAAAGCTGCACGGCGCGCTGCTCAAGAACGAGCAGGACGTGCATCTCTTCGAACGGCTGGCCTTTCTCGCGCGCAGCGGGCGCTAGGACAGCGGGTTTGACAGCTCCCTGCCTTCGCTGCACAGTGGAGATGTAACGATCCGCGGCACCTAGATTGCGGGCACGAGCTTAGGCAGGCAAAACAGTGACACACCCTGGCACTCTATCCGTGCGCCCCCTCCGCATGGAGGACAAGGCGGAGTGGGCGGAGCTTTGGACGGCGTATCTTGCCTTCTACGAGACGACGCGCCCTCAAGAGATCTTTGACCTCTATTTCGACCGGCTGATGGGCGACGATCCGCAGGACTACAACGGCCTTGTCGCGGAGCTTGACGGTCGGCTGGTGGGGCTGACCCACTACCTCTTTCATCGTCACGGCTGGTCCGAGGAGAACGTCTGTTACCTGCAAGACCTATATGCAGCGCCTGATGTACGCGGTGCCGGCATTGGCCGCGCGCTCATCGAAGCGGTCTATGCGATGGCGGACACAGAAGGCGCGCCCGGCGTCTACTGGCTGACGCAGGATTTCAACGCCACGGCGCGGCAGCTCTACGACCGGATTGGCGTGAAGACACCTTTCATCAAGTACAACCGCCGATGAGACGCCGTCTCCTCCTGCCCATGCTCCTGTTGCTGAACGCCTGCGTGCCGATCACGCAGGGCAACACACCCTCCCGCGCCGTGATTGCTGACAGCACCTTGCCCCCGATGAAGACCTTCGGGCGCGCCCAGATCGCTCGCCCACCGCTCGCCAATGCGGCGCTTGTGCAGGACTTCCTGGATCTGTCCTTCCAACTGGAAAGCGGGCGAGACCTGCCCGTCTTTACACGGTTCGAGGAGCCGATCAGCTTGCGCGTGACGGGCGCACCCCCGCCCACCCTGGCTGCTGACCTGGGTGCTCTTCTCGACCGTTTGCAGACCGAAGCCGGCATCCCGATCACCACCACTTCGCGCGCCGATGCCAGCATCACACTCGAAGCGGTGTCCCGCGCGGACATTCGGCGCGTCCTGCCACAGGCGGCGTGCTTTGTCGTGCCGAACGTTGGCTCGCTGAAAGAGTACCGCAGCGCGCGGCGCAGCCCCCGCACCAACTGGGCCGAATTGCAGGTGCGCACACGCATCGCGATCTTCCTGCCGCGCGACGCCAGCCCTCAGGAAACCCGCGATTGCCTGCATGAGGAGCTGGCCCAGGCCCTGGGCCCGCTGAACGACCTCTACCGCCTGCCCAACTCGGTCTTCAATGACGACAACGTGCACACGGTGTTGACGAACTTCGATATGCTGATGCTGCGCGCCACCTACGCACCCGAGTTGCGCTCCGGCATGTCTCGGCGCGACGTGGCCCGGGAGCTGCCTGCGATCTTTGCGCGCTTAAATCCAGCCGGTCAGACAGGGTTACGCCCCCGATCAGATCCGACACCACAATCCTGGCGCACAGCCATCCAAGCGGCGCTCGGCCCCGGCTCCAGCAGCGCTGCGCGCCGCGCAGCCTCCGATACCGCCGTCGCCATCGCGCAGCGGCGGGGCTGGGCCGACAACCGCCGCGCGTTTGCACATTATGCCAAGGGGCGCGCGTTGCAGCGGACCGACCCCCTCGCCGCGCGCCGGGAGTATCTTCTCGCTGATCGGTTCTATGCCCGTACGCCATCGACGCAGTTGCACCGCGCCTATGTCGCCACGCAACTGGCGGCCTATGATCTGGTAGAGGGCAACGGGGCGGGTGCCCTGCGTCTCATCGACCCACATCTGGAACCTGCACGGCGCGCACAGAACGCGGCTCTTCTGGCAACACTGCAGTTGATGCGCGCCGAAGCTCTTGGTCTTCTGGGCCGCGACAACGAGGCCCGCGCCGTTCGTCTGGACAGTCTGGGGTGGGCACGCTACGGGTTCGGGCCAGATTGGGCGGTGCGCGCGAAACAGCAGGAAGTCTCTTCGCTGGTCCCGGGCACGCCTCCCGCCTGACCTCGCCTTGCGACGGGGACCAGCGTGCACAGACAGAACGGGGATATGAATGATCGTTATCGCTGCTGCTCTTCTCGGCGCCCTCATCGGCGGGATGACCGCCGTCCGGCGCAAGGGCAACAAGAAAGACATTGCCCAGTATGCGGCAGGCTACGCCATGGCGTTCACCATCGTGGGCATGATCCTCACGGTGGTGATCCACCGGATGCTGGTGTAACCTGACACGCGATGTTCCTGCCGTTTTTCGACGCCTTGCGCCAGAATGCCGTGCCTGTCTCGCTGCGGGAGTTCCTGTCGTTTCTCGAAGGGCTGCAGGCCGGGCTGGCCACCTATGACGTGGAGGCGTTCTACTACCTCGCGCGCCTGACGCTGGTGAAGGACGAGCGCAACATCGACAAGTTCGACCGCGCTTTTGCGACCACCTTCTCGGGGCTGGAACAAATCTCCACCGAAGAGGTGCTGGAGGCGGTCGACATCCCCGGCGACTGGCTGGAGAAGATGGCCGAAAAGCACCTCACCACCGAGGAAAAGGCCGAGATCGAGGCCCTGGGGGGCTTCGACAAGCTCATGCAGACCCTGAAAAAGCAGCTTGAAGAGCAACAGGGGCGCCACCAGGGCGGCAACAAATGGATCGGCACCGCCGGCACCTCGCCCTTCGGTGCCTATGGCTACAACCCCGAAGGCGTGCGCATTGGGCAGGACCGCTCGCGCCACCAACGCGCCACCAAGGTCTGGGACAAACGCGAGTTTCGCAACCTCGATGACACGGTGGAACTCGGCACGCGCAACATCAAAGTCGCCCTGAAACGGCTGCGCCGCTGGGCCCGCGACGGCGCCGAGGACGAACTGGACTTGAATGGCACCATCCGCGCCACCGCCGAGCATGGCTATCTCGACGTGAAAACCCGGCCCGAGCGGCGCAATGCGGTCAAGGTGTTGCTGTTTCTCGACGTGGGCGGCTCCATGGACCCGCACGTGAAAGTTGTTGAGGAGCTCTTCTCCGCCGCCCGCGCCGAATTCAAACATATGGAATATTACTACTTCCACAATTGCATCTACGAAGGGCTCTGGCGCGACAACCGCCGCCGCTGGGACGCGCAGATCCCCACCCATGAGGTGCTGCGCACCTACGGTCCGGACTACAAGTGTATTTTTGTCGGTGACGCTTCGATGTCGCCTTACGAGATCGCCTACCCAGGTGGTGCATCCGAACACTGGAACCAGGAAAGCGGTGCGACTTGGCTGACCCGCGTGGGCGAACAATGGCCCGCGACCCTCTGGATCAACCCGGTGCCGGAAAAATATTGGCCTTACACGCAATCCATTTCGATGATCCAGGAGCTGATTGGCCCCGAGGCCATGGTGCCCATGACACTCTCCGGGATCGAGCGAGGCATGAAACTGCTGAGCCGGTAGTATCGACGCGGTCAGCCTGAAAATTTCCGCCCCAGAGACGACGCCGAGCTTGCCGCCTGCGCTGCGGACCCCCATATTTCATCAATGATCAAGTTCACGCCGATCCTGCTGGCCATCCTCTACGGTCTGGTGATGTACCGCTTCTCTGCCTGGCGCACGGCCAAGCAACTGGACGCGCAGTCGACCGAGCTGGCCGATCCCAAGCTCAAGGCGTTGATGGACCGAATGGCGGCGGCCCTCGAACTCCCGCGCATCCGCGTGCATATCTACGAAATCGACCCAGTGAACGGGCTGGCAGCCCCAGACGGTCGCATTTTCATCACCCGCGGCTTTTACAAGAAGTTTCGCGCAGGCGAGGTCACCGATGAGGAGATGGCGAGCGTCATCGCCCACGAAATGGGGCACGTGGCCCTGGGTCACTCCCGGCGGCGGATGATCGATTTTTCCGGCCAGAATGCGCTGCGCACCGCGCTCGCCATGGTGCTTGGCCGGTTCATCCCCGGTGTCGGGCCCTGGATTGCCGGGATGCTGACGAGCTTGCTCGCCGCCCGGCTCTCCCGTTCGGACGAATATGAGGCCGATGCCTATGCGGCTGCGTTGCTGACCAAGGCGGGCATCGGTGTCGCGCCGCAGATCAGCCTCTTCCGAAAGCTCGACGCGCTCACGCAACAGAACGGCGGCACGATCCCGGCGTGGCTGCTGAGCCATCCCAAGACAGATGATCGTATCGCTGCGCTGGAGGCGCTCGAGTCGAAATGGGTCACCACCGATTGATCTGCGGAATTATCGGCTCACCGCCTTGGCAAGACGTGGCAAGCGCGCTTTCTTCAGCAAAGCTCGCAACTCCCAGGTCTCTCCGGACAGGCGTTCCGCCTCCGCCCGCACCGCATGTGCAACCTGAGTGATAGCGTGAGGTTCGGCACACCAGAGCCTGTGCAGATAGCCGTCAGGGTCGATCCTCTCCAGCCCTTCCTCCGCCAGTACGTTCTTTGGAAAATCCTTTGCATTCAGTGTCATGATGGCATCACTTGATGTCGACACGGCTGTGGCGAGCACGTGAATGTCATTCGCATCCGGCAACCACAGCCGGGCATCGAGATGCGGGGCCGCCGGTGCTTCGGATGCAGGCCAGTCCCGCCGCAGAATGGCGATCTCGGCCCGTGCCTGCGCCTCTCCCTCGGGTCCCAGCTTACGGGCCGCCCGCGCCCATTCCTCCAGGATTCGCGCGGACCAGACCGGTTGGAAGACCCCGGTGGCCGCGACACCGAGCACCATCTCGCGCATCACCGTCGGATAGAGCACGCAGGCATCGATGGTGATCTTCATGGCTCAGACCCGGAAGAAGAGGGATTTGAGGTACCCGCTTTCCGCCAATTGGGGCAGCTGGGGATGATCGGGCCCCGCAAAGCCCGTATGGATCAGTGCGGCGCGTCGCCCGGCCCGTCCGATCCCGCGCAGGCTGGCCCCACGGAAGGCGGAAAGGTCGGCCGCATGCGAGCAGGAACACAGGCCAAGGATGCCGTTCTCCGCCACCAAAGGTGTGGCCAGGCGGGCAATCCGCTCATAGGCGCGCAAGCCCGCCTCCAGCGCGGGGCGTGACGGTGCGAAGGCCGGTGGGTCACAAATGACCACATCGAACTTGGCCCCGTCTGCACCGAGCGCAGTCAGCACATCGAAGGCATCCCCCTGCCGCGTGTCAAACCGCGCTCCGACTTGCATCGCAGCGGCACCGCCTGTGGCGAGATCGAGAGCGGGCTGAGACGCGTCGACAGCCAGAGCGTGCTCCGCCCCCGCAGCAAGTGCAGCCAGCGAAAAGCCGCCCACATGGCTGAACACATCGAGCACCCGCGCTCCTCGCGACAGACCCGCCGCAAAGGCGTGGTTCGGTCTTTGGTCAAAGAAGAGGCCCGTCTTTTGCCCCCCGGTCACATCCGCCAGATAAATCGCACCGTTCATCGGCACCTGCACGGGCCCGTCAGGTGCCGAGCCGCACAAAACTTCGGATCGGTCATTGAGCCCTTCGAGGCCCCGCGTACGCCCGCCGGCGTTCTTGATCACGGTCTTGACCTGTGTGACGGCCTTCAGCGCCGCGGTCAGAGGTTCCAGCAACCGCTCCGCCCACGCGGCATTTGGCTGCACCACGCAGAGATCTCCAAACCGGTCGATCACCACGCCGGGGAGTCCGTCCGCCTCGGCGTGAACCAAGCGGTAGTAAGGTGCGTCAAAAAGCTGGACGCGCAACGCCAGAGCCCTCGCCAGCCGCGCTTCGAACCACTCCTGGTCGATCCGAACGGTCACGCGCGGGTCCAGCATCCGCGCGATGATCTTAGATTTCGGATTGACCCCGACGATCCCCATAGGCTGCCGTTTGTCGTCTTGAAGCACGGCCAGAGATCCAGCAGCCAACGCCTTGGTACGCCGGTCCGTCACCAACTCATTGGCATAGATCCACGGAAACCCGCGGCGGATAGCCTGGGCGTTGGCCTTTGGCTTCAGCCGGACGACCGGAAGCCCGTCAGGGGCGGATACAGAAGAGGGCGCTGTCATGGCGCCCTCCTCTAGTCTGTTCCTCGATCGGGTGAAAGATCAGAATGTGTTGTTGATCGCCTGCACAAGACCCAGCCGCTGGTTGGCGTAGCCGCCGCGCTGCTCGAGCTCGGTCTCGATGACCCGTGCAAGGTGCTCGGTGATCCGAACCTTCTGCGTCAGACCCTGACGCTCTGCATCCACGGCCTTCTGGCCGCCGAACCCTCTGAGGTCCGCCCGGACGACGCGTTGGCCGCCCAGGGCTTCCCCTGTCCGCGCGTCGCGCAGTGTCAAGCCGAAGCGGATAGAATGCACGCCGCCCACGGTGTACCGTGCCTTCTCAGTCAGTGCGTGAAACCGCAGAACCTCGACATCCAGAACAACGGGTGTGCCGGTCGTCATGTCCGCCGTGCCACGGGTCATGGCCTCCTCAAAGATGGCCTGCACTTGCGCATGGCGGTCGCCGGGCGCATCACCACGCCAGACGATGTCGCCCGACGGATAGTAGCTGTTGGCTTCCGAGACTTTCAACGTCTCCGGCACCGCCACCTCGATCTGACGCACGTTGAGCGGCTGGGTCTGCGCCTGAAGCGCAGCCCCGCCCGCATTGGGCGTGGTTTCAAAGGGTGTATTCCGGCTGGCGGTATCGGTCGTCGCGCAGCCGGCCATCATCGCGGCGAGCCCCAGCGCCGCACATGTCTTCATAAAGGTCATATGTGTCTCCACATGTCGGGGCGACTTCTGCCTGCCCATGTAAGGTTGACAAAAGATTTACCTTTGGAGTGAGGCCGAATTATGACGAATTTTAGGTAAAACCGACGCGAATGCGCGCCAAATATGTCAGTTTCTCGGACGTGATCGCCATCCACCCCTTCGGCGGGGGGCCGCCATACCGCCCAACCCCTCCGTCATGACCTCGGTCATCGGGTGCTTTGGGTGGGCTGCGCCATATTGTGCCAGAAGGGCTTTCAGCACGACACCGGTGTCCTGTTCCAGGGACAGGCTCAACGCCCAGTCGAGAAAGATCGTGCGGCACTCGCTTTTTGTAATCCCGTCAATACGATAGGCCTCGAGGATCAGCCCTTTGGGATCATGTGCATCACCCTTCATTGCGCAGCCTCCGGAGACAGCGCCCGATCTACGAGCATCGCCGATGCCGCGTAGTCAGCCGCAAGCCGCGCCTCGAGATCAGCCATGGTATCGTCCTCCAGCGTCCGCAGCAGAAACGCCCGGCCCGCCGGTCCGAGCGCATCGGCATCGAGCGGCTGGTCTGACAGAAGCCGCACCGCCTGATGCAGGCGCGAGTAAAACCCGTGGTATCCGATCAAGGCCTGCCCCGATGCGTCATCCATCAACCCCGATGCGACAGCCGCCTGCAGACCGGCCTCAGTCTGACCGCTGAGCTCGCCTTGCAGCAGGGAGCCCGACTGCGCCAGCAGCTCGATCTCCTGGAGCCGGCCCGGCCCCCGTTTTGCGTCCCATAGACCAGCCGGCGTCTTGGCGGCACGGATGCGGTCCCGCATCTCCAGGACGTCTGTCAAAATCGCTGTTTTCCGCCGCGGCGCCTGCAAAAGCTGCCTGCGGAACTGCTCGACATCCCGGGCAAGATCAGACGGCCCTGCCACCACATGCGCCCGGGTCAGCGCAAGGTGCTCCCACACCCAGGCCTGATCTGTCTGATAACTCTGAAAGGCGGACCAGCTGGTGGCCACCGGACCCTGATTGCCGGAGGGCCGCAGCCGCATGTCGACCTCGTAAAGCCGCCCCTGCGCCATGGGTGCCGTCAGAGCCGTAATCAGCGCCTGTGTCAGCCGTGCATAGAACGGGCGCGTCGACAGCGGTTTGGGCCCGTCGGATGTGGCGGCCTCCAACGGGTCGTAAATCACGATCAGATCGAGATCTGACCCGGAATTCAGCCGACCGGCGCCCAGCGATCCCATCCCGAGGACAACCGCACCCCGGCCGGGCGGAGGCCCGTGCTTGCGTGCAAACTGCGCGATGACCAACGGCCACAGCACGGCCAGGACGGCGCGCGCAAGGTCCGCATATTGCCGCGATGCCGTCTCTGCGTCGATCAGTCCACGCAAAAGGTGGACGCCAACGCGGAAGTGCCACTCCTTGGCCCATCTGCGGATCGAATCGAGCTGTGCTTCGTAGTCCGCCTCCGCTTCAAGCCGGTCTTGCAGCAGATCGGCCAGCCCCTGCTCGCCCGGCCAGTCGGTGAAGAAATCCCCCGCGATCACCGCGTCGAAAACGCCTGCATTGCGCGACAGGTAGTGCGCCAGAGCGCGCGATGTTCCGGTGATGTCGATCAACAGGTCAGTCAGCTGCGGATTTGCTTCCAGAAGCGAGAACAATTGGACGCCCGCAGGCAGCCCCGCGAGAAACCCATCGAAAGCCAACAACGCCTCATCCGGTCGCGCCGACTCGGACAAACGCGCCAGCAGATCGGGGCGCAGACGTTCGAAGATCATCCGGCTGCGTTCGCTGCGCAAGGCGGGATAGCTCGGCCAGCGCGCCAAGAGGTCGCTTTCGGCGGAACGGTTGTGCGCCTGCATCGGTTTTGAGGGAGCGAAAAACCGCTCCATCGTGTCATGAACCGCCTGCAGCCGCTCGACGAGGTCTGCCTTCAGGTCGTCACTGTCCCGGTCCATCAGGCAGGCCAGCCGGTCAAACCCTTCTGCGGTGCGGGGCAAGTCATGAGTTTGCGCGTCATGGATCATCTGCAACCGGTGCTCGACGGTGCGATGCGCGGTGTAGTGCTCTGACAGCATCTCCGCCGTGTCCCGCGGCACCCAGCCTTTCTCCGCCAGGGCCTGCAGACCAGGGATCGTGCCACGCACGCGCAGGTCCGGATCACGCCCGCCCGCAATCAACTGCCGCGTCTGGGTGAAGAATTCGATCTCGCGGATCCCGCCGCGCCCGAGTTTCATGTTGTGACCCGGCAGCGTGATCGGACCGCCCAGCCCCTTGTGCTCCCGGATCGCCAACCGCATGTCATGCGCGTCCTGGATGGCCGCAAAATCCAGATGCCTGCGCCAGACAAAGGGAGAAATATCCTTCAAGAACCGTGCGCCAGCGACCTGATCTCCCGCGGCGACCCGCGCCTTGATATAAGCGGCCCGCTCCCAGGTGCGACCGAGGCTTTCATAGTATCGCTCGGCCGCTTCCATCGCGACACAGACCGGTGTTACTGCCGGATCGGGGCGCAAGCGCAGATCCGTGCGAAACACATAGCCCTGTGGGGTGATCTCGCTCAGCGTCGCCGTCATAGCACGTGTGGCTCGGACAAAACTCGCCCGCGCATCATAGAAATCATCGGGATCAAAGCGCGTTTCGTCGAAGAGGCAGATCAGGTCGATGTCGGAGGAATAATTGAGCTCGCCCGCCCCCATCTTGCCCATGGCCAGCACACACATGCCCACGGCATCCTGCAGATCCGCCTCGGTCGCGCCTGGCAGCTTTCCGCGTTTGATCTGCACCGCAATGCCGGCGCGCAAGGCGGCATGGCATGCGGCATCCGCAAATTCCGTCAGCGTTCCCGTGACGCGGGACAGCGTCCAGGCGCCGCCGAGGTCGGCAAGGCCCGTCAAGAGCGCCACACGCCGCTTAGCGCGGCGCAAGGCGTCACCCAGCCCTTCCGCCCCTGCATCTCGCGCCATATCGATTTCTGTCGCAAGCACCTGGTCGGGGTGGGCCAGCGCCTCCGGCAGCCAGTCGGCCTCCTTATGGACGAGCGTTGCAAGATAGGGGCTCGATCCGGCCGTGCCGTGCACGAGCTCTTTCAATTCCGGTGCCAGGTCGGGCACGGCGGCAACTGCCTCCGTTCCCCGATCCGCATCAAACGCCCGCGGGCAGCGCGTCAATTCGGTCGCCAAACTCATGTCAAAGGCTTTGCCATAGATGATCCGAAGCTCCTAGCCCCCATCACCGCATATCGGTCGTGGAGCGCTCTTATCCTTTGCTTCGGGCAAGATAGGTCACTCCTATAACATTGACCTCAAACAACTTTCTCAAAAAATGTAAAAAACATTCACATAAGACCTTGCGGAGCGGTGCCGCGATACCAATCTATGTAATGTGAAAGACATTCACATCCCGGACCAACCGAGGATTTCATAGCTCAAACAGAAAGGCACTTCGATGACCACCGCCACCCAAGTCACACCTCTGCCCAGCCAGCCTGGTTGGTTCACACGCGCCGAAAACTGGCTTGATTCCAAAGGCAAGGGCGCGTGGATCGCTGCCATGGTCCTTGGTTTCGTCTTCTTCTGGCCGATCGGCCTCGCCCTTCTCTTCTACATGATCTGGAGCAAACGCATGTTCACATCCTGCAGCCGTAAATCGACCTCCATGCGCCATGGCATGCGCGCCATGCGGCCCAGCGGCAATTCGGCTTTCGATGCATACAAGGCCGACACCCTGCGCCGCCTGGAAGACGAACAGCAGCAATTCGAGGCTTTCCTTGAGCGTCTGCGTGAGGCAAAGGACAAAGCAGAGTTCGACCAGTTCATGAACGACCGCGCTCAGAAAAACGGCGACACCACCGCCGACGCATAACGATGGTGCCGGGGCAACCCGGCACATCCTTTTCGATCACACCGACCAAAAGGCAAACGACAGATGGCGCTTCCCGATCCGCAGGGTCAACCTGACTTCTACACCGACGTTCCGCTCAAGCGCCTGATGGCGTGGGCGGTCGATGCGGTAGTGACCGCCCTGGCTTGTCTCGTGATCCTGCCCTTTACCTTCTTCACAGCGGTCTTCTTTCTGCCGTTGCTCTTTCTGGTGGTGGGCTTCATCTACCGCATGGTGACGCTGGCCAATGGGTCCGCCACGTGGGGTATGCGGCTCTTCGCGATTGAGCTGCGCCGGCCCGATGGCACGCCGCTCGATGCGGGCACCGCCTTCGCCCATACGCTGGGCTACTCGGTGAGCTGTGCCATGGCCCCTCTGCAGCTGATTTCCATCGTCATGATGGCCACCACGGACCGCGGCAAGGGCCTGACCGATCACGTGCTCGGGACGGTGATGATCAACCGGCGCGCAGAGCGGATCTGAGCGTTAAACTTCGGCTTGGCGGCCAGCGCTGCTCTTGTTATCTTCTGGTTGTAAACGACCGGAATCCGATGCGCCACACGCTACCCATCGCCCCGCAGTTCTATGTGACTGCCCCCCAGCCCTGCCCCTATCTGGACGGGCGGATGGAGCGTAAGCTGTTCACAGCGCTTCAGGGAGAGAATGCCGACAAGCTGAACGACAGCCTGTCGCAGCAGGGCTTCCGGCGGTCTCAGAATGTGCTCTACCGCCCCTCCTGCGCAGAATGCTCGGCCTGCCTCAGTGCCCGCATCGACATCTCCGCCTTTAAGCCATCGCGCAGCCAACGCCGCACGGCAAACCGCAACTTGGACCTGTCGCGCCGCGCCACCTCTCCCTGGGCCTCCGAAGAGCAATACGAGCTCTTCCGCACCTATCTCGACAGCCGCCATGCGGAGGGCGGAATGGCGGATATGGACGTCTTTGAATTCGCCGCGATGATTGAGGAGACACCAATCCGCAGCCGGGTCGTGGAATACACGCATAAAGAGAGCGGCGCGCTGATCGGCGTCAGCCTGACCGATGTCCTCTCAGACGGGCTGAGCATGGTATATTCCTTCTATGCGCCAGACGAACCTAAGCGCTCGCTGGGCACCTACATGATCCTCGATCACATCAAGATCGCCGAGGAAGCGGGCCTGCCCTATGTCTACCTGGGGTATTGGGTGCCGGGCAGCCAGAAGATGGGCTACAAATCCAAGTTCTCGGGGCTGGAGGTCTATATCGGCGGGCGCTGGCAGAAGATGAACGATCCAGCCGATTTCAGTGCCGACACGCATCCGCTCTCGAACGACCCCATCGCCGAGCAGGTCGCGAATATCCACTTGCCGGACACGCGCCCGACGCGCTGAGAACCGCTCGCCCCGCCCACTTGGACTGCACCTCCATCGCTGGTAAAAGAGGAGCATGAAAACCGTCGCGCGCACCAAATCCTCCTTGCAGAAGTTGCTCTTTCGGGTGACGGCGCTGGTCATCAGCCGCCTGCGCCGCAAGGACATCCGCGAGGTCCTTGAGCGGCTCGAGACCCTGCCCCGACAGCGTGCCTATGCTGAGGTCGGTGGCGTGTTGCTCGCCCTCTTCCTGCTGGCTCTGTTGGCCGCCAGCTTCGGCATCTGGGGCCTTTTCGCCTATTTTGCTGCCATCGTGATCTTTTTTCGCTGAGGCCACGCCGCACCGGCGGGCCATACGGTGTTGAAACTTTTCAGAAAATCCAAGTATACAAATGTATGCTATTGATTTTAAAATATTTTTTGATCCAGCCAGACCGACGCCTCGTATCCTTTTTCAGAAACACACCACTGGAAAGGAGAAAGATATGGGTATGTTGGCAACCGTTCTCGCTTTCGGAACGCTGGGTTTTGTAACAGTGCTGGGCTATCTCGGGGCGCGCGCAACCGAGCAGTTGAAAGACGATCCTGCCCACCGTCCATCGACACTATGCGTGAAAAGTCCGCATTGGCTCTCGGGCCAGTCCTGATCACATCAAAGACCGATCTTTTGGATGATGTCGGGCGAGAGAGAGATCTCTCGCCCTTTTTGTATCAGTTCGGGATCAGATCCGGGATCAGCGTCACGATCCCCGGGAACGTCCACAGAAGCGCCAGACCCGCCACCTGGATCAGCACGAAGGGGATGATGCCGCGGTAGATGTGTCCCGTGGTGACTTCCTTCGGCGCCACCCCCCTCAGATAGAAGAGCGCAAAGCCGAAGGGCGGTGTCAGGAAGGAGGTCTGCAGGTTCACGGCGATCATGATCGTCACCCATTTGGGATCGAAGCTGCCGCCATAGATCACTGGCCCAACGATGGGGATCACGATGTAGATGATCTCCAGAAAGTCGAGCACAAAGCCCAGCACAAAGAGCACGACCATCACGATCAGGAAGACCTTGAACTCATTGTCGAAGCTCTTCAGGAACTGCTGGATGTAGTGTTCGCCCCCAAAGGAGATGACCACCAGGTTCAGCAACTGTGAGCCGATCAGGATGGTGAAGACCATGCTGGTGACCTTCGCCGTCTCCCGCACCACGGGGCTGAGCACGCCCGAGGTGTAGAGCACCCAGCAGGAAAACAGCAGTCCGAAGAGCGCATAGAGATAGGCGGCATAGGCCACCACAAAGGCAAACCAGCTTTCAAATCCGGCATTGCCGTTGTTGACCCGCAGGTCGAAGTTGATACCGACAAGGATGCAGACGATGATCGCCAACGTCGCCCAGATGATCACCTTGGGCGTGCGATCCTGATCCTTGAGCTTGCGGTAGGCGGCGAGCATGATCGCCCCCCCGGCCCCGAGGGCCGCGGCCGGTGTCGGGTTGGTGATGCCGCCCAGGATCGAGCCCAGCACCGCCACGATCAGCACCAGCGGTGGGAAGACCACCCGGATCAGCTCATTTCGCGCGCAGATCTTGGTGGCATGCACGACCCCGTACATGAGCGCGGCGAAGGGCAGCGCCATCAGCGCCACCATGGTGCCGGCACTCGTGGCTGGACCGACCAGAACGATATCGACCAGCAGGACCAGGATCGCCCCCACAGCCCCGATGATCAGCGGCTGCGGCGAGGCGGAGGGCGACACACCCCGCGCCGTGGTCAGGAACAGCGAGGTCAACACGATGATGATGGCGACGCCGGTTCCGATCGGTGCCGCATTGGCGATCTTGGCCGCCCGCGCCTCGACCAGCTCTTCCTCTGACAGCGCGCGCGAGGCTTGCACACCACCCGCGTCATTGATGGCGGCCTGTTCGGCAACAGCCTGGTCCCAGGCCACCTGCCCGTGCAACTCGATCATCGCCGCCTGGCAGTCCGGGCTCACATTGGTTCGCAACGAGGCCCCCTCTCCGATATCGGAGAAGCGAGAGACGTTGGTGGATTGATCTCCGATCACATTCAGGTTGCCGAGAAGGATCGCGACCACAATAAGCGCAAGGGGCGCGCCGAGGAACCAGGTGAAGGCCTCGTTGCGTGTCACCGGTTCGGCGTTGGTGCTGCCCATCTCGACCGCAGGCGCCTTGTCGGGGTTCAGCAGCGCATAGCCAAAGGCGTAGAGCGCATAGAGCAGCGCAAGCATGATCCCCGGCAGCAGTGCCGCCTGGAACAATGTGCCCACCGAGAGCACCGCAGGTTCGCCCAGATAGGTCAGCGCATCGGTACAGCCCGCCACGGTGGCGCGGCGCTCCTGCGCTGCGGAATAGAGGTCCCCCGCCAGTGTGCCGAGCAGAACGATCACGATGGAGGGGGGGATAATCTGCCCCAAGGTCCCGGAGGCCGCGATGACCCCTGTGGACAGCTCAGACGAATACCCGTTGCGCAGCATCGTCGGCAAGGCAAGCAGGCCCATGGTCACAACGGTCGCGCCCACGATTCCGGTGGAAGCCGCAAGGAAGGCGCCCACAACCACGATGGACACCGCAAGACCACCGGGCAGCGGGCCAAATACGCGGGCCATTGTGGTGAGCAGGTCATTCGCGATCTTGGAGCGTTCCAGCGTGATGCCCATCAGCACGAACATCAGCACGGCAAGCAGCGTCTCAATGGACTGACCGGCCAGCACGCGTTCGTTCATCCGGTTCACCACGAAGGAGACATTGCGGTCGAGCGCCGTCTCCCACCCCTGCGGGAAGACCGGCAGTTCGACGCGCGGCAAGTCGGGGTATCGGAAGACCGATATGGTATCGGGTTTCACACCGGAATTCACCAGCTCCCGATAGACTTGGCTGCCGGTGTCAATGGCCTGGTGGATCAGCAGCCCCGCGCTGTCGAGCGCTGCGATGATCCCGAAGGAGATCACCCCCGCACCGGCGATGGCAAAGGCCACCGGGAAGCCCGAGAGGATACCACCAAAGAGGCAGATGAAAACGATGATCAGGCCAACTTCGACGCCGTCTAGTCCGAAAAACATGAGTTCAGTCCCTCACTGCGCTGCGTGTGTCGCGGCGTCTCGTTAATGTGTGCCCTCATAGGCCTCTTCACCCTCGCCCAAGCTGTCGCGGTCGAGGTACTTGTTTTCGCTCTCCGGGCCCTCTTTCCACTCCAGATACGAGCGGAAGAGCATCGCAACCGCCTGCAGGAACAGCATGGCCGTAAAGGCGCAGAGCAAGATCTTGAAGAGGAAGTAGCCGTTGAACCCGTTGGGGCTGAAGCCGATGGTCTCGACGTTCCAGCGCAGCGCGCGGGACTTGGTCAGCAACCGGTCGAGCGTATCGGAGGCCGAGGGGTTCGGCACGATCAGGTGCCGCCAGAGGAAGAACCAGCCGTAGAGCCAGATCATGACGGCCACGGGCATCATGAAGAAGACGGCGCCGAACATGTCGATCACCTTCTTGGTGCGAAAGGCCACGGCGGAATAGATCAGGTCCACCCGCACGTGACCGCCCTGCACGAAGGTGTAGGCCATGCAGAGGCAGACGACCATGGCGTTATAGAGCTTCAGCTCTTCCGCAAACCAGCTGATGTCGAACTGCAGCGGAATGCCGAAGCCGATGGAGATGTCGGGCCGCGTGAAAATCCGCTGCATGAAGACGATCACGATCTGCTGGATCACCATCAGAAGTCCCGCCCATGCGAAGAAGCGACCCACCGTATTGGCGAAGCCTTCCAGCACGCGCACGCACCCCCAGAGGAAGCCGTTGCGCCACAGGCCCACCGCAAAGATGATCACGACCGCGGTGAAGACCACAAAGAAGAACTCAACCGATCCGCCATAGTAGACGAAGCGCATGATTGCTTCCTTGTTCGACCAGTCGAGCCAGAGCGACGGGTGCGTGATCGCATAGAAGAAGTTGTAGAACGCCAGGCCAATGTTCGTGAAGAACCAGAGAATGCCGTCAAAAATGACGGACAGTGAGCCTGCGGCTTCGCTTGCGTCGTTTTCCATATGTCCCCCTCCCTTGTTGCGCGCCTCTTCTCACGCAGCAAGGTGTCGCCCGGATGTGAGGCACGTTGGCCCCTCGTGGTGAAAGGGGCCGCCGCAGCAGCCCCTCCCCTATCTTGCTCGTTTGATCAGCCGTTGGCCAGCACGCGATTGCGCTGTGCCACGTAGAAGCCGTCCGACTTGAGCAGCCAGTCGGAGCTCTGCGCCAGCGATTCCTCAAAGGAGGTGCGGATCTTGGCAAAGAGCTCATCGCCCATGTTTTCGTCCATCACGGTCTTGGAGGCCGCACCAAACGCATCCCAGACATCATCCGGGAACTGCAGCGTTTTCACGCCCTGTGCCTGCAGACGGGCCAGCGCGGCACCGTTGTTGGCCAGTGTCTCGGCCAGCTGGGTGTGCGTGGTGGCCATCGCCGCGTTGGAGATGATCGCCTGATGCGCTGGCGACAGGTCATTCCAGACGTCGAGGTTCATGCCCGCGGCAAGCGCCGAGCCCGGTTCGTGGAACCCGGCGGTGTAGTAGACTTTCGCCACTTCCTGGAAGCCCGCGCGTTCGTCCGCGAAGGGACCAACCCACTCCAGACCGTCCAGAGCACCAGACGACAACGCCTGATAGAGCTCGCCGCCGGGGATGTTCTGCACCGAGGCACCCAGTTCGCCCAGCACCTTGCCGCCCAGACCGGGCATGCGGAATTTCAGGCCGTTGAAGTCGGCCGCCGAGTTGATCTCGTTGCGGAACCAGCCACCGGACTGCGAGCCCGAGTTACCGGCGATGAAGGACTTCAGGTTGAAGATCTCACCCAGCTCGGTGTGCAGCTCATGGCCGCCGCCGTGGTGATACCAGTTGGTCACTTCTTGCGCTGTGCCGCCGAAGGGAACAGCCGTGAAATAGGCATAGCCCGGGTGCTGACCGATGAAGTAGTAGTCCGCGGAGTGATAAAGATCGGCCTGACCGGAGGAGACGGCGTCAAACACTTCGAAGGCGCCAACAAGCTCGCCCGGAGCTTTCTTGTCGATGGTCAGCGTGCCATCGGACATCGCCCCCACCATCTCTTCGAAGTAGGTCGCGGCGTCGTCCAGCACGGCAAACCCACGGGGCCAGGACGTGACCATAGTCAGAACGCGGTTGCCTTGGGCAATCGCGGGTGCAGCCAGCGTCGTGGCCGCAGCGGCCGAGCCGCCCAATGCAGATGTCTTCAGAAATGAACGACGGTCCATTTTGGATATTCCTCCCAGATATATCGCCCGTGGCGCGGAAGTTCGCCCGGGCTGTTTCGAGTGTGGCCACACTAGCCAAGCGGATTCCAAATGAAATACCTAGTACTGCGTAGATCGGCGGCATTTAGATCGTTTTGGTCATATTTTTTGGCCGATTTTGGCGAGGTGAGGTCGTGCGCCCGCGGTTTGGGCCGTTTCGACGCCCCCGATCAGACTTTGATTCGCCGCGATTTCCACGTAACCAGTCTGCCATGAAACGGCTCGGCGCTCTTTTCCGCCCCAGCTATGCGCAAAAGCTGTCGCTGGTGGCCACCGTCCCGCTGATTGCGGCGGTGGCGGCGATTGCCGTGCTCGTGGCCTACCAGTCACGGACGCTGGCCGAGCGCGAAATCAAGGCGCTCGAGACACAGCTCTTGGAAGCCAAGAAGGCCGAACTGGCCAATTACGTGACCCAGGCCCGCAACGGGTTCTACTTCATATACGGCAACGCGGCACCCGACGACCGCGAAGCCCAGGACCGCGTCGCTCAAATCCTGTCGGCGATGATCTACGGGACGGACGGGTTCTTCTTCGTCTATGATTACGACGGCACCAACCTCGTCAGCCCGCGCCAGACCGAGATGATCAACCGCAACTGGTCCGGGCTCACCGACAGCGAAGGCACCCCGATTGTCGATGAGCTCATCGAGATCGCCCGGTCGGGCGCGGGCTATCATAGCTATCTCTGGCCCAAACCCTCGACCGGCGAGGAGGCACGGATGATCACCTATGTCACCAGTTTCCCCAGTTGGCGGTGGGCGGTGGGCACCGGTGTCTTCATTGACGATGTGCTCGCCACCGTCGCCTCGGCCCGTGCGGATGTTGAGGCGCGGGTGCAGCAGACGTTCTTCTATATCGGCATGATCACCCTCGCCGCCCTGCTCGCCGTCTTCCTGACCGGCATGGGCCTCAACATCCGCGAACGCCGCTTGGCCGACGCAAAGCTGAAAAAGCTCACTCAACGGGTGCTGGACGCACAGGAAGAGGAGCGCGGCCGCGTCGCGCGCGAGCTGCATGACGGCATCAGCCAGTTGCTCGTGGGCGTCCGCTATGCGCTCGACACCGCGCGCCGCAAATTTGACCGGGATGATCCAAGCGCCGGAGAGCCGCTGAAGAAGGGGATCGAAACGCTGGGTGAGGCCATCTCCGAAGTGCGCCGGATCAGCCGCGACCTGCGCCCAGGGGTGCTCGACGACCTCGGTCTTGGCCCCGCGATCAAGGCACTGGCGGAAGATTTTCAGGAACGCACCGGCATCGACGTCAGCTTCCAGACGGTCGTCTTCCGCAACCGTCTCGATGGCGAGGCCAAGATCGCCATGTACCGCATCGCGCAGGAAGCGCTGACCAATGTCGAGCGCCATTCTCAGGCCAGCCATGTGAAGATAGACCTGCGCGGCCACAAGAAGGGCGCAACCCTGCGGATCGAGGACAACGGCCGCGGGCTGCCCGAAGATGGCCCCACCGGCGGGCTTGGGCTGCGCAACATGCAGGAGCGTGTCGAACAGCTTGAGGGGCAACTGCGCCTCGCCAAACCCCGCGGTACCGACGGCACGATCATTGAGGTCACCGTACCGCTCTCCCACCTCCTGCCGCCCGAACGTGAAACCTCAGAACGACCCACAGTACCCGCATGACCGACCCCACTCCGATCAAGATCCTCATTGTCGATGACCACCCCATGGTCGCCGAAGGCATACAGTCGATCCTGGAAAGCTACGACGACATTGACGTCGTCGGCACCTGCAACACGGCACGGGACGCCATTGCGCGGGTGCCGGCGCTCGATCCGGATGTGATCCTGATGGATCTCAACATGCCCGACATGGGTGGGCTGACGGCAACCGAGATCATCCTCGAGCAGCGCCCAGACACGCGGGTCCTTGTTCTCTCGATGCACGACAGCCCCGAATACATCTCCTCCGCGCTCAGCCACGGTGCCATGGGCTATGTGCTCAAAGACGTGCCTACCGATGAAATCAAGCAGGCCATCGATGTGGTGATGTCGGGCGAGCGTTATCTCTGCACCGGTGCGCGCGGATCGCTCGAGCCCAAGCAGGCCGACGTGCGCGAGGCTTTGACAGGCCGAGAGCAGACGATCCTGCTGCAACTGGCCCAAGGCAAGTCGAACAAGGAGGTGGCGATTGCACTCGATATTTCCGTGCGCACGGTCGAGACCCACCGGAAGAACATCAAACGCAAGTTGGGCATTTCGAGCACGGCGGGCCTCACCCGCTACGCATTGGAGCATGGTGTGCTGCAAGGCACCGGCGCGCGATTCTGAGCACCGCGCGGGTGTTGAAGCTTTGTTAAGCATGCGCGGTCTAGACCGGTTGCATGAATGCACAAACCGAGATCACGGCGCCCGACGCGGCGACCATCGACACCCTGCCCTATCGCTCTGCCATCGACCGTGTCGCCACCATGCGCGCGCTGGTGATGCGCATGGCACTGGCGATCAGCCAGCTGGCGTCCGACCGTACCGACGACCAACGCGAATCTCTCCAAGCAGATGCGCAGGCCCATACCGAGAAGCTGCGCCACACCTATGATGTGCTGCGCGGCCAAAGCACGTTCACGGACCTGCCGGAAGAACTCAGCGGCTGGCTCGCCACCATCGCACAGGATCAGACCAGCCGGATGGCCACAATCAGCCGCATGGCCGACATGACCGACAGCCTGCGGGATGCCGCCCTCGGTGACGACGGTGTTAAGCCCTCCGACTTCGACAGCTATGTGGCCTACGCGCAGGGCGACTTCTTCGAGGTCGTCACCGCACTTACCGAGCATATCTGGAAATACATCGAGGACGGTCGGGCCCTCCAGTTGGAGCGCGCCATGCAGTCGGCCACCCGCCTCGGCGAAGGGCTCAGCCGGTTGGAGCGGATCGGCAAATACGTGCGCTCCATGTCGATCAACGCCTCGGTTGAGGCTTCTCGCGCAGGCGAAGCAGGCAAGGGCCTCGCGATCATCGCGCAGGAATTCAAGGTGCTCGCCGAAGAAGTGCAGGAACTGACCTTCTCCGCCCGACAAGACATCGAAAGCATCGAAAACGCCTGAGCCAAACCTCCGTTCCAGCATCATATTTTCGCAAAATGTCGCCAGGCACGCGCCATACGAAAGGAAGTGGCGCAAAAAATTGCCGCAGCGACATATTTTTTTGCGTAATAGGTCCTTGACGGCCCTATGTGCCACTTCTAATGTCCCGGCAGCACGAAGGAGCCATCTGACATGACACCCCTAGTCGTCATTGTAGGACACACGCGCATGGGCCGGTAACGGTAGACCATTTTCTGACCCCATGCGCCCCCGCCAAGATCGGGGGCTTTTTTGTGCGCAAACGGTAGCAGAGGCCGACAAGCGGCCGCCACGGAGAAAGAGATATGAAACGGCAGATGTCCGGAGCAAAAATGATTGTCCAAGCCTTGATCGATCAGGGTGTGGACACCGTCTTTGGCTACCCCGGGGGCGCCGTGCTACCGATCTACGACGAGATCTTTCAGCAAAACGCCATCCGGCACATTCTGGTGCGCCATGAACAGGGTGCCGTGCATGCCGCGGAAGGCTATGCGCGCTCCACAGGCAAGCCTGGTGTCGTGCTCGTGACCTCCGGGCCCGGTGCCACCAATGCGGTGACCGGCCTGACCGATGCGCTGATGGATTCGATCCCGATCATTGTGCTCACGGGCCAAGTGCCCACCTTCATGATCGGCTCTGACGCGTTCCAGGAGGCCGACACGGTGGGCATCACCCGCCCCTGCACCAAGCACAATTGGCTGGTGAAAGAGACAGACGCGCTCTCGGGCGTGATCCATGAGGCCTTCCATGTGGCCACCCAAGGCCGCCCCGGCCCGGTGCTGGTCGACATCCCGAAGGACGTGCAGTTCGCCACCGGCACCTATCACGCGCCGAAGCCCTCGGTCTCGCACTATCAGCCGAAGCTGAAGGGCGACATGGAGGAGATCACCGAGCTCGTCGCCGCGATCGAGAAGGCCAAGAGGCCGATCTTCTACACCGGCGGCGGGGTGATCAACTCCGGCCCGGCGGCCAGCCAGCTCTTGCGCGAGCTGGTCAAGGTCACAGGATTCCCGATCACCTCGACGCTCATGGGCCTCGGCTGCTACCCGGCGTCTGGCGAGAATTGGCTCGGTATGCTCGGCATGCACGGGCTCTACCAGGCCAATATGGCGATGCACGACTGCGACCTGATGATCAACATCGGCGCGCGGTTTGACGACCGGATCACAGGCCGCATCGACGCCTTCAGCCCAAAATCGATCAAGGCGCATATCGACATTGATCCCTCGTCAATCAACAAGGTGATCAAGACCGACATCCCGATTGTCGGCGATGTGGGCCATGTGCTCGAAGACATCCTGAAGGTCTGGAAATCCCGCGGACGCAAGACCAACTCCGAAGCGCTGGCGAAATGGTGGGCGCAGATCGAGGAGTGGAAAACCGTCGACTGCCTCAAGTTCACTCAGAAAGGCAAGACCATCAAACCGCAGCACGCGCTGGTGCGGTTGGAGGAATTGACCAAGAAGCACGACCGCTACATCTGTACCGAAGTCGGCCAGCACCAGATGTGGGCCGCGCAGTATCTCGGCTTTGAAGATCCGAACCGCTGGATGACTTCGGGTGGTCTGGGCACCATGGGCTACGGTTTCCCCGCCTCTATCGGCGTGCAGATGGCGCACCCCGATGCGCTGGTGATCAACGTGGCCGGTGAGGCAAGCTGGCTGATGAACATGCAGGAGATGGGCACCGCCGTACAATACCGCCTGCCGGTGAAACAGTTCATCCTGAACAACGAACGCCTCGGTATGGTGCGCCAGTGGCAGGAGCTCTTGCACGGTGAGCGCTATTCGCACAGCTGGTCCGACGCCCTGCCCGATTTCGTGAAGCTGGCCGAGGCCTTCGGCGCCAAGGGCATCCTGTGTGCCGACCCGGATGATCTCGACGACGCGATCATGGAGATGATCACGCATGACGGCCCGGTGATCTTCGACTGTCTGGTCGAGAAGCACGAAAACTGTTTCCCGATGATCCCCTCCGGCAAGGCCCACAACGAGATGTTGCTGGGCGAAGCGGAGACACAGGGCGTGATTGACAGCAAGGGCAGCGTGCTGGTGTGATCCGGTCGTGGCGCCTTCTTTTCGCGGCGCTGGCACTGGCCCTCACCATGGCCGGTGCCGGGGCACAGACCTTCGGGGGCGTGAAGGTCGGATCTGACGCACGGGCAGTGGCCAGTTTTGGCGGTCCTGTCGCGCTCGACAGCAGTGGCCCCGACCGGTTCGCGAAGTTTCGGATGCCCGACGGTCATGATCTGTCGGTGACAACGCGAAACTTCGGCCCGATCATCTATATGGAAAACAGCTGGAACCGCGCGGTCGCCCCCTCCGCCGGCGCCGGGCTCCGCTTCGGTCTGACAACCCGGCGGGATCTGCTGAACCTGCTTGGAAACGATGGCTACACCTACGCCAACCGAAAGCGGATCGCCTTCGGCTCAGACATCGTGATCTTTCACAGCTATGAACTTGTGAATCAGCCCGGTGTTGTGGCGACCTTCGCATTTGCACTGCCCCCGGCGCGGGCATCGCTCGGCGATGACGCGGCGCTGCTCGACAGCATCATCATCGCCCAAGCCTGGTACCTCGACGAAATCTGGGGCTCTAGCAAAACCGGCGCTCCGGGTTACATCCCGATCACTCTGAACTACTGACACGTAAAAACAAACCACACTGGAACCTGCCGATGTCCCCCCTAAAGATCAAAAAAGGCTCCACCAGCCACTCCGCCTACAACCTGCGGCCCACCTTCTCGGATGTCGTAGAGCGGCACACGCTGGCGGTGCTGGTCGAGAACGAACCGGGCGTCCTGGCCCGCGTGATCGGGCTTTTTTCTGGCCGCGGGTACAACATCGACAGCCTGACCGTCGCGGAAGTGGATCACACCGGGCACCTCAGCCGCATCACCATCGTGACCTCCGGCACGCCGCAGGTGATCGAACAGATCAAGGCGCAGCTGGGGCGGATCGTTTCAGTGCATGACGTGCATGACCTGACCGTCGAGGGGGCCAGCGTGGAGCGGGAGCTCGCGATGTTCAAGGTTGTGGGGCAAGGCGACAAGCGGGTCGAGGCACTGCGACTGGCCGACATCTTCCGCGCCAGCGTGGTGGACAGCACGCTTGAGAGCTTCGTTTTCGAGATCACCGGTGCGCCCGACAAGATCGACGCCTTTGCCGACCTGATGCGCCCGCTCGGTCTGACGGATGTGGCGCGGACGGGTGTGGCCGCACTCTCCCGGGGCGAATAGAGCGTCAGGCTTCGGAGACCTGCAACGGCTCCGCCACAACGCGCCCTGCCCGCGGCTCGAACGGGATGATCTTCGCCGTGCACGCCGACGTCGCGACGTCTGAGACGCTTTGACGCAACGCATCCGGCAGGCCCGCCCCGGCCTGCTCAAGCACCAGACGCGGGTTGTGGGCCCGCCGCATGGACGCCTGCACTTCCATATCGAATTGCACCACATCCCCCGCATCGAAAAACGCGTCCGATTGCAAAAGCTCGTCTGCCGAGTTCAAAAATGCCAAATCCCCTTGATCTTCGCACCAAATCACCGCTTTGCGGTCCGATGCGTCGCTCCATAGAACAACGCCAATCATGTCACATCCAATCCTTCTGCCTGCACTATATTGGTACCAAGAAGTTAACGTCACAGCACCTCATAAAATGAGCACCGTACGCTTGGAATTTGTGTCGCCCTGAACTAAGCTTGACACAAATACGAACTGGGACTGACGCTAACTAGCATCAAATCGGCAATTCAACCTGAAAGAGCTAGGGCCGATGGCGCACAGACGCATATGCTGGCCGATAGACAACCCTGAAGGAGACGCATGTCTTTGACCGCCAGATCACCGGCGCAGTTACGCAGCATGTTCGGCTCCAACCTCCGCCGACTGGCGGCAGATTACGCCTCCATCTCGGCCCTGGCCCGTGATCTCGGGATCAACCGGACGCAATTCAACCGCTACCTCAGCGGCGAAAGCTTTCCGCGCCCGGATGTCCTGGCCCGGATCTGCGAGTTCTTCTCCGTCGATGCCCGCGTCTTGCTGGAGCCCGTGGATCAGATCGGGCCAAGCTCGGGCCCTATCTCCAGCAAGTATCTGCGCGACTTCATGGGCCCGACGGTGCATCCGGTCTCCGAAGAGGATCTGCCCAGCGGATTTTATCAATTCGCCCGCCGCAGTTTCGTGCGCAACGATCAATACGTGCGGGGGCTCGTGCTGATCAAGCGCGATGGAGACAACACCTTCCTGCGCGGCTTCGAGCCCAAGATCGCGATGGCGATGCAGGGCATTCCGGCTGATGCGCGGGCGCGGGAATACCGGGGCTTCATCATGCATATCGAGGACGGTTTCGCAGCGACGGTCGCACGCCGGAATGCCATGACCGCCTCATTCAACTACCTCAGCCGCGTGACCTCCTTTCAGAACAACTTCTGGGTGGGCTATGTGGCGCGGACGGTCCGCGAAAGCTCGTCCAGCACGCGGATGACGCGGCTTGTCTACGAATACATCGGCAACAGCCCCGAGCGCGTCCTGCCCTGCGCCCGCAAGGCGGGGTTCTGCCAGTTGGACGACCTGATGCCCTTCCATCAGCGGCTGCTGCAGCCCAGCGACCCCTTCAGATAGCGCGTCTCGCAGTGTCGCCGAGAGATAACTCGGGTCGCTTTGAGCCGCGCCCGTGCGGCTCCGTCGTCTATCCTTTCTGCACACAGCAGGAGAGTTGCCATGGCCCCCATGCCCACCGATCTGTCGAAGGTGCGCTGCCCGATTTCCCAAGCCAACGGGCTGCCGAATGCGCATTACACCGATCCCGCCGTGTTCGACGAGGAAAGAGAGGCGCTGCTCTTCGACGGCTGGTCCGGCCTCGCCGTTGCCGCGGACGTGCCCGAGATCGGCGATGCGGTTCCCCTGAGCTTCCTGGGTATGCCGCTGCTCCTGATCCGCGACCGGCAGGGCCAGGTGCGGGTCTTCCAGAACATCTGCCGTCATCGCGGTATGATTCTGGTGTCCGAGCCGCGCAAGATCGACGGCGCCATTCGCTGTCCCTATCACAGCTGGTGCTACGCCACGGATGGCCGTCTGGTCAGCACGCCTCATGTGGGCGGCCCGGGCCACAATCACCACGAAGGGATCGACCGCGCGCTGCTCGGGCTGATCGAGGTGCGCAGCCACATCTGGATGGGGGTCGTCTGGATCAATATCTCCGGCACCGCCCCCGCCTTTGAGGACGCCAATGCCGATCTGCTCGCCCGCTGGGCTGAATTCGACAAACCGCTCTATCACGGCAGCGGCTTTACGCTGGAGGTCAACTGCAACTGGAAACTCGCCGTCGAGAATTATTGCGAGAGCTATCACCTGCCCTGGGTGCACCCGGGACTGAACAGCTACTCCCGCCTTGAGGATCATTACCACATCGAGCAGGAGGATGCGTTTTCCGGCCAGGGCACGTTGGTCTACCGCCAGATCAAGGGCCCCGCAGGTGAGGTCTTTCCCGACTTCGACGGGTTAAGCGATAAATGGGACACCGCAGCAGAGTACATCACCGCCTTTCCCAATGTGCTCCTCGGCGTGCACCGCGACCATACCTTTGCGATCATCCTCGAACCCCAGAGTATGGACCGAACCCGGGAGCATGTGCATATTTTCTATGCCGTGCCGGACACCGATGCCGCGTTGGGGGCGCAAAACGCCGCCCAGTGGAAAGAGGTGTTCATCGAGGACATCTTCGTGGTCGAAGGCATGCAGCGAGGGCGCCACGCCGTTTCCTTTGATGGCGGGCGATTCTCGCCGGCAATGGACGGACCGACGCATCTCTTCCACGCATGGGTTGCGGGGCGATTGACCCAACACCGGATGGCCGCCCAGGCCGCGGAATGAGCGATCTCGACGCGCGGCTGCTCGCAGCCCACGCGGCGGATGATCGTTCGGCGCTGATCGCGCTCTACGCGCAGGCCGCTGATGAAGCCGCCGAGGAGGATGCCCGCGCCTTCTACCTGACCCACGCCTATGTGTTCGCACTGGAAGCCGGATCTCCGCAGGCCGAGATCCTGCGCGACCGCCTGGTCGCACTTGGCCGCGAACCGCCCGCTCAGGCTGTGGTCGACAACTGTCGATAAAGATGCCAGGAGGCGTGCCCCAGCCAGGGCAGCACGAGCCACAACCCGAGAAATCCGGGGAGCAGCGCCGCAAAACTCAACACGGCGATCAGCGCGGCCCATGTCAGCATCACCGTTGGCGATTGCCGCACGACACCGATGCTGGTGATCATTGCCGTGATGAAGTCGATCTCGCGGTCGAGCAGCAAAGGCAGGCCGATGACCGACATCGCATAGATCAGCAGCGCAAACAGCCCGCCCACCACGGTGCCGAAGGCTAGCATGCTCAGCCCATTGAGCGTGAGGAACACCTCGTAAGAGGTTGAAATATTTGTCATCGTGCTGAGCCCGAGGAAGAGCGCAAAGATCATGTGGCCCAAAAAGAACCAGAACATGAAAATCACGACCATCATCGTGCAGAGCGACGGAAGTTGCCGCAGGCGCTGCTGCCAGATCACACCAAAGACCGCACCCGGCGGCACCGGCAGCCCGAGATCCAAGCGCCGCGATACCTCATAGAGGCCAACGGCTGCAAAGGGCCCCAGCAGAGGAAAGCCGATCGCGGCCAGCACCAGCCAGAACGTGTGACCGGTCACGGCGGTGATGGCCACCATGACCCAGCCTGCGATAATGTAAAAGCTGGCGAAGGTCAGCCCATAGAACGGATGGCGGCGAAAGTCCTGCGCTCCACGAACCAGTGCTGCTCTCAGGTCCTCGAACCGAGCGGCGCGCAGCTCCGGCGCGCCGACATTCATCTCGACGGTGGCATCTGATGCCATAGCGAATCCTCCCTCTCCTCTCACGCCCGATTATAGCATGACCGGAGGCCGTCGTGCCGTGATCAGGATCAGCCGCTCTGCGCCTCGGCCCGGGTCTTGCCAGAGACATCCAGCGCCAGCGTCGCCGCCATGAGCCCATCGAGATCACCGTCAAGCACGCCCTTCGTATCCGAGGTCTCGAAGTTCGTGCGCAGGTCCTTCACCATCTGGTAGGGCTGCAGCACGTAGGAGCGGATCTGGTTGCCCCAACCCGCATCTCCCTTGTTCTCATGCGCCTCATTGATCGCCGCGTTGCGCCGGTCCAGCTCCAGCTGATAGAGCCGTGATTTCAGCGCCTTCATCGCGATATCGCGGTTCTGGTGCTGCGACTTCTCGGAGCTGGTCACCACGATGCCGGTCGGGTGGTGGGTGATGCGCACGGCGGAATCGGTGGTGTTGACGTGCTGGCCACCTGCGCCGGACGACCGATAGGTGTCGATGCGGATGTCCGCCGGGTTCACCTCGATGTCGATATTGTCGTCCACCACCGGATAGACCCAGACCGACGTGAAGGACGTATGCCGTTTGGCCGCCGAATCGAAGGGCGAGATGCGCACCAACCGGTGCACGCCGCTTTCCGACTTGAGCCATCCATAGGCGTTCTGGCCGCTGATCTTGTACGTCGCGGATTTGATCCCCGCCTCATCGCCCGCGCTCTCGGCCTGTAGTTCAACCTTGTACCCCTTCTTCTCGGCCCAGCGGACATACATGCGCGCCAGCATCGAGGCCCAGTCGCAGCTTTCGGTCCCCCCCGCCCCGGCGTTCACCTCAAGGAAGGTGTCATTGCCATCGGCCTCGCCGTCGAGCAGCGCTTCCAGTTCCTTCTGCGCCGCCTTCTCTTCCAGCGCCTTCAGCGCAGCCTCCGCATCCGCGACGACCTCGTCGTCTTCCTCCATCTCGCCCAGCTCAATGAGCTCGATGTTGTCGGTCAGATCCTGTTTGATGCTCTCGTAGGTCTCCATCGCGTCGACCAGCGTCTGCCGCTCGCGCATCAGCTTCTGGGCCGCTTCCGGATCATCCCACAGGTTCGGGTCCTCGACCTTGGCATTGAATTCTTCGAGCCGGAACTGCGCTGTCTCCACATCCAGGCGCTGCGCCAGCAGCTCCAGCGACTTTTCGATCTTTTCAACGGTATTTTGTGCGTCAGCGCGCATGGGAAGAGCCTTCGACCAGATGTGTAGAGGAGGTGATAAACCAGCCCCCCGCCCGCAGCAAGGGAGCCCGGGCGCACGCGCTAATAAAGCCCGCCCGAACTCAGCGTGCCGAAATCCGCCTTGGGGCCAACCGTGGCCGTCTCTCCGGTCGAGGTCGTCACCTGCTCGGTCTGGCGCGCGCCCACCTCGGCGACCAGCGGCAGGTTCTGCCCCATGGCAAATCCGCCGTCATAGGTGATACCGAAGATCGGCTGCTCGCCCTCCCGGAAGTACTCTGCCACCACGGCCTCGCCAGTGGCATCGGGGCTCAAGCGCGCACCGGTAAAGCGGTCGATCTTGATGAACCGCCCGCCGGGCGGTACCGCGAATGGACCGCCGCCATACTTCTGCGTGGCTTCCTCCATGAAGGCCTGGAACACCGGGCCACACATGCTGCCGCCCGCGGCGCCGCGGCCCATGTTGCGGGGCTGGTCATAGCCGATGTAGCAGCCGGCCACGATATTGCTGGTGAAACCCACGAACCAAACATCCTTGGCGTCATTGGTAGTGCCGGTCTTGCCCGCCGTCGGCACCGGCAGGTTCACCGTGCGCGCCGCCGTGCCCCGATCCACCACGCCCCGCATCATCGAGGTGAGCTGATAGGCAGTGATCGGATCCATCACCTGTTCCCGGTTGGAAATCACCTTGGGCGCGAGGCCAGCGTCCAAACTGGCCAGCTCGCAGTCATAGCAGAGCCGGTCGTCGTGACGGTAGATCGTCTTGCCGTACCGGTCCTGCACCCGGTCCACCAGCGTCGGGCGCACCCGCTCGCCGCCGTTGGCAAACATCGCATAGGCGGCAACCATCTGGTACAGCGTCGTCTCCTCCGAGCCCAGCGAATTTGCGAGGAAGGTCCCCATGTTGTCATAGACGCCAAAGCGCTCCGCATAATCCGCCACCACATCCATGCCGATCTGCTGCGCCAGCCGGATCGTCATCAGGTTCCGCGATTTCTCAATGCCGGTCCGCAGAGGCGTGGGCCCGTAGAATTCGCGCGTTGAGTTGCGCGGGCGCCAAAGCCCTTGCGGTGTGTTCACCTCAATGGGTGCATCCACGACGATGGTCGCGGGCGAATAGCCGCTGTCGAGCGCGGCCGCATAGACAAAGGGTTTGAAACTGGAGCCCGGTTGCCGCTTGGCCTGCGTGGCCCGGTTGAAGACACTCGATTGGTACGAAAAGCCGCCCTGCATGGCGATCACGCGCCCGGTGTTCACGTCCATGGCGACAAAGCCGCCCTGCACCTCAGGCACCTGCCGCAGCGACCAGCGCACAAAGGTGCCGTCCTCATCCGAGGTGATCGCGCGCACATGCACCACGTCGCCAACCTCAAGCAGATCACCCACCACTTTTGCAGTGTTGCCGACCGTGCCGTCCTGGGACCGTTTGCGCGCCCAGGTCACATCCTGCGCGGCGATAAAATGGCCATCCTCGTCCTCGGTCACGCCTTCTATGCCGATCCGCGCGTCATTGCTACCGACCTCCAGCACAACCGCCGGATACCACGGCCCGTCCAGCTCAATGTCCCGCGCCATATCCGTTGCGGCCAGGGCTGCTCGCCAGCTTTCCTCGGTCTCCAGTTGCGCCGGGTCGATCTTCACCCGGGCCTCGCGCCAGATACCCCGCGCGCGGTCGTATCTCTCCAACTCCCGCCGCAGTGCCTCCGCCGCAATCGGCTGCATTTCCTGATCAATGGTCGCGCGCACGGTCAGGCCACCGGTGAAGAATTCACCCTCGCCGAAATCCTCCGTCAGCTGACGGCGGATCTCGTCGGTGAAGTAGTCGCGTGGAGGCAGCTCGGCCTTGAAGCTTTCAAAGTCCCCGTTCTGCACCGACCGCAGCGGCGCATTGAGCTCGGCCAGCAAGGTCTCCTGGCTGATATAGCCGTTCTCCATCATCTCCTTCAGCACGAAGTTGCGCCGCGCCAGCAGCCGCTCCTTCTGCCGCACCGGATGATAGTCGCTCGGCGCTTTCGGCAAGGACGCCAGGAACGCCGCCTCATGCGGCTCCAGATCGCTGAGCGGTTTGTTGAAATAGGTCTGGCTCGCCGCCGCCACGCCATAGGAGTTTTGGCCAAGGAAAATCTCGTTGAGATAGAGTTCGAGGATCTGCTCCTTCGTCAGCGTCTCCTCCAGCCGCGCAGCGAGGATAATCTCCTTGATCTTGCGTTCGGCGCGCCGGTCGCCCGACAGCAGGAAGTTCTTCATCACCTGCTGTGTGATGGTCGAGGCGCCGCGCACGTCCTGACCGCGCGACATCACAGCGTCATAGGCGGCCGCCGCGATCCCGCGCAGATCGTACCCTTCATGCTGATAGAAGTTCTTGTCTTCCGCCGAGATGAACGCCTGTTTCACCAGATCCGGGATCGTCTCGGCAGGCGCAAACAGCCGCCGTTCCTTTGCGAACTCGTCGATGATCTGGCCTTGGCCCGAGTAAATCCGGCTGATCGTAGGCGGCGCGTATTGCGCCAGCGACTCGTGGCTGGGCAGATCGCGCCCATACATCCAGAACACAGCCCCCACGGTCAGGGCCACCATGGCAATCGCCATCGTGACCATGGTGAAAATGCCACCGAAAAAGGAGAGGATAAACCGAAACACTGCCTGGATACGCCCGTTCTGAGATTTGTCTCTCACATATAGGGACTGCGCCAAGCGCCGTCAAAACACGAAACCTTACCGCGGCGGCTGAAACACGCCTGTGTGAACGGCGGCACAGCTATTGCCGGACCAGCGGACGTCTCGCTTCATCGGCATCCCGCCACGCCAGGATCGCGCGCACCATGCCGCCCGCCATCCCTGCCCGCCAGGTGGGATCGCGCAGATTATCCAGATCCCGCGCGCTCGACAGAAACCCGACCTCGACCAGCACGGAGGGAATATCCGCGGACTTCAGCACCGAAAACCCCGCATAGCGCAACGGGCGCCGGTTCATCGGCCCGCCCGCCGCCGCAAGCCCGTCAACGATGGCCTGCGCCAGCGCCTTGGAGCGCGGCTCCGTCTCCTGCCGTGCGAGATCCAGCAGCACGCTGGCCACCTGATCATCCGAACCCGTCAGATCGGTACCTGCGATGATGTCGGCGCGGTTGTGGCGCGCAGCCAGATGTGCGGTCGCCGTATCGCTCGCCTCATCCGACAGCGTATAGACGGTGGCGCCCTGCGCCCCCCCTTCGCTGAGCGCATCCGCATGCAGAGATACGAAAAGATCGGCGCCCGCATGATGGGCAATCGCCACGCGACCTTCCAGCGAAACGAACATATCGCTCTCGCGGGTCAGCACCACATCCATGTCACCGGCGCGCAACAGCGCGTCCCGCAGCTCCCGCGCAAACGTCAGCATCAGCTCCTTTTCGTTGACGTTCTCCCGCTCCGCGCCCGGATCGACACCGCCATGGCCAGGGTCGAGCACCACGACAAAACGCTCGTCCAACAGTGGCGCGGGGACCTCCTGCACCACCGGATCAGGCCAAAGCGCATCTTCAGGTGCGCCCGCCTGCGCCGCAAAGACCTCCGGCGAAGCCGCAACAAGCGCCATCCGCAACACGGCCCGACCGGTGGCCTCATCGACGGTCATGCCGATATCCTCGGGCACGAAGGGCCCGTCCAGATCCCCGACCAGCCGCGACCAGCCTGGGCGGAAACTGCCGAACCGCACGTCCGACAGCGGCCCACCGTCGCGCAGCAGGTCAGCGGCCTGCACGCCGGACCAGTCCACCTCCCGAAAATCAATGACCAGCCGCGGTGGCGCATCGAGCGTGAAAACCCGGAACGGCACGCCCTGGCTGAGATGCAGCGCCAGCGCCTCCGGGCCAAACAACTCCGCCGTCAAGCCGCTGCTGCCGGGATCGACCCGGGCAATCGCCGAGAGATCCTGCGCCATCGCACAGGTCACGCCAAACAGCGCACCGGCTGCCAGGGAAAGAAACTGTCTGATCATGGGCTGCTCTGCCACATCGGTTTTGCCACAGTCTATCAAAGCGGGTACGGGGTGTGAAACCCTGATCAGCGTCGGTTCATGAATTCCTTGAGCCGCGCCAGCCCTTCTTCGATATCCGCCGTGCTGCGGGCATAGGAGAAGCGCAGGGTGCGCCCACCCCGCGCCTGATCAAAGTCCAGCCCCGGAGTGACGGACACGCCCGCCTGTTCCAGGATCTCAGCCGCAAACGCCCGGCTGTCCTGTGTCAGATCCGAAACATCGGCATAGACATAGAAGGCTCCGTCCGGCGGCGCGATCTTGGTGAACCCGGCCTCCGGCAGGCCCGTCAGCATCAGGGCCCGGTTGGCGCGATAGACATCCAGGTTGCTTTGCAGTTCCTCCTCCGCATCCATCGCCGCCAGCGCGGCGATCTGGCTCGCATGCGGCGCGCAGATGAACATGTTCTGCGCAATGCGCTCGACAATCCGAACATGATCTTCCGGAACCACCATCCAGCCCACGCGCCAGCCGGTCATCGAAAAATATTTGGAAAACGAGTTGATCACATAGGCCTCATTCGTGATCTGCAGCGCCGTGACCGCCTTCGCCTCATACTCAATGCCGTGATAGATCTCGTCCGAGACAAAGGACGCGCCCTCTGCGGCCGCCGCCTCGATCAGCGCGCGCAGCGCCGGCTCATCCAGCATGGTGCCCGTAGGATTGGCAGGCGACGCCACCAGCAGCCCGGCCAGATCGCGTCCCGCCAGATCCCCCGGCACAGGCTGATACCGGTTCTCGAAGGTGGTGGCGATATCCACGGGCTGCAGATCCATCGCGCGCAGGATCTGCCGATAGCTCGGGTAGCCCGGCGCGCCGATGCCCACGCGATCGCCGGTGTCGAACAGGGCTGTGAAACTGAGCAAGAACCCGCCGGACGACCCCGGCGTGATCACCACGCGGCTCGGATCCAGATCCACGTCATACCAGGCGCCATACATCCGGGCGATCCGCGCGCGCAATTCAGGCAGCCCCAGAGCGACGGTATATCCCATAGGGCCTGCCTGCATCGCCCGGCCAAGCGCCTCGGCCGCGGCCCGGGGGGCACCGGTGCCGGGCTGTCCCACCTCCATGTGGATCACGTGGCGGCCTGCATCCTCCAGTCGGCGCGCCGCCTCCATGACATCCATCACAATGAAGGGATCGACCTCAGACCGCCTTGAACTCCGCATGAAATCACTCCAGTCTTTTCATCATGGTCTTTCACCTCGTCTTCCGGCTGACGTCAATCCCGGCGCTGCTGATCTGGCTTCTGGCGGCCCCGCTGCAGGCGCAGGGTCTGCTGCGGGATGCCGATCTGGAATACGGGCTGAAGCAGCTCGCCGCCCCCCTTCTGAGCGCTGCGGGGCTCAACCCGTCGCGGGTGAAGGTGCTGGTGGTGAACGACAGCTCGCTCAATGCCTTCGTGGTCAGCAATGACGCGATTTTCCTGCACTACGGGCTGATCAACCAGATGACCTCCGCACCCATGCTGCAGGCCGTGATCGCTCATGAAGCGGCGCATATCGCCAACGGCCATATCACCCGGCGGATGACCAATCTCTCCAGCGCCCGGACCGCCTCGGGCCTCGGGATCGCCCTGGCGGTGGCTGCGGCTGCGGCTGGCGCGGGCAGTGCGGCGGGCGGCATCGCGCTCGGCACCCAGACTTCGGCGCAGGCGCGCTTTTTCAAACACACCCGCGCCGAGGAAGCGGCCGCCGACCAATCCGGCATCCGCTACATGAAAGCCGCGGGGATAGACCCGCAGGGCATGGCGGATGTGCTCGACATCTTTCGCGGGCAGGAAGTTCTGGCCGAAACCCGCCAGGACCCGTACCTGCGCAGCCACCCGCTGTCACGAGACCGCTTTCGCGCGGTTGAGGGCTTTGTCGCCGCCTACGGCAACACGGGTGAGCCCAATGCCGACGCCGCCTATTGGTTCGCGCGGGTCAAGGGCAAGCTGAGCGCCTATACCCGATCCCCCAAATGGACGCTCCGGCGCCTCAAGGAAACGCCCTACGCCGATGTGCGGCTGCTACGCGAGGCGATTGCAGAGCACCGTCAATCGCGGACCAAGCAAGCGCTGCGCGCCATCGACGCCGCCATCGCGCAGCGCCCCAACGACCCTTTCCTGCACGACCAGCGCGGCCAGATCCTGCTGGAGACGCGGAACTTCCAGGCCGCAGCCGCAGCCTATGGCCGGGCCGTGCAACTGGCTCCGAATGACGCGCTGGTGCTGTCGGGCTATGGCGGTGCGCTGCTGGCAGCCGGCGATATCAACCGCGCCCGCCAGGTCCTCGAAAAGGCCCGGACCATTGATTTCCGCGATGGCTCCATGCTGCGCGACCTGTCAGTGGCCTACGCCAAATCCGGCCAGACTGGCATGGCCGCGCTGGTCACCGCCGAACGCTATGCCCTCACCGGACGTCTGGATGACGCCGGTATTCATGCAAAACGCGCCGTGGGCCTGCTGCCCACCGGCAGCGGCTCTTGGCAACGCGCACAGGATGTGCTGATTGCATCCGAACGCGCCGCAAAACGGAGAAGATAGAATGCTCACCCGCCTGACCCTGCCCGCGCTGCTGGCGCTCGCTCTGCCGGCCTCCGCTCTCGACCTGCAGAGCATGACGGAGGAGGAACGCGACCTCTTCCGTTCCGAGGTGCGCTCCTATCTGATGGACAACCCCGAGGTCATCATGGAAGCGGTCCAGGCGCTGGAAGCGCGCCAGGCCGAAGCACAGGCGCAGGCCGATCTGACGCTGGTCTCCGATCACGCAGAGGCCATCTTCGACGACGGGTTCTCCTTCGTCGGCGGCAATCCGGAGGGCGACATCACGTTGGTGGAGTTCATGGACTACCGCTGCGGCTTCTGCAAACGCGCCTATGGCGAAGTTGAGAAGCTGTTGGAAAGCGACGGCAATATCCGCTTTATCGTGAAGGAGTTTCCGATCCTGGGCGAGCAATCCCTGCTGGCATCCCGATTTGCCATCGCGACGCGGCAGCTGGAAGGCGATGACGCCTACAAAGCACTTCACGATGCGCTCATGGAATTCAACGGCGACATCACCCTGCCCGCGCTGCGCCGCCTCTCGGACACCTACGGGCTCGATGCCGAGGCCATCGAAGCGCGCATGGACGATGAAAGCGTGACCGAGGAAATCCGCAAGACCCGCGCCCTGGCCCAGCAGCTGCAAATCACCGGCACACCCACCTTCGTGATGCACGACGAAATGCTGCGCGGCTTCCTGCCCTATGATCAGATGAAGGAACTAGTCGCGGAGAAACGCGAACTCTGAAGCGCCCGCCAGCAGCGCGGCTTATTCAGCCGCACTTGCCACGCGGGCTTCGGCGTCCAGCTCCGCAGCCTTGCGCTCGACCTGCTCGACGATATGGTCGATCATCGCGTCATTGTTGAGCTTGTGGCTCTGCTTGCCTGCCAGATAGACCATGCCTGATCCCGCCCCGCCGCCGGTAAAGCCCACATCCGTCATCAGCGCTTCGCCCGGGCCGTTCACGACACAGCCGATGATGCTCAGGCTCATCGGCGTCTTGATGTGCTCCAGCCGTTTTTCGAGCTTCTCGACCGTCTTGATCACGTCGAAGCCCTGGCGCGCACAACTTGGGCAGCTGATGATGTTCACGCCACGGTGGCGCAGCCCGAGGGATTTCAGGATCTCATAGCCGACTTTGACCTCTTCCACCGGATCCGCGGAAAGGCTGACCCGGATGGTGTCACCGATGCCCATCCAGAGAAGATTGCCAAGGCCAATGGCCGATTTGATTGTACCAGAGGTCAGCCCGCCCGCCTCGGTGATGCCGAGGTGAATCGGGGCATCGGTGGCTTCGGCGAGTTGCTGATAAGCAGCGGCGGCCATGAACACATCGGACGCCTTGCAGCTGATCTTGAACTCGTGAAAATCGTTGTCCTGCAGGATCTTGATATGATCAAGACCGGATTCGACCATGGCATCGGGACAGGGCTCGCCGTATTTGTCGAGCAGATGTTTCTCCAGGCTGCCCGCGTTCACGCCGATCCGGATCGAGCAGTTGTGGTCGCGCGCGGCCTTGATGACCTCCTTCACCCGCGTTTCATCGCCGATGTTACCGGGGTTGATCCGCAGACAGGCGGCACCCGCCTCGGCCGCTTCGATGCCCCGTTTGTAGTGGAAGTGAATGTCGGCCACGATGGGGACCAAAACCTCCGGCACAATCTCCCGCAGCGCCTTGGAGGAGGCCGCATCAGGCACCGAGACGCGAACGATATCGGCGCCGGCGTCCGCTGCGGCCTGCACCTGCGCGATGGTGGCCTTCACATCCGTGGTCAGCGTGTTGGTCATGGTCTGAACGGTGATCGGAGCATCGCCTCCGACCGGCACCTGCCCCACCATGATCTGACGCGATGTGCGGCGGTAGATGTTGCGCCAGGGGCGCACATGGTTCAACGACATCAGGCTGTCCTTTGCCAAACACTCATGTCTATGAAAGTAGACAGTCCCGCAGCCAGTCGCAATGCCCGGTTTTTCGGGCGGTCAGCAGTTACTCTGCCGCCGGTCCGGCGGGTGTCTGCAATTCCACCACAGTGGTCGCCAGGGCCTCGTCGGCAGCAAGATCCGCGATGGTATAGCGTGCCTTCAGCGTCTCGACATCCAACGGCAGCTTGGAGGTGATCGTGCCCGTTTCGCCAACAGGGCCGTAATACTCTCCGCTCAAGGCAAAGTAGATCGCACCGCTTTCGCCCGTCCGCAGGGTGGGCGGTGCTTCGGACACGGGGGCATCCCAGGTTTCGCCGGGCTCCATGATCGTCTCGAAAATTACGGTGCCATCCGCGGCGCTGACCCGTACCCAAGAGGGCCGCACGGCAACCATCCGCAGGGCTGGCCCCACGTCTTCGACCACCTGAGGCACCGGTGCAGGTGACGCTTCAAGCGCTGCGGCCACATCTGCATCCAGGGCCGCCGCAAGGCTGAGACGCTGCGGTGCAGCCTCTTGCTCAACGGGCAGATGGGCAAAATTGCCGATGGAGCTGGGATCAATGGTGGAAATTGGCGCGTCTCGCGCAACCAGAACCGGCACGTCCAGCGCTTGCGGGCGATAGAGCCGGTCCAGCGCCTCGGCCCGCGGCTGATCGGTCACCCCTGGCGCGGCGGGCGCCGTCGGGTCAGGCGCCGCGGCCAGAACACCATCCAATGGATCGAGATCGGAGAGGACAATCGGCGTCTGCTCGACCGGCGCGACCTGCACCCTTTGCACCTCCTGAAGTACGGAATAGCCGCCAAAACCAATCGCCCCGATCAGCGCCAGCAGCACAAGCGAGGAGCCGATGGCACTGGGCTCGATGCCAGAGAAAAACCCCTCCCGGCTGGGCAAAAACGGCGTGCCGGGCCGGTTGAAGATGTCGCCGTCAAGCGACCGGGATGCGACGGCATCGCGGCCCGGCTTTTTGACCACCGATGCCTTGGATGACATGCCGTGCGCGACCGCAAACCCACTTTCGGCGCAGAAGGTCTCGAACGCCTCGTCCGGGTTCATCCCGAGGTAGCGCGCGTAGGAGCGCACATAGCCTGCGATAAATCCAGGAGTATCGAACGCATCGGGATCGCAATTTTCGATCGCGGCGATGTAGGCCGCCTTGATCCGCAACTCCCGCTGCACGTCAAGCAGAGATTTGCCCATGGTAGCGCGCTCGCCGCGCATGACATCGCCCAGGCGCAACTCAAAGTCGTCGAACCCCTTGCGTTCAACTTCTTCCTCAACACTCTTGGAGTGCTTGCGCCCAATCATAGGTCTGCCCCGTTTTCCCCGTGCCTGCCTAACACTGCGCCAGGCTGTGAATCGTCCCCACGATTCGTACCTGACCTCTTGTTTATGTTAGGTTAACACAAGACAACTGCAAATTCACCCGGGGGGATGCTACCCAACGTCTTCGGCACGATTTAGCGCACAATGCGACCACAGCGCATCCATCGCGTGAACCAGCGCGTCGATCTCCTTGGGGCCGTGCACAGGCGACGGGGTGAAGCGCAAACGCTCGGTTCCACGGGGCACGGTGGGGTAGTTGATCGGCTGCACGTAGATGCCGTGATCCTCCAGCAGCATGTCGCTGAGCATCTTGGTATGCACCGGATCGCCAACCATCACGGGCACGATATGGCTGCCGTGGTCGATGATCGGCAGGCCCAATCCCTTCAGCCTCAGCTTCAGAATTTTCGCCTGCGTCTGATGCTGCTCCCGAAGGTCAGGGGCACGCTTCAGGAACGCCACAGAGGCCGCTGCTCCGGCCGCCACGGCCGGCGGCAGCGAGGTGGTGAAGATGAAGCCCGGCGCGTAAGACCTTATAGCGTCGCACATTTTCTCCGACGCCGCGATATACCCCCCCATGACACCAAAGGCCTTGGCCAGCGTCCCGTTGATGATATCCAGCCGGCGCAACAACCGGTCCCGCTCCGCTACACCGGCACCACGGGGGCCGTACATGCCGACCGCATGAACCTCATCAATGTACGTCAGCGCGCCGAACTCATCGGCCAGATCGCAGATCGCCTCGATAGGACCAAAATCGCCATCCATGGAGTAGATCGACTCGAAGGCGATGACCTTCGGCGCCGCCGGATCATCGGCGGCAAGCAGTTCCCGCAGGTGCTCGATATCGTTATGCCGGAAGATGCGCTTGGCGCCGCCGTTGCGGCGCACCCCTTCGATCATCGAGGCGTGGTTCAGCGCGTCGGAATAAATGATTAAACCTGGAAACAGTTTTGGCAGGGTCGACAGGGTCGCATCGTTGGCGATGTAGGCGGACGTGAACAGCAGCGCGGCATCCTTGCCGTGGAGATCGGCCAGCTCGGCTTCGAGTCGCTTGTGATAGACTGTCGTACCGGAGATATTCCGCGTCCCGCCAGACCCGGCCCCGGTCGCATCCAGCGCCTCGTGCATCGCTTCCAGCACCACCGGATGCTGCCCCATGCCGAGGTAGTCGTTGCCGCACCAGACGGTGACATTCTGGCTGCTGCCGTCCGGACGGGTGCGTGTGGCGTGAGGGAAATGACCATTGTGGCGCTCGATATCGATGAATGTCCGATAGCGACCTTCATCGTGCAGACGGGCAATCGCCTGATCCAGCTTGTCGTCGTAGCTCACCCGGTCTCTCCTTCGTACGATCCCGGGCCGTGCAACGCCTTTGGAATCTTTCTAAGCTTGAATATAGGCCCCACGCTTGAGGTTCAATAACCTTAGGGTGCGCACCATGTCGCAGCTTTGACATACATCAATTGGTCTTATGCGTGTGTGAACGGCTTCACACCGTTCTCGCTTGCCCCTGCCGGCGCCACTGGTACGGTTTGTCAAAATCACAGGAGCTTGCCCATGTCCCTCGACGCTGTCCTCTCCCGCATCGACACCGATCTGCCCGCCGCGATGGATCGGCTCATGGCGCTTCTGCGCATCCCGTCGATCTCGACCGACCCGGCCTACAAGGCCGACTGTGACCGCGCCGCCGATTGGTTGGTGGAGGATCTCAACAGCCTCGGCATCGCAACTGAAAAACGCGAGACGCCTGGTCATCCGATGGTCGTCGGGCATCTGGAGGGCGACGGCCCGCATTTGCTGTTTTACGGCCACTACGACGTGCAGCCGGTCGATCCGCTCGAGCTCTGGGACAACGACCCCTTCGATCCGCGCGTGGAGCAGACACCGAAGGGCGAGGTGATCCGCGGGCGAGGCTCCTCCGACGACAAGGGTCAACTGATGACCTTCATCGAGGCCTGCCGTGCCTGGAAGGCAGTGCACGGCACCCTGCCCTGCAAGCTCACGTTTTTCCTTGAAGGTGAGGAAGAAAGCGGCTCGCCCTCGCTGGTGCCCTTCATGCAAGAGAACGCCGCAGAGCTCACATCCGACCTCGCACTGATCTGCGACACCGGGCTCTTCGAAAGCAAGACCCCCGCCATCGTGACCATGCTGCGCGGGCTTCTGGGCGAAGAGCTCACCATCAAGGGGCCGGACATCGACCTGCACTCCGGCATGTATGGCGGGGTTGCGATCAACCCCATTCGGGTGCTGGCGCGTATCCTCGCGTCGCTGCACGACGATCAGGGGCGGATCACCGTGCCCGGGTTCTACGACGGCGTGCCCGAGCTGCCCGACGAAATTGAGGCCCAATGGCAGGGACTGGCCTTTGATCATGCGGCCTTTCTGGGCGACGTCGGGCTTTCGCACCCCGCAGGCGAGCAGGACCGCACACCGCTCGAAATGGTCTGGTCGCGCCCCACCTGCGAGGTGAACGGTATCTGGGGCGGTTACACCGGTGACGGGTTCAAGACGGTGCTGCCCGCAGAGGCCCATGCAAAGATCAGCTTCCGCCTCGTCGGCACGCAGAACCCGCTAGCGATCCGGGAGAGCTTCCGCCAGCTGGTGCGCGACATGCTGCCCGAAGACTGCGAGGTGACGTTCAAGGACCATGGCGCGGGCGCGGCGTCCATGACGGAAACCAGCGATCCCAGCTTTGAAGCCGCGCGCAAAGCGCTCAGCGAGGAATGGCAGGTGCCCGCGGCCTATGTGGGCTGCGGCGGGTCCATTCCGATCGCCGGGCACTTTCAGGACATCCTCGGCACGACGCCGATGCTGATCGGATTTGGCAAGGACGATGACGCGCTGCATTCGCCCAACGAGAAATACGACGTCGAGAGCTTTCACAAGGGCATACGCAGCTGGGCGCGCATCCTCGCGGCGCTGACGTGAGGCAGGGGTGGCCTGAAGCCCACCCTACCTGCCTGCTCGGAGGGTGGTGCCCGTGACGGACTGGGCGGATCCGCTCATGGCGGAGGTCAACGGCCAGCGCATCTGCTACCGAATGTGTGGCAGCGGGCCCCCGCTCCTACTGCTGCATGGCTTTCCGCAGACCCATATGATGTGGCACGCGGTTGCCCCCGGGCTTGCGCAACAGTTCACCGTGATCACCCCCGATTTGCGTGGCTATGGCGCCAGCAGCAAACCGGAGGGCACGGAGGCCTACAGCTTCCGGCATATGGCGGCGGATCAGGTCGCGCTGATGCAGCACCTCGGGTTTGCGCGATTTCATTTAGCCGGTCACGACCGCGGCGGGCGCGTGGCGCACCGGCTGACGCTGGACGCGCCCGACCGCGTCCACAGCCTCACCGTCATGGACATCGTGCCGACGCATCTGTTTCTGGACCAGCTCTCCCGCCAGGTCGCCACCGCCTATTATCACTGGTTCTTTCTGGCCCAGCCCTACCCTTTCCCCGAAACCATGATCGCCCACGACCCGGACGCCTATTTTGAAAGCTGCCTGCTCGGCTGGGGCGCGGCCAGGCTGTCGGACTTTGCTCCGGAGGCATTGGAGGCCTATCGCACGGCGTGGCGTGATCCGGACGCGATCCGGGGGATGTGTGCCGACTACCGCGCCGCCATCCACCATGACTTCGACCTCGACGCCGGCGACCTCGACCGTCGTGTCACCTGCCCTGCGCTGGTCCTCTATGGCGCCGACGGCGCGATGGCGCAGGCCTACGATGTGCCCGCCACCTGGGAAGACCGCCTGAGTGACATGCGCCACGCAGCCATCCCCGGCGGTCATTTCTTCGTGGATCAATCGCCCGGCGAAACCACCGCCGCCCTGCGCCGGTTTCTGTCCGACATCCGCTGAGACACCAGGGCCCCGGAATGCAAAAAGGGACCAGAAGGTCCCTTTCGAAGCAGCGGTGGCGCGGTTGACGGGGCTCGAACCCGCGACCCCCGGCGTGACAGGCCGGTACTCTAACCAACTGAGCTACAACCGCCCACTGCACGCACGGTACATGCCCGCGCGTTGGGACCTCTTAGGCGGGCGCATCAGGCGCGTCAAGCGGGTACCGTGCCGACTGCGCGAATTTTTTGCCAAAGCCCTCGCTCATCGGCCACGCGCTCAGAGCGGCATCGCGCGCAGGTCATCGAGAATGACCTGCCCCGCAAACGCGCCCCAGCCGCGATAGATCTCCGGGCCCGGATGAAACCCGTCGGCGGCCATCAACGCCGGGTCGAGCCCCCAGTCCGGCGCGATCAGGCGCAGATCCTCTGTGGCCGCGGCCATCTCCTCCAGCGTGCTGCGCAGCCGCGCCGCATGATGGCCAAGCACTCCGTTCAACGGACGCGGCAAGGCGCGAAAATACTCGAGCGGTGGCACGGTGGTCGCATAGATCCGCCGGACCTTGAAGACGGCGCGCAAAAGATCATGCACCGCGGCTGTCTGCGCGCGCCAGCGCGCGGGACCGATCAACCGCGTGGTGTCATTCACGCCCAGAGCTGTCACGGCGATGTCAAAGGGCCTGGGCGCGGTCTGCCCCAGGACCTGATGGAGCCTGCCCGTGGTCCACCCCGTCCGCGCGATCAGATGCCAGGATACGCGGTGCTCCACGGCGATGGCCCGCACCAGATGACCACTCAACGCCGCCTGCTGCGTCGCCACACCCACACCAGCGGCGGAAGAATCGCCCAGGACCAGCAGGCGCAGCTCCGGTCCCTGACCAGCCACACCTTCGCGTGGGCCCGCGGCCTCGGGCAGACGCGGCGTCCGCCGAACCACCTGCAGCGCCTGCACACCCAGAACCGGCGCCAGGGCCAGCTGCTGCAGCCGCGGCCAGATCACGGGCGCGCCCTAGCGGTCGGGCAGCGGGATGAACTCGTCATCATCACCCGGTGGCAGCTGGAACCGCCCATGCGCCCAATCGCCGGCACGCCAGGCCTCCTTGGCCGCGTCGATGCGATCCTTCGAAGAGGCCACGAAATTCCACCAGATGTGCCTCGGACCCTCAAGCGTCGCGCCGCCGAGCAGCATCAGCCGCGCGCCCTCCTCGCCCGCCGTCAGGGTGATCCGATCACCGGGACGAAACACCATCATCTGACCGGATTCGAAAGTATCGCCCGCGACAGTGATCGCGCCCGAGACCACATAGACACCCCGGTCCTCATGATCGTCGGGCAAGGGAATGCGCGCACCGGGCTGCAACACCGCATCCGCGTAAAACGTCTCGGAATAGACCTTCACGGGCGCGGTCTCGCCATAAGCCGTGCCGAGGATCAACCGCACCTCCTTGCCCTCTCCCTCAAGGAACGGCAGCGTGTCCTTCGGCGCATGTTCGAACGCCGCCGCCTCATCCTCGGCCGCCTCGGGCAAGGCCACCCAGGTCTGGATGCCAAAGAGGTCATGCGGACGCTTGCGGATCTCGCCATCCGTGCGCTCCGAATGGGTGATCCCGTGCCCTGCCACCATCCAGTTCACCGCACCGGGCTCGATCCACTGATCGGTCCCCAGACTGTCGCGGTGGTGGATCTTTCCCTTGTAGAGATAGGTCACCGTCGCCAGCCCGATATGCGGGTGCGGGCGCACGTCAATGCCCTTTCCGGTGACGAACTCCGCCGGCCCCATCTGATCAAAGAAAATGAACGGCCCGACCATCTGCCGCTTCGGCGCCGGCAGGGCCCGGCGTACCTCAAACCCGCCCAGATCGCGCGCCCGCGGCACGATGACCGTCTCGATCGCGTCAACCATATCGCCGGTGGGGCAATCGGGATCCAGGGCCGGGTTCCAACTCATCGGGCGTCCTCCTCAAGCTCTCGTTCAGACAAGACTAACCCGCGGTGCCGCCGATGCAATTCCCCGACAGTCAGATTTTGCGCATGTCCTGCCCGGAGGTGCCCACTGCGGTCTGGTCGATCCGCCGTGCCGCCTGATCCAGGCGCGCCGCCATGTGAATGATCTCGGAGACATCGCCCGCGCTCTGCTCCAGAGCCATCTCAAAGGCCGCATACTCGAGATACTGGGCCGCGATCTGCATCGCATAGCGGACCTTTTCACTATTCGGCAGCGTATCGAGGGCGGCGAAAGCCGTCGACAGGTCCACAACCTCAGCGGGAATGTCGTCCGTCGGCACGGTCATGTCGTGTCCGCTTTCAAAATTGCTCCGACGCAATACTCACATCTGCGCGTCAGATCATCACCTCTACAAGATCGCCCCCGACCGGGGCTGCATCCATCTCTCCCAAACCGAGGTCCTGCCCCTTGAGCTGCAGGCGGCCCCGTCTACGTCCCGAAAAGCACCTGGCCCACTGTTCCTTAAAGCACAGGCACCTGTCAACCCAAGGTAGTTTGGGACGGCCGTTTTAAAACTGTGAGCGCGGAAAAGAGGCCCGCTGTCTTACTGCAGCCGCCGCTGGGGCATCCGAATGGTCTCGCCGGGCACCGTCGCCTGCACGTCGTTGGAGGCAAAATCCATCCGCGCGGCACAGTTGATCAGATCGGCCACGTCATCTGCCGACTGCCGACCCGCGAGCTCGAACGCCGCAAACTCGATCAGCCGCGAGGCGGCGGCCAGCGCGCAACTGGAGCGTTCCGACACCGGCAGTGTCCGCAAATGGGCGATCAGCGCCTCTACCGCCGCGTCGGTGGCTTGCGGCCTCTTGGCCTGCGGTCGCGCCGCTTTTGCCTTTCTCACGCACATAAACGCGCCCTTCCTGATCACACGGATCGGATCCCTGGTCCCAAGGATGGATCACAGGCCGGAGGGGTTGGCAAGGCACAGTTTGTGACAGCCCTGTCTCAGTCCCAGACGGCACCATCCGCGCCGTCCCGGCGACCTCATCCTTCCCAGCTCCGCCAAGCCTGCGCAGTGGAACAAAAAACAGGGCCGGATCTGAAAGATGGTGGGTCGTGAGAGGCTCGAACTCCCGACATCTTCGGTGTAAACGAAGCGCTCTACCAACTGAGCTAACGACCCGTTCCGGTGGATGTAGCCAATGTCGCTGGCTGCTTCAAGCCCCTATCGCGAGCTGCCGCATCCGGCCATGCTCCAGGTGATAGATCACCCCCTGTCCGCCCGGCAGCATGCCGATCTCGCAGATGTCCTGGTCGAGTGCGATCAGCCGCAGCATCCGCGATGTGATGCCATGGGTCACCAGCACCGACGGCCCTTGCAGACTGTCCAGAAACGCCTTGCAGCGCGCATGCAGGGCCACGAACCCCTCGCCGCCCGGCGCGCGGTTGTAGAGATCCAGCGCGCTCTCCTCGCTTTCATCCACCACCCGGTCGACCGTCAGCTCCGTCCGCGCCAGACCTTCCCAGTCCCCCACGCCGATCTCGGCCAGCCGTGCATCGGTGTCGATCCGGCCAAACAGCCCATCGAGCGCGATGGCCGCGGTCTGAAAGGCGCGCCCCTGCGGGCTGCTCAGTGCCTGAAACCCGGCCAGATCGCACCCCGCCAACAGCTCACGCTGTGCCCGCGCCTGAGCCCGCCCCACCTCCGTCAGGGGCGAGTCGAGCCCGCCCTGAATGCGATGCGCCGCATTCCACTCGGTCTGCCCGTGGCGCAGAATGTAAAGAGGGGGGTACATGAGGACGCGCGCTCTGCTCTTCGGACAGGACCAATCTTGCCGGATGTGCCATAGTCGGCCTGCGCTGTCACCACATCAATGCACACCGCGTCACCGGGGTCCTCTACGGTCACTGGCGACAGCCGCAGGGGCCCAGGCCATATGTCAGCCGACGTGCAGATGCCCACACACGCACGGCGCGATTGCAGCCCTTCAAGGTGAAAATGGTGGGTGATAAGAGATTTGAACTCCTGACATCTTCGATGTGAACGAAGCGCTCTACCACTGAGCTAATCACCCATCTGTGGGGTCATACCGTAGAGATTTTGCTTCTTCAATATGATAAACTGCAGGAGCAGCTGGTTTTCTGCGCTTTACACTCTTTGGGACAGGTGATGGCAACGGACGACAGACTGTCTTGGCGGAAAATCGGCGTGGCGACCGTCATCGCGTTCTTTGCCGCCCTGGGCACCTACGCCTTCACCGTGACGCGGGACACCTTCGAGCGGACGATCATTATCGAAGATCCCCGCTCAGCCGAGCCTCTGTCCGCGCGTCTCCTGGTCGAGGGGCAGCGCCCCTTTGGGACAAAGTTCTTCGTGAGCTCGCCGCTTGTCATCGACCCCGCACGGATGATCGACGACCTGACACGGGAAGACGCGATCTATCCGACTTACCGGGAGAAACTCGGACGGTGGAGCGATATCGCAACGGCCTTTCACGCGGTGCGGATCGAACTGCGCACACCGCTGGCGACCCCGGTTGTCATAACCGATATCGTGCCACGCATCCTCGAGCGCACGGAGCCCAAACAGGGCTGGTACATCGCGGAATTTGGGTGCGGTGTCGGCTTTGCTGCCATCCGGACGGCCGCTGTCGATTTCGATGCGGATGAGCCGGTAGTGGATTTCTCGTCGCCGGCGGATGGGGAAAGCGGCACCTTCACCTTGACCGAAGATCACGTCGAACTCTTCGAGATCACCGCGTCGACGCGCGATCACTACGTCGAGTGGGTCTATGACTTTCACTACACCACGCGCGATGAGACGGGCATCTTGACCGTGGACCGCCTCGGCACCCCGTTCAAACTGTCAAGCGAGATCGGCAGCCGCGGTTTCCGCCCGAGCGTGGACGACGGACCACCGTTCCGACGCGTGTTTCAGTGGGACACCGGTATCGACGGCTGTTAATCAGCCGCACCGGCACAAAAGGCAAAGGCGCGCCGACCCCGGCGCGCCCTCGGTAATTTCACAACCCGCTCAATGCGCCGCTGCCGCGTCTCCTCCGGGTTCGGGCTTGCTGGCCAGCGCGGCGGCAGCCGCCTCTTCTGCTTCCTGATCCCACTCGATGGGCTCCGGCGTGCGCACCAGCGCGTGTTTCAACACCTCGGACACGTGGCTCACCGGGATGATCTCCAGCCCGTCCTTCACGTTGTCCGGGATCTCCGGGAGATCCTTCGCGTTCTCCTCGGGGATCAGCACCGTGGTGATGCCGCCGCGAAGTGCCGCCAATAGCTTCTCTTTCAAGCCACCGATAGGCATCGCGTTACCGCGCAACGACACCTCACCCGTCATCGCAATATCCTTGCGCACCGGAATCTTCGTCAGCACCGACACGATCGAGGTCACCATTGCCAGACCGGCGCTCGGCCCGTCCTTGGGCGTGGCACCATCGGGCACGTGCACGTGGATGTCGATCTTGTCGAACTGCGGCGGCTTCACCCCGATCTGCGGGCTGATCGAGCGCACGTAGCTTGAGGCCGCGTCGATCGACTCCTTCATCACATCGCCCAGCTTGCCGGTGGTCTTCATCCGGCCCTTGCCCGGCAGGCGCAGCGCCTCGATGCTCAGAAGCTCGCCGCCCACCGACGTATAGGCCAACCCGGTCACAACGCCGATCTGATCCTCCTTCTCGGCGAGGCCATAGCGATACTTCTTCACGCCCAGGAACTCATCGAGGTTCTCATCCGTCACGGCGACCGTCTCGGCCTCCTTCTTGATGATCTTGGTCAGCGATTTCCGCGCCACCTTGGCAATCTCGCGCTCGAGGTTCCGCACGCCCGCCTCGCGCGTGTAGGTGCGGATCATCTCGGTCAGTGCAGAGTCCTCCAGCGCGAACTCCTTGGCCTTCAGCCCGTGGTTCTTGATCTGCTTGGGGATCAGATGCTGTTTGGCGATCTCGCGCTTCTCGTCCTCGGTGTAGCCCGCCAGCGGGATGATCTCCATCCGGTCGAGCAGCGGTCCGGGCATGTTATAGCTGTTGGACGTGGTCAGGAACATCACGTTCGAGAGGTCATATTCCACCTCCAGATAGTGATCCACGAAAGTGGAATTCTGTTCCGGATCAAGCACTTCCAGCATCGCACTCGCCGGGTCGCCGCGGAAATCCTGCCCCATCTTGTCGATCTCGTCGAGCAGGATCAGCGGGTTCGTGGTCTTTGCCTTTTTCAGCGCCTGGATGATCTTGCCGGGCATCGAGCCGATATAGGTCCGCCGGTGGCCGCGGATTTCGCTCTCATCGCGCACACCACCGAGGCTGATGCGAATAAACTCGCGCCCCGTGGCCTTCGCCACGGATTTCCCAAGCGAGGTCTTCCCCACACCCGGCGGGCCGACAAGGCACATGATCGGGCCTTTCAGCTTGGTCGAACGCTGCTGCACCGCCAGATACTCGACAATCCGCTCCTTGACCTTCTCCAGGCCATAGTGATCGTCATCGAGCACCTTTTGTGCGCGGCCAAGATCCTTCTTCACACGGGATTTCACACCCCAAGGGATCGACAGCATCCAGTCCAGATAGTTGCGCACCACGGTGGCTTCCGCCGACATCGGGCTCATGTTCTTGAGCTTCTTGATCTCGGCCTCGGCCTTTTCCCTGGCTTCCTTGCTCAGCTTGGTCTCGGCGATCTTGGCCTCGAGCTCGGCCACCTCGTTCTTGCCGTCCTCGCCGTCACCCAGCTCCTGCTGGATCGCCTTCATCTGTTCGTTGAGGTAATACTCGCGCTGCGTGCGCTCCATCTGGGACTTCACGCGCGTCTTGATCTTCTTTTCCACCTGCAGCACGGACATCTCGCCCTGCATCAGGCCATAGACCTTCTCCAGCCGCTCAGAGACACTCAAAGTCTCCAGAAGGTCCTGCTTCTGATGCACCTCTATCCCGAGATGCCCTGCCACCAGATCGGCAAGCTTCGCCGGTTCAGTGCTTTCACCCACGGCGGCAAGTGCCTCTTCCGGCACGTTTTTCTTGACCTTGGCATAGCGCTCGAACTCATCCGAAACCGTGCGCAGCAGCGCCTCGGTGGTCGCGACATCGCCCGGCATCTCGGTCAGATACTCCGCACGCGCCTCAAAGAAGCTGTCGTTTTCAAGGTATTCTGTGATGCGCACCCGTGCCTGCCCTTCGACAAGAACCTTCACGGTCCCGTCCGGCAGTTTCAGCAGCTGCAGCACATTGGCCAGAACCCCGGCCTTATAGATGCCGTCACTGTCGGGATCATCGACGCCCGGGTCGATCTGGCTCGACAGCAGGATCTGCTTGTCGTCCGACATCACCTCTTCCAACGCGCGAACCGATTTCTCGCGTCCGACGAAGAGGGGGACAATCATATGTGGGAAAACCACGATATCGCGCAACGGCAATACCGGGTAGGAGGCGTTCAGAGGCTCTTGCATGCTCTATCCTTGTTCTTGGCAAGATGGTTCTGGTCCCGCATCTGCAGCAACACTCGACCATCTCCGGGATCGGATGACTAAGGTGGGGCGCCCCGCCCCACAAATCAACCGCACCGTTGTTTCGGCTCGTGCCAGAATGGCCAGAGAACGCCTGAAGCACAAGCCTTCAATCGCCCCTTTCGACCCGTCAGAGCGCCCCTAGTTGACGTTCTGATTGTCCGTCAGGGACACCGAGAGCGATGAGACCCGCGATGAGAGTGTCTTGACCTCATCTGCAATCACCGTGAACCCTTTGCCCGCGTCGCCCACGCGTGCCGCCTCGATGGAGGCGTTCGTCGCCACCATGTTGATCACCCGGCCGATCTTGCCGATTTCCATGGCGATCGCGCTGGTGTGATCATCCACGCTCGAGCGGTCCTTGTCGCTCAATTCCAGGAAGAACTCCCGCAGCTCCGCACAGAAATTGCTGACCCCTCGGCTCACCTGCACACAGCACAGGTCATACATGTCGTCCCCGGGTTTGAACCCGCTTACCTCATCCTCGGAGATCCGGCAGCGGCTGACCATGCGGTGCAGCTCATCGACAGAACTGGTCAGCGTCGCCAGATGTTTCGACAATGCCTCTGGCAGCTCCACGTCATGCGGCGCCAAATAGTCACCGACAAGACCGTGCAACGCATGCCAGCCCTCCTGGATGGCCCCGGCAGCCTCCCTGAAATCCTGCGGCGTGACGTTGCGGTCCTGATCGGCCACCACTTCCATGTGATAGATCAGAACCTGCATCGCCGCGACGCGCAGCGGCGAGATCTTGGTCAGAACGAGGTTCAGCGTCCGGTCCCGGGTCATCTCGCCCTCAGGCTTGCGCGGATCGGGTTTTGACGACATCTGAGCACCTCCAACACTGATTGATGCCGATGTAGTCCTGCCGGGGTTAAACTTGTCTTAAACCGGACCGGCCCGACGCCAAAAATTCGTCGAAAATGAGGCTGTCACAACGGCGCGATGTCCCCTTCCGCGCGGCCCGCATGAAAGGCCGCCTCCCAGGTCGGAAACCGCCCCGCCGCAATCGCCTCCCGCATCCCCTGCATCAGATCCTGATAGTAGGTCAGGTTGTGCCAGGTCAGCAGCATCGACGAGATGATCTCTTGGCTGCGAAAGACGTGATGCAGATAGGCCCGGCTATAGCTGCGGCAGGCCGGGCAGCGGCAGTCTTCGTCCAGCGGGCGCGGGTCATCCGCATGGCGCGCGTTCTTGATGTTGACCACGCCGCGCCGCGTGAACACCTGCCCCGTGCGCCCCGACCGGGAGGGCAGCACGCAATCCATCATGTCGATGCCGCGCTTGACCGCGCCCACGATGTCATCGGGCTTGCCCACGCCCATCAGATACCGCGGCTTGTCCTGGGGCAGCTGGTCAGCGGCAAAGTCCAGACAGCCGAACATCGCCGCCTGCCCCTCCCCTACGGCCAGACCACCCACCGCATAGCCGTCAAAGCCGATGCCGGTCAGCGCTTCGGCGCTCTCGGCCCGGAAATCCTCCTCCAGGCCGCCCTGCTGGATGCCGAAGAGCGCATGCCCCGGCCGGTCGCCAAAGGCATCGCGCGACCGCTGCGCCCACCGCATGGAAAGCCGCATGCTCTCCGCTATCGTCGTGCGATCCGCCGGCAGCGCTGGGCATTCGTCGAAACACATGACGATGTCCGAGCCCAATAGCCTCTGGATCTCCATCGACCGCTCCGGTGTGATCTCGTGTTTCGAGCCGTCGATATGGCTTTTGAAGGTCACCCCCCGCTCGGTGAGCTTGCGCAGCGCGGCCAGGCTCATCACCTGAAACCCGCCGGAATCCGTGAGGATGGGCCGCTCCCAGTTCATGAAGCGGTGCAGGCCACCCAACCGGTCAATCCGCTCCGCCGTGGGCCGCAGCATCAGGTGATAGGTGTTCCCCAGCAGGATATCCGCCCCGGTCTCGCGCACGGCTTCAGGCATCATCGCCTTCACGGTCGCCGCCGTGCCGACGGGCATGAAGGCGGGCGTCCGGATCTCTCCCCGCGGGGTCAAGATCGCACCGGTGCGCGCCTTGCCGTCGGTGGCCTGCAGATCAAAGGAAAAACTCATGCCGCCCCTTTGGCGCAAATCCGACGCCTTTCCAAGCCCCTTGATCGGGACGCGCCCCTGCGCCGCGGTCATGCTATTCTGACACCAAGGCCTTTCCATGACGGACGACGACCATCTCAAGCACATTCACGCGCTGACCACCAACGCCCGAAACACCTGGTTCGTACTCCTCGCCGCGCTCATTTTCGTGGGCATCACGATGCTCGGCGTGCGGCCCGTCGACTTCTATGGCGTCAGCAGAAATACCGATCTTCCCCTTGTTGGCGTCTCAGTCCCCACGAGGCTCTTCTTCTACACGGCTCCGATCCTGACAGTCGCCGTGTATGGCTACTTCCATCTATATCTCATCCGGTTATGGGACGCTCTCTCGATGCCGCGAACCGATACCAATGGGTCCGCGACCACGACCGCATCATCCCGGTAAGCTGTTGTTCAATTCTTGCATTTAGGCAAATCAGCGATCACATCTGTGTCATCCGAAATGGAAGGACCGCACCTTGGATATCGAAACCCTCATCGTCTCGCTGATCGAAAGCTCGCTGGTCTTCCTGCTGCTGGCCGCGCTCTTCATCGTCCTGATCGTCAAGGCGGTGAAGATCGTGCCGCAATCCGAGAAATACGTGATCGAACGCTTTGGCCGCCTGCGCTCGGTCCTCGGCCCCGGCATCAACCTGATCGTGCCCTTCATCGACCGCGTGGCCCATGAAATCTCGATCCTCGAGCGGCAACTGCCCAACGCCAGCCAGGACGCGATCACCAAGGACAACGTGCTGGTCCAAGTCGAAACCTCCGTCTTCTACCGCATCACTGAGCCCGAGCGCACCGTCTACCGCATCCGCGATGTGGACGCCGCCATCGCCACAACCGTGGCGGGCATCGTGCGGGCCGAGATCGGTAAAATGGACCTCGACGATGTGCAGGCGAACCGCGCCCACCTGATCACCACCATCAAGGCGCTGGTCGAAGACGCGGTGGACGACTGGGGCATCGAAGTCACCCGCGCCGAGATCCTCGACGTGAACCTTGATCAGGCGACGCGCGACGCGATGCTGCAACAGCTCAACGCCGAACGCGCCCGTCGCGCCGAGGTCACCAAGGCCGAAGGCGCCAAACGGGCCGTGGAACTCGCCGCCGATGCGGAGCTCTACGCCTCCGAACAGACCGCCAAGGCCCGCCGCATCCTCGCCGACGCCGAGGCCTACGCGACGCAGGTGGTGGCCCAGGCGATCAATGAAAACGGGCTCGAAGCGGCACAATACCAGATCGCGCTGAAACAGGTGGAATCGCTCAATGCGCTGGGAGCGGGCGAGGGCAAACAGACCATCGTGGTGCCAAGCCAGACCATCGAAGCCTTCGGCGACGCCTTCAAGATGCTGAAAGGGCGCGGCACATGACCGAGCTTCTGAACCTCTGGTGGGTCTGGACCGCCGCCGCCCTGGCCCTCGCGGTGATCGAAGTGCTGATCCCGGGCTTCATCTTTCTGGGGTTTGCCCTGGGGGCGCTGGCCATGGTTGCGGTTGTGCTCGCAGCACCCGGTCTCAGCGCGCCCGCGCTCTTTGCGATCTTTGCCGGCCTATCCCTGATTGCCTGGATCGGATTGCGCATCGCCTTTCGCAAACAATCCAGCGGCGCGCGCACCTTCCACCGCGACGTCAACGACAATTGAGCGCGCGGCGGGGAAGGCCGCAACCTCTTCACCCTTCCAAAAATACTCCCGCCGGAGGCGACCCTCAGCCCGCATGCGGGTCCATCCGGTTGAGATCACACGAGGCACCTGCTACCCCCAGGGGAAAATCACAACGGGGGTCACATGGAAAAGCTGACATTCGGCTGGGAGGAATGGGTCTCGCTGCCCGATCTTGGTCTGCCCGCAATCAAGGCCAAGGTCGACACCGGCGCACGCACCTCTGCGCTGCACGCCCATGACATCGAGGTCTTCGGCCCCGCCAAACAGCCCAAGGTGCGCTTCAACGTGCATCCCATCGCGGGCCGCGCCGATATGGCCATCACCTGCTCCGCGCCCCTCGTCGACCGGCGCGAGGTCACCTCGTCCAATGGGGAGACGGAACAGCGTTTCGTGATCTCCTCCACCCTCGCCGTGGGCGGACAAAGCTGGCCCATCGAGATCACGCTGACCAACCGCGCGTCGATGTCCTCCCGCATGCTGCTCGGCCGCCAGGCCCTCTCCGATCACATCTCGATCTCGCCCACCGAAAAACACCTGCAGCCCGAGCTGAGCTATGACGACTACCACAGCTCCGCCCTGAAGCGCCGCGCGCCGAAACGCGCCCTGCGCATCGCGGTGCTCAGCCGGGAGGACAATTACTCCACCCGCCGTCTGGTCGAGGTCGGCGAAGCACGCGGCCACACGGTCGAGGTGATCAACACCACCCGCTGCTACATGGCGATCAACGCCATGGCGCCCGAGGTGCACTACGACGGCAAGCGCCTGCCCCGCTACGACGCGGTGATCCCGCGCATCGGCGCCTCGATCACCTCCTACGGCACCGCGATCATCCGCCAGTTCGAGACCATCGGCACCTATTGCGTGAACGGCTCGGCGGGCATCACCGCCAGCCGCGACAAGCTGCACGCACACCAGATCCTGGCCAGCAAGAAGATCGGCATGCCCACCACCGCCTTCGCCGCCTCGCCCAAGGACACCTCGAACCTCATGGGCCTCGTGGGCACCGCGCCATTGATCGTGAAGCTCCTGGAATCGACGCAAGGCAAGGGCGTTGTCTTGGCGGAAACCAAGAAAGCCGCCGAGAGCGTCATCGACGCCTTCCGCGGCCTCAAGGCCAACTTCCTGGTGCAGGATTTCGTCAAGGAAGCGGCGGGCGAGGACATCCGCTGCCTGGTGATCGCGGGCAAGGTCGTGGCGGCGATGAAACGCACCGGCGCCGAGGGCGATTTCCGCTCCAACCTGCACCGGGGCGGCTCCGCCAAGGTGGTGCGCATCACCCGCGAAGAGCGCGACACCGCCGTGCGCGCCGCCCGCGCCTTCGGCTTGGGCAAGGCGGGCGTGGATCTCCTGCGCTCCGAGACCGGCCCCAAGGTGCTCGAGGTCAACTCCTCGCCGGGCTTCGAAGGCATCGAGACGGCCACCGGCAAGGACATCGTCGGCAAGCTCTACGACGAAATCGAAGCTCGGGTAAGACCGCAACCGGCGCGCAAACGCGCCCGGACCTGACGCCCCCCTGTCTAGGCGCGCTCAAGGCCCCTCCCCGGCCGCCGGCCCCTTTGAGACCGGATGGCACGCCGCGGGCAGAAGCGTCAGTATCTTTCCGCTTCTTGAACCAGGGTTCTCAAGTCAGGCGACTCAATCTCGACGGCGATCTCAAGCACCTCGTCTCCATCGAACCCCTGATAGACGCTCCGGCGGCTGGTGGAGATGAGCTCCAATTCTTCCAGGAGCTCCAGATCGGGGCTGACCCTCTGCAGCGTGTTTCGCCTGATCTGCGCGACGGCTGTCCCGGTGTTCTTGACGAACCCGGCCTCCCACAGGAAGGACGTGTTTTTCTTGATGTTTATCATCGCGCCAAGCGTCCGAAGGTGAATCTTCTCTTCGATTTCACCGGCGAGCTGCTCAGCTTCGAGGTTCTTTTCCGCAATCTCCGATTTCAGGTCCAGCAGGTCGGAAATCGGATTACTGTCCCGGTCCAGCTCTATCTCATTCCCCGCCAGTTTGAATTTCGACACTCTCTGGGCCAGCAGGCTCACGTCCCGCCGAAAGACCAACGCCACGGCCAGAACGACCAACTGCCAGAAACTGAAACCAAGCTCCGCAAGAATGGCGGAGAGCTCTTTCAAAAACACCATGAAAATCTACCTCAATCAATATTGCGCCAGTCTACAGGGACGCGCCGACCCTGAACAGCGGGACGTGCTTGAGGTCAAACAGCCCCGGCCAAAACAGATCAGTCCACCTGTCTCCGAGGCACCTTTGCCGCGCCCCTCACCCCCTAACCGTCGCGGAAGTGATCCTCCGCATCCGTGACGTCGATCCCCAGCGCTTCCAACCCCGCCTCCAGATGGTCGGGCAGCTCCGGCATCCCGGACAGGTAATTCTCCGTCGGCGCCGTTGCCTCCGCCACCGCCGTGGCCAGCGCCTCGTCCCAATCCTCGGCCTCGAAACTCTCGCGCCCGACCCACATGATCGCCACGAGATTCGCCGCCTCCTCGTCGTTGAGACTGGAGATGTAGTCGGAGAGCTGGTGGCTTTCGGGCCCATACTCCCGCGCAAGCAAAATCACCCGGACGACCTTGTTCGTGCTGATCTCTAGCAAAGCAATCTCTCCTGTGGCCTGTGTCCTCTGCCCTAGTCAAACGCCCGGCGCAGCGATTGGCAAGCCCGACCCGCAGCGCGCGATCACTCGGTGAAGGTCACGCTGACCGACGGATCGCCCGGCAGCCCGATATAGGAGGCCTGCGCGCCGCCCTTGCCCTTCGCGGGCGGCACCAGCGGACCGAAAGAGCCCACGCTGATCACATCGCCCGGCTGAAAGGTGATGCCCTTCGACATCAGCCACAAGGCGCTCTGCACGGGGTGACCCAGCACCGCCTTGCCCGGCACCTCCGCCAGCACCTCGCCATCCGCCGCCGCCAGCCGCACGGTCATGTTGCCGAGGGCTGCGTGCATCGCCGCAGGATCATCCACCGGAATCTCGGCCCCCATGACGCCGAGGCGCGGGCCCACACCGATCGCCGTCAGCGTCGCGGCGGTGAAGGGCTGATCCGGGTCCAGCATCAGATCCGGCAGTTCGATGAACGGGCGAACGGCGGCGATATGCTGCATCGCCTCCTCGGTACTCGTCGCCTCGTTGAGCGCCGCATCACCGACCACCAGCAAAAGATCCGCCTCAAAGACCGGGCGCGCCCCGAACGTGAGCGGCACACTGGCCCCGTCCGGCAGCAGCGACTTCTCATAGAGCACACCCTGCACCGGTTCCGTGACCCCGAAGCGCTCCTGCGCGGGCGCACTGGTCAGCCCGGCCTTGTAGCCCACGACCGGCCCCATCACCGGCTCCAGGGCCGCGGCCAGCTTGGCCTGCGTGCAGCGCGCCTCCTCCATCGACGCCCCGACCGCCAGCGCCTTGGCCGGCGTCAGACGGGTGTAGTCCGCCACATAACGCGCAATCTCCTCGTCGCTGGCGCAGGCCGCCTGCCCTGCCCCCGCCCAGACGACCGCCACCGCGGCCCAAGCCCATGCTCTGATCATTCCCAACTCCTCCAAGCTCACCGCCCCACGATCTCCACCAGAGACGCCTTTGGCAACACCCCCGTGCGCCTCCTGCATCCTGAGACCACATCCCACGGTGGATCCGCGGCGACAAGTCACCGAAAGAGCGGCAGGGCGCCCCGGCCTCGCACCGGGCGCGCGCCCCTCGGGCGGGGCGCCGCCCGAGGTGTCACCGTCCGGTGTGATGCACCTCCTGCAGCCCGTAGACGGGCGTGTCGATGCCCTCCATCCGCGCCTTGATCTGCAGCGACAGGAACTGCGAATAATGCCGCGACTGATGCAGGTTGCCGCCATGCATCCACAGGTTCTCCACCTGCGTGGGCTTCCACATATTGCGTTGCTCGCCTTCCCAGGGCCCCGGGTCCTTCGGCGTGTCCGAGCCCAGGCCCCAGACCTTGCCGACCCGGTCCGCGGTCTCCTGATCGATGAGATCCGCCACCCAGCCATTCATCGAGCCATAGCCCGTGGCATAGACGATCACATCCGCCTCCAGCTTGGTGCCATCGTCGAGCAGCACCCCGTCCTCGACCACCTCCGTGACCTGCCCGGCCTTGAGCTTGACCTTGCCGTCGATGATCAGCTGGGAGGCCCCCACGTCGATGTAATAGCCCGAGCCGCGCCGCAGGTACTTCATGAAAAGCCCCGAGCCGTCCGCGCCCCAGTCGAGCTGGAAACCCGCCTTCTCAAGCCCGGCGTAGAACTCGGCATCCACCTCCTTGATCTTCTCATAGACCGGGATCTGGAACTCATGCAGGATCTTGTAGGGCAGCGAGGCAAAGATCAGATCCGCCTTGTGGTGGGTGACGCCGTTTTCCACCGCCTTCTCGGAGTAAAGATCGCCCAGCCCGATCTCCATCAGCGGGTCCGAGCGCACGATATGGGTCGTTGACCGCTGCACCATGGTCACATCCACATCGTTCTCCCAGAGCGCGGCACAGATGTCGTGGGCGGAGTTGTTCGAGCCGATCACCACGGCCTTCTTGCCTTTGTAGGCGTCCGGTCCGGGGTGCTTGCTGGAATGATGCTGATCGCCCTTGAAGCTCTCCATACCCGGGAACTCCGGCACATTCGCCTTGCCCGACATGCCGGTGGCAAAGACGAGCTGTTTGGGCCGCAGCACCACCTCTTCGCCGTCGCGGTCGACCTTGACAATCCATTCCTTGGCGGTGTCGTCCCACTCCGCCTTCTGAACCTCGGAGCGGGTCCAATAGTTCAGCTCCATGATCTTCGTGTACATCTCCAGCCAGTCGCCGATCTTGTCCTTGGGCGCAAAGACGGGCCAGTTCGGCGGGAACGGCAGATAGGGCAAATGGTCGTACCAGACCGGGTCATGCAGGCAGAGCGACTTGTACCGGTTGCGCCAGCTGTCGCCGGGCTTCTCATTCTTCTCGACAATGATTGTCGGAACGCCCAGTTGACGCAGCCGCGCGCCCAGAGCGATGCCACCCTGCCCGCCGCCGATGATCACCGTATAGGGCTGTTTGCTGTAGCCAAGGGTCGCGCGCTCCTCCTCGATCTCCTCCTTCCAGGTCTTGCGGTGCTTGCCCGCGCCGTGCTTGGCGCCCAGAGGCCGCTCGTATCCCAGCGGCTCCTCATGGCCCTTCAGCTCCACCATCGTGGTCAGCAGCGTCCAGATCAGCCCGTCCTTGAGCCGCACCAGCCCATAGCCGCGCGCCACCTCCGTCTCGAAAGTGATCCAGGCGGTCACGATCCCGCCCTCCTCGGTGGGCAGCTCTCCCTCGGCCAGCCGCCACGCCTTGGGTTTGGTCGACCCCAGCTGCGCCGCCAGCATGTCGCGCACCTGCTCGCGGCCCTCCATCGTCTTGATGTTCCAGGTGAAGCTCACCAGATCGCGCCAGTAGCTGTCGGCCTGGAACATCTCCGCCGCCGCGTCCACATCCCCCGCTTCCAGTGCGGCGCCAAAGCGGTCCAGAAACTCCGTGACCTGATCGTTTATTGTTGAATCCAGCATCATCTACCTCCCGTTAGACACGAAGAGGGTAACCCGAGGGCGCGCCGCAAAGCGACCACTTCCTTGGTATGAGCCCGAACCCGCACCGACCGCGGGGTTAACCCCGCGGTCATCGTGCGGGTGTTTTGCAGCGTTTCGCCCGGACACCGACGTCGCGCACCGACATAATACCGACGTGATACCGACGTCATACCGACGTTGGTTTTTCCACCAAACGCAGCGACTTCAGGCATATGCGCGGCAGAGGGCCGCACTTGGGCCCAAGCCGTTGCGCGTGCGCTGCGGTAAGCTCTGTGCAAGCGGCTCTTTACTCCGCCTGCTGCAAATCCTATCTAAAAAGGTAAGAAAAACCAGCGAGGCCCTCGATGACCAACACATCCGAACAGCTCGAAGGCGCGCCTCTGATCGCGCCGTCCTCGACCGATCACCCGCTCTACGAGCCGGTGGTGGAGGCCTGTCGGACGGTCTACGACCCCGAGATTCCGGTCAATATCTATGAGCTTGGCCTGATCTATACCATTGACATCAATGACGAAAACGAGGTGGCGATCAAGATGTCGCTCACCGCGCCGGGGTGTCCCGTGGCCGGCGAGATGCCGGGCTGGGTCGCCGACGCGGTGGAGCCGCTGCCGGGCGTGAAGCACGTCAACGTCGAACTGGTCTGGGAGCCGCCGTGGGGCATGGACATGATGTCCGACGAGGCGCGGCTCGAACTGGGCTTCATGTAAGCCCCTGCATGACAGGCGAAAAACAGAAGATGATCGCCGGCGAACTCTATCGCCCCGGTGACCCGGAGCTTGTGCGTGAGCGTGCGGCCAGTCAGACACTCCAGCGCAGCTACAACGGCACAATCGTATCGGATGGCGAAACACGCAAAATAATTTTGGATCAATGGCTTGGCAGCCGAGGCTCAAGCTGCGCCATCCGCGCGCCCTTCTATGTGGACTACGGCTACAACATCCATCTGGGCGCGGATGTTTTCCTCAACTACGGTTGCGTGCTGCTCGATGTCTGCCCGATCCGGATCGGCGATATGACCCAGATCGGCCCGATGACACAAATCCTGACAGCCGATCACCCGCGCGATGCGGCCACCCGCGACGCCGGGCTGGAGTTTGGGCAACCCATTGAAATCGGGCGGAATGTCTGGATCGGCGGCGGCGCTCTGCTTCTGCCGGGCGTGACCGTCGGGGATGATGCGGTGATTGGCGCGGGGGCTGTCGTCACCCGCGATGTTCCCGCCGCGACAACAGTTGCGGGAAATCCGGCCCGACCGCTTGTCGCCAAGGACGTGACTGACTAAATTGGTCGGCAAAGGAGCATTGCGATGTTTGGTATTCCCGGCAAGCAGGCCGTTACTCTCACCCCGAAGGCCGCCGCGCAGGTCTCGAAATTGATGACCTCGGCAGGGCACGCCGGCTTGCGCATTGGTGTCAAGAAAGGCGGCTGCGCGGGGATGGAATACACCATGGAGTATGTCGAAGAGACCGACCCCAATGACGAGGTGGTCGAGCAGGACGGCGCGCGGGTGATGATCGCGCCCATGGCGCAGATGTTCCTTTTCGGGACCGAAATCGACTATGAAACCTCGCTGCTCGAAAGCGGGTTCAAGTTCCGCAATCCCAATGTGACCGAAGCCTGCGGCTGCGGCGAGTCCATCAAGTTCGACACCGATTTGGCGGCCAAGTAACCCGCGTCTTGCCGCCAAACATCGGCACTCCTTCTCTTGAACGCTTGCCTGCGCGCAAAACGGCCCAGCCCGAGCAGCGCCGCGTCCATCAGCACTGGCCGGCGGGCAGTGGCACAGCTGATGGCTGCAGTTGTTCATTGAGGCGGAAATCCCCGGAATGCTGGGCCTGATCGACCGCAGTTCGCTCCAGTAGACCTCACTCCACCGCATGGCGAAAGGCACGGAGGATGTCTCCTGTACCCAGCCATTGGCGTGTGCCGTTGCATCGCTCCAGCTGATGTCGAATGTCACGCTGTAGCTGGTCCACACGAGATCGAAAGGGATCTGTTCTATCGGAATGTAGCAGCCGTTGAACGTGGCGTCGCGGCAGCGCCAGCGCCGCTGCGCCTCGCTGATCGGAGTGTTGAAAGAAGACAGGTCGACAGAGGCAGTCCACACGCCATCCGGCAGCGCTCCGCTTTAGGCACCGCCTCGGGCTTTCGCGCCTAAAATGCCAAAGGAAATGCCAGCTCCCATGCTATTGGTGGTCCGACCCACCCGGGTTGCCGCCGAAGTTGAGCCAGTTGGTGTTCGTTTCGAAGATGTTGAGGCTCCTCCTAAGCACCGCGTCAAGGCCCTCGAAATCTGCGGAGGCCGCAAAGGTCGAAACGCACAGGCAAGTCGAACCCATTGGAAATAATCAGCTTTCATAGCTAAATCTCCTTAGTATTACAAATTCGCCACAACACATTCCTCGGCAATCTGGGAACGACAGGTCACGCACATGCAATCGGTTGCCAAAGATCTGGTCGTCAGGGGGGCGTCAGCTGCGTGCGGGCCTCTGCGATACGGCGCGTCAGATAGCCTCCGGCGATACTGGTCTGACCCGAGCCCAAGGGTGCCACAATTCGTCTCACCCGCCGCTTTTCATGGCTCGCACAATGGCAGAGGTCGGCAGGTCGATTGCCGCCGGTGCGCACGCCTGTTACCAACGACCTAGACAATCGCAGGAGAGATCAATGCGGCGCAAACTGGCGGCAGGCAATTGGAAGATGAACGGCTCGATCCCGGGTCTCGACATGATAAGTGAGCTCAAGCTCAAGCACCCGGAATGCCCGTGCGACGTGCTGCTCTGTCCACCCACGCCACTGCTGACCCATGCCCTGCAGAACAGCGCCGGCAGCCCGATTTTCATCGGCGCACAGGATTGTCATTCCGAGGCCAAGGGCGCCTTTACCGGTGATCATTCCGCCGCGATGATTGCCGAGATCGGCGCGACCCATGTGATCGTCGGTCACTCCGAACGCCGGGAGGCCTATGGAGAAACCGATGCGCAAGTGGCCGCCAAGGCCCGCGCCGCACATGAGGCCGATCTCACCGCCATCGTCTGCATCGGCGAAAGCCTGGAGCAACGTGAAGCGGGCGAGGCTCTCGACGTTATCAAGACACAGCTCGCGGGCTCCGTTCCCGATGGCAGCACCGCGGCCTCCCTCGTTGTGGCCTATGAGCCGATCTGGGCCATCGGCACCGGCAAGATCCCGACGATGGAACAGATCGCCGAGGTGCATGCGCTGATACGCACCGAACTCGGCGCCCGCTTCGGCGAAGATGCAGCAGACATCCGCCTGCTCTATGGCGGATCGGTCAAACCCGCGAACGCGACCGACATCTTCGCACTCGACAATGTCGACGGGGCGCTCGTCGGCGGCGCAAGCCTCAGCGCGGAGGATTTCTCACCAATCATCGAAGCCCTCGCTGCGAGTTGATCCATAACTGCCAGAGCCAAGGATGCACGCGCCACATCATACGCCAAACGAGACCGGCAAGATGATAAAGACGCTCCAGCAATCGCCGCTCGACCCTGCATTTGTTCAGGACCCTTACGCGGTCTACGCACAGGTTCTGGCCGAGGACCCGGTCCAATACTGGGACGACTATGGCATGATGGCAGTTTTCGATGCCAACACCGTGCACAACCTCCTGCGCGACCGACGGCTGGGCCGCGCGGTCCTTGAGGACCAGCGCACAGAGGCCCCCTCCCACCTGACCCATTTCGATGCGGTTGAGCGCGTCTCGATGCTGGATCTGGAGCCACCCGACCACACACGTCTGCGCGGCCTTGTCCTGCGCGCCTTCACGTCGCGGCGGATCAAGGCGCTAGAGCCAGATATCCACGCGATCTGCGACGATCTGTTGGCGCGATTGCCGGACGGGCCGTTCGACCTGATCCCCGCCTTCTGCACCGCCCTGCCCGTGCGCGTGATTGCCCGCCTGCTTGGCGTGCCCGAGGGAATGTCAGAGCAACTGCTGCGCTGGTCCAACGCGATGGTGGCCATGTATCAGGCGGGCCGCACTCATGAGACCGAGCTCACCGCTGATGCCGCGGCCGCCGCTTTCACCAATTTCCTGACAGGCTATGTAGACGAGCGACGCCACCAGCCGCGCGACGACCTCATCACCCATCTGATCGCCGCCGAAGCGGGCGGCGAGAAACTCTCTCGGGCGGAGCTGGTCGGCACCTGCATCCTGCTGCTGAACGCCGGACATGAGGCAACCGTGCATACTTTGGGCAATGCGGTCAAAGCGCTGCTGGAGCATGACACCTCAGCCTCAGCCCTGGCGCCCGACACCATCGCCGCCACGGTGGAGGAGGTGCTGCGCTATGACCCGCCCCTGCATATGTTCACCCGCTATGCCTACCAAGACATCGACGTGGGCGGGCATCCTCTTGCAAAAGGCCAGCAGGTCGCCCTGATGCTCGGCGCCGCCGGGCGCGACCCCGCGCGCTTTGATGACCCCAACCGTTTCGACCCAACGCGCACCTCGGCCCAACACGCGGCCTTCGGCGGCGGGCTGCACTTCTGCGTCGGCGCTCCATTGGCACGGCTGGAGCTGCAAATCGGATTGCAGCGCCTCTTCGCCCATGCGCCAAACCTCCGGCTGACAGAGCCGCCGCAGTATCAGAACAGCTACCATTTCCACGGGCTGGACAGGTTGCGTGTCACCCTTTGATCCGCCGCCGGGCCCGGAAAAAGAATGCGGCGCAGCCGCGCCTTAGGATCACGCCCTCACAAAGGTAACATCGTAGTGGATTTGATCTCCTCCATCGACAACAGCGCCGTCACATTGTGCACCCGCACTTCCGAGATCAGCGTCTGGTAGAAGGCGTCATAGGCGCGCGCATTCTTCACCCGCACTTTAAGGATGTAGTCGATATCTCCCGCCAGCCGGTGCGCTTCCTGCACTTCCGCGCGGTCGCGCAGCGCTTTCAAAAACGCTGCCTGCCACTCCGCCTCATGCTCCGACGTGCGGATCAACACAAAGAAACAGGCCTCGAACCCCAATGCATCCGCATCGAGCACCACGGTCTGCTGACCGATCACCCCGCCCTCGCGCATCTTGCGGATGCGATTCCATACCGGGGTCTTCGAAGAGCCCACTTTTGCCGCGATTTCATCCAGAGACTGGCTGGCATCGCGCTGCAGCTCGCCAAGGATTTTCCGGTCCATCTCATCTATTCGGACGCTCATTCCATCAAGTCCCCGTCTACTGGTCCAATGTTCCGCTTCAGAGATAATTCAGAACGTGTGTCCTTATCAACACCAGAACCTAGCGCTTATGCAGAACTTTTTCCTATATTGAGGCTCAGAACACCAAGAGGCGATGACCCATGGACCATTTCCCGATCTTCCTGCGCGTAGAGGGCCGCCGCATCGTGCTCTCGGGCGGTGGAGAGGCTGCGCTGGCCAAACTGCGGCTGCTGTTGAAGACCGCCGGGCACATCACCGTCTTTGCGCAAGACCCCGCGCCAGAGATCATCGCCTGGGCCGAGGCGGGCAAGCTGGCGCTCATCCGGCGCGCCATGGCGCCCGGTGATGCGCTCTGCGCCGCACTCTTCTATGCAGCTGACGAAGATGACGCCGAAGACGCCCGCACCTCCGCCATTGCCCGCGCCGACGGTGCATTGGTCAATGTGGTCGACAACCTCGAAGACAGCCAGTTCATCACCCCCGCCATCGTCGACCGTGACCCCGTCACCATCGCCATCGGCACCGAAGGCGCAGCCCCCGTGCTTGCACGCGCCATCAAGGCCGACCTCGAAGAACGCCTGCCCGCAGCCCTCGGCCCCCTCGCCCGCATTGGCAAGGCCTTCCGCAAGGCGGCTGACACGCTGCCCTTTGGCCGCGCCCGCCGCGACTTCTGGCGGGACTATTATTTCAACGCAGGCCCCGCCGCGATCACCGGCGGCGAGACCGCCGTTCAAGGCGCACTCGATACGCTGCTCACCGACCATCTGGCGCGCAAGGCCCGCGCCGGCCATGTGCATTTCGTGGGCGGCGGTCCGGGCGACCCGGATCTGCTGACCATGAAGGCGCGCCGCCTTCTGGATGAAGCGGATGTGGTCATCTATGACCGGCTGATCAGTCAGCCGATCCTCGAACTTGCCCGCCGTGAAGCGGTGATGATCAATGTGGGCAAGGAGGCTTATGGCCCGTCGACCCCCCAGGAAACCATCAACGATCTGATCGTCGAGCACGCGCAGCAAGGCGCGCAGGTGGTGCGGCTGAAATCCGGCGATGCCACCGTCTTTGGCCGCCTCGACGAAGAAATCGACGCGCTGGAGGCCCACGCCATCGCCTGGAGCATCGTGCCCGGCATCACCGCCGCATCCGCCGCCGTGGCCGAGATTGGCCAGAGCCTGACCAAACGGGGCCGCAACGCCTCGGTGCGCTTCCTCACGGGGCACGACATGAAAGGCTTCGCTGATCATGACTGGGCCACGCTGGCACGCCCCGGCGAGGTCGCCGCGATCTACATGGGCAAGAAGTCCGCGCGCTTTATTCAGGGCCGCCTGATCATGCACGGCGCGGACCGGCACACCCCGGTGACCGTGATCGAAAACGCCTCCCGCCCCGAACAACGCATCCTGGAAACCACACTCGACGCGCTGCCCACGGCACTGGCCGCGGCTGAAATGTCCGGCCCCGCGCTCACCTTCTATGGCCTCGCTCCGCGCGAAGCGGCGCAGGTGCAGGCCGACAACCCCTACTCTCCCCCCATCACAGCACAGGAGGCGCGCTGATGCCCCGCGCATTTACCCCCAAAGTCGTGACCGCAAATGCTCTGCTTGAGGGCGATGTGATCTACCAGACCGCCACGGGATGGAGCCGCAACCTGGCAGAGGCCGAAGTACTGACCGATGAGGCCGATGCCGATCTGCGCCTGATCGATGCCGCACAGCAGACAGCCACCGTGGTTGGCGCCTATCTGGCCGACGTCGATACCTCCGGCACGACCCCAAAACCCACCCACTTCCGCGAAGATTTCCGTGCAACCGGCCCCTCCAACTACGCCCACGGCAAGCAAGAGGAACAGGCAAATGTATAACTACACCGACTTCGACACCGCCTTCATCAAAGAGCGCAACGCCCAGTTCCGCGCACAGGTGGAGCGACGCATCGACGGCTCGCTCACCGAGGACGAATTCAAACCGCTGCGCCTGATGAACGGGCTCTATCTGCAGCTGCACGCCTATATGCTGCGCGTGGCGATCCCCTATGGCACGCTGAATTCGCGTCAGATGCATGTGCTGGCTGACATCGCGGACAAGTGGGACAAGGGCTATGGCCACTTCACCACACGCCAGAACATCCAGTACAACTGGCCCCAGCTGCGCGACGTGCCGGATATGCTCGACGCGCTGGGGGAGGTGCAGATGCACGCGATCCAGACCTCCGGCAACACCATCCGCAACGTGACCGCCGACCATTTCGCGGGTGCCGCAGCCGATGAGCTGGCCGACCCACGCCCCGTCGCCGAACTGATCCGTCAGTGGTCCACCGACCATCCGGAATTCCAGTTCCTGCCGCGCAAGTTCAAGGTCGCCGTGACAGGCTCGCCCAATGACCGCGCCGTGACCAAAGCGCATGATATTGGCCTGCGCATGGTCGAGCACGACGGCCAGATCGGCTTTGAAGTCATCGTGGGTGGTGGCCTTGGCCGTACACCGATGATCGGCAAGATCATCCGGGACTTCCTGCCGCGCGAAGATCTGCTGCCCTATCTCGAAGCCATCGTGAGCGTCTACAACCTGCTGGGCCGCCGCGACAACAAGTACAAGGCGCGCATCAAGATCACCGTGCATGAGAACGGGTTGGATGATTTCAAGGCCCGCGTGGAAGAGCGCTATGCCCTGATCCGCCCTCAGTTCACCGGTGTCGATCAGCAGATGCTTGCGGGTATCGAAGCCGATTTCGCTGCACCCAAGTTCAAGAGCGCGCCCGAAACCGAGTATCATGACGCACGCCAGCACTACCCGGCGTTCCGTGCGTGGTCCGATACCAACCTGACCGAGCACCGCGTGCCGGGCTATGCCATCGTGACCATCAGCCTCAAGGCCCATGGCGCGACGCCGGGCGATGCGACCTCGGCCCAGATGCGCCTGATGGCGGATCTCGCCAAGCGCTACGGCCATGACGAGCTGCGCATCAGCCACGAGCAGAATGTGATCCTGCCCCATGTGCACAAGTCCGACCTGCCTTCGGTCTATTCAGCGCTGAAAGCTGAGGGGCTGGGCACCGCAAATGCCGGCCTGATCTCCGACATTATCGCCTGCCCCGGCATGGACTACTGCGCGCTGGCCACGGCCCGCTCGATCCCCATAGCGCAAGAGATCGCGACCCGCTTTGACGAGCTGAAGCTGGAGCATGATGTCGGGCCCCTGAAGATCAAGATCTCGGGCTGCATCAACGCCTGTGGGCACCACCACGTGGGCCACATCGGCGTCCTCGGCCTCGACCGGGCTGGTGTGGAGAACTACCAGATCACGCTGGGCGGTGACGGCACCGAAGATGCCAGCATTGGCGAGCGGGCTGGCCCTGGCTTCTCAGCCGAGGAGATCATTCCGGCCATCGAACGGCTGGTGCTGGCCTATCTCGATCTGCGTGAAGAGCCAGCCGAGACCTTCCTGCAGACATATCGCCGCCTTGGCCTGGCGCCCTTCAAAGCCGCGCTTTACCCCGAGGCACAGGCCAATGCCGCTTGATCACCCTGCTCCCCAGGCGGAAGATCAAGCCCTGACCGCTGTGGTGGAGCGCCTGAACGATCAGCTGCGCCACCACAGTGCGACGGATGTGCTGTGCGCAGGGTTTGAGGCGGTGCCTGATCTGGCGCTGGTCTCCAGCTTTGGCGCGGAGTCGGTGGCGCTGCTGCATCTGACGGCGATGGTGAACCGCGATGCTCCGGTGATCTTCATCGACACCGAAATGCTCTTTGCCGAGACGCTGGTCTATCAACAGGAGGTGGCCGAGCGGTTGGGCCTGCGCAATCTGCGGATCATCCGCAGTGACCGGATTGCACAACAGGACCTGGACGGCACGCTGCATCAACGCGACACGGATGCCTGCTGTGCCTTACGAAAGACGCAACCCTTGCAAAACGCACTGGAACAGCATGGCGGCTGGATCACCGGACGCAAGCGGTTCCAATCTGGCCGCCGTGCCGATTTGGAGTTTTTCGAGGTCGAGCGAGGTACCAGCCGCATCAAGGTCAATCCGCTGGCCTATTGGCAGCCGGGCGATGTCGCCGACTACATCGCCGAGAACCGCCTGCCACGTCACCCGCTGGTGGCCAAGGGTTACCCATCTCTCGGATGTGCACCCTGCACCTCCCCCGTGACCGCTGACGAAGACCCCCGCGCGGGCCGCTGGCGCAATTCAGACAAAGACGAATGTGGCATCCACTTCGTGAAAGGCAAAATGATCCGCACAGGAGCTTCCTCATGACCACCCTTGTGACCGATACCGGCTTTGGCGCCGATGACTGGACCGACCCGTTCGTCACACTGGACGCGGCCAATGACGCCAGCGCGCTGGATGTGCCCTCTGACGCGGACCCCGCCGACATCCCGCTCTGCGACGGATTGCAGATGATCCGCGTGGATTTCCCCTCCTCCGCCGACGGGCGTGGCTTCACCATCGCCAAACAACTGCGACTGCGCGGATTCACCGGACGGTTGCGCGCCAAGGGGCACGTGCTCGCGGACCAATACGCCATGGCGCGGCGCGCTGGCTTTGATGAGGTGGAAATCTCCGATGAACTGGCCGCGCGTCAGCCGGAAGAACAATGGCTTTTCCGCGCCAATTGGCAACAGCACAACTATCAGGCCCGACTACGTGGGTCTGGCGCGCCCGAGGCGCGACGCGGCTGATTGACGCTTTCTGCCACAACCACTCTTTCTAATCAGGAGCCGCAGGTGTAAGCCTGCGTTGACACATTCATGACCGAGCAGACCCCCGTGACCGAAGCTTCCGCCGTCAAAGTGCCCACACTGCCCGATGCGCAGACCGTGACCGCTGTTCAACACTGGACCGACCGCCTGTTTTCCTTCCGCGTGACGCGGCCCGCCTCGCTGAGGTTCCGCTCGGGCGAATTTGTGATGATCGGTCTGATGGGCGACCCGCACCCCGAGACCGGCAAGCAGAAACCGCTGCTGCGCGCCTATTCCATTGCCTCGCCCTCTTGGGATGAGGAGCTGGAATTCTATTCGATCAAGGTGCAGGACGGCCCGCTGACCTCCAAGCTGCAGCATATCCAGCCGGGGGATGAGATCATCCTGCGGCCCAAGCCCGTAGGCACGCTGGTGCATGACGCGCTGTTGCCGGGCAAGCGGCTGTGGTTCTTTGCCACCGGCACCGGCTTTGCCCCCTTTGCCTCGCTGCTGCGCGATCCGCAAACCTATGAGGATTACGATCAGGTCATCGTCACCCATACCTGCCGCGATGTGGCGGAGCTGGAGTATGGCCGTCAGTTGATCGAGAACCTGCGCACCGACGAGTTGATGCTGGAGCTGCTGGGCGAGGAGAACCTCGCCAAGCTCACCTATTATCCGACGACCACGCGGGAAGACAGCCCGAAGATGGGCCGGATCACGACGCTGCTGAAAGATGGCACGGTCTTTGCCGATCTTGGGATCGACGGTATCTCGCCCGAGACAGACCGCGCTATGGTCTGCGGCTCCATGGGCCTGAATACCGACCTCAAGGAGATCCTTGAAGGTTTTGGCCTAGAAGAAGGCGCGAATTCAGATCCCAAACATTATGTAGTCGAAAAAGCTTTCGTAGGCTGATCCATTCGGACATTCAAGAGGCGCCCGGAGTATACCCCTGGGCGCCTTTCGAATTCACTGAACGCCAAGGGCTGTGCGGATCTGCTCAAGCGCGGCTTGCAGCACCTCCGGATTGCCTTCCGCCTCGCGGACAGCGTTGGTCAGCAGCAGCTTTTGCGACGCGCCAAGATCGGAGTTCTCGATCATCTCCGAGACCTTCGCGAAATCGAACCCCTCGACCGTCAGCGCTTCAGGTGCTTTGACGTCGTCGACCGCAGCCGCTGTTTCGGACGAGGCCCCTTCGGTTTCGACCGCCGCCGTGTCGACGGGGGTATTGGCAGCGTCAGCGGCCTGCTCCGTCGCCTCAGCAGCTTCGGTCGCGACGGCGTCGGTGGCGTCTTCTGTGGCTTCGGCTGCATCTGTCACGGCATCATCAGCGGCTTCGGTCGCGGTTTCGACGGCGCCCGCCGCACTGTCAACTGCAGTCTCAGCAGCCTCTGACGTCGTATCGACGGCGGTCTCGGCAGCACCTGCAACTGCATCGACCGCATCATTGGCGGCCTCAGCCGTCGCAGTCGCTGCATCTTCTGCAAGATTTGCAGCCCCTTCGGCGGCGTCTGTCACAACATCGGTGGCCGTATCCACGGCATCACCAGCTGCTTCCGCCACAGCGGCGGCTGCGTCGTCCACGGCGTCAACCGCTTCGCCCACTGCCTCTTCCGCAGACTGCAGCGGCTCGGCTTCTTCGACGGCTTCCGCCGATTGCTGCACGATCTCTGCGGGGTTCTGCCCGGAATAGAGCAAATAGCCACCTCCGATGATCACAGCGGCCAGGAGAATCCAGATCAGATTTCGCATCACATTTTTCCTTTTTGTAGCGCGCAGGCGCCCGGTCAATGGGCGCACTTTTGCGTGGTAATGGCAGTTGCGCATCTCAGGTAAAACCATCAAGGGGGAAAACCGTTCCAATCGGCCCATTCCAGCCTATTTTGCGGCTTGAAGAAGCTCCCACCGCCAGTTAACTTAACCTCCCATATTTACCAACAATTCAAGGACGACAATCATCGCTCGCAGACCCCATAACGCGCCGCCTCAGAGAGACACCGGCCCGCGCGTGAACGAAAAAATCCGAAGCCCTGAAATCCGCCTGATTGGCGCCGATGGCGAGAATGTCGGCGTTGTTTCGCCCGACCGTGCGCTCGCGATGGCCGATGATGCGGGGCTTGATCTGGTAGAGATTTCGCCCAACGCAAACCCACCCGTGTGCAAGATCATGGACTTCGGCAAGTTCAAATACGAACAGCAAAAACGCGAGAGCGAAGCACGCAAGAAGCAGAAGGTCATCGAGATCAAAGAGGTCAAGTTCCGGCCCAATACGGACACGAATGATTATGATGTGAAGATGCGCAACGTCTTCAAGTTTCTTGAGAACGGCGACAAGGTCAAGGTCACGCTGCGATTCCGCGGGCGCGAGATGGCACACCAGAACCTCGGTCGTGAACTGCTGGAGCGCGTCGCCGAGGACACCAAGGACAAGGGTCGCGTGGAAAACTTTCCGAAGATGGAAGGTCGCCAGATGGTCATGCTTATCGGCCCGCTGCCGAAGTGACCCTCTGACCGGCGATGATCACGAAAGCGCCTTGCTCTACCAAGCGGGCGCTTTTTCAATGCCCGGTCGGCACAGCATCGGACGCCAGCAAGACACCCGATCCGCCACCAATTGAAAGAGACCCGCGCTCATGGCAACCAGCGACCTCGACCGATACGCAGCTCGCAACAACTCAGAACCGCCTGCACGCTTGGGTCAGCGGTACGATCACGACCGCTTTCTGCCCGAGCCCGGCAATACGGTGGTCTGTCATCTGGATCACAACGTGCCGGCGCATCAGGCGGTTTTGGACGCCCGCGCACGCCTGCAGATGCTGCCCGGGTCGGAGCGGTTCCTCTACACGCCGGTCAGCAGTCTGCACATGACCCTGTTCGAAGGGGTGATCGACACCCGTCGCACGGCAGACGCCTGGCCCAACGGGGTGGACCGAGACGCGCCCGTCGACGCGGTCACGGCGATTGTGGAGGAGCGGCTTGCGTCTTTCGCACCGCTGCCGGACTTTTCGGTGCGCGCGACCGGCGTGCTGCCGACCGGGCTCGTGCTCGCAGGTGCGACCGCTGAGGATGAGGCGCATATGCGCGCATGGCGCGACGCGCTGACAACGCCCTTCGGTTATCGCCACAACGATCATGACGCCTATCGTTTTCACATGACGTTCGCCTATCCCATCCAGTGGCTGCCCGATGACATGATGCCACTCTGGCACTCGGAATGTCAGGCGGTTCTGGAGGAACTGACCGCCGCAGCTCCGACATTGCCTTTGCGCTCCCCTGCCTTCTGCACCTTTGCAGACATGACGGCCTTCCCCGAACGGCTTGTGCTTGAGCCCGCGGACTAGGCGGAACTCGCACCTCGGCGCGTTGTCTTGCCCGCCCGTGGTTGCGGGCGCGTCGGGATTTCCTTGAGCAGACCGCCAACCCCCATCGCGGCGATATCGCCGTCGCTGACGTCGATTCCGCACATGACCCGTGCCAGCACCCAATCGGCCCCGTTCAAGGCCGGAGACCGTGCACATCCCGGCAGACCGATCACCGGCTGCGCGCCCAGATCACCGAGAAACAGAAGGTTGCCGGGGTCGACAGGCATGCCGAACCGGGTCACCAACCCCCCCGCCCGGCGCAGGGCTGCGGGCGCCACGTCGTCGATATCCGAGGTGGCCGAGCCGGTCAGGATCAGCGTCAGCCCGACGTTGGGCTCTGACAGCGCGCGCGCGAGCGCCGCCTCCTCGTGCGGAACGATGACGGCAGGTGCCATCTCAAGGCCAAACGCGGAGACCCGATTTGCAATCGCCGCCTGCCCCTTGCTTCCAGCCCCGCCGGGGATCTCGGTGATGATCAGCCGCACGGTGTCAATGATCGGCGGCGCCAGCCGGATGGCCTCACGTGCCACGGCGCAGGCCTCCTGCAGCGCATCCGCGGGAACGGCGTAGGAGATAATCTTGATCGTCGCAACCATCCCGCCGTCCGACATCTGCTGATGCGCCGGCACCGTTGCCAGGGTGATCATCGGATGCACGCGATTGACCGCGTCCAGCGCCGAGACGTCCAACATTGCCACCCCCGGGCCTTCGGCAAGCAGGTTGACACGCCCGGTAAATGGCTCCGTCACGCGCAACTGCTGGCGGGCCGGATCAGGCACCAGGGCCTTTGCCAGTTGGCGCGCCGCCTCATCTTCGATCACATCGCCCTCTTCCAAGCGCGCGACGATGACCTCTTCGGTCCCGGCAGCCGCCAGCGCGGCGACATCCGCACGACCAAGCACACGCCCCTTGCGCAGCCGGCCCGCCGAGCCCAGCGATACCGAATGCGCCAGAATGGCCCCCTCCGCCGTCTCCGTCGGAACCGCTCCGAATTTCACGACCCGCGCCTCAACACGCGCGTCATCTCGGAGAGGATCGCGACCGCGATTTCGGGCGGGCCCGACGCGCCGATGTCCAGACCAATCGGCCCGTGGATGCGTTCCAGCGCTTTCGGCGTCATGCCGGCCTCCTCCAACCGGTTCAGGCGGGCTGCGTGGGTCCGCTTGGACCCCAGAGCGCCGATATAAAATGCCCGGGATCTCAGCGCGATTAACAGCGCCGGATCATCGAGCTTGGGATCATGGGTGAGAAGCACAACGGCCGTGCGACTGTCGACGCCGATCTCTTCCAGCGCCTCATCCGGCCACTCCGACACGATGCGTTCGCCCGGAAAGCGCGCCTCTGAGCCGAAGGCCGCACGCGGATCCACGATGTAGGGGTCATAGCCGGCGATCCGCGCCATCGGGACCAGAGCCTGAGCGATGTGGACGGCCCCGACGATCACAAGCCTAAGGGGCGGATTGTGGATGCCGATGAATAACGCGCCTTCTGCCTCGAACCCCGAGCGATCCATGGCGAAACGGTCGGCGTAACCCTCGCGCACCAGCTGGCGCGCACCGGTGGTGAGGTTGACCTCGTAGGCAACCGGCTCCCGCGCAGCGCGCGACGCCGTCAGATCGCGCAGAACCTCTGCAGGCAGCACGTCGCCCACCGGCTCGACAAGAATCCGGATCGTACCGCCACAGGCGAGCCCCACGGCGAAGGCATCACCGTCGCTCACACCGTATTCGAGCAATCGCTGCTCGCCCGCCTCTAACGCGTCCGTAGCCTCGAGCACCACCGCACCCTCGACACAGCCGCCCGAGACCGAGCCCTGCATCTCACCATCCCCCGCGATCACAAGCTGGGCGCCCATCCGGCGCGGCGCCGAGCCCCATGTCTCCACCACGGTCGCCAGGACGGCGCCGCGTCCGGCGTCATGCCAGGCGAGCGCCTGCTCGGGTGCATTCTCGAAGACGTCCATCACATTCCTCCTCCGGACCGGACTATTCCCGATGACGGCTTTCTTGTCTGCCCAAAACTGCCCCGAATCCTGGGCGATTGTCAGGATGGACCATTTGGCATCTTGTCCCCGTCCGTCCCGCCGCTTACATCTGAGTCAAGATCATAACGGAGCCGCCGCATGCCCATGCAAGCCCAAGAAATCGAAGACCTGCTGCGCGCCAGCTTTCCCGATGCAAAGATCGAGGTCCAGGGCGAGGATGGCGTGCATATGGCGGCCATGGTCATTGATGAGAGCTTTCGGGGCAAGAACCGGGTGCAACAACAGCGCGCGGTCTATGCGGCCCTCAAGGGCAAGATGGACGGCTCCAACGGAGAGTTGCATGCACTGGCTCTGACGACGCGAGCCCCCGACTGAAACAGGATAGGATCGGTGCGGCCGGCACAGCGGCCCCTCAGAGACGAAGGAACACACAGATGTCAGACGCGAACAGCCAAATCAAGAACACCATCAGCAACAGCGACGTGGTCCTGTTCATGAAAGGCACCAAGGAAATGCCCCAATGCGGATTTTCCAGCCGTGTCGCAGGCGTGCTCAACTACATGGGTATCGAGTATTCTGATGTGAACGTTCTGGCAGACGAAGCGATCCGCCAGGGCATCAAGGACTTCTCCGATTGGCCGACAATTCCTCAGCTCTACGTGAAGGGGGAATTCGTCGGTGGGTGCGACATCATCACCGAGATGACCCTCTCTGGCGAGTTGGACACGCTGCTTGAAGAGAACGGTGTGCAATTCGACAAAGACGCTGCAGACAAGATCCGCGAAGCCAACGGATGAACATTTGGGCCCGATGGGTCCCGACCGACGCCATACGAGGGGCCTGCTGGGCCCCTTCTTTTTGCAACTCAGATCGGGGCGACCGTAGGCGAGGATGGTCCACAATTCCGATCACCCGGACCGGTCGTGGTTGACGAGGAGTCATCACGCCCTGCTCCTCCGACACACAGCACGGTGATCGACGCGTCGGAACACGCGTCGCAGGGCTCATACGGGATCACATGCTCATCAACGGTGATAGCTCCCGCACAGCATCCGTCGCCCGGCTCGCAAGGCTGCACCCCCGAGGCGGCTGCGCTCGTGGCCAGCGCGCCATCTGCTGTGCGCGACGCGTTTCCAAGCGCGCAATAAGCCGGATCCAGCCAGATCGGCGCGGGGCCCTGCTCCGTCGCGCGGGACGCAAGCGCCAAACCGCACAACACAGACACAGGCCAGCCCCGTCTTCGTCAACATAGATCACACCCCACTCGCTATCGGCGCGGTCTTGCAAGTGCGGCGGATCAGGCCGACCGCGCCACCTTGCGGCACCAGCGCATCCTGACTGTACGAGTTGGGTATCAAAGCAGGCTCGCAGCGCAGCGAGAGCCCAGCACAACATTTCTGCAAAAAATGCAGGTTGGTGTCAGGTTCTCTGACACCGCCGTCGCAAAAAAAAGCCCGCACAACAGCGCGGGCCTTTGCACTGCATGTTTGACCTGTCAGGCCTTGACCTTCTCCTCAACAGAAGCTGCCAACGCTTCGGCGCGTGCGGCCAGCTCTGCCAGGGTGTCGTTCACTGCCTGCGGCACCACGGGCACCTCAATCCGCTCAGGCTCGGCGCGGCTTTCGCGCAGATTGGCCAACTCGGCTTCGCAGGCGGTGAGCTTGGCCTGCACCTCGGCGACGCGGTCCTCAACGCTCGCGGTCTTGTCCGCCAGCATCAGTCCAGCCATCAGAAGCATGCGGGCCTCTGGCATCCGGCCCACCTGATCGGCCAACACCTGCGCTTCGTCATCCAGCATCTTGGCCGCCGTCTGAAGATAGTGCTCCTCACCCGCCTGGCAGGCCACATCGAACTGACGTCCGCCAATCATGATCGTGACTTCGGGCATCAACTCGCCTCCTCGGTTTCGGCCTGGGGTGTTTCCAGAAGTGGTGTCAGCGCCGCGATGATTTCGTCGGCTTCGGCAATCTCCGCCGCCCGCGCCGCACGCAGAGCCTCCAATTCGGCTATCATGGCGGTGTTGATCAGATGCGGCTCGCCCACGCCTTCCGCGTTGGCGGCGCGCAACGCCTCGCAAGCTTCGGTCAGTTGGGCGTTCGCGCGCCGCAAACGCTGCAGTTCCAGGTCGAACGCCTTCAGGCGTTTTTCCGCCTCAGCCGCTTTGGACTGCGCCTCTGTCAACGCGTCCTCCTGACGCTCGCTCAACACACGAACACGTTCGGTCAACTGAGCATTGGCGGTCTTCTCGTCCTCCAGCGCCTGTTGCAGTGCATCCACATCGGCACCGCCCGCCGCATCGAGACCTTCCAATCCGCGCGCGACACGATCCATCGCGGCCATAATCCGGCTATGCAAGTCTTCGATTTCGCTCATACCCACCTCATTCTTGCGCCTCCCGCGTCGGAAATCTCCCGGGCACGGACGAATCGCCTTGGATTTCATCAAGGTTAACTCTAATCCGAGGCCGCAACAAATGGGCGCGTCTTTGGGATCAAGCGCTTGGCCGACACTGTTGAAGCACCGAGGGGCGCAAACGCCCGACCCACCCTTGATCTTTGCGAAGCGGCTGATATGCAGCCCTGAAGCGCTGGCGCGACCAGCAGAACAGAGCCCGCCAAGGGCACGCCTGACGGACAAAGGATATCTTCTTCGTGGACCTCAAAGCTCTTGCGACTGCACACCCGGATCACTGGGCCAAAGCCACCGCCATCCGCGCTCTGACACTCGATGCCGTGGCCGCCGCCAACTCGGGGCATTCAGGGATGCCGATGGGCATGGCGGATGTGGCGACGGTGCTGTTTGAGAGCCATCTGCGCTTCGACCCGACCCAGCCGAATTGGCCGGACCGGGATCGATTCATCCTGTCTGCCGGGCACGGCTCCATGCTGCTTTATTCGCTGCTTTATCTGACCGGCTATGAGGACATGACCCTGGAGGAGATCAAGAATTTCCGCCAGTGGGGATCGCGCACCGCGGGTCATCCTGAATACGGCCACGCCTCGGGGATCGAGACGACGACTGGCCCGCTTGGGCAAGGCATCGCGAACTCCGTGGGTTTTGCCATGGCGGAGGAAATTCATCGCGCAACCTACGGCAAGAAGGTGGTCGACCACTATACTTACGTGATCGCGGGCGACGGCTGTCTGATGGAAGGGGTGAGCCAGGAGGCGATCACCTTGGCCGGGCGGCACCAGCTGAGCAAGCTGATCGTGCTGTGGGACAACAACAACATCACCATCGACGGGCCGGTCACCCTGGCGGACCGCACCGATCAGGTGCAGCGCTTCAAATCCGCCGGATGGGCCGTGCTCGAAATCGACGGCCATGATCCCGAAGCCATTGATGCGGCTCTGACCCAGGCCAAAAGGGGCAACAAGCCCACGATGGTCGCCTGCAAGACTCATATTGCGCTGGGGCATGCCGCGCAGGACACGTCCAAGGGTCACGGCGCACTGACCGACCCCGACCAGTTGCTGGCCGCCAAGGAGGCCTATGGCTGGAAGACCGGCCCCTTTGAAGTGCCCGCAGATGTGAAGGCCGCCTGGGAGGCCATTGGTGCGCGCGGCGCAGAGACCCGGCGGGCCTGGGAAGAGCGGTTTGATACCCTGCCCCGCGGCAAGCGCGAAACATTCAACCGGGCCTACTCGCGCGGCGTGCCGAAGAAGCTCAGCGCGGTGATCAAGGCCTTCAAGAAGCAAACCTCCGAGGCCGCCCCCAAACTCGCAACCCGCGCCAGTTCCGAGAAGGTGCTGGAAGTGATCAACCCCGTGATGCCCGAAAACGTGGGCGGCTCCGCCGACCTCACGGGCTCGAACAACACCAAAACCGCCGACCTCGGCGTCTTCGACGTGGACAACCGCGCGGGGCGTTATGTCTACTGGGGCGTACGCGAGCATGGAATGGCCGCGGCCATGAACGGGATGGCGCTGCACGGTGGCATCCGCCCCTACGGCGGCACCTTCATGTGTTTCACTGACTACGCGCGTCCGGCGATGCGGCTGGCCGCTCTCATGAAGATCCCCACGGTGTTTGTGATGACACACGACAGCATTGGTCTTGGCGAAGACGGACCGACCCACCAGCCGGTCGAGCATCTGGCGATCAGCCGTGCGACACCGAACACCCATGTGTTCCGTCCCGCGGACACGGTGGAGACGGCCGAAGCCTGGGAGTTGGCGCTGACCTCGAAGGAGACGCCCTCCGTCCTGTCGCTCACACGGCAAGGCCTGAGCACCGTCCGCACCGAACACAAGACCAAAAACCTGACCGCTCAGGGTGCTTATGTCCTTGCGGACGCGGAGGGCAAGCGCCAGGCGATCCTGCTGGCCACCGGCTCCGAGGTGGAAATTGCGATGGCAGCGCGCGATCTGCTGCACGCAGACGGCATCGGCGCACGGGTCGTCTCCATGCCCTGCTGGGAGCTTTTCGAGGAGCAGGACGAAGCCTACCGCAAGCGTGTTCTGCCGGGTGGTCCCGTAAGGGTCGCCGTGGAGGCCGGGATCCGCTTCGGCTGGGACCGCTGGCTCTTCGGCGAACGCGGACGCCGCGAGAAGTCAGGCTTCATCGGCATGCACGACTTCGGCGCCTCGGCACCTGCGGCCACACTCTACGATGAGTTCGGCATTACTGCCGAGGCCGTGGCCGCGAAAGTGAAATCGCTGATCAAATGAGCGACATCTGAACAGGCAGGTGGGGTGGGCTTTCAGGCCACCCTGCCCTTGCTGTTCAGTGCGACGCCTCCTGCTTGCCGCTCACAGCAGCAAAAAGCGGAGCAATCACCCGTGTCACCACAGGGATCAACAGCAGTCCCAGCACCAACCCGAAGATGCCATCGAAGATTGCGGTCACGAGCCATGCGCCAAAGCCAGACTCAGGTGAAACCGCAACAGCGATGTGATGGATCTGATCGTAGAGCCAAGGCATCCCCAGCACATCCAACCCATGGATGATGATGGACCCGCCGACCCAGAGCATGGCGGCGGTGCCCACGATGGTCAGCAGCTTCAAAAGCTTCGGCATCCCCTTCACCAGCCCACGCCCGACCGCGCGGCCCGAGCCGGTGCGCCCGTTGGCAGCCATCCAGACACCCACATCATCCATCTTAACAATCAGCGCCACAGCCCCATAGACGAACACCGTCACCGCGACCCCGGCGAAGGCCAGCGTCGCGGCTTCGAACCAGAAACTATCCGCCTCGATGTTCGACAGGATGATCGTCATGATCTCAGCGGAGAGGATGAAGTCCGTCTTGATGGCCCCTTTGACCCGGGTCTCTTCCAGATGCAGCGGGTCACCGACGGACATGTCCTTTTCCACATGCGCGTCGCCATGCGGGAAGAGCCAGTGAAAGACCTTCTCCGCCCCTTCGAAACATAAGTAAGCCCCGCCCAGCATCAACAAGGGCGTGATCACCCAGGGTGCAAAGGCGTTGAGCAGCAGCAGCGCGGGCATCAGCACAATGAGCTTGTTGAACAAAGATCCTTTGGTGATTTTCCAGATAATGGGCAACTCGCGGTCGGCCTCGAAACCGGTCACATACTTCGGCGTGACCGCGGCATCGTCGATAACCACCCCCGCAACTTTCGAGCCAGCCTTGGCCGCCTGCCCCACCACATCGTCGACCGAGGCCGCCGCAACCTTGGCGATGGCCGCGACATCGTCCAGCAACGCAAGTAACCCGCTCATCCTGATGCCCTCTTCCCTGACTGCCGGTGCAACGCAGAGGTAGAGCGATGGTTCCGCTTTGGCAATCCGCCGATGGTTGCGCTCACATGTCGGTTTTGCGACGGCCTGCTGCCAAGGTTTATCGCTAACACTCGGAAAACACGTCATTTTAACCATGACGCGGTGCAGCATTTCCGGCTATAGAGGCGGCATATGTTGGGTTTGGAGAGTGATCATGACCATCAAAGTCGGTATTAACGGGTTCGGACGCATCGGGCGCTGCACATTGGCCCATATCGCAACATCCGGACGAAACGACATCGACGTGGTCGCGATCAACGCCACCGGACCTCTCGAAACCGCAGCACATCTTATCAAATACGATTCGGTGCATGGCCGCTTCCCCGGCAACGTGGTGGTGGGCGCCAACTCGCTCGACCTCGGGCGCGGCCCGATCCGGATGATGTCGACCTACGACATGAACGCCCTCGACTGGACCGGCGTGGACGTGGTGCTGGAATGTACCGGCAAGTTCAATGACGGCGAGAAGGCCAAGACGCACATCGACCGTGGAGCCAAGCGCGTGCTGATCTCGGCGCCGGCCAAGCGGGTCGACCGCACCATTGTCTACGGCGTGAACCACCGCGATCTGCTGCCCAGCGATGCGGTCGTCTCCAACGGCTCCTGTACCACCAACTGCCTGGCCCCCATGGCCAAGGTGCTGGACGAGGCCATTGGCATCGAGCGCGGGATCATGACCACGATCCACTCGTATACCGGTGACCAGCCGACGCTGGATCGCCGCCATGACGATCTCTACCGCGCCCGCGCTGCCGCGATGGCGATCATCCCGACCTCAACCGGTGCCGCAAAGGCGCTCGGAGAAGTCCTGCCCAACTTGGCCGGCAAGCTCGATGGCACAGCAATGCGGGTGCCGACACCGAATGTCTCAGCCGTCGACCTGACCTTCGAGGCCCCGCGCGACGTGACGGTCGAGGAAGTCAACGCGGCTCTCGAGCAGGCCGCCAGGGGGCCAATGTCCCGCGTTATGGCGTACGACCCCGAGGCCAAGGTCTCCATCGATTTCAACCACACTGAACACAGCTGCATCATCGCCCCCGATCAGACCAAGGTAGTGGGTGGGCGCACCGTGCGCGTGTTGGCCTGGTATGACAACGAATGGGCCTTCTCGGCGCGCATGGCGGATGTCGCCGTCAGCATGGGTCACCTGGGCTGACGCGACACGGCTTGCGGGTCACCGAACGGGCTGGCATACAACGGCAGGCGGGGCCTTGCCCCGTTTGAGGTTCGGGCGAGAAAGGCTTTCATGACAAATCGCATCGCGCTTGTCCTGGGCGTGCTCATCATCGGCTTTGTGATGGTGGACATGCTGCTTTTCGGGACGGAGCATGTCGTGTTTGTCGGCAAAAAGCTCTTCGACCTGATCGATTGGCTCTCCTTCTGGAGATAGAGGTCCGGGGGCGGTTGTGTCACCCCCCTGCTGCAAGGAAGGACGGCAATGGCACTCAGGCTTGGGATCAACGGATTTGGCCGTATCGGGCGGACCGTGCTGCGTGTGCTCATGGAACGCGGTCACGCGGACATGCAGGTTGTTGCGATCAACGATCCGGCACCCGCGGACACTTTGGCACATCTCTTTGAGTTTGATTCTACCCATGGACCCTACCGCGGGCCTCTCACCTACTCCGAGGCAGGCCTGGATCTTGGCCAAGGACCGATCCGCATCACGGATATCCAAGATCCAAGCGCCGTCACCTGGCCCGATGTCGACATCGTTCTGGAATGTAGCGGCCGGTTTACCGATCCCGTCCGCGCTCGCGAGCATCTGTCGCGCGGCGCCCGCCGGGTATTGCTGTCGGCCCCGGCCAAGGGCGCCGCCAAAACGATTATTGAGGGCATTAACACCGACACACTTGCAGCGGACGATCTGCTGATCTCCAACGGCTCCTGCACCACCAACTGCCTGGTCCCGATTGTGAAGATCCTGCACGACGCTTTCACCATCCGGCGCGGCATGATGACCACCGTGCATTGCTATACCAGCAATCAAAGCCTGCACGATGCGCCGCACACCGATCTCTATCGCGCACGGGCTGCGGCCGTGTCGATGATCCCCACGACCACCGGCGCAGCTCAGACACTCGGTGAGGTGCTGCCCGATCTGGCTGGGCGCATCACCGGCCAGGCCATCCGCGTACCTGTGCCGAACGTCTCCTGCATCGATCTTTCGGTGGAGGTGAGCCGCACAACGGATGTGGAGACTGTGAACGCCGCTTTTCGGCAGGCTGCGGCGGGCACGATGGCCGGCATCCTTGCAACGACCGACCGCCAGCTTGTGTCATCTGATCTGAAGCAAGCCCCGCAGAGCGCTGTCTTCGCTGAGGATCAGACGCGCGTTCAGGACGGCACATGGGTGCGCGTGCTGGCTTGGTACGACAACGAATGGGGGTTTTCCAATCGCCTTATCGAAGTCGCCGCGCGAATGGGCAAGCTGCTCTAGGTCTTGCCAAGCTGCGACAGCAGGGCTTTGCGCACCTGCGGGGTGACGAATTTACTGATGTCACCATCCAGTCGTGCAATCTCCTTGACGAGCTTGCTCGCGATCGCCTGATGCTGCGCCTCGGCCATCAGAAACACAGTCTCGATGGTGTCGTCCAGCTGTCGGTTCATGCCGACCATCTGGTATTCATACTCAAAATCCGCAACGGCGCGCAGTCCGCGCACGATGATCTGCGCGCCGACATCGCGCGCGCAGTCGATCAACAGGTTCTCGAAGGGATGGACCACGATCTCAATCCCGGTTTGGCGGGCCAGTTCGGCGCATTCCGCCTCGATCAGCGCCACACGGTCTTCCAGATCAAAGAGCGGGCCCTTGTCGCGATTGATCGCCACGCCCACGACAAGGCGATCTAGAAGGACTGCGGCGCGTCGGATGATGTCGATATGACCCAGAGTGATCGGGTCGAAGGTGCCTGGATAGAGTCCAACGCGCATGTGGGCTCTCCTGTCGTGGATATTGCGGCCACCGGACCATTTCAGACCGGCAAATGCAAGAGGTTAACGCAGGCGCGCGTCAGTACCCCATGATCATGCCTTCAAGCGCGTTTTTCTCCATCGACAGCTCCATCAGCTTGGCCTTGACCACATCGCCCAACGAGATCACGCCAACGAGTTTGCCGCCCTCCACGACAGGCATATGGCGAAACCGCCCATCTGTCATTTTCTGCAAAACGGCGTCTGCGGGATCTTCGCTGCCGCAGGTGATCAACTTGGTCGTCATCAGGGTGTCCACCGAATGGGACAGGCACCCCGCCCCGCGTGCGCCGATCTCGCGGACAATATCGCGTTCGGACAGGATACCGTCTGCGGTACTTCCATCACGAGAGACGACCACCGTCCCGATCCGTTTCTCGGATAGGACTTTGGCGGCTTCGCTCACCAAGGTCGCCGGCGAGACCGTCACAATATCATGTAAAGCCTTGGTTTTTAGAATTTGGGACACCAACATGCCGCACCTCCTTAAGCCCTGTTGCGTCGCTCCAGCGTCTCCGCAAAGGGGCACCAAGTCAAGCCAGCGCTTCAAGCCGTGCAACTTCTGCGCGCAAACCTGCGGTGAGTGCCTTGGCAAACAGGCTCAACCGCAGGTTACGCCGATCATCTGCATGGCGAATGAGGTAAAAGGCTCGTGTCAAGCTGATCTCATCGGTCAGGATCCGACGCACGCCTGGCATCGCGGGCACCGAGAAATCATGCACGATACCGACGCCACCACCTTGCCGGATCCAGTTGATCTGCACGGAGACCGAATTGGACGCCAGCGGCACCCGCGTGATACCGAGATCGCGGAGGTAGTCCAGTTCACGGTCGAAAATCATATCCGGGATATAGCCTACAACACGGTGCCCCCGAAGGTCCTGCAACTGCTGGATGGGCAGATTTGATCCCAGATATCCCTCCGCAGCAGCGAGATGCAGTTGATAGTCGGTAATCTTCTGCACGACCAGCCGCCCGGCCGTCGGTGCGCTGACCGCAATCGCCATATCCGCTTCGCGACGCGACAGGTTGAAGACCCGAGGCAGGGCCACGATCTGAACATCCAGCTTGGGATGCTGATCGCAGATCGCCGCACACACCTGCGGCAGCAGGTAGTTCGCACAGCCGTCCGGTGCACCGATCCGGATTTGCCCGCTCAAAGCGTCCGTCGACGCAGGGAGGTCCGCGACGGCATTGCGCATCGCCCGCTCCGCCGTTTCAGCCCGCGCGAGCAGCGATTGCCCCGCGTCGGTCAAAGCATAGCCCTGGGGTGACTTCGCAAAGAGCGTGGTCTGCAACGCCGTCTCCAGCCGCTGCATCCGGCGGCCCAGCGTCGCAGGATCGAGCCGCAGGGTCTTGCCGGCGCCGGACAGTGACTGTTCCCGCGCAACCGCGAGAAACAACCTCAGATCGTCCCAATTTGCATCCATCTCGCCGATGATCCCCTGCCCGATGGCACTCTGTCGCTTTGCAAAAACACAAAACAGCTTTGCCAGCTTCCCTCTTTCACCCGGGTTTTTGCAAGACTATGCTGCAAGCGACCCCGACCGGGCCAGTCAAATCGCGGAGGACACAGATGCAAGAGCTTACCCATTATCTCAACGGCGCCCATGTGAAAGGCACCTCAGGCCGCTTCGCGGATGTGATGAATCCGGCCACGGGAGAGGTGCAGGCAAAGTGCCCGCTCGCCTCGAGATCCGAAGTCGAACAGGCCGTGGCCTATGCTGCCGAGGCGCAACCGGCCTGGGCCGCGGTGAACCCGCAGCGTCGCGCGCGGGTGCTGATGAAATTCGTGGATCTTCTGAACCGGGATATGGACAAGCTGGCCGAGGCGCTCTCCCGCGAACACGGCAAGACCTTGCCCGACGCCGCCGGTGACGTGCAGCGGGGCCTTGAGGTGGTGGAGTACTGCATCGGTGCGCCGCAGCTTTTAAAGGGTGAATATACCGACAGCGCAGGCCCCGGCATCGACATGTACTCCATGCGCCAGCCGCTGGGTGTCACCGCCGGCATCACCCCCTTCAACTTCCCTGCGATGATCCCGATGTGGATGTTCGCGCCCGCCATCGCCTGCGGCAATGCTTTCATTCTCAAGCCGTCCGAACGGGACCCGTCCGTGCCTCTGATGCTCGCAGAGCTGATGGAAGAAGCGGGCTTGCCGAAAGGCGTGCTGCAGGTGGTGAATGGCGACAAGGAGGCAGTGGATGCGATCCTGCATGACCCGGTGATCCAATCCATCGGATTTGTGGGCTCCACCCCGATTGCCGAATACATCTATGGCACCGGCTGCGCGCAGGGCAAACGCGTCCAGTGCTTCGGTGGCGCCAAGAACCATATGATCGTGATGCCGGACGCGGATATGGATCAGGCGGCGGACGCATTGGTGGGCGCCGGATATGGAGCCGCAGGCGAGCGCTGCATGGCGATCTCCGTCGCTGTGCCTGTGGGGGATGAAACGGCGGATCGGCTGATCGAGAAGCTCGTCCCGCGCATCGAAAAGCTGAAGGTCGGTCCTTATACCGCGGGCAACGACATCGACTATGGCCCGGTTGTCACGGGGGCGGCCAAGGCCAACATCGAACGCCTTGTGCAAAGCGGTATCGACCAGGGCGCCAAGCTGGTGGTCGACGGGCGCGATTTCAGCCTGCAGGGCTACGAAGACGGGTTCTTTGTCGGCCCCCACCTGTTTGACCATGTGACAAAGGACATGGACATTTACAAAACCGAGATCTTCGGGCCGGTTCTGTCCACCGTGCGGGCGCAAAGCTATGAGGACGCGCTTGGGCTGGCCATGGACCACGAGTACGGCAATGGCACCGCGATCTTCACCCGTGACGGCGACGCGGCGCGGGACTTCGCCAACCGTGTCAATGTCGGCATGATCGGTGTAAACGTGCCCATCCCGGTGCCGCTCGCCTATCACACCTTCGGCGGCTGGAAGAAGTCCGTCTTTGGTGATCTCAACCAGCATGGGCCTGACGCGTTCAAGTTCTATACGCGCACGAAAACGGTTACCTCTCGCTGGCCCTCGGGCATCAAGGAAGGTGGCGAGTTCAATTTCAAGCCAATGGAATGAATGAATAAGGGCGGCTCCGAAGAGCCGCCCCGACCGTGTAAAATCGTTACGCGATTTGAATTACTTGCGCCGGCGCATCAACCCCATGCCGCCAATCGCGGCGATGAGCATCCAACCCGCCGCCGGCAGAGGCACGGGTGAGATATCGTCGTAAGAAACCTTCACGCCCTTGAGCTTGAAGTTGTCCCAATTGTCACAGCTGTAGGTTTTGCCCCGCTTGTGGCAGGTGCTGTTCGCAGCACCGATGCCGAACATCGTGCCGGTCCAGTCCTGGTGGAAATCGTAGTATCCGTAGCCTTCACCCACAATATCAACATGTGGATAGAACGCCCCGGCATCCTCACCATCCACGACCGAGAAGGCGAAATCATCGTCCCAGTCCACAAGGCTGAAATACAGGCGTTCAATCGTCACCGTCTTGTTGAACGACAGTTTGATCACCTCGTCGCCCTTGCGGCTATCGACCTGATGCGAGTCGCGATGGCCGGTGGTCACGCCCAGCCCCCCGCCCTGAACGGTCCAGGAGTGCGAGGACCAATCCCAAGCGGTCTCATACCCATACTGGCCAATCCGGCGGATATCCCCGATGGAACCATCGTCATTCAAGAGATGGCCCGTCGCGGACAATGTCAGATCGCCGCTCTCGAACTCAAGGCTATCGCCGGCGGCCTGCAGGCCTTGGTGGCCAACCAGATCGAAATAGGCGTGGACAGGTGCGGCGGAGAGAGCACCTGTCCAAACGGCATATACCAGAGCTGCACACGCAGTCTTTCTCAAACCCATTACCCTACACCTTTTACGTTGATCGCAGCATTTGCCCCGATAGCTGCGAGAACTTTTTACTCAAATTCTTCTAATATGAGCGGAGTTTTGCTGCAAAGACTTCTTAGCGGAGGGTTAACGCGGTACCTTGATCGGCTCTTGAGGTCGACATTTAGATTAACTCATTATTAATGTTTGATTAATCCTGATCCGCATCTTCGATACGACAGCAATACATGCCCTTCAATGTTTCAATTCTGCAGCAAATCCTGATGAAATTCCCCCTTAGATCAAGCCAAGAAACAGACTGTTCTCGGATTTGGGAAAAAGAATTTGACATGAACATGGCTACCTAACTGATTCGAATCAGCTGACTAGGCACGCAGGGTGTGTGCGACTTGCGCTTGAATGCCCCTCTCTCCCAAGCGATACACGCCGGGGACAGTTTCAGCGCGGTGACGCACATGACCGACATCCTCATCCGGACCATTGGCTCAACGGGCCGTATCACCCTGACGCGGCCAGACGCGCTCAATGCGCTGACCTATCAGATGTGCCTGGACATCGAGGCGGCGCTTGAGCGCTGGCGGGCCGACGACAAGGTCGCCCAGGTGGTGCTGGATGCGGATGGCGAGCGTGCCTTTTGCGCAGGCGGTGATATCGCGGACATGTACCAGACTGGGAGGGCGGGCGATTTCGATTATGGCCGCCGCTTCTGGGCTGATGAATACCGGCTGAATGCGAAGATCTTCAACTACCCCAAGCCCATCGTGTCCTTTCTGCAGGGGTTCACGATGGGCGGCGGTGTGGGGATCGGCTGTCATGGATCGCACCGCATTGTCGGTCAAAGCAGCCAGATCGCGATGCCCGAGTGCGGCATTGGTCTGATCCCAGATGTGGGCGGGTCCCTGATGCTGGCCTTGGCACCGGGCCGCGTTGGAGAATATCTGGGCATCACGGCCGCCCGCATGTCTGCAGCCGACGCGATTTATGCGGGGTTCGCGGATCACTATATCGACGAGTCCGACTGGCCCGCGTTGATTGCTGAACTGGAAAGCGGCGCCTCTGTCGAGTGCGTCACCGCTGCAGCAACACCACCCGGCGACGGGCACCTGGAAGGGCTGCAGCACGACATTGACCGGCATTTCGGAGGCGAGAGCCTCTCCGACATTCTCAACAGCCTGCAGCACGATACGGACGACTTTGCCCAGGCAACCCTGACACAGATGGACCGCAACAGCCCGCTGTCGATGGCCTGTACGCTCGAGATCGTGCACCGTTTGCGCGGGCCCTCCCTTACCATCGCAAAGGCCCTGGATCTGGAGTATCGCTTCACCTACCGGTCCATGGAACTGGGGGACTTTCTGGAAGGGATCCGCGCCGCCATCATCGACAAAGACCGCACGCCGGCCTGGCAATACGCTGATCAGTCGGTGCCCGCCGCGTCGGTCAGCAAGATGCTGATGCCGCTGGGAAAACACAGATTGCAGCTGGAGGAGGACAATATGGCGCAACTCAAGATCGGCTTTATCGGTTTGGGAAACATGGGTGCCCCGATGGCTGCAAATCTGGCCAAGGCCGGGTGCCATGTGACCGGGTTCGACACGGTTGTCTCTCAGGTTGACCAGCTGACCATGGCGCGCTCTGCGGCCGCGGCGGCAGACGGCGCGGATATCGTTGTGACGATGCTGCCCAACGGCGGAATCCTGCGGCGCGTTGCGGACGAGGTGCTGCCCAAGATGAGGCCCGGCGCGCTGCTGCTCGATTGCTCGACCGTCGATGTGGACAGCGCCCGTGCGGTGGCGGATCAGGCTGCGGGGCACGAGGTGATGGCTGTGGATGCGCCCGTGTCCGGAGGCATCGGTGGCGCGGCGGCGGGCACGCTCACCTTCATGGCCGGAGGGTCGGAGGAGGCCTTCGCGAAGGTGCAACCGCTCTTCGAGATCATGGGTCAGAAGGCGGTGCATTGCGGCGGGCCGGGCGCCGGCCAGGCGGCCAAGATCTGCAACAACATGATCCTTGGCGCCACCATGATCGCCACCTGCGAGGCCTTTGCCTTGGCGGACAAACTGGGCCTGGACCGGCAGAAGATGTTCGATGTGGTGAGCACGTCGTCGGGTTATTCCTGGTCGATGAATGCCTATTGTCCCGCGCCAGGCGTGGGCCCGCAAAGCCCAGCCGACAACGGATATAAACCGGGGTTTGCCGCTGAGTTGATGTTGAAGGATCTGGGCCTCTCGCAACAGGCGGCAGAGGCCGTTGGTGCGGATACGCCGATGGGCGCGCGGGCGTTGGAGCTCTACCGCAAGTTTGTCGAGGAGGAAGGTGGTATGGGACAGGACTTCTCGGCGATGCTGCCGAGGTTTGAAGCCAAGACCCGGGACTGATGGCGTCGGCGTCTCTCCGCCTCTGACATCCGCTGTGATCGAAAATTCGCTGAGCAATATTGCAGACAACCGATGGCATCCCCAAATTCTGAGCATAACCGTCAGATTTAGGAGATGCCTCATGCAGGATGAGAAAAGACCGCCCACGTCGATCGACACTATCGTCCAAAAGCTGAAAACCGACATCAGTTTGACCGCGCCCGGGTGGGTTTTTGCGGTCGCAGTCATCGTCGTATTGGTCCTGATCGGTGCTGCGCTGGATTGATCCCGAGCAATGGCAAATCAACCGTCGGTGGCCTGTCTGTATCGCGTCGGTATTACGTCGGTATCACGTCGGTGCGCTGCGCACGATGGTGCTGGCTCGTACTAACGGTTGAGCTGGGGAGGAGCCACGCCGGGCCGTGCACGCAACGCGTGCACGGCCCGGCGTGGCTCCGGCGCTCCTATTCAGCCGCAACGCGCTTGGCGTGCGATAGCATCGGCTTGAGATATTTGCCGGTGTAGCTCTCGGCGACCTCGGCCACCTCTTCCGGCGTACCGGTCGCCACGATCTGGCCGCCACCATCGCCGCCTTCTGGTCCGATATCAATGATGTGGTCCGCCGTCTTCACCACATCGAGATTGTGCTCGATCACGATCACCGAATTGCCCTGATCGACCAGCTCGTGCAGCACCTCCAAAAGCTTGCGCACATCCTCGAAATGCAGGCCCGTGGTCGGCTCGTCGAGGATATAGAGCGTGCGCCCCGTGGAGCGCTTGCTGAGCTCCTTCGACAGCTTTACCCGCTGCGCCTCACCGCCGGAGAGCGTTGTCGCCTGCTGGCCCACCTTGATATAGCCCAAGCCGACGCGCATCAGCGCATCCATCTTCTCGCGGATCGACGGCACCGCCTGAAAGAACGCCTGCGCGTCCTCCACGGTCATATCCAGCACATCGGCGATGGACTTGCCCTTGAACTTGATCTCCAGCGTCTCGCGGTTGTAGCGGGCGCCCTTGCAGGTTTCGCATTCCACGTAGACGTCCGGCAGGAAGTGCATCTCGATCTTGATCACGCCGTCGCCCTGACAGGCCTCGCAGCGTCCGCCCTTCACGTTGAAGGAAAACCGCCCCGGCTTGTAGCCGCGCGCCTTCGCTTCGGGCAACCCGGCGAACCAGTCGCGGATCGGCGTGAAGGCACCGGTGTAGGTCGCAGGGTTCGAGCGCGGGGTGCGCCCAATGGGGCGCTGATCGATGTCGATGACCTTGTCGAGGTGTTCCAGCCCCTTGATCGTTTCGCAGGGCGCCGGGGTCTGGCGCGCGCCGTTCAAACGCATCGACGCGGTCTTAAACAGCGTTTCGATGGTCAGGGTGGATTTGCCGCCACCCGAGACACCTGTCACGCAGACGAATTTGCCCAGCGGGTAATCAACGGTCACGTTCTGCAGGTTGTTGCCGCTTGCGCCGACCACCTGGATCGACTTCTTCTTGCCGGGGCGGCGCTCTGCGGGCACTGAAATCTCGCGGACCCCGGTCAGATATTGCCCGGTGATGGATGTCTTCGACGCGGCGATCTTGCGTGGTGTGCCGTGGGCCACGACTTCGCCGCCGTGCACGCCCGCGCCCGGGCCGATGTCGAAGACGTAATCGGCCTCGCGGATCGCCTCTTCGTCGTGTTCCACCACGATCACGGTGTTGCCCTGATCGCGCAGGTTCTTGAGTGTGTGCAGCAGCCTGTCGTTGTCGCGCTGGTGCAAGCCGATGGAGGGCTCGTCCAGCACGTAGAGCACGCCGGTGAGGCCGGAGCCGATTTGCGAGGCCAAGCGGATGCGCTGGCTCTCGCCGCCCGAGAGCGTACCCGCGTTGCGGCTGAGCGTGAGGTATTCGAGGCCCACGTTGTTCAGGAAGCCGAGGCGTTCGCGGATCTCTTTCAGGATGGCGCGGGCGATTTCGTTCTTCTGAGCAGTGAGGTGTTCGGGCACGGTCTCGCACCAGTCAAAAGCCTCGCGGATCGACATCTCGACCACCTGGCCGACGTGCAGCGCCTCGCCTGCCGGGCCAATCTTCACCGCCAGCGCCTCTTCGCGCAGCCGATAGCCGCCGCAGGCGCCGCAGGGGCGGTTGTTCTGGTAGCGCTCGAATTCCTCGCGGATCCAGTTGCTGTCGGTCTCGCGGTAGCGGCGCTCCATGTTCGGGATTACGCCTTCGAAGGTGCGGGTCACCTGATAGACGCGGCCGCCTTCGTCATAGCGAAAGGCAATCTCCTCCTCGCCGGAGCCGTAGAGGAAGACCTGCTGCACTTTCTCGGGCAGATCCTTCCATTTGGTCGATTGCTTGAACTTGTAATGTTTCGCGATGGCTTCGATGGTTTGCAGGAAGTAGGGGCTCTTGCCCTTGCGCCAGGGGGCGAGCGCCCCATCGGCGATCTTCAGGTTCTGGTCGGGCACCACGAGGCGCTCATCGAAGAAGAGCTCCACCCCGAGGCCATCACACTCCGGGCAGGCGCCAAAGGGAGCGTTGAAAGAAAAGAGCCGCGGCTCGATCTCGGGGATGGTGAAGCCGCTGACCGGGCAGGCGAATTTTTCGGAGAAGGTGGTGCGCGCGGGGTCGCCTTCGCTGGGGGCCGTCTCAAGGATCGCGATGCCGTCCGCCAAGTCCAGCGCGGTGCGCAAGCTGTCCGCGAGCCGCGTCTCCAGCCCTTCGCGGACGACGATGCGGTCGACCACCACGTCGATGTCGTGGCGGAATTTCTTGTCGAGCGTCGGCGGCTCGTCGAGTTCGTAGAATTGCCCGTCGACCTTGACGCGCTGGAAGCCCTGCTTGCGGAGTTCGAGGAATTCCTTGCGGTACTCGCCTTTCCGGTCGCGGATGATCGGGGCGAGGAGATAGGCGCGGGTGCCCTCCTCCATCGCCATGATCCGGTCGACCATGTCCTGCACCTGCTGCGCCTCGATGGGCTTGCCGGTTGCGGGGGAATAGGGTGTGCCGACGCGAGCGAAGAGGAGCCGCATGTAGTCGTAGATCTCGGTGACGGTGCCGACTGTGGAGCGCGGGTTCTTCGAAGTGGTTTTCTGCTCAATGGAAATCGCGGGCGACAATCCGGCGATATGATCCACGTCCGGCTTCTGCATCATGTCGAGGAACTGCCGCGCGTAGGCGCTCAGCGATTCGACATAGCGGCGCTGGCCTTCCGCATAGATCGTATCGAAGGCGAGCGAGGACTTGCCGGAGCCCGAAAGCCCTGTAATCACAACGAGTTTGTCGCGCGGGATGTCCACGTCGATGCTCTTGAGATTGTGCTCGCGCGCGCCGCGCACTTCGATGTGTTTCAACTCGGCCATCAGCCACCCCCGTTCAACGTGCTAGACATAGGCGGAATGCCCGGAAGTGCCAATGAAAAAGTGAGAACGAAGCGGGAACCTTACGCCTGCTGACGTTTCCTGGCAAGAACGAGATGCGCGGCGCCTCCGAGCAGGAAGGCGAGGCCCGCCAGGATGGGCAGGCCGGCGTAGCCCAGGCTGCCTGCGGTGATGGCCATGATTGGGGTGCCGAGGGTGTTTCCGATGTTGCCGGTCTGGGCCAAAGCGCCGTTGGCGCGGGCCTGGGTGTCGGCGGTGCGGTTGAGCTGGGGCACGGCGGCGAAGCTGGCGCCCTGGATCAGCCCCATGGTGGCGGCAAGGGCGAGACAGGCGGCGGGTGCGCCCGGTGCGAGCCAGAGGGCGATCATGGCGAGCACGCTGCCCGCGAAGCCGATCAGGATGACGTTGATCGCAGGGACAAAGCGCAGCAGGAAGACGCCGAGCGTCATCGAGGAGGCGATGCTGACGAGCGGCATCGCGCCCATGACGAAGGCGCGGACCTCGGGCGCGATGTAGGCTGGCAGCACCGTCAGGATCGAGACGAAGCAGAAGGTGTAGAACAGCCAGCCTATGGCGGGCGCCGAGATATAGGGTGAGCTGTAGATCTCAACGTGGTCCCGCAGGACTTTGCCAAGCGAGAGCGCGGGGGCGTCCGTGTCGATCTCCAACGCTTTCAGGCGGTGCGCGAGCAGCAGCGCGAAGGCGGCCATGTAGAGCCCGTGGGCGGCGAGCAGAGCTGGGATGCCCTGCCAGGCCACCAGCGGCAGGCCCGCCCAGGCGAGCACGGTGAAGGCGACCCCGAAGAAGGTGCCCCAGAGGGTCAGCGCGAGGCCGCGGTCTTTGGGCGCGCAGATCTGGGCGATGAGCGTCGGTGTGGCGACGACGATGGCGAGATGCGACAGCCCTTCCAGCGCGCGGCTGGCCAGCATCCACGGCAGCGGCGGCAGCAGCGCCTGGAAGAGTGAGAGCGCGGCGCCGATCCACAGCGCCCACAAGAGCGCGCGGCGATAGCGGATGCGGGCGACCATCACGCCCGCCGCGACGCCGAGGAAGATGCCCAACAGCCCGACCACCGACACGATCAGCCCAAGGGCCGCGCCCGCCTCGGGGTAAACGGCGGGCAGCTGGTCGAAAATCGCGCTGAACTTGCCGTATTGCGCGGCGGCACCGAGCCCCGCGCCCCACAGCGCGAGGACGAGACCCCAAGGGGTTTTCGGTTCCGTGTCACGGGACGGCATGTGAGAAGATCTCCACCGGGACCATCCCGGTCCGCCTAGATATGACGAAGGCGGGGGAGGTCGTCCAGCTTAGTATTTCTAAGCCTGGGCGCGCCGGCTCCGCCCGCGCAGGGCACCAAAGGTCGCAATGCTCATCAGGGCCAGCGGCAGCGCACCTGGCAGCGGCACGGGCGTCAGGTCGGGCGTCGGCTCGGCACTGATCACCGAGCCTGGCCTTCCGTTCCGGGAGGGCGAGCAGGCCCCGCAATCGAGAACGCCTGTCGGCGCGGCCGAAAACATGCTGAGGGTATCGCCAATCAGTTCCAACTCCGTCACGGGTGTATCGAGCGCGCCAAACCCGCTGTAGCCAAACCCGAGCCGAAAGTGCCGCGGCCTGTCGGGTCCGAACCAGTAGGTCTGATCATCAGTCTCGAAATTGAGAAAGCTGTAGCCGCTGTTCTGCGTATAGGCATTCACCTCATGCCCGGCGCTGGCGCTGCTGAAGGTTTGGCCTGGCAGGGGCCCAGAGTTGGCGGAGGCCAAACCTTCCGAGACGCTGATGTTCCAGGCCGTAACGCTGTTGGCCTCGCTGTCCCAAACAAAGCTGCCGACCGCGGAGCCGCTGTTCTCAAGCTCGATATCAAATGTCCATGTGATGGAGGCGGCCTGACCCGATGCGGCCCAGATGCTGAAACAGAGAGCGGTGACGAAACGTGAAATACTCATACCAGGGTTCCTATCCGTAGGAGGTGCACCGGCCCGACGGACCGGAGGCCGCAACATGAGTTCAGATGGCCCGTGCCACAACCCGTATCCGCACATGACGCCCTTGCAGAACTGCAGGACGTAGCTTTTTGGGTCCGTCTCGCAAGGCCCACCGGCCCGCTTGGATCGACAGGGTCGGGCGCGCCCAGCGGTGGCCGTCGCGATTGGGCTTGCAACGGATTTCAAGGTGGACCTACCCTTGAGGGGGCAACCGCCATAACGCGGCCCGCCCTTGGAGGGGACCACCGGTGCAGGGCCATGTGATCAAACTCTGTGACAGGCTGCCGCCGACGGATCAGCTGGGCGGCCTCCTGATGCAATACTACGCGCTCATCGTGCAGCGCATGCGGGACATGGGGTTGGACATCGATCCCGCCGCCCCGGAGAGCGCGCTTGCGGAGTTCTGGGCCAATTCAGGGGATTACCTGCCTCCGAACGGCTGTCTGGTCGTGGCGCGGAGCAGTGCCGGAGACCTCGTCGGATGTGGCATGCTCAAACGGCTCGATCAGGACACGGGCGAGTTGAAGCGGGTCTTCGTTGTGGAAAGCGCCCGGGGCACGGGCGTTGGCCGCGCATTGATCAAGGCGCGGGAGTCGGCGGCGCGGCAGATGGGGTTGAGGCGGCTGGTCGCCGATACGCTGACACCCAATGTCGAGATGCGACGTCTCTATCCCCGGCTGGGTTTTGTGGAACTGGACGGTCCCATTGAAACGACGACTTACCGGGATCAACCGATGCTGGGACCGCACATGCATTTCTTTTCCAAAGACCTGTAGGAGCGCCCCGTTGGTCGGGGCGCGCCGCCGATCACATATGGATCACGCGGCCATAGGCGTCGAGCACGGATTCGTGCATCATTTCGCTGAGCGTCGGGTGCGGGAAGACGGTGTTCATCAGGTCTTCTTCGGTGGTCTCGAGCTGGCGGCCCACCACATAGCCCTGAATGAGCTCGGTCACCTCGGCACCGACCATATGGGCGCCCAGAAGCTCGCCCGTTTTGGCGTCGAAGACCGTCTTGATCATGCCTTCCTGCTCGCCGAGCGCGATGGCCTTGCCGTTGCCGATGAAGGGGAAGCGGCCCACCTTGATCTCATAGCCGAGCTCTTTCGCCTTGGCTTCGGAATAGCCGACGGAGGCGACCTGCGGGTGGCAGTAGGTGCAGCCCGCGATGCTCTCGGGCTTCACGGGGTGCACATCGTTGTGGCCCGCGATCAGTTCGGCGACCATGACGCCTTCGTGTGACGCTTTATGCGCGAGCCAGGGGGCACCGGCGATGTCGCCGATGGCATAGAGCCCGTCGACGCCAGTGCGGCAGAACTCGTCCGTGACCACATGGGTGCGATCGATCTTGACGCCGAGCGCCTCGAGGCCGAGCCATTCGGTGTTGCCGACGATGCCAACAGCGGAGATCACCGTGTCGAATTCGTGTTTCTCTGTCTTGCCGCCCACCTCGATATGGGCGGTGACCTTGCCCTTGCCGCGATCAAGCTGCTTGACCATGGCCTTCTGCATGATCTTCATGCCCTGTTTCTCGAAGCTTTTCTTCGCGAAGGCCGAGATTTCGGCGTCTTCCACCGGCAGCACGCGGTCCATGACCTCAACGACTGTCGTGTCGGCGCCGAGTGTGTTGTAGAAGCTGGCGAATTCGATGCCGATGGCGCCGGAACCGATGACCAGCAGTTTCTTCGGCATGTGTTTCGGTTGCAGCGCGTGCTTATAGGTCCAGACCAGATCGCCATCCGCTTCCAGCCCGGGCAGCTCGCGCGCCCGCGCGCCGGTGGCGAGCACGATGTTCTTGGCGGTGAGCTCTTCGCTGCCCTTCTCGGTCTTCACCGTGACCTTGCCCTTGGCGGGGATCGTGGCCTCGCCCATAACAACGGTCACTTTGTTCTTCTTCATCAGGTGGCCGATGCCGCCCGACAGCTGGCCCGCGACCTGGCGGGAACGTTTGACGATGGCGTCGAGGTCATAGCCCACGTTGTCGGCCTTGAGCCCGAACTCCTTGGCGCGGTGCATGAGGTGAAAGACTTCGGAGGAGCGCAGCATCGCCTTCGTCGGAATGCAGCCCCAGTTGAGGCAGATGCCACCGAGATGCTCGCGTTCGACGATGGCCACGGACATGCCGAGCTGGGCGCCACGGATCGCGGCCACATAGCCGCCCGGGCCCGCACCAATCACAATCAGATCAAAGGATTTCGCAGCCATGACATCTCCTCGCAGGTAAGCCCCAAATATAGTTTACCGTTAAACTATATCCGGCAGCGCAGCAACACGAAGAGGAGCGCGACATATGCGCGCTCCGCAAAACCGTCCTGCGTCGGATGTTGTGGCTTCAGGCGGCCTTGGCCATCTGCAGGTTGCGGACAATCTCGCCATAGCCGCCATTGGCTGTGAAGTCGGCCTCGGCGGCAGTCGGCGTGCGCGCCAGCGCGTCGTTGCGGAAGGGGAAGCGCCCATAGGCGCGGATCACGGCGCGATGGGCCTGCGCGTGCAACAGGTTCTCGGCCCCGTGCTCGGGCATCCGCTCGCACATCAGGCGCACACAGCGGTCCTGATCGCAGAGGTTTTCGGAGTGCATCAGCGGCAGGTAGAAGAACTGCCGCGCGGGCTCGTCGATCTTGAGATCCCAGTTCTTGTCGATAGCGGATTTCGCCGCCGCGAGCGCCACCTTGTCGCTGGCAAAGGCCTTGGCCGTGCCTCGGAACATGTTGCGGGAGAATTGGTCCATCAGGATGATGTAGGCCAGCGCGCCGGAGGGGTATGTGAGCCAGAGCGAGAAGCGCCCTTCGATGGCGGCCTCCCAGGTCTCTTCGAACCGGGTTCGGATCGCCGCATCCAGCGCGTCCGACTGCGTGTACCAGCCCTCGGTGCCAATCTCATCAAGCCAGAAGCTCAGTATCTCTTCAGGGCCAACCATCACTCTACACTCCTTATCAACACACCATGTGGATATGTTACGTTCGATTAACAGGGTTCTCATAGTCACATTTTGCATCATTCCGACATATTCAACCGTCACTTGCAAAATCAGCGATCATTTGCGGCATTTTCCTCACTCAGCTCGGACTCGATGGCGTATTCTTGAGCATATTCCATGGCCACCGGCGTATAGGACGGCGCCACGGCGACGTAAGCGCCGGTCTCGTCGACGGGAATGGATTTGCGCACCGTCGAGCGGTAGGCCGCGTAGAGGACCAGTGCGGCGAAGAGAATGCCGGTGAAAAGGTAGAAGCCCCCCGGCCCCACGACGTCCATCATGTAGCCGGTGATGATCGGGCCGAGGATCGCCCCCAGCCCGTTGATGAAGATGAGGCCACCCGAGGCGGCGGCCATGTCTTCATGCTGCAGGAAGTCGTTGGTATGCGCGATCAGCAGCGAGTAGAGCGGGTTCGACATGCCGCCGACCACGAAGGCCGACACCAGCAGCAGCGTGAACTGACCGCCGAGCACCATGCCGAGGAACGAGCCCCCCACCCCGATGGCCGAGACGATCAGGATCAGGAAGCGCCGGTCCATCCGGTCGGAGATCCATCCGATGGGGTATTGCAGCAGCACCGCGCCGACGAAGAACATCGCCACGAAGGTGGAGATCTGCGCGACCGACAGCCCGGCCTTGGCGCCATAGACAGAGGCCATGCCGAACTGCGCCGAGAAGACGCCGCCGAGCAGGAACATGCCGACGCATCCCAGGGGCGAGTAGCCGGCCAGTTCGCGCAGGCTCATGGGCTTGGTTGTCTCGAAGGCGGGGGTCGGGCTGATCGACAGCAGGATCGGCGTGATCGCGATGGAGACCAGGATCGAGGGGATCACGAACAATACGTAGCCGGATGGATCGGCGGTCAGCAGCAGCGCCTGGCTGACCACGATGCCCGCAGTCTGCACGATCATGTAGAGCGAGAGCGCCTGGCCGCGGTTTTCGTTGGTGGCGGCGTTGTTGAGCCAGCTTTCCGCGGTCACGTAGACGGCGGAGAAGCAGAACCCGATGAGCACGCGGCCCAGCGTCCAGAGCCAGACCTCGGTCACCGTGGGATAGAGGATCATCACCGCCGAGATCAGCGAGGCAAGGGCGGCGAAGACGCGCACGTGGCCGACGCGGCGGATCATGCCCGGCGCCATGCGCGAGCCCCCGAGAAAGCCGAGGAAATAGGCGGACATGACAATGGACATCTCGAAGGTGGAAAAGCCCTCGATCTCTCCCCGGATGCCCAGCAATGTGCCCTGCATGCCGTTGCCGACCATCAGCAGGGACATCCCCAGCAAGAGCGCCCAAGCGCTAGACAGAACCTGAAGCATATCTCCCTCCCGGTGGGCTGGGGTGGCGTGATGGGCCCTGCTTGCCGCAGGCTGCGGGGCCCGTCACGCTCATGCGCGACGTCGGGAGTCGCTTTGGGCACATAGGGTTACTCCGGAATGAGGAGCGACGCATCGCCGTAGGAGAAGAAACGATACTCCCGGCCGATGGCGTGATCGTAAATGCGGCGCACGCTGTCCTGGCCCATCAGCGCCGAGACGAGCATCATCAGCGTGGATTTCGGCAGGTGGAAATTGGTCATCAGCGCGTCTGTCACCCGGAACCGGAAGCCGGGATAGATGAAGATATCGGTGTCGCCCTCCCATGCGGCAATCTCGCCATTGCGGGCCGCCGTCTCGATCAGACGCAGCGCGGTGGTGCCCACGGGAATCACCCGCCCGCCTGCGGATTTGGTGGCGGCGATCTCGGCGGCGGCGGCGGCGCTGACCTGCCCCCATTCGGCGTGCATCTTGTGGGTGGTCACGTCATCGACCTTGACCGGCAGGAAGGTGCCCGCACCCACATGCAGGGTGACATGGGTAAAATCGACGCCGTGACCGGCGATGCGTTGCAGCAGGGCCTGGTCGAAATGCAGCGAGGCCGTGGGCGCCGCGACCGCCCCCTTGTTGCGGGCAAAGACGGTCTGGTAGTCGGTCAGGTCCTGCGCATCTGCCGGGCGTTTGGCGGCGATATAGGGCGGCAGCGGCATCGCACCTGCGGTATTGAGCGCCGCGTCGAAGTCGTCACCCGAGAGGTTGAAGGCGAGATGCCCCTGCCCGTCACGGACGTCCTGCAAGGTGGCGCGCAGATCGGCGCTGAAGATCACCTCTTCTCCCGGTTTCAGCTTCTTCAGCGGCTTGATCAGCGCGGCCCAGGTGCCATCGGCACGAGGCTCCAGCAGGGTCACTTCGATCTTGGCCTGTGTCTCGCCTTGCGCGCTGACCCGGTGGCGCAGCCCGGTCAGTCGCGCGGGGATGACCCGCGTGTCATTCAGCACCAGCCGGTCGCCGGGGCGCAGGAAGTCGGTGAGCTCCGACACCACCGCATCAGTGATCGCATCCCCCTCGGCCACCAGCAGGCGCGCGGAGGTGCGCGGCACCGCAGGCCGGGTCGCGATCAGCCGCTCGGGCAGATCGAAGTCGAAATCGCTCAGTTTCATGAGGCGCCTTTTAGCGATCTTCGCCGCGGGTGAAAGTGGGTCTTTCACGTTCCGGCGGGGGCGGCGGCGGGTCTTCGCCTTCGGCCAGGGGCACATCCGGGCGCGGGCCGCGGAACAGGTCGCGGATCCCGCCCGGTGTCAGGGCCGTGAGCGGGTTCACGAAGACCTCCGGATCGCGCACGGTGCCGCCGATGGAGTAGTTGAAGGCAAAGAGCCCCTCGCCCGGGCGGGTGAAGATGCTGCCGATGCCATTGAGGATATAGACGGGCGTGATCACCCCCTGCATCTGCAACTGGCCGCTGTCGGTGGCGTAGATGCCATCCATGGAAATGCCCATGGACGAGCCCACCGCGCTGCCTTCCCGCAGGGTGATCCGGCGCGGCGCGAGGCGGAAGTCGGCGTTGACCTCGGAAAAGAACAGGCTGTCACTGCCCTCCACGTTGAAGAGCCCCACGATACTCACGGCATTGAGCAGCGCGGCCATGGCGGGCGCCTCCACGACGCTGGTGTTCTGAACCCGGAGCTTGCCATCGAAGGCGCCGCCGGTGCCGACGGGCAAGAGCACCAGTTCGAAGGCGCCGCCGCGCACCTGTTGCACGACATTGGCGGAGGCAAAGACGGCGCCCGCATCCGCAGCCGTCAGCCGGATGGCGCTGCGGCGCCCCTGGGGGATCAGCCGGCCCGAGACCTGAGCGCCGCCATTGATGCGCCCTGAGAAGGCACCATCGAGCCCGGCACCGGTGGTGAAGTCGCCCCGGACGGCGGTGATGGCGATGGCATCGGTGACCTGCAGGCGGTCGAGCGCCACCGTCAGCGGCGACGTCTCGCCGGAGGCGGCCCCATCGGGAATATCGGCGCGCCGCAGATCGAGCGTGCCGCCGCGCAGCGCCACCCCCACCGGCACGCCGGCGCCGCGCCCGACCAGATCGACCTGCGCGTCGAGCCAGTTGCCGACGCGCAGCCGCGAGAGGCGCACGCGGTCAAGCTGGCCTGGCCCCTGCAGTGTGACATCGCCCTCCGCCCGCAGGCCCGGCGCATCAAGCGTGAGGGTGTCGACCACCGGCACCTCGGACAGCGACGCGCTGATCTCGAAGCGGGCGGCGGTGCCTGCCCCCTTGGACCAGCCGATGGGCGGGATCGACAGGCCGACCCCGCGCAGATCGGAGGAGAGCTGCAAGGCGGGCGGCTGGTTCTTGACCAGGGTGATGTCGATGTCGGCGGAGCCCTGCCCGCTGGCGTATTCCGGCGGCAGACCGATCTTCAGAGCATCGAGCGCCTCGGGCGAGATCTCGATCTGGCCGGTCACACGTCCCGGCGCGCCGGGACTGTTCAGCGGCTGCGCCCAGACCACATCGAAGGGCACCCCGTCGAGCGCGCCGCGACCGGCCACCTGCACCGCCTCGTCGGAGGCCACCAGATCCAGCAGCGGCGCGCTGAGCACGCGGTCCTTGATCAGCTTGGTGCTGCGCACATCGGCGATCTGGCCGGTGACGTCGAACTCCACCGCCTCGACCGGCAGATCCTTCACCAGCGGCAGGGCCAGTGTGCCCGCCATCCGGGCGCGCCCGTCGGCAAGGGCGACCGGCAGATCGGCCTTGGCCATGACATTCAGCGGCGGCTGATCGAGCATCGACAAGGCCGCGGTGACCGAGGATGTGGTGAGCAGCCGGATCACGCCGGGTGTGCTGTCCTTGGCCATCACATCGGGAATGATGAAGGAGGAGCCCGCGAGATCGACGGCACCGCCCTCGGGCGCTTCGACATCGCCCTCGTCGACGACCAGCACAAAGCGGTCCTTGAGCAGCGAGGCATGCCCCTTGGCGCCGCGGATGAGCGGCATCTCCTTGAGAAACCGCACATCGGCCTGGTCGAAGTCGAAGCCCAGGTAGGTCTCGGGCTCGGTACCCGGCTGCCAGCGCAGCGCGGCGGCAATGTCGTGCAGACGACCGGAGAGCAGGTTCTGGCTGAGCCAGCGGCGGGTCTTCGGCACCACATGTTCGGGCCAGAGCTCCATCAGGCGGTCCGGGTCGTAGCCATCCATCTGGGCGTCGACCGCGATGTCCCAGCCGCGGGCATCGGCGCGCAGGTCGCCGTTGGCGGTAAGCACATGGCCCTGGTCGATCACCTGCAGGCGTCCGAGTTGCAGGGCGAAGGGTTGCGGGGTGAGGCGAAAGTCCAGTTCGGCTTCGGCCAGCCGGACGGGCTCTTCGTAGAAGTCCGCGGGGTTGATGCGCAAATCGGTGAGCCGCAGCTGGCCCACGAGATCCTCGATGCGGCCTTGCCCGTCGTCGGCCAGCTGCGCCGTGCCGTCGAGGCGCCCGCTCACCCATTTGCTATCCACAGACAACTCGTTGAATTGCAACATCCGGGTGGCGGGCACATAGGTGAAGTAGCTGCGTGCGCTGTTGATCGGGATGGCTCGGGATTCCGGTGTGGGCTGGATCACGCCTGCGCCGATCTGGAAGGTGGCGTTGAGCGGATCAAAGCTGCTGTCTTCGTTCACCCCTCCGCGCAGGGAGCCGGAGATCGGTGCATCCAGGGCCCGGAGCCAGCCGAAGGCGGGGCCCTGGACCGCCACGTCGGCGGCGTCCACATTGGCGAAGGTCACGCCGAAATCGGAGGCCAGAGCGCCGATTTCGCCCGCATAGCTGGCGCTGACGGTGGCCACCTCGGCCCCGCCGCCAAGCACCGCCAGATCGACGCTGATGCCGAGAACGGAGCCGGAGCGCTGCAGCGACAGACGCCCGCCGTCGATGGTCCAGGCGCGGTTCGCGCGCGCGTCCTCATAGCGGAGCGTCAGCGCCTGAAGCTCGGCACTGCGCAGCCGGGCCAGACCGGGGCGCTCCAGAAGCTCGTCAAGATCGGCGACCAGTTGCGCCAGGTTGGGCGCTTCGCGCGTCGCAGTCTGGGCGCCGAGGCCACCGGAGAGCCGCACCCCCTCCGCACCGCGCCTGAGCGTCAGGAAAACGCCGCTGAGATCAACGGACTTCAGTTCGAGCTGGCCTTTGAGCAGGCCGCTCATGGACAGGCTGGCGCGCAGTTCGGAGAAGGCGACGACCTCCGTCCCCGTGGGCGTGGTGACACGCACGTCGCGCACCCGGGCCCGCGGGCGCCAGCCCTCATCTACGATCAGGAGCATCTCTCCAAAGGCGATCCGCGCTTCGGGGACGGCGTCGGTAAGGCGCTGTTCGATCTGGGCGCGCACCCACCCGGGCACGATGATGTCGCGATCCTTGACCCAGAAGGCCGCGCCCACCAGGGCGGCGAGCAGCAGCACAAGAACCGCCGGCGGCAGGATGAACCGCTTCCTGAGGCGGCGGCGTGGCGTATCGGCGGGATCTGTGTCCAAAACGCAGGGCTGCTTTCGAAGCTTGGAGAACACCAGAGGTTAATCGAGGGGCGGGCCTTTTCTGTGGCCCGCTCCGGTCTAATATGTCACTGGAAAGCAAACCTTTAAACCCACGAGAGTGTTATGCCAGAGATTTCAGACCCTGCCCCCGATTTCACCCTGCCGAGCACCGATGGCGGAGATGTCACGCTGTCTGATCTGAAGGGATCACCGGTGGTGCTGTTTTTCTACCCGCGCGACAACACGCCGGGCTGCACCAAGGAAAGCGTGGGCTTTTCCGAGAGCAAGGCGGCGTTCGAGGCAGCGGGCGTCAAGGTCTTCGGCATCTCCAAGGACAGCATGGCGAGCCATGAGAAATTCGTCGCCAAGAAGGAGTTGACCGTGCCGCTCCTGTCGGACGAGCATGGCTCGGCCTGCGAGGACTATGGCGTGTGGAAGGAAAAGAGCATGTACGGCAAGAAGTTCATGGGCATTGAGCGGTCGACGGTCCTGATTGCCGCGGATGGGACCATCGCGCGCATCTGGCCCAAGGTGAAGGTGCCGGGCCATGTGGAGGAGGTGCTGGAGGCGGTTCAGGCGCTGTGATCCCGCTGGCGCAGATGGCCAAGGCGGTGTTGCGCACCGCCGATGGCCGCGAAAAGACCGCGCTGTCGCGCCGGTTTGCCGCGGAATGGCAGGCCGCGCGGGACCGGGGCGAGACGCCGGAGATCGGGCGGGCAGACCCGCCGCTGCACCCTGCCCGACCTGCGGAGCCGGAGCTGCTGAGCCCCCGTGATGTGCCGCGTCGCCGCCCCGGCACGCCGGAGGGGCGGACAGCACTTCTGCATGCGGTGGCGCATATCGAGCTCAACGCGGTGGACCTGCATTGGGACGTCATCGCGCGCTTTGCACATGTGCGGATGCCCATGGGATTCTATGACGACTGGGTAAAGGCGGCCGATGAGGAATCCAAACATTTCAATCTGATGTGCGACTGTCTTGAAGCGATGGGCAGCCGCTATGGCGCGCTGCCCGCCCATGCGGGGATGTGGCGCGCGGCCGAGGATACGGTGGATGATTTCATGGGGCGGCTGGCGGTTGTGCCCATGGTGCTCGAGGCGCGCGGGCTCGACGTGACGCCGGGCATGATCGAGATTTTCCGCAAGGCCAAGGTGGCGGACGCGGTGGACGCGCTCGAGACGATTTATGCGGAAGAAGTCAGTCACGTGGCTTACGGCTCGAAATGGTTCCACTTCCTCTGCGGGCGGCATGACGAGGACCCGAAAGAGCGGTTCCACGCGCTGGTCCGGACCTATTTCCACGGCGCGCTGAAACCGCCCTTCAACGAGGAAAAACGCGCCGAGGCCGGCATCCCGCCGGACTTCTATTGGCCCCTGGCAACGCAGCCCTGAGGCCAAAACGCGCGAAAAACCCCCTGAAACCAGCAGGTTTTTGCCGATTTACAACAATTCAACGTACAGTTGTGGGTTGGCCGTTAATCATGCTTGCTCCGCGTTCGCCTGCTTATTAAGCACTTCGGAGTGTGATGCTGCCCCTCGGGAGAAAGGGCGCGCATCGGGGAAGACGAGCAGAGGGACGGCTTCGTGCGGACACGTTTGGCAATCAAATTTCATGGGCTCTTGGAGCACTATTTTCCCGAACGCCGCGTGTTCCTGAAATCCGACACCGACACCCGATTTATCCGCCTGCGCCCCGAAACTCAGTTGATCGCCTTCTCGGGTGCGGCACTTTTGGTGGGCTGGTCGATCATCGCCACGGCGATCCTGCTGATGGACAGCATCGGTGCCGGGAATTTCCGCGAGCAGGCCAAACGGGATCAGGCCACCTATCAGGTGCGGCTGAACGATTTGTCGGCACAACGCGATCAGCGCGCGGCGGAGGCACTGGCGGCACAGGAGCGGTTCAACGCAGCCCTCGATCAGATCTCCGTGATGCAGTCGGAACTGCTGGAATCCGAGACCCGGCGGCATGAGTTGGAAACCGGGCTCGAGGTCGTTCAGGCCACGCTTCGGGCGACCATGACGGACCGCGAGGCCGCGCGGACGGCGCTGGCAGCGGTTCAGGAGGGTGTCGGCGATCCCGATGCGGCTGCTCTTCTGGCCTCCAGGGATCCGGGCGTTCCGGTTGATTTCCTCGCCGATGCGCTGGCCCGCACCGCCGCCGAACGCGATCAGGTTGTGGCCGATGCGCAGCAGGCGCTGGAGCATGCGGATGAGTTGGCGCTCGAGATTGCGCTGATGCAAGAGAACAACGACCAGATTTTCCGGCAGCTCGAAGAGGCGATGACCGTGTCGGTCGAGCCGCTCGACAAGATGTTCAAGGCCGCCGGCATGGCGCCTGAGCGTATCCTCAACCAGGTGCGGCGCGGCTATTCTGGGCAAGGCGGGCCCCTGACGCCGCTCTCCTTCTCCAGCCGCGGCGAGGAGTTGTCGCCCGACTTCCTGCGCGCCAATCGCATTCTGGAGCAGATGGACGAGCTCAACCTTTACCGGATCGCCGCGGAGCGCGCGCCGTTTGCGCTGCCGGTCAAGCAGGCGTTCCGCTTCACCAGCGACTATGGGTTCCGGCGCGATCCCAAGACCGGCGGACGGCGGATGCACAAGGGTGTGGACTTCGCAGCCCCCGCCGGCACCGACCTGCACGCCACGGCGGACGGTGTGGTGACCTATGCCGGTTGGCAATCGGGCTATGGCCGGCTGATCAAGATCCAGCACGACTTCGGCATTGAGACACGGTATGCGCATCTTTCAAAAATTCGCGTTAAAGTAGGGCAAAGGGTCTCGCGCGGGGATCATATCGGTGATATGGGTGCAAGTGGACGGGTGACCGGCGTGCACCTGCACTATGAAGTGCGTGTCGGTGGGAAAGCTGTAAACCCAATGATCTACATCAAGGCTGCAAGAGATGTTTTCTAAGAGCAAAATCAACGAACCGGGCCAGAAGCAGGCAGAAACCGAGACAGCGAAACCAGCGGCGTCCTCGGCGCCCGCCTCCCCTGCCCCGGCGGACTACAAACCGGCGCCGCCCAAGGCCAAGCCACCCGCCTCTGTGCTGTCGTCGGACCTGCATGTGACGGGCAACATGAAGACGACGGGCGACATTCAGGTGGAAGGCACGGTGGAGGGCGACATCCGCGCGCATCTGCTGACCATTGGTGAGACCGCGACCATCAAGGGCGAGGTGATCGCCGATGACGTGGTCGTCAACGGACGTATCGTGGGCCGCGTGCGCGGGCTGAAGGTGCGGCTGACATCGACGGCGCGGGTCGAGGGTGACATCATCCACAAGACCATCGCCATCGAAAGCGGCGCGCATTTCGAAGGCTCGGTGCAGCGTCAGGACGATCCGCTGAACCCCGGCGCGAAGTCGGCGCCTGCGGCCAAAGCCAACCCTGCGTCCTAGGCACACGGCGGAGCGAACAGACCAAAGGCGTCGCGGTGCGGCGCCTTTTCTGTTCCGGGCTCATGGCATGGGCCTGATCAGGGAAGCATCACGCAGGCCCTGCGTGCCTGGCCGTCTCTCAGCTCTGGTGTCGCCTCGACCGTTTTGCCGGTTGCATCTCGCGCGATTTTTGAGGTCTAGTGCGGCTGTGATGCCAACCCAGACATGCCGCGACAGAGCGCACACCTTCCCCGCACATTGTACGGCGGACCGGCTTGCAAGGACCCACAGGCATCCATGACCTCCACGCCCCAAAGGACCCATGTCAACTTTCACATTGGCGCGCCGCGGATCGCCGATGATCTGATTTGGCAGGCTGCGGCAACACCGGCGGTGCGGTCGGACACGCAGGTGCGCCTGATACGGGTCGGAGAATACAGAAAGCACCTGCGGCACCTGGTGAATGCGGGTCCGCTCAGCATGGAGGATTTTGCCTTCGAGACCGAGGGGAGCGCGGCGTTCTGGAAAGACCTGCGAGACCACAGAATAGTGGTCGCCAGCCAACACGCGTTGATGGGGCATCCCAAGCGGGTTCTGCGGCAAGGGGTGATCCTGCCGCATGCGGAGCGGCGCATCGCCAAGCTCTGCGCGCTTTTCAACGGCCACTCCATGGATCTGCACCTGGGGATCACGGATCAGGCGCGGTATCTGCTTCAGCTTCCGGCTGGAAACAGGGATGGCGACGGCGGGCGGCTCGACTTTTCCGAAAGAGTGCCGAGTTGGTTCGACCTGGCCGCGCGCATTCGGGAGAGCTGTCCGAACAACCGGATCATCGTGTGGGACTTTTCCGAACCCGACGCCGTTGCCTTGCCATTTGTCATGACGCTCCTGGGCGTCGAGGAAGACCAGCTTGACGTGATGAAGGTTGCGGTGGCCGACCACGTGCGGCACCAGAGCGTGCTGTCGAAACTGTTTCCGCGAGAGACGCTGGCTCCTGACGTTCAGGCCCTGCTGCGTCGACAATTCGAGCACGATCTGCAGAACCTGGAAACGCTGCAGGACACCATCGTCATTCGCGCGGACGAGGTCCCGGATGAGTTGCGCGTCGGTTCAGATGCACAGGGCCAGAGCGTGGACCCGAAAACCTGACTGCCACGGTTCAGCTATGCGGTCCGGCGGGGACCCGCCGGGCAGCGCCCGACCCCCTTCGATGGGGGGGAGGGCGCTTCTCCCCCACGCTGCCACCCGGGCGCCCGCCCTTGCGCGACGGACCAGGGTCGCAGGCTGGCGACCCGTCGGCCTAGTCGTCCCACGGCTCAAAGAAGGCCCAGGCATTCGCGAATCCGGGCATTGAGACCTTCTGCTCCTGTCGCGTAGCGTCGTGACGCGAAAAGACGTTTCCGGAGGATTTCACGCGTAGCAGAAACTCCTGCAGAACCAGGCCGGCGACGGGGTCCCGTGCGGCGATGTCCAGCGCCAGCGCATTGGTGTTCAGCATCAGATCAGACCCGCCCACGCGGTATCTGTCCATGCCCCGAAACCGGTTTTTCGTTTGAGGCGTGAGAGTGGCATAACGGCCATCTTGCTCGAGCCCTTCGATCGCCCGCTCTCCCTCGTAGATCTTCATCATGTTGCCATAGAAGTAGCCGGCCGTGCCGATCATGCGCTGCGCTTCATTTTCGCCGTGGTCGAGAAAGGTCTGCAGGGTCGAGATCAGCCATCGCGTGGAGAGCTCATTGATCAGAACCCAGCCCTGCTCGCGCCAGATCCGATGAAAGAGATGGCGCGCCTTTTTCGTATGAGGCGTGTCCCGGCGCAGATAGCTGATCGTCAGACCGTTCAGATGGCTGAGGCGGGATTTTCCGCGCAGGTGGTAGTCGAGGATCGCCGACTGATTGCGGATGTCAGCGCGGTGCAGATCCGGCATGGGGACATCGCCCGGGAGCCGCTCGGCCGCGAGCTGCTCCAGATCCACGGTCGCGGGCGGCAAGATATCCGCCACGTTCTGCCGAGAAATGCGCGAGCTGGACCGCTGCCAGAGCGCCGGCAGAGCACACCCGTCAGGCGCATCAGGCGTCGATGGCCACGGGGGGGCGTCCGTCTCCGTCGAAGGGGGCAGCGCCGAGGGCGCGCCCTTCAGCACCCTGGACTTGGCAAACCAGGCCGTTGCCGGGAATTCCGACATCTCGTTGATGCGTTCCAGCTGCGCGATCTGCGCCTCGGTCGGAGATCTGTTCACCCGTTCGACGGCAGGTATCCTGATGGCGGACGCTACCTCTTGCGGCAGTTGGCTGAGAAGGCCGGCGATCCCCGCTTTTGGATCTGCCTGGTACTCAAGGACAACGAGCGCGTCGCCGAAGGCCTCCTTGGGCTTTTGCAGCTTTTGGGTCCAGCACAGATCGGTCCCAAATTGCGTGAAGAAATCGTCTTGCCGGTGAAATCGCGTCCGATACTTCAGATGCTGATGATAGCAGCTTTTCAGCCAATCCTGCTCCTCGCGCCGGAAAAACACGAACCGGACCGCGTGGGGCCGCAGCGCGCGCCGCATCACCCGCAGGTTCCGGGTCAGCTTGGGATAGACCGCGCCTCTCTTTGTTCGTCCGATCAGATGGCCGCAGAAGTCTTCATGGCTCAGAAGGACGGTGTCCTGCTGCAGATCGGTGATGCTGGCGGCAATCGCAGATAGCCCCTGTTCCGCCTGATCATAGCGCTGATTGGCAAAATCGAGCGCGACCTGATGCGTCACGCTGGAGTGCAGGTAACATATCCCCAGCTTGGTCAGCGCGTCAGACAGCTGCCCAAGGCTTCTTTGAATGGCGGACGAGCCGGTCTTGTGCGGGCCAATGTGGATCAGAACCTGCTTCTTGCCGACGTGACTAGTCATCGAGTTCGAGCCGCTCCGCGACTTGGACGGCAAACCGCCGGTTGATCTCCCGATAGGCATCCAACAGCGGCTCCGTCCGCTTTGCAAGGGAGAGCATGGATCTCCAGGATGTTTCGGTGGTGGTCACAGCCGGGTGTTGCAGCGTCGAAAACTTGCGATTGTAGGGGATGCACAGAACCTTACGGCCCAGCAGCTGGGCCCAGTAGACACCATGATAGGAACTTGTGACCACAGTCTCGCCCGAGGCGATGAAGTCGATCACCGACTGGGCGCTCTGGTTCCTGTTGGTGATGAAGGGCACCCCCTCCTCCGCCGTGAACTCCGGCGTCTTCCTGCGGTGCGCGTAGAGGACAACCTCATGTGTCGGCTCGGGGACAGTGTCAAACGCGGCGGACATGCAGCTGGCACAGGGCACGAAGGTGAGCGTGTCGCGCCAGCCGTAATGCCGCGTGCCGAAGAGCGCGAACCTGGAGGCCACATCGAGCACCTGCGCGGTCTGCTTGCCCTTGTCGGGCACGCCAACGCCCCATGCGATCAGCGCGCCCGCCAAGCTGTCTTTGTAGTGTTCGGCATAGGCGCTGAGCTGGCCGAAGACCTGTCCTCCCCCGAGAATAAGGTTCTCCGGTGCGGCCAGTGTCTTGGCAAAATCAGCCGTCGCCACTTTGTCGGGCCAGAAATACTGGGCAGGCCCGCACAACCTGTCTCCAATGTTGTCGGCGTGACAGTGATATACGTTGACGGTCTTTGTGGCGGTTGCGGTTTCGGTGCGGGCATCTTCATGCACGAGACAGATGCACTCCCCAAGGTTCTTCGGTGTGTCTGATCCAGCATAGCGCACGCTCCGCGGGCATCAATCGCAACTTGGGGTTGCGGCCCGTGGCCGAGACCGATCTGTTGCAAGACACAGCCGATATGTGAACACGGACGGGCACCACGGCCCGCCCCGCCCATTGGTCAGTCGGTCACCGTCACCGTCTGCATCACGTCCGGCGCGCCGATCACGGCGCCGTTGGGCCCAGTGCCGAGCTTGATCGCATCGAGCACCTCCAGCCCTTCGGTCACACGGCCGACAACGGTGTATTGACCGTTCAGGAAATAGCCTTCCTGAAACATGATGAAGAACTGGCTGTTGGCGCTGTCCGGGCTCTGCGCCCGCGCCATGCCAACCACACCCCGATCGAACGGCACGTCGGAGAACTCCGCCGCCAGGTCCGGCTCGTCAGAACCACCCATGCCCGCGCGGCGCATATCGCCCCCGGTCTTGCCGAACTCCACATCTCCGGTCTGGGCCATGAAGCCCTCGATCACCCGATGGAAGACAACGCCGTTGTAGGCGCCGCTTTCCGCAAGTGCGGTGATGCGCTCCACATGGCCCGGCGCCACATCTTCCAGCAGGTCGATGGTAATGGTGCCGTTGGCCTCACCTGCGACAGTGATCTCGAGGCCCGTTGCCACGGCGGGCGTGGCCAGCATCAGCGATGCGATCAGCGCCTTATACATCAGCTGCCACCTTGACCGAGATCATCCGGTCGGGCTCGGCTGGCGGCTCGCCGCGGGCGATCGCGTCCACATGCTCCATGCCGGAGGTCACCTGGCCGTAGACGGTGTATTGGCCATTGAGGAAGTCATTGTCCTTGAAGTTGATGAAGAACTGACTGTTGGCCGAGTCCGGGTTCTGCGAGCGCGCGGCGCCGAGGCTGCCGCGCGCATGCGGCACTTTGGAGAATTCGGCAGGCACATTCGGCAGATCGGAGCCACCGGTGCCGGCCATCGAGAGGTTGAAGCCATCTTCCATATCGCCGTGCTGCACGTCACCGGTTTGCGCCATGAAGCCTTCGATGACCCGGTGGAAGGCGACATTGTCATATTCACCGGCCCGCGCGAGCTCCTTCATCCGTTCCACATGTTTCGGGGCCACGTCAGGCAACAGCTCTATCGTCACGGTGCCGCCCTTCAACTCCATCAGGATCGTGTTTTCGGGATCTTTGATTTCGGCCATGCCGCACTCCTTGTTTTGTCGGTTGCGCACTTCCTAATTGGTGGTGCCCTGAATGCCAAGCGGGTCATTGACGCAGGCGGTGATACGCGCAACACAAAGGCGCGACGACTATGAGAGGAGCGGGTGATGGGCTGGAAGACGCTGGATGACATGGAGCTTGCGGGCAAGCGAGTGCTGGTGCGGGTCGATATCAACGTGCCCGTGGAAGACGGTCGCGTGACCGATACAACGCGGATCGACCGCATTGTACCGACGATCAAGGACATCCTCGCCGGCGGCGGCCTGCCCATTCTGCTGGCGCATTTCGGGCGGCCCAAGGGCAAGGTGGTGCCGGAGATGTCGCTGCGCGTGACCCTGCCCGCGCTGGAGACTGCGCTGGGTCAGGAGGTCACCTTTGTCGAACGCCCGAACCCGGACGCGTTGGCCGCCCTGCCCGCCGGATCGGTCGTGCTGGTCGAGAACACGCGCTTCAGCCCAATGGAAGAGGCGAACGATCCGGGCATGGCGCAGTTCCTCGCCTCGCTCGGCGATATCTTTTGCAACGATGCATTTTCTGCCGCACATCGCGCACATGCCTCGACGACCGGGGTGGCGCATCTGCTGCCCTCCTGTGCGGGGCGGCTGATGCAGGCGGAGCTGTCGGCGCTGGAGGGCGCGCTCTCGACGCCGACGCGGCCCGTTGGCGCGGTGGTTGGCGGTGCGAAAGTGTCGACCAAGATTGCGCTGCTCGAAAACCTGGTGAGCAAGCTCGATCTGCTGGTGATCGGCGGCGGCATGGCGAACACCTTTCTCGCGGCACAAGGCGCGCAGCTGGGCGCCTCGCTGCAGGAGCCCGATTTCATCGGCACGGCCAAGGCGATCACGACCGAGGCGGAGAAGACCGGATGCCGCATCCTGTTGCCCGTCGACGGACTGGTCGCGCGAGAGTTCAAGGCGGGCGCAGCGCATGAGGTCGTTGGCTTGGGGCCTGATACGGTGCTGGCGGCGGATCAGATGGTGCTCGACGCAGGCCCCGCCAGCGTCGCCGCCGTGATCGACGCGTTCAACGGGTTGAAAACGCTGATCTGGAACGGGCCGATGGGCGCCTTTGAGATCGCCCCTTTCGATCAGGCGACCAATGCCGCCGCCGTTGAGGCCGCGCGGTTGACCACGTCCGGAGCGCTCGTGTCTGTGGCGGGGGGCGGTGATACGGTGGCCGCGCTCAATGCTGCGGGCGCCGCGGAGGCGTTCACCTATATCTCCACTGCCGGGGGCGCTTTTCTGGAGTGGATGGAGGGCAAGGAGTTACCCGGTGTGGCAGCCCTGACTGCCTGATCCACCGCAAAGTGCCTGTTTTTCAACAGAAATGTGACAAAGGGGATTCCCTTATGCGCCTTGCTGTGTCATAGTTGAGCTACGCCCGCCAAGAGGCGACCAAAAGGCAGTGCAGATGACCCGTTCCCCTCGACCCGCCATTGGCACCTTCGTGTTCTTCGCTCTTGCGTTGGGCCTGGCGACCTACTTCACCTTCGCCGCCGTGCAGGGCGACTTTGGCCTCTTCCGCCGGGCGGAGATCAACGCAGAGGCGGACGCGCTGCAAAAGCAGCTGCAGATGGTGCAGACCGAGGTGGCGCGCATGGAGAACCTCACGCAGCGCCTGTCGGATGATTTCCTCGATCTCGACCTGTTGGACGAGCAGGCACGCTCGGTTCTCGGCATGATACGGACCGATGAAATCGTCATTCGCTAGGTCGGTTTACCCATAGAAAAAAGGCGTTTGACGGTGTGGGTGACCACGCGTCAGATTGCCTCTCGCATTCCGTTGTCGAATCCGATAAGAGATAGTTTAACGCTAAACTATCTGCCCGGAACCGGGCGCGACGAGGGAGAACCGCTCAGATGGCACCGCGAAAATCCACCAAGAAACCCAATGTGTCCGCGGAGGAGCTCAAGGCCTATTACCGCGATATGCTGCTGATCCGGCGGTTCGAGGAAAAGGCGGGTCAGCTTTACGGCATGGGTCTGATTGGCGGGTTCTGTCACCTCTACATTGGTCAGGAAGCGGTGGTTGTCGGGCTCGAGGCGGCGGCGGAGGAAGGCGACAAGCGCATCACCTCGTACCGCGATCACGGGCACATGCTGGCCTGCGGGATGGACCCGAATGGTGTGATGGCCGAGCTCACGGGCCGCGAGGGTGGCTATTCCAAGGGCAAAGGTGGCTCCATGCACATGTTCTCGAAAGAGAAGCATTTCTACGGTGGCCACGGCATCGTCGCGGCGCAGGTCCCGCTGGGTGCGGGGCTGGCGTTCTCGGACAAATACAAAGGCAATGACCGCGTGACCTTCACCTACTTCGGCGACGGCGCGGCCAACCAGGGCCAGGTCTACGAATCCTACAACATGGCGGAGCTGTGGATGCTGCCGTGCATCTTCGTCATTGAAAACAACCAATACGCCATGGGCACGTCGACGAAGCGATCAACCATGTCGCCCAGCTATTGGGAGCGCGGCGCGGCTTACGGTATTCCGGGCGAAGAGGTCGACGGGATGGACGTGCTGGCCGTCAAGGAGGCCGGGCAGAAGGCCGTCGCGCACTGCCGCGCGGGCAAAGGCCCGTATATTCTGGAGATCAAAACCTATCGCTATCGCGGCCACTCCATGTCGGACCCGGCGAAGTACCGCACCCGCGAAGAGGTGCAGAAGATGCGTGACGAACGGGACCCGATTGAACAGGTCCGTTCGCTCTTGCTCACCGGCAAGCACGCGACGGAGGACGACCTCAAGGCGATCGACAAGGAGATCAAGGACATCGTGAACGAGAGCGCGGAATTCGCCAAAACATCACCGGAGCCGGCTGTCGAAGAGCTTTGGACCGATATCTACGCCACAGAAGTACCGCAGGAGGCTTGATCCATGGCAACCGAAATTCTAATGCCCGCGCTCTCGCCGACAATGGAAGAAGGCACGCTTGCCAAATGGCACGTCAAGGAGGGCGACACCGTCTCCTCCGGCGACATCATGGCCGAAATCGAAACCGACAAGGCCACGATGGAGTTCGAAGCGGTCGACGAAGGCACCATCGGCAAGATCCTGGTCGAAGAAGGCACCGAAGGCGTGAAGGTCAACACCGCCATCGCTGTCCTGCTCGAAGAGGGCGAAAGCGCCGATGATATCGACACGTCGACATCTGCACCGGAAGCCGCACCTGCGGCTGACGCGGGCAACGAGGCGGCCTCCAGCGGAGGCTCCGAGGCGCCCGCCCCGGCGCCATCGGCACCCGAGACCGACACCTCGCCCGACTGGCCCGAAGGCACGACGCTGAAGCAACAAACGGTGCGCGAGGCCTTGCGCGATGGCATGGCCGAGGAAATGCGCCGCGACGACTCTGTCTTCCTGATGGGGGAAGAAGTCGCCGAATACCAGGGCGCCTATAAGATCAGCCAGGGCATGCTCGACGAATTCGGCGCCAAGCGCGTGATCGACACGCCGATCACCGAGCACGGCTTTGCGGGCATCGCCACGGGGGCCGCCTTCGGCGGGCTGCGCCCCATCGTGGAGTTCATGACCTTCAACTTCGCCATGCAGGCCATCGACCAGATCATCAACTCTGCTGCGAAAACCCTCTACATGTCCGGCGGTCAGATGGGCGCGCCCATGGTCTTCCGCGGACCCAACGGCGCTGCGGCCCGCGTGGGCGCGCAGCACAGCCAGGACTATGCCGCCTGGTACATGCAGATCCCCGGCCTGAAGGTCGCCATGCCCTACTCCGCCTCCGACTACAAAGGGCTGATGAAAACCGCGATCCGCGACCCCAACCCGGTCATCTTCTTGGAAAACGAGATCCTCTACGGGCGCAGCTTCGACGTGCCCGAGCTCGATGACTATACGGTTCCGTTTGGAAAGGCGCGCATCTGGCGGGAAGGCTCGGATGTCACCATCGTGAGCTTTGGCATCGGCATGCAGTACGCCCTCGAAGCCGCGGACAAGCTGGCCGAAGATGGCATCTCAGCGGAAGTGATCGACCTGCGCACCCTGCGCCCCATGGACACCGGCAGCATCCTCAAATCCGTGATGAAAACCAACCGCTGCGTGACAGTCGAGGAAGGCTGGCCACAAGGCTCCGTTGGCAACTACATCTCTTCGGTGATCATGCAGGAGGCCTTCGACTATTTGGACGCACCGGTGATCAACTGCACCGGCAAGGATGTGCCGATGCCCTATGCCGCCAACCTCGAAAAGCTGGCACTGGTGACCACCGACGAGGTGATCGCCGCCGTGAAACAAGTCACCTACAGCTAAGGAGCGCGCCATGCCGACAGAAATCCTCATGCCCGCCCTGAGCCCAACCATGGAAGAAGGCACGCTTGCCAAATGGCACGTCAAGGAAGGCGACACCGTCTCCTCCGGCGACATCATGGCCGAGATCGAAACCGACAAGGCCACGATGGAGTTCGAAGCTGTCGATGAAGGCACCATCGGCAAGATCCTGGTTGAAGAAGGCACCGAAGGCGTGAAGGTCAACACCGCCATCGCGATCCTGCTCGAAGAGGGCGAAAGCGCCGATGATATCGACACGTCGAAATCTGCACCGCAAGCCGCACCTGCGGCTGACGCGGGCAACGAGGCGGCCTCCAGCGGAGGCTCCGAGGCGCCCGCTCCCGCTCCGGCACCAAAGAGCGCGGACGGCAATCGCATCTTTGCGTCCCCGCTTGCACGCCGGATCGCCAAGGATAAGGGCCTCGATCTGGCGTCCATCAAAGGCTCCGGCCCGCACGGCCGCATCGTGAAGGCCGATGTGGAGAAAGCGACAGCTGCCCCAAAGGCAGCCGCAAGCGCGCCCGCAGCGGAAGCCCCGGCCGCCCCTGCAGCCGCCGCCGCGCGTGGCCCAAGCGCAAGCTCTGTGATGGCGATGTACGAGGGGCGCGACTACGAAGAGGTGAGCTTGGATGGCATGCGCAAGACCATCGCCAGCCGCCTCACCGAGGCCAAGCAATCGATCCCGCATTTCTACCTGCGCCGGGACATTGAGCTTGATGCGCTGCTGAAGTTCCGCGGCGAGCTCAACAAACAGCTTGAGGCTCGGGGCGTGAAGCTCTCGGTCAACGACTTCATCATCAAGGCCTGCGCGCTTGCGCTTCAAGCGGTGCCCGATGCCAATGCCGTCTGGGCCGGTGACCGGATGCTGAAGCTGAAACCGTCGGATGTGGCCGTCGCAGTGGCCATCGAGGGCGGGCTCTTCACACCTGTGCTGAAAGACGCTGACATGAAATCGCTCTCCGCGCTCTCCGCCGAGATGAAGGACCTTGCGACCCGCGCCCGCGACCGCAAGCTCGCGCCGCATGAATACCAGGGCGGCAGCTTCGCCATCTCCAACCTTGGCATGTTCGGTATCGACAATTTCGACGCGGTCATCAACCCGCCCCATGGCGCGATCCTCGCAGTTGGAGCGGGCGTAAAAAGGCCGATTGTTGGAGCAGATGGAGAACTGGCGGTTGCCACGGTGATGTCGGTCACATTGTCGGTGGATCACCGCGTGATTGACGGGGCGCTCGGCGCGCAGCTTCTACAGGCGATCAAGGACAATCTTGAAAACCCGATGACCATGCTGGCCTGACACGCGGCCCCAAAACAAAAAAGCCGGGAGCATTGCTCCCGGCTTTTTGCATTTTAGAAGGCCTCAGACGTCCGGGCCAAGCATATGGTTCATCGAAATGGATGGCTGATCACATCCCGCTTCGCCGACAATACGTGCCGGGATACCCGCCACCGTCTTGCAGGGCGGCACCTCTTCGAGCACCACAGATCCTGCAGCGATCCGGCTGCAATTGCCGATCTTGATGTTGCCCAGGACCTTGGCCCCGGCTCCGATCAGCACACCGTCACCGATTGTGGGATGACGGTCCTCTTCTTCCTTGCCCGTCCCGCCAAGTGTCACCGAATGCAGCATGGAGACATTGTCACCGACAACGGCCGTCTCGCCGATCACGATGGAATGCGCGTGGTCGATCATGATGCCTTTGCCGATACGCGCCGCCGGGTGGATGTCGACGCCGAAGATTTCCGAGACCCGCATCTGTACGAAATAGGCCAGATCGCGTTTTCCTTGCGTCCACAGGTGGTGACCCACCCGGTAGGCCTGCATCGCCTGATACCCTTTGAAATAGAGGATCGGCTGCAGCAACCGGTGGCAGGCCGGATCACGCTCGTATATGGCGACGAGATCGGCCCGTGCCGCGTGCACCAGCGACGGATCGAGAGAATAGGCATCTTCGACCATCTCACGCACGACGACCATCGACATCTCGTTGGACGCAAGCTTGGCGGCGATCCGGTAGGACAGCGCCTTCTCGATGCTCGTGTGGTGCAGGATACAAGCGTGGAGAAACCCGCCCATAAGCGGCTCATCCAGAGCCGCCTGCCGTGCTTCGACACAGATCTGGTCCCAAACCGGATCAACCGGAGTGATGTTTGGACTAAGTTCCGCCATCGTGATCATCCTCTTTGCGGTTCGCCCCTTGTTACCTCATTTAGGAGGCGAAGGCCAAATGCAAAGCTGTGATGAGCGGCATTCCCGTCGGGAATGGGTTAGGCCGACCTCTTCATCCACGGGTATCTTCAGAGCGACACATCGACACTGGTGACAAGCCCGGGCCCGTAGGTTGCCGAAATCTGGGCGACTTCAAGCGTCACGGCACCGGTTGCCTCATCCGCCAGTTGATCAGCCAATGTGTAATCCCATTGTGGCGCGTAAACAGTCGTCTCGCGCAAGACCGTATCGCCTTGCCGGACGCGCACGGCATAGGCCTCGCTCTCCTCGGCCAAGGGCACATCCGGCACATCCCAGCTGTCCCCGTCTTGGCGCGTACGGCGAATCCAGAGAGCGCGAAGCGTGCCGTCGAATGCGCGGGTCGTGCGCAGATGGGCCGGCGCGTAAGGCCGCTCTCCATTGCCGTTGAAGGCATGTACTTCTTCGACGTAAGACACGTCATCCACCGGACGACGCGCGGGGCCGATGCGGTAGGTCTGAGACACCCGCCGCAGGTTGCGGCCAAGGTCAATCTGCTCGGGAAAGCCGTTCAGAAGGACAAACCAGGAGCCCTCGGGCCAGACATCCGGCACGAGGCCGTCACTGCCCAACTGCCCTCGCAACCGGGTCTGCAACTGGTAGGTATACTTGTCGATAAGCGTGGCCTCGGCGAATTGGAACACCTCCCAATTGTCCGGAGTGCCATCCCCGATCGCCGCCAGATTGGCGCCGCTCAGCATCGCCTGAATGTCTACGGAACTGAGCGTACCGCTGATCAGCTTCACTTCGAGCGGTGCACCGCGATCCAGACGCGCCGCGGGAGCGGCCACCATCGCGGATTGAGTGGTGCCGATGATTGACCGTGCGGACAGCTGGCTGATAAGCCGGAAATCGCTGTCGCTTGGCGAACGATAAACAGCGACCGAGCCCTGCCAGGGCTGCGCCGTAATCGCGGCATGGGGCGCATGCGGCACCTCGTCTCCGGTCATCAACGGCAGATCGAGGAACAGCGGTGTGACCGGCACGGGCGGCACGAAGGGTCGCGGGCTCGGCACATCGTCGATCATCTCAGCCGAAGTATAGACATCGGGTTCGATCCGAACGGCTTCGACGATCTGCAACGCACCCTGTTCCACCCGGTCAATCCGGTAAAGCGCACGACCTTCCGTCTGATCTCCCTGCAATTCGATGACATCGCCGGCCCCCATTGTGAGGCACGATGGCGGCAGCGCAAAGCGGATCGCATCGCGGGCCACCCGCGCTTCGGTCAGCCAGCGTTCTGCAGTCTGGCGCCCCTCGCCGCGGGTCAGCGCGATCGGTATCTCGGAGGTCGAAACGGAATGCGTGCGTTCATCCGCCAGCACGGCTTCCTCGGCCAGCACGTCGAACTCCGCATCTGCTTGCACGAACCGAAGGCGAACCCGCCCGGCCATATCAGCCTGTGATGAGCGGGATTGCTCCACGACACCATCAAGCTCCTCGCTGAGAGCGAGGATGTCGCGGTTCAGCTGCAACGGATTCTGACCATTGCGCATACGGAAGACGAGCTCGCCGTCCCGCTCGACCGCATCGAAGGAATACCGCAGCATCAGCGGTTGTAGCGAGGCGCGGGCGTCGTTGACATCATTGACCAGATAGCCACGTACCGTGCCGTAAAGGCGGCTGGTGTCGAAATTCTTGACACCCGCCTTCATGCAAATCTCGGCGACAACCGAAGATAGAGACCGCGCCGACGTCCGTCCATTGATCCAATGCCCCCGCGCGTAATTCTCGGCGTCGCTCCACAGCGCTGCATTATTCGGGAAATAGGGATAGGGTCGCGCATCCCAGGCCCAGACAAACGCCCGGCTCATATCGACCATGGGCCCGTCGTAAACTATCGAGCTGGGGTTCTTGTCCTGATCGGCCCAGAACGCAGCCAGCGCCCGCAGATACTGCGCCTGGATGAAGTCATCGCGTGCGCCGTTGGAAAACTTCGGCAAGCTGCTTTCGGACGACTTCATATCAAGGAACTTGTTTGGCTGGTTTGTTCCCTTGTCGACGGAGGCACAACCGATCTCGGTGAACCAGATTGGTTTTGACTGCGGAATCCACCCCGTGGGATCGGGCGACCGGACACCTGCGATGCGCTCGTGATGCGGGTTCATCCACCAGTTTTTGATGTCCTTGTAGCGGTAGACCCACGGCTCTCCGTATGCGCCGTCTTCGATTGGTGTGCGGATCTGCTCCGCCGCATCCTGCTCGGACGCATAGAACCAGTCGTATCCCTCACCACCATCAATGTTCGATTTCAGGTATTCGAGATCATAGATTGATCCGGCGTCGGCATCGAGATGCTCATCCCCCTCCCGCCAGTCAGACATCGGCATGTAGTTGTCTATACCGATGAAATCGATATTGGCGTCTGCCCACAACGGATCGAGATGGAAGTAACGGTCATTCGAACCATCCTGCGGCTGATAGCCGAAATATTCACTCCAATCCGCAGCATAGGTGATCTTGGTCTCCGCCCCCAGGATGGCACGCACATCAGCCGCCAGAGCGCGCATCCGCGCCACGGCGACAAAACTGTTCCCGGCACCGCGAATCTGCGTAAGCCCCCGCATTTCAGTGCCGATACAGAAGGCTTCGACACCGCCCGCTGCTTTGCAGAGCGCAGCATAGTGCAGGATGAACCGGTTGAAAGACCACTCATTTGGCCCAGTGTAGCGCACCGATGTACCGGAGGTGCTGAAATGCGTTGCGCGTGCCGTACCGAAGAACGCATCCACTTCCGCATCCGCATCCGCCGTACCGTCGGGCGACCCCTCTACGCCCGGCGCAACCGACAAGGTGATCCGCCCTCTCCAGGGCAGAGCGGGCTGTATTTCTTCCGGCGCATACGGGTTTTGCAGCGTGTTGTCGCCCAGTTGGTCCATTAGGATGAAGGGATAGAACAACACCTTCTTGCCAGCCGCGTGCATCGCTTGAATGGCTTGAACAACCGACTGATCGGTGGGCGTTCCGCCATACACTGGTCGCCCATTCTCCTGTGGCATCGCGAGAGCCGTTGACCGGCTGAGGCCCGCGACGGTCCAACGCATGTTCTCGCCTTCGTATTCCTTCTTCTCGACGCGGGGCCGGATCTTGCAGCTTCCACACCGCAGGTCGTCACCGAACCAGGACACAACCAGGGATGCCGCTTCACAGTTGGGGAGTTCATCAACAAGTGTCTCGAGCGAGGCGGCAAAGTCCGCCTTTTCCGCCGGTGTGTTGACATTTGCGCTCCAGCGGCTGCCGGGCCCGCTGCTGTAGTGCACCGGTGTCGTCGCCAAGGAGTACTCTCCTGTTCCGGGGATCACGGCGACACTTCTGATTGCATAGGTCAGTGCCAGCTCCGCGTCAGGCTCGTCGACCTGCTCGGGCCGGGACACCTCAAAGGAGAATTGCGGAATCCGGTTGCCGAACCGCTCCAGCTGAAGATTCTCGAAAACGACGTAAGCGGTACCACGATAGGCCGGAACCGTTCCCGCACCTTCAATCGCCTCAATCGTCGGATCGGGCAGCTGATCCGGCGCACCGCGGTAGATCCGCATATTGAGATCATCCGGTGCAATCTCTTCACCATTGGCCCAGATGCGCCCGACTCGCGTAATCTCACCTTCGCAGATCGCCACGGCAAGATTGACCGAATAGGAATAGCTGCGGGTTTGGGTCGTGGGTTGGCTCGGCGCTCCCTTGCCGCCGCCGCCGCCACCGGAGACCGAAACAGTTTCGGCGAAATCCGAGGCCCAAATCACCTGACCACCCAGCCGCATCCGCCCGTATACCTGCGCGAGCGCTTCCCCTTCACCAACGCTGGAGATGCGGAAGCGGTCAACCTTGCCGGTCTCCACCACCTCAGACCCCTCACCCAGCAGCCGCTGATCGATCACTCGGCCAATGGTGGCGCCTACAGCGCGACCGATCACAGCGGTCGACAGGCCCGCGACACTGCCGCCAATCGCGCCACCAGCCGCGGCTCCTACCGCAGAAAGTACAATCGTCGCCATCAGAGGGCCTCCTCAGGAAAAGTAAACCGCGCCACAATGCGCCGCCGCCACGGCAGGCTGAGCGGACTTTCGACAACCCCGTGGCCGGAATAAGCGTGTATGAAGGTTGGATGGTGTCCCGTCTGACCGACGATCCCAAGGTGCTTTGCAACCGCGTTGCTGCGCATTCGGAAAAGAACGACATCCGCAGGTGCCAAATGATCCAACGGCTTGGCCAGCAGGTGCCGAACGGCGGCATCCCACAGGCGCTCTTCGCCCTGCGGCTCCGACCAATCCATGGAATACGCCGGAACGGGTTCTGGTTCCTGCCCATAAAGTGCGCGCCACAGACCGCGGATCAGCCCCAGGCAATCGGTTCCGGCGCCTTTGCGGGCGGATTGGTGCACATAAGGAGTTCCAATCCAGTCGCGGGCCTCAATCAGGATGCGCTGCTGCATTGGGGTCATCTTCGGCTCCCGCCTGTATTCGCGCCGCTCGATTTCGGCACCGCGATCATCCAGTCCTCGCTCGGCACATCCGGAAACCCTTGAAAATTGATCAGGTTCGCAAACTTAAGCCGGCAGGTCTGGCTGCGTTTGTCACAACCTGCGACGATCCGGACACGTGCACCCGGCTCAAGCGCGCCGCGCAAAGGTTCCCACAGCTCAATAACGCGGTAAACGCCTTCAAATCGGTCCTGTTTGATCATCCCCCAAAGCCCTGCCGCGGCCCCGGTCAGGATCTCCAGTCGACCACGGGCGAACCAGCCGGTGTCAAAGCCGCCGAAGTCCTCCCAACGGAAGACGCGTGATCGGGTGACCTCTTCGATGGGCAGCTCAATCGAGTAGCCTGGTGTCGTCAGGTCGAACCGGCAGGTCGCATCCCCCAGCACCGCCGTGCAGGGCTTCTGATAGACCCGCCCCAACGGTCGATTGAGCAACTCGGTCAATCCACGCAACTCGGCCTGAAAACCACCGTCCGCACGGCGCAGCTCACCGATGGTGCCGCGAAACTGTAACCAGCGCTGACTTACATCGTGCCAGTTCACCAGCCAGGCCAGCACCTCGGCCTCATCGAATCGGCCTTGCTCGATTTCATCCTCGCGGATCGACAGATCGCTGAGCGCGCCAAGTGCTTCGGTGTTGTCGACCGAGAGCCCGGTGCTCTGCGATAACGCCAGCGCGCTCAATCCCGTGTCTGCCCGAAAGGTGATCCCGTCAAAGCTCAGATCTCGGTCGTGATCGGTAAAACCCAGCACAGCACCGTCCTGCCGAGTGATCGCCCAGGCGTGCGCGACAGTGGTCAGGCCGCCTTCGAGGTGGGCCTGAAGCCCTGCATCCATACCGGGCATCAGATCCGGACCTCCACAATCGGCACATTCGGGACTTCGCCGGCCTGAAAACTGGCGATACTGGTCTGGATTCGGTCAGTGTCGAAGCGGACAGGCACATCGAACTCGAAACCGGCAGTCACCTCAACACCAGCGTCAGGCGCGGTCACAAAGGTGATCACCCCGGTCTCGTGCTCAATTGAATAGTCTTCTCCTTCGACCAGGGCAGCCCCATTCACGCCAACCACAACCGTTCCGATGACTGGCTTGCTGATGGGGCGCACATAGCTATAGGTGCCGGACTGGTAGGCCTTGATCAGCGTGAATTCCGTCTGCGTGCCGTCCCCGGTTCCAATCACCTGGTCGAAAGCAGAGATGTCAGCGGACGGCTTCGCCGAGCGATAGTCGGACCAGTCCTTCCAGCGAAACGCATAGAGTTGCCCGAACCGCGCTTCGAAAAACGCGATCAGCGTTTCCACGTCATCAAGCGAGCGCATGCCCAAGCCTGCGTCATACCGCCTGCGCGAATGGGCCCAGGGCGAGTTCCGCTCCTCGAAGCCGTTGCTGATTGTCACCACATCGGTGCGCCTCTCCGGACCACCGACAGAGCCAAAGCTCAGGGTGGCCGGAAACCTCACTTCATGAAATTGCATGGGTGTGCTCCCCCGGTCTTATCGATTGCGTTGGCCGCGCCCCAAGGCACGGGTCATCTGGGCCGCGATCTGGCCCTGGCTGCGCTGGAACCCCTGCACGTCCGGCGTGGTGATGTTCATCACGATGGTCTGGCCGCCACCGCCCGCCCCGCGCACACCCAGCTTGCCATCGGGGCCGCGTGCGAGCGGCATGATCGCCTCCGGTCCGGCCTCTCCCATGATCCCCATACCGCCGCGCATCCCGAAGGGCGTGGCTCCGCTGACGATGCCGCCAGTGGCAAAGGGCATGACGCGACCCTGGCTGAACGGAGCCCCATCTGCGAACGGCAAGATACCTCCGATCAGCCCGTCGACACCTTGTGCCAGCAGCCCGCCCACCTGTTTCGTCACCGGGTTGATCGCAGCGCTGTAAGCCGTGTTCACCAGACTGTTCGCAAGCGTGTCGAGCGCTGTCGACAAGCTGTCGCCGTCAAAGACAACGCCGTCGAAAGCCCGCCGCAGGCCGCGTGTCAGCCCGCGCTCCAAAACGGCGATGTCTCGGCCAGTGGCCGCCAAGGACGTCTTCATCCGCTGCAGCTCGCTGTCAAACCCCGAAACCAGCTGGCTCGTCTGGCCAAGCGTCTCGTTCAGCCCTTCGGCGCGCCCCTCAAGATCGTCAAACCCGCTCTCATCCGTCATTGCCATCGTCCTCGTCTTCGGTGTCGGGATATGAGGCCATCAAGGCCTCCAACCTGGTGCTCAACAGCGGCCCGCTTTTGCTCGGGTCGCCCAACATGGTCTGTAACTCGGCAGGCGTAAGCGCCCAGAACACGTCCGGCTGCAGCCCGAGCCCCCGTAGGCCGACCCGCATCAGTGCCGGCCAGTCCAGCCGCGTCATGCCTGCGGCGCGGTGAACGCGCGTGCCAGCAACTCGGCCGCCGCACGGGCAGCCCCGATGGGCCCGCCATCAATCTCCGCATGAAGCAGCGCGTCATCGGGCACGTCGCATTTGCCGCCCCGCAGGCCCGCCCTCAGCAACGCCAGCACATCCTGACTGGTGAAACTGCTGCTCTCAAAACGCTCCACCATGGCCAAAAGCGAATCCGTTTGCATCGCGGCCTCCAGCTCGGCCAATGCGCCGAGCGTCAACCGCATAACATGGGTCTCGCCGTCGATCACCAAGGCCACATCGCCCCTCCAGGGATTTGCCATGATCAGATCGCCGTGAAGCTCAACGCGCCAGCGCTGGCCAGGGACAGCTCATAGGTCGCCTCGCCATTGTGGCTGCCGCCGTACTCGATCGCGGTGACCTGAAACGGCCCCTCGACGATGCCGAAATCCGGAATCACGACCTGAAAGTTCGGCGCCTCACCGTCAAAAAACAGCTGCCGCGCACGCTCATCCGTGTCCGCGTCGCGGAACACACCGGACCCGCTGATCGAGACCGACCGCACACCGGCGCCGGACAACAGCTCACGCCATCCGCCCTGGCTCTCAAGGCTGGTCACATCGATGGTCTCCGCGTTGAAGCTCACCCGCGTGGCACGCAGACCCGCAAGCGTGGTGAAGGACCCACTGTCCGTCATATCGACCTTGATCAAAAGGTCCTTTCCGTTCTGAGCACCCATGGGTTGTCTCCTGTTTGAAGTCTAAAGGTTATGCGTCGTCGACGCGGGCGCGAAAGCGCATGCGGATCTCGCGGCCGGTATTGGCATCGATCCGTCGTGCCTCCGCCCGCAGGAATTTCAGGAACACGAGCCGCCCTCGGCTCAGCGTCAGATCAGCGTCCTGCAGGACATCCGAGATCGCCGCCGCGACCGCCTTGGCACCCGTGAATCCCGGTTGTGTGGTCGTGACCATGATTTCAATGTCGTGCAGCGCGCCGTCGCCGGTTTGATCGGAGGCATCGCGCGCCTGCTCGCGCCCCAAGCTCACGTAGGTCTCGGGCACCGCCCCTGTGGGAACCGCATCATAGACATGGCCCCCGATCAGGGCATCAACTGCCGCGTCGTTGATCAGGGCGTCGTAGATGGCGGCCTGCAGCGCGCCCGACATGGCATAGCTCATACCGCCACCTCCTCAGTTGCAAAGCAGGTGAGATACCGCCCGTCCGGGTCGTCATCCACCACCGCCTGAATGTGAAAGAGCCGCGCACCCTCGCGAAACCGCTGCTCAGGTAGCGGGCGCCTGATGTCGCCCTCCGGCGCGCTCCGCAACGTGATCCGGTAGCCTACTGCCGACACAGCCACTTCCGAGACCGCCGTCTCGCGGCCCGAGCGCGGCGTCACCTTTGCCCAGACACTACCCAGCGCCTGCCAGGTCTCGACATATCCGCCAGCGCCGTCATCCAACCGTTGCGGCGCCTCCAGGACCAGTTTCCGGTTCAGGCGGGGCGTCGTCATCGGATCGCTCCCGACCCAAGACGCAAGACCTTATAGCGCTCGATCAGACTGCTCACACCAAAAGGCATGCTGCCCTCACGCAGCGAGGTCTCATCGCGGTATTCATAGTAATGCGCCGCCAACAGGAGGACGGCCTGCCGCATGTCAGCGGGCAAATCCGTCCAAGCCATGCCATAGCCAGCCTCGAACTCCACAACCGCTGATCCACCCTGCGGAATGACGGGCAGACACGCGCCGACTGCCCGCAGGCGCGGCCGCTGGCTGTCGCGTTCCAGCCAATACTGCTCCGGATCGACTTCGGAAGAACTGCCGTCACGGGACATCACCGACAGCCGCGTCACCGCAGAGACCGGCGCCACCGGCAGCACCTGCGTATCGCGATCCCGCCAGAAGGTCAGCGACCAGCTGAATGGGCGCGTCATCAGGATCTTTCCCGTCCGGGTCTCAATCGCGGCCATCGCGGCCCGCAGAAACCCAGCGAGGACCTCATCCTGCGCAGAATCCTGACCAAAGCCGGTGCCCAGTCGCAAATGCGCTTTGAAGTCTTCGACTGGTAGCGCCGCATCGGGCACCGTCGTTTCTTCGATCAACATCATCGAATGTCTCCAATTCGTTTTGCTCCACCGTTCAGAAACCGGGCGCGCACCCATCTGCATTGCTCGGTCGGAGGGGAGCAGCTAGACAACACAAACGTTCCGGCGCGCACCCGGCCCGGCGCGAGGCATGCCCCGCGCCGGTATCGTCACATCCCTCAGGAGGTGCCGAATTTCAGCAGCTTGATCGCGGCATAGTCGCTCACATCGCCGCCCACGCGCTTTGTCGCATAGAACAGGACATGCGGCTTGGCGCTGAACGGGTCGCGCAGAACGCGCAGATCGGGGCGCTCGGCGATGGTGTAGCCCGCCGAGAAATCGCCAAAGGCAATCGGCGTCGCATCGGTTGCCGCATCCGGCATGTCTTCGGCGATCAGGACAGGGTAGCCCATCAGACGCGCAGGCTCGGCTGCGGCCAGACCGTCCGACCAGAGGAACCGGCCATCGTTGTCCTTCAGCTTTCGCACCAGACCAGCGGTCTTGGAGTTCATCACGAAGGTCGCATTGGCGCGGTACTCCGCCCCCAGCGCATAGACCAGGTCGATGATCGCATCCGCCGTGACATTGCCTTCGATGCCCGTTGGCACATAGCCGAGGTTGCCCCAGGTCCAGACATCATTGTCCACGGTGCTGTGGCTCAGGATGCCCATCGGCTTGTCGGTGCCGTCGCCATTGATGAAGGCCGCCGCTTCCGCACGCGCAAACTTGTCGGCGATGCGGCTGGCGAGCCATGTCTCGATGTCGAACGCACTATCATCCAGCAGACGCTGCGACGCCTTCGGCAGCGCGCTCAGCTCGTGCAGCGAAATGGTGATGCGGTCGATCTGCGGCGTATCGGTCTCACCGGTTGCGCCGGTTTCGGTGGCCCAGCCTGCACCCACGTCGGTGTGATCGACGAGCACATCGTAAGATGTCGCTTCAACGTTCACTACAGCCGCAATGGAGCGGATCGACGCGGTGGCGTTCAGAACCGATTTCACCGTCTCGGAGGTTTGCGGATCTACGAGATAGCCACCATCGGAATTCACCGCGGTCGAGAGGGATTTCACATCCATCTCCAGGCCACGCAGCCCGTCATCATCGCCCGAACGCAAGTATGCGTTAAAGGCCTTCTGATGCGGTGCGCCCGCGTCCACAGCACCGCCAAGGGGGCTGCGTTGAGAGGTCAGTGTCTTTCGGTCCAGCATGGTCAGTCGCTCTTCTGTCTGTTGAAGTTTTGTCTCGATATCGTCTTTGAAGCGTTTGAAATCAGTGACAAAGCCGGTCACGGCCTGCCTGACATCCTCAGCGGGGGTCAAACCGTCCCCGCCCGCCGCCTTGCGTTCGGTCTTGCTCATGGCAAATCCTCTTCTTGGTAGTGTGAAGGCCGCGCGAACCCCTCGCGCGACCGGGACGACAGGTGCGCGTTAGCGGCGCGCCAGATCAGCGCGCGCGCCTGCAAAGACGGCGGCCATGTCACGCAGGGAACGGTCAAGCTCAGTCTCCTCCGACTTGCCCGCAACCCGCGCACTGGGCAACATCGGGAAGGTCACCAACGACACCTCCCAAAGCTCCAGTTCCTGCAAGAGCCTCTGGCCCTTTGAATTCTTCGTAGCCTTGCGCGTGCGATAGCCGATCGACAGCCCGTCAATGGCGCCTGCCTCGATCAGCGCGGCTGCCTCACGGCCCTTGGCCACGCTGTCAAGCAGACGTCCCTTGACCCACAGGCCCTTGCCGTCCTCGCGCACCTCATCCCAGATGCCGATGGGCTGCGCCGGGTCGTGCTGCCACAGCATCTTGACCTTCGTCCCCTTCGCGGTGAGTGCTGCCAACGACGCCGCGTAGGCCCCTTCGGCGACCACGTCATTGCCCTGGTCAACCGCTCCAAACAGGCTGGCATAGCCGCTGATGACGCTGCCATCCTCGACCTCAAGGGCCTCTCCGAAACGCGCGAACTTGCGCTCCAATCCGGTCTCTACTTCCATGTCACTCTCCTCGCTGAATGTTGCACGCACCGTCTCGGGTGCGGCGGGGTCAGCCGTCATAAAATCTGGTGATGGTCACCCACAGCGGATGACACCGGTGATGTGCATAGGCCCGCGTCCCGGCGGTCTGATTCAGTCCCGAGACGAACCAAGGGCCTGCGTAGTGTCCACCCTTCGGGCGCGAGCGCGGCATGGTCGCCGCGTCCGGTTCGAAGTCGACAGGCACACGCACCTCCCCCGCGTACCAGGCCAGCCCTCGGAAGGCGCATTGCCGCACCTTGCGGAACCGCACGTAAAAACTGACACCCGAGGCATGTTCCTCCTCGTGGAGGATCTGCGTCTCCCGCACGACCGGAAAGTACCGGCTCTCCAGATACGGCCCGACCGTGAAGATCGCGGGCGTCAGCGCCATGCAGAAGGCCAGAAGCACCGACGCGCGGGTGATGATGGCCACGCTAAACACCGAACATCGCTCCTCTCATCACAAACGACATGAAGCCACCGATGATCGCCGCAATGATGAGCCAGACCAGCCGCGAGATATGCCCGTCGATCCGGTCGAGCCGCCGATCCACCTCATTGAACCTCTGCTCAACAAATTTCCGTTTTTCTTCCGCCACAGCGAGTTCGCGCTCCAGCATGATTGTGGCCCTCTCGATGGCCGAAATCCGTTTGTCGATCCGCTGAAACACGCTTTCGAAGTCGTCGAATGGGTAGACGACATGCTGCGCGCCCGAGGGTTTTTCGCTAGGGTTCACGCCGTACCGCCTTCAACGGGCAGACCAAGCAGAGCGCGCTTTTCGGCCTGTGTCAGAAAATCCGCCTTGGCCACCCGGCTCCATTGTGCGTCCCGCTCCGCAGCCAGCGCCGGCACCTGATCCAGATCGGGTTTCAGCACCAGCGGCGTACCCGTGAACCCAGCGATCCAATGGGCGAGCGCCGCGGTGACCCGGGTTGCGAGTGGCAGCACCGTCAGGCGATAAAACGCCCGGTTGGCCTCCTGGTAATTCGCATAGGTTGCATCCCCCTGAATGCCCAGCAGCATCGGCGGCACCCCGAAGGCCAGTGCGATCTCGCGCGCTGCCGCGTCCTTGCTCTTCTGGAACTCCATGTCCGAGGGCGAAAAGCCCATCGGTTTCCAGTCGAGCCCGCCTTCCAGCAGCATCGGGCGGCCCGCGTTGCGCGCACCCTGGTGATGGCTCTCCATTTCGCTCACGAGGCGCTCATACTGATCGGGCGCCATCGTCCCCTGCCCCTCAACCCCGCGATAGACAATCGCCCCCGAGGGTCGCGCCGCATTGTCCAGCAGCGCCTTCGACCAGCGGCTGGCCGAGTTGTGCACATCAATTGCCATCGCCGCCGCCTGCATCGGGCTGAAACCATAGTGATCGTCCTGCGGGTGGAAGCTCTTGATATGGCACACCGGTACGCGCGGCCCGCTGGCGTCAAAGCGGTGCTTGCGCCCGCCGACCGCATATTCATAGGCCACGGGCCAGCCATCGCTGCCGGGCACCACGCTCATCCGGTCCGACCGCAGCACATGCAGCTCCACCGGCAGATCCGCCTCACCGGCCACCGCCTCCACATAGCCATTGCCGTTGAGCAGCAGCTGCGCGTAAAGCGCCTCCAGCAACTCCGCCCGCCCTTGCATCGGGTTCGGCCGCGCCACGAGGTCAATCACGGGGTGCACGTCATAGCGTTGCTCGGTGTCCTGCAGCACCAGCGGCAGCGCCGCCGCCGCCTCGGCGATCAGCTTGACCGACCGAAACCCAACAGGGTTGCCCGAGAAGCCAGTCCGCGTCAACGACACCGCATCGCGCGGGCTCCAGGCCACGCGGCCTGAGGTCTGATAGGCCACGACAGGCCCCGCGGCGCTCGCTTTCTGTTCGGGTGCTTCAGTGACTGCACCACGCTTTAGAAAGTCAAAAACCATGTCGTTTGCTCCTCAATATGCTCGCCGGCAAGGCACCTGCGCCCACGCACCGATCTGCGCGGCGGGGCTGATCTTGTTGCCTCGAGTTTGGTCGAATTCCGATTTCAAAGATGAAAAGGCAGCGTGCGCTGCCCCGAACCCCTTGCAGGCTTGGCCCAAGGGGGAATGGTCACCAAAAGGTTACAGCGACCGTACGCGTGGCGCCCGCCACTTGGCGGCAGGCTCGATCATCAGCTCATGCAGTGCCCAGACCAGCGCATCCACCCGGTCAGGCGAGCCCTTGCCCTCATAACCGTGCAGCGTCATGCGGCACATCTGGTCTTCCAGCGCGTCGAGCCCGGGCATATGCCGCACCCGCCCTTGCTCATAGAGCGCCGCCACAGGCTCGGCCCGGGCGACCTTGCCCCGGCTTGCGTGCACGGCCTTGTAGGGCACCAGCGGGTCCACCTGACGCACCACCTCCGCCACCATCTGTCCGCCCTGGTTCACCTCGGCCACCAGCCGGTCGGCCCCGTACTGCTCCATCGCCGACACCGCCGCCTGCGCCCATCCCGCGGGCGTGGCGCCCGCAACGGTACAATCCGCGATCACGGTGGCGCGCCAATCCTGCGGCGGGCCGGTCATCTTGACCCCCGCCACCACGATCCCGCATTCGTCCGAGGTTGCCGTCCCGCTCGCCGCTGGGTCCAGCGCCACCACGATCCGGTCCAGATCGGGCAGCGCGCGTACCCGCGCCGCCTCGAGACCTGCCGAGGTCCACAAAGCCCCTTCGGCATCCTCCAGCAACACACCGTCCAATTCCTGGCGCCCCAGCCGCGTGCCTTCATAGCGCGCCCTGACCTCTTCCAGGAAGGAGGCCGCCAGATTGGCCGCATTGGCCTCGGTCGGGGCCTGCGTCACCACGGTCGACGGCGATTTCAGCAGCGCCTTCAGCACGCCTACGTTCCGCGGCGTCGTCGTCACACAGACCCGCGGGTCCTCCCCCAGCCGCAGCGCGAACTGCAACTGGTCCCAGGTGGCCTCCGCCTTCTTCCACTTTGCCAGCTCATCGACCCAGGCCGCATCGAACTGGGGCCCCCGCAAGCCTTCCGGGTCATAAGCCGAATGCACGGTCGCAATGGCCCCGTTGGGCCAGACCAACCGCTTCCGCCCGGCTTCCCAGGTCGGGCGCCGGTCGGGCGGCGAACAGGCAAGAATGCCGCTGTCGCCAAAAATCATCACTTCGCGGACCTGGTCCACGGTCTCCCCCACAAGCGCGACACGCCGCGCCCGCCCTTCATCCAGTGGCCGCGCGCCCTCCACCTGTGCCCGCACCCACTCGGAGCCTGCGCGCGTCTTCCCCGCACCGCGCCCGCCCATGATCACCCAGGACCGCCAATCGCCTTCAGGCGGCAACTGATGCTCCATCGCCCAGAACTCGAACAAAAAAGGGAGAGCCAGAAGCTCTCCCTCGTCCAGGTTATTCAGGAATTCATCCTGCAGGTCGCGTGATGCGGAGCCGATCCAGCTTGCGCCCAATCGTAGCCCGTGCTTTTTCGAGATCGAGGGCATAGCCCCCTTGGGCGATCCCTGCATGTTTGCTTCGACATTCGACAAGGCGGTTCTCCACTTTCTGGCAGGTCTCCAGCAGCGTCGCGGCTTGCGTCACTGTCTTGGTGCTCTGCGCTGTCACTGCTCCATCAGATGTGCGGACCCGTTCTCTCAGGTCTTCCAGTTCTTTTCGCAGATCTCTGATGGAACCGAGGACCGAGTTCAGAAGGTCTTCGGTCTGCGACTCTACGTGCTCCGGGGTGATTAAGGTCATTCAGGTTCTACCTCTCATGCGCGTAGTCTCCGCACGAGAGAAACGAAAAAACGACCCGACGGGATCACTCCCGGGGTCGTTCGCCCACTTCTTCTAGCATGTCACAAGTTATACGTGTGACCGTACGCAAAGTCAAGAAAAATCAAATTGTTAACAGCGACCCACCGTACGGTGCCATTAACGATTTCGGCGCTGCACGCGCCACAAGCCTGCCAGTCAAACCGCGAAAGCCCCGTAAAACCAACAGGTCCGGCGGGCTTTCAGGCCGCCGCCCCGCTGCCCTCAATTCCCCGAGGATTGATTGGCGCGCTCCGCTTCGATCTCACGCCACCTGGCGACGTTCCGGTTGTGCTCGTCCAGCGTCTCGGCAAAGGCATGCCCGCCCGTGCCATCCGCCACGAAGAACACATAAGGCGTCTCCAGAGGCCGCGCCGCCGCCTCCAGGCTGGCGGTCCCCGGGTTCGCAATCGGCGTCGGCGGCAGCCCTTCGATCACATAAGTGTTCCAGGGCGTCGCCGCGCGCAGCTCGCTCTGCCGCAGCCCGCGCCCCAGCACGCCCTTGCCTTCGGTGACCCCGTAAATCACCGTCGGGTCCGTCTGCAGCCGCATCCCCCGGTTCAGCCGGTTCACAAAGACGCTGGCCACCTGCCCGCGCTCTTCCGCAACACCCGTCTCTTTCTCGATGATCGACGCCAGCACCAACAGCTCCTCCGGCGTCTCGATGGGCAGGTTCTCATCGCGATTGAGCCAGGCCTGTGCCACACGCAGCTCCTGCGCCGCCTGCATCCGCGCGATGATCTCCGCGCGATCGTCCCCTGGCCGCACCTCATAGCTGTCCGGTGCCAGAGACCCTTCGGGCGGCAACTCGTCGACCGATCCCTCCAGTACATCCATCGCCTTCAGGCTCTCCACCACCTGCCAGCTCGTCACGCCTTCGGCCAGTGCCACGCGGAGCCGCGTATCGGCCTGCTCTTTCTTCTCCGCATAAATCTCGGGCGTCTCGTCTTCGGCGGGGTTGAAGCTTGCCCGCTCCTCAAAGCGGTTCGTCCCGGGGTCCAGCTCGCGCACCTGCACGCCCAGCCGGTTCACCCCGATCCGGTACACCACTTCCGTACCGCAGGTGCTCGCCCCGCCCCGCGTCACGATATCGACGATCTCTTCCATCGACGCACCCGGATCCACCAGATAGCTGCCCGCCTTCAGTTGGCTCGTCTTCTCGGCATAGTCCGCCCCCATGCGGAAAATGGTCGACGAGCTCACCGCCCCCTGTTCTTCCAGGTCCAGGCTGACCCGGCGCATGTTGGTGCCGCTCGGCACATCCAGACAGATCGCCTGCTCCAGCGGCCCGGCCGCCTCATACTGTCCCTTGCCCCAGAGGATCACGCCGCCCATCAGAAACAGCAGCACGATCAGCAGGGTCACGGCATTAGAGGCGATATGTCGCCACATCAGTTCACTTTCCCAAAGATGACGCTCGCATTGGTGCCGCCAAAGCCAAAGGAGTTCGACAGGGCCACATTGACCTCCCGCTCGCGCTTGGCGTTGGGCGCCAGGTCGATGGCAGTCTCCACCGCCGGGTTGTCGAGGTTGATCGTGGGCGGCGCCACCTGATCGCGGATCGCGAGGATCGAGAAAATCGCCTCGATGGCGCCAGCCGCCCCCAGCAAATGCCCGGTGGCCGATTTGGTCGAGGACATCGTCACCTTGTCCGCATGCTCTCCCATCAGGCGCTCGACCGCGCCCAGCTCGATGGTATCCGCCATGGTCGAGGTGCCATGCGCATTGATATAGTCCACATCCTTCGGCTCCAGCCCGGCATTCTTCAGCGCCGCGCGCATCGACCGCTCACCGCCCTCACCGTCCTCCGACGGGGCCGTGATGTGATAAGCATCGCCCGACAGCCCATACCCCAGCACTTCCGCGTAGATCTTCGCCCCGCGCGCCTTCGCGTGCTCGTACTCTTCCAGCACCACAATGCCCGCGCCCTCGCCCATGACGAACCCATCGCGGTCCTCGTCATAGGGCCGGCTGGCCTTTTGCGGGTCATCGCCACGCTTGGTGCTCAGCGCCTTGCAGGCGTTGAACCCGGCAATCCCGATCTCGCAGATCGCCGCCTCGGCACCACCTGCGATCATCACGTCCGCATCGCCATGCTGAATGAGACGGCTCGCATCGCCAATCGCATGCGCACCCGTGGAACAGGCCGTCACCACCGAATGGTTCGGCCCCTTGAAGCCGTATTTGATCGACACCTGACCCGAGATCAGGTTGATCAGCGCCCCCGGCACAAAGAAGGGTGACACACGCCGCGGCCCCTTCTCGTTCATCATGATCGCGGTATTCGCAATCGAATTCAGCCCGCCGATGCCGGAGCCGATCAGCACACCGGTGCGCTCCAGGCTCTCCAGATCCTGCGGCTGCCAACCTGAATCCTCCACCGCCTGCTGCGCCGCCGCCATGCCAAACAGGATAAAGGTGTCGATCTTCCGCTGGTCCTTCGGCTCCATATAAGCATCCGCATTGAACGTCCCGTCCGAGCCATCGCCGCGCGGCACTTCGCAGGCGTATTGCGTGATCACCCGCGCAGGATCGAACTGTGTGATCGGCCCGGCACCGGACTGCCCGTCCAGAATCCGCGACCAGCTCGCCTCGACCCCATCCGCCAGCGGGGTCACCAGACCCAACCCGGTGACAACTACTCTGCGCATCGCAATGCCCCTTCCAAATTCGTGCCCTCCCATACAGCGCCCTGTGGTTTTGATGCAAGAGCGCACCGCACGCCACGACGCGGGCCGTGCTTACTGTGGCGGTCCCTTGCGTGCCAGCAACCGCACGGCACCTCCCGAATACTCCGCATCGCGCATCACCTGGTACCCCATCGCCTCCGCAATGCGCAGAGACGCCGCATGCTCCGGCGCGATCATGCAGACCAGATGCCCGGTCACCACCCGGTCAAACCAGTCATGCGCAGCCCGGGCCGCTTCCATGCCAAAGCCCTGCCCATGCGCATCCGGGCTCAGCACCCAGCCCGCCTCGGGATAGGCATCAAAATCCTCGCCCAGATCGCGCTTGGCATAGAAAAACCCGACCTGTCCGGACATCTCCGGCGCACGGTGCCGATGGATCGCCCATTGCCCGAAACCCGTGATCTGCCAATGCCCCGCATTGCGCAGAAACGCGTCCCACGCTTTCGACTTGGGCCAGGGCTCACCGCTGATATGCTGCACGACCTGCGGCATCGCCCAGATCTCTGCGTAGCGTTTGAAGTCCTCCGGCCGCATGCCCCGCAAAGTGAGGCGCTGCGTGTTGATGGTGGGTATGGTGCGCGACATCTCGCTGCCTCTGCTCGCTTGCCGGGGCTTGGCGCCCTCTGCGCACAGAGTGGCGCAACTCCCCCCGTCAATTCAACCCCTGAGCGAACCCGCCATAGCAAAAGGCGTCCTCCTTTCGGAAAGACGCCCTTTTCTCGGTCGACGCCGGGTTGTCCCGGCGGAACTCAGGAAGCTTCAGAAATGAACTTCACCGCGTCGCCGAACGTCTGGATCGTTTCGGCTGCATCGTCTGGAATTTCGATACCGAACTCTTCTTCGAAGGCCATCACCAGCTCAACGGTGTCGAGGCTGTCGGCGCCAAGATCGTCGATGAACGACGCATTCTCGGTCACTTTGTCCTCTTCCACACCCAGGTGCTCCACCACGATTTTCTTCACGCGATCTGCGACGTCGCTCATAATAGTCCCTCATTCGTTCGGGCCGACTGGCCCCTTTCGGTTGCCCGCCACCCGCCATCTTGGCAAAGCGGGGGCCTGTGCCCCAAAGGGGCGGCTCTGTCCGGCTCAGCACGCCTGTCGCTGTGCCGTTTCGGATCAATTCACATGCCAACACCGGCAGGTGAGGTCAAGAATCTGCGCCCCCTTTAGCACAAGCGACACAGATGGCAAACGCATTGTGCACCCTCTGGTTGGGGGCCGCAAATGTGACCTACAACATGGCCATACCGCCGTTCACATGCAAGGTGGTCCCGGTCACATAGGCCGCCTCCGGGCTTGCAAGATAAAGCACCGCTGCGCCGATTTCCGCAGGCGTGCCCATCCGCCCGGCAGGAATTTGCCCCATGATTCCAGACTTTTGGTCGTCCGTCAGCTTGTCTGTCATCGCCGTCTCGATAAACCCGGGCGCGACCGCATTCACGGTAATCCCACGGCTTGCGACCTCATAGGCAAGGCTCTTCGACATGCCGACCATCCCGGCCTTTGAGGCGGCATAGTTCGCCTGGCCCGGATTGCCCGTGGCCCCCACAACAGAGGAGATATTCACGATCCGCCCCCAGCGCGCCTTCATCATGCCGCGCATCACGCCCTTGCACAGCTTGAAGGTGGCCGAGAGGTTCACATCCAGCACCGACTGCCACTCCTCATCCGACATCCGCATGAAGAGATTGTCGCGCGTGATGCCCGCGTTGTTGACCAGAATGTCGACGGCCCCCATGGCCTCTGCCGCCTGCTTCGGCAGCGCCTCAACCGCCGCCATATCGCTGAGGTTGCAGGGCAGCACATGCGCCCGCTCCGTCAGTTCGGAGGCCAGCGCATCCAGCGGGTCCACCCGCGTGCCCGACAGCCCCACCGTTGCGCCCGCGCCATGCAGCGCCCGCGCGATCTCCGCGCCGATGCCGCCCGATGCGCCGGTGATCAGCGCGCTCTTGCCTGTCAGATCAAACATGTCTCAGCCTTCCAAAATTGCCTTGATATCCTCGGGCGCGCCCACGCTGCGCGCCTCCGCTTCCCGCGCGATGCGCCGGATCATGCCCGTCAGCGCCTTGCCCGCTCCGATTTCCCAGAACCCCGTCACGCCGTTTGCCGCCATCCACTCGACCGAGGTCTTCCAGCGCACCTGCCCCGTGACCTGTTTGATCAGCAGCGCCTTGATCTCTGCAGGATCACTCACCGCCTCCGCTGTCACATTCGCCACCAGCGGCACGGCGGGCGCGGTCATCGCAACATTCTCCAGCGCCTCGGCCATCTTCTCCGCTGCCGGCGCCATCAGCGCGCAGTGGAATGGCGCCGACACCGGCAGCATCAACGCCCGCTTCGCGCCCGCCTCCTTGGCCAGCACACAGGCCCGCTCCACAGCATCCTTGTCCCCCGACACCACATTCTGCGCCGGATCGTTCTCATTGGCGACCTGACAGACCTGACCTTCCGCCGCTGTCTCAGCCACCTCGGTCACGGTATCGAAGTCCAGCCCCAGCACCGCCGCCATGGCCCCCTGACCCACCGGCACCGCCTGCTGCATCGCCAACCCGCGCGTGCGCAAGAGCCGCGCCGCATCCGCCACCGACACCGCACCTGCCGCCGCCAGCGCCGAATACTCCCCCAGCGAATGCCCCGCGACATGGCTCGCACGCTCCAGGCCAAGCCCTTCCGCCTCCAGCGCCCGCAGCGCCGCCATTGAGGTCGCCATCAGCGCCGGCTGCGCGTTCTCGGTCAGGGTCAGCGTCTCGATCTCCCCCTCCCAGATCAGCGCGCTCAGCTTTTCGCCCAAGGCGTCATCCACCTCGTCGAAGACCGCCCTCGCGCCCGGATAGGCCTCCGCCAATGCCCGGCCCATGCCGATGGTCTGGGCGCCCTGCCCCGGAAATACGAATGCCGTGCTCATGATATGCCCCCGTCCTGGTTCTTGTCCCCCCGCTTAGCCTGCCCGAACTAGGGGCGCAACGGCTGGACGCGCGAAACTCTGCACCTGCCATGAGCAGCACCGCGCATACTCTGTGCGCCCAGCGCCATTGCCGCAGGCGCCAGACCCCCTACTCTAAGAGCAACGCAACAGGCTTCGGAGACGGCACATGGCCCTGTCCAACACATCCACCCACTACGGCGGGGTCACCAAGACCTTCCACTGGCTCACCGCCCTGCTGATCCTCACGCTGATCCCGCTGGGCATCTACGCCAACTGGCTGCCCTACGAGACCTCCGAGCAGCTGGCCCAAAAGGCCTGGCTCTTCTCACTGCACAAGACCCTGGGCGTCACCGTCTTCTTCGTGGCCCTCGCGCGCATCCTCTGGGCGCTCGGACAACCGAAGCCCACCCTGCTGCACCCCGACCGCAAACTCGAAAGCCTCGCCGCCGAGACCGTGCACTGGCTGCTCTACGGCTCGCTGCTGCTGGTACCGCTCTCGGGCTGGATCCATCACGCCGCCACCGACGGCTTCGCGCCGATCTGGTGGCCTCTGGGGCAAAACCTGCCCTTCGTGCCCAAATCCGAAACCCTCGCCTCCACCGCAGCCGGTCTGCACATCGTCTTCGAACGCGTGCTTGCAGGCTCGATCCTCCTGCATATCGCGGGCGCCCTGAAACACCACATCATCGACAAGGACGCCACGCTGCTGCGGATGCTGCCCGGCAAACCCGCCATCCTCGCGCCGCTCACGCCGCATCACGTGGCCCTGCCACTGATCAGCGCGCTGGTGATCTGGGCGGGGGCCCTCGGCATCGGCAATGCGCTGGGTCTCTACGAAAAACACACCGTCGCCGTGGCCGCCGCCGAGCTCGAGGCCGTGCAATCGGACTGGGCCGTGCAAGAGGGCGAGATCGCCATCACCGTCAAGCAACTCGGCTCCGACGTGACCGGCAGCTTTGCCGACTGGACCGCCGCCATCACCTTCGACAACAGTGTCACCGAAGGCCCCGCGGGCACCGTCGATGTGACCATCGCCATAGGCTCGCTCGCCCTCGGCTCAGTCACCGGCCAGGCGATGGGCGCGGATTTCTTCAACGCGGAGGCCTTCCCAACGGCCCGCTACACGGCAGACCTCATCCGCACCGCTGACGGCTACACCGCAGACGGTACCTTGACGATCAAGGACCAATCGGTGCCCGTCTCCTTCCCCTTCGATCTGCAAATCACCGATGGTACCGCCACCGTCACCGCCACGACCGAGCTTGACCGGCGCAACTACGGCATCGGCGACAGCCAGACCGACGAGGGCGCGCTCGGCTTCTCCGTTGCCGTGAACATCTCCCTGACGGCCAGCCAAGGCACGACCGAGACGCCAGAAAGCTGATCCGCTTCATTCTTCCAAAAATACTCATATCGCGCCCGGACTCACTGGCGGGACAGCGCAAGGAAAAGGGCCGCGCCCGAACTGCGGACGCGGCCCCCATTAGATCCAGGACGAGCGGTTACTCCGCTTTGCTGGCCTCGATGGAAATGCGCACCTCCACCTCGTCACTCACCGCAGGCGCGAAGGCGCCCAGCCCGAAATCCGAACGCAGCAGCGTCGTGGTGGCATCGAAACCGGCCCATTCCTTGTTGGCCATCGGGTGCGTGCCGGTCTGGTTCAGCACCGCATCCAGCACCACCGATTGGGTCACATCGTTCATGGTCAGATCGCCGGTGATCTTCGCCGTGTCCTCACCGGTCACCTCGATCGCCGTTGACGTGAATGTGATCATATCATCGTCCTCCGCCCCGAAGAAATCGGCGGAAAAGAAGTGATCCTCGCGCTTTTCCCAGCCGGTGAACATGCTCTTGACCGGCATCGAGACGGTCACCGAAGAGGCCGTCGGATCGTCCTGATCGAACATGATCTCGCCTTCAAAGCCCGAGAACATGCCGAAGGTGGTGGAATAGCCCAAGTGGTCGTAGCTGAACAAAACCTGGCTGTGGCTGGCATCGAGCACGTATTTCTCGGCGGCAGCGGACGCCATGCCGGCAGATGCGGCCAGAGCGGCGGCAAGAACAAGGGATTTCATCGAGGGAACCTCCGGTTTGTTGAACACATAATCTTAATGTGGGGCTTTCACCGGGCGTGACAATTCCACAGCCCCGAACAAATGCTGCGCGCCAGCGAACATCCCGCCCTGCACCCTTGCACCACAGGCCAAAGCGTGTATACGGACGCATCCTTTTGCACATATATGAACCGCGCAGTCTCTCGTGGTGGGGCCGCAAAAGGTCAACCGCCCTGCCTTTGAAATGCGCCTTGATAGAAATGAGGACCACACATGCCTTTGTATGAGCATGTCATGATCGCGCGTCAGGATCTTTCCAACACGCAGGCCGAAGGGCTGATCGAACACTTTGGCGCCGTCCTGTCGGACAATGGCGGCAATCTCGTGGATCACGAGTACTGGGGCGTCAAGACGATGGCCTACAAGATCAACAAGAACCGCAAGGGCCACTATGCCTTCCTGCGCTCGGACGCCCCCGCGCCTGCCGTGCAGGAAATGGAACGCCTGATGCGCCTGCATGATGATGTGATGCGCGTGCTGACCATCAAGGTCGATGAGCACGCCGAACTGCCGTCGGTGCAGATGCAGAAACGCGATGATCGTGACCGCGGCGACCGCCGCGAGCGCCGTTGATCAGCTTCAGGACAAGGACATAACCCATGGCCGCTAAACCATTTTTCCGCCGCCGCAAGGTCTGCCCCTTCTCGGGCGACAACGCACCCAAGATCGACTACAAGGACACCCGTCTGCTGCAGCGCTACATTTCCGAGCGTGGCAAGATCGTGCCCAGCCGTATCACGGCAGTCTCCGCCAAGAAGCAACGCGAACTGGCCCGTGCCATCAAACGCGCCCGCTTCCTGGCCCTTCTGCCCTACGCCGTGAAGTAAGGAGAGAGACATGCAAGTTATCCTTCTCGAACGCGTCGCGAAACTGGGCCAGATGGGCGAAGTCGTCGAAGTGAAGCCTGGCTACGCCCGCAACTTCCTGCTGCCGCAAGGCAAGGCGCTGTCGGCCTCCAAGGCCAACATCGAAGCCTTCGAGCAGCAGAAAGCCCAGCTCGAAGCGCGCAACCTGGAAACCAAGAAAGAAGCGGAATCGCTGGCCGAGAAACTCGACGGGCAACAGTTCATCGTGATTCGCTCCGCCTCCGACGCCGGGTCGCTCTACGGCTCCGTCACCACCCGGGATGCCGCCGATGCAGCGACCGAGGCGGGCTTCTCCGTGGATCGCAAGCAGGTCGTCCTGCAGCCGATCAAGGAGCTGGGGTTGCACAAGGTGACCGTGGTGCTGCACCCCGAAGTTGACGCCACCATCGAGCTCAACGTGGCCCGTTCGCCCGAAGAGGCCGAGCTGCAAGCCTCCGGCAAATCCATCCAGGAGCTGGCCGCCGAAGAAGAAGCCGCTGCGGAGTTCGAAATCGCCGAGCTCTTCGACGACATCGGCGCTGCCACCTCCGACGACGCGGACCTGGCCGAGGCCGTGGCCGAAGACAGCGACGAAGAGCCCGCCTCCGGCGATCAGGAAGACACAGCCGGGCGCAGTTGATCTCACTAGCAAAACCACGAAAGGCCGGTCGCATCTGCAACCGGCCCTTTTTCTTGCGCTCAAACCGGGATCACATCAGCCCGGGCGTCCCGCAATCCGCGGCATCCAGCTCCAGCACGGGGTCTTCGGGCCCGCAGGTCTCACCGCTCACCGGATAGGTGCCGGGCTGCGTGCAGGCCGCCACCCCCAGCAGGCCCAGCACAAGCAGAGTTTGTCTCAGTGTCTTCATCGTCATATCTTTCCTGATGCGTGATGGCCCTTGCCTAACGCGGTCCCGCATGGCGAGACTTGACCCATATCAACTCTCCCCGGGCGACGTCGGGTCACCCGGCATCCCGCCGCCCTGAAAGGTCCCATGTCCCGTTTTGTGCTCATTTCCGGCTGTTCCGGTGGCGGCAAATCCACGCTGCTCACGGCGCTGGCGGCACGCGGTCATGCCGTGGTGCCCGAACCAGGCCGCCGCGTGCTCGCGGTCGGCGGTCCGAAGCCGCTGGAGGATATGACGGGCTTCGCCACAGCCGCCTTGCAGATGGCCCAACAGGACCTGACCGCACAGGCAGCGCAGGACGGGTGGGTCTTCTTCGATCGTGGCGTGATCGACGCAGCGGTGGCGCTGGCCCACTGCACCGGCACGCCTGTCGCACAGCACCTGCCCGGCCCGCGCGCCTATCACCGCACCGTCTTTCTCGCGCCACCCTGGCCTGAGATCTACCGCCAGGACGCCGCGCGACAGCACGGCTTTGACGCGGCCTGTGCCGAATACGAGCGGCTCAGCACCGCCTTGCCCGCCCTCGGCTATGACACCGTTCTGCTGCCCAAAGCCTCCCCGGAGACGCGCGTGGATGTCATCCTAGACCACCTCGCCTGAGGCGCGATCAGCGCGCCGCCGCCCACACGGTTTGCGCCCTCTTGCCCTCACCACTCGGGCGGTCAATATCCGCCCACCGACAGCCAAGGAGCCGCCCCATGTTCACCCGCCGCACCGCCCTGCTCTGCATCAGTGCCAGCCTCCTCACCGCCTGCGGCGCGCGCGAACCCGCCGCCTTCGACCCGCCGCTCTACCCCAATGAAACACCCGAATTGCGGCGGCTGATCAACCAATACGCCGACCTCTACGAGCTGCCGCGCCCGCTGGTGCACAAGCTCGCGATCCGCGAAAGCACCCACCGCCCCTGGGCGCGCAACGGCCCCTACTACGGGCTGCTGCAGATCCTGCCCGAGACCGCGCGCACCATGGGCTTTCGCGGCCAGCCCAATGATCTGCTCGATGCCGAGACCAACCTCAAATACGCGCTGAAATACCTGCGCGGCGCCTGGCTGCTCTCGGACGGCAATCACGACACCGCCATCATGTGGTACGCGCGCGGCTATTACTACGAGGCCAAACGGCGCGGGATGCTGGTCGAAACCGGCCTTCGCCCGAGCTGAGGCTCAGCGCGCGACCTCGACCCGCTGCGCGGCGGGGCCCCAGGTGGCTGTGTCACGCGGGTCCATGGCCACCGGCGCCTGGTGCTTCGGCAGATAGACATAGGCAAAGTGGTCGTCGTCTGAGACGGCATAGTAATGTGCGGCGTCCTCGCCATAGAGCCACCAGTCGCCTGAGCCTTCGTTCATCACCGTTGCCCGAAACCGCCACAGGCTGCTCTGGGCGGGGATGTAGAATGCCGCGCTCGTCGCCGTGAGAAACAGATTGCCGAGGGCATTCGGCAACCCCAGGGCGGTTGCACCGATCAGGGCCGCCGCAAGTGCACCACCCAACAGACGCCGTCCCGTCATCCGCCCCCTCACCAATCATGCGCATAGAAAAGGGCCGCTGCCTCACGGCGCGGCCCTCTCAACATTACCACCAAGGCGGCTTATTCGTCTTCCAGCGCCTCGACCGCCTTCTGCAGATCGTCCTTAGAGACTTCTTTCTCCTTGATCGTCGCCTGCTCAAAGACGTGGTCCACGACCTTGTCTTCAAAGAGCGGCGCGCGCATCTGCTGCTGCATCTGCTGGTTCTGCTGCACGAATTCGAAGAACTGCCGCTCCTGCCCGGGGTACTGGCGCGCCTGCGCCATGATCGCCTGCGTCATCTCCGCATCCGTCACCTCTACTTCGGCCTTCTGGCCGATCTCGGCCAGCAGCAGGCCCAGACGCACACGGCGTGTGGCCAGCTTGGTGTGCTCCTCGGTCGCTTCGATCTCCGGGTGGTCGTGGCCTTCCACATCCGGGTTGTCCTCATGCCAGAGCTGATGCGCGATCTGCTTGGCCTCCGCTTCGACGAGCGAGGGCGGCAGGTCGAAATCCACCAACCCGTCGAGCGCATCGAGCAGCCCGCGCTTCATCACCGCCCGCGCGGCACCGGCATATTCCGCCTCGAGACGCTCCGAGATTTGCCCTTTCAGCGCCTCCAGATCATCGGCGCCGAACTTCTTGGCCAGTTCGTCATTGATCTCGGCGGCGACAGGCTGCTTCACTTCCTTGATGGTGCAGTCGAAGGTCGCTTCCTTGCCCTTCAGGTTCTCGGCCTGATACTCCTCCGGGAAGGTGACCGTCACGGCTTTCTCTTCGCCCGCCTTCACGCCCACCAGCTGCTCTTCGAAGCCCGGAATGAAAGAGTTGGAACCGAGCACCAGCGGATAATCCTCTGCCGAGCCGCCCTCGAAGGCCTCGCCGTCGACCTTGCCGACGAAGTCCATCACCACCTGGTCGCCGTCCTTGGCCTTGGACCCCTTCTTGCGCGCCTTGAAGTCCTGTGCGGTCTCGGCGAGGTTCGCCAGCGCTTCGTCGATGGCCGCGTCCTCGGCCTTCACCACCAGCTTCTCCAGCTTGATCTTGGCGTAGTCGACCTCGGGGATTTCGGGCAGCGCCTCATAGGACATGGAGACCTCGACATCGTCGCCCTCTTTCCAGTCCTCATTTGTCATCTTCACCTCGGGCTGCAGCGCCGGGCGGTCGCCGGTCTCCTCGAAATGCGAAGACATCGCGCCGTCGATGCTCTCCTGCATCGCTTCGCCCATCACGCGCTGGCCAAACTGCTTTTTCAGCAGGGCCATCGGCACCTTGCCCTTGCGAAAGCCCTTCATCTCCACGTCGGGCTGCGCTTCGGCCAGCTTCTCGTTGACCTTCTCGTCCAGCTCCGCCGCCGTGACCGTGATGGCATAGCTGCGTTTCAGACCTTCATTCAGCGTCTCGGTGACCTGCATGTGTGCTCCATAGAACTGTGGCGCGCCGGGCAGGCGCGGGCATGAAATTTGCGCCCTTCTATTGGTGTGCACGCATGGGCGCAAGGGCCAATAGAACAGGTCGGCGGGCGGGCCGGGAAAAAGCTCCGCAGCTTGGGCGGCGCCCTGTCCTATTGCAGATAGAGCAGCACCATACCATCGGTCAGCGCGACCATCTCGTCGCCCATCTTCGCCACCTCCGCCAGCATCTCCGGACCGATGGGCGCCTCCTGCAAACCGCGCTCCAGCAGCGGGCGCAGGTCCGTCCAGACGTTCCGTATCTCCATCATCTGGCCGAGAGCGGCAAGACCCGGGGGATCGACGATTTCCAGATCGAAGTCACCCGTTTCCATCGCGTCGAGGATCCGCTCGAAGGCTTCGATGGACTGGCCAAGCCCGCCGCGCATCTCATCCCGCATCAGGTCGATCCCGACATAGCAGAATTCCTTGATGGCCTTGCGCATCAGCATGCTCTGACCGGTGGCATGGGTGATGGTGCTGATCAATTCCCCCCGGGTCACCATGCGCGCGTGATAGACCTCGGCCACCCGCACAACCAGCGCGTCCAGATGGGCCGCCGCCACCGGGGTCAACGTGATCAACTGCTGCACGGGCACCGCGTGAAAGTCGCCCGACATCACCTGCCGGGTGGCTGGTGCAAGCGTGCGCCAGACCTGATCAATCCGATCCAGCTCCGACAGGATCTGCGCGTCGATGTCCTCTTCGGTGAGGCCCTCCACCTGACCGTCCCGCAAGGCTGCGGTGTTGTCGTCGAACATCATGGAGGCGATGAAGGCCTGCTCGGCCTGAAGCTGAGGCGCCACCCCCGCCATCAGATAACAGGTCGACTTGGCCATGGTCTGCAGGAGCGTCCGCTGCTCCGTCGCGGCCTTGATCCGTGCGAGCGCATCGGACTGGCGCGCCTGCACATCGGCCAGCACCGCAGACCCCAGCAGTGCCAAAAGCCCTGCCAGTCCACACCGTATGCCGCAGGTCAGACCTCGCATGCCGCTCCTCACAGTCATTCGGGCGCAACGCTAGCCCCCGGGGAGTTAAAGGGTCGTGTGCCGATCCACGAGCGCTTAAGGACGCGACTGCACGTAAAGGTTCACGGCCTCGTTCATCTGCCGGAGCACGTCATCACTCATGTAGGCCAGCCTGACCCGCGTGTCGTGGTCCACATCCGGCTGCGCCCGGATCTGCTGCAGCAGATCCTTTAAGGCCTGCCAGCTGCCCTGCGCCGTCTCCAGCTGCCGCGTCACCGCCAGCGTCGGGGGCGGCAGGATGCCCTCGGCCTCCGAACCCGTCAGCAGCGCAGCCATGGCCGTATCGAACTCGGCCACCGTCGCATCGACCAGCTCCGGCGCACCCAGCCCGTCCAGACCGATGATGCTGAAACACACCTCCTTGGACACCTTCTGGGTCAGCATCCGCTGGCGCCCCGCCACGCCAACCGTCTTCAGCATCGCGGCGGGTATGTCCGCGCTCTGATAGGTCTCGGTCATGGCCAGAACGGTCTCATGCATCCGCTTGAGCGTCGCGGTATTCAGCGTAATCAGCTGCGCCATGGGAATGGAATGATAGTCCCCCGCCGAAATCTGCCGCGCAGCCGGGCCCAGCGTCGCCCACAACTCCTCGACCTCCTCCAGCGCCGCGAGAATGCCCGGGTCCTCCTCGGGCAGCATCCCAAGCGTCACATCCCCCGCGCGCAAACCGACCAGAACACCGTTGAACTGCTGCACATTCTCCTCGGTCTTGGCGGCAAAGCGCTCCGGCTCCACCCCCGCCATCACGAAACAAGCGTTGCGCGCCAACTGCTGCGTCAGCATCCGCTGCCGTCCGGCGAGGTTCATATGCGCGTTGGCATTGCTTTCCGCGGTGATCTCCGATGCCTCTGCGGGTGATCCCCCTAGCGTCGGAGGTCCGCTCGCCAGCGCCGCCCAAAAAAACGCGGCACAGGCCGTCAAACGGGATCCACACATACCAATCACCTCACACGGTTCATCAAACTGCAGCCTGCTAGGCGGAAAGGTCTTAACAAACAGTTACGAAAATCAAACCGCGCGCCGTCCGGCGGCCATGCCTGGCCACCGATATCAAGCACGTCTCTGCCAGTCCGGAAGTGGTGCGGATAAGAAGACAAAACCCAAACCAGATGCTCTCATCGCTTCTCCGAAACGACTGCCGCATGATGACGCTGTGCCGAGCGTCGTCGCTTCTGCCAGAAGCGACTGTGGTGCGGGTGAAGGGACTTGAACCCCCACGCCTTGCGGCGCCAGAACCTAAATCTGGTGCGTCTACCAATTCCGCCACACCCGCACGGGGGGCCGGATCATCGCCCGGTCCGGGCGCTGCTTAGCAAACCCGCAGCCGCAGCGCGAGCGCAAAATGATCCGACATTTTAAGAAGTCGTTATGAAAATATGTGTTCACTCGAAAGAGACGACAGCAAGGAGACGGATCCATGACACCGCGAACGGTGAGGCGGCCCATTGCGACAGACACCGCAGGATCCTGCGACCAGGCGCAGACCGCAGGGTTTGCAGGCCTGATCTCCGGCGCCCAGCTTCTGACCCTCAAGGGCGCGCAGGCGGTTGAGACGCTGTGCGTGGGCGACCGGATCCTGACCCGCAACGGCGCAGTGCCGGTGACCCGCATCGACATGCTCAGCGCGCTGGTGCCCGCGGTCTACGTGATCGCCGGATCGCTGGGGCACAGCCGGTCGGATCGCGACGCGCTGCTGAGCGCGGACCAGATGGTCTTCCTGCACGACTGGCGCGCCCCGGTGCTCCGGGGCCGGCGCACGGCCCTGGTCCCGGCGCACGCGCTGGTCGATGGCGAGTTCGTGCGGGATGTGGGCCAGCAGCTGGTCACGCTCTACCGGATTTTCTGCGATGCGCCGCAGATCCTATTTGCAGATGGTCTGACCCTGGGCACCGCCGACGCCGTCGCCAGCACAGCGGGCCTCCAGGCCACCTAGCGGACCGATCTGCGCGCGCCGCACATCTGGAGCCTTGCCGGCCTGGGCACTCCCTGACCACCGGCGCAGACCGTCACGCCGATGCCCTAGACCCCAAAGGATCGAAACACCGCCGGCAGGATCTCCGGCAGATCCTCGGCGATCAGCCCCGGGCCAAACTGCCGCGCGGCCTCTGCGTGCAAACGGGCCCCCACCGAGGCCGCCTCCCCGGGCGGCAGACCCCGCGCCAGCAGACCGGTGATGATCCCCGCCAGCACATCGCCCGACCCCGCCGTGGCCAGCCAGGCGGTGGCCTCCTCCGGCGGGTTCACCCAGGCCACCCCGTCCGGCCCCGCGATCGCCGTATCCGCCCCCTTGAACAGCACGACGCAGCCCGCGCGCCGCGCCGCAGCCCGGGTCGCATCCAGCTTCGAATAGGCCGGTCCCCGCTCTGGCGGCGCCTCCAGCTCCGCCGCCAGATCGGGAAAGAGCCGCGCAAACTCGCCGCCATGGGGCGTGAGCACACAGCCCTCGTGCAGCGCCGCGAAGAGCGCCCGGTCCCGCCCGATCAGCGTACAGGCATCGGCATCAAGAACCGTCGGCCGGTGCGCAGCCAGCGCCGTCCGCACCAGCCCCGCCGCCCGCGCATCGAGCCCCAGCCCCGGCCCCAGACAGAGCGCCGTGATCCGGGCGTCCTCCAGCAGTTCAGCAAGCGCCTCCGCCGCAGGCACGCGCCGCAGCATCAGCGCCGTGATCTGCAGCGCCACCTCCATCTGCGCGTTGGGCGGCGCGCCCAGCGTAACCAGCCCGGCGCCCACGCGCAACGCGCCCCGCGCTGCCAGCCGCGCCGCGCCGGTGCGGCCCGCGCCCCCCGTGAGCACCAGCGCATGCCCGTAGGAAAACTTGTGCCCGCGCCGCTTGCGCAACGGCGCCGCCTCCGCGCAGGTCAGGCGCGCCGGGCGCGGATCAAGCCGCGCCACCCCGTCCGCCAACCCGATGTCCACCACGCGCAGCGCCCCGCAGAGCACGGGCCCTTCGGCCAGATGATGCCCGCATTTCGCGGTCTGAAAGCTGACCGTCAGATCGGCGGGCAGCGCCTCCCCCAGCACCCGCCCGCTGTCGGCACAGACCCCGCTGGGGATATCCACCGCAACCCGATGCGCAACGCGGCTTCCCGGCGCAATGAGCGCCTCGAGCCCGACCGCGACCGGGCGCGTCAGCCCGGTGCCGAAGAGCGCATCGACCAACAGATCCACCTCACCTGTCACACAGCCCGGTGCGACAGGCGCCACCGCCTCCGTCTTCGCCCAGAGATCATGGTTGGCCCGCGCATCCCGCGGCAGCCGCGCCCCATCGCCCAGCAGACAGGTCTGCACATCCCAGCCCCGGCCTGCCAGCTGTCGCGCCACGACAAACCCGTCGCCGCCGTTGTTTCCGGGGCCGCAAAGCACCACCGCGCGATGCGCCCCGCGGGCCAAGTCCGGCCACTGCTCGAACAGCGCCGCGACCACCCCCTGCCCGGCCCGCTCCATCAGCTCCAGCCCGGTCACAGCCCCCGACTCCATAGCCTTATTTTCCAGCCCACGCATCTCTGCGGCGGTCAGAATTTCGACCATTTTTGCGCCTCTCGATTCATTTGTGATTACTTTTTGTGCGTTTTGCCTGCAGATTGGGCGCATGATTGCCAAATCTGCAGCGGACCAAAGGCAGTTTACGCCAATCCATGGACCGCTCCAGTGCGAAATGATCTGAACCCTTTTGAACCAAGGCGCGGGAGGCCCCCATGAAGAAAATCGAAGCGGTGATCAAACCGTTCAAGCTCGACGAAGTCAAAGAATCCTTGCAGGAAGTCGGCGTTCAGGGGCTCTCCGTGATCGAAGTCAAGGGCTTCGGGCGGCAGAAGGGTCATACGGAACTCTATCGCGGGGCTGAATATGTGGTCGATTTCCTGCCCAAGGTGAAAATCGAGATCGTGCTCGATGACGACATGGTCGACGCCGCCATCGACGCCATCGTGACCGCCGCCAAGACCGAGAAGATCGGCGACGGCAAGATCTTCGTGACACCGGTGGAGCAGTCGATCCGCATTCGCACCGGCGAGACCGGCTCCGACGCGCTCTGACGCGCGCGACAGACACATCATTCCAACCAAGAGGGATATACAAGAATGAGCTCTGAACTGCTTAAGATGATCAAGGATGAGGACGTGGCCTACGTCGACATCCGCTTCACCGACCCGCGCGGCAAGCTGCAGCACGTCACGGTGATGTCCGACCAGGTCGACGAGGATTTCCTCGAGGAAGGCTTCATGTTCGATGGCTCCTCCATCGCCGGTTGGAAATCCATCGAGGCCTCCGACATGAAGCTGATGCCCGATGTGGACAGCGCCTATGTCGATCCCTTCTACGCGGAAAAGACCGTCTGCCTGCACTGCTCCATCGTCGAGCCCGACACCGGCGAAGCCTACGAGCGCGACCCGCGCTCGACTGCACAGAAGGCCGAGGCCTACCTCAAGTCCTCCGGCATCGGCGATGTGGCCTATTTCGGCCCCGAAGCGGAGTTCTTCCTCTTCGACAACGTCAAATACTCCAACTCCATCAACAAGGTCTCCTACGAGGTCGACGCGATCGACGGCTCCTGGAACACCGACACCGACTACGAGATGGGCAACATGGGCCACCGCCCCGGCGTCAAGGGCGGCTACTTCCCCGTGAACCCGGTGGACGAATCCATGGATCTGCGCTCCGAGATGCTCTCCACCATGAAGCGCATCGGCATGAAGGTCGACAAGCATCACCACGAGGTGGCCTCCTGCCAGCACGAGCTGGGCCTGATCTTCGACAGCCTCACCAAACAGGCGGATGAGCTGCAGAAATACAAATACGTGATCCACAACGTGGCCCACGCCTATGGCAAATCCGCCACCTTCATGCCCAAGCCGATCTACGGCGACAACGGCACCGGCATGCACTGCAACATGTCAATCTGGAAAGACGGCAAACCGCTCTTTGCAGGCGACAAATACGCCGATCTCTCGGATGAAGCGCTGTGGTTCATCGGCGGCATTCTCAAGCACGCCAAGGCGCTCAACGCCTTCACCAACCCGTCCACCAACTCCTACAAGCGCCTGATCCCGGGCTTCGAGGCCCCGGTGCTGCGCGCCTACTCCGCCCGCAACCGCTCGGGCTGTGTCCGGATCCCGTGGACCGAAAGCCCGAAGGCCAAGCGCGTCGAAGCGCGCTTCCCCGATCCGGCGGCCAACCCTTACCTGTGCTTCGCCGCCCTCCTGATGGCCGGTCTCGACGGCATCACCAACAAGATCGATCCGGGCGAGGCGATGGACAAGAACCTCTATGATCTGCCCGCCGAAGAGTTGGAAGGCATCCCGACGGTCTGCGGCAGCTTGCGCGAAGCGATCACCGAGCTCGAGGCCGACATGGACTTCCTGCTCGCCGGTGACGTCTTCACCAAGGACCAGATCGAAGGCTACATCGAGCTCAAGATGGAAGAGATCGAAACCTACGAGCACACCCCGCACCCGGTCGAATTCGGGATGTATTACAGTTGCTAGAGGCCAAGGGCCTCTAGCAACTGAGCCGGGTCAGTTGGGTTGACAAACGGTCAACCCGACGTCAGCGGACAGAGCGTGTTTTCGAAGAAAACGTGCGGAGTCCGCCCGGTCGAACAAATGCGAAAAGGCGCGGACACTCTCCGCGCCTTTTTCCATACGTCTTAGCCCCAAAAACCTCTCCCGAACACGCCCCGCCCGCCACAGGCGCGCGCCCGCGCCCCGCGGGCGTCGAATAGAAGAGCACGCGCGGCCCGTCCGGCCCCCGCCGGACGGGCCGCGCACCGCCGGATCACAGACCGATCATTCGGCATTTTGCGTTTTGACAATTCTGGTGCATGATCGATGGCATTTCATCGACGCATTTTTACCGGAGACATTTCATGACCCTGTTTTTCACCCGCCGTACGTATAATGCCGCCAAGCAGAAATTCACCAACAACCCCGCCGCCCTCACGCGTTTTGTCCAGATCACCAAGGGCCCCGACAGCAAGGGCCGCTGGAGCGGCGGCGCCATCAGCCAGTCCGACTGGCTGCGCCAGGTGAAACAGGAGGCCAGCGCAAACGAAATCACCGTCTACGTGCACGGCTTCAACACCGACCAGATCGACATGCTCCGCCGCCTCGACAAGATCAAGACAGGCCTGCGCGCCCAAGGCTACAAGGGCGCGGTGATCGGCTATGACTGGCCCAGCGATGGCAAGGTCTTCTCCTACGACCAGGACCGCAACCGCGTGAAAGACACCGCGCAGTTCCTGGTCCGCGATGGCATCCTGCCGCTTCTGGCGCTGTCGCCGCGCCCCAAGATCAACCTCATCGCCCACTCCATGGGCGCCTATGTGATCCTGCGCGGCTTTTCCAACTTCGATGACACCGCCGGGCCCGGGGCCAGCGCCTGGCGGGCAAATGAAATCGCCTTCCTGTCCGGCGACGTCGCACGCAACTGGCTCGGCAAGGGCGCCTGGGGCGCGCTGCTGCTGTCCCACCGCGCCCGCCGCTTCACCAATTACTACAGCGAGGGCGACCGGGTGCTGCCGATCTCGGCCTTCACCGACGGATTCCGCAAACGCGTGGGCCGCGACGGCCTGCCCACGATCACCGAGACCACCCACATCGACGTGAACGCCACCCCGCAATACCTGCGCGACGTGCCCCCCGGCAAACGCGGCAAGGCCCGCTCGCATCGCTGGTGGTTCGACAGCAGCGCGCTCTATGCGGATCTTGCACAGACCTTCGCGGGCAAGGCGCCCGGCAGCCTCGCCACCCGGCAGGACGTGGGCGAAGAGGACCTCGCACTGATGAGCTGACGCCCGCCCTCCAAAACCCCCTTGCCAGAGCGCGGCGCACGGCATAGATGCACCGAGAGGTTCCGTGCACCTGCCGTTCGCATCTGGTGAAGCCACGGGCGTCTGTCCTGATCTTTGATCCCATGGGTTCGCACATCGGCCTGGCAATGCGAACACCCCGACCGCCCCGCGACCTGATGGAGATGATGATGGATATCGCACTTCCCTCCCGCGACGCGCTGAAGGCCCAGGCCCGGCGCTTGCGGGCCAGACTGGCCGAGACCGGCCAGACCCTGTCGCACAGCGCCGCCCTCGAGGCCATCGCCCACCAGTGGGGCGCGCGCGACTGGAACACGCTCTGCGCCCTCGCAGGCGACGCGCCAAAGCCCGCCTGGCAAGTGGGCCAGCGGGTCTCGGGCCGCTATCTCGGGCACCCGTTCCGCGGTCAGGTACATGGCGCGGAGCGCCGCGGCGCGCGCCATTGGCGGCTGACCCTGCGGCTCGACACGCCCGTCGATGTGGCGCGCTCAACGCAGTTCTCCTGTCTGCGCCGCCAGATCAGCTGCACGCTGGACGCCCAAGGCCGCAGCCCGCAGAAGACCTCAGATGGGGTGCCGCAGATGGTTCTGCACGGTCATTGGGCGCGGGACTGATCGCCCGGGCAGCCCCCTGCGCCAGACCTCGGCCATGCCCGGCGCACCGCCGGGCAGCGGTCGCCCGGGCGCACCGGGGGGCTCGGACCGGTGGCGCATCCCCCGTCAACCCCGAGCCACACCCGCACCGGTTCACCGAAAGCCCCCCGCCGGTTTGACAGGCGGGCGCGGCTCTCCCGCGGGTCCCCGGCACCGCCCGCCTGTCCGGCTGCAGCGGTGCCGCGCCGTTCTTACCCGGCCGCCCCCCGCACAACATAGGTGTGGATCGAAAACACCACCGCCCCGCTCTCCGGCATCCGCACGATGCACTGCCGCTCCGCCCGCCAATAGGGCGCTGCGCCCTCCGGCCGGGTCCGGGGCGGCGCCAGAACCGAGCGCGGCTGGAAGAGCTCAGGCTCCGTTTCGGGCAAGCCGTTGAACCGCCAGAGCGGGCGCCCCACCTGCACCCCGTCAAAGAGCCGCTGGACCCGTCGCGCCATATCCTCGTCGTAGTGATCCACGGCGCCATGGATATGCAAGAGCGGGCGCCCCGCCTTCTCGCTCAGCAACCAGCGGGCCGGAAAACACAGGCAGGCGGCCACCAGCACATGCTCCGCCCCGCGCTGTTCCATGATGCAGATGTCCTCCTGCACCAGCTTCCCCAGCACCACCAGCGGCGCTTCCGCCTCCAGATCAACCTCGACACCGTCGGGGCAGACACACCGCCGTCCCTCCACCGCAAACCCCAGCCCGGGCAACAGCGCCAGCGCCTCCACCAACACCTCCGCAGCAGCCATCTCGGCCGCCCCATCGAGCCAATACACTTCCGCCCGCCGGTCCGCGATCAGTCCACGGCGATGCGCCATCTGCGCCGCATAGGCGTCATCCACCCGTAGCCAGGGCTCCCCCAGCGGCTGCACCCCGGGCAACCTCCGCGGCTCCAGCATCTCGTCGGGAATCGCCTTTTGCAAAATCTCAACCATGGCAAAGCCTTAGCGCCCAGTCCCGGCTCCGTCCGCAAAAAACGACGCGCGCCCATGTCGCAGACAAGCATCCGCGCGCGGCGAATCGCGCGCAAGCTGATTCTACGGCAGCGACAGGACCCCAGGATGAATCAGCACTTCAGCGACACCCGCAAGATCGACCCGACCCGCGGCGCGCTTCTGGGCGACGGCACGCCCAACGATCAGGATCGCATCGAAATAGGCCCGACCCAGCGCGCCTTTGCCGAATGGGAGGCCGCGGGCCTGACACTGCCCGACCTGCCCGCCATGCGCGCCTACCGCCACGCGCGGCTCACCCGGCACATCGTCGACCGTGGCTATGGCGGCCTGCTGATGTTCGACCCGCTCAACATCCGCTACGCCACCGACAGCACCAACATGCAGCTCTGGAACACCCACAACCCGTTCCGCGCGGTGCTGCTCTGCGCCGACGGCTACATGGTGATGTGGGACTACAAGAACTCCCCCTTCCTGTCGAAATTCAACCCGCTGGTTCGCGAACAGCGTTCGGGCGCGTCGATGTTCTACTTCGCCACCGGCGACCGCACCCATACCCAGGCGGATGTTTTCGCCGCCGAGGTGCGCGACCTGCTGGACGAACACGCGCCCGGCCACAGCCGCCTCGCTGTCGACAAGATCATGGTGCACGGGCTGCGCAGCCTTGAGGCCCATGGCCTGGAAATCATGGACGGTGAGGAGGTGACCGAGAAGTCCCGCGCCGTGAAGGGCCCCGATGAAATCCGCGCCATGCGCTGCGCCGTGCACGCCTGCGAAGCCGCCATGTACGCGATGGAAGACTTCGCCCGCGCCAACGTCGGCGACGGCACCACCTGCGAGGATGACATCTGGGCCGTGCTGCACGCCGAAAACATCAAGCGCGGCGGCGAATGGATCGAAACCCGTCTGCTCGCCTCCGGCCCCCGCACCAACCCCTGGTTCCAGGAATGCGGCGCCCGCGTCTGTCAGCTGAACGAGATCATCTCCTTCGACACCGACCTCGTCGGCGCCTACGGCATCTGCACCGACATCTCGCGCAGCTGGTGGATCGGCGATCAGAAACCGCGCCCCGATATGATCTACGCCATGCAGCACAGCATCGAGCATATCCAGACCAATATGGAGATGCTGAAACCCGGGGTGACGATCCCGGAGCTGACCGCCAACACCCATGTGCTGGACGACAAATACCAGCAGCAGAAGTACGGCTGCCTGATCCACGGCGTGGGCCTCTGTGACGAATGGCCGATGGTCGCCTACCCCGACAAGGCCGTGCCGGGCGCCTATGACTATCCGCTGGAACCGGGCATGACCCTCTGCGTCGAGGTGCTGGTCGGCGAAGTGGGCGGCGACTTCTCGATCAAGCTCGAAGATCAGGTGCTGATCACCGAAGACGGCTACGAGAACCTCACCCGCTACCCCTTCGACGCCGCCTTGCAGGGGCTCTGAGCCCCCGGCGCCGGCCCCCCTCGCCCGGCCAGGAGCGCCGGTGCCCTTTTGCCGGTCTGCGATCACGGCCTATATTGAAAGTCACCCCGCCCGTTAGAGTCCCGAGGTCGCCGTGACGAGAACCCTTCTTCTGACAGGAGCAAGCCGCGGCATCGGCCACGCAGCCGTCAAGAAGTTCTCGCGCGAAGGCTGGCGCGTCCTGACCTGCTCGCGCCAGGCCTTCGATCCCAGCTGCCCCTGGCCCGGTGGCGCCGAGAACCACATTCAGATCGACCTGTCCGATCCCGCGGACATCATCAATGCGGTGGAGGTGATCCGCGAGCGGTTGGACGGGCCGCTGCACGGCTTGGTCAACAACGCGGGCATTTCGCCGAAAGGGGCGCAGGGCGCCCGCCTGAACACGCTCGACACAGACCTTCTGGACTGGGGCAAGGTGTTCCACGTCAATTTCTTCGCCCCCATCGTGCTGTCGCGGGGTCTCAAGGAGGAGCTGATGCAGGCGAAGGGGTCGGTCGTGAACGTGACCTCCATCGCGGGGGCCCGCGTGCACCCCTTCGCCGGTGCCGCCTATGCCACATCGAAAGCCGCACTTGCGGCGCTGACGCGGGAAATGGCCCATGACTTCGGCCCGCTGGGTGTGCGCGTCAACGCAATTGCCCCGGGCGAGATCGAAACCTCCATTCTCTCCCCCGGGACGGAGAAGATTGTCGAAACCCTGCCCCTGCGGCGGTTGGGAAGCGTCGATGAAGTCGCCGACGTCATCTACTTTCTCTGCTCGGATGCGTCGTCTTACGTGAATGGCACGGAAATCGAAATCAACGGCGGGCAGCATGTGTGAGGCAGCGCCCCGCGTCTGCAGGCCGCTGCCCGCCGGGGCCCATCCGGACGGTCTGCCGCTATTGCTCCTGCGCGGGCTTCGGGAAGATCTCCAGCCGGTCCAGAACATGGCGGGTCACACGTTGCCGCTCGGGGGCTGCGTCAAAGCCCGGCAGATCCATGTTCATCGCAAAGACATAGGTCTCGGCCCCGGCGTCGACCCAGCCCACGTACCAGCCCAGATCGACCTGCGCCCCGCGCAGCGCATAGCCCGTCTTGGCATGAAGCACCCGCTCGCCCTGCTGCTCCGCCATCATGATCCGGCGCGCATCCGTGTAGGTCTGCGGTGACAGCGGTAGCTCGCCCTGCGCCAACCGGGCAAGGAACACCACCTGCTCCTGCGCGCTGATCGCCAGCGGGCCGCGCAGCCAATAGGTCTCAAGATCCTGCGCGCCGCCCACATCCGCATTGCCATAACCGAACCGCGTCAGCCAGCGTGCCATGGTCTCGCCGCCCGTGCTCCGGGCGATCTCCTGATAGACCCAAACAGCCGAGCGCTGGAACGCCCGCGTCAGGGTCTGGTCCTGGTTCCAGGACTCCAGAAACCGCTCCTCGCCGTCCCAGGCAAAGACCGTCTCCGGCGTCGCAAGGCCGGTCTCCAATGCGATGAGCGTATGCGGGATTTTCGACGTGGAGGCGGGCACGAACCGCGTCTCGGCGCGGGCCGGGTTGCTGCTCCATTGATGCCCGTCCGACAGGCGCTGCACCAGCACGACGCTGGTTGCGGGGTCGGCGCCCGCATCGCTCACAAAACGCGAAATATCCGCCGGCTCCGCCGCGGCCACACCGGCCCACAGCGCACCAACCGTCACCCATGTCCGAAGGGTCATTGCCTCAAGTCTCCTGATTTTTGATTGCTCGTGAGCAGCCTGACTAGGCGCTGGGACGGGGGGTGGAAAGGCACAACCAGGCGGCCCAAACCCTTACCAGCGGGTTTCCGCCCCGCGCGCTGCGCACCGACGTGATACCGACGTAATACCGACGCAAAACAGACAGGCCAAACCCCTTGTTTTCCGGGCCAGAGTACATCTTACCGGGGCCCGCCGCCGAACGTCGGTGTTTGCCGTCATCCGGGTCCCCCGCCGTCACCTCCCCGTGATCCTTCTGTCACACCTCTTGCATGGTCCGCGCCGCCGCCCCACTCTGGGGGTCACAAAGGAGCGCTGCCATGCCCACAGAACGGATCACCTTCCCCGGCCACGATGGCTCGGAGCTCGCCGCGCGGCTCGATCTGCCCGACGGCCCGCATCTGGCCACCGCGCTCTTTGCGCATTGCTTCACCTGCGGCAAGGACATTCCCGCGGCCCGTCGAATCGCGGCCCGGCTGTCATCCATCGGCATCGCCGTGCTGCGTTTCGACTTTACCGGGCTCGGTCATTCCAAGGGCGAGTTCGCCAATACCTCCTTCACCTCGAACGTCGACGATCTCATCGCCGCCAATGGCTATCTGACGGAGCGCGGCATGGCCCCGAGCCTGATGATCGGCCATTCTCTTGGTGGTGCGGCTGTCCTGAAAGCCACATCGAAACTGAACAATATCAAGGCCGTAGCCACGCTTGGCGCCCCCTTTGATCCGGAACATGTGACACATAACTTCGCCGAGGCCCTGCCCGAGATCATGGCGCATGGGGCGGCTGAGGTGAGCTTGGGCGGGCGGCCTTTCCGCATCGGCAAGGGCTTTGTCGAGGATCTTGCCGAAGGCGCGCTGGCGCCGTCGATCAGCGCGCTGAATGCCGCGCTTCTGGTGTTGCACGCGCCCCGGGATGAGACCGTCTCCATCGACAACGCCGGCGAGATTTTCCTCACCGCCAAACATCCCAAGAGCTTCGTGACCCTCGACAGCGCCGATCACCTGATCACCCGCAGCGAGGATGCGGAATATGCCGCTGACGTCATCGCCACCTGGGCACGCCGCTACATCGCGCTCGCGCCGCCAGCGCCCCCGCCCGGCGCCCCCGAAGGCGTGCTGCGCGTCTCCGAAGCGGACCCCGAAGGCTACCTCACCGACATCACCTCCTCCGATGGCCACCACCTGCTCGCCGATGAGCCGCTGGCCTACGGCGGCACCAATAAGGGTTTGAGTCCATACGGTTTTTTGTCGGCGGGTCTCGGCGCCTGCACCTCTATGACCCTGCGCATGTACGCCCGCCGCAAGGGCTGGCCACTGGCGCATGTCTCCGTCGATGTCAGCCACAACAAGGTCCACGCGCAGGACGCGGAAACCGCCGTCGGCGAGAAGATCGACACCTGGAAACGGCGCATCACCCTGACCGGTAACCTCGATCCCGAACAGCGCGCGCGCCTTCTGGAGATCGCCGACAAATGCCCGGTCCACCGCACGCTGGAGCGCAGCTCCAAAGTGATCACGGAACTCGTGGACGATCCCGTCCCGGCCTCGGCCTGACCCGCTGCCCGCTGCCCGCTGCCCGCTGCCCTAACGTCGGGTTCTGGGGCTCACCTGGCAACCGGCACCCATAAAAAGAATGAGGCGCGGCCCACCGGGTCGCGCCTCGCCTTTTCGCTTCCGTATCAGACCGTTAGCTGCGGGCGCTGCCCACCAGCTTCCAGATCGCGGGCAGGATCAGCGCCGCCAGCGCGAGCTTCACCGCATCGCCCAGGAGAAACGGCGTCAGCCCCCACTCAAGGATCGGCTTGTCCCAGCCGTAAAGCTGACCGAGCCACAGCAGACCCGGCACATAGAGCAGGATGTTGCCCAGCAACATGGCCACCGCCATCCAGACCATCGACCGGTCCCAGCCGCGCTGCGCCAGCGCGCCCAGCAGCACGGTCGCCATCACGTAGCCGACCAGATAGCCGCCGGTCCCGCCCATCATGTAGTCCAGACCATTGAGCTCCGCGGTCGAGCTCTGGAACACATCAAAGCCGAAGGCCCCGACAATCATGTACCCCAGAATGGTCGTGAGCCCGAGCCGCGCCCCATATGCGGCCCCGATGGTCAGCACCGCGAAGGTGCCGAGGTTCATCAGAACCGGCGAGCCCGGCACCGGCACCTTGATGTTCGCGGCGACGGTCAGAAATGCGATGCCCAGCACCACGAGGCCCGCCTGCTTGATCCGGCGCGCCGTGCCATCCGTCGGGCCGAAATGATCTGCCAGGACAGTGTGAGAGGCGGTCAGCTGCATGGGTGTGTCTCCTGTTGAGAATGTCTTGCGTCCTCAATGCCGCAGTGCCGCGCCCGGTTCAAGCCCTGTTGCGCTAACAGCGGGTGTACCGGCTGCGCATCTCATAGCTCTTGCGTGGACCAGACACCTGCCAACTCGTTGAAAACGCGGGCCAGTCCGAAAAATCATAGTGCACGACATAAGTGTCCGGGTCGCACCAATGCTCCGCCTGTCCGCCCCGCGCCGGCACCTGGTGGAAGAACCGGCCGTCTTCGAAATAGACGTGCAAACCCTCTCGCCAGAGGTACCGGCGTTCCGCCTGAATCGGCGGGCTGCCGGGCATCTGCAAGACACCCGTTTCACGATAGATCAGGCCATCGGCATCCGGGCACCAGACCGCGTCCCCCGAAAACGCGGCCCGCACTCCTTCGGCGTGCCGGATCTGCCGGGTGAGTTGCCAGCGCCCTTCAAAGTCCTGCAGACACCGCACAGACTGATCCGCATTATCTCTCATCCGACCGCTCACCCTGCCCATCGTGCCGCAGATTTCCCCAGGCGCCCGCCTTGTGGCTCTCACCCGCTCAGTCTATGAGCCCAGCAAGGTCGATACAAATGCGAAAAGGTACGCCGATGATCCCCCGCTACTCCCGCCCCGACATGGTCGCCATCTGGTCCCCGGAGACGAAATTCCGTATCTGGTACGAGATCGAGGCCCATGCCTGCGACGCGATGGCCGATCTTGGGGTGATCCCGCGCGAGAATGCCGAGGCCGTCTGGAAGGCCAAGGATGTGCAATTCGACGTGGCCCGGATCGACGAAATCGAGGCCGTGACAAAACACGATGTGATCGCCTTCCTGACGCATCTCGCCGAGCATGTGGGCAGCGAAGAAGCGCGCTTTGTGCACCAGGGCATGACCTCCTCGGATGTGCTGGATACCTGCTTCAACGTGCAACTGACCCGCGCCGCCGACATCCTGATCGGTGACATGAAGGCCCTGCTCGCCGCACTGAAGCGCCGCGCCTATGAGCACAAGGATACGATGCGCATCGGGCGCAGTCACGGCATCCACGCCGAACCGACGACAATGGGCCTGACCTTCGCACGCTTCTATGCAGAGATGGACCGCAACCTGAACCGGCTGGAAAAAGCGCGCTACGAGATCGCCACCGGCGCGATTTCCGGGGCCGTCGGGACCTTCGCGAACATCGAACCGGCGGTCGAAGACCATGTGTGCAAACAGATGGGACTGGAGCCGGAGCCCATCTCCACCCAGGTGATCCCGCGCGACCGGCACGCCGCGTTCTTCGCAGCGCTCGGCGTCGTCGCAAGCTCCGTCGAGAACATCGCGACCGAGATCCGCCACATGCAGCGCACCGAAGTGCTGGAGGGCGCGGAGTTTTTCTCCACGGGCCAAAAAGGCTCTTCCGCCATGCCGCATAAGAAGAATCCAGTGCTGACCGAGAACCTCACTGGCCTCGCACGCATGGTCCGCTCCGCGGTGATCCCGGCAATGGAGAACGTGACCCTCTGGCATGAACGCGACATCTCGCATTCCTCCGTTGAACGCATGATCGGACCGGATGCCACCATCACGCTCGATTTCGCCCTCGCGCGGCTGACCAGTGTCGTCGACAAAATGCTGATCTTCCCCGACAACATGCTGGAGAACATGAACAAATTCCCCGGTCTGGTGATGAGCCAGCGGGTGCTTCTGGCGCTCACCCAGGCCGGTGTCAGTCGCGAGGATGCTTATACTTTCGTGCAGCGCAACGCACTCAAGGTCTGGGAGCATCGCACGGATTTCAAAGAGGAATTGCTGGCGGATCCGGATGTCACCGCCGCGCTGAGCCCAGCCGAGATCGAAGAGAAATTCGACCTTGGCTATCACACAAAACACGTGGATACGATCTTCGCGCGGGTGTTCAAAGACTAGGCATTGAGGCGCGGTCTCGCACCCCAGCCCGGCATTTCTGTTGACCCTTGGTCAGCCACTGCTACTTTGAAATGCATCAGCAAAGGAGACCCGCAATGACGATCAAGACTTTGGCCGCCGCGGTGGCCCTGACCCTCGCCCCCGCAATCGCCTTCGCGGCGGGATGCAACTATGGCAAACAGGAAGTGACCATGTCCTGCGCGCAAGGCACTGTCTATGACAGCGCCACGAAATCCTGCGTCGCCACCACCACTTGAAAAAAATATGCGGTCACGGCTTCGTGATCGCATAAAAGGGCGGGCTGCCTTGTTATCCACCTATTAGACCAAGTGTATAGCAAGGAGACCCCATGCGTATTTTTTTAGGTATTGCCCTGTTTATTCCAACTGTGGTTGTCGCCGATGGCGGCAATGACGAGCCGCCCCCCAAACCTGCGGTGAGCTGCGAAGGGGCAAAAATCTATGACAAGAAGACCAAAAGCTGCGTGAACGCGCAGGAGAGCAGCCTCAAGACCGAAGAAATCTACCTGACCGTACGCCAGTTGGCTTACGCGGGCCGCTACGAAGATGCCCAGGCGCTGGCCCAAGCCCTGCCCGACGGGCACATGGGCCGCCTCACCTACATGGGCTTTACCCATCGCAAGCTTGGCAATCCTCGGCTGGCCAACCTGTTTTACGAACAGGCCATCGCAGAAAATCCAAACAACATTCTCGCGCGATCCTACATGGGACAGGGCTTCGTGGCTGCCGGTGACATGGTTGGCGCGGTCGAGCAATTGCGGGCCATCCGCGCCCACGGTGGCGCCGGGACCTGGTCCGAAGCCTCGCTGCAAAACGCCATCGCGACGGGTACCACCTACAACTACTGACCTCGTCTGTTTTTGGTTTGTTCTCACCAATCTTTAACCATTGTCTGGCAGAACAAAACAAGATCAAAGACAGGTGAGTATAGATGACAGACATGGTTCCGATGGCCCCGTTCCCGGCCTTGCCGGGGACGGATGCACAACCTCAGGCCCCGTCCAACCTCAGCCGGAAGGCGAAGGCCGCCATTGTGGTCCGGCTGTTGTTGAACGAAGGTGCGGACATTCCGCTTGAGGATTTGCCGGAGGACCTGCAGGCGCAGCTGACCAAACAGATGGGCGCCATGCGACTGGTAGATCGGACCACATTGTCGACCGTGGTGGCAGAGTTTGCAGATGAACTTGAAAGCATCGGGCTGTCTTTCCCTGGTGGGATTGCAGGCGCGCTGGATTCGCTGGATGGGCGCATATCCAAGCAGACCGCAGCGCGCCTGCGCAAGGAAGCCGGCGTGCGCCAGTATGGCGACCCGTGGGCGCGGCTGCGCGACATGAGCGCCGACCGCCTGCTGCCGGTGCTGGAGAATGAAAGCATCGAAGTGGCGGCCGTACTCCTGTCGAAGATCGACGTGCCACGAGCAGCCGAACTGCTGGGCAAGCTGCCTGGTCCGAAAGCGCGGCGCATTACCTACGCGGTCTCTCAAACCAGTGCCGTGACACCGGATGCCGTTGATCGCATTGGCCTCTCGCTGGCGGCACAACTGGACGCCGAGCCGCTGAAGGCCTTTGATGATGGCCCCGTAGAGCGGGTGGGCGCCATCCTCAACTCGACGGCATCGGTCACACGGGATGATGTGCTCGAAGGGCTCGACGAGACAGACGCGGGCTTTGCCGATCTTGTCCGCAAGGCGATTTTCACTTTTGCCAACATCCCGAAACGCATTGCCGCGCGCGATATCCCGCGGGTCATCCGCGAGTTGGAGCAGGATCTGCTCATCACGGCCCTGGCTGGCTCCGAAGCGGCAGGCATGAAGGACAGCGCGGACTTCATCCTGGAAAACATGTCGGGTCGGATGGCCGATCAACTCCGCGAGGAAATGGGCGAGCGCGACAAGGTCAAACCCGCCGAATTCGAAGAGGCCACTGCTGAAATCGTTGCCAAAATCCGCGAGATGGAAGCCGCAGGCGATCTCCTGCTGGTGGTACAAGACAGCGACGAGGATTGATCCGCTCCGAGGCCAACATTCGACAAGTTGGCGGTCATTGGTGGCTGCCCGTCGGTCTGTGCGTCAAATCATCAGCGGACACGTCTTCTGCAAAAAAACCGGACCTACCGTGTCGGACCCGCTCACGACTCTCGCGAGAATGTTTGGTGCGCAATGTCCAACACCACCTCGGCAGAACGCCCTATTTGAGCTCACCAGCTGCAAGGATCGGGCCCATTTTTGCAGCCTGGACCAAGACAACCACCGGATTCTCTCCAGGTGCCTCTGCGGTGAGCTTCAGCGGCGACTTCCCATCCCACTCTCGCAAAACCTTCCAGTCCTGCGTGACATTCGCGTATGTGATCGTGCGGCCCGCATTCTCCCCACGCGTGATCCTGGCCTCGCGTTCGGGAACATAGCGCAGCATCTGAACAATCATCGGCCCGTCCAGCTGCTTCAGGGTGGTGGCGCCGATTTCGACCGCGTCACCGTCGCGCGACAACGTCAGCGCCACCGCAGGCGCGACCTCCTTGTGCTGCGCAATGGCTTTCGAGACCTCCATCGGCCGGGCGCCGACGATGTCGGTCAGGCCGTTTACGATCATCTCCGGCGTGTAGATCGACCGTCGACCTGCAGTTGTGGCATAGGCGCGCTGTCGCTGCGCATTGCGCGGGTCGGCAAACTCGTCTTTCCAGCCGATGTAGTCCCAGTAATCCACATGAAGCGCCAGGGCGATCACATCGTCACGCTCCGCAAGCGCATGCATCAGCTCATCCGCCGGCGGACAGGACGAGCACCCCTGCGATGTGAAGAGTTCCAACACCACCGGGTTCTCCTGCGCAAGGAGTGGCGGAGCCACCAACCAAAGTGCGGCAACGGCCTGCAGCAAACGTTTCATGTGATTCCTTCTCCGGCCACCCGGCCCTTTCATGCACCCTAAAGTTTACCCTCTGTAATGACCAATCAAGGTTTCTTGAGAGATTGCGAGGCAAAACCCCTTGAAACGGTACACAATGGTATACAATTTTTGACCAACACCATTGATTTGAGTTGAACAAGCCTGTTCCATAGGGCATTCAACGCGCAATCCAAAGATGATCCAGCTCAAGCCAGAGGACCTCTGCTATGCCCATTACCGTTGGTCACGACACCTCCAAGACCCGCAAGACACTGAGCGTTGGCAGCCAGTCTGTCGATTACTACTCCATCCCCGCCGCCACGGAGGCCGGTCTTGGCAACTTCGCCAAACTGCCCGCCGTGTTGAAAGTCGTGCTGGAGAACATGCTGCGGTTCGAGGACGGCAAGACCGTGACCACGGACGATATCAAGGCCTTCGCCGAATGGGGCGCACAGGGCGGCAAGAACCCGCGCGAGATCGCCTACCGCCCGGCGCGTGTGCTGATGCAGGACTTCACGGGCGTGCCGGCGGTCGTCGACCTCGCGGCGATGCGCGACGGCATTGTGGAGCTGGGAGGCGATCCAGAGAAGATCAACCCGCTGAATCCGGTGGATCTGGTCATCGACCACTCGGTTATGATCGACGAATTCGGCAACCCGCGTGCGTTCCAGATGAACGTCGACCGGGAGTATGAGCGCAACATGGAGCGCTACACCTTCCTCAAGTGGGGCCAGAAAGCGTTCAACAACTTCCGCGTGGTGCCCCCCGGCACCGGCATTTGCCACCAGGTGAACCTGGAGTATCTCGCGCAGACCGTCTGGACCGACACGGATCAGGACGGCAAAGAGGTCGCCTACCCCGATACGCTGGTGGGCACCGACAGCCACACCACCATGGTGAATGGCGCGGCCGTCTTGGGCTGGGGCGTTGGTGGGATCGAGGCCGAGGCAGCAATGCTGGGCCAGCCGATCTCCATGCTGATCCCCGAGGTGGTTGGCTTTGAGCTCACCGGCACCATGATGGAAGGCACCACCGGCACCGATCTCGTGCTGAAGGTTGTTGAGATGCTGCGCGCCAAGGGCGTGGTCGGCAAATTTGTGGAGTTCTACGGCGAAGGCCTCGACCGTCTGCCATTGGCCGACCGCGCGACCATTGCGAACATGGCACCAGAATATGGTGCCACCTGTGGCTTCTTCCCCATTGACGGTGAAACCCTGCGCTACCTGCGCAACACCGGCCGGGAGGAGGACCGCATTGCGCTCGTGGAGGCCTACGCCAAGGAGAACGGGCTCTGGCGCGACGCGGGCTACGCACCCATCTACACCGATACGCTGCACCTGGATATGAACACGATTGTTCCGGCGATCTCGGGGCCCAAGCGCCCGCAGGATTACGTGGCGCTCGACCAGGCCAAAGCCGCCTTCACGAAAGAAATGGAAGAAACCTTCAAACGCCCCATGGGCAAGGAAGTGGCGGTTGCAGGTGAAGATTACACGATGGAAAGCGGCAAGGTTGTGATCGCGTCGATCACGTCCTGCACCAACACCTCGAACCCCTATGTGATGATCGGTGCGGGACTTGTGGCCCGCAAAGCCGCGGCACTGGGCCTCAACCGCAAACCCTGGGTGAAGACCTCATTGGCACCCGGATCGCAGGTTGTCTCAGCCTATCTCGAGGCCGCAGGGCTCCAGGACGACCTCGACAAGATCGGCTTCAACCTCGTCGGCTACGGCTGCACCACCTGCATCGGCAACTCCGGCCCGATCCAGAAGGAGCTGTCGGACGCCATCGCCGAGGGCGATCTGGTCGCCACCTCCGTCCTCTCCGGCAACCGCAACTTCGAAGGCCGGATCAGCCCCGACGTACGCGCCAACTACCTCGCCTCACCGCCGCTCGTCGTGGCCTATGCGTTGGCTGGCACGCTCGACATTGACCTGACCACGGAACCGCTGGGGCAGGACACCGATGGCAACGAAGTCTTCCTGAAAGACATCTGGCCCTCCAGCCAGGAGATCGCTGAACTGGTCGAGGCCACTGTGACGCGCGAGGCCTTCCTGACCAAATACGCCGACGTCTTCAAAGGCGACGAGAAGTGGCAGGGCGTGGAGACCACCGACAGCAAGACATACGATTGGCCCGCTGCGTCGACTTATGTTCAGAACCCGCCCTACTTTCAGGGGATGGGCAAGGAGCCCGGCGTGATCACCAACATCGAAGGCGCCAAGGTGCTGGCGGTGCTGGGCGATATGATTACCACCGACCACATCTCGCCCGCGGGCTCTTTCAAAGACACCACGCCCGCCGGTCAGTATCTGGTGGAACGCCAGGTGCCCGTCCGCGAGTTCAACTCCTACGGCTCGCGCCGCGGCAACCACGAGGTTATGATGCGCGGCACGTTCGCCAACATCCGCATCAAGAACGAGATGCTGGATGGAGTCGAAGGCGGCTACACCAAGGGCCCGGACGGCGAGCAGACCTCGATCTTTGATGCAGCGATGGCGCATCAGGCCAATGGTACGCCGCTCGTCGTCTTTGGTGGCGAGCAGTACGGCGCCGGGTCCTCACGGGACTGGGCGGCCAAGGGCACCGCGCTTCTGGGCGTGAAAGCCGTGATCGCGGAAAGCTTCGAGCGCATTCACCGTTCCAACCTTGTTGGCATGGGCGTGATCCCCTTCGAGTTCACAGGCGGCGATACCCGCAAGTCTCTGGGCCTGACCGGCGAGGAAACCGTTTCGATCCACGGGCTCGACACGATCAAGCCGCTGCAGGAGGTGCCCTGCACCATCACCATGGCGGATGGGACCGTGAAGGACATCACCCTGAAATGCCGGATCGATACAGCCATCGAGATTGAATACATCGAACATGGCGGCGTGCTGCACTACGTCCTGCGCAACCTGGCGCAAGAGGCGGCCTGACCCGTCAAATTAGCAGATAGACATCAAAGCCCCGGACCCTCGTCCGGGGCTTTTTCGTCCCGCCGCCCTGTTTGCGCCGGATCAATGCGGACACCGGCCCGACCCCATAGCCTCCGATGCAAAAGGAGCATATGCCATGGCCGCAACAACCCGCGAAGAGCTGATCCGGATCACGCAAAAGGACTACGATAAACTGATCAAGCTGATCGAACCGCTGTCCGAATCACAGACCCTGATCAAAGATGATGGCGACACCTCAATCAAGGATGTCATCGCGCACAGGGCGCATTGGATCGAGCTGTTTCTGGGGTGGTACGCGGACGGTCAGGCGGGCAAGGAGGTCCATTTCCCGGCAAAGGGCTACAAGTGGACCGATCTGAAACGCTACAATGCCGATCTCCGGGCCCGGCAGACAGATCTCGACTGGGCGGGCGCTGTGTCCGCGTTGGAGGCCGCGTTTGACCGGTTAAGCTCGTTCATCGCGGCCAAGACCGATGCCGACCTCTACGGCGGTCCAATGAAAAGCGCAAACAACCACTGGACCCCGGGTCGCTGGGCCGAAGCCGCCGGTCCAAGCCACTTTCGGTCCGCGGCCAAGTACATCCGCGCCCGTCTGAGAGAAATGCGTTGATCTCAGGCGCTCGGGCGATACCGCCTTACTCTGCCAGCGCCTTTTCCAACTCGGGCAGGAACCGCTGCTCGTAATCGCTGCCGATGAGCGGCCCGGCGAAGCGAAAGAGCACCGTGCCCTCCGCATCGAGGATGAAGGTCTCGGGTGGTGCGGTCACACCCCAGTCGATCGCCGTGCGCCCCTGCGGATCGAACGCGACCGCACGGAACGGGTTGCCGTCGTCATCGAGATAGCTCGACGCATTGCGTGCCTGGTCCTTGAAGTTCACACCGATGATCGGCATCCCCTCGCTCGCCATCTCCAGCAGTTTCGGATGCTCCGCATGGCAGGGCGGGCACCAACTGGCCCAGAAATTCACCAGCGTAACCTGCCCTGTGGCCAACGCTTCAGCCGTCACGGGCGGGTAATCCCCCAGTGCCTCGCTTGTGATCGCCGGCGCGGGCTGGCCAATCATCGTCGACGGCAGATCGTTGGGGTTGTCGCGGAACATGCCGATGCCTGCAAGCGCCACGAACCCCGCAAAGATCAGCGGTGGTGCGATCATCAGAGGCGAGACCTTAGGCATCGCGCTTGCTCCTCTTCTCGACCTCCTGCAGCGCTCGGCGCGCGCGGCGGCCTTGCCGCAGCGTCCAGACGATCAGCAACGCCAGCAACAGAAGCGACACGCCATAGGCCGACAGCACCGCATCGGCGTATTTTCCCAGATCGGGCATCACACCCGCGCCTCCCGGGCTTGCAGCGCGCGCGTGCGGCGCAGGCGGATCTCGGTGCCCGTGCGGTAGAGCACGAGCGCCAGAAAGATAAGCACAAACCCCGCGATGCAGACCAGCAGCGGAAAGTAGAATACATCGGCCACATTCTCTTCCTTGTCGAGGCTGAGCGACGCGCCCTGATGCAGCCCCTGGTTCCAGAAGTTAACCGCGTAACGGCTGAGCACCGCAAAGACCGAGCCCACGAGGCACAGCACCGAGGTCAGATCGGCGGCGGTATCCGGGTCGTCGATTGCCGCCCAGAGCGCCATATAGCCGAGGTAAAATAGAAACAGAATCAGAAACGAGGTCAGTCGCGGGTCCCAGGCCCACCAGGTGCCCCACATCGGCTGACCCCAGACGGCGCCGGTGAAAAGTGCGATCAGCGTCATGACTACGCCCACAGGCGCCGCGGCCTTGGCTGCCAGCGCACTGACATGATGGCGGCGCACGATCCAGATCAGCGAGGCCACCAGCATCATGAACCACGCGTTGATCGCCATCAGCGCCGAGGGCACATGCAAATAGATGATCTTGACGGTCGAGCCCTGCCGGAAATCATCCGGCGTAAAGAAAAACCCCCAGATCAGCCCAACACCGAGGCAGATACCCGACAGCCACCAGAGGGCCGGCAGAACGCGTTCGCTGAAGCCCAGGAATTTCACCGGGTTGGCGTAACTCCAAAAGCCCGAGGGGCGCTTGGGGATCGAGGTTTCATCTGTCATCGACATGGCCCAGATGTAAGCTGTCGGGCGGCTCCGCTCAATGGGCAAATGGTCCCGCTCACCGCAAGTTCACCCGCAGGGCCGCAGCGGAGGCGAAGGGCATAATGGCGATCACACCCGCCGTGATGCCCGCCAGCATCAGCAGCGGCGTCGTGGTCTGCATCCCCTCCGCGCCGCGCCGCGCAACTTCGGCCCCAAAGATCAGAGTGGGCACATAGAGAGGCAGCACCAGCAGCGACATCAGGAGCCCGCCGCGCTTCACGCCGACGGTCAGTGCGGCGCCGAATGTGCCGATCACCGACAGCGCCGGGGTGCCGAGCGCGAGGGAAATCACCAGCCAGACATAACCGGCATCCGGCAGGCTCAGAAGCACGCCGAAGACAGGCGCCGCGAGGACCAGCGGCAAACCGGTCGTGATCCAATGCGCCAGCGCCTTGATGCTGAGCGCGGCTTCCAGCGGCAGCGGCGAGGTGGCCAGCAGATCAAGCGTGCCATCCTCCCAATCCAGTGCGAGCAGGCGGTCAAGCGAGAGCAGGCACGCCAGCAAAGCCCCGATCCAGAGGATGCCGGGTGCTATGCGCGACAACAGCTCTGACTGCGGGCCGACACCGAAGGGCACCAGAACCGTCACGATCAAAAAGAAGGCCAGGCCCAGGCCAAACCCGCCCCCGGCGCGCATCGCTAGAAGCAGATCGCGGCGCAGGAGAGCTTTCACAGGAAGGCCTCGTCGCTGGCACCCACGCGCGCATCATGAGCCGCCCGGAAGGGCGCAACATCGAAGACTTCTGCGTCGAGCCCGAGGTCGATGTGGGTCGCGATCAGCGCAGCGCCCCCTGCCCCCAGATGGGCACGTATGGCCCCGGCAAAGAGCGCCACCGCATCGACGTCCAGCGAGACGGTCGGCTCATCCAGCATCCAGATCGGGCGCCCGGTGACCAGCATGCGCGCCAACCCCAACCGCCGCTTTTGCCCGGCCGAGAGGGTGCCTGCAAGCCGGTCGCGCAACGGCTCCAGTGAAAACGCAGCTATGGCGGTCTCGATATCGCGCTGGCCAAAGACATCCGCCCAGAAGGTCAGGTTTTCTGCCACGGTCAGCATCGCCTTCAGCCCGTCGGAATGCGCGGCATAGGCGATCTGGTCTTCTCCGGCGATGATCTCTCCCGACAGGGGCGGTTGCAGCCCGGCCAGCGTGCGCAAGAGTGTCGTCTTACCCGACCCGTTTGGCCCGCGCAGGATCAACGCCTGCCCCGGTGCGAGGCCAAAACTCAGCCCGTCCAACACCGGCAGGCCTCCGCGCGCCACGCATAGATCACGGATCGTCAATATCATGGCTCCAGCGTTAACCGATTGCCGCCACAACCAAAAGCCCGATCAGACCGGGATCAGCGCCAGGGCAATGCGCCGGCCTTCGCTGAGCAGAACATTATAGGTGCGGCACGCGGCGGGTGAGGCCATAACCTCCACGCCGAGCCCTGCGTCCTCCAGTGCGACACGCAGATCGGACGGAAGATGCGCAATGTTCGAGCCGGTGCCGACAAAAAGCACATCCACCTGATCTTTCAGCGTCAGCAGCGCGTCCGCGTCGTCGTAACCCTGCCAGCTCTGCACGCCCGCAGGCCCGATGATCAGCGGCCCGTGAACCACCTCCCCCCCGACGCGAAAAAACCCGGGGCCATAGCCCTCCACTGGCTTGGCATCGGTGAAGGTGATCTCGTTGAGACGCATGAATCGGGCTCCCTAGTGGTTCCATATCGGCAGGCCGATCAGAACGGCCCCCGCCACGACGGCGTAAGCCACACGACGGTAAAGTGTCTCCCGGTCGGGGTCAAACAACGTCCGTCCCACCAACGTTCCGGCAGCATAGGGCAGCAGCATCACCAACCCCAGCCAGACCGCCTGCCAGCCAATCACCCCCTGAAGCGCCATGAGCGGCACCAGAGACAGTGAGGAGAGTGTGAGAAAAATCAGCGTATTGGCGCGGCTGCGCGTGATGTTGTCCCGCCCGCCGAGTTGAAAAAGGATCACCAGTGGACCGTTCAGCCCCACCGAACCCATCATCACACCCGCGGCAGCGCCAATGCCGGCGCGCACGGGCTTGGTGGGCTCTGCGCGGTATCGCCAACCCGCCATCAAAAGCAAAAGGGTGACCGTGATGATCGCCGAGAGAACCCAGCGGATCAGGACCGTGTCAGCTGTGCGCAACACCCAGATCCCCAGCGGCGCGCCAAGGATGGCAGCGCCAACCATTAGCAGGGTATTAGGCCTGTCCGCCTGTTTCCACGCACGCGGTACCAGCGTCACGAGCGAGGCCAGCGCGGAGACGGCGAAGGCGCCGATGGCCAACGGCGGTGCGATCACGGCCGTCGCGACAGGCATATAGACAAGTGCCGCTCCGAAGCCGGAAAATCCGTAGACCAGCCCCGCTGCAAAGGTCGCCGCCAACACCCAGATCAGGCCCGGCGTGGCCGCGAACTCAAGCATCTATGTTGGCGTATTGGTTCCCCGAATTGGCGTCAGGCTTCGACCAGTCGCGCTTGACCCCAAGGTAAAGCAATGCCGCAGAGGCCACGAAGATGGAGGAATAGGTCCCGACGATCACGCCCCAGATCATCGCGAAGACGAATCCGCGGATCACGTCGCCACCCAGCACGAAGAGCGCGATGAGCGCAAGCAGCGTGGTGACAGAGGTCATGAAGGTTCGGCTGAGGGTTTCGTTGATCGAGATGTTCAGCACCTCGGCCAGCGGGCGTTTCTTGTACTTGCGCAAGTTCTCCCGCACGCGGTCGAAGACCACTACGGTATCGTTCAGCGAATAGCCCACAATCGTCAGCAGCGCCGCGATGATCGCAAGGTCAAAACGGATCTGCAGCTCGGAAAAGACGCCGATGGTCAGGATCACGTCATGCACCAGCGCCAGCACGGCCCCCAGCGCGAATTGCCACTCGAACCTCAACCAGATGTAGATGAGCACCGCGCCAATGGCAAAAACCACCGCAATTGCCGCCGTCTGGATCAACTCACCCGACACTTTCGGGCCCACCGACTCCACGGAGACGAACTTGATATCCGGCCGCACCGTCTGCAGCGCGCCTTCGACAGCAGCGATGACCTCCGGTGTGACCGATTCCTGACCCTCCTGAGCCTGAATGCGGATCATGGCGACGTTTTGGTCCGCATCAAAGGTCGGGTCGAACACCTCGGTAATCGACACGTCGCCCAGTTCCAGCACGGCAATCGCATCGCGATAGACGCCGATCTCCACCGGCAGCGGGCTTTCGGTCCGGATCGTGGTGCCGCCCCGGAAATCAATGCCGAAGTTCAGACCCTGGATCATGAAGGAGGCGAAGGCCACCACCATCATCAGCCCGGAAATGCCCAGCCAGAGCTTCCAGCGCTTGAAGAAGTCGAAATTCGTACCCTGCTTGACCAGTCTCAGACGCATATCAAATCTCGATTGTTTTGGGGCGGCGACGTTCGAACCATATCACCACCAATAGGCGGGTGACGAAGATCGCGGTGAAGACCGAGGTCAGGATACCGAGACCCAGCGTGATCGCAAAGCCGCGCACGGGGCCCGAGCCCATGGCAAACAGAATCGTGGCGGTGATGAAGGTGGTGATATTGGCGTCGAGAATCGCGCTCAGCGCCTTCTCATACCCCAGCTCGATGGCCCGCGCGGGGCCTTTGGACGTTTTCAACTCCTCGCGGATCCGCTCGAAAATCAGCACGTTGGCATCCACGGCCATCCCCACGGTCAACACGATCCCGGCGATCCCCGGCAAGGTCAGCGTGGCGCCGATGAGGCTCAGGAGGCCAAAAATCAGCCCAATGTTGATGATCAGCGCGACATTGGCAAAGAGGCCGAAAAGCCCGTAGCTCAGGAACATGAAGACCAGCACCGCGGCGAAGGCCACAATCGTCGCGACTTTGCCTGCATCAATGCTGTCCTGTCCGAGTTCCGGCCCGATGGTGCGCTCTTCAAGAAACTCCAGCCCCGCCGGCAGGGCACCAGCCCGCAGGAGCACCGCGAGATTGGTCGATTCCTCGATTGTGAACCGCCCGGTAATAATGCCGGAGCCCCCTGGAATATGGCTCTGAATGGTCGGCGCGCTGACCACCTCATCATCAAGCACGATGGCGAAAGGAGAGCCGATGTTTTCCGCCGTATAATCGCCGAATTTGCGCGCCCCGGAGGTATTGAACCGGAAGTTCACCGCCGGGCGCCCGTTCTGGTCGAAGGCCGGCTGCGCGTCCACTAGCTCTTCACCGGTCACCACGGGCGCCGCTTCGATGGTGTAGAGCACCCCTGGTTCATCCAGCGACGGCACAATTTTGTTGCCGATGCCGGGTGCTGCATCGGGGTCTATGCCGCGGGTCACAACCGGGTTGAAGGTCAGCTGCGCGGTTGTGCCGATGATCTCTTTCAATTCGCTGGCAGACCCGATCCCCGGTACCTGAATAAGGATCCGGTCGGCTCCCTGCCGCTGGATCGTCGGTTCACGCGTGCCGACCTCGTCGATCCGGCGGCGAATGATCTCCAGGCTTTGCTGCACCGTGCGCTCGTCTGTGGCCAGCTTTTCCGCCTCCGAGAGCGACACGATAATGATGTCGCCCGACGATCGCACATCAATGTCGGTGGCGCCGACGCCGGTGATCGTCTGCACCGGGCGCGCCAGCCCGCGCACGATTTCGAGCGCCCGCGCCATGCCATCCGGCTCGCTGATGCGCACGCGCACCTCGTCATCGGCGGAGGGCTGCAGACGGATCGTCCCGACCGTCGCCCGTTCGGGCCGCAGAGCATCGCGGATTTCCGGCCAGGCCGCCTGCATCCGCGCCGCATACACATCCTCGACCTGCACCTCGGCCAACAGGTGCGCACCGCCGCGCAAATCCAACCCGAGGTTTACCAGACCGGATGGCATCCACCCCGGCCAGAGGCTGCGATCAGCCTGGTTTTCAGGCGTATTGGCACCGAGCTCAATCGCCTGCACCGCATCATTGTGCCGCTCGACATTGGTGTAGAAGGCATTGGGCATCGCCAACCACAGACCCACCGCACAAGTCAGCGCAATCAGGATCCGTTTCCAAAGGTCGATTTGCAGCATTTCTACGCCTTTTCAGAAAGGTACGAGGCGTTTTTACTTCGCCGGCTCGGTCTTGGACACGACGCTGGCAATCGTCGATTGAACCACGCGAATTTTCACACCGTCGGCGATCTCCACCTCCAGCTCGTTCTCGCCGTCTTTCACTTTCGACACCTTGCCGATCACGCCGCCTTGGGTGATCACCTGATCGCCGCGGCGCAGCGCATTGACCATCGCCTGATGCTCCTTCACCTTCTTCTGCTGCGGACGGATGAGAAGAAAGTACATGATCGCAAAGATCAGGATGAGAGGTACAAATTGCGCGAACGCTTCCATGAAAATGGTCCTTCCGGGTAGATCGCGACCGCACCAAAACGCGGGACGCAAAGTTTGGCGGAACCTATGGGCTGAAAAGACGCTTTGCAAGGGAGGTGACGCAGGTTTCCTGCCCGCCGCACGCAGGATTTTCGAGCCCCGTGACGGAAGGTCTTGGCCGCAGCCGACAAAGCGCCCACATTCGCTGCAATGGACCACTCAAGGAGAGCCCATGCCCGCCTTTCGCGCCGCCTTGTGCCTAACGATCATCCTGTTGACCACCGGCGCCGCGGCGCTGCGGGCCGAGCCCCTGCCTGCACTTGGGTTGGAGGAGCGACAGGGCTGGGCAGCGGTGGGGGTGGTCAACGAGGCAGGCTACCGGTCGAAGACGTCCTGTACCGGCACGCTGATCGCGCCCGATCTGGTGCTTACGGCGGCGCATTGCGCAGGCGATCAGAAACACTTCGTCGCGGGCTGGGACCGCGGCAGCTTCGTCGCCCATCGCCGGTCCGTTGAAGCGGTGGTGCACCCTGGCTATCTGACTGCGACCGGCAACGACCGCTTCCGCTATGATGTGGCCGTGCTGCGTCTCGAAACACCGATTGAGCCGCGCGCAATCGCCCCCATTCGCCTGACAGATCAACCCGTGCTGCGCATCGGGCTTCTCACGGTGTTGGGCTACCATCGCAAACGACCGCATGTCCTCAATGGCCGTAGCGACTGCGCCAGCCTCACGGAGCCTGGGCGGTCCGTGCTCCGGCTGGGCTGCGAAGTGATCTCGGGCAACTCGGGCGGGCCGGTACTCGTCCCCGTTGGATCCGACTGGGCGCTGGTGGCTGTGGTCGCAGGGCGGATCGGCGGCGCGCAGCCCCAAGCTCTTGCGGTCCCGGTTGATGACTGGCTGATGGCGCAATGGCAGGAGGCACTGGCCCGCGCCGAGACCGAGGTGACCCAATGACAACTGGCGGTTACACAGCGGCGCAAGATCGGTCATAAGCACGGAGCAAGACGACTCAGACCAAGGACTGCCGCCATGCATGATATCCGTGCCATCCGTGAACACCCCGAGGCGTTCGACGCAGCCCTCGCGCGCCGCGGCGAGGCGCCGCTCTCTGCCGATCTGCTGGCCCTGGACGAAGCGCGCAGGGCGAAGATCAGTGCCGCCGAAACCGCGCAGGCGGAGCAGAATAAGGCGTCCAAACAGGTCGGCGCGGCCAAGGCATCGGGTGATGAGGCAGAATTCGAGCGCCTGCGCAGGCTGGTGGGCGAAAAGAAGGCCGAGGTGGCCGAGATGCAGGCCGAAGCCAAGGCGCTCGACGCCCAGCTCACCGACCAGCTCGCCCGCATCGCCAACCTGCCCGCCAGCGACGTGCCCGACGGCGTCGATGAAGACGACAACGTCGAGGTGAACCGCTGGGGCAATCCGCGCAACTTCGACTTCGACCCCAAAGAGCATTTCGAGATCGGCGGCGTTGCTACGTCCATGGATTTCGAGATGGCCGCCAAGATCTCCGGGAGCCGCTTTGTCGTGCTGAAAGGCGCCGTCGCGCGCATCCACCGCGCGCTCGCCCAGTTCATGATCGACACCCATGTGGAGGACAACGGCCTAACCGAGATGCAGACACCGGTACTGGTGCGCGACGAGGCCATGTATGGCACCGACAAGCTGCCCAAGTTCGGTGGGGAGAGCTTTATGGCGGCCTCCGAAGCAGCCAGGCAAAAGCTCAGCGACGAAGCACTGGGATATGCAACTCCAGATATCATTGAAAAGATGAAGGCTGGAGTAGCACTACGAGATCTGGTGGCTGAGACTTATGAAATCGCACCAACCAAAGAAGACTACTGGTTGGTGCCAACCTCAGAAGTCCCGCTGACCTACTCGGTGGCCAACGATATCCTCGATGAGGCCGCCCTCCCCATCCGCATGACAGCACACACCCTTTGCTTCCGCTCGGAAGCAGGCAGCGCGGGCAAGGACACGGCGGGCATGCTGCGGCAGCACCAGTTCGAGAAGGTCGAGATGGTCTCGATCACCCATCCAGACGAGAGCGAGGCGGAGCAGAAACGCATGTTGCGCTGCGCCGAAGACCTGCTGGAGCGGCTGGAGATTCCCTTCCGCACCGTCGTGCTGTGTACGGGTGACATGGGCTTTGGCGCGCGGCGCACCTATGACATCGAGGCGTGGCTGCCGGGGCAGAACGCCTATCGCGAAATCTCGTCGGTCTCGACCACCGGCGACTTCCAGGCCCGGCGCATGAACGCGCGCTTCCGCCCCTCCGAGGGCGGCAAGCCACAGTTCGTGCACACGCTGAACGGCTCCGGACTTGCGGTCGGGCGCTGCCTGATCGCGGTGCTCGAGAATGGCCAGCAGGCGGACGGGTCCGTGACCCTCCCAGCGGTGCTCGCGCCCTATCTCGGGGGCAAGACCGTGTTGTCAGCGGACGGCGTGCTGAGCTAGAGGCTATTTGCGGCGCCGCCCCAGACCTCGGCATAGTTTTAGACCAATGAAAATCAGCGGGTCGGCACCACCTCATAGCCCCGCTCTTCCGGCTCGTCGTCCACCAACTCCTGCGGGAAGCCAGGCGCGCGCACCGCGAGGCCCGTCGCCTCTTCCAGCCGCTCGATCATGCGGTCGGACTGGGCGCGGTCGCCATAGCGCGCCTGCCCGTCCGTCATCATCTCGATGATCTTCGGCGACAGCTCCAGCGGCACGCCATAATGATCCGCGAGCTTCTGGAAGAGCCCGATGTCCTTCTGCACCAGATCCATGGTGAAATTCACGTCTCGCGACCCCGAGAGGATCAGCTGGCTCTCCGTCTCATGCACGAAGGACGTACCCGAGGACATGGCGATCGCCTCATAGGTCAGCCCCAGGTCGATCCCGGCCGCCTTCATGACCGTCAAGGCCTCGCAGAGCGCGAGCAGATTTGCGGTGGCGAGGTAGTTGGTCATCACCTTCAGCACGCTCGCCTGCCCGATCTCGCCCACATGCAGTACCCGCCGCCCCATGCAGGTCAGGATCGGCAGAACCCGCTCGAAGGTCGCCCGGTCACAGCCCGCATAGATCGAGATATTGCCCGTATCGGCCCGGTGACACCCGCCCGAGACCGGGCAATCCACCGCAGCGCCCCCGCGCTCGGCCACGCGCGCGCCGAGGCGGCGCACCTCTTCGGCATCGGTCGTCGACATCTCCATCCAGATCTTGCCGCCCGTCACATGCGGCAGCATCGCCTCAACGACTGCTGCCGAGGCCGCGGGCGATGGCAGACAGGTGATCACCGCCTCGCAGGCCTGCATCATCTTCGCCGGGTCGTGCCCATCCATCGCGCCCTGCGCCACCTTCGCGATGACCAATTCCGAATTCAGATCAAAGACCTGCACGCCGATCTTATTGCGAATGAGCGAGCCTGCCAGCTTGCCGCCCACATTGCCCAACCCGATAAACCCGACCTTCATACCGCCCTCCCGCGCATCTCTCTTGGTCCGACCCTGCCGGGCCACCGCCTATCGGGTCGCGCCTGTTTGCGACCTTTGCAATTGACCCATCGCCGTCAGCCCTTAGGCTGAGAGGATGGCCCAGCCCACCCCGCAGCATGATCTTGACCGCGCCGCTGGCATTGAGGTGACCGACACCTTCGAGCCCTTCGCGCAGCGCAACGACATCTTCACACGCGCCTTCTGGGACCCGGCGGTGCGCACGGCACGAACAGACGCTTTCTTCGCCTCCTACCGCATGGAGGCCAGCCCGCGCCGGGGCGACGGCTTCAGTCAGCGTGATTTCGCTCTGCGCAACGCCTCCTGGCTGATCTCCGACATCATGACAGACCGTTTCGCCGAGGACGGTCGCCGCGAAGGGTTTCAGGCTGCGATCAGCGCCGACACACCCGTCGCTCCAGTCCAGATGGAGATCGATGACAAGCGTGACATGTCACGCGAGATCAAGAAGATCGCACGCTTTTTCAAAGCCGATCTCTGCGGCATCACCGCCATCGACCCGCGCTGGCACTACAGCAGCCGCGTTGACGTTCGTGACCTCTCCGACGCGCCGAATGATCTGCCCGACGACCTGACCTCGGTCATCGTGCTCGGCCACGAGATGGACGCGGAGCTCGTCGACACCTACCCCGCCGCGACCGGCGGCGCCGCAACGGGACGCGCCTACAGCCAGGAGGCCGCCACGGTCATGCAGCTGGCCGCCTACATCCGCAATCTCGGCTACGAGGCGGTGCCGTCGATGAACGACACGGCGCTGGTGATCCCCTATGCGTTGAAAGCGGGCTTGGGCGAATACGCCCGCAACCAGATGGTCATCACGCCCGAATTCGGCCCGCGCCTGCGGTTTTCCAAAATCTTCACCTCGCTGCCGCTGGCGCATGACACCCCGAAACCGCGGGGCGTACGCGCCTTTTGCGACATCTGCACCAAATGCGCCGACGCCTGCCCGGTCAAAGCCCTGCCCTTCGGTCCGCCCGAGGTCGGCGGCGACAATGTCTCGGCGCTCAAGGGTGTGAGAAAATGGACGTCAGATGCAGAGAAATGTTTCGGCTTCTGGGCCAAGCTGGCCTCCGACTGCGCCATCTGCATGCGGGTCTGCCCGTTCAATCGCGATTTCAGCCGCTGGTCACAGCGTCTGTGGCTGCGTCTCGCGCTGTCGCCGCTCCGGCGCCTGGCGCTTTGGCTTGACCGGAACCGCGGCGGGCGGACCAAACCGAGTGACTGGTGGTCCGCCCCCTGAGCCCTAGGGCGTCGAGTGGCGCACGTTGCCGTGCCAGTTCTCGCCCGCAATCGGCGGTGCGCTCACAGCCTCCTGCACGTTGCCCTCGAGGTGCAGCTGCGCGAGCATCACACCAAAGAGAACACCCACCGCGAGGATCAACACTGTCTGCGCCATCGTCCGGCCCGGTGCCGGGGTCCGATCAAAGGTTGTATAAGTCATCTGAGCCTCCTTTTTAGGCCTTGCCATCTTGAGATGCTTCAAATGTAAGGGATCACGCGAAATTCATAAAACGAATATATGACATGTGATGCATCACACATCGTGATGATCAGGCCGGAGCCGACACTGCCTTGCGGACCATCTGCCAATACTGCGCCTGAACATCGTCCAGCGACAGCCGCCCGCCCGCCCGAAACCAGGTGCTCACCCCTGTCAGCATGGCAATGACCGCCATCGTTGCAATCTTAGTATCTGCCACCGCAAAGACGCCCCCGGCGACACCCGCCTGCAGGATCGCTTCGAGTTTGTCTTCGTACTGCCGCCGCAGCGCTTCGATGCGGGCGAAGTTCTCCGGTGTGAGGTTGCGCAACTCCATGTAGGCGATGAACACCGCGTCGGGCCGGTCGTGGTGAAATCCGATATGAAACTGCACGAAGTGCTGCAACCGCGCCTGCGGATCCGCCGCCGGGTCATCCTCGAACGCATCCAGCAGCGCCTCCAGATGGCTCTGCATCAGATCGTAGAGCAGGCTCTGCTTGTCCGTGGTGTAGTTGTACAGCGCGCCCACCTGCACCCCCACCTCGCGCGCAATCTCGCGCATCGAGACGGCGGCAAACCCTTGCTGTGCAAAGAGCTTCAGCGCCGCGGCCCGCACCTTGGGGCCGGTGATATCGGAGTGTGAGCCTGCTGTGCGCGCCATGGCGCATGATTATCTGAACATCCGTTCAAAACAAAGCCTTCTTGCGCGCTCTGCCCCGCTCGGGCACAAAGCCCGTGACAACCGGAGCCCGCCGCATGCGCCTCACCGCCCTTTGCCTTCTTCTGATCACCGCTGCTGCCTGCGTGCAGTTTCCCGAGATCGACGACGCCACCGACGAGGTCGCACGCGACGCGGACTACCCCGATCTCGTCCCGCTCGACACGATCCCAGCGCCCTCCGCCGACGCCCAAAGCGAGCGGGAAGACACCCAGGCCACGCTCGAGGCCCGGGTCAGCGGGCTGCAGGCACGCGCGGCCCGGCTGCGCGGATCAGTGCTCAGCAGCGATGATCGGACCCGCCTCGACACCGACGTCGAGTAGCGCGTTGCACGGGCGCTGCGAACCCGCTACACGGCGCAAAAGAGCTCTCTAGATCAAAGGAATTGCCGGTATGTCTGCGCCACTTCGTCTTGGGATTGCGGGTCTGGGCACGGTCGGCATCGGCGTTCTGCGCATCATCCGCCAGCATGCCGCGTTGCTGGCCGAACGGACCGGGCGCGAGATCACCATCACCGCGGTCTCCGCGCGCGACAAATCCAAGGACCGCGGCCTGCCGCTCGACCGCTACGTTTGGGAAGACGATCCAGTGGCCCTCGCCACCCGCGAGGATATCGACGTCTTCGTCGAATTGATCGGCGGACACGAGGGCCCGGCAAAGGACGCGGTCGAAGCTGCGCTCGCCGCGGGCAAAGACGTGGTCACCGCCAACAAGGCCCTGCTCGCCATCCACGGCCAGGCGCTGGCGGAAGCCGCCGAGACCGCAGGCCGCGCGCTGCGCTACGAGGCCGCTGTCGCGGGCGGCATCCCTGTGATCAAATCCCTGGCCGAGGGGCTCGCAGGCAACGAGATCACCCGCGTCATGGGCGTGATGAACGGCTCGTGCAACTACATCCTCACGCGCATGGAATCCGCGGGCCTCAGCTATGCCGAGGTCTTCGCCGAGGCCGATGGTCTGGGGTATCTCGAGGCTGATCCACAGCTCGACGTGGGCGGCATCGACGCCGCACACAAACTCGCGATCCTGTCCTCCCTCGCCTTCGGCACAGTGATCGATTTCGATGGCATCACCCTCGAAGGCATCGACCGGGTCAGCATCGATGACATCCACGCCGCCGCCGACATGGGCTACAAGATCAAGCTGCTGGGCGTCGCGCAAAAGACGGGCCGTGGCCTCGAACAACGGATGCAGCCCTGCCTGGTGCCCGACAGCTCGCCGCTCGGCCAGCTCGACGGCGGCACCAATATGGTGGTGCTCGAAGGCGACGCCGTGGGCCAGATCGTGCTGCGCGGCCCCGGCGCCGGTGAAGGCCCGACCGCCAGTGCCGTGATGGGTGATGTCTGCGACATCGCGCGCGGTCTGCGCGGTCCCGTCTTAGGCAAACCCGCCACCACGCTCACCAGCGTGCCGCGTGCCCATGCCGACCTGCCCGCGCCCTACTACCTGCGCATGACGCTCGAGGACAAACCCGGCGCGCTCGCCAAGATCGCCTCGGTGCTCGGCGACGCGGGCGTTTCCATCGACCGGATGCGTCAATACGGGCACGAGGACACCACCGCCCCAGTGCTGATCGTGACCCACAAGACCACACCCGATGCCGTGACCAGCGCGCTCGCTGCGATGCAGGCCACCGGCGTTCTGTCGGGCAACCCGGTCGCCCTGCGCATCGAAGCCGTCTAACCCTCGGGCCGCGCGGTTGTGCGCTGCGCGCCCTGCCGCTACACCTACCCCCGTATTGTGCCCCCAATAAAGGAATAGTTTCATGGCCGGCCGCGCTCAATTTCAGGACCGTATGCTTTCTCTGGGCCTCGCCCGCGTTTCCGAGGCTGCTGCCCTCGCCTCTGCCCGGCTGGTCGGCAATGGCGATGAGAAGGCCGCCGACCAGGCCGCGGTGAACGCCATGCGCGAACAGCTCAACATGCTGGACATCGCGGGTGTCGTCGTCATCGGCGAAGGCGAGCGGGACGAGGCCCCGATGCTCTATATCGGCGAAGAGGTTGGCACCGGCAACGGCCCCGGCGTGGACATCGCGCTCGATCCGCTCGAAGGCACGACGCTCACCGCCAAGGACATGCCCAATGCGCTCACCGTCATCGCCATGGGCCCGCGCGGCTCCATGCTGCACGCGCCGGACGTCTATATGGACAAGCTCGCCATTGGCCCCGGCTATCCGCGCGATGTGGTCACGCTCGAGATGAGCCCCGCCGAGCGTGTCGAGGCGCTGGCCAAGGCCAAGGGCTGCGCCATGTCGGATGTCACGCTCTGCATTCTGGAGCGACCGCGCCACGAGGATATGATCGCCGAGGTGCGCGCCACTGGCGCTTCGATCCGGCTGATCACCGACGGCGATGTGGCCGGGGTTATGCATTGCGCCGAGCCCAACACCGGCATCGACATGTACATGGGTGCGGGCGGCGCCCCCGAAGGTGTGCTGGCCGCCGCCGCGCTGAAATGCATGGGCGGGCAGATGTACGGCCGCCTGCTCTTCCGCAATGACGATGAAAAAGGCCGCGCCGCCAAAGCCGGAATCAGCGATCTCGACAAGATCTACAGCCGCGACGAGATGGTCACCGAAGACGTGATCTTCGCCGCCACCGGCGTGACCGACGGCAACATCCTGCCCGCCGTCAAGCGCGAGCCCGGCTGGATGACCACCGAGACGCTGATCATGCGCTCCAAGACCGGATCGGTGCGCCGCATCAACTACCGCACACCGGTCGAGGCGCCGTGATCGCCGCGCGGCACTACGCGAGATGATCCGGATGGCGCTGTGAGTTTTCTCGGCGTCGAGCGCAGCCTCACGGGCCGTCGCTGGGTCGGCCCGCCGGTCGAGACCACGCGCGCCGCCGAAGCCCTCGCGCAGCAAAGCGACCTGCCGGATGCGGTGGCCCAGGTGTTGGCGCGGCGTGGCGTGTCCGCCGCCGAAGCACAGGCCTTTCTCGCACCCGCGCTGCGCGACCTTCTGCCCGATCCCCGCAGTTTGAAGGACATGGAGACCGCCGCCACCCGCGTGATGGCCGCTTTGCGCGCGCGCGAGAAAATCGCGATTTTCGCGGATTACGACGTGGATGGCGGCGCCTCTGCAGCCCTGCTGATGGTCTGGCTGCGCCAGATGGGCCACAGCGCCACGCTCTACATCCCTGACCGGATCGACGAGGGCTATGGGCCGAACGAGGCGGCGATGGCCGATCTGGCGGCGGCGCATGATCTCATCCTCTGCGTCGATTGCGGTACGCTGTCGCATGATCCCATTGCCGCCGCCAAGGGCGCGGATGTGGTGGTGCTCGACCATCACCTCGGCGCCGAGACCTTGCCCCCTGCCCACGCGGTGGTGAACCCGAACCGACAGGATGAAAGCGGCGATCTTGCGCATCTCTGCGCGGCGGGCGTCGTGTTCCTGCTGCTGGTCGAGTTGGGGCGCCAGCTGCGCGCAGATGGCCAGTCCGGGCCGGACCTCATGAGCCTGCTCGATCTCGTGGCCCTCGCGACGGTCGCCGATGTCGCGCCGCTCGTCGGCGTCAACCGCGCCTTCGTTCGCCAAGGTTTGCGGGTGATGGCGCGGCGCGAGCGCGTCGGGCTTGCGGCGCTCGCCGATGTGGCCCGAATGGACACCGCACCCACAGCCTATCACATCGGCTTTCTGCTGGGCCCCCGCGTCAACGCGGGCGGACGGATTGGTGCCGCCGATCTCGGCGCGCGGTTGCTGGCCTGCGAGGACCCGCACGAAGCCACCGCCCTGGCGGAACGGCTCAACCAGCTCAACACCGAACGGCGCGAGATCGAAGCCAGCGTGCGCGCCGCGGCGCTGGATCAGGCGGAGAACCGCGGGCTCGACGCGCCGCTGGTCTGGGCCGCCGGGCCCGGCTGGCATCCCGGTGTCGTCGGCATTGTCGCCTCCCGCCTCAAGGACGCCGCTGGCAGGCCCAGCATCGTGATCGGCCTCGAGAATGGCATCGGCAAGGGCTCGGGCCGCTCGATCTCCGGCATCGACCTCGGACAGCCCATTCAGCGGCTCGCGCGCGAAGGGCTGCTGCTCAAGGGGGGCGGTCACAAGATGGCAGCGGGCCTGACCGTCGCCGAGGACAAGCTTGAGGCTGCGATGGCCCGGCTCGGTGAGCTTCTGGAGAAGCAAGGCGCGCACCTGGCCGGGGCGGCTGATCTCAAGCTCGACGGTCTGCTGATGCCCGGCGCCGCCACGGTCGAACTGACCGAAATGATCGAACAGGCCGGGCCGTTTGGCGCCGGTGCCCCCGCCCCCCGCTATGCCTTCGCAGACATGGCCATTCGCTTTGCCAAACGGGTGGGCGAAAGCCACCTCAAGATCAGCCTTGCCGCAGCCGGTGGCCCCACGCTCGAAGGCATCTGCTTTGGCGCCTTCGACGGACCCTTGGGCCCCGCGCTCGAGGCCCATGGCGGCGCGCATTTCCACCTCGCCGGGCGGCTCGACATCAACACCTGGCAGGGTCGGCAAAGCGTGCAACTCCGGCTGGAAGATGCCGCCCCGGCGCACGGCTGACTGCGGCAAAGTTTCTTAAGTCGGGGCGCAATTTCCACTTGCGCGCCGCGCGCGGATTGCCTAATCAACCGCTCACGATCCAGTGGCCCGTTCGTCTATCGGTTAGGACGCCAGGTTTTCAACCTGGAAAGAGGGGTTCGATTCCCCTACGGGCTGCCACTTTTCCGAAAAGTTTCGCTTTCTTAACTGCTTGACCTGCGAATTTGTCCCACCATACTTGTGCGTCGATAAAAGTGGGACACTTTTGCTGGGCGAGTGGCGCCCTGTCGGCTTCCTTAGAGAACTTTGAGCGCGCAGTTTCTGAGATGCACCTTTGGTGGAGCGTGTTACTTCCTTCGACGTGTGATGCCCCGTGATTGCCATGATCTCAAACTCACTTCAGCCCAGCTCAGCAAGCCGAGCAGCGGCTGCTTTCCGCAGTCCGTGAACCGAACAATGATTGAGACCGGCCGCATCACACTACTTTCTGAAACGGTCGCCAAAGCCGGCTGCCGTAAACGGCTTTCCATATCCGTTGAGCAAAAAAGTTTTATCACTGACGGGTTCTTCTGCCAGGCAGCGTCGCAACTCGGCAATGATCAGTGTCTCGAGACTGACAGGGTTTCTTTTTCGCCCTTTTTGCTGAGTAAACTGTAGCCAAAGAACACCGCGCTCAAGGCTGAATACGAACAGCTCGAGGAGGACTACGCCGAAGCGGATGAACTGCCCGAGGAGGTCGATGAACGCCTTGCTGAGATCGAAACGGCGATGGAAGCGCTGCAGAACCGGCCCATCCGGTTCGAGGCCGAGGACTATTCTATCGCGGGCGCCTTCGTCAGCATCGACAGCTCCGGCGGTCTGCGGGCCGAACGCGGCTATGTCAGGGCCGAGGATGAGCCGGTCGCGGGCACCGGCATCGATCCCGAGGGCGCCGCGGTCGATCCGGTGACACATGACGATGCCGTCGACGGAACTGGCCAGGTCCCTCATCTGGACGAAGAAGACGACGATGACGGCACCAAGCCGCTGTCCGACCGTCTCGTCTGCGACCTGACCGTCCATCGCACGGTGGCGCTGCGCAATGCACTGGCGAGCGATCCCTAACTCGCGCGGCTCGCCTGTCTCCACGCAATGGTTCTGTCGCTCTTCTACCACTACGGTCAGGACCGCTGCGTCGAGATCACGCCGAAGAAGAGCACACAGTTTGGCGAGCTGTTTGGCTATCCCTGTATGGTGGTCTCAGACAACGGCACTGAGCTGACCAGCAACGCGATGCTGAGATGGCAGGAAGATCCCAAAGTTGGTTGGCCGGCTCATATCCCGGCTCCAGCACTGGACGCCTTCGCTGATGCTTCGACGGGGTTGGGACCTTGTGTGACGCCCTGTCGACCACTTCGCAAAAGCATGAAAAGCCCTGACCCGATGATCAGCATTCTCGGCTGTATTCATCGATGATGTTCAGCGTCCGGAACGCTCTTCCGTCGTCAGTCCGGCAATGCACAAAGT
>NZ_CANLQB010000003.1 GCF_947493125.1 uncultured Roseobacter sp. | reverse complement strand
CCTTTCCTAGCAGTGATAGACAACTGCACTTGGCGCATTGCGACGCCGGGGGAGCAGGAGCTATCCACCCCATCGGCTTAAGCTCGATCTCACGCAGCAGCTTCAGCACGTCTTCGTCTGAGTGTCGCTTCCTCGCCATGCCAATTCCCTCTCTCGCGGCCAATGTAGTGGCCAAGTTTTAGCGGGGAAGGACAGGGACAATTCTGGAATAGCGGCTCGAGTAGTATGGCCAATTGTCATGCCGTGACAGCAAATTCTACTGCGCAAGTGTGTTGAAGGTCATCTGACTTTGGCCCAAGCACAGCGCTACGGGTACGCGTTCTGACGTACGGACCGACCGACGACGTGTTCTAACCAGAAAGGTCTTGTTTGCCCGGCGCCGCGGCGAGCAAGGCCTGTGTGTAGGAATGGCTCGGGTTTGCATAAACGCTCGCGGTCGGACCGGTCTCGACCACCTGCCCCTTGTTCATCACCACGATCCGGTCGCAGATCTGCGCCGCCACCCGCAAATCGTGGGTGATGAATAGCATCGCCAGATCGAAACGCTTGCGCACATCATCGAGCAGATCCAGCACCTGTGCCTGAACCGACACATCCAGCGCCGAGACGGCCTCGTCCGCGATCAGGATCGCAGGCTCCATCGCCAGCGCGCGCGCGATGCAGATACGCTGCCGCTGTCCGCCCGAAAACTGGTGCGGAAAGCGCTCCAACGCATCCGCCGAGAGCCCCACAACCTTCATCAGATCCGCTGCACGGGACTTGGCCTCCACCATGCTGAGCCCAAAGTTCACCGGCCCTTCGACAATACTCTGCCCAACAGTTCGGCGGGGGTTGAGGGAGCGGTAAGGGTCCTGAAAGACGATCTGAATGTCACGCCGGTGCGGGCGCAGCTGGCCTTCGCGCAAGGACGCGATGTTTTCACCGTCGATCAGAATGGCGCCCGAGGTCGGATCAATCAGCCGCATCACACAACGCGCCACGGTCGATTTGCCCGAGCCACTTTCGCCGACGATTCCCAGGGTCTCGCCACGTCGAACAGTCAGGTCCACATCCTGCGCCGCCTTGACCACGCGGCCCGTGCCAAAGAGCCCCTGCTGCCCGTAGGTCTTGACCAGGTCTTGTGTTTCCAGCGCCACAGCGCCTTGCGCCTCCGCCCGCTCAGGCGGCGTCATTGATGGGACCGCCGCAATCAGCTGCTGCGTATAGGGGTCTTTCGGCGCGCCCAGCACCTCCGCCACCGTGCCGTGTTCGACGATGCGCCCGTGTTTCATCACCGCCACGCGGTCGGCAATCTCGGCCACAACGCCGAAGTCATGGGTGATGAATATCACGCCCATGCCCTTGCGACGCTGGATGTCCTTGACCAGGCTGAGGATCTGCGCCTGAGTGGTTACATCCAGCGCCGTTGTGGGCTCATCGGCAATCAGCAGCTGCGGCTCCAGCGTCAGCGCCATGGCGATCATGATCCGCTGCCGCTGCCCACCTGACAGTTGGTGCGGATAGGAGCGGTACATCTTTTCCGGGTCCGGCAGGTTCACATCCCGCATGGCCTCGATGACCTTCACTTTACGAGCCGACGTCGACAGATCCGTATGTATCTCCAGCATCTCGCCAATCTGGTCACCCACCCGCAGTACGGGGTTTAGCGCGGTCATCGGTTCCTGAAAGATCATCGCCATCTTCTCGCCGCGCAGTTTGCGCAGGCGCTCGTCGCTGGCGGTCAGCAGGTCCTCGCCTTCCAGGCTGATCGTGCCCGCCACTGGCGTCAGGGCGCGCTTGTCCGCCAGTCCCATGACCGAGAAAGCCGTGACCGATTTGCCCGAGCCGCTTTCGCCTACGATGCAGAGGATCTCGCCGGCATCGACTTTGAGCGTGATGTCTTCCACCGCAAAGGGGCGGTCCGCGCTCGGGGGCAGTTGCACAGTCAGCCCCTTGGCCTCCAGCACCGCCATCAGCGCATCGCCTTTGCAATGCGCGGATCCAGCGTGTCGCGCAGCCCGTCGCCGACCACATTCACCGCCAGCACGGTGAGCGCAAGGCAGACGCCGGGGAAGAAGATGATCCAGGGTGTAAGTTGGAAGAACGTGCGCCCTTCTGACATGATATTCCCCCAAGAGGGGATTTCGGGTGGGATCCCCGCGCCCAGAAAGCCAAGGATCGACTCCGTCAGCATCGCAGAGCCGCAAATATACGTGGCCTGCACGATCAGCGGTGCAATGGTGTTGGGCAGCACATGGCGCACAAGGATCGTTGGCACCTTGGTGCCTGCCGAAATCGCCGCCTCGACATACGGTTCTTCGCGCACGGTCAGCACGACGGAGCGCACAAGCCGCACCACACGCGGGATCTCGGGGATCACGATGGCCACGATCACCGTTGCCAGCGTGGCCCCTGAAAGAGAGATAAGCGCAATTGCCAGCAGAATCGCAGGGATCGACATCAACCCGTCCATCAGCCGCATAATCAACGCGTCCATTAGCCTTATGTAGCCCGCAATCAGTCCCAGAAAGAGACCCAGCGCCACGGCGACGACGGCGACGGACAGCCCTACCACCAGAGAGACCTGCGCTCCATTCACGACCCGCGAATAGACGTCGCGCCCCAGCATGTCGGTGCCAAAAAGTCCCGCCGCGCCAGGCGGTTTCAGCCTGTTGATGGGGTTCAGTGCGGTCGGATCCGCGACGAAGAAGGGGCCGACGATGGCGAGCACCGCGATCAGTAAGAGGACAATCCCTCCCCAGAACACCCCGCGATTGCGCAGGGCATGGCGGATGAGCGAGATATCCTGTGGCTTCTCGGGCGTTGCCGGGAGGGTCGCATCGGTCATCAGTAGCGGATCCTCGGGTCAAGCAGCGTATAGCTGAGATCGATCATCAGGTTGATGAAAATATAGATGAAGCTGAAAAACAGGATCAGCCCTTGGATGATCGGGTAGTCCCGCGCCAGCACCGCATCGAGCACGAGCCGCCCCAGGCCGGGGATGTTGAAGACGCTTTCGGTCACCACCACCCCGCCGATCAGAAGTGCGATGCCGATGCCGATCACGGTGACGACCGGCACGGCGGCATTGCGCAGCGCGTGGCGCATCAGGATCGTGAGCTCGGACTGCCCCTTGGCGCGAGCGGTGCGGATATAGTCCTCCTCCAGCACCTCGATCACCGAGGCGCGGGTCATGCGCGCAATCAGGGCAACGAAGATCACCGACAGCGTCACAGTGGGCAGGGTGATATGATAGAGGAACGGCCCCAACCCTTCGGTGAAGGGGGATTTATAACCCTGCACCGGCAAGATCTTCAGCGACATGGAAAAGGTGTAGATCAGGATATAGCCCAGCACGAAGACAGGTACCGAGAACCCACTCACCGAAAACAGCATCACCACCCGGTCCAGCAGCGAGCCGGCGCGGAAGGCGGCGATGGTGCCCAGAGGCACGGCCACAACAACGGCGAAGAGGATGGTGGTGAGTGCCAGCAGCATGGTGGGCTCGATGCGCTGGCCAATCAGCTCGGTCACCGGCTTGCCCGAGAAGATCGACGTTCCCAGATCGCCTTGGATCAACGCGCCAACCCAACGGAAAAACTGCACAACGATGGGGTCCGACAGCCCCAGTTGCTCACGAATGCGCGCCACGTCTTCGGCAGTGGCATAGTCGCCTGCGATCACCGAAGCCGGATCACCCGGCGCCAGCCGCAGCATCAGGAACACAAACAAGGCCACGAGCACCATGACCGGAATGGTCGAGAGCACACGCATGGTGATATAGCGCGTCATGGCGCCTCCCCGATTGTCGGAAAACTAGAGACCCGGCGCCGCCCCCAAGCCGCGCCGGGCAAAGCATGTCAGATCACTCGACCGAGATGTTCCAGAAGAACTGCACCGGAGATTTGATCAGACCTTTCACATTGCTGCGATAGGCCACGGGGTTGAAGAACTGCCCCAGCTGCCCCGACGCACCAATCGACCACAGACGGTCCTGCACGGTCTGCGCCACAGCCTTCTTCTCTTCCTCGCTCCCCGCAACCGCAAAGGCGGCGCGCGCCTCTTCGAGCGCCTCATCCTCGGCCCAGCCGAACCAGCCCGCATCCGGGTTGCCTGAGAAGGCGATGGCCATGGGGTCGATCACATCCGCGCCGATCCACCAGGTGTGGAACATGTTCCAGCCGCCATCTGCCACCGGGTCGCGCGAGGCGCGGCGTGAGGTCAGCGTCGACCAGTCCATCGCCTGCACCTCGACCTCGAAGCCCGCATTGCGCAGCTTCTCGGCTGTCACAAGCGAGAAGGCAGAGAGGATCGGGATGTCCGTCGGCTGCATGATCACCACCGGCGTGCCGTCATAGCCGGTTTCGGCCAAGGCCGCCTTTGCCGCGTCCACATCGCCTTTGGCAATCACCTCGGAGCCTACATCATTGTCGAGCGGCGTGCCGCAGGGGAAGACCGAATAGCAGGTCTTCCAGAACTTCGGGTCCCCCACAGCAGCAGCCATATAGTCTTCCTGCTTCATCGCCATGATCGCTGCGCGACGCACATCGGCGTTGTCGAAGGGCGGCAGCAGGTGGTTGAAGCGGGCAAAGCCGATGTTGCCCAGCGGGTCATTCACCTCGACGGTGATGTCGGGGTTCGCCTCCAGCAATGGGGCAAGGTCGTTGGCGGGCTGCTCGAAGAAGTCCACTTCACCCGCCATCAATGCGTTCATCGCCGTGGTCTGATCGGGGAAATAGGTCCAGACAACCTTGTCGACCTTGGCCAACTTGCCGCCGGAGGCCGCAGACACAGGTTCGTCCCGTGGTATATAGTCTTCGAACTTGGTGTAGACCACCGTGCTGCCCGGCACCCATTCATCCGCCTGGAACACAAACGGCCCCGAGCCGGTGAAATCCGTGATCTGCTCAAACGGGTCGGTTGCCGCGACGCGCGCGGGCATGATGAACGGCACGTTGGAGGATATCTTGCCGATGCTCTCCAGCACCAGCCCATAGTCATTGGCCAGGGTCAGAACCACCGTCTTGTCGTCCTGCGCCTCAAGGCTCGCGGTGTTCGCAAAGAGCTGCTGGCCCATCCCGTCGCGTTTGCCCCACCGCTCCAGCGAGGCGACCACGTCGGTGGCCGTCACCGGCGCACCATCATGGAATGTCAGCCCGTCACGCAAGACAAATGTCCAGGTCAGACCATCTTCGGAGGTCTCCCAGCTGTCGACCATCTGCGGCTGCGGCTCGAAGTTTTCGTTCATCGCAAACAGCGTGTCATAGATCATGTAGCCGTGGTTGCGGGTGATATAAGCGGTTGTCCAAATCGGATCGAGATTCTTCAGATCCGCATGTGGAATCACCCGCAGCGTTGTTTCGGCCTGCGCCACCCCCGGCAGCGCTCCCAGCGCCAGTGGCCCCGCCAGCAGAGTGGCCAGCAGACTGCGCCGCGTCATCCATCCAAGCATCTTCGTCTCCCTCTTGGTCTTGTGTTGTTTCTTGGTTACGCAAGGTTAATGAGGCACGCGTCATGGCGGGTTGTCAATCACGCGCGGGGCTGTTTCTCTCGGCAAGGCCGCATGTGCCCGAAGCTCAGGCACTCATTGCAAAGGACATTTCATGATCACAGTTTTCCGCGCCGCCAAGGTCATCACCATGGATCCGAACCGCCCCGAGGCGACCCATGTCGCGGTTCGCGATGGCCGCGTGCTGGCGGTGGGCGGGGCCGATTGCGCCGAGGGCTGGGGCGAGGCGCAGGTCGATGATCGCTTTGCCGACAACGTGATTTTGCCGGGGCTGATCGAGGCGCATGCCCATGTCATGGCGGGCGGCATTTGGGACTATACCTACTGCGGCCATTATGCGCGCACGGACCCGCAGGGCAAGGTCTGGGAAGGTGTTGGGAATTACGACGCCATCATCGCCCGGCTGCGGGAGGTGGCCGCGAACACCCCCAAGGGCACGCCCATCGTCGGCTGGGGGCTGGACCCGAATTTCCTCGCCGGGCGGCGGTTCGACAAGGACCACCTTGATCAGGTCTCGACCGATCATCCGGTGATCGTCTCGCACTCGAACTTCCACCTCATGACTGCGAACTCAGCTGCGCTTGCGCTGGCGGGGTTTGATGCCGGCACCAACATCGAAGGGGTGATGAAGGGGCCCGACGGCACGCCCAATGGCGAGCTGCAGGAGTTCGCCGCGATGACGCCGATGTGCGAGGCGAGCGGTTATAACTTCTTGAACATGGCAACCGAGCCGAGCCTGCGCGCCTACGGTCAAGTCGCCCGCCTCTGTGGTGTGACCACGGTGGCGGAGCTGCTGTCCGACCTGCATGACGACGAGGTCACGATGATCGAGCGGGTGGTGCATGACCCCACCTTCCCTGCGCGGTTTGTCCCGGTCATGAACGCGATGGTCGGTGACCCGGAGGAAGAAGCCGCCCGCGCGCTAGCCTTGCGCGCACGCTCCACCGACAAGCTCTCAATGGGCCGCGCCAAGCTTTTCACTGATGGCGCGATCCAAGGCTACACCGCTAAGCTCAAGGCACCCGGTTATTTCACCGGCGAGGACAACGGCATCTGGAATATGGATCTGGATCACTACCGCCGCGCGGTCGAGGCGCTGCACAAGGCGGGGGTGAAAACCCACATCCACACGAACGGCGATGCGGCATCGGAGTTCGCCATCGATGTCTACGAAGAGGTCATGCTCAAACACCCGAACCCAGACCTGCGCCATACGCTGGAGCATGTGCAGCTGGCCACCCGCGACCAGTTCAAACGCATGAAGTCGCTGGGGCTCACCTGCAACATCTTCGGCAATCACATCCATTACTTCGGCGATATCCACTGGACCAAAACCCTTGGCCCCGACCGAGCCAGCCGCATGAACGCTTGCCGCGATGCGGTGGAGATTTTCGACAATGAGTTTGCAATCCACTCCGACGCGCCGATCACGCCCATGGCGCCCTTGGTGACCGCCTGGGCTGCCGTGAACCGGGTGACGGAGACAGGCCGTGTGCTGGGCACCAGCCAGCAGATAACGGTGCCGCAGGCACTGCACTGCATTACGCTCGGGGCGGCGTATGTGCTCAAACTCGATCACGAGATCGGTTCGATCCAGACCGGTAAACACGCCGATTTCTGCGTGCTAGCCCAAGACCCCCTGACCGTGGATCCGATGGCGCTGCGCGATATCGAGGTGGTGGCGACGGTACTTGGCGGTGAGGTGACCGCATGATCCGCGTCGCTGTCGCGGGGTTTCAGCACGAAACCAATACATTTGCGCCCTTCCCCACGCCGCTGAGCCTCTTCAAGACGGGCGGCGCCTGGCCTGCACTGACCCGCGGTGCGTCGCTCTACGAGACAATGCACGGGCTGAACATCCCACTCTCCGGCTTCATGGCCACCTGCCCGCATGAGATGATGCCGATCCTCTGGGCCGGCGCCGAGCCCGGTGGCTATGTGGAAGATGAAGCGTTCGAGGCGATTACGGGCGAGATCGTCACCGCCGTTGCAGAGGCCCAGCCCGACGCCCTCTATCTCGACCTGCACGGCGCGATGGTCACCCGGGCCTTCGACGACGCGGAGGCGGAAATCCTGCGCCGTCTTCGCGCCGTTGTGGGGCCGGACATACCAATTGTGGCCAGTTTTGATCTGCACGCGAACCTCTCGCCCGCCATCTCGGAACTGGCCGATGGCGTCACGCTCTACCGGACCTATCCGCACACTGACCTGGCCGACACCGGCGCACGCGCAGCACACCTGCTCGACCGACTGTTGCAAGGTCCACTTGCCAAAGCCTATGCCCAAGTCGATCTGCTGGTGCCGATCACGGCACAGGCGACGGAGTTCGAACCGGCGCGCAGCCTCTATGCCATGCTGGACGACCTCGATGTCACCTCCGCAGATATCGCCATGGGCTTCCCCCCCGCCGACATCCCCAACTGCGGTCCCAGCCTCTTCGCTTATGACCCGGATCCGGCCAAAGCGCGGGCCGCGGTCGACCGCATCGCTGCCACCTTCGCTGCCGCCGAAGACACCTTCGACGCCCGCCTCGAACCCGCACAAGCTTGCGTCGACCGCGCGCTCACCCTGCCGGGCCCGGTGGTGATCGCCGACCCGCAGGACAACCCCGGCGCGGGGGGCACGGGTGAGACCACCGGCGTTCTACAGGCCCTCATCGACAAAAAGGTGCCGGACGCGGTGCTCTCGATGCTCTACGACCCCGAGGCCGCGGCCAAGGCTCACGCGGCGGGCGAAGGCGCCGAGATCGAAATCGCGCTTGGCGGCGCCTTCCCCGAATACTCACAGCCCGTCATGGCCACGGTGATTGTCGAACGCCTCTCGGACGGAGTCTTTGACTTCACTGGCCCGATGTATGGCGGCGCGCGGGCTCATCTCGGGTTCGTGGCCCGGCTCAAACTCAATGGGACCGGCATCACGGTGGTTGTCGGCTCGCGCCGCAGCCAGAACGCCGATCAGGAGATGTTCCGGGTGGTCGGAATCGAACCTGCAGATCACACGATTATCTGTGTAAAGTCCGGCGTGCATTTCATGGCCGACTACTTGCGCGTGACCGACCGGATCCTGTTCGCCGAAAGCCCTGGCGCCAACCCTTGCCACCTCGAGACGCTCCCCTACACACGGTTGCGGGCCGGCGTCCGCCTCGGGCCGGGCGGACCCGTCACTGGTAATGAAGGCTGAAGAAACGCGCATGCTGACGGGAGCGCCCCTTACACCGCCTCCCGACGCCGAAGGTCTTGATCACCGCGAGAAACGACGCAGCACCGTCAAACCTGGAGTTGTTCGATCCGCGCCTGCCCCACTTGCCGCACGATGGCACCGAGGGTCATGAGTTGCTTGTGAAGAGGGCTGGTCTTTCTCCAGACCATTCCGATAGTACGTTTGGGCGTCTTCTTCGGAAAGCGCGAGATGGACAGCTTTGCACTGGCGGTTTCCAGCGGCACTGCCATTTCGGGGATCAGCGTCAGGCCGAGCCCCGCGCTCACCATCTGCACCAAGGTGGCCAGCGAAGACCCCTCCATCACGAGGCTGGGATCAGAGGGACGCATGTCGCAAAACGATAGCGCCTGATCGCGAAAGCAATGCCCTTCCTCCAGCAGCAACAGCTTCATTTCTTGCAGCTTGTCGGGGCTGGGCACAGGGCGGTCGGCATCTTTCGCCGACCGGACCAGAACGAAGTCTTCCTCGAAAAGCGCGAACTCCCGCAAGGCAGGCTCCGAGATGGGCAAGGCGGCGACTATGACATCCAGTCGGGATTGCAACAGATCTTCCACCAACGATTTGGTGATAGACTCCCGCGGCATCAGCTCCAGCCCTGGCAGCCGCTCGGACAACGCTTGTATGATCGCCGGCAGGAGATAGGGCGCGACGGTCGGGATCACGCCGATACGCAGCGTGCCCTGCAAGGGCCCATCCGAGAGGCGGGCCAACTCCGCCATCTCCTCCACATCCGTGAGAACCTTGCGCGCGCGCACCAGAAACTCTTCGCCCAGCGTGGTGAGACGGATCTGACGCGCGGCCCGTTCGACGAGCGGCGCGCCCAGCATCGTCTCCAGCTCCTTGATCTGCGACGACAGCGCAGGCTGCGAGATCGAGCAGGCTTCCGCTGCCCGGCCAAAATGGCCAATCCGGGCCAAAGCATCGAAATATCTGAAGTGTTTCAGGGTCAAGTTGATCATAGGCTGAGGTTATCGTTAATTAAAGTTTTTTCAATTGGAGTTTATCGCATACCTTCCGTAAACCTGAGGCATCACCCTAGAATCGTTTTAAACTCCAGGAGACGCAGCGATGGATGGAAACCAATTTAAAGGCCTCGGCGGCTGCCCCGTGAACCACGGCGGCAACACGGCGATGGACAAGCCGGTGACCAAATGGTGGCCGAATGCTCTGAACCTCGACATCCTGCATCAGCATGGGGCCCGCACCAACCCGATGGACGCCGACTACAACCATCGCGAGGCGGTCAAGGCGCTGGATTTCGAAGCGGTCAAGGCGGACGTCAAGGCGCTGATGACCGAAAGTCAGGACTGGTGGCCCGCCGATTGGGGCCATTACGGTGGTCTGATGATCCGCCTCGCCTGGCACTCCGCAGGCTCCTACCGCATGCAGGACGGACGCGGCGGCGCGGGCTCGGGCAATATCCGCTTTGCGCCGCTGAACTCTTGGCCGGATAACGCGAGCCTCGACAAGGCGCGGCGCCTGCTCTGGCCGGTGAAGAAGAAATACGGCAACGCTCTCTCCTGGGCCGACCTGATCATCCTCTCGGGCAACATGGCCTACGAATCCATGGGGTTCAAAACCTTCGGCTTCGGCTTTGGCCGCGAGGACATCTGGGGTCCGGAAACCGATGTGTACTGGGGCTCCGAGAACGAGTGGTTGGCGCCGTCCGAGCAGCGCTATGGTGATCTGGAGGATGCCAGCACGCTCGACAACCCGCTCTCAGCGGTGCACATGGGCTTGATCTATGTGAACCCGGAAGGTGTGAACGGCCAACCCGATCCGGCGAAGACAGCCGCGCATGTCCGCGAGACCTTCGCGCGCATGGCGATGGACGATGAAGAGACAGCCGCGCTGACCTGCGGCGGCCACACGGTCGGCAAGGCGCATGGCGCGCAGGTCGGGGTCGAGATCGGGGTCGAACCCGAAGCTGCCGGGATCGAGGCGCAAGGCTTCGGCTGGGCCAACACAGAACATGGCTGCACCGCATCGAAATCCTTCACTTCAGGCATCGAAGGCGCCTGGACGAAGGAGCCCACCAAGTTCGATATGGGCTATTTCGACTATCTCTTCGGCTATGAGTGGGAGCTGAAAAAATCGCCCGCAGGTGCCTGGCAGTGGGAGCCGGTGGACATGCCGGACAGCGAAAAGCCGACCAACGCGGGCGACAGCACGACGCCGCAGAACCCGATGATGACCGATGCGGATATGGCGATGAAGGTCGACCCGATCTACAACGAAATCTGCCAGAAGTTCATGGCGGATCCGGAGTACTTCAAGGATACGTTTGCGCGCGCCTGGTTCAAGCTGACACACCGCGACATGGGGCCGCGCGCCAACTACTACGGCCCGGACGTACCTGTCGAAGACCTGATCTGGCAAGACCCCATTCCCGCAGGGCCCACCGGCTATGACGTGGCAGCGGTGAAGGCGAAAATCACCGACAGTGGCCTCACCTCGGCTGAGTTGATCGCGACCGCTTGGGACAGCGCGCGGACCTTCCGTGGCTCTGACAAACGCGGCGGCGCCAATGGCGCGCGCATCCGTCTCGCTCCCCAGAAGGACTGGGCCGGCAACGAGCCGCAGCGTCTGGCCAAGGTGCTCGGCGTGCTCGAGCCCATCGCCGCGGAGGCCGGTGCCTCCATCGCCGATGTGATCGTTCTGGGCGGCAATGTCGGTCTGGAGCAGGCGATCGAGGCCGGTGGCCATTCGGTCGAGGTGCCCTTCACCCCGGGCCGGGGTGACGCGAGCGACGCGCAGACCGATGCCGACAGCTTCGACGTGCTCGAGCCCGTCGCCGATGGCTTCCGCAACTGGCAGAAGGACGAGTATTCCGTCTCGGCTGAAGAGATGCTGCTCGACCGGGCGCAGCTCATGGGCCTCACAGCGGCAGAGATGACCGTTCTGCTGGGGGGCATGCGCGTCATGGGCACCAACCATGGCGGCAGCACATACGGCGTGTTCACGGATCGCGAAGGGGCCCTGACGAATGACTTCTTCGTCAACCTGACCGACATGTCCTACAGCTGGCACCCGTTGGATGACGGCAGCTACGAGGTGCGTGACCGGGCGTCCGGTGAGGTCAAGTGGCCCGCCACCAGCGCCGATCTGGTCTTCGGCTCAAACTCGATCCTGCGCTCCTACGCGGAAGTCTACGCTCAGGACGACAATGGTGAGAAGTTCGTGAAGGACTTCGTGACCGCCTGGACCAAGGTCATGAACGCCGACCGTTTTGACCTTCTCGCCTGATATCTTCATATCCGGGCGGCATCCAACCGCCCGGATAGACGACTTCTCGACCCATCAAGCGGCAACCTGCAGGCGCGAAGACTTCCGACCTCGACTCGGTCCGTTTCGAGCATCGGCGGCAATGCGGTATGGGAACCGACCAACTCAGGGAACTCAAACGACTTCAGAAGGAGGGCGAGCGGCTGAGAAAGGCTGTGTGGTCTTCCCCCACTTGAGTGGTCCTCCGCTATGTTTAGGAAAGCGGAGGACCACTCAAGTGGGGGAAGACCAAAGTTGCTCTGCGTCGGGTTCTCAATGAAGTTTCGGTCGTTTCCCGAAGGTGGCGAAGCCACAGGGTGCTTTCGGCAGGTTTTGAACAACAATTGGATGACTTGATCCAATCGATCATTTGAGCACTCCCATACAACAAGTGTCTTTCGACCACTTTGCTCCAGCCTCACATCATATCTAGTAACAAAGTCGAAGAACCCTCCGTTGCTGAAAGTCGGTGGAACCTCGAATGGATGAACGTCAGAGAGTATCGGTCTATGGTAACTATATCTTGCCGGGATCGAGCGTTTACTGACCATATTTCCATGCCTTTGTTATCTCTTCAAATTCGCGCAAGCGATGGAACCGACGGAACGTTCTTTCAGAATATCCAGCATGAAATGAGTACGCCTGAAGTTTGGTCCTTAGACTTGCGCTGTGTGCTAGTTTGCCAATGTGTGTAGCCAGCGCATCGTCTAGTCTTTGAAGCTGAGACAAATCGGTTAGGTGTGGATTGCTGAAGTAGATACCCACAAACGCGTTTTGCTTGCTGTGCGTTAGCTGCGTGTTTCCGGTAAGGTACTGCACACGTTTGACGAGCAACCTGTATGCTTTCTTAGATTTCCTCGCCCTTTGTCGATTGTATCTCGTGAAACACGCGTTGAGCCTTTTCTTGTATTTCTGAAACTTTGCGTCGCTCATCAGAACCGTACACGAAGTACTCCGCACATTACGGAACTTGTAGCCAAGGTACGTCAGCTCAGTAGCCGGACGAGCTTCTGTAGACTTGCTCGCATTAACGACCAGCCTCTTGCGCCTAAGTTCTTCGACAACTGCCTTTCGGTAGTCGTCACTTGTGGAACCTTTCGTTGGGGCGAAAAGTATGATGATGTCGTCAACATAACGCGCATAGAAAGCGACTTCTTCGAGCGTCGATATGCGGTCATCAAAATCCCGCATGTATAGTTCTGACAGGATGGCGCTGAGGCCAACGCCACGTGGCAATCCCCGTCCAGGTGTTCCTGCAACCGCGGCATAATCCCAAAGAAGGCGTTCGATCAGACGCATTGTCGTTGCGCTTAGGAGTTGATCAGACTTCAGCTTGGTAAGCAAAACAGAATGGTCAACCGACTCGTAGAACTCTTGCACATCCAATTTGACCACGTGATATGGAAATCCGTCACTCAGTTGCGTTACAATTCGATTTCTATTCGCTTGCCTTACTTTGTAGATTCTGGATATGTTATTGGCGATTTGTTTGATCGCGTAGTAGCTCTGCGCATAGGCGTCCAAGGGTGTTTCAGGAACGATATAGACAGGCTTGCCATTGGGGCCTCCCACCCTGCGTATGCGTATCCTAAAGCTCTTCTTGGATATTTCATCCGAAATGTTCGCCAAACAGGAAAGTAACTCTTGATCCCTTGCTTTCCTAGCGTTTTCACGATCTTCTTTGAGTGCGTCAAAAATCGCTTGGTCAGCTACCGAATACTTGTGTTTGTGAGTTGCTCGGAAGTGTTTGGTCGCCCTTATGCAGTCTTTTAGCTCTTCGGTGGCAACCAGAACGGGTGGAAAAAACTCGAAGCTCTTGTTTGAGCCTCGCCTGTTTTCGATCTCTGTAATTTTTCTTAGGTTCTGTGGGGAAAATGATTGATCAAACAACAGATATGGCTCTCTAAATCCAGCCTCGCAAAAGAGTGCACGGCTTCACTTCGCCACCACTTTAAATTGCAAGATCACATTGTCTACTCAAAGAAGTAGTTTTCAGATGATAGGAAAGTAGAGTGCACCCATATGGCACCCAACATAGCAAGACGCGAAAAGCGTTTGATGTGAGACCACACAAGTCATTGTTTCATTTTGTTTCAAATGGTGCCCGGGGGCGGAATCGAACCACCGACACGAGGATTTTCAATCCACTGCTCTACCCCTGAGCTACCCGGGCACGGATTGCCATCACTGGCTGGGTGAGCGGGTTCTAGGAGGTTGCGGCAAAGGTGTCCAGAGGCTTTTTGCCAATCGCATGACCTCTCCATCTCCAAGACAACCCAGCCGACAAACTCCACATCCCACAAGGATCACCTCGCCGTTGTCAGAGAACGCGAAGGCCTCCTAATCGCCAAATAATCCGGCAAACTGGTCAGAAGAATAACCTATCCTCAGCAATTGGTTGTACGCCGTTAACCGTTGGGTATCATGGCGGGATGACAAAAGAGCCGACCACCTACGACGAGATGATCCAACCTGACGGATCGGTGACCTCCCCCTACAGAACATACGACGCATGGTTCAAATCGCAGGATCCCGCGCGTCTGGAGTCGAAATCCGAAGAGGCCGAGGCCTTCTTTCGCCGCACGGGGATCACCTTCAACGTCTATGGCGAGGCAGAGGCGCAGGAGCGGCTGATCCCCTTCGATCTCGTACCGCGCATCCTGTCGCATCGGGAATGGAGCCGCCTTTCCAAAGGCATTGAGCAGCGGGTCCGCGCGATCAATGCCTTCATCTGGGACATCTACAACCGCCAGGAAATCCTGCGCGCCGGACGCATTCCCAAGGACCTCGTCGCGCACAACGAGGCCTTCCTGCCCCAGATGATCGGCTTCACGCCGCCGGGCAATGTCTACACCCACATCGTCGGCACCGATATCGTCCGCACCGGTGAGGGCGACTTCTTTGTTCTGGAGGACAACGCGCGCACGCCGTCGGGCGTCTCCTATATGCTGGAAAACCGCGAGACGATGCTGCAGATGTTCCCCGAACTCTTCGCACAAATCCGGGTGCAGCCTGTGAGCGACTACCCCAAGAACCTGCGCCGCTCGCTCTCCGCGTCGGCGCCGCAGGCCTGCGTGGGCAAGCCACGGGTGGCGGTGCTGACACCGGGCATTCACAACTCGGCTTACTTCGAACATTCGTTCCTCGCCGACCAGATGGGGGCCGAGCTGGTCGAAGGGCACGACCTGCGCGTCGTCGATGGGCGGATCGCCATGCGCACGACCCAGGGCTACCGCGTGGTCGATGTGCTCTACCGCCGCATCGACGACGACTTCCTCGACCCGCTGAGCTTCAACCCCGAGAGTATGCTGGGTGTGCCGGGCATCATGGATGTCTACCGCGCGGGCGGGATCACCATCGCCAATGCGCCCGGCGCGGGCATCGCCGATGACAAGGCGATCTACTCCTACATGCCCGAGATCGTGGAGTTCTATACGGGTGAGAAAGCGATCCTGAAGAATGTTGAGACACACCGCTGTGCCGAGCCGGACGCGCTGAAATACGTGCTCGACAACCTCGCCGATCTGGTGGTCAAGGAGGTGCATGGCTCAGGCGGCTATGGGATGCTCGTGGGCCCCGCTGCCAGCAAGAAAGAGATCGCCGACTTCCGCAAAAAGCTAGAAGCGAAGCCTGCAAATTACATCGCACAGCCCACCCTCTCGCTCTCCACGGTGCCGATCTTTGTCGATCAGGGGCTCGCGCCACGACACGTGGATTTGCGCCCCTTTGTGCTGGTCTCACCGCAAGGGGTCAACATCACGCCGGGCGGTCTCACGCGCGTAGCGCTCACCGAAGGCTCGCTGGTGGTGAACTCGAGCCAGGGCGGCGGCACGAAAGACACCTGGGTGCTAGAGGACTGATATGCTGGGCAAAACCGCAGGCGGCCTCTATTGGATGTTCCGGTTCCTGGAGCGCAGCGAAAACACCGCACGGCTGCTTGAGGCAGGGTTCCGCATGGCGCTCACCCGCTCGTCAGACGCGGAATCGGAGTGGAAATCGGTGGTCACGACCTCGGGCAACGGCATCGGGTATGAGGCGAAGTACGACACCTACACCGACACGCTGGTGATGGACTGGTTGCTGCGCGACGCTGACAACCCGTCGAGCGTCATGTCGGTCACCAAATCTGCCCGGGACAATGCGCGACTGGTGCGCACGGCGCTCACGACCGAGGTCTGGGAGGCAGTGAATGACAACTGGATGACCCTGCGGGACCTGTTGAGAGACCCCATCACAACGGTGGATCTGCCCGCGGCTCTGGCGATCATCCGCAAGCAAAGCGCGCTGGTGCGCGGCGCGCTTTATGGCACGATGCTGCGCAATGACATCTACGACTTCGCCCGCATCGGCACCTTCATCGAACGGGCGGACAACACCGCGCGGATCATTGACGTGAAATATTACACGCTGCTGCCCTCCGCCTCCGCCGTGGGCTCCTCGCTCGACAACGTGCAGTGGGAGATGATCCTGCGCTCGGTCTCGGCGCACCGTTGTTTCCGCTGGCTCGATGAAAAGGATATGACCGCAACCGCCATCGCGGACTTCCTGATCTTCGACAAGCGCCTGCCTCGCTCGCTGGCCTTCTGCGTGAAACAAACCACCGAAAACCTGCGCTATCTGGAGCAGGAATACCAGGAGCGGCACCCTTGTCACGATCAGGCGGACAGGTTGAAGCGCTGGGTGGCCGGTACGGACATCAACACGGTCTTCGACCTGGGTCTGCATGAGGTGGTCACTGAGTTTATCCGCGACAACAACGCCCTCGGGACGCAGATCGAGCAAGATTTCCGGTTCATGGCTTAGGAGGGGTTCGGGATGCTGCTGACAATCAACCACACCACCCGTTACCACTATGACGCGCCAGTGGACTATGCGCTGCAACAGGTGCGGCTGACCCCGCCCAACACCGCCCAACAGGATGTCCGCAGCTGGGAGATCAGCGTCGAAGGCGGGCGGATCGAAACACAGTATCGAGATCACAACGGGGGGCAGGTGCATCTTGTCAGCGTGGACCGGGGCGCCGAGGAGGTGGCGATCAGGGCTGCGGGCGAGGTCGAGACGACCGATACATCCGGTGTGCTCGGCAAGGTCTACGGTCCGGCGCCGTTGTGGTACTTCCAGAAGCCCACCCCGCTGACCGAAGCCGGGCCGGGCATCAAAGCCCTTGCAAAACACCTGACAGAGAGCCGCGATCAGTTGGCCGCTCTACATGCGCTGTCCAGTTCCATCCTGATGGCCGCGCCGTATCGGATTGGCGAGACCTATGCCGCCACGACCGCTGAAGAGGCGCTGATGGGCGGCAGCGGCGTCTGCCAGGACCACGCGCAGATTTTCGTGGCAGCCGCGCGGGCCGCGGGCCTGCCTGCGCGGTATGTCTCGGGCTATCTGCTGATGGACGACCGCGTGGATCAGGAGGCCAGCCACGCCTGGGCAGAGGCCCATCTGGACAGTCTCGGCTGGGTCGGGTTCGATGTGTCGAACGGGATCAGCCCGGATGAACGCTACGTACGGCTGGCCCATGGGCGCGATTACCGCCGGGCAGCGCCGATTTCCGGGCTGCGGCTGGGCGCCTCGAATGAATCGATGATTGTTTCGCTGCAGATACAGCAGTAAGTCTCATGCGCAAGACGGAAGACGGAATGACCCCATGACCTATTGCGTGGGCCTGCGCCTCGAGCGTGGCCTTGTGTTCATGTCCGACACGCGCACAAACGCGGGTGTCGACAACTTTGCCAAGACGCGCAAGATGTTCCAATGGGGCATACAGGGTGAGCGGCTGATCACGCTCATGACTGCCGGCAATCTGGCCACCACGCAAGCCCTCGTCAGCATGATCGAAGAGCGCGTGAAGGCGGTGGGCGAACGCGACCCGTCGATCCTGCATGCCCCTTCGATGTTCCAGGTGGCACGCATGGTGGGCCGCACACTGAAAGAGGTGATCGCGCAGAGCGCGCCCGTTGGCCAGACCGGTGATGCGGCATTCCAGGCGACGGTGATCCTTGGCGGTCAGATCAGGGGCAGCGCGCCCACGATGTTCATGGTCTACCCGGAAGGTAATTTCATCGAGGTCACTGAGGAGACGCCCTTCTTCCAGATCGGTGAAACGAAATACGGGCGCCCGATCCTCGTGCGCGCCTATGATCCGGACATGCGGTTTGAAGATGCGGTGAAACTGCTCCTGGTCTCCTTTGACTCGACAGTGCGCTCGAACCTCTCGGTGGCGCCCCCGTTCGATCTGATGGTCTATGAGAACGACAGTTTTGCGCCACTGTTAGAGCGGCGGATCGAGGCGGAGGATGACGTATATCAGAGCATCTCGACCGGGTGGGGCGACGCGCTGCGCGCCGCCTTCGACCAGCTTCCCGACTTCAAGCTGTAGACGGCGCGGCGGCCTGAAAGCCCGCCGAACCTGCCTGCAGCTAATGCGGTTTATCTTGTCGCTGTTGGTCTCGCGCGGCCTCGTCGAGCGCCTCTTCCAGAGCATCCATGTCTTCCGGATCGGTCGAGGGCACCGCGTAGCTGCCGTTGAACCAGCGTGCGAGATCCCGGTCTGCGCAGCGCTTTGAGCAGAAAGGGCGCATCTCGGGCAGCGTGTCATTTCCGCAGATGGGGCAGCTCATCTCAGGACCTCGGTCAGGGGGGTTCGCGCGCGTTTGCGCTGCAGTTCAAAATGACCCAGCGGCGTCCAGCCGACAAGGGCCGTTTCGATGTCATCGGCACGGAACGCCTGGCGCAAGGCGGTCTCGAAACTGCGGCGGTCCTTCTTCGGCATCGGCGCAAGGTCGAGCACGATTTGCCCCCCGAGACCCCGCACGCGCAACTCGCGAGGCAGCGCCTTGGCGCAGGCCATATTTGCTTTGATGCCTGCCGCCAGCGAGACATCGCGCCCCGTATTCACATCCACTGCCACAAGCGCGCGGGTGGGCTCGACATAGAGCGATGCGCCCCCCTCGAGCCCCACTTGCGCCTGTCGCGCGCGGTCAATCGCGTCGAGAATGCCCCGCGTCTCGAAGCCGCCCTCTTCACTCACGATCTCTGCGGGCGCCACCCAGTCGCGCCAGGCGAGAAGATGCGGCCCATCTCCCTCCGCGAGGGCTTCCATGTCGCGACCTGCGTCACCCAGAACGCGCGTTGCGAGCTCGACCATCTGGGCGATGTCGTCGGCGATATCAGCCCCCTCCGCCTCGGCGCAGGAGGAGCGCAGGATCAGTCCCAGCGCCCCGTCCTCCATGGTGTCATGCGCGATCTCCAGCAATTGGTCCCGCCGAGCCTCGTCCTTGATGGACCGGCTGATGTTGAACCCCGGCGCGCCCGGCGTCACGATGGCGTAGCGGCTCTTGAAGAGCAGCTTTTGCGTGACGGGAAGCGCCTTGCCCGGCTCGGCGTAGCCGGTGACCTGCACCAGCAGGGGCTGTCCGGGTGAAAGCCCTTTAACCTGCCGCAGAAAGGCCGGGCCGTCCGGAGTTTTCAGAAACATGCCGCCCTGCCCCTTCACGGGTCGGTCAGCAATGGCGCGATAGACCGTACCGGGCCGCGGGGCATCTGCGTCGATCAACAGATCGTCCATCTGACCATCGACCATGAGCGCGGCAGCTTCGCGACCCTGAATATGGTCAAGTATGATGCTGCGCCCCCTCACGAGGCCTGATGCCACAAGGGCAGACCAGCCGCCGAGAGCAGGTTCGCGGTCTCAGCCAGCGGCAGACCGACAATGCCGGTGAAGGAGCCACTGATCCACGGGATCAGCCGGCCTGCCGGGCCTTGAATGCCGTACGCCCCCGCCTTTCCGCGCCAGTCGCCAGTTGCCAGATAGCCGCGCAGCTCTTCATCGGACAGGCGCTTCATGCGCACGGCGCTCACCACATCACTCTCCCAAATGTGATCTCCTCTGCGTACCGCAAAGGCGGTGATCACCCGATGCCGCCGCCCGGAGAGCAGGCGCAGGAAGGCCTCGGCTTCCTCGACATCCGCTGGTTTTCCGAGGATCCGGCGGCCTAATGCAACCGTGGTGTCGGCGCAGAGCACGATGTCATCCGCACCTGCCCGCACGGCGCCGACCTTCTCGCGCGTGATCCGCTGGCAATAAGCGCGCGGCAGCTCTTTTTTCAAAGGGTCTTCATCAATGTCAGGCGGGCGAATGGCGTCCGGCACAATGCCGATTTGCGCCAGCAATTCCTTGCGGCGCGGACTTCCAGACCCCAAGATAAACAAGGGGTTACTTGAAGCGGTAGTTGATCCGACCCTTGGTCAGATCATAAGGTGTCATCTCGACCTGAACCTTGTCGCCTGCCAGAACGCGGATGCGATTCTTGCGCATCTTCCCTGCCGTATGTGCGATGATCTCATGGCCATTCTCAAGCTCGACCCGAAACGTCGCATTCGGCAGGAGTTCCTTCACGACACCGGGGAATTCGAGCGTATCTTCCTTGGCCATGGTTTCTCCTTCATTGCACGCCCACCCATTTGTAGACGCCGCTTAAATGCGCGCATTTCGGTGGTTTTTCAAGGGGAATTAACGCATTTGCACGATTGGTGGGGGGCCATCGCGGCCGATCTGTTCCGGCCAATGCGCGCGGCCCAACACGATGCCGTCATCGCGCACATAGGCGATCCTGGCGAGGTCCACCTCGGCATAGGTCCAGCCCGGGGTGTTCAGCGTGCCTTCGGCGAGCACGCCCGTCGCCGGGAAGCCGGTATCGGGTGGACCGAAGACGCCGCCTGTGCCCGTAGACATATCAACCGCCTCGGACCAGGGCGCCTCCCCGACCAGCGACGCCATCACCGTGACACATTGATTCTCCAGCGCCCGCGCCATGGCTCCGATCCGCACCCGCCAATACCCCGACAGCGCCTCGGTACAGGACGGCACGAGGATCAGATCGCAACCCGCCAGCGCACGCCCCAGAAGTGGAAACTCACTGTCATAGCAGATCAACACACCGATCTTGCCAATCGCCGTATCGAAGACCTGCAGGGGGCCCCCGCCGATCACACCCCAGGTCTCCCGCTCGAACCGCGTCATGATCTGTTTGTCCTGCGCCCCGCTCTGGCCGGTCGGCGCAAAGAGCCGCGCACGGTTCACAGGGCGCGTCTCGGTTGCCGCAGGTCCGGAGGCTGCAAGAATATGCAGGTCGAACTGCTGCGCCAGACGCCTGTGCAGCGCATCCGCATCTGTCAGACGCTCCGAAACGACAAAGAGCGACGCCTCCAGATCGCCCGCGATCTCAGACCCGGCCAAGGTCGCCAGTTCCATCGCGCCATACTCCGGGAAAACGGCAAGATCCGCGCCCGCTGTCGCTGCCTCGGCGACCCATCCGCCGATCTTGTCTTCATACTGAGCCCATGAGCTCAACTGATCGAGCGGGTAGGCAGCGGTGGCAACTTTCATGGCGACCTCCTGGGTAGGCACCTCACCCTCCCGGATTTGCCCCGCAACCGCAAGCATGACCTGCGCCGATTGCTCTTTCAGGTTTTCGACAGGTAAAAGATACCGAGTACCATATTTTCTTGACGGCGTCGGAAAACAGTCTCAAGAAATCCAAAACTGCGAGAAAGGCGGCACGGCATGATGAAAGGGGTGACCCTACGCGGGCTGGAAGTGTTCGAGGCTCTGGCGAGCACCGGCTCAGTCGCCCAAACCGCGATGCGGACCGGCCTCAGCCAGCCTGCCGTCAGCCAGCAATTGCGCAATCTCGAAGCGGCGTTGGGAACGGATCTGCTCGATCACAGCCGTCGCCCCATGCGCCTCACGCCGGCGGGCACGCTCTTTCTGCACCGCGCCGAGACAGCGCTTGCCGAACTGCGGCTGGCCCAGAGCGAGCTCACGGTGATGGACCTCGCTCATCTGAAGGCCCTCAGCATCGGCATCATCGACGACTTCGATGACAGCCTGACGCCACGACTCGCCACCATCCTCGCGGAAAGCCTGACCGGCTGCCGGTTCAAGATGATCACAGCCTCCAGCAACGACCTCGCCAGGGCCATTGCCGAAAAGCGCCTGCATCTGGCGATTTCCGCGAGCACCGGGCGCCCTCTCGACGGTGTGGTCCAGCATCCGCTCGCCCGTGATCCCTTCATGCTGGTCGTGCCCCGCGGCACGACTGTCACCGAAAACGCCTTGCCGGACCCGAACGGGCTGCCCTTCCTGCGCTATGACGGCGAACAGCTCATCCGCCAGCAGATAGAGGCTCATTTCGGCGCGCAATTGGAACCCCATCCGGAACGCTTCGAGATCGGCAGCCATCTGGCGCTGATGGCAATGGTCGCGCGGGGCATCGGATGGACGATCACGACACCGCTCGGCTTCATGCGCGCGCACCGCTTCCACGGCCAGCTTGAAGCCTTCCAACTGCCCGGTCCCGGCTTTGCCCGCCAGATCTCGCTCTTTGCCAGTGACGATTGGGCAGATGATGTGCCGCTGAACGTCGCGCAGACCATGCGCCGCCTGATCCGCACGCATATGATCAACCCCGCGCTTTCGGATCTGCCGTTTCTCTCTGGTCAGCTCGAAACCCTGCACCCCTGATTTGACAGGGCCGGAGCGGCAGGCCATCACTGGACAGGGGCAGATGGGAGCGCGTCAATGCAGAAAATCGTCATCCTCACGGGCGCGGGCATCTCTGCCGAGAGCGGCTTGGGCACGTTCCGTGCCGAAGGAGGGCTCTGGGCGCAGCACCGCATCGAGGATGTGGCCACACCCGAAGGGTTCGCCCGGGACCCGAAGCTGGTGGTCGATTTCTACAACGCACGCCGCGCACAGGCCGCAGACGCGGAGCCCAACGAGGGCCACCGTGCGCTCGCGCGGCTTGAACACCACTTCGATGGAGACGTTGTCGTGATCACCCAGAATGTGGACGACCTGCACGAGAAGGCGGGCAGTCAAAAGGTCATGCACATGCATGGCGCGCTGAAGTCCGCGCTCTGTGCGGCCTGCGAGCACCGCTGGCCCGCCCCGCTGGTAATGGCCCCGGGGGATGCCTGCCCGTCCTGCGGCGCACCTGCCGCCCGGCCCGATATCGTCTGGTTTGGCGAGATGCCCTATGACATGGACGAAATCTTCGACCATCTCGCAAACGCGGATGTCTTCGCAAGCATTGGCACCTCCGGCAATGTCTATCCCGCGGCCGGCTTCGTCGCCGAGGCGCGGCGCGCAGGAGCCCAGACAATCGAGTTCAACCTCGAACCCTCGCTGGTCGGCAGCCAGTTCGACGACATCCGCATCGGTTCCGCCAGCCAGACGCTGCCACTCTGGGTCGACGAAGTCCTGGAGCGCTAGGCGGCGCCCGTCTCCGACCAGACGAAAAGCGCCCTCACCCCCGTCGAGGGGGATCGGCCGCTGCCCGGCTTGTCAGCCGGGTGGGACATTTGAGAGGGCAACGCGGAAGATCCTCGGATACTCAGAGACAGAAAAACCCCCGCCCGTTGCCGGACAGGGGTCTCATCATGCGAAAGAGGCGCGGCTTAGCTCAGCGCATCCGCCGTGTCGGACGCCTTTGCAATCGCCTTCTTCACCTTCAGCGCGTTGGGCGACAGCTCGCTGTCCTTGGCTTTGGCCAGAAACTTGTCGAGCCCACCCCGGTGATCCACCGTGCGCAGAGCCGCGGCGGAGATCCGGAACTTGAACGCGCGGCCCAGAGCTTCGGACTGCAGCGACACATCATTCAGGTTGGGCAGAAAGCGCCGGCGGGTCTTGTTGTTGGCGTGGCTGACGTTGTTGCCAGTCATCGGGCCTTTTCCGGTCAATTCGCAAACGCGCGACATGGGTCTATCCTTTTGCTAAGGTCGCCCCGGTCGGTCCGTAAGACGACAAAAGGGGGCAGCCATCGGCCACGCCCCGGAAATTCGTCTGCTGGCTTTAGTGGGAATCGCCCGCCCGGTCAACCCGCTGGCGCGCGGAAATCAGGGATTTGCCTGCGCCCGACCCGGCAGGCTCTCCAGGAATTCGGCTGCGGCAACGGACGGCGCCTTGTCACCACCGGCAACGGCTGCGCCGAGATCAGCCAACGCCGCCCGGGCGGCGGGTGTCTGAAGTTGCGCCAGAAGCGTCGTCTTGACCTCTTCCTCGAACCAATAGCGTGCCTGATCCGCCCGCGTCCCATCCCAAAATCCATGCGCCTTGCGCCACTCCCGCAAGCTGGTGAGGTCCTGCCAAACCGCGTCAATGCCAGTGTTTTCCGCAGCCGAGACCATCATCGCCTTCGGGAAACCCTCTGGATCCTGTGGCCGCTTCCGCAACAGACGCAACGCCCCTGCATAGTCGGCGCAGGTGCGTGTCGCCGCCGGTTTCAGATCGCCATCCGCCTTGTTGATCAGGATCACATCGGCAATCTCCATGATCCCACGCTTCACCCCTTGCAACTCGTCACCACCCGCCGGGGCCAACAGCAACAGAAAGATATCGGCCATCTGCGCCACGACCGTCTCCGATTGGCCCACGCCAACAGTCTCGATCAGCACGACATCAAACCCCGCCCCCTCGCAGAGCGCAACCACCTCCCGCGACCGCCTGGCCACGCCACCCAGGTGGGTCTGGCTCGGCGACGGTCGGATGAAGGCCCCCTCGGCGCGCGACAACCGATCCATCCGCGTCTTGTCCCCGAGGATCGAGCCCCCGGACCGGGTCGACGACGGATCAACCGCCAGCACCGCGACCTTCAGCCCGCGTTCCACCAGCATCATGCCAAAGGCCTCGATGAAGGTCGATTTGCCCACACCCGGCGTACCCGAGAGCCCAATGCGCAGCGCTTGGGCGTCCTTCGGCAGGGCCTCCAGCAGCGCGCCCGCCTGTGCCTTGTGATCCTCCCGTGCGCTCTCCACCAGCGTGATCGCCCGCGCCAGCGCCCGGCGTTCACCCGCGATTACACCGCGTGTCAGATCGGCAATGTCCATAGGCCCCGTCCCTTCTGCGTCTCTCAGGTTGTCCGGCAGGCGTCGGCAAATGTCCAGTGCTTGGCGGCGGGTCCGGCATTCGCTAGACCGGACCCATGCCGGTTGATCTGCCCATCGACGATATCCTGCCCGACATCACGGCGACCCTGCTCGAAACGGGTCGGCTGGTGCTGCAGGCCCCACCCGGTGCGGGCAAGACCACGCGCGTCCCGCTGGCGATTCATCAGGCCGGGCTTGCAGAGGGCAAGATCGTGATGCTGGAGCCGCGCCGCCTCGCCGCCCGCGCCGCCGCCGAGCGCATGTCCGAGACCCTGGGCGAGCCCGTCGGTCAAACCGTGGGATACCGCATCCGTGGACAGGCCAAGGTGTCGCCGGCCACACGCATCGAGGTGGTCACCGAAGGCATCCTCACCCGGATGATCCAGTCGGACCCCGACCTGCCGGGCGTGAGCTTGGTGATCTTCGACGAGTTTCACGAACGCTCGCTGAACGCCGATCTGGGGCTCGCGCTCTGCCTCGACGTGGCGGGCGCGCTGCGCGAGGACCTGATCCTCGTCGCCATGTCCGCCACGCTGGATGCCGCCCCGATTGCGGACCTGATGCAGGCACCCAGCCTCACCTCCGAAGGCCGCGCCTTCGAGGTCACGCCGCACTGGCTGCCGAAACCCGTCCCGAAAACGCAAAGGTTGGAACAGGCGGTGGCCGACCTGACGCTGACAGCCCTGTCCGAGACCGACGGAAGCGCGCTGGTCTTTCTGCCCGGCGAAGGGGAAATCCGCCGCACCGAAGCCGCCCTCCGCCCCCACATCGACCCGGACGTCACCCTGCAGCCGCTCTTTGGCGCCATGCCGTTCAAGGAGCAGCGCGCCGCTATTGCACCGGCAAGATCGGGCCGCAAGGTCGTGCTCGCCACCTCCATCGCCGAGACCTCGCTGACCATCGAAGGCATCCGCATCGTGGTCGACGCCGGCCTCGCCCGCCGGGCGGAGTTCGACCCTGCGTCGGGCATGTCGCGGCTGAGCACCACCCGGGTGACCCGCGCGGAGGCGACGCAGCGGATGGGCCGGGCGGGCCGGGTCGCGCCCGGTCATTGCTACAAGCTCTGGACCCGTGGCGAAGACGGCGCGCTCCAATCGCATCCCCCCGCCGAGATTGACGCAGGCGATCTGACCGGTCTCGCGCTGGAACTGGCCGCCTGGGGCAGCACGCCCGATCACATGCCCTTCGTCACCCCCCCGCACCCGGGCCGCTATGCGGAGGCGCAAGCGGTGCTGCGGATGCTCGACGCGCTGGACGATCAGGGCCGGATCACCGCACATGGCAAAGCCCTTTCTGCAATGCCCCTGCATCCGCGACTTGCCCATATGGTGGCAAAAGGCGGTGCCGATGCGTCGCTTCTGGCCGCGCTCTTGTCCGAACGCGATATCCTGCGAAACGCGCCTGCTGATCTGACGCTCCGCCTCACCGCCGTTAAATCTCCGAAAACGTTCCAGACCGATCATGGTTGGGAGCCGCACCGTCCCACTGTCACGCGCATCCGTGAGGAGGCCAAGCGTCTTGCAAGATCAGCTCCGGCAAAGGGACCGAACACCCCCGGCATTCTTGCAGCGCTCGCCTATCCGGACCGGATCGGCGCCCGCCGTCCCGGAGACACACCACGCTACATCCTCTCCGGCGGAAAGGGCGCCATCCTGCCTGCTGGCGACCCGCTCGCGAACACACCGTTCCTCGTGGCAACCGACCTCGATGGCAACCCGCGCGAGGCGCGCATCCGGCAGGCTGTCGCGCTCTCCAACAGCGAACTGCGCGACACCTTCCCCGACCAGATCACCTGGCACCATATCTGCCAGTGGTCGCGGCGCGCCAATGCAGTGACGGCCCGCAAACAGGAACGCTTCGGCGCACTGGTGCTGGAGGACCGCGTCTGGCACGACGCGCCACCCGAAGAGATCGCCCGCGCAATGCTCGACGGCGTCCGCCAGCTCGGCCTTCTGCCCGACGCCAAGGCACAGCGCTTCCTCGCGCGCGCGCAGCTCATGTCCCGAAGCGATCCAGGCTATCCGGATTTCTCTGAAACGCATCTGATGGAGACGCTCGAAGACTGGCTTCTGCCGCACCTCTCCGGGGTGAAAACTGCCACGGACTGGAAAAGCTTCGATCTGTTGCCCGCGCTGAAGGCGCGCCTCAGCTGGGACCAGCAGCAGGCGCTCGACCGGGCGGTGCCGGGTCACTTCACCACACCTCTGGGCCGCAAGGTTCCGATCACATACGAGGACGCACAGCCGCGCATTTCGATCCGTCTGCAGGAGCTTTTTGGCGTCACCGATCACCCAAGGGTCGGGGACACACCGCTGCAGGTGACCCTGCTGTCACCAGCTCAGCGTCCGCTGCAGGTGACCGAGGATTTGCCCGGCTTCTGGGCCAGCTCCTATGCCGATGTGCGCAAGGACATGCGCGGCCGCTATCCGCGTCACCCCTGGCCGGAAGACCCCACGCAGGCCGACCCGACCTTGCGCGCGAAACCGAGGAAGTAAACCATGCCCCAAAGTTCATACGACCAGATGATCAGCGGTGACTGGTACAACGCTCTCACGCCAGAGCTGGACGATCTGCGCATGGCGGCGCGCAAGGCAGTCTTCGCGCATAACGCCTGCCCACCGGAGCAGCGCGGTGGTATGGTGCCGGAGCTGGCCGCGCTCTTCCTGTCGGTCGGCAAGGACTGCCTGATCGAGACGCCGTTTCACACCGCCTACGGCTGCAACACGATCCTGGGCGACGGCGTGTTCTTCAACGCAGGCGTGACCATCCTCGACAGCGGGCGCGTGACAATCGGCGCGCGCTCCATGCTCGGGCCGCAGGTCCAGATCTACTGCGCGGATCACCACCGCGACATCGCCAAGCGTCGCGCGGGTATCGAACGCGCCTTGCCCGTCACTCTGGGCGCAGATGTCTGGGTCGGCGGCGGCGCGATCCTCCTGCCGGGCGTCACCATCGGCGCAGGGGCCATCGTTGGGGCCGGCGCCGTGGTTACGAAAGATGTGGCGGCAGGTGCACGGGTGGTGGGCTCTCCGGCGCGCGAAATTTGACCATCCTGGGCTCCGGCCATCTGTAATCTCGTTTACAGAAAATTTGAACTTTCCGGCTAATCTCACCCGTGGATGAGCCGTCTCGATTTATCCACAGAGCCAGAGATTTGAAATCCTTGGCAAATTCTATATAGTGTTGAAAAAAGCGGCAAAGCGCCGACGGCGGGTATAATGATTGAATACGTCAGATCTCACTTTGAAGGCGCCTTCCGGCTGATCTTCTCGGGCCGGCGCGCGCAACAGGTTGCGGCGCTCTGCTATCGTCAGACCCACGCCGGCAAACGTGTCCTTCTGATCACCAGCCGCGGCACCGGGCGCTGGATCGTGCCCAAAGGCTGGCCCATGGAAGGGTTGGCCAATTCCGAAGCCGCGCTGCAGGAAGCCTGGGAAGAGGCGGGCGTGAAATCCGCCGAGGTGCAGCCAGATCCGGTCGGGCACTATCGCTACACCAAGTATCACGCGCGCGGGGGCATGACCCCGGTCGAAACGGAGGTCTACGCCGCCGAAGTGGAGGCGCTCGCCAATAACTACCCCGAGGGCCACGAGCGCGACCGCCAGTGGTTCTCACCCGCCGAGGCCGCGGAAAAGGTGCGCGAGCCGGAGCTCAAGGCCATCCTGCGGGACTTCTGAGGTCTCTCACAATTCCAGACACCAGCGCATGATCGCCTTCTGCGCGTGCAACCGGTTCTCCGCCTCGTCAAAGATCACCGAATGCGGCCCGTCCATGACCTCCGATGTGGCCTCCTCATCGCGGTGTGCGGGCAGGCAGTGCATGAAAAGCGCATCCGGCTTCGCTTTTGCCATCAGCTCCGCGTTCACCTGATAGGGGCGCAGCTGATTGTGCCGCCGCTCGCGCGCCGATTGCGCGTCATGCATCGACACCCAGGTATCCGCGACCACCAGGTCCGCTCCCGCCACCGCCTTGTCCGGGTCGCGCTCGATCACGATGGTCGAGCCCTTCGCGCGGGCCAGATCGACGAACTCGGGTTCCGGGTCGAGCGTCGGCGGTCCCGTGAACGTGAGATCAAATCCGAACTGCCCCGCTGCATGCAGGAAGGAGGCGCAGACGTTGTTGCCATCGCCTGACCAGACCACCTTCTTGCCCTTGATCGGGCCACGATGTTCCTCAAACGTCATGACATCCGCCATGATCTGACAGGGGTGCGTCCGGTCCGTCAGCCCGTTGATCACCGGCACCGTGGCATATTCCGCCATCTCAGTCAGCACGGCCTCGTCGAAGGTGCGGATCATGATCAGATCCACATAGCGGCTGAGCACGCGCGCCGTATCGGCAATCGTCTCGCCGTGCCCCAACTGCATATCCGAGCCCGAGAGCACCATCGTCTGCCCGCCCATCTGCCGCACGCCCACGTCAAAGGACACCCGCGTGCGCGTCGAGGGTTTCTCGAAGATCAGCGCCACCATCCGGTCTTTCAACGGCTGATCATCGTCCAGGGCTCCGCGCGGGCGCCCCAGACGCGCAGTTTTCATGGCAGAGGCATGGTCGATGATGCTCCGCAGGTCCTTGGGATCGGTCAGGTGAATATCGAGGAAATGGTTCATGGTCGTGTCGTCCGGTGTCTCAAGTATCGGTCAGGCGGCGGAGAGCTGGCGCGCCGCGGCGTCCAGCCGCTCGACCGCCTCGGCAATCTCGCTCTCGTCAATGGTCAGCGGCGGCAGCAGGCGGATCACATTGTCCGCCGCCGGTACGGTCAACACCTGCTGATCATATCCCGCCTGCACGATATCGGCATTCGACGCCTTGCATTTCACGCCCAGCATCAGGCCCGAGCCACGCACGCTCTCGAAGATGTCCGGATGCGAGGCCACAAGCCCCTCGAGCTTCTGCCGCAACAGCCCCGCCTTGCGGTTCACACCATCCAGAAACGCCGGGTCCGCCACGTGATCCAGCACCGCGCAGCCGACCGCACAGCCCAAAGGGTTGCCCCCATAGGTCGACCCGTGAGTGCCCAGCGTCATGCCGCTCGCCGCCTCTTCCGTCGCCAGCACCGCGCCGATGGGAAAGCCCCCACCGATGCCCTTCGCCACCATCATGATGTCGGGGGCGATCCCCGCCCACTCATGGGCAAAGAGCTTGCCGGTCCGGCCCACACCGCATTGCACCTCGTCGAAAATTAGCAGCAGCCCGTGCTCATCACAGAGATCGCGCAGCCCCTTCAGGCATTGGTCCGGCACCGGGCGGATGCCGCCCTCCCCCTGCACCGGCTCGATCAGGATCGCTCCGGTCGTCTCGGTGATGGCCGCAGTCAGCGCCTCGTGATCACCAAACTCCAGATGCACAAACCCCGGCAGCAGCGGCCCGAACCCCTTGGTCATCTTCTCCGACCCGGCAGCGGCAATCCCCGCCGACGACCGCCCGTGGAAGGACCCGCTGAAGGTGAGGATATCGGTCTTCTCCGGCTGACCCTTGTCGTACCAGTATTTCCGCGCCATCTTCACCGCCAGCTCACAAGCCTCCGTGCCGGAGTTGGTGAAAAACACCGTATCGGCGAAGCTGTGTGTCGTCAGCTTGTCCGCCAACTCCTGCTGCTTCGGGATCTGGTAGAGGTTCGAGGTGTGCCACAAGGCCCCCGCCTGCGCGGTCAGCGCGGCCACAAGCGCCGGGTGCGCATGCCCCAGCGCGTTCACCGCAATCCCGGCGCCGAGGTCGAGAAAGCGTCGCCCGTCCGCCTCGACCAGCCAAGCGCCTTCGCCTTTGACAAAGCTCATGGGCGCACGCGAATAGGTGGGCAGAAGCGTCGGGATCATCGGATCGTCCTCTTTCGAAGGTCTGCAGCGAGAGCACAAGAGGTGCAACAGCCGCTCAGACAGGTCAATAAGTTAATGTGGAAGGTGGACAGGATGCGCGCGCAGGGCACGACAGGGCGACAGCGGGGTTAAAGCGCTGTGCGTCGTCGGGGCCGGATATGTGTGCGTGTCATCATGTCCATCGCAATACGCGAGCCTGCTGAAATTGCAACCTCTCATTTTGCCGGCAGCGCCTTTCCCAGCGCCCGCCACACATTTCACCACAGCGCCTGTCAGCGCTTGTAACTCCGCCCCGAGTGACTAAAATAGGAGCTCAGCGATACAGCAAGCGGTCCGCAGCCAGCAGGGCCGCTTTTGAATTGGGGAATGGCCGATGTCCTGGACAGACGAACGCGTGGAACTGCTCAAGAAGATGTGGGGCGAAGGACAATCCGCCAGCCAGATCGCCAAGGAGCTGGGCGGCGTGACCCGCAACGCGGTGATCGGCAAGGTGCATCGTCTGGGGCTTTCGAACCGGGCCACTGCCTCGGCGACTGCCAAGCCCGAACCCAAGGTCAAGCCCACCCCCAAGGCCGAGGCCAAGCCGAAGCCCGCGCCCAAACCGGCCGAGCCCGTTAAGGCTGACGCGGAACCGGCGGCACCCAAACCGCTGCCCGCGCGCAAGCAGATCATTCCCGCGGGCCAGCCGCTGCCGCCGCAACCCTCGGCCAATGAGATCAGCCCAGAGGCCTTGGCGAAAGTTTCCGAGATCGAGAAGAAGGCCAAGAGACTGTCGCTGATGGAGTTGACCGAGCGCACCTGCAAATGGCCCGTGGGTGATCCCGCGACCGAGGATTTCTGGTTCTGCGGCCTGCCGGTGCAACAGGGCAAACCCTACTGCGAGGCGCATGTGGGTGTGGCGTTCCAGCCGATGTCCTCGCGCCGCGACCGCCGCCGCTGAGCCCGCGCGCGCTGAAACACTTCGAACAGAATGGTGAATTGCGCTCGGCCCTGCATCCGCTATGACCATGCGGTGAACCGCAAGGGAGGGGTGTAAGTGGCCATATCATCGACAATTCGCGCCGCCGATGCTCTGGCGCGCCGGCTCTATGCGGAAGGCTGCCGCTACGCCTTTGGCATGCCCGGCGGCGAGGTGCTGACGCTGGTCGATGCGCTCGAAGACGCAGGCATTGAATTCATCCTCGCGAAACATGAAAACGCCGCCGCTTTCATGGCCGAAGGCACCTACCACCGCACCGGCGCGCCCGGCATCCTCGTGGCCACCGTCGGCCCCGGCGCTCTGAACGGTGTGAATGCCGTCGCCAACGCGCATCAGGACCGCGTGCCGCTGATCGTCCTCGCAGGGGCTGTCGATGCCGACGAGGCGCAGACCTACACCCACCAGGTGCTCGACCAGCAGGCCGTCTTTCGTCCGATCACCAAGGCCAGCTTCTCGCTGGTGCCCGGAGCCGCGCATGTGATCGCCGACAAAGCCGTGGGCATCGCCACCGAAGGCCGCCCGGGTCCGGTGCATATCGACGTGCCGATCACCGTGGCTGACGCGCCCGTGCCCGCCGCCGCCCCACCGCACCGCGCAAAACCCGCACCTACCGCCCCCAGCGGGCCAGATCTCGATACCGCCCGCACGTGGCTCGCTGAAGCACACCGCCCGGTGATGGTCGTCGGCCTCGATGCGATGGTCGAGGAGGCGGGCCCGGCGCTGCTAGATTTCGCCGAGACCTACGGCATCCCGGTCGTGACGACCTACAAGGCCAAGGGCCTCCTGCCCGAGGATCACGCGCTCAGCCTGGGCGGCGCCGGGCTCTCTCCGCTCGCCGACACACATCTGATCCCCCTCCTGCAAGACGCCGACCTGATCCTCTGCCTCGGCTATGACCCGATCGAGATGCGCGTCGGCTGGCGCGACATCTGGGACCCGACCCGCCAGCGCGTGATCGACATCACCGCCGCGCCGAACCACCACTATATGCACCAGGCGAGCCTCAGCTTCATCGCGGATTGCGCCGCCAGCCTGACGGCCTTGTCCGAAGGCGTAGCCCCAAGAAAAACATGGGAAAACGGCGCACTGACGGCCACGAAAGACGCGCTCTCCAACGCCTTCCCCACAGAGGAAGACTGGGGACCCGCCGCCATCATGGACACCTGCCGCCAAGTCCTGCCACGCGACGCGCTGGCGACCGTGGACAGCGGCGCGCACCGCATCCTGCTCAGCCAGATGTGGCAGTGCTACGAACCGCGCGGCCTGACACAATCGACGGCCCTCTGCACCATGGGCTGCGCGATCCCGCTCGCGATGGGCGCCAAGCTCGCCTCCCCCGACCGCCCCGTGGTCGGCTTCTGCGGCGACGCAGGCTTTCTGATGGTCGCGGGCGAGCTTTCCACAGCCGCTGAACTGGGCCTGAAACCCATCATCGTCGTCTTCGTCGATGCCTCGCTCGCCCTCATCGAGCTGAAACAACGCGGGCGCCAGATGAAAAACCGCGGCGTCGACTTCGCCAAGCACGACTTCGCCGCCATGGGCAAAGCTTTTGGCGGCGCGGGCCACACCGTCACCACCCGCGCGGAACTCATCGAAGCGTTGCAAACCGCACTCGCCGCCGACACCTTCACCGTTATCGCCGCCGTGATCGAGAGGGGAGCTTACGATGGCCGCATCTGACACGCCCATGGCCCTCGGCGGCCTCGTCGTCCTCGACCTGAGCCGCATCCTCGCCGGTCCCACCGCTACCCAGATCCTCGGCGACTTCGGCGCCACGGTGATCAAGGTCGAAAACCCGAAAACCAAGGGCGATGACACCCGCAGCTGGGGGCCCAACTACGCCCGCAACGCAGACGGCACACCCACCGACCTTTCCGCCTATTTCATGGCCGCCAACCGCAACAAACAGTCGATCTCGGTCGACCTCTCCACCGAAGACGGCCAGGAGACCGTCCGCGCCCTCGCCGCCCGCGCCGATGTGGTGATCGAGAACTACAAACCCGGCGGGCTCGAGAAATACGGGCTCGACCACGCCACACTTCTCGCGGCGCACCCCCAGCTCGTCTATTGCTCCATCTCCGGCTTCGGCCAAACCGGCCCGAACCGCGAACAGCCGGGCTATGACCTGATGGCGCAAGGCTACGGCGGGATCATGTCGCTGACCGGAGACCCCGACGGCCCGCCCACCAAGGTCGGCGTGGGCATTGCAGACGTGATGTGCGGCATGTACGCGGCCATCGGCATCCTCGCCGCCCTGCGTCACCGCGATGCCACGGGCGAAGGCCAGCACATCGACCTGGCCCTTGTCGATGCGCAGATGGCCTGGCTCATCAATGAGGGGTGCAACTACCTCACCTCCGGCAAGCTGCCCGAGCGGCGCGGCAACGCGCACCCCAACATCGTGCCCTACGATGCCTTCCCCTGCGCGGACGGGCACCTGCTGCTCGCCATCGGCAATGACGCGCAGTTTGCCCGCTTCTGCGATGCCTTCGGCCTGTCGCAGATCGCGGCAGACCCCGCCTATACCACCAACCTCGCCCGCATCGAAAACCGCGTGGCCTTGACCGAGATCATCACAGAAGCGCTCAAGGACACGCCCCGCGCCGAGGTGCTCTCCCGCTGCCATGCGGTGAAAGTGCCCGCCGGGCCGATCCATACGGTGGCCGAAGCGTTGCAGTCCGATCAGGCCCAGGCGCGCGGCACGGTGGTCGATGTGCCCGCCGATGGCACCGAAAACGGCGCCGTGCAGCTCCTTGCAAACCCGCTCAAGTTGTCGCGCACCCCGGTCCAGTACCGCTATGCGCCGCCGCGCTTTGGCCAGGATACCGAGGCGGTGCTGCGGACCCTCGAAGACCCCTCCAAGAGCGATTGAAACATGCACCGCATATCGGCTTGTTTTTGCCGGAATCTGGGCCGCAATCCTGAAACATTGGCAGGATTCCCACACAGGGCTTCACGTTGGCGTGTAACACGGAGACAGAACCTTCGCCTGTGTCGTTAATGGGTTACTTACGTTGACGAGTTCGAGAAAGAAGGCACGCCCCCAATGATGTTCGATATCTGTAATAGTCCCGTTTCCCTGTCCACGCCTGCGGCACTGGACGACTGGAACGGGATGATCCGTGCCTTTCTGGCCCATGGCACCGCGACACCGACGCATCTGGGCGCCGTGCTGACGCGGGAACCCGCCTTTGCCATGGGGCACGCCGCCCGAGGTCTTTTCTCACTGATGCTCGGTCGCGCGGAGATGGTTGATACCGCCAAGGAGGCCGCAGCTGCGGCCCGTCGCGCAAAGGCTGCCGCGCCCTGCAGCTTTCGCGAAGACGCCTGGACCCGCGCCCTCGATCACTGGCTCGACGGGCACCCCTCCAAGGCCATCGCCGCCATGGAAGGGGTCCTGAACCGGCACCCCGAAGACACGCTCTCGGCCAAGGTCAGCCACGCGATCCGCTTCATTCTCGGCGACGCCGGAGGCATGCGCCGGTCCATTGAACGGGTGCTCAGCGCGCATGGGCCCGATCACGCCTGCCGCGGCTATCTGCTGGGCTGCCACGCCTTCGCACTGGAAGAGACCGGCGACTATGCAGCCGCCGAGGCTGCGGGCCGCGAAGGGCTGCTGTATGCACCAGACGATTCCTGGGGCCTGCACGCCGTCACCCACGTCTACGACATGACCGCCCGGCCCGACGCGGGCATCTCGCTGATCGAAACCCACACAAACGCCTGGGATCATTGCAATAATTTCCGCTACCACGTCTGGTGGCACAAGGCGCTCCTGCACATGGACAGGGGCGAGCTCGACGTGGCCCTGGGCCTCTATGACGCCCAGATCCGCGCCGACAAGACGGACGATTACCGCGACATCTCCAACGCGACTTCTCTGCTCATCCGGCTCGAGCTGGAAGGCATCGACGTCGGCCCCCGTTGGGAAGAGCTCGCCGATCTCGCGCAAAACCGCACCGATGACGGCTGCGTCGTCTTCGCCGATCTGCACTACATGCTCGCACTCACCGGCGCCGACCGTCCCGAGGCGCAGGCCGCGATGACAGCCCGCTTTGCCCGCGATGCCGCAAAATCGGGCGAGATGCCCAGCCGCTACGCCGACCCGGGCGTCGCCGCACTCTCCGGTCTCAACGCATTCGCCGAGGGCCGCTATGACGCGGCCTTTGCCGATCTTGTCGCCGCCCGGCCGGCGATGCAGAGCATCGGCGGCAGCCACGCCCAGCGCGATGTCTTCGAACGCATCACCATCGACGCCGGCCTGCGCGCCGGGCGCTACGAGCAGACCGAGGCGGTAATCGTCGACCGTCTGGCCCGCCGCGCCGGGCGCGCTGACCGCTTCACAACGACCCGCATGGCCCGCATCGAGGAGGCCCGGCGGATCCCCGCGCAATAGGCCCAAGCCCCTGATGACAATTCCTTTTCCTCAGCATAAAGACCGGCCATGACGATTGCCGACCCTACAGAAATGGCGCCCCGCAAACCCAGCGCGATCCCGCTCTCGACACCCGCTGTGCGCCAGCGCGACGTGCGGCTCGACTTCTTTCGCGGCATCGCGATGTTCATCATCCTTTTCGCCCATACCCCGGGAAATTTCTTCACCTCTTGGATCCCCGCCCGCTGGGGCTTTTCCGACGCGACGGAAATCTTCGTCTTCTGCTCCGGCATGGCCTCGGCCATCGCCTTTGGGCGCGCCTACGACACCGTCGGCTGGCGGCTCGGCTCGGCCCGGGTAAGCTTCCGCGTCTGGCAGGTGTACTGGGCGCACATCGGGCTCTTCTTCGCCATCGCCACCTTCCTCGCGGCCATCGACATGACCGGGCTTTACGAGAAGGAATACATCGGCACGCTCAACCTGTGGAAATTCTTCGAGGACCCGGGCCCGCAGCTCGTCGGGTTGCTGACGCTCACCTATGTGCCCAACTACTTCGACATCCTGCCGATGTATATGGTTGTGCTGGTGATGATGCCGCTGATCATGGCACTCTCGCGCATCCACCTCGGCCTCGTCGCCGCCTTCATCGGGCTGACCTGGCTCTTTGCGCAGGAAGGCCTGCTGGAGATCTTCTGGGCCGGACATCTGCATTTTGCCCTGCCCGCCGAGCCGTGGTCCGACCGGGACTGGTTCTTCAACCCCTTCGGCTGGCAGCTCATCTTCTTCACCGGGTTCGCCTTCATGCGCGGCTGGCTGCCCAAGCCGCCCGTGCATCCCGTCCTGATCGGGATCGCCCTGGCGCTGGTGCTCGCCAACATCCCGCTGTCGCACATCGGCATGCGCGAGCTGGGCTTTGACTGGGCCCGCGACTGGCGCATCGCCAACAACTGGCTGATCAACAAATCCGACTTCGGCCTGCTGCGCTATGCGCATTTCCTTGCGCTCGCCTACCTCTGCTGGGTGGCCGCGGGCGACAAGGGCGCGCGGCTCATCTCCGAAGGTGCGACGGTTCTGGGCCGCCTCTGGCAACGCATCCTCGCGATCATCCTGAAGGTGGGCCAGCAGTCGCTCGCCGTCTTCATCACCAGCATGTTCATCGCCCGCGTCAGCGGCTTTGTCATGGACAACATCGGGCGCGACACCTGGACCGTCGTCGCCGTCAACGTCGCGGGCATGGGCGTGCTTGTGCTCGTGGCCTACGGGGCCGGCTGGTACAAATCCCAACCCTGGCGCAGAAAGGCGGTGCCGTAATGCTGCGTCGCGATGTCCTGAAGTCCCTGGCGGCCCTCGCCGCCGTCCCAACCGCCACGTTCGCGGAGGAACCCGGCCTGCAACTGGGCGATGCCCAGCCCTTTGACGCCACGACCGTGCGCGCCCGTGCGAAAGCGCTCGCCGAGGTCGATTACACGCCGCGCCCGATGATCCCCGAGAGCTGGCGCAACCTCACCTATGACCAGTACCGCAAGATCTGGTTCGACGGGCGCAATGCGCTCTGGCAGGGCACGGACAGGCCTCAGCGCGTCGATGTCTTCCCACCGGGCCTCTACTTCCCGCAAGCGGTGGAGATCAACGTGGTCGAAGGCGGCACCGCCCGCCCGCTCGCCTTCGACATGGATGTCTTCGACAGCACCGACAAATTCCCCGAGGTGGAGATCGACGCCACGCTCGGCTACTCCGGCCTGCGCCTGCGCGCCGAGCTGGAACAGCCCGGCATCTTCCAGGAATACGCGGTTTTTCAGGGCGCAAGCTATTTCCGCGGCATCGGCACCGGCGAAATCTACGGGCTGTCGGCGCGTGGTCTGGCCCTGAAAACCGCCGACCCGATGGGCGAGGAATTCCCCGATTTCACCGGCTTCTGGCTGGAAACACCCCAGCCGGGTGCGGGCTCGGTGGTGCTGCACGCGCTGCTCGACAGCCCCAGCTGCACCGGCGCCTATCGCTTTGACATCACGCCCGGCGATACGCTGCGCATGGCGGTCTCGGCCGAGATTTTCGCCCGCACCGATCTGGAGCATGTGGGCATCGCGCCGCTCACCTCCATGTTCCTCTTTGACGAGACCATGCGACAGCGGTTCGACGACTTCCGCCCTGCGGTGCACGACAGCGACGGTCTCCTGATCTACAACGGCAATGGCGAGACCATCTGGCGCCCGCTTGCCAACCCGCTGACCCTGCAAGTCAGCGCCTTCTCCGACGAGAACCCCAAAGGCTTTGGCCTGATGCAGCGCCCGCGCAACTTCCGCGATTTCGCCGATCTCGAGGCCCTCTATCACGACCGTCCGTCGCTCTGGATCACCCCGCAGGAGGATTGGGGCAAGGGGGCGGTCACACTGGTCGAAATCCCCGCCGACCTAGAGATCTACGACAATATCGTCGCCTTCTGGCGCCCGTCCGAGGTCATCCCCGCCGGGCAAAGCCATACGATGCGCTACCTGATGGACTGGGGCCACGACCCCGCACCACACACCGGCAGGCCCCTGCGCGTGCTCGGCACCGCCCTCGGCGGGCGGCCCGAGGGCGGCAAGGTCGTGACCATCGATTTCGAGGATGGCGCGCTGGTGCCCCAGGATCTCTCGCGCCTCGACATCGTGCTGCGCAGCAGCGACGGATCGCTCACGCCCGGCCTGGTGCAAAGAAATCCGGAAACCAATGGGCCCCGGCTGGCGTTTACCTTCCAGCCTGATGAGGCGCGGTACATCGAATTCCGGGCGCAGCTGCGCCTCGATGGCGCGCCGCTCAGCGAGGTATGGCTCTACAGGTGGACAACTGGGTGACGACAACCGACAACATCATTTCCGACGCCGGGCGCAGCTTGATGCCGCCGCGCGCGCCCCTGCAGATGCAGGTGCAGGACCTAACCGCCTCGCCCGAGGCGCCGGTTGCCCCCACCCAGGGCCTCGCCCGCACCACCATCTGGCGCATGGCGCTCTTCATTCCCGCACTTCTCGGCACCGGCCTGCTGGTGTCAGCCATGTACGGCTGGCTCTCCGCGACCGGCATGACCCATCTGGAGTGGATCCTGCTGGTGCTCATCGGCATGACCTTCGTCTGGGTCACCCTCTCGGTCAGCACCGTGGGTGTGGCCATCGCAGGCCTTCTGGCGCGGGAAAAGGCCGACAGCCGCAGCCCGCGTGACGTGCCGCCCATGGACGTGGCTCTGCTGGTGCCAATCTACAACGAGGTGCCTAGCGACGTCTTTGGCAACGCCACGGCAATGCTCGACGACCTCGCCCGCCGTCACAGCCAGCACCGCTATACGCTCTTCGTGCTCTCCGACACCCGCGATCCGCAGATCGCCGAAGATGAGATGCGCGCCTACGCGGCCCTTGCGGCGCAGGCGCCCGAAGGCTTCGCCGTGCACTACCGCCGCCGCGATGCCAACACCGACAAGAAGGTCGGCAACCTGGTCGACTGGATCACCGGCTGGGGCGCGGCCTATGAGGCCATGGTCGTGCTCGACGCAGACAGCCTGATGACGGGGCGCGCCATCGACCGCATGGCCGATGAGCTGAGCGTCGATCCACAGGCGGGCCTGATCCAGACCTTCCCGATGCTGATCGGCGCCAAGACCGTCTTCGCCCGGCTGCAACAGTTCTCCAACATCGCCTACGGCTGGCTGCTCGCCGAAGGACTCGCCAAATGGGCCCGTACCGAGGGCAACTATTGGGGCCACAACGCGATCATCCGCACCCGCGCCTTTGCGGAGTCCGCCGGGCTGCCCTATCTCCAGGGCCGCAAGGGCAAGGCCGAGCTGATCCTGAGCCATGATTTCGTGGAGGCAGGCCTCTTGCGCCGCGCCGGCTGGCAGGTGCGCTTCCTGCCGCGCGTCTCTGGCAGCTTCGAAGAGACCCCCGGCACCCTCATCGACTACGTGCTGCGCGACCAGCGCTGGTGCCGCGGCAACCTGCAGCATCTGCGCCTGCTGGGCACCAAGGGGCTGCACCCGGTGTCTCGCTACCACCTCTTTCACGGCGCCGTCGCCTATCTGCTCTCGCCGGCGTGGTTCATCCTGCTGGTGATCTGGGCGTTGCTCGGAGTGGATTCCGAGACAAATGTGGTGCGCTATTTCAACGAGGCGAACCCGCTCTTCCCCGACTGGCCGCCCGAGATGAGCCACATCGACAGCGCGGTCTTCCTGATCATCATGTATGCGATGCTGCTGACGCCCAAGCTCGTTGGTGCGGGCATCATCGCGCTGCACCCCAAGGCGACGCGCGTCTATGGCGGGCGGGGTGCGTTCCTCACGTCCTTTCTGGTCGAAATCGTCCTCTCGATCGCCTATGCGCCGATCCTGATGATCCAGCAAACCCGCGCAGTGCTGCGCGCCCTGCTCGGCCGGTCCGACACCTGGGCCGCCCAGGCGCGCCACGCGAAGACCTATCCGCTGAGCACGCTGCTCCGCTTTCACTGGGTCGAAACGCTGCTGGGTCACATCCTCCTGATCGGGCTCAGCGCCGGGCTTGTGTCCCTGTGGCTGATCCCGATCATCGCGAGCCTCTGTCTCGCGGTGCCGCTCTCCGCGCTCAGCGGCTGGGCCATGCCACAGAGTCTGCCGCGCGGGCTCCTGATGCACTGCCCACAGACGGTGCGCGAACCCGCCATCGTGGGCCGCGCGCGCATGGAACGTCTGCGTTTGCAGCAGCTTCTGGGTGGGCCTCACGTTCCGGCAGAGTAAGGTCTCGTCCTGACATGGGAGAAGCGCCCTCACTCCCATCGAGGGAGTTCGGGCGCTGCCCGGCTTGTCAGCCGGGCCGGCTCCAGCAGATCGACGTAGCGCTCGGGCTCAAAGCCCCTCGTACCAGTCGAGCATCATCTCCGCCCATCCCTCAGGCACCACATGCCCGCCGGGAAACAGCGCAAACTCCAGCGCCGAGCCTTCGGCGCAACGGTCCCACGCCCGGCGCAGGAAGGGCCCTTCGGTCACAAAGCGATCCGCCCGCAGTTGGTTGCACGCATTCACCTCACGCCACATCCGCAGAGTGTAGAAGATATCCCCCTGCATCAGCGCCTCGGGGGTCGTGGCATCCCCACCCCGCAACACCCGGCCTTCCAGCGGCACCGTGCCATCGGTCCAGCCGTGCGTATGCAGCAGGCGCACGGGGCCGCTGCACCCTGTCGGATGCGGGCGCCAGAACCCGCCCGCCACCGGCGCATAGGCGGCAAAGCTGCCCGGCGCGTCACAGGCCATGTAGGACGTCATCGAGCCTCCAATGGAAAACCCGCTCAGGATCATCTGGTCGGCGTCAAACCCGAACCGCGCCGCCGCATCATCGCGCACCGATGTGAGAAAGGCTTCCTCGTCGCGCAACACTGGACGACCCGGGATGAACGACCAGCCACGCCCGCGCCCTTCGGCGTAGGGCAACCCATCCGGCGCCACCAGCACATAGCCGCGCGCCAGCGCCGTATTCACCCAGTCCCGTGAGGCCCGCAAGGCCCCTTCACCGGTGCCACCAAAGCCATGCAGATAGAGGATCGCGCCCTTGATCTCGCCCTCGGGCACCCGCGCGTGATAGCTGCCGAGGTCCACCTCGCAAGCCGCTTCTTCCGCACCGCAACCCGCCCAGGCCGTCTCGGCGCCCAGCATCAGCGCCAGCGCCGCCAGTGCCTGTCTCATCTCAGCTCACCTCTTGCACCGGCAGCCCGCGTTTGACCCAACCGGGCCCGGCGCCCGAGCCCAGCATGCCCTCCGGCACATCAATGATCCGGGTGAACCCCGCCTCGACCAGCCGCGCACCCAGATGCCGCGAGCGCACGCCGCGCGCGCAGATCAGCGCCACCGGACGGCTGGTGTCATTCTCCACCTGCGCCAGAAGCGCCACAACAAAGTCCTCGCGCCGCATGTCCAGCGGCACCGCCCCCTCGCCCACGCCCGTCCGCGCCCATTCATCGGGCCTGCGAATATCCACCAACAGGATGTCGCCCGCGAGCGCCGCCGCATACGCATCCGGCGCACTCAGCGCATTCTCGCCCGTGTCCGCCCAGATGTTGAACCAGCGCGTGGCAAAGGCACCCGCCGTGACCACGCCAATCCCGCCCAGTGCCAAAAGACCCCGGCGCGTCATCCGTGCCGGGGCCTCGCTGGAAGGGCCTGCCTTCTCAGCCATGATCAGTTGACCGGAGCAGGGCTCTCGAACTGCGGGATCGCGCGGTCAGAGGCCGGATCGTCCTCGATGTCGACCCAATTCGCTTCCGACAGCTGCAGGTTGCCGGGGATGTCCTCTTCCCAGAAGCCCACCACATTCTCGGTGATGTTGAGATAGAGCTTACCGTCGAGGATCCGCCACAGATGCGGGTTGCCCGGCACCTTGCCGCCCTTGGCCACGCCATAGGCACAGTGGCCATCGTATTGCGGCAGGTAAGCGTCAGGATTGGCATCGAACTTGGCCTTGTTTTCCTCGGACGAGAACGCAAACGTCGCACCATTGTAGGTCGAGGTGATGTCCTTGTCACCCGGAACCGCCTGCGGCTGGGCCGTGCCCACCGGGTTCTGCGCGAGGTCGAAATAGGCCACCACGTCATAGCCCGAAACGGCATAGCCCGTCGGGTCCACGTATTGGTCACCGGCAAAGGCGGAGGAGGCCATGGTCAGCGCAACTGCGATACCTGCGATTTTCAGAGGGAAGCGGTTCATAGGGGAAAACTCCAGTTCTTCAAGAGGATCGTAAGGGGCGGGCGTTCAGCTCCGGCACCGATGTAGACGCGAAACCGGCGCCTGTGCACCCCATGTGTCAGCGTCTCTCGCCCTTGTGAAAATCGCAGCTGTGTCCGTGAAGGGATCGTGAAGATCGCCCCCGATGTGTTTCAGCGCAGGCGCGGCGGTTTGTCCGGCTCGCTGCCCGGCGGTACAACCGGCTCTGCGCGGGGCGCCTGAGGTTGCGGCAGGTCGAACCGCAGCCCCACCTTGCGCAAACGCGCCACAATCGGATCGTTGCCGCGAAAAAAGCCCACGTCCATCGCCCCGGCCGCGATGCCCGAGAAGGTCAGCGCTTCGGAGGCCGCCCGCGCCAGCGCGCCTTCCGCCTCGGGCACCGCACCCACAAAGCCCAGCAGATGCCCGCGCGCGCCTGTCTCATAGGTCACGCCGACCAGATAGGCGCTCTCCGCCAGCCCCATCGCCGTGGCGAGCTTGCCGTCGAGCGCGGTGATCAGCGCCTCGGGCAGCCCCGTGGGCGCCTGTACCTGCGAGATCGCCGCCTCGACCTCGCGCGGGTCATGCCCCAGCGTCTCGTTCAGCCAGTCCACCGCCGCCTCGGGCAGAAGGATCGCCGAAGGCGCCACCTCCAGGTTCACGCCGAGCCCGATGCCCTGCCCGGCCAGCATCCCCGCAATCGCCCGCCCCGAGAGCGCCACATAGGGCACCTGCCGCCCGGCAAACGCCGCCAGCCGCTCTTCGCGGTCAAACACAAGCACATATTGCGCCTCGCCCACCTCAAAAAGCTCCGGAGTGATCTGGTCGCCCTCGCCCGCCTCCTCCTTCAGCATCAGAAAAAGCTCGCAATGTGCCAGCCGATCGTAAAACCGCAGCCGCGCGGCATCCTCCTCGGGGGCGGCCTGCATGGCAGCATGGGCCTGATCCAGCGCGGTCACCTCATCCATGTGGCCCCTCCTCTGCCCCGTGACCCGCATGACCCGCCGGTGCGTCGAGAAGGCGCCGGACGGTCGCCTGAATACGCGGCACAACCGTCTCCTCGAACCACGCATTCTGCCGCAGCCAGCGATTGTTGCGCGGGCTGGGATGCGGCAGCACAAAGACCTTGTCCTGTCCTTCGGCGGCACTCTGCACCGCCTGCACGACGGACTTGCCCTTCAGGTGCGGCAGATGCCAGGCGATGGCATAGGCCCCCAGAACGAGCGTCAGCTCAACCTTCGGCAGCCGGTCCAGAACCGGTTGCCGCCAGGTCCGCGCGCAGATCTCCGGAGGCGGCTTGTCGCCACCCGGACCGCCGCCGGGAAAACACAGGCCCATCGGGAAAATCCCGATCCGGGGGTCGGTGTAGAAGGTCTCACGGTCGAGCGCCAGCCACGCCCGCAACCGGTCTCCCGACGGATCATCGAAGGGCCGCCCCTTGCCATGGGTGATCCGCCCCGGCGCCTGTCCCACGATCAGCATCCGCGCGGCTGCACTGATCTGAAAGATCGGGTTCGGTCCGAGGGGCAGGTCCGTGCACAGCGCGCAGGCGCGCATCTCCGAGGTCAATGTTTGCAGGTCCACCGGCAAGCTGCCTCCCTCAAGGTCCGCGATCACGGGACTGCCCCGCCGTCTTGATTTCAACTTTTGCGCAGATCGGCAAGCCATCTGCAATCCACGCCTGCCGCGCTCGACCTGCGCGGCCCTTGCCCCCGGTGGCGTGACGGCCTCGGCCAATGCCAGATCCAAACACCGCGCGACCATCGCCACCGCGTCGCGACTGTCATCGCCGATCTTCGGCGCAGGAAGAGCGGCTTCGGGCATGAAAGCAGGACAGGCGCAGCCCGATTGACCCGGCCGCCCGATCGGCCTCGCAGGACCGGATGGCCCGCAGATCGTCGTTCATCAGTCTGCAAGCGAGGCGATGCCCCACCGGTCCCGCCGACCCTCGTCCGATGGCACGCGCCCCAATCCTTCGCCCCGCCAGCCATGTCTCCCAGAGCGACCAGGTGGGGGCGACGGCCCGAGTATTTGTTGCACTTGCAACGATCTGCAGCTACCTGTTTCTCATGCACAGAATACCGCGCCGCACCGATCTGGAGGCCCGATGACAGCCCCCCTGCCCGCCTTCGATCTGGAACGCTACCTGCCCTACCGGCTCACCGTGATCGCCAGCCAACTCAGCGCTGATCTGGCCACGCACTACAAGACCCAGTTCGGGATTTCGATGCCGGAATGGCGGGTGTTGCTGAATGTCGGCTACACCCAATCGCTGTCGGTCCGCGATATCGAAAAGCGGGTCAGCCTCGAGAAATCCAAGGTCAGCCGCGCCGCCTCCCGGCTCGAGGCGAAAGGCTACCTGATCAAGACCACCGACACCCGCGACAAGCGCCTGCTGAACCTCACGCTGACCGACAAGGGCCGGGAGCTGCTCCAGGCGCTGATCCCTCTGGCACAGGCGTTTCAGACCGAGCTCGAACAGACCCTGGGCGAGACACACGACGGGCTGCAGGACGCGCTGGACCGGCTGATGGAGCACGGCAAATGATCACCCTGCACCACGATCTGCGCTCCTCGGCGAGCTACCGGGTCCGGATCGCCCTGGGGCTTGCCGACGCGCCCTGGCAGAGCGTCATCGTCGATCTGAAGTCCGGCACGCAAAGGACGCCCGAACACCTGGCGCGCAACCCGCAGGGCCTCGTCCCCGTGCTCGAGATCGACGGCAATCGCCTGACGCAATCGCTGGCGATCATCGAATATCTGGACGAGACGCGCCACCTCGGCCTGCTGCACCGGGCCGCCCCGGCCCGCGCACGGGTGCGCGCGCTCTCCTACGCCATCGCCATGGAAATCCAGCCCATCTGCAACCTCAGCGTGGCGCAATGGGTGGCGCAGGCCAGTGACGGCGCGATCGCCACGCAACCCTGGATGCAGCGCTTCATCACCTCGGGCCTCACCGCCTACGAAGCGATGCTGGACGACGCCCCCTTCTCATACGGCGAGCGGATCAGCCTCGCCGACATCTGCCTGGTGCCGCAAGTCTATAACGCCGCGCGCTGGGGCGTGGATCTGGCGCAGTTCCCCAGGATCCGGCGCGTCCACGAGACCCTGCAGAGCCTTCCGGCCGTGCGCAGCGCCCACCCGGACAACACGCCGCCCGCCTCCTAAAGCAGCCCCACCCGGCGGTAGGCCCGCGGGCTCATCCCGAACCGCTTGCGGAACTGGGTCGAGAAACTCTGCAGATTGGAAAACCCGTAGCGAAAGGCGATCTGACCGATGGACAGCACCTGACAGCGCGGGTCCCGCAGATCGCGCGCCACAGCCTCCAGCCGCATGTGCCGGATGACCCGCGACAACGACCCGCCGTCCTTGGCGAAAATCCCGTTCAGCCGCCGCACCGACATGCCCAAGGCCTGCGCCACCATGGTACGGTCAAGGTCGGGGTGCCCGAGGTGCTCCGCAATCAGCGCCCTGGCGCGCAGCAGAATCTGCTGTTCGGGCGAGGAGAGCTCCAGCGCCGCTGCACTTTCAGCGGCCAGACCCGTGGCGATCAGGTCGATCAGCGTCTCCTGCACCATCTCTCTCAGCACCGGGCCCGCCGCTTCCAGATGCTCCGAGAAGGCCAGAATGTTGCGGCGCACCAGCTGGCCCAGCCCGGTGCTGCCATCCACACGCCGCGCAGTCAGCACCCGCGCGTTGGGCAGACGGTCCAGCAGCGTCTGCGCGGGCAGTTGCACCACCATCTGGCTGAAGTCGTCCGACAGATCCAGCCGGTAGGGCTCGGTGCTGGAGTAGAGCGCCATGTCCCCCGCCTTCAGCACCGCCGACTGCCCGAACTGCGACACCCGCGAGGTCTGCGCCGTCTGCAGGCTCAGCAGAAAGTAGGGCTCGGTGGCCGCGCGAATATCCCGCCTGCGCCGCGTCACCCGATGCGCCAGCCCCGACACCCGCGAAATGGAGAGGCTGCGATGCCGGGCGATGTCGATGGCGCCGCGGAAATTCAGCGGCGCATCCGTCTCACAGCCCAGTTGCACATAGCTGTCACAGACCGCATCGCGCCAGAAGGCAAACCGCTCGCGCGCCGCGACCGTCTCCGTGTCATAGCGGGTCCGCTGGTCCACGTTTCACCCCTCTCTTTGGCCCCCATTCTGCCCCCGCGCCCCAAAAAGACAAGTTTTTCCGCCCAAACGCGAAAGACGCGAGGCCCCGCATGGCGCAGACTGCGAGGATCAGCCGAGGAGCATCCCATGTCCCAGTTCAAAGTCGCCGCGGTGCAGGCCGCACCGTCCTTTCTCGATGTCGAGGCCGGCGTCGCCCGCGCCGTGGCCTTCATCGAGCAGGCCGCACAAAAGGGCGCCAGGCTGGTTGTCTTTCCCGAAACCTGGCTGCCCGGTTACCCCAACCACATCTGGCTCGGCCCCGTCGCCTGGCAGATGCAGTTCGTCGGGCGCTACTTCGAAAACTCGATCGAAGCCGGAAGCGCACATGACCAAGCCATCGCCCAGGCCGCCGCGGACAACAACATCCAGGTGTCGCTGGGCCTGTCTGAGCGCGCGGGCGGCAGCCTCTACATCGCGCAATGGCACTATGACGCCACCGGCGCCGTGATCAAACGCCGCCGCAAGCTGAAGCCCACCCATGTGGAACGCACCGTCTTCGGCGAAGGCGACGGCTCGGACCTGGTGGTCAACGACACGGCCCTTGGCCGGATCGGCCAGCTCTCCTGCTGGGAGCACCTGCAGCCGCTCTCGAAATACGCCATGTATGCGCAGGACGAGCAGATCCACTGCGCCGCCTGGCCCAACCTCAAGCTCTACGAGGGCGGCGCCTATGCGCTCGGGCATCAGGTGAACACCGCGGCCTCGATGATCTACGCCGTCGAAGGCGGCTGCTTCGTCATCGCCGCCTGTGCCTTGGTCAGCAAGGAGCAGCAGGACATCCTCTGCGAGGGCGATCCGCAGAAGGAGACGCTCTGCCCGGTGGGTGGCGGCTACACCCGCATCTATGCGCCCGACGGCCAGTCCATCGGCTCCGACCTCCCGGACACCGAAGAGGGGCTGGTGATGGCCGACATCGACCTGAGCATGATCGCCTACGCCAAGGCCGCCGCCGACCCCGCCGGCCACTACGCCCGGCCCGACGTCACGCGGCTGATGCTGAACAGCGCGCCGCAGCGCCCGGTCATGGCCTTCGATGACACCGCAGGCCTTGTCGCCGAGCCCACTCCGGCGGAGCCTGAGGCGCCCGCGCCCAACGAGCCCGCCGCCGCGGAGTAAACGCGCCCCCAACCCCGGAGCCCAGAGATGCCGACCCCTGATGAGTTCTACACCCCCGCCCAGCGCGCCCTGCAAAAGGAAGGCAAACACGAAGGCCTGTCCGAGGTGGTCGTGCACGCCATCGTCCGCGACGCGCTGGAGGAGATCCACACCGACTACATCCGCAACCGCGACTATTTCTTTCTCTCCACGGTGAACGGCAAGGGCGAGCCCACCGTCTCCTACAAGGGCGGCGACGTGGGCTTTGTGAAAGTGCTCTCGCCGAACCGGCTGATCTTTCCGAATTACGACGGCAACGGCATGTGGCTCTCCATGGGCAACATTGACGAGGCGGCCAAGGTCGGGATGCTCTTCATCGACATGGTCACACCCTGGCGCATCCGCGTCCAGGGCACCGCCACGCTCACCCGCGATCCCGAGAGGGTCGCACAGTTTCCCGGCGCCAATATGGTGGTGGATGTGGCCGTGGACGTGGTGTTCCAGAACTGCGCGCGCTACATCCACAAACACACCCGCGTCGAGACCTCGCCCTACGTGCCGGACAGCGCGGGCAACCAGCCCTATCCCGCCTGGAAACGTATTGAGCCGATCCAGCCCTTCCTGCACCCCGACGATCAGGGCCGCGCCGCGCAGGAAGGCGGCACCATCACCGAAGAGGAATATCTGGAGAAGGTGACGCAGGGCACCTCCTGACCCCGCGCGCCCGACCGGGCGGCCCAGACAGGCCCGCCCGCAAACCTGACGCGCGGCGCGTGAACGGCTCTGTCCGCCCCCACCAGAGGCTCCCCACCCTCACGCGGTCCAGGGCCTGCCCCCCCCCAAACGGCACGGCGGTCGATCACCTTTATTTCGATAATTATCGAAATAAAGCTTGCACGCGCCCTGAGCATTTCATATTTCTAGAATCATGGAAATGTCATCGACCCCACCCGATCTCACCGTCGCCGCCGCTCAGTTTGCGGCCCTCGGCTCCGAACAGCGGCTCGGCGTGCTGCGCACCCTGGTGCGCGCCGGGCCGGAGGGGCTGAGCATCGGCGAGCTGGGCGCGCGCTCCGGGGTCACTGGCTCGACACTCACCCACCATATGAAGATCCTCGCCTCCGCCGGGCTCGTCACCCAGGCCAAACAGGGGCGCAGCGTCATCTGCGCTGCGGTCGCCTATAAAGACGTGCAGGCGCTCTCGGACTTCCTGCTCAATGAATGCTGCGCCGACAGCGTCGCGCCAAACGGAGACCACGACCATGGCTGAGACCACCCAAAGCGCGCCGTCCCCCCGCAGGCTGCCCAAGCCGGGCGCCTGGGGTGCCGCCATCCTGCTGCTGGTGCTGATCGCAGTCTTCGACCTGCCCCAGCTCTGGCCCACCGTGGTCTTCGCCGCCAACGCCTTGCTGCATACGGCGCCCTTCATCCTCTTCGCGGTCGGCGCCGTGGCCTATCTCAAGGCCAGCGGGGCCGAGACCCTGCTCGCCCGCGCCTTTTCCGGCAATCCCGCCCGGATGATCGTGATGGCCGCGCTGCTCGGCGGCCTCTCCCCCTTCTGCAGCTGTGAAGTCATCCCCTTCATCGCCGCACTGCTGGCCGTCGGCGCACCGCTGAGCGCGGTCATGGCCTTCTGGCTGGCCTCCCCGCTGATGGACCCGGCGATGTTCGCTATCACCTCCGGCACGCTGGGGTGGGAATTCGCGGTGGCCAAGGCCGCCTTCGCGGTCGCGCTCGGCCTGCTGGGCGGCTTCGGCACTCTGCTCTTCGCCAAGACCCCCGTCTTCACCGACCCGCTGCGCGCGCGCCCCGCCGTGGGCGGCTGCTGTGGCGCGCAAAAGCCCTTCAGCGGCGCGCCCGTCTGGCGCTTCTGGCAGGACGACGCCCGCCGCCGCACCTTCCGCGACACCGGGGTCGAAAACGCCGTCTTCCTGCTGAAATGGCTCACGCTCGCCTATGTGATCGAAGCCATGATGCTCGCTTATGTCCCGGCGGAGCTGATTGCAGGGCTGCTCGGCGGCACCGGTGTCTGGCCCATCTTCCTCGGCGCGCTCGTCGGTGCCCCGGCTTATCTCAACGGCTATGCCGCGGTCCCACTCGTCGATGCGCTGCTGGCGCAAGGTATGGCACCGGGGGCCGCCATGTCCTTCGTCATCGCCGGGGGGGTCAGCAGCATTCCCGCCGCCATCGCGGTCTGGGCGCTGGTCAAACCGCGCGTCTTCGCCGCCTATCTGACCTACGCGCTGATCGGTGCGGTGCTGGCCGGGCTCGCCTGGCAGAGCATGGCATAGGCGCCACCGCAACAAGCTCCCGCCGGGGTTGAAACACCCCTCTTCCAGCCTCCTGGCGCCATGACATCTGTGGCAGAACGGCAAGTTTCTGCCCTTGTCCGCGCCCCAGCCGCCCCGTGCATGTTGTGCTTTTGTTTCCAATTAAGACATAATTATGCCGAGGGCGGTAAAATATTCCGCTGAGACACCCAGAACCCAGGCCTGGAAAACCCTGTCGGGGTCGAAGCAACCGGAGCGCAGATGCTGTCTTTCGAGAACGTGTCGAAGTCTTTTTGGACGGGATCCCAGCACAAGGTGATCCTCGACCGTGTCTCGTTCAAGGTCGAGCTGGGCAATTCACTCGGCGTGCTGGCGCCAAACGGCACCGGCAAGACGACGCTAATCAACATGATCGCCGGGCTCGAGAAACCGGATGAGGGCGAGATCCGCCGCGGCTGCAACATCTCCTTTCCGCTGGGGTTCATGGGCGGCGTGGTCAACAAGGTCTCGGCGATGGAGAACGCGCGCTACATCGCGCGGCTCTACGGGCTCGATCCCGACTATGTGGAAAGCTTCTGCCGCTGGCTCTGCGGTCTGGGTGAATACTTCGACCAGCCCATCGGCACCTATTCCGCCGGCATGCGCTCGCGGTTCTCCTTCGCGCTGATGCTGGCACTCGACTTCGACATGTACCTCATCGACGAGGGCATGCCCGGAACCACGGATGTGGAGTTTAACCGCAAGGCCGGTGAAATCCTGCAGGAACGCCTGCGCACCACCACCATCATTATCGTATCGCACCAGGCCCGGACGCTGGAGAAGTTCGCCCGCTCCGCCGCCGTCATGCTGAACGGCAAGGTGCATATGTTCGACACATTGGAAGAAGCGAAGCGGCTTTATGACTACGAAACCGACAGCTAGGAGGTTCCGCATCAAACGCGCGGGCCAGGCCTCGGGTGCGACGGACAAAAAGCCCGCCGACCGGGCGGAGGCGCCCCGGACGGAGGCGCCCGCCAAGGCCGCGCCGTCCCGCCAAGAGCCGCCCCGCGACACCGGCGACACCCGGGGGCCAGACGCCGCCCGCACCGAGCTCGACACCATCCGGAAGGAGGGCCTGACCGGCCGGCAGCTGCGCATGGCCCGCCGCGTGGCGCATAAGAACGGGCTCGAGCCCACCTCGGATTTCGATGCCGTGCGCCTCCTGCGTCAGCGCGGGATCGACCCCTTCCAGCGGTCCAACATGCTGGAACTGGTGGTGCCGAAAAACCCGGGCGACCCCGCAAGCGGCGGGTCGGCCGGCGGCGAGATCGGCGCGCAGGCCGGGCGCATCCAGCTGCCCCAGACCACGCCGCTCGACCGCGAAACGCTGCCCGCCACCGAGCACCTCAGCCCTGCGGAGCTGCGCGACCGTCAGATCTCCGAGATCCAGCAGGACATCACCCGCCGCAGGCGGCGCAAACTGGCGATGCTGCTCACCCGGCTGAGCTTTTTCGTCTTCCTGCCGACAATTCTGGCGGGCTGGTACTTCTACGCGGTGGCCACGCCGATGTATGCGACAAAGTCGGAATTCCTGATCCTGCAGGCCGACAGCGCAGGCTCGGGCAGCGGCCTCGGCGGGCTGCTCTCGGGCACCCAGTTCGCCACCTCACAGGACAGCATCGCGGTGCAGTCCTACCTGCAGTCCAAAGATGCGATGCTGCGCCTCGATGACGAGGTGGGCTTCAAATCCCACTTCACGCAGGACAGCATCGACCCGATCCAGCGGCTCACCGCCGATCCCTCGAACGAACAGGCCTACCGCACCTACCAGAAGAACGTGAAGGTCGGCTATGACCCGACCGAAGGTGTGTTGCGCATGGAGGTCATCGCCGCCGACCCGGGCGTCAGCGCCAATATCAGCCGCGCGCTCATCGGCTATGCCGAAGAGCGGGTCAACTCGCTCAGCGCGGAAAAGCGCGACGACCAGATGTCCGATGCGCAGGAGAGCTTTGAAAACGCTGCCGCCGAACGGCGCCAGGCGCAGGAGGCGCTCGTGACGCTGCAGCTGCAGGGCGACACGCTCGATCCCGAGGCGGTGATCGCGGGCCTGCGCGCCCAGATCAATCAGGTGGAACTGTTGCTGCTGGAGAAGGAGCTGGAACTGGCGGCACTTCTCGACAATGCCCGCCCGAACCAGAGCCGGGTCGATGGCGCGCGCGGCGATGTGCGGCGGCTCAACGACCAGCTGGACGAGTTGAATGCGCGCATGACCGATGCCAGCCAGGGCGAGAACTCACTGGCGCAGCTCAACGTCCGCATCCAGATGGCGCAGGCCGACCTCGCCACGCGCGACATGCTGCTGCAATCGGCGCTGCAACAGATGGAGCAGACCCGGATGGAGGCGAACCGCCAGGTCCGGTATCTCACCGTGAGCGTGAAACCCGTCCCTTCGGAGGAACCGAGCTATCCGCGCAAATTCGAAAACACCCTGGTGGCCTTTCTCGTCTTTGCCGGTATATATCTGATGGTCTCACTGACTGCGTCCATCCTCCGAGAACAGGTGACCTCCTGATATGACCCATGTGTCCGTCGCCGATCTGACGATCGGCAATGACCGCCCGCTGACCGTGATCGCCGGCCCCTGCCAGCTGGAAGGCGAAGACCACGCGCAGATGATCGCGGGCAGGATGAAAGAGGCCTGCGACGCCGCTGGTGCGCAATATGTCTTCAAGGCCTCCTACGACAAGGCCAACCGCACCTCGCTCGACGGCGCGCGCGGGCTCGGCATCGACGACGGGTTGAAGGTGCTGCAATCGGTGGGCCACGCCAACGGCGTGCCGGTCATCACCGATGTGCATTCCGAGGCGCAATGCGCGCTGGCCGCCGAGGCCGTGGACATCATCCAGATCCCCGCCTTCCTGTGCCGCCAGACCGACATGCTGCTCGCCGCCGGCAATACCGGCGCCGCGATCAATGTAAAGAAAGGCCAGTTCCTGGCGCCGTGGGAGATGGAGAACATCGTCGACAAGATCGAGTCCACCGGCAACCACCGCATTCTGCTGACCGAGCGTGGCACCACCTTCGGCTACAACACCCTCGTGGCCGACATGCGCGCGCTGCCGCAGATGGCGCAGACCGGCTACCCGGTGGTGATGGACGCCACCCATTCGGTGCAACAGCCCGGTGGGCGCGGCGGCTCCTCCGGCGGCCAACGCGAATTCGCCCCGGTGATGGCCCGCGCCGCGGTTGCTGTGGGCGTCGCCGCCGTCTTCATCGAGACCCATCAGGACCCCGACAATGCGCCCAGCGACGGCCCCAACATGATCTACCTCGAGCAGATGCCCCAGCTCATCGATACGCTGATGGCCTTCGACCGGCTCGCGAAAGAGCGCCCGCTCACCTTCTGACCGGTCACGAGAGGTGGCCTGAAAGCCCACCTCACCTGCCGGTGGCGGGCCTCTGGGCTGGCAGGTGGGGTGGGCTTTCAGGCCACCCCGGGTCACAGCAGCGCTCAGTCGAAAAGCTTGCGCAACAGCCGGTCCTTCACCGCATCTTCGACCGACTGGCCCTCCTCCCCGGAGATGCCCAAACGCTCGCCGATCTTCTCCTTGGCCTTCTGCTCCAGCTCATCCACCTTGGCATCCGCCTCGGCCTTCAGCGCCGCCTCCACGTCGGGCCGGATCGAGATGTCCGACCAAGGCCCCACAAACCGCACGGGGATCGACACGCCCTGCCCGCTGTTCGCGCGCAGCGCCACCGGCGTGACGGTATAATCCACCGTTTGCGCCCCCAGGCCCACCACGCCTTCGCCGCTTGCCCGGTAATTCGCCAGCTGCAGCAGCAGATCGCGGTTGCTCAGCACACCACCCGCAATCGTCCAGGTCCCGCCGAGGCTGTCGAACACCGTGGTGCCCGGCGAGGTATCCCCCGAACGCATCAACCGGTCCAGATCAATGCCCAGGATTGTCCCGCGCCCGATCTGCAGGGATCCGTCGCCCGAGAGCGATTTCATGATCGCATCGACCGAATTGCCCGAGCCCAGAAACGACAGGCGCGCCTCCCCCTGCCCGGTCAGCCGGTCGAGCCCCGCCGCATCAGCCAGCAAGGGCTGCATCTGGATGGCCGTCGCCGCCAGCTGCCCGCCCACCGACAGGCCGGAGCGGTTGTTGATCACGAATTCCCCCGTGACCCCGCCGCTATAGGCCGCCACCTCGCGCAGCTCGAAGACCATGCGCGACGTCTCATTGCGCAAGAGCGCCCGCGTGGCTCCCAGATCGAACTGCCCCAGATCAATACTCCGCGCCGTCAGCGCGATCTCACCGTTGAAGGCCGCCAGCCCGCTGGCATCAATCGGGTCGGTGGGCCAACCGCCGCCTGCGGACCCGCCTCCCCCTCCGCCGGAGCCACCCGACGCCGATGCGTCACCGCCTGACAGATCCAGATCACCCACATCGAGCTGCGCATTCACCTGCGGCACCCCATTGAGCCCTATATCCGCCGCCCCGGTGACCCGGTTGGCACCGAGACCTACCACCAGATCCCGCAGCGCCAACTGCCGGTCGGGCGTCAGCGTCAGCGTGGTCGACAGATCAATGCTGCGCCCGAGGTCAGGCGGCAAATCTGCACCAGGCAGCCCCAGCGCTTGCAGAAACGCTCCCGTGTTCGCCGTCTTCACCGTCAGCGCCCCAGCCACAGCCCCGGCGGTGCTCGCCCGCCCGTCAAAGCCAATGGCCCCGGCTTCTGTGTCAATTGACGCGCGCAGCGTGTGGGTCTCGCCAGTGATGAAGCCCGCAAACCCGTCGATGGTCGCCGCCACCTCCACCGGGTTCGCCGTCGGGCGCAGGGTCGCCGCGATCTCGGCAGGCCCCAGCCGCTCCGGCCAGTCGAGCGACAGGTCGACACCCTCGTAAGACACCAGATCGCTGCCCTCAGCGTCATAGATCAGCGTTGCATCGGTGACCTGCAGCCGCTCAATGCTGACCGACCGCGCGGGGCGATCAGGCGCCGTTTCGGTCTCGATCTGTGCCGTGCCACTGGCATCGGTGAACTGCCAGCTTGCCCGCCCGTCAGCCTTTTGCTCAAGACGAATGGTGGGGCTCTCGGCTTCGATGTTGGTGATCCGGATGTCACCGCTCAGAAGCGCCATGGCATCGACACCAATCGCCGTATTGGTCGCCTGCAGCATCGGGCCGTCGCTGGCCCACTCCGCATTGCCGACCTCCAGCCCGCCGACGCGTGCGCCCAAGACCGGCCAGAGCGTCAGCGACACATCCCCGGTGATCGCCACATCGCGCCCCGTGAGCCCGCGCAGCTGATCCGCGGCGATCTTCGCCACACGCTCCGCGGGCAGGAACAGCACCGAGACCACCGCCACCCCGATCAGCACCACCACGACACCCAGCAGTCGCACAACCCATTTCATCAGCGCACCTCGCCCTTTGCTCACGGCCCCTTTTCCGGGCCCCTCACTTCCACTATAGCGCAGATCATGAGCACAAACCCACCCAATCTGCGCCCCGATCTCGCACCGGGGGTGCGGCTGGACCGCACGCCGAACGCGACAGGGCGGGACACCGCGCGCCCCGGCCAGCCGACCATCGGCATGGTGTCCCTCGGATGCCCCAAGGCGCTGGTCGATAGCGAGCGTATCCTGACCCGGCTGCGCGCCGAAGGCTATGGCATCTCGCCCGATTACGCGGGCGCGCAGGCGGTGATCGTGAACACCTGCGGCTTTCTCGACAGCGCCAAGGCGGAAAGCCTCGCAGCCATCGGTGAGGCGCTGCAGGAGAACGGGCGCGTGATCGTGACGGGCTGTCTCGGGGCCGAGCCCGCGTATATCACCGGCGCGCACCCCTCCGTGCTCGCCGTGACGGGCCCGCATCAGTATGAACAGGTGCTCGAAGCGGTGCATGCCGCCGTCCCGCCCGATCCGGACCCCTTCGTCGATCTGCTGCCCGCCTCCGGCGTCAGCCTCACACCGCGACACTTCAGTTATCTCAAGATTTCAGAGGGTTGTAACCACAAGTGCAAGTTCTGCATTATCCCCGATATGCGCGGGCGTTTGCAGTCCCGGCCTGCCCATGCGGTGCTGCGCGAGGCGGAAAAACTGGTGGACAGCGGTGTGAAGGAACTGCTGGTGATCAGCCAGGACACCTCCGCCTATGGGGTCGATATCAAACACGCCGAAGACCGCAACCACCGCGCGCATATCACCGATCTGGCGCGCGATCTCGGCAAGCTGGGGGCTTGGGTGCGCCTGCATTACGTCTACCCCTATCCGCATGTGCGCCAGCTGATCCCGCTCATGGCGGAAGGCCTTGTGCTGCCCTACCTCGACATTCCCTTCCAGCACGCGCACCCGGCGGTGCTGCGGCGCATGGCGCGGCCCGCCGCAGCCGCCAGGACCCTGGACGAGATCGCCGCCTGGCGGGAAATCTGCCCGGATCTGACCCTGCGCTCGACGTTTATCGTCGGCTATCCGGGCGAGACGGACGACGAGTTCCAGACTCTGCTCGACTGGATGGATGAAGCCCGGCTCGACCGGGTGGGATGCTTTCAATACGAGAACGTCGCCGGCGCGCGCTCCAACGCCCTGCCCGGCCATGTGCCCGAGGATGTGAAACAAGATCGCTGGGATCGATTTATGGCAAAGGCGCAGGCCATTTCTGAGGATAAGCTGGCCCAAAAGGTCGGGTCCCGGCAAGAGGTGATCATCGACGACATCGATGAAGACGGCATCGCCACCTGCCGCACCAAGGCCGATGCGCCGGAGATTGACGGCAACCTGTTCATCGACGAGGGCACCGAGGGCCTGACCGTCGGCGATATCGTCACTGTCGAGGTCGATGAGGCGGGAGAGTACGATCTCTGGGGACGCCTGCGCGCCTAGAAACGCGCTTGCGCCCGTTTCTAGGCGCGCAGGCCCGCACAGCTCACAGGGCGTCGTCACACATCTCTCCCGGTGGTCAGCAGCGCGGTCCGAGCTAGAGTCTTGGCGGGCCATACAAAGGCCCGCTGACGACCAGCCATTCGCGTCGCCACTCTGTCAGAGAAAGCCCGAGCCCATGACCACACCTCCGAAAATCGCCCAGAAGGCCCCCTATCCCGTCGAAGTGACTGCCGGCAAAACCTACTTCTGGTGCACCTGCGGCCAATCCTCGAACCAGCCCTTCTGCGATGGGTCACACAAAGACACCGCATTCAACCCGATGCAATACGAAGCAACAGCCGACAAGACCCTGTTCTTCTGCGGCTGCAAGGCGACGTCGAAACCGCCGCTCTGCGATGGGAGCCACAACGCCCTCTGACCAGCAGGTCTTGAAAATGTTCTCTTTATGTTCTATTTTACCTGAACAGGGAAGGGAGCGCTCATGTCCGTTGAACCGCAATTGCCACACCTCGATGCCCCCAGACAGGGTGTGTTGCCGCTCGCGCCGCCTCAGGCGCCCAGCGCGAAGCAATTGCAATACGCCCACGCCATCGCCGCCAAGACCGGCGCCGTGATCCCGCGGGACCGCCGGCGCAACAGCACGGCGCTCTCCGCCTGGATCGACGCACACAAAGCGCGGGCCGACACCAGCCGCTTTGCGAACTACCCCTCCTCCAAGCAGGTGGCCTTCGCCGAACGGATCGCACGCATCAAACATCGCGACATCCCGCAGGAATGCTTTCGCGACAAACGGCTGATGGCCCGCTGGATCGACGGCAACAAGCCACGCTGATCTGCGACACTCTGGCCGCTGGGCACGCCGCAACAACAGCCTATCTCTGGCGCATGTCAAAGACAGATGTGCTTTACAACGCCGAGTGCCCCGTCTGCAGCCGCGAGATCGACCACTACGCCCGGCTGACCGAGGCGCAGGCCCTGCCGCTCAGCTACGACGACCTGAACGACGCACCGACGCTTGCGCGCTGGGGCGTCACCGCCGACGACGCGGCGCGGCGGCTGCATGTCCGCCGGAACGGTGCGCTCTACGTCGGTGTGCCGGCCTTCATCGTGCTGTGGCAAAGCCTGCCGCGCTACCGCTGGCTGGCGCGGCTCGTCAGCCTGCCGGGCCTTTACCGGCTCGCCCACTGGATATACGAAGGCGTGCTCGCCCCCCTGCTCTACCGCAGCCATCTCAGACGACAGGCGAAAAGGGCCTAGAGCCCCGCTGCCGTCCGCCGCACGATATCGATGCGCTGCGCGTTGGGCGGGTGCGTGCCGAGGAAGCGGTCGCCGGGATCGGGGATGCGGTTGAAAAATTCCGCCCCGCGCAGGGGGTCAAACCCGGCCCGCGCCGTAATGACCGTGCCCAGCGCATCGGCCTCCAGCTCGAACTCCTTCGAAAACGCGCGGGCGTTGATCCGGGCGCCCTGCCGCTGCGCGTTCTGCACAGCCTCGGCGTTGCCCCCCAACAGCACCGCGCCAAGGCCTCCGATCACCGCACCGGCCACCGCATTCTGCTGCTGGCGCGGAATATGCCCGGCGATGTGATGCGCCGCCTCATGCCCCATGACAAAGGCCAGCTCGTCCACGTTGCGCGCGTCATCAATCAGCGCCTGGGTGAAGGCAATGATCGGGCGGCCCGACCTGTCGAGCGTCTGGAAGGCGTTGGGAGGCTGGCCCGGGCGGTCGTCCACCAGCACCTTGAAATCGCAGTTCACGCCCGAGGTACGCGCCCGGCATTCGCGCTCGGCCACCGGCTCCACAATCCGCACGACCTGCGCGAAATTCTGTGCAGACGCGCGCGGGACAGTCCCGATGGGCTCAACCGTCAGCGGCGCAGAGGGCGCGCTCACGTCACAGGCTGCCAGGGTGATCGCGGCCATCACCGCAAGTAGGGTTTTCCAGGCCATAAAGACGCCTCCGCACTGATACTCGATCCGTATCTTAGCAGGTTCCCCGGCGGCGACCACCCCGCTCACGGTGCTTTGTCCCCCTTGCATCGGGACGCCTGAGCCGTAAGGTGACGCCATGTTTACCATCGAGCATGAATTCGACGCCACCGTGGTCACGCTGGTGGACGACGGCACCACCCCCTTGCAGGAAGATGTGACGGTCCACGCCACGGAAAGCGCGATCCTGCTCAACCAGTACGATCCGCGCACCGACAAGGTGGTGTCGATCACCCTCTCGCCGGAGCAATGGCGCGATCTGAACGCGGCGCTGAACCTGCCCGAAGGCGTCTATCGCGCCAAGTAACCTTCCCTGTCGGAGACGGATCCATGAGCGTCGGCACCCATATTCACACCTACCATGACGGACGCTGGCACGCGGGCGACCTTGCGGTGATCGGGGCGGCCGACCACGGCGCCTGGCTCGGCACCACGGTGTTCGACGGGGCGCGCTTCTTCGACGGGCGCGCGCCGGATCTGGTGGCGCATTGCGCGCGGGTGAACCGCTCCGCCGAAGCGCTCATGATCACGCCCACCGTCACCGTGGACGACATGGTCGAGATCATCCGCGAGGGGCTCGCCCATTACGGGCCGGAGGATGCGGTCTACATCCGCCCGATGTACTGGGCGATCCACGGCGATGCGACCGCGATCGTGCCACGAGAGGGGGCGACCGGCTTCGCCGTCAGCCTCGAGCAGATCCCCATGGCGCCCGCGGATGCCGCCGTCACGCTCGGGCGCACGCGGTTCCGCCGCCCGGTGATGGAGGATGCGGTGGTGAACGCCAAGGCAGGCTGCCTCTATCCCAACAACGCGCGCATGCTGACCGAAGTGCGGGCGCGCGGGTTCCAGAACGCGCTGGTGGCGGACGCCATAGGCAATGTGGCCGAAACCGCCACCGCCAACATCTTCATGACCCGCGATGGCGAGGTCTTCACGCCCGTCCCCAACGGCACCTTCCTCTCCGGCATCACCCGCGCCCGCCACATCGCACATCTCAAGGCGGAGGGGGTGCGCGTGCATGAATGCGTGCTGACCTTCGAGGATTTCGAGCGCGCCGACGAGGTGTTCATGACCGGCAACATGTCGAAGGTCACGCCGGTCACCGGCTTCGAGGACACCGCCTATCAGATCGGGCCCATCGCCCGGCGCCTGCGTGAGATGTACTGGGACTGGGCCGCGACCCAGCCCCTATGACACCGCCGATCTGACGAAGATCTCCCGGATGGCCAGCGCCGAGGCGGACTGCAGCGCGCCCATATGTACCTCGACGGGCGACCACATCCAGGAGACGGCGGGGTCGTGCTTCATGGCCCAATCCGGAAACAGCCGGTCCGGCACGTCCTCGGCGACCAGCTGCGTGACCTCCACATGCCGGTCGTCGTCGCAGATCCGCTCATAGGTGGCCTGCACCTTGCCTTTGGGCCCTTCGAGCAGTTGCAAGAACACATCGGCACGGCAGATCAGCGCGCCGGTGATGTCGTCCCGGGCATTGCGGCTGCGCGAGGTGGCCAGGATGTTGGCCAGCACGTTCAGATCGTAACCGAAGGGGCGCGATGTATAGATCAGTTGAAAGACACCCATCCCGGAGCCTCATGTCCCACCTGCTCTCTAGCATCGCTCCAGATCCCCGGTCTGTCCAGTCGCGCGGGCGGAGATTGCGATTGCGCCGCCCTGCAACTGAGGTCATGATCCGCGCAAAGAGGGGGACATCGGAAGATGCGGAAGTTTCTCGTCGTGCTTGATGACAGTCGTGAATGCCTCAACGCCATGCGGTTTGCGGCGATGCGGGCGGCGAACACCGGCGGCGGGGTCGAGATCCTCTCCGTGATCCCCCCGGACGAGTTCAACCACTGGATCGGCGTGGGTGCGGTCATGCGCGAAGAGGCGCGCGAGCGAATCGAGGTGCATTACGAGGTCTTCGCCAAGTGGATGCGCGACCGCCAGGGGATCGACCCCGAACTGGTGATCCGCGAAGGCCGCCCGGTCGATGAGATCCTCGCCCAGATCCATGAAGACCCCGAGATCGGCGTGCTGGTGCTGGGCGCCGGGACCGACAAGAAGGGCCCCGGCCCGCTGGTCACGGAGCTGACCAAGAGCGCAGGCACTTTGCCCATCCCCATGACCATCGTGCCGGGTGATCTGAGCAAGGAAAAGCTCGAAGCGATCACCTGAGGCACACGCAGGCCCGGCGGGCCGTTTGGCCCGCGCAGGCCAGGCGTGCGCCGCCGAGCGGCCCCCTTAAGCCTTTGGCAACCTTTGCGCCGAGCGGTCGGTTAACGGGGGGGGAGACCGACACCGGCACCGACGCAATACCGACGTGATACCGACACGATACCGACGCGGGTTTGACCAGGAAAACAGGCGTTAACCCTTGATTCGGGCCGCCCCACCGTACGCAGGCCACCGACCGTTGCGCGCCGCGGCCAATTTAGAACGATTCCAAACCTTGACTTGTGCCGGGCCGATCCGCATATCTGGAACAGCCTCAGGAGAGACCCGATGTTCATCCAGACAGAATCGACCCCAAACCCCGCCACCCTGAAATTCCTGCCCGGTCAGACCGTGCTGGAGATGGGGACCGCCGATTTCCCGACGGCGGACACCGCTGACAAATCACCACTGGCGACCCGGATCTTCGCGGTCGAGGGTGTGACCGGGGTCTTCTTCGGCACCGACTTCGTCACCGTGACCAAGGCCGATGCGGTCGATTGGGATCATATCAAGCCTGCGCTTCTGGGCGCGATCATGGAGCACTTCCAGTCCGGCCAGCCGGTGATGGCGGGGGATCACGCGCCTGCGTCGGGTCACGCCGAGCACGACGGTGAGGACGGCCCCATCGTCGATCAGATCAAGGAATTGCTCGACAGCCGGGTGCGCCCTGCGGTGGCCCAGGACGGCGGTGACATCACCTTCCACGGCTTTGACCGCGGTGTGGTCTACCTGCATATGCAGGGCGCCTGCGCGGGCTGCCCCTCCTCGACGCTCACGCTGAAGATGGGCATCGAGAACCTGCTGCGCCACTACATCCCGGAAGTGACCGAGGTGCGCCCGGTCGCCACCTGACCGTCCGCAAGTGCCCAGTCTCCAGACGATCACGGGCCGCTGCTATTGCGGCAAGGTGCAGCTGATTGCAGATGCGCTGCCGGAGGGTGTAAGTTATTGTCATTGCAGAGATTGTCGACGTCTCTCAGGTGCGCCGGTTGCTGCCTTTGCCGGGTTTGTTAAGGGCGTCATCAGCTTCGATCCCGACCCCGGGCCGCCCGTCACACACACCGCCGGCGTCACGCGCTGGTTCTGCCGCGCCTGCGGCTCACCGCTTGCCGCGACATACGACTACCTCCCCGGTCAGACCTACGTCCCGCTGGGGTTGCTTGATCAGGCTGCGGACCTGCCCCCCAGCCTGCATTCGCACGCAACCTCCCGCTTGCCTTGGCTGCACATCACGGATGATCTGCCCCGCGAAGACAAGAGCGCCCGCGACGCGCTGCAAAGCAAGTGACTGCGCCCGTGGCTCCGACGATCCTGGCCTTCGACACCGCCGCACCCTGCTGCGCGGCTGCCGTTCTTGTCGGCGGTGACGTCGTCGCACAGGCGGACGAGCAGATGCAGACAGGACAGGCCGAGCGGCTCATGGGGCTCTGTGACGAGTTGCTCAGACACGCCGGTCTGACATTCCAGGATCTCACGGCCATCGGGGTTGGCATCGGGCCGGGCAATTTCACCGGCATCCGCATCTCGGTTTCCGCTGCGCGCGGGCTTGCTCTGGGGCTGGGCGTGCCCGCGATTGGAGTGTCGGGCTTCGACGCGCTGCGCTTTGGCCATCAGGGGCCCTGCACCACCGCAGTTGCCGCGAGACGGGGGCACCTCTACCTGCAAGCCTTTGATGGCACTGAAACATCTCCGCCCATCATGGTCCCGGAGGACGCACTCCCCGAACACCCGACGCCGCTGATCGGAGCGACCGGCATCGTCCCGGCGCACCCAACCGCGGTTGCCATTGCATACCTCGCATCCGAACGCCATGGCACGCCTCAGCCTCGGCCCGCGCCACTCTACCTGCGCCCCGCCGACGCGGCACCGGCGCGGGACGTGGCGCCTGTCATCCTGCCGTGACGCCCCAGGATCTGGCCGCGCTGCACCGGCTGGCCTTCACGGCAGAGCGCCCCTGGTCCGCGGCTGAATTTGCAGACCTGCTGGCCGAACCCCATGTGAGCCTGCTGCAGCGTCCACAGGGCTTTGCGCTGAGCCGCACGGTCGCACAGGAGAGCGAACTCTTGACCCTCGCAGTGCACCCAGACCACCGCCGCCGGCACATCGCCGACGCGCTCCTGACCGAGTGGATGCAGACGGCGCAGGCAGATCATGCCTTCCTCGAGGTCGCCGCCGACAACCACGCCGCCCTCGCGCTCTACCGCAAACACGGATTCGCCGAAACGGGGCGCCGCACAGCCTATTACCGGCGCGCAGATGCACCACTGGCCGATGCGGTGCTGATGACAGCAGCATTGCCCCGTCGTCAGGCAGTGGAATCCCCCGGCATCCCCTCAAAAACCGGTTGACCCGGCCTGCGGCCTGGGTCCTAATTTGTGGGTATTGGACGGCGGTGGGCAGCAAGATGCTGATCGCACGTCCCAAAATCACAATCTGGGAGACCCCTGAATGACATTCCTGCACAAATTTCTCGGCGCGACCGCGGCCCTTGGCCTGTCAAGCGCAGCAGCGCTGGCCGAACCGGCTGTGATCTTCGACTTGGGTGGCAAGTTCGACAAATCCTTCAATGAAGCGGCTCACAACGGCGCCAGCCGCTGGGCCGAAGAGACGGGCAGCACCTACCGCGAGATCGAGCTGCAGTCCGAAGCGCAGCGTGAACAGGCCCTGCGCCGCTTTGCCGAGGCCGGTGCGAACCCGATCATCACCATGGGCTTTGCCATGGCCGATCCGCTCTCGACCGTGGCGCCCGACTACCCGGACACCAAGTTCGTCGCCATCGACGTGACCTGGCTCGATGCGCCCAACGTGCGCCAGATCGGCTTTGCCGAACATGAGGGCTCTTACCTTGTGGGCATGCTGGCCGGCATGGCCTCGGAGAGCGGCACCGTTGGTTTTATCGGCGGCATGGACATCCCGCTGATCCGTCACTTCGGCTGCGGCTATGCGCAGGGCGTGAAGGCGGTGAACCCGGATGCAACCGTGGTTGCCAATATGACCGGCACGACGCCTGCGGCCTGGAATGACCCCGTGAAGGGGTCCGAGTTGACCAAGGCGCAGATCAGCCAGGGCGCTGACGTGATCTATGCCGCTGCGGGCGGCACCGGCGTTGGCGTGCTGCAAACCGCTGCGGATGAGAACATCCTCTCCATCGGCGTGGACAGCAACCAGAACCATCTGCACCCGGGCAAGGTGCTGACCTCCATGCTCAAACGCGTGGACGTAGCGGTCTATGACGCGCTGACGGCTGGCACTGATCTGGAAACCGGTGTCTTCACCCTCGGCCTCGCCGAAGAAGGCGTGGGCTATGCTCTGGATGACAACAACGCGCCGCTCGTCTCCGACGAGATGAAAGCTGCCGTCGATGAGGCCCGCGAGAAGATCATCTCAGGCGATCTGGAGGTTGCCTCCTACTACGCCACAGACAGCTGCCCCGCGCTGGACTTCTAAGGCAAAACATCCGCAGGCCGCACCCGTGGGAGGTGCGGCCTGTGCAATACGAATAAGGGGGGTGCATGGGCGAGCAAGCACCAGCGATTGAGCTCAAGGGCATTTCCAAGGCCTTCGGGCCGGTTCAGGCCAACAAGGACATTTCGATCCGTGTGATGCCTGGCACGATCCACGGGATCATCGGCGAAAACGGCGCGGGCAAATCGACGCTCATGTCGATCCTCTATGGCTTTTATAAGGCCGATAAGGGTGAAATTTTCATCAGCGGCCAAAAGACCGAGATCCCAGACAGCCAAGCCGCGATTGCCGCGGGCATCGGCATGGTCTTCCAGCATTTCAAGCTGGTCGAGAATTTCACCGTGCTGGAGAACATTATTCTTGGCGCTGAAGATGGCGGCCTGCTGACGCCGTCGCTCGCCAAGGCCCGCAAGACATTGCTGGAGCTTGAGCACGAGTATGGGCTGAACGTCGATCCCGACGCGGTGATCGAAGAGCTGGGCGTGGGAATGCAGCAGCGGGTGGAGATCCTCAAGGCGCTCTACCGGCAAGCGGATATTCTGATCCTCGACGAGCCCACCGGCGTGCTGACGCCTGCCGAGGCCGACCAGCTCTTCCGTATTCTCGACCGGCTGCGCGAGGAGGGCAAAACGATCATCCTGATCACGCACAAGCTGCGCGAGATCATGGAAGCCACCGATACGGTGAGCGTCATGCGGCGCGGTGAAATGACGGCAACTGTAAAGACCGCCGACACCTCCCCGGCAGAGCTGGCGGAGCTGATGGTGGGCCGTAAGGTCTTGCTGCGCGTGGATAAAACATCTGCACAGCCGGGCGATGTGGTGCTCGACATCAAGGACCTCCGCGTGGTCGATGACAAAGGTGTTGAGCGCATCAAAGGCATTGATCTGCAAGTACGCGCTGGGGAAATCGTGGGCATTGCAGGCGTGGCGGGCAACGGCCAATCCGAACTGCTCGAAGTGCTGGGCGGTTATGCGGATGCCACAGGCGAGGTCCGGGTAAACGGCCAGCCGCTGGAGCTCAGCGGCAAACGCTCGGACGGGCGCGCGCGCCGGGCGCGGGGCATTGCCCATGTGCCCGAGGACCGCCAGCGCGAAGGGCTGATCATGGATTTCTCAGCCTGGGAGAACACCGCCTTCGGCTATCACCGCGACCCGGACTACCAGTCCGGCGTGCTTCTGAACAACACCGCGATACGCGCCGATACGGAAGAGAAAATGGGCCGCTTCGACGTGCGGCCTCCAAACCCGGCACTGGCGGCCAAGAACTTCTCCGGCGGCAACCAGCAAAAGATCGTCCTGGCCCGCGAGATCGAGCGCAACCCGGATCTGCTGCTCGTCGGTCAGCCCACCCGGGGGGTGGATATCGGCGCCATCGAGTTCATCCACCAGCAAATCGTCGCGCTACGCGACAAGGGCAAGGCCGTGCTGCTCGTCTCGGTGGAGTTGGAGGAAATCCTGGCCCTCTCCGACCGCGTCGCCGTGATGTTCGACGGCCACATCATGGGCGAACGGCTGTCCGCCGAAACGGATGAAAAAGAGCTTGGGCTGCTGATGGCCGGGGTCAACGCATGACCCCTTCTTCACCCTTCCCAAAATACTCTGGGGGAGGCGCGGCAGCGCCGGGGGTGAAACCCCCAAGCCCCTCACGTCTGCGCAGCAGGCCTTCAACGAAAGGAGCGTGCGCGTGGACATGATGCCAAAATGGGCCGAGGTCACCCTCGTCCCGCTGATCTCGCTGGTGCTCGCCGCGATCCTCTCCGCGCTTGTGATCCTTGCCATCGGCGAAGACCCGGTCGAGGCCGTCAACCTCATGGTCACCGGCGCCTTGGGCAGCACCTATGGCTGGGGCTACACACTTTACTACGCGACAAATTTCCTCTTCACCGGTCTGGCCGTCTCGGTGGCCTTCCACGCCGGGTTGTTCAATATCGGCGGTGAGGGCCAAGCGATGCTGGGCGGACTTGGCGTGGCACTGGCCTGTCTGCTGATCCCCTGGCCGCATTGGACATTGGCGCTGCTGGGTGCCGCAGGCGCGGCCGCTCTCTTTGGCGCTGCCTGGGCCGCAATCCCGGCCTTTCTGCAAGCCAAACGCGGCAGCCACATCGTGATCACCACGATCATGTTCAACTTCATCGGGGCAGCAGTTCTCAACTACGTGCTCGTGAACCTGATGCGACCGCCAGGCAGCATGGATCCGGCCACCGCCCGTTTCCCCGAGGCCACACATCTACCGACATTGCATGATATTTTACTGCCCCTCGGCATCAACTTCTCGAAATCTGCACCCGCCAACGTGACCTTCCTGATAGCGCTTCTCGCCTGCGTTCTGGTGTGGTTTCTGCTCTGGCGCACCTGGCTGGGCTATGAAATCCGCAGCTACGGCAAGTCCGAGCCCGGCGCGAAATACGCAGGCATCTCGCCCGTGGCCATCACCATGATCGCGATGCTGATCTCGGGCGCGCTGGCCGGGCTGATGGCAATCAACAACGTCATGGGCGAGGCGGAGCGGCTGGTGCTGAACGCAGTCGAGGGCGCTGGCTTCATCGGCATCGCCGTGGCGCTCATGGGCCGCAGCCACCCCTTTGGCGTACTGCTCGCGGCCATCCTTTTCGGGTTCCTCTACCAAGGCGGCGCGGAACTGGCACTGTGGACGTCGATCCCGCGCGAACTCATCGTGGTGATCCAGGCTCTGGTCATCCTCTTCACCGGCGCGCTCGACAATATGGTGCGCATGCCGCTGGAACGGCTGTTCCTGATGCTGCGTCGGGGGCGTGCCTGATGGATTTCCTGACGTTCATCCAACTGCTTGACAGCACGGTCCGTTTGGCGACGCCGCTCCTTTTGGCCTGCCTCGCGGGGCTCTTCTCCGAGCGCGCGGGCATCTTCGACATCGGCCTCGAAGGCAAAATGCTGGCTGCGGCGTTCTTCTCGGCGGCGATCGCGGCTGTGACCGGATCCGTCTGGCTGGGCCTGCTCGCCGGGATCGCCTCATCGATGGCGTTCAGCCTGCTGCACGGCGTGGCCTCGATCACCTTCCGGGGCAACCAGTTGATCTCCGGCGTGGCAATCAACTTCCTCGCCGCAGGTCTTACTGTGCTGATCGCTCAGGACTGGTTCAGCCAAGGGGGCCGCACCCCGTCGCTCATGGGCGGCGCCCGGTTCGAGCCCATCATCCTGCCCTTCGCAGACAGCCTTGGGGGTATTCCGGTCTTCGGCCCAATCTATAGAGAGTTGATCTCCGGCCATTCGATTCTCGTCTATGTCGCCTTTGCGATGGTGCCCCTGACCTGGTGGATCCTGTTCCGCACCCGGTTCGGCCTGCGCCTGCGCGCCGTGGGCGAGAACCCGGCGGCAGTCGATACGGCAGGTGTGTCGGTCGTGGGGCTGCGGTATGCCGCGGTCATCATCTGCGGTGTGCTCTGCGGGATCGCCGGCGCCTATCTGTCCACCGCACTGCAGGCTGGCTTCGTCAAGGATATGTCGGCGGGTCGCGGATTTATCGCGCTCGCCGCCCTGATCTTCGCGAAATGGCGGCCCTGGTACGCGCTCTATGCGACATTGCTTTTCGGCCTCTTCGGCGCGCTCGAAACCCGGCCCGACGTGATAGAAGCGCTCTTCGGTCTCAAGGTCCAAGGGGCCCTGCTCGGCGCGCTGCCCTATGTGATGACGGTGATCATCCTCGCGGGATTCGTGGGCAAAGCCATCCCACCTCGCGCAGGAGGCGAACCCTACGTCAAAGAACGTTGAACGCATAAGGCCAGTTGACCGAATTGTGTCAGTCCTGATTGCTGCACAGCAGCAACGCCCATTGATTTTGCAACACCCTTTGCTCTAACAGAGGACATGCAAATCTACCTCCCCATCGCCGAAGTCTCGGTCAACGCCTTCCTGTTGCTGGGCCTCGGTGGGATCGTGGGCATCCTGTCGGGTATGTTCGGCGTGGGCGGTGGGTTTCTGATGACGCCGCTGCTCTTCTTCATCGGCATTCCGCCCGCCGTGGCCGTGGCGACCGAGGCCAATCAGATTGTCGCCTCTTCCTTCTCGGGCGTTCTCGCACACCTCAAGCGAAAGACGGTCGACCTCAGGATGGGCACCGTGCTGCTCATCGGGGGGCTCATCGGCGCGGCACTCGGCGTGGTGGTCTTCAACTACCTCAAAGCGCTGGGTCAGGTCGATCTGCTGGTCAAGCTCTGCTACGTGGTCTTCCTCGGCGTGATCGGCGGGCTGATGTTCATCGAAAGCCTCAATGCCATCCGCAAGACGAAGTCCGGCAAACCGCCCGCGCGGAAGAAACACAACTGGATCCACGGGCTGCCCTTCAAGATGCGCTTCCGGGTCTCGGGGCTCTACATCTCGGTGATCCCGCCGCTGCTGGTCGGTGTTTCGGTGGGCATCCTCGCGGCGATCATGGGTGTGGGCGGTGGTTTCATCATGGTCCCCGCCATGATCTATCTGTTGGGCATGCCAACCAAGGTGGTTGTCGGCACCTCGCTCTTCCAGATCATCTTCGTGACCGCTTTCACGACCCTTTTGCACGCCACGACGAACTTCACGGTGGATATCGTGCTGGCGGTTCTGCTGCTGATCGGCGGCGTGATCGGCGCCCAGATCGGAACGCGGATCGGTGTGAAGATGAAGGCCGAACAACTGCGTATCCTGCTTGCCATCATGGTACTGGCGGTCTGCGGCAAGCTGGCGCTCGATTTGTTGTTGATGCCGTCAGAGCTCTACTCGGTCGGCGCGGCAGGCGGTCACTGATGCGTGCGCTGGCTTTTGTTCTCACACTGCTGCTCGCCCTGCCCGCTGCGGCCGAGGACATCGTGCTGGGGCTGAGCAAGGACACCGTCTCGATCAATACCAGCTTTGACGGCTCGGAAATCCTGGTCTTCGGGGCCGTCAAGCGCGAGGCCCCGATCCCGGATGACCCGCGGCTGCAGGTGATCGTGACAGTGGCTGGTCCTCACGAGACCTTCACCGTAAGGCGCAAGGAAAAAGTCCTGGGGATTTGGGTCAACACCGACGCGGTAGAGATCGACAGCGCGCCCAGCTTTTACGCCGTGTCGACCAGCACGGCACTGGGCCTCTCGCTGAGCGATACCGAGGATCTGCGCCACCGGGTGTCCATCCCCCGCGCCATCCGCTCGGTCGGTGCGCCGGACACCATCGAAGATGCGACCCGGTTCACCGAAGCACTCATCCGGATCAAGTCGCGCTCCAATCAGTACCAGCTCAACGAAGGCACGGTCAGCGTGGACGAGCAAACCCTCTTCCGCACTGCAATCGAGTTGCCCGCAGCGCTGACCGAGGGCGACTACCAGACCCGCATTTTCCTCACCCGCGGTGGTGAGGTGATCTCGAAGTACGAGACCAGCATCTATGTGCGCAAAGTCGGGCTGGAGCGCTGGCTCTTCAAGTTATCGCGCGAAAATGCGCTGCTCTACGGGATCATGTCCATTGCGATTGCAATTGCTGCCGGCTGGACCGCCTCTGCCGTCTTCCGTATTTTCCGGGCCTGACACAGGGGTGGCCTGAAAGCCCACCCTACCTGCCGGTACAGACGGTTTGGACAGGCAGGTGAGGTGGGCTTTCAGGCCACCTTTGGTCACCCTCTCCCGATATAGGGCATGGTCGTCGCCATCACCGTCATGAACTGCACGTTGGCCTCCGCTGGCATCTCCGCCATATGCAGAACCGACCGGGCCGCATTGCCGACATCCATGGTCATCGTGCCCGGCTGAGTCTTCTTCAACTGCGCCAGCAGATCCGTCTCTGCATTGCCGATGTCGATCTGGCCACACGCGATGCCGAAGGGTCGCCCATCCAGGGACAGCGTCTTGGTCAAACCCGTCACGGCGTGCTTGGTCGTCGTGTAGCAGACCGAATTCGGGCGCGGCACATAGGCCGAGAGAGAGCCGTTGTTGATGATCCGGCCACCCTGCGGCTCCTGCGCGCGCATCGTCGCAAAGGCCAGACGCGCGGCGATGAACATCCCGCCTATGTTCACCTGCATGACCTGTGTCCAGTCTTCGAGATCAACCTCGTCGATGGTTGCAGCCGGACCGAAGAGACCGGCGTTGTTGAAGAGCACATCGAGATGGCCGAAGGTTTCAAAGGCCGCGGCCATACCCTCTGCATCGGTGACATCGGCAGGCAGCGGCACGGCGGTCTCGTAGCGATCCGCCAACGCCTCCAACCGGTCCACCCGACGGGCGATCAGGCCAACACGCCAGCCCGCGTCAAGAAACAGTTCTGCGGTGGCATGACCGATTCCGGAACTCGCGCCGGTGATGATGATCGACTTCATAAGAACTCCTCCGGTTGGTCTTCTGCGAGGCTGAGAGGGGCTGCGGGCAGAGCACGCAGATCGTCGACCACAAGCGGTCCGGTCGGCACCGCCAGGCGATTGCGCACAACCCAGATCAAACGCTCCTGGGCTCGGGTGATTGCCACATAGGCCAAGCGCTTCCACAGCGGCTGGCCGGCCTCAGAGCGGCCCATGCGCGCGGCGGCATAGAGATCGGGGGCAAAGACCTGCACCGTGTCCCACTGGCTGCCCTGCGCCTTGTGAATTGTCACCGCAGCCCCGTGCAGGAACGTAGCCCCCATGCGCGCGGCGAAGGGGATGAACGGCTCTTCCTCGTCGGGCTTCTCAATCTTCACAATCGAGGCGGCTGAGACTTGCGGATCCTCGGCGCCCATCACATGCAACCGGCTGAAGCCGGGCTTGCGCCCAGCCCCGAGATAGATCACCTGCGCGCCTTTGATGAGCCCGCGCGCCTCCAGATCCAGTCGTTTCTTGCGGTGCTTCAGCGGCAGCTCCAACCCGTCACAAATGAGCGGTTCCCCTTCGAGCAGCGCATCCTCAGGCGCGCCGTGCACCTGACGGAACGCGTTGATCAGACGGATGCGCGTGGCGTTGCGCCAGACCAGCACCGGGCTGCGCGCCATCAAATCCACCTCGACCCGTTGGCCCCAGACCACCCGTTCATCCTTGGCCGCGGCCTGCTCCACCATGCGCTCGAATTGCTCGAACCCGATGTCCGGATCGCCGAGCGCGTGGGCGAGGTCGAGAATCGGATTATCCGCTTCCTGGCGGTGAATGCGGCTCAGCGACAGCGCACGCCGTTCGGGCAGTTTGTCGAAGACCATGGCACCCGACTGGTTGACAGGCGCCAGCTGCGCCGGGTCGCCAAAGAGCAGCAGCGTCGGGAAAATCTCGCGCAGGTCCTCGTATTGCTTGTCATCCAGCATCGAGGATTCGTCGACAAACCCGATGTCGAGCGGCTCCTCCCGCCGCTTCCAACCGGTGATGAAATCCGACCCGCGCAGCCCCGCCGCGGCCAGGGCGCCCGGAATGGACTTATTCGTCGCATAGAAGGCTGCCGCGCGGTCGAGCGCCTGCTCGGTCAGGCCCTCGATTTCAGGCCGCTGACCGTTGGCCGCAAGCCACTCGGCAATGCGCTCGTATTCCGGATCGTAAACCGGCGTGTAGAGAATGCGGTGAATGGTGGTTGCAGGCACCCCCCGCAACCGCAGGACACTGGCGGCCTTGTTCGTCGGCGCAAGGATCGCCAGGGTCCGTTTGTCACGCCGTTTCCGGGATTCGTAGTCGCCGGAGACGACCTCGACACCTGCCGCCTGCAATGCTTTGTAGAGCTCGGCCAGCAGCAGCGTCTTCCCCGATCCCGCCTTGCCGGTGATGGCCATGACCGTGGTGGCAGAACTCTTGGGTGGTGTCAGCAGCCGATCGTCAAGGTCGACCCCCGCCCCGCGCAAGGCCTCCGTCACGCTATCGTAAGCGGTGGCCTGATCATCGGAAAACGTAAGTGCGGAGACGGACATGGCGCGACCCTACAGGGGCCGCGCCGCAGGTGCCAGATATGGGGGGCGCGATTTATCCGACGCAGGCCAGTTGGCGCGCAACACCGCGCCCGAACGCGCGGTCGAACCACAGGCGGGACAGTTCCAGCGAGACCCCCGCCCGCGCTGCCACCTTGGCCTGGGCCTCCGGCGCGAATTCCCAGAGACCGACGCTGATCTTGTCGCGGCCTTTACCCTGGCTGCCCAGAACCTCCGGCGAGGAGCCGATCATGCGGTAGATCCGCACCATGCGGGCGTCAAAGACACCGACGAAGTGTTTGACCCCAAAGCCGTTCATGATTTCACCACCTCCCAGCATCAAGGCGGCGGCCACGCGGCTGAGGGCATCGCGATTGAGGCAAAAGCGTGTGCATTCCCAGATCAGCGGGCTGGTGATCGTCCCCCCGCCCATCAGGTCGGTGAAATGATCGTTCACCATGGTGCGCTCGGTGGTGGGCAGAAAGCGCATGGACCCTCCGTGCGTGCCGTCGGGCAGCTCCCAGATCACGTAAAGCGGGTTCATGTGATCATATTCGTCGCGCTCCGCGCCCGTCGCATCGACATTTACATCCCAGCCCAGCCGTGTCTTGAACTGATCCGCACGGTCCCTGAACATAGAAGCGGCAAGTTTTGGGTGACGGGACAGCTGGTCTGCGTAGATGTAGCGAAGCATGTGTTTTCCTTTGATCTGAGCAAGGCGTGACCAAAGGATTAGCGAGAGGATGTTTAACGACGCCGGACCAAGGCGTGCGTGACGTTAACGGATAGCCGCCCAAAATCGCGCCGTTTCAGACGACGATCAAACCTCGGCTGAGGGCGCGCGCGACGGCATGCGTTGTGTTGGACGCGCCCAATTTGAACCGCGCGCTTTCGATATAAACCCGGAGCGTGTGCTCGGAAATCGAAAGCGTTTCAGCCACTTGCGCCCGGCTGTATCCGATGGCCAGCAAGGTCATCGCATCGATCTCGCGCGGAGAAAGCGGTTGTGATTCCTCCGGCGCCCGGTTCGGTTCGAACTCGAGCGCCTTTTGGTTAAAATAATGCGCGATCAGGATCAGCTCGCGCCGGTTCTTCTCGGTAAAGGCTTCCCATTCCTCATCTTCACAGGTGTGATTCACGGTAAACAAGGCGAACTGCCCGTTAGGCCCGCGAATCGGAATGGAATATCCCTGATTGCCTATGCCGTATTCAACTGCCTCTGCCTTAAAGGCCCGAACCGCCTTGCCTGACCAGTCCAGCTTCTTCCAATCCACCGGGTGGAACCGCTTGTAGCAGCCCGCGATAACCGGATCGATCCTGATGTAGTTCTGCTCTTGATATCGTGCGGCCCACTCCAGAGGGTAGGTGCCATAGCCATACTGCTCTCCGGCACTGTCGACCCAGTGATAGACCATGTTCTGAACTTGAAAATGCTCCCTCAGCTTGAAGATGGCATGGTCGATGGATTCAAGCGTGTCCGCCTGCTCCAGCTCCGCCAAAACCTCCTCCACCATCGTGTTCGCTACCATGTGCCGTGCCCTGCGTCCTCTCGTGAAGGGCGGCGATCTCGGCAAGAGCAACAATTGCGGTATCATCCAACTGCTCGGCCAGCACCGGCAAGTCGTTTGCAGTCGCAAAAGTCTTCAAGTCCGTGAGAACGTCCAAAATCCAATCACTTCGCATAGCAGACTCGCCCCTTAAAGGTTAATGAAAGATTAACACAACTCTAACATGTATGAACGGCTGCTGAAAATTCGCGGGTTTGTACTCCCCAGAAATAGGGAGACCCAAAATTGTAAGTTGTTGATACTAAAGAGCGTCACAACCATAACGGGAAACGCTCGCGTAATACTTACGTGATTCGCGAGCGTTCGTCTTGTGTAAATGGTCTGATCGGCGGTTAACGGCCAGCCTCAAGCGCGTCCTCGAAGGTGCGCAGCCCGGTCGTCGGCGCCTGTACCAGCACCGACATATTGCCGGGCTTGTGCTCGTTGCGCATCATCTTCATGTGCGCCTGCGGCAGGTCGGCCCATGAGAAAACCTCGGACATGCAGGGATCAAGCCGCCGTTCCAGCATCAGCTTGTTCGCCGCGGAGGCTTGGGCAAGATGCGCGAAGTGGCTGCCCTGCAGGCGCTTCTGGTGCATCCACATGTAACGGACGTCGAATGTCAGGTTGAATCCGGTAGTGCCAGCGCAGATCACCACCATGCCGCCCTTCTTCACCACGAAGGTCGAAACCGGAAAGGTCGCCTCGCCCGGGTGCTCGAAGACCATATCGACATTCACGCCTTTGCCCGTGATATCCCAGATGGCCTTGCCGAACTTGCGGGCCTCCTTGAACCACTCGCCGTATTCGGGTGTGTTCACCGTCGGCAGTTGACCCCAACAGTTATAATCCTTGCGGTTCAGCACGCCCTTCGCCCCCAGATCTATGACGAACTGGCGTTTGCTCTCATCCGAGATCACACCAATCGCGTTGGCCCCGGCCGTATTGATGAGCTGGATCGCATAAGACCCAAGTCCACCCGAGGCACCCCAGACCAGGACGTTCTGACCGGGCTTGAGGTCATGGGGCTCATGGCCGAACAACATCCGGTAAGCGGTTGCCAGCGTCAGCGTGTAGCAGGCCGCCTCTTCCCAGGTCAGGTGCTTGGGGCGTGGCATCAGTTGCTGACTTTGCACGCGGGTGAATTGGCCGAAGGACCCATCGGGCGTCTCATAACCCCAGATCCTCTGAGTGGGTGAGTACATCGGATCGCCGCCATTGCAATGCTCGTCGTCACCATCGTCCTGGTTGCAATGGATGACCACCTCATCGCCCACTTTCCAACGCGTGACCTTGTCACCCACCGCCCAGACGATACCGGAGGCATCGGAGCCCGCGATATGATAGGGCTGCTTGTGCCCGTCAAATGGGCTGATCGGAACGCCAAGTGCCGCCCAGACGCCGTTGTAGTTCACACCTGCCGCCATAACGAGCACCAGCACATCCTGGCTGTCGAGTTCCGGCACCTCCACCACTTCCTGAACCATCGCCGTATCCGGGTCGCCATGCCGTTCGCGGCGGATCGCCCAAGCATACATCTGCTTGGGCACATAGCCCATGGGAGGCATTTCTCCCATTTCATAGAGGTCTTTCTCTGGCGCCTCATAGTGCGCGATGCTTGTGTCCAGTGCCATGTGAGCCTCCTGCTGAACGACATACCAATCAACCATGCCGCGATGCAGAATCGCGGCGTCTGGAGCTTGGATATGCAGAGTTGCGCAACATTGCAACATCTAGAGCGGCATTTTTGTAATTTTATGACTTCGCGAGCGCAGAAATTTATGCCGCGGATGCACTGCTGCCAAAGCGATGCGCGATGGAATTGGCGTAGTAGTCAATCACCGCCTCCTGATCCGGGCGGACCCGCCAACCCTCAGAGGTCTTTTCGACCACACCATGTTTGTCCAACTGGACCAGCGCGTCGCACACGGTCTCCGACACCGTCTCCAGATCCGCCGACGGCATGGTGTCCGAGAGGGGCCCGGTGAGGTCGCGCACGGCTTCGGTCAACGCAGCCTCGGAGACCGGGAGAGCCCGGTCGCGCAGCAGGTGGCAGACGACCGGAACAACAAGCACCGGCATCGCATCGGCGATCCGGTGCATAAGAGTGTCTGCCAGCTCTTCCACAGGGCGGTCTGCGCCGAACTCCCGCAGCGACAGCGGCTCGCCAAAGGCCATGGCCGCCATCCCAAAGCGGGTCACGCGCCCCCGCAAGCCCTGCCAGAACTTGCCGAGGATGAACTTCACCACCACGGAAATCCGCGCGCCAAAGCGCCTGTCTCCCCGCTGTCCCGCGGCGATCAGCACCCTGTCTTCCAGCACCCGATCATAGTTGATCGCAACCGGAACGAAGACGACATCCCGCGCCTCCGGATCATACCCCTCGCGCACATAGGTGAGCAGCCCGAGGCGCGGTGGCATGAGGCGCCCGTTGAGACTGAGCCCTCCTTCGGGGAAAATCCCCTGCGCCACGCCGCCGGCAATCGCCATCTGCACATAGCGGGCCAGGACCTTGCGGTAGAGACCGCCCCGAGACTTGCGACGGATGAAATAGGCGCCCATCATTCGGATCAACCGGCTGAGCGGCCAGACCCGTGCCCATTCCCCCACCGCGTAAGACAGCGCAGAGGTCTGCGCCGCCAGATAGGTCATCAGCACATAGTCCATATTTGAGCGGTGATTCATGATAAACACCACGGTCGCATCCTTCGGGATCGACTGGATCACCTCATTGTTGCGGGGCCCGGTCCAGACCGAATAGACCGAGCGCACCAACAGACGCGCCATCCGCGTCCCGAGACCGAAATAGGTGAAGGCACTGAAACTCGGCACGATCTCGCGGGCATAGGCACGGGCGCGTTCAAACGCCACATTCTCGGGCACATTGTTGGAACGGGCGTGGTTTGCGATTTCCCGGCTGACCTCCGGATCATAGATCAGCCTCTGGATCATATCGTAGCGCCGAGCCAGCTTGAACGGTTCGATGGGCCGGGTCAGCCGTTCATTGAGCCGCCTGACCGCGCGCTCCAGCCGGCGCCGAAAGAACCAGCGGACCGACGGAAAGAGGAAGTGCGACGCAAAGGTGACGGCGGCAAAGAGCACGATCAGCACAAAGAGCCACAGCGGTATTTCAACGACTTGCGTCATGGGCCGACCCTTGCAGGAGCCGGGACCAAGGACAATATCAAATCCATGAATGCCCGCATATCCACCAGGTTTGTGGCCGCCGAGCGGTTCCGCTGTCGCTGCACTCTACTGGCGGGCCTTGGTCAAAAACTGGGTGCCTAGGCGCGCTGCGCGGTTTCTTGAAGCACTCCTTGACCCGACGTGCGCCCCGGTTGCTCGTGACAGAAGTGGGCGGCTTCGTGACGTTGCCAGCTTCAAGACAGAAGGTGGCGCGATGATTGGGGCGCGATCTGCCAGATCTGCAGAGGGCCTATGGATGGGTCGGCGGGCTGTGGCGCCGGCCATTGCTGTCGAAGATTGAGAGGGACGTGGCCCCAGACCTGTCGCTGAGGGACGGCATCTGCATGTCAGAAGAGGCGCGCGGCTTGGGTCTCGGCAGCGCGCTGCGCGAGGCCATCAAGGTCGAGGCCGCGCAACGCGGCAAGCGAGTATTGCGGCTTGATGTGATTGACGCAGGTCCGCGGGCCAGAGCGCTCCATGAGCGGTAAGGCTTCATCTCCTCCAGCGCCGAGCACACCGGAATCTCAAAGATCACTTTTCGCCTTCAATCCGTGACGCAGATGCTCTGACATGCCCGGACGAATAGATCGGATTGCCGCAACGCAGCGAATTGACAAAGCCATAATATTCCAGATATCTACCTCTTAACGTAATAAAATTGCTTTGAACGATTCACGAGGTCCCCATGTCCGACGTCAAGAAAGACCGCCCCTGGTTGATCCGCACCTACGCCGGGCATTCGACGGCCAAGGCCTCGAACGCACTTTACCGCGGGAACCTCGCCAAAGGTCAGACGGGCCTGTCCGTGGCCTTCGACCTGCCGACGCAGACGGGGTATGACAGCGATCACGTGCTGGCACGCGGTGAGGTGGGCAAGGTCGGCGTGCCGGTCAGCCATCTGGGCGACATGCGCGCGCTCTTCGACCAGATCCCGCTGGAACAGATGAACACCTCGATGACGATCAATGCGACGGCGCCCTGGCTGCTTGCGCTCTATATCGCCGTGGCCGAGGAACAGGGCGCCGATGTCTCAAAGCTGCAGGGCACGGTGCAGAACGATCTGATCAAGGAGTACCTGAGCCGTGGCACCTATATCTGCCCGCCTGCGCCCAGCTTGAAAATGATCGCGGATGTGGCCGAGTATTGCTATACCAGCGTGCCCAAATGGAACCCGATGAACGTCTGTTCCTACCACCTGCAGGAGGCGGGCGCGACGCCGGAGCAAGAGCTGGCCTTTGCGCTGGCCACGGCGACGGCGGTTCTGGATGCGCTGAAGCCGCGTGTTCCTGCGGAAGATTTCCCGGTCTTGGTCGGGCGCATTTCCTTCTTCGTGAACGCAGGCATCCGGTTCGTGACCGAGATGTGCAAGATGCGCGCCTTCGTCGATCTCTGGGATGAAATCTGCGCCGAGCGCTACGGAGTCGAAGATCCGAAGTTCCGCCGCTTCCGCTATGGGGTGCAGGTGAACTCGCTCGGCCTGACCGAGCAACAGCCCGAGAACAACGTCTACCGCATCCTGATCGAGATGCTGGCGGTGACGCTCTCCAAAAGAGCCCGCGCTCGGGCCGTGCAGCTGCCCGCGTGGAACGAAGCACTCGGCCTGCCTCGCCCGTGGGACCAGCAGTGGTCCATGCGGATGCAGCAAATCATGGCCTACGAAACTGATCTTTTGGAATTTGACGACCTTTTTGACGGCAACCCAGCGGTCGATGCAAAGGTCGAGGCCCTGAAAGAGGGCGCGCGCCACGAATTGGCAAACCTCGACGGGATGGGCGGTGCTATTGAGGCGATAGACTATATGAAAGCGCGGCTGGTCGACAGCAATTCAGATCGGTTGGGCCGAATTGAAGCGGGTGAGACCGTCGTGGTTGGCGTGAACAAATGGCAGCAGGGCGAGCCATCGCCGCTGATGACCGGCGACGGCGGCATCATGGTGGTCGATCCGGCTGTGGAGGCGGACCAGATCGCACGCCTTGAGGCCTGGCGTGCGGAACGAAACGAGGCCGCCGTGACGCGGGCCCTTTCCGATCTGCGCGCGGCTGCTGCAGAGGGCCGCAACGTCATGCAGCCCTCCATTGCTGCGGCCAAGGCCGGGGTGACCACCGGTGAGTGGGCGGCCCAGATGCGTCAGGTGCACGGCGAATACCGTGGGCCGACCGGTGTGTCCGGCTCCCGCTCGAACAAGACCGAAGGTTTGGATGAATTGCGCAATGCGGTCGATGCTGTCAGCGACAAATTGGGCCGGCGTCTGAAATTCCTGGTTGGCAAACCAGGCCTCGATGGCCATTCCAATGGCGCCGAACAAATTTCCGTCCGGGCCCGCGATTGCGGAATGGAAATTGCCTATGAGGGCATTCGCCTGACACCGTCGGAAATTGTTGCAGCCGCCCAAGAGGACGCTGCCCACGTTGTTGGTCTTTCGATCCTCTCCGGCAGTCATATTCCATTGGTCGAAGACTTGATGGCGCAAATGCGCGAGACAGGACTGGGTCATATTCCGGTTATCGTCGGCGGTATTATTCCGGACGACGACGCGGAGCGATTGCGTGCCATGGGTGTGGCGCGGGTCTATACGCCAAAAGACTTCGAATTGAATACCATCATGATGGACATCATCACCCTGGCAGACCCACAGGCCGTGGCCGCGGAATAGACCAAAACTCGCTGAAACCGAGTAGACACAAATTGTCACCTTTGCTTTTGGTGGCAATTCATCTATGGACGGCGGCATTCAATTCCAATGAGAAAGCAGAATGTCCCAAAATCTGAAGTCTATGACGAAGAAGCAGTTGGAAAAGCTGCAGAAAGACGTGGAGAAAGCGCTGCAAACTCTGCGCAACAAAGAGTTGCGCGACGCGCGCAAGGCCGCCGAGCAGGCTGCGCAGAAATTCGGATATTCGCTGTCTGAATTGGCGGGCACTCAACCGGCAAAACGGTCGAGCAAAAGGAAGGCGCCAAAGCCGATTGGCGTCCCCAAATATGCGAATCCGGCCAACCCCGCACAGACCTGGACGGGAAAAGGCCGTCAGCCCAAATGGTTCAAGGAGGCGGTGGACGCGGGGAAAGACCCCAAATCCATGGCGATCTGAACACCGACCCTTATTGGGGTCGAAAAGGTGAGGAAACCGGTGCGTGCAACGCTCCGGTTTTTGGTGTGATTAGCCATGATCCAATGTCAAATAAATTTGCTGCGGCGACAGGAAGGATAGCCCAATGACCACGCATATCGGAGCCAAGCCCGGCGACATCGCGGAAACCGTGCTGATGCCCGGCGATCCCTATCGCGCAAAATGGGCGGCGGAGACGTTTTTGCAGGACGCGGTTTGCATCAATGAAGTGCGTGGGATGCTGGGATTCACCGGCACCTGGAAAGGTCATCGCGTCAGCATCCAGGGCTCTGGCATGGGAATGCCGTCTCTGTCGATTTACGCCAATGAACTGATCCGCGACTATGGGGCCAAGACCCTGATCCGAATTGGGTCCTGCGGCGCCATGCAGGAAAACGTTGCAATTCGCGATGTCATTCTTGCCATGACCGCGAGCACGATTTCGACGCCCTCCACCCATATCTTCCAGACGCTGAACTTCGCTCCATGCGCGAATTACGCGTTGTTGAACGCAGCGGCACAGGCGGCGGCGCACCGCGAGGTCGCAACCCATATCGGCGGCATCTATTCCTCGGATGTGTTTTATTCCGAGCATCCGCATCTCGATCAGGAAATGACGCGCCATGGTGTCCTGGCCGTCGAAATGGAAGCGGCGGAACTTTACACGGTCGCGGCGCGATACGGCTGTCGGGCGCTCGCCGTGCTTACGGTTTCGGATCATCTTCAAACCGGAGAAGCCCTGCCCGCTGAAGACCGCGAACGCAGCTTCGGCGATATGGTCGAGATCGCGCTGGAGGCGGCCTTTACCTGATCGTTAGGCCTGCGCGCGGTGCCGCGACGGCCGCCTTTCGGCCATTCCTGCTTAACTTATTGAAACCAAAAAAAATGCCATGTCGGTATTACGTCGGTATCGTGTCGGTATTGCGTCGGTGCGATGATCGGTGGAACGCCTTGGGACGATGAGTATTTGGGAAGAATGAAGTCAGAGGCCGTGGCTGCGGTCGTACCCGTTCGACGGCGGGGAGCGCCAGCCGGCAAGGGCGTCGGGGTCCGGTGCGAAAACCTCGACCAGCAGCGGGGCACAGCGCGCCACATCGCTTGAATGCTCCGACCCGCAATCGCCACCGGGACAGGCAGAAAGATTGCCGAGCAGGTCGATCTCGGCGAAGAACTCCAGATAATCGCCCGGGCGGACGGGGCTGGCTTTCATGAAATACTGCCCGGTGTCGCGGGTGAAGCCGGTGCACATGAAGACATTCAGCACGTCATGTACCAGCGGTTCCGCCTCGGCGCGCGGGATATCCAGATGCGCGGCCAAGGACCGCGTGAGGTTCGAATGGCAACAGTGGTGGTATTGCCCGCCCCCGGACAACAACGCATGGGTGTAGGGATCGCAGCGGGTGCCGATCACGTCATGCACCGACCCGCCGAACCCGTCGATGCCATACCAGCCGAGCGTATCATGGCTGATCGTCGCCATGGGGCGCAGATGCGGGAAGGAGGACCACATGCGGTCTCCGGTGGTCAGGTGGGTGCCGTGCAGCGCGCGGGCCTTGCCGGAGTAGAAGCGCTCGGTGGGGTCGGCGGCGCTGTGCAGATTCAGATCGCCCACCTGCGGGGCCTCGATGCTGGTGACGCGGAAGAAATGCCCGGCGGGCACCTCGAAACAGCGCGCCTTGCGCGGCGGGACCGTGACCTCATCGGTCTTTGTCAGCGTCTCGCGTGCGACTGCGAGCAGCGGCATGTCAGGCTGGGGCAGCGTCTCGGTCGGGTAGCAGATCACGGGCGCGATGGCACGGCGCACCTCCGCATCCGCGGGAGCATCGGTGGGGGCGTCGGGCATCACGGGTCTCCTCACTCAGGTTTTTGGAAGGTTGGCCTTACAGCTGTCGGGCGGGCCCTTGGTGGCGGTGAAGGCCTCGGCCCCGCAGGCCGCACATTTGTACTTGCGCAAGGCCCCGCGGTTGCCGGTGCGGTCCTCGCGCCAACGGCAGCGGCGGGTACCTCGGTTGCGGCGCGCAAAGAAGGCGACGAGAACGAAGGCGATGATCAGGCCGATGACAATGTGCATGAGCGCCCCCTACCCTTCGGCCGGGCAGCGCAGCGTGCCGCCCGCGCCCCCTGCCGCGATATCCTTGGGCAGCTCATACCAACCCATCGCACTGTAGCTCCACCCATAACGCGTGCCATCCACCTCGGCGAGCGCGTGGATCGTGCTGTGCGACGGGCCGCCGGTGCGGTTGCCGATGCTCCACGCAAGCGGGCTGCGCGCGATCTCTGTCACACCAAACGCGCGAGCCTCGGTGCACATGGCGGTTTGGCTGATGCGTTCACCTGCGACGAGCGTGACACTCCCCAGTGTCGCCAACCCAACACCCGCGGCAATGACCCGCAGCGGAGGAAAAGCGACGCAAAGCAGCGCGGCGACCACAGCCGCAGGCACGGCGATGACAGCAATCTGTCCGAGAAACCCGGAGACATGCCCGAGGAACAAGGCGTCGAACAGCACAAGCGGCGGAAAGCTCGCAAGCAGCACGGCATATTTCCACGGGTAAACAGTCAGCCCTAGGGCCAGCACCACAAGCGAGATCTGCAGCGGCACCCATGCGTACCATGACGGGCGCGTGCCGCGGTAAAGGCGCCACATAGGGCGCAGCGCCAGCCAGAGCCAGACGCCGATGAGAATGGCGGCAAGGAGCATCCATGCCAGAGCGGCTAAAAAAAACCTCATACGCCGCCTTATCTGGCCGATTTAGTGGGCGCGTTCCACCATCATTTTCTTGATGTTTGCGATCGCTTCCGCCGGGTTCAACCCCTTGGGGCAGGTCTTAGCGCAATTCATGATGGTGTGGCAGCGGTAGAGCTTGAACGGGTCTTCCAGATCGTCGAGCCGTTCGCCCGTGGCCTCGTCGCGTGAATCGATGATCCAGCGGTAGGCGTGCAGCAGCGCAGCCGGCCCGAGGTAGCGGTCGCCGTTCCACCAGTAGCTGGGGCAGGACGTCGAGCAGGACGCACACATCACGCATTCATAAAGCCCGTCGAGCTTCTTGCGGTCTTCGATCGACTGCTTCCACTCCTTCGCGGGCCGGTTCGTCTTGGTCTCGAGCCATGGCATGATGCTGGCATGCTGAGCATAGAAGTGGGTCAGGTCCGGGATCAGGTCCTTGACCACCGGCATATGCGGCAGCGGGTAGATCTTCACATCGCCCTTCACCTCATCCATGCCGTAGATGCAGGCCAGCGTGTTGATCCCGTCGATGTTCATGGCGCAGGAGCCGCAAATCCCTTCACGGCACGAGCGGCGGAAGGTCAGCGTCGGGTCGATCTCGTTCTTGATCTTGATCAGCGCGTCCAGGATCATCGGGCCGCAGCTGTCCAGATCGACGAAATAAGTGTCGACCCGGGGGTTTTCACCGTCATCCGGGTTCCAGCGGTAGATCTGGAACTTCTTGAGGTTGTTCGCCCCCTCCGGCTTGGGCCAGGTCTTGCCCTTGGTCATGCGGGAGTTTTTCGGCAGGGTCAGTTGAACCATGTCTCTGGTCTCCTGTTCGGTCTAGAGCGTGCCAAGCGCCGTCGGAGCGGCGGCACGCAGGCAGTTTTGGGTCTCCGGGCGGGCGAGCACGGTGCGGATCGTATCCGCGGTGCCCTGATCGACGCCAACGACCGCATCGGCGGCCAGTGATTGCACCTCGCTGGCATCGGCATTGTCGACCACGCAATTGGTGAAGGGGGTGAACAGCGCCTTGGGCACCTGCGGGAAGTAGATCGCCAGCGCCTCGGGCAGGATCGTCTTGGCCGCCTGACGGCCCGCCAGATCGGTTTGCTGCTGCACGGCGACGCAGGCAGATAGTGCCACGGTTGCGCTCAGCGCGAGGCCCGTCAGTCTATGTCCCATTCAAAACTCTCTCCCTGTAGCCCTGTCGTGCGGTCTGAAGCGCCGCTGATCGTCCGGGCAGTGTGGTGCGGGTGCGCCCTAGCAATAGCCGCTGCCTCCGTGCAGAACACTGGCACCGCGCGGGCAGCCTGCGGTGATTTGCGCGGTCGGCGCTCCGTGCGATGCGGGCTGGTCCAGAGCTACAGGGCTGCCGGGCCCGGATGTGCTGCGACGTTGTGCCGTGATCGCGTCGATGTCGTCCTGTGTGCCGCCAAAGCGGGCGACGCACTGATTGAGCCGCCGCTTGTTGCTGTTGTAGGACGCCGATGTGCCGATCAGGTTCCCCACCAGGCTGGCGAGAATGAGCTCCGACGATCCTGTGTTGACCGGTGCGGAGGCCGCGCTGGCCCGGCGCCGCTTCTGTTCTGCGACGGCAAAGCTGTAGCATTGGTCCATGGATTGGGCCTTGGGGTAGGCATTGTCCGGGTTCACTGCGCAGCCCGACAGGATGATGCTACTCATGGCGGCACCAATGAGGATGTTCTTCGGCATGACAGGTCCTTGGATCGTTGGGTTCAACTGACCCTCTGTCATAGGTGGAAGAAGTGAAGCGCATCTTAAAAGGTCCGCTTCTTGGGCGCGATCTTCTTGGGGTCGATCCCGCCGTCGTTGTGGCTGGTGAGCGGCTGTTCGTGCACGCCGCGATAGCCGAGCGACGCCTTGTTGCCCTTGAACCAGATCAGCGAGTGCTTGCGCCAGTTCTGGTCGTCACGCTCGGGAAAGTCTTCATGCGCGTGGGCACCACGGCTTTCCTTGCGCGCCTCAGCCCCGGTAATGGTGGCCACGGCGTTGGGAATGAGGTTGGCCAGCTCCAGCGTCTCCATCAGGTCGGAGTTCCAGACCAGGCTGCGGTCGGTCACGCCCACGTCGGCCCATTTGTCCGCCACCTCTTCCATGGCTTTCTTGCCTTCGGCGAGCGTGTCATTGGCGCGGAAGACGGCGGCGTCTTTCTGCATGCACTGCTGCATCTCGAGGCGCAGCTCGGCGGTCGGAGTATGACCCTTGGCGTGCCGCGTGTTGTCGAAGCGGTCGAGCGCGGCCTCGATGGAGGTCTTGTTGGGCGTGGGCACGGGCGCTTCCGGATCGACGACCTTGCCCGCACGGATCGCAGCCGCACGACCAAAGACCACAAGGTCGATGAGCGAATTGGAGCCCAGACGGTTGGCGCCGTGCACGGACGCGCAGCCCGCCTCGCCCACTGCCATCAGGCCGGGCGACACGCGGTCGGGGTCGTCCTTGGTGGGCGCCAGCACCTCGCCCCAGTAGTTCGTCGGGATGCCGCCCATGTTGTAGTGCACCGTGGGCAGCACGGGGATCGGTTCCTTGTTCAGGTTCACGCCCGCAAAAATGCGCGCGCTCTCCGAAATGCCCGGCAGGCGCAGTTTCAGCGTCTCGGGCGGCAGGTGGTTGAGGTTGAGGTGAATATGGTCGCCGTTCTTCCCGACGCCCCGACCCTCGCGGATCTCCATGGTCATGCAGCGACTGACGTAGTCTCGCGGCGCGAGGTCTTTATACTGCGGCGCATAGCGTTCCATGAAACGCTCGCCCTCGGCATTGGTCAGATACCCACCTTCGCCGCGTGCGCCCTCGGTGATGAGACAGCCCGCGCCGTAGATACCAGTGGGGTGGAATTGCACGAACTCCATATCCTGCAGCGGCAGACCGGCGCGCGCGGTCATTCCGCCGCCGTCGCCGGTGCAGGTATGCGCGGAGGTGGCGGAGAAATAGGCGCGGCCATAGCCGCCCGTGGCCAACACCACCATCTTGGAGGCAAAGAGGTGCAGCGTGCCGTCATCCAGCTTCCAGCAGAGCACGCCCTGGCAGACGCCATCTTCGGACATGATGAGGTCGATGGCGAAATATTCGATGTAGAATTCTGCGTTGTTCTTGAGCGACTGCCCGTAAAGTGTGTGCAGGATCGCATGGCCGGTGCGGTCGGCAGCCGCGCAGGTCCGCTGCACCGCGGGACCTTCGCCAAATTCGGTGGTGTGGCCGCCGAAGGGGCGCTGGTAAATCTTGCCCTCTTCGGTGCGCGAGAACGGCACGCCGTAATGTTCGAGCTCGTAGACCGCCTTGGGCGCCTCGCGGGCGAGATACTCCATCGCGTCCGTGTCACCCAACCAGTCAGAGCCCTTCACCGTGTCGTACATATGCCATTGCCAGTGGTCCGGGCCCATGTTCGAAAGCGAGGCGGCGATGCCACCCTGAGCGGCCACGGTGTGCGAGCGGGTTGGGAAAACCTTGGTCACGCAGGCTGTGCGCAGACCCTGCTCCGCCATGCCGAGGGTTGCACGCAGGCCCGCACCCCCCGCGCCCACAACCACCACGTCATATTCATGTGTTTCGTATTCGTATTCAGCCATGGATCAGTCTCCTGGGTCTCATGCAGCGCGCGCGGCTGCACGGTCATTGGGGTCAGAGCGCGAGGCGCACAACGGCATAAAGGCCAACGGCCATGGCCGCGTAAGAAAGGCAGGTCATCGCGATGATCGCGATCTTCTGCGCCAACCCATGAACGTAGTCTTCGAGCAGCGCCTGCACACCGCCTGCAAAGTGCTTGAAGGTCACGATGATCGTGAGGCCTGCGACAACCGCAGGGAACGGGCGGTTGAAATAGGCGGTGACGTCTTCATAGGAAGCGCCCAGCATCGGGCCGAAGGTGAAGACAAAGAGCGGGATCAGGATCAGCAGCGCGCCGGAGCTGACGGTCATCGACCAGTGATGCGCCGTGCCCGATTTCGCCGAGCCCATGCCCACGGCGCGTTTGCGGTCTGTCAGATAGCTCATGACGGCCTCCTCACACGATCACGATGGTCAACAGTGTCAGCAGCACCGAGCCGCCGATCACCGCGTAGCCCAGCTTGTAGGCCGTCTCCAGATCGAGGCCGATGCCCTGATCCCAGATCAGATGCCGCAGACCCGCCAAGGTGTGATACCACAGCCCCCAGACCGAGAGCGTCATGACAAGATCGCCGAACCAACTGGTCAGCACCCCGTCGGCGATGGCGAAGTATTCAGGCGAACTCGCAGCTGCGAGGAACCACCAGACCACCAACAGGGCCGAGATCAGCAGCGCGTTGCCGGTGATCCGCGTCAGGATCGAGGTGATCGACGTGAGCTGTGGGCGATAAATCGTCAGATGCGGCGACAAGGGGCGATTGCCCCGATTGACATCGGCCATGGCAGATTCCTTTTGGTTCCCTGGCGCTTTTATTACCTCTTATTACGGGTTTGTCACGCGCGCGAAGGGGTCAGAGGCGCGGTTATTTGGCGCGGTTTGTCGGAAAAACCTTAATCTTTCGGTATTTGTGATCACACGCGAAAGCGGCGTGATCACAAATCTGGTGGTGGCTCAGCGGCCGCGTGATCTCGCGCTGCAGTTTGCGCCTGATCTGGTGCGGGTAATCCGCGAACCCATTGGCGGTCATGACAAAAGCGCCCTCGCCGCGGATCAGGTTCTCATAGAACCAGCCGGTGAGGTCCTCCTCATCGGTCTCGATGGCAAGGCCGTTCACGGTCACGTCCATCTCCGCCAGAGCGGGATGCCGCTCGCGCGGGTGGATGCCTTCGTTGGAGATGCCATCACCCGAGACGTCGATCACCTTGCGGGTACACTGGGGCGCCGCGCGCAGGGCATCCTCGGCTGCCACCAGCGCCTCGCCGATGGCGGTGGAGTAGTTGCGCCAGACGCGACGGTTCTTGCCCACCTGATCGGCGAGCCGCACCACGTCCTCGGCGGTGCGGATGGCGGTCCAGGGGATGGTCTGGCGTTGCCGCGACGAGCCGGTCCATTGGATCAGGGTGACCTGGGCCTCCTGTTCGATCAACGCATCAATGATCACGCCCTCGCGCAGGGCCGCCGCAAGGCCCTGCATCTGGATGTCGTATTCCCGGCTGTCGACCGAGCCGGAGACGTCCACCGCCAGCACCAGCGCCAGTTGGCAGGCCAACACAGGAGGGCCTCCGAAAAGGCCGCAGAGCAGGGGCAGGAGCAGACGTCTCATTGCGCCAGATTACGCAATCGGGCCCGATATGATACGGAGAATCTCGGAGCCCGTCAGAAATCTGCCAGACTGCGCAGATAGGCGTCCAACTCGCTGCAAATGATGATCTCGCGGGTGTCGAGATCATAGAACCCGTTGGCCTCGCCGCAAGCCTCCACACGGAAGGTGAGCGGGACCGGCAGAACAAAATCCTCGTTCAGCGCCGCCACCTCATCGGCCATCAGAACGCCGATCACATCGTCCCCGGCCCCGGCGAGTGTCATGGAGTTGCCCGGCTGCTCGGCGGTGATCTCATACAGCACCGGGCCCCAGCTGTCGTAGGCGAGCTGGAACTCCTCGGGGCAGGTCTCGGCGCGCTCTTCCGGCAGCTCCAACTCGACCGCGAGATCCTCGCGGGCCTCGGGGTTGGCGCCGTAGAAGAGGCAGATCATCGTGTAGTAGCGCTGCAGGTCGGGGCCGTGCACCCCCCAGTAGACGGGCGCGTTGTCCTCCGCCTCTCCCAGAAAGCCGAAGGCGGCGTCATAGATGATGCCTGCCGCGGCCTCTTCGTCATAGAGATCGTGGATGAGCAGCACGCTGAGCACATCGGCGGCGTCTTCCTCCTGCCCGAAGACGGGCAATTGCAGGATGTCGATCAGCGCGTGGCCCATCTCGTGGTAAAGGATGGCGAGCACATTGGCCTCGACAAAAGCATCCTCGCGGGTTTGCGCCTGCAGCGGGCTGGCCAGCGCCGCACAGGTAAGGAGGAGGCTCAGCAGGGTGTTCCGCATGATCGGACCTTTCGCTCAGACGGGCACCAGCGCCCAATAGTCGAGGTCGAGCAGGACCTCAGGCAGGTATTTGCCATCTTCGTCCTTGAGCCGGAAGGGGTCACCCCCCTTCGTCGCCACCAGCCGCAACCGCAGCGCGCCAACACCCGGCGCCCCGGTTTCAGCTTTGTCGAGCACCTCGGACCAGGCGCGGATCGTGTCGCCCGCAAGGCAGGGGTTGGCGTGGGCGCCACCGTTCAGCCCCACCACCATCTGCGCATTGGCAAGCCCGTTGAAGCTTAAGCTACGCGCCATGGAGATGACGTGGCCGCCGTAGATCAGACGGGAGCCATCCGGCCGGGCGGAGGTGTCGAAATGCACTTTCGCCGTGTTCTGCCAGAGCCGCGTGGCCATCATGTGTTCGGCCTCTTCGACCGTGACGCCGTCCACGTGGTCGATCTGCTCGCCCACCTCATAGTCCCCCAAGCGGTGCGGCTCGCCCGCCAGTGTGAAGTCGTAATTGGTGAAGTCGAGGCCCTGCGGGATCACCAGGTCTTCGGCGGCCACCGCCTTGGGCAGGTCAGGCGCCACCGTCTCGGGCGCAGGCGCCTCAGGGTCGCGTTTGCGCACCATGACCCAGCGGACATACTCCAGCACCGTCTCGTCATGCTGGTTCAGCCCGGTGGTGCGCACCCAGACCACACCGGTCTTGCCGTTGGAATTCTGTTTGAGACCGATCACCTCGGAGACCGACCGCAGCGTGTCGCCCGGCCAGACCGGATTGATCCAGCGGCCCTGCGCATAGCCGAGGTTGGCCACGGCATTCAGCGAGACATCGGGAACTGTCTTGCCGAAGACCACATGGAAGGCGACCATATCGTCGAGCGGCGAGAACGGCAGCCCGCAGCTCTGCGCGAACTGGTCCGAAGAATAAAGCGCATGGCGCGCGGGATAGAGCATGTGGTAAAGCGCGCGCTCCCCCATCTTGACCGTGCGCGGCACGGCATGGCGGATCATCTGCCCGACCGTATAGTCCTCGAAGAACCGGCCCGCGTTGGTCTTCACCGCCATCAGTGGTCTCCCAGCTTTGTCTCGGGCGTGTAGGTGCCGGGGGCCTCCTTCGTCACCGTCTGCCCGCAGCGCATCACACCCGCCGCGTGGTCCCAGGTCTGCGTCGGGCTGCCATGAAGCGCCCAGCCGTTATTGAGCGCAGCGGTCACCTTGTGGCAGAAGGCCGAGGTGTCCTCTTCGGACAGGAAGCGGTAGAGTTTCATTCAAGGTCTCCGAGGGTCAGACGGGGAAGGGCCAGACACCCAGCCAATTGTGGATGGCCGCAACGAGGCCAAAGAGCACCAGGCTGATGACGGCGAGCCGCACATAGGTAGCGGCACCTGCGGGCTCGGGCGGGGTCCAGTCAGGCTCCGCCCTGTTGATTAAGATCACCTCGCCCACGGCCCAACCCAGCAGCCCGCCAAAGAGCAGGATCGAGGCCAGATCGCCATTCACCAGCAGATGCGCAGTCGCCCAGATCTTGAACCCGGTCAGCTGCGGGTGGCGGATCTTATAGGCGGGCCAGGCCTTCGCCGTCTTGGCTGCACTGGAGCCATAGACCCAGAAGGCCAGCAGCATCAGCGTGTTGTTCACATGCACCATGAAGCTGGGCGGCTGCCAGATGTAGATGAACTCCGCCCCGCGATAGCCGATGATCATCAGCACCAGCCCGGCGACGACCCCCACGGCCACGAGCCCCTTGCCCGGGTCTCCCAGCGCTGCACGACGCTCGGGCGCAAGACGCTTGAAATAGTGAACGAGGGTCCAGAGGATCAGTCCGGCGAGGATCAGGGCCATTGGCTTACTCCGCGGTAAGAGCTGCTATCGCATCCATCTTTGCCAGTGTTTCGCGGGCGGTTGCAACATGCAGGTTTTCGACGATCCGCCCATCGACCACGGCAACCGCCTGCCCCGCCGCAATCGCCTCGTCATATGCGGCGATCTGCCGCCGGGCCAGGTCGACCTCTTCCTCGGTCGGCGAGAACGCCTCATTGGCGATCTCCAGCTGTGCCGGATGGATCAGCGTCTTGCCATCAAACCCCATGTCGCGGCCCTGTGCGCATTCGGCGGCGAGGCCCTCGGCATCCTTGAAGGCATTGAAGACACCATCGACAATGGCGACCCCATGCGCCTTGGCCGCGAGCAGGCACAGGCCGAGCCCTGTCATCAGCGGCAGGCGGTCGGCGCGAAAGCGCGTGCCCATGTCCTTGGCGAGATCATTGGTGCCCATGACCATGCCCTGGCACAGCGCATGCGCGGCGATCTCGGCGGCGTTCAGCATGCCCTGCGGTGTCTCCATCATGGCCCAAAGCGGGGTTTCTCCGGTGATCTCGGCCAGCGCATCGAGCTGCCCGGGGCCGTCCACCTTGGGCAGCAGAACCGCATCCGCGCCCATCTCGGCGGCAGCTTCGGCATCCTCCGCGCCCCATTGCGTGTCGAGCCCGTTGATCCGCACAATTTTTAGGCGCTCGCCGTAGCCCCCCGCCGCCAGGGCGTCCCCCAGCGTGAGGCGTGCAGCGGGTTTTTCATCCGGGGCGACCGCGTCCTCGAGATCGAAGATAACCGCATCTGTCGGTAATGTCCGGGCTTTCTCCAACGCGCGGGGGCGCGACCCCGGAATATAGAGAACGGAGCGCAACGGGCGCTGGAACTGTGGCATCGATTTCAATCCGGCTCATCGGTATGATCACAAAATTGCGCGGAATGGGGCATTTTCTGAAACAAACTGCAAGGGAAATTGTGCCGCAATGCAGCAAATTTCGAATTATCTACATCCCCGGACGCCGGATTAACCATTACTTCAAATCTCCAGCCGATGGTGTTGGCGTCGAATATCCGGGACACTACCGCGTCGGCTCGGCCGCTGATCGCACCCCCTCCGGGATAGGATCGATGCATAACTTGAACCGGGGCCGCCCGGTCATCACCGGTAAAACCGGTTGGGCCAGATGACAGCGGGTGCCGCCTTTTGAATTGAAGGCAGACACGAGTATGAAACGCACGACCAAAATCCTGCATTTGGGGGCGCTCAGCGCGGCAGCCGCTCTCTACATTGCTTCCACCACCGATGCAGCGGCGCAAAATGCCCGCAACTGCGCACCCCGCGACGCCGTGATTGACCGGCTTGCCGAAGGGTATGGCGAATCCCGCCAGTCCATGGGCTTGGGCGCCAACAACGCGGTGGTCGAGGTCTTCGCCTCGGATGAAACCGGCACCTGGACCATCACGGTCACGACCCCCAATGGTCTCACCTGCCTGGTTGCGTCAGGCCAGTCTTACGAGACATTGGCAGAAGCGCTGCCCGCCAAAGGCAACGACGCTTGAGCGATACGAGGTGGGCCAGCGGCCCGCCTGATATCCCGCCCGGCCCCGAGGCCGGATCGGGTCATGTCAGACCATCCCAGATCAGCTTGAGCCCCGTCAGGCTCAGCAATACGTAAGTCAGCGCGAAGAAAAGTCTCTCGGGGACCAGCCGGTGCGCGCGCACGCCCAGCCACGCGCCGAGCAGCGCGAAAGGGGCGAGCGCGAGATTGGCGAGACCGGTCTGCAGCGTGAACATCCCCAGAAAGGCGTAGGGGATGAACTTCGCGATATTCACCACCCAGAACACCAGAACGGTTGTCGCCTGATACTGCGTCTTGGTGAGCGGCTTTGACAGCAAATAGACCGCGGCGGGTGGCCCGCCTGCATGGCTGACAAAGCTCGTGAACCCGGCGAAGAGACCGGCCAGCACCCCGGCCCATCGGGGCAGTTGCCGCTTCGTCCGCACCGCCGACCGGCGCGCGAAGAAAAGCTGCCACACCACGAAGGCCACGGAAATCACCCCGATCAGCACCCGAAACACATCCGGCTCGGCAACGGTATACAGTGCCGCCCCCAGAGCCACGCCGGGCAACCCGCCCAGGATCAGCAACAGCGCCCCCTCTCCGTCCCATTTGCGCCAATAGGGTCCGAGGGTCGCCACGTCGATCAGCATCAGCAGCGGCAGCATCACACCCAGCGCCAAACCCGGCTCGACCACAAGCGCCAGCACGCTGGCCGACGCGAAGGCCGCGCCCGAGCCAAACCCGCCTTTCGAGATGCCCGCGAAGATCACCGCGGGACCAGCGATCAGAAAGAACATCCAATCAAGCATGAGCATCGCGTGGCCTTTCCCGCTGCTGCACAGGGTGCGCCCTGTCCGCGGGCCTCTGCCGCGCGATTCGGCCTGCCCAGATCACGACACCGCGCGCCCGAACACAACCGCCCGAGCAAACTTGCGCAATCTCGCGTTAATGGGTAGCAGGGGCCCAACTTCAACCCAATGCGGAGCATATTTCCATGGCAAGACCCAAAATCGCGCTGATCGGCGCCGGTCAAATCGGCGGCACGCTCGCTCATCTGGCGGCGCTGAAGGAGTTGGGCGACGTTGTCCTGTTCGACATCGCCGAGGGCACGCCCGAGGGCAAGGCGCTCGACATCGCGGAGAGCGGCCCGTCGGGCAAGTTCGACGCGGCTCTGTCCGGCACGCAGTCCTACGAGGATATCGCGGGCGCCGATGTCTGCATCGTCACTGCCGGTGTGCCGCGCAAGCCGGGTATGAGCCGCGACGACCTGCTGGGCATCAACCTCAAGGTCATGAAATCCGTGGGCGAAGGCATCCGCGACCACGCGCCCGACGCCTTTGTCATCTGCATCACCAACCCGCTCGACGCGATGGTCTGGGCCCTGCGCGAATTCTCCGGCCTGCCGCATGAGAAGGTCTGCGGCATGGCGGGCGTGCTCGATTCCGCGCGCTTCCGGCACTTCCTTGCCACCGAATTCGACGTGTCGATGAAGGACGTCACTGCCTTCGTTCTGGGCGGGCACGGCGACACGATGGTGCCGCTGGTGCGCTATTCCACCGTCGCCGGCATCCCCCTGCCCGATCTCGTCAAGATGGGTTGGACCACGCAGGAGAAACTCGACGCGATCGTGCAGCGCACCCGCGATGGCGGCGCCGAGATCGTCGGCCTGTTGAAAACCGGCTCGGCCTTCTATGCACCCGCAACCTCGGCCATTGAGATGGCGGAAAGTTATCTGAAGGATCAGAAGCGCGTACTGCCCTGCGCGGCCTATGTGGATGGCGCCTATGGGCTGAAAGGCTTTTACGTCGGTGTTCCCACGGTGATCGGCGCGGGCGGTATCGAGCGGATCGTGGAGATTTCCATGGACAAGGACGAGCAGGCCATGTTCGACAACTCGGTCAGTGCGGTGAAAGGTCTGGTCGAGGCGTGCAAGGGTATCGACAACACGCTGGCGTGAGCCGCCGGCACGACACGGACGAGGCGGGCCATCGTGCCCGCCTTTTTTTGTGCCGGAACCAAGCGCTGACCCTGCAATGCGGCCCAAAGAGTTGCCCGTCAGGCGCGAGACAGGCATGCCTTTCAGCACCCGGCACGCAGGCGTTCGGGGAATGACCTTCAGCCCGGACTGAGACGCGCTCCCAACCGGACAGGCGCCGGGCGGAGATGAGTATGTGCCGAGAGCCCTGCCGGTGGACGATTCGTGGTCAGCCTTGCCATGTCCGGCGTCGGAGGCGATGTCTGTCGAACACGAGCTGCCGCCAGCGATAGGGCGCGGCCAGCCCGCCGGCTCTCTAGACGGCCGCGTCACGAGGTGGAGGCAGAACCGCGCCGGCGCGATCATCACGCATGGCCCGTCTCGCGCTGAAGCCGCCGCGCTGAGGCACCCCTTATCAGGGACAGGACGATACATTGGGTCGTGTCACCGCATGGCGTTTGCTATCCAAGCCCCTACCCCGCGCGAATCCCTTGCTTTATATGAAAATTGTGAAGCTGATGGCTTTTGTGATCACACTCAGAAATGCCGTGATCACAAAATGTCGATTTCCTGTGCGCAGGCCCCGCTTCCGGCCAAAACGGGTTCCCTCCCGGCAAGTTCACGTCTTATATCGGCGACAATGATCCGATCCATCAACACGGGACCTTTTTCATGAACATCCACGAATATCAGGCAAAAGCATTGTTGCGCAGCTATGGCGCGCCGGTCTCCGATGGTCGGGTGGTGCTGCGCGCCGAGGAGGCCAAGACGGCTGCGGGCGCGCTCGATGGTCCGATGTGGGTGGTCAAGGCGCAGATCCACGCCGGTGGTCGCGGCAAGGGGTCCTTCAAGGAGGCCGACGCGGGCGAGAAAGGCGGCGTGCGTCTGACCAAATCCGTGGAAGAGGCTGCCGAGGAAGCCAAGAAGATGCTGGGCCGCACGCTCGTCACGCATCAGACCGGCCCGATCGGCAAGCAGGTCAACCGGATCTACATCGAAGATGGCTCGGGCATTGAAACCGAGATGTACCTCGCGCTGCTTGTGGACCGGCAGACCTCCCGTGTCAGCTTTGTCTGCTCCACCGAAGGTGGCATGGACATCGAGGAGGTGGCCGCCGCCACACCTGACAAGATCCTCAGCTTCTCCGTCGATCCCGCGACCGGATATCAGGCCTTCCATGGCCGCCGCATCGCCTTTGCGCTGGGGCTGGAGGGCAAGCAGATCAAGCAATGCGTCGGCCTGATGAGCCTTCTCTACAAGGCGTTCATGGAAAAAGACATGGAGATGCTCGAGATCAACCCGCTGATCGTCACCGACAGCGGGGATCTGAAGGTACTCGACGCCAAGGTCAGCTTCGACGGCAACGCGATCTACCGCCACCCTGACATCGCCGAGTTGCGTGACACAACTGAAGAAGACGCCAAGGAGCTGGAGGCGTCTAAATACGATCTCAACTACATCGCGCTCGATGGCGAGATCGGCTGCATGGTGAACGGCGCGGGCCTTGCGATGGCGACCATGGACATCATCAAGCTCTATGGCGCGGAGCCTGCAAACTTCCTCGACGTAGGCGGCGGTGCCACCAAGGAAAAGGTCACCGAAGCCTTCAAGATCATCACCTCGGATCCGAACGTGAAGGGCATCCTGGTGAACATCTTCGGCGGCATCATGCGCTGTGACGTGATCGCCGAGGGCGTGGTCGCCGCGGTGAAGGAGGTCGGCCTCAAGGTTCCGCTCGTGGTCCGGCTCGAAGGCACCAACGTGCAGCAGGGCAAGGACATCATCAACAATTCGGATGTGGATGTGATCGCCGCCGACGACCTCAAGGACGGCGCGCAGAAAATCGTGAAAGCGGTCAAGGGCTGAGCAGCCATGCGCGTGACCTTCCCACTGGTCCTGGCGGGGCTCCTCGGCCTCGCCGCCTGCGGGCCAAGCGAGCAGCAGATTGCCGCCGCAACATTCTCCGTCGCCGAAACCACCACGCCCGTCGATGTGTTCTCCGAGACCTGTCTACGGACCTTGCCGAACTTTGACGGCTACGAAGCGGCGGTCACGCGTCGGGGTTTTCGACTTGCGACACGCGAGAGCGTTGGCACCATCTACAGGGCACCGGGCGACAAACCCCTGACGTCCGTGCGCGCGTCGGAGCGGTTCAAAGAGGCATGCGGGGCTGCTTTCCTGGGCTCAGCGGACACGGCCGCCGTGGGGTCGCAGTTCTTGGCCGAGGCGGTACGTCGAACGGGCGGGCAGCCCAGAGAGAAACTGCCAAGCTCCTTTTTCCAGTACGCCTACCATCTGAGGAACGGCAGCGTGATGACACATGACGTCCGCCGTAGTGCCGGCCAGACGCGGCATATCGTTTTGATTTCCCCACCCGTCCCGAAGGAAGATATCGCTGAGTTGATCTACAACTGAACCGATTTCTAAGCAGCTTATGTGCGACATGAAAACCACGGCCGGACTTCGAGGCATCGCTTCTGCGGTAGGGCGAGCCATGAGCCAGTGGACCGTGAAACGTGCCCCACCGGACAGCGGGGGGTGTCGGCAGCTCCGCCCCCGAGCCGCGGCTGGTGGCCGCTCGACGTTATCGCGGCCTCAGCATAGGTGCCATCTGCCGACCCGCCCTTGTGGGCTAGCGCGCCCCGTTGCCGTGTCAGCCGCGCTTGCCGTCGCGACCCCAGCGCTGCCCCAGAGCTTCGAGGAGGCGGTCTGGGCCAACACCGGGCTGGCGCTGCAATACTGTCTTATCGACGGCGCTGCAGGTGCGACGCGCGCGGCCTGGTTCCGGCAGGCGGGCTTCACCGAAACGGTCCAGCGGAGCAGCGTGAATTCGGACACCACCCATATCTTCACCGCGCCGGCCGAGACGGTGGAGGTGGAGCTCTACTACGGCGAGATGCCTCAGCACTGCATCGTCACGACGCAGCATATGGGCGTGACCCAAGGCAGCGCTCTTCTCGATGGCCTGGTGCCGCAGATCTTCCCCGGCTTCGCCCGCCGCGTGATCGCCGGAACCGGCGCGACATGTGTGACCTATGAAGACCCCGCCAATCCCATTGGCCTCGCCATCGGCGTTGGCTCCGCGACCGATCAGGGCTGTGCGGAGAACGGCACCGCGGTCTTCTACAGCACGTATCGGGTGTGATGCGCGGCGTGGGGCTCATATCCGCGTGTCTGGCGCTGGCGGCCTGCTCCGCAGAAGGCGTCTCGCCGGACACCGCCGAGCTGCGCAACATGTGGCGCGGCAATCTGGTGCCGAAATCGAGCCCGGCGCTGATGGTCCGCGCCTTCGACCGGTTCTGCACGGACGGCCCGCGGGACGACGCCACCCTGCGCGCGGCGGGCTATGTCCCCCTGCCCCGGCGCACGGCTGGCGCAAGGGCCTATGTGATCGACGACAGCCGCCCGGCGGTTGCTGTCTCCGAGACCATGTGCCTGGTGCAAGCGGAATCGCGGACCGGCCAGACCACGCGCTTTCAGAACTACGTCGCCGCGACCTATCCGGGCGCCCGGGCCATCGACCCCGCGCCGCTGGGCCAAAATATCGAGCAGGCCTGGTCCGTTCCCACCAGCCCGCCTGCCATCATCGCGACGGAACGCACCGTGAGCGTCGGCTGGTATCGCTATGCGCTCATCCTGTTTCAGCCAGGGGCGACATGATCCGGGCGGCGCTCATATCGCTGGCGCTTGCGGGTTCTGCCGGTGCGAGCCCGGTGGCGGAGAGTGCCATCGCCAGCTTCACCACGCTCTGCTTCACCGCCGGACAGACGGCAGAGGAGGTGCGGACCAACATGCAGGCGCGGGACGGCGCCCCGCTGCCCTATACGCTGATCTTCTGGGACACGACACTCGCGCCCGCGCCGGGCATGCCCGAGGCCATCGAACGGCGTTGCGAAGTAGCCTTCGACGGCGATCATACCCAGGCCGCCATTGCCGCGCTGCGCGAGAAGATGGAAACACCGCCGGTCTTCGGCAGCGCCACCGAGCTGCCCGCCACCCATGCGGAGGAGCCCGGCACCGCCTTCATCGAAGGTCGCGAGCTGCTCGGCGGGCGCGTCGCCGTGGTGCATGTGGGCACCCGCGCAGGCCAGACCTTCATGGCCGTCGACCGGCTGCCCGCAGACTGGGAGGCGCTCTGAGCCATGGCCCCGCGTCTTCATATCGAGATGATCAACCTCGCCCGCGCGTCAGAGCGCCGCGCGCGGATGCAGGCCGAGCTGGCGCAGGCCGGTGTGGAGGCAGAGTTCCACCCAGCGTTTGATATGAAAGAGCACCCGCGCGAGGAGATGCTGCGCCACTGCCGGCCTGACGGGCCCTGGGGCCTCTTTCACGACAGCAATATGGCGATCACGATCAGCCACGCGCAGGTGTGGGAGCGGTTCCTCGCCTCCGATGCCGAGCTGTGCCTGGTGATGGAGGACGACATCTTCATCGCGCCCGAGCTGGGCCAGTGGCTAGAGGATCTCAGCTGGTGGCCGGCGGATGCGGATATGGTCAAGCTCGAGCGCTGGCGCGCGCGCAGCCTCAAGGTGCTTCTGGGTGCGGAGGGCGAAGGCTATCGCGGGCGGCGGATCACGCGGCTGTTGTCGCGCCACGTGGGCGCGGCAGGCTACATCCTGACCCGCGATGCCGCCCTGCGCTTTCTGGCCGAGCGACCCTTCGACATCACCATCGACAACCTTCTGTTCAACTTCAATGCCTCGCCCGTCGCGCGCGCCATGCGCGTCTATCAGGTGCAGCCCGCGCTCATTGAGCAGGGCAACGAGCCCGAGGGCGTGGCCCTGCAGACCGCCACCCGCTTCCGGCCCAAGGGCCTCGCCCTGGTGCGCCAGAAGCTCAAGCGCGCCTATTATGAGCTGGCCTACCCGTTGCCCACGCTGTTGAGCGCCCTCACCGGGCGCGCCAGACTGCATCAGATCACCTTTCTCGCCCAACCTGCGGAGGCCAAGCAATGAGCCGCCGCACCCCAACGCCCGCCGACCTCGGCGCCAGAAATCTGTAAGTCAAAAGGACACACCATGGCCGTACTCATCGACGAAACCACCAAAGTCATCTGTCAGGGTCTGACCGGATCGCAGGGCACATTCCACACCGAGCAGGCCATCGCCTATGGCACCCAGATGGTGGGCGGCGTCACCCCCGGCAAAGGCGGCCAGACCCACCTGGATCTGCCGGTCTTCAACTCGGTGCATGAAGCCAAGGCCAAGACAGAAGCCAATGCGTCGGTGGTCTATGTGCCGCCGCCCTTCGCCGCGGATTCGATCCTCGAGGCCATCGATGCCGAAATGGAGCTGATCGTCTGCATCACCGAAGGAATCCCTGTGCTCGACATGATGAAGGTGCAGCGCGCGCTGGAAGGGTCTTCGTCGCGGCTGGTGGGCCCGAACTGCCCCGGGGTGATCACGCCCGACGCCTGCAAGATCGGCATCATGCCCGGCCACATCCACAAGCGCGGCTCCTGCGGCGTGGTCTCGCGCTCAGGCACGCTGACCTACGAGGCGGTCAAGCAGACGACCGATCTGGGCTACGGCCAGTCGACCGCGGTGGGCATCGGCGGCGACCCGATCAAGGGCACCGAGCACATCGACGTGCTGGAGATGTTCCTCGCCGATGACGAGACGCAAAGCATTATCATGATTGGTGAAATCGGCGGCAGCGCCGAGGAAGACGCGGCACAGTTCCTGGCAGATGAGAAGAAAAAGGGCCGCTGGAAGCCCACGGCGGGTTTCATCGCAGGCCGCACAGCCCCTCCGGGCCGCCGCATGGGCCACGCGGGCGCGATCGTCGCGGGTGGCAAGGGCGGTGCTGAGGACAAGATCGAAGCCATGCGCGCCGCCGGGATCGTGGTGGCCGACAGCCCCGCAACGCTGGGCGAAGCGGTGAAAGAGGCGATTGAGAAGGGGTGAGGACCGATCCGAGCATAAGCGAGGCAAACGTGCCACTGGCACGTTTGAGGTCCGAACGGGCGGAGCCCCGGAAAGGCGACGGGTCGAGCACGCGCAATTCAGTCCTGCCATTCACTCGCTCGCGGTCTGAGCGAGCGAAGCCTCAGCCCGCAACCAAAGGATGCACCGACGCGCTGAGGGCAGCGCCCGACCCTAGGGTGGGCGAGAAGCGCCCTCCCTGGGGGGAGGGTCGGGCGCTGCCCGGCGATGCCCGTCGGGCGGGAGGTCCCGCAAGATGACCACCATTCAGGAAGACGCACGGCAATTGCTTGTTGATCTCTTTTCAAGACGCGGGCGATTGCCTGCGGAAAGATTTAGGGCAGCTTATCGTGCCAGCCTAGCAATGATGATCATAATCAACGCGCTTTCGTTACTTGCTTCAGGCGCTCTTTCACTAATTGCAGGCTTCTTTGGCGTGGCCCTAGCCTTTTTTGTCGTTGCCAACGTGGCAGCTAAAAGGCACCGCGACACTCGTCCCTTGCACGTCCCGCCGATCTATCCGTTCCGTATTTTCTCGTCTAATCCGTTTGCCAATCAAAATGGCCGGAGTGGTCTATGCGCCATTGGACTGTTTTTTATGGCGATGTCGCTACTCCATTTGATCCATCTTGAACACAACAAGATGGCCTTACAGTTCCCTGCCGCGACTTTTTTTATCGGCAGTGCGGCCACCTTCGCAGCGCGATATCTCTGGGTGGCTCCATCATATCCCGGCCCCAACACATACGGTCCCAACCCACATGAGGTAATCCCATGACCGAACACACCCCCAACGACCAGTTCCATGCCTCCTCCTTCATGCAGGGGCACAACGCCGAATACCTCGAACAGATGTACGCGCGATACGCCAGTGACCCCAATGCGGTCGATGACGCCTGGCGGGCCTTCTTCAAGGCGATGGGGGATGATGAGGTCTCGGTCAAGAAAGAGGCCACTGGCCCCTCCTGGGCGCGCACCGACTGGCCGCCGCAGCCGGGCGATGATCTGACCGCAGCACTCACCGGTGAGTGGGCGCCGGAGGCCGAGGTAAAGGGCGCGGGCGACAAGATCAAGGCTAAGGCGGCAGCAGCTGGCATCGAGGTGACCGACGACCAGATCAAGCGCGCCGTGCTCGACAGTATCCGCGCGCTGATGATCATCCGCGCCTACCGGATCCGGGGGCATCTGGTGGCCGATCTCGACCCGCTGGGGATGCGCGAAAACACACCGCATCCGGAGCTTGACCCGCGCTCCTACGGCTTCACCGAGGCCGATATGGACCGGCCCATCTTCATCGACAACGTGCTGGGGCTGGAGACCGCCTCGATGCGCGAGATCCTCAGCATCGTGCAGCGCACCTATTGCGGCACCTTCGCGCTGCAATACATGCACATCTCCAACCCCGAAGAGGCGGGCTGGCTGAAGGAGCGCATCGAGGGCTTCGGCAAGGAGGTGTCCTTCACCCGCGAAGGGCGCAAGGCGATCCTGGCCAAGCTGGTCGAGGCCGAGGGTTTCGAAAAATTCCTGCACGTGAAATACATGGGCACCAAGCGCTTCGGCCTCGACGGCGGCGAAAGCCTGGTGCCCGCAATGGAGCAGATCATCAAGCGCGGCGGTGCTCTGGGCGTCCGCGACATCGTGATCGGGATGCCGCACCGAGGCCGTCTATCGGTGCTGGCCAATGTGATGGCCAAACCCTACAAGGCGATTTTCAACGAGTTTCAGGGCGGCAGCTTCAAGCCAGAAGACGTCGACGGTTCCGGCGATGTGAAGTACCACCTCGGCGCGTCCTCAGACCGCGAGTTTGACGGCAACACCGTGCACCTGAGCCTGACCGCCAACCCCAGCCACCTCGAAGCGGTGAACCCCGTTGTGCTCGGCAAGGCGCGCGCCAAGCAGGACCAGAACAACGACCCCGACCGCACCTCCTGCATTCCGATCCTGCTGCACGGCGATGCGGCCTTTGCAGGCCAGGGTGTCGTGGCGGAATGCTTCGCGCTCTCGGGTCTGCGCGGTCACAAGACCGGTGGCACGATCCATCTGGTGGTGAACAACCAGATCGGCTTTACCACCGCGCCGCATTTCAGCCGCTCCTCCCCCTACCCCACCGACAACGCGCTGGTGGTGGAGGCCCCGATCTTCCACGTGAACGGCGATGACCCGGAAGCCGTGGTGCACGCGGCCAAAGTCGCCACGGAATTCCGCCAGAAGTTCCGCAAGGACGTGGTGATCGACATCTTCTGCTATCGCCGCTTCGGGCACAACGAAGGCGACGAGCCGATGTTCACCAACCCGATCATGTACAAGAAGATCAAGAGCCATAAGACCACGCTCAGCCTCTATACCGAGCGGCTGGTCAAGGACGGGCTGATCCCCGAAGGCGAGATCGAGGACATGAAAGCCGCCTTCCAGGCCTATCTGAGCGAAGAGTTCGAGGCGGGCAAGGAGTATCGCCCGAACAAGGCCGACTGGCTCGATGGCAAGTGGTCCCACCTCGACAAACAGAAGACCCAGTATCAACGCGGGCGCACCGCGATCTCCAAGGGCCTGCTGGCGGAAGTGGGCGCGGCGCTGAGCGCGGTGCCCGAGGACTATCCGCTGCACAAGACGGTCGGACGCCTGCTCGAGGCGAAGAAGGAGATGTTCGAAAACGGCGCCGGTATCGATTGGGCCACAGCGGAGGCGCTGGCCTTCGGCTCGCTGCTGACCGAAGGGTATCCGGTGCGGCTCGCGGGGCAGGATTCGACCCGCGGCACCTTTTCGCAGCGGCACTCGGGGCTGGTGAACCAGGACACCGAGGAACGCTTCTATCCGCTCAACAACATCAAGCCCGGTCAGGCGCATTACGAGGTCATCGACTCGATGCTCTCGGAATATGCGGTGCTTGGCTTCGAATATGGCTACTCCATGGCCGAGCCCAATGCGCTGACGCTCTGGGAGGCGCAGTTCGGCGACTTTGCCAACGGGGCGCAGATCATGTTCGACCAGTTCATCTCGTCGGGTGAAAGCAAATGGCTGCGCATGTCGGGTCTTGTGTGCCTGCTGCCCCATGGGTTCGAGGGCCAGGGGCCCGAGCACTCCTCTGCAAGGCTGGAGCGGTTCCTGCAGATGTGCGGGCAGGACAACTGGATCGTGGCGAACTGCACGACGCCCGCGAACTATTTCCACATCCTGCGGCGGCAGATCCACCGCAGCTTCCGCAAGCCGCTCATCCTGATGACGCCGAAGTCGCTCTTGCGCCACAAGCTCGCGGTCAGCACGGCGAAGGAATTCACCACCGGGTCGAGCTTCCACCGGCTGATGTGGGACGATGCGCAGGAGGGCAACTCCGAGACTACGCTTGTCGAAGACAAGAAGATCAAGCGCGTGGTGATGTGCTCCGGCAAGGTCTACTACGACCTGCTGGAAGAACGCGACGCCCGCGGGATCGACGACATCTACCTCTTGCGGGTCGAGCAGTTCTACCCCTTCCCCGCCCAATCCGCGGTCAAGGAGCTGGAGCGGTTCAAGCAGGCGGAGGTGGTCTGGTGTCAGGAAGAGCCCAAGAACCAGGGCGCCTGGACCTTCATCGAGCCCAACATCGAATGGGTGCTGGGCCGCATCAAGGCCAAGCACACGCGCCCACGCTACGTCGGGCGCGCGACGTCCGCCAGCCCCGCAACCGGGCTCGCCAGCCAGCACAAGGCACAACAAGCAGCGCTCGTCGATGATGCGCTGACACTCAAGAAATAAGCGTCGAAGGGAATACTGAAATGACCACCGAAGTTCGCGTCCCCACGCTGGGCGAATCCGTCACCGAAGCCACTGTGGCCACCTGGTTCAAGAAGCCCGGTGACACGGTCGCCGTGGATGAAATGCTCTGCGAGCTGGAAACCGACAAGGTCACCGTCGAAGTGCCCAGCCCGGTCGCCGGAACGCTGGATGAGATCGTCGCGGGCGAAGGGGAGACGGTGGGGGTCGATGCCCTGCTGGCCAATATCTCCGAGGGCGACGCAGGCTCGAAAGCGGCACCGAAAGGCAAGGAAGCTGCAAAGGACGAAGAAGCGCCCTCCTCCGCGGCGCGTACGGCCTCGGGCGATGGCGGAGGCGAAACCATCGACGTCATGGTGCCGACGCTGGGCGAAAGCGTGACCGAAGCCACCGTGAGCACCTGGTTCAAGGCGGTGGGCGACAGCGTGGCCGCAGACGAGATGCTCTGCGAGCTGGAGACCGACAAGGTCAGCGTCGAGGTGCCTGCGCCCGCCGCAGGCACGCTCTCCGAGATCCTCGCGCCCGAGGGCACGACGGTGGATGCCAGCGCCAAGCTTGCCGTGATGACGCAAGGTGAGGGCGCGGCGCCTGCCGCCACCGAGCCGGCCGCCCCTGCGGGCGACACGCAGTACAGCACCCCCGCTGCGGGCAAGGATGCCAGCATGGGCAAGGACGTGGAGGATGCGCCGTCGGCCAAGAAGGCCATGGCCGAAGCCGGGATCGACCGCGATCAGGTTACCGGCTCGGGACGCGACGGGCGCGTGATGAAAGAGGATGTGCAGGCCGCCATCGCCGCCGCAGAGTCGGCCCCAGCGCCTGCGGCGACTGCGCCCGCCCCGCGTGCCCCTGTGGCCGCCGATGACGCGGCGCGCGAGGAACGGGTGAAAATGACCCGTCTGCGCCAGACCATCGCCAAGCGCCTGAAGGACAGCCAGAACACCGCGGCCATGCTCACCACCTACAACGAGGTGGACATGACCGAGGTCATGGCCCTGCGCAATGAGTACAAGGACCTGTTCCTGAAGAAGCACGGCGTCAAGCTGGGCTTCATGTCCTTCTTCACCAAGGCCTGCTGCCACGCGCTGAAAGAGGTGCCGGAGGTCAACGCCGAGATCGACGGGACGGATATCGTTTACAAGAACTTCGTTCATATGGGTATCGCGGCGGGCACGCCGACGGGCCTCGTGGTGCCGGTCATTCGCGACGCGGACGCGATGAGCTTCCATGCCATCGAACAGGCCATCGCCGAAAAAGGCGCCCGCGCGCGGGACGGCAAGCTCAGCATGGCCGAGATGCAGGGCGGCACCTTCACGATCTCCAACGGCGGTGTCTACGGCTCGCTCATGTCCTCACCGATCCTGAACCCGCCGCAATCGGGCATCCTGGGCATGCACAAGATCCAGGACCGCCCGATGGCGATTGGCGGCGAGGTGAAGATCCGCCCGATGATGTATCTGGCGCTGTCTTATGATCACCGCATCGTCGACGGCAAGGGCGCGGTGACCTTCCTGGTGCGAGTGAAAGAGGCGCTGGAGGATCCGCGGCGGCTACTGATGGATTTGTGAAATGGTTGGATCTTACAGAACACTCAAAAAACAATACGACGACTTTCCGGAGGCCACGAGGAATTATCTTAGAAAATTAGATATGCTGCTAGCTGACGGTAAGAACTTAGATGCCGCGCTAGCATACATTTTCATGAAGCTGGAAGAAGGGCATCACAAGGCGCTAAAATGCGGCTTGGTTAGAATTCATGATTGCAACTCCGCGAAGGTTGACGAAGCACTCAGGAAACAACACTTCACCCGGGCATACTTCCGAACGGTCTATAAGAACGTTTTTGGAGAGGCTATTCCCTCAGAAATAACCGAAATTATCTCGATCGCAGAGAAGACACGGGACGGTCTGATCCACGGGAAAGATGTCAAGGAGCTCGAGTTGCGGAAGGCAATTTCTTTGGCGTTGTCTTATGTGTTTGAGGTCGGACAGCTTGTTGAAAAGAAAACGGGGAAAAATCCATACGGGGATCTTCGTGGGTTGGCAGGCAGAAAGGCTCCCCTCAAAAAAACGACTTCATACTGGGTAATGAAAGGCATTGGCTTGTACTCCCAAGACGATGGCGACTAGCGCAGGAAAAGAGGCCATCGCCTGACCGCCGGGTGGAAGCGAAGCGCCCGCCCGAGGGGGGCGGTCGGGCGCTGGCCGGGCCGCAAGCGCCCCGGCTGGGGCAATTCACCTCGGATCTGAGCTGTTGATTGAAACCGTACCTGCCTCAAACATGGAGTGCGGCAGACGTCTGAGAGGAAGAAACCGAAAATGACCGAAATCCAAATCCTCGCCCTCTACGGCCTTCTGGTGATCCTGACCCTGATCCTGCAGGCCACGGGCGGGCTGACGCAGCTCGGCATGGGTTACCTGCTGGGCTCCCGCGATGAGGGGCGCACCGTCTCCGGCATCGCCGGGCGGCTGGAGCGCGCGCTCAACAACTCCGTCACCGCCATGGTGCTCTTTGCCCCTGCGGTCCTGCTGATCAGCATCACTGAGAGCAGCACCAACGAAACCCTGCTCGCCGCGCAGGCCTTCCTGATCGCGCGGATTGTCTACCTGCCGTCCTATGCCTTCGGCATCGTCGGGCTGCGCAGCCTCGCCTGGACGGTGGGCATCGTGGCGACCGTCGCGCTCTACCTGCTGGCGCTCTAGGCCACGGATGCTGACCGCCACGCTCCGCAATCGCTGCATCGCGGCCCGCCGTGCCTTCCGGCGCCCGGGCTATCACAGCTATGCGGATGTGGGGCTCGAAGGCGACTACATCAGCCCCTATCAGCTGAGCTGTGGCAGCCCGACAGGGCCGGTGTTGATCAGCTACAACTGGCTCGACGCGCCGACGGCCAAGCTGCACCACGAGACGCTGGCCCGGCTGGGCTATCTGCCGCAGATGGTGTTCAACCGGGTGCTTGATCTTGCGCTTGCCCTCGCCGGGCGGACGCGGGACGCGATCTATTTGACTCATGCCTTTCATTTGCTGCCCGCGCAGCGGTCGGCGACGGTTCCGGTGGCGGATGTGGAGGCCAGCTTTGAGGCTATCACCCGACATGAGATTGCGGGCCGCCCGGTGGTGGCCCTAGGACGCGTCGCGACAGCGGCCTGCGCGCGGTTCGGCATTCCTCACCGCGCCGTGGCCCATCCCAGCGCCCGCGGCCTCCCGGTCCGCACCAAAGCGACACAGATAGCGGAGGCATTGGGCGCATGACGGTTGAGCTCACTGTCCTCGCGCTCGCCGCCCTTCTGCAAGGGGTGCAATTCGGTTTGATGGCCGTCCCCGCCAACATCGAGCTTGCGCCGGGTGAAACACTCAGCCCCCGCGACAGGAACAAACTCGGCGGGGATCTCGTTGACAAACTGTCGCCGCGCACGGCGCGCCTGTACCGCGCGCTGAACAATCACTTCGAGGCGCTCATCCTCTTCACCATCGCGGTGGTCGTGGTGGCACTGGGCGAGCAGTCCTCAGGCGTCACCCGGACCTGCGCCTGGGTCTACCTCGTGGCCCGCGTTCTCTATGTTCCCGCCTATGCCTTTGGCTGGGTGCCCTGGCGCTCGCTGATCTGGTTTGTGGGCTTCGGCGCAACCCTCCTGATGCTGCTTGCAGCTTTGGTCTAAGCGGGGCAACTATGGCGAGAGATACTGGCAAAAAACCGACGTGGGCACCGACGCAATACCGACGTGATACCGACGTTATACCGACGTTCCAATTTGAAGGATCTGACCCATGGCTAACTACGACGTGATCATCATCGGCTCCGGCCCCGGCGGCTATGTCTGCGCCATCCGATGCGCGCAGCTGGGGCTGAAGGTGGCCTGCGTCGAGGGGCGCGAGACGCTGGGTGGCACCTGCCTGAACGTGGGTTGTATCCCGTCGAAAGCGCTGCTGCATGCGAGCCATATGCTGCATGAGGCCGAGCATAATTTTGCTGAGATGGGCCTCAAGGGCAAAAGCCCGTCGGTCGACTGGAAGCAGATGCTGGCTTACAAGGAAAAGACCATCGGCCAGAACACCAGCGGCATCGAATTTCTGTTCAAAAAGAACAAGGTGGACTGGCTGAAAGGTTGGGGATCGATCCCCGAAGCCGGGAAGGTGAAGGTGGGCGATGAGGTTCATGAGACCAAAAATATCATCATCGCCTCCGGGTCGGAGCCCGCGTCGCTGCCGGGGGTCGAGGTCGACGAGAAGGTGGTGGTGACTTCCACCGGTGCGCTGGAACTGGGCAAGGTGCCGAAGAAGCTGGTGGTGATCGGCGCAGGCGTGATCGGGTTGGAGCTGGGCTCGGTCTATGCGCGGCTGGGCTCCGAGGTGACGGTCGTGGAATTCCTCGACGTCATCACGCCGGGCATGGATGCGGAGATCCAGAAAGCCTTCCAGAGAACGCTGAAAAAACAAGGGCTTGAATTCATCATGGGCGCCGCGGTTCAGAAGACCGAAGCGACCAAGACGAAGGCCAAGGTCCACTACAAGCTGCGCAAGGATGACAGTGAGCATGTGCTCGACGCAGATGTCGTTCTGGTGGCGACGGGTCGCAAACCCTACACCGAAGGTCTGGGGCTGGACGCGCTCGGCCTGAAGATGACCGAGCGTGGGCAGATCGCGGTGAACGGCAAATGGGAGACCAGCGTGCCCGGGATCTACGCGATCGGAGACGTGATTGAAGGGCCGATGCTGGCGCATAAGGCGGAAGACGAAGGTATGGCTGCCGCCGAGCAGGTGGCCGGGAAACATGGCCATGTGAACTATGGCGTGATCCCAGGCGTGATCTATACCCACCCGGAAGTGGCCAATGTGGGCGCGACCGAAGAGATGCTGAAAGATCAAGAGCATAGCTACAAGGTCGGCAAGTTCAGCTTCATGGGCAACGGGCGGGCGAAGGCGAATTTCGCCGCAGATGGCTTTGTGAAGATCCTCGCCGACAAGGAGACAGACCGCATTCTGGGCGCGCATATCATGGGGCCTGCGGCGGGCGATCTCATTCACGAGATCTGCGTAGCGATGGAGTTCGGCGCCTCGGCAGAGGATCTCGCGATGACCTGTCACGCGCATCCGACCTATTCCGAAGCCGTGCGCGAGGCGGCATTGGCCTGCGGTGACGGCCCGATCCATATGTGAGTGACGCGGTGGCCTGAAAGCCCACCGCACCTGCCTGTCCTGACGTTCGTGTTGGCAGGTAGGGTGGGCTTTCAGGCCACCCGTGCTTACCACATCGTCTTGGCCGCCCGCGCGCCCCAAGCGGCATCGTAGCTCTCGCCGCCCTCCTCGCCTTCGGACACCTCTGCAAGGATTTGACCAACCGTCGGGACATCGGCATTTTCGCAGGTCGGATCCCACAGTCCGGCGCGCAGCATCGCGCGGGCGCATTGCGTGTAGATCTCGGACATCTCGATGACAATCACGGTAGCGGGCAACAGCGTCTTCTTCGCGAAGCGTTGACGCAGATCGGCATCTGCCGTCAGCCAGGCCACGCCGTTCACCCGCACGACATTGTTGGACCCAGGCACGAAAAACATCAGTGACACGCGTCCGTCGGTGACGATATTCCGCAGCGAATCCAGCCGGTTGTTCCCTCGCCAATCGGGCATGGCCAGCGTGCCGGGATCGAGCTCCAGCACAACCGGACCGTCTTCGCCACGCGGGCTGCCATCCGTGCCCTCCTCTCCGACGGTGCTGAGCACGCAGAAGCGCGACGCCATGATCCACTTGCGATACAATGGGGTCATCCGGCGCGCCACCTTGCGCAGCGCTGGCGCCCCCGGCACGCCATAAAGCGCCTCAAGCGCCGTCAGACTGTCAATCGCCTGGTCTTTGTTCGTCATAGTCAAAACCCGCTTCTGCCATCAAGGAATCCGAGCTCAGCTCGACCGCGGCCTCGAGCTGCGTCATGAACGCATCCCGATCCAGCCCTGGCGGAATGGCCGGCAGGAACTCCACCACCGCCACCCCCGGTTTGCGCAACAGGCCGCGTTTCGGCCAGAGCACGCCCACATTGGTCGCAACCGGCACGCACGGCTGATCGAGTTGCTCGTAGAGCACAGCCGTGCCGATCTTGTACGGCAGCTTTGCACCTGGCGCGACGCGAGTGCCCTGCGAGTAGATGATCAGCTGCCCGGGCTCGGCGCGCCCGGCGTTGACATCCGCGACCATCCTTTCAATGGCGGCACCGCGCTTGCCCCGATCCACCGGGACACACCCGAGTTTGCGGGCGTATTGTCCAATGATCGGCGTCATCAGGATTTCCTTTTTCATGATGAACTTCGCCGCCGGCAGAGCCGTGAAGATCATCATGATATCGAGGAAAGACTGGTGCTTCGCCGCAATCAGGGCCTCGCCCTGCGGCACCGTCCCCCGCACCTCACAGCGCAGACCGACCATCCAGCGCGCTGTCCAGAAGACGTAGCGTGAATAGGATTTGCAGGCCGCAAAGGCGCCACGGCGACTGAAGAGCGCCCAGGGCGCGAAGACAAGACCGAAAACCGGCATGGCCACATACATCTGGACGATGAAGAACACGGAGCGAGTGTACTGCAGCATCAGGCAAGCCTTTTCAACGTTCGGCCCGCCGCGGCACGTGTCGCGACGAAGGCCACCGCCGCGCAGAGCAGCGGGATCAGGAAAGGCAGGAACCAGTGCCAGCCTTGGAAACTCAGGCCGGTCAGAAACCCGGCGGTGTCCGACGCATCGGGCAGAAAGGCCACGACAGCCATCGCAACAACGGAACCAACCAGCGCGCCGCCGAAGGCCCGCAGCGTGAACCGGCGAATGAAGGCCTGCGCGATATAGCGGTCTGTCGCACCCACCAGACGCAAAACGGCGATCACCTGCGCGTTGGCTGCGAGGGCTGCATGAGCGGCAAGGGTCACCATGGCCGCAACACTTGCTCCAAGAAGCACGGCCGACAGCCAGCCCAGCAAGCGCAGCCGGTTGGCCGCATCAACGAGCGGCGCGCGCCAGCGGCTGTGATCATCGAGGATCGCTCCGGGAACCTCGGCGGCCAGTCGCAGGCGCAGACCGGCGGCGTCAAAGCCACTGTCTTCCTCAATGACTTCAATCAATTGCGGGACAGGCAAGGTCTGAAGATCGAGTTCGGCTCCGAACCACGGCGCCAGCAACGCCTGCTGTTCCGAGGCGCTGAGGGCGCGCGCAAATGCGACACCGGCTGTTGTTTCCAGAATGCCCAAGGCCGCCTCTGTCTGCGCCGCACGCTGATCGAGTGGTGCCACGATCCGGATTGTGGACGACTGGGCCAGCTCATCGCCCCAACGTGTCGCCAGCCGCCCCGCCGCAAGCGACAGGGCCATGGCGAAAACCGCCAGGAACGCCATCGCTGCGGCAGCAAAAACGGTAAGCTGAGCGGTGAACCCGGAGCGGGGAACCACCCGATCCGCCTGCCGGTCGCCCAGCACAAAGCGTTTGACGTCGGCCCGCACCAGCTTCACAGATCCGCTCCGGCAAGTTGGACCTGCCGATTGGCGATCCGCAGCACACGCGCCTGCACTTGGCTCTTGGCGGCGCGGATCAGGCTGAGATCATGTGTTGCGATCAGCACCGTCTTGCCCATCTTGTTGAGTTCGACCAGCAGGCGCAGCAGGCGCTGGGACATCTCCCAATCGACATTCCCGGTGGGCTCATCTGCGAGCACGACATCGGGCGACATGATGACGGCCCGCGCCAGTGCGGCACGCTGACGCTCACCACCAGAAAGCTCCGGCGGAAGCGCCTCTGCCCGGTGGGTCAACCCGACCCAGGCCATCAGCTCTGTCAGATCCTCCTGCGCCGCCTTGCTTTGACGTCCGGAGACCCTGAGCGGCAATGCGATATTCTCCGTCACGCTGAGATGATCGAGAAAACTGCAGTCCTGATGAACCACGCCCATCCGGCGCCGCAGTACAGCGATGTCGTCCCGCGCCAACCCGGCGACGTCGTCCCCGAAGAGCGTGACCTCGCCCGAAGTCGGCTGCAGCGCACCGTAGCAGAGTTTCAGAAGTGTGGTCTTTCCGGCACCGGACGGTCCGGTGAGAAAGTAAAACGAGCCGGGCGCCAATTGCAGCGAGATGTCCGACAGTAATGCGCCGCCACCATAGCTGTAGGCGACATTGTTGAGCTCGATCACGCTGCCCCCCTTTTTGTGGCGCTTTTGTGCCTCAACGCTGGCCCGGTTTCAATGCACGACATGGCGGGTCAGCGCGCAGTTAACGCTTTTCGCACGACAATGATGTCAATATGGTGCGGGGAAAAATATGGGGTAGTTATGAAGCAGGACCCGCCATGCGCCTGATCTGTCCGAATTGTGGCGCGCAATACGAAGTGCCCGACGATGTCATGCCCCCCGACGGCCGGGAGGTACAGTGCTCGAATTGCGAACAGACCTGGTTCCAGGCCCACCCGGACGCCGAGACGGCGCCGGAGGACGACGTGGATGTGTCTGCTGATCGCACCGCAACCTCCGACCCCGATGCGAAGACGGCGCCGGACAGGAAAAAGACATCACAACCTGACCCCGAGAGCGACTCAGAGGAGGACGCGGACGAGGCGCCCAACCCTCTACCGCGCCGACCGCTTGATCAGGCTGTCATCGACGTGCTTCGCGAAGAGGCGGAACTGGAGAAACAGGCCCGCCAAAACGAAGCGACGGGCGGCGCAGTGGAGAGCCAGCCCGACCTCGGACTGGACGAGAGTGGCGGAAGCGATGAGGCGCGCCGCCGCGCCCATGAGAGCCGCGACCGCATGGCCCGGATGCGGGGCGAGGATCCTTCGGGTCCGGTGACGGAGACCACCGCGGTTTCGGACTCGCGGCGTGACATGCTTCCCGACATTGCCGAGATCAACTCGACCCTGCGGTCGAACAGCGATCGCTCACCCACCGAAGATCCGGGGCAAACCGCACAAGTCGAAGCGCGCGAGCGTCGCAGCTTTGGGCGTGGTTTTTTGGTGATGGTGGTGCTGGTCGCCCTGCTTTCGCTCGCCTACGCCTTTGCACCGCAGATCGCCGAAGCGGTGCCGCAGGTGGACCCATGGCTCAGCACCTATGTCGGCATGATCGACCAGTGGCGCGTGTGGCTGGATGGCCAGGTTCAGAGCCTTCTCGCCTGGTTCGACCCGGCCGCGGACAGCAGCGCCCAGTGAGCCTGATCAGAACCGGTCGAGAAGGCGTTTGAGGTAGTTGCGCTCTTCTTCCGGGCGCGCGGTTTCACCGGACCGGCGGCGGATTTCATCGAGCAGTTCGCGGGCCCGGCCATAGGCATCCTCATCGTTCAGCGCCAGCGGCCCGGTATCGCCATCGGGGCCCGTGTTGCCCGACTCACGGCCCAGCGGATCGCGGTTTTCGGCCTGGCGGTCCGAGGGTTGCGAGCCCTGCCCCGGCTGCTGGTTCTGCTGTTGCTCTGCCATCATCTCTCCGAGCGCGCGCATGCCTTCGCGCAGCGCCTCCATGGCCTGACCCTGATCGTCAATGGCACCGGCCAGATCATCGTTGCGCAGCGCCTCTTCAGCATCATCCATGGCGCGCCCTGCCCGGTCGAGCGCGTCGCGGGCGGCGTCACCGCCGGGTGTGCCGGCGCCCGGCAGATTTCCCTGCTGCCGCCGCAGTTCATCGCGCAGCGCACGCTGCCGGTCGGCAATGGAGCCTTCGGAGCCCGGATTTTGGCCCTCCGCGCTGCCATCGCCCTCGGCCTCACCCTGACCGGACTGGCCTTCATGGCTTTGTCCGCGGCCCTGGCCGCCATTACGGCCTTCGTTGTCCTGGCTTTCGCCCGCCTGCGCACCGGGGTTGAACTGTTCTTGCAGATCGCGGAAAGCCTGATCGGACAGGCCCTGCTGTTCACGCAAGGTTTCGGACAGGCCTTCCATCGCCTGCTCACCAGGGCTCTGACTGCCCTGGCCCTGCTGGCCTTGCGCCATCTGCATGTTTTCCATCAGCTGTTGAAGTTCCTGCAGCGCCTGTTGCGCCTCGGCCATGCGGCCTTGTTCCATCAGCTCCTGAATCCGGTCCATCATGCGCTGCAGGTCGTCCTGCGTCATCATCATGGAATCCTGGTTCGGCGCTTCGAAGTTGTTCTCGTCGTTCTGCTGCTGTTGCCGCTCCGCCTGACGCATCATCTGCTGCAAGTAGTCTTCGGTGGCGCGGCGCAGCTCGCGCATCAGCTCGGCGATCTCCTCATCCGAGGCACCGTTCTCGATGGCCTCGTTCAGCCGCTCCTGCGCGCGGCGTAGGCGCTCCGCAGCATCGGCCAGATCGCCCTCTTCGAGAATGATCGCGAGATCCCACATCTCAGCCGCCAGATCGTCCTGCATCTCGTCTGTCAGGCCATAGGTGGCAAACGTCTCAAGCTGCCGGATCACCTTGCGCAGGCGCAGCGCGTCGACCTCCTTGCGGAAGAGATCCTCCGGCACATAGGCGGTGGCACGCAGGATCTGGCTGATGCGACCGCTGTTCGCCCGGGACCACAGCAGATCCCGGCGCTGTTCGATGACGGCGGCCGCGACAGGATCGAAGAAGCGACGTCCGGGCAGAACCATCGCGCGCGGCTCGGTCTCATACTCCTGTTCGGCCCCATCCAGCGCGGACAGACGCACCTGCACCGGCAGGTTGGCCCAGGGGTGCTCGGAAAAATCCTCGATCAGGTTTTCTTCGAACTCACGGCGATTCCCCGCGATAGGCGTGGGCAGCGGCACCACAAGATCGGGGCGCGTTTCCGGAGCGATGGTAAGCCCGTGCTGGCGGGTGACAGAGGCCAGATCAAGCGAAAACCGCGCTTCGCCTGCTTCCACGCCGTAGTCATCGCGCGCCTCGAAGGGCAATGTCATCTCACCGAATGCCGACGCGGAGGGATCTTCAAGCACGGCAATCTCGGGCGGGGCGTCGGCGATTACTTCGACCTGCCAGCTGCGCCCTCCGGGACCGCTGATCGTTACGGTGCCATTCTGGACGACGGTGAAGTCCTGCGCCGGGTCGGAGGCGGGTGGCACATCCGTCCGGCCCGAGACGGTTTCCGACAGGGTCAGCGCTCCGATCTCGCCATAGAGCCGCAAGGTGATCAGGCTGCCGACCGGCACCTGAAGCCGGCCGTCCGGAATGTCGTTGAGATAGATCGTCGGGCGCCCTGTGTACCGGGGGCTTTCCGCCCAGCCTTCCCAGATCGGGCCGGACGCAAGCCCGCCGCCCCCCGGTGTCATCTCGGCCACCGAGCCCACGCGCCAGATCGAACCGAAGAGCAGTGCGATGCCGAACACCAGCACGGCAATGTAGCGCAGGGCATAGGGGTCGCGGTCGGAGACGCGCAGATCGGCGGGCACAGGCTCGGCTGCAGCGGCGCGCTCTGCCATCCGTGTCTGATGCGCACGCCAGACGGCGGCCGAGGCCGCATCCTGTGCGCCGATGGTTTGGGTGTCGAGCAGCGCCTGCAGGGGACGCCCAGACATGCTGGCGTCAAGCCGGGCTATGGCAGCCGTCCGGCTCGGCAGCCGGAACCGCTTGAACGCATAGCCCAGCGTGCCCAGCAGCCCAAGGCCGGCCGCCACGGCCAGTGCCCAGACAAGTTCGACGGAGATCGCATCCTGCAGGCCCAGCATCAGCGCGGCCAGCACCAAGAGGCAGACGGTCAACAGCGGCCAGAGGCTTTGCACGAGCGCCTCCGCAACCATCCCCAGCCACGTCAGCCGCAGGGGCCAGCGCACCGTTTTCAGGCTATGGCTCGCGTCTTGCCGGGAAAATGACGCCATCGCTTCGTCTCCGCTGGTCCATGACCCCGGGGATACGGGATCAAAGCCATTCTGGAATGGTATCTCGTTTTATCATTTCGTCAAAGGTCGGACGTCGGCGAATAACCGCAAATTGATCCTCATTCACCAGAACCTCGGGGATCAGGGGTCGGGAATTGTACTCACTGCTCATCACCGCGCCATATGCACCGGCCGAGCGGAAGGCAACCAGGTCACCGGCGGCCACAGCCGGCATCTGTCGCCCGCGCGCGAATGTATCGCCGGTTTCGCAGACCGGACCCACGATATCGAAGGTGGCAGGCTCGGCGCCCGGCGCAGGTTCGACCACCGGGATGATGTCGTGATAGGCCTCGTACATGGCGGGGCGGATCAGGTCGTTCATCGCGCCGTCGATGATCAGGAAGTCGCGGTCTTCGCCGGACTTCACGTAGATCACTTCGGACACCATGAGCCCCGCGTTTCCAGCGATCAGTCGGCCCGGTTCGATCTCGATCTCACACCCCAGATGACCAAGCGTGCGCTTGATCATCGCGCCGTAGTCCAACGGCAAGGGAGGCGCCTGGTTGTCACGCGCATAGGGGATGCCGAGGCCACCGCCCAGATCGAGGCGGCGGATGTCATGCCCGTCGGCACGCAGTTGCTCTGTCAGCTCGGCCACCTTCTGGTAGGCCAGTTCAAAGGGCGCCAGATCGGTCAGCTGGCTGCCGATGTGCACGTCGATGCCGATGACGTCCAGCCCGTCCATGGAAGCCGCCAGCGCATAGACCTCCCGCGCTCGCGAAATCGGGATGCCGAACTTGTTTTCGGATTTGCCGGTTGCGATCTTGGCATGGGTCTTCGCATCGACATCCGGGTTCACGCGAATGGTGATCGGAGCGATCTTGCCCATGGCCAGAGCGGTGGCGTTCAGCACCTCCATCTCCGGTTCGGACTCGACATTGAACTGGCGGATACCCCCTTCGAGCGCGAGGCGGATTTCGGCGGCGGTTTTGCCGACACCGGAGAAGACGATCTTGTCGCCCGGCACACCTGCGGCTTTCGCACGCATGTATTCGCCACCCGATACCACATCCATGCCCGCGCCGGCCTGTGCGAGCGTTGCCAGGATGGCCTGGTTACTGGCCGCCTTCATGGCATAGCAGACGAGATGGTCGAGCCCCTCCAGCGCGTCATCGAACAGCTGGAAGTGCCGCAGCAGAGTGGCGGTGGAGTAGACATAAAACGGTGTGCCGACCGCTGCGGCGATCTCCGCAACGGGAACGTCTTCGGCGTGCAATGCGCCATTGCGGTAGAGAAAGTGATCCATTCGGTGCCCCTGATTGGCCGTCTCCGCCTCATAGCAGACCCGCGCGCCGAGGCAATCTTCTGATCGGTGCTGCGATCATTTGTCGAAAGAGGATGGTCGCCGCCATTGCGGCGCGCTGTCTGACATGCAGACGCATCTGCGCGGGGGACGTGACCGTCTAGGCAGTTGGCCTCGATCGCAAATATAGATAGAGCGGCAGCCCGCAGCTGACACCGATACCGAAGGTGGCGGGTATCGCCAGCAGCCCGAGCCACAGGCGTTTCTGCACGCACTCCACAATCACCCAGATGGTCAGCGTCACGGCGGCGACGGTGAGATCCCACACAAGCCCGCTGGTCGCGGCATTTGCGTGCCAGGCATCGACCATGGCCATCAGGTTATAGCCGTTCTCGTTGAACCACTGCAAAAAGTAGCTCATCGGGTGGATGGTGCCCCAAATGGCAAGCACGAGCCAAATCAGTCGCATCGACACCGTTCAGCGCCCCTTGATGTATCCGATGGTGGCATAGCCTGAGAGCCGGATCCCGGCCTCGGGCTCGGCGCGCTCCGGTTCGGGCGCCGGAATCGGCCCGGTACATGCGGCCAGCGCCAGCACACATCCCGCGAGCAGGACACTCCGCATCACAGCCCGAGCCAGATCGAAAGCGGCCCCTTGCCCAGACCCACGGAGGCACTGGGATGAATACCGTTGTTGTTGATGGTTACACCGCCGTTGATCTGCGGGGTCACCGGCTCTCCGTCTGCACCGCATCCGGCCAAAAGCCCCAGACCAGCGGCGAAAATCAGGCGTTTCATGCGATCATCTCCTTCCAGCGAGCGATCTGTGACCGGACCTGTACGGGCGCCGTGCCTCCATAAGAGGTACGACTTCTGACGGAGTTTTCCACCCCAAGCACGTCGAAAACCTCGGCCGTGATGCCCGCATGAACCTCAGTCATATCCTCAAGCGTGAGGTCAGGCAAATCGCACCCCTTCTGCTCGGCCCGCGCGACAAGCCGCCCAGTGATGTGATGGGCCTCGCGGAACGGGAGCCCCAGCACCCGCACCAGCCAGTCCGCAAGATCGGTTGCCGTGGAGAAGCCCGACCCTGCCGCCGCGGCGAGGCTGCTTCGGTTTGCGGTCATGTCCGACACCATCCCCGTCATTGCCGCAAGCGCGAGCATCAGGGTATCGGCGGCATCGAAGACCTGTTCCTTGTCCTCTTGCATATCCTTCGAATAGGTCAGCGGCAGGCCCTTCATCACCATCATCAGCGCCGTGTTGGCGCCGAAGATCCGGCCCACCTTGGCCCGGATGAGCTCGGCGGCATCCGGATTCTTCTTCTGCGGCATGATCGACGAACCCGTGGAGAACCGATCAGATAGGGTCACGAAGCGGAACTGGGCCGATGACCAGATCACCAGTTCCTCGGCAAAGCGGCTGAGATGCACGGCGCAGATGCTGGCGGCACCGAGAAACTCCAGCGCGAAATCGCGGTCGCTCACGGCGTCCAGCGAGTTGGCCGCGGGAGCATCGAACCCCAGTGCCTTGGCCGTCATCTCCCGATCGATGGGGAAGGATGTCCCGGCGAGCGCCGCTGCACCGAGGGGCGACGTATTCATGCGGGCCCGCGCATCGCGCATGCGGCTGAGATCACGCCCAAACATCTCGACATATGCCATCATGTGATGACCCCAGGTGACCGGCTGTGCCGTCTGCAGATGGGTAAAGCCGGGCATTACCCAATCCGCCCCCGCCTCGGCCTGATCGAGCAGCGCGCTGATCAGCGCCAGCAGCCCGCCTTCGGCAGCATCCAACTGATCGCGTACCCAGAGCTTGAAATCGGTGGCGACCTGGTCGTTGCGGCTGCGACCTGTGTGCAGCCGCCCGGCGGGCTCGCCGATGATCTCCTTCAACCGCGCCTCGACGTTCATGTGAATGTCTTCGAGTGCCGTCGAGAAGGCGAACCGTCCCTCCTCGATTTCTGACAAGACTGTGAGCAGGCCTTTCCGGATGGCCTCGACATCGCTAGCTTGCAAAATGCCGGTTGCGCCCAGCATCGCGGCATGCGCACGCGAGCCGGCAATGTCCTGCGCCGCCATCCGTTTGTCGAAGCCGATGGAGGCGTTGATCGCCTCCATGATCGCATCCGGACCGGCGGCAAAGCGCCCGCCCCACATCTGGTTGGAGGTGGTGGCGTCAGGAGCGGCGGGCGTGTCTGTCATTGGTTTGAACCCTTCGGAGGGAATATGAAAAGAATTCTTGCTGCGCTCGTTTATACGGCCCTCGGCGCAGGCGCAATCATGGCTCCTGCCGCTGCTCAGGCCGACCTGGCCGCTGCCGCACTGTTGCGCGATGGCGACATGAAGAAGCTGGTCTTCCATGAAGTGCCCGAAGCCACGTCAAACGCCGCCTATGACCTTGCGGATGGAGCGGGGCAGCAAACACTCGAAGCCTATCGCGGCAAATACATCCTGCTGAATTTCTGGGCCACCTGGTGCGCGCCCTGCCGCAAGGAAATGCCGCAACTGTCAGAGCTGCAGGCGGAATATGGCGGCGATGACTTTGAAGTCGTGACCATCGCAACCGGGCGGAATTCGCCCGAAGGCATCAAGAAGTTCTTTGCCGAAATCGGCGTCGACAACCTGCCGCGCCATCAGGACCCAAAACAGGCACTGGCCAGTCAAATGGCGATATTCGGACTGCCGATCACGGTTCTGATCGACCCCGAGGGCCGCGAAGTGGCGCGCCTGAGGGGCGATGCAAACTGGTCGAGCGACAGCGCCAAGGCAGTGATTGCCGCCGTGATCGGTGCAGACAGCTAGGCGGCGTACCGCAGCTGCACTGCCTCGGGGCGCGTAAGGCTGCGCCGGGCGTAACTGCCATAGGCCCGCGGATCGCGCGCAAGCCGCGGGTGTTGCTGCAGGAGCCTGTCCCGGTCGCTTGGGTCAAGCATTGACAGCGCAGCGCTCGCCGGGTGGAAGCTCTCGGTGAGCACACCGTTGGCCCAGATGACGCTGTGCCGTGGCAACAGCAAGTGGATATAGACAACTTCCTTGACCGAGCGGTCTACCACGATCTTGCGGCCGTCGACGAGATCCTTCGCGGTGACCAGCACTTCGGGCGTGTTGAAGAGCGCGCGAGCCGCACTGCCGGTGATCAGCATCCGATGCTGCGGCGAGACGAGCAACTCTTGGTCCGGTCGGTCCACGCCGAGAGCGCCCGCGCGAATGCGCACAGGTCGACACCCCGCCATGGTCAGCAGCCGGGTGCCGTTCATATGACGGCGTCCGATCCACTGCACCGGTTGCGGCCCATCGTCTTTGGTCAGCACCAGATCTCCCATCTTGAGATGCTCGATGAGGCGCGGCCCGGAGGGCGTGGCAATACGTGTGCCCAGGGTGAAACAGATGACGGCGGAGCTGTCGTCCTGTGGCTCGCGGATCATAGGGTCGTGCAGCGTCTGTCGCTCCACCCAGAGATCGGTGCCACGCGGTGGCAGCTCGTCGACGAACATGAGCAAAGGTCCGGCCTCATCGGCGCCGCCGATCATCGTGGCCGCATAGCTGCGCGCACCGTCCGTGACTGCAAAGCTTTGTGAGGGCAGGCTCGCGGCGCTGGCGATGGGGTGAGCCATATGCAAAGATCCCCCCTCGAGCGCATTATGAACGAGCCGGTACACACGCGCGGTGGCGCGACGGCGCAAGGCGTCGGTGCAGCCGTCCCGATCAATGCGCAGAAGACCGGCAGGCCCGTCGATTTGAACCGCGTCGCCGCGCCAGGACCACGCGGCCCCAACGGTGAGCGACAGAAGCGACGGCGCGTCCAGGCCGTCGATTTCCGTTTGAGACCATTTGATAACAAACGTGCCGTGACAGCCCGTCTTCATAAACGCCAAGTTCCGCCCTGTTGTCTTTGATCCATCGGTAACAATCTTGCGCGGTGGTGGGAATATGCGCAGCGCACTGGAATCGAAGTGTTGCAAAATGACCTCGGAACAGAGCGCCAGATGCTAAGTTTTTTGAGACTCCGGCGGCTTCCAGCCGACAGATCGCGGCTCCGCCGCCGAGGACAACGCCCAACAAACGTGATCGAGCCCGAACGTCCGACCGAACGGCAGGGTATCTCAGGCGCGCGCCTTCTCCCGTTTCGGGTCGACGAAGGGTACATCGGTGACTTCAGCTGTCAGACGCTTCATGCGCCCATCGAGTTGTCCGACCTCCAGCGTCTTCCCCGTCTCGGCGTGCTCGACACTCAGTCGTGCCATGGCAATTGACCGCTCCAGAAGCGGCGATTGCGTGGCAGAGGTGATCGTGCCCACTTGCCGTTCGCCGCAATAGACGGGAGCGCCTTGCGGGGGCACATCCTGACAGTCAAACAGCAGTCCTTTCAGCCGGCGCCGGGGGGCTGTGGCATTGCGCTCCAGAGCCGTTTTGCCCACGAAGTCGGCCGCCTTCCGGTCCACCGCGAAACCGAGACCGGCTTCATAGGCATCCACGCTAGCGGCAAACTCGGCGCCGGCCGCAGCCAGCCCGGCCTCGATCCGGATGATTTCCAGCGCGGCTGACCCCATCGGCTTGAGACCAAGAGACGCTCCCGCGTCCATCACGGCATCCCAAAGACGCACGGCATCCTCCTTTGAACAGAAGAGCTCGTAGCCCAGCTCGCCGGTGTATCCGCTGCGGGTCAGGAAGAACGGCACGCCGTCACGATCTCCGATGCGCGCGACCGTCGCGCCAAACCATTTGAGCTGGTCCAGCGTCGGCACATGAGGTTGCGTAAAGACAATCTTGCGCAGGATATCCCTGGATTTCGGCCCCTGAAGCGCGAGGTTCGGCAAGGCGCCGCCCAGGTCGTGGATCCGGACCTGCAGATCGTCGCGATCCGCCAGCGCCTTAAGGGTGCGCCCGCTCTCCTCCGAGCCGCAGCACCACCGGAACAGATGCGGAGCCATGCGGAAGAGTGTGCCGTCATCAATCACCTGGCCTGTGTCGTCGCACATTAGGGCGTAGCTGCCGCGCCACACCGCCAGACGTCCGATATCGCGGGTCAACGCGCGCTGCAAAAGCCGCTCTGCGTCCGGCCCAACCACGTCGTATTTCCGCAACCCGCTCATGTCCTGCAGCGTGGCGGCTTCACGGCAGGCCCAGTACTCTCCCAGGGTGCCGTGGGACGGAAAGGAGACGGGCAACCAGAGATCGCGCGCGGGAGCGAATTGGTCGGTCAGAGGCGCCAGTCTCTCGTGAAAGGCAGATTCCTGACTGATCTGCATGGGCGCGTCCTCTTTGTGGCGATAGGCAACCGATCGTGTGAGCTTGGTATCGGACCGATAGATGCGGATATGCACATCCGTCGGGTTCCAGCCGTTTATGGGGTCGATGTCGTCGGGACAGGCGGTGCTGACGCAGGTCAGATCGTCCAGCGCCTGCATGGCCACGTAGTCCCCGGGTCGGGAGTGGCTTTCATCGGTCTGGATGTGGTGCTGCGGATCAATCCAGGTGTTCCAGAAGAAGTTGATTGCGGGCCAGGCCGTGCGCGGTGCGACGCCGAAGTCCGCCAGCGCCTCCGAGATGTTGTCCGAACAATTGACGTGCCCGGGAAATCCGCGCTCCTCATAGCCCCGCGCCGTACAGGCCATGCCAAAGGTGTCGTGTCGCCCGCAGGTGTCACGCACAACCCGCAGCATCGGCGTCATCGCCGCGTCGAAGAACTTGTCGAAGAGCCCCGGACCGGGGAAGGATCGGCGGACCATGCTGCGCGTGGCCGTTGCATCAATCAGGCGTTCCTGAGCGCGGCCCAGCGCGGCCAGACCGAACGCCTGAAAGTCGGAGCATTGCTGACCCTCGACGTCGATCACCTGCAAGATTTCGCCGCGTTGAATCTCATAGGCCCGCGCCGTGCCGCGCGGGATGGTGAATTCCTCTCTGACATCGCCGAATGGCTCCGGTAGGCGCGCGGGGGTGGAGTGCGCGGTATGCTCCACCAAGGCTGTAGCTCCGCGTCCTCCGTCGACAAGCTGCACTTGCGATGTCGGATTGACCAACCACACGGTCAGGGCCGAGGGCGCCCGCAAGACAACCCCGTCGTCCTGGAATGCGACCCGACCGGCGGACAAACCGCTTGGAGCATCGCAGCGCTGCGCATGCAGCCAGCCGAGAAGAGGTGCGGAGGCAAAGTCATCGCTCGAAACCGAATCTATTGTTGTGATACCGAAGGCGGCCTCCTGTCGAGACCCGTCCGGTCCGAAGGCCAGAAGGCCCAGATGCCTGTCGTGTCCCGCCAGCACGATACGGATGAGATCGCCTTCGCCGACCTTCAGGCGCAGGCTGCCGCGCGGTTCGATCCGATGGGAAACTGAATTATTGGACGCAAAACCCGCGAAGTTGCGGCTCTCCGAAACATATCCAACGTTGGAAAAGCTGCGCAGGGGCTGGAGACTTTGCATGACAGGTCGCGCCGGGCCAGATGTAACTAGTTACACGATGATCGAAGTGTGGGATATATGTCAACGGCCTTGCCACCATTTCGGCCTCTAGAGGAGCAAGAATTGACCGAGAAGACAGCGAAGAAACGTCACAACATGCGCGATGTCGCGCGGTATGCCGGGGTGTCTGTGGCAACCGTGTCGCGCGTGGTCAGCGGCGCGTCCTCGGTGGCAGATACAACGCAAGCGCGGGTCCGCAGTGCAATCGACGCGCTGAACTTTGTCCCAAGTGCAGCGGCCCGTGTCATCAATTCCGGGCGCAGTTACATGGTCGGCGCCCTGGTTCCGACGCTCGATCACGCGATCTTCTCCCGGTTTCTCGACGCATTGGAACGTGAGCTTGCGGATCACGGGTTTTCGCTGGTGGTCGCGACCACGCATGATGACCCGGACCGAGAGGCCCGGCGCGCGCAGGATTTGCTCAATCTGGGTGTCGAGGGGTTTGTCGTCTCTGGCCTGTCGCACAGCGACGCGTTCGGGGATCTGATCGCACGGTACAAGACACCGGTGATCGCCACCTCGTATTTCGACCCGTCGAGCCCGCTGGTCACGGTGGGGTACGACAATGGCGCAGCGGCGCTCCGCGCTCTCGATCATCTTGTTGAGATGGGTCATGAGACTATCGCGGTCCTTTCCGGTCCGATGCGTGACAACGACAGGACCCGCGCCCGGGTGCGTGCATTGAAACGGCAACCCGCGCAAGCTCTTCAATTCCACGACGTGCCGATGGGCCTCGCTGCCTCCGAAAGTGTTGAGGACGTGTTGCAGAGTGATCCGCGGGTGACGGCGATCCTGTGCCTCTCGGATGTGATCGCTCAGGGCGCCATGAACGGGTTGCGACGGCTGGACGTTCGGGTGCCGGAGGACATGTCGGTGGTGGGGGTGGACGATTTGCCGAGTTCGCAAAGCATCTGGCCCCCGTTGAGCAGCGTGCATCTTCCGGTGACGCGAATGGGCACCTGTGCCGCCGAGAGGCTCGCCCGATGGATCGAGACAGGAGAGCGCGCGCGGCCGCTGGAGCTCGAGACCCGCATGGTCGCCAGATCGACGGTGAGGTCTCTCGATGGGAGGGCACGCGAGCCGTAGCAGACGGTGCAGCTTCGACATCGACGCGCGGATGTGGTTCGAGGCTCTCGAAGGCGCCGGACGTTCCGAGACGCGGCGATCCGCGCGTCATCCGGACCGGTCCAATGTTTCATCTTGTTGCCGCGCGCCCGTCTGTTCGACGACCGGCTCCTCCGCCTGCGTGTTTTCTTGCCCGCGCAAGACGGCGCGGTTTCAGGCCCATAGCCACCGCCGATCACAGAGGAAGAACTCCCCACTCACCGTCTGTCCGTTGAAGGCTGTGTCGGTTGACGTGAGCCCACCTGAGACCTGACGTTAGGGCCGAGGGCAATCGGGGTCTCAAGCGGGTCAGACCCAACCCGATCATGGGGTTCATTGTTGCAATGCGGCCTGCCCCTATGCCCGGAGATGACCGAAACAGGACCGGCCCCGCGACCAACCACCCCCTCTGTCAGGCGCTTGGCGCCCACGCCGCTGGTGACGTGTGGGGTCATGGTCTTGCCAAAGGTATCGACAGACGGTTGAACCGCGCATCACGGATCGCGATATTCACACTGTAAGGGTCACAGGAAAGCGGCTTGACAGACATGAACAAACTCAAGCGTACCTCAGCCGAGATGGTCCGGGCCGCCAGGGACCGGATCGAGGAGATTGAAACCGCGGATCTGATCGCTAGGGTGGACGACCCGGATGTGGTGATCGTCGATATCCGCGACATTCGCGAACGGCAGCGGACGGGGGTGATCCCCGGTGCCGTACATGCGCCGCGCGGCATGGTCGAATTCTGGGTCGATCCCGACAGCCCCTATTACAAAGAGGTCTTCGGACAGAGCGGCAAGACATACGTCTTTCACTGCGCCTCCGGCTGGCGCTCGGCCCTGACAGTCGCGACGCTGCAGGACATGGGGTTTGAAGCGGCGCATCTGAAAGAAGGGTTTTCCACCTGGGCGGACCAAGGCGGCCCCGTCGAACAGGTGGAGAAATCGGATTGAGACCGCCACGCGGCGGGCCTTCGACCGGGTCGCGGTCACTCGAGATCGACCTGGCATCCAGCCGGATTTGGGAGAGGTCCAGCCGGGCGCGGTGCTTGCGAGACCGAGCGGGCATGTTAGGATCATGATCAATGGGAGACGCTGAAATGACTTTGCCCAAGGTTCATATGGACAAGCACCCCAAGGTACAGTCCTTCTTCGATCCGCAATCCAACACCATCAGCTATGTGGTCACCGATCCTGACAGCACCTCCTGCGCCGTGATCGACGCGGTCATGAATTTCGACTATGCCGCGGGGCGATTGAGTTACGACAGCGCGGACGAGGTTATCGCCTACATCGAAGCGCAGGGGCTGACGCTGGACTGGATCATCGAGACCCATGTGCACGCCGATCATCTCTCTGGCGCACCCTACATCCAGCAGAAGCTGGGTGGGAAGATCGGGATCGGTGAGCACATCCAGACCGTACAGGACACCTTCGGCAAGATCTTCAATGAGGGGACGGAATTCCAGCGCGATGGCTCGCAATTCGACGCGCTGTTCAAGGACGGCGATAGCTATCACGTTGGCGCGCTGGAGTGTTTTGCGCTGCACACCCCCGGCCATACGCCCGCCTGCATGGTGCATATCTTCGGCGATGCAGCCTTTGCGGGAGACACGCTTTTCATGCCGGACGGCGGGTCGGCGCGGGCGGATTTCCCCGGTGGTGACGCAGGCGAGCTTTACGATTCCATTCAGCGCATTCTCAGTCTGCCCGAAGAGATGCGCCTTTTTGTCTGTCACGACTATGGCCCCGGTGGCCGTGCCATCGCCTGGGAAACCACGATCGGACAGCAGAAGGCCGCCAACATTCACGTGGGCGGTGGAAAGGGCCGCGATGACTTCGTGAAAATGCGAACGGAGCGGGATGCACAACTGTCGATGCCCAATCTGATCATTCCCTCCTTGCAGGTGAATATTCGCGCCGGCGAAGTACCGCGCGATCGCGACGGCAACATGGCGCTGAAAATACCGCTGAACAAACTTTGAGCGGGATATGCGTCGGCCTGCGACTGTGGCCTAGGCGGTAGCCGAAAGCCGCAAATCGTCGTCCAAGGCGGAGGCCGCGCGGGACGGAAATGAGGCGGGCACCCTCGGCGCGGTCAACGTCAGCGGCCAGGTGATCAAGATCACCGCACAGCCGGTGACCTGATGCTCGGCCACGACCTCCTCAAGATCAGCGACCCGGCCGCGGAGGATCCGCTCCGTCGGTTTTGTGACGTCAACGGCGAGCGTAAATGGCGTGTCATCGGGCAGCCCGCGCCCCAGCAGGGCCTCCCGGATCGCACCTGATTGACGGGCGGCCATATAGAAGGCCGTGCTGGTGCCGGGACCGCTCAGGCGCACGCAGTCAGGCAGTACGCCGCCATGCGCGCCCGTCCCTGTGGCCAGAACGAGGCTGTTCGTCACGCCACGCTCCGTCAGGCTGGTGCCAGCGCTGGCGGCAGCGGCACAGGCCGCCGTCACGCCGGGCACGATTTCGACTGGAATGTTGCGCGCGCGGGCGGCGGCGATCTCTTCACCGGCGCGCCCGAAGATGCCCGGATCCCCTGACTTGAGACGCACCACCCTCCTGCCCTTGAGCGCTTCGGACACGATCAGCGCATTGATGCGCTCCTGTGGCCAGGCGCTCGTGCCCACCACCTTGCCGACATACACCCGGTCCGCATCCCTGCGCGCCAGCTCGAGCACCTCCGGGTCCACCAGCCGGTCATAGAAGATCACATCCGCTTCCTGCAGGCGCGCGACCGCCCGCAAGGTCAGAAGATCCCGCGCCCCGGGTCCCGCCCCGACAAGTGCGATGGAGCCATGGGACGCCACGCCCGGCGCGCCACCCGATGCGATGGCCCGTTTGATCGTGTCAACGGCGTCCCGCTCGGCGCCGCGCGCCCAGAGCTCCCGCGGCGTCTCGGCAAAGACCCAGCGCCAGAATGCGCGGCGCACAGGCCGCGGCACCCGCTGCGCCACCGCAGCCCGCAACCGACCGGCCACAGCGGCGAGACCTCCAAGCGTCGGCGGCAAGAGTTCTTCAACCTTCGTCTTGATCTGGCGCGCAAGGACCGGTGCCGTGCCGTCCGAACCGATGGCCACGACAACTGGGTCCCGGTCGACAATCGACGGTGTGGTCAGATCGCACAGTGCCGGCTGATCGACGACGTTGACCGGACAGCCCGCAACACGCGCGAGCCCGTGCAGGCTGGCATCCAGCCCGGGGCATCCTGTGGCGATGAAGCCCATGGCGGCATCCCGGAAGAAGGCGGCCGTCACCCGACCGCTGTGCCATGTTGCACGACCCTGGGCGACCACACCCTGAAGTTCCGGATCGAGCTCGGGCGCGGCGATTTCGATATTGGCGTCGCTCTTCAAGATCAGGCGCGTCTTCTGCGCCGCCTGTTCGCCACCTCCCAGGATCACCACGCGGCGCCCGGTTGTGCGGATGAACATGGGAAAGCTCTTCATGACAGTCCTTTCTTTCAGGCGGTGGCGTCATCGCCTCCCGCGCGGCCTCTGCGCACATCGTCAGACGCGGTCATTCTGCAGCCTCCCGAACGGTCCGGCTTTCCAGAAGAGCGCGAAGCTCGGGCCGACAGGAGCCGCAGTTCGTACCGGCACCCAGAGCGGTGCCGATCTCCTCAACCGATATGACGCCTTGGGTTTCGATAGCTGTGAGTATCGTGTTCACCCCCACATTCATGCAGGCGCAAATCACCGGCCCAGGATCCGGACGGTCGGCGGGTGTAAGCCCGGTCAGAACATCGCAACCCGGCTGGTGGATTTGCCCCGCCAGATAATCGCGCATGACCGCAACGGGCTGCGGCGAGACAAAAAGCGCCGCGATGAGCCTCCCTCCCTCGTGAAATGCCATCCGCACGGTGCCGCGCGCCGGATCCTCGACACTCTGCAGGCTGGCGGTGGGCAGGTCGAACATGCGCCGTGCCTCGGCCTCCCAGTCGGAGACCTGTGCTGTGCAGGCCAGCTCCGCCCGCCAGCCGGCGGCGGTGCGCGCGCGCGCCCAGTAGGATGCCCGAGGGTTCAGCGGCTGCGCCGAGACGGCGAACCCGTACCATGCCGCGTCAAAACGCGTGGCCGCCACAACAGCTGCCTTGCTTTCCGGCTGGCCCGAGACGGGATCCACCGCGCCTGCAACCAGCGCGTCGATCCGCCCGGTGGGCGCATATTGGGCTGTCCAATGCATCGGAGCAAAGAGCTGCCCCGGAGTCTGCGCATCGGCGATCCGTGCGCGTAGAATGGCAGTGCCATGGGGGCTGGTCAGACGGACCAGCTCTGCCGGAGACACTCCGATCCGATCTGCGTCAGCGGGGTGTATGTCTACAAACGGCTCAGCCAGGTGCGAGGACAGGCGCGGTGACAGACCGGACCGGGTCATGGTGTGCCACTGATCCCGGATGCGCCCGGTATTCAACCTGAAAGGATAACGCCCGTCTGTCCGGGCGACCGGGGGCCGCGCGCGCAGCGGCAACATGCGCGCCTTGCCATCCGGGTGGAAGAACCCGCCCCGCGCAAAGAACCGCCCGCAGCTTTGCTTGGCCGAGAGCGGCCAGCGCAGGGGGGCCAGCGCCTCATAGGCCGCATCATCCAGATCGCTCAGCGCCGAAATGTCGAAGTCACGCCCCAGGCGCGCGGCAACCGCAGACAAAGCCGCATGTTCGCGAAAGATCTCCGCCGAAGTGGTGTAGTCGAACGCGTCGGACCAGCCCATGCACCGGCCCACCTCCGCGAGGATGGCCCAATCGTCGCGCGCGCTGCCCGGTGGGGGCAGCACCGCGCGCTGTCGGCTGATCGTCCGGTCGGAATTGGTGACCGTACCGCTCTTCTCGGCCCAGGCAGTGGTAGGCAGAAGGACATCGGCCAGGCGCGCCGTATCTGTCGCCGCCGTGATGTCGCTGACGACCGTGAACTCACATCCGGCGATGGCACGGGCGACCCGGTCCGCTTCGGGCATCGACACCGCCGGGTTGGTATGGATGATCCAAAGCGCCTTGATCTCCCCCGCCTCAACCGCGCGGAACATATCGACGGCCTTCAGGCCCGGCGCAGTGGGCAGCCACCCCCCGCCCCAGAACTCTTGCACCGCGGCACGGTGAACCGCGTTCTCCAGATCGAGGTGACAGGCGAGCGTGTTGGCCAACCCACCCACTTCACGCCCGCCCATGGCGTTCGGCTGGCCGGTGACGGAGAATGGCCCCATGCCCGGCTTTCCAATCCGGCCCGTGGCGAGATGGCAGTTCAGAATCGCATTGACCTTGTCGGAGCCCGACGTGGACTGGTTCACTCCTTGACTGAAAACAGTGACGACTTTCTCGGTGCCGATCCAGGCAGCGCAGAACTGCTTAACATCGCTGCGGTCGAGCCCGGTCACTGTCACATCGTCGACATAGGCCGCACAAAGCGCCGCGTCGAACCCGGAGACATGTCTGAGGTAGGATTTGTCGAGTGCGCCGCCTTCGTAGATCTGCGTCAGCAGGTGGTTGAAGAGTGCGACATCACTGCCCGGCTCCAATGCCAGATGAAGATCCGCCTGATCACAACTGGCCGTGCGGCGCGGGTCGATCACGATGATCCGGGTGCCGCGCGTGGCCCGCGCTGCCATGAGCCTTTGGTAGAGGACCGGATGGCACCAGGCGAGGTTGGAGCCGACCAGCACGACCAGGTCCGCCTCGTCCAAATCCTCGTAGGTGCCAGGCACCGTGTCCGTCCCGAAGGCACGTTTGTGCCCCGCGACGGTCGAGGCCATGCAAAGGCGGGAATTCGTGTCGATATTCGCTGAGCCGATGAAGCCCTTCATCAGCTTGTTGGCAACATAATAGTCTTCGGTCAGCAACTGCCCCGAAACGTAGAAAGCAACGCTGTCCGGCCCGTGCTCTGCAATGGTCTCGGAGAAGCGCGTGGCCACATGTGCGAGTGCGTCGTCCCAGGGAACCTCCGCGCCGGCCACCTGCGGCGCCAGCAATCGCGTGTCCAAGCCGACGGTCTCGCCCAAAGCTGCACCTTTCGAGCAGAGCTTGCCGCGATTGGCCGGGTGGTCGGGATCGCCCCGCACGGCAAGTCCGCCCTGCCCGTCCGGGCGAAGCAACACGCCACATCCGACCCCGCAATAGGGGCAGGTCGAGCGTGTCTCGGGCAAGCCGCTGCCGTCCATCAGGCCGCGCTCCGCTTGCCCACTGCTGTGCCGTCAAGCAGGATGCGCCCCTGCTCCAGACGCACCGGGTAGGTGGCGATCCGGGCGTCTTCGCCCATCGCTTCGCCCGTGTTCAGGTCGAAGACCCAGTTGTGCAGCGGGCAGGTCACCTTTTGCCCATGCACGATCCCTTCGCTGAGCGGGCCGCCCTTATGCGGGCAGCTGTTTGAGGCGGCAAAGACCTCGGCCTCGCCTGTCCGAAAGAGCCCGACACAGCCCACATGCGTCTTGACCACACGCGCGCCGCGCAACGGGATGTCGTCGATATGGCCAATGTCGATCCAGCTCATTCCGCGGCCTCCAGTTCCAGATTTGCGAGCGGGGCAAAGGGCGCGGGTTCCTTGGCGCGTTCGGCCCAAGGGTCTTTGCGATAGATGCTCTGCGACAGCTCAAACCGCTCGGCCAGCGCGCGGCGGTTGTCGAGGTCCTCGACCACCTGCTCTTTGACCCAGTCCATGCCGACCTTGGCCAGCCACTTGTAGATACGGTCGAGATACTTGGCGCCTTCGCGGTAAGCTTGGGTCACGGCCATCACGACCTCGATGGCCTCCTCCTCGGTCGGCACCTGCACCAGCAGTTCGGTTTCCTTCACGTCCATGCCCGCTGCGCCGCCAATGCTGATCTGATACCCGCTATCCACGCAGACGACGCCGATGTCCTTACAGGTCGCCTCGGCGCAATTGCGCGGACAACCCGAGACGGCCAGTTTGAGTTTATGCGGCGTCCATGAGCCCCAAAGCATCTGTTCCAGTTTGATGCCCAGACCCGTCGAATCCTGCGTGCCAAAGCGGCAGTGATCTGTGCCCACGCAGGTTTTCACAGTGCGCAGGCCCTTGGAATAGGCGTGGCCCGAGACCAGCCCGGCCCTGTTCAGATCGGCCCAGATGTAAGGCAGGTCTTCCCCTTTCACGCCCAAAAGGTCGATGCGTTGCCCACCGGTCACCTTGACGGTCGGCACATCGTATTTCTCTGCGGCGTTAGCAATCGCGCGCAGCTCATCCGGGTTTGTGATGCCGCCCCACATGCGCGGGACCACGCTGAAGGTGCCGTCTTTCTGGATGTTGGCGTGCTTGCGTTCGTTCACGAAGCGGCTTTGCGGGTCGTCGCGGTATTCCAGTGGCCAATCGGCCAGCAGGTAGAAGTTCACCGCCGGGCGGCAGACATGACAGCCGTTGGGTGTTGTCCAGCCCAGCTCCTGCCAGACAGCGGCCTGAGACTTCAGCTCCTGCGACTTGATCAGCCGCCGCACGTCCTCATGGGTGAGGTCGGTGCAGCCGCAGACCGACTGCGCGGCAGGCATCTGGAAGTCATCGCCCAGCGTGACCTGCAGCAACTGCTCTACCAGCCCCGTACAGGTGCCGCAGGACGCGCTGGCCTTTGTGGTCGCGCGTACGGCGCCGAGGTCGGTTGCGCCACCGGCGATAGCGTCGGTAATCGTGGATTTGCAAATGCCGTTGCAGCCGCAGATTTCCACCTCAGGCGGCAAGGCTGCAACGGCTGACAGGGGGTCCACGGGGGACCCTCCCTGATAGGCCGGGCCAAAGATCAGCGTCTCGCGCATCTCGGAGATGTCGGTGCCGTCCTTGATGAGCCCGAAGAACCAGTTGCCGTCGGCTGTGTCGCCGTACATGACGGCGCCGACCAGCCGGTTCTCTTCGATCACCAGCCGCTTGTAGACACCCCGCGACGGATCGCGGAAAACGATATCTTCCCGCCGCTCCGCTTCGGCGAAATCGCCTGCAGAGAAGAGGTCGCAGCCCGTGACCTTCAGCTTGGTGGAGAGGCTTCTCTGCACGAAAGCGGCCTCCTGCCCCAGCAAGGTTTGGGCCGCCACCTTCGCCTGATCATAGAGCGGGGCGACGAGGCCAAAGACAGCACCGTCATGCTCGACGCATTCACCGACGGCGAGCACGTCCTCAACCGAAGTGAGCATCTGGTCATCCACATGGATGCCTCGCCCGACAGCCAGCCCAGCGGCTTGTGCTAACGCCACATTAGGCCGGATGCCCACCGCCATAACCAGCAGGTCGCAGGGCAGTTCCGTACCATCGTCCAGCAGCAACGCACGGGCGCGCCCGTCGGCGCCAAGGATCTCCTTGGAATTCGCGCCGCAGAGGATTGTGATGCCCTTGTCTTCCAGCGACTTGCGCAGCAGGTAGCCCGCCGCCTCGTCCAGCTGCCGCTCCATCAGGTGGCCCATGATGTGCACCACGGTCACGTCGACGCCACGCGCGGCCATCCCAGCCGCGGCCTCCAGCCCCAGCAAGCCCCCGCCGATGACGACAACCTTGTTGTCTGGCCCCATGGCCATCATCCGCTCGGTATCTTCGAGATCGCGGTAGGCAATGACTCCTTCCAGATCATGACCCGGCAGCGGGATCATGAAGGGGTTGGACCCAGTGCCAAAGAGCAGCTTGTCGTAGCCCAGCATTTCTCCTGTTTCAGAGGTGACAGTCTTGGCGGTGGTGTCTATCGCTGCGATGCGCTCACCAAAGTGGCAGGTCACACCCGACCCGGCATACCAGTCGTCACCATGGGTGACGATCTCGTCGTAGGTCTTTTCACCCGACAGCACCGGCGAGAGCATGATGCGGTTGTAGTTCCCGCGCGGCTCCGCGTTGAAGAGCGTGATGTCATAGGCGTCAGGGTTCGCCTCGGTCAGATGCTCCAACACCCTGCCCGACGCCATGCCAGCCCCAATGACGATGAGTTTTTTCCTAGACATGGGATGCACCCGTAGTTGGGAGTAATGAGAGGAGCGACCGGTCGCGGGCGTCGCGCTGCAAGCGCCCGCCGTTTTGCTGAAGGCAAACCAAAGGTTTGACGGGGGCGGTCGGTCGCTCCCCGGCATATCCGCCGGGGGCAGCATCAATTCGAAAGGGATTCTTCATTTCCATCACTCCGCCGCCATCGCCTTGGGGGCAGTCTTCTGCGCCGCCTTGGGCGTGTTGCCGTGCTCGTATTCCTCCAGGAAGTCGAGCACCTCCTGCCGATAGGTATAATAGTCGGGATGCTCCAGAAGCGCCTTGCGCGTGCGGGGGCGCGGCAGATCGACCTTTGTGATCTTGCCGATGGTCGCTTGCGGGCCGTTGGTCATCATCACCACGCGGTCGGCGAGAAGAATGGCCTCATCCACATCATGGGTGACGCAGATCGCTGTGACCTTGGTGCGCGACCACACCTCCATCAACACCTCCTGCAGCTCCCAGCGGGTAAGGCTGTCGAGCATGCCGAAAGGCTCATCGAGCAACAGCAGCTTGGGCGAGAGCGCAAAGGCTCGCGCGATGCCCACACGCTGCTTCATCCCGTTGGACAGATCAGCGGCGGATCTGTCCATTGCGTCGGCGAGGCCCACGCGTTCGAGGTAGTATTCGACCACGTCTTGCCGCTCCGCGCGGGAAGCACGGGGGTAGACCTTGTCGACGCCGATGGCGACGTTTTCCTTGGCTGTCAGCCAGGGAAAGAGGTTGGGCGACTGGAAGACCACGGCCCGCTCCGGGTCCGCGCCTTCCACATGGCGGCCGTCGAGTTTGATGGCCCCTTTGGAAATCTCATTGAGACCCGCCGCCATGGTCAGCACGGTCGACTTGCCACAGCCAGAGTGCCCAATGAGGGAAATGAACTCGCCCCGGTCGATCTTGAGGTCGAAGTCCTCCACCACGGTCAGCGGCCCTTTCGGCGTCGGGTAGACCTTGTGCAGCTGGCTGAAGTCCAGAAAGCGCTGATCGATCAGACCTTTCTGCGCATCGGCCACCGCCGTGGGCACGTCATGAATGGGCGTCACATCCGGCAGCTCGCGCGTGCCTTCGACCTTGGCTTCGATACCCACGTCCATCAGGTAGCCCGTGACCTCGGCCCGCAGCGCCTTGAAGGTGGCGTCGTTGTTCATCGCTGTGCGCTCGCGCGGACGTGGGATGCTAACCTTGAACTCCTGGCCCAAGGTGCCTTCAGGTGTCAGCGCAATGATCCGGCCGGCCAGAACAATCGCCTCGTCCACATCATTGGTGATCAGAACGCAGGTCTTGCGATCTGCCTCCCAGATGTGTTCGATCTCATCCGCCAGATTGGCGCGGGTCAGCGCGTCCAGCGCCGAGAGCGGCTCATCCAGCAGCAACACCTCCGGGTTCATCGCCAGCGCGCGGGCAACATTCACCCGTTGGCGCATCCCGCCCGACAGCTCCGCCGGGCGACGGGTTGCAGCGTGGCTCAGGCCCACCATCTTGACGAAATGCGCGACCTTCTCGGCCTTCTCGGATGACGACAGCCTTGGAAAGACAGTATCCACCGCCAGCCGCACATTGCCGGTGACCGTGAGCCACGGCATCAGCGAGTAGTTCTGAAAGATCACCCCCCGCTCCGGCCCCGGCCCGGTGATTGGCTTGCCGCGGAAGGTCACGCTGCCGGTGGAGGGTGTGTCCAGCCCAGCCATCATATTGATCAGCGTGGTCTTGCCCGTGCCGGAGAAGCCGAGGATCACGAGAAACTCGCCTTCCTCGACACTGAGGTTGATGTCTTTCAAAACCGGCGTTTCACCAAATGCGAGTGAGACCTTGTCGAATGTCAAAATACCCATGCCGCTCACCGGTTGTTCGTGAAGGTGAAGAGCGATTGCAGCGCGTACATCACCCGGTCGAGCAGGAAGCCGATGATCCCGATGGTGAAGACCGCCACCATGATCTTGGCCAGCGAGCTGGAGGAACCGTTCTGGAATTCGTCCCAGACGAATTTGCCCAGCCCCGGATTTTGGGCGAGCATCTCTGCCGCGATCAAGACCATCCAGCCGACGCCGAGGCTAAGGCGCAGACCGGTGAAGATCAGTGGCAGGGCCGAGGGCAGCACCAGTTTGGTGATCTTGGTATAGGTGTTCATTTTCAAGACCTTGGAGACATTCACCAAGTCCTTGTCGATGCTGGCTACGCCAAGGGCCGTGTTGATCAGCGTGGGCCAGAGGGAGCAGAGCGTCACAGTGATCGCCGAGATCAGGAAGGATTTGGCAAACCAGCCGTCTTGCGTCACATAGACCGCCGAGACCACCATGGTCACGATCGGTAGCCAGGCGAGCGGCGAGACCGGTTTGAAGATTTGGATCAAGGGGTTGAGCGCTGCGTTGGCGGTGGGAGAGAGCCCCGCTGCGATGCCCAAGGGCACGGCGACAACCGTCGCGATCAGGAAACCGAAGAAGACGGTTTTGATCGAGGTCCAGATCTGCGTGTAGTAGCTCGGAGCGCCAGTATAGGCAATGGTCTTGACCTGATCCGCCTTGCCCGCGTCGATGAGCTTCTGGTTGCGCTTCTCGACCATCTCATTGAATTTGGCTTCTTTTGCAGCCTTGGCCTGCGCGTCTTCGTGCAGGTTGACCACCTCGGTCCAGACCTGCGCAGGACCGGGCACGGCGCCGAGCGAGGTCTGCACTTTAGGCGCCAGCGTGCCCCACATCAGCAGGAAGGCGCAGATCGCGAGAAGCGGCACCCCCGCGAGGCGCCACAGGTCTTTCATCTGGGCGCGGGGGTTGTCGCCAGCGGCGGCCTTCAGGAGCGGCGTGATCCAGGCAAGGCCCAGAACCTGGAACCAGCTGTCGGCCTTGTTGATGCGCGTGAAGAGCCGCGCGCGGCGCGCCTCGCGGGCCTCTTCGGCGGCGAAATCCGGGTCCACTGTGGTCATCTGGGGTCTCCTGGATGGGGATCGAAAGGGCTGTCGGTGGCGCGTCTGTTTTGCGTCGGTATCACGTCGGTGCGGAGCGCGCGGCGGGGCAAGGCGGGGTTAACCCTGCCTTGCCCCGCCGCGCCCCCCCGTCACCCGCGGACCTCGGAGCCCACGACCGTCTGACCGGCTTTCAGGCCGATCGGCAGGCTGTCGAGATAGGCGTTCGGGCTGCGTCCGTCGTAGGGAATACCGTCGATGATATCCTCGGCAGGTGTCGCGGCTTTGTAGCCATCGCTGTCCCAGGGGAAGTCCGCTTCATTGGCGAGGCCCTCATCCACCAGCAGACGGGCCGCGGCGAGATAGATCTCGGGCTTGTAAACATCCTTGGCCACATCGTGATACCACTGATCGTCCTTCGCCTCGTCGATCTGCCCCCAGCGGCGCATCTGCGTCAGGTACCAGATCGCATCGGAGTAGAAGGGGTACGTCGCGTTGTAGCGGAAGAACACGTTGAAGTCGGGGATGTCACGCTTGTCGCCCTTCTCGAACTCGAAGAAGCCGGTCATGGAGTTGGCGATCACGTCATAGTCCGCGCCAACGTATTCCGGCTGGCTAAGGATTTCGACTGCCGCGGGGCGGTTGGCGTTGTCGTTCTCATCGAGCCAGATCGCCGCGCGGATCAGTGCCTTGGTGATCGCCAGCGTGGTGTTGGGGTACTGCTCGGCGAACTCGGCAGTGATGCCGAAGACCTTTTCGGGGTTGTTCTTCCAGAGCTGGTAGTCGGTGATCACTGGCACGCCGATGCCTTTGAACACCGCCTGCTGGTTCCAGGGCTCGCCGACGCAGTAGCCGTGGATCGTACCGGCTTCCAGCGTCGCGGGCATCTGCGGTGGCGGCGTCACGGAGAGGAAGACATCCGCGCCGATCTGGCCGGAGATGTTCTCGGGGCTGTAATAACCTGGGTGCAGACCCCCCGCCGCCAGCCAGTAGCGCAGCTCGTAATTGTGCGTCGAGACCGGGAAGACCATGCCCATGTTGAAGGGCTCGCCGTTGTCCTTGAAGGACTGAACCACGGGCGCCAGCGCCTCGGCGCTGATCGGATGCTTGGGACGACCGTCGTCCATTTTGGGGATGTTCGGCTTCATCATCTCCCAAACCTCGTTGGAGACGGTGATGCCGTTGCCGTTCAGATCCATGGAGAAGGGCGTGATGATATGCGCCTCGGTGCCGAAACCGATGGTCGCCGCCAGGGGCTGGCCCGCAAGCATATGCGCGCCGTCAAGCTGGCCGTCGATCACGCCGTCGAGCAGCACTTTCCAGTTGGCTTGCGCCTCCAGCGTGACGAAGAGACCCTCGTCGAGGAAGTAGCCGTTTTCATAGGCGACCGCGAGCGGCGCCATATCCGTCAGCTTGATGAAGCCGAAGGTGAGCTCGTCCTTTTCCAGCTCCAGCGATTGCGCCGCTGCTGGTCCCGTGATCGTGGCAGCGGCGGCCAGTCCGAGAAGAATGTGTTTCATATCAAAGCCTTTCGCTCTCGCGCCCGACCTCCGGGCAAGAAAAAAAGCCGCCGATCTTCACCGCCGGGGAGGAGAGAGGCGGGTCAGATCGAGCGGCTTTGCTCAGTAAATCCCCAGTCGAGGGGCGTAATTCGGTGACGGACATCCTTGTCCGCCGATACCATAGGTATGCCGAGTTGCGCGGCGTGCGGGCAAGTCGGAGTAGCGCATTTTCGAAAAACTTTCTGCGATGCAGCAGTGAATGCGCCGCGCCTGCACAAAATTGCGGCAGTTGCTAACCGGTCGGCTCAAAAACGCGCCCATCGAAGAACCGGTCGCGACACAGAATCACGCGGCCCGCGGCGGAGGCGACGGCGGTGTCGCCGTCCAAAGCGCCTTCGATTTTCGACGAGGCGCCGGGCAAATCGGCGCTCGTGTCCTTCAAGGCGGCACGGAAAAGGTCGGTGCGGTAGACCTGTGCGGCGGCCTGTCGCGCGGTACTGGGATCGTGCCCGGTGCGCAGCGCCATCTGGTGCCCGATCCACTCCGCTTGGCTGCGCCAGGGGAAGTTGGCCGCGCCACGGGCGAATTCGACGAATTGCGGGGTGTGACGCTCTTCGCCCGAAGCGTTGATGGTGAGCCGCCCGGTCAGGGCGCGTTCGATCAGCTCCGGCGGCAGGTCGAGATAGGCGGGTTTGCTGAGCAGTTCGCTCGCCAGCAAGGTCGAATCCGCCTCAGCCAGCCAGCGCCCCGCGCGCCAGACCGAACGGATCAGGCGGAAGAGCAGCGATTGTTCGGTCTCGGCCCAGTCCTGCCGCACCGCCAGCACCTTTTCGGGCGCGAAGTTCCAGATGGCCGTTCCGGGCAGCAGAAGCGCGCCCACACCTTTCTCAACCGAGCGGGAACCCCAGGGCTCGCCGACGCAGAAGGCGTCGATCTCGCCCGCTTCGATGGCTTCAGCCATCAGGGGAGGCGGCACGGTGCGGATCTCGATCTGCCCGTCGGCGACCGAACCAAGACTGGCGAGCCAGTAGAAGACGAGTTCTGCGTGCATGGAAAACGGAAAGGGCACGCCCACGCGCAGCGGTCGGTCGCTGACCTCAAACAGGGCCTGACCGGCGGCGCTGGCATCTTTGAAGTCGAAGCCAAAGCCCACGTCACGCAGGCGCTGTTCGAGCACACGGTTCAAACCGACCACATTGCCATTCACCGACATCACCGAGACGGCGGCGAGCGGGGTGCCGCCGCCGCCCAAGCCCATCGCGACCGCGACAGGCACGGTGGAGAGCATATGCGCGGCGTCCACCTGCCCGAAGCTCAGCATGTCGCGCAGGCTCGACCAGGAGGGCGCGCGTTTGAGGTCAAGCGCGATGCCTTCCTGTGCGGCGAACCCCATCTCCTGCGCGACGATCAGCGGCGCGGCATCGACCAGCGGGATGAAGCCAACGGAGACGGTGGCGGTTCTCATGACAGAAGTCCGGCGGCGGTGACAAGCGCGCTGGCCACGTCGGCCACGCGCTTGCCCTGGTCCATCGCGGCCTTGCGCAGGATGGCATAGGCTTCCTCTTCCTCGACACCCCGCGCCTTCATGATCATACCCTTGGCGCGGTCGATGAGCTTGCGCTCTTCCAGCGCGCGCTTGGTCTCGGCCAGTTCGGCGCGCATGCGCTGGAACATCCGAAAGCGCGCGATGGCCGCATCGAGCACAGGTTTGACGCGCGCGGGCTGCAACCCGTCGACCACGTAGGCCGAGACGCCCGCCTCGATGGCCGCATCGGAAAGCCCGGCCTCGGAGCGGTCTACGAACATGGCCACGGGGCGGTCCATGGGCCCGGAGGCGATGGCGAGCTCTTCGAGCGTGTCGCGCGAGGGGTTGGCGATGTCGATCAGCACGATATCCGGCTCTCGCGCCATGATTTCCCGCGCAAGCCGGGTGCGCTCCGAGATCACCTGGATATCGAACTCACCGGCCTGCTGCAGGCCATCGACGATCTGCATCGCGCGATCCCGATCCGCCTCGACCACAATTATGGACATCTTCCCCGTCATTGGCCTCTAAATCGCTGTGTGGGCCAAGGTTTGTAAACCAGCGATGCTGCTCTGCAGCAAGAGCGCGAACGTCCGGCGCACCCGGTGATTAATTTTTGAGCGGCTTCCCGGTGTGGCGCCAAGAGGTCGCAGGGGCTTTTGCTTGATTTGACTCGAATGAGAACATATCAGGAACATATGGCGCGATTGACCTTGAAAGAAAAGCTCGCGATCCTGAGCGATGCGGCGAAATACGATGCCTCCTGCGCATCGTCCGGCTCGACCAGGCGGGACAGCCGGGATGGCAAGGGGCTGGGCTCGAACGAAGGCTCGGGCATCTGCCATGCTTACGCGCCGGACGGGCGCTGCATCAGCCTGCTGAAGATCCTGATGACAAATTTCTGCATCTATGACTGCGCTTATTGCATCAACCGCGTGTCGTCGAACGTGCAGCGCGCGCGGTTCTCTGTAGAGGAGGTGGTGCAGCTCACCATCGAGTTTTACCGGCGCAATTACATCGAAGGGCTGTTTTTGTCCTCCGGTATCATCCGGTCTCCGGACGCGACGATGGCGGATATGGTGCGGATCGCGCGCAAGCTGCGCGAGGAGGAGAACTTTCGAGGCTACATTCATCTCAAGACCATTCCGGACGCGGCGCCCGAGCTGATCGAGGAGGCGGGGCGGCTGGCGGACCGGCTGTCGATCAACGTGGAGCTGCCCACCGATGCCTCGGTCAAGCAGCACGCACCCGAGAAGAGCCCGGACCAGATCCGCCGCGCGATGGCCGATGTGCGGCTGCGGCGGCAGGCCGCGAAAGACCGCAGCCATACCGGCAAGCGCCCGCCCCGCTTTGCGCCTGCGGGGCAGTCGACGCAGGTGATCGTGGGGGCGGATGGGGCCAATGATGCGACCATTCTGGGGCAATCGACGCGGCTGTATGGCTCTTACGGGCTCAAGCGCGTCTATTACTCCGCCTTCTCGCCGATCCCGGATGCCTCGTCGCGGCTGCCGCTGATCAGCCCGCCACTGCAGCGCGAGCATCGGCTCTATCAGGCGGATTGGCTGCTGCGGTTCTATGATTTTCAACTGGATGAGATCACCGGAGTTGCCCCCGGGGGCAATCTCGATCTGGAGGTGGACCCCAAACTCGCCTGGGCGCTGGCCAATCGCGCCCAGTTTCCGGTGGATGTGAACCATGCGTCGCGTGAGATGCTGCTGCGCGTGCCGGGGTTCGGGGTGAAAACCGTCAACCGGATCCTGGGCACGCGGCGGCATCGGCGGGTGCGCTATGAGGATTTGCTGCGCATCGGCGCGTCGATGAAGAAGGCGCGGTCGTTCATCACCGCACAGGGCTGGAGCCCCGGCGCGCTGACCGACAGCGCGGATCTGCGCGCCCGCTTCACGCCGCCGCCGGAACAGCTGAGCCTGTTTTGACCGGGCGGGTGACCCTGCCTCGGATCGGCACGGAGGCGGCATGGCGCCGGGCAGCACGCGGGTTTCTGAGCGCCGGCGTGCCACCCGAGGACCTGCGGTGGACGGACGCCGCCGCACCGCAGGGGCTCTTCGATGACGAGGCGGACGTGCCGGACGGTGCGCGCGAGATCCGGGTGCCGCGCGCCTTTGCCGCCATGAGCAACGCGGTGATCTGGCATAATGATGCGGATCGGTTCGACCGGCTCTATGCCTTTCTCTGGCGGCTGCAGCGGGAGCCGGGGCTGATGCGGGATCGGGGCGATGTTCAGCTTGCGCATCTGCGGCGGATGGAGAAGGCCGTGCACCGCTGCAAGCACAAGATGAAGGCCTTTGTGCGCTTTCGCGAGATCTCCGCGCCGCAGGATGGGCGGCGGCAGTTCGCGGCCTGGTTCGAGCCCACCCATCATACGGTGGAGTTCACGGCCACCTTCTTTGCCCGGCGGTTTGCCGACATGGACTGGCGGATCTACACGCCTGACGTTTCGGCGATCTTCGAGGACGGGCGCCTGCGCTTTGGGCTGGATGTGCCGCGCCCGGAGTTGCCGGGGGACGCCAGCGAAGACCTCTGGGTCACCTATTTTCGCAATATCTTCAACCCCGCCCGATTGAAGGTACAGGCCATGCAATCGGAAATGCCGAAGAAATACTGGCACAACATGCCCGAGGCCGCGAGTATCCCGGAGCTGATCGCGGAGGCCCCGGCGCGTGCGCGTGCGATGGCGGCGGCGGCCCCCACCCTGCCCCCTGTGAGGACCGCACGGGTGCAGGAGGTGGCACGCGCCCAAGCGCCGGATCATTGGAGCGGGCCGCGGGAGGGCTTTGCCGCAGCGCTCTCGGGCTGCACCCGCTGCCCGCTGCATCGAGGGGCCACGCAAGCGGTGCCGGGCGCCGGGCCCGAGACGGCGGCGCTGATGATCGTTGGGGAGCAGCCGGGCGACCTGGAGGATTTGCAGGGGCGGCCCTTCGTCGGGCCAGCGGGGCAGCTGCTTGATGCTGCACTGGCGGACGCGGGCGTGCCGCGCGCCGAGGTCTATCTCACCAATGCGGTGAAGCACTTCAAATACGTCACGCGCGGCAAGCGGCGCATTCACCAGCGGCCCAACACCAGCGAGATCGACCATTGCCGGTGGTGGCTGGAGGCGGAACTGGCGCGGGTGCGCCCGACCGTGGTGCTGGCCCTCGGGGCGACGGCGGCGCAGGCGCTGACCGGCGAGGGGGCGGGTATCCTGAAACGGCGCGGAGCGACGGAACGCGGGCGCCATGGTGGCGCGGTCATGATATCGCTGCACCCGGCGCATATTCTGCGGGTGCCGGTGCCGGCAGAACAGGCGCGGCTGCGGCGCGCGCTGACGGACGACCTTGCCGCGGCCTTCGCGACCTGCCGGGGCGCGGACGCGCGGATCGGGCGTTAAAGTTGGGCCGGAGCTTTCCACTGGTCCGGCCAGCGCCCCCATTGCTTTCAGCCGGGCGACGGCGCGGCCTTCGGTTCGGTTCCGAGGCGCGGCGGATGAGCCGCCAGATGCTCAGGGGCGGCGCGCGTACGGATCGGCCAGACGCGCACGCAGGAGCACATGGGTCTCGGCAATCTGGCGAGCGCGCCTGTCGGTCAGCGCCCGGGCCGCGCGGTAGGCCACCAGCAGCGCGCCCTCCGTCGCCAGATCCTCGCCGAGCGCCATAAGGATTTCGTCCCGCAGCGCGGTCTCGGACACATCCGCGGCAACGGCAAGCGCCTCGGCATGGCGGCCCGCGCGATGCAGCGCGTTGACCAAGGCGCGGTGTTCCGCGGCGCGGGTTTGCGGGTCCGCGGTTTGCAGGACGGCGGCGCGCAGATCGGCCAGCGGCTCGGTCTGGTCCTGCGCCGCTGGCCCCTGCGCCAGCAGCACGATCTGACCCATCAGGCGCTGGTGGCGCTCGGGCAGCTGATCAATCCGCGCGCGGGCAACCGCGAAGAGGCCCCGCTCCGCCTCGAAACGGGCGAGCGCCAGACGCGCCGCCGCATCGCGCACCACCGCGTCCGGCCCGTCGACCTCGGCCAGGGCGCTCATATAGGCGCGTCGGGCCTGCGCGTGGTGCCCGATCCGCAGCGCGGCCCGCGACAGGGCGAGCCGGTTCAGAAGGCGCGCAGTCTCATCTTCCTGAGCGTCGATCAGAAGGCGCGCGTCCGCCGGTGAGGCCGTGTCGAGCAGGCGGGTGATCAGGATAGCCCGCGCGCGCGCGCGATAGTCCTCCAGGGTGATCCCATTGAGAATCTCCACCGCGCGCTGCGGATCACCGCCGAGCGCCATGAGAGTGGCAGCCTCGGCCCCGATCTCTGCCCGGGAGACGACACGCGGCTCCTCGGCGCTCGGCCAGGCGGCCCAGTTCAGCAGCTCCAGCGCATCCTCCACCACGGGGCGCCAGTCTGCGGGCGCATGCTCGCGCTGCAGCAACGCGGCGAGCAGGAGCAGGGACTTGGCATGATCGGGCGGGAAGGTTCCGGCATCGCGGGCCATTTGACGGGCCAGCGCGATCTCATCGGCTTCGATAGCGACGGCGGCCAGTTCCTCGAAGAGGGGCAACCGGGCCAGCGGGTCGGATTCGCGCGCCATGGCCTCGGCGGCCTCCTCCAGCAGCGCGCGGACGCGATCCGTTGGCTGCCACTGCCGGCTGATATATCGCGCGATATGCGCGGTGGCCGTGGCCCGGAACACCTCCGCAAAGACACCTTCGATCCTGTCTCGCGCGGTCAGGGCGGCGTCAAACGCGCCCGTCTCCAGCAGGACGGGCACAAGATCGGCCAGCGTGGGCCCCCGCGACATGGCGGTGTTCCGGTCCAAGAGGTAGGCGATGGCGGCGTCCGGCTGACCCTCGCGCGCAAGGGTGAAGACCACGGCGCGCTCTGCCTGCAGGGAGACGCTCTGGCGCGGGCGCTGGGTCGCGTCGGAGACCACGCGGGCAGCGGCGGCGCCTGCGGTCTCGGCCACCCGATCAACAAAGGCACCCCGCGTACGACGCGCCAGCGCATGGTCGGAGATCTCCGCCAGAAGCTCCACGGCGAGATCCAGATCCTCGGGATACCGGCTTGCGGCCACGGCGGCGCGCGCGGCCTGGGCTTTCTGCGCGGAAGACCGCATCTGCGCGATCAGCGGTCGCATCTCCGCGAGGGCGCCCATACGCGCCAGATACTGCGCCTTGAGGTCGAGGAGCGCGGGCGGCCAAAGGTCGGGCGGCGCGTCGGTCTGGAGCCTCGACAGACGGTCGGTGAAAATAGCGGCGCAACCCGCTTGCGGCGTCTTGAGGCAGGCGGCGACGCGCTCGGACGGATCCGCGCGCGAGCCAGGCGCGGTGAGGCAGAGCAAGGTCAGAAGGAGCAGGATCGCGTGGCCGGGCAGCAGCATGGGAGTTTTCATCTCAGTTGGTCCGAAAGCGCCATGATACCGCCCGCAAAGCTGCGCTGACCAATCAAACCGGCGCTGCTTTGCATGCCGTGAGGCCCTGTTTTTCGGCTCGACAGAGCCTCTGTGCCATAAGGGGGACCGATGCCTTGGCAATTTGGGGCGGTGGGGGTCGGCTGCGCGCGATCCAACGGTTCCGGTCAGGTCAGCGTGACAGGCTGGCCCGTCTGCCAGGAGTGCGTGGCGGCATCGGCAAGCAACTGCGCGCGCAGCCCGTCGGTGATGCCGGGCGAGAGCGACGCGCCATCGCGGACAGCCGTCACGAAATGCGCCATCTCGGCGAGGTAGGCCGCCTCGTAGCGTTCGAGGAAGAAGTGCTTGGCGGGGGCGGTGGCGAAGCCGTCGACGGTCGCGGTCTCGACCGTGTGCTCGGGCACGTTGGCGGCGCGCAGCATGCCCTTCGCGCCGTGCACCTCGATGCGCTGGTCATAGCCATAGGTGGCGCGGCGCGAGTTGCTGATCTGGCAGATCTTGCCGCTGGCGGTGGTGAGGGTCACGGCGGCGGTGTCGGCGTCGCCTGCCTGGCCGATCTCCGGGTCGACGAGCGCGCTGCCCACAGCGAAAACGGTTGTGGGTTCCTCGCCCAGCAGGAAGCGCGCCATGTCCAGATCATGGATCATCATGTCGCGGAAGATGCCGCCGGAGCTTTGGATGTAGCTCACCGGCGGTGGGGAGGGATCGCGGGAGAGGATCGTGACGATCTCCGCCTCCCCGATATCGCCTGCGGCGAGGCGCGCTTGCAGATGCGCGAAGTTGGGGTCGAACCGGCGATTGAAGGCAGTCATGAAGGGCACGGCTGCGGCCTCGACTGCCGCGATGCAGTCGCGGATGCGGTCGGCGGACATGTCGATGGGCTTTTCACAGAAGATCGCCTTGCCTGCCTGCGCAGCCGCGTGGATCAGGTCGTAATGCGTGTCGGTGGGGGTGCCGATGACCACGGCGTCCACATCCGCGCTGGCGATGAGGGCCTGGCTGCCCATGGCTTGCGCGCCGGTCTTGGCCGCGAGCGCTTCGGCGGCGGCAGGCACCGCATCGGCGACGGCTGCAACGCGCACACCGTCCAGCCGGTCAATGGAGCCCGCGTGCACCGCTCCGATGCGACCGCAGCCCAGAAGCCCGATGTTCAGCATTGATCTTCTCCCTTGAAGCCCTGCAGCACGGTGCGGGTGGCGGCGACCAGAGGGGCATGCGTATCCTTGAGGATTTGCACACGGTCGAAGCGGCTGGGGTCGCTGTTGACGGCGGCGCGCAAGGCAGTGCCGAAGGCCATGCGCAGCTCGGTGCCGATGTTGTATTTGCAGATCTGCGAGGTGCGCGCGAGGTGCTGACGCTGTGCCATGGGCACGCCAGAGCCGCCGTGGATCACCAGTGGCGTGTCGGTCAGCGCTTCGATGGCGCGGATGCGCGGCTCGTCGAGCCCGCCGTCCTTGTTCTCCTGCAGGTGCACGTTGCCGACGGAGATGGCCATGGCATCGGCGCCGGTCTCACGGGCGAATTGCGCGGCCTCGTCGGGGTCGGTGCCTTGTGACGCAGCACCTTCGGCGTAGCCGACGAAGCCAATTTCGCCCTCGCAGGAGACGCCCGCGCTGTGAGCCATTTCGGCGATGGCGGCAGTTTCGTCGATGTTCTGCTGCAGCGGCAGGCGGGAGCCGTCGAACATGAGAGACGTGAAGCCGGACTCCAGAGCCTCGCGGCACTCGTCAGCCGTATAGCCGTGGTCGAGGTGCGCGACGACGGGCACGCTGGAGCCTTCAGCGAGATGCCGGAACATCTTGCCGAGGATCGGCAAGGGCGTGTGTTCGCGGCAGGAGGGCCCGGCCTGCAGGATCACGGGGACGTTTTCGGCTTCGGCGGCGGCGACGTAGGCGCGCATGTCCTCCCAGCCAAGGGTGACAAGGCCCGCCACCGCGTGGCCTTCCTTGAGTGCGGGTTGCAGGACGTCGGAGAGGGTGACGAGGGGCATGGCGGATGACAGCCTTGATTTCTTTGGTTGCGATCAGGGCTGTGACGACCCGCAGGGTGGCGCAAATGCGCCGCCCCATGGGGGCGGGTCGGCGCAGCCCGGTGGTGCCCACCGGGCGGGGCTTTCTATTTGAACTTCGCCACCATGTCCTTGATCCCAGGGATCGTCTCGATCTGGTAGGCGTGTGTGGGCTGGAAATATTGCACGAGACTGCGCTGGCTCAGCCCGCCCAGAATAGTGAAGTAATACATCTCGTAGCCCGGCATCACCGCGCAGGGGTGGTAGCCCTTGTCGATGCAGATCGTGGAGCCGTCCATGAGCTGATAGGCATCCCCCGGCCTGCCCTCCTCGCGCTGCAGGATCTGCACGCCGGAGCCATGGTTGGGCCGGAACCGGAAGTTGTAGGTCTCGTCGTGCCGTGTCTCATGCGGCAGATTATCCGTGTCGTGCTTATGCGCGGGAAAGCCCGACCAGCCGCCCTGCCCCACGGTGAAAAGCTCCGAGACCAGCAAGCGCCCCACCTTGCCATGCTGCTTCTGGCCGAGGATGTGCTTGATCTTGCGGTGGGTCTTGGTGTCGTCGGAGCCGTATTGCACCTTGTCGAGCTCGGGCACGCGCACGTCGAAGGGCTCCAGCACTTCGTCGTATTTGGCCCCGGCGATGAAGGTCTCCGTCGCGTCCGAGGTGCAGGTCATGCGGACTTTCGCGCCGACGGGCACATAGACGCCCTCGGGCTCGCCGTCCCAGACATCCTCGACGCGATTGCCGAGTTTGTCGAAACGGACACCCTCCACTTCCACATCCACAGTGCCGGTGGCGGGCACGATGCAGGTCTCGTAGCCCGGCACCTGATACTCGAAGCTCTGGCCGTCGGTCAGCTTGACGATGTTGAAGTAGTTCAGCGGGACGGTGGGGTCCTCCGCGTCCACGATTGCCTTGTTCTGGTTGTCGTGCGGTGCGATGTGCATGATGTCTCCTTCCTAGGCCGCGGTCGGGCCGGGGTGCGCGGCGAGGAACGCCGCGAGTTGATCGGTATCGGGCATGGCGGGGGCGCAGCCGGGGCGGGCCACCACATGGGAGGCACAGGCGGAGCCCCGCAGAACGGCCTCCTTCAGCGGGCGGCCTGTCGCAAGGCTGGCAAGCAGACCCGCCATGAAACTGTCGCCCGCGCCGGTGGGCTTCACCGCCTCCACGGGGTAGATGCCGGTGCGGGTCTCGGCACCCTCTGCGAAGGTGATCGCGCCCTCGGGACCCATCTTGTAGATGACGATTTCGGCGGACGTCTCGGCCAGCGCGCGGGCCTTAGCGAGGCCCTTGTCAATGTGCCCGGCCATGAAGCCGAACTCCTCATCATTGCCGACGATCACATCGGCCATATCGCCCGCGCGCGTAAGCACGTCGGCAGCTTCTTCCGCCGAGGGCCAGCTGTAGGGGCGGTAGTCGATGTCAAAGAGGATCGGCAGGCCTGCCTCTTTCGCCTTCTCGAAAGCGCGGAAGGCTGCGTCGCGGGAGGGTTCGGCGGCGAAGACTGTGCCGGCGGTGAGCACGGCGCCGTAGGCGGTGAAGTCGATAGCCTCGACGTCCGCGATATCCATTTGGAAGTCGGCGGCATTGTTGCGGTAGATGACGGACTGGTGCTCTTCGATGCGGGTTTCGTAGACGGCGAGCGAGGTACGGTATTCGCCGCGTACGCGCTTCACATGGGTGCGGTCGACACCGTAGTGATCGAGCTGGCCCTCGCAGTACCAGCCCACGGCATCATCCGACACGGCGGTGACCAGCGCGGCCTTGCAGCCCAGCTTGACCAGACCAGCGGCGGTATTGGCCGCCGAGCCGCCCATGCCCACATGCATGGTTGTGGCCTCGCGCGTGCGGGTGCCGGGCGGGTCGGGGAAGAAATCCATGCCCACCCGGCCAATCACCAGGAAGTTACCGGTGCTGAGCGCGTCTTTCAGCATCAGACGCCCTTCCTCTGACGCGGGCGGGCGCTTTCCCACTCGGCATGCGCCGCGCGCACCGTCTCGGAGGCGGAGACCTGCGGCGTGCCGCATTCCCACCAGGTGTGGCCTTGCGTCGTCCAGCCCTCATAGGCGTCGACCTTCATGACGATCACGCTCGTCTTGTCGGCGGCTTGCGCGCGCTTGAAGGCTTCGGCGAGCTCTGCGGGGTTTGCGACGGTTTCGGCGTGGGCGCCCATGGAGGCGGCGTGGGCCTCAAAGTCCACGGCGAAGGGCTCCGCGACCGTGGGGCAATCGGCGATCAGGTTGTTGAAGCTCTCGTTGCCGGTGTTGTTCTGCAGCTTGTTGATCACCGCAAAGCCGCCATTGTCGAGCACGAGGATGATCAGCTTCTTGCCCGTGAGCACCGAGGAGTAAATGTCGGAGTTCAGCATCAGGTAGGAGCCGTCACCGCAGAAGGCGATGGTGTCGCGTTCGGGCTCGCGCTGGGACTGGGCGATGCGCGCGCCCCAGGCGCCCGCGATCTCGTAGCCCATGCAGGAGAAGCCGAACTCGACGTCGACGGTGCCCGGATCCAGCGTGCGCCAGTTGGCGGTGACCTCGGCGGGCAGGCCTCCGGCGGCGGCGACCACCCGGTCGCGCGGGTCGCAAAGGGCGTTCACCACGCCGATGGCCTGCGCATAAGAGTTCGGACGATTGTCGCCGTAGGAGACGTTGGCCGCCACATAGGCAGTCCACTTGGCGCGATGGGCTTTGGCGGCTTCGACCCAGGATGCGGGGGCTTGGTAACCGCTGAGGACGTCGCCGAGGGCCGTGAGCCCAAGCTTGGCGTCTCCGACGATGGGCAGGGAGCGGTGCTTGCCCGCGTCATGACGGCCCGCGTTGAGCGAGACGAACCGCGCGTCCTTGGCAAAGGCGGTCCAGGAGCCGGTGGTGAAATCCTGCAGACGCGTGCCGACCGCGAGGATCACATCCGCCTCCTCGGCTATGGCATTGGCGCTGTCTGACCCGGTCACCCCGATGGGGCCGATGTTGAGCGGGTGGGTATCGGTGAGGTTCGCGCGGCCCGCGATGGTCTCGACCACGGGGATCTGATGCGCTTCAGCAAACCCGGTCAACTCAGCGACTGCGCGAGAGTATTGAACGCCACCCCCGGCGATGATCATCGGGCGCTCGGCGGTTTTCAGGAGCGCCGCTGCGTCAGCGATTTCGGCCACATCAGGCGTCTGGCGACGGATGCGGTGCACCCGTTTTTCGAAAAACTCCTCGGGGTAGTCATAAGCCCAGCCCTGCACATCCTGCGGCAACCCGATGAAGGCGGGGCCGCAGTCGGCGGGGTCGAGCATCGTGGCGAGTGCTGCCGGCAATGACTGGATGATCTGCGCAGGGTGCGTGATCCGGTCCCAATAGCGGCTGACCGAGCGGAAGGCATCGTTCACGCCGAGGGTGGGGTCGTGGAAATGCTCCATCTGCTGCAGGACCGGGTCCGGCAGGCGGGTGACATAGGCGTCCCCGCAAAGGAGCAGCATGGGCAGGCGGTTGGCGTGGGCAAGTGCTGCGGAGGTCACCAGGTTCGACGTGCCCGGCCCCGCAGAGGCGGTGCAGAACATAAACCGCTGGCGCAGCCACTGCTTGGCATAGCCTGCTGCGGCAAACCCCATGCTCTGCTCGTTCTGCCCGCGATAGAGCGGCAGCGTGTCCTGCACACCATAGAGTGCTTCACCGAGGCACGGCACGTTGCCATGTCCAAAGATCCCGAATCCGCCACCGCAGACGCGCATCTCAACGCCGTCGATTTCGATGAACTGAGTGTCCAGCCATTTGATGATGGCGTGCGCGGTGGTCAGAGTGTGAGACGTCATCGAAACAGGGGTCCTTCAGGCGATTGTTGCTGCCAGATCAATTCGCGTCTTGAACCGGGTCGAGTCTCACGATACAAATTTTGCAACCGGTTGCAACCGGAGTCTCGGAAAAAGGACGCGCCGATGGCTGAGATCGGGATAGGCATTGTCGGCGGCGGTTACATGGGTAAGGCCCATGCGGTGGCGATGTCGGCTGTGGGGGCGGTGTTCAACACCGCGCTGCGGCCCCGGCTGGAGATGATTTGCGCCACCTCTCCCGAAAGCGCCGAGCGGTATCGGGCGGCCTATGGGTTCGCCCGCGCGACCGAGGATTGGCAGGTTTTGGTGGCTGATCCGCGCGTCGAGGCGATTGTGATCGCCAGCCCGCAGGAGACCCATCGCGCGATTGCCGAGGCTGGTTTTGCCCTTGGCAAGCCAGTGTTCTGTGAAAAGCCGCTTGGGGCCTCGCTGGACGACAGCCGCGCGATGGTCGCAGCGGCGGAGGCCGCGGCTGTCGCGAATATGACGGGGTTCAATTATATCCGCACGCCCGCCAGCCAGTATGCGCGGGCACTCATCGCTGATGGTGCAATTGGCGAGGTGACCTGGTTTCGCGGCGAGCATACGGAGGACTTTCTGGCCGATCCGCAGACGCCCGCGTCCTGGCGGACGCAAGGCGAGGCCAATGGCACCATGGGCGACCTGGCGCCGCATATGATCAACGCGGCGCTGGCTTTGCTGGGCCAGATTGATCGGCTGATTGCGGACGTCGAAACAGTGCACGAGACCCGCCCCGGCGGCATGGTCACGAACGACGATCACGGCCAGATGATGTGCCGCTTTGCGCGTGGGACGATGGGGCAGCTGTATTTCTCGCGCATTTCGACGGGGCGCAAGATGGGCTATGCCTATGAGATCACCGGCACCAAGGGGGCGATCCGGTTTGATCAGGAGGATCAGAACGCGCTCTGGCTCTACCGTTCCGAGGGGCCGGAGGCGACGCGCGGCTTCACCAAGATCCTGACGGGCCCGGCCCATCCCGATTACGAACCCTTCTGCCAGGGGCCGGGCCACGGCACCGGCTATCAGGACCAGATCATCATCGAGGCGCGCGACTTCCTGCAGGCCATCGAGACCGGCGCGCCGGTGTGGCCCACCTTCAAGGACGGCATGGAGGTGAACCGCGTGATCGCAGCGGCGATGGCGTCGTCTGCTGATAAAACCTGGAAAGAGATTTCCGATTTCTGACCCAAGAAAGGGCTCTCATGACGATACGGATTGGCAATGCGCCCTGTTCCTGGGGTGTCGAATTCGCGGATGATGCGCGCAACCCGACATGGCAGTCGGTGCTGAAGGATTGCGCGGAGGCCGGTTACACCGGCATCGAGCTGGGACCGGTCGGCTTCATGCCGGAGGACCCTGTGCAGCTGGGTGAGGCCTTGGCCGAGCACGACCTGGCGCTGATCGGCGGCGTGGTCTTTCGCCCCTTCCACGACCCGGGTGCCTGGGAGGATGTGATGGACGGCTCGGTGCGCACCTGCAAGGCGCTGACTGCCCATGGGGCGCGGCATCTGGTGCTGATCGATTCCATTTCGCCGCGCCGGGCGCCGACGGCTGGCCGTGCGGCGGAAGCGGAGCAGATGGACAGTGCGGAGTGGAACGCCTACCGCGACCGGATCGGAACCATCGCAAAGATGGGGGCGGAAGAGTACGGTCTCACTGTCGGCATCCACGCCCATGCAGCGGGGTTCATGGATTTCGAGCCGGAGCTGGAGCGGCTGCTGGACGAGATCGATGACAGCCTGCTGAAGATCTGCTTCGACACCGGGCACCACTCCTACGCGGGGTTCGATCCGGTGGCCTTCATGCAGCGGCACATCGGGCGCATTTCCTACATGCATTTCAAGGATACCGATCCGGCGGTTAAGGCGGATGTGATCGACAAGCGCACCGGGTTTTATGACGCCTGTGGGCAGGGGATTTTCTGCAATCTCGGGCAAGGGGACGTGGACTTTCCGGCGGTGCGGCAGGTGCTGCTCGATGCGGGCTTCGAGGGGTGGTGCACGGTGGAGCAGGACTGCGACCCGCTGCTCGATCCTGACCCGTTGGGTGATGCGCGCGCCAACCGTGAATACCTTGAATCCATTGGCTTTCAGTGAGGGGCCGGATCATGATGAAGCTAAACTGGGGTATGATCGGCGGCGGTGAAGGCAGCCAGATCGGGCCAGCGCACCGGCTGGGGGCGCAGGCGGATGGGAACTTTGTGCTGGCGGCGGGGGCGCTCGACGTGGATGCGGAGAAGGGCCGGGCCTATGCGGAAGCGCTAGGAGTTGCGGCGGATCGGGCCTATGCGAATTGGCAGGAGATGCTAGAAGGGGAGCATGCGCGCGAAGACCGCGTCGATCTGGTGACCGTGGCCACGCCGAACTCCACGCATTTTGAGATCACCAAGGCGTTTCTCGAAGCAGGCTTCAACGTGCTCTGCGAGAAACCGATGACGATGACCGTCGAGGAAGGCGAGGAGATCGTGCGTGTGGCCGAGGCCTCGGGCAAGATCTGCGCGGTGAACTACTGCTATTCCGCCTACCCGATGGTGCGCGAAATGCGGCAGATGGTGAAGACCGGGCAGATCGGCAAGGTGCGCCTCGTGGTCGCCAACTTCAGCCACGGGCACCACGGCGATGCGGGCGACGCCGACAATCCGCGCGTCCGCTGGCGCTATGATCCGGCGATGGCGGGCGTGTCGGGGCAGTTTGCGGACTGCGGCATTCATGCGCTGCATATGGCGAGTTTCATTGCCGGGGATGAGGTGCGCAGCCTGTCTGCCGATTTCGCGTCAACCATACCGTCACGTACGCTGGAGGACGATGCGATGGTGAACTTCCGCATGGAGGGCGGAACGGTCGGGCGGCTCTGGACATCGTCGGTGGCGATCGGACGGCAGCATGGGTTCGACATCCAGGTTTTCGGCGAGACGGGCGGGATGCGGTGGGCCTCGGAGCAGCCCAATCAGGTGTTCTATACGCCCGTCGGCGGGCGCACGCAGATCATGGAGAAGGGTGAGGCTGGGCTGTCGGATGAGGCCGGGCGACTGAGCCGCGTGGCGATTGCCCACCCCGAAGGCTTCCCGCTGGCGGTCGCGAACATCTACGTCGATCTGGCTGCGGCGATCCGGGGAGAGGTGCGCGACGCCCTGCCCTCCGCGACTGACGGTCTGCGGTCTATGGCGGCGGTCTATGCGGCGGTGGAGTCGGCCAAGGCGGAGGGCGCCTGGATGGACGCCCGCCCGCCAATGTTGCGCTGATTTTCTCGATCCACCTTGCGGCTCTGCGGACTTTGTTGCCGTTCGTCTTTTTCCTAAAGAAAGGCCGCTTATCCGGGAAAGCTGATTTCACTGGCCGCAACACTGCTTATCAAACCACCGGTGTTCACAGCACGATATATGGATCGTGGCGGGCGGGCGGCTTCGTCAACATGGCGGTGAACCCAGCTTCTGATCTCCATCGTTTTCAATGACTGCGACAAGGCGCGATCCGTAATCGTTCGCAAGTTTCGTTTGATATCATTGAAGTGGCTTGGCCGATGGATTGCAGTCAGAACCGGCAAGGTCCATGAGCGCCGGAGCAAGTCCTGATCTCCTTCAGCAGCGACGCTTTGAATTCTGTTGGCAAGCGCCGCAGCAGAAATACCAAGCTCTGTCAGTCGAAACTCTGGACGCAGCGGATGGCCATAGCCGGGGTTTCGTTCCAGCAAGCTGATCGAGATGAGGTGATCCATGCTTTGCGCAAAAGCAGTTCTGCTCGCTCCGGTGGCAGCAAGTAGCGGCGCTTGTCTTCCGGCAATGCCTGCATGCAGGCTCGCCAGAATAGGAATGGCCCAAGCCCTTGAGGTGGTGTTGACAAAGACTTCAATGTCCATAAAGTATAGTTAATATATTTACAAGATAAAAGGAAGACCATGTCGCTCATTTCACTTGAAGAAACCATCACCATCGCGCTGTCAGTCAAAGACCGCCATGCAAGTGCCGAGTGGTACGGCAGCATGCTTGGGTTTGAAACGATCTACCACGCGGATGAGGCAGGGTGGTCAGAGCTTCAGACCAAAACGACCGGCGTAACAATCGGTTTGGGCGAACATACGGAACCTGCGCCTGGAAACTGTGTTCCTGTCTTCGGTGTCGCTGATCTGGACGCGGCGCGGCAAAAAATGGAACAGGCCAAAGTTGAATTTGACGGCGAAACCGATGTCGTTGAAGGCATGGTCAAGACGGCAACTTTCTATGATCCCGACGGCAATGCAATGATGCTTGCCCAGGATTTGACCGGCGGGGCAGAATAGTGCGCGGGCTGGTTTTCCTTTAGCGGTCGTTTAAAGTCTCCGCAGCATCAGTAACTTTGGGCTCAGAACCGACATACGGATATCAGTTACTTCAACGGCCTGAGCGTCCCACGCTCGACAATGGAACACGGGAAGATGCGCGCCTCGGGGTAGCGGTCGGGTTCGTCCAGCATAGCGACCATCAGCTCAATGGACGACGTGACGATCTGGCGGATCGGTTGGTGGATTGTCGTGAGGTTGATGTTCTCCCAGCGGGCCATTTCCATGTCGTTGAGGCCGATGATCCCGATGTCCTCAGGCACGCGCAGCCCGCTGTCAGCGATGGCGGAAAGCACACCGATGGAGAGCACGTCGTCGCCGCAGAAATAGGCCTCCGCCGGGTCGGATTTCAGAAGGCGCAGCATTTCGCGGCGGCCGGCGTCGAAGGAGTAGGCGTCGGCGAAGCTGTAGCTCGTGGTCACGTCCCGGTGGGCGCCGAGTTCGGAGAAGAACCCGGAGTAGCGGTCTTGCGTGGACGTCGCGCTTTCGGGCCCGCCGAGGAAGGCGATCTTGCGGTAGCCGCGCGCGACCAGCGTGCGGGCCGCCATGCGCCCGCATTCCACGTTGTCGATGCCCACCACATGCACCTGTGGCGCGCTGGAATAGCGCCCGAAGCTGTGCACCACGGGCACGCCTGCGTCGCGGAACGCCTTGGAGAACCCGGGCGGCAGTGTCGAGGAGGCGACCACCGCGCCATCGACGGAATACTGCCGCAGCATGGCGACGGACGCCTGCGGGTCGGTCTCATCCGTCAGGTTCACCAGCAAAGGACGCAAGCCGCGATCCTGCAGGCCCCGGGTGAAGAGATCGAAGACCTGCAGGAAAATCGGGTTGTGGAAGTTGTTCGAAATCAGCCCGATCAGCTTGGTCCGTCCGGTCGTCAAAGAGGAGGCCAGTGCATTGGGGCTGTAGCCCAGATCACGCGCGGCCTTCTCGACCTTGCGGCGCATCTTCTCCGAGACCGAGGCGCCATCGGTGAAGGTGCGCGAGACGGCGGAGCGGGACACGCCCGCGCGCTCTGCAACCTCTTTCAATGTGACGGGCATGGCTCTGGGTCCGATGGGGTTAGGTCCGCTCTGTTCTAGCTGACGATCAACGTCCTTGCAGCATGAAACAGCGCGCGCGCTTTTGCAACCGGTTGCAAAAAATCCAACCTCGTGCTTTAGTCAGATTCGGAGAAGTGACAGAGGTCACTCTTGCGCCATGAGAACGGTGAACCCTTGGGAGGAACATATGACATCTTTGATGAAGAACCTGGCATTGGCCACGGCGGTGGCCGCCGCATCCTTTACGGTCGCACAAACGGCGGCGGCTGAAGGCGAGAAATACATCCTCGTCAGCCATGCGCCGGACAGTGACACCTGGTGGAACACCATCAAGAACGGCATCGCGCTGGCGGGTGAGCAAGTGGGCGCCGAGGTCGAGTACCGCAACCCGCCCACGGGTGACATCGCCGATATGGCGCGGATCATCGAGCAGGCGACAGCCTCGGGCCCCGACGGGATCATCACCACGCTGGCGGATTTCGACGTGCTGAAGGGGCCGATTTCGGCCGCAGTTGATCAGGGTATCGACGTGATCATCATGAACACCGGCACGCCCGAGCAGGCGCGGGAGATCGGCGCGCTGATGTATGTGGGTCAGCCCGAGTATGACGCCGGCTACGCAGCCGGGCTGCGCGCCAAGGATGAGGGCGTGACCAACTTCCTCTGCGTGAACCACGCGATCCAGCAGCCCACCGTGGGCGAGCGCTGCCGCGGCTATGCCGATGGTCTGGGCATTGATCTGGGCGATTCCATGATGGACAGCGGCACCGACCCGTCCGAGATCAAGAACAAGGTGCTGGCCTATCTTTCGGCCAACCCGGATGTGGATGGCATCCTGACGCTAGGCCCGGTCTCGGCGGATCCGACCATCGCGGCGCTGCAGGAAAACGGCATGGCCGGGGACATCCACTTCGGCACCTTTGATCTGGGCGAGGAGATCGTGAAGGGCATCAAGGACGGCACCATCAACTGGGGCATCGACCAGCAGCCCTTCCTGCAGGCTTATATGCCGGTTGTGATCCTGGCGAACTGGGACCGCTATGGCGTGCTGCCGGGCAACAACATCAACTCCGGCCCCGGGTTCGTGACAAAGGACGCGCTGGCCAAGGTGGAAGAGTTCGCGGGCGAGTTCCGCTGATCTTCTGACAATTTGGGGCGGCTTTCGCGAGACGATAGCCGCCCTTTTTCTCACTTTCTGCATGCACCGGGGGATGAGGCCATGGCAGACACCACTGACGAGCGCATAAAAGAGATATCGCCGCTGCGGCGCGCGCTGATCCGGCCGGAGTTGGGCGGCATGGTGGGGACCGTCGCGGTCTTCACGCTGTTTGCGCTCTTTGCCTTCGATTCAGGTATGTTCAACAGCCAGGGCGTCATGAACTGGTCGATTGTCTCGGCGCAATTCATGATCATCGCGGTGGGGGCGTGCCTTTTGATGATCGCCGGGGAGTTCGACCTCTCGGTAGGCTCGATGATCGGCTTTGCGGGCATGATGATCGCTGTTTTCGGCGTGGTCCTGGCCTGGCCAATGTGGATCGCGATCCTCATCACCTTCGTGATTTGCTGCGCTTTGGGCGCGCTCAACGGGTGGATCGTGGTGCGCACAGGCCTGCCGAGCTTCATCGTCACACTGGCATTCCTGTTCATCCTGCGCGGCTTCACCATCTACATCCCCCAAACCATTGAGCGCAAAACCATCATCGGCGGTATTCGCGATGCGGCCGAGGGCGACTGGCTTGCGCCTATCTTCGGCGGCAAGATCGGCCAGCCTATCTTTCAGTGGCTCGGCGATATGGGCGTGATCGGGGTCTTTGAGCGTGGCACGCGGGCGGGTGAACCGGTGGTCGACGGCATCCCGATGCTGATCGTCTGGGCCATTGCTCTGATCATATTCGGGCACATCCTGCTGACCCGCACACGATTCGGCAATTGGATCTTCGCAGCAGGCGGCGACGCCGAGGCCGCGCGCAACTCGGGCGTGCCCGTGAACAAGGTCAAGGTCCTGATGTTCATGTTCACCGCCTTCTGCGCCACGGTCTTTGCGGTCTGTCAGGTCATGGAGTTCGGCTCCGCAGGGGCCGACCGGGGGCTGCTGAAGGAGTTCGAGGCGATCATCGCGGTGGTCATCGGTGGCGCGCTGCTCACGGGTGGGTACGGCTCGGTGATCGGCGCGGCATTGGGCGCGTTGATCTTCGGCGTCGTGCAACAGGGGCTGTTCTTCGCGGGCGTTGAATCAAGCCTCTTTCGGGTGTTCCTGGGGGTCATCCTGCTCTTTGCCGTGATCCTGAACACCTACATCCGCCGCATCATCACGGGAGAACGCTGATGGCCGATCCGATCATCCAGATGAAGGACATTCAGAAGCACTTCGGCTCTGTCATCGCGCTGGCGGGCGTCTCGGTCGATGTGTTCCCGGGCGAGTGCCACTGCCTGCTGGGCGACAACGGCGCGGGGAAGTCGACGTTCATCAAGACCATGTCCGGCGTGCATAAACCCACCAGCGGCGAGATCATCTTCGAGGGCCAGCCGCTCGACTTCGCCGACCCGCGCGATGCGATGGCGGCGGGAATTGCCACGGTGCATCAGCATCTGTCGATGATCCCGCTGATGTCGGTCAGCCGGAATTTCTTCATGGGCAACGAGCCGATGAAGAAAATTGCCGGGATCAGCTTCTTCGATCATGACTACGCCAACCGCGTGACCATGGAGGAGATGCGCAAGATGGGCATCAACCTGCGCGGACCCGATCAGGCGGTGGGCACGCTCTCGGGCGGCGAACGCCAGACGGTGGCGATTGCGCGCGCGGTGCATTTCGGGGCCAAGGTGCTGATCCTGGACGAGCCGACCTCGGCCTTGGGCGTGCGGCAGACGGCGAATGTGCTGGCGACCATCGACACCGTGCGCAAACAGGGCATCGCCGTCGTGTTCATCACCCACAACGTGCGCCATGCGATGGCGGTGGGCGACCGGTTTACTGTGCTGAACCGCGGCCAGACGCTTGGGACCGCGGTGCGCGGCGAGATCACGCCGGAAGAGCTGCAGGACATGATGGCCGGTGGCCAGGAGATGGTGAAGCTCGAAGGCAGCCTCGGCGGCACCGTCTAGCGGACAGGCCCGGCGCCTATCCTGACAGATCGCACGACCGCCCCGTCCGGCTGACAAGCCGGACAGTGCGCGCGCGCCCTCGATGGGGGCAAGCGCACTTCCCCCGGGGCCTGCTCAAACGGATCTGTTCAGAACAGCCGAAAGCCCACCTTGTTCCACAGCCGGTCCCAGACGTGGAAATCGGTGAAATAGCCCGTGTGCCCGCCGGCAGGCACCGCCCAGTTGCCGGCCAGCCCGTCAACACCGTCGATGGTGGTGCCGACGAAATCGTCGCTGCGATGGATGTTGTGCCAGATGGTGCGCTCAGGCATGTCCGCCAGCGCCACCTGAAAGAAATGCCGGAAATACCGACGATAAATATGGGTGACGGGCGAGCCCATGGTCACCAGCAGAACGTCGGGCGCCTGTCCGCTCGGCCGGACCTCGGCAAGCTTGGCGATCTTCCGTTTGACCCATGTGTTCTGCAGCATCTGGGTGGTGATCACGGTGCCCTGCGAGTGCGAGATCACCGTGATCCGGTCAGGTTTCAGCGCTTCGGCACCATAGTAGAGCACCCGGCGGAACCGGGCGTCGATGGCGTTGCGCTCATGGAAATTGGGGCGCCGCTCCTCGACGGAGCTGAGCCACTTGCAGTTCCTGACGACCGCGTAGGTCACGATATCGCGGACCACGCCCAACCCACCCGCAACAACGCTGGAAAAGTTGTAGATCAAAACAAAGAGCCCCAGCATCGCCGCCGTGGCGATTGGGCTGACCACCTCCTGCAGGCAGATCACGGCCTGATCGAAAGAGCCGGTGGCCTCGGCCAGCACGCATCGCGCATCCTCCTCTGACATGCTGGTCCCGTGGTGCGTGTCATAGACGATAAACACCGCAATCAGCGAGAGCGCGATGAAGAAAGCCCACTGCAGCGCGATGTTCAGAATGATGCGGGAGCCAAGTTCGCCCTGCTTGTAGAGCAGTTGCTTGTTGAAGACCCGCACAGCCACGATCAGCACCGCCACGAGGACCAGCAGGATCAGTCCAACAAAGGTGATCGACAGCGTGCCCATGGCCTGGTTCATCGGATCGGCAAAATACGTGTTGAGAAGTTCGAGGCCCTTGTTCCCGGTCTCTTCCGGGGTGGGGCTGCTCTGCGACGATGCGCTCTCCTCCGTCTTTGGGGCCGTGGTCTCGACCAGTTCCACAAACCCCATCCAGATCGCGCTGGAAATCACCATCCAGAACAGGATCATCGCGGTGCAGATACTGGGATAGATGTTGCGGTGTCCCACCGGCGTCTCGGGCGGCGCGGCCGCGCTCTGGAAGATCAGGGTGAGGTAGCTGGTCAGCGCCAGCACGACCACGGCGGCCCAGGACACACCCAGTGTCGCAACGCTATAGGTGACGAAGGCATCCAGATTGGCGAACTGGCCCTTTGCCGCGGTCTCGCAGGTGACATGATCGCAGAAGTCACCGCCGAAGATGCCGTATTCCCAGAGAAACAGCATCACCACACCCAGCACGGTCATGCCGCGTCCGAAGATGCGCACGAGGTAGGTGTTGGCCCGGGCGGCGGTCACCACACCGACCCCGAGCGTGAGCAGCCCATGCAGAAGAAACACCCATATGAGCGGGATGTCGGTCCAGTCGCGCCGGGCCGCAGGTACGTCGCTGGCAACGATGTTCAGCGCGGTCACGTCCACCAGCAGAAGCCCCGCCCCCAGTGCCAGCATCGCGTTCAGGGGCGCCACAAGCCCATAGAAGACCCAGGTGAAGAGATGCACCACACCGGTCGGGAACCAGCCGCGATTGTTCTCCACGTTGTCCATGGCCAGATAGCCGAGGCCCAGGACCACTCTCAGCAGATCGAAAATCGTGCGGAACGGGCCCACCGGCGCCGGAGAGCGATCCGCCCAGTAGACCTCGGCGAAGAGCGTTTCATCGTCCCCGTCGACCGGGCGCACCCGGCGCAGGTGCATCGGGAAAAGCTTCGCGTTGCGCGAGGTTCCGTCGAACTCTTCCTCGGCCAGCTGGATCAGATCGCGTTCGACCGTGACCGGCACGCGGTCGATCCCGGGAAAGCGCGTTGTGGCGGCGCCCACCACCGCGTCGACCGTCTCGCCAGGTTTCTGTTCGCCGATGCCGTGAACCGTGAGTACTAAATGCCGCCCCATCCCGTCAGTCCAAAAAACCTTAACCAATGAGCCGTGTTTAGCATGATTCCCGCATCTCGCCTATGACGTGCATCACACACAGGCGGGTCCTGTGCCGCCTCCCCGGAGGATCGCGCCAAGGGAAAGACAGGCGCGTCTGGCCCGGCGCTGAATGGCGTGGAGGTGTCGCGGCGCACCGGGACCGCGTGGTTTTATGGGGGCGCCGGTCTGCTGACGAAAGCCGCAGCAAGGCGCATTGCCCGGGCGCCCCGCATGCCCGAGCGTCTCTCATGCCGTGCCGGATGGGGTCAATGACATCAGACCGAGAAGAGACGCTGCCGCCGGGCGACGGGCGCGAGATCGCGCGCAAGGACGACCCGGGACCCACCTTTCGCAGCACGGGGCGTCCGCTTTGGATCATGATCATCGCAGCGTTTGCGGCGATGTCGGTCTATCGCTTCCGTGCCTCGGGCTTCGACCTCATTCGCGAGCTCTTGCACCGCGGCACCCACCTGTCTTTTGCGCTGGGGTTGCGCGGGTTGCGGGCCGAGGAAGAGCCGAAGGCGACCGCAAAGGCCGCCTGTCGAGCCGGTGCGCAGACCGCCCTACCGCTTGGCGCGGCGGCGCAATGCCACCAGACCGCCCAGGCCGACCATGAGCAAGGGCAGCGCCGCAGGCGCCGGGACGGGCGTCAGGTCGGAGTAAACCCGGGCGGTGACAGGCGAATAGAGATCGCCCGCAGCTGTTTCCTCGAAGAAGGAAAAGACGACCGTTGCGGTATCGCCGAAGAGACCCGCGTCGTCCCCCGACAGATCCCCGAAGACCACGGTGAAGAAATCTTCGGTCGCCAGCCCGTTGTCGGGATCATTGAGGGTCAGGTCGCTGCTGACAACCGTCGTGCTTTCGAGCAGCACGCCGGTGGCGCTCAGAAAGGACGACACGAAGAGCCCGGCATCGACCGTGGCGCCGGTGGTGTCTGCTTCGGCGGCCACATCGATGTCATCAAGGCCCAAGTCGAAAAACGCACCCGCAAAGCGCGTCCCGTCGGTGACGTCCACGATGGCTTCGCCGGTTGCTTCGTAGACCAGAACAGACGCGGCCTGTGCCGAGATCGGGGCCAGCAGCAACAGGCTGGCTATAAAGGCACTCAAGTGTTTCATGGGTAAAATCCTTCAAAGATAGAGGGCGCGGCGACAACCGCCGCACCGAGAGACTTAGGCGATCTCGAAGATCCCTTCGTTGATGATCGTGATGTCGTCGAGATCGTCGATACCGCGCAGGAAGATGCTGTCGCGATCCTCCTCCAGTTGCAGCAGCAGGTTGTCGCGCCCGAGGGTGCGGGTGGCGGCGATGATCGCGCCATCCAGATCGAGCGTATCGACCCCGGCTTCGAAGTCGAGGATGCGCAGGCCATCGCGCGCGCCCTCGAGATCGGTGAAGACGAAGGTGTCGGCGCCACCGCCGCCTGTCACCACGTCGATGCGGCCCCCGCCAGAGACGATCTGTTCCGCCGCATCGGTGCCGTTGAGGCGGTCGTTCCCCGAGGTGCCCGCGATCAGCAAGTCAGTGTCCCGCTCCAGATCCAGGCCGACGATGACCGGGTCGTGATCGGAGCCGCGCAGCGGGGTGCTGCCGTCGAACAGGCCCTGATCCGTCGGGCGCAGGGTGTTCGGACCGGTGAACGTGTCGTCGAGGTTGTAGTCGAAGAAGACCGGCGTATCGGCGTTCACGTTCCAGGTGGTTGCCCCCGTCACCTGCCCCAGCAGCCCCTCGTTTGCGAGCGCATAGTCCAGCGTGCCGATCTGGCCGCTAAACCGGTAGGAGTAGACGTCATCGCCCTCGAAGGTCCGTGCCAGATCGGTGTAACCTGCGGCCTCCAGCACCTGGATCGGGGTCTCGCGGGCATAGGCGTTGAGATCCCCGAGGATCATCACGTCCTCGTCGTCAACGCCCGTCGGGTTGGTCTCGAGCCACTCCGCCAGCTCCTGCGCGGCCAGCTCGCGGGTGGCGTTGTTGCGCCCGGCGCCATCGCCCTGGTCCTGATCCTCGACCGCGCCCGTGGGCGAGCCCTTGGATTTGAAGTGGTTCACGGAGGCGGTGAAGACGCCACCGGTGTCGATCTGCTCGAAGCTTTGTGCAAGTGCTGCCCGGTTGAAGGCATCGCCCCCCTGCCCCGCGCCCAGCGGGTCGAGGAAGGCGTCCGTATCCAGGATCGCCGCATCGCCCACCAGCTTGGTGGTGGTGGTGTCGTAGATGAAGGCGACGGCAATGGCGTCATCGCCCACGAACTCGGTGCCCGGATCGACGAAGGACCAGACCTCGGAGCCCAGCGTGGCGTTGATCTCACCTACCAGCGTCTTGATCGCAAACTCATCGCCGGCAAAGTCGTTCTCGATCTCGATGAGGCCGATCACGTCGCTCTCCATGCCGAGAATGGTCTGCACCAACTTCTCGGTCTGGCGCGCCAGCTCCTCGGGGTTTTCGGCCCCGCGCGGGTTCTCGCCATTGTCGATGGTGCCCTCAAGCGTGGTGAAATAGTTCAGCACGTTGAGCGAGCCGACCTTGTAGTCGCTGCCCACATCTTCGGGTTCGGCGGGCACGGGGTTGGTCTCTGCGTCCAGCTCGAAGGCGACACCTTCAGGCAGGCGCAGGCGGAATTCGCCGAAGTCGAAATCCATGATCGCGGTCAGCCCGTCGACCGACTGCCCCATGCGCACGCCCTCCACGGGCCCTTCGACCAGCGAGCCATCGGGCAGCGTGATCGGGTCGAAATCGCCTCGCGCGCTGTTGGTGCCATCGTCGATGGCGATGAGGCGGTTGGCGACCTCCTCCTGATAGGCGGCGTTGCCCGCCGCATCCGGCGTGTTGAGCTGGCTGTACTGGTAGACCGGGCCATCCGACGAGAGCGTGGCGCGCCCGAAATCCTCATAGTCGAAGCTCTCGGTGAAGGTCAGCGCCTCGTCGATGGTGACCAGCATGCTCTCGAACGCCTCGCGATCCTCGAGATCGGGCAGCGTGATCGACTGCGCCAGCGACAGCGGATCCACCGCGCCGGGCTCTTCCACCCGGATCTCCTGCACTTGGATCGTGGTCTTGCCGAAGCGTTCGATCACGGTGCCGAGCACGCGGACCTTGTCGCCGTCGTTCACATCCGTGAGCAGACCGCCCCCGCCCTCAAAGGCGAAGATACCTTCGGAGGTCAGGGCATCGGCGTCCTGGTCAGAGCTTTCCTCCATCAGGAAGAAGCCGCCAAGATCGCGGAAGCTGTCATCATCGCCGTTCTGGAAATCACCGGTCACGATCGCCTCGACGACCACGGTCTGCCCCACCAGGCCGCTGGCCGCACCGCTGCCCTGGATCTCGCTGATCAGCGTGGGCGCATCGTCGATGTTGCCACCGCCCCCGCCACCGCCGCCGAGGCCGGTCCCCGCCGTGGGCGTGTTGACCTCCGGGTTGTTGCCGAAGCTGAGGAGCTCGAAATCAGCGGCCGTATCGGTGTCGACGCCGTCCTCGATGCGGCCGACGCCCGCGGGCAGGAAGTTGCCGTCCGGTCCCACGACCGGCGCGCCCAGAACAGATGTGTCGCCATCCTCATTCACGGTGGCCACGGAATCGATCACCACCTCGCTGCCGGTGACGCTGTCACCAGAGAGGCTCGCGGTTTCGACCAACGCGAAGGTCGACGAGCTGTTCTGGAACGCATCGGTGGGCAGAGAGATATTGGCCTCGACGCCATAGGTCGCCTCGGCGATCTGGTTGGCGAGGAGCAGGAACCCGTTGTCGCCGAGCACCGTGCCGGGCGCGAAATCGAGACGATAGGTGATGGTGCCCTTGGAGGCGCCGGTGTTGCTGTCCACAACGATCAGGCTGAGCCCGTCGAGCGCGGCACCGGGCGTGCCGAAGAGCTCCACATATTCGGAATCCGTGCCCGTGGTGCTGGAGAGCACTTCGTTGATCACCACGCTGTCGTCACTGCCACCCTCGTCGAAGACGGTGTCCTCGCGGAAGTTCAGGTTCTGGATGCGGGTGTCGCCACTGGGGTCGCTGTCGGCCTCGTCGAACGGCGCGTCGAGATCGTCGAGGTATTCGGCCAGCGCATCCTGTTCGGAGCCGTCATCGGCGAAAGTGGCGTCCCCCGTCCGCGGCGCCCCGTCCTGCGCCAGATCGACCCGGTTGGCGCTCTCGCCCTGCGGGAAGGGAAAGCCGTCCCCGCCCCCGGCGAGGAAGTTCAGCGTCACGATGCGGAATTCCTGGCTCTCGTCGCCGACGATCGCGCCGTCGCGGACCAGCTCGGCAATCTGGGTGCCGTCCGCATCGACGATTTCCGCGTTCACGATGCGGCTGCCCGCTTCAAGGTCCGGGTCGAAGGAGAATTCGACGCCCGACACCTGAGGGAAGCGGCCCGCCACATCCGGCAGTCCGCCGACGCCATGCTCCAGCACCGCGACCAGTTCCGCCTTGGTCAACGTCAGCAGGGTCAGCCCGTTGTTGAAGGCCAGCGTGGTCTGGATGTCGTTCTGGCTGATGCCGCCTTCTGGTTTCACGATATTCCCGTCGCTGTCGACAATCTCGCCGTTGGGCAGGCGCGTGGCGGTCGTATCGCCCGGCAGCACCACGGTTTCGCCGATGGAGGCGCGGATGCCGCCACCGTTCTTGATCGACACCACGACCGTATCATCGGCCTCCTTGGCCGCGGCAAGGTTGGCATCGGCGGTCAGATTGCCGAGGTTGGTTTCCTGGGTGCGTACCCCGTCCGGGTCCCCTTCGGCGCCGGAGCGGTTGCCATTCAGGAACACCTCAGAGCTGCCGAAGACGTTCGATTCCGTGGCGATGATCTGCGCTTCGATGGCGTCCGCAATGGCCTGGATTTCCGGGTCCACCAGCGCTTCGGCGCCGAGGTCTGCCACGCCCTGGGCATCCGTCGCATAGGCGCCGGAGACCTCCGCGTCATAGGAGCCGGGGATAATGTTGCCGTCTTCGTCGAAGTCGATGACCAGACGGCCCACATATTTGTAGCTGCCATCGGTGTTGACCACGGCGGTCTGGGTGCCGCCGGCGTTCTGCACGAAGATCGGATAGTCACCCTGCACGCTGTCGCCGTCGCGCGGGCGGTCATTCTCGTCAAAGAGGCGGGTGTTGGAGCCGCCCGCGACGATCACGTCCACATGCTCCAGCCGCGCGGCGAGCTCCTGTTCGAGGGTCAGCCGCTGCATATGCGACAGCAGGATCACCTTGTTCATGCTCGGATCGGCAGCCAGCAGACCGTCCACTTCGGCCTGGATCTGTGCGGCCAGCGCGTCCAGCTGCTCCGGCGTTGGCGTGTCATCGAAATCTCCCGGCAGGATACCCAGATCGCCGGGGTTCGAGATGCGCCCGAGCGTCGGGGTCGTCGCCCCCACCACGCCGATCTTCTCGCCGCCCGTCTCCAGCACCACCGAGGAGGTCACGGTATTGCCGAGCGCGGATCCACCCCCCGCCACTTCGAGGGGCGCAAGGTTCGTATCGGTGGAGAACTCGAGATTGGCGGAGAGATAGGCGAACTCCGTGCCGCCGAAATCGGTGCTGAAGACATCGCCGGGCGCCTCGCCCGAAATGAGACCGGCCAGCGCTTCGGTACCGAAATCAAATTCGTGGTTGCCCAAGGCGATGGCCTGAATGCCCAGCTCGTTCTGGATCTGGATATCCGCGATGCCGGCGGAGCCGAAAATGGCCTCGGAGGCATCGAAGAACACACCGGGGATGATCGCGTCACCCGACGAGAGCGTCAGCGTGTTGTCCGGCTCGCCATCATCGCCCAGATCCTGCGCGCGGAGCGCGTTCAGCACGGCGGAGAGGTTGGGCGCGTCGACCACCGCGCCGGAGGAGGCTTCCTGATCGGCGATATGCAGCAGTTCCAGCGTGAAAACGCCGCCTTCGCCATCGGTCGCCTCGAGCCCGTCCACAAGCAGATTGTCGATGCCGAACTCGTCGCGGGCCCCGCTGCCCTCCACATCATCCCCGTCCCAGCGCAGATAGAAGGTGGTATTGGCGGGAAGGTCCGGCAGCGGCACCGCCACGGTGGAGGAGACCACGCCATTGGCATCCGCTGCCGCCGCGCTGGCGAAGGTGTCAAGCGGCTGGAAGGTCACACCGTCCAGCGAGAACGACAGATCGAAGGCGTTGCTGCGCGGCTGGTCGTTGGTGACGAGCCGCTCGAAGCTGACCACCACATCCGTAAGATCGGTGGGTCCGCTCTCGAGCGCGAGCGTCAGGCTGCCCGGGGTGAAATCGCTGCCCCCCGGCTGCAGGTAGAGCGCATTGTCTCCAGCGCCGCGGTTCAGCGCATAGAGCCCGCCCGTCGATACGCCACCGTCTGTTTCTCCCCGCGCCAGGTCCGCCTCGGAGTTGAACCCCTCGACCGACCACAGCATCGCATCGAGCTGTCCAGCCGCAGGCGTATCCGCCAGTCCCAAACCCAGAAAATCATTGAAGGTGTTCGCGTAAATCTGACGGCGCATAGCAGGATCCATTCTTGAAACAAAGACGGCGGGCGTGCCCTGACCTGATCAGGCGACCAGCGACCACACCCACTTCGCTCATCGGTAGAATTTATTTGTAACGGGTTGTTAACGATTGCCTAGAAATTTCTGCACGCGACGCGGGTGACGTCGGGGCGCCCGTGCTTGGGTGATGCAATCACAGGCATCGCCCTGCGCCGGCGGTCCGGGCCTTTCCAATGCTCACGAGAAGGTCCGGGCGCCCGCCCGGCAGATCAGTCTTCGCCGGCCGGCACGCTGTCCGCAGAGGTCAGTTCGAGGCCGTAGGCGCTACGCATCTGCTCGATAAAGCTGAGCGTATCGTCATCGAAAGGGGACTTGCCTTCGAAGCTGTGGAGCAGAATGCCTTCCAGCAAATCTCCCAGCGACATTTCATGCTGCGCGGCGACCGCCTTGAGAACTTTTAAGATGCGCTTTTCGATGCGAACACCGGTTTGCACGCGCTCTATCCTTTTATTCGCCATTCAGCCCCAACCGCACGCTGCTCCCCTGTTACAGGGGCAAAACGTAACAACTTCGACTGGGACTGGAAAGGGTTGGTTGACATCAGCAGGCCGTCAAACGGCCTTTTTTAAAGGAAATTCTGCGATAGGACGCGGAATCTGATACGATAGGTTGTAGGGGTGCACGGGTGGGTTGATACTTTTGAGTCCGATCCTGTTCTCCCGTCCCTTGCGACCCGTGGCGAGTCGCCGCGCGCGGCATGGCCTGGCGCGTGCCAGATGGCCCCGCCCGTCATCGCCGCTGGAGGCCCGGGCAAGACGACCCACCAGGGGGCCGACCCGCCCGGGCGCCATCTCGCTGTGTCACGACATGTGCCGCACCATGGCAACCAAACAACCTTGTTCACTCACCGCGCCGGAGGTCGAACCGGTCGGGGCAAAGCTGCCAGCATCGCCTCCACCGATCACGCACACCGTACGCGTCATGGGCATGAGATATCGCGCACCCGCCCCGGCGGGAACCCAAAGCGCTGCAAGCAGGTCTTGCGCGGATGCATGAGGCCTGTCCCCGACGTCTCGAAAAGGGCCGGCCCAGCGGGGGCAGTGGCACCACAGGCGGCGCCGGGGCGGGCCGCAACCCCTGCACGATGGCAACAGATGCGCGGCTTTGCTCTACCCCTGCTTGTAAAATTCGACATATGCGTGCACAAGACGGGCGGGGTCTTGCGGCATCGCGGAGGAAAAGATGGGGTCGTTCGTCAACCGTCTGATCGGGATCGCCGCCACCTGGGTGATGCTGAGTGCGGCACCCGCGCCTGCTCAGGACAAGCTGATCGTGGTCGCCGATGAATGGCCCCCCTTCTCCGGTGCAGCCCTGCCCGGCAAGGGCATCTCCATCGACGTGACCCAAGCGGTGCTGACCCGCGCTGGCTTCGAGGTGGAGACCGCGATCCTGCCCTGGTCGCGTGTGGTGAGCGGGGCCCGCTCCGGCGACTATGACGTGGTCACCAGCCTGTTCCTCGATGCGGAGATGCAGCAGGCGCTGGACTACTCGGAGCCGTTCTTCGAGACCCAGGTCAAATTCGTGCGCAAGACAGGCTCCTCGGTGCGCTATGACGGTCTGCAATCGCTCACACCCTATGTGATCGCGGTGGGGACCGGCTTTCTCTATGAACCCGCCTTCGACACCGCGGAGTTTCTCAACAAGTTCGAGGTCACCACCACGCTTCAGGGGGTGCAGATGGTCGCCGCCGGTAGGGTCGACCTGACGCTCGACAGCACCCATGTGGTGACCCACTCGGTCCTGATGGAAGACCCCGGGCTGCTGGATCAGATCGAATTCCTCGAGCCGTCGCTGGCCGATCAGAAGATCCACATGGCGGTGTCCAAGCGGCGGCCCGATCATGACCGCATCGTCGCCGCCTTCAATACGGCCCTCGCCGAGATGCGCGCCGACGGCTCGCTCGCCGCGCTGCTTCAGAAACACGCCGTGGACTGAGCGGCGTGCCCTCGCGTTGGAACAACCCGCTGGCGCTCAAGCTGCTGGTTCTGGTCCTCGCGATCAATGCGGTGCTGTCTCTGCTGGCGACCTCGGTGCAGCTTTACCTGACCTTCGTGCGACAGGACGAGGCGCTGCATGAGGTGACGGCGCAGATCGAGCAGGGCTTCGGGCAGAGCCTCAGCTCCGCGCTGTGGTCCTTCGACAGCCAACAGGTCGGGCAGATCATGGACGGCATCTTCTCGGGCGCCGATATCGGCGCGCTCAGCCTGACAACCGATGCCGGGACCAGCTGGACCCGGGGCCCGAAGGAGGACGGCGAGCAGCTGCAAATGGATACCATCGCGCTGCTGCACAGCGATCCGCTGCGCGGCGTCAGCCCCGTCGGCACACTGGAGGTCGGCCTCAGCCGGGCGCGGATCTGGTCGGACCTCTATGCCCAGGTGCTGGTGCTCTTTCTGTCGAACCTGGCCAAGACGGGCATCGCCTCCATCGCGATTCTGGCCATCTTCGGCCGCTTGGTCAGCCGCCACCTGCGACAGATCGCCAGATACGTCTCCGGGTCCGACTGGCTGACCCAGAGCCACGCCCTGGTGCTGGACCGTCGGACCGGCGGCAGAGCGGACGATCTGGACGCAATCGCGACGGCGATCAACACCACCCGCGACCACTTCGAAGATGTCGAGCGCGATCTCACCGCCACCTCCGAACAGCTGCGCCTGGTGCTCGACACCACGATGAACGGGATCATCGGCCTGGACGAGACGGGCAGGGTCGATGTGATCAACCCCGCCGCGCGGCACATGCTGGGCGGCACATCGCAGGAAACACCCTTTGCCTGGCCGGAGGCGATCAAGTTCCTCGACATCATCGACATGCATCCGCTGGAATCGTCGGCGGATCCGGTCAACCGCGTGATGGTGGGGCAGGCTCTGGCGGGCGAGACCCACCTGATGACGCGGCAGGGCGGCAGCGAAAACCGCTATGTCCGGGTGTCCACCTCCGTCGTCAAGGACCCCTCCAGCAGCCTGCGCTGTGTGATCGTCCTGGATGACGTGTCGCTGCTGGAGAAAAACCGCCAGCAGATCGAGCGCAAGGGCCGGCTGGATGCTCTGGGCCAGCTGACCGGAGGCATCGCCCATGATTTCAACAACCTGCTGGCGACGATCCTCTATGCGATGCAGCTGACCCGGACGGACAACCTCTCCGAACGGTCCGACAGGATGTTGGAAGCCGCGCTGGGGGCGGTGGAGCGCGGGCGCGAGCTCACGGGACGGCTGCTCGCCTTTGCCAAACCGCAGCCCGGCCTGTCGAAATCACGGCAGGTGTCGGACGTGTTCAGCGATGTCGAAGCGCTCGTTCGCCCGGCGATCGAGGCCAGTGTGGAGATCACCTTCCTGCCGCCCGAACCCGACATCCTGATCTACTGCGATCACGGCCAGCTCGACAATGCGCTGCTCAACCTCGTGCTGAACAGCCGCGACGCGATCCTGCGGACCGGCAAGGACGGCAAGATCACCGTCAAGGCGCGCGCGGTCGATGAGGTCGATGCCGATCTGGCGCTGCGGCGCGAGGATCTGAATGCCTATATCGCGCAGGGCATGAAACGCGAGCATGCCAAGGACGTCGCACGCCATGACGCGCGCGCCCATCGCTATGTGGAGATCTCCGTGACCGACGATGGGCCGGGCATGTCCGAAGAGGTCAAGCGCCGGGCCATTGATCCCTTCTTTACCACCAAGGACACGAACTCGGGCAGCGGCCTGGGCCTCTCCATGGTCTATGGCTTCATCCAGCACGCGGACGGCGAGCTGCGGATCTACTCCGAGATCGGCTTTGGCAGCACGATTCGCATGATCCTGCCCCGCGGCACCACCGAGGACGTGCGCGAAGAGCCGATTGCCCGGCTGCCGATTCGCCAGGGTCAGGGGCAGACCATCCTCGTGGTCGAAGACGAGGAGCCGCTGCTGGAGGTGATGCAGGACCTGCTCCAGGAGCTGGGCTTCGGGTTCCTGCCGGCCCGCTTCGGCAACGAAGCGCTGGCGGTTCTCGAAAGCGGCACGGAGGTCGACCTGCTGCTCACCGACATCGTGATGCCCGGCGGCATCGGCGGGTTCGAACTCGCCCGGCAGGCGCGGCAGCTGCGCCCCGAACTCCCCGTTGTCTATATGTCAGGATATACCGGGTTTACTTCCTCCGAGATGGGCGAGGTGGTGGCCCCGCTGCTGCAGAAACCCTGCCCTCCCGTGGAACTGGCCGACGTTCTGGCCAAAGCGCTGGCTGATGCAGCCGCCGGAAAGGAACATTGAAACAGTGCCCATGTCCGCCGCACCGCAGGCTCCTGCCTTGTTTTTTCATCCCGATATTGGCAAAGGGGGTGCCACGGCGGCGACGGACCGGTCAACAAGGTGGAGCATCCCTTGGTCAAGATACTGTTGATGGACGATGACGAGGCCTTCGCCTCTGTGCTGAGCGAGCTGCTTGCCGCGAACGGCCATTCGGTGCGGTGCTGTTCGACGGCCTCCGACGCCATTGAGCTGATCTCAAAAACACGCTTCGACCTGCTGATCACCGATATCATCGTGCGGCACGACAACAAGACCGTGCCCGACGGCGGTATCTCCCTGATTTCCCGGCTGCGCGGGGCGTTGAGCTGGAATCTCGAGCCCTGGATGAAGGAAATGCCGATCATCGCGATCTCGGGTGCGATTCACAATCAGGGCTTGTCCGACCTGCTGCGCATCACCAAGGATCTTGGCGCCGATATGGCGCTCGGCAAACCCACCGACACCGGCGAGTTGCTCGACGCGATCCACCTTCTGACCCGCAAGCCGAAGAACAGCCCGCAGGGCTAGGCCCGCGCGCGGCCGGTTGGGGTGCAGGGCAGCGGGAGGCCCGCGCCCGCGGCCTCAGCTCCGGCGCTTCTCCGTGACCCGCGTCCGGCAGCACCCGGCCCTGCCCGGCGCCCAGGGCTCCAACTCATAATCGAACCCCGCCGCCTCCCACAGCGCGGCGTCAAAGGCGGTGGCGCAGCGCAGCAACGTACAGACCTCCGCATCGCTGCATCCCATCTCGCGCCAGCCGTCCTTGAGCGGACAGGTCATGAACTGCACCTCGACACAGTCGGCAGTGATTTCCCGCAGCTCAGGCGCATAGGTCGCGCTGTCGGGTCCCAGGAAATAGGACGCAAGCAGCCCCTTGAAGTCCCGCGGGGCGAACTGCGCCAGCCCCGCGCCAACCTCCAGCCCATGGGCGCGGCTGGCACTCTGCAGCACGCGGACCGCTTCCGCTTCGCCGTGGCTCTGCGACAGCTCGCGAAAGATGCCCAGATAGATCCGCGCGCGGTCGCGCACGGCGCTCTCGTGCAGCGACAGGCAGGGCGCGCCGGTCATGCCGCCGCCACCGCTTCGATTTCCAGAAGCCAGGCCTCATCGAAAATCCCGGCGATGATCACGGTCAGCGCCGGTTCATGGGAGCCCAAAACCTCGCGGCGAATGCGGCTGTTCTCGGCCCTGTCCGCACGGTCGGCCAGGTAGGTCGTATGCCGCACCAGATGCTCCAGCCCCAGGCCCGCCGCGGCCAGCTGCGCCTGCACATTCGCCCAGGCCTGCCGGGCCTGCTCCGCGAAGGTCTCGGGCACGCTGCCATCGGCACGCACCGGGATCTGTCCGCTCACGTAGACGGTGCGCGCCGCCCCCGTCACGGCCACACATTGCGCATAGCCGGTCTTCCGATCATGCGCCTGTGGCGATGAGATATAGTCCAACGTCATAAATCCTCCGGCACTGTTTCCTGGCCCAAATCACGCCCGCACCCTAGGGTGCACCGGGGCCGTCTCCCAACCCAGAAGATCTCCTGCGCAGACCGAGAAATACTGAGTCTGCAAGCCCCGCCGTTTGTGCGATCCTGCCGCCAGGAGACCTGCCGATGACCTACAGACTGCCCTCGCTCAACAGCCTGCGCGCCTTCGAGGCTGCGGGGCGCCATCTCAGCTTCAAGACCGCCGCCGATGAGCTGGGCCTCACACCCGGCGCGGTCAGCCAGCAGGTCAAGAAGCTCGAAGCCTCGCTTGGGGTGCCGCTGTTCCGGAGGCTGCCGCAGGGCCTGCTGATGACCGCCGAGGGAGAGGCCTACCTGCCCGATGTCACGCACGTGTTCGAGGATCTGACCCGGGCGACGGAAGCCATCGCGCCGGGCATCAACAGCAAGAAGTTTCGCGTGGGCCTCGCGCCTGCGGTGCGACGCCTGCTGCCCGACGCCTGGCCGCAGCACTGCGAGACGCTGAAACACCACGTGCGCGACCTGGTCGAGACCAGCGACGTGGAGCGGGTGCGCCGCAATGAGATCGACTGCCTGATCCGGCCCGGCGGCGGCCCCTACGGTGCGCTGGCTCTGGTGATCCTGCCCGGCTGCGGTGCCGGAGAGGACCTGCATTTCATCTGCAGACCCGGCCTCGCCGACTGCGCCCAATCCAAAGCCATCCTGCAGGATCTCACCCGGCAGGTGGCCACCGTCTACTGAGCGGCGCACGCGCGACTGGCCAGCGCCGGCATTTGCCACACATTCTGGGGCCAGGAGGGTCGGATGATGCCAGGACGGAGCACCCCGCGCGCACCCCTATGCCGATGAACGACGCCGAGACACGGGAGTTTGCCGCGGAATCGGCTGCACGTCTGAAGCGCGCCGAAGAACAGGGGCTGCGGCTGGCCATCGCCTGCCGGACCGTGGTGACCGGGGCCGCCTTCGCCTGGTATGTGGGCGCGCCGCTGATCTTCAGCGGGTTCGAGCCACGGGTCGCCGCGGTCGTGGTCCTGCTGATCTTCACCGCCATCGGCATCGCGCATCTGGCGCTCATTGGCACCCGCTACGACCGCTGGTGGATGAAATACGCCGTCTACGCGATGGACAGTGCCGCCATTTGCGCCACTTTCGCGCTGGTCCCGATCAGCCGCGCGGACGACGTGCCGCAGATCATCGCCTTCCGGGCCTATGGCATCTACTACCTCTTTCCGATCATCGCCATTTCGTGCCTGAGCCTGTCCTGGCGGCTGGTGATCTGGACCGGCGCGGTCTGCGTGATCGCCTGGTGGGCGGCCTTTCTCTGGGTCGCGCTTGGCATGGACAGCGTGCTGTCCTGGGGGGACATCCCGGTGAACGCGACCCGCGCGGATTACGACGAGGTGTTCCTGTCGATGGACTTCATCGGCCGCGGCAACCGCATCGAGGAAACCGCGATGATCTTCTTCGCCGCGCTCAGCCTTGCCGTCGCCGTCTATCGCGCCCGCGCGGTCTTCTTCGCGCAGGTCGCCTCCGATGTGCAATGGCGCCGCGAGCGCTCCATACGCCGACGCATCAGCCGGCTCTTCGGCACCTATGTGCCAGCCGAGATCGCCCGGCGCCTGATCGCCGATGACAGCCCCATGGAGCCGCAGCAGACGGTCGGCACCGCGCTGGTGATGGACATCGCGGGCTTCACCCCCTTCTCGGCGCAGCACGCGCCCAAGACCGTGATCGCCCTGCTCGACCGGTTCTTTGCCGATGCCACCCGCGCGGTCTCGGAGGAGCGCGGCGTGGTCATCACCTATCTGGGCGACGGCTTCCTCGTCACCTTCAACGCGCCGCTGACGATCCCCGACCCGGCCGATGCCGCCCTGCGCACCGCGAGCAGGCTGCTGGAGGTGGCCCGCGCGCATGACTTCTCCATTCGGATCGGCATCGCCACCGGTGATCTCGCCTCCGGCACCGTCGGCTCGGATGACCGGCAGACCTTTACCGTCTACGGCAGCTCCGTGAACCTCGCCGCACGGCTCGAGGCGCTGAGCAAGCGTCTGGGCGAGCCGGTGCTGCTCGACGAGGCGACCCGGGCGGCCCTCGGCAACACCTGGGCGACCTCCCACGTGGGCGATCACCCGCTGAGCGGCTTTGCCGAGGCGCTCCCGGTCTTCAAACCGGACGCTCCCGTCGCCTGAAGGCAGCGCGCGGCCCGAAGGCGGTCATTTGCTCACCCAAGCCGCTCGGACCTCGCGACGGTGTTCAAACCGCGACACAGGCTCTAGGGTCGGTCAACATTCGCATCAGAAGGGTTTTCACGTGGCGGATTCCATCATCGAAGAGGACATGACCATCCAGGGCAATGTCGTCTCCAAAAAAGGCAGCATCGAGGTGAAGGGCAATGTGGTCGGCGACGTGACCGCGGATGCGCTGACCGTTCAGTCCACCGGCTCCATCGACGGGGCGCTCTCGGCCAAGACCATCGCCATCGAAGGCCGTCACAAGGGCAGCCTGAAATGCGATGACCTGACCTTCGCCGCCTCCTCGCATGTGCAGGCAGACGTCACGGCACAGACCATGACGACCGAGAGCGGCGCCAAGGTCGTCGGCAAGATCAACATCACCGGCGGGCCGTAAGCCACCGGCCTGTGGGCGTCAGTCCCAGAGCTCAGCCCGCCAGTCGGGGTTGGGCAGCGTCTCGACCACCTCGAAGGGGTAGCTCCGTGTAAAGCTGCGGCCATGGCGGTCCGTGGTGGACACCGTCATGCGGTGCACACCCAACGGCAGATCGGAGGGCAGATCGACCCGCCACAGATGCTGGCTCGCGTCGGTCAGCATCCAGCGGTGGTAGGGACCCACCGCGCCAGACCATTCGGAGCCCTGCCAGGTGGTGTAGCCCTCAGTGTCCGACCCGCCATCCACCGAGCGGGCCGCGACCGAGCTGATGGTCGACTGCTGCCAGATCGCCAGCGGGTCGGCATAGGCGAGCCCCCGGAGCTTGCCTTCACCCGCGCCGGGCTGGGTGCGCGTGCCATCCAGCGCCGGGCCCTCGTTGATTGAGACCGACACTGTCGCGCTTCTCGAGCCGTTCCAGACGTTCACCGCCACCCAGCTGCCCTCGGCCAGATCCTCCTGGGTGAGCATGTAGAGATCACCCAGATCGCGATTGATCACCGGCGGCACCTGATCGAAGGAGCGCGGATAGAGATCGCGATAGGCGAGCAGCCGGCCCGCCCAGTGGCGAAACCGCGGCGTGTTGAAACTGGCATGCAGCTGGGCGCCCTCCTGACCGAAGACATGATAGGTCTCCACATACTCGGCCCCGTCGAAGGACAGCTGGTAATACCCGCGCGGGCTGCCCAGCCGCTGGGTGCTGCGCGGCACGCCCTGGTCGTTGAGATCGCCCGCCCACCAGGACCCCGAGACCGCCCCCGTCACGATCTGGTGGAACGGTGCGCCCGCCAGATTGGTGTGCTGCTCCCAGCCGTCAAAACGCTCGCCGGGCTCGATGTTCTCGGTGGTGTGCGTATGCCCTGCAAGCGCCAGCACCTTCCGCCCTTCGAGCAGGGCCGCCAGAGCATCGAGATTGTCGGTCTGATGCTTGGCCGCATTGTGGTCCGTGAAGGTCTGAAACGGGATATGCGCCGTCATCACGATCAGGCGCTCCTGCGGCACAAGGGGCAAGAAGTTGCCCAGCCACTCCAGCTGCCGCTCGCTGACCACACCGTTGTAGGTGAGCGCCGTGTCGCTGGAGCAGAACGGGTGCGGATCGACGCCGTTGCAGGGATAGCGCACGTTGTCGAGCCCGATGAACATCACCTGACCGATCTCCGCCGCCCAATACTCCGGCCCCCACTCGCGGCGGAAGGTGTCGAAGCTGTCGGCATCGGAGGCGGCGTCGAAATCCACATCATGGTTGCCGCCCACAAAATACTGCGGCGTCCGGCCCACCGCCACGATCTCCTTGAAGCGGTCATAGAGCGACAGATCGTCGCCCATGACATCTCCGGCGAAAATCAGGCAGGCGGTCTCGCTCAGGTCCCGCTCCGCCAGCATGCGCCCGACAGTGTCGCGCACATATCCGATTTCGCGGTTGCTGTAGGGCTGCGTGTCACCGAAGACGAGGCAGTCGAACACATCGTCCTGCGCCTCTTCGATCAGCGGGAAATTCACCGCCGCGGGCAGCGGCCCCGTGGGCTCCAGCCCGCCAAAGCGCAGATCCGGTGAGCCCGCCTCCTTATGCACATAGGCGAACTGCGGCACCATCTGCGGGCTCACCGGCGTGACATAGCCCGCAGGCTGGGTGATGAAGAGGTTCATGTCGCCATAGGCGGGCAGGCGATAGGTGCCGTCCGCCCCCGTCACCACCACCTCGCGCCCGTTCGAGACGATCACACCCGCGACCTCGGCTTCGCCCGGGTCCAGCACCGAATTGCGATTGGCATCGAGAAAGACCGTGCCCTGCGCCTGCTCGGGCGCGGCGCCCGCGACAACCTCAACGCCCCCGATATAGGATGCATCCTTGGCCAGGCCCCCCCCGGTCAGGGCGAGGACAGTGGTCGCGGTCAGAAAGCGCAGCATCGGGATCTCCTTGGCCTGTGAAAGGTCCCCTGTCACCCAGGTTCGTGACGTAACGAGGCCCCTGCTGGGACAATGTGCCAAAGCTTTGATGACTTGCGTATGACAGTCGCCCGCCGCAGGTCCGGCTGGCAGATCCGCGCCGACGCCACCGCGCCCGGCGGCGCTTTCGATGACGGGTGACATCGGCAGATGGTCCGTCTGGTGCGGTCAGATCTACGACCGGTCGCCATCGGCCCCTGCGGCACCGGCCTGTCATGGCGGTGGCGGCGCGGGCCGTCGTGGCCGCCGTGAGGCTGCCCCACCCGCCCGGCTCACCGTGCGGAGCGGGGCCGGGCCTGCGGTTTGCCTGGAAGCAGGCGGCCCAGCCCGCGCAGCACAGACCGCAGCGCCAGCAAGCGCGCACGGGCCTTGCGCTGACGCAACTCCGCTTTCAGTTTTGCAAAGCCCGCGCGCTCCTTTTGATATTCCGTGGGCTCTGAGGATGCGTTAGGCAGAGGGCGGATCAGGGGCATCATGAGAGGTCTCCTTTCTGGGGTGCTCCTGAGATAACCCGCCGCCTGACATCCCATGAGTCCCCGAAACCGGAGGTGAACTTTCAGAAATGAAAACCGGTCCCGACTGGAACGATCTGGCCTATTTCTCCGCCATCGCCCGCACCGGCGGGCTGATGCGCGCGGCCGAAGAGCTGGGCGTCAGTGCGGCGACCCTCAGCCGCCGGATGAAAGCCTTCGAGGCCGCGCTGGGGCGGCGGCTCTTTCTGCATGGATCGGAAGGGTACAGCCTCACCGCCGATGGCCGGGCGCTGGCCCAGCAGACCCGCAGCATGGAGGATATCGCGCGCCAGATCGACATCTGGCAGGGCCAGGCCGCAGGGCCCGTCTGCGTGCGCATCTCCGCGGGCACCTGGACCGCCTTCGATCTGGCCGAGCGGCTGTCGGACTACTGGCGCCCGGACGCGCCCTGGGTGCCCGAGTTCATGTATTGCGATCTCGATCTCGACATCGCCCGGCGCGAGGTCGACATCGGCATCCGCAACCGCCGCCCCGAACAACCCTGGGTCGCCCGGCAACAGATCGGATGGGTGGACTATGCGGTCTATTCGGCAGATGAGGGCGTGCAGGGCTGGATCGGCCCGTCCTGGGACGCGGTGATCACGCCCTCCACGCGCTGGATCCAGAAGCACCACGGCGACGAGATCGTCACCAAGGTGAACAGCTCGCATCTGGCCTGCGCCCTCGCCCGTGCAGGAGTGGGCCGCGTGGTCCTCCCGGTTTTCGTGGGCGACCGGATGCCCGGGCTGGCACGGCTGTCCGACCCCATCGAGGCGCTGCGCAGCGAACAGTGGCTGGTCTCGCATCACGAAGGGCGTAACCAGCCTCCCATCCGCGCCGCCCTCGATGCCATCGGCGGATATCTCAAACGGCGCCCCTAGCTCGGGTCCCTCGGGACCGGCGCGGGGGCCCTACCATCCGGCAGATCCGGCCAGAGACTGCGCGCCGGGCGCGTCTGCCGCGGAACCACGGCGCAAAAAAAGGGGGCGACCGAAGCCGCCCCTCAAAAGGTTTTTCAACTGTGCTTAGCTGGTCTGATCGCCAGTCTGCTCTTCGATCTCGACGCTCGCGCGTGCCTGCTCCACAAGGTCTTCGATCTTGTCGCCCCCCTTGCCGGGAATCCGCGCATCCAGAATGTCCTGCGCGTTGCTCACGTCATCCCCGACCATCACGAGGGCGACCATGCCCATAGATTGGTGCGGCAGACAGATCACGGCGGTCAGCCCGGTTTCGGTCACCTCGTATTCGACGACCTGGTTGACCTTGCCGCGAAAACCTTCCTGACCCTCGGGCAGAGCCCTTTTGACCGATTGCGCGTTGTGCGACTTGTCGGTCGGCACAAAGCGGATCACATCGCCGACCTCGGCGCGGATCAGCTCTTCGCCAAAGACCATGCGGTCGCCGGCGTCGTTCTTGTTCAGCATCTCGATCTCGATTGTGTCGGCGAAGGCCGCCACGGACGACCCAAGAACCAACGCGGTGGACAGCAGAATATTACGCATGTTTTCCTCCTGTGTGTGCGTTTCGCTTCATCGGACATACGCACCGCAGACGGCATCGGTTCGGCCTCTTTCGCAAATCGCGACAGTCTTACACACCCTGCCGCGGCGTGAGCGCTAACGGTCGTCGCCTGCCTCTTCCCCGTCCAGCAGGTCTTCCTCGATCTGCGCCTGTGCGGCCGCCGTGACCGCCTTCTTGTCCTCCTCGGAGAGATCATCCACCTTGCCATCGGCCAATCGCACGGTGACTTCCTTGTGGGCGAACTTGATGCCCTCCCGCTCGAAGAGCGCGCGGATCTCCTCATAGACCTTCTTGCGCACCAGCCACTGATCGCCCGGCTTGGTCATGAACTTCACCCGGATGATCATCGCAGAATCCTGCATCTCGATCACACCCTGTGATTTCAGCGGCTGGATGAAGTTGTCGCCGATCACCGGATCATCCAAGAGCTCGATCCCCAGCTTCTTGATCAGCTTGCGCACCTGCTCCACGTCCGTGTCATAGGTCACCCGCAAGGGCAGCTTCATGATCACCCAGTCGCGCGAATAGTTGGTCATCACCTGGATCTCGCCAAAGGGAATCGTGTGCAGCGCACCGAGGTGGTGACGCAGCTGGAAGGACCGCACGGAGATCTTCTCCACCGTGCCCTTCACCCCGCCCACGTCGAGGTACTCCCCCTTGCGGAAGGCGTCATCGAACAGGAAGAACCCGCCCGAGAAGATGTCCCGCACCAGTGCCTGGCTGCCAAAGCCCACCGCCACGCCGACGACACCGGCCCCGGCAAAGAGCGGGCCCACGTTCACCCCCATCTCCATCAGCACGATGAGCGCGATGGTCACCACCAGGATCACCAGGATGAAATTCCGGAAGAGCGGCAGCAACGTCGCCAGACGGCTGGCGCTCGACCCGCCGCCCTCGTCGCCCAGCTCGCCCTCCTCGACCTCGCCCTGCTCCTCGCGGATCTTGTTGTCGATCCAGATCCGGAAGATGTGATAGACGATGTAGCCGAAGAAAATGATCACCATGATGTCGAGCAGACGGTTGGCGAAGGTCTCGGCCATCTCGGCGGATTCGTTGTCCCAGATGTAGAAGAACGCATAGACGCCCGCGACAAAGGCCAGAATGCCCGCCACCCGCCGGGCCAGCGCCTCGAAGGAGTTCAGCGCATGGCGCGGCTGCAGCTGGCGCACCTCCGCGTCGATCTCGGCCTCTTCCTCCGGCGTCAGATCCTCGTCAGCGCGCGCCTCGTTCAGCGCACGCAGGGCCCGGGCGCGCTGGAAACTGCGCTCGATCATGTAGTTGATCACGCCATAGACCACGATGATCGTCATCAGGATGCCATAAGCGCCGGCAATCAGCGGGATCGAGGAGGGGTTGCCCAGCACCAGGTCATAGGTCAGCTCGACCCAGGCGAAGAGCACATAGACGATGACCAGCGGCGCCCAGCCGTTTGCAAGCATCTTGATGATCCAGCTGGTCTGCTGCGGCGCGCGGCCATTGCGGATCGCGTTGGAAATGGCCGTGCGATTGACCAGCACCATGATGATGTTCAGCAGGACGACAAAGCCCGACATGATCGACGACAGGAAGGCATAGACGTCGTAATTCAGCCCCAGCTCACCGATCCAGACGCCAAAGAGGATGGCGCAGATGTCGACAATGGCCACCGTCACCAGCCAGAGATGCAGCCGCCTGGCATCGCGGGTTTCCATCCGCGGGATGCGGTACTGCGCCATATACGGCGACAGGATCATGCGCCACAGACCCGCGGCAAAGCGGCAAAAGAAGTAGCCTGCATTCACGATGCTGGCGGTGAATTGCACCGCCGGGTCCTTGATCGGCCCGAAGATCAGCGCCCCCAGCAGGTAGGCGACCGCCATGGAAATCAGGATGCCGACGACGCCCAGGAAGAAGCGGAACACCAGCCAGGGCATCTTTTCGGCATAGCCCTGCGGGTTTTCCTGCGTGCGCGCCACCACCCAATGCACCGCAATGCGCCGCCCATAGACGAAGCGTTCGACCAGCCAGCCCACGAAAAACAGCGCCAGCGAAAAGACCAGCACCTCGCCAAAGGTCGAGATCTGCCCCGTCGGGCTGGTTGCCCTCAGGATATAGAGCACCTCGTTGAAGGCATTCGGCAGATCCAGCACCCGCTCGATCAGCGCCGCGCGGAATTGCACCGCCGCGTCCTGCGCCTTCATCAGGTTCGACCCCTCGGTGCCGGCGGCGGCCCCGTCCTCCACCACCGCACTCGGCACCGTGCTGATCATCTGCCCGTCGCTGTCGATCACCACGACACCGACCCCGTTCTCGGCGGCCTGCCTCATGATTTCGGAAATCTGGTCGGAACTCTCGCTGCTCTCGGACGTTCCGGTGCCGAAGAGAGAGCCCACGCTCTGGGCCTGCAGGGGCGCGATAAGGAGCGCTGTTGTCAGAACCAGGCAGCACAGCAGCGCGGCAAATCGGGCAAGACGCATAAATACCGTCCGAAAAGGTCGTAATTCCAAAGGACGGTAGGGGAGGGTGCGCCGCATTGCAATCACACATCACCGCAAACCTGGGAGAGCAGTCGTGTTTTGCACCCGGCGCGCTTTTATGCCAAAGACTGGAACCGGGGCGGCTCTGGCGCCCCGCACCAAGACGCAAGGACTGGCCAATGCGGCTGATATCACTCCAAGGGGCCGTGGCCGGTTTTCCTGACCATCTCGACCACCAGACCTCCGTCGCGACAGGACGTCACGACGCCTCATGAATGTGCAAAAGCAGATGAACGCAGCCGCGCCCTCGGCCAACAGCGACAGCAGAGCCGCGCCCGCGCGCGAGCATCGGATCATGCTCTACAGCCACGACACCTTCGGGCTGGGGCACCTGCGGCGCTCGCGTGCGATTGCCTCGGCGCTGACCGCGCATGACCCGAACGCCTCCGCGATCATCCTCACCGGCTCGCCCGTCGCGGGCCGCTTCACCTTTCCCGAAAAGGTCGACCACATGCGCCTGCCCGGCGTCACGAAGCTGCCTGACGGCACCTATGTCAGCCAGACGCTGGGCCTGGATATCGACGATACCACCAACCTGCGCTCCGGTCTGATCCAGACCGCGGTGGAACAATACGAGCCCGACCTGCTGATCGTCGACAAGGAGCCCACGGGCTTTCGCGGCGAGCTGCTGCCGACGCTGGAATGGATCGCCAGCCGTGGCACCACGCGCTGTGTGCTGGGGCTGCGTGACGTGCTGGACGCGCCCGGCGCGCTGGCCACCGAATGGGTCCGCAAAGGGGCGACGGAGGCCACGGAGCGCTTCTACGACCAGATCTGGGTCTACGGCCCCCGCTCGATCTACGACCCGACCCAGGGCCTGCCGCTGTCCGAGGCGACCCGCGCCCGCATCCACTGGACAGGCTATCTGCGCCGCGAAGTCACCGATGTGGCCGAAACGCCCGACACGCCCTACGTGCTGATCACCCCGGGCGGCGGCGGCGACGGGCGCGCCATGGTCGATCTGGTGATTCGCGCCTACGAATCCGATCCGACGCTCGCGCCCAACGCGATGCTGGTCTACGGGCCGTTCCTCTCGGGCGAGGTGCGCGAAGCCTTCGAGGCGCGGGTTGCCAAGCTGAACGGCCGCGTCACCGCGCTGGGCTTTGAGAGCCGGATCGAATCGCTCTTTGCCGGGGCCCAGGGGGTTGTGTGCATGGGCGGCTACAACACCTTCTGCGAGGTGCTCTCCTTCGACCAGCGGGCGGTGATCGTGCCGCGCACCGTGCCGCGGCTGGAGCAGTGGATCCGCGCCGCCCGCGCCGAAGAGCTGGGGCTCGTCCGCATGCTCGACGAGGAGCGCGACGGCATGACCGCCCAGACGATGGTGGAGTTCATCCGCGCCCTGCCCGCGCAGCGCAAACCGTCGCAGGCGGGTGCGGACGGGCTGCTCGACGGGCTCGACGTGGTCGTCGCCCGCACCGCCGCGCTGCTGGCCGAGAAATGACACCGCGGCCCCGGCGGCTGGCGGTGGTGGTCAAGGGCTGGCCGCGTCTGTCCGAGACCTTCATCGCGCAGGAACTGGTGGCGCTGGAGGAGGCCGGGCTGCCGCTTGAGATCTGGTCCCTGCGGCATCCGACCGACACCAAGACCCACCCTCTGCACGACCGGCTGCAGGCCCCGGTGCGCTACCTGCCCGAATACCTCAAGGACGAACCGCAGCGTGTGCTGCGCGGGCTGCGCGCCGCCCGGCGGCGGCCAGGGTTCGCGACCGCCTGGCGCCTCTTCCGCCGCGACTATGCGCGCGACCGCACGCCCAACCGCCTGCGCCGCTTCGGCCAGGCCTGCGTACTGGCCCGGGAGCTGCCCGCCGACACGCCCGGGCTCTACGCCCATTTCCTGCACACCCCCTCCTCCGTGGCCCGCTACGCGGCGATCCTGCGCGGGCTGCCCTGGGCCTTTTCCGCCCATGCCAAGGACATCTGGACCTCGCCCGAGTGGGAGCTGCGCGAAAAGCTCGCACCCGAAAGCTTCGGGGCCGCCTTCGGCGCCACCTGCACCGGTGTCGGCGCCGCACATCTGCAGGCGCTGGCCGATACGCCCTCCCGGGTCGATCTGGTCTACCACGGCCTCGATCTGGCGCGCTTCCCCGCCCCACCCGACCGCCCTGCCCGACAGCTCGGCGATCCGCTGCGGCTGATGTCCGTCGGGCGGCTGGTGGAGAAAAAGGGGTTCGACCGCCTCATCGACGCCTTTGCCCTGCTGCCGGGCGATCTCAATTGGCACTGGACCCATATCGGCGGCGGCACCCTCAAGCACGACCTGCAGGCGCGCGCGCAGGCCACCGGCGTGGCAGAGCGCATCACCTGGCGCGGCGCCTGCGACCAGCCCGAGGTCATCGCCGCCATGCGCGCCGCCGATCTCTTCGTCCTGCCCAGCCGTGTGGCCGCCGACGGCGATCGCGACGGGCTGCCCAACGTGCTGATGGAAGCCGCGAGCCAGAGGCTGCCGATCCTCTCCACCCCGGTCTCCGCCATCCCCGAATTCATCGAGACCGGCACCCATGGCACGCTCACCGCCGACGCCCCCGACGCCCTCGCCCGCGCCCTCACCGACATTGCCCAGACCCCCGAGGCCGCCGCCCGCATGGCCGAGGCCGCGCATGCCCGGCTGCTGGCCGAGTTTCAGATGGCGCCGGGCATCGCCCATCTCGCCGACCGGCTGCGCCGCATGATGGAGGCCGCCGCGTGACCCCGGTGGCCTTCTACGCCCCGATGAAGGCGCCGACCCATCCGGTCCCGTCGGGAGACCGCACCATGGCCCGCGCGATCCTCAAGGCGCTGGATCACGGCGGGCTGGGGTGGGATCTGGTCTCCACCCTGCAAACACGCGACAAGGCCGGCGACACCACCACGCAAAACCGCCTCATCGCCGCCGCCGAGACGGAGGCCGCGCAGCTGATCGCACGGGGCCGCTGCGCCGGCTGGCGGCTCTGGCTGACCTATCACAGCTACTACAAGGTGCCCGACCTGCTGGGCCCGCCCGTGGCCGCAGCCCTCGGCATCCCTTACGTGCAGATCGAGGCGACCCGCGCCCGCAAGCGCCTCACCGGCCCCTGGGCCGCCTTCGCCGCCACCGCCGAAGCCGCAAGCGACGCCGCCGCCGTCATCTTTCACCTCACGGAGCGCGACGCCGAAGCGCTGCACGCCTATGCGCCACCCGGCCAGCGCATCCTGCACCTGCGCCCCTTTCTGGCCCAGGAGGAGCTGCCGCAGGCCGGACCCCGCACCGGCCCGATGCTCAGCGTCGGCATGCTGCGCCACGGCGACAAATTCGCCTCCTACGAACTCATCGCCGATACGCTGAAACTGCTCACGGTGCCCGACTGGCGGCTGGTGATCGCCGGAGACGGTCCGGCGCTCGACGCGGTGGCCTCCATCATGCACGGCTTCGGGGATCGTGTGGTCCTGCGCGGCTCGCTGGACGCCGCCGAGATGCAGCGCGCCTACCGCGATGCAAGCCTGCTGTTCTGGCCGGGCGTGAACGAGGCCTTCGGCATGACCTATCTGGAGGCCCAGGCCGCGGGTCTGCCGGTTGTCGCACAGGACCGGCTCGGCGTGCGCGACGTGCTGCCCCCCGGCCCGCACCCGGCGCCCGGCGACGGGCCCGCGGCCCTCGCCGCAGCCCTGCACCACCTCCTGACCAACCCCGCCGAGCGGCTGGCCCGGGGCGATGCGGCCCGCGCCCATGTGGCCGCCCGGCACCTGCTGCCCGCGGCAAGCGCCACGCTCTGCGGCACCATCGCGGAGCTGATCGCATGATGCGCCTGGCGCTCCTGCGCCACGGCCACACCGCCTGGAACCGGGCGGGCCGCATCCAGGGCCGTACCGATGTGCCGCTCGAGGCCGACGCCGAGGCGCAGCTCGCCACCCTGCGCCTGCCCACGCCCTGGGACCGCGCCGCCCTCTGCGCAAGCCCGCTGGCCCGCGCCCGGCGCACAGCCGAATGCATCGCCGACCGGGCACCGGAGACGCACGCCGCCCTCATCGAAATGGACTGGGGCGCCTGGGAAGGGTTGCAGGGCGCCGTGCTGCGCGCCGATCCCACCAGCGGCTTTCGCGATATCGAGGACTGGGGCTGGGACTTCCGCCCGCCCGGCGGCGAAAGCCCCGCCGAAGTGCGCGCCCGGCTCACCCCCTGGGCCGAGGCGCTGAGAACCGACACGCTCGCCGTCTGCCACATCGGCATCATGCGCGTGCTGCTGGCCGGGACCACCGGCTGGAATTTCACCGGCCCCGCACCGTTCCGGATCAAGCGCAACCGGCTCTATATCCTCAGCCGCACCGCCACGGGCTGGCAGCTCGACGATCCGCCCCTGCGGCTGGAGGCGCGCGCATGAGCACCGTTGCGATTCTCGTTACGCATCTGCTCGGCACCGGGCATCTGGCCCGCGCACTGACTCTGGCCCGCGCCTTTGCCGCAAGCGGACACCGCGCCGTTGTCCTCTCGGGCGGGCGCCCCGTGCCGCACCTCGACACCCGCGAGATCGAGATGCGGCAGCTGCCACCGCTACAGTCCGACGGTGTGAATTTCACCCGGCTGCTCGACGGCACCGGCGCGGTGGCCAGCGCCGCCTATCTGCAGAACCGGCAAGAACGGCTCTGCGGCAGCCTCGCGGATCTCGCCCCCGATGTGCTGATCACCGAGCTCTTCCCGTTTGGCCGCCGCGTGCTCCGCGCCGAATTCCTCGCAGCCCTTGAGACCGCACAACATCGGCCGCGCGCGCCCCTCATCTGCGCCTCGATCCGCGACATCCTCGCGCCGCCCTCCAAGCCCGCCAAGGCCGAGGCGACCGCCGACATCATCCGCCAGCACTACGATGCGGTGCTGGTGCATTCCGACCGCGATGTCACCCCGCTGGACGCCAGCTGGCCGGTGTCTCCCGACCTCGCTGCCAGGCTCTGCTACACCGGCTTCGTCGCGGCACCACCGGCCCGGCCCCATCCCGACGGGCTGGGGGCCGGTGAGGTGCTGGTGAGCGCCGGGGGCGGCAACGTCGGAGCGGAGATCTTCGCCGCCGCCCTGCAGGCCGCCACCGCCGACCCGACCCGACCCTGGCGCCTGCTAATCGGCGGCGGCGACAGCGCGGCGCAGATCGCGGCGCTCCGCCAGACCGCCCCGCCCAATGCCACCGTGGAAGCCGCGCGCCCGGAGTTCCGGCAGATGCTGCACCACGCCGCCGCCTCCGTGTCCATGGCGGGCTACAACACCGCGCTCGACCTTCTGCAGACCGGCACGCCCGCGGTGCTGGTGCCCTTTGACGCCGGGGGCGAAGTGGAGCAGCGCCTGCGTGCCGAGGCGCTCACGCAGCTGCCCGGCGTAGCACTCCTGCCCAGCGCGGCCCTCTCCGGCCCCGCCCTGCTGGAACACGTCCGGCAGGCGATCTCCGCGCCGCGCCGCCCGGCGCGCACCGACGGGCTCGATGGCGCCGCCGAGACCGTGCGATGTGTCACGCGCCTGCTGGAGCAGCGCCATGCGGGTTGACTGGTCTCCCCTGCGCCGCGAACTCGCCCTCTGGCGCGCCGAGGGCCGCCACCCGCCGCTGTGGTGGCGCGACGATGACGCGGTGCGCGCCACTGCCGCGCTCGAGGACCTGACCGCGCTGGCGACCGCGCTTGAGCTGCCCGTGCACCTCGCCGTGATCCCCGCCTTCGCCGAACCCTCGCTTGCGGAGGCCGTGGCGGAAAGCCCCATGCTCCTGCCCACGGTGCACGGCTGGGCACATGAGAACCGCGCAGCACCCGGCGCGAAAAAGGCCGAATTCGGCGCGGCGCACCCCGACAGCGCCACCCTGCTGAGCCGCGGTCTCACCAAGCTGCAGGCGCTCTTCGGCCCGCGCCTCCTGCCCGTCTTCGTGGCACCTTGGAACCGCCTGCATGCCGACGTGCTGCCGCACCTCGCCACCGCAGGCTACCGCGCGGTGTCGACCTTCACGCCCCGCCCGCAGCCCTTTGCCCGGCCGGGGCTGTTGATCGTCAACACCCATATCGACCCCATCGACTGGCGCGGCACCCGGGGCCTGCATGACCCGGCTGTGATCGTCGCGCAGACCGTGGCCCACCTGCAGGCCCGGCGCGCAGGCACCGAAGACCCCACGGAACCGCTCGGATATCTCACCCACCACCTTGTGCATGATGCTGATATCTGGTCCTTTTCGCGCGCGCTCCTGACCGAACTTCTGGACGGCGGCGCCACCGCAACCCCCCTGACCCAACTGCTGAAGGACACTGCATGAGCCGCCTTGAATCCATGCGCCGCAGGCTCACCGCCCAGATCGACGGGATCAACTGGGCCGCCGAGACGATCGCCCCGCTGCCGGGCGACGTGCTCGAGATGGGCTTGGGCAACGGGCGCACCTACGACCACCTGCGCCAGCAGCTGCCCGACCGGCGCATCTGGGTGATCGACCGGGTGCTGCAACCGCACCCCTCCTGCATCCCGCCCGCCGACTGCTTCCTCGAAGGCGAGGCCGACGCCATGCTGATCCGCCTCGCAGAGACGGGCGCGCGCATCGTGCTCGCACATTACGACTTCGGCTTCGGCATCAAGGAAAAGGACGTGGCCGAGGGCGCGCGCCTCTCCCCGCTGATCGCACCCCTCATGGTGCCGGGTGGGCTCATCGTCAGCCAGCAGCCGCTCACCGGGTTCGAGCAGCTCTGCGGCCCCGACAGCATCGCCCCCGACCGCTACCTCTTCTACCGGGCCGGCTGAACGCACGGAACCATTCCGCCGCAGGTGCGTTCCTGTCTCGGATCAACGAAAGGAAAGACCATGCTGAGATTTGTTGCTGCACTCACCGTACTGACCGCCCTGGCCGCCTGCGAGACCACCAAAGGCGTGGGGCGCGACGTGGAAGACGCAGGCGAAGCGATCCAGGACGCCGCAACCTGACCGGACCGGGTCCAGACAGACCTCAGAGGTGGCCCCGCGCCACCTCTTTTTTTGCGTGAACTGCCCTCGAAAATGGGTATACCTTGGGCGAAGACTTCCAACCAAAGGACCACTCCGATGATCAGACTTGCCGTTGCCCTCGCCGTCATCTTCACCCTGACAGCCTGCGAAACCACCAAGGGCCTCGGCCGTGATGTGACCAACGCCGGCGAGGCGCTCGACGAGGCGATCTGAGCCCCTCAGGCGGAGATCCGCGCCGCCACCGCCCAGGACACCGGCAACGCCAGCAGCGCGCCCACCCCCGCGGCCACCCCGATGGGCAGCGCCGCGGTGTATCCCATGCTCAGCACGGCGATCACCCCCGTCCCGGCCAGGGTGGCGGCGACGAAACAGTAAAGAATTGCAATCAGACGTAGCATGTCAGGCCTCATGCGGATGTGGCTGCGCAGGTCTTGCACAGCGGTGTGTCGGGCAGCACGGCCAGCCGCGCCTCCGAAATATCCTCGCCACAGGTGAGACAGACGCCGTAGGAGCCCGACGCAACCCGGGCCAGCGCGGCATCGATCCGGCGCAACTCGTTCAGCTCCGCCTGCCCCAAGGCTTCCAGCACCTCGTCGCCCTGCCGTTCGGAGGAGAAATCCTCCCAGTCCTTCGGCGGCGTCGCATCCAACTGCTGCTCCACCTCCGTCAGATGCCCCACCAGCTCGGCCCGGCGGCTCAGCAGGATGTCCTTGGCCCGCGCGTCATCCATCACCTGTCTCCTTTCTCTTGCGAAAAGAGATCGCACAGGGCGCGCGCCCGTGCCTTGATGTGGGTCAATTGAGCGGGGACAAAAGGGGGCGAAACAAGCGAAAGGCGCCAGGGGATCGAACCGAAGTCCAGACCCGTGCCCGAGAGCACATCCTGACGCCTTCTTGAACCTCTATATCCCCCCAGAGGGCGACAGCAGGCCCAGCTTGCGTTGAGAGCGTTGCCACCCTCCGCCGAGACGACCCGTCCGAAGACCGGCCCTCCCCCGCATCATCCCTACCTGACCCGGGTCCGTCTTCGCCGCCCTTGCGAGCCGCTCCAACCTCTCCGTGCCCGGCCTCCGCCGCCCTTTCGCCACGAGGCTTTCACCTCCCCGCGATCCGACCTGCATCCTCGTGGAGTTTGCGATCCGAACCTGACCCGAAGGCCTATCCCGTCTCGCCACCACCCCGAGGGGCCTTTGCGTCCTCAACTTCGTTCAGTGAACTCCGCTGCGGTAAGGTCAGATTGCGTCTTTCGAGGTGAGTCGCGCAACAGAAAAATGACGGATCGCGGAAATTTCTTGTGGATAAGGTATTGAATTTGTTGCGGTTTCAACTGTGGGTAACTTGGGGATAAGCTGGAATTTATGTTTGTTTTGGCAGGTTTCCAGAGGGAAGGTGTTTTTCTCGGCGCGCCGCTTTTTTGGGCAGGCCGAAAACGGCTTTCTGGCGTCAAATCGGAGCCTGGGTCTTGCCTCTTTTGTGCATTCGGGGCAAATGAGGCGCTGTCGGGGCATCGCCCGCGCGCCGCTGTAGCTCAGCTGGTAGAGCACGTCATTCGTAATTAGCGGGTCCGCTCGTGAATGTGATGTGATGCCAAGGGATTGGCGAAACGGAATTGAAAATAGTAGGGCATTAGTATGGTGCCCTGCGTTTGGTTAGGCCGCATTAGCTCAGTTGGTAGAGCACGTCATTCGTAATGACGGGGTCAGGTGTTCGAGTCACCTATGCGGCACCACCGTCGCCGTGTCAAAGGCGACGAGCAACGTTTCAGTCTGGTGCAAGCGGCAGGCGTGTCGCAGACATGCCGAGAGCGCGCCTCTTTCTGCGCTAGGTGGATCAAACAGTTCGGAGTGCGGTTTGAAGAGACGAAAGTGGAGAGCGCAAACGCTACGCTGAGCAACGCTATTCCAGTCTGCATATGAAATCCACCTTGTCTCTGCTCGCAGGGTTGGAGCGAAGTGGCGGCCGAACCAAACGCCCGCAGCACGCCTCCGGCGCTGTTTGAGTACGGCAGAGGCGGTCCGTGCGCTAACCGATTTCTGGTTGAGCATTTAGCAAAGGCGTTTTGCGTTTATCTCGATGTGATAAGAATGAGAAAAATTCGGTAAACTGTAAAAGTAATTATTATACCAAGGATAAAAACTACTAATTGTAAGTTGCCGAGCTCCGCCGCGTATATATACTAAAGTCTTTTCGCTGGTATACCCTCAAAATATTCATTCAGTTCTTTCCCAGCCAATTTTACATCTAATTTGCCATGCCCATCACTGCCAAATTTAGACATGAATAGCTTTCTAGCAAATGGACGGAACTTGAAACTTCCCGAACTCTCAGCGATCATGAATTCACGTGAACACTTCAATAAGTTGTTGTCGGGAAAGTTAATGCGCGGCGACTTAGGATCACTCAAGGTATTTTGGCACCAATTGATATCAGCCTGAAATTCTGGTCCTATCTGACCTTTCGTGAAGGTCGGTCTTTGCGCAAAAATTGAAACTATGGTCAGAAGCTTAGATTTATACTTAAAATGGTATTTTGCCGCTAAGCCCCAAGATTCCCCATCATGTAGAAGATGACATAGTGAATAGTTCATTTTCTTAAAACCACCCGACTTCAACGGTACCGTCCACTCAAGACCTGATCCGTAGGCTTTCTCTATGTCCATGCGGAATTGGGTTTCACGATAAAAGTACTCTCCAAGCCTTTGACTTGCTGCACGAAGGGCAGGACTAAGTCCGCCATACTCCTCACATACCAAAGGATGAGTAAAATTCGATTTCATTGGTCCAAACTCATCCCAATACAAGTCCCCTGAACCAGAACCCATCGAAACCACAATCGTTTCGTCGTTATCATCGCTAAAACTATTAGTGATGTATTTAATCCTTTTTCCGTCAAAATGGAATAATGCCCATGACAGTGATCTTAAGTTTAAATCTGAGTACTGAGTTAGGTAATTCTTAACTTCGTTAAATTTTTTGGATTTCAGCCTTTCTAGCTCACGAACAATACTCGCAGTTTCAATCCTTATACCAGCCCATAAGAATAGGTACTTACCGCAAATATGCATCTTCTGAACCAGATCTACACCTAAGGTAGGATGGGGGAGACCATTTTGTCTAGACGGAGAAAGTCCATTCCAGACCCACTTCTCTTTTCCATCTGACAGCAGTAGATCGGATACGAATAGCGAGGAGATAGGTGAAAACTTTGAGATAAAAGCTGCAGCAAATATCATGGTGTCGGCGCTAAAAATATCCTAGTGATGAAAGTAAACATATAAAATCTGAGATCCTGCTGCCGCTTTGCTAAGTCCCAGAGATGTCAAAGCTCACCTATCCATCCCCGCCACCACTGTACTGAGGTGCGGCCGCAACTCTGCTATGCAAAGCCGCTTTCCCGCACGCGTCGTCAAAAATGGCCAGCTGTCAGCCATCCATTTTTAACGCGGAAATAAACGCCTCCTGCGGAATATCCACCTTCCCGAACTGGCGCATCTTCTTCTTCCCCGCCTTCTGCTTGTCCAGCAGCTTGCGCTTCCGCGTCGCGTCGCCACCGTAGCACTTGGCCGTCACGTCCTTGCGCATCGCCGAGAGCGTCTCCCGCGCGATCACCTTGCCACCGATGGCCGCCTGGATCGGGATCTTGAACATGTGCCGCGGGATCAGGTCCTTCAGCTTCTCCACCATCGCCCGCCCGCGCTGCTCCGCCCGGTCGCGGTGGACCATTGTGCTCAGCGCATCCACCGGCTCGTCGTTCACCAGAATGGACATCTTCACCAGCTTGTCCTCGCGGTAGCCGATCATCTGATAGTCAAAGCTCGCGTAGCCCTTGGTGACCGATTTCAGCCGGTCGTAGAAGTCGAACACCACCTCGTTGAGCGGCAGGTCATAGACCACCATCGCGCGCGACCCCGCATAGGTCAGATCGAGCTGAATGCCCCGCCGGTCCTGACACAGCTTCAGCACGTCGCCCAGATACTCATCCGGCACCAGGATCGTCGCCTTGATCCGCGGCTCCTCCAGATGATCGACCAGCGTCAGATCCGGCATATCCGCCGGGTTGTGCAGCTCCATCATCTCGCCGTCCTTGAGGTACACATGATAGATCACCGAGGGCGCCGTGGTGATCAGCTCGATGTCATACTCCCGCTCGATCCGGTCGCGGATTACCTCCAGATGCAAGAGCCCCAGGAACCCGCAGCGGAACCCGAAGCCCAGCGCGGCGGACGTCTCCATCTCATAGGAAAACGACGCATCATTCAGCGCCAGCTTCTCGATCGCATCGCGCAGGTCTTCAAATTCCGCTGAATCCACCGGGAAGAGCCCACAGAACACGACAGGCTGCGAGGGCTTGAACCCCGGCAGCGCCACCTCCGTGCCCTTCTTCTCATGGGTGATCGTGTCGCCCACGCGCGTATCCCGCACCTGCTTGATCGAGGCCGTCAGGAACCCGATCTCCCCCGGCCCCAAGGCGTCAATCACCGTCATCTCAGGGCGGAAGACACCGATCCGGTCGACGTGATAGCTGGCCCCGGTCTGCATCATCCGGATGCGCTCGCCCTTCTTGAGCACGCCGTCCATGATCCGCACCAACACGATCACGCCGAGATAGCTGTCGTACCAGCTGTCCACCAGCATCGCCTTCAGCGGCGCCTCGCGCGCGCCCTTGGGCGCGGGCAGATGCTGCACGATGGCCTCCAGCGTCTCTGTGATGCCCTGCCCGGTCTTGGCCGAGACTTGGATGGCGCCGCTCGCATCGATCCCGATCACATCCTCGATCTGCTCCGCCACCCGGTCACAGTCGCTGGCCGGCAGGTCGATCTTGTTCAGCACCGGCACGATCTCGTGATCCGCATCAATCGCGTGATACACATTCGCCAGCGTCTGCGCCTCGACGCCCTGCGTGCTGTCCACCACCAGCAAGGACCCCTCGACCGCCCGCATGGACCGCGAGACCTCATAGGCGAAATCCACATGCCCCGGCGTGTCGATCAGGTTGAGCACATAACCCTCGCCATTCTGCGCGGTGTAATTGATCCGCACGGTCTGCGCCTTGATGGTGATGCCGCGCTCGCGCTCGATGTCCATGCTGTCGAGCATCTGATCCTTCATATCCCGGTCCGCCACCGTGTTGGTGGACTGAATGAGCCGGTCAGCGAGCGTCGATTTCCCATGGTCGATATGCGCGACGATGGAGAAATTGCGGATATGTGAAAGCGGTGTCATGGTGTTGGGATATGGTGCGGAATCCTCTAAGGGTCAATTAGTTTTAGATGTCAGAAATTTTGGATTTCGACAGCGCTGGAGATTGGCTGGACGGTCAAAATCATCAAACCAGAGTCTGGTTTGGGGCGCGTTCCGCACTCCGGTGCTTGCCTGCGCTCGAAACGCGAAGTGAAGACCTTTTCAACGGTTTTCGCGCCGCGCTGATCGCCTCAGCCGCCAGCAGAGATCATGACGGTGGTCGAGTAAGATTCGCAAAAGCCGCAGGCGCGGCGGCAGAAGCCATAGCCGATGCAGCTTTGTATGACGAAGAAGCACATGAAAGAGCCGCTCTATCCCTTCAATGCGCGCTATTCACTGTCTGCGACTCACAGCAGGATTCCGTTCTCTTCGCTCGCAACACTTTAGGGCGAACGGCTGCTAGCGCCCGCGAACTCGTCGCGCCAACTGGCCCAGATCCACAGAACCCAGAATACAAACCGGAGGACCTACCAGATCGAGAGCGCGCCGCATCGTCCATCTATAGAGCCGCGCACCTCGACAGCCTCCAGCCTTTGTCGTGGCCGCCTTTGTGGCACGATGAGCAGCTGGCCAACCCCTTTCCATCGCTCGCTCCGAGCGTTTTTGGACACTCCGATGGCAATAGCCGGAATAGATACTTTTTGTACGATTGGTACGACGCCATTCTCAAAGGTACTCCGCTGCCGTGGGAACTGACTCAACGCATTGCACTGGAGATTACCGATAGGCATTGGGAGTCTGGGCAAGCCGTCCTAGAACGTCGCATTTCTGAAATCCGTGCCGCTTATGATGTCCAGGTCATCGCTCACGGCATCGCAGAGTCTGCCCACTTGTCACAACCCGGCGGGCCGGGAATGGGCCACAACCAGCCGCCCTCCTTGGCGGACGACGACCTTCCTGCTCAAGCGCCGGAGACCATAATCTGGGTCGCCGCAGACGAACTGCGCACACAGGCGCAGGCGGAAACGCCAACGCCGTCCAGAATCAAGCGCGCACTCTCCCTCATTGCAGGCGTATTGAAGGCATCCGGACTTTGGGTCGCGGGGACGGTCGCCACAGGTATCAGCGTAGCAACTGTAACTGTGGTCAAGAAGGGAGCAGATGCTTGGGCGGTTCAGAACCAAGACAAGCTCGTTGAACTTATCGACGCGGCGCTCAAATGGCTATCGCTGCTTTTTTGAATCCGGGTTGCAGCAAAACGCTTCTCTAAATGCCCAATCTCCGATTGGGCAGCGCCCGAACCGCCCCCGTCGTGCCAGAGGCACGCCTGCGGCGTGACGCGGGCGCTTCGCGTCCACCCCTCGGTTCGGGCGCGGTGCTATACTGAAAGCGTACCGCCCTTCACGCTTCCCCCGGGGCACCGCCCGTTAACGGCTGAAACAGCCCCCGGATAGTTTCCGAGGCGCTGCCACCCCCCCTCGGTTCGAACGCAGGCGCCATTCTGAAAGCGCATCGTATGATATCGGTCCACCCTGGCGCTTCGCGAAGCTGGTGCCCGGCACCTGTGTCGGCGACAGAGCGGAGGCAAAGCCTCTGTGGAGTTGGCCGGTTCTGCCCTCAAGCGACACAATGCGTGTTCGGCCCACCAATGACCTGCCGGACCGTTGGACGACGGCCTCATCCCGGACGGCCTCCCAGACGGGCCTTACCCACCGGCCCAAGTCTTGCGACGTGTGTGTACGGCACGTTGAACCGTCCCCCCCGGACCGTTCAATTCGGCAATGCCGAACCGTGCCTTAACCCCCTCTCAACAAACCCCACCGCGCTCTCTCTTAACCACGCAACGTCGGTGCGCGGCACCGACACAATACCGACGTTATACCGACGCGATACCGACGTCCAAATCGCCCTGAAAACCTGCGTTAACCCGCGATTCGGCGCCCCACGCCAAAACCACCGCCCGAACTGTTGCGCGTACGGTCCCTTTACGGCCCGATCAACTTAGAGACCGAATGGTCCACAATTCCGCACAATCCCTCGTGCACCCACGCACCGCCCTCCGCCACTCGTGAGTTTGACCCACCCAGATACACGCGTAAGATGTATAGAGACGCCGGTCCGGCGCCGCTTCCCGAAAGGCACGTCCATGACGCACTCCCCCCGCATCCTCCCCGCTTCCGCCGGGCTCCTCGCCCTTGCGCTGCCGCTCGCCGCCACCGCTCAGCAGGCAGGCCCCGAGGTCGATTTCTACGGCCATCTGAACCTCGGCATCATCAACGTGGACAATGGCGACGGATCGAATACAGGCCTGACAGATAACGATAATTCCAACAGCCGGATCGGGTTGATCTACAAACAGCCACTGCAGGGCGGCGCCGAATTCCGCCTGCATTTCGAGACCGCTCTGGGCTTCACGGGCTCCTCCAGCATCAATGGCGCCGACGACGGGTTCGAGCAGAATTACCGCCGCACCGAGATCCGCAAGTTCGAGGCGATCTACCAGTCCCACACCTTCGGCACCTTCTCCTTCGGACAAGGCAGTATCGCCACCGACAGCACGGCGGAGGCCGACTTCTCCGGCACCTCCGTCATCGCCTACTCCAGCCTGCAGGATCAGGCGGGCAGCCAGGTCTTCCAGCTTGCAGGCGGCGGCGCCTCCGGATTTGACATCGGCGACGCCTTCAGCGCCTTCGACGGCGGCAGGCGGTTCCGCATCCGCTATGACACCCCCAGTTTCGCCGGATTCTCGCTGGCGGTCAGCGCCGGGGAAGAGGTCCTAACCCGCGGAAATGAAGACGAATTTTACGACATCGGCCTGAAGTACGATCAGGATTACGGCGCCTATCAGGTGGCTGCCCGCGCAGGTCTGTCGATCCGCGATTCCGATGAAGAGCTGCTGCTCGGGTCGGTCGCGATCCTGCACAAGGACACCGGCCTCAACCTCTCCGTCGCCACCGGTCGCCAACAGGACGGCGACGCGAGCTATGTCTACATCAAGGGCGGCATCAAACGCGATTGGATCGCCGCCGGAGAGACCCGCATTTCGCTTGACTACTACGCGGGCGAAGACTTCGGCGTGACTGGCTCGGACTCAAGCTCCGTCGGCCTCGCCGTGGTGCAAAAGGTCGATGCCTGGAACACCGAGCTCTATGCCAGCTACCGCACCTTCGAGTTCGACGACACCGGCGCCGACTTGCTGGATCAGGATGTGACCTTCGTCGGGGCGCGCTGGCGCTTCTGACGGGTTTGCAGTGGGCGCCGTGATGCGCCATAACAGAGCCATCTCAACGCGGGACCTTCACGATGCTGCGCGGCGCTGGCCTGATCTGTTTCATTCTGACCTTGGCCGCCTGCGGTGGCGGGAACGCACCGCAGCAGACCGCGGCTCTCAGCCCGCCCCCTCTGCCCGTTGCCGACGGCACGCCCCAGTTCGCCTCCGGCCCGATTGGCACCGCCTGTCTCGTGCATCGACGCCCCGGTGCGACGCGGGAACGTTGCGGCTGCATCCAGGCCGCCGCCAACCAAACCCTGACACCGGCCCAGCAGAAGCGCAGCGTCCGTTTCTTCAGTGAACCCGGGCAGTTACAGGATGTCCGACAATCCGATGCGCCGGGCAATGAACGCTTCTGGACGGCGTGGAAGCGCTTTGCAGAGACCGCCGAAACCTTTTGCAGGGAAGTCTGACAGACCCGGTCAAAGGTCCCGCATCCAGAACTGCAGCGTCTTTTCGGTCTCGTTGGCGGTGTCCAGATCTTTCCACGAAAACCGCGCTGTCACCCCTTCGAGCGGTGCATAGCCGCGTTTGCGCCAGAACGGGTCCAGCGGAGCATAGCCCGCTGGCCGCGCAGGATGATCACCCGGCCGGATCACCGCACAAAAGCAACACTTGAGGTACCCCAGATCCCGGGCATGAGCCTCGCGCGCCTCGAAAAAAGCATGGCCCGCACCCTGCCCGCGATACTGCGGCAACAGGACGCTCTCGGCGCAATAGAAGATCCTGGCGAGGTCCAACCCGGCCTCGGCAAAAGCCGCCGCGAAGTCCTCCGCATGATCGCTCAGCGGTGTTCCGGTGGAAGCGCCGACCAGCCGTGCGCCGTCAAACGCGCCCACCACAATCGCCTTTGCGCTGGTCAGATAGGGCTGCAGATACCGCTGCTCGTAGTCGAGGTCACCGTCGTAAAGATAAGGCCAATCTCGGAACACGGTGATCCGCAGCCGCGCGACATCTTCGATGTGATCCGACAGTTCGGACCGGCTCAAGGGGCGGATATCAAGCGCCACGCTCAGGAGACCTGCCGGACCCAATCCGAGAAGTTATAGCGCGTCGTCACACGGGTGATCAGCCCGTCTGCGACATCAAAGAACGACCCCGCAGGCAGCTGATATCGCTGGCCTTTCGCCTCGGGCAGCCCCTGATCTGTCTCGAGATAACGGCCATTCACCACATATTCGGCAGCGGCGCGCCCATGCTCAGGCGCATCGAAAATCACCATGTCGGTCAGTGTCTCGTCGTAACAGCGGCTCATGTGGTCACAGAACACCGCGAAGGCCTCCTTGCCCCGGCGCACACCGCCCTCGTTCACGTGATGTGCCACGTCGTCCGACAGGCAATCGAGCATCGCGCGCGTGTCCTTTGCGTTGAAGGCCTCGAAGTATCGCTTCACCACATCCGCCATGGCGGTCCTCCTCAGATAATCTCGGTGGGCGCGCCAAACCGGTTGAGTAGACGCTCTTTGATCTGATCGCGTGCCTGTCGGTAGCTCTCGAGCTTGGCCTCGCGGCTCTCGCCGAGGCCGGTTGGATCGAGAATGGGCCAGTATTCCACGTCCAGATGGTAGAAGCGGGTAAGATCCAGCGCCCGGCGCTGTGACGCGGGGCTCAGCGCGATGACCAGATCGAAGGAACTCAGATCATCCCCCCAGTTCTCCATCTCATCAAAGCTGCGCGAGCGGTGGCGGGACAACTCCACATCCATTTCTTGGCACACAGCGATGGAAAACCCGTCGATCTCCATATCGTTCGTAACCCCGGCGGACTGCACGTAAGTGCCCGTGCCGTAGAACTTTTTCATGATCCCTTCGGCCATGGGAGAGCGCACGGCATTGTGGTCGCAGCAAAACAGAACCGACCCTGGGAGCGCGTCGCTCATTCAGCCTCCGAAGTGCAGCACACAGATCAGCGTGAAGAGGCGGCGGGCGGTGTCAGTATCCACCTCGACCTTGCCGTCGAGCCGCTCCTGCAGCACACGGCTGCCTTCGTTGTGGATGCCGCGGCGGGCCATGTCGATGGTCTCGATCTGGCTGGGTGGGAGCTTTTTCACAGCCTCGAAATAGCTTTCGCAGATCTGGAAATAGTCCTTCACGACCTGCCGGAAGGGCCCCAGCGAGAGATGAAACTCCGCCGCCTTTTCCGCGCTTTCGGTGTTCACATCGAACACCAGCCGCTTGTCGCGGATCGCCAGGCTCACGTGGTACGGCCCCTCGGGCACCGCGCGCCCATCGCGGGCAGGCAACTTGAAGGTGTTCTCCTCAAGCAGATCGAACATCGCGACACGGCGCTCCTGTTCGATCTCTGGGGTGGCCGGCGGCAGGCCAGCGTCATCAAGGACGATCTGTGAAATACGGGACATAGGAGAGGTTCTTCACGCAAAACAAACAAACTCGAGATGCTTAACGCAGGTTCGCCGCAAAGAGCAACGACGAAGGCGCCCCGGGTCAGTCGTTGAGCTTCTTGAGCCGTGCAGTGACCGAGAGGCCGTGCGCTTCCAGGCTTTCAGTCTGTGCCAGCGTCTCCGCCGCCGGGCCGATGCTGCGCAAGGCGCCGGGTGTCATGCGCGCGAGCGTGGTGCGCTTGAGAAAATCCAGCACCGAGAGGCCCGAGGAAAACCGGGCAGAGCGCGCGGTGGGCAGCACGTGGTTTGGCCCGCCCACATAGTCGCCGATGGCCTCCGGCGTCCACTGGCCAAGGAAGATTGCCCCCGCATGGGTGATCTGCGCGCTCAAGGTCTCGGGATCGGCGACGCAGAGCTCAAGGTGCTCGGGCGCAATGCGGTCACTGAGCGTTGCAGCCGTTGTAAGGTCCGGCACGGTGATGATCGCCCCGAAATCGCGCCAGGACGTGCCCGCGATTGCGCGCCGCTCAAGCGTTTCAAGACGCGCTGCGACGGCCTCCGCCACCGCGCGCCCGAACCCCGCATCCGTGGTGATCAGGATCGATTGCGCGCTTTCGTCGTGCTCCGCCTGGCTCAGCAGATCAAGTGCTATCCAGTCCGGGTCGTTGTCACCATCGGCAATGACCAGGATCTCGGACGGCCCGGCAATCATGTCGATGCCGACCTTGCCAAACACCCGGCGCTTGGCCGCAGCCACATAGGCGTTGCCGGGGCCGGTGATCTTGTCCACCGGCGCGATGGTTTCGGTGCCATAGGCCAGGGCCGCCACCGCCTGCGCACCACCGATCCGGTAAATCTCGTCGACACCGGCGAGCGCGGCAGCAGCCAGCACCAGGGGGTTCAACACTCCGTCCGGCGCCGGCACAACCATGGCAAGACGCGGCACGCCGGCGACCTTGGCCGGGATGGCGTTCATCAGCACCGAAGACGGATAGGAGGCCAAACCGCCCGGCACGTAGAGCCCTGCGGCGGCCACGGGCGTCCAGCGCCAACCGAGGGTCGCGCCGCTTGCATCGGTCCACTGCAGATCCTGCGGTTGCTGGCGCTCGTGATAGGCGCGGATGCGCTCGGCAGCAAGCTCAAGGGCCGCAATCTCCACCGCCGGGACATTGGCCGTGGCCTCGTCAATCTCCGCCGCCGAGACCCGCAAGGCCTCGGACGTCAGCGCGAGCCGGTCATATTTTTCGGTAAGCTCAAGCACTGCCGCGTCCCCGCGCGCACGCACATCGGCGATGATGGCGGCCACAGCCTCATCCACATCCGGGCTGTCCTCGCGCTTGGCGGTGAGCAGGCGCTCGAACGAGCTCTCAAAGTCGGGCGCGGTGGCATCGAGGAAGACGGGCATGGGGCTGACCTTGGACAGGCGTCGGAGGCCGCTGCGGCATCGACGCAAGGAGATTGAGACAGAGACGCATTCAGTCCGGGTGTTCCGGCGTTTTCTTCGACGGAGCCATATAGGGTTTGGTGACGTCTTTCAAAGTGGCTTCCAGCGCTTCGACAGACAGCCGGATCGCGCCATCTCCCGCAAGGGTCAAAAGCACCTGTCCTGCGGGCGCGTCGATTGCCTCGAAGGCAATCGACAAGAGAGACAGCACAGTGTCGCAGTCGGTGCGGTCGATGCCGTTGCTTGCGACACCGGTGACCCCTTCGAACACCAGAAGGGACTGCACCCGTTCGGGTGAGGCCGCACGCGCCGGACCTTCCTCCCACCGGAACCGATTGATCAGCAGGGCAAAGCGGCGCGCGCTCCGGTCCCAGCGCATCTCCGTCGCGGGAAACACCCCGTCCTGAACCAGCGCGGAGACCACGGCCAGATCATCCGCATCCACCGCGCCGAGATTGAGCGGTGCCTCCCGGCCATCTTCGAAACGCGCGTCGTTCATGTGCCGGAAATCCGCTGGATGTTTGCGCCGACGCCGGAGAGCTTCGCGACCACATGTTCATAGCCGCGGTCAAGATGATAGACTCGGCCGACCAGCGTTTCACCTTCCGCAGCCAGCCCCGCCAGGATCAATGAGACGGACGCGCGCAGATCGGTTGCCATGACCGGCGCGCCCTTGAGCTTTTCAACCCCGGTGACAGTTGCAGTCCCTCCGTGCACGTCGATGTCAGCGCCCATGCGCATGAGTTCCGGCGCGTGCATGAAGCGGTTTTCAAAGATCTTTTCTTCCAGAACGGACGTCCCGTCTGCGGTACAGAGCAATGCCATCATCTGCGCCTGAAGGTCGGTTGGGAAGCCCGGGAAGGGCTCGGTCGTGACATCGACCGCGTGAACTCCGGCGTTGCGACGGCTCACCTTGAGCCCTCGCTCGGTTTCGGTCACGTCGACACCTGCAGCGTCGAGCTTTTCGCAAAACGCCTCCACCAGATCGAGGCGCCCCCCCAGCAGTTCGACCTCGCCGCCGCATATGGCCGGCGCCAGCATGTAGGTGCCGAGCTCGATCCGGTCGGTCACAACGGTGTGCGTGGCCCCTCCCAGCCGGTCGATCCCCTCAATCGTGATGATCGACGTGCCTTCACCGGCGATCCGCGCGCCCATGGCACGCAAACAGCGCGCCAGATCCACGATCTCGGGCTCACGCGCCGCGTTGTTGAGAACGGTCGTGCCCTTGGCCAGGGTCGCTGCCATCAGCGCGTTTTCGGTCGCCCCCACAGAGGCGAAGTCGAAATCCACCGTACCACCCTGCAGCCCGTTCGGGGCTTTGGCATGCACATAGCCGTCTTTCAATTCAAGGTCGGCCCCCATGGCTTCCAGCGCCTTGAGGTGCAGATCAACCGGACGCGCGCCGATGGCGCATCCGCCCGGCAGCGAGACCACCGCGTGACCTTCCCGCGCCAACAGCGGGCCCAACACAAGGATCGAGGCGCGCATCTTGCGCACGATGTCATAATGCGCGGTGTGATTGCTGATATCGTGGCTCGCCAGAGCAATGACCTGTCCATCCTGCAGGGCGGCGACCTCTGAGCCCAGGGATTGCAACAACTGGGTCATGGTCTGGATGTCGCTGAGCCGCGGCGCGTTGATCAGTGTCAAAGGTTCCTCGGTCAGAAGCGTGGCGGGCATCAGCGTCAGGCAGGCATTTTTGGCGCCCGCAATGGGGATCTGCCCGCTCAACGCGCCGCCGCCCTTCACAAGTATTGAATCCATGCGCTTATGCGTCCTTTTCTGCTCCGGCGTCCGGTGAACCGCCTGCCTGTGCCCCCTGGCTTTGCGCCCGCGCCTGTGCCTGCGCCTTGCGGCGCGCCATGTTGGCTTTCAGTGCCGCCTTCAAGCGATCTTCACGTGCCGCGCCAGCGCGAACCGGCTCTCGAGGGTCTGATTTCCGTGCCATGGCGCCTGTCTATCGCAGGCAGCCGAAAGCGTCCAGATTGGGCTTGCGCCGCTGCGGGATTGCGTCTAATCACCCGAGCCATCGGCGCTGCTGTAGCTCAGAGGTAGAGCACTCCCTTGGTAAGGGAGAGGTCGAGAGTTCAATTCTCTCCAGCAGCACCATCTCGCTTTCACACCGAATATTCTTCTAAACATGTCGAATGGAGCGCTAAGCCGAGCATTCGAGACATACCTTTTTGGCGGTATCGACGTGCGACCTCGCACCCAACGCAGGCAGAAGTCTCTCGCCTTGCAAAAGCTCAATTCCAGAACAATTTGGGCGAGTTTGACCGAAGTCCAAGGGTGAGTTCGATACAGTCCCATGGCCGAAACCTTTCTGACACCTCGTGCTTAGTCTTCTCCCGCAGTGCAGTTCTATTTCTTTCCAGCTATTTGATCTCGCCCTCTGAGGTGCGGACCACCGTGGATTCATCCGCTTCAGTCACACGATCCGGAAGGCTCTCGACCTGTCGCTTGAGATCGTCGAGTTGGTTCTGCGATCCCAGCCTTTCACCTTGCGCTGCGACAAGCCGTTTGTCAGGCCAATCGCAGAGAGGTTTTGGTCTGAGGCCGCGATGATGACCAGTCGGTTGACGCGCCGCCCTTGTCGTATGGATGTCTCACCGTGGCTGCTGACACAAAGCATTGAGACCCTTGCGGTCATGGCCCTGGCGTTGTGCTTCCACGCGCCTAACGCGCCGCGAAGCGGTTGGGCGTGTAGGGGCGCAGGTCCATGTTGGGCACCTGACCGGTGAGCATCTCCGCGATCAGACGGCCCGTCTTGGGACCGCCGGTCAGGCCGATGTGGTGATGCCCGAAAGCGCTCAGCACACCGGTTTCGGCAATCTCTCCAATCAGCGGCAGGCTGTCGGCGGGCGCGGGGCGGTGGCCCATCCACTCCACCTCCCGCCCGTGGGTCAGAGAGGGGTACGCCACCCGAACCTGCCGTCGCAACAGCGCGAAGGGCGCTTTCGACGGGCCGGTGTCCAAACCCCCAAGTTCCACCACGCCGGCGCAGCGCAGCCCGGCGGCCATTGGTGTCGCCACGAATTTCCCGCTGGTCACCATCGTGGGAGCCTGTGGTCCCCCCACCGCACCTTCAAAGACGATATGGTATCCCCGCTCACTCTCCAGCGGCACGGACAGACCCAACTTCTGCATCAGCGGCTTTGACCAAACGCCAGTGGCCAGAACCACGCGATCACAGGGCAAGGCGCCTTCGGTCGTGCAGACCGCCGCGACCCGCCCACCTGACAGATCAAAGTCCGTCACCTCCGCTGTCCTGATCTCGCCCCCTAGATCAGTGAAGACCCGCGCCAGCGCAGCAACATACCCGCCCGGGTCCCGGATGAACCCGTGATCCTTCATCGTCGCCAGACATCCCACCGCTGGCGAGAGGGCGGGCTCCACCTCCCGCACCGCCGCCCCTTCCGTGATCTGGGGCACGAAGCCCGCCGCGCGGCGCAGCTCCCAGGTATAGCCATCGGCGTCGAAGGCTGCGCGATCCCTGTAGGCGAAATGATAGTCGCTGTCGGTGACCCAATCGGCCGCTTGAGTGCCCTGCACCAGCGCCTTGTGCTGCTCAACCGTGTCTGCCACGATCGGCGTGAGGCCCTGCGCAATCCGCCGCGTCTCCCGATCATTGGCATGGCTGAGGTACTTCATGAGCCAAGGCGCGAGCTTCGGCAGATAGCCCCATCGCAGGAACAGTGGAAAATCCTTGTTCAACAGCATGGCCGGCGCTTTCGGGATCAGGCCCGGTGTCGTCACGGGCACCATCGAACAGGCCGCCAGCACGCCCGCGTTGCCAAAGGAGGTGCCCTGCCCCGGCGCGCTGCGATCCAGCAGGATGACCTTTGCGCCATACCGCCGCAGCCAGATCCCCGTCGAGACACCGACAATGCCTCCGCCGATGATAATGATGGTCCCGGTCATCGCTCATCCTGTCCCCGCAGGACCATTTGGCGGGCAGGGGACGCTGCGTCAATCCTTTGTGACCGCGCAGGACAGGTGCTGCACGATTGCCCTTTCGGCATAAGTGAGACAGCATATGAGGCGAAAAAGGGCCACAGCGGCACGGAGCGAGCGATATGGATGTCCAACGGGGCGGCAAAACGGTCTATGGGGCGACCGTCGGCATCCTGATGCTGGAGACGCGGTTTCCCCGCATCCCCGGCGATATCGGCAATGCAACGACCTGGCCGTTCCCGGTGCAATATCGCGTGGTGGAAGGCGCCACGCCCGATCAGATCGTGCTCCAGGATGCACGGGCGATGCGGGATGCCTTCCTCACCGAAGGCCGGGCGCTGGTGCGCATGGGGTGCGACGGAATTGTCACCAACTGCGGGTTTCTGTCAGTCCTGCAAGACGATCTGGCGATGGGACTGGGCGTGCCCGTGGCCAGTTCGGCACTGATGCAAATCCCGATGATCCAGCGCAGCCTGCCGTTTGGTCAACAGGTCGGCGTGCTCACCGTCTCGAAAACCAGCCTGACACCGGACCATCTCGCCGCCGCCGGCGTGCATGCGGAGGTACCAATCGTGGGCACGGAGGGCGGGCGCTGCTTCTCCCAGGCCTTTCTCACCGACCAGCCGCGCATCGACTTCGGCGCCTGTCAGCGCGATATGCTCGACAGCGCCACAGAGCTGGTGGGCACCTACCCCGACGTGGGCGCCATCCTTCTGGAATGCACGAACATGGTGCCCTATGCCCCGGACATCCGGCGCGCGACCGGGCGGCCCGTCTTTTCGATCTACACCCTCGTCAACTGGTTCCAGGGGGCACTGACCCCGAGGATCTTTGGGCAGATGGTGGAAGATCCGCGGCCCCTCTAGCGATCAAACCTCGCCCTGGGCAGCGTAGGCCCGGCCGGTCCCCGTCTGCAGGAACGCCGCCAGGGGCACATCCTCCTGCTTCAGAAATCCGGCAGACGGCAACACGCCATCGCGCACCAGCTCGATGATGCCCACAACGGAACAGGCCGTTGTCCATGCAATCGCCGTCCTGCTGCGCCCGGCGAGCGCCATCGGCTTGTACCCGCGGACGAACTCGCGCCGCTCCAGCGCCCCGTCAATCCTGCCCTCTGCCGAGACATGCACATAGACGATGTCATCATCGACCGGCGGCTTGGCATTGACGAGGATCTCGCCAGCCTCGCGTCGGCGGTCGCGCATCAGCAGTTCGTGAAAGAAAAAGTTCATCAGCGCCACATGACCGGGATAGCGCATGGTCTTGTAGTCCATGTTGGGCACCCGCCCGTGATACGTCTCACACATGGTGCCGAGACCGCCCGAGGTCGTGAAAGCCTCCAATTCGGTGCCGTTGATATAGAGTTTCTCGATCCACTCCATCGGCGAGACGGTCTTGATCTGCCCGTCCTCCAGCACCTCGCAATCGTTGAGATACTCGTTCACGACGCCCTCCGGTGACCAGTTGAACGAATACCCCATGAGCCCGGTGGGGTGCTGCGGCAGCGCGCCCACACGCATCTTGCACATCCGACAGTCATCGAATTGCCCGATGAGATCGGCGCCCACGATCCCCACAAATCCCGGCGCCAGCCCGCATTGCGGCGCCATCAGACCCGCTGAGGTCTCTGCCAAATCACGGATGGCCTTGGTCGTGGGCACGTCCTCGGTCAGATCGAAGTAATGGATGCCGGCCGCGTGGGCGGCTTCAGCCACGGCCGCGCTGAGGTGATAGGGCAGGCAGGAGAGCACCGCATCGGTATTGCGCAGTTCACCGGTCGGCTGTGTGAGGTCGGCCAGGTCATGCCGCCGCGTTTCGAACGGCAGCTCGGCAGGGGCCGTCTCCATATCCATCCCGGTCACGGTGAACCCTGCCGTGTGCAGCAGTTCCCCCGCCAGCGCACCCACTTTGCCCAAGCCCAATACGACAATAGACTTCATCTGCGCTCCCCTCCTGCCTGCGGCGGTGATGCTCCGCCGATCACATGCAAATCGCGTTCGCGACGAGAGGGCAAGGACGTTTTTCTAAAGCGGGTTGTGACAGGCCACACTGTGATCGCGCGCAAGATCACCAAGCGGTGGAGCTGTCGTGGCACAAAGCTCCGTGGCGCGCGAACAACGCGCGCGGAAGGCACAGCCCAGCGGCGGGTTCAGCGGGTCGGGCAGTTCCGTTTCCCGCCCCTCCGGCGCGGAGAGGGCGCGCCCGACCACCGGTGCGCTGTCAGCAAGCAGCCGGGTGTAGGGGTGGGCCGGTCGGCCAAAGATCGTCTCGGCACGGCCAATCTCCACAATGGAGCCGAAATAGAGAACAGCGACACGATCACTCACCGCCTCGACCACCGCCAGATCATGACTGATGAAAAGATAGGTCAGCCCCAGATCGCGGCGCAGATCGGCCAGCAGGTTCAGCACCTGCGCCTGCACCGAAACATCCAGCGCCGAGACCGGTTCGTCCAGGATCAGGATGCGCGCCTCAGCCGCCAGCGCCCGCGCAATCCCGATCCGTTGTGCCTGCCCGCCCGAGAACTCGTGCGGATAGCGGTCCAGAAACTCCTCCCGCAAGTTCACCGCAGCGAAAATCTCGACAATGCGCGCCGCGCGCGCGGCCCGGTCCAGCGCATGCAGGTGTTTCAGCGGCGCGTCCATGATCTGCCGGATCGTCTTGCGCGGGTTCAGGCTGCTGGTCGGGTCCTGGAACACGTATTGGATGCGCTTGCCGAAGGCGGCGGCGTCCGCGGTGTTGAGCACCTCCCCCTCAATCTCGATCTGGCCCGTGGTCGGCGCCGTCAACCCGACCAGCAATCGCGCGAGCGTGGACTTGCCGCAGCCAGATTCACCGACGATGCCGAGGGTCTCTCCCGTTTGCACATCCAGTGTCACCGGATGCACCGCATGCACACGCCCCTTCGCCCGGCCAAAGAGGGACTTGCCCACGTCAAAGGTCTTTGAAAGCTCCGTCAGGCGCAGCGCAGGGGTCATGCCACGGTCTCCGCAAGAGCCACATCCGGGTCAATGCAGCGCACCGCGCGGGCGCCGCTCTGCGCCAAAGCGATTTCTCCGCCGCGGCAGGCATCGCGCGTCTTGATGCAGCGTTCCGCAAAAGCGCAGCCCGCGGGCAGCTTGTCGACCACCGGCGGCAACCCTGTGATCGCCTCCAACCGCCGCCGTCCCTGCCCCAACTCGGGCACGCAGGCCATCAGCCGCGCGGTATAGGGATGCGCCGGCGCGGTCAGGATCGCCTTGGTCGGGCCCTCCTCCACGATCCGACCCGCGTACATCACCGCGACGCGGTCGCAAAGCTGCGCCACCACGCCAAAGTCATGGGTGATGAAGATGATCGCCAGCCCACGCTCGCGCCGCAAATCGTCCAGCAGCGACAGGATCTGTGCCTGCACCGTGACGTCCAGCGCAGTCGTCGGCTCATCGGCAATGATCACCTCCGGATCATTCGCAAGTGCCATGGCGATGCCGACGCGCTGGCGCATTCCGCCCGACAACTCGTGCGGATAGCTGTCCACCCGACTTTCCGCATTGGGAATGCGCACCGAAGTTAGCAGCTCGATCGCACGGCGGCGCGCCTCGGCACGCGCAACACGGTGATGCGACTGCACCGCTTCGATCAACTGATCCCCCAAGGTATAGAGCGGATGCAGCGTCGAGAGCGGGTCCTGGAAGATGTACGCGACCCGGTCACCACGCAGAGACCGCAGCGTCTCGTAGGGGGCGCCGATCAGGTCCTCCCCCTTAAAGCGCACGGCCCCGCCGGTGATGACACCCGGCGGCGACGCAACCAGCCCCATGATCGACAGCGCCGTCACCGACTTGCCCGAGCCGCTTTCCCCGATGATGCCGAGACACTGGCCCGGCTCCACCGTCAAGTCGACCCCGCCGACCGCGCGATACACACGGTCCTTCACGTGAAATTGCGTCTGCAACTGCTGGACGGCCAGCAGCCCGTCGCCCTGCGCGGCTGGCACCTCGGCCCGATCCACCGCCGTCGCTGGCATCGGTCGGCTCAGCGCGCCGGATTTCAGCCGCGGGTCGAGCGCATCGCGCACCCCGTCGCCCAGCAGGTTGATGCACATGACGATCACGAGGATCATCGCGCCCGGCACAATCGAGGTATGCGGGTTGGTGATCAGAGCCGCGCGCGCCTCCCCCAGCATCGAGCCCAGATCGGCCTGCGGCGGTTGCGAGCCAAGTCCAAGGAACGACAAACCCGCCGTCTCCAGGATCATCCAGCCGATGGTTGTCGACATCGCGATCACAATGACCGGCAAGACGTTTGGCAGGATTTCAAAGAGGATGATCCGCGCGTTGCTCATCCCCGCCAATCGCGCCGCATCCACAAACTCCTTATGCGCGATGCTCACCGTGACCCCCCGGATATTGCGCGCGAAGAAGGGCACGTTCACCGCCGCCACTGCGATCAGCGCATTCAGCAGCCCCGGCCCAAGTGCGGCCACAATCGCCAGCGCCAGCAGGATGTAGGGAAAGGCCATCAGCATATCGACGCCGCGCATGATCACATTGTCAGTGCGCCCGCCATAGAAGCCCGCAATGATCCCGATCGTCGCCCCGACGGTCGCCGCAATCAGCGCTGCCGCAAACCCCACCGCCAGTGACAGCCGCGTCCCCCAGAGCAGCCGACTCAGCAGATCGCGGCCCAGATGATCGGTGCCCAGCAAGGCACCTTCCGAGAACGGCGGTTTGAACCGGTTGGCGGTGTCGGTCACATCGGGCTCGGCCAGCGGCAAAAGCGGCGTGATCAGCGCCAGCAGCACCACGACCGAGAGAACAACCCCACCCCACAGCGCCAGTCGATTGCGCGCCAGCAGGGACAGGAAGGTCCTCACGTCTTGATCCTCGGGTCGAGCAGGCTCTGCGCGACATCCACGGCGATGTTGAACATCACATAGCAGGCGGCGACAAAGACCACACCGCCCTGCACCAACAGAATATCACGCTTGAGAATGGCATCGACCAGCATCCGCCCAACGCCGGGCCACTGGAACACGATCTCAACATAGACCGCGCCCGACAGCACAAACCCCGCCTGAATGCCCAGAACAGGGATGATCGAGACCATGGCCGCCCGCAGCGCATGCCGCCAGATCACCCGACGCTCGGGCACCCCCTTGGCGCGCGCCGTGCGAATGAAATCCTGCCGCAACACCTCCAGCATCGCCGAGCGGGACAGCCGCGCGATCACCCCCGTCGCCACCACCGCCAGCGCCAGCGCGGGCATCGTCAGGTGGCTGATCAGCGCGCCCAGATCCCGCGCGCCATAGATCGGCCACATGCCCGAGACCGGAAACCAGCGCAGACTGACCGCGAAGGTCAGGATCATCATCATGCCGAGGAAAAACGACGGGATCGAAATCCCCAGCAGCACGACGAAAGTGATGGCCTTGTCCGCAAACCCGTACTGCCGCGCCGCCGAGACCACCCCCGCCATCACCCCGAAAAGCGAACACAGAACGAAGGCTGTCCCCGCGAGGATCAGCGTCGCTCCAAACCGCTCCAGCAACTCGTCGATCACGGGCCTGTTCAGTGCGAAGCTCTGCCCGAAATCGCCCTGCAGCATATTGCCCAGCCAGATGAAGTACTGGGCGACCAGCGGCTTATCCAAACCGAGGTCCCGGTTCAGCTTCTCGACATTCTCAGGCGTCGCAAAGGACCCCAGGATCGCGGTCGCCGGATCACCCGGGATCAGCGCCATGATTGCAAAGACGATCACCGTGATGCCGAGCAGAACCGGGATCGCCGACAACAGCCGTTTCAGTATGTACCCCGCCATGCCCGGGCTCCCCTGCACTGGCCACATGTGTCCCCTGGGGGTCCGGGGGCGCAGCCCCCGGCCGGTCGGACCGGGCCTCGCCCGGTTCGAAACCAGATCAGTTCTTCACCACATCCTTCAGCAGCAGGAAGAACGACGGCTGCAACGCAAAACTCTCCACCCGGTCGGATGTGACGGCGTTCTGCTTCCAATTGGCCACGAAAACCCAGGGCGCGTCTTCCTGGACGATGGTCTGCATCTCCTGATAGAGCGCCGCCCGCTCGGCCTGATCGGTCGCAGAGCGTGCATCCTCCAGCAGCTTGTCCACCTCCGGGTTCGAGTAATAGCCGGAGTTGAAGCCGCCGTTCTCCGGCCAGGCCTCTGTGCGCAGCGCCAGATAGGGCAGCGTGTCAGGGTCATTCGTCATCCACGCCATCTGCGCCATATCGGCCTTGCCCTCCAGCCCTGGGTTCACCTCACCAAGGAAGGTGTTCCACTCGTAGGTCTCGATGGTCACTTCGAAGCCCACTGCCTTCAGATCGGCTTGGATCGCCGTCCCCATGGCCACCGGGTCCAGCATGCCCGAGCCCCCTTCGGTCACATAGAAGGTCAGCTCGGCGCCCTCTGCGCCCGCTTCGGCGATCAGCGCCTTGGCCTTCTCCGGGTCATAAGGATAGGGCTCAAGGCTCTCGTTGTACGCCCAGGCAAAGGCGGGTGGCGTGGGTCCGGCTGCGACAGCAGCTGTACCCTCCAGCACATCGTTCACAATGGCGGATTTGTTGATCGCGTAGTTCGCCGCCTGCCGGACGCGCACGTCGGCAAAGGGCCCCTCTTTCGCATTCAGGATCAGGAACCACACATGCGGGCCCGCCTGCTCGTGCAATGTGTATGCGTCCCCCGCAAATTCCGAAAGCGCTACCGGCGGCACCTCGACCATCAGGTCGATCCCGCCCGCCAGCATCTCGGCCGTGCGCGTGTTCGCATCGGAGATCGGCCGGAAGACAACCGCCTGGCTCGCCGGTGCGCCGTCCCAATAGTCCGGGTTCGCCTCGATCACGACCGCCTCGTTGCTGCGCCATTCCGCAAAGGTGAACGGACCGGTGCCCGACGGGTTGCGCCCAAACTCCGCGCCGTGTTGTTCCACAGCGGCAGGCGATACGATCAACCCGGTGGGATAGGCCAGATTGGACAGGAACGGCGCATATGGCGCGTCCAGCGTGAATTGCACAGTGAGCGGGTCGATCACCGTGACCTCCTGCACAGCCGAGAAGAAGAACGCCAGCGGGAAGGGGCCGGTGTCGTGGTAGGGGTGATCCTCCTTCAGCATCCGGTCGAAGTTGAACTTCACCGCCGCCGCGTCGAAAGCGCTGCCATCGTGGAAGGTCACCCCCTCGCGCAGCGAAAATGTATAGACGGTGCCGTCCTCGCTGATCTCCCAGGCCGTTGCCAACGCGGGCTCCACCTCCAGCGTCCCGTCCTTGTACCGCACCAGTCCGTCGTAAACGTTCATCAGGATGCGGAAATCATTCACCGCCGTCACCGCCGCCGGATCGAGCGCCTTGGGCTCCGCGATCTGCCCCACGATCAGAACGCCCGGCGGTGTTTGCGCGAGTGTCGGCGCACTCAGACCCAGGCTCAGGCCGAAAGCAGCTGACGCAGCCAGCACGCTGCGCCGCGTCCATGTCAAAACTGTCATTTCTGTTGTCCTCTCTGTTGACTGCAGCGTATAATTTTCATGATTAATTGCAGTGCTGCAAATTTTCATGATAAATACAAGGAAAATCCCCCCGGGTGAGTATATGACAATTTCCATTCTCGCGTACGATGCAAAATCGGGCACGTTTGGCGGTGCCGCGGCCACAGGCAGCCTTTGCGTCGGTGGATGGGTGCTGCGCGGCGATGTGCGGTCGGGCCTCTCCGCATCACAAGGCACCTCCCCCAGCACGCTCTGGGGGGAAGACGCTCTGGCGCTGATGAACGCGGGCGTCTCAGCGCAGGACGCTGTCGCCGAGCTGACCAAGGGCGATCCGGGGCGCGATCACCGACAGTTGAGCGTGCTCGACTGCGCGGGCCGCACGGCTGGTTTCACCGGCCACGAGAGCGTCGCCCATGCGGGCGTGCTCGCCGCCGATTGCCTTGTCGTCAGCGGTAATATGCTGACAGATGGCGCAGTGTTGACAGCGGCGCGCGATGGCTACCTCAACGCTCCGGGCTCGATGCCGTTGCGGCTGCTCGCAGCGCTCACCGCGGCGCAGGAGGCGGGCGGAGACATCCGCGGGTTCAAATCCGCTGCTCTTCTGCAACTGCACCCCGATCAAGCGCCGCTGTCGCTGCGGATCGACTACGCTGAAGAGCCCCTTGCAGCCATGCACGATCTCTACGCGCGCGCCACGTCACAGCCCTACGTCGGCTGGACACAGGTCGTCCCGACGCGCAGCGACCCGTACCGCTCAAAAACTGCCTAGGCTCTGCTCGGCCATGAAGCGCCGCTGCACTTCTGCCTCCTGCCGGATCATCATCGCTTCGGCCGCCTGCATGTGCTCGGCCATGATCTGGCTGGCGTCTTCCGGGGCACCGTCCCGCAGCGCGACGAGCAGGCGCTGATGACACTCCCGCCCCTTCCGCCACAGCTCCGTATTGGGCGGGTTGTAGAGGCGGCGATAGATCGTCAAGTCCGACAAAATCTGAGACATGAAGCCAATCAAGAAGCCAAGAAGCTCGTTCTGCGCAAAGGAGGCAAGCCGCGCATGCACTTCGAGCGAGCCGATGTGATGCGCGCGCTCTTCTTCGGCAGACTGCGGCGGTGCCGGAAACTGCTCTGCCAGATCCTCCAACTCGGCCAGCTGCGCCCGGCTCAGCTGCCCTGCCAGCGAAGCAGCCAGTTCCGGCTCCAGCACCCTGCGCACCTGGTATATGTCGGCAATCGTCAGGTTCTTGAAATAGAAATAGTTGCCCAGAAGAGCCCGCGCCCGCTCGACCGAGACCTCCCCCACGAAGCTGCCGCCCCCCGGGCCCGTGCGCGTCTCGATCAGCCCTTGTGCTTCGAGAATGCGCATGGCCTCGCGGATCGTGCCCTTGGCCATGCCAAATCGCTCGATCATCTCCGGCTCTCCCGGCAGGCGATCCCCCCGCTTGAGGTCCTGTTCCACAACCCACTGCTTGATCTCATCGGCAACGCGGACAGGTCTGCTGCGCCGGGGCGTACGGGTGGTGGCGTGGGACGATGTGGGTGACATGAGCGGCGCGGTCCTGGCTGCGTCGGATGCCGATGTTCTATCGCCAAGTGCGATGAGATTGAACCGATAATTTATAATGATAAATAGCTCAAATAACGATACCGAACCCGCCACCACCCCTGCAGACCTCTGATAAAACCCCGCGCTTTGCTCTCCGTTTCGCGTCAGCCTCAATCAAAACTAGAAAAATCATCCGTTTTGGTGTGAAATGGGCGGTATTTCAGTGACCCATTTTAGACCGTGCCGGAGAATTGATCATGGCAGAGAGCTCTCACTCGCAACACAAAACCTTCCTCGCAGCTGCCTGCGCCCTCATCGGCGCAGTCATGCTTTACCAGATGATGCGACATCTGACCCAATTCCCGGGCGACGGGGCGCGGCTGCTTCTGGTCCCCGTTTTCCTGGCCAGCCTCTTCGGCATCTACAAGCTGTGGCGCGGTCGGCAGCATGGCTGGTGGATCTTCACGGTCTTCAGCGTGATCGCCGGGCTCTGGTCCATCGTGGCGCTCGACCAGCCATGGACAGGCCAGCTTTGGTATATTCTTGCCTTTCCTCTGGTCTTTCGTGCCTTCTACGGACAGATGAAAAAGTCGCGCACGGTCGATCTGTTCCTGCGCCGCGTCTTGGGACGCATCGGCGACGCTTTAATGGGGCTGCTGAACGTGCCCTGGATCGTCGCGCTGATCGAGAAGGTGCCGCCGCTCGACGCCTTCATCAACCGCGTGGTGATCAACCGGATCGTGAAACAGGTGCGCAACCGCCCGCATCCCTTCTCCACCCGCAGCGACTATACCTCCTGGGCCAGCCTGACCGACACCGAATGGAGCGCGCGGCACCTTGGGGTCTCGCCGCTTGATCAAGAGAGCCTGCCCAGTTGGGAGGAGATCAGCCCGCTCTTTGAACGCACCTCAGGCACACAGCGCATGTGCCCGAAGTCCACCTGCCTCTTCCCGTCCTTCGCGCAATATCTGACCGATGGGTTCATCCGCACGCAGACGAATGAGACCGTCACGGATCGCCTCAAGAAGAACACATCGAACCACAACATCGACCTCTGCCCGCTCTATGGCCGCACGGAAGAACAGACCGTGGCGCTGCGGGTGAAAGATCCTGCGCCCGAAGATCGCGGCAAGCTCAAGTCCCAGCTGTTGGACGACGAGGAGTTCGCGCCCTTCCTGTTCGAGGGCGACGAAATCAAGCCGGAATTCGCAGTGCTCGACAAACCTCTGGGGCTCGAGAACCTGACCAACGCCATCGACAAGGCCATTGCAGAGGACAAGCCCGAGGTGGCCGAGAAGGTCCGCGCCAAACGCGGGCGGCTCTTTGCCTTCGGCGGGGACCGGGCGAATTCGGTGCCGCAAACCGCAATGATCAACACCGTTCTTTTGCGTGAACACAATCGCCTCGCCGCCGAGATGGGCAAGCGCTATCCCGACTGGGATGACGACAGGCTGTTCGAGACTGCGCGGAATATCGTGATCGTGCAATTCATCAAGATCGTGGTGGAGGATTACATCAATCACATCGCGCCCACGGAATTCCGGCTGAAGGCCGACCCGAAGGCGGCCTGGAACGCCAACTGGAACCGTCCGAACTGGATCACGACGGAGTTCAGCCTGCTCTACCGCTGGCACGCGCTGATCCCGGATGAAATCCGCTGGGGAGAGACCACGCATAAGACGAACCCGGCGTATTTCATGGAGATGAAACCGCTGCTCGACGGCGGGCTGGCGCAGGCTTTCGAGGACATGAGCGCGCAGGCCACGGGCGAATTGGGCCCGCGCAACACCACGAAGTTCCTCATGCATGTAGAGCAAGCTTCGGTCGAGCAGGGCCGGTTCTGTCAGCTGCGGCCCTTCACGGACTATCTGGAATACCTCCAGCGCCTGCCGATCGAGAGCATGTCGGACATCTCCTCTGATCGTGAGGTCGCGAAGATCCTCAAGAAGACGTATGGCGATGTGGACCGGGTCGACTTCTTCGTGGGCCTCTTCTGCGAGGACCGGGTGAAGAACGCGCCGCTGCCGCGCACGATCCTGTCCTTCGTGGCGCTGGATGCGTTTTCACAGGCGCTGACCAATCCGCTCCTGTCCGAACATATCTTCAAACCGCCGCAGGACCCGGAGGTGGAGCATCCGACGTTTTCCAGATACGGCTGGGAGCAGATCGCGGCCTGCGGTTCGATGCGCGATCTGGTTCTGCGCAACGTGCCGGCACCTGCCGAGCTCGGCTTCGTCGGAATGACGCAACGCGGGTGGGTCCGGGCGTAGCACCCGCCGGGCCGCGCGCCCGTCATCGGGCGCGCGGCCCGGCGGGTGACGCGGCAGGCAAGCGCCGCGCACCGGTGTCAAACCGCAGGAGGCAGTGCGCTGAATTCCTGGACCAACCAGTCGAACACCAGCCGCACACGGCGGCTGGAGTTCACTTCACGGTGCGCGACCAACCAGACCTCGAATTCGAAGGGAGGCAGCCAGGGGGCAGCCTGCGCGACCCCCGGATCCGCATCGCCTACACGTGACAACATCACCCCAATGCCCAGCCCCTGCCGGACCATCTCCCAATGCACCAGATGCACCGCAGTTCTCACACCGAACTGACGCTCGTCGAGACGCAGATCCATGCCGTTCAGGAATTCGATGAAGGGCATGTTGTCCTCGAACCCGATGAACTGGGCCCGCGACAGATCTTGCGGCGCCTCGAACGGGCCTTGCGCCTCCAGATAAGCCTTGCTCGCATAGAGCCGCGCCACTTCGGAGGGCAGCTTGCGCCCGATGAGCTGCGGATCGGCCGGGCGCACCGTACGGATCGCGATATCCGCCTCGCGCCGGCGCAAATCGCGCAGCAGGTTCGTGGCCACAAGCTCCACCTCGATACCCGGATGGGCCGCCCGCAGCCGGTCGATCATCCGGGGCAGCACGAAGGCCGAGGCCACTTCGGTGGCCGTGATCCGCACCGTCCCTTCCACCGAGGTCGACTGACCCGAGGCGGTCATGGACACATGGCTCGCCGCCTCGCCCATGGCGCGCACGTGATCCACCAGTTCCAGCCCGTTCGCGGTCAGCGTCAGCCCCCGCCCGACCCGGTCAAAGAGCAGCACACCCAGTTCCTCTTCGAGCGCGGCCACCTGTCGCCCGAGCGTGGGTTGCGTCATCCCCAGCGCCCGCGCGGCCGCCGAGAGCGAGCCCTCCTCCGCCGTCACCAGAAACGCGCGCGCGCGGTTCCAGTCAAATTTCATTGACCGCCAATCCATGCAAATTCGCATAGCAAATAAGCCAATTTAGTCAATTTATTTGCTACGTACGCAGAGATATAGCCGCGGCACACGACCCCAAGGTGACAAAGATGACCTATTCAGACCCTCTTGCAATGACCAACGCTGGCGAAACCCGGTTCTGGGACAGGGTTGCGCCCGGCTATGCCAAGCGGCCCGTTGCCGACCAGGCGGCTTACGAACGCAAGCTCGAGATCACGCAGTCGCACCTCAGCCCCGGTATGGATGTGCTCGAGTTCGGCTGCGGCACCGGCACCACGGCACTGATCCACGCCGCCCATGTCAATCATGTGCTCGCGTTCGACTTCTCTGCCCAGATGATCGCCATCGCCGAGGACAAGGCGAACGCGCAGGGCGTCGAGAATGTGACCTTCGTGCAAAACCGGATCGAGGATTTCGAGCCACCGGCAAATCGGTACGACGCCGTGCTCGCCATGAGCATCCTGCACCTGCTGCAAGACCCACGCGCCGCGCTCGCAAAGACCTTTGACATGCTCAAGCCGGGCGGGACGTTCCATTCCAGCACCGTGTGTCTCGCGGACGGGATGCGCTGGTTCCAGCCCATCGCGCTGGCCGGGCGGGCGCTGCGCCTGCTGCCCCGGGTGCGTTTTCTGTCCGCGCCACAGCTGGAAGACATGGTGCGGGACGCCGGATTCGAGATCGAAACCGCCTGGCGCCCCAAAGACGGGCGCACCCTGTTTCTGGTCGCCCGCAAACCCGATTAACCCTCGCCCTTCACGATTTTCTTGACGGATCGCCCGAATTGATCTTAGCGTCTGGACAGAACTGTACAGTACTGTCCAATGCCTGCGCCAAGATCACCGGGAGGATCCCCATGAAGTCGCACTACCGCGTTGTCGTGATTGGGGGCGGCGTAGTCGGCGCCTCCGTGCTTTACCATCTGGCCAAGATGGGCTGGTCCGACGTCTGCCTGATCGAGCGCTCGGTGCTGACCGCGGGCTCCAGCTGGCACGCGGCGGGCGGCATCCACGCGCTGAACGCCGATCCGAACATCGCGCAACTGCAGGCCTATACCATCGACCTCTTGAGCGAGATCGAGGCGGAAAGCGGCCAGAACATCGGGCTGCACATGACCGGCGGGCTGACGATGGCCGGAACCCCCGACCGCTGGAAATGGCTGCAGTCAGCCTACCGCACCTTCCAGTCCATCGGCATCGAAGACTGCCGCCTCGTCACCGTCGAAGAGGCGATGGAGCTCAATCCGATCATGTCGGGTGACGGGCTGCTGGGCGGCATGTGGGCAGACCGCGAGGGGTACATCGACACCACCGGCACCGTGCACGCCTATGCGGGGGCCGCCAAGAAGCGCGGCGCCGAGGTGATCGAGCACAACCGCGTGTTGGAGCTGAACCAGACGCTGCAAGGCTGGGAGGTCGTCACCGAAAAGGGCACGGTGACCTGCGAGCATGTGGTCAATGCCGCCGGTCTCTGGGCCAAGCAGGTGGGACGCATGGCGGGCATCGAACTGCCCGTCTCCCCGCTCAACCACCACTACCTGATCTCCGACACGATCCCGCAGCTGGAGGACATCGACTTCGAAGTGCCAATGACCGTGGATCTGGAGGGCTTCACCTATCTGAGGCAGGATCAGAAAGGCGTGCTGCTGGGCATCTACGAGATCAATCACCAGCACTGGATGATGGACGGCGCGCCATGGGAGTATGGCTTCGAGCTCCAGCAGGAAGACCCTGACCGCATCGAGTATGAGCTGACCCTTGGCTTCGAACGCTACCCCTGCTTGCAAGAGGTCGGCGTGAAGACCTGGGTCAACGGCGCCTTCACCTTCTCGCCCGACGGCAACCCGCTGGTGGGCCCGGTGCCCGGCAAACGTGGCTATTGGTCCGCCTGCGCGGTGATGGCCGGCTTCCTGCAAGGCGGCGGCGTGGGCAAAAGCCTTGCCGAATGGATGATCCACGGCGCGCCCGAAGCGGATGTCTACGGGATGGACGTGGCCCGCTACGGCATCTGGGCCGAGAACAAACAGTACATCAAGGAGACCACCGGCCAGTTCTACACCCGCCGCTTCGTGATGACCTATCCGAACGAACAGCTGCCCGCGGGCCGCCCGCTGAAGACCGCAGGCGCTTACGCCGACATGACCGCCGCGGGCTGCCAGTGGGGCCAAAGCTGGGATCTGGAGGTGCCGCTCTATTTTGCCGAGCCCGGGTTCGAGGAAACGCCCTCGCTCAAACGCTCGAACGCACATCTGATCGTGGCCGATGAATGTCACGCCGTGCGCAACGGCGTCGGCCTGCTCGACATCACCGGGTTCTCGCGCTTCGAGGTCACCGGCCCGAACGCAGAGGCCTGGCTCGACTGCATCATGGCCTCGAAACTGCCGAAACCGGGTCGGGCGAAACTGGCGCCCATGCTGGCGGAAGACGGGCGTCTCAAAGGAGACCTGACCATCTTCAACTGGGGCGACGGCACCTGGTGGATCATGGGCAGCTACTACCTGCGCAGCTGGCACATGCGCTGGTTCAACGACCACATGGACGACGGCGTAACCATCCGCGACTTGGGTGACGACACCGCCGGGTTCTCGCTCTCCGGACCTGCGTCGAAGGCGGTCATTGAGAAACTCACCGACGGCCCCATCGGCGACCTGCCCTTCATGGGCTGCGGCGCCTTCGACATCGGCCTTCTGCGCTGCAAGGTGGGTCGCCTCTCGGTCACGGGCGAGCTGGGGTATGAAATCCACTGCCGCGCGGGCGATCACGCCACCCTGCGCCGCATCCTGCTGGAGGCGGGCGAAGAGGACGGTATCCGCGAGATCGGGTTCAACGCGCTCCTCAGCCTGAGGATCGAAAAGAGCTTCGGCATCTGGAACGCCGAATTCACCCAAGGCTACACCCCTGGCATGACCGGCATGGACCGCTGGATCGACTGGGAGAAAGACTTTGTCGGCAAATCGGCAGCCCTGGCGGAACGGGACGGCAACGGCCCCGCGCAAATCCAGGTGACCCTTGAAATCGACGCCAAGGACGCGGATGCCAGCGGCTATGAACCCATCTGGGCCGGCGAGGAAAAGGTCGGCTTCGTGACCTCCGGCGCCTTCGGGCACACCACCGGCAAATCGCTCGCCATGGCGCTGGTCAACACCGAACATGCGAAACCGGACACAGCACTCAGCGTGCATGTGGTGGGGATCGAGCGCGCCGCGAAGGTTATCCCGCCCTCGCCTTATGATCCAGAGGGCAAGGTCATGCGAGTATGACGCTGGCCGAAAACACCGGTCGTCGGCGGACCCGCCGGGGCGGCGGCGCCCCGCCCGAGAAACGCAAGGTCGACTATCGCCGCCTGCGCAACCCGTTCCCACCCATGTCGGTGTTCTCGGAGGATCGGATCGCGGCGATCCACGAAGCCGCGCTGGACGTGCTCGAACGCCTCGGCATCAAGGTGCTCCTGCCCGCTGCGCGCGACGCCTACAAGGCGGGCGGTGCCACGGTGCACGACGACACAGAAATGGTGCACATCGGGCGCGAGATTGTGGAGGCCGCGCTGGCCAGCGCGCCCCGCTCTATCCCCGTGCGCGGCGCCGTGCCTGATCGTGACATCACCCTGGAGCTCGGCAACCTTGTCTTTCAGCCCGGCGCCGGCGCGCCCCATGCCACCGATCTGGAACGGGGCCGCCGCCCCGGCACAGACCGCGACTTCCGCGAGCTCGTGCAGCTCACCCAGCATTTCGACGTGCTGCACATGGTCCCGCCGCTGATCGAGCCGCAGGATGTGCCGATGCACCTGCGCCACTACGCAACGCTGGACGCGCAACTGTCGCTGTCGGACAAGGTGCCCTTCATCTTCTCGCGCGGCACGCCGCAGGTGGAGCAAAGCTTCGAGATGCTGCGCGACTTCCGGGGGCTCTCGGATGCGGAGTTCACCGCGGAAAGCCACTGCTATACGATCATCAACACCAATTCGCCCCGCACGCTCGACATCCCCATGGCGCAGGGGCTGATGGATTTTGCCAAGGCCGGGCAGGTCAGCATCGTCACGCCCTTTACCCTCATGGGTGCGATGGCCCCGATCACCGTGGCGGGGGCGATGACGCTCAGTCACGCCGAAGCGCTCGCCGCCATCGCCCTCACCCAACTGGTCCGCCCCGGCGCGCCGGTCTGCTACGGCACCTTCACCTCCAACGTCGACATGAAATCCGGCGCCCCGGCCTTCGGCACGCCCGAACACTTCAAGGCGAGCCTCGCCGCAGGCCAGCTCGCGCGGTTCATCGGCCTGCCCTGGCGCTGCGCCAGCGGGTCGGCGGCCAACCTCGGCGATGTGCAGGCCGCCAATGAAACCCAGTTCGGCACCTGGGGCTGCCTGCTGGCGGGCGCCACGGTGGTGATCCATGCCGCCGGCTGGCTGGAAGGTGGGCTGACCGTGTCCTACGAAAAGCTGATCACCGATCTGGAAGTGCTGCAAATGGTCGCTGAGCTTTGCGCCGAAACGCCCGCACAAGACGCCGACATCGGCCTCGCAGCTCTCGAAGAGGTCCAACCCGGCGGCCATTTCTTCGGCGCCGCCCACACGATGGAGCGCTATCAAACCGCCTTCTACGAACCGCTGATCGGGGACCTCTCGAACTTCGGCACCTGGCAGGAACGCGGCAGCATCGACACAACCACCCGCGCCACAGGCCTGTGGAAGCGGATCCTCGCGGATCCCACGGGCCCGACCGTCGATCCCGATGCGCTGTCGCGCCTGCACGCCGATATCCGCACCAGATCGGACGCGGGCGGCGCGCCACCGGAGAGCTGAGTGCCGCGCATCAGGCAGAAATCCGGCGATCTCGTCGGCAATATCAAGGTCACCCGGCAGGACTGGCTGGATGCCGCCCTCACCGCGCTTCTGGAGCACGGCGTCGAAGGCGTGAAAATCCAACCGCTAGGCGAACAACTCAACGTCTCCCGCTCCAGCTTTTACTGGTATTTCCAGTCCCGCCAGGATCTGCTGACCGCGCTTCTGGAGCACTGGCAGCGCAGCAACAGCGCCGCTCTGATCGCAATGGCCGAACGCCCGGCGACGACCATCACCGAAGCCGTCGGCAACGTCTTTCGCTGCGTGATCAACCCCGCGCTCTTCGACACGCGGCTGGACTTTGCGATCCGCGACTGGGCGCGGCGTGCCCCTGACGTGCGCGCCGTTCTGCACGCCTCGGAAGCCGCGCGGCTGGAAGCTCTGCGCGCCATGTTCGCCCGCTTCGGCTGTCCCGATCTCGAGGCGATCGCCCGCGCCCGCATTCTCTACTACATGCAAATCGGCTATGATGACGCGCAACTGAATGAACCGATGGACGCGCGCAACCGCCTGATGCCCAGCTATCTCATTGGCTTCACCGGACAGGAGCCGCTGGACAGCGAGGTCGAGGCGCTCATCGCCTACGCGAAAGCCGTCGAGGCCGGCAAAAACCCGAAATAAACCACCCGGTCACGCATTTTTGCCAAGCGACATGCGCACTTAAGTGTTATTTGATTGCGGTGGGACCGCGCTAGATCCTCCCAAACGTCCCATGGTGGGCAAAAAAGGCATCCCTATGACTGCATGTGCACTTCCTAGATTGCTGCAAGTTGTGCTGGGCACCGGCGCGCTCTGCCTCGCGGCGGCGGTGGCTTTGGCCCAAAATGGCCCGGCCTCCGTGGGCGTCGAGACGGTCGAGACCAGGACCATCGCGGAAACCGTGCCCCTCTTTGCGGAGGTGGTGACCTCGCGCGAAGGCACCGTGGCCAGCCGCATTGCGGGCACCGTGGAGGCCGTGCATGTGCTGGAGGGGGTCGCGGTATCGGAAGGAGACATCCTCGCCGAGCTCGACACGGAACTCCTCGACATCCTGGCACGGCAGGCCGAAGCCGGGCTGGCTGAAACACGCGCAGGCATTTCCACCGCCAAGGCGCGGGTCGACCGCACCGCCAAGGCGTTCGCCCGGATCGAAGGTCTGCGCGGCACCACCTCGTTTTCGTCCAGCCGGTTCGATGAGGCGCAGAGCGACGTCTTTGAAGCCCAGGGCCAGTTAGCCGAGGCCGAAGCGCGCGTGAAAACGGCAGAGGCCAACGCCGCTGAAGCCCGCTATGAGCTCGACCGCGCCCAGATCCGCGCTCCGTTTTCCGGCATCGTGCTGGAGGTCAACGTCAACCCCGGCGAGTTCATCAGCGCCGGTTCCGCCGTGGTCTCCCTGCTCGACACCGCCTCTTTCGAGATCGAAGCCAGCGTGCCCTCGAAATACATCCGCGTGCTGGAACCGGGGCTGGCCGTCGAGGGAGTGACGGAGGCGGGCGAAGATCTTGCATTGACAGTGCGGGCGTTGCTGCCGGTCGAGGAGACGGCAACCCGCACCCGGCCCGTCCGCTTTGCCTCCGGTCAGCTCACGGGCCTGCAGACCATCGCGATCGGCCAGTCGATCACCGTATCCATCCCGATCAGCACCCCCCGCGAGGTGCTCTCGGTGCCAAAGGACGCCCTAGTCCAGGCCCGCGGCGGTTGGACGGTCTTCGTTGCGGAAGACGGCCAGGCGCAACCGCGGCCCGTGGAAATCGGCGTCGCTCTGGGCGACCGCTTCGAAGTGCTCGGCGGGCTCGCCGAGGGAGATGTTGTGGTGACCCGTGGCAACGAACGCCTGCGCCCCGGCCAGCCCATCGCGCCCATGGGCGACCCGACGAACGGAGGCTAGCCATGGACATCATCCGCTTTGCAATCGACCGCCCCGTTGCCGTCATGGCCGCGGTGGTGATGGCCGTGCTCTTCGGTGTGATCGCCGTCACCCGAATCCCGATCCAGCTGGCCCCGGACGTGCGCAAACCCATCGTGGTGATCACCACCAACTGGCCTGGGGCCGCGCCCTCCGAGATCGAGCGGGAAATCATCAACCCGCAGGAGGAGGCGCTGCGCGGGCTCGAAGGGCTCGACGTCATGACCTCTCGGGCCCAGACCGGTGAGGCCGAGGTGACGCTGGAGTTCGGCATCGGCACCGATATGAGCCAGTCGCTGCTGCTGGTCTCGAACCGGCTCGACCGGGTGGGCGACTACCCCGACGAGGCGGGCGAGCCCTCGCTCGACACCTCCGGGTCGGATGACAGCCCGATTGCCTGGGTGCTGCTCACCGCGCAGGACGGCAACACCCGCGCCATGCCGACCTATGGCGACTTCGTGGAGGACATCATCAAGGACCGTGTGGAGCGGATCGAGGGTGTCTCGGCCGTGAACGTCTTTGGCGGCGTCACACGGGAATTGCAGGTTGTGGTCGACCCGCGCCAGCTCGCCCGCTTCGATCTGACGGTGCCGGATGTGGTGCGGATCCTGCGCAACGAGAACATCTCGCTCTCCGCCGGTGACGTCGAAGAGGGCAAGCGCCGCTACGTGGTGCGCGCCGAGGGCAACCTCAACACGGTCGCCGCCATCGAGGAAGTCGTTCTGCGCTCCGAGATCGGCTCAGGCGGTTCGGGCCGTGTCCGCGTCGGCGATGTGGCCGAGGTGGGCTTTTCCTTCGAGGAGCCGCGCGCGCGTCTGCGCTTTCGCGGTGAACCGGGGCTCGCCTTCAACATCGTGCGCGAACCCGGCGCCAATGTGATCGAGACCATGGACGCCGTGCGCGCCGTGCTGACCGAGCTGGATGAAGGCCCCGTCTCCGACGCAGGCCTGAAGATGCGACAGGTCTACGACGAGACGATCTACATCAATGGCGCGATTGACCTCGTCACGCAAAACATCTGGATCGGCGGCGTGCTGGCAGCTGCCGTGCTGCTCTCCTTCCTGCGCAGCCCGCGCGCAACTCTGGTGGTCTCGCTCGCCATCCCGGTCAGTATCGTGGCCACCTTCGTCGCCATGGCCGCCACCGGGCGCACGCTCAACGTGATCTCGCTCGCAGGTATCGCCTTTGCGGTCGGCATGATCGTCGACGCCGCCATCGTTGTGCTCGAAAACATCTACCGATTACGCGAACAGGGCCTCAGCCGACGTGAGGCCGCGTACAAAGGCGCCAAGCAGGTATGGGGTGCGATCCTCGTCTCAGCACTAACCACCGTTCTCGTCTTCGTCCCGATCCTGATCATGCAGCTCGAAGCGGGGCAGCTTTTCCGCGACATCGCCGTGGCGATTTCCGTATCCGTGCTGCTGTCCCTCGTTGTCGCCGTCACGGTGATCCCGGCCCTGGCCAGCCGCCTGCTGAAACAGGGCGAGCAGACCACCATCGGCATCCCGGGTCTCGACCATCTGGCCCGCGGGTTCCACGGGCTGGTCATGCGCTACGTGCGGATGACGGTGCGGTTCCGCGCCATCGGGCTCCTGATGGTCGCCGCCATCGCGGGGGGGGCGGCCATTGCGGCCGTGATCTTCCTGCCACGCCTCGAATACCTGCCGGAAGGCAACCGCAACCTCGTCTTCGGCTTGATCATTCCGCCACCGGGCTACAACCTCGACACCACCGAAACCATCGCGCAGCGCATCGAAGGTGTGGCGCGCCCGCTCTGGGAAGCCGCGCCCGAGCCGCAGATGGAAGACGGCACACCGACGATTGAGAACTTCTTCTTCGTGGCCCTCAGCGGCACCAGCTTCGTCGGCGCCGCCGCCGTCGACGGCACACGCGCCGGCGAACTCATCCCCGTGCTCTCCGGCCCCATCTTCGCCGAACCGGGCACCTTCGGCTTCATGACCCAGCCCTCGCTCTTCGGACGCGGCGTGGGGGGCGGGCGCACCATTGAGCTCAACATCTCCGGCCAGGACCTGGAAGACATCCTCTCCGTGGCCGGTCAGGCCGCGGGCACGATCTCCGGCCTGCTGCCGCGCTCGGAAGGGCACCAGTTCCGCCCGATCCCCGGGCTTGAGCTTGGCGCACCCGAGGTGCGGCTGGTGCCGGACCGGCTCAGGCTGGCCGACGCGGGGCTCACGGCCTCTGACCTCGCGCTCACGGTCGATGCCTTCAACGACGGGCTGCGCATTGCGGAAATCACCGTGGGGGCAGAGCGCCTCAACCTCATGCTCAAGGGTGATCCCGGCCTGCAGCTGGCGCAGCGCACGCAGGACATCGGGAACTACCCGGTGGTCACGCCCTCGGGCCAGATCGTGCCGGTGTCGGCCTTGGCCGACGTCATCGTGACCGCTGGCCCCACGGAAATCCGCCACCGTGACCGGCTGCGCACCGTGACGCTGGAAGTCCGCCCCTCCGATGCGCTCCCGCTGGAGGCGGCCGTCGAACTGCTGCAAACCGAAGTGGTCGATGCGCTGGAAGAGCAGGGATTGCCAAACGGCATCCGCATGAGCGTCTCCGGCACCGCGGATCAGCTGAGCCAGACCTGGGACGCGATCCAGATCAACCTCGCCGTGGCGCTGGTCATCGTGTTCCTCGTGATGGCAATCCTCTTCGAGAGCTTCGTGCTGCCCCTCGTGATCCTGATTTCCGTCCCCGTGGCCGCGGCAGGGGGTGTCGGAGGGCTGGCGCTTCTGAACACCTACCAGACCCAGCCACTCGATATGCTGACGCTGCTGGGGTTCATCATCCTCGTCGGCATCGTCGTGAACAACGCCATCCTGATCGTGCACCAGACGCTCTACCATTTGCGCGAGGATGGCCTGGCGCCCATCGACGCGATCGAGGAAGCCACGAGCAACCGCATCCGGCCGATCTTCATGTCCACGCTCACCTCCGTCTTCGGGATGCTGCCGCTGGTGATGATCCCCGGTGAAGGCTCGGAGCTCTATCGGGGCCTGGGCGCGGTCGTGGTCGGCGGCCTGTCCATGTCCGCCTTCCTGACGCTGCTGACCGTGCCGCCGCTCCTCCGTCTTTGCGTGCGCGCCCCCCGCCCCGACGCGGACACCGCAATGAGCCAGAGCCCCGCGGAGTAACGCTATTTCCGCCAGTGAAACGGCACGATGATCAGCGCGCCGATGGAGGCGGCGATGGCGTTCATGCCTGGGCTGCGGAAGCCAATGCCAAACATCAGTGTGATGAAATAGAACACGAAGGCTCCGCCCACGCAGATCACGATGCTCTGCAGCACGCCGTTGTGCGTGAAGCCCGTTCTCTCGCAGAGGTAGCCGACAATGCCCGCAATCACCACGGTGCCAATGATGGTTGGAAACATGCGCTGTCCTCCTCGCTCGCGGTTCGACTATTCATTCAGACAGACCTAACGCTTCTTGCGTTTGAACCACAGGTGAAAAGCCGCAAAAAGCGGTTCATTGTAAAGTCGAATTGCGTCAAAGCTGCTTGCCCGCCGGCATGGGCCATCCTCGCAGGAACGTGTCGGCATCCTGCACCCCTTTGCCCGCCCGCTGCAAGCGCGTGAGTTCCACTGCGCCCTCCCCGCAGGCCACGCGCAGCGGGCCATTCAGAATCGTCCCGGCCGCGCCCTGCCCGTCGGCCACACGCGAACCCAGCAGCTTGATGCGGGTCTCGCCGTCCAGCGTCCAGGCCCCGGGAAAGGGCGAGAGCCCACGGATCAGACGGTCCACCTCCGCCGCATCCCGGGTCCAATCCACGCGGGCCTCGGCCTTGTCGATCTTCTCGGCATAGGTCACCCCCGCCTCGGGCTGAGGCTCGGCCACCAGATCATTGATCTGCGACAGCGCATCGACGATCAAGCGGGCGCCAAGCTGGCTCAGCCGGTCATGCAACTCCGAGGTTGTCTCTTCGGCGCCGATCTCGGTGGCCTGACGCAAGAGCACCGGCCCGGTGTCGAGGCCCGCCTCCATCTGCATGATGCAAACACCGGTCTGCGCGTCCCCCGCCATGATGGCCCGATGGATCGGGGCCGCGCCGCGCCAGCGCGGCAGCAGGCTGGCGTGGATATTGAGGCACCCATGCGCCGGCGCTTCGAGGATCGCGCGCGGCAGGATGAGACCATAGGCCACCACCACGGCCACATCGGCATTGACAGTGCGGAAGGCCGCCTGCGCCTCGGGGTCGCGCAGCGAGGCCGGTGTGCGCACCGGCAGGTCGAGGTCCAGCGCGCGGCTGTGCACCGGGCTGGGCCGCTCGTTCTTGCCGCGCCCTGCCGGTCGGGGCGGCTGGCAATAGACGCAAGGAATCTCGTGCCCCGCCGTCACCAGCGCGTCCAGCAGCGGCACCGAAAACTCGGGCGTTCCCATGAAGATCACACGCATGTCACTGCTCCGGGCCGGGGTGGCCTGAAAGCCCACCCAACCTGCCAGCCCAAAGGTCAGCCACCGGCAGGTCAGGTGGGCTTTCAGGCCACCTCACCGCTGCAGCTTGCGGGCCTTGCGCAGCAGCATGTCGCGTTTGACCTTGCTGAGCCGGTCGAAATACATCCGCCCCTGCAGATGATCGATCTGATGCTGCACGCTGGCCGCCTCCAGCCCTACGAAATCACGCCGCACGTACATCCCCGTCTCATCCAGAAACCGCACCGCCACACCGCGTGGACGCGAGACCTTCGCCGACACGCCCGGCAGGTTCGGGCTGGCTTCCTCGTGGTCGTTCATCACCGCAGACGCATCCAGCACCTCTGGATTGGCCATGCGGATGCGCCGGTCGCGCTTATCGGAGGCATCCACCACGGCGACCTGCAACAGGACCCCGACTTGCGGCGCCGCAAGCCCGACCCCCGGCATCGCATCCATCGTCTCGATCATATCATCCCAGAGCGTGCGGATCTCATCGGTGATCTCCTCTACCGGCGCCGCCCTGGCACGCAACCGCGGGTCCGGCCACTGAAGCAAAGCGCGTTGGGTCACGTCCGGGCAAGCTCACGCTTCATCTTGACCATCTTGCGCGTGATCATCTGCCGTTTCAGCGGCTTGAGATAGTCGATGAAGAGCTTGCCCTCCAGATGGTCGATCTCATGCTGCGCGCAGGTGGCCCAGAGCCCGTCGAACACCTCCTGCTGTTCCCTCCCATCCCGGTCGATCCAGCGTACCTCGACCTCCGCGGGACGCGTCACATCCGCAAACTGCTCCGGCAAAGACAGGCACCCCTCCTCATAGACGTTCGTCTCGTCGGAGGAGGATACGATCTCCGGATTGAACAGGACCATCGGGCGCGGCGTCTCCCCCTCGCCCTTGATGCAATCCATCACCACCAGACGCTGCAAAATCCCCACCTGCGGCGCCGCCAGGCCTACGCCAGGCGCGTCATACATGGTCTCCAGCATATCGTCGGCCAAAGCGCGCAGCTCATCGCTCAAATCCGCCACAGGTGCTGCGACCTTTTTCAGGCGCGGATCGGGGTGCAGCAGTATCTTTCTCTTCATAATCTGCATGTATGCCAGCCGCCACGGCTCTGCAACACACACGGGCTTGCAGCGCCCCACAAACCCGCTAGCTTGCGCATCAAACGCAGGAGACCTCCCATGAGCCTTGATACCCCACATGACCCCCGCTTCGATACGCTGATCGACCGCTGCGGCACCGATTGCGCGAAATGGGACGGCATGCAGGGCCTCTACGGCGTCTCACCGGACAGCGGCCTGTCCATGTGGGTGGCGGATATGGACTTTCGCCCGCCAGAGTGCGTCCAGACGGCGCTGCAGGGGATGATCGACCACGGGATCTACGGCTATTACGGCGATGAGGGCAGCTACCGCGCCGCGATCCAATGGTGGATGCAGACCCGGCACTGCTGGCACGTGGAGAGCGACTGGATCTTCAGCACCCACGGTCTTGTCAACGGCACCGGGCTCTGCATCGACGCCTTCACAGAGCCCGGCGACGGGGTGATCCTCTTCACCCCCGTCTACCACGCCTTCTCGCGCGTCATCAAAGCGGCTGAACGGCAGGTCGTCGAATGCAGGCTGGTCAACACGGATGGCCGTTACGAGATGGACTTCGACGCCTATGACGCACAGATGACCGGCTCCGAGAGGATGATCATCCTGTGCTCGCCGCACAACCCCGGCGGGCGCGTCTGGACACGCGCAGAGCTTGAGGGGCTGGCCGCCTTCGCGCGCCGCCACGACCTGATCCTGGTGTCGGACGAGATCCACCACGATCTGGTGATGCCCTGTCACAGCCATATTCCTGCCGCTCTGATCGACGGCATCACCGACCGGCTGGTGATGATGACCGCCACCAGCAAAACCTTCAATCTCGCCGGGCACCACACCGGCAACGTGATCATCGAGGACCCCGCCCTGCGCGCGCGCTTTGCGCAGCGCATGGCGGGGTTGGGGCTCTCGCCCAATTCCTTCGGCCTGGTGATGGCCCGCGCGGCCTACACGCCCGAGGGGGCGGCCTGGGTGGAGGATCTGGTGGGTTACATCGACGGCAACCGCCGGCTCTTCGATGCCGAGGTCAACGCCATCCCCGGCCTGCGCTCCATGGCGCTGGAAAGCACCTATCTGTCGTGGGTCGACTTCTCCGGCACCGGCATGGCACAGGACGAGGTGATCCGCCGCATCCAGGACGACGCGCAGATTGCCGCCAACCACGGCACCACCTTCGGCGGCGGCGGCGAAAGCTTCATGCGGTTCAACATCGGCACCCAGCGGGCGCGCGTGAAAGACGCCTGCGACCGGCTCGCCCGCGCCTTCGGAGACCTGCAGTAGAGCCCGACCCGCGGCTCAGCGCGCGTCTTCGATCAGCCCCGCAGGTGCCTCCTCGTCGATCTCGAAATCCACCGCCGGTGCGTCGGAGACGGCTGTCGCGCGCTTGAACTCATAGCGCCGCTCGCCCGCCTCGTCGGAACTGGTGATGATCAGGCACTGAAACAGATGCACCGCGCCATCGTAGAGATCGACACGGCCGCGCAGCGCCGGCGCATCGCTCGGCAGCGCAAAGCCGGTCTTCCACATGTGCAGAACCGGGTGGATGTCACCATCGACCCGCACCCGCAACCGCGATGACTTCTTCATCGCGTCGATCCGGGCCTGATCCAGACCCGCTTGAATTTCCTTGGAAAAAATCGCTTCCATATCGTTACGCCCTACAAGACCCCCGGCTGCCAGATGAGACGCGCTTTGTCTAAAAATCAAGTTAAGTTTTTGTGGCAGACGCCGTTGTGCAGGCGTGCAGATCCCCTGCGCGGCGGCGCCTATGGTGCGCGGGTCGGTCCCAGCCTAGGGTTTGGCCAGAAAACACAGGAGAATGCGTGTGGGACTATTGGTAGACGGCGTTTGGCAGGACAGCTGGTATGACACTGCGTCAACCGGCGGCACATTCAAACGCTCCGAGTCGAAATTCCGCAACTGGATCACCCCGGACGGGGCGGCAGGCCCCTCGGGCACGGGCGGTTTCACGCCCGATTCGGGCCGCTACCACCTCTATGTCAGCCTCGCCTGTCCCTGGGCGCACCGCACGCTGATCTTCCGGCAGTTGAAGGAGCTGACCAGTCATATCTCGGTCTCAGTCGTGCACCCGGACATGCTGGGCGAAGGCTGGACCTTCGAAACCGATGACCAAGGCGCCACCGGCGACACACTCTACGGCCTCCCCTTCGCGCGCGACATCTATCTCAAGGCCGATCCCCAGATCACAGGGCGCGTCACCGTCCCGATCCTCTGGGACCGGCAGCGGGAGACCATCGTTTCCAACGAAAGCTCCGAGATCATCCGCATGTTCAACACGGGCTTCAACGACCTGACCGGCAATACCGACGACTACTGGCCCGAAGCCCTGCGCACCGAGATCGCCCCGGTAAACGACCGCATCTACGACACGCTGAACAACGGCGTCTACAAGTCCGGGTTTGCCACCACGCAAGAGGCCTACGATGCTGCGATAACACCGCTTTTCGAAACGCTCGACTGGCTCGAGGCGCGGCTCTCGGACCGGCGCTACCTCATGGGCGACCCGCTGACGGAAGCGGACTGGCGGCTCTTCACCACGCTGGTGCGCTTTGATCCGGTCTATCACGGGCATTTCAAATGCAACCGCAAACGGGTGATCGACTACCCCCACCTCTGGGCCTACACGCGCGATCTCTACCAGACCCCGGGTGTCGCCGAGACGGTCAACTTCGCCCACATCATCCGGCACTATCACTACAGCCACGAGACCATCAATCCGCACAGGATCATTCCGATCGGGCCGGATCTGGATTTCATGGCGCCGCATGGCCGCGGCTAGGCTGGTTTGGGCGTCTCGGTCAGCCGGACGCGGTCAGGCCGCGCCCGATTGCGGCGTCGTGGCACCGTAGTGTTCCACCATGGCCGCCAGATCTTCGGGCGGCGTGGCACTTTGCACGAAGGCGCAGGCGTTGGTGGCATGCGAAAAGATCGAGCCATCGGAGAAGAACGACGTGTTGGTGACAAAGATCACCTTGGCGTCGGGCTGCCGATAGCTGGCATAATCCGCAACAGCCAGCGCAGATCCATCATCCAGAACCAGGTCCATGATGATGATGTCCGTATCATATGTGCTCAGATGGCAAATCGCATCCGTCTGCCCGGACGAGCGCGACACGCTCATACCCATGCGTTCAAGATGTCTCTGCCAGATTTTAGCCAGATCGTTTTGGCTCTCGACAATCAGAACCTTCATCTGTCCTCCATCCCGGAAGCTCCGGAATTGTTGCACTCTGTAACACTGTGGTGTGCTTCAAAGGTTAACAAACGATTAAGCGATCAGCGACAACTTTATGATTTGCGGTCAGACTTGATTAACAGGCTGATTTCCGCTTTCTGCGACGGGCAAAGCTGCGGTTTTGCGCCACGATCCTTGATTTTGAGGCCGACTGTTGACGACAGGTGAACGCGACCACGGCGGCGGACTGGATGCTGCGATTGCGAAGTTCGGCGGCAACCGAATCGGCTGGATCGACCTGTCGACCGGCATCAACCCGCACCCCTACCCGGTCTCCCGGCTGCCCTCCGCGGCCTGGGCCGCCCTGCCCGATACCGGCGCTGCGGCTCGTCTCGAGGCGGCGGCGCGGAGCTTCTGGCAGGTCCCGGACATGGCCGCGCTGCTGGCCGCGCCCGGCGCCTCGGCCGTCATCGCGCAGATCCCGCAGCTGCTGCCGCGGGGCACCGTCTGCATACCCGGGCCCACCTACAACGAACACGCCGCCGCTTTCGCCGCCCACGGCTGGCAGGAGGTCGAGACCGCGCCCGCCATCGCACAGGTTGTGGTGCATCCCAACAACCCCGATGGCACGCTCTGGACCTCCGAAACCCTGCCCGCGCGCGATGCCACGCTCACTGTGATCGACGAAAGCTTCTGTGATGTCGACCGCACCCAGTCGTTGATCTCCCTGGCCGACAGCCCCGGCACGCTGGTGCTCAAGAGCTTCGGGAAATTCTGGGGGCTGGCGGGGCTGCGCCTTGGGTTCGTCGCGGGCGATCCGGCGCTGATCACCCGGCTGCGCGAGCGGCTGGGCCCCTGGGCGGTCTCCGGTCCCGCGCTGCATCTGGGGGTCGCGGCGCTGACCGATCCGCAGTGGGCCCGCGACACCCGCACCCGTCTGGCGGAGGACGCCGCCCGTCTCGATGCGCTCATGCAGATCGCAGGGGCCCGGGTGCTGGGCGGCACCACGCTCTTCCGGCTGTACGAGGTCACGGACGCCAGCGCCTGGCAAACCCGCCTCGCCTCACATCGGATCTGGAGCCGTGTCTTCCCCTACAACCCGCGCTGGCTGCGCCTCGGCCTGCCGCACCGCCTGCACTGGCCGCGCCTCGAAGCCGCGCTGGCATGAGCGCCGCCGCCCTGCTGATCTGCGCGCTGCTGCTCGACGCGCTGCTGGGTGAGCCGCGCTGGCTCTGGGACCGTGCGCCGCATCCCGCCGTGCTGATGGGCCGGCTCGTCGCAGCACTGGACCGACGCGTCAACGCCGGCACGCATCGCCGTGCGAAGGGGGCGCTCTGCGCCTTTCTTCTCTGCCTCACCGGCGTGGTCTCCGGCTGGCTCCTCCAACACCTCGGCCCCTTTGCCGAGATCCTCATCGCCGCCATCCTGCTGGCTCACCGCTCGCTGACCGAGCACGTCGCACAGGTCGCCCGCGGCCTGCGTCGGTCGCTGCCTGAGGGCCGCCGCGCCGTCGCCCTGATCGTCAGCCGCGACACCGCGGCCATGGATCAAAGCCAGATCAGCCGCAGCGCCGTCGAGAGTGCCGCAGAAAACCTCTCCGACGGGGTCATCGCGCCTGCGATCTGGTTCCTGGTCGCCGGGTTGCCCGGCCTGATCACCTACAAGCTCATCAACACCGCCGACAGCATGATCGGCTACCGCACCCCCCGGCACGAGGCCTTCGGCTGGGCCGCCGCGCGGCTCGATGATGTGCTGAACCTGATCCCCGCGCGCCTGACCGCCCTGCTCATCGCCGTGCCGGCCGGCGTCGCTGACGCCCGCGGCATTCGCGCCGATGCAGCCAAACACCGCTCGCCGAACGCCGGCTGGCCCGAGGCGGCCATGTCCCGCGCACTCGGCATCGCGCTGGCAGGCCCCCGGGCCTATGACGGCGAGATGCGCGATTATCCTTTTGTAAACCCCACCGGCCGTAAGCTGCTCACATCGGTGGACATCGAAGCCAGTATCGCCATGCTGTGGCGCGCATGGGCCCTCTTTGTCGCCTTTTGCACCGTAATTGTTGCCGTTCAATTCTTGGGAGACCCCTGATGCGCCTGCCCCTCCTCGCTGCTCTTATGTTCACCCTGCCCGGCGTCGCAATGGCCTGCGGGGGCAGCTTTTCCGGCTTCGTGACCGACCTCAAGGCCGAAGCGGTCCGGAAGGGCCACGATCGCGGCACTGTCGATCAGTTCTTTGCCAGCGTCCGGCAGGACCAGGCCGTGCTCAAGGCCGACCGCGCGCAAGGCGTCTTCCAACGCCCCTTCCTCGACTTCTCACAACGCCTGATCTCCGCAGACCGGCTCAAGCGCGGCCAGACCAACGCGCGCACATACGACGCCGTCTTCGACCAGATCGAACGGCGCTACGGTGTGAGCCGCGGTGTCCTGCTGGCCTTCTGGGCCTTCGAGACGGACTACGGCGGCTTTCAGGGGGACTTCAACACAGTCAACGCGCTCGTGACGCTCTCTCACGACTGCCGGCGCCCGGAACTCTTCCGCCCGCAGGTCTTCGCCGCACTGGAACTTTTCGAGCAGGGCGGCCTTGATCCGCGCACCACCACCGGCGCCTGGGCGGGCGAGATCGGCATGGTCCAGATGCTGCCCCGCGACATCATCGAAAACGGGGTGGATGGCGACGGCGACGGTAAGGTTTCGTTAAAGACCTCGCCCACCGATGCGCTGATGTCCGGCGGCAAGATGCTGCAGAGTCTCGGCTGGCGTGCCGGAGAGCCCTGGCTGCAGGAGGTCACCGTGCCCGCCACTATGGACTGGTCGCAAAGCGGGCTGCGCACCCAGAAGACCGCCGCGCAATGGGAGGCGCTCGGCGTCCGCGCCCGCACCGGCAGCCTGACACGCGGGCTCCAGGCCTCGCTGCTGCTGCCGCAGGGTCACAAGGGCCCGGCCTTCCTCGCATATCCGAATTTCCGCGTCTATTTTGAATGGAATCAAAGCTTTACCTATGTTCTGACCGCCGCTTATTTCGGCACACGTCTGGAAGGCGCCCCGGTCTATGATGCCGGAAGCCCGGATCCGGGCCTCAGCGGCGCCCAGATCAAGGAGCTTCAGCGCAAGCTGCAGGCCCGCGGTCATGATGTGGGCAAGGTCGATGGCATCCTCGGGGCCCGCAGCCGTGCCGCGGTGCAGGCCGAACAGAAACGCCTCGGCCTGCCAGCGGATGCCTGGCCCACGCCCGCGCTGCTCTCACGGCTCTGACGCCCGCGGCGTTTACCTTTCTTTACGAGCGCGGGGCTATCTTCTCCGCTGAACTCACATTCAGGTTTGTCACTTCATGACCCTGTGCGCCCCAAAGCCACAGGGTCTTTTCTTGGGCCGCCCTAATCCGCCAACGGTCGGATCGGAAAGCGCTCCCCTCTCTCGGTCAGCATGACGATCCGGTCGCCACTCTGAACATAGCGGTCACAGCGACCAAACCCGTTGCGATAGTCGATGCACACGGTCCCGTCGGCCTCGACCCGATAGCGCCCAAAGGCCGATGCGCCACTGGCATAGGTGTAGGAATAGGCCCCGCCCGCCGAGAATTTCGACCGCCCGTCATCATAGAAGACCAGGGTCCGCCCTTCGGTCAGGGCCGCGACCTCTTCCCGCGTCAACAGACGATCCTGCGCACGCAACGCCCAGTCCTGCGCCAGCACCGACACCGGACAAAAGGCAGCCACAAGAGCAAGATACCGCAAAGACATGGCGGCCACCTTACCGCAGCGCAGGACACATCCAAGACACGTTCCGGTGACCGCAGGCAGGTGCGGTGGGCTTTCAGGCCACCGCCGGCGCAGGCTCACGCCACCAGTGTCTCCGCCCTCTTCAGATCGACCGAGACCAGCTGGCTCACGCCCTGCTCCGCCATCGTCACCCCGAAGAGCCGATCCATCCGCGCCATGGTCACCGCGTGGTGCGTGATGATCAGAAACCGCGTCTCCGTCCGGCGGCACATCTCGTCGAGCAGATCGCAGAACCGGGTGACATTCGCATCATCCAGCGGCGCATCCACCTCGTCGAGCACACAGATCGGCGCGGGATTGGCCAAAAACACCGCAAAGATCAGCGCCATCGCCGTCAGCGTCTGCTCCCCGCCCGACAGCAGGCTCAGCGTCGAGAGCTTCTTGCCCGGCGGCTGGCACATGATCTCCAGCCCCGCCTCCAGCGGATCGTCGCTCTCCACCATCACCAGATTGGCCTCACCGCCGCCGAACAGATGCGTGAACAGCATGGAGAAGTTGGAATTGACCTGTTCAAACGCGGTCAGCAGCCGCTCGCGCCCCTCCTTGTTGAGGCTGGCAATCCCGCTGCGCAGGGTCTTGATCGCCTCCTCAAGATCGGCCTTTTCCCCTGTCAGGGTATCGTAGTCCGTCTGCACCTCGGCGGCATCTTCCTCGGCGCGCAGATTGACCGCCCCCAGCGCATCGCGCTGTCGCTTCAACCGGTTCACATCCGCCTCCAGCGCATCTGCGCGCGGCATGTCGTCGGGTGTCACCTCCAGTTGCCCCAGGAGCTGGTTGGGCGTCACCTGCGCCTCATCCGCAATCCGCTCCGCCGCCGACGCCACCGTCTCGCGGGCCGCCTCGCTGCGCGCCTCCGCCCCGGCACGCGCCTCACGCGCCTCCGACGCGGTGCGCTCGGCGTCGCGCTCCGTCTGCGTGGCACCGCGCAGCACAGTCTCCGCCTCCGACAGCGCATCGGCACTCTGCGCCTTGCGCACCTGCGCGATGGAAATCGCGTCACTCATCTCCAGACGCTTCGCGGCAATCTCCTCGGGCGCAGCCTCTGCCAGCGTCAACTCCTCCTCGGCGGAGGCCTTGCGCGCCACCAGCTCGGCCGAGCGCTTCGCCGCCGTCTCGAGCCGGTGCCGCCAGCCGCTGATCTCCTTGGTCACTTCCTGCGCCCGCCGGGTGCGCGCCTCCCCTTCGCGGCGCAGCTCATCATGGGCCGAGCGGCGCGACATCATGGTGATCCGCGCAGCCTCGACCGCCATGCGCACCTGCTCGACCAGCGCCCGCGCTTCCTCCAGATCGCCCAGTTCCTCCAGCGCGCGCTCGGCCTCCTTCAGCCGCGTGCGCGCCGCCATCGCCTCTTCCTCATGCCGCGTCACCGCAAGCCCGAGCGACTCCAGCCTGCCCTCCGCAAGATTGCGGTCCGCCTCCGCACGGCTCAGCTGGCGCCCGGCCTCCGCCATCAGCCGGTCCGCCGCCCGCCGCGCATCACGAGCGCGCTTGTCGGCCTGGGTCAGCTCTTCCAGCTCCTCTCCAAGCCGCAGATGTGCCGCCCGCGCGCCATCGGCCCGCTGGGTCGCAGCCTCAAGCCCCTGCTTCAGCTCCTCCAGCCGGTTCAGCTGCTGCAGCCGCAGCGCCGCCGCCGAGGGCGCATCCTCGGCCCAGGCGCGGAACCCGTCCCAGCGCCACAGATCGCCCTCAACCGAAACCAGCCGCTGCCCCGGCCCGAGCGCGGCCTGCAACCGCGACCCCTCATCTGCCTCCACCAGCCCGATCTGACTGATCCGCCGCGCCAGAACCTCGGGCACGTCGACAAAGAGCGACAACGGCTTCACACCTGCAGGCAAGGGCTGGTGCCGCTCATAACCCGGCAACGCGGCCCATCCCGACGGCCCATCATCCGCCACCTCGGGCGCGCGCAGATCATCGGCCAGGGCCGCCCCCAACGCCTTTTCATAACCCGCGGTCACCTGCAGCTGGTCGAGCACCTGTCCGCCCTCCGTGGTGTCCCGCTCCACCAGCTTGGCCAGCGCCCCCGCCTCGGCCCGCAATGCGTTCATCTCACCTTCGGCTTCCGAGCGCTGCGCCCGCGCCTCCGCCTCCCGCGCCTGTGTCTCCGCGCGCGCGTCTTCCGCCGCGATCAGGGCCGCATCGGCGGTCTCGGCACTGGCCACCGCCTCTTTCTCCGCAGCTTCCGCCGCCACGAAATCCGCCCGGGCCCGGGCCAGCGCCGCCTCGCTCGCGGCCACCGCGTCGCGCGCTCGCGCCGCTTCGGCCTCGGATTTGCCCAGAGTCTTCCGACTGTCCTCCAACACCCGCTGCGCCGAGCCGTGCCGTGCGGCAAGCCGCGCCATATCCTCGGTCTGGGTCGACATATCTCCTTCACGGGTCTGCAGCACCGCCGCCGCCTCGCGCGCCGCCTCTGCCGCCTCGGCCAGATCCGCCTCATGGCCCTCCGAGGCCTTGGCAAGCTCCGCCGCTTCCCATTCGAGCCGCGCGATCGTCTCGCCCGCATCGCGGTTCAGCCCGCCTTCGCGCTCGATGTCATGGCCCAGTTGCGCGATCCGACCCGTCAGCGTCTCGATCAGCGCCAGCGCCCGCGCCTCCTGCTCGTTCAGCGTGTCGCGCTCGACGGTCAACCGCTGCAACACCGCCGCGGCAATCGCCTCTTCCTCGCGCAGGGGCGGCAGGGCAGCCTCCGCCGCTTCCCGTGCCTTGGCCGCCTGACGCACCGCTGCTTCGGCCTGCGCCGCCTCGGTCACCTTGCCGCGCAGCGCATCCTCGGCCTGGGCCCGCGCCTCATCCGCCTCGCGCCAGCGGCGATAGAGCAGCATGCCCTCCGCCCGCCGCAGCGATGCGCCGATCTCGCGATACCGCGCCGCCTGCTTGGCTTGCCGCGCCAGCTGAGCCAACTGGCCTGCCAACTGCTCGATCACATCATCGACCCGCGCGAGGTTCGCCTCGGCACCCTTCAGCTTCAACTCCGCCTCATGCCGCCGCTGGTAGAGCCCGCTGATCCCCGCCGCCTCTTCCAGAACGCGCCGCCGGCTCTTCGGCTTAGCATTGATCAGCTCCGCAATCTGCCCCTGCCGCACCAGCGCGGGGCTGTGCGCCCCCGTCGAGGCATCGGCAAAGAGCATCTGCACGTCGCGCGCCCGCACATCCTTGGCCCCAACCTTATAGGCGCTGCCCACATCGCGGGTGATCCGCCGCACGATCTCCAATTGATCGCTGTCATTGAACCCCGCAGGCGCCAACCGCTCCGAATTGTCCAGATGCAGCGCCACCTCGGCAAAGTTGCGCGCGGGCCGGGTCGCAGCGCCGGCGAAGATCACGTCTTCCATCCCGCCGCCGCGCATCGCCGTGGGGCGATTCTCGCCCATCACCCAGCGCAGCGCCTCCAGCAGGTTCGACTTGCCACAGCCGTTCGGGCCGACAACACCGGTCAGGCCGTCCGCGATGATCAGATCGGTGGGATCCACGAAGCTCTTGAAGCCGGTCAGTCTCAGTTTGGAAAAGCGCACAGCGGTCCGCCCTTTGATTCCTATGGTGCCTCAGCCTGCGGGCGCCAGCAGGGTGTGTCAACCAAAACACACCACACCCTGCGCGACAGGGCGGGTTATCCACAAGATATTGTTTCGGCACCGAGAGCAGCCCGCCGCGCACGCACATCCGGGCGTCGCAAAAAGGGTTTCCCATCCCCTCGAAGTGGTCATATAATTTGACCAAAATGGAGCAGACATGCCTTTCCGCCCCGTCCAGTCCGAAAAGCTTTCCACCGCCGTTGTCCGGCAGATCGAGCAGTTGATCCTGCGCGGCATCCTGCGCCCGGGAGAGCGGCTGCCGGCAGAGCGCGAATTGGCCGAGCGCCTGGGTGTGTCCCGCCCCAGCCTGCGCGATGCGATCAGCACGCTGCAGGAGCAGGGGTTGCTCAGCACCCGGGCCGGGGCGGGCGTCTATGTGGCCGATGTTCTGGGCTCGGCCTTTGCCCCCGCGCTGGTACAGCTCTTTGCCCGTCACGAGACGGCGGTCTTCGATTACCTGTCCTTCCGGCGCGACATGGAGGGGCTGGCCGCAGAGCGCGCCGCACGGCTTGGCTCCGACACGGATCTGCGCGTCGTGCAGACCATCTTCGAAAAGATGGAAGCCGCCCATGCCAAGCGGAACCCCGAGGACGAGGCCCGGCTCGACGCCCAGTTCCACATGGCCATCATCGAGGCGAGCCACAACGTCGTCATGCTGCACATGATGCGCTCCATGTACGAGTTGCTGCGCGAGGGCGTGTTCTACAACCGGCAGATCATGTTCAAACAGCGCGCAACGCGCGAGACGCTGCTCGACCAGCATCGCGACATCAACGACAGCCTGCAGGCCCGCGATGCCAACGCCACCCGCGCGGCGGTGGAGGCGCATCTCGACTACGTGGAGACCTGCCTGCAGGATCAGGTCAAGGCGGAGCGCAACGAGGAGGTGGCCCGCCAGCGTCTTGACCACGAGGTGCACGAGCGCTGATCCGCATGGCCTCTTCTCATCGGCGCCCTGTGTCCCCACGCTCCGAAACGACACCGTCCGTGATGGGCTGACACAAATGCAAAAGCCCGGCGCGGTGGCCGGGCTTTGCAACAGTCAAAAGCGGTTCGGGTCAGTGCAGCTTGGCATCCACTTCCGAGATCGCCTCGTCGATCAGCCCGTTGGCCTGCGCCGCCGTCATCTGCTTGGCGATCACCTCGCGGGCCACGGACATGGCAACGGTCACCGACTGGTCGCGCACTTCCCTGATCGCCGCGCTCTGAGCATTGGTGATCTGCTCTTCGGCCGCAGCCATCCGGCGCTCCAGCGACTTGGCCAGATCCGCGCGCGCTGCCTCGGCGGCGACGGTGGCTTCTTCCTTGGCGGCAGCCACAATCCGGTCCGCCTGCTCCTGCACCTCGCGCTGCTTGCGCTCATAGCTGGCAAGCAGGGCCTGTGCCTCGTCGCGCAGGCTGCGTGCTTCGTCGAGCTCCGACTGGATGCCCTCGGCGCGCTTGTCCAGCATCCCCGCCACCAGGCTCGGCACCTTGAAGTAGACAAGGATCGCAACAAAGAGGATCAGGCCCAGCAGCACCACAAAATCGGTGTTCTTGAGCGAGAAGAACGGCTTGTCGCCCGCCGCAAAGGCCGGGTTCGCGAGAAGCAGGCCAGCGGCCAGCGACAGGTGTCCGGTCAGGGTCCGCATGACGTTCATCCTTTCATCCGTGCGTCGACGGCAGCGGAAATCGCCTTGGCATCCGCTTGTCCGCCCATGGCCGCCACGATCCCCTGCGCGGTCTCGGCAGCGACCTCCTTCACGGCCTCCATGGCACCGGCCCGGATCTCGGCGATGGCCTTCTCGGATTCAGCCGCCTTGGCCGCGATCTCCGCATCCGCCTTGGCCATGGCGGCGTCCAGATCGCCTTGGATCTCGGCCTTGGCTTCCGCCACGATGCGATGTGCCTCCGCGCGGGCATCCACCAGCGCCTTCTCATAAGCCGCCTCTGCCTGTTCCGCTTTCGCCTTCAGATCCTCGGCAGCCGCCAGATCGCTTGTGATCGTGCCTTGCCGCTCCGCCAGAATGGCCGCAATCCGCGGCAGCGCGATGCGCGACAGAACGAAATAGATGACAATGAGCGTCAGAACCAGCCAGAAGATCTGGTTGCCCCAGGTCGAGAAATCGAGCTGTGGCATGCCCCCCGAGGAGGCGGCGTCTGCGCTTGGTGTTTCGGTTGCCATGGTGGTCTCCTTCGAGGCGGTCCCAGACATCGGGCAGCGCGTCGTCGCGCCGCCCGAGCGTAAGGAAAGTCGTCTCTAGAGCTTAGACGGCAAACATCAGCAGCAGGGCGACGAGGAACGCGAAGATCCCGAGCGCTTCTGCGAAGGCGATGCCGATGAAGAGCGTCGCGGTCTGCGAGGCTGCTGCGGAGGGGTTGCGCAGAGCGCCGGCCAGATAGTTGCCGGCCACGTTGCCCACCCCGATGGCAGCCGCGCCCGAGCCGATTGCCGCCAGACCTGCGCCGATATGTGCGAGTTCGCCTTCCATGTGAATTCTCCTTACGATTGGAAGTTGAGTAGAGTTACGGACGGATCGTCCGAATTAGTGATGCGGGTGCAGCGCGTCCTTGAGGTACACGCATGTGAGGATCGTGAAGACATAGGCCTGGATGAAGGACACCAGCACCTCCAGCCCGTACATCGCGGTGATCCCGAGCACCGCCACCGGGCTGACGGCGGCGATGGCCGCGAAGCCTGCAAAGACCTTGATCACCGCGTGGCCCGCCATGACGTTGCCCGCAAGACGAATGGAGTGGCTCACGGGCCGCACGAAATAGGAAATGATCTCGATGATCGCCAGCACCGGGCGCAGCGCCAGCGGGGCTGAGGACACCCAGAAGAGGCTCAGGAACCCCGCCCCGTTCTTCACGAAGCCCAGCACGGTCACGGTCAGGAAGACCGCGAGCGCCAGCACAACCGTGACCGCAAAATGCGAGGTCGGCGTGAAGGACGTGGGGATCAGCCCGAGGAAGTTCGCGCAGACAATGAACATGAACAGCGTCATGATATACGGAAAATACCGCAAACCTTCCTTGCCGCAGATGTCCTCGACCATCTTGTAAATGAAGCCATAGGCGAGCTCCGCAATCGACTGCGACCGGCTCGGCACAATGGCGCGGTGACGGCTGCCCAGAACCAGCAGGACGATGATGGCGATGATCGAAAAGCCCATCCACATCGCCGTGTTCGTCGGCGTGTACCAGGTCACCTCACCGCCGAACAACGGCTTGATGATGAACTGGTCCATGGGGTGAAATACCAGACCGCCTTCTTCCGCCTTATCCGCCATTCCCGGCTCCCTCGTCTTTCTTCTCGGCCTCTTCGGCCAATTTCTTCTCCTGGATCTCCTTGGCGGAGCGCAGCATCGTCTTGATCCCCGCCGCCAGACCCAGCATCGTAAAGAGCACCAGGAAGATCGGGATGGTCCCGAACAGGCTGTCGAGCCCGTATCCGATGCCGAAACCGATCCCCAGACCGGCCACCAATTCGATCACCATGCGCCAGGCCAGCTGCGCCTGTGAATAGTGTTCATCCTGCCGGGGCTTGGGCGCCTGACCCTGTTTTGCCGCCGCGATCCGGGCCTCAAGCTGCTCAAGTTGCCGCTTTTCGTCCGGGTCGGTCACGCGCAAACACTCCCTTCGGATGGTTGCGCCGTTGCTATTGCGCAGGGCGGGGTGAGTCAAGCGCACTGCCCAGAGTGTTGGAACTGGCACAAGTATCTGTAAAATTTCATATTTTTGGAACAATGAAAAGGCGGCGCGCGCTTTGCCGCAGCCCGGTTTCCGGCCAATTGGCGGTAAAGTCTTATTCAACCATATGGTTGATCGTCGTCAGATCGGCTCGTCCCGATGTGGTGCGGTGCGGTCCATCAGCCAATCCCGAAACAGGCGGACGGGCTTGCGCCGCCGCGCACCTTCGCCGAGTAGGAGATAGTAGCCCCCCTCGCGGAAACCGATGTCCGACAGACGCTGCAGCCGCCCGGCTGCCACATCGAGACAGGTGACCTCGCTCGAGGTCAGAAAGACGCCCTGCCCGGCCAGAGTCGCCTCGTAGGCCAGATAGGACCGCATCCGCCAGCCGATCGACGGCACGATCTCCGGGTCGTGCTCACCCGCGCAGGCAAACCAAACGCCCCAGGTCCCGGTCGAGCGGTCCCGCATCAGCGTGTGCCGTGCCAGATCGCGCGGGCGCGCCAGCGGCAGATCGACCAGGCCAGGTATTGCAAAAGGATGGAGCGGCGCGTTGCTGAGCAAAACCGCATCCGGGTCGGAGCCCGCCACCTTGAGAAACCGGATCGCGATATCCGCCTCATAGCGGCTCACATCGGCGAGCCAGCGAGAGCCCTCCAGCCGGATCTCGATCTCCGGATGCGCCGCGTGAAACTCCGACAGCCTCGGGATCAGCCATTTCGTGGCAAACAGCGGCTCGCTGTTGACCATCACGACACCTGCGGGCTGTTCGGTGACCCGATCCGTCGCCTCTGCAATCGAATCGAGGGCCGGGGTGATCTGCTCCAGATAGGCCGCGCCATCGACGGTCAGCTGAACTCCCCGCGCCAGATCGCGAAACAGCCGCGTGCTCAAACGGTCCTCGAGCCCCCGCACGTGTCGGCTGATCGCGGAATGGCTGACGCCCAGCTCCTCCGCGGCTCTGGAAAAGCTCTCGTGGCGCCCGGCGGCCTCAAAGGCGCGCAGAGCATTCAAAGGGGGGAGCCGACGGGACATGCCAATTTGTGCCTTTTTTGCACAGATCCAGTCAAGCAATTGATTTTGAAATCAGCGCATTCTTACAGCAGACTAGGCTCAAATCCTCGAATGGAGGCTCTACATGGCCAGTCTAACGCGTTTGCGCGCTCGCTCTTTTCTTGCATTTTGGTCACAAAAAAGTGCTTTGAAACAGATGAAGGGCTGGTTTCGGCGGCCCACGAAGGGGCTGAAGCTCGGTCAAATCGACGATCATCTCGCCCGCGATATCGGGCTGTCCCCCGCAGAGCTGGAGCGGCATCGGATGGAACTTCCGTCTCAAACCACCCACCACCCGCGCGGCTGACAGGCTTTCCCTGGTCCAGTGCCAGCGCTATGACGGGGCATGACCCGCGATCTTGATCAGGCCTTTGCAGCACTTGCGGACCCGACGCGCCGGGCAATTCTGACAATGCTTTTGGAAGACGATATGGCCGTCACCGATGTGGCCGAACCTTTCGAGATGTCGCTGGCCGCGATTTCCAAACACCTCGGGGTGCTCACCGCGGCCGGGCTGATCTCACAGGAAAAGCGGGGCCGCGTGAAGTGGTGCAAGCTCGAGCCGGACGCGCTGCGCGCCGCCTCGGTCTGGATGCAGGGATTCGGGCAGTTCGAGCCGGTGAACCTCGAGGCGTTCGAGCGGTTCCTCGCGGCCGAACTCCCGGATCAGAGCGCCTGAGCGCTCGACAGTGTCAGGTGGCGAGATTGATTACCGCCATCACCACAACAACAAGGCCAATAATGTAAATAATGCTACGCATGTTCAGGGTCCTTTCTCGTTTCGTTGAAAGCTCAACGTGAGAGCTGCGTCTTTGGTTCCCCTTGGCTTGTCGTTTCATCGCGAAGCAGCAGCGCCAGCGCCACCATGGTCAGCGCCACGCCCCCCAGCACCAGCGCGTGTGGCACCCCGTTGCCAAAGGCGATCTCCCACAGGATCACCCAGCTGGGCGTGAGGTAGGTATAGGCCATGACCTTGGCGCTCGGCAGGCGCAGCGTGGCGAATTGCAGCAGCACGAAGGTCGCGGCGGAGGCAAAGAGCGCCACATAGATCAGCGTGACCCAGACGATCCCCGGCAGCCCCCTCCAATCCGTCGCCAGAATGTCACGCCACGCGACCACGGTCAGCAGCACCGCCCCCGCCACCAGCATCCCGAAGGTGAACACGACCGCCGGCTCCCCCCGGTTCAGCTTGCGCACCATCGGCGTATAGGCTGCATGCGCCACGCACCCCAGAAAATAGATCGCCTCCCCCCGCCCCACCTCGAACGCCCGCAGCGCCGCGAAATCTGCCCGAAAAATCACCCAGAGCGCACCCACGGCGCCAATGCTCAAGGCGAGCGCCATGCGCGCCGTGGTGATCTGGCGCAAAAGCAGCCAGCCGAACCCCGCCGCCATCACCGGTGTCAGCGTGAAGACCGCCGCCGCACTCACCGGCGGTGCGGTCTTCAGCCCCTCGAACATCAGCACGAAGTAGATCGCGAAGGTCCCGCCCAACAGCGCATAGCGCCACGGCGCCCGGAAGGCTGTGCGCGGCACCCCGGTTGTGGCCAGCGCCGCCGCCCCGATCACCGCCGCGGCAATGACAAAGCGCGCGGCATTCAGCACCGCCGGATCAATCGCATTCGCCGCCTGCGCGCCCAGCGAGAACGACCCCGCCACCAGCGCCGAGAAGGTCAGCATCGCCAGATGCCCCTGCGCGCCAGGGCTCATGCGCCCCAGTCTTTCGACTGCTCCTTGAGGAAACTCAGAAAGGCCTGCACCTTCGTCGTCCGGTGCAGATCCACATGGGTGACCAGCCACAGCGGCGCCGACCAATCCTCCTGCCGCGGGATGACCTCCACAAGCTCCGGATCGTCCCGCGCATCCAGCACCGCCATGAAGCCGATGCCCGCGCCTGTCTTCACCGCCACATCCAGCGCGCGGGTGTCGGTGGAGCGGAAGATGATCGCCTCGGCAGGCACATGCGCGCGCAGCCAGCGATTGAACGGCGCCCGGCTCTGATCGCTGTCGTGCCCCACGAAGCGGTGCTGCGCGAGATCCGCCACCGACGCCGGTGTCCCATGCGCCGTCAGATAGCCACGGGTCGCATAGAGCCCCATCTGCTGATGGTGAAAGGTCTGCACCACATTGTCCGGCTGGTCCGGCGCGCTGCCCGCGCGGATCGCCACATGCGCCTCGCCGTACTCCAGCCGAAACAGCCGCTCGCCCGTGAGATACCGCACCACCACATCCGGATAAAGCTCCTGAAACCGCGCCAGCAGCGGCACCATGCGCGGCGCGAGGCTGATCAGCGAGGTGATCACCAGATCGCCCGAGACCTCATCGCCCAACCCCTTGATGCGGCCCGCCAACTGGCTGAACTGATCATCCGTCGCCTGCGCCACGCGCAGCAGATCCTGTCCCGCCTCCGTGGCGGTATAGCCCCGCGCGTGCCTCTGAAAGAGCTTCACGCCCAGCCGCCCCTCCAGCGCATCGATATGGCGGATCACCGTGGCATGGTGCACCCCCAGCACCTCCGCCGCCCCACTGACCGTGCCCATGCGCGCCACCTGATAGGCCGTCTTGATCTCGTCCCAGTTTTCCATGGCAGTCCACTCACCGAAGCTGTGCGCAACCGCACATCTGATGTGGAAGATCAAGAATTGCGTTCGAAATTGCAATAGGCATCTTGGAAGGCACCACGACATCCCCGATCCTCAACCAAGGACACGCCCCATGACACAGACCATTTTGCACATCGACGCCTCCGCGCGGACCGCAGGCTCCACGTCGCGTCAACTCACCGCCTCCATCGTCGAAAAGCTCGGCGGCGACGTGATCCGCCGCGACCTGACCGCCGCAATTCCACAGATCGACGAGAGCTGGGTGACCGCCAATTTCACCCCCGCCGATCAACGCACCGAGGCACAGAAAAACGCGCTGGCGCTCTCCGACACGCTGGTGGAGGAGATCAAATCCGCCGATGTGCTGGTGATTGGCGTGCCGGTCTATAATTTCGGCATCCCTGCGGCCCTCAAGGCCTGGGTCGACCAGATCGCCCGCGCGGGCCTCACCTTCAAATACACCGAACAGGGCCCCGAAGGCCTTCTTCAGGGCAAACGCGCGGTGATCGCCCTGGCCACCGGCGGCACGCCCGTGGGCTCCGAGATCGACTTCGCGAGCGGCTACATGCGCCACATCATGGGCTTCATCGGCATCACCGACGTCGAGATCGTCGCCGCCGACCGGCTGATGGCGGATGCCGAGAAAGCCATGGCCGAGGCCACCGCCCAGATCGCGGCGCTCGCCGCCTGACCGTCACGATGATCGGGGGCGGAGAAAAGCCGCCTCCGATCGCCGGGCTCAATGACAATGATAGGGTTGTAACCCGTCATGGCAGCATTGTCCCGGGGGCGAGCTTTTGTGGCACCCACCCCCATGCGACATCTCGGTGTTGTCCGGCCGCGGTAGGTCCGCCAAAGCCGCGAATGATGACGTCGCGGCCAAAGACACTGCGACCGAGGCCAGTTTCACAAGGCTCATATCCCTATCCCTACAGGTCGTAAGGTTGACCTTGATGGGGTTCGCGGCACTCCGCCTTGCGCCGGATCAACACAAGCCCGTGCCGTCGTCATGCACCTGTCTTCACCCTTCCCCAAATACTCAGACGCGCCGCGGGCCATCCGGGGCCGCCGCCACCCTCCTGCTCGGAAGCTGCCGCAATACCACCATTCTTTTGCGGCACACTTGCCGCATGAAGATTCTGATCGACACCCCCGACCTCCTGGTGCTGGAGCACCGCCCCATCCTGCTCGGCCTGTCCCTGACCGCGCTGACCCTGATCCTGGTCTTCGCGGCCCTGAGCAACTATGCCGACGGCTACGCCGCCAGAGGGCATTTCGTCCTCTTCCTCACCGCAGCACTCATGGGCCCCGCCTTCTGGTTCGCCATCGAGCGGGTCCAGGTCACTTTCGACCGGTCCGTGGGCACCGTCACCTGGCGCGCGCGCCGGTTTTCGGGCGAGCGCGTCACCACCCACGCGCTGGGCGAGGTGACCCGCGCCATGCTTCAGACCCGCAAGGGCAATCACGACACCGCCGACAGCCACCGCGTCGCCCTGGTGCTGGGGACCGAGCGGCTGGAAAACCGCCACGGGCTCACCCGCAGCTACCGCAGCGGGCCGCATGCCGAAAAGGTAGTCCAGCGCATCAACGCCTGGCTTGACTCGCGGTCCATCACCGCCTAAACGCCACCCAACATCCGGAAGCATCAGCCTTCCGGTCCCGAGCCGTTCGGGATCGCCCTCCGTCAGCGCGTCGCGCCCACGGGGGCGCTTTTCGTTTCGGTCCGGCCGGGACGTTTGTGCAATGACCGTGGGTTGCTTACATCAGAAGCATCCCGCAACCGACATCGAAGGGGGCCATGGCCCATGTTTGAAAATCTGTCCGAACGCCTCGGCGGCGTCTTTGACCGGCTCACGAAACAGGGCGCGCTGTCCGAAGACGATGTCACCACCGCCCTGCGCGAGGTGCGCGTGGCGCTGCTGGAGGCCGACGTCTCCCTGCCCGTCGCCCGCGACTTCGTCAAAGCCGTTCAGGAGAAAGCCACCGGGCAAGCGGTCACCAAATCGATCACGCCGGGCCAGCAGGTCGTCAAGATCGTGCACGATGCGCTGATCGACGTGCTGAAAGGCGAAGGCGAACCCGGTGCGCTGAAGATCGACAACCCGCCCGCCCCGATCCTCATGGTCGGCCTGCAGGGCTCCGGTAAGACCACCACCACCGCCAAGCTCGCCAAACGCCTGACCGACCGTGAGGGCAAGCGCGTGCTGATGGCCTCGCTCGACGTGAACCGCCCCGCCGCGATGGAGCAGCTCGCCATTCTCGGCCAACAGATCGGCGTCGACACCCTGCCCATCGTCAAGGGCGAAGACCCCGTCGCCATCGCCAGGCGCGCCAAGACGCAAGCGGGCCTCGGCGGTTACGACGTCTATATGCTCGACACCGCGGGTCGGCTGCACATCGATCAGGAGCTGATCGCCCAGGCCGCCGCCGTGCGCGACGTGGCCAACCCGCGCGAAACCCTGCTCGTGGTCGATGGCCTCACCGGTCAGGACGCGGTGAACGTCGCCACCGAATTTGACGACAAGATCGGCGTCTCCGGCGTCGTGCTGACCCGGATGGACGGTGACGGGCGCGGCGGCGCGGCGCTGTCGATGCGCGCCGTCACCGGCAAGCCGATCAAATTCGTGGGCCTGGGCGAGAAAATGGACGCCATCGAGACCTTCGAGCCCGAGCGCATCGCGGGCCGCATCCTGGGCATGGGCGACATCGTGGCGCTGGTCGAGAAGGCGCAGGAAACGCTCGAAATCGAACAGACCGAGCGCATGATGAAGCGCATGACCAAGGGTCAGTTCAACATGAACGACCTCAAGATGCAGCTCGAACAGATGCTCAAGATGGGCGGGATGGAAGGCATGATGGGCATGATGCCCGGCATGGGCAAGATGGCCAAACAGGTCGAGGCCGCGGGCTTTGATGACAGCATCCTCAAGCGCCAGATCGCGCTCATCCAGTCGATGACCAAGAAGGAACGCGCCAATCCGCAGATCCTGCAGGCCTCCCGCAAGAAACGCATCGCCAAGGGCGCCGGCCTCGAGGTCTCCGAGCTCAACAAGCTGCTGAAGATGCAGCGCCAGATGGGCGACATGATGAAAAAGATGGGCAAAATGGGCAAAGGCGGTATGCTGAAACAGGCCATGAAGGGCATGTTCGGCAAAGGCGGCATGCCCGCGGGCATGGACCCCAGCCAGATGGACCCCAAACAGCTCGAAGCCGCGGCAAAGGCCATGGGCGGCAAGCTGCCCGGCGGCCTCGGTGGTTTGGGCGGTGGCGGCGGCATGCCCCTGCCCCCCGGCCTGTCTGGGTTCGGCAAGAAGAAATGATGCAGGTCGAGGACCATACCCTCATCCGCATTCCCACCCTGCGGACGGAGCGCTTCGTGATGCGCGCGCCGAAAGCCTCGGATTTCGAGGCCTATGCCGCCTTTCGCAGCTCCGACCGTGCGGTGGGCGTGGGCGGGCCCTACACGCGCGAGCAGGCCTACGACAGCCTCTGCGGCCTCATCGGCCACTGGCAGGTCGAAGGCTACGGCCGCTGGATGGTCACCGACGCTGACGACACCCCGCTCGGCGTGGTCGGGCTGATGAACACACCGGCCTGGCCGGAACCCGAAATCGCATGGTCGGTCTTCGCCGACGCCGAGGGCAAGGGGGTCGCCTATGAGGCCGCGCTGGCCACCCGCACCTACGCCTACACCGTGCTCGGCTGGTCCACGGTCATCAGCTGTGTTCTCAAGGACAACACCCGCAGCCACGCGCTGGCCAAACTCCTGGGGGCCACGCGCGACGGCAGCTTTACCGCACCCGACCTTGGCGAGCTTCTGATCTACCGCCACCAACCGGCGAGGGATGTCGCATGATCACCTGCACCGTCCGATATGAAATCGACCCGGCCAAGCTCGACGCCTTCGAACGCTATGCCCGCTTCTGGATCTATAAGATCGCGCAGATGGGTGGCACGCACCACGGCTATCACATGCCCCACGAGGGCCCGAACGACATCGCCTACTGCCACTTCTCCTTCCCGTCGCTCGCCGCCTACGAGGACTACCGCACCCGCATGTGGGAGGATGAGGAGTGCCTGGCCGCCTACGCCCTGGCCACCGAAACCCAATGTATCCGCCGCTACGACCGCTCCTTCACGCGACCCGTGCTCGACGGCGCCCGCCCCACCGATCTCGGCCTGATGTAACGTGACCACAGCCCCCGTCATAACCAACGGCCGTGTGCGCCTGCGCCCCCATGTCCTGGACGACATGGAGGCCTTCTGGTCGTTCTACCAAAGCTCGCGCGCTGAGTTCATGGACCGCCCGAACACCCGCACCCACCTGTGGTACGGCTTTGCCTCCGAGGTCGGCTCCTGGCAGCTCACCGGCATGGGGGGCTGGGGCATCGAGGTCGAAGGCGCTCTTGCAGGACAGGTCGCCGTCACCCACCCGCCCCATTTCGCCGAGCCGGAACTCGGCTGGGTCCTCTTCGACGGCTTCGAAGGCCAAGGCATCGGGTTCGAAGCAGCAACCCTTGCGCTCGACTATGCGCGCAGCACCATCAAACCCGCCTCGCTGGTCAGCTACATCCACCGCGACAACGCGCGCTCCATCGCGCTGTCCAAACGGCTGGGCGGCACCCACGATCCAGCGGGCGAAACGCACGACGCCGATGATGTGGTCTACCGCTACGAGGTCGCCGCATGAGCTTCGCCTGCGAAACGCCCCGCACCGGCCCCGCCGCGATGTTTGCGCTGCACCTGCAAGGCCAATTGCCGCTGCTGGCGACCGACCGCCTCTTGCTGCGCGCGCCCAAGGTCGAGGACTTCGACGCCTTCGCCCGCATCGCCTGCACCGAGCGCGGCCAATATTTCGGCGGCCCCATGACGCGCGAAGACGCCTGGGCGGACTTCACGCAGATGACCGCCACCTGGCTGCTGCACGGCCATGGCATCTGGACCATCGGACGTGGCGGAGAAATCGCAGGCTTCGTCCTGCTCGGGTTTGAGCCGGGCGATCTGGAACCCGAGCTCGGCTTCCTGCTGCTGCCCGAAGCCGAAGGCTGTGGCATCGCCTTCGAGGCCGCGACCGCGGCGCAGCATCACGCCCTCAACGGCCTCGGCTGGACCACGCTCGTCAGCTACATCGACCCGAGCAACACCCGCGCCCAGCGCCTCGCCACCCGGCTGGGTGCTGTGCGCGACGGCCTGGTCGACGACGCGCAGGTCTGGCGTTATGGCAGCGGGGGGGTCGCCGCATGACCCTCATCAAAACACCCACGCTCGAGACCGACCGCCTGATCCTGCGCGGCCCGAAAGCCTCCGACGCCGAGGCCTTCATGGCGTTCTACGCCACCGAGCGGTCGCAGTTCACCGGGGGCCCGATGACACCGCGCCAGGCCTGGAATTTCTTTGGCACCGAAATCGGCCATTGGGCGATCCACGGCTTCGGCATGTTCATCGTCACCCGCAAAGGCTCTGACGCCCCCTTGGGCATCGTCGGCCACTGGTACCCCTGGGGCTGGCCCGAAAAGGAAGTGGGCTGGGTCCTCTTCGAGGCGGCCAGCGAAGGCCAGGGCATCGCCTTCGAGGCGGCAAAGGCCTGCGTCGACCACGCCTGGCGGGTCCTGAAATGGCCGACCATCGTCAGTTACATCGCCCATGGCAACGACGCCTCCGTGGCGCTCGCCAAACGCCTTGGTGCCTTGCTCGACGAGGAGGCCGTCCAGCCCAAACCGGAAACACCCGGCTACGTCTACCGCCACCCCCGCCCGGAGGGTCTGGCATGACGGGCCTCCCTTCATTCTTCCCAAAATACTCCCGCCGGAGGCGATCCACGATCTCAATCTGCTTTGAGGTCGCCCAATGAGCATGCAAATCCCCACATTGGAGACCCGCCGTCTCGTCCTGCGCGGCCCGGAACCGGAAGACTATCCCGACTTCAAGGCGACCTTCACCAGCTACCGCGCACGCTTCATGGGCGGGCCGCTCAACGCCTATGAGGCCTGGATGCTCTACGCCGCCGAAATCGGCCACTGGCAGATCCGCGGCTACGGCATGTGGATGATCCACGACAAGGCCAGCGGTGACACCTTCGGCATGGCGGGTGGCTGGAAACCCGCGAAATGGCCCGAGGCCGAAATCGCCTGGGTGATCTGGCCGGATCGCGGCGGCAAGGGTTACGCGCTCGAAGCCACCCATGCCGTCCGAGGTTACCTCTATGACCAACTCGGCTGGGAGACGGCGGTCAGCTACATCGACCCCAAGAACCTGGACAGCATCCGGCTGGCCGAGCGGCTGGGTGCTGCGAAGGACCACGACGCGGCGACCATCGACGGCAATGACGCGGTCTACCGCCACCCCGCGCCCGCCGAGATCATGGGCTCGCAGCTCGCGCATGGGATCGAAATGGAGATCAGCCACTACGCCGATCCGCTCTTCAAACCGAAAGGCTGGGCCATTGACTAGACCTTACCACAGCGCGCGCCGCGCACCGACGTTATACCGACGTGATACCGACGCGATACCGACAGGCCACAGACGTCGGATTTGGGGGTGCGCATGACCGACGCTGCAACCCGCGCGGCAGAGGTGCTGAAAGAGCACCGCGCCTCCATTGACCGCCTCGATGCGATCCTCGTCTATACGCTCGGCGAGCGGTTCAAACACACGCAGGCTGTGGGGAAACTCAAGGCTGCACACGACCTTCCCCCGTCCGATCCCGCGCGCGAAGCCGCACAGATCGAACGGCTCGAAGATTTGGCGAACCGGGCCGATCTCGACCCCGAATTCGCCAAGAAGTTCCTGAACTTCATCATCGCTGAAGTCATTCAGCACCACAAACTTCACCAAACCTAGGGTGGCCTGAAAGCCCACCCTACCTGCCGATTACAAAGGACACACACTATGGCTATGAAAATTCGTCTTGCCCGCGGCGGCTCCAAAAAACGCCCCTTCTACCGGATCGTTGCAGCCGACAGCCGCATGCCACGCGACGGCCGCTACATCGAGAAACTGGGCACCTACAACCCGCTGCTGCCGAAAGACAGCGAAGAGCGCGTGAAGATGGACGTCGAGCGCGTCCAGCACTGGCTCAGCCAAGGCGCGCAGCCCACCGACCGTGTCGCCCGCATGTTGGAAGCCGCTGGTCTGAAAGAGAAAACCGAGCGCAACAACCCCAACAAGGGCACACCTGGCAAGAAAGCGCAGGAACGCGCAGAGGAGAAGGCGGCCAAGGCTGCAGACGCCGCTGCTCCGGCTGAAGCCCCTGCGGAAGACGCGCCCGCAGAAGAAACCACCGAGTAAGGCATGTACTGCCGGGCTGCCCCGTTTTTGGGGCAGCCTGTCTCCGGATGCCGTCTGCAACATCGAGGATGGCCGCTGAGGTGCCTCATGTTTCGCCCGATCCGCACGCTCATGCTGGTGCTCGTCGCCTTCCTCGCCGGCCTCTTTGTCGAGCGGGCCAATCAGCGTGACAGCTGCCTTGATCGAGGCGGAGCAATGTCCGAAGGTCTCTGCATAGGAGTGGACGAATGATGTCGGAGAAGGTCTGTGTCGGTGCCATCGGAGGGGCTTATGGGGTGCGCGGCGAGCTGCGCATCAAGAGCTTCTGCGCCGTGCCCGAAGATGTTGAAACCTATACGCCACTGACCACCGAAAGCGGCGAACAGACCTTTCATCTCGCCCTCATCCGGCCCATTAAAAACGGCTTTGTCGCCCGCATCGCGGAAGTCGCGACAAAAGAGGAGGCCGACGCGCTGAAAGGGACACAGCTCTTCGCACGCCGCGATCAACTCCCGGGACTGCCGGATGATGAGTACTACCACGCTGACCTGATTGGGTTGGACGTCCTGGACACCGGCGGTACGCTCTTGGGACGTGTCAAGACGGTTCTGGACCACGGCGCCGGTGATCTTCTGGAAGTCCAGCGCCCGGGATCCTCCGAAACCGTCCTGCTCCCTTTCACGCTGGCAGCCGTCCCCACTGTCGACATCGGCGTCGGGCGGATCATCGCCGACCCGCCCGAGGGCCTCTTCTGACATGAGCGACACGCCCAGAAGCCACGGTCGCAAGCGTCTTCGGCCCACCCTCACACCCCGGTCCCTGATGGACGAGACGGAGACGCTGGCTCGGGCGTGGCAGGCCCGGATCGTTACGCTCTTCCCCGAGGCATTTCCCGGCGTGCTGGGCCTGTCGCTGACGGGCAAGGCGCTGCAAGAAGGGCTCTGGCAGCTGCATACCCACAATCTGCGGGACTTCGGCATCGGCAAGCACCACAACGTTGACGACACACCGGCCGGTGGTGGCGCGGGGATGGTGATGCGTGCGGATGTGGTCGGCCCTGCCATCGCCGATGCACAGCAGCATGCGACAGGCCGCTGGCCGGTGCTCTATCTGTCGCCTCGCGGACGAGTTTTCGATCAAAGCATGGCCCGTGATCTTGCGCGCAGTGACGGCGTCACCCTGCTCTGTGGTCGCTTCGAAGGCGTCGATGAACGGGTTCTCGAACACTTCAGCATCACCGAGGTGTCTCTCGGGGATTTCGTGATGACAGGCGGCGAATTGGCGGCGCAGGCGCTCATCGATGCCACCGTGCGGCTGCTGCCCGGTGTGCTGGGGAATGCTGATAGTACGCGGGAGGAAAGCCATGCGGACGGGCTGCTAGAGCACCCGCACTACACGCGGCCCGTTGTCTGGGAAGGCCGTGCGATCCCCGATGTTCTTCAGTCCGGACATCATGGGGAGATCGCAAAATGGCGCCGGGAACGGTCCGAAGCGCTGACCCAAGAGCGCCGGCCTGACTTGTGGTCGACGTTCGCAGGAGAGGACTGAGCCTGGCACGCACCGAACCTTCGGCCTGCCGTTTGGATTGGGCTGCCCGGTTGCAGCCGCAAATCGGGCCAGTCTTGACTAAAAATCGACACATTGACCCGCGACCTTGGAGGCAACGTCAATCAGGGGCCACATCAGATGCCAAAACCGTCCGAAACCGCCGCGGCAGAAACCCGTAAGAACACGCAGCCGCCTGAGGATATCCGCTATACGCGCTTCACCCACACCAAGACACGCGCCGTCTTGGCCGCTCCGGTCGCTGCGATGTCGCTGTCCGAGCATGACGGGACCGTCCGCAGCATGTCGCGTCAACCAGCGTCCCGTGTGGCTGTGCCCGACTCGTTGCCGATTGACGAAAACGCTCACCTCTACGCGGATACCGGCGTTTCTGTTGCCGTCTTGCGGCGCGCTCTGCCGCAAAGATTTGCCGATCTGGTCTGAGACCCACGCGACCGAGAGCATCCCGGATCGGCTGTACGATCAGTCGGCGTTCTCGGTGCGTCTGGATCGCTGTACTGCGTCGATTTCTCGGGTAGTCAGGATGTAGGACTTGGGGCGCTGCCGTGCGGTCATGTCGTAAGCCGGCGCCTCTCCGAATTGAACGAGTGTGCCTGTCTGGTCGGTGAAGGCCCATCGGGCAGCCACCAGTTGGTAGATCCCGTTCTCGATGTCATCGTCGTCCCGCCGGGACTGTTGCCGCCAGGCTCCTTTGACTTGAACGGACAGCCGGACCAGATCCGGACTTGGCGAGGGGCGCCGCGCGGCGACGGCGGCCCGACGTGCCCGGCTGTCGAGCCATCGCAAATGCTGATGAAGCGGTCCGATCTCGCGCGCTCGGCGTCCCGGAAACATGACAGAGATTTCGCGTACCCCCTTGAAGAAGGCGTGTATGACAACATCGCCCGCCGCGTCGCGACTTAATCTCGGAACCAGCTCAACCTCGATTGGACCGCCATAGGTCCGGAACAGGCCGCGATCCTCCTGTTCTGGAGACAATGCGCTCGCCGGTTCTCGTCTTTTTGCCATGTCAAATCACCCCGTCCAACTCCACTCAGATCGCTCCGCTGCCCCCACAAGCAAAGCGCCGGGCCACACGCTAGACTGCAAAACGTTAACGAAGAATTGAGCCGTATATCTCCTCTTGATCCGCAGGCGGTTCCCGCTTATACGGCCCAGGTTCGGACAGAAAATGCTGTACTGGACCCGTTACTCATGGAGCATTAAGCGCTGTTTTCTGTCGGCGTTCCATGACAGGCGGTGCATCAAGGAATGACGTTTGGACTCTCCCGGCGGGCGCAAACTGCGGACCCGATGACAGACCGGAAGCTCTGGAACGCGGTACAATCTTCGTGGAACAACCACGAGCAGATAGGAGATGATCCGATGGATCTGATAGCTGAGATTGAAGCGGAGCAAATCGCCGCTCTGGGAAAAGATATTCCCGACTTCCGCGCCGGAGATACCATCCGCGTCGGTTTTAAAGTGACCGAAGGCACGCGCACCCGCGTGCAGAACTACGAAGGCGTCTGCATCGCCCGCAACAATGGGTCCGGCATCGCGGGCTCGTTCACGGTGCGCAAGATTTCCTTCGGCGAGGGCGTGGAACGTGTGTTCCCGCTGCATTCCACCAACATCGACAGCATCACCGTTGTCCGTCGCGGGCGAGTCCGTCGCGCCAAACTGTACTACCTGCGCAGCCGTCGCGGGAAATCCGCGCGGATTACGGAAAACACCAACTACAAGCCCAAAGCGGGCGCTGAAGCGTAAGGATCTGACCGATGAAAGCCGATACACATCCCGAATATCACATCATCGACGTCAAGATGACCGATGGCACCGTGGTGCAGATGAAATCTACCTGGGGTAAGGAAGGCGACCAGTTGGCGCTGGATATTGATCCTTCCGTGCACCCGGCCTGGACCGGCGGCTCGTCGCGTCTGATGGACACCGGCGGGCGCGTGTCCAAGTTCAAGAACAAATATGCAGGTCTGGGCTTCTAAGATCAGCTCGACTGGACAGTCGGAAAGCCATCTGCGGTGCGGATGGCTTTTTCTTTTTCAGAGGTATTCAGCGACGGTTGGAGCCTTGCAATGACTATGGCGCACCTAGGGGGCCACGGAACACTCACGCAGATCTAGAACTCTTCCCAACCGGAATCGAGATCAGGCTGGTCGGATACCGCAAGTGCGGCATTCCCATCCATTCTGGGCGCCGGTTTCGCAGCTGCGGCCCGCGAAGACGCGCCAGAGGCTGCCGCCTCTATAGAGACAGCAGACCGCGATGCCGCCCGCTCTGTACCAATCGAGAAGCGGGCCATGGCCGCCTTGAGACTGTGCGCCTGTTTGGCCAGTGATTGCGTCACCGCGTTGGTCTCTTCGAACATGGCCGCGTTCTGTTGGGTCACGCCTTCGAGCTGCTGCATCGCATCGTTCGACTCCGAAATGCTCAAGGATTGCTCCTCGGCCGCCGTTGCAATCACCGAGACGAAGCTGGCGATATCCTCCACCGCCTCATTAATGTTCTGCAGCGCGTTGCCTGCCTCGCTCACAAGCTCCACACCGTTCGCGACCTGCTTGCCGCTCGCGTCGATCAACTCGCCGATCTCGCGTGCCGCTTCGGAGGATCGGCGCGCAAGCTCGCGGACCTCCGACGCCACGACCGAGAACCCACGCCCGGTCTCACCGGCGCGGGCCGCCTCCACACCCGCATTCAAAGCCAGTAGATTGGTTTGGAAGGCAATGTCTTCGATTACCCCCACAATCTTGGCAATCTGCCCGGAGGAAGTTTCAATCTCTGCCATTGCAGAGACCGCCTTGCGTACAATCTCGTCAGAGGAATCCGCCTTGGATTTCGCGACTGCAACGGCCTCATCGGCCTGTTTTGCGCTCTGGGCTGCGCTTCCCGAATTGGCGGAAATCTGAGAAATCGCGGCAGTCGTTTCTTCGAGCGTTGAAGCCTGGGACTCGGTCCGCTTGGCCAGCGTATCTGCCGCATCCTCGATAGAGTTCACATCGTCGACAATGGTTTCCGCATTCTGGTCCACTACCGTCATGGCTTCGCGCAAGGCGGAGAGCGCCGTATTGAAGTCACGACGCAGGTCTTCGTATCTCTCAGGCAGCGGCGTCTCAATCTCCTTGCACAGATCCCCCGTCGACAGATTGCTCAAAGCGTCGCGCAAGGTGTCGACGACAAGAGTTTGCTCCGCCTCGGTCTTGGCCCGCTTCTCGCGCGCAACCTCTTCGGTTTCGCGCGCCTTGCGATCAGCCTCGATGGCGTTCTGCGTTTCCTGCTCTGCCGTCTTGCGTGCCTCAAGTGCCTCTTGCTGTGCAGCCTTGGCGGAGGCAAGCGCATCTTCAGTCTCGGCCCGGGCGGTTTCCGCCGCAGCCAGTGCAGCCCGCGTTTCATCCGCCGAGGCCTGAATCTCAGCACTTTTTTTCAGGCTGTCCTCATACGCCGCATTCCGATTCCGCAGCGCGATCCAGAGCACCGCAGCCTCGATCACGACGACAACGCCATGCAGCGCCGTTCTGGACAGGTTCTCGCTCAGGTCTGCCGACGGATATACCAGCGCCGGGAAGGCCACCGACAAGCTAAGGTGATGCGTGGCAATGACGCCCGCCGCGGCAAGGATCACCAGCGGCTCCGACATGATCATGCACACCGCCAGAAGCGCGAAGAAAATCATATGGCTGTCAAGCTGCCAGGGATGACCGGACAGAGCAGCGGTGATACAAATCGCCTGCCCAATCAGGCCAACCGCCGCCAGGATGCGACCATGGACGTTGGGCAGGCGCGCACCGACGAACGCGAGCCCGGAAAAAGCGGCCGCAACAGCCCCCACAAGCAAGACAGGCGTCCCCGCAATCCATGCCGCGAGCAGTGCAAATGGCACCAGCGCAGCACTGCCAAAGGCAACCTGCGTCGCCGCCCTTTCCGCCGCCTTATTCCATGCCTCATCACGAAAGGTTTGGGGGGTGCTCATATTTCTACTCCACAAAAAGCCGCAATGCGCCGACCATCGACGACGAACCATGCGCCCTGTTCCACGAGCACATGCGAAAACTCTGCAAGATCGGATTGAGCCAAAGCGCCAAAGCGCGCCAGTTCCGGCCCGATCAGGTGCCCCCCCGCTGCAGTGATCACAGCAGGCTGCACGGACGCCGACGGACCGATCACCAGCATGATCTCTCCCGGGACCGGATCGGCCGCGGCAAGTGCCAGCAACGGGCCGGAAAAGGCAACCAATGTGAACGCCATGATGTAGGACAGGATCGGCATAGACTCTCGCTCATCTTTGCTGCGGAATAGCAACCGAAAGTTTACAAGCCGCTAAAACCGGGCAATTTCCTGGCGATGAACCGCCTCGCCGATGGTGCACCGCACGGGGTGCGAGTCTCGGCGCCAAAGCGGACAGACTTAGGCACTCTGACGCCTTCCCAAAGACCCGAACACTCCATAAAGTGCCGCCGAACAGACAGGCCGCGCGAAGCGGTCGGGGCAAAGGATCGGGCCATGGCGCATATCATCGTCGTCGGGAATGAAAAGGGTGGCGCAGGCAAATCGACCGTCTCTATGCATGTGGCCACGGCCTTGGCCCGCATGGGCCACAAGATCAGCGCCCTTGATCTGGATCTGCGCCAGCGAACTTTTGGGCGCTATACGGAAAACCGCAAAGCCTTCCTGATCAAGGCGGGCTTCGATCTTGCCAGTCCAACCACCTGCGAGCTGCCGGAAATTGCACCGGACAGCCTCAAGCCTGGTGAGAATATCTACGACCATCGTCTCTCGGCGGCAGTGGCGTCGCTGGAGCCGGACAATGATTTTATCCTGATCGACTGCCCGGGCTCGCACACGCGCCTCAGCCAGGTGGCACATTCTCTGGCCGACACGCTGATCACACCACTGAACGACAGTTTCGTCGATTTCGATCTGCTGGCGCGAACCGATGCGTCGGGGGACGAAATTCTCGGCCCGTCGGTTTATTCCGAGATGGTCTGGAACGCGCGCCAACTCCGGGCCCAGGCAGGCCTGGCGCCGATTGACTGGATCGTCGTGCGCAACCGCATGGGCGCGCAACGCATGGTCAACAAGGAAAAAATGGAGCGCGCCATCAGAAACCTCAGCAAGCGCATCGGCTTCCGCATAGCGCCCGGCTTCTCCGAGCGTGTGATATTTCGTGAGCTCTTCCCGCGCGGATTGACACTGCTCGACCTCAAGGACATCGGGGTCAAGCAACTCAATATCTCCAACGTCGCCGCCCGTCAGGAGTTGCGTGATCTGATGAAGGCGCTCAACTTGCCGGGGGTTTCCGTTGATTTCTGACATGGCCTGACCGACCGGTCGTCTTGCACGGCATGCCTTCGCTGCGGGGTTCTCTGGAGATGTGAACCCCTGTGGTCAGAAGATCCGGAAAAACTGTTCGACAGCCCGCCAATAGAGAATAGATATCCCTCATGTCGCATATGCTGATTGACCTTCTGTTCTGGACTGGGCTCTTTGTTGTGCTGTTTGTCCTCTTTCGCTGGCTGCAAGCGCGGAAAAAGCGCGACAGCGCCCCTCCGGACGAATGAGCCGCGCCGAGGCACCGATGACCCGACAGATCACGCCCCTCGACGCCTATCTGAGGATGGCCGAGAACAACGCATGGGCAAACGCGACGCTCTATGAGGCCGCGCGCAGGCTGCCCGACACCGACGCCACGAGGTCGGCACCCGGGTTCTTTCCGACGCTTACGGCAACTCTGAACCACATCTATGAGGTCGACCTTTACTACGTCGACGCGCTTGAGGCGGGCAGGCTTGGGCGCCGTGTCTACGCGCGTGAGGAGGAGCTGTCCCTGGCGAAACTGGCAGAAGAGCAAGCGTCCGTTGACGCCCGTCTGATCGCCTTCTGCACAACACTGACGGTTGAGCAATTGTCCGAGAGCCGCGCGACGGAGCGTCGAGACATGACGACGGAAGAGACGGTTCAGGCGCTGTTGTTGCACCTCTTCCAACATCAGGTGCACCATCGCGGACAGGCGCATGTGCAATTGCAAGCCCTGGGCGTCGCGCCACCGCAGCTCGACGAGTTTCACCTCTCCTTCGATCGGGCCCCTTCCGCGGAGATCTACTGGACATGAATAAATACGGCCCCAGCAGGAAGGAACTGAAGTTCCGGCTGTACGTCTCGGTGGGTGGTCTCGTCTTCATGGCAATCGCCATCGCCTATCGGGGGATGCCACAGGGCCCGGCCATGTTCGAAACCATTGGCATCGCAGGTGCCTTCTTCGGGGGCACCTTCTTGTGGAGCCTCAAGAAGCTGCTTCGCAAGGAGTATTCGGACGCGCCCGACCCCTAGCCGGCGGCCGCGGCCCAAACCTCCACCTCCACGACAAACTCCGGGCGGGTGAAGCCCGACACGATCACGAGCGTCGACGACGGCAACACCGGCACGCTGCCAAGGAAGCGATCACGCGCAGCCATATAGCCTGTCATGTGCACGCGATCGGTAACGTAAGCACTCAGATGACACACGTTCGCTGGCACCATCTCGGCTTCCGCCAGAATGGCTGCGATGTTGCGAAAACAGATCTCAGCCTGGGCCTCGGCACCGTCCGGCACGGTTCCGTCGGGCGCCGCCCCCAGCTGCCCCGAGGTGCGCACGAGCCGGACCCCTGCAGGCAACGCAACACCATGCGAATAACGGGCGAACGGAGGTGCGATACTGGCTGGTGAAAGAGCTCTCATGACATCATCCTGCTGTGCGGGTCGCGGTCATGATGATAGCAGTGGCGGCTTTTGCAACCTGCAATGAAATGACCGGTGGCAAAGTTCTAGACCGACAAATCAGATTCGCACCCCGCAACGGAGACCAAACCCACCGCAATGAGGGCCCGCGCGCGCTACCAAAGAAGACAGCAGACAAGTTTTTTCGTGCGCACCCAAACCCGTCAGCTGCGCGGGGACGGGCCGCAAAGCATTGGGGGCTGCCACAGACGGGGCGACTTGCGTTGCACTTTCGCGACATCTCCTGTCAAAAATCCGCCGTGCCCGACCGTCAGCTCGGGGTTTTCCAGCCCATTTGAATGCGTCCCGGCTTTGCACCAATCGGCTGGGCAGCAGTGCGTCCTCGCGGATGCAGCCCGCAGGACCTCCCTGCAGAGCTCGACGCTCCGGAGAAAGGGTTGACGCCACGGCTGTGACATCTGACACTCTGCGCGTTCCCCGATGGGCGACCAATGAAGGCAGAACAACTGCATCACCGATGCCGATGTAATGCGGCAAAGCGCGCCAGGACTGCGTGCAAAAAAACAGAGAGGAAGAAGATGACATTTTTCACACGTACCGGCAAACCCTTGCCGAAAACCGTGGTGGACTCAGCGGCGAAGGTCGGGGCCGACCCGGTCAACCGCCGCGAGTTTCTGGCCATCGCCAGCGCCTTTGGCGCGACGGCGGCCACAGCCTATTCCATGATCGGTATGGCGGCCCCCGCACAAGCGGCGGGACACAAAGAAGGCGGCGTTGTCCGCATGCAACAAGAGGTGCGCGCCCTCAAGGATCCGCGCACCTACGACTGGTCACAAATCGCCAACTTTTCGCGCGGCTGGCTCGAATATCTGGTGATCTACGAAAACGACGGCACCTTCACCCCAGCCCTGCTGGAAAGCTGGGAGATCAATGACAACGCGACCGAATACACGCTGAACGTCCGCAAGGGCGTGACCTGGAACGACGGCAGCGATTTCACTGCCGAGGATGTGGCGCGCAATATCACCGGTTGGTGCGACAAAGGCCTCGAAGGCAACTCGATGGCGGGCCGTTTTGCCGTGCTGATCGACGACGATACCGGCCAAGCCATTGACGGCGCGATCACGGTGGTGGACAGCCACACCGTGAAGCTCGCCCTGCCGCGGCCCGACATCTCCCTGATCCCTGGCATGGCGGATTATCCGGCTGCGATCACACCTGCGGGGTTTGACGCCGGCACAATGCTGGAAAATCCGGTCGGCACCGGACCGTACCTGCCAGAGTCGCTAGAGGTGGGCGTCAAGGGCGTGCTGGTCAAGAATACCGAGCACACCTGGTGGGGCACGGAGGTCTTCGGTGGTCCTTACATCGACCGTCTGGAATATATCGACTATGGCACGGATCCATCGGCGTTTGTCGCCGCTGCGGAAGCAGAGGAGATCGATGCGGTCTATTCCATCGAGGGCGACTTCATCGACATCTTTGCAACGCTCGATGGCTGGGTGGAGAACTCCATCGCCACGGCAGCGACGATTGTCATTCGCCCGAACCAGTTGGCCGAAATCGACGGCGAGAAGCCCTATGCGGACAAGCGCGTCCGACAGGCGCTGGCCATGGCCGTGGACAACGAAGTGCTTCTGGAGCTTGGCTACGGCGGGCGCGGGATCGTGGCGGAGAACCACCACGTGGGCCCGATGCACCCCGACTATGCCGAGTTGCCCCCGATCAAGGTTGACCCGGCAGCGGCGAAGGCGCTCATGGACGAGGCCGGTATGGGGGATTTCGAGCACGAACTCTTCTCCATCGACGATGCCTGGCGCAAGGACACCACAGATGCCGTCGCAGCGCAGTTGCGCGACGCGGGCATCAAGGTGAAGCGCACGATCCTGCCGGGCTCCACCTTCTGGAACGACTGGGTCAAGTACCCCTTCTCGTCGACCAACTGGAACCATCGTCCCTTGGGCGTGCAGATCTGGGCGCTGGCCTATCGCTCTGGCGAAGCCTGGAACGAATTCGGTTGGTCCAATGCCGAGTTCGACAAGATGCTCGATGAAGCTCTGGCCACGGCAGATGTGGAGGCGCGCCGCACGATGATGAAAGACATGCAGGCGCTCATTCAGGAAGAGGGTGTGACGATCCAGCCGTACTGGCGATCGCTCTACAACTTCACCAAGGACGGCCTCGTCGGCGCCGAGCACCATATCGCCTTCGAGTATCATCCGGCCCGTATGGCCTGGACCTGATCAAAATCAAACTCAAGGGTCGCGCACCGCGCGGCCCTTTTTCTGTCGGAACTCAGCAAAGGACGCACGTATGGACAGCGTGTTGTTGCTGGCACAGACCGTTTCAACCGGGCTGATCGCTGCGTGGCTGTCGCTGGGGCTGCGCGACAATCTGCTCTACCCGTCGGTGAATGAGACCTACACCGCACAGGTGCTGGCCATGACCCGGATGCGAACCGACTTCCCGGAGGAATTTGCGCATGTCGCCCACAGGGCGATTACGAACCGACAGCTTCAGCAGCTTGCCTTCAAGCTCGTGTTGCTGACCGAAGGTATTGCCTGCCTGCTGCTTTGGGTCGGCACCGTCGGGCTGCTGATGGGCATGGCGGGTACGGCGTTGCCGGAAACCGGGCGGGCCTTGGCTCTCCTCGGCACGTTGAGTTTCACCGCCGTCTGGGCCGGGTTTCTCGTGATCGGCAACCACTTTTGCTACTGGTTTTGTCACGAAGACGCGCAGAACACGCACTTCCAGATGACGCTTTGGGGCTTGGCGACAATGATCCTGCTCGCTCAGGGGTGAAGGAAAATCACGCGGATGTTTTAAAGTGCGAGCCTTCAAACGCGGGCAAACGCATCTCCGACGGCAACGAGACCGGCCGCGCGGGCATGGCTGAGAAGCCCGCCCTTCGCACGTGGAAAGCCAAGCCGGTCACAGCTCACCCGGTCAATCTGGTCAGGTGCGGCGCCGGCACTCATAAGTGACAGACCCTCGCGCAGCAGGCCGGCGAGCAGTCCGGTCATGAGCGCAGCGTCAGAAACTTCCTTGCGCTCACCTTGAGCAAACCATGCTTCCTCCCGCAACAGATCTTCGACCAGAGGATCGACCACTGGGCCGCCACCGCCCGGATACCGATACCATCCAACCCCCACCGCACGCCCAAGGCGGCCTTCCGCAACCATCCGCGTCAGGACCGGTGTCGGAGTGTGACCAGTCTTCTGACGCTGCGCGCATATGGTATCCAACCCCACGGCATCCTGCAGGGCGCAGACGCCAGCTGCAAAACCGAAATCGGTCATGACCGCGTCTAACTCCCAGGGCGTGGTCATCCGAAAGAGAAGATCGTCGGCAACAGCATTCAAACTGTCCTGCAACTGCGCTGCGATCTGAGCCTCGGTCACTCCGCTGCCCCATCGAGAAAGCCCTTTGAGGCAATCACTTTGAGCAGATCATTCAGCGATGACTTGACCGTCTTGCTCGACGTGTCCACCTGCGCATCGGCGCGCCGATAAAGCGGTGCGCGCGCATCCAGAAGCGACTTGAGCTGCTCCATAGCAGCCGGGTTGCCCTGCATAGGGCGTAAGTCACCTTGCGCGCGAACCCGCTGCATATGCTCCACAGGAGATGTCTTCAGCCAAACGGTGTGGAACCGCTGCAACACCTGCTCATAGGTCGCCTCCTCGGCAACCAGCCCGCCGGCCACGGCCAGAACGAGGCGGTCGTGCGTCGCGACCACGCGAGAAATGGCGTCTGCCTCCAGCGCGCGATATCCCTCCTGTCCATAAAACGCCATCACCTCGGCCAGCGGCATACCGGTCTCGCGCTCAATCTCGCGATTGAGCTCAACAAAGGGCAGATTGAGGGCTTCGCTGGCCAGCTTGCCCAAGGTGGACTTTCCCGCACCACGCAGGCCGATCAGGCAAATCCGGCCTGCCCGCAGGGCCGCTGGATTTTGAGGTGCCAGCAACCCCCGGACCGCCCTTTGAACGTCCGGAGAGGCCTCGCGATATAGCTCGCCAATGCGCTGCGCCTCGCGGTCTTGAGGAGCATCCTCGGACAGCAGGCTGTCGACCGGAAGACCAAGCGCCAGAGCGATCCGGTGCAGCAGCGCGATCGAGATGTTTCCCTCCCCCGCCTCCAACTGCGCGAGATAGCGGGGGGACACGTCCGACATCTCCGAGAGCACCCGGCGCGGCAGGCCTTGCGCCTTGCGCTGGCTGCGGACACGGGCCGCAACACGGTTCTTCAGCTGCTGCGAAGGGTCGGCGACGAGCGGTGTTTCGGTCACGCCGCCCTCCCCCACACGCGTCTGCGCGAACCGACGCCATATACCGGATGGGTCGGCACCCGCAGGTCCGACAGAAACCCGGAGGCGCGCCAGACCTCAATACGTCTCGACATGATACCGGCCCTCTTCGCGCATCTGCTGGCGCAGCGCGGCCCAGTCTGTACCCGACGCCTCGGCAATGTCCTGCAGCGCGTCCTCCACACCTTCTTCCATCGCCTTAAGCCCGCAAATGTAGACGTGCGTTTTGTCCCGACCGAGCACCGAGGCCACCACATCGGACTGTTCCCGAAGTTTGTCCTGCACGTATTGCTTGGGTTGATCCACGGCACGGCTGAACGCAAATGACTTGCGCATAAACTGATCGGGCACTTTCTTGAGCGGCCCGAAATACGGCAGATCCCGCGCACTGCGCGCTCCGAACACCAACGTGAGACTGTCGCGGGCACCGGGTGTCTCACGCTGGCGGCGCATCGTGAAGCCGCGAAACGGAGCGGACCCTGTCCCGGTGCAAATCATCAGCAGATGTGCGGTCGGATCGGACGGCAACAAAAACGTCGACCCGAACGGCCCAGTGATCTGGACCGTATCGCTCTTCTGCAGATCGCAGACGTAGTTAGAGCAGACACCCTGGCGCTCCCGTTTGACTGTCAGGGAGATATTGTTGAAGCCGGGCCGCTCGCCGTCGCGTGGGCTCGAGACGGAATAGAGCCGTGGCAAATGTGGTTTCCCGTCCGCGTCCTCACCGGGTGGAACGATCCCTATGCTCTGCCCTTCCAGGACAGGAAACGGTTGTGCTCCCAGATCGAGAATGACATGACGCACGTCGTTCTCGCCATCGGCGTCCGTCAAGCGGTAGTTGCCCTGCACGGTCGCGGTCGCCGGATTGCCAAGCGCATAGAGGTTGATTGTCGGTTTGGATGCGGATGCGGGCGCGCGCGTCTTGCCACCCGTCCCCTTGTGAGCCTCGGCCAACAACGCAGCGATGGCCGTTTCATGCGCCTCGATCTCCGCTGGTTCGGATGCGTCTGGAAGCGCGATATCGTCCTGCTCTGGAAGTTCGTCAAAGGCATACTGCTGTTCGAGAGTATATGGTTGCGCCACCACACGCCATTCGTCGATGGACCCGGTGGGACAGACCGGGATGCAATCCATGCAGAAGTTGCATGTGTCCGGGTCCACAACCACGTTTGTATCGTCGTGCTGGATCGCTCCGATGGGGCAGGTCATCTCGCAGGTATAGCAGCGGATGCAGATCTCCGGATCGATCAGATGTTGTTTGACGGGGGCGGTCATGGGCTGGCGGCGGGTCGCTTCAAAATGGCCTCGGGCAAAACCGCAAGGTCGAGGATATCCCGGCAAAGGCCTTTGCACTCGGTACAGCCGATACAGGCTGGCCTGGGTTGTGGATGTAACGGTGTCACTTGAGTCTGCATGGGTCAAATCTCCTTAAGGCGCCAAAGTCACAGTGGACAGTTCACAACAGTCAAATCGGCCTGCCGGTCGAATACTTTGATGCACATCAAGCCATGTGCAGTTTCACGTATTCGAAATCGCCGGGCTTGTTGTCGATGCCAACCTTTGGCGGTGCAATCCAGGAGGCGTATTGCCCCGGCTCATAGCAGGGAACCATCAGCGACTGTATGAAGTCTCCGTCAGCCTTGGTCGGCAGCCAGGCATCGCGTTGCCTCGCCCAATCGTCGGCGGAAATGATAGTGCCGTCCGGATCAACGGTGACAGTAGAAAAAACCCCGATCTGCCGGTTGAAGCCTTCGTGTGGCAGCTTGAGTTCGAACTGAACGCCGGCCTTCGCGATGGCCTTGTTCCAGCGGCCTACGCCGCCTGCCGCATCGCGCACGTAGTCGTCCCGCAGCCGCATATTGATTGCCGTCAGCGCTGGAACGTCTTCTGTCAAGATCTTGCCATCCTTGATCGACGTCACCGCATATGTGTCATTCTGGAGCTTGTGATCATCGTCGATGCGCTGCTCCATGTAGCGCCCCTTGATGCCCGCGTTGAAGGCATTCGCCGCGTTGGTGGACACCTCCTGGCCAAACAGGTCGAGCGACAGCGTATAGTGCAGGTTGAGTTTCTTCTGGATTGTCGGAAGGTCGATCACACCGAGATCGCGGACCTTGTTGATATCGTAGGGATCGGTGAGCCCGGCCTTGTTCATCGCTTCCAACGTGGCCTGAATGGTCCGTCCGACGCCAGTCTCTCCGACAAACATGTGGTGCGCTTCTTCGGTCAGCATGAAACGGCAGGTGCGGCTCAACGGGTCGAAGCCGGATTGCGCGAGGCTCTCCAGCTGCATCTTTCCATCCCGATCCGTGAAGTAAGTGAACATGAAAAAGCTGAGCCAGTCGGGCGTTTCTTCATTGAACGCGCCCAGCATCCGCGGCGCCTCATCCGATCCCGAAGAGCGGACGAGCAGATCATCCGCCTCTTCGCGCCCGTCTCGTCCGAAATACTTCTGCAGCAAATAGACCATTGCCCAGAGGTGACGGCCTTCTTCGACGTTGACCTGGAAGAGATTGCGCATGTCATAGAGCGAAGGCGCGGTCAGCCCGAGGAATCTCTGCTGCTCGACAGAGCCCGGCTCGGTATCGCCCTGAATGACAATCAGTCGCTTGAGCATATTGCGGTACTCACCCGGCACCTCCTGCCAGGCGAGCTCACCCAGATGCTCCCCCATGGGGATGCGACGGTCCTCAACCGCCGGGGCCAGAAGGACGCCCCACCGATATTCCGGCATTTTTACATAGTCGAACTTGGCCCAGCCTTTTGGATCCACAGAGACAGCCGTCCGAAGATAGACCATGCTCTCCTGGAAGTTCTGCGGGATAAGGTCATTCCACCAATTGATGTAACCCGGGTGCCATTTTTCCAGTGCCTTGAGCACTTTCCTGTCCGAACTCAGTCCGACATTGTTCGGTATTTGGCTGTCGTAGCTGACATTGATCAGATCAAGCATTTAGTCCTCCTGTCGCGCGGCGGCCTGAAAGCCCACCGCACCTGCCTGTCCTGCCCGTCGTGCTGGCAGGTAGGGTGGGCTTTCAGGCCACCCTCGTTACACACGTTGCATGTCATAGACGGCTCGCATCCCTGTTCCATAGCGCTGCAGGGCGCCCTCGGGACCGACGGCATTGGGACGCTGGAAGATCCAGTTCTGCCAGGCCGTCAGACGCCCGAAAATCCGGGTTTCCATTGTTTCCGGTCCCGCAAAGCGCAGGTTGGCCTCCATGCCGGTCATTGCATCGGCCGAGAAACTCGCGCGTTCTTCGCGGAACAGCCGTACCTCATCCTCCCAATCGATATCGTCGAAGGCATAGGTTACCAGACCAAGCACCTCAGCTGCCTCGGCGTCCAAAGTGACGCCTGTTTTGGGTTGCATCGTCTCGACGTGATCCGGCGTGCCCCAGAACCGGGTCTGAAGGCGGCTCAGCCCGTTGCTCATGACATACTGCCCGAAGTTGCCAGGTGTCAGAGTGATGGCGGCCAGCCGTCTGTCATCATCTTCAAATGGATCCAGCATCATGTAGCTGCGATCCACAGCCCAAAGCAGTTCGGCCAAAACGCCCGCGAAACAAGACCCGTGCTCGACCAGCGCGACAAGACTGCGTGACGTCATATCAACGCGTTTCAGCACCCGCTTCCAAAGGCACACCACTTCGTTGGCGAGCCAATGTTCCCGGTTCGACAGCAACAGCGCCTCGTGCGCGACCACGCGCGCCGGGTCTCCGATCGTCTGGAATTCGATGAGGCCGAGCGCGCCTTCATTGGTACGCAGGTGCAGGATCGCGTCGTCCAGTTCCCGCGCGCACCGCAGCATCCAGGCATCGGACCCCTCCGCTTCAAAGGTGGCCATATCAATAGGCGCGTCTTCGTTCGGACCCCGAATCGTGATCACCGCGCGCCGACCAGGGCGATCAAACTTCACGTCCAGAGTCGAATAGGTCACGCTGTCCGTGGCAAATACACGGTCCAGCGGCTTCAACGTGATGCCCCGCGCGACATCAGGTTTGTCCGACGCCTCCGCAAAACCTCGCGCGCGCTCGCGCACTGTCTCTTCAAACTTGGAATTCGGGATCACTTCATCGACCAACCGCCACTCCACAGCACGCTTGCCCTTTACGCCCTCTTCCACCGAACAAAACACATCCGCGAGGTCGCGACGCAGCTTGCGCTTGTCGGTCACGCGCGTCAGGCCACCGGTGCCCGGCAGGACGGCCAAGAGGGGGACTTCAGGCAGGGCGACCGACGAGGTGCTGTCGTCTGTCAGCATGATATGGTTGCACGCCAGTGCCAGTTCGTAACCGCCACCCGCACATGCGCCGCGCACTGCACAGATGTAGTTCTGTCCACTGTCCTGCAGGGCAGCCTCAAAGGTGTTGCGGGTCTCATTTGTGAATTTGCAGAAGTTCACCTTGTGCGCGTGCGCCGCACTGCCCAGCATGCGAATGTTTGCACCCGCGCAAAACACCTTCTCCTTGGCGGAGCCGAGGACGACCACCTTCACCTCCGGATGCTCGAACCGCATGCGCTGGACCACATCCGCAAGCTCGATATCCACGCCAAGATCATAGGAGTTCAGTTTCAACTGGTAGCCTTCGAAGAGGCCACCGTCTTCATCAACATCCATATAGAGATATGCGACAGCACCGTCGTAGGTGACCTTCCAGTGCTTCATCTTGGTTGGATCAACTTGAAAATCTATGCGCTCGCTCACGGGCTGGCCTTTGGACTGCGCCGGTAAGCCCGACAAGTTTTTGAATGATAGTACACAAGTTTCCGACATGAAACACCGCTAAGGTGCTCGATACTTGTGCAAAGTGATCAATTTATGATTTATAGTGCACCTAAAGGGAGTCTCGTGTCTCAGTCAGTTCCTTGGTCAGATCCGCGATTCCCACCCCAAGAACGCGTCGGTGCCCCTCACATCGGCACAGATGAGTATCGACGATATCGCACAGCCGCCGGGCCGCTCTTGGTCGCGACATCTCAAGCTTAAGGCGTGCGTTAGCCAGTTGGATCAAGGCGACGACAAGCGCACGTTCGACGCTGCGCTCGGCGGTGCGCATCCACACCGCCTCAAGCACCTCGTGACATTCCCAGAAAAACCCCTCCCCAAAGTAGGCAAGACCGGTCTGAAACGCGACCGTATGGTGCAAACGGCTTGGCGGCACACCGGCGACCGATGCCTTGATCTGATCGAACCAGTCCTCCGGATGTCTTGCGGTTTTGCCAGGAATATAGGCGTGAGGCGGTCGCCAGTGGGGCCGCAACTCAGGCCAGAGCGACATGGTCCTGCTCGAGCCGAAGCAACCGCGCGCAAAACTCTGTGATCGTATCCAGAGTTGCCTCAGGGCAGTCCACATGTGGAGCGTGGCCGCATCCTTCTATGATCTTCGTCTCAAGAGGCGCGTAGATTCGAGCCTCTATCTCGTCGATTTGCGCGAGACTGCCATAGACATCCTCCGCGCCCTGGATGGCCAGAACAGGAACGCGCCAATGGTCTATGGCATCGGTCACATCCCAATCGGCAAAGGCCGGGTTGGTCCACGCATCGTGCCACCCCCAAAACACCCGATCAGCATCCTTGTGGTGGCGGGCAAGCCTGTCGCGAAGATCGCCCGATCCAAACTTCGCCCCCGCAGCACGAATCGCGGCGACGCCCTGTGGTTCCGCAAAGAAATGCGGCGCGATCAGAATGAGCCCACGCACCCGCCGGTCGCTGACCGATCCGGCATATTCTGCAGCGATGGTGCCGCCATCTGAGTGCCCGACCAAGATGACATCCCCCAGACCTGCCGCGTCGATAACCGGGCCGAGCACGGAGACGGCTTCTTGGGTGAGGTAGTCAAGGGGACGCGGCAAAGAAACCGGGTCCGACTGCCCATATCCCTGCCGTGAGTAAGCAAAGACACCCAAGCCAGTTCGCTGTGAGAGCCGCGTGGGGACATCCCGCCAGAGCGTGACGCACCCCAAACCTTCGTGCAAAAGGACAAGCGTTGGCCCCGTACCAGGGTGCGGTCCGTGGCAACTGTACTCCAACCGAACGCCTCCTACGTCAAGGGGCGAGGACGGTGTGGCGCTCCAGTCCATCAATATGCCTCTGGCTCGCGGAGCTTGAACCGTTGGATCTTCCCCGTCGCGGTCTTGGGCAGATCCTCCACAATTTCGATCCAGCGTGGATACTTCCACTTGCCCACGCGCGACTTTACATGCTCAACCAGCTGGGCTTCGAGGTCGGCCGGCGCTTCGGCCTCGAGCACAATGAATGCCTTGGGTTTGTCCAACCCATCACCGTCCTTCGCAGCGACCACAGCAGCTTCCATCACAGCGGGATGGCTTGCCAGAGCCTGCTCAACCTCAAAGGGCGAGACCCAGATACCCGACACTTTGAACATGTCATCCGTACGCCCGCAGTAGACGTAGCGGCCATCCGCGCGGCGTTCGTATTTGTCGCCTGTTCGTGTCCAGAGGCCTTCAAACGTGCGGCGCGACTTGTCCCTCTGGTTCCAATAGGCTGCTGCTGCGGACCCGCCAGTCACGAGAAGTTCGCCAATCTCATTGTCCCCGACATCACGACCCGAGTCGTCCACAAGCCGCACGTCGTATCCCGGCACCGGCGTTCCCGAGGTGCCATATTCCAGATCGTCAACTGTGTTGCTCAGGAAGATGTGCAGCATCTCGGTAGATCCGACACCGTCGAGGATATCGACGCCCGTGTGCGCTTTCCAGCGCCGCCCTACGTCCTCCGGCAGGGCCTCGCCTGCCGAGATACAGCGGCGCAGAGGCACCTCAGGCACGCCGGACTTATCCATCTCGGCCACCAGCGCGGCATAAAGCGTGGGCACGCCGCAAAACACCGTGGGTTGTTCCGCCTCCAGCGTCGCGATCATATCTCCGGGCGTTGGGCGACCTGAAAACAGGATCGTCGTGCCACCAACGGCCAGTGGGAAGGTCATCGCATTTCCGAGACCGTAGGCAAAGAAAAGCTTGGCAGCGGACAGCACCGTGTCCTCTGCGGTCAGGCCAAGAACCTGAGCACCGTAGGTATCAGCCGTCGCCTTCAAGCTGGAATGAACATGTTGAACGCCCTTCGGTCGACCGGTGGACCCAGAGGAATAGAGCCAGAAGGCGACTTCATCGGCACTGACATTCGCCGTCGGCAGCGTCTCCGCCCCGGACATGAAGGTCTCATAGTCCATGCCGCCTAGGGGCGCGGGCCCGCCGACCACGACGACCGCGCGAATGTAAGCGTTACCGTCCAGAGCAGGCTTGACCGCCTCGTAGAGCGGCGCCGATACGATCAGCGCGGCGGCACGGCTGTCCCGAAGAATGGAATCGTAGATCGGGCCTGCGAGCAAAGTGTTGATCGGGACAGGTATGACGCCGCACTTCAGAGCGCCAAAGAAAACCTGCGGAAACTCAATTGTGTCAAGCATCAGCATGGCAACACGCTCTTCCGGTCGAAGCCCTGCGCGCAACAGGGCGCCCGCGCATTGTCCCGCTCCATCGGCCAATTGTTGATAGCTCAATGACCGACCAGTGATCGCTTCCCGGTACGCAACCCGCTCGGATCGGCCCTCCGCCAGGTGCCGGTCAACAAAGTAGCTGGCCGCGTTCATATCAGTCCCGATCACATCGCTCTCCCCGGCCCCCCGTGACGCACCTGCATTAGTGCACGCGTGTTCGAGCGCTGCAAGTTGTCGGATACTGCTTTGCACTTTCGTGCATGCCGTCTCAGCCGGGCAGCAGGAAGAGCGTGATCGCCGGAAACATCACGAGGATAATCACCCGCACAATGTCCGATCCGACGAAGAACAGGACGGCCTTGTAGGTCTCGGTCATGGGTGTTTGCCGATCCATCGCGTTGATGACGAACAGATTCATACCCACAGGTGGTGTGATCAGCCCGACCTCAACCACAATCAGCACAAGGATGCCGAACCAGATCGCCAGATGCTCCGGTGACATGCCGAAGTCCATCGCCGCGATCACCGGGAAGAAGATCGGCACAGTCAGCAGGATCATGGACAGGCTGTCCATCAGACAGCCGAAGATCAGGTAGAAGACAAGGATCACCGAGAGGACGAACCAAGCGCTGAAGCCTTGGGCCAGGACCCAATCGGCCATGAACTGCGGCACACCGGACAGCGCGAGGAAGCTGTTGTAAAAACTCGCGCCCAGCACAATGAAGAAGATCATCGCCGTGGTGCGGGCCGTCCCAAAGAGGCTGTCGCGGAAGACGGCCCAATTCAAACTGCCAGACAAGAGCGCGACAAGCCCGGTGCCTGCCGCTCCGATGGCTGACCCTTCCGTCGGAGTAAACCACCCCAGATAGATACCGCCGACAACCAGCCCGAAGATCACCAGCACAGGCCAGGTCTCCGCCAAGGCCGCCCAGCGTTCGGACATGGGCTGAGGTGGTCGCGTGCCCGCGGCATCGGGATAGAGCCGAACGTAGAGCGAGATGGTGAGCATGTATCCCAGCGCCGCCATGATTCCTGGGATGAACGCGGCCAGAAACAGCTTGGCAATGTTCTGCTCCGTCAAAATTGCATAGATCACGAGGATCACCGACGGCGGGATCAGGATGCCCAGCGTCCCACCCGCAGCCAGCGTAGCGGTGGAGAACCCGCCCGAGTACCCATAACGGCGCAGCTCAGGCAAGGCGACCTTGGACATGGTGGCCGCTGTCGCAAGAGAGGAGCCGCAGATCGCACCGAAGCCTGCACAGGCCCCCACCGACGCCATTGCAACGCCTCCTCTGCGGTGGCCCAAAAAGCTCTCGGCCGCTTTGAACAGAGCGGACGACATGCCTGAGAGCGTCGCGAACTGCCCCATCAAGAGGAACATCGGGATGATCGACAGGGAGTAGCTGGAAAACTGCGTATAGGTTTCGGACTTCAGCTTGTTCAGCAGGACATTGGGATTGCCGCCCATGGCAAAATACCACCCCGCGAAGCCGCACAGAAGCATGGCCAACCCGATCGGCGCACGCAGAAACACCATGAGCAGCAGAACCGGAAAGGACCAAAACCCAAGTTCAAGGTTGCTCACGCCGTTGGTCCTCAGGCCGTCGGCAGCAAGGTGCGCCCGCTCACGACCTCGCGCACTCGCAGCACAGCGCAGTAGATTGCGACAATGCAGGTCACGACGCAGGCTGCAAAGCTGAACGCATAGCCCCACCAGACCGGAAACTGCAGAAACAGCGTCGTCTCGCCATTGCCAATATAGCGTTGCATCCCTTCATAAAGACGCCAGCTGATCAGCAGAAGTGCGGCGGTCAGGACGAGCTCCCAAAACGCAATGATGGCGCGGTTCACCCGGTCCGGCAGTCTGGATGTGAAGATGTCAACTGTCGCATGCGCGCCATACAACTGACAAATCGGAAAGAAGGAGAAGATGGCAAAGGCCACGCCCGCTTCGAGGATTTCGTAGCTGCCGTTGACCTCGCCAAGCCCCAGCTCTCGGCCGGCTGTTGACACAGTTGTCAGGGCGACGAGCCCGACCAGAACAAGACCGCCGATGATCGCTGTCCCGCGGGCGAGCAGTTGCACGGCCTGATGCATAGAGAGCTCCGTCAGAAGAAAGGCCCGCGGTGCGACACTGCGGGCCAGCCGATACCGCGATTACTCGGTGTATTTGTCGATCAGCATGCGGGCTTCATCAATCAAGGCCTGCCCGTCGATGCCCTTCTCGTTCATTTCTGCCACCCATTCGTCGTAGATCGGCTGCGCAACGTCGCGCCACGCAGCGGTTTCCTCTTCGGTCAGCGTGACGATGTTGTTGCCCCGTGCAGCGGCTGCCTCACGTGCGGGCCCATCGGCATCGGCCTGCGTTCCCCCTGCAAACACAGAGAACTCCAGGCCGGAGTTGTCGTCGATCACCTTCTTCAGATCATCGGGCAGGCCCTCGTAACGGTCCTTGTTCATGGCCAGCACGAAGGTCAGGACGTAAAGCGCATTTCCAGTGAATTCCGTGTGGTTATCCACCAGTTCGGGGATCTTCAGGGCCGCTGTGACTTCCCATGGGATCGTGGTGCCATCGATGACCCCTTTGGACAACCCTTCCGGCACTGCGGGTACGGGCATGCCGACAGGTGTCGCACCAACCTTTTGCAGCAAAGCATTGGCCAGGCGCGAGCCTCCGCGAATCTTCAGACCGTCCATATCGGAGGGCTTGCGCACCTCCTTGTTGGCATGGATCAAGCCCGGTCCGTGGACCCAGGTGCCAAGGATATGAACGTCCTTGAATTCCGTGTCTTTCATGTGGGTCTCGAACATCTCCCAATAGGCGCGGGAGGCGGCCCTTGCATTGGTCATCATGAAGGGCAGTTCGAACACCTCGGTCGAGGGGAAGCGACCCGGCGTATATCCGACCACGGTCCAGACGATATCCGCGACCCCGTCGATGGCCTGATCCATAAGCTCAGGCGGCTTGCCGCCCAGCTGCATCGACGGATACCGCTCCACCTTGATGCGCCCGCCGCTGTCTTCCTCCACACTGTCGGCCCAGACATCCAGCACGAGCTTGGGCACATTGGCCTGTGGCGGCAGAAATTGATGAAGACGCAGCGTAACCTCCTGCGCCATGGCAGAAGGCGCGCCCAAGCCAATCATCATTGCGGCAGCGGCCATACCCAGAAATGTTTTGCGTGAAATCGTCATGACGGTTCCTCCCTAATCCCAGCCGGGCCTCGCGTTTTGCGGCCTCTGACTCGTCTTCCCTGTCAAATTGCTATTGCAGATCTATCGGGATGTCACCCGGGTTTGTCATCGCGCCTCCGCCATCCGAGGCCAGTTCTCAGCTCCGCGTCACCCCGCCGGCCACGTTATCGCCACCCAACCAAACGACGGCAGGCAGAGCTGGGAGCGCAGGCAGAGAACAGGAGGGCGAGTTGGTGGCGTTAGGTGGACTTGAACCACCGACCTAACGATTATGAGTCGTTCGCTCTAACCAACTGAGCTATAACGCCACGAGCGCTTCGATTAGTCCGCCGGGCTGAGCGCGTCAACCCAGAAATCAAGGTTATTGAGCCCGAACAGCGTCAATCATTCGCTGGACGTTGTCGGGATCTGCATCGGGCGTGATGCCGTGCCCAAGGTTGAAAATATGAGGTCCGTTGGACAGTGCGGTGACAATCGCCCGTGTCTCATCAACCAGCGCCTGACCCCCTGTCACCATATGGCTGCTGGCCAAGTTCCCCTGTACGCAACCGTCGACCTGCACATGTTTGGCGGCCCAATCTGCGCTCACGGAATTGTCGAGCGCAACACAATCGACCCCGGTAGCCTTCGCAAAGCCGATATAGCTGTCCCCCGCCTCCCGCGGAAAACCGATCACAGGGATGCCGGGATATCGCTCTTTCAATGCCTTCGTGATCTCGCGTGCGGGCTCAAGCGCGTAGCGCTGGAACGCATCTCCCTTGAGCGAGCCAGCCCAGCTGTCGAAAATCTTGACCACCTCGACCCCAGCATCGATTTGCGCGGCGAGATAGTCTATTGTCCCCGCCGTCAAACGCGCAATGAGCGCCTCGAAGAGCGGTCTGTTTTCCTGCATCAATGCGTGGGCGGGCCCCTGATCCGGGGTCCCGCGTCCCGCGATCATGTAAGTGGCCACAGTCCAGGGCGCTCCCGCAAACCCGATCAGGGTTGTCTCCGACGGCAACTCGCGACGCAGAATGCGCACGGTCTCGTAGATCGGCCCCAGCGTCTCGTGGATGTCATCGACCGGACGCAGCTTATCGAAATCGGCCTGCGTCTGGATGGTCGACAGGCGCGGCCCTTCTCCCGTCACAAACCAAAGATCGGCCCCCAAAGCCTGCGGCAACAACAAGATATCCGCAAAGAGGATCGCCGCATCGAAGGCATACCGTCGGATCGGTTGCAGGGTCACTTCGGCTGCAAGCTCCGAATTGTAGCAAAGCGACAAAAAGTCCCCGGCCTGCGCCCGAGTCGCCCGGTATTCGGGCAGGTACCGGCCCGCCTGGCGCATCATCCAAATCGGTGGTGTCGGGAGAGTTTCACCCGCAAGCGCGCGCAGGATCGGTTTTGTCGCAGCCATGATCATCCTCATCTGTCTTGGCACGTTGGTCGGTGTCCGACGCGCCATTGTCAAGACGCTGACGGGTTGTCAGGAGAAATTGACGCGCCTAAAGATATCGCTATGACAGTGACGCTCCCAACACCCGATAGACCTCTCAAAATTGGCACCCGCGGCTCTCCCCTGGCGTTGGCTCAGGCATATGAGACGCGTAACCGACTGCGCCAAGCCTTTGATCTTGATGATGATTGCTTTGAGATTGTCGTGATCAAGGTGACCGGTGATGCGATCCAGGATCGCCCCTTGAAAGACATTGGCGGCAAGGGGCTGTTTACACGCGAAATCGAAGAGGACCTGCTGTCAGAAAAAATTGACATCGCGGTTCACTCTATGAAGGACATGCCGACAGTGCAGCCCAACGGGCTGGTCTTGGAGACGTTTTTGCCGCGGGAAGATGTACGCGATGCCTTCGTCTCACCACGGCTGAAAAACCTCTCTGAACTTGCCGAAGGTGCTGTCGTTGGAACGTCCAGCTTGCGGCGCAAGGCGCAGTTGCTCAATCGTCGCCCCGATCTGCAGGTCGTAGAGTTTCGTGGTAATGTCCAAACCAGACTGAAGAAGCTTGGAGATGGCGTGGCCGAATGCACCTTCCTCGCCGCAGCTGGCTTAAATCGTCTCAAGATGGACGAGGTCCCTGCCACGCCAATTGATCCAGACAACATGCTGCCCGCAGTTGCCCAAGGCGCCATAGGTATCGAGCGGCGGGTCGCGGATGAAACCACTGCCGCTTTGCTGGCCGCCGTCCACGACTTGCCCACCGGGCATCGCTTGATCGCCGAACGCAGTTTTCTCCTCACGCTGGATGGGTCCTGCGAAACGCCCATTGCCGGCCTTGCCGAACTGGACGGTGATCGCCTGCATCTGCGGGGCGAAGTGCTGCGCCCTGACGGATCGGAAGCGATCGCAGGAGCCCGGGATGGCAGCATAACAGACGGGGCGCGGATGGGAGAGGATCTCGCAAAAGAACTACTCGCCAGAGCTGGGGCAGATTTCTTCGACTGGCACCACAGCTGATGCGCCGCGTCTAGGTCAGACCCATTTGGCCAATGGTGGCAGGCTCATGAGGACAGCGTTGGCATCATGGCCTGTCTCAAGGCCAAACTTGGTCCCGCGGTCATAGACAAGATTGTATTCCGCATACAGGCCCCGATGTACCAATTGAGCGTCTTTGTCCTGATCTGACCACGTCTGAATGCGGCGCTTGCGAACCAGCGGAACAAAGGCAGGCAGGAAGGCGCGACCGATATCCTGAGTCAGGCTGAAATCCTTCTCCCAATCCCCGGTACAATGGTCATCCATGAAAATGCCGCCAACGCCCCGAGCCCGGTTGCGGTGAGGCACGAAGAAGTACTCATCCGCCCAGTCCTTGAGCCGTGGGTAGAGCTCGGATCCATGCGGATCCAGCTTCTCTTTTTGCTGCGCGTGAAAATGCGCGGTGTCTTCGTCATATTCGATGCACGGGTTCAGGTCGGACCCCCCACCGAACCACCAGGCGTGCGGTGTCCAGAACATGCGTGTATTCATATGCACGGCGGGCACATGTGGATTGTTCATATGCGCCACAAGACTGATGCCGGAGGCCCAGAACCGCGGATCCTCCTTCATGCCAGGAATTCCCTTTCGCGCGGCCATCGCCATCTGCGCCCGCGCACCCAATGTGCCGTAGACGGTCGAGACGTTCACACCGACCTTTTCGAACACGCGACCACCGCGCATCACGCTCATGAGGCCGCCGCCCGCGTCCGTCCTATCGTCGCTTTTGCGCTGCGTTTCGGTCACGTCGAACCTGCCGGGCGCCGCCTCCGAAAGTGGCCCTTCTCCGTGATCCTGCTCCAAGGCTTCAAATGCCGCGACGATCTCATCGCGCAGGCTGCGGAACCAAGCGGAAGCACGGGTTTTTTCGGTCTCAAAGCTGTCGGTCATCCATCGTCCAATGTGTCAATCTGTCCTGACACCCTCTGTAGCGCGGAACGGGCAGGGACGAAAAGCCGCAATTCTTAGTGCGCAGGTGCAGACACGACATCCAGAAGGCTACGGCCGCCATCGACCGTGATCACCTCCCCGGTTATGAAACCTGATCCATCAGCCGCCAAAAACTGAACCGCGTCCGCAAGCTCGGATGGTCCAGCGATGCGCCCAAGCGGTGTGTGATCCAGAATATCTTCGCGCCAATCTGCATTCTCGATCACGGATGACTTGAGCGATGCGCTCATCACAGACCCGAATGACACCGCGTTGACGCGAATGCGCTCAGGCGCCAGCGCCAATGCCATCGAGCGGGTCATCTGTTCAAGCGCTGCACAGGCAATCGAGTATCCCATCAGCTCGGGTCGTGTGTGGCGTGCGGCGATTGAGCTGAGGTTGATGATCGACCCCAGCTGCCCTTCGGGCTGATCTGCGCCTTGCTTGATCATGCGCTTTGCCACCTGCTGGATCAGGCTCAAGGACGTCATGAGGTTTTGATCCAGCAGAACACCGACGGACGTGTCGTCGACATTCAGCGCGTCTGTCGGCATGACCTGCCTTGAGGCGTTGACCAGAATATCCACGCGCTCGAACGCATCTATTGTCGCAGAGACCAGATTGGCGATTGTGAGGCGCTGGCGCAGATCGCCCGCGAAATAGCGCAGATTGCCATCTTCGGCCTGATCTCCCCATTCGCTGACAAGTTTTCTTTCGTCCATATCCGCGCACATGACATTGGCACCGCGGTCTGCGAACTGACGTGCTATGGCCAAGCCAATGCCATTCGCGGCACCGGTCACGATCGCTGTTTTACCGTTGATAGAGAATGACATCAGGGCCCCCTGTGGTACGTCTTCATCGCGGTGGCGTCAGGCTGGTGTACGACGTGGACGGCTGGCATGGAACAGCTTGAAAAGCCTGTCGCCCGCCAGTTCCGTGGTTTTCGCGAAGAACGCATTTAGCGTCGCCTCATAAGGCAAATGCCGGTTGGCCACCATCCAAAGCTGGCCTTGGGATGTCAGCATTTTTGCCGCCGCCTGTATGAAAGCCTGACCCAAGGTCGGCTCGGCTGCGCGGCCGACGTGGAATGGCGGGTTCATGACAACGGCATCGACGTGGTCTGATGGGCGCCAGTCTGTTGCATCAGCCCAATGAAAGCGCGCGCGCGGGTCAGTGACATTGCGTTTGGCGCACTCCAGCGCCACATGACCCGCTTCGACCAGGTGTAGCTCTTCAACGTCTGATCGCGTCAGAACATGCGCTGACAAAAACCCCCATCCGGCACCGAGATCGGCCACGCGGTAACCGAGAGTCTCAGGCAGTGAAGCCGCCAGCAGTGCCGAGGCAGGATCGATGCCATCTGCCGAGAAGACACCCGGTGCAGTCCAGAACCCACCATCGGTCAATACGGGCCCCGACGCCCAATCCTCAAAGGGATTTCGATCTCCTGCCGCGATCCAGAAGAGTTTACCGTGGCCCTTGTTGATCGGCCCGGCGATATCGGTTCGCTTTCGGACATCGCGCAGCAGACTGTCAATTCCATCAGTCTTTTGCCCGTTGATCACCACGGTTCCGTCGGTGCGAGACGCCGCCTCGGCGACCAGTGCGCGCGCCGCCGTCTTCGCGCGCGGCAGAGAGACGATACTCAAGCCGTATAGCTGCTGAGGCTCGACCACGCAGTCATATCCACGATGCCGCCACTGATCTACGTCCGGCTTGAAATCCGCTATGATCTGGGCACGGTCCTTCGGAAGGCCCGGAAGCGATGCGCCGACCGGCGGGTTGAAAACGCCCAGTCTGCCCCGCGATGGTAACTCCAGCCCGCCTTGATCAAGCGCGAGCGATAGCCGGGCGTCGATCACGCGCTCAGTCTTCTTTTTCCATCGTGCATTGCAGCGGGTGCTGATGACGCCGTGCAAAATCCATGACCTGGGCCACCTTGGTCTCGGCAATCTCGTGGCTGAAGACACCCACCACCGCAACGCCCTTCTTGTGCACGGTCAACATGATCTCGAAGGCTTGCGCGTGGTTTAGGCCAAAGAACCGCTCTAGCACATGTACAACGAATTCCATCGGTGTGAAGTCGTCGTTGAGCAACAGCACCTTGTAGAGCGGCGGGCGCTTCGTCTTCGGCTTGGTCGCGGTCAGGATCGACGTGTCGCCGTCATCGTCTGATCGGTCTGCCATCATCATTGCATCGCGGTGCATTTCTGCTCCTGATCTGCGTTTAGGTCGTGGTGAGTCGTTGAGCGCTCTATATAAACTGTCTGAACATTTAGAAAAGGGGCGAGCACCGTGGGTCAGCGGCTGAGCACAATCGGATTTGATGCCGATGACACGCTCTGGCACAACGAGCGTTTCTTCCAGATGACCCAGGCCCACTTCGCCGGCCTTCTCTCCGACTTCACCGACCGCGACAGCCTGCTGGAGCGCCTGCTGGCAGCTGAGAAACGCAACTTGGGTCACTATGGGTTTGGCGTGAAGGGCTTTACACTGTCGATGATCGAAACTGCAATCGAAGTCACCGGCGGTCAGGTCCCCGCACCGGTTATCGCGGAGATCCTCGATGCAGGCCGCGAAATGCTCCGTCACCCTGTCGACCTTCTGCCGCATGCCCGCCGGGCCGTCGAGTGCGCCCGCGAAACGCACCGCATTCTGCTGATCACCAAAGGCGACCTGCTCGATCAGGAACGCAAACTGGCACAGTCCGGGCTGGACGATCTGTTTGATGGCGTGGAAATCGTTTCGTACAAAACCCCGCAGGTCTATTCTGAAATCTTCGCGCGCTACGGGACGGTCACCGACCAAGGCATGATGGTGGGCAACTCCTTGCGTTCCGATGTCTTGCCGATGATCGAAGCGGGTGGCTGGGGTGTCTTCGTCCCCCATGAACACGAGTGGGACATGGAACGGGCCGCACCACCGGCTCGCAATGATCGGTACCATAGTTTGACCAGCCTTGCCGAACTGCCTGATCTGATCCGGCTAATTGAGTCGTCCTGAACCGACGCAACCAAATGGTTGTCATCTTCAATACACCGGCAATCCTCCTTTTTGGGGGCCTAGGGTGTTGGCCCCCCAGATGTGGATTCGGGTTCATCAAAACTTAACGCAAATACTTTAAATCAAAGACTTTATAGAAATCCAAAGCTGTGTTAGTCTCGCACACAATAAAATAGCCAGTCGACTAATCGGCGGCGTGAGGCAGAAAAGGCAGGTTATCATGAAGGTTCGGCGCGCGGTGCCGGCCCGGTACGGGCTATTTATTCTGGCAGCTTTATGGATGTTGGTCATCGTGCCGCTGAGTGCGGTGGCAGCACCCTACGCGGCCTACGTCATGGATGCACGATCCGGCGAGGTCCTGCACTCTCGAAATGCCGACACACGCCTGCACCCGGCCTCTCTCACCAAGATGATGACGCTATACATTGCTTTCCAGGCTGTTGAGCAGGGCGAAATCACACTCGACACCAAGGTCAAGATTTCCCGGTTTGCAGCCTCTGAACCTCCCTCCAAGCTTGGACTCAAGCCGGGGCAGCGAATCGCATTTCGCTACTTGATCCGCGCCGCTGCCGTGAAATCTGCCAATGACGCGGCGACGGCCATCGGTGAGGCCTTGGAAGGCTCCGAAGCTGCCTTTGCACGCCGGATGAACCGCACAGCCAAAGCCTTGGGCATGACCAGAACGACCTTCAAGAACGCGCACGGCCTGACCGAATCCGGCCATCTGTCGACGGCGCGTGACATGTCGATCCTGGGCCGTCATGTGCTGTATGACTATCCGGAGTACTACAATCTCTTTTCGCGCCGCTCGACCAACGCAGGCGTGCGCGAAGTTGCCAATACCAATCGGCGACTGTTGTCAGCCTATCGTGGCGCAGACGGTATCAAGACCGGGTACACGCGCGCTGCAGGGTTCAACTTGGTCGCCTCCGCCGAGCGCGGCCGCGAGCGGATCATTGCGACGGTTTTTGGCGGCACGTCCACAAGCGCGCGGAATGCGCGTGTGGCCGAGTTGCTCGACATGGGGTTCAAGCGCGCACCCTCGCGGGTCACCTTGCGCAAACCCAAGAAACCGGCGTACGTCCGTGGTGGAGCCGGAAAAATCGTGCGTACGAGTGGGCTTACCCGAACCAGCCTACGCCCTCAGATGAGAGCGGGCAGCTTGATAGCCGCGGCACCAGCCGCAACGACGCCCCCTCCCGCAGCGGCGCAGGCCAGCACCAGCGGCGTTCTGTCCTCTGACATTCAAATGGCTTTGATCGCAGCACAAGAAACCCCGATCGAGCCCGCGCCAACGACGGCGTCAGCCTCCAACGGCTTGGCTGGTGTCAGCCTGCGGCCCATCCTGCGACCTGCAGATGAAACCCTGGCCGAGGCAGAAGGCGCCGCGGAGGAGAATGAAGTCGTGACACGCCTGTCGACATCCGGGGGGCATCAGTGGGGCGTAAACGTCGGCCGCTACACCACGCGGTACAATGCGGAACGCGCCTTGGTCACGACAGCCCTTGCAGAGATGACCACGCTGGAAGGTACGTTGCGCAAGGTTGTGAAGAAGCCGACGGGCTTTGAAGCGAATTTCCTGGGCATGACGCAAGAAAGCGCAGATCTTGCCTGCCGCAGGCTCACAGCCAGAAATATCAGCTGCCAGATGGTTGGACCGTCCTGACGACCAGCCTAGTCGTCTTTGGGATAATCGTCCCAGGTATCGCTGAGGATCCGACGACTGTCGCCCTCCGGATCATCATACTGGCGTGACTTGAGCGTATAGAGAAACCCCAGAAGGCCCAAGCCTCCGAGGATGAGCGAGATGGGGATCAGGTAGGCCAAAACGTTCATCGACGTCCTCCAATTCGCAGCGCATTGAGCGACACCGAGATAGAGGATGTTGACATGGCCAGCGCCGCTATGAGCGGTGTCGCCATCCCCGCCACGGCCAAAGGCACTGCGATGACATTGTAGAGAGTGGCAATCTGGAAGTTCTCGCGGATGCGTCGTGTGGCTTGCCGGGCCACCGCAACCGCATCGGCAATCGGAGACAGGGTCTGGCCAAGCAAGACCATGTCAGAGGCTGCGCGCGCGGCATCAAGCGCCTGTGCGGGGCTGATCGAGACATGCGCGGAGGCCAACGCGGCTGTGTCATTCAGGCCATCACCGACCATCAGCACGCGGCGCCCCTGATCACCAAGCTCCGCAACGAATTCCGCCTTCTCTTGCGGCAACATGCTCGCGTGCCACTCATCAATCCCAAGCGCATCTGCAAAGGCTTCGACGGCTGCGGTCCGGTCACCTGACAACAGCACGACGTCAAACCCCTGATCCTTCAGCGCTGTCAAAAGCTGATCAGCCCCCAAGCGCGCCGTGTCAGTGAAGGTCAGCAGGATCGGCGCCGCACCGCCCACCTGCAGAGCAGTACAGATTTCGTCTCCATCCGAGACAACGCCGATCCAGTCGGGCCGCCCCATGCGCACCTTCTCCGATCCAAAAGATGCCTCGACACCAAACCCCGGTATTTCGCTGGTATCTGACAGCTGTACCTGCTCACAGCCCTGAGCGCGCGCCATCTCGACAATCGCCAGCGACAACGGGTGCTGAGACCCCAGTGCCAAAGCATATGCGACCGCCTTTTGCTGTGCCTGCAAATCGTCCCAATTGGTCAGTTGGGGCTTGCCGGTGGTCAACGTTCCGGTCTTGTCGAACACGACGGTGTCGACCTCGGCCAGCCGCTCAAGCGCTGTGGCGCTCTTGATCAGAAGCCCTTGGCCAAACAGGCGCCCTGAGGCCGCGGTTGTGACGGCTGGCACGGCCAACCCGAGCGCGCAGGGGCAGGTTATGATCAGAACAGCCGCCGCAATATTCAACGAGACCCGCATGTCGCCCGACCAAATCAACCATCCGATAAAGGCCAGGGCTGACAAGATGTGAACGCCCGGTGCGTAGAGCTTCGCCGCGCGGTCCGCCAAGGATGTGTAACGCGACCGACCGCTTTCCGCGATGGTGACCAGAGCCGCCATGCGCTGTAGCGAGGTATCCTGACCGACGGCCGTCGCACGAAGGGTCAGCGGCCCGGTCAGGTTGACCTCACCCGCGCTGATCATGTCTCCGGGGCATCGCCGCTCAGGCAGGGTCTCTCCGGTGAGCAGGGCCCGGTCCACCTCCGACTGACCGTTCACAACCTCGCCGTCAACCGGCGCGCGCGCGCCGGGGCGCACCAGCACACGATCACCCACCTGCAACTCCGAAACAGCGACCTCGACAGGGCCATTCTCGGACCAGCGCAATGCGCGCGGAACCTCAAGAGCTGTCAATTCCTCCGCAGCAGAGCGGGCTGCAGAGCGGGCGCGCGCGTCAAGCCAACGCCCCGCGAGCAGAAAGAACGTCAGCGTCAGCGCGGCGTCAAAATACGCATGATGGCCGGAGAGCCAGGTCTCCCAGAGCGACGTGACCAAGGCCAGGACGATTGCGAGGCTGATCGGCACATCCATGTTAAGCCGGCCGACACGCAGCGCATGCCAGGCATTCACGAAGAACGGCTGCGCCGAGAACGAGATGGCGGGCAAAGCAATGGCCGCTGAAATCCAATGGAAGAGGTCGCGCGTCGCGTCTTCGGCGCCGGACCATACGGCCACGGACAGCAACATCACGTTCATCGAGGCAAAGCCGGCCACAGCGAGGCGCATGAGCAGGTCCCGCCCCGCCGTCCGGGTCGTCGTTTCACTGAGGGCACCGGCGTCCAGTTCGTGGGCTTCAAACCCTTCATCGGCAAGAAGATCGATCAGGGTGCCGGTCTCGACCTCGGGGGCCGCCTCGATCATGGCCCGTTTCAGTGTCAGGTTCACACGGGCCGAAGTCACGCCCAAGTACGAATTCAGGGCACGCTCGACTTTGGCGATGCAGGCCTGGCAATGGACCGTCGGCAAGGACAGCAGGATCCGCGCATCTTTTGATGGTGCATCGATGGGATCAACGGGCCCGGCAAGGCACCCCGGACAGGCAACCGCCGTATTTGTGGTGACGGTCGTCACGACTTGGCTCGGGGAACGTGCAGGATGACACGCTGCTGAAAGACTGTTCCATCATCCGCGACGGCCTTCATCCGCAGGTTCCAATTGCCGGGTGCGAGAGTCGCGGGCGCGACATAGGCCGTTCCGTCGAAGACGAAGGCTGGCGTCTGATCATCGCGCACATGGGTCGCGCGCCCCAACGTGGCCTCCAGTTCATTCACCTCGACTGGCCGACCCGCGCTGTTTGTGATCGACAGGACAACGTCATCGCCGCGAGCCTGTGCCAGCACCGACCAGCCGAGCGCCTGCTGTGCGGCACGGTTTTCATCGAACGTCTGGCTGGCCACATAGGAGTTCTTCACTTCGAGGCCGGGAAAGGTGCTCAGCGCGTTATAGGCAAGCGTCAGGTTGACGCCGATGATAACGGTGAAGGCCGAGACGAAGATCAAGGCCACATGGCGACCTGTCAGTTGTTTGGGCGCTGATGTCATTACTCGTCTCCTTTGCCGTTAAAGCTGCTGTCCTTGTAGGCACGGTCACCATTCGTCAGATCCTCAACCCAGAACCGCAGATCGGTACGCGCGGCTTCGGCGGGGTCAGACCCCGGCGGGGCGATGACATAAACCCGCTGCAACAGGGAGGTGTCGGCGGGGACATCGACTGACCCGTAAGGTGTGCCCTCAAGTTGGATCCGCAGTGCCGGATCACCGGCGAGCGACAAGCGGAAAAGCCGCTCATCGTTGTTCTTGTTACGCAGGCGGATGTCGTAGGTATTGCGGATCGAGCCGTCGGAGAGCGTGACAAACGTCGGATTACGCACGGCAGCCACGGTCATCTCGATCTCTGCGCGGATGAACAGCGCCACGAGAAGAGCGACACCGACACCGCTCCAAAGCGCCGTATAGAGAAGTGTGCGCGGACGGAAGACGTGCTTCCAGACTGCTCGCGGTTCGGCGCCGGCACGTTCCCGCTCTTCGTCAGACAGGGCAATATAGTCGATCAGCCCCCGCGGCTTGCCAATACGCTCCATCACATCATCGCAGGCGTCGATGCAAAGCGCGCAGGTGATGCACTCAAGCTGCTGTCCGTCGCGAATGTCGATGCCCATGGGGCAGACGTTGACGCAGGCCATACAATCGATGCAGTCGCCCTGCGGCTGTGTCTTGGCCTCCTGGCTGTGTTTGCGCGGCTCGCCCCGCCATTCACGATAGGCGACGGTGAGTGTGTCTTCGTCCATCATCGCGGCCTGGATGCGCGGCCAGGGGCAGGCGTAGATGCAGATCTGCTCCCGCATGAAGCCGCCGAAGACGAAGGTCGTCGCCGTCAGGATCGCGACGGTGATGTAGGCCACAGCGTGCGCCTGCCCGGTGAAGAGATCGACAAAGAGTGTCGGCGCATCGGCGAAGTAGAAAACCCAGGCCCCACCGGTTGCCACGGCAATCAACAGCCAGAGAACCCATTTGGTCAGCCGCAACCGCAGCTTGCGCCCATCCATTTTCGCTTGCCGATGCAGCCGCAGGCGGGCGTTGCGATCTCCTTCGACCCAGCGTTCAACGAGGATGAACAGATCCGTCCAGACGGTCTGCGGACAGGCATAGCCGCACCAGACGCGGCCCAAGGCGGAGGTGAAGAGGAAGAGCCCCAACCCCGCCATGATCAAGAGCCCGGCAACGAAATAGAACTCGTGGCTCCAGATCTCGATCCAGAAGAAGTAGAAGCGCCGGTTTGCCAGATCGAGCAGCACGGCCTGGTTGGGCAACTCTGGTCCGCGGTCCCAGCGGATCCAGGGCACGAGGTAGTAGATGCCGAGGGTGACCGCGAGGATCACCCATTTGAGGTTGCGAAACGACCCCGAAACGCGGCGCGGAAAAATCGGCTCGCGAGCGGCGTAGAGGCTGGGAGGCGGCGCTTGATCTGTCACGGCTGTCCTTGCGGATAGGGTAAGAAGCTGTCGGGGCCGGCGTGTATCTGCGGCGGCTTACCGCAAATCCGGCCCCGGTTCGGCGGGGTTTACTCCCCCCCGCCAAGCTGGTGCACATAAAGTGCGACCGCCCTGATCTCTGCCTCGCTCAAGCGGTTTGTCCAAGGTGGCATCACGCCATAGCGGCTATAGGTCACAGTCTCGGTCAGGGTTTCTTCGTCACCCCCATAGAGCCAGATCGCATCGGCGAGATTCGGTGCGCCGAGATCGGTGTTCCCGAGCCCGTTGTCGCCGTGACACGCCGCGCAATTATCGGCAAACAGTTCGGCCCCCGGCTCGGCCAGCGCGGCATCATGCTCCCCACCTGAGAGCGACATGACGTAGTGGACCACTTGGCTGATCTCCTCAGGTTCGAAGATGTCGCCATAGGCCGGCATCTCCGAATAGCGCGCATCTGGATCATCCTCATTGCGGATCCCGTGCGCGATTGTTGTGTGGATCGCCTCGATATCCCCCCCCCACAACCAGTCATCATCCAGAAGATTTGGATACCCCACAAAGCCAGCGGCACCAGAACCGTGACATTGCGCGCACCAAGTCCGGAAGACGGCGGCCCCGGAAGAAACAGCATAGCTGTTTAGGTCCGCATCAGCGGAGATCTCTGTCAGTTCCGCTTCGGCCAGCCGCGCATTGATACCCGCATTGGCCTCTTCAACGGCAGCGATTTCAACCGCCACTTCCTCTCGGGTCGAGTATCCCAGAAGGCCAGCGGTGGCCGAGGACACCAGCGGCCAGGCGGGATAGGCGATGGTGTACAGCACACCCCAGACGATGGTGGCGTAGAACGTCCAGAGCCACCAGCGCGGCATCGGGTTGTCAAACTCTTCGATCCCGTCCCAGCTGTGACCGGTGGTGTTCGGATCGCCCTCTTGCTTTGGGGGTACTTTGCTCATTTGTCTGCCTCCTCTCGGGGCGCGGGTCGTTCATCGTTACGGAAGATCATGGTTGCGGCTTCGCGGTGGGCCTTTCCCGATCCGGGCCGGATGACCCAGAACCAGATACCCACAAAGACGCAGAACAGGACCAGAAGCATCCAGCTGTCAGCGAATTCACGCAGGAGCGAATAGGTTTCCATTTCTTGGCCCTCCTATCGGCTTGCGTCAGGCGTGAAGGTCGAGAAGTCGACCAGCGTGCCCAGCATTTGCAGATAAGCGATCATCGCATCGGCCTCGGAGATGCCAGGGGCGCCGTCGAAGTTGCGCACCTGTGCGCCCGGATAGCGCTCCAGCAGCCCGTCAAAGTCGCTGTCGGGGTCGGCCTGCGCCCGGAAGTCCGCAGCCGCTTCCGCGATCATCTGGTCTGTATAGGGCACACCAACCAGTTGGTGAGTCCGGAGCAAGTCCTCGATATGATCGCCTTCGATCAGCGTTTCCTCAAGGAACGCATAGGGTGGCATGATTGATTCCGGCACCACCGCCTTGGGGTTGCGCAAGTGGTCGATGTGCCAGTCATCCGAATAGCGCCCACCCACGCGGGCCAGGTCCGGGCCGGTCCGCTTGGAGCCCCACTGGAACGGGTGGTCGTACATCGATTCCGCGGCAAGGCTGTAGTGGCCGTAGCGCTCGACCTCGTCCCGCATCGGGCGGATCATCTGGCTGTGGCACACATAGCAACCCTCGCGGATGTAGATGTCGCGACCCGCCAGCTCCAGCGGCGAATAGGGGCGCATCCCCTCCACTTTCTCGATGGTGTTTTCGAGGTAGAAGAGCGGCACGATCTGCACGATGCCACCGATGGTCACCACCAGGAAGCTGAGGATCAGCAACAGGGTGGCGTTGGTTTCGATGAGCTTATGTTTTGTGAGGATCGACATCTTGGCCCCTCCTTATTCCGCAGGGACGGCTGTGCCGAGGGTCGCCTTGGCAGGCGCCGCACGGACAGTCATCCACAGGTTGTAGCACATGATGATCGAGCCAGCGAGGAACAGCACCCCACCCAGAGCGCGCACCACATACATGGGGAACTTGGCGCTCACGGTGTCGGCAAAGCTGTTCACGAGGAAACCGTTGGCATCCACTTCGCGCCACATCAAGCCCTCCATGATCCCGGTCACCCACATGGACGCGGCGTAGAGCACGATGCCGATGGTCGCGAGCCAGAAGTGCCAGCTCACAAGGCTGAGGCTGTAGAGCCGCTCGCGCTTCCAGAGCACGGGCACCAGATAGTAGAGCGCGCCAAAGGTGATCAGCCCGTTCCAGCCAAGCGCACCGGAATGCACGTGCCCGATGGTCCAGTCGGTATAATGGCTCAGGGAGTTGACCGAGCGGATCGACATCATCGGCCCCTCGAAGGTGGACATGCCGTAGAACGCGAGGCTGGTGACCATCATCCGCAGCACCGGGTCGGTGCGCAGCTTGTCCCAGGCGCCTTGCAGCGTCATCAGGCCATTGATCATCCCACCCCAGCTGGGCATCCACAGGATGATCGAGAAGACCATGCCAAGCGTAGACGCCCAGTCAGGGAGTGCGGTGTAATGCAAGTGGTGCGGCCCGGCCCAGATATAGAGGAAGATCAGCGCCCAAAAGTGGATGATCGACAGTTTGTAGGAGAACACCGGGCGTTCGGCCTGCTTTGGCACGAAGTAGTACATCATGCCCAGGAACCCGGCCGTCAGGAAGAATCCCACAGCGTTGTGGCCGTACCACCACTGCACCATCGCATCCTGCACGCCTGAGAAGACCTGCACCGATTTGCTGCCCCAGATCGAAACGGGGATAGAGATGTTGTTGACAATATGCAGCATCGCCACCGTCACGATGAAGGACAAAAGGAACCAGTTCGCCACATAGATATGCGGCTCTTTCCGCCGGATGATCGTGCCGAGGAAACAGGCGAGGAACGCGACCCAGACAATGGTCAACCAGATGTCCACATACCATTCGGGCTCGGCGTACTCTTTCGACTGCGTGCCGCCCAGAAGGTACCCCGTCGCCGCAAGAACGATAAAGAGCTGATAGCCCCAGAACACGAACCACCCCAGGTTGCCGCCCCAAAGCCGCGCTGCCGAGGTGCGCTGCACGATGTAGAACGACGACGCGATCAGCGCGTTGCCTCCAAATGCAAAAATCACCGCCGAGGTGTGCAGCGGACGCAGACGGCCAAAGTTGCCATAGCCCTGTGTCCACTCGAAATTGAGCTGTGGAAAAGCGAGCTGAAAGGCGATCACCACACCCACGAGAAAGCCGACAACGCCCCAGAAGGCAGTTGCAATCACGCCCGCGCGGACGACGCTGTCGAAATACTCGTTGGTGGGGATAGGCTTTGCGGGCTCATCCGTCGCGCGCAGAGTGACCAAAAACAGCCCCCCTGCAACGATCATGAAGATGATCATGTGAACCTGATAGGCGAGATCGCGGGCATAGCTGGCCGCGATCATCGTAAACAGCGTGGCGAGCGCCAGGACCACCAGCTTCACGTAGTTTGATGTTCCGGTATTCATTGTTCCGGGTTCCCTTACGGTTAGCCCCACGCAGGGCGTGGGAACGTCTCAATACTTTGCATGTGCCGGTTTGACCTTCGCCGCGCTTTGATCTGCATCAAGAATCCTGGGCTTTTTGCCTGACGAGGATCAAGGTTCACGCAGGGCGCGAAGGCTAGTTTTGCAGGCAAGATCACCACAAAGGACCTGCGCCATGACCTTCAAGACACTCTTCACCGCGCTGACCGACTTTGAAGCCGGCAAGGCCGCCCTGGCACAAGCTGCCGCAATGGCGGAAACCCTCGACGCGCATCTGGATGTAATGTGCCTCGGCATGGATCGGTCGCGAAGCAACTACTACGAGGTCGGGGCCAATGCGATTCTGGTCCAGACGGCGCTCGAAGAGGCGCATCGAAAGGCGGAAAAGACCCGCGTCGAAGTCGATGCCTGGCTTAAGACCGCAAACCTCCGCTGGACCGCCGTAGACGCCATCGCCACGCTTGCGGATGCCGGGCGTCCTCTGGCGCTGGCCGCGCGCTTTGCTGATCTCAGCGTTGTGCCTCTGCCCTATCGCAAACACAGCAGCGCTGAGGAGACCCTCATTCTCGAAGCGCTGCTCTTCGATGCGTCATGCCCGACGATCGTGATGCCGGATATGGACCCGGTCGCCGCACCGTCGCGTATCGTGATCGGATGGAACGAGAGCACCGAGGCACTGCGTGCGATCCATGCGGCGATGCCCGTCCTGACCGCCGCCAAGGAGGTGCATATCGCGATCATTGATCCGCCGGAACACGCCGCCGACCGCTCAGATCCCGGCGGGGCGTTGGCGGTGATGCTGTCCCGGCATGGTGTCAACTGTGATATACAGGTGATGTCGCGCAACGGCGCCCGTATCAGCGAGCGGTTGCAGCGCCATGTCACCGAAATGGGCGCCGACATGCTGGTGATGGGCGCCTATGGGCACTCCCGTTTTCGAGAGGCGATCCTTGGTGGCGCGACGCGCGAGATGCTGGAACACGCCAAGGTGCCGGTCTTCATGGCGCACTGATGCGGATCAGACCAGATAGCCGCCATCACTGTCGTCGCCCGCCTCGGTCATGAGCCGATCCATATCGGGAATCGTCACCAGCCGCTTGCCGCTGAGCACGATCACGCCGTCCCGCTTCAGTGCGGAGATTTGGCGGCTGACGGTCTCCAGTGTGAGGCCAAGATAGTCCGCCATGGCTTCGCGTGTGAGCGGGATCTCGACCTGCAGCTCCTTTCCGGGCGCGGCCAGACCAAGGAGCGCATCACGCCGCGCGATGATCGAAAGCAGGCTGGCGATCTTCTCGCGCGCTGTTTTTCGGCCTAAAACCAACATCCATTCGCGCGCTGCGTCTAGTTCGTCCAGCGTCATCTCGAGCAAACGGTGCGCAATATGGGGTGTCGTGCTGATCATCTGCTCAAAGGGTTTGCGCCGGAAGCAGCACATCACCAAATCCGACGTGGCCGTCACCGTATAGGCCGCCTCGGCGCGTCCGGGGCGCCCGACGAAGTCAGACGGCAGCAACAGGCCGACCATCTGGGTCCGGCCATCCTCCATCGTCTGAGTCAGGGTTGCGACGCCCGACACGACCGAGGCCACGAAGTCCATGTGATCACCGGCCCACATCACGGTCTGCCCCGCACTGAAACTTCGATAATACTTGATGTCTTCCAACAGCTCGAGTTCTTGGCTGTCACATTTGGCGCAGACCGCCCGATGACGGATCGGACAGTCCGAACAGGTCTTGAAGGCAGGGGCAACCACCTGCTGCATTTTGGAGCTCCACTTTTGATCTGTGTCAAGGAACAGTGACACAACGCACTTTATGCGAGCAGTATGCACATGACATCCAAATTAGCAAAGCTGGGTCTTTTTGACGCGATGGTGCCGAGGTACACAAGCTACCCTACCGCACCCCAGTTCAAATCCGACATTGGCGGAGGGCAGATGGAAAGCTGGATCCGTGCGATCCCGCAGGGCAGCCAGATCTCGCTCTATCTGCATATCCCCTTCTGCAGAAGGCTCTGCTGGTTCTGTGCCTGCCGCACGCAAGGGACCCAGACGCTGTCACCGGTTCAGGGCTATCTCGACACGCTGATTCAGGAGGTTGAGATGCTCGGCCAACTGCTGCCATCCGGTGTCACGCTGAGCCGGATGCACTGGGGCGGCGGAACACCGACGCTTCTGCCGCCTGACATGATCGCCAACCTGGCAAGTGCGGTTTCCGATGTCGCGCCGCTGGCCCCGAATGCGGAGTTCTCGGTGGAGGTGGACCCCAACGAAATTGATTCGGCACGCGTGCAGGGGCTGGCAAAAGCGGGCATGAACCGGGCCTCGATTGGCGTACAGGACTTCGACCCGGAGGTTCAGACCACCATTGGCCGGATCCAGGGCTTTGAGATCACCCGCGACGCGTCCGAGATGCTCAGGGCCGCCGGCATCACTTCTCTGAATGCGGATATCCTCTACGGTTTGCCCCATCAGGACGAGACCAAGATCGCGGCCTCCGTTCAGAAACTGCTGACACTGAACCCGGACCGCGTGGCGCTTTACGGCTATGCGCATGTGCCTTGGATGGCGCGGCGCCAGTCGATGATCCCAAGCGATGCCCTGCCAGCACCCGAACGACGGCTGAACCTGTTTGAAACGGCAGCGCGGCTCTTCGATTGGGATGGGTATACCCAAATTGGCATCGACCACTTCGCGGCGCCGCACGACAGCCTGGCTATTGCAGCGCGTGCGGGGTGCCTGCGCCGAAACTTCCAGGGCTACACCGACGACCCCGCAGATGTGCTTATCGGCCTTGGCGCTTCGGCGATTTCGCGGTTTCCGCAAGGATATACCCAGAACGCCTCGGCGACATCGGATTATGCAAAAGCGGTTCAAAGCGGGCGGTTTGCCGCGGCGCGCGGGCACGCCTTTGCTGGCGAGGACCTTCTACGCGCGCGGATCATTGAAGCGCTGATGTGTGACTTTGACGTGCGTTTTGATGACATTGCGCAGCGCTTTCCCGATCACGTGCGGCGCCTTGCGGAGTTGCTGCAATCGGCAGCGGATCGGTTTGGAGAGATGGTGCAGTTGACGGAGACGGGTCTGCGGATCAGACCCGAGGGACGCCCGCTCACCCGGATTATCGCGCGTTTCTTCGACGCCTATGACATGTCGGGCGCGGGGCACGCCTCGGCGATCTGACGCAAGGGTGGCCTAAAGCCCACCCAACCTGCCGGTGTCACCGGACACGCGAAAGATCAGACCGCAGCCTGCAGGAGCGTGCGAGTGTACGTATGTTGCGGTGTGTCAAAGACGGCATTCACATCTCCAAGCTCAACAACATCTCCACGGTTCATCACCATGACCTGATGTGACATCGCGCGAACGACTTTGAGATCGTGGCTGATAAAGATGTAAGCCAAACCATATTTCGCCTGCAAATCGCGCAATAGATCGACGATCTGCACCTGCACGGTCATGTCGAGCGCGGAGGTTGGCTCGTCCAGAACAAGCAGACGCGGGCGCAACACCATGGCACGCGCAATTGCGATCCTTTGCCTCTGACCACCTGAGAATTCATGCGGATAGCGATCCATCGTGGCCGGATCCAGACCAACTTCGACCATGACCTCCCGGACTAGATCCCGCGGGTCACGATCCGCGTCCACATTGTGAATGCCAAGCCCTTCGGCGATGATCTGCGCGCAGGTCATCCGCGGAGAGAGCGAGCCATAGGGGTCCTGGAAAACGATCTGCATGTCTTTGCGAAGGCTGCGCAGCTCGCGCGTCGACCATTTGCGCACATCCCGCCCCATGAAGACGATCTGGCCCTCCGACGCAATCAGCCGCATGATCGCCAGTGCCAGCGTGGTCTTGCCCGATCCGCTTTCGCCGACGATCCCGATGGTCTCCCCTGCCCGGACGGTCAGACTGGCATCGTTGACCGCTTTCACATGGCCGACGGTGCGCCGCAGCAGGCCAGCCTGGATCGGAAACCAGATCTTCATGTTGTCTGTTTGCGCCACAATATCGGCATCCTGTGGCACGGGCGCGGGGCCACCCGACGGCTCGGCACTTAGAAGCTTTATCGTATAGGGGTGGCGCGGTGCGTCGAAAATCTCGCGTGCAGGACCGGTCTCGACGATCTCGCCATGCTGCATCACGCAGACGCGATCCGCGATGCGCCGTACAATCCCCAGATCATGGGTGATAAACAACAATCCCATCCCCAGACGATCCTTGAGTTCCTTGAGCAGATCGAGGATCTGCGCCTGGATGGTGACATCGAGCGCCGTCGTCGGCTCATCCGCGATCAACACGTCGGGCTCATTGGCAAGCGCCATCGCGATCATGACCCGTTGCCGTTGCCCGCCGGACAACTGGTGCGGATAGCTGGCAAGCCGCGTCTCAGCGTCGGGAATTCCGACCTGATCCAGCAACTCCAGTATCCGTGCCCGCGCCGCAGCCCCGGCGAGCCCCTGGTGCAAGGCCAGGCTTTCGCCAAGCTGCTTTTCGATGGTGTGCAGCGGGTTCAAGGACGTCATAGGTTCCTGGAAAATAAAGCTGATATCATTTCCGCGCACCTCGCGCAGTTTCGCCTCCTCTGCGCCAATCATCTGTTGGCCGTCGAACACCACAGATCCGGAGACCTCAGCGCTTTCCCCAAGCAGCGCGACCGTTGACAGAGCGGACACAGACTTGCCCGATCCGGACTCGCCCACCAGCGCAACGGTCTCGCCACGTGCGACAGAGAAGCTCACACCCTTGACCGCTTCGGTCAATGTCCCGTCCTGCCGGAAGCTGACGCGCAGGTCTTTCACCTCGAGCAATGCGCTCATGAGAAGGTCTTTCTCGGATCGAACGCATCGCGGATGCCTTCGAAGATGAAGATCAGCAGCGAGAGCATGATCGCGAAGGTGAAGAAGGCGGTGAAGGCCAGCCACGGCGCCTGAAGGTTCTGCTTGGCCTGCAAGGTCAACTCGCCGAGGGACGGGGCTGAGGATGGCAGGCCAAAGCCGAGGAAGTCGAGGATCGCAAGCGTCGAGATGGTTCCGGTGACAATGAACGGCAGCATGGTCAGCGTGGCGACCATCGCATTTGGCAGCATGTGGCGAAACATGATGGTCATGTTGCCAACGCCCAAGGCCCGCGCGGCACGCACATACTCGAGATTGCGCGCGCGCAGAAATTCCGCCCGCACGACGCCAACCAGCGACGTCCAACTGAACAGCACCAGCAGGATCACCAGCAGCCAGAAACTTCGGCCGAGAATGGCGAACATGATGATGATGACGTAGAGAGACGGGGTCGAAGACCAGATCTCTATGATCCGCTGAAAGATCAGGTCGGTCTTGCCGCCGAAGAAGCCCTGTACGGCTCCGGCGATGATTCCGATCAGGCTCGCGGCTCCGGTGACGATCAGCGTGAAGATGATGGACAGGCGAAACCCGTGGATCACACGAGCGAGCACATCACGCTTTGTGCCGTCGGTACCAAGCAGATTCTCCGCGTTTGGCGGCAGTGGCGCAGCGCCGGGACGGTCAACGGCGGTGTCGAAGGAATACGGGATGAGCGGCCAGATCGCCCACCCTTTCTCGATGGGCTCTCCCTCGATGATCCCGTCCTGCGCGTCTTCGATGTAGCCCTCTGGGTCGTCGAAGCAGAGCTCCAAACCACCGGTCTCGATCAGGCATTGCACCTCAGGGTCGCGATAGACGGCCTCGGTCTGGAAATCGCCGCCGAATTCCGTCTCCGGGTAGAAAGACCAGATCGGCGTATAGTAGCTGCCGCGATACTGAACCAGGATCGGTTTATCATAGGCGACGAACTCCGCCATCAGCGAAATCCCGAAGAGCACCGCGAATATCCACAAGGACCAGTAAGCGCGCCTGTTCCGCTTGAAATTTCGCCAGCGGCGCTGGTTGAGCGGGGACATGGCCATCAACCTTCCCTCCGCTCAAAATCGATGCGCGGATCGACGAGCACATACATGAGGTCGGACAGGATCCCGACGATCAAGCCGATCAGGCCGAAGATGAACAGGGTTCCGAAGACCACCGGGTAGTCCCGTGCGACCGCCGCCTCGAACCCCAATCGGCCGAGGCCATCCAGGCTGAAAATCGTTTCGATGATCAGCGAGCCTCCGAAGAACACACCGATGAACACGGCCGGAAAGCCCGCAATTACAATCAGCATCGCGTTACGGAACACATGCCCATAGAGGACCCGACCCTCGGCAAGGCCCTTGGCACGGGCGGTGATCACATACTGCTTCTTGATCTCGTCGAGGAAGCTGTTCTTCGTGAGCAGGGTGAGCGTCGCAAAAGCCGAGATGGTTGAGGCCAGCACGGGCAGGGTGATGTGCCAGAAGTAGTCGGCAACCTTGCCCAGCGGGCTAAGCTGGTCAAAGTTGTCAGACGTCAGACCTCTGAGCGGAAAAATCTGCCAATAGGAGCCGCCAGCGAAGAGCACAAGCAACAGAATGGCGAAGAGAAATCCGGGTATGGCATAAGCGGCGATGATGGCGCCGGAGGTCCAGGTATCGAAGCTGGTTCCGTCCTTGACCGCCTTGCGAATGCCCAGGGGGATCGACACCAAATAGGCGATCAGCGTCGACCACAGCCCTAGCGTGATGGAGACCGGCAGCTTTTCCTTGATCAGGTCGATAACGGAGATGGAGCGAAAGTAACTTTCTCCGAAATCAAACCGCATGTAATTCCAGATCATGTTGAGGAAGCGTTCGATCGGCGGCTTGTCAAAGCCGAACTCACGCTCGAGTTCCGCGATGAATTCGGGCGGCAGACCACGGGCGCCAACGTATTTGCTGTCTGACGCCGTATTCAGCTCATCCACGCTCGCATCGTTGTTTGTGCCCGCAAAGCCTCCAAACACGTCGCCGCCGCCCTGAGCGCGGGCAATCGCCTGTTCGACGGGGCCTCCGGGAACAAACTGCACAAGCGCGAAATTGATGAGCATGATTCCGAGCAGGGTCGGAACAATGAGCAGAAGACGTCGGACAATATAGGCGCCCATAGGGAGACTACCTCAGCGCCCCTGCGTCGCGCAGTGCGTCCGCCTTGTCTTCATTATACCACCAAAAGTCTAGATACCCCAGGTTATAGGGCGGGATCTCAGGATGCTCGTATTGATCGTAATAAGCCACCCAATGAGAGGGGTTATACCAGAGCGGTATCATGATGAACTCATATCGCAACGCTCGGTCGAGCGCCATCAGAGCAGCCGTTTCCTCCTCCCGCGTCTCGGCGTCCAGAGCAGCGTCGATCAGGGCATCCACAAGTGGACTGGCAAGCCCCGCCGGATTGAACAGGGAAAAGGCCGCATCCTCGGAGCCGAACCGCTGTGTCAGCCCGGTGCCCGCCGCGAGGAAGCTCGCATAGCTGTCATAGAGCAGATCATAGTCCCGGTCGCGCTCACGGGCTGTGTATTGCGAGGGGTCGACCTTTTCGAAGGCCACGTTGATACCCATTTTCTGGGCGTTCGACACGAAATTCTCCATCGCAGCCGTGAGTGTGGCACCGGCAGCCGAGTTGAACAGGAAATTGAGCGTCAAGGCGGTCCCATCGGAATTGCGCCGCACCCCGTCATCATCGACGGTCCACCCGGCCTCATCCAACAGCGCCATCGCGACACGCGCCTGCCGCCGATCAAACAGGCGATCAGCGCTGGACGCATGGGGGATACGGACATTCTCCGTCAGCATCTTGGGAGGCACCAGGTCGCCCAGGGATTGCAGCAGCTCAAGTTCCGCGCCTGTCGGCGTGCCCTCCGCCATCAGCGGCGAGCCTTGGGTGAAGGATACACGCTGGTTGTACAACCCGTACTGCAAGCTCTCGTTTGTCCATTCGAAATTATAGGCACGCGCGACCGCTTCCCGAACGCGCTTGTCCTGCAGCACCGGGCTGGCGAGATTGAAGATGATACCGGTGGGCACCGGCGGATTCCCATTCGGCAATTCCTTCTGGACCACCTGGCCAGCACGGGTTTTTGGGAAATCATACCCGGTCGCCCAACGCTTTGGGTCGGCCTCTGCTCGGAAGGTGTACTCTCCGGCCTTGAAGGCTTCAAACGCGGCGGTGTCGTCTCCGAAAATCTCCAGGCGGAGCCGGTCAAAATTGTGCCGCCCGCGGTTGAACGGCAAATCCGTACCCCAATAGTCGGGGTTGCGTTTCAAGACGATCCGGCGGGAGATATCGACGCTTTCCACCATATACGGCCCGGAGCCGGTTGGCGCCTCCAGGCGGCTTTCGTCAAGCCGTGCGCCGGTGTCTTCGTACCACTTCCTCGACCAGGCCGGCACCGTCCCCACTTGCTCAATCAGGCTGCGCCGCGAGATCCCCTCGGCGAAATAAAACTTAATCGTGTGATCATCCAGTACTTCGACTTTCGGAATGGCCCGGCGCACGCTGTCCGCGTAGGACTTGAAGCCTTGATCCAGCAGCAGGTTGTGGCTGAAGGCAATATCATGCGCGGTGACTGGTGTGCCGTCCGAGAACCGCGCTTCCGGCCGCATGTAGAAGATCACCCAGTCCTTGCTTGGCGGGTACTCCAGCCGTTCCGCCAGAAGTCCATAATACTCCCCGTAAATATCCGCCGGTGCCGAGGTGCCCGCCGCACCTTCACCCAGAAGGCTCTCGTACATGAAGACGGAGAAGGCGTGCGCACGGCCCTGACGGGCATAGGGGTTCATGGAATCCAGCGTTCCAACGAAGGCGATGGACAACTCGCCGCCTTTCGGCGCATTCGGATTCACATAGCTGAAGTGTTCGTAATCCTCGGGGTAGCTGAGATCGCCATAGAAGGAATACCCATGGCTTACGATCGTCTCTTCTTCAGCAACGACCGCGCTGGGCCAGACCCAAGATAGCGCCAGCAGCAGAACGCCAAGACCGACCGTCTTGAGGCCTCTCCATGAAGGCTGCGCAACCTTACGGGCCTGGGGGGGGGTCATCTCGCATATCCTCCGGTTTTGCGCCGCGCATCTCGGCGTCTCTGTCGTTAACCATGTAAGCTAACGGAGCGGCGCGCCAAGTTACAAGTTGCGAAAATGTGATCGTATCGCCAGAGACACGTCCGTGAAAAAAGCCGCCTGTTTCTTAACAAGCGGCTTCTTTGGTTAATTTGTGGTTAAGATCAGTTGTCGAGACTGTCCAGATAGGCGATCAGATCGGCCCGCTCTTCGACCTTCCGCAAGCCCGCAAAGCTCATCGAAGTGCCGGGCGCATAAGAAGAGGGACGCTCCAGGAACCCGTTGAGGTTTTCCGCAGTCCAGTCGCCTTCCATCGAGGCCAGCGTGTCGGAGTAGTTGAACCCATCGACCCCGCCTTTGTCGCGACCGACCACTCCATAAAGATGCGGGCCGGTGCCGTTTTCACCATCAGCCAGCTTGTGGCACGCGGAGCATTTGCGGAAGACACGCGCGCCCGCCTCCGGGTCGGCCGAGGCCAGAACCGTTGCGAAATCGACTTCTTCTTCGACTTCCGCAACCTCTTCGGCACCCTCGACCTCGATCACGTAAGACGCTTCGCCGTGACTGTCCACATGATACAGCTCCTCGGCGGCCCATTTACCAAGCAGAAATACAAGCAGTGCGCCACAAACGGCACCGGCTGCTTTCGTGAAGGTCATTGTGTCGAGCATTCTCATCGATCCATTTCTACGGGTTTGCGCGCTATCTATTGCTTCACCTTACCGGTGGCAAGGTGTAGTTACCGCGACCAATCGACCCCGCATAGAAGAAAAGAGCCAAGGAACGCTTAATGAGTACCGCATCCTCCGCCCGCATCGCCTTCCAGGGTGAATTGGGCGCCTATAGCCATGAGGCCTGCAGGGTGGCACGCCCGAATATGACCCCCGTCCCCTGCGCAACCTTCGAAGATGCAATCGATGCGGTGCGCAGCGGCAAGGCCGAATTGGCGATGCTGCCGGTCGAGAATACGACATATGGCCGTGTTGCCGACATTCACTCGCTGCTGCCGAAATCCGGCCTTCATATCATCGAAGAAGCGTTCGTGCGGGTCCATATCAACTTGCTGGCCGTGCCGGGCACGGCCATCGAAGACGTAAAATCGGCAATGAGCCACACCGTGCTGCTGGGGCAGTGCAAGGCATTTCTCGCCCGCCATGGCATTTCTCGCGTGACCGGCGCTGACACCGCGGGATCGGCCAAGGACGTGGCCGCGACCGGAGACCCATCCATGGCGGCGCTGGCGAGTGAGCTGGCAGGGGACATCTACGGGTTGGACGTGCTTGCGAGACACATCGAGGATGAAGGCAACAACACCACCCGATTTCTGCTGATGTCGCCCGAAGCGGATCACAGGCGGCGGGGCGATCACGGGATGATCACAAGTTTCGTCTTCGAGGTCCGGAACATTCCCGCCGCGCTCTACAAGGCGATGGGGGGCTTCGCGACCAATGGGATCAACATGACCAAGCTTGAAAGCTACATGGTCGGCGGCTCATTCACGGCAACCCAGTTCTATGCCGATATCGAAGGTCATCCAGACGATCCGGGCGTGCAGCGGGCCTTGGAAGAGCTGGAATACTTCACGAATATGGTCGAAATCCTCGGTGTCTATCCCGCGGACCTCGGTCGACACTAGGTCATTTCCGCCGAGCCTGCTCCCTCATACCGGCTCTCCAGATCTCCGATATGACGGGCGATGCGGGCCTTGTACCGTTGGCTCAGTCGCGGCTTGGCAAGCTTGAGCGACTGAAGCAGGAGACGCGCCGCCAATGTGACAGGCCGCATCTCCAGGCTGACCATGACCCGCGTCCGGCTGGCAGAAAGCATCACCAGTTCCAAACAGGTCTCGCCGGATAGGCCCTGCGACAGGAAATCCAGCGTCAGCAGCCCAGGCGGCTCGAACCGGGTCACCTGCAGGCTGATGTTCCGCCTGCGGTTGTTCAAAGCAAACGACGCCTCCCAGGCCAGCCCGACACCAACTTGACCGGGTTCGCTCACCCGCCGCAGGTCCACACCACGGTGGATAGCGGCCTGCTCCAGTCGTTCGAAATCCGTGAGCATGTCGAACCCGGTTTGGACCGGAACCTCCATCACCTCTTGTGTAGAAAACTTCATGCAGCGGATATCTTCTCTTCTGGCTCTGGGCCGACCCTAGTCCAACCTGTCCGACAACCAGTTTTCCAGCAAGAAATGCGCAATCGCACCCCTGCGCGCCGGCTTGATCTTCGGGTGTTTGCCGGAAAAAACCGTCATCATCTCTTCGCGGCCAACCCAGAGGGCGTCTTCGATTTCAACGGGGTCGATCGTAATGCTGTCGCTGATCGCTTCGCCAGCACACCCAAACATCAGGGAGGCCGGGAACGGCCAGGGCTGGCTGGACAGATAGGTGACCGGACCCACCTTGACCCCGGTTTCTTCGAAGACCTCGCGCCGCACGGCGGCCTCCAGCGTCTCTCCCGGCTCCACGAAACCGGCGAGCAACGAATACATGCCGTCGGGCCATCCCGGCGAGCGCCCCATCAGCACGGAATTGCCGCGCGTGATCAGCATGATCACCACCGGATCGGTGCGTGGGAAATGGGTGCCGGCGCAGACCGGGCACCGGCGCTGCCAGCCGGCCTGACTCATGTCTGACTGAGCACCGCATCGCGAACAGAACCGATGGGTCTCATGCCATCCGAAAACCGCCTTTCCGGTCGCAGCCAGTTCCGCATCCCGCGGAGTGAGCCAGGTCATCACACGCCGTAATTCCAAAAAAGCCATTGTATCGGCCAGCTGAGGATGTCGTTGTTCGCTAGGGTCCAGAAACCCGCCCAGAGCCGCCTCATCCAAATCATCGGGGGTCCAGCCTGACAGGTCGCAGGCGAACCGATAGGCGCCCTCCTCCCGACCCAGCAGAATGCGCTCCTCTGACGCCTCGGCAAGAACGGGGTGATCCATTGGCAAACGCACGAGCTCTGCAGGATCGGTCATTTGGATCAACGGCTTGCCGCGCCAGAACAGGATCGCCCGGGTCTCGGCGGCTCCAGCGGCTGCCCCGACTGCAGCGCAGTCGAGGCGTATCTCACCTGCCCGATCCAGCCCGGACCCGCCAAAGGTCACCGTTTCCGCATGTCTCATATTCTGTCCCTGCCGTTTTGGAACGACTGGCATGCAGCCTGCATTCTTTCAAGGGCCATGACGCTTTTCCGCGTCGGCGAAGGCTTGCCAACTCCTGCGCGATCTGATGGATATGATTTCGTGCGAAAGTTGAATGCTTCGATCATGGATTCCTCCAAGACCTCGTCAGCTGCGGCCCCGCGCGCCAACGTCGAGCGTCTGTATCTGCGAGTCCTGGCGACGAGCGATCTGCACATGCAGCTCATCGCTTACGACTACGTTAAGGACAGGCAGACCGATGGGGAGAGCCTGGCGCGTCTTGCCACGCTGATCCGGTCCGCACGATCCGAGGCCGAGAGCATAGGCGCGCTGTGCCTGCTTCTTGACAATGGCGATACGCTTCAGGGCAACCCACTGGGCGCCTTTCTCGCCAAGACGGAATTCCAGCCCAACCCGATGGTCACCGCAATGAACACGCTCGGTTATGACGCCGTGGGTCTGGGCAACCATGATTTCGACCATGGTATTGCCCATCTGGCGCGCTGTATCCAGGCCTTCGATGCGCCTGTCGTAGGCTCAAATGTGACGTCCAAAGAGTTGCCCGGTCTGACGGCCTCCGCGCTGCTTGAAAGGGACGTGCAGACCACGGCCGGAGCCAGCGCATCTTTGCGCATCGGCATCATCTCTGCGCTCCCGAAAGAAACGGCGACGTGGAACCGTCAGCAGTTGGACGGCCTGGTGCAGATCGATCCGCCGGTGAGCGCGCTGCAGCAGGCCGCCGATCAACTGAAGTCCGATGGCGCCGATATCGTGATTGCGCTGGCACACATGGGCATCGCCCTTTTTGACGAGGGCGAGGAGGCCCAAAACCGCGTGGCCGAGGTGGCCGCGCTCCCGCATGTGGATGTTGTGATCGCGGGGCACACACATCTCCGTTTCCCCGGGCCCGATCATCAGTCGGCCGCGGGCGCCAACAGCGACACAGGCCTTATCTCTGGCACGCCCGTCGTCATGCCCGGCAGCGGCGGCTCGGATCTTGGCGTGATCGACGTGTGTCTGCAACGAGACACGCCGGAAACCTTCTGGACCGTCTCCGACCGGGTTGTCACCCTGCGGCCGCTGACGGAGGACATTCGCGAAGATCCAACAGTCGCGACCCTGGCGGACGACGCGCATCTCGCAACCCGCAAGCATCTGGCACAGCCGGTTGCCCGGATCACCGAGCCGATGCACAGCTACTTTGCGCTTGCCAGTCCCAGCCCCGTCACCGCGTTAATGGCCGCAGCCAAACGATATGCGATCGCGAAGGCGGTCGAAGCGTCCGACCTTGCGCAACTGCCTCTGATCGCCGCAGCCGCCACGCCCGCAACAGGAGGGTTTGACGGGCCCGGGAACTTCATCACGCTTCCCTCAGGCCAGTTGGAGCAACGCCACGTGGCTGGTCTTGTGCCCTATGCCAACCAAGTCTGGGCCGTGAAGGCGACAGGCGCGCGGATTGCGGGCTGGCTGGAGCGCTCGGCCCTCATTTTCAATGTCCTGCGGAAGGACAGGTCCGACCAGATGCTGATCGACCCCAAGGTGCCGGGCTTTCGCTACGACGCGCTTTACGGATTACACTACAAGATCGACCTCACCGCGCCCTCGCGCTTCGACGCAGCCGGTCGCCCCTTGCCCGGCGAACGCGGTCGGGTGTCGGACATCACCTGGCAGGGCGCGCCAGTCGATCCTGATCAGGAGTTTCTGGTCGCCGTCACCGACCACCGGGCCGGAGGCGGCGGCATGTTCAGACCGTTCGAGGAGGACGACATCGTCGTCCGAGACAACGCCCCGCTGGACCGAGCCTTGATCGACTATCTGTCGCTCCCATCGCTCGAACGCACAGTCCCGGCTGCGCCTTGGCAATTCAGACCCGCACCCGGCGTCACGGCGATCCTTCACACCGCACCGAATGCACTCAACCATCTTGACGACATCGCCCACATGGCACCGGAACCCTGCGGATTCACGCAAGACGGGTTCGCGCGATTGCGGCTGCATCTTTAGTCTGCGGCCTTGCCTCGCGCATTGGGTTTGCCTATATCACCAGATGAGAGGTTGGCGCGGGCGAGCGCCTCGCCAACCCGGTCAGGTCCGGAAGGAAGCAGCCGTAACGAGCCCCGCTTGGGTCGTTGTCCAGCCTCTCACTCCACCTCTCGTCAGCGCCTTTTCAGACTGTAGCCGCATGTTTCGGCGTGGAGTTCGGCACGGCCTCGTCCGGACCAAAGAGGAGCCGTGTCCACACCGCATCGTTCTGGCGCGCAAAGGCGCCGATATGGCCCAGGGTGCGCAGCCCCACATCTGAGGGTCGGACGAAATCTATGTCGGCAAAACCACCATATTTTGCCGCCAGTCTGCGCGTGCACACCTCGGGGCAGACATCGTCGTCCGTGAAGGAGATCAGCCGCACCGGAGCGCCAGATCTGGACCAGTCCGGCGTCGGCAGGCTGTCCTGCACCGCGCCGGCGAAGACGCTGGGCGTTGTGCACCATCTGCGCCATTCCGTATAAGCAGGGGCCGGCATGTCAGCTCCCAGCCCCAGCCGTCTTCCCGGCAAGTACCCGAACAGACGCGCCGCCACAGGCGGGATTCCGAACCAGAAGAAGAGCGCCAAGGCGCGGTAGGGCCACGGATGATCCGCGTGATGCACGAGACCGCTGGCCACGCCGATGACCTTGTCGATCCCCGAGAGGTCCTCTTGCATCGGCAACATCATCGCTCCGAGAGAATGGCCCATCACCCAAAGCGGCACATCCGGAACCGCCCTGCGCAAATATGCGCGGGCGGCCACATTGTCGCGCAAGCCCCAGTCGGACATGGTGGCACGGCTGTCCCGCATCGACCCGTTCAGCGAACGACCCGTTCCACGGTAGTCGTAGGTCAAAACAGCAACCCCCTGTTCGGTCGCGGCCCAGCGGGCAAAACGCTGATAGTAGCTCTGCGGAACACCCGTGGCACCGTTCAGCACCAGCGCAGCGCGCGGCTGAAAGGGAGGCAGAATAAGCGTGCCCCCCAACTCGGCCCCATCGGATGTCTTGATCAGGCGCCGCCGGACGACGGGTGCTTCCACGACTTTCAACATATCCAACTCCTCAGCGCTAGACCAATTGGTCTAGCTCTATCACTGGACCATTTGGTCTAGTTGTGTCAAGCTTTTTGGATGACCACCGCTGCGCTTCCTACCAAGGACAGGCTGATCCAGGCCGCTGCCAAGCTGTTCCGCACCCACGGATATCACGGGGTCGGGCTCAATGATCTGCTGACCGAGGCGGCCGCGCCCAAAGGGTCGCTCTATCACCATTTTCCGAATGGAAAATCCGATCTGGCCATCGCTGCCGCCACATGGGCCTCAGACCAGATGCTGCGCCTGATTGCAGCAAGCTTCGCCGAGGCCAAAACCTTTGAGGACGGTGCAACAACGCTGTGTTTCAAGCTGGCCAAGCTCTTCGATCTGACGGGGCAACAGGACGGCTGCCCGATCGGATCTACACTGTTCGAAGATCCGGGGAATGCCGAGTTTCTGGAACATGCAGAGCGCTGCTACTCCGGCTGGATCGATGAAGTTCAGGACAATGCGAGACGCTTCGGCCTGAGCGAGACTGACGCGAAGAGGTGCGCGGAACATGTCTTCCTGCTGATCGAAGGCGGCTGGCAACTGGCCAGGGTGCGGCGCAACTCGGACATACTGAGGTCTCTGCCCGATCTTTTCAAGACGCCGCCAGCCGCACCCAAAAAAGCCAGCTGATTTCAGGACACGACGCGGTGCCGCCGCTGGACGGCGACCTGCGAAGCCTCTACCTTACCAGCAGCCAGCCTCGAAAGCGCATCATGCAAGACACCACATCGGACTATCAGGTCCTCGCAAGAAAGTACCGTCCGGAAACCTTCGCCGATCTGGTCGGACAGGATGCGATGGTGCGCACCCTGAAGAATGCGTTCGAGGCCGACCGGATCGCGCAGGCCTTCATCATGACCGGCATCCGGGGCACCGGCAAAACCACCACGGCACGGATCATCGCCAAAGGCATGAACTGCATCGGTCCCGACGGTCAGGGTGGCCCGACGACCGATCCCTGCGGCACTTGTGAGCATTGTTCCGCGATTATGGAGGGCCGCCATGTCGATGTGATGGAGATGGACGCGGCATCGAACACGGGCGTGGCGAACATCCGTGAAATCATCGATTCGGTGCACTACCGCGCAGCCGCCGCCCGCTACAAGGTCTACATCATCGACGAAGTACACATGCTTTCGACCGGCGCGTTCAGCGCGCTGCTCAAGACCCTGGAGGAACCGCCCTCTCACGTGAAGTTCATCTTCGCGACCACCGAAATCCGAAAGGTGCCAGTGACGGTCCTGTCGCGCTGTCAACGGTTCGATTTGCGGCGGATCGAACCGGAAGTGATGATCGCCCTGATGCGCCGGATCGCGGAGGCCGAGCGCGCAAAGATCGCCGGGGACGCCCTTGCGCTGATCGCGCGGGCGGCAGAAGGGTCGGCTCGGGATGCGACCTCGCTGCTGGATCAGGCGATCAGCCACGGCGCAGGCGAGACCACCGCGGCACAGGTCCGCGCGATGCTGGGTCTGGCGGACCGCGGGCGCGTTCTCGATCTTTTCGACATGATCCTGAAGGGAGATGCCGCCGGCGCACTGACCGAACTCTCCGCGCAATATGCGGAAGGGGCCGATCCGATGGCCGTCCTGCGGGATCTGGCGGAGATCACCCATTGGGTGTCGGTCGTGAAGATCACGCCCGAGGCCGCCGCCGACCCGACGGTCTCCCCGGACGAACGCACACGGGGTGTCGCCATGGCCGATGCGCTGCCGATGCGGGTGCTCACGCGTCTCTGGCAGATGCTCCTGAAGGCATTGGACGAAGTGGCGAGCGCCCCGAATGCTATGATGGCCGCAGAAATGGCCATCATTCGCCTCACACATGTGGCGGACCTGCCCAGCCCGGAAGACCTCGTGCGCAAGCTGCACGGCGCCACACCTCCGCCCGCCTCTGGACCGAATGGCGGCGGACAGCCTGTGCAAAGCACAGGCGCGCGTGCCGCGACCGGGGGGGCCTCGGCTGCCGCCTCGGCCCCGACATCCGCAAGCCGCGGCGCGGTGCCTGTAACCGCGCAAGCCGTTGATCTGGATGCGGCGCTGGCGCGGTTCCCGACCTTCGAGCACGTGGTGGAGCTGATCCGGGCAAACCGCGACGGCAAGCTGCTTGCCGATGTGGAGACGGACCTGAGGCTGGTTTCATATCAACCCGGGCGGATCGAATTCCAACCGACCGACCGCGCGCCCCGCGATCTGGCCCAGCGTCTTGGCCATCGCCTGCAAACGTGGACAGGAAATCGCTGGGCAGTCACTATCGTCAATGACGGCGGCGGCAAGACCATCGACGAGGTGCGCAACGCAGAGCTCTACGCGCTGCACGAGGCCGCCAAGGAACACCCCCTTATGCAAGCCGTGATCGCCGCGTTTCCCAAGGCGAAGATCAAGAACATCCGCACGCCTGCGAAAATCGCCGCCGAAGCGGAACAGGAGGCCCTGCCCGAGGTCGAGGACGAATGGGACCCCTTCGAGGATGACTGAGCTGCGCGCCCTCATCCCGGACGAGATGGCCGCGCTGGAGCAGGACTGGCGCATGTCGCCCGGCCTTATCTCCGGCGACCACGTCTTTCTCACGGGGTTCAACGGCTGTCCACTAGAGGGCCCTCCGCCACCCGAGCCGGAGATCCAGATAGAGACCGCCTTCGAAGCCGTGAAGACGGTCCTTGCCGAGGCCGGGCTCGACTTCACCGACGTCGTAGATATGACCAGCTACCACCTGGGGCTTGCCGACCACCTCACACTGTTCCGACAGATCCGCGCCGCTCGCGTGCGTCCGCCTTACCCCGCATGGACCGCAATTGAGGTCGCGGGCTTTGCCACCCCGGGCGTCATTGTTGAGCTGAAGGTGGTCGCGCGGCTTCGGACAGGCTAATTTCAGATCAATCACGGTTCATCCAGAGGCAACAAGGAAAACAGGACATGTTCAAAGGACTAGGCGGGCTCGGCGATATGGCCGGCATGATGAAGAAGGCGCAGGAAATGCAGGGCAAGATGGCCCAGCTGCAGGAAGACATGCACAGCATCATTGTGGAAGGGGCCTCCGGTGCCGGGTTGGTCAAGGCCACCTGTACGGCGAAGGGCGAACTCAAGACGCTCGATATCGACCCCTCGATCTTCAATGGCGATGACAAGGAAGTGGTGGAGGACCTGATCCTCGCCGCCATCAAGGACGCGCAGACCAAAGCCAGCGAACGCGCGCAGGAGGAAATGTCGAAGCTGACCGAAGGGCTCGGGCTGCCCGCGGACATGAAACTGCCCTTCTGACCGAAGATGTCGGACGGCCCTTCCACTCTGGACTTTCACGCGCCCCCCTATCTGGTGCGTGTCGGGGGATGGGTCGTCTTTGCCTCCGCTGTTGTGGCGGGGCTCTACGCCGGGATCCAGGTGGCGCACATTGGCGCCTTGAAGGATGCCGCCCTCATCGTTCTGGTGACGGCGAACACGCTCTTCATCTACCGCTTCGGCATCCATATCGCGCCGCGCATCGCCGACATGTTCCGTGACTTTCCGGTTGCGGGCCGTGATCCGCAAGCCGCCGTCGATCACCTGCTGGGAGACCGAACAACGGCCCTGCCCGCGGTGGTCTATGCAGCGTTCATCGCCTTCGCGGTCTGGCAGATCGACCCCTGGCGCGAGACGCCCGACCTCACCATCTGGCTTTGCGTCTTTGTCTTCGTCAACAACCTGATCGTGGGCACGGTGATCGTGGGCATCGGTCGCTTCTGGCAGTCAGTGCTGCGCGAGATGTCGACACTCGACCTGCGCATTCTCAATCTCAATCGCGCGCCCATGATCACCCTGCTTCGCATAAACAGTCAGATCGTGATGGCCACCGCCCTCGTGGCCTGCCTGTCCATCCTCGCGGTGGTTTTGTCGGATTACGCCGTCGACCCGATCATATTGGTCTTCTCCGTGTCCGCACTGGCCATGGTCGTGGCCACCTACGCCGTCCCGGTCCTGCCCCTTTCGAACCTGCTCGCCGTCAAGAAGGCCCAGGAACTCGACCGGATCGAGCGCATGATCGACGCGCATATCCGGCACCTTGGCAATCAGACCCCGCGCGAGGATCTCGAGGTCGACATCGACAAACTGCCCAGCCTCGGGGATCTGGTGAACGCGCGCGACCTGCTGCTCAAAGTGCGCACGCTACCGCCGGGCGGGCAAATCTCGGTCTCTGCCGCGGCCATCGTGACCTTCTTGTCTTTCATGCCCAGCCTCATAGACTACACGATGCGCAAATTCTTCTGATCGCAGCGACCAGAGGCACAAAGAGGCACCGCAGTGAGCAGCACCAAGGATATCGACGCTCTGATCGAGTTGATGGCGAAACTGCCGGGGCTGGGCCCGCGGTCAGCCCGGCGGGCCGTGCTGCATCTGATCCGCAAGCGCAGCCTGTTGCTCACCCCCCTTGCCGATGTCATGCAAACGGTGGCCGCGACCGCGCGGGAGTGCCTGAACTGTGGCAATGTCGGCACCTTGGACGTCTGCGATATCTGCACTTCCGAGAAGCGCGCGAATGGCGAGCTTTGCGTGGTCGAGGATGTGGCCGACCTCTGGGCGATGGAACGCGCGGGCGTCTTCAAGGGGCGCTATCACGTGCTGGGCGGCACGCTGTCCGCGCTCGATGCCATCGGGCCAGACGACCTGCGCATCCCCCGCCTGATCGACCGGGTCCCGAGCGAAAACATCACCGAGGTGATCCTCGCGCTGAACGCCACCATCGACGGGCAGACGACGGCCCATTACATCGCCGACCGGCTCGACGGCCAGGTCACCTTGACGTCGCTTGCGCAAGGCGTCCCAATCGGCGGCGAGCTGGACTATCTCGACGATGGCACGATCTCCGCGGCATTGCGCGCCCGCAAGGCGTTGTAGCGGGCGCGACGGCGCTCTTGTTTCATTGATTGCGCACCGAGACACTTAAGTGCTTAGAAGCAACCCCGATCAAGCGACCAGAACTGCCCCGGTCGCGGGCCTAGGCGTCTTCGGTACGCCGCGCTTTTCCGGCGGTGCGTGTGGACGTTTTTCGAGCCTGGAGCGCCAGATCGACGCCCGCGCGTTCCAGCGTCGCATTGAACGCTTCGAGATCAATCGCCTTGGGGTCGATCTGCCCCATCAAGGTCGCCAATAGAGCAGGTCGTATGGCGCCGTCCGGCAACTCCGCTACAAGATCGTCAAGCTCGGAGGCTTCGAGGGCTGCGCCGCCAAGGCCAAACGGCTGCCCGGGCTCTATCGCCATCTTGCCTTCACCGTTCGCAAGTGGCAGCGACGATTGTGTCTGCGCGCCGATGGCACCGTCAGGCTTCAGATAGGTGGCGCGGTTCTGTGGTGTCAGCAAGACGTCAACCGGCGCATCGCTTTGCGGCACCTGCTGGAAGAAGCCGAACCCGCCGGGTCCCTCCACGAACTGGAAGAGCGCAGGCAGGCTGATGTCGACATAGCCGCGGCATTCGAAATCAGGCGTCGGCGGCGTGCACCCTGGCAGGGCAAATGGATCGCCCGGAAGCACCGCGACCAAAGCGGTGCCATGCGCCGGAACTGTCACAAGGGGGTTCAGCCGGAAGGATTTGGCATCGAGCCCGCCCACAAGGCTGAAGGTTCCGGCCGCGTTGTTCTGGCCCGGTGTGTCTACGAAAACGATCGTGTTTTCGAACAGGCTCCTGTCCGGATCTGAAATCGAGGACGTCGTGAAGTCCAGCCGGTAGGACAGCTCCTGATCTTCGACATTGCTGATCTTCAGAAAATACCCTTGGAGCACCGTATCGGCTGGGCCTTCGGGAGATTGCGGTTTGAATACGAGTTCGAATTGAGAAACATTCATTACTGGCTCCTAAAAAAGAATTTATCAAAGAGCCATATTATACACGTTTTGAGGGAAATTCCCATTTGCACCGTTTCAGTGCCGCAAACCTCTGCAACCAAAAGAAAACCCCCGGCGCCATCGGCACCGGGGATGTCAAGCGTGTCAATGGAGAGAGAATCAGCGCTGCGGGTCGCTGTCTTCGTCCTCTTCCACCGGACCATCGGGCAGGTTGAAGAAGCTGTCCGCATCCGCAAAGGTTTCTTTTTCTTCCTCGGCGGTTTCGTCGACCGGATCACCCGCCAGCGTGAAGGTTTCCAGGCCCTCGATGGCTGTCGGGATCTTCGGTTCCGCGTCCAGACCGAGGCTCTGCTCGGTGCTCACCAGCTTGCGGCGCTCGTCATCGCTCATCACAGGCGCATCGGCGGCCTTCTTCGCGGCGGCTTTCTGCACGGCGGCATCCAGCTCGGACTGCTTGCAGAGCCCCAGGGCCACCGGGTCAATCGGTTGGATGTTGGCGATGTTCCAGTGCGTCCGCTCGCGGATCGCCTGGATCGTCGGCTTAGTGGTGCCCACCAGCTTGCTGATCTGACCATCGCTCAGCTCAGGATGGAATTTCACGAGCCACAGGATCGAGGCCGGGCGGTCCTGCCGTTTCGACAGCGGCGTGTAACGGGGGCCACGGCGTTTCTCTTCGCCTTGGGCAGCAGCGTTGAATTTCAGCTTGAGCTTGTGCAGCGGGTTGGACTGTGCAGCGTCGATCTCCTCCTGCGTCAGCTGGTTGTTGGAGATCGGGTCAAACCCTTTCACACCCTGCGCCACATCGCCATCGGCGATGCCCTGCACTTCCAGCTCGTGCATACCGACGAAATCGGCGATCTGTTTGAAGCTGATGGTGGTATTGTCCACCAACCAGACGGCGGTGGCTTTGGCCATGATCGGTTTTGCCATTGTCTTAACTCCTGTCTACCGGTCTTTGCCCACATCTCTCCTGTCGCCTGAAAGGGCTGTCCCTGGGGCCGGAACGGTTTCCATTGTGGGGGAACTTGTGGCTTATATAGGCGGATCGACCGGATAAGGAAAGACCCAATGCGCAGCCTGCTTTTCTGGCTTTTAACCGCCCTGCCCCTTGCGGCACAGGATCATCGCGCGGGCGAATTCGACTACTACGTCCTCAGTCTGAGTTGGTCGCCGAACTGGTGCGCGCTCGAGGGCGACGCGCGCGGGTCCGAGCAATGCGAGGCCCACCACGATCACGGCTGGATCCTGCACGGGCTCTGGCCGCAGTATGAGCGCGGCTATCCCGAGTATTGCCACTCGTCGGAACGCGCGCCCTCGCGGCGCATGACGGGTGAAATGGCGGACATCATGGGCACCTCCGGCCTCGCCTGGCATCAGTGGAAGAAGCACGGCACCTGCAGCGGGCTGGACGCAGCCGGCTACTACGCGCGCTCCCGTGACGCTTATGGTCGGATCACCCGCCCGGCGGTGTTTCGCGGCTTGGAGACGGCGGTACGACTGCCGCCGTCCGTAGTCGAAGAAGCGTTTCTCGAGGCGAATCCGAAGCTGACTGCCCAGGGGATCACCATCACCTGCCGAGAGGGGCATATCCAGGAGGCCCGGATTTGCCTGACCCGCGATCTGGAGCTCCGCACCTGCGGTGCGGACGTCCTGCGCGACTGCAGCGCGCCCAATGCGCTCTTCACGCCGATCCGCTAGCGAAGGGTGGCCTGAAAGCCCACCCTACCTGTCTGAGACGTTCAGGACGATCTTGCCGATATGATCGGAGCTTTCCATACGGGCATGTGCCTTCGCGGCCTCCTCCAACGGGAAAGACTGATCCATGACCGGAGCGATGCGCCCCGACGACAGCAGCGGCCATACCGCCTCCCGCAGGTCCTGCGCAATGCGCGCCTTGGCCAGGTCGCTCTGCGGGCGCAGCGTGCTGCCTGTCATCGTCAGCCGCCGCATCATCAGCTGCGCGAAATTCACCTCGACCTTGGGGCCTTGCAAAAACGCAATCTGGACCAGACGTCCGTCGTCGGCCAGCGCCTTGAGGTTGCGCGGGATATAGTCGCCGCCCACCATGTCGAGGATCAGATCTGCGCCGCCCTCGCCGCGCAGCACCTCCACAAAGTCCTGCTCGCGATAGTTGATCGCGATCTCGGCACCCAGCTCGACACAGGCCGCACATTTCTCGTCGGACCCAGCCGTGGCAAAGACCCGTGCCCCGAAGGCGCTCGCCAGCTGAATGGCGGTGGTGCCGATCCCCGAGGAGCCGCCGTGTACCAGAAACCGCTCGCCCCCTCTCAGCCCGCCCCGGGTAAAAACGTTAGACCAGACCGTAAAAAAAGTCTCGGGCAAGCAGGCTGCTTCTTTCACCGCCATGCCCTCCGGGACCGGCAAGCAGTGAGCCGCAGACGTGGCCACATACTCCGCATAGCCACCGCCCGGCAACAGTGCGCAGACCTGATCACCGACCGAGAGCCCGGTGACGCCCGCACCGAGCGCCACGATTTCGCCCGCCGCTTCCAGACCGGGCAAATCGCTCGCCGTCGGCGGTGGGGCGTAGAGACCCGCCCGCTGCAGCGCGTCGGGGCGGTTCACCCCGGCCCAGGCGACCTTGATCACCACCTGCCCGTGGCCGGGCACCGGCACCGGGCGGTCGGTGATCTGCAAGACCTCCGGGCCACCAGGTTTGGTGATTTCAACGGCGCGCATCATCTCGGTCATGAACTGATCCTTTCTGTTGCCCCATGCGTAACAGGACAACTCGGAATGGCAAACCAAAGGCCTCGCATACTCGCGCTGTCCTTCCTTGCGAACTGCTTGATCGTCTTTCCCGTCGCGGCCTCACCGCTGCACGGCTCCTCCACAATGACGGAGACCCTTGGGCCCGACACGGTGGCCCGGCCTATCCTTTCAAGTGTCTATCTTGGGATCGGCGCTCTCAGCCGTGCCGCACGCGGGCTTATGGCCTAGGGCCAGTCAAACGCTTTGACCGGTCTCGCGCTTGACCTGCTGCCGATTTAGATCCCCTACAAGCTGATCACCGTCGTCACGGTGGCCCGGCCAGCCCCTTGGTCTGCGTCAACTTCGGGGTTGTTGTCCTGCACAGCCTGACACTGGCCAGTCTGCCGCTCTCGTCATCAGTCGCGCGGTGCGGTCCAACTCCCGGGGAAGTCCATCTTGGGCATGCGTGTCGGCGCCTTGATCCGGCTCAACACCCAATTGGGCCCCGTCATCAGGCGGCTGAGCGTGGGACTGTTGCGCAGGCGCGCCTTTGCCTTTTCGATCTGCATCACGTCCTCGATGCGGCGATCCAAAAAGGCCCAGGTGGCCATTGCGTCAGGACTGTCGTCGCCGAGCCAATAGAGCACGGTCGAGGAATAGACCCCGCTCAGCGTCGCGCGCTTGGTGTACCAGTTGATGTCGTCTGACGTATCCCCCAGCGCCGTCCAGATCGCATCCGACGTGCCCCAGATCAGCTTGGCGCCGTCAACGGCATGCATGGGCAGCGCAAAGAGAGTGGTGCCACGGCGCACGGCTTCCTTGTCCTCCACGGCTTCCAACCGCCACCGCACGGCGGCAGCGACCTTCTCGCGGAACTTCATGCTGCTCATATCTTCGGACTTGATGCGCGCCTCCATCGCCTCGTCCCCGCGCTTGTGGAAAGCCACGGCCAGATCGACAGCGCCCCGCGGGCAGATCGCCCGCGCCACCGTCGGGCTCACATCGGTGTCGCGAATCGCTGCCTGAAAGGTGGCGTTCGACCAGCCGTCAAATGGCACATGCGCCAAAGCGGCGTCCAAAAGCTGTGTCTTGGCAGTCTCGTATGATGTGGTCATGACAACTCTCCGAGAGGACTTACGATGGCATACTAGACAAGTTAGGGCGTCCTTGCTATATGCCCACTTCCTGCAATTCCTTGCAACTCAACTTAGAAAGGTGGTGAAAACCACATGCAGGTTAGTGTTCGCGACAACAATGTCGATCAGGCGCTTCGTGCCCTGAAGAAAAAGCTGCAGCGTGAGGGTGTCTTCCGCGAGATGAAGCTCAAGCAACATTTCGAGAAGCCGTCCGAGAAAAAAGCGCGCGAGAAAGCTGAAGCGATCCGCCGTGCCCGTAAGCTGGCACGCAAGAAAGCCCAACGCGAAGGCATGCTCTAAGCACCTCGCCAACAGGCTGATCTAAACACAACCCCCCGTCCGGCATGCGCCGTGCGGGGGTTTTTGTGTCTGCTCCTTGGCTCCCTTGCACATAAAAGCCGCGGGTTTTTGCCGATTTTACCAGGCCCGCAGCGCTCCAAGCGAACGCGGCGTTTTTCTGCTGTCGCGGCTCCGGCATTCGCGCTCGTTATTGCTTAAAAAACAGGCATACGGTGACGGACCTATCCGCACCCATCTCCAGCTTCTAGCGATCTGCAGGCTGACACACCGCATCAAGGAGAATGACATGTCACGCGCAAGCGACTTAGAACGGCAGATGCTCGACCTCATCAACGAGGAGCGCACATCCCGCGGCCTCGACCCGGTCGAGCTGGAGCTCCGGCTCAATGACAGCAGCGAAGACCACAGCCAGTGGATGCTCGAGGAGGACCGCTTTTCACATACGGGCGAGGGCGGCAGCAGCGCGGGCGAGCGCATGCGTGACGCCAATTTCGACTTCGACGGCAACTGGACCTGGGGCGAGAACATCGCCTATCAGAGCGAGCGCGGCGCGCCGGGCCTCGCCGATGACGTCGAGGACCTGCACGACAGCCTGATGAACAGCCCCGGCCACCGCGCCAATATCCTGAACCCGGATTTCGAGGTCGTCGGGCTTGGCATCGAAATGGGCGACTTCAACGGCTTTGACGCGGTGATGGTCACACAGAACTTCGCAGCGACGGATGCGGAGCTGCAGCTTGACGCGGGCACCGCGACATCGCCCGAGGAGGTTGACGACACGTCCGACCCGCAACCGGACCCCGAAGACCCAGTCGCCGAAGCGCCCGAACCGGAGACGGAAGACCCTGTGGCCGAAGCGCCCGAGCCCGCGCCGGAAACGCCCGAAGAACCCGTCGCCGAAGCACCAGGCCCAGAGCCTGAGGAACCAGAGGAACCCATCGCGGAGACCCCCGAGGAGCCGGTGGCCGAGGCTCCGGAGCCCGATCCCGAAGCGCCGGAAGAGCCGATTGCAGAAGCTCCGGAGCCCGAAGCCCCAGAGCCGGAAGAGCCGGTCGCCGAAGCACCGGAGCCTGAGCCGGAGACACCCGACATGCCCGACCCGGACACCCCCGATGACGGCGATGAAAGCCCCGTGGGTAAAATCGACAGTGACACATTTGCGCAGCTGCAATTCTTCGTCACCGGGTTCCTGGCCACGCTCTTCGACGACGATTTCACCTTCACCTGGACTGGCGGCGACGAACCGCAGACAGTGACCTTCAATATCGACGAGCTGTTCGACGAGCTGTTCAACGGCTCCGACGATGGGAGCGACATGGACGACGATGACATGATGCTCGCGCAGGACGATACCGCCGGTGACGGCGGCTCCGGCTTCCAGTTCATGCAAGACTGGGACTGCCTCGCCTAGTCCTATCGCGGCCTGCCTTGGCGGGCGGGCCGCATCCCGATCTCTCAGGTCACGGGCAGCGCGGTGGTCTTGAACACCGTCCGCAGCGCAAAGCTCGACTGCATTTGCCCGACCCCCGGCAGCCGCGCCAGATACTGGCGATGGATACGCGCAAAATCCTCGGTGTTCTCCGCCACCACCTTCAACAGATAATCCGCCGTGCCCGCCATCAGATGGCATTCCAGCACATCCGGAATGCGCCGTACGGCCTTCTCGAAAGCCTCCAGCACCTCATCCGCCTGCCCCTGCAGCGTGATCTCGACAAACACGGTCGTCGGCACCCCCATCTTGCGCGCGTCCAGCAGGGCCACATAATCGCGGATATAGCCCTCCTTCTCCAACCTCTGCACCCGCCGGTGACAGGCGGAGGCCGAGAGGTTGACCGCCTCGCTCAACTCGGCATTGGCCATGCGGCCTTTCCGTTGCAGCGCCGTGAGAATCCGCCGATCCGTTGCATCCAGGCTCATATGCGCAAAAATCTCCCGCCGTACGACATCTGTACGCCAATATATTCGGAAGATATGCCGAATGGCGAGGCATCTTTGGTGCAACATTGCGTGCGCGGCACGATATCTACGACACAAACCTTTGGTGGAGGAGAGCCCCCATGATTATCGGATGCCCGACAGAGATCAAACCGCAGGAATTCCGCGTTGGCATGACACCCAATGCCGCGCGCGAAGCTGTGACCCACGGCCATAACGTTCGCATTCAGGCGGGCGCGGGCACAGGGGCCGGCTTTGAGGATGCAGACTACATCGCTGCAGGTGCCACCATCATCGACACGGCGGAGGACATCTTTGCAACCGCCGACATGATCGTGAAGGTGAAGGAGCCTCAGGCCGGTGAGCGCAAGATGCTGCGCGAGGGCCAGTTGCTCTTCACCTACCTTCATCTCGCGCCTGACCCCGATCAGACACACGACCTGCTGGCCTCCGGCGCCACCTGCATCGCCTACGAAACCGTGACAGACGACCGGGGCGGCTTGCCCTTGCTCGCGCCGATGTCAGAGGTTGCCGGGCGGCTCGCGCCGCAAGTGGGCGCCTGGACCCTGCAAAAGGCCAACGGTGGGCGCGGTGTGTTGATGGGCGGCGTGCCCGGCGTGGGCCCCGCGCGCGTGGTGGTCATCGGTGGTGGTGTCGTCGGCACCCACGCTGCCAAGATCGCGGCCGGCATGGGCGCCGATGTCACCGTGCTTGACCGTTCGCTCACCCGCCTGCGCTATCTCGACGATGTCTTCGGCGGCACCTTCAAGACCTCCTACGCCTCGGCGGGCAACACCCTCGATCTGGCCCAGGCCGCTGACATGATCATCGGCGCCGTGCTGATCCCCGGCGCCGCAGCCCCCAAGCTGATCAGCCGCGCGCAACTGGCGGATCTGAAACCCGGCGCCGCGCTCGTCGATGTGGCCATCGACCAGGGCGGGTGCTTTGAGACCTCGAAGGCCACGACCCATCAGGACCCGATCTACGATGTGGATGGAATCATGCACTACTGCGTGGCCAACATGCCCGGCGCCGTGGCCCGGACCTCGACCATCGCCTTGGGCAACGCCACTATGCCTTTCATGCTGGCGCTCGCCGACAAGGGCTGGCGGCGGGCCTGCTTGGATGATCCCCATCTGATGAACGGGCTGAACGTACATGCAGGACAGCTCACCTACTACGCGGTCGGCAAAGCGCTCGGCATCGACGTGATTGCCCCCAGCATCGCCGTCAAAAGCTGAGCGGTGTCTCGCGCGTGCGCCCCTCAAAGAGCGGGCGCTGCGCCTGGATCCGCGTTGCCGCGAACTGCGTGAAGGTCGTGACCTTTCGCGTATCGCGCAGATCAGCGTGGGTCAGCACCCACAACGGTCGATAGGGCATCAGCGGCACGCCCGGCAGTCGCTCCAGCCCGGGCTCGGCATCCCCGATGAAGCACGGCATGCGCGTCGCCCCCATGCCGCTGCGGACACCCGCAAGCGCGGCATACATATCGTCGACGGTCAGCGTCACGCGCCGGTCGGGCCAGACCTCCTTCAACGCTTCCGGCGGGCCGGGCCAATGAGCAAAGCGGATCCAGTCGAGCGGACGGCCTGGCTCCAGGCGCATCCTGTCTGCGAGCTCCGTCGCGATATAGGCGGCCGCGGCCTGTTCCGTAACGCGGCGGCCCACGAGCGTCTCTCCGGGTGTGTCGGAAATCCGAAACGCCACATCGGCCTCATGTGCGGCCAGGTTCAGCGTTCGGTTGTCGGCAATCACCGAGAGGTCAATCGCGGGATAGCTCTCCTTGAACTCCCGAAGGATCGGCGCAAGCAGGCGGTCAACGAGCAGTTGCGGCGCGGTCACGGTCAAGCTGCCACCCAGCACCTGGTCACGCGCGGTCAGCCGCCGGCTGAGATCAAAGCTCCTGGCCTCCATCTGCTCGGCGATCTGCGCCGCTTCCCGCCCTGCGTCCGTGGGACGGTAGCCTGCAGGGGCACGGTCGAAAAGCCGGGTGCCCATCGCAGCCTCCGCCGCAGCAATCCGGCGTGAGACGGTGGCATGGTTGACCTTCAGCGCCCGCGCCGCGCCGCTCAGCCCGCCATGCCGCACGGTTTCAAGCACAAAGCGCAGATCGTTCCAGTTCAAACTCATCCGATCATTTTTGCACATGCCAGGCGCAATGTTGAGCGGTTTTAGGCGACAAACATGCTGCCTAGGTCGAAACTGTTCAACAGAAAAGGAGACCCCCATGCCCGCATACGCCTTTGTCACCCTCGATGTGACCGACCCCGACAAGCTCGCCGCCTACCGTGAAAGAGCCGGCGACGCACTGGCCAAACACGGCGGCAAGGTGTTGCAGGCCTCCGCCAATCCGACCGTGCTGGAAGGAGACGTCGCCACGCCGCAAATGGCCGTGGTGCTGGAATTCGAGACGCGCGAGGGTGCCGAGCACTGGCGCGCGGATCCGGAACTGGCCGATACCCATGCCCTGCGCACCGGCTCCGGGCAGACGTCCATCACCCTGCTCTGATCTCACACAAAAAAACCCGGGCCGCTTTCGCCCGGGTTTTCAAAGCTTCACGTGTTGCTTCAAAGCCCGATGGTCACCTCGACCAGCGCCATAAAGAGCGGGATGCTCAGGATCGCAACCGGTGTGCCCAATCCCGTAGAGGCGCCGATATAGGCCGAGGGGTTCGCCTCGGGCAGCGCCCCGCGCATCGTCGGCGGGCCGGAGATATCCGAGCTGGAGGCTGCCATGATTGCCAGCAGAACCACGCCACCGCCGGAAAAGCCCGTGAGGTGATGCGCGACCAGCCCGAGGCCAAAGCCCATCATCCCATGCACGATCGGTGCGGTCAGACCGTAGATCACATAGGCATGGGCCACCTTGCGCAGTTCCGACAACCGCGACCACGCCTCCATGCCCATCACCAGCATCAGGATCGACAACAGCCCCCGGAAGAGCGGCTCGTAGAAGCTTTCATAGACCGACTCGGGCCGTGCGAAGAGGCCGATGGCAATGCCGAGCACCAGCGCCGAGATCGCCGGGCTGCGGAAGGTGTCAACCAGAATGCCGCGCACCACGTCACCGTCAAACCCACTGCCGGAACCGCCACCGCCCACGGTCACCGTTCCGCCGGACTGAACGTTACTTGCCGCGCGCCGCTCCGCACTCATCCGCGCCAGCACGATGGCCGTGACCAAGGCTGCAATGTCCATGAAGGGATAAAGCGCGCCGATGAAGCCTTCATAAGCGATATTCTCCGCGTCAAGCATCGCCATACCCGCCGCCAGCGTCGAGGCAGAGACAGCGCCGAAAAGACCTGCCGTCGCCATCCCGTCCATGCGGGAAACCCCGCGCCACCGCGCCAAAGTGCTGCCGCCGAGCAGGACAATAGCCACACCTATCGCAGCCGCGCAGAGCGCCGGCACGGCAAGCGCAATCACATCGGCCTCGCGCACCGAGATACCCGCGCCCAAGCCGACTTTGAGCAGCAAGAGCATGACAATGAACTTATAGACCGGATCCGGCACTTCGAGCTTGCTGCCGAGGGCAGCCAGCATCATCCCACCCAGCAGGAACGCCAATGTCGGTTTTTGCATTTGCGCCAGAATGGTCGTGGCGATGTCAGCGATGATGTCCATAAAACCTCCGTTGTGCAACGTCTGATCATATGGCGCATCCCAATGAAGAAATAAAATATATCTTTTTGTAATATATGTTCTACTAAATAGAACTAAGGGCCAAGCCAGTCTCCCAGGCCTAAAATAAGCCCGCGGGACGTCGCACGCGGGCTTCCAGGTTATTCCATTATGTTCAGTCTGACGTCTTCAACGCATCCCGGATTTCCAGCAGCACGTCCAGCTCACTCGGGCCGGAGGGCTCTTCAGGCGCGGCCTCTTCTTCCGCGGTTGCCGCATCCTTGATGCGGTTGACCATCTTCACCAGCAAAAACACCACGAAGGCCACGATCAGGAAATTGATCACCGCCATCACGAATTTGCCCACGGCGAAGACAGGAACACCCGCTTCGGTCGCCGATTCAATGGAGGCAAAAGTCTCTTCGCCCAGAACGTAGAACCAGCCGGAGAAGTCGATCCCGCCGGTAAAGAGCGCGATGATCGGATTGATCAGATCCCCCACCAGCGATGTGACAATCGCCGTAAATGCGGCCCCTATGATGATGCCCACAGCCATGTCCATGACATTGCCCTTGGCAATGAAATCCTTGAATTCGTTGATCATTGATGTCCCTCACACTGTTTTTCCGGCGGTCTGTTTCACGGAACCGGCCGCCTTGTGCATTTGTTAACACATCGCTGCGCGCAAACGAGACTGTTTTTACGGGGAAATCCGCCTAGCTTGCACTCACAATCAGACCGAGGAGAGCCAGGATGGCGGATGTGTCCAACTTCAAGATCAACGAGAAATGGCCCGCGAAGGACCCCAGCGTGCTGCAGCTCTATTCCTTCCCGACACCAAACGGGGTGAAAGTATCCATCGCGCTGGAAGAAATGGGCATTCCCTATGAGGCGCATACGGTCACGCTTGCGGATGCGGATGTGAAGAGCCCGGAGTTTCTCTCGCTCAACCCGAACAACAAGATCCCGGCGATCATAGATCCGGACGGCCCCGGCGACCAACCGCTTGAGCTCTTCGAAAGCGGGGCGATCCTGATCTATCTTGCCGAGAAGTCAGGCAAGCTGATCGGGTCCGGGGCCGCCGAAAAGGCGCACATCATCCAATGGGTGATGTTCCAGATGGGCGGTCTGGGGCCGATGTTCGGCCAGCTTGGGTTCTTCTACAAATTTGCCGGATCTCAATGGGAGGATAAGCGCCCTCAAGAACGCTACATCGGCGAGGCCAAACGCCTGTTGGGGGTGCTTGACGGCGTGCTGGACGGCAAGACCTGGATCGCAGAGGAGTACTCCATCGCCGATATCGCCATTGCACCGTGGCTGCGTGCGCTGGATTTCTACGGTGCGAAAGAGGCGGTCGGCTTCTCCGGTTACACAAATGTGGCAGCCCATCTCGACCGGTTCCTGGAGCGGCCTGCCGTGGCGACAGGGCTGCAGATCCCGCCGCGCGAGCCGGCATCACGCGCCGCCTAGCGGTGGCCCAAAGGCCCACCGTACCTGCCAGGCCTGACCGTGTGTGCTGGCAGGTGGGGTGGGCTTTCAGGCCACCCCGCGGCGCGCCGTCAGGACGGCAGCGTCCCGGTGAGCACGTAGCGTAAGATCTGCACCACCTGCCCGGGCTCTTCGGCGACCGCCAAGGCCGCGGCATCCACTTCTTTCAGCGCATGGGCATGATCGGGCCCGTGCAGGATGATCAGTGATTTTCCGAGAGCTGCGGCATAACCGGCATCGAAGGCGGCATTCCACTGCTTGTACTGGTCGCCGAACCTGACGACCACCACATCGGCATCCGCGATACCTTTGCGCGTGCGGATGGCATTTACCATCGCGCCCTTGTGGTCGTGCCAGTACTTGTTCAGCTCCGCCCCGAGGATCGCGACGCCGCAATCATCACTGGCCGCGTGGTCGGTGACAGGACTGTCGAACCGCACATCAAGGTCCTTGGCCCCGTCAATGATCTGCTCGCGCCAGTCGGTGTGGATTTCTCCGGACAAATAGACGTTTAGCGTCATGGCGCTCTCCTTCGTTTCGATATTTGCCCTGAGATAGGGCGCCAGTCGGGCCTGTCCCGCACTAACCGCGCAGGACAGCTCCGGTCGCCTTGCTGACTTTCTCGACGACCTTGGCACTGACCGCTTCGATATCCGTATCCTTCAAGGTCTGGTCCACCGGTTGCATCCGCACCGTGAGCGCGAGGGATTTCTTGCCCTCTCCCAGGCTGCCGCCGATGAACTCGTCGAAGATGTGCACATCCTCGATCAGCGCCTTGTCAGCACCCATGGCGGCATTCACCAGAGTCAGCGCTTCTACATCGGCATCGACCACGAAGGCGAAATCGCGTTCGACCGCCTGCAGATCAGAGATCTTCAGCGCGGGCCGGGTCGCGCCCGTCTTGCGGGGCATCGGCACTTCGCCGGGCCAGAGCGTGAAAGCCATCGCCGGGCCTTTTACATCCATCGCAGCCAGCACCCGCGGGTGCAGCTCGCCAAAGATGCCCAGAACCTTTTTCGGGCCCAGGCAGATCATCCCGTGCCGACCCGGGTGCCACCACTCTGACGCGCCGCGCAGGATCTGCACCTTGGCGGGTGCCCCAAGCGTTGCGAGCACGGTCTCTGCATCCGCCTTCACGTCAAAGACATCGACCGCGCGGGAGGCGCCCAGCACGTCCTTCGGGCCCGTCCGTCCGACGAGAAGTCCGCTGACCAGCGTGTGCTGCTCTCCGGGCTCGCCCCCATGGAAGGCGGGGCCGACCTCGAAAAGCGCCAGATCGCCGAAGCCCCGCGCCTGGTTGCGGGCCGCCGCCTGCAACAGCCCCGGCAACAGTGCCGGGCGCATATGGCTCATGTCGCTGCTGATCGGGTTTTCCAGCTTGGTGTCCTCCGCACCACCGCCAAAGAGCGCGGCCGAAGCCTGATCAATGAAAGTATAGGTCACACACTCATTGTACCCGAGCGCCGCGCAGGTGCGCCGGGCGATCGCTTCGCGGCGCTGCACCGGCGACAGGATCGGCTTGGGCACGCCCTCCGTGACCCGCGGCAAAGGCTTGCCCTGGAGCTTGGTAAGCGACGCCACGCGTGCAACCTCTTCCACCAGATCGGCCTCACCCTGTACATCGGGGCGCCAGCTGGGCACATGAGCCATACTGCCTTCGAGAACGAAGCCCAGAGAGGTCAGCGTCTGACGCTGCTCGCTTTCGGGAATATCCATGCCCACCAGCGAGCGCACCCGCGCCGCATCCAGCTTGTAGGCGCGGCCCGTCTCGGGGATCTTGCCCGCCACGATCACCTCGGAGGCCTCGCCGCCCGCATGATCCAGGATCATCCGGGTCGCGTGCTCGATGCCATAGGGTGTCCACGCCGGGTCAATGCCCCGCTCGAACCGGTATCGGGCGTCGGAATTGATCTTGAGCGCGCGGCCCGTGTGGGCCGTGCGGATCGGGTCGAAATAGGCCGTCTCAAGGAACACATTCGTGGTCTCTTCCGTGCAGCCCGACGCCAGCCCCCCCATCACACCGCCAATGCTCTCGACGCCATTCGCATCCGAGATCAGGGTCATGCCCTCGTCGAAGGTGTAGTCCTTCTCGTCGAGACCTATCAGCGTCTCGCCGCCCTTGGCGCGGTGCACGCGCAGGGCCTTGCCGGCAATCTTGTCCGCATCAAAGACATGCAGCGGGCGGTTGCGGTCATAGGTGAAGAAGTTTGTGACATCCACGAGGAAGGAGATCGGGCGCAATCCGATGGCCCGTAAACAGTCCTGCAACCAGGCAGGGCTAGGCCCGTTTGACACGCCGCGAATGACGCGGCCGTAAAACACCGGGCATTGCTCCAGCGTGTCGCCATCAATAGTGACGCTGACCGGACAGGGGAAGGTGCCCTCCACCGCATCCACATCGCGCTTCTTCAGGGTGCCGAGCCCGCGCGCGGCCAAATCACGCGCAATGCCGCGCACGCCAAGCGCATCGGGCCGGTTCGGCGTGATCGCAATCTCGATCACCGGGTCGACCTTGGCCGGGTCATTCTCTGCCAGCCAGTCGACAAAGCTCTGACCCACCTCACCCGAGGGCAACTCGATGATGCCGTCATGCTCATCGCTCAGCTCCATCTCGCGCTCGGAGGCCATCATGCCGAAGCTCTCGATCCCGCGGATCTTGCCCACGCCGATGGTCGTGTCGATGCCGGGCACGTAGACACCCGGCTTGGCCACCACCACGGTGATGCCTTCGCGGGCATTTGGCGCCCCGCAGATAATCTGCTTCACACCCTCGTCCGTTTCAACCTGGCAGACGCGCAACCGGTCGGCATCGGGATGTTTCTCGGCGGATTTCACATAGCCGATTGTAAAGTCGCGCAGTTTTGCCCCCCGGTCCTCGACGCCTTCGACCTCAAGCCCGAGGTCGGTCAACGCATAGAGGATCTCATCCAGCGTCGCGGTTGTGTCCAGATGGTCTTTCAACCAGGAAAGCGTGAATTTCATGTCTCGGCACCGGGGCAAATCAAGTCCGCGCCCTGATAGCGGAAAGGACCGCGAGGGGAAAGGCATTGGTGCGCTTAGGGATAGGAGGGTGGCAATCCCAGCAACTCGTCGAGCTGACGCGCAATCCAGCCGTGCGGAATGAAATGCCCGCTGGGATGCAGATCGAGGCTCACGCGCCCGCCGTCACACTCCCATGTGGTACGCTCAAAGGTGAGGAACTCCCGAGCGCTCCACGAACCCTGCGCGATCCCCTCCATGCAGCCGAAATGCGCACGCCACAGCGCCACCGGGTAGGTTTCGTCCCCGCCGGGACCCACCGGAAAATCCATGACCGTATCTGCAAGCCCATGCACGTGGCGCACTTCGCGCGGCGCCTGCGGGCAGTCCTCGCTCTGCCGCAACGTACCTGCAACCGCCAACAGGGCGGCCACGCCATCGCCGTTCTCGCAGACAAACCGCCAGGCCATGGCCGATCCGAAGGAGTAGCCCGAGACGTAGATCCGCTCAGGATCAATCGGGTAGCGCCTCGCAGCATCCTCCAGAACAGCTGCGGCAAAGGCCACATCCTCCGTCTCGCTGTCCCAAAAGTCCCAGGTCTTGCGCAGCCCGTTCGGCGCCAGCAACAACACGCCTCGCCGCCGGGTGGCCCCCGAAATCCGCTGGTGCTTCACCGGCAGGGCACCGGTGCGCTGCCACCCGTGAAAATGCAGCATGACCGGCAAGGGCGTGGTGCCGTCCCAGTCATCGGGCAGCTTCAAGTGATACGACCGGTCTCCGAGGACGCAAGGCACGTCATCCATGCAAGCGGGCGTCGCGGGCCCCATCGCAAAGCTGGCGGGTGCCAAGCACATAAGAGAGATCATCACGAGAAATCGCAACAGCATGGTCGCACTCTATGCAGCACCGATGCCGTGTCACATCACGTCCGCGTCAGTCGCCCCCGTCAGGGGCTCTGAACCTCCGGGTCCTCGTCCGTATTGCCCGACTGGATCGTGGCCAGCCAGCGGTCGACCAGAAGGATCGGGGCAAGCACGATGGTCCAGCCCGCTGCATTCAGAACCGTGAAGACGATCTTCAGGTCGCGCGGCATGTCAGAGAACCACATGAACACATGTGCCACGATGATCAGGCACAGCATCACGGCCACCAGCAAAACGCGTGAGCCCCGGTCGGGTGTCTGGTCTTTCTCTACCATGGCGGGAATCATAGCACGCTTTTCCCGTGCCGTCGATATTTACCGACTCAGGCCGCCGTGCAGGGTTGGCTGATCCAGGCTGGCAAAGCCGTAGTGGCGCAGCCAGCGCAGATCCGAGTCGAAGAAGGCGCGCAAATCAGGGATGCCGTATTTCAGCATCGCGATACGGTCGATGCCCATGCCAAAGGCAAACCCCTGCCAGCTCTCGGGGTCGATCCCGCCCGCCTTCAGCACCTTGGGATGCACCATACCGGAGCCCAGGATCTCAAGCCAATCGTCGCCCTCGCCCACATTGAGCTTGCCACCCTCCCAAGAGCAGCGAATATCCACCTCGGCGGAGGGTTCGGTGAAGGGGAAGTGCGAGGCGCGGAAGCGCAGGTCGACACCGTCTACCTCGAAAAACGCCTTCACGAACTCTTCCAAGACCCACTTGAGATTGGCCATGGAGATGTCTTGGTCAATGGCCAGACCTTCGACCTGGTGGAACATTGGTGTGTGGGTCTGGTCATAATCCGCGCGGTAGACGCCACCCGGACAGATGATGCGCATCGGCGCGCCCATCGTCTCCATCGAGCGGATCTGCACCGGCGAGGTATGCGTGCGCAGCACATGCGGCGGGCGGTTATCGCCCTCCGCGCGGTGCATATAGAAAGTGTCCATCTCCGCCCGCGCCGGATGATGCCCGGGGATGTTCAGCGCATCGAAGTTGTACCAATCGGTGTCGATGCGCGGGCCTTCGGCGACGCTGAACCCCATCTCGGCGAAGATGGCGGTCACCTCTTCGGTGACCTGGCTGATCGGATGGATCGTGCCCTGTCGCCGGCTGCGCGCCGGCAGGGTGACGTCGAGCCACTCCTCGCGGAGCCGCGCATCGAGCGCCGTGTCCGCGAGGGCCGCCTTTTTGGCGGCCAGCGCCGAATTAATCTCGTCCTTCAAGGCATTCAGCGCCGGGCCCGCGACCTGCCGCTCCTCGGGCGTCATCTTGCCGAGCTCGCGCATCTTCAGCGCAACTTCGCCCTTCTTGCCCACGGCGGAGAGCCGGATCGCCTCCAGCACGGCTTCATCGCCTGCATCGGCAATCTGGCCCAGGTATTTCTGCTTGAGGTCGTCCATCTCTGCCTCGTCGATCATAGGTGCGCAGGTGCTAGCAGAATGCCCGTCGATTGCAAGGTGGGCTGCGGATCCATAGGCTGACCAGATGGCAATCCCGCGTTGCACGCCCGGGTCAGGGGTGGCGGACGAGGGGCGGTCTTGCCATGCTGGAACAGAGATCGAACGAGAGGGACGCAGCATGTCGCACTGGGACATCGCCGATGCGGTTCACACCTCCGCGGGACAGGTGCGCGCGGGCCGCAGTGGTCGCGGGCCGGACCTTGTTCTGGCACACGGCTGGCCATGGTCGTCCTTTTCCTGGCATCGGATCATTCCAACGCTCGCCAAAGCCTACCGGGTCCACTGGTACGACATGCCCGGATACGGACAATCCGAGAAGCGCCCCAACCAGCGCACGTCCCTCGATGTTCAGGGTGAGATCTTTGCCGAGATGCTCGATCACTGGGGGCTGCGTCGTCCGTCGGTCATCGCCCATGACTTCGGCGGGGCCACGACACTGCGCGCGCACCTGTTGCACGGCTGCGACTTCGACCGGTACGTGATCATGAATGTGGTCGCCATGCGCCCCTGGGGCTCTGAGTTTTTCGACCACGTCGGCAAACATGTGGCCGCCTTTCAGGGCCTGCCGCCCCATATCCACAAAGCCATCGTCGAGGCCTATATTCGCGGCGCCCTCGCAAACGGGTTACCGGAGGACGACGTGACCCAACTTGTGGCGCCCTGGCTGACGGAGGATGGCGCCGCCAGCTTCTATCGCCAATTCGCTCAGGCCGATGAGCGCTACACCGCAGAGGTCGAGCCGCTCTTTGCGAGCATCCGCTGCCCGGTCAAGGTGATCTGGGGGGCGGACGATCCCTGGATCCCCCTCGCCCGCGGCGAAGCCCTGCACGCGCTGATCGGCCAAGAGCAGTTCGAAACCCTGCCAGGCGTCGGCCACCTGCCGCAACTCGAAGCCCCCGAGGCCGTTCTGAACGCCCTGTCAGGCTTCCTGCCGGGGCTCGGGTGATCGCTGATCAGCGCAGCACGGACCGCAGGAAAGCCTGCGTCCGCGCCACCTGGGGCGCGCTAAAGATCTGCTCGGGCGGGCCCTGCTCCACGATCACGCCGCCGTCCATGAAGCACACCCGGTCGGCCAACTCGCGCGCAAACCCCATCTCGTGCGTGGCCAGGATCATCGTCATGCCTTCGGTGCGCAGCTGGCGCAGCACCTGAAGCACCTCCCCCACAAGCTCCGGGTCGAGCGCCGCGGTGATCTCGTCAAAAAGCATGATCTCCGGCTGCATCGCCAGCGCCCGGATCACCGCGACACGCTGCTGCTGCCCGCCCGAGAGCTGGTCGGGATATTTGCGCATGTGCTCAGCGAGCCCGAACCGCGCGAACAGCGCCTCCGCCTCTGCGGTGCTGTCCCGCTGCAAGACCCGGCGCGGCGCCAGCAGCACATTCTCCAGCGCCGACATATGCGGAAAGAGATTGTAGGACTGAAAGACAATCCCGATGCGCCGCCGCACCGAGCTCAGATCGCGTCCCGGCTCCGAAATATCGATCCTATCCAGCCAGACGGCGCCGTCGTCAATCGGCTCCAGCTGATTGATACAGCGCAGGAGCGTCGACTTGCCAGACCCGGAGGCGCCGATCAGGCAGACCATCTCACCCGCCGCCACATCGAGGTCGATGCCCCGCAGCACCGCATTGTCGCCAAAAGACTTCTGCACGCCGCGCAAGGACAGCTTAGGATCGGGCATCACGATCCTTGTTCAGCAGATGGTCCGCATAGCGCGTGGCCGGCACGGTGATCGCGAGGAAGATCACCGCAGCCACCACGTACGGTGTGAAATTGGCCAGCAGGCTCTTGTAGATGCCGGCCTGCCGCAGAATCTCCACCGGCCCGATGAACGACAGCAGCGCCACGTCTTTCTGCAAGGCCACAAGCATGTTCATATTCGCAGGCAGCACGCGGCGGACGGCTTGCGGCAGGATCACATAGCGCATGGTGTCGCGCTCGCTCAGCCCCAAGCAGATCGCGGCGTTGCGTTGGCTGGCGTGGATGCTCTCGATCCCTGAGCGCAAGACTTCGGCGATATAGGCGGAATAGGTCAGCACCAGCGCCACCGTCCCCCAAATGTAGGGGCTGTTCCACGGGCGGGGCAGCCCAAGCCCCGGCACCCCGAAGCCAATGAGATAGATCGTCAGCACCACCGGCACGCCACGGAAGATGTCCACGTAAACCGCGCCGAAGATCCGCAGCGGAAAGAGTGCGGGCGCGCGGGCGCCTCTGGCCAAGGCAACCGCCAGCCCCAACACACAGATCAGTGGCACCGACCAGGCAAAGATCATCACGTCGATGAGGAAGGCTTTCAACAGCGTTGGAAAGGTTTGCACAAAGACCGCGCCGTCAAAGAAGCTGGCCCGCACCGCAGGCCAGCCCGGCGCAAGCGGGACCAGCAAAACAACTGCGGCGACCACCAGCCCGGTGCTCAGAGCGGCGACGATCAGCGCGCGCCGTCGCTCCGCGGCCTCATATGCCTGCCTGCGGTTCATCGGCCTATTGGATCAGCGGAACGCCCGTCGCCTCCTGCAGCCACTCCGCCTCGATGGCCGCGAGCGACCCGTCCGCCTTGAGCGCCTCGAGGGCGGTGTCCACGCACTCTTTCAGCGGGTTGCCTTCGGTCATGAGCGCACCGAAATGATCGGGGTTGGCAGCCTCATCAGGCGCGAACTGACCAAGGACCTGCCCGCCTTCGAGAACAACAGCCGAGAGATAGAGCGCAGTGGGCAAATCGAAAAGCGCCGCATCGACCTGCCCCGCCTTGATCGCCTCGACCACATTCGCGTTGTCATCATAGACCAGCGGGCTCGCGGTCGGCTGGATTGTCTCGGTGATCATCGGCAGCGCCGTAGTTGAGGCCACGACGCCCCATTTCAGCGCCTTGAGCGCGTCGAGGTCGGCGCTGAGATCGCCGCCACCCCGCACCAGCACCGCCATCGGCGCGGTGTAGTAGGGCGCCGAGAAATCCACCACCTTGTCGCGCTCAGGCGTGATGGAGAACTGCTGCATGTTGATGTCGAAATCCTTGGCACCCGGCTGGATAGCCTGATCGAAGGAGGTGCGGGTCCAGACCACGTCCTCCGCGGCAAAGCCCATCTCGGCGGCCAGCGCATAGGCTACGGCCGCCTCGAACCCCTTGCCGCTTTCGGGCGCATCGTCGATGACCCAAGGATAATAGGCCGGATTGCCGGTGGCGATGGTCAGCTTCCCCTCGGTCAGGGTCTTGCCGTCGCTGCAGCTTTGCGCCGCCGCCGCACCTGCGATCAGCACCGATCCCAGCACCGCGCCTGTCAGTTTCGTCCACATGGTCATGCTCCCCGTTTGTCATCTGCTTGCTCCGGTTATCCCCGGAGAGGCGCCCGCAGGCAAGGCCCGGGCGCAGCCCGGGCCTTGCCTGCGGGTGACGCGCCTCAAATGTCAGCGCCCAGAGGCTTCCAGCGGCGGTGCACCCACAACCATTGGGCCATGTGCGCGCGCACCTGGGCCTCCAGGCTGTCATTAAGCGCCTGCGTCATCTCCTCCGGCGTCGTGTGCGGAACGGGCGCTTCGAGCACCATCTCGAAACTGAGACCATCGGGCTGGCGCACGCCATAACAGGGGACCAGCAGCGCGTCGTAGCGCAGGGCAAGCTCCGCCGCCGAAAGGGCGGTATAGGCCGTATGCCCGAAGAATTTCAGCGGCGCGCCTGCCGCCATATGCTGGTCGATCAGCAGCGCAATCGCATTGCCCGCCTTGAGGAACTTCACCATCTCGCCCATGCCGCGCCGCCCGCGCAGGAACAGCGGCGTGCCCACCTGGCTGATGCGCGAGACGTAGAATTCGTTGAATCCGCGGTAGTTCATCGCCCGATAGAGCCCGCCGACCTTGTGCCCGCGCTGGATCAGAACCGAGCGGGCGATGTCGTAGTTGCCGAAATGGCCCGAGACCAGAATGATCGGGCGCCCCGCGTCGCGTGCGGCATCCACAGCGTCGATCCCCGCGCCCGTAACCGGCGTCTGTGCAGCGGTCCTGATCAGGTCTTTCGGCGAGAAGAGCTCGGCCAGCGTGCGTCCGATGTGATCGGGGACCGCGCGCGCCAACTGCTCCTTCTCGGCCAGAGGCATCTCCGGAAAGATCCGGCTGAGGTTGTCGCGCACGCGCGTGCGATAGCCGATCAGCGGCCCGACGATGCGCGACAGCACCCAGCCACTCACCGGCACGCGGGTCTTGTAGGGCAGCAGCGTCAACAACCGGATGATCCCGATGATGATCGCGCTGACGATCCGGTCTTTCAGGCCGACCTGGTCGTCAGTCTTCGAAGGAGTGTTGCCTGTCGCCGCCATTGCGCCTTCGCATCGTTCGGATGCCGCGGTTGTAGCACGTCGCCGCGCGCGCTCAAGGCCCGGGACGCGCGCGCACGAAAAAAGCCGCCCCGAACCAGGGCGGCTTTTCGTTCAGTCTCAAGCGGTTGCGGCTCAGGCGGTCAGCGCGTCCTGCGCCTGTTTCACGATCGCACCAAAGGCCTCCGGCTCATGCACGGCCAGATCGGCCAGCACCTTGCGGTCCACCTCGATGCCCGCGAGGGTCAGCCCGTTGATGAAGCGGCTGTAGGTCAGCGCCTCGTCATGGCTGCGCACCGCGGCGTTGATCCGCTGGATCCACAGCGCGCGGAAGTTGCGCTTGCGGTTCTTGCGGTCGCGGGTCGCGTATTGGTTCGCCTTGTCGACCGCCTGACGGGCGACCTTGAAGGTGTTCTTGCGGCGGCCATAGTAACCTTTGGCGGCCTTGATGACCTTCTTGTGACGGGCGTGGGTGACGGTTCCACCTTTCACTCGGCTCATATCTGATCTCCTGTCCCTTAGCGGTCGTAGGGCATGAAGCCCTTGACGATTTTGGCATCGGGCGCGGACAGCGTTGTCGTGCCGCGCGCATCACGGATGAACTTGTTGCTGCGCTTGATCATGCCGTGGCGTTTGCCAGCCTGTGCGGACAGCACCTTGCCGGTGGCCGTCACCTTGAAGCGCTTCTTGGCGCTCGATTTTGTCTTCATCTTGGGCATTTCCGTCTCCTGATCTCGGGTCGGTGTCAGCCCGACTCGGCATGCCACATAAGCCGGTCGAGCGGTTTGGAAGCCGCCGTATAGGAGGTTGCCACCGGATTGGCAAGAGACCATGCGCCCTCAGGGCAGCAGATTGACCATCACGGTCACAAAGGTCTCGGGCAAGGAGGCGACCGTGTAGCCGGTGGGCGGCGTGTTGGCCGCATAGACGATAAGCCCCGTGGCAATCAGCACCGTGATCGCCGGGGCACGCGGCACCCGCCTGTCAACCAGTGCAGAAAAAATCGAGATGAGCGAGAAAGCCCCGATGACGATGCCAGGCACCATTGCGGTGTCGGCGTCCATTGCCTCCCCTTTCGGTTTTCCCACTGCAAGGACGATCCGTCAGGTCTGGCCTGAAAATCAAGCGCCCGGCGTAGACATCGCGCCAAGGCGGACTCCGCCCACCGGCTTCGGTCCTTGCGAAAGAACGGAATGATGAAGACCAGACAGGCCAGCAGAAACAGGAGACTGCCCGCCATCGCCCACAGATTGCCGATGCTGGCGACGACGAAGGATGAGGCCGACAGCGTAAAGAGGACCCACCCCAGAAAGTCGATCTGTCGATTGCTGATCCGGCGGCGCCCGCCCCTGTCCCTGTGAAAGCCCAAGCTCATGTCCGCTCACCCCATGGATTGCCCGCCGCCCAGCATGGCATTGGCGTCAGCGCACGACAACTTTAGCCCTCTTGACGGGGGGCCGCTGGGCCAAATACCTATTCCGGATCCGTGGTGAAAATCAGACGTTCATCGCAGGGCGCCACCCGCAGGATGTTGGTGCTGCCGGGCACGTTGAAGGGCACGCCCGCCGTCACCACGATCTGATCGGTCTTTTCGGCATAGCCCTGCCGCGTTGCCGCCCGGGCCGAGGCGACAACCGCCAGCTTGAAGCGGTCGAGCTTTTCGGTCATCACGCAGTTCACGCCCCAGCTCAGGGTCAGCCGCCGCGCCGTACTGCGCAGCGGGGTCATGGCGATGATCGGCACCCGCGGACGCTCGCGTGCGGTGAGAGCCGCGGTCGTCCCACTCTGCGAAAAGCAACAGATGGCCTTGATCTCCGTTTTCTCCGCAATCTCGCGCGCCGCGGCGACGATGCCATCGGCGATGGTGATGCCACGTGTCTCGCGCGAGGCTTCGATGATCTGCGTATAGGTCGGGTCAAGCTCGACCTCGGTAGCGACATTGTTCATCGTCGTGACCGCCTCGATGGGATAGGCGCCCGCCGCCGATTCCGCCGACAGCATCACCGCGTCCGCACCTTCATAGATCGCTGTCGCCACGTCCGAGACCTCGGCCCGCGTCGGCATGGGGCTTTCGATCATGCTCTCCATCATCTGGGTCGCCACGATCACCGGCTTGGCGGCCCGGCGGCACTTGCGGACGAGGCGCTTCTGAATTGGCGGCACATTCTGCACCGGCAGTTCCACCCCGAGATCGCCCCGCGCCACCATGATGCCGTCGCTGACCTTGAGGATTTCGTCGAAATTGGTCACCGCCGCCGGCTTTTCGATCTTGCTGAGGATCGCGGCCCGCCCGTTGGCCAGATCCGACGCCTCCAGCACATCATCCGGACGTTGCACGAAGCTCAGCGCCAGCCAGTCAACACCCAACTCGCACACAAACTCCAGATCCTTGCGGTCCTTGTCAGAGAGCGCCGCCAGAGGCAGCACCACATCCGGCACGTTCACCCCCTTGCGGTTCGAGATCACACCGCCCGCCACCACCGTACAATTGGCAAAATCCGGGCCGCACTCCTCGACCCTGAGACGGATCTTGCCATCGTTCACGAGCAGCGCCGCGCCCGGTTCCAGCGCTTCGAAAATCTCGGGGTGAGGCAGGCACACACGGCTGGCGTCGCCCACCGCTTCGTCAAGATCCATGCGGAACGCCGCCCCCTCTTCCAGCAGTTCACCGTCCTCATCGGCAAAGACGCCGACGCGCAGCTTCGGCCCCTGCAAATCCGCGAGAATACAGATGCTGCCGCCGGTCTCTTCTTCGATCTGGCGGATGATCTTGTGCTTTTCGCGGATTTCCTCGTGGCTGCCATGGCTCATGTTCAGCCGGAACACATCGGCCCCCGCCATGTGCAGCGCGTGGATGGTCTCATATGTCTCCGACGCAGGGCCCAGGGTGGCCACGATCTTAACATTGCGTGTGCGTCTCATTGTCGTGTCGTCCCTCTCGGTGCGTTACCGCTAACTGTTTTGCGCACCTTATGTCGCATGATGCCCACATGGGCAACTGCGCTGATCCTGGAACGCGATAATTACATCGTGATGACACGGTCGGTGCTTACCCCGCAAGCAGCCCACCCGGTTGACAGCACCGGTGGCCGCCCCAATCTAGGTTCCAGACAGCGCAGGAGCTTGCCCATGCCCACCCCGACCGAGATCGAACTCCAGGCCGCCGCCTTCCGCCGCCTGCAGAAACACCTGATGGAAGACCGCACCGATGTGCAGAACATCGACATGATGAACCTTGCCGGGTTCTGCCGCAACTGCCTCAGCCGCTGGTATCAGGAAGCGGCAGCCGAGAAGGGCATCGAGATGAGCAAGGACGAGGCGCGCGAGCTCTTCTATCGGATGACGATGGCCGAGTGGAAGGCCAACTATCAGACCGAGGCGACGGGCGATCAGAAAGAGGTCTTTGAGAAAGCCTTCGCGGAAAACGTCGGCCAAAAGTAGTTTACCCGATCTTCAATTCCCTGCCGTAGCCTCCGATCTGATCTGGTCGGAGGTTTTCGGGATGCGGGTCTTTCTGGCGTTCTTGGCAACGACTATTATCTCCAGCATCACTGAGGCCGGGGAGTATTGGGACTATAAGGACTGGATCGTGCTTGTGGAGGAGCTCGACACCGGTCAGGATCTGCGTCGGACCTGCACAGCCTGGACCGGTGGAGATGGCCAGCCGACCCTGCGGCTTGAAATCACCAATGGCGACGCGGGTCCACCCGACGCATATCCTCTCCCAACCCTGGAAGAACGCGCGCCACGGGGCTACGCCACCCAGATCAGGGCTGAAGATTCTGTGATCTATGAATTTGACGACGGCACCGGCGCTGACATGTCGCTGACAACCGGTTTTGAAGAGGGCGTCTTTGAATATGCGCTGGCCGCGCCGTGGGCGCGGGACAGTCTTTGGATGCTGCAGTCGATGCGGACGGCCCAGACGATGATCATCTACCGCAGGGGTCTGCAGAGTTCGGGTCGCGAGCATGTCACAACCGTGTCTCTGTCAGGGTTTACCGCGGCATACCTCAAAATGATGAGCCGTTGTGGCCATGAGCCCGGCGCGGTGATGAACTGACCCGCCGGATCTAGATGGCCGCCTTCAGACTCTCTTCGAGATAGATCTCGCGCAGCCGTGGAGCCACCCGCCCCGGCACCCCATCGCCCAACGCCACCCCGTCGATCTCTACAACCGGCATCACGAAGGTGCTGGCCGAGGTGATGAAGGCCTCGTCCGCCTCTTTCGCCTCGTCGATGGTGAAATTGCGCTCCTCGACCTCCATCTGCGCCTCCCGCGCAAAGCGCAACACCGCCGCCCGGGTGATCCCGTGCAGGATGTCATGGCTCAAGCCCCGGGTGATGATCTTGTTGCCCTTGACGATGTAGGCGTTGTTCGACGTGCCCTCGGTGACGAACCCATCCTCGATCATCCAGGCGTCATCCGCGCCGGCCTTCTTAGCCATCATCTTACCCATCGAGGGATAGAGCAGCTGCACCGTCTTGATGTCGCGCCGCCCCCAGCGGATATCCTCTATACTTATGATTTTCATTCCCTTTTTCGCGGCCGGGCTGTCCGAAAGCCCGGGCTTGTTCTGGGTAAAGAGCACAATCGTAGGCGCGGTCGTCTCAGGGTCGGGGAAGACGAAATCCCGGTCGCCGGGTGCACCCCTGGTGATCTGCAGATAGATCATGCCCTCTTCGATCCCGTTCAGCCGCACCAACTCTCGATGCACCTCGAGCAGGTCCTCCTTGCTGATCGGGGTTTTCATGTCGAGTTCCCGCAGGGAGCGCTCCAGCCGTACGGCGTGACCGTCAAAATCAATCAGCTTGCCGTCCAGTACCGACGTCACCTCATAGACACCGTCCGCCATCAGAAACCCGCGATCAAAGATCGACACCGTGGCTTCGTTTTCCGGCAGGTAGTCGCCATTCACATAAACGGTGCGCATCGTTCGTTCTCCTTATCGTCCCTCATCTGCATCTCTGGCGCGACAATCCTATCGGATCAATCAGTCATCCCGCCGCAGAGGTCCCTCACATCTAGGTCGGCCAACCGCCCGGTTGCAAGCAAGTGTTGCAATACCGTCGCCACCGATATGGCATCCCCACGCGCATCATGCGCGGGACCTGCGTCCGCCAATCCAAAATGCGCGCAGATCGTATGGCTGCGCAGCGTCTCGACTGTCTCAACAGGCTCGCCCGCCTTGACCACCAGCGGCACCGCACTGCGAAAGCGGCCGGCGGGGATCGGGCTGGCCAAGTCCTGCACGAACAACCCCGCCGCCAGCGACAACAGCTCATCCTTGCCCCAGGCAAGCAGCGGGGCCCCTGCGGCAAAAGCGTCGAGCTGCACCAGGGCGTCGGCAAGCGCAATCCCGTCCGCGTCGATCCTCTCCTGTGTGATCCCGGTCAACTTGGTCACCAGGTCATGCAGCGGCACGGCGCGCTCATCCCGATCCACCGGGTGGACATACCAGCCCACCGGTTCCGAAATGGCAAAAGGCGCTGCCAGCTCCAGTCGAACCGCACCGATCTGGATCGGCAGCGGGTCCGGATCCACCGGCCCGCACCAGAAGCGCTGCGGCGCGCCGGGCGCGGTCAGAAACTCGCAGTCATAGACGACGACAGAGCGCATCCGCCTACCCCCAGAGTGCAGCAACAGGCGGATGTACCCCTGCAGCATCAAAACCCAAAGGGCACGGCCGATCCACAGCCAGCAACAGCGGCCCATCGAGATCGGTCACCGCCGCGCCCTGCGCCACCAGCGTCGCGGGCGCCATCGCCAAGCTCGAGCCGACCATGCAACCGACCATGACGTCATAGCCCTCCGCCCGTGCCGCATCGCGCAGTGCCAAAGCTTCGGTCAGCCCGCCGGTCTTGTCGAGCTTGATGTTGACCACGTCGTATTTGCCTTTTAGCGCGGGCAAGCTCGCCCGGTCATGACAACTCTCGTCAGCACAAACAGGAACCGGTCGCTCCATCCCGAGGAGCGCGTCATCCTGCCCGGCAGGCAAGGGTTGCTCGACAAGCTGCACGCCCAGACGCAGCAGATGCGGCGCAAGATCGGCATAGACCTCCGCGCTCCAGCCCTCATTCGCATCCACGATGATCCGGGCCTCCGGCGCGCCCGCCCGCACAGCCTCCAACCGCGGCATGTCATCCGGTGTGCCCAGCTTGATCTTCAGCAAGGGCCGATGCGCATGCGCCGCCGCCTGTGCCCGCATCTTCTCCGCCGTGTCCAGTGACAGCGTATAAGCGGTGATCTCCGGCCCCGGCGCCGCCAGACCGGCAAGCTCCCAAACCCGTCTGCCGGCACGCTTGGCCTCCAGATCCCAAAGCGCGCAGTCCACCGCATTGCGCGCGGCTCCCGCGGGCAAAAGATCCGCCAGCGCAGCGCGCGTCACATCCGAGGGCAACTCGTCGATCTCAGTCGTCACACTCTCCAGTGTCTCATCGTAGCGCGCGTAAGGCACACACTCGCCCCAGCCCTGATGCGCGCCATCTGACACCCGCACCGTCAGAACCTGCGCCTCGGTGCGCGAGCCCCGGGAAATCGTGAAGACCTGAGCAAGCCGAAAAACATCACGGCTGACCTCTATGCGCATGCCCGCTCCTTCATTCTTCCCAAAATACTCACGACACGATCCGCGACGCTTGCCCTGCCGCTAACCGATCTCGAGCAGCGCATCCACCAGCTTGCCCGCCCCAAAGCGGAACGGATCAGTCGCAGGCAGGTTCATCCGGTCCTCGATCTCCTGCAGACAGGCTTTCGCCGCCGCCTCATCCAGCGCCTTGGTGTTGACCGACACGCCGGTGACCTGGCACGCCGGGTTGGCCACACGCGCAAACGGCAACGCCGTGTCCCGCAGCGTCTCCAGCGACGGCAGCCCATAATGCGGAAGACCCCGCATATGCGTCCGCGTCGGCTCGTGGCAGAGGATCAGCGCATCGGGCTGACCGCCGTGGATCAGCGCCATCGTCACGCCGGAATAGGATACGTGGAACAGGCTCCCCTGTCCCTCGATGTGGTCCCAATGGTCTGCGTCGTTGTCCGGCGTCAGATACTCCACCGCACCCGCCATGAAATCGGCAATCACCGCATCCAGTGGCACGCCCTTGCCGGTGATCAGGATGCCAGTCTGGCCGGTTGCGCGGAAATCGGACCTCATCCCGCGCTTGACCATCTCCGCATCCATCGACATCGCGGTGTACATCTTGCCGCAGGAGCAATCGGTCCCAACCGCCAGCGCGCGCTTGCCCGTCCGCTTCTGACCGTTCGCAATCGGATAGGCCACCGTGGGCACGCGCACGTCATGCAGCGTGCCGCCATGCACTTTCGAAGCGGCCTGCAGCTCATCCTCGTTGCGCAGCAGATTGTGCAGACCGGCAGCGAGGTCGTAGCCAAGCTGCAGCGCCTTCACAAGCACCACTTTCCACTCCGCCGAGATCACGCCGCCGCGGTTGGCCACACCGATGACCAGCGTCTTGGCCCCCGCCGCCAGACCTTCCTCCAAGCTCATGTCGGCGAGCCCCATATCCGCGCCACAACCTGGCAGGCGGAACTGGCCCACCGCGTTTTCAGGGCGCCAGTCCTTGATCCCCTGGGCCACCTTCGCGGCAAGCTGGTCCGGTGCGTCGCCGAGGAACAAAAGGTAAGGTGTCTGGATCATGGGAAAGCCTCCGTCAAAGTCGCTGCAATTTCTCCTCATTGCCCCGCAAAGACATCTCGAATGAAGAGGATCTGGCGCCATAGACGCAAATATCTTCGAATATTTGACCAACGTGGCGAAGAATTCAGCAATCCTTAACGGCAGGCATCGCGAATCCATTGCTGCAGTTGCAAAATGCACTTGCAGCATTCTACGCAATTTCATACCAACAGGCGCGACACGATTGTAATTTTATTACTCAAGGGCCCGACATGAGTTTCCGCCTCCAACCCACACCGCCTGCCCGCCCCAACCGCTGCCAGCTCTTTGGCCCCGGCTCGCGCCCCGCGATTTTTGAGAAAATGGCCGCCTCAGCCGCCGATGTGATCAACCTCGATCTCGAAGACAGCGTGGCCCCGTCCGACAAGGACAGCGCGCGCGCCAACATCATCGCGGCCATCTCGGACATCGACTGGGGCAACAAGACGCTCTCGGTTCGCATCAACGGTCTCGACACGCCCTACTGGTACCGCGATGTGGTCGACCTGATGGAGCAGGCGGGTGACCGGCTCGACCAGATCATGATCCCCAAAGTGGGCTGCGCGGCGGACATCTATGCGGTTGACGCGCTGGTCACAGCCATCGAGGCCGCCAAAGGCCGCAGCAAAAAGATCACCTTCGAGGTCATCATCGAATCCGCCGCCGGCATCGCCCATGTGGAAGAGATCGCGGCCAGCTCCCCGCGTCTCGCCGCGATGAGCCTCGGCGCGGCCGATTTCGCCGCTTCCATGGGCATGGCCACCACCGGCATCGGCGGCACGCAGGAGAACTACTACATGATCCGTGAGGGCCAGAAACACTGGTCGGACCCGTGGCACTGGGCCCAGGCCGCCATCGTTGCCGCCTGCCGCACACATGGCGTGCTGCCGGTCGATGGCCCGTTTGGCGACTTCTCTGATGACGAGGGCTTCCGCGCACAGGCCCGTCGCTCCGCCACGCTCGGCATGGTCGGCAAATGGGCGATCCACCCCAAACAGGTGGCCATCGCTAACGAGGTCTTCACCCCCTCCGACGAAGCCGTCACCGAGGCGCGCGAGATCCTCGCCGCCATGGAAGAGGCCAAGGCCAAGGGCGAAGGCGCCACGGTCTACAAGGGCCGCCTCGTCGACATCGCCTCCATCAAACAGGCAGAGGTCATCGTGCGCCAATCGGAGATGATCGTGGGCTGACGCGCTCGTGACTTGGCAAGGGGCGTGCACTCTGCCCCTATTGGGGCAGACCACCCGGGAGCCTGCCATGAAATCCATCCTCGCCACCTGCCTCGCGTTCCTTTGCGCCACTGCACTTCACGCTCAGTCCATCGCGCCGCGCGACGGCTGGATGGTAATCGGCACGGACAAGCCTCACGACAAACTGCTCGATGATCTGAAAAAGGCAGTGAAAGCCAACAAGATGGGTATCGTGACCCAGGCAGGCCCCACGGGTGCGGCCAAGGCGCGCGGCATCACGATCCCGCAAAACCGCGTCGTCGGTGTGTTCAACAACGACTTCGCCGTAAAGGTACTCGCGACATCAACGGCCGCGATGATCGAAGCGCCCATCCGCTTCTATGTCACCGAAGAACCCGACGGCACCGCCACGCTGTCCTACAAGACGCCCAGCTTCGTCTTTGCGCCCTACCTGGACGAAGGCGGTGCGGCCCTCGACGCGCTCGCCAAAGACCTCGACACCCGCTTCGCCACCATCGCGGAAGCCGCCGTCAACTGACCGCTTCATTGTTCCAAAAAATATGCAAGCCCAACCGGTGGCAACCCTCACGCCCGCTCATCCTTGGGCGAGCCCATGACCACGTAAGAGGTGATCGCGTTCACCTGCGGCAGCGCCCCGAGCTTGTCGGTATGAAACTGCTTGTAGCTTGGCAGATCGGCGCATTCCACGCGCAACAGGTATTCCGTCGCCCCGGTGATGTTGTGGCATTCCACCACCTCCGGCGACCGCGCAATCGCCCGCTCAAAGGCCTCCTGCGAGGCCTTCGAATGATCGCTCAGCCCCACGGTGATGTAAGCTGTGAACCCAAGGCCCAGCTTCACCGGGTCCAGCACCGCGCGATACCCCCGGATCACGCCAGACCGCTCCAACTCCTGCACCCGGCGCAGGCAGGCCGAGGGCGAGAGCCCCACCCGCTCGGCCAACTCGAGGTTACTGATACGACCATCGCGCTTCAGCTCACGCAATATCTGATCGGATTTCTGATCTATTCCACGCATTTGTTGCAAAACTAACCGAGATACGCAGCACTACGCAATTTCAAACCGCATATCTTCCGCAACTGTTGCGCCATGACACTCGAGCTGCTCTCCGCCCTTATCCTCTTTGCCCTCGTCACCTCGGCGACGCCGGGGCCGAACAACCTGATGCTCATGGCCTCCGGCGCCAACTACGGCTTTACCCGCTCGATCCCGCATATGCTCGGCATCTCCATCGGGTTCGGCCTGATGATCGTGCTCGTGGGCGCAGGTCTCGCGCAGATCTTCGACAGCTACCTATTGAGCTATACGATCCTGAAGCTCCTCTCGGTGCTTTACCTCAGCTACCTCGCGTGGAAGATCGCGACCGCCGCGCCCATCGACAGCACGGCAGCCGAGGGTCGGCCCATGACCTTCCTGCAGGCCGCGGCCTTCCAATGGGTGAATCCAAGGCCTGGGCGATGGCCTTGACAGCGCTCTCGGTCTACGCGCCCAGCCAGACGCTCGCCGCCTTCACGGTCGTCGCGGTCGTCTTCGCCACCGTGAACCTGCCCGCGATCACCGCCTGGACCGTGCTGGGCCAGCAGCTCGCGCGCGTGCTGACCAACCCGCGGCGGCTCGCCATCTTCAACTGGACCATGGCCGCGCTGCTCATCGCCTCGCTCTACCCGGTGCTTTGGCCCGCGTGACCCACCTGTGACGCGGCGTTGCATTGCCCTGCAAGGCCCGTCATATAACGGGAGACAACAAACAGAAGGTCTCCCATGACCCAATACATGGATTTCGAAAAACCGCTGGCCGAGATCGAGGGCAAGGCGGAGGAGTTGCGCGCGCTCGCCCGGGCGAATGAAGAGATGGACGTCACCGAAGAGGCGGCCGCCCTCGACGTCAAGGCCAAGGCGATGCTCGAGGAGCTCTACAAATCGCTGACCCCCTGGCGCAAATGCCAGGTCGCGCGGCACCCCGAACGGCCCCACTGTCAGGATTATATCGACGCGCTGTTTACCGATTACACGCCGCTTGCAGGGGACCGGAACTTCGCCGATGACCACGCGGTCATGGGTGGGCTCGCACGGCTGAACGACCGCCCGGTGATGGTGATCGGCCATGAGAAGGGCAATGACACCAAATCCCGGATCGAGCGCAATTTCGGCATGGCGCGCCCCGAAGGCTACCGCAAGGCGATCCGCCTGATGGACCTGGCGCACCGCTTCAAGCTGCCGGTGATAACGCTCGTCGACACACCCGGCGCCTATCCCGGCAAGGGTGCCGAAGAGCGTGGCCAGTCCGAGGCCATCGCGCGCGCCACCGAAAAATGCCTGCAGATCGGCGTGCCACTGGTCTCGGCGATCATCGGCGAAGGCGGCTCGGGCGGTGCTGTCGCCTTTGCCACCGCCAACCGCGTGGCCATGCTCGAGCACTCCGTCTATTCGGTGATCAGCCCCGAAGGCTGCGCGTCGATCCTCTGGAAGGACGCCGAGAAAATGCGCGAGGCCGCCGAGGCGTTGCGGCTCACCGCAGAGGATCTCAAGCAGCTCGGCGTCATCGACCGGATCATCGCCGAGCCTATGGGCGGCGCGCATCGTGATTCCACCGCCGCCATCGCCGCCGTGGGCCGCGCGCTCGACGGCATGCTCGAGGATCTCGACGGTAAGGATGCGCAGACACTGATCGCGGACCGCCGCGCCAAATTCATCGAAATCGGGGGGATCGGACTGGCGGCCTGATCTCAGGACGCCGCCGCAAGCCTGATCCGGAACCGCGGCCCCGGCGGATCGAGCTCTTCGAAGCCCATGCCGCGATAGATCTCCTGCGCCCGCGCGTTGTCCGGGTGGGTGCCCACGGACAAATAGTGGCATCCCCCTTGCCGCGCGATGCGCTCGCTGGCTGCAATCAACGCCCCGCCCACACCCCGCTCACGCGCCTCCGGCACAACAAAAAGGTGATGCATGTCCATGCCGCGGACACCGAATTGCATCTGTGACCAGGGCGTCAGCGCCGCATATCCCAGCGCCCGACCGCGCTCTTCGGCCAGCAGCAGGCGCACCCAGGGCTCGGGCCCCTCCATGTAGCGCATCAATTGATCGGGGGTCACGGTGGCGACATCGCCATGATAAGCCGCAAGCTGGGCGACCATGTCCAACACGGTCGCAAGATCATCGTGGCCCGCAGCGCGGACCTTTCCACTAAAAACAGGATGTTTCATTTCAATCTGAACCATTTACTAGAACACGCATCCCCCTTTACCCAGTGGGCTCGACCCACGTGGACGACGAAACAATGCCGCCTGACGGGTCGAATTTCGATAAAATTCTACATAAAGTAGAAAAATTCAATGGTGCTTTGGTTCTATGGTAAAGATTCAGCTGGCCAGCATGCGAAGACCTTGCGTCACGTCCGACCGGACTGCCAGGCGCAAGCCCGGCTCGTCCCCCGCCCGCAGCGCCGCGATGATGTGCCGGTGGAACTGCGGCGGTTCTGTCTTGCGCAGCCGTCCGTAGAGGGCACGCATCGTCGGCCCCATCTGCAACCAGACCGTCTCGGCCATGGCGAGCATCGCAGGCGCCTGCGCACGCAGGTAGAGCGTCCGATGGAATTCGAGGTTGGTGCGGATGTAGCGGGCCGCATCGCGGTGCGCGACGGCCTCGGCGATACTGGCGTTGATGGTCTGCATCCGCTCGATCAGCGCCATATGCGCCCGCGGCAACGCCCGGCTGGCCAGTTCCACCTCGATGAGCGCGCGCAGAGCGGCCAGTTCCTCGATCCGCTCGTTGCTGAGCTCGGGCGTCGAGACGCGGCCCGAGCTGGACATGGTCAGCGCCCCTTCTGCCACCAGCCGCCGCACCGCCTCGCGCGCCGGGGTCATCGAAACGTCATACGCCCGGCCGATCCCGCGCAGCGTCAGCCCCTCGCCGGGCGGCAGATCGCCCTGCATGATCCGTCCGCGCAGCGCGCGATAGACACGGTCATGCGCGGCGGTGGTGGCATCGACGGGGCGCGGGTTCAGGATCATGGGCGCATATGTGATCACAAATGCAGATCGGTCAAGTCACGCGGCGCTGTCGAACCTGTAGCGGTGCAGATCGCCTCCATGGGTGCGCAACCAATTGCGCGGCCCGGCATAATCGCCATAGATACGCGTGACCTCGGTCCAGAAGGCGCCGGAATGGTTCATCTCGGCCAGATGCGCCACCTCATGGGCGGCCACATAGTCCAGCACCTCCGGCGGCGCGAGGATCAGCCGCCAGGAATACATCAGCCGTCCCTCCGCCGTGCAGGAGCCCCAACGCGACCGCGTGTCGCGCAAGGTGATGGCGCTGTAAGAGCGCCCCAGCCGCGCCGCGTAGTTGTCCGAGGCCTCCGCCAGCCGCGCTCGCGCCAGCTCCTTGAGATGCCCCGCCAGCCGCCGGCCCACACGCTCGGGCGGGCCCGGCACCGCCACGCGCCCCTCCTCAAAGACCACCCTGCGCCCGGTGCCCGGCACAACCTCGTGCACCTGCCCGCCCACGGGCAACTCCGCGCCGAGCCCTACGCTCACATCTGCTGCCCGTGCCGCCAGGTGCTTGCGAATCCAGAGCTCCTTCTCGCGGGCAAACCCCAGCGCCTCGCGCTCCGGCATGCCCTTGGGCAGTGTCAGCGTCACCCGCCCATCGAGCTGTGAAATGCGCAGCGAGATCCGCCGCGCACGCCCCGAACGCCGCAGGACCAGCGGAATGGGGGGATCACCGGCAAGGATCAACTCGGACATGGGCGGATCTCCGAATACGGGCCTGCACGCAGCAGCCCTTTACAGCCCTCGCGTCATATGGCACTTCGCCGGAATCATCTACACGAAGAGTCGCAATCACAAAGAGGGTTTTTCATGCCCAAGGAAGAATGGGGAACGAAGCGTCTTTGCCCCACCACAGGCAAACGCTTCTACGATCTGAACAAGAATCCGATCGTCAGCCCCTACACCGGCGAAGTGGTCGAGATCGACTTGTCGAAATCCCGCATGATCGCCGCGGATGCCGAAGACGCCGCCTCGGCCAAGGCCAAGGCCTCGACCGAAGAGGACGATGTGGTGCTCGAGGACGATGAGGACGATGTCGATGTCGATCTGGGCGATGATCTGCTCGACGACGACGAAGACGATGACGACAACGTGCCCTTGGAAGAGATCGCGGATGTCGCCTCGGAAGACGACGACAGCTGATCTGTCGAAAACGCGTGGGGCGGGCGGTTTTTCCGCTTGATCCCGCCCCGCGTTGCGCCTATTCAGCGGCGCACCGGATGTCACATCCACTGATGGGGCCTTAGCTCAGCTGGGAGAGCGCCTGCATGGCATGCAGGAGGTCAGCGGTTCGATCCCGCTAGGCTCCACCATCGCTCCACATCCAGCGTCAAATTGTGTGGCCTCACTGGCTAGTTTTTCGACCCCTGTTGCCAGACGGACCAACCCGATTGTGGCGGGTGCCGAACCCGTGCGCGCAGAGCCAAGATCCAGCTTGTCGTGGGTATCCGTCAGAATGCGCAGACTGTCTTCCTACGCCGCATGGAATGCGCGCCGAATGGTCTGCCGCATCGCGTCGATGGCGTCAGTCCGGGCCGCGCCCTTGCTCTTCATCACGAGCTTTGACGTCGGTGTCGGGCCAAACGACATCGCGTCGGTCAGGACCAGAAGCCCTGCATCCAAGGATGAGCGCCCCAAGAGGCCGATGGCCATACCGGCCCGAACAGCAGCGAGCACACCCAGGACACTCTGGCTTGAATAGACGATGCGGTACGGCCGCCCCTGCGCCTCCAGCGATGCAATCGCCGCATCCCGCCACCAGCAGGCTTCATCAAACAAGGCCACAGGCAAAGGTTCGACATCTGTGAAGTCGCGCTCCGCTGATGACACCCAACAAGTCGGATCTTCGATGAGGAGCTCCTCGGAAGGTGACACCGCCTCGACTTCGTAAATCGCCAGATCAAGTGCCCCGCGCCGCAGCGCCTCGGGGAAACCGGCGCTGAGGCTGCAGGTCACGTTCAGTTCGATCCCGGGTTGGTCGCGGCTGAAGTCGGCCACGATCTGCGCCAGTTTCTCACGGCCATGATCGTCAGGAATGCCAAGGCTCAATTTTCCCTCGACCGGAGGATTGGCGATGCTCCGAAGCGTTGCGTCAAGGCGCGCGGTCACATCCATCGCAACGGGCAACAGACGGCGCCCCGTCTCTGTCAGAATCACACCTCGCCCGTGGCGTTAAAAGACAGGCCGCCCCAAGACAGCCTCAAGGCGCTTGATCTGAATGCTGGTGGCGGATTGAGATCGGCAAATGCGCGCCGCGCCATCGGTGACACTTCCCGCCTGTGCGACGGCCACAAAGGTGCGGAGCAGATCGCTTTCAAGATTTTCCATTCACAAAACCGATAGCTGATATAAGAACTATGCGCTTCATATATGCTGCAGTGCCGATCTAGTCTACAGGCCTGGGAGGCCCTTATGACAGACCACAGCAGTTCACTCGCAGAAAAATCGGGACCATCGAGGCTCTGGTGGGGCATCGTGGTTCTGGTGGGAGCAAGTGCCGCGCTCTGGCCGTCACATGCAGTCAGCACGGCTGCGTTCGTGATCTGGGGTCTTGTTTCCGTCGCGCCGATCGTCATCCCGGGCATCGTGCTGGCCGCCTGGATCGTCGCCAGCGGCGCGGACGGGCGGATCGCGGGAGCCTTCGAAGGCCGGCTCGGTCCTTCTGTATTGGCAGCATCGGTGATCGGCGCCGTTACACCCGTCTGCGGCGTAACCGTTCTGCCGATGATGGTGGGCTTGCTGGCAGCGGGCGTGCCGCTTGCGCCCATCATGGCGTTCTGGCTGTCCTCTCCGATCACGGATCCCGCGATGCTGGCGACAACCGCCGCCACCTTGGGCTGGGCCTTTGCCCTCGGGAAGACCCTCGGCGCCTTTGGGATCGGTGTGTTTGGCGGCGCGGTGACTGCGTTTTTTTCGCGGCGCCCTTGGGCACTCAGTGCACTGCGCGATACCGGTCTGGCCAGGAAGCTGATCACACAGCGCTGCGGAGACGACGTGCCATTTCAGCCTCGGGTCTGGCGGAGCGAACGGCGCCGGGCCGTGTTTCGGCGCCAGTTCATGGCGACCTCGCGGCTGATCCTGATCTGCCTCATTCCAGCCTTTGCTGCGGAATACGCACTCAACGCCACCCTGACACCGGGGTCTCTTGCCGCTTACGTCGGCAAGGACCAGTGGTGGGCAATACCCGCAGCAGTTTTTGTGGGTGCACCGGCCTACATTGATGGCTACGCCGCCCTCCCGCTGACGCGCGCACTGATCGACAACGGAATGTCCCAAGGAGCTGCGATGGCGTTTCTGATCTCAGGGGGTGTGGTCAGCATCTGGGGTGCGATGGCCATAGCGCCGGTGCTGAAGCTGAAGCCGTTTCTGCTCTATCTTGCGCTGGCGGTTTCGGGGTCTCTGGCGGCTGGATATGTGTTCGAATGGCTCGCCTGAGCAGGTCATCGGCCAGGATCCCGGCACCAAAAGCGGTTCGTTTTGAAAGGAGACGTCCTGCCAAGCCGGTCCCCCCTCGCGCCCCGAGACTGACCATTGCAGGTCGCCAATCAAGCCACGCCTAACAAAAAGTCCATTGTTCGGGCGGGTCAGATCTGACGCGCAGAGCGCCAAGGCGCCGAACAGCCACTGTCCCAGCAGGGTACAGTGGCTGAAGCGGGTCGCACCAAACGTCGGCCGCTGGCCCCTGTGCGTTGCCGGAAAACACCCCGACCCGCACAGCTCCGGCATCCAAACGACCCGCCGCTGCCAGTCACCGGCTCACGAGCGCGGCGATCAGACCGGGGTCTCCGGTCAACTCATACCGCACGGGCTGTCCCGCCCCGCCCGTCTGGACCCCGCTTGCCACCAGCTTGAAGTATTTTTCGGCATAGTCGATATTCTTGCATGACGCCGTCCGTGGGATCTCGCCGCGGCGAATGCGCTGCTGCAGGGAATGGCCGATCAACATGCGCGTATAGCCGTGGGTCAACACCAGCGGACCGGTCCCATCCCGATGGTACCGGTTGTTCACTTCCCGAAAGATATGGATCTCGCGCGGTCTGAAATCTGCCACATGAGCGCTCAGCGCCTGGCTCATAAGCGCCGGCGTGCGCTCGACATCCACGATCATCAGACAGGTCGCCTTGCGCATCTCGCTCTGATGCCAGGCGCCAATCGCATTCTGTATCGCCTCCAGATCCTCGCGGGTGAAACCACCCGATCCAGCGGATCCACCCGAACAGGTCATACCGGTCCAACTGCCGCCTCTCCCGCTACACCGGCTCTGCTCCATCAGCGAAAAGTTCAGCAGCGAATCGTAGGTCGATCCCTGCGCGCTCGCCATGCCGGACAGGCCGCTCAAAACCGCGGCGCAGAACGCCATTAGGAAAAATCTCATCTCAATCGCCTTCCTGAAATCAATCGCAGCGGCGCCCAAACCCCCTCGCCACGTTGGCCGCACATCCTCTCATCACATACTGTGAAAATCTCTGCAAATCCCGGCAACATAGGAATTTTGTCGCCGATCTTTTGCTCGATTTCAAAGTTGTTGGTGTACAATGCGCGCAGTTCTACCGCACGTTGTAGTCATATGGCGATCCCGGCGATGCAGCCGCCGGACGTCGAAAAACAAAAACAAGGGAGACAAAGACAATGATCACGCATCGACTTCTGGCCGGTTCGGCCCTGGCGGCACTCGCGCTCGGCCCGGCGGCCTGGGCGCAAGACACGCACCCCGTGACGGGCGAGCCGCTCGCCGCTGACCAGACCTTTCAATACCGCATGCTGGACCAGTTCCCCTCGATCGACCCGCAATTGATCGAAGAGACCGTCGGCGGCCACCTGGCCCGGCAACTCTTCGAAGGGCTTCTGACACAGAACGCCGATGGCACCCTGCGGGAGGGCGTGGCCGAGGCGTGGTCCTCCGAGGACAACCAGACCTGGACCTTCACGCTGCGCGAGGACGCGCGGTGGTCCAACGGCGATCCGGTCACGGCGCAGGATTTCGTCTTTGCCTGGCAGCGGGCAGCGGATCCGGGCACGGCATCGGAATACGCCTGGTATGTAGAGCTCAGCCAGATCACCAATGCCGCAGCGGTCATCGCGGGTGAGGCGGAGCCCTCCGAGCTTGGCGTGCGGGCGGTCGACGAGCGCACGCTGGAGGTGACGCTGGCGCAGCCCCTGCCCTATTTTCCGCAGATGACGGTGCATTACACCTTTATGCCCACGCATCAGCCCACGATTGAGGCGCATAGCGCCGCCTGGACCAACCCGGACAACATCGTTTCCAACGGCGCCTATGTGCTGGAGGACATGGCGGTGAATGAGTTTATCCGCCTGGGCCAGAACCCGGAGTATTGGGGCGCCGAAGATGTGATCATCACCGAGATCACCGGCTATGTGATCAACGACGCCAATCAGGCGCTGACCCGCTTTCAGGCTGGCGAATTTGACATGATGGACGACCTGCCCGCGGGCAGCTATCCACGGCTGGAGGCGGAAATGCCCGATGTGGCGCATTCCGTGCCGCGGCTCTGCTCCTACTACTACACCGTGAACCAGTCCGAGAGCGGCCATGAGGCGCTGCAGGATGCGCGCGTGCGCACGGCACTCAGCTACATGATCAACCGAGATGTGATCACCGATCAGGTGCTGAAGGCCGGTCAGGCCCCGGCCTACAGCTTCACCCACTGGGCCACGGCTGATTTTGAGCTGCCGGAGATCGAGTATTCCCTCTGGAGCCAGGAAGAGCGCATGGAGAAAGCCATGGCGCTGATGCAAGAGGCGGGCTACGGGCCCGACAATCCCATTGAGCTCGACCTGATCTACAACACCTCTGAAAATCACAAACAGATCGCCACGGTGATCAGCCAGATGTGGCGACCCCTGGGGGTGACCACCAAGCTCAGCAACTTCGAATGGCAATCTTATCTGGAAATCCGGGGCAACCAGAACTTCGATATCGCTCGGTCCGCCTGGTGCGGTGACTATAACGAGGCCTCGACCTTCCTCGATCTGCTCACCACCCGGAACGCCAACAACGATGGCAAATACTCGAATCCAGAGGTCGACCGGCTGATGGCCGAGAGCGTGACCATGTCCGACCCGCAACCCACCTACAGCCAGGTCGAACAGATCCTGGCCGAGGACATGGCGATCCTGCCGATCTATCACTACACCCAGAATTTCGTGCTGGATCCGACCATCCGAAACTGGCCGACCGAGAACGTCGAGAACAACTGGTACGTGCGCGACATCTACCGCGTCGCAGCCGATTAAGACGCAGCGGAGCGGGTGACAGCGCCCGCTCCGCCGCGACGCTGGTCTCATGTCCGTCTATATCCTCAAGCGCCTGCTGGTCGCGATCCCGGTTCTGCTGATCCTGATCGTCTTCACCTTTGTGCTCATGTATGCCGCCCCCGGCAGCCCCTTTGCCAGCGAACGCGGCGTGCCGCCTGCGGTGCTGGCCAACCTTCAGGCGCAATACGGGCTCGACCAGCCCTTCCATATGCAGATCTGGCGGTACATCGTGGCGCTGGTGACCGAGTTCGACTTCGGCCCCTCCTTCATCTACCGCGATCAGGACGTGAACAGCCTGATCGCCCAGGGCTTTCCGGTGACGCTCACCTACGGCTTCTGGAGCTTTCTCGTCGCGGTCATCGTGGGCGGCGCGCTCGGCATCCTGGCTGCTGTCCGTCACAACACCTGGCTGGACTACCTGGCTGTTGGCATCTCAATCGGCGCGCAGGTGCTGCCGAATTTCGTGCTGGCGCCGATCCTCGTTCTGACCTTCACGCTGTGGCTCGGCTGGCTGCCGGGCGGTGGCTGGCAGGGCGGGCAGTGGCAATTCGTGATCCTGCCGGTGATCGCGCTCTCCACCAGCTACATGGCGTCCATTGCGCGGATCGCGCGTGCCTCGATGCTCGAGGTTCTGACCTCCAACTATATCCGCACCGCCCGCGCCAAGGGCCTGTCCGCACGAAGGGTGATCCTGCGCCACGCGCTGAAACCGGCGCTGCTCCCGGTGATCTCCTACCTGGGGCCCGCCTTCGTGGGCATGATCACCGGCTCGGTCGTGATCGACATCTATTTCTCCACCGGTGGCATCGGGCAGTTCTTTGTCGCCTCCGCGCTCAACCGCGACTACGGCGTGATGATGGGCATCACCATCCTGCTCGGCGCGCTCACCATTTTCTTCAACCTGCTGGTCGACGTGCTCTACGCATGGATCGACCCGAAAATCAGGTATTAGGCCCATGTTCGCAACCAAATCCGTGGCCGACGATCTGGCCGGCAGCGCTCCGATCAAGGGCCGCTCGCTCTGGGCCGACGCGCGCGCGCGGTTCTTCCGCAACCGCGCCGCCGTGGCCGGGCTGATCGTGCTGATCGCGGTCGCCGCTTTTGCTGTGATCGGTCCCTTCATCGCGCCCTGGAACAACGAGGACATCGACTGGAACGTGCTTGGCAACGTGGCGGAAGGCGGGCGCCCGTCGCTCGAGACAGGCCACTGGTTCGGCACCGACGCGCTGGGGCGCGACCTTTTTGCCCGCACGGTGCAGGGCACGCAGATCTCGCTGCTGGTGGGCATCGTCGGCGCGCTGATCTCGGTCATTGTCGGGACGCTCTATGGCGCGGTGGCGGGCTATTTCGGCGGGCGCATCGACAATGTGATGATGCGCATCGTCGATGTGCTGATGTCCATTCCCTACATGTTCGTGCTGATCCTGCTCTTGGTGGTCTTCGGCCGCTCGCTCTTCATGCTCTTCGTGGGCATTGGCCTCATCAGCTGGCTCGACATGGCGCGTATCGCCCGCGGCCAGACGCTGACGCTCAAGGGCAAGGCCTATATCGAGGCCGCGCGCGCCACGGGAGTGCGGCCCTTCACCATCATCCTGCGCCACATCATCCCCAACCTGCTGGGCGTGGTGATCGTCTATGCCACGCTGCTGGTACCTTCGATGATCATCTACGAAAGCTTCATCAGCTTTCTGGGCCTCGGCGTGCAGGAACCGCTGACCAGCTGGGGGGCGCTGATCAACGACGGGGCGGCGGAGATGACCAACGGCACGCTCTGGATGCTGACCTGGCCGCTGTTTTTCTTCGTCATCACGCTCTTCGGCTTCTTCTTCGTGGGCGACGGGCTGCGCGACGCGCTCGACCCGAAGGACCGCTGAACCATGGCGTTGTTGGAGATCACCGACCTCACGGTCAGCTTCGACACCCCCGACGGGGTGGTGAAGGCCGTGAATGGCATGACGCTCGCACTCGACGCAGGCGACAGCCTCGCCATCGTGGGCGAGAGCGGTTCGGGCAAGACACAACTGGCCTTCGCCACGCTGGGCCTTCTGGCGAGGAACGGGCGCGCCGGGGGCTCGGTCCGGTTCGACGGGCAGGACATCCTGAACCTGCCCGAGGACAAACTCAACGCGATCCGCGCCAATGAAATCGCCATGATCTTCCAGGATCCGATGACCTCGCTCAATCCCTACCTGCGCGTGGGCGAGCAGATGACCGAGGTGCTGATGCTGCACAAGGGTGCGTCACGGCGGGACGCGCTGACCGAAAGCGCACGGATGCTGGACGCGGTGCGGATCCCCGATGCACAGGCGCGGCTCGGCATGTACCCCCATGAGTTCTCGGGTGGCATGCGGCAGCGCATCATGATCGCCATGGCGCTGCTGTGCCGCCCCAGGTTGCTGATCGCGGACGAGCCGACCACGGCCCTCGACGTCACGGTGCAGAACCAGATCATGCAGTTGATGGCCGATATCCAACGCGACTTCGGCACCGCACTGATCCTCATCACCCACGACCTGGCCATCGTCGCCGGGTCGTGCCGCAGAACGCTGGTGATGTACGGCGGTCGTGTGATGGAAACCGGCCCCACCGATGATCTGTTCGAGGCCCCCTCACACCCCTACACCCGGGGTCTGCTGAACGCCGTCCCGCGCCTCGATGTCCCGCAGGAGACACTGCGCACCATCCCAGGGGATCCGCCGGACCTGACCGCCCTGCCCTCCGGCTGCCCCTTCAGCCCGCGCTGCCCGGCCAGCCACGATCCCTGCAGCAGCCTGATGCCCCCGCTGGAAGGGTTCGGGTCAGGCCGGCTCCGCGCCTGCCACGCCGCCCGCGAGGCCATCACATGAGCGGCCCGCTGCTGCAGGTGCAGGACCTCAGCGTCACCTTTGATGTGGCCCACCGCGGCAGCTGGCCCTGGACCGAACCGCACAAGTTGCAGGCGGTCAAACAAGCGTCGATCCTGCTGGAGCCCGGCCGGACGCTCGGGCTCGTGGGCGAAAGCGGCTCGGGCAAATCGACGCTGGCACGCGCCATCGTCGGCACCGTCCCCGTAAGCGCGGGCCGCGTGCTCTGGCGGGGCGCGGACATCGCCCAGATGGACGCCTCCGAGAGACGCGCCCACGGACGGCACGTGCAGATGGTCTTCCAGGACCCGCTCGACGCACTCAACCCGCGCATGACCGTGGGCCAGATCGTGGCCGAACCGCTGCTGACACATATGCCAGACCTCTCCAAGGCGCAGGTCCGCACGAAGGTGGGCGCCATGATGGAGCGGGTGGGCCTGCTGCCCGCGCTGGTCAACCGCTACCCGCACGAATTCTCGGGCGGCCAGTGCCAGCGCATCGGCATTGCCCGCGCCCTGATCACCGAGCCTGAGCTTGTGGTCTGCGACGAGCCGGTCAGCGCGCTCGATGTCTCGGTCCAGGCCCAGGTGGTGAACCTGCTGCAGGATCTGCAGCGCGAGATGGGTCTGGCGCTCATGTTCATCGCCCACGATCTCAGCGTGGTGCGCCACATCTCCCATCGCATTGCCGTGATGTACCTGGGCCGCATCGTCGAGACAGCGGGGGCGGCAGAGCTGATCACGAACCCGCGCCACCCCTACACACGCGCCCTGATCGCCTCGGTCCCGATCCCGTCGCCCAAGGCCGAACGCGCCCGGCCCCGCCCGGTCCTCCAGGGCGAATTGCCCTCGCCGATGGCCCCGCCCTCGGGTTGCGTCTTCCGCACACGCTGCCCCATCGCACAGCCGGACTGCGCCGAGGCGTCGCCGCCCCTGACAGACCTCGGGCAGGACCATCTCGTGGCCTGCCCCCATCATGCAGAACCCTAGCCCGGCTGCCCGCCGCCCTCAGCAGCCCAAAGCGTCATCAGCGTCTGCGTCATCTCCGCCCGCCTGTCGGCATAGATCGCCACCTCCAGCGGCTCTTGCCCATAGCGATGGGCCAGCGAAATCAGCGCCCCGCTCTCGATCTCCCGATGCGCCATGCTGAACGGCAACCACCCGACGCCCAGCCCCTTGAGTGCCAGTTCCCGCAACCCGCTCGAGAAGGCCGTGACGCTGAACGGATTGGCACTGAACCCGGAGGTGCCGAAAGCCCGTTCATTCCTGCTGAGCACCTGCCCGAAATAGCTGTCCTCCGGATAGACGATCGCGGGTGTATCGGCGGGGATGTCTCCGGTGTCCCGCACCGTATAGCGCAGCGCGCCGCCGATCACCGGGATGAGATAGTCCGTCCCCCAGCGGCCGCGCCGGACGTCCGGACCAAAGGCAAGCGGCCCCACACGCTCCGCCTCATAGCAGAGCAGCATGCCGGTATCGCCCCGCAGGAACATAGACACGCAATCGTTCAGATTGCCGGCTCGTATGCGAAACTGCAGCCCGGGAAAGGCCCGCCGCGCGCGCAGCGCCATATCCGGGAAGGTTGAGAAAATGGGCGCGTGCTGCGCGGCGATCTCGACCGTCGTCCGCGTCGGCGCGAACTGCGCAATTTTTGTGCGCAGCTCGCCCAGCCGCCTGATCAGCGCGCGGATCTCGTCCTCGTTGGAGGACAGCGCCTCGCTGATCTCGACCCGGTTGGTGCGCCGGTCCAGGATCGTCACGCCCAACCAATCCTCAAACCCCCGGATTCGCCGGGAAAACGCAGGCTGCGTGATGTTTCGGCGCGCCGCGGCCCGGCTCATATTGCCCTCTTCCAGCAGGACAAGAACATCGTTCAACCATTGCAACTGCATGTGAGACCTCTCTTCACCCAAAGAAAATGTATGAGCAGCCATAGGAAAAAGCACTGGTTTTTTGGCTGGCTCCAGACAAAACTTTGAGTCGCGCTATGCTTGGGAGACGTGCCGTGACGATAACGGATCAGATGACAGAACACGACGCAGAGAGCTCTGCCGACCTGAGCGCCAGCCGGTGCAAGGATCTTGCCATCCGCCTGGCCAAGTTTCCGCGGGTGGCCCTCGGGCATCTGCCGACACCGCTGGAGCCGATGGATCGGCTGAGCGAAAAGCTCGGTGGCCCGCGCCTCTGGGTGAAACGGGACGACTGCACGGGCCTCTCCTCGGGTGGCAACAAGACCCGGAAGCTGGAATTTCTGATGGCCGACGCCCGGCAGCAGGGCGCCGACACGATCATCACCCAGGGCGCCACACAGTCGAACCACGCGCGCCAGACCGCTGCGGCAGCGGCCAAACTGGGGATGGCCTGCCATATCCTGCTCGAAGACCGGACCGGCTCGAACGACGAGAATTACGTCCTCAACGGCAACGTCCTGCTCGACCGGCTGCACGGCGCCACGGTGTCCAAGCGCGGCGGCGGCACCGACATGAATGCCGAAATGGCAAACCTGGCCGAGACGCTGCACCAGCAGGGCAAGCGCCCCTACATCATCCCCGGCGGCGGCTCCAACCCCATTGGTGCCCTCGGCTATGTCAACTGCGCGCGCGAGCTGTCCGAACAGGCCGATGCCATGGGCCTGAAGATCGACGCCTTCGTGCATGCCACCGGCAGCTCCGGCACCCAGGCCGGTCTGGTGGCCGGTCTGGCCGCGATCCAGAGTGATGTCCACCTGCTCGGCATCGGCGTGCGGGCACCGCAGGACAAGCAGGAGAGCATGGTGCACGATCTGGCACAGCGCACCGCCGATCACCTCGGCCTGCCGGGCAGCATCGACCGCAGCGCCGTGCGCGCCAACTGCGATTACGTCGGGGCCGGCTATGGCCTGCCCACCGATGGCATGATCGCAGCACTCAAGCTTCTGGCGCAGACCGAAGGCCTGCTCTTCGATCCGGTCTATTCCGGCAAGGGCCTCGATGGGCTGATTGATCTGATCCAGAAAGGCTATTTTGACGGCATGCAAAACGTCGTTTTTCTGCACACCGGCGGAAGTGCTGCGCTTTTTGGCTATCCAGAGACTTTCGGACTGCCCGGATACACCTCATAAACAGTAAAAAAACGACCAACAAGGAGATCAACCAATGAAATTGAAAACAAGCTTGATGGCGGCTGCGCTGGTCAGTGGCATCGGTGCCCCGGTCCTGGCGGAAGAGGTCAAGATCGGCGTGCCGACCTGGACCGGGGCGCAGGCCATTGCCTATGTTCTGGGTGAAATCGTCACCTCGCGGATCGGCGGCAGCGTCGAATACGTGCCCGGCAACAACGCCACGATCTTCCAGGCCATGGACCAGGGCGAGGGCGACATCGACGTGCATCCGGATGTGTGGCTGCCGAACCAGGAAAGCTTCACCAAGGAATATGTGGATGGTGCAGGCACCGTCACCTTGTCGTCGAACCCCTATGAGGGCAACCAGGGCTTCTGTGTCTCCAAGGACTTCGCCGAAGCCAATGACATCACCGACATCACAGATCTGGGCCGCCCCGACGTCGCCGCTCTGATGGACAGTGACGGCAACGGCCTTGGAGAGATGTGGATCGGCGCCCCCGGCTGGGCCTCCGCCAATGTGAACGAAGTCAAGGTGCGCGACTATGGCCTGCTCGACTTCGTCGAGCCCATCCGCGCGGAAGAAGCGGTGAAAACGGCGCGGATCAAGGACAGCATCGCCAAGGGCGAGGGCTACGCCTTCTACTGCTATGAGCCGCATGCCGTCTGGTACATGTTCGACGTGGTCATGCTGACAGAACCGGCCTTCGACCCCGAGAAATACGTGATGGTGCAGCCCTCCGACGACGCCGACTGGTATGACAAGTCCATGGTGGCCACGAAGGACGACCTCAAGCAGGTCCAGATCGCCTGGTCGAACTCGCTTGCAGACCGGTCGCCCGCCATCGCCGAGTTCTTCGCGAACTTCTCCCTGACCGCCGATGACGTCAGCGGCCTCGCGTTCGAAATCAGCGCGCAGGGTCGCGAACCGGCCGAGGCCGCCAAGGAATGGGTCGAGGCGAACTCGGATCGCGTGGATACGATGCTGGGGCTCTGATCCCGGCACGCGTTTGTCAGCATCGGCACGGCGATGCGGTGCCGATGCGTCCAAAGCCGGGGGGCGCCATGAAGGACAACCACGATTGCGTCATTGAAATCTCCAACGTCTGGAAGATCTTCGGCGCCAAACCGGAGCAGGCCCTGCAGGCCATCCGGGACCGCGGGCTGACCAAGGCGGAGGTGCTGGCCGAGTTCAATTCCGTCGTCGGCGTCGCCGATGTCAGCCTCTCGGTCAATCGCGGCGAAATCTTCTGCGTCATGGGCCTCTCGGGCAGTGGCAAATCCACCCTCGTGCGCCACTTCAACCGGCTGCTCGAACCCACCGCCGGCAAGATCGAAATCGAAGGCACCGACGTCATGGCGCTCGGGCCGCAAGAGCTGCAGACCTTCCGCAACCGCAAGATCGGCATGGTCTTCCAGAACTTCGCGCTCATGCCGCACCGGTCGGTGCTGGACAACGTGGCCATGCCGCTCGAAATCCGCCAGGTGGCCAAGAACGAACGCATGCGCCAGGCCGCCGCCATCCTCGACATCGTCGAGCTTGGCGCCTGGGGTTCCAAGTTCGCCCATGAGCTTTCAGGCGGCATGCAACAGCGGGTCGGCCTCGCCCGCGCGCTCGCCGCCAACCCCGATGTGCTGCTGATGGACGAGCCTTTCTCCGCGCTCGACCCGCTGATCCGCCGGCAGTTGCAGGAGGAATTCATCCGGCTCTCCAAGATCCTCAAGAAAACCACGATCTTCATCACACACGACCTCGATGAGGCGGTCCGCATCGGCGACCGCATCGCGATCATGCGCGACGGCAAGGTCGTGCAGATCGGCACCGCCGAGGACATCGTGATGCACCCCGCCGATGACTACGTCGCCGACTTCGTGGCCGGCATCTCCCGGCTCAAGGTCGTGCACGCGCATGCGGTCATGCAGCCTGTCGACGCCTATGTGGGAAACCACGGCCCGGTGCCCGCCAGCGCACCACGCGTCGACGGCGATGAAACCCTCAGCAACCTGATCAACCTCGCCATCGACGACGCCAACCCGATCCTCGTGCAGGACCAGGGCAGCGACGTCGGCGTCATCACCCGCGAAGACCTGTTGCGCACCGTCATTGAAGGCACGGAGGTATCATGAAGGACGACACCGTAAACCCGCTCGATGATCCCGAAAGCGCCGCCGCCATCGCCTACGCCAAGGAGCGGCACGACAACATCCGCACCTTCGTGCGCACCAGTCCGGAGTACTACATCCGCAAATTCGACAAGATCGGCGCCTCCGCCCGCTTCACACCGACGTTCAACCTCATGGCCGGGCTGTTTGGCCCCATCTGGTTCGGCGCGCGCGGCCTGTGGTCCTGGGCGCTGCCGTTCCTGATCCTCGAGGCGCTGGCGCTGGTGCAGATCGCCCGCGGCCTCTTCGGTGATCTGGCCGCCGACGCCATGGAGCGGATTGCCTCCATCGAAGGCACGCTGGAGCTGCGGCGCCAGCAACTGGCCGCGGCCATCGAGAGCGGCTCCGACCGGGTCGATGCCTTCCGCCGCGCCGTGGAAGGGCTCGAGGCCAACATCGGCGGCATCCGCGACGAAGCCGCAGCCCTGGCCGCCCAGGGCCCCTGGATCGCCTTCATTGGCCTCGCCATCCTGCTGCTGGCCAAAGCCGCCCAGGCCACCGTGGCCAACTGGGTGCTGGAGGCGCGGTTTTCCGACTGGCTGTCCGACCGCTCGATCCGCTCCGGCATGCCCATGTCGCAGATCGTGTTCAGCGCGGTCTTCATGGGGCTCATCGTCCTGGCGGCGATGCTGCACTACAGCTTGCCGGGCCGCTTCGATCTGCTCAGCAATTTCCCGACCGATCCCGGCATCCGCCTGACCAGCATCGACTGGGTCGAGAACTTCTTCAACTGGGCCGTCCTGAACGGCGAGGCCCTCTTCGACGGCATCACGCTGGTGATCCGCCTCGTGCTCGACGCGCTCGAGATCGTTTTCGTCAGCACACCCTGGATCGTGATCGCCGCTCTGATCATCCTGCTGACCTGGCTCACCGCCGGTGTGCGGATGGCGATCTATTCCAGCGCGTTTCTGGCCTACATGGGCCTGCTCGGCTTCTGGGAAAAGGCGATGACCACGCTCGCGCTGCTCGGCACCGCGGCCTGCCTGTCGATCCTCATCGGCATTCCGCTGGGCATGTTTGCCGCGCGACGGCCGCGATTCTACGCCGCGATCCAGCCGATCATGGACTTCATGCAGACCATGCCCGCCTTCGTCTTCATGATCCCGGTGATCGCCTTCTTCGGCACCGGCAAACCCGCGGCGGTCGTGACCACCATGATCTTCGGCGGCACCCCTGTGGTGCGCCTGACCGTGCTGGGCCTGCGTGGCGTGCCGGAAAGCGTGCGCGAGGCGGCGATCTCCTTCGGGGCCAACAAGTGGTACCTGCTCACCCGGGTCGATCTGCCGCTCGCCAGCCCGTCGATCCGCGCCGGGATCAACCAGACCATCATGCTCTCGCTGGCCATGGTCGTGGTGGCCTCGCTGATCGGCGCCAAGGGTCTTGGGGAAGACGTGCTCGAAGCGCTGCAATACGCCAATGTGGGCCAGGGCATCCTCGCAGGCTTCGCGATCCTCTTCTGCGCCATGATCCTCGACCGCATCGTGCAGGGCCAGCGCAAGTGACACCGCTGGTGCTGGTCCATGGGTTCATGGGCGGCAGCGCGCAATGGGAGGCAGAGATCGCAGCGCTCTCGGGCACGCGCCCGATCATCGCGCTCGACCTGCCGGGCTTCGGCGCCAACGCCCACCTGCCGCCCATCGCCTCGATCGTGGGCTTCGCGGAGTGGGTGCTCGCCGATCTGCAGGCCCGCGGCGTCGAGGCGTTTCACCTTCTCGGCCATTCGATGGGTGGAATGATCGTACAGGAGGTGGCCCACCGGGCACCCACTCGGGTCCGGCAGCTGGTGCTCTACGCCACCGGCGCCATTGGCGTGCTGCCCGGTCGGTTCGAGACCATCGCAGAAAGCAAGGCACGCGCCCGGGCTGACGGAGCGCGCGCGACCGCCCGACGCATCGCCGCGACCTGGTTCCGGGAGGGGACGGCCTGTCCCGCCTACGAAGGCTGCGCCGCCATCGCCGAGAGCGCCGCCCCCGATGCCATCGACGCGGGGCTCGACGCCATGCAGCATTGGTCGGGCGAGGCCGCACTTCCAAAGCTGCAGCAGGACACGCTGATCATCTGGGGCGATCAGGATCGCACCTACCCCTGGCGCCAGATCGAAACCCTGTGGCAGCGCATTCCGACCACGCATCTCGCCGTCGTCCCGCGCTGCGCCCATGCCGTGCATCTCGAAAACCCCGACGCCTTTGTCCCGCTCCTGCGCCAGCATCTCGACGCCGCCGGATAACCTAGGCCGCCCCCACCGCATCGTAGATGAACACCCGCGCGTCGCCGTCCCACCCGGCGAACCGGAAGCCCATGAGTGCAAACCACGCGGCCACCTTCGCATGATCGGAACGGCTGTAAGCGCGCAGCGCCGTGCCCAACCTGGCCGCCAGATCCCGGTTATAGCGGCGGGAGATGCGCAGGAAATCCCGCTGGAAACACCGCTCCGTGGGCAGTGCCGTGGTGTAATGGTAATCCCGCTCCGGCGTATGGGTCACGATCCCCACCGGCGCATCCCCCAGCAGAAACGTATCCGACCGCGCCGCGACAATCGACGCGCTGACGTGCTCGCGCAGAAATCCGATCCGGGCGCCCGGCGGATGATGCCGCAGGTAGCGGTCCATCTCCCGCAGCGTCCGCGCCGCAAGGTTGCCGAGCACGACATCCACGTCGTGCTCCTGGCTGGCACGAAAGCCGATTTCGGAGGTCTTCTGCACCACAGGCTCCTGCGAAAAGGCAACGGCCCCGAGCCGGGACACGCGCCCCGGCCACAGGCTCCATCTGCGCGCCAGGTCAGCAAAAACGCCGCGCCGCTGTCCATCCTGCGCAGCGCCCGCGCGCGTTTCGGCGACCGGCTGCACAATCACTGCGAATCCAAGGCGAAAACCCGCCGCCCCAAAGACACGTTCCAAACCGCGGGACGCAGACCGGCAGAGAACATCACCCGACTGGCGCTAATCCGCGGGCCAAATCGGGCGCGATCAAGATCCGTTGACTAAAAGAGGGCAGCCCGTAGCGTCTGGGCACAGTGCGGGTATCAGGATTTTATGACGTGTGGCCATTGGGTTTGCAGATATTGCTTGGTGAGGCGACAGCGCCGCCGCGGGTCAGAGAAGCGCCCTCTCGCCCCGAACCAGGCCCGTCCGACTGGCTCACCCTGAACGACCTGACCCGCAGCACGGTGCTTCGGCACCTCGCCCGGATTGCGCCACCCCCCGTCCCGCAAACAGGGCCCGGACACCGCCACAACGGCCTGTCAGCCGAGGCCGCCTGGGCACTCTGCGCCCATGCGATGCGCAGGGCCTTTCCCGGCCTCGCGGAGGAGGTCAACCGCACCGAGGCGCAAACCCCAAAATGCGTGCAGCCTCGCGCGGACAAGCATCCCAAAGCCTTCACCTACAATCTCGGCCATGACAGGTTGCCCTTCGTCAGCCTGCACTACCGGGACCGCCCGCGGGATCTGCTGGTCATGGCGCATGAATTCGGCCATGCCCTGCAGATCGTGGCGAGCGCGCCGCTCAGGACGGGACAAATGCCGCCCATCGCCCGGGAATGCTGCGCCTTTCTGGCCGAGCTGGCTCTGATCCGGCACTGCAGCGCCGGACGCTCCGACTTGAGCGCAGCCCACGCCGCGGACACCGCCGTGTATTTCGGTGCCGACAGGCTCCGGCTCCAGCACGCGCTGCAAGGCGCCCGCACGCCCTACCGATATGACTGGAACTATCCGCTCGCCCGCCGGCGCGCCGCCGATCTGATGGCGCAGGGCACGCCAAAGGTCCTCTGTGCGCTCTACCGCGCCGGCGCCGAGGGCGGGCGCCAGCTCAACCGAGACGTCCACGCGCTGGGCCTGGAGGCCTGCGCCGCATGATCCCCGCCGCTGTCCGTCAAAAAAGCATACCCCTGCCCGCGGCCGTCATTCGGGTGAGAGAGTTCGGCCCCTGAGGCCGGAGAGTTGGCGGGCGGGGGTGCCTCCCCACCCGCCGATTGAGCCGCCGGACAACGCGTCCGGCAAACAGCAATGGGTGGTGTATATATGACGGACCGCCCGAAGAATAGGAAATGAACTATGTTTGATCTCGATGGTCTCGACGCACCGGTCAGCTTCTGTGGCGGCGGTGGCAGCAGCGGCGGCGGCAGTGACGGCCCCGACGCCATCACGCAGAAGATGGACCGCGACAACTCCGCCACACAACAGGCGCTGGACAATGCGCTCGGCAACGAAAATGCGTGGTCGGAAATGGACACGCGCGCCCATGCCGCACAGGAGGTGAACCGTGCGGCCAACGGTTGGCCCGACAGCCCCACAGGCAGCATCGGCGGCTGTACCGGCTGCCACCAGGGCGCCTACGACACGCACTACTGATCGACCGTCACGGGCAGGGGCGTGCAACGCCCCTCCCACCCCCAGGAACGAGGCGCGCCGATGCGGGCATCCCATCTCAAAATCATGACCCTCGCCGCCCTTCTCTGTGGCGGCCTCGCAGCCCTGGCCAGCACGCTTCTGGCCCGCGATGACATCTCCAGTCAGGCAGAGCGGATCTTCGACGGGGCCTTCGCCTCGAAAGTGACCGAGCAGATCAGCGATCCGATCCTGCGCGTCCGCACCGGAACTGAGACCTTCTGCATCCAGCAGGACACCGCCGCCGGGGTGCCGGCCAGCATGCTGATCTCTGACCTCTCCGAGGCCTTCGGCCTCGACTGGCGGCAGATCGAGGTCGACGATCTGGCCGATTGTCCCGCGGACAAGACCACGTTCTACGTGTTGCAGGGCGCACGGCCTGCCCAGGCCGATCTGCTGGATCTGGTCGCCGGCATCGTGGGCAGCACCCCTCCGAACCCCGACGCCATGTTCCCGGACTGGGCGCTTGGCCTCTCGGTCAGCCTGCCCGGCCCCGGCCACCGGGAATTCGTTTTCGCCACCTCCGTGGCGGACATGCCCGGCGATGTCGCCCGCTCCATCCTCTCCGAAGAACTGCTGCAGTCCATCCTGCGCGCCTCCGACGTGGACAGCCGCGAAATCATCTCCCTGCTGGGCGAGGACCTGCGCAACACCGACTACGCGCAGTGGTTTCACAACAACCCCATCGGATTTTGCACGGTCGACATCGTCCTGCTGGAACTGCTGCTCGGCCCGTCGACCTCCGGCCTGCACAAGATGGCCCAGATGCGCGCGCATCTGACATCGGACTTCGACGCGCTGCTCGCGGCAGCCGAAACCCGCGCGCCAAAACTGGGCGCCTACGCCGATCCCCGCTGCTGGGCCTGGGAGATCTCCTCCTAGAGCCGCGACGAGCGCCCGACAGGCGGTGCGCGCGGATCGCCCCGCGCCGCTATCGCTCCCCCAGACTCTCCTCGACGACCTTCACAACCGGCGCAAAGAAATAGCTGATCAGCCGCCTGTCTCCGGTGATCACATCCACCACCGCCGTCATCCCTGGCTGCACCGCATGGCTCGCACCTGCAGTCTCCAGCGTGGCACTTTCGGGCTTGATGCGCACCACGAAGCCAAAGGCACCCTCGCCCACCTCGATCGAATCCGCCGACACGTTGGACACCCACCCCTTCAGCGCGCCGAACCGCTCCGACGGGTAGGCATCGAGCTTGATATTGGCCGCCTGCCCGACCTCCAGAAAGCCCACGTCGATATTGGGAAAGATCGCCTCCACCTCAAAGGCCCGATCTTCGGGAACGATGCGCAGAAGCTCCTGACCAGCCTCCACGATGCCCCCGATGGTGAAGACCGACAGCTGGTCGATCACCCCCGTCGCCGGCGCGATCAGCCGGGTGTTGGCCAACTGCCGCTGGCTGATCACCAGCTCTTCGGAGAGCGCCGCGCTGCGCGCCTCGAGCTCGGCCCGCCGCGTCTGCAACCGGCTGCGCAAGGCCGAGACGATGCCGGCGCGCTCCGCCAGATAGGAGGCATCGAGCGCCGTCTTCTGATCAAGTTCGCGGAAGAACACCTCGCGCTCGCTCTCCAGCCGGTTGAACCCGTCCAACACATCGAGATAGTTCGCGCGGCTCGCGGTGCCCTTCTCCAGAAGGCTCTGCACCGTCTCCAGCCGCTCTTCCTGGGTCTCCAGCGCCGCGTCGATCCGCCCGATCCCGGCGCGGGTCACCGCCTTCGACTTGGCGTTGGCCTCAAGGCGCGTCTCGACCTGCGCCAGCGCGTCCCGCAGCTCCACCAGCTCGGCCCGCAACAGATCACTCTGCTCCCGAAAGAAGCTCGACTGCGCCTCCGGGGCATGGGTCTGAAACCGCGCTACATGCGCTGCGATCGCCGCATCCTCCAGGTGATCGCGCGCCGGCAGCGCGGCAAGCACCGTCTCGATCCGCAGCCGCTCGATCTCGAGCCGCTTCCGCTCGGCCTGCAGCGTGTTCAGCTCCGACTGCGCCTTGGTCGGGTCCAGCTCGATCACCACGTCGCCCTTCTGCACCCGTATCCCGTCGCGCACGTGAATGGCGCGCAGCTGCCCGGCAAACTCCGGCTGCACCACCTGCACGCGCCCCAGCGGCACCACCTTGCCCGTGCCCTTGGCCACGATCTCAACCTTCAGCACATAGGACATCACCAGAATCGCCACAAAGACTGAGAGCGTGAACAGCACGGTCGCGTGCAGCGTCGGCGACCCGACCCCCAGACCGCCGGCCCCGCGCCTCATGTCAGCGCCTCGAAATCGACGACCTGATCGGGTGCTGCAAAGACATCCGGGCGGTGGGTGATCACGATGACCGTCATCGTCTCCTTCAGCCGTTCGATCTCCGTGACCATCTGGGTCTGCGCCGCCCCGTCGAGCGCACTCGTCGGCTCATCGAGGATCAGCACCCGCGGGCTGTTCAGGAGCGAGCGCGCCATGGCGATCCGCTGGCGCTGCCCGCCCGACAGGGCCGCCCCGCGCTCGCCCACCTGCGTGTCCAGCCCCATCGGCAGGCGCTGGACCATCGTATCCGCCGCCGCCACGCGCAGCGCATCGATGATCACCGCGTCGCTCACCGCGTCCTCCTCCTCGACGTTCAGAGACAGGTTTTCCCGCACCGTGCCTGAGAAGAGATACGGCTCCTGCGGCACATAGGCGATCTTGGTGCGCACATCATGCGGCTCGCGCTCCGCGATGTCATGGCCACCCAGCGTGATCACGCCGCCCGTGGGCCTCTCGATCCCCGAGGCCAGCCGCCCGAAGGTGCTCTTGCCGATCCCGGACGGCCCCACCACCAGCGACAGGCTGCGCGCCTGCGCAGTGAAGGAGAAATCCTTCAGGATCGGCGTGCCCGGCTGATAGGCGAAATCCACATGCTCGAACCGCAACTCGGGCTCGATCCGGTGGGGCAATCGCGGCAGCGCCTCAAAGGGTTCCGGCTCCGAAAGCAGAATATCCCCCAGCCTCTGGCGCGAGATCTTGATGTTCTGCCACTTCTCCCAGAGGCCCGAAAAATTGCTGATCGGCGAGGCGACCTTCTCCGCGATCAGGTGAAACGCGATGAGCTGGCCCAGCGTCAACTCCCCCGCAAAGACCTCGCGCGCGCCCATGAAGATGATCGTGATGGTCAGCGTCTGGCTCAACGCATAGATCAGATTGGTGCTGGCGATGCGCAGCTTGCCGACCCGCAGCCCCGCATCCAGATTGGCACCCAGGGTCTCGCGCAACCCGCCGAGCATCTTGTCCTCCGCACTCAGCGCCTTGACCGAGGCGATCCCGCCGATGCTCTCGACCATGCGGGACTGGTGCCGCGCGCCGGCATCGAACTGCACCCGCAGGCGACGGCGCAGGAATGGCCCGAAGATGAAATAGACAAACCCCTGCAGCGGCAGGGAAATCAACACAATGGTCGTCAGCAGCGGCGACAGCGTGAAGAGCACGCCGATGTAGATGACCACGAACAGCAGGTCCAGAAACACACCCGTCGTGGTGCCGACCAGAAACGCCCGGATGGTGTCGGTCTCGCTCACCCGGGCGATTGTCTCGCCGATGGGCCATTTGCGGAAATGGCTATAGGGCAGCCGGAACAGATGTTCAAAAATGCGGCTGCCAAGCTCGCGCGTCACCCGATTGGCGGTCAGCATACCCAAAAGGCTCGACAGGATGTTGAAGCCGATGTGAAACACGCTGACCGCGGCAAAGACCGCCATCACCACGATCAGCGTCGCCTCTCGCTCGAAGGGCAGAATGCGGTCGATGATGACCTGAAAGATAAAGGGCTCCACCAGCCCCAGCAGGCGAATGCAGATCGCCAGAAACACCAGCTCCACGTAGAGCGGCGTAAACTTCCACAGCGTCTTGCCGAACCACGACAGCGGCACCATTCGCGGCTGCTCCGCCGTCTCCCGGTCCTGCGTCGCGGCGCTCACAAAGGCGCCCGCCGGGCGAAACGCCCGGTCCGCCTGACAGCATCCGGGACATCGGGAAAACCATGCGTGGAGAAAACCTTAGCAAAACCTGCCGCAGGAAAAGCGTCGTGCACAATGACCCCAAAATGATGTCTTCGACATACGTGTGCGATCACTACAGCCCATCGCACCGGTCACGAAAAGGGGGTGACAGGTTCGGCGCACGAAGCGGCGGGAGACGCGCCGTTCCCCCGCCCGGCCTCGGCGGATTCCGGCGCAATCGCCGCGCCTGACAAGCTCCCGCCTAGCCAGGTGGTCTCAACGCCTGCAGCAGCATCTCCACATGCCCCTGCTTCAGCGGCTCTATGGGGAAGTGATCGTCGAGGTCTTTAAAGTCGACGAACATTTCCCGCGACAGAGACAGGGTCACGATGGGGCCCATCAGCACATGCGACAAGAGCTTGTGGTCGATCTCCCTGAAGGTGCCCCGCGCCACGCCGTCCTCGACGATCCGCGCGATCAGCGCCTGCTGCGGCGCCACATAACCGTCGTGAAAGGAGCGCGCCACATTCGGAAACGCCTGCGCCACCTCCGCAATCAGCGGCGACATCCGCCCCACCGGCGAGCAGATCGTGACGTCATAGAGCACCTCCATCGCCTCGCGCAGCTTGTCCTCCGGACCGCGGTCCGAGGCGGCGATCTCCTGCACCCGGTCCAGCGCCTCGGCATAGCCGTGGGTCACGCAGGCGGCGAAGAGATCATCCTTGCCCGGAAAGTGATGATAAAGCGTGGCCTTCGTGATCCCGCAGGCCCTGGCCACCGCACTCATCGACGTGCCCGCAAACCCGCTGTCGAGAAAAAGGCCAGTCGTCACCTCAACGATTTCCGCCCGACGGTCCTTTGTCATGTTTTCCCGCGCCATCCTCTTGACCTTTTCCTGGCTGTCCCTAGCTACCCTACCGAACGGTCGGTTGATATGCTGTGAGAGATAGGACCCCTTATGTGGAAATACCATACATACAGCCTGCTGGTAGCCACATCGCTTGTTTTGCTGCCGATACAGGTGCCTGCCCAGACCGCGGCGCCGATGGCTCAGCCGATCCCGGTGCGCACGATGACCGTTCCCGCGCCCGATCCAGTGATGCAACGCCAGTTCTTTGGCCGTGTCATCGCGCGCGATACTGTCGATCTCGCCTTCGAGGTCAGCGGCCAGATCGAGATGCTGGATGCGCCCGAAGGGGCGATCCTCCCGGCGGGCACACTGCTGGCGCGGCTCGACCCCGGCCCGTTCGAACGACGGGTCGAGCGCGCCGAATTGGCACTGCAGCAGGCCGACCGCGCTCGGACCCGTGCGCTGGCGCTCGCCGACCGCAACGCTGCCTCGCAGGTGCGGGCGGAAGATGCCCAGACCGCGTTCGATCTGGCCGAAGTGGAGCTGCGGGACGCGCGCGCCGCACTTGCCGATGCGCAGATCACCGCACCTTTCGATGCGCAGGTGGCCGATCGCATCGCCTCGCCGCACGCCGTGGTCGACCCGGGCCAGCCCATCCTGCGCCTGCATGATCTCTCGGAAACGCGGGTGCAATTCGACCTGCCCGAACGCCTGCTGCGCCATCTCGGCGACGTCGAGACCGTCCGCTTCGACGGGCACTTGCCGGGCGAGACGGCCCGTCTGCCGCTGGCGTTCCGGGAGTTCCGGGCCGAAACCGGCGAGATCGGCCAGAGCTATGTCATCTCGCTCGCAATCGTGGGCGAGAGGGCCCGGCACCTCCGACCGGGGCAGAGCCTGATCGTCCGCGCCACCATCGACGCGCCCATGCCCGGCACCGCCCTGCCAGCCAGCGCCATCGCCACAACACCCGATGGCGAACGCTACGTGGTGGTGATCGACGACAGCGAGAGCGGTCTGCTTGCACGGCACCACCCGGTCTCGGTCACGGCACCCACCGGCGCCGGCTTTGTCACAACCCCTCTGGACCCGGGCACCGAACTCGTGGCCGTCGGCGCCCATGCCGTGCCCAATGGCGCCTCTGTCAGCCGCTATACCGGTCTCACGCGCGGCGACGGCTGAGCCCATGCAGATCGCCCGCCTGTCCATCGAAAAGCCCCTCTATACGTGGCTGCTGATCCTCTTCTGTCTCTTCGGCGGCGCCGCGGGGTACCTGAGCGTCGGCAAGCTCGAAGATCCGGTCTTCACGCTCAAATCCGCACTGGTGATCACCCCCTACCCGGGCGCGACGGCCCATGAGGTCGCCAGCGAAGTCTCCGAGGTGCTCGCGGCGGAGCTGCAGCAGATGGATGAGGTGGACGTCATCACCTCGGCCAACCGGCCCGGCCTGTCGGTGATCGAGGTTGCCATCAAGGACACCTATGACGGCACCGAGCTGCCCCAGGTCTGGGATGATCTGCGCGACCGGATCGCCGACGCCCGGCCCGACCTGCCGCCCGGCGCCCTGGCACCGCAGGTCAATGACGGCTTCGGGGATGTCTTCGGCCTGCTCTACGCGGTCTCCGCGCCGGGCTACAGCGATGCGGACATCTGGGACATCGCCACCTTCCTGCGGCGCGAACTTCTGTCCGTGACCGGCGTCGCCAATGCCGAGGTACTGGGCCTGCCCGAGGAGGCGATCTTCGTCGAACCCTCCAGCCCGACCCTCACCGAACTCGGCATCCCGCCCGATGTTCTGCTGGGGGCCATCGGCGCTGCCGACACCATCACGCCAACCGGGGCTCTGGGTCAGGGCCGGACCGATCTGCGCACCGAAAGCCCCCTCGCCGATGACAGTGCACAGGCGATCTCCGGGCTGACCTTCGGCTATCAGGGCGAGGTTCTGAACCTGCGCGATGTGGCGTCCGTGACGCGCGCGCGGGTCGAAGCGCCGCGCCAGATCATCCGGCACAACGGGGTAGAGGCCTTCACCCTGGGTGTCGCGGGCCTGACCTCGGAGAACATCGTCACCGTCGGTGCCGCCGTCGAAGACCGGCTGGACGAGATCACGCCGCTGCTGCCCGCCGGGGTCACCGTGACGCCGGTCTACGAACAGCACCGCGTGGTGGCGGCGGCCAACGACGCTTTCCTGCTCAGCCTGGCCACCTCCGTCGCCGTGGTCATCGGCGTGCTGGCGCTCTTCATGGGCTGGCGCGCGGCCATCGTGGTCGGCGGCTCGCTGCTGCTCACCGTCTGCTTCACCTTCTTCTTCATGCACCTCTTCGACATCAAGGTGGAGCGGATCAGCCTCGGCGCGCTGATCATCGCCATGGGGATGCTGGTGGACAACGCCATCGTCGTGGCCGAAGGCATGCAGGTGCAGATGCGCCGCGGACGCAAGGCCGTTGAGGCCGCCGCCGAGGTCGCGCGCCGCACCCAGCTCCCGCTGCTCGGCGCCACTGTGATCGGCATCCTCGCCTTCGCCGGCATCGGGCTCAGCCCCGACAGCTCGGGCGAGTTCCTGTTCTCGCTCTTCGCGGTGATCGGCATCTCGCTGATGCTGTCCTGGCTGCTCGCCGTCACGGTCACGCCCCTGCTGGCCAGCTATTTCTTCCGCACCGCAGATCAGGCGCACGCCGCAGATCCCTACGACACCGCCTTCTTCCGCGGCTACGGTGCCCTCGTGCGGGGCGCCCTGCGGCTGCGCTGGCTGGTCATCGTCTCGCTGATCGGCGCTACGGTCGCAGGCGTCGGCGCCATGGGCTTCGTCAAGCAGCAGTTCTTCCCCCCCGCCACGACACCGCTCGTCTACCTGAACTACCATGCCGCACAGGGCACGACGATCCACGCCGCCTCCGACGATCTGGCGCTGATGGAACGCTGGCTGATGGACCGCCCGGAGGTCACGGCGGTCACCACCACGGTCGGCGCCAGCATGACCCGTTTCATGCTGACCTACACGCCCGAAGACCCGGACCCGGCCTATGGACAGATCGTCATCCGCCTGCGGGACCACACCGACATCCCGCTGCTGCGTGACGCGGCCACGACAGCCGCGCGCGATCTGCTGCCCTGGGCCGAAACGCGGGTGCAACAGATCATCTACGGCCCGCCCGTCGGCGCCGATGTCGAGGTCCGCCTCAGCGGGCCCGATGCCGATGTGCTGCGCCGCCTCGCCGCCGAGGCGCAACACATCTTCGAAACCGAGACCGACCTTCTGACCGTCGAACGCACCGACTGGCGCGAGCCGGAACTGGTCTCCCGGCCCCGCTTCGCCGCCGAGCGCGGCCAGACCCTCGGGATCAGCCGCGGCGATCTTGCCCAGGCCATCGCTCTGGCAACCGACGGGGTGCAGGCGGGCGTTCTCCGCGAGGCCGACCGGCTGATCCCGATCATCGTCCGCACCCCCAGAGAGGAACAGCTCGCCGGCGCGCAGCTGATCGACCAGCCGATCTACGCGCCCGCCGCCGGCAGCTTCACCACGGTGTCGCAGGTCGTCGACGGGTTCGACGTGCTCACCCGCGACGTGGTGATCCAGCGGCGCGACCGGGTGCCGACGGTCAGCGTCCAGGCCTTCACCGTGCCCGACGTGCTGCCGCCCGAGGCCTTTGCCGAGGTGCGCGGCGCCATTGAGGCGATGCCGCTGCCACCGGGCTACCGCATGGAATGGGGCGGCGAGTTCGAAAGCGCCTCGACCGCCCAGGCCAGCCTGGGGCGGCAAATGCCGCTGGCCTTCGGTGCGATGTTCCTGATCACGCTGCTGCTCTTCGGCAAGCTGCGCCAGACGCTGGTGATCTGGACGGTGGTGCCCATGGCCGTCACCGGCGTGGGTCTCGGGCTGCTGTTCACCAGCCTGCCCTTCAGCTTCACCGCCCTGCTCGGCCTGCTCAGCCTCTCGGGCATGCTGATCAAGAATGCCATCGTTCTGGTCGAGGAGATCGACACCCAGAAAAGCGAGGCGGGCCTGGCACAGAGCGACGCCATCGTCGCCGCCTCCGTCACCCGGTTGCGCCCGGTGATCCTCGCGGCTGCAACCACGATCCTGGGGATGATCCCGCTGCTCTCCGACGCCTTTTTCGCCTCCATGGCAGTGGCGATCATGGCGGGCCTCGGCTTCGCCTCCGTCCTGACGCTCATCGGCATCCCGGCGATCTACCACACCTATCTGCGCAAGGAACGGCGCAGCGAAGGAGGCTCCGCAGAGGCCGCAAGCGCGAAAAACGGGACGGCGCGCCCCAAGACGCCGGACGACGAAGGCTACCCCGTCGCCGCCGAATAGGACCGCCGCGCGATCCGCGGATGACACGAAAAAAGAAGGCTCCCAGCGGAGCCTTCTTTTGCCGATCTCAGGTCCGTCTGCGCCCGGATCAGCCCTTGCCCTTCCAGGGCACGAGGATGCGTTCGGCCCATCGCATCAGCATGTCGATGCCGAAGCCGATGACGCCGATCAGGATGATCCCCATGATCACGATATCGGTGTTCTGGAACTTGGACGCGGTCATGATCATCATGCCTGCCCCCTGCTCGGCCGCCACCAGTTCTGCGGCAACAACCGTGCCCCAGCACACACCCATCGCGACCCGCGCGCCGGTGAAGATCTCGGGCAGCGAGTTGGGGACGATCACATGGCGCATGATCTGCCACTTGCTGGCGCCCAGCGAATAGGCCGCGTGCACCTTGGAGATTTTCACACCGGATACCCCCGACCTTGCCGCAATCGCCATGATCCATAGCGCGGCCAGGAACAGCAGGATGATCTTGCCCGCCTCGCCGATGCCTGCCCAGATGATCACCAGCGGGATCAGCGCCAGCGGCGGCACCGGACGCATGAACTCCACAATCGGGTCGAACCAGCCGCGGAACCAGTCGCTCAGGCCCATGGCATAGCCCAGCGGGATCCCCACCAGAGCACCGATCACAAAGCCTACGATCACACGGAACAGCGAATAGCCCAGGTGCTCCAGCAGCGTGAAGTTCCGAAAGCCGGAGCTCACCACCTCCAGCGAGCGGGTCCAGACCGCCTCGGGCGCGGGCAGATAGAGCGGCTCCATCTGCCAGCCCTTCGTGGGCTCGAAGTTCGGCGTGCCCCGGTCGCTCAGCGTGACCGTGCCGCCGTCAACCGCAACGGTCTCCCCCGGCGCAATCGACTCTCCGTTGATCGCCACAACCGTGGCCCCCGCATCGCGGCCCAACTCGTCGTTGCGGTCCACCCGAATGAGCCCCGAGCGCCACTGCGCAATCGCCGCCGCATCGTTCTTGGCAAAGCCGTCACCGGGGTCGACCTCAGGCGCCTCGGTGTCGACCTCGCGCGGATGCACGACCACGGTGACCGTCGCGTCATCCGTCTCGCCGCCCTCGACCTGCGCCGTGTAGGTGAAGCTCGTGGTGCCCTCAAACGGTCCCGGCGCGTGCAGGAACCCCGGCAACAGGTTGGATCCGGTGAAGATCCCCCACATCAGGAAGATCGTCAGGATCGAGATAATGCCCGCCGCCCGGTTCGGCCGCACCGCACTTTCGTCGCCAAAGGTCACCGTCTTCAGCGAGGTATAGTCGCTCAGCCCCGCGCCCTGCACCACCTTGGTCACGATGAAGAAGGCGGCGATGAAAATCGCAACGTAAATCAGCAGAGGGATCATGCCGCGTCCTCCTTACCGCCCATAATTTCTTCTTCCATGTCCCAGATCATGTTCAGGATCTCTTCGCGCTTGGGCCCGAAGTCGGGGTGTTTCTTGACCTCGCGCAGATCGGCATCGACGCCGAGATCCGCAAAGGGCAGCCGGTATTCGGTGTGGATGCGCCCGGGGCGCGGCGCCATCACGATCAGGCGCTCGCCCAGCAGCAGCGCCTCTTCGACCGAGTGGGTGATCAGGATGATGGTCTTGCCGGTCTCCTTCCAGAGCTTGAGCACGAGGCTCTGCATCTTCTCCCGCGTTAGCGCATCGAGCGCGCCCAGCGGCTCGTCCATCAGGATCACGTCCGGATCATTGGCCAGGCACCGCGCCAGCGCCACCCGCTGCTGCATGCCGCCCGAGAGCTCATAGACGGCCTTCTCCTTGAAGTCCTGCAGGCCCACCACATCCAGCAGATGATTGACCGTCTCGTCCTTCTCGGCCTTGGGCGTGCCCTTCATCGAAGGCCCAAAACCCACATTCTCGCGCACCGACATCCACTCGAACAACGCGCCCTGCTGGAACACCATGCCCCGCTCCGCATCGGGCCCTTTGATCTCGTGACCGTTCAGAATCAGCTTGCCCGAGGTCGGCGCCAGAAAGCCCGCAACGATGTTGAGCAGGGTGGTCTTGCCACAGCCCGACGGGCCCAGCACGCTCAGAAGCTCGCCCGCCTTGAGATCAAGCGACACATCCTGCAACGCCTGCACATGGTCGCCGTTGGGCAACTCAAAGCGCATCGATAAATTCTCTATGGATAATCCCGTCATGAGGTCCCCACCTGTTGTCCGCACGAGGGCGGGTGGCTGAGCGGGGTTCGCCCCGCCTCTGGTCTTGATGCAAAGCGGCGCGGGGGTGTCCCGCGCCGCCTGGCCGTCTTACATTTCGCTGGCAGCTTGCAGCGGCCCGATGTTCACCGCGTCCTCATAGCTGTCGAGCGCCGAGTCGATGGACCCCGCCTCGACAAAGACATCCGCAACACCTTTCATGAAGGTCGCCGCATTGGCGCCCAGCCAGCCGTCCGACAGCTGGTCTTCCACGCTGGGGAACTTCATGGTCTCAATCGCCGCCTTGGCCGCATCAAGGTCCATACCGGCCTGCTCGGCGATCACCGCCAGCATCTCGTCGCTGGGGTTGGCGTTCCACTCCGCATTGGCATCCGCCGTCACCTTGAGGAACTTGGACACGATGTCGCCGTTCTCCGCGATGAAAGACGCGGGCGAGGAGGTCACGTCGAAGACCAGAATGCCCAGCTCTTCCTTCTCATCCCCGGTCAGCAACACGTTGCCGTATTCCTTCATGCGCGCCAGACCGCCGCCGTAGCCACAGGCGAAATCCACTGCCTTCTGGCTCAGCGCAGCGGCGCCCTCCGGCGGCGCCATGTCGACAACCTGCAGGCTTGCCACGTCGATCCCGAAGTGGTTCATCTGACGCAGGAAGCCATAGTGCGCCGCAGTGCCCAGCGGCACGGCCACTTTCTTGCCTGCCAGTTCACCCGCGGTTTCCTTGTCGATCTCCAGATCGGCATGCACGACACAGTTGTCATTGTCGGAATAGCTCACCGCCACGTCGACAACCTGAATGTCCTGACCGCCCGACGCGGCCACCACGAAGGGCGGCACACCCTGGCTCAGCGCGATCTGCACGTCGCCCGAGGCCATTGCCGCGGACATCGCCGTGCCGGTCTCGAAGGACACCCAGTTGACCTTCATCCCAAGCGCTTCATCATAAGCGCCCGACGCCTTGGCCGCCATCATCGGCATCGGCCACTCGAGGAAATAGGCGACGGTGAGTTCTTCCGCTGCCGCGCTCTGCGCGCTGATCGCCATCACGGCGCCCGCCACAAAAGCACATGTCGTCTTCTTGATCATTTCGTTCTCCCGTTGATCATACGCCGACCCGTCCCAGGTCGGCCTTCATTTGGTGCGACGCGGCTTGCCGCCGCTTGTTCGTCATGCATTGCACGTCGTCATCCAATGTCAGAATTGCACTGCCTGCAAGGGCATTATTGATACAAAACCGTCACGCAGATGAGACTGCCCGAAAAATGCGCCCCTCTCTTCTCGTCCTGCGGGACTTTGCAAAAACCTGAAAATCCCGATTGCAAAACCCTGAAGTCAGACGGCCTTCTGACCGATCCCGCCGCGCATAGTGGCCAGAGCCGTCCAGGATCAAATGTCCACTTTGACCTGCTCAATGAGTCCAGTTTTGCCTCACGCGTCGCTTTTCCATTCCATCTGGTCGCGCAAGCGCAGCGCGGCCATGGCGAGCCCTGCGCCCAGCACCTGAGGCGTTCGGAATTTGTAAGCGGGGATCTTCGTCACCGGGAACGGCAAGTCCTCCGCCGGCGTCCCAAGCGCCCGCCGTGCCAGTTCGCGCCCCATCACATGGCTCATCGCCACACCGCGCCCGTTGTACCCCAACCCGCAGATCAGACCCGGCGCGGGTTCGTGCAGATGCGGCACCCGGTCTTCGGTCAGCGCGATGTGCCCGCTCCACTTGTACCGCCAGGTGACGCCTTTGAGGCTCGGGAAGGTCTCGGGCGCATCCTTCTGGATCCAGCCAAAGCCGCCAACGCCACCGCGCAGATCGTTGAACCCGATGCCGCCGAAACACATCTGCCCACCGGGCTCGCGCCGCGCATACATGATCAGCCGCCGCGTGTCCGAGATCGTATGCCCCTGCGGCAGGATCGGCCCGATCTCGCTGTCCTCCAGCGGGTCGGTCGCCATCTGCGTCGAATAGAGCGGCAGCACGGAGCCTTTCAGCCCCTTCACCAGGCCATCGGAATAGCCATTCGTCGCCACGATCACGGTCTCGGCGGTGACCGCATGGCCCGCCACATCCAGATGCCAGCGCCCGTCGCGCCGTCGCATGTCCTTCACGGGTGCAAAACTATAAACCTGCGCGCCCGCCGCCCGCGCCACCCGGTCGAGCCCGCGCACCAGCGCCATCGGCTGCACCGCGCCCCCGCGCGCCGAGAGCGTGCCGGTGGCATAGCCCTGCGCCCCGGTCAGCCGCTGCACATCCTCGCGGTCCAGAAACTCGAAATCCGCGCCGTGGCTGTTCCACAGCTTGGCATTCCGCCGCGAGACGTCCCGCGCAGCGGCGCAATGATCCACCCGGATCCACCCCTTCTGCCGCGCGTCGCACTGGATCTGGTAGGCCCGGATCAGATCAAAGAGATCATCTGCGGACCGCAGCGAGGTCTCGGCCATCCGCTCGAAATACTTCGGCCCCACTGCCCGATGCAGATCATCCGGCTCCGCCACCGGCAGCATCGGGTTGACCTGCCCGCCATTGCGCCCCGAGGCGCCAAAGCCCACATCGCCCGCCTCGAAGACGGCAACCGTGCTGCCCGCCTCGGCAAGGCCCAGCGCTGCGCGCAGCCCGGTGAACCCGCCCCCCACGATGGCCACATCCACGGCCAGATCGCCTTCCAGCCTCTCGGCCGGGGCAGCATCGGGAGCGGTCACCCGCCAAAGCGCGTCAGGGATCTGCATGGGCTATCCGTTGCTCACAATTGCGGCAGCGGTCAATGCCGCCACGCAGGCCCCCGATTTGACGGCGCAGGGTCAATTGGCCCACAATAACAGGGCGATGGACCGATCTCGCTTGAAATACCTTTCAATCTGGCTCTATCGTTGCACAGCGTCTGGCCCTACTGCGGATGCCCGAAAAACAGTCATGTCAGTCAAATCCGGAGCGTATCCCGCCCGATTTCACCTGATTCTACGCTTTAAGGAAAGGCCTGACCCATGGACGGCAATTTCAACGAGAACGACCTCAGCCGCGTCGTCGAAGCGGACCGCGCGAATGTCTGGCACCACCTGATCCAGCACCAGCCCTTCTTCACCGGCGCCGACCCCAAGATCATCATCGAGGGCAAGGGCCTGCGCGTCTGGGACCAGAAAGGCATCGAACATATCGACGCGGTCTCCGGCGGGGTCTGGACCGTGAACGTGGGCTACGGTCGCGAGAGCATGGGCGACGCCGTGCGCGATGCGATCGTGAAGATGAACTTCTTCGGCGGCACCGTGGGCTCGATCCCAGGCGCGCTCTTTGCCGAGAAGCTGCTGACGAAGATGCCCGGGCTCGACCGGATCTACTACGCCAACTCCGGTTCCGAGGCGAACGAGAAAGCCTTCAAGATGGTCCGCCAGATCGCTCACAAGCGCTATGGCGGCAAGAAGCACAAGATCCTGTATCGGGATCGCGACTACCACGGCACCACCATCGCCTGCCTCAGCGCGGGCGGTCAGGACGAGCGCAACGCGCAATACGGGCCCTACACGCCGGGCTTCGTGCGCGTGCCGCACTGCCTGGAGTATCGCAAGCACGAACAAGACGGCGCGCCCGATCAGAACTACGGCGAATGGGCCGCGAACCAGATCGAAGAGGTCATCCTGCGCGAAGGCCCCGACACCGTGGGCGCGCTCTGCCTCGAGCCGGTCACTGCAGGCGGCGGCGTGATCGTCCCGCCCGAAGGCTATTGGGAGCGCGTGCAGGAGATCTGCCGCAAGTACGACATCCTGCTGCACATCGACGAGGTCGTCTGCGGCGTGGGCCGCACCGGCGAATGGTTCGGCTACCAGCACTACGGCATCCAGCCCGACATGGTCACCATGGCCAAGGGCGTGGCCTCGGGCTACGCGGCGATCTCCTGCCTCGCGACCACCAACGCCGTCTTCGACATGTTCAAGGACGACGCCAGTGATCACATGAACTACTTCCGCGACATCTCCACCTTCGGGGGCTGCACCGCAGGCCCGGCGGCAGCACTCGAGAACATGCGCATCATCGAGGACGAGGACCTGCTCGGCAACACCACCGCCATGGGCGACTACATGCTGGGCAAGCTGGGCGAGCTGAAAGACAAGCACGCCGTCATCGGCGACGTGCGCGGCAAGGGCCTCTTCCTCGGCGCCGAGTTGGTGAAAGACCGCGACAGCCGCGACCCGGCGGATGAGAAGATGGTACAGGCGGTGGTCAAGGACTGCATGAGCCAGGCGGTGATCATCGGTGCCACCAACCGCTCCCTGCCCGGCAAGAACAACACGCTGTGCTTCTCGCCCGCGCTCATCGCCACCAAGGACGACATCGACCAGATCTGTGCTGCGGTCGACAGTGCCCTGACCCGCGTCTTCGGCTAAGCTATCTGTCCTCCGCGCCCTGCGCGGGGGACGCACCCGGCGCCATCGGTATTATCAAAGGGTTGATCCGAGCTAATGACACGAGTTCTTGGCAAACCGGTCCAGGCTCTTGCTGTGTGAGCCATGCGCTGAAATCATCAGAAAGATGGGGGCCTTTGTTTAGTCGAACACCGGTCCAGTCTGGTGGGATGCCATCGGCGCGGTGTAGCACAGTTATCCCATTCAGAGGTTTTTCCGGGTCCGGGCGGGTAGCGACGTTCCCGAAACCCGACAGCGAATGTTGTCTGCGTTTGAAAAAGACCGACGTTCCGACATGGACATGGCACGCCCCGCAGAACAGAGCTGGCACATACGAGGCCTGAAATACGAGTCGATACGCCTGATCGCTCAGAAACACAGGATCGGTGATCATCACGCTGCGCAGATGCACTTCACTCTCCAGATAAGGCTGGCCGATCTTATCCAGAATGAGTAGCGCGCCCAAGACCACACCCCCGTTCCGATCCTGCGTCAATAGCCGCAATGCGTCGATGACCCGCCCGCCTAAGGCATCGCTCTTTGTCAGCTCAATGATAGCACCCAGCGTCGCCGTGCTGGGTTGCGAGTGCAGCAAGTGATCCTGATTGAACCCGAGCCCGCAGGCCTCGCGCTCCGTCACATAGCTCACAATCGGCTCATCCACGCCCGCCAACCCGAATGACCGTAGCCAGTCCCCCAAGGGTTGGGTCTCGATCGACGCCAGCATCTGATCGCGCAGCTGGTTCACCAGGCTCAGCGTCATGATCTCATTCTGCATCGCCGCCGCTTCGGTCTGCTCCTGCAACCGCAGCGTCTGGCTCTCCATGAACCGCGTCTGCGCGTCCATCAGCTCCTGCTGGGCCTGCATCACGCGGGTCTGATCCTCCAGCTTCGCAATCTGCTCGAACAGCAGCACGGTCCCCGTGAAAGACGCAAAGGCCAGCAGCAACGCCAGTGCCGTGCCAATCACCCAGCGGTAGAAGTTCGACCAGGCGTACCAGCCCAGCACCACGCGGGCGAGCTTGTCCGCCTCGCGCTCCGCCGTTGCCCGGTCCTGCGCAACCGCTGCCGACACGCCCGAAATCAGCGTGGACGAGATGTCTTCCACCGTCGCCTCAGCCCGCCCCGTGAGCCGCCGCAGGATCACCCCGCGAAACAGCAGACCGATCACCAAGAGGCCAACAATGGTGCATATGACAATGAAGAAGGTTGCAGCCCAGTCGCGGGCAAACCCCTGCGTAACGCCCCAGGCGCCGACGGCCACAGGGACGATCACGAGGGCCGCGGCAAAAAACCCGATCCAGAACGACAAATGACGCGACATCACACCCCCAATTGAGCCTCATCCGGCTCAGCCTGCCACAGCGGGGCCCAAGGACCAAAAGCAAATCGTACAGGCAACGGCTCGGCGGCTTTCCGCGCGCGAAAGAGCTGCAGGCTTCTCGGCTCGGAACCCACGCCCGCGCCTGAGCGTTATGAGGATACGAAAAGGAGTAAGTTCATGCGTAAGTTTGTTATCACACTGCCCCTGATTGCGGCAGTCTCGGCCTGCGCCACGCAGGATCAGAATACCATCGCGGGCACCCTCGGCGGTGCTGCGGTGGGCTATGCCCTGGATGACAACGACCGTGGCCGGGGCGCCCTGGTTGGCGCCGCGGCAGGCGCGATCGCCGGCAACCAGCTGGTCCGTCCGACCAGCCCCGGCAGCCGCAACTGTATCTACCAGAACCCGGACGGCTCCCGCTATACGGCGGCCTGCCCCTGAGGCGGCGCCCGCAGGCGGGGCCGGGGCCAAAGCCCCGGCCCCGCCTGCGGGCTCCCCCCTGCTCCGCTAGGCCTGCGTCAGTAGGCCAGCGATCTCGTCTTTCAGACGCAACCGCTCCTTGCGCATCTCCGCAAAGTGAAAGTCATCGGTCGGCTCCACATTGGTCTCCGCCCTGTGGATTGCCCGGTTGATCTCGTGATAGGCTTCCGACAGCTTGGCAAACCGCGCGTCGTTGGTCTTCAGCAGGCTCATCGCCTGCACATGCTCCGGAAACTCCTCGGCCAATTCATGCGGTGTATGCGACATGGTGATCTCCTTCCTGTTTCAAACGGATGCCGTCTTGCGGCGCGCCTTCGGGTGCAGTGAGGACGCCAGAATGTGATCCGCCGAATGGACCACATTGCTCGCCGTCCGCACGATCAGCGGATCGGGCGTCACCTCGATTTTCTCATCGCGGCCCGGATAGTCGAAACTGCACAGGAAGTGCTTCATGCAGTTCAGCCGCGCCCGCTTCTTGTCGTTCGAGCGGATCACCGTCCAGGGCGCGTCGGCGGTGTCCGTATAAAAGAACATCGCCTCCTTCGCCTCGGTATAGTCATCCCACTTGTCGAGGCTTGCGCGGTCGATGGGTGACAGCTTCCACTGCTTGAGCGGGTCCGTCTCGCGCGATGCAAACCGCGCCCGCTGTTCGTCGCGGGTGACCGAAAACCAGTATTTGAAGAGATGAATGCGCGACCTTGTCAGCATCCGCTCGAATTCCGGCGTCTGGCGCATGAACTCCAGATAGTCGCCCGGCGCGCAGAAATCCATCACCCGTTCCACGCCCGCCCGGTTGTACCAGCTGCGGTCGTAGAGCACGATCTCGCCGTCCGTGGGCAGATGCTTGATGTAGCGCTGAAAAAACCACTGGCCGCGTTCTTCGTCCGTGGGCTTATTCAGCGCTACGACGCGCGCCTGGCGGGGGTTGAGGTGCTCCATGAAGCGCTTGATGGTGCCGCCCTTGCCAGCGGCATCGCGCCCCTCGAACAGCATCACCACCTTCTGCCCGGTTTCATGCAGCCAGTGCTGCACCTTCAGCAACTCAACCTGCAGCGCAGCCTTTTCAGCCTCGTAACAGCCGCGATCCATCTTCTTGTCATAGGGGTAGTCGTCCTGCTCAAACCCCGCAGTGGCGGCGGGATCCGGGGCTGGTTTGTCCAGTACCGTATCTTTCATAACAATATCCTTCTGTTGGAGCGTGGGTTGTCTGCGCCCTCAAAACGCCGTTGTCTCTGACATGGATCAAAGCCAGCATCGGAATCACGCAGACCCCGCCCGCAGAGCAAAAACAGATGCTTACCCCTCCCTGCGCGGCGCACCGATGTGGAACGACACGAGACCGACGCACGACAGACCCCATACCGCATGACAGCGCTTGCAATAGATGCGCATTAATGATACCCACGGTTTCATTAATCGTTGAATTGGTCAAAAAACAGACTGGGCATATGGGAGGAGTGATCAGGCATTTCGCGCCTGATTAAGGCCAGATTGCGATCAGTCTATATCCAGTATAGGCTCACCGCATGGCGCTGCCCGTCGAGACATTCTTTCTGCATCCCGAGGCGCAGGGAACGCTGCAATCGCAGATCCAGCAGATGATCGCACAGGGCATCCTCTCGGGCCGCTTCCAGCGCGGGGAAAAACTGCCCTCGACACGCAAGCTCGCCACCCACCTCGGCGTCAGCCGGATCACCGTCACCATCGCCTATACCGAACTGCTCGCCAATGATTATCTGACATCGCGCGGGCGCTCGGGCTATTTCGTCTCTGACAACGCGCCGGTGCCGCCCGCCTTCGCGCCCAGCGAAGTGGGCCCCGATGCGGTCGACTGGACCCGCGCGATCGGCCAGAAGTTCTCGGGCGGGGACACAGTGCGCAAGCCGCCCGACTGGGGCAGCTACCGATATCCCTTCATCTACGGCCAGGCCGACCCCGCACTCTTCGATCACGCCAACTGGCGGCTCTGTGCCCTGAAGGCGCTGGGGCAGAAGGATTTCACCGCGCTCACCACCGATTACTATGACCAGGACGACCCGCAGCTCATCGAGTTCATCGCGCGGCACACCCTGCCCCGGCGCGGCATCGCTGCCCGGCCCGAACAGATCCTGATCACCCTGGGCGCGCAGAACGCGCTCTGGCTGACGACGCAGGTGCTGCTCACCCAACGCCGCCGCGCGGCACTGGAAGACCCCTGTTATCACGCGCTTAGAGACATCCTGAGCCAATCCCGCTGTCACATGACGCCGGTCCGCGTGGACGCCGATGGCATGCCCCCCGACGCGATCCCGCCCGACACCGATGTCATCTTCACCACCCCCAGCCACCAGTGCCCGACCACGGGCACCATGCCCATGCACCGCCGGCACGATTTGCTCGAACGCGCCGCCGATATGGACGCGCTGATCGTCGAGGATGACTATGAATTCGAGATGTCCTTTCTCAAAAGCCCCTCGCCTGCGCTGAAAAGCCTCGATACCGAAGGCCGCGTGATCTATGTGGGCAGCTTCTCGAAATCGCTCTTTCCAGGGCTGCGGCTGGGCTACCTGGTGGGCTCGGAACCCTTCATCCGCGAGGCCCGCGCGCTGCGCGCCTCCGTGCTGCGTCACCCGCCCGGCCACGTGCAGCGCACCGCGGCCTATTTCCTGTCGCTCGGGCACCACGACGCGCTCATTCGTCGCATGGGGGCCGCCCTGCACGACCGGCGCGAGGTCATGGCCAAGGCGCTCACCGCGCACGGCCTGCAGATCGCGGGCCAGGGCGCCTATGGCGGCTCCTCCTTCTGGATGCGCGCGCCCGAGGCTGTCGACACGCAGGAGCTCGCCCGCCGCCTGCAGGCCAAGGGCGTGCTGATCGAGCCCGGCCACGCCTTCTTTTCCGGCCCCGCCCGCCCCAAGACATACTATCGCCTCGCCTATTCCTCGATCCCCGCGACCCGGATTGCAAAGGGCATCGACATTGTCGCCAATGAAATCCGCGATATGGCCCATCTGGGCTTAAGCGAAGCCATCAACTGGCCCTAACGACGCCAGCCGCAACCCTCTAAGTAACCCACAAGCCAGAATCACCACTGTTCAATCAAGGATCCTACCGCATGAAAATGACCACTGAAGAAGCCTTCGTCAAAACGCTGCAAGCGCATGGCATCGAACATGCCTTCGGGATCATCGGCTCCGCCATGATGCCGATCTCCGACATCTTCCCCGATGCCGGCATCACCTTCTGGGACTGCGCGCATGAGGGCTCCGCCGGCATGATGGCCGATGGTTACACCCGCGCCACCGGCAAGGTCTCGATGATGATCGCGCAGAACGGCCCCGGCATCACCAACTTCGTCACGGCTGTGAAAACCGCCTACTGGAACCACACGCCGCTGCTGCTGGTCACCCCGCAGGCCGCCAACAAGACCATCGGTCAGGGCGGCTTCCAGGAAGTCGAGCAGATGAAGCTCTTCGAGGACATGGTCGCCTATCAGGAAGAGGTCCGCGACCCGACCCGCGTCGCCGAAGTGCTGACCCGCGTGATCGCCAAGGCCAAGCGCCTCTCCGGCCCCGCGCAGATCAACATCCCCCGCGACTTCTGGACCCAGGTGGTCGACATCGAGATCCCCGATCCCATCGAGTTCGAAGCCTCCCCGGGCGGCGAAACCTCTGTCGCCAAAGCGGCTGAGCTGCTGTCCAACGCGAAAAACCCCGTCATCCTGAACGGTGCCGGCGTGGTCCTCTCCAAAGGCGGCATCGAGGCGTCGAAGAAACTGGCCGAGCAGCTCGAAGCGCCGGTCTGCGTAGGCTACCAGCACAATGACGCCTTCCCGGGCAACCACCCGCTCTTTGCCGGCCCGCTGGGCTACAACGGCTCCAAGGCAGGCATGCAGCTGATCAAGGAGGCTGACGTGGTGCTCTGCCTCGGCACCCGCCTGAACCCGTTCTCGACCCTGCCCGGCTATGGCATCGAGTACTGGCCCGCAGATGCCAAGATCATCCAGGTCGACATCAACCCAGACCGCATTGGCCTGACCAAGAAGGTCACCGTCGGCATCGTCGGTGACGCGGCCAAAGTGGCCAAGGGCATCCTCGCACAGCTGAGCGACACCGCCGGTGACGAAGGCCGTGCCGAGCGCAAGGCCCACATCGCCCAGACCAAATCCGCCTGGGCGCAGGAGCTGACCTCGCTCACCCACGAGCAGGACGATCCCGGCACCGACTGGAACGTGCGGGCCCGCAAGGCCAAACCCGACTGGATGAGCCCCCGCATGGCATGGCGCGCCATCCAGGCAGCCCTTCCGGTCGAGGCGATCATCTCGTCCGACATCGGCAACAACTGCGCCATCGGCAACGCGTATCCGTCCTTCGAGGAGGGCCGCAAGTATCTGGCCCCCGGCCTCTTCGGCCCCTGCGGCTACGGCCTGCCTGCGATTGTGGGTGCGAAAATCGGCCAGCCGGATGTGCCGGTTGTGGGCTTTGCCGGTGACGGCGCCTTCGGCATCGCGGTCAACGAACTCACAGCCATCGGCCGCGGCGAATGGCCTGCGATCACACAAATCGTTTTCCGCAACTACCAGTGGGGCGCGGAAAAGCGGAACTCCACACTCTGGTTCGACGACAACTTCGTCGGCACTGAGCTGGACGAGCAGGTCTCCTACGCCGGGATCGCCAATGCCTGCGGTCTGAAAGGTGTGGTCGCCCGCACACAGGAAGAGCTGACCGCCGCGTTGAACCAGGCCATCAAGGACCAGATGGAGAACGGTGTGACCACGCTCATTGAAGCCATGATCAACCAGGAGCTGGGCGATCCGTTCCGCCGGGATGCCATGAAGAAGCCCGTCGAAGTTGCTGGCATCAGCAAAGACGACATGCGTCCGCAGACCGTCTGATCCGGGTGCCATCCAGCATCCGCATAGAAGAAGGGCTCAGGCCATGAGCGTGCTGCGCGAACTGACCGAACGCGCCGCCGCCCGGCCTGCCCATATCGTGATGAGCGAAGGCCACGATCCCCGGATCGTGGCCGGCGCCATTGCCGCCGTCACTGCCGGGACCGCCCGGATCACCCTCGTCGGCCCCAAGGATGACATCGCCGCCCAGCTTGTCGCGGCAGGCATGCCCAACCATCCCAATATCACCCTCGAAGACCCTGCGACCTCGGCGCTCACCGCCGATCTGGCCGCCGCCTTCCACGCGCTCCGCAAGCACAAAGGGGTCACCCCCGAGATCGCGGAGACCCAGGTGCAAAACCCGCTCGTCTTTGCCGCGATGATGGTCCGCGAGGGCCACGCAGACGGCACCGTCGGCGGCGCCATCCACACCACCTCCGACACCGTGCGCGCCGCGCTGCAGGTCATCGGCAAGGCCAAGGATGCACCGCTTGTCTCCAGCTTCTTCCTCATGGCCCTGCCCGAAAACCATCCCTCGGGCCGTGACGCGATGATCTTCGGCGACTGCGGGCTGGTCATCGACCCCACAGCCGACGAACTCGCCGCCATCGCCGTCGCCTCGGCCCAATCCTGCCGCCAGCTTCTGGACGTGGAGCCGCAGGTCGCACTCCTGTCCTTCTCCACCATGGGCTCTGCCAAACACCCGGCCGTTGACAAGGTCGCCGAGGCCGCCGCCCTGCTCAAGGCCAACCACCCCGACCTCAAGGCCGACGGCGAGCTGCAATTCGACGCGGCCTTCGTGCCTCAAGTCGCCGCCAGCAAAGCCCCCGGCTCTCCCACCGCAGGCCAGGCCAATGTGATGATCTTCCCCACCCTCGACGCGGGCAACATCGGCTACAAGATCGCCCAGCGCATCGGCGGGGCCGAGGCCATCGGCCCGACCCTGCAAGGCCTCGCCAAACCCGCCAACGACCTCTCGCGCGGCTGCACCGCCGAGGATGTCGCCAATATGATCGCAGTGACCACCCTTCAGGTCGCCCGCCAACCATCAGGAGCTTTCCCATGAATCAGCCCGTCATCGACCTGAGCCCGAAAGTCTCCGACGAGGTGCGCAAGACCACCTGCTACATGTGTGCCTGCCGCTGCGGCATCAACGTGCACATGAAGGACGGGAAAGTCGCCTATATCGAAGGCAACAAGGATCACCCGGTGAACCGGGGCGTGCTCTGCGCCAAGGGCTCCGCGGGCATCATGCAGGTCAACGCGCCGTCCCGTCTGCGCAAGCCGCTGAAACGCGTGGGCGAACGCGGCTCAGGCGAATTCGAGGAAATCGAATGGGACGAGGCGCTGCAAATCGCCGCCGACTGGCTGGAGCCTGTGCGCCAGAGCAACCCCGAAAAGCTCGCCTTCTTCACCGGGCGCGACCAGTCTCAGTCTTTTACCTCCTTCTGGGCGCAAAACTTCGGCACGCCCAACTACGCGGCCCACGGCGGCTTCTGCTCTGTGAATATGGCCGCGGCGGGCATCTACACCATGGGCGGCGCCTTCTGGGAGTTCGGCCAGCCCGATTGGGACCACACCAAGCTCTTCATGCTCTTCGGCGTCGCCGAGGATCACGACAGCAACCCGATCAAGATGGGGATCGGCAAGATCAAGGCGCGCGGTGCGCGGGTCATTGGCGTGAACCCGATCCGCACAGGCTATAACGCCGTGGCCGACGACTGGGTCGGCATCACGCCCGGCACCGATGGTCTGTTTATCCTCGCGATGATCCACTGCCTGATGAAAGCCGGCAAGATTGACCTGCACTACCTCGCCCAGTACACTAACGCCCCGGTGCTGGTGATCAACAACCCCGGCGGCGCCGACCACGGTCTGCTAATGCGCGACGAAAACGGCAAGGAGTTGGTCATCGACCGCGCCACGGGCAAGCTCACCCCCTTCGACCAGCCCGGAGTAAAGCCCGATCTTGCCGCCACCTATGAGAAAGACGGCCAGACCCACCGCCCGGTCTTCCACCAGATGGCCGAGATGTATCTCGACGAACAATACACGCCGGAAAACGTCGCCGACCGCTGCGGCATCCCCGCGAAACGCATCCGCGCCATCGCCGCAGAACTGGCCCGCGTCGCCTTCGAGGAAGCCTTCACCCTCGACCACGAATGGACCGACTTCCGCGGCGAAAAGCACGCGCAAATGATCGGCCGCCCCGTCTCCTTCCACTCCATGCGCGGCATCTCCGCTCACGCCAACGGCTTCCAGACCTGCCGCGCGCTGCACACGCTGCAAATCCTCCTCGGCACCGTCGAGGTGCCCGGAGGCTTCCGTTTCAAGCCGCCCTACCCGAAACCCGCCACCGCCCACCCCAAACCCCACGTGGGCCTGACCCCGGGCGCACCGCTCAACGGCCCGCATCTGGGCTTCACCCATGGCCCCGAAGACCTCGCGCTGAAGGAGGACGGCACCCCCGCCCGCATCGACAAGGCCTTCACCTGGGAAAACCCGATGTCGAGCCACGGGCTCATGCATATGGTGATCTCCAACGCCTACGCGGGCGATCCCTACAAGATCGACGTTCTCTTCATGTATATGGCGAACATGTCGTGGAACTCGACCATGAACACCCGTGGCGTGATCGACATGCTGACCGACAAGGACGAAAACGGCGACTACGTGATCCCCAAGATTATCTATTCGGATGCGTATAGTTCCGAGATGGTCGCCTACTCCGACCTGATCCTGCCCGACACCACCTATCTGGAACGCCACGACTGCATTTCGCTGCTCGACCGTCCGATCTGCGAGGCCGATGCCGCCGCCGACGCCATCCGCTGGCCGGTGATCGAGCCGGATCGCGACGTGAAGGGCTTCCAGTCCATGCTCTGCGAGCTGGGCGCGAAACTTAACCTGCCCGGTTTCGTGAAAGAAGACGGCAGCCAGAAATACGCCGATTACGGCGATTACATCGTGAACCACGAACGCCGCCCCGGCATCGGGCCGTTGGCCGGCTTTCGCGGCGAAAACGGCGATCAGGCCGGGCGCGGGGCCGTGAACCCCAAGCAGCTCGACCAATACATCGCGAACGGCGGCTTCTTCGTCGAACACATCCCCGCCGGATCGAACTACTACAAGCCGTGGAACATGGCCTATCAGGACTGGGCAGTGAACATCGGGATCTACGACAAGCCCACGCCTTACCTCTTCTCGCTCTACGTGGAGCCCCTGCGCAAGTTCCAGCTCGCGGCCGAGGGTCATGGCGACCGGCAACCGCCCGACCACCTGCGCGCGCGCATCAAAGACACCATGTCCCCGCTGCCGATCTGGTATTCCTCGGAGGAGGACAACCACGCCGCCGACTACCCCGTGACAGCCCTAACCCAGCGTCCGATGGCCATGTACCACTCCTGGGGCTCGCAAAACGCCTGGCTGCGCCAGCTGCACGGGCACAACCCGCTCTACGTCCCCACCAGGCTGATGCGCGAAAACAACCTCAGCGACGGCGACTGGGCCAAAGTGACGTCCCCCCACGGCGAGATTACCGTGCCGGTGCTGGAGATGGCCGCCCTCAACGACAACACGATCTGGACCTGGAACGCCATCGGCAAACGCAAGGGCGCCTGGGCGCTGGAAGAAAACGCGCCCGAAGCCACCCGCGGCTTCCTGCTCAATCACCTCATCCACGAGCTGCTGCCGCCCAAGGGCGACGGGCTGCGCTGGGCCAACTCCGATCCGATCACCGGCCAGGCCGCCTGGTTCGACCTCAAGGTCCGCATCGAAAAAGCCGCAGCCCCCGCCGAATCCCAACCCGGCTTCGCCCCGATCAAATCCCCTGTCGGCCAGGGCCCGAAAGACCTGACCTGGAAGGTCGGCACATGACCGGCCTTCATTTTTCCCCAAATACTCCGGGGGCCGCGGGCCACGGGCCCGCGGCGGGGCGGAGCCCCCTCATAAAAGACTCTAACGCTCTCCTACGCCAACGCACGCCGCGCACCGACGTAATACCGACGTTTTACCGACGCGATACCGACGCCACACCGACGACCAATTCAGGGGGCCGCACATGACCACTCTGCCAGCCAAAACCGACAAGAAACTGGGGCTCGTCATCGATCTCGATACCTGCGTCGGCTGCCACGCCTGCGTGATCTCCTGCAAAGGGTGGAACACCGAAAACTACGGCGCGCCGCTCTCCGATCAGAACGCCTATGGCGCTGACAACTCCGGCACCTTCCTCAACCGCGTTCACTCCTACGAGGTGCAACCGCCGGGCGATGCCGCCGCCCAACTCATCCACTTCCCCAAGTCCTGCCTGCACTGCGAAGACGCGCCCTGCGTCACCGTCTGCCCCACCGGCGCCAGCTACAAACGTGTCGAAGACGGCATCGTTTTGGTCAACGAATCCAACTGCATCGGCTGCGGCCTCTGCGCCTGGGCCTGCCCCTACGGCGCGCGCGAGCTCGACCAGGCCGAGGGTGTGATGAAGAAATGCACCCTCTGCGTGGACCGGATCTACAACGAGAACCTTCCCGAAGAAGATCGCCAGCCTGCCTGCGTCCGCACCTGCCCCGCCGGCGCGCGCCATTTCGGCGACTTGGGCGATGAAAACAGCGATGTCAGCAAACTCGTCGCTGAGCGCGGCGGTATGGACCTGATGCCCGAACAGGGCACCAAACCGGTGAACAAATACCTGCCCCCGCGCCCCAAGGACGAGATGCCCGAATTCGACGTGCTCGCCCCCTTCCTCGAGCCTGTCGCAGAGGAACCCAAAGGCTTCCTAGGCTGGCTTGACAAGACCCTGGAGAAACTCTGATGCACCCCGCCCCTTCCGTCATTTTCTTTACGACTTTCAGTGGTTTGGGCTTTGGCCTCTTGTTCTTCCTCGGCCTTGGGTTCCCTGGCGTGACAGGCTGGACGGCCTTTGCCTTTTTCGCAATCGCCTACCTGATGGCGGTGGGTGGCCTCATGGCCTCCACCTTCCACCTCGGCCGCCCCGAACGGGCGATCAAGGCCTTTACCCAGTGGCGCTCCAGCTGGCTCAGCCGCGAGGCCTGGTGCGCCGTCGGCGCGCTGGTGCTGATGGGGCTCTATGGCCTCGGCCTCGTGTTCTTCGACGCCCGCTGGACCGTGCTCGGGCTCCTCGGCGCACTCTTTTCCATGGCCACGGTCTTCACCACGTCGATGATCTACACCCAGCTCAAAACCATCCCGCGCTGGAACATGAAGCTGACGCCTGTGAAGTTTCTCTCGCTGTCACTGGCGGGCGGCGCGCTCTTGGCCGGGCAGGTCTCCATCGCCCTTGTTTTGCTGGTGATCGCGGGGCTTGTGCAGCTTTACACCTGGGTCGAGGGGGACAAGGCACTCAACGCGTCGGGCACCAATATGGCGACAGCGACCGGGTTGGGAAACATCGGCCATGTCCGCGCTTTCGAGCCGCCGCACACCGGCACGAATTACCTGCTTAAGGAGTTCGTGCATGTGATCGGCCGCAAACACAGCCAGAAGCTGCGAGTGATTGCACTTGGCCTGATGACAATCGCGCCCATCATCCTTCTGGCCCTGCCGTTTTCACATGTTCTCGGAGTGCTCGCGATCCTCAGCCACATCGCCGGGGTCCTCACCGCGCGCTGGCTCTTCTTCGCGGAAGCCGAGCATGTGGTCGGCCTCTATTACGGCAAGCGCTAAACGCAACTCGGCGCAAAACAAAACGGGCGTGGAGATATCCACGCCCGTTTGCGTTTCGCTGAACCCAGCGCTCAGTTCAGAAGCCCCGCATGGCGCAGCCCGTCGTCGACCAGCGCGCGGGTGGCATCGGACAGCCCCACAAGCGGCAAGCGCACCTCATCCGAGCAAAGCCGCAGCTGCGACATCGCGTATTTCACGCCCACCAGCCCCGGCTCTGTGAAGATGGCCTTGTGCAGCGGCATCAACCGATCCTGGATGCCAAGTGCCGTGGCATAGTCGCCCGCCAGGCAAGCGGCTTGCATCTCACTCAGAAGCTTCGGCGCCACATTGGCGGTGACCGAGATACAACCGACGCCACCCTGGGCATTGAACCCATGAGCCGTGGCATCCTCACCCGAAAGCTGGACGAAATCGGGCCCGCAGGTCATCCGCTGGTCGCTCACACGGGCCAGATCACCGGTGGCGTCTTTCACACCGACGATCCTTGGCAGCTTGGCAAGCTCGCCCATCGTCTCCGGCGACATATCCACGACCGAGCGCCCTGGAATGTTGTAGATGATAATCGGCAGCTCGGCGCAATCATGCAGCGCCGTGAAATGCGCCAGCAGCCCCGATTGCGTCGGCTTGTTGTAGTAAGGCGTCACGACAAGCGCCGCATCGGCCCCAACCTCTTCCGCGTGGCGCACGAGCCGCATTGCTTCGACGGTGTTGTTGGAACCGGCGCCCGCAATCACCGGCACGCGACCGGCGGCGGCCTTAACAACTTCTTCGACCACAATCTCATGTTCGCCGTGGGTCAGCGTCGGGCTTTCGCCGGTTGTGCCCACCGGAACGAGCCCATTCGAGCCTTCACCAATGTGCCATTCCACCAGTTTTTTCAATGTCTCAAGATCCAGCTCGCCGTTCCTGAACGGCGTGACGAGGGCAGGCAGTGAGCCTTTGAACATGTGCACGCTCCTTTTTCTTTTTTGGCCGGCAAATGGCCTGAGATTAACCGTTGATTCAGCACAATCGTGATTTGATCGCACAGAACCGCGCTTCTATGTATCAGAGGCTCTAGCCCTCAAACGCTGGGAATTGCAAGTGATCAGACTGTGGCTGACGACGCTAATTTTGATTTTCTCCATGGCGGCCGCGGCGGCCGCGGATCGCCCCCGTCCCCTGGCGCACGCGATGGACGCCATGCGCGATGGCGATTGGGCGACAGCCGCAAAAATCGCCGCGCGCGATGGTGCCGTCGCAGCGGATATCATCGAGTGGAACCGGCTGCGGGCAGGGCGCGGATCATACCAGGATGTTACTGCATTTCTTGCGCGCAGACCCGATTGGCCGGGTGAGCCTTACCTGCGCAAGCAATCCGAACGGGTGGTGATTGCGCGCCCGGATTCGGAGGTCATCGCCTTCTTCGATACGGTCCCCGCACAAACACCAGAGGGTGTGTTACGCCATGCAGAAGCGCTCGCGCGTTCGGGGGCGCAGGCCGACGCCGACGCGCTTGTGGTAGGAGCCTGGCAGAACATGCCAATGGGCAGCACCGCGCAGGCGCTCTATCTTGCAAGCCATGCGACATTGCTGAAACCCCACCACAGCACCCGGCTCGACACGATGCTGTGGGACGGCGCATTCGAGAACGCGCGCCGCATGTACGATCTCGTCTCGAAGGCCGATGTGGCGGTGGCCAAGGCACGGATCGCACTCCGGGGTCGGGCCAACGGGGTCGATGCGCTGATCGCCCAAGTCCCGGCAAGCCATGCCAACACCCCCGGGCTCCAGTATGAGCGGTTTGTCTGGCGCGCGCGTAAGGGTCGGTGGGACGATGCAAAGGCCCTTTTGCGGGCGACATCGACCAGTGCCGAGGCTTTGGGCGAGCCTGAAGCCTGGGCCAACCGCCGACGCTCCATGGCACGGGATGAAATGCGGGACGGCTCGGCCGAGCGGGCCTATGAGCTTGCAGCGCGGCATTTTCTGACCTCCGGGTCCTCTTACGCCGATCTGGAATGGTTGGCCGGGTATATCGCGCTGCGCAAACTGAACGAGCCTGAAACGGCGTTGCAGCATTTCCGAAATCACGATGCCGCCGTCCGCTCGCCTATTTCCAAGGGCAGGTCCGGATACTGGCGCGGGCGCGCCCTGGAAGCCATGGGCGATGTCGCCGCCGCCGATCAGGCCTACACCGATGCGGCGCAATACCAGACATCCTTTTACGGTTTACTGGCTGCAGAGCGGGCCGATCTGCCGTTCGATGATGCGCTGGCAGCTGAGACGGTCGCGGGCGAATGGCGCACATCTCCGCTGGCCGATGACCCTGTCTTCATCGCCGGGATGCTTTTGCAGGCCTCCGGCCAGCTCAATCTTGCCGAACGGTTCTGGACCCATCTGGCGGAATCGCTCGACCGTGACACCGCAGCCTTGCTCGCTGAGGCCGCGTTGGACATGGACCAACCTCATCTGGCTGTCATGATCGGCAAGCGTACGGCACGCCGGGCGGTCGTTGTCCCACGTGGGTATTATCCATTGCATCCTCTCGCGGATCGGAGCCTGCCGATGGCACCCGAGATGCTGCTGGCCATCGCCCGTCGTGAGAGCGAATTCGACCCCGGGGTTCAAAGCGGTGTCGGCGCGCGTGGGCTGATGCAAATCATGCCTGCAACCGGGCGCGAGGTCGCCGCAGCTCTTGGGCGCAGCAGTGGTCACAGCACCGAGCGGCTGATCAATGATCCGGTTTACAACGCTGAGCTCGGCGCCGCCTATCTGGCGGGCCTTGCCGGACGTTTCCGCGGCAATGTGGTGATGATGTCCGCAGGCTACAATGCCGGTCCAAGCAGGCCAGACCGCTGGATGATCACCTATGGTGACCCGCGGAGAAGCGATGTCGATATGATCGACTGGATCGAGCACATCCCGTTTCGCGAAACCCGAAACTATGTGATGCGCGTCACCGAAAGCCTGCCGATCTACCGCGCGCGACTTGGCAAAGACCCGCTGCCGGTGCCCTTCCTCGAAGAATTGGAAGGCTCAACGCTGCTGGCGTTCGCGCCAAAGGGTGAATAGCCCCGCACTGACAATCACAACGACGCCAAGCGCAACATTCGGGCGGATGCTCTCGCCGAAGACAGAGATGCCAATGGCCGCGGCAAAGACCAGCTGAAAGTAGGCAAACGGCTGGACGGCACTGGCTTCCGCCACCTCGTAGCAACGGATCAACAGCCAATGCCCCGCCGCACCTGTGACGCAAAGCAGGGCCATCCAAGCCCAATCGCCCCCTGACATCGGCTCCCAGAACCAGATGCCGATCACCGACATGGTCGCGGCCCCGGCAGTCCCGGTCCAAAAGAAGCTTGTGGCCGTGCTGTCTTGACGCGCCGCATAGCGCGTCAGCAATCCATAGAGCGCAAACATGAAAGCCGCTGCGAGCGGCACAATCGCGTACGGGTTGAACACAGAAACCCCCGGCTGGAGGATGATCATCACGCCGACAAAGCCAACGCCGATCGCGGCCCACCGCCGCCAACCCACGGCCTCACCGAGGACGGGACCGGACAGCGCCGCGACAAGCAAGGGGTAGCAGGCAAACACCGCATGGCTCTCGACCAGCCCCAGCAGCGTGAAACCGGTGACCATCACGCAGACCTCCAACGCCAAAAGGACACCCCGAGCCGCTTGCAAACCTGGTTGGCGGGTCTGCGCCGCCACACGCACCCCGCCCGCCTGTCGCGCAGCAACGGCGATCACAAAAGCAGCAAAAAACCAATAGCGGATCATCACCACCATGTAGACATTGTAGGCATCAGCCAAATGCCGCGAGATGCCATCCTGCAGCGCGAAGACAAAGGTCGTCGCCAACATCAGTGCGACGCCAAGCCGGGTATTGCTGGATTGTGTCATGCCCGCAACGTGCCGACACTCATATGCCGTTTGCGGCCAAAGCCCTGCACCCGCTGCACGTCGAACCCGGCCGCGTCGAGCGCCCGGCGCACCGAGCCGGCGGCCGTGTAGGTGGCGAACGTCCCGCCCGGCGCAGTATGTGCGGCGACCGCGCGCATCAGATCGGCCTCCCAAAGCTCCGGGTTCTTCGCAGGCGAGAAACCGTCGAGATACCACGCATGGGCGCATCCGTTCCAGTTCGGCAGCCTTTGCCGGGCATCGCCAACGACAATCTCCAGAGTCACATCAGGCGCGATCTGGAACCGGCCGCCTTCGGGCCGCCAGTGATTGGTCAAATGCTCGCGGAGATCTGCCAGATCGCTGAACGCTCCAAGTGCCGCGCTCACGTCATCCCTGCCCATCGGAAACGCCTCGAAGCTGGTGAACATGAGGTGGCCGGAAATACCTGCCAAGCGCCACGCCTGAAGTGTCACGAGGAAACTCAGCCCCGTCCCGAAACCCAGCTCGGCGATATGAAATCCGTCCTCGAACCGCTCGGGCAACCGGTTGCCGCGCAAAAAGACGTGCCGCGTCTCGGCCAACCCGTCGTCCAGGCTGAAATAGGGATCATCAAACCGCACGGAGACCGGAACGCCATTTGCCCTCCAAGACACATCTGCCGTCTGGTTCTGCACGGATCCGCCTTATATCATACCGGGAAACTGCCGCGACATTGAGGGAGAGCAGAACCTTTGGCAATGGCCGATATCACCGTCCGCGGTGCGGGCATTTTCGGCCTGTCGATTGCCTGGGCCTGCCTGCAGCGCGGTGCGCGTGTTGCCGTGATTGATCCGAATGGACTTGGCGCAGGCAGCAGCGGCGGCCTTGTTGGTGCTTTGGCGCCGCACGTACCGGAGAACTGGAATGCCAAAAAGGCGTTCCAGCTCGACAGCCTGTTGCGCGCCGAATCCTTCTGGTCCGACGTTGAAGCCGCCGGGGGGGTAAGCGCTGGCTACGCAAGGACGGGGCGCCTGCAACCCATTTCAGACGCACGCAGCCTGGAATTGGCGCATCAACGCGCCAACAGCGCAACCAAGCTCTGGGCCGATCACGCCCGGTGGCAAGTGGAACGCGCGCCGGACGCAGGCTGGAGCCCGATCTCCACCACGGGATGGCTTATCCGCGACACGCTGAGCGCGCATCTGCACCCGCGACACGCCTGCGTCGCACTGGGCGCCGCGCTCGCATCGAAAGGAGTGACGGTCGAACGATACGGCAGCTCCGCAGGCGCGGTCATTTGGGCCACGGGTGTCGCTGGGCTGGCAGACCTCAATCGAGGGCACACACGCCAGATCGGCAACGGCGTGAAAGGCCAGGCCGCACTGCTGGAATTCGACGCTCGTGGTGCGCCGCAAATCTTTGCAGATGGTGTTCACATTATCCCGCATCAGGACGGAACCGTGGCAGTCGGATCAACCTCAGAGCGTGACTACGACGACCCCACCGCCACCGATGCGCAATTGGACACGGTCATCGCGAAGGCCCGCGGTGCCGTGCCCGTGCTCGCCTCGGCCCCGGTGCTCGAGCGATGGGCTGGCGTGCGCCCGCGCACGCGCAGCCGTGCACCTATGCTTGGGCCTTGGCCCGGAAGACCTGGCCATTTCATTGCCAATGGCGGGTTCAAAATCGGTTTCGGCATGGCGCCAAAGGTCGCGGATGTGATGGCGAATCTGGTTCTCGACGGGATCAACGAGATCCCCGAGGCGTTCGGTATCGCTGCATCGCTGTGACCTAGCGGGGACACATCTGCCGTGAGCCAGTCCGACTTGCCGACCAACCCGGTTCCGAGCGCTCAGCGATCCGCCTCGGCGCGCAGGGCCTGCATCAAAGCGGAGAGCTCCCGGACATAGATCTCGCCGGTCAGCCGCCCATCGGAATCGAACTGATTGCTGCTGTCGGCGAGATGAATCTCCGGCCCTTGCAGTATCACGGGGCGAAACGGCACCATGAACCCTCGCAATACCATCTGAGCCCGCTCACCGCCCGCTCGGCCCGCAGCGGCGGACATGACGGCCACCGGTTTGCCCTCCCAGGGTCGGCCTTTGGTGCGGCTCACCCAATCCAGCGCATTCTTGAGCACACCGGACGGGCCCTTGTTGTACTCAGGCGTGGAGATGATCACCGCATCAGCCGCAGCAATATCATCCGCGAGCGTTTGCACTGCGGTAGGCACACCATCGGCGGCCTCGGCATCGCCGTCGTAGAGCGGCAGGCGCAGATCGGCGAGTTCAAACTCACAGTCACCAAATAGCCGCGCCGCCTCACGCAGCAACATCGTGTTGGTCGACGCCTTGCGCAGCGATCCTGACAACCCCAAAACCGTGTACTTCGCCATGATCCATGTCCCTTCAGCCAGTGTTTGGGCTTACCCTGATGCCCCGTTGTGAAAAAACAAGAGCCCCGGCGGCAAATGCGGGGCTCTTGCGGCAATAAATGAGTGATGCGTCAGGCCGTAGGCAGAATGACGATCTCGACCCGCCGGTTCTGGGCCTTGCCGGCTGCGTTCAGGTTGCTGGCGATGGGCTGGTTCTCGCCGCGCCCGAAAGTCCGCACACGGGCGCTGGGCACACCTGCGTTCAGAAGTACGTTGGCCACAGCCGTGGCCCGGCGTTCGGACAATTGCTGGTTATAACCTGCGTCACCGTCGCTGTCGGTATGTCCGATGACCTGAACGGTCGACTGCGGGTACTTGTTCAAGCTTGCGGCAACCGAGAAGAGATCGTCCTGCAGATCGGGCCGAACGGAGAAACTGTCCGTGGCAAAGACAATGCTTTGCGGCAGATTGAGGATCAGGCGATCACCCGTGTTGGTGATGACGACATCGTTGTCGAGCTGGCGCCGCAATTCGGCCTCCTGCTGATCGAGATTGTATCCGATGCCCGCGCCAATGGCGCCGCCGATCACGGCCCCGACGAGCGCGCCGTCCCCGCGGTTGCCGTCGCCTCTGGACAGCGCGCCAGCAAGCGCGCCCGCGCCCGCGCCGATCAGCGCGCCGCGCTGGGCTTTGGGGTTGTTGGAATTGGCGCCGATCTGGTTCGGGTCCGTACAGGCGGTCAGAACAAGCGCGCCCGAAACGGCCACGATCAGCGGGGTTTTCAGAAATGTCATAGCGGTCTGCCTTCAATAGCTGCGGCCCCGTTCGGGCGGGGCATCTTGGTTGAACGCAGTATATATGGCGGGGGTTCCACCCCAAACCAAGGGGAAAAAGGCTGGGCGGCAACCCGCCGCCCGCTGTGGTGGATCAATTTTCCGCGTGTACCGCTTCATAGGCCAGCATGGCGCGCTTCATCGGCAACCCCCAGTGATAACCGCCCAAACCACCGGATTTGCGCAAGGCGCGGTGGCATGGGATCAGCCAACTGATCGGATTTCGCCCGACCGCCGTCCCCACTGCGCGAACGGCCGCAGGCTTGCCAATGGCTTGCGCGATCTCGGAGTAGGTGGTCACATGACCGGAGGGGATGCTCAACAGCGCCTCCCAAACCTTGATCTGGAAGGGGGCACCAATGAGGAACAGGGGCGCCCGCTCCAGCGTGCCATCCCCCGCGCCGAAGGCCTGAAGCACCCAAGGCCGCAGCATCATGGGGTCCTCAACGAACTCCGCTTTCGGCCAACGCGAGAGCAGGTCGCGCAGCGCGGCGTCTTCCCCCATCTCCGCCGCGAATCCCATACCGCAGATGCCTTTCTCCGTGCCCATCACGACGGCGGGGCCAAAGGGGCTTTCGAACCAGCCCCAGAAGATCGTCAGCCCCGCGCCGCCGCGGGCGAATTCGCCCGGGCTCATCGCTTCCCACCGCACAAACAGATCATGCAGACGCCCGCTGCCCGACAAACCGACCGCGTGGGAAGCTTCGAGGGTTGTGAACCGATCCCGCAACAGGGTCTTGGCATGACCAAGGGTCAGATACTGTTGATACCGTTTCGGCGAGATTCCGACCCAGCGGGAAAATATCCTCTGGAAATGGGCGACGCTCATCCCCATCTGGTCGGCGATCTGATCCAGCGACAGCGGCTCGTCGGCCTGGTCGATGAGATCGATGGCGCGGCGCACCACCTGATAGTGATAGGAGGTCTCGGTCTGGTTCGGGAGGGTCTGATGCTGTGTCATACCCGCAAATTAGGGGCTATCGCTCCGTCGCGCGACCCGAAACCTGCGGGATCTTGGCCGGGTTCCCGCCTCAGGCCGTTTTCAGCAGCAGATTGTCCGAGATGTCCGGAGCCCGATCTATGAGGAGCCGCGCTTCCGTCCGCGTGAGGCAGGGGCGTGCGGTCGACTGGTCGAACCCGTCAGGTCCGAGTGCGGCGGCCAGCCGCGCGGCATCCGATGCCGATAGCCTGCGCTGTGTTTCCGGCCCGGTGAAGATCGTCTCGACCCACGCACCCTGTGCCAGGATCACCTCATGATGCGCGCAGGCGATATGTGTGAGCGTATAGTGCTGCAGAGGCGTCGTCTGAAACGCGCGCCCGCGATCGACCCAAGCCTTGGCCGGTGCGAGCACCTCATTGGAGAAATAGAGCATCTGCGCCTCGGCCGAGTTGAGCAGCAGGCGATGATCCCCCGTTACATGCAGATCATGCGTCGGTGCGTTGGGCCCCAGCGCCCCTGCCGGTATGCAGATTGGCCGCTCGTCGGGATACTGCGCAAAATAGGTCGGTGGCAGCTTGGTCCGACCAATCCAGATGATCGGCTGATACCCGTGATCGCGGGTCAGAACCATGTCGCCCGTCTCGAGCCACTCGACCGGTATCTCGCCGTTCTGGGTGCGAATCATCGTGCCGGGCCCAAAACACGGCACACTCTGCTGTTCGTATTGGGTGTAGGTCTGGCGTGTGTCCGCACCGCCCTGCGATTGCAGGCTGTTGTCGATGTCGTCGCCACCCACATAGGTGTAGGTCACACCCGGTGTCAGGGGCTCGGACGGCACATACCCCATCTTGACGCCCGCGATTTCGATCCGGTCGATGGTCACATAAGATCCATCGGGTGCCTGGAGGATGGCATACTCCTCACCATAGATTTGCCCCGATCCGATCTGCGTGCCGTCTGGGCGGGTCACAACACCGGTCTGATTGGCATCCTCCCCCACCTCGTTGTTGTGCTCGTCACCGTCGAGCGAGGAATCATCATCAGTGATCTGGAACAACACCCGATCGGTCGTGAAGTCGTAGTTCGGATCAAGCGTGAAGGTCCCGTTACTGGCATTGTAGACCAGTGCTTCCGAAGAGTAGCCGTAAAACGAACTTGTAGGCATTGCACAGACCTGCGTGAGAATATTTGCCCGGCCACCCTCGCAGATCAGGGTGAAGATACTGCTGAAAAATACGTCGGGTTTTGACACGCATTTTAGGGATCGCCCGCCCGCGGTCTTGCCCATGCGCGGGAAAGGCCGCATACCGTCCGGATGGCAAAGCAGCTCGATTATCACACCATCCGTCAGATCTTCACGCGGTTCCGGGAGGCCGATCCGGAACCCAAGGGTGAGCTTGAGCATGTGAATGTCTACACGCTCGTCGTGGCGGTGGCGCTCAGCGCACAAGCCACAGACGCGGGCGTGAACAAGGCCACGCGCGCGCTCTTCCAGATCGCCGACACCCCGCAGAAAATGCTCGATCTGGGTATCGACGGGCTGACGGAGCACATCAAGACCATCGGGCTCTACCGCCAGAAGGCCAAGAACGTGATGAAGCTGAGCCAGATCCTCGTCGATGATTACGGCGGCGAGGTGCCCAACAGCCGCGCCGCGCTGCAGGGGCTGCCGGGTGTGGGGCGCAAAACCGCGAATGTGGTGCTGAACATGTGGTGGCAGCACCCGGCGCAGGCCGTCGACACCCACATCTTCCGGCTGGGCAACCGCACCGGCATTGCGCCTGGCAAGACCGTCGAGGCGGTCGAGCGCGCCATCGAAGACAACATCCCCGCCGATTTCCAACTGCACGCCCACCACTGGATGATTTTGCATGGGCGCTATCATTGCAAGGCGCGCAAGCCGCTGTGCCCCACCTGCATCATCCGCGATCTCTGCCCATTCGAGGACAAAACAGAATGAAACACTACCAGCTTGTCGGCATCGGAAACGCCGTTGTCGACGTCATCACCCATGCCGATGACAGCTTTCTCGACCTTATGGGCATTGAGAAGGGCATCATGCAGCTGGTAGATCGCGACCGGTCGGAGACGCTCTACGCCTCCATGAACGACCGGTTGCAAACGCCCGGCGGAGCTGTCGCGAACACGGTCGCCGGTGTGGGTGCGCTGGGGCTGCAAACGGCCTTCATCGGGCGCGTGCGCGACGATGCGCTAGGGCATTTCTACGCCAGCGCGATGACAGACAATGGCATCGATTTCGTCAACCCTCCGGTGGAGAACGGTGACGTCCCCACCTCGCGCAGCATGATTTTCGTGGCGCCCGATGGGGAGCGCTCGATGAACACCTATCTCGGCATTTCAACGGGCCTGACCTCGGCGGACGTACCGCCCGCCGTCTCTGGCAACGCGCGCATCATGTTCCTCGAAGGCTACCTCTTCGACCATGACGCGGGCAAGACGGCCTTCCGCGAGGCCGCGCGCGCGACTAAGGCAGGCGGCGGGATGGCGGGTATCGCCATCTCCGACCCCTTCTGCGTGGAGCGTCACCGGGCCGACTTCCTGTCGCTGATCGAGAACGACCTCGACTATGTGATCGGCAACCAGCATGAGATCGAGTCGCTCTTCCAGACCGACTTCGAAACGGCACTGGCCAAAACCACCGAGATTTGCCCGCTGGTCATCGCCACCCGGTCCGGGGATGGGGTCAGTGTCCTTGGCGATGGGCGCCGGGTCGATGTGCCCGTCCAGGAGGTCACACCCGTCGATGCCACCGGTGCGGGCGACCAGTTCGCGGCCGGGTTCCTCTACGGCCTCGCGACGAACCGCGATCTGGAGGTCTGCGCCAAGATGGGCAACCTCTGTGCCGCGGAGGTGATCAGCCACGTCGGCCCCCGCCCGCAGACCGACATGATGAAGGTGTTCGAAAAAGAAGGCCTCGCCTGACCATGCTGGAAAACGGGTTTCACGACGTGCCCGCGGGCAAGGTTACGGTGGTGGTCACCTTTCTGGAAATGACCGCCAAGCCCGCCATGAAAGCGGGCGCACTGCCGGACGGTGTGGCGTTTCGGCGTGTGACGCCTGATCTGGATTGGTATCGGGACATTTTCACCCGCGTGGGCGGGATGGATTGGCTGTGGTTCGGGCGGCTGATGCTCGAGGACAGCGCGCTCGAAGCCATCCTCGCCGACCCGGGCGTCGAGATCTATACCCTCACGCGCAACGGGGTGGACCTCGCTTTGATGGAGCTCGACTTCCGCGAAGACGGCGCCTGCGAACTGGAATACTTCGGCCTCGCCTCGGAGCTGATCGGAACAGGCGCCGGCCGCTATCTGATCAATCAGGCGATTGAGCGCGCCTGGACCAAGCCGATCTCCCGGTTTCACCTGCGCACCTGCACCATCGACAGCCCGCAGGCGCTGGGATTCTACCAGCATGTCGGGTTCAAACCGGTGAAACAAGCCATCGAGATTGCCGACGACCCCCGGTTGCTGGGGGTGTTGCCGGAAACGGCCGGGCCGCATGTGCCGATGCTGCGGCCCTAGAGCCGCTCGCCAAATTCGGCCATCACCGCCGCATATACATCGCGCTTGAACGGCACGATGTTCTCAACCAGCGCGCCCGCGTCCAGCCAGCGCCAGACGGAGAACTCCGGATGCGACGTTTCGATGTTGATCTGACTATCATCTCCCTGGAACCGCATCAGAAACCACTTCTGCTCCTGCCCACGATAGCGGCCCTTCCAAAGCTTCGGCACCAGATCATGCGGCAGCTCATAGGGCAGCCACTGCGCACTCTCGGCCTCCACCTCGACCAGATCCGCAGTCACCCCGGTCTCCTCCCAGAGTTCGCGCAGCGCTGCGGCGCGCGGCGCTTCACCTTTGTCGATCCCGCCCTGCGGCATCTGCCAGGCCGGTGTGCTGATCGGGCTGTCGCGGCGCTGTCCGACAAAGACCTGACCCATTGGATTGACCAGCATCACACCAACGCACGGCCGGTAGGGCAGCTTTTCGATCTCTTCGGGGGTCATCCGAGTGTCTTCTCCATCTTGGCGCGCTGCAGGCTCTCGCCGTTCCGCACCACCGTCTCGTGATGGATAGTCGAAAAGCCCATCGCCCGAAAGGCCGGTTGCGCCATAAGGCTCGCGTGGGTCCAGAGCCGCGCCTCACCCGCGCCCCGCGCGTGGGCCTCGACCCGGTCGAACAGCTGCCGGACCAGCCCACGGCCCCTATGTTCAGGCCGGATGAAGGCGAGATCGATGTAGCCGCCCGGCTCGATGCTCATGAAGCCCACGACCGCCCCCTCCACCTCTGCCACCGCCACATCCAAGGGCGCCAGCCGGTCAGCCCAGCTTTGGCCCTGCGGCGGCGCCTCCAACCACGCAGCGCGCTGCGCCTCGGTGTAGGGGCTTGGCCCCTCGCGGACCGCTGCAAAGAAGACCGCGCCCAAATCATCCGCATCCGCAGGCCTCGCCCATCTGATCATGATCTTGCATCCCACTTCGCGCGGCCTTGTGACGCCGCGTTCGACGTGACAGCCCATATGTGAAAATGTGATCCCGTGCCAAGACCATCCGGGGAGGAGTTTCCATGGCCGACTATCCGCATCTTCTGGCACCGCTCGATCTGGGCTTCACGACGCTGAAGAACCGCGTGCTCATGGGCTCGATGCACACCGGGCTGGAAGAGACAAAGGACTGGGGCCGGGTCGCCGAATTCTACGCCGCGCGTGCGCGCGGTCAGGTGGCGCTGATGGTCACCGGCGGGATTGGCCCCAACCTCGAAGGGTCCGTGTTGCCGGGCGCTGCCATGATGGTCACGGATGAAGATGTCGCGAACCACAGCGTGATCACGAAGGCTGTGCATGCGGACGGCGGCAAGATCGCAATGCAGATCCTGCACGCGGGCCGCTATGCCTACGGACCGAAGTGTGTGGCGCCCTCGGCAATCAAATCCCCTATCTCGCCCTTCCCGCCCGCCGAGCTGGACGGAGACGGTATCGAAAAACAGATCAGCGATATCGTCACCTGCGCGCAGCGCGCGCAGGAGGCAGGCTATGACGGCGTCGAGATCATGGGCTCGGAAGGTTACTTCCTGAACCAGTTCCTGGTCACGCATACCAACAAGCGCGACGACCGCTGGGGCGGATCCTACGAAAATCGGATGCGCCTGCCCATCGAAGTGGTCCGCCGCACGCGCGAGGCGGTCGGTCCGAACTTCATCCTGATCTACCGGCTGTCGATGATCGACCTGGTCCCCAACGGATCCACCCATGACGAGGTGGTGCAATTGGCCCAGGAAATCGAGACCGCAGGCGCCACGATCATCAACACCGGCATCGGCTGGCACGAGGCGCGCATCCCGACCATCGCGACCTCGGTGCCCCGCGCGGCCTTCGCCTGGGTCACGAAGAAACTGATGGGCAAGGTCGGTATCCCGGTGATCACCTCGAACCGGATCAACACACCCGAAGTGGCGGAAGAAGTGCTGGCGGGTGGCTGCGCCGATATGGTCTCGATGGCGCGACCCATGCTGGCGGATGCGGATTTCGTGGCCAAGGCCATCGCGGGCAAATCCGACCAAATCGCCCCCTGCATCGCCTGCAACCAGGCCTGCCTGGACCATACATTCAGCGGCAAGATCTCAAGCTGTCTGGTGAACCCGCGCGCCTGTTACGAGACGGAACTGCAAATCACGCCCACCGATGCGGCGAAATCCATCGCTGTCGTCGGTGCGGGCCCGGCAGGGCTCTCTGCCGCGATGACGGCTGCGGAGCGCGGGCACAACGTCACCCTCTTCGATCAGGCCGGTGAGATCGGCGGCCAGCTCAACATGGCCAAACAGGTGCCGGGCAAGGAGGAGTTCTGGGGGCTGGTCGACTGGTACCGCACCATGATCGCCGAGCATGGCATCACCACGCAGCTTGGCCAGACCGTCACCGCTTCCGATCTGGCCGGGTTCGATGAGGTCATCATCGCAACCGGTGTGATGCCACGCGATCCCGAAATCCCGGGACAGGACGCACCCCATGTGCTCAGCTACATCGACGTGCTGCGCGGCAAGGCCAAGGTGGGCGCGAGCGTCGCGATCATCGGCGCGGGCGGCATCGGTTTCGATGTGGCCGAGTACCTTGTGCATGAGGGGACCAGCCCCACGGAAAGCCTGCCCGACTGGATGCGTGAATGGGGCGTAGCCGACCCGGCCCAGCACCGCTCCGGCCTGGCTCCCGAAGGTCCCCAGCCCGAGGCACCTGCACGGCAGGTCACCCTGCTGCAGCGCAAGGCCGAGAAACCCGGCAAACGCCTCGGCAAGACCACGGGGTGGATCCACCGCGCGGCGCTGGCGATGAAGGACGTCAAGATGATCGGCGGTGTCAACTACGAGCGTATCGAAGCGGGCGGCATCGTGGTCTCCCACGGCGAGACGCGCGAAAATCCCACGCTGATCGAGGCCGAAACCATCGTGCTCTGCGCCGGGCAACTGTCTGATCGCAGCCTCGCCGATGCTCTGGAGGTCCAGGGCACGCCTTGCCACGTAATCGGCGGCGCCGATGTGGCCGCCGAACTTGATGCAAAGCGCGCGATCAACCAGGGCACACGGCTCGCCGCGGCCCTCTGACCGGCGGCTACTCTACGGTGATCGTGATCACATCTGATACGATCGGCGTGGAATGCGGCACATGGCCCGCATCACCCAGCACCAGCTGCAGCGTATGCTCTCCGGGCGGCAGTTCGATGGTTGTCTCGGTCTGACCACCGCCAAAGTGCACATGGTTCTCATCCGCTGGAATGCCCAGCTCGAGTTCCTCCGCACCGAACTCACCCTCTCCCAGGGGCGGGCGGTTGATGAACAGATGGTGATGGCCGGTATTCTCCACTTCGGCTCCAGCCGGGGCGACCCCCATGCCCCGCAGGCCGAAGATCACCTGCACCGGCGATGACACCGTCGCGCCATCTTCAAGATTGACGAAATAGAGCTCCGCATCCGGGTTGGATGGCGTTTCCCCACCCGCAATGGCAGCGCTGGCGGCCAGTATCCCGGCGGCAATTGTGGCGAACAGTCGTGTCATGTCGTCTCCTCCCAGATCAAGCTCACTCCGAAAGATATAGACCAAATGGGCCGTTTGTCGAAAGGCCCGACCCATCCGGCCCCGGGGGAGAGCCGCACCCGCGCGGACCTGCAAAACCGCCGAGGTGTCACACTGTCCCGCGATCCATTCAAAAACCGTGATACTGTCTTACCTCCGCCGCGTTCCTGCCCAAATTCTCCGCCATATCCGGTCGCGGACCCGACAGACCAAAGAAGGGAAGGCCATGGACCGCCTCACAGAAATGGAAGCTTTTGCCACGGTGGTTGACCAGGGCGGCTTCACCGATGCGGCCAAGAAGATGGGGATCTCCAAATCCGCCGTGTCCAAACATGTGTCCTCGCTCGAAGCGCGCCTGGGTGCGCGCCTGCTCAATCGCACCACGCGGCGGGTCAGCCCCACCGAGATCGGTCTGGCCTATTACGACCGTGCCCGGCGGGTCCTGAACGATGCAGGCGAAGCCGATGCGCTGGTCACGTCGATGCAGAGCGCGCCTTCGGGCCTTTTGCGCATCTCGGTGGCCACGGACTTCGGGGTGAACCACCTCTCACCGGTCTTGAGCGACTTTCTGTCGGATTTCCCGGACATCACTGTGAACATGGTGCTCAACAATCGCTATGTTGAGCTGATATCCGAAGGGTTCGATATGGCGATCCGTATCGGCGAGCTGGAAGACAGCTCCCTGCGCGCCCGCAAGCTGACCGAGACAACCAAACGGATGATTGCGAGCCCGGAATACTTCGAAAAATACGGCCGCCCGCAGAAGATCGACGAGTTGAACGCCCATAAACTGCTGCACTATTCGAACCAATCCTCCGGCAACGTCTGGAAACTGACCGCCCCCTCGGGTGAGAAACGTCAGGTCCGCACTGCAGGGTGGCTCAGCGTCAACGACGGTCAATCGCTGCTGAACGCCGCCATCTCCGGCCTTGGCATCGCCTATCTGCCCAGTTTTCTCTATGCCGAGGCCATGGAAAAGGGCCTCGTCGAGGACGCCATCCCCGATCTGCCGGTCGAAACCCAGGGCATCTACGCGGTCTACCCGCCCGGGCGCTTCACACAACCGAAAGTGCGCGCCTTCATCGACTTCCTCGTGCACGCCTTTGCCGAAAAAGGCCCATCGGACTGGTAACGTCAGACAGGTCCACGCAAGGCCTATCCCGCGACAAGCGGCACCTCTCCGCACCAATACGCGTCGCTATCGTCAGTCGACATTGAGCAGGATCGCCTCGACGCGCCGGTTTTTTTCGCGCCCCTCCGGCGTCAGATTGGTCGCCACAGGCGCGAGGTAGCCCATGCCTTCCGCATCGAGCCGGTCGGGATCAATCTGATACTGATCAACCAACCGCGCCCGCACCGCCTGAGCCCGCTCCCGGGACAGGGTGATGTTGGGCGCAAGCCCGCCGACGGTATCCGTGTGCCCGACCAAAGCCACGCGCAACTCGGGCCGCGCGGTCATCAATTCCGCCAGCCGGGTCAGAGAGCCGAAGGGCCCCGGACCGAGCGCTGTGGTGCCGGTATCGAAATCGAGATCGTCGAGGACCACGAAACCATCACGCAGAAGGTTCGGCGGCGCGTTCGAGGCTGCTTCGGCGACGGGTGGTGTCACCGGTGCCACCGCCACCGGCGGGCGCACCGCATCTCCGGCGGCTGTGTGGATTACCTGCACATAGGCAGACGCCGCGGTTGCACTTGTCAAGACGGTCAGAGCCTCTTCAGGATCGCCCTCCTTACCCTTGAACGCCGTCAGATAACGGAAGGAGCCGATATTGACGTACATATTCGGCCCCGGCAGAACCTCGACGGCAAAGCGAAAATCGAACCCGCCACAGGCACGGTTGCTGCACTCAAACACGATATCATAGCCAAGCGCTTCGATCTGCTCCCGCACCGGCGCCATCACCTGCAGGGGCGTCAGACCGCCGGTGCCGATCCGCCAGGCGCGCCGGGTTACCGCCCCCTCCAGTCTGCGGGACGGCACAGCACCGCCGGCGAATGCGCCTATGGGCGCCTCGAAACTGTCCAATTCCGTCGCACGTTCCACCGTCATCTGCGCGCCAGGCGGGAGCGTGAGGTCCGCCGCCCACCCGCTGCTCACGCTGAGCGCACCTGCGAGGCACCAGGCTGCCGGGCGCACCGTCATCTGGCCTGGGCGTGATAGTCGTCGTTGGGCTGCATGGCTGTCGCACTGGCCACCCGATTGGTCATGTTGAAGAACGCAGCCACACTGACGATATCCCAGATGTCATGGTCCGTGAAGCCGACCTGGCGCAGCGCATCGCGGTCCTGCTCCTCAATGGTCGCACTCGACGTGGTCATCTGCGCGGCGAAATCGAGCATCGCGCGCTGGCGCGCATCGAGCTTGGCAACCCGGTAGTTCATCACCAAGACTTCCCCCAACTGCGGATCCCCGGACAAGGCCCGCACCGCCGCCCCATGCGCCACCAGACAATAAAAGCACTTGTTGATCGAGGACACCACCACGGCGATCATCTCCCGCTCCAGCTTGCTGAGCCCCGAGGGCGCGAGCATCAGGTTGTTGTACATCGCCGTGAACGCATCGAGCTTTTCGATGTCGAAGGCATAGGCTCGCAGCACATTGGGGATCATACCCAGCTTCTCCTGGCAGACATCGAAATATGTCTGTGTCGCCTCCGGAAGGGGTTCGACCATCGGCAAATTCAAAGCTGTCGGGAGGGAATTATCCGCCATATCAGGGCACCTTCTGCGCGTCTTTCTGTCGATAATGGTACTGCCCCACCGTCTCAAAGCCCAGAGAGGAATAGAGCCGGTTGGCACCTGTGTTGGCCTGAGTACACAGGACGGAGATCTGTTGTGCCCCGCGGGCCTGGGCCCAGAAGGCCGCCGCCCGCATGACCCAGCTCGCCACACCCTGCCGGCGCTGCTCGGGCAGGATCTCCACCGCATGCACCATGCAGATCTCTTCATGAAGCGCCGCGAAGGCCGCACCCGCAGGCCGTTCATTCCAGCGCGCGAGGATTCCCGTCTTCTCCCCAGCCCGCGCCATCACGTCGAGCCGCGCAGGGCCGATCCCGCCCTTGGCCCAGATCTCTTCCATGATCGCCAAAGGTTCCCAGATGCAGAACGCCGTGACGCGCGGCACCGGCACATCCGTCAGCCGTGCGATAGGGGCGAGCCAGATGTTGGTGGGATCGACCACGCCATAGCCGCGATCCGCGAGGGCCGCGTCGATCTCTCGGTCCTCCGGGCGCAAGGTGAAGAGCAGGCTTTGCCCGCGCGTCGTCATCGCCGCCTCGGCGACCGGGATGTCGGAGGGCTGAGCGACATTCGTGGCGGAGGTCGCCGACACCCGCTTGCCGCCGCCCTGCCCATCCCGCAGGATCCACGGGCCGACGGGCGTCCGGCTGGCGGCAGGCCACGTCGCATCGACCGCCTCGAAAAGCGGGGCCAGTGTCATTCGGGAAACGTCTCGGCCAGCCGCTCTTTCACCTGTCGGACCAATGCCGCATCCGCACCGCGGATCACCACATTCGCACCATAGCTGCCGTTCTTCTGCTGAAACGGGTAGCAGCCCAGGCTCAGCATCGGATATTCCTCCGCGAGGGCGCCGAGCGGTCCCGCAATATCCCCCTCGCCACGATGAATTCGCAGGGTCTCCGACACAAGCGGCGCGCCACCCACCAGTTGAGGCAGGAGCCCCTCGACCATCGCCTGAAAGACGGATGGGACCCCGGCCATGACATGCACGTTCTGCAGCGTGAAGCCGGGCGCCGCAGAAACCGGGTTGTCGATCAGCGCCGCCCCGTCCGGGATGCGTGCCATCCGCAGCCGCGCCGCGTTCAGCTCCGTCTCGGAGCTGGCATAATGCTGCTCCAGAAGAGCGCGCGCATCGGCGCGCACGTCGATCGGCGCGTCAAAGGCCGCTGCGATGCAATCGGCGGTGATATCGTCATGGGTCGGGCCAATACCGCCACTGGTGAAGACGTGGTCATGCGCCGCGGCCAGAGCCTGCACCGCCGCGATGATCGCCGCCCGGTCATCGCTGATGACGCGTACCTCGCGCAGGTCGATCCCCGCCTCGGTCAGTTTGCCCGCGAGGTGATACATATTCGCATCCCGCGTCCGCCCGGAGAGGATTTCATCTCCGATCACCATCATCGCAGCCGTGGGGTTGGGCATGGGGTCTTCCTTGCGTCTCGCCTTCGCGCAGGTATAGACCCGGCCTCATGCGCTTTCAAACCGATCTTGTCCCCGCCCGCCTGACCCGCCGTTACAAACGCTTTCTGGCCGATTGCGTGCTGGAAGGCAGCGGGGCGGAGATCACCGCCCATTGCGCAAACCCGGGCTCCATGATGGGCCTCGCGGAGCCCGGAACCCGGGTTTGGCTCGAGCCCAATGACGACCCCAAGAAGAAGCTCAAGTACGGCTGGCGGCTGGTCGATCACGAAAACGGGCATTTCACCGGCGTGGACACCTCGCTGCCCAACAAGGCACTGAAGGCGGCGCTCGAGGCCCGGCAGATCCCGGCGTTGGCCGACTACGGCACGGTGCGACCAGAGGTGAAATACGGCACGGGCAGCCGTATCGACTTTCTGCTGCAGGAAGAGGGCCTGCCGGATGCCTACGTGGAGGTGAAAAGCGTCACACTGTCACGCAGCCCGGGCGTGGCCGAATTCCCCGACAGCGTGACCGCCCGCGGCGCCAAGCATCTGACCGAGCTTGCCGGGATGGCCAAGGCCGGCCATCGCGCCATCATGCTCTACCTCGTCCAGCGCACGGACAGCACCCAGTTCACGCTCGCGTCCGACATCGATCCGCGGTATGGTGCGGCGTATCGTACCGCTCGCGCCCAAGGCGTTGAAACTTTATGTTTCGGCACCAATATTTCGCGTCAAGGCGTCGACATCTCAGACGCACTCGATATCCGGATCTGACGGCCTCTGGCTCTCAGGTCTTTCACGCGTTACAAGCGCGCCAAAAGTCACGATGGAGCAAATTCGTGGACGAAGACCTTCGCAGCCGCCACACCAAGGACGGCATCCGCATCTACGACCCAGCCGATTTCGCGGGCATGAAGGCCGCGGGCGCGCTGGCCGCACGCATCCTCGATGATGTGGCCGAGCTGGTTTTTGTGGGCCAGACAACCGGTGCCATCGATGATGCCATCACCAAGATGGTCGAGGAGGCAGGCGCCACCTCCGCCACCATCGGCTACAAGGGCTACAAGCACGCCAGCTGTATCTCGGTCAACCACGTGGTCTGCCACGGCATCCCGGGTGACAAGCGGCTGAAGGACGGCGACATCCTCAACATCGACGTCACCGTGATCGTCGATGGCTGGTTCGGAGACACCAGCCGCATGTATGTGGCGGGCAAACTGCCGCGCAAGGCCGAGCGGCTGATCCAAGTCACCCATGACGCGCTGATGATCGGCATTGACGCGGTGAAGCCGGGCAAGACCTTCGGGGATATCGGCCATGCGATCCAGTCTTTCGTGGAAAGTCACCGCATGTCCGTGGTGCGCGATTTCTGCGGGCACGGGCTGGGCCGGGTCTTCCACGCACCGCCCAATGTGCTGCACTACGGGCGCCCCGGCACCGGTGCCACGCTTGAGGAAGGTATGTTCTTCACCATCGAACCGATGGTGAATCTGGGCCGTCCCGAAACCAAGACGCTCGCTGATGACTGGACAGCCGTGACCCGCGACAAGTCGCTCTCCGCGCAGTTCGAACATTCGATTGGCGTGACGGCAGATGGGGCCGAGATCTTCACCCTTTCGCCCGGCGGGCTGTTCCACCCGACCTATTCGGTAGGTTGATCCTCAGCGTCACGACGCAGGATGGCCAAAAGCAGGGTGTCCTCGCCGAAGGGTTGGACCGCATCCCCGATGAAGACCGGTGCCGCGCGGCGCTTTTCCTCGGGCTGCGTGGTGGCCTGCGTCTCGATGAGCGGCCAGAAGAGAGAAACGGCTGAGGCGAACATGACCTTCGCCTAGCACATCAGACTGCTGTTTTCGACAGCAACGTGATATGCGTGTCGCCATAGCGCCGCTGGTCCACAAGCGCGAAGCTCTCCGGCGCGGCCATCGGCTGCGCCTCCTCCCATACCACAAAGGCCGTCGGCGCAAGCCAGCCGCCAGCCTCCGCCACTGCCAGCGCCTTCTCCCCCAACGCCTTGCCATAGGGCGGATCGAGGAAGACCAGATCGAAGGGCGCACCGTCAAAGACCGGCAGACGCAGGGCATCGCGTCGCAACAGCGCGGTTCTGTCGGCAACCCGCAGCTTGGCGATGTTCTGTCGGATCAGCCCCTGCGCTACGCGTCCGTCATCGACAAAGCTCACATGCGCCGCCCCGCGCGACAGCGCCTCCAGACCCAGCGCGCCGGTCCCGGCAAAGAGGTCCAGAACCCGTGCGCCCGCAATCACATCGTGATGGGTCAGCATGCTGAAAAGACTCTCGCGCACGCGATCGGCAGTGGGACGCAGATGCGCTGCGGTGTCGCCCTTACCGACGCTGGCCAACGGCGTCCCGCGGTACTGACCCGCGATGATCCTCACGCGCTCAAGAGCGGCTTCAGGTCGGCGTCCGCATCGGCCACCACCGACGGGTCTGCGCTCTTGCCCGCCTCGATCAACCGCTTGCCGATCATATAGGCCCGCGGGTCGTTCATGGCATCCACCGCCAGCAGGGCATCGCCGTCATAGTACCAGAAGGAGGCGCTCTGCCCGGCGCCGATGCGGCTGACCACATCCGTATAGCCGGTGTTCAACCCGGCGATCTGCAGTTTCACGTCATACTGATCCGACCAGAACCACGGCTTGGCGACATAGTCCTTGCGGGCGCCCATGATGTTCTCGGCGACCAGTTCCCCCTGGTCAATCGCGTGCGGGACACTCTCCAACCGGATCCGCGCGTCTCGATAAGGAAAGGATGCGCAATCTCCTGCCGCCCAGATGTGCGGCACCGACGTGCGTCCCTGCCCGTCCACACAGATGCCATTGTCGACCTCCACCCCCGCAGCCTCGGCCAGCGCGGTGGCAGGCGCAATGCCAACCCCCACAATCACGAAGTCGACCTCAAGCTCAGTACCATCGCTCAGCACCGCCCCACTGACCGCCCCATCACCGGTGAGCCGGTCCAGACCCACCCCTTCGCGGATCTCAACACCGTGCCCTGCGTGAAGCGCCCGGAAGTAATCGCTCGTCTGGGGGGCCGCGACCCGCTGCAGGATCCGCTCCGCCATCTCGACCAACGTCACCTGCAGCCCCTGCTTGGCGGCAACGGCGGCAGCCTCCAGCCCGATGTAACCGCCGCCCACGATCAAAACGCGGCGCTCTGCCTGAAAACGCGGGGCCATGGCGTCCGTATCGGCAAGGTCCCGCACACAGTAAACGCCATCGAGATCCCCCCCGATGCTGGCGGGCAGGCGGCGCGGGACCGATCCCGTGGTCAGGACCAGATCATCATAGCTCAGCGTCTCGCCGCCCAGGTGCACCGACTGCTCGCCGGGGAGGATGGCTGTCACCTCCGCACCTGTCCGCAGCGTGATATCCTGCTCGGCATAAAAGCTCTCAGGGCGCAGAAACAGCCGTTCCAACGCCATCTCACCCATGAGATATGCCTTGGACAGCGGCGGACGTTGATAGGGCGGCACCGGTTCCGCACCAATCAGGGTGATCCGATCCTCGCAGCCAGCGTTGCGCAGTTTGGCGACGCAAGACGCGCCCGCCTGTCCCGCCCCGATCACTACGATGTGGCGCATCTCGCCCCCTTCTTCTTGTTAAGGAATTCTCTGGCTTCGCCCAAGGCCGCACCCTATATCCGCAAGAGCGACAAACGCAATTGCAAGAAAGGCCTAGCACATGACGATATCACCGGGTGATCCGCTTCCCGACGCAACTCTGGTCCAATTGGGCGCGGATGGGCCAGCGTCCGTGTCGCTTGCCGACAAGACCAAGGGCCGCAAGGTGGTGATCTTCGCCGTGCCGGGCGCCTATACGCCCACCTGCCACTCCGCGCATGTGCCGAGCTTCATCCGCACCAAGGATCAGTTCGACGCCAAAGGCGTGGACGAGATCATCTGCATCTCGGTGAACGACCCCTTCGTCATGAAGTCCTGGGGCGAAGCCACCGGCGCCACCGCCGCAGGCATCACCATGCTGGGCGACGCGGACAGCTCCTTCACCAAGGCGATCGGCATGGACTTCGACGCGCCACCCGCCGGGCTGCACGCGCGATCCAAGCGCTATGCGATGCTGGTCGATGACGGGACGGTGACGCTGCTGCAGGCCGAGGAAAGCCCCGGCGTCTGCGAGGTTTCGGGCGGCGAAGCACTGCTCGAAAACATGTAAGACAAAGGCCGCCCGGGGCGGAGACGCTCCGGGCCGCCGCATAGCCGCCTACGCCCCGTGTCAGGCGTGCTGGTCGTCCGGGTCGCCGTCAAGGCCCCTGCGCGCCGCGCCATTTCCGGCGCTTTGATCCGCCTCGTCATCGCTCTCATCCGCATCCGCACGCACGATGGTGCGCGTGGGAAAGGGAATATCAATTCCGCCTGCGTCCAGCGCCTCTTTAACAGCCCGCTTCATATCAGCCTGATAGGCGAAGTACTCCGCCGCATCGACCCAGACACGCACCAGAAAATCGACCGAGCTGGAGCCCAGATTGTTCACCTGAATGAACGGCTCCGGATCGGATTTGGAGCGTGCGTCCGCCATGATCGTGTCCAGAATGATCTTTTGCGCATCGGCGAGGTTCACGCCATAGCCGACACCGAAGGTCCATTCCGCACGACGGGTCGGATTTGTCGAATAGTTGGTGATCACATTGCCCCAGACCTCTGAGTTCGGGATGATCACCTGCACGTTGCTGAGATCCGCCAGTTCTGTGAAATTCAACGTGATCGCTTTCACCGTCCCCATCTCGCCGCCAACTTCAACAAAATCTCCGAGCTTGACCGGCCGGAAGAGGATCAGCATGACCCCCGCCGCGACATTTGACAGCGTGCCCTGCAGCGCCAGACCGATGGCCAGACCAGCGGCACCGATGATGGCGACGACCGAGGTGGTCTGCACCCCAAAGGTGTTGAGCACGAAAAGAACGGCAAATCCCAGCACCACATAACGGACGATGGACGACAGGAAGTCGAACAGCGTGTCGTCCAGATGGCGGTGCTTCTTGCCCAGGTTCTGAATACGCCGCTGCAGCCAGGCAGAGACGATCCAGCCGATGATAAGAATGCCGATGGCTGCGAGCACGGAGCCCGCAGCGCTCAGCAGAAAGTCGAGGGTCAGCAGATCGGCAAGGGTCTTGCCCTGCCAGATTTCGGTTTGCAGTAGGTCTTCCATTGTTTACTCCGAGAGACTGTCCATCTTCCGTGCGAGCTTGGCGTCCAGCGCACTCAATCCGCCCACATCATGGGTGCTCAGCACCACATCGACCGTCTTGTAGACATTGTTCCATTCCGGGTGGTGGTCCCATTTCTCCGCCCAGATCGCCACGCGGGTCATCCACCCGAAGGCATCTGTGAAATCCTTGAAGACAAAGGTCTTCTGGATGGCATCGCGCCCATCGACCATCTGCCATCCGGCAGCAAAAAGCGGCTCCAGCAGGGGGCCGCGCGTCTCTTCGCTCAGTTTTTCCGTCATTCCTGTTCCTCAACTTGGGCTCGTTTGAAAGGCCCGTACTCCGTCAGCACCGTGATTTCTTCATCGACCGCCGCGCGCTCGGCCTCCAGATAGTCGCCGATGGCTTTCGCAAAGCCCGGGTCATTCACCCAGTGCAGCGACCACGTGGGCTGTGGCAGATAGCCCCGCGCCAGCTTGTGCTCGCCCTGCGCGCCCGCCTCGACCCGCGCCAATCCCTCCGCGATGGCGATGTCGATCGCGCGGTAGTAGCACAGCTCGAAATGCAAGCAAGGGTGATGCTCGGTGCATCCCCAATACCGGCCATATAACGCCTCGGCGCCGAAAAAGTTCAACGCACCCGCCACCCAGCGCCCATTGCGTTCGGCCAGCACCAGCGCCATGTCGTCGCGCAAGCTCTCCTGTGCCATATCGAAAAACTGACGCGTCAGGTAGGGCGTTCCCCATTTCCGTGCACCTGTGTCCTGATAGAAGCGCCAGAAGGCGTCCCAATGCTCCGGCTCCAGCGCATCTCCCGTGAAGGTCCGGATGGTGCCGCCGAAGGCCTGCGCGCGGGCCCGCTCCTTGCGGATATTCTTGCGCTTGCGCGAGCTCAGGCTCGCCAGGAAGCCGTGAAAATCCGCATATCCGTCGTTCAGCCAATGAAACTGTTGCGTCTTGCGCAGCATCAGCCCCATGGCCTGCCCGCGCGCCGCCTCTTCCTCCGTGCAGAACGTCAGGTGCAGCGAGGACAGACGATTGTTCTCCGCCAGTTGCACCGCCCCCTGGATCAGCGCCGCCGTGCCCGTCTCTTCAAATCCCGGGCGCACCAGCAGCCGCCGTCCGGTGGCGGGCGTGTGTGGCACCGCGACCTGCAGCTTGGGATAGTAGCGCCCGCCCGCCCGCTCATAGCCGTGCGCCCAGTTGTGATCAAAGATGTATTCCCCCTGGCTGTGCGACTTCGCATACATCGGCGCCACGGCGATCAACTGGCCTTCGATGCGCGCGGTCAGGTACTGCGGCTGCCAGCCCGTGCCCGTCCCGACCGAGCCGCTGTCCTCCAGAGCTCGCAGAAACCGATACGTCGTGAACGGGTCCGTGGGCCGCGCACCGCCCACAGATTCGGGGCAGGCACAGGCATCCCACTCCGCCGCATCAATGTCACGCAGCGAGGGCAGCACCCTGATCTCGATTTCCTGTTCCTGCATCGCGTCGCCTCTGCTCACAGCCTTACTTGTGCCCCGGCTGCGCGGGTTCAAGCGGGCAGCGGCGCGCGGTACTGCTCGAAGGTGATATTCTGGGCGATTTTGCGGGCCTTTGCCTCATCTTCCGCCGACTTTACCGTCCAACAGAGGATCTGCGCCCCCTGCGCCTTCAGCTCTGCCACCCGCGGGCGGTCCAGGTCGTGCCAGTTGTGGCTGATGAAGCTGCAGCCGGTGCGGTCATAGTCCGGGATCGCGCGCAGTTCGACGCGGCGGGCCTCGGGGATGGGCCAATGGGCTGCGTCGAAGGCATCGGTCACCAATCCGCGCGGCACCTCCGGGCACAGCTCCGCCATGCGCATCACCGCATGCGGGTTGAACGACATGACCGCCACAGCCCCCTCATAGTCTTCGAGCGCAGCCGCCACCGCTGCTTCCAGCGGCCCGACATCGGGGCCCAAAGCACCATCCTGGTCCTTGATCTCGATGAGCAGTGGCACCTGTCCGGCCACGAGCGAGATGATCTCCGCAAGATCAGGTATGCCCTCCGTGCCGCCTTTCAGCGGTATCTGCCCCAGCGCCTGTGCCGAGACGGCCCGAACAGCGCCCTCGCCCTCGGCGAGACGGTCCAGCGCATCATCGTGAAACACCATGGCCTGCGCATCGGCACTCATCTGAACGTCGATCTCGATCCCGTAGCCTGCGTCGATCGCCGCCTGCACGGCGGCGCGGCTGTTCTCGGGGCGCCCGCGGGCCACATCATGCAACGCACGATGTGCCAGCGGGCGACGCAGGAAGGCCTGCGGCAGCGCGACGGTCATCTGATCTCGAAAATCCCTTCGATCTCCACCGCAACGCCCAGCGGCAAGGACCCGGCGGAGACCGCGGACCGCGCGTGGCGCCCGGCGTCTCCCAAGGCCTCGACCAGGAAATCGGAGGCGCCGTTGATCACCTTGGGCTGATCCGTGAAGTCGGCAGTGGAGTTGACGAAGCCGGTGAGCTTCACGACGCGCACGAGGCGCTCGATGTCCCCGTCACAGGCCACCTTCACCTGCGCCAGAAGGCTGATCGCGCAGAGCTTGGCTGCCTCGGCCCCCGCAGGCACGTCCAGCTCCGCGCCCAGCTTGCCCGTCACCAGGCCATCCGGACCGTTTGAGATTTGGCCCGAGACATAGAGCGTACTGCCCACCTTCACGAAAGGCACATAGTTGGCGGCAGGAGCAGGCGCATCAGGCAGGCTGACGCCCAGGTCGGCAAGGCGGGAGGCAATAGACATGATGAAATCCTCTTAGATAGGTCCGGGCGTGCCGCGACACGCCCTGCGGGTCAAACTATGCCCAGACCGCGGCAATCCACAAGCGCATATGGGGGGCGCGGGCCTCCGCCCCGAAACGCCGGGCGCATCGCCTGATCCCGAGGCTAACCACCTTGGTACACTGGATAATCCGGCGGCGCGCAGCAGCCCCTCTTGACCTCCCTCAGTCACCCGTGCAGGTTGCATCAACACATTTCCGCTCACAATTCGGGGCTTGCCCGTTGAATCGTGGACTGTATAGGCCCAAAACCAGTACTGTGACGCTGTCGCGCAACTGCCACATCGCAGGAATTCCACTCCCAAGCCCTCTGGGCTTTACCGCAAGAAGTCTTACCTACCGCTCAGTCAATTTCACAGGATGATATCAGTGCCTGCTTTCCACTTCCCCAAGGCGTCCGCGCGGCCCACCTTCGCCCTTCTCACAGTGCTCGCCCTGGGTGCCTGCGCCACGCAAGAGGCCGTGACCCGCTCCGATGGGATCAATGACCCCTACGAGACGCAGAACCGCAAGGTGCACGGCTTCAACAAAGGGCTCGACAAGAACCTGGTGCGGCCCGTCTCACAGGCCTATGGCGTGGTTCCGGTGGAGATCCGCAATACCGTCAACAATTTCTCAGAGAACCTCTCGATGCCCCGCGTGGCGGTGAACAGCCTGCTACAAGGCGATCTGCGCGGCACCGGCCTGGCCACCTTGCGCTTCGTGATGAACTCCACACTCGGGATCGGCGGGCTCTTTGACCCCGCAACCGAGCTGAATATCCCCGAGCACAGCACCGACTTCGGCGAAACGCTCGCGGTCTGGGGCGCGGGCGAAGGCGCCTATGTGGAGCTGCCGGTCTTCGGCCCCTCCACACAGCGCGATGCGGTGGGGCTGGTGGTGGATTTCTTCACCAACCCGCTGACGACCAACACGAACAACAAGTTCGACGACGACCTGCGCGCCGTGCCGCCCTCCACAGCCACGGCCTCGGTGCTAAACGACCGGGAGAAATTCTCCGATTCGATTGATTCCGTGCTCTATGAAAGTGCGGACAGCTATGCGCAATCGCGCTCGATCTACCTGCAAAACCGCAGGTTCGAACTGGGACAGGACGATCAGACCGATATCGACCCCTTTGCAGCTGACCCCTATGAGGACCCCTATGCCGAGTAATCTCACCCGCCGAGATGTTTTCCTGAGTGCCGCCGCCGTTGCCCTGATCACGGCCAGCCCCGCCAACGCTCTGACCGAAGCCGCCGCACGCCGACTGGTGGACAAGGTCGTGGCCGACATCGACCGCGTCATCAGTTCCGGGCAGTCGGACGCCGCCATCCTGCGCGAGTTCGAAAAGCTCTTCGCGCGCTATGCGGATGTGAACATCATGGCGCAATATGCGCTGGGTGCCGACGGCCGCTCCGCCTCCGCCTCGCAAAAGCGCGCCTTCAATGACGCGTTCACCACCTACATCACCCGCAAATATGGCCGCCAGTTCCGCGATTTCGTGGGCGGTCGGGTCGAGATCCAGTCCGCGCGCGAGATCCGGGCGGGCTATGAGATCCAGACCCTGGCCTATCTGCGCGGCGAAGGCCCGTTCGAGGTGAACTTCCACATCTCCGACAAGTCCGGCAGCAACAAGTTCTTCAACGTCTATATCGAAGGCGTGAACCTGCTGCTGACCGAACGCGGTGAAATCGGCGCGATGCTCGACCGCCGCGGCGGCGACATCAACGCCATGATCAGCGATCTGCGCAACGCAGGCTGATCAAAACCAGACAGGGTTTCGAACCCAGAGTCACCCACTGCTGCTGTCTCTCGGCGGCAGTGGGTATGCGCTTGGATGCGCCTGACGTCCGCCGGTGCACAACTCATCGCATCACGCCCTTGGACTGCGAGGGCAGCGCCACCTGCGGGCCACAACGGGAGAGCTTCCAGCGATCTGATCCGGCCCGACGCGCGATGGGCCCGATCATCCGCCCCGAACCGCTCAAGAGGTACGCCACCCGCCATTTCCGGGCAGCGCTCGACCTTGCTCCAAGCGTCGATCACCGCGCTCCGTTCGGCACGTCAGCCTTTCAGGTTTTGCCCGATGTCCTACCGGTCCGGTCCATGCACATTGTCTGGTGCCGGGCGACCACTTGTGCCGCCGCCTCCGAGAATGTCGCGCAGCAACCCTTCCAGAAGGCCAACCGCCCCACCCCCCGTCTGCTGCCCGCCGCGCGGTTCACGCTCGGCGCCCGCATTGGACGGCCCCATCATCGGCAACGGTTTCGCCGGCACACCTTCATGCACCCGCGCCATGGTCTCGCGCCAGATCTCGGCCGGCAGCCCGGCGCCGGTGACACCGGTGAGCGGTGTGTTGTCGTCATACCCCATCCAGACCCCGGCCACGTAATCCGCGGAGAAGCCCACGAACCAGGCATCCCGCGCGGCTTGTGTGGTGCCCGTCTTGCCCGCCAATTGCCGTCCGCCGAATTGCGCGCGCTTTCCGGTGCCGTCCGAGACCACCTTCTCCATCATATAGATCAGCTGCCGGGCCGCCTGTTCCTGCACCACGCGCTCGCCGATGCCCCCGCCGGTGCCCATCAGAGGCTCCTCATCGCCCAGCAGGCGCAGTTCGATCAGCCCATAGGGCTGCACCGAAGACCCGCCGTTCAGAATGCCCGCATAGGCACTGGTCATCTCGATGAGCGTGCTCTCGGACGCCCCGAGCGCCAGCGCGGGTCCCGCCGCCAGATCACTCTCCAAACCGAAATCGCTCGCCACCTGCCGCACCAGGTCACGGCCCACGAACTCCGACACCTTCACCGCGGGGATGTTCAGGCTGTCCTTGAGCGCTTCCGTCAACGTCACCTTGCCGTAGAACTGATTGGTGTAGTTCCGCGGCGACCAGGGGCCCGAGCCCGGGATATTGATTGTGAGGGGCTCGTCCGTCACCGTGTCGTTCGGGGAATAGCCCAGATCAAGCGCGGCGGCGTAGACAAAGGGCTTGAAGGCCGATCCCGTCTGGCGCTTGGCCTGTACGGCGCGGTTGAAGGCGCCCGCCACCTTGGTCTCGCGCCCGCCGACCATGGCGCGCACGGCCCCATCGGCGGACATCACCACAATGGCCGCCTGCGCCTTGCTGCCCGGGCGCACCTTGTTCTCGAAGACCCAGTCCATGGCGTCATCCGCGGCACGCTGAATGCGCTGGTCGAGCGTGGTCTTGATGATCACGTCCTCTGTAGTCTTTCGCGTGAAGAACTCCGGCCCCGATGACATCACCCAATCGGCGAAATACCCGCCCGCCCGCGCCTCGGCGGCCTGTGACAGCTGTGCGGGGTTGTTCTGGGCCTCCCGCGCCTCGCTGTCGCTCAGATAGCCCTGCTCGTTCATCAGCCGCACGATGGTTGCCGCCCGATTCTGTGACCGTGCCAGATCGTTGGTCGGCGCAAAACGGGTGGGCGCCACCAGAAGCCCGGCCAACATCGCCGCCTCCGCCGGGGAGACATTCGCCGCCGATTTGCCAAAGTAGCGCTGGCTCGCCGCCTCGAACCCCCGCGCACCGGCACCCAGAAAGGCCCGGTTCATGTAAACCGTCAGGATTTCGTCCTTGGAATACTTCGCCTCCATCGCCAGCGCATAGATCGCCTCGGACGCCTTCCGCTTGATCGTGCCGCGCCGGCAATCCGCCTCGTAGTCCGCCTCGCTCTGCACCGTCGGATCGAACGGCACCCCGAGACAGAGCAGCTTGGCCGTCTGCTGCGTGATGGTCGAGCCACCATGGCCCGAGAGTGGCCCGCGCCCTTCGCTCAGGTTGATGCGCACCGCACTGGCGATCCCCCGCGGGCTGAGTCCGAAGTGATGATAGAACCGCTTGTCCTCGGTCGCGATGATCGCATTGCGCAGATGGGGCGAGACGGTCTCGGTGGTGATCGCCCCGCCGAACTGATCGCCGCGCCAGGCAAAGACCCGCCCCTGATCGTCCAGTAGCGTGACCGATCCGCGCGCGCGCCCGTCCAGCAGTTCGGTCACATCCGGCAGGGTCGTGTAGTAATAGCCCACCATCAGCGCCAACCCGAGGCAGGCCACAGCACCCACGCGCCAGGTGATGCGCCAAACCAGCCGCACCACCCACCCGATGAGCCGTTGCAAAAGTCCGATCAGACCGCCGCGCCGCCGCGCCGGTGCCCTGCGCCGGGCCGTCTTGCGCGGCTTGGCCTTCGCCTTCGGCTTGGCCTTGGATTTGCGCGCAGTCTTGGGAGACGCCGTATAGCGCCGATCAGCGACCAGCGGTCGCTTGCCTCTGCGTGAATCACTCATGACGACCTGCCCGGCCCATTGTTCTTTGCGCCACCCTACCGCGCCGCAGCAGATTTGTTGAGGGACTGCTGCACAGAAAGGCAATTAAAAATTCGCACAATTTTTAGGCACGAAATACAAGTTGTCTAATTTTTAATCGAACCAATCCCATTTCGCCCGGGATTCGCCTCCCGCAACTTCCAACACAACCGTTCCCTGGCGTTTTCTGCGGGCGCAAAAGTCGCAGACCAGTCTGCCAAGTGAAGGGGATACGAGGTGAAACTCATCATTGCAACAATCAAGCCGTTCAAGCTGGAGGAAGTGCGCGAAGCACTGACCGAAGCCGGTGTGCGCGGCATGATGGTCACGGAGATCAAGGGCTTCGGCTCCCAGTCCGGCCATACCGAAATCTACCGTGGCGCCGAATATGCCGTGAACTTCGTGCCGAAGGTCAAGATCGAGATCGTCGTCTCCGACAGCGTGGTCGATCAGGTGGTCGAGACCATCACCAAGACGGCGCAGACCGGCAAGATCGGCGACGGCAAGATCTTTGTCCTCAGCGTCGACCAGGCGGTGCGGGTCCGCACCGGCGAAACCAATGAAGACGCGCTGTGATCGCGGTACATCAACCAGGGATACGATACTCATGAAGCTTCTCAACACTCTTGCCCCTGCTGCAGCACTTGTTGCACTGCCGGGCCTCGGGCTGGCCCAGGAGGGCCCCACCCCGGGTGTGAACCCCTCCACCGATTCGGTCTTTATTTTCAACTCGCTGCTGTTCCTGATCGGCGGCTTCCTGGTGTTCTGGATGGCCGCTGGCTTTGCCATGCTCGAGGCAGGCCTCGTGCGCTCCAAGAACGTCACCATGCAGCTCACCAAGAACATGGCGCTCTTCTCGCTCGCCGCAATTTTCTATTACCTGATCGGCTACAACCTGATGTATCCGCTCGGCACGTGGATGGTCGAAGGCGTGCTCTCCGGCGTCTGGGGGCCCGGTGTGCTCGAAGCGGTCGGCGTGACCGCTGACGCCGCCGACGACTACGGCTATGCGTCTACCGGCTCGGACTTCTTCTTCCAGCTGATGTTCTGCGCGGCAACCGCCTCCATCGTGTCGGGTGCCTTGGCAGAGCGGATCAGGCTCTGGCCCTTCCTGATCTTCGTGATCGTGCTCACGGCCGTGATCTACCCGCTGCAGGCCTCCTGGAAGTGGGGCGGTGGTTTCCTGGACGAAATGGGCTTCCTCGACTTCGCGGGGTCGACCGTGGTGCACTCGGTCGGTGGCTGGGCCGCCCTCGCAGGCGCTCTCATCCTCGGGCCGCGCATCGGCAAGTACAAGGACGGCAAGGTGAACCCGATGCCGGGCTCCAACCTGGCGCTGGCCACACTGGGCACATTCATCCTCTGGATGGGCTGGTTCGGCTTTAACGGCGGCTCGCAGCTGGCCATGGGCACCGTGGGGGACGTGGCCGACGTCAGCCGCATCTTCGCCAACACCAACGCGGCAGCCGCCGGTGGGGCCGTGGCCGCGCTGATCCTGACGCAGATCATGTACAAGAAACCAGACCTCACCATGATCCTGAACGGCGCGCTGGCGGGCCTCGTATCCATCACGGCTGAGCCGCTGACCCCGACGCTGGGTTCGGCCACGCTCATCGGTGCGGTCGGCGGTGTGATCGTGGTCTTCGCGGTGCCCTTCCTCGACAAGCTGAAGATCGACGATGTGGTCGGCGCGATCCCGGTGCACCTCTTTGCAGGCATCTGGGGCACTATCGCGGTGGTCCTGACCAACCCCGACGCCTCCTTCGGTGTGCAGATCTATTCGATCTTCGTGGTGGGTATCTTCACGCTGGTCGCCTCGGGTGTGATGTGGTTCATCCTCAAGGCCACCATGGGCATCCGCGTGGACGAGGAATCGGAGATCAACGGTCTCGACACCTCCGAGCTGGGCATGGAAGCCTATCCGGACTTCTCCAAAGGCTGAACCTGCGGATCACAGGCAAGAAACGGAGAACCCGGGCCAAGCGCCCGGGTTTTTCACGTTTCGAGAGGGCCGGCCGCGCAGAAAGCCCAGCGGCAGCGCTGGCTGTCAGACGCCCGCGTTGATGATCGCCTTCGCAAGAATCGGCACGGTCTCGGCGTTCAGCCCCGCGATGTTCATCCGGCTGTCGCCCACCATGTAGATGCCATGTTTCTCACGCATCTCGACGACTTTCTCGGGCGTTGTACCCAGACGTGAGAACATGCCCCGATGCTGTGCCAGAAACCCGAACCGGTCCGAGCCCGACAGCCGCTGTAATTCGCCCGCCAACTGGCTGCGCAGGCCCAGCATGCTGCTGCGCACCTCTTCCAGCTCGGCCATCCAATCGGCCTTCAGCGCCGCGTCATTCAGGATCATCGTAACCAGCCGCGCCCCATGATCGGGCGGGAAAGAGAAGTTCTGCCGGTTCAGAAACGCCAGCGTGTCCTGATGCAGCTTGCGGGCTTGCGTGTTCTGGCTCACCGCCATCAATAGCCCGGTGCGCTCGCGGTAGATGCCGAAGTTCTTCGAACAGCTCGCCGCGATCAGGCATTCGGGCACCGAGGACGCGACCAAACGCGTGGCCGCCGCATCCTCTTCCAGCCCATCGCCAAAGCCCTGATAGGCGATGTCGATCATCGGCACCGCGCCGGTCTCCAGCAGCACATCCACCACCGCCTGCCACTGCGTCAGGTTCAGGTTGGCCCCGGTCGGGTTGTGGCAGCAGCCATGCAGCAGCAACACGTCGCCCGCCTTGGCCTGTTTGATGTCCGCCAGCATCCCGTCGAAATCGACGCCGCGGCTGTCCTCATCGAAATAGCGGTAGTTCACCGCTTCCATGCCCAGATAACTCAGGATCGACAGATGATTGGGCCAGGTCGGGTCCGAGACAAACACCCGCGCCTCGGGCCGCGCCATCTTGATCAGTTCAAAGGCCTGCCGCACGGCCCCCGTCCCGCCCGGTGTGGCGACCGCGGCCACGCTCTCGCGCGCCACCGCATCACCCAGCACCAGCTGGATCATCGCGTCGGAGAACGCCGGGTCTCCGGCGAGCCCGGTGTAGACCTTGCTGTCCTGCGCCTCCCACAGCTGATGCTCCGCGGCCTTCACCGCGCGCATGATCGGCGTGAGGCCCGTCGCGTCCTTGTAAACACCGACGCCCAGGTCGATCTTCGTCGGGCGCGGGTCATCCTTGTACATCTGCATCAGCGCAAGAATGCCGTCCGCGGGGCGGGTCTTCAGGGTCTCAAACATCAGGCCTCTCCGGTTGCGACAGGCACGGTGGGGTACATCCCCCACTCGGCCCAGGATCCATCGTAAAGCGACCACTGCGTATGCCCCATCCGCTCCAGCGCCAACGCGAGAATCGCGGCGGTCACCCCCGATCCGCAGGAGGTGATGATGGGTTTGCTCAGATCCACGCCTGCAGCCTCGAACACGGCGCGGCAGGCGTCAGGGTCCTTCATGGTCTTGTCGTCGTTCAGAAGTGCTGTGTAGGGCACATTGCGCGCGCCCGGGATGTGACCCGCGCGTAGCCCCTCACGCGGCTCGGGTGCATCGCCGCGGAAGCGCGGCGCCGCGCGGGCGTCCACGATCTGGTAATCTTTCAGCTTCGAGGCGGAAGAGACCTGGGTCACGTCCCGCACCAGATGGTTCTGGAACCGTACCGTCATGTGCCGGTCGCGGATCACCGGCGGCATGTCCTCGACCGGGTGGTCCTCGGCCTGCCACTTGGGGAAACCGCCGTCGAGGACCGCCACGTTCTCCTGCCCCATCAGGCGGAACAGCCACCAGACCCGCGCCGCAGACAGCAGCCCCGCGCCATCATAGACCACCACCTGATGGCCGTCGCCCACGCCCATAGCCCGCATCCGGGACATGAATTTCTCCACCGGTGGGGCCATATGCGGCAGCTCGGACCGGTGGTCCGAGATTTCGTCGATATCGAAGAACCGCGCGCCGGGGATATGCGCTGCCTCATACTCCGCCTTGGCATCGCGACCCGCATCCGGCAGATACCAGGAGGCATCGAGCACCCGCAGGTCCGGATCCTTCATGTGCTGGGCCAGCCACGTGGTCGAGACCAGTGTTTTTGGATCATCGGACATGGAAGACTCCCTCAACTGCGAACGACCACCGGGTTAACGAGCACAGACCGCAGAGGCAAGCCCGCTTGCGCGGGCGGGTGGCCTGAAAGCCCACCCAACCTGCCGGCTCGCAGGTCTGTACTGGCAGGTGCGGTGGGCTTTCAGGCCACCGCGGGCGGGGTCAGCCATGATCCTTCATCAGCCGCGATTTCTGGCGCGACCAGTCGCGCTTGGCCGCCGTCTCGCGCTTGTCGTGCAGCTTCTTGCCCTTCGCCACACCGATCTTGATCTTCGCCATGCCACGATGGTTGAAGTAGAGCACCAGCGGCACCAGCGTCATGCCCTTGCGCTGCGTGGCGTTCCAGAAATCCGCCAGCTGCTTGCGCGAGGCCAGGAGCTTGCGCCGCCGCCGCTCCTCATGCTGGAAGGTCTTGGCCTGCTTGTAGGGCGCGATATAGCTGTTCACCAACCACAGCTCGCCATCCTCCACGGCCGCGTAGCTCTCGGCGATATTCGCACCACCCTCGCGCAGCGACTTCACCTCTGAGCCTTCCAGCACAATCCCGCACTCGACATCTTCTTCGATGGCATAGTCGAAGCGCGCCCGCCGATTTTCGGCGACCACCTTATAGTTGGGATCGGATTTGGAGGACGATTTCACCTGGGCCATGCGCGCAGATGTAGTCCGTGCGGAACAGCCGTGCAAGCGGCCCGCAGCCGCAGCCCGACCATGCGCCGCCGGATAGAATGGCCGTGGCGGAAAAAATAGTGTATGACCAAAGCGCAAGACAGGCCCCGGAGCGTTTCGATGTTCAACCCGACAGCCACGCTGGCAGCCTCTTTTGGCGACCATCTGTCGGACACATTCCTGCAGTATTTCTCGGGCCGCGAACCGGAATACGCCGCCTTCATCAACGGCTGCGCGAAGATGGTGCTGGAGCGTCTTGCGAACTCCGATGCGCTCTTTCACAACGCCGAACATACCATCATGGTCACGCTGGTGGGCCAGCAGATCATCCGCGGTCGCCTGGTCACCGAGGCGATCCAGCCGGGCGACTGGCTGCACTACATCGTCGCGCTGCTGCTGCATGACGTCGGCTACATGCGCGATATCTGCGACGGCGACGGCGAGTCAAAGGTGGTGATCGACGCCGATGGCACCACCATCACCCCGCCGCGCGGCGCCTCGGACGCCTATCTCGCGCCCTACCATGTCGACCGTGGCATGATGTACGCCCGGCAGCGCTTTGCCGGCTCCAGCCTGATTGACGAAGAACGCATCGCCGCGGCCATTGACTACACGCGCTTCCCGGTCCCTGCCGATGATCGCTATGCCTCCACGACAAGCGAGCCCGCGCTGGTGCGCGCCGCGGACCTGATCGGGCAGATGGCCGACCCCTTCTATCACCGCAAGATCGGCGCGCTCTACCTGGAGTTCAAGGAGACCGGCATGGCCGAAGAGCTTGGCTATCAAAGCGCCGTGGACCTGATGGAGAAGTTTCCGGATTTCTTCTGGGCTCAGGTCCAGCCGCTCATCGGCCCTGCCCTCGGCCACCTCGAGCATACGATGGAGGGCAAGCAATGGGTCGCGCAGCTCTACAATCACATCTTCCAGGTCCATCACCGGACGAGCGTGCTGGGCCCCTTTGCCGGTGACGAGGGCGTGAGCGCGCATATCTGACACGGGCGCTGCCGGGCGTGCTGGAAGAGCCTGCATGCGCCACCCTGCCGCATCCGCGCCGCACTCGTCACGCGGCCCGACGCGCGCCGCTAATCTCCCAGCTTGGCATGCACCTCGTCGAGATCGATCTCGCTCACCGGCAGCTTGTTGCCCGGGTTCTCGGCATCATACCGGAACAGCTCGAAATCCCGCTTGTAGATCTCATAGACCAGATGCATCGACAGATCGTCGAAGTAATCCTCGACGGGATGTGCCCGCTTGGGTCCATGCCCCTCGCTTTCATTGAACCGCGGCACGTCCGCGAGGGCGATCGGATGCGGCGTCTCGATGGCATCGAGCACCTCCTGCATGCCGCCGTTGAACTTCTCGGTCCAGACGATCTTGTCATAGCTGCCGCCGTTCACGATGAAGGTGCTCACATGCCCCGACATGGCCGACCAGTGAATGTCCGGGTCCATCGGCTTTCGAAACCGGATCGTGTCGCGCGCGAAGAGCAGAAACCGCCGGAACGAGGCGATCTGGTCGAACTCCTGCTGACCGTCCTCGCCGCCCACGTCGATGCCGTACTTCTGCACCAGCACCGGCACCAGATTGCCGCGGTACCGGTTGCCGTTGCGCTGGATGCCGCAGATCTTGTCGAAGAACGAGCTCAGGATGCGCGTGTAGGGATTGCGCACGCAGGTGAAGGCATAAGACTTGTGATGCTGCACGTTCTCGGTGATCGGCTCCTGGCTGTCGTCCAGCGCCCACTTGTGCAGACCCTCCTTCGCGTCATGAATATCCCCATCGAAGAACTGCCCGTGGTCGGAGAAATACATGATCTGGCCGATGGTCGAACAGGCGCATTTCGGCACCACGCGGTACACCATGCTCTCACTTGTGGTCATCCAGGTGCCTGGGAAACCCATGTCGCTCAACTCCTGCCCGGCCCGCCCGTTTTTACGGTTATCGGCCCATTTTGGTTAGTAAGAAGCAAATAATTGAAATTTATTCAATGTGTCTTCATCCTTATTCCCCTATAGGTGGACAGCGTTAAGAGCAGATCCGGACCCGCGTGGCAAAAATCGCCTATATCCTTTTGTGCCATAAGGACCCCGATGCCATCATCCGGCAGGCGGAGCGTCTGACAGCGGCAGGCGATTACATGGCCATCCATTTCGATGCCAGATCCACCGCCGGCCAGTACAAACAGATCCGCAGCGCCCTGGCCGACAACCCGAATGTCGTCTTCGCCCGCAAGCGCGTGAAATGCGGCTGGGGTGAGTGGTCGCTGGTGCAGGCCACGCTGCACGCCGTGGAGGCCGCCATCGACGCTTTCCCCCGTGCAACGCATGTCTACATGCTCTCGGGTGACTGCATGCCGATCAAGACGGCAGAGCATATCCACCGCTTTCTCGATGACAACAACGCCGATTTCATCGAGAGCTTCGACTACTTCGAAAGCGACTGGATCAAGACCGGCATGAAGGAAGAGCGGCTGATCTACCGCCACTACTTCAACGAACGCAAATCCAAGCGCCTGTTCTATGGTGCGCTGGAGATGCAGCGGCGGTTGAAGCTGAAACGCAGGCCGCCCGACGATCTGCAGATCAGGATCGGCAGCCAGTGGTGGTGCCTGCGCCGGGCCACCGTCGAGAAGACGCTGGCGTTTCTGAAACAGCGCCGTGACGTGATGCGCTTCTTCTCCACCACCTGGATCCCGGACGAAACCGTGTTCCAGACCGTCGTGCCGCACCTGGTGCCCGAGGCCGAGATCCGCAGCCGCACGCTCACCTTCCTGATGTTCACCGACTACGGCATGCCCGTCACCTTCTACAATGACCACTACGACATGCTGATCAGCCAGGATTACCTCTTCACCCGCAAGATCAGCCCGGAGGCGAACGACCTCAAGCGCCGGCTCGGGCTGCTCTACACCGCCTCCGGCGTCACCTTTCAGATCTCCGGCGAAGGGCCCGAGCTTTTCAAGTTCCTCACCGGCCGCGGCCGCATCGGGCGCCGCTTTGCCTCGCGGTTCTGGGAAACCGAATCGACCTTGGGGCGCGAACGGGAGTTGCTCGTGGTGGTCTGCAAGAAATGGCACGTGGCCAAACGCGTGCTCGAACGCATCCGCCAGACCACCAACGTGCCTGCCGTCGAATACATCTTCAACGAGGAGAGCGCCGAGCTGCCCGATCTGGGCGGCATCCAGACCAGCCTGGAGAAACGCACGCGCCACCGCCGCGCGCTGATGCGCATGCTCTTCGACTACTACGAGACCGACCGCATGATGGTCTGTATGGATCCCAGCAACATCGAACTGCTTGAGGATTTCGCCGCCGACCGGTCGGTGACGCGGTTGCTGGAAATCGAGTGCACCTTCACGGATGACTACCTCATCGGCCACGCCATGCGGGTCGGGCTCGCCGGTGAACAAACCTCTGCGGAGACATTGCAACGGTTGCTGCCCACGATCCGCAATGACATCGTCTTCGAAAGCGACCGCATCCGCGATGCGGAGTTCAAGAACCACCATCGCATCCGCGAAACCGCGGATCTGGGCAGGAACGCCGACGCTCTGGCGCAGTTCCTCTCCATCTCGCAGGAGGCCGCGCGCGAGATCGCCGACAGTCCGCACCTCTTTGCGGATTGAGCGACCGCGCCGCCGGTATTTGGCACCTCATGCGGCTTTTCTGTTTGAGCCCGCGGCGAAAGACGGCGAAAACCAAGGCACGCCTGATCCGAACACCCTCAAGGAGCCCGCATGAGCTACGCCTACGACGACCAGAACATCTTCGCCAAGATCCTGCGCGGCGAGATCCCGAACACCACGGTGCTGGAGACCGAACACAGCCTCGCCTTCCGCGACCTCTATCCTCAGGCGCCGACGCATGTGCTGGTGATCCCCAAGGGCGCCTACGTCAGCTACGATCACTTCGCCACCGAAGCCTCCGAGGCCGAGATTGTGGATTATACCCGCGCTATCGCCGAGGTCTGCCGCCTCGAAGGCGTGACCCTGACGGCGGGGGAGGGTTTTCGCATGATCTCCAATGCCGGGTCACACGGCGTGCAGGAGGTGCCGCATCTGCACGTGCATATCCTCGGCGGTCGGCCGCTGGGCCGAATGCTGGCAAAAGCCTGAAGTCAAAGGCAAAACGGTGACGCGGCGCGGGCGGTGCAGGGCGGCGCGGGGCAAGCCCCGCGCCGCCCTGCACCGCCCTCCCCCGGATGGCTCCCGTATCGCGCAGACCCGAGCCGGAGCCGGATCTAGTATCCCCGCCGTTTCGCCGCCCACCAGCGACGAAGCCGCGCGCGCTTCTCGGCCCAGCGGTCTTCCCGGGCTTCCCAGCTGTCCTGCATCTCTTCCAGCGTCGGATCGATCCGCTTCTCTCGGAACCGGCGCCAGCGCACCCAGATGCCATAGACCATGGCGGCAATCACAATCAGGATCAGCGTATTGAGCCAGGGCAGCGGCTTGCGCGCCTCCGCACTCTCCACCGGCCAGAGCGAGATCGCATTGGGATAGATCGAGAAGAGCTCATTGCGCCAGCCATAGTGCCGGATCATCGCGAACTGCGGGTTGGCGGATGTCGAGCGCAGGTCATTCGCCTCGGCCTGCAGGTTCGCTGTGTCGAATTTGAAGTACGGCGGCCAGCCCCAACCGGTGTCCTCGTTGCGATAGACCATCACACCCTTGCCAGGCCGCTGTGTCTGGATGAAGAACACGTCGCGCCCCACGGTCCCTTGCGCGTTGCCCGCATCCGCCTGCGCCCAGAACAGCCGGTTCTCGCCCGGCTCGATCCGCTGCTCATAGGTGTCGGTGATCCGCACCACATCCACCTGCGGCAGCGTATAGTGCAGAAAGGACGCCACGATCAGCCAGAAGCTGACGAGGATCCCCCATTTGAGATAAAACATGGCCAGCCCCCTCAGGCGAAATTCGTGAAGTAGATCAACAGTCCGATAGCGATCATCGGGATCACGTAGACCCCGAGGATCAGCTTGCGCCGCAGGGACCCATCATAGTCCTGCAACCCCGCGCGCACAAAGCTCTCGCGGTCCCCCGGACCTTGGGCGGCATCCCACTCGGCCTCCAGCTTCCCGCGGCGTACGGCACGCGAATAGAACGACAGGCACACGTAGATGATCGTCAGGACAATAAACGCGATGAACAACATCCGTGCCAATGCGGCCATTCCCAGTCTCCTTTGTGCAGCTCTAACCAATATAGGTGATGCGCACGCCAGTGACATGCCTTTTGCCGCAGCGCCTCCATCGCAAAAGTCACGGACCTTGGAAAGCGCCTTTCACACCACGCGGTCCGGAAGAGTCAGCCGACGATGTTGAACTCCGGCCCGTAGGGGTAGCCGGTGATGTTCTCGTGACCGTCCTCGGTGATCACCAGAATGTCGTGCTCGCGGTAGCCGCCCGCGCCGGGTTTATCCGCGGCAATGGTCAGCATCGGCTCCATTGAGATCACCATGCCCGGCTCCAGCACCGTGTCGACATCCTCGCGCAGCTCCAGCCCCGCCTCGCGCCCGTAGTAGTGGCTGAGCACGCCAAAGGAATGCCCGTAGCCAAAGGTGCGGTACTGCAGCAGGTCGCGTTCCGCAAAGAACTCATTGATCTGATGCGTGACATCCGAGCACGAGACACCCGGCTTCAGCAGGCCCATACCGAACTCATGTGCGGCCACATTCGCCTCCCAGATCTTCAGGCTCTCGGGGTCGCAGTCCTGCACAAACAGCGTCCGCTCCAACGCGGTGTAATAGCCCGAGATCATCGGGAAGGCGTTGAGCGACAGGATGTCGCCGCGCTCCAGCATCCGTCCGGTGACCGGGTTATGCGCCCCATCGGTATTGAGCCCCGACTGGAACCAGACCCAGGTGTCGCGATACTCCGCATCCGGAAAGCGCTTGGCGATCTCCAGTTCCATCGCATCGCGCCCGGCCATGGCCATGTCGATCTCGCGCACGCCCGGCTTGATCGCCTCGCGGATTGCATAGCCGCCCACATCCGCCACCTGCGCTCCGTGGCGGATCAGCGCAATCTCGGCCTCGGATTTATGCATCCGCTGCCGCATCGCGGTCTCGGCGAGGTCCACCATGGTGAGCGGCTGCAGGAAATCCTCCAGCTTGTCGCGCTGCACCAGCGTCAGGTGATCGCCCTCGTAGCCGACAATCGCATTTTTGCCGGCCACAGAGGCCACCGCGCGCCAGAAGTTGTCGCGCTGCCAGTCGGTATAGGTGATATTGTCGCAAAAGCTGCGCCGCCACGGCTGGCCCGCGTCGATCCCGGCACTGATCGTGACCGCATCCGTCTCCGTCACCACCATCCCGTAAGGTCGCCCGAAGGCGCAGTAGAGAAAGCCGGAATAGTAGGCGATGCTGTGCATCGAGGTGAACACGGCTGCCGAGGCGCCCGCTGCCTCCATGCGCTCGCGCAGCTCCGCCAGCCGCGCCTCATACTCCGCCACGTCGAACGGCAACGGCGACTTCTCCCCGTTGTGATAGCGGTACATCTCGGGGCGGTCAGAGAGGTGTGGGGTGGTCATGTCAGACCCTCCTTATGCAGAAAGGTCCCGGCGTTCAGGACAGATCAGGCCAAAGCACCGGGCGACGCCATCGCCCCGCAGCCTTGGGCAAGGCTTGGCCGATTCCGGCGCGACGATCAAGGCTCAGGTTGCGGTCAGAAACCGCACAATGTCGCTGCTCGGGTCTTCCAGCGCGTCGATCACGTCGAAATGATGTGTGCCGGGCACAACCACATGCGGCGCTGACCAGGCTTTTGCCAGCAGATCGGCGTGCTCGAGAAACACAGGCCGTTCCTCCGCGCCGACCCAGATCTTCACTTCGGTGCCCGCAGGCTGCGCCTGGCGGATCGGGCTTTCGGCCAGCGCTTCCTCCGCATCAAGGCGCAGGATCTCGTTCATCGAGGTTTTCATCAGCGGCGGCAGATCGGTCACGGGAGAGATCGGCGCCACCCGCACGACGCGCGCCCGCACCTCCGCCGCAAGCACCTCCGCATCGAGCATTCGGGCGACGAGGTGGCCACCTGCCGAATGCCCGGTCAGCGCCAACGGGCCCTCGGTGCGGGCGGCGATGGCCGTGACCGCCTGTGCGATCTGCCGGGTGATCTCGGAAATCCGCACGTCAGGGCAGAGGTCATAGCCCGGCAATGCCACGGACCAGCCCGCCGCCAGCGATCCCGCCGCGAAATGCGACCAGCTTGTATGATCGAAGGCCTTCCAATAGCCGCCATGCACGAAGATCACCGTGCCCTTTGACGTCCCTTCCGCGTTGAAGAAATCAAACACCTGCCGCTCGGAGGCACCATAAGACAGACCGATCTCCGCCCGCGCCCCCAGCGCCTCGCGAAACGCGGCCGCTGCGGCCGCCCATCGCGGCGGGAAGGCGTCGGCCCCTGCGATATAGGGCGCATTCGCATAGGCATCGTCAAGCGGCATCATAACTGTCTCTCCCGTTTCGGAACTGGACAATCATAGCCAGAGTTGAAATGACAACCATAGCCATTTTCGCGGAGGACCCGAAATGAAAGATATTCTAAACACCGATCTGAAATCCCTGCTGAAAGATCCGAGTCTGCTGGAAACCCGCGCCTATATCGGCGGGCAGTGGGTCGAGGGCGACGACGGCACCTTCGAGGTGACCAACCCCGCCCGCGGGGACGTGATCGCCGAGGTGGCCAATCTCAGCCGCGCGCAGGTCGCGGGTGCCATCGCGCAGGCCGAAGCCGCGCAGAAGGACTGGGCCGCCTCGACGGCCAAGGAGCGCGCGCAGGTGCTGCGCAAATGGTTCGATCTGATGATGGAAAACGCCGACGATCTGGCCACCATCCTGACCGCCGAGCAGGGCAAGCCCCACGCCGAGGCTAAGGGCGAGATCGGCTATGGCGCGAGCTTCATCGAGTTCTTTGGCGAGCAGGCCAAGCGGGTCTATGGCGAGACGATCCCCGGGCATCAACGCGACAAGCGCATCACGGTGCTGAAACAGCCCATTGGCGTGGCGGCCTCGATCACGCCATGGAACTTCCCGAATGCGATGATCACCCGCAAGGCGGCCCCGGCGCTGGCGGTGGGCTGTTCCTTCGTGGCGCGCCCGGCCAAAGAAACGCCGCTCTCGGCCATTGTCATGGGCGTGCTGGCCGAACGCGCGGGCATTCCGGCGGGCGTCTTCAACGTGGTGCCCTCCGCCTCCTCCTCCGAGGTCGGCAAGGAGTTCTGCGAAAACCCTGCCGTGCGCAAGCTGACCTTCACAGGCTCTACCGAAGTGGGGCGCATCCTGCTGAAGCAGGCTGCAGATCAGGTCATGAAGTGCTCCATGGAGCTTGGCGGCAACGCGCCCTTCATCGTCTTCGATGACGCGGACCTCGATGCCGCTGTTGAGGGCGCCATGATGTGCAAGTTCCGCAACAACGGGCAGACCTGTGTCTGCGCCAACCGCATCTACGTGCAGGCGGGCGTCTATGATGCCTTTGCCGAGAAGCTCAAGGTGGCTGTCGAGAACCTCAAGGTGGGTGATGGTCTGGAGGAGGGCGTGACCACCGGGCCCCTCATCAACCAGGACGCGGTCGAGAAGGTGCAGGAGCACATGCAGGATGTGGTCGACAACGGCGGCGCGATCCTCACCGGCGGCAAGCCGCATGAGAAAGGCGGCACCTTCTTCCAGCCCACCGTTGTCACTGGCGTGACACAGGATATGAAGGTGGCAACCGAAGAAACCTTCGGGCCCTTGGCGCCGCTCTTCAAATTCGAGGATGAGGATGAGGTCATCGCCATGGCGAATGACACGATCTTCGGTCTGGCGAGCTATTTCTACGCCAAGGATCTCAGCCGCGTCTACAAGGTGGCCGAGGCGCTGGAATACGGCATCGTGGGTGTGAACACCGGCATCATCTCGACCGAGGTCGGCCCTTTCGGCGGCGTGAAACAGTCCGGGCTCGGCCGCGAAGGCTCGCACCACGGGATCGAGGATTATCTGGAGATGAAATACATCTGCATGTCGGTCTGAGTGATCACCAGATGACAAAAAGGGGCCGCATCGAGCGGCCCCTTTTTGTTGTCCCGCTGTCGCGGGACTCGCGCGGCAGATCGCACCGCGCGGCACAGTGTCAGGCCGCTGTGGCCTGCGCCTCAGTCCACGCATTCGGCGCAAAGGCCGCATCCAGATCGGTGCTGGCGATGTGATTGGTGTAGTTCGACAGAACCTTCACCGCTGTCCCGAGCACGACCTCCAACGCGGTTTGCGTGCTGTATCCAGCCGCAATCAGCGCCTCGATCTCCGCATCCGACGGCCAGCCCCGGCTTTCATTCACCACGATGGAAAACTGCCGCAGCGCTTCCAGCTTGGCATCCGCAATCGGCGTATTCGTCCGCAGCGCCTCGATCACATCCGCGGGCACACCGGCGCCCTGCGCAATGGTCGTGTGCGCCGCCATACAGTAGCTACAGCCGTTTAGCCGGTTGTTCGTCATCAGGATGATCTGCCGCTCGGTCTCGCTCAGATCGGTCTTGCCGAAGATGCCGGCCAGCGCGGTGTAGCCTTCAAGCAAAGCGGGCGCTTCGGCCATGGTGGCATAAAGGTTCGGCACGAAGCCGAGGCTCTTCTGAGCCCCCTCGAGCGTTGCTTTGGCGGCGGCGGGGGCGGTGTCGATGGTGTGGGTCGGGAAGTCGGTCATGGGATCGGTATCCTGTGTCGCTGCTATGTTTATACCGCTCGGTACAAACTGGCAGATAGGGAGCCTATACCGGTCGGTCAAGGCCTGCCATGCAGATTTCTTGAACGATCAGTATAAATGCATATATCTGTGAGCAGATCCCCGCCCAAACCCGGAGCCGGACCATGCCATGGGAAAAGACATTCGACCTCGATGAGGCCACCGACAAGGCCATCCGCGTCTTCTGGAAGAAAGGCTATGAAGGCACCTCCATGTCCGACCTGATCGATGGCATGGGGATCAACAAGGGCAGTCTTTACAATGCTTTCGGATCGAAGCAGGCGCTCTTTGATCGCGCATTGCTGCGCTATGATCAGCAGAACCGCGGCGTGATGCTGGCGGAACTGTCGGAATTCCAGGATCCGGTCGCCGCGATCACAGAGCTCTTTGACCGGATGATCGATGCGGGCTGCAGCGATCCGCAGAACCTGGGGTGTTTCCTGATCAACACGGCGCAGGATCTACCAAACCAGACACCGGACGTCGCCGAGATCGTGCGGAGGTCTCTCGCCGAAATAGAGCGCTTCTTTGCGATCATGCTGCGGCGCGGGCAGGCCAGCGGCCAGCTGTCACCGGAGCTTGACGTCGCGACGACCTCGCAGTCCCTGCTGGCCATGTTCGTCGGGCTGCGCCTGCTGTCGCGGGGCGCTGTCCCTCCTGCCGCGCTGGAGGGTGTGCGCCGTGGGGTACAGCAGGTGCTGAAGCGCTGACAAAAAAGGGCGCAGCCGACTGGCCGCGCCCTGTGCTCTGGATGGGGACCGCTTAGTTCACCGACTTCGCGTCAACCACATCCTTTTCGATCTGCTTGGTGGAAGAGATCGCAATCTGGCGTGGCTTCAGCGCCTCGGGCACTTCGCGCACCAGATCAATGTGCAGCATGCCGTCCACATGGCTCGCGCCAGTGACCTGCACGTGATCGGCCAGATGGAAGCGACGCTCGAACGCGCGGGTCGCGATGCCACGGTGCAGGTAACTGCGCTCGGCATTGTCTTCAGCCTTGCGGGCCGACACGATCAGCGCATTTTCCCGCACCTCAACGCTCAGATCCGCGTCGGAGAAGCCCGCGACCGCAATCGAGATGCGGTAGGAATCATCATCCAGCTTTTCGATGTTGTAAGGCGGGTAGGACGGCTGCGAGCCTTCGTTGGTCAGCACCCGGTCCATCAGGTCGGCGATCTGGTCAAAGCCGACGGTGGCGCGGTAAAGCGGTGCAAAATCATATGTACGCATTGTGTTATCCTCTCATTGAGCGATGACGTGCCAGCGGCTCCGAACTTGGACGCACGCCAGCAATGGTTATGCCGGAGCCCTCTCTAGGCACCCCGGACACCGCTGATGTGGGGATGGATTTTCCGCTTTCAAGACCCCCCGGGGCGGACAAATTTCGCCCCACCGGTCCGCTGGGTGCGGCTGGTCCCGTTCGTCACCGTGATGCGCCGGTGCTCGGCCAGCGGGGACAGCGCATTGGCCCGCATCTGCCGTTTGAGATCGGCCACCAGCTGCGGCAGCTCCATGCCGAAGGACACCCGCCGCCCGTCATAGCTGCCCACGCTCGAGATCACAGAGACGATCTGCCCGCGCCCGTTGATGTGGCTGAACACCGGCGCCCCGGAGGAGCCGAAGGTCACGTCGCAATCGAGCAGCAACACCCCCTCGTACCGGTCGAACATCCGGCACACCGACTGGCGCGAGGGACGCTCCGACCGGCCGCGCCCGTAAGAGACCACACTGACCGGCCCCCGCGACATCCGCTCGCGGAACAGCACGAACGGGTCCAGCACATGGGTCGGGATCGGCTCCGCCAGCCGCAGCAGCGCCACGTCATGACGGATGTTGCGCAGCTCGACCCCCCGCGCCGGATCGTAGCCCGCATGCGCCTCGATCTGCGCAATGCCCCGTTCCGCGATCGCCGCACCATCGCGCAACCCGGCGCGAAACGTCAGATCTTCGGGGGCATAGGCCGCCCCCGACCGGCGATCATAGACACAATGCGCCGCGGTCAGGACAAGATCGGGCGCAATCAGCGTGCCGGTGCAAAAGCCGCGTGCATCCATGTCGAGCCGCCCGACCGCCTGCCAGACCAGCGCTTCATTGGCCGTGCCAAGCCCGTGCAACGTGGTGTTCTGCTGCGCCGACCCCGTCGCGGCCGCAGAGCACAGCAGCGCCACCACCAAAGACATCCAGAGCTGCCGCATGACCTACTGACCCGGTGTCACGAATTTGGCACCCGATGATGCCCGCCCCTCGCCCACACCGATCCGGGCACTGATCGGAGCGCTCTCCTGATAGACGCCCTTGCCCGCTGACAGCTCCGCCCGCAGGATCTCCAGCGGTGCGCCAAGCGCCGTGCCCAGAGAGACGTTCTGACCGTCCATCTCCGCCTTCGCCGACACCACGGACACGATCTGTGCCTCACCGTCCGCAAACGTGAAGATGGGCGCCCCGGAGGAGCCGAAATCCACAGTGCAGGAGGTCACCAGAACCCCCTGCTGCCGGGCCAGAACCCGGCAAACCTCCTGCAGGGACGGCGCCTCGGCGCGGTCACGGGCATAGCTCACCACCCCCACATGTGCGCCCTTGCGGGGACGTGGGGCTGTGTCGAAGGGCTCGATGGTTGTGTTGCGAATGGGATGCGCCAGCTCCAGCAGCGCCACATCGTTACGCACCCGGGCAGAGGAGACATCCGCATCATAGTTGTAGTCCGGGTGCACCACGGCGCGGCGAACCTGACGGTAAGCCGATGCGCGCCCGTTGCGCCACCCGGCGAGGAACTCCACAGTCTCATGGTTGATCCGCGCGCCGGACGTCTTGTCAAACAGGCAATGCGCCGCCGTGAGCACCAGATCGGGGCTGATCAGGGCACCGGTGCAAAATCCACGGCCATTGATGTCGAGCCGTCCGACAGCCTCCCAGGCGCCCGCGTCATGCCCCGTCTGCAGGCTCTTCAACCGCGCATCCTCGGCCCAGGAGACAGTCCCAAAAACAACCGCGACAACGGCCGGCAAAATCCAACGCATCACACCAGATCCTCGTACCCCCAACGCAGATCATAGACGCAGGATGCGGCAGGAATAGGGCAAAACCGCGTGGCGCGGATCTTTCAGGCGGGCGATGCCCGCAAACCACTATCGCAAGATCGGCACCGGTGCTGCGGCCCCCTCGGCGCCGAGCGCGGGCGGTTGCGGCCCGCCGGTGGCCCAATCCAGCAGCTCCACGGTATGCACGATCGGCACGGCTGTCCCCGACCCGATCTGCATCATGCAGCCGATATTGCCCGCGGCGATCACATCGGGGTTCTTCGCCTCGAGCGTCCGCACCTTGCGGTCCTTCAGCTTCTTGGAAATCTCCGGCTGCATCAGGTTGTAGGTCCCCGCCGAGCCACAGCAGAGATGCGGATCAGACGGCTCCACAATCGTGAACCCGGCGCGTTTCAACAGCTCCTTCGGATAGGTCTTGATCTGCTGCCCATGCTGCAGCGAACAGGCCGCGTGATAAGCCACCAACATGTCCTTGTCCGCGCCCTCCGGCAGATCGAGCTGCATTAACAGCTCCGAGACATCCATAGCGATCTCCGACACCCGCGCCGCATCCTCGGCCAGCGGCTCATTGCGGAACATATGGCCGTAGTCTTTCACGGTTGTGCCGCAGCCGCTGGTATTGATGACAATCGCATCAAGCCCCGCGCCATCCATCTCGGTCGCCCAGGCGCGAATGTTCTTCGCCGCCGTCGCGTGGCTCTCTTGCGTCTTGCCCATATGGTGGGTGAGCGCGCCGCAGCAGCCCGCGCCCTCCGCGACCACCACCTCACAGCCGAGCCGCGTGAGCAGCCGGATGGTCGCATCATTGATATCGGTGTTCAGCGCCCGCTGCGCACAGCCCGTCATCAGCGCCACCCGCTTGACCGCTGTGCCCTGCGGCGCAAAGCTCTGCGGGTCATCGTTGCGGCTCACGGGGGGGATCTGCTGTGGCGCCATCTCCAGCATCGCGCGCAGACGTGCATCGGGCATCCACCCTGCAAAGGGCCGCCCCAGCTTGGCGCCCAGCAAGGCCACCCGGAACCGCATGGGATAGGGCAGGATGCGCGCCAGAATCCACCGCAGCGCCCGGTCGCTGAAGGGCCGCTTGTAGCGCTGCTCGATATACTCGCGCGCGTGATCCACCAGATGCATGTAGTGCACCCCCGAAGGGCAGGTGGTCATGCAGGCGAGGCAACTCAGACAGCGATCAATATGCTTGACCGTCTTCGCATCCGGATCGCGGTCGTTCTCCAGCATGTCCTTGATCAGGTAAATCCGGCCCCGCGGGCTGTCGAGCTCATCGCCCAGCACCTGATAGGTCGGGCAGGTCGCGGTGCAGAACCCGCAATGCACGCAGGAGCGTAAAATCTCGTTGCTGCGCGCGATGCCGGGGTCTTTCAGCTGGGCTTGGGTGAATGTGGTCTGCATCAGGCGACCTCCTCTGCAACCGGCCCCATGAGGCCGCGGTTGAGGATGCCCCGCGGATCAAACCGCGCCCGGAGCCCGGCAGCGATCTTTGCCACACCGGGCGTCTCTGGCTGAAACACCGGTAGCGCCGCGCGCGTCGCGGGCGCCGCCCGCACCAGCGTCGCATGCCCATCGAAAGCCCCCAGTGCCGCCCGCAGGTCCTGCCCTTGCGGCATCCGCACCCAGATCCGCCCCCCGCCCCAGTCATAAAACCAGCCCGCAGCACCCGAGCGCGCCATCAGCCCCGGCGCGTCCGAGGGCTTGCAGGACAGCCGCCAGATATCCTCCGGCACGTCGCGCAGCAGCTCCGCATCCCGCACGCTGCGCCAGACCCGGTCGCTCATTGCGGCATCTCCCACGGTCATCTCCGCATCGAACCGGGCCAGCAACGTCTTGAGCTGCTCCAGCCGATAAGCCACCGAGCGCTCGAACCCCTCGATCCGCAGCGCCGTGACCGGCCCGTCCTCCATGATCGTCGCGCAATGCGCCGCACCGGTGATCTCGAAGGGCGATCCCATGGCCGCCGCCATGGCCTCAACGGCCTCCGCATCACTCAACCCGCGCAGCAGCAGCGTGCCCTCCGTCTCCGGCATCGGCAGCACCTTCAAGGAGACCTCGGTCAGCACCCCCAGCGTCCCGAACGACCCGCACATCAGCTTCACGAGGTCATAACCGGTGACGTTCTTCATCACCCGCCCGCCATTCTTGACCACCGTGCCAGTGCCGTCGACGAAGCGCACGCCAAGCGCATAATCCCGCGCGGCCCCGCCCTGAATGCGCCGCGGCCCGCTCACATTGGCGGCAATCACGCCGCCCAAGGTTGGCTCTCCGTCGGTGCCCATCAGCGCCCGCGGGTCCATCGGCTCAAACGCCAGCCGCTGGTTCTCCGCCGCCAGCGCCGCCTCGATCTCGGCAATCGGCGTGCCCGCCTGCGCCACCAGGGTCAGCGCGCCCGGCTCGTAAAGCGTGATGCCCGACAGCCCGGCCACGGATAGAGCCTGACCTTCCACCGCAATCCCGCGGGTCCCCCCGCCCTGGATCGCCAAGGGGCCCGTGGCCGATTTCACCACATCAGCCAGCTCCGCTTCACTTGTCGGTGCACTCATCTTCATCCTTTCAGAAATACTCCGGGGGAGTCTCCCATCCGGGAGACGGGGGCAGCGCCCCCTTACTCCGCCGCCATTCGCTCGGCCCGCCGGGCCTCCGAGACATCGAGCGGAAACACCTTCGCCGGGTTCAACAGCCACGCCGGATCGAACACATCTTTCACCGCCATCTGCGCCTCCAGATCGGCGGGGGCATACTGATGGCTCATCAGATCCCGTTTCTCGATGCCGACGCCATGCTCGCCGGTCAGGCACCCGCCCGCCTCGACGCAGAGCTTCAACACTTCGGCCCCAAATTCCTCGCAAATCTCCAGATCGCCCGGTTTGTTCGCGTCATAACAAATCAGCGGGTGCATATTGCCGTCGCCGGCGTGGAACACGTTCCCCACCGGCAGCCCGTAGTGCTCCGACATCTCGCCAATCCGCCGCAGCACATACGGCAGCGAGCTCACCGGGATCGTCCCATCGAGACACATGTAATCGCTGATCCGCCCGATGGCCGAAAAGGCCGCCTTGCGCCCGGCCCAGATGCGCGCACTCTCCTCCGCCGACGCACTCTCGCGCAAGGCCACCGGGTCATGCCGCTGCGCAATCTCGGTGATCAACGCCAACTGGTGGTCGATCTCCTCCTCCGAGCCTTCGACCTCAACAATCAGCAGCGCCTCACACATCGGATAATCCGCCTTGGCGAAATCCTCACAAACCTCGATCAGCATCTTGTCCATGAACTCGATGGCGACGGGCAGCACACCCGCCTTGATGATATCCGCCACACAAGCGCCCGCGACCTCGGCGCTGTCAAAGCCCATCAGCACCGGCCGTGCGCCCTCGGGCTTCGGCAGAATGCGCAGCGTCGCCTCGGTCACGACGCCCAACTGTCCTTCCGAGCCGCAGATCAGCCCCAGCAGGTCAAGCCCGCCCGCATCCATATGCGTACCGCCCAGCTCAACGACCTCGCCGTCCATCATCACCATGGTCACGCCCAGAAGATTGTTGGTCGTCACCCCATACTTCAGACAATGTGCGCCGCCCGAATTCATCGCGATATTGCCTGCAATTGCACAGGCCAGCTGGCTCGACGGATCGGGCGCGTAGAAAAACCCATCCTCTTCCACAGCGCCTGTGACACTCAGATTGGTGCGCCCGGTCTGCACCCGCACGAAGCGGTCCGCATAGCTGGTCTCCAGCACGTCATTCATCCGCGCCACACCAAGGATCACGCAATCCGCGGTGGGCAGCGCGCCGCCGGCCAGCGAAGTGCCAGACCCGCGCGGCACCACCGGCACGCCCTCCTCGTGGCAAATGCGCAGCACGTCCGAGACCTCCTGTGTGCTCGACGGCAGCACCGCCACCATCGGCGGGCATTTATAGGCTGTCAGCGCATCGCACTCATACGCCCGGGTCTCGGCGTCCTCGTGGATCACAGCATCCGCCGGCAAAACCTGTTGCAACCGCGCCACCACGCGGTCCTTGCGGGCCAGAACACTCGGGTCGGGAATCGGCATTTCCATGGGCGCACCTCCGTTTGGTAAAATAATATGACCAATTTCACCCATTGGCAAGATTTATCCAACCTGCGATGCGTGCCCCATGACACTCATGGACCGCCTCGCGCTCTTCCAGCCGCTCGATTTCATCGCCCTGACCGCCCTTTTTCTCTTCTGGGCGGGCATCGGCTGGCGGGTGGAGCACCCGTCTGCCAAGCACCTCTCCACCACGCGCATCATGGCAGGCTACCGGCAGGAATGGATGCGCCAGATGGTGACGCGCGAGCCGCGCATCTTCGACGCACAGGTGCTCAACACCCTGCGCCAGGGTGCCGCGTTTTTCGCCTCCACCTCGGTCATCGCCATCGGCGGCACGCTGGCCGTGCTCGGCAACGCGGAACGCCTGGCCAATGTGGCGTCCGAGATCACGCTGATGGATCACCCGACCATTGTCTGGGAAATCAAGCTGATGGTGCTGACCCTGTTCCTGACCAACGCCTTCCTGAAATTCGTCTGGGCCAACCGGCTCTTTGGCTACTGTGCCGTGCTCATGGGCGCGGTGCCGAACGATCCCGAGGACCCCGAGGCCTTCAAACGCGCCGAACAGGCCGCCCAGATCAACATCACAGGCGCGCGCAGCTTCACCCGCGGCCTGCGCTCGATGTATTTCGCGCTCGCCTCAGCCGCCTGGCTCGCCGGGCCCATTCCCCTCATGCTGGCCGCCAGCATCACCCTGATCGTCATCTGGCGCCGCGAATTTGCCTCCGCCTCTCGCAAAATTCTGCTAAACCCCTAAATTAGAGCGAGTACGGTGGGCCTATTGGTTTTGGTGATACGATGAGATACACACTTCTGGCACTGCTTCTGGCGGCAACACCGGCACTGGCCGAACCTCCCCAAATCGACAACGTCAAGGCCCGCAAGAGCGGCGACACCTGGCGTTTCGATGTGACCATCTCGCACCCGGACACCGGCTGGGATCACTACGCGGACGCCTGGCGCATTCTCGACATGGACGGCAATCAACTGGCCATCCGCGAACTGGCGCACCCGCATGTGGAAGAGCAGCCCTTCACGCGCTCCCTCTCCGGTGTGCGCATCCCCGAAGGCACCACCCAGGTGCAGGTTCAGGCGCGCGACCTGCCCGGGGGCTGGAACCCCGGCACCACCATCATAACCCTGCCCCGCTGACAGGCGTCGTCGCCACAACACCGACCAGCTGACAGCCGCGCGGAACAAGGCAGTCGCCTGAATTCAACCCGGAAGATGCCTGCTCCTTCTCACAAAGCGCAGGATCAGGGGTCCGGTCCTCCACGATCAGTTTCGCGCAAACATTGCACGCCCAATCGGAACAACCAGCGCGATGATCGCCAATTGAGCGGTGACGACCGCGGGCCACACGAGGCCAATTGCCGGATCGAAGAACTTTTGCGGGCCGTAGGATATCGCTGCCAACAGGCAGGCACAAAGGATGAGAGCTTTGCCGCTGCGCCCTTCCCCTCGAAAGACAAGCGCTGCGCATGCTGCACTGAGGGACATGCCAATCACCGGCCCCATACCTCCGATTGGAATGACGTCCGGCGGGTGAGGTGGCAGCTTGAACAACAAAGCCGCAAGCATTGTCAGTTGCAGGATGATCAATGTGCCAAGTGCGGCGGAACGGATTTCGGTATGCATGGAGCCCTCAAATTCTAGTGTACATTAGTGTACGCTTGCATAACCCGTAAACTTTTGTACGGTATCCGTCAAGTGACATCTGGAGTGCAGCTTTGGACACGAGCGAACGCGCAGCAAGAATTGAGGCGGCGGCCTATAAAATACTGGCAGAAAAAGGGTTTAAGGGCGCTTCTATGCTGGCCATTGCGAAAGCGGCCAAAGCGTCGAACGAAACACTCTACAATTGGTATGGCGACAAGACAGGTCTCTTTGCAGCCATGATCAGACAAAACACATCCGTTGTGGTTGATGAACTCCAGACGGCAAGAGCGACCGGTCGCACAGGCCGTACCGCGTTGCGCGAGGTCGGACGGGCGCTTTTGACTATGGTCACATCAGACAAAGCAGTTGCACTGAATAGAGCTGCCGCTGGCGACATCTCTGGCAAGCTCGGTAAGATTCTGGCGGAGGAGGGCCGCGGCCGCGTGCTTCCGATCATCGCCCAGCTGCTTGAGGAAGCCTTCGGAACCGAGCACGACATGGGCGAGCTTACCGATTGCTATATCTCCCTTTTGATCGGAGATCTGCAGATCAGGCGAGCGACAGGGGCACAGGCGGCTCCTGACAGGGACTTTGTCGTGGCCCGCGCCGACAGGGCGCTAGATCACGTCCAAAAGATCTATGCGTCTCTCAACCAGCCTCCGTGATTGCGCACGGCAAAACGTCATCAACAACGCTGCTCAGGCATGCTGCGGCAGTCTGCACTTGGCGCTCATGTTGTCTTCGGGTTCAGCAGGGCGGCGTGTGGAAGGGTGCCGCACGCATCAGTGTCGGTGATAGGGCGTGCCCGCGAGGATCGACGCTGCGCGATAGAGCTGCTCGGCCAGCATCACCCGCACCAGCATGTGCGGCCAGACCATCTTGCCGAACGACAGCGCAAAATCCGCCTCCGCCCGCAGCCCCGGATCAATCCCGTCCGCGCCGCCGATCACCAGCGCCAGGTCGCCGCGCCCCGCATCGCGCCAGCCCGCGATCCGCTGGGCGAAGTCCGGCGAACTCTCGACCCGCCCGCGCTCGTCCAGCGCCACGACCACCGCGCCCGCCGGCAGCGCCCGGCGGATCAGTTCCGCCTCCCCGGCCATGCCAGCGCCCTTGCGGTCATCCACCTCAACAACGCGGGCAGGCCCAAGCCCGAGGCCCCGGCCCGTGCGGTCAAACCGCGTCAGGTAATCGTCGATCAAGTCCTTCTGCGGTCCCGAGCGCAAGCGCCCCACCGCAACAATATGCACACGCATGAGAGCGCCTCCGATCCGGCAGGATCAGTTGGCCGCGCTCTCCGAGCCGTCCATCGGCTGCCACATCTTCTCAAGCTGGTAGAACTCGCGCACTTCCGGGCGGAAGACATGCACGATCACATCGCCTGTGTCGATCAGCACCCAGTCGCCCGTCTCCTTGCCCTCGACCTTCGCCGTGCGGCCAAACTCGTCCTTGACCGTCTGTGCGAGCTTTTCCGAAATCGCAGAGACCTGCCGGGTCGAGCGCCCGGAGCAGATCACCATATAGTCGCCGATCTCGGTCTTGCCGCGCAGGTCGATCTGCACGATGTCTTCAGCCTTGTCGCCTTCGAGGGATGAAAGGATGGTCGCCAGGAGCGTATCGCTTGTGGCCGTGTCGGTCGCCGTCACCATGACCGCTGACCCGTTTTGAGCAGCACCCGCTGCATCAGCATGGATAGACAGGACATTGTCCTCCTTATATCGCGCCGCCGGACCCCCGGCGCTGGGGTAGTCACAGGGTAACAACTGGACTGCGATATTTCAATGACAGGGTGCCGTTAAGGTGAACTTGCCTCACCGGACGCCGCAGGTGCCTCATCGTCGAGCAGACGCACCTCGCGCTGCGGGAAGGGAATGGAAATGTCATGTTCCTTGAACGCATCCCAGAGCGCCAGATAGACATTGCCCCGGATATTGGTCAGCCCGCCCGTGGGGTCACGGATCCAGAACCGCAGGATGTAGTCCACCGAACTGTCGCCGAAGCCTACGATGTGGCAGACGGGCAGCTTGGGATGCGCCAGCACCCGGTCCACGTCCGCCGCCGCCGCGATGGCCAGCTTGCGCACCTGATGCGGGTCGCAGCCGTAGGAGGTGCCGAAATAGATGTCCAGCCGCACGAATTCATTGGAATGCGACCAGTTCACCACCTGCCCGGTGATCAGGTCCTCGTTCGGGATCAGATACTCGCGCCCATCCCGCGTCACCACGCTGACATAGCGGGCGCCCAGCGCATTGATCCACCCGAAGGTCTCGCCGAGCGAGATCACATCGCCGGGCTTGATCGACTTGTCGAGCAGGATGATCACACCCGAGACAAGGTTCGACACCACCTTCTGCAGACCAAAACCAAGGCCCACACCAATCGCGCCCGACAGCACCGCGAGCCCGGTGAGGTCGATGCCCACGGCCTTCACCCCCATGAAGAAGGCAAAGCCATAGAGGAAGATCTGCACCCCCTTGACGGCGAGCACCTGCATCGACGGGCTGATATCCTCGTTGCGCCGGATGCTGCTCGCAGTGGTGGAACTGACCAGCCGCGCCACGGTAAACAGCACGCCGATCACAACAGCCGCCGAAATCAGCGTCAGCACCGAGAGGTGGAAATCCCCCACATCGAGCGCAATCTCGTCCAGAAAGGCCGAAACCTCATCCGAGACCCCGACCAGATAGAGCGTGGCATAGATCCACAAGCCCCAGGTCACCAGCCGTCGCAGGAAGCGGTTGCGCACCAGCCGCGCGGCATAGGCGATGCTGGTCCAGACTATCGCCAGCGTGGCCGCAAGCCCGATGAAATAGGAGCGCGACGGCCAGGTGACCTGCTGCATGACCAGATACAGCCCGCCCGCCAGCACCGCGAACCAGATCAGCCCCATGCGGCGCTTGATCTGCACGATCATGCGCAGCTGCCACTTCGACCAGCCCTCGCGCGCCCGCACCTGGTTCTCAATCACCCGGCCAGACAGGATGTGCAGGAAATAGCACAGCACCGCCAGACCCAGCACGATCAGCACCTGATTCTGCCGCCAGCCGGGCGTGATGATGCTCTGCAGGAAGCTGACGAACAGGAACCAAATCTCGTCGACCGACATCAAGGCGGCGGCAAAAGGTTCTTCTTCAGTCTCCATGCAGGCTCCCTTTTGGGGAAAACTGGCACAGTCGCGGGGCCGCCACAAGCCGCGAACCCTTGCGGCGCGCCCTTCTGCGCGGTATCTGGAGAGCCATGATACGCATTGTCGATATGGATGACCGCGCGCGGCTGCGCGAACGCTTCTTTGGCGCGACCCATACCGTGCTGGCGCGACTATAAGCGCGCGACCTCAGACCATATCCAATTCATTCACATGACGGGAGAGGACCCATGTCCCCCAAAACACTCTATGATAAAATCTGGGATGCCCATGTCGCGCATGAAGCCGACGATGGCACCTGCCTGCTCTACATCGACCGCCACCTCGTGCATGAGGTGACCTCGCCGCAGGCCTTCGAAGGCCTGCGCATGGCGGGCCGCAAGGTGCGCGCGCCCGAGAAGACCATCGCAGTGCCGGATCACAACGTGCCCACCACCGCAGGCCGCGAAGATCCGTCGAACATGACCGAGGATTCAGCTATTCAGGTCGCCGCCCTCGACAAGAATGCCAAGGACTTTGGCATTCATTACTATCCCGTCTCCGACATCCGTCAGGGCATCGTGCATATCGTCGGCCCCGAGCAGGGCTGGACCCTGCCGGGCATGACCGTGGTCTGCGGTGACAGCCATACGGCCACCCACGGCGCCTTCGGTGCGCTGGCCCATGGCATCGGCACCTCCGAGGTCGAGCACGTGCTGGCCACGCAAACGCTGATCCAGAAGAAATCGAAGAACATGAAGGTCGAGATCACCGGCAAGCTGCGCCCCGGTGTGACCGCCAAGGACATCACGCTCTCGGTCATCGGCGCCACCGGCACCGCGGGCGGCACCGGCTATGTGATCGAATACTGTGGCAAGGCGATCCGCGATCTGTCCGTGGAAGGCCGCATGACCGTCTGCAACATGGCCATCGAAGGCGGCGCCCGCGCCGGTCTCATCGCGCCCGATGAGAAAACCTTTGCGTACTGCAAGGGCCGCCCGCACGCGCCCAAGGGCGCGCAGTGGGAAGCCGCGATGGCGTGGTGGAAGACACTCTACTCCGACGACGACGCCCATTGGGACAAGGTGATCACGCTGAAGGGCGAGGATATCGCCCCGGTCGTCACCTGGGGCACCTCGCCCGAAGACGTGCTGCCGATCACCGCTGCCGTCCCCGACGCCGATGATTTCGAAGGCGGCAAGGTGGGGGCCGCCCAGCGCTCGCTCGACTACATGGGGCTGACGCCCGGCACGCCGCTCTCGGAGGTCGAGATCGACACCGTCTTCATCGGCTCCTGCACCAATGGCCGCATCGAGGATCTGCGCGCCGCGGCGGCGATCCTGAAGGGCAAAAAGATCGGCGTGAAGCGCGCCATGGTGGTCCCCGGTTCGGGCCTCGTGCGCGCACAGGCCGAAGAAGAGGGTCTGGCCGACATCTTCAAAGAGGCGGGCTTCGAATGGCGCCTTGCGGGCTGTTCCATGTGTCTGGCGATGAACCCCGACCAGCTGCAGCCGGGCGAGCGCTGTGCCGCGACCTCGAACCGCAACTTCGAGGGCCGTCAGGGCCGTGGGGGCCGCACGCATCTGATGTCGCCCGCCATGGCGGCGGCGGCTGCGATCACCGGCAAACTCACAGACGTCCGGGAGTTGATGTGACGGGATGGGTGGCCTGAAAGCCCACCCTACCTGCCGGTTAATGCGGCGTGCGCCTCGCACCGACGTAATACCGACGTGATACCGACGCAAAACAGACGCCCCACCGACAGCCTTTTTCAAGGCGAGGAGAGACACAATGGACAAGTTCACCACCCTCACTGGCATCGCCGCTCCGATGCCCCTGATCAACGTCGACACCGACATGATCATCCCCAAACAGTTCCTGAAGACGATCAAGCGCTCGGGCCTTGGCGTGAACCTCTTTGACGAGATGCGCTATGACGACGACGGCAAGGAGATCCCCGAGTTCGTGCTGAACAAGGACGCGTACCGCGAGGCCGAAATCCTCGTGGCCGGCGACAATTTCGGCTGCGGCTCGTCCCGCGAGCATGCGCCCTGGGCCATCAAGGATTTCGGCATCCGCTGCGTGATAGCACCCTCTTTTGCCGACATCTTCTACAACAACTGCTTCAAGAACGGCATCCTGCCCATCGCCCTTCCCCAGGAGCAGGTGGATGTGCTGATGAAAGACGCGGAGAAGGGCTCGAACGCGCGCATGATCGTCGATCTGGATGCGCAGACCGTGACGAGCTCTGACGGCGAGGTGTTTCAATTCGAGCTTGATAGCTTCAAAAAACACTGCCTGATGAATGGGTTGGACGATATTGGCCTGACCATGGAAAAGGCGTCGGCAATCGACAGCTTCGAGACCGCGGCTGCGCAGGCGCGTCCCTGGGTCTGAGCCGGCGCGAGCTCATCGACGATGATCAACCGGCGTCGATGAGGATGTTCCCGGAGGTCTGATGCGGGCCAAGACCCCCGCGTCAGATTTTCCACGCTCGGGACGCCCCTGCGGTGGCCAAAGTGGCGGAGGGTCTGCTACACCGCTCCTGCGGGACAGACCGCCGATATCCACTTGGACGACCTCCGCATGGGCCCTCTTTCCCCTCAACACAAGCCGGCGCGCCATTGCGGTAGACTGGATCGCCGGAGGGGCCGCCTGGCGCTAGGGCGGAGACAGCGCTGCGCCCTGCTGGCCTGCCTGCTCTGTGCAATGACCGCCGTTACGGCTCATGGCGACAGCCTGAGGGTCGCGACCTTCAACACCGAACTGTCCCGCAAGGGTCCTGGCCTTCTGTTGCGTGATATCGTCGGCGGTGACGACCCGCAGGTGCTGGCAACATTGGACGTGATCGCGGAGGCCAAACCTGATGTCTTGCTGCTGCAAGGGTTTGATTATGACCTGACGGGCGAGGCTCTCGCGGCCTATATCGCTGCACTCAGGGACTATGGGCTCGACTACGCCTACAGCTTCTCAGCGCGGCCCAACACGGGGATGCCGACGGGCCTCGACATGGACGGCAACGGCAAGCTTGGAGAACCACGCGACGCACAAAGCTACGGGCGCTTCTCGGGGCAGGGAGGCATGGCCATCCTGTCGCGCCATCCCATCGACATTGGCGCCGTGCAGGACTTCACCGAGCTGCTGTGGCGCGACCTGCCGAACGCCCTTTTGCCGGAAACCGAGGACGGCCCCTTCCCCTCGGAGGAGGCCCTCGCAGCGCAGCGCCTTTCCACCACTAACCATTGGGTGGTGCCGATCGAGGTGCCGGAGTTCGGTCGCCTCGACATCATGGCGTTCCAGGGCAGCCCACCCGTTTTCGACGGGCCGGAGGACCGAAACGGGAAACGCAACCACGATGAAACCGTGTTCTGGCAGCACTATCTTGCCGGCCACTTCGGTGAGACCGAGACGGAAAGCTTTGTGCTGCTTGGTGACATCAATCAGGACCGGCGCGACGGCGAAGGCATCAAGTCGGCCATCATCAATCTGCTGGACGACCCACGCCTGCAGGACCCGATGCCGAAGAGCGCGGGCAGCGAAACTGCCACCGGCGATCCCTTCGACACCGTGGACTGGACGGACCCGGTGCCCGGCAATCTCCGGGTGGACTATGTTCTGCCCTCGGCCGACTGGCAGGTTGTGGATGCAGGGGTGCTCTGGCCAGACCCGGACAGCACTCTGGGCCAAACCGTGATCGCGGCGAGCCGACACCGGTTGGTCTGGGTTGATATCGCTCGCTAGGCGGGGAGCGGACCGCGGCGCATCCACCATTCCAGGAGCAGCAGATAGGGCAAATAGAACGCCACGTTCTGAACCAGATCGAAGATGCCGTCAAAGGCGGGGGTAGACGCCAACCCGCCGGTCAGAAGATACCAGACCCCGTAGTGCACCCGATACAGCCATGACCCGAAGGTCAGCACGAGCAGGCGGAGCGCCCATCTGCGGTGGCGGTCAAAGTCCCGCGCGCGGGCGCAGCGGATCACCTGACCTCCGCTCAGCACGACCAGCATGCCGTAAAGGCCAAAGCCCAGATCCATCCAAAACCCGCCGATCGTGCCGCGCGCGGCGATATAAAGTAGCCCCGCCACACCGGTGACCACCGCGCCCAGACAGAGCAAGCGGCCCGCGGCCCGGTGGTAGCTCACGAACCGCCGGCGCAAGCCGGGCCAGAATTGCAGCGGCACGAAGATCATCAGCAACGCACCCAGCGCCATATGAGAGAAAATCGCAAGATTGGCGAGGAGATTGCCGGGTGTGTAGAGCCGGTTTTCATAAAGCTCCGGACCAAGCGGCGCCAGCACCGCTGAACTGATCGCCCAGATCGTAAAGGGCAGAGTGTGCGCGATAAGGAAGCCGAGAAAGATCTCGAACGGCAGACTGCGCTCCTTGGCTGCGGGCATCATGCCCTCCTCCGGTCATATCTGCAGGGGTTCTACCAGCCGCGTCCGCGCTACGCCACGCCGGAGGCCAGGCATTCGCGCAATAGTGTCCCGCTTGAACGCATCGCCCGGTCTGCAAACCCCGCGCCCCGCTTGACCCTGCGAAGGCCGCGCGTTAGGCCGCGCAGGACGGATTTCAAAGGAGACAGTCCATGGCCAACCCTTCCCTTCTCATCCTGGCCGGAGACGGCATCGGCCCCGAGGTCATGGAGCAGGTCAAGCGGGTGATCGGGTGGTTTGGCGACAAGCGCGACCTGGCGTTTGATGTGAGCGAAGATCTGGTGGGTGGAGCCGCCTATGACGCCCATGGCACACCGCTGCATGATGACACCATGGCGAAGGCGCTGGAGGTGGATGCAGTCTTGCTGGGCGCCGTAGGCGGGCCAAAATATGACGACCTGGACTTCAGCGTGAAGCCGGAACGCGGACTGCTCCGCCTGCGCAAGGAGATGGACCTGTTTTCAAACCTGCGCCCGGCGCAGTGTTTCGACGCGCTGGCGGATTTCTCCTCACTGAAAAAGGACGTGGTCGCGGGCCTCGATATCATGATCGTGCGCGAGCTGACCTCGGGCGTTTATTTCGGCGAACCGCGCGGCATCTTCGAAGAAGGCAACGAACGCGTCGGGATCAACACCCAGCGCTATACCGAAGGCGAGATCGACCGGGTTGCGCGCTCAGCCTTCGAGCTGGCGCGGCGACGCTCCGGCAAGGTCTGTTCGATGGAAAAGGCCAATGTGATGGAGAGCGGTATCCTCTGGCGCGAAGTGGTGCAGAAGGTGCGCGACACCGACTATCCGGACATCGAGCTGAGCCATATGTACGCGGACAATGGCGCGATGCAGCTGGTGCGTGCCCCCAAGCAGTTCGACGTGATCCTGACCGACAATCTCTTTGGCGACATCCTGTCAGACTGTGCGGCGATGCTGACAGGCTCGCTGGGCATGTTGCCCTCCGCCAGCCTCGGCAAACCGACGGAGAACGGCCCGCCCCGGGCGCTCTACGAGCCCGTGCATGGGTCCGCACCGGATATCGCAGGTCAGGGCAAGGCCAACCCGATTGCCTGTATCCTGAGTTTCGCCATGGCGCTGCGCTATTCCTTCGACAAGGGGGATGAGGCTGCGCGGCTTGAAGCGGCCATAGAACAGGTGCTCGCCGATGGCGCACGCACTGCGGATCTGATGGGCAAAGAAGGTGGCACAGCTATCAGCACAGCCGAGATGGGTGATGCCATTCTCGGTGCGCTTGACGCTAGCCTGTAACGCAGACCGGATATGCGACACAGGGCGGTTGTCAGGACATCGCTACGTCAGGATAGTGTGCGACAACCGAACCGTGTGGACCCAAGGTCCACGCGGCCCGGGTGCCTGACCCCAGCAGCGGCGGACCGCTAAAATGAACCAAAATCTCCGAGCGGCCCTGATGGCGCTTGTGGCCTTTGGCCTCTTTGCCAGTCACGATGTCATCATCAAGATCCTGGGCGGTGGCTACTCCCCCATCCAGATCGTGTTCTTCAGCGTGCTTTTCAGCTTTCCGCTCGCCATGCTCTATCTGCTGCGTGACGCCACGCCGGGAACCTTGATCCCGGTGCATCCATGGTGGATGGCCGCGCGCACACTGGCTGCTGTGATCACCGGCTTCTGCGCGTTCTACGCCTTTTCGGTCCTCCCGCTCGCGCAGGTTTATGCGATCCTCTTCGCCTCACCATTGCTGATCACCATCCTCGCGATCCCAATCCTGGGCGAGCAGGTCAAGCTGCGCCGCTGGATTGCCGTTGCCATCGGTCTTTGCGGTGTCCTAGTCGTGCTCCGCCCCGGCGAAGCCGAACTCGAACTCGGCCATCTCGCAGCACTTGTCTCCGCAATCTGTGGCGCCTTCGCCTCGATCATCGTCCGCAAGATAGGTCGGGAGGAACGTGCTGTGGTGATCATGCTCTACCCGATGATGGCGAATTTCATCGTGATGGCCGCTCTGCTGCCGTTGGTCTATCAACCGCTGCCGCTGTCCGATCTCGCAAAGCTTGGCGTCATCGCGGTGCTGGCCTGGACCGCCGGGCGCTTCCTGATCGCCGCTTACAACGCCGGCGAGGCGGTGATCGTGGCACCGATGCAGTACTCTCAAATCCTGTGGGCGACCTTCTATGGCGTGCTCTTCTTCGATGAAGCGCCCGGCACCAGCACAATCATCGGCTCGACGATCATCATCGCCAGCGGTCTCTTCATCGTGCTGCGCGAGAGCAAGGCGCCGGGATCGGAACAACCGGTCCTGCGCACGCGATCGCGCCTCGAGACAGGCACAACGCCCCGGGTCTCACCGTTTCTGCGCCGCGAAAAACGCCGGAAATAGATCGCGGGCAGGCGCTTGCCAAGGCCGTGCGATCCCGCTATTGCGGCAACACCGGTCGGGCTGTAGCGCAGCCTGGTAGCGCACCTGCTTCGGGAGCAGGGGGTCGGAGGTTCGAATCCTCTCAGCCCGACCAATTCCAGTTTTGTCGTTGTGGAGTTGCAGGGACTTTGTCCCAAGAGCTACCAAAGTGTCCTCTATTCGCACACACTTTGTCCAACTGGTTGAAAACAAAAGGTCGCTTTTTGAGCCCTATTTCAGCGGCTTTTGGGCGTTTCATCTAGCGTGAGGGGCGGGAAGCAGACATTCGCTGCAAGCGCGAAACTTGGTTGGTGGTAAAGCGACAGCGGGCATTCACATGATCGACCCAGCTGGACCTATTGCAACGACTTGATACGTTCCTGCAGAGCGAGCGCGGACGGAACATTTTTCGAAACCAGCATGGCAGCAATGTCAAAGAGCGCCTGCCGCGCTTCAGCATTCTTCTGTAGGCTTTGAGTGTTTTTTGCCAGCGCAGACGTTAAGAGCTCAACAAGTGCGTCGCCGGTTCCGTCACGGTACCAGCGACCGGAGGGCGACTTCTCATTTAAAGAAGCGGCAATCCAACGAAGGCCATCAAGACGAATTGGACTGCCAAAGTCGGAGACAAGAAAGTAACAGAACCTCGAAACGCTTTCTTCGTCCCGATCCAAGCGCGTGGTGGCCCAGCGCTCGTAAACATCACTCATGCGCATGGAGGCGCCGGGATTTAGAAGCATCAGAGCCTTCTCGTTTCCGAAGCCCATGAGATCGCAAACCAGGCGTTCACCGTAAAACCAGAGCCCAGGCTGAGACCAATCACTTGCGAGACCGTATTCCGCGACAGCCCGCCAAGTACGCTCAAACACCGCCGGGTCATCGCCGTCAGCAAGGTGTTGGAACAGCCCCCGAATGAAATGCCGTAATGCGTAGTGTGCTGCTGGCCCATGTGAAATAACCGCCTCCCACACCTTGCTTGCCTTTTCTTGAGGTAGTGCCGCCGACATGGCAGCAAGCTTCGTTAGGAGGCTGTAGCCAAATTGACTGCTCGGCAAATCGTAGTCGCGCTCACCGTCTCTGCGGCGTGCTTCGGCACGGGAAGCCTCATAGTCCCAGGCAGTCAACAAAAGGCTCTCGTCTTCTTCTGGGCTACCAGTGCCTTCGCCCTCGATAAGCCAACCGAACAGGATACTAAGGAATCGGCTGTCGAGTTCCCCACCCAGGTCTCGGGTTGGTTTTCCCATCCGCATTTCGTCTCCAGCTTCGTAGAGCCGCAATCGTCGCCGAAAGTCCAACCTTCCTTGCATTTGTGCAATGCGCTTGAAGTCCAAATCAGCATGTGTCGCTTTGAACCCTCGAAGCGAATACCGCCGGAGCTTCGCAAGCCATTGGTTCCAAGCGCACCGTGCCTTGTCATCGTCCCCGTAGCGTGGTGCCAGCAGCTTGAGACCTGCCCAAAAGAGCCCTGCTTGCAGCAGGCGCCACCAAGCCTCTCCGAGCTCCTCACGGTGGCTGTAGGCAATCCCGACCACTGCCAGTGCCGCTCCGGCGTCACCGCTGGTCAGGAGAAGGAGCACGGCTTTCTCCCATTCTTGGGCGACCTCAGAATCTGTTAGCCATAGGTGCATCACAGCATGAGCGATGAACTCCAGTCCGTGGCGGCTCTCACTCATCCGACCGTCCCTACGGTCTTTGCTTGAAGTGGCGACCTCAGACACCTTGGCGCGTAGCACCTCGAATGCGAGTTTTTGGGTTTCGTTGTTTTGGCTAAGCCATGCTTCACCCAGGCAAATCAATGTGCTCGCGGCGGCTGACCGGCATCGCGAAACTGCATCGGCTTCATCTTTGTCGGTCGACTCTGTTGTCGCGCATTCGTGCAAGAGGTCGCGAAGGTATTTGGCCTCGTCTTCAGAGAGTGGCTCGTTATTGACGAGTCGTTTCTCACACTGAAGTGGTACGAAAATGACCGCACGAATTGGTGCGTGCTCGCCTTCCCAAACCGCTATCTCATTGCGCAGTGCTTCTGGGTATTCGAACGTTTTTTTGTTCTCTTCTATCGTCGCATTTGGGCTGATCCGATAATTGGACCTATCAAGCGAAGCGAATAGTAGTTTGTACTCCAGAGCGACTTTCGGGTCGCTAGGGACTGACCAGGCAGAAGTCACGTTCTGCAAACGGATTGCAACGTCGTCACTTTCCAACAGGAGTTCTATCACCACGTCTATGAAAGCCCGTTGACGGTGTGGCGCCAGAGTCCAGTCGCGGGCGATCTCGAAAATCGCGTCGCCACATCGGGCCCAGCTAGGGCCATCGAAGTTGTAACCAACCTTATCGGTGAGTTTTCTGTCCCAATCGAAGTGGTCCGGAAAAGTCATTAAAGGTGAAAGGGAGGCAGTCAACAACAACGGTCGATACTTGGCGACATTCACAAGAACTCTGACGAGGGCCGCCGAATTGCCCTCCGAGAAAATCTTCTCGATGTCATTGGTAATGTCTTCGTCATTATCCAAACGCATCGTCAACCAACGCTCTAACGCATCAAGTGCGCAGTACAGATGGCTATTGTTGAAGTCGTTGCTCTGCGGCCAGTCGTAGACCTGCCACCAGCCCATGAAAGCTTTCTGCGAGCCATCCGCAAACTCTAACGTTACACAAGGCGGTTCGCTGGCATCGCCGTCTGTGGCGTTCTCGATCCAGCGTTCTGTGCAAAAGTTCACAAGACTGATCAATGTTGTAAGTGCGACCTCCGGGGCCGACTGGAGAAAATGGAAAAAGGGACTCTTCCAGAAAATCGTCGGGTAAGCATCCGACGAAAACTCCAATCCAAGTTCGTCTCTGATCCGCCCTGATCCGTAGTCGCGCTCAGGCTCATCTTCTATGATTAGTGCCAACAAGACTTCACCCGCCAACTCTGGCTCCGAGTTGATGAGATGTTGAAGGCCGTGACTTTTTATACATGCATCTCGAAAATCCTGATCCACCCTATGTCTGGCACCAAGGGGCCAAGGAAGTAATTTTTGCCTAAACGACCCGATGGAACGCCCAATTTGCTGCCGTTCTTCATGTCTTGCCCGGTACACAGGGTCAGTGCGAAGGCGCTCGACGTGCGCCTTCGCCTTCTTTTCCAGAGCCTCGCGGATACGCCCCCTGACGGCAGTGTCAACTTGCCTACGACCCGCGAGCTCAAGCGCCCACTGCCCCACTTCAGTTGGCAGGTCTTCGGCGCCTGCCAGCGCCGCGGTGTAGAGTTCTGGCTCACAGTCGATGTACCAAATACCTTGGCCCTTTTCGACTTGCACCGTCCGCGCCATGTCGAGTGCTATCCGGGCCAACTCTTCTCTGAAAGGCACCGCACCGCCATTGCCCAGCTTGTGAGGCGTCTTGGTCAGCCACGTCTCGATTACCCTCGCGAGCGCTGGAGAAACCAGTTCCTTCAACCGAACTCGATGCGCGACCAAGAAGCGGAGTATCGGCGGCCAACGTCCGACAATGATCGAGCGGAAGCGCTCTTCCAAGACCAAAGCGAATTCAGAGCTCAGTGTTTCGCCTCCGCCTATTGGCAAGGTCGCCAAGTGGTGGAAACGTCTCAACAGCCGCTCCAGCTGCTTCGCTCCGTTGTCGAGCAAAAGATCAACACGCTCTGCTAGAAACCTGTCGGCTTCAGTATCCAAGCAAAGAGCATCAAGCAGAATATCGCCTGCCAACTGGCTCTCTAGCTCTGCTGTATTCTTGAAAGCAGCATCCCAGGCATTGTCGGAACCGGCCGTCTGGCGCAGCAAGAGTTGGCCCAGCATTCGAAGAGCGTTGGTCCAAAGAGGGTTGCTGGCTAGTGGTACCCATTCGGCGATCTCCGTACAAATCTGTTTAAGGAATTGGTACCGCGCCCAATCGGCTGCGAGGTCGTGCTCAAATTCGATCCGATTGGTTTGGTCGTTCAGGCGAAGGGGCAGGTCATCCGGGCGTTCGGCAAAAATCGTTGTGTCAGTGGGGTCCAATCCCGATAGCGCAAAGCTACGCTCAAACGATGCCTCGCGTTGAGCGAGACGCATCGTCATTGCCTGTACGTCGGCTCGGCCCTTTGTCCAGTATTTCCAAAGGCGGTCGGAGACGGCGACATGGGATGTCAGTTCATTGGCGTTCGGTTGAAACGCTGAGCCCGCTTTGCAGACCCACGCCAAAGTCCTGAGATTCGTAAGCGCCGCAACCGTATCATCATGTGCAGTCAGCCAGCCCAAGCCAGGCGCGTGATTCAGCGCAAGTTTCACTTCATTGCTGGTAAGTGCTTCGACCTCGATTGGCTGAGCGCTGAGCCCTGCGAGCAGGGTCTCCATATGACCTGTTGAGCCCTGGGTTTGCGTCACGACTATGACGCGCCACACATCAGAGTATTCATCACGTGCTTCTTCAACTACAGCGCGAATGAGGTTGCGGACGGCAATCAGCTCCTCCGCCCCGATACGCTCCGCTGAGTCTATGACGAGTACATTTTCGGGCTCAACCGTTGCCCTCAAAATATCAGAGAGTTCGTGTTCGAGACGAAGCGAAGTGTGTTTTGCGGCGCTCAAGGCAGTCGTAAGCTCGTCTGGCCCAAACCAGACCTGGTTCCTCCGGGGGTGCTTTTGATCCAATACCGCCTTGACTAGGGCCGACTTGCCCGAGCCCGAGCCTCCATGAACTACCGTGACCTTGTCTTCCACTATTGCATTCTGAAGCGATAGCCGACCATCTTCCTGAGGCAGTTCGAAACCCGATGGCAACTCAGTCTCTATCTTGGATTTGTAATCGGTTGTGATTTTGGAGAGCGTATCCCAGTCACCTCGATAGTCGGGGTGGTGCCGGAGCTCAAACTCGCCACGAAGTGAGGACAGTAGCTCCAGCACGGCAATGGTACCGCTCTCTAGGCGCACCTTTCGCGCAACTTCGACTAGTTTCTCCCAGAGCCTTTGCGCGTCGTCGGTTCTTCCAGCAGTGAGCAAGTCCCTGCATCGCGCAATTGACCGGTCTTTGTCTTCCGAATGGGCGAATTGAAAGTCTAAAGGCAAAACGTGCAGGCAGTGAATGAGCTCGATCGCCTCTTGCTCGGACGCATTGCCTGCCTGTCTAAGATTTTCAAAAATTCGATTTTGTTTCGTATTTGAACGAATGCGACTCAATGCCAGTTCAGCATCGAGCCCGCTAGATGCGTTCTTAACTTCGCGCCAAGTAGCGTCAAACGTCTTGTCAGTTCCCCGTGTCGCCAATGCCATTCCATCAGCGTATCTGTTGAAAGGACCGTCAAAGTCTCTCCATTGTTCCCAAGCGCTTTTAAGAAAGTCTCTTGGAAGCCCGGTGGCGGTGACCTGTGTGTTTCCTTTTGCGGAAATCGCAAGTCGATGGGTTGAGTTACTTTCCCGCGATGTGATCAAGAGGTCGTCAATTCGCCAGCCCAAATCATATACTTGGGCTTGGACCTTGGTGGCTCCTCCGCCGACACCTGGGACTTGCTCACCAGAGAGAGACTTAGCCATAAGCCAAGCACTGACCAAATCCTCGAAATCGAACCCGGCACCACTCCTAGACCTGACCGTTGCGGACGTAGGTTTCTTGGACTTACCGGTATGCTCTACTGGCTTTGGTTTGCCTTTGGAAGGTGCCATCTGCTTCTTGATTCCTAGTCTATTCGTACCCCACAACGAGAATGCGCAGCAGTCGATGTGTGCCGTCCGGTTACATCTGTCTGCCGGAGTGGCGCCCACTGCTTAGATTTTGCATAGCAGTTGGCTTTTTCTAGTATGCAGCGCAAGGGTCAAGTATACCCAGCAGACAGAGCCGACACTTTTCGAGAATGGAGTTCAAGAACGTTCGGAGGCCTTGGACCTGAATTGCCAGTCATTTGGAACGCCGCCTGCAAGCCTTTATCCGTGGCTTCAATTCAACGCAGCAGGCGCTTTTCAAGATGATGAAGGTTGATGCCTTATGTCGTTCCTAGGTATGCACATCTACGTCTGGATTAGAGCGCTGCGCCGCGGCATCGAGGAGGCCTAGCCAACGGCAGCTCCGGGCCGTCCACATCTGGAGTCTGTTCAGCGAAGCGTTTTGACTGCGAAATCAATAAATACACGCAGTTTGAGCATGATCTGAGCGCGCCCTGGATAGTAGATGTGGAAACCAGGGATATCAGGCAAATGTTCTTCTAAGACTGAAACCAGATCGCCGCGATCGAGGTGAGGTTGCACAATTGGACCAACCTCATAGGCCAATCCCAACCCAGCAAGGGCCGCATGCATCTTGGCGTTCGGATCGTTGACCGTGACGCTTCCCTTGACTGGAACATGCCGGTCCTCGCCTTCTTCGACAAAACGCCAGTGGTAGATCGTTTTTTGCGTTGGGCGACGGAAGTTGATGCAGCGATGATGAACGAGATCGTCGGGCGTTTTTGGCGTACCCAAAGCCGCCAGATAGTCAGGTGAGGCAAAGACGACCATGCGCGATGGCGGCGTCAGTGCACGTGCGATCATATCCGGGGCCACCATTTGACCTAGTCTCATCCCGGCGTCGAATCCATCCCGAGCGATGTCGGCCAGCCCGTCATCAAGAAAAACTTCAACCTCCACTTCAGGATAGGCTTTGAGGAAAGCGGGCAGGATAGGTTCAAATATCACCGGGTAGGCAATGCGTGGCGCATTAACTCGCAACAGCCCCGAGGGCCGCTCTCCGAACTCACGGATCGACTCCAGCGTGTCGCTGACCTCTGCCATTGCTGGCCGAACGCGATCAATGAAAACCTGCCCTGCCTGTGTCAGCCCCACACTGCGCGTCGTGCGCACCAGAAGGGGCACACCGATACGCTCTTCCAACTGTTTGACGGCTTGACTGATTGCGGAGGGCGTAACCCCAAGCGCGTCGGCTGCCGCGCGAAAGCTGCCATGTTCGACAACCGCCAGAAGCGGCAGGACACCATCCAGGTCATTTCGCTTCATTCATTAGCTCAGCTTAACAGGGTGTGAATAAGATAGCGGATTATCGAACAAAGGCATAGGCCACATATTCGTGCCAGACGCAACGGGCTGACGCCCACACACAAGGAACACTGACATGACCGATCAAATCGACACCACCCGCCGCAGCCTCCTGACCTCTGGCATTGTAGGGGCCGCCGCCACCGGTGCAGGCCTTGCCGCAGCCTCAGGTGCTTTCGCCCAGACAGCGCCTTCCGGCACGCTTGAAGGCAAGGTTGCGCTCGTAACCGGCGCAGCGCGCGGCATTGGCCGCAGCATCGCCGAAGAATACGCGCGTCACGGCGCATCCGTCGCAATGCTAGACATTGCAGATCCTTCTGCAGTGCCGCCGGTCGATGGGTTTCGCATCGCCAACAGCGAAGAATTCGATGCGGCGTTCGAAACGGTGCGGTCCATCAATCCCAATACGGCGCAAATTCGCGGCGACGTGCGCAGCGAAGAAGACCTCGATGAGGCGGTGTCCGAAGCGATTTCGCGGTTTGGTGGTCTTGACGTCGCGGTCGCAAACGCGGGCTATGTGCGTTGGCATGGCTTTGCTGAAGGGCGCGAGTTGGACTGGAAAAGTGTACTCGACGTGAACGTCTGGGGTGTGGCGAACAAATTCCGCGCTGCGACGCCTGCATTGCGTCGTCGGGGTGGTGGACGGCTGATCTCGATCAGTTCCATCGGTGGCCGTCAGGGTGTCCCCGGCAATGGTGCCTACACCTCCAGCAAATGGGCCGTGATCGGCCTGACCAAGCAAGCCGCGATCGAGTTGGGGCCAGACAATATCACCGTCAACGCAATCGCGCCCGGCCCCGTCGACACGCCAATGTACCGCTCGGAAGGGCAGATCGCCTCGATGGGTCTGTCCACCGCCGCCGAGCAGGACGCGGCGATCAACCCCTTGTTGCCAGTGGGGGATCGTCCGGTGCTTGATCCGGTCGAGATCGCAAACACGGCCGTCTTCTTGGCCGGAGAGGCGGGTGGCTCGATCTCCGGGGCGTCGCTGGACGTGGCACTTGGATACAACGCGTTCTACACGTCTTGACTCCCATCATAGAAGGAGACATCGGTCGGCCCCGGAAGTGGGGCCGACCAATTGCCTTGAAACCAGGTGGTCAGTTTGTTGTGACTGCGGCCGCCGACACTCGGTTGAACGTGATCAGTTGTTCGTTGACTTCCAGTTCAGCAGCGCTTGATTTTGCGAATGCGGCGAATGTCTGGAAAGCGGTCTGCACGCGCAGCATCCTGAACGGTCCGTGAAAGGCTGCTAAGGGCCGATCCTCAGTCAGAGAACTGGAGCGTTTAGAATGAATGCTGCGTCGTCATCGAGGTCGGCTGAAAGCCCGAACTTCCTGCTTTCTGACTTGCAGCGAAGGACTGTCTTAAGGGATTTGCTGCTGGGTCTTTGACTTGCGCAGAGTGGTAACAGCGAAATCAATAAACACACGCAGTTTGAGCATGATCTGCGCGCGCCCCGGATAGTAGATGTGAAAGCCCGGTACATCCGGCAGATGGTCTTCCAGAACTTGAACCAAGTCGCCACGATTAAGATGAGGTTGCACAATCGGACCAACCTCATAGGCCAGCCCCAACCCCGCAAGTGCCGCATGCATTTTGGCGTTTGGGTCGTTGACGGTCACAACCCCAGAGACGGGCACATGCCGGTCTTCGCCTTCCTCGATAAAGCGCCAGTGGTAGATCGTTTTTTGCGTTGGGCGGCGGAAGTTGATGCAGCGATGATGAACGAGATCGTCCGGCGTTTGCGGCGTACCCAAAGCCGCCAGATAGTCAGGTGAGGCAAAGACGACCATGCGCGATGGTGGCGTCAGTGCACGTGCGATCATATCCGGGGCCACCATTTGACCGAGCCTGATCCCGGCGTCGAACCCGTCTCTAACGATGTCGGCAAGGCCGTCATCGAGGAATACTTCGACCTTGACATCTGGGTAGGCGTCCAGAAAGGCAGGCAGGATCGGTTCAAACATAACCGGATAAGCGATGCGCGGTGCATTGATGCGCAGCAGGCCCGAGGGCCGCTCTCCGAACTCGCGGATCGAGGCCAACGTATCGGAGACTTCGGCCATCGCTGGCCGTACGCGATCTACAAAAACGCGACCCGCCTGCGTCAGTCCGACACTTCGGGTTGTGCGTGTCAGGAGAGGCACTCCGATACGCTCTTCTAGCAGTTTGACCGATTGGCTGACTGCAGAGGGTGTGACGCCAAGTGCGCTGGCCGCTGCGCGAAAGCTGCCATGCTCAACAACCGCCAGGAGCGGCAGCACACCATCCTGATCACCTCGTTTCATTAATTAGCTCTTCTTAACGATCTTTTAAGTAGATAGCGGATTATCGAACAGCTGCAAAGGTCACATATTCGCTTCAGACGTAACGGGCAGATGCCCAAAACCAAGGAGCAAAGACATGACCGATCAAATCGACACAACCCGCCGCAACCTTCTGACCTCTGGAATCGCAGGGGCCGCTGCTGCGGGTGCAAGCCTTGCCGCAGCAACAGGCGCTCTCGCGCAGACCACTCCTTTCGGCACACTTGAAGGCAAAGTTGCCCTCATCACTGGTGCCGCCCGCGGGATCGGCCGTAGCATCGCAGAGGAATATGCTCGCCACGGTGCCTCCATCGTGATGCTCGATGTTGCTGACCCATCCGTTGTACCACCTGTCGAGGGGTTCCGGATCGCCAATAGCGAAGAGTTTGATGCTGCGTTCGAAGCGGTACGGGCGATCAACCCCAACACGTTGCAGATCCGGGGCGACGTGCGCAGCGAAGGCGATCTGGATGGAGCCATGTCCCAAGCGATCTCGCGCTTTGGTGGTCTGGACATCGCGGTGGCCAATGCAGGCTATGTACGCTGGCACGGCTTTGCCGATGGGCGCGAGTTGGATTGGAAAAGCGTTCTGGATGTCAATGTCTGGGGTGTAGCGAACACCTTTCGCGCAGCGACGCCAGCACTGCGCCAGCGGGGCGGTGGTCGGCTCATCTCAATCAGTTCCATTGGAGGTCGGCAAGGTGTTCCGGGCAATGGTGCCTACACTTCCAGCAAGTGGGCTGTGATTGGCCTGACGAAGCAAGCGGCGATCGAGCTGGGGCCAGACAACATCACCGTCAACGCCATCGCACCTGGTCCTGTGGATACCCCGATGTACCGGTCCGAAGCACAGATCGCATCGATGGGTCTCAGCACTGCCGCCGAGCAAGATGCAGCGCTCAACCCGATGCTGCCCGTCGGTGACAGGCCCGCGCTTGCCCCGGTCGACATTGCGAACACCGCGGTGTTCCTTGCCGGTGACGCTGGCGCATCGATCTCGGGCGTCTCACTGGATGTCGCACTTGGCTACAACGCGTTCTACACATCCTGACACCTTGTGTTAGAACCAAGGACGAGCCAATCCTGGAAACAGGTTCGGCTCATTCTCGTCAGAGATCCGCAATGCAATAATCAATGGGAAAGCCGACATTCAAATCAAGCCGGCATAAGGCGGCTTTGGTCCGCTTAGCAGACCTCTTAGCCCTGGTAGCCCCTAAGCTCAGCGCGTTGCACCGACACATGTCCGCTACGAATGCAATGTGACCGATGGCACGCAGCGGTCCAGTGCCTCCTTTAGAGGCGCCGCCCAATCTGGGTCGGTCCAGCGATACTGAGGCCGTCAGCCAACGCCAGTTACATCGCGAAGGAGCCGTTTCTCAACCGCCTGACCGTGCAAGACCGAAATGTCGCCAGTTGTCTCTAGGACCACGGCGCGCACCTCGGAAAAATCGAGAACGTTGGCCTCTCGGAGCTTGGCCAGCAGGTCTTGCTCTGACACGCGACTTGCGTGCAGCGCGGCTTGAATGATTTCGCCTTCTCGCATCAGAAGCAAGGGACAGTTTTGAATGGCCGCCATGAATGTCGACGATGACTGCCTGAGCTTGGCGACAACAACCTGAACGGCGAGAAGCGCTGCAATCGAAAATAGGGCCTGGAAGAATGCGGCCCACTCGGTTGCCTGGCTCGCGCCAGCCAGCAATGAGCCGATTGCGACGGTGCCCACAAAGTCGAAGGCCGTCATCTTGGAGAAAGCGCGCAGCCCGGTTATCCTGACCGCGACGATCACCCAAAGGAGCGCCAATATTGCAAGGATCGTTCCTCGGGCGACCACATCTAGAACGTCTGGCTCGAAGAGCATTTCGGTCACTTTCTTTTCAATGGTCGGTGATTGCAGGTTTGGCGAGACACCACTGGTTTTGGCGTCTCGCCGAACTCGTCAGTGTTTGCTCAGAAACGCATCGACTTCCTGCTTGGCTTCTTCTTTGGATTTTCCGTATTTCGCCTGGATCTTGCCTTCGAGCGCTTCCCGCTCGCCATTGACTTCGGCGATCTCGTCATCCGTCAGCTCGCCCCACTGTGCCTTGATGTTGCCGGTCATTTGGTTCCATTTACCTTGAATCTGATCCCAATTCATATCTATCTCCAGCTGGTTTTTGCGCCACAACGGCAAGCTCGGATCGATAATCCGGAGCGTGTTGTGGCCTTAGATCTAAAGGCTTCACGCAAATGACCGGGTTTGCCCACCCTGCGTGCCGGGGAAAAAGCCGGAGACCTAAACTAGGACAGGATTTAAGCGGCAAGTCGACGCTGGTGTCCGCCTTTCGGCCCGAGCCCATGGCTGGCAGGGACAACGGGCGCGGGTCAATGCGCGGGGCCAGACATTCGCCTAACGCGCCCCATGAAGCATCTGTCCACGCTTGATGAACAGCCGAGCAAGCGTGATCACCAAGGCAAAGGCGATCACACCGAGATAGCGTTCATAGAGACCATCCACAGAATCCGGCAGAAGGAAGAAGACCGGGGCCGATACAACCCAAATCAGCGATATTGCGACAAGGATCGCCCCGTAGCGCCCGCCCGCTCGACGGGCCCCCTGGGACATCAGCCATGGCACCGCCGCCATGATCGCGCCAAGGCCATAGACCAGATAGATGTGGATCACGACACCGTCCGAGTCACGATCACCATATTCGTTGCGGGCGCCAATCAGGAACACCAGCAAGCCGAGCAGGGCCAGGCCCACGATGCCGACGCTCCACTTCCACCCGCCCATATGCACATGAGCAGACAGCAAGGCGGTGCAAATCAGCGATCCGGAAAACGCGTAGATGCCGATGTCCACGATGAACTCGTACCGGCCCGCGCCAAGGTCGCTGATCGTGTCGGCGATCCAATCGTGGTCTGGAACAACAAAATCGGCAATGAGGATCGATATGCTGAAAACGGCACAGCCGAGAATGGCGGCCCAGCCCAATGCGATCATGAGCAGTGGTTGGTCACTGACTTTTGGTGTGGACGTCTCGTGAAGCACAACGTTTGACCATGGTATCCGCGGATGGGTGAGACGGAAGTGGCCCGGCGGGCCACTTCGCTTGGGTTACAGACCTTTAGGTCAGTTCCACCATGCTTCGTCGACCGAGTCCATCTCTTCGAGTTGCTCTTCGGTCTTTCGGGTGACGATCACATAGGTTTTGTCGTCCACCGGCGTAAGGCGGATGTCATCCACGGGGACGAACACGTGCTTGTCGCCGATGTCGAGAAAGCCGCCGACTTCAGCGACAACACCAATCATCTGGCCGTCGCGGTCGAGAATGACGTCTTCGATTTCCCCGATATCATTCCAGTCGGGACCGACGCCCTCAGCTTCCCAGTTGCCCCAGGTATCCTCATCCATCGGGCCATTGAGCGTGTAGATGTCGCCGCCGGTGATGTCGCGCGTCCGGATCATGTTCGCGGTGTCCATGTGGGCTTCGGCAAGAGCCGGGCCTGTGGCGATCACGGCGATCAGGGCTGTTACGGAAAGTTTTTTCATTCTGACGTCTCCAATATTTTCTTCGTGTATCCAGACAATTGCGCTCTCAGGCGCTCCGTGGCCATCCTTCGCGCAAGGCGAAATGCCCAAGCATTAAACTGGAACAGTATTTAAGATGCCCGCTTCGGTGGTTTCTGTTCCACCGGCCGCTTCGGGCTGCCTTGATCAACAGGCACCGACGTCGGATCGGGGGCATGAAAGTCGGAAAACTTGTCAGGGATTAGTGCCTCGGGCCACCTCATCACGGCAGAAACTGCTAGTTCTATGACAGCTTCAAGGGCTGGCATTTCTGTCGGTTCAGGCATCCGGCGGTAAGACAAAGGCGCGTCGTAAATGGGGCGCTCGAGCCAATCCGGAAATCAACTTTGTCCGAGGTCACACGATTTGAGCGCACGCCTCCGGGCAGTGCTCGATCCCGGTCATGCGAAGGAAACTATATGAGCCCGACACTGAAAACACTCCTCGGCACTGCCGCCATCGGCGCGTTGGCCGCAACGGGCGCTCTCGCCCAGTCGACGACCGAAACCGACGCGACCGTCGTTCCCGCTGAAGTCGGACAGGTGGTCGTCAAGCAGGAAGATGCAACCGTCAATGTGACCGTGCCAGACCCCAACTTTGAAGTGACACAAGGCCAGCCCGTGGTCACGGTCGAGCAACCGCAACCAGAGATCACCGTGGTGGTGCCGGAACCCACCGTGAAGGTTCGCCAACAGGCCCCGATCATCACCGTTGAACAGGCCCAGCCGCAGATCACGGTCGTGATCCCCGAGCCTGTTGTCACCGTGATGGTACCCAAGCCTGAAGTGGATGTTGAGACCGGTGAGCCAATAATTGACCTTGATCAGCCCGAACCTGTCGTACGATTCATTCGCCCGGAGCCGAAGATCACCATCCAGGAAGCGCAGCCGCGCGTGGAATTCCAGCAAGGCGAGGCGCAGGTCAATATCTCTGATGCGCAGGAGGCCCGGATCGACGTGACGCAGGCCGACGCGCAAGTGAATCTGGAGCAAGGCGAGAGCGCCAATGTGTCCGTCACCAGCGAGGAGCCAGAGGTCAACGTCGTCGATGGCGGCGCAGCGAATGTCGAGGTTGAACAGATGCAGGCGCGCGTTGTCATGGAGGATTTTAAAGCGGATGCGGCCGGGAACATGGCTGACGAGGACCGCGCCCGCTATCAGGAGACGGTAAAGGTGCTGCCGATCTTTGACCGCAAGGCCGAAGACTTGATCGGGCGGAGCGTTGCCACTGAAACCGGTGAAGACGTGGGCGAGGTCGATTTCATCGGTATACGCGGTCAAACGCTAGTGGCCATCATCGGCGTTGGCGGTTTCCTTGGCATGGGCGAAAATGAAGTCGCAGTGCCGGTCGAGAAACTGATCCTGCGCAAAGACGAGCTGATCCTGCCCGAGTTCACGCAGTCCAAGCTGGAGAACATGCCTGAGTATCGCGAGACAGAAGTGCGCGTGCTCGACCCCGGTCTGCGCCTGGCCGAGCAACTCGGTCTCGACTGAGTGTCAGATTGATGCGGGCACCGGAACGTATCTTGATGGTGTAGGTAACGAGTTCGCTGCCGCCGGTGTCCCTCCGGCGGCGGCATTTTTTTTTGTAAATAAGTACAGCGTGAGCGCCGAGATGCCGCTTGCATAACACCTCTCCTCAACTCTCGAAGAAGGACCTAAAGAATGACTGGAGTAGGATGGATCGGATCACTGATCATCGGCGCGACGCTTGGCGGGTGGATCGGTCAGTTGATCGTTGCCGCTGCTGGTGCCTTTATGCTGATATTCGTGGCGCGCCTTGTTCGCAGGAAGACCTGAGCGGAGATCGGCTGGCGGTGCGGGCCGCCGCCAGCCATCTAGTCCCGGACGTCGCTCCCCGAGGTGTCGTCCAGATCCCCCAGAAACCCGGCGAGGGTCTGCGGTGATTTGGTCTCATCACAGGCGATCTTGAGCACGATCAAGATGGGCAGAGCGACGATCATTCCGATGATCGACCAGATCCAAGCGAAGAAGGCGACAAATAGGAAAACGACCGGAGTGTTCAACCGCATTCTGCGCGAAATTATAAGCGGTGTGATGAACTGACCTTCGATGAAAGTTAGCGCGATGTAAGTCGCAAATACACCTGCTGCGGCCAACGTCCCGTCAAGAGTGACGAATGCGACGGCGGCCGCAATGGCCGCGCCCATCAGCCCGCCCAGGAACGGTACGAAATTGAGCCCGAAGGCCATGAAGCCGAAGATGATCGCGTTCGGCAAACCCCAGAGATGCGTCGCAATGGCCACGGCAAGCCCAAGGCCCGCGTTGATGAACGCAATGCCGCCCAGATAGTATCCCAGACGATCCTCGATCGAATGCACGACCTCCACGGCGCGCCGCTTGTCGGCAAACCGCTCGAAGCTTTGCACGGTCTTGGTCAGGAATATGTCCCCCGATGCAATCAGGAAGAACAACAGGATCAGCGCGAAGAGAATCCGGCTGAGGAAACCGGGCGCCATGCTGAAGAGAGTCGTGGCGATGCCTGTGTTGGACACTACCTCGACCTCCACTGTTTCGGCGTTTTGATCTTCGATGATCTCCTCGGCCGCAACGGTCGCGTCATTGATGGCTTCCAAGGTGCCACCCGCTGCGGAGAGCTTTTGCTTGATTTCATCCATAAGTGACGGCAGGTCCTCAATGAACTGCGCCGCCGGTGCGCTGAGTTGCCTAAGCAAGAGTATGATGAGGGCTGTCAGAAAGGCAGTGAACAAAGCGGCCGAGACAATCGGCGCGATCCCGAGCCTGGACAGAATACGACGGGGTCGGTTCAGGACGAAATAGCCAAGACATGCGGCAGTAACCGGTATCAGAAAATCGCTGGCCCAGACCAGAGCCTGCAACAGCAGTAAACCGAAAATGCCGATGAGCGGGACCTCCAAGCGGTTCCGCAACGCAGCAGGCCGACGCCGTGGCTGTGCCTTGGCCGACGGCTTGGCCGGCTTACTGTCCATCGTTCGGCCTTTGATTGAGGATGAAAGCGGTGGCCGCCATCGGGAAGTGATCGGACCCGAAAGGCTCTAGCCTGCGGAACGACACCAGCCCGACGTCCTTTGTCATGAACATCTGATCGATCGGTAGGCGCATGAACGGATACTCCGCGTGGAAGCTGGACATCATGCCGCGTCCCACGCGTGGCTCCAGAAGATCGCAGTATCGTTTGAAACGCTTCGTGGTCCAGGACCAGGCAACATCGTTGAAATCCCCCATCACGACAGTCGGCCGTTCGGACGATTTGGTCATCAAGGCGACCTCCTTGATCTGCCTGTCGCGCACGGCCGTCGTGTTGCCGAACACGGGGGGCCGCGGATGCAGACCGATGAAGTTGAATGCGGCACCGCTTGGGGACGTCATCACCGCCCTGACGGCGGGCGTATCATCGGCCAAGGGCCACAGCAGCTCGACGCCGGACGTTTCCAGCCGCGTGGCAAAGATCAGTCCATAGTGGTAATTGGCGATGTGTGACTTGATGGTTGGGTAGCGGGCGAGCGTCTGTGACAAGGCTGCGTGCCACGTGTCATCGGTTTCCATCAGAAGTAAGACATCCGGGTCTTCGCGTTCTAGAATTGCGATCAGATCATGATGCCGGGTGTTTTCCATCAGCACGTTCAGCGACAGGAGTGACATCTCCTCCGCCGGAGACGGTGCACCTGCGATGTCGACTTCCGTACGCGCCAGTGGTGTGTAGGGGAAGATCTGCATACCCTGATAGACCATCACAGCAATCAAAGCGGCTGCCAGAAGAGGCTTCTGGGACATCGCGAAGGGCAGGCAAGCGAGCAGGGTTAGCAGTGCCACTCCGGCGATGTGCAGGCGTGGAAAATCCCACATGCGGACCCACCAGGTCGCGCTGCTGGTCAGCGGCAGGAGCGTGGTGATGATAATGATAAGAGCGAGGCCCCAGAAAACCCAGTTCAGCATGCGGCGGATTGCAGCATCATGACTTTGTGGCCTCGCCCGAAGTATCGGCCTTCACTGCCTGGCGCAATCCCATCGGTTCATCGGGGCCTTGTGTCGTGTCAGCGCGCGTTTGCGCCTCCATCTCGGCATTCAGCTCCGCGCCCAGCAGGATAATGAAGGCGGATATCCAGAACCACATCAGCAGAACGACCACCCCGGCCAGCGTCCCGAAGCTTTCGTTGTAAGACCCGAAATTCCCAACGTAGAACGCAAGGCCGGCCGAGGCGATGACCCAGATGAGGCAGGCGACGATTGCGCCGGGCGAGCCCCATTTCCATTCCGGTTCATCGCGAGACGGCGCATAGCGGTAGAGCACGGAAAGGCCAAAGACGGTCAGACAGAATAGCCCGATCCAAAGGCCGACCGTCATGAAGACCTCGAACACCGGACCAAATTTCAGAAGTGCCAGAACCGCGGGCAAGCCAAGGGTTGCCATCAAGGCGACCAGCAGGCCGACCATCAGAAAAAGCGTCAAGGCAAATGTGACAAGTTTGAGCTTTATGAACCCGCGATCTTCATCCTCGTCGTAAGCGAAGTTGATGCCTTCGATGAGGCTCGCCATACCTTTCGAGGCTGAATAAAGCGCGATCAGAACGCCGGCGAGTGCCGCAAGGCCGAGGCCGCCTTCGCGGGACCCGGCCACGGCGGTGGCCTGCCTCGTGACAATTGCGATCACGTCTTACGGCATTAGGCCTGAAAGGCGTTCCAGCTGATCGACGATCTGGCTCGGTTCGACCATCAACCCACTGATGGCAATAAGCGCGGTTATGGCGGGGAAAAGGGCCAACAACCCGTAAAAGGCAATTCCGGCCGCAATCAGCCCGACCCGGTCGGCGAAGATCTCGTCCTTGAGCCGAAAGGCAATATCCTTCCAGCCGCGGGCCGTGATGTCGGTCGGGGTCTCGGCAGAGCGGCCGCGTGGCATGACATAACCTCAGGTTTGGGAGATGAGAAGGCAGGAAAGGGCCGAATGGCCTCTCCCGGATTTATCAGGACTTGGGCTTGCCCAGATTCTTGTCCTGCGCTTCGGATTTGGCCGTCTTCGCAACCCGTTCTGCCGCGTTTTTGGCCTTGTCACCAATCGCCTCGACAGCGGATTTATCGCCGGGCGCGCCACTGTCCATGTCGGCCTTGGTCTCTGCTGCGATGTCCTTGACTTCATCTTTCACTGAGCCCGCAATGGACAGCGCCTTCGCTTTTTCCTCCTCCAAGATGCGCTCGGCTTCGTCATAGAGGCTGTCACTCTGCGCGCCCATCAGATCGTCTTCGGCCTTTGTGCGCGGCAAAGCCCCGCCCAACGCGGCACCGACGGCGAGTGCGAGCGCGCCAACGACCAACGGCTGCTGATCATAAAAGTCAACCGCCGCATCCGTTCCCTGGTGCATTGACCGCGCCGCGGAGCGGCGCATTTCCACGGCTTTCTGACGTGCGGCGATCACACGCTTGCGGCCTTCTTCGGTTAGCGTCTCGGTGCCCTCCGCGATACGGTGTCTCACCGTGGCCAGACCCTGCTTTACGGATTGCGTCGCAGTTCCCGCCGTCGATTTAGCGGAAGACGCGGCATCGCCGAGCGCCGAGCCAGCGCTTGCGAGGCCGCCCTTCACCGATTGTGCGCCATCCGCCGCCTTGTCCTTCACGGCTTCGGCACTGCTGGACAGACGGTTTGCCACCGAAGGGCTGTCTTCGTCATCGTGATCCCGCGCCCAGGAGGGCTCCGAAGAGGATCGCGTACTAAGCGTTTTCGGCGGCGTGTAAGGCATTCCGCGCTCGGCACGATTGCGGTGAAACTCGCCTTCTGCCGAACTGTAGCGGTCATCGTCTAAATCATCGGAAGCGCGGTGACGTGGCTGCGGCTGCTGGGAATCTCCAAATATCAGCCAGGCCAGACCGATGCCGGTGAGCGCCAGCGGGATCGGGTTGGCTTTGACCTGATTGGAGATCGAGCGGCCCATGTCGCCACCGTGTTCGCGAAACTGATCGCTGATCTGGCGAACGATGGTGTCGAGTGAAAACTTGTCCTGCAGGTCCTCCAGATTGGAGGTCAGGTCGGACCGCTGATCTTCGATCTCGCGTTCGATTTCTTTCGGGCTGCGGGTCTCATTTGTCATCGTAGGCGTCCTTCACGGCTGCGGCATCGCGTTGGACGTTCTTCACTGTCCGCGTCGGTGCGAGGCTTGAGAGTTTGAGGTCGTTCACGCCCTTGCTGATCAAAGCAAAGGCAATGATGCCAAGTGCGGTGCCAACGATCAGCGATGACCAACCGGCTTCCAGACCAATATCGGTGAGCGCCGCCACGAGTGCGGCGGCCAGAACATTCAGAGCGACCAGGGCGATGATGGCTGCACCGGCGATCAGGCCAAGGGCGACACCCGCCTTGGTGACGTTCTCGCTGATTTCGGCGCGGGCGAGGTCGACCTCATTGCGCACCAGGCCACCGACGTTGCTCATTACATCAGACAGAAGATGACCCGCGCTCTTGTTTGTCGTGTTGTCGCTCATGAGATCTCTCCGTGCGGTGTGGTTCCACGCGCGGTGAGGATTGCCTGCGGATCACGGGTGTTGGACGCTTTGGCGAACCTAGTGGCCGCAAAGCCGATCAGGGCAGCGCCACCGAGAAACACCAATGGGTTCTTGCGGGCGAAGGCGCTGACATCCTGCACCATCTCACTCAGATCCTTGTTGCGCATCGCCTCGGACGCATCGGCCAGACCTTCGGCGATTTGACCGAAGGTGCGTTCTTGCGGAGAGCCGCTGCGCATCTCTTCGGCTGCGGTGCGAAGCGCTGACGCAACACCCGACATCTCGTCGGCAACCGATGACTTGGCGGTCTCCGCATGATCCTTTGCAGCGGAGGCGGCATCTTGCGCGACGTCACGGGCGGCGGATTTCGCGTTCTCCGTCATTTCGCCTGCTTTCTGCTTGGCCTGCGATGCGTCGGAATGGGCAGACGTTTGGTCCGGAGTTTTTTGTGTCGACATGAATCTCTCCACTTCAGGTTCAGAACAGAAAACTGATGACAGCCAAAACGACGACGATCAGTCCGATGAGGTAAAAGACGTTATGCATTAGGGGCTCCTCTGATGGGGCGTGACTGTGGTCAGCCCCGCTGTGAGCAGCTTAGGCGGTTGAGGTTTGTGATGCGGGGCGCAGACGCTAATCTGGTTTAGCATTTGCCCATTCGAAGGACGCTCCAGCCAGATCGTCTCTGTTGCGGTGGCCGATTCCAGTTAGCGTGAAAGCTCACCTCGAAAGGATCGAACATGAGCATCGACACTCTGGAAGACCTCTATCTTGAACAGCTCAAGGATATCCACAGCGCCAACGTACAGGCGCTGGATGTCACCAAGGAGATGGCGCAGGCGGCAAGCGACAAGGACCTGTCCGACGCTCTCAACGCCGGAGCGGACGGTATTCAGGACGGCATCACCGCCCTCAAGAAAATTTCCGAAGGTCACGACGAAAATCCGAGCGGCGCGCACTGCAAAGGCATGGAAGGCCTCGTGAAAGAAGCACGAGCCCATGCGATCGAAGAGACATTTGGTGAGGACGCGACCAAAGACGCGATGATCATCACGCAATACCAGCGGCTGGTCCACTACGCCATTGCGGGATACGGCTGTCTTGCCGCCTTCGCTGACCGGCTGGAGCTGGATGAGGATGTGGCAGCGCTCAAGAAATGCCTTGATGCATCCTATGATGGCGACCGTGCCATGACCGAGCTTGCGACAAGCGGGATCAACAAGGATGCGGCTGCATGACCCTCAGGCCGGCTTGACCAGTTCGGCCGAGCCGGTCGTCTCCGTCTCGATTGCAGGTGGGAACCAGGACGTGTCCATGTCAACGAAGGCGTTGACGAATTCGCAATCGTTTTCCCATTCGTCCCGCTTGAGCAGGCGGACGTAGGGGCGCTCGATCTCAATGTCTCCGTTTTCGACAAACCGGCGCAGCAGTTTGTTGACATAGATCGACGTCAGCCCGACCGCCTGTCCGATCTCGACCTGGCTGAAGGGCACCTGAAACCGGTTGCCAAGACCGACATTGGCCACCTCCAACCGCGACCGGAGTTGCAGCAACCAGAACTTCAGCTTGCCGGACGCATCCATCACCCAAGACTGCTGGCGTGATGACGCAGCGCGATCTGATCAAGACTGCCAACCCCCGTCAGCAAGGCACCGAGACGAGGATATTCGCTGTAGAGCGGTGCCAAACCGCTCCTAGGGAATGGGCAGATCACACCGTCCGTCTGCATCGTGATGCGATGATTGGCGCGTGACGATCCGATTTCGGCCAGTCCCATGACCTCGCCCGGCAAATACACGCGCAGGATTTGACTGCGCCCGTCCGAGCTGTCCGCTTTTACCACCGCCCACCCTGTCTTGAGGACCATGATCCCCTCGGTTCGATCCCCGACGCTGACAACCGACCGGCCTTTCTTGCGCGGGTGTTCATCCTTTTCCATCTCTGCAATGAATGCACATTCGTGATCGGTGAGGGACACGAAACGGGACAGTCGACTGACAAGGCAGCTTTGATATTCTTCGGACATACCAGAAGTTAACACAGATTAAGACGCCTGACCTCGCCAATTTCGGCGCAACCTGCGATACGCTGCGGGACTCCCCGAAAAAAATCTCAGAAGAGAGCGCTCATGGACCTTATCCGCATCATCCTCTCCGTCATCATTCCGCCGCTTGGCGTCTTCTTGCAGGTAGGGTTTGGGAAACACTTCTGGCTCAACATCCTGCTGACACTGCTTGGGTATATCCCGGGGCTTGTGCATGCGGTCTACATCGTCGCGCGCAAGTGAGCGGCGTGCCTGGTTCCGAGATCGATAAGCTCGACCGCCTCTCCACGCTACTGGACAGTCGGTTCCGGATACCGGGCACACCCATTCGGTTTGGATGGGACTCTCTTCTCGGGCTCATTCCGGGTGCAGGTGACCTCGCATCGCTCGGGCCATCGGCCTATCTCATCTATCAAGGCTACAGGCTTGGCGCACGCAAGCGCACGATTGTTCGTATGGCGGCAAACGCCGGGCTGGACCTTGTTATCGGCGCGGTGCCTCTTCTCGGAGACGCGTTCGATCTCGTGTTCAAGGCGAACAATCGAAATGTCGCGCTGCTGCGCAAGGAATTGGCAGACGCTTCAGAGACTGCGAAGGATAGCTCATGATTGTCGATATCGACGTACGGCTTGCCTATGACATCGCCCAACCAGCCAATCTGGCCCTTCAGGTGCGCGCCCCGCGCTTTGCGGACCAGAAGGTCCTGTCGGAAACTTTCGATATCGGCGCGCCTGACCATGTCGCAGAGACCGCCGCGGAGACCGGACTTGGCGCCAGAACCCTGCTGCAAACGTCCTAGGGCGTTAAGTGCGTCTACTCCGCAAAGCTCGAAATTGACCGGCTGTCTCTGGATACTGCTGCGCTGGACAAGGTGCCGCCGCATCTTCTTCCTGGGGACGTCGTCCAGTACTGATGCCGGCACGCTACTGCCACTCGGATGAATTCCGGAGCTTCGTCGCCGCCGAGTTCGGTCACTTGCAACGTGGGCAGTGCATCGCTGGGATACGGGACCGGATATTTCGGCGCTTCGAATATGTCCGGGGGTCCAGCACGGCGCAGACGACTGTCATCGATACCTTCGTTCAACGGTAGGGCGTCTGTCAGGACTTTGCGCATGTGCTCATCACCCTTGCGCGCGCCTCCGCCATGCCCGTCGTGTCGATCAGGTGTCAAATGCCGTCCAAGTGTTCCTCGGCGACCGCATGAAAATCCCGGGGGTCGACATGCGGGGCGTAGACGCTGGCGAAGCGTGAGGGCATGGCGGAGGCGTCGCAGATCGTGCGGATCGGCGTCGGCATGGATGCGGCAGAGGTCCCGTTGACGGCGAGCCTTGGCTGGATCTCCCCGACGGAGAAAAACGTCTCGGGAAGGATTTCCGGACTTTGAGACCCGGTGGTAAACGGCCGGTCTTTCGGTCGGGCTACATGTCCGCCATTTCCTGCGAACTGTGAGTTCGAACTTACCTCGATTTTGCATCTGCGGCGAACAGCCGGTTTGTCGGGCTGCACCGCAGCATCGAGATCATGGAGCGAAGGTCCGGTCTGGGCCGTCCCTTGCAGGCGGCCCTAGGTTTTAGATTTCAATGGCTTCCGCGATAGCTAACGCGTCTTCAAGTTCGACGCCGAGATATCGGACCGTGCTATCCATCTTGGTGTGACCAAGCAGTAGCTGCACGGCTCGGAGATTTCCCGTCTTTTTATAGATCTGCGTAACCTTGGTGCGGCGCATCGAATGGGTGCCATAGGCCGTCGCTTCAAGGCCGATCGAAGTGATCCAGTCGCGTACGATCCGGGCGTATTGACGGGTCGAAATGTGCAGTCGTTCGTGAAAACGCCCTAGCCAAAGATATTCTGACCCGTTCATCAATTCGTCTTCCATCCATTTCTCAACTGACGATCTAGTCCCTTCCGATATCTCAAACCGTACCGGTTTCTGTGTCTTGCTTTGTAACACCGACGCCCGTTCCTTAATTTGGCCGGATGCCATGACGTCAACCACCTTCATCTTCACTAGATCACACCCGCGCAACTTGCTGTCGATCGCCATGTTGAACAATGCGAGATCGCGATGGTTCTCAGCCAATTCAAGGCGGACACGGATCGCCCAGACATGCTTGGGTTTCAGGGGTCGTTTCTGACCGACGATGCGACCTTTGTTCCATGCAGGGCGAAGTGCGCGAATGGCTGGCAGGTTTGGTGTTTCCATGACTGATCCTCCGATCCGCCATGCCCTCCCGAAACGACAACCCTTTGTTGACACGGAAGGATAACACATAACCTCAACTTCCCTTTTGGTGTCGGATGACCAGTCAGAAAGTTGAACCGCTTTGGCTCAAACCATCAGCCAAAGCATCACGACCGCCATCCCGACCATCATCAGGTTTTCGGTAAGGCTCACAAACCCAAGCGGAACGTTTGAATTTCCACCAACGCATGCGCATTTAAGCTCACGTTTGTCGATGTAGACGGCCTTGAAGACACTGACAGCCCCAATACCAGCAACGAAAAGTGCCGCGGGAGCTGACACCCAAGTCAGGATCATGCCGGTCATTAGGATGCCCGCGCCTGTTTCTACAAATGGATAGATATATGCGTAGGGTACCCACCTTCGCGCAAGAAGGTCGTAGTTGAGGAACATCGTAGAGAAGCCCTCGATATCGCGCAGTTTCTGCATGCCGAGAAGGATCATTGAGACTGAGATGAACCAGCCGAGTGTCTGCCAAGTGATTGCGCCAAGGAACCCGATTGATAGCGCAATTGCGGTGAGCGCAGCGACAGCAAAGAGGTAGAGGACGGGTCGATAAGTGGTTGCCTCCGGATCCCAGCCGGTCAGCTTTTCGCGCAGGTCCGTGTAGCCGCCAACGCGTTCGCCTTCGATCCATGCTTGGGGCGTCGTCTTGACGTCGTGCTCGGCCTTGAAAGCGTCAACTTCGGAACGGGTTCGGAAAAGCCGGTCATCGACATCATATCCCTGACGTTCAAGAAGCCAGCGCGCCTTTTGACCTGATGGGCAGAGATGATCTGGTAGCGCCATCCGGTAAAGCACAGCTGTCTTGCCCACCGCCACTTCGGCCGGATTTGTATCAATGTTAGCAACGTCGCGGGTGTCTTTGGGCATTGGCTTCTCCGACGATTTATTGGCGTAGGCATTTCTCATTTCTATATACCCCCATAGGGTATATAATCAAGAGTGCGAGCTTTGGTTCCGCACTCACTCGACTTTTTGTCGGCCACCATGCGAAAAGAGACTATGCACGAAAACCGCGAAGCCACTTTGAAACGTCTGAAGCGCCTTGAGGGTCAGGTCCGCGGGATTGCCCGGATGGTGGAAGAAGACCGCTATTGTGTTGATGTCCTGACACAGATCGCGGCTGTACGCGCAGCCTTGAAAGGTGTCGAAAAGCTCGTGATCGATGATCATGCATCCCATTGCATCGAAGATGCGCTTGCATCCGGTGATCGGGAGGACCAGCGGGCGAAGTTCACCGAACTCCTTGAATTGCTCGACAAGGCGCGCGGTTAAGAGGTCAAAGATTGACGGGCGGTGTGGTCACGCTGGTCAGTGTCGCAGTTGCCAACAGGATCAGGGCCACAGCCATTTTTTCCATTGAAATAGACCTCCTCAGGGCATGGACTGCACCGGGCTTCTGAGAACGCAAAGCGGGAACAAGCCTCAGCTTATTCCAAGTTGCAAAGCCGAGGAGGACCGCAACAATCGCGACTTTGACCAGTAGTGCCAAACCATAGGCTGTTCCAAATAACGCAGTGGTAGAGCCTGAAAGCAGCCAAGCGAGCGATGTGCCTGCGAGGATTAGAGCCGCCACTCCGCCAGCGGCGAGATTACCGAAATAGTGCAACAGATCAGCACCGTCAGGAGCAAGTGCCGCCCGCCGCAAAGGTATCAAAGCACCAACCCAGAAAGCAGCGGCCAGAAGATGGAGAACAATCAGGACTGCAAGGGCCGATCTGGGCTCCCCAAGCGCGTGGCCGACCTGCGCGAAAGATGTAGCTATGGCGACGCTCCCCACCAGAGAGATCCAGTGCCCAAATCGCGGCAGCAGGATTGCAAGTATCGCAAGTTCGCCTATCCCGCGCCAAATCGCGGCGGTTCCAAGTGGACTTTCCCAAACGAAGCCGAGCATCATTGGGTCGGTCGCGCCGTCGAAACCCATCCCAGATATTCTTGCTGCGCGAATGCCGAACCGGATGGCCAATACGGCAAGACCGACGAGCGCTGCACAGACAGCAAGCTGCTTGGCAAGGCGCAGGACCGATGCCTCTGCGTGCTTGGCAAAGACGACCGAAAACAGCACGCCCCCCATCGCGAGCAAAGCCGCGCCATAGCCAATCGCTTTGGCCAAGATGGCCAAAACAACAAGACCGTCGATCGGTGCGAGGCCTGTCACTCAGCGACCGTGAAGGAGAAGCTGCCCTGCATCGGGTGGCCGTCCGACGCCATACCGCGCCAGTCGAAGCGATAGCTTCCAGGCGCAAGCTCTTCCAATGGCAAGGCGCGAAACTCCGTAGCGGGGTCCATACCGGTCTCGCGTTCGATTTCGACGTCGCCATCTGGAGAGGTGAGCGTGACTGAAATGATGCGCATCGGATCATCGAACCGCATTGAAAGCTCCGGCACTTCTGTGACTGTCGCACCGTCGGCGGGTGTTGTGGCCTCAGACTTCGAATGGGCAAAGGCAAGAGCGGGAGCAACTACGACTGCCAAGCCTAGAAGAGTTTGTTTGATCATCTGAATTTTCCTCTATTCGGACTGGGCGTTCAGTTCGTCGTGATACTGACGAAGGTCGTCAGGCCAAGTCGACTTGATGAAAGACAGCACCGCAATGATCTCGTCATCGGTGAGTACACCATCATAGACAGGCATGCCGGACGGTGGCGCGTTCTCCATCTGACCGGCAAGCCCATATTTGGTCAGGGTAAAAAGCGTTTCATCATCATGGTGCCACGTATGGCCCGTTGCGTCATGTGGCGGTGCTGGCAGCAGTCCATCTTCTCCACGCATCCGCCAGTTTGGCTGCCCCTCTAGGCGCGCACCATGGCAAGCAGCACATTGGTCGGCGTAGATGCTTTGACCCACGGCGATCACTTCGGTGTCGTCAGGCGTCAAAATACCAACCGTTTGGGAAGGTTGCGCCAGAACAAATGCGGCTGCGAAACCGGCGAGCGTGAGCCCACCGGTTAGCAAAACGGCTTTCCGACTTACCATCAGGTGTCGAACGGCTGCGCCGTGCCAGCGCGGTAGTATAGCGTGCCGGTGCCAGCATTTCCACCAAATGCAATGACATCGTAGCGGGCGGACGGGTCGTCGCCCATGCCAGGAGAACCCATCGGCATGCCCGGAACAGCAAGCCCAGTGATGTCTGGGCGATCCTGCAAGACTGTTTCCAGTGCTTCGAACGGCACATGCCCTTCGAAGACATAACCATCCGCTTCAATGGTGTGACAGGAGGCGAGCTCAAGCGGAATGCCGCGCTCTGACTTTTGCGCCTCGGGATCGGTCAGTTCCTCGACGGTCACGGCGTAGCCGCGAGCGCGAGCCAGGTCAGCCCAGGCGTGACAGCACCCGCAGCCGGGCGAAGCGAGAACGCGCATTGGCGTGCTTGCCCGAGCAGGCAGGGCAGCCATGATAAGAGCTGTTGCGGATAGGGTAGTGAAGTGACGACGAGTGATCATGTTTGTCGGTCCTTTGATTAGAAAGTTGAATGAATGGCGGGCAAGCGCCCGTTGCCGCTCAGACTTTCGGAGGACCGGTTGGGACAGCCAGCGTCAGGTTTGAAAAATCGCAATCAGCATACGTCCCAGCGACGACCGTATTATTTGCAAGATGGGCTGGCGAAATCGCCGATGTGGCCGCGAGATCGCCAAAACAGGGCATTGACCCCATGCCGCTGGTGGCGTCGCAGCAGCCCGTGAGTGCCGTCTCAGCATCAGCCAATGGATCGCTTTTTGACATTTCGGCGTGGTGGTCTGCGTGGCCCGATCCATGGTTCAAGCCATGCGTCACAGACGCGGTGGATGCACTCGCGAATGCAACAACAAGAATGATCGACAGAACCAAACGAACCATAGCCAATACCTACTGGGGGTATAAGGCTTTGACAAGTCACGAGGATGTGTCGCCGCGATCAAGCCTAGTTGCATCCGTTATGGCTGCGCCACATCTCCGGATCATGCCCGACTGGAACAGAGGCACAGGGATCATCTGAATAGCCGCGCAATACCGAGTACCGGCTGATTTGAGCGTCGGTCAGCAATGGCAAGGTCAACAGATGCGCATCGAGATGAACAAAGCGGAGGGTTGCCCGCGCTTGACCTGCTTCTTTCACCAGCCGCTCAAGCGCCAGAGCATCTGGGGCTCCGTGTTGAAAGGCTGTGTCCAACGCATGTTCCGCCGCCACGAAACGCTCCCCGGCCGTTATGGCGTCTGCTTGCATCTGCGCTCGGATCGCCTCGATGTCGTCGCGCTGCCGCTCGCTCAGCCCGATTTGATCCGCTAGTTCGAGGAGGTGCGTTGGCCCTGGAACACCATTGAGTTCGGCTGCTCGCGCAAGTCCCCATCCGCCGCCGCGCGCGATTTCTTCCAAGTCTTGTTCCGAAAGAGACTTAATCAGGCGCGTTTCTTCGCCTGCGTAAACCGAAGGCGTCGATCCATAACTTCCATCATGGGTCTGAGACAACGCGACAGCGGGCAAAGCCATCATAAGAAGTGCGACGTTTGCTATACGCATTGTTGAAGTCCTTGTTCGATCCAGCGTTGGGACCAGGGTATTGCATGACGCGGGTGAAACTGAACATGATAGAAATCATGTCGGAATATTGGGCTCACTGTTTTGATGGCGCGCCAGAACGCTCGCTGCATGAAGGCGAAACGCTGTTTCGTCGAGATGATAGCGTCGATTGGGCGTTTCTCGTCAGAGAAGGACGGATTTCTCTTCGGCGTGCGCTGCAAGACGGCGGGCTCTTGACCCTGCACACGGCCGAGGCAACAGAACTAGTTGCCGAAGCATCCCTCTTTGCGGATCGCTATCATTGCGATGCTGTCACCGAAATGCCGACAAAGGTCTCTCTGATTTCAAAGACCGAGTTGAAGGCGAGCCTTGAGAACTCTGCCACATCAAAGCGACTTTCGGTCAAAGCCTTTGAACGCACCGCGAGAGAACTGCAGAACCTCCGGACCCGCATTGAGATCATGCGTTTGCGGAAGGTGGTAGATCGCCTTGATGCCTATCTCGAGCTTTACGGTCCGCCGGAATTAGGCGGGTGGGTGCGTGTCGCTGATTGGATCGGAGTGTCGCCTCCAGCGCTCTATCGAGCGCTAGCGGAACGGCGGACGAACAAACCTGATCTCTTTTGATTGACTGGCAGGAAGCTGGAAATTTCTAGTGTCCGCTTTCGGGAAGCCGCACCGCAGCATCAGTTGCCAAGACGAGTGTCTGGTTTGGGCCGTCCTGAACCATTCATGCGCGCTCTGCTATTAGATTCTGCGCCGCATCCGAGGTCCGGAGTGAGCCCAAGACTGACCGATGCTGCACTTTAGACGAGTGCCGGCTTACAACGACGCGGAAAAAACGTGTCAGGTTCAAACTGGGTTCTTTGGCAGAAAGTTAGTGACCCCCAAGAGCCTTGAACGTCTGTAACGCAACACAGCTTGGGCTAAGTGTTGATCGCCGAGAATTTGTGTGTCTTGATCGGGCGATGTTGAAGTTCGACCAGGAAACAACGCGGCTTTTGGACATCGTCTATCAAGGCGCGGATATCACGCGGAGACGCCAAGCTTCGTTCGATGCGCTTTGCCCCAAGGCCAATGAAACAATTGTCGATATTGGCTGTGGAAATGGTTTGCTGACATTGGAGTTAGCCCGAGCCGTTGGATCGGGTGGCAAGGCAATTGGCATTGATCCCAGCGAAGATATGCTTGTCCCGGCGAAGGAGCGTTGCAAGGGATTTGATTGGGTTGAAATCCTGATCGGTACGGCCAATGATTTGCCGATAACCACCGGCACTGTGGACAAAGCCGTCTCAGTGCAAGTTTTTGAATACCTTGACGATGTTCCCGGAGCAATTGCCGAGGCATATCGCGTGCTCAAACCCGGCGGCAAACTTGTCATCGGAGACATTCATCTCGATAGTCTCGTGTGGTTCAGCGACGACAGGGATCGTATGAATCGCATGATCGCTTCTTGGGATCGTCACTTCACGCAGCGCGATCTCCCTGCAGTATTGCCTTCCATCATGCGAGACGAAGGCTTTGTCGTTGAAGGCGTCACGCCGATGACAACATGCGATCATACGCTGAAGCCAGACGGGCTTGCGACAATGATGATGCAATTGATGGTCCGATACGCGGCCGACAACAACCATGTTCCGGAGAGCGAAGCCTCGGCATGGTTGGAAGAGCAAAAGGCATTGGCTACCGAGGGCAGGTTTTTCTATGCGCTGACTCATTTCGTCGTAAGTGCCCGGAAGGCGTAGCTATCTGGATAGCAGCAAATCTCCGGCGGTTTGCCATTGGCTGAATTGAATTTTTGCCACGTTCTCCCAGAGCGGACATCCGATTCGCGGCAGAGCCCGGTCGCTTTGTCCCGCGTCTCCGATCTCAACAAGCGCGTCGATCTCGCGTTGCAGCGAATGGCCGCTAAGCGGGCTGCGACCGCAGCATCCTTTGCCGGTGTCGCGTGACCGCTATGGGCCGACCACAGACAGATCCGAGGACGCCGCCGGGTCTCCCGGTCGATCTGTTGCCAGGTGGCCCTCCTCTGCATCTCTGACCTTGATTTCGGGTCACATATCGCAGAGCCTTCATCGATGACAACACCCCAGGGATACCAGCAGTTTTGCCCGATCGCGTTGACTTCGGAGATCTTGTGCAACCGCTGGACAACCCTGATCTTGCGGGCCTTCTTCTGTGGGGCGACGAGGTTTTCGGACATCCAGAAGAGTGCACCGAACATGTCGTCGGCAACCTTGTCGAGCCGCCTCAGGCAGCTTGAACAGGCCGGCATCATAAAGCGGCGCCCCGGACAGACGTCCGGGGCTTCGGAGTACGGGCTGACGGAGTCCGGGCGCGCCCTCTTTCCCATTCTTGATGAGATGGGGACCTGGGCGCAGCAATGGCTGCGCCGCGAGATCGTCGCGGACGAGAACCTCGACCCGGACGTTCTCTTTTGGGAGCTGCGGCAGCTGACGCTGCTTCGTGGAGACAGGCGGAAGACCCGGCGGGTCGCGTCGTTCCTGCTCGACGGCGTGCCGCAGAAGAAACGCACCTACTGGATTGTCTTCGAACCCGAAGATATCGAGGTCTGCGTTAAGGACCCCGGCCATGAGGTCGATATCGCGATCACCGCTCATATCCGGACATTGGTCGAGATCTGGCTCGGCCATGTCAGCCTCGGAGCCGCGCTCGAAAGGGGCGCGATCACGCTCGATGGCTCTGCTTCAGAAATCAAAGCGTTCTCGACATGGTTCATGCTCAGCCATTTCTCCAAGGTTGGGCTGAACAAACACCCCAGAAAATAGACGCCATCCCGACCTGCACCCGCAGGGCCCGCCGGGTTGGGGCCCGAAGTCTGACTTCAGCTATTGAAGTGGATGCGGGGCGGGTGGCCGCCATAGGCTGATCCTGCGCAATCACCGGAGGGCCGATACGATGCAGGAATTCATGAAATACGCGCTGGCGGCTGGCATGCTGGCGGCAACACCGGCGGCTGCCGAAATCCAGACCGTCGAGGTCAGGACCCACCCCTCGCAAGGGGATGTCGAGGTGGTGGAAGGTGGCGGCTCGACCCTGATCCGGGGCCCCGACGGCATCCATGTCAGCCTCAGCACCAGCGGTCTTATTGCCGGCCACGTCTATACCTACTGGATGGTCGTGTTCAATGAACCCGGCCAGTGCGAGGCCGAGATGTGTTCGGGCAAGGACGCGTTGGTGCGGACCGACATCGTGGAATCCGATGCGGGTTATGTCGGTGGCGCGGTCGTGGGGGCGGACGGGACGTTGAGCATGACCGCCTACCAGCCGGTCGGACAACTGAACAACGCGTTCTTCGACCGCGGTATTCTGGAGACCGATGACCTGGAGGTTCACCTGATCCTGCAGGATCACGGGCCGGTCATTGCCGGGCGCGAGCTCGAGATGCTGAGCACCTATCGTGGCGGCTGCAGCGACGACAGCATCCCGCCGCCCTTTCCCGTGACCGCGCGGGCACAGGGAGAACCCGGACCTAATGCGTGCCGCATGGTGCAGGTTGCGCTGTTTGCACCGTCATGAGCAGGATTGGTCTGGTGGACATGAACGGATCGAACACTCCCAACCGCCTAGCAACCGCGCTGAGCGACCTTGTCCCGGTCTTCGCCGGCCGCGTCACAGACCTGGATGCATCCGACGCGTTCGCGGGCCAGAACGTTCAGGACCTGAAGGATCGCAAGGTCCTTTCTGCCATGGTCCCCGCCGCCTTCGGGGGCGGCGGGGCGGACTTCTCCGAGATGACCGCATTCCTTCGGTCGCTGGCGCAGGCGTGTCCTTCGACGGCGCTCTGCCTCTCGATGCATCAGCATGTGGTCGCGACGAATATCGTCAATGCGCGCCTCGGCCGCCCGGGTGAGGCGCTGTTGCGAAAGGTGGCCGCGAACGAGGCGCTGATAACGACTACGGTTGCCAAGGACTGGATCGCCTCGAGCGGCACGGCGCGGCCGGTCGAGGGCGGATTTCGGGTCGATGCCCACAAGACCTTCGTCTCCGGCGCGCCGGCCGGCGACGTCCTGGTGACGTCGGCCCGCACCGAAGGCGAGGCGGGCATACCCGAGGTGCTGCACTTCGCGATTTCCTATGACGCCGATGGTCTGCAGGTCTGCGGCGAATGGCGGGCGCACGGAATGCGCGGGACCGGGACCGTCGATGTCAAACTCGACGGTGTCTTGGTGCCCGAAAGCGCGATCACGCTCCGGCGGCCGGCCGAGGGGCTGCACCCGCTTTTCCACGTCATTCTGACCGTCGCGCCAACATTGATCATGTCCTGCTACATGGGCATTGCCGACCGTGCGCGAGACCTGGCGATAGACGCCGTATGCCGGGAGAGGCCGGACAGCCTGCGCCATGCCCGGATCGGCGAGTTGGAGGCCGCCCACACCACCGCGAAACTCGCGCATCAGGACATGGTTGCCCTGGTCCAGGAGCTGCAATTCGACCCCTCGCCCGAACGCGCGACCGACGTCCTGGTGCGAAAATCCATCCTGTCCGAAAACGTGATGGCGACGTGCGGACTGTGCGCGGCAATCGTGGGCGCCGCCGGCTATCTCAGATCGTCGGAGATCGAGCGCCTGCTTCGCGACGCGCGCGCAGCGGCCATGCACCCCATGCCCACGGACCAGCTCTATGTCCATGCGGGCGAAATGCTCTGCAGGACGCCGTAGGCGTACTGGCAGCGTCGGAGAACGTCATGATGACACGCGATTACCTGTCGACCAACAAGGCGATCTGGAATGCCGACGCCGTCAACTGGGTGACCATCGCCGAGCGGCTCTGGCGCCTCGAGACACCGGAATGGGGCACCTGGGGGAACGCGGAAGAGGATCTGAGCATGCTTCCGGCGGACATGACAGATATGGATGCCATCGAACTCGGCTGTGGCACCGGATATGTCTCGGGGTGGATGGCGCGAAGGGGCGCGCGGGTGACGGCGATCGATATCTCGGCCGAACAGCTGACCACGGCCCTCGGTCTTGCGGCGGAGCACGGCGCGGATATTGCGTTCATCGAGGGCAACGCCGAGGCGACCGGTCTTCCGGATGCCGCGTTCGACTTCGCGATCTCGGAATATGGCGCATCGATCTGGTGCCCACCGGACAAGTGGCTGCGGGAAGCCTGGCGATTGCTGCGTCCGGGCGGGCAGCTTGTGTTCCTGGGCAACCATCCGCTCTCGCTGATCTGCTCACCCCTCGACGGATCGCCCGCCGTCCGCACGCTGCACCGCCCCTACCGGGGCATGTGGGGCGCGGATTGGACGGAGGTCGAGTTCGAACCGACCGGCGTGTGCTTCAACCTGACGATCTCGTCCTGGATGGACTTGTTTGCCGAGATCGGCTTTGACGTCGCAAGATACCAGGAACTCTACGCCCCCCAGCTGGCTTCGGGAACGCGCGCCGCGATCCCCGCCGACTGGGCCAGGAGCTACCCGGTCGAGCAGGTATGGCACTTGAGGCGGATTGGATGACCGCATTCTCCCAAGGTCAACGATCAAGCCATCGAAATGCTTGAGATCAAAAGAATGGCAGGAATGGGAAAGCTGCAATGCGGCGCTCAATAGCATTGCAGATGGCAGCAAAGGGCCGTGTTGTGACCTTCACACATCATTCGGGTGCCGAGAATTGCACTAGTGAAGCTTGGAGCTCCCTAAGATTGGTTTGCCACTGTGCTGCGGCATCTTGTGCATCAAGCCTCACTTAAACACAGATACGTTCGCAGTGTTTTGGCTACAAATCAGTCTTCCAAGTATTTTGGTAAGCATCCGGCAAATCAAGCAGGTTGGGATAAGCGTGTTGCTGCGCTGTCAACCTGCGTCCCATTCACCCAGACATGCGACAGTGATCCCGCGTTGGCGGTCAATACGAGCTTTTCGAATATGTCCTGATGACTGTCGCGCGCATCAACACGAAATCCCGAAAGCGGGTCACCCGGCCTTAAATGGCTTGTCCCGCACGGCCGTGGCTAAACTGCTAGAAAGCCTGGATTGCCCAGTTGCTATCTCGGTTGCCAAGTCACCCAAGTTCTTCCGGAGATCCGATGTTGCCAAGACCGAGCTCACACATGAGTTGGGTGAGCCAAACTAGTTCGGAAAGCCCCCATTTGTAACATCATGGCCCGTTGAAGCTTCGTTCGACGGGCTCTTTGTTTGCAACGCGTTGGACAAAGTGGGTGAAAAAGAAGGACACTTTGATTTCAACGATGCATTTTGGCATGATACATTTCAATGACTTACGGCGTCACCTAAGGACAAAGTCACCGTGTCTCATCAGTCGTGAAGATGAGGTGCACTCGCGCCTGAGAGCGCCAGCTTGTTCAAATGACTGAGCATCGTCCGGCCGCTGCCCCAAAATGCCCTTGGAAATCGGGCCCGATTAGGCCGGGGCGGTGAGGGGTGTGCTGAACTGTGCGGCTGTGACGCAGCACCCTTTGATCGCACTCACCTTTCTAAGCGCTCAAAGACCGGTGTGGGCGCGGCTGCGCGACATAAGTGCCCAACCCCGGTGACGAATTCACATCCAGTCGTCGTAAACCAGGCTCTCATAGACGCCCGCCAATGCGCCCGAGAAGCCAGCGTTGTAATCTGTTGCGACCTCATTCAACACATAGTTGCTGCGGACGTCCTCATAGGAACCATTCAAGGTGGGACCACCGACCACCGCGCCATGAAGAGTGTAAGCGTTTGGTGCGGGATCTCCCACATGGGTTGTACCCGATGCGCCACGATGATGAGGATTGAGCGGGAAAGTCTCGCCGAACCCGACCACGAAACTTTGCTCATCAGGGTTGTCGCCCATCATGAAATCCAGCTGATCACCGGCAAAGTCCAGCAAATCCTCTATCCGATCAGCATTGCTCGCAGGATCAGCGTAGGCGAGGTGCTTCGCGTGAACCGTGGCCAGAAGCGATGTATTGGCGGCATAGCGGTTCGCCCCCCATTCATCGACCCAGGCCAGCCCATCGTTGGTGTCGGTTCCAGGTGTGGTCGCAATCTCCGTCATCCAATAGTCCAGATGCCGGTCGAGATCATCAACGTAGCGCTCGTCTCCGGTCTGCTGTGCGAGCAGAAGCGCGGTTCCGTTGCTCATGTTCTCCCAGCCGAAGGCGAAGGCCGTATTCGGCTCCACGTAATAGTCCTCGGATTTCTGCAAATACGCGTCATCGTCCGTCGCCTGGTACAGCCAGTTTGCGGCCCATGACAACTCATCAGCATACCCGCTCCAGGAGTTGTAGAACTGCGCAGCATCCGTGACGGTGTCAGTGTAGTTTCCCAGATATCTCTCAGAGAAAGAGAACAGCTGCTGGGCCTTCTCAAGCAATTCATCTGCATAGGCCGTGTCGCCTTGCGCACGGAAGAACATGGATGCTGACGCCAGGGCTGCCGCGGTCTGCGCCGTGACCTCGGTCCCCGGATTCTCGGCATCAACGGAATAGACCGGGCGCTCCATCAGCATGTCTTCTGGAGCACCCCAAAAGGCGTGATCTGCGTTGCCATCGCCAACCTGAGCATGGAACACGTCGTCGGAGAGGTCTGCCGTGCCCTTATCGTCATAGGCATTCAGAAAGTAGTCGTTCAATTGGCGCAGATGTTCGCTCAGCGCCGCGTAGGCGCCGGTGTCCTTGTACCCGTCTTCAAAGGCGAGCCCGCCCCAGGCGAGGGTTGTCGCGGTGCCCGCCATGGGCAAGCCGAACTTCACATGATCACCCGCATCGAACATGCCGCCGGACAGATCACGTCCCACCTCGGCACCATCATCGAGTGTCGCATCCCATCGCCATGAAATCGGGTGATCATCCGGCAGATCGCCTGCGTAATTGGCATAGTAGAACAACATCGATTTATTCAGCACGACCTCGTAATCAGCTGCGCCAAAAGGCGCCCCGTCCGCGCCGCCAACCGGGAGCGTGGTGCCGGTCTCATCTGGCTGTGTCGAATTCCAGTTTTCGGGATCCGCGTCCTCTGGCACTGTGATCACGCTGCCATCATCCACATTCGCCTTAAAACCGAGACTTCCCAGCTCTGAAGGCGATGCGCCGACTGCCGAGAAGCCGAAGGTGACGGACTGACCTGGTGCGATATTGGTCGTCCACCCCTTGGCCTCAAGATAGGCCATATTGCCGTGGGTTCTCAGATCTCCGCCCCAGGCATCACGGATTGCAAACCCCGTGGTGTCAAAGTTCAAAAACCAGTCTGCTATGGTCTGGCCGGTCATATTGGTGAGCGTGATCTCACCCAGGAACCCTCCCTCCCAGCGATCAGCGACCTCAAAACCCAGTGTCGGAGTCTCTCGGCTCACGGCCGCTGTGCGTTGGTCTTGGCTCTGTGTGTGTGGTTTGAGGCTAGGCGTCGTACTCGTGCGGTGCTGTGTCATACAAATCCCTTTGTAGGCTGCGCCATCAACTATGCCGTGTATGTCTGGAGCAACGGTCCTTCGCGACCCCTAAAGCGGCTCGACGGGTCGGTGCGCAAAAACCTGCTGCCCGGCAGATCGCTTTGGTCATCGTGGGGCGTGGGCGAAGGCCGCAGCGGATGTGAGGCCGCCGGTGCCAGCAGCCATAGCAGGAACAAGCTTTCCACATGTGTTCGGCCTGGCGCTCGTTGAGGTCTCAGGCTTCGGAAACTCTATTGCGAAGCGACGAGCGCTTCCTTCAAGACAGCCTGATCGCCAATGTGATTGGCCAGAACCAGAATGAGCCGGGCGTTAAAGGCCTCGCTTTCGGCATCGGACTTGCCCTCGTGCGCGGCAATGAGATCGGCATAGAAATCGTCAGGCGAGGCCATGTTTGGATGTGTAATAAGCTTGGCCATCTCTCAGTCCCTTCCGCAGGCTTTCAGCGTCGCCGCGTGTACGGCGGTCTCATCGAAAGTCGACCAGCGCCCCGCCACATGTTGATCGGGCCGGATCAGGTAGACAGCACTTTTCGCCGCTCCGAGGTAGCGCTCGGACAAGGCGCCAAAGGATTCGTCCGACGTCGCAACTGCAACTGTGCGTACCGGGATGTCGCCGACCTGGATTGATGTCGGAACCTCAGTGTTCAGCGCCAGGACGGCGAAATCGTCGCCCAGCTGCTGCAAAAGAAAGCCGTCGCCCAGCGGTGCATCTTTGCAGCTGCTTCCAACCCGGGTCTGCTCTGGTCCGTCTGGCAGGTCGTCCGGCCCATTGAGCGGCGAGGCGTCGTAGACACACGGCACGGACAGTCGACCGGAGTTCACCATCGGGCGCGCAAACGCGTGCTGCTCGGCCAGTTTCAGAACGGCGTTTCTGAAAGTGTGGCTCACCTTTGACTTGGGCGTGATGAACTCCGTGGCTCGTGTGGAATTCAGGATGTTTTCATCCGCCGCAAAGATGCGCTCGTCATCATATGTGTCGAGAAGCTGTTCCGGCGCTATACCCCTAACGACCAGGCCGAGTTTCCAGCCCAGATTGTCCACGTCCTGGATGCCGGAATTGGCCCCACGCGCACCGAAGGGCGATACCTGATGCGCGCTGTCACCGGCAAAGAGAACGCGCCCATGACGGAACTTCTCCATCCGACGACACTGGAACGTGTAGATCGACGACCAGACGATTTCGTACTCGACGTCACCCCCCAGCATCGCGTCGAGTCGGCGGCGAATATTCTCTTCCTTCAATTCTTCTGCGCGGTCGACGTCCCATCCAATCTGGAAATCAACGCGCCAGATGTCATCCGGCTGCTTGTGAAGCAAAGTCGAAGCACCGGATTTGAAGTACGGTTCAAACCAGAACCAACGCTCTGTCGGGAAGTCATCGGATGTCATCTTGATGTCCGCAATCAGGAAGCTGTCTTCGAACACGCGCCCCTCAAAGCCAAGCCCCAGCATGCCGCGCAAGGGTGAGCTTGCCCCATCACATCCGACGACCCACTCCGCCTCCAACGTATAGGGACCTTCAGGCGTGGCGACCTCAAGCACCACGTGGTCATCGAAGCTGGCCACGTGGTCGACGCGGTTCTTGCCCCTGATCTCGATCGGTGCACCCTTCCTTTGCTCCTCGCAGATCTGCTCGAAGATGAATTTTTCAAAGAAGGGCTGCTGCAGGTTGATGAAGGCCGGGTTTGCATGCCCCTCCTCGGGCTGCAAATTGAATTCGAACACCTGTCGGTCGTCCTGGAACACCCGGCCGACATTCCAGACGACCCCCTTGTCCAGCATCGCTGTGCCACATCCCCATCGGTCGGCAATATCCAAGGTGCGCTTGGCGAAACAAATCGCACGGCTGCCCATTCCGACACCCTCGTGATCATCCAGCAAAACGACCGGCACGCCCTGACGCCCCAGGTCGAGCGCGGTGGCCAAGCCAATTGGACCACCGCCAACCACCACGACCGGGTGGCGCACAACGGTATCAGCGTCCTGATCAGCGCTTCTCTTGTAAGGATAGAGTTTGAATGCGAGCGAATATCTGTCTTCGAACATGGGTCGCCTGTTGAACGGAGCCTGCGCCGTTGGTGGCTCAGCCTTGCAGTTGTTCCCACATCTCCAGATCACGCTTGTCTGTCCAGATGCGGGGTGTGTCGATGCCGCGGGCCTCGTCGTAGGCGCGGCTGACGTTGAAGGGCAGACAATGCTCGTAAATCGCATAGTCCTTGAATTTCGGGTCGCAGGCTGCGCGCACAGCGTTCCATGCCTCCTTGAGCGATCCGCCGCGCGCCGCCACCCGGGCCGCAGGCGCATAGGTGCTGTTCACGAAGTCCCGGGTGCTTTCAATGGCCCGGTCCACAGCGTCCTTCCCGATCAGCGCTCCCCCCCGTCCCGGGGCAATCGCATCGACATCATAGGCCTTGATCTTGTCGAGCGTGCTGCCCCAGTCGGCAAAATGCCCGTCGCCGCAATAGCAGGCGGAATGGTCCTCCACGATATCGCCGGTAAACATCACGTTCTGATCGGGCACATGGATGATCGCGTCGCCTGCGGTATGGGCCCGGCCAATGTGGCGGATGTCAACGCGGCGACGGCCCATATAAACCGTCATACTGTTGCTGAAGGTTGTCGTGGGGTAAGTCAGGCCCGGGATGCTCTCATGACCTTCGAACAGGCGGGGGAAGCGTTGAAATTCACTGTCCCAATCCTCCTGACCGCGCTCCACGACCATGGCGCGTGCGGTATCGGACATAATGATCTGATCGGCATTGAACGCAGAGGCGCCGAGCACGCGCACCGCGTGATAATGCGTCAGAACCACATGGCTGATCGGCTTGTCGGTCACTTCGCGGACCTTTTCGATCACCTTGCCGGCAAGGCGCGGCGTCGCCTGCGCCTCGACGATCATCACGCTATCATCGCCAATGATCACTCCTGAGTTGGGATCACCCTCCGCCGTGAACGCCCAAAGACCGTCACCGATCTCGTCGAAGGTGATGGTCTTTTCGGTGAGGTCCCCTTGGGACGCGAATGCCTTGGCCATGGTCGTTCCTTTGCTATGCGTCGCGCGCGTACGGATCGTCGAGGGCGGGCAGTAGGGTGCCGGTACAATCGCCGAAGCCAATGGTATAGCCATCTCCCCGGGCACTTCCCTTCAATGTGAGCGTGTCGCCATCTTCGATAAAGCTGCGGGTCTCGCCGGTGTCCAGAGTGATGGGCTCCTTGCCGCCCCAACTCATCTCAAGCAGCGAGCCGCGGTTTTGCTTCTCCGGCCCGGAGATTGTGCCGGAGCCGAGAAGATCACCAGTCCGCATCGCGCAACCCGAGGTCGTGTGATGTGCAAGCTGCTGGGCGGCGGAGTAATACATCTCGTTGTAGTTCGTACGGGCAATCGTGCTGGCCTCTCTGCCTTTGGGCGCAAGGGTGACCTCCAGGTCAATATCAAAGAGCATCGGCCCATCGTCCTTCAGGTGATCCAACAATTCGACCTCCCGCGCAGGCGTATGACAGCGGAATGGTTTCAAGGCCTCAGCCGTGACAATCCATGGGCTGATCGAGGTCGCGGTCGCCTTGGCCTGAAACGGCCCCAAGGGTTGATACTCCCAGGCCTGAATATCGCGCGCGGACCAATCGTTCAGGAGGACGTAGCCGAAGATATTGGCATCGGCCTCGCGCACCGTGATCGGCCCGTCGCTCGGAGTTCCCACGATGGCGCCCATCTCCAGTTCGATGTCAAAGCGGGCCGATGGCCCAAAGCGCGGCGCATCGTCGTTGGGTCCTTTCAGCTGCCCCCAGGGTCGGCGCACATTCGTGCCCGACACCAGCACCGATGAAGCGCGGCCATTATATCCGATGGGAATATGCAGCCAGTTCGGCGGCAGCGCGTTCTCCGCACCACGAAACATCGTGCCGACGTTCAAGGCATGATGCCGTCCCGCGTAGAAATCTGTAAATTCGCTGACGGCGATAGGCAGGTGAAGATCGGTGCCCTTCTGGGTGATCAGGTGCGGCTCCACGCGATCACGATCAACGCTGTCTGCGGCCAGGAGGGCCGTCAGCCTTGTCCGCAAATCTGTCCATGCCGGACGGCCCATCGCCATAAAGGCATTCCATGACTGAATGAACGGCGTGCCAAATGTCAGGATGCCCGCGGCCTCAAGCGCGGCCAGATCGAGGACCTGGTCACCAATGGCGACGCCGCAGCGGCGGTCGGACCCACTCACCGAAAACACTCCATAAGGGAGGTTGTTGAGCGGGAACGGCGTCTCGGCGCTATTGGCGGTTGCCACCCAGGATCGGCGCAATGTGGTCATGTTTGTCTTTCGCTGTTCGGGATCGGCACGGACGCAGCTGATCTCTATTTCTTGCCCGGCGTCCCGTCGAACTTTCGTTCAATATCGTCCCAGCAGTCGATGTAATCGTCCTGCAGCGGGGCTTCCCTTGCGGCAAATTCCGTCAGGTGCTGCGGGAAGCGGGTTTCGAACATGAACGACATCGTGTTGTCGAGCTTGTCCGGGCCAAGATTTGCATTCGACGCCTTCTCAAAGGCCTCCTTGTCCGGCCCATGCGGCAACATCATGTTGTGCAGGCTCATCCCGCCGGGAACGAAGCCCTGCGGCTTGGCGTCATACTGGCCATAGATGTTGCCCATCAGCTCGGACATGACGTTCTTGTGATACCAAGGCGGGCGGAAGGTGTCCTCCGCCACCATCCAGCGCTCGCGGAACAGCACAAAATCAATGTTTGCCGTTCCTTCAACGCCACTTGGCGCAGTCAGAACAGTGAAGATCGACGGATCGGGGTGATCAAAGAGGATCGCACCGACCGGGCAATAGGTGCGCAGATCATATTTGCAGGGCGCGTAGTTGCCATGCCAGGCAACAACGTCCAGCGGGCTATGCCCGATCTTCGTCTCATGGAACTGGCCGCACCATTTGATCGTCACGGTGGAGGGCACCTCGCGGTCCTCATAGGCCGCCACAGGCGTCTTGAAATCGCGCCGGTTGGCCATGCAGTTTGCGCCAATCGGACCCCGACCGGGAAGATCGAACTTTTGCCCGTAGTTTTCACAGACAAAGCCGCGCGCCGGGCCTTCCAGCACCTCAACGCGGTAGAGCAGTCCGCGCGGTAGGATTGCGATTTCCTTTGGCTCAAGGTCAATCACCCCCAACTCGGTACAAAACCGCAGGTGGCCTTCCTGCGGAACCACGAGCAGCTCTGAGTCGGCGGAATAGAAGTAGCTATCCACCATGCTGTCGGTCACCAGATAGATATGACTGGCCATACCCACTTGGGTGTTCACATCGCCCGCCGTGGTCATGGTGCGCATGCCCGTCAGCCAGGTCAGCCCGTCGTCCGCATGCGGCACCGGGTCCCAGCGATACTGTCCCAGTGAGGTCACATCCTGCGGGATGTGCGGGGCGGATTTCCAGTACGGCAGATCGATGCGCTCATACCGGTGTGAATGCTTCACCGAAGGCCGGATGCGATAGCACCAGGTCCGCTCGTTCTGATGGCTGGGCGCGGTGAAAGCCGTGCCTGACAATTGCTCCCCGTAGAGCCCGTAGTTGACCTTCTGCGGCGAGTTCATCCCCTGAGGCAAGGCTCCCGGCAAGGCCTCGGTCTCGAAGTCGTTCCCAAACCCAGGCATGTAGCCTTGGGTCGTTCCTGCCCCGTCTGGAGCGATCGTCATGTCCGTCGGCAAGGCGTGCTCGTTCATCCCGCTCTCCTGATCTGAAGACTGATTCTGAGCTTACCTTCATATTCGTTGCAAATGCAACGACAGTGGGTGCGTACCAGCACTGCAGAGGGACGCCAGTGACGAAACCAGAACTCCCGGAGCTTGATCAGCGACTGGACCGACAGTCCGACCGGGAGTGAATGCGCCTCTCAACGGATCCGCATGTCTATAACGAGCCGGAGTCAGCGCTCGGACCGCTCTATCCGAAAAGAGGTGATAACGAGGAAACGTATTGCCAAATTCGTGACCGGGTTGGCGGACGGAATGCTGTCACAACCCTCGGCCCTCCTTCCGTTTTGACCAAAGCTGGTGCGAGAAACGTCCCCGCTAACCACCCTCGCGGACATAGACAAGTGACATGGAGTCTCTCAAGGTGATCGGCCCGCCCGTGTAATCCGGGCCAATTGAAGGAGTGCGCAAGGCCACGCGCCAACCACCACCGTCGATCCCCGGCAGCGGCAAATCCAGGGGATCCGTCTCTTCGAGAGGCTTCCCCTCCATGTGCGAGATCGTTAAAACCTGCTCGCCACTCGGGCCATGCCGCAGCGAGGTAAATACGGTCCGGCCATTGATCGGGTGCAAGTAGTCGAACTGATCTTTTGGTCCATAGTTCTGCCTGAGCCAAGGCCGGGCGCTGCGGAAGTCTCGGACCTCGAGACAGAATGCGGCCTGCTCGGCATCAAGCGATGACAACGAGTTCGAAACATTGCAGTAGTCGTGCATGTCATCCATCCACGCCCGCGCGATCTGCTTGAGTGTCTCGACGGAGAAGTCCGGGCCTGCCAGGGCCGGCTCTGACGCATTCAAAAGCCGCGCGATCTCTTCAAGGTCATATTCGGTGACCTCCACCAAGGCCGGCAGGAACTCCAGGAAGCGCGCCAGCTCTTCACGCGTTTCATAGCCAAGCGCCTTCAGGCGCCGAAAACTCCCCGGCATCGAGTAGCTGTACTCGTCCACCTGCCATTTGAGGCTGATCGCTTCTTCGGCCACGACCTTGACCCCATAGCGATCATCCTGATTGCGGATAAATCCCCAGGATGCCCGCGCCATGGCGTTCAGGAAGTCCATCGGCACCCCCGGCATCGTCACATAGGTCAGCACATGAACAGCCGGGTTGTCATATGCCTTGTCGAGGATCTCCATCCGCGTCCGCCCAAGCCGCGTATTGATGTTGAGTTTAGGGCTCACTTGCGTTCCCCGGCGCAAGGTGTCGTGGTTCGACGTACCCGAGATCCAGTTTTCACCAACCGTGACCATCTCGCGGATGCGCCAATACTTCGAGAGCCAGAATGTGTAGAGAAAGGGCGTGTTGTGCGCAAACGTCAGCGGGCCCCACTGGAACACGTCGTCATCGCGCTGGCTTTCGATGACTGACCGATAGGAGGAGGACAGTTCCCAGTCCTCTTCCGGCCATGGTCGGCCATCCTCGAAAATGAACCAAGGTCGGTAGTCCGTTCCCGCGACCTCCTGGACGATATCGGCCATTGACTGAAGATACTCATCGTCATGGCGGAGCTCCTGTGCAGCGGCATCCCACCACTTGAAGTCCTGCGCACCATCGACACGCACCCCATCTGCGCCGAAATTCACCTTGCGACGCTGCATTTCCAGAAGGATCGCCCGCACCGCCGTATTCTGATAATCGAGGTTCTGGCCATACATGTTGGGTCCGGCGAAGTAGTGACCGTTCAAGGCGTTCAAGCCCTGGTTGTCGGAGTGACCGAACACAACATCGAAGATCAGCGCTTTCGGTTTGGACGGGAAGGTGTGGAGTGTCGCAGCAAGTTCCACCAGTTCATCGGGCCGGCCCGTTTCGAGCAGGACGGGGTTCACCGTGGCCATGCCCGAGATGACGACGTCATAGCCCCAGTTTGTTGTGTCCGGGCGCAAAAGCGACACTGACACGCTGTCGCTGGTCGGATCACTTTCTTGCCAGAAGTCCGGGCCAGCCTCATAGACAGTGGTCGGTTCAACCGGGAGAAGCTGGACCGCATCATAGCCGAGAAACAACTGGTCGGCTGGTTCCATCGGCAAACCGCGTGCGACCCGTTCGGCCAGGCGCTGATAGTGCCGGGTCAGGCTTGCAAGCGTGCCACCTGCCGTGGCGGTCGGGACGTGGATTTGCAGAATGTTTTCCGGAGGGCCAAACTTGTGCGGCTCCGCGCCTTTGAGCGCCTCGAAGTACGCCCTGTCCTCCCGGTGCGCGTGCATGGCCTCCAAGTCGTAGAGCTCTGCGGGCGCCATGGCCCCGAATGGCAGCGATGCGGCAAGCGGATCGAGGATGCGATGCCATTTGTCTTCGGCGTCGCGCCAGGTCAGCGCATAGAAATCGCCGACGACCTCTGCGCTGCCCGGTCGCAAGCCTTCGACAGCCGTGAAACAATAGGCGTCCTCACGGAGCACAGGCACGTAGCCAAGCTCGAAATTCACCTCCTGGTGAGACCGCGTCAGGTCGATGGGATCGACGGCGCGAAGCACCTCCAGGAAGATGTCGCTTGTCGGGACACGTGAATCGAGCAATTCAGGTGTCCAGAACCCAAAGACGGCCATGCCATCGACCAGCCGGCCTCCAAGTCGGCGCGCAATGTCGCGCTCGGCTTCGAACGTGCTCTCGGCGGTGGTCAGCGCCTTGTGTGTCGCCGCCACCTCCGCATGGGCTGCCTGTTCGATGAAGCTTATCGTATCCTTGAGTGGCATTTTCGGGTCCTCAGACATCGTGTGGGTCGCTCAATCACTTGCGCCGGAATCAGCAGGCTGGCCTAACGATGCCTGATACACAAGGAAGATGGCCGAGAGTGGCGGGAGATAAATCTCTGCGCTGGCAGGTTGATCATGTTCGGGGGCCGGCCTCGCCTCAATTGCCCCCATATTGCCCCGTCCCTGTCCACCGTAGATGCGCGCGTCTGTGTTCAAAGCTTCAGTCCACACGCCCGACATCGGCAGCCCGATCCTATATTCTCCAAGTTTCACCGGCGTGAAGTTGCAGACCACGACGACATTCGGCACGTCTCCGGTTCCGCGCCTGATCCAGGCATAGACCGAGTTCGCCGCATCATCGGCCTCAATCCACTGAAAACCGTCCTGCTGCGCGTCCTTCTCGTGGAGTGCAGGCGCGCTCCTGTAGAGCGTATTCAGATCGCGGACTAACCGTTGCAAGCCTGCGTGCCGCGCATCATCCAGCGCGGACCAGTCCACTTCGCTCGCGTAGTTCCACTCGCCGATCTGCCCGAATTCCTGCCCCATGAAGAGCAGCTTCTTGCCTGGATGCCCCCACATGAACGCGTAATATGTCCGCAGGTTGGCGAAGCGCTGCTCGGTCCCGCCTGGCATCTTGCCGAGCATCGAACCCTTGCCATGCACGACCTCATCGTGGCTGATCGGGAGCACGAAATTCTCGGAGAACGCGTAGGTCAGGCCAAACGTCATCTTGTGATGGTGGTGCTTGCGATGCACCGGGTCTGTTTTCATGTAGTTGAGCGTGTCGTTCATCCACCCCATGTTCCACTTGAACCCAAAACCGAGCCCCCCCTCTGACACAGGCCGAGACACGCCCGGATATGCCGTGCTCTCCTCCGCGATGGTCAGAATACCAGGCTGATCGCCATAGGTGGTTGTGTTCATGTCTCGCAGCATAGCGATCGCTTCGTAGTTTTCGCGCCCCCCATCTTTGTTGGGCACCCACTCACCCTCCTTGCGGGAGTAGTCGCGGTAGAGCATCGACGCCACGGCATCTACACGAAGGCCGTCAATGTGGTACTCATCCAACCAGTAGCGCGCGTTCGCGACCAGGTAGTTTTTCACCTCGCTCCGGCCATAGTTGTAAATCAGCGTGTTCCAGTCCTGGTGAAAGCCTTCACGGGGGTCGGCATGTTCATAGAGCGCCGTGCCATCGAACTGGCCAAGCCCGTGGCCATCTGTCGGAAAATGCCCTGGCACCCAATCCAGGATCACGCCAAGACCTCTGGCATGCGCGGCATCGACGAGATTACGAAACTCATGTGGGGGGCCGTGACGGATCGTGGGTGCGAAAAGACCGACGGGTTGATACCCCCAGGAGCCGTCAAAGGGGTACTCGCTGATGGGCATCAACTCGATGTGGGTAAAGCCCATATCAACGGCGTAATCGACCAGTTCCTCCGCGGCTTCGCGGTAGGAGATCGGTCGTCCATCGTCTTTGCGGCGCCAGGAGCCGAGATGCACTTCGTAGATTGAAATCGGGGCTGAACGGTCGTTCCTTTCCCCTCTGTTCGCCATCCACTCGCTGTCGCTCCAGCCATAGCCACGAATGTCCCGCACGACCGAGGCATTTTTTGGCGGATGTTCGGAGCCGAAACCCACGGGATCGGATTTCAACGGTTGCAGCACACCGTCTGCACCAAGCACCTCGTACTTGTAGGCCTCTCCGTCACCGATATCAGGAAGAAAGATTTCCCAAATGCCCGAAGCGCCACGGCGCCCCATCGGATGGCGACGCCCGTCCCAGTTGTTGAACCCGCCCACAACGGAGACGCGCCGCGCATTTGGCGCCCAGACCGCAAAATGGGTGCCGACGACGCCCTCATGCTCCATGACATGCGCGCCGAGAACCTCCCAAAGCCGTCCATGGGTGCCTTCGCTGATCAGATGTTCGTCAATCTGACCAATGACGGGGCCAAACCTGTAGGCATCCTCAAATGTCCAGACCCGACCGCCAGCCATGGTGGCACGCAGGCGATAGCCCGGACCCTTTTCTATAACGCCCTCGAACACGCCTGGAGCACCTGTCACTGGTCGGAGTTCCGTCGCGTCGGTCTCCTCTTGAACTGCGGCGATCGCTGCTGCATCGGGCAGGAACACAGTCACCATGTTCTGGCCATCCTCAGACCGGTGTGGGCCAAGAACGCCAAAAGGGTCGTCATGAGTGCCCGTGATCAGGCGGTTAAGTATCTCGGTTCTAGGTTTCAAGCGGCGACCGTTCGTTTGTCTGATGACTTCTCATGCTAGTGTCGCTCGACTGCAGATCAACCGGAGCAGACGCAGACACCTTGAGAATGAGGTCTGCCCGCGTCCTGTTGCACGCCTAATGGCCGCGACGCCCACTAGGATCGTCTTGACGACCAGCGGGTGCCCTCATGTGTGTCTCAGGCGAAAGATCTGCTCAGAAAAATGCTCTCATGCTTACCGGCGGATCCACGTTTCAAAGTGACGAAAAACTAAAGACAGCCCCCAGAGGTGATCTCGTCTTGGTGTCAGCATTTTCCAGCCCGCGGATGCCTGCTTAAACCAGACACGAGACTGCCAGTCGGCGATCTCAATCAGTAAGAGATCGGACGAGGCGATTTGATTGATCGAGACGTTCCGCGATCGTCCTCAGGAAATACCTGTTCAGCGCATCGGCCAAAGCGGGGTTCAACAGCGTCATCCGCTTCAAATCCTGCTGACTCAGGCGCCAAACTGTAGCAGCCGTTTCGGCGGTTGCCGACGCGGTGCGCTCCCGCTCAAGAAAGACGGACATTTCCCCGACGATGGTTCCTGGTCCAAGTGTTCGCAGATGAACGGGAAGGGTTGCAGGGCTGTCGAGGTGCACCTTGATGAGACCTTTTTCAATGAAGTAAATGTCTGTCCCCGCATCCTGTTGGCGGATCAGCATCTCCTGCGGTCTGAGCGCGATCCTTTTCAAATACGGCTTCATGGTCGCAAAGGCATCTGCATCCTTCAGGCAGGCGGCCAGCTGTTCTGCAATATGTGGTGTTGCTTCCGGGCGTCGGCCAGAGGTGCCGTCCAGCAACAGGCGATCTTCACACCATGCGACGGCCGCATCTGCCTCGTCGAAATAGAGTATTGCCGGGTCGGCTTCCGCTTTCAGCAGTAGCTTGTTGAGGCGTTTGGACATGACGGGTTTGAGAGCAACGATGACCAATCGACCGTCCTGTTTCTGAACGATGTCGCAGATTTTGCTCAGCCCTTGAATGGCGGATGAGTCAAACCCGGTCACATCCCGGCAATCCAGCACGAGAAAGCGGCCCCCCGCCGTTCCGCATATCTCAAAGCAGTCCCGGGCCTGCTGATACAACTGATGTACGCTGCCGAAAAAGATGAAGCCCTGCAGTCTTAGGATACAGATCTGATCTCCATGTCTCCGCAGATAGGCGCGATCATCCGGGGCGTGTTCGGTGCGGCTGGTATAAGTTTTTCCGTTGACTGCATATTTCACCACATCAACGCGAGCGTATTCCGCGGTAAAAAGCGCCGCCGCTGCGAAAACACCCGCGGCGATCCCTTCCAGCAAACCGACGGTGACCATGAGGAGAACGATCAGCACCACAACCACATATTCGCGACGCGATACGCTGGCGAAGACCCCGATCAACCACTGATAAAGAAGGCCACCACCAATCCAGAGGAGCAGGCCACCAAAGAGCGGGACCGGAACGACGCTCAGCAATGACCCGCCGAAAACCAGGATCGCGGTACACACCCCCGCGACCAGCAGGCCGGTGATGCGGTAAGCTGCGCCCAAGTGATGTGCCAGGATCGTGAGCCCCAATCCCTGGAATCCCGCGGCGCCGCCTCCGGAACCTGCCACCATGTTTGCAAGACCCGCGGCCCGGAGCTCTCGGTCGAGGTCGATATCCCGGCGCAGGGAAAGCTCAATGCCGCTCGCAGCGAAGAGCAATGCCGCGGCGCTTATCGCCAGGAGCGCAGATATCTTTGGCAGTTCTGACCAGATCGTCGTCCAGTCGGCCAGAGCCAAGGGGTTGCCATGAAACGGCAGATCTATCGCCCCGTCATGCGGTGGCGCGAAGAGCCAGCCGTCACGCTGCAGATCCGCGGCCGAGAGATCAAACAACCAGACACCGGTGTGAAACAGGGCGAGAAACAGTGCTATGGCTATCGGTAAGACAAACGGGCTTCCGCTCCGGCGCGCCGCAACATCCACGACAGCTGCGAAGGCTACCGCAGGCACCCATTTGGCCATGGCATCGGCGTCAACCAGCGCAGGCAGGGTCTTCGCAGTGACTGGATCGCCCAAGATCACCGCCAGCGCACCTGCCACGATCAACCAGCCCATTCCGGCTAGGAACCCTGCGACCACCGGATAGGGTATAAACCGGATCAGCCGGCCGAGCCGGAAACTCCCCATCGCAAAGAGTGCCGCGCCGGTCAATGCGGTAGCCAGCCCGATCATCACGATGATCGTCGCCAGGGTCTCCGCTTCGCTGTGGGTGCCGAACATGCCCCCGTGGATCGAAGCTGCGATCACCGCCAGTGTGACCACGGTTACCTCCTGTGTCACCGACAGCATCCCCGGGCAGGAGCTGGATAGCGCGATCACGACATTCAGCACGATGGTTCCGAACAGGCAGATTCCGATGGCCAGGGTGATATGAGTGCTCAGCACTGTTGAGAACAGCAACGCGGCCGCAGAGATGGCAAACATCGCAGTCAGCAGGCCGCAAATCAGCCCGGCGGAGAGGATGGCGGGCAAGTCGCGGAGCCCCGGAATGTGGCCTCCTGGAATAGCCTTTCCGGCCGCCGCGGACCCTGTGTGAGCTGTGGCGCTGCCGTCGGTCCGTGGCGCGAAAGCCTCCGCGTGAGCATGGTCATCCATGGGCTGCGATGCGATATCGAGGAGGCAATCCTTCAGGGTTCATTGTATCCAGCCCGCCGCAGCCGCTATGCGCCGTGACCGCGACACTCCGAGACTGTCGAAACTAGCAAGCGCGACAACCCGATAGGCTGGCAGAGGACCAAGGGAGGCGGCAGATTGCGTAAAGCGGGCATACCTGTCTCCTGCGTCAAACGACCGGCCACCTTGGATGCTCGAGGACCAGGCCTCGAAAACTTGGTCGGTCGCCGCAGACGCAGAGCTAGACAAAGATATGACAGTGACGAAGAACCAAGGTCGCGCGCAAGGGATCTGAAATTCGCCCCCGACCCGGCGCTCAATGCCTCTCTTAAGCTCGGGGGGCGCATTGAAGTTGCCAAGCAGGCCGTCCACAAACACGCTCGAGAGCAGAATTGTAACAGCGGCCCCGGCCTTAGACGCAGTCCAGAAAACAAAGTCCGACGTGTCTTCGCAGCCGTCAACGAACCCGGCATAGCTTCCATCAATGAAGTCGACGTCGCAGAAGGTTTCACTTACGGAGATGTTCGAGGGACGGAGCAGGTCGCCACCGGCGACATTCAATGTGACGGTGGCTGCGAAACCTGATGTTGCGGTGACTGCGGCCAGAGTTACAGCGAGAGCGATGCCTTTGATGGTCATATCTATGTCTCCCTATAAATAGTCCTGCTCGACAGGCCCTCGGGACGTTTCATGCGCACCAGAACACAGATGGCGCGGGCGCATGGCCTGTACCGGCCTCACGGAAGTTCTCGCCAAAGTTGAATTGCATACGATTTACGAGCATCATCAAAGCCAGCTTTGAAGCGCAAAGAGAACGGGGCGAGGCGGATTTGGCCGAAACGCGCTCAAATTTGTCCCAAACCAGTGCAGCCGAGCGTTGCGAATTCGCATAGAACACTCGGCACACACACATTCTCGATTGGGGGGTCGATGATCAGGACATATGTGATTGTCTGCGTGCTGCTTGTGTTGTCCATCATCGCCGTACCGGCAGGAGCGGAGGAGAGAAGCGGCCAAGCCCTTGCATGCCTGACGCCGGAAGATGCGTCTCCGGTCGTCCATAGGCTGTCCGGCACATCTGACGATCAGATGCAGGCGCTGCGCGCGGAAGCCTTCCTGGACCCGACCGGGACGGTTGGCCCGGACAGCATCCTCAGCCAGAGCTTTTATCCTCCGAATTGCAGCGGTCTCTTCGATGCTCCGGTGCCGTCCCAAGCCCTTTGGCTGCGGTTTTCCATCGCGAACCCGTCTGCCGAAGAACAGGACGTGTTCGTCACCTTCATCGAGAAGATCTTCGACGAGGTGGTTTTGTTTGAGGAGCAGGACGGCACGCTCGTCGAGATGTCCCGCGCCGGTCGCGTCATCCGCCCCGAAGACACGGACAGCGCGGCGATCAGGACCGGGTTGCCGCTTGCCCTGCAACCGGGCGACCCTCGGGTGTTCTACCTGCGGATCACCGGCACGTTCGAGCCCACAATCACCGCAGCAATCATGTCGGCAGATCTTTTTTCCGACTGGACCACGGTCACCCTCCTGATGACGGTGCTCTTCTTGGCGTATGTCGCCACGATCGCGCTTCTGAGCCTGATCGTGTTCCGACAAATCGACCGGCGCTTTTATCAGTACTACGCGCTCTATCTGCTTTGCCTCTTCATGTTCACCTTCATCTATGATGGCTGGTTGAACGAGCTCTTCGATGTGACGCTACCTGCGGTCACGCTGACGCCGATCACCGAAGGATTTGCCGGGTTGGGAATTCTGGCCAATGTGCAATACTGCCGCGTTCTGCTGAATGTAGATGCAGACCCTCGCAGCTGGCGGCGGCTGTTTCAGTCTCTTTCTGCAGTGATTGTTGTGGTCACGGCATTGGCCGTTATGGATCCGTGGCACCTTGCGATGCCACTGCATCTGATTTACTTCGTCAGCCCGCTGATCCTTCTGGTCGTGGCCATTCACAAAATACGTGCCGGGCTTCCGCAAGCCTGGCCGATTGCGGGCTCCCTGATCGCGCTGAGCGGCGGGCTTTTCGTAGCGGTTTACGCGTTTCTGGTGCCCGTTGACATCACTCTGGCGAACTCGGTCTTTGACGTCGTGCTCGCGCGACCGCTGTCCCTGGGGTACATTGCCGCCATTGTGGGCGAGACCCTTTTCATGATGTTGGCCATATCGGTGGTGGTGCGGTCGATGCAAGCGGAGCGCCGGTCTGCCGTTGTGGAACTGGCCGCACTGGGGCGGCATATCAAATACATCGAAGAGCAGCGCACCCAGACAGAGCGGACGACCATGGCCCGCCTCGAAGCCCTTGAGGCAGCACTGGCGGATGATCCCGACGGGAAGCAGCACCTGCCCATCAATCGGCAGTTCTTGGAGCGCGCCACAGAATCCATCCTCGACAACGTGGCCGATCAAAGCTTTGGGGTTGAGAAACTGGCCGCCTCGCTCGCGGTGAGCCAGAAGACACTTGGTCGACGGCTGAAGGAGGCCAACGGGCAATCACCCGCGTCCGTTATCAGATCGGTCCGGCTCAATTTCGCGCGCAACCTGATCCTGCTTGATCAATACAACACCGTCGCAGAGATCGCCCATGCCGCTGGGTTTTCGAGTGTCAGCAACTTCGCCAAGCTCTACCGGCAGGAATTTGGCGAACCGCCGAGCAAGTCCATCAGCATGCTAAGGAACATCCAGTAGGCTATCGCGGCGCGCGATATAGAAGGGCAGGCCAGAAGCAGCTTTCATATAAGGCAGCGATCCGCGTCGGATCATTTTTGGCCAAAGCCTATTTCCAGGTGAGATCCAGATCTTCTCTTTGAGAGAATACAAACCAATCGGTTTTCTGCGTTGCACCTTGTAACACTGATGACTGCATTTTTGCCAAGCAAGACGATATGACACCCGCGACCTTCATATTGCGAGGTCGCAACGGCACGGCGCCTCTCCGAGCAGCACGCTCATCCATATCAGATTGTGAAAGCCCTCGTCGCGATTCTACCCCATTGCGGGCTCATTGGACGGGTCTGTCAACAACATCTCAGCAAGAGATTTGTCCGTACACAAGTGCGTCACGTACCCGCCCTTTATGGCCGCACGCGTCGCCTCCACACGGCTGTCTCCTCCGACGACCATCAATCGGCGACGGGCGCGCCGAATGTCGTCAAGGCGCGCTGCGATGATCCGATCATCAGGTGGCAAAGACAGGAGATCACCGTTCCTATCGATGTAGCGGCAACATAGTATCCCGACTGCACCCGCGGATCGGGCACGCGCAAGTTCTTGACGCGTGACCATTCCTGACAAAGCCATCGGTGTGGTGTCGGTGACATCACCGATGGAAACAACCGCGGTGTCCAGAGTCTTCAGAGCTGCAAGCTGTGCCTTGATGGTCGGTTCCGCTTCGAGGATTGCCGCGACCTCAGCGGTCGAAGCGAGCGCAGGCGCGTGCAGGGTGTAGCATGGGGCGCCAAGTTTTGTGGCAATATCGATCGAGCATTTCTCCGACGCCGGAACAAAATCGGAGATCAGAGAACCGATCATCTGATAGACTTCGACGCCGGGTGTCTCTGTCACCAGCATCTGGTCAGCCACGGCCTGAACCGGAAGCCCCCACGCGATACCGAGGCGATCTCCTTGCTGGATCGTTTCGGAAAGCGCGGTCGAACCGACACGTCCCAGCTGCCGCATCACTTCTTCCGGCGAATTTGGCTTGGCCTCGTTCAGGGTGCTGGCGATGTAGACTTCTTCTAGACCATATTTGTCACGTAATCGCAGAGAAGCCGTTGAACTCGCGAGGCTCTTGCCATCTACGCGAATATCCACAACTCCTTCTTCCCGCGCCTCTTTCAGCAAGTTCACAACGGTTGTGCGCGCAACATCAATCCTGCTGGCGATGTCATTTTGCGTCAGGCCCTCACCGTAATAGAGCAGCGCAACATTCGCGAGGAGCGCGCGTTTATCCTGGGAGTTTTTTCGCAGTTTCGAGGCCATTTAGCGCGCTCGTTCTTTTTCCGTCTGCTGCAGTTTGCGAAGCCTAGCGCGATGTTGAAAGATAAAGTCGCGGCAGTTGTCAATAGATGACTATGACATTTGATTAGCAAAACCAACAAAAGGCAAAACTTTTACACATGTAAAATTATTTGACTTTTGTAATACTGCATGCTTGCCTCTAGACTTAAAACAACAGTCGCTCTGGGAGGAGAAGAATGACTTTCAAATCTTCGATTTTAGGTCTCGCTGTCGTGGCACTTTCGACAATGACCGCTCAAGCTGACGAGGGTCTTAGTCTCGAAGGAAAACGTATTGGCGTGGCCGTTGTCGGGACCCAGCACTTTTGGGACCGGGAAGCGTTCAACGGGGCCACATCGACCGTCGAAAAACTGGGCGGCGAGGTCGTGCCGGTCGATGGGGGGCGGGACAATCAGGTCCACGCAGACAACCACGATGTGCTGCTCACATCGGGTGTCGATGCCGTGATCTCCATCCTTGGGGATGGAGCGGTCGAGCCGAAGTTCGAAGCGCTCAAGTCCGCTGGCATTCCGGTTTTCACTGTCGATCATCCAAGCCCGCATGCGGTCAATAACACCACATCGGACAACTACTACATGGGCACGACCATCGGACGCTATATGGCGGACGCCATTGGAGGAGAGGGTAAGGTCGCCGTCTTCAATGCCTTTGAGAACGCATTGCGCATTTGCGGGATCCGTACCGGACTTTGGAAATACGTACTGCAGGATTACCCCGGAATTGAGATCATCCAGCCTGAACTGGCGGAGGAATTCGCCAACGCACCGGAAGATGCCAGAAAGCAGACCCTTGATCTTCTTAGCCAATACCCGGAAGGCACAATCGACGCCATCCATGTCGGCTGCTGGGACCAGCCTGCCATTGGCGTGGTTCAGGCGCTTGAAGAAACCGGTCGGACCGATATCATCGTAACGGCCCTGGACGGCGGACCAGACACGCTGGAAATTATGGCCGAGGACGGCAGCCCCTTTGTCGCCAATGTGGCACAACAGCCAAACCTCATAGGCTCAACAGCGGCAATGAATGTCGCGCGCCACTTCGCGGGTGAGACGTTGCTTCCGCAAACCTATGTGGATGTGGTCCCGGTCAACGGCGCAGAAGAGGCCAAGGCGGCATATAGCTCCCTAGGCTACGGATCGCTCGAGTAAACCCCTGACATCTGTGTGTCTGGGCCGATCTGCGCTGTTGGATCGGCCCTTATTCATCCAAACAGTGTTGCGGCGTCCAGAGGGTCACCCAAGTGTCCAATCGTCTTCTTCACCTCGACCAAGTCACCAAGTCTTTTCCAGGTGTCCTTGCCCTGGACAAGGCATCGCTGGACATTCGCAGCGGTGAGGTCCATGGCTTGGTTGGTGAAAACGGTGCTGGCAAATCAACGATCATTAAGGTTCTTGCAGGCGTCTACGTTCCGGATGGCGGCCGCCTGACCATAGGTGGCCGGGTCATCGACCCCATCACGCCCGAGTCAGTCCACGCAGCGGGTGTGCGGTTCATTCATCAAGAGCTGCACCTCGTGCCGCACTTTACGGTCACAGAATCCGTGTTCATGGGTCAGGAGGTCAGAGGACGTTTCGGTCTGGATACAGGCGGAATGCGCAGGCGTGCCGAAGCATTCCTGCGGGATGTGCTGGCTGTTTCCATTCCGGGAAACCGGCTCATACGGGATTTGGGCACCGCGGAACGCAAACTGGTACAGATCGCAAGGGCCCTCATTGACGAGGCCGCAAAGGTGGTTGTCTTCGATGAACCGACGGCCCCCCTGGCCAGCGAAGAATGCGCCACGCTCATGCACGCGATCGCACGCCTGAAGGACCGTGGCATCTCGATCCTTTACGTCTCGCATTATCTCAACGAAATCACGGATATCTGCGACCGCGTCACAGTCTTTCGCAACGGCAGGAGCGTGAGCGTCTTTGACGATATCGAAGACAGCACAGGTCAGGACCTGATCGCAGCCATGGTCGGGCGCGAATTGGAAGACCTCTATCCCGAAAACAGGCGGACGCCACAAGCGTCCTTGCTGGAACTGGAGAACTATTCTGGCACGGGATTCCGGAACGTTTCATTCAGATTGCGGGCGGGTGAGATCCTTGGCATTGCCGGGCTTATCGGATCCGGTCGTGAGGAGTTGATCGATACGATCTACGGCCTCCGACGCTCGACGAGCGGAACGCTTCGGCTCAGATCGCGCCAACTCCGCATGCGCGCACCAAAGGATGCCATTGACGCCGGCATCGTCCTCGTCCCACGGGACCGTCGCCATGACGGTTTGGTGCTGCCCATGACGGTTTCCGAGAATGTGACGCTTGCGACGCTTGATGCAATCTCGCGTTTTGGCCTTGAAAACCGACGACGGGCACGCCAGCAGACCGAAGAACAGATTTCCGCGCTCGATATCCGGCCTTCTGACCCCGAAAAGGTTGTCCGGCTCTTGAGTGGCGGCAATCAGCAAAAGGTGGTGCTTGGCCGCTGGCTCTTGAAGAATGCCGATGTGTATCTGCTAGACGAACCCACCGTGGGCGTCGACGTCGGCGCGCGCTCGGAGATCTATGCCCTCGTTGATCGGCTGGCAAAAGACGGCTCCGGGGTCATCGTGTCCTCGTCCGACCCGGGCGAGCTGATCGGAATATGTGATCGCATCGCAGTGATGATGCGCGGAGAGATCGTCAGCGTTCTTGATGCCAGTGACCTCTCGCTGGATCATTTGATCTCCGTAACAACGGGCGCGGAACCGACCGAGGCCGCCCATGGCTGAACATGGTAGCCCCGGTCGCCTGTCTCGTTTGGTCGATACGGCCCCCCTGCTCATCTTCGCGCTGCTGCTCGCCTATATCGCATTCGAGGCGCACAACTTCTTCAGTCTCCTCAGCTTCAAGCTCATCCTCAATCAAAGTCTGCCTGTTGTTATCATCTGCATGGGGTTGGCTTTCGTTGTGATGGCGGGGGGCGACGATGTCGTCTCCGGTGGCATAGACCTGTCCATCCCGGCGACGGCGGTCCTGTGCGCTGGGATCATCGCACAATGGCTGGCGACGAACGGAAGCTTGCCCGTGGCAGTGGCCCTTGCGGCAGGGGCCGCCCTGCTGGTTGGCGCAATCAACGCATTGCTTGTCACCAGAATAGGCATGACGCCTCTCCTGACCACGCTGTCCATGTTCGTCGCAGTCGTCGGCGTCAATAACGTGGTCACCTCCAGTCGCCGCATCAACGTCAGCGATCCGGTCATATTGTGGCTGCGCGACGGGCAGATTGCAGGCGTTCCGGTGGGCATCCCCATTGTCGCGCTGATCGCGCTCAGCTTCTACCACCTGGCACATCGCACCCGTATTGGCCTGAACATGCAGGCCGTTGGAGGCAGCCGGGATGCTGCAGAGACATCTGGCCTTGATGTCAAGAAGCTTCAATCAGCATCGTTCATCTTGGCAGCGACAACCGGGTTCATCGCGAGTTTCTTTGTTTTGGCCCGCGGCTCAGGCTCATCACCTGGCGTCGAGAACAATCTCATGCTCGAGATGGTATTGGCCACCTTTCTGGGCGCCGCCTTTTCGGGCCGCCGGGTCGTCACACTTTGGGGTGCCGTTCTTGGCGCCGTGCTGGTGGCTGCCATCTCGATTGGGTTTAAATCCATGGGTGTCAACGTATTCTGGACCGGTCTCATCAAAGGCAGCTTGATCCTGGCGGTCGTAGCCTTTGGCGCTTTGGCGCAGCGGGGCCGCCGATGACGGAGCTTACCTCCAACCGGTCATCGTCGCTGCTGCGACATCTGTTCGTCAGGTTCGGATTTCTCTTGGCGTTCTTTGCGTTTTTTGTGTTCTTCGCCGCCTGGAACCCGGTATTCCTTCAGGGCGGAAACCTGCTGAACATAGTCGAGGGTTCAGCAATCCTGCTCATTGTCGCCCTCGGCATGACACTCATCGTCGCCACGGGAGGTATCGACCTGTCGGTCGGCATCGCGCTCGATTTCGGCGCCGCGTTCGCCATCGTCGCGATGAAGAGCTACGGCGCGGACTGGATCACAGCCGCGGCGCTCGGGGTCTCGGGCGGCTCTATCGTAGGTATCGTGAACGCCATTCTCGTTGTCGGGTTGCGCATCAGCCCGTTCATGGCAACCTTGGGCACGTTCTTTATCGGCTCTTCGGTTCAGCGTATTTTTACCAATGGCGGCGGACCGATCTCACACAGGCGGATGCCGGATGAGTTTCGGAACCTGGCCATGGGAGATATCGGCGGCGTACCCGTCGAGGTCATTGTCGCCGCCGTGCTCTGCGTGATCTACTTTCTGGTTCTGGAGCGTTCCATCCACGGGCGACGCATCCACGCCATGGGTATGCAACGCTTGGCCTCGATCGTGGCCGGTATCAGGGTAAACCGCGTCCTGATCGCGAGCTACATTGTGGCGGCGATGACCTGCGCCATCGGCGGATTGATCGCGGCTGCATCCATTCGCATGTTCACGCCACTTTCAGGCTTCTCATACCTCCTCGACGCGATTGCCGCCGTTTTCATCGGTGCCGCTTTGCACCCGCGGGGGCGCCCCAATGTCCTCGGAACGATTGCCGGCGTTCTCTTTCTCGGCATGGTTGTCAACGGACTGAACCTGATGGGCTTGAATTTCAACGTCAAGGACGCCCTGTCGGGGATCATCCTCGTGTCTGCGCTGGCTCTGGCGGTGGCGCAGCGAAAAATGCGCTAACTGCTTGGATCCAGAACAACTTTGATCTGTACTTCACCATCCTGCGGTGTGCGCTTGATCGCCTCCTTGAAGGCCTCCAATGGATATCTGTGCGTGACGCAAGCATCCCCGTCAATCAGTCCGCGCGCCATGAGATCCAGCGCTGTCGCATAGGTGAAGGGCGCCAGATGACCGCCCAGGATATTGAGCTCCTTGAACTCACCAAAGACATTCAAGTCCACTGTTGCGGGTTCCTTGTAGACACCGAAGACGACAAGTGTGCCGCGCTTGCGCAGAAGCTCCAGTCCCACGCTGAAAGCAGCAGTCTGGCCGGAAGCCTCCAAAAACACATCTGCACCGCGCCCTCCGGTGAGATCGCCGATGGCGTCACGCAGCTTCGGGTCGTCGGGCGCGAAGGCCATATCCGCACCCAGCGACAGGGCAAGCTCCCGTTTTGGCGCCCCCGGGTTCACCAGTATCAGCGTCCGGGGAGACTTCAGTCGCGCAGCCTGAAGCATGCCCATGCCAATCGGACCCGCGCCCGAGACCACAACGACATCCTGAAACTGAATACTGGCGCGTTCGACACCATGGATCGCATTGGCGAGCGGTTCGGCGTAACAGGCCGCGGCGTCGCTCAACGGCGCAGGAACCTTGTGAACCACCGCATCTGCCGGATAGAGCATGTATTCAGCCCACGCCCCGTTCAAGGTCGCACCCAGCACATCCATTCGGTCGGACAAATGATAGAGCCCCCGCTGACGGAAGAAGTCATTGCCGTAGGTGATATTGAGCTCGGCCACTGCACGGTCGCCTTCCGATACACCGTGGCGCGCACCGCTCCCCTCTCCCAAGGCGACCACAGTGCCTGTGAATTCATGCCCCGGGATGAAAGGGAAATTCAGTTCCCAGGGCCCGGTCCCATCGTACATGGCGCGGTCCGCAGCGCAGATCCCGGAGAGGTCAACGCGGACAAGAACCTCACCGGGCCCGGGTTCGGGCACTGGCACGTCATTGATGAATCTGTGCTGTCCGCCAAATCCATCACATCTCACAGCATTCATATGGCTTTGCAAAACCTTCGCCCCCCAAAAAAAGGATTTGTACTCAGATGATTGCGCGCTTGGATCGCTTTGTCAAAGACACCCAGTTCGCAAATCTCGCACTTGGATGTCGTTTTGCTGATGCTGACCAACCGGCGTTTAGGTTTCAACAACATGGGCCATAAAACCCACAAAATAGCTGACACATGAGCGAACAAACTGGCGACTGCGGACCGGAGAGGTTTTCTGATCCAGCCCACTCCCCAGGAGTATTTGAACCGCGTGGCGGATCATCTCCGCATACGCCTGTACCGGTCTTCACGGCCAACATTCATGCCGGGCAAACCTCCGGTCGTTACCGCAAAGAGCTCCCAACCTCACCGGCACACGTCGGTCGCGTGCAGACCGAATTGGCGGGCAGTCGGTTCACTCATTGGCTCTGAGCGGTGGCGCTTGATGCGTCGCATGATACGCAGGGCCGTGCTCATCTAGACCGTTCACCTTTGATCAATCATTGCAACGAGGGTGCTGAATACTCCGCGTTTGCTTGAATGGTGAGCCAAGGAAAACAGCGCGACGGCCAGGGGGCACCAATCAGCCGGCTTTCGTCGGAGGAGCTCCACGCTTTCCCACAATCCAAAGCGTTTTCGAATACATGTGCACGCTGACCTTATCCCGGACCAACACCATCGATTTCCGCTGCAGTCACCTCATTGCCATCCCGGGCAATCTCTGCGCCGGTGGGCTTATGCTCCAGAAGAATTACTCGATCAGCCAGTCTTTCCGCCTCTCGCCGATCATGTGTCACGAACAGTGCGGCCGGCTGATGTGCAACTATGAGTTTCTCAGTCAGCCTCATCATCTCGTCCGCAGTCTCCGCGTCCAAGGATACAAATGGCTCATCCATGATCAGAAGTTCGGGCGTCCGCGCAAAGGCCCTGGCGAGAGACAGCCTGCGCTGCTGTCCCAATGACAACTGATTGGGAAAGAACTCTGCCTTGTCTTCCAGTCCGACGCTCTTCAACGCCTCATGTCCTTGTTGCGGCGTCAGTCGAGGATGCGGCACCAATATGTTTTTGAGAACGGATCGCCATGGCAGTAGCGTTGGCTCCTGAAAGACGAAAGCCACCTCGTCTGGCCGGGTAATCGTGCCTTCAAACTGCTCGTCAATCCCAGCCAGAATTCGCAGAACTGTCGATTTCCCGATCCCGGACGGGCCGGTCAGAGCAACTGTTTCACCTGCCCTCACACCAAAACGAATTGGTCCAAGCACGGGTGTGCTGCCAAACGCCTTCGACTCAATATTGACCTCGATCACGCTGTTCTCCAGCGTCGCGTGCTGCGCTCAAACGGCTGCAACAGGAGCCATTCTACCAGCAGCATCACACAGATGAATGAAAAGGCATAAACGAGGACCATAGCGACATCGAAGAGCTGGAAGTAAAGGTGGATCTGGAAGCCGATGCCAGACGAGCGCCCCAGAAACTCGACCACGAGCACGATCTTCCAGATCACGGCGACGCCGGAGCGCGCGGCGGCAGCGATGAAGGGCGCAAGCTGCGGGAAGATCACATGCCGCATCCGCGAAAGCCATGGCATCTTGTAGACCTGCGCCATGGCGTCGAGATCGGGGTCGAGGGCGCGGGCCCCTTCGCGGATCACCACAGCCACATTGGGCACCTTGTTGAGCGTCACCGCGATGATCGCTGCGGCCTCGGTGAGCCCGATCCAGAGATAGCACAGCACGATCAGCACCAGTGCTGGCAGGTTGAGGAACACGACGAGCCATGGGTCCAGCCAAGCATTCGTGCGCGGGGAGCGGCCCATGATGAGGCCCAGCAGGGTGCCGAGTGTCATCGCTAAGCCGAACGCCCAGAGCACGCGGATGATCGTCGCCAAAAGATGGCTCCACAGCTCGCCGGAACCTGCTTCCTGGAGGAAAAGCGGCCCCAGCTGCCAGGGTTTTGGCAGGATCTGAGCATCGTCCGTGAGAACGGCCGCCACGACCCACAGCGAGAGCAGCCCAGCGAGAGAGAGAAGAGGTGTGAGCCGCGCAGCCTGCATCGGGCGATGTTACTTTACATCGGCAAAAAGGCCAGCGGGGATAGATGTGGCCCCGCCGACAAGCTCCGGGCCACCCAGATCGCTCATCAGGCTCAGCATCTTGTCGGCGGCGGCCTCATCGACCGGCGCGCGATCAGGGATGCCTGCGATCCAGTCGGCTCTGAGCTGGTCGTATTGTGCATCGGTTGCGGCATTCATACGGGGACGTATGGACACCCAAGCATCCTCCGAGCCTGCAAGTTTGTCCTTGGCGGCGCGGCTGGCCTCGAAAAAGCTCTGTTCCAAGCCCGGATGATCGGCGAGAAAGCTCTCTTTCATATAGTAGCCGAGCAGCGGGGTGTTGGTGTCGAGGCCAAGCGCCTGGCCCGCCTCTTCCACCGAGATCAGCTGCCGCATCCCAGCGGCCTTGTTCTTAGCCAGAAAGTGCCAGAAGTTGATCGACCCTGCATATTCCTCGCCCATGGTGGATTTGAAGATGAGGGGCGGCGCACCATAGACCTGCTCGGTCTCGGACTTCAGATCCATATCGTATTTCTGCTGCGCATAGGCGCGCAGGATCAGCCAGGACTTGTCGAGCGGCCCACCCGCGATGCCGATCTTGCCGCCCGCGAGGTCAGCCAGCGTTTCGGCCGAACTGCTGGCGGGGATGACCACGCCGCCCACCGCCTTAGAGTAAGGGATGAAAACATAGTCCTTGCCCGCCGCGCGTTGGCGGGCGACCCAGATCCAGTCGGCCACGGCCATGTCGGCCTGGCCACCTTCCACGGCGATGCGGGTGCCGCTGTTGTCAGCGAAGGGCTGGACCTCGAGGACGAAGCCGTTCGCCCGGTCCAGCCCGTTTTCGGTGATTGTCGCGAGTTCCCAGTTGACCGTGCCGATCTTGAGCACGGCGGCCCGGATGGTCGGAAGGTCATTGGCAAGGCTGGGTGCTGCCAATGACATCAGCACTATCGAAATCACATGGATTAAACGCACGGCGCTGATCCTCTCTCGGTCTTGGCGCTACTCCGCCCGGCGGCTGACCTCGTTGAGGTCCTTGTCGAGCTTGATGTCGAACTGGTTGCCGCCCTTGCAGATCACGTCATCAAGGTCGTAGCCGTCGTCTTCTACTTCGATATCATCCGGGTCCATCTGGCATTCGATGGACGTCAGCATCGCTTCGATCTTCTCGATGGTCTGAGCATCGAGGTGCGCTTCGGCCAAGGCCGGGCCAGAGATAAGGGCGGTGGCGGTCAAGGTGAGGATGTATTTCATCATGTGCTCCGAGGTTACTGTATGGAAATGGTCATGGATTGTGTCTCGCCGGTCGAGCCAGGGATCTTTATGGTGTGGCTGCCGGGTTTGATCGCGATAAAGGACAGCTCGGCCACTCCAGCCTTGTCGAACTCGATGCTGTCGATAGCCATGGGGCGGATCTCGATCTTGTTGATGACGATTTCGTTCATCCAGATCGCCCGGAAGAAGCTTGGCCCTTCGATGGCCAGTTCCGCCGAGCCGTCCGCTGTGACCACTAGCGTGTAGTAAGCGCCGGACTGCAGGACCACATCCTCTCCGAGCGGCTGACCGGACGCGAGGGTCAGCGGGATGTCCTCACCGCGATTGCACTTGGCCAGAAGGCCCGCAAAGCCCAGATCGTCGCACAGGGGGCCTGCCATAACCGGGCTGCACATCATCGCAAGCGCCGCAGCTGTCATCAGTTTTTTCATCCGTTCTCTCTCTCCGATTGTCCTTGCGTGTTTCAGTCGATGGCCACAACGCCCCAGGGCTGTTGTCCGACCTGAATGGATTTGATGGCCTGTTCCTTCTCCACATCAATCACGGTGATGTCGTTGGAGTTGCCATTGGTGGTCAAAAGGTACTTCTCATCCGGCGTGAAATCGAGCTGCCAGACCCGCTGTCCAACGAGGATGTAGTCGAGCACCTCAAGACTTTGCGCGTCGATCACCGCGACTCGGTTTGCGGGCCCCAGCGCCACGAAGAGCCGGGTGCCATCAGCCGTCACTCGTGCACCTACGGGTTGCAGCCACTCCGGTTGAACGCCCGCCACCTCAAAGCTGATCTTGCCGACCACCGTTGGCGCGCCGTCCTCGGCGATATCCATCACCGACACAGTCCCGCCGATTTCAGACGTCACAAAGAGCCGTTTGCCGTCTGCCGTGTAATGCGCGTAGCGCGGGCGCTGGTCCACAAGGATGTTATGCTTGATCTTGTAGTCCTCGGTGGAAATGAAATGCGCCATGTTGGTGGTTTCCGAGGTATTCACCACGAACTTCGCATCCGGGCTCATCCCCATCCCCTCGGGCTCCACACCCACCGGCACTTCGGCCAGGACCATACGGGTCTCGGTATCGACGACGGTCACCAGATTGTCGTCTTCATTCGCGATGTAGAGCCGCTTGCCGGAGGGCTCCAAGATAAAGAGCTCCGGGTCCGGTCCGGACGGCAGGCTGGGCAGCTCCTCATAGGTGGTGGCATCGAAGACCCGCACCAGATTGTCGTCGGAAGCGCAAACATAGATGACGCTGCCGTCGGGGCTCGTGGTGATGCCCCGCGGCCGGTTGCCCGCAAAGAATTCAGTTTCCACCTCCCAGGTCTCAGTGTTCACCACGGTGATCGTGTTGCCGCGCTCGTTCGAGATGAACGCCTTTCCCGCGTAGGCCGGGACGGCAAGCAGCGCGGCCAGAGCAGTCGAGAATAAAAATGATTTCATTTCGTATCTCCGATTAGTCGAAGGCGGTGCAGCTCGATTCGGGCCGGTCGAGACCCATCGTGTCGAGCGGTGAGCTTTGGTGCAGGAAGCCTTCTTGTGGGCTCACGCTGACCGTTATCATGCCGTCATAGAGCAGGATCGGCTGACGTAGCTGGCCGTTCCAGTCGCGAAAGGTGACCTTCTGCCCTTTGAAGGCGGCCAGCTCGAATTCATCCGAGATCGCATAATCCCGCACGCCATCAGGCTCGGCGGTATTCGCCCGGGTCACCGCTTCGCCGACCACCCGCAGGGCGAGCCAGACGTTGTAGTCTTCGGGCCGCGCATAACGCCCGGTCAGCGCCTCAAACCGGGTCTGGTATTGCGTGGCGCCATAGGCTTCGTGCGCCCCATGGAAGCTTGTGGGCACCAGACCGCCCGAGCCCATCACGGGCCGCGGCGTCCAGAGGTGATAGCTCAGATAGCGCGCGAAATAGTCGGTCTCGTCCGCGGCGATCACCACATCATGGTCATCCGCATCCTGGGTGAAGGCAGGCAGCTGGCGCTGGACCATCACATGGCCGGAATCGGTGCGCCGTGAGCCGCCTGTGTCGTCGAAGGTGCGATCCTCGACAACCTCCGCCCCGAACTTGAGCGCGGCCTTGCGGTAGGCTTCCGCCAGCGCGACGTCCTCCGGGTTCGAGCCCGAAATCAGAAACCACTCCGTCCATTTCTTCCACACGGCAAACTGGGCCACGGCGTCCGCTTTCATGCCGTGCGAGGGTGCGGTGTGGAGCAGGTTTCCGCGGCAGGACGCATCCCGCAGCTCTACTTCTGGCGCACGCGCGTTGAAGACCAATGCGCCCGCCTCCGCCGCCTGATCTGTCAGGCGCAGCAGGTCTTCCTTGCGGGACTGAAGAACCACCAGCTTGATACCGTCGGCGAGGATTTGTGCCATCGCGGCGTCGGCCTCTTCCGGTGGAACCGCCACGGTGGTCGTCTCATAGGTGTGTCCAAGAAAGCCACCCGTCGTGCCGTTGTCCTCATCCGCGAGCGCGGCGCCGCCAAACCCAAGATCGTCCGGGGGAAGATCATAGCGGCTGATCGGCAGCAAAGTCGGATAGTCGATGCGCAGGACCGCCGCCTTGACGTCGATCGCCCAAGCAGAGTCAGTAGTGAAAATGATAGCAAGGGCCGCAAACAGCGACCTGTGCAGGCGATGCACGTGAACCTCCCCTGCCCGGTCGTTCTGCCGGGCCTCCCGTTTATCCCCGTCCATCGGAATCGTGTGAACCGATACTATTGGCCGGGTTGTGGAAAACAGCCTAGCAGCCGCACCATAAAGGACGATTCTTATTTTTTAAGAACAGACACATGCGATTAACCGTCTTAGCCCTGCTTGCCGCCACTGGCGTTCACGCACAGGAACGCGTGGCGTTTTTTGGCCTGACGTTGCTGGACACATCGCTGCAGACCAGTGCGTCCGGAGAGAACACGGCAGAGCAGGCAAGGCTCGCGGTTCTGGAAGAGATGGTGGCGGAGCGGTTCATGCAGGAAGGCTATGTGCTGGTTGATATCGAGCCTGCGCGCACGGAGATCGACCGAGTGGTCAATCTGGCCAAATGCTACGGCTGCGACACCCGCATCGCGGTGCAGCTGGGCGCCGACTATTCGCTGGTGGGCGAGGTGCAGAAAGTGTCGGATCTGATCCTCGCGATCAACCTGCAACTGCGCGCGGCTGAGACCGGCGACATGGTCAAGGGCGGGGTCGTCGATATTCGCGGCAACACCGACGAAAGCTGGCAGCGCGGCATGCGCTACATCTTGAAGAACAGGTTTTTCGTGGAGGAGAAATGATGAAGAAACGCGTATTCCTGGCGGCTTGTGTGGCGGCGTTTGTCACGCCGGGGCTGGCCCTGGCGCATGGGCCGACCCGGCAAAAGGTGACGTTGACCACCGAGGTGGCCGCCGATCCGGCAGAGGTCTGGGCCACCATCAGAAATTTTCAGGACATGTCCTGGCACCCTGCTGTGCATGAAACGGCAGGCGAGAACGGCAATGAGATAGACGCCACGCGGGTGTTGACCCTGGGTGCCGCAGATGGGCCAACCATTTCGGAAATCCTCTACAAGTTCAGCGATGAGAAGATGAGCTATTCGTACCGGATCACCGATGTGCAGGTCGAGGTGCTGCCGGTCACGAATTACTCCTCGCACCTGACCGTGATGCCGCGCGATGGCGGCGGGTCGATCGTCGAATGGCGCGGCGCGTTTTATCGCGGTTATCCCAACAATGACCCGCCCGAAGAGCTGAACGACGAAGCCGCAATTGCTGCGGTCACCGGGGTATATCAGGCCGGGCTTGATGCTCTGACCGAGCGCTTTGGTGCGCCGGGCTCTTAATCTCGCCACTGCGCTGATCGTCGCTGGCACCTTGTGTTCCGCGCGCGATCTGGCCTTTGTCACCTGCCAGACCGGGGACGCGGTGAGCGTTCTGGACATCACCGCGGGTGAAGAGATCGCCCGCTGGTCTGTCCCCGGCAAACCGGCTGGCATCGCCGTGTCTGAAACGGCGGTCTTCACGGTCGCCGCTGACAGCAAGACCGTCCGCAAACATGATTTGCTGTCGGGAGAGCCGCTGGTGTCCGTGCAACTGGACGGTGGCCCGATTGGCCTTACGCATGACACAGCGCGCGGGCACCTCTTCGTCTCCGACTGGTACAACGCCCGCATCTGGGTGCTGGATGACACCTCTTTGCAGGTCGTGGCGGAGCTTGCTGTTGGCGCGGCCCCGGCTGGGCTCGCGCTGTCGGACGATGGGCGTTATCTTGCCTCTGCGGATCGCGACGCGGATCAGGTTTCGATCTTTGACGCCGAGACTCTGAGACTGCGCACGCGTCTTGAGGCAGGTAGCCGCCCGTTTGGTCTGCGCTTTGCGCCTGACGGGCGGCTCTTCGTCGGGAATGTGGGCAGCAACGATGTGACGGTGATCGACGCTCTGAACAGCGAGGTCCTTGCAGCGGTTCCAGTTGGAGCTCGGCCCTATGGCGTGGCCTTTGCCGGGGGTCGCGCCTTCGTGACCAACCAATACGAAGACAGCTTGAGCGTGATAGACCTCGCGACGCTGGAGCCAATGGCTAAGCTGGAAACGGGCGAATATCCCGAAGGCGTCGATGCCACCGCGGATGGCACCCGCATCGTCGTCGCGAATTGGTTCGATAATACAGTCACTATTTTCGACGCCGAAAGCCTTTCTGTGATAGAAGAGATCGACACGTGCGATGGCCCCCGCGCCTTTGGTACGTTTTTGCTGGAGGAGGCAGAATGAAACATCTGGCACTGGCAGCCGCGGTGCTGTCGTGGACCATCTTGCCCGCGTTTGCGAGCAACGAGGCCTGGGACTCTGTGAAAGAACAGCTCTATGGTGATCGGGTCATGCTCAATGGCGACAGTCTCATCGCAATCGACGCGCCCTATCGCACTTTCGATGACGCGCGCACCGATCTTGCGGCGCAGATCATCGCCCCGCCAGGCGCCCAGATCGCCAAGGTCACCGTGGTGCTTGATGAGAACCCGATGCCGGTCTCGGCCGTGTTTGACCTAGAAACCCCGCAGCCGGGCTTCTATTTCGACATCACCATGCGCGTAAACGGCCCCACGCCGATGCATGTGATTGCCGAGACCTCCGATGGCCGGCTGTTTGTCTCCGAGACCTTCGTGAAAACCTCCGGCCAGGGCGCTTGTGCGGCTCCGCCCGGAACCGATCCGGAGCTTGCGCTCGCAACGTTGGGCCAGATGCACATCGATGTGCTGGGCACCGTGCCGGGTGTGGACAGTGGCAAGCTAACCAGCCTTGCCTCACGCCTCAGCAAGATGGATGTGGATATCTCGCATCCCTCGCATTCGGGGATGCAAATGGACCAAATCTCGCTCTTGTTCATCCCGATGCGTTATGTCGAAACGGTTGAGATTAATCTCGATGGTGCGGGGTTTGTCGATCTGACGGGCTCGATCTCGCTGTCCGAAAACCCGCGTCTCGGGCTCGCTGTGCCGCGCAGCACGCAATCCGTGGATGTGACCATGACGGATACGGACGGCACTGTAAGCCACGCGCACAAGGAGCTGGCGGGCTTCTGACTAGTTGGTCTGTGGTTGGCCGTCTTCCGGCTTTACCTTTTCCAGCGGGTAGCCCCAAAGCTGCCAGCCGTTGGTGCCTTCGGGCAGCCAGTAAACGGACGTATATCCCCACTCCAGCGCGCGTTTCGCCGCGTTCCAACTCATCCAGCAGTCTTCCAGGCAGAAGATCACGACCGGGTGGGTCGGATCGCCTTCGGTGATTTTTTCAAGGCCGGTTTTGAAGTAATCGGCGGTGATATCCGCAATCGCCCCATACCCAACGTTGGGAAGCCAGATCGCGCCCGGAATCGTGTGGCGGGGTTTGTCCCGCCAGATCGTACCCTTGGGTAGATTGGCGGGCTTGGGTGGTTGCGGCATTACGTCGATAAAGGCAGCATCATCCCTTTCCCAAAGCGCATGTGCTTCCTCGGGACCGACGACTGTGGCCCCGAGCAACGTGGCGGGGACGGGCGCGCGATAGTGATCGGTTCGGTAGTCAGATGGCTCGGGAACTGTTTGGGCCATGCTCGCAAGCGGCAGCGCTAACCACGCCCCCACGAGCACGGCCCTGATCAATTGGAGATCTCCATGACCTCGGTGCCGAGATCGGTGACCAGGGGCACACCTGCCTCGACGAGCAGGGCGTTGATCTCATCCTGATTGCGGCGGATCAGCGAGTTGAGCTGGCGCTGCCAGACTTTCTCGCCCTGCCGCACGCCCATCGTAATGCGATAGAAGAGGCGCGGCGGCAGCTCTTCCTTGATCAGAGGAATGACTTTGAAATCGGGGTACTCTGTCTTGACCAGCGGCCCCCCAAGCGGGCCCCAGAGTACGGCTGCATCGATTTCGCCGGCCTTCAGGTCATTGAGCATATCGGTCGCGGGGCTCTCGTGCCGCCGGTCGACGACGAGGTTATAGCCCTTGGACTTCCCGATCAAACCGTTGCGCGCCAAATGCGCGGCAGGCGGCGTGCCCGCGATGATCCCGACCCGCTTGCCCTTCAAGGCGGGATCGGTCAGCGCCTCTACCCCGGCCAGATCGCCATCTTGCGGCACGATCAGCGTATAGACGGATGTGAAATAGTGGTTCGTGTTGAGCACCAGCTCGTGGCCTTGGGCATAGCCCATCACCACGTCGCATTGCTTGGCTTTCAGCGTGTTTCGGATGAAACCGGTCGCCATCGGATACCAGGTGTATTGCACCGGCAGATCAAGCTTCGCAGCCACAAAATCAGCCAGCTTGTTTTCGAAGCCGCTCTCGTCCTTGGCCGACATGGGATAATTCGCGGGGTCCGCACAGACTCGAAAGGCGTTGTTCGACACCAGATCAGAGGTCTGTGCACCTGCGGACCCCGCGAGGGAGAACCCCATGAAGAGGGGAACGGTCAGGTTTCGAATGGTCTCAGCCCATGCAGGCATCTTCATCCTCACGGATCACATCAGATTTGGCTTCTTTCTTCGCGGGTCGCCCGCGCGGTACCGCATCGAGGCCACGGGCCTTCAGATAGACATAGATGTCATCAAGATAGCACATGACATTCCTGTTTTCCCCGAAATGCGGCATGACCGAATTCCCGTTCTCGCGCCCATTCACCACCACGTCGAAAAATCCGTCATAGCCCAGGTCAATCGCGGAATTCTTGACAGCGGGCGCATAGGTCGAGCCCTCGCCATCCGGCCCATGGCAGACGTGGCATTCAGCGTGATAGCGCCGGAAGCCCGAAAAGGTGAGCCAATCGACCGTACCGTCCTCGGTGATGCTGAAGGTTGGCGTTCCATCTTCGGTGTAGTAGCGGCCATCCTCGCTCTCGGCGACTTCATAAATTGCGGGGTCCACGGCTTTTTCCGCCATGGCGGGTGCGGCAAAGCCACCAGCCAGACAAAGCGCCAGGATGCAGTGTGTGGTTTTCATCGTATCTCACCCATTGTATCTGGGGCCGCGTATCGCTGTCGCCCGATTGTTTGTTGGACTGGCGCGACCCCAGGAGAGGTCGCGCCGATCGTGTGCTTATGGCACCTGCCTTGATCAGTTCGGCAGTGCAAAGACCGTCAGCTGACCGCCCAGGGCTGTGTAGTCGCTCAGCGCGGCATAGCCTCCAACGGCACCAAGGCCGTCATTCGGGTTGGTCAGACCAGCCGCCAGACCGATCCCGGCCCAGCCGCCGACACCCGACAGGATGCCGACATACTGGCGCCCGTCGGATTCGTAGGTCATCACGTTGCCGATGATGCCCGACGGTGTCTTGAAGCGGTACAGCTCCTCACCCGTGTCGGCATGCACCGCCTTCAGATGACCCTCGAGCGTCCCATAAAAGACAATGTCACCCGCGGTCGCCAGCGCCCCGGACCAGACCGAGAACTTCTCGGGGATGGACCATTTGATCTCGCCATTGATGTTGTCCCAGGCGATGAAGTTGCCCATACCGCCATGGCTGTCGGGTGCCGGATACATCGAGAGCGTCGCCCCCACGTAGGGCTGACCGGCGGTATAGCTCACCCGGAAGGGTTCATAGTCCATGCAGACGTGGTTTGTCGGCACATAGAACATCTCCGTTTTCGGCGAGTAGGCCGCAGGCTGCTGGTCCTTGGTCCCGAGCGCTGCCGGGCAGATGCCGGTGGTGTTCACGTCTTCGCCGTTCTGCGCGGTGGAGTACTGCGCCACAACAGCCGGACGTCCATAGGTCTCGGAGTTCGGGTCCATATCGACGCCCGTGGTCCAGTTCACCACGGGGTCATACTTCTCGGCAACGAGCAACTCGCCCGACACACGGTCCATCGTGTAGGCCAGACCGTTGCGGTCGAAGTGTGTGAGCAGCTTGCGCTCCTCGCCGTCGATCTCCTGCTCGGACAGGATCATCTCGTTCACGCCGTCATAATCCCACTCGTCATGCGGGGTCATCTGGTAGAACCACTTGGCCATGCCGGTGTCAATGTCACGCGCCATGACGGTCATCGACCAGCGGTTGTCACCGGGACGCTGTGCGGGGTTCCAGGTCGAGGGGTTGCCTGTGCCGTAGTAGAACAGGTTCTCATCCAGATCCGCAGAGTACCAGCCCCAGGTGGTGCCGCCCCCGATCATCCACTGATCGCCTTCCCAGGTGTTGGTGCCTGAATCCGCGCCCACCGGCGTGCCGAGATGCGTGGTGTTTTCAGGATCAGCCAGGATGTCGCTGTCCGGCCCCATGGAATAGGCGCGCCAGACCAGCTCGCCGGTGTTCATGTCATAGGCCGTCGTGTGACCGCGGACACCGAATTCACCCCCCGAGATACCAACAATCACCTTGTCCTTGATCGGCAGGACGGTGGCGGTGTTGGTCTCACCAATCGCCGGGTCGCCGTTCTGGGCTTCCCACTCAACGGCACCGGTTTCCGCATTCAGAGCGACCACCTTGGTGTCCGCCTGATGCAGGAAGATCTTGCCGTCCGCATAGGCCACACCGCGGTTCACGGTGTCACAGCACATCACCGGAATGACGTCCGGGTCCTGCTTGGGCTCGTATTTCCAAATGATCTTGCCCTCGTTGGCCAGATCGAGCGCATAGACGATGTTCGGGAACGGCGTGTGCACATACATCACATCGCCGATCACCAGCGGCGAGCCTTCGTGCCCGCGCAGAACACCGGTCGAGAACGTCCAGGCCACCTGCAGGTCGCCCACATTCTCCGCGTTGATCTGATCCAGCTGCGAATAGCGCTGGTTCTTGTAGTCACCCGTCTGGATCGCCCATTGGCTGGGATTGTCCATCTGGGCAATGAGATCGTCATTTGCAAAGGCCATACTGGCGGCGCAAAGAGCGATCCCAGACGTGAAAAGCTTGAGCTTTTTCATCATAGTACCTCCCTGTGGTGCGGCGGGATTGCCGCGAGAATGACGCGCGAGCCCGGCATGGGGCCTGGCATCAGGTCTTTCCTGCGCGGTGGTTCTCTCCTCCCGCCGCACAGGAAATTCGTGGTCTTACGAGCCTTCCGCTGGGAAGCTCGCAAGATATGCAATCACGTTGGCCCGGTCTTCCTCCTTGCGCAGCCCGGCAAAGGACATCTTGGTGCCTTTGAGATAGCTGCGGGGTTTTTGCAGGAAGGCGTCGAGCTCTTCCGGCGTCCAGGTCTTGCCCTCGGCGGCCATCTCCATCAGCACATCCGAATAGGAGAAGCCCTCCACAGCGCCAAAGGCGCGATCGACCACACCATTCAGAACCGGCCCAACCTTGTTCTCGGCGCCCTCACCCACGGCGTGGCACGCCTTGCACTTGCGGAACACCTTTTCACCAGCAGCAGCATCCCCAGTGACATGACCATCCGCGAAGGCCATCGCGGGGAGCATCGTCAGGGAGAGAGCTGCCAGAAACGTCTTTACCATTCTTGTACCTTCCTTGGTTTGAGCCTGGGTCGTGTCGGGTCAATTCAAACGGGCCGCATGCCATTGCACGTGATCGCGCGCGAAACTGTTCACGAAGAAATAGGAGTGATCATACCCGTCCTGCATGCGCACCTGTCCGGGTTGACGGCGCCGCGCCATCATGTCTGCCAGCGCCTCGGGCTTCAGCAGGTCGAGAAACTGATCGCCGGAGCCCTGATCGACGAGCAGGTCGCCTTTCCAACCATATTCCTGCAGCAACAATGTGGCATCATGTTCCGCCCAGCTGCTCTCATCATCTCCCAGATAGGCGCTGAGCTGCTTGCGGCCCCAGTCCGACTTCGTCGGGTTGGCGATCGGCGCGAAGGCCGACAGCGAGTCGAACAGGCCTGCGTTGCGGATCGCGATCGTGATCGCACCATGCCCGCCCATCGAATGGCCGGTGATGCCGTGCCGGTCGCGAACAGGCAGGTTGTCCACCACAATCGAGCGGAGCTCGCTGACGATATAGTCGTACATGCGGTAGTTGTTTTTCCACGGGTTGCGCGTCGCATTCACATAGAACCCTGCGCCCTGCCCCAGGTCATAGGCCTCGTCATCGCTGACGCTGTCACCACGCGGGGAGGTATCGGGGAAGATCACCGCGAGCCCATGCTCGGCGGCATGCTCCTGAAACCCGCCTTTGGTCATCGCATTTTCATGGGTGCAGGTCAGACCGCTCAGGTACCATAGGACAGGCACGGGCCCGTCCTTGGCCTGCGGGGGCAGATAGGCGGCGAAAGTCATCTCGCAGCCGCAGGTGTTCGACGGGTGTCTGTAGACCCGCTGTTGGCCCCCGAAGCTGCGATTTTCCGACACCAGCTCCATGCGCTCAGAACTCCACCACAGCCCTGATGGATTTGCCCTCGTGCATCAGCTCAAAGCCGTGGTTGATCTCGTCCAAGGTG
>NZ_CANLQB010000002.1 GCF_947493125.1 uncultured Roseobacter sp. | reverse complement strand
ACTTTGTGCATTGCCGGACTGACGACGGAAGAGCGTTCCGGACGCTGAACATCATCGATGAATACAGCCGAGAATGCCTGGCGATCCGCGTTGACAGAAAGCTGAACTCAGGCCACGTCATCGATGCACTGAGTGACCTGTTCATCCTGCGGGCTGTGCCTTCGTTTATTCGGTCAGACAATGGCCCAGAGTTCGTAGCGCAAGCCGTGCAGGAAACGATTAAGGCCGTCGGCGCAAAAACCGCGTATATCGAACCGGGCTCACCTTGGGGGAACGGATACTGCGAAAGCTTCAATGCCCGGTTCCGAGATGAGTTCTTGAATGGCGAGATCTTCTCCAGCCTGCGCGAAGCTCAAATCCTGATCGAAGAATGAAGGAAACACTACAACACCAAAAGACCACACAACGCATTGGGCTACCGCCCTCCGGCCCCAGAAACCATCGTCCAGATGGACCCAAGGCCGGCCATGCACCAACAATCAAATCGGACCACTCAGGTGGGGCTGATCAACATGACCCGAATGGTCCGACATCACGAGTCGCCACACATGTCTGAAAAGTGGTGAGCCGTGCAGGATTCGAACCTGCGACCCACTGATTAAAAGTCAGTTGCTCTACCAACTGAGCTAACGGCCCACTAGGGCGCCTACTTAGAAAGGAGGCGGCAGGGGGTCAAGCCCTTATTCATCGTTTTCGCCGGTGCGCTCTGGATAGTTTTGCCGCAGCAGACTATATGGCCGCAATGCAGAGTTCAGAGCATATCGGACTGCCCTTCATGAAGATGCATGGGCTCGGAAACGATTTCGTCGTGCTCGACGCGCGCGCGCAGCAGATCGACGTGGACGCCGGACTTGCCAGAGCGCTTGGCGACCGCCATCGCGGCGTCGGATTTGACCAGTTGGCCGTCATCTCGCATGGGGCCGACACCCTGCGCCTGACCTTTTTCAACACCGACGGCTCACAGGCGAACGCCTGCGGAAATGCGACCCGCTGCATCGCGCGCCACCTGATGGAGGAGACCGGTGAAACCGAACTGCAGCTGACGACGGGCCGTGGCGTGCTGACGGCCCGCGATGAAGGCCATGGGCTCACCGCGGTCAACATGGGACATCCTCAGCTCGACTGGGTGGATATCCCGCTCGCAGACGCCATGGACACCCTCTCGTTGCCCATCGACGGCGCGCCTGTCGCCACCGGCATGGGGAACCCGCATTGCACCTTCTTTGTCGAGGACGTCGAGGCCATCGACCTGGCTGAGTTCGGCGCCGCCCACGAGCACCACCCGTTGTTCCCGGAACGCACCAACGTCCAGATCGCTCAGATCACCGGGCCAGATCGCATGCGCATGCGCGTCTGGGAGCGCGGCGTCGGCATCACGCTGGCCTCAGGATCCTCGAGCTGCGCAGCGGCGGTCGCGGCAGCCCGGCTTGGCCTCACCGGCCGCGCGGTGCGGATCGACCTCGATGGCGGCAGCCTGTCCGTCGACTGGCGCGACGACGGCGTCTGGATGATCGGCCCCACGACCCATGTGTTCAGCGGAACGCTGACGCCCGCATTTCTGGCCTCCCTGACATGATCACGCCGGTGTTCTCCACGATGGGCTGCCGGCTGAATGCCTATGAGACCGAGGCGATGAAGGAGCTCGCCGCCGACGCGGGTCTCGACAATGCGGTTGTGGTCAACACCTGCGCCGTCACCGCAGAGGCCGTCCGCAAGGCACGGCAGGACATCCGCAAACTTCGGCGCGCGCACCCCGATGCCCGTCTCATCGTCACCGGCTGCGCGGCCCAGACCGAGCCAGAGACCTTCGCCCGCATGCCCGAGGTCGACGCAGTCATCGGCAACAGCGAAAAGATGCAGGCCGACACCTGGCACGGGCTCTCCGCGGACTTCATCGGCGAAACAGAAGCGGTACAGGTCGACGACATCATGTCCGTCAAGGAGACCGCGGGCCACCTGATCGACGGGTTCGGCACCCGCAGCCGCGCCTATGTTCAGGTGCAAAACGGCTGTGATCACCGCTGCACCTTCTGCATCATCCCCTATGGGCGCGGCAACTCGCGGTCTGTCCCTGCTGGCGTGGTCGTCGACCAGATCAAGCGACTGGTCGACCGGGGCTACAACGAGGTTGTTCTCACCGGTGTGGATCTGACCAGCTGGGGCGCGGATCTGCCCGCCGGGCCAAAGCTCGGCGATCTGGTGATGCGTATCCTGCGGTTGGTTCCGGATCTGCCCCGGCTGCGGATCAGCTCGATTGACAGCATTGAAGTCGATGAGAACCTGATGGCGGCCATCGCCACCGAACCGCGCCTGATGCCACACCTGCACCTGTCGCTGCAGCATGGCGACGATCTGATCCTCAAACGCATGAAGCGCCGCCATCTGCGCGAAGATGCCATTCGGTTCACAGAAGAGGCCCGGCGCCTCAGACCGGAGATGACCTTCGGCGCCGATATCATCGCCGGGTTTCCGACCGAAACGGAGGCGATGTTTGACAATGCGCTGGCGCTGGTCGCCTACTGCGATCTGACCTGGTTGCACGTCTTCCCCTACTCCGCGCGCAAAGGGACCCCGGCGGCGCGTATGCCCGCGGTCGACGGGTCCCTGATCAAGGAGCGCGCCGCCCGTCTGCGTGCGGCAGGGGCCGCACAGGTTCAGCGGCATCTTTCCGATCAGATCGGCAAACACCACCGCATCCTGATGGAGAGCCCCACCATGGGCCGAACCGAACAATTCTGCCCTGTCATCTTCCGGGATCCGCAGATCGAAGGCCGCCTCGTCACCACGCAGATCAGCGGGCGCACCGACGAGGCGCTGACCGCCTGAGCGCCGGCGGCCCAGAATCTGCGTGACAAAAGCGCGGCTTGATCGCTACTCTGAGGCCACCTTGTGGGAGAGGGATAGTGCAAGATCACATTGAGTGGGTCCTGGAGATGACCATCCAGGACGGCCAGTCGGATGCCGTGCAGCCATTGATCGACGAAATGGTTGCGGCCACCCAGGCCAATGAACCAAGCGCGTTGACCTATGAATACTACCTGTCGGAGGACGGGGCCCGCTGCACCGTTGTGGAGCGCTATGCCGACAATGACGCGCTGATGCTGCATCTGAAAAACTTCGGAGAGCATTTCGCGGAGCGCTTCCTGGCGGTGTTCGCGCCCGCACGGTTCACCGTCTACGGGCCGGCGGACGCCACATCGCGCGCCGCCCTCGCCGACTTCGGAGCCACCTTCGAGAGCCGGATCGGCGGCTTTCATCGCAGCTGACATACGCTGGTCGTCAATCTCTGGTACCGGGTGATCGCGCGGGCCACACGCCGCGATTGAAAGGCTGCACCTGGCACAGTAGGCTGCCGCTTCCAGAGGTCGGGCGCGACCAGAAAGAGGGACAACGAGATGGACACAGTTACATTGCCAAAAAGCGGGTTCCTGGCGCATGCGTCCAAGGACCTCTCGGAGCTCATGGCCTCTGTCGCAACCGAAGTCTCTCTGGACGAGGGCGAGGTGCTCTTTGAGCAGGGCGACATCGGTGACACGCTCTACGTCATCGTCTCGGGCTCGCTGGAATTCAGCGTGCTGTCGCGGGAGGGGCGCAAGCTGTCTCTCGATGTGATGCGGCCCGGTGCGCTCTTCGGTGAGATCGCACTCTTCGACCCGGGCACCCGGACCGCCACGGTCACCGCTCTGGAGTCCACCCTCCTGCGGGGCGTCAAGAACGCCGATATGCTCCGGGCGATCCGCAAGGCGCCGGATCTCGGGATCGACATGATCCAGCTGGCGGGCGAGCGGATGCGTTGGATGAGCAGCCAGTTGAACGAACAGGTGTTCCTGTCCATGCCGGCCCGCCTCGCCCGCAAGATCCTTTACCTGACGGTCGACGGCTCCAAGCAGCTGTCGACCCTGCCGCTGTCGCAGTCCGAACTGGCCGAGTTTGTCGGTGCAACGCGCGAGGCGGTGTCAAAGACCCTGTCTTTGTGGAAACGGGCGGGTGTGATCGAGGCGTCCCGCGGCGGTGTCCGTGTGCTCGACCGCGAGGCGCTGCAGGTCATGGCGGACCTGCACCAGATTTAATCCCACCCGTGTGAACCGTTTCACAGACCCCGATTCGATTTTGCGGCATGGTGGTCGCAGATCAGGACAGCGCGTCCGGATCTGAGGGGCTCCAAATTTCGGGGAGCCCCCGACACAGAAGGGGCTACACCATGAAACGCCGAGACGACAAGGCGACCAATCCGGCCAGGGTTCCACCCGCGGCCTCACCGATGCGCACACTTCTCACCTGGCTGGCAGACGCGGACCGCGAATTCCGCATTGCCCAGTCCATGGTCGAGAAGTTTCATCGCCGTTTTTGAGAGGTCGACATGGCTGTCACGTTAACGATCAAGATAGGGACCTCGCTGGCGCAAGCCAGATTGGCTGCATTTGACAGATCCCAGCGGGTCCCTTTTTACGAGAAAACGCCGTCGAATGTGATCCAGTTCACATACGTCGAAAATCTGTTAACCTATGGTTAACCTATTAGTGGTGACCGGTAGCGAGTAACCGCCTCGATTAAGAAGGCAAAAACGGCTGGTAAAGAACGATTTGGACTAAGGGACAGGAATGAGATCATGGCGAAAGACGCGTTCAGCTGCCAACTACCCGTGACATCTCGGACCATCTGATTCTGACTCTCCCCAGGGTCTGTCATTTGCCTTCCTTGTGAAGGTGCAGACAGAAACCCCCCGCGCCGCACGGCACGGGGGGTTTTTTCATCTCTGTCCGGGTGGAGATCAGATGGTCTCTTTGCCCTTGACCGGCGCCCAGAGCCGCTTGTTGGTCAGATAGAGCAGCACCGACAGCAAGGTCAGGAAGACCACACCGACAAAGCCGGCCTGCTTGCGGGCCATCATCTTCGGCTCCGCGGTCCACATCAGAAACGCAGATACGTCCTCGGAGATGTGATGCAGGTCATTCTCGTGGCCGTCGGCATAGTCCACGTCTTCCCCATAAAGCGGCGGCGCCATGGCGATCCAACCGCCCGGGAAAGCCTTGTTCTCATAGAGAGTCACGCCCGCTTCTTCCTTTTCTTCACCGGTATAGCCGGTCAGCAGCGAGGCGATGTACTCCGGCCCGCCGATCCCTTTGAAGAACTGGTTGATGCCGAGCCCGTAAGGCCCGTGGAAGCCCGCGCGTGCCTTGGCCATCAGGCTCAGATCAGGCGCATTCTCCAGCCCCGACTCGGGGAAATGATCGGACGGGCGTGCCGGGCGGAAGTCGTCGATCTCCGGATCGAAAACCTCGAACTGCTCCGCATAGGCGCGCACCTGATCTTCCGGCATCGCGGGACCGCCCTCTTCGGACAAGGACCGGATCGGCACGAACTTCAGCCCGTGGCAGGCAGCACAGATCTCTGTATAGACCTGCAGGCCGCGCTGCAGCTGGTTCTGATCGTAGGTGCCAAACGGGCCCTCGAAGGAGAAGTCGAAGTCCTCGATATGCGTGTCGTAGGCGCCTGCCGCGTGACCGGCTGTGGCCAATCCGAGGGCCGCCACAGCGCTGAGTGTAAGTGTTCTGAACATGAGTACGTGTCCTTTATTCAGCAGGCGTGGCTTGCGCTTGACCCGTTGCAGCCTTGTCGGCAGCCTTCGGGTAATGCGCGGCAAAATCGTCTTCGATCGTATCCGGCTGCGCCAGCGGCTTCTCGATCACGCCAAGCAGCGGCAGGATGATCAGGAAGTACGCGAACCAGTAGGCTGAACCGATCAGAGCGATCACGGGATAGATCCCTTCGGCAGGCATCGCACCCACCCACATCAGCACGAAGAAGTTCACGACGAAGAGCCAGAACCACCACTTCAGCATCGGACGATACCGCGCCGACCGCACCGAGGAGGTGTCGAGCCAGGGCGCCAGCGCCATCACCGCAATCGAGCCGAACATGGCCAGAACACCGAAGAACTTCGCATCAATGATGCCACCGGTGACAAAAGACGCCAGTTGCACGATCCAGACGGTGTCATCGAAGGCCCGCAGGATCGCGTAGAACGGCAGGAAGTACCATTCGGGCACGATGTGCGCAGGCGTCGCCAGCGGGTTGGCCTCGATATAGTTGTCCGGGTGGCCCAGATAGTTCGGCATGAAGCCGACCACCGCGAAGAACACCGCCAGGATCACGGCCAGGGCAAACAGATCCTTGATCACGAAATACGGCCAGAACGGCAGCGTGTCCTTCTCCGCTTCTTCCTTCGACGTGCGGCGCACTTCGACCCCGGTGGGGTTGTTGTTGCCGGTCGTGTGGAAGGCCCAGATGTGCACGACCACAAGGCCGAGGATCACGAAGGGCAGCAGATAATGCAGCGAGAAGAAGCGGTTCAGCGTGGCATTGTCCACCGCCGGTCCGCCCAGCAGCCAGGTCTGCAGCGCCTCGCCCACGAAGGGAATGGCACCAAAGAGGCCGGTGATCACGGTGGCGCCCCAGAAGGACATCTGACCCCACGGCAGCACATAGCCCATGAAGGCCGTACCCATCATCAGCAGGTAAATCAGCATGCCGATGATCCACGTGATCTCACGCGGTGACTTGTAGGAGCCATAATACATGCCCCGCAGAATGTGCGCGTAGACCGCCACAAAGAACAGCGACGCTCCGTTCTGGTGGATGTACCGCAGCATATGCCCGCCATTCACGTTGCGCATGATGTGCTCAACGGAGGAGAACGCATAGTCCACATGCGGTGTGTAGTGCATCACCAGCACGATGCCGGTCACGATTTGCAGCACCAGCACGAAGGTCAGGACAATGCCCCAGATCCACATCCAGTTGAGGTTCTTGGGCGTCGGGATCATCAGCGTGTCATACATCAGGCCGATGATCGGCAACCGCTTGGCAAGGCTCTTTTCCCAAGCCGCCTTCGGTTCATAATGGTCGTGAGGAATTCCAGCCATCAGGTCTCTCCCTTAACCGAGTTTGATCGTGGTTTCGTCCACGAATTCTGCAACAGGCACCGGCAGGTTGCTCGGCGCAGGGCCTCTCCGGATCCGGCCCGACGTGTCGTAATGCGACCCGTGGCAGGGGCAGAACCAGCCGTCGAAGTCGCCCGCATCGCCCAGGGGCACACAGCCGAGGTGCGTGCAGACCCCCATCATCACCAGCCACTCTCCCCCCTCGTCCAGGGCGCGGTTTTCGTCCGAAGCATCTGTTCCATCGGGCAAATTCGCGTTCTCGGCGCTCTGGTCCGGCAGATCCGACAGCGTCACGTCGCGAGCCGCCGCAATCTCCTCTTCGGTCCGGCGGCGAATGAAGACCGGCTTGCCGAGCCATTTCACGGTCAGCTGCGTGCCGGGCTCCAGTCCGCTCACATCGACGCGGATCGAGGACAGGGCCAGAACGTCCGCCGATGGGTTCATCTGGTTGACCAGCGGCCAGATTGCAGCGCCAGCGGTCACCGCTCCTGCGCCTGCGGTGGCGTAGTAGAGGAAATCCCTGCGGCTGCCTTCGTGATCTTCTGCGTGGGACACGGGTTTCTCCATTTCCTGCACCGGCGAACCGGCAAATACGTCAACAGGCCACGCTCTGCGCAGCCCTACTCCAGCGGGTATGTAGCGCTGTGCTTCCGTCGCGTCTAGTAATCAAAGACGCGCAAACGGTCGCAGGTCCGCCGAATTTTCCGGGTTTCTAAGACGATCTGACGTGCAAATCGTTAATTTGATCGCATTTGTCAGCCGGCGGGCGGTTTGGTCGCACCCATCGAAGGGCGCGAATCGACGCTCTCATGCCATTTGGCAAGCGCCGCGTTGCCCGCGCGCCAGTTCCGCGCATCGTGGCGGAAGTCCAGATAGGACAGCGCACAGGCCACCGAGATATGCCCCATGTCCATCGGTCCGGACAGATGGCTCATCCAGCGCGCGTTGAGCACCGAGATCGCGCGCGCGACCTTGTCCCACTGCGCGTCGATCCAGTCGCCATATTGCATGTCTTCGGGGCGCAGACGCATCTCATAGGCCATCGACACAGCCGAATCCATGATCCCGTCGCCGGTCGCCTCCAAGGTCAGCGTCTCCCAGCGCGCGGCGCCGGTGGGGTACATCTTCCCGCCGTAAAGATCGTTCAGAAAGGCAGTGATCACCCGGCTGTCATAGAGCGTGGTTCCATTGTCGCGCACCAAAGAGGGCAGCTTGGCCAACGGGTTGCTGGCGGCGAGGCTGCTGTCGGACGCAAAGGCCGTCGACTGGACGTTGATCAGCTCGACCTCCTCCGCCTTGCCCAACTCATGCAGCAGGACAACGACTTTGCGCACATAGGGTGAGGCGGGGGAATGATAAAGCTTCATCGGGCGGTCCTCCTTGCGATGTCGCGCAGACCCTAACAGAGCTAGGTGCCGTGTCCATTGGCTCCGCGCATCAGCGCGGCCAGAACCGCAAGGTCGGTCCCCTGCCCGAAGGCGGCCACAAGATCAGCGGCCTGCAGGCGCACCGCATCGGGCTTGTTCTGGTTGAGCTTCCAGGTGCCGTCGATGGCCGTCACCTGCATCCGGCAGGGCACAATCGCGCGCATCATCCGGTCCATCACCCCCTCGGACATCTTGGAGGTCAGCCAGGGCTCTTTCGGCAGCAACCGCTCCTCGAAGAGCGCCGACTGCCGGTCGAGCAGATCGCGCAACTCCTGCTGCGGACGCAGCTCCAGCCTGCCCGTCAGATGCACGGCGACATAGTTCCAGGTGGGCACCTGATCGTCGATCCCGTACCAATCGGGGGAGACGTAGCTGTCCGGCCCGGACACCGCCACGCGCGCCGGCAGCGGTCCCTCCGTCAAGGCCCGCGCAATCGGGTTGGAGCGGAGCAGATGCAGCTCCAGCACCGCGCCCGCCTCATCCAGCAGGAAGGGGATATGCGCCAGCCAGGGTGCCTCTGCGCCGCTCACCGCCAGCACACCGAACGCCCGCTCGCGGGCGAACGCGATGTTATGCGCCGCGCTGTGGGTGTGAAACACCGGGTTGGGATGCATGGGCCGGCCTCGCTCTCGAACGCGGCTTTCCTCTTGCAGGCTTTGCCCCGCCTTGGCAAGCTCGGGCCATTCTCAGGGCGGGGTGGAATTCCCCACCGGCGGTATGGCGGCTCCGATCACCGGAGACCTTCGAGCCCGCGAGCGCAACGGGTTTCCTGACGGAAATCCCTTGGTCAAGCAGATCTGGTGAGAGGCCAGAGCCGACGGTCACAGTCCGGATGGAAGAGAATGCACGCGGGCGTCGCGGCCTTTCGGCTTGCGCGGTTGCGCGTGTGATCGCCTTGGGTGGACGTGTCGAACCTAAAGGAGATCAACATGACACACACCCGTTTCGCCTTTGTCAAAGCCCAGTGGCACGCCGATATCGTGGACCGCGCGCTGGAGGGCTTTACCGAGATTGTCCCACTGTCGCAGGTCGATGTGATCGACGTGCCGGGTGCCTTCGAGCTGCCGCTCATGGCACAAGATCTGGCGCGCTCGGGGCGCTATGCCGCGGTGGTCTGTGCCGCCTTCGTGGTGGATGGTGGCATCTACCGCCATGAGTTCGTCGCGCAATCCGTGGTCGACGGGCTCATGCGCGCGGGGCTGGAGACCGGCGTGCCTGTGGTGTCGGTGTCCCTGACCCCGCATCAGTATCAGGAGACCGAGCACCACAACGCCATCTACCGCGCCCATTTCGTCCGGAAGGGCCGCGAGGCCGCCGACGCCGCCCTCGGCCTCCTCAAGGCGCGCGAGGCTCTGCGGGCTGACGTGGCGTAAGACGTCAGACCACGCATAGTACCCGGGGGAGAGAAGCGCCCTTGCCCCCGTCGAGGGGGCGCGGGCGCTGCCCGGCGCACGCGCCGGGCGGTGGCGCCTGACGGCAAACGGGGCTAGCCCAGGTACGCCCGCAGCGCCGGCGGCGGGTTCTCCAACAGGGCCTGGGCGGGTTGCGGCGCCGCCGCGCGCCCGCCTTCCACAAAGATCACATCATCCGCGATCCGCCGCACATCCGCCGGGTCGTGGGTAACCATCAACAGCGTCGCTTCTGTCTCTGTTGCGAGCTCTTGCACCAGGTCCAGCATATCCTGCCGCAGCGCGGGCCCGAGTGCTGCAAACGGTTCGTCCAGCAGGATCACCGGACGGTCCTGCACCAGCACCCGTGCCAGCGCCGCCCGGCTCTGCTGCCCACCGGAGAGCGCGCCCGGCTTGCGCGCGTCCAGACCCTCCAGACCCACACGCGACAGGGCCTGCGCCACCCGCGCCCTCTCCTCGGCACCGAGCTTGAGATCTGGCCGAATGCCAAGCCCCGCGTTCTGCGCGATGCTCAGATGGGGAAAGAGGTTGTTGTCCTGAAACAGCATGGCGATGGGGCGGTGGCCGGGCGCCACATCCGTAATATCCCGTCCGTCACACAGCAGCCTGCCTTCCCGCAGCGGCGTGAACCCTCCGATGGCGCCCAGCAGCGTGGATTTGCCCGCACCCGACGGGCCGATCACCGCCGTCCTCCGCCCCCGCACAACCTCGAAATCCGCCCGCAGCAAAAACCCGCCCTGCGCGATCTCAACGCCCTCAAGCCTCAGCATGCCAGCGCCCTCCCTTGTCACAGAGCCAGAAGAGCGACAGCGCCATCGCCAACAGCAAGAGCGCCGCGCCCGCCGCGGCCTCCGTGCGATAGGCGCCCATCAGGCGGTACATCTGCAAGGGCAGCGTGGCGCGGTCCGGGTCGGCAAAAAGCGCGATCACACCCAGGTCCCCCACCGATAAGGCCCCGGTCAGACCCGCCGCGAACCCGATCTGAGCGCGCAGCCGCGGCAGCACCAGCCACCGCCACGCCGCCCATCCCTGCAGACCAAGCGACCGCGACAGCCGGTCATAAGTCGCCAAAACATCCCGCATCGGCGGCACCAGAATACGCAGCGCGAAGGGCAAGGCCATCAGCGCGTTGATCAGCGCCGTCACGGGAAGCGCCAGCGGCACCGGGTCGGCAATCGGGTTGATCAGGATGAACCAGCCCGTGCCGATCATCAGCGGCGAGGCCGAGAGACCAACGAGCCCGATCGCCTCCGCACTGCCGCGCCGCCGCGTGCTGATCCACCCGGCCATGGGCAGGGCGATCACCAGCAGCACGCAAATACTCAAGAGCGCCACCCAGAGCGAATTGCCCGCCGTCTTCCAGACCACCGCCGGCATCAGCGGCAGCCCTTGTAGACCGGCCAGCAGGATCGCAAAGAGCGGCAGCAGCAGAAATGCGCTCCCCAGCGCGATCACCACAGCATCGCCCCACGCCTGCCAACCGCCCCGCGCATCCCAACGCCGCAGCCCCCGGTCGAGCCCGGCGCTCAGCGGAAAGTTCGGGATCACCCAGAGTGCGACCAACGCAGCCCCCCCCGCGAGCCCCAGCTGGATCAACGACAGCAGCGACGCCCGCGCCAGATCGAAATCAAACCGAAACGCCTGATAAATCGCGAGTTCAATCGTCGTCGCCCGTGGCCCTCCGCCAAGCGTCAGCGCCACCGCAAAGCTCGTGAGACAGATCACGAAGACCAGCGCCGCCGCGCCAGGCACCACCTGTTTCAGGAGCGGCCACTCCAGCGTGCGGAAGATCATCCTTGGCGGCAGGTTCAGCTGCGCGGCGAGCCGGAATCGCTCCGCCGGGATGCTCTGCCAGCCTTGCAGCAACAGCCGCGTGGCGAGCGGCAGGTTGAAGAACACATGCGCCAGAACGACGCCGTGCAGACCGTAGATGGAGAGCGTCGGCAGACCGACCGCGCCAAGCCCGGTGTTGAGCCAACCGGTCCGGCCAAAGACGGCCAGCAGCCCCAGCACCGCAACAATCACCGGCAGGATGAACGGCGCCCCCAAAAGCGTGATCAACACTCCCCGCCCCGGAAACCGCCGCCGCGCCAGCGCGCGGGCCAGTGGAATCGCAACCACCACCGAGAGCAGCGCCGACAGAGCCGCCTGCACCACCGTAAAGCGGATCGCAGCCCATTCCGCGGGGCCGAGCCCGCGCCCCACTTCGGCGCGCAATCCCAGCCCCACAAAAGACAGCAGGACCGCCGCGACGACAAAGACGCCCGCGGCGACCCCACTGGTGCCGATTATTGGCTGAGCGCGCGGCGCCATGTCTCGATGGCCTGATCCTTGCGGGCTTCCGCCTCATCCTCGGAGTAAAACAGCACCTTCTCGGGCAGCGGCAGCTGCGCCCAGCCCTCGGGCCACTGATCCTCCGGCAGGGCCGAGGGCAGCGACCAGTTCGCCATGGGGATCATCTGCTGGAAGTCTTCGCTCAGCACATAGGCCATGAAGGCATCCGCCAGCTCCGGTTGATCCGTGCCCGCAATCTTGCCCACGGTTTCCACCATGAAATAATGCCCCTCGGGGAAGATCGCCGCCTTCTTGGTGAAATCCTCTTCGGCGAACATGTGATAGGCGGGCGAGGTGGTGTAGCTCAGCACCATATCGACTTCGCCATCAGTGAACATGCCGTAGCTCGCCGACCAGTCCTTGGTCACGGTCAGGATCTTCGGCGCCAGCTTCTCCCAGACCTCAGCGGATGTCTCGCCATAGACCGCCTCGACCCAGAGCACGAGAGCAAGCCCGGAAATCGACGTGCGCGGGTCCTGGATAACCAGCTTCACATCGTCCTCCATCTCCAGCAACGCATCAAAGCTCGCCGGCGGCGCGTCCATCGTGGTCTCATTATAGATGAAGGCCGTATGGCCGTAGTTGAACGGCAGGAAGGTGTCGTCGGTCCAGTCGATGGGCAGGGTCAGCGCAGAATTGTCCTGCCCGTGCGGCGCAAAAAGCTCAGTGGCACGGGCGCGGGCTGTGACATCCGACGTCAGGCCAATGACCACATCCGCCTTGGTCCGCTCCCCTTCGAGCAGCAGCCGCGGCAGCAGGTCACCTGTGGAGAATTGCAGATCGCAGGCGCAGATGGCCTCGAAGCCTTCTTCTATCTTCGGGCCGGGGCCCCATTCAGAGGTGAAGTAATCGCCCGCATAAACTGTCAACACAGGCGTCTCGGCGCCCGCCTGTGAGGCCAGCAGCAGGGTGGTTGCAAGTAGAGTTCTCCGCATGATCAATCCTTTCAAATGCGACGAACGGATGAAAGGATGATCAAGCTCACCTTCCCTCCGCCGGTCTTAACCGGGTCAGGTTCTACGGGTCCGTGCGCTTGCACATCTCAGCCGGATTGGCCCCCCGAGGTACGCTCAGACGTATCGCCGCGCTTCGGGATTGGCAAGCGATAAGCTCTTGAGGCGGCCCGCCCGCGCCGCTAAGCAGCCAGACCAAAGGAGCCTTTCCATGTCGATCAACAGCTTTGGCCATCTTTTCCGCGTGACCACTTGGGGGGAAAGCCACGGGCCTGCCTTGGGCGCGACGGTCGACGGATGCCCGCCGGGTGTGGCGATTGACGAGAGCATGCTCCAGCACTGGCTCGACAAGCGCAAACCGGGGCAGAACAAATACACCACGCAGCGGCGCGAGGCCGACGCGGTCAAGATCCTGTCGGGCACGTTCGAAAGGGTCACGACCGGCACGCCGGTGCAACTGATGATCGAGAACACCGACCAGCGCTCGAAAGACTACGGCGACATCAAGGACAAGTTTCGCCCCGGCCACGCGGACATCACCTATTTCCAGAAGTACGGCATCCGCGACTACCGCGGCGGCGGCCGGTCAAGCGCGCGAGAAACCGCAGCGCGTGTGGCCGCCGGCGGGCTCGCGCGCGCTGCCATCGCCTCGCTTGTGGCGGGGGTGGACATCACCGGCTACATGGTTCAGATGGGCCCGCACAAGATCGACCGGAAGCGGTTCGACTGGGACGAGATCGCCCGCAACCCCTTCTGGGTGCCCGACGCACAGGCGGCGGAGGACTGGGCGGGCTACCTCGACGGGCTGCGCAAATCCGGCAGTTCGGTGGGCGCGGTGATCGAGGTCGTCGCGCGCGGCGTGCCCGCAGGCCTCGGCGCGCCGGTCTACGGCAAGCTTGATACGGATCTCGCCGCGGCAATGATGAGCATCAATGCGGTCAAGGGCGTCGAGATCGGCGAGGGCATGTCGGCGGCGATGCTGACCGGAGAACTGAATGCCGACGAGATCACCATGGGACCGGATGGCCCTGTCTATTCTTCGAACCACGCGGGCGGCATTCTGGGCGGGATCAGCACCGGGCAGGACATCGTGGTGCGCTTTGCGGTGAAGCCGACCTCCAGCATCCTGACCACTCGCCGCACGATCACCAAGACCGGCGAGGAGACCGAGATCATCACCAAGGGCCGCCATGATCCCTGCGTCGGCATCCGCGCGGTGCCGGTGGGTGAGGCGATGATGGCCTGCGTGCTGCTCGACCACCTGCTCTTGCACCGCGGTCAGGTGGGCAAAAACCAGGGCCACATCGGTTAGGCGGCCTGCGCCTCCAGCAGACGCGCAACACCCTGCACGCTGGTCTCGACAGCGCCCAACGGCAGATGCGACCGCGCCAGCACGCGCAGCCCGATGTAGTGGGTCAGAATCACATTCGCCAGCGCGCGACGGGCGGCATCGTCCAGCGCATGATGCACGGGCGAGGCGCGCAGCGCCGTCTCCAGACCCGCGCGGATGCCCTCAAGCCCCTGCTGCACCGCCGCGGCAATCTCCGGGTCCGACATCTCGAACCCCGCCGCCGCCGTGCAGAGCAGGCAGCCGCGATGATCACCCTCCAACGCCACTGCCGCTGACGCCTCGAACAGGCCAAGGATACGTTCCCGCCCATCCGGTATCTCCGGATCAGACAGCCGCGCCTGCGCCGCCCCCACGGCCGCATCCTCGTAATGCTCCAGCACCAGCAGAAAGAGCGTCTTCTTGTCCTTGAAGGCTTTGTAAAGACTGCCCCGCGTCAGCCCCATGCCCTCCAGCAGATCAGGCAGCGAGGCGTCCTGATAGCCTTTCTCCCAGAACACGCCCATGGCGTTCCGGATGGCATCATCGGTGTCGAACTCTCTTGGACGGGCCATGGCGGTCTCCTGTTTCCGAACCTCAACATAGTTCGGAACCACTTGTTACACAACTCACGCAGACGTGTATTGTACCAATCAGTTCCGAACTCTAGGGTCAGCCCACGTCCCCAAGACAGCAAGGATAGCCAAACTCATGAAACACCTCTTCTCCGCCCTCCTCGTCATCGCCCTCACCACCCTGGCCAGCTTCGGCGCGCTGGCCGACAGCGACACCCGCGGCACCTTCATCGGCAAGAGCGACCACATCACCACCGGTGGCGTCACCATCGTGAAACACGCCGACGGCACCGCGACCGTCACGCTGGAAGACGACTTCTCGCTCGACGGCGCACCCGACCCGCGCGTGGGCTTCGGCAAGGACGGCACCTTCGTCGAAGCCTCCGACCTTGGCGAGCTCAAGCAGCTCAACGGCAAGCAGGTCTACACCGTGCCCGCCTCGATCAACGTGGATGACTTCAACGAAATCTACATCTGGTGCCTGAAGTTCTCGGTCCCGCTGGGCGTCGCCAAACTCGGTTGATCTTTCGCCCGCCGAGGCGCATCAGAGGGCCATGGCCCAAGACCTCACCGAACACCGACCGGGCCGCGCAATTGCTCTCAAGCTTTGCGCGGTCTTCCTGTTCATGGTAATGGCGGCGATCATCAAGAGCGTCTCGGGCCAGGTCCCGCCGGGCCAGGCCGTCTTCTTCCGCTCGCTCTTCGCGATCCCCGTGATCGCGCTTTGGCTCGCCCAGCGCGGGCAGCTGCGCGCGGGGCTGATCCCCTCGAACCTCATGGGCCACGTCTGGCGCGGCGTCTTCGGCACCTCGGCCATGGCGCTGACCTTCGCAGGGCTTGGCCTCCTGCCGCTGCCCGAGGTCACCGCCATTGGCTACGCCACCCCCCTCTTTGCGGTGATCTTCGCAGCACTCTTCCTCGGCGAGCGGATCCGGCTGATCCGCATCTCCGCCGTGGCCCTCGGCCTCGTTGGCGTGATGATCGTGATCGCCCCGCGCCTCAGTGTCGGCGCCGATGAGATCTCGCGCGCGGCCACCCTCGGCGCGGTGATGGTGCTCGTCGCCTCGATCCTGCGCGCCCTGGTGCAAATCCACGTGCGTCGCCTGGTCCAGACCGACCACACCGCCGCCATCGTCTTCTACTTCTCCGTCACCGCCAGCTGCCTGGCGCTGCTCTCCGCGCCCCTCGGCTGGGTCATCGACCACCCGTCGTTCGTCTGGGTCTGGCCCGCGCAGAGCGTGATCCTCTGGCTGATCACCGCCGGGCTCATCGGCGGCGTGGCCCAGATCATGGTCACCTCGTCCTACCGCTTCGGCGGCGCCTCCATGCTCGCGCCGTTCGACTATGCCTCGATGATCTTTGCCGCCCTGATCGGCTATCTGGGCTTCAACGAAGTGCCCACCGGCCCGATCCTCCTCGGCGCCAGCCTCGTGATCGCAGGCGGCATCCTGATCATCTGGCGCGAACACCAATTGGGGGTTGACCGCAGCAAGTCGAAGCCCAATCAATCGCCCCCGGGCACACCGTAAGGGAGACACCTATGAGCGACGCAGAGACGCACAAAGAGGACATGAAAAAGGTGCAGGCCAAGCACCGCGCCAAAGTGGCCGAGGCGCAAGACCCCGGGCGCGGGCTGGTGCTGGTGCACACCGGCAAGGGCAAGGGCAAATCCTCCAGCGCCTTCGGTGTCGTCATCCGCGCGCTCGGCTGGAAGCAGAAAGTCGGCGTCGTCCAGTTCATCAAGGGCAAGTGGATCACCGGCGAGAAGCGCTTCTTCGACCAGCTCGGCGATGTCACCTGGCACACCATGGGCGAAGGCTTCACCTGGGACACGCAGGACCGCGAGCGCGACATCGCAGCAGCCGAGGCCGCCTTCGCAAAAGGCGTCGAGATGATGCAGAGCGGTGACTACGACCTCGTGGTGCTCGATGAGATCAACATCGCCCTGCGCTACGACTATCTCGACATCCACGCGGTGATCGACAGCCTCAAGGCCCGCGATGACCGCACCGGCGTGATCCTGACGGGCCGGGATGCCAAGCCCGAGCTGATGGAGTATGCCGATCTCGTCACCGAGATGACCGAGGTCAAGCACCCCTATCAGTCCGGCATCAAGGCCCAGCGCGGGGTGGATTTCTGATCCACCCACACCATCTCGCGGATCAACGAAAGGATCTGCGATGCCGAAACCCCGCGACGGACGACCCGACATCACGTCGCTCACCACGGGCGCCGAGCTGCGCCGCTGGTACTGGCTGAAATCCGAGCTGGAGGCGCAGGCCACGGCGGTGGGCGTCCGGGCGACGGGCGGCAAGTTCACCCTCCTCGACCGCCTCGCGCATCACCTCGACACCGGCGAGACCCGCTGGCCCGGCGACATCCGCACCAAGCCTCGCTCGAAATTCGACTGGCACAGCGCGGAGCTGACGCCCGAGACGGTGATCACCGACAGTTATCGCAACACCCAGAACGTGCGCCGCTTCTTCAAGGCCCACGCAGGCGACGGCTTCAAGTTCAACATCGCCTTCATGGCCTGGATGAAGGAGAACACCGGCAAGACGCTGGCGGATGCAGTCGCCGAATACCACCGCCTCAAGACCGAAGCCGCGCAGCCTGGCTTTCAGAGCGAGATCGCGCATCACAACCAGTTCAACCAGTACACCCGCGACTTTCTCGCCGACAATCCGGATCGGGGCATGGCGGACGTGCGTAAGTACTGGGCGCTCAAGCGCGAAACACCGTCCGAGAGCGGAAGACACGTCTATCACCCCTCCGATCTCGACCTCGGCTAGAGCGGCCTTCAGAAAATCCGAAGCACTCGGTCGTCCCTCGCGCCCCTGCCGGCACCGCCGGCCAGCCCCCGACCCTCCCGTTTTGCCGAAGGCAAACCTTCGGTTTGGCGGGAGCGGGCTTCACCCCCACCCAGGGTCGGGGGCTGGCCTTCACTCTAAGGCAGAAGCGTCTCAGATTTCATGGCGCCCCACCACCGCGCGGGCCGGTCATCCTCCGTTCAGAAAGCGGGGCTCAAGACCCAAAAACCACCCAAACACCGATCCCGCACCGACAAAATACCGACGTGATACCGACGCAATACCGACGTCGGAAAATCGCTTAATGGCAGGCGCTTGACCGCGATAAGGGGAAAAAGCCCGTCCCCCGGGCACAGGTGTTGCGCGTACGCTCCGGCAAGCCCCCGGCAACACTCCGGGGGCCGCCTAGTAGATCTCAGAGCCGGGTGCCCTTCGGGTCTAGCGTCACGGAGTAGAGCTCTGTATCCGCCCGGTCCATCAGCCGCACCGTCATCTGCTCCGTCTGCGCGTCGATATCGACCAGCCCGAAGAACTGCAGACCTTCGCTCGGCGGCAGGTTCACCCCCTGCTCCTCGGTCGGGGCCTTCACATACTTCACCTCCGCGCCAAAGGTCATGTCCATCGCATTCGGCCCGAAGGTGCCCGCGTGCAAGGGCCCAGAGACGAACTCCCAGAAGGGCTCGAACTCCTGAAACTGCGCCTTGTCGGGGTTGTAGTAATGCGCCGCCGTGTAATGCACATCCGCCGTGAACCACACGGTGTTGTCGATGCGCGCGGTCTTGATGAACCGCAGCAGCTCCGCCACCTCGACCTCGCGCCCCATGGCCGGGCCGCTGACCCCATCCGCAATTCCTTCCGAGCCAGCCTGCTCGCGGAAATTATCCCACACAATCAGGCCGATAGGCTGATCCGAGGCGATGACCTTCCAGGTCGCATTTGAGGCCGCCAGCTCGCGCTGGAGCCAGGCCATCTGCTCCGCGCCCAGTACCCGCTGCTCGTCCGTCAGCTCTTCGGTCATCTCGGCGGTGTTCGGCCCGCGATAGCTGCGCAGATCAAGGAAGAACACATCCAGCATCGGGCCATAGTTGATCTTGCGATAGACGCGGCTCGGCTCTTCCGGGGTGATGCGCAGCGGCGTCATCTCATGGAACGCGCGCGTGGCCCGCGCCTGCAGCAGGTGCACCGACTTCTCGGTGTAGCGGTCATCGGCCATCATGTCCTTGCTGTCGGACCAGTTGTTGACGACTTCATGGTCGTCCCACTGCATGAAGGTCGGCACGGAGGCGTTCATCGCGCGCACGTGTTCGTCGAGCAGATTGTATTTCCACTGCGCGCGAAACTCGTCGAGCGTTTCCGCCACCTTGCGCTTCTCATCGGGCAGAAGCACGTTGCGCCAGATCACCTCGCCGTCTTTCTCGACCTCGTCCTGCATCGGACCGTCGGCATAGACCGTATCACCGGAATGTATAAAGAAATCAGGCTCATGCCGGGCCATCGTCGCATAGGTCGCCATGCCGGTCTCGTCGATGCCCCAGCCCTGCCCGGCGGTGTCACCGGACCACGCAAAGCGGATGTTCCGCCGGGCCGTCGGGGCCGTCCGGAAGCGCCCAACGAGAGGTTCCGATGTTGCATTCACATCACTCAGATCAGCGGCGGTGAAGCGGTAAAAGATGTCCTGATCCGACGGCAGCCCGGCCACCAGGCGCTTGATGGCGAGATCACCCGAGGGGATCGCATCCATCGACGCCAAGCGTCGCGCATTGGCAAAGCTTTCGGTGGTCGAGACCTCCATGCTGATCCGCGCAGGCCGGTCCACACGCGTCCAGATCATGCCGGACGAGGTGTCCACGTCGCCCGACTGTACACCGTGGGTAAAGACGGGCCGTGCAGAGGCTCGGCTGAGGCTCGGCATCGCCAGACTGGCAGCAAAGGCGGTGGATCCGGCCAGAACGGCACGGCGGGTAGGGCGGATGAGCTGTGTCACGAGAGATCTCCATGTGGCGATTGGCTACTGCGCGATAGAACCCTCAGAACGTAACGCTGAGGGTACACACGTGTAACGGGAAGATCAAAGATTCATGACAGCCACTCAGCCCCTGTGGCAGGCGGAGGCCTCGACCACCAACCCATCGGGCCCGAACCGCAGGGTTTCCGCGGCCAGCACATCGCGTTGATTGCGGTAGAGGATCACCACCATGCCGTGGCCTCGCAACACATCGACCACGATGAAAGACAGATCGGGCTGCTGCGCCAGGGCCGCCGCCCAGTAGCCGCGCAGCGCACCACGTCCATGGATCTCACCGCGCCCTGTCAGCCGCATCGCCTTTTGCGAACGAAAGACCACATCCGCGCTGTAATGCGCGAGGATGCGGTCCAGATCATGGGCGTTCCAAGCGGCTTCCCATTCCTCAGCGAAGGCGTCGTAGTCCACGTGGGATCAGCTGCGCACCAGCTTCTCGTAGTCTTCCGCGATCTCGCGGGTCATGGCGCCGACCTCGAAGTTATAGTCCCCAATCTGACCAACGGGCGTGACCTCCGCGGCGGTACCTGTCAACCAGCACTGCTCGAAGCCTTCCAGCTCTTCGGGCATGATCACGCGCTCGTGCACCTTGATCTGGCGGTCCTTCAGCATGCCCACAACGGTCTGGCGTGTCAGCCCGTTCAGGAAACAATCGGGGTTGGGCGTATGCACCTCGCCGTCCTTGACGAAGAAGATATTTGCCCCCGTCGCCTCGGCCACATAGCCGCGGTAATCCATGAACAGCGCGTCCGAACAGCCCTTGGCTTCCGCGGCGTGTTTTGATGTGGTGCAGATCATGTAGAGACCGGCGGCCTTGGCATGCACCGGGATCGTCTCGGGGCTCGGGCGTTTCCACTTGGCAATGTCGAGCTTCGCGCCCTTGAACTTGGCATCGCCGTAGTAGCTGCCCCACTCCCACGCGGCGATGGCCAGATGCACCGGATTGCGCGCCGAGGCGACACCCATGTCTTCACCGGCACCCCGCCAGGCCACCGCGCGCACATAGGCGTCGGTCAGACCATTCACGGTCAGCACCTGCTGCTTTGCGGCCTCGATCTCATCGACCGTGTAGGGGATCTCAAAATCCAACTCGCCAGCGGAGAAGTGCAGCCGCTCGGAGTGTTTACGGCTCAGGAAGATCTTACCATTATAAGCCCGTTCACCCTCGAAGACCGAAGACGCATAGTGCATGGCGTGGGTCAGAATGTGGACATTCGCCGCGCGCCAGTCGACCATCTGGCCGTCCATCCAGATCTTTCCGTCTCGATCGTCGTATGCGCCCGCCATTGTCTTTCCTTCCCAGCTTGACCATCATATTTCCAAATATTGCGCAAAATACGTCCGATACGGACACATTATTGCGCAAAAGATGCGACTCGATAGCCCTTAACCCTTGGAATGTCAACAACACTGACATATGCTGCTGGACAAAGGACTATGATTTTTTGAGGCACGGAATGGCGGACGGGCGCAGTTCTTCAGCCCAGAGCGGTGAAAACCTTCTGTTTTTGACCGATGAGCAGCTGCGGCAGGGCATCGAAGCGATGTTTTTCGCTTATCGGGGTTTCACGGCTGATCCCGACCGCATCCTCTCCGACATGGCCTATGGGCGCGCGCATCACCGTGCGGTGCATTTCATCAATCGCGCGCCCGGCACCACCGTGAACAACCTGCTCAACATCCTCGGGGTCACGAAACAATCGCTCAACCGTGTCTTGCGCACGCTGATCGAGGATGGTCTGGTTGAGAGCAAGGTCGGGAAGGCGGACAAGCGCGAGCGGCACCTCTTCCTGACCACGGAGGGCCAGGCGCTGGAACAGAAACTATCCGACGCACAGCGCGCACGCATACGCATGGCCTTTCGCGATGCGGGCCCCGAGGCGGTTGCCGGGTTCCGGACGGTTTTGGAGGCGATGATGGACCGAGATATGCGCACGGCCTATGCGCGGCTGAAGGACAGTGGCACATGAATGAGATGGACGCCCACCTGCTGATCATCGACGACGATGAACGGATCCGCACACTCTTGCAGAAGTTCCTGATGCGTAACGGGTTTCTGGTGACGGCAGCGCGCGATGCCGCCCATGCGAGGCGAATCCTGTCAGGGCTGGATTTCGATCTCATCGTGCTCGACGTGATGATGCCGGGCGAGGACGGTGTGTCGCTGACCAAGTCGCTGCGCGAGACGCGCGCGGTGCCGATCCTTTTGCTGACCGCAAAGGGAGAGACGGGCAACCGCATAGAAGGCTTGGAGGCCGGCGCCGACGACTATCTTGCGAAACCCTTCGAGCCGAAGGAATTGCTGTTGCGGATCAACGCCATTCTGCGCCGCATGCCCGAGGCGCCGACGGATCATACCACGCCCAAGGTGCTGAGCCTCGGCGGCATCCGTTACGATATGGAGCGGGGCGAGATGTGGCAGGGGGAAGAGTTGGTCCGTCTGACGGCAACCGAGATGCAGTTGATGAAGATTTTTTCAGCCAGCTGCAACGAGCCGATCAGCCGCGCCAAGCTGGTCGAGGAGTTGGGACGCGACCGAGGACAGGCACAGGAGCGTGCCGTCGACGTTCAGATCACCCGGCTGCGGCGCAAGATCGAGGAAGACCCAAAACAGCCGCGTTATCTCCAGACAGTTCGTGGCGCCGGTTATATGTTGGCGCCGGAGTAGCCCGCATGGGCTTGCGCGGCACAGCCCTGCAAGCCCATGCGGGCGGGCGCTCCACACCGAGGCTGGTGCGCTGGCTGGAAACCCTCTAAGACAGGCGAAACCCAAAGACAGCGAGCCGACATGACCGATACCCCCGTAGATGAAATGAGTTTCGAGCAGGCGATGGCGGAGCTCGAAACCGTATTGGGTCAGCTCGAACGCGGTGATGTGGCTCTTGACGAGAGCATCGCGCTCTACGAACGCGGCGCGGCACTCAAAGCCCGCTGCGAAACCAAGCTGAAAGAAGCCGAAGAGAAAGTAGCCGCCATCACCCTTGACGGTGACGGCGCGCCAACCGGGATAAAACCGGTCGAAGGGCTCTGAGCGATGTTCGCCGACCGTCTGGGTGCCGCCGCCCGGACCATCCAAGCGCGGTTTGATGACGTGCTGGGTCGTCTTGACGACCTCCCGGTGGTTCACGCCATGCGCCATGCGACCCAAGGCGGCAAACGGTTGCGCGGCTTTCTGGTGCTCGAAAGCGCCCGGCTGCATGACATCGCGCCCGATCGGTCGATCTGGCCCGCAACCGCCATCGAGGCCCTTCATGCCTACTCTCTGGTCCATGACGATCTGCCTTGCATGGATGACGACGATCTGCGGCGCGGCCAGCCAACGGTGCATCGGAAGTGGGACGAAGCGACTGCCGTGCTGGCCGGGGATGCGCTGCAGAGCCTGGCTTTCGAGCTGGTCACGCGCCCTGACACCAGCCCTGATCCTGCCGTGCGCGCCGACCTGGCGCTGCGCCTCGCGCGGGCCAGTGGGGCTGAAGGCATGGTTTTGGGGCAAGCGCTCGACATTGCCGCCGAGACGGTGCAGACGCCGTTTTCGCTGGACGATATCACCCGGCTGCAACGGGGCAAGACCGGCGCTCTGATCGAATGGGCCGCCACTGCAGGCGCGGTTCTGGGTCAGGCCGACCCGACGCCCTTGCAGCATTATGCCCGCGCCCTGGGTCTTGCCTTCCAGATCGCCGATGACGTGTTGGACGTCACCGGTGACAGCGCTACTGTTGGCAAGGCTGTCGGCAAGGACGCTGACGCAGGCAAGGCCACCTTCGTGTCATTGCTCGGGCTCGAGACAGCCCAACAGCGTGCCACCGATCTGGTGGCCGAGGCCTGCGACAGCCTGCAGGGTTACGGCGCCAAGGCTGAGACGTTAAAAGAGGCGGCACGCTTTGTCGTGACCCGCGCACATTGAGAGGAGCCCATGAGCTCAGACCGACCCAATACCCCGCTCCTCGACACAATCCGCCGACCCGCCGACATGAAGACCCTGTCCGACCGGCAGCTGAGCCAGCTCGCGCAGGAGCTGCGGGCCGAAACGATTTCGGCCGTCTCGGTCACGGGCGGACATCTGGGCGCTGGTCTGGGTGTGGTGGAGCTCACGGTGGCGCTGCACGCGGTTTTTGACACGCCCCGCGACAAGCTGATCTGGGACGTGGGGCACCAGTGCTATCCGCACAAGATCCTCACCGAACGCCGCGACCGCATCCGCACGCTGCGCATGAAAGACGGTTTGAGTGGCTTTACCAAACGCAAGGAGTCGCCCTACGACCCCTTCGGGGCGGCCCATAGCTCCACCTCGATCTCCGCCGCTCTGGGGTTCGCCGTGGCCCGTGATCTGGGCGGCGTCGTCCCCGAGGGCTTGGGCGACGCCATTGCGGTGATCGGCGACGGATCCATGAGCGCGGGTATGGCCTACGAGGCCATGAACAACGCAGGCCACCTGGGCAAGCGCCTTATCGTCATCCTGAACGACAACGAGATGTCTATCGCCCCACCTACGGGTGCGATGTCGAGCTATCTCAGCCGCCTCTACGCGGAAGAGCCGTTCCAGGACTTCAAAGCCGCGGCCAAGGGCGCGGTGAGCCTGCTGCCCGAACCCTTCCGCGAAGGCGCCAGGCGCGCAAAGGATATGCTCAAGGGCATGGCGGTCGGCGGCACGCTGTTCGAACAGCTCGGCTTTTCCTACCTCGGCCCCATCGATGGTCATGACATGGACCAGTTGCTTCCGGTCCTGCGGACGGTGAAAGCGCGGGCCACCGGGCCGATCCTGATCCATGTGATCACGAAAAAGGGCAAAGGGTACGCCCCCGCTGAAACGGCGCGCGACAAAGGCCACGCGACGGCGAAATTCGACGTACTCACAGGCGAGCAGAAGAAAGCGCCGTCCAACGCGCCCAGCTACACGCGCGTCTTTGCGGACAGCCTGCTGCAAGAGGCTGCGGAAGACGACAAGATCTGTGCCGTCACCGCCGCCATGCCCGACGGCACCGGCCTCAACCTCTTCGCCGAGCGCTATCCCAGCCGGTGCTTCGACGTGGGTATTGCCGAGCAGCACGGCGTGACCTTCTGCGCGGGGCTCGCGGCGGGCGGCATGAAGCCCTTCTGCGCGATCTATTCCACCTTCCTGCAACGCGGCTATGACCAGGTGGTGCACGACGTCGCGATCCAGCGCCTGCCGGTCCGCTTTGCCATCGACCGCGCAGGGCTTGTGGGCGCCGACGGAGCCACCCACGCCGGCTCCTTCGACATCGCCTATCTCGCCAACCTGCCCGGCTTTGTGGTGATGGCCGCTGCCGATGAGGCGGAACTGAAGCACATGGTCGCCACCGCCGCCGCCCATGACGAAGGCCCCATCGCCTTCCGTTTCCCGCGCGGCGAAGGGCAAGGCGTCGAGATGCCCGAGCGCGGAACACCGCTCGAGATTGGTAAAGGCAGGGTTGTTGCCTCCGGCGCGCGCGTCGCCCTTCTGTCTTTCGGCACCCGGCTGAGCGAAGTGGAAAAGGCCGCCGAAACGCTGCGCGCGCGCGGCCTTAGCCCGACCATTGCAGATGCACGGTTCGCCAAACCGCTTGACCGAGATCTGATCCTGCAATTGGCCGCGCACCACGAGGCCCTGATCACCATCGAAGAAGGTGCCGTGGGTGGGTTCGGTAGCCATGTGGCGCAACTTCTGGCCGATGAAGGCATTTTCGACCGCGGGCTGAAGTTCCGCTCCATGGTGCTGCCCGACATCTTCATTGATCAGGCGAGCCCGGCAGACATGTATGCCGTTGCAGGCATGAACGCCGCCCAGATCGAAAGCAAGGTCCTGGAGGTTCTGGATATCGCGCAGATCGGCGAGGCACGCGCCTAGGACGCGGCGACACATGTGTCTGCCTTTTGTGACAGAAGCTCGCCTGTGATGACGGATAGTCTTGCCTTCTTGTGTCCGGACGCACCCCATGACCCCATATTGCCTTCCAATCATGTGCATCTGATTGCTGATCCGAGGGCGCAGCGGCCCGTTTCTACAGATCCCCGCGTGGCGACCGGCCGTAAGGGACGGCACATTGCCAATCGAAAAAGGCGGCGACCCGCCGCTCAATGCTGTATGGGGGCAAGACCCTCACCGGGACAGTGCAGGGCGTTTGACTTGTCCGCCTACCGGGTCGGACTTTAGATCCGGCGCAGCGTTCACCGTGCCTCCCGCGTCAAGGGGTCCTATTCCGCGTTCCAGATGTCTTATACAGCAGCAGAAACACGAATATCGATCCGATGGATGTCGTGACGATGCCCACGGGAAGCTCTTGTGGTGTGAGGAGAAGCCTGCTCAAGATATCTGACCCCGTTAACAGCGCTGCGCCGACCAAAGCGGCGGTTGGGATGAGTTGGCGGTGCAACGGCCCTGCGATGCCACGCGCGATGTGCGGAACCATAAGGCCAATGAAACCAATCACACCGGCAACAGAGACGAACACCGCGGTCGCAAGAGCGGCGGCAAAGAACATGGAAAGCCGCAGTCGCCGAACCGGAACACCAAGCGTCGAAGCGGTCAGATCGCCCGTGAGGAGCGCATCAAGCCAACGGCTCCGAATGAGCGTGTAGGCCAAGATCAAGACCAACCCCAAGGACACCAGTGGAAAGGCCTCCCATCTGGCCAGGCCCAACCCGCCGAGCATCCAGAAGATCACCGAATGCGCGGCCCGACTGTCTCCGGCAAAGATCAGGTAGTTGGTGATCGCCGCAAAAAGGAACGACACCGCCAGACCAGCCAGAATCAGCTTCTCGGGGGCGCTCGTGCGTAAGCCGTGAACAAGTGCCAGAACGATACCGGACGCTGTCAGCCCGCCGCAAAAGGCGGCCAAAGGCAACGTCCAGAGGCCCAGAATGTCTCCCGTTACGGTGATCACAAAGACCGCTCCGGCTGCGGCACCTGAAGACAGGCCAAAAAGGAATGGATCAGCCAGATCATTCCGTGTCGTGGTCTGCAGGACGACACCAACAATCCCCAATCCTGCACCGATGACGGCGGCGAAGATCGCCCGGGGAAGGCGAAGGTCATAGACAATGCGGTGCAATGGCGACATGTCGCCCTCAACCAAACCGGTCCCCAGAAGAACGGCCTGCACCACGTCTACTGTAGGGATAGAGGTTGTCCCGTAGGCCGTCGATAGCAACAGGAGGGCGAACAAGACGACCACCCCCAGAATTTGCATCAGGCGCAGTTGGCCCACGCTAATTCAGGCTTGGATGCATGGCGTCAAACATCTTTGAAATTGCCTCGATGTTGGCGGGTCCGGGCGTAAGCTCTTCGTAGCGCAGACCAATCCAGCGTTCGTTTTTGACGGCGTCGGTGTGGGACATGACTGGGTGATTTTGCAGAAACTTGAAGGTATCCGCCGCGCCATTACCGGTCTGATAGTCGAGCAACACGAGAAACTCGGGGTTTGCCGCGGCAACGGTTTCCCAGGAGGTGCGACCCCAGCTGGTCTCCATGTCATGAGTGACGTTCGCGCCTCCTGCCGCTGCGATCATCGCGTCGGGGATTGCGAATTTGCCAGCTGTGAACGGCGCATCTGCCGGACCGTCCAGCAGAAAGACACGTGGTTTGGACAGCCCCACGGCTTTCGCCTCAATCTTGCCCAGCTGTTCCTTCCAGCCAGACACAAGCTCCTCCGCTTTCTCCTCGACATGCATCACCTTGCCCAAACGCAGAACGTCGTTGAACAGAAGGTCCATGCTCGCCTTGGGGCGATCTTTGTCGAGATGCACGCAGCTTTCTGTCAAGATCATGGTTTTGATCCCAAATGGCTCGAGCGTGTCGGGGGTCACGTCACCACCCGGTTTCATGCCATAGTACCACCCTGCAAAGAAGAGGTCGGGATCGACGGCGACGAGGTTTTCGACGGTCGGATACTTCGGCGCAAGTTCGGGAATGTCACCGCGCAGCGTGTCAAAACCCGGGCTTGTCTTATACCACCCAGTGATGCCGGTAAGACCCACGATCTTGTCCTGAAGGCCAAGAGCAAAGGCCATCTCGGTCATATTCATGTCATGCACGACCAGCCGTTCGGGCTGGGTTTCAAAGACAAGCGGCTCACCACAGTTGTCGACGACAATGTCATGCGCACCAGCGGGGCTTGCCAGAGCGGTGAGCAGAGCAACAGGCAGAAGGCATTTCATCGTGAGGGGCTCCTTTAGTGATGAAAGTTTGGGGTCTTCCGGATGTCGAGTGCCGGGATCACCCGACCATCGTGCTCAATGCGCAGGTAGCCGACGCCAAATGTGTCTTGCACGCGCGCGGGCGTCAGCACCTCCGACACAGGGCCAAAGTCGGTCAGCCTGGTGGACTTCATCAATGCGACATGGGTCGCGAATTCGGGGATGAGCACCAGATCATGCACGATCATAACGACCGTGACGCCCAATCCCGAAACCAGCGACAGCATCCGGCCCTTTGCATCCGGATCGAGATGGTTGGTCGGTTCATCCAGAAACAGCAGTGAGGGGGTCTGCGCAAGTGCGCGTGCGATATGGGCACGCTGGCGTTCACCGCCAGACAAAACACCCATCCTCTGTCCTGCGAGAGCACTTAACCCGGTCATCTCGAGGATGCGGTCCAACGCGGTCGCATGGTCGCACGCCGAGCGATCGGTCAAAATGGGTATCTGGCCCAAAGCGGCGTAGTCACGCAATGACAGGCGGGCATCTGGATGTTCGTGCTGGCTCACCACGGCGATCAGGCGCGCACGCTCTGTGGCTGAGAGTGTTCTCAAGCTGCGTCCATCAACCAGGACTTCACCCGAGCCCGGCTCTGCTGCACCGCACAGGACATTCAAAAGCGTGGTCTTTCCAGCCCCATTTGGACCGGCAATGGCAAGGATGGCGCCTTCCTTCAGTTCAAAGGACGCGCCTTGTAGCAAAACATCACCGTTCAGGGTGCGATAGCCGACATCACGCGCGACCAGAAATCCCGAAGGCCTCACGATCTTGGCCCCAGACAAACCCGGGGCATCCGGGACAGCGTCTTCTCAAACAACGCTAAAGGCCGGTCCGATGCGTTCGTCCACCCGTCCGAACTGGTCTTGTATTGACGCGCAAAGGCTCCCAATGCCTCCAAATCGGCTGAACTGACGATATCGCCGAAGAGATACTGCGCTTTGCCAGCAGCCTGAAAACCAACGGTCGTTGGGTGTGCGCAGCCCGCCATGCAGTCGACGGCCCGGATTGCATACCCGGGAGGGAGTTGTGCTGCCAGCGCGTCGCGCAGCAAAGCCGCATGGTCCTCGCTACGGCAACGGGAGCAGATCAGCAGGAAATGGTCACAATCGTCTTCCACAGTCCGCTCCGCTTATCGCCAAGCGCGGACAGAAGGTGCTACCTATGTGCATACGTTTCAAACGTGACATCAAAGCTCCTTCCAGGACGCCCCGCCCCGGGTTGGTTACAATGTGATGGCAGGTCTCCTGACTTGCGGGTCGATGCTTGGCCAACCTTCCCGGCCGATGGGCCAGTGGTCTTTGGCGTCGCTCGCCGCTCACAGTTGCGGGGGCAGTCACGGATTTGGCAGCAGTTGACGCCTCACCGTGTTCCCTTTTCATCCCCGAGTTGAACTGGGGGAACCATCGGCACCATGAGTGGCCCAGATTCAGAACCGCGTCAATAACTGACCGCTTTTCTAAGGAAATCTCTGGATTGTTTTGGAAGCGACCTGTCCCGGCCTGAGCGGTCATTTCTTTACCGTGTCGTATCCGGCAGTCTGGGCTCGCGGCCCGGTTTTGCAGCTTCGTCGATGCAGGACCGCAGCGGCGCGATGGCAGACCTTTGGGTCGCAAGAGGTGATATCGGTGCGCCCGTTCGAAACTCGCCTTCGTCAGTTCCGGGGGCTCGGCCCCCGCATGATGGAAAACCCCGAGGGCGCTCGACAGCATCCCGCGCCGAGGATACGGCCCAGCCCAATTTTGGCGCAGGCGCATGGCGAGCCGCAGACCAGAAAGACCGCCCGCCAGCGGCCCCAACACCCTTGAAGCGAATGATAGATGTCGGGTTTTGCCAGACTGACCCCACACCCCAGAGTCGGTGCCTATCGCGGAAACCTCTGCGTTGGAGGTCGTTCATTTTCGCCATTGGCGGCTGGCCTGGCGTGACGGATCGCGGGTCAAGCGCGGCACCTTCTCCCAAAACGTGCTGCTAGCAAGATCGACGCTGAACTTCCTGCTTCCAGCGCGCCGCATAGTTCTGAAGGGTCGCGGCGTATTTGGTGTCAACGGACACGGGGCTGCCGTAACTTGGAGGCGCAATAGACCTGCCAACCGCAAGCATCGCCGCGCCCGCGCTTGTCCCGGTTGTCCCTGCGGCGCAGGACACCGGCGAGCCAGACGCGATCGCCAGCGTTTCAAGGTAGAGCCGATTGCTTGCGAATGGACCTTCGACAATGATCTGCCCGTGATGCCCGATGTTGGACAGACACGCGGCCGTCATCAAAGCAAGGTACAGCGCGACCGTGGCGCCGCGTTCGGCGGAGCCCGGATCGGGCTCAGCGCCAAGCCAAGCCATCCGGTGCCCCTTGAAAGGGCCGGTCTCAGGTACGACAGCCGGCATCAGCATGATCTGGTTGGACAAAACATGATCCAGCTCTGCCTGAGATGGTGCGGCACAGGACCCGCCGGTCGCGATGTCATGCTCGCGCCCCCCCATGAACCTTGCCGAGGGGGCCGGCTGACCGCGTGCGGTCACGTTGATCAACGTGTCAAGGTCGGCATCGAGTTGAACTGATTTGCCGCCGATGGACATCGCAATGACCCAGGTGCCCGTCGAGATCACACTGAAGGGTGGCGTCCCTCCTAAGACATAAGGAAGCAAGGACGCGTTGGAATCGTGGATGCCACAGTAAACCTGGGTATGTGGCGGCAGGCCCGTCCGCTGAGCGATGTCCGGCAGAATGGGCCCGAGAACATCGGAAGGTTTTCGCACCGGCGCAAGTTTCTCTGCGATATCAAGTGTTTTGACCAGGGATGAAAACCGACCTTCATAGGGATCCCATAGGTCGGTGTGACATCCCAGGGATGTGACATCCGTCGCCGTCTCGCCCGTCAGCCAAGCGCCCCAGAATTGCGGATATGTGACGATCCGATGCGTCCTGGCTTTCAACTCGGGGTCGACCCGGAACTGCCAAAACAGTTGCGCACCGACGTTCAGCCCTCCCGCAAGCCGCGGTGATCCCGTCTCGGCGAAAGGCGGTCGGATGGCATCGTAGTCGTCGGTGACATCATCCGGCCCGGCAAATTCATAGTCGAGGATTGGCGCGGCAAGCGTCCCCTCCTTGTCAAGAAGGGCTGCACAGGCCCCATGGGTGGTGACGGATATGGCACCAATGCCATATGCCGCGTGAAAGTCGCGCAGCCCGTTCAACAGAAATGCCCAATGGCCCTCAACATCGAAATGCGGCCAGGGCGGACCGGGCAGAACGGTGTTCGGGCGCGTGATCACCGCGATCTCGGTCAAGGTCTCCCGGTCAACCAGCACGAGCTTCGCGTTGGTTTTCCCGATGTCCATGACCGCGATATGCCCTGTCATGGCATGTGGAAGACGGTTTCGAGCGGCGTGGCGACAGGTTCATTGCCCGGGTGTGTCTCCATGATGTCCGCCATGTGAGACCACCACCTTTTCATGATGGGATGGCTCGGCAGATCGTCCATGCCATGGCCCTCATTGCGCCACAGGACACCGAACAGAATGTTCGTATCGCTGTCCAGATGAATCGAATAATCGCGGATGCCAGCATTTTTCAGCAACTCCACAAGCTCAGGCCAAATCTCATCATGGCGCTTGAGGTATTCCGCGCGACACCCAGGGTTCAACCGCATCTTGAAAGCAAATTTTTCCATCACCGCGCCCGCCATATGGACCACAGACGCGGCAGCGCGATGACCCCGATCAGGAGTGCACCGATCACAATGGACATCACAATGCCCGGCACGTTCAGAAGCCCCAACCCAAACGTCACAAGCCCCATCACTAAAGCCGCAATGACGACGCCCACAATCGTGCCCGATCCGCCGAGAATGCTGACGCCGCCAAGCACCACCATGGTGACGATCTCAAGCTCCCACCCCGTCGCGATGGACGGACGGGTCGACCCGAGCCGCGCCGTCAGGCAGATCGCGGCCACGCCGGACATCAGACCAGTCAGAAGGAACAGGATGAATTTCACGCGCTGCACGCGGATGCCGGAAAACATCGCGCCGGTCGCGTTGTTGCCGATGGCGTAGACAGCACGCCCGAAGTTGGTTTTGTGCAGCAGGATCGCATAGATCAACGCGATGATCGCGAAGAGGACGAACTCGAAGGAAATCACCCACCAGACATACCCCTGGCCAAACCATGAAAAACTCTCGGGATAGCCGCGATACGCCTGATCTCCCAAAACGATAAAGCTGATGCCGCGGAACAAGCTCATGGTGCCGATGGTGACGACGATGGAGGGCAGACCCATCCGCGTTACAAGCACCCCGTTGAAGGCGCCACACAAGAGGCCGACACCGAGCCCGACCAGAACAAGCCCCGGCGTGCCGACCCCCATCTGCACAGCGGCCCCCATGGCAGTCGAGGCCAGCGCGATGATCGAGGCGACCGACAGGTCAATCTCGCCGGATATGATCAGAAGCGCCATCGCGAAGGCAATCATCGCCTTTTCGGTGAAGTTGAATGTGGCGTCGCTCAGGTTCCAGGCATTCAGGAAGTAGGGTGAGGCGAAGCTGTTGGCGACGAAGATCCCGATGGCCACCAGCAGCAGCAGGGTTTCCCAGCTCTTCAGCCTCTCTTCCAGCGGTGACCGCAGGCGGTCGGGGACGAAACGATCAGTGGTACTCATGTTGCCTGCTCCGCACGTTTGAGGATGATCCGGCCTTTCCCGCGATTGGATTGGGCGTTCAGGGCCACAGCGATGATGATCGCGCCGCCCGAGATCGCCAGCTGCCAGAAGGGAGAGATGTCCACGACGGGCAAGGCGTTCTTTATGATACCGAGGAACAAAGCCCCGAGCAGGGCACCTGCAACCGTGCCGATGCCGCCCATGATCGACACGCCACCGATCACGCAGGCCGCGACCACATCGAGTTCGAAGCCTCCGGCGATGTCCACGTAGGACACGGCGAACCGCGACACCCACAGATAGCCGGTCAGGCCGGCCAGGGCGCCTGAGATCGTGAAGGCCCAGAACTGGGTCTTTCCCACGTTGATCCCGGCATAGGTGGCCGCATGGGGGTTCCCGCCCGCGGCATAGAATGCACGTCCAAGTGTCGTGCGTGTCATGACGACGGTGAAACCGATCACGGCGAGGACCGCAATCCAGCCAAGGATGGGCAGCCCAAGAATGTCCGTGCGAGGAAAGCTCTTGAACGCAGGGCTCATCTCGTGGCTGTTGACCCACTTGCCGTCCGAGATCACGAAGATGATGCCGCGGAAGATGGTCATGGTGCCAAGGGTCACAACGATCGGCGGGATCGCAAGCTTCCAGACGAGGATGCCGTTGAACATGCCCAGGATTGTGCCAAGGCCAACGGCAATCACCAGGATCACGGCAATCGGCAAGCCCGGTTCCGCGACATTCACCATCGACACCACCATGCCTGTCAGTGCCAGGTTCGCCGCGACACTGAGATCGATGCACTTGGTCAGGATGACGATCATCTGACCAATCGCCAGCAGGATCAGCGGAGAGGTGTCATTGAAGACATTGGCGAGGTTCGCGGGCGCGACAAAGCCCGGAAAACGCGACGAAATCAGCAGCAGCAACAGGACAATGGCGCTGACCAGAAGGGCTTCGCGTGATCTCAGGATGCGTCTCAGCATGGGCGTCTCCCTTCAGATACCGGCGGCATGGCGGACAAGTGTTTCGGGCTGCAGATCACCCTCGGTCAATTCGGCGACCATCCGGCCTTCTCGCATGACGATGACGCGGTCCGACATGCCCAGCACCTCGGGGATTTCCGAACTAACCATGATGACCGCAAGGCCCTGAGCAGCGAGTTCGGCCATAAACTCATGCACGGCGGCCTTCGATCCGATGTCCACGCCTTTCGTGGGTTCATCGAGGATGATGACCTTGGGCTGGGTCGCAAGCCACTTGGCGATCACAACCTTCTGCTGATTGCCGCCCGACAGATTGCCGACAGGCGTATCCAGAGAGGCCGCCCGCAGGTCGAGCCGCTCCGTGTAGTCTCGGGCCAGCTTGAACTCCTCGGCAAGTTTCAGGAATCCCCTGCTGGAAATGCGCCCGAGCGAGGGCAGGGTGACATTCTGGAAAATCGGCATATCAAGAATGGCGCCCTGTTTGCCGCGATCCTCAGGTACGTAAACGATGCCGTGATCGACCGCGTCCGCGGGCGATTTGATGTGCACCGGCGTGGCGTCGATTTCGACGGTTCCGGCAGAGGGGCGCGTTATGCCGAACAACGCTTGCATGAATTCCGACCGGCCCGCGCCGACCAGGCCATAGAACCCAAGGATTTCTCCCTTGCGCAGGGTGAAACCGATGTCTTCGAATTCGGTCGGATGGGAATACCCCGAGACCTTCAGAACGGTATCGCCGGGGTTCGAGGTCCGCTCGGGGAAGATCTGGCTGACGTCGCGGCCCACCATCATTTTCACCAACTCGGGCTCGCTCACATCCGCAATAGAGCCGTCGCCGATCAACTGGCCATCGCGAAAGACCGTGTAGTTGTCGGCGATGCGAAAGATCTCGTCGAACTTGTGGCTGATGAACAGGATCGCCTTGCCTTGCGCCTTCAGCTTTTCGACAAGCTCGAAAAGCTCTTCGATCTCCTTGTGCGACAGGGCGGCGGTCGGCTCGTCCATGATGACCACGCGCGCGTCGATGGACAGGGCCCGCGCTATGGCAACGAGGTGCTTGTTGGCGATACCGAGGTCCTTGAGCTTGTGCTCTGGATCAATCTTTGCACCGATACTGTCGAGGATTTCCCGGGCCTTTTCGGCCATCTGCTTCAGGTCGATCAACCCGAACGCACCGCGCGGCGCGTGACCCAGAAAGATATTCTCGGCCACTGACAATTCGTCGAACAGGACCGTTTCCTGATGAATTGCCGTGACGCCGCTGCGCGATGCGGCCTGAGGAACTGGAAAGCGGGTCGGCTGACCATCCACACGGAGTGACCCCCCGTCTGGCTGGTAGATGCCGGTGAGGATCTTCACGACCGTGGACTTGCCTGCACCGTTTTCCCCGATCAGCGCGGTGACCTTGCCGGGGATCAGGCGCAGTGACACGTCGGACAGGGCCTTGACGCCGGGAAAGGTCTTCGTAATCCGTTCCAATGCCAGGATCGCGACATCCTCGACGAGGCCGTCGGAGATCGTCGCCATATCCGTCTGGTTCAGCATCGGGTGCCTCGGTTCACTGGAAGGGTCTCACCCCGCGCGGCACGGATGGCCGCGCAGGACAGAAGGCGCATCGCTCAGAAGATCGACTTGAACTGGTCGATGTTGGACGCGTCATAGACAAACGGGTCCGCCATTGCGGCAGAATTCGTGTCGTCCAGCGTGATCGTGCCCACGCGGCCAATCGAGATTTCGGCACCCGGTTCGGCGGTCGCAGCGCCCGAGGCCAATGCGTGGGCGATCATCGCCGCCGAGTAGCCCAGATCAATCGGGTTCCAGATGGCGAAGGACTTCGATGCTCCGCTTTCGATGGCACCCGCCATCTCGGAGGGAAGACCGAGACCGGTCACGTTGACCTCACCCACCTTGCCCGCGTCAACAACCGCCTGGGCCGCGGCAACGATACCGACAGAGGTCGGCGCGATGATTGCATCGAGATCCGGGTAGGACTGCATCAGCCCGGTGGCTTCGCGATAGGATTTGTCCGCGAGATCATCACCGTAGACCGTCGTCACCAAATTGATGTCGGGATAGTCGCCCATCACCTTGTTCATTTCCTCGATCCAGACGTTCTGGTTGGTCGAGGTCGTGGTCGCCGACAGGACAGCAACGTCGCCCCCATCGGGCAGATGATCCGCGGCAAGTTTGATGATCATGTTGCCGATGAGCGCGTTGGAAGACGGGTTGAGGTGCATTTGGCGGCCATCTTCAGCCACGCCGGAATCCCAGCTGATGACCGTGATGCCGCGTTGCATGGCCTTCTTCAGGGTCGGCACAAGCGCATCGGTGTCATTCGCTGAAACGGCTATGGCGTCGACGCCCTGTGCGATCAGCGAGTTGATGACTTCGATCTGGCCTTCGGCAGTCGTATCGGTCGGGCCGGTGTAGATGATCTCGACACCACCCAACTCCTCAGCGGCCTCTTCTGCCCCTTCCGCAGCCGCCTCGAAGAAACCAATGCCAAGCGCCTTTACGACAAGGGCGATGCGCATGTTGTCCTGTGCCATTGCAGTCGTGCCGAACAGGCTGGCAGCCAAGCCGAGGCCGACGGTGAGGTTGGTAAAAGTGCGACGTTTCATTGGATCCTCCCTGGAAAATACGTTCGCGTTTCTGGCCCTTACGAGGCCACGTTTCTCTGAACACCCCCCGATTGGGTGACGATCAGCGTCACTTCAGCGGCCTCAAGCATGGCGGCGGCCTTGTCTGAAATCTGGTCATCGGTGATGACGGTTGTGATGCGGTTCAATGGGCACAGAACAAGGCTCGAACGTTGTTCGAACTTCGTGCTGTCCGCCAGGACGACGAGCTCATCCGCCTGGCCGATGAGCTTCTGTTCTGCCTGGATCAGCAGCGGGTCCGCCTCCATGAGACCCAACGGGCCAAGCCCCTGCGCCCCCATGAACATGCGGCGGGCGCAGAAGTTGCGTGTCACGTCATTGTCAAACGGCGACAGAATTATATTTTGTTCGCGGTAGATAGTACCGCCCGACAGCATGATCGTGTTCTTGGAATGCTTGAGAAGATGTTCCGCAATCGGGAACGAGTTGGTGAACACCTGCAGCCGGCGGCTGGCCAGAGGGTGAACCATCTGGAAGGTTGTCGTGCCGCCATTGATGATGATCGCATCACCATCTTCGCACAGCTCGACAGCAGCAGCAGCGATGGACTGTTTGTCCTCGATCCGCATGGTCTCGTTGACAGAGAAAGGGCGTCCGGCAAGGCCCACAAACTGCGGCGGGCTGAGCGCCTCGGCGCCACCGCGCACGCGCCGCAACTGCCCATCGTGATCCAGTGTTGCGATGTCGCGCCGGATGGTGGCCTCGGACGCGCCGGTCAGATTGCAGAGCTCGACAACCGTGACCACAGGGCGATCCTCAACTGCGGACAAGATAATCGTATGGCGCTCTTTCTCGTGCATTTCGGCCTCCCTTGGCGTCTTACGCTGTCGAGATTCGCATCATCTGTCAATCATAAACACTCATTATCAATCATTCTGCGCCGCAGCATGATTGAATTTGATTGAAACTGATTGACAAGCCACCCCCTCTCGGCTCAGGCTTCTTCTCAATTGCGATGACGGATGCGCTGCGCCAGCCAGGAGGAAACATGTTGAAATCTTTGGAAAATTACCTTCTGGAAAGCCGCTGGGATGACGGGTCCGCAGAAGGAAAAAGCGAATCGGAACTTCTGTGCTATCGCTCGAACATTCTGGGCTCGGACAAGCGCGTCACCAATTACGGCGGCGGCAACACCTCCGCCAAAGTGATGGAGACCGATCCTTTGACCGGCGAAGAGGTCGAAGTGCTTTGGGTCAAGGGCTCCGGCGGCGATATCGGCTCGATGAACATGGACGGGTTCGCCACGCTCTATATGGACAAGCTGCGCGCGCTGAAACCGCTCTATCGTGGCGTGGATTTCGAAGATGAGATGGTGGGCTACCTGCCGCATTGCACCTTCAACCTGAACCCGCGCGCGACCTCGATTGACACCCCGCTGCACGCCTACGTCCCCCGCACGCACGTGGATCATGTTCACGCCGATGCCATCATCGCCATTGCAGCCTCGAGGAATTCGAGAGAGCTGACGCAGGAGATCTTCGGCGCCCGCATCGGCTGGTTGCCCTGGAAAAAGCCGGGCTACGAACTTGGGATGTGGCTTGAGACGTTCTGCCTGGAAAATCCGGACGCCGACGGCGTGGTTCTGGAAAGCCATGGGCTGTTCACCTGGGCCGACACGGCAAAGGACTGCTACGAGCAGACGATTGACGTCATCAACGTCGCCACAAAATGGATGGAGGAGCGCAGCAAAGGCGTCGCTGCGTTTGGCGGTCTCCTCCACCACAGCCTGCCGCCCAAGGAGCGCGAAGCCATCGCCGCACGGATCATGCCGGCGATCCGGGGGGTCGTGTCGGGCAATCACCATATGATCGGCCATTTCAACGATAGCGACGCTGTGCTCGAATTCGTCAACGCCAAGGACATGGAGGCGCTCGCCGCCTTGGGAACCTCTTGCCCGGATCACTTCCTGCGGACGAAGATCCGCCCGCTGGTGGTGCCGTTCGATCCTGCCACAGGCAATATCGACGCCGTTCTCTCGGGTCTGCCGGACCAGATCGAGGCCTATCGACAGGACTACGCAGCTTACTACGACCGCTGCAAGCGTGACGACAGCCCTGCCCTGCGCGACCCGAACGCCGTTGTCTACCTCGTGCCCGGTGTCGGCATGATCACCTTTGCCAAGGACAAGGCGACCGCACGGATTTCGGGCGAATTCTATGTCAATGCCATCAACGTCATGCGCGGGGCTTCAGCGGTGAGCGAATACCAAGGTCTGCCGGAACAGGAGGCCTTCGATATCGAGTACTGGTTGCTCGAAGAGGCCAAGTTGCAACGTATGCCGAAACCCAAATCGCTGGCTGGTCGCGTGGCCCTTGTGACCGGCGGCGCGGGCGGCATCGGTGCGGCGACCGCCGAGCGCTACTTGCAAGAAGGCGCTTGTGTCGTATTGGCGGATATCAACGCAGACGGTTTGGTCTCGACAGAGAACACCCTGTCCGACCGTTTCGGCAAGGACGCGGTGCGCAGCGTCGTCATGAATGTGACAAGCGAAGACGCCGTTGCCGCGGCCTTTGCAATGGCGTCGGTAGAGTTCGGCGGGGTCGATATTCTGGTGTCCAATGCCGGTATTGCGTCCTCTGCACCGATCGAGGACACCTCGCTGGCGCTTTGGAACAAGAACATGGACATCCTGTCCACCGGGTATTTCTTGGTGAGCCGCGAGGCCTTCAAGCTGATGCGGGTGCAGGACATGGGCGGCTCGGTTGTCTTCGTCGCGTCGAAGAACGGCCTCGCTGCCTCGCCGAACGCCGCCGCATATTGCACGGCCAAGGCATCCGAAATTCACCTCGCCCGTTGCCTTGCCTTGGAAGGCGCCGAGGCCGGTATCCGCGTCAATGTCGTCAACCCGGACGCGGTCCTGCGCGGATCGAAGATCTGGGAAGGAGACTGGCTGGAGCAGCGCGCGGGCACCTATGGCACCGACAAGGACGGACTTGAGGAAATGTATCGCCAGCGGTCCATGCTCAAGCGGTCCGTCTTTCCCGAAGACATCGCGGAAGCCTGCTATTTCTTCGCTGCCCAGACCTCGGCCAAATCCACCGGAAACATCCTCAACGTGGATGCCGGCAACGTCCAAGCCTTCACCCGATAGGGAACCGCCATGAGCTACGATTCAGCGAAAGCCGCCTTCGCCGACTGGGGTGTCGACACCGAGGCCGCATTGGAGCGTTTGAAAACCCTCCCGATCTCAATGCACTGTTGGCAGGGGGATGATGTCGTCGGATTTGAGGAAACATCTGGCGCGTCCGGCGGTGGCATACAGGCGACCGGAAACCATCCCGGCCGCGCCCGCACTCCGGATGAACTCCGCGCCGATCTGGACTTTGCCTATTCGATGATCCCCGGCAAGCACCGTCTGAACCTGCACGCGATGTATCTGGACACCGAGGCAACGCCCGATCGCGACGAAATCGAGTTTCAGCACTTCGCACCCTGGGTCGATTGGGCGAAGGATCAAGGGATCGGGCTGGACTTCAACCCAACCTTCTTCGCCCACCCCAAGGCCGACGACAATCTGACACTCAGCCATCCGGACCGGGGCATTCGCGACTTCTGGGTCGAACATGGACGCCGCTCGCGTGACATCGCGGCCAAGATGGGTGCGGCGCTGGATTCACCTTGTGTCAATAACATCTGGGTGCCCGACGGCTACAAGGACACACCCATCGACCGCATGTCGGCCCGCGCGAGGCTGGAGGCGTCGCTCGATGCCATGCTGGCAAATCCCCAAGACAAGGCGCAAATGCTGGACGCCGTCGAAAGCAAGCTCTTCGGGATTGGTGTCGAGGCCTGCACCGTGGGCAGCCATGAATTCTACATGGGCTATGCGATCCGCAAGGGCACACTTCTGTGCCTCGACATGGGCCACTTCCACCCAACTGAGAATATTGCAGACAAGCTCAGCTCGGTCGCCCTGTCGCTGGATGAAATCCTGCTACATGTCTCGCGCCCGATGCGGTGGGACAGCGATCATGTGATCCTGTTGAACGACGACATTCTGCAGATGGCACAGGAGCTTGTCAGCGCAGAGCTATTGGGCCGCACCCGCATCGGGCTGGACTTTTTCGATGCCACGATCAGCCGGACCGCGGCCTGGGTCATCGGCACGCGCAATATGCAAAAGGCCCTACTGCGCGCGTTGCTGCTCCCGCTCGAGCAGTTGAAATCGGCGGAGGACAATCTCGATTTCACGACACGTCTTGCCGTCACCGAAGAGATCAAGGACATGCCGTTCGGCGCGGTATGGGAGGAGTTCTCCGCGCGCGCGGGCGTGCCAAATGGTCAGGCGTTGATCAAGGAGCTCGACAGATACCAAAGCAGTGTCGCGGGTCGCAATTAGGGCTCCCGATACGCTCGACCTTGCGATGGAACAATGCCGCGTTGCCACCCCTAACGACGGCCCATGGCGATCAATCAACGGCGTCGCAAATGTGCTGTACCGGGTATTGGAATCGGGGCAATGGGCGGTCACTCCACCCGCATATCCTGAGCTCAGATCATGGCTCCTTTCCGGCGGCGCGGCGAAATCACCTTGGCAATATCTCCGGCACAGCGAGGTCATGTCAGCGGCCGTCAGATCTAGCCGCACCCAGCCCGTCTGCGCGGCGCATGCAGCCGCTCACGGGACGAGCCAGCGTGTTCCGACAAATGGTCAGGGCTTAGGCAGACGCAGACGATGTCTTCCGCTGCAACACGACGATCAGCGCACCCACTGTCACGAGAACGCTCCCGACGAGGCTGAGACCGCCTGGCTGAACCGCAAAGATGAGCCAGTCCGCCAAGAGAGCCCAGATCAGCCCGGTGTAGTCTAATGGTGCGAGCGTCGAGACAGGCGCGCGCGCCAGACTTTCTGCGAAAAGCACCAGGTTGAGCGCGCCGAAGACCCCAGCTGACAGCAAAATCCACAAGGCCTCTCCCTGAGGCCAGATCCAATCGCCAAAAAGAACACTCGCGGTGCTCACGACCGCCACGATCAGTGTGAAAGACAGCGCGGTTGAGATTGCCGTTTCTGTCGCCATCATCGCGCGGATGGTAATCTGTATGGTCGCCACAAGGACTGCGGCAGCGATCCCACAAACTGCGCCCCACATCGCGTGGGGCCCGAGGTCAGCGGAGACACCGAGAATGAACAGTGTTCCCACAAAGCCAAAACCGAGGCCGATCAGGGCCGCTTTGGACAAGGTCTCACCCAGCTGGACCGTGGCCAGAGGCACAGCGATCAGCGGCGCCAGAAACATGAGCGTTTGCGCCTGCGCCACCGGGAGACGCGCGAACGCAACATAGCTCAGAAGCATCGCCAGGCAGGCGAGCGCTCCACGAACCAGATGCGGCCTCCAGCGGTTGGGCCACAGACCGGCCTTCTGCGTGACCAACAGCCCGTAGATCAAGATCAACACACCGGAAATTGCGGCACGCATTGCCATGATCTGCCCGAGCGGCATCAAATCCGCGGCAGCATGCACGCAGGCAACGACGCCGACGGTGGCCGCCGCCCCACCAATCCTGAGCAGTTTTCCCAACTGTTCCTGTTGCACCCTGGACCTCTTGTATGCGTGCGCCGGGTTCTGATCGGCTTGGTGCGCCTCAGTCTTCCGCGAGTGGTATATCTCCCTGTCAGGCTGACTGCGATAGTCACTTTATCCCTCCTGGCGGCGAGACCGCATTTCGTCATCATTCCCACAGATGGCAAATCGTCCGCCTTGTCGCGCGCGAGTGTGGTGATCCATGGAAAAGCCCGGTAGCCGTCGCACAGCAGAGCCGCGGTGACGTAGGCACCACGGTCGTGGCGTCATCGCGATGGGTGGCCGGATACGCCCCCGACAAGCGTCCAGCCTGCAAATCTGCTTTCGGGATGGCAACGCATGGTGCTCGATGCGCAGGCCATCATGGTGCCGCACCCATAGCCACAGCCCCGTCTCGCGGGGAGATCTTCTCCGCGAAGAGAATAGGCCCGAGGAGCGCCAGAGTTTCGGGCGTGTGTCCAGCGTCGCTTCGGTGCCTGACAGCGACGGTATCGCCTGACCAGCCCAGGACGCCAACCGTTCCGATGGAACCGACACCGGCATGTGACTGCGCGTTTGTCCTCATCCCCTGAAGCTGCGCATTGAGACCGATACTAAAAAATGCTAATTCTGATTAATTTTAATAACCTCCAGGCATATGGTATGGAGCTTCGACATTTGCGATATTTCGTTGCCGTTGCCGATCATGGCGGGATCAGCCATGCCGCTGATCGACTGAATATCGCGCAGCCCGCCGTGTCGCGTCAGATCCGCGATCTGGAGACGGAGTTGGGCGTCAATCTGCTCGTGCGCGAGGGGCGTCGTGTGGTTCTGACAGAGGCCGGCCGGGCCTTCGCCGCCCGCGCGCGCGCCGTGTTGGCCGCCTCGGAGGACGCCGTTCAGGAGGCGCGCCGGATCGACAGGGGCGAGGCAGGCCACCTGCGTATCGGCCTACTGGAAAGCGCCTCCTGGGCGGGCCACCTGCCACGAGCGCTCAGCCGGTTTGCACGCGCGCACCCAAATGTCCGGATGGAGATCATCCCAATGGGATCGGTCCAGCAGATCGACGCGGTGATGGCGGGGGATCTGGATGCCGCCTTCGTGTACCGGCAGGACAATCTGGTGGCCGACGCGGTGCGCATCGTGCCGTTACGGGTTGATGATGTGATGCTCGCCGCATCTGTGGATCTGGAGTTTGACACAGATGAAGCCCTCTCGCTCGAGGATATCGATGGGCTGCCGCTGGTGGCCTTTCCCCGTGTCGTGGCCCCCGCCTACTACGACACGCTGTTCGCCGCGCTCGAGGGCATCGGCCTTGATCCTCTCATCGTGCAGGAGGCCGAGACCGAAACAACGATACTGAGCCTTGTGGCCGCAGGTGTCGGCTGTGCCTTTGTCAACTCGGCGAACATGTATCGCCCGCCACACCAAGTGCAGTTTCGCAAGGTTCAGGGCCTGTCGGTGCCCATCGAGTTCCTGTTTTTGACGGGCAAGCGGTCCGGTCCGCTGGCGCGGCGGCTGGAAGACATCGTCAGATCGATAGATACCGATTAGGCATCAAAAATATACCCAGTTGAAATTTTTATTTATGCTTTGACGACACCAGATATGTCCCATCACCAAAACGATGGAGACTTATCATGACCCGCACGATCACCGCTCCCATCATCGCAACGCTGCTGGCCACGGTGCCCCCGCTTCAGGCCGAGACCAGAGCCTTTTCCGGAACTCCGATCACCGCGGAAACCCTTGTGGATCAAGCGGAAATGGTGCGGATCGCCGACGCTCTCGATGCGGCCGTGGATGCCAAGGACTGGACGCTGGCCCGGTCTTTCTTCATCGAGACGATTGAGGTCGACTTCACCTCGCTGGTGGGCGGCGAGCCCGCGACGATTCCTGCGGATGCGCTGATCTCCGGCTGGTCCTCCAACCTGACCGAGGAGAAAACGTCCTTTCACCTGCGCGGCAATCACCGGGTGATCTTCGAGGAAGATGGCAGCGCCACGCTGCTCTCACATGGCTACGCCTGGAACCAGCTGCAACGCGGCGCCCTGCCCGAAAACGGCGGCGAAGCGCTTTGGGAGGTCTGGGGCACCTATCTTCACAGCTTTGTCGAGACCGGCGAAGGCTGGAAGATCGACGCCATGACCTTCACTGCAACGGCGGAGCGCGGCAATTCATTTGTGCGCGATACGCCGGGCAGCTGACACCGACCCCACATTTCGAACCTTGTTTGCAAAGGACATTCCATGACACATCGCATTGATCAAACCCGCCGTTCTCTTCTGACCGCAGGGGCCGCTGCCATGGTGCTCGGGGGCATGGCCACCAGCCGCGCCGCCGCCCAGTCTTCCACCTCAGCCGCTGGACAGGCGCACGCACCCGATCGGCGCATGCTGGGCGCTCTGGAGGTCTCGGCCATCGGCCTTGGCGTTCAGAACCATAGCCGCACCTTCCACACGACCATCCCCAACCGGACGGAAATGCACCGCATCATCCGGACGGCATTTGACGAGGGTGTGACCTTCTATGACACCGCAGAGGTGTACGGTCCGCACGAAAGCGAGCGGATCCTGGGCGAGGCCACTGGCGAGATCCGTGACCGCATCCAGATCGCAACCAAGTTCGGCTTCAACGTCGATCTGGAAACCGGCGTCTGGGCCCCGGGTCTGATCAGCCGCCCGTCGCACATCAAGCAGGCGGTGGAGGGGTCGCTGCAGCGTCTGCGCACGGACCGCATCGATCTGCTCTATCAGCACCGCGTCGATCCGGACGTGCCGATCGAGGACGTTGCAGGCGCCGTGCAGGAGCTGATGGATGAGGGCAAGGTGCTGCATTGGGGGCTGTCGGAGATGGGTCATGACACCCTGCGCCGGGCTCATGCCGCGCTGCCGGTCAGCGCTGTCCAGAACGAATACTCGATGCTCTGGCGCGGGCCGGAAAACGGACTGCTGGCGCTCTGTGCTGAACTTGGCATCGGTTTTGTGCCTTTCAGCCCGCTTGGCTACGGCTTCCTCACCGGAGCAATCGATATGGGCACGAGCTTTGCACCGGGCGATTTCCGGGCGAATACCAGCCGTATGGATGCGGAACACCGAGAAGCGAACATGGCGCTGGTGGAGTTGGTCAAGTCATGGGCCGCCCGCAAATCCGCAGCGCCCGGTCAGATCGCCTTGGCCTGGCTGATGGCCCAAAGCCCATCAGTCGTCCCGATCCCGGGCACAACTCAGATGCCGCATCTTCTGGAGAACGCCGGGGCAGTGAATGTGACCTTCACAGAAAGTGAACTGGCTGAGCTGACCACCGAAGTTGCCGCAATCGACGTGCAGGGAGCGCGGATGCCACCCATGGTTGCGGACTGGTCCGGGGTCGAAGCACCACAGCGCGGCTGAACAGGAAGATAGCAAAAGCCGGTCAGCGAATGACCGGCTTTTGATTGCGTCGCTCCAAGCAGACATGGATCGATCAGGCACCGAACGTTCAGCTGATGTGCCACTGCAACCGACCCGCGGGCGCCGTACCGACCGTTTCGTGCCAGCCCGGCAAATCGCGCCCTATATCGGAACGAAAATGACGCAAAGCCCAACGGCGCACAGCGCCAACGTCTTCAGCGCGGCGCGCATCGCGATCAGCCCATAGGATATCAGCCCCAGCCCCAAGGCCACGCGCAGAAAGGCAACCATGGACATGGCAGGATCGTCGGCCAGGCGGATCAAATCGGGGTTGGCGATCATACCAAGCGGGATCACATACAGGCCCACGCCAAGCGCCATCGCCGTGACCGCGACGCGCAGCCAGTTCTCGCGCACCATGCCCGAGGCGATGAACACCGCACCGCAGACCGGCGGCGTGATGGTCGACAAAAGGGCGTACCAGAAGACGAAGAGATGCGCCTGCAACGGCTCCAAGCCCAGCTGGATCAGCGCAGGCCCAGCAACCGAAACACAGATCACATAGGCGGCCGTCGTCGGCACCTCCATGCCAAGGATCAAACAGGCGAGCGCCGTGAGCAGGAGCGCGGGCCAGAGCATCCCACCAGCACCCGAGAGGATCAATGATGTGATCTTGACCCCGAGGCCGGTGATCGACAGCACCCCGATGATGATCGACGCGCAGAGGATGATGGAGGCGATCAGCGCCACCTGCCGTGCCGCCGTGAGCAGCGCCGCCTCCACCCGCGCCCATGTCGCGCCAAGATCCACGCGCAGCGTCCGGTCGAAGAGCAACAGCACTGCTCCCACACTAATGGCCAGACAGGCGGCATATTGCGGCGTGACCCCCAGCCCGAACATGCCCCAGAGCAGCACCGCGAAGGGGACGAGGAAGAAGGCGGAGGTGATGGCCACATCCTTCAGGCCAGGCTGGTCCTTGACCTCAATACCCTTGAGCTCCGTATGGCTGGCATAGGCATTGATGCCGACCCAGACCGCAAGAAAGTAGAGCAGCGCGGGCAAAGCCGCAGCAGCCATGATGCCCGTGTAGGGCACGCCGGTGAGCTCCACCATCACGAAGGCTCCGGCCCCCATCAGCGGTGGCATGATCTGGCCACCGGACGAGGCGACCGCCTCGACCGCGCCCGCCAGTCGTTTGGGATATCCCAGCTTGGTCATGGCCGGCAGCGTGACCGCACCCGTCGAGGCCACATTGGCCGAAGCAGAGCCGGAGATCGAACCGAAGAGCGCCGAGGAGATGACGGACACCTTCGCAGCGCCCCCCTTGAGGCGCCCGGCAGCGGCGGAGGCCACATTCATGAACCCTTGCCCCGCCTCGCCCGCATTGAGGACCGCTCCGAAGACCACAAAGATGGAAACAACGCCGACGGAGACCGCCGTGAGCGTCCCCCAGATGCCGCCCTCGGCGATTGTCATTGTGCCCAGAAAGCTCTTCAGCGGCGTGCCGGAATGGCCGAACTCGCCGGGAATGTTCTGACCCAAAAGCGCGTAGGCAAGCGCGAGCGCTGCCACTAGAGGCAAGGGCCATCCGATGGCGCGCCGGGCCGCCTCCAAGACGCAGGTGAGCAGCACGATGGCGACACCGATCTGGAAATTGGTCTCCAGAAACCCGTATTGATCTCCCAAAGCATCGTGGTTCCAGGCAACCCAAACGGAGGCCGCAACGCCAAGGCCCGCGAACAGGGTGCCGGAGAGACGCTGGCCACGGTCCCGGGCCGCGAATATGAAGATCCAGGGCAGGATCAGCGCCATGTGCAGGGGGCGTGATACGAGGTTGGGCACCAGGCCCCAGAAGATCAGACCAATATGATAGGCCACCAAAACAGCCGCCAGAAGCAACCAAACCGGTTTCCAACGGATGGGCAGGTCATCATCCAGCATCACGTGATCCCACAAAAAAGGCCGGGCAGCCTGGCCCGGCCCGTGCCGTTCGCTTGGAGCCTACATCTGCGCGTCGGTCAGCGCCATTCCGGCTTCCTCGTAATAGCGGATCGCACCGGGGTGGATCTTGCCTTCGATATTGCCCATCAGGCCCTCATCGACACCGTTCCACCAAGGTGCGGCCGCGCCCATGGCGGCTTTGCCCTCCCAGAACGTCTTTGTGAGCTGATAGGCGGTCTCGTCATCCATTTTCGTGGTGGTGTAGGCGACCACGGGCAGAGAGGTCGTGACGATGTCCTTCTCTTGTCCGGCATATGTGCCTGCGGGGATCACAAGGCGTGCGCGCTTGGTCTGGGCAATCTGATCCTCGCTCAACGACAGGACGTTTACACCCGTTGACGCCGCCGCCTCGATGACATTTGGCGCGGGGTAGGATCCAGCTGTCACAAAGGCATCAATCTGGCCGTTCTTCAGGGCCGGTACGGCGTTGGAGAGCTCGACTTCCGCAAGCGTCACCTTGCCGTCCAGACCGAAAAGCTGCAGATATTTCTCCCCTTCACGCGCCCCGAAGGAGCCTTTGCCCAGCAGGACCGTTTTGCCCTCGAGATCCGCGAAGCCGTTGATGTCAGCATCCGCGCGGGTGACAAAGTGCATCGTCAAGGACGGAATGGGAAACAGCGCGCGGATCTCGTCGAAGGCCGGGTCGCCCTTGCCTTCAAACATCGCCTTGCCGCCCTTTGCCAGCCGCACCAGCGCAGGAGGCGTCGTGAACACATAATCCCCACCCCGGGCCTTGACCTCCATCACGTTTTGAACGGAGCCCTGGCTTTCCTCGACGGTCACGATGATATCCGAGCCCGCCTTCATCGCTTCCGCGATCTGGACCCCCATCTGGTAGTAGGACGACGTGGATTTGGCGGATTTATAGGTTACGCGGGTCTCGGCACTGGCCGATGTGGCGGCAACAGCCAGCGCTATGGCGGCACCGGCGAGAAGTCGAATGGTCTTCATGTGTAACTCCCTGTGTTTCGGCTATTTTATGCCATTGGTGTGACTATGCCCGCGAAAGACCGGTGTGAAAAGCCGCTTCCTGTGCGATTGGGTGCCGCGAGGGTCCTGTTCCACTGCGCCATCCCTGTCATCGACGGGCGCATGTCTCCAGACAAGGACCTGATCAGTCTGGCGCAATCCGAGGTCCCGGAACAACATATCCCGGCCCAGCGACGCGCGGGCACGCTCAGCCCGGGCTGATCGGAGCCGTCGGTGATCCTTGAGTCGTTTTTGGCAGACCCGGTTATCGGCGCTTGGGTGTCGGTCGGCCCCAACGCCCGGTTGCGCGGCACCCAAAGTCGGCCATGAGCCCACATCACCCAAGCGGCGGCGCTCAGCTGTCGCTGTCGCCGGTCTGCGCCACCCAGTCGGCAATCCTATCCAACGCGCCCGGCGCATAGGCATAACGACCTTCCGCCAGAAACCTGATGACCGCAAATGCGGACCAGTCGCCGGTCAACTGCCAGTTATAGGCGGACGCCTTGAGAAGACCATGTGTGGCATCCGGCCAAACGACGATCTGCGTGGGCGCCTCCCTTTCGGACAAGATACCTCGGTAGATCGCCACGTCGCGTGCCGCATCGACGTTCAGATCCTTCTCGCCCCAAAGGGCAAGCAAGGGAAGATCGAGCCCGGCAAGCGCCTCCCGCGCATCCGCGTCCCGGTTCTGTCGGATAAATCGCCAGCGATCGGTCGACATGCCGTCCGGGACCGCATCTACCGAAGCGTTCGGGCCAAAGACACGCTGGTCCTCCGCGTCCTGCCCGGCAATCGCGCCTTCAATCTCCTCAGCGCTCGCACCGTCCATCGCAAGGCGTACCCGCGTGTAGTACGCCCCCTGCTCCTGCCACGAGACGGCAGCCCCCACCAACACAAGAAAGTCCGCGTCATCGCGCGTGAGAGACGGCAAGACCCAACCGGCCTGCGAAAAGCCCAGAGCGCCGACGGAAACTCCATCAAAGCGTTGGTTCAGACGCTGCAGAGCGGCCTGAACTTCGGCCGTGCGGTCCGCCATGGACTGATGCAGCCAGTTTCCATCCGACACCCCAACGCCGGGTTTGTCCCAGGAGGCCACTGCGATACGCCTGTCGAGCAATGCATTGATGATCGGGGCATATCCGCCTGCGGAGGTCCGATCCTGCGGCCCGTCCCCGTGAACGAGGGCAATGGCCGCAATCGGATCGTCCTCCGGAAGCCACAGGCTTCCCGAGATGGTCTGCCCGGAGGACTGGAAATCAAAGCCCTCATGTGTCCGGCGCTCCAGATCGTGGTCCGCCAAACGCCAAAGAACGGTACCCGCGACGGCGACCAGGACCAAAGCGGCCAGCAGAGTGAACCAAAGCTTCAATTGCATTCACCCCGGAACATGCCCATCTCAATCCTGACCTAGGGAGTTCTGTCGGTGAGCGCAATCCATCCAACCCATTCATTTTACATCGAGAATGGCGTGAGGCCCGAACACCGGACCAGTGCCGCCCTGGGATACTGGCGCGCCTTTGCGCGGAAACTGCGCTATCCGCTGGGTCCGGAGCGCAAGGCAGTGCGCTTCATCGAAAGCGTTCTGGATCCAAGTCATGCCATCAGCGCTGTTTCTGCAAGTGGCGATTTTCTCGGCGTGGCGGGCTTCAAGACGCCTCAGGGTGCACTTGTGGGCGGAGGCTTCCGCGATCTTGTGGCCACATACGGATGGGCCAGCGCTACCCTGCGCGGAGGCTTGATCCACACGTTGGAACGGGAGTGCGCGGACGGCACCTTGCTCATGGATGGTATCTTTGTCGACCCCGACGCACGGGGACAAGGGGTCGGCAAAGCGCTTCTGCAGGCGATCGAGGCCCATGCCGTGTCCCTGGGCCTTCGGAAGGTGCGGTTGGACGTCATCGACACCAACCCGCGCGCACGCGCACTCTATGAGCGGGAAGGCTTCTTGGAAAACGCCGTCACGCGCCTCGGTCCGCTGCGTGTCATTTTTGGCTTTTCCTCCGCAACCGAAATGACGAAATCGGTCATACGCTGACTGCGATCGAGGCGAACACGACAGCACCTCTTTGACCATCCGCATCCGGGGTCCATGCCGCCAGGACCCGTATCACGACATCACCCTCATCCCGCGCTGAGGAGATCCCCGCGCGTCGGTTTCTCGCGTTTCACGCAGCCAACCGTGCAAAGCGCCGTCCGGATCGTCGCACACCAACATCGCGTCGGCCCCTTTGCAAGTCAAAGCAAGCCTCGGGTTCCCTACTCCCACAATGGCTCGAGCGGGCGTCTGGTGGACCTGTCAGGGTTGACATCGCGGGACGGGACATCTGCTGCGTGGCACAAATCTCAGCCGTCGCAGTTGGAGAACAGATGGAGTGACAACAGTACAGGCCACCGCCTACCCCAAAGGTCAGAGCACCGCGGCGTTCAACAGCGCCAGCGCACCCGCCGGGACGGCGACCATGCCGATATAGCCTGCAATCACAAAATATCCGTCACGCGCAAAGAGCCCGAAGGCGAAGAGCCCCACCGTAGCCGCTGCAAGCGAAGTAACACCAGGCAACAGCTCCAGCGCGGGCCAGCCAAGCGGGATGACCGCACATTGCGCGAGGATCAGCAATCGCATCGGGCCGCGCGTCAGGTACTGCAAACGCGGGTGCGAGTTCCGGTCGATCCAGTCCGCGGGCCGGCGCAGCCACTTGACCGCCTGCTGCAGCCGGTGGCCCTTCACTTCCGCACGCATCATCCAGCGCGGCAGCCATAACCTGCGCCCCGCAAGCCCCTGCAACGACAGCATGATGATGACGGCGGCGCAAATGGTCGGAACACCCGGCACACCCGAAAGGGGCGAGACGAGCAGGAGCGCGACAACGAGGATCACCGGTGTGATCGTGCGGTCTCCGATCTCGGCGAGCACATCACGCAACTCGACCGTGTCGTCCTCCGCCGCGCGGTCCACCGCGTCGAGCAGGGTTGTCAGGGGCCAGTCCTCATAGGTCTGTCCCGTCATGGTCATCGCGTTCGTCACGCAGCAAAGCCTCCAGCCCGGTTCGATAATCGGGATATAGCAGTTGCACACCTAACTCCTCTTTGATGCGATCGTTCCGCACTTTCTTGCTTTCAGCGTAAAAACTCCGGGCCATGGGCGTCATCTCGGCGGTCTCGAAATCCACCGCGGGCGGCAGGGGCAGGCCCAGAAGCTCCGCTGCATAGGCGATCACATCCTGCGGCGGGGCGGGGTCGTCATCGCACAGGTTATAGATGGCCCCCGGGTTCGGCGCTGCCAGCGAGGCCTCCAGCACCTGCGCGATGTCCTCCACATGGATGCGCGAGAAGACCTGCCCCTGCTTGATGATCCGCCGCGCCGTGCCCTTGCGCACCTTGGCAAAGGGGCCACGCCCCGGTCCGTAAATGCCCGCGAGCCGGAAGATATGCAGCTTGAGATCGGGGATGGCCTGCCACGCGGCTTCCGACGCGACCCGCGCCTGCCCGCGCCGGGTTGATGGGGTGAGCGCGGTGCTCTCATCGACCCAACCGCCTGCGTGATCGCCGTAGACGCCGGTGGTCGACAGATACCCGACCCACTCGAACCGCGGGGCCGCGGCAGTGATCTCGTCGCGCAGGGCGTTCAAGACCGGGTCGCCCTCCGGGCCCGGACCTGCCGAGATCAGCAGCGCATCCGCCTGCTTCAGCGCATGCGAGATCTCCGCCCCCGGCCAGACCAGCGGCTCGGCCCCGCTCGCCGCCACCGCCTCCGCCTTCTCCGCGCTGCGGGTGGTGCCGATCACGCGCCAACCCTTGCGGAGAAGGCGCGGGGTGAGGGCCTTGGCGCTGAACCCATGGCCGAAGGACAGAAGGGTCTTGCTCATGCGTTCAAAGTGGACCGCGCGGCGCCCGCGCGCAAGGCGATCTCAAACCGGCAGCTCGATCTGTCGCGCACCCGGCACCAGCGCATTGATCCGGCGCAGATGCTCCGGCAGGCACCGGGTGAGAAAATCGTGGTGCTCCAGGATGTGGGCGCGCGCCGCCGGGCCCAGATGCGCAAAGGGACCGGGCTCCGCGACCACCTCGACGACTTGGTGCGCCAGCGCTTCCGGGTCATGGAAATCCACCAGCAGCCCGGTCTCGCCATGGGTGATCGCCTCGCGCACCGGCAGGACATCAGACGCCACAATGGTCGCCTGCATCGCCATCGCCTCCATCAGCGACCACGACAGCACGAAGGGCATCGTCAGATAGATATGACAGCGGCTCAGCTGCACGAGCCGCTGGAACTCCCGATAGGGGATCTGCCCCAGAAAATGCAGACGGCTCCAGTCGATGTCCTGGCCCACCTCCCGCTCCATCTCGGCGCGCAGGCCGCCGGGGGTCTGCGACTTGCCGCCATAAGACACCTCGTTGCCGCCGATGATCAGCACCCGGGCCTCAGGCCGCTCCCGCAGAATCCGCGGCAGCGCCCGCATCAGTACGTGGAAGCCGCGCGTCTTCTCCAGATTGCGCGCCACATAGGTGATCACCTCATCCGCGCGGGTCAACGGACGGTCCAGCCGCCCCAGCGACAGCGAGGCCTCCGGATCCGGCACCAGCCTGTCCGCGCGGATGCCGTCGTGACAGACATACATCCTGTCATGAAAGCTCGCCGGGAACCGGTCCCGCTGCCATAGTGTCGGGCACTGGCCCAGATCAACCGTCTCGATATTGGCCAGCGGCACCGCGTTGCGCGCCTGCATCAGGAAGGGCGCATGATCCGAAACGGGCTCTTCGGGGTCAAAACCCACCAGCCCGCCGTGTCGATTGTAGTAATACTCGAAATACCCGATGATCGGCACATCCGGCCAGACCTGCTTGAAGAAGGTCAACTCGCCCCAGCCCACATGACCGACAATGATGTCCGGTTTGAAGCCTTCGTCCCGTTCCAGCTTGCGCGCTGCCATGGCCGCTCCGAACCCGGCGCCCGTGGCCTCTTCCCAGACCCTCGACAGGCCATAGGCGTCCTTGCCGGGCACGTGGTGCGGCTTGTAGATCACCGTGCGCAGACCATCGAACTGCGGCGGCTTGCGGCGCTGGGTCAGGAAGGCGATCTCGTGATCGCCTGTCGCCAGCAACCACTGCACGATCTCGCGGTACTGGCCGGGCATGTTCTGGTGCACAAACAACAGCTTCATCTTCACTCACCACATTCATCCCGGCTGCGCCTCTCATAGCGGCACTCAGGCAGTCTTGGCAAACCCGACTAGCGGCCCTTCCACACCGGATCGCGCTTTTCCGCAAACGCCCGCGCGCCTTCCAGCTGATCGTCCGAGGCATAGAGCCGGTCCACCGTCTCAAGCTGCCGCTTCGTGATCCGGTTCATGCTGTCCTGAAACTTGGCGTCCTCCGCATCACGGACAATCTCCTTGATAGCGGCATAGACAAGCGGCGGCCCCGAGGCGAGCAGTTCGGCCAGCGCCCAGGCCCGCTCCATCAGCGCCTGCGCCGGCAGGATCTCGTTTACCAGCCCCCAGCGGTGCGCCTCTTCCACATCGAACCACCGCCCGGTGAGCAACAGCTCCATGGCGATGTGATAGGGGATGCGTTTGGGCAGCTTGACCGAAGCCGCATCCGCCACCGTGCCGGAGCGGATCTCGGGCAGCGCGAAGGTGGCGTGCTCGGCCGCGAGGATCATATCCGCGCTCAACGCCAGTTCCAGCCCGCCGCCACAGGCGATGCCGTTGACAGCCGCAATCACCGGCTTGTTCAGCCCGCGCAGCTCCTGCAGACCGCCGAAGCCGCCGACGCCATAGTCCCCATCCACCGCATCCCCGTCCGCCGCGGCCTTGAGGTCCCAGCCCGGACAGAAAAACTTCTCACCCGCCCCGGTCAGGATCGCGACCCGCAGCTCGGGATCGTCCCGAAACCCGGCAAAGACCTCACCCATCACCCGCGAGGTCTTCAGGTCAATCGCATTGGCCTTGGGCCGGTCGAGCGTCACCTGAAGGATCGCCCCCTTGCGTCTGGTCTTGATCGGCTCCATTCACGTCTCCTCTGGTTGACTGTCCCGGGCCACGAGCATCAGCGCATCCACCGCCACGGCCCGGGTCGGTGTGCAGATCAACGGGTTGATCTCAACCTCCCTGATCGCATCACCCTGCGCAATCACACAGTCCTGCAGCGCCATGACCGCGGCCACAATGGCATCCATATCCGCCGGCGGCTGGCCGCGATAGCCGGCCAGCAAGGGAAAGATGCGCAACCGCGCCAGTGCCGGCCGCACATCCTCCTTCGTGACAGGCAGGAGGAGAGAGGTTGTGTCCTGCCACAACTCGGTCAGCACACCGCCCGCCCCCAGGGTCAGTACCGCCCCATGGGCCGGATCCCGCGACACGCTGACGAGCAGCTCGGCCACGGCTCCTTCGACCATCTCCTCGACCAGATACGCCTCGGCGCCGATCGCGTCCGCCGCCGCGGCCAGCGCCCCCTGCGTGAGCCCTAGGCGCACGGCCCCCGCGTCGGATTTATGGGCCAGGCCCAAGCCTTTGAGCACCAGTGGCGCCGTCAGATCAGAGGCTGCCTCCGCTGCGGCATCGGCCAAAACCACATGCGGCGGTGTGCTCAGACCATGCGCGCTCAGAAGCGTCTTGGCCGCCGCTTCATCGATCATCCGGGTCTCCACGTCCGGGATCGGGGGCAGCGGCGGCGGAGGCGGCGGCGCGGCAGGCCGCGCCGCCGCCTCCGCCGCCGCCAACGCCTCGCGCAAACCACACAGCGGGATGACACCCGCCGCCATAAGCTCGGCCGCCACCGCCTCCGGCATCAACTCCGGCAAGGTGGCGACCACCGCCACGGGGCGCCGGCTTTCGCGATGCACCGCAATGGCCGCCTGCGTCGCACTGGCCCATTCGCTGGCATCCGTATGCGGATAGTCGATCACCAGCAGAAGCAATCCGATATGCCTCGCCGCCATGGGCCGCCAGGCCGCCGCCATCTTCGCCGCATCGCCCCAGATATAGGTGTGGTAATCCAGCGGATTCGACAGCGCGACCATCGGCCCGAGCACCCGCTCCAGAGCCGCACTCTGCCCCTCCGTCAGTGGCGGCAGGCGCAGATCGAAGGTCGCGGCCATATCCGCCGCGAGGCTCGCCTCTCCTCCGGAACAGCTCACGCAGGACAGCGCATTTGACGCCAAGCGCCCGGCGCAGTGCAAAAGTTTCAACGTTTCGAGAAAGCTCGGCAAATCATGCACCCGCACGATCCCAAGCCGGTTGAGCAAGGCCTCCGCGCCCGCATCGCTGCCCGCCAGCGATGCGGTGTGCGAGATCGTCGTGCGCTGTGCCTGCTCGGTGACCCCGACCTTGAGCGCGACCAGCGGCACACCCCGCTCATAGGCCTTGGAGGCCAGCGCAACCCACTCCGCGACATCGCGAAAGCCCTCGATGTGCAGCCCGATCACCGTCACCCGCGGATCGTCCAGCAACGCCTCGGCGATCTGCGCCTGGCGCATCTGCGCCATGTTTCCGCAGGTCACCACATAGGCCATGGGCAGTCCCCGGCGCTGCATGGTCAGGTTGATCGCGATGTTGGAGCTTTGGGTCAGAACGGCCACGCCACGCTCCACGCGCGCGCACCCATGCTGGTCCGGCCAGAGCAGCGCGCCGTCCAGCGCATTGACAAAACCATAGCAGTTCGGGCCGAGGATCGGCATCGTCCCCGCAGCATTGGTCAAGGCGGTCTGAAGGGCCGCTGCCGCCGCATCTTCGCCTTGCGCCTCGGAAAACCCGGATGCGAAACAGACAGCACCTCCCGCCCCTCTCTGCGACAACTCCGCCACCACCTCGACGGTCGCATGCCGGTTCACGCCGATGAAAGTCGCATCCGGTGCTGCTGGCAGATCACGCACAGAGGGCACCGCAGGCACACCCTCGACAGGCGTCGGATCGGGATGAACGCGCCAGACCTCCCCTTCAAAGCCGAGGCGGCGCAGCTGGCGCAGGGCCTGTTCGCACCAGCCACCGCCGCCCACCACGGCCACCGACTGCGGGCACAACAGCCGCGTCAGATCACGGCTCATGTGATCCTTCCCCGCCACTCGGTGTCACCCGCCCAGTGCGCGCAGCAGATCGCGGCTGATGATGTGGCGCTGGATCTCGCTGGTGCCGTCCCAGATCCGCTCCACCCGGGCATCGCGCCAGAACCGCTCCAGCGGATAATCATCCATCAGCCCCATCCCCCCGTGCACCTGGATCGCGGCATCGGTGACCCGCGCCAGCATCTCCGAGGCATAGAGCTTGGCACTGGCGATCTCGCGGTTCGCAGGCAGGCCTTGGTCCAGCCTGTCGGCGCTCGCCAGCGTGAGCAGATCCGCGGCGTCAATCTCGGTGATCATATCGGCCAGCTGGAAACTGACCCCTTGAAATTTTCCGATCTTTTGGCCGAATTGTTCGCGCTCAGCCGCGTAATTCAGTGCATAATCGAATACCCGTCGCGCGCGGCCCACAGACATCGCCGCGACCGTGATCCGCGTGGCGTAAAGCCAGGTGTTCATGACCTCAAACCCGCCGTCCACCTTGCCCAGAACCTGGGCATCGGGAAGTCGGCAGTCATCGAACTCCAGGATCATGTTCTTGTAGCCGCGGTGACTGACCGACTTGTACCCGTCGCGGATCGTGAAACCGGTCGTGCCGCGATCGACGAGGAATGCGGTGATCCGCTTTTTCGGTCCCTTGTCGGTCTGGTCCTCTCCGGTCGCGATGAAAACGATAATGAAATCCGCGTGCTCCGCGCCAGAGATGAAGTGCTTGGTCCCGTTCACCACCCAGTCACCGCCGTCCCGCACGGCCGCGCATTTCATCCCGCGCACGTCCGAGCCAGCCCCCGGCTCCGTCATGGCAAGCGCATCCATCTTCTCGCCCCGGACGGCTGGCATCAGGTACCGCTCCACCTGATCGCCCGCGCAGGCCATCAGGATGTTCTGCGGGCGCCCGAAGAAATGCGTCAGCGCCATGGACCCGCGGCCCAACTCGCGCTCCACCAACGCAAATTCCAGATGGTTCAGCCCCGCGCAGCCCACGCTTTGTGGGAAATTGCAGGCGTAAAACCCCAGATCCAATGTCTTGCGCTTGATGTCCTGCGCGAGATCGACAGGCACGTCACCGGTCCGCTCGACCAGCTCTTCATGCGGATAGATCTCTTTTTCGACAAAACTACGGACAGTCTCCGCAATCATCAGATTTTCATCAGTAAGCCCATATCTGACCATGAACATATCCTCACGGGAGTCCTCAAAGGACAAGCATCTACACAGTTGCACGCCATTCCGGACGTCCTGTGCATATCCACCACCAAGCTGGGCCGATGGCGCGGATCGCACGAAAACCTGTGAATAAGGCGTCGCAAAACGGCGAAAAGGACAAGTTTAGCGTCGCGGCGTCAGCCGACGTGTGCTGGTCCAGCGCTTCGCGTCGTCGACCGGCGCCCTCCAGACCTCAGCTCGCATAGCTGCTGCCTTCCTCATCAAGGATCGCTTTCAACTCCGCCAGATGCCGCGCATCCTGCTCCGGGTAGCTCTCCAGCTCCTGCGCCGTTTTCTCCGCCACCCCATCCGACAGCACGCGCAGAGGCCGGCCCGTCTGCAGCGCGAGAATATAGGTCATGCAGGCCCGCTCGAAGTAGTAGAGCCGGTTAAAGGTCTCCGCGACCGTCTCACCGATCACCATGACCCCATGGTTGCCCATGACCATGACTTTCTTCATCGGATCATCGAAGAGCTGCGCGCAACGCTCCCCCTCATCCTCGAAGGCCAGCCCGCCGTAGTCCTCGTCAATCACGACCCGGTTGAAGAAGGTGCAGGCGTTTTGATCCACCGGCGGCAGACGGCTGTCCGCCAAAGCCGCCAGCGCCGTGGCATAGGGCGAATGGACATGCATCGCACAGCGCGCGCGCGGGCAGTGCCGGTGCAGCCCGCCGTGCAGCCCCCAGGCCGTCGGATCCGGCGCATCCGGCCCCTCCATGCTCGCAGGATCATTGGCATCGACGATGATCAGATCCGACGCCCGGATGCGCGCAAAATGCATCTGGTTGGGGTTCATCAGGAACTGCGTGCCGTTGTCGTTGATCGCGAGGCTGAAGTGGTTTGCCACCGCCTCATGCATGTTCAGCCGCACGGTCCAGCGGAAAGCCGCGGCCAGATCCACACGCTCCTGCCAATGGTCCATGTTGGGACGCGTTTGAGTTTTGAGCATGGGGTCCTCCGCGATGGGCTATGCTCAAACTGAATCACGCCTGAAACCGACTGGCTAGCCAAAATGCGACAGCGGCCCCTATTCCAGCGGTCGGCTCGGCACCCAGGCATAGCCGTTATCACACAGGATATAAGCCTCGCGCAGCCCGTGCGGCTTGTCGGTGGGCGCCTGCAGGATCATCGCGCCTGCCGCCTCCGCCCGCGCCACGGCGGCCTCCGGGTCGGTGTCATAAAGCCGGATCTCGATGCCCGCCCCACGCGGCGGGGTCTCAGGCAGTAACCCCAACACAGGATTCGCCCCATAGGTCGCATCGCTGTGCAGCTGAAACACCTCCTCCCCATAGGCGAGGATCGCGAAGTCTTCGCTGAGCCGATGCACCCCCATCTCGAACACGCGCTCCAGAAACGCCGCCGTCACGCGCACGTCACGCACCAGCAGGTTCAGCCCGATCCCACGCAGGCTTTTGCCGAAATCCTCCGCTGATACGGTTTCATAGTCCATGAGCGCCGCTCCCCGCTTGAACATCCCAAAATCCCATGGCACCTAGGGACATGACGCAGACACCCTTCCCCTCATGGCCCGACACCGCTCCGCAGCTCATCGCCGTGGCGACCGGGCGCAGCGCTGCCGATACGGTCATTCGTGCAGGCAAATGGGTCAATGTCCATACCCGCGAAATCCTCGATGGCTACGACATCGCCATCGTCGCGGGCCGCATCGCCAGCGTGGTGCCGGATGCGGCGCATTGCATCGGGCCGGACACGCAGATCATCGAGGCCAGGGGCCGCTACATGATCCCCGGCCTCTGCGACGGGCATATGCACATCGAGAGCGGCATGCTCACCCCGGCGGAATTTGCCCGTGCCGTCATCCCCCATGGCACCACGTCGATGTTCACCGACCCCCACGAGATCGCCAATGTGCTGGGCCTCGACGGCGTGCGCATGATGCACGACGAGGCGCTGATGCAGCCGGTGAACATCTTCACCCAGATGCCCTCCTGCGCGCCCTCCGCGCCGGGGATGGAGACCACCGGCTACGAGATCACCCCCGAGGATGTGGCCGAGGCGATGACCTGGCCCGGCATCATCGGCTTGGGTGAGATGATGAACTTCCCCGGTGTCTCCAACGCCGACCCCAAGATGCTGGCCGAGATGGCCGCCACGCAACGCGCAGGCAAGACGGTCGGTGGGCACTATGCCTCGCCCGATCTGGGCCCGGCCTTCGCGGGCTATGTGGCGGGCGGCCCGGCGGACGATCACGAAGGCACCTGCGAGGCGGACGCCATTGCGCGCATGCGGCAGGGGATGCGATCGATGATCCGGCTGGGCTCGGCGTGGTATGATGTGGAAAGCCAGATCACCGCGGTGACCGAAAAGGGACTCGATCCGCGCAACATGATCCTGTGTACGGACGATTGCCACTCCGGCACGCTGGTCAACGACGGGCATATGAACCGGGTGGTACGTCACGCCATCGACTGCGGCTGCGACCCGTTGGTGGCGCTGCAGATGGCCACGGTCAATACGGCGACGCATTTCGGGCTGGAGCGCGAAATCGGCTCGCTCACCCCGGGCCGGCGCGCCGATGTGATCCTGACCTCGGACCTCGCGACCCTGCCCATCGAGACCGTGATCGCGCGCGGCCAGATCGTCGCCGAGAATGGTACCTGCCTTGTCGACTGCCCGCATTACAATTGGCCCGCGCCCGCCCGCCAGACCGTACATCTGGGAAAGACACTGGAAGCCGACGATTTCACCATCCCCGCGCCCAGTGGCGCCAACGCCGTGCGCGCCAACGTCATCGGCGTGGTGGAGAACCAGGCCCCCACCAAGGCGCTGCAATTCGAACTGCCGGTCACCGAAGGCCGCGTGCAGGCCACGGGCGATGTGGCCCAGATCGCACTGGTCGAACGCCACCGCGCGACCGGGCAGGTCACCAACGCCTTCGTCTCGGGCTTCGGCTACGAAGGCCCCATGGCGATGGCGTCGACCGTCGCGCACGACAGTCACCACATGATCGTCGTGGGAACCGACGCCGATCACATGGCAATGGCCGCGAACCGACTGGGCGAGGTCGGCGGCGGCATCGTGATCTTCCGGGACGGCGAAGAACTGGCGCTGGTGGAGCTGCCCATCGCGGGCCTCATGTCCGACCAGCCCGCCACGGAGGTTGCCGCCAAGGCCGATCAGATGATGGCCGCCATGCGCGCCTGCGGCTGCACCCTCAACAACGCTTACATGCAGCACTCCCTGCTCGCCCTCGTGGTCATCCCCGAGCTGCGGATCTCCGATCTCGGCCTCGTCGACGTACGCACATTCGACTTCATTCCCGTGGTGGAACCTCTCTCATGACCGATCTCCTGACCCCCAACGCCCCCGCCGCCGAAGAATTCATGGACGCCAAGGCCGCCGTCGCGCGGCTGGAAGAGCTCTACACCCAGGCGACCGAGTTCCTCTGCGCCCATTTCACCACCGCCATGTCCGACGGCGCACCGCAAGGCCGCATCCGCGCCTTCTACCCCGAAGTACTGTTCAAGACCTCCACCTTCGCGCAGGTGGACACGCGGCTCAGCTTCGGCCATGTCTCCGCGCCCGGCAGCTTCCGCGCGACGATCACCCGGCCCGACCTCTTCCGCAGTTACCTCACGCAACAGATCGGCCTGCTGCTCGAGAACCACGGCCAGCCGGTGATCATCGGGGCCTCCGATACGCCCATCCCGGTGCATTTCGCCGTCGCCAACGACAGCAGCATCACCGTGCCGCAGGAAGGTGCGGCGGAGTTCACCCTGCGCGACGTCTTCGACGTGCCGGACCTTTCCACCACCAACGACGACATCGTGAACGGGACCTATGTCTCGCCGGACGGCACCGGCCCGCTCGCCCCCTTCACCGCCCAGCGGGTGGATTATTCCCTCGCGCGGCTGGCGCATTACACCGCCACCGATCCTGCGCATTTCCAGAACCATGTGCTCTTCACGAACTACCAGTTCTACGTCTCGGAGTTCGAGGCCTACGCGCGGGCTCAGCTGGATGACCCGGCCTCGGGCTACACCGCCTTTGTCTCCACCGACAACGCGATCATCACCAAGGGCGACGCACCGCTCGCCGAGGCGATCAAGATCCCGCAGATGCCCACCTATCACCTCAAGCGCGAAGACGGCTCCGGCATCACGCTGGTGAACATCGGCGTCGGCCCCTCCAACGCCAAGACCGCCACCGACCACATCGCCGTGCTGCGCCCGCACGCCTGGCTCATGGTCGGCCACTGCGCGGGGCTGCGCAACTCCCAGGCGCTGGGGGACTTCGTGCTCGCCCACGCGTATTTGCGCGAAGACCACGTGCTCGACGACGACCTGCCGGTCTGGGTGCCGATCCCGGCGCTGGCCGAGATCCAGATCGCGCTGGAACAGGCCGTGGCCGAGGTGACGGCACTCGAAGGCTACGAGCTCAAGCGCATCATGCGCACGGGCACCGTGGCGACCATCGACAACCGCAACTGGGAGCTGCGCGACCAGTCCGGCCCGGTGCAGCGGCTCAGCCAGTCCCGCGCCGTCGCCCTCGACATGGAAAGTGCCACCATCGCCGCCAACGGCTACCGGTTCCGCGTCCCTTACGGCACGCTGCTGTGTGTCTCCGACAAGCCGCTGCACGGCGAGTTGAAGCTGCCCGGCATGGCCTCGGACTTCTATAAAACACAGGTCACACGGCATCTGCTGATCGGCATCCAGGCCATGGAACGGCTGCGCACCATGCCGCTGGAACGCATCCACAGCCGGAAATTGCGCTCCTTCGAAGAGACTGCCTTCCTCTGAGCGCCCGAAAACCCAAGAAAATAGGCTAATTTTGCATGTTTTTCCTTGCATTGCTCCACTAATCGTTGTGTTCATACACAACATCCGGGTAGATTTCGGTTATGAGGCCCAATCGTTCGGGCAGCGAAGGAGAACAAGAACATGGCGAAACCAATGACAAAGACCCAACTCGTCGCGGCTCTGGCCGACGAAATGGGATCCGACAAGAAATCCGCAGGCGCGGCGCTGGAAGCCGTTTGCAACCTGATCACGCGTGAGGTGTCCGGCGGCGGCGCCGTGACCCTGCCCGGCGTCGGCAAGATCTACTGCCGTGAGCGCCCGGAGCGTATGGTGCGCAACCCCGCCACCGGCGAGCAATTCAAGAAAGACGCGGACAAGGTGGTCAAGATGACCATCGCCAAAGCGCTCAAGGACAGCGTGAACGGCTAAGGCCACTCCGCTGTGACTGTTCAGGGTCGCCCGCGGGCGACCCTTTTTTTTGGCGCCTGCCGGTCACGAGGGCGCGAGCAGCCGCGCATGGGCCTCCGGCACGAAGGTCTGATCCGCCATTGGCGGGCGCACATAGCCGCGTTGCGGCGGGCGCGGCTCCAGGATGATCTCCTCGGCCTCGACATCCTCATAGGGAATGAGCGACAGCAGATGGCTGATGCAGTTCAGCCGCGCATGCTTCTTCACATCCGACTCCACCACATACCAGGGGCATTGCTTGATGTCGGTATGGGCGAACATGTCGTCCTTGGCCTTGGAGTAATCGACCCAGCGCTTGCGGCTTTCCAGATCCATCGGGCTCAGCTTCCAGCGCTTGGTCGGGTGGGTGCGGCGCTTCTGGAACCGGCGTTCCTGCTCCTCGTCGCTGACCGAGAACCAGTATTTGATCAGCCGAATGCCGGACCGGACGAGCATCCGCTCGAACTCCGGGCAGCTGCGCATGAACTCGCGGTATTCGTGCTCGGTGCAAAAGCCCATGACGCGCTCGACACCTGCGCGGTTGTACCACGAGCGGTCGAAGATGATGATCTCCCCCGCCGATGGCAGATGGGCGACGTAGCGCTGAAAGTACCATTGCGACGTCTCGCGCTCGGTGGGCGCGGGCAGAGCCACGACCTGGCAGATGCGCGGGTTCATGGCCTCGGTGATCCGCTTGATCGTGCCGCCCTTGCCGGCGGCGTCCCGGCCCTCGAAGACGATGGCGATCCGCTCACCGCTGTGCTTGACCCATTCCTGCAGCTTCACCAGTTCGATCTGCAACCGCGCAAGCTCCGCTTCATAAGCAGAATTGGAAATCTTCGTCATATTGGCCTCCCGTTCCGTCACCTCTGCAGCGCAGCCTAGCACAGCCTGCCGCGACGCGCGCGGCCTACCGCACCAAGCGTCCGGTCCCGAAAACCTGCCGCCGCGCCCTTCGCGTCACATCACCCGCAAAAGACGCTAGCTGCCGAGGCGTTGCGAGGCCAGAAGGCGCAGGGCAAGCCCCACGAAGACCACGCCCGCCACGCGGTTGATCACCACCTGCGCCTGTGGCCGCCGCGCCAGCCATGTCCCCAGCGACCCCGCGGCAATGGCCACTGCCGAGAAAACCAGCAGGGCACAGACCACGAAGGTCAGACCAAAGAGGAAAATCTGTGCCGTGACCGATCCGCGCGCGGGGTCCGCGAACTGCGGCAGGAAGGCCAGAAAGAAGATCGCCACCTTGGGGTTGGTCACATTCATCACCACCCCGCGCAGAAACAGCGCCCGTGGCGGCAGCGGCCCCCCTGCCGCGCCGATCTCGGTCGTCCCGGCGCGAAACGCCTTCCACGCGAGATAGAGCAGATACGCCGCACCCAGCAGCTTCAGCACGGTGAAGGCCAGCGCCGAGGTCTGGAAGATCACCGCCACACCCAGGGCCACCGCCGTGGTGTGCACCATCACCCCGACACAGAGGCCCAGAGTCACGATGACCCCCGCCATGCGCCCGTAAAGCGCCGATTGCGTCAGCACGAAGATATTGTCCGGCCCCGGCGCCATGGCCAGCGCGACGGAGGCCGTCACAAAGACCGCCAGCACATTTGGATCAATCAGCATCGCGCCTTGATGGCACCGATTTGTGCGGCCCACAAGCGCTTGCCCTTCTCCGGGATTTCCGGGATGGTCAGCCCCAGAACGGGACAGGACCTTCATGGACATGCGCGCGATACTGGCGGGGCTTGCCTTCGCTCTCATGTGGTCCTCGGCCTTCACCTCTGCGCGGATCATCGTGGCCGATGCCTCGCCGCTGGCCGCGCTGACCCTGCGCTATCTGATCTCCGGTCTGCTCGGTGTGATCATTGCCAAGGCGCTGGGGCAATCCTGGCATCTCACCCGCGCCCAGTGGCGCGCGACCATCGTCTTCGGCGTCCTGCAGAACGCGGTCTATCTCGGCCTCAACTTCGTTGCCATGCAGACCATCGAAGCCTCGGTCGCGGCGATCATCGCCTCCACCATGCCGCTGCTTGTGGCTCTGGCGGGTTGGCTGGTGCTGAAGGAGAGGCTGGCGCGGCTCAGCGTGGCAGGGCTGGTGGCCGGCATGCTCGGCGTCGGTCTGATCATGGGCACGCGGATCAGCGGCGGGGTGGATCTGGTGGGGCTCCTGCTCTGCGTGATCGGCGTGATCGCGCTGACCATCGCCACGCTGGCGGTGCGCGGGGCGACCTCGGGCGGGAACTTCCTGATGATCGTGGGGCTGCAGATGCTCGTGGGTTGCGCCACGCTGGCTCTGGCGACGGCGCTCTTCGAGACCCCGCGCCTCACCCCCAGTTGGCCGCTGCTCGCCGCCTTCACCTATACCACACTGATCCCAGGGCTCGCCGCGACCTTCGTGTGGTTCTGGCTGGTGAACCGTATCGGCGCCACCCGGGCTGCGACCTTCCACTTTCTCAACCCTTTCCTTGGGGTCGCCATCGCGGCCCTGCTGCTGGGCGAACAGCTCGGCCTGCTCGATCTTCTGGGTGTCGCGATCATTGCGCTCGGCATCCTCGCCGTGCAGCTTTCGCGACAAAAAGGGGCGTAAACGGACCGCGCGCAGGCGCTGTCATCAGGATAGCATCATGCGCAGCCCGCCCTGTCGGCCAGCTCACGGACCAGACCCTGATGACATCGCGCGACGCGCTCCAACCCTATGCCTTCGTACTGGTTCCCGGGTTCTCGCAGCTCGGCTTTGCCTGCGCACTGGAGGCGTTGAGCCTGGCCAACCGGCACCCGGGCGGCGGGCCCTACTACCGCTGGCGCGTGCTGAGCGAGACCGGCGCGCCCGTCCGCGCCTACAACGGCGTCACCACCGAGGTCGACGGCCCCCTGACCGAGTTGGAGCGCCACGAGACCATCGTCATCTGCGCTGGCGAGGACGTCGGCCAAAACACCTCCAAGACCCTGATCAACTGGCTGCGCCGCGAGGTGCGGCGCGGTATGGATTTCGGCGCACTCTCCTCGGGCACCTATGTGCTCGCGCTGGCCGGGCTGCTCTCCGGCAAGCGTGTGACGACCCATTGGGAGTACCGCGCGGCGCTGACCGAGATCCTACCCGATGTGATCATGGAGACGGCGATTTTCTCCATCGACGGGCGCGTCTTTACCACCGCGGGTGGTGCGGCCTCGATGGACATGATGCTTGAGCGGATCAAGGCCGAGCATGGCACCGAACTGGCCACCTGGGTCGCCGACCAGATGGTCTATACCGACCCGCGCCTGCCCGATCACGCCCAGCGCGCAACACTGCAAAGTCGGGTGCAGGTGCGCAACGGCAAGCTCGCGATGGCGCTGCAGATCATGGAAAACAACATCGAGGACCCGCTCACGCCGGACGAGATTTCCGGCATCGTGGAGCTCTCCACCCGCCAGCTGGAGCGGCTCTTTGCGAAATACATCGGCGTCTCGCCGAAACGGTACTACCTGCGGCTGCGGCTGGAAAAGGCGCGCGACCTTCTGCGCCAGACGGACCTGTCCGTGACGGACGTCTGCGTCGCCTGCGGGTTCAAATCCCTGTCGCACTTCTCCAAGAGTTACCGCGCCGCCTATGGCATCAGCCCCGGCCTGGAGGGCGGCAAGGCCCAGCTGGTCTGGCGCGGCGGCATGTAGATACATATCGACCAGCCGGACAGCCGGGTGTCGGGGCCATGTCCTCTGCCACGGGCGGGCAGCGCCACCGGGCGGCGCGGGGCACGCCCCGCGCCGCCCGGTGGCGCTGCCTTCACCGCATCATGCGACCGTCAGGACCAGGGGGCTACCGCAGCAAGGTCTCTATTGCGCCCGTGATTTTGGGCGACTGCGGCTTGGTGCTGCTGCCCCAGGTGCCCACCACATCGCCTTCGGGCCCGATCAACACCTTGTTGAAGTTCCACCGCGGCACAAACCCCGTCTCTTCCGCCACCTCGCGATAGAAGGGATGCGCGTTCTTGCCCTTCACGCGGGTGATATCCGCCATCGGCAGGTCGAGCCCGAAGGTCATCTCGCAGAATTCCTTGACCTCCTCGGCGCTGCCCAGCTCCTGGTTGAAGTCATCCGACGGCACCGCCAGCACCACCAACCCCTGATCGCGATACGCATCATAGAGCGCCTGCAGCCCCTCGTACTGCCCGGTGAACCCGCATTGAGAGGCGGTGTTCACGACCAGCACCGGCTGGCCCGCCCAATCGCCTGTGTTCAGCATGCCACCATCGATCGACGCAAACTCATGCGCCGAGACGCCCGCCTGCGCCGCGGCCCCGGCCACCAGCCCCATGATCGCTGCACCCATCCGTGTCATATCGCGCTCCATCTCTGCTTGCCCCGCATATAGGGCCGCTGGCACGGATGTCAGCCGCCCACCCCTCTTTAACTTCCCCGGATTTGACCCATCTTAAGGAGCAAAGCGTTAACGGAGGTCCCATGCCCACATACGAAAAGACCGACGAGGCGATCTCGAAGCTGTCGCTCGAAGAATACCGCGTCACCCAGCAGAACGGCACCGAACGCCCCGGCACCGGCAAGCTGCTGCACAACAAGGAGCCGGGCATCTACGTCGATATCGTCTCGGGCGAGCCGCTCTTTGCCTCCGCCGACAAATATGAGAGCGGATGCGGCTGGCCCAGCTTCACCAAACCCATCGAACCCGCGCATGTGACAGAGCTCAGCGACACCACCCTGGGCATGGTCCGCACCGAGGTGCGTTCGACCCATGGCGACAGCCACCTGGGCCACGTCTTCCCCGACGGCCCGCAAGACCGCGGCGGCCTGCGCTATTGCATCAACTCCGCCAGCCTGCGTTTCGTGCACCGTGACGACATGGCCGCCGAAGGCTATGGTGATTACATCGATCAAGTGGAGGACGTGGCATGAGCCATCAGCGCGCAGTTCTGGCAGGGGGATGTTTCTGGGGGATGCAGGATCTGATCCGCAAGCGCCCCGGCGTGATCGCGACCCGCGTGGGATATACCGGCGGCGATGTGCCGCAGGCGACCTATCGCAACCACGGCACCCACGCCGAGGGCATCGAGATCATCTTCGACCCCGCACAGACCACCTATCGCGACCTGCTGGAATTCTTTTTCCAGATCCACGACCCCACAACACCCAACCGACAAGGCAATGACGTCGGCATGAGCTACCGCTCGGCCATCTACTACGTGGATGAGGCACAAAAGCAGGTGGCGCTCGACACCATCGCCGATGTGGAGGCCTCGGGCCTCTGGCCCGGCAAGGTTGTGACCGAGGTCGAGCCCGTGGGCGCCTTCTGGGAAGCCGAGCCCGAGCATCAGGACTACCTCGAGCGTATTCCCAACGGCTACACCTGCCATTTTCCCCGCGCTGATTGGGTTCTGCCCAAACGCACGCAGGCGGCCGAATAGGCGCGCATGTCCTGGCGCGGCCCCTGCAAAAGTCGCCCAGGGTGGCAGACGTCTCAACCGTTTCTTAAGGCTGAGCCCATAGACCGTCCTCCAGCCAGCTGGAGGGCTTTAGCGTGCCTTTGTTCAAGAGAAAATCCACCGAGAAAACCCAGGCGCGACTGGACGACCCGTTCCTGTCGGCAATGAGCCTGTCAAACGTGATGGTCTGGTTTTCACCGGACGGCACCATCCTCGGAGTGAATGACAAATTCTGTGAACTCTTCGGCTATACGACAGATGAAATCGTCGGCCAGCCCCGCCGCATCCTGCTCGATCCCGCAGATACCGCGCAGGGCGGGCCGGATGTGCCCCTGAATGAGCTGATGACCGGCGAAGCGCGGGCCGAAACCATCGGTCGTCTGACCAAATCCGGCGCCAAGGTCTGGCTGTCCGCCACCTACCTTCCGATCAAGAACGAGCTCGGCGAGATCGTACAGGTGGCCAAAGTCGGCCATGATGTGACCAAGGCGCGGGCGCTGGAAAACTCCAATACCGAAAACCTCGTTCGCCAGATCGAAGCGATCTCGGCAACCCATGCCCGGCTGGTCTATGACATCGAGGGCACGATCCTCGAGGCCAGCGATACCGCGCTGGAGATGTTTGGCTACACACGGGATGAGATGATTGGCCAGAAGCATGCCAACCTTGTCCATCCCGACTATGCAGGCACGGATGAATACGCCCAGTTCCTTAAAGAGGTGCGCAGCGGCAAGATTCCCGCCGGTAATTTCAAGCGGTTCCGCAAGGACGGAACCGGCTTCTGGGTGCAGGCGATGTTCTGTGCCGAGCGGGATGTGGACGGCAATGTGACGCGCCTCATCTCGGTCAAGAGCGATGTCACGGCGGTCATGGAAGCCAACGACATGACGAACACGATCTCGAAGATCCAGGCGGTGATCGAATTCTCGCCCGATGGCACCATCCGGCACGCCAACGATCTCTTCCTGGGCGCCATGGGCTATACCCTCGATGAGATCGTCGGCAAACATCACCGCATGTTCATGCCCGACGGCGAGGCCGACACAGCCGAATATGCCGAGCACTGGCGCATCCTTCAGTCCGGCAAGTTCCACACAGGCGAATATCGCCGACGCGCGAAGGACGGCTCGGATGTCTGGATTTCCGCCAGCTACACACCTGTGATCGGCCCCAATGGCAATACTGCCAAAGTGGTGAAATACGCCAGTGATATCACACCCCGGGTGAAGGCGATCCGTTCGCTGCGCGAGGCCTTGGCGCAACTGGCCGACGGCGACTTGCGCTATGACATCCAAGGGGCGTTCGGTCCTGACTTCGATCCGCTAAAACAGGATTTCAACACCGCCATCTCCAAGCTGCGCAACAGCCTGGGCGGGGTGGTGGAGGCCAGCCGCGAGATCGACTCTGGCACCAGCGAGATCTCCACCGCGTCCGACGACCTCAGCCGCCGCACCGAGAGCCAGGCGGCCTCTCTGGAAGAGACCGCAGCCGCGATCACCGAGATGTCGACCTCGGTGAAGTCCACCGCAGAGATCGCCAGCAACACGCGCAATGTGGTCGACAAGACCAAGAGCCGCGCCACCGCCGGCTCCGAGGTCATGGCCCAGGCCCGCGCGGCGATGACGGCCATCGCCTCCAGCTCCGACGAGATCTCCAAGATCACCTCGATGATCGACGATATCGCCTTCCAGACCAATCTTCTGGCGCTCAACGCCGGTGTCGAGGCCGCGCGGGCGGGCGATGCCGGGCGCGGCTTCGCGGTCGTGGCTTCCGAAGTGCGCGCCCTCGCCCAACGCTCCTCCGACGCGGCAACGCAGATCGCCAGCCTCATCGCGACCTCCGCGGATCAGGTGCACCAAGGGGTCGATCTGGTGTCGAAGACAGGTGAATCCCTGGCCGAGATCGACGGGTTCGTCGCCGATCTGAGCGAGATGATCGCCGACATCGCCGCAGCCGCCGCCGAGCAGTCGGGCGGCCTCGAAGAGATTACCACCTCCGTCAGCAGCCTCGACGACGTGACCCAGAAGAACGCGGCCATGTTCGAAGAGACCAATGCGGCAACGCAGCTGCTCGCCAACGAGGTGGAAAAACTCGGCAAGATCGCGGCGTCGTTCCAGATCGGCTCCCCCGACACGGCGGAGGAAGCACTGCCGCAGCGCCGCGCCTCCTGACGGCTCAGCCCGCGGCGACGCGTGGCCGCCCGCTCGCCTCGACGGTCACCACTGCCTCGACAAAGACCTCACGCCCATCGACGATCGCACGGCGAATATCGCGCCGGGCCGACAGTTGCACATCCGCCGCCCCCGCAGCCACGGCCTCCGCCCGCGCCCGATCCCGCAGCGCCCGCTCCAGCACCTCGAGCGCCGCCGCCTGATCGGTCAGATCGCGGGGTCCGGCCTCCAGATGCACCCGGAACCGCCCCTCGCCGGCCGAGGTCACCGTGCCGCTCTGCCGCATCGTCACACGCCCGACCACCGCACCGATGGCATTCGCCACGCCCCCGTGCTCCGGCAGGACCATCTGCGTCCCCACCGCCGGGCCCACCGCCGGATAATAACTCGCCGCCGACGCCCCCAATCCCACGACCGGCAGGTTGAGCCCCGCACTCAGCCGCACCAGCCCGCGATGCTCGGCCAACCCCGCCTGCATCAACCCGTGCCGCGCCAACACCTGCGGGCTCTCGCCGAAATCCCGCGCCTCCTCGGCGAAGGCGGCCTCCAGAAGCGCCGCCGACGTCTGCGCCGTCAACTGGTCCACGACCCTCTGCGCCAGAGCCTGCGCATCCGCGGCCAGCACCTGGCCCGACCCCACCCGCTTGCGCGCCACCAGCCGCACCGCCATATCCGCCGCCCCGCTGTCCCACACCGCCAGCCGACCCAGCACATGGCTCGCATCGGAGGGCGTCACCCCGGCCAGCTGCACCAGCCCGCGCCCCACCAGCCGCGCCAGCGCCCCGTGGTCAATCCGCGCCCGCAGCACCTCCGCCAGCGGGCGCACATCCGTACCAACCCGCTCCAGCACCGCAAGATCGCGCGGCCCCAGACCCTCGCGGCTCTGCCCCGGCACCGCCCGGACAAACCGCGCATCCTGCTCACCGGAGGCAGCGCTGCGCAGCTGCGCCTCCAGCGCCGGGCGCACCACCTCGGGCGCCTCCACCGCCAGCAGCGACACCGGCACCACCCGGCGGGGGCCCAGCGTCAGCCCGCCCTGCAGCCCCTCGGTCACCACCTGCACCTCGCTGTCACCCCCGAGGCCCGTCGTCCGCATCGCCACCGCTTCGACCATTGTGCGATAGGGCCCCACCTGCGCGCCTGCCGGGTCAATCGCCGGCAGACCGCCGCGCAACAGCGCAATATCCGTTGTCGTGCCGCCGATATCGCTGACCAGCGCATCCTGCACCCCGGTGAGCCAGCGCGCGCCCACAAGGGAGGCCGCCGGACCGCTCAGGATCGTCTCGATGGGCCGCGCCCGGGCTTGCTCCGCCGCGATCAGCGCCCCATCCCCCCGCACCACCATCAGCGGCGCTGCGATCCGCAGCCGCTCCAGAACCGCCTCGGTGCGCCCGATCAGCCGCGCGATCATGCCGATCAGCCGGGCGTTCAACACCGCCGTCACCGCCCGCCTGGGCCCGTTCAGCCGCGCCGACAGCTGGTGCGATGCCGACACGGGCCGCCCGGTGAGCTCCGCGACCAACTCCGCCGCCTGCCGTTCATGCGCCGGATTGCGCGTTGCAAACTGCGCGGCCACGGCAAACCCGCTCACCCCATCCCGATGCGCGGCCAGAAAGGCGGCTATCTCGGCCTCACCGAGCGGGTGCGCCTCCGCCCCGGCATGGTCATGCCCACCCGGACAGATCAGAAACGGGTCCTCCCCCAGAGCCTCCGCCAACCCATGCGCCTGCATATCGCGCGTCGGAAACCCGATGTAGATCAACCCGACGCGCCCGCCTTGCCCCTCGACCAGCGCATTGGTCGCCAGCGTCGTCGACAGCGCGGCGAGCCCGACGTCCTCCGGCGCCGCACCAGACCGCTCCACCACGGACCGGATCGCCGCCTCGACACCCCGGGCCAGATCGCCGCGCGTCGTCAGCGCCTTGGCCGAGGCCACAACCTCGGTCTCGTCACGGATCAGCACCGCGTCGGTGTAGGTCCCGCCGGTGTCCACCCCCAGCAACAGGCTCACCGCGCGGCCTCCACCCGGTCGAGCTGGGCCACGGCCCAGACCGCCGCCTCCGCCACCACCGGGTCCGCATCCTGGATCAGCGCTGCCGCCGCCGGTTTCAGATCGGGTCGCCCGGAGTTCCCGATGGCATAGAGCACATTGCGCACAAAACGATTGCGGCCGATCCGCTTGACGGCAGAGCCCGCAAAGAGCGCGCGGAACCCCGCATCGTCCAGCTGCACCAGATCGCGCAGCGCCGGTGCCACCAACGCGGGCCGCGCGGTCAACCGCATGTCCCGCGCCGCCACCGCAAACTTGTTCCAGGGACAGACGGCGAGGCAATCATCACACCCGTAGATGTGATTTCCCATACGCTTTCGTATGTCGTCCGGCACCGGCCCCTTGTGCTCGATGGTCAGATAGGAAATGCAGCGCCGCGCGTCGAGCTGGTACGGCGCCGGAAAGGCATCGGTCGGACACACATCCAGACAGGCCCGGCAGGAACCGCAGTGATCCGCTTCCGGATCATCGACTGGCAGCTCGACGGTCGTGAAGATCGCACCCAGAAAGGCCCAGTTGCCCCACGCGCGGCTGAGCAGATTGGTGTGCTTGCCTTGCCAGCCTAAGCCCGCGGCCTGCCCCAGGGCCTTCTCCGGCACGGGCGCTGTATCCACAAAAACCTTCACCTCCGCCGGCGCATCCACTGCGGCCAACAGCCACCGCGCCACCCGTTTGAGGCGCTTCTTGACCACATCGTGGTAATCCCGCCCCTGCGCGTAGACCGAAATCGCGCCCCGCTCCGGTTTGTCCAAAATCTCCAGCGGACTATACGTAGGCGTATAGCTCTCGGCGAGCATGATCACCGAGCGGGCCTCAGGCCAGAGTGCTGCCGGGTTACCGCGCCACGCCATCCGCTCCGCCATCCAGCCCATCTGCCCGTGATATCCGGCCTCCACGAAGGCCTGCAGCCGCGCGGCCATTTCGGGCACGGCATCCGGCCTGCAAACCCGAGCGCTCACGAACCCCTCCGCCAGGGCCTGCTCGACCAGTCGGGTCTTGAGCACCGCGCTCATACTTCATTGTTCCAGAAATATGCGAGGTCCGACCACCGCCTCAAAAATCCAGGTCATTGTAATGGCGCGGCGGCGGAAACCCGGGGACCTGATCGGCCAGGATCGAGCGGAACGCAGGCCGCGACTTGATCTTCGCGTACCAGTCCTTGACCACCTCCGAGCGGTTCCAATCCACGTCCGAGATGTAATCGAGCGCGCTCAGATGCGCCGCAGCCGCAAAATCCGCCAGCGTCATCACATCCCCCGCCAGCCAGCGCCGATGATCCAGCAGCCAGGTCATGTAATCGAGGTGATACTTGATCGCCTTCGCCCCTGCCTTCACATGTCCGCTGTCGGGATACCCCTGCTTCATCACCTTCTTGTTGACCCGCTCATAAAGCAGCTTCGAGGTGACCTCCCGGTGAAACTTGTCGTCGAACCAGCCCACCAGCCGCCGCACCTCCTGCCGCGCCACCGGATCTTTCGGCATCAAGGCGGGGTCGGGCCGGGTTTCCTCGATATACTCGCAGATCGCGCCGCTTTCCGCCATCATGACCCCGTCGAGCCGCAGCACAGGCACCTGACCGGCCGGATTGCGGCGCATGAAGTCCGGATCCTGCTCCCAGTATCTCTCCTCGACCAGCTCGACCTCGATCTTCTTTTCCGCCAGGCTCAGGCGCACTTTCCGGCAAAAGGGAGAGAGGGGGACGTGAAACAGGCGGGCCATGGGGTCTTCCGGTCAGAGATACTCCGTCCTCAATGCCCCTTGCGGCCCCCGGTTTCAACTCTCGAAACAGGCCGCGCGGCCATCTTTGCGGATTGTTGCAGCCCCGGACCGCACCGCGCGCGTCCGTTTCACCACGAAATCCGAGGGCCTGCTGGCCGAGCGGCCCTTCGGGTCCGGCAGGATCGCCGCCAGCCGCGCCGCCTGCTCCGCCGACAAATCCCCCGCCGAAACGCCGAAATAATGCCGCGCCGCCGCCCCGACACCAAAGACACCCTCATCGAACTCCGCCACGTTCAGATAGACCTCGACGATCCGCTCTTTGGACCAGATCGCCTCCAGCACCGGGGTGAACAGCGCCTCCAGCGCCTTCCGCGTATAATTGCGCCCATGCCAGAGATAGACATTCTTCACCGTCTGCTGGCTCAGGGTCGAGGCCCCCCGGTTGCCTCCATCGGCGATCGCGTCCTTGATCGCGGCGAGGTCGAACCCCCAGTGCAGGCAGAAATTCGCATCTTCGGCAGCCACGACCGACCGCGCCATCACCGGCGCCACCTCCTCCAGCGGCACCCAGGACTGCTCCACGCCCCCCAGCCGCCGCGATTCCGCGAACATGTAAGGCGTCGTCGGCGGGTTCACGACCGTGCCCAGCGCAATCAGCGCCAGCACGATCCCCACCACCACAAGCAGCCCGCGCCCGGCATAACGCACCACCCGCCGCAGCGGGTTGGACCGTTTCGATGTCTTGCGGGAGCGCCTGCTCTTTTTTGTCGCCCGTTTCGCCATGGGCCAGCTATAGGGCGGCGCGGCGGTCTTGTGAACCGCCGCGCAGCAGAGTTATTCCGCCGGGATCGCCTCGTTCTCCAGCCCCAGGGGCGCCGGCAGCTTGTCGAGCATCTCTTTCGGGCACACCTGCAGGAAATGCGCCTTCTCGGCCTCCCAGTGTTGCAGGATATCCGCCGTCCGGCGGCTGCCCGTCTCGCGCAGATGCATCTCCAGCAGCTCTTTCAATTGCCCGATCCAGTGATCCACCGTGACCGGACAGGTCACCAGCGTCTCCATGTTCATCAACGCGGGCGCCGTCCCCTCCGGATCGTAGAGGAACGCCATGCCCCCGGTCATGCCCGCGCCGAAGTTGGCCCCGATCTCACCGAGGATCACCGCAACCCCGCCGGTCATATACTCACAGCCGTTCGACCCGCAGCCCTCGATCACCACCTTGGCGCCCGAGTTCCGCACCGCAAAGCGCTCGCCCGCGCGCCCGGCGGCGAACAGATACCCATCCGTCGCACCATACAGTACCGTATTTCCGATGATGGTGTTCTTGGCCGCCTCGATGGGCGAGGCCATGGGCGGGCGCACCACGATCATACCGCCCGAGAGCCCCTTGCCCACATAGTCATTCGCATCCCCCGAGACTTCCAGCTTCAGCCCCGGTGCCGCAAACGCCCCCAGCGATTGCCCCGCCGAGCCCGACAGTTTCACCGTCAAATGATCCGGCTGCAGCGTATTACGCATCCCGAACTGCTTCACGATATGGCTCGACGTGCGCGTCCCCACGGTCCGATGTGTGTTCTGCACCGCATAGCTCAGCTGCATCTTCTCACCGTCTTCGAGGAACCGCTTGGCATCGCGCACGATCTCCGCATCCAGCGTGGCGGGCACCTTGTTGCGCTTGCGATTGCGGTCGTAAACGATGTCCGCCGCGCCATCGACGGTGATCAGCAGCGGGTTGAGATCCAGATCATCCAGATGCGACGAGCCCCGCGAGACCTGCGCCAGCAGATCCGCGCGCCCGATCACATCGTCCAAGGACCGCGCCCCAATCGACGCGAGGATCTCCCGCACTTCGGTCGCGTAGAAGGTGATCAGGTTCACCACCTTATCGGCGTTGCCGGTGAACTTGGCGCGCAAGGAGTCGTCCTGCGTACACACGCCCACCGGGCAAGTGTTCGACTGGCACTGCCGCACCATGATACAGCCCATGGCGATCAGCGCCGCCGTACCGATGCCGTATTCCTCGGCCCCCAGCATCGCCGCCATCACGATGTCCCGCCCGGTGCGCAGACCGCCATCCGTGCGCAGCGTCACCCGCTCGCGCAGGTTGTTCATGCTCAGCACCTGATGCGCCTCGGTCAGCCCCATCTCCCAGGGCAGGCCCGCATATTTGATCGAGGTCGCAGGCGAGGCCCCGGTGCCGCCGTTGTGCCCGGAAATCAGGATCACATCCGCCTTGGCCTTGGCCACCCCTGCAGCAATGGTGCCCACCCCGGAGGACGCCACCAGCTTGACCGTCACCTTGGCGCGCGGGTTGATCTGTTTCAGGTCATAGATCAGCTGCGCCAGATCCTCGATGGAATAGATATCGTGGTGCGGCGGCGGCGAAATCAGCGTCACCCCCTTGGTCGAGTGCCGCAGCCGCGCAATCAGGTCCGTGACCTTCATGCCGGGCAGCTGCCCACCCTCTCCGGGCTTGGCACCCTGCGCCACCTTGATCTCCAGCTCTTCACACTGGTTCAGGTATTCCGCCGTCACGCCAAAGCGCCCCGAGGCCACCTGCTTAATCTTGGCCGAGGGGTTGTCGCCATTCGGCTCCGGCACGAAATGCGCCGGGTCCTCCCCGCCTTCCCCCGAATCCGATTTCGCGCCAATCCGGTTCATCGCCACGTTCAGCGTCTTATGCGCCTCCGGGCTCAGTGCACCGAGGCTCATACCCGGCGTGACAAAACGCTTGCGTATGGAGGTGATGCTTTCCACCTCCTCGATCGGCACCGGCGTGCCAAGTGGTTTGATGTCCAGCAAATCGCGCAGATGAATGGGCGGGTTCGACTTCATCTTCGCCGAATACTGCTTCCACATCTCGTAGGACGCGCGGTTGCACGCCATCTGCATCATGTGCATCGAGGTCGCTTCCCAGGCGTGGGTCTCGCCCGACTGCCGCGCCTTGTAGAACCCGCCAATCGGCAGCACCGAGGCCGGGCCGCCCCAGGCCTTCGCGTGCACTTCCTCCGCCTTGCGCTGGATGCCGCTGACGCCAATGCCGGAAATCCGGCTGGTCATGCCCGGGAAATACTCCGCACACATAGCCCGGCTGAGGCCGACCGCTTCGAAGTTCAACCCGCCGCGATAAGAGGAAATCACCGAGATCCCCATCTTCGCCATGATCTTCAACAGGCCCTGGTCGATGGCGATGCGATAGCGGTCAATCGCCGTGGTCAGGCTCATGTCGAGCAGCCCGCGGTCGATGCGGTCCGCCAGCGAATCCTCCGCCAGATAGGCGTTCACCGTGGTCGCTCCCGCACCGATCAGCACCGCAAAATAATGCGGGTCCACACATTCGGCAGAGCGCACGTTGATCGAGGTAAAGGTCCGCAGCCCCTTGCGCACCAGGTGGCTGTGCACCGCAGAGGTTGCCAGGATCATCGGCATGGCGACCTTCTCCGGCCCGCTCTCCTGGTCGGTCAGGATGATATGCCCCGCGCCCGAGCGGACAGCATCTTCCGCTTCCGCTCGAATCCGTGCGAGCCCGGCGCTCAAATTGCCGGTGCCGGGCGCGAAGGTGCAGTCGATGGTCACCACATCCGTGTTGAAATGCCGGATCAGCTCGTCGAATTGCGCATTGCCCAGAAACGGGCTGTCGAGCGTGAAAATCTCGGTCTGGCTGCTGTCCTCATCCAGCACGTTCTTGAGGTTACCGAACCGCGTCTTCAGGCTCATCACGCGGTATTCGCGCAATGAGTCAATCGGCGGGTTGGTCACCTGGCTGAAGTTCTGCCGGAAGAAATGGCTCAGCGGGCGGTACTTGCCCGAGAGCACCGCCGAGGGCGTGTCATCGCCCATGGAGGCCAGCGTTTCCTTGGCATCCTCGGCCATCGGCGCCAGGATTTGTTCCAGCTCCTCAATGGTATAGCCCGCTGCCACCTGCCGGCGCCGCAGCTCCGCTCCGCTGAAGAGCGGCTGCTCGACCACATCGTCGAGCGCCTCTTCAATGTCGTTGATCTTGCCGACCCAGTCACTGAAGGGCTGCGAGGACGCCAACGCATCCTTGATCGCCCGGTCGTGGTAGAGCTTGCCCTCGGCCATATCCACCGCCAGCAACTGCCCCGGGCCCAGCGCACCTTTCTCGACCACATTGGCCTCATCGAGCGGCACCATCCCGGTCTCGGATCCGGCGATCACCATACCGTCATTCGTGACCACATAGCGCATCGGTCGCAGCCCGTTCCTGTCGAGCCCGGCGCAGACCCAGCGCCCATCGGTCATCGCCAGCGCGGCAGGCCCGTCCCAGGGCTCCATCACAGAGTTGCAATAGGAATACATGTCGCGCCAGCTCTGCGGGAGTTCCACCGCCTGTTTCGACCAGCTCTCCGGCACCAGCATGGTCTTCGCCATCGGCGCATTCCGCCCAGCGCGCACCAGCACCTCGAACACCGCATCCAGCGCCGCGCTATCGCTCGAGCCAGAGGCGACGATCGGCTTGATATCCTCGGCCATCTCGCCAAAGGCGCCAGACGCCATGCGGATCTCGTGGCTCTTCATCCAGTTGAGGTTGCCCTTCAGCGTGTTGATCTCGCCGTTATGCGCCAGCATCCGGAACGGCTGCGCCAGCCACCACTGCGGGAAGGTGTTCGTGGAATAGCGCTGGTGATAGATCGCAAACGCACTCTCGAAGCGCGCGTCCATCAGGTCGGGATAGAATTCCGCCACCTGCTCGGCCAGCATCATCCCCTTATAGATGATCGACCGGCAGGACATGGACGCGATATACAGCGTCGGCACCTGTGCCGCCAAAGCCGCCTTTTCAATACGCCGCCGTATGACGTAAAGCTCGCGTTCAAAGGTGTCCTCATCCACGCCCTTCGCGTTGGAGATCAGGATCTGCTCGATCTCGGGCCGCGTCGCATTCGCCTTCTCGCCGAGGCAGGAGATGTCCACCGGCACATGCCGCCAGCCATAGATGTAATAGCCCATGCGCAGCACTTCGGTCTCGACAATCGTCCGGCAGGTCTCCTGCGCGCCGAAATCCGTGCGCGGCAGGAACACCTGCCCCACGGCGATCATCTCATCTTCACGCGGGTCATGCCCGGTGCGCTTCACCTGATCGTAAAAGAACTCCACCGGGATCTGCACATGAATGCCCGCGCCGTCGCCGGTCTTGCCGTCCGCATCCACAGCACCCCGGTGCCAGATCGCCTTCAACGCCTTGATGCCGTTCTCAACAACCCCCCGGCTCTTCGTGCCATCAACCGACACCACGAGACCCACCCCACAAGAGGAATGCTCCTCCGACGGATCATAGAGCCCCGTCTCGGCCATCCTCGCCCGCTTCGCTTCCTCGCGCGCCACCCAGGCGTCATCATAGATGGTCATCAGTTGTCTCCTTCCACGAATGGGTGTTGGGCTTGTACTTCGGCCCGTGTCTTGCGCCGGTGCGCCCCTGAAAGGCAGGCATAACTCGGCGCCAGATCGGTATAGATTTCCGACAGCAGCACGAAACCCGCCGCCTCCTTGAAAAGCCCCGGGAAAAGCTCGATTTCCGGCTCTTCCGGGTCGGTGGCCCGCAGCCACACCGAACTTCCGCAGGTCTCGCAAAAGCCCCGCTCCGAAAAGGACGAGGACGCATAGCTCCGGACCGGTCCCGTGACCGTAACCGCCTCCGTATCGGCCACAAAGGAGCCGAACAGCATCCCGTTCCAGCGCTGGCACATCACGCAATGGCAGGCGCCGATGGCCGCCACGTAATTGCCGTCAATCTCGATTCTGACCGCACCGCACAGGCATCGGCCCGACATCCGCCCGGTCCGCCGGTGCGGCGCGATCAGCGCCTCTCTGGCCGCCGCGTCCGTCATGCCTCGCCCTCGAACATCGCAATGGTCTCAGCGGTGCTCAGCTTCCGGTGCTCTCCGGCCAGCGCATAGCCCTGCGGGCATTCATCGGCAAAGAACTCCAGCGTCATCTCCCCAAGGTCCGCCGCATCGAACAGTCCCGCCGCCGGGTGTCGCATCCCGTCATGCACGGTGCCGTACCATAGGGTAGAGCCGCAGGTGCCGCAGAAGCCGCGCTCGGCCCACTCGGAGGAGGCAAAGCTCTGCGCCGGGCCGCGCACCTCCAGCGTTCCGGGCACCGTATCCACCGAGATGAACATGCCGCTTGTATGCTGGCGGCACATATCACAGTGGCAGGCCCGCAAGCGTGGTGTCTCCGACTGCAAGGTCAGCGTCACCGCACCGCAGAGGCAGCGCCCCGTCAAGGTTTTTGCCGCCTCAGCCACAACCAAACTCCGACGCGGTGGCCAGAAACCCCGCCTCCCCCGGCCCATAGATCCTCTGTGGTCTCAGATCGAAGGCCTCGCGCGGGCCGCTATTGACCCCGCGGCTGAAATTCCCCTCCAGCACCAGATCGCGCGACTGCGAGACCAGAAGCTCGGTCGAGAAATTCAGCACCTGCGTCGCCCCCTTGCGGGCAAAAGCGCGCTCGGCCAGATAGACGTCGAAGACCTCGCCGCTGACCTCCAGCGTCTCGCCCGTGGCCGTGCTGGTGCCGCTCAGCGCGTACTCCTGCCCGCGGATGATGTTGCTGTTCATCACGAAATCACCCGTTGGCGTGTGTGCGCCCGTCTCGGTCAAGGCCGCCATATCCAGCGCCTTGCCCGTGCCCGGCACAGCGGCAAAGTTCATCGCCCCCGCGCCTTCCGTCTCCCACATCTTGAAATCCCAGGCTGTGTCATAGTGCAGCGTGTTGTTCAGGCTGCCGCGCCGATAGCTCAGCGCCATCCAACCGTCGTCCGCGCAGTGCAGGACCGTGGTCGCGGTGCAGCCGTTCTTATGCGCGGTGACCACGGGGGTGCAGCCCGCAGGCACGCGCAGAGGGTCCGCCGCCATCGCGGCGCTCGCGGGCAGGCTCACCAGCGCCGCTGTCACGGCGGTTGTCCAAATCGCTCTGCGCGCCTGTTGGGTCATGGTTGCTGTCCTTAACAGTTTCTCACCGTACGCTGCGCACCGACGTAATACCGACGTTTTACCGACGCGATACCGACAGGGCACAGATGGGGTTATTCGGCGGCCATCACCGACGCATCGCCAAGCCGTTTCAGGATCGCCTCGGCACAGTCGCGCCCGTCGCGAATGGCCCAGACGACGAGGCTCGCGCCCCGCACGATGTCGCCCACCGCATAGACGCCGTCGAGGTCGGTTGCGCCCGTGGTGAACGCCGCCTTGATCGTGCCCCAGCGTGTCACCGGCAGCTCCGGCTGGTCCCAGAGCGTGGGCAGCGCTTCGGGCTCAAAGCCCAGCGCCATGATCACCAGATCGGCGTCTTCCACGTAATCCGCGCCGTCGATCACCTCGGGGGCCTGCCGCCCGGTCGCATCCGGCGCGCCGAGGCGCATCTTCTGCACCATCACCCCGGTGACCGGATCGCCGACAAAGCCTTTGGGCGCCGAGAGCCACTCGAAGATCACGCCTTCTTCCTCGGCATTCTGCACCTCGCGCTGCGAACCCGGCATATTCGCGCGGTCGCGACGATAGAGGCATTTCACGCTGGTCGCGCCCTGCCGCACCGAGGTGCGCACACAGTCCATCGCGGTATCGCCACCACCGATCACCACGACGCGCTTGCCTTCCGCATTCAGCGCCCCGGAATCGAACTCCGGCACCGCATCGCCAAAGCTCTTGCGGTTCGAGGCGGTCAGGAAATCAATCGCCCGCACAAGGCCGGTCGCCCCCACACCCGGCGCCTCGATTTCCCTTGATTTATAGACACCTGTGGCAATGATCACCGCGTCGTGACGGCTCCGCAGCTCGTCAAAGCTGATGTCCTCGCCGACGTTGGTATTCAGCTCGAAGGTCACGCCGCCCTGCTCCAACTGGTCGTTGCGGCGCATAACCACGTCTTTCTCCAGCTTGAAGCCCGGAATGCCGTAGGTCAGCAGCCCGCCCGCGCGGTCATAGCGGTCATAGACGGTGACCTGTACACCTGCACGGCGCAGCACGTCGGCTGCCGCCAGCCCGCCGGGGCCCGCGCCGATGATGCCCACGCTCTCGCTGCGCTCGGCCCGCGGCGCGATCGGCTGGACCCAGCCCTGCTCCCAAGCGGTGTCGGTGATGTATTTCTCCACCGCCCCGATGGTCACGGTGCCATGGCCGGATTTCTCAATAACGCAATTGCCTTCGCACAGGCGGTCCTGCGGGCAAATTCGGCCGCAGATTTCCGGAAACGTGTTGGTCGCCTGACTGACCTCATAGGCCTCCTGCAAACGGCCTTCCGCGGTCAGCTTCAGCCAGTCGGGAATGTTGTTGTGCAGCGGGCAATGGCTCTGACAGTAGGGCACACCACACTGGCTGCAGCGGCTCGACTGCTCCTGCGCCTTGGCTTCGGCGTACTCGGCATAAATCTCATTGAAGTCTTCACGGCGTACATCTGCGGCACGCTTCTCAGGCATGTCACGTTCGACGGTCACGAATTTCAACATAGGTTGCTCAGCCACGGCCTGCTTCCTCCACCAAAGTCCCGGAACCGCACGCATACGCGAACTCAAACAGGAAATAAAGTCAGTAGTACTTACCTATGTGACGTTATTTTGGCGCAATCCAGCGCAAAAGAGGCCAAGCTATCGGAAATTTAATTCCGATTCGGACCTTTTTTGAGGCTTTTCATTTGATTCCCTGACCTTATACCACAAAGGCGCAGCTCCAACCCGGTCCGATTTCCATGACACTTTTCAATCTGTTCCTCGTTGCCGCGATCCAGGGTCTGACCGAGTTCCTGCCGGTCAGCTCGTCGGGCCACCTCGTGCTGCTTCCGACCGTGACCGGCGGGCCGGACCAGGGCCTTGCCATCGACGTGGCCGTCCACGTGGGCACGCTCTTCGCCGTCGTGCTCTACTTCTGGGCAGACGTGAAGATCGCCCTCGCCGGAAGCCTGCGGCTGATGCACGGGCGGGTCGATACCCAGGGCGCCTTCCTCGCGCTCTGCCTTCTGATTGCGACCATCCCGGTGGTCATCGCGGGCGCCGCCATCAAGCTCTCCGGGCTTGACGAGATGCTGCGCTCGGTCGCCGTGATCGGCTGGACCATGCTGGGCTTCGGGCTGGTGCTCTACTGGGCTGATAAGACCGGCGCCCACACCCGCGCGGCGGAGGAGTGGCGGCTCAAGGACGCGTTGAGCATGGGGCTCGCGCAGGTGCTCGCACTGATCCCCGGCACCTCGCGGTCCGGCATCACGATCACCGCCGCCCGCAAACTCGGGTATGATCGCGAAAGCGCGGCCAAGCTGGCCATGCTGATGTCGATCCCCACCATCGCCGCATCGGGCCTGCTGCTGGGTCTCGATGTGGTGCAGGAGGCGAACTGGGCCGTCGCCCGCGACGGGCTCATCGCCGCCGCCTTCGCCTTCGTCGCGGCACTGGTCGCACTCGTTCTGATGATGCGGCTTCTGCGCAGCGTCAGCTTCACGCCCTACGTGATTTACCGGGTGATCCTGGGCGTCGTGCTGCTGGTCTATGCCTACAGCTAGGTGCGCAGGTTCTTGGCCGACTCCTTGATGGCATCATACTGCCCGGAGGGGCGGAACCGCCACAGGTAATCCGGCAGTACAGAAGCCATCGTCACAGGCGTGATCCCCAAATCCGCAAAGCCCTTCGCATCTTCGCTGACCACATTGTCATTGGCCAGGTTGCGCACCTGATCGCGCGTGATCATCCCGTTTGTGATCAGCCCGAAGGTCACCGCCTGCAGCATATCGAAGCCGAACGCCATGATCCGGGCCGCAAAGAACGGCACATTCATCACCAGCCGACGGCGGTGGATCACTGCCAACATCTGCTGCATGAGCTCCCGGAAGGTGGCCACCTCAGGCCCGCCGAGTTCATAGATGCCAGGATCGACCGTGCCCGTCAGCGCCAGCTCCGCCGCCTTCGCCACATCGTCCACATAGACCGGTTGGAACCGGGTTTCGGCGCCCACGACGGGCAGCACCGGACCCAGACGGCTCATGGATGCAAAGCGATTGAAGAACTGATCCTCCGGCCCAAAAACAATGGACGGCCGCAGGATCACAGCGCCCGGCATATGGGCCAGAACGCCAGCCTCGCCTTCCGCCTTTGTCCGCGCATAGTCGCTCGCGGCCTCGGCATCAGCGCCATTGGCCGACACATGCACAAGCCGGTCAACCTGCTCTTCCGCAGCAATCCGCGCGACACGTTCGGCGCCGTCTGCCTGAACCGCGTCGAACTGGTTCTTACCGACCTCGGCCAGAATGCCCACGCAGTTCACAACCGCATCCGCGCCCGACATGACCGCGCGGACCGAGGCATCGTCGCGGATGTTGCAGAGCACCGGCTCGACCTGGCCGACAACGCCGTAGGGCTTCACGAAGATCGCCTCGTTTGGGCGGCGGACAGCGACACGCACGCGCCAGCCCGCCTTGGCCATGCGCCGCGCGATATAGCGGCCGACAAAGCCGGAACCCCCATAGATTGTCACCAGTTTCGACATAAGCGCCTCGCTGCTTCCTCTCCCTCAGGATGTACTCCCGCACCGGCAGTGAAACAAGGTGCAAATCCGCGCAGCACAACTCGCGCCAATATCGTTCAGGCGCACCACCTGAAATCCGCCAGATTCCGTTTGACACCTTTCAGACATGGGCTTAAACGCAGGCTCCACGACACCTGCCCAGGTGGCGGAATGGTAGACGCGCTAGCTTCAGGTGCTAGTGTCCGTATGGACGTGGAGGTTCGAGTCCTCTCCTGGGCACCATATTTGAATTTCCAGCAAAATTTTCCGCTAATGAATTGAGCGGAAACGCTAATTTTGGTGTTCGAGGCCCCTCGTTTCAGTGGTAGTGCAGGGGGCTGTAAGGACTGGTTTGAGGATAGCTCGGCGAAGTTCGAAGCTACCATTTTCGTTTTTTTCCAAGTACTTACGACGACTTTGAGGGTGTGTTCGAGCGCCTCCTCGAATGGCCAGCAAGGTTCCCCCTGATTTTGCAATTTTTCTTCGGGCGCGGCCTTGTTGAGCTCCAGTTCGTTGGTGGTAGCGACGATCTTGTCGAGAATCTCCTCTGACTTCCGGGCGGTGGCGTTGATCTGCTTTTGGAGTTCTTTGCGTCCCTGCTCGGCGCTTTCGACCTGCTGGTCCCAAGCCTTGCGGAACATCGTTCTGGCAAGCGCAAAGGCAGGCTTCGTCGGCGTGATGTTCTGCAGCAGCTCTTCAAACTCACCCTCCAACTTGTCTCGGGCAATCGACTTGCCGTAGCTAGCGCATGTTCTTTCGTCTGGCAAACGTAGTAAGCGTACTTTTCGGCCTGGGTACCAAAGCGCCTTCCCGCATAGCCATTTGGTGCTTCCTCGATAACACTCGCCAGCGGCTCATCGCGTACAAACAGTTTGCCGTGTGATCCGTCTTTCGCATAAGCGCGACTTCGAACACCAGCTGCGCGGGGATGACCACCAGTAGGAAAGGGCTGGCGCTTTTCCTTTGCGCTGCACCCCGGCTCGCGCTGAAGTCGCCCACCTTTGGATGCGGTTCAGGAGCTCTCAACTCCGCTCAGAGCACCAAGTCCCGCCAAGTCCACCCGCGGATACTCAAGCAACAACTGCCGCACGTGACCACGGCAGGTTTGCCCGGGCCATGGCTCGGGAAAGAGGTGATCCGGCAGGGCAGGGACCTTCAGGACAATCCTCCGCCAGCCGTGAACGACCAGCACCCTCAACACCGCTATGTCCCTGACCGAGACCGCCCGGGTCTCCTCCATCAACCGGACGCAGCGGTCGAGGCGCTCGGCGAAGGCTATGGCCTGTGCCAGCGTCTCCCGTGGGCAGATTTTCTCGCGCATCCACTCCGGTAGGCGGATGTTGGGGCTCAGCGAGGTCGTGAAGGCATTGCCCGAGACAGGATCTGCTGCCGAGATCAGCGTGTTTGGCATCACCCAGACGCCTTCCGGGAAAGTCTTGTCACCCATACGGTCGAAAACGCTCAGATAAGCCTCCGCGCTTGGGCGCGCGGTTCCGTAGATGCGTGGAGTCGCCGCGATGGATTGCTGCAACCCCGTCTCTGTCAGTTGGTGAAAGCTCCCACGACCGCTGCGGCGGCTCTCGATCCAACCGTCTTTTCGCAGCCGGTGCAGAGCGACCCGCAGCGCAGCGGGTTTGACGCCGATGGCATCGCCTAGACTGCTGAGCGCGCGGCCAGAGACCTGCGCACCGGGTGCTTGGGCCAGATCGCCAAACACGGTGACGAGCAGCGACCAAACAGGTGGCAAGGTCTCCTCGGTCAGACAACGGACCAGATCTTGATGGAGCGGTTGGCTCATGGGCTCCTTCTAGGGCGTCGCGGGCAGCGCTCCAAGGGGTCAGGATGTATAAGCGTTCATGGTCAGCAGATCGTATTCGGCGACCAGGTCGTCGTCTTGATTGGTGAGCGTCACATGCCAGCGTATTTCACCATAGTCGTCGTTGCGCCGGGTCTTTTTCTTCACGGTCAGGCGCACCTTGAGGCTGTCTCCGGCCTCGACCGGCTTCATGAAGCGCAGGTTGTCGAGCCCAGTGTTGGCCAGCACCGGGCCCTCGGAAGGCTCCACGAAGAGTCCGGCGGCAAAGCTGATCAGCAGATAGCCATGGGCAACCCGACCGGGGAAGAACGGGTTCCGTTTCGCGGCGGCGTCATCCATATGGGCATAGAAGGTATCACCCGTAAAATGGGCGAAGGTTTCGATGTCGTCGAGCGTGACCTGCCGCGCGGCACTGTGCAGCGTCTCGCCGATGGACAGGTCGTCGAAGCCGCGCATGAAAGGATGCGCGGGGCCTTCGCTCTCGGTCGCGCCCGGAACCCACTGGCCCGTGACCGCTGTGAGAATGTCGGGGCTGCCCTGTACGGCGGTGCGTTGCATATAATGCATCACGCCGCGCACGCCGCCCATCTCCTCTCCGCCGCCCGCACGGCCCGGACCGCCATGCACCATATGCGGCAGGGGGGAGCCGTGGCCGGTGCTCTCCCCCATTGAGTCGCGATTGTTGACATAAAGACGTCCGTGGAAGGCGCCCGTGCCCAGGGCCACGTGACGGGCGACTTCGGGGTCGTGGGTGATGACCGAGGCGACCAACGAGCCCTGCCCACGGTTCACGAGTGTGATGGCGTGGTCGAGGTCGCGGTACCCCATGAGGGTCGATACCGGCCCGAAGGCTTCGGTTGCATGCACATGGGTCGCGTTGTCGGGATCAGCACAGTGGAAGAGCATCGGCGGCAAAAAGGCACCCCCCTGAGTGTCGGCACCGGTCACCTCGAAGCTTTGTGGGTCACCGAAGATGCGCTCGGCTTCAGTGCCAATGAGCCCCACCTTGTCGAGCACATCCTGCTTCTGTGCGTTGGACACCAATGCGCCCATGCGCGTGCCTTCAGCCTTCGGGTCACCAATCACCGTTTTCGCCAGCCGGGCGGAGAGCGCATCTGTCACAGCGTCAATCTGTGCCTCAGGGACAAAGATACGGCGAATGGCGGTGCATTTCTGACCTGCCTTCGTCGTCATCTCGCGCTGCACTTCCTTGATGAAGAGATCGAACTCCGGCGTGCCTGGGGCCGCGTCCGGGCCGAGGATCGAGGCGTTGAGGCTGTCCTGTTCTGCAATGAAACGGATCGAATTCTGCAACAGGTGGGGTGCGGAGCGCAGCTTGAGCGCCGTGTCGGCGGAGCCGGTGAAACTGACCACATCCTGGTGCGTCAGATGATTCAGCATATCGCCTAAACCTCCCGCGACCAATTGCAGCGCGCCCTCGGGCAGCAGCCCGCTCTCGAGCATGATCTGCACCGCGCATTCGGTCACATAGCAGGTGGCTGTGGCCGGTTTCACGATGGCCGGCACGCCGGCCAGAAGCGCGGGTGCAAGTTTCTCCAGCATGCCCCAGACCGGGAAGTTGAAGGCATTGATATGCACCGCGACGCCACGCAGGGGCGTGCAGATGTGCTGGCCCAGGAAGCTGCCGTTGCGCGAGAGCTGCTCGACCGCGCCGTCGAGGTAGACATGCGCGTCCGGCATCTCGCGGCGGCCTTTCGAGGCGAAGACGAACATGGTGCCGATGCCGCCGTCGATGTCGATCAGATGATCGGATTGGGTGGCGCCGGTGCAAAAGCTGAGATCGTAAAGCTCCTGCTTGTGCGCGTTCAGATGCGCCGCCAGCGCCTTGAGCAGCCGCGCCCGGTCGTGAAAGGTGAGCTTGCGCAGGTTCGGGCCGCCCACACCGCGTGCATGGTCGAGCATGGCCTGTACGTCCAGCGCGTGGTTTCCCGCCCGCGCCATCACTCTCCCGGTGACCGCATTCTCGATTACCCGGGCGCCATCATCGGGGGCGATCCACTGACCCGCGGCAAAGCTTTTCACGTCGATCAGGGTCATCGTGGCCTCCGGATTTTCTCAACTTCATATTTATTGACCAACCGGTCGGTTTATGCAAGATGCTCGGAAAATATGATTGGACAGAGCCCATGACACTTACTCCGAAAGAGCGGGCAGAACGGTCCGCTCAGGCGATGTGGGCGCCGGATCGCGCGTCGCACTGGATGGGCATGGCGCTGCACGAGGTGGATGAGGGGACAGCGACGCTGAGCCTCGAGGTTCAGCCGCATCACTGCAACGGGCATGGGATGTGTCATGGCGGCGTCACCTTTGCGCTCGCCGACAGCGCTTTTGCTTTTGCCTGCAACAGCCGGAACAGGACCACGGTCGCGCAGCAAAACAGCATCACCTATGTCGCCCCGGCGCATCAGGGTGACACGCTGACCGCCCGGGCCGAGGAACGGGCTCTCAACGGACGCAGCGGCATCTACGACGTGCAGGTGACCAATCAGACAGGCGCCGTGATCGCCGAGTTTCGCGGGTTGTCGCGGCAGATTAAGGGTCGGCTGTTCGATGAGACCGGAGAGGATGCGTCGTGAAGGATCTCACCCCCCGGCCAGAAGAGCTTGACCCGATCGAGATTGCCTCGGTTGATGAAATCCGACAGGTGCAGCTGGAGCGCCTGACATGGTCGCTGCGCCACGCCTATGAGAATGTGCCGATGTATCGCGCGCGTTTTGATGCGGCTGGGGTGCATCCGGACGACCTGAACGATCTGTCGGATCTCGCGCGGTTTCCCTTCACGCAGAAGGACGATTTGCGGGCCAACTATCCCTTCGGCATGTTCGCCGTTCCAAAGGAACAGATCATCCGTGTGCACGCCTCCTCGGGCACCACGGGCAAACCGACGGTGGTGGGCTATACCGCGAAAGACATCGACACATGGGCGATTGTCATGGCGCGGTCGCTGCGCGCCTCGGGGCTGCGCGCCGGTGATACCGTGCACAACGCCTATGGCTACGGACTCTTCACCGGGGGCCTCGGCGCACACTACGGGATCGAGAAGCTGGGCGCGATGGTGGTTCCGATGAGCGGCGGGCAGACCGAGAAACAGATCGGCCTGATCACGGACTTCGAGCCGAAAGGCATCCTCGTCACACCGTCTTACATGCTGAACATTCTGGAGGCGTTCCGGGCCGCGGGCCGTGATCCGCGCGAGACCTCGCTGCAGGTTGGGGTCTTCGGGGCCGAACCCTGGACCAACGCGCTGCGTCAGGAGGTGGAGCAGGCCTTCGACATGCATGCCGTCGACATCTACGGGCTATCGGAAATCATTGGCCCAGGCGTCGCCAATGAATGCGTCGAGACGAAGGACGGGCTGCACATCTGGGAGGATCACTTCTATCCCGAAATCATCGACCCGGAGACGGGTGAGGTGCTGGAGGACGGGCAGGAAGGCGAGCTGGTGTTCACCACACTGACCAAGGAAGGTATGCCGATGATCCGCTATCGCACCCGCGATCTGACGCGATTGCGCCCCGGCTCTGCACGCTCAATGCGGCGTATGGACAAGATCACAGGACGCTCGGACGACATGATCATCCTGCGCGGTGTGAATGTCTTCCCGACCCAGATCGAGGAGCAGGTTATGGCGACTGAGGGCCTCGCCCCGCATTTCCAGATCGAACTCGTAAAGGACGGGCCGATGGATGCGATGCGCGTACTGGTCGAGGCGGACGGTGGCGCTTTGGAGCTTGGGACCGCGCTGCGAAAGCGCATCAAGGCTGTGGTTGGCGTCTCGACCGAGGTCGTGGTCGGCGCTCCGGGCTCGGTCGCGCGGTCGCAGGGCAAGGCTGTGCGGGTGATCGACAAGCGCGGGGGCTGAGGGCATGGCGCGGACCATCGCCAAGGATCACGATCAGAAACGAACGCATATCCTCAAGACGGCGGCGCGTGTTTTTGCGAATGCGGGTTTTGCGCGCGCGTCCATGTCGCAGATCGCGACCGCCTGCGGGATCTCGAAGGCCAACATTTATCATTATTACGATAGTAAGGATGCGTTACTTTTCGACATCCTCGACACGTACTTGTCAGAGCTGCGTGACCGGCTGTGCGGTCTCGACATGTCGGCCGCGGCGCCGGAGGACCGCGTGGTGTATTTCGTACGAGAGGCCTTGCTGGCCTATGAGGGAATGGACGCAGAACACAAGATCCAGTCGGAAGGTCTGCCGTTGCTTTCCTCAGAACAGCAGGAGGTCTTGAAAGCCTACCAGCGCGAGATGGTGCGGCGCCTCTCCGACACGCTGCGGGAGATTGCGCCGGCGGCGTTTGAGGGAGACGGGAGCCGGTTGCGCAGCGCCACCATGTCGGTCTTCGGGATGATCAATTGGTTCTACATGTGGAACCCGGGCGCAGACCGTGCCGCGCGGGAAGACTATGCGCGGCTGGTCGCGAGCATGTCGGTGAACGGGGTGCGCGGGTTGGACACTCAATCCGACTCGCTTTGAGGCCGGTCTGCCCCGCGCGGATCTAAAGGGCAGCGGTCGGCATGCCTCGCCCGATGGCACCACCCGAGAGCGATTTGGCGACCTTGCAGGTCATACGACTGTGGCCTTTCTGGAGATCACCCGTGTTATGCAGTTGTTTCAAACACACCCTTGGTCAGTCGAGGCTCTCAACGCGTTTCCCTACCTTAAATCGACAGACTAGTGCTGGTCGTAATCCACCACCAGCGTGTCGGTGATCGGGAAGGACTGGCATGACAGGATGAACCCGCGCTCGACCTCATAGTCCTCCAGCGCGTGATTGGCGACCATCTCGACCTCGCCCTCGATCACCTTGCACTTGCAGGTGGAGCACACCCCGGCCTTGCATGCGTGCGGTGCGTCGAGCGCATTGGCGAGCGCCGCTTCCAGCACCGTCGTTTCGCGGTCCATGTCAAAACTCACGCTTGCACCGTCGAGCGTGACCTGCGCCTGAGTGGACCTTTCCCTGCTTGTGGCCAGATCGGAGCTGACTTTCCGGGTCAGCCGTCCGGGTTGCGCGCTCTTGAACAGTTCGAATTTGATCTGATCCTTGGTCAGCCCATGATCCTTCAGCGCCGCTGAAATGCCCAGCATCATAGGCTCTGGCCCGCAGATGAAGGCCGTGTCGACCGATGTGATATCGATCCAATGCTCGAACAGGGCCGCGCATTTCTCCTCGTCGACGCGCCCCCGGAAAAGCTCGATCTCCTGCGCGTCTGATTCGAGCACATGGATCACACTCAGCCGTCCCATGTAGCGGTTCTTCAGGTCCTCCAAGTCCTCACGAAACATGATCGTGTTCACTCCGCGGTTGGCATAGACCAGCGTGAACTGCGACTTCGGTTCCTCAGCGAGCACCGTCTTCAGGATCGACAGGACCGGCGTGATGCCGGAGCCCCCAGCAAAACCCAAGTAGGTCTTTGCAGCATCCGGGTCGAGCGCAGCGTGAAAGCTGCCCATGGGCTCCATGGCCTCGACGACCATGCCCGGCTGCAATTCCTCATTGGCCCAGTTCGAAAACGCGCCTCCGTCCACCTTCTTGATCCCGACCTGCAGCACGCCTTCGTTTCGGCCTGAGCAGATCGAGTAGGAGCGCCGCACTTCGACACCGTCGAACGCGCGACGGAAGGTCAGATACTGGCCTTGAATGAAATCGAAGTTGCCGCCATTGCGCGGTGCCAGTGTGACCACCACCGCATCGCGGATGGTCTTGCGCACATCGGTAACGGTCAGCTCATGAAACCGCGCCATCACAAATCCTCTTTCGATCCGTCACAAGCATTTGAAATAGTCGAAGGGCTCGAGACAGCTGGTACAACGCCACTGCGCCTTGCAGGGAGTGGAGCCATATTGGCTGATCCGGGCGAGCTCTTGCGCCCCACAATGGGGACAGCGCTCCGGTCCGCCTGCCGGAGAAGGCGGCGCGATGCCGTAGTCTTCCAGCCGCGCGCGGCCCTTGTCGCTCAGCCAGTCGGTGGTCCAAGGTGGCGCGATCTGGGTTTTGATGCGCACATCGTTCAGGCCGCGGTCGCGCAGTGCGGTCTCGATGTCCATCGAAATCACGCGCGTGGCCGGGCAGCCGGAGTAGGTCGGGGTGACGGCCACTTCCAGCGTTTCGCCCTGCCAAGAGAGGCCGCGTATGATACCAAGATCGACCACTGAAATCACCGGGATTTCCGGGTCCGGCACCTGATCGAGCCAAGCCCAGATCTCGGCGTCTGCCGGTTTCACCACTCAGCCCCCGGGTAGGCACGCTGGAGCCACTGCATCTGGGCGAGCATCGGTCCGAGGTGTTCGGAATGCCGAAAGCCCGTCTTGCCACCCTGATGCGCGAAATCGCCTTCGGGGCGTTTCAGCGTGGCTTTGCCCAACACCTTGGCGACCGCCAAGTCATAGGCATCGCGCAAACTGGTTGGATCTGGCGCGATACCGGCCTCGGCCATTGCGCGGTCAATCTCATCCGAGTTAAACATCTCGCCCACGTAAGGAGAGAGTAACTCCAGTGCGGCCTGCATGCGTGCATGGCTCTCCTCGGTGCCGTCGCCGAGGCCGATCACCATGTCGGCAGACCGCTCCACATGGTACGCGACCTCCTTGACCGCCTTCGCCGCTATACCTGCGATGCGTTCGTCGGAGCTGTCTTTCAGCCCTTGCAAATGCAACAAATGGAATTGATCAAACAGATACTGCCGCATGATCGTCTGACCGAAGTCACCATTGGGCTGCTCGACCAGCAGCAGGTTGCGGAAGTCCCAGACATCGCGCAGCATCGCCAGATCGTCAGCACTGCGTCCCTGCCCTTCGACCTCGCCAGCAAGGCCCAGCCACATCTGCGTCTGGCCGATCAGATCAAGCGCGGTGTTCGCGAGCGCGATGTCTTCTTCCAACACCGGCGCATGGCCGCACCATTCGCTGACACGGTGGCCCAGCACCAGCGTATTGTCCCCCATCCGCAGCAGAAACTCAAAGAGCGCGCTCATCACATCGCCCCCACATCCTTGGGAATGTTGAAGAAGGTGGGGTGGCGATAAACTTTGCTTTCCGACGGCTCATAGAGCGGGCCCTTGTCGGAGGGAGATGACGCGGTGATCTGCGCAGCCTCAACCACCCATATGCTCACGCCTTCGTTGCGCCGGGTATAGACGTCACGGGCATTCTTGATCGCCATCTCTGCATCGGCTGCGTGCAGCGAGCCCACATGCCGGTGGCTCAACCCATGCTGACCGCGGATAAAGACCTCCCACAGGGGCCATTCTGTCTTTACGTCACTCATTCTGCGGCCACCTTTGCTGCTCTTTTCTTGGCCGCATGGGCCATCAGCCCCTCGCGCACCCAGGCGTTGTCGTCCCAGGCCTTGTTCCGAGCGCGCATCCGTTCAGCGTTGCAGGGGCCGTTGCCCTTGAGCACATCGTGGAACTCAGCCCAATCCGGCTCGGCAAAGTCATAGCCGCCCTTCTCCTCGTTCCACATGAGCGTCTCATCTGGCACAGTCAGCCCGAGGTACTCGGCCTGCGGCACGGTCTGGTCGACGAATTTCTGGCGCAGCTCGTCGTTGGTGTTCATCTTGATCTTCCACGCCATGGATTGCGACGAATGCACCGAGTCCTTGTCCGACGGGCCGAACATCATCAGCGACGGGTACCAGAAGCGGTTGAGCGCATCCTGCGCCATGCGGCGCTGCGCCTCGGTGCCATTCGCCATCTTCATCATGATGTCGAAGCCCTGCCGCTGGTGGAAGCTCTCTTCCTTGCAGATCCGGATCATCGCTCGGGCGTAGGGCCCGAAGGAGGTGCGCTGCAACGGCACCTGGTTCATGATCGCCGCCCCATCGACCAGCCAGCCCACCGCGCCCATATCGGCCCAGGTCAGCGTCGGATAGTTGAAGATGGAGCTGTACTTCATGCGGCCATCGAGCAGCATTTCGGTCAACTCATCCCGGCTCACGCCCAGCGTCTCGGCGGCGCAGTAGAGGTAGAGCCCGTGCCCCGCCTCGTCCTGCACCTTGGCCAACAGGATCGCCTTGCGCTCCAGCGTCGGTGCGCGGGTGATCCAGTTGCCCTCGGGCAGCTGACCTACAATCTCGGAATGCGCATGCTGGCCGATTTGGCGGATCAGCGTCTTGCGATAGCCCTCGGGCATCCAATCCTTCGGTTCGATCTTCTCGCCCGCATCGATGCGCGCCTGAAAGGCGGCGAGCTTTTCAGGATCGTCCTGCGTCGCTTCGGACTTGATCATCTGTGCATACATCTTTCAGACCCTTTCAATAAGGATTGCTGTCCCCTGCCCCACGCCCACACACATTGTGCACAGCGCATAGCGCCCGATTGTGCGTTTCAACTGGTACGCTGCTGTGAGCACCAGGCGCGCGCCCGACATACCCAACGGATGGCCCAGCGAGATCGCGCCGCCGTTCGGGTTCACGCGGGGGTCGTCATCGGCAACCCCCAGTTCGCGCAGGGTCGCGAGGCCTTGCGCCGCGAAGGCTTCATTCAATTCTATCACATCCATCTGGTCGATGGTGAGTCCGTATCGATCCAGCAACTTTCGGCTGGCTGGCACCGGGCCAATACCCATCACCCGCGGCTCAACTCCGGTAGACGCCATGCCAAGGACCCGCGCCATCGGGGTCAGCCCGTTGGCGTCCGCCGCAGCGTCCGAGGCAATCAACAGCGCCGCGGCACCATCGTTCACACCGGAGGCATTGCCCGCGGTCACGGTCAGATCCGCACCGTTGATGCCGGACAGCTTGCCAAGCTTCTCCTCTGTCGTTCCGGGCCGGGGGTGCTCGTCGGTGTCAAAAACAATCGACTCCCCCTTGCGCTGCGGAATCTCCACCGGCACGATTTCATCCTCAAAGACACCTGCGTCTAGGGCCGCCTTCCAACGGCCCTGCGAGCGCGCGGCGAAGGCATCCTGATCAGCGCGGCTGACGTTGTAGTCGGCAGCGACGTTGTCAGCCGTTTCAGGCATCGAATCGATGCCGTACGCGGCCTTCATCTTCGGGTTCACGAAGCGCCAGCCAATGGTGGTGTCATAAACTGCGTTCGCGCGGCTGAACGCCGCGCCGGCTTTGGGCATCACGAAAGGCGCGCGGCTCATGCTTTCGACGCCGCCGGCGATGGTCAGGTCATAATCACCTGACTTGATCCCGCGCGCAGCAAAGCCCACCGCATCCATCCCGCTGGCGCAGAGCCGGTTGATCGTCGCGGCGGGCACCGTGACCGGCAGCCCGGCCAGCAGGCTCGCCATACGTGCCACGTTGCGGTTGTCCTCCCCCGCCTGATTGGCATCCCCCAGGATCACCTCGTCAATCGCAGCAGGGTCAAGAGAGGGGTGCCGGGCGAGCAGTGCTGCGATCGGCAGGGCCGCCAGATCATCGGCGCGGATGGAGGACAACGCGCCACCATAGCGCCCGATCGGGGTGCGCACCCCATCGCAGATCAGAGCCTCAGTCATCGTGCCGCCGGAATTCATCGACCATGCGGTTGGTTTTATGGCAGACCGTGCAAAAACTCAACGGATAAGTTACGCGATTTTTCGTGATCTGGATTTCTGTAACATATAATGCATCGCGTCAGGGTTTTGGCCCGTTCTTCACACGCTGCACAAAGTTGTAACCGATGGCCAGCGCGAGGATGGCCACAAGCCAGAGCATCAGGATGCCCGGCCAGACGGACTCGTGATCGCAGATGTTCAGGACGAAGAGCATGAAGATAACAACGCCCATGCCGATCCAGACAAATCCCAAGCGGAAGGCGATCTGGTGCACGATGCCACTGTAGAACGAGCGCGCCGTCATCAGTGTCATGAAAACAAACAGGGCAGCGGCAGCGAAGGCGACATAGGCGCGGTTGGGACAGGCCCAGGTACAGACATCAGCGACCGACGCATCGAAGGCGCTGAGATGGCCGGGTAACCTTGGCTGGTTCCAGTCAAGTGAGACCGCCTCGCGGATCGCGGAGAAATCCGTGTCTTCCAGGCGTGGCACCGGCCAGAAGCCAACACCTGAGAAATTGTCCTCGAAGTAGATTATGTCGTCCACGAATTGCGAAAAGCGCAATGTCTCCTCATCCCGCGTCTCATTCGCTTGCTGACGTTGGAACACGAACTCGTGGCCGCTGGGCGGCAAGACGGGTAGGATGCTGCGCAGGATCTCGGAGCGCTCCTTACCACGGAAGTCGCTGCGGTCCATGCGTGCGCGCAGGCGCTTCTTCGTCTCTGTTGTGGGGCGTTCGAGGAAAATCAGGATCTTGTGCACAATTTCGGTCTCTAATTGTTCGACCTCGGAGAACTGCCCCTCTTCCTGGCCCTCTGCGCGCTTTTGGTCGAGCGTTCGCCCGGTGAGCAGCAAATCACTCAGGTCGCTCAACACGGGCTGCGCACCCGGCTCATCGACCATGTCGAAATCGACGGCCACGTTGATCTGCTGCTGCTCAGGTTGAGGCAGCTTCTCATGCACGCCGCGCACGATATCGATGATGTTCTGCACGTTGAGCTGGCTTAAGGTCTGGCCTTCGTACCGTTCGAAAATCAGCGTGATGCCATCGGGATGCGTGGGATCGAAAAAGGTCGGCAGTGCTGCGCGGATATCCGAGAGGCTGCGACCCGGGAAGCGCTCAAAGGCTTGCAACTGCTGCGCCATGTCTGTGGTCGCGTCTTCGATCTCGCGCGCGGTCCAGTTCGACCAATCGCGCAGATCGAATGCGACATCGACTCTGGCACGATGGCGATGAGCGGAGTTGACGAAATCGCGCCGGGCCTCGATCCAGCGATCTTCGTGCAGCAGCCGCAGGTTGCGATTGCTCTCGTCCCCTTGCGGATTGGCATAACTCACCTCCATGCCATAAAAGGCAAGACGGCTCACGAGGCTGAAATCAACGAGTTGCAAGGTCTGGGCGGGCGGCGCCTCCTCGCCTTCGGGCGGCGCTGGCGGGTCGGCAAGCGGTGCAAACCAGAAGGGATAGAAGCCATAGACATCCGCCGTGGGTGGACGGTTGGGGACACAGCCGCAATCGGGGGCCGCGAGCGGGCCGTAGACCCGTTCTTTGAAGACATCATCCACCTCCCGCTGCGCGAGCGTTTTCGCCGCCTCGATCAGCTGCGGTGAAAGCGGCGGCTGGCCCTCGGGCGCATCCGGTGCGGGCGGCACGGTGTCGAGCGCCGCCCGGAAGAGACCGATGTTGGGGTATTCCAGGCCGACAAGCGACCGCATGCGCGCAGCCAGGTCAACCCCCGTGGGGTCATCCGCTGTGACACCGATGTCGGGTACGGCGAGGATGCGCGCCTTCAATGCCGGCGTGAGCGACCATGTGGAAAGGACCACCGGCTGGATTTGTGCCATTTTGGTGGTGACTGCCGTGTCGATCTGCTCTTGCGCCACAGGCCGCAGGATGCGCCGGACGTCGCCCTTGAGTATTTCCGGCTGCGTGGCAGGCAGGTAATTGCTCTGCGCCAGGGCTTCTCGGAAGGCGTCGTTCACGATGGTACTGGCGATGGCCAGATCGGTGGCATCGGTGACGCCAATGGTCTCGGGCAGGGGCGGCCGGTCGAACTCCGGAACACCCTCTGGCAAGGTATCGAACACAGGAGCCACCGGCTCCGCAGCGGCGGCGAGGGTCGCGGCAGCCAGTTCGACCTCGGCGTCGATGGTGGTCGTGACCGCCTCCTTGACCGCCGCTGTCAGACCGGCGACCAACGTGTCTTCATCCGGCGCGATCCGCCCGATGAAGGTCTCCACAATAGGCATCACGTCCTGCAGGTCTGTCTCGAAGCTGAGCGACTTCGTGGCCTGTTCGTCGATCAGAAAAGCCCGGCCCAGGAACTCCGGCCCCAGCACAAGCGCCTCGATCTGATCGAGGCTGCATTGGTCGAGCAGCGGCCTCAGCTGACCTTCCAGTGCAGCCCAAAGCTGCGCGGCACTAGGGAACTGCATGTCCTTGACCACATCGAAGGCAGCCTGCAGGTCGACCGGCTCAGTCAGAGCATCGAGGTTTGCTTGCGAGAACGCGAAGAACCGGGTCGAGCTGTCGGCGGGCGACACCTCACAGGACGCCGGGCGCTCGGGCGCGGGCGAGCTGTCTTCGATCTGGGGTGGCACAGTCTTGGTGGCCTGATATTCCTGCAAAAGCGCGAGAACAGCGGGTGGCGACCCCATCAGGCGCGGCAGTCTGTCGCCGGGCGCGAGTGTCAGCCAGGCGCCAAACTGATCCGAACTGAGGTCATCAATAGCCTCCGGCAGCAGCAAGTCCATCTGCCCGAGCCTGTCCATAGCTGCGAGGAAATCCTCCGCCGTTCCAGTGGTTGGAAAGGTCTGACAGATATCGACTATCGTATAGCCACGTTCTGGCCCTGCGAGCAGATCGAGCGCGGTCTGTGCGGTCTGCGGCACGTCCGGCGCCCCGCTTAACGCAGTGCAATCCTGCGGTGAACCGGCCTCCGTCAGTACCGCAGCCGCCGCCTGCGGACCGGCCGCGAGACGCAGCGCCACGCCTGTCTCGCCGTTCGAGGTCGCCAGCTGCGCCAGACGGTTGTTGCCGAGCGCGAGGCTGCGCCATTCCGGTACTGCACCAGAGAGCGTGCCGTAGTCTGTCGCCAGATCAAGTGTCTGGGACACATCCGGGCCGTTGCCAGCCCGCGGGACCCGCTGGCAGAGCTGTGCCAGTGCGGTGCGGGTCACCACGCCCAGAAGCCCGTCTTTCAGCTGCGCGCTGTCGTTCTCCAAAGCGGCCCGCAGGCCAGTCTGCACCGTGCGGATATCATACCCCTCCAGCGCGTCGCGCTCGATCGTCTGGAACACTGCACAGTTGGCCAGCGCCACGGCAGGCCAGAGCGGAAACCACAGACCCATCAGACAGTTACGGATCAGACCCCTCATGTGGTGCGTCCTTCCTTGCGCATCTCAGTAGCGATGGCATGTTTGAAATCTTCTGCCGCGACCGTGTCACGGCCCCGGCGCAGGGCAGTGATCGCGGCACTGCGGGCCACGTTCGAAATCGCGCCACCGACCAGGGGGTGCGCCTTGGCCAACAGCCCAACGTCCACATCTTCGGCCAACGGAACGCCCTCCAGCACATTTGACCAGATCTGCTTGCGTTGTTCCGCGTCGGGTTTGACGAAACCTACAGACATCTGGAACCGACGAAAGAATGCATCATCAAGGTTGCTGCGCAGGTTGGTTGCGAGGATCACCAGGCTCTGGCAGTCCTCGATCCGCTGCAGCAGATAGGCGACTTCCTGGTTGGCGTAGCGGTCGTTCGAAGAGCTGGTCGCCGTGCGTGTACCGAAGAGCGCATCTGCTTCGTCAAAGAACAGGATCCATTCGCGTTCGGCTGCCAGATCGAAGATCAGCCCGAGGTTCTTTTCGGTCTCGCCGATGTACTTCGACACCACCATAGACAGATCAACCCGGTAGACATCCATGCCGGTGCGCTTGCCCAGCAGAGCAGCGGTGAGCGTCTTGCCCGTACCCGGCGGGCCGTAGAACAGCGCCTTGAAGCCGCGCCCAAAATGCCGGCCCAGCCCCCAGTCCGAAAGAATGCGGTCGCGGTTCTCGAGCCAGGCGAGAATATGCCCCAACGCATGATGCAGGTCATTCGGCAGAACAAGATCGGACCACTCCAACGCCGTCTGTAGCCGCTTGGCCGGAAACCCCGGCGCATAGTCCGGTTTGGGCGTTGTGCCATCGCAAAGTGCGACCAGCCGGTGCACGGGGATCGTCAGAACGTGACCGAAGGTGGGCGCATCCGGCGTCGGCGCGGTCAAAGTCACGCCTGCAGTCTTGCGCAGAGGATGGTCGGCCTCGAAGTAGGTCATCGCCGCGATGCGCGCAGGCGTGTCCGTACCCGCGAGCAGGAAAAGCGCCGTCTCTGCTGTAGGCTGGAAGGCGCTGCCCTGCGCGCCTGCCCCGCCAAACTGCGAAAACGGCCGGTCGATCGCGCTGTTCTTGACGAAGAACGGGTCCAGCACGGCCGAGTTCACATGCGGGGCGATTGCTAGAGCCAGCACCAGACGCGTGCTCGGGTCCAGATCACTCTCAACGATCAGATCGCCAAGTGCCGATCCCACTTGCGGGTCTGGCGGTGCCGGTGGGTCAAATCCGGTTTCCGGTGCGTCAAAGAAATGCATCAGCCGCGCCTCGATCACCTCACTGAGCCAACCGAGCTCCGCCGCAACGGCCCTTGCGTGGCTTTTCATCATCGCAGTCTCGAAGCCCGGATCGCGCACATCATCCATCCTGTGATCTCCAGCTCACATGGCAGGGCGCAGGCATCCAGGGTAGCCCGATCACACCATCTGGGCTCCAGGGCAAACCATCGAGCAGCATATCGAACGGTCCCGGATCGACCCGCAGGTGCGCGCCCATATCGTCAAAGCGGATCTGACCACCGCGGCGCACAAACGCGTTCTGCAAGCCCGCCGGTGAGGTCTGACCCAGCTTTGACCACTGCGCGATAACCGACCGCAGCAGACCGTCGATCAGCGCCTCCTGATCCTCGTCGAGCGGCACACAGGCAGGCGGGGCAATATCATCCGTGAGCCCCAGCAAAATGCGGACGAGCGGATCTATCATCGGATCCGGCTTCCGTGCTCCAGCCAGCGCCTCAAGGGCGGTTCGACCGAGGCTCAAGCGGTCGGGCCGAACAGGACCTTCTGGCGTCAGCAGGTCAAGACGGGTGAACAGCAGCTTCAGGAATGGGTGAAACAGAACAAGACCTGCGGTTTCGGTGAGCTGCAACCGCAAGCTCTGCCTGTCGACGACCGGGCGTGTCTGCAGCGGCAGATCCGCCTGGGCCTCTCCTTCATAGATCCGCTGAAGCGCCTGCACCACCAGCTGTTGAAGCGCTGAAACCCGACCGCCACCCATATAACGCAAGCGAGCAAGCAGGTGGCGTAGCAGCCGTGCGCGCGCTGATGGGTCGGGTCGAAGAATACCAAGCAGCTGACACAGCAGATCATCAACATCTGTTTGATTGGGCCCAACGGCCGCAATCAGCTCCAGCATCAACCGGTCTGGCGGCCCAACTTCTTTAGCATCCTGGTCACTGGCGTTGCCCATTTGCCAAGACGGATTTCTTAGTCGGTCGGCGACCTCAGTCTGCACGGTCGGCGGCAGCGCTGACCAGACGAGCGCTAAGATATCGCGTACCGCTTCTGTCGATGAGCCAAACGCCGCCTCTTCGAGCGCGGTGATTGTGGCGCGGGTGTCCAGTGGAGCCACAATCTCGGGTGTATCGCGATCTGTATCCGAATGCTGGGTCTTGTCTTGGGTGGGCGCGCGAACGTTCCGATGGCGCTGCATGCCGCCCGGGATGACATTCGGAGTCGAAATGCCGTTTGCATCTTCTGCCTGCGCTTCGGCAGAATCAGAATCCGTGTCCTGATCCAGTTCGTCGACGGACCTCAACCGCTTGTCGGATGAAGGCGTCACGGCCGTCTGATAAAGCGACTCTTGATCAGACTTGGGCCCTGTTGGATCGTCTCGAACGTCCGCCTCCTCGGGAGACGCGCCCGATGGCAACGGATCAGATCTGGCTTCGGGGGTGCTGTCGCGCTCCGCTTCGTGCTCCTCGCCAGTCGCCGAATGAGAGTTTGCCGTATCTGCTTGTGTTTCAACTCTCACTTCACTTGGGGTGTCTTCGTCAGCAGTTGGAGCTTTCAGCACCTCGTCCCCTGACACTGCACGCGCCGCTGGATCGAACGCATCTTTCGTAGGGGACGCGTCGTCGTCGCCCACCGAAAGGTCATCCATCGTAGACGGCTGGGGATCTCCCGCGTCATTGCCTTTGCGCATTGCTGCGGCGGCGTCATCAAATGTCGCGGCAACATCGGGCCGATCCTCAACCGCTGAGGTGGGACGGTCCGCTGTACTTCCCCCTCTGTCTTGCAAAAAAGCCGCTGCCTCAGGCTCTTCGAACGAGCCTCGATCCGCCTGGGCCGCGCGATCCGCCTGGTCCGCGGCATCCGCCTGGGCCGCGCCATCCGCCTGGTCCGCGGCATCCGCCTGGTCCGCGGCATCCGCCTGATTCGCGCCATGCGACGGGTCGTCTGGCTGCTCAGGCGCAGGCTTCGTGGCTCTTTCTGTTCCGGGATGGATGGGGCTAGCAGCATCCTCCAAGACCGGACCGGCTGTGCGAGTCTTGGGCGCATTTGTATCACCTTGCGGTCGGTCGCTCTCCTCCACCTGCGATGCGGTGCGATTGACACCCTTGTGGTCCGCCGCGGATCTCTGCCGTTGAGAACGGTCGCCTTTTTTCGCCTGATCGTTTGACCAACCTGCATCCGACTTTCCGGCCTGCGGCAGATCTGCACCCTGATCGGCATCCTCCCGTTGCGTGTCGGACAGCGACCCAGCTTGCGACGAGGCGGGATAAGTGAGCGCAGCGCCCGGAATCGGAACATGGCCGTTCTCTGGATCATCGACTTTCTCCGCGTCCTCTTCGGACGACCGCGGATGAGAGCCCGCGCGCAGGCTGTCTTCTTCGCCACCGACTTCCAGCAGCGCCAACACGCGGGTCCAGGCGTCGTGCTGCACGGGACCATAGCTGTCGCGTATCGCGGGCCCGGCCTGATCCTCGGCGCCTGCATCAGTGCCAGCGACGCCTGTTGTTGCAGGGATCTCAGAGGATCGTGCTCGTGCTTCAGCCTTGGCTTCCGCCAGATCAATCGCGCGACCTTCGAGCGCAGCCGTCACGACAGACACAAGAAACGCCTCGCCCAGCTCTATTCGGGCGAGCACTGAGTCGACCGCATCGAAGAACGTGTGTGGTGCCTGCGGCATCAGAAGACCCAGAAGCGCGCGGAGTTCTGCCGCTCCAAGATTGCGAAGCTGTGATTTCACATGCTCCGGCGACGCTCCCCAAGCAGCTCTGACTGCGCCTGGATCGCCGAGATCGAGAGACCGCTCCGTATCGGTCAAGCGTCGCGAAGCAGTGTCTTTGAGAGCACCGTAGAGCTGATCGTTCTGCTCTAGATCGCTGTGTTTCGCCGCAGCGGCGGCCTCCGATCCGTCCCGCAACTCCTTGGTTTCTGGAACACTAGGGTGGGGTACGTCGGTGATGGCATTTGATCGCTCCACTGCCGAGCGGCTATCTGGACCAGCGGAGCGGTCCAACTCCTTGGACTCCCGCAATAGAACGACACCGGAGGGCTGGGCAAAAAACTCAGCCGCCATCTGTGCCGCGAAGCCTCGCGCGATGTCAGAGGGATGCCCTGCCGAAGCGAAAACCGCCTCCAAGGCGCCTTGGAGAGCCGTCAGTCCCTGGCTCTGGCGTTTTGCATCGCCATCGGTCAGTACCTCAGCCAGCGCGCGGCGATGCTGCGTGTCTGGTAGCGAGCGCAAGATCCTGTCGAGTTGCGCAGGATCAGCCTCTTGGGCGGCTCTCAGAACCGAAGCCGCATCAGCAATACATCGGTCTGCAGAAACAGCCGGAAGCCGGGAACCGTTCGGCATCCTGGAAACTTTGGCTGGTTCCCCCGATGGAAACGTCACAACCGGGCGATCTTCGGCGATCCCGGTACCCGGAGTATCATGCGAGATGAGCCCATCCGACAAAGTCGTGACCCCGTCACGCATCACGGCTCCGCAGTCTCCCTTATCAAAAACGCCTCCGACATCGCCCAGGTCCGCGACTATCTGGCGTCCGCGCAGATACGGCGCAAGTGCGGCGAGCATCCGTTCACGAAACTCCGTACGCACTGCAGGCCAATCGGGGGTGCTGGGCCAGTGCCCTAAATCCAACTCCATCTGATCGACACGTGCATCACTGGCCACCACATCCGGATGTGCAAAGACGTCCTCCAGCGCAGGCACCAGCTCAGCACGTATCAATTGGGCCAGCCGTTCGGGCGCGCTCAACGGCCCGTCGCCGCGAGTTATTGAGAACTCGGTCGTGAAAACGCCGATCGTGTTACGCTCTTCTTCGCTGGTGAGAGGCATCGGCATGCTCATGACCCGGCGCCCGCAGTCTTCAGAAAGAGTCGCAACGCTTCACAGTCATCGGAGCTTGCCTCTGGGCTCTCCACTTTTGCCTTGAGCCCGTGGAAGCGCGTCATCTCGGCCACATCGAGCCAGACCAACGAGATGACAACGTGAACTGGCGCCAGCTGCTGGACCAGTTCGGCCACATAGCTGCGATAGCTGTCCAGAGCCGTGCGCGCTGTCCATCCTGTCAGCACCAACGTGCATCGGTTTGCTTCGAAAACGCGTCCAGTGCCACGCAAAAGCACGTCCTCAACCAGATAGGCGACCTCCGCCTCCTCATGCAGCGCACGCCAGCTTGCACGCAGCCGGTTCACACATGCGATGGCCTGTGCCTTATCCTGCATCGTCTGTACTCGGTAGAGCGCGTCCTCGTCGCCGCTGTCAAAAACTACCGCATAGCGCCCGCCGCTCACCGGCGTGATGGCAAAGGCATCGGGGGTTGCCGCACGCTGGAAGAACGCTGGCTGCAACTTGTCATCTGCAACCCACGGACTTTGCGACTTGAGGTCCTCGGGCGCCAAAGGCTCTGCGTGATCATCACGGGGCACGATCATTTCAAACGGGTTAAGCGGCAAGAGCAAGTCCTTGCGCGGAAAATCAGGCGCGGGTGCTTCGGAGGTTTGGTCAAGTTCCCATCCGAGCGCCGCCAAACCCGCGGTTGGGTCTGTCGACAGTTGCACCGATAGATCTGCCAGCAGTCCGAGCCGCGCCATGAAGCCACCGGGGGCTGCTCCCTCCGGCGCGGTTCCACGCGCAGCGTTCAGCTCCGGCAAGGCACGCAGTATCGACAACCGCCAGTGCAGATCGAACGCCTGCCGCGCGGCGGCGGAGCGATACTGATGTAGCCCAGCATGCCGGATTGATGGCAGTGTCTCACCTTGCAGCGCCAGCAGCAGGTCAAGCAACTTGACCCGCCCGGCGTGCAGCGCGGGATCATCGGTCGTACGGTCCGTCTCTGCGGTGAAGAGCCGGGGCAGCTCCGCGAGCGCTGTGGACATATCATCGAGTTGAGCATTGATCGCCCCGCGATACTGTAGAAAGAGGTCGTCCTCCCGCGGCACCTTTGGCTGCAGGTTCTGCACCGCCCGACCCTGCGCGCGCCCATCACCATAGATGCGATAGATCGCGGGCAGCATGTCATCCACATGGCTCCGATCGAACCGTCGCCGCCGCCCGTCTTTCAGCACCGACCAATCCCCATCGTCCAGATGGTGGTGTGCGCGCGAAATGCTCTCGGCGGCTACGCGGATGTATTCCTCCTGAATGCGGTTGTGATCGAGCGTCAGGATATTATCGCCCACCCGCAACTGCAGCTCGATTTCATCCGCAGCAGCGGGTAGCACCAGGGCCGGATAGGTCAGTTTGAGCGTGTCCTGCCCCGGCCCGAGCGGCAATTCACGGAACGACAGCGGCCCGATGTCCCGGATACCGGGGATGGCGCGTAGCCGAGCCAGATGCACATCGATATCCGGCATCCGCGCGCCCGTCTCGGCGCGGGGCCGGAAGAAAAGCTCGGGCGCGGAATAGACCGCCGCGCGCGTCGCACTGGCCTTCGCCGTCTCTTCGGCCGCACGCCCGCGCAGGATGGCCGAGACGTTGTAGTAGAACCAGGCCGCCACGCGCTCCGGGTCTGCCGTCGGGCTGATCTCGATCTCGCAGGTCAGCACCGTCTCGCGTTTGCGTGCAATCACCACCTCGGCCAGATCGGTCGCAAGAGGCCGGACGCGCGCAAAACACCCCCGCACACGTTCGGCCAGCACCGCCTCGTCCAGATCCTCCTGCTCGGCTGGAATCACGACAACAGAATAGAGGCCAGGCGTCGCGGTCTGCGACACCCATGCGCGGGTCACGTCGGGCTGGTCTGACAGATAGGAAGTGAGGTCCAGATCGGTCACCGGTGCGCCGGGCAATACACTGCGCGGGTCATAGAGCGCCAGATCCGTATAGCGCAGCCTGCCCTGCTCATCGGTCAGCAAATCACGGATCGGATGCGCCGCCTGATAGCCGATCTCGCTGAGGGCAAAGCAGGTCTGCTCCAGCAGGGTCACGCCCGGATCATGCAGGTTGTAATCCGTCCAGATGTTGCCAGAGGCCGCTTGCGCAAAGGCAATCGCCTGCGCGCGCAGGCTGTCGAAATCGGTGGCGACAGGGCCGCTCACAACAGCCCCTCGTCTCGGTCGCCCTCACCGCGCGAGCCACCCATGGTCGTGTCGAACCATAACCGCGTGAGCCCATAGCGGATCACCATGCCCTTGCCGAACCGCGCGTTCGAGCGGATCTGCAGCTTGAAGAAATGCCGCCCCTCGCCTGCGACCCAGCGCAGCTTTAGCCGGTCCGCATAGCTGCCGTATACGGCGGTCTGCGCGCGGATGCTGCGCCGCCGGAACAGCCAGTTCAGGATCGGGTTGCGCGGGTGAAACGCGTTCATCGCAATCGCATGCAGCATCGAATAGCGCCCGGTGCGCGGCGTGCCGCCGACGCCCGCCATGACCTCAAAGGCCTGACAGCCGGTGATATCAGGCGTGATGTCATGCCATTTGCCGTCGGCGGGCACATGCGGAATATCGGTGGACTGCACGCCGATGCGCCCGCCCATCCGCGCCACGCCATCCACATCCAGCCGCCAGTCAGGCGCGTCCGTGTTCAACCCCGTGCGCCCATCCGCTGTCAGACAGAGGCCCAGCGGTTGCGGCGGTGCGCCAGGTGCCGCGGGGTCATCCAACAGCGAGGGTTCGGGCCGCAGATGCAGCGCGCCCTCAGCCTTGCCATGTTCCATGACCCAGGACGCGCGTGGTGCCCCGAGCCCTTTGTAAAAGCTCATGATCCGCAGCGACGTGCCCACGGAATTTAACTGCAGCCCGTCTCCCGGCGTCTTGGCAAAGCCGTCCTCGACCTGGTTCACGCTGCTGTCGATCAAGTCGCGATATTCGCGCGCCGTGGGCAGCGCCCCATCGCGAAAGAACGATTTCAGAGTGGTGCGATCCTGTTTGGTCACGAGGGACTCCTTTGCCCGACGATGAGATTGTCGCCCACCGACAAGCGCCCGATGCCGCTCTGCACCGGTGTCTCGGTCTGCGTCGCCTGCACGATGGTCAGCGCGTGTTCCCGTGCTGAGAGAGGCAGACTCCAGGGCCGCGAACCGCGGAGCACCGGCCCGATCGTGCCACGCCAATCTCCTTGCGCGGAATCGAGCAGCACATGCGCGCCCGCATCATCCGCCGCCAGATGCAGGAGCGAGAAATCGGTGACGCCGCGCACGTATTCCAGATCGTTCACGTAGGCGTTCAGCATCTTCAGATTGATCGACCAGCCGAACCGGCCCAGCGTCGGCGGCGCGGTCCAGACCGACAGATACCGCCGCAGATCGCGCTGCAGCCGTTGCGCCATCGCCCCGTCGTCGCGATACGGGTCAAAGGCCAGCTTCGCGCGCACATAGAGCCGGTCATAGGCGGGGTTTGCGACCTCGATCTCGGCAAAGCCCGAGGCATGCGCCTGCACATAGTCTCGGATGCGCTGCAAGGTACCAACGTCAAACATCTGCGCCGAGGGCTCGCTGGGCGGTTGCCGCACGACCACCAGCATCGCCTGCCCCGGCGCCGGGTCCGGGTCGTCGCGCCGCATGCCTGCGAGGCATTTCGCCATCCAGACCTCTGGGAAGGCGTCGAGCACCAGCCGTTCCACGTCCCACGGGGTCACAGCGCGTTTGCGATGGCGCAGCCGTTCCGACACCCGCGCCACGAAGGCGTCGCGCTGCTCAGGCGGGCGCACCTCGGCCGGCGTGGGGATTTCGGTGATCGACGCCACCCCCGGCTGCGCCGGATCAAAGGTCCAGACCCGGTCGCGGTCCTGCCCGTGGTAACTCTCGTCGGTGCAGCGCGCCCAGACCCCGTTGGTCTGCAGCCCCGCGAGCGTCGGGAAGGCGCTGAGGTCCGGCTCGGTCGCCACCGCCGCCATCCACACACCACCCTCCGGCATCTCGGGCGAATGCGCGGCGGCGTCCTCCGGCAGATCGACCATCACCAGCCCCGACCGCATCAGCCCCGAGGTGGTATCCGAGGAGATCGCCGTATCCGGCAGCTCGGCCCAGCCATGGGCGGCGAGGTAGTACCACTTCACCGGGTTGGGCCGCGGCACAAGCCGCAGATGCCCGCTCTCGGCCATATTGAAGAGCAGCGGCACAGGCCCCGTGGCCTGATCACCCGTCAGATGTAGGAAGAGATGCCCATAGCCCAGCCGGGGCGGAAAGAGCCCGATCTCGCGCAGCATCCTCTTGGGGAAAACCTCGACCTGTCCGAAGGGGTTGATTTGGATGATGCGCTCGCCAGGGTTGGCCGCATCCGGCGCGTTCACCTCGATCGTCGCCTGCGCCGTGTAGTACAGCGAAAACACATCGATCTTGGGCACGAACGGCGGCGGCGGGATCTTACGCTCGCCAAATGGCATGAGCCGAGGCCGCATCGCCTCGACCAGCGCCAGCGGGTACTGGTCTGCATGAAATCCACCCGCCGTACCCATCAGCGACAGGCGCACGGCACCTGCGGGCAGGCTCTGGCGCGCCGCAAACATCTCGGGCCGCACCCGGCCGGTAGCCCGCACCGAATGGCCCTTGACGCGCCCGCCAAAGCTGCGCTCGGCCATCAGCTCGCCCGTGACCGGCTCCGTCTCGAACAGCGGCAATTCGGGTTCGGCCACCGGCTTCCAGCCGTCCCCACTGAGATAGCTCACCGAGAGGGTTGGCTGTGGCGTGTCCGGTTTGCCCGCATAATCCTTGTAATGGGCCTCGAACCCACCCAGAGGATCGGGCCGGTCGGCCCAGACCAGCTCCACCCCGATCTCGGTCACCGGCTTCTGCGCCATCTCCGGACTGGCCACGATGAAGGTGGCACCATCCTGCGGGCGGGCGCCGAAGGGTAGGAAGGACTGGTCCACCGCAAGCGGGCCGTCATCCGACCAGGCCCGCAGTTTTTGCATGCCGGCAACCGTGACCTCGATGCCGATGGATTCGAGCGTATAGCTTTCAAAGAACGACACCGGGCAGATCCGCGGGTTGGCCGCGTTGCGCAAAAAAAGCGTGGGCGCGGGCATGCCCTCGCCCGCCGCAATCTCCGGCATGCCCGAGGTCAGCTCCAGCACCAGCGTCATGCCCGCCACGCCGGTCTGCATCGACGGCAGCACCTGGGTGACCGCGGCGCGGATCGGGCCATCCTTGGTGCTGAGCGTCGCCTCGAAAGCATCGCCCAAAAGCTTCTGGAACAGATCCTCCGGCGTCAGCGTCTCCTGCCCCTCGGCAAAGAGATCGAGGATCATCGAGCCTGGCGCACCGCCGTCCCGCGCCACCTGCCGCACCCCTTCGGAGAGCGCCTTGTGATGCGTGCCGATCAGTGTGTTCAGCAGGCTCCGAAACGCCCCGCTCGGAAACGGCACCCGCTCAATCAGGCAGAGCGTCACAACCCGACCCAGCAGCAGGCGCAGCTGATCCGCCGTCTCAACCTGCGTCGCGAGACAATGGTAGAGCCCGCTGAGACAGATGGTCTGGCCAGCCTCGGCCGCCATCTGCTCGGCCTCCCTGGCGATGCGCAACAGGCCCCGCTGCGGCCGGTCGGGGTGAAAGGCCTGCACCAGCGCGGGGTCCGACTGCAGTGTGACGAGCGTCTCTGCCCCGGCCAACCCATCCTCAGAGACCGCGCCGGTCTCAACTGGTTCCGGTAGCGCGGGCAGCCCAGAGGCGCGTTGAAGGTTCAGCGACATGGTGATGCGCCGCTGCCCCTGCGCCAGCGCCAGCATGGGCGAGCTGATGTCGAGCCCCATGCGCGCCGGCCCCATCGTGCCAACGCCAAAGACCCCCTGCCCCGCGGCCTCGATACCCGGCTGGTCAAGGGGCACCTCGGCCCCCGGCTGCCAATGGGTCACCTGCAGCCCGGTGATGCCGCCCAGCTCCGCGTTGAAGGAAATCTGCGGGTCGGTCTCATAGGTCAGCGTCGCCACCGATTTGAGCTGCGATGAGCTCACATGCACCGGCGCTTCGGTCGCGAAACTCTGCACCGTGTTGTCCGCCTTGCGCGCCGTCAGCCGCGCACTATCCGGCACCACCAACGCCTGCCGCCCTGCGCCCAGATGCAAGAGCACCCGCTCGGGTGAGGCGCGCGCCGGGGTCTGTCCGATGATGTCCTGATAGTAGAACTGCACGACCCGCTCGACCACATCGTTGATCGCCCCGTCGACCAGCAAGGCCGCCCGCAACTCCGCGATCAGCAACCCCAGCGACGGATCCATATCCCCCGACTTGATGCGCGCCTCAAATGCCGCCAAAGCATGGGGCCGCAGCGTCTCCACCGCATTGCGCAACAGCGCATGGGTCGAACGGTACGCCGTCAACAGCGCCCGCGCCTGCGACAACGCATCGCCCCGGCGGCGGCTGATGATTGGCGTGGTGCTGCGAATGACACGCATCACCCCGGTGGGCGCCACGCCCGCCAATGTCTCCAGCCGCGCCTCCAGATCGGCCTCGGCATTGAGCTGCTGCACCTGCTTGGAAAACTGCGACGGCTGGCGCACCGGCAATCGCGCGATCCAGTCCTTGAGCTGCCGCGCCAGCTCCCAGATGAGCTGGCCTGCCTCCTCCGGATCAGTCTCAATTGCCCGGTCAAAGGCAAAGGCCGCATGGTGCACGTTAAAGGCAATCAGCTCCGAATAGGTATAGGCCGGCTCCGCCCGGAAGAGCCGCACCCAGGGCCCAGAGCGTTTATCGAGCACACCTTGCGGCACATCTTTAGCGTGCAACCGGCGCCCCGCCTTGCAGAAGGCCTCGGCCAGCGTTTCGGGCCGTACGTCGCGCCGGTCCTCAGCCAGCGCAGGCGGCAGGCGGTCACTGCACAGCGACCCTGGTGTTACAAGAATATCGTCCCATTTCCGATGCACGGCAGCTATCGACACCTTTGGCAATTCAAAAGAAACGGCCACCCCGGACCGCGAAAACGTGAGCAATCATAAACAGTTGAGAAAAGCAGAGCCCCTGCAACTCTATGACCCCATGTGACAGACGCAAGCAAAACCGCGCCGTGCGCCCTCATAACGGGTCGGTATTCACCTCACTTTTTGATTGTGTTGCAATGAAGACGCCGGTCAGGGTGCCGATGTCGCCCGCAATCACAAAAGTTCCCCCATAGCTGTCCGGTGGCCCCGGACGATCCTCGCTCGCAAACTGTGATGATTCTAGTAAAGCGCGAATCGGTGTGGCGTCCCGGCCCGCCTGAAACGGCACCGCGCGCGACCCGTCCGCCGCGACGAACAGCACCTGCCCCTGGCCCGAGCTTGTTACCCGCGTGCCGCAGATGCCCAGCCGCGTCCATCGCACCCCGTCAAAGGGCAGACCGGCGCCGCTGGTGTCGATGGAGAACCGCGCCTGCTGCGAGCCATAGCCAATCTCGGTGATGAACTTGGCGAGCTGCACGGTCTCGGTGGTCCCCTCGGCCGTCGCCGTGGTGAGCGTCAGCTGCACATCGCCTTCATAGACCACCTGCCCCGTGGTGGGGATTTCAAATCCCGTCGGGCTGGGCCCTACGACCACCGGGCCTTCATAGTCGATCCGCTCCGCGCGATAGGCGAGCGTATAGGCGGCGGGCAAGGCGCCCGAGACGCCAATGCCCTGAATGGGCGTCGCCACCGACCGCCGCGCCCCTTCCAGCGGGCCCTCGCCCGTCGGACGAATCCGGCGCACGGTCAGATCGTTGAATTCCAGATTGCGGGGCAACCCCTGGCGCGAGCTTTTGCCGGTGACAAAGAACACCTCGCTCCCCTCGGAGGCCGCGGCCTGCCGCAGGTAGGAGCCCGCGAGCCGCTTGCCCTCGCGGCGCGTGACCACGCAGGGATCATCCGGCGCGAGGCCCAGCAGTTCGAAGGTCTTGCTGGTCTGCACCGCCTCCACCGCGCCACAGCCCGCAAGCAGCCCAAGCGCCAGATATGCGCCCATCAGCCTCACGCTGCGGGCACCGGCTTTTGCGACACCAGGGTGCCCTCGGTGATGTAGAAGGGAAAGACCATGTTGTGCCGCTCGTTGGTCTCGATCACCGTATAGCTCAGCGTGACACCAAGGTGCCCTTCCAGCGCGTTCTGGATATCCACCGCAATCTCGCCAATCTTGATGCGCGGCTCGAAGAACAGGATCGCGCGGCGGATCGCCACCTCGATCTCGGCTTCAGTCTCGCCATCCATCGGCTCGAACACCAGATCATGCAGGCGACAGCCATAGGTCGGGTGCATCACGCGCTCGCCGGGCCGCGTCTCCATCAGGATGCGGACGCTCTCGACGATGTCCTCCTCGGCCTGCACCAGCTTCGCCTGCCCGGTGCCGCTGTCAAACGCGGGTGGGAAAGCCCAACCGCGCCCGAGGAAGGAAGGGTCTGCGTCTGCCATCTTACCCTCCGATGATCACGGTTGGAGCGCCCGCGACGATGCTGCCGCCGTGCGAAGTCGTGTCGCCCATGCGCGCCGCGGGCTTGCCGCCGATCATCACCGTGGCTGAGCCCTTCACGATGGTCGCGGGCGGTCCCACGCAAGTGCAATTGTCGCCGACAACAGCGGCGGGCAGGCTCACGATCAGAACGGTCGCCTCGCCCGGCCCGATGACTGGCCCGCCTACATGCGGCACCACGCCGGTCACCATCGGACAGGTCTGCATATCGGTCAGTCGTGCGGCTGGTGGCATCTGTTCCTCCTAGTTGATCATCACGATGCCGCCCTTGACGGTCATCTGACCGCTGGCGCTGACTTCGGCGGTCGCCCCGCCCTTGCCGGTAAAGGCCGTGTCGGCCTCGGCGGTCACATTCATGCCGGTCAGGGTGGCATCGGTCGTCGCCGCGATGCTGATCGCCCCATCGGCGGACAGGGTGATATCGCCGGGACTGTTTATGCTGATCCCGCCGCTGGCCATCTCGATCTTGTTGCCGGTGGAATCCTTCAGGGTGATCGAGGTTGCATCGTCGTCCATCACGACCGAATGGCCACCTGGGGTTTCGATGGTGATGATCTTCTTCTCGTCATCAAAGATCAGCTTCATCTTCTGGTTGGTCACGATCTGCTTGATGAAGTTATCCGCTGTCGGCTCATCGGGCCGCGCGGCCTTGCCGTTGTGCACCGAGCCCAGCACCACCGGCGCATTCGGATCGGCGTTGAGGAACCCCACAAGCACCTCGTCTCCGACTTCCGGGTAGAACTCAAAGCCTGCCTCCTTCGTCGCATAGGGCTGGGCATAGCGCGCCCAGACCTGCGGCGCCGGGTCCGCCACCATCGGCAGGCTGATCTTGAAGCGCGCCTTGCTGTCGGGGTCCTCATTGATCTGCAGCACCGTGCCCACCTGCAACCCGTGGATCGGCGCCGCGAGGCCCGCCGCACTCTCGCTGGCGAAGGTCCCGGAATCCACGTTCCAGCTGTCGGGCAGCCCCAGCGCCACCTCGGTGGTCCAGGCCCCTTCCTCGACGAGTTGCCGCACCCCGCTCACATAGGCGTCGCCGCTGAACCGGTCGCCCAACCCCGCTAGCTCGATCACCACCCCAGGCACCGCCTTGCCGGAGCCCTGGAAGGTGCACTCGCCCTGGATCGAGGCCAGTGCCGTCCGCAGCGTCCGCGCATTCGTCGCGATCGTCAGATCAGCCGAGGGCACTTCGCGCGCGGTGCTCACGTGAAACTCCCGATCGCCCAAGACTTCAGCGAGCGCGGAGGGCGTGTAATTGCCCCACTCCGGCGCCGCTGGAGTTTTCCCTGTGCCCTCCGCAACCTCCTGTGTGCTGGAATCCCAAGCAGATGCTTTCGCACCCTTGAGGCTCATCTCCGCATCGACCCGCGCATCGAAGCTGATGATATCGACGCCCAGCGTCACGACCAGCACCGCCGCCTCCGATGTAGCCGGCGGCTTGGAGGTGACCTTGCCACCGGTGATCGTGATCACATGCCCCGCGCGGTCGGAAAGGCTGCGCAGATAGCCCCAATCGCTGCAAGCGTAGCGCAGGATGTCCCGCTCCGTATCGGTGGTGGAACTCACATCCGCGCTCAGCCCAGCGTCCGAGATGATCTGGCTCATCACGTCGCTGTCTTTCTTCGCCTCATAGAGCGCAGATTTGCGCGTGTAGGTCAGCTTCGCCGCCTTGTCGATGCAGCCCAGTTCCAGCCGGGGCGCGCCCCGCGTGATCCGCATCCGCTTGGAGACGATCACCCCCTTGAAGAGATCCTGATCCGAGCCGCTGCCATAGGCCGCGGCGATAGAGATCTCCGATCCGATCTTGAAATCATTGCCATCGGCCTCGGGAAACTCGTTCTCCGCAATCGAGCCCGCTTGCAGCACAACCTGCGCCTCGGGGATCTGCCCCACCGCGCTGTCGACCTGCACGCGCAGGATTTGCAGCGCGTCATCAATGGCGCTGCCCGCGACCTTGATGGTGACCGAAATCGGCCCATCCGCGTTGTCGAGAGGACTATCCGCCATCGCCAATCCTCATCGCATCGGCGGGAAGCGCAACAGTGTGTTGGGCTCCAGGTCGCGGAATGTGTCGAGCTCGTTGATCCGCGCAATCTCCAGGTATTTGCTCACATCCTTGTAGACCCGCTGACAGAGCAGCGGCAGCGTATCGCCCTCGCGCACACGGATCACATGGGTCATATCGGGGGACTTGCGCTTGGCCTCCCGGGCCTCCTCGGCGTCCGTTTTGGCCTCGACGAAATCCAGCTTGATCTTTGCCCGCAGCGCGGTGCCATCGGGATGGAAGAGATTGTAATCCACGCTCAGAGAGGTCAGCCGCCCGTAAAACGCCTTGAGGCCCTTGCCCCAAACCACCTTGACCGGCGTTGGCTCATGCTCGTCGCCATCATAGTCATAGGCGATGCCGCGCAGCTTATCGACCTGCTTGGCGACGGTTGTATTGGCCGCATCCGCCACCACACCGGTGCCGTCGAGCACGATGGAAAAGCTGAGCTTCTCCGCCTCAGAACTGGCGAATTTCGCCACCGGCGCCGATTTTCCCACGGCACTCGCGCTGCTGCTGCCCTCGCCGGTGCCCGAGTATTTCAGCCCGAAGGTGTGCGAATAATCCTGGGGGTTGATCGTGGCTTCAAAGGTGTTCGACGACCCCTTCTGCTCCTTGATCTGACCGTTCTGAATCCTGCAGCGGATGATCTTGAGCTTGGCCATGGATCACCGGTCCTTGGATCGGCGGGCCGCCTCTGCCATCATCTCGCGTACGTCCTCCAGAATGTCACGGCGCATCTCTGCCAGCGCGCGTTCGGTCTCGAGCCGACCGTCCCGGCTATCGCGAGTGGGTGGGCCAAACTGGCCCTTCACCACCAAAGATCCAATCTCAATTGCCATTATGTGTCCCTCTTGAGTGTTGTGGCGGCCAGTTCGATGGTCTCGATGGCCAGCTCATTTTTCATTGCGTCAAATCCCCCGACCGACCACTTGACCGGATAGGCATTGCCCACCGACCAGCTCGCCACCGGGTTGGCCTCCTCATCGAGCAGCGAAATCACCAGGTTCTTCGGCTCGATCTTCTTTGCGAAGTCGCCCTCGAGCGTCGCCTTGCACCATTTGACCAAACCGCTGGAATTCTCCGTCAGCCCGCGTTTCAGCACGATGTTATTGCGCTTGGCGGGCTTGGGCAGCTGATGAATGAACCGGTTCTCACCGCCCTCCACAAGTGGTTCCACCTCAATGGAGGACTCCAGCCCGGACACCTCCTGAAAGGCAGCGTCCGAGATGGAAGGCCCCGCCCCGGTGAAGCTCACCGAGAAATGGAAGGCGACGGGCAGATCAAAATCAGCCATGCGATGTTACGCGTTCTCGATCACGAACCCTTCATGCGCAATCTCGATGGTCTCGACCGCGACCTCGTTGCCATCGGCTTTCAGGTCGGTCCCCGTCACTTTGACCGGGAAGGCGTTCTGCACCTTCCAGACCATTGTGGGGTTCTGCCCCTCATCGAGCAGCGAAATCGTCAGCGCCTTGCGGGTGATCGTGTTCATCTTGATCTCGTTGAACCAGTCCCAGATGGCATTGTCCTTCACGAAGACGCCCTTCTTCATGGTGATGTTGCTGGTCTTGATCATGCCCGGCATCTTGATGGTCGAGAAGACCGGGTTGTTGCCCGCCCGGTACTCGATCGGCTCGCTCTCGATATCGAGGCCCGAGACCTCCTGAAAGGCCAGCTCGGTGTCGTCCCATTTCACCTGAAAATGGAACTTGGGAAGCGGCCAGATGGCCTGCGTTTGTGCGGAACCGTCGTCTGCCATGTCTGATAATCCTCTCTAACTTACGATTTCTGCATTTGCTGCTGGAAGGTGATCTCGATGAATTCCGCAGGCCGCGTGACCGCCACAAGCACGGTGATGCGCAGAATGCCTTCCAGAATATCCACCGGTGTCATGGTCTCGCCGAGGCCCACATGCACGGAGAACGCGTCGGTGGGCACAGCGCCCGCCAAGCCGCCTTGCTTCCAGATCGAGGTCAGGAAGTTCTCGATCATCGAGCGCATGGTGACCCAGGTCTGCGCCGTGTTGGGCTCGAACACATAAGCTTTCGAGGCGAGCCGGATCGATTCCTCGATCATGATCATGGTCCGGCGCACGTTGATGTAACGCCAATCGAGCGAGTTGCCGTCCAACGTGCGCGCACCCCAGACCAGCGTGCCCTCGCCCACAAACGGCCGGATCGCGTTGATCGATTTGCCCGTGGTCGAGACGTTGAGGTTCTCCTGCTCCTCGTGGCTGATGTTGACCATCGGAGCCACCACCGAGTTGACCGAGACATTCGCAGGCGCCTTCCAGACCCCGCGGCTGTTGTCGACCATCGTATAGAGCCCGGCCATCGCCGCGGACGGCGGCATCGAATTCATATACCCGGTGATCTCGTTCATCACCTCCGTGTAGAGCGGCACCACCGCACGCAGCGTCTTGTCGATGGTCGCGGCCGAGGGGCTGCCCTCTTCCACGCCCGCCTCGCTGTCGTTCATCAGGATGCGGATCTGCTGAGGCGGCTGTGTCGCCCCGCCGACTTCGATGGTGTAACTCACCGAGGCTTCAGGCCCGATGAAGGCCGGATCGGGCGCAAAGGTCACCTTACCGCCCGATCCCACCTTCCAGGTGCCCACGCCTTCGACGGCCTTGTTCTTGCCCGCATCGTCATCGGCCTCGACCAGCTTCACGGTCGCCTTGTCGCCATCGGGATGATCGGCGGGCACATCGACGACGACCGATGTTCCGGCGGCCACCGCGGGCGCATCCAGCAGACCGCCCACAACTTCCACGGCGATGGTGCGCGCATCGGTGGCGATCTCGTTCTCGTCGCTCACCACCAGATCGAACTGGCCCATATTGCCCTTGGACGGATCGTGGATAAAGCTCACCTCACCCGCCTCTAGCTGGGCTTGCGTAAAGCTGTTGAGCGCGTCTGTGGACCCGGTCTTGACCAGCTTGCCGGCCATGCTGTCTTCGCTGCCTTCGACGCTATAGGTCAGCCCCTCGGCATCACTCTCGTCATCCGTCGCGGTAATGTCGGTGGTCGTCACCGCAATCGTGCCGCCCTTGGGCACCGACAGGGTAAAATCACCCATGATCGAAGGGGCCGAAATGCGCTCTATCTCGGTGCGCAGCTCGTCCGACTTGCCGACCGACCGGCGCATCAGCCCGATCAGCGTCTTGCGGCTGCCCGGCTCGATGTTCTCGAACGTGAAGTCGCGCGACTGATAGATCGAACTGTCGAGCCACGGGTAATAGGCCGCGCCGAAATCGAGATTGTTGATCCCCACATCGTTGCGGAAGGTCGCCACCGGATTGCCTAAGGGATCTGACTGCGGCAGGTAGCCGCCCGAGATATCGAGGATCGCAAAGCGGTTCTTCATGTCATTGCCGCAGTGCTTCAGCATCGCCTGCTGCACCTTGACCGCGTTCTGCCGCACCAGCCGCGTCGTCTCGGGGATCACCACCATCGTCGGCTCCGGCTCCTTCTTCAGCCGGGTGATCGCCGCCATCATCGCATCCGCGTCGATGTCATCGGCATAAGAGCCAATCGAAGTCACATAGCAGGCGCCGCCGCCGTTCTGGAAGAAAAGCCGCATGGCCCCGTAAAGCGCATAGGCCGGGTTGGTCTGCACCAACTCGAACTCTTCCGCCCCGCGCGGCCCTTGGGTGGTAAAGACCGCCCGCGGCATCGTCGGCTTCTTGTCCGCGCCATCCGCCGACAAGGGCGAGACCCCATCGAAGGCCTCAAACGGCTTGATCTCGAACATCGGCTCCGGCGCACCGCCGAAATAGCTGTGGAACTCCGACATCGAGGTGATGCGCCAAGGCGTGCCCTTGAGCGAAACATTCCCGTTCATCGCCATCTCTGTATAGCCGATGAAGGCCGGCACGGCGGTGGCCACCTGGACCACCGAATTGGGAAACGCGCTCTTCTCAACGATGTATACACCGGGGGTCTTCATAGCCATTCTGGGCTCTCCTTTACCAAAGCGTGACGAAAATGTCGGATTGCAGGCGCCCTTCCGCGCCCGCATCAGGGATGGGTTTGAACGGAGGCGCGCCCGCAGGCAGCACAGACACCAATGTCTCCGGCCCGAAGGCCCCCGCTTTCTGCAACGCAAAGCGCTCCACGGGCCGGGCCCGCGCCGCCACGGTCTGGGCCGAGCGGATCACCCGCGCCGCCTGGCCGTTGGGCAAATCCTGGGTGCCCAGATCCTCGAAAGCGACCACGCCCGCCGTATCGATCACGGTCAGGCCCTCGGCCTCGGGCACGCCGATCAGGTGATAGGCCCAATGACTGGCCACCGCCTCGAAGCTTAGCACCAGATCACGGCGCCCGGCCTCGGGCAGCGCAATCTCGAGCGTTGCCATCTCGGGCACGAACCGGCCCGAAAACGGCTCTGTCTCGGGGGTTTCACCGGCGGCAAAGGCAATCTCGTCCTGATCGAGCGGGGCGGTGATCTGCCGCTGCGCGCCCCAAGCCGCCCCCTTGGTCACGGCAAACATGTCCTGCGTGCCCGCCACCAGGGTCAGCGCGACCGCCTCGGGCCGCGTCTCATCGTCATCGACCAGCACATGGCTCACCGCGCCGCGCTGGCGCAGCAGGCACCCGGCGCGCTCGAAAGCGCGCGCATCGCCGGGTTGCACCATCACCGGGGGCACATCGGCACCGAAATACGCATGTCTGAGGCTCAGTCGCAGGATCTCCGAGTAGGCCATCAGACCTCTTCCGGCTGCGCGCGCTGCGACGGCGCCGTGATCGTCGGCACCACGCCCGTGACCACGCTCGCGTCGATCATGACCGAGCGCATCTTGAACATCACCGAGGGCACATAGCGGCTGCCGAGGTTCGACCAGATCTGCCCGATCTCCTCCAATGCCATGTTGCTCACTTCGACCGTCAGCTGCGTCAGCCCCTGCGGCATGTCGGGCGTGGTCTGCGGCGTGAACACCGGCTGCGACTGAAAGAACATCAGCGCCGCCGACACGAGCTTCAGCCCCTCGGGATAGAGATCCGCATCATGCCCCGAGGCGATCATGAAATAGACGTCCATGTGCAGCGGCTGATGCTGGGTGATCACGGCGGCCCCCTGCCCGCGCCGCGCCCGCGGCACCGCATCGCGCGCAATGTTGATCAGGAACAGCGCCAGCCGGTTGCGCGCTTCCTGCGCCGGTTTGCCTTCTGCATCGGTCAGTGGAGAGAGGCTGACGAGGTCTTCGGCAACTGCAAATCGTACGCGCAGGTGATCGTTCAACCGATCCCGTACGAGTTGTAGTGCCTGGTCGATCATCGGCAGCATTCCATGGTCCGGGCGGGCAAACACACGTGTGTCCGCCCGGAAATTTCAACCTCAGTTTGAAATTTACCGTACCGATGAGTCGCTAAAAAGCAAGCGTCCTTTCCCTAAGGTAAAGTTAACGGGGGCGGGTCAGAAGCTTAACGGCACTGGTCATGAGCAGTCCGGCCATCAGGAACCACAGCGATACATAGAGGTAGGTGATGAGCAGGAACTGCGGGCTTTCGTTTTGAGAAATAACGATATTTGCGCGCCCCACGATCTCGTCTGCGCCGATCACCGAGGCCGTCGCAGAAGCCATGATAATGATTAAGAAGTATTGCACCCAGGCTACCACAAAGGTTTCCGCAGCACCCGAAAGGCCCGCGCGGCGCTGCTCGAAATAGCCGCGCGACTGGTCCGAGGTGAAGCCGATGACGGGAAAGGTCAGCGCCAGTGTCGCCTTGATCCAGAGCGGCACCGCCATGATTGTGCCGCTGATCGTGACCTCGCTGGGGATCATCGACGCCATGTAGAAGAGCAGCACAAAACTGGGCACGTTGCGGCAGACATTCGTGGCCATATGCGCCGCGGGCCCCAGCGCGGTCACTCGGCGCGCACGCAGCCAGCCCAGTAGCCCGCCCAGCACCGTGCCGAAGCTCATGGACAGCACCGAGATCAGCAAGTTGGTGGCAAACCCGCGCGCCAGGTAATTGGTGTGGCTCAGCAGAAGCTCGATCATGCCCCCGCCCCCAAGATCCAGCGCCGCAACCGTCGGAAAAGCCAGAGCACCCCCAGCATCAGCAGGAAGTAGAAGACCAGCAGCCCGTTCATGAAGGTGGCTACATCGCCCCCTTCCGAGACGATCAGGTTCACGGTCGACACCAGCTCGGCCAGCGCGATGGCACTCGCCATCCCCGCCGCTTTCACGATGTTGACGCAGGCCGCGACCAGCCCGTCATAAGCGCGCTGAAACGCCCTTGGCAGCAAGGCCCAGACGCCCGCCTCGGGATGCGCCGCGCGCTCCAGCGCCAGCGCGTGAGCGATCAAAACCGCGTTGGTAGAGCCTGCATAGAGCGACAGGATTAGCGCCGCCGTGGCAAAGGCGCCGGGCGTGATCATCGCCGATTGCGCCAGCACGCCCCCAAGCCCGAAGAAGACGATATACATCTGCAGAATGGGCGGCGTCATCCGCGCCACCGTCACCAGCAGCTTTTGCGGGACCAGAAGCGCCCGCCCCCACCAGCCGCGTCCGCGCAGCGCCGCATCCATCGTGCCCAGCAGCAGCCCCACCGTCAGCGCGCCGAGGATCGCCGTGGCCGACAGCGCCAGCGTGAGGCCCAGACCTTGGGTCAGCCGCCCCCGCGTGTAGGCCTCGTGCAGCACCAGCAGATCAACGCCCGTGGTGTCGCGCAGACCCGTGATCCACGCCGGGGGCGTGGCCGGGTCTTCCGCGGCGGGAAACGGCGGCGCGCCCTGGCACACAGGCGGCAACCCCTCCGGCCCCTCCGCGCAGGCGCCCGGCTGCGCCCAGGCCCGGTTCAGCGCCTGCAGATAAGCGCTCTCGCCGATCTGCCACTTCCGCTCCAGCGCCAGCAGCGCGCCGGTCGCGTGCCACTCGCCGATCATCGCCGAGACAAAGCGCCCCAGCGTCGCCTCCCGCTCGGCCCGTGCCACGGCGATGGCCCAAGGCGTCACCAGGATGCGCTCTTCCATGACGCTATAGCCGTCCTCGGGGTTGGTCAGAACCCGCTGTACCAGCGCCGTGTCGTCAAAGGCCCAGGCCACGCAGCGCCCGAAGGACAGCGCCATCTTCGCCTCGCGGTTCGCCGGGAAATAGCGCCCCTCCACACCATAGGTTTCCTCCAGCGTCCGGTTGTAATAGGCGCCCTGCGTCATACAAACCGGCTGCCCGCGCAGGTCGTCCCAGGACTGGTGCGGGCGGTCCTCTGGCCCATAGGCGACGACCCCGCTCGAGTAATAACTCGGCTCTAACAAGCCTGATTGCGCCCGCCGCGTCTCGGTGTCGCCCATCGTGGCGATCACCACGTCCACCACACCCTGCTCCAGACGCCCCAACCGGTTGGACGCGCTGACCGAGACCAGCTGCAGCCCGACGCCCATGCGGTCCGCCAGCACCTGCGCGAGGTCCGGCTCCAGCCCGATGATCGCCCCCTCGGCATCCAGCATGCCCCAGGGCGGATAATCCGTCTTGACGCCCACGATCAGCGTGCCGCGTTGCAGGATATGCGCCAGTCGCCCGTCCGGCGCCTCAGGCAGTTGGACTTCAGCGCCAGCCCCCTGCCCCAGCAGGCCCAGAACAACGCAAAGCGCCCGCACCGCCCATGTCATGGCACCGCCACAGCGATCAGACCGTACCCCAAGGCTGCCGGGCAGACCCGCGTCAGCAGGCTGTCGAGCCAGCGCATCGTCGGATAGGTGGTCAGCACACTCTCGGGCAGCACGCTTTCCGCACGGATGCCCTGGATCCAGAACCCCGCCTCGGCCAGCTCTTCCTGCAGCCGGTTCGGGTCATAAAGCTGGTAGGGCAAGGTCACCTCCGCCCCCTGCATGACGCGCGTATACCGGATCAGCCCCTTGGCGCCCGGCCCCGCCTGCCGCTGCTCGCGCCGGAACCGGCGCCGCCGGTTCGGCACGGAAATCAACAACCGCCCGGTGTCTTTCTTCAGCAAACGCCGCATCTGCCGCAGCACGGCCAGCCGTTCCTCGCGCGCCTCGATATGCGCCAGCACGCCGAAGAGACACAGCATCAAATCCGCCGGCCCGCGCGAGCGCACATGGGCGGCCAGCGCATCCGCATCCGGGCCCAGCACCTTCAGATCTGTCCACCCCATTTCCACCGCGCGCTCGGCCAGCATCTCCAGCGCAGCCGCGTTGATGTCGAACCCCGCCGCCACCCCGGCCCGCTCCCGCAAACGCAGCAGATACCGCCCGTTGCCGCAGCCATAATCGATCACATGCCCGCCCGGCGGCAGCAGCTCGACGATCCGCCGCCAGGTGCTCAGGTTCGGGTTGGGATAGCGCCGGTCGTAATGCCCTGACGTGAAATAGAGCCGATACGACCCCTCCGTCGGGTTCTCCGGCGGTGCCGGGCGGATATCCTGGTGACGTCCCATCAGTTCGGCGCAATCGCCCCCGAGCCCAGCGTGTTCTCAATCCGCTTGCGCCAATCAGTATCCCGCATCCGCACGATCAGTGCGCTGTCGATGGCCCGGCGCAGATCCTCATTGCCGCCTGCCCGCGTGATCGCCCAGCCATAAGGTTCATTGCGATAGACACTGTTTTGTACGCTGATCTGGCCATCATAAGGCGCCCGCCGCGCCATATACGACAGTGCAATCCAATCGCCCAAAACCGCCTCGACCTTGCCCTGATAGAGCTGCTCGACCGCCTCTTTCCATGTGGGCGTCAGTACCACCCCCCCGGGCAAGCCATCCTCGGGCATCGCGTCCACCTTGCGGATATTGTCATCCTGATGCGCTGCGCAATCGAGCCATGCCGCCCGCGCCTTCAACAACTCTTGTGCCTCGCTGCCTTCATCGGCGCGAAACGCAGCCTCCGTCACCTCCTGCCGCAGGAATTCCTGTGCCGTCGAACAGCGCAGCACCGCGATGCTCAGCCCGGGCAGCGCCTGGGAGGAGACCGGCGGGTTCTCTCCAATGGCCCCCACAAAGGCCGAAGTGATCACACCCAGAATCATCGCCGACAGCGCCGTGCCCACCACCGCCATGATCATCTCGAAGACCTTGCCCAGCAGCGTCCGAAACCCGTTGCCAACCCCTTTCAGCCCCGAGGTGCGTGCAACGGCCTCCAGCATATAGGCCATGAATGCCCGCCCCCGGCCCACCTCGCCCTCTGCATCGAGATCATCCGGCAGGCTCCGCATGAGCGCACGCAACAGGTAGGCCGTGATCAGGTTCAGCAGCAAAAACAGGATGATCGCCCGCGCGACGGTGGGCTGAAACACGGTGTCGGTGATCGTCTCGATGGCCACCTCGAAATCAATCGCCCCGGTCTGCGCCACCGCCAGGGTCAGACCCGACGACAGATACTGCTGGCTGAAATCATAGGTCAGCATCCGCTCCGCCGTGATCGTCAGCGGCGAGATCACCACATCCACATCCCCACGGCGCAGCGCCTGCTCCTGCGCATCGATGCTGTCACAACTCACAAAGGCGGTGGTCTTGTCGATGTCGGTGGATATCGAATGCCACAGGTCCACCGCAAACCCGCGCGGCAATCCGTCGGGACCGGCATAGGTGAACGGCTCCGCTGAGCGGATCGCCACCACAAGATCGTGCGCGCCCTCGGGTGCTTCGCAGGCCTGGGCCAGCACCGGCGCAAGCAGCCCCATCAGCAGCAGACCCGTTAAGGCCAGCAGTCGGATCACGTGGTCCCGCATCAGCCGTCCTTGGTGTCCTCAACCATCTGCGCGGGGGCCGATGCAGCCTTGGCCCCCATCGTATCGGCCTCTCTTTCTAGCGCCGCATCGTCATTGATGCTCACACCCCTCATCTGCGTGGTTGCCTGTACCCGGCCCTGTTTTTGCTGGGCCACATGCCAGGCTTCATGCGGCAGATGTTTCTCCTGACCGGCGGCCAGATGAATGTCTGTACCCTGCGCATAGGCATGCGCCTGGATCTGGGCGGGCTTGCTGGAATTATACTGCACTTTTACGTCGCTCATATCGACGCCGGAGAGGCTCTCGACCCCGCCTTTGAGCGCCGCGGGCAAGCCGCCAGCAGTTTCCTCTTCATGAGGCTGACGCTGGGCAACCCCTCCGCCTGACCACCGGGTCAGTCGCTGCACCACCACACTGCTATCCGCCTTCCGCTGCAATGCGCCCAAGCCGCCCCCCTGCGCGTTGCGCGTTACTTCAGACGGGCGTTTGGGCGATTTCTGAACGGAACCACGGTTGGGGGCAAAAACTTTGGCCACGAGGATTCTCCTTATGGTGGCAACCTAACACCGGAGTACCCGCGCGTCATTTGATCTTTGGTTAACGGTCCCAAAAACAGCTAAACCGTGGTGCGCCTCTGCAAAAACATCCTAAGCAACTGCGAAATCAGTGCGGTGTGGGTCGCTGCGATACCCGCCGAGCGCGTCATTTCGACCGATGTGAACAGCAACTTTCACTGATTGCATCACAAGGCAAACTCAATTTCCGGCAAGGCATTCTCTCTGCGAGACTATGCGTTACGCGCCGCGCCGTAGTGTCGGTGCGACACCTAGACAGACTCTATATCAAAGGTTTAGACGGTAAGATGGACTAGGATCGACTTTGGTGATCCAAGTGCCACAGTGTCAGCGCGGATCAGCGCAGTGATAGACATGAACGCCGGGCACAGACGCTTCATCATCCATGCGAAAGCCCTGCCGTGCCAGAACATCGCGTATCTCCTGCATGCCTGCGCGTCCGTAGATCTTGCGGTGTATCTCGAAGATAAGGGTTTCAACACCTTCCAGATCGGCATGGCGCAGGAACTCGCGCTCTGCCCCCTCAATGTCCATAACGATCACTGAGTGGGGAAAGGCCTGCTTGAGGTCGCCATAGCGGAGGACAGGCACCGACACCCTTTCTGCCTTTTCAGGCATTTTCAGGACAGTCAGAGCCGACCCCAGAAAGTTGCCGCGTAGAAAGAAATCAACCCGCGCAGGAGCGGTCGGATCGGAAAGCACAACCGCGTGCCGGACTTCGATCAGGCCCGACAAACCATTGTGCGCATAGAGTTGTGTTATGTGCGGGATCAGGTTCGGATTGGCTTCAATGGCCAGCATCTTCTCGGGGTGGCAGTTCTTGGCGAGCACAGCACCTACGATCCCGGACCCTGCCCCCATTTCCAGAATGCGCGCGCCGGGCCGCAGGGTAGACAGCCCGGCGCGAACCTCCTTACCTTCGTAGCTGCCCTCTTTCATGGAGCGGATCATACCGGGCCCGAAATGCGGGGCCTCGGGCACTTCAATGCCATGGTACTCGGCGATGATATTGGGGGGCCGATCTGTCACACGCCACTACCTTCTTGGGGCTTCGCACCTTCCTCGTTTCCATCTCTTCCAGAAACCGATCAAAGGGTCACGCGCAAATCACAAAGAGGCCTGAGGTGGGACGACTCATATCCAGTCGAGATAGACTTGGGTTGTTGGATATCGTTCTGCGACTGTCGTGCGCAGCGCCTGAAAACGTGGGGCGAGGTGGCGAAACTTTCGTTCGTGCGTTTCGGCAACAGTCAGTCTCACGTTGGCAAAAAGATCCTCGGCCAGCATGTGCTCAAGCAACTCCAGTTCGGCACCTTCGATGTCCATTTTAAGAAACGCAACCTCACCACACTGCGCGATAGCTTCGCGGATCACCCGGCGGAGGTCGACAAGCGCAACCTCGATCGTACGATCCGCTGTCTCGTCGATCTTGCGACCGCCCGGGATCACGGTGCTTTTCACCGAAGCGCCTTTTGGCCGGTCGGCGAAATTCACAGCCCGCATCAGTCGGGTGCTCCCATCAGAGAGGCCCACCGCCGCATTGTGCAGGGTCACGTTGGGTCGGTCGGCAATTGCGCGTTCCAACTCTCCAAAGGCATAGGGGTCCGGTTCGAACGCGTGCAGAGTTGCGCCGGTGTCAGCCAGCGGGGTGGCCACCTCGCCGATGTTGGCCCCACAATCCAGCACCATATCGCCCGGTTTGAGCATGGATAGGATACCCTGCATGAGCCCCTTCGCGTGGGCGCGCCGCATATTGCGCTCCTGCCGGCGCTTGAGCTTTGCAAGCTCCTCCGCCGCTGACATCTGCGCCATATGTGCCTCCTTGTCAGCCGCCCTCGTACAAAGATGGGATCACTCTGCCGTCTCTCATGACCGCTTAGAGCAGCAAGCGCGGCCGGTCAAAGGCATGGTTTCCACTGCACGTCAGCAAACCCGAGCCAGACAAGTAAACCTTTGTTGTCAGGCACAGATGTAGTATCGCAGCCATGAGCATCGACAAACGCAAAATAACGGGCGACATCATGGCTGATTTAACGCGCCGTCCCGTGGCTTCCCTCTGGATCGGCACGCGGCTGCACTATCTCAACCAGCTTTGTCTGAAATCGCATGTCGTGGCAGGCCACCCCACCACGCTTTACTGTACGGATGAGGTCGTAAATGTTCCCGAGGGGGTTGTGTGCCGCCCGGCTTCGGAGATCTACAACATCGACATGGGCCTGGTGGGCAAAACCAGCCCCTCCTTTCTGTCGAATGTTTTTCGTTACAAAATGATCGAGAAAACCGGGGCAATCTGGATCGACTGCGACGCCTTTTGCCACAAGCCGTTTCCAGAGGATCAAGGGTATATTTTCGGAAAACACAGCTATCGCGGGGCGCTGAATTGCGGGGTGATCGGCCTGCCGCAGGACAGCGAGGTGCTGGCGCTTTTGCTCGACTACTACGAAAGCCTGCCCGACTATCCGCCGTGGTGGGGCAAGCGGCAACGCAAGAAGATGGAGGCGCTCTCGGATCGGGATATCTCGCATGCCGCGCGGATCTACGCGACGGAGCGGACGGCCTTCGGGCCACAGGCGCTCACCCATTTTGCGAAGGTCGCGGGCATCTTTGACAAAGCCAGCTCACAGGACGTGCTCTACCCTGTGCCGTTCCAACTCAACGATGTGTTCTTCGACCCGCATGGTCATGTGGAGGGCCACTTCACCCAGAACACGCTTTCCGTGCACCTATATACCAGCGGCACGCGCCGGTGGTGGCGCAAGCGCACACCGGAACCGGGCTCCTATGCCGCCCGCATGTGCCTGCAGGTGGGTATTGATCCGGCGGAAGCGCTGGAAGAGTGACCCGTCGGAGGCACCGGGATAGACCTTGAAAAGCATATAAGCGCGCATGGTACGACGCTGGCTGTCTCAATGATGAAGGACGAGGCGCCCTACCTGATCGAATGGGTGGCGCATCACCTGGCGGTCGGATTCACGGATATATTGGTCTACACCAACGACTGTACCGACGGCACAGATGACATGCTGATCCGGCTGCAGGAGCTTGGGCTTGGGCATCACCGGCGCAACGTGATCCCGGAAGGTCGCAAACCGCAGCCATCGGCAATCAAGCATGCGCAGGATGAACCCATCGTGCAGCAGGCGGATTGGGTGCTCCTTTTTGATGCCGACGAGTTTCTCTGCATCAACTACGGGGACGGGCGGATCGACAGCCTTCTGGATGCTGCAGGGGAGGCCAATGGCGTCGTGATCACCTGGCGCATCTTTGGGTCAAGTGGCGTGGTGGATTGGAGCCGTGCGCCGGTGACCGAGCAGTATCAGCGTGCAGCACCCACGTTCTGGAACAAGGGTTGGGGGGTCAAGGCCCTCTTCAAACACGACCCGCATTACTGGAAGCTGGGCATTCACCGGCCCAAGATCAAAGCCAAGCATCTGAAGACCGACTTCCCAGATAGCGTGCGCTGGCTCAACGGGTCGGGCGTGCCGATGGAAGACTACTTCAAGTTCCGTGGCTGGCGGTCCATCCGGCGTACGGTGGGTTATGACTGGGCGCAGATGAACCACTATGCGGTCAAATCCATTGACGCCTACGCCGTGCGCAAGTTCCGCGGAAATGTGAACCTCAAAGCCGACAAATACAACGCGGACTACTGGGCACTGCAGGATCGCAATGAGGTCCGCGATACGGCGATCCTGCGCTATGCCTCAGAGCGTGCAAGGATCGCCGCGGAGTTGTTGAAAGATCCGGTCCTGAATCGTCTGCACCATGCCGCGCTGGAACGTGTCGAGGCACAGTTGGCGGTCTTCAAGCAGACGGAGGACTATGAAACCCTCAAGGAAAGTCTCATTGCCGCATCCCAAGTGCCACTGGCGAAGGTAAATGCCAAACCACCCAAGGCGCGTGACCCAGCCAAGATCGCGGCTTTGATGAGCGAGGTCGAGCAGACCGCTGCCGCACGGCCCAAGTCCGAGCGCCGCAATCGACCGGCGCCTGAGATCAGCAACGCCGCCTTTGAAAGCGCCTGCTACGTTGCCGGACGGATCGACCGAACCGGGGATGCAATGGTCGAGCAGGTCGCCAATCACGGGATCATGTTGCCCGCCGATCCGCGCGTGTTCAGTGCCGAGGCGCTCGAAGAAGTCCGAAATGGCAAATTTGACAGGCGACACGCCCGCCATTTGCCGGGGCTGATCAATGACACTGACAGGTTATTGGTGCTGGGAGCGGGTGTGTGTTTCCTGCCGGTGCTGGCCTGTCTTGAAAAGCCTGGGTTGATTGCCTTGGCGCACGAATCACACACCGATCTTGCGCGCTTCGGGCGCGAAATCGCGTCGGCACAGGATCTGGCAAGCGACAGACTCAAAATCATCGATGGTCCCTTATTCTTCCCGACGGAGGATCCCACCAAGACGGCTTCGGGCCTACGGGCTTTGGTGGAGGACTTTCGGCCATCCTTGATCTTCCTCGATGACCCGCGGATCTTGCCCGAGGCTTTGGCCACCGCTCTCACACCAGCTGTGAAGCGTGTCATGATCAGTACGAGGTTGGACTCCAGTCTCTGGCCGGGAGAGCTTACATCCATTGGAGTCGCGGCATCAGTTGAGCCACATAAATCGGGCATACTCGTTTTGGAACGGGCGCGCGCCTAGTCTTTTTGATTGCCCGCCGCGTAGTCCCTATCGGCCCCTTCCGGGACCTCCATCGCCAGTCGGTTCAGATCGGCAGAGGATGGGAGGACCGGTTTGAATGCATGCGCGACATAATCCAGTCTCTTGAGTTCTTCAAAGAGAGCCTGAAAATCGAGCTCACCGACGGAGCGGAAATTGACCCGTTTCGCATCACGGGAGACCAAATCGTTGCAGACCACATCAATGACATCCGGCGTCACCTCGCAGAAGGTCTGATATTGCTTGATGTAGTCGGCCACATTGGCTTGCGACCTGCGCAGGATAATGCAGAGTTTTGGTCGCAAGGGCAGACAGAAGGCGGCGAAATGCAATGCAGAGCCGTCAAGCGCGACCACCTGTCTTGCGGCCTTGTAACGGGCGATCTGAACCTCGAGTGGATGTCTCTCCGGGTGGAAAATATCGTAGCCCTGCTGAGCCAGATTATCCTCCACAAACTGTTCTCCGAGAATACCACCGCGTTGCGACGGCAGGCGGGCTCGACTGATATAGAGCTTCTCGCATCCTTCGGCTTGGACATCGCGACCCAAACGGTCGCGCACAAGCTGGCGATATAGAGGTGAGCCCGCGTATCTGTCCCGCCAGCCAAAACCAAGTTCGGGGACGTAAAGCGCTTCGACCTCGACCGTTTTGTCGACGATGCGAATTGGCACCTTGAGATTAAGTTGATCAAAGAAGCTCTTTAGCGCGCGGCGCGCGCGACGTGCTTTTCCGGCCGCGCCCCGGAACGGCAGATAGAGCAAGCTCTCTATCTCGGTGTCGAGTTTTTCCAGCGCCCATAAGCGCGCAGTGGATTCGACCAGGAAGTGGCCGAAATGTCCCCGTATATGACCGCCAAAAAGATGCGTGCCGCTCAGCGTCTGAAGTGGTTCTTCACGAGACAAAACAGGGGGCGGTGTCGCTTTTGAGGCACGGATCCACGTGCGAGACAGGTCGCAATAGCGACCATCGGCAAGCAATACGCCGGATGCGAGCTTGGTGTCATGCGGTCGCTCCGGAACGACTTTTGCGTAACCGGCTTTGACGATTCGTCCAGAGAATGGCTGCTGCGGGCTACCGTCTGTATAAATGATGTCCCGCGCGATTGGGATCGCACGCCGCGCATCAAGCCTGTCGCGTAGTTTGGCCAGGTGGCGCGCTCCAGGTTCACGTTTTTCAAGATGACCGAGGGCAGCGTCGGTGAGCTTCAAATGATGGGCCTTGATGCTGTTTTCGAGCATCTCGCGGCACCAAGCGCGTATATCACGTCGGTTTCGCAGGCTCTTTTGAAATGCGACTTCGTCAAACCGACCATTGCCGACGTGTGCAATCAGATCCTCAAGAACTCCGCAAGATTTGAGTTGCCGGATCAGTCGATGACCGAAGTGTCGGCATTTGACATGGATGACACGCGGATCTTGCAGGCGCATCGCGTGCGCACGATCCTCGCGTACGAAAGGATCGTAAAATAGGAGAATTTGACCGGCTCGCGGGATCGCTTCGGCGGCGTCCAAAAACGCAGGGGCCTCCCAGTCCCATTTGCGAAGTGCGTATTTGAATCGGTGCTCAAACGGCGCAATTTTTTGGTTCAGTGTCGTCTGCGGACTGAAAGCCAGAACGTCAGATCCTGGAACGATGCGCGCGTAGGTCAGCGCGGCGTAGGCCCCCATTGAAGTGCCCGTAAAAACAATGCGTTGAAAGCCGTCGAAAAGGCCGGCATCACGCAGGTCTTCAAGCAGGCGTGGAGTATCGGCGTTTCGATACCAGTCCTTTCGACGGGCGATGAGCCCGAGGATCGAAAACCCTGCCTTGGCCACGCGAGCATGTAACCAAGGTTGCGGAGGGTCGTATTCACCGACGGACCCGAGATTGTCAAAGGTGACAAAAAGAACTGGTGAGCGACGGTGAAACTGCGCATCCACTAGGTCTGTGCTGAGCACAAACGAGTCCTTTGCGGCGGCGATCTGCGCTGTCGCAACGACCGATGGCTGATTGAGGGCATCCGTTTTATCTGCGGGCATCAGCCATCCAGAGTTCCTAATACGCTGTCGGTGCGCTGCAAATAGCAGGGTAAAGCGGCTGGGTGATATCTTCCATCAGCTTTTTTTGCGCAGATTTGGTTGGAGGCTTGAAGGCCCACATCGCCCAAATACCCAATCGGTTGTGTAGCCGCTCTGCTATACGCAAAAGCTCACAACTGAAAATGGTCGTTCCCTGAGTAGTTTGGATTTGGGGCAATTCCTGCTGGCAGCGGTTTGCCGCTGATGTTGCTGACCCTGCGGGCGCCGACCTGTCGCTTGAGATATTTATAACCTCGCTCGGCGAGTTCGTTTTCTTTTAGGACCTCCCATTTGCGATAGTGCACGGTGAAAATCTCACGCGTCTTTGGAAAAGGCTTCCCACGCAATCGCCCACCTAGGATGTAATGCTGTTCCTCCGGGAATTCATTCCACGCAAGGCCAGACCGCCGAATGGCCAATGGCAGACTCATTTGGTCGAGGTAGGGACGCCTGCGGATCAAACCGTCGATGGCGTCGATCCGCTGAGCGGTGTCCATCCATATCTGCGGAAAGCTGAGGCCAAGCGTCGTTCGATAACCTTCTGGGAAAACTACAAAACCCGAACTGTAGTAGGGAACGACCGGTTTGCGTTTGTCGCGCATAAGGGTGATCCGCTCGGTCGGTATCTCCATATCGAAGGCATCGTAGATCGTTTCCCAGATACTCTGCGGCGCCCAGTGCATCGACGCGGCAGCAGAAGCTGACACATGATTGGGCTTGATGAGCGTCTCGATGCTATTCCGCCGGATCATCAGAACATCTGAGTCCATAAATCCGGAATACTCGGTTTCTCGAGGCTCCAGGCAGGCCAGAATCTTGTTCCCGTGCGGATAATCTGGGGCAAACCTGCCCTCAGCCTGGATCGTGCGTAAGTCGCACCGCATGCGCCGCAGCGTCTCGGCAGCGTCCGGATCAACCTCGGCCAAACGATGCGCCGGACAGTAGCCGACCAGTTGAACCTCGTCCGGTAAGTTTTCTCGGATCGAAGCCGCAAGATAGCAAGCAAGATATTGATACGCGGGCGGCTCAACGATGAAAAAAAGCGTGAGTGACATGAAGTGGCTCTCTATCCGCCGAAGCTGTGTTGGAGAGCTTGGGAATAATTAAACCAGGTCAATGTGATAGCAGCCCAGAGTTCTGCTGGTATGGGGTTTCCAAATGCGTATCATGGACCACAACGCTAACATGAAGGCGGTAAAAGCGGCAACGGCTCGACGGTCAATAGGCTGCCCCAATAGCCACTTTAGCAGACGTCTATGGCCAATATGCCGCGCTTGCCGTTTATCTCCTAGGTCGCGCTTGTCGAGTTATCCCTATCGTACGAAAAGAAAGTGCACATCCAAGCGCATGCGCGGCAAGACTTCACCTTTTGGGCCAATCCGACGGAGTAGGCTGACATGGGTATCAGCATAAATATCGCGACACAGCTCGCTCGAATTGCCCCTCTCGTGTCACGCTGCCAAAACGGAGTCATGCTGGGCCGCCAAAAGATGCATTTCGCTCCCCGGGGTTGGACGCCGCGCCTGATCGAGAGCCTCGGACGGTTGGGCATTAACGCAACGCCCGAAGACATTTTTCAGCCTGATGGCTATTGCGAGACCTATCTCGAGACTATCGGCTGGCCACAACTCGACAGCCTGGATTTCACCGATGCGGAAGGGGCCGAGTATGTTCACGACCTGAACCGTGCGCTCGACGATAGGCTGTCTGGAAGGTTTGACCTGGTTTATGACGGTGGCACAACCGAGCATGTCTTCGATATTGCGCAATCCTTTCGTAACGTGGACCAGATGCTGATGGACGGCGGTATTTTCGTGTCCTGTGTGGGATCAGATGGGTGGTTTGGACATGGGTTTTACCAAATTGGCCCGGATGTCCCGTGGCGATACTGGGTGGCCAGCATGGGCTATAACATGCTGGGGTGCTGGACATTTGATCGTGCGGGACGGGGAGCCCCCCGCGTGATCGAAGATCCGACCCATCGCGCCCGGGGCGCCGAGCATCGCTATGAGACGCCGCAGTTCATCTTCTATGTTGTACAGAAACAGCCACGGGACCACGCACCCTCTCCGGTGGTTCAGAGCCACTACGTGTGACCCCCGCTCGAGATGAATATGCCATGATGGAGATCCGCGACAGCCATATACACATTCTGCGGGGTCTTGGGACATGACCGATCCGCGCAAGAACATTCTGCTCATCAGCTTCGACGATTGCTTTGCCTATCACCACTATCGGTCCGCCTTTGGGGAGACCTTGCAGGTCCCAAACCTTGACCGAATTGCGGCGTCCGCCACGCAATTTCAGTCGGCCTATTGCCAGGCCCCGATCTGCGGCCCGTCTCGCGCGAGCCTGATGAGCGGTCGGACCCCGCATCAGCTACAGTTGTTTAACAACGATCACGACGTTTTTCAAAAACTCGGGCCCAAAGACATATGGTCCTATCAACTCAAGGAAAGCGGATATTATTGCTCTTCCGGTGGAAAGGTCCATCACGGCTACAGCCCGCTTCCAAAACAAATTCACGATGTTCTTTATTCCGACGAACAAAAACGTTTTGGTAGCGACTTCTCGTTGCCGCCCGATGTGGCCAAACAGCGTTATGGCGGGATAAGAGGCGGCTGGGGCACCACGGACCCACTGGACGATGATATCTATTATGATGCAAAATCTGCCAATTCGGCGATTGAATTCCTGCAATCCTATGATCGCGACGAGCCCTTCTATCGAGAAGTCGGATTCTTCAGCCCGCACGGTCCACGCTTCACGCCGGCTCGGTTCAAGGAGATATACGCTCTTGACAAGTTCGAGATACCGGAGGTTTGGCGCACCGGATTTGATGATCATCCTTATACTGAAGAGCACTGGCCGCAAACGCCTGCGCTCGCATCGGGCAATGAGGACTGGTGGCGCCGCAACGTCCGCAATTATTTCTCCGGCCTTAGTCATGGTGATTATCATCTTGGTCGAGTTTGGGACGCGCTTCATTCCTCCAGATTCGCCGAGAACACGATTGTCATCATACTGACTGATCATGGGTTTCTTCTGGGTGCGCGAAACCGCTTCTACAAGAGCACTGTCTGGGAGCAATCTGCCGGTGTTCCGCTGATCATCTATGATCCGGAACATGCTGCTACAGTGGTCAACGACCCTGTGGCCTTGCTGGATGTTGGCCCCACAATTCTCGAATACGCAGGTATTTTACCGTCCGAGCAGATGATCGGCCGCTCCTTGAGCGAGCAGATAGCTGGGGCATCGCTGCCGGATCGCGCAGTGCCCACCTTTCGCTATGATAACGCTTCCGTTCGGAAGGGTAGTTTCCGTTTTGCGCGATATATGGACGGGAGCACACAGCTTTTTGACCTGACAGATGATATCTGGAACTTAAAAAGCTTGGGGTTAGACCACCCGGCCTTTGCCGAGATGCAGGATAGCTTGATCTCGACCTGCGCCGAATACGGGATGGAGTATGAGTTGGAATAGCCGCTTTGCCGGCCGGTCTGCAGACGGAAAGGCACCTCTATGGACAATTCGAAAAGACCACTTGGTGTCATCGGTATGGTTTTCGGCGACTATGCTATGCTGCAAAGGTGGTTTGACTATTATGCCGCGCAAGTCGGCGCTGAAAACCTGTATCTCTTCAGCCACGGTAATGATCCACAGCACCACGCCATAGCCAAGGGCGCGCATGTGATTGGCGTGCCTAGAGACCGTGATGTCATCAAATTCGACGCGCGCCGTTGGCGAATGATGAGTCACTTTGCCAGCGGATATCTGAACTATTACAACTGGATGCTGGTCACCGATATCGACGAGATTTTTGCTGTTGATCCAGAGGTATCACCCTCGCTCGTCGAGTATCTGGAGAGCAAATTCAGCGATATTTCTACCGCGCCGACCAGTATAAGCCCACTTGGGTTGAACATTGTTCATGTACCGGAGGAGGAGCCCTTGCCGATCGTTTCAGATCAAACGATCCTATCCCGCCGTCGCTACTTCTACCCCAGTCGGGTTTACAGCAAGCCAACCCTTGTTCGTGCTCCGGTGATTTTTGGCCCCGGCGGGCATCGGAACAACCTCGGACCACGCACTTTGTCTGATGATCTCTATCTCATCCATTTGAAGTTCTGCGACTTCACTGACATCGTCACCAGAACGCAAAACAAAAATGGCTTTATGGATGACATGGTCATCGGCGGAGCTGTTGACGTCGACAAAGTCCGGCGAGAAAAGACGCTGGCATCGTATCAGGAGCTGCGAAATCAATTCATACTTGCAGAAGAGAATATCAAATTGCCTGAGTTTAGGGAAAAAATGAAGAAGCAACGACCAAAATATGTGAATAACTATATTTGGGGAAATGCAAAATCAAATAAACTCTACCAGATACCAAGCCGGTTTTCCAGCTTAGTTTAATAGTGATATTGCGTTCAAGCGATTATGCAAAAAATAGTGATTGTGCTATGATCGTAAATCCTTCTGCTCAATAAGATTTTGGGCAAAGACATTAGGCAATGGAAGGCGGTGCGATCAATTTGCATTGGCTTTTGCCCAGATTCCCAAAGCTTTTGTTGCGGGGTCGGTGGCTCACGTAGATCCTATTACTATCAACATGATTTTGTAGAACTTCTTGAGCTGGCAACTAGCACTTCAGATCAAGAAATTTGTGTCCTCCTAAAGATAAGTTACTACGCCATATTCCGGCGATGCCAAAATTGTAGTGGTCAGAAGTAACTTCGCACCAAACTGCCGGCAATGAGGCTCCAGCCATCAGCGACTACAAAAAAGGCTAGCTTGAATGGCAAGGAGACGATCACAGGCGGTACCATCATCATCCCCATGGACATCAAGATGGCGGCAACGACAAGATCGATGATCAGAAACGGCAGGAATATCAAAAAGCCAATCTGAAATGCGCGAGATATCTCAGACAATAAAAAACTGGGCACCAGTACCGACAATGGCGCATCCGGCGTTGGGGTAGCGTCGACCGTGTCTGGTCGAAGTTCGGCCATGGCGTAAAAGGTCTCAGGATCTAAACGTCCCGCCATAAAGATTCTGAACGGTTCCAGAGTGCGCGTGAAAGCGGTTTCGACATCTATAAGATCGTCATTGAGGGGCACGATGCCGTTTTGCCAAGCATCGGTAAATACCGGTTCCATGATGAAATAGGTCAGAAAGAGAGCTAAGCTGACGATTAGCATATTCGGTGGCGATTGCTGCAAGCCGATAGCTTGTCTGAGAATTGAGAGCACCGTTACAAGGAATGGAAAACAGGTCACCATGATCGCCAATCCAGGCGCCAGGCTAAGGACAGTAATCAGTGCGAAGAGTTGGATAGTTCTCGCACTGATCGATCCATCATCTCCAAGAGAAAAAGAGATCTCCTGTGCAACCGCCACTGTGGGCGACAGCAGCGAGACTGCAGCCAAGAGCCATGAAAACCGTATGGGGCGCATTTGGTTCTAGTGACCAGCCTGCAGATCGACAATTTCGGTCAGTCGCACGACAAGTTGTCCACTGCTCTCGCCATCTTTTTCCTCTAGCGTCCCGCGGGCGATCAACCGATCTCCGACATAGAGTTCGACAGGGTCATCGACGGTCTTGTCCAGAGGCAAAACTGCATCTTCTCCCAATGCGACCAAATCGCGAATCAATGGACGCGCTTTGCCCACGCAAACGCTCACCTCAATCGGAACAGACGTAAAGGGATTGCTTGTTTCAGCGCTGGCGTTCCGGGCCGTGGGTGCATCATCCATTTTTGTTCTCCTGCTCGGTTTCATGGAAAAACGCCGTCAGTGCGCTGCTGACACCCGACAGGACAGCCTCCAAATCGACACTGCGTTCGGTATCTCCGATCCGGACGTAAGCCTGGCCGTCGCCCAACGACGGCTCCCCGACAACTTCGAACGGGTCCTTAAGCTTCTCGGCTGCAAGGGTTTGTATTGCCTCGATATTTACTGGAGAGACCACGATCTCAATCGGTTGATGTGGCTGCTCTTTGATCATCTCCATAAGTTGATCGACGATTTTCGGACCAAGTGTGCTCTGGGCAATAGACGGCAAAAGCTTGTCAACGATTTCTGTCAGGATGGGCTTGAGCGACAGCGTCAGCTTGGACAGAGCTTCGTTGTAGGTGAACGACATATCCTGCAAGTTTTGACCGAGTTCAGCGCTTATCTTCGCTGTCGAATCTGACTGCGCTTTGACGGCGTCATCCCAACCCGCCTGGTAGCCTTTTTCGAAAGCTTCCAGTTGTTGATCCTCTGTCACTGCAATGTTGGCTTCCGCTTCCTGCGGATCCGGCGCCTTTGGTCCACCAAAGTTCCGATACCTGTGCGAGAGTGACATCAGGCATTCTCCTCTTTGTCTTCCAACCAGCTTCGAAGAATTTCAACCGTTTCCTCTTGGCGCTCTCCGATCATGGACCTTAGGCGATCAACCGGATCTTCCGACATGCTTCCACCCATAGGCAGCTCCGGAAGCTCACCTGAAGGGTCACCGCCAAAACCAGAGATCATTGGCAATTCCGGCAGCTCGAAGTCATCCGACTCTACCTCGCCGTTCAGGCCAGCATCATCGGCCGAAGCCAAGTCCCCGGGAGGTAGAGCCGGAATATCTTGCTCTTCTGGCAGCGCCGGTTTGCTTAGCAGTGGCCGGACCACAAAGAGACCAAGTATCAACGTGACCAATGCCAGAACCGCCATCTGGATCGCTGACATCACATCAAGGTGCATCCCATCGAAGAAAGATGTGCTCGCGACCGTGCCCTGTGGTGGCACGCTCTGCAACGCCATTGACTTTATCGTAATGATGTCACCTCTGGCTTCGTCAAAGCCAACGGCTGAGGCCACCAGATCTCGCAGGGCATCAAGTTCAACCTGATCGCGTGGCGCCAGCTCCTGCGCACCATTCTCGTCTTCGACGATCGCATCGTTGACGAGTACTGCGACCGTTAGCCTCTTTATCGCACCAGGTACTCGGACAATTTCACGCTCGGTTTCGGAGACTTCATAGTTGATCCGCTCGCGCGTTTCGCTGTTCTGCGATGATGAATTCTCTCCATTTCCACCTTCTTCGTCTGGCAGATTCGACGCAACGGTGACGTTCCCGCCGCCAGCTTCGCTCGAGGTATTGTTTCGCTCCTCGGTATCGGTGCTGATGGCGACACGGCTCTCGGGATCAAAAGTCCGTTCCCGGATCGCCTCGCTTTCAGTGACCGTATCGACGCTCACTTCTACGACGGCATTCCCGAAACCAACGCGCGCCTCGAGCAATCGCTGTACTCTGTCACGCAAAACCTGCGCTTTGTCATCGAAAGCGGCTGGAGCAACCTCATCCGCCGTGCCTATGAGCGCTCCATTTGCATCGATCACAGCCACATCCTCGGACGCCAGACCAGCAACGGCCGATGATACAAGAAACCGAATCGCCTTTGCTTGCGGTGCTGTTATTGCAGCTCCGGTCGGCGTCACCGACACCGACGCCTTTGGGGTTACGCCGCGCTGGAAGGGGTTCGATCCGGTGCTTGCAATATGAACGCGTGCCATCGCTATGTGTGGGCTGGACACGATTGTACGGGCCAGCTCGCCCTCTTTTGCCCGCCAGTATGCTGCATCGAACATCTGCGATGTCGTGCCGAAACCAGATAGCGTATCGAGCAATTCATACCCGCGATTGGAGTTGGCAGGCAGGCCTTCGCTGGCCAATGTCATACGGAGTTGATCGCGCTCGTCCGCAGCCACGAAGATGGAGCCGCCGCGAACCTCAAAAGATGCACCACGCTGTTCAAGAGCGCGCACGACATCGCCAGCGGCACCATTTTCCAGCCCAGCGTACAGCAAAGTCATGGAAGGAGCGGTTGCCATGCGGGACATCGCAAGAATTCCGAAAAACATGGCCACAGTCGCTACGATCACGATGATCTGACGGCGTAAATCAAGTCCCGTCCACGCGTTCAGTAATTGCTGCACAATCGCCTCCGTTAAGCCGAACATTCTATTCAGCACTGCGCACAGCAATGAACGATCTGGCTTAACAATCGGTTAGTGCAATCGCGCTTATAACAAATTTCGTAACCAAGAATGGGATAGCCATGGCAGACGCAGCGACCATTGAAGACGAAAGTGAGTCAAAACCATCAAAAATGCCTTTGATACTTGGGCTTGTCTTGCTTGTACTCGGCGGCGGGGGCGGTTTCTATGCGACGTGGAGCGGACTGCTTTTTGGCGGCGAATCAGAAATGCCGAAAGCGGAAGTGGTCGAGGAGAAAGACGGACCATCGATCAAATTCGTGCCGATTGATCCGATCACGGTGTCTTTACCTCCCGGCAGCGCGCAAAGCCACCTTCGCTTTCGCGCCGAGCTGGAAGTCGCTCAAGAGCACGCATCCGATGTTGAAGCCGTTCTGCCAAGGATCATCGATGTGTTGAATGGCTACCTAAGGGCCATCGAAGCGAACGATATCACAAATCCCTCGGCTCTGACGCGGCTACGAGCGCAGATGCTTAGGCGGGTCCAGGTGATCACGGGCCCCGAGCAAGTGAAAGACCTGCTCATTATGGAATTTGTACTGAATTAAGGAGGGTGACATGGAACTTATAGCGGATGTCCTTTTGGCTGCAGGAGCTCTTGGAGCTGGCCTTTATTGTCTTGTGCTCGGTCGACGACTCAACAGGTTCAACGATCTGGAGAAAGGAGTTGGCGGGGCTGTCGCAGTCCTGTCGGCGCAAGTCGATGATCTGACCAAGACGCTCTCAGCCGCGCAGGCGACCGCGGCGACATCGGCGCAAACCTTGACCGATTTGACAAAGCGGGCGGAAGACATGTCTCGCAAGCTTGAATTGCAGATGGCGTCTCTTCACGACGTCCCTGATGTTCCGCAATCACCGACACCCGGCCCACAGCACACCCCGGCACCGGCCCCGGCTCCCGTTGCAAGCGAACCCATGTTTGTCCGCCACCGCGGCACGGAGACCCACTGATGAAGCTCCCAAAATTTCTTATGGCTCGAAACGGGCGTGGGTCCATCATGTTGATCGCCAGTCTTCTCGTAGGATCCGCTGTTCTGAGGATCGGGATTGGGGCAGGGCAGGCGGTTGCGACAGAAAACCCATCTGCAGCAATTGAAACAGCGATGGCTGATGAAACGCCCATGGAGCCCAACGAGAAGGATCGGCTATCAAACATGTTGCAGGCCTTCCAAGAACGCGAAGCTCGGCTCGCCCAACGGGAAGAGCAGATTGACATGCGAATGAAAGCTCTCTCCGTCGCAGACGAAGAGATCGAACGGCGACTGGTCAACCTGCAGCAGGCCGAAGCCTCTCTGCGAGAACTGCTCGCGCTCGCAAACACCGCCGCAGAAGACGACTTGGCGCGGTTGACCTCGGTTTACGAAAATATGAAACCGAAGGAAGCCGCCGCTCTGTTTGAGGAGATGGAGCCGGCATTTGCCGCAGGCTTTCTCGGTCGCATGCGACCTGATGCAGCCGCCGGTGTTATGGCTGGCTTGTCTCCGCAAACTGCATATTCGATCAGTGTCATCTTAGCCGGCCGCAATGCGGACGTCCCAGAAACCTAGAGTGACGCAGAGGCTTTTTTAACTTCCTTTTGCGACACTACCGCTCGGTAATGACTGGGGTTCGAGATGATCGGAATCATTGGTATTGTATGTGTGTTCGCAATGGTCTTTGGCGGCTATCTGGCCGCTGGAGGCAAGATGGGCATTATTTTCAAAGCTTTGCCCTTTGAAATGACGATGATCGGCGGTGCCGCGCTCGGCGCCTTTCTGATCAGTAACGATTCCTCAGCGATCAAGCAGACTGCCCGCGATATGGGCAAAGTCTTCAAGGGTCCGAAATGGGCCCATGATGATTATAAAGATCTGCTTTGCCTCCTATTCGAACTGATCCGACTGGCACGCCAAAACCCGGTCGCAATTGAAGAGCATATCGAGGCGCCCGATGAATCTTCGATTTTTTCGAAGTATCCCAAGATACTAAAAGATCGGGAAGCCATCGCATTGATCTGCGACACAATGAGGTCGGCGTCAATGAACTACGACGACCCGCATCAGGTCGAAGAGGTTCTTGAGAAGCGTATGGAAGCCAACATGCACCACGCAATGCATTCAGCGCATGCGCTGCAGACTGTTGCTGACGGCTTGCCGGCATTGGGCATCGTCGCGGCTGTGCTGGGCATCATCAAGACTATGGGATCCATCGACCAGCCACCAGAAGTCCTTGGTAAGCTGATCGGCGGTGCACTTGTCGGAACATTTTTGGGAGTGTTCCTCGCCTATGGATTTGTTGGCCCTTTTGCCGCCAAGGTGAAAACTATCACCGAGGACGATGGACATTTCTATCAATTGATCCGCGAAGTTCTTGTGGCGAACCTTCATGCGCATGCCACCAATATCTGTATTGAAGTAGGTCGGCAAAATACACCGTCTCACTGTCGACCCAGCTTTGCAGAGCTCGAAGATGCTTTGAAAGCGGTCAAGCAAGGTGCTGCATGATCAGAGCTATCGCCTCAGGTTTGCTGGTTGGTCTGTGTATCGCATCCATGGGATACGCCAGTCCCATTGTTGTGCGATCTGGGGATCACGAGGGCTTTACGCGGTTGGTCATGCAGCTACCAAATGATGCAGACTGGCAAGTTACAGAAAATCCGGGCCTAAAAATTGTTACAATTTCCGACCATAGTGAAGGTTTTGATATCAACCGCGTGTTCGATGTCATTCCAAGAGACCAACTCACCAGTGTCCGCTCGTATCCATCTCGCCTTGAACTCGAGGTGTCATGCGCGTGCGGAATCAATACATTCATGGAGCGCGGACGTTTTCTGGTCATTGATATTCTGGACGGCCCACCTTTGCCGCCAATGATCCGAGCCGATGCCGCTCGCTTCATAACGGCGCGTCCTGCTTCTCGATTCAACTTTGGAGATTTACTTTGGTCTGAGTTTGCGTCCCAAGATGACGATGACTCAGAGAGCCAACTGACCGAGAGTCCGCAAACTGATGTCGCCAGTGGGTCTTCGGCGGCTACAGATATTGAAACGACCTTGATCGAAGAAACGCGAACAGAGTTGTTGCGCGGGCTTAGTAACGCCACGTCCCGTGGCATTCTCGAACCTGCCACGCCAGATCTCGGTGGATTACTCAACGATACCACAGAACCAACAGAGCAAGATATCTACGACTCTTCCGAGGAAATAGTGTCCGAAGCTTCGCCCAAAACAGGCAATATTCGGATAACTAGTAGCCGCGATACCCCAACTTCCTTCCATGATAGTGGGTTCATGACATCTGGAGCGGTCTGCCCAGATCCAGCCACAGTGAAAGTTTCAACTTGGGGAAGCGACAAGCCGTTTCATCTTCAAGTTGCAGAATTACGCCGTGAGCTATTCTCCGAATTTGACCGCTTGGACCAAGACATTGCTTTGCAACTCGCACGTTTGTATATCTTCTTCGGCTTTGGCGCAGAAGCAAAGCAGGTGTTGAGGCTGTCAGATGATTTGCTAGCCACCAACCCAGAGTTATTCGATCTTGCAAGCATCATGGAACATGGCTTTGCTGTTAATCCTAGGTTCGTACATCAATTTGCAGATTGCGACTCGGATTTAGCTCTTTGGGCAGCAATGGCCGCCAAAGAACTCTCCCCCGATCAGATCCTGAACGAAGCGGCCGCCCTTCGGGCTTTGGCTAGCCTTCCGGATCACGTGAAACGCTTTATTGCACCCGCGCTCAGTCAACGGCTTGCAGATCGCGGCGATTTAGATTCCGCGTCCATCGCATTGCGCAATCTTGAATGGAATGAAGATACTCAAAGCAGCAGTACCGAACTTGCGCAGGCGATGATAGAGAAACAGCATGGCAACAGAGATCGTGCAGAAAAAATTCTGTCGGCCGTTGTTGCAAGCAACACTCCTGAAACACCCGAAGCGATGATCGCTTTCGTGGAAAGCCGACTAAGGGATGGAGATGCTATTCCAGCCGATATCGCACTGCTAATTGAAACATATGCGTTTGAGTTGCGTGATAGTCCAATCGCAAAGGATATTCATCGAACCCACGTCATTGCATCAGCATACTCCGGTCAGTTCTCAAAGGCATTCGATGCGATGCGCAGTGATCTTGTTTCCGAGGACCCTGCACTCACCGCTGAACTTTTGTCACATATCTTCTCCGCACTGTCCTCCAGCGCTGACGACGTAACTTTTTTGGAGGCGTTCTTTTCACAGTTTCCTTCGACGCCAGTAGCGCTGACAAATAGGGCGACCAAGCTAACAACGTCCCGACTCTTAGAACTTGGCTTCTCAACCGAGGCGGAGAGCATACTGGCAGAGCTACCCTCTAGTCAAAAAGATGATGACCTTCGTATGCTTCACGCAGAATCACTCGTGGCTATACAACAGCCGGAGGCAGCCTTAACGATCCTTGATCTGGTCGAAGCTGACCAGTCAGACGATGTCCGCGCCCGCGCTTTGTCTCAACTTGGCGAGAACGAGCAAGCGTTTGAATTATTTCAAACCCTGAACTCTGAAGATGCGGCCGTCAGGTCGGCTTGGCTTGCAAGTGAGTGGACCGAAATAATGCCACCTGAAACTCCAGTTTTCGGTAGTGCACGTTCACTCGCTGAAGAGATAGTTCCAACCGTAAGGCCGCGTGACGGGATGTTGGAGTCGATTGGTGCAGCGGTCGAACAGAGCACATCTGCTCGCTCGGCCCTGCAAGACCTGCTGGACCGCGTCCCAGTTGATCGCTGACAAGCTTCGATCACAGCGATCACAGAAACAGCGCTTCGGTTACCTCCTGTAAACCATGAATAGATACAAAGGAGACTCTGCAAAACGCAGTGTGTGAGAGGGTCAGAATGACACGGGGAATCTGGTTTTTGAGTTGGGTTTGGAGCGTCGGATCGGCAGTCCTAGTCGTCATCATCATAAGTGGCTATCCTGTAAAGGCCAGCGGGACGAACACCTGTGATCGAGCCGCAACTCTCGTGGCACAAGAGACAAATGTCCCCCTTTCTATCCTGCGTGCAATCACGAGAACTGAGACAGGTCGGACGCGTTCGGGCCACTTTGAGCCTTGGCCCTGGGCGACCAATACCGGTGGAGAAGGCCGTTGGTTCGATACAAAATCGGAAGCCATTCAACATGCTCAGGCTCGTTTGAACAAAGGGACCACAAATATAGACATCGGTTGCTTTCAACTGAATTACCGATGGCATGGTCATGCATTTTCGAACTTAGAACACATGTTCGACCCCGTCGAGAACGCGCGCTACGCAGCGGGCTTTTTGTCAAAGCTTTACGCCGAGAAAAAGGACTGGATTGGAGCCGTTGGCGCCTATCATTCCCGGACGCAAGAAAACGCCTCACGCTATAAGCGTCGGTTTTCAGAAGTTCATGCCCAACTGGCGGATAGCATTGCTCGGCCAAGTTACGGATCAGCACCGGCCAGTCGCAGCAATCGCTTTCCACTTCTCCAAAGGTCCAATACACAGCCGAGCCTTGGCTCATTGGTGCCGCTCGGGCAGACGACGGGCACCAGTATTCTTCTGCCACCAATCGGAGAGATCTAGCTGTGCAGAATTTGACTGCAAAAGCGCTATTTAACCCAACAGTCATGCTCGCTGTCGCCCTGATGGCCGTTATCGTCATGATGATCCTGCCGATGCCTGCTTGGGTCTTAGATGTTGGGCTCGCGGCATCCTTTGCCCTTGCCATACTGATCTTCACTGTAACTCTTTTCATTGAGCGGCCGCTGGACTTCTCGGCCTTTCCAACAATCCTGCTTGCATCACTGATGCTCCGACTATCTCTAAACGTATCCTCTACAAAATTGATCATTGGGGAGGGGCATACCGGCACGGACGCGGCAGGTGACGTTATCGAGGGTTTCGCCCAATTCGTAATGGGTGGAAGCGTATTCCTTGGTCTTGTGGTCTTTTGCGTGCTCCTGATTGTCAACTTCATGGTGATTACCAAAGGCGCAACTCGCATGGCAGAAGTTGGCGCAAGATTTGCTCTTGATGGTATGCCTGGCAAGCAGCTTGCGATCGATAGCGACATGTCAGCTGGCGCAATTACGCATACTGAGGCAAGGGAGCGACGCGAAAGGGAGCAACAGGAAACGACGTTTTTCGGCTCACTCGACGGTGCATCCAAGTTTGTCAAAGGGGATGCTATCGCGGGTCTTCTGATCACACTACTTAACCTAGTCGCTGGACTGATCATGGGTATCGTCGTGCATGATATGCCAATTGGTCAGGCTTTTGAGACGTACGCGATACTGACGGTTGGCGACGGCTTGGTCTCACAAATCCCCGCGGTAGTCATTTCGATTGCATCTGCTCTTCTATTGGCCCGAGGCGGGGCCCAAGGTGCGACCGACTTGGCAGTCTTCGACCAGCTTGGCAAACATCCCGCGGCCATCGCAACTGTTGCTGGGTTGCTTATCCTTTTTGCGTTGTTTCCAGGTCTACCGTTTGCTCCGTTCATTGTCGGTGGCGCGGCAATGGGCGGCCTCGCTTATTGGCTGGATAGAAAAGCAAAAGCAAAAGCGAAAAATGAAGAACTTGAAATGGTTCAAACAGATTTGCCCAAAGAAAAGCCTCTTGGAGATATTCTTGAACTGGATGACATTCATGTCGAATTCGCCGCAGATCTGGTCAACATGGTTCTGGACCCCGGTACTGGGCTGGATGCGCGAATATCCAATATGCGCACACATGTCGCTTCGGTCTACGGATTGATCCTTCCCGAGATCCGCCTGACCGACAACACGGCGTTACCGGTTGGTACCTACATTCTCCGGATCCAGGGCGTTGAACAAGCTCGGGCTTCACTGAACCCCGACCAAATTCTAGCTCTTGTACCAGAGAATGCAGGGAGCCTGCCCGATGGTCGCGATACAACTGAACCGGTCTATGGCGCTCCGGCGCGTTGGATAAATGCGCGGGATCAAGAACAAGCCTCACTGGACGGACTAACACTCGTGACACCAGCCGAAATCCTGGCAACACATGTTTTGGAAACCGTAAAACGAAACTTCAGCCGACTGTTGTCTTTAAAGTCGCTTAGACGCTTGTTGCATGAGATGACAAACGTCTCAGACCCAAAACGCGCTGAAGCAAACCGCAAACTACTCGACGAAATGATCCCAGACAAAGTGCCGATCGATGTCTTGCACGCCGTTTTGCGGCTTTTGCTCGATGAACAAGTCTCGATCAGGAATCTACCGCTCATCTTGGAAGCTACTGCCGAAGCACGTGGCCAGAACGCTCAGCCGGAGGCCATCTGCGAGCACGTTCGCCAGAGGCTTGGATTCCAGCTCATCGCAGATATGAAACGGGAGGATGGTACCCTTCCGCTTGTCCAACTTGCACCGGAGTGGGAGGAAACCTTCAACACCTATCAAGTCGAAGCTGACCGAGGTTTGGATATTGCTTTACCGCCGGAGATTTTCAATCAGCTGGCTGAGAACATGTCCGAGAAGCTTCGGGCGGTCAGCGAAAGCGGTATTAATGCTGCAATTGTCACCAATACGCGTCGACGTCGATTCCTGAGGACGGTTATGCGTGCCAAAGGTATTAACAATCCTGTGTTGTCGTTCGAAGAAATCGGTCTTGATGCGCGGCCATCTCTTGTGGGTGTTGTCGCAGCATGAGTGGTCTCGCTGACCTATTTCCTCTTCTGAACGACTCGCTTTGGCATGGCTTTGCTGTGTTTTTGAGGGTTGCCGCAATTGTCTCGATGTTGCCAGCCTTCGGCGAGCAGACCGTACCAGCTCGAGTAAAGCTAATCATTGCACTCGCCTTTACGCTCATTGTCGCGCCGGCGATACCTGCCATGCAAATGCCGGCATCCTTTGGTATAAGCACTTTCCTCATATTGACCGAAGTTCTTTCAGGCCTTGCTTTGGGTATTGGGATTCGGCTGTTCATCCTGGCACTCCAAACAGCGGGAACAATCGCCGCCCATGCGACATCATTGTCTCAGGTCCTGGGCGGGGCTGGCGTCGATCCAATGCCTGCAATGGGCTATGTGCTCATTATTGGCGGAATTGCACTGGCTGTCATGACAGGGCTTCACGTTAAGGCCGCCGAACTTATCATCCTTTCTTATGAGTTTATGCCGATGGGGCGTTTCACGGATGCGTCGATCCTGTCGGATTGGGGCGTCGCACAGGTCGCGCGTGCTTTCACGCTTGCATTTACCTTGGCCGCTCCCTTCGTCATCCTGTCCGTTCTCTACAACGTCGCCTTGGGTGCGATAAACAAGGCAATGCCACAGCTGATGGTCGCCTTTGTGGGCGCCCCGGTCATTACGGCGGGCGGACTTTTTCTGCTTCTTGTGGCCTCACCACTAATGCTGTCGGTATGGGTGCAGGCAATGGACCGGTTCCTTGCCAACCCATTTGGTCCAATCCCATGAGCGAGCCAACAGATCAAAGTGACAAGACCTATGAGGCGACACCGCAGAAGCTACTTGACGCCCGAAAAAAAGGCGAAATTGCTCGCTCTACCGAGATATTGACCGCATTCGCTTACGCGGGGTTGCTTGTCGCATTCATGGCCGCCGGTAGCAGCGGCCTCATTTATCTTGGCACGTCAATGATGGTCTTGATTGACCAGTCTGCGCAGTTGGCTCCGCTTTTTTTTGGCGGAGCTGCTGGCGCGCCAACAGGAGGCATATTGGCCAGCATACTATGGTCGATGTCTCCCATATTTGGGTTCCCTGCGCTGGCCGTGCTTCTTTGCCTCTTCGCCATGCGAGGTATCGTTTTTGCGCCGACCAAAGTCGCACCCAAGCTCTCAAACATCTCGATTATCGCCAACGCAAAGAATAAGTTCGGTCGGCGCGGCCTTTTCCAGTTCGTGGTCAGTTTTGCAAAGCTGATGATTTACTCCGCCTGTCTGGCGCTATTTATCCATCTCAGGCTCGACGAGATGGTTGCCGTTTTGCAAACTAATCCTCGAATTGTCGTTTCGCTTCTCGCAGAGATCTGCCTATCCTTTCTCTTAGTTGTCGTCATTGTTTCCAGCGTAATCGGAGTAATCGACGCAATCTGGCAACACTTCGAGCATCTCCGCAAGAACATGATGTCTCGCAAAGAGGTCATGGACGAAACAAAGAATAACGAAGGCGACCCCTACATGAAGCAGGAACGCCGACAGCGGGCTCAGAGCATAGCAGGCGCGCAAATGATGGCAGACGTTCCTATGGCAGATGTCATCATCGTAAACCCCACCCACTATGCCGTCGCCTTGAAGTGGGACCGCAAGCCTGGGCAAGCTCCAGTCTGTGTTGCCAAAGGTCTTGATGAGATCGCCCTCCGCATCCGCGAAATTGCTACGGAAAACGGTGTGCCCATTCACAGCGATCCGCCCACAGCGCGCGCAATTCATGCGACCACACAGTTGGGCGAACAGATATCACCTGATCACTATCGCGCTGTTGCGGCCGCTATCCGATTTGCCGAGGCCATGCGCCGCCGGGCGAAAGGACGAATTTGATGCGTATAGAAGATGCGCGTAGGCTACACGCACTGGCCGATGCGAGATATCAAGCCCGTCAACAGCTGTTTCAAAGTCTGCTGCAACGCGAAAATGTCGTCAGAGCAGATCTGGAAAAATTAGACCGGCAAGCGCGATCAGCAGAGCAGTCAGCGGACGGGACGATGCAGTCGATCGGCGCTGATGTGATCTGGAAAACCTGGCTGGGCAAAACCAGAAAGTCGCTAAATATGCAACTGGCCCTAATATTGGCGGAGAAAGACCAGCATATGCGACAGATCAAACAAGCCTATGGCAAAGTGCTTGCTACAGAGGAAATTCTAAAGGGGCTGTTAAGCGAACGAAACAAAACGCTTCGAAAGGCCGAGCTGGACGCCGCAGTAGAGATAGCTATTCTGGACGAAAAACAACAGTGACCCTTACGGACCATTTGGCGCACCTGCATGTGCAGCAATACCCTGCATTGATCAGGGCATGGCGTCGATATATGTGACCGAGATCTGGTTAGGTTTTTGTGTCGTTGTAATCCATATGGTCCGGCCGGGATCAGTAATCCTGTCGCGCCACCTCGAAGATGAGAACATCTTTTGCAACATCCGAGCCCATAACTGCTTTGGCGACATCTCTCAATTTTCGCCGCACCACATCCAGGTTTTCGTTGTTGATGAACGCTCCATCAAAGCCGCCAATACTTGCGTGATCAAATAGCACTCGTAAAAAACCATCCCGCAGCTTAGGTTCCTTGTCGAGGACACTCTCGGCATTACCAATCGAGACCTCAATGCTGAGCGACATGACGACCAGTGCCGAGATACGCTCATTGTCGACCAGGGGAACTACAAATTGGTTTGGCAGCCTAACGTATTCCATACCATCGGCGGGCTCGGCATCGTCCAGACTATTTGAAGCTTGCGCGTCAGCGGTCTCGCTCTCGGCTTCAGTAGCCCCGGTCTCCGCATCGACAGAGGCGACTTCGTCTTGAACAGGTTCGGGACGAAGAAAGATTCCGGCTCCAACACCCGCTCCAGATCCAATGAGCAGCATGACGATGGGTAGCAGCTTTTTCATCTCAAACTCCTCAAAAAGGTAAAACGGAATCGAGGACTTGTTGACCGATGCGGGGCTGCTGCACGTCTGAAATCTGACCCCGTCCGCCATAAGACACACGCGCAGTGGCGATCTTGTCATAGGTGATTTCATTCTGCCGGGAGATATCCTCCGGGCGGACATAACCTGTCACCAAGAGCTCCCGCATCTCAAAATTGACGCGGAGTTCCTGGCTACCAGAAATGGACAGTACACCATTCGGAAGGACATCGACGACCGTAGCCGCGACACGGAGTGTCAGTTTTTCATTGCGCCGAACGGAACCGTCGCCGGATGAGCTGCTGCTTGAATTGATTGAAACAGCTTCGGCGGTCGATGCACCTTCGGGTAGGCGTTCATCTATACGCTGCGGCAAACCAAACAAGCCAGGAATACCCAGGCTTTCGGAACCCGAGCGCGACCGATCGGTCGCGTTCGAAATCTCCGCTTCCTCATCGATTTCGATTACCACGGTCAGGATGTCGCCCTGCTGCACTGCGCGGCGATCTCCCAGAAGAGACTGTCTCGCGCCTGACCAAAGCGACGCCCGTTCCGTCGGTCCTTGCGCATCTGTGCGAAGCGGAAGACCTGGAGACATCATCGCGTTATGCTCACTCGTAGCTCTGGGTGAGGAAAAAGACGGTGGCTTGCCCAGATGATCCATGCGACCGCAAGCGGCAATAAGCAGAATCCCAGCAACGGTCGTACAGTTTCGCAACAGCATAAGTACCTCTATTTCTTTACTTCAACCGAGCCATCAGGCTGGATTTGTCCGAACAACGTCGCCCGTGACGACAGGTTCATTATCCTGACTCTGTCGCCCACACCTCCGCGTTCCAATGAGCGTCCTTCCGTCATAATCACGAGACCTGCCGACTGGAATTTGAGGGAGACGATCTGATTGCGTGTAACGAGCGCAGGGGGCCCAATCTCATCAACGCGGATCGGCCGACCGGCGTAGAGCGTTGTACGTGCTTCCTGCCCTATAACATCACCAACGCGATCAAACCCGTTGGCGATATCGCCAGCAGTGAGGCCCACGTCGATATCCGTGATGATCGCATTCGCTCGAATGGTGCGGGTCGGCACCACTACGTCAGACCAAGCCGCCGCCGTCATGCTCAAAAGAAGGAAAAAGCTAAAGGCTTTGGTCATCGGATTTGCGTCGTCGCCCCCATCATCTGGTCGGCAGCGGAGATCACCTTGGCGTTCATCTCATATCCGCGCTGCGCTTCGATCAGCTCTGTGATTTCGCGTACGGCGTCAACGGAGCTGTCTTCCAGATAGCCTTGGCGTACGGTTCCGAGACCGTCTTCACCAGGCGTCGAGATCAAAGGCGGGCCCGAGGCTTCGGTCTCTCCAAAGAGATTGCCACCAAGTGCTTCAAGACCCTTCGCGTTGGTAAAACCGACCATATTGAACTGACCGAGCAGCTGCGCATCTGGGGCGTCGGCAAAATAGGCATAGACCTCGCCGGCAGCATTGATCGAAATACTTCTCGCGTCGTCTGGGATGACGATCTGCGGCTCTACAGGAAAGCCGTCAGACGTAACGATCAGTCCCTCTCCGGTCCGCTTGAGACCGCCATCGCGGGTGTAAGCGCTCAGGCCTGATGGAAGCGTGATTTCGAGATAACCTTTACCTTCAATCGCGAGGTCCAGATCACCGCCGGTCTGGCTCAATGAGCCTTGCTGCAGTTGCACCGAGACGGCTGCAGGACGAACACCAAGCCCGAGTTGCACACCGGTCGGCATCACGGTTCCGTCCGTTGCACTGATCGTTCCCGGTCGCGTCATCTGCTGATAGTGAAGATCCGCAAATTCTGCACGGCGGGCGTTGTAGCCAGTCGTGCTCATGTTGGAAAGGTTGTTCGAAATGGTTTCCACGCGCATCTGTTGTGCGCTCATGCCGGTCGCTGCAATCTTTAGGGCACGCATACTGTCTCTCCTAAATACTTCGAATTACTGGGACATCGTGCGAAGCGCTTGGCGCACACGCTCGTCTTCTGCTTCAAGGAAACTCGCGCCCAACTCGTAGGCACGCTGAACTTCGATCATGCGGGTGATCTGAAGAATTGAATTCACATTGGAATTCTCAACAAAACGCTGGAGCACGCGGGCGCCTTCCGCAGGCTCATAGCCATCATCTGCGCGAAACATTACGCCGTCTTCGCGGATCATCTCGCGGGGATTGAGAGGCTGAACGACGCCAATCTGCCCGATCGGGTTGCCGTCACTCGAAATTGTTCCATCTGCCGACACAGCGATATCGGCCGCACCGGGCGGGACAAAAACTGGTGCACCTCCAGCGTCCAAAACACGGTAGCCATCCATGTTGACCAGGTCGCCCTGAGCGTTTGGTGAAAAGGCGCCGGAGCGCGAAAGTCTTTCTCCGGCTGGCGTTTCAATGAGAAAGAATCCATCACCCTCAATCGCGAAGTCAAACGTCCCACCGGTCTGAGTGAGTGTCCCTTGCTCGAACGAGGTATTACGTACATTGCCCTGTCCCATCGATAGGCTGGATGCACCGTCCACCGACATGACATATTCCGAAAACACCATGCCTTCTTGACGATATCCGCTTGTTGCGGCATTCGCTATGTTGTTGGCAACAATGCGCATTTCTCGCATCAAACCCGACTGGCGGGTCAGTGTCGTGTAACCAGCGTTTTCCATTTCAACCTCCGATAATCAGCGGGACGATGCGGTTCTGGAAGAATGCAACAAGCGTTTGTGTCATGAAGCCCATCGAGATCCAGAAGACGATGACGATTGCCGCGAGTTTCGGGACGAAGGTCAGTGTCATCTCCTGGATGGAGGTCAACGCCTGCACGAGCCCGATCGAGACGCCGGTGATCAACGCTGCCGTAAGAATCGGGAGCGATATGATCACCGAAATCCACAGGCCTTGTCGCAAGGTGTCGAAGAAGAGGACTTCATCTAACATATCAAACCGGCATACGTAGGATTTCCTGATAGGCTTCCACCACCTTGTTTCGTACCGAAACAGCGGCTTCGACAGCCAATTCGGTTTGAGCCAACGCCTGAACCAAAGCATGCGGGTCGGCATCGCCGATCATAGATGCTTTTGCGGTCTCCTCGCTCTCCGCAAGGGTTTGGGCAAAATCAACAGCGACTTTGCTCACCGCTTCTACCATTGTTGGTTCTTCTGGCGTCGGCTCTGTTGCTGGCCGCGCCTGAGCGTAGCTTTGTATCGCCGAAGATGATCGTGCGTCAGTAAAGCGTTGAATTGCTGAGACTGCTTTCATATCCATTCTGGATCTCCTTCAAGTCGCATCGTTATGTTGACTGAATCGGTTCGCTCTAGTTCCGCAAAATGTCCATTAAACCGCTGGACATTTTGCGCGTTTGTTCAAAAACTTTTAGGTTTGCTTCGTAGCTTCTCTGTGCTTCTCTCGCGTCAGCGAGCTCGATCATGAGATCCACATTCGAGCTGTCGAAGTATCCTGTCTCATCCGCCATGGGGTGCGATGGATCATAGACTCGTTCAAGCGTGGAGCGGTCCAGTTGGACGCGACCGGTCTCCACCATCGACACACCATTCCCGGCGTTGAACGCCGTTTCGAATGGCACCAGTTTGCGACGGTAGCCAGGTGTATCTGCATTCGATATGTTCTCGGCGAGATGGCGCAACCGTGTTGCCTGCGCTTTCAAGCCACTTGATGTCACACTGAGTGCTTTGGAAAAGTCGTTCATGATACGTTCTCCTCTTACTAGCGGCTGAGTGTTGCGCGCAGAATGCCGAGCGATGACTTGTAGATTGCTACGGCGCGATCATGCTGTCGCTTTGCATCGAGCGATTTCAGCATTTCACCTTCGAGCGAAACGGTGTTTCCGTTTGGCGATGCAATTGCATCTTCGTCTATTGTCGGCTCAGCCATATGCCCGTCGGACACACCATGTAGATGGCGGTCACGCGTCGCACGCTGGCCAACGCTGTCTCCCATAGAGACATGAGTACGATAAGAATCTGCAAAAGGAGCGACATCCCGCGCCTTGTATTCGGGTGTATCGGAGTTGGCGACGTTTTGCGCCGCAACGGCCTGTTTCTGGCCAGCATGAACGGCCATGGCGTGTGAAATCTTAAAGACTTCTAAGTTTTTGAACATCCGGGCTTCTCCCTCGAACGATTTCATCAAGGCTTAACTCTGATTCCTTTAGAAAGAGTGTGCAAAGACCGAAGGGTTGCCATGAATCAGCCAATTTCTTTCGACGGGTTGACCGCCCAGATCACTGAACTGAACCCAGTCCGGGCGATTGGACGAGTGCTACGTGTCGAAGGCGGAGTGATACATGTCTCTGGGCTTTCCGGGAAAGCGAGGATCGGAGACCTTATCGTGGTATATCGCCAAGGAGAACCGCTTTCCGGAGAAGTTCTGCAATTGAAAGGCGATACCTTGGTTCTGTTGCCAGATCAGGCTCCCGATGGTGTCGCCTTGCGGGACAGAGCAGCACTTCTTGAATCTCGTGGTATTGCGCCATCAAACGCTTGGATCGGTCGGATCATCGATCCCTTTGGCAATCCGATCGATGGCAAGCCGCTCCTGAGAGGTGCTGCGGCACGACCGTTGCGCCAGGCGCCTCCAGATCCGGGAGCACGCCGTGGGCTTGGCGAACGGCTGAATACAGGCATGGCGGGGCTCAACACGATGTTACCGATCGTACGCGGGCAGCGCATCGGCCTGTTCGCTGGTTCGGGCGTGGGCAAGTCCAGCCTTCTTGGCCATCTCGCCCAAAACATGACCGCAGATGTTGTCGTCATAGCCCTGATTGGAGAGCGTGGTCGTGAACTGCGCCAATTCATTGAAGATGTACTGGGGAAAGACGGACTGAAGCGAGCAGTTATTATCTGTGCAACATCGGATCAATCTCCTTTGATCCGGCGGCGTTGTGCTTGGGCAGCGATGTCGGTCGCCGAGCACTTTCGCGATCAAGGCAAATCTGTTCTGCTGCTGTCAGATTCTATTACGCGTTTTGCAGAAGCGCATCGCGAAGTCGCTGTTGCAGCGGGAGAGTCGCCGGTTTTGCGCGGCTTCCCACCGTCGACAGCCCATCTGATCATGTCGCTTTGCGAACGCGCTGGACCTGGCCAAAACCAACAAGGCGACATCACTGGCGTTTTCAGCGTTCTTGTCGCTGGGTCTGATATGGATGAGCCAATTGCCGACATTCTTCGCGGTGTTCTGGACGGCCACATAGTTTTAGACAGAGAGATCGCCGAACGTGGAAGATATCCCGCAATCGATGTTTTGCGTTCCGTGTCCAGAAGTCTGCCGGCGGCAGCAAGCGAACCTCAAAACGCCCTTATCACACAAGCCCGAAATCTTCTGTCGATCTATGATCGCAATGCGATGATGGTCCGCGCAGGCCTTTACTCGGCTGGGAGTGATCCTGAATTGGATGCCGCTGTCCAAATATGGACCGAATTGGATGGATTTTTGGCGAAGGTCGAGAAACAAGGTGTCGACAACAGTTTCACACAGCTTGAGCTGATCCTCCGGCGTGTACGCACGGGCAATGCCGGGGCGAGAAACGGAAAACCGATTCGCCCAACATCTGCCGCCTAGATCCGCGATCAGGATTGAAGCAAAGAAAGCGCGATAGCCGCAGAAGATGCACCGTTATTGAAAGATGAAATCTGCGAACGAACGACGTACTGGGTGATCAGCTGATCTAACTTCTCGGGGTCCGAAAACTGGTTCACCTCATCGCTACCGAATATGGCGCGTGCACGTTCCTTAAACACGGTGAGCTGCTGCTCGATATCTATCTGACCAAACTCACGTGGCAGATTTAGGGCTGTTTCGAATAAGCTGCGCAATGGAGGCTCCCCCATCAGAGTAAACCACTTCGCATCATTCGACATATCATCGGCCCGAAAGGGCTCAAGCTCGAACCGTCCATTTGTTACGATAACCGGTTGATCGAACTCCAAGCCATCGGGCATCCCGAAGCTTCGCGCGATATAAAGGTCTGTTATGCCATCGGAAAAGTCAAAGTCATTGGCTTGAAAGTCTTCGGCAATACCAAACCCAAAGGCACGGGACAAATCAGCATATGCCGGATTTTCGAGTTCGTTCGCCCGTGCGACCACCGAGATGCTTCCTTCCTCAAGCACTTCCTTGATTTTCACCCATTCGGGGCTGACGGAAACCTCATCATTCGGCTCGAATTCGACAATGGCCTCATAGTCATCCTGAAGACCAAAGGCACCCAATGCGACCTTCAACAGTCTCTGGTCATTCAACAGTTCTTCCGGTGTCGCGATCTGGCCGATATTCTGCTCGAAGTACTCGATATCATCGGACGCAGATGATGCAAAGTCAGCAACGGCGCGCGCGACAGCTTCAGCGTCCAACCGATCTTGCGACTTTTGCGGAGGACTGGCCAGAGCACCCAAAACCCTTTGAGCATATAGCGCAATCCGCATGGATTCGTCTTGCTGACCTGCGGAAACTTCGAAGCTATTTGCCCGAAATCGCAAAACCATGTCATCCGCAAATCCAATGGTTGCAGTTTGTCTATCTTCACCTGGACCTAGGCCAAAAGCAGCAGAAAATTCCTTGTATCGATTGTCCGAGAAACGATTGGCAAGAGAATCGTCTGCAGTTGTGCCTTCTTCTAAAATTTTCTTTATAAAGAAGCGGTTATTGATGTCGTCTTGAAGGCCGAAGGCACCGAGCGCGACCTCCAGAAGGCGACGATCGGACGTTAGGTCCTCGGCCGAAGTTACCTTGCTTATATTTTCGCGGAAGTATTCTGTATTGCGCACGATTTGTGCCGAATTGGAGAAGTTTTCCAATTGGCTATCGTAGGTCCTCTGCAGGAACCGCCACCCGGTCAGACCGGATGATGGAATAACTGGCGTAAACACTAGTTCACCCTCGCCGCCAAAAGCCGTTCTTCCCGCGGCAGCAGAGCGCGCAGGGCCTTCAGTGACCGATAATGCTGCTTCTCGACAATACCACGTGTCGCTTCCGCCAGGACGTTGCGACTGTCAGCATCCGTAAACACCTGGCTCAACTCTTCGATCTGACGCAGCAGCGGTAGATGGGACTCTTCCGGGCTTTTGTCGCCCGACAACACGAGCTGCATCGCAAAGCATGCGCGTCTCACCGGCGTCTTGGCGTCTTCAGGATGAATTGCATCACGGAGTCTCAGGATATTCGCACCAGGCGTCATGATCGCAAGTCTGCTACGACGGTCACCGTTTTCGATGACGACACCGTTGATCAAGACGCGCTCCTTCGGGCTCAACTTTAGGACGAGACCGCTCATTTCATCTCTCCTTCTTGTTTCAGGCCGCCCAGAATGAGCGCATTGATTTCAAGAAGCGGAATGGCCGAATCCTGTTTGCGCAAAACCTTCTGGGTGTGAATTCGCGTGAAATCGGCGAGGTAGATGATCCGCGCCCGCAACTCATCAGGAAGAAGGTTGTTCTCATCTGCAACGTCGATGGCGAGTGCTGTCCAAAGCTTATTGTTCTCGTACAACGCTTCCGCAAGCGCGGGAAAATCATCGTTCTTTATCGCCTTCTTCAAACGATGAGAGATTCGCGCGATGACTTCATATTCTGCACTGCGTGCCGTTCTGGTCGGGGCCGCGGCGGGCGCGTATGCGCTCTGGGCCTGTGCGTATGCGTTCACGATGCAACCTTTGTCAAAAACTGGAAACTGGGATCAGGGGCGCGAAAAACCGCGCCCCTGAAGTATCGCTTAACGGAAGAGCGACAGGATGGTCTGCGGTGCCTGGTTGGCAATCGACAGAGCCTGAACACCCAGCTGCTGCTGTGTCTGCAGTGCCTGAAGCTTAGCCGAGGCCGCTTCCATGTCTGCGTCGACGAGAGCGCCGATACCCGATGTTAGGTTATCGGTCAGCTTGCTGACGAAGTCAGCTTGCGTCTCGATCCGGCTGCCGCTGGAACCCAAGGCGGCCGCTGTGTCGATGGAGGTCTGGATCAGACCTTCGATGGCCGCCAGTGCTTCTTCAGCGCCTTCGTTTGTGCTGACGTCGATTGCATCAAGCATCGCAAGCGAACCTGCCCGAGTGGTGGCGCCTGCCGACAAATCAGAGTCGCGTACGTTCACTTGGATTGCGATCGTGTCGGTGGCGTCTGTGATGCCATTGACAGATGTTGCAGTCAGCGAACCATCACCGTCATCGAGCACGTTGAAGTCGTCGGCATCAACGCCGTTCTCTACGCGCCAAACATCAAACGCCGCCTTCAATCCCGCTGCAACCTCGACAGCAGTGTCGCCCTCTTGAGCAACATAAGCGATATCAGCAGTGTTGCCATCGTCGCCATCTGTGGTTGTGAAATCGGCAGCTGTGAAGCTGCTGGAGTCCACGTCGGTACCGGTGATCTGCAGCACGAACACGGTGCCTTCAGTCTGCGTGATGTTGCCAGCCGCGCCAGTGTTGGTTACTTCGATCGCAGTAGTTGCCCCATCGGAAGCGTCAAGTGTTGCGGCAACAGTACCACCGTTTGCCGAACCAGCTGCGAAGGTCGTAGCAGATTCAAGATACGACGCCTTGTTCGTACCGAGGTTGACACGATCAACGCTGATTTCGCCCGAAGTAACCGTGCCATCGCTGGCGCGATCGAGAGAAGACAGGATGTTCGACGTCTGATCTTCCAGCGCAATGCCATCATCATTCAGCAGGTTGAGGCCGTTGAACTGGGCAGCACCAACAATCGAGCTAATCTGATTGGTCAGAGCTTTGATGTCGGTCTGGATTTTAGCGCGGTCAACATTTTCCTCTTGCGAGTTCACGATCTTGCCTTTGATTTCAGTCAGCAGATCGGTCACGCTTTCGGAAGCATTCAGCGCAACACCCACGGTTGCCTGGCCAAGAGCCAGCGAGTCGGAAATCGCTTCAAAGCCTTTCACGTCCGAAGACATGACCTTGGAGATTGCCCAAACGGCGGCATTGTCCTTGGCGCTTTCCACGGTCTTACCGGTGGAAATTTCGCTCTGAACTTTGCCCAGATTCATGTTGATTTGCTTCAGGGTCTGCAGCGCAACCATTGCGCTGTTGTTGGTAAGAATGCTCGACATAAGCATGTTCCTTTGATCATTCACGCTTTGCGTGGATTATGCCCCCGGCGTTTTCACGCGGGAACGAAACTGTCGTTCTGACCAATGCTGTCACCGGCTCTCGGCGAAGCGCCACCCGACCTCGGATGCAGCGCCAACATGCAGTTCCAAAGGCTAATGAGTGTTTAAACCATGCCTCCGCTGTTGTTCGGTTTTGATTCAAATCGGTCCTTATGCCCGCTTTTCAACAGATCCATCAGACGCCACATCGATGGTACGGCGCTCACCTTTTTCATCATATGTCTCCAATGAGCTCCGAACGCGTCGCAGGGCTGCCAAACGTCGGGATACCGTCCGGATCCCCTCAAGTGCCTGGTCGAGGAGCACCTGGTTTCGCTGCACCTTGACCTGCAGGTCGACCAGAGGTTGATGGTCTGCCTGCTCCAACGCGGAGAGTTGCTCAATTAGTGATTCCTTTCGCTCCAGCAGGCGACCGATCTCATCCAGATCACCAGCCAAGAGGGCAGATCGCTCTGCTTCCAGCAAATCGTCAAGAGCGTCGATGACGTCTTCAAACTCTTCATTGGTCATTCTGTTTCTCCTTCAATGCGTGGAACAGCGATTCGCTGAGCCCAATCCCACCCGCTTTCACCATTTGCATGGCCTGCTCCTGGAGCATGAAAGAGCTGAACTGGTCCTCTCCGGCGCCCCCTCCGAAATGCTCGCTTGTTTTGCCCAAACCCGCAGATTTCAGCATTTCCGCAAGAAAACTGGCCTCGAGTTTGTCGGCGACCTCTCTCAGTGCCTGGTCCTGCCGGGACATGGTGTTGGCCGGCATGCCAATGGGGGAAGGGGCTGTCATTCGGATATCTCCAATTGCAACTATTTTTCGAGAGCATGCAGGCAATCGGTAAAGATGCAGTAACCAACAGGCGTCATAACGTCGGCAAATCGAGGAAGAACTCCCGGAGATGTCAGTGCTTGAGATTCCCATGACACAGCCGGCCGCCAAGGTCGGCCGCAATGAAAAGACACCATCAAACGATGTCGCGTCGTCAAACTCGGATGGAGATACGTCTGACGCTGACTTCGACGCAGCCTACTCTGCCGATGCAGAAGGCGAGGCGAAATCGGCAGCCGACGACACCGCCGACAAGCAAGCTCCTGAGAAGGAAGCACCGAAACTTACCGGTCCAACTGCTGAGAACTCGGATACGTCAGAACTCGTGTCAGTAATTGAGGACGGCGGTGACACTGACATAGATCTTGTCGATGGAGACGAGCCGCTCCCCGCGTCGAAAGAGGCGGCCGTACAGCCACCTGCCGCAAAAACTCGCAGAACGGATACCAGCGAATTGGCCTTTGTCCAGCAACTGCGTGCTGAACAAGGCGCAACCAAGACGAAAGGTGAGCCAGCCGTTGACGGGCAGAAGGTCCTAAAAGCCGAGGGTCAGGGCACCAGCGCAGTCGCAAAAGAGCGGCCTATTTCGCTTAAGGTAGACGGTACTGTTCCAGCTCCGAAAGCGGCTCCCTCAACGCAGATGCCGACCGGCCAACCAATACCCTTGGCACATGCTGCTGAACCGGCCTCCGCCACAGAGGTGGCCGCGTCCATTTCAAAACAACCGCTGCCAGGCGCGGAGCAAACGGGCGAACCTCGGGAGCGACGCAAATCAAGCGATGAAGCGCGCCTGAGCCTCCAGCGCGACACGACGCAGAGCCCGAGCCAAACGGCGAAGACGCCGCCTCCTGCTCCAGTGACGCAGACACAACAGATTGCACCTCTCACGGCCCAATCCGACGGTCCGGCAATGGATGTGCCACTCTCACCGATCGGCGATGTCGATACACCAACGTCATGGGACCCTCGAGCCGCCGCTCCTGCTTCTCTGACGCAGACGCTCGCTCGACCGGAAACGCCCGGCATGATTGGTCGGCAAATGGCCGAAATTCTGCAGAGATTCCCCGATCGACCGGTAGAGCTTTCGCTAAACCCGGAGGAACTTGGCCGGGTTCGGCTCAGTATATCCGCAGCGGAGAGTGGGATCACCGTTCAGGTGCTCGCGGAGCGACCGGAAACACTTGATCTGATGCGACGGCATATCGATCAACTCGCCCGCGAGTTTGAGGCGCTGGGATATGAATCGATCAACTTCGCCTTCAACGAGGGTCAATCCGACAATGCCAGCGGTGATCAGAATGAAACCAGCGGTCAGCATATGGCCATAACAATATCGGGCGACGCTGACACAGAAACCCCCATCCCGGTGACCATGGCCTCCGCCACGGGCGTGGATATTCGGGTCTAAGGAGCAGTCCAATGGAGATCACCAATTCCCCCGCGACACAGGCGGCGGCTCGCAGCGCTGCAGCAAGCGAACAATCCGCAGCAGTGTTGTCGTCAGACTTCGAAACCTTTCTGCAGATGCTGACGGCTCAGGCCCGATATCAGGATCCGCTGGAACCAATCGATTCCTCCGAGTATGCCGCACAGTTGGCTCAGTTTTCGATGGTTGAGCAGCAGGTCCTTTCCAACGACCTTCTGCAAGCCTTGAGCAGCCAACTGGATGCAGCCAGCATGGGTCAGGTTGCGGGTTGGATCGGAATGGAAGCGAGAACAACGTCTGCGGTTCCTTTTGACGGATCACCGCTGACAGTAACACCAAAGACCGTTGCCGGTGCGGATGAAGCGGTTCTGATTGCCTACAACGCAGACGGCAATGAGATTGATCGCCGCCAGATTTCCACGAGTGGCGATCCTGTGGAATGGGCAGGACGCGCGAGTAACGGGACAGCGTTTCCGGAGGGGCTCTACAGCTTTAAAGTCGAACATCGCGCCGTCGGCCAGACGCTGAGCGTCACGCCTGCAGAGACCTATGCCCGGATCACGGAAGCCCGACGTGAAGGAGCCGACACGATTTTTGTGCTTGAAGGTGGAACCACAGTGACGGCGGATGACGTCAGCGCCCTGCGGGAACCAGCCTGATTACGAGCCATAGTCGGAGAGCATCAAACCAAGATAGGTCGGCGGCATGATCAGGCGTCTGGCGCGGCCAAAAGGAAACCTTCTCAAGGGGATTTGCATAGCCTTCGGCCAAATCGGAGGCTGTGCGCCTCGGACCAAGTCTGCGAGAATTCTTCCAGCGAGGCTGGCCATGGCAACCCCATTGCCATGATAGCAGAGCCCTGCCCAGATCCGAGAGCCCGGTGTCGTTTCCCCGACAAAGGGCAGAGAACCCCGCGCGAGGCAAACCATTCCGGACCAAATATGCGACACGTCAACCTGTGCCCACTTCGGGAACAAGCGCGCGAAATCCCGACAGATCCGTTTGCGCGCCTGCGCCTCGGCACGAGCACCGGTCATCAACCCGCCGCGCATACCAAAAAGAAACCGACCGTCGGGCATCAAGCGGAAATAGTGCAGAAGATGCCGGGTATCGTAGCACATCTGATCACTCGTCCATCCTTGGCGCTCGATCTCGGAGGGGGTCAGGGGTCGGGTAACAAGGACGTTCGACTGGAACGGCATGTAGCGACCGGCCAGCCACGCCGGAAGATCTTCGGAAGAATAGCCGTTTGTCGCAACGATCACCTGTCGCGCCCGCACAATCCCTGAGGGTGTCTGAAGGCAATGGTGCGCCCCCTCAGTCTCGAAGCCCATCACCGGACTATGAGGACAGATCACGGCCCCTTCCGCCTCGGCGGCTGCGGCAAGACCATGCAGATACTTCAGTGGATTGAGTCCGAACCCGATCGGAATCGTCAATGCTCCGTGAAAAGATCCGCTCAAACCATACCTGGCGAGATCCGACGCCTCGACAATATCGGGACGCACACCGTAGTTTTCTTCGATAGTTTCGGCCTTGGAGCGCAAACCGATCATGTCGCGCGGGCGATGTGCCAGTTCGGTCTCTCCTTTGGAGTGCCGGTCGACGTCAAGCCCAAGATTCTCTATAAGACGTGATACGAGATCAACAGCTGCCCTTTCGGCCGCGCGAAACTCCAGCCGGTCCTTCTTTCCGAACCTCGCGTCCAGCGTGGCATCGCTCAACATGCCGCCGCCCAAACAGCAAAAGCCGCCGTTGCGTCCAGATGCGCCCCAGCCCGGAGCCTCCGCTTCGAGGACGAGGGTTTGCCAACCAGCCCGCGCAAGATGGTAGGCGGCAGAGAGACCCGTGTATCCCGCTCCTATGATCACCACTTCGGCGTCACGGACGCCCGAAAGCGTCGGACGATCAGGGTTTTTGCTGGTCTCATCCCACCAGCACCCTTTGCGCGGGCCGTCGCCATAGGCGTAGTCCGAAAAAATGCGTCTCATGCCGCCCGCGCCGCGGCCTGCTCCTCCTGCTGCTGACGGACACTCTTGCGTTTGGAAATCAAGGAGGCGCTGATCACGCCCACCGTCACAATCCCGATCATGAGTGTTGAAAGCGCGTTGATCTCGGGAGACACACCCAATCTGACGGCCGAGAAGATCTTGATCGGCAACGTGGTGGCGGACGGCCCCGCCGTGAAAGACGCGATCACCAGATCGTCGAGGCTGAGCGTGAAGGCAAGCAGCCATCCGGAAATGACGGCGGGAGCGATGATCGGCAATGTGACCAAACGAAACGCATTGAAACTCGAACAGCCAAGATCCAGCGCCGCTTCTTCGAGCGACCGGTCGAAGGTCATCAATCGCGACGACACAACAACCGAAACATAGCACATGGAGAAGGTGGTATGGGCCAGCACAATGGTGATCACCCCGCGATCCAGACCGATACCAATGAAAAGCAGCAGCAGCGACAAGCCGGTGATCACCTCCGGCATCACCAGGGGCGCGTAGATCATGCCCGAAAACACGGTCCGACCCAAAAAGCGCCCGCCTCGCACGAGGACATAGGCAGCCATCGTTCCAAGCACCGTCGCAAAGGTCGATGACAGCACCGCGACCTTGATCGTCACCCAGGCGGCATCGAGAAACGACTCATTCTGAAGAAGTTCACCGTACCACTTGGTCGAGAAACCGGCCCAGACCGTCACCAGCTTGCTTTCATTGAACGAGTAGACGACCAGGATAATCATCGGCAGGTAAAGAAACGCAAACCCGAGCGTCAAGGACGTGGCATTGAACCAACTCAGTCTGTTCATGTCTCTGCCTCCGCCTGACGCTGCTGATTGCGCTGGAAGAGGACAATCGGAATGACCAGAATCAGCAGCAAGATGACGGCAACAGCGCTCGCAACCGGCCAGTCGCGGTTGTTGAAGAACTCCTCCCAGAGCACCTTCCCGATCATCAGCGTACCGGAGCCACCGAGAAGCGATGGGATGACAAATTCACCCAGCGCGGGAATGAACACAAGAAAGCTGCCTGCGACAATCCCGTTCTTCGACAGCGGTATTGTCACCAGCCAAAAGGCCTGAAGCCGTGAGCAGCCGAGATCTTCCGCCGCCTCGATCAGCGATCCGTCCAGCCGATCCAGCGCCGCGAATATCGGCAAGATCATGAAGGGCAGGTAGGTGTAGACGATGCCGATGTAGACCGCAGTGGTGGTATTCAGGATCGTCAGGGGCTCACCGATCACGCCAAGCCAAAGCAGGAACTGGTTGAGAAACCCTTCTTGACTGAGAATACCCATCCACGCGTAAACCCGGATCAGGAACGAAGTCCAAAACGGCAGGATGACCAGCATCATCAAGGTCGGGCGCCATTCTTCGGGTGCTCGGGCCATCGCATATGCGATCGGGTAGCCCACCAGCAACGTTATGGCCGTTGATATGGCCGCGATTCTCAGCGAGCTGACATAGGCTTTCCAATAGAGATCGTCTGATGTCAGAAAGACGAAGTTCTCAAAATCCAAGGCCGCAAAGAACGGGCCAATTCCATCATCCAAGATCGGAGCATAGGGCGGAATCGACAAGGCGATATCCGACAGAGATATCTTGAAGACGATCACGAAAGGGATCAGGAACAGGGCGAGCAACCACGCGTAGGGCACCGCTATGAGTATGAACCGCTGCATCAGGCCCGCACCTCGATATGTGTGTGTCGGCTCACTGGCCCAGCAAGACACCAGCCGTGGCCGTCCAGGAAACCCAGACGGGATCTTCCCAGGTGAAACTCCGACGAGATATGCGACGGGTGTTCGCCGTCTGCGCCTTCAGGATGAGCCCCGTCGACAGCTCCACGTGATAGGTGCTCAGATTGCCCAGATAGGCAATGTCGAGCACTTTGCCTTGGACGGCATTCTCCGCCTCTGCCGGCCGTTCGGAACTGATTGCGACCTTCTCGGGCCGAATGGCCAGATGACAGGCCTGGCCATCCGAAAAAGCGTGATCGGAGGCTGCAACAAAGGGCGCATGCGCATCCGCCCAGTGTAGCTGGAACGTTCCTGTCTCGGCCGGTCGCGCCTTGCCGGATATGATGTTCACATCGCCGATGAAATCGGCGACATAGACGCTGTTGGGCGCCTCATAGATTTTCTCGGGCGTCGCCACCTGCATGACCCGACCTTCATCCATGACCGCCACGCGGCTTGCGACGGTCATCGCTTCTTCCTGATCATGGGTCACGATCACAAAGGTGGTGCCGGTCTTCTCCTGAATATCCATCAGTTCGAATTGCGTCGCCTGCCGCAGCTTGGCGTCCAATGCGCCGAGCGGCTCATCAAGTAGGAGAAGCTTGGGCGCCTTCGCGAGGCTCCGCGCCAGGGCGACACGTTGACGCTGGCCGCCGGAGATCTGATGCGGCTTGCGGCGGGCGAACTTCTCCAATCGCGTGAGTTTCAGCATCTCCAAAACCCGCGCATCAATCTCTGCCTTCGGCAGCTTGTCCCGCCGCAGCCCGAAGGCGATGTTCTCGTAAACGCTCAAATGTGGGAACAGTGCGTAGGACTGAAACATCATGTTCACGGCGCGCTTATTGGGGGGGACCGCAGCGATGTCCTGCCCGGAGAGTTCAATCGTCCCGGATGTCGGTGTTTCGAACCCGGCCAGCATCCGCATCATTGTCGTCTTGCCACAGCCGGAGGGCCCAAGAAGCGCGAAGAACTCGCGCTCGAAAATATCCAATGTCAGGTCATCTATGGCCGTGAACTCACCAAACCGCTTCGTGACACCGCGAAATCGGATCAGCGGTTTTTCATTCGGGTCGTCCCAGGGGGCGAAGACGGTCTGCGTCACGTCATGTCCTTCGTGTGCCTGAGCGCGAACTCATGCGAGACGGGCGGAGCATCCTGCCCCGCCCGCCGTGTTCATCTCTCAGGTGCCGGACTTGATCTTGGTCCAGAGGCGCGTGACCACGCGCTGCACCTTCGCCGGGTAGGGTGTGACGGTATAGAGGTTCTGCAACGTCGCCTCATCCGGATAGATCGCGGTGTCACCGATCACATCCTCTTCGAGGAACGGCTTGGAGGCCTCGTTGCCGTTGGCGTAATAAACATAGTTCGATGCTGCCGCCATGTTCTCGGCATCCATGATGAAATTCAGGAACGCATGGGCCGCTTCCGGGTTCGGCGCATCCGCCGGGATCGCCATCTGGTCGAACCACATCAGCGCCCCTTCGGACGGCGCGTTGTAGACAATCTCGACCCCATTGTCCGCCTCTGCCGCACGATCACGGGCTTGAAGGATGTCACCGGACCATCCAAAGGCCACGCATATGTCTCCATTGGCCAGCGCGTTGATATATTCCGAACTGTGGAATTTCTGCACGTAAGGGCGCACGCCCATGAAGACCTCTTCCGCCTTGGCGATCACCTCCGGGTCATGACTGTCCGGGTCCTCGCCGATGTATTTGAGCGCGGCCGGAATCATCTCCGTCGGGGCGTCGAGGAAATGCACACCACATTCGGAAAGCTTCTCCATGCTCGCCGGGTCAAAGATCAAGTTCAGCGATCCAAGTGGGGCATCCGCACCAAGCAATTCCTGAACCTTTCCGACATTCGCACCGATGCCGGTGGTCCCCCACATGTAGTTGATCGAATACTCATTGCCGGGGTCGTATTGGGCCGTCCGCTCTTCAATCGTTGCCCACATGTTTTCCAGATTGGGAAGCTGCGACTTGTCGAGCTTCTGGAAGGCCCCCGCAGAAATCTGGCGTTGGAGGAACGTGCCGGTCGGCACAACGACGTCATATCCCGATCCGCCTGCCAGCATCTTGGTTTCCAGAACTTCGTTGCTGTCGAACACGTCATAGACCAAGTCGATACCGGTCTCGGCTTCAAACTTCTCCAGCAACGCCTCATCAATGTAGTCGGACCAGTTGTAAACGCGCACTTCATCCGCAACCGCAGACATTGTGCACAGCGCCATTGCGGCGCAGCTCAGCATGAGCTTTTTCATATCATACTCCCGTTGATATAGACCGGGTTTGTCCCGGTTTCGTCAATTTTGATCAAGTTTTGTCCCTCGCGGCAAGATGCTTTATGCTTTCACGCCATGACAGGCCGCGCAAGAGACTGGGGGCGCGGCCCCGGCCAACGACGGAGGACCACTCATGCAATTGCTCAGAAAACCGGCAGCCTCCGCCGAAAAGCCCCGCGCCGACCGCCCCGCCCACCAGCATGTGTATGAACAACTCAGGATGCGCATTCTGTTCGGGGATCTTGCGCCCGGGCAGGCCGTCACCATTCAAGGGCTGGTGGACAGTTTGGGCGCGGGTATGACTCCGGTGCGCGAAGCCATTCGCCGGCTGATCTCGGATGGAGCGCTCAGCATGCTGGGAAATCGCCGCGTCATCGTTCCAGAACTGACGGAAGACTGCATCGAACAACTTGATTTCATGCGTCAATCCTTGGAGCCTCAACTGGCGCGTCGGGCTGCATCCCGTATTGACGCTAATGGTCTTTCCGCGCTGAAAGGCTGCGACGACGCATTGAACGTTGCCATCGAACGTGGCGACATCGCGGGCTATCTCACTCACAACTATCGCTTCCACGCCACCCTCTACCAGATTGCGCAGGCGCCCATCCTCAGCGCCACGGTGGATCGCCTCTGGCTGCGGTTCGCTCCGTCCCTTCGGGTGGTCTGCGGGCGCTACGGAACGCTCAACCTGCCCGACAAACACGCAGACCTCATGATGGCCTTTGCTGCGGGCGATGCGGATGCAGCAGCCAGAGCCATGGCTGAAGACGCGCATCAAGGCATGCTGCAAATCCGAGCATCGCTGGAAGACGCAGCAGGCGACGAGCGATTCGATTGACACCGAATAATTTGATCATATTCTTCCAGGGTGTGGGACACTCCCCGCTTTTTCCAACCGACAGGTCCTGAATGCCGGCGATTACCAACCATATGCCCACGTCCGAGCTGCAGGCGCTCGATGCGGCGCATCACATGCATCCTTTTACGACAAATGATGATCTGGCGGACAAGGGTGCGCGTGTCATCACACGCGCCAAGGGTGTCTATCTCACGGACAGTGAGGGCAATCAGATCCTTGACGGTATGGCGGGGCTGTGGTGCGTCAACATCGGCTATGGACGTGCCGAGATGGCGGACGTCGCAGCCCGACAGATGATGGAATTGCCCTACTACAACACCTTCTTCATGACCACGCATGTACCCGCCATCGCGCTGGCGCAAGAAATCGCCAAGCTCGCGCCGGACGGTCTGAACCATGTGTTTTTTGCCGGCTCAGGTTCAGAAGCAAACGACACCAATATTCGCATGGTGCGGACGTATTGGGCCGAGAAAGGCCAGCCCGGGAAAACGCATATCATCAGCCGCAGGAACGCCTATCACGGCTCATCGGTCGGGTCGGGGTCTCTCGGCGGAATGAGCTATATGCACGCTCAGGGTGGGATGCCGATCCCGGGCATTCATCACATCAATCAGCCCGATTGGTGGGCCGAAGGCGGAGACATGAGCCCCGATGAATTCGGGCTGGCCCGCGCGCAAGAACTTGAGCACAAGATCCTGGAACTCGGCGAAGACAATGTCGCGGCCTTCATCGCCGAACCGGTCCAGGGGGCAGGTGGGGTCGTTGTCCCGCCCGACAGCTACTGGCGCGAAATTCAGCGGATCTGCGATGCCTATGATATTCTGTTGATCGCCGATGAGGTCATCTGCGGTTTTGGCCGCACGGGGAATTGGTTCGGAAGCCAGACACTCGGCATCCGCCCCGATATCATGACCATCGCAAAAGGACTGAGCTCGGGGTATCAGCCGATCGGTGGGTCGATTGTCCGCGAGGAGATCGCCGAGGTGATTGGCGCAACCGAATTCAACCACGGCTATACCTACTCCGGCCACCCTGTGGCCGCTGCGGTTGCGATGGAGAATCTGCGGATTCTGCAGGAGGAAAATATTCTTGAACACGTCCGAAACGTCGCCGCGCCCGCTCTCAAGGCAGGGCTCGAAGAGCTTGCCGAACATCCGCTGGTCGGCGGACTGTCCATCAAGGGAATGATGGCCTCGCTGCCTTTGACGCCGCACAAGGAAAGCCGGGCCAAGTTCGCAGTGGAAGACGGAACGGTAGGCTACATGTGCCGCGAGCGCTGTTTTGCGAACAATCTGGTGATGCGCCACGTCGGGGACCGAATGATCGTATCACCTCCGTTGGTCATCACGCCGGAGGAAATCGACATTCTCGTGGCGCGCGCGCGCATGGCGCTTAACGAAACCTATGCGCAGTTGAAAGAGCAGGACTTACTGAAGCCCGCGTCTTGAGCCAGCAGCGTGTCATCGCTGGAGTGGCCTCTCCGAGGCTGGCCGGAAATTCTGCTGCGACACGCCGGATCCGCAGCACATCAGCTCATACTCTGGTCGAAGGTCGGCAAAATCGCCTTGAATGGCCAACAGGGCCCTTCAAAACGCGTTAAGCGCTTGCACCTTGTCAGTTTCTTCGTGTTAGATTTGCGGCAATCAGCGCGGAAAACCGCCGGCACAGACGGGGAGCCACCTTTGGCCGATACAACCACTGCCGATGCGTTCGTCGAGTTCGAGCGTGTACAAAAAAGCTATGATGGCGAAACACTTGTCGTCAAAGACCTAAACCTTGCCATGCCGAAGGGCGAATTTCTCACCATGTTGGGGCCATCGGGGTCGGGCAAGACCACCTGCCTGATGATGCTTGCAGGCTTTGAGACCGCCACGCATGGTGACATCCGCCTCGACGGCCAATCGATCAACAATATCCCGCCACACAAGCGCGGCATTGGGATGGTGTTCCAGAACTATGCGCTGTTTCCGCACATGACGGTCGCGGAGAATCTCTCGTTCCCGCTGGAAGTGCGCAAGATGGGAAAATCCGACCGCGAAGCCAAGATCAAGCGGGCGCTGGATATGGTGCAGATGGGACACTTCGCCGGACGCCGACCATCGCAACTGTCGGGGGGTCAGCAACAGCGGATTGCCCTTGCCCGCGCGCTGGTCTTCGAACCGGAGTTGGTCCTGATGGACGAACCGCTGGGCGCGCTCGACAAGCAACTACGCGAAACCCTGCAGTTCGAAATCACCAACCTTGCGCATGATCTCGGGATTACCGTGGTCTACGTCACGCACGACCAGACCGAAGCGCTGACCATGTCCGACCGTGTGGCGGTCTTTGATGATGGCCGCATCCAGCAGCTTGCACCGCCCGATCAACTGTACGAGGCGCCCGAAAACAGTTTCGTGGCGCAGTTCATCGGTGAAAACAACACGCTCGAAGGGGTGGTCAAGGAGATCAAGGGAGAGACTGCCCTGATCCAGCTTGACGGGGGCGAGGTGATCGACGCGAAACCCGTGAATGTGGCCTCCGCCGGGGACCGCACCCGCGTCTCGATCCGGCCCGAGCGGGTTGAATACAACAAGAGCCGCCTCAGCGAGGACGCCCACACTCTCAAGGCCGAGGTGCTCGAATTCATTTACATGGGGGACATCTTCCGCACGCGGCTGCGTGTCGCGGGGACAGATGACTTCGTGATCAAGACACGCAACGCGCCGGATGTGGAGCGTCTCGCCCCCGGACAGCAGATCGAGATCGGTTGGCTGCCCCAAGATTGCCGCGCACTGGACGCCTGATGGCGCACCGCGCGACCCGTCACGCCCATGCACTGGGCGCGACCCGACAGAGGCGGTGGCCAAGCCCGTTGCCACCCGCCTGACACCAAGCCAACGGGCACATAACTGGGAGACTACACATGAAACTGACCAAGACGCTTCTGGCCTCGACGGCCCTGACAGTTGCCAGTGGCATGGCCTTTGCAGACGGCCATATGGCGTCCGAGATGACGATTGTCAGCTGGGGCGGCGCCTACTCCAACTCACAGCAAAAAGCCTATCACGATCCCTACATGGAGAAGACGGGCATCAATATCATCAACGACGAAAGCTCGCCTGAAGGTGTCGCCAAGATGCGCGCACAGGCCGAGGCCGGGAATATCACCTGGGACCTGGTCGATCTGGAAGCCGCCGATGCGATCCGCGTCTGCGATGAAGGTCTGGCCATGGAAATCGATCACGATGAAGTTCTCGCTCCTGCGCCAGATGGCACACCGGCCTCCGAAGACTTCGGCGATATGATCGTGTCGGACTGCTTTATCCCGCAGATCGTTTTTTCGACCACCTTCGGCTACCGCACCGATCAGGTAGCAGACGGGGTGGAGCCTCCGAAAGGGGCCTGTGACGTCTTCGATCTGGAGACCTATCCGGGCAAGCGCGGGCTCAACAAGCAGCCGATCGCCAACCTCGAATGGGCGCTGCTCTGCGACGGCGTCGCCTATGAGGATGTCTATGACGTGCTGGAAACGGAAGAGGGCCAGGACCGCGCCTTTGCCAAGCTCGACACCATCAAGGATCAGACGATCTTCTGGTCTTCGGCCGCCGAAGCCATCCAGCTTCTGGCCGATGGTGAGGTCTTCATGAGCTCCACCTACAATGGCCGGCTGTTCTCGGCCATCGAGGAGCAGGGCCAGCCCATCGGCATGGCCTGGGACTGGCAGATGTTCGATCTCGACGGTTGGGTGGTTCCTGCCGACCTGCCGGAAGACCGCCTCGCGCGGGTGATGGACTACCTCTATTTCGCGACCGATACGCAGCGTCTGGCGGATCAGGCGAAATACATCTCCTATGGCCCTGCGCGCGCATCCTCTGCACCGCTGGTCAGCACGCACGCGGAGTTGGGCATCGACATGGCACCGCATATGCCGACCGAGCCCAGCAACGCCGAAAACACCTTTGTAAATAACTACACTTGGTGGGCCGACTACCGCGATGATCTGGATTCGAAATTCCAGGCTTGGCTGACGCAGTAAGCGCCATTTACCACACACCACTGGGAGGGGCCGCACTGGCCCCTTCCGACACACGGAAAAGGACGCGACCATGCCCAAGGGATACATCATCGGCAACGTCGAGCTGCACGACGCGGAGGGCTATAGACCCTATAGCGCGCGCAATGATGAGCTTGTGCCACGTTATGGCGGCCGCTTCCTCGCACGCGGTGGACCCTCCGAGATCCTCGAAGGAGAGAGCCGCTCGCGACATGTCATCATCGAGTTTCCCTCCTACGCGGACGCGCTCGCTTTCTACAATGACCCAGACTATCAGGAAAATCTGAAGATCCGTCAGGCCTGCTCGGATGGAACTATCCTCGTGGTCGAAGGGATCGAGTGATGACGGATGCCGCGCAAGACAATGGGCAGATGCTGGCCGCCGATGGCAAGCCTCTGAAGTCCAGCCTGAACCGCGCCTTGCGCCGTCAGAAACTGCGCGCGCTCGCACTGATCGCGCCCTTGCTGATCTTCGTGCTCATCACCTTCATCGCGCCGATTGCCGATATGCTCTTTCGCTCGGTCGAGAACCAGATCGTTTCGGATACCTTGCCCCGAACGACCGAGGCTCTCGCCGATTGGGACGGGGACACGGGTGAGATCCCCTCGCCGGAGGTCTTCAAGGCGCTCTACACCGACATGTTCATCGCCCAGGAACGCAAATTGCACACGCGGCTGGGGTCGCGGCTAAACTATGAGCTCACCGGGATCTCCTCTCTTTTCCGCAAATCCGGTCGCCGGGTCGAAGATATGGGCGAGGTGTATCAGGATCAGTTCGAAGACCTGAACGACTTCTGGAAGGACAGCGAAACCTGGAACGCTCTGATGGGCAGTGACGCCTGGCTGGCCGAGCAAGCCGCCTGGGACGAGACATCCGACAGCCGCCAACCCCAGTTCGAGCTCCGCGAGGAGATCGAGGGCCTGCTGCCTCAAACCGCCGCCACCTTCGAGATCTTTGCCGATTTCGTCCAGAACGACGACGAAGACAATCTGGCAAATGAAGACCCTTGGGCACTGGTTTACTCCGCGCTCTACGACGATCTGATCGTGGAACCGGACATCTCCGGATACGCCGGTCCGGGCTCTGCCGAACTTCTTGAAGCCATGGCCGCCGTCAGATCCTTTGAAACCGTTGACTATCCCGCCGCCTTCGAAGAGGTCGACGAGGACTGGCACAGCATTCCGGTCTGGCAGACAATCCAGACCTACAGCCCCGACTTCACCTCGGGCTATTTTCTCAATTCCGTGGACATGAAGAAATCGCCCGACGGGCCGGTGATCCGCCCCGAGGATGAGCAGATCTATATCAAGCTCTTCATCCGCACCCTCTTCATGTCGCTGGTCATCACCGGCAGCTGTATCCTTCTGGGCTACCCGGTGGCCTGGCTTCTGGCGAACCTGCCGGCGCGGACGGCCAACCTGCTGATGATCCTGGTTCTGCTACCTTTCTGGACGTCACTCCTGGTGCGCACCTCGGCGTGGAAGGTGATGCTGCAACAACAGGGCGTCGTGAATGACACGCTGGTCTGGCTGGGCCTCGTGGCCGATGACAGCCGCCTTGCGCTGATCAACAACCAGACCGGCACGATCATCGCCATGACACATATCCTTCTGCCCTTCATGATCCTGCCGCTCTATTCGGTGATGAAGACCATTCCGCCCAGCTATCTGCGCGCCGCGAAATCTCTGGGCGCCACCAACTGGACAGCCTTCTGGCGGGTCTATTTCCCGCAGTCCGTGCCCGGCATCGGCGCAGGCTCGATCCTCGTCTTCATCCTCGCGATTGGCTACTACATCACCCCCGAACTCGTCGGCGGCACCACCGGCACGTTCATTTCCAACCGGATCGCCTATCACATCTCCAGTTCGCTGAACTGGGGGCTCGCAGCGGCCCTTGGCGCGATACTCCTGGCGCTCGTCCTCGCGCTCTATTGGGCCTACGACAAGATCGTGGGCATCGACAACGTGAAGCTCGGAGGCTGATCCATGTCCGCATTGACCCCCGTTTCCCGGACGCCGGTGTCCTTCTACGTTCCGGTCGTCGCGCTGGCCGGAGCCTTTGCCGGTCTGCTTGTGGGCACCGCACAGGGCAGTTCCCTGCTGGGCGTCATCGGGGGCGCGATCCTGATGGCAGCAGCAGCCTACCTCACGACGCAAGTTGTACAGGCGGAACGACCCAGCCGCTGGGCGTTGATCGTCATGGGCGCGCTCGCGGGTCTTGTCATCGGCGGGATCGCTGCGGCTCTGATCGGAGCCTTCTTTGGCTGGTTCTTCGGATGGTTCACGTTCTGGCTATACGAAGGGCGATACCGCGCCTACGTCGCACCCTATCTCACGCCAGGGCAGGTGCTGTGGCATCACACCTTCCGCATGATCTGCGGCGCGATCCTGATTTTCCTCATCACGCCCATCCTCGTCGTGATGCCGCTGAGCTTTAACGCTGAGGATTTCTTCACCTTCACGCCGGAAATGCTGCGCTTCGATCCGGCCGGCTACTCGCTCAAGCATTACGAGGACTTCTTCACCAACTCCGACTGGCAGGGCGCGCTCGCCAATTCGGTGAAGATCGCACCGATGGCCACGCTGTTGTCGGTCAGCTTCGGCACTCTCGCGGCCATCGGGCTGAGCCAGCCACACGTCCCTTTCCGCCGCGCGATCATGGCGATCCTGATCTCGCCCATGATCGTCCCGCTGATCATCTCCGCTGCGGGCATGTACTTCTTCTACAGCCGCATCGGGCTGCAAGGCACCTACATCGGCGTCGTGCTGGCTCATGCCGCCCTGGGCATTCCCTTCGTCATTATCACGGTGACAGCCACCCTCGTCGGCTTCGACAACTCCCTGACACGGGCCGCCGCCAATATGGGGGCAGGGCCCGTCACCACGTTCTTCCGGGTACAAATGCCGCTGATCCTTCCCGGTGTGATCTCGGGCGGTCTCTTCGCCTTCATCACCAGCTTCGATGAAGTGGTCGTCGTGCTCTTCGTCGGCTCGGCCGGACAGAAAACACTGCCCTGGCAGATGTTCACGGGCTTGCGCGAACAGATAAGCCCGACGATCCTGGCGGTGGCGACGATCCTCGTGATCCTCTCCATCGCACTGCTCACGGTCGTTGAACTGCTGCGCCGCCGGTCCGAACGGCTGCGGGGGATGTCCCCCGCCTGACCGCAATGGGATTTCAGGGATCCCAAAAAGGCCTTACAGCAATGCTCTAGCGCAGTCTTTTGAGCAGGCTGAGGGAGGCATAGCCGTCCTGCACCAATCCCTGATTGCGCTGATAGGCACGGACCGCGGCGATGGTCTTGGGCCCGATCCGACCGTCCACACCTTGGGTGCTGAACCCCGCCCGGGTCAGACGCTGCTGCAACTCCTTGCGCTCCGAAAAGGTCAGAGCCCGGTCTCCGCGCGGCCAGCTCGCCTGGATCGCAGGGCCACCCTTGATCCGGTCACTCAGGTGGCCGACACCAATCACGTAAGCATCCGCCGTGTTGTAGCGCTCGATCACACTGAAGTTCTTGAAAATCATGAAGGCCGCGCCCTGTCCGCCCGCTGGCAGCAGGATCGACGCGCGGCCATAATTTGGCACTGCACGCCCGCGCATGTCCACCACGCCGAGTTGCGCCCACTGCCCGGGCGTTTTCGTCACCTTCCGGTTGGCCTGCGCATAGTTGAAGCCGCGCGGCAGTTGAACCTCCACACCCCACGGCTGGCCTTTGACCCAACCAAAGCGCTTCAGATAAGCGGCCGTCGAGGCCAGCGCATCAGACGGATCGTCAGCCCAGATGTCCCGCCGCCCGTCGCCGGTGAAATCAACCGCGTAGGCCAGATATGACGTCGGGATAAACTGCGTGTGGCCCATGGCACCCGCCCAGCTTCCGGTCATGTTTCGCGGGCTGGTATCCCCGTTCTGCAGAATTTTCAGCGCGGCGATTAGCTGTTCTTCGAAAAACGCGCCGCGCCGACCGTCATAGGCCAGCGTGGCGAGAGACTGGATGATGTCGTTCTTGCCACGGTACTCTCCATAGGCGCTCTCGAGCCCCCAGACCGCCACGACGACCTCCTTCTCGACGCCATAGCGCGCCTCGATCGCCTCCAGCTTGCGCCGATGTTTCCGCAGCGCGTCCTTTCCGTTCCGCACCCGCGTATCGGATGCCGCGCTGTCGAGATACTCCCAAATCGTCTTGGTGAATTCCGACTGGTTCCGGTCTCGCCGGATCACATCCGGATCGTATTGCACCCCCCGAAAGGCGGCCTGAAGGGTGGATGCCCGGATGCCTTGCGCCCGGGCCCGTTGTTCAAAACCGCGAATCCACCGCTCGAACCCTGGGTTCGACGCGATTTGGGTCGCAGGGATCAGAGGTGCGACCGCTCGGTCCGGGCGCAACTTGGGCCGGATGGCGGATGCAACCACAGTCACGTCGCTCACGACAGGCGCGGGGGCCTCCGCTGGCCGCAAGACCGGCCTCAGCGACTGGGTGCTGCCCAAAGCACCGACACTTGTCCCCACCAATGCAGTTGCAAAAGCAACTGCGCAAACCGATTTCAACCGCATGATGTGCCCTACTGCTGCTCTTTATTGTTGGGCGAAGTGTAGCGCGAGTCGGACGATTTCCAAAGGATTCAATCAGCGGTTATGCGGTCATTCGCCAATTGTTCCACCTCACAGCGGATGATTTCCAGATGTTCCCGCAACATCGGAACACGGCGCGGGCGAAAACTCTGATCCGTGCGCTGCAGGTTCCGCATGCGGTCCAGGCGGAAGGTCCTGAAATCCTTGCGCAGATGGCACCACGCCAGGAGCACATTGGTCTTGTCGAGATAGACAAGACCAAGAGGATCAACCTGCCGGATGGTCTCTGCTCCATTGCGGTCGCGATAGCCGAATGTGACGCTCACCTCATCCCAGGTCGCTGCCCGCAGCCCCGCCACATCAATCTCGATTTCCGGCAGGCTGACAAAGCGGTGGGCATCCAGCACGGCATGCTGCAGACGATGGGCCTGACGCGGTGGAACGCGCGCCTTGATCTTCGCAAGTGCGGACCGTGCCGCCTTGGCAAGCGCCGGATCGCCGATCACCGCCACATCGCGCAAACCGAGCACCAGCGCCTCCAGCTCATCGTCCTCAAAGCCCAAAGGCGGCAGCGCCGCGTCCTCGATCAGCGTGTAGCCAAACCCGGCCTCCCCGTCGATCACCGCGCCCATGCTGCGCAGCGCATCAATGTCACGATAGATCGTGCGGGGGGACATTTGCATCTCATCCGCCAGCTGCGTCGCCGTCACCGGAGGTGGCAACCGGCGCAGCGTCTGCATCATCTGAAAGAGGCGGTGTGTGCGGCTCATACAGCGACACTACCACAAGTGGTGACAGAAAGTGACAGCAGCTGCGTATAAACCTTACCCGACAGACAAGGAGCGTCCCATGATCACATTGCTCACCTACCCGCCCGCTTTTGGCCAGTTCTCAGGCAGCCCGTTTTGCATCAAGGCCGCGCATCTGCTGAACCTCTCCGGCCAGCGCTGGAGGCGCGAAAACACGCTTGATCCCCGCATGATGCCCCACCAGAAACTGCCGGTGATCCGCGCCGAGGATCAACTGATCGCAGACAGCGACATGATCCGGTCTTATCTCGAAGCGCAGGGCGCCAGATTCGACAGCGGCCTGTCAGAGATGGACAAGTCGACCTCGCGCGCGTTCATCCGGATGGCAGAGGAGCATCTCTACTTCCATATCGTACTGGACCGTTGGGGAGACGACTTGGCCTGGCCCGAAATCCGCGAGACCTACTTTGCCTCGGTGCCGAAACTGGTGCGCCGGATGGTCGCCCGCCGGATACGCAAAAACCTCTTGGCGGCGATGTATGTCCAGGGTCTGGGGCGCTTCACGTCCGAGCAGCGGCTGGCGAGGCTGGAGCCTGATCTGGAAGCCATCGTGACGCGCCTCTGGCAGAACCGGTTCCTCTTCGGGGACCGCCCGACCGCCGCAGATGCCTCCGTCGGGCCTATGCTCGGCGCCGCGATCTCAAGCCCGGGCGAGACAGCACTTTCGAATCGGATCAAGGAGAATGCCGTGTTGATGGGCTATGTCTCCCGCGTAGAAGAGATGCTGGCCTAGCGCCGCGTCCGCTTGACCTTGCGCCGTGTCTTCTCAGCCCGACGTTTGGCCTTGATCCGCCCGCGGCGCGGCGGCCTGCCCGCAGGCGACCGGCGGCCCTGCGGAATGGCATCGCCCTCCAGCGCCAGAAGCTCAAGCGCGATACCACCCGTAACCGGCGTGGCCTCGGCAAGGCGTACGGTCACCCGCTGTCCAAGGCTGATCATGAGCCCTGTATCTGCACCCATCAGCGTCCCCGCCTCGGCATCATAGTGAAAGTATTCGCGCCCAATCGACCGCATCGGAACCAGCCCGTCGGCTCCGGCGTCGTCCAGCTTCACGAAGACACCGAAGCGGGCAATGCCGCTGATCCGACCGCTGAACTCATCGCCCACGCGCTCACTCAGATAGGATGCGATGTAGCGGTCCGTGGTATCGCGTTCGGCAATCATGGAGCGCCGTTCCGTATCCGAGATATGCTCCCCGATTGCTTCCAGTGCGTCATAGTCTTCGGGTCTGAGCCCGTCATTGCCCCAACCATGGGCCGCGATCAGCGCGCGGTGAACCACCAGATCGGCATAGCGCCGAATGGGAGAGGTGAAATGCGCATACCGCGACAGTGCCAGTCCGAAGTGCCCAAGATTGTCCGGCGCGTAATAGGCCTGGGTCATCGCGCGCAAAGTGGACATATTGATCAGTTCCGCATCCTCGGATCCCGCTGCCGCGTTCAGCAACCGATTGAGGTGGGCGGTCTTCAGGACCTGACCCTTCGCCAGAGCATAGCCGCTGGCCTGCGCCGTCTCACGCAAGGCGTCGAGCTTCTCTGGGCTCGGCTCTTCATGGACGCGGAAGAGAAGCGGGACCCGCTTCGCGATCAGCGTCTCCGCGGCGGCGACATTGGCGAGGATCATGAACTCCTCGATCAATCGGTGCGCGTCCAGCCGGTCCTTGAAGCTGACCGACGTCACCTGCCCCGCGTCGTCCAATTCGATCCGCCGTTCGGGCAGATCCAGATCGAGCGGCTGGCGCCGCGCACGCGCCGCAACCAGAGCCTCATAGGCCGCATAGAGCGGCTTCAACACGGGCTCCAGCAGCGGACCACAGCGATCATTCGGTGCGCCATCGACAGCCTGCTGAACCTCTTCGTAGTGGAGCGACGCAGGGGACCGCATCAATCCGCGATGAAAGCTGTGTGAGAGCATGGTGCCCTCCGCATCCAGCTGCATGCGCACTGCAATGCAGGCGCGCGGCACCCCTTCATGCAGGGAACAGAGATCGCCCGACAGCCGGTCCGGCAGCATCGGAACCACACGATCCGGAAAATACGTGGAATTGCCACGCTTGCGCGCCTCTCGGTCCAGCGCCGAGCCCGCCGTCACATAGGCCGCCACATCCGCAATCGCGACCCAGACGATATGGCCGTCCGGGTTCGAAGGGTCCTCGTCAGCGTGTGCATAACAGGCATCGTCGTGATCGCGCGCATCCGATGGGTCGATGGTGATCAGCGGAAGATGCCGCAAATCCTCGCGCCCCTTCAGGCCAATCGGCTTGGCGCGGTCGGCTTCGGTAATCACGTCATCGGGGAAGCTGTCGGGAATACCGTGCTGGTGGATCGCAATGAGCGAGACAGCCTTTGCCGCGGATGGATCTCCCAGTCGTTCGACCACCCGGGCGCGTGGCAGCCCCATGCGCCCCTTCGGCCCAGCCTGCTCAGCCTCGACCAGTTCCCCGTCTTTGGCTCCGTGCGTGGCGCCCTCGGCCACGACCCATTCCTTGTCCGATCCCTTGTCGACCGGAACAATACGCCCCCCCTCCGCGGTCTTGCGAAATACTCCGAGGATACGGCGCGGGTTGGTGCCGATGCGGCGAATGAGCCGCGCCTCATAGTGATGCTCCTCGCCCTTGATCAGCGTCAGCCGCGCCAGGATCCGGTCGCCTGACCCCAGCGCCGGGTCAGCGGCCCGCGTGACAACGAGGATCACGGGCTCCACGCCCTCGCCCTGCCATTCCATCGGTTTGGCAAAAAGGTCGCCATCGGCATCCGGGCCGGTGATCTGAAGCACAGAGACCGGGGGCAGACGATCGGGATCCTGATAGCTGCGCTTGCGCTTTTCGAGGTGACCCTCGGTTTCGAGTTCCTTCAGCACGCGCTTGAGGTCAATACGCGCGGCCCCTTTCACCCCGAACGCCTTGGCAATGTCGCGCTTCGCGGTCAGCGTCGGGTTTTCGCTGATCCAGTCGAGAATGTCGGACTTTGAGGGGATGCGGCTCATGCCCCTCAGGTAGCACGCACATGCTGGGTCGTCATGCGCAAATCGTCGAGACCATCCACGTCCCGCAATTCATCGACATGGGCAAGGCGCAGATCACCCAACGTCGCCGCTGTATCGCACAAGGCATGCTCCGTGGACCAGCGGACGCCGCGAAAAAGCCCAGGCGGGACGGCCCGCGCCGCTTTCAATCCAATGAGCCAATAGCCGCCATCCGGCGCCGGTCCGACGACGGCATCCGCGCGCCCCAGGGCGCGGAACGCGCGAAAGATATGATCCCGCCCGATGCCCGGAATATCCGCACCCACGATGCAGATATCTCCGCCCTTGAAGCGGCGCAGCATCCGACGCATGCGATCTCCCAGGCTACCGGCACCCTGCGGGGTCCGGGGCAAATGATGGGGCCAGACACGGCTGGCCAGGCCCTCGGCATCCGGGCTAACCGCCAGCACCACCGACCATCTCGGATCCTCCAGACGGCGCAACAGCGCCCTGCTCTGATGTCGAAACCACCACGCCGCGGGCACCATGCCGATATCACGACCCAGGCGCGTCTTCACCCGCCCGGGGTGCGGCTCCTTGAGCATAACGATCACGGTGCGTTTCATCGTCCGCGGCACGGTCGACCCAGCACCCCTCTGCACATCGTCACGCCGCCCACGCCTGCCAGCCACGAATTATCATGCGAAGTAGTCTTTCAGGATCCGGCTGTAGACGGCCTTGAGCTGCTCGATCTGGGCAACCTCCACATGTTCATCCACCTGGTGCATGGACTGACCGACGAGGCCGAATTCGACAACCGGGCAATGATCCTTGATGAACCGCGCATCGGAGGTGCCACCGGTCGTCGACAGAACCGGGACAACACCGGTCTCCGCAGCAACGGCTTTGCTGACAAGCTCGGAGAGAGGGCCCGGTGGCGTCAGAAAACTCTCCCCGGAAATCTTGATCCGCAGCTCGGTTCTGACACCGAACTCTGCCTCAATCCGGGATATCTCCTCCCTGATCCACGCGCTCAAGGAGGCGCCACTATGGCTGTCATTGAACCGGAGGTTGATCGCGGCAGAGCACTCCGCGGGGATCACATTCGTGGCGGCATTGCCTGTGTCCACGGTCACGACCGCCAGCGTTGAGGGGTCGAAGTACTCCGTTCCCTGATCCAGCTCATGACTGGCCATCCGGTCCATCAGGCGCATCATCGCCGGGAGCGGGTTCAGCGCCCTGTGGGGATAGGCAGAATGCCCTTGCTTGCCGATCACCTTGACCCAAGCGGACATGGATCCGCGGCGCCCGATTTTCACCATCTCACCCATGCGATCCGGGCAGGTGGGCTCCCCGACGAGGCAGACGTCCATCCGCTCGCCGCGGGCGTCCATATGGTCGAGCAACGCGGTCGTCCCGTCGACCGCATCGCCTTCCTCGTCCCCTGTGATGGCAAGGATGATCGCCCCATCCGGCGGTTGCGTCGTCACGAAATCCACCGCTGCTGCGGCAAAGGCGGCCACGCCTGACTTCATGTCCGTTGCACCGCGACCGTAGAGAATGCCGCCGTCGATCTCCGCGCCGAACGGTGGCATGGTCCAGGCGGCCTCATCACCAATGGGCACCACATCCGTATGACCATTGAACCCGAAGGTGCGCGCATGCCCTTTCTCGCCCCACCGCGCAAAGAGATTGCGAATTCCGCCGCGGTCCGCCCAGCTGCACTCAAATCCTGCGGTCTCCAGAAGATCATGCAGGATGTCGAGAGCGCCCTCATCCGCCGGTGTCACGGACGGGCAACGCACAAGATCAGCAGTGAGCGCAACGGGATCTGTCACGGGCATGGCAGGGTGTCCTTCCAGAATGAGAGCGAGTCGTCACCGGAGCGCCAATCCGGAGGACAACACTGGTTTCGCGGTCGGGCTGCGCCGGATCGGCTAGTCCGCGTCTGTGGCCGGATGCGTGTCATAGAAGGGCTCCATCTGCGCAATGATCACAGCGTTCTCGTCAAGCGCCCGCTGCATCAGGTCACGTTCCTCGTCGCTGATCTCATGTCCTTCGGCCAGCCGGTCCGCCAGCGTGCCATAGCCCGTGACGTCGAGCGGCGCGGTCTCCGCCTGTTTGAGCACCGCAACGGTTTCACGCACCGCCTCAGCCTCGTCCACCCCGCTTGCAAACACGACGAGGCCCGCACCTGTGGCGTTGGCTGGAAGACCGTCGCCCTCCTTCCGGCCGATCTGCACAACCAGCGTATAGACCTGCTGCCGCGAGGCTTTTTTGTTCTGTGCCATGCCCCTTCTGTTAGGGCTTGGCAAACGGGACCACAACGGCTTTTTCAACCAGCCTGTCCGGCGCCCATCCGGAATAGGGTGCCCAATCCACAGAGGACTCATAAAGATGCCGGACGCCCGCGATGATCGCATTGCGCAGGTTCGACTTCATGCGAAGATAGCGCGGCGCATGTTCTTCCCAGCGAAACGCCATGCGGCCCTTGGCATCCCGCGTGACAATGGCATCCAGCAGGATCATCGCCGTGCAATACGCAAAGGCGGCATGCTCCGGATCCAGCGAGACCAGTTCGACGACCTCGCCCGGAAACCAGCCGCCATAGTCCGACAGGATGCAGCTGCCGTTGAGGCAGTTGTCGAGCGCCTTGCGGTGTACGATGCGCGTATCTTCGGGGGCCGCCTTGCAGACGAGATCACGCAGGCTGTCCGGCATCGCGCAGGCCACGACCTTCAGCACACGGATCAGATCATCGGCGTCATACGTCTGCAGATCGCGCCCCTCGGGCAGTTGCTCGAGATTGACCCGCCGGGTGGTATGCGCCCAGCGATATCCGTTCATCACCGCAGCCCGGACCGGCGATGGCCCCTTGCGGTAATGCTCTCGGAAGGCATCCCAGTTCCAGAAAAGATCGTCATGGCCCGCGCCACCCTGAAGCCTGTCCGCCAGCAACAGCGCCGTCGCGGACAAAAACGCATCCGGCCCCTTGTCGGGCAGCGCCGCAATCAATAGCAGATCAGCGTGGATCGCCTCCGCATCCGCTGTCGACAAAACACCCTTCTGGTCGAAAATGACCCGCCGCAGAACCTGCTTCTGCGCCGGCTTCAGACGCTCCGCCAGGCCCGTGAACCCGATGGCCGCAGCCGACTGCAGGTCGCCAACGACCTGAAGTGTCTGAAATGATATGGGTACAGAGGCGTGACGCATATTTTGGCCATAGTAGACCATGCAGGCCGGATTATATCCAAGCCCTGACCTTTGCCGGGTATTCCTGAGGCAACACTGCCCCAGGTGTTAATGCGGAGTTTAATCGCGCAGCAGTTCGTTGATGGAGGTTTTTGAGCGCGTCTGCGCGTCCACCTTCTTGACGATGACGGCACAATAGAGGTTCACACCGTTTTTCGATGGCATCGACCCGGCCACGACAACCGACCCTGCCGGAACTTCGCCATAGGTGAACTCGCCGGTTTCACGATCCACGATCTTTGTGGATTTCCCGATGAAAACCCCCATACCAAGGACGGAGCCTTCGCGCACGATGCACCCCTCGACAACTTCCGACCGCGCACCGATGAAGCAATTGTCCTCGATGATGGTCGGGCCCGCCTGCATGGGCTCCAGCACACCGCCAATGCCCACGCCACCCGAAAGATGCACGTTCTTGCCGATCTGCGCACAGGAGCCAACCGTAGCCCAGGTGTCGACCATCGTGCCTTCGTCCACATAGGCACCGAGATTGACGAAAGACGGCATCAGCACCACGCCCGGCGCGATGAAGGCGGACTTGCGCACGACACAGTTCGGGACCGCACGGAAGCCCGCCGCCTTCCACTGATTGTCCCCCCAGCCTGCGAACTTGCTGTCCACCTTGTCCCACCAGCCGCCCTGCTGCGGCCCGCCCGACTGCATCTCCATGTCCTTGATGCGAAAGCCGAGGAGCACGGCCTTCTTGGCCCACTGATTGACATGCCAGTCACCGCCCGGCTGCCTTTCGGCCACGCGCAGGCTGCCACTGTCCAGCGCGGCCAGCGTGTCCTCGATGGCCTCGCGGGTCTCACCGGTCGTGGCGGGGGTGATTGTATCCCGCGCGTCCCATGCGGCTTCAATCGCAGTTTCAAGCTGTGCGTTGGACATCAGGCTCCCCCAAGCAAAGAATTAATATGCCGCGCCTATACAAGCCCGACGGCATACGCGCAATCCATCTGCGTCAAAGCCATTGCATCTGGGCACGCAACATGTCCCCCTAGCACCCAAGATGGATCGGAGAACCGGAATGAACAGACCCCGCCACCCGCTGCGCGACGCGCATATGGACCGCGACGCGGTTCAAGACGTACCGGATACACCCCAAACCCGCGCGCCCGCCTACCGGCTGGCGTTTGCCGACGAGGATTTTCTCTGCCGTGAAGAGCTGCGCCCGGTGCGGCTGCAGCTGGAACTCTTGAAACCCGAGATGATGCTGGATGCGCATAACATCACCAGCACGATTGTCCTCTTCGGTGGTGCGCGCATCCCCAGCCCTGCGAACAAGGGCAGCGCCCGCACCAAGACCCTCGCGGATCTGTCGCACTTCTACGACGAGGCGCGCGAGTTCTCGCGGCTGATGACCCTGAAAAGCCTGGAAAGCAGTGGGCGGGAAAACGTGGTGGTCACCGGCGGTGGCCCCGGCGTGATGGAGGCGGGAAACCGCGGCGCAATCGACGCGGGCGGGCACTCCATCGGGCTGAACATCGTCCTGCCGCATGAGCAGGCGCCGAATGAATACGTGACCCCGGACCTCTGCTTCAACTTTCACTACTTCGCGATCCGCAAGATGCATTTTCTGATGCGGGCCAAGGCAATCTGCGTTTTTCCCGGTGGCTTCGGCACGATGGATGAGCTCTTCGAAACGCTCACGCTGATCCAGACGGGCCGAATGCAACCCGTGCCCGTTCTGCTCTTTGGCAGGGATTTCTGGGAACGGATCCTCAACTGGGAGGCCCTCGCCGATGCGGGCACCATCTCAGAGGAAGATCTGTCGCTCTTCCGCTTCGTCGACAGTGCCGACGAGGCGATGCGTCTGATCGACGCCTGGCAGGAGCTGCCGGCACGCAGGGAAATTCCGGGGCGCAGCTGATGCACGACGCCCGGAGAGGCCTCAGCTCTCGCGGAACGCCCGCGCGAAGTAATCCGTGACTGGCTTCACAAGATAGGCGATGGGCGTGCGATCCCCGGTCTTGATATAGGCCTCGACCGGCATCCCGGGGATCAGCACGGTGCCCTGCGCCAGCTTGTCGACCTCGCCGTCGTTCAGCACGATTTCCGTCCGATAATAGCTCTGCCCCGTGACCTCATCCTCGAAGGCATCCGCCGAAATCTGCACGACCTGACCATAAAGCTCAGGCGTCGTCCGCTGATCCAGCGCTGACAGCCGCAGCGTCACCTCCTGCCCCGCCACCAGTTGATCCACGTGGATCAGATCGACCCGCGCGGCAATGACGAGCGGCCTGTCCTGCGGCACCAGGAACATGACCGGCTCGGCCGCACGAATGACGGATCGGGGCGTGCGCACCTGCATGTCATAGATCACGCCGGACACCGGCGCCCGGATGTTGAGCCGGTCGATCTCCTCGCGCAGCGCATTGCGTTGCTCCAGAAGCTCAAGCTCCTGCGCCCGCAGATCCCGCAGCCGGGTGATCGCCTCCTCACGGGCTCCGGTGGACAGCTTGAGCCGTTCGATCTCGATCTCCGTGATCCGCCCCTGCGCCTCCGCCTTCGCTGCCGCCAACTCGCCCAATTGTCCGTTCAACCCCGCTGACTCGCGTTGCAGCGCCAGCACGGTTCCGGCCTGCGTCAACTGCCGCTCCAGCAGGGATTGCTGATTGGCCAGTTCCTCTTCGATCAGCGCAAGTTGCTGGGACAGAGAGACTTCCTGCGCCTCGATCCCGACGATCTGGCTCCGGATCTGTCCGGACCTCTTGGACAGCTGATCAATCTCCTGCGCAACAGAGGCACGCCGCGCGTTGAAGAGGTTCCGCTGTCCCTCAATCAACTCCCGCACGTCCGTGTCCGACTCGCCTGCCGCAAGAACCTCAGGGTCGAAGTCGATGGTATCGACCTCATCGCGCTCGGCCTCCAACCGGCCGCGGCGGGCCATCAGTTCGAAAAGCTGATCCTCCACAATGGTCAGCCGCGAGGTCAACTGCGCCCCGTCCAGCTTCAGAAGCAGATCGCCCGCATCGACGGTATCGCCCTCATCGACGAGGATTTCCGCCACCGTGCCGCCGGTTTCGTGCTGCACGATCTGGCGGTTGCGGTCGACCTCGAACCGCCCCGATGACACCACGGCGCCCGATATCTGGGTCAGGGCCGCCCAGGCGCCGAACCCGCCGACGAGCACGATGAGGCCCAGAAACCCCAGAATGAGTTGCGTCCGAGCGGACCATTTCGACGCGTCGCTCATGTCACACCTCCCGCACCGGCCGGAGCCTTCTTGATCTGCTTGTGGTTCTTGACCATGCCGGCCAGCACCTCATCCTTGGGACCGAAAGCCAACCGCATGCCATTATCCAGCACAAGCAACAGATCGCACTCCTGAATGGCAGCCGGCCGGTGCGCCATGATCAGCACCGAGCTGCCGTTTTTCTTCAACATCCGAATGGCGCCATTCAAAGCCTGGCTGCCCTCGTTGTCGAGATTCGAATTTGGCTCGTCCAGCACCACGATCACCGGGTCCTTGTAGAGCGCACGCGCCAGTCCGATCCGCTGCATCTGCCCGCCGGACAACCGCGACTGGCCCGCCGCTATCACCGTATCGTACCCGTTGGGCAAATCCAGGATCATCTGATGCGCCGCTGCCTTCTTGGCAGCAATCACGACCTTCTCCGGGTCGGGGGTCGATTCGAGTCGGGCGATATTCTCCGCAATCGTCCCATCGAAGAGCTGCACTCGCTGCGGCAGGTAGCCGATGTGCTGTCCCAGAACATGCGGCGCATATTGATCGAGGGTCGCCCCATCCAACCGGATCGACCCCGCAGTCGGCGCCCAGACACCGGTCAGCGCCCGAGCCAGGGTCGACTTGCCCGCCCCCGACGGCCCGATCACCCCGATGGCCTGGCCGGGTTTGACATCGAAGGTCAGCGACTTGAGCGACGCCTGACGCTCGCCCGGCGGCACCACGCTAAGCAGTTTCACCGCAAGGTTCGCCTTCGGGTTCGGCAGAGGCGTCCGGTCTCGTTCCTCAGGCACCGCACCCAGAAGCTCGCTCAGATTCTCCCACCCTTTGAACGCGCGCTGCACGACGGGCCACTGGTTCAGCGCCAGTTCCACCGGCGCCAGCGCGCGCCCCAGCAGGATCGAACCCGCGATCATCGCACCCGCAGTCATCTCGTTGTGCAGCACAAGCCAGGCGCCAATACCCAGCATCGCCGACTGCAGCAGCAACCGCAGCGCTTTCGTCAGCGAGGTGAAAAGCCCGGTGACATCGGTGGCCTGCACCTGCCGCCCCAGCGACTGATCGCGCGCCGTCTGCCAGCGCGCAAAGGCGGCATCCCGCATCCCCATGGCCTGAACCATCTCGGATTCGGTGCGGATCTGATCGGACATCTGCGTGGCCACATGGCCAGCATGCGTCGCACTGGCCTGCGGCTCGCGCGACAGCAGCTGGTTCGCCAGGGCGATGATCACCAGCACCGCTGCACCACAGACCGCGAAATACCCCAAAATCGGATGAAACAGGAAAATCCCCGCAAAGAAGACGGGCGTCCAGGGCAAGTCAAAGGCCGCCATCAGCACCGGCGACGTCATCAGCCGCTGGACTGATTCCAGATCAGCCAGACCGGTCTGCGTCTTGAGATCGGGCGCCACGACCGACTTGCGCACCACCGCGTCAAACACCCTGCGGTCCAGATCCGCCTGAAAGCGCGCACCGACCCGCGCCATCACCCGACCGCGTGTGTAGTCGAGCAACCCCATGATGCTGTACATGAAGATCACGATCATCGAGAGCGCGATGAGCGTCTCCTGCGATCCCGACCCCAGAACACGGTCATAGACCTGCAACATGTAAAGCGGCCCGGTGAGCATGAGCAGATTGGCAAACAGGCTGAACAGAGCCACCGCCCAATAGAGCGACCGGCTGCGCTTGCGCACCCGCTTCAGCTCCTTGCGTCCGATCTTCGCGTATGACGTCTGCATTGCGTTCTTCCGTCTCTGTCTATCCGGCGGCGTACCCTACACCGGGGTCAGTGCTTCGCCGAAGCGGCGATCCTGCAGGGGGGCCATGCAGTTGTGAAGATTTGCGCGGCCTGCAGACCTGCGCATGCCATCGCGCTCATCATGTCAGAAATACCTGCCTGAATCAGGCCCTCGTCGCCACTGTAGTTAGCGACTTCATATCAAAGACGGGCGGTGCGGCAAGGGTTTGCCCTTCAATTGCGCGCGCCCTCTGTCATCACGTGACGCGATTTGCCGTGCGATAGGCGGGATTGTCCCACAACCGGTCCCCGATAACGGCGGCAAGGTGCTCAACCGCCGACATCACGTCCGATGCCTCCAGATAGAGCGGCGTGAAGCCGAACCGCATCACGTTCGGCGCGCGGAAATCCCCGATCACGCCGCGCTCGATCAGGGCCTGCATGGCGGCATAGCCGTGTTCAAAGGCAAAGGACACCTGCGACCCGCGGATCGCCGCATCGCGCGGGCTCACAAGGCTCAACTGCGGGCACCGCGCCTCGACCTCCCGGATGAAAAGCTCCGACAACGCAATGGAGGCCGCGCGGACCTCTGCCATCTCGATGTCGTCCCAGATCCGCAGCGCCTCTTCCAGGGCAGACATCTGCAGAACCGGCGGCGTTCCGACCCGCATCCGCTCGATCGACGGGGCAGGGACATAGCTGGTCTCGAAGGCAAACGGCGCGTCATGACCCAGCCAGCCTGAGAGCGCCGGCTCTGCCTGCGTCGTCAGATCCGGGCGCACATAGATGAAGGCGGGCGCGCCCGGCCCGCCGTTCAGATACTTGTAGGTACAACCAACCGCGAACTCGCATCCCGACCCTTCCAGATCGACCTCCAGAGCACCGGCACTATGCGCCAGATCCCAGATCATGATCGCGCCCGCCTCCTGCGCCTGTCGGGTGATCGCGGTCATGTCATGCTTACGGCCGGTCCGGTAATCCACTTCGGTCAGCAGCACGGCGGCCACCTCGTCATTGATGGCCTGAGACACCGCTTCGGGATCGACCGTGCGCAGCTCAAATCCGGCATCCTTCAGCCGAATGAGGCCTTCCGCCATGTAGAGATCGGTTGGAAAATTTCCGGTGTCCGAGAGAATCACCTTTCGATCCGGCCGCATCGCAAGGGCCGCAGACAGCGCCTGAAACACCTTGATCGACAGGGTATCCCCCATCACGACGCTGCCGCGGGGGGCGCCGATCAGTCGGGCGACCTTGTCGCCGACCCGCGCCGGCTGCTCCATCCAGCCGCAGGCGTTCCACCCCCGGATCAGCGCCTGGCCCCACTCCCCGGTCACCACGCCCTGTACCTTTTCAGCGACACCTTTGGGCAGCGGTCCCAGAGAATTGCCATCAAGGTAGATGACACCCGAGGGCAGATCGAAGAGGTGCTTTTTCGGCAAGGTCATCACAATCCTCCGCGCAGGTGCCAAAGTTCGGGAAACAGCTCCACCTCCAGCATGCGCCGCAGGTATTTCACACCGCTGGTCCCTCCGGTCCCGCGCTTGAACCCGATGATACGTTCCACCGTCGTCACGTGGTTGAACCGCCATCGGCGGAAGTAATCCTCAAGATCGACAAGTTTCTCCGCAAGGTCATAGAGCGTCCAATGTGCCTGTGGGTCTTTGTAGATTGTCGTCCAGGCCTCTACCACTGCCGGGTCCGAAGTGTGCGGCGTGTCCATGTGGAAGATGGACGGATCGAACGTCAGATCAAGTTCACGTTCCAGAAGACCCAGCGCCACATGATAGAGAGAGGGCTGCGTCAGCTCGTATGCCAACATCGCGTGCAGTTCTGTGCGATGCTCATGCACCTTCATCATCGCGCGGTTGCGGTTGCCGAGGATGAACTCGATCAGCCGGTACTGATGAGACTGAAAGCCGGAGGATTGTCCCAGATCACCCCGAAACGCGGTATAGTCGCTGGGCGTCATCGTGCGCAGCACATCCCAGGCGCTGTTGAGCTGCTCGAAGATCCGCGCCACGCGCGCCAGCATCTTGAACACCTCCTGCGTCCGGCCCTGCAGCATCAGGTCCCGCGCTGAACTCAGCTCATGCAGGGCCAGCCGCATCCACAACTCCGATGTCTGGTGCTGCACGATGAAGAGCATCTCGTCATGCGCATCCGACAGCGGTGTCGCAGCTCCGAGCAGCCCGTCCATGCCCAGATAATCGCCATAGCTCATGTCTTTGGAAAACGACATCTTTGCGCCATCTTCGGCGGGATCGTAGGAATCGCTCATGCAAAGGGCCTTTCCTGGATACGGCGGGATCGCGGCCATCATAACAGGTCTCGTATGTTTCGGCGGCATTTATTTCAAGCTTAAAATTTCAGACTTGAAATAAGCGAGATTGCCGCCTACCCTCGACGGCATTCTCTGGCCAAAAAAAGGGGCGATCATGCGTGTAGCATGTCTGGGCGGCGGACCTGCTGGTCTCTATTTCGCGATTTCGCTGAAGCTGCGCGCCCCTGAGGCCGATGTCACCGTGTTCGAGCGCAACAAGCCTGACGACACCTTCGGCTGGGGCGTCGTGCTCTCGGACGAAACGCTCGACAATCTTGAACGGAACGACCCCGCAAGCGCCGACGCCATCCGCAGTCAGTTCGCCTACTGGGACGACATCGCCGTGCACTACCGGGGCAGCAAACAGCTCTCCACCGGGCACGGCTTCTGCGGCATCGGGCGCAAGACGCTGCTGATCCTGCTGCAGGCCCGCGCCCGCGACCTCGGTGTCACCCTGGTCTTCGAGCATGAGGTGGAAAGCGTCGCGGAGTTCGCCAAGGACTACGATCTTGTCGTGGCCTCGGACGGTCTGAACTCCGTCGCACGCACGGAATTCGCCGAGCATTTCAAACCGGACATCGACACCCGCGCCTGCAAATTCGTCTGGCTTGGCACCCGGCAAAAGTTCGACGACGCCTTCACCTTCATCTTCGAGCAGACCGACAAGGGCTGGCTCTGGGCGCACGCCTATCAGTTCGATGACGACACCGCGACCTTCATCGTCGAAACCGATGAGGCGACGTGGCACGCCTATGGCTTTGGCGACATGACCCAGCAGGAGAGCATCGCCGTCTGCGAGGAGGTCTTCAAGGACTACCTCGACGGCCATCCGCTGATGACCAATGCCAACCATATCCGAGGCTCCGCCTGGATCAATTTCCCCCGCGTGCTCTGCGACCACTGGAGCCATCGGAACATCGTCCTGATGGGTGATGCCGCCGCGTCGGCGCATTTCTCCATCGGGTCAGGGACCAAGCTCGCCCTGGAAAGCGCCATAGCACTGGCCGACTATGTCACCGAGAAGGAGACGCTGGCCGAGGCCTTCGCGCTCTACGAGGAGGAGCGCCGCCTGCAGGTCCTGCGTCTGCAATCCGCCGCCCGCAACTCGCTGGAGTGGTTCGAAGACTTGGATCGCTACCTCGCCCTCGACCCGGTACAGTTCAACTATTCCCTGCTCACCCGCAGCCAGCGGATCAGCCACGAAAACCTCCGCCTGCGCGATCCCTCCTGGCTGGAAGGCGCCGAACGCTGGTTCCAGACGACCGCGGGTGCACCGGAAACCCCCGTGCGGGCGCCCATGTTCGCGCCGTTCAAGCTGCGTGACATGGCCTTGGACAACCGCGTCGTCGTCTCACCGATGGCGCAATACAAGGCGGTCGACGGTTGCCCGACCGACTGGCACTTCGTGCATTATGCCGAACGCGCCAAGGGCGGGACCGGGCTGGTCTATACCGAGATGACCTGCGTCTCCGCCGACGGACGGATCACGCCCGGCTGCCCCGGCCTCTACGATCCCGCGCATGAAGCGGCCTGGCGCCGCCTGACAACCTTTGTGCATGAGGAGACCCCCGCCAAGATCTGCTGCCAGATCGGCCATTCGGGGCGCAAGGGCTCCACCAACCTCGGCTGGGAGGGCATGGACACACCGCTTGCCTCGGGCAACTGGGATCTGATCTCGGCGTCCGCCATCCCATGGTCTCCAGACAACGCCACACCCCGTGCCATGACACGCGACGACATGGACGCGGTCCGGCAAGACTTCATCTCTGCCACCGAAATGGCCCTGCGCGCCGGGTTCGACATGATCGAACTGCACGCAGCCCACGGCTATCTGCTGTCGTCATTCATCTCACCGCTGTCGAACCAGCGGGAGGATGATTACGGCGGCAGCCTGCAGAATCGCCTGCGCTATCCGCTCGAGGTCTTCGCCGCCATGCGCGCCGTCTGGCCCGCCGCCAAACCGATGTCGGTGCGCATCTCCGCGCACGACTGGGCAGGCGAGGCCGGGGTCACACCCGAAGAGGCGGTGAAGATCGCCAAGGCCTTCGCCGACGCAGGCGCCGATATCATAGACGTCTCCGCGGGGCAGACCTCCACCGAGGCACAGCCCGTCTATGGCCGCATGTTCCAGACCCCGTTCTCCGACCGGATCCGCAACGAGGCCGGCATCGCAACCATGGCCGTGGGCAATATCTACGAGCCTGATCACGTAAATTCGATCCTGATGGCCGGGCGGGCGGATCTGGTCTGCCTCGCCCGGCCGCACCTGAGCGATCCCTATTGGACCCTGCGCGCAGGGGCCGAGATCGGCGACCGGTCACTGGCCTGGCCGCGGCCCTATGAAGCCGGGCGCGACCAGCTCTGGCGGCTGGCCGACCGCGCCGGAGAGATGGAGCGCGCGGTATGAGGCGGGTTCTGGTCACAGGCGGCGGATCGGGCATCGGGCGCGGCATCGCCCGCGCCTTCGCCGATGCAGGCGACAATGTCACCATCGCCGGACGCCGAGAGGACGCGCTGCACGAAACCGATGCGGGCCGCGGCATGACCTGCACGGTGGCCGATGTGACCGACGAGGCCGCGGTGGAGGCGCTCTTTGATCGTCCCTTCGACGTGGTCATCGCCAATGCAGGCACCGGGAAAGCCCGCCCTCTGACGGAGGTGAGCCTCGCAGAGTGGAACGCCACCCTGGCGATCAACCTCACCGGCACCTTCCTCACGTTCCGCGCGGCGTTGCGCGACATGCCCCCGGGCGGGCGGCTGATCGCCATCGCCTCGACACAGGCGCTGAAAGGCGGCGCCCGCATCGCCGCCTATGCGGCCTCGAAACACGGCGTGCTCGGCCTTGTCCGCTCCATCGCCCATGAGGTCGCCCGCAAGGAGATCACCTGCAACGCGATTTGCCCCGGCTTTGTCGACACGCCGCTCGCCGATGCAGCGGTGAAAAGCGTGATGGAAAGCCGCAGGCTGGATGACGCCGCCGCACGGCAGATCGTGGCATCGACCAACCCCGTCAACCGGCTGATCCGCACCGACGAAGTCGCCTCCGCCGCCCTCTATCTTGCCTCGCCCGGCGCGGCGATGGTCAATGGTCACGCGCTGTCCGTCTCGGGAGGCGAAGTATGACACCCCGCCCGCAACCCTCCGGCGATCCGGCCTCCAAGGGGCATCTGCGCCTCTGGCTGCGCCTGCTGAAGATCAACCGGCTGATCGAGGCCGAGTTGCGCGAGCGCCTGCGGCTGACCTTCGGCACCACCTTGCCGCGGTTCGACGTGATGTCAGCGCTCTATCGCAACCCTGCCGGCATGAAGATGAGCGAGCTGTCGCGCCTGCTCATGGTCTCGAACGGCAATGTCACAGGCATCGTTGATCGGCTGACCGAAGACGGGCTGATGCTGCGCGAGGCCGTTCCGGGGGACCGACGCGCCGCGCGCGTGCGGCTCACCCGCCGCGGCATTGCGGAATTCGAGCGTCAGGCCGCGGCCCATGAAAGCTGGGTGAGCGAGCTTCTCGGCGGCCTCGATCCGGAGCAGACCCAACGCATCACCGATGATCTGGGCAGCGCACTCACTCTGAAGACGGCGGAGGCGGAGAATGGCTAGCAGCACACCACAACACTTCCTCTGCGAGATCGAGGGCCGTATCGCCACCATCGCGCTCGACCGGCCGGACCGAAAGAACCCGCTGACCTTCGACAGCTATGCTGAACTGCGCGACTGGTTCCGCGCTCTCGCCTACTCTGACGACATCGACGTGGTGATCTTCGCATCAAACGGCGGCAATTTCAGCTCGGGCGGCGATGTCCACGATATCATCGGCCCCCTGACACAGATGAGCATGAAAGAGCTGCTGACCTTCACCCGCATGACCGGCGATCTGGTCAAGGCGATGGTGAACTGCGGCAAGCCGGTCATCGCCGCCATCGACGGGATCTGCGTTGGCGCCGGTGCCATCATCGCCATGGCCTCCGATCTGCGGATCGCCACGCCCGAGGCCAAGACCGCCTTCCTCTTCACCCGCGTCGGCCTCGCCGGCTGCGACATGGGTGCCTGCGCGATCCTGCCCCGGATCATCGGACAGGGCCGCGCGGCCGAGCTGCTCTACACCGGACGCTCCATGAGCGCCGACGAAGGGCTGGCCTGGGGTTTCTTCAATCAGCTGGTCCCCTCCGACGCCCTCACCACCGAAGCCCACACGCGGGCCGAGCGCATCGCAGCCGGCCCCAACTTCGCACACATGATGACCAAGACGATGCTCGCGCAGGAATGGTCCATGTCCATCGAACAGGCCATCGAGGCCGAAGCGCAGGCGCAGGCGATCTGCATGCAGACCGGCGATTTCGAACGCGCCTACAAAGCGTTTGTCGCCAAAGACAAACCGGTGTTCGAGGGGAACTGATGCCAGACAAGAGCTTCCTCGACTGGCCCTTCTTCGACGCCCGCCACCGGGCGCTGGCCAACGATCTCGACACCTGGGCCAAAAGCGCCCTGGGCGAGATCGACCACACGGACAATGACGCCGCCTGCCGACAACTCGTCGCCGCACTGGGCGACGCAGGCTGGCTCGAACACGCAACGGTCGATCCCGCAGGCTCCGCGCCGCTCGACGTGCGCTGCCTCTGCCTCATCCGCGAAACCCTCGCCCGCCACGACGGGCTGGCGGATTTCGCCTTTGCGATGCAGGGGCTTGGCACCGGCGCGATCTCGCTCTTTGGACGCGACGCACAAAGGGCCGAATGGCTGCCGAGGGTCCGCGACGGCAGCGCCATCGCCGGGTTTGCGCTGACCGAACCTCAGTCCGGGTCGGACGTGGCCAATGCGACGATGGCCGCCACCCGCGATGGCGACAGCTATGTCCTCAGCGGCGAAAAGACGTGGATCTCAAACGGCGGCATCGCGGACGTCTACACCGTCTTCGCCCGCACCGGCGAAGAGCCCGGTGCCCGCGGCCTCTCCGCCTTCATCGTGCCCGCCAACAGCCTCGGCCTCACCGTCGTCGAACGACTGGAGGTGATCGCGCCGCATCCGCTTGCCACACTGCGCTTTGATGATGTGCGCGTGCCCGAAACCGCCCGGATCGGGGACAGTGGCGCAGGCTTCAAGATCGCGATGTCCGTCCTTGATGTCTTCCGCTCGTCGGTCGCCGCCGCCGCCCTCGGCTTTGCACGCCGCGCCCTCGACGAGGCGCTCACACGTGTCGGCACCCGCCACGTGCAGGGCGCGCCGCTCTTCGATCTGCAGATGGTGCAGGGCCATATCGCCGACATGGCGCTCGACATCGACGCCAGCGCGCTGCTGGTCTATCGCGCCGCCTGGGCCAAGGATCAGGGGGCTGCGCGCGTCACCCGCGAAGCCGCCATGGCCAAGCTCTTCTCCACCGAACAGGCGCAACAGGTCATCGACCGCGCCGTCCAGTTGCACGGTGGCGACGGCGTCCGCAAAGGCCAGAAAGTCGAAGAACTCTACCGTGATATCAGAGCCTTACGCATCTACGAAGGCGCCTCGGACGTACAGCGGGTGATCATCGCGCGGCAGGCCATGTCGGAGCATCTGGGAGGTTAGATCATGCTGGGGCACAGCGGACATATCGACAGCTTTGCGCGCGACAACCTGCCACCCGCCAGCCAGCAGCCGGCGTTCCTGCTCGACGGCTTCGACTACCCCGAACATCTGAACGCGGCGGTCGAGCTGACCGACGCCATCGTGGCCAAGGGCATGGGCGACAACACCGCCCTGATCGGCAATGGCCGTCGGCGCACCTACAAGGAGCTCAGCGACTGGACCAACCGCCTCGCCCACGCGTTGGTGGACGATCTCAAGATCAAGCCGGGCAACCGCGTCCTGATCCGCTCCGCGAACAACCCGGCCATGGTCGCTTGCTGGCTGGCGGCAACCAAAGTCGGCGCCGTGGTCGTCAACACCATGCCGATGCTGCGCGCGGGCGAACTCTCCAAGATCGTCGACAAGGCTGAGATCACCCACGCGCTCTGCGACACCCGGCTGATGGACGAACTGGTCGCCTGCGCCAAGACCTCCCGCTTTCTGACCTCGGTGGTCGGCTTTGACGGCACGTCCAACCACGATGCGGAACTCGACCGCCTGGCCCTGGAAAAGCCCGTGCAATTCAAAGCGGCGGACACCGGTCGCGACGATGTGGCGCTGCTCGGCTTCACCTCGGGCACCACGGGCGATCCGAAAGCCACCATGCATTTCCACCGCGACCTCCTCATTATCGCCGACGGCTACGCGCGCGAGGTTCTGGGCGTCACGCCTGACGACATCTTCATCGGCTCACCGCCGCTGGCCTTCACCTTCGGGCTGGGGGGTTTGGCGATCTTTCCCCTGCGGTTCGGCGCCGCCGCCACCCTTCTGGAGACGGCCTCGCCGCCCAATATGGTTGAGATCATCGAGAAATATCGCGCGACCGTCTGCTTTACCGCGCCCACCGCCTATCGCGCCATGTTGCGCGCGATGGACGACGGGGCGGATCTCTCCAGCCTCCGCGCCGCCGTATCCGCGGGAGAAACCCTGCCCAGCCCCGTCTATGACGACTGGATCGCGAAAACCGGCAAGCCCATGCTCGACGGCATCGGCGCGACCGAAATGCTGCACATTTTCATCTCCAACCGGTTCGACGATCACAAAACGGCCTGCACGGGCAAGCCCGTCACGGGCTACCAGGTGCGCCTCATCGACGAGACCGGCCGGGACGTGCCCATCGGCACTCCGGGCCGCCTCGCCGTCAAGGGCCCCACCGGGTGCCGCTATCTCGCGGATGATCGGCAATCGAACTACGTACAAGATGGCTGGAACGTCACGGGCGATACTTTCGTGATGGATGACGACGGCTACCTGCATTTCGCCGCGCGCAATGACGACATGATTGTTTCTGCAGGCTACAACATCGCCGGGCCGGAGGTCGAAGCCGCGCTGTTGGCGCATGACGCCGTTCTGGAGTGCGGCGTCATCGGTGTGCCCGATGAAGACCGCGGCCATATCGTGGAGGCCCATGTGGTCCTTGCCGAGGGCGTCGCCCCCTCCCCCGACACGATCCAGATGCTGCAAGAGCACGTCAAAACGACCATCGCGCCCTATAAATACCCGCGTTCCATCCGCTTCATAGCCGAGCTTCCAAAGACGCAAACCGGCAAGATTCAGCGCTTCCGATTGCGGGAAAGCGGCTAGGCGGCAATCTCATACATTCGATTATTCAAAAGATAGGACCTCCGTGGCACATCGCATCATAAACCCGCCGGATTGGGCCCCCGCCAAGGGATACGCCAATGGCGTTCTCACCGAAGACGGTTTGCTCTTCACCGGCGGGCAAATCGGCTGGACGGACCGGCAAGAGTTCGAGGCGCATGAGTTCGTGGGGCAAATGGCCCAGGCGCTCAAGAACATCCGGACGATTGTCGAGACCGCCGGGGGCACGGTTGCCGATATCACCCGAATGACATGGTATATCACTGATAAAAAAGAATATTTATCGCGTCAAAGAGAAGTCGGCGCGGCCTATCGCGAGATTTTCGGGCGGCACTTCCCGGCCATGGCCGTGGTCGTCGTCTCTGGTCTGATCGAGGACGAGGCGCTCGTGGAGATCGAGGCGACAGCGGTTATCCGGCGCTGAACGACTGAAACGGGCCACCGGCGCCCGGGCCGCGCGGGTGAGACGGTCCGACAGCCACAGGCACCCCCAGTCATATATTCCATATTTTAAAATATAATGACCGCATTTAGCAATACCAGACGCGCCGCGTGGGCCGTGATCCGACCGCAAAGAGCAAGGCCATTTCCCTCAGCTCTGGCAGATAGTCCGGATGATCTTTTCCTGCTGAAGCGGGGCCAAGGCGCGCCCTGAGAGGTGGCGCGTCTGGCCAGCGGTCGATCCATTTGGAAGATCTTCGGCGACAACCGCAGTAAAACCGATTCCCTTTATGGTGATATCGGCAGCGGTCAGCGTGCTCGATGGTTTGAGTGCGGTGCGCCAAACCGCGTCCGCCAAAGCCCGAAAATCCTGATGCTCCCGCGGCTCCGCTAGAACCGATCCCTCCGCAATATTCTGGAACGCGATGCTCTCGCCGAGAGGCGCCATCATGCCCGGCACATCCTGTCGATTGTCCGCGTCAATATGCGCGCAGATCTGGTGTGAAATCTGCATCTCGTTACAGGCCCAGCGATACGATCAGAGTGTCGGTCCTATGCAAGCGGCACCCCGTCATCTGAACCAATGATGCCCAAAAACAGTCCGAGGGGACGTTGGTTTGCAATCAAGCAGGCCAATGTCTTTCCGCATATGATCAGACATCCTGAGCGAGTCGAGATGTCTGGAGAATATCTGGTCTCGCCCCTTCGTTTTTTGGCCTGTATGGCTGAAAAAACTTATCTTTTTCATGAGATTATGATATAGTTTCATCTGTTAACCCTCGATCTTGGTGCGATCTGATTCACCTCCGAACTATGCGGGAATGAGTCGCCGGATCCCAACAAAAGCCAGGATCTTAGACATAAGTGAGTTTTATCGATGTCGCGTTCTCCCCTCCCTCCGCTCGCTGCTGTTCGGGTGTTTGAAGCAGCCGCGCGGTATGGCAATTTCACTGCAGCCGCGTCCGAGCTTGGGATGACGCAGGCAGCGGTCAGCTATCAGATCAAAGTGCTGGAAGATCGCGTCGGCGCATCCCTCTTCCACCGCCAACCCCGCGGTGTCCGCGTCACCGAGGTCGGCGCCCGGTTTTCGGATCGAATGACCGCATCGCTGGACATGATCGCGGATGCCTATGCCGAGGCGAAAGGCACAACGCAGGGCATGCTGTCGGTCAGCGTCATTCCGACGTTCGCCACGAATTTTCTGGCCCGCAGGCTCGGCGGCTTTCAACTGGCCAATCCCGAAATCGCGGTGCGGATCGAGGTGAGCGAGACCCTCGTCGATTTCAAGGCCAGCGGATTCGATATCGCCATTCGCGGCGGCAAAGGAGGTTGGCCGGGTCTGACCTGCCATCGCATCATGAAAACCGCCTTCACCCCGATGCTCAGCCCGGCGCTGGCGAAGTCGATTGGCGGCGTTTCGAAGCCGGAAGATCTGTGCAAGCTGCCGATCCTGGCGCATTCCGATCCATGGTGGCAGCTTTGGTTCGAAACCGCCGGAATGGATAAGGCCGATCTGCCTGAAGGCACCGCCCGCAACTTCGGCCCGCAGGTGATCGAAGCGAATGCGGCGATGGCGGGTCACGGGGTCGCGATGCTGACCCCCGATTTCTTCCGGGATGAGATTGACCTCGGTCTTCTGGTGCAACCGTTCGACCTGACCTGCGATGATGGCAGCGCCTATTGGCTGACCTATCCCGAAAGTCGGCGGAATTCTCCGAAGATCCGGACCTTCCGCAAATGGCTGGATGGTGAAATGGCGCGCTTCAACGCCTGATCCTCCACCCATCGAAAGAATAAGCGCCGCGCGGGGATCGCGCGGCGCTCTTTGGTTGGAGTGCGGGGGCGTCGCTTTCCAACCGATCCCCAGATCACGCGGGCTGATGTAACCAAAGGCAGAAGGACATCGGGCCAGCGCGAGAGGGATTTCTAGAAGTCGAAGGTGTCCGACATGCCCAACGCCACGTTTTCCCAGGGCAGCGGACCCCCACCGCCGAATTCGAGGATCGAGCCATCGTCGACCTTGGCCGCAAAGGCCTCGGCATCCACATTCCGAAACCGTGCAATCCACTGGAGTCCGTGTTCGGCAGTGTCAGCAGCAAGGAAAGTGTCAGGCCCAGACCCAACAACCGTCAGCAGATCAGACAGTTGAAATTTCTGGCTGAGATCTTGCTGCGCGAAGAACCCGTCTTCGAAATCCAGCCGATCCGCGGCCAGATCAAAATCCCAGATATCGGCATATCCGTCACCGTCACCGGCCTTCCACATAAAGGTATCCGCGCCGAGACCGCCATGGATCACGTTATACCCGCCGCCACCGGAGAGCACATCGTCGCCCTGGCCTCCGTTCAACTCGTCGTCATCCGCGCCGCCGGTCAGAGTGTCATCACCGTATCCGCCGTTCAGCGTGTCTTCGCCTTCGCGGCCGAGAAGCTTGTCGTTTCCACCCTCTCCTTCGGCGAGATCATTGCCCATGCCTCCGTCGATATAGTCGTTCCCGGTCTGACCTCTGATCTCGTCATGATGGTTGCCGCCAAAAATCGTGTCATGACCGCTGCCGCCATCAACCGTATCGTTGCCGCTACCCGCATCTATGGTGTCGTTGCCGGCGCCACCGTCGATCTCGTCGTTGCCGCTGGCGCCGTCGATGTCGTCATGTCCGTCGCCACCTTCGATGGTGTCCCAGCCCGAGCCGCCGTCGATCTCGTCGTGGCCCTCACGACCGTAAATCAGGTCATGCGCGCTGCCGCCTTCCACAGTGTCATTGCCCTCGCCGCCATCCAGCGTGTCGTTTCCCATCCCGCCAAGGACCAGGTCCGCACCGTCACCGCCCGAGACATAGTCGTTCTCACTATAGCCGTTCAGGGTGTCATTGCCGTCATTCCCGTAAATCGTGTCATCGCCTTCAATGCCGTGAATATCGTCATTGCCGCCGCCGCCCATGAGCAGGTTGCCGCCATCGTCTCCCACAACCGTCGCGTTGCGGCCGCCGGTCACGATCACATTCTGGATGCCGGAGAGGGAGTCATGACCAAGCGCCCCGCTGCTCGCACCCAGGAACAGCTGCACGATGATGTCGCCGTCCGCCTCCGTGGTATCGTAGATTGCGGTGTTGATGCCGGAGCCGCCGTCGAGCGTGTCGTCGCCGAAACCACCTTCCATCCAGTCGTTCCCGCTGTTGCCGCGCAGAAGGTCATCCCCCTCGCCGCCGTCCATGTCATCGTTGCCGCTGCCGCCGTACATGCGGTCATCGCCATGCCCGCCTTCCATGGTGTCGTTGTTGGCGCCGCCGGACATGGTGTCGTTGTCACCCTCGCCCCGCATCAGATCGTTGCCAGCGTTCCCCACCAGGGAATCATGGCCAACAGAACCGTGGATCGTGTCGTCGCCGTCGCCGCCGCGGGCGGTGTCATCGCCCCACCCGCCCTGTAGTCTGTCGTCGCCGCCACGCCCTTCGATCACATCATTGCCATCGGACCCGTCGATTCTGTTCGCGACATCGTTCCCGAGCAGTGTATCATCACCCAGACCGCCAGTGAGCTTCTCGATGGAGTAATACCGCTCTTGTGCCGAGTAGTTGATCACTATCGGCTGGCCGGTCGCCTTGTTGTAGCTTGCCAAGCTCAGCCCGTGAATCTCTCCGATCCCGCTGGCCAGATCGGCGCTGACGTCATGGGTGGTCCAGCTGTAGTCCATCCGATCGACACCAGACCCGCCATGATAGTGGTAAGTGCTGCCAAAACGGCTGTTCTCGGCCGGATCGAAGCTGTAGACGAATTCGTCGTCGTCGCCGTGACCGTAAAACCAGCCGTTCGGCGGACCTTCGAACCAGTTTGGCAGGTTGTGAATATAGATCCAGTCTCTGAAATCAGAGCCGTGAAAAGGCATTGGGGTAGGCACGAAGTCTCTCCTTAACGCGTTACCGCTTAAATCACTTCTTCAAAAAAGATCGGCGCACGACGGCATGACCTTTGCTGTCCGATGACCTACTCACAGATCCGTGATTGCGGAACCCGCAGCGCTGCAAGCAGGTCATGCACGGCTGCAAGATGCGGGCAAAAAACCCCCAGTAAACGATGAAATTCAAATGGGTGCGACCCAACCCGGGCACCTGCGCAGCGCAGCCTGTCGTGCGGCAAATCCCGACCGCCCATCCCGCAGGCGTCTGCGGGCGCGGACGCATCGGCCCCGCCGGAAAGACCATTCGTGATGTGGAAAACCCCCATCGTCCAGCCATTCGCGCCCCCGACACGCCTTGGCGCCCTGAGGCCCGAGTCCATAGGGCGCGCAGCCGATGCTCTGCATCCACGGCAACTCCCCTGCTGTCATGCGGCGCCCGTGCTCCGGGCCATCAGCGCGCCTCATCACAAGGCACCACGTCCAAGCTGCCGCGTCGCCGCATGTCCCGATCCACAGCGGCTCCTGCTTGGAATGTCGTCGATCTGGTGCAGCACATCAGGAGAAACGGTCCGCCATCCGCGACCAGAATTTGACGCAATCGCTCGGCTGCAGCTCTCCCGCAGGGGCGCACCCACCGGTCGGTCGTGACCATCCGCGAGCGGGCCAATGCGTCGGCGAATTGGCCTTCGAAGGCATGCACAGCGGCGTCCCCGTAAAAAATTACGATTTCGAAAGCTTTTGCACGCATCGATACACGTCACGTCCAAAGGAACTGAGTCGATGTCGCAGATCACCACCCCACAATCGGCGCGCGGCCGGTTTTCCCTCTCCAACATCAACACCAAGTCCAAGGTGCTGCTGACCGCCGCGATCCCCCTTGCTCTGATGCTCATCATTGGCGCGGTTGCGCTGATCAATCTGAACCGGATGGACCGGACCCAGGGCTGGGTGGATCACACGCAGAATGTGCTGCAATCGACGACGGAAATCGTCATGTCTGCGTTGAATATGGAAACCGGCCTGCGCGGCTATCTGCTGGCGGGACAGGAGCAGTTTCTCGATCCCTACTACGGCGGACGTGACGACGCCTTTGCGAGTCTTGCGGAGCTGCGCCAGACGGTCAGCGACAACTCGCCCCAGGTTGCGCGGCTGCAAGACGCCGAAGACATCCTGCGGGACTGGCAGACCCTGGTGGCGGAGCCCAACATCGAATTGCGCCGGGCCATTGGCGATGCGCCCACGATGAACGACATGTCGGCTGAGGTGCGCAAAGGCGAAGGCAAGGTCTATTTCGACCGGTTTCGCGGCCTGATCGCCACGTTCATCGCGCGCGAGGAAACCCTCCTGGCCGAACGGCAGGAGACGTTTTCGCGCCTGCTCGCCAGCGGCAGCGCGTCCGAAGCGGCGACCCGCGATGCCCTGAACTGGGTGCAACACACCAATAAGGTGATCATACAGGCGAAAGACATTCTCGCCGCGGCGGTCGATATGGAAACCGGCATGCGCGGCTTCCTGATCGCCGGCGACGACGTCTTCCTGGACCCCTTCAACGCGGGTGTCGACTCCTTCAACCTGCTGGTTGCGGACTTGTCCCAAACGGTAAGCGACAACCCCGCGCAGGTGGAACTCCTCGGCGAGGTACAGCAGACCGTCGACACCTGGGTGACCGATGTGGTCACGCCGATGGTCGAACTGCGTCGCCAGATCGGCGATTCCGAAACCATGGACAACATGGCCGACATCGTCGGCGAGGCCCGCGGCAAGCAGTATTTCGACGGGTTTCGCGCGCTGATGGAGGAATTCTACGCGATCGAACAGGATCTGATGGAAACGCGCCGAGCCGAAAACAGGCAGACCCGCGCGATGACCGTCACCTCGATCGGCGTCGCCTTGGTTATCGCGCTGCTGATCGGCTCTGCCTTCGCCTGGCTCGTCGGTGGAAATATTGGCAATGCGATCAACATGCTGACCGAAACCATGCGGCGGCTTGCCGACGGCAACAACGATGTCGAGGTCTCCGGCCAGGGTCGCGGCGACGAGGTCGGCCAGATGGCCCGTGCAACGGAGGTGTTCAAGCAGAACGCGATCAAGGTCGCCGCGCTCAACGAAGAGCAGGAGAAAGCCAGCAAGGAGATGGCCGAGATGGCCGCCGAGCGCGAAGAGGCCGCCAAGCGTGAGGTCGAGCTTGCGAAACAGAAAGAGGAAGAAGACCGCAAAGCCTCGGCCGAACGGGAGCAGATGATCGCCGATGTCGGCCGATCTTTCGGCAAGGTGTTCGAGGCCGCCGTCCAGGGCGAGTTCACCGAACGTGTCGAGGCCAGGTTTGCCGACAACATGTTCAATGAGCTGGCCGAGAACATCAACCAGCTCCTCGACATCGTCGATGGGGGTTTGTCGAGCACCGGCGAGGTCATGGAACGTATCGCGCAGGGCGATCTGACCCGACGCATGGAGGGTGATTTCCGCGGCGCGTTCGCCGACCTGCAGGGCAATGTCAACAGCATGGTCGATGCGCTCAAAGTATTGGTCGAGGAGATTTCCGGCAGCGGAATGACGCTGGCCTCCTCCTCGTCCGAGTTGCACGACACCGCTGGCGCACTCTCCAGCCAGGCCGAACAGAATGCCGCCTCGCTGGAGGAAACCTCCGCCGCATTGGAGGAATTGTCGGCCAGCATCAAGCAGGTGAGCAACAACGTCTCCGACGCGAGTGACAATGCAAAATCCGCACGGGAGACGGCTCAGTCCAGCGGCAAGATCGCTGCTGATGCTGCCGACTCGATGAGCCGGATTTCGGAGGCGTCGAAAGAGATTGCGCAGGTGGTCAGCGTGATCAACGACATTGCGTTCCAGATCAACCTGCTGGCTCTGAACGCGGGCGTCGAGGCCGCGCGCGCTGGCGAAGCGGGTCGTGGGTTCTCCGTTGTCGCCTCCGAAGTGCGCCAGCTCGCCCAGCGGGCCAGCGAGGCCGCCAAGGAGATCGATGCCGTCATTACACGGAGCGATGACGCGGTTTCGGAGGGCGTCACAAAGGTCTCCGATGCCCAATCGTCGCTTGCCAGCATTGCAGACAGCGTGGTGAGCATTTCATCCGGCGTCGATGAGATTGCCTCGGCGATTTCGGAGCAGGTGTCGGGTATCAGCGAGATCACCACTGCGGTCTCGCAGATCGACCAGAACACCCAGAAACAAGCGGCGTCCTTCGAAGAGGTCACGGCTGCGAGCAGTCTGCTGGCCAGCGAAGCAGACAGTCTGCGCCAATCCACCGCTCGGTTCCAAACCGGTGTGGAGAGCGCGGTTGTTCCGATGCCGAGGCCAGCCTCCAAGCCTGCCGCAGAGGCGCCACAAAAGATGGCTGCAGCAGGTGGAGCCGGGTCGAGCGACGGATGGGAAGAATTCTAGAGGCAAGTTCTGAGCCGGCCCAGGCCCGCCTGCGCACACGAAAACGAAAGTTCCAAGGAGGTCAGCGATGACACAGACTGCCGAGATGAGCACATCCGACGCGCCCAAGACCAAACCCCTCGATCAAACAGAATTTCTGACGTTTCAGGCAGGTGGTCAGGATTATGCCGTGGACATCGGGCTGATTCAGGAAATCCGCGGCTGGATGGAGCCGGCACCGCTGCCGGACACACCCAAACATGTGTTGGGTGCCATCAACCTGCGGGGCGAGGTCTTGCCGCTGCTCGATCTCGCCGTGCGCCTTGGCCTTGCCGCACCTGAGGTGAACGAGCGGAGTGTTATCATTGTTGTCGAAAATGACGGGACGCCCTTCGGACTTCTGGTTGACGGTGTCTCGGACATCATTGCCCCGACCGAGGATCAGATGCAAAGCCCACCGGAGACCGGGAGTGGCGGCGATCCGACGTCGGTTCAGGCCCTGATACTTTTGGATGATCGGATGGTTCGCATACTTGACTTGCAGTTCTGCAGTGTCACACGCCAGCCATCCTCTGATGCGGCCATGGAAGCCGTTGATGCGGCTGAGTGACGTTGGCAAAGTCGAGGGAAGGCGGATGAGATCGGAGCGGCCCCGCCAAATATCCTCTTGACCCAGTCCGATCTACAAGAAGCGTTTATCAAGTAGACGAGGCCATAGTCAGTTTTCCGGCCGCCGGGTGAGGAGCCAGCCTTGAAGCGACTGAGGGAACAGCTCAATGAAATCGAGTGCCGATCTGTGACACAGGCTCCCCGATGATGATTGCGGAGGCGGCGTAACGGCACCACAGCCCCGACACGTGACGTGCTGCAAGCGCGTAGAGAAAGAACGTCCTATTCCCAATTTGATCGCGAGACAGCCTCATGGCCGTGCAGCGGGCCACAGGTATCCGGGCTTTGCACAGCTGCCCTTGCCTCGGTTGCGCGAGGGGTCTTGGCGTGGCGTTGGGTTTGTCGGCAAAACGCGAGCCTGTCCCGCGTCTCGACCGGCGAAATCAATCATGGCAAAGGGCGGTCCTTTCATCTCGAACCTTACTACTCATTAGAACGACTGCTCCGGCGATTTCGCTGCGCCGCCGACGCGACGTCGTTCTGCCTGCCACCGTTTTCTGCGTAAGCACGCGCCGCCTTCGCACACCCCCAGTTCTCCCGCACCGCCGACACCTCTTGCCGTCACCATCAGAGGGCGACATGCGCACAAAGCGCAGGATCACCGCTGTTGCACAACCGACCGGACCGCGGCCTCACAGCATCATCCGCTCCGGTCAGAAATCTACGTCTTTTCAGACCCGCCAATGTCCACAGCGCGCGCAAAGAATTGGTCTACGCATGTTGCTCTCCCTCTCAACTTGGAAAAGCGGGTACAGCCTGTGCCAACGTAACGGCTGACATCCCCCTTCTGCCCGTTGAGGTGGACAACATAAGAGCCATCCACCCCATATGCCAACATCCGATAGTGACCGCACTCACCAAGCTCTGGTGGTTGCCATTTCATGATCGCCCGAATGCGTTGCAGTTCTTCGCGGCGCCAGCTATCTTTGCACCGATCCATATAAGCCAATGGCGTCTCGGTATTGCCGAGCATCGGTGTTTCTCCCGCCAAGGTCTGAAACCGATCGCATTGGTATCACAGCTGAGTTCATTCACAACATTCACAAGCGGCCATGCGTATGGGCCGCAGCATTGGTCCACAGGGGGACCTCCTCTACACTTTTCATCATCACGCACGGACGGCCGCTTTGGGGCCCGTCACGCCTGAAACCCAGCACACGCCGCACCGGATGCGCAACGTCACGCACTTCTGACGCCATGCAGCAGACTCTCCGAACCCCAGCAGGATACCGCGTCAGACAGTGTGGACCGGATCGTCAAGCATTTCAGGCCCTGACAGGCCATTCATGCGCGCCCTGCGCCTTGGCCCGGCCAAACGAACGAAGCGGGCGCGGGATAGCTGGGCACCAGCCTCCGCTGTGCTATGGATCGCGCACAAGGAACTCCTTCTAGTCCCTTGGACCCGCGCCAATCGCCGTCATGACAGCAAGCAAATCGGTGAAGTAGCGCATCTCCACAACTTTGCCGTTGGCCAGCGTGAAGAGGGTCACATCCGGCACATCAACCGCCTGACCAGACGGTGGTGCGCCCAAAAAGGGCCCGTCCTGCGTGCCGGTCAGACGCGCGCGGACAACAACACTGTCGCCCTCCGCCATCACGTCCTCGACTGACACTGCCAGTTCAGGGAAGCCGTCGAACAGGCCGGCATTGAACGCAATTGCCTCCTCTATGCCCTCGACGGCTGGCTGAGAGTGGAAAAAGGACCGGACCTCGGGTGCCATTGTCCCTCTCCAGATGTCGCGCCAGCCGTCGCGCGCGCCCCAGCCGTCTTCAAACAGCCGCAAGACAGTTTCCACGTTTTGTGTTTCCACGGGGGTGCGGTCCTGCGCATTGGCATCAGATGCGGCGGTTGCCATCGCAAGCACAGCCGCCGCAGCGGTGACTACAGATCGATCCATATTTCCCTCCATACAGTATGTATGGTGAGTGTCTTGACGATTTCACCGCCGCAGTCAATACACACTGTATGGAAACGTCAGAACCAGAAAACAGTCGCCGGGTGACGACACCCGACGCAGACCGGTTGGACCCGAAGGCTTGGATCGATGCGGCCTATACCCGGTTTCGGGAAGGTGGCGTAAACGCTGTTCGGGTCGATCCGCTCGCCAAGGGCCTCGGCATCACACGTGGCAGCTTCTACTGGCACTTCAAAGACAGGGCGGCTCTGCTGCATGCCGTCTTGATAAGGTGGCGGGAAGAAGAAACCGAGCGCACAATCGCGGACAATGAGGCTTCTGGCGGGGATGCCAGCACGCGGCTCCTGCGGCTCTTGCACACCTGCAATGCCGATGATGGGCGTTTGGAAGTTGGGATGCGGGATTGGGCCTTGCAGGACGAAGAGGCGCAAAAGGAAGTTCGGCTGATCGACACCCGCCGGGTTCAATACATGACTGCACTTGCCGAGGAAGCCGGCGTGCCGTCTGATGTGGCGAAAGCGCGTTGTCGGGTAGCTTATCTCGCCTGGCTCGGGTCATATCAGGAAGCCACCGTCACCTCCCGCGAAGAGCTAGGCACCGACATGGACACCCTTTGGCAGATGGTAATGGCCAAGTGAGTGACCGGACATTCGCATCAAAACAGAAGTTCGGTCGGCGGCGCTCACAGCCCGATTTCGCCGCCTTCCGCGCCACGGTCAGCTGTGCCCTCAGTACAATTCCGGGTCCGTTCATGTCGTGAAGGTGAAGGTCGCCTCACATTCCACGCAAGTTCTGTAGAACGTCTCAAACCTTTAACCCGGTGCAGCCGGGTTTCTGAGACCTATGCAGGGTCCGCGTCAGGCTTTGACCGCCCAATCGTCAAACCTTTCTGACCCAGACCAGCCACTCATGGCATCTGGTCTCCATGCGTCGCTTGAGGGACCAAGTGAGCTGTCGCTGCGGTCGCACCAAGGTCGGCTTTTGCCGCGATGAGTTACAATTCCAAGATGAGTGGGCAGTGATCTGAAACCTCCGGGTCGTAGACGACGTCGAAGCCCGTCACCGCCGCCTCCCGATTGATCAGCATGTAATCGGCGTACCGGCCCGGTTTTTTGTAGTACGAGTTTCGAGTGCCTTTGAAGCCTCGCGCAGTCACCAGCTCGGACATGCCTGCTTCGGATAGGATCTTTAGCGTTTGACTGTCCGGCTCAACATTGAAGTCGCCACATATCACCGTCAGGTCATCCGGTTCTGACACCTGACGGGAGAGATCAATCAACTTCTGCGCTTGGGCCGAACGCTCCGGCGTATCCATCTTACCATTCAGGTCGCGCAGTCCGTGCATGTGTGTGACGCTCAAGGGGCGGTTCGCAATATAGTCAAACACACGCACCCCGTGAGCACTGCGTGACCTCGGGTGATCGCCGTATCCGACCGGCGAAAAGTCTTTGTGTACAAATGCCTGCACCTGCCCAACAATAGGCAAAGAGCGATGCACGAAGGTCGCGAGGCCCCATTGTGATGCGATGGATTTCTCCTCGTCCCACAAGACGCCCTGTGCCGCCGGGCAGAATACTGCGACGTGATCTGGTAATGCACGACAGACATCGCGAAAGAAATTCGCCCTCTGCGGAAGAACGTGATCGCCGTCACGATAAGTCAGCCAGTCTTTTTCGGTCTCGGGGCTGTGCACGACCTCTTGAAGACACAGAATGTCGGGGGCTGTGGTCGCGATGTAAGGCAGCAACTCTTCGTGCAGTTTGCCGCCCCAACCGTTTAAGCACATGATTTTCATGACTCACCCCCGATGCTTGGAAACGGACTTTCGTTGCAACGAAGAGAAGTGGCAAGTTGGGCCTATTTGAGACAGTCCCCCCATCCTGCGCCGAGATCCAGCTGCCATCTTGGGCCGGTCACGTCGTGAAGGTAGAGGCCAAAAGACGTTCCACACCAGGTCTCAAAGCCTGACCGAGGGAAATCCGGACAAGCCAAGCGCCCGGCGCCATCGGGGTGAAGGCATGGCGCTCCGACTCAGCCAAAACCGTGTCGTCGCAGCCTCTCTGGACTGGCAATGTGCGGCCCCATGGCCGCAGTCTTCGCGTGGCAGATCGGCGGGCACGGGCGGCTGCGCCCTCTGATCTTCAAATCAGATGCGCATCTTCGGAAGGCGTAAGGGGTGGTGGGCCGCCCGCCGGGCGAACTGGCAGAACTCTGTATCGGGCGAGGCAAACCTCTGTCGCACAAAGCGAAACCATGCACCGCCTCGTGCCGGATCTCGCTCCCCGACGCGTGGTGGCACCAAGATGTCCTGCATTTTTGCCTGACCCTGATGCAAAAATGTGGGTTGTTCCATCGGGTGCCAAAACCTACTGTTCCCGCCAGGGTGATATCGCCTATCCTCTTGTCATCGCTGGACAAACCATTTGGCTGGGCGCACATCGCGGGATGATGGCGGAGCACGGGTATGGATCTGAGCCAAGACGACATAGATGCCATCCGTGCGTCCTACATGCAGCTGTCCTCCGATCTGCAGCACGCGGGCGATATCTTCTATGAGGCGCTCTTCGAAATCGCACCCGAGACGCGCGACCTGTTCCTGGCCGATATGAGCGCACAATCCATGAAGCTCATGAGCACGCTCGGGCTGGTGGTGTCGCAACTGCAGAATTCGGATGAGCTGGAACCGGTGGTCAAGGATCTGGCGCTGCGGCATCTCGCCTATGGCGTCGAGGAGAAGCACTACGAGCAGGTTCGGGAGGCCCTGATGAAGATGCTCACCGTTCTTCTGGATCACGAAGGCGCCGCCACGGCGCAGGCGGCCTGGGCACGGGCCTATGATGCGCTGGCGGGTGTCATGGTCAAAGTGGCCTACCCGGAGCGGCGCAGCGGAATTTCCGCGCTGGTCGACTGAAAACACGCCGCGCACCCCGCGGTCTGTCTTGTGGGCTTGAGCCGCCCGACCCGTCGCGCCCATCAGCGCGCCGCGCAGGTGATCGGGCCCGCTCTGCCAGCGATCATCGATGTGACCAAAAAGCAGTCACACCACGACGCCAGCCGGCTCAGCGCGATGGGGGCCGGGCGGCCTTTGCAGGCGCCATGGAACCTTTGCCGCAGACACCGCGTTGAGACCCCGAACACATTGCAGCGGCCCCGCTCCCGGGGCCCATTTTATTCAGGAGGGCCAAATGGCACAGGCACGTACAAACGGAAAAGCCGACGTCACGGACGTCACAGCGCAAATCGACACGATCAAGCAGGATATCGCAGCCCTGACTGCCCTTATGACAGAGGTTGCCCAGGACAAGAAGGACGAAGCCAAGGAGCGCGCCGCCAGCAAGGCCGCGGCCTTCAAAGCGTCCGCGGCCGAGACGATGGATAGCGCGCAGGTCCGAGCCAAGGATGCGGGCGAAAAGGTCCGCTCGGAGGCGGAAGCCGCCTATCACAAGGCCGAAGAATCGGTGCGCCAGCAACCCGCCATGGCGGTCGGGATCGCCGCAGGTATCGGCTTCCTCGTCGGGTCCCTGGTCGCACGCCGGTCGTAAGATGTTTGCGCGACTTCGCCGCTCCATCCGCCACGCTGCCCAGCGGTTCGCGCTGGGCAGCGTCGGCGCCCTGATGGGTCTGGTCGGGCTCGGCTTTCTGAGCGCCTCGGGGCTCATGCTGCTTCTGACGCTCACCGACCCGATCACCGCCTGCGCGATCATGGGCGGCGCCTACCTCGGTGTGGGCTTGCTGATGATGGTGGCCGCCCGCGGGTCAGGATCGGATGATCCACCCGCCGTTCCGCAGAACGCGCGCCAAGAGGCACAGGAACTGCCCCCACTGGCCGCCGCGTTCATGCAAGGCATGGCGCAGGGCATGGCGCACCAGAGCCACCGATAGAACACGGGCCGCCCCTCCGGCGGCCCTTAGTCGTGTCTAGGGCGTGCAGCCCGGCCACCCCCGCGCCTGCTCCAATTCGATCAGACGCACCAGATCCTCTTCCGGCAAGGCGCCCACAACCACCGTCCGCCCCACAACAAGCCCGGGCGTCCCCGGAATGCCCAGCGCCCGCCCCAGCGCAAGCGCGTCATTCACCCGCTCATCCATCTCCGCGCTTGCCACATCCCGGGCAAGCTGCGCCGGGTCGAGCCCATGCCGCGCCGCCACATCACGCAGACCGGCGGGCCCCGGGCGCAGCACGCTCTGCATCATCGCAAGATGAACCTCCTTGTGATCCGCCTGCGCCGACGCCGCCAAGGCAAGCCGCGCCGCCTGCACCGACCGCTCCCCCAGCAGTGGCAGTTCGTGAAAAACCAGTGAGATGGCCGCACCAGAGGCTTCAATCTCCGCAAGCCGCCGGTCCAGCACCGCACAATAGGGGCAAAAATAGTCACTGAAGACCGCAACCGGCAGATGACCCGGCGCAACGCTCTGCGGAAAGATCAGCGGGCAGAGCGCTTCGGGCAGGCGCGCGCTTGCCGCCTCCTCCTCCGTTGTCTGCAGCCCGGCAAAAAGGTCCACACCGCCCGACAGCGCGCCCCGCTCCAACCGGCGGAACCCCGGCAAGGTCGGCATATCCGTGAAATCAAACGCGGCACTCCGACGGCGCAGGATCGGCGGCAGGGCCAGAGCCACGGCCACCGCCCCCCCGAGGATCAGGGCATCGCGCCGCCGCATCAGGCGCGGGCCACACCCGCCTCGGCTTCGATCTCCCGGAGCGACTTGCGCGCCCGCTCGGTCGCCGACTTCAGCTGCCCGCAGGCCGCCATGATGTCCTCCCCGCGCGGCGTCCGGATCGGCGAGGCATAGCCCGCCTTGTAGATGATATCCGCAAAGGCCCGGATCCGGTTGTTCGACGACCGCTTGTAGGGCGCGCCGGGCCATTCGTTGAACGGGATGAGGTTGATCTTGGCCGGGATCCCGTCGATCAGCTTGACCAGCCGCCGCGCGTCCTCGTCACTGTCGTTCACCCCGTCCAGCATCACGTATTCAAAGGTGATCCGCTCGGAATTCGACACTTTCGGATAGCTCCGCAACGCGTCCAGAAGCTCCGCGATGTTCCAGCGCTTGTTGATCGGCACCAGCCGGTCGCGCACCTCATCCGTGGTCGCATGGAAACTCACCGCCAGCTGACAGCCAATCTCCTCCGCCGTGCGCGCGATCTCAGGCACCACACCGGATGTCGACAGCGTGATGCGGCGGCGGCTGAGCTGGATACCCTCCGCATCCATCGCGATCTTCATCGCATCCCGCACATTCTCGAAATTGTAGAGCGGCTCGCCCATGCCCATCAGAACGATATTGCTCAGAAGCCGCGTCTCGTCCTTGGGCGCCCCGATCTCGGGCCACTCGCCCAGATCGTCCCGCGCCATCATGACCTGCCCGATGATCTCGCCCGCCGTGAGGTTGCGCACCAGCTTCTGCGTGCCGGTGTGACAGAACGAACAGGTCAGCGTGCAGCCCACCTGCGACGACACGCAGAGCGTGCCACGCCCCTCTTCGGGGATGTAGACCACCTCCACCTCATGCCCGCCCGCGATCCGCACAAGATACTTGCGCGTGCCGTCTTCGCTCACCTGCTTCGAGACGACCTCGGGGATCTCGATCACAAAGCGCTCTTTCAGCTCCGCCCGGAACGTCTTGGCGAGGTTGGTCATCGCATCGAAGTCGCGCACGCCCCACTGGTAGATCCACTGCCAGATCTGGCCCACGCGCATCTTGGACTGTTTCTCGGGCACACCCGCCTCGATCAGCGCGGCGCGCATGGCATCCCGGGTCAGCCCGACAAGGTTGACGGGCCCCTCCGGCAGCTTGCGCGGAATGGTGTGAACATCCTGTGTGATCGGCGCGGCGGCAGACATGGGCTTTCCTGACATGGCGAAGATGCGCCTCTATATAGAGGTTTGCGCCAGGATCAAAAGGAAAACACCGTCAGATCTCCGCGATCAGCTGGCGCAGCGCCTCTCGGCCTCTTCAAGAGCGGCAGTAAAGCCCAACAGCGAGAAGGTGTCCTTCGTCGTCGTGCCGCGGCTCGACAGCCCGGTCACCACCGCATTGGCCCCGCGTTTCATGGCGGCGACGATCTTTGCATCTTCCTGAGCGTTCTCCGACCAGGCCCATTCGCCCGACGTGAAAAGCGAGAAACTGCTGCCGCTGATCTCCAGATTGACCTTGGAGCCGTCTGCAAAGGGGTATCCGCCCGTGAAGGTCACCACCCCATTGGCGTCCGCGCCGGGCCGATAAAACACCATCAGCAGGATCTGCCCGCGCTGGGCTGCAACCACGCGGCCATCTCGGGTGTTCACGGTTTCCTTGGGGATCGACACGCCCCAGCATTCCTTGGGGTCGGTTTCCTCGAAGACGGTCCAGTCGGTCTTCTCGGCGACCACGTTGCTGCTTTCATCCTGCGCCTGCGCGCTCAGAGCCGTCAGCGCCAACACCGACACAACCCCTGCAACCTTTTGAAAAACTCGCATGTCTTACAGCCTCCAGCCGTCTTAACCTCAATTCTCCGTGGTCTGCGCTGCGCCTTTTTGGCACCTTCTCTTGCAAGACCCGATGTTCTCCTCGACAAGTGTCACAGTAGCGCAAAATCCGCGAGACCGGAACGGGCGATGTGCAGGTTTTTGCCAAATTTCTTGAGGGTCTGGAATGATACACGCGGCACCCATGGTCGAAATCTGGCGGGGCGAGTTTCTGGAAAGCGCCCATGCCGGCCACGCCGTCGTCTGTGATGCGTCCGGCGACATCGTCGAGGCCTGGGGCGATGCGGACGCCACCGTATTGCCACGCAGCTCGGCAAAGATGATCCAGGCCTTGCCGCTGATCACCTCGGGTGCTGCGGATCGGGCGCGGCTGACATCGGAACATCTGGCGCTGGCCTGCGCCTCGCACAACGGTGCGGCGATCCACACCGACCGGGTCGCGGATTGGCTGGAAACCCTCGCGCTGGATGACGACGCCCTGCGCTGCGGCCCGCAGATGCCAGACAACCGCGCGGCGCGCGAGGGTCTCATCCGCGGGGCCAAGAGCCCCTGCCAGATACACAACAACTGCTCGGGCAAGCACACCGGCTTCCTGACACTCGCCAAACATCTCGGCGCGGGACCAGAGTATATCGAGCCCGATCACCCGGTCCAGACAGCCGCGCTCGAGGCCTTCGAGACGGTGACCGATGAGACCTCACCCGGTTTCGGGATCGATGGCTGCTCCGCCCCGAACTTCGCCTGCACCCTGCGCGGCATGGCCCGTGCCATGGCACAGTTCGCCGCCGCGCCCCAGGACAGCCCCGAGGCACGTCTGCACGAGGCGATGCGCCTGCACCCCGATCTCGTCGCGGGAGAGGGGCGCGCCTGCACCGAGCTGATGCGCGCCATGGACGGCAAAGTCGCGATCAAGACCGGAGCGGAGGCCTTCTTCACCGCCATCCTGCCCGACCAGAAGCTCGGCATCGCGCTCAAGATCACCGATGGCAGCACCCGCGCCTCCGAATGCGCCATTGCCGCCATTCTGGTGAAACTCGGCGTGCTGGAGCCCGACCACCCCGCCACACGCAAACGCATGAACGCGCCGATCCTGAACCGCCGCAAGGTCCAGACCGGCTGGATCAGACCCGCCGCGGCGCTGGCCTGATCACATCAGATTGTGAATCTCGGCCACCTCGATGGAGCCGGACCCGTCGACCACCATGGGGCATCCCTTGGCCAGACCCACGGCACCCTCCATGGTGTCCGCGGTCACGATACTGAACCCGGAGATCGGGTTCGCGCCGCCGTGGTCCTCCACCGCCGTCGCCGTCACCGTCTTTGACATCCCCACCGGATTCCCTGGGTTCACAACCGCATCGCCCATGTCCTGAAACCACGCCTCCCAGGCGGCCATAGCCTTGGCGCCCTCTTCCTGCGTCTCCGGTGTCTTCCCGCCGTGATAGGCAAAAACATAGTCTGGCATCTCGACCCCCTTGTCCTCTGCTGCCACGCGCAGCCTAGCACATTCGCCCCGAGTCGTCGCCGATCAGCCCGTCACGAACTCCGAGGCGGCATATCCCTGCAGATAGAGCAGCGCCGTCAGGTCCCCGTGATTGATCCGCACGTCGCATTGCGCGGCCACGGCTGGCTTCGCATGCAGCGCCACCCCGGTGCCCGCACGGTGCAGCATGCCCAGATCATTCGCACCGTCACCAACGGCCAGAACATCCGCCTCCGAAAGGCCCAGACGCCCAGTGATCTCGACCAGCGCATCCACCTTCGCCTGTTTCCCGAGGATCGGCATCCCCACCTCGCCGGTCAGCCGCCCACCCTCCGACAACAGCGTGTTGGCGCGGTTTTCATCGAACCCAAGGTCCGCCGCCACCGCAGAGGTGAAATCCGTGAACCCGCCCGAGACCAGCGCCGCATAAGCCCCATTGGCCTTCATCGTGGCCAGCAAAACCTTCCCGCCGGGCATCAAGTCGATGCGCTCCTCCAGCACCCGTGTGATGGTCGACACCGGCAGGTCTTTCAGCAGACCAACGCGCGCGCGCAGCGCGCCTTCGAAGTCCAGCTCGCCATTCATCGCCCGTGCCGTGATCTCCTTCACGCGCGCGCCCACACCCGCCTCATCGGCCAGCTCGTCAATGCACTCCTGCCGGATCATCGTGCTGTCCATATCCGCGAGCAGCAGTGCCTTGCGACGGCCCCCGCGCGGCTGCACCACCAGATCCACCCCCTGCGCCTGCACATCGGCCCAGACCTCCCAACGGTTGCCGGGGATCTCGGGCACCTCAAACTCCGCCGCCTCATCCGGCGCGAGCCACTGCACCGCCCCGCCCCCCCAGGCATTGCGCAGCGCCTCGACAAGCGCGGGGTCGAGCAAGCGCCGTGCGGGCGCAGTCAGAAGGGTGACGATGGGCATGAAAGAAGTTTCCGATTGGCGCAAAGGATGTCGCAGAATTGCGACGCGGCGCCGTTCTAGCCGCGTTTTTTCCGTTGCGCCAGAGGCCGGAGCCCCATAGACCCATCCGTGGGACACCCTTCCCCAACGAAGGGCGCATATCTGGAAGGATAGCATTGATGGCTACTGAACGACCGGCTGCGCGGCCGGTAAACCCGCGTTTTTCGTCTGGCCCCTGTGCCAAACCCCCCACATTTGACCTGACCAAACTGTCCGACGCGCCGCTCGGCCGCTCGCACCGTGCCGCCGAAGGCAAGGCCAAGCTGCTGGCCACGATCGAGCGCACGCGCGAAATCCTGGGCGTGCCTGCGGACTATCGCATCGGCATCGTGCCCGCCTCGGACACCGGCGCTTTCGAGATGGCCATGTGGTCGCTCCTCGGTGCGCGCCCGGCAGAGATGGTGGCCTGGGAAAGCTTCGGCGCGGGCTGGGTCACCGATGTGGCCAAGCAGCTCAGGATCGAACACACCGTTCATACTGCCGAGTACGGCGAGATTGTCGACATGGCCGCGCTGAACTACGACAACGATGTCTGTTTCACCTGGAACGGCACGACCTCCGGTGTGCGGATGCCCTCGGGCGATGTGATCCCGGCGGACCGCGCAGGCCTCACGCTCTGCGACGCGACCTCCGCGGCCTTTGCCGTCGATCTGCCCTGGGACAAGCTCGATGTGACCACCTACAGCTGGCAGAAAGTGCTGGGCGGCGAGGCGGCGCATGGCATGCTGATCCTAAGCCCCCGCGCCGTGGAACGGCTGGAAAGCTACACCCCGCCCTGGCCCCTACCCAAGATCTTCCGCCTGACCAAAGGCGGCAAGCTGATCGAGGGCATCTTCACCGGTGCGACGATCAACACGCCCTCCATGCTCTGCGTCGAAGACTACCTGCTGGCGCTCGATTGGGCGGAAGCGGTCGGCGGCCTGCCCGGCCTGATTGCGCGCGCGGACGCAAATACGGCTGCCGTCGCCGCCTTTGTCGAGGCGCACGACTGGATCGACTTTCTCGCCCGTGACCCCGCGACCCGGTCCAACACCTCGGTCTGTCTCAAGTTCACCGACACACGGATCAAAGACGGGGCGGCCTTCGCCAAGGCCATCGCGACGCGGTTGGCCGACGAAGGTGTGGCGCTGGACATCGGTGCCTATCGTGACGCACCGCCGGGCCTGCGCATCTGGTGCGGTGCCACCGTCGAGACCGCCGATATCGAGGCCATGCTGCCCTGGCTCGCCTGGGCCTTCGAGACCGAAATCTCCGCCTGAACACCGGGTGGCCTGAAAGCCCACCCCACCTGCCTGCAGGTCCGGTGGGCCTTGGGCCACCGCTCCCCACTTAGCTCACAAGGACCAACGACATGGCCCCTAAAGTTCTCATCTCCGACAAACTCTCCGACGCCGCTGTGCAGATCTTCCGCGACCGCGGTATCGACGTCGATTTCCAGCCCGACGTGGGCAAGGACAAGGAGAAGCTCGCCGCGATCATCGGCGACTATGATGGCCTCGCCATCCGCTCAGCCACCAAGGTGACGGAAAAGATCCTCGCGGCCGCTGACAATCTGAAAGTGATCGGCCGCGCCGGGATCGGCACCGACAACATCGACAAGGATGCCGCCTCGAAAAAGGGCGTGATCGTGATGAACACACCCTTCGGCAATATGATCACCACCGCAGAGCATGCGATTGCCATGATGTTTGCCGTGGCGCGTCAGATCCCCGAGGCCTCGGCCTCGACGCATGACGGCAAATGGGAGAAATCCAAGTTTATGGGGGTTGAGCTCACCGGCAAGACGCTGGGAGTGATCGGGGCGGGGAACATCGGCGGCATCGTCTGCGACCGCGCTCGGGCGCTGAAGATGAAGGTCCTCGCCTACGACCCCTTCCTCGGACAGGAAAAGGCCGAGAAGATGGGTGTCGAAAAGGTCGAGCTCGACGATCTGCTCGCGCGGGCCGATTTCATCACGTTGCACGTGCCCTTCACCGACCAGACGGCCAATATTCTCAGCCGCGAGAACATCGCCAAGACCAAGAAGGGCGTGCGGATCATCAACTGCGCGCGCGGCGGTCTGGTCGATGAAGAGGCGCTGGCCGAAGCGCTGACCTCCGGCCATGTGGCGGGCGCCGCCTTCGACGTCTTCAAGACCGAACCTGCGACCGAGAACCCGCTGTTCCACCTGCCCAACGTCGTCTGCACCCCGCATCTCGGCGCCGCCACCACCGAAGCGCAGGAGAATGTGGCCCTGCAGGTGGCCGAGCAGATGTCGAACTACCTGCTCACCGGTGCTGTGGAAAATGCGCTGAACATGCCCTCGGTCACCGCAGAAGAGGCCAAGGTCATGGGGCCCTGGGTCAAGCTCGCCGGACATTTGGGCAGCTTCATCGGCCAGATGACAGATGAGCCCATTCAGGCGATCAATATCCTCTATGATGGTGTGGTTGCCGGCATGAACCTCGAGGCGCTCAACTGTGGCGTCGTGGCGGGCATCATGAAAAAGGCCAATCCGGATGTGAACATGGTCTCTGCGCCCGTGATCGCCAAGGAACGCGGGATCCAGATTTCGACGACCAACCAGGACAAATCCGGGGTCTTCGAAGGCTACATCAAGGTCACGGTGGTCACGGCCAAACGGGAACGCTCCGTGGCGGGCACGGTGTTTTCCGACGGCAAGCCGCGGTTTATCCAGATCAAGGGCATCAACATCGACGCCGAAATCGGCTCCCACATGCTTTACACCACCAATGAGGACGTGCCCGGCATCATCGGAGCCCTGGGTCAGACCATGGGCGACAATGGCGTGAACATCGCGAACTTCACGCTGGGCCGGGCGGAGGCCGGTGGCGAAGCCATTGCGATCCTCTATGTCGACGAACCAGTCCCCGCCGAGGCCCGCGCCAAACTTGCGGAAACCGGGCTCTTCACCCAGATCAAGCCTTTGCAGTTTGACGTGGCCTGACAGGTCGATAGAAGCATGACAGCGCGCCTCACCGAGGACGCGCTGTGCGCTGGAGGCTGTCATGACCGATCCAATCTACGCCATTGGCGACGTGCACGGGCAGCTCGACGAGCTGCAGCGCGTGCTCGCCCTCATCGAGACGGACGGCGGCCCGGATGCGCAGGTCGTTCTGCTTGGAGACTACGTGGATCGCGGGCCAGACAGCCGCGGTGTGGTCCAGTTCCTGCTCGACGCGCAGATGCAGGGGCGCAACTGGATCACGCTCAAGGGCAACCATGACCGCTACCTGAGCCGGTTTCTCAACGACATGACCGTCTATGACAGCGCCACGAGCCACGAGTTGCACTGGTTCAACCCAAGGCTGGGTGGGGACAAGACAATGGCGTCCTATGGCGTCACGGCTGACGAAACCGATCTGTTGCAGCCTGTTCTGGCGGCCGCCCGGACGGCCGTCCCGCAAGCGCATCGGGCGTTTCTGGCCGACCTGCCGCTGATGCACGTGACGGACGACCTGCTCTTCGTGCACGCGGGCCTCCGCCCCGGGGTGCCGCTCGAAGAGCAGGTGGAGGATGATCTCATCTGGATCCGCAAAGGCTTCATCGACGATCAGACCGACCACGGGCGGCTTGTGGTGCATGGCCACACGTCGCTCGACTGGCCGGAACACGCCGGCAACCGGGTCAACCTCGACGGCGGCGCTGGCTACTTCCGGCCCCTGCATGCGGCGGTCTTCGAAGGGCGGCATGGCTGGTTGCTCTCGGAGCAGGGGCGTCAGCCCATCCCGCCAGCGCGCAGCTGACACCGACTGACCTCTCGCCAAACCCCGGGTGGCGCGCGCCGTCCAGATGCCACGCCCTAGGCCTCCGTCCAATCAAGCACAACCTTGCCGGACCGGCCCGACTTCATCGCGGCAAACCCGGCCTCAAACGCATCCACGCCAAACCGATGCGTGATCACCCGGCTCACATCGAGCCCGTTCTGCAGCATCGCGATCATCTTGTACCAGGTCTCGAAAATCTCGCGCCCGTAGACGCCCTTGATGGTGATGGCCTTGAACACGATCCGGCTCCAATCCACCGGCGACTTGCCCGGCGGGATGCCCAGCATCGCGATACGGCCCCCCATGGTCATCGCCTCGACCATCTGGTCGAGCGCGCGCTGATTGCCCGACATCTCCAGGCCGACGTCAAAGCCCTGTTTCATCTTCAGATCAGAGACTGTTTCTGCCAAATCGGCCTCACCCACGTTCACCGGCACCACATCCGCAACCTCCGCGGCCAGCGCCAGCCGGTCGGCGTTCACATCCGTGATGACCACATGGCGCGCGCCCACATGCCGCGCCACCGCCGCCGCCATGATCCCGATGGGCCCCGCACCCGTGATCAGCACATCTTCGCCCACCAGATCAAAGCTCAGCGCCGTGTGCACCGCATTGCCCAATGGATCGAGGATCGCACCGATGTCATCGGAAATCTCATCCGGCAGCGGCACCACGTTGAACGCAGGCAGCTTCAGATACTGCGCAAAGGCCCCCTGCTCGTTCACCCCGATGCCGCGCGTCGCCGGATCGAGATGGAACTTGCCCGCCCGGCTCTGCCGCGAGGTCTTGCCAATCAGATGCCCCTCGCCCGAACAGCGCTGGCCAATGGCCAAATCCCCCACGTTAGAGCCGATTTCGACAATCTCCCCGGCAAACTCATGCCCAGTGATCAGCGGCACCGGCACGGTCTGCGACGCCCAGTCGTCCCAGTTCCAGATGTGAATGTCCGTGCCGCAAATACCGGTCTTCTTCACCCGGATCAGCACATCATCAGGCCCGATCTCGGGCACCGGCGCATGGATCATCCACAGCCCCTCCCGGGGCTCCAGTTTCGCCAGCGCTTTCATCTCATTCGTCATCAGATCACCCCGCAGGCCGTGCCCGCCGTTTTGAACGCCGCAAGCGCCCGGTCCAGCTCCTCACGGGTCAGCGCCGCATTCATCTGCGTGCGAATGCGCGCCTGCCCGCGCGGCACGACAGGGAAGAAGAACCCCGACACATAGACCCCCTCGTCAAAGAGCCGCGCCGCCATATCCTGCGCCAGTTGCGCCTCGCCCAGCATCACCGGCACAATCGGATGCTCCCCGGGCAACAGGTCAAATCCCAGCGCCTCCAGCCCCGCCCGCCAATAGGCGGTGTTTTCAAAAAGCCGTGTGCGCAGGTCGTCCCCCTGCGCCACCAGCTCCAGCGCCGTGATGCCCGCCGCCACGATGCTAGGCGGCAAGGAGTTGGAAAAGAGATAAGGCCGCGCACGCTGGCGCAACAGATCAATGACCACCTGTGGCCCGGCGATATATCCGCCGATCGCACCGCCCAGCGCCTTGCCCAGCGTGCCGGTGAGGATGTCCACCTCCACCCCCGCATGCGCCGGGGTGCCCGCGCCCTGCGGCCCCATAAAGCCTGTGGCGTGGCAGTCATCCACCATCACCATCACATCGTATTTTTCGGCCAAGGCTTTGATCTCCGGCAGCTTCGCAAGATACCCGTCCATGCTGAAGACACCGTCCGTCGCGATCAGGATGAACCGCGCGCCCTCCTCCCGCGCCAGCTGCAACTGGCCCTCCAGATCCGCCATGTCGGAGGTCGCATAGCGGTACCGCTTCGCCTTGCACAGCCGGATGCCGTCGATGATAGACGCATGGTTCAGCGCGTCCGAGACGACCGCATCCTCCGGCCCGAGCAGGGGCTCGAAAAGCCCGCCGTTCGCATCGAAACAGGCGGCAAAGAGGATCGAATCCTCCATGCCAAGGAAAGCGGCCAGCTTCTGTTCCAGCTCCCGGTGCAGATCCTGCGTGCCGCAGATGAACCGCACCGAGGCCATGCCGAACCCGCGCGGGTCCATGGCGTCCTTCGCCGCCGCGATCAGTGCGGGATGATCGGCCAGCCCCAGATGGTTGTTGGCGCAGAGATTGATCACCTCCCGCGGCCCGACCGAGATCTGTCCGCCCTGCGGCGAGGTGATCACCCGCTCGCGTTTCATCATCCCGTCCGCCGCGATCTGCTCCAGCGTGGCGGCGACGTGCTCGAGATAGGCGTGCGTCATGATCGGACTCCTCTGTTCTGCAAGCCTCTACCATATCGACTTTGATTCCGAAATAGCGGAAATTCAGGATGGCGGATTTTTTCCGTAATTACGGATTTGACCGGATCAGGCGTCCTGGACCACCAGAAACGCGCGCACCGCGCCGCGCGCCGCGATCCGGTGCGGCACATCAGCGGCATAGCGCGCGGTGTCGCCCGCCTCCAGCCGCTGGCAGTCCTCGCCGCTGGTGACCTCCAGTGCCCCTTCGATCACCGTCAGATGCTCGCGCGCGCCACGGGTGTGCGGCTGGCTGTCGAGCTGGCCGCCCGCCGCAATGCTCAGCTCATAGACCTCGTGCCGCCCTGCCTCCTCGGGCGGCGACAGAATGCGGATACGGCAGCCGGCCCCCAGATTGTCGATGGTCGGCACGGCGCCCGCGCGCAGCACCTCGATCCGGGCCGCGTCCTGCGCCCCGTCCAGAAGCCCGGCAAAGTCGACCTGCAGCGCCCGGGTGAGGTTCCACAGCGTCGCGATGGTTGGGCTCGACTCGCCGCGCTCGATCTGGCTGACCATCGAGCGCGACACCCCCGAGAGCTTCGCCACCGCATCAAGCGACAGCCCCTGCGCGCGCCGCGCCTCTTTCAGGCGCGCGGGCAATTGCGTCAGGATAGCGTCGGTGTCCTCCGTCATGGCGGACAATGGGCCGTGTCACTGCGGATTTGTCAATGACCAAAGCGTAACCCGACCGCGCGCCGCGCACCGACGTAATACCGACGTGATACCGACGCCATACCGACAGGCCACCGACGCGGTTTTCCGGGCTGACCGCACGTCGGGGCTGACAAAGCCAGAGCCGCTGCGCATACTCCTCGGCAAGACCTTCAGCAGGAGAGATTTCATGACCCGCGACATCGTGATTCTGGGCGGCGCCCGCACCGCCATCGGCACCTTCGGCGGGTCGCTCGCCGGAACCCCACCCATTGATCTGGGCACCACCGCTGCCAAGGCCGCGCTGGAGCGCGCAGGCGTCGAAGGTCGCCAGATCGGCCATGTGGCCTTCGGCCACGTGATCAACACCGAGCCGCGCGACATGTACCTCAGCCGCGTGGCCGCGATGCAGGCGGGCGTGCCCGACACGGTGCCCGCGATGAACGTCAACCGGCTCTGCGGATCGGGCGTCCAGGCCATTGTTTCCGTTATACAATCTCTGATGCTGGGCGATGCGGAGTTTGGCCTGGCCGGTGGGGCCGAGAATATGTCGCGCTCTCCCTTTATCGTGCCCGACCAGCGATGGGGCGCCAAAATGGGCGATATTCGCGCGCTCGACATGATGCTGGGTGCGCTGAACTGCCCCTTCGGCACCGGTCACATGGGGGTGACAGCCGAGAATGTGGCCGCCGAGCATGACATCAGCCGCGCCGATCAGGATGCTTTTGCGCTGGAGAGCCAGAGGCGGGCCGCAGCGGCCATCGAGGCTGGTCATTTCGCCAGCCAGATCGCGCCCGTCGAAGTCCGCGTGAAGCGGGACATGGTGCCGTTCACGGTCGACGAACACCCCAAGGCCACCACCCCCGAGGCCCTCGCAGGCCTGCGCGCCGTCTTCCAGAAGGACGGCAGCGTAACCGCCGGAAATGCAAGCGGAATTAACGATGGCGCAGGCGCCATCGTGCTGGCCAGTGCAGAGGCCGCAGAGGCTGCAGGACTGTCGCCAAGAGCCCGCATCCTGGGCTATGCGCACGCCGGTGTCCGGCCCGAGGTCATGGGCATCGGCCCGGTGCCGGCGGTGCAAAATCTGCTTGAGAGCACCGGCCTGACAGCCGGGGATTTCGACGTCATCGAAAGCAACGAAGCCTTCGCCGCACAGGCTCTGGCGGTGAGCAAGAATCTCGGTTTCGATGCCGCAAAGGTCAATCCCAACGGCGGCGCAATCGCGCTGGGCCATCCTGTCGGCGCCACGGGCGCCATCATCACGGTGAAAGCTCTTTATGAACTCGAGCGGACCGGGGGATCGAAAGCGCTGATCACCATGTGCATCGGCGGCGGGCAGGGCATCGCGCTTGCAATTGAACGCATGTGATGTAACCCCGCGAATAACTCACGGCAGTACAGGCATTTCGCCTCAAGCCTTTGAAACATAAAAACATCGGAGCCGCCCCATGGTCTGCAAGATCGTCTTCCGTCGGCAATCGGCAGGTTCGGGCGGGCTTTAGGCCGCCCGCGCCCGCCGTCGGTGCCGCGCTCAGAACGGAGCGCACGCTGCCCAGGTCCCGCTCAGAACAGCGTCATGTCGATCAGCATCAACGTCGCGGCTCCGCTGACACCGATGGAAATACCGAAGACAACAGCGAGGAACACCCGCTCCATCAGCCCGCGCGGGCGCGCGGGGTCTTCCGCGTTGCTCTGCCGCACGAGAGCGGCCTCGACCATGCCCGGCAAGCGGGGGCCAAAGCGGGTGACGACCCGCGCGGTTTTGGCCAGATCGGTGAGCACGGCCTTGGGCCCGATGGATTTTGAGATGTAGTCGGTGACGAGCGGGGCGGCGACCTGCCAGATGTTGATCTGCGGGTTCAAAGACCGCGCCACCCCTTCGACCACCACCATGGTGCGCTGCAGCAGGATGAGCTCCGTCCGCGTCTCCATACCGAAGCGTTCGGTCACCTCGAAGAGGTAGTTGAGCAGCCGTCCCATGGAAATCTTCGAGGCATCCATGCCAAAAATGGGCTCACCCACAGCGCGGAGCGCGCGGGCGAATTCATCCACATCCTTGTCGGCGGGCACGTAGCCTGCCTCGAAATGCACCTCGGCCACGCGCTTGTAGTCCTTGCGGATAAAGCCAAAGAGGATCTCGGCATAAACCCGGCGCGTGTATTCGTCGATGTGGCCCATGATCCCGAAGTCGTAGGCGACGATGTCCCCGTTTGGCGCGACCTTGAGGTTGCCCTGGTGCATGTCGGCGTGGAAATAGCCGTCGCGCAGCGCGTGGTTGAGAAAGAGCTTCAGCACCCGGTCGCCCAGATCGACGCGGTTGTGACCCGCAGCATCGATGGCGGCATTGTCGCCCATGGGCACGCCGTCGGCCCAGCCCAGCGTCATCACGCGGCGGGCGGAATATTCCCATTTCATCGGAGGCAGCTGAAAGCCCTCGTCATTCTTGGTGTTCGCGGCGAATTCCGAGGCGGCGGAGGATTCCAGCCGCAGATCCAGCTCGCCGCGCACAACGCCGTCGAAGTGTTCGATCACCTCCATCGGGCGCAGGCGGCGGGAGCCGGGTGAGAATATCTCGACCATGCGGGCCGCGAGATAGAAGGCATCCACATCCTTGCGGAAGGCTTTTTCGATACCCGGGCGGAGGACCTTGACCGCGACAGCTTCCCCGTTTGAAGCCAGCTTGGCCTTATGGACCTGTGCGATGGAGGCGGCGGCGACGGGTTCGCTGAATTCCGAGAAGATCTGATCCACCGGCAGGCCTAGCTCCCGCTGCACCTCGGCCTTGGCCTCCTCAACAGAGAAGGGCGGCAACTTGTCCTGCAGCACCCGCAACTGGATTGCCAGCTCGTCGCCCACAACATCCGGGCGTGTCGAGAGGATCTGTCCAAATTTGATGTAGGCAGGGCCCAAGGCCGTGAGCGCGCGGGTTGCGGGCGGCATGGTCGGATCGCCCGCATAGCCCAGCCATTTAAACGGCAGTCCCAGCGCGCGAGCGACGAACCGCAACGCTGGCGGTGCCTCAAAAGCATCGAGTACGACGTTCATCGCGCCGGTACGTTCGAGCGTGGCGCCCGTGCGGATCAGCCGCCAGATATTGTGAGGGCCACGCACTTAGATCCCTGTTCCCCAACTGGATTGCAGGACAGAGCCCGACATTCTCGCGCGCGGCACAGACGCATTGGCGGTTGACATCACAGCTTCCACCCCGAGTGCAGGCAGGCAACGCCCATGGTCAGGTTGCGATACTTCGCATTGCCGAAGCCCGCGGCACGGATCATGCCAAGGAACGTCTCCTGATCGGGGAAATTTCGAATAGATTCCACGAGGTATTGATAGCTGTCGCGGTCATTCGCGATCACCTGCCCCATGCGCGGGATCACGTTGAAGCTGTAAAGATCATAGGCCTTCTGCAGCGCCGGGTTCGGCAGCTGGCTGAATTCGAGCACCATGAGACGCCCACCGGGTTTCAGTACGCGGTAGGCCTCGGCGAGCGCCTCCTCGGGGCGGGTCACATTCCGGATCCCGAAGGAGATGGTGTAGACGTCGAAGCTGTTGTCGTCGAAAGGCAGGGCCATGGCGTCGCCGACGACCCAGTCGAGACTGTCCTGCATCTGCGCCGCATCCGCTCGTTTGCGGCCTTCGACCAGCATGGGCTCGGTGAGGTCGAGGACGGTGGCGTGGCCGGACCCTGCTCGTTTGAGAAACCTAAAGGAGATGTCGCCCGTGCCCCCCGCCACATCGAGCAGCTTTTGCCCAGGCCGCGGTGCCAGCCAGTCCATCATCGCGTCTTTCCAGAGGCGATGGATGCCGCCGGACATCACGTCGTTCATGATGTCGTATCGGCTGGCCACGGAGGCGAAGACTCCCTGAACGCGCCCCGCCTTTTCAGCTTCGGGCACGGTCTCATAACCGAAGTGGGTGGTTTTGTCGGTCTCGTTACTCATGGGGTCTTGTGGTCCTTGCCGCTTCGCCTTTTGTTATAGGCTTCATGGGCGGATGCACAATGCGGCCCGATTGTCGCGGGGAGAGCGGTGCCAGAATTGCCAGAGGTCGAAACCGTGCGGCGCGGGCTGGAGCCCGCGATGACGGGCGCAGTGATTGCGCGGGCCGATGTGAACCGGCCCGATCTGCGTTGGCCGTTTCCCGACGCAATGGCCGAACGGCTGACGGGGCAACGGGTGGAACGGTTGCGGCGGCGGTCGAAGTACATTCTGGCCGATCTAAGCTCGGGCGAGACGCTGCTCATCCATCTGGGCATGTCGGGGCGAATGATGGTCTCGGGCGATCCGCTTGAGCAATTCGTGCATGACCACCCTGCCCCCGAAAAGCACGACCACGTGGTCTTTCACATGGAGAACGGCGCGCGGATCACCTTCAACGACCCCCGACGATTCGGGGCGATGGACCTGATGCAGACGGCAACAGCGTCAGAGCACAAACTGCTTGCCGTGCTGGGGCCGGAGCCTTTGGGCAATGAATTTCACCAAGATCACCTGATCGCGGCCTTCAAGGGCAAGATGACGCCGGTGAAGTCGGCCCTGCTGGACCAGCGCATTGTCGCAGGGCTAGGCAATATCTACGTCTGCGAGGCGCTCTACCGCGCAAAAATCAGGCCGACGCGCAAAGCCGGGCGGATTTCTGCGGCACGGGTGGCAGCACTGGTGCCGATCATCCGCACGGTGCTGGCGGAGGCTATTGAGGCAGGCGGGTCGTCACTGCGGGATTTCCGCCAAGCCGATGGCGAACTTGGATATTTCCAGCACAGCTTTGACGTCTATGGTCGCGAAGGCGCTCCCTGCCGGACCGCCGATTGCCCCGGCGTCATCGGGCGAATCGTGCAATCGGGTCGCTCATCTTTCTTCTGCGCGCAATGCCAAAGATAGCTTGAACCTCGGTCATGCTTGGTATTGAGTCGAACTCTCAGTGACCACAACGAGAGCTTTGCGGATGGCCTACGAGACGATCATCGTTGAGATTGAGAACCATGTGGCCCAGATCACGCTGAACCGGCCCGACGCCCTGAACGCCCTGAACGACGAATTGATGAAAGAACTGGCCGATGCGCTGACTGAGGCGCAGGCCAACGACAAGGTGCGCTGTATCATCATCACCGGCTCGGAGAAGGCCTTTGCCGCCGGGGCAGATATCGCGATGATGAAGGACAAGAGCTTTGTCGAAGCTTTTTCGGGCGATCTCTTCACGCCTGAGACCGAAGCGATCATGCGGGTACGCAAGCCGATCATCGCAGCCGTCTCGGGCTATGCATTGGGGGGCGGCTGCGAACTGGCGATGATGTGTGACTTCATCATCTGCTCGGACACCGCGAAGTTTGGCCAGCCTGAGATCAACCTAGGCGTGGTGGCTGGCATCGGGGGGACGCAGCGGCTCACCCGGATTGTGGGCAAGTCGAAGGCCATGGACATGCATCTGACCGGGCGCTTCATGGACGCCGATGAAGCGGAGAAGTCCGGCCTCGTCAGCCGTGTGGTGCCCTGCAAGAAGCTTCTGGAAGAAGCGCATGGGGCGGCCCAGAAGATCGCCGAGAAGTCGATGATCACGGTGATGGTCGTCAAGGAGGCTGTGAACCGCGCCTATGAGGTGCCGCTGCGCGAAGGTCTGCTCTTTGAGCGGCGGATGTTCCATGCGCTCTTTGCGACAGAGGACCAGTCGGAAGGCATGAGCGCATTCCTTGAGAAGCGCGAAGCCCAGTTCCGCGACAAGTAAGACAGCGCGCTCCAGTACGCTGGAGTGCCACGACCTCAGACCACATCAGTCAAGGGAGATCTGCGCATGCGCGGAACCTTACGTTATCTGACCCATCCCCAGGTGCGGATCGACCCCGATCTGGATATTCCGCTGTGGTCGCTAAACGAGGTGGGGCAGCAGCGTGTCGCCGCTCTGGCCGCGTCAGGGGCGATGGCGGGCACGACGTCAGTGATCAGCAGCGGCGAAACCAAGGCAATCGAGACCGCCAAGCCGCTGGCCACCGCGCTGGGGTCCAAGATGCAGGTGCGGGCGCTGATGCATGAGAATGACCGTAGCGCCACCGGCTTTCTGCCACCCGAGGAATTTGAGCAGGTGGCGGATGCCTTCTTTGCCGAGCCCGAGCGCAGCGTGCGCGGTTGGGAAACCGCGGCAGAGGCGCAGGCGCGCATCGTGCGAGAGTTCGAAGCCTGCCTCGCGGATCACGGACGGGGTGACCTGCTGCTGGTGGGGCACGGGGGGGTGGGCACCCTGCTCTATTGCCATTTGTCCGGGCAGCCGATCAGCCGAGAGCATGATCAGGGGCCCGGCGGCGGTGGATGCTATTTCGAATGCAATATGGACCGGCTGACGCCGCGCACGGGTTGGCAGCCGATGGAATTCCTCTACTCCGAGGGCTGATCAGCCTGACGCCTGCAGCGCGCCGTCATGATCGCGCAGACAGCGGCGTGTCTCCGCCACCGTGAGACAGCGCAGCGCCGGTGCTGGGTCGGCTCCGGAGAGCCGCATGATGTCCAGCCGATCCGAGATGGTACAGCGCGCCAGAAATGTGCGGCCTGGCATCAGGCTCTCGGTGGCGACCCCTTCGGCGAAGATAACCTGGTGACGGTCCAGCAGGATATGGTGGTAAGTGACCTGCCGACAGCCCTTCATCACGCGGACTTTCGGCAGATTGACCAAGCCGCGGGCCGGGACAAGGCAGTCTCCGTTTAGGAGAAAGCGATGCTGCGGCGATACGCGCAAGCTGCGCGTCGGCAGGTCTGGCCCAAGGCTACCGGGTTTGAATTCGATCGGATGTTGACCGGCAAAGGCCATCTGCGCGGCATTGAGCGGGCGGCTGCCGCGCCAACGAATACGTTGCGGGCCAAGTATCGCCGTCAGAACCAGATCGCCCACCTGCAGATCCTCCACCGGGTCCGGACCCTCAGGGGTACGAATCCGGGTGCCCGCCGCGAAACAGGGGACGCCAACATCCCGCGCTCGGTAGGTGCCAGTGCCGGGACTATAGCGGTACGCAGTGCCCGCCGATTAATCGGGCATGACCGCGTGGCCCTCCTCAGTGCCGACGTTGTTGGTGCCCGGAAATCCGGTTTCATTCTGCACATTGGGCTGGCGGGTCGACATGTTGAAAACGATATAGCCGCCGCTGGGTGGATCCACGAGTGCAATGGCCTCGCCTGCGCGGCCGCTGCTTCCTTGGGTGAGCAGGTTGGTCCGCACACCACCTGAACCAGACTCGACCCCGCCTTCGGAGGCTTCCTGAGCCAGCTGGGCGCGGGGCCGGTGATTTCGTTCACGATGTATAGCGTCTCGCCGGGTTGCAGAACCGTGCCGGGCGGAAAGGTGCGATAGAGCCCGTCCACCGGCCTGTCCGGCGCGCCGCTCCCAGTGGAATCCGACCAGATCTGCCAGCCTGAGATATCGAGGGGCGTCGCGTTGTCATTGCTGATCGAGACGAACTCGTCTTCCTGGGTGGCCGCGCCGTCCCTATCGGTATCGAACGGGGTCTGGCCTCCGCCCGTACCGCTGTTGTCGCCATAGATCTGGTCGAACCGCACTCCTGATGGCTGCACACCGCCCCATCGCGGCGTGTCGCGCTCGGTGGCTACCAACGCGCGGCGACATCGGTCAAGACAGCGCTGGGCGGGAGGGGCCACTTTGCCTCGCGATAGAGTACTGACTTTCGGCTTTGCAATCCGGTCAAAGCGGCATATAGAGCCCGCCAGACATGCGTGTGCGGCCCGCTTTGGCTAGAATCACCTACCGGGGTTTCGAAAACCGGGTTGGCAGCATTGTGCATGAACGACACATCAACGCCGAAGAAGGTGAGACACATATGGCCAATTCGCCCCAAGCCAAGAAGCGCGCCCGCCAGAACGAGGCACGCTTCCAGATCAACAAAGCGCGCCGGTCGCGCATCCGGACATTCCTGCGCAAGGTCGAGGAGGCGATTGCCTCAGGCGACAAGGATACGGCGTCCGCTGCTCTGCGTGCGGCTCAGCCGGAGCTGATGCGCGGTGTGACCAAGGGGGTGTTTCATAAAAACACCGCTGCACGGAAAATTTCGCGACTGTCGGCGCGAGTCAAAGCGTTGGGCTGATTGCTGCCGCGCTGGGGCCCCAAGGTTCCCCAGAAATGGTGATAAGAAGCGCCGGTCGTCGGCGCTTTTTTGCATTTATGAGACTCTTTTTGCGCGCCAAGAGATTCTTTTTTGAAAATGCAGAGTCAAGAATGAAGATCAGTTGCCGTGCCGCGGGCGAAGTTGCTACCTATATCGTGCGATTCATTTCGTCATGGGGGGACAGGCCCTGAAGAGCTCTTCGCGCTGCTGCGACAGAGAGAGATTCAGGGGCTGGGTGTCACTAAAAAGGAGACGCCTTCAGTCTGCAAATGCTGCGCAACAGCGGTTTGCCCTGTCAAAAAAGAGCGGACGGTGTCGTCTGATTGGAACACGCACCCGGTGCAGGGTGCACGATCCGGTCAGGCATTGCCTAATCTGTAAATGTCCATTGGACGTTGACCTGGTTTCGTGTGGGAGCAGGACAGGAGAGGTATGTTCGCGAACAAGACCGAAGAGGCGGTGCGGCATCTACATCGGGTGCGGCGCCAGAACTGGGAACGCGAAAAGGAAAACAGGTCTAACATGACTAAAGAGAAGTGGGGGCAGTTGAGGCAGAGACTGCTAAAGACGGTAGGGCAAAACAACTATACCAACTGGATCGAGCCGATTGAGTTTCGGGCGGCAAACGACGGGATCGCGACCTTTGACGTGCCGACGAATTTCCTGGGCAACTACGTCAGTCAGAATTTTGCGGATTTGATCCTGCATGAACTCAAGACCGAGGATCCGAGCTTGCGCCGCCTGCGGTTCGCGGTCCCTGCCCCCGTGGGCGCAGGCGCCGACATGCAGGAGGAAGCCGTGACCGAACAGAGACCCAATGCACCGAGAGCGGTGAAATCACCGGCGAGCAACGCATTGACGACGGCGCCGCTCGACAAGCGATTCACATTTGACACCTTCGTGGTGGGCAAGCCCAACGAATTGGCGCATGCTGCGGCCCGTCGCGTGGCCGAGGGTGGTCCGGTCACCTTCAACCCCTTGTTCCTATACGGTGGCGTTGGGTTGGGTAAGACCCACCTGATGCACGCGATTGCCCACGAGTTGCGCGCCCGCAGACCCGAAATGAACGTGCTCTACCTCTCCGCCGAACAGTTCATGTACCGCTTTGTGCAAGCCCTCCGCGACCGCAAGATGATGGATTTCAAAGAAATCTTTCGCTCGGTCGATGTGCTGATGGTGGATGATGTGCAGTTCATCGCGGGTAAAGATTCCACGCAGGAGGAGTTCTTTCACACGTTCAATGCGCTGGTGGATCAGAACAAACAGATCATCATCTCGGCAGACCGCTCGCCCAGCGAGATCAAGGATCTCGAAGACCGCGTGAAGTCGCGCCTGCAGTGCGGGTTGGTGGTGGACCTGCATCCGACCGACTATGAGCTGCGCCTGGGTATCCTGCAGAGCAAGGTCGAACAGCAGCGCGTGAACTACCCGGATCTGGAGGTCGAAGCGGGTGTGCTTGAATTCCTCGCGCATCGCATTTCCACCAACGTGCGGGTGCTGGAAGGTGCGCTGACGCGGCTTTTTGCTTTCGCCTCGCTGGTGGGCCGCGAGATCAACATGGAGCTGACGCAGGATTGTCTGTCGGACGTGCTGCGCGCCTCGGAACGCAAGATCACCGTCGAGGAGATCCAGCGCAAGGTCAGCGATCACTACAACATTCGCCTGTCTGACATGATTGGACCCAAGCGACTGCGCAGCTATGCAAGGCCCCGTCAAGTGGCGATGTATCTCTGCAAGAAGATGACTTCGCGGTCCCTGCCCGAGATCGGGCGCCGCTTCGGCGGGCGGGACCACACCACCGTCATGCACGGCGTGAAGCGCATTGAAGAGTTGAAAACCCAGGACGGCCAGATCGCTGAAGATTTGGAACTTCTGCGCCGCGCGCTGGAAGAATAGTCACACATTGAGACCCGCCTGGCCGTAAGCAAGCGGCGGGTCTTGACGCCCTGCCCTTTCCACCACACAAACCAATAAAACACTTGTGAAGTCGGTGGATAAGGGTACCTTGATCCTCCGGACTGGTGGGAGGATCAAGCACATGAAAATCAGCATCGAACGCGCGTCCCTGCTCAAGGCCGTATCGCAAGCCCAGTCCGTCGTCGAACGGCGCAATACGATCCCGATCCTCGCCAATGTCCTCATCGAAGCTGAAGGCAGCGATGTCAGCTTTCGCGCCACCGACCTCGATATCGAGGTGGTCGACAAGGCGCCCGCGCAGGTGGAGCGGGCCGGGGCGACCACTGTATCAGCAACAACCCTGCATGAGATCGTGCGCAAGCTGCCCGATGGCGCGCTGGTCACGCTGACCGCCGATGGCGCGACGGGTCGGCTCACCGTTGAGGCGGGGCGCTCGAATTTCTCGCTCGCGACGCTGCCCAAGGAAGACTTCCCGGTCATGGCGTCCTCGGAGTACGCATCGAACTTCTCGGCCTCCGCGCCGGTGCTGCGAAGACTCTTTGACAAGTCGAAGTTCGCGATTTCGACAGAAGAAACACGGTACTATCTCAACGGCGTCTATATGCACGTCTCGGATGCGGAGGGCGGCCAGGTGCTGCGCTGTGTGGCAACCGACGGGCACCGTCTGGCGCGGATCGACGCGGAGTTGCCGGAGGGGGCTTCGGACATGCCCGGCGTGATCGTGCCGCGCAAGACCGTGGGCGAGTTGCGCAAGCTGCTGGACGATGACGAGATGAAGATCGCCGTGTCAGTGAGCGAGACCAAGGTGCGCTTTGCCACGCCTGATATCACGCTGACCTCGAAGGTGATCGACGGCACCTTCCCGGATTACACGCGGGTCATTCCGCAGAACAATGCGCGCAAGCTGGAGGTGGATGCTTCGGACTTTGCGCAGGCGGTCGATCGGGTGGCGACGGTCAGCTCCGAACGCTCACGCGCGGTGAAGCTGCAGCTCGACGAAGACCGGTTGGTGCTGTCGGTGAACGCGCCGGATAGTGGCGCCGCAGAGGAAGAGCTGGCCGTGGCCTATGGCGATGAACGGCTAGAGATTGGCTTTAATGCCAAATACTTGCTGGAGATCGCAAGCCAGGTGGATCGCGAGAACGCGGTCTTCCTCTTCAACTCCTCGGGTGATCCGACCCTGATGCGCGAAGGCAATGACCAATCAGCGGTTTATGTGGTCATGCCGATGCGCGTTTAGGAGGATTTTGCCTCCGGCAGGCATATTTGACGAACAATGAAAGGCGAGCGATGGCGCTGTATCTGACATCGCTGACCCTGTCGCATTTTCGGTCACACAAGGTGGGACGGCTGGCGCTCGATGGGCGGCCCGTGGCGCTCTATGGCGCGAACGGCGCAGGCAAGACCAATGTGCTGGAGGCGGTGTCGCTGTTCTCGCCCGGGCGCGGGCTGCGGCGGTCGAGTGCCGAAGACATGACGCGGCAGCCCGAGGCCCTGGGCTGGAAGCTGTCGGGCGTGTTGCAGTCGCTGCATCAGCTGCATGAGATCGAGATCTGGTCGGAAGGTGGCGCGGCCCGGCAAGTGCGCATTGACGAAAAAGCTGCGCCGCAGGTGGCGCTGGGGCGCATAGCGCGGGTGCTCTGGCTGATCCCCGCGATGGATCGGTTGTGGATCGAAGGGGCGGAGGGGCGGCGGCGGTTTCTCGACCGTATGACGCTCAGCTTTGAGCCGGGGCATGCGGAGGCGACGCTGGCCTATGAGCGCGCCATGCGCGAGCGCAACCGGCTGCTGAAGGACATGGTGCGAGACCCGGCCTGGTACGCTGCGTTAGAGACGCAAATGGCGGAGACCGGGGTGGTGATCGATGCCAACCGGCGGATGGCTCTGGCGCAACTGACCGAGGCGCAGGAGGGCGCGCAGACGGCGTTTCCGGCGGCGGAGCTGACGTTGACCCATGCGGAGGGAGAACTGCCCCAGACGATTGACGAGTTACGAACGGCGCTGGCTGAGAGCCGCCCGCGGGATGTCGCAGCGGGGCGCAGCCTGATCGGGCCGCATCGCGCGGATATCTCCGGTGTCTATGCGGCGAAAGGCGTGCCCGCGAGGGACTGCTCGACCGGCGAGCAGAAGGCCCTGCTGGTCTCACTGATCCTCGCCAATGCACGGGCGCTGGCGCGGGATTTCGGGGCGCCGCCGCTCTTGCTGCTCGATGAGGTGGCCGCACATCTGGACCCGGACCGGCGCGCGGCGCTTTACGACGAGATCGCAGCCCTCGGCGCGCAGGCCTGGATGACGGGCACGGAGCCGGAGCTCTTTGCGACCATGGGCGACCGCGCGCAATATGTCGAGGTGCGCGACAGCGCAGGTGTATCAGAGCTGGTGATGCAGCCGTGACCATCACCTGGAGCGACCTGTTGCCTTATGGCGGCGCGCTGGTGATCCTGTTCCTGACGCCGGGGCCGGTCTGGCTGGCGCTGATGGCGCGGGCGCTCTCGGGTGGGTTTGGCGCGGCCTGGCCACTGGCGGTGGGGGTGGCCGTCGGGGACATCCTCTGGCCGCTGGTGGCGGTGCTGGGCATCTCCTGGGTATTGTCGGTCTTCGATGTGTTCATGGCGGTGCTGCGCTGGGTCGCCTGCGGGGTGTTCATCGGCATGGGGCTATTGCTGATCCGGCACGCGGACCAGAAGATCAGCACCGACAGCCGGTTGACCCGACCGGGCGTCTGGCCAGGATTTCTGGCGGGGCTGGTGGCGATCCTCGGCAACCCGAAGGCGGTTCTGTTCTACATCGGGGTGCTGCCAGGGTTCTTCGACCTGCGCGCTGTGACCGCGCCGGATGTCGGTGCGATTATCACCGCCTCGGTCGCCATTCCGCTCATTGGCAACCTGTTGCTGGCCGCCTGCGTGGGCCATGTGCGGGCCCCGATCACGGCGCCTCGAACGCTCGCGCGGATCAACGTGATCTCGGGAGTTTTGCTGATCTTGGTCGGTGTGGTTATCCCCTTCGCCTGACACAAAATATTGTGCCATTTGCGTGACATTCCCCCTTAGAAACCTTATAAAACATGAAAAATACAAAGGTGGTGCGGCATGTCCGACAACGAGCAAACGCCAGAAGAATACGGCGCCAATTCGATCAAGGTTCTCAAAGGCTTAGAGGCTGTTCGCAAGCGCCCCGGCATGTACATCGGGGACACCGACGATGGCTCGGGCCTGCATCATATGGTCTATGAGGTGGTGGACAACGGCATCGACGAGGCGCTGGCCGGTCATGCGGATGCTGTTACCGTTACCATCCACGAGGATTTCTCGGTCTCCGTGGCCGACAATGGGCGCGGGATTCCGGTGGGCATTCACGAGGAAGAGGGCGTTTCGGCCGCCGAAGTCATCATGACCCAGCTGCACGCGGGCGGGAAGTTCGACAGTAACTCCTACAAGGTCTCGGGCGGATTGCACGGGGTCGGCGTGTCGGTCGTGAACGCGCTCAGCGATTGGCTGGAGCTGCGCATCTGGCGAGAGGGCAGAGAGCATGTGGCGCGGTTTGAGGGCGGCTTCACCGTTAAGCACCTGGAAGTGGTCGGGGAGACGGATCGCACCGGCACCGAGGTGCGCTTCATGGCCTCGACAGATACGTTTTCCAACATCGAGTATTCTTTCGAGGTGCTGGAGAAGCGACTGCGCGAGTTGGCGTTTCTGAACTCCGGTGTGCGGATCATTCTGGTGGATGAACGACCCGCGGAGAGCCTGCGCTCGGAGCTTTACTACGAAGGTGGCGTGAAAGAGTTCGTGAAGTATCTCGACCGCTCCAAGTCCTCCGTGATGCCGGAGCCGATTTTCATCACTGGTGAGCGCGACGAGATTGGCGTGGAGATCGCCATGTGGTGGAACGACAGCTACCACGAGAACGTGCTGCCTTTCACCAACAACATCCCACAGCGCGATGGCGGCACCCACCTGGCGGGCTTTCGCGGCGCACTGACGCGCACAATAAACAACTACGCGCAGTCCAGCGGCATTGCGAAGAAGGAGAAGGTGAGCTTCACCGGAGACGACGCGCGCGAGGGGCTGACCTGCGTGCTGTCGGTGAAGGTACCGGACCCGAAGTTTTCCAGCCAGACCAAGGACAAGCTGGTCAGTTCCGAGGTGCGCCCGGCGGTTGAGGGTCTGGTAAACGAAAAGCTGGCCGAGTGGTTCGAAGAGAACCCCAATGAGGCACGCATTGTCGTGGGCAAGATCATCGAGGCCGCACAGGCGCGCGAAGCCGCACGCAAGGCCCGCGAGCTGACCCGGCGCAAGACCGCGATGGATGTCAATTTCCTCGCGGGCAAGCTCAAGGACTGTTCCGAGAAGGACCCCTCCAAGACCGAGGTGTTCCTTGTGGAGGGTGACAGCGCCGGTGGGTCCGCCCAGACGGGTCGTGATCGGCAGACGCAAGCCATCCTGCCGCTGAAAGGCAAGATCCTGAACGTCGAGCGGGCGCGCTTTGACCGGATGCTCGGCAGTCAGGAGATCGGGAACCTTGTGATGGCGCTCGGCACCGGAATTGGACGGGACGAGTTCAACATCGAAAAGCTGCGCTACCACAAGATCGTCATCATGACGGATGCGGATGTGGACGGCGCGCATATTCGCACGCTGCTGCTGACGTTCTTCTACCGACAGATGCCGGAGCTGATCGAACAAGGGCATCTCTATATCGCGCAGCCGCCGCTTTACAAGGTGTCACGCGGCAAGTCGGAGGTGTACCTAAAGGACGAGGCCGCGATGGAGGAATACCTGATCAACCAGGGCGTTGACGGCGCGATGTTGCGGCAGGGCAATGGCGACGAGATCGCCGGGGCAGACCTCATGCGGGTGGTGGAACTGGCGCGACAAATGCGCCGGGTGCTCGACGCGTTCCCGACCCATTATCCGCGCCACATCCTCGAACAGGCGGCCATTGCAGGCGCCTTTGCGCCCGGTGTCGTGGATGCCGATCTGCAAGGCACCGCCGAAAAGGTGGCCGCACGACTGAACCTGATCGCAGAGGAATACGAGCGCGGGTGGCAGGGCCGGATTACGCAGGACCATGGCATTCGGCTCGCGCGCATCTTGCGCGGGGTCGAGGAGGTGCGCACACTGGACGGACGGATCCTGCGCGGGGGTGAGGCGAAGCGCACCGGTAGCTTCACCAAAGAGCTCCAGGAAACGTACAACTTGCCCGCGACGCTGGTGCGCAAAGACCGGATGCAGACGATCCTCGGGCCGCTCGATCTGCTCGATGCAATCCTGCAGGAAGGCGAGAAGGGCCTGTCGCTGCAGCGCTACAAGGGGCTAGGCGAAATGAACCCCGATCAGCTCTGGGAAACGACGCTCGACCCAGATGCGCGTACGTTGTTGCAGGTGAAGGTCGATGACATGGCAGAGGCCGATGATATCTTCACCAAGCTGATGGGTGATGTGGTGGAACCCCGTCGGGAGTTCATCCAGCAAAATGCGCTGAGCGTGGAAAACCTCGACTTCTGATCAGCGGCGCGCGCGTCCGGCACCGCCGGACAGCCACCGATCCCCCTCGACGGGGGTGAGGGGGCTCCCCCGCTGAGTTCGAGCAGATCACGCGCATGGATCGACCGTGACCGCGTCAATCATCCTGCCACTCCGGCATCGGCTTTTTCGCGATAAAGGCCTCGATCCCCCGCTCGGTATCGCGCGCCAACATATTCTCAGCCATCGCCGCACCGGTGTAAGCATAAGCTTCTGTCAGCCCCATATCGGCCTGCTCGTAAAACGCCTGCTTGCCAATCTTCACCGCTACCGGCGCTTTGGAGACAATTTTGGCTGCCATAGCGCGGGCCGCGGAGTGAAGTTCATCCCGTGATACGACCTGATTGATCAGGCCCATCTCGGCGGCTTTTTCGGCGCTCTGGAACTCCCCGAGCAGCAGCATCTCCATCGCCTGTTTGCGCGTCAGGTTGCGCGACAAGGCTACCATGGGCGTGGAACAGAATAACCCGATGTTGACGCCGGAGGTCGCAAAGGTGGCTGTATCGGATGCCACCGCCAGATCGCAAGTGGCGACCAGCTGGCAGCCAGCGGCGGTGGCAATGCCCTGTACCTCGGCGATCACTGGCTGGGGCAAGTTGACGATCGACAGCATCATCTTGGAGCACGTCGCGAAGAGATCGTTGAAATAGGCCTTGCCGCCATCCGCATCCGCCCGCCGCGCCGTCATCTCCTTGAGGTTATGGCCGGCGCAGAAATGATTACCCGCACCGCGCAGGATCACGGCGCGTGTATCGCGGTCTGTGGCAATATCGTCCAGAGTTGCCTGAAGACCCGCGAGCATGTCTTCGGAGAGCGCATTCAGCGATTTGGGCCGGTTCAGGGTGATCGTGGCGATCCCCTTGGCACGGTCCAGCAGGACCGGTGCATCTTCCTGTATCATGAACGCCCCCTTGATCTGATCTGGCGGTATCAAAGCGGGAAGTGCTTTACGACTGCAAGGAAAATATCAGCGCCCCGGTTCCGCGTCCTCCGCCCGCTCCGCGTGAAACTCTGGCGTCTCCCAAAGCGCGTGCGGCACCGGATCTTTTGTCTTGAAGAGAAAAAGGCACGCGATCTGCGCATAGGAGCGGTAAGCGTAGCCGCCGTTGCGCTCCAGAAACGCGGCACGGCGGGTCCTGTAGTGTTGCTTCAGCTGATACCACGGCATTCCCGGGTGGGCGTGGTGCACGGCGTGCAGGTTGTTCTGCAGAAACAGGAAAGCAAGCGGGCCACGGTCTTCGATGACCACACTGCGGCAGCGAGCGCGTTCATGCGCGCGATGCTCCAGGAACGTGCGGATTTTCAGGATCGAGTGGCTTGCATATGCGCAAAGCAGATAGAGCCAAAGAGGCATGTCTGCGACGAACACCCACCATAGACCGACGGGTATAAGGCCGAAGAAATGAAAGACATATGCGGCTCTAACGCTGGCATTTTTGCCTCGTATGGCGCGCCAATCGGCTTTGTAGAATGCCAAGAGTCCAATGATGGGGCCCACCAGCATCCGCCCCAGAAGCGTGTTGTTCCAAGTGTAGAGCACCCGGCGCTGTGCGCTCCACCGTATCCAAATCGCAGGGTCGACAAAGTTGCTCTCAGGGTCGTCATAAGGGTCTGTGAGTGCGGGGTCGTGGTGGTGGGCCAGATGCGTGTCGCGGAACCTGTGATAGGGGATCAATAGGCCCAATGCGGGGAAGACTAGTGCGGTGTTCAGCCGCGCATCGCCGAACGGGTGACCGTGCAGGACTTCATGGCTGAAGGAGGAATAGAGCGTGAGCGAGAGGATGAGGATGCAGCTTGCGACCCAAGGGCCAATCGTATCGACGGAGGTGGTGGAGAGCGCAAAACCGGCGTAGCACAGAACACAGATCAGAAGTGTCGGCCATTCGATATCTGGAGTGTTGGTCACATCCCGGATCGGCAATTTATCCAGTCCTTTCAATGGTTTTTGTCTTTGAAATTGTCGACGCTTATTTTGGCTCAGCCACGGTAAGTCGCAAGAGCGTGAATCTGCGTTGCTCGCGTTACTTCTGTTGCGATTTCATGATTTTGTTGTGATTTCGCTGATTTGTAGTAATTTTCCATCATGGATAGGCGTGATCTCTCGGCTGGCTTCAAGGAGCGACTGGCGCAGGTGCTGGCCTCGCACCCCACCGGCAAGGGGCAGTTTCTGCGCGATGTCGGCATGGACCGCTCGGCGCTGAGCCAGTTCCTGAGCCCGGACAGTGATCGGCTGCCGCGCGCTGAGACGCTGCGGCGGATTGCGCGGGTGAGCGGCGTTTCGGTCGACTGGTTGCTTTGCCTCGAAAACGCGCCCGAGGGGCGACAGGAGGTGGCCGAAAGCGTACAGATCGAGAAGGCGGTGCAGGCGGACGGCTCCACACCGCTTGACAAGTGGCGCAGCGCCGCGTCCGGGTTCAAGCTGCGTTACGTGCCCTCAACCCTACCGGATATCGTCAGCTTTTCACCCGAAAACGTCCCGGATGCGCGGGGCGGCGGGGTGGAGAATGTGCTGGGGCAGGTGTCGCTCGACGATATGGACGTCGAAATTGCGATGCCGGCGCAGACGGTGCGGGACCTCTCGGCGCGGACCGGGCTATGGCGCGGAGCGGATCCTGAGCAATGCCGCGAGCAGCTGACCTATATGGCGGGGGTCTGCCGCCAGAATTACCCGGCACTGCGGCTGCATCTCTATGACGGGACGCAGACGTTCTCGGCACCTTTCACCGTTTTCGGCAAACAGCGCGTGGCGCTTTACATCGGCGACGCCTATCTGGTGATCAGCAGCCCCGACCAGATCCGGGGTTTCGCGAAGCAGTTCGACCGGCTGGTGCGCCGGGCGATTATCGGCGCAGATGTGGTGCATGAGATGCTGGACGACCTGGCCGCGCGGGTGCGCTAGGACGGTTTTGCGAAGAGTGCTGTGCCCGGCGGCGGGCAAAGGAATGGAGTGGCTCCATTCAGATCGTCAGCCTGGTGCGGCCTCATCGCCGAGATAGCGCTGCATCTCGGCGCGCAAGTTGTCAGACCAGGGCACTGCACGCCCGCTGTCCATATGAACGTAAACCAGCACCGGCGTCGCGGTCATGCGCAGCTCGCTTCCGCATTTAGCTGTGATCCTCAAATGCGCCGAGGTCCGGCCCAGCCGGAGGACCGAGAGCGACCAGGTGAGCAGGTCGCCCATGTGGCTGGGCGCTGTGAACTCCGCACCGATGGAGACGGTGGGCACGCCATAGCCCGACTCCATATGCATCTGCGCGAAGGAGTGACCGAGGCCTGCGTCATGCCATTCCTCGACAGTCTGATTCACCATCTCGAAATAGCGCGGATAGAAGACGATGCCAGCGGGGTCGCAGTGCTGGAACAGCACCTTGATCTGATGTCGGAAAATCTCACTCATCCGCTCAAAGTGGCGGAGAGGACCCCCGCGTCAAGGGTCAAACGCTGCCACGGTCTGCGGCGAGGTCGGCCAGAATGGGGCAATCCGGCCGGTCATTGCCTGCGCAGGCATCGATCAGATGCGAGAGCGTGTCGCGCATCTGACCAAGCTCGGCGATCTTGCGGTCGATCTCGGAGAGATGCGATTGGGCGAGGCGCTTGACATCGGCGCTCGCGCGGGTCTGGTCATTGTAGAGCCGCAGCAGATCGCGGCAGGCTTCGATGCCAAAGCCGAGCGACCGCGCGCGCCCGATGAAGGCGAGCTTGTGCAGATCGCTGTCCGAGAAATCGCGGTAGCCATTTGCGCTGCGGGCAGGGGTGATGAGGCCGATATCCTCGTAATAACGGATGGTTTTCACGGGCAACCCGGTGTGACTTGCGACGTCTGAAATGTTCATGTGGTTCCCCTCTTGAGCCCGCGCAGCCGCAGCGCGTTGCTCAGAACAAAGAGACTGGACAGCGCCATGGCCCCGGCGGCGAGTTGCGGCGACAGGAGCAACCCGAAGCTGGCGTAAAGCGCACCCGCAGCGACCGGGATCAGCGCGGTGTTATAGGAAAAGGCCCAGAACAGGTTCTGCCGGATGTTGCGCATTGCGGCGCGTGAGACATGCATCGCAGTCTGCACGCCGCGCAGATCGCCAGACATGAGTACCACGTCCGCCGCACCGATGGCGATATCGGTGCCGCTGCCGATGGCAATGCCGACATCAGCCGTGGCCAGGGCAGGGGCGTCGTTGATACCATCCCCGACAAACGCCACCTTGGCACCGCTGGACTGAATCGTCCCTAATGCGGCGGTTTTGCCCTCAGGCAGCACGCGCGCAATGACGTCATCGATGCCAAGCTGACGGGCTACAGAAGCAGCGGTTTCCTCTTTGTCGCCGGTGATCATGGCGACGCGTAACCCTTGCGCGTGCAGCTCCGCAATCACCTCGGCCACGTTCGGCTTGATCTGGTCGGCGACGCAAATCAGTGCTGCGAGCTGGTCATCGATGGCCGCGAAAAAAACCGTCTCGCCCTTCGCAGCATGGGTTTCTGCTGTGGCAAGCGCGCCGCCCAGGACAATATCGTGCTGCGCCATCAGCTCTTCGGACCCCACAAGAATGCGCTGGCCCAAAACCTGGCCGCGCGCACCCAAACCGCTGATTGCGGTAACCTCCCGGGCGTTGGGCAGGGCGAGGCCCTCGTCTTTGGCCGCATCGACAATCGCGCGCGCGACCGGATGCTCGACCCGGGCCTCGACAGCAGCGACGAGAGAGAGCGCCATGTCGCGGCTGATGTCGCCGGATGGCGCGAAGCTGGTAAGGACCGGCGCACCCTCGGTGAGCGTGCCAGTCTTGTCAAAGGCGATGACATCCACATCAGCGAGCGCCTGAAGCGCGTCCCCCTTGCGGAAAAGCACGCCCAGCTCCGCCGCACGGCCCGTCGCGACCATGATCGAGGTCGGCGTGGCCAGACCCATGGCGCAGGGGCACGCGATGATCAGAACCGCAACCCCGGCGACCAACGCATAAGAGACAACCGGCGCAGGCCCGAATGCCAGCCAAATCGTTACCGTGAGGGCGGCAAGGCCCAGTACGGCGGGGACGAACCAGAGTGTGACACGGTCGACCAATGCCTGAATCGGCAGCTTGGCACCCTGCGCGTCCTGCACCATTCGGATGATGCCCGCGAGCACCGTTTCGGCCCCCACGTGGGTGGCGCGCAGGGTCAGGCTGCCGGGGCCGTTGATGGTGCCGCCGGTGACCGGGTCCCCCGCCTGTTTCTCCACCGGGATTGGCTCCCCGGTGATCATGCTTTCATCGAGGTGGCTGCTGCCTTCGGTCACCACGGCATCGACGGGCACACGTTCGCCTGGGCGCAGAAGCACGATGTCCTGGGGTACGATCTGCTCGACCGCGACCGTCTGGGCGGTGCCCTCGCGCAGCACCTGTGCTGTCTTTGGCTGCAGTTTGAGCAGCGCGCGGATCGCGGCACCGGTGCGCCCCTTGGCACGGGCCTCGAGCGAACGGCCCAGCAGTATGAAAAAGACGATAACCGCCGCAGCCTCGAAATAGACAACACGGGCGGCATCAGGCAGAAGGCTGGGGGCCAGCAGCACGCAAAGCGAATAGCTGTAAGCCGCAGCGGTGCCGACTGCGACGAGGCTGTTCATGTCCGGCGCACGTTGAACAAGCGCCGCGATGCCCTTGGCGTAAAAGACCCGCCCGGGGCCTGCCAGGACCAGCGTCGTCAGCGCCGCTTGGATCCACCAGCTTTGCGTGATTCCGATGGTCTGCATCACGACATGGTGGAACGCAGGCACCATGTGGCTCCCCATCTCCAGCACGAAGACGGGCAGGGCGAGCAACCCGGCCAGCCAAGTTCGGCGCGCAAGAGACTGCGCTTCCTCGGCCTTACGGTGGGCTGTGGCCTCTGCTATGCGCTGGTGCAGAACCTCAGCCGGATAGCCCGCCTGCGTGGCGGTTTGCGCCAGCGCCTCAGCGGTGGGACCATTGTCGCCGACCTCGATCGTGGCTTCCTCGGTGGCAAGGTTGACCATAACCTCACGCACCCCCGGCATCGCCGCAAGAGCGCGGTCCACCCGGCCCACACAGGAGGCGCAGGACATGTTTCCGACGGTCAGTGTGATCGTTTTCTGCTCACGCATGGCCCATGCCCCGCTATCGTTCACGGGTGACATAAGGTCTCCAGTTACTGGAAGGTCAAGCCCTAGGCGCGCTTCTCTTCCTGAGCTGGCATCTCATCCGCCGTCACCTCTTCGGCATCGAGGAGTTCAGCGTCCTCGACGTCATCTGCATCGGACGTCGTCGCTGTCTGATCCTCGACCGCACCGACGATTAGCGGCAGCATTTGCACGCCGCCGGGCATCGCGACCTCGGACAACGGCGGCGTTTTCCAGGACAGGGTATCGAAGCTCTCGCAGTTCTCGCAGATCGGCGCCCATTCGGCATGGATGTGCTGACAGTTCTCACAGATCCACTGCGGTCCACGCGAGACGGTCAGCGCCCGCGCCAGCCAGCCCCGGACCACGGCATCGTCTGCCCCCTCGCCGCGTTCGATCGCTGCCATCAACATGACGGAGCGGGCCGTGGGATCCGTTTCCACCAGGTCTCCCAGCGCGCGTCGGGCCTCAGGGAAATCCTCATTGGCGATGTGCAACTCGGCCAGCAGCATGCGCGTTTCCGGATCCTGCGGGTTGATGCGCGTCAGCAGCGCAAAACGCTTGATCCGCTGGCTTGGGCTCTCATTCGGCTCGATAGCCGCGAAGGCCGACGCCAGATCCGGGTGCGGCATGGTCTCCCACGCCTTTTTCAGAATGCGGTTGGCATAGCGCGGCTTGCCCTTCTCGATATAGCTTTGCGCAGCCATGACAGCCGCCGGAATCAGATCGGGTGAGAGCTTGTTGGCTTCGATAGCCTTCTCCTGCGTCTCAATGCTGACGTCGCCGTTGAGAATGTCCTTGGCTTCGGACAACGCCAGAACCGCATCACGACGCTTGTGCACATCGCGGGGCAGGGTGCCGTACTTCAGCTTGGTACTGAGCGTCTGGCGCGCGCCCGACCAATCCTCTTTCTGCGCCTGCAGCCGCAGCAGCACGTCCTGCGTTTCTTCATGCTTGGGCTTGATCGAGAAGGCTTTCTCCGCAAGCTTGAGCGCCGTCTCCGTGTCACCATCGGCCAGCTTCTGCTTGAGAATACCACGCACGCCGACGAACCGCGTGGCGTCGTTGATCACCAACTTCTTGTAGGTCTCCTCCGCCTTGCGCCGATCCCCCGCCATCTCGGCGGCCTGGGCAGTCAGGAGATTCGTGAGTTCGGGCTTTTTGAGATAGCGGTCGGCCTTCGCTGCCTTCGCCATAGCCACCCGACCCTCGCCGCTGGCCAATGCCATCATCCCCTCGGAAAGCGCATCGAAGCCCTTACGCTCGCGGTTGCGATCGAAGTAGCGCGACAGCGCTGTTTCATCCCCATTCAGGAAATTCCAGGTGGCCAGCAGGAGCGACAATAGCTTGAGCAGAATCCAGACGGCAACGACCAGCACGATAACTGCAATGACGGATTGCAGCGGTCCGAACGTATATTCGCTGCCCATGACGGTGACCTGCACCCCACCCTGGCTTTCCAGCAGATAGCCTGCGCCGAGCGCAAGAGCCGCAACGACCCCGACGAAGAGGATGATCTTAATGAGGGACCAGAGCATAAAATCGACTTTCTTAATTGACCGTCAGACTGTCGGAGAGGGATTGAGCAGCATCGCTGGCAGCCTTGCGGGCCTCGGCGCCCGCGAGCCATTCCTGCATGGCGGCCCTTGCAGCCTCCGGCAATGTTTCCGTTTCTGACAGAGCTGTATCCAAGTCGCCTGCCCGCAGGGCCGCTTCGGCCCGGGACAAAACCGCATCAGGGTCAGTGCCCTCGCGCGGTGTGACCGAGCGGGCGCTGAGCTGGCGCCGCAGGAATCCACCAATACCGACCACGTCCGTTTCGGGCACTTCAGCCCGGGCCGCAGCGAGACCGGCGCGGGCCGCGGCGGGGAACATTTCTCGCAGCTCGGCCATGCTGGGCACACCTTCCAGCGCCGCAGTGCGCAGCGCCTCCGGGACTTCGACGGGTGCCACCTCTTCCAGCGCGCCGAGCGCAGGCTCAAAGGCCTCCCCATTCTCGACCGCGGTGACCACACGGGTCAGTGCTGCGCGGGCGAGCAGGCGCTCGGCCTCAACACTGGCGCGCGCATCCTCTTCGGCCAGACGGGCCTCGAGGTCAGCAATCGACGACTGCAGGGCCGCCAACTCCTCGCTGTTATCCTCTTGCTGAGCGGGTGCAGCCGGCTCCGGGCGCGCTTCGATCTCATCAAGGCGCGTCGTCAGAGTTTGCAAGGATGTCTCGACCGAGGCCAGAGACTGGGAGACATCGCCAAGCTCAGCGGACAGATCAGGGACGTCCGCGATCTCGATCGCCGGTGCTTCAGCCGTTTCAAGCGCAACGAGGCGTTCGGACAGGGCGGCAACCTCATCGGTCAGAGGCGTCAGATCGACAGGTTCAGGCGCATTGGCGCGCGGCAGATACGCGTCGAGCATGTCACCCCGACCGGCGATAAAGCCCAGAAGAGCGGCCACGATACCGCCGAAAACAGCGGGCCAGAAACTGCTGGACCGTTGAGGTGGGAGCGGCGGAGGCGCAGGTGTTTCTTCCGGTTTGGCGTCTGCCCGAGGCTCTTCGCCTGCTTTTTTCTCTGCCTGCTGCTCCTTTGCCTCTTCATCGGACTCCAGCTTTTCCGCGGCAGCCTCGGCGGAGCCTGTATCATCAAGCGGGTCTGGGGGCTGTTCTGATGTACCTACGTCAGTCTCGATCTTGTCCGGATCTGTATCGCGCGGGGTTGTCTCTGAATCAGACGCATCAAGGGCCTCTGGCTCATCGAGAGGTTTGGACGGCTCTTCGCTTGTTGGTAAGTCTTCTGCGGAGGGTGAGCCTTTCTCAGGCTCTGAGTCGTTGATCGGCCCGGCTGTCTCAATCGGCTCTATGGTCTGGTCGGCTGGTGTGTCAGCGGTGGTCTGGACATCAGTAGTCTCGAGCAGATCATCCGCCGCCTTATCCTTGACCTCCTGCGGTGGCGTTTCTTTTTTCGTCTTCTTTGGTTTGGCCACAACACCCACCTTTTTCGAATCTTCCCCAGCGGCGCACCTGAGAACCTTACTCGGGCACATCGCACCTCTCAACCCAAGCTGACGTCCGCCACCAGCTTTTCAAGGCTACGGATCATTGCCGCAGCAGAAGGATAGTCTGCGATTTCGAGCGCTTTCAGAGGCAAACCGGACAGTGGCTCGGCAACCGCAGCGCTCAGCGCCGCAACGTAAGGCTGCGCATTCTTTGGGCAGCTTTGGACAAATGAGGCAGCGGTGCGCGGTGAAAACAGCGGCACAATCACCGGGTCGGTGCCTTGCAGCACCGCATTGGCTTCCGGGGTCAGATCGCACAGATCCTGATCATAGACCGTGATCCGGCGAACCGACATGCCCGCGTTGCAGAGCCGCTCGGCGACCTGACCGCGCGTATGGCGCCCCGAGATGTGCCAGATCTGCGCAGACAGGGGATACGCGCTGAGGAAGACGACCAGCGCATCTGCATCCTGGCCTGCGAAGATGGCCTGCCAGCCCGCCTCATGCGCAGCAGAGGTCGTGGCTTCGCCGACGCAAAAGGCCCGGCGGCCCTTGGCATCGGGGGCAAACGGAATGGCGTTAGCGGAGGTGAAGATCACCGCATCGTCCACGTCGATTACGATATCGGTGGTCACGGGCACAATCTCGATCAACGGGCTTTCGATCACATCGACCTGACTTCTCAGAGCGCCCGGCAATTGGCCGATGAATCGGGTATTCGCCTGCGATGGACGCGTCATGATCAGCGGAATGGGGGGCGTGCCCATGGAAACCCTCGGCATTGTTTGCGGCCCACTCCGGTGTTACCTGCGAGCTCAGAGGCTTGCAACGGGGTCGCATGTGACGGGGTCGCTGACAGTTCTAGGGTTGGAAAGCAGCTGTGATGACACGGCGGCGGCTGTTGTGCGACGCGATGTTGGAGGTCAGGCGCGCGTCCTGTCGTCGGTGGTCCATGGTCAGACGCAACTGCACGCTGCCTTTGGCGGGGTCGTCCCCGAGATTGCTGCGCGGGCGCATGCCGAGATGCTGGATCACTGCGTGGAACAGGCTCTAATACAGGCGAATTGTACGTTTTTGAGTATTGATGCGATTGCTGTGACTGCGGGCCCAGGGCTCATTGGTGGCGTTGTTTCAGGCGTGATGTGCGCCAAAGGATTGGTCGCGGCGACGGGCTTGCCGCTCTACGGGATCAACCACCTCGCGGGCCATGCGCTGACCCCCCGGCTGACGGATGATGTGGTCTACCCGTACCTGATGCTGCTTGTGTCCGGGGGGCATTGCCAATTCCTCATGGTCGACGGGCCGAACAATTTCACCCGGTTGGGTGGCACAATTGACGATGCACCGGGCGAGGCATTTGACAAGGTGGCACGGCTTCTGGGCTTGCCACAGCCTGGTGGCCCGGCAGTCGAAACGGCGGCGCTGCAAGGCAAGGCCGACCGCTTTGCGCTGCCCCGGCCCCTGCTGGACCGGCCCGGTTGTGACATGTCGTTCTCGGGTCTCAAGACTGCGGTGCTGCGCACCCGTGACGCGGTTGCGGCCGAGCATGGCGGCTTGCCCGAAGCGGCACAGGCAGACCTTTGTGCAGGTTTTCAAGCGGCAGTGGTCGATGTGCTGGTCGAGAAAACCCGCCGGGCGCTTGCAATTTATCTGGATGCAGACCTCTCGGAGCCAACCCTCTGTGTCGCGGGCGGTGTTGCGGCGAACTCCCAAATTCGGGCTGGACTAGAGGCGCTTTGCGCCAATATGGCCGTGAAGTTTTCCGCCCCACCGCTTGCGCTTTGCACCGACAATGCCGCGATGATCGCCTTTGCCGCCATGGAACAGATGGGCGCGCGGCCTGCGGATGGGTTTGAGCTGTCGGCGCGCCCGCGCTGGCCGCTGGACGGGACGAGTCCGGGGATGCTCGGAAGTGGCAAGAAGGGCGCCAAGGCGTGAAGGTCGCGGTGCTGGGTGGTGGCGCCTTCGGCACGGCCTTGGCCATCGCGCTGTCTCAGACCGGGCCGATCCAGCTCTGGGCGCGCTCCCGCACGCAGGCGGATGCCATGGCTCGGCAACGTGAGAACGCGGCCTACCTGCCAGGATGCGCTTTGCCGCCTGAGTTGACCGTCACGCCTGATTTGCAGGCCGCGGTGGGGGCCGATGTGATATTGCTTGCCATCCCGATGCAAACTCTTGGCAGTTTTGCGGAGGAGGCAGCCGCACTTCTTGATGGCAAGACGCTCGTGGCCTGCTGCAAGGGGATGGATCTGCAGACAGGTGCAGGGCCGGTCGAGACGCTGGCGCATCACTGCCCGACATCCTCTCATGCGCTGCTCACCGGGCCAAGCTTTGCCCGAGATATCGCGAACGGCCTGCCGACGGGCCTGACGCTGGCCTGCACCGATGAGGACCTCGGGGAGACGCTGCAAGCGCGGCTGTCCACCCCGACCCTGCGCATTTATCGGACAACGGATGTAACCGGTGCGACGCTGGGCGGTGCGCTGAAGAACGTGATGGCGATTGCCTGTGGCGCGACAATGGGCGCTGGCTTGGGTGAAAGTGCGCGGGCCAGTATCCTGACCCGCGGGTTTGCCGAGATGCAGCGGCTTGCACAGCACAAGGGGGCCGACCCTGCAACGCTGGCAGGGCTCTCCGGATTTGGGGACCTCGTCCTCACCTGCACCTCCCCGCAATCGCGGAACTACCGGTTTGGGGTGTCCATCGGTGACGGCACGGCGTTCGATCCGTCGGTGACCGTCGAAGGGGCCGCGACGGCGCGCGCAGCAGCGGCGTTGGCAGAGCGGGAAGGGCTCGATCTGCCAATCACTTCTGCGGTTGCGGGGCTGGTGGAAAAACGGTTGGATGTGGCTCAGGCGATGGAGGCGTTGCTGTCGCGCAGCTTGAAGGAAGAATAGATGCTGGTTGCCCTGATCGCGCATGACAAACCCGGCGCGCTGCCGATCCGGCAGGAGAACCGCCCGGCGCATGTGGCCTATTTGAAAGACAGCGGTGCGGTGCAGCAGGCGGGGCCGCTGCTTGACGCGGCGGGAGAGATGGTCGGCTCCCTGATCATTCTGGACGTTGCAGATATATCCGAAGCGCGGGCCTGGGCGGCGGCTGATCCTTATGGCAAAGCAGGGCTCTTCGCCTCCGTTGACCTCATTCCATGGAACAGGGTGATCGGCTGATGCAATACTGGCTGTTCAAATCCGAGACCACCACCTGGAGTTGGGACCAGCAGGTCGCCAAAGGCGACGCGGGCGAAGAGTGGGACGGTGTGCGCAACTATCAGGCACGCAACTTCATGCGCGAGATGAAGGTGGGCGACCGGGGGTTCTTCTATCACTCGCAGAAGGAGCGCGCGATTGTCGGCATTGTCGAGGTGATTGCCGAGGCGCATCCGGACAGCACCACCGATGACGACCGCTGGGAGTGCGTCGACATCAAGGCGGTCAAACCGGTGAAAACGCCGGTCACATTGGACGATATCAAGGCCGAACCACGGCTGTCCGAAATGGTGCTTGTGCGCAACTCGCGCCTGTCCGTACAACCGGTGACCGCCGAAGAATGGCGGATTGTCTGCGAGATGGCCGGCGTTTCAGACTAGCCCGGGCCCTGACTTGATGGCAGTCTCCCACCAGAAAGTGGGAGGACATCATGGAATATGTCAGCGTTTTGGTCGCCGGAGTGGCGGGCTTCCTGTTCGGTGCGGTCTGGTACACGGTGCTGGCTCAGAAGTGGATGGAGGCCTCGGGCGTGCCGCTGGATGAGACCGGCCAACCCGCCAACCGGTCGGACCCGATCCCCTATATCACCAGTCTGCTCGGCGCGGTGCTGGTGGCAGGCATGATGCGGCATACCTTTGAGCTGAGCGGGATCGACACCGTGGGCAAGGGGCTGATCTCGGGCCTTGGGATCGGCCTTTTTCTCGTCAGCCCGTGGATCGCGACATTCTACAGCTTTGGCGCGCGACCGCGTCGGTTGATCCTCATCGACGGCGGTTATGCAACTTTTGGGTGTACCGTGATCGGGACGGTTCTGGCACTGTTCTGAAAAGAGCGGCCCTGAAACGACGAAGGGTTCTGACGCCAAGCCAGAACCCTTCTTCACCCCACGCGCTCCCAAGTCCACCGCACGTGTTTGAAACTGGTCCTGGCCATGCTGGCCGGATGCCTTAGAGATAGACGATACCGCCGAGAATTGCAATTTTTCACTGTTTTAAATGCGCTCCAAAAAAGAAACGCCCCCTTAAGAAAAGGAGGCGTTCTGCGGCTTCGATCCATTGGCTTCAGCCGTAAACGGCTTCCTTGCCGAAATGCTTGGTCAGCATGTAGTAAACCACTGCGCGGTACTTGTTCCGTTCGGATTTGCCGTAGGTTTCGATCACCGAGTTGATCGCGGCCTCGAGCTCCGGCCCGTCGGAAAGGCCCAGCTTTTTGATCAGGAAGTTGTTCTTCACGGTTTCGATCTCGCCCGCCTGGCTGGAAGCAACAGTGGCCGCATCTGCGTCATAGATCGAGGGGCCACAGCCGATTGTGACTTTCGTCAACAGATCCATGTCGGGCGACATGCCACATTTGTTTTTCAGATCATCAGCGTATTGCGCGATCAAATCGTCCCGTTTGCCCATAAAATTCACTCCCTGTTGGCAAAATCGGCCGGCGTGTCCGACCATTGCGGGGGAGACTAGTCATATATGTCCATTCACAAAAGGAGTTTTTGCGCGCTGAATTCCCCACCACGAACTCTTGCCGACAGGGGGCCGCCCGCGGGTGCGCGCGTGAAGGGCGACACATGGAAAAAGGGGGCCCGAGCTTGGGCCCCTTTGGGTTGTCAAATGGTCCGACTTAGGACAACTGGTCGATCGGCATATCTTCGGGTAGACCTTCGACGTTTGTCTCGTCAAATTCCGGCTGCGCTTCGAGCTCGGTTTCGGTCCAGTTCGACAGCATCAGCATGTCCTCCTCGGCGCTCATGTCGAATTCGTTGAGCGGGATTGCCACGGTGTATTCACCCAGGCCCAGGAAACCGCCGATGCCGATGACAGCGGCCAGATCGTCGCCGTCACGCACGATGTAGTCGATCTCGCCCACGACTTCGCCGTTGGCTTCGGCCACGTCCTTGCCGATCAGGTCACCCACGACCATCGTAGACATCTCGGCATCGACCGACGCATCCGCTTGCAGGGCATCTTCGGTATACTCAGCCGCGTCATTCACGGTCTCCGCTGTGGCCGAGGCCGCATCCTTGGCGGTGTCCTCAACAGCGGCGGCTGCATCGGATGCAGCGTCAACTGTCGCTTCGGCAGCGTTCTCGGTTGCCTGAGCGGCGTCATTGGCGAACTCTTTGGTCTCGTCCGCGGCTGTTTCCAGCGAGGTTTCCGCTTTGACCTCGGCCTCGGTCGAGACGCTGGTGCCTGCGAATGCGGTGCCAGCGGTCAGCGCAAGAATTGCAACGGTTGCTTTCAGGTGTGTCATCTTAGCCTCCATAAATTGCTTACATCGAGGCAACCTCACCGGCAGCGATTCCGTTCCCGGAAATCAACAGAAAAGCGTGGAATTTCAAAAAATTGGCGTCTGGTACGAAAAACGGCGCGACCGCTGGAACGGTCGCGCCGTGTTGTGCGTTTTCACTGGTTTCGGATCAGTAGCGGTAGTGCTCTGGCTTGAACGGACCCTCGGGTGCGACACCGATGTAGGCCGCTTGATCCGCGTCCAGCGTGCTGAGTTTTACGCCGATCCGGTCGAGATGCAGACGCGCGACTTTCTCATCGAGATGCTTGGGCAGAATGTACACGTCATTTCTGTAGTCGTCGCCCTTGGTCCAGAGCTCGATCTGCGCCAGCACTTGATTGGTGAAGGAAGCCGACATCACGAAGGACGGGTGGCCCGTGGCGTTGCCCAGGTTCAGCAGGCGGCCTTCGGAGAGCAGGATCAGGCGATTGCCATTCGGCATCTCGATCATGTCCACCTGTTCTTTGATGTTCGTCCACTTGTGGTTCTTGAGCGCGGCGACCTGGATCTCGTTGTCGAAGTGGCCGATGTTGCCGACGATGGCCATGTCTTTCATCTCGCGCATGTGCTCGATGCGGATCACGTCTTTGTTGCCCGTTGTCGTGATGAAGATGTCCGCGGTGTCGACCACATCTTCGAGCAGCACGACCTCGAAACCGTCCATCGCCGCTTGCAGCGCGCAGATCGGGTCAATTTCGGTGATCTTCACGCGCGCACCTGCACCGCGCAGCGAGGCGGCCGAGCCTTTGCCCACATCGCCGTAGCCCATGACAACCGCGACCTTGCCCGCCATCATGGTGTCGGTGGCGCGGCGGATACCGTCGACCAGAGACTCCTTACAGCCGTACTTGTTGTCGAACTTCGACTTGGTGACCGAGTCGTTCACGTTAATCGCGGGGAAGGGCAACTGGCCTTGTTTCACCAGATCGTAAAGCCGGTGCACGCCGGTGGTTGTTTCCTCAGAGACGCCGACGATCTGATCACGGGTCTTGGTGAACCAGCCTGGTGACTCGGCCATGCGCTTCTGGATCTGCGCCTTGATCACGGTTTCCTCTTCCGAGGTCGGCACCGGGATGATCTCTTCCCCCGCCTCCGCACGCGCACCGAGCAGGACATAGAGCGTCGCATCGCCGCCATCGTCGAGGATCAGGTTGGGGCCGTCCTTAAACATGAAGGATTTGTCGAGATAGTCCCAATGTTCCTCCAGCGACTGGCCCTTGATCGCAAAGACCGGCGTGCCACCAGCGGCAATCGCCGCCGCCGCGTGGTCTTGCGTGGAGAAGATATTGCAGGAGGCCCAGCGCACGTCCGCACCCAGCGCAACCAGCGTCTCGATCAGCACCGCAGTCTGGATCGTCATGTGCAGCGAGCCTACGATCCGCGCGCCTTTGAGCGGCTTGCTCTCGCCATACTCGTCGCGCAGCGCCATCAGCCCCGGCATTTCGGTTTCGGCAATCTCAAGCTCCTTGCGACCGTAATCTGCAAGGGCGATGTCTTTTACAATGTAGTCTTTGGCCATCAGAAGATCCTCTTCAACCGGGGAGTGCGGTGCATTCAATTATTGGTTTGACGCGGGCATATCACTCCGACCAGAAGCCAGCAATCCCCCGTATTTTCCTTGGAAAATGACCCATTTACTTTCTCCGGTAGCGGCATGGGTGATCTCTTACGGAGCGCAATTGCGGTGGCAATGGCTCCTTACCCCTCGCGTCATACTTGGTCTGGCGCAGATGACAGTGCGAAATCGCCAGGTATAGACTTTTGCCACTCAAAGCGGGAAAACTCTCCGACCGGCGCGCAAACCGCGGTTTTTTCGAGGTCGGTCTTGCCCATTCCGGGCACGCCCTTCAAAACAAGCGCATGACGAGCGCCAGACATTCACCCCGCGCATGGCAGCGCATGCTGTCGGGCCGCAGGCTCGATTTGCTTGATCCCACACCTGTGGATATCGAGATCGAGGACATCGCGCATGGGCTAGCCTTTGTCGCGCGCTGGAACGGCCAGACCGCGGGAAATCACGCCTATTCCGTGGCGGAGCATTCACTTCTGGTGGAAACGCTGTTCGGTCGGATTGCGCCCAAGGCACCCGCAAAATGGCGCTTGGCCGCGCTGCTGCATGATGCACCGGAATATGTGATCGGCGACATGATCTCGCCAGTGAAAGCCGCTGTCGGGCCCGGATACGAGGCCTTGGACGACCGGCTGGCGGCGGCGGTTCATATCCGGTTCGGTCTGCCGGCGGCGATCCCTCAGCACATCAAGAAACAGATCAAGAGGGCCGACCGGATAAGCGCCTGGATGGAGGCGACGCAGATTGCGGGCTTCTCGGAGACCGAGGCCAGCAAGTTCTTCGGCAAGCCGGATACGGAGATCACAAGCGCCTTGCGTATCGTGCTGCGCCCACCGGTCGAGACACGCCGCGCCTTTACCGACCGGCACGCGGCTCTGCTGGAGGATATGGGGTGATCGACGTCAGGCAAGCCATGGCGCTCGACAGCAACTCGATGGCGCGGCTCTTGAACGAGATTATCGAGATCGGAGGCACCACGGCACTGACCAGAGTGGTGACGGGCAGTGATATCCAGGACTGGATGGCCACCGATGAGGATCAGTCCGCATGGCATGTAGCGGTCAATGGGCATGAAGCTGTAGTGGGTTTTCAGTGGATCGCGCCCAATCCAGACCTGCCGATGGAGGCCGTCGACATCGCAACTTTCGTTCAGGTCGGCCAAACCGGGCTTGGCATTGGATCAGCACTATTCGATGTCACCGCGAAAGCGGCTAAGGCGCTTCGACATCGCTGGATCAATGCGACTATCCGCACAGACAATGAGGGCGGGCTGACATATTATCAAAGTCGCGGTTTTCGGGATTGGCGCTTTGATCAAGGAGTGATGCTCGCGAATGGACAGCGTGTCGACAAGATCAGCAAACGCTATGATCTCTGACAGGGCGGTGGCCTGAAAGCCCACCGTACCTGCCAACGTGACGGGTTGGAACTGGCAGGTGGGGTGGGCTTTCAGGCCACCCCTCCCATACGGCTATCTGGGGGAGCGTTTGGCAAGAATGCGCTGCAAGGTCCGACGGTGCATATTGAGCCGGCGCGCGGTCTCGCTGACGTTGCGGTCACAGAGCTCAAAAACACGCTGGATATGTTCCCAGCGCACCCGGTCCGCGCTCATGGGGTTCTCAGGTGGCGGTGGAAGATCATCGCCCCTCGCCAGCAATGCGTTGACGATGTCCGCAGCATCCGCGGGCTTGGAGAGATAATCGGTTGCGCCGATCTTCACTGCCGCAACCGCCGTTGCAATGGCTCCATATCCGGTGAGCACGACCACACGGACATCAGAGCGCTTTTCCCTCAGGACTTCGACGACATCGAGGCCATTTCCATCCTCCAAGCGCAGATCCACAACTGCGTAGGCTGGAGGCCGCGCGGTTGCAATTGCCGTCCCCGCCGCTACCGAGTCAGCCGTTTCAACAGAAAATCCACGCTTCTCCATTGCCTTGGCGAGCCGGCGCAAAAAGGGCTCGTCATCATCGACCAGAAGCAAACTGTTGTCATCATCAGGATTGAGTTGCACAGCATCTTGCATGGCGCGCCTTTCTTGCAGATCGTCCGTATGCCTGACCTATATGTGGCAGGGCAGTGCGGTCGTCAAACGCTGCGACAGTTTGCGCGTCAGGCGTTTTCGACGAAACAGGCCACCGTATCCGCTATCTCCTGTGCGGTCGCTTCGCGGCGGAAGAATTCGACAAAGCCCTGTTCGGGCAGCACGAGGTAACTGAAGGTCGAATGATCCACGAGGTAAAAGTCATCGCCACTGTCATGCGCCTTGTAGTAAGTTCGGTACGCCTCGCTCGCAGCTTTCACCTGCTCGGGTGAACCGGTTAGGCCGATCATCCGCTCATGCAGATTCGCGGCGAAATCTCCGACTACATCAGGCGTGTCCCGCTTCGGGTCGATGGAAATGAAGACCGGCGTTGTGAAAATATTGCGCTCTGCCAGAATATCGACGGCGACAGCATTACGCGCGGCATCAATGGGACAAACGTCGGGGCAGAAGGTATAGCCGAAGTAGATCAACGTCGGTTCGGTGATCACGTCCTCATCGGTGACGGTCTGACCTTCTGCATTCACCAGTTCAAAGGGTCCGCCGATGCTGGCCGCGCCACCTGCCACCTGGCTGGCGCTGCATTGTGCAAAATCGCCAGCGGTTTGAGGCGATTGGGTCGCAAACCAGATCCCCCCAAGAAGACCCACGATAGCGATGGCGGCGAGGGGTGCGATATAGCGCATGGGTGTCGCGTCTCCTGATTTCGGATAGGCTGGTTTTATCACGTCGCAGTCCTACCGTCCTGCGACATCTGTGCAACTCAATATGTGGTGAGCCCGATGGCCGACAGCACCGTCAGACCTTTCAGCGGTCACAAGCGCGCCAACTGGATCCGGCTACGAACGATGATCCTGTTGCGTTGGTTTGCCATTGCAGGCCAGCTTGCAGCGATCACCGTGGCGCAACATTGGTATGGGCTGAAACTCGAAATTGGCCTATGCTATCTCGTCATCGGTGCGTCGGTCATTGCAAACCTCGTAGCCATTTTCGTCTTTCCGGAGAACAAGCGTCTCAGCGAAGTCGAAAACATGTTGATGGTCCTGTTCGACCTTCTGCAACTCAGTTTTCTTCTCTTCCTGACAGGGGGGCTACATAACCCTTTCGCGCTACTGATGCTCGGGCCCGTGACGATTTCGGCTGCAGTGCTGACGCTGAGGTCGACTGTGTTGCTGGGCAGCACGGCGATTCTTATGGTGTCGATCCTGTCGCAGTTCCATCTGCCGCTGCAGACCGAACACGGGCTGATCCTGGAATTTCCGCAACTGTTTGTTTTCGGAAACTGGATCGCGCTGATCATCGCGATTGTCTTTATCAGTGCCTATTCGGTGCGGGTGACGTCGGAGATACATTCGATGTCCGATGCGCTGGCGGCAACGCAGATGGCCTTGGCGCGCGAGCAGAAGCTGACCGACCTCGGGGGCGTGGTCGCAGCGGCGGCCCATGAGCTGGGGACGCCGCTTGCGACCATCAAGCTGGCCAGTGGAGAGCTGATCGAAGAATTGGATGACCGGCCGGAATTGCGCGAAGACGCCGCGCTGATCCGAGAGCAGGCCGACAGATGCCGCGACATTCTGCGTGACATGGGACGCGCCGGAAAAGACGATCTGCACATGCGTCAGGCACCACTGATGGCGGTCGTGGAAGAAGCAGCAGAGCCACACATGGGCCGGGGCAAAACTGTGCATTTCCATCACTTGGAAAACCCACAGCAACAGCCGGCCATCCTGCGCAAACCAGAGATCATACACGGGCTGCGCAACCTGATTCAGAATGCCGTCGATTTCGCGGAAGAGGAGGTCTGGATCGAAGCGGGCTGGACGGACCGCGAAATCTCCTTGAGGATCATGGATGACGGGCGCGGCTTTCCGCCGCACCTGTTGGGACGGATCGGCGATCCGTTCATGCGCCGCCGCCCCGACGCCCCCGGGCGTGGGTTGCGGCCTGGGTACGAGGGCATGGGTTTGGGTCTTTTCATTGCGAAAACACTACTTGAACGCTCCGGTGCCGAACTGCGCTTTGCCAATGGGCGCGACCCTACGACATCTGATGAGACCGCACACACCGATCTTGGAGCAATTGTGCAGGTGACCTGGGCCAGAGAGCGACTTGATGCAAAAACCGCTGAAAACACGCGCGTTTTAGGCGAGAATCGCCCCATCACGGCTTGACATGAGCGGACCGTTAACCGGCCATTAACCACCCCACGCGGATAGTAATTGGATCTTCTTCTGCAATAGGGATCCGTAGGCTTATGCCGATTTGGGACATAGCGGCTGTTGTTGCTGCTGCTGCGCTCTGCACGGGCGCGGCCCTGTTCTGGGTTTCCCGAACCGCAATCGCGACGCCCCCAGCAACGCCCGAGACCGGCGGTGAGAGTCGGCCAGATGGGATCTCGTTCCTCTTCGACAATGAGGATCTACATCATGCCTCTGAAACCGCTCAGCAGCTCTATAGGCTGGTGCCTGGGCAGGACGACTGGAGCACATGGCGCGACCGCATGCTGAACCGGTTTCCGGGCTTGCCGGAGCGACCGCTGCCCAACCAACCCGGAGATCTGACGATTGAAGCGCGGCATGCGGAGGACACCGCAACGCTGAAATTGACGAGTCGGGGTCAGTTCACGCAAATCCATATGGATGACGACCGGATGATCAACGCGGCACAGTCACAGAAGCTGCGCGCGTTGCATCGCGAATTGGCCGACCTGCGGCGCGCCAGCGACACGACGCCCCATGCGGTGTGGCAAGTGGACTCCGCCGGTAAGGTGACCTGGCACAACGCAGCTTATGAGGACCTCTACACACGCCTGCATAACACCGCGCCACAACCCACAAGCCCGGTGTTCGAAGTAGCCGATACCCTGAACGAAAAGACCGGACGTCAGCGGGTCTCAACCAAATCTGCTATTGATGGCAAGAAAGACTGGTATGACGTCAATGCGGTCACGGTGGGTGACATCACAATCTTCCATGCGGTGGACGTAAACGCGGTGGTGAAATCCGAGGTCGCCCAGCGCAATTTCGTCCAGACGCTGGCCAAGACCTTCGCACAGCTGTCGATCGGCCTCGCGATTTTTGACCGGAATGGTCAGCTGGCCCTCTTCAATCCGGCGCTGATCGACCTCACCGATCTGCCTGCCGACTTCCTAAGCGGACGACCGACATTGCTGTCCTTCTTCGACCGGATGCGGGAAAATCGCCGGATGCCGGAGCCCAAGAACTACCACTCCTGGCGCCAGGAAATCTCGGAGGTTATCGCGGCGGCCACGGACGGGCGGTATCAGGAAACCTGGACGCTGGAGACCGGGCAAACCTACCGCGTCCGGGGCCGACCCCACCCGGACGGAGCAATTGCGTTCCTGATCGAGGACATCAGCGCCGAAGTGTCTTTAACCCGAAACTTCAGGGCGGAGCTGGAGCTTGGCCAATCGCTGATGGACACCTTTGATGAAGCGCTGGTGGTCTTCTCGTCCACGGGTGTTCTGACCTTCTGCAATTTGGCATATCGCGAACTTTGGGGGCTCGACCCGAGCAATTCCTTCGTGGATGTCACCATCGCGGATTCAGTTCAGGAGTGGAAGCGCCAGTGCAAACCGGGCGCGCGCTGGGCCGCTCTCACCGACTTCGTGCGCGGCTACGGTGAGCGGACAAGTTGGGATATGCCTGCAACGCTGAATACCGGATCGGTCCTGGCCTGCACAGTTTCTCGGATCGCCTCGGGCGCGACCGTCATCCGCTTTGTTCGCGAAGACGCAAAGAATAGCGCTCCGAATTCACCCGATCGCATGCGGCGGACGGCCTGACGCTCCATTCCCTCTTGCGGCGGCTCTCCGGCGCGGTAAGCATGGGAGCATGGGCCTGGGCGAATTCTCACTCCACATGGCAACTGGTGAAGCGACCGCGGCATTTGCCGTCGCTCTGGGCGCACAGCTTCAACCCGGCGATACGGTCCTGCTGAGCGGTCCGGTGGGTGCGGGGAAGACCCATTTCGCACGCCATCTCATTCAATCGCTTTTGCGCGAACCTGAAGATATTCCCTCCCCGACATTCACTATCGTTCAGACCTATGAAACCCGAAAGGGGCCGCTTTGGCACAGCGACCTCTACCGCATCTCAACAGATGAAGAGATCGAGGAGCTGGGCCTCATCGAGGCCTTCGATCATGCGATCTGCCTTGTGGAATGGCCGGATCGCCTCGGGCCCTTGCGTCCGAAGGAGGCGCTGGAGATCGAACTGACGAATGGAAACACCGAACACAGCCGAGTGCTTGAGATCGGTTGGCGCGCGCCGCTCTGGGTTAAAAAGGTCAGGGCGGCAGCGGCATGACAGAACGCGCGCACAAGCTGCGGGATTTCATTCAGCAAGCCGGGTGGGCTGACGCGGATCGTACACCGCTTGCGGGTGACGCCTCGAACCGCCGCTACGACCGGCTGATCAAGCCCGACGGCACGCGTGCAGTGTTGATGGACGCACCACCGGACAAAGGTGAAAAGATCGGTCCATTCGTTCGGATCGCGCAGCATCTGGGCGAGATTGGCCTCAGTGCGCCGGACATCTTTGCGCAGGACCAAATCGACGGCTTTTTGTTGCTGGAAGATCTGGGCGATGCGCTATTTGCGCGGGTCCTCGAGCAAAAGCCGCATCTTGAAAACAGTCTCTATTCCGCAGCAATCGACACTCTGGTGCATGTATACCAGAAGTCGCCGCCCGATTTGACCAGTTACGACTCCGCGAGCGCCGCCGCGCTCACGGCTCCGGCCTTTGATTGGTACCAGCTAGCGGTTGCCGGATCCGTTGATGCTGCGGCAAAGGCCGATTGTCTTGCCGGGATCAAGTCCGTTCTGGCCCCCTTCGACGGGGAGGCGCGCGTGTTGATGCAGAGAGACTATCACGCGGAGAATCTTCTGTGGCTGCCGGATCGAGAGGGGTCCGCCCGGGTCGGGTTGCTTGACTTCCAGGACGCGATGCTGGGTCATCCCGCCTATGACCTCGTTTCTGTATTGCAAGATGCGCGTCGCGATCTTCGCCCGGAAACCGAACGACAGATGATCGCGCGGTTTTTGAAGAAGATGCCGCGCGATTTGGCCGAGTTCTCAACCGCCTATGCGGCATGGGGAGCGCAACGCAACTTGCGCATCCTGGGTGTCTTGACCCGGCTGTGTTTGCGCAACGGCAAAGCTCACTACGTCGATCTCATTCCGCGCGTCTGGGGTCATGCTCAAACCAATTTAAAGCATCCGGCGCTGTCGTCTGTTGCGGCGGTGGTCGAGGGCTCTTTGCCGCCGCCGACACATGATGTTCTGGAAAAATTGAGGGTGAAATGCGCGACCTGCCCGAATTTGTGATGCTCTTTGCGGCGGGCTTCGGGGCGCGTATGCGTCCTTTGACGAATGATCGGCCAAAGCCAATGGTCGAGGTCGCCGGGCGACCACTGGTCGATCATGCACTGGACCAGACAAGGAGTATTCCACGCGACCAGATCATCGCCAATTTGCACTACAAGCCGAAGATGCTCCAGCAGCATTTGGATGCACGGGGTGTCAAAACGGTGCTGGAAAGTCCCGAGATTCTGGACACCGGTGGGGGGTTACGCAATGCGTTGCCGCACTTAGGCAATGGCCCCGTGTTCACGCTGAACACCGATGCTGTCTGGAAAGGGCCCAGTCCGATAGAGCTCTTGCACGACGCCTGGCGACCCGAGGTGATGGACGCGCTACTGATCTGCATCCCGCTGGAGCACAGCCATGCCTACGACGGGACAGGCGACTTTGACATCGACGCGGACGGGCGTTTGAACCGGGGCCAGGGCCATGTTTACGGCGGCGTGCAGATCATCAAGACCGAACGGCTCTCCGAGATCGAGGCAACGACCTTTTCGCTCAACCTTATATGGGATCTGATGCTGGCGCACCGTCGCGTGTTCGGCCTGAGCTATCCCGGTCAGTGGTGCGATGTGGGACATCCGGCGGGCATTGCCGTCGCCGAAGCGTTGTTGGCGGCCGAGGATGTTTGAAGACGGGGAACATCCACGGCTTTTCGGGATCGCCCCAGGCGTTGACTTCCCAAGGGCGCTCGTCGACGGGCTGATCGCGCGTATGGCAGACCAACCACCCGAGGCCATGGCGCGGGTTCAGCTCGTCGTGAACACCCGCAGGATGCAACGGCGGCTGCGCGCGCTGTTTGATGACGGTCCTGCCCGGGTACTGCCACGGCTGCGGCTGATCACCGATCTTGATCAGATAGACCCGAGCCTCGCGGTTTCTCCAGCGATTTCTCCCCTGCGCCGCCGCCTCGAGCTCAGTGCGCTCGTCGCTAGCCTGCTGGCTCAGGAAAGAGATCTCGCGCCACAGTCCTCTCTCTATGATTTGACGGACAGCCTGGCCGGCTTGATCGACGAAATGCAGGGCGAAGGGGTCACCGCCGAGACCATTGCGCAGCTGGACGTGACAGACCAATCCGGTCACTGGCAGAGGGCACTGCAGTTCATTCGCATTGCGCAAACCTATCTCGATCAAGGCGATACGACGCTGGACCAAGAAGGACGGCAACGCGCCTTGGTCAGCGCACTGGCAAGAAGATGGGCCGACCAACCTCCACAGGATCCAATCCTGATCGCGGGCTCCACAGGGTCCCGCGGAACCACGATGATGTTGATGAAGGCTGTGGCCAGGCTGCCGCAAGGAGCGCTGATCCTGCCCGGGTTTGACTTCGAAATGCCGACACGGGTCTGGTCACAGTTGGACGATGCGCTGCTGTCTGAAGATCATCCGCAGTACCGCTTCCATAGGCTGATGGGGGCGCTGGATCTGTCCCGGCGGGATGTCCGGCCTTGGCACGACCAACCGCCACCGTCCGCTGCGCGTAACGCGCTGGTGTCACTCTCTCTAAGGCCAGCGCCGGTCACCGATGCCTGGCTGACCGAAGGGGTACATCTGGAAGATATTGAAGGCGCCACATCTGGCATCACCATGCTTGAGGCACCGACGCCTCGCGACGAGGCGCTCGCCATTGCTATGCGTTTGCGACAGGCTGCAGAATTGGGCGAGACGGCGGCGCTGATCACGCCAGATCGCGTTCTGACACGGCAAGTGACGGCGGCACTCGATCAGTGGGATGTATTGCCAGACGATTCTGCAGGCACCCCGCTGCATCTCTCTCCGCCAGGTCGGTTCTTGCGGCATGTCGCCCGGTTGTTCGAAAAGCGTTTGGATGCTGAAGCACTGCTGACCCTGCTCAAACACCCGCTCACCCACAGCGGCCGTGCGCGTGGACCACATGTGCTGAATACCCAGCGGCTTGAGCTGGAAATCCGACAACATGGGCTGCCTTACCCGGACGCAGCCGGGCTCCTGAGGCTGCTTGATCGCACGGTGAAGTCCGACGACCAGCAAAGGGCCCTGATGGCTTGGTCCGACTGGGTCGGGGAAACCTTTACCGACAAGGCACAAGGGCGACAAAGGCCGCTGCAGGATTGGGTGGCCAGCCACATGCACCTGGCCGAACGGATCGCGGGCGGCATAGATGCAACCGATTCTGGTGAGCTGTGGCAAAAAAAGGCCGGTCAGAAGGCCCTGCAGGTGATGCAGACTCTCGCGGATCACGCTGAATTGGGGACGACCATGACCGCCGCCGACTATAGTGATCTGGTGAATGCACTGCTGTCCGATGAGGAGGTGCGCGACCGGGACGCACCGCATCCGGACATCATGATCTGGGGCACGCTGGAGGCACGGGTTCAGGGTGCCGATCTGGTGATCCTTGCCGGGCTCAACGACGGCACCTGGCCCGAAGCACCCAAACCCGATCCTTGGCTGAACCGAGCCCTTCGCCATCAGGCGGGGCTGCTTTTGCCGGAACGTCGCATCGGTTTGTCGGCGCATGACTACCAGCAGGCGATCGGCGCCAAAGACGTTTGGCTGACGCGCTCCGTCCGCTCGGATGACGCGGAAACCGTCGTGTCGCGGTGGGTCAACCGGTTATGCAACCTGCTGGACGGTCTGCAGGATCAGGGTGGGCCGGATGCGCTGCGTGCCATGATCCTGCGAGGGGAGACATGGCTGGCCAAGGTTGCCGCCTTTGAGGCTATTGTTCCCGTCGATCCGGCCCATCGCCCCTCACCGAAACCGCCACGGGCTTCACGTCCGCAAAAACTTTCGGTGACGGAAATCAAACGGCTGATCCGTGACCCCTATGCGATCTACGCCAAACACGTGCTCAAACTGGTGCAGCTTGGCCCACTGGCTCAGAGCCCGGATGCGCTGATGCGAGGTACCCTGGCACATGACATCCTCGAAACCTTTGTGCGCGACACCCAGACAGATCCGGAGCGGCTCACTGCCGGGCATCTGATGAGCGTCGCACGCGCGCAGATGGAGCGACAGGTTCCATGGCCTGCTGCGCGGGCGATCTGGCTGGCGCGGATCGAGAAGATCGCCGATTGGTTTGTCGAGCGCGAACAGCAGCGCCAGCGCATCGCAACGCCGGTTGCGTTTGAAAATCAGGCCAAAGGGCAGCTGACCTGGCCCGATCTCGGCGTCACACTCACTGCGCGTGCGGACCGGATCGACCGGCGCGATGATGGGGCGTTCCTGCTTTACGACTACAAGACGGGAAAGCCGCCGACGGCCCGACAGCAGGCGACCTTCGACAAACAGCTCCTGATCGAGGCAGCGATGATCGAGCAGGGTGCGTTCCCCGAACTGGGCATCGGTCAGGTCGCTTTGGCGCTATTTATCGGACTGGGCGCGGATCCTGCCGAAGTGGAGGCACCATTGGACACCGAGCCCCCGGCCGAGGTTCTGGTCAATCTGCGAAGCCTGATCGAAGCCTATCTGGATCCTGATCAGGGATTCACATCGCGTCGCATGATGCTGCAAGACCGGATCGACGGCGACTACGATCAACTGGCGCGCTTCGGTGAATGGGACGTGACCGACGATCCGGTCGCGGAGGATTTATCGTGACACCCAGAGATGCGGCAACCGAAGCGCAGGTTCGTGCAGCGCGACCCGACGCATCGACATGGCTGACCGCAAATGCAGGGTCCGGCAAGACCCGCGTGTTGACGGATCGGGTTGCACGATTGTTGCTGGATGGCGTTGAACCGCAGCACATTCTTTGTCTGACATACACCAAGGCCGCCGCCTCGGAGATGCAGAACAGGTTGTTTCGACGGTTGGGCGCCTGGGCGATGCTGCCCGGGGCGAAACTCCAGGCCGCGCTGCAAGAGCTTGGCGTCGATGGTGAGATAGACGCCACGCGTTTGCGTGAGGCGCGCACGCTCTTTGCCCGCGCAATCGAGACCCCGGGCGGGCTGAAGATCCAGACCATCCATTCGTTTTGTGCGGCACTTCTGCGGCGATTTCCTCTCGAGGCACGTGTCAGCCCGCAGTTCACCGAAATCGAAGATCGCGCATCCGACCTGTTGCGCGCTGAAATCGTGGATCAGATGGCCGAGGGGCCGGGGGCTCCGCTGATCGAGGCGCTGACCAGACACTACACCGGCGAGGATTTTGAAAACCTCACGCGAATGGTCGTTCAGCATCGTGACCGGTTTGAACGACCGATGGAACTTGGCGATTTTCTTGGCCTGTTCGGACAGCCCACTGATCTTTCCGAGGAGCAGATCGCTGCCCGTGTCTTTCTGGGTGGCGAAGACGAACTGATCGCAGCACTGCTGCCTGCGATGCGCGAAAAGGGTGGAAACGATGGCAAGGCGGCCGTCAAGCTTGCCGCACTTAGACCGGTCAAATTTGAAAAACTACCCCAATTAGAGACTGTTTTCTTGACAGGACCTACCGCCAAAGTGCCATTCGCGGCGAAGATCGGAAGCTTCCCAACGAAAGCGACTCAAGCGGTTTTGGGGGCGCATATGCCAGCGCTCGACGCATTTATGCAGCGTGTCGCGGATGCGCGAGAGGCTCGGCTCGCGCTCCTGGCTGCCCGCAAGAGCGCTGCGTTGCATGCCTTCGCAACGCGATTCATTGCACTCTACGAAGATCAGAAGCTGTTGCGCGGCTGGCTGGACTTCGACGACCTGATCTTCAAGGCACGGGATTTGCTGACAGACCCGCTCGTCGCGGCCTGGGTCCTCTTTCGGATTGATGGCGGCATCGACCACATCCTGGTGGACGAGGCACAAGACACGAGCCCCGCACAATGGGATGTGATCCGAAATTTGGCCGCTGAGTTCTCGAGTGGAGAGGGCGCGCGCAAGGACGTGACACGGACGCTGTTCGTGGTCGGTGACAAGAAACAGTCGATCTATTCCTTCCAGGGCGCTGATCCGCGCGAATTCGACCGGATGCACGCGGAATTCAAAGGCAAGATGGAGGCGGCGGGGCAACGATTTCAAAGCCTGACGCTCGCCTATTCGTTCCGCTCGTCGCCCGCGGTGCTGGACGTTGTGGATGCCACCTTCGGAGGCGAGCGCCACCCTGGCTTTGGCGATGAGGTTCGTCACGACGCCTTCAAGACAGCACTGCCCGGTCGCGTCGATATCTGGCCGGTGATCGAGAAGCAGGATGAGAGCGATGATCGGAAGTGGTACGAACCACTGGATCGGCGCGGCGCGAGGCACCATACGGTGATCCTGGCGAGCCAGATTGCGGATCAAATCAAAAAGATGATCGACACCGGTGTGACGGTTCCTGTCGATGTCACGAATGGCCATGCGAAGCGCCGCGTCAGGCCTGGTGACTTTCTCATCCTTGTGCAGCGGCGGTCACAACTCTTTGCCGAGATCATCCGGGCATGCAAAACCTATGACCTGCCCATCGCGGGCGCTGATCGGTTGAAGGTTGGCGGCGAGCTCGCCGTGCGCGATCTTGCGGCTTTGCTGTCCTTCCTCGCCGTCGCGGAGGACAGTCTGTCGCTGGCCACCGCGCTGCGATCACCGCTTTTCGGGTGGAGCGAGAAGCAGCTCTTCGACTTGGCGCACGGCCGCAATGAAGAGCATCTGTGGCAGGCTCTGCGGCGTCAGCAGGAAACCCATGGCGAAACCCTATCGGTTTTGAACGATTTACGCTCGAACGTCGATTTTCTGCGCCCCTACGATCTGATCGAACGCGTTCTGACGCGCCACCAAGGACGCAGACGCCTGTTGGCACGATTGGGTCGCGAGGCCGAAGATGGCATCAACGCACTGTTGAGCCAGGCATTGGCCTACGAGCGTAACGCGATCCCCAGCCTGACAGGGTTCCTCGTATGGATGGAAACCGACGATCTGGAAATCAAGCGGCAGATCGACAGTGCGACGGACCAGATCCGCGTGATGACCATTCACGGTGCCAAGGGTCTTGAAGCTCCGATCGTGATCCTGCCGGACATGGGCAAGCGGGAGATCACCATAAGGGACGAGATCATCACCTTAGAAGGCCAACCGCTTTGGAAAACCAACGCCGCTGACATGCCAAGACGCATGTCAGATCGCATCAGCGAGATGAAAGCGGCGCAGTTCGAAGAGCGCATGCGATTGCTGTATGTGGCTCTGACACGGGCAGAGAAATGGTTGATCGTCGCGGCAGGAGGAGAGCTGTCGCGGCAGAACGACAGTCTTTATCAAATCGTCGACTCCGCTCTTTCTTCGATGCAGCCGAAAGACATCGAATTTCAGGGGCTGCAGATCAGGCGCCATTCACAAGAAGACTGGGATGCGCTTCCAGAGGTTCAGCACCGGTCGGGGGACGCTCATCAGCCCGAGCTTGATGCGCTGTTTTCGCGGGCTGCGCCAGCACCTCCACCACCCATTGAGACAGTATCGCCGTCTGACTTGGGCGGTGCAAAGGCTTTGCCGGGCGAAACCGGTCGCGATGAGGCAGCGGCGAAAGCCTATGGAACGCTGCTGCATCGCTATCTCGAGGTGATGAGCGCGGCAGCACCCGGTGCGTGGGAAGACATTGCAACCGCATTGCGGATGGCGGATCCGGACACATCGGATCACACAGAAGCATGGGCTGAGGCGAAGGCGGTGCTTCAAGCGGCCGAGCTGGGGCCGATTTTTACACAAGGCGCCTTGGCAGAAGTCCCTGTTTCCGCCCCTTGGGGAGGGGTGCGGCTGTCCGGTGTGATAGACCGCCTTGTCGTCGGAGCAGACCGGGTTCTTGCCGTCGATTTCAAGACCAATCGCAGCGTTCCGGACGCACCGGACCTCTGTCCGCACGGGCTTCTGCGCCAAATGGGCGCCTATTCACATGCACTGTCTCAGATCTATCCGAACCGCCGGATCGAGACCGGTATTTTGTGGACGCGCACACAAAGACTGATGATGCTCCCGGACGAAATCGTGACACGGGCGTTAGAAAGCACGCAACATCTTGACGACGCCCCCACGGCTTCCTAGGTTCGTCGCCCAAGCATAGCCTGTCAGGAGAGCACCATGGCCACCCTTGCTGTAACCGACGCAACTTTCGAGTCCGAAGTAAAGAACTCTGACATCCCTGTTGTGGTCGACTTCTGGGCAGAGTGGTGTGGCCCCTGCAAGCAGATCGGCCCTTCGCTGGAAGAGTTGTCCACCGAGATGGACGGACGGGTGAAGATCGTGAAGGTCAACGTCGATGAAAATCCGAATTCACCTGCTCAGATGGGCGTGCGCGGAATTCCAGCTTTGTTCATCTTCAAGGACGGGCAGGTCGTCTCGAATATGGCGGGCGCCAAACCAAAGGCAGCCCTTCAAAGCTGGATTGAAGAGTCGATCTGACCCAGGCCTGACAGGAAGTCTAAAGGGGCGTCTGGTTCAGGCGCCCTTTGTTGTTTCCAAACGCAGGCCCGGAACCGGCCCTTGTACGCCTCAAAACACCGCGCCATATAGAGCAGCACGACAAAGGAGGCCCATATGGCGCAGGACGAATTTCCCGGATGGCACGGGACCACGATCATCGGGGTAAAGAAGGCCGGTGAAGTTGTGATCGCCGGCGACGGACAGGTGTCATTGGGTCAAACCGTCATCAAGGGCACCGCGCGTAAAGTGCGGCGGTTGAGCCCAGGTGGGTTCGACGTCGTGGCGGGATTTGCAGGCTCCACTGCCGATGCGTTCACACTTCTTGAACGGCTGGAAGCAAAGCTGGAAGCGACACCGGGTCAGTTGGCCCGTGCCAGTGTCGAATTGGCCAAGGACTGGCGCACCGACAAGTATCTGCAGAAGCTTGAAGCGATGCTGATCGTGTCCGATGGAAAGGACCTGTTGGTGATCACAGGCGCCGGCGATGTATTGGAACCGGAACATGATGTGGCTGCCATCGGATCGGGTGGAAACTTTGCACTGGCTGCTGCGCGCGGCATGATGAGCAGTGAGCGCACAGCCGAAGCTGTGGCCCGGGATGCCATGGCCATCGCGGCAGACATCTGCGTCTACACCAACGGAAACCTGACCATCGAGACGATCTCCGCATGATCGACCGAGACGATCTCCGCGCTTCGGTCAGCGCCGGTATCGTGACCGAGGCACAGGCCGCCGCACTGGTCAGCCTCGCGCACAGCCGCAGCGGCGCCCGAGAGAACCTCGCGCCCGGCGACGAACCCTTCGAGCTCTTTCGCGGCTTCAACGAGATTTTCATTGTCGTGGGTCTGGCAATCCTCGCCATGGGCTGGATCGGCATCGTCACCTTCTGGATCGCGGATGACCCGATCCGCCTGCGCGACACGCTGATCTATTCCAGCGTCGCGGGGGCGGCCGTACTCTGGGCGCTGTCGGAGTACTTCATCCGCCGCCGCCGGATGGTTGCACCCGCCATCGCGCTGGCGGTGCTTTTCGCGGTGAATGCGGCCTACGGCCTTGCCGGTGCGTTTTCCGAACTTTTCATGGTCGCGCAAGGCAACAACAGCAGCCTGCCGCTGCCTCTCGCCCTGGCGACACTCGCACTTTTTGCTTTCTGGTACCGCTTCCGCGTGCCGTTTGCTTTGGCCCTCATCGCGCTCGGTGCGTTTGGCGTTGCAATCCTGATCGCAGGCAACAGCAGCGGGTCACCGCAGTCTCTGGAACAGCTTTTCCTCTTGTCCGCTGGCGGACCTTTCGCCTGGATCACCCTGGCCCTTGGGCTCGTGGTGTTTGGCGTCGCAATGGCATTCGACATGTCCGACCCGCACCGCGTTACCCGCCGCGCCGCCAATGGATTCTGGCTGCATGTGGTGGCAGCCCCGGCGCTGGTTAATACCATTGCACTGACCCTGCTCGACCGCGAGGAAGGCTGGTCTAACATGACGCTGGTTGCGGTCCTGACCCTGTTTGCCCTCGTCGCCATCATCATCGACCGTCGATCCTTTCTGATTGCCGCCATCGGCTACACCGTGATCCTGACTGCCACGATCTTTGAAGGGGATGGCGCTGTTTTCACCGTGTTCTTCCTCGGTGTCGTGCTGCTCTTCCTCGGCGCGCGGTGGGAGAAAATCCGCGCGCGCCTGCTGGCGCTGCTGCCGGGGTTTGTCCCGCTGCACCGGCTGCCGCCCTCTCATATGACAAAGGCCTGACCCATGACCGACCTGACCCCCCGCGAGATCGTCTCCGAACTCGACCGCTTTATCATCGGGCAGAAGGACGCCAAGCGCGCGGTGGCCGTGGCGCTGCGCAACCGCTGGCGGCGCAAGCAGTTGGGCGATGATCTCCGCGACGAGGTCTACCCCAAAAACATCCTGATGATCGGCCCCACCGGCGTCGGCAAGACCGAGATCAGCCGCCGTCTTGCCAAACTCGCCCGCGCACCGTTCCTGAAGGTGGAGGCCACGAAATTCACTGAAGTCGGCTACGTCGGCCGCGACGTCGAACAGATCATCCGCGATCTGGTGGACAGCGCCATCGTCATGACCCGCGAACACATGCGCGAGGACGTGAAGGCCAACGCCCAACGCGCCGCTGAAGAGCGGGTGATCGACGCCATTGCCGGGACGGACGCACGGGAAGGCACGCGCGAGATGTTCCGCAAGAAGCTCAAGGCAGGCGAGCTCGACGATCAGATGATCGACCTGGACGTCGCGGACACCTCGAACCCCTTCCCGATGATGGACATTCCTGGCCAGCCGGGAGGTATGAACATGCTCAACCTCGGGGATATCTTCGGCAAGGCCATGGGCGGGCGCACCACCCGCAAACGGCTGTCAGTCGCGGAGAGCTATGACGTGCTGATTGGCGAGGAAGCCGACAAGCTGCTCGACGACGAGACCGTGACCAAGGCCGCGATTGAGGCGGTTGAGCAGAACGGGATCGTGTTCCTCGATGAGATCGACAAGGTTTGCACCCGCTCCGACGCGCGTGGTGGTGACGTCAGCCGCGAGGGGGTGCAGCGCGACCTGCTGCCGCTGATCGAAGGCACGACCGTCAGCACCAAACACGGGCCGGTGAAAACAGACCATGTGCTGTTTATCGCGTCCGGCGCCTTCCACATCGCGAAACCCTCGGACCTGCTGCCGGAGTTGCAAGGCCGTCTGCCCATCCGGGTGGAGCTGCGGGCGCTGACCGAAGAGGATTTCGTGCGCATCCTGACGGAGACCGACAATGCGCTCACCCTGCAATACACCGCGCTTATGGGCACCGAAGAGGTCACCGTGACCTTCGAGCCCGAAGGTATCGCGGCGCTGGCCAAGATCGCGGCGGATGTGAATCAGTCGGTTGAGAACATCGGCGCGCGCAGGCTCTATACCGTGATGGAACGTGTCTTTGAGGAGTTGTCCTTCAACGCCCCGGATCAAGCAGGCGATACGGTCACCGTGGATGCCGCCTTTGTCGAGAAAAACCTCGGCGAGCTGACCAAATCCACCGATCTCAGCCGCTACGTGCTTTAGCGCTTTCCTTCCGCTCAAGGGCCTGCGACATCAAGCGGATGGGCTACATCCGCTTCCTGATCGACAACCGGCTGTTTCTGCTGGCGGGTTTTCTGCTGTCGTTCACCTCGTCCTACGGACAGACCTTTTTCATCGGTATTTTTGCCGGCGACATCATGCGCGCATTCGACCTCACGGATGGCCAGTGGGGCATGCTCTATACGCTCAGCACAAGTGCCTCCGCCGTCGCAATGATCTGGGCCGGAGCACTGTGCGACAGCTTTCGGGTGCGATCCCTCTCGCTTTGGATCATGGTCCTGCTGGCTGTGGCATGTCTCGGGATGACGACGGTGGGCGGGTCACTCCTACTGGCCCTCGTCGTCTTTGCGTTGCGGTTCCTGGGTCAGGGCATGATGTCCCAGATCGCCTACGTGGCGATGGCGCGATGGTTCATCGCCGCTCGAGGACGCGCAATCTCGCTGGCGGCGATGGGATTTTCCGCCGGACAGGCGGTTTTACCGGTGAGCTTCGTCGCTCTTCTGGCACTGTTGGACTGGCGGATGCTTTGGGCCATCGCCGCACTTCTGATCATCACCACGATACCGATCATACAGCGCTTGCTCAGACAAGAGCGGACCCCGCAATCCATGGCGGAGAGCAGTCATAGCCTGGGCATGAAAGGGCGGCATTGGAGCCGCTCCGACATGCTGCGTCATCCGCTCTTCTATCTGTTCATCCCTGCCATGATCGGACCGGCCGCGTGGGGCACGGCGCTCTTTTTCCAGCAGGTTCACCTGACGGAGGTGAAGGGCTGGAGCCTTGTCTCCTTTGTCGCACTTCTCCCGATTTATACGATGTCGGCGATTGCCTTCACCGTTGTCGCCGGTTGGGCGGTCGATCGTTTCGGGGTGAAATGGGTGGTGCCGTTTCAGATGATCCCTTTTGCCATCGCCTTCGCAGTTCTGGCCGTCGCCGAAACGATCCCTGTCGCCGGGTTAGGCCTGGTGATTTTCGGTGTCGGGCAGGGGATTCAAAGCACGGCGACGGCAGCTTTTTGGGCAACCTTTTATGGCACACGACATCTTGGGTCGATCAAGTCGGCAGCGGCGGCGCTGATGGTTTTTGGCTCCGCTATCGGCCCCGGACTGACGGGTTTTCTTATCGACTACGGCATCGATTTTCCAAGACAGATGGTTCCAATCTCTCTCTTCTATCTCTGTGGTGCGCTGCTGGCTTGTCTTGGAACGCTCCGCTATCACCGCGATCTGCCTAACGCACCCGCCTGAGGTAGACATAATATGCACCGCCACCTCCATGGCTCAGGTGTGCCTGACTGACTTGCATGACCACCGCGGAGAGGGGCGGTGCAGAAAGCCACTGCGGGACTTGGTGCCGCAGGACGCCGTGGCGCACAGGGATCGGGCCGCCCTCATCGCGATTTTTACCTTTCCCCGTGATCACAAGGACCAGACGCTTACCGGATTGATGCGCAGAGAGGATGAATTTCACCAATACGCCATGAGCCCTATCCAGAGTCATCCCGTGTAGATCAATCCGACCTTCCGGCTTGAGTTTGCCTCGTTTCATCTTTCCGAAGGTCTTCTTGTCCATCTGGACAGACGCGCTGTTCAGGCGGTCAGGCAGAGACGGCACCAGATCAAAGCTGGTTTTCCGCGGTTCGGGCTTTGGTGGAAATGTCTGGTTGAGTTTCAAATAGTCAGGCTTTGGCTTCGCTTCTGAATTTTTGGGCTGTGGCGCAAAAGTGTTGGGATCAAAGGTTTCGCGTTCCTTCAGGGCTGTTGTTCGGTCCGCGACCCTTTTCCACAGCGCCTTCTCCTCGTCCGAGAGCTTGCGTCGTGTCACAACGTACTGTCCGGGGCCATTGCATAGGCGCGCTGGATCGGCAGCAGAACAACCATACGTCCTGGATCTTTGAGTTTTCCAGCCGCACGACCAGCCGCGTCACCCGTACCAAAGAAGATATCCGCGCGCTGTGCGCCCTTGATTGCAGACCCGGTGTCTTGTGCCACCATCAATTGACGCAGCGGATTCTGCCCATCCTTTTCAAGCCAAACCGGCGCCCCGAGCGGAACAAAGGCCGGGTCAACAGCGAGTGTCCGCATAGGCGTGACCGAACGGTTCATAGCGCCAAGCGGCCCCTTGTCGGCAGGCACGTCGCTCACTTCGCGAAAGAACACATAGGACGGATTGTGAAACAGCAGTTCTCGACCCGCCTCCGGGTTCCGGCGTACCCAGTTCTTGATCACATCTGCGCTGACCTGATGCGGTTGGTAGGTTCCGCGACGCACCAGTTCAGCCCCAATGGAGCGATAGGTATGCCCGTTGGCTCCCGCATAGCCCACGCGCAGTTTGCTGCCATCAGGCAAGGTGACCCGACCGGACCCCTGGATTTGCAGGAAGAACAGCTCAACCGGATCATCCACCCAGGCGATTTCGAGACCTCGGCCTTCAAGCAAGCCCCCATCAAGGATTTGGCGCCTCGAGTACCAGATATCGGTGTTTTTCACTTCGGGCGGCATGCTGTAGAGCGGGTAGCGGTAGCGCCCTGTGCGCTCTCGCGCGCCATTCAACTCCGGCTCAAAATACCCGGTGAAAAGCGCCTGCTCCGTGTCCTCGATCAGAACGGGACGAAAGAGGAGTTCAAAAAATGCCTTGGGCTCGGGATTCGAAGTGGCATAGGCACAGACGGCGCGCCAATCTGGATCGTCCATGTCTTGGCAGGTGTTTCGGAAGGTCTTGAAGGCCGCGGCGTGATCATCTTCCTGCCAGCCCTCCAAATCCGCGAAGGACAGAACCTCCACCCGGGTCTCACTTTCACCTGGTCCCGGCATGCCCAGAAGACCAAACAAGAGACCCGCCGCAATCGCGGATCTCACGCGTCTGTGGACACTAGCAGCCAATTCGGATCGTCCGATCCCATGGTACGCGCAAAGGACCACGTGTCTTTTTGGCGCTTGATTTCCTTGGGATCGCCATCGACAATTTCGCCCTCGGCGTCGCGAAGCACCGATGTCAGTTCTGCAACGAACCGGATTGTAAGCTCAGCTTCCTGGGTATCGTCATCGAAGGTCGCATCCATCAACTTCAACTCTCGCACGCCGATGAAGTTCGACTCGACAGTCAGCCCCTGATCCTCTCGTGCGGCAATCCCATCAACGAAGGACTCGTAGATGTCTTCGGCCAAGAATGGCTGGATCTCCGACAGCTCGCCCTTTTCGTAGCCCATCACAATCATCTCGTAAGCGCTGCGCGCGCCGCCGAGGAAATCAGTGACGTTGAAGGACGGCTCGATCCGTTTCATGGACGCCAAAGCCTTTGCCGCATCACTGTCCTCTTCAACATGATCGACGATATCCAGATCGGGGCCGCCTTCGATCACCTCGAACTCCGGACCGGAACGAGAACGCGTTTGCGGCTTCGGCAAGGGGGGCTGCTCAAACCCGTCCCGCGTCCCCAATACGTTCTTCAAACGCAAGATCAGGAAAACAGCGATGCCAGCCAGCACCAAAAGCTGTATCAGGGGCGAATTCATAGGGACCTCATGCCGGGTAAGTCATGGAAACGGGCTCGTCTTCCTCTTATGTAGGTGGGAGGTCTGTGCAAGTCCACTCCACGGCCCGGGAAAGGAAGCTTCAAAATGTGGCTATTTATCGCATTTCTTGCGGTGCCCTTGATTGAAATCACCTTGTTCATCCAAATTGGCGGCGCAATCGGGCTGGGATGGACGCTTGTCACCGTCGTTCTCACAGCCATTGCCGGTACCTGGTTGGTGCGAAACCAGGGCATCCTGGCCATAAGCCAGCTCAAATCCTCCTTCTCCGATCTGAAAGACCCGACGGAACCTCTGGTACATGGCGCGATGATCCTGTTCTCCGGCGCTTTATTGCTGACACCGGGGTTTTTCACGGATGCCATCGGGTTTTTTCTGCTCGTTCCGGCAGTGCGAGTGTTCGTCTTCAAAGCGATTCGAGCCCGTGTGAACGTTCAGACGTTTCAAACCGGTCCACAGCCAAGACGGTCCTATCCTGACGATGACATCATCGACGGCGAATATTCCGAGGTCACGCAGGATCGCGACCGGATCAAACGACCGTCCAAGTGGACCGACCATTGAGGTGGTCAGTCCAAGCTGTTAAGGCTCATCCGATTTGTTTTTGACGATAGGAGAGCCTCATGGCTGAAGCCGAAGCACAACAAAAAGCGCCCCAGATGCGGGTTCTTGGCCAATTCATTCGCGATATGTCTTTTGAGAACATCATGGCCCAGAAAGGCGCTCCCGCTGATGTGACGCCGGACGTTCAGGTCCAGGTCAATCTGGATGCAAAAAAGCGCACGACCGAAGGCCAATTCGAGACGTCGATCAAGCTGAATGTCACATCAAAGGCGAAAGACGGAGATTCGACGCTCTTCGTGCTCGAGATCGACTACGCTGGTATTTTCCAGATCGAGAACGTCCCGGAAGATCAGCTTCATCCCTTCCTGCTGATCGAATGCCCGCGGATGATCTTCCCGTTCCTGCGGCGTGTGGTCAGCGATGTGACGCGTGACGGTGGTTTCCCGCCGCTAAACCTGGAAAACATCGACTTCCTGTCGCTGTACCGGAATGAAATCGCGCGGCGTCAAGCTGAGGACGCGCCAAAAGCGGACGCTTAACCGCTAGCTCTTCAACCACAAAGCGTCGTCGCCCAGTTTGGCCACAAAGTCGGCGTGGGCGGCGGCTTCCTGTTCTGACAAACGCGGTTTGAGTGGTTTCGGCCGCGGGCGGGGCGTCCACTCGGTCCCGCCTGGTCCGGACGCGTCCGCAGCGCCAGTCGACAAACCAAAGTCAGGCTGCCGGCCTCCAATGAGCTCCAGATAGACCTCTGCCAGGATTTCGCTATCGAGCAAAGCCCCGTGCAATGTCCGTTCGGAATTGTCGATATTGAACCTGCGGCACAACGCATCAAGTGACGCGGGAGAGCCCGGAAAACGCTTCCGTGCAATCTCCAATGTATCGATTGCCTGGTCCCATGGAATTTGCGGCAACCCCATCCATTTCAGCTCCGCGTTCAGGAACTTGATGTCAAAGGCTGCATTGTGGATGACCAGCTTTGCGTCCCCTATGAATTCGAGGAAGCTCTTACCGACCTCCGCGAACTTTGGTTTGTCCCGCAGGAAATCATCGCCCAGGCCATGCACCTGGAAGGCTTCGTCAGGCATGCTGCGCTCAGGATTTATATATTGATGGTATGTTTTGCCCGTCGCGATATGACCCTGAAGCTCGACGGCACCAATTTCCACGATCCGGTCTCCGGTCTCCGGATCGAACCCCGTTGTTTCGGTATCGAGCACAACCTCACGCATCGCACATCCTCTCCCTGATCATCCTCAGAATATCCTGAACCTGTGCCAGGGTATGTTCAATCGTGTCTGTGACAATCACAAAGTCTGCGCGCGCGCATTTTTCGTCGTTTGGCATCTGATTTTCACGGATGTTTTGAAACTGTGCTTGGGTCATCGTGCCTCGCTCAAGAACGCGTTTCTCCTGGATCTCTGGCGAGACGAACACGCAGGCAACAGCATCCATGTCGGTCTCGCCCCCTGTCTCGAACAGGAGCGGAATGTCCAAAACGACGATATCAGCAGTCGTCTTCGCCAAAAATGCGCGCCGGTCTTCGACGACAAGAGGATGGACAATGCCTTCAACCGTCTTGAGCGCGCCGGTCTCACTGGACACAATGTGACGCAAAGCATCGCGACAAATGGCATCTCCCCGAACGGCATCTGGATAGACTGCGCCAAGTGGGGCAACCGCTGCACCACCTTTCGAGTAAAGCCGATGGACGGCTGCATCCGCATCCCAGAGGGCGCAACCTTCATCGACGAACATCTGCGCAGTCGTTGACTTGCCCATACCAATCGACCCGGTGAGGCCCAAACGAAACATCAGCGCAAGACCACCGACCGTGTCTCGTGATCGACATCCGGTCGAGGGCCGAACCAGCGCTCAAACCCCGGAACCGCTTGATGAAGAAGCATCCCGAGACCGTCCACTGCGAGACATCCTCGGTCTTCCGCCACCTCCAGCAAGCGGGTCTTGAGTGGCGTGTAGACAAGATCGGTCACAACCGTCGTTTTCTGCAGACCGTCCAGCGGAACGCGTAGATCGGGTTTGCCCACCATGCCCAAAGATGACGTGTTCACCACCAGACTGGCGTCCTCCATGATGTTGCCTGCTTGGACCCAGTCGACCACTGTGATGCGGTTTCCAAAGTCAGCTTGCAGTTTCTCCGCCCGGACCCGGGTACGATTGGCGACCATGATTTCAGGCACGCCCGCTTCGAGGAGTGACGCGATCACCGCACGCGCCGCGCCACCTGCGCCAAGAAGCGCCGCTGGGCCGGTTTGCGGTTGCCAGTTCGGAGCACCGGCTCGGAGGTTTTCTATGAATCCATAACCATCCGTATTGTCTGCATGAATCTTGCCATCTTTCCTGAAAATCAGCGTGTTGGCGGCCCCGATCAGCGTGGCGCGATCGGTCACGAGATCTGCAATGTCCAACACCGCCTCCTTGTGCGGAATCGTGATGTTGACGCCCACGAAACCGGCTTTCGGCAATGTCATCAGAACATCCCGGAGATCCCGCGCACTCACGTCCATCGGGACGTAAAAACCGCGGACACCATATTTGTTCAACCAGTGGCGATGAAGCTGTGGCGATTTCGAATGAGATATCGGGGACCCAATGACCCCTGCCAACGGAATCTTTGCGGGGGCGTCCGATGTGCCGCTCATCCTTCCAGATCTCCTCGCAACGTCAGATAGGCCAACAGCTCGAGCAGAGGCAGCCCCAGGACGTTGAAGTAATCACCTTCGATCCGGGTAAACAACCTTATCCCTTCCTCTTCCAGCTTATATGCGCCGACAGAATGCTGAATGCTGGCCCAGTTCCGCCTGACATATCCGCGGATGTAGGCATCAGATGCATCGCGCATGCGCAGTCGGACTTGTCCCACATGTCGCCACAGCGGTTTTCCCGCCTCGCAGATGACAGCTGCCGACAGGAGCATGTGGCGGTCATTTCGCATCGAATGCAGCTGTTGTTCCGCCTCTTCCGGAGACCTTGGTTTCGATAGGAGTTGACCTGCGTGATCAAGCACCTGATCACACCCGAGCACAAGCGCATCGGGGTACTTCTCGCTGATTTTCCGGGCCTTCAGTTCAGCCAACATATCAGCGATATCCCGGGGTGGGGCATGTTCAGCAAGCATGGCATCGCGGACCATCTCTTCATCGATCCGAGCGGGCTGGACCGACACCTCGACACCAGCATTGCGCAACAGTCGGGCCCGGATGTCTGAAGAGGAGGCCAAGATGAGCGGTTGGGCCATGTTGGTAAGCCTGTGAACAGTGGTAAGGATTTCTTAATATGTTCTTCTGGGGAAATCAGCGAGATGGCGCAAGAGGAACACATCCTGGGCATTAAGTCATAAGATCCACGCTCCGACCCTCAGCGGAAAAGAACAACACGAGCTGTGTGAACAAGCCGAATGCGGTCATTTTACACACAAGCTTATCCCGAAATTTGCGATACAAGATGCTCATTAAAATACTGATATAGTTATAAAATATACCATATTTTGGATTTCATTCTGCCGGTACGGCGAGTTTTCCCCAGTCGGATAAGTCTGAGCAAAAAACCGTAATCCACAGATTGCCTGATACCTACCAAATCATCATCCTTTTCTCTTTCTTTATTAATGAATAAGAGAGGCGAAGGGATCGGAGACCAGAAATGTCAGACCTTCTCGCGCTTGCTTACCCATGGATAAAGGCGTTCCACATCATGGCGGTCATCGCCTGGATGGCTGGGCTGTTCTATTTGCCCCGTCTCTTTGTCTATCATGCCGAACAGGTCGGGCAAAACGGTGCAACGCACGAGCTTTTTCAGACAATGGAACTCAAACTTCTGAGGGTGATCATGAACCCTGCGATGATCGCCACCTGGGTTCTGGGTCTTTGCCTCGTGTTCACACCCGGGATCGTCAGTTGGGCTGAGGTCTGGCCTTGGACAAAAGCTGCCGGTGTCTTGGGCATGACATGGTTTCACCATTGGCTTGGGTTACGCCGGAAGGATTTCCTGAGATCAGACAATCAGCTTTCTGGCCGCCATTACCGGATGATGAATGAAGTGCCGACACTTCTGATGGTTTTGATCGTCTTGTCGGTTGTGGTTCGCTTCTGAAGCAATTGACTCGGCACCAGCAGCCGCCTAAGACCTGTTTACCGCCCCGTCCGGGGTCGGCGCAGACCTGACATCATCAAAGACAAGCCAGCCTGAGACGCCTCGGCTGGGAATGGGTAGTTTCATGACAACAGATATGAGTGACACGCCAACCGTGGCAGATGCGCTTGAAACGTTGAATCTCGCAGATCTCAAACGGAAGAGCCCGAAAGATCTTTTGTCGATGGCGGAAGATCTGGAAATCGAGAACGCATCCACCATGCGGAAAGGTGAGATGATGTTCCAGATCCTGCGAGAGCGGGCGGATGAGGGCTGGGAAATCTCCGGTGATGGGGTGCTCGAAGTTCTTCAGGATGGCTTTGGATTTCTGCGATCACCCGAAGCGAATTACCTGCCGGGCCCCGATGACATTTATGTCTCGCCCGAGATGATCCGCAAATACTCCCTTCGGACGGGCGATACCATCGAGGGCGTCATCAAGGCACCCGATGACAATGAACGGTACTTTGGGTTGCTCGATGTCACACAGATCAACTTCGAAGATCCGGAGAAGGCACGCCATAAGGTCGCCTTCGAAAACCTGACGCCGCTTTATCCTGATGAACGGCTGACGATGGAAACGGACGATCCGACCGTCAAAGACAGGTCTTCGCGAATCATTGATCTTGTGGCGCCCATCGGCAAAGGCCAGAGATCTTTGATTGTCGCACCTCCGCGGACAGGTAAGACAGTTCTTCTGCAGAACATCGCCAACTCGATCGAGCGCAACCATCCTGAATGCTATCTGATCGTGCTCCTGATCGATGAGCGACCTGAAGAGGTGACGGACATGCAACGCTCGGTGAAGGGCGAAGTGGTGTCCTCCACGTTTGACGAGCCGGCGACGCGGCATGTGGCGGTCTCGGATATGGTGATCGAGAAGGCCAAGCGACTGGTTGAGCACAAGCGCGATGTGGTTATTCTGCTCGATTCCATTACGCGTCTGGGTCGGGCATTCAATACGGTGGTGCCATCATCCGGCAAGGTTCTGACCGGTGGTGTGGATGCGAACGCCCTGCAACGCCCCAAACGATTCTTCGGAGCGGCGCGGAACATAGAGGAGGGCGGGTCCCTCACGATTATTGCAACCGCGTTGATTGATACGGGCAGCCGGATGGATGAGGTTATCTTCGAAGAGTTCAAAGGCACCGGCAACTCGGAGATTGTTCTGGATCGCAAGATAGCGGACAAACGCGTGTTCCCGGCGATGGACATCCTGAAGTCCGGAACGCGGAAGGAAGATCTGCTGGTTGATAAGGTTGATCTGCAGAAGACCTTCGTACTTCGGCGTATTCTCAATCCGATGGGTACCACCGACGCGATTGAATTCCTGATTTCAAAGCTCAAACAGACGAAGACAAATTCGGACTTCTTCGATTCGATGAATACGTAACTTATTGTTTTAAAACAGTGGGTTAATATATGGATACGATATTTGCCCTGGCGACGGCATCTGGTCGTGCCGGAGTGTCGATCATTCGCGTATCCGGACTGCATGCGCTTAAAATTGGTCAAGATTTGTCAGGAGCCCTGCCTCCGGCGCGGACAGCCGCGACCCGTGTCTTGCGAAAGCGCTACGGGCAGGTGCTCGATCATGCGCTGATCCTTGTCTTTGAAGCGCCGAACAGCTTCACAGGCGAAGATGTCGTGGAACTTCATTTGCACGGAAGCCAGGCGGTTGTGAGTGCGGTTTTGGAGGAGCTGTCTGCGGCCCCCAACGCGCGGTTGGCGGAGCCTGGTGAGTTCACACGTCGCGCATTGTCGAACGGCAGAATGGACTTGGCGCAGGTTGAGGGTTTGGCGGATCTCATTGACGCTGAGACCGAGGCGCAGCGTAAGCAGGCGGTGCGCGTTTTTTCTGGCGCGTTGGGTGACCGTGTTGAAGGCTGGCGGCGGGATCTGATACGTGCTGCAGCGCTTTTGGAGGCAACCATCGATTTTGCTGATGAGGATGTCCCTGTCGATGTTTCTCCGGAAGTTCTGGATTTGCTGGTTGGTGTGCGGTCCCAATTGTCAGATGAAATCGCTGGCAGTTTTGTCGCCGAACGCATCCGATCAGGATTTGAAGTCGCGATTGTCGGCCCACCGAACGCGGGTAAATCCACCTTGCTGAACAGACTGGCTGGCAGAGATGCCGCAATTACATCGGAAATTGCGGGAACGACGCGGGACATTATCGAAGTGCGCATGGATCTCGACGGGCTAGCGGTCACTTTCCTCGATACGGCGGGCCTGCGAGAGAGTGAGGATAGCATTGAAGCAATTGGGGTCTCTCGCGCAATCGAGCGTGCAAAGATGGCGGACATGCGGATATTTTTGAAGGATTCGGATGAGCCTTTGATGTTGGAGCCCGAGAAAGATGACGTTGTGGTCCGGGCAAAGGCGGACCTTCAACAAGATTCTGTGGATGGAGTTTCAGGAAAAACAGGATATGGGGTCAGAGAGCTGGTTTCGCGGATACAGAGGACATTGTCGATGCGTGCCGGAGGAGCAGGACTCGCCATACGAGATAGGCATCGACAGGCCATGAAAACGGCTGACCAACAGCTGCAGATAGCGATGGACCTCGCTGGTCGAGGTTCGGAGCACTATGATATAGCCGTGGAGGAGCTCCGCAGCGCGATTCGAGCCCTGGAATCGGTCGTGGGTCGTGTGGATGTCGAGAATCTTCTGGACGAGATATTCGCGAGCTTCTGTTTGGGAAAGTGAAAAGGTGTTTCACGTGAAACATTTTGGCGTGGTTGTTGTAGGCGGCGGGCATGCGGGATGCGAAGCAGCCCATGCTGCCGCGCGTATGGGCGTCAAGACAGCCCTCGTTACGCTTTCCGAAGCTGGCATAGGTGCGATGTCCTGCAATCCCGCGATTGGCGGTCTTGGGAAGGGCCACCTGGTTCGTGAGATCGACGCACTAGATGGTGTGATGGGACGCGTTGCAGACAAGGCTGGAATTCAGTTTCGGCTATTGAACCGGCGAAAAGGCCCGGCGGTTCAGGGCCCACGCGCGCAGTCCGATCGCGCCATCTATCACACAGAGATGTTGGCTGAGACGAAGAACCAAGACAATCTGACCGTCTTGACTGGCGAGGTCGTCGATTTTCGAATGTCGGGAGACCGAGTCACCGGTGTGATTCTGGCGGACGGAAACGAGATTATTTCTGAACGCGTGGTTCTGACAACAGGTACATTCCTCCGAGGAGTAATTCATGTCGGGGATGTCTCGCGCTCAGGTGGTCGGATGGGTGAAAATGCGTCTGTGAAATTGGCGGAGCGCATCGACTCGTTTCAGCTGCCGTTGGGAAGGCTGAAAACGGGCACGCCGCCGCGTCTGGATGCTCGGACGATCCGTTGGGATGTGCTGAATGATCAACCAGGCGACGCGGATCCGGTTCTTTTTTCGTTTCTGTCGAAGGGTATCTCCGCCAGACAAGTATCATGTGGCATCACGCATACAAATGAAGAAACACATGATATCATTCGAAAAAACCTGCAAAAATCTGCAATGTACGGCGGACACATTGATGGGGTTGGCCCGCGGTACTGTCCGTCGATCGAGGATAAGGTTGTTCGGTTTGCTGATAAGACCTCGCATCAGATCTTTTTGGAGCCTGAGGGGCTGTCTACTCACGCCATTTATCCGAACGGCATTTCAACCTCTCTGCCTGAGGCGATCCAGGAAGACTATGTCCATTCGATCTATGGTCTGGAGGAGGCTGCTATTCTGCAGCCAGGGTATGCAATTGAATATGATTACGTCGATCCTCGGGCGCTTGATGGGACTTTGGCGCTTCCTGATGTGCCAGGCCTATACCTTGCCGGGCAGATCAATGGCACGACAGGGTATGAAGAGGCCGCTGCGCAAGGCCTCGTGGCGGGTTTAAACGCGGCGCTGAGTATCCGAGAGCGGGAGCCGGCGGTGTTCTCGCGGGCGGAGAGTTACATCGGTGTGATGATCGACGACCTGACGACACGCGGCGTATCAGAACCCTACAGAATGTTTACGTCGCGGGCTGAGTTCCGTCTGTCGTTGCGCGCTGATAATGCGGATCAACGCCTGACGCCGACAGGACTCGCGTTGGGTTGCGTCGGAGATCGGCGCGCGCGCTGTTTCGCTGAAAAGCTGGATCGCCTTGAATCCGCGAGAGATATTCTGACAAGAGAGACCTATACGCCGTCAGAGGCATCTGAAGCGGGCATCAAGGTGAACCAGGACGGATCGAAACGGACGGCGATGCAGTTTCTCGCGTTTCCCGATGTCTCTTTTGCTGAGGTGGCGAAATTGGATTCGAACTTTGAGCATATCGACATAGAAACGCGGCGTCAGATGGAGCGGGAGGCGCTCTACGCGAACTACATCCAGCGGCAGCAAAAAGATATCGCTTTGCTTCAGAAGGACGAGAAACACGCCATTCCAAGCGATTTCGACTATGAAGAACTGCCGGGTTTATCCAATGAGCTCAAAGCAAAGTTAGAGATGACAAGGCCAAGCTCTTTGGCTCAAGCATCGCGGATAGAGGGCATGACACCGGCGGCTTTGACGTTGATCTTGGCTCGCATCAAACAGTCTGAGCGAAGGAAACACGCATGACATTGTCCGGTCTGGATGTTTCACGTGAAACAATGGATCGGCTAAGCGCTTATCACGATCTGCTCCAAAAGTGGTCCGCGCGTATCAACTTGATATCTAAATCAAGTGCTAAAGATATTTGGAACCGCCATATATGGGATTCTGCCCAGATCTACCCCCTTTGCCACGCGGCGCACAACTGGGTGGATATCGGAAGTGGTGGCGGCTTGCCCGGTCTTGTTGTTGCGATTTTAGCGAAGGAAGGCTCCCCTGAGATGTCAGTGACGCTGATTGAAAGCGATATTCGAAAATCGACTTTTCTGCGTACCGTGATCCGTGAGCTCGATTTGAATGCAGACGTCATTATCGACCGAGTGGAAGCTGCGGATCCGCGCGGATGCGATGTGATTTCAGCCCGTGCTTTGTCGGATCTTGGTACTTTGCTGTCGTTCGCGCAAAGGCACCTTAAGAAACATGGAGCGGCCGTGTTTCTCAAGGGCGAAACCTGGGAGAAAGAGGTCGAAATCGCGCGTGAGACGTGGTCTTTTGATCTTGTCGCTCATAAAAGCAAGACCAACCCAAAAGCGGCTGTCCTCGAGGTGAGAGAGATCGAACGTGCCTGATACGTCCCACGCAAAGAGCCCCAAGATCATTGCTGTTGCCAATCAAAAGGGTGGCGTGGGCAAAACGACAACGGCGATAAATCTTGCGGCAGCCTTGGCAGAATCCAGTCAAAACGTTCTTGTTATCGATCTTGACCCACAAGGAAATGCGTCGACAGGTCTAGGTATTGAGGTCGAGGATCGCAACTATACGACATATGACCTTTTGCTCGACGATGTAGATTTGAGCTCGGTGGTGATGCCGACTGTCACACCCGGTCTCATGATTGTGCCTGCGACGGTCGATCTGTCCTCAGCAGACATGGAGCTTATCTCAAATGAGAAGCGCAGTTTCCTTTTACATGATGCCTTGAGGCAGCCTGCAATTGATGCGTTCGGGCTTGACTATATCCTGATTGACTGTCCGCCATCCCTTAATCTGTTGACCGTGAATGCGATGATCGCAGCGCATTCGGTTCTCGTCCCATTGCAAAGTGAGTTCTTCGCTCTCGAAGGGTTATCGCAACTGATGTTGACCATCCGGGAGGTCCGTCAGAGCGGGAACAAGGATTTGCGGATCGAGGGCATTGTGTTGACCATGTATGATAGACGCAACAACTTGTCGCTTCAGGTCGAACAGGATGCGCGCGACAACCTGGGAGAGCTGGTCTTCAGCACTCGGATTCCGCGGAACGTGAGGGTCAGCGAAGCACCGTCCTTTGCCATGCCGGTCCTGACCTATGACACTGGGTCGAAAGGCGCGCAGGCGTATCGGGCGCTTGCGCAGGAAGTACTGACCAGAAACACGAAGACAGCTGCTTAGGAGGCAGGCATGGCAAGTAAAGCAGATCGAAAGCGCGGGTTAGGCCGCGGATTGTCAGCGTTGATGTCCGATGTGGCTGAAACGGAGACCGTTGTCAGTGCCGGGCCATCTGCTGCCGAGCGGATGGTTCCGATCGAACAGATTGCGCCCAATCCTGACCAGCCGAGGAAGCGTTTTGTTGAGGGTGACCTTGATGACCTCACTGCCTCCATTCGAGAGAAGGGCGTAATTCAACCTCTGATTGTCAGATCAGTTGCAGACAATCAGTATGAAATTGTTGCCGGAGAGCGCCGGTGGCGTGCGGCCCAAGCGGCAAAGCTTCACGAGCTACCGGTTGTTGTGCGGAGCTTCACCGATGTTGAAGTGCTAGAAGTCGCCATTATCGAAAACATCCAGCGCGCAGACCTTAATCCCGTTGAAGAGGCGGCGGGATATCGGCAGCTCATGGACCGATTTGGGCATACTCAGGAGAAGCTGGCCGAAGCCCTTGGCAAGAGCCGCAGTCATATTGCCAACCTCCTGCGTCTTCTGAATCTGCCAGAGACCGTATTGGAGATGGTGCGGAGAGGAGATTTGAGTTCCGGTCATGCACGGGCGCTCATACCAGCCAGAGACCCGTTGAAGCTCGCGCAGATGATTGTCAAAGATGGCCTCTCGGTGCGGGCCACTGAAGCGTTGGTGAAAAGACATGCCGTGGAAGACAGCGGGCCGGATCCCGCGACCGCGCGCAGAACGAAGGTGGAGCCGAAGGATGCGGATACCAAGGCCCTCGAAGATGATCTGTCTGCTTCACTAGGTATGAAGGTGGTCCTGACGCACAAACCAGGCGGCGAAACGGGGCAACTGACCCTGCACTATAAGTCACTTGATGATCTGGATGAGCTCTGCCGAATACTAAGCGCGACCTAATCGGTCAGCAGCGCTTCAATCACGGCATCTAAAACCATAACACCTTGATTTAAAATAATTAAATATCCGTCCTCGCGCGTAAGAAGGCCCAACTCTTCGAGGTCATCTAACTTCTGTCTCGGTAGGGGTGCGCCTTTGAGTGCAGTGAAACGGCTCATGGACAGCCCTTCCTTGAGGCGAAGCCCCATCAACAGAAATTCACTGGCCTGATCATCGGACGAAAGCCGCGTCCGTGGTTTCTCGCCGCTTCCTTTTGAGGTCACGTCCAGCCACTGCGCTGGGTTGGCATAGCATTCGGTCGCCCATCGATGTCCATCAAGCGAGAGCCGTCCGTGGGCGCCGGGACCAATACCCACATAGTCGCCATAGCGCCAATAGATCAGGTTGTGCCGCGACTGCGCCCCGTCCCGCGCATGGTTTGAGACTTCATAGGCGGGAAGCCCATGCTGGTCGCAGATGTCCTGCGTCAGACTGAAGAGATCAGCGCTTAGGTCTTCGTCGGGCAGCCCGCGCAGCTTGCCGGCGTTGTAGCGGTCGCCGAAGGCTGTGCCTTGTTCGATAGTTAGTTGGTAGAGCGACAGATGATCCACCGCCATCGACAACGCGCGCTCCAGTTCCGCGCGCCAATCTGCGAGAGATTGGCCCTGTCGCGCATAGATCAGATCGAAGCTGACGCGGTCAAAGCAATTTCGTGCAATGTCAAACGCGGCCATGGCCTCTTGCGCAGTGTGCAGTCGCCCGAGCTTTTCAAGATCGGAATCGTTCAGAGCCTGTATGCCCATGGAGATGCGATTGACGCCCGCGTCACGGAATGCCTGGAACCGGCCCGCCTCGACAGAACTGGGATTCGCCTCGAGCGTGATCTCCAGATCGTTGATACAGGGCCAACTGGCGCGGATTTTCTCGATCACGCGGGCCACTGTTTCGGGCGCCATAAGGCTGGGTGTGCCTCCGCCGAAAAAAACTGAGCTTAGAATGCGACCCGATGTTTCCGTTGCTGCCCGGTCCAATTCCTTTAGGTAGGCTTCGCACCAAGCGGCTTGGTCGATCTGTCGGCTCACATGGCTATTGAAGTCGCAGTAGGGGCATTTCGCCTCGCAGAAGGGCCAGTGCAGATAGAGGCCGAAGCCGCCTGCTTCCCAGTCCTCAGCCAAAACAACCAGCAACGAGTTTGGTGAAGGCATCGGCACGGTGGCTGATACGATTCTTCTCGCTCGGATCCATTTCCGCAAAGGTTTGGTCGTGCCCAAGGGGTTGGAACATGGGGTCGTATCCGTGCCCCGTATGACCGCGCATCGGCCAGACCAGAGTGCCCTCGGCCGTACCCTCGAACACCTCTTCATGCCCGTCGGGCCAGGCGAGCACGAAGGTGGCGCAAAAGCGTGCGGTGCGTGGATGCGCAGCACCCTTGTCTTCGAGCATCTGGTGGGTCTTGGTCATCGCCATCACGAAGTCCCGGCCCTCGGAGGTTTCTGCCCAGTCCGCTGTGTAAACCCCAGGCTGGCCATCAAGCGCATCCACCTCTATGCCGGAGTCATCCGCCAGCGCAGGAAGACCGGTGGCCGCGACTGCGGCGCGGGCCTTGATCCGGGCATTGCCGACAAAGGTGGTCTCTGTCTCGTCCGGCTCCGGCAGGTTCATCGTGGCAGCACCGACGACATCGATACCGTATGGCTCGAACAGCTCCTCCATCTCCTCAAGTTTGCCCGCGTTGTGCGTGGCAATCAGGATCCTTTTGCCATCAAACTTTCGGGTCACGCGGTGACAGCCTTTTGTGCAGAGACAAGCTCCGTCACGCCTTTCTCGGCCAGATCCATCAGTGTGTTCATCTGGTCGCGCGAATAGGTGGCGCCCTCGGCGCTCATCTGCACTTCGATGAGTTGGTGCGACGCGGTCATGATGAAGTTACCGTCAACACCGGCTTCCGAATCCTCCGGGTAGTCGAGGTCGAGCACAGGCTGGCCGGCGTAGATGCCACAGCTGATTGCCGCGACGGGTTCCAGCATCGGATCGCTGATGACATCGCCGGATTTCATCAGCTTGTTGACCGCCAGACGTAGCGCGACCCAACCTCCGGTGATGGACGCGCAGCGCGTACCGCCGTCAGCCTGCAACACGTCACAGTCGACGGTGATCTGCCGTTCGCCAAGTGCGACGCGGTCGATCCCCGCCCGTAGGGACCGGCCGATCAGGCGCTGGATTTCAATCGTGCGACCACCTTGCTTGCCAGCGGCGGCTTCGCGGCGCATGCGCGTATTGGTCGCGCGCGGCAGCATCCCATATTCTGCGGTCACCCATCCCAGACCGGAGCCCTTGATGAACGGTGGCACGCGATCCTCGATGGTCGCAGTGCAGAGCACATGGGTATCGCCCATCTTGATCAGGGCAGAGCCTTCAGCATGTTTCGTAAAACCGGTTTCGATGGAAACGGCGCGCATTTCGTCGAGAGCTCGACCAGAGGGTCGCATCGGATATCCTTTCCTCGTGTACTCCCGGATACCGTCCCGCGGTGCCGAGATGCAACCCCGATTGAATTCCTTGCGTTTCGTGCTTTTATATCGCTTCAGCTAGGGTCCTATCATGAATGACGCGTCACATATCCTTGGAGAAATGAATGACCGGTCTCGCGAGGTGTTTCGCCGCGTGGTCGAAGGGTATCTCCAAGACGGAGCGCCTGTCGGGTCGCGAACGCTGACACGGGATTTTAGCGAAAAGGTCAGCGCAGCGACGATCCGCAATGTGATGCAGGATCTGGAGTATCTCGGGTTGCTCGACAGCCCACATGTCAGCGCAGGCCGCATTCCGACACAACTTGGATTGCGGATGTTCGTGGATAGCCTGCTTGAGGTCGGGACGCCGGATGAGACAGACCGGGAGAAAATCGATGCGACGTTTGAGGCCAACGAACAGGATGTGAGCGGTCTGCTGGATCGCGTCGGATCGGTGTTGTCCGGTGTCACCCAAGGCGCGTCACTTGTGCTGACACCGAAACACGAAGCGCCGATCAAGCATATTGAGTTCGTTTCGCTCTCGCCCGACCGGGCGCTTGTCGTGCTGGTCTTCGCCGATGGTCACGTCGAGAACCGGCTCTTCACGCCGCCGCCGGGGCAGACGCCCAGTTCGATGCGGGAAGCGGCGAATTTCCTCAATGCTTTGATCGAAGGTAAAACACTGGGTGAGCTGCACGCCACCATCAAGACCGAGATCAACACGCGCCGTCGGGAAATCGATTCGCTGGCCCAGGAGCTGGTGCAAAGCGGACTTGCCGTTTGGGAAGGCGATGGCGATCAGATTGAGCGGCTGATTGTGCGCGGACGGGCCAATTTGCTCGGTCAGGATGGCGAAACAGAAGATCTCGACCGCATCCGACACCTCTTCGATGACCTGGAGCGTAAACGCGACATCGCAGAATTCCTCGAACTGGCGGAAGACGGGGAGGGTGTGCGCATTTTTATCGGTTCTGAGAACAAACTTTTTTCACTTTCGGGTTCCTCTCTGGTGGTTTCCCCATATATGAACGCTGATCGAAAGGTCATTGGCGCGGTCGGCGTCATTGGCCCGACGAGACTGAATTATGGACGCATTGTGCCGATCGTGAATTACACGGCGCAGCTGGTCGGGAAGCTGATCTCTGACCGGAGCTAGAGGTGGACTATGGCAGAGCCCAAAAACGAAGAGTTTCTGGACGATATCGATGCGGTGGAAGCGGAGGCTTTTGCCGATGAGATGGAAGAGATTGATGATGAGGCGCTTGAGATCGACCAGCTTCGGGCAGAGCGGGACGAACTGAAGGATCGCTTCATGCGCGCACTTGCCGATGCCGAGAATGCGCGCAAACGCTCTGACCGAGACCGGCGTGAGGCCGAGAACTACGGTGGAGCGAAGCTGTCGCGCGATATGCTATCTGTTTACGACAATATGAAACGCGCGCTTGAGACGGTCACGGACGAGCAGAAAGAGGCAAACTCGGCGCTGATCGAGGGCATTGAGCTCACCATGCGGGAACTGCTGAGTGTCTTCAAGAAACATGGGATCGAGATGATTTCTCCTGAGGTCGGGGATCGGTTCGATCCACAGCAGCATCAGGCGATGTTTGAAGCACCCGTGCCAGGGACCAAGGCGGGCGATATTATTCAGGTCGCCGCTGAGGGCTTTATGCTGCATGACCGCCTTCTACGCCCGGCGCAGGTTGGGGTGTCGTCTGCTCCGGCGAGCTGAGGCTTTTCTCAGCTGTTGGAATGTGAGTATTTTTAGAAGAATGAAGACGTGGTCAGGATTTGGCTGCGTCTTTCAGTTTGTAAAGGACATTGAGCGCCTGACGGGGTGTCAGCTCATCTGGGTGAATGTCGGCGAGTAGTGTTTCGACCTCGGATGTTTTTTGCTTCGGTGGCGGTGCGACCGGTGTCGCGGAGAACAGCGGAAGATCGTCGATCAGGGTTTTCTGAGTGGCCCCGCCTTCACGCTCTCCCTTTTCAAGCGCTTCCAATACGACGCGGGCGCGCGCAATGACCTGCGCTGGCAGGCCTGCAAGCTGGGCCACCTGCACGCCATAGGACCGATCCGCTGCGCCTTGGCGCACTTCGTGCAGGAAGATCACCTCGCCCTCCCACTCCTTCACGGTGACGGTTGCGTTCTCGACACCGGGCAGCTTGCCCGCGAGTGCGGTCATCTCGTGATAGTGGGTGGCGAAGAGCGCGCGGGCTCTGTTCACGTCGTGCAGGTGTTCAAGCGTGGCCCAGGCGATGGAAAGACCATCGTAAGTGGCTGTGCCGCGCCCGATTTCGTCGAGGATGACCAGCGCGTGGTCATCCGCCTGATTGAGGATCGCGGCGGTCTCCACCATTTCCACCATGAAGGTGGAGCGCCCCCGCGCCAGATCATCTGAGGCGCCGACGCGGCTGAAGAGCTGGCTGATCAGACCAATGTGCGCGGCCTCGGCTGGTACAAAGCTGCCCATTTGGGCGAGCAGGGCGATGATCGCGTTTTGACGCAAGAAGGTGGATTTCCCCGCCATGTTCGGCCCGGTCAGAAGCCAGATATGCGCGGCATCAGCCTCCGCACTTAGATCACAATCGTTGGCGATGAAGGGTTCGCCCGATCCGGTTTTCAGCGCGTGTTCGACCACCGGGTGGCGGCCGTTGGTGATTTGAAAGGCGCGGGTGGTGTCAACCTTGGGAGCAACCCATGTCTCGGCCACGGCCAGGGTGGCGAGGGCGCTGGCCAGATCGAGCTCCGCCAAGGCTTTTGCTGTCTGGGCGATCTTGGCCGCTTCCATCAGGACGGCATTGCACAGCTCTTCGAAGATCCGCTTTTCAATTTCCAGCGCGCGGGACCCGGCGTTGAGGATCTTGGTTTCCATTTCAGACAGCTCGACCGTGGTGAACCGCACCTGGTTGGCGGTAGTCTGACGGTGGATGAAGGTCTCTGATAGCGGCGAAGAGAGCATCTTCTCCGCATGGGTCGATGGTGTCTCGATGAAGTAGCCCAGTACGTTATTGTGCTTGATCTTTAGAGACGAAATGCCCGTATTAGAGACGTATTCCGCCTGCATGCGCGCGATCACCGCGCGGCCTTCGTCGCGCAACTGCCGGGTTTCGTCAAGCTCTGCGTCGTGATCGCGGGCGGTGAAGCCGCCATCGCGGGCCAGCAGCGGGGGTTCGGCCACCAGGGCGGTATCCAGATGGTCGATCAGGGTATTGTGCCCGATCATGCTGCCCAAAGCATCCGCGATCAATTTGGGCAGATCGGTGCCGTTGAGCGTCTCGTGGATCAGCCCGGCCTGGGTCAGCCCGTTGCGGATGGCGGCGAGGTCGCGGGGGCCGCCGCGCTCCATCGAGAGGCGCGACATCGCCCGGTCAAGGTCAGGCACCTTGCGCAAGGCATCACGCATACGTTCGCGCTGGGCGGTTTGATCGACGCACCAGTCCACCGCCGCCAGCCGTGCCTGCACCAGATCAAGTACGCGCGAGGGGCTGGAGAGCCGCCGTTCGAGCAACCGGGCGCCGCCCGCCGTGACGGTGCGGTCGATCACCGACAGAAGCGAGCCGGCACGGCCACCCGAGAGGGCTTGCGTGAGTTCTAGGTTCCGGCGGGTCGCGGCGTCGATCTGGACGGTGCGCGCTTCGGCTTCCCTTTGCGGCGGTTGCAGGAGGGGCAGCTCCCCTTTCTGGGTGATCTCCAGATACTGCAGGATCGCGCCCATGGCTGAAACCTCGGCGCGTGTGAAACTGCCATAGGCATCCAGCGTCTCAACACCAAAAAGCGCGCAGAGCCGCCCTTCGCCGCCTGTGCTGTCGAAGGCAGAGCGCGCCAGCCCGGTGAGCGCGATGCCAAGGTCTTGCGCCGTTTCGCGCAGATCGGCCTCCTTGTTCTCAGATACGATCAATTCGGAGGGCGCCAGACGGGCCAGTTCCGGGCCGAGACGCAGATCGCTCAGCGGCATCACATGGAAGGCGCCGGTGGAGATATCGACCCAGGCGAGGGCCTGCGCATCATGCACCTCAGCGAAGGCAGCAAGGTAATTGTGCCGCCGCGCTTCAAGAAGGCTGTCTTCAGTGAGCGTGCCTGGGGTGACCAGCCGTACCACGTCGCGTTTCACCACGGACTTCGAGCCACGCTTCTTCGCCTCTGCCGGGCTTTCCATCTGCTCGCAGACAGCGACACGAAATCCTTTGCGGATCAGTGTCAGCAGGTATCCTTCAGCGGCATGCACTGGCACGCCACACATGGGGATGTCAGCGCCCTCATGCTTACCGCGTTTGGTCAGCGCGATATCCAGCGCCTCGGCTGCCGCGACCGCGTCTTCAAAGAACATCTCGTAGAAATCGCCCATGCGGTAGAACAGCAGCGCGTCCGCGTAGTCGGCTTTCAAATCGAGATATTGCGCCATCATGGGCGTGACGGTCATAAGGCCTCCCGGGGGGTTTCGCCAGACCTTACAAATGCGCGCCACCGGGTAAAAGCCTCAAATGCGGACCGCTTGAGACTGGGTCTTGGCTGGGCTAGAGGTTACACGCTCAGACCGTCAGAAAAGGCCAGAACCGATGTCCAAAACCCGCGTGACGCCCGAAGAGGCGCTGGCCTTCCATCTGGAACCAACCCCCGGCAAGTTCGAGGTGACAGCGACAGTGCCGATGACGACGCAGCGCGATCTGAGCCTGGCGTATTCGCCCGGCGTGGCCGTGCCCTGCGAGGCGATCTCGGCCGATCCGGAGACGGCGTATGACTACACCAACAAGGGCAATCTGGTCGCTGTGATCTCCAACGGAACGGCCGTTCTGGGTTTGGGGAATCTGGGCGCGCTGGCGTCGAAACCGGTGATGGAGGGCAAGGCGGTGCTCTTCAAACGCTTCGCCGATGTGAACAGCATCGATATCGAGCTGGACACCGAAGATACGGATGCGTTTGTTGACGCGGTCAAGCTGATGGGGCCGACATTCGGCGGCATCAACCTCGAAGACATCAAGGCGCCCGAGTGTTTCATTATCGAGCAGCGCCTTAAGGAGGAGATGGACATCCCGGTTTTCCACGACGATCAGCACGGCACAGCGGTGATCTGTGCGGCGGGGCTGCTGAATGCGTTGAAGCTGTCGAACAAGAAGATCGAGGATGTGCGCATCGTGCTGAATGGGGCGGGTGCTGCGGGCATCGCCTGTCTGGAGCTGCTGAAGGCGATGGGCGCGAAGCAACAGAACTGCATCATGTGCGACACCAAGGGTGTGATCTATCAGGGCCGTGCCGAGGGCATGAACCAGTGGAAATCGGCGCATGCGGTGGCGACAGACCTGCGCACGCTTGAGGATGCTATGAAGGGTGCGGACGTGTTCCTGGGTGTCTCGGTCAAGGGCGCCGTGACGCAGGAGATGGTCCAGAGCATGGCGGATGATCCGGTGATCTTTGCCATGGCGAACCCCGATCCTGAGATCACGCCCGAAGATGCCCATGAGGTGCGGCCCGATGCGATTGTGGCCACCGGGCGCAGCGATTACCCCAATCAGGTCAACAATGTGCTGGGATTTCCCTATCTCTTCCGTGGTGCGCTCGACATTAATGCGCGGGCGATCAATGACGAGATGAAAATTGCCTGTGCCCATGCGCTGGCGAACCTCGCGCGAGAGGATGTGCCGGATGAGGTGGCGCTGGCCTATGGCAAGAACCTTAGCTTCGGGCGCGATTACATCATCCCCACCCCGTTTGACCCTCGGTTGATCTACCGTGTGCCGCCTGCCGTGGCTCAGGCAGGGATGAACACAGGCGCGGCGCGGCGGCCCATCATCGACATGGAGGCTTATGAGCTATCGCTGAAGTCCCGCATGGATCCGACGGCAAGCATCCTGAGGGGCATCAACGCGCGGGCCCGGGCCAACCAGGCGCGGATGATCTTTGCGGAAGGCGACGACCCGCGCGTGCTGCGCGCTGCCGTGATGTATCAGCGGGCGGGCCTTGGCAAAGCGCTGGTGGTCGGGCGCGAGGATGACGTGAAATCAAAGCTCGAAGCCGCCGGCCTCGACGACGCGCACCGCGAGATCGAGATCGTGAACGCAGCGAACACGCATCATCTGGAGACCTACAAACAGTTCCTATACGAGCGGTTGCATCGCCGCGGTTTTGATGCGCAGGACATCCATCGGCTTGCCGCGCGGGACCGGCATGTGTTTTCAGCGCTGATGCTGCAACACGGGCATGGCGACGGGCTGGTGACAGGGGCCACGCGCAAGTCCGCCCATATTCTGGACCGCATCAATCATGTTTTTGACGCCGATAAAGACCATGGCGTGGCCGGGATCACGGCGCTGCTCCACAAGGGCCGTATTGTGTTCATTGCGGATACCATCGTGAATGAGTGGCCCGATGAGCAGGACCTCGCCAACATCGCCGAACGCGGCGCGACAGTCGCCCAAAATATGGGGCTTGAACCGCGTGTGGCATTCGTGAGTTTTTCGACCTTCGGTTATCCGGTCTCCGAGCGGGCGGAGAAGATGGCCAAGGCCGCAGAAGTGCTCGATCAGCGTGGTGTCAGTTTTGAATACGAAGGCGAGATGACCGTTGACGTAGCGCTGAACAGCCTTGCGCAAGAGGCCTATCCGTTCTCGCGCCTCTCAGGGCCTGCCAACATCCTCATCGTGCCTGCGCGCCATTCCGCCAGCATTTCGGTCAAACTGATGCAGGAGATGGCGGGCGCAACGGTGATCGGTCCGATCCTCGCCGGTGTCGACGGCTCGATCCAGATCTGCTCGACTGTTTCGACGGCCAACGACATTCTGAATATGGCAGTGCTGGCGGCCTGCAAGGTTGGCTGACATGGCCGAGGCCCGGCGGTCACCGCCGGGCAAACAGACGCAATTGTGTCAGCTGTTTACGAACGGCGCGTCGTTCCCCCAAAGTTCTTTAACCCGCGCATCCCGTCCGCACGCCTCGCGGTAAGCCTTGTAGGCAGAGGCCTGCCGCTTCGGCCCGAACCGCGTGATCACCAATTGGCGACCCTTGTAGTAGTCCTGATGGTAAGCGTCCGCCGGGTAGAACTCCGATGCGCCGAGGATCGGGGTCACTACCGCCTGGCCGAGTTCGGCAGCGGCTTTCGCCTTCGCGGCTGACGCGGCTCTCTCTTCGGCGGATGTGCTGGCGAAAATCGCGGTGCGATAGCTTTCGCCCCGATCGCAGAACTGTCCGCCCGCATCTGTCGGATCGACCGAGCGAAAGAACAGATCAAGCAGCGCGTCTCGGCTGACCACATCCGCGTCAAAGGTGATCTGCACCGCTTCGTAATGCCCGGTGCCGCCTGATGTCACCTGCTTGTAGGTTGGGTTCGCGACCGTACCACCGGTAAACCCCGAGACGGCTTCTTTCACGCCGCGCACCTTATCGAAATCGGCTTCCACACACCAGAAGCACCCGCCGGCAACGGTGAGGGTCTGGAGGTTCTCCGCGTGCGCCGTTTTGCTTTGCGCCACGAAACCGACGACGATCATACCTGCCAGCGCCATGGACTTGAGCGTTTCCCGTTTGGACATAGCGTATCTCCTTTGGCCAAAAATCTGCCGAGTCTTGGCCAGCCAAACAACTCACGAGCCTGCGATGTCACGGGCTGGTGAGATGAGTTTACGGGCTTGGCATCCGCAGGAGCCCTTTCTAGCTTCAATTGAAACATGTGGAGGGCAGTTTGATGTCATTTGAAACAATCATCGGGTCGTTGGCATGAAGATCGCCATGTGGTCCGGCCCGCGGAATCTCTCGACGGCGATGATGTACAGTTTCGGCGCGCGCTCGGATTTTTCTGTGATGGACGAGCCGTTTTACGCGGCCTATCTGGCGGGGTCAGGCGCAGATCATCCGATGCGGACGGAGATCCTGGCAGCGCATGAGACTGACGCATTCCGAGTAGCAGAGATCTGTGCGGCCGATCCGACTACACCACACCTCTATATGAAACACATGCCGCATCACATGCTCGATGGCTTCCCGCTGGACTGGGCGCAGGACTGCGTGAATGTGCATCTGATCCGCCATCCCGCCCGGGTCATCGCCAGCTATGCTGCAAAGCGCGAACGACCGACGCTGGATGACATCGGATTTGCTCAGCAGGTTCGAATCTATGACGCGCTTGGCGGTATCGTGATCGACAGCACAGACATTCGCGTCGACCCCGACCGGATATTGCGCCTGTTATGCAAGGCTATTGGTTTGCCCTTCGACCCGGCGATGCTGCACTGGCCAGCCGGACCTCGGGCCGAGGACGGCATCTGGGCCGCCCATTGGTACGGGGCAGTGCATCAAAGCACCGGCTTCGCTGGAGCTGAGGGGGATTTGCCTAGGTTAGAGCCTGATATGCAGTCTCTGATGGCTGAGGCGGTTCCGTACTATACCGCGCTCGAAACCATGAAACTCAGGTGAGAAGAGTGGCCTACTTAAACCGGCGGTCGCGCGCGGCGAGCAACTTCAGGCGCAGGGCATTCAGCTGGATGAAGCCAGCGGCATCCTTCTGATCGTAAGCACCGGCGTCATCCTCGAAGGTCACATGCGCTTCGGAATAGAGGCTGTGATCGGACCAGCGGCCGACGGTCCGGACGTGGCCCTTGTAGAGTTTCAGCCGGACGGTGCCAGTGACATGGGTCTGGCTCGCGTCGATCGCCGCTTGCAGCATGGTCCGTTCGGGCGAGAACCAGAAGCCGTTGTAGATCAGCTCGGCATAGCGCGGCATCAGCTCGTCCTTGAGGTGCATCGCCCCCCGGTCGAGTGTGATCGACTCGATGGCGCGATGCGCTTCGAGCAGCAGTGTGCCGCCGGGTGTCTCGTAGATGCCGCGCGACTTCATGCCGACAAAGCGCCCCTCCACAAGGTCCAGCCGCCCGCAGCCATGCTTGCCGCCCAGCTCGTTCAGCTTGGTCAGAATCGTCGCGGGCGACATCGACTCTCCGTTGATGCTAACGGCATCACCCTTCTCAAACCCGATCTCGACGTATTCGGGCGTATCGGGCGCGTCCTCGGGATGCACCGTGCGCTGGTAGACATAGTCGGGCGCGTCGACGGCGGGGTCTTCGAGCACTTTGCCTTCCGACGAGGTGTGCAGCAGATTGGCATCCACACTGAAGGGCGCTTCGCCGCGCTTATCTTTTGCAATGGGGATCTGGTTCTTCTCGGCAAAGTCGATGAGCTTGGTGCGGCTCGACAGATCCCACTCGCGCCAGGGCGCGATCACCTTGATCTCGGGATTCAGTGCGTAGGCGGCCAGCTCGAAACGGACCTGATCATTGCCCTTGCCAGTGGCGCCATGGGCGACGGCATCGGCACCCGTCTCTTCCGCAATCTCCACGAGACGTTTGGAGATCAGCGGCCGCGCGATCGACGTGCCCAACAGGTAGAGCCCTTCGTACACCGCATTGGCCCGGAACATTGGGAAGACGAAATCACGCACGAATTCCTCCCGCAGATCTTCAATGTAGATGTCCGCGGCACCCATCATCTCGGCTTTCTTGCGCGCTGGCTCGAGCTCCTCCCCCTGACCGAGGTCGGCGGTGAAGGTCACGACCTCGCAGCCATACTCGGTTTGCAGCCATTTCAGAATGATGGAGGTATCCAAGCCGCCAGAGTAGGCGAGCACGACTTTCTTGGGCGCAGACATGACCGGTTCCTTCGTCTCGAAATCGGGGCTGCGATATCGGGTTTTGGCAGGGGCGGCAAGACAGATGCGTTGACCGGATCGCGCTGCGCGCCTACTGATCGAAGGTCTTGGCTGAAGAAGGACCAGCAGATGCGCGCCTCCGCCTTTGCAGATGCCGCTCGTGCGGCTGAGCGCGACATGCGTGCGGTGTTTCCGCCGACGCCGCTCTTGCGCAACGATCATCTGTCGGAGCGGTTCGGGGCCGATATCTGGCTGAAGCGTGAAGATTTGAGCCCGGTCCGGTCGTACAAGCTCCGTGGGGCCTTCAATGCGATGCGGAAAGTGATTGCTGAGAAGGATGTGTTCGTCTGCGCCAGCGCCGGCAACCACGCGCAGGGTGTGGCCTTCATGTGCCGTCACTTTGGTGTACGCGGCGTTGTCTTCATGCCGGTGACGACGCCTCAGCAAAAGGTTCAGAAGACCCGAATGTTTGGCGCTGATCATGTGGATATCCGCCTGGTTGGAGACTACTTCGACGAGACGTTGGCCGCTGCGCAGGCTTTTTGTGCAGCAGAAGGGGCGCATTTTCTGTCGCCGTTTGATGACGAGGATGTCATCGAGGGACAGGCGTCCGTCGCGGTGGAGATCGAAGTACAGCTTGGACGATATCCAGACCGAATTGTTCTGCCTGTGGGCGGCGGCGGCCTGTCCGCCGGCGTGCGCGGTTACTTCGGCGACGCGGTTCAATACACATTCGTGGAACCAACGGGCGCTCAAAGTCTTGGTGCCGCTTTGGACGTCGGGAGGCCTGTCGATGTTTCACCGATTAACAGCTTTGTGGATGGAGCTGCCGTAGCAAAGCTGGGGGAGCGGACATTTGCCCGGCTCAACGATGTGGTTCGGCAGGATGTGCTGCATCTTTCAGAGGACCGAATTTGCACGACCATCATCGAGATGCTCAACGTTGAAGGTATCGTTCTGGAGCCCGCGGGTGCGCTTGCGATTGAGGCCCTCTCCGACTTGAAGGCCGAGATCCTCGGGAAAACTATTGTCTGTGTCGCCTCGGGCGGCAACTTTGATTTTGAGCGCCTGCCCGAAGTGAAAGAGCGGGCACAAAGATATTCCGGTGTAAAAAAGTACTTCATCCTGCGCATGCCGCAGCGTCCCGGTGCGCTGAAAGAGTTCCTCTCGATCCTCGGCCCCGACGACGATATCGCCCGGTTCGAATACCTCAAGAAATCGGCCCGGAATTTTGGGTCGGTCCTGATCGGGATCGAAACGACACGTCCGGAGAATTTTGTGCGGTTCTTGGCTGAGCTCGATGCTGCCGGATTTACGTATACTGACATAACCAATGACGAAACACTCGCCCAGTTCGTGATTTGACGATGAGTGAGATGTTCGAAGGACAGACGATTATCATCACGGGCGGTGCCAGCGGTATCGGCGCAGCACTGGCCTATCGACTGCATCAGTCCGGTGCCGAGGTCGCGATAGCCGATCGTGATCAGAAGGCACTTCGGGCGACGGCTGAGCGGATTGGATGTTTGGGTGTCCAATGTGATGTCACGCGTGAAGGCGACATACGCGGGTGTATTGGCGAAGTGACTAAGGCATTCGGTCCCGTCGATATGTTTGTCTCGAATGCTGGACTGTTCGCCGGGCAACCCGGCCATCCGGCATCGGCATCAGACGATGTCTGGATGCGGAACTGGATGGTTCATGTCATGGCGCATGTCTATGCGGCGCGGGCCATTTTGCCGTCCATGCTCGAACGTGGATCGGGTCGCCTGGTGCAGATCACGTCCGCGGCTGGGCTGCTCAATCAGATCGGAGATGCGGCGTACTCTGCGACGAAGCATGCTGCCGTAAGCTTTGCGGAGTCGCTGGCCATCGCGCATGGCGACGCCGGACTGGACGTGTCTGTCGTTTGCCCGCAGTACGTCGCGACCCCGCTACTCGGCTTCGACGAGTCAGGGGTTCTGGAGGGGAAAGGACTTCTGACTGCGGATCAAGTTGCCCAAGCGATCATTGAAGGCGTCGAAGCAGGGAGGTTTCTTATCCTCCCTCATCCCGAGGTGGCGCTTCATGCCCAAAGACGAGCTGCGGATCATGATCGCTGGATCGACGGCATGCGCCGATTGCACGCTCAGGCCGTCGAGGAGCTTGGCACGGATCGGCTGTCTCAGCTCTATTTGCTGGATTAACTGGCGACCTTGCTCTGCAGGTCAGACAAAAACGCTTCTCTCGACTGAGCATAGCATCGAAGGATCTCATCCAAATCCACAACCACGCCAGATGCGTTCGCGGCGGCGCTTTCGCCTGCTTGACACAGGTCAGAGAAAGACCGGAACCCGAGGCTCAACGCGCTGCCTTTCAAGAAATGAAGTTTGTCCTCCAGATCGGGATGCTGCTTTTGCGCAGCGAGATCGTCGATTGCAGCATCGACTTCATCGAGGAACAATTCGACAACTTCATCAAAGTCTTCTGCGCCCACTTCCTCTTTGAGTGTTGCGACCCTATCCCAGTCAATCATCGCACAGTCTCCCAAACGTCTATCCTATCGGTGACACACCAAACCTAACAACAGGTTTTTTGAAGAGGAGTTTCTTGCAGCAAATTGGATATTTCACCGGTCTTTAAGCATTCCGGGCCTAAAGCACGACTGCCAAGGGCCGAGTATTGTATGAAAGCTGATTTGCCTGCGCCAGAATTGTCAGGCTCGTCCGATCATTCGGAGGGGGCCAAGCTCGTGCTTGTCGTTGATGACAGTCGGCTTCAGAGGAAGATCCTCTCAAGCTCGTTGAAGCGGTGGGGGTACGATGTCATTGAGGCGGAGTCGGGGGAGGCGGCACTCGCAGCCTGCAAACAGCGCGCGCCCGAGCTCATCCTGAGCGATTGGATGATGCCGGGGATGAGTGGCATCGAGTTTTGCAAAGCTTTCCGGGAGATATCCGGTGAAGACTACAGCTACTTCATTCTTCTCACATCGAAGAGCGAGAAGAATGACGTCGCCGAGGGTTTGGATGCGGGCGCGGATGACTTTCTCACCAAACCTGTTGACGGGCACGAGCTGCGCGCCCGGCTGACGGCTGGCCAGCGTATCTTGGAAATGCAGCGTGAACTGACCCTGAAGAACCGCGTCATTACGGAAACTCTGGACGAGTTGCAGCGGTTATATGATTCGCTGGACAGCGACCTGATAGAAGCGAAACAGCTGCAACAGTCGCTGGTTCGGGAACGCTTCAAATCCTTCGATGGTGGTGACCTTTCGCTGTTGTTGCGATCAAGTGGCCATGTCGGAGGCGACCTTGTCGGGTTTTTCCCGGCAGCTGAGGGGCACCTCGGCCTCTTTTCCATTGATGTTTCGGGCCATGGCATCAGTTCGGCTCTGATGACCGCGCGTCTGGCTGGTTACCTATCTGCGACAGCACTGGATCAGAACATCGCATTGGAGAAGACCGACGACGGTTATCAGTCTCGGCCGCCTCGAGAGGCCATCGAAACGCTAAACGAACTCGTCCTCGATGAGATGGAGACGGAGCATTACTTTACGATGATGCTGGCCGATATTGATCTCGCCACGGGGCGTGTCGTGGCAGGGCAGGCTGGCCATCCTCATCCGGTCATCCAGAGGTCTGATGGTGAGATGGAGCAGGACGGGACAGGGGGTTTCCCTGTTGGGCTCATGTCCGGCGTCACGTTTTCGCAGTTCGAGATGCAGTTAAAGCCAGGTGACAGGTTGTTGATCTTGTCGGATGGCGTCACGGAATGCCCTGATGCACAGGGTGGCCTCCTGGGCGAGGATGGGCTTGAGACGCTCCTGCGAACGCATCAGGCGGTGCGGGGACCTGCGCTGTTCGAGGCTCTTGTACAGTCTATGGTTGACATGTCTGGCCTCACGGAATTCCCGGACGACGTCTCCGGCATCCTGTTTGAGTTTACCGGCCCATCTCAGGAAAAGTAGCGTTTCAAGAACAGTCTGTCCCCGTCGTTGCCGACGCTTTTCACAGCATCCTTCGGCGTCATGACCCGGGTCTCGTGGTCGGGTTCGGAAGGTGCGCTCAATTGGCGAACGGGGCGCGCGTCGTAGATATGACAAAGCTTCTCGGCCCAGATGCCATATTCGGGCATAAACACAAAGCGTCGGAAGGCGCCAAGCCTGCGGGGCGCCGATATGCGCCATCCTGTCTCTTCCATAACCTCTCGATGCAATGCTTGAACGGTACTCTCGCCAGGATCGATCCCTCCCCCCGGAAGCTGAATATCGACCACGTCAGAGATCTGAGCAGTGAGCAGAACACGCCCTTGAATTGGTAGTATTGCATATGCACCGGGTCGCAGAGTGTAGTTTCGGTCTGCACGGGGCGCATGTCCGACGCGCCTGATCATTCTGGCTTGCCCTCTTTTCAACGCACCCAGGACGGTTATATGGAGCCGGTATGCCAACCCCTTGGCGATAAGGAAACCCCAATGACACTTGGACATCAGATCGCGTGGGACGATACTGTCCTGCCCTTTCAACTTGATGCCAGCGACATCCGTGGTCGTGTTGCGCGGCTTGATGGCGCATTGAATGGTATCCTGCAGCAGCATGACTACCCGCCGCAGGTCGAAGCCTTGGTTGCCGAGATGGCTCTGCTGACGGCATTGATCGGTCAGACCATCAAGCTTCGGTGGAAATTGCAGCTTCAGGTCCAATCAAAAGGTGCGGTCCGCATGATCGCCACTGACTACTACGGACCTGAAAAGGAGGGCGATTCCGCACGGATCCGGGCCTACGCGAGCTATGACGCCGACCGACTGACAGAGGGTGCTCCGTTTGACCAGGTGGGCGAAGGGTACTTTGCGATCATGATCGACCAGGGCAAGGGCATGACCCCATATCAGGGTATCACGCCGCTTGAGGGCGGCTCGCTCGCATCCTGTGCCGAGACTTATTTCGCGCAATCTGAACAGTTGCCAACACGGTTCTCCCTCAGCTTCGGGACATCGACCGAACCCGGTGTGGCCGAACACTGGCGCGGGGGAGGGGTGATGCTGCAGCATATGCCGAAAGCTTCGCCTTTCGTGGCGGGGGGCGATGGCAATGGCGAAACCCTCTCTGCCGCCGATCTCGTGCAGGATGACGAAGCGGAAAACTGGAACCGCGTCAACATTCTGCTGGACACGGTCGAGGATATGGAGCTCATCGGCCCGTTGCTGGCACCGAACGATCTGCTGTTGCGTCTTTTCCATGAGGAGCAGCCGCGTGTTTTCGAAACACAGACGGTCCGGTTTGGCTGTACCTGTTCGGAGGATCGGGTGCGCCAAAGCTTGTCGATCTACTCGGCGCGCGACATCGAAAAGATGACAACCGATGCGGGCCGCGTGACGGCGGACTGTCAGTTTTGCGGAGCGCACTACGATCTGGATCCGGCCACCGTCGGATTTGAGGCCAAACAGGACAGTCATGACACATGACATCGGGGAGCTCCGGGCGGCATTGTCGCGCCCGGGGCGCCCGTCCTCGGACTTTGATCTCAATCCAGAAACGGTTTTGCCGGAGGGTCGCAAGTTGCGGCCCGCAGGTGTTTTCGCTCCGATCATCGAACAGGGTGGTACGCATCATCTTTTGCTGACCAAACGCTCCTCGGCGCTCAAACACCATCCCGGTCAAATTGCCTTCCCCGGAGGGAAGCAGGATGAGGGGGATGCCGATGTGGTCGCAGCGGCTCTGCGGGAGGCGCGCGAAGAGATTGGTTTGCCTTCATCAAAGGTTGAGATACTCGGCACATTGCCCGCGCATGAGACGGTCACGGGGTTCATCGTGACACCTGTCATCGGTAGAGTGACCGGCCCCTTCGATATTCTGCCCGAGTCGGGTGAAGTCGATGAGGTTTTCGCCGTTCCGCTGTCTCACGTTCTGAACGCCGAGAACTTTGTGATCCAGTCCCGCCGCTGGCGCGGACAGAAGCGCCTCTACTTTGCCGTGCCCTACGGACCCTATTACATCTGGGGTGCGACTGCGCGTATGTTGCGAGCATGGAGCGACCAACTCTCAACATGATCCCGCCTCATACGGCCTGGTTGTCGGACGCAGGCGTCAAAGCTGTCTGTACGGCGGTGAGTGCGGAAGGCACCCCGGTCTATATGGTTGGCGGTTGTGTCCGGGACGCCATCCTTGGGATCAATGGATCGGATGTCGATATGGCCACGCCAGCGACCCCGCAGGAGGTCTGCCGATTGGCGGAGGCCGCCGGATTGAAAGTTGTGCCGACGGGTCTTGATCACGGCACAGTCACGGTGGTCGCTGGGGGGACAGGTTTTGAAGTCACGACCTTTCGCAAGGATGTGGCAACCGATGGACGGCGCGCTGTTGTCGCTTTTTCCAAAGATATCCTGGACGACGCCCGCCGTCGCGATTTCACTCTCAACGCACTTTATGCCACGCAAGACGGTCAAATCGTCGATCCTCTCGGGGGGTTGCAGGACTGTTTGGCCCGACGCATCCGCTTTATTGAAAGTGCAGAGCAGCGGATTCGCGAAGACTATCTGCGCATCTTACGCTTCTTTCGGTTTCATGCGTGGTACGCGAACCCATCAGATGGGTTTGATCCTGACGCCTTGGCCGCGATTGCGGCGAATACCGATGGATTGGCGCGGCTTTCGGCTGAGCGCGTCGGTCAGGAAATCTGCCGTCTTTTGGCGGCACCGGAGCCGACGCGAGCGCTGGCGTCGATGCGGCAAACGGGTGTCTTGCCGGTTCTTTTGCCGGGCAGTGACACGACGTTGGTGGGTCCGGTGGTGCATCTGGAGGCCGAATTGGGTTTTGAACCTGATTGGCGTCTGCGACTCGCTGCTCTGGGTGGCGATGCCGTCCCGGATCGGCTGCGCCTCCGCAACCGTGATGCAAAGACACTTGCACGTCTGGCCGAGGTGATGCGCGATATGATGCCTGAGCCCGAAGTCGCCTACCGCCACGGGTTTCAGATGGCAGCGCACACCCTGATCATGCGCGCGGCGCTGGCGCAGAAGTCGGTCGACCGAACGGCATTGACAGCCTTGAAAAAAGCGTCCGACGCGCAGTTGCCCGTCAGCGCAAAAGATTTCATGCAAAGGTTCACCGGCAAGGCTCTGGGTGCCCATCTCAAGTCCGTCGAAAAGCAGTGGATCGCATCCGGTTTTCGGCTCACACGCGAAGAGTTGATGAAACTGGCGTGAGCCGGTCGACAAAGCAGAAATTCTCCTGTAACCAGAGCTTACTCAAGACGGAGGAATACGAGATGTATCGCGGGATCTGGTTGGGCTGAGGCCGTCATAACCATGCTCCGGATGGCCTGCTCTGCAGCGCCTGACCATTTCGTAAATCTACCGAAGGCTTCCCGCCATGTTCCGCTTTTTCGAACGTCTTGTTGACCCCTATTGCGCCTATAAGGAGACAGACACGCCACCTCAGACGCTCTGGCCGTTCATGCTGCAGTACGCGCAGCCCTTCAAAAAGGTTTTCTGGCTGGCTGGCATAATGTCAGTCGTCGTGGCTGCCATCGAGATCTGGCTGATCTTCTACATGGGGCGGGTCGTGGACCTGCTCGAAGACGAACCGCAGGACATGTGGGAGAAGCACAGCACCGAGCTGATCCTCGTCGCCCTTTTTATTCTCCTGATGCGGCCCTTGTTGCAGGCCATCGACGTGGCACTTCTCAACAATGCAATTCTGCCGAATTTCACCACCATGATACGATGGCGGTCGCACCGCCAGGTGCTGCGCCAGTCGGTGGGGTGGTTCGAGAACGACTTTGCAGGGCGTGTGGCCAACCGGATCATGCAGACACCGCCAGCGGCAGGCGAGGTGGTGTTTCAGGTCTTCGACGCGATCTCCTTTTCGCTCGCCTATCTGATCGGCGCAGCGATCCTGCTGTCGTCTTCCGATCCCCGACTGCTGATCCCGCTTCTGGGGTGGTTTGCGCTCTATGGCCTGCTGCTCCGCTGGACGATCAAGCGGGTTGGGCCAGCCTCAAAGGCGGCCTCGAACGCGCGGTCTGCGGTCACAGGGCGCGTCGTCGATGCCTACACCAACATTCATTCTGTGAAGATGTTCGCGCATCACGAGAAGGAGCTCGACTACGCCAAGGAGGCCATCGAGGAGACGCGTCGGACCTTCCAGGTGGAGATGCGCATCTTCACGGTCATGGACGTGATGCTGGTGCTGTTGAATGGCTTGCTCATCATCGGGGTTGTCGGCTGGGCGATCCTGCTGTGGATGCAGGGGATGGCCAGTGTGGGGGTCGTCGCGGCTGCAACCGCGCTGACCCTGCGCCTGAACGCGATGACGGGGTGGATCATGTGGGCTCTGACCACATTCTTTCAGGAGCTTGGTGTTGTCTCCGAGGGTATGGAGACCATAGCGCAACCCATCAGACTGACAGACAGAGAAGGAGCACGGCCCCTGCAGCTGACCGATGGTACCATCGAGATAAAGGATCTGTCGCATCACTATGGGCGTGGCTCCGGCGGTCTGGACGGGATCGACCTGACGATCCGTCGGGGCGAGAAAATTGGACTAGTGGGTCGGTCTGGCGCCGGCAAGTCAACGCTGGTGAAACTTCTCCTGCGGTTCTACGACCCGGAGCGCGGGCAGATTCTGATCGATGGACAGGACGTCACGAAGGTGCAGCAGGACAGTCTGCGGTTGGCCATCGGCATGGTGCAGCAGGACAGTTCGCTGCTGCATCGGTCTGTTCGGGACAACATCCTCTATGGACGTGCCGATGCGACGGAGGAGGATGTCTTTGCCGCTGCGCGTCAGGCGCAGGCGCATGAGTTCATTCTTGACCTCGAGGATCCGGAGGGTCGACAGGGCTACGATGCGCAGGTGGGTGAGCGCGGCGTGAAGCTGTCAGGCGGTCAGCGTCAGCGGATCACGCTGGCCCGGGTGATCCTGAAGGACGCGCCTATCCTGCTGCTCGACGAGGCCACTAGTGCGCTCGACAGCGAGGTGGAGGCGGCGATTCAGGACACGCTTTATGGCATGATGGAGGGCAAGACGGTGATCGCGATTGCCCACCGCCTGTCCACCATTGCGCAGATGGACCGCATCCTGGTGCTGGATCGCGGCATGATCGTGGAAGATGGCAGCCATGACGCGCTTTTGGCGCGGCGCGGCCTATATGCAGAATTCTGGGCGCGGCAGTCGGGTGGATTTCTGGCCGCTGATATCGAGGAGGCCTCTTGAACATATCGAACTGGATCAATGCCTTCCGCGCTGCCGACGGGCCACCGCCGCGCAGTCTGGGGGCGTTCATGCGCTGGTGCCTGTCCGGGTCGTGGCCCGCCTTGTGGCTGGCGGCGTTCCTGTCTGCTGCCGCCGGTGCCATGGAGGCTGGCACAGCGTTTATCCTCGGCAAGGTCATCGACGCGACGGCTGCGGCAGGGCCGGATGCGTTTTTCGACGGATCGAACCTCGCTCTGGTGAGTGCGGCCATCGTGTTCTTTATGATCGCTCGACCGATACTTTTTGGTCTGTCGGCGTCTGCGAACGCGATCATCGTGCAGCCAAATGTGAACCCGCTGGTCCTGTCGCGCCTGCATCGCTGGACGCTGGGGCAGACGGTCGGGTTTTTCGATGATGATTTCGCAGGCCGGATCGCGCAGAAGCAGATGCAATGCGCGCGTGCTGTGACAGATGTCGTCTCCGAAGTCATCAACGTGGTCGCCTTTGCGCTGGCGTCATTGGCCGGATCGGTGCTTTTGCTCTTCGCCATCGACTGGCGCGTCGCCTTGGGGTTTGGTGTTTGGCTGATCGGCTACTTCGCCATGATCAACTGGTTTTTGCCGCGCGTCCGCAAGCGCTCGGCCAGCAGAGCCGGCGCGCGGGCGATGGTCTCGGGTCAGGTCGTTGACACAATTACCAACATAAAGACGGTCAAGCTTTTTGCCCACGCGGACCAGGAAGACCAGGCTGCGCTGAATGCGATGAAGACCTTCCGTACAAGGGCCTTGGCGTTTGGGTACCTGGCCGCCGGGTTCCGGTTTGCCTTGATGACGATGGCTGGGGTTCTGCCTGTTATTTTGCTGGGTGGGACCATTCTGCTGTGGCAATCCGGACAGGCGACGCAGGGGGATATCGTGGCCGCCGGTGCCGTGGCGATCAGAATCGCCCAGATGACCGGTTGGGTCAGCTTCACCCTGATGGCGATCTATTCCAATATCGGAGAAATCGAAGACGGGATCCGCACGCTCACTCCACGCAACCGTGTCGAGGATAATGACGATGCACGGGACCTCCAGGTGCCGAACGGTGAGATCACCCTGAAGAACGTCGGGTTTGCCTACGGTCGCGACAAGGGGGGCGTGCGTGGTATCGACCTCACGGTCGGACCCGGCGAGAAACTTGGCATTGTCGGGGCGTCCGGCGTTGGCAAATCCACGCTCGTCGCGCTGCTTCTCCGGCTCTACGATACAGAAGAAGGCTCAATCGAAATCGATGGACAGGATATCACCGGTGTGAGTCAGGAAAGCCTGCGTCACAGCATCGGGATGGTCACGCAAGAGACGGCAATGTTCAATCGTTCGGCGCGTGAGAACATTATCTATGGCCGACCGGACGCGAGTGAAGCCGAGGTGATTGAGGCGGCCCGCAAAGCGGAGGCGCATGAGTTCATTGTTGATCTCGTCGACCATGAGGGCCGGACTGGATACGACGCGCATCTGGGTGAGCGCGGCGTGAAGCTGTCCGGAGGCCAGCGTCAGCGGATCGCTCTGGCGCGCGCCATTCTCAAGGATGCGCCCATTCTCGTACTCGACGAAGCGACAAGTGCCCTCGACAGCGAGGTCGAAGCAGCGATCCAGACAGCGCTTGATCGGGTGATGGCGGGCAAGACCGTGCTGGCCATCGCCCACCGGCTGTCCACACTGACAGAGATGGACCGGATCGTCGTGATGGACGGCGGCCAGATCGTGGAGAATGGCACGCACGAGGCACTTTTGGCGCGCGGCGGGCTCTACGCTCAGTATTGGGACCGTCAATCAGGCGGTTTCATTCGTACCCAAGCTGCTGAATAGGGGGTTTTTTGCATCTCCCTCCTGCCGTACTTCAGGTGGTATGGCGGAGTTGAAGATCGAATATCTGGGGCTGCACGGAGATGGCGTGGCGGATGGGCCCATCTATGCGCCGTTGACCCTTCCGGGAGAGGTCGTCTCCGGAACTGTAGAAGGCACGGCGCTGCGTGATGTCAGGATCGTGCAGCCCTCTGATCGCCGGGTCAGACCCCCTTGCTGCCATTTCAAGACCTGTGGCGGTTGCCAGCTTCAGCATGCCGATGATGATTTCGTTGCGGCATGGAAAATCGAGATCGTGCAACGCGCGCTGTCGGCACATGATCTTCGGACCGAGTTCAGGCCGATCCAAACTTCGCCACCGCAGACACGTCGGCGGGCGGGCTTTGCAGCCAGACGCACAAAGAAAGGCGCGCTCTCTGGATTCTTTGGGCGAGGCTCCGACACAGTTGTCGCAATCCCGCACTGCATTCTGCTTGATCCCGCAGTGCTCGCAGGATCATCGGTCGCGGAGGCTCTGGCATTGGCCGGCGCAAGCCGCAAGGCGACCTTGTCCGTGATGATAACAGAGACAAAAACCGGCCTCGACGTTGCGGTGAGTGGTGGAAAGCCGCTCGACGGTCCGCTCCGACTGCAGCTGGCCGGGCTTTGCGAGCAATCCGGGCTGGCGCGCCTTTCCTGGGATGGCGAAGTGATTGCGATGCGCTGCGCACCCGTTCAGGCATTTGATGGCATCGACGTGTCGCCACCACCAGGCGCATTTTTGCAAGCCACCACGCATGGGGAGGCCACGCTGCTGTCAGCAGTGAAGGAGATTACCTCCGGAACCGACAAGATCGTCGATTTGTTTGCGGGATGCGGCACCTTCGCCTTGCCACTGTCGCGCCACGCCGAAGTTCTGGCCGTGGAGAATGATGAGGACATGATCCATGCACTCGATCGGGCCTGGCGCGCCGCGTCGGGGCTGAAGGCCGTGACGACCGAAACAAGGGACCTGTTTCGCCGCCCGCTCCTCGCAGACGAATTCCGGGGTGTTGATGCTGTCGTGATTGACCCGCCGCGTGCCGGAGCGGACGCCCAGATTGCCGAATTGAAACAGACGAATGTCGTCCGGATCGCCTATGTGTCCTGTCATCCGACAAGTTTCGCCCGTGATGCCCGCCAGTTGGTAAACGCGGGATTCACGCTCGATTGGATACAAGTCGTGGATCAATTCCGCTGGTCGGCGCATGTGGAGCTTGTTGCCAGCTTCACGTCGCCCCATATGCGCCGATGACTGACAAGGAGAGGCAAATGACACTGCGGCAGAAACTGGACGTCTGGCTCGATCAGACTTGGGTGATCAACACTGTCATGGCGGTGATCATTTTCAATGCCGTACTTCTGGGGATGGAAACCTCACCGACCCTGATGGCGCAAGCAGGTCCGCTCATAGTGGCGCTGGACACCGCCTGCCTGGGGTTCTTCATCGCGGAGCTTTTGCTAAAGATATTTGCGCGCGGCAAACGCTTTTTCCAAAATGGTTGGAATCTGTTCGACTTTGCCATCGTCGCTGCAGCGCTGGTGCCCGGGTCGCAGACGATGTCGGTCCTGCGGGCGTTGCGCATCCTGAGGGTCCTGCGCGTGATCTCCGTTGCGCCGCGGTTGCGGCGGGTGGTCGAAGGCTTTGTCACCGCCTTGCCCGGCATGGCCAGCGTGTTTTTGTTGATGGCCATCATTTTTTATATTGGCGCGGTGATCGCGACCAAGCTCTTCGCCACGAGCTTTCCGGAATGGTTCGGGTCGCTGCCGCTGAGCGGGTACACACTGTTCCAGATCATGACGCTGGAAAGCTGGTCCATGGGGATCGTCCGCCCTGTGATGGAGGTCTACCCCTACGCCTGGGCCTTCTTCGTGCCCTTCATCATGATCACCACCTTTGCGGTGGTGAACTTGCTCGTCGGTCTGATCGTGAACTCGATGCAGGATGCGCATCAGGAGGAGGCCGGCGCGGTTACCGATGCGTACCGCGATGAAGTGCTGACGCGCCTTATTGCAATCGAGAAACGGCTGGAAGGAAAATCGGATAACTGACAAATTTGTGAGGTTGTTTAACCAATTATCCATGGTAGCTGTGTCTAAAAGAGCAGAACGTCGAAAAGACATACGGGGCAGCAAAAATGCGTCGCAGAGATCTGATTATCACCACCGCAGCCGTCGTGGCTTTGGGTGGATGCGCAGGCAGTTCGAAATTCCGGAGATACAATGGGCCCGAGGTCACCTATGTGGTCGTCAACAAGACTCAGAGGCGGATGCACCTTTTGCATCATGACTCACTTCTAAAAAGCTATGACATACAACTCGGCTTTGCACCAATTGGACACAAGCAGATAGAAGGCGATGGCAAGACCCCCGAGGGTGTCTACCGGATTGACCGGCGCAATCCCAACTCGCAGTTTCACCTGTCGCTCGGGATTTCATACCCGAACGTGAACGATGTGGCTTTCGCCAAGGCGATGGGAAAGTCTCCAGGCGGTGATATCTTCATCCACGGTCAGGAAAACCCATTCAGACGAAAGAAGACAGATTGGACATGGGGCTGCATCGCGGTCACCAATGATGAGATCGAGGAAATCTACGCGATGGTCCCCGACAACACTCTGATCGTTCTGAACGCCTGAGGCCTAAACAGGGCCTGCATTCACGGCGGTACTGCCGGTCACCAGCGTCCACCAGATCTTGCCGTTATTCTCCTGAAACCAGGCGAACCCCATTTGCGTGGCGTCAGGCGACAAAATCACCCTGCGTGTGTCCGGTTTTTCCATCCAGGCCGCGAGGGTTTCAAGCTCGGACTCGTATGTTTCCGAGATGTTTTCCCCCACCAGAGTGCCGGAATATCCGACCCGCTGAACACGGTCGATCGGAGAAGAGCCGTCGGATCCGAAATGCCATGGACGGTTCTGAACCGACATGTCCCGCGAGTGGGTCGCAGCTGCCGCGTTCAGTTTGGGATCCAGTTCCAGAGGTGCTTGGCCAGACGCGCTGCGGAGTGCGTTGACGGAGTCGAGCATGCGGAATTGTATTTTGCCCGTGTCCGCGCGTCCGATTCGGTAAATCTTACCATTGCTGGAGCCATCCGATACCGTCGGGCCCGGCCCACAGGCGGCGAGCGTGAGGCTCATCGCCAGAAAAATCGAAAACAAACGGATCATTTTGCACTCCTCAGACGTTGTTTTACCGCATATCCCGCGGGACGTGGCAATTCAAACGCACATCACGCCATGGTGTTCAGATGACAAGTGTTTGATTTGCGACTGCGGCTTTCGCGCAATAAAGTGCCGCGTCAAAACAGCAGCGCATGTCATGGAGGCATCTGATGTCCGTAAAACGTTTTAAAACACCGAGCCGCCGGTCCTTTCTGGTTGGTAGCGCCGCGATGCTGGCGACACCTGCCATCGCGCAAGATGCGTCGTCCGTCAATTCTGCCTCAACGACACAAGGCGAGCGCGACCTCAGCGAGGTTGTGCGCCGCAATATTTCGAGCTTTCGGACGTTGGATTGGCAGCCCTATTTCAGCAACCTGAAGAACGGAGCTGTGCTCGTCGATATCGACAGCCGCGCGCTGCACTACTGGTCTGAAGATGAAAGCTTTTATAAGCTTTATCCGTCAAGCGTCCCGCTGACCGAGGAGCTTACCCGCCGCGGGCGCACCAAGGTTGTTCGCAAAGTCGAGGGCCCCAGTTGGCGGCCTACACCGTCGATGCTGAAGCGGAACCCGGATTGGCCGGAATACATCGGACCGGGACCTGATAACCCCATGGGGACACACGCACTGTATCTCAGTTGGACCTATTACCGCATCCATGGGACGCACGATACACGTAAGATCGGGCGTCAGTCCTCGAACGGCTGCATCGGGCTCTATAACGAGCACATCGCGGAACTTTACGAGCTGACCAAGGTCGGTACGCAAGTGTTGCTAATTTGACGACATTGGCTTCGATCTGCGGATCGACTCAGGAATCGAGTTTGCAAACATCACCTTATGATGCTTTACCGACAATCACGAGGTAAGTCTTGGGTGCGTTCTATCGCTATGCGTGGTTCGCCGATTCTGGAGGTTATGATATGAAAAAACTCGTTCTCGCCGCTGCACTGACAGCAGCCGCATCGACAGCCTACGCCGGTTCTCTGGCCGAGCCTGTCGTTGAAGCACCTGTTGTTGTTGAAGAAGCAGAAAGCTCGTCCACAGGCGTGCTGCTGCCTATTCTGCTGCTGATAATTGTTGCTGCAGCTGTCTCCTAATCGGGCGACAGTATCGTATCAAAAGGCGGTGCCGAGTGCGCCGCCTTTTTTTATGCCTAAAGCTGGGTCAGCGCAGCCACCCCTCCAGGTTGTCATCAATGACATTCGAGAGCGCCGCGATATGCGCATCATCGTCGTTGAGGCAAGGAATATAGGTGAATGTCTCGCCACCCGCTTCTTCAAAGCTCTCCTTGATTTCCTCGTTGATCTCTTCGAGCGTTTCGATGCAGTCCGCCGAAAACGCGGGCGCGCAGACCGCGATGTTTTTCTTTCCAGCTTCCGCAAGCCGCGCAACTTCTTCGACCGTGTAGGGCTGCAGCCATTCCTCAGGGCCAAACCTTGACTGGAACGTGGTGGTGATCTCAGTGTCTTTCCAGCCCAGGCGCTCCTTGAGAAGTCGTGTCGTTTTCTGGCACTGGCAATGGTAGGGGTCACCCTCCATCAGGTAGCGGATCGGTACGCCGTGGTAGGAGCAGACCAGAATATCTGGTTTGGTATCCATCGTGGCGTAGGATCGCTCGATCGATTGTGCAAGCGCTTCGATGTAGTCCGGCCGATCATAGTAGGGCTCTACCGTACGTGTGACCGGCTGCCACTTCTCATACGTAAGCGCTCGGAAAAACTCATCATTTGCGGTGGCTGATGTCGCGCCCGCATAATGGGGGTAGAGAGGGAAAAAAAGAATCTTCCGACAGCCTGCGGCGGTCATCTCTGCCACTTTCGAGCGTGTCGACGGGTTGCCATACCGCATGCAGAAGTCAACCATGACCTCGCTGCCATGTCGCTTGAGCATTTCCGTTTTGATTTTTGCAGCTTGAGCCTTGGTGATCGTCATCAAGGGACTTTCACCGGCCTCTTCATTCCAGATCGATTTATAGGCGGCACCGCTGGAAAAGGGGCGTTTCGACAGGATGATCAGTTGGAGCAGGGGTTGCCAGATCCACGGACTGTAATCAATGACCCTGCGGTCCGAGAGAAACTCATTAAGATAGCGCCGCATGGACCAATAATCGTAATTGTCCGGTGTCCCGAGATTGGCCAGCAGGATGCCGATCTTGGGCAGCGCGATTTCGGGGTGATCCTCCTCGGCGTGCTTTGGTCGAACTTTCACGGGTGTTGATGTGCTGCTGTCCAGCATCGGCAGGTCCTTGTGACACGAAGTTACGCCTCAGATAGACGCTTTTGCGCAGGGGTCAATCAGGCAAGGGCGTTTCTGAAACGTCCAGAGCATCTGCGAGACGCTGTTGGGCAGATCCCGGACGCAGCGGTTTCTGCTGACTGTCATCAGGCGCCCAGCCGGTGAGAAATACCATCTCGAAGGTTGCAGGAATTCGGCCAGTACTCGTGGCGAAATGCTCTGCATAGAGACGAGATGTCTCTTCAAAGAGGCGTCTGTTGGCTGCCGTCTTCGGGCGCGCGGTCAGCGCATTGGTCTCGCCCATGGCGCGCAGGTCGCGCATCAAGTGAAAGGCGTCGCGATACTCGACCGTCAGGGTGAGACTATCTGCCACGGGCAGTGCAAGCCCGGCTCGTTGCAGCAGAGCGCCGAGATCGCGGATCTCTCCCATCGGCAGCACCCGTGGCGACAGACCACCGCTCAGTGCAATCTCCGCCTGCGCCAGACAACTTCGAAGCTCTTGCAGGGTTTGCCCGCCGAGGGTAGCCGCTATCAGCATACCATCGGGTTTCAGAGCACGGCGGCACTGGATCAACTGTCCGACGGGGTCATTGGCCCAATGCAGACCCATGGCATGCACCACCAGATCATGAGCCCCCGGCGTTAGCGCCAACTCCTCCTCATCTGAGCAGGTCAGGGCCGCCGGCAGTCGCATCTTCCAGATGGTGGGAAATGGGGTGACGACCGCCGGAGATGTAAACGACCTGTTAACCATGGAGAGGCGATCCTGCAGTTCGTCTGCGGCGGCCTCCTGAAGAAACAGGGCGGTGGCACGGGCACGATGAAGCTGCAAGGCGGTCACATCGGTCAGGCGTTTGGGGTCGGTCATGGAAGGGAACGTAAGCTGGTGGTGTTCAGTTTTCAAACAGCGGTTTCAACGATTTATCCACCAAGATGCCTTGGGTGTGGCGACAAGGTTCTGAGCGACTTCGGTCTTTGTGGCCCGTGTTGGCGGGACACGTTGTTTATCGGGGGTACAATTTGCGATTCGTGCGGAGTGCCTCTGCCCGGAGAGGATCGCGACGAAACGCTGACATGCGACGACTGCATGCGCAATCCACGCCCATGGAGCCGCGGGCGCTCCGCGCTCATTTACAAGGACAATGGCCGGCGATTGGTGCTGGGGCTGAAACACGGTGACCGTCAGGAAATCGCCAAGCCCGCAGCGCAATGGATGGCACAGGCGATGTCGGACATTCCAAAGGAGAATCTGATTATCGCGCCGGTGCCGTTGCATTGGACGCGCATGGTCAAACGCCGATACAATCAGTCGGCTCTTTTGGCCCAGGCCCTTGCCAAACAGACCGGATTGCCCGTCTGTCCCGATCTTTTGCAACGGCCCCGGCGTACGCCGCCGATGGAGGGCATGACGCGTGAGGTGCGCTTCTCCTCGGTCAAGGGTGCGATTTCCGTGCATCCACGCAGGCGCCATCGCCTGGTCGCCCGACCTGTGCTGATCGTCGATGATGTTCTGACGTCGGGCGCGACGCTGGCTGTGGCAGCCGATGCCTGTCTTGCAGCCGGATCTGGGCCGGTTTACGTGGTGACACTGGCACGTACGGTGAAGGATGCCTAAGTTCCTTAGCAACGCTCTGTGCCAAGAGGAACGATCATGCAACCTGTTGAAATTTACACCTCGCCGCTCTGTGGGTTCTGTCATGCGGCCAAACGCCTTCTGACCCAGAAGGGTGTAAGCTTTTCCGAGGTCGACGTCTGGGCCAACCCCGACCGCAAGCCCGAGATGATCCAGCGTGCCAATGGGGGCCGGACCGTGCCGCAGATCTTTGTGGGCGAGACCCATGTGGGCGGTTGCGATGATCTCTATGCGCTGGAACGTTCGGGGAAGCTTGACGCGCTTCTGGCAGCCTGATGAAAATCGCGCTGTTGCAGCTCAATGTTTCGGACGATCCGGCGGCCAATCTAGAGGTGACCCGGGCTCATGTTCGGACGGCAGCAGATCAGGGCGCGCAATTTGTCCTCACGCCGGAAGTAACCAACTGCATCTCGACCAGCCGGTCGCATCAGAACGGCGTGCTGCGGCTCGAAAACGATGACCTGACGCTGAAGACCTTGCGCGCTGAGGCGAAGGCGCATGGCATCTGGCTGCTGATCGGGTCGCTGGCGCTGAAGACACAGGATGCGGATGGGCGGTTTGCCAACAGATCCTTCGTGATTGACCCTCAGGGTGAGATCGTTGCGCGATATGACAAGATCCACATGTTTGACGTGGATGTGACGCCGGAGGAGACCTGGCGCGAATCCGAAGGGTATCGCCCGGGTTCGGAGGCAGTGCTCGCGCAAACCGATTTTGGGCAGATCGGTATGACGATTTGCTATGATCTGCGGTTTCCGAAACTGCATGCGGCGCTTGCGAACGCCGGGGCGCAGGTCCTGACGGTTCCCGCCGCGTTCTCGCCAGTGACCGGGGCCGCGCATTGGCACACGCTCTTGCGCGCACGGGCAATCGAGACCGGCTGCTTTGTCCTCGCACCGGCTCAGACCGGGGAGCATGCCAGCGAAAAACACAAGACCCGCAAGACCTATGGGCATTCGCTCGTCGTAAGTCCTTGGGGAGAGGTCCAAATGGACGCAGGGGAGGCCCCGGGCGTTTACATCACGGACCTCGATATGGGAGAAGTGATGCGGGCGCGGAGCCGTGTGCCCAGCCTTGAAAATGCGCGATCCTTTGATGGACCCGGATGAGCGAAGACAGAAATGCCCTGGCAATAGCGCTCTTTAGCGAGGTGCTGGCGGCGGACCAGATGGTTCGCGCCCGGCTAAGCAGGGTTCTGCCCAAAGGTATGGAGATCTCGCATTTTTCCGTCCTCAATCATCTTGCACGCACCATGGACGAACGAACGCCGGCGCAGTTGGCCCAGACGTTCCACGTAACCCGTGGTGCGATGACCAATACGCTCAGCAAGCTGGAATGGGCGGGCTATGTGCACATCCGACCGGATTGGGACGATGCCCGGCGCAAGATGGTGGCGATCAGCCCTGCGGGACGACAGGCCCACGACCATGCGGTCGGATCGATCACCCCGCTGATCAATCAGGTGGTGGAGAAGCTGGGTGACAGTCAGGTTCGCGAAGCGCTGCCGATCCTGCGCGAGATGCGCCGCCAGCTGGGCGAGGACGCCTAGCTTGGTTTCACACTTGCAGTGACGTAGTTGACGCTCAGATCCCGATCCGACAAGCGCCAAGACCAGGACAGTGGGTTGAACACAAATCCCTTTCGGTCGACCGGGTCCAGCCCCGCCTGCCGCAACAGATCGTAAAGTTCATCTGGCGTGATGAATTTCGACCACTCGTGCGTGCCCTTCGGCAACCAGCGCATCACGTGCTCGGCCCCGATGATCGCCATCATGTAGGACTTCGGGTTGCGGTTGAGTGTCGAGCAGACGTGCAGGCCACCGGGTTTCAATAGCATGCGGCAGGCGGTCAGATAGTCGATGGGCGAGGCGACATGCTCAACCACCTCCATGTTCAGAACCACGTCGAACTGCTCCCCGGCCTCGGCCAAATCCTCCGCCGTCGTGTGGCGATAGTCGATGGTCAGGCCGGACTGTTCTGCATGGATCTGTGCAACGGGGATGTTCCGCTCTGCGGCATCTGCGCCGACCACATCCGCTCCCAGCCGCGCCATTGGTTCCGATAACAAGCCGCCCCCGCAGCCGATATCCAATAGACGCAACCCCTTGAAAGGCAGATCCGACGTCAGATCACGGTCGAATTCGGCAGCAATCTGCGACGTGATATAATCCAACCGGCAGGGATTGAGCATGTGCAGCGGTTTGAACTTGCCATTCTCGTCCCACCATTCCGCCGCCATCGCTTCGAACTTGGCGATCTCGGAAGGGTCAACAGTGGTCTGCGGCGCTTGCATTCTGATCTCCATGTGCTCAAGTGCATTTTCGTATTATATAGGCCCGTAATGGATAAATTCTCGGACCAAAAGCGCGCAGTCCAATACCTCTACCCGCCGATCGATCCCTTCGATCAGCGGATGCTGGACGTGGGCCAAGGGCATAAGGTCTATGTGGAGCAATGCGGCAACCCGCGCGGCGTGCCTGTCATCGTCTTGCACGGCGGCCCGGGCGGCGGATGCAGTCCGGCGATGCGGCGCTATTTCGACCCCGAGATTTATCGCGTGATTCTCTTTGACCAGCGCGGTTGCGGCCGGTCGCGGCCTCACGCGAGTGTGACGCACAATACCACCTGGCATCTCGTCGACGACATCGAGCTCATCCGCCGTGAGCTGGAGATTGAAGACTGGATTGTCTTTGGCGGCAGTTGGGGCGCGACACTGGCGTTGATCTATGCGCAGGCGCATCCCGACCACGTGCGCCACATCGTGTTGCGTGGCGTTTTCCTGATGACGCGCGCGGAGCTGGACTGGTTCTATGGCGGCGGCGCAGGCAAGTTCTGGCCCGAGGTCTGGGCGCGGTTCACGGCGCTGATCCCTGAAGACGAGCGTGGTGATCTTATTGAAGCGTACCGCAGGAGGCTCTTTTCCGGGGACATCAGTCTTGAGACGCGCTTCGCGCGGGCCTGGTCGTCCTGGGAGAATGCGCTGGCGTCGATCCATTCGTCCGGTACGACCGGAGAGAGCCCAGGCGACTATGCCCGCGCATTTGCGCGGTTGGAGAATCACTATTTTTCCAACGCGGGTTTTTTGGAATTCGACGGCCAGATCCTGGCGCATATGGGCCGGATCGCTCATATCCCGGGCGTGATCGTTCAGGGCCGCTACGACATGATTTGCCCGCCCGACAGCGCCTATGCGCTGGCGCAGCGCTGGGAGAATGCTGAGCTGAAGATGGTGCGCAATGCGGGACACGCGCTGTCGGAACCGGGGATCAGTGCGGAGCTTGTGCGCACGATGGACAGGATCGCAGGGAAATGAACCGGGTCACACGGCATATCGACCGGCGCGCGCTCTTCGCCTCTGGTGCGGCGGCCGCTTTGCTGGCAGCCACCGGGGTGTCGGCGGGCCCGCAGCCGCGGCGCGGCGGGCGGTTGCGCATGGCGTTGTCCGGGGCTGCGCGCGATGACAGCTTTGATACGCGGTCGAGTCACGGCCTCTTCATGCAGGTGGCCATGTCCGGTATGATCTTTGACACACTCACCGAAGTGAGCGCCGATGGTATCTTGCGGGGCGAGCTGGCGACTGCTTGGCGAGGCAGCGCGGATGCCCGCATCTGGGAGCTAGAGCTGCGGCGCGGCGTGCACTTCCACGATGGTGCCGAGTTCACCGGCGATGATGTTGTCGCGTCCCTCGCTTTGCATCGCGACACGCTGCTGGCGGATATTGAGGGCATTACGGTGACCGATGCCGCGACCGTACGGATCACGCTCGCGGTACCGGATGCAGATTTCCCTTATCGGCTCTCATCCGCTCACTTGGTGATGTACCCCGCCGCCAACACTTTGGAGGCTATGGCCAAAGGGATCGGTACCGGGCTCTATCGTCTGCATCGCTTCCTGCCGGGGCGACAGGTCATCGGCCAGCGGGTCGAGACTCACTACAAGGATGGTGAGGCTGGCTGGTTCGACAGCGTCGAGCTGGTTTCGATCCCGTCCGATGAGGTGCGAGTCGAGGCGCTGCGGGAAGGATTTGTAGACGCAGCCGACCTGACAGATCTTGGCCTCCTGAGTGGAACGGACCAGCTGTCGCTGTTGCCCGACACAGGGCGCGTCAGCGCGGTCGCGGTGCAGAATGTGCAGATCCCGCAGGTCGTCGGCAGGTGCGCCCCGCTCGACAATCTGCGCGCCGCCGAGCGCTGGTGGATGGGCTGACGCGATCAGGGGTTGCAGACTCAGCACCTGCTGCGTATATGCATCGTAACAGCGGCGCGTTCGGGTCCACACCAAACGCTCCACCGGAACACGACACGGGCCGCGCGCCCGTTTTTTTGTGCCTGAAAGACTGATGACAAACGATTTGATCGCAAAAGCCGCCATCGACCGCCGCATGGCCGAGATCATCACCCCGGTGATCGAGGATATGGGGTTTGAACTGGTGCGCGTGCGTCTGATGTCGGGCAAGTCGACCACCTTGCAGATCATGGCCGACAAGCCCGAGGGCGGCATCGAGGTGGACGACTGCGCCGAGATCAGCCAGGCGGTCAGCGCCATTCTCGATGTCGAAGACCCGATCCTGGATGAGTATACGCTGGAAGTGTCCAGCCCCGGGATCGACCGCCCGCTGACGCGGCTGAAAGACTTCGAGATGTTCGAAGGCTATGAGGCCAAGATCGAGACGGGTGAGATGATCGACGGCCGCCGCCGCTTCAAGGGTGAGCTGGCGGGCGTTGAGAATGACGAGGTTCTGATCAATGTGGCCGAGGGCACGATTGGCCTAAAATTCGGTTGGTTGTCGGATGCGAAACTCGTGCTGACCGATGATCTGATCAAGGAAATGCTGCGCCAGCGCAAAGCGTCAGGTGCCATCGACGAGACGAAATTTGACGAGATCCAACCAGATCAGTCTGCTGAGGGAGACCTATAAATGGCAATCACATCTGCAAACCAGCTTGAGCTGTTGCAAACCGCCGAGGCCGTGGCCCGCGAGAAGATGATCGACCCCGGTCTGGTGGTAGAGGCGATGGAAGAATCGCTCGCCCGTGCGGCCAAGTCGCGCTACGGCGCCGAGATGGACATTCGCGTCTCCATCGACCGCAAGACCGGCAAGGCGACCTTCACCCGCGTGCGGACCGTGGTCGAGGATGAAGAGCTGGAGAATTATCAGGCTGAGTTCACCGTCGAGCAGGCCAAACAGTATATGGAAAACCCCGAAGTGGGTCAGCAGCTGGTCGAAGAAGTGCCCCCGGTGGAGATGGGCCGGATTGCCGCGCAATCGGCCAAGCAGGTGATCTTGCAGAAGGTCCGCGAAGCCGAGCGTGACCGCCAGTTCGAAGAATTCAAGGATCGTGCAGGCACCATCATCAACGGTCTCGTCAAGCGCGAGGAATACGGCAACGTCATCGTCGATGTCGGCGCGGGCGAGGCGATCCTGCGCCGCAACGAGAAGATCGGGCGAGAAAGCTATCGCCCCAACGACCGCATTCGCGTTTACATCAAGGACGTGCGCCGCGAGCAGCGCGGCCCGCAGATCTTCCTCTCCCGCACGGCGCCCGAGTTCATGGCGGAACTGTTCAAGATGGAAGTGCCCGAGATTTACGACGGCATCATCGAGATCAAGGCCGTGGCCCGCGACCCCGGCAGCCGCGCCAAGATCGCCGTGATTTCCTATGACGGGTCGATCGACCCGGTGGGCGCTTGCGTTGGTATGCGTGGCTCCCGCGTGCAGGCGGTTGTGAACGAGCTGCAGGGCGAGAAGATCGACATCATCCCGTGGAACGAAGACCAACCCACGTTCCTCGTGAACGCGCTGCAGCCTGCCGAGGTCAGCAAGGTGGTTCTGGACGAGGAAGCAGGCAAGATCGAGGTGGTTGTGCCGGAAGAACAGCTGAGCCTCGCAATTGGCCGCCGCGGTCAGAACGTCCGTCTGGCCAGCCAGTTGACCGGGCTCGACATCGACATCATGACCGAAGAGCAGGAAAGCGCGCGCCGTCAGGCCGAGTTCGAACTGCGCACCAAGCTGTTTGTGGACAACCTCGATCTGGACGAGTTCTTCGCGCAGCTTCTGGTCTCCGAAGGGTTCACCAACCTCGAAGAAGTCGCTTATGTGGAGCTCGATGAGCTGCTGGTGATCGACGGTGTGGACGAAGACACCGCGAATGAGTTGCAAGCCCGTGCGCGCGACGTGCTTGAAGCGCAGAACAAGGCCGCGCTTGAGAGTGCGCGTGCCTTGGGTGTCGAAGACAGCCTGGTTGAATTCGAGGGGCTCACACCCCAAATGATTGAGGCTCTCGCCAAAGATGATGTAAAGACGCTGGAAGACTTCGCCACCTGTGCCGATTGGGAACTGGCAGGCGGTTGGACAACCGTCGATGGCGAACGAGTAAAAGACGATGGCGTTCTGGAGCCTTTCGATGTCTCGCTGGAAGAAGCGCAGGATCTGATCATGACTGCCCGCATCATGCTAGGCTGGGTTGACCCAGCGGAACTTGAGGCTGAAGCAGAAGCTGAGCTAGACGACGCTGAAACCGAGGAGGCCGAGGCCTGATTTCAGGCCTCGGATGAGCCTGATGGGTCGCGGTGGCGCTCCGAAAGATCGCGGTGACGGTCCAGACCGCAAGTGTATTGCCACAGGTGATGTGCAGCCAAAATATGGGCTGATCCGCTTCGTGGCTGGGCCGGACGATCGTATTGTGCCCGATATTTTGGGCAAGCTGCCTGGGCGCGGGATTTATGTCTCGGCGGACCGGACAGCGCTGCGAAAGGCCGTGGACAAAAAGCTCTTTGCCCGTGGCGCGAAGAAGCCGGTTACCATCCCCGACGGGCTGGTGACTGAGGTGGAAACGCAGTTGGCGCGGCGCGTTGTGGATCTGATCTCGCTGCAGCGCAAGGCAGGCAAGGCAGTCGCGGGCTACGAGAAGGTCAAAAGCTGGCTTCAGATGGAAGAGGCCGAGGTGCTGATCCAGGCGGTGGATGGATCGGGGCGCGGCAAATCGAAACTAAGCACGCCGCACTTCGGCCACTATATTGGCTGGCTGACGGCAGATGAATTGGGTTTGGCATTCGGACGTCAAACTGTGATACATGGGGCGCTCGCCTCTGGTGGACTCACGCAACGTGTTGTAGAGGAAGCCAACCGACTAAAAGGCGTGCGCGAAAACGAGGGTGGCATCGGCCACTCGAAAGGATAGACGAGCTTCATGAGCGATACTGACGGCAAGAAAACATTGGGTCTGCGTGGCGGTGGCGCGCGTCCGGGCAACGTAAAGCAGAGCTTTAGCCACGGGCGGACCAAGAACGTCGTGGTTGAAACCAAGCGCAAGCGCGTTGTGGTGCCGAAGCCGGGCGCGGCGAAGCCAACGTCCGGAAGTGCAACCGTCGGTGATCCGTCCAAACGGCCCGCCGGGATTTCCGATGCGGAAATGGAACGTCGGCTGAAGGCGGTTCAGGCGGCCAAGGCCCGGGAGGCGGAAGAAACTGCGGCCCGTGAGGCGGAAGAGAAAGCCCGCGCGGCAGAGCGCGAGCGCCGGCGGGCCGAACAGGAAGCGAAGGAACGTGAAGAGCGCGAGCGCGAAGAGAGCCTGAAGGCGAAGGCCGAGGAAGATGCGCGCCGCAAGCAAGAGGCCGAAGCCGCCGCCAAGGCAGCAACAGCCCCGGCCGAAGAACCTGTCGTCGCACGCCAGCCGAACACCAAGGCGCCGGACAGCGCGCCGCGCAAGCAACAAGAGCGGGATCGCGACAACAATCGCCGCGGCGGCAAGGGCGGCGAGGACAATCGGCGTTCAGGCAAACTGACGCTGAACCAGGCGTTGGCCGGGGGAGATGGAGGCCGTCAACGCTCCATGGCCGCAATGAAGCGCAAGCAGGAACGGGCGCGTCAAAAAGCGATGGGTGGTCCCATCGAGCGTGAGAAGGTCGTGCGCGACGTGCAGGTGCCCGAGGCGATTGTGGTTTCGGAATTGGCCAACCGCATGTCGGAAAAGGTGGGCGCCGTCGTGAAAGCTTTGATGCAGAACGGCATGATGGTCACGCAGAACCAGACCATCGATCAGGACACCGCTGAGCTGATCGTCGAGGAATTCGGCCACAAAGTGGTGCGTGTTTCGGATGCGGACGTCGAGGATGTGATCAAGGAGGTCGAGGATTCCGAAGACGATCTCAAATCGCGTCCGCCGGTCATCACCATCATGGGCCACGTTGACCATGGTAAGACCTCACTGCTGGATGCGATCCGCAATGCAAAGGTTGTGGCGGGTGAAGCGGGTGGGATCACCCAGCACATTGGCGCCTATCAGGTGAAAACCGACAGCGGACAGATGCTGAGTTTCCTTGACACGCCTGGCCACGCGGCGTTCACGTCGATGCGCTCGCGCGGTGCTCAGGTCACGGATATCGTGGTGCTGGTGGTGGCCGCTGATGACGCGGTGATGCCGCAGACCATCGAGGCGATCAACCATGCGAAAGCCGCTGAAGTTCCGATGATCGTGGCGATCAACAAGATCGACAAGCCCGAAGCGAACCCGGACAAGGTGCGCACCGATCTGCTGCAGCATGAAGTCATCGTCGAGAAACTCTCGGGTGATGTGCAGGATGTCGAGGTTTCCGCGATGTCCGGGCAGGGTCTGGACGAGTTGCTTGAAGCCATTGCGCTGCAAGCCGAGATCCTGGAACTCAAGGCCAACCCTGATCGGGCTGCCGTGGGTGCCGTGATCGAAGCACAGCTGGACGTGGGCCGGGGCCCTGTGGCGACCGTTCTGGTTCAGAATGGTACGCTGCAGCAGGGCGATATCTTTGTGGTTGGCGAGCAATACGGCAAGGTCCGTGCGCTCATCAACGACAAGGGCGACCGGGTCAAGAAAGCTGGCCCGTCCGTTCCTGTCGAGGTCCTGGGTCTGAATGGGACGCCGGAAGCTGGTGACGTCCTCAACGTGACCGAGACCGAAGCGCAGGCCCGCGAAATCGCTGAGTATCGCGAACAGGCTGCCAAGGACAAGCGGGCAGCGGCTGGTGCTGCGACCACCTTGGAACAGCTTATGGCCAATGCAAAGGCGGACGAGAACGTCTCCGAACTGCCCATCCTGGTGAAAGCTGATGTGCAAGGTTCTGCCGAAGCCATCGTTCAGGCGATGGAGAAGATCGGCAATGACGAGGTCCGCGTGCGGGTGCTGCATTCCGGCGTGGGTGCGATCACCGAGACGGACGTCGGTCTCGCCGAAGCAAGCCAGGCGCCGATCATGGGCTTCAACGTTCGTGCCAATGCCTCGGCCCGCAACACGGCGAACCAGAAGGGTGTCGAGATTCGCTATTATTCGGTGATCTATGACCTTGTGGACGACGTGAAAGCAGCAGCTTCCGGTCTGTTGAGCGCAGAGATCCGCGAAAACTTCATCGGCTACGCGACGATCAAAGAGGTCTTCAAAGTCACGGGCGTCGGCAAAGTTGCCGGCTGTCTGGTCACCGAAGGTGTCGCGCGGCGGTCGGCCGGTGTGCGTCTGCTACGCGACAACGTCGTGATTCACGAAGGTACGCTGAAAACGCTTAAGCGCTTCAAGGATGAAGTGGCCGAGGTCCAGTCCGGGCAAGAATGCGGTATGGCTTTCGAGAACTACGACGATATTCGCGCAGATGATGTGATCGAAATCTTCGAGCGGGAAGAGGTTACGCGTACACTGTCGTAAGATCTTTGCGAAAAACAAAAAAAGGGGGCGGCGTAATTGCCGCGCCCTTTTTTGCGTATTGAGTGCTGATACGTTAGGCTGCTTTGGTGACCGGCGCGCCCGTGTAACTCGTGTCGTCAACTTTCACGACGATACGTCCATCAGGCAACGCCCGGACATACAGCCCTTGGATAGACACAGCACTCCCCAGAGTAATAGTGCGTAACATTGTCGTTCTCCTCCCCAGGATCATGACTAAGACACAATTATCTCGGATTTATTAAATTACCATAAACATTTTTGAGAAATTCTTCTTATAGGCGAAAAACCGCAAATGACGTCGACCTAGGCGTTAATACTTACAACCAGTCCCGCAGTATCGGAATAAGGGGGAGATCCGCTGCAGGCATTGGATAGTCTTTTAGGGTCGTCGGTTTCACCCATTTAAGATCTTGATTTTCCTTTGAAATCGGAGTTCCTTCCCATTTACGGCACGCGAAGAGCGGCATGAGAAGGTGAAAATCATCATAGCTGTGACTCGCGAAGGTTAACGGCGCAAGGCATGACTTCCACGTGTCAATACCAAGCTCTTCGTGCAACTCGCGGATTAGTGCTGATTCCGGTGTTTCGCCCGGCTCGATTTTGCCGCCCGGAAACTCCCACAGCCCCGCCATGGATTTTCCCTCCGGCCGTTGCGCGATCAAGACGCGCCCATCCACGTCAATCAGAGCGACGGCGGAGACAAGAACCGTGTTCATCGGTCAGGACCGGTAGTCGGCGTTGATGTCGATGTAGCCATGCGTCAGATCGCACGTCCAAACCGTGGCCTGGCCAGGCCCGATCCCGATATCGACCGCAATTCTGAGATTTTCACCTTTCATATGAGCCGCCGCTGCTGCCTCGTCATATCCGGCGCTGACCCAGCCGTTCTCGGCAACCAGGACGTCTCCGAATTGAATCGACAGCCGATCGCGGTCTGCGGCGGCGCCGGACTTTCCGACGGCCATGACGACCCGACCCCAATTCGGATCCTCACCGGCAATTGCCGTCTTCACCAGCGGTGAGTTTGCAATCGACAGCGCATGCGTCTTGGCATCCTCGTCGTCGGCAGCTCCATTGACCGCAATTTCCACAAACTTCGTGGCGCCTTCGCCATCGCGCACGACGAGGTGGGCCAGCCCCAGCATCACAGCCCTGAGCGCGTCCGAGAAGTCGGAACGTCCGCTGACGTCGATGCCCGATGCTCCCGTCGCGGCAACGAGCAAAGTATCGGAGGTTGAGGTATCGCTGTCGACGGTGATACAGTTGAACGTTCCCGCGTTGTGGGTCGCAACGAGGCTTTGCAACTCATCCTGCTCGATAACCGCATCGGTAAAAATATAGACCAGCATCGTCGCCATATCCGGCGCGATCATCCCCGATCCCTTTGCAATGCCGACAATCCTGACTTCGCCTGCCGACGTGTCGACCGTTGCGCACGCACCCTTTGGGAAGGTGTCCGTCGTCATGATCGCCATCGCAGCGGACTTGATGGCTTTTGCATCGGCCGTGTCGGACAAGGTCTGCAGATGCGACGTGATCCTGTCGAAGGGCAGCGGCTCGCCAATCACACCCGTCGACGAAGTGAAAACGCGCGTCTCCGGGACTGCGCAGGCGGCGGCCGTCGCCGATGCGATGGTCGCAACGGCATCCAGGCCATTGCGGCCGGTGAAGGCATTTGCGTTGCCTGAGTTGACCAGGATTGCGGCCCCGTCTGCTGAAACCAGCCCCAGTTTGTCCTGGCAGTCCAGAACAGGAGCCGCCCGCGTGGCCGACGTCGTAAAGACCCCGGCGATCCGGGTACCCGGAGCCAGCTTGGCCAGCATCACATCGTCGCGCCCCTGATAGCGCACCCCGGCGGCGACGGTTGCGAAACTGACACCCTCCACGACAGGCAGGTCGGGAAACTCCTTGGGTGCCAGCGGCGACACCCCGGTCTTGGCAGCCATCGGTCTTAGTCCAGAAGGTCGGTCTGTTTGAGGATTGCGGGGTCAATCTCCACATCCGCCCGCACCTGAACATCCGCCGACTCAGTTGCGGACCGGATGGCCTCCTGCGCTTTGATCTGGCTCAGTTCCTGGGTCAGATCCGCACGAACGTCCTCCAGACTCGGGATCTCCGCCTGACGTGTTTCATTGAGCTTGATGATATGCCAGCCGAATTGGGTTTCGACCGGGTCGGAGACTTCTCCCGCGCTCAGCGCAATGGCTGCGGCTTCGAAACCCGGCACCATCATGCCGGAACTGAACCAGCCAAGCTCACCGCCATTCGGCCCCGAGGGCCCAATGGATTTATCGCGGGCCGTGGCCGCAAAATCCGCGCCGCCATCAATGGTCTCCTTCACGGCAATGGCTTCCTCCTCGGTTTTGACGAGGATATGCGATGCGTTGTACTCTTCCTCCGGATCGATGTCGCCGAACTGGCGATCATAGAGCTCCTTCAGAGCGTCCTCGGTTATTGCGTCCCGCAGGACACCTTCCACGACCTCACCCGCCATCAAAGACCGCTCTTCATTCTCCAGCGCTTTGGTGATGCGCAGCGGAGCCTCGCCTTCCAGCGTCTGGGCCAAGGCACTTTGCTGAACCAGCTGTTCGAGGATCCCGTCGAAGAGCACCTTGTCGTCCAACTGCTGATACTGCTCCGGCAGGGTCGCACGCGCGGCGATCATGTGGCCGAGGGTGATTTCGACACCGTTGACCGTGGCCACGATTGTCTCCGCGTCCGGCGCGTCGGCCTCTGTCTGGTCCTGGGCCAAGGACACGGTCGCGAGGCTGGCCACAAGAGCAGCGCTCGCCAGTCGTCTTAGGTGGTTCGTCATGGATTTGTCCTTGGGCTGCGTCGCGATTGAGCACGACATTGACACGGTTTGGCGTGACCCTTACATCGCCCTATGGGCGCGGCCAGGGTGCTGCGATCCTTTTCTATCTATGGGCTGTGTCGCAGACGAGCAAGCAGATCAGCGCCAATACTTGAACTTCGGCTGGAGAACGCATGCTGGGCATCGGAACACTCGCGAAAAAGGTCTTTGGAACGCCAAACGACCGCAAAATCAAAGCGACCCGCCCTCTCATCGACAAGATCAATGCACTTGAGCCGGACTTTGAACAGCTGAGCGACGACGGCATCAAGGAGAAGACGGAAGAGCTGCGTGAGCGTGCCGTGGGCGGTGAGAGCCTTGATGACCTGCTGCCGGAAGCCTTTGCCAATTGCCGTGAGGCGGCGCGCCGTGCTTTGGGCTTGCGCGCCTTCGATACCCAGCTGATGGGTGGCATTTTCCTGCATCAGGGCAATATCGCAGAGCAAAAGACGGGTGAGGGCAAGACGCTGACCGCGACCTTCGCGGCCTATTTGAACGCCTTGACCGGCAAAGGCGTTCACATCGTGACCGTGAACGAATATCTCGCCAAGCGGGATGCGGCCTGGATGGGGCAGGTCTTCGGAGCGCTGGGTCTGAGTACAGGGGTGGCGCACGCAGAGATGTCCGAGGAGGACAAGCGCGCAGCCTACAGCAGCGATATCACCTATGCCACGAACAACGAACTGGGGTTCGATTATCTGCGCGACAACATGAAGTCCGAATTGAGCCAGATCTTCCAGAAGCATCACAACTTCGCGATTGTGGACGAGGTGGACTCCATCCTGATCGACGAGGCACGCACACCGTTGATCATCTCTGGGCCGGCGCAGGATCGCTCGGACATGTATAAGGTGATCGACACGGTGATCCCCGAGTTGGAAGAAGACCACTTCGAGCTCGACGAGAAAACCCGCAACGTGACTTTCACCGATGAGGGCAACGAGTTCCTCGAAGATCTGCTGCGTCAACGGGAGATGCTGGAGGAGGGTCAGACGCTCTACGACCCCGAAAGCACCACCATCGTGCACCATATCAACCAGGGCCTGCGCGCGCATAAACTATTTCAGCGCGACAAGGACTACATCGTGCGCGATGACGATGTGGTGCTGATCGACGAGTTCACCGGGCGCATGATGGCGGGTCGGCGGTTGTCCGATGGTTTGCATCAGGCGATCGAGGCCAAGGAAGGCGTGCCGATCAAGCCCGAGAACGTCACGCTCGCCTCGGTAACCTTCCAGAACTACTTCCGCCTCTACGACAAACTTGCAGGCATGACGGGCACGGCGCTCACCGAAGCAGAGGAGTTCCAGGAGATCTACGGCCTTGGCGTGGTGGAAGTGCCAACCAACAGGCCCATCGCCCGGGTGGACGAGGATGATCAGGTCTACCGCACTGTCCGCGAGAAGTATTCGGCCATGCTGGACCAGATCAAGGAGAGCAATGCCAAGGGCCAGCCGGTCCTGGTCGGTACGACTTCGATTGAGAAGTCCGAGGCGCTGAGCAAGATGCTGACCGAGGCCGGGATCGCGCATAACGTGCTCAACGCGCGGCAGCATGAGCAGGAAGCGCAGATCGTCGCGGATGCGGGCAAGTTCGGCGCCGTGACCATCGCGACCAACATGGCGGGCCGCGGGACTGACATTCAGCTTGGCGGCAACGTCGATATGCAGGTGATGAACGCCATCGCAGCGGACCCGGAGGCCGACCCCGAGGAGATCCGTGCCAAGGTCGAAGCGCAACACGCCGATGAAAAGGCGAAGGTACTCGAAGCGGGCGGCCTCTATGTTCTGGCCTCCGAACGGCACGAAAGCCGCCGGATCGACAACCAGTTGCGCGGGCGGTCGGGCCGTCAGGGTGACCCCGGACGCTCCTCCTTCTACCTGAGCCTTGAAGATGACCTGATGCGCATCTTCGGTTCAGAGCGGCTTGAGAAAGTGTTGACGACCCTTGGTCTCAAAGAGGGCGAGGCGATCGTGCATCCGTGGGTGAACAAATCGCTGGAGCGTGCTCAGGCCAAGGTCGAGGGGCGCAACTTCGATATTCGCAAGCAGCTTCTGAAGTTCGACGACGTGATGAACGAACAGCGGAAGGTCGTCTTCACCCAGCGTCGGGATATCATGGAGGCTGCTGACCTCAGCGAGATCACCACCGATATGCGTCATCAGGTCATCGACGACATGATCGACCAGTATCTGCCCCCCAACACCTACGCGGACCAGTGGGATTCCGAAGGGTTGCACACTGCGGTCAGGGAGCAGTTGGGTATCGACGTAGCGGTGATGGATTGGGTCGAGGAAGAAGGTGTCGACGATGAAGCGATCCGAGACCGTCTGGTGCAGGCAACAGATACGTTCATGTCCGAGAAGGCCGAGCAGTTCGGTTCGGAGAACATGCGCAACATCGAAAAGCAACTCCTGCTGCAGGTGATCGATGCGAAGTGGCGCGAACATCTGCTGACCCTCGAGCATCTGCGCTCGGTTGTCGGCTTTCGTGGCTACGCGCAGCGTGATCCGCTGAATGAATACAAGAACGAGGCGTTTCAGCTTTTTGAAGGGATGCTCGACGGGCTGCGTGCGGATGTGACTCAGAAGCTTGCTCAAATCCGGCCTCTCTCCGAAGAAGAACAGCGTCAGATGCTTGAGCAGATCCGCGCGCAGCAGGCAGCACAAGTGTCCGCTGCGGGGGGTGCGGCTGTGGCTGCCACGTCGGGAGATACGGCAGATGGCTTCGTCGAAGACGATCCATCTACCTGGGGCAACCCCGGCCGGAATGAACCCTGCCCGTGCGGATCGGGAAAGAAATTCAAGCACTGTCACGGTCGCCTCGTTTAGAAGGCGGCTTTCTGCAAGCGTGACTGGTGCGGCTTCCGGCTTATCGTGTTGGTCCGCGCCTCGCATGCGTCTCACGCATGGAGCATACCGTGGCTGTCGAGTTATAGGCCGCACTGAATACGTCTGGAGACGGGTCCGAAACCGCGAAGCGGAAGCGCGCTATTGCCGCAGAGCCTTGCTGCCGCCACTCCCGATGGGCGGTTGGGACTTTCAGGTGTTGAATAATCCGCCCCGAGACCCGACAGTCGCGTCGAACGACACAGCGTCGAGGGTCTTATTATGAGATTGAGGCGTGCAGCTGCGGGCGCTGCAATTCTTCTATCGACGCTTTGCCATTCGGCTTCGGCGCAGGATGTGACGTTGACCTCGCGGGATGGAACTATCGAGCTGACCGGAACTCTTCTCGGATTTGACGGTGAGTTCTATCGCGTCGATACGATTTACGGGGAACTGACGGTGGATGGGTCGGGGGTACTCTGCGATGGGCCCGGCTGTCCAAACCTTCAGGATTTTGTCGCAGAGCTGAGCATCTCTGGCTCCGCGACCATGGGCGCTGTTTTGATGCCCGCGCTGATCGAAGGTTTTGCTCTGCGCAATGGCTACACAGCCGAGCGGAGCGTGGAGGACAAGACCCATTTCAGCTATCGGTTGACCAACGAGCAGACCGGAAAACTGGCTGCCGTCTTTGCGTTTCGCGTCACCAACACCGACGAGGGGTTCGCCGATCTTCTGGCCAATGAGGCCGATATCGTCATGGCCCTCCGCGAGATCCGGGCAGACGAGCATATGCGCGCGGAAGAGGCTGGAATGGGCGACATGACCGAGGACAATCGCAGCCGGGTGGTGGCGCTTGACGGGATCGTCCCGATTGTCGCGCCCAACAATCCCGTGCGCCGTATCTCGCCGCTTGATCTGGCGCGGGCCTATGCCGGTCAGATCACCAACTGGTCCGATTTGGGTGGGCCGGATGCGCCGATCAGTCTGCATGCGCCCGCGCAAAGAACGGGTTTGGGTCAGGCCATTGAAGACAAGATCATCATCACCGCGGGTCTGCAGATGTCGCCCAACGTGGTCCGCCATGCCCGCGGGATCGAGCTATCAGCGAAGGTTGCCTCCGACGCCTTTGCCCTAGGCCTGGTGAGTTTTGCCGAGGTCGGCAATGCCCAAGCGCTGACGCTGGCTGGGCGATGCGGCCGGGCGCTCCGTGCCACGCGGCGCACGATCAAGACAGAGGATTATCCGCTAACCGCGCCGATGTTTCTCTACCGTCCGGCGCGCCGCTTGCCGAAGATTGCGCGCGAGTTTCTGGCTTATACGGGAGGGCCATCCGCTCAGATCGTGACCCGGCGCGCGGGCTTTGTGGATCAGGCTCCGGAGGAAGTCCCGCTGGATGATCAGGGGAATCGCCTGGCCAACGCGATAGCGGCGGCGGGCGACGAGATCGCGCTGACGGAACTGCAGCGTATGGTGAGCCTGTTGTCTCCCATGAAGCGGCTCACCACATCCTTCCGGTTCGAGGCGGGCTCTGTGCGTTTGGACGCGCAGTCTCGGTCCAATGTGCAGCAGTTGGCCCGCGCTCTGGAGCAAGGGCGCTATGACGCCCGCAAGCTGGTGTTCGTTGGCTTCAGCGACGGGGAAGGGCCCGCGATTGCTAATCAGAGCATCGCCTTGCAGCGCGCCGAGGCGGTCCGTCGCGCGGTCATCGCGGCTGCGGAAACGGCGGATGTAGACCAGGTGACACTCGAGATTGATGCCTTCGGGGAAGCGATGCCCATGGCTTGTGACGGCAGCGCGTGGGGGCGGCTGACCAATCGACGGGTCGAGGTCTGGGTGCGCTGAGACTCAGAGATAGCCGTCGCTGCGAAAGCTGAGCTCCCGCGATTTTCCGATGATCAGATGGTCGTGCAGCGTGAGCCCGAGGGCGAGGCAGGCGTTGTTGATCTGGTCGGTCATGGCAATGTCTGCCTGGGAGGGTGTGGGGTCGCCGGATGGGTGATTATGCACGAGAATCAAGGCACTGGCGTTGAGCTCCAGCGCGCGTTTGACCACCTCGCGGGGGTAAACGGGGACATGGTCGACCGTGCCTTTAGCCTGCTCTTCATCCGCGATGACGACGTTCTTGCGATCGAGATAGATCACGCGGAACTGTTCGGTCTCGCGGTGCGCCATGGTGGTATGGCAATAGTCGAGCAGCGCGTCCCAGCTGCTGACCACATTCTGCTGAATCACGCGGGCGCGGGCCATCCTGTGCGCGGCGGCTTCCATGATTTTCAGTTCGGTGATCACTGCATCGCCCACGCCAGAGATATCGCGCAGACGCTCTACTGGCGCAGTCACGACCCGGTTGAAATCGCCGAAGCGGTCCATCAGTGCATGGGCGAGGGGTTTGACATCGCGGCGGGGAATGGCGCGGAACAGAACCAGTTCGAGCAACTCGTAGTCCGGCATCGCAGCGGCACCGCCCTGCATGAAACGGTGCCGGAGGCGTTTGCGATGATCGGCGATGTAAGAGGGGGTAGTGCCGCTTGGAAGTGGCAAAGGCTCTGCTTCGTCGAGCAGAAACGGCAGGGCGGATTCGGCGAAGATATGGGGATCACGACTCATGAGATCGACTGTGCGCAAGCATGGTTTCCGATTGGTTAATCCGGGCCCAAAACCGCTGTCGGTGTGATGTCTGTATCGCGTCGGTTTTACGTCGGTATCACGTCGGTGCGCTGCGCGCGGTCAAACGTTGAGATGTGCAACACCAGGGGTGGCCTGAAAGCCCACCCCACCTGCCAACACGACCCTATGGACCGGCAGGTAAGGTGGGCTTTCAGGCCACCTTTGGGTGAGTGTTGGGGAGATAGGGGGCGGTTTATCGGGGCTCCGCCCATTCACGGCTGAAAGGCTCCACCGGAGCCGTTCCGAGACGCCATTTACCCTTTCATCGAATCCCAGAAAGTCTTCACCGAGGAGAAGAAGCTGGAGGTCTCGGGGTTGTTGTTCTCCGACAGCTCTTCGAACTCTTCCAGCAATTCTTTCTGGCGGGCGGTCAGGTTGACCGGGGTCTCGACGGCCAGTTCGATGAACATGTCCCCCGAGCCCGCACCGCGCAGGGCGGGCATGCCCTTGCCGCGCAGGCGCATCTGGCGGCCCGATTGGCTGCCCCCGGGGATCTGCACGCGCCCGCGCCCGCCGTCGATGGTCGGCACTTCGATCGACCCGCCCAAAGCGGCCTTGGCCATCGAGACCGGGACGCGGCAGAAGAGGTTGCTGCCCTCGCGCGTGAAGAGCTCGTGCTCGGCCACGTCGATGAAGATGTAGAGATCGCCCGACGGCCCGCCGCGCATGCCCGCTTCGCCCTCGCCGGCGAGGCGGATGCGGGTGCCGGTTTCGACGCCTGCGGGAATGTTCACGCTGAGCGCGCGGTCTTTCTCGACCCGGCCTGCGCCCTGGCAACTGTTGCAGGGGTTCTTGATGATCTGGCCAAGGCCGGAACAGGTCGGGCAGGTGCGCTCCACGGTGAAGAAGCCCTGCTGCGCGCGGACCTTGCCCATGCCGGAGCAGGTGGGACATTGCGTTGGTTCGGCCCCGCCTTCGGCGCCGGAGCCCTTGCAGCTGTCGCAGCTGACCGAGGTCGGCACGTTGATGGTTTTCTGCAGCCCGCTATAGGCCTCTTCCAGCGTGACCCGCAGGTTGTAACGCAGGTCTGACCCGCGCGCGGCGCGCCGTCCGCCACCGCCGCGTCCGCCGCCCATGAAGTCGCCGAAGAGATCGTCGAAGACGTCAGAGAAGGCCGATCCGAAATCGCCCTGACCACCGCCAAAACCGCCGCCTCCGGGGCGCCCGCCGCCGCCGCCCATGCCGCCTTCGAAGGCTGCGTGGCCGAACCGGTCATAAGCCGCCTTTTTCTCGGCGTCCTTCAGGACCTCATAGGCCTCGTTGGCCTCCTTGAACTGAGCTTCGGCGTTGGGGTTGTCCTTGTTGCGGTCGGGGTGCAGCTCCTTCGCCTTCTGGCGATAGCCTTTCTTGATCTCGTCCGCTGACGCGCCTTTGGCGACACCCAGCACGTCGTAATAGTCACGTTTTGCCATCCGATGGTCCCCTTACTGGAACGTGAGAGGCCGACCCGGGGGTCGGCCTATGCAGTGGTTCCGGGTTACGCGCCGCTTATGCGCGCTTGTCGTCGTCGAGATCTTCGAACTCGGCATCGACGATGTCGTCATCGTCCGCGCGAGGCTCGTCTGTGGCTTCGGCCACGTCTTCGCCCTCTTCCTGCGCCGCCTTGTAGATGGCTTCGCCCAGCTTCATCGCCGCTTCGGTCACGTTCTGGATGCCCGACTTGATCTTGTCGGCATTGTCGGTTTCCAGCTCGTCTTTGAGCGCGGCAATCGCCAGCTCGATGGCCTCGATGGTGGTCGGGTCGACCTTGTCGGCATGCTCCTCCATCGACTTTTCGGTCGAGTGGATGAGGCTTTCCGCCTGGTTTTTCGCCTCGATGAGCTCGCGACGGGCCTTGTCGGCCTCCGCGTTCTCCTCGGCGTCCTTGACCATCTTCTCGATATCCTCGTCGGAGAGACCGCCCGAGGCCTGGATGGTGATTTTCTGTTCTTTCCCAGTGCCTTTGTCCATCGCGCCCACCGACACGATACCGTTGGCGTCGATGTCGAAGGTCACCTCGATCTGCGGCATGCCGCGCGGGGCAGGCGGGATGTTTTCGAGGTTGAAGGCGCCGAGGATCTTGTTGTCGGACGCCATTTCCCGTTCACCCTGAAAGACCCGGATCGTGACCGCGTTCTGATTGTCTTCGGCGGTGGAGAAGATCTGCGACTTCTTGGTCGGGATCGTGGTGTTGCGGTCGATCAGGCGGGTGAAGACACCGCCGAGGGTTTCGATGCCCAAGCTGAGCGGGGTCACGTCGAGCAGGACCACGTCCTTGACGTCGCCTTGCAGAACACCGGCCTGGATGGCGGCACCCATGGCGACCACTTCATCCGGGTTCACACCCTTGTGGGGCTCCTTGCCGAAGAACTTGGTCACCTCTTCGACCACCTTCGGCATGCGAGTCATCCCACCCACGAGCACGACCTCATCGATGTCGGAGGCGGAAAGGCCCGCGTCTTTCAGCGCCGCCTGGCAGGGTTTGATCGAGTTCTTGATCAGGTCGCTGACGAGGCTTTCCAGCTTGGAGCGGGTCAGCTTCATGACCATGTGCAGCGGCTGACCATTGGCGCCCATCGAGATGAAGGGTTGGTTGATCTCGGTCTGGCTCGAGCTGCTGAGTTCGATCTTGGCTTTCTCAGCCGCCTCTTTCAGACGCTGCAGGGCCATCTTGTCCTGGGTCAGGTCGACCTGATGCTCTTTCTTGAACTCATCGGCGAGGTAGTTGACGATCCGCATGTCGAAGTCTTCCCCACCGAGGAAGGTGTCGCCATTGGTGGATTTCACTTCGAAAAGGCCATCGTCGATCTCGAGGATGGTCACGTCGAAGGTGCCGCCGCCGAGGTCATAGACCGCGATGGTCTGGGTCTGCTCTTTGTCGAGGCCATAAGCCAATGCCGCCGCTGTCGGCTCGTTGATGATGCGCAGTACTTCGAGGCCCGCGATCTTGCCGGCATCCTTGGTGGCCTGGCGCTGGGCGTCGTTGAAGTAGGCGGGGACGGTGATGACCGCTTGGGTCACCTCTTCGCCGAGGTAGCTCTCGGCGGTCTCTTTCATCTTGCCGAGGATGAAGGCGGAGATTTGGCTGGGCGAGTATTTCTCGCCTTTGGCTTCCACCCAGGCGTCGCCGTTGCCGCCGTCGATGACGTTGAACGGCATGTTCTTCTTGTCCTTGGCGAGATCCGCATCGTCGAACCGACGGCCAATCAGACGCTTGACGCCGAAGATGGTGTTTTCGGGGTTGGTGACGGCTTGCCGTTTCGCGGGCTGGCCCACGAGGCGCTCGTCATCCGTGAAGGCGACGATGGACGGGGTTGTCCGGGCCCCTTCGGAGTTTTCGATGACGCGGGGCTGGCTGCCATCCATGATGGAGATGCAGCTGTTGGTGGTTCCCAGGTCGATACCAATGACTTTGGCCATGTTTTGATCCCTCTTTAACTTCAAGGCGATGACACGGAGCGAGTGGCCCGTTATGGCGCCGCTGCCCCGATCTGGTAACACATGAAGCGGGTCGCTTCGTGCGGTTCGCAGCGTATATAAGGAGGGGTCCCGGGCGCTGCAACCTTTAGAACCAGTGTCTTTTAGGGATTCTTGCGGCACGGACGGCGCATTTTCAGCGAGAGGCGGAGGCACGTGGCAGATCTGACGGTCGCGGGGTTCGACATTTACAAATCTTACCTTGATGGGCCTGCGCAGGAGGCGCTGGTGGCAGCGCTGCGCGAGGTTGTGGCAAAAGCGCCCTTCGTGGCGCCGGTGACGCCGCGCGGCAAGCCGATGTCGGTGCGGATGACGGCGGCCGGGCGCTATGGGTGGATCACCGACCGGCAGGGATATCGTTATGCCGCCGCGCACCCCAATGGCACGCCCTGGCCTGCCATTCCCGAGCAGATCATCGGCATCTGGGACGCGCTGACCGGGCTGGAGCGCAGGCCGGAGTGCTGTTTGATCAACTACTATGGCGAAGGTGCGCGGATGGGGATGCACCAGGACAAGGACGAGGCGAGCTATGACTGGCCTGTGGTGTCTGTCTCGCTGGGGGACGAGGGGCTCTTTCGCATGGGGGGCGCCGTCCGGGGTGGCAAGACCCGGTCGATCTGGTTGCAGTCGGGGGATGTGGTGGTGATGGGAGGGGCCGCGCGGCTGGCCCATCACGGGGTGGACCGGATCCGGTTCGGATCGAGCGCGCTTTTGCCGAAAGGCGGGCGGATCAACCTGACGCTGCGCGTGGTGACCTGACCCGCTGCCCTGTTTCTAGCCTGCTTTGCTGTCCGGCGGCTGCGTCGCGGTGCTGTCGGGATCGTCGACCTTCAGATCGCTCCACTTGGTTTCCAGCAGCCAGGAGACGTCGCTGGCGGAGACCGCTTTGTCAAAGAGAAAGCCCTGACCGAGGCCACAGTTCAGCGATTTGATGAACGCGAGGTCCTGCTGCGATTCGATCCCTTCGGCGGTCACGTCGAGCTCCAGCCCGCGGGCCAGCGACATGATGCCCGTCACGATCTTCTGGTTCTGGGGCTGACCGCCGATGTCGGTGACAAACCCGCGGTCGATCTTGATGCGGTCGAAGGGCAGTTGCCGCAGGCTGGCCAGGCTCGAATACCCGGTGCCGAAGTCATCGAGCGCCACGGAGATGCCGATGGCTTTCAACGCATCCAGCTTTTCGCGCGCGGAGGAGAAGTCGCGAATGACCGAGCGTTCCGTGACCTCGATGGTCAACCGGGTCGGATCGAACGCTGTTTCCTGCAGAATGGTTTTGATGTCATCGACCAGCGAGCGATCATGGAACTGCAGCGGCGAGACATTGAAGGACATGGACAGGCGCGCATCCCAGTCGTTGGCCGCTGTGCAGGCCCGGCGCAGCAGGCTGTTGCCCAGCGCGCTGATCTGGCCGCTGTCCTCGGCGATCTCGATGAAGACGGCGGGGGAGATTGTCCCGCGCTCCGGGTGGTGCCAGCGGGCCAGCACCTCGAAGCCGGTGATATATTGTTTTTCGATATCGACGATGGGCTGGAACCAGGGCTCGATCTGGCCGGTCGTGATGGCTTCGCGCAACTCGGCCTCGATCTGGGCGCGCTCGGTCGATTGAGTGTCGAGTTCGGCGTCATACCAGGCAAAGCGGGCCCGGCCATCCTTCTTGGCGGTGTAGAGCGCGCGATCCGCCTGGCTGAGCGCGTCGGAGTGGCAGGTGCCGCCGACCCAATGCGCGAGACCTACACTGCAGCTTATATATAGCGCGGTGCCCTGGAATTCGAAGGGCTTTTCCATGGCGTGCAGCAGCCGCCGGGCGATGCGCTCGACGGTTGCGGAATTGCGTTTGGGATCGAAGATCACGGCAAACTCGTCGCCGCCGAGCCGCGCGATGGTATCGGACGGCGTCAGCATGGCTTCGAGCCGTTCGGCCACGCCCTGCAGAAGTGCGTCGCCGGCGGCGTGGCCCTGCACGTCGTTGATCGGCTTGAAGCGGTCCAGATCAATCATCGCCATATAGCGGCCCGCACTGTTGGGGTCGGCCTCGATTTCCTGCATGGAGGCGGCGAAGGCCCGGCGGTTCATCAGCCCGGTGAGCGGGTCGTGCCGCGCATTGCGCTCGGCCCGCTGATACTCCTGCGCGCGCTCGCGCATGACCTTACGCAACACACGCGCGCGATAGATCGACGACAAGATCAGCGCCACGGTGAGGTTGACCACGAGCAGCGCCAGTTCGTCCAGATCCCAGTCTTCATGCGCGCGGGAGAATTCATAGAATTCCTCGAAGAGCTCCATCTCGGCCATGATCGGCCAGGTCAAGACGGCGGAGACAAAGAATGCGACATGCGCGTTGAAGATTTTATTCCGCCAGCGGGTTGTGCGAATACTGTTGAACATCACAAGGGCCTTCCGGTCTTTCCAGCGCGCGAGCCTAGATCTGCTCGGTTGCCAACCGGTGAACCGGCCCGGTCAAAGCGCCTTGGACTTTATCCAAACTTTACGGATCGAAAGGCCTCGGGCGGTGCTATCGCCGTGCGCTCCAGCTCAGCGAGGCGTGGCGGCGGGTGTAGAATTCGCCCATCAGGCCGATCATCAGCAGGACCACGCCGACCCACATGGCGTAATGCCAGTCGGTGTAGCGTGGATTGTAGTTGATGAAGGTGAAGCCGCGCGCCTGGTCGATGGCGTGAAACAGCGGATTCCAGTCGAACATCGCCAGCATGAAGCTGGGCAGGCTGTTGGCCACGAACATCTTGCCCGAGGCAATCATATTGGCGCGCTGGTAGACCGTTGAGAAAATGCTGACGACCTGGGGAAACCAGGGTTTGATCGCGAGCAGCACGAGGCCGAGCGAGATGCCGGTGAACCAGGACACCATGAGCATGCCGAAGGCGGCGGCAGGCTCTTCGATCACCACGGCGGCGAAGGCAACATGGTAGCCGAAGAGAATGATGGCCAGTGAGAGGATCTGGATGTAGAGCGCGCCCACGGCGGCGGAGGCGATGGCGATGATGGTGTTCATCGGGGCGTGCTGCATCATCGGGCTGGCGGGCCCCTCGGAGCCGACCACAGCACTCATCGATTTGGTGTGGGTCATGAAGAGGAAGATGCCCGACATCAGGTAGAGCAGGAAATCGCCGCGTATGGCGGCGCCGCGCAGGCCCAGAAGCGAGAACATCACATAGAAGGCCAGGACGAAGATCAGCATCTGCAGCACATTGATCAAGATGGCCGCGAAGGCGTTGTTGTGGGTTTTGCGGACCGAGCGCACGGTGGAGTGATAGATCAGCTCCAACAGCGTCAAGGCTGAGGAGACCCCGGTGGATTTGCGTCTGGTTGCCTGGAACATAACCGCTCTGCGAGTTGTTGTTCATCACCTTTGCACGGAATTCTTGCTGTTCCGTTAGAGGTTCAGCATAAGGGGCCTCGTTTTCAACATCAATCATCGAGACATGGACGGTAGGGTTATGGATTACGTGAAGTTGGTAGAGGTCATGCGCCGGTTGTCGATCGAGGCGGGGGCGAAGATCATGGAGATCTATGACGCCGACGACTTCGACGTGAAGGTGAAGTCGGACGACAGCCCGGTGACGGCGGCGGATGAAGCGGCGGATGCGCTGATCTCGGCGGGGCTGCGCGAGGCCTTTCCGGATGTGATGCTGGTGACCGAGGAACAATCGGCCACGCATGACACCTCGGGCGATACCTTCCTGATCGTCGATCCGCTCGATGGCACCAAGGAGTTCATCCACCGCCGGGGCGACTTCACGGTGAACATTGCGCTGGTGGAGAAGGGTGTGCCCACGCGCGGCGTGGTCTATGCGCCGGCCAAGGGGCGCATGTTCTATACCGAGGCCGATGGCCATTCGGTCGAGGAAACGGGCGATCTGGCGCTGGATCAGGTGGGGCCGACGCAGGCGATGTCTGTGTCGGACGCGGACAACGCGGCGTTGATGGTCGTGGCCTCGAAGTCGCACCGGGATCAGGCGACGGATGATTACATCAACAAATACGCCGTGAAGGACATGAAGAGTGCGGGGTCTTCGCTGAAGTTTTGCCTGGTGGCGACGGGAGAGGCGGATCTCTACCCGCGTCTGGGCCGCACCATGGAGTGGGATACGGCGGCAGGTCATGCGGTGCTGGCCGGCGCAGGCGGGGCGGTTGTGCGCTTCGATGATCTGACGCCGCTGACCTATGGCAAGGACGAGTATGCGAACCCGTTCTTCATCGCCTATGCGCCGTCCGTCGATCTGAAGGGCGGCTGATGTCCGTCCTGATCGTCATTCCGGCGCGCTATGCGTCGACGCGCTATCCGGGCAAGCCGCTGGTCGGGCTCACCGGGGCCTCGGGCCAGTCCCGCAGCCTGATCGAGCGCAGCTGGCGGGCCGCAGGCGAGGTGGCCGGGGTGGACCGCGTGGTGGTGGCGACTGATGATGACCGGATCAGGGAGGCGTCGGAGGCCTTCGGTGCGGAGGTGGTGATGACCTCGTCGGACTGGGTCAACGGGACGGAGCGGTGTGCGGAGGCGCATGCGGCGCTGGGCGGTGGCTATGAGGTGGTGGTGAACCTGCAGGGCGATGCGCCGCTGACCCCGCATTGGTTCATCGAGGACCTTGTGGCCGGGCTGCGCGCCGCACCGCAGGCCGAGATTGCGACACCGGTCCTGCGCTGCGACGGCGCGACGCTGAACGGTTTTCTTGAGGATCGCAAGGCGGGGCGGGTCGGCGGCACCACGGCGGTCTTCGATGCCGCACGCCATGCCCTCTATTTCTCGAAGGAGGTGATTCCGTTCACCTCTGCGACCTATGGCGCTGCGGAGGAGACGCCGGTGTTTCACCACGTCGGTGTCTATGCCTATCGGCCCGCGGCGCTGGCGGCCTATCCGACCTGGCATGTGGGCCCGCTGGAGCGGCTCGAGGGGCTGGAACAGCTGCGCTTCATGGAGAATGGACGGCAAGTGCTGTGCGTCGAAGTGGCCGCGAAGGGCCGCCATTTCTGGGAGCTGAACAACCCCCAGGACGTGCCCAAGCTGGAGAAGATGATGGCGCAGATGGGCGTGGAGTGACGCCAAACAGCAGCGGACGTCAAGGAGTTAGCGGCGGATCCCCCAACAAGGCCTCCCGCCATAGTTTTGAAAGTGCCTATTTATCTGCACGTCATGCGAGCATACTGGCAGTCTGCCGGAATATTCCATATGATCGGCTCGATTGCGCTCAAATTTCGCTTTTATTGCAGTGCAAGTCGTGTTTTTGACGCATTCGAGCGCTATGTATCGCTCGCGGGGTACGATTTTTTCCATGTGTGAGGGCAACAGTATGAAACGCAAAGTCACCAAGGCGATCTTTCCCGTAGCCGGGATGGGAACACGCTTTTTACCTGCGACCAAATCCGTACCTAAGGAAATCATGACGCTGGTTGACCGCCCGCTGATCCAATATGCGATCGACGAGGCGCGTGCGGCCGGCATCAAGGAGTTCATCTTCGTCACCTCGCGCGGCAAGGGCGCCCTTGAGGATTACTTCGACCACGCGCCGACCCTGGAGCAGGAATTGCGCAAGAAGGGCAAGACCGATCTTCTGGACGTGCTCGAAACCACCAACATGGACAGCGGCGCCATCGCCTATATCCGCCAGCACAAGGCGCTTGGGCTTGGCCACGCGGTCTGGTGCGCGCGCCGTCTCATTGCGGATGAGCCCTTCGCGGTCATTCTGCCCGATGACGTGATCGCGGCGGACAAGCCCTGCCTGCAGCAGATGGTCGAAGCCTACGCCGAGACCGGCGGGAATATGGTTGCGGCGATGGAGGTGGCTCCGGAAAAGGCGTCGTCCTACGGCGTTCTGGATGTGTCCGAAGACATGGGCGCGATGGTCAAGGTCAAGGGCATGGTTGAAAAGCCAAAGGCGGACGAGGCGCCGTCAAACCTCGCCGTGATTGGCCGCTACATCCTGTCACCGTCGGTTCTCAGCAATCTGAACAAGATGAAATCCGGCGCGGGTGGCGAGATCCAGCTGACGGATGCGATTGCGCAGGACATCGAGAAGAAGGGCAACGTTTTCGGTTACCGCTTCCGCGGCCAGCGGTTCGACTGCGGGTCGAAGTCGGGCTTCCTGCAGGCGACGGTCGCTTTCGGGCTCGACCGGGACGATCTGCGCGACGACCTGTCGGCCTATCTGCACGACGTGGTCAACATGGGCAAGGCGGCCGAATAGCGCCGATCCCCACCCATTCGGACCGGATGTGCGGCGCGAAGTCCTCCTTCGCGCCGTTTCTTTTGTCTGAGCCAAGTTTTTTGTGGTGGCGCCTGACGGTGGCGCGATACGGAAGGGGCAAACCTGTCCTGACTGAAAGGTTCTGCCGTGGCGCTGCATTCGCCCTGGTCCCGATACAAGCTGCGGCTGCGGCGCAAACGCATGCTGTGGCGCGCCTTTCGCAGCCGGCATCAGCTGACCGCGCTGCGGGACAGGACCGTGGAGATCCTGGAAGGTGACATCCTGCTCTTCGCCACGATGCGCAATGAAGCGATGCGGCTGCCCCATTTCCTCGAACACTACCGAAAGCTTGGGGTGCGGCACTTTCTGATCGTGGACAACGGCAGCGAGGACGAGACGATGTCGCTGCTCGAGGCGCAGCCGGATGTGTCGCTGTGGTGGACCGCCGAAAGCTACAAGGCATCGCGGTTCGGCATGGATTGGCTGACCTGGCTGATGCGGCAGCACGGTCACGGGCATTGGACGGTCACGGTCGATGCGGATGAACTGTTGATCTATCCCGACCATGACACGCGCCCGCTGCCCGAGCTGACCGCGTGGCTCGATGGGCGGGGGCAGCGCATGATGGGGGCGATCATGCTCGATCTTTACCCCAAGGGTCCGCCCGATACACATGAGTATGTCGCCGGGCAGGACCCCTGCGAGGTTCTGCAATGGTTCGACGGATACGGCTATTGGGTGCAGCGCCAGCGGAAGATGGGCAATCTCTGGCTGCAGGGCGGCCCGCGTGCACGGTGCTTCTTTGCCAAGGACCCGCGCCGCGCGCCCACGCTGAACAAGATCCCGCTGGTCAAATGGCACCGCAGCTATGTGTTCGTGAATTCCACCCACAACGCGCTGCCGCCCGAGCTGAACCGGACCTATGACGAAGGCGGTGTCGAGAAGGTCAGCGGGGTGTTGCTACACACCAAGTTCCTGCCCGATGCCGCGGCGCGCGCCCTGCAGGAGCAGAAGCGCAAGGAGCATTTTTCCAACTCGGCGCTCTATGACGACTACTATGTCGCGGTCGGGCGGAACCCCGATCTGTGGACGCCTGAATCGCTCCGGATGGCCGGATGGCGACAGCTTCTGCGGATTGGCCTGATGACCCGCGGGGGGTGGTGATCGACCAGGATCCGCCGAAATAGCCTACGACTTTAGAATTTATTGTGAAAATTCGATTTTTGAGCAATAGAATATCAATAAGTCGCAGTTAACCACATGCGACAATGATCGACTGCTGGAAGGCCGGGGCGAAGGGGTCTGTCCGAAATGCGGTGGAGGGGCGGAGAAAGGCTGAACCTTGGGTGTTCTGGGATCCTACCGGATGCGTTGGGCGCGCAAGCGTTTGCGTATGCGCGCGCGCCGCAAGAGCCTGCAGTTGCGTCGGGTTGCCGACCGGACGGCGCAGTTGCGCGCCGACGACATCCTGCTGTTTTCCGCCCAGCGCAACGAGATGCCGCGGCTGCCGTATTTCCTGGAATACTACCGGGACATGGGGGTGTCGCATTTTCTGATTGTCGACAACGGCAGCACCGATGGGGCAGCGGACTATCTGGCCGAGCAAGACGATGTTTCGCTGTGGCAGACCTCGGCCAGCTATAAACAGGCGCGCTTCGGGGTGGATTGGCTGAACCATCTGCAGAGCAGATATGGTCATGGTCACTGGTGCCTGACGGTCGACTCCGACGAGTTCCTGGTCTATCCGTTCTGTGATACGCGCCCGCTGCGGGCCTTGACGGACTGGCTCGATACCTGCTCGATCCGGGCGTTTTCGGCGATGCTGCTGGACATGTACCCCAAGGGGCGGCTGGATGCGGAGCCCTGCCTGCCGGGGCAGAACCCCATCGACATCGCGTGCTGGTTCGACAGCGGCAATTACACCATGTCGCGCAATCCGGTTTATAAGAACCTGTGGATCCAGGGCGGCCCGCGCGCGCGGTTGTTTTTCGCCGATGTGCCGGAGCGGGCGCCGGCGCTGAACAAGATCCCGCTTGTGAAATGGGACCGGCGCTATGCCTATGTGAGCTCCACCCATATGCTGCTGCCCCGGGGGCTGAACCTCGTCTACGACCAACGCGGGGGCGAGAAAGCGTCCGGCGTGCTGTTGCATGCGAAGTTCGTCGACAGTTTCGCGGCGAAGGCAGCGGAAGAAGCCAGGCGGCGCGAGCATTATGCGGATGCCAAGGAATACGGCGCTTATGCCGATGGGCTGGCAGATGAGGGGCAGCTCTGGTGCAAGTGGTCGGAGAAATACATCAACTGGCGGCAGCTGGAGATCCTCGGCTTGATGTCCAAGGGGAATTGGGCGTGAGCGTCGGCGTCGTCATGCTGGTGCACACCGCCTTCGACCGGGCCGAGCAGGTGGCGCGGCACTGGGCGGCGGGCGGCTGTCCGGTGGTCATTCACGTGGACAAGCGGGTGCCGGCCCAGAGCTTCGGTGCCTTTCAGCAGGCGCTGGCCGATGTGCCGCATGTGACGTTTTCCAAGCGGTTCCGCTGTGAGTGGGGCACGTGGGGGATCGTGGCGGCGACGCAATGCGCGTCGGAGCAGATTTTGGCGGGGCACCCGGAGGTGCGGCATGTTTATCTCGCTTCGGGCGCATGCCTGCCGTTGCGCCCGGTCAGCGAATTGGTGGATTACCTTGCCGATCGGCCCAAGACCGATTTCATCGAAAGCGCCACCACCTCGGATGTGCCGTGGGCGGTGGGCGGGCTCGAGGCCGAGCGCTTTACCCTGCGCTTCCCGTTTGCCTGGAAGCGGCACCGGTTCCTCTTTGATCGCTACGTGACGCTGCAGCGGCTGTTGCGCGTGAACCGGCAGGTGCCCGGAGGCTTGGTGCCGCACATCGGGTCGCAGTGGTGGTGCCTGACCCGCCAAACCTTGACCGCAATACTCCAAGATCCCGCGCGCGCCACTTTCGAGCGGTACTTCCGCCGCGTGTGGATCCCCGATGAGAGCTATTTCCAGACGCTGGTGCGGCAATATGGGGTTCGGATCGAGAGCCGGTCGCTGACGCTGTCGAAATTCGACTTCCAGGGCAAGCCGCATGTGTTCTACGACGATCACCTGCAGCTGTTGCGGCGGTCGGACTGTTTCGTCGCGCGCAAGATCTGGCCCTATGCGCATCGCCTCTATGACGCCTTCCTTGTCGATCCCGCCGGTGCCATGAAGAAGACCGAGCCGAACCCGGGCAAGATCGACCGGATTTTCGCCAAGGCCGTGGACCGGCGGACCCGAGGGCGTCCGGGGCTCTACATGCACAGCCGCTATCCGCAGGACGGGCGCGAAAACGGCCTGACCGCCGCGCCCTATTCCGTGTTTCAGGGCTTTGCGGAGCTGTTCGAGAATTTCGAGCCGTGGCTCGCCAAGGCGACGGCTGCGCGGGTGCACGGGCATCTCTTTGCTCCGGATCGCGTGCAGTTCGCCGACAATCAGTCGGTGATGAACGGCGCGCTCAGCGATGATGCGCGGCTGCGCGACTACAATCCCGAAGGCTTTTTGACGAACCTGATCTGGAACACCCGCGGCGAGCGGCAGTGCTTTCAGCATGGACCCCAGGACAACCAGGCGATCAACCTGCAGATTGCGAGGGACCCCAATGCGCAGGTCTCGGTGATCAGCGGCGCTTGGGCCGTTCCTCTGTTCCGCTCGAATGCGAATTTCTCCAACCTGCGCAAGGCGGCGGCACAGCTGCAGAAGACCGAGAGCGATCTGCTCGATCTGTTGCGCGCGCCCTGGGTCAAGGCGCGGGTCCGTATCTGGACCATGGCCGATTTTATCGACGCGCCGATGGAGCCGTTGCAGACCATTCTCGAGGAGATCGGGATCAGCGCCCCTCATCACCTGGCGGAGGTGCCGCGGATGGTGGACCTGAACGGGTTCGGCCAGTTCCTGCAGAACCTCAAGAACCAGGGCATGCACCCTTATCTGATGGGCGATTTTCCCTTGGACCAGAGCGAGATGTCGGAGGACCGGGACCGACCGCGCAAGCCCTATCTGGTCCGCTAAGCCCCGGAGGGTGAGGCCGGCGGCCGCAGAAAAATGCGCGCGGCGCCTCCGAGGAAGCCTCTGTGGACCGGCGTCATGCCGCCTGTTCGGATTCCGACGAGGTCAGGATGGTGTGCAGGGTTGCCGGATTCGGGTTGGCCCGCAGTTTCGAACAGATGCCCGGATCACGCAGCGTGCGGGACACAAGCGCAAGCGCCTTGAGGTGTTCGACCCCGGCATCTTCCGGCGCAAAGAGCGCGAAGGCTATGTCGACCGGCTGGCGGTCCACGGCATTGAAGTCGATTGGCTTGTCGAGCAGGACGAACGCGCCGACGACCGCGTCGATACCGTCCAGACGGGCGTGCGGCAGTGCGATCCCGTGGCCGACACCGGTGGGGCCCAGGGCCTCGCGCGCCAGAAGGGCGTCGAGCACATCGCCCGCGTTCAGCCCGTAAGCCTGCTCCGCAAGATCACCAAGATCCTGCATCAGGCGCTTCTTGCTTGAGGCGGAGGTCAATACCTTCACGGCCTCAGGCTTGAGGAGTGTGTTAAAATCCATTCTTCTCGCACTAGTTGGGAGGCGCGTGTGCCTCTGAAGAAATCCTACTGCGGGTCTATCCAGCCAATGTTCCCGTCATCGCGACGGTATACGACATTCAAGCCCTCTTTGCCTTCGTTTCTAAAGACGAGAACCGGCGCTCCGGCCAATTCCATCTGCATCACCGCTTCGCCAACCGAAAGAGAGGGGATCTTGGTTTCCATCTCGGCGACGATGATCGGCTGCAGCGTCTCGGGTTCCTGCGCGCCTGAGTCGGCATCTGATGCGAGGATATATGAGGACGCGCCGTAGATTTCAACCGGTTCGGCTCGATCTTTGTGATGATCCTTCAACCTACGCTTGTATCTGCGCAGTTGCTTCTCCATCTTGTCGCAGCAGGCATCGAAGGCGGCGTAGATCTCTGTCTGGTGGGCTTTGGCCTGGGCGGTCAGGCCGGTGGACAGGTGCACGGTCGCCTCGCAGACAAACTCATGGGCCGACTTGGAGAACACGACGACCGCTTCGGTCGGGCGTTCGGCATATTTCTTCACAGCTTCCCCCAGCTCTTCCTTTACATGGGTTTGCAGCGCTTCGCCGATGTCGATCTGTTTGCCGCTGATTTGATACCGCATAGTCACTCCTTCGTATGGCGGACCGTGGGCTTGCCGCCCGGGCGCGGGGGCACCGGGATGCAGCGTTTGACGGTCGCGGAAAATGACGCTTTGCCCAATGACCGGCGGCTGGCCTCTTGCAGAGAGGCGGATGCGTGGTCAGACAGAAATGGGTGCGCGCCATGCCCTCATTGAGCCCGAAAAGCGCGCAGAGAGTCAAACAAAAGCGGATCGGATTCGCGTAAAAAGTGTTTTTGTGCCGATGGCTTCGGTTACGAGATTTTGAAGTTGTCGCCGAGATAGACACGGCGGACGTTCTCGTTCTGGACCACCTCGTCGGGGGTGCCGGACATCAGCACGCGGCCTTCGTGCAGGATATAGGCGCGGTCGACGATTTCGAGCGTTTCGCGCACGTTGTGGTCAGTGATGAGCACGCCGATGCCGCGCTTTTTCAGATCGGCCACGAGGTGGCGGATATCGCCCACGGAAATCGGATCGACGCCGGCGAAGGGTTCGTCGAGCAGCAGGTATTTCGGATTGGCGGCGAGGCAGCGGGCGATCTCCACCCGGCGGCGTTCACCGCCCGAGAGCGCCAGTGCAGGGGCGCGGCGCAGGTGTTCGATGGAAAACTCGCTGAGCAGTTCTTCGAGCCGTTCGCGCCGCTTGTGGCGGTCGTCCTCGGTGATGTCGAGGATCGCGCTGATGTTGTCCTGCACGGAGAGGCCGCGAAAGATGCTCATTTCCTGCGGCAGGTAGCCGATGCCGAGACGCGCGCGACGGTACATGGGCAGGGTGGTCACGTCCTGCCCGTCAATCGTGACGCTGCCGCCCTCGGGAGTGACAAGACCCGCCACGGCGTAGAAGGTGGTCGTCTTGCCCGAGCCGTTGGGGCCGAGCAGGGCCACGACCTCGCCGCGTTCGAGGTACATGGAGAAGTCGCGGATCACGGTCTTTTTGCGGTAGGACTTGCGCAGGTGCTCGACATGCAGCCCCGCAGAGCCTTCGGCGACGGTCAGCGTGGGGTGCGCCATGATCAGTCGCCCGTCTGCAGGATGGTCTTGACCGATCCGCTCATCTGCGCGGTGCCGTCTTCGAGCTGCACGGTCATCTTGTCCGCGGTGAGCGCGGAAGGCCCCTGGGTCAGCAGCACGTTGCCGGTCATCACGATCACGCCGTCATCGATGCTGTAATCCGCGCGTTCGGATTCGGCGGCATCGGGTCCGGAGACCAGCACGACCCCGCCTGTGGCTTCCATCCGTTCGATGCCCTGGGTGTCCTCGCGGTAGACGACGAGCAGCCGTTTGGCGGAGAGCCGCATCTCACCCTGGCCGACGACCACATTGCCGGTGAAGACGGCTTCGCCGGTGTCCTGATCGACGGCGAGATTGTCGGCGGTGACCTCCACCGGAAGGTCCGTGTCTTGCTTGATTGCGCCAAAGGCGACCTGGGTGCCCTGCGCAGCGAGAGCCTGTGCTGTGGCCATCAGGACCAGGGGCAAGAGGATCAGTCTTAACAATGTCACGGGTCAGTCATCCACCTGTTTCGGTTGATATACCAGCTTCACGCCGTTTGTGAAAACCAATTGGGCGGGGCCGCCGGATTCTTCCGTCGAAAGCTCCATGGCGCCTGCGACGAGGTCGCCTCCGGGGGTCGTGGCAAGCACGGTGCCGGGTGAGCGCAGGTTTAGCACGGTCACCCGGGCCGAAAGCGCCTGGCTGGTCATCACGTACCCTTGGGAGGTGGTGATGACCACATTGCCGGTCAAGTTCGCATGGTCGTTGGCGACGTTCACGAGGGCTGAATCTGACGTCACGTTGATTGTGGTGCCGGATGCCATGTCGATCTTCACGAAGACATCTTCCGCCTGGGTCGCGCCGGTCAGCCCGTTGGGGCTGGTGACTTTCTCGGCCACAAAGGCGATCTGGTCTCCATCGGCGGAGGTGCCGGAATAGTAAGGTCCGGTGACCTGCTGGTTGAGCAGCCGGTCCTGCACCTCGGTGTCGGCGAAGGGGATTGCCTCGGTCGGGTCGATGACACGGGAGAGCAGGAACAGGGTGGAGAGGATCCCCAGCGCGGCCAGTGGCAGCACCACCTTCAGCCAGGCCACCGTGCGCGAATAGCGGTCTCCCTTCATCGCGGCCTACCCGAGGCCGACGCGCAGGCAGTCGTGAATGTGGATCAGACCCACGGGTTTCGGGCCGTCGACGACGAAGAGGCAGGTGATCCCGCGGCCCTTGTTGCCGTCATTCATCACCGCCACGGCCTTTTCGGCGAGCGCGTCGGGTGTGATGGTCGTGGGGCTGGGCGTCATCACGTCCTGCGCGCGCTGGCCGAGCAGCCCGTCCATATGGCGCCGCAGGTCGCCATCGGTGATGATCCCGGCCAGGTGGCCGTCGGGGTTTTGCACGCCCACGACGCCGAAGCCCTTCTGGCTGATCTCGATCAGAGCGTCGGACATGGGTGTATCGAGCGAGATCAGCGGCAGGGCGTCGCCGGTGTGCATCAGGTCGGAGACCCGGCTGAGCTGGGCGCCCAGCTTGCCGCCGGGGTGAAAGTCGCGGAAGTTTTCCGGCGTGAAGGCGCGGTGCTCCATGAGTGCTATGGCCAGCGCGTCCCCCAGCGCCAGTGTCATCGTGGTGGACGACGAGGGCACGACGCCGGTGCCGCAGGCCTCGCCCAAACGTGGCAGCAGCAAAACGACATCACATTCCCGCCCGAGGCTGGAGCCTTCGACACTGGTGATGCCCAGAAGCGGGATGCTGAAGCGGCGGGAGTAGGCGATGAGGTTGGCAAGCTCCGGTGCCTCGCCCGAGTTCGAAATCGCCAGCACCACATCGGCCGAGGTGATCATACCGAGATCGCCGTGGCTCGCCTCGGCCGGGTGCACGAATTGCGCGGGCGTGCCGGTGCTGGCCATGGTCGCCGCGATCTTGCGGGCGATATGGCCCGATTTTCCGATGCCGGTGACGATCACGCGGCCCTTGGCGTTGAGCAGCAGGTCGATGGCGTCGCGAAACCGGCCATCGAGCGTTTCGGCCAGCGTGCCAAGCGCCTCGGCTTCGGTGCGGATCACCCGGCGGGCGGTATCGAGGAAGGGCGTGCTCATGAATGGGCGAAGATATCCGTGTCGGGCCAGCCTTGGAGGTCAAGCTGGGCGCGGGTGGGCAGGAAATCAAAGCATGCCTGCGCGAGCTCCATTCGGCCTTCGCGCTCGAGCATTGCGTTCAGCGCCTCGCGCAACTGGTGCAGATAGAGTACGTCGGATGCGGCGTACTCGACCTGTGCCTCGGCCAGCGTATCGGCGCCCCAGTCGCTCGATTGCTGCTGTTTGGAGATGTCGATGTTGAGCATCTCCTGGAGCAGTTTGGCCAGCCCGTGCCGGTCGGTGTAGGTGCGCACGAGGCGGCTGGCGATCTTCGTGCAATAGACAGGCGACGCCAGCGTACCGAATGCGTGGTGCATGGCCGCGATGTCGAACCGCCCGAAGTGAAAGAGCTTGAGCACCTTCGGATCGGCCAGCAGGGCGCAGAGGTTCGGCGCCTCGGTCTGTCCTTTCGCGATCTGCACGAGGTGCGCTTTGCCATCGCCGCCCGAAAGCTGCACGACGCAGAGCCGATCGCGGTGCGGGTGAAGCCCCATGGTCTCGCAGTCGATGGCGACGATGGGCCCGAGGTCGAGCCCATCCGGCAGATCATGTTTGTAAACGCTGTGTGTCATGCGCCCCCCTATAGCTTGCCTTGTGCGTCTGTGAAAGCGCCGCTTGGGGGGAAAGATCGGCGGTGTTTGGCCCGGTTCCGCTCAGCCGTCGGACCGTGTCGAGTCGTTCAACGCGCGCAGGGTGTCGCCGCCGGTCTGATCCAGGTCTGCAGGCGTGTCGGACGTCTCGGGCCTGGCGCGCCGCACGGTTTCCCGGATATCTTCGACGGAGCGTTGCACCGAGCGACAGACACAGCAGAGCTGGGTGACGCGGCTGGCGCTGTCGTCGCTGAAGAGCCCCTGATCGCGCGCAGCTTCGAACATGGACAGCAGGTTCTGAAGCTGCATATCCGCCATGGCCGAGAAATACCGGATATCGTCATAGGTCATCTGGGTGCCGTCGGAGGGGCTGTCACCGGCGATCTGGATGGCCGTCCCGATCACTCTGTCCCCGCCCGAGGGCAGGCGCACGGGCTGGATCGTCGTATCCCATTGCTGGATGCCGCCGGGCAATGTCAGCGTCTCGAGATAGCGCTGCGGGCTTTGGGTCCGCGTGCATTCGGTATAGCGGCCGATAACGATCTCCGCCTGATTGGGCGGCAGCAGGTTGCGCAGCGCCACACCGCGGGCGGTTGCCGGATCAAAGCCGGTGGCGTCTGCATGCGCGCGGTTGATGCAGATCAGTTCGAAATCATGATCCGCGGTGGCCCGCTCTGCGGCGAACATCGGAATTGAAAATTGATCAAGTAATGCCGCAAGGTTCTCGGCGGAACTGGTGTCTAACATGGGTCCTCTCTATCATTAAAATGAAGAGGATGGCCCAGAGGTGTTGCCAAGTCCTTTCGGAAGCCGGGCGGATTTGAGACGTATTTTCCCGGTGCTGCAGGTGCGAAAGATCGCGCGTCGTTGCCCTATTCGAAAGGTAAACAAATCCAATATGATACGGTCCGCGCCGCTGGTGTCTGCGTGACTGTATCCGGAGCATAAACAGTGTGTTGATACCCCGGGGGTAGGTCAGCTTTGGTTAATCGCCCAGCGTCACCCAGGCGGCGTTGCGCGCAGAGGAGCGCACGCAGGCATCGATGAACTGCATGCCGCGCCAGCCGTCGGTGATGGTGGGGTAGGTGACATCGCCATGGGGTTTTGCGCCGTCGCGGTGGGCCACGATGGCCTCGGCGGCTTCGCTGTAGATGTTCGCAAACCCTTCCAGATAGCCCTCCGGATGGCCCGGTGGCACGCGGCTGACCCGTGCGGCGGCGTCTCCGGCGCCTGCGCCATTGCGGGTGATCAGCCGCTTGGGCTCGCCGAACGGCGTGTGCCAGAGGCCGTTTGGGTCCTCCTGCGCCCATTCGAGGCCGCCGGTTTCGCCATAGACGCGGATGCGCAGGGCGTTCTCGTTCCCGGGCGCGACCTGGCTGCACCAGAGCATCCCCTTGGCGCCTCCGTGGAACCGCAGCATCACGTGACCGTTGTCGTCGACCTGCCGGCCCGGCACGAAGGCATCGAGGTCGGCGGCGAGGCTTTCGACCTCCAGCCCGGTGATGAAGCGCGCGAGGTTGTGGGCGTGGGTGCCGATGTCGCCGGTCGAGCCGCCTGCGCCGGAGCGCGCGGGGTCGGTGCGCCAGTTCGCCTGCTTGAAGTCCTGCTCGACGGTGAGCCAGTCCTGCGGGTATTCGACCTGCACGACACGGATCTTGCCGATTTCGCCCTTGGCGACCATCTCGCGCGCGTGCCGCACCATCGGGTAGCCGGTGTAATTGTGCGTCAGCACGAAGAGCGCGTTCGACGCCTCGACCGCCTTCACCATCTTGCGGGCGTCCGCCATGGTCGAGGTCAGCGGCTTGTCGCAGATCACATGGATGTCGCGTTTGAGGAATTCGCGGGCTGCGGCGAAGTGCATGTGGTTGGGCGTGACGATGGCGACCGCTTCGATGCCGTCTTTGCGGCGCGCCTCGCGGATCGCCATCTGTTTGAAGCCGTCATAGATGCGCGGGAGGCCGAGCGCCTCCCCCGAGGCGCGGGACTTTTCGGGCGTCGAGGACAGCGCGCCCGCGACAAGCTCATAGCGATCATCCAGCCGCGCGGCGATGCGGTGGACGGCGCCGATGAAGGCATCATTGCCGCCGCCAACCATACCTAGGCGTATGCGATTGCTCATGATCCGATCCCCAGCATCTTGCGGTTTGCGGCCTCATCCGTGCCGCCGTCGGCGAAGTCGTCAAAGGCGCGTTCGGTCACGCGGATGATATGGTCCTTCACGAACTGTGCGCCTTCGCGGGCACCGTCCTCCGGGTGCTTGAGGCAGCACTCCCATTCGACCACGGCCCAGCCGTCGAAATCATTGGACGTCAGCTTCGAAAAGATCGCGGAGAAATCGACTTGCCCATCGCCCAAGGACCGGAAGCGCCCGGCGCGATCCACCCAAGATTGGTAGCCGCCGTAGACCCCCTGCCGTCCGGTCGGATTGAACTCGGCATCCTTGACGTGGAACATCTTGATCCGCTCGGCGTAGATGTCGATGTGATCGAGATAGTCGAGGCACTGCAGCACGAAATGCGACGGGTCGTAGAGCATGTTGCAGCGCGCGTGGTTGTCGACCCGCTCCAGGAACATCTCGAAGGTCACGCCGTCGTGCAGGTCTTCGCCGGGATGGATTTCATAGCAGATGTTGACGTCGTTCTCCTCGGCATGGTCGAGGATCGGGCGCCAGCGTTTGGCAAGCTCGTCGAAGGCCGTTTCAACCAGGCCCGCGGGACGTTGCGGCCACGGGTAAATGTAAGGCCAGGCGAGCGCGCCGGAGAAGGAGACGTGGTCCCGGATGCCGAGGTTGGCCGAGGCGCTGATCGCCTTCATGACCTGATCGACCGCCCATTCCTGCCGGGCCTTGGGGTTGCCATGCACGGACGGGTCGGCAAACCCGTCGAACGCTGCGTCATAGGCCGGATGCACGGCGACCAGCTGGCCCTGCAGGTGGGTTGACAGCTCCGTCACTTCGACGCCGTTGTCTGCCGCTGTGCCCTTGATCTCATCGCAGTAGTCCTTGCTCTCTGCTGCTTTGGCGAGATCGAACAGCCGCCCGTCCCAGCTGGGCACCTGCACGCCCTTATAACCGCAGCCTGCCGCCCATTTCGTGATCGCGTCCCAGGAATTGAAGGGCGCGTCGTCGCCCGCGAATTGCGCCAGAAACAGCGCCGGTCCCTTGATGGTTTTCATGTCATCCTCCCGTTGCGCCACCCGGGTCGGGTGGCAGATTTTCCTTCAGATAAATGTCGATCCGGATCCGCTCCTGCGCCATGTTGATCGGGGCGCTGTCGCTGTTCGCGCGCATGATCCGGATGGCGCTGCGCACCAGGTGGCCCGAATCCTGGCTGATTACCGCGTCGAAGAGCCCGCGCCCCAGCGCATCGCGCGACAGCGGTGTGAGCTCATGGGCAATCACCACGGGGTGCGGCGCCGGGGCGGTGGCATCGAAATGCCGGATCAGCCCGGCGTTCCCGGCTGCCGACGAGTAGATGCCGACGATGTTGCGCTCGGGCGCGAGCGCCTGCGGCAGGAGCCGCTCGATGAGCTCGGGATCGTCCCGCCCTTCGAGGGAGGCCAACACATTCAACTGCGGGAAGTCCTGCGCCATGACCTCGTCAAAGCCGAGGCGACGCTCCAGATGATCGCGCGCAAGCATGGAGCCCGTGACGACAAGGACGTCTCCGCCCCGGGGTCCGAGAAACCGGCCCATGAGCTGCGCAGCGGTGCGCCCGGCGGCGATGTTGTCGATGCCGACATAGGCATTGCGTTCCGAGCTGGGAATGTCGGAGACCAGAGAGACGACCGACACCCCATGGGCGCGCAGCCGCGATATGCTGTCGCGAACGGAAGGCGTCTCAGGCCCGAAGATGGCCACGCCATTGACCTCCGCCGGATCAAGGGCATTGATCGCGTCCGCAAGCGCCATCGGGTCGAAGGCGGGCACCCGCATGCAGGAGACTTGCGTCCGCTCGCGTTTCAGCCCGGTGGCGAGATCGGTCACTTGCCGTTCAATCAGGTCGATGAATTCGTTGTTCGCCGCAGGCAGGATGAAGAGAAACCGATAGACCCGCCCGCGCGCCAGATTGGCGGCAGCGGTGTCGCGTACATACCCCAGATCGGCGATGGCGCGGTTGACCTTCTCGACCGTGACCTTGCGCACGCCCGGGCGTTCGTTCAGCACCCGATCCACGGTGGCGAGGCTCACCTGTGCGACGCGGGCGATGTCGTTGACCGTGGGGTTCAGAGGCGTGTCTCGGCCGGGCTTCATGCGGATGTGCTAGTCCTTGAGTGCGGTGGCCAGCCCCTCAAAGAGCCGGGCGACCGCCTCGGCGCCGGGATCGTTGTGACCGATCAGGTTTGCTTCCGGCACATAAGAGGCGCGGCCTGCCTTTGCGCGGGTCATCTGTGCCGTTCCATTCGCGCCCGTACGGGCGGCCTGTGCTGCGGCGGCTATGCCTTGCGGGAGCGTCTCCAATGCCGGGTGCAGCGCGTCAATCATCGTGCGGTCTCCGGTCGTGGCGCCGCCGACTTCGCTGATGCGCTTCAGCCCGGTGCGCAGGGCCTCGGGCGTTGGTTTTCCATTGGCGCAGGCATCGCCGGTGGCCCCGAAGAAGATCGCAAGGATCACGCCCGACGAGCCGCCCATGGTCTGGCTCAGCTCGTTGCCGACCGCGCGGAACAGCTGGGTGAGATCTGCGAGCGGCATCCGGTCGAGCGACCCCTTCAGCGCGCGTGCGGCGGTGGCGAGCGTGCTGCCGGTGTCGCCATCGCCGGATTTGGCGTCGAGCGTGTTGAGATCGGTCTCCGCGGCGATCAGCAGGTCGCAGCAGGTCTCGATCAGGCTGCGGGTGGCCGGGTGATCGGACGGGATGGGTTGGATCGGGCTCAGCCCATCGGGCAGGGGTTTCACATCGACAGGGCTCAGCATCGCGAGGCCCGGCCAGTCGGGCAGGTCGACCGGGCGGGCCAGCCCCGCCTGCGCGTCGTCGGTCAGCGGAAGGACGGAGACGGAAAACCCGTGCATGTCGAGCGAGGTCATCAGGGGCGCAGGACCGACGATGGCTTTGATCGACGTGGATTTGTCGGATGTGGCCAGTGCGTGCGCGAGCACCGCCATTTCCAGCGGCGTGGTGCTGCCAAGATTGTTCAACAGGGCAACGTGGGGCTGGTCGCCCATATGGGGGGCCAGCTTGTCGAGCACCATTTCCATGGCGCGGGTGGCGCCGGTGAAATCGACCTGCTCGACGCCTGCTTCGCCGTGGATGCCGAGGCCCAGCTCTGCCTTGCCCGGCGCGATGCGGTCCTCCTTGGCGGAACCGGGCACGGTGCAGGTGTCGAGGGACTTGCCGATAGAGGCCATCTGGCCGATCACACGTTCCGCAGCCTCCGTTATCTTTTCAAGGTCGGCGCCCTCTTCGGCCATGGCACCGGCGATCTTGTGCACGAAGAGCGTCCCCGCGACGCCACGGGCCTGCGGCAGATCTGGCAGAGCAATGTCGTCGTCCACAACGACCATGGAGACCTTCAAGCCATACGCCCGCGCACGTTCTGCGGCGAGACCGAAGTTCAGCCGATCACCGGTGTAGTTCTTCACGATTAGAAGGCAGCCCGCCTCGCCCGTCACCGCGAGAATGCCGGCAAGCACCGCGTCAACCGAGGGCGAGGCAAAGACCTCGCCGCAGACCGCCGCCGTCAACATGCCTTCGCCGACGAACCCGGCATGCGCGGGCTCGTGCCCGGAGCCGCCGCCTGAGATCAGCGCGACGCGCGATTTGCCCCAGTCGCTGCGGCAGACCACCTTGATATGCGGGTAGCCGTCGAGCCGATGGAGCCGCCCGCCCGAGGTCGCGAGGAGACCGTCAATCGCATCTGTGACCAGCGTTTCCTTGTCGTTGATGAACTGGGCCATGGTCGTCTCCTTCTTCAGTAAATCCGGTCGCCTTGTGCATCGAAGCACAGCGGGTCCTGCGGTGCGATGTTCAGCGTGTTGCCGGGCGCATAGTCGGCGTGCGGGTCTGCCAGCGTGATGATGCCATGCCCGTCGAGATTCAGGTGCAGGCGGGTGTGATCGCCCAAGCGCTCCAGCCGGTCGATGCGCGCGGCGCGGCCTTGGCCTTGCGCCACGTGCTCGGGCCGCAAGCCGATGTGATGCGCACCTTTGGGGGCGGTGCCGAAGAGGTCGCCGGGCAGGATGTTGATGCGCGGCTGGCCGAGGCGGGAAGCGACATAGACGGAGTTCGGGTTCTCGTAGATCTCGCGCGGGGTGCCGAACTGCACCAGCTGCCCTTCGTTGAGAACGCCGACATGGGTGGCCATGGTCATCGCCTCGATCTGGTCGTGGGTGACGTAGAGGATCGTGGCGCCAAGGCTGGCCTGAATGCGTTTGAGTTCGATCCGCAGATCGGTGCGCAACTTGGCGTCAAGCGAGCTGAGCGGCTCGTCCATGAGATAGACCTGAGGGTCGCGCACCAGCGCACGTCCGATGGAGACCCGCTGCATCTCGCCCCCCGAGAGGGCGGTTGCCTTGTTGTCGAGCTTGTGACCGATCTGCAGCACCTGCGCGACCTCATTCACTTTGCGGGTAATCTCGTCCTTCGGCGTGTTGAGGATCGGCGATTTCAGCGGGAATTCGAGGTTCTCGCGCACGGTCAGATGCGGGTACAGCGAGTATTGCTGGAACACCATGGCGATGTCGCGTTGTGCGGGCGTTTCGCCGTTGACGATGCGCCCGCCGATGCTGATCTCCCCCGCGTCGAGGGTTTCGAGGCCCGAGATCAGACGGAGGGTCGTTGTCTTGCCGGCACCGGTGGGGCCGAGCAAGACCACGAAGGCGCCATCGGGGATCGTCATGTCGATGTCTGCGACGCCGACCGTGTCGCCGAAGGACTTGCAGACGCCCTTGAGGATGACTTCAGCCATGGGTCACGATCCCCTGGTTGAGCTCGGAGCGCAGGGCGCGGCCTGTGGCGTCGTCGAAGAGCGTCACCGCCTCCCCCTTGAAACCGAGGCCGAGTTTCTCGCCGATCTTGGCCGCTTGACCTGCGGGGACCCGCGCTTTCAACTCGCCATTGGGTGTGGCGAGCGTGATGATCTGGGTGGTGCCGAGATATTCGGTTGCCAGCACCTCGCCGCGATAGTTGCCAGTGTCGCTGAGGATTACATGTTCCGGCCGGACCCCGAAGACCAGCTTGCCAGAGGCGCTTTGCATCTGGCGCGGGACGGCCAGGGCGTGGCCCTGCATCTCGATCTCCTGCGCGCCAGCTGCGACCGAGCCTTCGAAGCTGAGGAAATTCATGGAGGGCGAGCCGATGAAGTCGGCCACGAACATCGTTGCGGGCTTGTCGTAGATTTCCTGTGGCGTGCCGAATTGCTCAACCACGGCGTTGTTCATGACCACGATCTTGTCGCCCATCTGCATCGCCTCAAGCTGGTCGTGCGTGACGTAGACGGTGGTGGCGCCCATGCGGTCGTGCAGGGCGCGCAGCTCTTCGGCCATATGCTCGCGGAACTCCGCATCAAGCGCGCCCAGCGGTTCGTCCATCATGAAGGCCTTGGGGTCGCGCACGATGGCGCGGCCGAGGGCCACGCGCTGGCGATCGCCGCCCGAGAGGCCGCCCACGGGTTTCTTCAGGATGCTCTGGATGCCAAGGATCCGGGCGACGTCCTCGACCTTGTCGCGCACGGCGGCGCGGGGCATGCCTTGGCTCACCAGCGGGTAGCTCAGGTTCTTGTAAACGTTCATGTGCGGGTAGAGCGCGAACATCTGGAACACGAAGGCGATGTCGCGCTGGCTGGGCGGGCGCTGGCTGATCTCTTCGCCGTCGAGGTAGATCTCGCCGGAGGTCGGCAGCTCTAAACCGGCGATCATGCGCAGCGTCGTGGTCTTGCCGCAGCCGGAGGGGCCGAGCAGCATGAAGAACTCGCCGTCCTCGATGGTGAAGCTCGACTCCTTCACTGCGGTGAAGTCACCGAACTCCTTTCGCACGTTTTTGATCACGATCTGGGCCATCTCAGAGCTCCTGCCCGACGCGGATGAGGTTGCCGTCCGGGTCCCAGATGACCGCTTCGCGCATGCCCCAGGGCTTGTCTTCAGCGGGCCAGAACCGGGGGAACCCCTCGGTGCGGGGCAGTCCCAATGCTTCGATCTGGGCTGAGAAGGCATCCACATCCGCGGGGCGCATATAGGCGCCATGATTGCTCTGTTCGGGGCGGTGACCGGAGTGGTGGAAGAAGTGGATCTCGACCTTGTCGCGGGTCATCAGCATGTATTGATTGGCCTGTTTGTACTGGGTTTCGAATCCCAGTCTGGTGTAGAAGGCTTCGGTCTGGCCGAAGTCGCGGGAGGGCAGGATCGGGCAGATTTGCTCCAGCATCTCGGTTACTCCGGGAAGTGGCTGACGACGATGAACATCACCGTGCCGATCAGTGTTGTGATGAAGGAATAGGTGAAGGCCCACATCACGAAGGGTTGCATGAGCATGAAGACTCCCACGGCGATGATGATGGTGGCCAGCATTTCCCAGGGGCCGCGGCGCAGGCGGAGAAGACCTTGGATGAAATCAATCATTTCCGTACGGCTCCGAATGTTATGCCGCGCAGTAGGTGTTTGCGCAGGGCAACCGTGAAGATCATGACCGGCAGCAGGAAGATGGTAGCGCCAGCCGCCACGGCAGGCCAGTCGAGACCCCCCACGCCGATGATCGTCGGAATGAAGGGCGGCGCCGTTTGCGCGGTGCCGGAGGTGAGCAGCACGGCAAAGGCGTATTCGTTCCACGCAAAGATCAGGCAGAAGATCGCGGTGGAGGCGATGCCGGTCGCCGCCTGTGGCAGCACAACCTTGTAGAAGGCCTGGAAGCGGGTGTAGCCGTCGATGAGGGCGGCTTCCTCGTACTCGGTGGGGATGCCGTCGATGAAGCTTTTGAGCAGCCAGACCGCGAGCGAGATGTTCACCGCCGTGTAGAGCAGGATCATCCCGAGGTGCGTGTCGCTGAGACCGAGTTGCCGGTACATCAGAAAGATCGGAATGGCGACGGCGATGGGCGGCATCATCCTTGTACTCAGGATAAAGAACAGCAGATCGTCCGCCAGCGGTATTTTGAAGCGCGAGAAGGCGTATGCCGCGAGGGTCCCAAGGAAGACGCTGAGAAAGGTCGAGCCAAAGCCGATGATGACCGAGTTGAGAAACCGTTCGCCGAATTTCGACGGGCCCGCGATGACCATGTCGTACTGGCGCACGATCTCCTCGTACCAGGTCTCGGGCGGGTTGGCGGCGAGGAAGTCGTCGGTCTGCCGGGTGCGGGTGGTGAAGAGGTTCACGTAGCCTTCGAGGGTGGGGTCAAAGATCACCTTGGGCGGGTAGCTGATCGCATCGGCGGGAGATTTGAACCCGGTGAGCATGATCCACGCCAGCGGCACCATGGTGATCAGCGCGTAAAGGATCACGAGGGAGCCGGCGACCCATTTGGAGCGGGCGTTGGGCTCGGTGACGGAGAAGCTGCTCATGACGGGGTCTCCGACGGGTCGGGCTGTTGATCCGCAATGCGCATGCTTTCGATCACCGCCGGTATGGCATCGGTGTTTGCCGGATCGGCCAGCGATGCAATGGCGAGCGCCAGAGGCGTCAACGGTGCGGCCCAGCTGGAGAGATGGGCGCTCTTCGGCAGGCGGATGTCACAGACAGCCATCAGCGTTCCTTCACCTTGTTGAGGGCTTTCACGTAGATCGAGGCGAGGCCGAAGACGGTCACGAAGAGGATGATCGCATAGGCCGAGGCATAGCCTGTGCGCCACTTCTCGAAAGCTTCGCGCTTGAGGTTGATCGAGGTCAGCTCGGTCGTCGAGCCAGGCCCGCCACCCGTCAGCTGGACCACCAGGTCGAACATCTTGAAGTTCTCGATTCCGCGAAAGAGCACGGCCAGCATCAGGAACGGCATGACCATCGGCACGGTGATTGTCCAGAACTGCCGCCATTTGGAGGCGCGGTCGATCTCGGCCGCCTCGTAGATGTAGTCGGGGATGGAGCGCAGCCCGGCGAGGCAGATCAGCATCACGAAGGGGGTCCACATCCATGTGTCGACGATCACGATGGACCAGGGGGCGAGGTTCACTTGGCCGAGCATCTCGAAACTGGAGGGGTCCTTGCCGGTGAAGAAGGCGACGATGTAATTGAAGAGCCCGATCTGCGGCTGGTAGAGGAACTTCCAGAAGTTGCCCACAACCGCTGGCGACAGCATCATGGGCAGCACGATGATCGTGGTCCAGAGGTCGTTGCCCTTGAATTTCTTGTTGATGAGGTAGGCCAGCGTAAAGCCGATCAGCACCTGCAACAGGATGGTCCAGAACAGGAAATGCGCGGTGGCCTGCATGTTAAGCCAGATGTCGGTGTCGGTGAGGATGCGCTCGTAGTTGCGCAGGCCCACATACTCGACCTCACGGTTGGGGCGATTGGCGCGGAAGTTGGTGAAGCTGAGATTGATCGTCCAGATCAGCGGGAAGATGTTGATCGCCAGAAGCAGGAAGATCGTCGGGCCTACGAAGATCCAGGCGATGGCGCGGTCGCTCAGGCCGCGGATCTTGCGCGCCACAGGGAGCGGTGTGGCCTCAGCGGCGCGGGTGATGGGAGCTTGGGTCATCTGGCACGACTTTCCCGTCGCAGGGCGGCCCAATGGGCCAACCCTACGGTGTGAACAGGCAGGTCGGGTGGGCTTTCAGGCCACCCCACCCGGAGGCAGTCAGAGCTTGCCTTCGTCTTCGAAGGTCTCGGTCCAATCCTCGATCAGCTTGTCGAGTGCTTCCTTGGCCGTGCCTTGGTCGGCGACCACGTAGTCATGCACGCGCTTCTGCATGGCGAGCAGGAGTTCGGCATAGGCCGGTTCCTGCCAGAAGTCCTGCACGTCATTCATGGCCTCGAGGAAGTCGCCGGCAAAGGGTGCGCTGTCGACGAACTCCGGGCTTTCGAGCACGGCCTTATGCGCGGAATACCCGCCCAGATCCCACCACTTCTGCTGCACGTCCGGCTGGGCGAACCACTTGATGTATTCGAGCGCCGCGTCCTGCTTGTCGGAGTAGGCGACCACGCTGATGCCCTGACCGCCCAATGTGGAGCCTGCCTGGTTCTGCGGCGGGTTCACAAAGAAGTCGATCTTGTCGCCCCCGGTGTTCGGGTCGGCGTAGAGGCCGGGGAAGAAAGCGAACCAGTTCATCGCCATCGCCACCTGACCGGATTTGAAGGCGTCGAGCGATTCCCCCATGTAGGAGTTCGTGTAGCCCGGCGGTGTCGCGGTTTCGTAGAATTCCTTGTAGAATTCAAGTGCTTCCACGGCTTCCGGCGAGTTCACGGCACCTTCCATGTCGTAAGATCCCGGGGTGTTTTCGTATTTGAAGCCCCAGGGGTAGAGCGCCCCGGTGACCCCCATGGTGATGCCTTCCGAGCCACGCTCGGTGAAGATGGCGGCGCCATAGACTGTCTGACCGTCGATCTCGCGCTCCTGGAAGAATTGCGCGATCTCAAGCAGCTCTTTTTGCGTCTGAGGCTCTCCAAGCTCGCGGCCTGTCTCTTCCTTGAAGGCAGCGCGGATGTCCTCCCGTTCGAACCAGTCCTTGCGATAGAACCACCCGTTGGCATCGCCCATCGCAGGCAGCGCATAGTAGTTTTCCGAGCCCTTGGGCCATGTGGAATAGGCATAGACGGTGGCATCGGCGAAATCGCCCATGGAGATGCCTTCGGCGTCGAAGAAGTCGTTCAGCTTGACGTAATGCCCGTTCTCGGCGCCGCCGCCGATCCACTGGCTGTCGCCGATCAGCAGGTCGCAAAGATTGCCGCCGGAGTTAAGCTCGTTCAGCATGCGGTCGGCGAAGTTGGGCCAGGGGATGAACTCGAAGTTCATGGTGTGGCCGGATTGCTCTTCGAACTCCTTGCTGAGCTCCACGAGCGCGTTTGCCGGATCCCAGGCCGCCCAGCAGAGTGTCAGGTCTTCGGCATGTGCGGATGCGCCGAAGCCTGCTGCGGCAAGGCTGAGCGCACTGACGGCCGTCAGTTTCGAATATGTCATGTGGTACCTCCCTAGTGGTCCTGCCCGCTCGGTCCCCGCCGAGTCGGTTCCGGACCTCTTCACGCTAGATGAGGGACGTACCTCATGTCGACATATTTTTGAGGTACGCCCCTCAAGAATGCCAGAACACACTGTTTTGGAATGATATTAACTTTTTGGAAGGTCGCTTTTGCGGCTGTTTACAAGGCAGATAGGAAACACATCGCCAGGTCGCGCCCCCGCAACCTTGGACCGCATTGGTACAGGCATACTCGCACCGGCATGCATTTCCGAGACCGGGGGATCAGTCCGAATCGCGCACGGAGCCGCGCAACGCCTTCACCTCACCGCGCAGTTTTTTGGCCTTCAGCCGCCGTTTTTTCGAGCCGAGCGTCGGCTTGGTCGGGATGCGGCGTTTGGGGCGCACAAGGGCCTTGCGGATCAGCTCGGCGAGGCGGTCACGGGCGATGTCGCGGTTGCGGGCCTGGCTGCGGGTCTCGTCGCATTGGATGACCAGCGCGCCCTCGGTGGTCCAGCGCCGCCCGGCCAGGCGTTTGAGCCGGGTCTTCACCGGGCCGGGCAGCGAGGGCGAGCGCGCGGCCTCGAACCGCAGCTCAACCGCGGTGGCGACCTTGTTCACGTTCTGCCCGCCGGGGCCGGAGGCGCGCACGAAGCTCTCGGTCAGTTCCCAGTCTTGGAGTTCTATCTGATCGTTGATCCACAGCATTCCTGCCTTCTGCCATGAAAGCTGCCTACGAAAAAGGGCCGCACGGTGTGGTGCGGCCCAATCGAATGGCTTCAGGAGGGGGATCGGTTAGACCGATGTCCACTCAGGTGGTCTGCCCGTCAAGGGCTGCCTCAGCAGGCGACCTCCAAAGCTGTTCCGACACCTCGCTCCAATACCTTTCTCGACACTGGATCACCTCCTTTACCTATCTGTTGACGTTGACAGAATCGTCGCACAGGTTTTGGAAATCACCAAGCATTTTTTCGTTAACGGCGCGGCTCTGCCGGCAACGGCAAAGACATGTGTCTTTCATTGTTCCAAAAATATGCAAACCCTCAGCTTGCAGCTGCGATCCGGGTGGTGATTAAGCGGAACGGGATCAGTGCCACCAAAGCCAGCGACAGTTTCACCATCCAGTCGGCCACGGCCAGCGAGACCCAGAGCGGGGCTGCGGGACCGACACCGAGGATTGGCAGGACCTCACCGGCCCAGCTGACGTCATTTGCGGGCTCAATGAAGGTGAGGCTGGCTGAGAAGGCGATGGTGAAGAAGAGCGCTGTATCCACCGTGCTGCCAATCAGCGTGGAAGCGAGCGGCGCGCGCCACCAGCGGCCCTCCCTCAGGGCGGAGAAGATTGCCACGTCGAGCAATTGCGCGGTTAGAAAGGCGAGGCCGGATCCGAGCGCGATGCGCAGCGTGACGAGCGGGCCGAACTCGCCCATGATCTGGGTGCCGATCAGCGAACAGCCGACGCCCACGAGAAATCCGACAAAGACCACGCGGCGCGCCGGGCCTGTACCGTAGACTCGGTTCATCACATCCGTGACGAGGAAGGCCAGTGGATAGGTAAAGGCTCCCCAGGTCAGCCATTGGCCGAAGAGGAATTGAACGAGGATGTTCGAGGCCACAACGATGGCGGCCATGGCGAGAATGCCGGGGAGGTGAGCGCGTGTCATGAGGTCTTTCCGTTTTGGCAAGGGTGCGGCACTTGGTCGGACGAAGGTCCAACGCGCGGTCTTTAGGCGCAATTGCCCGACGGCACAAGTCAGTTGATCAGCACATATTCGACAATATGTGTGGGTAATGCGCGCCAGAAGTTATTGTCTGAGATCATGGTGAGCCGGATGCGCCCGTCGCTGTCCTGCCAGACCGACAGGCCTTCGAGGTTCCCGTGAATGCGCCGCGGTGTCTCAAGCACGGTTTCGATGTCCCTGACCCCGTCCTCGGTGACTGACATGGCGCGAATGCGGCTGCGGAAGCCGAGTGTGGTGAGCTTGCGCTCGAGCAGGTAGAGCCGCTCGTCCGGTCCAAAGTCGGCACCGACGGGCAGATAGCCGATGTCGAGCGGCAGCGTGAAGGGCTGCTGCCACTTCTGTTGAGGGTGCCGGCGATAGACCAGCGCTTCATAAGCGCCGCGCGGAACGCCCTCGGGCAGGGTGTAGAGCGTGCCCGCCGCGTCCACGGCGACCGCCTCAAGCCCGCCGTTGATATGCAGGGCACGCCAGGCGCGGGTGTAGGAGGGCCAGCGGGCGTTGGCCTCCCAGTCATCATAGCGCAGGATGCGTTGGGCCCCTTCGAAGGACACGAAGAGGCGGCCTTGCCCGTCAAGCGCCAGCCCTTCGGCGTCGTCATGGGGGAAGCGGCGGGTGTTGCCGTTGCGGTCGACCAGTTGGCGGTGGTCGTCGATTGTCGTGGCCGTGATTTGCCCGTCGGTCCGCGTGATGGAGCCGCGCACGAGATAGGCGCGGTCGGTCACCGCGTAGAAGGCCGCGCCGTCAGACGTGAGTTCCAACCCCGAAAATCCACCGAACCAATCGTTGGCGTCCTGCCAGACATAGGTCGAGACATGCCGGGCGGGCTGGCCGTCGGACGGAACAGCGGAGGCCCTAGGCCACCACGAAAAGATGAGGATCAGTGCTGCGATGCCGAGAGTGGCTGCGGCTACTGCAAGACGTTTGCGCATTGTTGGGGAAGATCGGCGAGCAGAATCTGCCGCCGGGGTCGGGGCGGCGGGGCATTGGGGTCGGGCGGTGGTGGGTTCAGGATCGTCTGCACCCAGGCTTCGGCGTCGGCGCAGCCGTCACCGGGCGGTGGCGGAGCCTGGTTGACACAGCCCTGGGCCCCGGCGGGGCAGGCGAGGCGGACGTGGAAGTGGTAGTGGTGCCCGTACCATGGCCGGATCTTGTTGAGCCAGGAGCGGTCGCCCGTGGCATCCTTGCACATCTGCACCTTGGCGCCCGGGAAGATGAAGATCCGTGCGACGCGCGGGTCGGAGGCCGCGGCTTTCAGGATCTCGTGGTGCTGGCGCGTCCAGTTGTCGTTCACGAAGGCGCCGCGCTCGCGACGCAGGGAGATCGACGAGATGCTCTCGCGTTGAGCGACCGAGAGGGTCAGATTGTCCGCCGGTCGCAGCCAGATATCGGCATCGAGCCCGATCTGGTGGCTGGCGTGTCCGGTGAGCATCGGCCCGCCGCGCGGCTGGCTGAGATCGCCCACGTAGAGCCCGTTCCAGCCGGGTTGCTGCGCGGCCTTGCGGCTGAGGTCCTTGACGTAATCGACGGTCGCAGGGTGGGCCCAGTTGCGGTTGCGCGAGAGCCGCATCGCCTGCCAGGTCGGGCCCGTTTCGGCCAGCTGTGCGGCACCGGCGACACAGCCCTTTGAATAGCTGCCGAAGGGCGCCGGCGCCCCGACCGAGGCCACGCGCTCGGCCCCGAAGATCTGCTTGGCGGGTGTGTTGCTCTGGGTGTGACCCGAGGTGCCGATGGTGGGCAGGATGGCGGAGGCCTGCGCTTCGGATTGCGGGGTGCCATCCGAGCAGGCTGCAAGCGCGAGCATGAGGGCACTGAGCGCGATGAGGGGGCGGAGGGTCATGTCCTGAAATCTCCATTCGGCTTGACCCACGCTAGCAGGATCAGCCCGAGGATGAACAGCCCGATAATCGGAGTGACACCGATTTGCTGAGACCCGCTGGCCGCTGTCACAATTCCGATCAGAAGCGGTGCGAGGAAGCTTGTTGCCTTGCCCGAGAGCGCGTAGAGGCCGAAGGCTTCGGTCATGCGGTGCGGGTCGGCCTGCCGGACCATCATAGAGCGGCTGGCCGATTGCAGCGTGCCGCCCGCCGCGCCGATCACCGCGCCGAGGATATAGAAGGCGATATCGGGGGCGCGGCTGTCTTCGGGAAGTGCGATGCCGAAGAGGCTGTCGCGGGAGACGAAGACGATGGTGATGGCGACGGCGGTAAGCGCGGCGATGGACACCTTGATCACCGCCCCGGGGCCGAAACGCACGTCGGCCTTGCCGCCGAGCCAGGCAAAGAGCGCCCCGGTGATGATCGCGATGATGCCGAAGACGCCCACATCGACGACCGTCCAGCCCAGCACGCCCTGGGCGTATATGCCGCCGAAGGCATAGATGCCGTTCAGCGCGTCGCGGTAGAACATCGAGGCGCCTAGGTAGGAAAACAGCGAGGGGGTTTGCGGCAGCCGGCGGAGGGTGCGGCGGAGGCCTCGCAGGGCGGTGCGCACGGCGCCGGTGGTGGCTTTGACGGGCTTGGGATCACGCACCCAGAGAAAGAAGGGGATCATGAAAATCGCGTACCAGATGGCCGTCAAAGGGCCCACAAAGCGGGTGCCTTCACGGGCTTCGGCGTTGAGGCCGAGTGCGGGGTCGAGCCCAAGGAAGGTTTTGCCGGTGGTGGCGCTTTCGGCGAAGAAAAACAGCATGATCACAAGCGTGACCAGCCCGCCCAGATAGCCGATGGCCCAGCCGGTGCCCGAGATGCGGCCGATCTCTTCGCGCGGGCCGAGGTCCGGGAGCATGGCATTGACGAAAATGGTCGCGAACTCCATGCCGATGAGACCAAGGGCAAAGAGAAACAGCGTCAGGGGAAGGTTGAAGTCGTCAGGGCTGGCGAGCCACAGGCCTGCACTGCCCACCAAGTAGAGCGCGGAGAAGAGCCAGATGAACCGCATGCGGTTGCCGGAGGTGTCGGCGATGGCCCCCAGCACCGGGGCGAGGACGGCGATCGTGATGCCTGCCGCCCCGATGCCAAAGCCCCACGCCGCCTGAGCGCGCGCGCCATCCTGCATGAGTTCGCTGACGTAGGGCGCAAAGATGAAGGTGATCAGCAACGTGTTGTAGGGCTGGCTGGCCCAATCGAAGGCGTACCACCCCCAGATGCGTTTGCGTGCGCTGCTCATGCCCCGGCCCGTCATTGTTGCCCTTCGAGGTAGAGCAGGCGCACAGGCATCAGGCAAGTCACGCTTTGGACCTGATCAACCAAGACCGGCACGCGGCCTTGCGAAATGAAGCGCTCTTGCTTAATTGAAGCGCACGCAAAGAGAGGTTTGCCGATGCAATCGCTGTTCCAAGTCATCATGTTGCTGTTGGATGTGCTGTGGTTCTTCATCATCGCGCATGTGATCATGAGCTGGCTGATCAACTTTCAGGTGCTCAATACCAGCCAGCAACTGGTGGCGCAGATCTGGTACGGGCTGAACCGCATTCTGGAGCCGCTCTATGCCCCGGTGCGCCGGATCCTGCCAGCGATGGGCGGGATAGACCTGGCGCCTCTGGCGGTGCTTCTTGGCGTGGCGATCCTGCGGATCGTGCTGGTCAACAACTACGGTCTGTTTGTCTGAATTCAGACCGTGGACTGCATATTTTTCGAACAATGAAGGGCCGGGGCTTGTTCACGATTCCTTAGTGTGTGACTCTGCAAAAAAGAGCAGTTCACACTAGGGATCAGGCATGTCGGACGCGGCAGCGTTGTTGAAGGACATCTTTGGGTTTGACGCCTTTCGTCCCGGCCAGGGCGAGATCGTAGATGCGGTTTCGGCAGGCGAAAACGTTCTGGCCATCATGCCCACAGGCGGTGGAAAATCCTTATGTTTCCAACTGCCTGCACTGATACGCGAGGGTGTCACGGTGGTGATCTCGCCGCTGATCGCGCTGATGCGCGACCAGGTGCGCGCGCTGCAGGAGACGGGGGTCGCGGCCGGGGCGCTGACGTCGGGCAATACGCCTGAGGAGACCGATGCAGTGTTCGAGGCGCTGGCGGCGGGGCGGCTCAAGCTTTTGTATATGGCACCGGAGCGGTTGGCGGCGGGGTCGGCGACCGCGCTGCTGCGGCGCTCGAATGTGTCGCTGATCGCGGTCGACGAGGCACATTGCGTGAGCCAGTGGGGTCATGATTTCCGGCCAGATTACTTGCGGATCGGGGCGCTGCGGCGGGACCTGGGGGTGCCTCTGGCGGCGTTCACGGCGACGGCAGATGCGGAGACGCGGGCGGAGATTGTCGAGAAGCTGTTTGATGGCGAGGCGCCGCATGCCTTTCTGCGCGGGTTTGACCGGCCAAACATCCACCTGGCCTTTGCTGCCAAGGATGGCCCCCGGCGGCAGATTCTGGAGTTTGCCGCGGCGCGCAAGGGGCAGTCGGGGATCGTCTATTGCGGGACACGCGCCAAGACCGAGGGGCTGGCCGCCGCACTGCGCGACGCGGGGCATGCGGCGTTGCACTATCACGGAGGCATGGAGGCGGAAGATCGGCGCATCGCCGAGACACGGTTTCAGCGCGAAGACGGATTGATCGTGGTCGCGACCGTGGCTTTTGGCATGGGGGTCGACAAGCCGGATATCCGCTGGGTGGCCCATGCGGATCTGCCCAAATCCATCGAGGCCTATTATCAGGAGATCGGGCGTGCGGGCCGGGACGGGGCCCCGGCGGAGACGCTGACGCTGTTTGGTCCGGATGACATTCGCCTGCGCCGCTCCCAGATCGACGAGGGGTTGGCCCCACCCGAGCGGCGGGCGGCGGATCACGCGCGGCTGAATGCACTTCTGGGGCTCGCCGAGGCGTTGGAGTGTCGGCGCAAGACCCTTTTGGGGTATTTCGACGAAGGTGAGGTTACTTGTGGCAAGTGCGATCTCTGCGACCGCCCGGCGGAGGTGTTCGACGGCACCACAGCGGTGCGCAAGGCGCTCTCGGCGATCCTCCGCACGGAGGAGTGGTTTGGTGCGGGGCATCTCATCGACATCCTGCTCGGCAATGAGACCGACAAGGTGCGGCAGCGCGGGCATCAGGTACTGCCGACCTATGGTGTGGGTACCGAATATGACCGGCGGCAATGGCAGGCGGTGTTCCGGCAGATGATGGGGCATGATCTGGTGCGGCCCGATCCTGAGCGGCATGGGGCGTTGCGAATGACCGATGCAGCACTGCCGATCCTGCGGGGCGAGGCGCAGATCACGCTGCGGCGCGACAGCATCCGCACGGCCTCTGCATCGCGGCGCCCGGCGGTGAAAGCGATGGTCTCGGATGAGGATGCGCCATTGCTCTCTGCGCTGAAAGCCAAGCGCCGTGCTTTTGCCGAGGCGGCAAAGGCACCCGCCTATGTGATCTTCAATGATCGGACACTGATCGAGATGGCGCAGACACGCCCGCAGACGCTGGACGAGATGGCGCGGATCGGCGGGGTCGGGGCCAAGAAGCTGGAGCGGTATGGTGCGGACTTCCTCGCGGTGATCGTCGGCGAAGCGGAACAGATGCACCCGACCCGCCGCAAGCTGGCGGGGCGCACGGCTGGTTCGATCTATGACCGTTTGCTGGCGGTGCAAGCCGATTTGGCGCGCGGTGTGGACGGGGTGGACAAACCGTTGAGCTGTTCGGCCTCGCTGCTCGCAAAGGTGGCGCAGATGCGGGATGCGGACCCATCCGCGCTGGAGCGGTTGTTGGGTGACCGGCGCGCCGCACGCTTTGGCCCGGCCTTTCTGGACGTGCTGCGGGAGGCGGGCTAAGTCGACCGGGTAAGAGAGCTGGAACCGATGGGGATGCGGGCATGTTGGTGGTGATTTCGCCGGCCAAGCGGCTGGATTGGGCGATGCGGGATGTGGCGACGACCGCGCCCGCCTTTCAGGAAGATGCCGTGCGGCTGGTCAAGACCGCGCGCAACCTGACCTTGGGCAAGCTCAAGGGGCTGATGGATCTCTCGGATGATCTGGCACGGCTCAACCGGGACAGGTTTGCGGCCTTCGAGGCGGATCCCGTGGAGGAGGTCACCCGACCCGCTGTTCTGGCCTTTGCGGGTGATACCTATCAAGGCTTGGAGGCGCAGAGCCTCAGCGCCGATGATCTGAACTGGGCGCAGGACCATCTGCGGATCCTGTCGGGTCTCTATGGGCTGCTGCGCCCGCTCGACGCGATCCAGCCCTATCGGTTGGAGATGGGCAGCCGGCTGCAGACTCGCCGCGGAGCAAACCTGTATGACTATTGGCGTGACGGGCTCTCGAAAGCGTTGAATGCGCAGGCGGATGCCGTGGGAGCGCAGGTGCTGGTGAACTGTGCAAGCCAGGAGTATTTTGGTGCGGTTGCGCCGAAGACGCTCAGGCTGCGGGTGATCACACCGTCCTTCATGGAAGACAAGCACGACGGGAAGGGGCCCCGGATTGCGAGTTTCTTCGCCAAGAAGGCGCGAGGGGCCATGGCGCGGCATATCATCGAGAATCGGCTCACGGAGCCTGCGGGGATCGAAGCCTTCAGTGAAGGCGGCTATGCCTATCGGCCGGATCTGTCAAAGCCGGATGCGCCCGTGTTCGTGCGGGACTATCCCACCGACTGACTGGGCAGATCCTCTTTTGGATTGACCGCATCCGGTGGACAGTAGTCGAGAATATGCGCGTGCATTTCGGCCTTGCGCACAGGTTTTGACATGTAGTGATCGAGGCCCACGGCGAGAATGTCTACATTGTCACCCTCCATCGCGTGGGCGGTGAGCGCGATGATCGGCACGTGGCGACCGGTCTCCGCCTCAATCTCGCGGATCTTCTGTGTGGCCTCCTTTCCGTCCATCTTCGGCATCGAGATGTCCATGAAGATCAGATCGGGCGAGAAGGCGGTATAGGCTTCGACCGCTTCCAGACCGTTGTTGGCGAATTTCAACTCGACATCCACATCCTTGAGCATCTTGCGCAGAACAAGTTGGTTTGTCTTGTTGTCTTCTGCAGCGAGCACCCGCATGCGACGTGGCTGGGGCGGCTCCGGTGCGTCGGGCTCCTCCGGAGCGGGCGCGTCGGCTGACGGCGCCGGCTGTGGTGGGGTGCCTTGGTGCGAGAACGTCGGGTTGCCCGTTTCCTCATCATCTGCTGCTTCGGGGGCCTGTTTGCCCTCCCAGGTGGACAGCCATTGCAGCAGGTCCCGGCGCGGGAAGGGGCGCTGGACGATGGCATCGACGTATTCCTTGGCCGCATCGGCCCGCGCATAGCCGACGTTTGAGCTGAGCAGTAGAAGGGGCGTCTCATGTCCGGCCGCGCGGGCGGTTTTCGCGAATTCGAGGCCGTTCATGTCGGGCATGATATGATCGACCAACACCAGATCAACGCTGCGGTCCAGCAGCGCCAGGGCGGCGGCGGGCTCGGTGCAGTTGGTGACCTTCAGGCCCAGCTGCTCCAGCTGTGTGGTGAGGATCTGCAGGTTTGGCTCAAAGTCGTCGATCACCATCACATGGCGCAACGTATCGGGCAGCGTGGGGTAGTCCGGCTGCAGACCACCGGCGGCGGGGAAGGTCACCTCGAACCCGAAGCAGGAGCCGACACCTTCCTCCGAGGTGAGCCAGATCTTGCCATCCATCATCTTTACCAGATGCTGCGTGATCGCGAGCCCGAGCCCGGTGCCGTCGAATTGGCGATTGCGCTCGTTCTCCACCTGGTTGAATTCGCCGAAGACGTGATCGATCATGTCCTCGGCTATGCCGATGCCAGTGTCTTCGACTGTCACGCTGAGCGTCACCTCCCCCGTGTCGGCATCTGGCGTGCCGCGCACCTTCACCAGCACGTGGCCTTCGGATGTGAACTTGACCGCGTTGCCCATCAGGTTGGTCAGGATCTGGCGTAAGCGACCGGGATCGCCGACAAATTCCGATGGCAGGAAGAGGCCATAGTCCAGGGTGAGGCCAAGGCCCTTGTCGCGGGCGGAGGACTGCAGCAGCATCATGATTTCGAGGATGGACTGCTCCAGATCGAAGGGTTCGGGGTGCAGTTGCAGCCGCTCGGCCTCGATCTTGGAGTAGTCGAGCACGTCGTTGATAATGACCAGAAGCGCCTCGCCCGAGTTCTTGATCGTATCGACGTAGAGCCGCTGTTCCTCGGTCAGCGGTGTGTCGACCAGCACATCGGCCATGCCCACAACGCCGTTCATCGGTGTGCGGATCTCGTGGCTCATGTTCGCGAGGAATGCGGATTTGGCGCGGTTCGCGGCCTCGGCGCTCTCGCGGGCGGCCTTGAGTTTCTTCTCGTACTTTACGGTGGACGTGATGTTGAGCCCGAGCGAGATGATATCGCCGTCCGGGCCGCGCCGGTCGATGATCTTGATGTACTCGCCGTTCCAGAGGCGGATCACCTCCGGCTCCGGCACGGTGCGCTGCACCCGGTCGATCATGTGCTGGCGCCAGGCGGCTGGGGTATTGTCGCCGATATCGACGATGCCTTCTTCGGTCAAAAGTTGGAGAATGGTCACGTAGCTGACGCCGGGTTTGACCTCCTCCAGCCCGTCGAACACGGCCAGATAGGCCTTGTTCGCCATGATCATTTCCAGATCGGGCGTGAAGAAGGCAAAACCGTCGTTGATGGTCTCGATCGAGTGCCAGAGACGGCGCTCGACGATCTCGATCTTCTCATGTGCGGCGGAGAGGTCGGATTTCACGCGCTGGTTTTCATCGCGGACATTGGCCACTTCGGCCCTGGTCTCGACGATTTCGTGCGAGAGTTGCTTGGCATGTTCGCCAAGTTTGCGATTGGCGGCAAAAAGCTCCGCCTGCTTGAGCTCAAGCAGGCGCTCCGCAGCCAACCGACCGCGGCGTTCTTCGGCCAATTTGTTGGCGAGACTCATCCGACCACCGGTGTTCTTCAAACCTTTTTGCGGCACTTTGCGTCACATGAGGTGAAGAACTGTTTAACCTTGATGGATCGGAGGCAAGATTCTGGTGTCGCGAAGGTGGGTCAGCGGCGCCCTTCGCGCAGCCAGGCCGCAGTCAGCAGCCCCAGCGACAACAGCAGGACGAGCCAGCCCGGCAGCAGGTTGGTCTGGCGCACGTCGCGGGTTTCAAAAGCATCGCGCGGGGTCAGTCCGATCCAGCCACGCCCTGCCGCAGGCCGACCGTCACGCACGTTGCGCAATCGCGGCAGCCCATCTTCTAGGCGGATAGTCCCCCCCCGCAGCGTCGCAATGACGGGCTCGAGCACATCCGCGGTTGCGATGGTCTGCTCAAATTCGCGAGGCGCGGCGGGGCCAAGACCGATCACGGCGGTCTCATCGCCGTTGACCAGGCGGTAGAGACCGATCTCGGGGCCTTCGAAGGTGGTTTCAAACACGCCGGGGCTGGTTTCTGTTAATGCAAGTTCGGTGGTCTCACCGTCAGGATCGGTGACGGTGACCGGCGGCACCTGGTCCGACAGCGTGCGGCGTTTGATACGCATGGTCTGGCCGGTGGCGTCGGCGGTGAGGGATTCTTCTTCGAGCTCGGGCTCCTTCATCATCCAGTGGGCGAGGCGGCGCAGCAGCTCCAACTGTGGCCCGCCGCCTTCATAGCCACGGTTCCACAGCCAGGCGTGGTCCGAGGCCAGCAGCGCCACACGGCCTTCACCGACGCGGTCGAGCACCAGAAGCGGGCGGTCGTCGATGCCGGACATCACGCTGTGGCCGCTGGATTGCGCGATGTCGATCTGGCGCAGCCAGCGCCCCCAGTCACCGCCTTCGGGCAAACCGGTGGTCACCGGGTGACGGTCGCCGAGGTCGGTCACCGTGGGCAGGTAAGGCTCCTCAAGCACACGGGCCGTGGGCGAGGCGGGCAGGGCCGAGCCGAGCGGTGAGCGATAGAGGCTGTCGGCGCTGGCGAAATCGGGACCCGCGGCCACAAGAACGGCACCGCCTTGACGGATATAGTTGGCCACATTGTCGAGGTAGAGCGCCGGCAGGATGCCGCGGCGCTTGTAGCGATCAAAGATGATCAGATCGAAGTCGTCGATCCGCTCAAGGAACAACTCGCGCGTGGGAAAGGCGATGAGGCTGAGTTCGCTCACCGGCACACCGTCCTGTTTCTCGGGCGGGCGCAGGATGGTGAAATGCACGAGGTCGACGGAGCTGTCGGATTTCAGCAGGTTGCGCCAGGTGCGCCCGCCGGGGTGCGGCTCGCCCGAGACAAGCAGCACGCGCAGCCGGTCACGCACACCGTTCATCTGGATGAGTGCTGTGTTGTTGCGGTCGGTCAACTCGCCGTCTGCTTCCGGTACGGTGAATTGGATCACGTTGCGCCCGCCGTGGGGCAGGGTGATCGGCAGCTCGATGTCTTCGCCGATGGGCACCTGGAAGCTTTGCGGCTCGGCGCCGTCGACCGAGATATCGAGCGGGGCGAGACCGGAGCCCTCGGGCGCGGCGCCCATGTCCTCGATCCGCAGGGTGAGCGTGACGGGCTCGTCGATGATCGCGAAGGCCGGGGCGTTGCGGATGCTGAGGCGGCGGTCCCAGTCGTCCTCCTTGCCGGTCATCAGAAGGTGCATGGGGGCGGGCAGGTCGAGCGGCAGCTCCGGGTCATGCACCTGCCCGTCGCTGATCGCGACGATGCCGGAGATGCGTGCGCGCGGCTCCTCGGCAAGCGCGGCGGACAGGGCTGTCATCAACTGGGTTCCCGCGTCACCCTCGCCGTCCGGAACAGTGATGCGGCGTACCTCGGTGTTGGGCCGGGCTGCGATGGTGGTTGCCAGAGTGTCGGCAGCAGAACTTGTTTGCGCGGGCCGATCCGAAAGCTGCTGGCTGGCGCTTTGGTCTTCCAGCAGCATCACAATATCGGTGAGCGGCGTGCGGTCTTCCTGCTGGTAAGAGGGGCCAGCCAATGCGGCGATCACCACAAGCGCCGCGAGCGCGCGCAGGGCCCAGCCGTTAAGCCCGCGCACCACGGCAAGCATCACGCTGATGGCGGCGATGACTGCCACCATGATCAGCAGTGACCAGGGGATCAGCGGGTCGAAGATGATACTTCCGGTCATTGACCCAACCTATCGAGCAATGCGGGCACGTGCACCTGATCGGACTTATAGTTACCGGTCAGCACATGCATGATGAGGTTCACACCGAAGCGGAAAGCCAGTTCGCGCTGTCTCTCGCCGGTGAAGCCGCGCCCGATGGGCACCAGCGGCGCACCCGTGGTGCTGATCGCCCAGGCCGCAGCCCAGTCGTTGCCGCCGATGACAACGGGGGTGACGCCGTCGTTGAGGTTGCGGAAGGGCATGCCCTCGACCTGTTCGGCGTCGGGCGGGGCGGCTTCGACCCAGACATCACGGCTGGTGTGGCGTCCGGGGAAGTCCTGCAGCAGATAGAAGGTGCGGGTCAGCACGTGGTCGGCGGGCAGCGGCTCCAGCGGTGGGATGTCGAGCGGAGCTGCGAGGTCCTGCAGCTTGCGCCCGTTGGGGCTGGCGTTGCCGAAGCGGGCCACATCGGCGTCGCGGGTATCAAAGAGGATCAGACCGCCAGAGCGCAGATAGGCATTGAGCTTGGCATAGGCTTCGGCGGAGGGGCGCGGCTGGTCGGGGGTGATGGGCCAGTAGAGCACTGGGAAGAAGGCCAGCTCATCCATTTCGAGATCGACGCCGACGGGGGCGGCGGGCTCAACCGAGGTGCGGAAGAAGAGTGTGTCGGAGAGACCGCGCAGCCCGGCATCGGACATCTCATCGACGGAGCGGTTGCCGGTCAGAACATAGGCCAGCGCCAGTTCTGCAGCTGCATTGAGGGCGAAGGCGTCGTCTTCGGCGGCTTGGGCCTGTGCGCCCGGCGCCATGCTCAGCGGAGCGAGCGCAATGAGCGCAACGACGGCGATCCGGTTGGCGCGGCTCAGCAAGCGGCCCGAGAGCGCCAGTGATGCGATCACATCGGCCAGCAGCAGAAGGATCGCGAAGCTCAAGAGCCAGCCGGCAACAGGCTGTTCAGGCGGGACGGCGAAACCCTTGACCGGGATCCGCTCGGGCCAAATCACAGGGGTCAGCGTGTCACCGTCTTCGATGACATTGCGCGCCAGCCGCCGGTCGCCGGAGGCATAAATACCCGGCTGCATGTCGGGGCCGGGGCGCGCGGTGAGCAGATCGGCCCCCGGCACACCGGGCAGGGTGCCGGCCTCGCGCAGCGTGCCAAAACCATCCATCACCTGCTCGGGCGTCCAGGTCGTGCCTTCGAGCTGGCCCGCATCGGGGCGGGAGGCGGAACTGGAAATCGCCAACCGTTCGAGCATCTGCACGAAGAGCCCGGAGAGCGGCAAGGTCGACCAATCCGCGGTGGCGGTGACGTGGAACAGCACGATCTGCCCTTGTTCTCTGGCCTTACGGGTCACCAGAGGGGTGCCGTCGGTCAACTCGGCGATCACACGCTCGGCCAGCGTTGGATCCGGCTGGGCCATCACCTGGCTGGTCACCTGCACATCCTCCGGGATCGCCAGACCGAAGAAGGGCGAGCCTTCGCGGAAAGGCGCGAGCGCCTTGGGTTGGCCCCAGCTCATCGCGCCGCCAACGGTCCGCCCGCCAGAGCGCAGACGCACAGGCATCATGGGGTCTTCGTCGGCTCGGCTGACGTCGCTGGCGGCCACACGCGGCCCGGCGAAACGCACCAGCATGCCGCCATTGTCGATCCAGGTGCCCAGGCCCTCTTCCTCGGCCGGCGAGAGTGTCGCCACATCGGCGAGGACGATCACATCCGGGTTCGCGGGCAGGATCTCGTCAAGGGCACCGCCGATCAAGTCGGCATTGGGCGCGAGCGCCTGCTCGATGTAGTGCAGCGGCGACAGCAGCTCGAGCCCTTCGCGGCTCTCACGACCCGCGATCAGCGCCACTTCGCGGCGGCGCAGGCCATCGTCCGCCAATGTGGTGCTGCCCGCAGAGCGCTGGCCCTGCAGATCGAAGCGGGTGATCCGGGCGCGCAGTTCGGAGGGTAGGGAGAGGGCGGTGTCGGCCGTCGTCTCGCCCGCGGCGAAGGTTGCGGTGGCGGTGGCGAGGATGCTCGCATTACCCGCCGGATCCTTGCCGCGCGCCTGCACGGTGACATCACGCTCGGGGCCCGCGGCGGCGCGGATGGCCGTCAACTGGACAGCGCCATCTTCGAACCCTGCGGGCGCCATGGCCAGCACATTGGCGGCGGTCTGATAGACTTCGACGCTGCCGCTGCTCTCGAAGCGCTGCAGAGCGGCCTCGCGGCCAGGGTAGTCGAGGCCGTCGCTGAACCACAGCGTGTCGAAATCCGCTGTGTCGTCGAGAAAGGACAAGGCAAGAGTGCTGCGGGCCTGATCCGGTTGCCAGGGAGCGGGCCGGAAGCCGGGCAGTCGGCTGCGCCAGGCGTCCGCGGTTTGGAAGACAGGCGGTTGCGGACGGGCGAGATCAAGGAATGCGACGGTGCGGCCCGCACGGCTGGCGCGGGTCAGCTGGGCGGCGATGGCCTCTTCCTGCTCGGCCCAGCGGGTTGCACCGGCCCAACTGCCATCGAGCACGATGAGCAGGGGTCCGCTCCCCTGCGCCTGATCCTCGTTCGGATTCAGAACAGGACCGGCGAGGCCGATGATGATCGCGGCCGCCGCCAGCATACGCAGCAACAGAAGCCACCACGGCGTGCGGTCGGAGACGGTTTCATCGTCCTTGAGCCCGAGAAGCAGTGCCACACCTGGAAAGCGCCGCCGCATCGGCGCGGGCGGCACGGCGCGCAGGATGATCCAAAGGATGGGCAACGCCAGCAACGCGAGCAGCAGCCAGGGCGCGGTGAAGCCGATACCGCCCAGAACCGTCATCGCACCCCTCCGGTATCAAGCGCACGGTACAGCCACAGCAACGCAGATTGCGCGGAGGCATCCGTGTGATGTATGCCGTATTGCCAACTGGTCAGGGCGCAGAGCTGTTGCAGCTCTTCCTTTCGGGCGGCCAGGCGGTCGAGATAGCGATCCTTCAGGTCGTTGGCCTTCAAAGTCTCATGTACCAGGCTTCCGCCGACGCTTTCAAAGATGGTGCGACCCCGGAAGGGGAAGGACTCCTCAGACGGGTCGAGCACGTGCAGCAGTACGCCGCGCACGCCCCGGTCGGCGGCCTTGGTCAGTGCGAGTTTCACCTCGTCCACATCGCCCATGAAGTCCGAGACGAAAAGCGCCCGGGCTGAAGGGATCATCGCGCGGTGTTCGGGCGGGGCGTAGTCGTGCTCTGCGTCAGCGCTGAAAGCCTCGGCCAGGCGCAGGATCTGGGTATTGCCGCGTCGGGGCGGCAGGGACGTACCGGTCAGGCCGACACGTTCACCACCGCGGACCAGCAGAATGGCGGTCGCCAGGCCCAGCAACCTCGCGCGATCGGCCTTGAGGGGCAGTGCCGCATCGCTGGCAAAGCGCATGGAGGCGCCCTGGTCGATCCACAGCATGACCGATTGGGCGATCTGCCATTCGCGTTCGCGCACGAATTCCTGATCGCCGCGGGCGGAGCGGCGGTGGTCGATCAACCGGCGGCTGTCGCCTACCTGCGCCGGGCGGTATTGCCAGAAGTCGTCGCCCATCCCAGCCCGCCGGCGCCCATGGTCCCCCAGCAGCACGGCCCCGGCGAGATGTTCGGCGCGGGCCAGGAGGTCCGGCAGCCGTGCCGCCTGTGCTTCGGCGTCGGACCGCAGGGCTTTTGGCTCGGCTGCATAAGGTTGGACGGAGGCTGTCACGCGGCGGCCTTTTCTCCGGCAAGGGTGGCGGCGGTGGTGTCGATGAGATCGGCGAGGCTGTCACCCCGCGCACGTGCCGCGAAGTTGAGCGCCATGCGGTGGCTGAGCACCGGGCGCGCCATGTCGAGCACATCCTCCGTCGAGGGTGCCAGACGTCCATGCAGCAAGGCGCGAGCGCGCACCGTGAGCATCAGCGCTTGGGCGGCGCGGGGCCCCGGACCCCAGGCCACAGTGTCACGCACCTGTTGTGAGGCGCTCTCTTCCTCGGGGCGGAAGGCGCGCACCAGGTCGAGGATCATTTCCACCACGCTGTCACCGACAGGCATCCGGCGAAGAAGCTGTTGCGCGGCCAGAAGATCAGCCGCGGTGAAGACTTCGGTTGAGGCCGCCTCGCTGTCGCCTGTGGTGGCGAGCAGGATATCACGCTCGGTGTCGCGGTCAGGGTAGGCCACGTCGATCTGCACGAGGAAGCGGTCAAGCTGGGCCTCAGGCAGCGGATAGGTGCCCTCCTGCTCGATCGGGTTTTGCGTGGCAAGAACGTGGAACGGTACGCCCAACGTGCGGTTTTCGCCGGCCACAGTGACAGTTTTCTCCTGCATCGCCTGAAGCAGGGCCGATTGCGTCCGGGGGCTGGCGCGGTTGATTTCATCCGCCATGAGCAGCTGGCAGAAGATCGGACCCTGGATAAAGCGGAAAGCGCGGGTCCCGTCGGCGGCGGTGTCGAGCACCTCAGAGCCGAGAATATCAGCGGGCATCAGGTCCGGCGTGAACTGCACGCGATTGCCATGCAGCCCCATCACGGTCGAGAGCGTCTCGACCAGCCGCGTCTTGCCCAGGCCCGGCAGGCCAATGAGAAGCCCGTGGCCGCCGCAGAGCAATGCCGCAAGGGTCAGCTCCACCACCCGCTCCTGTCCGATAAAACGCTTGGTGATCGAGGCCTTGGCCTCGGCGAGCCGTGCGCCCAAGGCTTCGATCTCGGCGACCATGTCTTCTGCTTCGCTCATGACAACCTGCTCCGGTATCTTATATGCATGCAGTAACCTATCGTGCATAAGGCAAATGGCAAAAGCAATGAGTGGACAAAAAACCGTGACACCGTCGGCAGAGAGCCTTGCGGCGTCGTTAACTGCTGCAAAAACGCGCGGATTGCCGCCCGTACATCTCTGGAACCCGCCGTTCTGCGGTGATCTGGACATGCGGATCGCGCGGGACGGGACGTGGTTCTACGAGGGCACGCCCATCGGGCGGCCCGGTCTGGTCAAGCTGTTCTCGTCGATTCTCAAGAAAGAGGGCGAGAAGTATTTCCTGGTGACCCCGGTCGAGAAGGTCGGCATCACGGTGGATGATGCCCCCTTCGTCGCGGTGGATTTCGAAGCGACGGGCGCCGGCGATGCGCAGGTGCTGACCTTTTTCACGCAGGTCGACGACAAGGCCGTCGCGAGCGCCGAGTTGCCCATTCGCGTGGTGAGGGACGCGGCGACAGGCGAGCCTTCGCCCTATGTCCGTGTGCGCGCGGAGCTTGAAGCGTTGATCGACCGCAAGAGTTTCTACCGGCTCGTAGATCTCGGCGTGCATCATGACGATTGGTTCGGGGTGTGGTCGAAAGGCACCTTCTTTCCGATCATTCCGAGCGCCGAACTGCCCTGAGGCGAAACCGGTTTGCGGTCTGTCCGGGTGCAGCCTAACGTGCCGCTGACTGACGACTGCTGCCGGATCCCCATTGATGAAATTTGCCGCAAATCTCAGCGTCCTTTGGCCAGACCTGCCCTATCTCGACAGGTTCGACGCGGCGGCTGAGGCGGGGTTTGAGGGGGCCGAGGTCATGTTCCCTTACGAGATGCCTGCGAAGGATACGCAGCGTGCGCTGATGCGCGCAGGCCTGTCGATGGTGCGGATCGCGGCGCCGCCGCCCAACTATACCGGTGGGGCGCGCGGCTTTGCTGCGGTGCCCGAGGCGGCGGAGCGTTTCCGGTATGATCTGCGGCGCGCGATCCGCTATTCCGGGGCCTTGCGTGCGCCGATCCTCCAGCTTCTGGCGGGCGCGGCAGAGGGGGATGCGGCGCGACAGACCCTTGTGGACAATCTGAAGATTGCGGCGGATCAGGCGCCCGAGGGTCTTTTGATCACGATCTGCCCAGTCAGCGCGGACGATCTGCCCGGTTCGTTCCTGAACAACTATGACCTCGCAGCAGATATCCTGGCCGAGGTGGCTGCGCCGAATCTTGCGCTGCTCTTCGACAACCGTCAGGCGGAGCTCTTGCACGGGGACCCCATTGCCGTGCTGGAGACCCATGCAAAGCTTGTCGGTCACGTCCAGATTTCCGATACACCGGGCGGCTCCCCCGATTTGGAAGCGTTGGGCACTGGCCTGGCGGATATCGATCACAAAGGATGGGTCAGTGTCGCCTATGACGCGTCCCAACCCCCCGAAATTCATCGTGAAACATATCAAAAGCTGCGCAAATTGTGGGCCTGATGTGTATGTCCGCAGGTTTTGATTAACGCGCGTCCGTCTATGCTGAGCATTTCTGCATGAGAGAGTACCCATGATCCCCGCCCGGTATCAGCACATCCTTTTTGGGTTCATCCTGTCCGGCCTGATGTCCTTCATGGTGTCAGGCATCGCGACCTTCCGCAGCCTGGGCCTGATCGATGGGTTTTTCATGCTGTGGATCACGAATTGGCTGCCGAGCTGGTCGGTCGCCTTTCCGACACTGTTGATCGTGTCGCCCCTTACACGGCGGCTGGTGGCCAAGCTGACCCGCCCCGACAGTCAGGCGCAGCCCTAAAAGTTAGTGGGCCACGGCCCAGTTCGCACCCTGTCCCGCATCGACGCTCAGCTGAACGTCCAGCTTGACCACCGGGTCGCAGGCGGCTTCCATGACGGTGCGGGCGGTCTCGATCAGATCTCCCTCGGCGCCCTCATCCACCTCGAACAGCAACTCGTCGTGCACCTGCAACAACATCTTCGCGGGCAGATTTTCGACTGCGGCGGGCATACGCACCATGGCGCGGCGGATCACATCGGCGGCGGTGCCCTGAATGGGCGCGTTGATCGCAGCGCGCGCCGCAAAGCCTGCGTGCGGGCCCTTGGCCCCGATGTTGGGCGTGTGGATGCGCCGTCCAAAGAGCGTCTGCACATAGCCGTGCTCCTTGGCGAAGGCCTTGGTGTCGTCCATGTAGGTGCGAATGCCCGGGAAGCGTTCAAAGTAGCGGTTGATGAAGTCCTGCGCCTCGCCCCGTGGGATGCGGAGGTTGCGCGCAAGGCCAAAGCCTGAAATGCCGTAGATCACGCCAAAGTTGATCGCCTTGGCGCGGCGGCGGATTTCGGGTGTCATCTCCTCCATCGGGACGTCGAACATCTCGGAGGCGGTCATCGCGTGGATGTCGTCCCCCCGCTTGAAGGCGTCTTTCAAGGCGTCGATGCCCGCGATATGGGCGAGGATGCGCAGCTCGATCTGGCTGTAATCGAGAGCGACCAGCGTCTTGCCCTCCTCGGCGACGAAGGCCTCGCGGATGCGGCGGCCTTCCTCGGTGCGGATCGGGATGTTCTGCAGGTTCGGGTCGGTGGAGGCCAGTCGCCCGGTCGAGGCGCCCGCAATCGAATAGGACGTGTGCACGCGCCCCGTCTCGGCATTGATATGCTCCTGCAGCGCGTCGGTGTAGGTTGATTTCAACTTTGAAAGCTGTCGCCAGTCCATGACTCGACCGGGCAAGTCGTGCTCGGTGGCCAGATCCTCCAGTACGTCTGCAGGCGTGGAATATTTGCCATTCTTACCCTTTTTGCCGCCCTCAAGCCCCATCTTTTCGAACAATATATCGCCGAGTTGGGCGGGCGAGCCCACGTTAAACGTCTCACCGGCAAGCTCATGAATTTCGGCCTCCAGCCCCGCCATCTTCTGGCTGAAGGCGTTTGACATGCGGCTCAACGTGTCGCGGTCGACCTTGATGCCGGTGCGTTCCATCTCGGCCAGAACGGGCACCATCGGACGCTCCAGTGTCTCATAGACACGGGTGACCTGGGCGCGGTGCAGCGAGGGTTTGAACTGTTGCCAGAGCCGCAGAGTAATGTCCGCATCTTCTGCGGCGTAGGGCACTGCGTCATCCAGCGGCACCTTGTCGAAGGTGATCGCCGATTTGCCCGAGCCCAGCAGCGGCTTGATCGGGATCGGCGTGTGGTTCAGGTAGCGCTCCGCCAGCGTGTCCATGCCATGATTGTGCAGCCCGCCGTGCATCGCGTAGGACATCAGCATCGTGTCGTCGATGGGCGCAACGGTGATGTCGTGCCGGGCGAATATCTTCAGATCGTACTTCATGTTTTGCCCGATCTTGAGGACCGACGGATCCTCCAGGACCGGCTTCAGCATCTCCAGCGCGGCCTGCACGCCCATCTGCCCCTCGGCCAGATCATCAGAGCCAAAGAGATCGTCGCCGCTGTGTTTCTTGTGGATCAGCGGGACATAGCAGGCCTTGCCGGGCTCGACGCTCAGTGAAATGCCGACCAACTCGGCGGTCATCTCATTGAGGCCCGTGGTCTCGGTGTCCACGGCCACATAGCCGCGCTCATAGATCTGGTCGATCCAGGTTTGCAGCTCCTCAGCGGTGCCGACGCGTGTATAGCCCGCGCGATCAAAGGGAACATCTTCGATCTCGGGCGCGTCGGGGGCCGTGGCCGGTGTGTCGTCGATCTCGGGCGGCTCGACCTCGAGCTTTTCGGCGATGCGTTTGGTGAGCGTGCGGAACTCCATCTCGGCCAGAAACGGCATCAGCTGATCGGGGTCCGGCGTGCGCACCTCCAGATCGTCGATGGTGAAGTCCAGAGGCGTGTTCTCATCGAGCAGCACCAACCGGCGCGACAGGCGGATCTGCTCGGCGTGGTCAATCAGGGTCTGACGCCGCTTCGGCTGTTTGATCTCTTCAGCCCGCCCCAAGAGTGCCTCAAGGTCACCATATTCATTGATCAAAAGGGCCGCGGTTTTGATACCGATGCCGGGCGCGCCGGGCACATTGTCGACGCTGTCCCCGGCGAGCGCCTGCACGTCGACCACGCGGTCTGGGTAGACGCCGAACTTCTCGAACACGCCGTCGCGGTCGATGCGCTTGTTCTTCATCGCATCAAGCATCTCGACCCCGTCACCCACCAGTTGCATCAGGTCCTTGTCTGAGCTGATGATGGTGCAACGGCCGCCAGCCGCGCGGGCCTGCACTGCGAGCGTGGCGATGATGTCGTCCGCCTCATAGCCCTCCAGCTCCTTGCAGGCGATGTTGAAGGCTTCGGTGGCGCGGCGGGTCAGCGGGATCTGCGGGCGCAGGTCTTCGGGCATCTCATCCCGGTTGGCCTTGTACTGGTCGTAGATTTCGTTGCGGAAAGTGTGGCTGCCCTTGTCGAAGATCACGGCCACATGGGTGGGGGCGTCATCGCCAGTGCTCGTCTCCACATAGCGCTGCAGCATGTTGCAAAAGCCGGACACTGCCCCAATGGGAAGCCCATCCGATTTGCGCGTAAGGGGAGGCAGCGCGTGATAGGCGCGGAAGATGAAGGCCGAGCCGTCGATCAGATGAAGATGATGCCCTTTGCCGAATGCCATGCCCGTCTCCCTCGCTGCTGTCTGCCTACATGGCGCGACATCGCGGCGAAGTCCAGAAAGGCTTGGTCCGGATGGCGGTCAGCCGAAGATGGAGTCCATGTTCTGGATGATGCTCATCAGCAGCATCACGCCAGCGACGATCATCAGGATCATGAGCAGAACCTGAACAAGAACGGCACAGACGCTCAGCGCCACGCCGCAGGACGCGGCCCGCTTCGGCTCCTGTCGGATGTAGGCGATGATCGCCATGAGGATGCCCAGCACGCCTGCGGCCGGTGCTGCAGTCATCAAGATGCGGTCAATGTCCCAGGCGCGTTGCGCGATCGTGGTGTCGGGTTGTTCCAGCCCGAGAAACGCGCGCCACGCGGCGGCGCGCATGTTGCCTGCGATCTCGCCCATGGTGGTGCCGATATCCGGTTGCGGCGCAAAGGGACCTGCGTACATCACCAGCAAGGCGATAAAGAGACCTGCGCCGCCAAACGCAATGGCGGCGATGGAGAAGGGCATTGGCTTGTCAGAGACCTCGATCTGCATGGTACTGCTCCTTTGCGTCCAGCGGGCGTACCCGCCGAAAGGGGCAGAAAAAGGGCGCGGATCAGGCTATGTCTGCAAAGTCCTTGTGGATGTATTTGCAGTCGCAGTAGCCGCATTCGACCCAGCCGGTGTCTTTGGGGATTTGCAGCCAGACGCGCGGATGCCCCAGCGCCCCTTCGCCGCCGTCACAGGCGATGCGATAGCTCTCGACGATCTTGGTTTCGGGCGGCTGTTGCATGACGGAAAACCCTTTAGACGTGTGTCGCCGTTATGACCAATGCGCTGTCGGGTCGCAAGTCTCTCTGTGTGCTGCGGTTGACCTCGCACTGCCATCTGTTTCGGATGCTTTTCGGCAGGGGAGCTGATGCAAAGAGCGCGAAGAGGTATCAGTTCATAGGGCCGTTAAGGACAACGGGTCCGGGTCCGCTCGCACATCAATGCCACATTGGAACCGTCCAGCTCTCCCGGCCGCACCGCTCCGGCGATGGATTTGCAGATCAGAACCTGCGCCTTGACGGGCCCCGGGGCCGGGAAACGGGTTCACCCCAACCGCGCGAGCCGCTAGAAGGTCGCCAAAGCTCTTGATCGAAAGCCGAAGCCGATGTCTGCGAAAAAGCCCGTTGTTCTTTGTATCCTCGATGGTTGGGGCATCGGTGATCGCAGGGACGGAAATGCGCCGCTGCTGGCCGAGACGCCCAACATGGACCGCATCATGGCAACCTGTCCGAACGCGACGCTGACCACTTTTGGCCCCGATGTCGGGTTGCCGAAAGGGCAAATGGGCAACTCTGAGGTCGGCCATACGAATATCGGGGCGGGTCGTGTCGTGGCGATGGATCTGGGGCAGATCGACCTCGCAATTGAAGAGGGCAGTTTTGCCGAGAACACCCGGCTGAGGGCCTTTGTGACGCGGCTACACGGTACGGGTGGCACGGCGCATCTGATCGGCGTCGTTTCGGATGGTGGCGTGCATGGGCATCTCAACCACATGATCGCGGCGGCCCGGGCGCTGGATGCGGCGGATGTGCCGGTTGTGATCCATGCCCTGACAGACGGGCGGGATGTCGGGCCAAAGACGGCCCTCGAGTTCTTCAAGGTCCTGGAGGCCGGTTTGCCCGCGCGCGCGCAGATTGCAACGGTCACGGGGCGCTACTATGCCATGGATCGCGACACGCGTTGGGACCGCGTCTCAAAAGCCTATGCCGCGATTGTGCGCGCGGAGGGTGCGGCGGCTCCAGATGCGCAAACCGCAGTGGCCGCCGCTTACGGACGGGAGGAAACGGATGAGTTCATCGCGCCCACGGTACTGGAGGGATATGGGGGTGCGAAGAATGGCGATGCCGTTTTCTGTCTGAACTTCAGGGCCGACCGCGCGCGCGAGATCATGGCGGCGATTGGCGATCCGGAGTTCGATGCCTTTTCCACCGGAGCCCGGCCCAACTGGGCGGCGCTCATGGGCATGGCGCAGTATTCTGAAGCGCATTCGGAGTATATGTCGGTGATGTACCCCAAACCCGAGATCGTGAACACGTTGGGGGATTGGGTCGCGCAGAAGGGATTGCGCCAATTCCGGCTCGCGGAAACAGAGAAATATCCGCATGTGACGTTCTTTCTGAATGGTGGCGAGGAAGTCTCGTTCGACGGTGAAGACCGCAAGATGCCGAAGTCGCCCGATGTGGCGACCTACGATCTGCAACCCGAGATGTCGGCGGCGGAGGTGACCGAGGCCTTGGTCGGCGCGATTGAGGGTGGTTATGACCTTATTGTCGTGAACTACGCCAACCCCGATATGGTCGGGCATACCGGCGATCTCGATGCTGCGATCAGGGCCTGCGAGGCGGTTGATCGCGGGCTGGGGCGGGCGCTGGAAGCGCTGGAGGCCGCTGGCGGGGCGATGATCGTGACGGCGGATCACGGCAACTGTGATGTGATGATCGACCCGGAGACCGGTGGACCTCATACGGCGCATACACTGAACCCGGTGCCGGTCGCTGTCATAGGCGCAGCAGCCGGCGCACAACTCTCTGACGGGCGCCTGGCGGATCTGGCGCCGACGGTGCTGTCGTTGATGGGTCTCGCGGTGCCACCCGAGATGACGGGGCGGTGTTTGTTGACATGAAATGGGCCGCGTTGATCCTCGGGCTGGTGCTGCCAGGCGCGGCTATGGCCCAGCAGGACAACGCGGACCGCGCGCGCGCCGCGATGGAGATGCTTCAGGCCGCGTCCGAGCAGCTTGACACCGCGGAGACCGCGCGGGACCGGGTGCGCGCCCTCACTCGCACGATCCAGGCCTTTGAGGAAGGCTTGGCAGCGTTGCGCAGCGGGCTTCGGCAGGTCGCGGTGCGGGAGGCGCAGCTCTCCGCGCAGCTTCAGGCCCGCGATGAGGAAATCGCGGCTCTGCTCGCCGTTCTGCAGCGGATCGGGGCGCAGCGGTCACCGGTGGCGTTCCTGCATCCGGGTGGACCAACCGGCACGGCACGGGCCGGCATGCTGCTGGCGGAGATGACACCGGCATTGAACGCGCGCGTCAGTGATCTGAGACGGGATCTGGAGGATCTGCAGGTGCTTCGGGCCGTACAGACCGACGCGGCCGATCAGCTGGCCATTGGGCTGAACGAGGTACAGGCGGCGCGCATGGCGCTCAACCAGGCGATCGCGGAGCGCGCCACCTTGCCCACGCGGTTCACGCAGGATCCGGTCCGTGAGGCGATCCTGCTCGATACGGCGCAGACCCTCGACAGTTTTGCCCGAGGTTTGTCACAGGTCACGGCAGATCAAACCGCGGCTGCACCAGAGAGCTTGGCTGGTGAGAAGGGCGACCTTCCGCTGCCGGTGCAGGGTGTGATCCTGCGCCGAGCGGGGACCGCCGATGCGGCGGGGATCACGCGGCCCGGTATCATCATGGCGACGAGGCCCAGGGCAATTGTGACCAGCCCGGTTGCGGCGACAATTCGCTACACCGGGCCGCTTCTCGATCTCGGGGAGGTAGTGATTCTCGAACCACAGGCAGATGTGCTTTTCATTCTGGCAGGTCTGAATGTTGTTTACGGTACTGCCGGGGAGGTCATTGACGCGGGCGCGCCCTTGGGGCTTATGGGGGACGCTGCGGCTGAAAACCGGCGGGAATTGTCAACAGATGGTGATGACACTGGCGTCACAAGGTCAGAAACGCTCTATATAGAGGTCAGACATGAGAACGCGCCCGAGGACCCGAGCCTCTGGTTCCGAACCGATAAGGATGGATAGAGACCAATGAAAAAATTTGCCATGGCGGCAGTGGGCGGTACCCTCGCAGGCATCCTTGCGACCACGCAGGTGGTGGGCCCCCTTCTGGCGCAGGAAAGCGCGAAGTCGAGCAATGTCTACGAGCAGCTTGATCTCTTCGGTGATATCTTCGAGCGCATTCGTGCGCAGTATGTTGAGGAGGTCGACAGCAAGGAACTGATCGAAGCGGCTATCGATGGCATGCTCACGTCGCTCGATCCGCATTCCAGCTATCTCTCGCCCGATGACGCCGCGGCCATGCGCGTTCAGACGCGGGGCGAATTCGGTGGTCTCGGCATCGAGGTCACGCAGGAAGAAGGCTTCGTGAAGGTTGTGTCTCCCATCGACGGCACGCCTGCGGATGAGGCCGGTGTCGAAGCGGGCGACTTCATCACCCATGTGAACGGCGAGTCCGTTCTGGGACTGACGCTGGACGAGGCGGTGGAGATGATGCGCGGGCCGGTGGGATCCGAAATCCTGATCACCGTTGTCCGCGAAGGCGAATCAGAACCCTTCGACGTGTCAATTATCCGCGATACGATCAAGCTGACAGCGGTGCGCACGCGCACCCAGGGTGAAACCGTGGTTCTGCGGATCACGACCTTCAACGACCAGACCTACACCAACCTGAAATCCGGCCTCGAAGAACAGATCGAAGAGGCGGGCGGGATCGACAAGATCGAGGGTATCGTGATCGATCTGCGCAACAACCCCGGTGGTCTGCTGAACCAGGCCATTCAGGTGTCGGACGCTTTCCTGGAAGAGGGGGAGATCGTCAGCACCCGGGGTCGGGAGATCCAGGATGGAGAGCGCTTCAATGCCACGGCCGGCGATCTGGCGCAGGGCAAGCCGATTGTTGTGTTGATCAACGGTGGCTCCGCCTCGGCCTCGGAGATCGTTGCAGGGGCTCTGCAGGACCATCGCCGCGCCATCGTGGTCGGCACCAAGAGCTTCGGCAAGGGATCTGTGCAGACGGTGATGCCGTTGCGCGGCGAGGGGGCGATGCGCCTGACGACGGCCCGGTACTACACGCCGTCGGGCCGCTCGATCCAGTCGCTGGGCGTTTCACCTGACATTGTCGTGGCACAACCGCGCCGACCTCAGAACACCGAAGAGGACGACGAGGAAAACCCCGTCCGCGCCCTGCGGTCCGAGGCGGATCTGCGTGGCAGCCTGAACAATGACAGCCTGACTGAAGATGAAATCAAGCAGATCGAAGCTGATCGCGCGAAAGCCGAAGCCGCAGCCGCGCTGCGGGAAGAGGACTATCAGCTGGCCTATGCTATCGACATTCTCAAGGGTCTGAACGCTCTGGTTCCGGTCGAGTAGGCTTGGGCCCTCCAACGAATTCCGAGCCCCGCCCCTTCGGCGGGGCTTTTGCTTTGGGCGCTACATCGGTGCGCGTCGGCGGCGCAAGACCGTAAGATCCTGCAGCAGGATACGCGTGCGAGCGGGGGCCTCGAAGATCAGGTCGATCCACGCACCTTCGATCCGCCTGTCGTTCACCTCGGAATAGGCGAGATCGAACTCGACCTGGACATTGCTCGACTCCGTGTCGATCTGGCGGAGCAGCTGTTCGGTGTTGGGGCCGTGCCGGACGTTCAGTCGGACGAAAGCGGTGATTGGAGGGGTCAGGGTCACGGCGCTGGTGACGCGCAGGATGTGCGTGCGCTTCAGACCCTGCGTTGCTGCTTCGGGCAAATCGAGCGCCAGAGACAGGAAACTGCCCTCAAAGGCGCCTACCTCGATGCCAAGTTCATAGGCAATGGGGGGCTTGGCTTGGTGCCGCCGATGCAGAATGATATCGGCGGCCTCGGCATCGTGGAAGAGAGTGGCAGCGTTGCAAATCTCTGTCCTGCCGCTGGTCACGGAAACATCCGGTTCGGGTAGCGGCACAGACCAAAGCGGCGGTCGCCAGGCCCAATCGGCATTGTGTGGCTTCGGCACATCAGCGTCGTCCGGCATGCTCTCGGGTTCCGGTGCCTCCGACGTCTGCCCTCCACGTGAGGCGCGCAGCATTCGTGAAAGGGGGCCGGTTCGACGGGTACTCATCTGAGGCCTCCGGCTGTGGCGCCGAGCAGGGTCCGGTGCGCGGTCCAACCTGACAGGAATTTTTCTCTACCCATGCTATCCGATGACGATTTCCGTGCGTGCTGCGTGTTCAAAACACTATAGCCCATCGGAGCGCCCCGGTGGGCGCCTTTTTCCGGGGTTGAGGCTGCGGTCTCTGCATCGGCGGCGACCGCAGCGCTGTTGGTTAGAGGGCCATGTACTCGTGACCCTCTTCCTTGGCACCGGGGTGAGTGACCGCGCCGAGGTAGGTCGGGCCCACCAGTTTGGCGTACTTCCAAAGAGCGCCTGCGCCATAGATGGTCTGGCGCGGCCCGCTCCAGGCGGCTTTGCGCTCAGCCATCTCGTCGTCCGAGAGATCCACGGTGATGGTGCCCTCAATGGCGTTGAGCGTGATCATGTCGCCGTCCTTCAGCAGGGCGATGGGGCCGCCATGCGCTGCCTCGGGGCCCACATGGCCGACGCAGAAGCCGCGCGTGGCGCCGGAGAAGCGGCCATCGGTGATCAGAGCCACCTTCTTGCCCATGCCTTGCCCGGAGAGCGCGGCAGTGGTCGCCAGCATCTCGCGCATGCCGGGGCCACCGGCGGGGCCTTCGTTGCGGATCACGAAGACGTCGCCTTCCTCATAGGTGCGGTTTTGCACGGCCTCGAAGGCATCCTGCTCACATTCGAAGACGCGCGCAGGCCCGGTGAAAAGCAGATGCTGCGGCTCCATCCCGGCGATCTTCACGATAGCACCTTCGGGGGCGAGATTGCCCTTGAGACCCACGACGCCGCCGGTTTTGCTTAGCGGCGTTTCCACCGGATATATCACGCGCCCATCTGCCTCCAAACTGACCTTGTCGAGTTCCTCGCCGATGGAATAGCCGGTGACGGTCATGCAGTCCTCGTGGATCAGCCCAGCCTTGCGCAGTTCTTTCATCACAACAGGCACGCCGCCCACCTCGTAAAGGTCCTTGGCCACATATTGCCCGCCGGGTTTCAGATCGACGAAGTAAGGCGTGTCGCGGAAGATCTCGCAGACGTCTTCGAGGAAGAAGTCGATGCCAGCCTCATGCGCCATCGCGGGCAGGTGCAGGCCTGCGTTGGTTGACCCGCCGGTGCAGGCCACGATGCGCGCGGCATTCTCGAAGGCCTCGCGGGTACAGATATCGCGCGCGCGGATGTTCTTCTCGATGAGGTTCATCACGGCGGCGCCGGAGGCCTCGGCATAGGCGTCGCGGCTCTCATAGGGTGCGGGCGCCCCGGCCGAATTGGGCAGCGCGAGGCCGATGGCTTCCGACACGCAGGCCATGGTGTTGGCGGTGAACTGGCCGCCACAGGCCCCGGCGGAGGGACAGGCGACCGCTTCGAGTTTCTCCAGCTCGCAGGTGGTCATATTGCCTGCCTGATGCTGACCCACGGCCTCGAACACGTCCTGAACAGTGACGTCCTTCCCGTTCAGACGCCCCGGCAGGATCGACCCGCCGTAGAGAAAGACCGAGGGCACGTTGAGCCGGATCATCGCCATCATCATACCGGGCAGGGATTTGTCACAGCCCGCGAGCCCCACGATGGCGTCATAGCAATGCCCGCGCATGGTCAGTTCGACCGTATCGGCAATCGCCTCGCGCGAGGCGAGAGAAGAGCGCATGCCCTCGTGGCCCATGGCGATGCCGTCTGTCACGGTGATGGTGGTGAACTCGCGCGGTGTACCATATTCGCGCTTCACGCCCATCTTGACCGCTTGCGCCTGACGGTTCAGCGCGATGTTACAAGGGGCTGCCTCGTTCCAGCAGGTGGCGACTCCGACCAGCGGCTGATGAATCTCCTCATCCGTCATGCCCATCGCGTAGTAGTAAGACCGGTGCGGTGCCCGCGCAGGCCCCTCGGTCACATGGCGGCTGGGCAGTTTCGATTTATCGAAGCGCTGGCTGGTCATGGGCTGTCTCCCCTCAAAAACATCCCCGTTCGAATAGCCAACAGCCCTTTCGCCTGCAAGCACAAGCGTTCAGATGCGCACAAGGGCTGACCATTTGCGCGCTTGTATTGGCCCAAGTCCAGCCCTAAGTACTTCAAACATCCGCGTGTGTGCGTCTGGTGGCCGGCAGGTTTTTACGCCGTCAGCCCGATACCGAAAGCCTTTGCATGGAAAAGTCACTCTTTGCGTTCATTTGGAAGTTTTCCAAACGGGAACAGCTCTTTCTGCTGTTTTTCACGCTGTTCACCTTCCCGTTTCTCTACGCCACGCTCGAGCTGCCGAAGCGGATCATCAACGATGCGATTGGTGCGGCCAGTGAAACGGTGACCGTGCTTGGGGTCAGCATGACGCAGACGCAGTTTCTGATGGCGTTGTGTTTTGCCTATCTCGGGGCGGTCGTGGTGCACGGGCTCTTGAAGATGCGGTTGAACACGATGAAAGGCGTGCTGGCGGAACGCATGCTGCGCCGGTTCCGCTACCGGCTGATCAACCGCATGACTCGCTTCCCGCGCAGCTATTTCCGCAACACCAGCCAGGGCGAGCTGGTTTCCATGGTGACATCGGAGGCCGAGCCCATGGGCGGCCTCATGGGCGATGCCGTGGCGCAACCGGTCTTTCAGGCCGGACAGATGCTGATCATCGTGATCTTCCTGTTTGCCCAGAGCGTCTGGTTTGGCATCGCCGGCGTGGCGCTGATCCCGCTTCAGGCCTGGCTGATCCCGATGCTGCAGCGACAGATCAACCAGCTGAATAAGAAGCGCATCGTGGAGGTGCGCCGGTTCTCTTCCGAGATCGGCGAGACAGCGGCGGGTATCGGTGATCTGCGCACCAACGGCGGGCTCCGCTACCGGCTGGCAAGTTTCACCGACCGGCTCGGGCGGCTTTTCGAGATCCGCTTCCAGATCTACCAGAAAAAGTTTTTCATGAAGTTTCTCAATAACTTCATCACCCAGCTGACGCCCTTCTTCTTCTACTCCGCGGGGGGGTATTTGGCGATCAAGGGTGAGATCACCGTGGGCGCGCTGGTCGCGGCGCTCGCCGCCTACAAGGACCTGAGTTCGCCCTGGAAAGAGTTGCTGACCTACTACAATCAGGTCCAGGACATGTCGCTGCGGTGGGAGATCGTGACCGAACGGTTCGCGCCCAAAGGCATGATCGACGAAAAGCTCTTTGAGGGAGAACCGAAAGAGTTGCCGCATCTGGATGGCGCGATTTCGATCCGCAACGTGACAGTGCGGAACTCTGACGGGAACGCAGTGCTGGAGAATTTCAGCCTTGAGATCCCGGCGGGCGCACGCGTCGCCGTGCAGACCACAAGCCAGGTGGAGCGCACCGCCTTGGCCGAGCTCCTCACGCGCGAGGTTCTGCCGACCCGCGGCAGTGTGACCATCGCAGGGCACGATATCACGGAGCTGCATCAGTCTGTGATTGCCGCCCGCATCGGCTATGCGCACTCGCGACCGTATCTCTTTGACGGCACGCTGGGGGACAACCTGCTGATGCCACTCAAATCCAGCCCCAAGACAGTGCTTTGGGATCCTGACAGCAAGGACCGTACGACGCTGGAAGCCAAGCGCGCGGGCAACAGCCTCGACAGCATCAAGGCCGATTGGGTCGATCCGGGTATGGCGGGTCTCAACACAGCCGAAGAGATCCGCGGCTGGTGGTTCCAACTTGTCGAGGCCATGGGCATTGACGAGCTGATGTTCCGTCGCATGCTCAAATCGCGCATGGATGCGGAGTTGCACGCACAGCTGGCCGCGTCAATCGTCTCGCTGCGTGAGGAAGTTCATGAAAGGCTTGTTGATCGCGGCCTCGACGGCTTTGTGAACCGCTTTCATCCAGATGAGTTCAACCCGTCGATCCCGCTGGGTGGTAACCTGATGTTCGCTGCGCCCAAGCGGCAGATCTCACAGCGTGGGCTTGCGGCAGAAAGCGGTCTGGTACAGCTGATCACCGAATTGAACCTTGCCGAACAGGCGATTGCCATCTCGCAGACCCTGATCGAGACACTGCATCAGACCTTTGGCATGGATGGTACCAGCCACCCGCTCTTTACGGCTCTGGACATTGAAGAAGAGCTCTATGAGCGGCTCGTCGACATTGCCAACAGGCGGAAGGAAAAGGGCGATGGGGCACTGACCGAAGAAGAGTTCACGCTCTTGCTGACGGTGCCGTTTGCCTTCACCGCCGAGCAGATCGGCCCAGGATTTCCAGAGAGCTTCAAGACTGAAATCCTGGAGATACGAGCGAGCAAGGGCGACGAGATGCGCGAGCGCATGCGCGGGCTGTTTGTCCCTATCGCACCGGAGAACTACCTGCCGCGGCTCAATCTGATGGAGAACGCGCTTTACGGTCGTATCTCTGCCATTGCGGGCGTTCAGGGCGAGTTGATCGAGGATCTTGTGGCGGAAGTCCTGTCCGAACATGGGCTGAAACGCCAGGTCGCGGAGACCATTCTCGACGTCAAGACAGGCTTGGGCGGCACCAATCTGGCAGGTGTCTTCCAGGAACGCGCGGCCTTTAGCCGGGCGGGGATCAAGCGGCCTGATGTGCTGATCCTCGACACGGTTCTTGCCAGTCACGATGCCGCCAGCCGCAAACGGGCACGGGCCAAGCTGCGCGATCTCTTGCCCAAGGCCACCATGATCTTCCTCGAAGACAAGTTCGAGAACCCGACGGCCTATGACATGTTCATCGAGATCAAGAACGGTCGGATCGATGGTGTTGAACAGGGCGAGACGCCCGAGCTTGAGGATAGCGGCTCGGACGATTTGCGGCGCAAGATACGGGTGATCTCGCGCACCCCGCTGTTCGAAAATCTCGACTCGCGGTCGCAGCGCCTTCTGGCGTTTTCGGCGCAGTGGTACACGGCGAAGGCCGACGCGCGCATCTTCTCCATGGGTGAGAAGCCCGACGCAGCCTACCTCTGCCTCTCGGGCTATGCGATGATGGGGTATCGCGACGACGACGATGAGTGGCACGATGTGACAGCTGTCGGCCCCGGCCGATTGATCGGCGATCTGGCCGTTATCCTGGACGAGCCGCGGCAACTTGACCTTGTCGCACAGGAAGAAACGCAGTTTTTGCGGATCGGGGCGGCGGAGTTCAAGGCGGTGATCGAGACGGATCCGAAGGTGCTGATGAGCCTGCTGCAGACGGTTGCAGGCCATCTGACCGGCGCTGCGGAGCTTTTGCGCGAGGCGCGCGTCAGTATCCCGCAGGACGATCAGGAATACGCGCGCACCAACGCCTGAGGGAGACCGATCCATGTTTTGGCGGACCGCCTACCGCGCGCATGAAGCGCTGATCGCTCCCGCCCGGGAGACGGCGCAGATCTGGCGGCTGATCATGGGGTTGATTATCGCCGCCGGTGTCTATCTGCTCTGCAATCAGACGTTTTTCCAGACGCTCTTCACCTGGCAGGGGGCGAATGCGCCGCGCTTCGCCAATGCGCTTGACCGCGGCGATACGCCGGTGGCGATGTTCCTCCTGCTCTTCAGCTTCGGCTTCATGATCGTGGGTGTTGCCGTCGCGCTGCGGGTGGTGCACAAGCGCGGCTTTGGCGACACATTCGGTGATCTGCGCCTTTGTTTCATGCAGATGCGGGACGTCTTGATCGTTCTGGCCGTGATCAATGCGGTGATCTGGATTTTGCCACCCTGGGACATGGGCGCACCGCTGATCTCGAACCTCAGTCTGGGCATCTGGCTTGTCCTGCTGCCGATGTCGCTGCTCTCCGTTCTCATTCAGGTCAGTGCCGAGGAGGTGCTCTTCCGCGGTTATCTCCAGCAACAACTTGCGGCGCGGTTTGCATCGCCCGTGATCTGGATGATCATCCCGTCGATCCTCTTTGGCATGGGACATTATCTACCGGAAGAGGCGGGCTCGAATGCGCAGGCGATCGCAGTCTGGGCCACGGTCTTTGGCCTGCTGATGGCGGACCTCACGGCACGGGCGGGCACGCTGGGCCCCGCCATTGCCGTGCATTTTGTGAATAATGTCACGGCCATCCTGATTGTCTCGATGCCAGACAGCCTGTCCGGTCTCGCGCTCTATCACAGCCCGTTCTCGCTGGCGGAGACGGAGGCCGTCGCGGCCTGGCTCCCGGTTGACTTCGCCTTCATGGTTGTCAGCTGGCTGGCCGCGCGTCTCGCCATCCGCCGCTGATTGCACTTTCCCGGGGACGGGATTAACTAAAGCGTGTCGCGTTTTTGTCGAAAGCATCAGGAACGAAAAGCGCGTTCGAGCGGAGTGAGAGACAGCGGTCTTTCGTTTCAAAGGAAATGCGACATGCTGTAAAGGCAAGGGACGCCAAAGGAACCGCCATGAACTGGATCACGAATTATGTCCGGCCGCGGATCAACTCGATCTTCTCGCGCCGTGAGACGCCGGACAATCTGTGGACCAAATGTCCAGAGTGCGGAACGATGCTGTTTCACCGCGAAGTGTCGGACAATCTGAACGTCTGCACCAATTGCGGGCATCACATGCACATCACGCCACGGGACCGGTTCATGGCGCTGTTTGATGGCGGCATTTTCACCGAGGTGCCGGTGGAGGCGCCTAAGGCCGACCCGCTGCACTTTCGCGATCAGAAGCGCTATCCCGACCGTCTAAAGGCGGCGCAAAAAGAGACCGGTGAGGCCGAAGCGATGCTGGTGGCCAGTGGTGAGATCGGGCGCACGCCGATTGTGGCCGCCGCGCAGGATTTCTCCTTCATGGCCGGGTCCATGGGCATGTATGTGGGCAACGCGATCATTGCTGCGGCGCAGGAGGCGGTGAAGCTGAAGCGCCCGCTGATCCTTTTCTCCGCCGCGGGTGGCGCGCGCATGCAAGAAGGTATTCTCAGCCTGATGCAGATGCCACGGACGACCGTGGCCGTGCAGATGCTGAAAGAGGCGGGATTGCCGTACATTGTCGTGCTGACCCATCCCACAACAGGCGGGGTGACGGCGAGCTATGCCATGCTGGGCGATGTGCATATCGCCGAGCCCAATGCGCTCATCTGCTTTGCCGGGCCGCGTGTGATCGAACAGACAATTCGTGAGAAACTGCCGGAGGGCTTCCAGCGCGCGGAATATCTGCTCGATCATGGGATGCTCGACCGGGTCACACCGCGGGGGCAGATGCGGGATGAGCTGATCTCGATCACACGGATGCTGCTTGGCCTTCCGCCTGCTGTGCGAGGGGATCTGCCGCCGCCTGAACCGCCCGCCGATCTGCCTCATGCGCTGTCGGAGGAAGAGGACAAAGCCGCCGAGCCCGAGCAGAAATGACGCAGGCCACCTCGGACGTCATCCTCGAACGGATGATGGCCCTGCACCCCAAGATCATAGATCTGACGCTGGATCGTGTCTGGCGCCTACTTGACGCGCTTGGCAATCCGCAAAACGATCTGCCGCCTGTGATCCACATTGCCGGGACCAACGGCAAAGGCTCGACCCTTGCGATGATCCGCGCGGGCTTGGAAGCGGCGGATAAGACCGTACATGCTTACACCAGCCCGCATCTCGCACGGTTTCACGAGCGGATCCGGGTCGCCGGTCAGTTGATTTCCGAAGAGGACCTGACGGCGGTTCTGGATGAATGCTATGCCGCGAACAGGGGCGAGAGCATCACCTACTTCGAGATCACCACCTGCGCCGCTCTGCTCGCCTTTGCGCGGACCGAGGCGGACTATACCCTGCTGGAGGTCGGGCTCGGCGGGCGGCTCGACGCGACAAATGTGATTTCCAAACCTGAGATGACGGTAATCACGCCCGTTTCCCTCGATCATCAGCAGTTTCTTGGAGACACGCTCGACAAGATCGCCTTCGAGAAAGCGGGGATCATCAAACGTGGCGTTCCGTGCGTTGTCTCGCGGCAAGAGGAGGCGGGGCTTGAGGTCATCGAAGATGTCGCGGCCCAACGTGGCGCCCCTCTGCTGGCCAATGGGCAGCACTGGCATGTGGCCCCCGAGCGAGACGGGATGATCTATCAGGATGAACGGGGTCTGCTCGACCTGCCGCGCCCGAACCTGCCCGGAGATCACCAGATGATGAACGCGGGTACTGCTCTTGCCGTCCTGCGCGCGCTGGGGATCGGCAATGACGCCTGTGAGGCCGCGGTGGCCCGGGCCGAATGGCCTGCGCGCATGCAGCGGCTGCGCAGCGGGCCTCTGGTCGACGCAGCCCCCAACGTGGAGCTTTGGCTCGATGGCGGTCACAACCCTGCGGCCGGAGTCGCTCTGGCCCGGCATCTGGCGACGCTGCCGGAGCGACCGACCTATCTGATCTGTGGAATGCTCAACACCAAGGACATCGGTGGCTATCTCGGGCCTCTCTCAATGGTCGCTGAGAAGGTGATGGCCGTTTCAATCCCCGGGGAGGCCAACACGTTGCCTGCCGACGCCACGGCAGATTCGGCTTCGCACGTCGGCATGCGCGCAGAGACGGCTCCATCGGTTCAGGACGCGCTGGAGCGCATTGTATCGCAGAGCCCCGCCGCCCGTGTGCTCATCTGTGGGTCGCTCTATCTTGCGGGTGCGGTCCTGCGCGAGAACGGCTAGAGCCCCCAACCGTCCGATTGCATTTCGCGCAGGCGCGAGGCCGTGCGTTCGAACTCGAATGTGCCCTCGCCTTCCAGATAGAGCATCTCGGGTTTGGCCGCCGCCGAACAGATCAGCCGCACCTTCGCTTCATAGAGCGCGTCGATCAGCGTCACGAACCGCTTGGCCTCATTGAAATTGTCGCGCGAGAGAGTTGGAATGCCATCAAGCAGCAGCACCTTGATCGTGTCGGCCAGTGCCAGGTAGTCTGCTGCGCCAAGCGCGCGACTGCAGAGATCGTGAAAGCCGGCGCGTGCAACACCGTTCCGGAAGGCGGGAAGCTCGACCTCGCGCCCCTTGACCTTCAGGATCAGCGGATCGCCGCGCCCGCCTGCGAGATCCGTCCAGACGGCATCCATGGCGGCCCGCGCATCTGCGTTCACCGGAGTGAAATAGACCGGCTGGCCGCCGAGGCGGTCCTGCCGATAGTCGGTGGGGCTGGCGAGCTCCTCCACATGCATCTTTTCCTTGATGAGCGCGATGAACGGCAGGAAAAGATCGCGGTTCAGCCCATTGAGGTAGAGATCGTCGGGCACGCGGTTGGAGGTTGTCACGACCACGACACCGTCGGCAAAGAGCGCTTCAAACAGTCGGCCCACGATCATCGCATCGGTGATATCGGTGATCTGCATCTCATCGAAGGCAAGCAGGCGCACCGATGCTGCGACATCAGCGGCAACCGGGGCAATCGCATCCTCGACGCCGCTCTTGCGCACCTCGTGCATGGCGCTGTGGATCTCCTGCATGAAGGCGTGAAAATGGACCCGGCGGGCCGGAATTCCGTCCAGATGTTCCACGAAAAGATCCATCAGCATCGACTTGCCGCGCCCAACGCCACCCCAGAGATAGAGACCCTTTGGCGGCTCGGGCGCCTTGCGGAACAATCCCTTTTTTACAGGTGTGTGGAGCGCGGTCCTGATCCGGTCGAACTCCGGCAGGACGGACAATTGCGCGGCGTCGGGCTGGAGGGAGCCCGCGTCGATCAGGCCTTGGTAGATGTCGCCCAGAGTTCGCATGTCTTCGCCATAGCGCGGCCATCGGACGGAGAAAAGCTGCTCTGACATCAGAATTTGTTATGCCGGACTAAAAAATGCTGAATTGACCGGTGCGGATGGCGGCGTAGTCTCGCAGGAACGGAGGCCAGCCGATGCAATCACGTGCACCCCTTTTCACACCGGTTCTAATTGTCGGTTGTGTGATCATCGTCGCGAGTTTCGCGATCCGTTCGGCATTTGGGGTCTTCCAGATCCCGATTGCGGAAGAGTTCGGCTGGCTGCGGGCCGAGTTCTCGCTGGCGATTGCCATCCAGAACCTCGCCTGGGGTGTGGGCCAGCCGCTCTTTGGGGCGCTGGCCGAAAAGATCGGAGACCGCAAGGCGATCGTCCTCGGCGCCCTGATCTATGCGCTGGGGCTGGTGCTCTCGGCTTATTCGGTGACGCCCATCGAACATCAGCTTTATGCCTGGCTCGTGGGCTTTGGCATCGCGGGCACAGGGTTCGGAGTGATCCTCGCAGTCGTCGGGCGCGCCGCCTCGGATGAGAACCGCTCCATGTCTCTGGCCATCGTCTCGGCGGCGGGGAGCGGCGGGCAGATCTTTGGCCCGCCTGTGGCGCAATGGATGCTGGGGTTCATGCCGTGGCAGAGCATCTTCCTGTTTTTCGCACTGTCGATTCTGCTGGTGCTGCTGCTCTTGCCGATGATGCGCGCTCCTAAGCTGGCCAGCAGGACCGAGCTCGAAGAGAGCATGGGCGAGATCCTGATCAAGGCCTTTCGCGACCCGTCCTATACCTTCATCTTCCTTGGCTTTTTCTCCTGCGGGTATCAGCTGGCCTTCATCACCGCGCATTTTCCCGCCTTCGTCGAGGAACTCTGCGGCCCCATTGCACCGGGTGGGATGCTCGACAGCATGGGGGTGAGCACGACGTCTGCGCTTGGGGCGGTGGCCCTGTCGCTCATTGGTGTCGCGAACATCGGGGGCACCCTGCTGGCCGGGTGGCTGGGCAAGCATTACTCCAAGAAATATCTGCTCGCTGGCATCTATCTGGGGCGCACGGTCGCCTCGGCACTCTTCATCATGATGCCGATCACACCGACCAGCGTGATCCTCTTCGCCATCGTCATGGGCAGCCTGTGGCTCGCAACCATCCCGCTGACGTCCGGGTTGATCGCCCATATCTACGGGCTGCGTTACATGGGCACGCTCTATGGCATCATCTTCTTCAGCCACCAGCTGGGAAGCTTCATGGGCGCCTGGCTGGGTGGACGGATGTATGATGTCTACGGCGATTACACGCTGGTCTGGTGGATTGGCGTCGGTGTCGGCGCCTTCAGCGCGATCATTCACCTGCCGATCCGGGAGCGGAGGCTGGAGGGGCTCCGTACCGCCTAGGTCGTGTTGTTCAAAAACCTGTCGATGTGTTTCAGCACATCGGTCGTGTGCGAGTAGGGTAGGCCATGCCCAGCCCCCGGGACGACAGCGGTTTGGACGTGGTTGTTCCACGTCCTCAGAACCTGTGAAGACCGCAGCGGAATGACGCTGTCCTCTTCTCCCCAGATGGCAAGCACGGGTATGCTGCCCTTCTGCACCTGCTCATGCTCCGTCCGCATGTCTTCGGCGAGGACGCCGCACAGGCTCTCCCACACGGCGGGCACGAAGCCGCGCCAGTCAAGCTCGGCCTCCTGCATCGCGTTGATACCGACGACGCTGCTGGGCTGGTTTTGCTCACGCTTGAGCCCGTTGCGCAGGACAGTCGGATAGCGCAGCAGCGTGAGCCACCGTCCGATCAACGGCGCGTGCGCGGCGAAGGCCAGAAGGCCAGTCACAACGGGCGCGGTTCCGGCGGGTGCGAGCAGGATCAGCCGGCGTATCCGCTGCGGCTGTTGTGCTGCAAACCGCGTGGCGATGGCGCCGCCCATGGAGTAGCCGATCAGAGTAATGTCGTCCTGAACTCCCTGATCCGTCAGCAGGTCGTTCAGTTGGGATTGGAAAAACGCATGATCCTGCGGCCCGCCTGGGCGGTCGGAAAAGCCGCGCCCATAAAGGTCGTAGACCAGCACCCGAAATCCCATGTCGGTGAGGCCCTTGGCCAGACCGCCCCAGACGAAGCTGGGGGTCGTAAGACCGTGCACGCAAACCGCAATGGGCCCGTCTTCCGGGCCATACCAGCGATAGTGTGTCGCCCCTTGAGACAGTTGCGCAAAGGCGCCTGGCGCGCGCATACGGGCCTTGGCTGTCATCGGTTTGCGGGTCGCTTCGATCACGAAGGGCAGTGCGATGATGACCGCAACCGCCAACGCAATCCAGATCACCGGTGGGCCATCCATTGATCCAGGATATAGCGGCTGGTCATCAGGTCGAGATGCGCCCCGCCACCGTTCTTGAAGAGCGTGATATCTTCTGGCGTGTGCCGCGTGAAGGCTTCAAGCGTGTAGTAGTCGGCGATGATGTCGTCTTGCACGATCGCTTCGGTCTGCAGCGGAATCTTGATCTCGCCGATGTGCCCGATGGTGGTGTCTCGGCTGTCGACGAAGACACGCGCGCGCTGCAGGGCGGTGTCATCCACTTCTCGCATGTCGGGGCGGTAGGCGCCGATCAGGTCGAGATGCTGGCCGGGACGCAGCCAATCGCCTTGAATGAGAGGCGCGGTGGACATGGTAGCGGAGGTGATGATGTCCGCCTGTGCCACAGCGTCTTTGAGCGAGGAGACCACCTCAAGGCCGGGGATTTCGATGGCAAGTGCTTTGGCGTTTTCTGCCGTCCTGTTCCAGACGGTGAAGCGTGCCTGCGGGAAAGCCGCACGATAGGCCGCGTGCAGTCCGCGCGCCTGCGTGCCTGCGCCGACGATTAGAATGCGTTTGCTGTCGGGCCGTGCGAGGCGACGCGCGGCGAGAAGGCTGTCGCCCGCGGTCTTCCACTTCGTCACAAGGTGAAAGTCTATGATCGCCTCAAGCGTGCCGTCCTGATCGGAAAACAGCATCACGCCGCCGTTGATGGACGAGGCCCCGCGTGCTGTGTTGCCGGGAAACACGGTGGCACATTTCACCGCCAGCCCAAGCCCGTCTATCCAGGCCGAACGGTTCAGGAGCGTGTCCGGGTCACGATAGAGAAAAGTGTCGGCAATCTCCGCCTTAGGCCGCTTGTGTCCCTCGGCCAACGCATCGGTCAATGCGATCCAATCGAGCAGCGCATCGCCTTCGGCAAAGGAGATCACCGGGGCGGTCATGCGGCCTCAGCCTCCGTCAGCAGGCCGATTTCGACAAGTCGCGCGGCCCAACCGCCGGGCCCTTCGAACAGATGTGTCAGCCAGCCGCGTGCATCAGCTGCGGCAATGTTTTCGGCGCGATCATCGGTGAAGATCAGATCCGTGCCAGTCAGTCCCGAGGTATCTTCAAGTTGCGCATAGATGTTCGGATCGGGTTTCGTCACGCGCATGTGGCCCGAAATGAAATCGCGGTCGAATTCCCGCAGAAAGGGGTAGTGCGTGGCCGCAAAATCATAGCTTTCGATCCCGAAGTTGGTGAGCGAGAAGACGGGCACGCCCTTGCCCTGCAGGGCTTTCATCAGCCGCACGGAGTGGTCGATGACCGGTGAAGCCATCTCGATCCAGCGGTCGTGCCACATGCGGATCTCGTCCCGCCAGTCGGGCGTGGCGTCGGCCTGGGCATAGATCGTGTCGGTGAAGTGTCCGCCGCGGTCCACCCGCTCGTTCATGCCGTGCAGATCGACTTCTGCGAACATGGCCCGGCGTCGGTCTTCTCCGATCACCGCGTCGTAGAACCGTTCTGGCTGCCACTCGATCAACACGTTCCCGATGTCAAAAACCACGGCCTTGGGCTGCATGCGTGCCTCGTCAAAAAAGTGTTCGAAATCAACCGGGTGTCTTGGCGGCGCGCAGGGTGCGCTCCAACGCGTCCAGAAAACGCGAGCGGTCGGCCTTTGTAAAGCCCTTGCCGCCGCCCTGCCGGAAGGGATCGGCGGCACGCAGGTCGGCCATGAGGTCGCGCGTGGCCAGGACGTTTCCGATGTTGGCCTGTGTCAGCACTTCGCCATTGTGCTTGAGCACCTGCGCGCCGGCCTCGATACATTTCGCGGCCAGCGGAATATCTCCGGTAACGACGACATCGCCGGCGCCGCAGCGCTCCGCGATCCACAGATCCGCAACATCCGGGCCGTCGGGGACAATCACCGTCTCGACGAGCGGGTTTTGCGAGGGCCGCAGCCCGCCGTTGGAAACCACATACATCTGCACCCGGTGTCGGATCGCGACGCGCTCTGCCTCAGCCTTCACCGGGCAGGCATCCGCGTCGATGTATAGCGCCGTCATGCGTAAAGCGCGTCGGCGTGGAAGGCCACATGTTCCTCCATGAAGGTCGAGACGAAGAAATAGCTGTGATCGTATCCCGGCTGCAGGCGCAGCGTGGCCTGCTGTCGTCGCGCGGCAGTGGCTTCGGCCAATGCCTCTGGCTTCAAGAGGTCAATGAACTGATCGCTTGTGCCTGTGTCGATCAGGATCGGCCCGTCAAAACCCTTCTCCCGCATCAGCAGGGTCGCGTCATGCGCGGCCCATCTCTCTTCATTGTTCCCCAAATATGCAGAAAGCTGCTTGCGGCCCCAGTCGCTGTTGGTCGGGTTGGAGATCGGCGCAAAGGCCGAGACGGAGCGGAAGCGCCCCGGCAGCGACATCGCCATGGTCAGCGCGCCATGTCCGCCCATGGAATGCCCGGTGATCGCCTGCCGCTCCATGTCCAGTGCAAAGGAATGGTCCAGCAGTTTGGTCAGTTCGTCGGTGATGTAGTCCCACATCTGGAAATGCGGGGCCCAAGGGGATTCGGTTGCGTTCACATAGAACCCCGCACCCTGGCCGAGATCATAGGCCTCGTCGTCCGCCACGCCCTCGCCGCGCGGGGAGGTGTCGGGAAACACCAGTGCGATCCCGTGGTCCGCCGCCCAGGTCTGTGCGCCCGCCTTGGTCATCGCGTTTTCATGGGTGCAGGTCAGCCCAGAGAGATACCACAGCAGCGGCACCGGGCCTTCGGCGGCCTCTTCGGGCAGGAATAGACCAAAGGTCATGTCGCAGGCACAGACCTTGGAGGCGTGGGTATAGACGCCTTGGGTTCCGCCAAAACAGGCGTTTTCGGAGATGGTTTTCATGGGCGGGCTCCTCGGTTCAATCGGCGCATGGCTAGCGTGCCTGCAGCCTTGCGGCAATAGCCACCTTAGGTTGGGGCAACGACGGAGATGATCCCGCTGACGCTCAGGATGCTGATCACGGTGGACACAAGGATCGCAGCGGACACCCGATGCGGGGCCACGCCGTAGTGTTGCGCGAGGATGTAGACATTGCCCGCCACCGGCAAGGCCGCAGCGGCGATGATCACGGCGGCGAAATAGGGATCGGCTGGGAAGAGGTAGAGCACCCCAATTGCGACAAAGAGCGGGTGTAGCCCCAGTTTGCAGAAGCTCAGCCAGCAGGCGATCTGCAGCCGTTCCGCCGACTTGCTGGCCAGCGACGCGCCGATGGCAAAAAGCGCGCCCGGGGTGGCGGCGGCTCCGAGAATGGCGAGGAATTCGTTGGCGGGCACCGGGATCGGCAGGTCATAGACCGACCAGATCAGCCCCGCCACGATCGAGACGATCATGGGGTTCCTGACCAACCCCAGCCCAACGGTGCGCAGGATGCCCAAGCTCAGCCGTCCGTCGCGCGAACCGGTGATGAGGATCACGATCAGGCTGGAAAAGACGATGAGATCCACGGCCAGCGCCATCATGATCGGGCCAATTGCCGCCTCACCCATCAGCAGCGTCAACATCGGCACGCCCAGAAAGCCCACATTGCCAATGGCCGCGCATTGCGCTTCGACCGCCGTGGTGGCCACATCGAGTTTGCGCAGATACGCCACGAGGGTCGCCACCAGATAGACGGCGAGGGTCCCGATGAGATATCCCGTCACGAGATTGACGTCCCAGATGTCGTCAAAAGACAGATTGGCGGAGAAGCGGAAAAGCATCGCGCTGAGCGCGAAGTAGAATACGAATTTCGTGAGATACGCCGTGGCCTCTTCGGTGAAAAACCGTGTGTAGCCCGCCCAATATCCCAGACCGATCAGTGCGAAGAAGGGAACGGTCTTGAGGAAAATCTCGATCATGGGGAAGTGGTAGAGGCTGTGACGCAGCGCTGCAAGCTAGCCCGAGCCGATCAGGACACCGGCCCCGAAGACCAGCGCGCCCCCGCAGACGACCTGTAGCGTGGCGCGCCAGAAGGGCGTTTCCATATAGCGGTTCTGGATCCAGGCGATGGCCCAAAGCTCGACAAAGACGACCGCAATCGCGATGCTGGTCGCCGTCCAGAAATCGGCTATCAGATAGGGCAGGGCGTGGCCCAACCCGCCCACGGTCGTCATGATGCCAGAGGCAAAACCGCGTTTGATCGGCGAGCCACGGCCAGAGAGTTGGCCATCGTCCGAGGCCGCTTCAGTAAAGCCCATGGAGATGCCCGCGCCCACAGAGGCGGCCAGGCCAACCAGGAAGGTTGTCCAGGTATCCTGGGTGGCGAAGGCGGTCGCGAAGATCGGCGCCAGCGTTGAAACGGAGCCGTCCATCAAACCCGCCAGCCCCGGCTGAACCCATGTGAGCAGGAATTGGCGGTGCGCGGTCTTGTTTTCTGTATCGCGGGCGTCGGGAGCGAGATGGCGGGCTTCGAGATCGCTTGCCGCCACCTGATGACCGGCCTCTGCGGCTGCGAGATCGCCGAGCAGTTTGCGGGTTTCCGCATCCGTGGTCCTGGCTGCGGCTGCGAGATAGAAAGCCTGTGCCTCCCGCTCCATCATTTCCGCTTCGGCCCGGATGCGATCAAGGCCGAGGTTTTCGACCAGCCAGACGGGGCGGCGGTGGTAGTAACCCGCGACGTGCTCGCGCCGGATCAGGGGAATGACATCGCCGAACCGGGCCTTGTGCATGTCGATCAGAAGCTGGCGATGTCGGTCTTCTTCCTGCGCCATGCCGTCGAAAACCCGGGCAGAATCGGGGAAATTGGGGCGCAGGTGCTCTGCATACCCGCGATAGATACTTGCGTCGTCCTCCTCTGAAGAGATCGCAAGAGCCAGGATTTCCTGCTCGCTGAGATCTCGGAAGCGCTTGTGAGAAAAAGGAAATCGCATATTGCCTATCACCCTATTTAGAACAATTCTAAACTTTGGAGACGTAAGCGGCAATAGGCTTTGCGCAGGGTCAGTCCGGATTTTGCTTGGAAGTGAACCGTTCGGTTTATACTGTAGGGAGGCTTGATCGGGGGGCCTATGACATCGACAGCCGAGATTATCCGCAAGGGGCGCAAATTTGATCAGGTCCTTGAGGGTGCGCGGCAGGTGTTCATGGCGGATGGCTTTGAAGGCGCCAGTGTTGACGAGATCGCGCGGGTCGCCAATGTCTCAAAGGCCACGCTGTATAGTTATTTTCCGGACAAGCGCCTGTTGTTCATGGAGGTGGCCACGACAGAATGCCAGCGGCAGGCCGATGATGCACTCAGCCGGATCGACATGAGTGCGGCACCCGAGGAGGTGCTGTTGCAGACAGGGCGGCATTTTCTGCGTTTCATCACCTCGAAGTTCGGGCAGCAGATTTTCCGGATATGCGTGGCGGAATCCGATCGCTTCCCTGAGCTGGGCCAGAAGTTTTACAACTCCGGCCCGGCGGTCATGCGCGCGGAGATGGCGGCCTACTTCGAGCAGGCCGAAGCGCGCGGTGAGTTGCAGATCGAGGACCGGGTTCTGGCAGCCGATCAGTTCGGCGAACTGTGCAAGGCGGACGTGTGGCCACGGCTGATCTTTGGCATGACGAAGGTGGTCACACCCGAGGAGATCGAGCGCGTGGTCAATGGGGCCGTGAAGACCTTCATGGCGCGCTACGGGGTCTGAGGAGCGGGTCGGGACAGGCCCGGCAGGCCGCCAAAATCAACGTCGGTATCACGTCGGTATCACGTCGGTATTTTGTCGGTATTGCGTCGGTGCGCGCATCGGTGCCGGCCCCGCGATGTCGGGGCTTGATTTGTGCGCGGAACGGCGCAAAGCTGGCCTCATGAATATCCCTGTGCCACCGTCCAGCAGTCTGCATCAGTTCCCGGCCCAGCAGGTCTCCTTCCATCGCACAGAGCTTTCGGTGATCCTCTCGCTTTACGGGCGTTTCGTGGCGGCGGGGGAGTGGCGCGATTATGGCATCTCCTGCCTGAGGGACGTGGCGATCTTTTCCGTGTTTCGGCGCACGGCAGAGACCCCGATGTACCGGATCGAGAAGCGGCCCCGGCTGCGCGACAAGCAAGGCATGTACGCGGTGGTGGGGATGGATGGGCGGATCCTGCGCCGTGGGCATGATCTGACATCTGTGTTGCGGGTTCTGGAGCGCAAGCTGATCCGCGCAGTCGAGTAGCGCCCCCTCAAAAGGAGGCCCGGGTCCGGGCCACGCGATCGATGCAAGCGCCTCCGGCGCTTGGTTTGGCGCTGGCGTCACCCCTTGATATGGCTCAGCCGCTTGTGTGCGGTGACGGGTCCGTCGCCTTGGGCCGCGATACGCGCAATGGCCTGCTCCAGCGGTTCTTCAGCGACGGCCATGTGCCCTGCGTTGGCGTGCAGCAGTGTGTCGGGGCTCTGGACCCAGGCGACATGACCCGCCCAGAACAGCAGGTCGTTGCGCCGGTAGGGAGTGCCTGCGGGCAAAGTGTCGCCGAGCTGTGTTTCCTGTTGGTCGCTGTCGCCGGGGCAGGGCAGACCGCAGGCCAGGCACGCTGCCTGCACGAGCCCGGAACAGTCGATCCCCCAGGCGCTGTTGCCGCCCCAGAGGTATGGGGTGCCAAGGAAGAGCCGTGCGATGGCAACCGGATCCGTGGCGATATCGCCTATTCGGTGCAGATGCTGGCGCGGGATGTGGCCGAGATCGGTCTCGATGAAGGTGGCGGTTTCGGCGCGCGCGGCAAGGCGGCTGCCGAAGGACAGACTGTGGCGCTCCGGTGACTTCATGTCGGCGTCGGAATAGGCGTGTGTCGCACGGGCCGTTACGTGGTGGGTCGGCGCTTGGGGCGGCCCCAGTGCCTTGGCGGGCAGGTACCCGCAGTAGCCATCTTTCTCGGTACGCAGCAGGCTCCAGTTGCCCTCCCGATGCAGCACGGTGACAGCGTCGCCGCAGAGCAGTTGCCGGTCGCGCGGGCCGTCCGGCGTGCGGCAGAGATCGGCGAGCGGCAGGATGACCTGCATCGGGTCGGACCCTGTGACTTTGGCGGGATCGGGCGTGTCGCGCGGATCGCTCACGCGGTGGACATTTCGGTGATGGATTTCAGCAGAGTGCGGGTGGCCTGACCCACACCGCCCTTGGGACGCCCCGGTGCATCGTTGGGCTGCCAGCCGTAGATGTCGAAATGGGCATAGCTGGTCTGCTCCACGAAGCGTCGCAGGAAGAGGGCCGCAGTGATGGAGCCAGCGAACCCCCCCTTGGGCGCGTTGTCGAGATCGGCGATGCCGGGTTCGATCATCGCCTCGTAGGGTGCGTGGAAGGGCATGCGCCAGACCGGATCGGCCTGCTGCCGCGCGGCCTGCTCCAGCCGGTCTGCAAAGCTGTTGTCATCGCAGTAGTAGGGGGCGAGATCGGGGCCGACCGCCACGCGCGCCGCACCGGTGAGCGTGGCCATGGAGACAATGAGATCGGGGTTCTCCTCCTGCGCCAGCGCCAGCGCGTCGGCGAGCACGAGGCGGCCTTCGGCATCGGTGTTGTTGATTTCCACCGTCAGGCCCTTGCGCGATGTCAGGATGTCGCCGGGGCGGAACGCGTTGCCGGAGACGGCGTTCTCCACCGCTGGAATCAGCACCCGGAGCTGCACGGCAAGGCCATGGGACAGGATCATGTCCGTGAGGCCCAGAACGGCGGCGGCGCCTCCCATGTCTTTCTTCATCAGCGCCATCGAGGCGCCGGGTTTGAGGTTCAGACCGCCGGTGTCAAAGCATACACCCTTGCCGACCAATGTGACGCGGGGCCCCGTGTCGCCCCAGCGCATGTCGATCAGCCGGGGTGCGCGGTTGGCGGCCCGGCCCACGGTGTGGATCATCGGGAAGTTCTCGGCGAGCAGGTCATCGCCGAGGATGACGCGGACCTGGGCGTCGTGGCGCGCAGCGAGGTCGTGCGCGGCTTGCTCCAGATCGTCGGGTCCCATGTCGGAGGCCGGCGTGTTGATCAGGTCGCGGGTGAGCGCCTCGCCCGTGGCAATGGCAGCCACGGCGTTTGCGTCGATGGTGTCGGGTGCGACGAGCCGGGCCGCCATGGGGGGTTGTGTCTTGTAGCGATCAAAGCGGTAACCGGCGAGCAGCCAGCCCAGAGCCTCGACCTCCGCCATGTCGTCGGGCAGGCCCGAGGCGATGGCATAGGCGCCCTTGGGCAGTTTGGCCGCGGCTGCCGCCAGATGGAAGCGGGCCCGCGCCCGGGTCTGGGCCGTCCCGAGGCCGACAACCGCACCCGCCGGGGCGCCGTCGGTACCCGGGACCGGTATTGCCTGACCAAGGGCGCCCGTGAAGGCCTGGGCGTCGATCCACGTGCCGATTTCGTCAGGCTGGGCGGTGCGCCAGGTCTCGAAGTGGTCCTGGTCGACGATGTGGAGAGGGCGTGCGGTGTCGGTGGGGTCGGCGAAGAGGGGGAGCGGCATGGCGCGGGCCTTGTTGGGAGCATTGGGCCCAGCCTAGCCTGTCGCGCCCGTCGCGCAAGCTGTCAGATGGTTCAGATAGTGATGTCCTGCAGGTCCCAGATGGCGGTCAGCGATTGCTCGCCAATGCGGATAAGCCGCGCGAGCGTTGCGGAGACGGCGGGCCCGTCTGCGGCATCAATGGCGTTGGTGACGTCGCCGGCGACCCGGGCGAGGACGTGCATCCCGATCTGGTCACCGATAGCGATCAGCGAGCGGGCGCACTTGCGCAGTTCGTCCATATTTCCGGCGGTGTGGAGACGGCTGCAGTGGGACAGGCGCAGGGCCATCTCCTCCATAGCCCGGCAGACCACGTCTTCGGCCCCGGCTTCGCCGAGTTCCGCATAGAGCGCAGCCAGTCGATCCTGATCGACGTGCACAGTTTCGTTCAGCCCGATTTTCAGGACGTGATCCATTACACTCACCCTTCTCTGCCCCCGCAGTACACAGCCTTATGCCGCGCAAACCTCTCCAAAGTATTGAGATGGAGGGCGCTTTTCCCTCGAATTCTATGTGAATTCGGTATAGTTGGGCGCTCAAAAAGACGAACGGGACAGTTATGGATCACGCAAAACCGCTGCCGAGTTACCTGGTGCAGCGCTACCACGGCTGGAAAGCGACCGGCTATGCGGAGAACAGGGCCTGGTATCGGCATCTGGCGACGGAAGGTCAGCATCCCCGGGCGATGGTCATTTCCTGCTGTGACAGCCGTGTGAACGCCATTTCGATCTTCGGGGCGGATCAGGGCGAGTTCTTCATTCACCGCAATATCGCGAATCTGGTGCCGCCTTTCCGGCCCGATGGCGACTATCACGGGACCTCGGCGGCGGTGGAATATGCGGTGAACGTGCTGCATGTTGCGCATCTGATCGTGCTGGGGCATTCGAATTGCGGCGGGGTCAAGGGCTGTCTCGAGATGTGTCGCGGCAATGCGCCCGACCTCGAAGACGAGAGCAGTTTCGTCGGACGCTGGATGGACATTCTGAGGCCGAAATACGACCTGGTCGCGGCGGAGAATGACGCAGCGGTACAGGCGCAACAGCTTGAAAAACAGGCGGTTCTGGTCAGTCTGGAAAACCTGCTGACCTTTCCGTTCGTGCGTGAGAAGGTGACAGCCGGTGCGCTGACCCTGCATGGGCTCTGGACCGATATCGGCGAGGGGTGGCTGGAATATTTCAACCCGGAACAACAGGCCTTTCAACGGGTCTGAGGATAGGCCCGCCGGGGCCGGGGCAAGGAGCAGCGCATGGAACAGATCCTTTCACTGGCGGCGACCAATCTGCTGTCGCCGATCATCTTGTCCTTTGCACTGGGCGTCGCTGCGGCGCTGGCGCGATCGGACCTCAGTGTGCCGGAGGCGGCTGCCAAGGCGCTGTCGATCTACCTGCTTTTCGCCATCGGGTTCAAAGGCGGGGTGAGCGTGTCCGCGCACGGGATCGACGCCAAGCTGGGGTTCACCCTGGTCGCCGGGGTGGCGCTCTCGGCGGCGTTGCCGCTCATCGCCTTTGCGCTCCTGCAGGTGATGACCCGCCTCAGCCGGCTCGACGCGGCCGCGGTGGCGGCGCACTACGGTTCGATTTCCATCGTCACCTTCGTGGCGGCGACCTCGGTGCTGGAAAGCAGCGGGATCGCATCGGAAGGATATATGGTTGCGGTCGCCGCGGCGATGGAAGCGCCCGCGATCCTCTCGGCGCTCTGGCTGATTTCGCGGGGGGGCGACGGCCAACGCATGGACAGCACCCTGTGGCGGGAGATCCTGCTGAACGGGTCCATTGTCTTGCTGGTGGGCTCCTTCTTCATTGGCTGGGCGACGGGCGAAGAGGGGCTGAACGAAATCTCCAGCTTCATCGCGGCACCGTTCAAGGGCGTGCTCTGCCTGTTCCTTCTGGATATGGGCCTTGTGGCGGGCCGGGGTCTGCGTGAACGCAGCGATGTGCTGCGCCCCGGTGTCCTCGCCTTCGGGATCCTGATGCCGGTCATCGGCAGCCTCTGCGGCCTGGGCGCGGGCCTGCTGTTGGGCCTCTCCGCGGGCGGCGTGGCGTTGATGATGGTGCTGTCGGCGTCAGCCTCCTACATCGCGGTGCCTGCGGCCATGCGGGTCGCGCTGCCGGAGGCGAATCCGTCGATCTACCTCACGCTGTCGCTGGGCGTGACCTTCCCTTTCAACCTGACACTGGGCATTCCATTATATGTTGCGGTGGCCACAACGATGACAGGAGGCTGACCCCATGCAGACGCATCAGGCCAAACGGGTCGAGATTACCATCGAAGCGATCATGCAGTCGCGGCTGACCGAGGCGCTGCTTTCGGCGGATGTGACGGGCTTCACCGTGCTGCCGGTGCTGGGCGGTTCGGGCCGGTCCGGCGCCTGGACCCGGGCGGGCGAGATCGGGCGCGCCAGCGGTATGGTGCAGGTGATCTGCATCATCCGGCCCGAGAAACTCGACAAGCTGCTTGAGGCCGCCTTCGACGTGGTCGAGCGCCACATCGGCGTTGTCACAATTGTGGACTGCGAAGTGCTGCGCGCCGAGCGTTTTTAACATTTTGTAAACCCAAATTAAGGAATTCTCGGCTGCATGAACAATCGTACAGTTTCGATTCAGTTGCCGGCTGATCTGGCGCTTGCGGTCCATGACCTGGCGACGGAGCGCGAAGGCACCGTGGCCAAGATCGTCGAAGAGGTGCTCGTGGCGCATCTTGCGGCGCATAAGAGCACGAAAAAGAAGTCCGAAATCGTGGACCAGCGTCTGGTTTTTGCGCTGCAGAATCTCCTGTTTCGCGACATGGCCGAAGCCGAGAGCTGGGACGATCTGGACGAGCGGCTGCGCCGCCACGGCTACTTCATGAGAATCGCCTGGGGCGGGCTCTCGCTGCATACGGAAACCAGCGGGCAGAAGCTGTGCAATACGTCCGATCTGGGGTTCTCCTATGTGACCTTTCTGCGCCGGTTCGGGCCCGGCAAGCCGAAAGACCCCACCGCTGTTTGACTGTGTTGGGCGCGGGCGCGCCGGGACCTGTGCACCCTGATTGACAATCCGACACCGCGCTGGCTTGCTGAGCCGGGGCATTGGAGTTGATTGACATCATGGAGACGATTGATGTGTTATATGCGCTGTGCCCTGAGCGGGGCGATCCTGACCGGCGTGGCCACGGCGGCCGCCAGCTTTGAGCTTGCCACGCTGGCCCCCTGCTACACCCGATCCTACACCGCCGTGCATCTTGAAGCGCATCCCTCCCAGAACGTGGCGACCCTGTCGCTCGCGCTGCGCGCCGAGGAGGGCTTTGCCATTGCGCAGCTGACGGGCAGAGACCGGGACGGTCGGCCCGGGCATCTGTCCTTTATGTGCTGGGAAAGCGCGCCGGGTGCCTACCGGGACGGCTGCAACACGCTGGAGGGCGACAGCCAGATGTGGATTACGGTCGAAACGGACGGCGGGATCGCGATGCGGACACGGAACGTCTTCCTGTCGGACATCGGGCAGGGCATTGATTATCTCCACGATGTGGAGGGGCACTACCGCTTCTATCTGGAAGAGGCGGAGCACTCCTTTGAACCGGGGACGGGGCCGTTCTTTACCTTCCGCCTGGCGCCCGCCGAGGCGGAGGCCTGCACGGATCCCGGCTGACCGCAAAACACCCCACCTGCGGGATGCGGGTGGGGCGCCGTGATAGGCAGGAAGCTCAGCCCTTTTTCAGAATGCGGTTGCCCAGAAGCTCGGCGATCTGCACCGCATTGAGAGCGGCCCCCTTGCGCAGGTTGTCCGACACGCACCAGAAGTTCAGGCCGTTGTCTATGGTGCTGTCCTGCCGGATGCGGCTGATGAAAGTGGCGAAGTCGCCCACGCACTCGACGGGTGTGACGTAGCCACCGTCCTCGCGTTTGTCGATCACCATGACGCCAGGGGCCTCGCGCAGGATCTCGCGCGCCTCATCCTCGTCGAGATGGTCTTCGAACTCGACGTTCACCGCCTCCGAATGGCCGACGAAGACCGGCACGCGCACGCAGGTGGCCGTGACCTTGATCGACGGGTCGACGATCTTCTTCGTCTCGGCGACCATCTTCCATTCTTCCTTGGTGGAGCCGTCGTCCATGAAGACGTCGATATGTGGGATCACGTTGAAGGCAATCTGCTTGGTGAACTTCTTCGCAGGCTTCTCGTCGACGGGGTTGTAGATCGCCTTGGTCTGATCCCAGAGCTCATCAATGCCCTCTTTGCCCGCGCCCGACACCGACTGATAGGTCGAGACCACGACGCGCTTGATCGTCGCGCGGTCGTGCAGCGGCTTCAGGGCCACCACCATCTGCGCGGTGGAGCAGTTGGGATTGGCGATGATGTTCTTCTTGGCATAGCCTTCGATCGCGTCGGCATTCACCTCCGGCACGATCAGGGGCACGTCCGGGTCGTAGCGGTAGAGCGAGGAGTTGTCGATCACGACACAGCCCGCCTTGGCCGCCACCGGCGCGTATTTCTTGGTTGCCTCGGAGCCCACCGCAAAGAGCGCGATGTCCCAGCCGGTGAAATCGAACGTGTCCAGGTCCTTGGTCTTGAGCGTCGTGTCGCCAAAGCTCACTTCCGTGCCCAGCGACTTGCGCGAGGCAAGCACCGTGATCTCGTCCACCGGGAAGTGGCGTTCCGAAAGGATGTTCAGCATTTCGCGGCCCACATTGCCAGTGGCGCCCGCAACAACGACGCGGTAACCCATCTTGGTTTACTCCGATTCAGGTGATGGTCCGCGCCTCTTATACGGCTCGGTCGTCAAGGGAAAGGGCCTCAGCCGGTCTTGGCCTTCCATTTGGCACTGACGGCTTTGGCGGACTCTAACAACAGCGCGATATCCATCGCCACCGCAACGAACCGGGCGCCAGCGTCGAGCGAGGCCTGGATCATTTCGTCATTGGGAGTGAGGATGCCCGCCGCCTTACCGCTGTCGCTGATCTTTTTCAGGGCGGCCAGGATCGTGGCCTGCATGTCGGGGTGATTGGTCTGACCGAGATAGCCCATGCTGGCCGAGAGGTCCGCCGGGCCGATGAAGACGCCATCGACGCCCTCGACGGCGAGGATCTCATCGAGATTGTCGAGGCCTGTCTTGGTCTCCACCTGCACCAGCAGGCAGATCTGCGCATCCGCGGTGGGGCCGTAGTTCTCCATCTGCCCGAAGTTCGACACGCGGCCCACGGCGTAGCCGACGCCACGGGTGCCACCCGGCGGGTAGTGGCAGGCGCGCACCAGCTCGCGGGCCTGTGCGGCGGTCTCGACAATCGGCACAAGGACCGTTTGCGCCCCCGCATCCAGCACCTGTTTGATGATCCAGGTCTCGCCGATGGGCACTCGCACCACCGGGTGGCTGTCGCTGCCCTTGAGCGCCACAAGCTGGTCACGGATGGAGCGGATGTCGTTGGGTGAATGCTCTCCGTCGATCAGCAGCCAGTCGTAGCCCGCGCTGCCGAGGATCTCTGCAGTGATGCCTTCGGCGAGGCTCATCCAGCAGCCGAGTAGTGTCTCCCCCTCGGCGAGGGATTTCTTGAAGGTGTTGAGGGGCGCGGGCATGAGGGCAGTCCTTTCGGTGGTCTTCAGCCGGACCCTAGAGCGGAAGGCGGAGGACCTGCAATGGCGATACGCAGCCTTGTGGGTGGCGGCGGAAGCGCCCTCACCCCTGTCGAAGGGGTTCGGTCGCTGCCCGGCTTGTCAGCCGGGCGGGCAGATGGCACTCGCCGGGGCAGGGATTCATTGGTGGGTGCTCTAGCGCACCTCCCAAAGGGTGGCGGTGTTTTCCTGCCAGCCTGCGCGGTGCAGCAAGGGGGCATCGGATGTGGTCTTGGGATATCCGAGGCAGAGATAGCCGGTCAGCGACCAGGTGGGCGGGGTGTCCAGCGTTTCAGCCACCGCTGTCGGGTCGAGGATCGACACCCAGCCGACGCCGATATTCTCGGCTCGGGCCGCCAGCCAGAGCGTATGGATCGCCATCACGGTCGAATAGCTCAGCATCTCGGGCATGGTTTGCCGCCCGAGACCTTTGCCCTCTTCCACCGCGAGGTCGGTGAAGACGGCGAGATGCACCGGCGCCTCGCGGAGGCCAGCCAGCTTGAGGGTGAGATAGGTTTGCCGCTCAGGCGGGGCGTAGGCCTCGGCAGCCGACTGGTTGCAGGCCTCGAAACTGTCGATGACGGCGGCGCGTTTTTCGGCGCTGTCGACGCGGATCACCCGCCAGGGGCGCGCGTTGCCGACGGAGGGCGACAGCTCCATTCGTGCGCGCAACCGGTCGAGCACGGGTTCGGGCACCGGGTCGGTGCGGAAGTGCCTCACATCGCGCCGCCAGGTGAGCAGCTCGTCCAATGCGTCCCGATGCGTGCTGGTCAATTCCACGTCGTGCGGTCCTGTCGCGGGCGGAGGTCCGTTCAGGCCTTAAAGCAATTCGACTGTGTATTGAATCGCTTTTCGCAGCCTTTCGCCTGCGGCGCAAACGCAAACAGCGGCAGGAGTGCCTTAACACGACGCCGAAGCGCGTCAAATCACCTTGATCACGTCCTTGTCGATGGCCAGCATGTAGCCGCGCCGGGCAATGTTCTTCACCAGCAGTTCCGCCACGATCTGATTGCCGAGCGTGTCGCGCAGGCGTTTGATGCGCGTGGCGCCCGCCGCCTCTTCGCAATCCGTTGGGCTGCGGCCTGAAATCATGCCTTCGATCTCGGAGCCGGAGAGGACGTCGTCATCCATGCGTGCCTCGGCCAGTACCGACATTGTCTCCATCGCCGCATCGGTCAGTTTGAAGCCGAGATTGTTGAGATAGACTGTGTTCTCCTCGCGGCTGATCAGGAGAGAGTTCACCTGAATGCCCGCGCGTTCGATCTGCGCCACCCGCCGGTTCATGTTCACCAGCATGACGAGGAACACCAAGGCGGCGGTGAGCATCGCGGTGGCGAAGACCAGCAGCACGAAGATGACCAGCCGGTAGCTCATCAGCGTATCGGAAAACGCCGTACCGGATTGTGCCAGAATCTCCAGCAGCTTGACCTCGGCCTGGGTCGTCAGATCGTCGTTCTCGATGAAGATCTGCTCGACCCGCGCGTTGAACGTATTGGCGTCAGGCAGTGCCCAGAACAGGAAAGCCGCTGCGATCAGCAGCACGAGCACAATACCGGCAATTCCGAAAACCACGATCCGCGCGCCGGAGCGGCGCATGTCAGAAGCGGAGGAAGTTTGCTCCTGCACTCTGTTTCCTTTCTTCCAGCCCGCTTTCATCGAAGACCGAAACGATGTTCAGCAGGGTCCAGCCGCGGGCGGCAAGGCGTGCCTGCAGTTCGGCCTTGGCCCCGCCCATGGAGCATTGCGAGATCTCCGCGACACCGTAATGCAGGCGTAGGGGATTGTCCTGCTTGGCCTTGTAATCGGCGTAACATCCGGCGGCAACGACGCCTTGCGGCAGTGCCAGAGCCAGGATCACGCCGATGATGAGGGCTGCGTGTTTCATAAGGCGATCCTGCGCGTGAGGACCAAGATATTCAATAACAAAAAGGGGTTGGCGGTACTGTTATCCGATAACCACGGGCTGATATTGCCTGTCTGGTGGGAGTGGCCCCAGTTTGGTCGGGACAAGGCCGCTTGACGCGTTCAAGGGGCCCACAGATCAGAAAGGGACCGCCCCATGCACCGCAAGTTCATCGCCACCGTCATCGCCGCCGCCCTGGCCGTCACGGCCATCGGTTCTGCGCCGGCACGTGCCGACAATGACGCACTGCGGGCGCTGGCGGCCATTGCCGGCATCGCCATCGTCGGGAAGGTCATCCATGACCGCAACAAGCGCAAGGCCGAGAAACAAACGGTGACGCGCAACAGCTCAACGCTCTACGGGCACGGCGGGGATCGGGTGATCCGGGTAAAGCCGCGGCCGCTGCCGCACCGCGCCAATCGCCGTTTGCTGCCGGGGGATTGTCTGCGGTCGGTCGACACCTGGGATGGGCGGGTGCGGTATTTCTCCGAGCGGTGCCTAGAGCGCAGCTATCGCCATGCGAACCGCCTGCCGCAGAAATGCGCCGTGCGTTTTCGCGGAGACGATTGGAATCGCCGCGGGTATGAGGCGCGCTGCCTCAGCCGTGCGGGATATAAATTGGCCCGCCGCTAAGGCGGGTCGATACAGGGCCGGGGGGCTCCCCTGAACCGGTCCTGACCTAGAAGGGGGCGTTCGGGCGCTCCCTTCCTTTTGATTAACCAGTGCTGCGCGCTCCCTCAGCAGGAGCGCGCTTTTTCCTTGAACGGGCTTGCGCCGCGCCGAGGTTCATTGGATCAGGGACCTATGGAACCGAATTTCGAGTTTGAACGTGCCGCCTATGCGCAGGGATTTCACCGGGTCGCGGGTGTCGATGAGGTCGGGCGGGGGCCGCTTGCGGGCCCGGTCACGGCGGCGGCTGTCGTGCTCGACCCGGCGTGCATCCCGGATGGGTTGAACGATTCCAAGCAGCTGTCGATCAAGACGCGGGAGTTTCTGGCCGAGCAGTTGATGGCGCATGCGGCGGTGTCGGTGGCGCATGCCTCCGTTGAGGAGATAGAGCAGCACAACATTCTGCAGGCCAGCCATATCGCCATGCGACGGGCGCTGGCCGGATTGCCCGATGCACCGGACTATGTGCTGATCGACGGGTCGATGCAGCCACATGGCTTGAACATGCGGGCGCTGCCCGTGCCGAAAGGCGACACGCGATGCCTGTCGATTTCGGCAGCGTCGATTGTGGCCAAGATCGCCCGTGACAAACTGATGGTGGATTTGGCGCAACAGCATCCCGGCTATGGATGGAAGACCAACATGGGATATGGATCAAAAAGCCACATCTCGGCGCTGCAAAACCTTGGGCCGACCCCACACCATAGACGTACTTTCAAGCCAGTGCACAATATCTTGTATCAAGATAAAAACGTAAAGTCTTGATTCAAAAAAGAATTTGACCGCGAATCGGCTTTGACTCATGCTGACCTCAACCAACGAGTGCAGAACGCACCGGGACAGAGGCAGATAGCGATGACGAAGACGAAAGGCGCCGCGGCGCTTCCATTGAACACGATTCTGGACGGTGACTGCATCGACGTGATGAACAGTCTGCCGGAGGCATCTGTGGATCTGATCTTTGCCGATCCGCCCTATAACCTGCAGCTCAAGGGGGATCTGCATCGGCCCGACAATTCCCGCGTGGATGCGGTGGACGATGCCTGGGATCAATTCTCCAGCTTTGCCGTCTACGACACGTTTACGCGGGAGTGGCTGGCGGCAGCGCGGCGATTGTTGAAGCCCGATGGCGCGATCTGGGTGATCGGCAGCTATCATAATATTTTCCGCGTCGGTGCGGCGCTGCAGGACGCGGGGTTCTGGATTTTGAATGACGTGGTCTGGCGCAAGTCGAACCCGATGCCGAATTTCCGCGGCAAGCGGTTCACCAATGCGCATGAGACGATGATCTGGGCCGGGAAATCCGAGGGCAGCAGGTACACCTTCAATTACGAGGCGCTGAAGGCGCTGAATGAGGGGATCCAGATGCGGTCGGACTGGGTATTGCCGATCTGCAACGGTCACGAGCGCCTGAAGGACGACAAGGGCGAGAAGGCGCATCCGACGCAGAAGCCGGAAGGGTTGCTGCACCGCGTTCTGGTGGGCTCGACCAATCCGGGCGATGTGGTGCTGGACCCGTTCTTTGGCACGGGGACGACCGGGGCCGTAGCCAAGATGCTGGGGCGCGACTTCATCGGGATCGAGCGCGAGGCGGCCTATCGTAAAGTGGCCGAAAAGCGGATTGCGAAGGTGCGCAAATTCGACCGGGAGGCGCTGCAGGTCAGCACCTCGAAACGGGCCGAGCCGCGCGTGCCCTTCGGGCAACTGGTGGAGCGCGGCATGCTGCGCCCGGGCGAGGAGCTCTATTCGCCGCGGGGTCAGATCGCGAAGGTCCGTGCCGACGGCACGCTGATCGGCAACGACGTGAAGGGGTCGATTCACCAGGTGGGCGCGCATCTGGAAGGGGCGCCGAGTTGCAATGGTTGGACCTATTGGACCTTCAAGCGTGAAGGCGAAAAGGTGCCGATCGACGTGCTGCGTCAGCAGATAAGATCAGAAATGGCGAAATAACTCACAGACTTACCGAACACCGCCGGTGCCTGCGGCCTTTGCACAAGGGCTGCCTTTGAAAGGCACACACCTGAACCTCGCCCCTGGTGGCGAGGTTTTTTTCTTGACGCCATATTGCCTGCCTACTACTTGGTAGGTATGGATACGAAAACCGCTCTCCTCGAATCTGCCGAACGGCTCGCACGCCAGCGTGGTTTTGATGCGTTCAGCTATGCAGATCTGTCTCGGAACGTGGGCATTCGCAAGGCGAGCATCCACCATCATTTTCCGACGAAGGCTGACCTGGCCGCGGAACTGGTGACGCGGTATCGCGAGACATTCATGGCAGAGCTCAGCGCGATTGAGCAGCGCGAGCGGACCGCTGGGCAACAGTTGGCGGCGTATTTCGACGTCTATAAATCTGCGATGCGAGGCGGCGCGCAGGTGTGCCTCTGTGTGTCGTTCAGCGTGAGTGTGAGCAGTTTCGCCCCCTTAGTCGTGCGCCAGATCAACCGGTTTCATGCCGAAAGCCTCGCCTGGCTCGAACGGGTCTTCGAACGGGGCAAGGCGGAGGGGTCCATCGCCCTGGTGGGCGATCCATCGGAGGAGGCTCAGGCCTGTCTTGCCGTGGCAGAGGGCGCGCAGCTCATCGCGCGCGCCAGCGGCCAGATGAGCGACTTCGATGGGGCGGTCCGCGTGATAGCACAGCGTATCAGGTAAAAAAATTTCACCAAGAACCAACCAACTAGTAGGATGATACTCATGTTTGACAACAAAACTGTGATCGTAACGGGCGGCGCGTCTGGCATCGGCAAGGACGTTGCCGACCGGTTTGCCCAAGCCGGGGCCAATGTCGTGATCAACGGGCGCGATGCAGCCAAGCTGGACCGGGTCTCGGCGGAGATCGGTGCGACCGCCGTTGCCGGTGACATTGCCGATGTGACAACGACAGCTCGGGTGGTGGCCAAGGCGGAGGAGGTGTTCGGCGGCGTCGATATCCTCGTGAACAACGCGGGCATCTTCGCGCCCAAGCCGTTTTTGGAGCAGACCGAGGCGGAATATGACGCCTTTGTCGATACAATCCTGAAGGGCAAGTTTTTCATGGCGCAGGCGGCAGCCAGATCCATGATCAAACGCGGTGGCGGCGCGATTGTGCAGACCGGCTCCATGTGGGCGCTGCAGGCGATTGGGGCGACCCCCTCTGCTGCATATTCCGCCGCCAACGCGGGCGTGCACCAGATGGTGCGCAACCTCGCCCTGGAACTCGCCGACCAGAACATCCGGATCAACGCGGTGGCGCCTGCCGTTGTCGAGACGCCGGTCTACAATACCTTCATGTCCGATGAGGAGGTCGCGGCGACCTTGCCGGGTTTCAATGCCTTTCATCCGCTTGGTCGGAATGGGCAGCCCAAGGACATCGCGGAGGCGATCCTCTTTTTGGCATCCGACAAGGCCGCCTGGATCACCGGGACGGTCCTGCCCGTGGGTGGCGGTGTAATGGCGGGGCGGAACTGAGGCACGCCTGGGGCGGTGATCGTCGGGTCAGGCCCCGCGCGTCAACTGGCGCGTTTGGGGCGCGCGTTGTGGTTCAGGGCCGCATGAATGTAGCGCGCCCCGAAATCCGACTTGTTGACCACGTGGATCACGCCTGCTGATTGCGCCTTGTCAAACATGAAGGGTGTGGGCCAGTCGCTGACCATCACAATCGGGATCTTGGAGAAGTCCGGATTTGCGGAAAGCTCAAGCGCGAAGTTGGCGCCGGTGCCGTCCGGCAGGTGATTATCGAGCAGAATGAAGCTGGTCTGGTAGCGCGCCATGTGTTCGCGCGCTTCCTCGATCGTCGCGGCCACGGCCACGAAGACATCCTTGAAGCTCTTGTCGAGGATACGCTTGATCTTCTCCTGATCAAACGTGCTGTCTTCGACGATCAAGCATGTCCGGGTCGATGCCCCGCTGTGTTGTGCTGCATTTTGCTGCGGCATTGTCTGCTCTCACATGAAACCACCTGCGTCGGACAATACCCGTAAAATGCTTAAGATATGGTGATTGCCTCACCGCGGCATCGGGTTCTCCGCGTGGTTATAGGCGCTCCAGTCGGTGATCTCCGGATAGTACGTGTTCCGCCAGCGGCGCACCCGCGGGTTCATGATGCGCCGCCAGAGGGGGGGCATCATCGCCGCCATGGTCATGATCGGATAGCCATAGGGCAGCTGCGGGGCCTCTTGGTCGGAATAGGTCTGCAGGACCGGGAAGCGCCGGTCCGGTTTGAAGTGATGATCGGAGTGGCGCTGCAGGTTGATCAGCAGCCAGTTCGACATGCGGTGATCGGCGTTCCACGAGTGCTGCGGCTTCACATGCTCATATTTTCCGTCGCCGAGGTGTTTGCGGGTCAGGCCATAGTGTTCGATGTAGTTGACCAGCTCCAGCTGCCAGATCGCCGTGCCGGCCTGGACAAAGAACAGAACGAGCCCCGACCAGCCGCCCAGGATGAAGGCCAGCGCCAGCATGCCCGCTTGCAGGGCCCAGTACCGAAAGAAGGGGTTCGAGCGATGGTGCCACGGCAGGTTGCGCCGCGCGAGCATCTGTTTCTCCGCCAGAAAGGCCGACTGCAGGGATTGCAGAAGCACCCTTGGGTAGAAGCGGTGAAACCCCTCGTTATAGCGCGCAGTCACCGCGTCCTTGGGCGTGCCCACATAGCGGTGGTGCACCAGAAGATGTTCGGAGCGGAAGTGCGAATAGAGCACCATGGCGAGAAGGATATCGCCCATCCAGCGTTCGGTCTTGTTTCTCTGGTGCATCAGCTCGTGACTGTAGTTGATGCCGATGGTTCCGGTGATCACGCCCACGCCGAAAAACAGGACACCGCGTTCGAGCGTGCCAAGGTGCTCGGCTTGCGGGACGTACCAGATGAGGCTGAAGAGCAGGCAGAATTGCACCGGGGCCCAGATCAGCGTGATGGCGCGATACCAGAAGAGATGGTGCTCCTCTGTGTTGGGGTCCGCGTTGCTGGTCTCATGACCAAAGAGTGCATCGAGCGCGGAAAAGAGGAACCACGTGAGCACGGGCAGCAGCGCCACTGTCCAGCCGCCTTGGGTCGCGCTGATCCAGGCGACCGGCACCAGCAGCAGCGAGATCCAGAAGGGCGCTGCGCGCGTCAGGCGGATTAGGTCCGCCAAGGGGACAGTGGGTTGGGTCGGTTGCATGCTCGGGTCTTTTCGGTTCGGGCCAAGTCTAAGCCAGCGGGGCTGGTCCATCCAAGTGTGACGTCACGCTCAAAACTGGTCGCGGGCGAGGTCGAAGGCCTTGCGCATCACCGTGGGCAGGTCGCTGGGCCGGAAGTCATCCCGGGCAACGAAATGGCCGCGTGTGATCGGGGCGTCAGCGTCAAGACGGGCGACGCGGATCTCCAGTCGCAGGTGGAAGTGGGTGAAGGTGTGCCGGACCTCGCCGCTCAGCGCTTCCCAGTTGGCCTCCGCGGGCGGGGTGACGTCCGGCAGCGCCGTGGTGGTGTCGACCCAATCCGTTCCGGGCCAGCCCAGCATGCCGCCGAGAAGACCGGTCTCGGGCCGGGTTTCGAGCAACCATGCGCCATCTGCGCGGCATGCGATGAAGGTGATGCCGTGGCGTGTTGGTTTGGATTTTTTGGGCGTTTTCCGCGGCAGGTCGGGCGCCGTGCCAAGCGCGCGCGCTTGGCACGGCGCCCGCCACGGGCACAGACCGCAGGCGGGGGATTTCGGCGTGCAGATGGTCGCGCCCAGGTCCATCACCGCCTGCGCATAGTCGCCCGGGCGGCTCCGCGGTGTCAGAGCCTCGGCTCTTTGCATCAGGTCGGGCTTGGCCGCGGGCAGGGGCGTGTGGATGTCATGCAGGCGGGCCATCACACGCTCCACATTGCCGTCGAGCACCGTGTGGCGCATGTCAAAGGCGATGGAGGCGATAGCCGCCGCGGTGTAGGGGCCGATGCCGGGCAGCTTCAGCAAGGCAGCATGATCGGCGGGAAACTGGCCGCCGTGATCCGCCACGACCGCGCGCGCGCATTTCAGCAGGTTGCGCGCGCGTGCGTAATACCCCAGCCCCGCCCATTCCCCCATCACATCCGCGTCCTCCGCGGCTGCCAGATCGCGAACAGTGGGCCAGCGCGCGGTGAACCTGTGGAAGTAGTCCTTCACCGCCGCGACCGTGGTTTGCTGCAGCATCACCTCGGACATCCACACCCGATAGGGATCGGGCCGCACACCCGCCTTGCGCTCGGCAGGCGGCACGCGCCACGGCATCTTGCGCGCGTGCACATCGTACCACTCCAGCAGGGCGGCGTTCAAATCTTCGGGAGCAGGGGCAAGGTCACGCAATGTTTATGATGGTCCATCTGCTTTGGCTGGTTGCTTGGACACAGAACGGCTATGCTGCGCCAACCGGTGTTCGAGAAGATAGCGATGACGCGCAGACGTGCCAGCACAAAAGGATTTACGCGCACAGCCAGCCTGCTGACGGGCCGTATCCGGGCGGCGTCCGAAAGCCGTGGATTCGCGCAGAGCCGATTGCTCACCCAATGGGCCGAGGTCGTGGGTCAAGATGTGGCCGCTGTCGCGCGCCCCGTCGACGTCAGCTATGGCCGTGGCGGGATGGGCGCCACGCTGACGCTGCTCACGACCGGCGCACAGGCGCCCATGCTGGAGATGCAGAAAGAAAGCCTGCGCAAAAAGATCAACGCTGTCTATGGCTACAATGCCATCGCGCGGGTGCGGGTCACCCAGACCGCCGCCACGGGCTTTGCCGAAGGCCAGGTCGCCTTTGCCCCCGCCAAACCTGTCAAAGAAGAGGCGCCTGTCGATCCAACGGTTCGGCGGCAGGCCCAAGAAACCGCTGAACCCGTCCAGGATGGAGCGCTGCGCGATGCGCTGACCCGCCTTGGCGAGAACATCCTTACCAAGACAAACCGCTGAAAAGGAAACGCTGATGTCGCGACTGTTGATACTCTCTGCCGCTGTGGCTGTTTTGGGGGTCGGCGCCTATGTCGTCACCTCACCGGGGTCGTCCACGTCGGTGTCGCCTGCCGATCCGCTGGGCGCGGCCTACGCGCAGGGCACCGAGGCGGATATCGACACCTCAACTATCGCCGAGATGAGCCTCGGCAATCCCGATGCGCCGGTGACGGTGATCGAATACGCCTCCTACACCTGCCCGCATTGCGCCTCCTTTCATGCAGGGCCCTTCAAGCAGTTGAAGGCCAACTATATCGACACCGGTAAAATCAACTTTGTCTATCGCGAGGTCTACTTCGACCGCTATGGCCTCTGGGCGTCGATGATCGCACGATGTGCGGGCACGCCGCAGAGCTTCTTTGGCATGAGCGATCTGATCTACGAAGGTCAATCCTCCTGGGCGCGCGCAGGCGATCCCACGGCGATCGTGGGCGAGTTGCGCAAGATCGGCGCGCTCGCCGGGCTTGATGCGGACACGATGGAAGCCTGCCTGCAGGATGGCGACCGGGCCCGCACGCTGGTGGCCTGGTATCAGGAAAACGCCGAGGAGCACGGCATCGACAGCACGCCGAGCTTCGTGATCAACGGTCAGAAGTATTCCAACATGTCCTATGCGGAGATGGCGGAGCTGATCGACGCTGCCGCGGAGTAATGGCCGCCCCTCTCGTCGGCCTCAAGGTTGTCGAGCTGGCGCGTGTGCTGGCAGGCCCCTGGGCCGGTCAGACGCTTGCGGACCTCGGCTGTGACGTGATCAAGGTGGAAAGCCCCACAGGCGATGACACGCGCCAGTGGGGTCCGCCCTTCGTGACCCGGGATGAGGATGCCTCGGCGGCGTACTTTCATTCGACCAACCGCGGGAAATCCTCGGTCACGGCTGATTTTCGGACAGACGAGGGGCGGGCCAAGGGGCGCGCCCTTCTGGAAGATGCCGACATCCTGATCGAGAACTTCAAGACCGGCGGCCTGGCCAAATACGGCCTGGATTACCAGAGCCTGTCGCAGGACTTTCCGCGGCTGATCTATTGTTCGATCACGGGGTTTGGCCACGATGGACCTTACGCACCGCGGGCCGGGTATGACTTTATCGTGCAAGGCATGTCGGGTCTGATGTCCGTGACTGGCGAGCCGGAGGGCCAGCCGCAGAAATACGGGATTGCGATCACCGATATTCTGACGGGCGTCTATGCGACCACGGCCATCCTCGCCGCCGTGCACCAGCGCGAGACCACCGGGCGCGGACAGCACATCGATATGGCCCTGATGGATGTGGCGGTGGCGATCACCTCGAACCAGGCGATGAACTACCTGACGACCGGCGTGCCACCCAAGCGCATGGGCAACGCGCATCTCAACCTCGCGCCCTATCAGGTCTTCGATTGTCTCGACGGGCATATCGTGATCGCGACGGGCAATGATGGCCAGTATAGGCGGCTCTGTCACCTGCTCGGCCTCGACGAGATGGCCAAGGCGCCGGAGTTCCTCAAGAACGTGGACCGCATTGCCAATCGGGCGGAGATGGATGCGCGGCTGACGGCGGTGACCCGGACCCGGACCCGGGCCGATCTTCTGGCCGCCTGTGAGGCCGAGGGCGTGCCCGCGGGGCCGATCAATGACATGGCGGAGGTCATGGCCGACCCGCAGGTGCAGGCGCGGGGGATGCAGCTCGATCTTGATGGTGTGCCGGGCGTGCGCTCGCCGTTCACGTTTTCCGATGCGGAGCTGGTGCTGGACCGCCCCTCGCCAAAGCTGGGCGAGCACGATCCCACGACTGGCTGATCGACCGTCTTTAGTTATCAGATATGCAAGGGCATGGCCGCTGCTGCCTGCTCTTAGGGCGCAGGTACCGCAGCGAGTTTGGCAAAAAGTGCGTTCTCCGTCTCCGCAAAGGCCAGGCGCACGGGCAGGGTGATCACCTGTGTGCGGAAGCTCGCGGGCAGGCGCACGGCATCCTTCTCCGTGGTCACCAATTGGGCCCCCCGCGCCTTGGCATCGGCCTCCAGACGGGCCATGAGCGCCGGGGTAAGCGGCTGGTGATCTTCCAGCGGTTCGGCGTGTACGACCTCCGCACCCAGGGCGCGCAGGGTCGCGAAGAACTTCTCCGGATGGCCGATGCCGGCAAAGGCGACGACGCGTTCGCCCTGCCAGTCCATGCCCGTTTCAAGCGGCGTCAATTCCGCCTCCACCCGTGGCACATCCGTCGGGACCGGGACGCGGAAGCGCGCCTGTGCCGCCGCATCTCCCAGTGTGAGCAGGACATCGGCACGGGCAAGACCCTCGGCGACGGGCTCGCGCAGAGGGCCCGCGGGCAGGCAACGCCCGTTGCCGAAGCCGCGTTGCGCATCGACCACAACGATGCTCAGACTTTTCTGCAGCGCAGGGTTCTGAAAGCCGTCATCGAGCACGACGGCGGTCGCGCCCGCTGCGGCTGCGGCCCGGCCTCCGGCGGCCCGATCCTCCGCCACCCAGACCTCGGCGAAGGCGGCGAGCAGGAGCGGTTCGTCGCCCACATCCTCGGCCTTATGCGTCGTGGGATCGACGCGCACCGGCCCCTTCAACCGTCCGCCATAGCCGCGACTGACCACGTGGGGCGTATGGTAGGCCGCGGTGAGGCGGTCGAGCACCGCCATCACCGTTGGCGTCTTGCCAGTGCCGCCCACGTTGATGTTGCCGACGCAAATCACCGGGATTTCCAGCCGTTCCGGTGTGCTCCGCGCCAACCTGCGGGCCGTGGCCTGCGCATAGAGGGACCCCAGCGGAGCGAGTATCCGGGCCAGCGGGCCGGGGCGGTCCGGCGCGTTGAACCAGAAGTCAGGCGTGCGCATTCTTCTGCTCCAGCCGCGCATCAAGCGTGTCCTCGACAAGCTCGATGACGCGATCGGTGAGCTCGGCGCCGTGGCTGATCACGTCCCAGCCCGCATGCGCCATGGCCGCAGCCTGATCCGGCGCGATCAGCCGCGTGATGGCCGCACCCAGCGTCTGGGCGTCCTTGACGATACGGGCTGCACCGGCGTTGGCGAGCCGCGTGTAGAAGGGCAGATAGCGCCGCACATTGGGCCCGTACAGCACCGCCGAGCCCAGAGCCGCCGCCTCGAAAGGGTTGCAGCCACCGTGCCCCGGGGTCAGCGAACTGCCCAGGAACGACACGGGCGCGAGGCGGTAAAAGAGGCCCAGATCATCTGCATCTTCGGCGACCATCACCTGCGTGGTCTCGCTCGGCTCGCCGGGTGTGGACCAGGCGCTGACCCGGAAGCCTTCAAGCGCGGCCTCTTCCGACATCTTGGCGACGGTGCTTGGCATCGCGGGCTGTAGGATCAGCAGCAGCCGATGCGAATACCGCAGCGCGTGGCGATGCGCGGCGAAGATCACCGCCGTCTCTTCCTTGCGCACGGCTGTGGCGAGCCACACCGGGCGCCCGCCGAGCGCGGCGCTCACCTCCGCCAGGTCGGTGTCATCGCAGGGCAGCGCCTGCCCCCCGGCCTGCAGCTGCGCGGTGACTTCAACGTCCTGTCGGCGCAGCCCGAGTTGCTCCAGCCGGGCGGCGGCGGGAAATGAGCGGGCCATCAGAGCGACGAAGTCCGCCAGCAGCTCGCGCGTGAGGTCGGGCAGCCAACGGTCGCGGCGCCCGTCAAAACCAGCCGTATCCGCGTCGATCAGCACCATGGGGCAGTCCGCGATACGTGCCTCATGCAAGAGCGTGGGCCGTAACCCGCCCCAGGCCCAGATGCACATGTCGGGTGCCCAGTGCTCCAGAAAGTGGCCGACGGCGGAGGGGTGCTCCGAGGGCAGTGCGTCGAGACAGATCAGCGCGGTGTTCGGACGTGTCGAACGGGCCGCGTCGAGGCTGCCTGCATCGGGCAGGGTGATCAGCACCTGCAGCCCATCTCTGGCCAGGCACAGCCGATACGCGAGATCCTGGATGGCAAGAAGGTTGCCCGTTTCCCCCGCATGCAGCCAGAGGAGTTCGCCTGGCGGGCGGGGGCCGCTGGGCGTAAAGGACCGGGCCGCCGATCTGCGTGACAGCGCCCGGTACGCCGCCATGCTGAAAGAGCGGCCCATGGCGCGTCAGCCCAGTTCTTCGGTCGCCGAGGCTGCTGTTTCCTCATCCCGCAGGCGGTGCAGATGCGCGATGAAGTACCGCATGTGCGCGTTGTCCACTGTCCGTTGTGCTTCGGACTTCCAGGCGTTGAAGGCGGCCTCGTAGTTGGGGAAAATCCCAACGATATGAATGTCATCCACATTCTTGAACGTATTTTGCGAGGGGTCGACCAATTCGCCCCCGAAGACGAGATGCAGCCGCTGCGTCATGGGTTTTGTCCTTCGAAACGGAGAGTGGGCGGAATGTCGCGTGTCTGGGGTCTGGGGTCAAGACGCCTCGGACGCAAGCGCGGCGAGGACTTCGCCATGCAGGCGCGGGCCAGCAGCGATCACGCCGTTGAGCTGGGGGCGGGCATTGTTGAACCGCAGCGGCGCGCCGGATTTGTCGGTGCATATGCCGCCCGCTTCGGTCACGATGAGCGCGCCCGCGGCGATGTCCCACTCCCAGCTGGGGCGGAACGTCAGCATGGCATCAAAACGCGCTTCCGCGACCAGCCCGAGCCGGTACGCCAGAGACGGCCGGTGCGAGCGATGAAACCGCGGCTCGCCGGAGGACCAGTGCTGCGGCTCCATCACGGGTTTGGCGGCCAGGATTTCGGCGGCCTCGAGATCCTGCGTTTCGGAGGCGGTCAGCGGCGCGCCATTGCAGAAGGCCCCCCGGCCCAACGCCGCCGTATAGAGCTTGTCGCGCAGCGGCAGGTAGACAGCGGCGGCGGTGACGTACCCCCGGTGGGCGATGGCCACCGAGTGCGCCCAGGTCCGGGAGCCTTCCACGAAGCTGCGCGTCCCGTCGATGGGGTCGATGATAAAGAGCGTGTCCTCCGACAGGCGCCTGTCGCTGTCCTCGCTTTCCTCAGAAAGCCATCCATAGTCGGGCCGGGCGCTGCGCAGCGTGGTTTCCAGCGCTCTGTTCACCGCGAGGTCGGCCTCGGTCACGGGACCCGCGCCGCCCGGTTTGTCCCAGCTGCGGGCGTCTTTGCCGACAAAGCCGGTGGCCACCTGCCCGGCGAGCCGGATCGCATCGGTAATCAGGGCGAGGTCAGTTTCCTGCAAGGGTCATTCCCGACACCAGCAACGAGGGCACCACGCGGCTCAGATGCGGGCGGGCGTCATTGGCCGGCACGATACGGCGCAGCATCTCGCTCAGGTTGCCGGCGATGGTGCATTCGTTGATGGCATGGGTGATTTCGCCATTCTCGACCCAGAGACCGGCGGCACCACGCGAGTAGTCGCCCGTGTTGGGGTTGATCGTGGACCCGATCATCGACGTGACCAGCAGCCCGGTGCCCATGTCGCGGATCAGGTCATCTCGGCTGGCGGTGCCTTGTGTGAGCGCGACGTTCCACGTGGAGGGAGACGGCGGCGACGAGGTGCCGCGTGCGGCGTTGGCGGTCGACGGCAGTCCGAGTTTGCGTCCGGTGGCCAGATCCAGGGTCCATCCGGTCAGGACACCATTCTCCACGATGGTGCGGTTCTGGGTTGGCAGACCTTCTCCATCGAAGGGGCGCGACGCGGAGGCGCGGGGGCGATGAGGATCCTCGACCAGCGACAGGTGATCGGGCAGGACCGGTTCTCCCATCCCGTCCCGTAGCCAGGACGCGCCGCGCGCGACGGACGCGCCATTCGCGGCCACGAGTAGATGGCCAATGAGGGTCGCGGCGACACGTTCATCGAAAAGAACGGGGTAGCTTCCAGTGGGAGGCTTGCGCGCGTCCATTCGTTGCAAGGCACGTTCGGCGGCGCGGGCGCCTATGTCCTGGGCGCTGCGCAGATCGGCCTGGAAGGTGCGGCTGTCGCCGTCCACGTCGCGCTCCATACCCGTTCCGGTGCCGGCGATGGCGACGCATGAGAGGGCGCGGCGGGTGCGCCGATAGCCGCCGGAAAAGCCGTTGGTGGCAGCCAGGTGCATGGTTTGCGCGGAGTATCCCGCGGAGGCCGACTGCACTTGGGTGATGCCATCTCTCTCAAGCGCGGCGGCTTCGGCGGTCTGCGCGTCGTCTTGCAGGGCATCGGGCGAGGGTTCGGCTGCGGGGTCGTGCAGTTCAAGCGCGGCTGCGTCGAGATCCTGCGCGAGCTGGTCGGGGTCCGCCAGCCCTGCATGCGGGTCTTCCGGTGCCTCGCGGGCCATGGCGACGGCCCGCGCAGCCATTTCGCCAAGCGTCGCTTCGCGGATGTCGGAGGCGGACACCGTGGCGCTGCAATGGCCGAGGAAGACACGCAGGCCGAGATCGGTGCCTTCTGCGCGCTCTGCCTGTTCAAGTGTTCCGGCTCGGACGTCGATGTTGAGCGAGGTGCCCTGGACCACCACCGCATCGGCGGCATCGGCGCCTGCGCTGCGCGCCATATCAAGCAGTTGGGCCGCGAGGGCCTCGGGGGTGGGTGTCATGCCATCAGCTCCAAGTCAGGTGCCCGTGAGGTAGCGGTGTCATCGGGTGCCTGCAAGGCCGGAGCCGAAAAAGGAGGCGCGATGCGCCTCCTGGCCCGTTCAGACGGTGCCGTTTGCGGCGCTACTGGATGCGCTGGCCGTTGGCGAGGACATGGCCTTGGTCGTTGATCTCGATCCTGGAGGTCAGCGTGTCCGGTGCATCACCCGGCACCGCCAGCAGACCCATCATCATCCGGGCTCCCATCGCCTGATCCTCGGGGAGCACGCCGATCTTGACCAGACTGTCGATCAGCGCATTGCCGCCGACAAGCATCAGATCGGCGCCGCCGGTGGGTTTGGGGGGGCCGGCGGGGTCCGAGTTGTCGAAGCTGAAGGCCCCGTCACCTGTGAGCTCGGCCCCTGCAAGGCTGATCTGCAGACGATTGATGTCGAGCGACTCGATTTCGGCAGGCGTGATGTTCGGGTCACCGCTCACCGCCGCGCCGGACGGATTGAGGAAATCGAAGAGCAGCCTCGCTTTGCCTGCGAGGTCCAGTACAACCGTGGCCGGGTCGCGTGGCAGTTGCTGACCGGGGTCGAACAAGGCCCAGAGCGCTTCTGACATGGAGAACTCGTTGAACGCAAAACCCAACGCGAAATCCTGCATCTCGTCGGTTTTCTGCACCGGCATGGCGAGGTTGAAACGCGCGGTCTCCATGTCGAGATCGAGCGGCAGCGGCAGTTGGCTGCCCGCGATGGCCATCTTGAGCGCGTTCTGATCGCCGGAATACTCCAGACCGTCCGCGCCCATGGCCACCGTCAGCGTGCCACCCTCGGAGGAGGTCTGGGCCGTGAAGGTCTGGGCCCCGTCTTCGACCACGCTCATGTTCGAGGAGCCGTTGGCGAAGCCAAAGGTGCCATCCGCGGTCATTCCGGCGGAGAGCAGGCTCGACATATCGGTGGCCTGAACGACCGCCAGAGGCAGCGCGCTGCTGCCGGCGAAATTCAGCCCGCCGATCGTGCTCTCGAAGTCGAACGTGCCGGTGCCTTCCGGATCGTTGAAACGCACCTCGTAGGAGGCGGTGTCGGCTTGCATCCGCTGGTCATAGACCCGCTTGCCCGCCACGGTGGATTGTGTCGTCCCCGAGAAGCCGCTGAGCAGCAGCCGCCCGGCGGCATCCTCGGCGCTGATCTCCTCGCCATCGACGGTCAGCGCGGTCAGCACCATCTCCATCCGATCCGCGCTGTAGGTCGTGGTCATGTCGGTCGGAACGCCCGTCACGAGGATGTCTGTCGCGGCGGAGCGGAGCTCCATCCCGATGTCCACTTCCGAGGCTTCGGGATCTTTGAGTTTGACCTGCAGCGGGATAACATCGGGGTAGATCACGTTGACCGTTCCGTCATCGTTTTCCCGGAACGTGAGCGCGCCCAGGCGCATGACCATGGAGCTGCCGTCACCCAGGTCCGGCGCCGTCATTTCGATGTTGTTCACGGTCAGCGTATTGCCGGAGCGTTCCTCGTCCGCTGTCATGTCGTAGCCGACGGCGGTCATGTAGGTCGTCCAGTCCGCCCAGACGTCCTGCGCCGTGATATCGGCCTGCGCGGCGCCAGCCAAGAGCAGCGCCGTCGTCATTCCGGAGACCGTCCGGATACCAAGAAAAGTCATGCTTTTGTCCTTATCACCAACATTTGCGTGCATGGTCTGCCAAGGCTTGGGGATGGTCAAGTGGAAGTGGCTCTGGACCCGCCTGCCTCCGCCCTCTACGACTCGGGCAACCAAAGGAGGGCTTCTGATGGATATGACGGGAAAGACGGTTCTGATCACCGGGGCGAGCCGGGGCATCGGAGCGGAGACGGCGCGCGTGTTTGCCGAGGCAGGTGCGAATGTGGCGCTGGTGGCGCGCGGGCAGACACAGATCGCCGATCTGGCCGGCGAGATCGGCTCGAAGGCGATTGCCATCCCTTGCAACGTGGCAAGCAACCGCGAGGTGAGTGCTGCGGTGGAGACCACGGTCGATACCTTCGGCGGGCTCGACGTGCTGATCAACAATGCAGGCGTGATCGAGCCGATTTCGCACCTGAGCGCCTCTGACGTGCAGGCCTGGGGCGATGTCATCGATATCAACCTGAAAGGCGTCTACTACGGGATGCGCGCGGCGGTGCCGGTGATGAAGGCGGCTGGCGGCGGGACGGTGCTGACGATCAGTTCCGGAGCCGCGCACGGACCGATCGAGGCCTGGAGCCATTACTGCGCGTCGAAGGCGGCGGTGAACATGCTGACCCGCTGTCTCGACAAAGAAGAAGCCGCGCATGGCATCCGCGCGATGGGTCTGTCACCCGGCACCGTCGCCACGCAGATGCAGCGGGAGATCAAGGCGAGCGGTGTGAACCCTGTGAGCCAGCTGGATTGGGATGTGCACATCCCTGCGGACTGGCCCGCGCGGGCGCTCCTGTGGATGTGCGGCGCGGAGGCCGACGGCTGGTGCGGACAGGAGATTTCCCTGCGTGACGAAGAGATTCGACGCAAGGCAGGTCTCGTATGATCGATGTCGCGCGGGAGGAGGATGTCTGGACGGTCACGCTGAACCGGCCCGACAAAGCCAACGCGCTGACCGAGGAGATGCTCCGCGATCTGACGCGCGTCATGCGCGAGGCGCAGCAGGCGCGTGCGGTGATTCTGACCGGTGCGGGCAAGGTGTTCAGCGCCGGTGCCGATCTGGAGGCCGCGCGGGCAGGGCTTGCAACCTCATCGACCTGGGAAGAGCTGTCTGCCGCCGTGGCCAGCCTTCCGGGGCTCACGGTGGCAGCACTCAATGGCACGCTGGCAGGAGGGGCGATGGGGATGGCACTGGCCTGCGATATGCGGATCGCCGTGCCCGGTGCGCGGTTCTTTTATCCGGTGATGAAGCTGGGGTTTCTGCCGCAGCCGAGCGATCCGCCGCGCATGGCCGCGTTGATCGGGCCGGCCCGCACCAAGCTCATCCTGATGGGTGGCCAGAAGATCGACGCGGAGGATGCGCTCAGGTTCGGATTGATCGACAGGATTGTTCCGGCGGAGCAACTGCTGGCCGAGGCGCAGGAGCTAGTCGCGGACACCCGCGCCGCCGAGCCGGACTTCGCACGCCAGATCAAGGATATGTGTCATTCGCCGCTATCGCTTGCGCCGCCCGCCGGGCACTTTTGACAGAAATCCGGGCGGACGTTTCTGCACCCAGCGAATGAAGTTTTGTAAGCGCGGATGGGCGCGCAGGGCGTCGATGGTTGCAAAGTCACGGGCGAGTTCTGCCTCGGTCAGCGTGGCGTGAATCTCCCGGTGGCAGATGTGATGCAACAGCACCGTCGGCCCGCCCTTACCGCCCTTCAGCTTGGGGATCAGATGGTGATGGCTTTGCTTGACCTCCGCCGGGATCGGACGATCACACAGAGGGCAGATTGGATCGGACATCTGGGCTTGCTCCACCAGTCTCTGACGGGCAAGAGTCTAGGGGCGAGTTTGGGGATGAAAAGAGGGCGCGCCCGTGGAATTTGACCTCTCTGCACAGCCGGAGATCGTACAGCAGGTGGCGGGATACGCCGTCATGGTCTGGGATCTGGCCCGCAGTTGGGCTCTGAGCCCGGCGGCCTGGTCGCAGTTCGCCCTGTTGATCGTCGCCTATGTGCTGGCGGTGCTGGTCGCACGGCGGTTGCGCGGCGCGCTCGGCCGGCTGCTGACCCCTCCCGACGAATCGGAGACCTTGCTGTCCCAGGCGCGGCGCGCGCTTCTTTCGGGCCTGCCCCTGCTGTTGCCGCTGTTGGCCTATCTGTTCACGGCATTGGGGGAAAGCGTTGTGCGGTCGCTCTTTGACAGCGGCGCGGTCATCGCCTTCGGCAAGAGGCTCTTCATCTTTCTCGCGGCGCGGACCCTGGTGCGCGAGATCATCAAGGATCCCTTCCTGAAGCTGCTGGGACGCTATGTGCTGCTGCCGGTTGCGGCGCTTTATGCCGTGGGGCTGCTCGACCCGCTGGTCGTGAAGCTGAACGAGATGACGGTGACGCTTGGCAACATTTCCTTCTCGGTGATGTCGCTTGTGCGCGGGGTGATCGCGGGCGGTGTGCTGTTCTGGCTCGGAGGCTGGTCGACGCGGCAGACCTCGCAATTCATCGAGGCGCAGGAGGACATGCGCCCGTCGCTGCGGCAACTTATGGCAAAGGCGATCGAGTTCGCGATCTTCGCCGTCGCCTTCCTGCTGCTGCTGAACATCATGGGCATCAATCTCAGCGCGCTGGCCGTGATCGGAGGCGCCATCGGCGTGGGCCTTGGTTTCGGGCTGCAGAAGATCGCGTCGAATTTCATTTCAGGCGTGATCCTTCTGGTCGAGGGGCAGGCGACCGTGGGCGACTATGTGGAGCTTGATGGCGGAGAGGCGGGACAAATCGTGAAGATGACCGCGCGCGCGGCGATTCTGGAGACTTTCGATGGTCGCTGGATCGTTGTGCCGAACGAGGATTTCATCACCACGCGGGTGGTGAACTACTCCGACAGCGGATCCGCGAACCGTTATGAGGCGCCCTTCTCGGTGAGCTACGACACCGACATCAACGCGGTTCCTGCGATCATCGAGGCGGCGGTGGCCACGCACCCGGACGTGCTCGATGCGCCCTATCCGCCCGATTGCGAGCTGCGCGGTTTCGGCGACAGCGGCATTGATTTTGCTGTGGAGTTCTGGGTGAACGGCCTCGATGACGGGCCGAACAAATACACCTCGGACGTTCTGTTCCTGATCTGGAATGCGCTGAAGGACAACGGCATTGAGATTCCCTATCCGCACCGGGTGGTGGAGTTCAAGGGAGACGCCCCGCAGGTTGCCGGGTGAGCCATGCGCTGGTGATTGGCGCGGGGCCTGCCGGCCTGATGGCGGCGGAGGAGCTGGTCGCCGCGGGCGTGCGGGTGACGGTCTGCGAGGCGAAGCCATCGGTCGGGCGCAAGTTCCTGATGGCGGGCAAGTCGGGTCTCAACCTCGCCAAGGACGAGCCGCTGGAGACGATGCTGCCAAGGTATGCCGAGGCGGCTGGGCGTCTCCGCCCGATCTTGCAGGCCTTCGACGCCGAGGCGGTGCAGGATTGGGCGCGCGGGCTGGGGCAGGAGGTGTTCACCGGCTCCACCGGGCGGGTGTTTCCGCGCGCGATGAAGGCCTCGCCCCTGCTGCGGGCCTGGCTGCAGCGACTGGACGCGGCGGGCGTGGTGCTGCAGACCAACATGCGCTGGCAAGGTTGGCGGGATCGAGCGATTGTTTTCGAGGGACGCGAGGGGCTCGAAACGGTGTCGGCAGATGTGACCGTGCTGGCACTCGGCGGGGCGAGCTGGGCGCGGCTGGGATCGGACGGGAGCTGGACCACGCATCTTGCCGCCCGCAACGTCGCGCTGAGCCCGTTTGCGCCGGCCAATGTGGGTCTGCAGCTGCGCTGGTCTCGCCATATGGCGAAGTTTATGGGTCACGCGCTGAAAGGGGTCCGGTTCACCGCCGGGCCAATGTCCTCCCGCGGCGAAGCGGTGATTGGTGTCGGTGGTCTGGAAGGGGGCGGGATCTACGAGGTGAGCCGCGCCGTGCGGCTCAACCACGCTCTCACCGTCGATCTGGTGCCGGATCTCGACGTTGCAACGGTGGCAGGCCGGTTGGGTCAGGCCTCCGGCAAGACCAGCCTGTCGAACCGGCTGCGCAAGCATTTGAAGCTCGACCCGCTGAAGATCGCGCTGGCCCAGGAGTTCGCACGCCCGCTCCCGCGGGAACCTGCGCGGCTGGCGGGGGTCCTGAAGGAACTGCCCGTATCGCATCAGGGTCTGCGCGCGCTCGATGAAGCGATTTCGGTCGCCGGTGGTGTGCGGTTTGACGCGCTGACCCCCGATCTGATGTTGAAGGAGGTGCCGGGCGTGTTCTGTGCTGGAGAGATGCTCGATTGGGAGGCGCCGACAGGTGGCTATCTGATCACTGCCTGTCTTGCGACGGGACGATGGGCCGGGCGCGCTGCAGCGGCCTATTTGGCGGAGGCTGCCTGAAAGGCGGGTCGGTCGCGCAGGGCCTTGGCATAGGCGAAGAGCTTGTCATCGGTGCGTGGAAACTTGGCGCCGACAGCCCAATTCAGGCAGTGGCAGGCGAGGATATCCGGTAGTGTGATGTCGTCGCCCATCAAGAAGGGGCCCTCCAGCCGATCCGACAACACGGCGGCGGAGCGCTCGAACTCGAACTTCAGCGCGTCTTTGACTGCGGGGACCCGGCGCTCCTCCGGCAGCACAAAGCTGTGCTTGGCCGCTGCCCAGAGAATCGCGTCGAACTCGTCGACCAGCCAGAGGGTCATGGCATCCTGATGCGCGCGCCCGACCGTCCCGGCGGGCGCGGTCAGCTTGCCGTGTTTGTCGGCCAGATAGGTCATGATCGCCACGGAATCGGTCAGAACCGCATCGCCATCGACCAGCGCCGGGATCTTGCCCAGCGGGTTGTAGGTGCGCGCCTCATCTGTGCGGGCGCCAGCGGCGATGTGCGTGTAGGGTTCGCCCAGTTCCTCCAGCGTCCACAAAACCCGTAATGCGCGTGATTTCGTTGCTCCGATTACGGTGTACATGGTCAGATCTCTCCCGGTTGAACGTTCGGCCCGGCCACAGTTTCACGCATGGGGGCTGCTGACAACTCATGACAGAAACCGTCAGCAGGCCGTGCGATCAAGGTGTTGGATCAACAGATAGGTGGAGTGAAACCATGCCGAAGACCGGTGGGTGCCTGTGCGGCGCCGTAACCTATACGCTGAAAGACGAACCGGCCGAGATCGGGGCCTGCCACTGCAACATGTGTCGCAAGTGGAGTGGCGGCATCTATATCGGGCTGGAGGCCAAGCCGGATGCCGTTGAGATCAAGGGCGCGGAGAACCTCAAGGCCTATGCGTCGTCGGAGTGGGCGGAACGGGCGTTCTGCACGACGTGTGGCAGCAACCTGTATTATCGCGTGACGGTACCGGGCCCGCATGAGGGCACCTATCACTTCGGTGCGGGCACGGTGGATGATCTGGGGGATGCGAAGATGACGGGTGAGCTCTTCATCGACAACAAGCCAAAAGGCTATAGCTTTGCCGAGAAGACGCATCAGATGACGACCGAAGAGGTCATGGCGATGTTCGCGCCCGAATAGGCGATATCACAGCTCATCCGGATCCAATGAGCGTACTGCCGCGACCGGGAGGAACCGTCGGGCGCACCGGGCGCAGCCCCTTTGTCTCGCCCTTTTTGCCCCGAGCAGACCCCGATAGGGCGCGCGCTCTTTATCCTGGGCTTGGGTGCTGCGGTCGGCGAAAACCGGTGGCCAGGTGCCTGGTCAGCCTGAGATCTACCGCCCTCCGAGCATCGAGAGCCGGATGAAGGCACGTTCGACCACCGCCATGCCGGGAGCGGTCTGGCCGGCGGATCGCAGCTGCAGGTCCGTGTCGGTCAGCAGGGTGATTGCCGTTTCCAGCTTGGCAGCGCCCCACTTTCGCGACTGCGCGAGCATGCGGTCGCGGTTCGGGCCAAAGATTGCCGGTCGCCCGGAGGTGTCGCTGGCCGCGCGGTGCAGGGCACGAAAGTGGCGCATGGCTCCGATGCAGAGCCCGACGGGCGTCGCCCCCTGCGCCACCAGCTTCTGCATCACCGGGCCGATCTCTTGTGTGCGGGCCTCGGAGACCACCATGAGGATGTCGTCGATATCCGCTTCGGTCGATGTGGGTGCGCAGGCGGCGATGTCAGCTTCCGTCACCGGTGCATCGTCTCCCAGTTTGTAAAGCGCGAGCTTTTCCACGGTCTGCCTGAAATCACCCGGATCGAGCGCTTGCGCGAGATCGTTCAACGCGCCCATCGCCTCCTGCGGCACGTGGCCGAGGCCTGCATCGCGCAGAGCGGTTTCGATCTCGTCCCGGGTTGGCGGGTTGTCATAGATGGCGGCGGCATAGGCTTGCGGATGCGACTCGAAGGCCTTGCGGATCTTCGACGTGGGCTTGAGCGCGCCGGCGGTGATGATGATCTGAGCATCGCCCGATTGCCAATCGTCCAGTGCCGCCAGCACGGCGGGGGCGGCGGTGTCGTTCACCTCTTCCACAAAGACGGCGCGGGGGCCGGGGAAGAACCCCACCGCCTTCACCGCGTCCATGAGCAGCGCCGGATCCTTGCGGATGTCGGCTCCGCTCATCCGGCTGAGGCGCATCTCCTCCTCGGCGCTATCGCCCAGCAGCACCGCGAGGACCTGCTGGCGCTTCAGCGCCACGCGCATGCCATCGGCGCCATAGATCAGGAGGCCCGTTTTGGTCTCATCCGGTTTGGCAAAATAGGCGTTGGCATCTCTGGTAGAGAGCTTCATCAGAGATCGGCGACGAGAACGCGGGTCACGACCTGGTCAGCAAGCAGCACCATTAGACGCCGCTGAGCATCCCGTTGAGCGGCGAGGGTGGCGACGGTGGTGCCCGCGGCGGAATAGCCAGTGAAGTTTTCCGCGCGACCCGAGGTGATGACCCGCCCCGTGCTGCTCTCCACCAGCGAGTAATCGGCACGACCAAGGATGTTATAGCGTGTGATGTCGCCCTCGCGATCAACGGCGAGGCTTTCCTGGCTGGAACTGACACTGAGCGCCAGCCGATACTCAGGATCTGCGGCCCGGCCCAGTCGCTCCTCGATCCGTTGGGTGATGAGAAAGCCGTTGCGGGTGTCAGGCTCGGAGACCGTGACGTTGTTTTGCAGCTGTGTGGCACTGCCGCCGGGTGCATAAACCGGTGTGAAGCCGCAGGCCGCAAGGGCCAGCGGCAGCATCAACAGCGATCTGCGATCAAACAACGACATTCACGATCCGTCCGGGCACCACGATGATCTTCTTGGGGCTTGCGCCATCAAGCGTTCTGATCACAGCCTGATCTGCGAGCGCCGCCTTTTCAACCTCTTCTTTGGGCATGTCCGCAGGCACGGTGATTTCCGCGCGCCGTTTCCCGTTCACCTGAATGGGCAGGGTGACCGTGTCGGAAACCAGCATCGCCTCATCCGCCTTGGGCCAGGGGGCCGTGGCGATCAGCCCGTCGCCACCCTGATGCGCCCAAATATCCTCGGCCAGATGCGGTGTCATCGGCGACATGAGCTGCGCCAGGGTCATGACTGCCTCACGCTGCGCGGCATGGCTCGCCTTGGATTTCTGCAAGGTTGCGGTGAAGGCGTAGAGCTTGGCAATGGCCGCGTTGAAGCCAAAGCTCTCGATGCCGATGGTCACGTCGTGAATGCAGCCGTGCATGGCGCGCAGCAGATCCTGATCGCCCTCACCCTTGGCAGTCTTGTCCATCGCGCCGATGCGGTCGCAGAGGTTCCAGACCCGGGTGAGGTGCTTGAAAGCCGCCTCGGCGCCTGCGGCGGTCCACTCCACATCCCGCTCGGGCGGCGAGTCGCTCAGCACGAACCAGCGCGCGGTGTCCGCGCCATATGCGGAGATGATGTTGACCGGGTCGACGACGTTTTTCTTGGACTTCGACATTTTGGCCGAAGGGATGATCTCAACCTCGGTGCCGTCAGCGAGCTTCCCGTCGGTTACGTCCTCGGGCAGATGATAGACAGCGCGGCCTTTCTCGTCGCGTGTCTGGTAGATTTCATGGGTCACCATGCCTTGGGTGAAGAGCGCGTCGAAAGGCTCTTCGGTGCCCTGCGGTAAATGCCCGGTAATCCGCATGGCGCGGGCGAAGTAGCGCGAGTAGAGCAAATGCAGAATCGCATGCTCGATCCCCCCGATGTATTGATCGACGTTCATCCAGTAGGCGGCGTCCTCGATGTCGGTCGGCGTCTTCGCGTCCGGTGCCGTGAACCGGGCAAAATACCATGACGAATCGACGAAGGTGTCCATCGTGTCCGTCTCGCGCTTGGCGGGCTTGCCGCAGGCGGGGCAGGCCACGTCGCGCCAGGTCGGGTGGCGGTCAAGCGGGTTTCCGGGCACGTCAAAGCTGACGTCATAGGGCAACTCGATAGGCAGGTTTTCTTTCTTCTCGGGCACCACGCCGCAGGCGTCGCAATGCACCACGGGGATCGGGCAGCCCCAATAGCGCTGGCGGCTGAGCCCCCAGTCGCGCAGGCGGTATTTGGTCTGGCCTGTGCCGCGGTTGTTCGCTTCGAAGTAGTCGATGGTGGCGTCGATGCCCTGTTGGCTGGTCGCCTCGGTGATGCCGGTGAAATGGTCGATATAGACAACCTTTTCGGTTTTTGCAGGAACAAGCGCTTCGGTGCCCACCTCGGTTTCATCACCGGGCATATAGAACGCATTCCGCACCGGCAGATCGTATTTCCGCGCAAAGTCCAGGTCACGCTGGTCATGCGCGGGACAACCGAAGACCGCACCGGTGCCATAATCCATCAGGACGAAGTTGCCGATCCAGACGGGCAGTTCGACCCCCTCATAGACGGGGTGTTTCACCCGCAGGCCAGTATCAATGCCCTTCTTCTCCGCCTTCTCCATGGCCGCTTCGGTGGTGTCCATCTTGCGGCAGTCTTCGATAAAGGCGGTGAGCTCCGGGTTGCTGCCCTCCAAGGCCTTTGACACCGGATGATCCGGCGAGACGGCGATGAAAGACGCGCCGCGCATCGTGTCGGGCCGCGTCGAATAGCACAGGATCGTGCCGTCGCCATCCGTCCGCTGGAAGGGGATCTCGATGCCGCGGCTCTCGCCGATCCAGTTCTCCTGCATCAGGCGGACCTTGGCGGGCCAGTTCTCCAGCCCGTCGAGCGCGTCTTTCAGCTCGCCCGCCATGTCCGAGATCTTGAAGAACCACTGCGTGAGCTCGCGCCGTTCCACCTCAGCGCCCGAGCGCCAGCCCTTGCCGTCGATCACCTGTTCATTGGCGAGCACGGTCATGTCGACCGGGTCCCAGTTCACCTGCGCGTTCTTGCGGTAGACGAGACCTGCTTCAAGGAAGTCGAGAAACAACGCCTGCTGCTGGCCGTAGTACTCCGGATCGCAGGTGGCGAACTCGCGGGACCAGTCAATCGAGAGGCCCAACGGCTTCATCTGGTCCCGCATGTCTTTGATGTTGCCATAGGTCCAATCCTTCGGATGACCGCCGATCGCCATGGCCGCGTTTTCGGCGGGCATCCCGAAGGCATCCCAGCCCATGGGGTGCAGCACGTTGTGGCCCGTTGCGAGCTTGTAGCGCGCGATCACGTCGCCCATCGTGTAGTTGCGCACGTGCCCCATGTGGATGCGGCCCGAGGGGTAGGGGAACATCTCAAGCACATAGTATTTAGGCTTGTCAGCGGTTCGGACCGCCTTGAAGATTTCGTCCCGCGACCACGCCTCTTGCCACCGGGCTTCGATCTCTGCGGGTGTGTAACGTGCCATGATCACGTCCTTTTCACGTAAGAGCGCCGGGAGCCGTTTTTCGACGGGGCCCGGCGCTGGTATCCTTGGGTCTGAAAAATCCTGACTTTAGAGCCTGTTATCGGCGATACGCAGCTGTCGGGCGCGGCTTAGGATCGCGTCTTCCACAGCGCGCACCGTCGCGGCGCTCGCTGGGCCACCCTGCGTTTGCAATGACACGTTGAGCGAGCGCGCATCCAACGCCGGATCATTGATGAGCACCGTCGCGCGATAGGCGCGCCCGCCGCCCGGGGGGCGGCCGAAGCCGGTGATGATGACGCCGGTGAACGGGTCCACGGATTGCACGGGCAGGAAGTTTAACACCTCGAGAGAGGCGCTCCAGATGTACTTGTTCACCGCTACATTGGTTTCGGTGTTGCGCCGTCCAAAGGCATCCCAGATCGTCTCTGCCCCCCGACCATCCGAGACCCGCGCTATGTCGCTGTCGATGTCGGGATCGTCAAAGGGGCGAGGGTTGCTGCTGGGCGCGTCACCTTGCGCGCAGGCAGACAGCGCGACCGCAACGCCGAGGGCGGCAAGAAGCCTGAAAATACTGGTTGATGTCATATCACTGTCCGCTGCTCAATTCGTGCTGCACGTTAATCCAACAGAGCACGGAGGGACAAGAGCGTTATCGTTCTGAAGTCGTCATCCGCTGGCCCGAGAGGTGCGGGCGGACGCGCCTTCTCTCCGGGCTGCAAATGGAGTGTGGCAAAGCTGCACCATTTTCCCCAGCTCTCACGTTGCCGTCATCCAAGTCCTTGCAAAAGGAGGGCTGAAAGAGTGAAACACATCCCAGGTTCAAAAGGGATTCTCCCATTGGACAAAGAATGAAACCGAGGACAAGTTCATGAAAAAACTTCTCATCGCTACAACAGCGCTGGTCGGAACAGCCGGTGTCGTAGCAGCTGACACAGCAAACTTTAATTTCAACGGTTACGGCCGGTTCGGTATCCTCTACGAAGAAGATCGTGCAGATTCCGATGGAAACCTGCAGGAAGAAACCCGCATCGAGAGCCGCTACCGTCTGAACATCGACTCGTCGACAGAAACAGATGGCGGCATCCGCTTCGCAGCACGTATCCGTGTTGAAGCCAACGAAAACGCCGACAACTCCGCAAACGCGGGTTCCTTCTCCGGCGCACGTTTCCAAGTGTCGTCCGGCGGCCTGCGCGTTCGCGTCGGTAACATCTCCGGCGTGACAGACGCGGCAGAAGTTGTTGACTACTTCGGCCACGAGCCGGGCCTCGTTGGCCAAACTGGTCAGTACGCAAACAGCGGCGTGTCGCTGCCAGCGTTCTCCAGCACAGGCGCGGGTGTTAACGGTATCAACGTCAAGTACGAAATGGGCGACTTCGCGTTCATGGCATCTTACACCGACGACCATGCCGTGAATGACGGCGGCACAATCGGTGGCGACGACGCAACTGACGCATTCGGTGACTCGTACGAGATTGGCGCATCCTACACCTTCAGCGCATGGACTTTCGGCCTGGTTTACGGTGAGTTCGAAGCGTCGCCCGGAGACGGTGCGAAGAACGACTGGATCGTTGCAACTCTGTCCGGCACCATCGGCATCGCGGACGTTTCGTTCCTGATCTCCGACTTCGAAGGTGACGACGACGCCGTGTTCGGTGCTTCTGCCTCCATCCCGGTTGGCGCAGCAACAAACATCCTGGCATCCGTCTCTGACGGCGGTGCAGACGGCAACGACACATCCTACGGCATCGGCTTCCGCCACTCGCTGGGTGGTGGCGTCCGTCTCGACGGTATGGTCGGTTCGAACGAAGCCGGCAACACCATTGCCGACCTGGGTGTTCGCTTCGACTTCTAAGTCGATCTGAGCCATCCATGAGTTTGGGGGCGGGCTTTCGGGCCTGCCCCTTTTCTTTTTCTCGAGGCTATTATCTTGTGACCGGAAAGAAAGAGCGGAGCAGCAGATGGGTTTGCAAGAGATTGCCAGTCGGATCTCGGACGCTGAACGTCAGGCGGAGCGTCCCGCTGGTTCGGTCAAGCTGATCGCTGTATCCAAAGTGCAGCCCAACGCGCGTGTTGAGGCTGTCCTCTCTCAGGGGCATCGGTGTTTTGGTGAGAACCGAGTGCAGGAAGCGGCTGCCAAATGGCCGGAGTTCAGGACGCAGTTCAACGACATAGACCTGCATCTTGTCGGACCTTTGCAAACGAATAAGGCCCGACAGGCGTTTGACCATTTTCAGACAATCCATTCGCTCGACCGACCGAAGCTTGCAAAAACCTTCGCGCGGCTGGCGCAGGAGATGGGGCACTGCCCAAAGCTCTTTGTTCAGATCAATACCGGGGAAGAGCCGCAGAAGGCGGGCGTGCTGCCAGCCGAGGCAGATGCGTTCGTGGCTGAGTGCCTTGCCATGGATCTGCCTGTGCAAGGTCTGATGTGCATTCCGCCAATCGACGAGGAAGCATCGCTGCATTTTGCGCTGCTTGCCAAAATCGCAGCACGCAATGGTCTCGAGGGTCTCAGTATGGGGATGAGTGCCGATTTCGAAAAGGCGATCTCTCTTGGTGCGACGCACGTAAGGGTTGGCTCTGCCATCTTTGGCGCACGCACCTCCGGCTAAGCTGCATTGACCTCGGGAACGATCAGCCGGGTGTCATATGTGATCTTGGCTGCGATCCGCCGCAGGTCTGCTCGGGCCAGGGCGATGCAGCCTTCGGTGGGATAGCCCGGGCGACGATACTGATGGATGAAAATCGCCGAGCCACGCCCCTTGACGGCATAGGGCCAGTTCCAGTCCGTCAGAATAATCAGATCATAGAGGGGATCGGCCCGGCGCAGTCTTTCGTGGCGCGCGGCATAGGGCGCGCGGACCATCATGTTGTAGGCGGGGTCATCCGGATCATCGGACCACAGATCAAGCGGCCCGATGGGTAGCGCCCAATCTGCCGGACGGGCCATCCGGTCGGGCCGGTAGAGCATGCCGACCAGTCGATGTACCCCGACGGGTGTGGCGCCATCACCTTCCTGCTTTTGCGTGGTACAGCCGGATTTGCCCAAGGTGCATGGATAGAGTCGGCCCCGAAACCGCAGCCCCCGGGGCGTCAGGACGAGATCATCTGGTTTCACAACAGATGCCCGGATTTGCGCGCCTTGGTCGCGAGATAGGCTGCATTGTGGCGATTTTCGCCAACCGCCAACGGCACACGTTCGGTCACCTCGATCCCGCTTGCGCTCATCATCTGGACTTTGCGCGGATTGTTCGTCAGCAAGCGGACACTCGAGAACCCCAGTGAGGTCAGGATATCGGAGCCGAGCCGGAAGTCCCGCTCATCGTCCTCGAACCCGAGCCGATGATTGGCCTCCACCGTGTCATAGCCCTGATCCTGCAGAGAATAGGCGCGCATCTTGTTGGCAAGACCGATCCCGCGCCCTTCCTGATTCATGTAAAGCAAGACGCCCGCGCCCGCCTGCCCCATTTGTGCGAGCGCCGCGCGCAGCTGTGGCCCGCAATCGCATTTCAGCGAGCCCATGAGGTCTCCTGTGAAACAAGCCGAATGCAGACGCGCAAGCACGGGTTTGGCTCGATCTGGGCAGCCGATCTCGATGGCATAGTGCTCTTCTCCACCATCTTCCGGGCGAAAGACATGCAGACGGCCCGCTTCGGAGACTTCCATTGGAAGGCGCGCATGTACGACCTGCTGCAGCGGGCTGCGTTCCGCCAGGTGAGCTTCGGCGTCGCGTAGCAGAAGATGTGTCAGACCCTGTTCGCTTGCAAACTGCAGCGGATTGTCCAGAGGTGTTACGACCGCGGCGGGCAGAAGCCGCGCGGATTTTGTCAGGCGGAGCGCGGCCCTGTGCGCGCGCGCATCGCCGCCGCGCGCACAGGCGAGGGGGCCTTTCATGGGTGTCATGAGATCGCCCGACGGATCCGCAATGCCGCGCACCCAGCCAAGGCTGGCGTCCTCAGATACAAGGACCCGTGCCAGATCGCCATCATAGACGCGGGCCTTCAGCGTCTCCGCGCGCCGTGCGGTGATGGCGATTACGCTGACGCCGGGCATCTTCTGGAGCAGATCCAGCCGCTCCGCAGTCAGCGTTTCGGCGGCCGAGATCAGCGCGGACTGTTCGCTCTCCAGTACAACCGGGACACCCATTCGCAGGTCCGCCCGCGCCCGTGCCAGCTGTTCCGTGATGTTCGGCCCCAAGGTCATGATGTTACAATGCCTGCATTTTTGGCGGGTGATCTAGGCCAATTCGGACAAAACTGAAACATTTCACCGGGCCAGCAACACGAGCGCGTGAGAGAAATTGCCTGAAGCTTGCGAGATCACGCAGTAGGACACATTTCTGTGGCACTCAAGGGAGACAACGCATGCCGCAACTGAAGAAGATACTGCTGGTCGACGACGATGATGATCTGCGCGAAGCGCTGAGCGAACAGCTGATCATGACGGAGGATTTCGATGTCTTTGAGGCCGCGAACGGCGCTGATGCGATGGTGCGTGCCAAGGAGGCGCTCTACGATCTGGTGATCCTTGATGTCGGTCTGCCCGACACGGATGGCCGCGAGCTGTGCCGCTTGATGCGCAAGCAGGGCGTCAAGAGCCCGATTCTGATGCTGACCGGCCATGACAGCGACGCGGATACGATCCTTGGTCTTGATGCGGGCGCCAACGACTATGTGAGCAAACCGTTCAAGTTTCCCGTCCTTCTGGCGCGCATCCGTGCACAGCTGCGCCAGCATGAGCAATCGGAAGACGCCGTGTTCCAACTCGGGCACTATACATTCAAGCCGTCGATGAAGATGCTGGTGACCGAGGATGACAAAAAGGTCCGCCTGACCGAGAAAGAGACGAACATCCTCAAGTTTCTCTATCGCTCGACCGATGGCGTTGTCCCCCGCGACGTGCTGCTGCATGAGGTTTGGGGGTACAACGCTGGCGTCACGACCCATACGCTGGAGACGCATATCTATCGGTTGCGGCAGAAAATCGAACCGGACCCGTCCAATGCACGTCTTCTTGTGACAGAATCAGGCGGATATCGTCTTATGGCGTGAGGCGTTGGGTTTTTATTAACCAATTTACGCTTATATGGATGACAGGCGAAGTCATTCACGCCTCTCAGAATCCCGTGCATGTCCGGGTTATGACATGCAACCTCCCTGTTGGACTTGGCCGGGCCTTGTGCCCGGTCTTTTTTTGCGCATCGCTTCGGGATCGAACCTGGGCGGGATGGTCATGTTTCGGCATGGCGGTGCCGCGGTGGACGGGCTAGTGTGCCGCCACATCTGGTGGGAGCGTGCATATGAGTTTGACCCTGGCGACCTGGAACATCAATTCGGTGCGGTTGCGCTCCGATCTTGTGCTGAAACTGCTCTTCGAGGAAGGCCCGGACATCCTGTGCCTGCAGGAGTGCAAAAGTCCGGTCGACAAGATGCCGCTCGAGGCCTTCGCCGAGGCCGGATATGGGCATGTCGTGGCCCGCGGACAGAAGGGCTACAACGGCGTCGCGATCCTGTCGAAACAGCCGATGCAGGAAGTGGGCTCACATGATTTCGCAAGCCTGGGCCATGCCCGACATATTGCCGGGCAGCTGGATAATGGATTGATCGTTCACAACTTTTATGTGCCTGCCGGTGGCGATGTGCCCGACCGCGCCGTGAACGAGAAGTTCGGTCAGAAACTCGACTATCTCACCGATATGAGAGACTGGTTTCGCGACAACCGGCCTCGGAAAGCGATTCTCGTCGGTGATCTGAACATTGCTCCGCGCGAAGACGACGTGTGGGACCACAAGAAGCTGCTGAAGGTTGTCAGCCACACGCCGGTGGAGGTGGAGCATCTGGGCGACACGCAGGAGGCGGGTGGCTGGATCGACGTCACACGCAAGGATATCCCGGACGGCCGTCTTTACAGCTGGTGGTCCTATCGCGCGCGGGATTGGGATGCCGCTGACAAGGGGCGCAGACTGGATCACATCTGGGCCAGCCCCGACATCGCGACCGCCGCCCATTCCAGCCGGATCATGCGCGATGCCCGGGGCTGGGAAAAACCAAGCGACCACGCGCCCGTCTTCGCCAGTTTTGACCTTTGAATTGGCGACCCACCTCCCATATAACCCCTGACGCAACCCGGAAGGACAAAAGATGATGGATCTGAACCTGAGCGCCACCCCGACCGATGCCGATCTGATCAAGGACTCGACCGAAGCGACCTTCATGGCGGATGTGGTCGAGGCATCGCAGACCGTGCCGGTGATCGTCGATTTCTGGGCGCCCTGGTGCGGTCCTTGCAAAACGCTTGGACCCCAGCTGGAAGAGGCCGTGCGGGCTGCGAAGGGCGCGGTCCGGATGGTGAAGGTCAATGTGGACGAGGCGCAGATGATTGCCGGTCAGCTGCAAATCCAGTCGATCCCAACCGTCTATGCCTTTTCCAAGGGGCAGCCGGTGGATGGATTTCAGGGCGCTGTGCCGCAGTCCGAGATCAAGGCGTTCATCGACCGGGTTGTGAAGGCCGCTGGTGGTGAAGCGCCGGGCGATAGCCTCGATGAAGCGGTCGCGGCGGCCGAAGAGATGTTGGCCGAAGGGGCAGCGACCGATGCGGCGCAGACCTTTGCCGCGATCCTTGGGGAAGATCCAAACCATGCGGGCGCCTATGGCGGCATGGTGCGTGCGCATATCGCCATGGACCAACTTGATCAGGCCGAGGCGATCCTTAATGGTGCACCAGCCGAGATATCGGCTTCAGCGGAGCTGGAGGCGGCGCATGCGCAGCTTGAACTGGCGCGGCAGGCGGAAAAGGCCGGACCGCTTGATGAACTGAAGGCCGCAGTGGAAGCCCGCCCCGACGATCATCAGGCGCGCTTCGATCTGGCGCTTGCCATGCACGCAAGCGGCGATGTGGAAGGGGCAGTAGCAGCCCTTCTGGAGTTGTTCCGGCGCGACCGGGAGTGGAATGAAGGTGCTGCAAAGGCACAGCTTTTCACCATTTTTGAGGCGTTGAAGCCCAATGACCCGATTGTCCTGAACGGACGCCGCAAGCTGAGTTCGATGATATTTGCCTGAGGCCACCACCGGGCTAGGTGGTTCGTTATGATTAAAGCCGCAGAGCTTCCCGATACCATTGCGATTTTCCCGCTTCCCGGTGCTCTGTTGCTGCCGCGGGCTCGCCTGCCTCTGCATATTTTTGAACCGCGCTATCTGCAGATGCTGGAAGATGCCCTGAAAACGCCCACGCGCCTGATTGGAATGATTCAGCCCAACGAAGTCCCCGGGCGCGGCGGCAACGGGCTGCATTCCATCGGCTGCGCGGGCCGCATCATGCAATTCTCCGAGACCGAGGATGGCCGGTATCTGATCACCCTCGGGGGGACGTCCCGTTTCCGTGTGGTGCAGGAGGTACAGGGGTTCACGCCGTACCGACGCTGTGACGTCAAATGGGATGGGTTCGACCGGGACCTGGGGCCGGAAGAGAAGGACAGTTGCTTTGACCGTTCGGAGTTCATGGCGCTACTGGGCCGGTATTTTGACGCCCGGCAGCTTTCTGCGGACTGGGATACGTTGAAAGAAGCGGATGACGAATTGCTGATCAATTCGCTGTCGATGATGCTGGAGTTCGACCCGGAGGACAAGCAGGCGTTGCTGGAGGCGCCGTCGTTGCCGACCCGTCGGGAGACCTTGATCACCTTGATCGAGTACCAGCTGCGTGGCGGCAGCGAAAGCGAGATGATCCAATGACAGATATCCCACCGGAGTTCGACCGGCGCATGTTGGAGGCGCTGATCTGCCCGCGCAGCCAGACGGTTTTGCAGTATGATGCGGAGCGGCAGGAGCTGATCTCGACCACGGCAAATCTGGCCTATCCCATCCGAAATGGGATCCCGGTTATGCTGGAGGACGAAGCGCGGGTGCTCGACTAGAGCAGGTCACCCCTCACTTGCAGCTTTGGTGGACGGCGTCTCAGTGGTTTTCAGGATCTGGAGGACGGCCCTAAAGCGGTTTGCCTTGCAACAGGCGCGGCAGATCTCCGGTCAGCCCGGCAGCTTCCCGAATGAAGCCGCGGCGCAACCGTGGCGTCCGCGCAATCAAACCCATTCCGAGATCGCGCACGCTGCGCACCAGGGAGTTATCATTTGAGAACAGCCTGTTGAACGCATCGGTTGCAAGTGCAAGCGTGGTGTTGTCGAACCTGCGCCATTGCTGATAGCGACCGAGGATCGGGGCGGAGCCAACATCTTCGCCGCGCCGGGCAGCGTCAGTGATCACGTCCGCCAAGGCAGCGATATCGCGAATGCCAGCATTCAACCCTTGTCCTGCAATCGGGTGAATCCCGTGCGCCGCGTCGCCTACCAGAGCGACACGCGGGGCTATCAGCGTATTGGCCAGCGACAAGGACAGCGGGTAGGTAAAACGGCCCCCAGCCAGCGAGATATCACCAAGGAAACTGCCGAAGCGTGGCCGCAGAACATCGAGATACTCCGCATCGGGCAGCGCATTGATGGCTTGCGCGTTTTCTGCGGTCTCACTCCAGACAATGGACGAGCGGTTGCCGGTCAGCGGCAAGATCGCCAGCGGCCCCGGCGGCATAAAGAACTGATGCGCAACACCCTGGTGCGGCTGTGTGTGATTCAACGCGCAGACCAGCGCCGTCTGTCCATAGTCCCAGCCGATGCGCGAAATGCCCGCCCGATGTGCGGTCCCGGAGCCGCGTCCGTCGCAGCCAACCAGCAGCCGGGCTCGGACGTCAGTGCCCGACGCAAGAGTGACCCGCACGCCGCTTGCCTCCACAGTCTGCGCGGTCACCGCGTCTCCGCTGATCTGCTTGATGGTTTTGGTGGTCTTGACCGCATCCAGCAACGCTGGCCGCAGGTGCCTGTCTTCAACCATGTAGCCCATTGGGCCCTCTTCGATTTCGGCGTGATCGAAATGCATGAAAAAGGGCGCGGGCCCTTCACCTGCCCGCCCGTCGCTAACCTTGATATCCAGCATCGGCTGCGCCACGTCGTCCAGTGCATCCCAGACACCCAAGGCCTTGAAAAGGCGCGTAGAGGTGAGTGCCAGCGCATAGGAGCGGCCATCAAATGCCGCGTTCTTGCGGGTCTTGACCGGGAGGGCGTCGATCACTGTGACACTCTGCCCGACGGAGGCCAACGCCAGTGCAAGCGCCGGTCCATTCAGGCCACCGCCGACGATCACGATATCACTGTCAAAGCTCATAGGTCTCAATAGGGGGCTGCGCGGGGGATTGTCCATGCGCGCTTGCGTCGCTACCGTCGCGCCCGGCAGAGCGGGAGATCGAGATGCAGGCATGGTTGGTGATGACGGCGGCGGATTTGGGGCGCGGGATCGGAGCGGGAGAGATAGATCCTTTGGCGCTTGCGCAGACGTATCTCGACGCCATCGACGCGCATGATCTGAAAGACCGCATCTATGCGCGTGTGACGCCTGAACGCGCGCTGGCCGAAGCACAAGCCGCTGCCGCGCGGGCCGCTTCTGGTCAACGGTTGTCGCCGCTCGATGGGGTGCCGATCAGCTGGAAGGATCTTTTCGACACAGCCGGTGTGGTCACGGAAGCGGGATCCAAACTGCTGGAGGGTCGGATTCCGGACGCCGATGCGCGCGTGCTCTCCAATGCCACGGCGGCGGGGCTCGTTTGCCTCGGCAAGACCCATATGTCCGAGCTCGCCTTTTCCGGGCTTGGCTACAACCCCAATACCGGCACGCCGCCGTGTGTCAATGACGCTGAGGCCGTGCCGGGCGGGTCATCGTCGGGTGCTGCCGCCTCGGTTGCTTTTGGCCTTGCCGCAGCAGGCATCGGGTCGGACACGGGCGGGTCGGTGCGGATCCCCTCGGCATGGAACGACCTTGTCGGATTGAAGACCACCTCCGGACGGCTGAGCCTTGAAGGGGTGGTGCCTCTGGCTCTGAAATTCGACACGGTTGGCCCGCTGTGTCGGTCTGTCGAGGACGCGGCCCTCCTGCTGGCGGTGATGGAGGGGCGCCCGGCGCCGGACTTGAGCGGCGCAAGCCTTCAGGGCAAACGGTTCGCCGTGCTCAACACCATCGCGCTTGACGATCTGCGCGATGAACCGATGGAGGCCTTCCAGCAGGCGCTTTTGAAGTTCACCACTGCGGGAGCATCTGTCGAGCACATTGAGATTCCCAAGATCGGAACTGCGATGGATCACGCCAGTTGCCTCTATACATCAGAGGCTTACGGCCTGTGGCGCGACGTCATCGAAGCCAACCCTCAGGCCATGTACAGCGAAGTCCTGGAGCGGTTCAGGCTGGGTAAAACCTATTCCGGACCCGACTATGTGGCCGCCTGGGCGGCACTTGATGCTGTCCGCGCAGCTTATCATCGGGCGACATGCGCCTATGATGCGGTGTTGTTGCCCACCGCGGCGATTCTGCCGCCGAAATTGGAGCGTCTGAACACGGATCATGACTACTATGTGCGGGAAAACCTGCTGACCCTGCGCAACACACGCATCGGCAATCTCATGGGGGGGTGTGCTCTGACGCTCCTCACAGGCGTGCCCAGCTGTGGCGTGATGATGATGGCACCACCGGACAGTGAAGCGGCCCTTCTGCGGCTTGGTGCAGCAGCCGAGGCGGCGTTGGCCTAAAAGTCACAAACTCCAACAAAGCCGCGCGTTTTTGTGGACGGCGGCGGCGCCCTTCGGTAGTTTGAGGGAAACGGGACGCGAACGATCCCGATCTGAGGCAGTTTAATGGTGTATCCTGAGCGGTTTTCGAACCTTCCGGCACATGCTTGGCCGCGCCTGCGCGCATTGCTTGACATATCTGAGGGCGGCGGGCCGACCATTCACATGACCATAGGGGAGCCGAAACATGCGTTTCCGGCCTGGGTCATGGACGTGATTGCCGAGAATGCGGGCGGTTTTAACAATTATCCGCCAAACGATGGCACGCCGGACTTACGGGCGGCAATCACCGGGTTTGTACAGCGTCGCTATGGTGTGCCGCTTGACCCGGACCGCCACGCCATGACGCTGAACGGCACCCGCGAGGGGCTCTACAACGCGGTTATGGCGCTGTGCCCGGAGACAAAAGGCGGCCAGCGTCCGGCGGTCCTGATGCCGAACCCCTTCTATCAGGTCTATATGATCGCAGCGCTCTCGGTGGATGCGGACCCGATCATGGTGCCCGCCACTCGTGAAAACGGCCATCTGCCCGATTTCGCAAGCCTGTCGGACGACCTACTGAACCGGACGACGGCAGCCTACATCTGCTCGCCCGCAAATCCGCAAGGGGCCGTGGCGACACGGGAGTACTGGCAGGAGCTGCTTGCTCTGGCCGAGAAGTATGACTTCAAGATTTTCGCAGATGAGTGCTATTCCGAGATCTATAGAGATACGCCGCCTGTCGGCGCACAACAGGTGGCGTACGAACAGGGGGTCGACCTCAACCGTGTGGTGATCTTTCATTCGCTCTCCAAACGGTCGAATCTGCCGGGGCTGCGTTCGGGCTTCGTGGCGAGCGGGGCGGAGAACGTCCGTGAAATCCAGCAGTTGCGCAACTTTGCAGGCACGCCTCTGCCGCAGCCCTTGCAGGCTGCTGCTGCCGCCGTCTGGAATGACGAGGCGCATGTGGAAGAGAACCGCGCGCTCTATGTGGAGAAATACGAGCTGGCCGACCGCATCCTGGGCAACGTGCCGGGCTATGCGAGCCCCGAAGCGGGGTTTTTCCTGTGGCTTCCGGTCGAGAACGATGAAGCCGCGGCGGTGAAGCTTTGGCGCGAAACCGGTGTGCGGGTGCTGCCCGGCGGCTATCTTGCGCAGGATTGGGACGGCAGCAACCCGGGGCAAGGATACATCAGGGTCGCGATGGTGGCCCCAAAAGCGGAGACGGAACGCGGGATCGAATTGATCCGCGACTGCCTCTACGCGCAGTAGATAACGAGGGATCAGAGCATGGCATATCAGACACGCGGGCGCGACCCACTCCTGGACAGCTCCATGGCGGAGGCGGTTGAGAAACGTGGCAAGGAGCTTCTGGGGCTGGTCCTGATCGTGCTGGGGTGCATGGCCTGCGCGATGATCGCCTCCTACACCCCGGATGATCCCAACTGGATGGTGTCCACTGACGCGCCGGTGCAGAACTGGATGGGGCGGCCAGGGGCGTCGCTGGCCGCCCCGCTCTTTATGATCGTGGGCTGGGGGGCCTGGGGCATCGGTCTTGTGCTGGTCGCCTGGGGTGTGCGGTTTGCGCTGCATCAGGGGTCGGAGCGGGCGATTGGGCGGCTGATTTTTGCACCTATCGCGATCGCGCTGGGGTCGATCTATGCGGCAACCCTCTCGCCGGATGGCAACTGGCTCGATACGCACAGCTTCGGCCTCGGCGGCCTCTTTGGCGACACGGTCATGGGTTTTCTGCTGACGCTGCTGCCCATTGGCTCCACCTTCACCGTCAAGCTGATGTCCGTCCTGATGGCGATTGGGATCCTGGCCTTCGGAGCCTTCGTCACGGGGTTCACCAAGCCCGAGCTGATGCGCCTAGGGCGATTCCTGCTGGTTGGCGTCGTGATGCTTTATGCGGGGCTGATGGCGCTTCTGGGTCGGGGAGCGAGCGGTGCGTTGGCCACGGCACACGCGATTTCCACCCGCCATGCCGAGCGCCGCGCCGAGGCCCGCGAAGCGCGGGCCGCCCGAATCGCCGAAGAGGCCGTGCATACCGAAGTCGCACCGGCAGAGGGCGTTCCCGCGTTCCAAGAGCTCCGGCAAGAACACAAGGTTGGCCTTTTCTCGCGCATGCCAGGCCTGATCAAGCGGGCGGACGCAATGCCCGAGCCGGAATTGGTTGAGAGCGACATGGCCGTGGACGTGGATGACGTGCCTGGTGAAGATCGGATCAAAGCGCGGATTGCCGATGTGATCAAGTCCCGCGCGCGCACCAGCAAAGCGGTGCAGACACCGGTGACAGCGCCGCTGACCAGTGGCCGGGGGCGAGGCCCGGATGCGCTGGTGCTTGACACCAGTGGCGCGCGGGTCGAGCCGCCTCTGACCGCCGAGCACGCCCCTGCAATCCCGCCTGCTCCGCAGGAGATGGACTTCGGCGAACCTCCTCTTGCGGAGCCCATGGTCGAAGCGCCTTCGGTCCCGGTGGCAGAGCCGCGCCGCGTGGTACAGCAGCCCACGCGTAAACCCGTGCAGCCCTCGACGCGCGCGCAGGCGGAGGCGCAGCCCAAACTGTCATTCGATGACACGCACCCGGGTTTTGAGCTGCCGCCGCTTAGCCTGCTGGAAAATCCGGTCAACGTGCCGCGGCTGCAACTCAGCGATGAGGCACTGGAAGAAAACGCGCGCATGTTGGAATCGGTGCTGGATGACTACGGGGTCAAGGGCGAGATCGTCGCCGTCCGCCCGGGTCCTGTTGTGACCATGTATGAGCTGGAACCGGCACCGGGCCTCAAAGCTTCTCGCGTGATCGGGCTGGCGGATGACATTGCGCGGTCCATGGCGGCCCTGTCGGCGCGGGTCTCAACCGTGCCCGGGCGCTCGGTGATCGGCATCGAACTGCCCAACGACAGCCGCGAAAAGGTGGTGCTGCGCGAGATCCTTTCGGCCCGCGACTTTGGAGACAGCAACCAGCGCCTGCCGCTGGCTTTGGGCAAGGACATCGGCGGGGACCCGGTGGTCGCCAATCTGGCCAAGATGCCCCACTTGCTGATCGCGGGGACGACCGGCTCGGGTAAATCGGTGGCGATCAACACCATGATCCTCAGCCTGCTCTACAAGCTGACCCCGGAAGAGTGCCGGATGATCATGATCGACCCCAAGATGCTGGAGCTCAGCGTCTATGACGGCATCCCGCATCTGCTTTCGCCCGTTGTGACTGACCCGAAGAAGGCGGTTGTCGCGCTGAAATGGGTCGTGGGCGAGATGGAAGAGCGCTATCGCAAGATGTCCAAGATGGGCGTGCGCAACATCGAAGGGTTCAACGGGCGCGTGCGCGAGGCGCTGGCCAAGGGTGAGATGTTCACCCGCACTGTGCAGACCGGCTTTGATGACGAGACGGGTGAACCGGTCTTTGAGACGGAAGAGAACACACCCGAGGCGCTGCCTTACATCGTGGTGGTCGTCGATGAGATGGCCGACCTGATGATGGTCGCGGGCAAAGAGATCGAGGCCTGCATCCAGCGTCTGGCACAGATGGCGCGGGCGAGCGGAATCCACCTGATAATGGCCACGCAGCGCCCGTCGGTCGATGTGATCACCGGCACGATCAAGGCGAACTTCCCCACGCGGATTTCCTTCCAGGTGACCTCGAAAATCGACAGCCGCACCATCCTGGGCGAGATGGGCGCCGAGCAGCTTCTGGGCATGGGTGACATGCTCTATATGGCCGGTGGCGCCAAGATCACCCGCTGTCACGGACCGTTTGTGTCGGATGAAGAGGTTGAGGAAATCGTGAACCACCTCAAGGCCTACGGCGAGCCGGACTATGTGTCGGGCGTGGTTGAGGGGCCGTCCGATGACAAGGAAAGCGATATCGATCTGGTACTCGGCTTGGGTGGCAATACCGACGGCGAAGACGCGCTATATGATCAGGCGGTGCAGGTGGTGATCAACGACCGCAAATGCTCGACCAGCTATATTCAGCGGAAACTCGCCATTGGCTACAACAAGGCCGCGCGGCTTGTGGAGCAGATGGAAGAGCAGGGTCTGGTCTCCGCCGCCAACCATGTGGGCAAGCGCGAAATCCTCGTTCCGGAACAAGGCTGACGCTGGCGCGTTACCTGCCTGATTAAAGCGATTTGGACCGGCGTGTCGCCGCTGCTATCGCATATCAGCCCACGCCGACCTATGTCGGGTAGGACATCGAACGCGCGAGGAGCACTTGATGACACGTCTGGTCCCGGCCATTGCGGCCTTGTTTCTGAGCCTCTTTGCGGCAGGCACGGCGGTGGCTGAAAAACTGTCTCTGAACGAGATCTCCGCCTATCTCAACAGTCTGAAGACGGCACAGGGCGAATTCACTCAGATCAACGATGATGGCTCGATCAGCACGGGCACGCTCTATATCAGCCGACCCGGAAAGATGCGGTTCGAGTACGACCCGCCCGAACAAGCGCTGGTGCTGGCCAGTGCCAATGCGGTGGTGATCATTGACAAGAAGTCGAACCAGCCGCCCGAGACCTACCCTCTCAGCCGCACGCCGCTGTCATTGATCCTGGCGCGGCAGGTGAATCTGGGACAGGCGCGGATGGTGGTCGGGCACGACTTTGACGGCACGGCCACGATTGTGACCGCGCAGGACCCCAAAAACGCGGAATACGGCACCATTCAGATGAGCTTTACCGACAATCCGGTGCAGCTGCGCCAGTGGGTGATCAACGACGCAAATGGCGGGCAGACCACCGTGGCACTTGGCGCGTTCGAGACCGGTGTGAGTTTGCGCAACACCCTGTTTGATCCGGGTGTCGCGCTGCGCGAACAGGAGCGCTGAGCGGTTTAGCGAAGTCGACAGGTCGCAAGCTGGGCCTGGTAGACATCCGCGCGCGCATCGACCTTGTTGGCAACGTTGAGCAACCAGGACTTGCGGTTGTAGCTGCCCCGCGCATAGCCCGCATGTCCTTCGTGATAGGCCAGGTATTGATTGCGCGCGTCGTGCAGCGGGATGCCGTTCTTGGAGCGGCTGGTGACCATATACCAGCCCATGAAATCAGAGGCATCGCGGATACGGTCGCGCCGGGCAAAGCGTTTGCCGGTAGCTCTCTTGTAGTCGTCCCACGTGCCATCGAGCGCCTGGGCGTAGCCATAGGCGCTGGAGACGCGTCCCATGGGAATGACGCCGAGTGCATAGCGATAGGGGGTCCGCGCATTGGAGATGAACTTGCTCTCCTGATGCATGGTTGCCATCTGGACGTGTACCGGGACGCCCCATTTTCGCTCTGTGCGCTGAAACGCTTTGATATATTCAGGGCGCTCATCGGCGATTCTGCACGCGTCATCAAGATGCCGCGGTGCCGTGCCCTGGCCACCACCGCAGGAAGCCACCAACACAACCAATGCCAAAGCGCGAAGAGTTCTGCTCATCTGCCTCTCGCTTCTCTTTTTATGTTTTTCCACAGCTTAACCGAAAAGCACTGCAGGGGGAATCACGTTTTGGAGGACACGGCCCAAAACGCACTGTTTTTGATCATCCCTGCTGAAATTTGCCACCGGCAGCATGGTGCCCCCACTGTCGGCAAAGGCTTCACAAACTGTTTCGCAAGATATGCAGGCTGTGATTGGACAAATCGCACTTGAACCGTTTAGGCTCGACCGGTAAGGGACTTGTTTGTGATGTTAAGTACGCGTGCCAAATACCACCTCGGACAGGTTGTCCGACATAAGAAACACCCCTTCCGTGGGGTGATCTTTGACGTCGATCCCGAGTTCGCAAATACCGAAGAATGGTACGAGGCGATCCCCGAAGACAGTCGTCCCGACAAGGAACAGCCCTACTATCACCTGCTTGCCGAGAATGAGCAGAGCTACTACGTGGCTTATGTGTCTGAGCAGAATCTGATTGCGGATTACTCTGGTGAGCCGGTGGATCACCCGGACATACCGGATCTCTTCGGCCCGTTCCAGAACGGCACCTATCCGCTGCACTTCCAACTGAACTGAAGCCGGGGGTGGCCTGAAAGCCCACCCTACCTGCTGGTCAATACCCGAGCGCGCAACCGTCCTTGCGGGGGTCGCTGGCCCCCTCGAGCACACCATCGTCGCGGATGAGGATCGCTTGAGCGCCACCAATCGGCGTCTCCGGGACGCTTACGGCATGACCCAGGTCTGACAATTCCTGGCGGACTTTATCTGAATAACCCTTCTCGACCTTCATATCGCCGCGATCCGAGAATGCGCGGGGCAGGTCGATGGCGGCCTGCGGGTCCAGCCCGAAGTCGGCGATGTTCGAGGCAAGGCGGGCGTGACCGTTGGGCTGATATGCGCCGCCCATCACGCCAAAGGGCATAACGACCTTGCCATTCCGACGTACCATCCCCGGGATGATGGTGTGCATCGGGCGCTTTCCACCCTTCAACTCATTGGGATGGCCTTCTTCCAGAGTGAAGCCCGATCCGCGGTTTTGCAGCAGGATGCCAAACTTCTCAGAGGCGATACCCGAGCCGAAGCCATTGAAAATGGAATAGATCAGAGAAACCGACATCCCATCGCGGTCAACGGTGGTGATGTAGATCGTGTCCTTGTGGATGTTCTCCGAGATGGATGTGGCCTCGGGCATCGCCTTACGCGGATCGATCAGGCCTGCCAAGGCCTTTGCGGTGTCCATGCTCAGCATATGGTCAAGCCGCGTGGTATAGTCGGCATCCCCCAAGAACCGGTTGCGGGTGTCGTAGGCCAGTTTGGCCGCTTCCGCTTCGATGTGCGCGCGCTGGGTGCCAACCGGATCCATGCTCGCGATGTCGAAGTGGGCAAGAATGTTGAGCATCAGCAGCGCAGTGGCGCCATGACCGTTCGGCGGATGCTCGACGATTTCGATGTCCTTGTAGGCGCCGGCAATCGGTGTCGTCGGGGTACAGGACGTTTCGGCAAAATCGGTCATCGTGTGGTGGCCGCCAAGCGCATTGAGTGTGCGGACCATGTCCTCGGCGACCTCGCCGGCGTAGAACCCGTCGCGGCCAGCGGCGGCGACGCGGCGCAGGACCTCGGCTTGCTGCGGTGCGCGGAACATCTGGCCCACTTGCGGGACCTGCCCGTTGAGCAGGTAGACATCACGCGCCTTTCCTTGCAGCACCCATGCGTCATTATGCCAATCAAAGGCAGCGCGCGGTGCGACGGGTATACCCTTTTCGGCCGCGGTGATGGTCGGTCCCAGAAGCGCATCCAGACCGATTTTCCCAACAGTTTCAGACAGGTGGCAAAAGGTATCGATTGCGCCGGGGATGGTGACGGCGTGTGGGCTTTGGATCGGCACAACCGTTTCGCCCTCTGCGCGCAGTTGCGCGGCATCCAACGCAGCGGGTGCGCGGCCCGATCCGTTCAAGGCTTGAACGTCACCATCGCCATGGTGCCAAAGGACGAAACAATCTCCGCCAATCCCGGTCATCTGGGGTTCGCAGATGCCCAGGATAAGAGCGCCTGCAATTGCCGCATCCATCGCGTTGCCGCCACGTTCGAGGATGTCGATCGCTGTTTTTGCGCCCAGGGGATGCGAGGTCGCACACATTCCGTTGGTGGCAAGAACGGGCGAGCGCCCGGGGAAATGGAAGTCGCGCATGGGGGGCCTCTCTGAACCGGTTTTGCGCAACCTAATGGGACCAGCGCCAAAGTCCATGGCGCGCATTCTCTGCCGTGTTTTTTGGGAGAAGTCCTCGACGCCACGCACTGGGTGGGGGCTATTACGCGCGGCGCCGAGGGAAGCTATATGCAGCTACCCCACCGTTATGCGCGTCGATCAAGGCGTCAATATGATCGTATCCGGGCGCTTTCGGGAAAGAATGGGGAGGAATTAAGGCCTCGTGGGTCACTCAGTGACGCGGGCCATCGGGTTGCAGCGCCACGGCGAGCCGCATGGAGAGCTGGTTTTCCGACCCGACACGGCGATAGAGCACGTCCTTGGCCAGATCCCGAATGAGGAACCAGCCAAAGCCGCCCTCGGGCAGATCCTCGAAATCCACATCGAGCGACGCAAGCTGACCCAGCGGCGTGGTCCCATCTGGCATTGCTTCGCCCTCGTCGACGATCCGCAGGTGCAGCCCGTCAAGCTTGTGAGCGCAAGCGATTGAGATCGTCCCCTCTGCTTCCGGATAAGCATGCTCGACCACGTTGTTGAGAGCTTCCGCGAGAACCAGTTCGACCGTACCTGCTTCTTCCACTCCGAGCTCCAGCGGGTCGAGGGCGGTCAGCACCTGCTTCAGGGCATCGCGCACCGCCATCTCGCTGCTGGAGATGGAGACCGTGAAGGGTGGCAAGATCGGCATCGGTGCGGCCTTTTCGAGCGACATCATTAGGGTTAGCGCAGTTCCGCCAGGGCACCATCCACTGTGGAGAAGACGCTGAAGACCGAGTCCATGCGGGTCAGCTGGAACACCCGCTCTACGGTCGGCGTCAGACCAGCAAGCGCCATTTTTCGTTCTGCGCCAAGGGTCTTCATGGAAGCCACAATCGCCCCGAGACCGCTGGAATCAATGAACTGCACCTCGCTGAGGTCCAGCACGACCGTGTGCGGCCCATCCTCGGTCTGGACCCGCATCGCATCCTTGAATTCCAGCGCAACGGCGGCATCTATCCGTTCTTCGCGAACCGACACGATGCGCAACTGCTCTTCTGTTTTGGTTGAGAGTTGCATTAAATGGCCTCACTACTCTTTCGCAGCGTTCCTAATCTGCAAGTGTTACGAATCTGTTAGGCATCGGGGGATCCAAATCATGCGCAACGTGGTGATCGCGGGAGCGGCCAGAACGGCGATGGGCGGCTTTCAGGGGACCTTCTCCGGGCTGCAGGCGGCGGAACTTGGTGGAGTCGCGATTAGGGCGGCGATGGACGATGCCGGGTCGACGACCGTGCAGGAGGTGTTGATGGGCTGCGTGCTGCCGGCGGGGCAGGGACAGGCGCCGGCGCGGCAGGCGGGGTTCAAGGCCGGATTGGGCGAGGAGATCCCGGCCACCACGCTGAACAAGATGTGCGGTTCTGGCATGAAGGCGGCGATGATGGCGCAGGATCAGATCGCGCTGGGGCAGACCGACGTGATGGTTGCGGGCGGTATGGAGAGCATGACCAACGCCCCGTATTTGCTGGAAAAAATGCGCGGCGGAGCACGGCTCGGTCATGGCAAGGTGATCGACCATATGTTCCTCGACGGGCTTGAGGACGCCTATGACAAGGGGCGGCTCATGGGCACCTTTGCGGAGGATTGCGCGGAGAGCTATCAGTTCACGCGAGACGTTCAGGACGGCTATGCGCTGGCGTCTCTGTCGCGTGCGTTGGACGCGCAGAAGACGGGCGCGTTTGAGGGTGAGATCGCCCCGGTGGAGGTCACGTCGCGCAAGGGGGCCGTGACTGTGGCGGCGGACGAGCAACCGGGCGCGGCTCGGCCCGACAAGATCCCGCATCTGAAGCCTGCGTTCCGGGAGGGGGGGACGGTCACGGCGGCGAATTCCTCGTCGATCTCGGATGGGGCGGCGGCGCTGGTTCTGGCGTCGGAGCAGGCTGCAGAGGCGCAGGGTTTGCGGGTCAGGGCACGGGTGGTGGGGCACGCCAGCCATGCGCAGGCGCCGGGGCTGTTCACGACAGCACCCGTGCCTGCCGCTCAGAAGCTGCTGGAGCGGATTGGCTGGGAGAAATCCAGTGTCGATCTGTGGGAGGTGAACGAAGCCTTTGCGGTGGTGCCGCTAGCCTTCATGCGGGAGATGGGGCTCGATCATGAGATCGTCAATGTGAATGGGGGGGCTTGTGCATTGGGCCACCCGATTGGGGCGTCCGGCGCGCGGATCATCGTAACCCTCTTGAATGCAATGGAAAAACGCGATGTGAAACGTGGGGTCGCGGCGATTTGTATTGGCGGCGGCGAGGGCACGGCCATTGCGATCGAGCGGGCATGACCGCGGACTATGACCACCTGCGCAAGACCATCGCGGCGCTGACGGAGGGGGAGACGGATGCGGTGGCGCTTATGGCCACGGTGGTCTGCGAGGTGCATCATGCCGACGACCGGTTCGACTGGACGGGGTTCTATCGCGTGACGGAGCCGGAGGTGCTGAAGATCGGGCCGTATCAGGGCGGGCACGGGTGCCTTGTCATTCCGTTCTCGCGGGGCGTGTGTGGAGCGGCGGCGCGCACGGGCGCGGTGCAGCGGGTCGCCGATGTGGACGCCTTCCCGGGGCACATTGCCTGCGCCAGTTCCACGCGGTCAGAACTGGTGCTGCCGGTGCGGAATAGGGCGGGCGAGGTGATCGCCGTTTTTGACATCGACAGTGACCAGCCGGATGCCTTCCGCGCGGCAGATGCCGAGGCGCTGACGGACATCCTGGAGGGGGTGTTTGGGCGGATTTGACGGCGCCTGCCGCGAATCACCCGTTAACGCCTGTTTTTCAACGCAAATCTAACGTCGGTTTCACGTCGGTATAACGTCGGTATTGCGTCGGTGTTTTGCACCGACATGGGCCCGGTTAACAGGGCGCGCGATGGGTCGCCGATGCGCTTGGGGATGCCTTGGTCGACCGTGAAAAACCACTGGATTTTTTCACCGGAATCGTTAACGTGAACAAATCACCGTTTTTTTCACGGAACAGATGCGCCACGACCTGCCCTCTCACCCCGATACGCTTGGTGCGGACCTGCGCGCCTTGCGGAAATCGCGCGGGCTGACGCTGAGCGATCTGGCGGAGAAACTTGGCCGCTCGGTCGGCTGGCTGAGCCAGGTGGAGCGGGACAAATCCGAGCCGTCGATCACCGATCTGCGGCACATGGCCGAAGCGCTGGAGGTGTCCGTCTCGATCCTGTTCCGCCACGCGGCCGCCCCGGCCCATGAGGCGGGATATGTGGTGCGCCACAGCGCGCGGCGGCGGATCGGCAACACGGTCGCAGGGCTGGTCGAGGAGTTGCTCTCGCCGGACCTGACCGATGATTTCGAGATGGTGCATTCCACCTTCGAGCCGAGGAGCCGGATCACCGAGGCCGTCTCGCGACCCACGCAGGAGGTGGGCTATCTGGTGTCGGGGCGGCTCGATCTGGAGATCAGCGGCACCACGCACACGATCACCCCTGGCGACAGCTTCCGCATTCGCGGCGAGGCGTTCCGCTGGGCCAATCCCTACGACGAACCTGCCGTGGCCATCTGGGTCATCGCGCCGCCGGTGTATTAGATGAGCTTTGAGGCCTGGACCATATTTGCGCTGTTCTGGGTGGTCTTCGTGACGACGCCGGGGCCGAATGCGGTCAACTGCATCACCAACGGGATGCACCTGAGGTTTCCCCGCGCGATGGTGGGCGTGCTGGCGATCCTGACGCAGGCGACGCTGTTCCTGCTGCTCTCGGCGCTGGGGATCACGGCGCTGATCGCCGCTTCGCCCACGGGGTTCTTCATCGCCAAGCTGGTGGGCGCGGGCTTCCTGATCTACCTCGGCGTGCGCGGCTGGATATTGGCCAAGCGCCCCGTGGTTGTGGGCGACCGGCCTGCGAAGTCCATCTATCTGCACGCTTTGGCGGTTGCGACGATCAACCCCAAGAGCGTGGCGGGCTATCTCGCCGCGTTTTCGCAATTCGTACAGCCGGGCGTGCCGATCTGGGAGCAGATGGTGGTGATCGTGCCCACGGCGCTGACCGTTACCGCGCTGAGCTACACCGGGTTTACACTCCTCGGCGCGGGCCTTGGGCGCGCGGCGCTGGGGGCTGTCTTCAACATCTGGGTGCGGCGGGTGCTGGCGGGCTGTTTTATCATCTACGGCGTGTTGCTGGGCACGTCGTCTACGCCGGGGAGAGCGTGATGCTGTCAGGAAGCTGCTTGTGTGGGGGCGTGACTTACAGGCTGACGGGGCCGTTGCGCAATTCGGTCGCCTGCCATTGCCGGCAATGCCGCAAGACCAGCGGGCATTACGTGTCGGCGACACAGGTGCAGCCCGGTCAGCTTGACGTCACCAAGGACGACACGCTGGCGTGGTACCAATCCTCGCCCGGTGCGCACCGCGGCTTTTGCAACCGGTGCGGATCCTCGCTGTTCTGGCGCCATGTGGATGACAACGGCGCAGTCTCGGTCATGTCCGGCACGCTGGATGGGTCCACCGGGATCGCCACCGAGAAGCACATCTTCGTCGCCGATAAGGGCGACTATTACGACATCGCGGATGATCTTCCGCAACACGACCAATAGGGAGCACTAGGCATGGCTGATTTTCCAACAACGGCGCGGGTTGTCATCATCGGGGGCGGGGTGGTCGGCACCTCGACGCTCTATCACCTGGCCAAGGCGGGCTGGACTGACTGTGTGCTGCTGGAGAAGAACGAGCTGACCGCCGGGTCGACCTGGCACGCGGCGGGCAACTGTCCGAACTTCGCGGGCTCCTGGGCGGTGATGAACATGCAGCGCTATTCGCTGTCGATGTACCGGACGCTGGCGAAGGACGTCGATTATCCGATGAACTACCACGTGACCGGGGCGCTGCGGCTGGCGCATTCCAAGGACCGGATGATGGAGTTCGAGAAGGTCGCCTCCATGGGCCGGTACCAGGGGCTGGAGATGGGCATCTGCACGCCCGAGGAGCTGAAGGAACACAATCCCTTCATGGAGACGCATGATCTGGAGGGGGGGCTTTGGGATCCGTTGGATGGCGATATCGACCCCGCGCAGCTGACCCAGGCCTTGGCCAAGGGTGCGCGCGACGCGGGCGGGCGGATCGAGCGGTTCTGCCCCGTTACGGGTATCGAGCGGGATGGCGACGAGTGGATCGTGAAGACCGAGAAGGGTGAGATCCGCTGTGAGTATGTCGCGAACTGTGCGGGCTATTACGCACAGCGTGTGGGCGAGATGTTCAAGCCCTTCGGCGGGCGCACCGTGCCGATGGTGGTGATGAGCCACCAGTATTTCCTGACCGATGAGATCCCCGAGCTGGCGGCGTGGACCAAGGAGAAGGGTCACAAGATGCCCATGATCCGCGACGTGGATATCTCGTATTATCTGCGGCAGGACAAGAACGGCCTGAACCTCGGGCCGTACGAGCGCAACTGCAAGGCACATTGGGTCACGCCGGAGGATCCGATGCCCGAGGATTTCTCCTTCCAGCTGTACCCGGATGATCTGGAGCGGCTGGAGTTCTACATCGAGGACGCGATGGAGCGGGTGCCTGCGCTGGGCACGGCAGGTGTGGGGCGGAATATCAACGGGCCGATTCCTTATGCGCCCGACGGGTTGCCGATGATCGGCCCGATGCCGGGGGTGAAGAACGCCTTTGAGGGGCATTCGTTCACCTTCGGAATTGCGCAGGGCGGCGGCGCGGGCAAGTGCCTCAGCGAGTGGATCATGCACGGTGAGACCGAGCTGGACATGTGGGCCGTCGATCCGCGTCGTTATACCGACTATGCGGATCACGATTACTGTCTGGGCAAGGCGCTGGAGACCTATGGGCATGAATACGCGATGCATTTCCCGCATCACGAGTGGCCTGCGGGGCGGGACAAGAAGCTGTCTCCGAACCACGACCGCCTGCTGGCGGATGGCGGCCAGATGGGTGCCTATAATGGGTGGGAGCGGGCGAACTGGTTTGCCAAGGACGGGGATGACACCTCGGAGGCAGCCACCGAGACATGGGACCGCAATGGCCCCTGGGCGGTGCGCGTGAAGGAAGAGGTCGAGGCCGTGCGCGATGGGGCGGGCGTGCTCGATATGCCGGGATTCTCGCGCTATACGCTGCAGGGCGAGGGGGCCGCGGAATGGCTGCGCGGGCAGATCGCGGGGGCGTTGCCGAAAGCGGGTCGGATGAACCTGGGGTATTTCACCGACAGTCGGGGCCGTATCGTGACCGAGGTCACCATTATTCGCTGGGCTGAGGATGACTTCTGGCTGATGACGGCGGCGGTCGCGCAATGGCACGACTTTGAGTTCCTGCAAAGCCGCCTGCCTGCTGATGGATCCCTGAGCCTGACGGACATCACGCGGGAGTGGTCCACGCATCTGCTGACCGGGCCGAAATCGCGCGACATGCTGGCGGGCCTGACCAACGATGCGGATCTGTCGACCGGGTGGCTGACCATTCAGGAGGCAACTGTTGCGGGCAAGCCGGTCAAGCTCTTCCGCATCTCCTTTGCGGGCGAGCTGGGCTGGGAGGTGCATACGTCGTTCGAGGACAGCGCGGACGTTTACACCGCGATCCGCGACGCGGGGGCGGCGCCCTTTGGCATGTATGCGCTGAACTCCATGCGGATCGAGAAGGGGTATCGCAGCTGGAAGGGGGATCTTTCCACCGATTACTCCCTGCTCGAAGGCGGGATGGAGCGGTTCATCCGGTTTGACAAGCCGCAGGATTTCATCGGCAAGGCCGCGCTGCAGAATGAAAAGCAGCAGGGCTCCAAGAAGCAGTTCGTCACGCTGGTGGTCGATGCGGGCGATCAGGACGCGCCGTATATGGCGCCGCTCTTCCACAACGGCGAAGTCGTGGGCGAGACCACATCGGGCGACTGGGGCTATCGCGTGAACAAATCCATCGCGCTGGGCATGTTGCGCAAGGATCTGACGGACCCGGGCAGTGAGGTGGAGGTCGAGATCTACGGCCACCGCTACAAGGCCACCGTGCAGCCCGACCAGCCGCTCTGGGATCCGGAAAACGAAAGGATCCGTGCGTGACAGAAATCACGCTTCTGGACGGAGGCATGGGGCAGGAGCTGATCCACCGGGCGGGCGACCGACCGACGCCCCTGTGGTCGACGCAGGTCATGGCGGAGCATCCCGGCATGGTGCAGGGGGTGCATGCGGATTTCTTTGCCGCAGGCGCCACGATTGCGACGACCAACACCTACGCGATCCATCGCGACCGCCTGGAAGATACAGCCATGGAGGGGCGTTTCGAGGCTCTGCATGCGGCAGCGCTTGCAGAGGCCAAGGCCGCACGCGCGGCACACGGAGCGGGCCGCATCGCGGGAGGGATCGGCCCGCTCCGTGCAAGTTATCGCCCGGATCTGCACCCGGAGGCGGAGGTGGCCGTGCCGCTTTTTGCCGAGATCGCCAGCGTGTTGGCCCCCGACTGCGACCTGCTGATCCTTGAGACCTGCGCCTCCGTCGCCCATGCGCGGGATGCGCTGGCGGGCGCGCGCTCCACCGATCTGCCGGTCTGGCTGTCGCTGACGGTGTCTGACACCGATGGCACGCGCCTGCGCTCGGATGAGCCGCTGGCCGATGCGCTGGAGGTGGCCGCCGGAGCGGATGCGGTGCTGATCAACTGCTCGGCCCCCGAAGCGGTCACGCAAGCGCTGCCGATCATTGCACCGCTCGGCAAGCCCTTTGGCGGCTATGCCAATGCGTTCGAGATGATCACCGAAGATTTCCTCAAGGCCAAACCCACCGTCGAGGCGCTGACTGCCCGGCGGGACATGGGGCCGCGCGCCTATGCGGGGTACGCCCTGCAATGGGTTGGTCTGGGCGCCACCATTGTCGGCGGATGCTGTGAAGTCAGCCCCGCCCATATCGCTGAACTCGCCCGGCGGCTGGACGCTGTCGGTCATACCATCGTTTAAAGGAAACACTGCTCATGGCTCTGCCACCGTCTCACGCGCGCGTTGTCATCATCGGAGGAGGGGTGATCGGCTGCTCCGTCGCCTATCACCTGACCAAACTGGGGTGGACGGATGTGGTTCTGCTGGAGCGCAAGCAGCTGACCTCGGGGACCACCTGGCATGCGGCGGGCCTGATCGCGCAGCTGCGCGCGACGAAGAACACCACCAAGCTGGCGAAGTATTCCCAGGAGCTTTACGGTAGCCTTGAGGAAGAGACCGGCGTGGCGACAGGCTTCAAGCGCTGTGGGTCGATCACCGTGGCACTGACCGAAGAGCGGCGCGAGGAGATCTACCGGCAAGCCGCCATGGCACGCGCCTTTGGCGTCGAAGTCGAGGAGATCTCGCCCTCCGAGGTCAAGACGCGCTATGAGCACCTGAACATCAAGGGGGTCACCGGTGCGGTGTACCTCGACAAGGACGGGCAGGGTGACCCGGCGAATATCGCGCTGGCGCTGGCCAAGGGCGCGCGGCAACGCGGCGCGCAGATCATCGAGCGGACCAAGGCCACGCGCATTGCGCGCGAGGGCAAGCGCGTCACCGGTGTGGACTGGGAGCAGGGCGGTGAGAGCGGCCATATCACCGCCGATATGGTGGTGAACTGCGGTGGCATGTGGGCGCATGAAGTGGGTCGCATGGCGGGCGTGAACGTGCCGCTGCATGCCTGCGAGCACTTCTACATCGTGACCGAGGCTATCGAGGGCCTGACGCAGTTGCCGGTGCTGCGGGTGCCGGATGAATGCGCCTATTACAAGGAAGATGCGGGCAAGATGCTGCTGGGCGCGTTTGAGCCCAATGCCAAGCCTTGGGGCATGGAGGGCATTTCGCCCGATTTCGAGTTCGATCAGCTGCCCGAGGATTTCGACCACTTCGAGCCGATCCTCGAGGCCGCTGTCGAGCGCCTGCCCATGCTGGCGGAAGCGGGCATCCATACGTTCTTCAACGGGCCAGAGAGCTTCACGCCGGATGATTCCTATCATCTGGGGCTGGCGCCGGAGCTTGATAACTTCTGGGTTGCGGCGGGCTTCAATTCCATCGGCATTCAGTCGGCCGGTGGTGCGGGTATGGCGCTGGCGCAGTGGATGGAAGGCGGCGAGAAGCCGTTTGACCTGGGCGACGTCGATATCTCCCGCATGGAGACCTTTCAGGGCAACAAGACGTACCTCTTCGAGCGCTCGAAAGAGACGCTGGGCCTGCTTTATGCCGACCACTTCCCGTTCCGGCAGAAAGAGACGGCGCGGGGTATCCGCCGCTCGCCGGTCTACTGGCAATTTGTGGATCGCGGCGCGGTCATGGGCGAGTTTGCCGGGTGGGAGCGGCCCAACTGGATCGCCAAGCCCACGCAGACGCCGGAGTATGAATACAGCTGGAAGCGCCAGAGCTTTTTCAACAACATCGCCGAAGAGCACACCGCCATCCGCAACAATGTGGGCATGTACGACATGTCCTCCTTCGGCAAGATCCGCGTGGAGGGCAAGGACGCGACGGCCTTCATGAACTTTGTGGGCGGTGGCCAGTACGACGTGCCGGTGGGCAAGATCGTCTACACCCAGTTCCTGAACCCCACAGGCGGGATCGAGGCGGATGTGACCGTCACGCGGCTGTCGGACACAGCGTATCTTGTGGTCACACCTGCGGCGACGCGCCTCGCTGATGAGACCTGGATGCGCCGCCACGTGGGCGACTTCAACGTGGTGATCACCAATGTGACCGCAGGCGAGGCCGTGCTGGCGGTGATGGGGCCGAATTCCCGCGCGTTGCTGAATCTCGTCTCGCCCAATGATTTCTCCAATGAGGAGAACCCCTTCGGCACCGCGCAGGAGATCGAGATCGGCATGGGTCTGGCGCGGGTGCACCGCGTGACCTATGTGGGCGAGCTGGGCTGGGAGGTCTATGTCTCCTCCGAGATGGCCGCGCATGTGTGTGAGACGCTGATCGAGGCGGGCGCGGACCTGAACCTCAAGCTCTGCGGCATGCACATGATGGACAGCTGCCGGATGGAGAAAGGCTTCCGCCACTTCGGGCACGACATCACCTGTGAGGATCACGTGCTGGAGGCGGGGCTTGGCTTTGCGGTGAAGACCGACAAGCCGGACTTCATCGGGCGGGACGCGGTGCTGCGCAGGAAGGACGAGGGGCTGAAGACCCGGCTGGTGCAGTTCAAGCTGACCGATCCGGAACCGCTGCTCTATCACAACGAACCGGTTCTGCGGGATGGCGAGATTGTGGGCTATCTGGCGTCCGGCGCCTACGGTCACACGCTCGGTGGTGCGATGGGTCTGGGCTATGTGCCTTGCGCGGGAGAGACCGCAGCGGAGGTGCTGGCCTCGACCTATGAGATCGACGTGGCGGGCACACGGGTGAAGGCCGAGGCCTCCTTGAGGCCAATGTACGACCCCAAATCAGAGCGCGTGAAAGCCTGAGGCCGCGGTGGCCTGAAAGCCCACCGCACCTGCCTGTCCTGACCGGTGTGCTGGCAGGTCCGGCGGGCTTCAGGCCGCCGCCTCGGCCAGAGTCGCCAACACTTGAACATCTGCGCATCATCTGCCAGCAGACGGCATGAGTGACGTCTACGCCCCACCCCAGGATCCATTGGTCATTCTGCATGAGGATGCGGAGGTGCTGTTGGTGGACAAACCCGCCGGGCTGCTCTCCGTGCCCGGTAAGGGGGCGGAGCTTGCGGACTGTCTGCTCACGCGCGTGCAGGCCGCGTTCCCCGATGCCTTGTTGGTGCACCGGCTCGACCGGGACACCTCCGGGGTGATGATCTTTGCCCTGACCCCGCATGCACAGCGGCACCTCGGATTGCAGTTCGAAAAGCGCATGACGCGCAAGAGCTATGTGGCGCGGGTCTGGGGGGTGCCGTCCGAGAAGACCGGCACCGTGGATCTGCCGCTCATTGTCGACTGGCCCAATCGGCCCCGACAAAAGGTCGATCACGAGGCTGGCAAACCGGCACAGACGGAGTGGCGGGTGCTGAAGGACGAGGGGGATACCGCCCGCATGCGGCTGCACCCCAAGACCGGGCGGAGCCATCAGCTGCGGGTGCATATGCTGGCGCTGGGCCACCCGATTCTCGGCGATCCCTTCTATGCCACCGGCCCGGCCCGCGACTTTCCGCGGCTGATGCTGCACAGCGAGGAGCTGCGGTTCAAACATCCGCAGGGCGGGCGCTCCATGAAAATAAGGGCGGCGGCGCCTTTCTGACCCGGGACGTGCCTCGGGGCTTGACGCGAAACCGTTTGGTATCATAAAAGGGATACCGAAAGGTATCGCTTTAGGAGTGCCCATGCCCCCGGTTCAATCCGCCTTCCGCGCGCTTGCGGACCCGACCCGCCGCGACATCCTGGTGATGTTGCGCGACCGCGACCTCACCATCGCCGAGGTCGCCGAAAACTTCGACATGACCCGCGCCGCCGTCAAGAAGCACCTGACTGTGCTGAGCGACGGCGGGCTGATCACCACCCGCACCAGCGGGCGGGAGCGCATCAACGCGCTCAACCCCACCGGCATCGACCCCGTGATGGACTGGCTGACATACTTTGACATCTTCTGGGACGACCGCCTTGCCAAACTCAAAACCGAAATTGAAAAGGACAGAACATGACAGCTCCCGTCTTGCGCAAAACGATTTTCCTGAAAGCCACCCGCGCCGAGGTCTGGGCCTTCCTGACCGAGCCGGAGCACCTGGCCAAATGGTTCCACCCGCCCAAGCAGACGCTGGCCGCGGGGCAGAGGTTGGAGATGTACGGCGCCACCAGCGGCGATCTGCTGATCTGGGGAGAGGTCAAGGTGGCGCGCCCGCCGGAGTATCTTGAGCACACCTTCACGGTCAAACCGATGGGCGATGCGGTGAGCCTGGTAAAATGGACGCTGACGGACGTGACGGGCGGCACGCAGCTCTCGCTGGAGCACTCCGGGCTGCCCGCCACGGCAGAGGGCTTTGGTGTGGTGCTCTCGCTCGACAAGGGATGGGACGAGCACCTGGGCCAGATGCGCGCGGCGCTGCACGAGCCGGTGCCAGCCTAGATCCACCAGGGGGGGTGCCGCTACGGGCAGCGCGCCTCTCCCCGCCGCCGCCGGCTGTGCCCGCCGTCATCCGCCGTGTAGCTCCATGGGCGGGGGTGACCCCCCCGACCGGCGATGAGAGGTGGCCGGCACGCGCCCCCGCCACATGGGCCATGGCGGTTCGGCAGGCTGAGCCCCACAGATCATCCGATTGCCGGAGTGCCACGGGTCTGATCCGGAACGGGGCAGGCAGGCTGTCAGCTCCCACGCTCGAGATGTGGCAAAAGGCGGTCACCATCGGGAACACCTTCGTGATCCGCCGTTAACCACGGCAGGTGCGAGCCGTATCGCGATTTTCCAACGCATTGGATTCGTTGAGATTTGGAGCGCCGCCGATCACGGTATGTGTGACTATTACGCATTCTTATGCGTGGTATTCGGAAGAAGAATTTCAATAAAGCAGCCGCGTCCGCACTTGGTAAAGCGGCAGGGAGGCCACTGGTTCGGTCTGATCTCTGCGCTAACCAAACCTCATGCGGAGATCTCCGATGCTTTCCGAAATTCTCGCCAGCCTGCGTGCCAGGCTCCTCACAACATCGACACTGCCTCAGGAGACCGTCCGGGACGGACAGACCCTGAGCAACGGCTTTTTCCAGAACACCGTGGTCGACACCACACCGGCCTTCGTTCTGAACAACGACCTCGCGCGGTTCCTCAACTTTGGCCAGGTCGAAACCAACGGGGCCCCCTCGGCCGTCTCGGTCGAGGCCGAAGACGTGCAGGTCTTCAACTTCCGGACCGGCAGCATCGAGGCCAACGGGCCCGTTGCAACCGGCATTGAGGTGACCGATGGCTCGAGCGCGGACATCCGCAACTTCGGCAGCATCGCCGGGGAGTTGAACGGCGTGGAATTCAGCGGTGCGACCAGCTCGGGCACGCTCGACAATTTCCGCGGCGGTGTGATCTCGTCCGACAGCCGGGCTGTTGAAATCGAAGGCGATGGCGTCAGCCTGCGCAACTTCGGCGACATCCTCGGCACCGGCGATCAGCGCAACGGCACCATCTATACCAATGCGACAGCGGAAGATGTCAGCATCTCCAATTTCACGGGCGCCACAATCGACGCGGGCGCAGGCAACAGCGGTGCGGGTGTCTCCTTCCAGGTCGGGGATACGGCGGGCGATGTTGTGTCGAACACCCTCTTCAACGGGTTTGGCGCAACGATCCAGGGCCGCGGTCAGGCGGCGTCCGACACCCCGGGCGCGGGTGACGGCATCCGGCTGAACAACGGGGCCGACGGCGCCGTGTCGGACACCGACATCGTGAACAGCGGTCTGATCTCCTCCGAGAGCGATCAGGGCACGGCGGCGGGGATCCGCATTGCGGATGGTCTGTCGGCGGAGGGTCAGATCCTCAACACCTCGACCGGTGTGATCGAGGGCGTGCGCAATGGTCTTTACATCGGCGAGGCCGAGCATGACCTCGACGTGCTGAACTTCGGCACGATCCAGTCGGGCAGCCGGGCGGTGAACATCGACGGGACCGGCGTGGACCTGATCAACGGCGGAGACATCCTCGGCACCGATGATCAGCGCAACGGGACGGTCTATGCCGATGGCACGGCGGATGACTTTTCGGTTTCCAATCTGGTCAATGGCACGATTGATGCGGGCGCGGGCAACCAGGGCTCGGGCTTTGGGGCCGAGATTGGGGGTGCTGCGGACGGTGCGAACACCTTCTCGCTGGACAATGCCGGCACCATCCAGGGGCGCGGCAATGCCGCTGCGGGGACGAACCTCGCAGGGGATGGCGTGCGGATCGGCAATGTCGGCAATCAGGGCACGACAGACGCGACGATCACCAACTCGGGCGAGATCCTGTCGGAGGGGGCCAACGGCACGGTCGCGGGTGTCCGCGTCGTGAACGGTGTGAACTTTCAGGGCAGCCTGACCAACTCCGGCACCATTTCTGGGGTGCAGAATGGTGTCTACTTCGGCACCGGGGATCACACCGGCGGGTCTTTCGTGAACGCGGGCGTCGTGTCTTCGGGCAGCCGCGCGGTGAACATCGACGGCGAGGGGCTGGAGGTCGTGAACTCCGGCGAGATCCTTGGCACCGGCGACCAGCGCAACGGCACCGTCTACGCGGATGGGACCGCGGACAACTACACTTTCACCAACACAGGTCTGGTGGACGCAGGCCTCGGCAACAACGGCTCTGCCGTGGCGCTGCAAACCGGCGATGTGGCAGGCGATGTCGTCTCTGCGGCGATCTTCAACGAAGGCACGCTGCAAGGGCGCGGAGACGCGGCCACAGGCAACACCATCGGCGACGGTCTGCGCCTCTTCAGCAACCAGGAGGACGCGAGCTTTGCCGGCCTGGTGCAGAACGAGGGTGTGATTGCGGGCTCTGCCGACAGTGAGGCCGCAGCGGGTATCCGCATTGACGGCGGCCTGACCCTGCTGGGCGCGATCCTGAACGAAGGGGAGATCACCGGCACGGTGAACGCCATCGATGCGCGCGATGCAGGTGATGTGACCTTCGTCAATGACGACACAGGTTTGGTAAATGGTAACGTGGTATTGGGTGCCGGAGACGACATCGTTGTGGACCTCGGTCGGATCAACGGTGTCGTCGATGGCGGCGCAGGCGATGATGTGCTGATCGCTGGGGAGGCTGACAATGTGATTGTCGGGGGCCTCGGCAATGACTTCATCGACGGCGGCGACGGGATCGACACGGCGGATTTCTCGGATCAGGACGTGGCGGTGACCGTCACCCTCGGTGCAGACGGCAACGGCACGGCGACCCGTGAAACCGGGTTCTCCGTTTCGGTGCAGGACGTCGGCGTCGGTGCATCGCTGCAACCCACGGCAAACATCAACGATGGGGCTGGATTTGTGGCGGAGGCCCTCGCGGGGAACCTCTATTACAACGTCCACACTTCGGAGTTCCCGGGCGGTGAGATTCGCGGTCAGCTGTCGGTCGTCAGCGATGCCGGAACCGGCCACGGGCGGGTGATCGAACTGGCGGGATCGCTGGATGCAAGCCAGGAGCCGGGGCCCACGTCCGACAGCGCGGCCACCGGTGAGGCGACGTTGACGATCCGGTTCAATGAGCAGGGCGAGGTGGTTTACAGCTCCGAGCTGAGCGTGACCGGTCTGAACGAAGCGGATCTGCAGACGCCGGTGCCGGGGGTGGTTTCCGCCATCCATCTGCACAACGCGCCGGCCGGCGTGAACGGGCCCATCGCGCAGGACACGCTGGTGGATGCCGGTGCAAGCATCGACGCCGATGCGCCCACGGGTGTCTCTGGTCTCGATGTGATCCAGGAGGTGGTCGAGACCGACACGCTGAGCTCGATCGAGAATGTGATCGGGTCGGACGATGGTGACGTCATCATCGGGTCGGATGCGGACAACACCCTGTCGGGCGAAGACGGCGACGACCTGCTGAGCGGTGAGGGTGGCAATGACATCCTGATCGGCGGTGAGGGATCGGACACATTCGCCTTCAGCGGTCTCTTTGGCAACGACACGATCACGGACTTCGAAAACGGCATCGACCGGTTGGACTTCTCCGACTTCGGCCCCGACTTCGGCGCCGCGCTGACCGTCGAAGCGGTCGAGGATGGCACGTTGCTGACCCTCGGCAACAGCGGCTCCGTGCTTCTGGCCGGTGTCGACAGCTTCGACACCGAAGACGGCTTCATCGCCTGATCGAAGACCCCCGAGGTGGCGGCGCCTGTCGCCACCTCTTCACCCTGAAAAGAGATCACCCCCATGTTTCAGTCCCCATCCACCGTCTCATCCGCCTGGGCCACGCTGCGCCGCGGATTTCTTGCCATCGGCTTTTTCAGCATGATCCTGAACCTGCTGATGCTGGCCGGCCCGCTTTACATGCTGCAGGTCTATGACCGCGTCCTGACCAGCCAGAATATGGACACACTCATCGCCCTGAGCCTTCTGCTGGGCGGTGTTTTCCTCGTCACCGGGCTGCTGGATCTGGTCCGGATGCGGATCCTCAGCCGCCTGGGCGCCAGCTTCGAGCTGAAGATCGGCGCGCCGATCCTTGCCTCGGCCATCCGCCGCCGGGTGCAGGGCAAGGCGACAGGCGACAGCCCGGCCGCCGACGTCAGCGGCTTGCGCGACTTCATTTCGGGGCCCACGCTGATCGCCTTTTTCGACGCGCCCTGGATTCCGCTCTATCTGGGGGTGCTTTATATCCTGCACCCCTATCTGGGCGCGCTTGGTCTGGCCGGGGCGCTGCTTCTCACCCTTATGGCCCTGATCAACAACGCGCGCTCTGCCGACGTGATGCAAGACGCCGCCCACGCGCGCACCAGGTCCGACAGTTTGTTCACCTCCAGTGAGCAAAACGCAGAGCTTGTCCACGCAATGGGTATGACTGGTGATCTCGTCCGGCGCTGGACGGCTCTGCAACACACCGCGCACGATCTGAAGTCCAAAGTCTCGGATCGGCTGGCCAGCTTTTCGGTCATGTCCAAGACGATCCGCATGGCGCTGCAATCCGCGATGCTGGGCCTTGGCGCGGCACTGGCGATCAGCGGTGAGGCCACGGCGGGCGTGATGATTGCGGCCACCATCGTGCTGGCCCGGGCGCTTGCGCCGATTGATCAGCTGATCGGCCAGTGGCGCAGCTTTCTGGCGGCGCGCGGGTCTTACAAGAGCGTACGGGCGCTGTCGGAGACCTATCCGCAGTCGGCCAAGCGGCTGTCGTTGCCGCGCCCGCAGATCTCGCTCACCGCGCGTATCGCGCAGGCCGGGCCGCCGCTGGCCCAGACCGCCACGATTGGCGGCATCGACTTTGCCCTGTCGGCCGGGGACGTGGTGGCCGTGATCGGACACAGCGGCTCCGGCAAGTCGACGCTCGCCAAGATGCTGGCGGGCATCTGGATGCCGCAGCGCGGGTCCATTCGCCTGGATGGCACTCCGATGGCGAAATGGGACCCCGCCGAGCTGGGGCGGTTCGTGGGCTACCTGCCGCAGGACGTGCAGCTCTTTGACGGGACGATCCGCGAGAACATCGCGCGGTTTTCCACGGCAATCGACGACGCCAAGGTGCTTGCGGCGGCCCGTGCGGCGGATGTTCATGACCTGATCAGTGGCCTGGCGGAGGGCTATGCCACCGAGATCGGCCATGGGTTTCATCTGTCCGGCGGGCAGCGTCAGCGGATTGCGCTGGCCCGCGCGCTTTATGACGACCCGTTCATCCTGGTGCTGGACGAGCCGAACTCCGATCTCGATGCGCAGGGTGAGCTTGCGCTGCGCAACGCGATTGGGCGCGCGCGGGCGCGGGGAGCCATCACCTTCGTGATGACGCACCGCCCCAGCACGCTTGAGGCGGTGAACAAGGTCCTCACCCTGAGCCGGGGCACGCAGACCGGCTTTGGCGACAAGGATGACATCCTGCGCCCGCGGCAGCAGGCCACCGTGGCCCGCCCCGCAGCCCAGCACCTGGCCATGCGCGCTCCCGCGGCCCCAACCCAGGAAGGAGCGACCCAATGACCCGCACTCTCACCCCGACCCGCAACCGCGACCTGCTGCGGCTGGAAGACTATAACCGCGTCCAGCCGAAGGCGGCGGGCACCGGCATCACCCGCTTTGTGGTGGTTGGCCTGCTGGTGGTTGCCGGTTTCGTCGGCGGCGCGGCCTATTGGGCGACCGCCTCGACGCTTGACGGTGCCGTGGTGGCGCCAGCCTCCTTCGTGGTGGAGGGAAACCGCAAGACGGTTGAACATCTCGACGGCGGGATCGTCCGCGACATTCGGGTGCGCAATGGCGATCTGGTCGAAGCGGGCCAGATCCTGCTGGAGCTCGACAAGACGGACCTGGGGGTCGAGCTCGATGTGATCACCAGTCAGATCGGCGATCTGTCGGTGCGCCGCGCGCGTCTTCTGGCACAGCTGAACGGGACGGGGGCGTTTGAGCCGCCGGATGTGGCCACGTCGCTGCGCGTCGCGCTCGAACCCGCCCGATGGCAGCCTGCCTATGGCACGCAGAAGTTGCTGTTCGAGGCCGAGCGGCGCTCACGCGATGCGGAAGCGGCGCTGACCGCGCAGCGCATCGCCAATCTTGAAGACCAGATGCGGGGCGTCGAGGCGCAACGCATGGCCAACAGGCGTCAGCTGGAGATCACGCTGCAGGAGTTGGGCAATCTGGAGACCTTGCTTGAGAAGGGGCTGGTGGCCGCGGCGCGCGTGAATGCCCGCCGGGTCGAGGTGGAACGGCTGAACGGCGTGGACGCCGCGCTGAAGACACAGGAGGCGCGGGCGCGCAACGACATCGGTGAGCTGCGGTTGGCCCAGATCGGGGCGGAGACCCTGCGGAGCGAGGCCGCCTCGACCGAGCTGGCGCAGATCGACGCGGCGCTGGCCACGCTGGAGCCGCAGTTTCTGGGCGCGACCGAGCGGCTCAGACGGGTGGCGATCACCGCGCCGGTCAGCGGGCGGGTGGTCGAGATGACGGTGTTCACGGCGGGGGGTGTCGTCCGTCCCGGTGCGCCCATCCTTGACATCGTGCCCATTGATCAGCCGCTGGTCGTCGAAGCGCGCGTGAACACGGCGGATATCGAAAAGCTCCATGTCGGCCAGTCCTCACGGGTGCGGTTGTCGGCCTTTGACCAGGGTGATGTGCCCGAGGCCGGGGGCACGATTGTCGATATCTCCGCCGACAGTCTGGAGGACGCGCGCACGGGCCAGTTCTATTACGTGGCGCGGGTGAAGCTGGATGCGGAGCAGACCGCCGAGGTCGCCGCGCTGGATCTGGTGCCCGGCATGCCTGCGGATCTCTTCGTCAACACCGGTGAGCGCACGGCGCTGAGCTATCTGACGCAGCCGCTGAGCGACAGGCTCGCCCGGACGTTCATCGAGTGAGCAAAGGCCCGGTCACGCCCCGAATGTGGGCGTGACCCCCTTGGGCGGGTTGGCCTGAATATAGGCCCCGATCTTGGCCAGCAGCGGCTTTCTGGGGCAGTTCGACCGGCAGGCCGCGCCGAGGTTGCGCAGGTGGCCCGGCGCCTCGAACGGGATGAAGACCAGGGGCCAGTTGTCCTGGCGAAACTGCTCCGCTGCGAGCGCGGACACGATCGTGCAGTCATCCGAATGACAGATGTGCCGGCAGATCGTCTCGAACCGCAGGGCGGTGAGGTCGAACCGCTTTGCCGCGCGTGACGCGGGCCCCGGGGTTGGCAACCGCGCCTCGAGTTCGTAGCCGAAGGAATGGGGCAACCGGATGAAATCATGCACGGGCACGTCTTCCGGGGTGATCGACGGGAGCCCCTCGAGCGGGTGACCCTTGCGCAACGCGAGAAACAGCGGCTCGTCCCAGATCGAGGTGAATTCGAGCGTGGGGTTGTGATTGAGCCGGGCGACAAGGGCCACGTCAAGCGCGTGGTCCTCGACCATCTGCAGCATGTTCTGCGGCAGATCCTCGATCATGGTGACGCGCATTCTTGGAAACAGCGTGCTGAAGAGCTCCGAGAAATACTGCGTCAGATAGGGGGCGAGCGTCGGGGTCAGGCCGATGTTGAACGGCACGGCCTCGGGATCGTGATATTCGGCGGCGACATCCCTGATGTCCTGGGCGCCGCCCAGCACCTCTTTGGCAATCGCGATGACCCGTTGGCCGCAGGCGGTTGGCCTGACCTTGCCGCTCAGCCGCAGGAACAGTTCGGTGCCCAACTCGTTTTCCAGCTTCTTGATCTGGTTCGAAAGTGCGGGCTGCGACACGTTGCAGTCGTCGGCGGCTGCACTGAAGCTGCCGCGCCGGGCCACGGCCACGGCATATTCTAGGTCTCGTAAATTCATCTGAGCTCACGGCATATATTTGTCTTCGTCATAGAAGAACATCGCGGCGATTGGAAGAAAGGCTCTCTGGTCCGCGCGCAGCTGGACCGTTCGGCCGTACCGTTCGGCTCCACCCTTTCGTGCCGTCTCGTGCCGCCGCACTGGCGCGCGCGGGTCCGCGGAATTTCTCTTGACCTGGAGCAACTCCAGGCCGGTATGTCCTGTGTCAGGAGGACCGCCCCATGCGAATATCCGAAGCCGCGTCTGCGTCCGGGCTCAATGTCGATACGATCCGATTTTACGAAGCCAAGGGGCTGGTGCCCAAGGTCACGCGCAGTTCGGACGGGCAGCGACGGTTCTCGCAGGAGAACGTGGACTGGCTCACGCTGCTTTATTGGCTGCGCGCATCGGGCATGCCGATGAAGATCATGCAGCGATTTGCGGAGCTCTACGCGCAGGGCGACGGGACGATCGCCGAGCGAAAGGCCATTCTCCTGGACCATGCCCAACGGCTGGAAAGGCGTCGTGACGACCTCGACCGCTGCGAGGACATCCTCAACCGCAAACTCGAAATCTATGAGGAGTATCTGAAATGAAGATCATCCTGGTGGGGGCGCAGGGCGATGTGGGGCAGGCCGCGTATGCGGAACTGTCGCCCCGACACGAGGTTATCAGGGCGGGCCGGAACAGCGGGGACGTGACCGTTGATATCGGCGACAGAGCCTCGATTGCAGCCATGTATGAGACGGTCGGGGCGTTCGATGCCGTGGTCTCGACGGCGGGGAATGTGCATTTCGCACCGCTCGCCGATTACACGGATGCCAATTTCAGGACCGGCCTCGACACCAAGGTCATGGGACAGGTCAACCTCGTGCTGGAGGGGCTGAGCCGCATTGCCGATGGCGGATCGTTCACCTTGACGAGTGGCGTTCTGGACCGCGACCCGATCGTGACCGGGGTTGGTGCCGCCACTGCCAACGGAGCCCTGGCCGGGTTCGTGACCGGAGCGGCCATCGAGATGCCACGCGGGCTGCGGGTCAATGTCGTGAGTCCCGGTCTGCTGGAGGCCTCCGAAGCGCGCTATGGCGCGTTTTTCCCGGGGCATGAGCGTGTCTCCTCCGCGCGGGTCGGTCGTGCCTTTGCCAAATGCGTTGAGGGGGCCATCACCGGGCAGGTGGTGATCGTTGCATGAGGCCCGGGAGATGAAGGTCGCCTATCTCATCGAACCGCCCTTCAATTTTCGCGATGGCGCGGGGCGGATCACGGGCTGCGATATCGAGCTTGCGCGACGGGTTTTTCACGTGCTGGACGTGGGAGAGGTCACCTTCGTGGAGACGGAGTTCGCCGATCTCTTGCCCGGGCTGCAGCGTGGCGCATGGCAGATGACAACCGGTCTATTTGCCACCGATGCACGGGAACGGCATGCCTTGTTCAGCCGTCCGATCTGGGCCTTGCCGGACGGTCTCCTGATGCGGGCTGCGGAGAGCCACCGGATCACAGGCTATCGCAGCCTTGCCTTGGACCGCACGCTCGGGCTTGCGGTCATACGTGATCAGGCGCAGCACCAGACCGCCCTTCGGATCGGCGTTTTGCCGGAACAGATAACGGTTTTCGAGACCTACGGCGAAGCCGCCCAGGCTGTGAGAGAGGGTGGCGTCAGCGCTTATGCCAGTGTGGCGCGGGCTCATCAGGGGTATCTGGACCGGAGCCCGGGTGGTGACATGCAGGTGGCCGTTGTGCCGGCCACGGAGACGCCCGCGGGTTTCGGATGTTTCGGGATTGCAAGGACCGAGCCCGGCTTGCGGGACGCTGTCGACGGCGCCCTTGAGACCATCATAGGCAGTGCGGCGCACCGCCGGATGATGCGCGGGTTCGGGGTGTCGGACGATGAGATTGATCTGCTGCTGTGACGGGTTGCGGCGAAGGCGCGTCAGCTGTCAGGGTTTAGTGATATTGGCTGATGGCGTGCGGCGCCTGTCATTTTGCGGTGGATGACGGCGCCCGCAGAGCCCGGCAGCCGTCACACGGATCTTGCGATGGCTGGCCCGGAGATTATCGAAATTGGGGGGTTGCCCGATGATTTCTTACTGGGTACGCTTCAACCAATTGGGGTTTTTTGTCAGTGAAAACTACCGCTCTTGGAGAAGGGCAAACGCGACTCGTGCGAGTTGCCGGGGTGCTTTATTGGAATTCGGGATGGATAATGCGGTATTGCAAAAGAACTTTGCACCTTCTTCTTTTCTTACAGGATGCGCGTATTCGTATTCCGATTTGGCAAGATCAATTCTATTGCGATTCTGGTATGACGTGCCACGGAACGTGATGTGCAGAATGACCGCCACAGGTGTCCCTGTCTTTTCCAGTATCAGACTTTATCGCGGAATAGGGTAGGAGGGTGCAGCCAGGTGCGCGGATAATCTCGTGTAAGGTGATCTCCTTTCTGGCAAATACTCTTTTTCTCAGTCTGATGTTTGGGCAAGTGTCGGCGCAAGTCACTGATGTGCCGGAGCGCACGCGCCTGGAGGCTGTCGCGGACTGGCAGGCGCTTTGTGAGATAACAGATTGCGATCAGTTTCCAATTGGATATGCGACCTATGCCATTGGCGGCGACGTCTTTTATTTTCCCCAATACGATACGATGACGGAAAAACCGCCGGATGTCTTGGCCGGGGGAGTCAAGGCGGGCCGGTTCTTCGAGGTTGGCGCCGGAGAGAGGCTGTTGAGGTCTTTCAGCAATACCCCCCGACTTACGATCGCCAATTGCTGTCATCACCTGCTCTCCCATTACGGGCTTGCAGAGGGCTTTCCGGAGTTCGGAATGCCTCGCGAAGGAAATCGGATGCCGCCTGCGGCGACAATCCTGTCGGCGCACGACAGACCGCACCCGGACAATTCGGCGCAGCGGCGCTTTGCGGCTGCCTCCGATGAGGTACCGTCTATCGGCGCGGTCATTGGGGATAACCAATTGTCATTCAACGATGATTTTTGGCTGCTGAGTGTCGATGCGCCCAATGCGCAGGATGTCAGACGCTTTCGCGTGCTGTCCAAGCACCCGCTTTTGAACGACCGCCACGTCTTTGGCGACTGTGACACCTCCTGCACGTTCAGCACGCTCTCCTTTGCCGACGAGGCGCAGAACGGCCGGGCACATGTTTCGCTGCGCTGGATGACGCTGACGCAGGAGAAGATGTTTCTTTGCACCGGGGCGGAGCATGAGACCGGATGCGATGCCGCGCCCGATGTTTTTGACCAGGTTCCGGCGATGCTGAAGACCATGGACGACATGCTGGATGCGGCCAGACAATTCCCAGAAAAGTAGGATTTCGACATGACCATACTTGAACTGACTGCGGAGCAAAGAACCCTTCTCGAAATCCTGCAATCTGCGCTCCCCGCTGCCGTTGGTGGACCTGCCGGTGAGGCATCAGGCAGCACAATTCAGGACGTTCTTGATGATGTGGCGACGGCGGTCACCAGTGGCGATCTGCCGAGCCTGCTGTTTATTCCGACAGGTGCGACAGGCGCCAATATTGCTCCGGTCGACTACATGCGTGAAATCCTGACGCGCAATGCGACGCTCGTCACGACGGGGAGCGTGCCAACGGATGAGACGCGGAATATCTCTTTTTTCGACGGGTATTCTCTGATCCTGGAATTCATCAGCGCTAAGGGGCAAGACGGTTTTGCAGAGAGAGATGCCAGCGGCACGTTTTTGAATCCGCTTCCGATTGTGGATGAATTCACCTGGGTTTTTCTTGAAGGCGCGCGGGCGACGAACCTGAATGCAAATGGATTTGCCGGTGAAACGGCCTTTGGAATTATGGGCGTCGAATACAATGACGCGCAATACAAGCTTCGATACGGTCGGGATTTGCCCGAAAGTGAAACCCAAGCGGCGTCAAACAGAATTGCCGATGCGATCGTCAATACGGTCATCGAGGAGTCGGTCAACTCCCGCACGTTTCCGTCTCTGTTTCACCTCGGCCAGGAGGATGGCCAGGTTGGGGCGGGCGTCATTTGGCGAGAAGATGGGCCGGGGCCGCTTGACTTGGGCGCCGACATTGGCGGATGGGCCGGGACGCCCTTCTTTGCCCTGCTGAACGAGCCGGGGTTTTTTGATCGCGATATCCTGCACTACAAGAGCAGCAACCTCGGCGCGCCACCTTACGTGGAGCGGACGTTTTCGCCCACCTTCAATCGAAATGACATCGTCTATCAGAATACGACGGCCTATGACCTGATAGCGCTCACGCAATCCTTCGTGGATGCGGGTGTGATCTCTCTCGACAGGCTGAATTTCTGGGCGACGGCGAGCGAAGCGCTGGATGCCATCAATGGTGCGAGCGTGTCCGGGACGGTCGAAAATACGCAGAATATCGCGGCGCTTCTTCTGAAGACGGAGAACTTCCTGCATCAGTCCTATGGCTCCATCGGGGGGCTTGCGAGCACCTTCGGCCCGCTGCTGTCGGGCGGGGCCCCAGGGGCACCGCAGCTTCTGGGCGAGCTGCTGAACACGTTCAACGATACTTTCGATCTTGCGCAGAAAGGCCTCGGGGTCGGCGGCAAGCTGACCATCGGCACCAATAACCCATCTGGAGATACGTTGGGCGGACCATCGGGTGGCAGCGGTATACGGGACACCTCGGACGGAAACGACCTGGTGCACGGAGGGCGCGGCAACGACATCATCTATGGCGGGCTGGGCTCGGACATCATTGATGGCGGCGCCAATTTCACCGGCGACCGCGAGAATGAGAACGATGTCGTTCACTATGGCTTTATCGAAGACGGTCTTCGGTTTTCGCTGTTCGATGCCAATGAGATGGTTCAGGGCGGAAATGTGGTGGCCGAAAGCTTTATCGGCTCGGTCACCTATGGCGGGTGGTACTACACGCTCGGCTGGACCTTCAAGGACCTGCTTTACGGCATCGAGGAAATCGTCGGAACCGATCAGGATGACACCTTCCTTCTGAACCGGCTCAACCGCAACCTCAAGATCGATGGCGGCGAGGGCACCGACAGCCTCTCGTTCGAGGACTACAACGTGGAGCTGGGGGCGGTGGAGTTCTCCTTCACGGGCGATGCGCTGACGGCCTCGGCCAATATTGCGGGTTTCCTCGAACGATTGGAGATGTCCAATATCGAGGCGCTGATTGGAACCAGATTTGGCGACACCGTCGAACTGGACAACCTTCAGCCCCTGATCAACGACAATGAAATCACCATCATCGACGCCTTCCTGAACCTCGACAGGGGCGATCTTCTGGATGTGTCCCGCATGGCGACGGCGGTCGACATCGAGTTGCAGTTCGAGGAGGAGGAGCCCGATCCCGACGACCCGGTCATGTCCGTCAGCTTCGCCGCGATGAACAATGATACCACCCAGGGCGACGAAGAAGAGTACATGCCCGGGCGCATCATCTCCAACGGCCAGACGCTGCAGATCAACAATTTCGACGATGTGGTGGCGACGGAGTTTGCCGATACGATCATCGGCAGTGATCTCAAGAATACCATCTATGCCGCTGCGGAAAACGATTCCGTCGATGGCGGGCTAGGCCATGACGATATCTATGGCGGGCTCGGAAACGATGAAATCCTGGGCGGCGACGGCGCGGATTTCCTCTATGACAATGGGGCCGCCTCGCCGATCGGGGAAGACGAGAGCTTTGATGCGTTCCTGAACCGGGTGATCGCCTACGACCCCGATGGCAACGATACGATTGACGCGGGCGCGGGCTCGGATTTCATTTTTTACTCCGGCGGGACGGACACCATCATCGGCGGGCCCGGCAACGATACCTATCTGACGGCGGCGGAGGTGCATGGCACTTACGGCACTCAGGACGATCTGACGATTGTCCTGAGCGAGGATGTCGCAGACCCGGAGACCTGGTTTGGCAACGATCTGATCATCGGTGACGGGCGTGGCGTGGACCGGGTGCGCCTCGAAGGGATCAGCTCCTCCGATGTCACCATCTCCTACAGCTACGAAGAGGTGTTCATCGGCGAGGCGGTGGCCGAGTTCAACCCGTTCTTCTGGTGGACGTTCACCTTCGCGCCGGCGACATACGAATACTACCAGACCATCGGGTCCTATGAGATCCGCGTCAATGCCACCGGCAGCAGCATCGTGGTCGAGAACGTCTATGGCACCCATGTGCGGGGGGATAACCCGTCGCCGCTGGGCGGTATCGAGGCGTCGATGTCGGTGCCCTTCGTCGTAGAGTTTGACGACGGTCTGATGAGCTGGCCGGACAATGTTCTGGATGCGTCGAACAACTTCTACACGTTCGAGAATTCGGAGCTTGGCGAGAATGCCTTTGCGGCCCGCGGTGCGGCGCAGGCCGAGCGGGACCAGACCGAGGATGAGATCGAGGGGGATGAGACCGACGAGGACCTGTACGGCAACACGTCGTCGAACTCCATCAACGGCGGTGGCGGCAATGACAGGATCCTCGCCGGTGCCGGGGCGGACATTCTGATCGGTGGCGCGGGGGGCGATGCCCTGTTCGGCGGCACGGGCACCGACACGGCGAGCTATGTCACGGCCAGCTCTGGTGTGGGCGTTTATCTGGACCCGGAGAGGTTCTTCATCGTCAATGACACCGGCGATGCGGAAGGAGACACCTACGACAGCATCGAGAACATCACGGGCAGTGTTCACAATGACAACCTCAATGGTAACGAAGCGGCCAACCTGATCGAAGGCGGGGCGGGCGATGACACCATTCGGGGCCTTGGCGGGCTCGATACCCTCATGGGTGGGGCGGGCAACGACTCGATCAGGGCCGCGGAATATGTCGATGACGACAGCAACCTCTTCATCTCGGATGCGGACATGTACGGCGGTGACGGCAACGACACGATCCGGTCGTCCAGCGGCAATGACTATATCTCCGGGGGCGACGGGGATGACCTCGTCGAGCTGAGCAACTTCGTCAATATCTTCTCTCCCGGCACGCCGGGGAATGACACGGTGGACGGCGGCGCGGGCCTCGATACGGTCCATTTCTTCAACGGGGCCATCGTGGTCGATCTGGGCGCCGGGATCGGTCGCTACGTGGGAAGTACGGAAGAGGTGACACTGATTGATGTCGAAGGCATCATCGGCAGCCGCGAAGACGATCTGATCATCGGCGGCGGCGAGGATAACGTTCTTGTCGGCGATGGCGGCGACGACACTCTGGTCGGCGGTGGTGGCAATGACGAGCTTTATGCGGACACCTTCAGTTTCCGGGACAACGCGGTCATCTTCGGTGGCTCGGGCATCGACACCGCGCATGTTCTCTGGAACCAGGCCGACGTCACCATTGAGCTGATCGAGGGCGGGCTGACACTCAACCAGGGCTCGGCCAGCTATACGATCTACGACGATGTCGAGTTCATCCAGTTCGCGGACGGTCAAAGCACCTTCCAGGACCTCGCTGCCGGGCTGATCACGGAATTTGCGGTGATCGACGACTACATCAGGGTGGAAGAGGGCGCGACGGTCACGCTCGACTTCCTGGCCAATGATCTCGAATACGATGGCAACCCGATCACCATCCAGTCGGTCAACGGGCTGGCGGTGAAGGTCGGCGGGGTCATTCGCCTGGAGAGCGGTGCCACGATCACGGTGGAGGAAGACGGCAGCCTGACGCTCGACCAGGGGGGGGCCTATGCCTGGTTGGATGCCAATGAATCGGCCCTGACGGAGCTGACCTATACCGCAATCGATTCGACGCTGGTCAGCAAGACCGCGACGGCGACGCTGGTGGTGGATGGCGTGGAGACAGCCTCCGACCAGATCCATCTCGAGGGTGACGTCTATATCACCGAGACCAACCCCGATGCGGCGGACGCGCTGCGGATCGGGAATTTCGATGTCAATCGCACGATCCTGATCGTGGATGAGGAGTATATCGACCCCAATGACGTGCCGGCCGGGTATTCGGTGGAGGAGATCAACGGCGATACGTTCATCACCTATGGCGGCGACGACGCGGTTGTGCTGAAGGATGTGGCGCTCGACACCTGGCAATATGCGGCGGGCAACCAGACCATCGGAACGGCGGCCAGCGAAACCATCGACGGCACGGACGGCAACGACGCCATCAACGCAGGGGCCGGCAATGACCGCGTGCGGGCGGGCGCAGGCAACGATGTGGTCGTCGGAGGTGCGGGCAATGACGATCTGGAGTTCACCGCGGGAGACAATGTGGCGCTGGGCGGCGCGGGCAATGATACGCTCGATGGCTTCAACAGCGGGTCGAACCTGTTCTACGGCGGTGCCGACAACGACCGGCTGATCGGGGGCGACGGCAATGACACGCTGAATGGCGGCTCCGGCAACGACACGCTGCAGGGGATCGACGGCAACGACACGTTGAATGGGGGCGACGGCGATGACACGCTCTATGGCGGCCGCGGCATCGACTTCTTCGACGGCGGCGACGGGTTCGATCAACTTGAGCTTCAGAACGAGTACCCGGGGGGCTCCGCACCCGGTCTGATCGTCAACATGCAGCTTGGCTACTTTGGCTGGGCCGACTTCTCCTATGGGATCGAGCGGTTCGAGAACATCGAAATGGTCGTCGGTGCCAGTGGCGACGACTATATGCTTGGCAATGACGGCGGGGTCTGGCTCGACGGGATCGGTGGCAATGACACCGTCATCGGCGGCGCGGGCAACGACACCCTGACCGACAGCCGTGGCGACAATGAGCTCTATGGAGGGGACGGTGACGACTATTTCAACAGCACCAGCTTCGGCAATGATCTCTTCGACGCAGGCGCGGGCAACGACACGATTTACAGCGGCGGCAGCTATGCCGGTGATCCGGGGCACCGCGGCAACGACACCATCCTGGGTGGCGCGGGCACCGACAACCTGCGCCTCGCATTCGGCTATGGCTCGACCGCGGTCGACCTCGTCGCGGGGACGATGCAGACCGGGATCTACAACTCGGTCGTGAGCGGCATCGAAAATGTCGAGACCGGGCGGGGCAATGATACGATCCTCGGCGACGCTCTGGCCAACAGCTTCCTTGGCAACAACGGCAACGATTCCCTTGTCGGTGGCGACGGGAATGACACGCTCGACGGTGAAGATGGCGATGACACCCATGAAGGCGGGCTGGGCGATGACCTTCTGATCGGCAACCTCGGCGCGGATTACTTCGACGGGGGCGAAGGCAACGACACGCTCGAATTCATCTACAACTCCGACAACAACACCTTTGATCTGCAGGCCGAGATGCTGACTTTCGGATCGGGGTTCCAGGAGGTCTTTACCAACATCGAAAACGTGAGGTCGGGTGCGGGCAATGACACGCTGATCGGCTCCACCGCGGCGAACCGTCTCGAAGGGGGTGTGGGTGACGATACCTATGTCTATGCGGTGGGTGGCGGCAATGACGTCATCAGTGACAGTGACGCCACGGGCACGCTGGATCTGTCGGGGTTTGCCGGTGCGGATGTGTCATTCGGCGACGATGGCCTCGGCAATCTGCTGATCAATTTCGGCGACGGCGCGGTGGTGACGGTCGAAGGGCAGCTCTCCGGCGGCGGGCTGTCTGCCATCGCTTTCAGTGGCGAAACCCTGGATGCGGCTGGAATTGCCGAGAAACTTGCGGTCGACACCGGCAGCAATGTGGCGCCGCAGCCTGTCGATGATGCCGCAACCGTTGCGGTCAACAGCAGCGCGTTGATTGATGTGCTGGCCAATGACAGCGACCCCAATGGCGATGCGCTGACGCTGATCGGTCTGTCGGATCCGGCGAACGGCAGCGCCGTGATCGAGGGCAACCAGCTGCGCTATACCCCGGACGCGGATTTCACCGGACAGGACACCCTGACCTATACGATCAGCGATGGCAACGGCGGGACGAACACGGCGACCCTGGAGCTGACCGTGGCGGAGACAACGCGTGCGCTGGTTCTGGACGGGACCGCAGGTGTCGATGTCGAAGATCTGGCGCTGACCGGGGCCTTCACGATCGAAAGCTGGGTCAACTTCACACCCGGCACCACCATTGGGAATGTCGATGGTCTGGTCACGGATGGCAATCAAAGCCTGAACTTCTTCGACGGATTGTTGCGGTTCTATGCGCCCGGTGACGTGATCGTTGCGAATACGCCGGCGACCACGGGCCAGTGGATGCACTTTGCCCTGACGCGGGACGACAGCGATGTCCTGCGCATCTATGTCGATGGGCAGCTGGACGCGACGGGGAGCTATTCCGGTGCTGTCAATGTCCACCAGATCGGCGCGTCGCGGCTGGGGGCATCGGAGGCCTCCTTTGACGAATTCCGCATCTGGACGGTTGAGCGCAGCGAAGCGCAGATCCAGTCGGCCTTGAACGCGACGGTGGCGCCGGACGCCCCCGGGCTGGAGCGGCTCTACACCTTCGACGGGATCGACGCGGCTGTGGTGGATGCGACTGGCAACAGTGCAGATGCCGTCGTGCCTGCGGGCGGGAGCCTGGTGACCTCCACCGCACCGATTGACGGCAGTGGACCGAGCAACATCGCGCCGGAGGCCGCCGCGGATACGGTTTCGCTGGACGAAGACGGGTCGGTTCTGATCGACGCTCTTGCCAATGATACGGACGCGGATGGCGATGCGCTTGTCCTGACGGGCGTTTCAGGGGCGGCCAACGGTGTCGCGGTGGTCGACGCGGGGCAGGTGGCCTATACGCCGAATGCGGATTTCAACGGATCGGAGACCCTGAGCTACACGATCATCGACGGCAATGGCGGGACCGATACAGGCACGATCACCATCACCGTGAATGCGGTCAATGACCTGCCGGTGGCCAGTGGTGAGGCGGTCACGCTGGATCAGGATGGGTCGATCCTCGTGGATGTCCTGGCCAATGACACGGATGTCGATGGCGATGTCCTGGCGCTGTCCTCCGTCGGCACGGCGGCAAACGGTTCGGCCAGCATCGAGGCCGGCCAGCTGCGCTATGTGCCCACGCCGGGGTTCAGCGGGGCGGATACCGTCAGCTATACCGTCAGCGATGGCAACGGCGGGACAGCGACCGCCAGCGTCTCCTTCACCATCGAACGCTCCAATGCGGCGCCGGTGGCGGGGGATGACACCGCGTCGGTGGCGGAGGACGGCACGGTTCTGATCGACGTGCTCGCCAATGACAGTGATGGCGATGGCGACCCCCTGACACTTGAGAACGTGGCCGGAGCGCTCAACGGCACGGCAGACATCGATGCCGGGCAGATCCGCTATACGCCGAACGCGGATTTCAACGGATCGGAGACGCTGGCCTATACGGTCAATGACGGCTTGGGGGGCAGTGATACGGCCACCGTCACCATCACCATCGACGCGGTCAATGACCTGCCGGTCACGGCAGCGGACAGTGCCGCGCTGGACGAAGACGGGTCGATCCTCGTGGACGTCCTGGCCAATGACACGGATGTGGATGGCGACGTGCTGAGCCTTGCCTCGGTGATCGGGGCGACCAACGGCGTGGCGGTGATCGAGGGCGATCAGATCCGCTATACACCGAACGCCGGTTTCTTCGGTGCGGAACTGCTGACCTATACGGCGGATGACGGGCAGGGCGGCACCGCGACGGGGACGCTCGCGCTGACGGTGAATGAGGTCAACGACCCGCCGGTGGCGGCCGATGATGTTGCCAACGTAGACGAGGATGGCTTCGTTCTGATCGACGTGACGGCCAACGATACGGACGGTAACGGTGATGCGCTGACGATTGTGTCGGTGGAGACGCCGGAAAATGGCACCGCCGTCATTGGCGCCAACCAGATCCGCTATGATCCGGATGCGAATTTCAACGGTGTCGAGACCATCAGCTATACGGTGTCTGACGGACGCGGTGGCAGCGATACCGCCTCGATCCAGATCACCGTGAACTCCGTCAACGACCTGCCAACCGCGGTTGATGACAGCGCGATCCTGGCAGAAGACACGGATGTTCTGATTGACGTGCTGGCCAATGACAGTGACGTCGACGGCGGCACGCTTTCCATTCTGTCGGTTGACGGCGCATTGAACGGCACGGCGGTGATCGAGGCAGGCCAGATCCGTTATACGCCGGATGCGAATTTCAACGGCAGCGAGGTCTTGAGCTATTCGATGTCGGATGGGCAGGGCGGCACCGCGTCGGCCTCGGTCCAGATCACGGTCGCGGCCGTCGAAGACGGGCCGGTCGCCGTGGACGACACTGCGACGGTCGAGAGGAATGGCTCGGTCCTGATCGACGCTCTGGCCAATGATTTCGATCCTGAGGGGGATTTCCTTTATATCTCGTCGGTCTTTGCGACGGCGGCGAACAGCGTCTCGCTTGAAAACGGCATGATCCGCTATGACCCGTTCACCAACTATGTCGGACCGGCGGAGATCACCTATACCGTGACCTCCCTTGGCGGTGGCGAGGACGAGGGCACGGTCTTTGTGACCGTGGTGCCTGCCACCAACAGCGCACCGGTCGCCGTTGCCGATGCGGTCAGTGTTGCGGAGGATGGCACGGTCCTGATCAATGCGGCGGCGAATGACACGGATGCGGACGGTGACACGCTGACCGTCTCGGCAGTCAGCGGCGCGCTGAACGGCACGGTGAGTGTCGAGGCCGGCCAGGTGCGGTATGTTCCCGACGCCGATTTCAACGGGTCGGAGACCCTGAGTTATACGGTCAGCGACGGCAGTGGCGGCACGGATACCGGCACCATCACGGTGACGGTGACGGCGGAGAATGACGACCCCGTCACAACGGAGGACAGTGCCAGCGTTGCGGAAGACGGCTCTGTTCTGGTGGATGTGCTGGCCAATGACAGCGATGTGGATGGCGACAGCCTGACGCTGATTGATGTCTCCACGGCGGCCAACGGCACCGCCAGCATTGAGGCGGGCCAGGTGCGGTATGAGCCTGCGCCGGGCTTCAACGGCACCGAGGTGCTAACCTACACTGTGAGTGACAGCAACGGCGGGACGGCCACCGGCGCGGTGACGATCACTGTCGATGCGGTAAACGACCTGCCGGTTGCGGTTGACGATACCGCGACCCTGACCGAGGGCGGCGACATCCTGGTGGATGTGCTGGCCAACGACGGTGATGCCGATGGCGATCCGCTCACCCTGGTTGCGGCAGGTACGCCTGCGGACGGTGCGGTGGTGATCGAAGGCAACCAGCTGCGATATACGCCGGATGCTGGTTTCAGCGGTGAGGATACGGTCACCTATACCGTCAGCGACGGCAATGGCGGCACCGATACGGGTACGGTGACCTTCACCGTCGAGCCTGTCGGCACAGGGCCTCAGCCCATCGGCGAAAGCGGGTCCGTGACGGTCGCGCAGTCCGGCCCCGACCAGTGGCACAGCGTCACCTTTACGGACGCCATTGCCAATGCGGTTGTTGTGCTGGGCCCGCTGTCGACAAACGACCCCGAACAGGCCACGACCCGGGTGCGGAATGTGACGGAGACCGGTTTCGAGTTCCAGATCGACGAGTGGGACTATCTCGACGGCGTTCACGCCAGCGAGACGTTGAGCTGGCTCGCCGTGAGCGAGGGCACCCATGTTCTGGAGAGCGGTCAGACCCTGGTCGCCGGCAGCGCCAGTGTGGGCACCGAATTCAGCACCCAGAGCTTCGGCACATCCTTGGTGGGCGCGGTCGTCTTTGCGGAGGCCGCGACCGTGAACGAGGCGAGCGCCATTGCAACACGCATCCGCAATGTCGCAACCGATGGCTTCGAGGTTCAGATCGAGGAAGAGGAGGCTGGTGGCGCCCATGCGGCGGAGACCGTCGGATGGATCGCCATCGAGGCAGGCAGCGGCACCGGGATCGAGGCGGTGCGTACGCCGGATCAGCTGGATGAACGGGTCGATACCTTCACTTTCACCACGACGTTCGCGGCGCCTCCTGTGTTGCTTGCCGATATGCAGTCGACCGATGGCGGTGACACGACCGTCACGCGGCTCACCGCCTTGAGCGCGACCAGCGTGTCGCTCTTCACCGAAGAAGAGCAATCGGCCAACACGGAACTGGGCCATACCAACGAAACCGCCGGGTATCTGGCGCTGCAGGGCGGCCAGCTTTTCGCAGCGGGCGGGGCGTCGAACACGGCCCCCGTCGCCGTCGATGACAGCGCCACGCTGAGCGAAGACGGAGGCGTTCTGGTCGACGTGCTGGCGAATGACAGCGATGCCGATGGGGACACGCTTGTGCTTGCGGATGTCAGTGGCGCGGTGAACGGCACGGCTGTGATCGAGAACGGGCAGATCCGATACGATCCCGACGCCGATTTCAACGGCACGGAAACGCTGACCTACACCGTGAGTGACGGCAACGGTGGAACGGACACGGGCAGCCTTGCCCTGACCATCACGCCCGAGAATGATGCTCCGGTTGCTGCAGGCGATACGGCGAGCGTGATGGAGGGCGCGGCGCTCACGCTGGCACCGCTGGCCAACGACAGCGACATTGACGGCGATCCGCTGACCATCAGTGAAATCGAGGGGCAGGCGGTCACTGTTGGCACTGTTGTGACCCTGGCCTCCGGCGCGACGGTAGAGCTGCTCGCGGACGGGCAGCTGGCCTTTGCGCAAAACGGGGCTTTCGATAGTCTGAACAGCGGCGAAACTGCCGTTGCCAGTTTCGACTACCGTGTCTCCGATGGTCAAACCGACAGCGGCCCGGCCACCATCGAGGTCACGATCGACGGCGATGGCGGTGCAGCGTCACCCATTGGCGAGGCCGGCACGCTCACCGTATCGCAGGCCGGGCCGGACCAGTGGCACAGCGTCAGCTTTGGCGCGGCCATCGCCAACGCAGTCGTGGTGCTTGGGCCGCTGTCCAACAATGACACCGATCCGGCGACCATGCGGGTCCGTAATGTGACGGACACGGGCTTCGACTTCCAGATCGACGAATACGATTATCAGGACGGGATCCACGGCGCCGAAACCGTGAGCTGGCTGGCGATGTCGGAGGGTGTGCACACGCTGGCCAATGGCGCGACCCTTGTTGCGGGGACAGCATCGGCAGGCACCGGGTATGCCTCCGTCTCCTTCGGCGCCAGCTTGACCAACGCGGTTGTGCTGCACGAGGTGACATCGGTCAACGATCCGGATGCGGTGGTCAGCCGGGTCCGCAACGTCGATGAGGCGGGCTTCCAGGTGCGTATCCGGGAACAGGAGCAGGGCACCGCGCATGTCGCCGAGGAGATCTCGTGGATTGCGGTTGAAGCGGGCAGCGGTGCGGGCCTTGATGTCGGTCTCTCCGGCGACAGCGTGGGGCATGACGCCGACAGTTTCGTCTTCGCAGAGACCTATGCCGAGACGCCTGTGCTGCTCAGTGACATGCAAACCCGCGACGGTGGCGATACCTCGAACGTGCGGCTGACCGAGGCGGATGAGAGCGGCTTCTCGGCCTTCATCGCCGAAGAGCAATCCAGTGATACGGAGCTGAAGCATACCAACGAGGTCATCGGATGGTTTGCACTGGAGGACGGCTTCCTCTTCTGAGCCGGGGCTCTGGGGGCCGATTGAGGGCCGACCAGCGCAGGCAGTCTGCCGGACGGATCTGTTTGGATCCTTGGCGGTCGCTGGCGGGTAGAACGACGGTGTGTTGCTGTGAGCGGGCGCCCGATCAGCCGCTGGCGTCCAGGCCGTCGCGGAAGTCGTTCCAGCCGCCGTCCACGGAGGAGGGCGCGTCATGCCATTGGTGCAAGACCTCGCCCGTGGCCGGATCGCGGCCAGGGATCGGGAGCATCATGATCCGCTTGCAGGCCTGATAGTAGAGATCATCGGTCAGATAGGCTTCCTGAATATTGTCCCAATCCCGACCACCGGCATAGCCGCCGCACATCATGATGTCGTCGGAATGGCCGATCATTTCGTGGCTGACGCCTGCGGGCATGACGATCACGTCCCCTACGTCGAGGCGCACTTTCGTCCAGCCTTCGACGGAGAGATTGAACTCCATCCATCCCGCCGCGCAGCCCAGGCATTCATGTGAGGTGGAATGGAAATGGGCGTATTCGTAGATGCCCGGATACTCCCAGTTGTTGCCCCAGCCGTTTTCGCGGAAGCGTGCCTTGACGGCATCGACACCGCCGCCCGGAACGGCGCCCCGGTGGATCAGAAGCGGAAACCGGCTGTTCGGGATCCTGCCTTCCGGTTTCGACGCATAGCTTTCCGTTTTCATCGTGCACTCCCCCTTGGTGTGATCACGGGCGCGAGGCGGCCCGCGTGTTGAGGTAGACCGCGCGCAGTGTCGTCGTGGCGCAAATGAACAGACGATTGCGCTTGATCCCGCCAAACTCGACATTCGCGACGACCTCGCCGGTGAGAATCTTGCCGATCAGATCGCCCTCGGGCGTGTAGCAGTGCACGCCGTCCCCTGCCGAGGTCCAGATGTTGCCGTGGATGTCCACGCGGAACCCGTCAAAGAGGCCGATGTCGCAGGTTGCGAAGAGGTCTCCACCGGCCAGGGATCCATCGTCGCTGACCGCAAAGGTGCGGATGTGTCTCGGCCCGTCTTCCACATGGGTCGCCCCGGTGTCGGCCACGTAAAGCAGGCGTTCATCGGGCGAGAAGGCGAGACCGTTGGGCTTGACCATATCGGTGATCATGGCGGAGACTGTGCCGCTGTCGGGGTCGATGCGGTAGACGTAGGAGCCGTCGATCTCGGCCTCGGCTTTGTCGCCTTCGTACTCCCCGTCGATTCCGTAGGTCGGATCGGTGAACCAGATCGAGCCATCGGATTTCACAATCACATCGTTGGGGGAGTTGAGGCGCTTGCCCTCGAACCGGTCCGCGAGAATGGTCGTGGAGCCGTCCACTTCGATCCGGCTGACGCAGCGCCCGCGATGCTCGCAGGAGACCAATCGGCCCTCCCGGTCGACGGTGTGGCCGTTGTGATTGCGGCAGGGTTTGAGGAAGTCCGAGACCGCGCCGGTTGTTTCGTCATAGCGCAGCAGACGGTCGTTGGGGATGTCGGACCAGATCAGATATTTGCCGGCCGGGAAGTAAGCCGGGCCCTCGGCCCAGCGGGTCCCGGTATAGAGGGTCTCAAGGTGGACGTTGGCCATGGCATAGCGCGTGAACCTCTTGTCGATCACTTCAAAGGCATCGGTGAGCATTGGCGTTTTTCCCTAACTTGTGACCTTCTGTCCGCGCCCGTAGACCAGCAGCATGAAGATGATGACGCTGCCGTAAATCACCTGGCGTCCGGATTCCGGCATTTGCATGATCGACAGGACCGAGTTGAGCAGGACGATCAGGATCACGCCGATGAGCGTGCCGAGATACCGCCCGCGCCCGCCGAGAATATGGGTGCCGCCGATCACCACGGCGGCAATGGCGGGCAGCAGGTACGCATCGCCCATGCCCTGATAGGCCTTGGTGGAATAGCCCGCGAGCAGTGTGCCGGAGAGGCCGGCCAGCATACCGCAGAGGCAGAAGGCGGCGACGATCACCCAGCGCGTGGGCACCCCGGCGAGATAGGCGGCGGCTTCCTTGTTGCCGATGGCATATATGCTCTTGCCGACGGCTGTGCGCTGGAGCAGCAGCATCACGGCAATGGACACCACGGCCCAGACCATCAGGGCCACGGGAATGCCGAGGATCTTGCCCACCGCGAGATATTGCATGAGATCGGTGGCCGCCGTTTGCGGCGCAAACCCCCCCGTATGCGCCACCATCAGGCCCCGCATCACCGCATTGACCCCCAGCGTGAAGATCATCGACGGGATCCGCAGGTATGCGACCCCAAGCCCGTTCACCAGCCCCACCAAGAGCCCGACCCCAAGCCCAACGGGGATTGCCATGGGCCCGCCCACGGTCGTCGCCATCATGGCTCCGGCGGCGATGGTCCAGGGGATGGAGAGGTCGATATGGCCCAGCAGGATCACCAGCATCATACCGGCGGCCACGATGCCGAGAAAGGCACCGACCTGCAGCTGCTGCAGCAGATATTCCGGCGACAGAAGGGTCGCTGTGCCCTGGGTATAGAGCGTGTAGACCGTGCCGACCGCGAGGATCACGAGGATGAAGGCGGCGGACATGACAATGGGCTTGTCATCCTCGCCAAGCCTGAAGCGCGAGGGCGCGGGACCTTGTGGCATGGACGTCATCGGAAGAGCTCCAGGGTGTTCTTGACCCGCAGGACCCGGAACGCGCCCAGGCTGACGGCGGCGAGCAGAACGACGCCCTCAAAGAGCGGTTGCATCAGCGGATCAATTTCGAAAATCCGGAAGTTGAATGAGATGGTGCGCAGGATCAGGGCGCCGAAGATCGACCCGATGGCGGTGCCCACGCCACCAAGAAGCGAGGTGCCGCCAATCACCACCGCCGCGATGGAGTTGAGCGTATAGGCCCCGGCCTGGGGGATATCGGCGTTGCCGGAGGAGGTTTGCAGCGTCAGGTAGAGCCCACCGATCCCGGCAAAAAAGCCCCCCAGCGTGAAGGCCGCGATTTTGGCGCGGTCAATCGGCAGGCCGGACATATAGGCCGCGCCTTCGCCTGAGCCTACGGCATAGACGGTGCGTCCGGTCACCGACCGGGAAAAAGGCACCCAGACGAGCACCACCACCAGCAACAGCAGCACCAAGGGCACCGGGATCCACGCAATGGGTTGGAACCATGCGGCATCACCGCCCTGCGCGTAGCCGTAGGTGGCTGCGATCTCGTAAAGATCATTGGTCGCCGCCCAGGACAGATCATCATCCACATTGCCGCCCGGCGAGGGGCGCAGGAAGAGGGCAAGGCCGAGGAAAATCGCCCCCGTGGCCAGTGTGGCGATGATTGGCTGGATCCGGCCATAGACGACAACGCAGCCGTTCACGAACCCACAGGCCGCCCCCGCCGCCAGGCTAACGGCCATTCCGAAGGCCATCTGCGCCGGGCTGCCGTTCAGCAGATGGCTGGCGATGGTATTGACCAGCGTCATGATCGCCCCCACCGACAGATCGAGGCCCCCCATCAGCACCGGCACCGTCTGCGCCATGGCCACCATGGCGAGGGTGAAGACCTCGTTGGAGTTCTGGATCAGCACGGCGACCGAAAAGCCGCGCGGGTGGTTCATGTTGTAGAACACATAGAACAGGATGAAGATCACGACCGCGGTCAGCAACGCTGCATTCTGGGACAGCCGTATGCGAAGGTCATTCATTCGGCAGCCTCATCCATTTTGAGCGCGGATGCGATGATGTTGCGCTCGTTGATCTCATCGCCTTGCAGTTCGCGCACGATTTCGCCGTCGTACATCACGGCAACACGGTCGCAGCAGCCGATCAGCTCTTCGTAATCCGTTGAATAGTAGATCACCGACGCGCCGGTTTCCGCGAGGCTGCGCAGCAGGCGGTAGATCTCCTGCTTGGTGCCCACGTCGATGCCGCGCGTGGGGTCGTTCAGCAGGATGATCTTTGGGTCTGTCATCAGCCATTTCGCGATGACCACCTTCTGCTGGTTGCCGCCCGAGAGCGTCGAGACGGGATCGGCGCTTGAGCCGACCTTGATCTGCATACGCTGGATGCCATCCTCGACCGCCGCCGACAGTGCTTCGGTATCGACAAACAGACCGCGCGACAGCCGTTTCAGCGACGCGATGGTCAGGTTGTCGGCAATCGACATCGGCAGCATCAGCCCTTCGGTCTTGCGGTCTTCGGGAATGAGGGCGAGGTCGACGCCCGCCTTCTTGGCGTCTTGCGGGGACTGAATGGTGACGTCTTTGCCCTGCACCGTGACCGTTCCGCTGGTGCCCTTGAGCACGCCGAAAAGGCCCAGCAAGAGTTCTTTCTGCCCTTGTCCGTCGAGCCCGCCAAGGCCCACGATTTCACCGGCGCCCACGGTCAGGTCGATGGATGTCAGCTTGTCCTCCCAGGAGTAGTTTTGAAGCTGCAGCATCGGCTTGGCCGCATCGGGCGGTGGGGGCTTGGGCGGGAAATGCGCGGTGATTTCCCGACCGATCATCATCTGCACGATCTCGCCCTCGGAGCGCGCGCCCTGCTGGAAGGTCTCGATGTGCCGCCCGTTGCGAAAGACGGAGCATTTGTCGGCAATGGCTTCGATCTCGTGCATCCGGTGGGAAATCGTCAGGATCGAAATCCCGTCTTCCCGCAGCCGCCGCAGAATTTCAAAGACGGTGTCCACATCGGCAGCGGTCAGGGCGGAGGTGGCTTCATCCAGGATCAGAACGCTCGGGTCCTTCGCCAGGGCCTTTGCGATTTCGACCATCTGGCGGCGCGACAGGGGCAGATCGCGCACCCGGGACATCGGGTTGACGTCTTCACAACCGATGCGCGCCAGTAGCTCTTCAGCCCGCCTGCGTTGGGCTTTGCCGTTGATCAGGCCAAACCGGCGTGGCGGGTCGGCGATGGAAATATTGTCCGCGACCGACAGATCCGGCAACAGCGAGAGTTCTTGAAAGATACAAACAATCCCCTGCGCGTTCGCCGCCGCGGGGTGTGAGAAGCTCGTGGGCGTGCCGTTCAGACGGAGCTCGCCCTCGTCAGGCTGCACCACACCCGACATGATCTTGATCAGCGTGGATTTTCCCGCGCCGTTCTCGCCAAGGACCGCATGGACAGAACCGAGTTCGCAAGAGAAATCAACGCTATCCAGCGCCGTCACCCCGCCGTAGCGTTTGGTGACGCCGGTCAACTGGACGTGCGCTTGCGCAGGCTCGCGTGGGGATGTCGACATGGAAGTCCCGAAACACTCAAAAGGATAAATCGGCGACGCCGGACCAGTGGCCCGGCGTCGTTTTGCGAAGTGTTATTCGAGGTTTTCCGCGTCGTTGGTCATAATCTCCCGCGCCGTGATGTTCACACCGCAGGCAGGGAACTCGTTCACGGTAAAGAAGTTGTCCGTCAGGTCAGGCCAATAGTTCTTGCCCGCTTCCAACTCGTCATAGCGTGTTGCCGGGATCGGGATGGAGATGAGCTGTGGCATCACCTGACCGTCGAGCGCGGCCAGTGCGGCCTTCATCGCAACCGAGACCATACCCGGCGATTGACCGATGGAAATGGCCTTCAACCCGTTGTCGGCCTGCTCTGCCAGGATCTTGCGGAAGCCGTTCTCTGCCTCGCCGGCCAGAGGCACCATCGGGTGACCCGCGTCCAGCATCGCGCGCACCGCACCGGTGGTGCCACCCTGAACGACGACACCATCGAATTCGCTGTGCACGGCAATGGCGTCCGCCGTGACCTTCTGCGCGGTGCCGTCGTCCCAGTTGCCGACGACTTCGACGATGTCCCAGTTGCCGCCCGAGGCCTCCATGACCTCGTGGAAGCCGATGTTGCGGTCACGGTCCACCGAGTTGCCCGGCAGGCCACGGACCTCGAGGATCTTGCCTTCGGTCTTGTCGCCGAACTGCTCCAGCAGCCAGCGGCCATACATGCGGCCCATCTCGAGCTGGTCCTTGTTGACCTGCATCACCTTGTCGGTGTCGAGCACGTTGTCGAAGGGCACCAGCACCACATCGTTGCGGTCGGCAAGCCGGATCACGCGGTCAAACCCTTCGGGCGAGACGGCAATGGTCACGATGGCGTCATATCCCTGATTGATGAAATCTTCGATGGCGCCCAGCTGCGCGGCCACGTCCGTCCCGGTGGAGACGACCTTGAAGTCTTCAATCTGGGCGGCGATGTCGGGCTGTGCCGCATAGGCCTTTGCGGTCTGGATCATCTGGATCCGCCAGGTGTTGCCGACGAAGCCGTTGACGATGGCGATCTTGTGCGGCCCTTCGCGCTTGTCCCACTGGAAGTAGCCAATGTCATCGGTCCAAGGTGCAAAACACTCTGGGTCGAATCCGGGCCCCGATACTTCATTCGGGGCACCAACGGCGGCACCGGCCATCATGGCAAACGCCAGTGCCGAAGGGGCAATGGCCCTCTTGAGATTGAACATTCTGTCTCCTCCACGTGTTGTTGTCGGGCGTCATTTGCCCATTAATAAATTCGTAACACGGCGCGGATGTCTGGCGCCTGGCAATCCGTTTTTTCTTCGACGATATCCGAATTTGGTTTCTTTGCAAGGCATTGGCGTTTGCCGGTTGTCCTGCGTTACCGGGCGGAGTTGTTCGCCCCTTGGAAAGATTTTGACCACGCCATCACGCCGGGACCGATGACGTTGCCAATTTCTGCATGAAGGGTCAGCCTCTGGAGAGAGGCGTGGAGCTGCGGGCATTTGGCTTGCCTGAATCGCCGCGACCCGGGGCCGCCGGGGGCTAGGTCGGAGACCCGTCGTGATGTGGCGGATGATGCGCCGCGCCAGCCTCGCGATGAATGCTGCCTGCACTCACCGGAGCGCAGCTGTCAGTCAGCACCGATGATCTCATCGGCGCGACGCAGAGACAGCCCACAGCCACATGTGGGCTGAGGGCTTCTTGACGGTCGCCCATGGGACGATCAGTAGATCGGGAACTCCGCACAGAGGGTCAGGACGTCTGCCTTCACCCGCGCTTCGACCTCGGCGTTGCCGTCCTCGCCATTGGCCTGCAGCCCGTCCACCACATCGACGATCCAGCCGCCGATCTGGTCGAACTCCACCTCGGTGAACCCGCGCGTCGTTCCCGCCGGCGAGCCAAGGCGCAGCCCCGAGGTGATCGTCGGTTTCTCGGTGTCGAAGGGGATGCCGTTCTTGTTGCAGGTGATATGCGCGCGGCCCAGGGCGGTTTCTGCCGCGTTGCCTTTCACGCCCTTGGGCCGCAGGTCCACCAGCATCAGGTGCGTATCGGTGCCTCCGGTGACCACCTCGAGCCCGCCCTTTTGCAGCCGCGCGGCCAGGGCCTGCGCGTTCTTGATGACCTGGCTCTGGTAATCCTTGAACGACGGCATGAGCGCCTCCCCAAAGGCCACGGCCTTGGCTGCGATCACGTGCATCAGCGGCCCGCCCTGAATGCCGGGGAAAATCGCCGAGTTGAACTTCTTCGCCATCCCTTCGTCATTGGTCAGGATCAGCCCGCCGCGGGGCCCGCGCAGGGTCTTGTGCGTGGTGGTCGTGGCAACGTCCACATGCGGGAAGGGGGACGGGTAGACACCCGCCGCAATGAGCCCCGCAAAATGCGCCACATCGGCCAGCAGATAGGCCCCGACCTTATCTGCAATCTCGCGGAAGCGGGCGAAATCAAGCTGCCGGGGAATGGCCGAGCCTCCGGCGATGATCATTTTCGGCTTGTGCTCCAGCGCCAGCGCCTCAATCTGGTCGTAGTGCACGTCCAGCGTGTCCGCTTTCACGCCGTAATGCACCGCGTTGAACCACTTGCCCGACTGGTTGGGCCGCGCGCCGTGGGTCAGGTGCCCGCCCGCGTCGAGGCTCATGCCCAGGATGGTGTCGCCCGGCGTCAGCAGCGCCTGAAACACCCCCTGGTTGGCCTGGCTGCCCGAGTTGGGCTGCACGTTGGCAAACGCGCAGCCAAAGAGCTTGCAGGCCCGCTCAATGGCGAGGTTTTCAGCCACATCCACATATTGGCAACCGCCGTAGTAGCGCCGCCCCGGGTAGCCTTCGGCGTATTTGTTGGTGAGCACCGAGCCCTGTGCCTGCAACACCGCCTTAGAGACGATGTTCTCGGAGGCAATGAGCTCGATCTCGTCCCGTTGACGGCCCAGTTCTTTCGAGATCGCGCCGAAAAGCTCGGCGTCCCGCTCGGCCAGATCGGTTGTAAAAAAGCCGGTGTCGCGATGCGCTACGTTCATTCTTATCTCCTCTTACGCCACGCGGTCGCGCGGGGGTTTTCCGTCGAAAAAGTCATGCAGGTTGTCGAGCACGCGAAAGCCCATGGCCTGCCGCGCCTCGCGCGTGGCACTGCCCAGATGCGGCAGCATCACCAGGTTGCGGGTGCATTGCTCCAGCATCGGGTGGATCGCGGGTTCGCGCTCGAAGACATCCAGCGCCGCCCCGCCGATGGTCTCGAACATCAGCGATTGCGCGAGGGCAAACTCATCCACCACCTCGCCGCGCGATGTGTTGATCAGGAACGCATCTGGCTTCATCAGATCGAGCCTGCGGCTGTTGATCAGCTTGCGGGTCTCGGGCCCGCCGGGGCAATGCAGCGAAACGAAATCGCACAGCGGCAGCAGGTCATCGACACTGTCCATCTGCACTGCGTCAAAGCGCGCCAGCACGTCAGAAGCGACGGGCGAGCGGTTGAAGACCACGATCTTCATGCCGAACCCGAAATGCGCGCGCCGCGCCACCTCCTGCCCGATGCGGCCAAAGCCGATGATGCCCAGCGTCTTGCCCGAGACCTTCGTGCCGACCAGATGCGTGGGGCACCAGCCGTCCCAGTCTCCGGCGCGCAGCTGCCGCTCCCCCTCCCCGGCCCGGCGCGCCACCATCAGCATCAGCGTCATCGCCAGATCTGCGGTGCAGTCCGACAGCACATCAGGCGTGTTCGTGATCGCCATACCGTGCCGCTTGGCGTTCTCCAGATCGATGTGGCTGTAGCCCACGCCGTAGTTCGCCAGGATCTTGGTCTGCGCCTTCGGCACGTCGAGCGCATCCGGCCCGATCTGATCTGTCACCGTGGGCAGTACCGCGTCATATTTCAGGAAGGCCTCCCGCAGCTCCGACGGCGTGAGCGGGCGGTCGCTGCGGTTCAGCTCAACATTGAAGTCGCTGGCGAGCTTCTGCTCGACCGCCGCCGGCCACCGCCGGGTCACGAGAACGCTGGGTTTGACCATCACGCGGCCTCCATCACATTTGCAATTGTTTCGCCGATCACCGCCGGATTCTCCGCCACCGTCACACCTGCCGCCGACAGGATCTCGACTTTCTCGGACGCGCTCTCGCCGAAGGCCGAGATGATCGCCCCCGCGTGCCCCATGGTGCGGCCCTTGGGCGCGGTCAGCCCCGCCACATAGGCCACCACGGGCTTGGTCACGTGATCGCGGATGTATTCCGCCGCCTCCGCCTCCTGCGGCCCACCGATCTCGCCGATCAGCGCGATCACATGGGTCTCCGGGTCGTTCTCGAACCGCTCCAGGATATCCTTGAAGGACGAGCCGTTGATCGGATCACCGCCGATGCCCACCGAGGTCGACACCCCGATGCCGCGCTCCTTGAGCTGGCTCGCCGCCTCGTAGCCCAGCGTGCCCGACCGGCCCACAATCCCGACGTGCCCTTTGAGGTAAATATGCCCCGGCATGATGCCCAGCAGTGCCTTTCCCGGGCTGATGGTGCCCGCGCAATTCGGCCCCGTCAGCACCATGCGCCGCTCCTTGGGATAGCGGTACATATACCGCTTCACCCGAATCATGTCCTGCGCCGGAATGCCGTCGGTGATGCAGACGCAATACCGGATACCCGCATCCGCCGCCTCCATGATGCCGTCCGCGGCAAAGGGTGGCGGCACGAAGACCAGCGAGGCCTCGGCCCCCGTCGCCGCCACGGCCTCCTCCACCGTGTCGAAGACCGGCAGCCCCTCGACGGTCTCACCGCCCTTGCCCGGCACCACGCCGCCCACGACATTGGTGCCGTAGGACATCATATCCTTGGTGTGAAACCGCGCCATCTTGCCGGTGATGCCCTGCACGATCACGCGGGTGGTGCCATCCAACAAAATGCTCATGATGCCGCCCTCATCTTCACGCCCTGCGCCTGATCGTTCTTCCAAGCCTGCACCGCCCGCTCTGCCGCCTGGTTCAGCGTCGTCGCCCGGATGATCGGCAGGCCGGAGCCCGCGAGGATCTTCTGCCCCTGCTCCACATTGGTGCCCGCCAGCCGTACCACCACCGGCACATCCACCTCGATCTCGCGCAGCACCTGCACGACGCCCTCGGCGACCCAATCACAGCGGTTGATGCCGGCAAAGATATTCACGAGGATCGCCTGCACCTTCTTGTCCGACAGCACGAGGCGAAACGCCTTGGCCACCCGGTCAGGCGTCGCCCCACCCCCGATGTCGAGGAAATTCGCGGGCTCGCCGCCCGCCAGCTTGATCGTGTCCATGGTCGCCATCGCCAGCCCCGCGCCGTTCACGATGCAGCCGATGTTCCCGTCCAATCCGACGTAATTCAGCCCGCGATCCGCAGCCCGGCTCTCGCGCGGGTCCTCCTGGCTCTTGTCGCGCAGCTCGGCGATCTGCGGGTGACGAAAGAGCGCGTTGTCATCAAAGGTCATCTTGGCATCAAGCGCGATGACCTGGTGGTCTTCGGTGATCACCAGCGGGTTGATCTCGACCATGGTCGCATCCAGTTCAGTGAAGGCGCGGTAGCAGCCCTGCAGCGTGCGCACCATCTGCTGCACCAGCCCCGCCTCAACGCCGAGCTTGAAGGCGATCTGGCGGCACTGAAATTCGCGCAGCCCCACGGCAGGTTCGACCGTGGCGCGCACGATGCTCTCGGGCTTCTCAGCCGAGATATCCTCGATCTCCATGCCGCCTTCAGACGAGGCCACGATCATCACCCGCTGCGAGGTGCGATCCAGCACGAAGCCCAGGTAGATTTCGCGCGCAATCGGCACCGCCTTTTCCACATAGACACGGTAGACGCCCATGCCCTCGGGCCCGGTCTGATGCGTCACCAGCTTCGCGCCAAAAAGCGTCTCGCAGGCGTCATAAATCGCCGTGTCGCTGTCGCAGATATGTACACCGCCAGCCTTGCCGCGCCCGCCCGCGTGCACCTGCGCCTTGACCACCCAGCGCTCGCCACCCAGCTCGCGCGATCGGTAAGCCGCCTGCTCCGGACTATAGGCCAGCGCCCCGTCCGGGCTCACCACACCAAAACTCGCCAACACCTCTTTCGCCTGATATTCGTGAATATCCATGACGCTCTCCTCCCATGATGACGTGACTTATTCGGCCGCGAGCGCTCTCCCGTAGTGGCGCTGCAGGACCGTATCGATGTGATCCTGATTGACCTCACCCCCGAGATCACGCAGCGCGGCTCCAAACCGCTGGACAATGTCCGAAATCGCCGCTTCGCTCAGCAGGTTAAGGATCCCGATGCGCACCTGCACGGGCTCGGACAGCGTCGGCCAGATGCCGAAATTCTGCGCCCGGCAATGCTGCACCAGCTCCATCTCGCGCCCCGCCAGAGCCTCCGGCAGGTTCAGCACCACCAGCGACGGCATGTTCGAGGTCACCTCGCAGCCCATCGCCTCGACCGCCTCGCGCAGCGCCGCTTCGTGGAATGTGTAATCGGACGCCCGCTGCGCAATCGTCTGCTGCAGGCAGATGCGCAGCGCCTCATGGAATGCGGACACCGCATAGGCCGAATGGGTCCGGTGATAGGTGCCCTTTTCCACATCCTTGCCGTCGATCACGCCCCAGTGGCGCGCCTCGAGGATCGGATGGTGGCAGAAGGTGCGCGTGCCAGTGGCCTGCAACGTCTCGATATAGGTATCGGTGAAAGATACGGGCGCGTATGTCAGTGGCAGGCAGCAAATGCCCTTCTGCGGACACGACGCCCAGCCGTGAATGCCCGGGTAGTCGTCAATGCGGAAATCGCCAACCCCGAGGCTCGAGACCGCATCCACCAGCCCCATTGCGTCGTGCTTTTCACAGGCCGCGCTAAACCCTTCGATGTCGTTCACCCGGCCCGACCCGGTCTCCCAATGCGCCATCGCCGCCCACTTGGGCTTGTGCTCGGCCAGGGCCGCCTCAACGATCTCGCCCGTCACGCTTTGCCCATGCGGCACGTCGATGATCACGACGCTGGCCGCCTGCGGATCGAGCGGGTTTTCCGCCAGTTCCTCCTCCGTCGCCGCCTTCATGCGCACGGTCAGCCCGTCGATGCCCGAAAACGTGCCGTTCACGAACATCACCACCTTGTCACCCGGCATCACCGCCGAGAACATCATGTCGAGCCCGCTCCAACCGGTGCCCGCCACGCCGAAGGTATAGGTGTTCTCCGTGCCCATCACCGCGCGCAGCATTTCCTTGCATTCAACCATGCCGCGCAGCACATCCGGGTGCATGTGATCGGCCAACCCTGCCCCGGCATAGCGCGCCAGAACACGCGCATCGGTATTACCCGGCCCGGGGCCTGCCGCGATGGTTTCGGGGATCTCGAGCTGTGCGAATGGAACGGTGTTGGTCATCTTTCCTCCTTCGTGCGTCCGGTACAGACCGTGACGTCAAAAACTACCCATGCTAGAGAATTAACGCGACCTTAAGAAATGAAAACGCCCGCTTGCCTACTTTTGGGTAGCTAAATGGGTGGGAAAATTCCTATACTTTCAGATGGAATACCGGGGTATACCGTATATTGCCCTATCCAAGCGGGTAGTTTGTTGGAAAAAGCCAATATGAATCAATCTGTTAGTCAAAACACCCCACCCATCGACATCATGCTCGCCGACAGCAACCCGCTGGTGCTCTCGGCCCTGTCCGAAATCATCGACCGGGATCCGCGATTCTCTCTTGTGGCCTCCGCCGCCACCGCCGAAGGGTTCCTGGGCACCGTCATGCGTGTCCCTGTGCAGGTCGGTGTGATCGACTGGAACCTGCCCGCGCTCGGCGGCGCCAAGCTGATCGAAGTGCTGCGTGACCAGGCCAACGCGCCCCGCATCGTCGTCTACGCCGAGAACACCGGCGACCTGCCCCGCATGTCCATGACCGCGGGCGCCGCCGCCTTTGCCCCGCGCTCCAGCGACGCGGCCACCCTGCTCGACACCTGCGCCGACGTGGCCGCGGGCAAGATGGTCTTCCCCTTCCTCGACGTGCGCGATCTGCAGAACGACCCGATCCACCAGCTCTCCCGCAAGGAGCGCGGGATGCTCGAGGCGCTCTCCAAGGGCCTCACCAATCGCGAGCTGTCGAAGGAGCTGGGCGTCACCATCAACACGGTGAAATTCCACCTCTCGAACCTCTACGAAAAGCTCGGCGTGAAGAACCGCGCGCAGGCCATCGCCTTCTACTATTCCTCGCGCCTCGTCCTCGAGCGCGACGAGATGAGCGGTATACCGAAATAGACCGAACTCCCGCTTGACATTATCCTGCGTCGCTGACCTTTGTGGCGCAATTTTATGTCTCAGCGAAAGGTCACCGAGATGTCATTCCACCCCGTGCAACAAGCCCCCGGCCGCCTCAACCGTTCTGAGCTTGCGGTCCCCGGCAGCCAGCCGCAAATGTTTGAAAAAGCGGCACAATCTGATGTGGACGTGATCTTCCTCGACCTTGAAGACGCCGTCGCGCCGGATGAAAAGGAACAGGCCCGCAAGAACATCATCAAGGGCCTGAACGAGATCGACTGGGGCAGCAAGTCCATGTCCGTGCGGATCAACGGGCTCGACACGCATTACATGTACCGCGACGTGGTCGACGTGGTCGAGCAGGCGGGCGAACGGCTCGACCTGATCATGATCCCCAAGGTCGGCACCGCGGCGGATGTCTATGCCGTCGATATGATGGTCACGCAAATCGAAGACGCCAAGGGGTACAACAAACGCATCGGCTTCGAGCATATCATCGAAACCGCCCTGGGCATGCAGAACATCACCGAAATCGCGGGCGCCTCCAAGCGGAATGAGAGCCTGCATTTCGGCGTGGCCGATTACGCCGCCTCGACCCGCGCCCGCACCACGATCATCGGCGGTGTGAACGAGGATTATGCGGTGCTGACCGACCCGGACGAAAGCGGCAACCGCGACACCCATTGGGGGGACATGTGGCACTACGCGCTGGCCCGCATGGTCGTCGCCGCCCGGGCTAACGGATTGCGCCCCATCGACGGACCCTTCGGCGATTTCAAGGACCCCGACGGCTATAAAGCCGCCGCCTACCGTGCTGCGGTTCTCGGCTGCGAGGGCAAGTGGGCCATCCACCCCAGCCAGATCGCGCTCGCCAATGAGGTGATGAGCCCCTCGGAGGCGGAAATCACCAAGGCACAGCGCATTCTCGAAGCGATGGCCGAAGCCGAAGCAGCTGGCAAAGGCGCCGTGTCCCTCGACGGGCGGCTCATTGATTATGCCTCCATTCGGCAGGCCGAGGTTCTGGTGGAGAAAGCAAAGCAGATTTCTGGCAGTTGATGCGGGGCCACCTGGTGTGTGAGCGGCACACAGGACGAAGGCGTCATTCCGCTGGTTCTGCTGTCTTGCCTGGAGCGACGCGATAGACCAGCGACGCGCCCTCTTGTGCCGCATGGGCATCAGCCTGGGCCTGCAAGGCCCCGTGGTGCGGGGATTTGATGCAAACCGGATCGGTCGCAGCGGCGTCCCCCACGATCGCCATGGCCTGGCAGCGGCAGCCGCCGAAGTCGATGGTCTTGCGCTCGCAGCTCTGACAGGGCTCGGCCATCCACTCGGTGCCGCGATAGGCGTTAAAGGCCGCGCTTTCGTACCAGATTTCGCTGAGACTGCGATTCTGCACCCGCTCGAAGCTCAGATGCGGGATCGATTCAGCCGCGTGGCAGGGCAGCACGGTGCCGTCCGGGATCACGTTGAGGCCGGAGGTCCCCCAGCCGCCCATGCAGCGCTTTGGGTAGTCTTCGTGATAGTCGGCGGGCACGTAGTCGATCACCAGCCGCCCCTTGAGGCGCTTGCGTGCTTCGGTCACGATCCGCGTTGCTTCGCGGGCCTGCTCGCGGGTCGGCATCAACGCGTCTCGGTTCTTGAGCGCCCAGCCGTGGAATTGTACGGTGGCGACCTCGATCCGGCGCGCACCCATCTCTTCGGCCATCTCCAGCGCCCGCGGGAGTTGGTGCAGGTTGCGCCGGTGCAGTACCGCGTTCAACGTCAGCGGAAAGCCGATCTGGCCGATCCACTCGGCAACCTGCATCTTGCGCTTGTAGCCACCCTTGTAGCCACCGATCTCATCGGCCATTTCGGGGTTTGTGCCCTGCAGGGAGAGCTGCACATGGTCGAGGCCTGCCGCATCGAGCTCGGCCAGGCGCCGTTCGGTGAGCCCAATCCCGGAGGTGATGAGGTTGGTGTAGAGCCCTGCTTCGCGGGCGGCCTTTACCAGGTCGGTCAGATCGCGGCGTGAGGCGGGCTCGCCGCCAGACAGATGCAGCTGCAACACCCCCAGCTCTGCGGCTTCGCGAAAGACACGTGTCCAGGTGTCCGTGTCAAGCTCTGTTTCTTGCCGCACCATTTCCAACGGGTTGGAACAATAGGGGCAGGAGAGCGGGCAGCGATGCGTGAGCTCTGCCAGCATGGCGATGGGCGGCGGCACCGTCACGGGGTCACGTCCAGAAAGCGGCGGTTGCGCAGCGCGGTCAGGAAGCTCGCGCTGTCATCCCGGATTTGTTCAACCGGTGCGCTGTAGCGGTCGGCGAGCGCCTGCGTGATTTCGCCGAAGCTGCGGTGACCATCCACTTCGCTGAGGATCGCGTGGCCGATCTGATCAAGCGTCACAGCCCGCTCGGGCGCCAAGAGCACCCAGGTGCCGCGCACACGGTCACGGTGCAGGCGCACGCCGCGGGGCAGGGCGGGAATGTCGCTCGCCAGCATCTCAGGAGGCCTTCTTCATCAGCAGGCCCTCATCCGGTTGCCAGGCACCGGGCGGGATGCGTGCAGGCTCCACATAAGCCCCCCAGAGCGCGTCGAGCTGCGACCAGAGTACATCGGTCTTGAAGGTCAGTGCCGCTGCTGCGGCATCCTGTTTCTCGGCGGTATCGGCGTGGTCAAGCACCCAGGCCAAGCCAAAGGCAACGTCCTTTGGTGCTTCCTTGAGGCGGTTCTTGAAATAGCTGAGCGAACTGTCGTCGGCGAAGTCGTAGTTTTTCAGCAAACCCTCGATGCGGTTGGCGTGGATCTTGGGCGCAAAGAGTTCGGTCAGCGAGGAGGCGACCGCTTCCAACAGGGTCCTTTCGCGCACGAAGCGGACGTAGGCGTCGCAGGCAAACCGGGTGGCTGGCAAGACGCCTTGCCGCGAGGCCACATAATCGGAGTCGAGCCCCACGGCCTCGGCCAGGCGCAACCAGCGCCGGATGCCGCCCTCATTGTTGTCTGTGCCGTCGTGATCCTCGATCCGGGAGCGCCAGGCCCGCCGCAGGGCGGGCTCCTCGACGCGAGACATGAAGGCCGCGTCTTTCATTGGAATTGTATGTTGGTAGTAGTAGCGGTTGATTACCCAGGCACGCACTTGATCGGGCGTGCAGCCGCCGCCGTGCAGAAGGTCGTGAAACGGGTGCAAATCGTGATAGCGCTCCGCTCCGATTTGACGCAGGCGCGCTTCGAAAGCATCGCGGCTTTGGGTCATCTGATGGGTCTCCTCTCTTCTGCGCGCCCCTTCAGTGCGCCGCAGCCCGTCCTCCGGCGCAATCTTTGCAGATTTCTGCGAGCGGTGCACGCGCTCTTTGACGCACCTGAATGAGGGTCTCGGCGTTCATCACTGACGGTTGGATCGGACATGCGGAAAGGCGCTGTCGCGTCCCGGAAAGATGGAGAGAAAAGGATGCGACAGCGCAATATTGCCCCCATGCACTCGCCGCACAGGGAGCACCGCCGGATGGCGGCGAGGGAGAAATCTCTTGAAGGCGAAGGGGGGCCGACCACGCTCTGAAGCGGTCTGCCCATATCCCCGCAGGCTAACGCCTTAGAACAGGACTTCGCGCTCTTCGTCGTGCTCAGGTCCGTACATGTTGATTTCCATGCCGCATTCAATTTCGCGGATGATCGGTTTTGTCCAGGCCATGGTGGTCTCCTTGAAAAACTGAAATTGATCGATGCTAAGGTGTCAGAGCTTTGCGGTGGGAGCGACTCTTAATTTATGAGAACGCGCCGAACGCTAAGCTGCATCAGGGTTCGATCAACACTGGCATCTGCCCGGTCAAACAGAACCCCTTGTTTCGTAAAGTCTTGATTTCGATGTTGAAATCGGACTTGGCAAGTTTCTTGCGCAGATAACCGATGTAGACATCAACCACATTTTCGTTACCTGATCCTTCGGATGCCCAAAGGGTATCGTAGATGTCAATGCGGGGCACGGGAGCATCAGGAGACTGCATCAGCAGCTGCAACAATTCGAATTCGCGCTCGGTCAGCATCACCTGATCTGTGGTGTTTTCAAGAGTGCGGTCGGTGGCGGAGAGACGTGCGGGTTGAGGTCGCTGGGCGCCTGCGCGATGCTCCTGCACCCGCAGGCGCGCGACCAGTTCATCGAAGCTGAAGGGTTTGACCACGTAGTCATCGGCCCCCGCTTCCAGACCTGCGGTGCGGTCTTCCACATCGGAGAGCGCGGAGAGCATGAGGATCGGCAGGGTGACCCCGGCCGCGCGGGCGGTGCGCACAAGGTCAAGCCCGCTGTCCGCACCCAGCATGACATCGACGATAGCGCCTGTGTGCTCTCCGGTCTGCAGCCGCTCAAGCGCCCGGTCGGCCCGGTTTTCCGTTTCTGTGGCATAGCCATGCAAGCGCAGGCCCCGCGCCAGCGCAGAGGTGATCTCGGGATCGTCGTCGATGATCAGCAGGGTCTTCACGCGCCGAAGCCTAGTCGGTCTGGCGGGGAAGGCGAACCGAGATTTTGGTCCCGGGTGCCGTGCCGAGCGCCTCCTTGTGGGGCACAGGGCTGGTCAGTGTGATGCGCCCGCCCTGTGCCTCGATCACCCATTTTGCCAGTGCAAGACCGACGCCGAACCCTTCGCCTGCGGTGGCGGATGCTCCTTGCGTGAAGCGGTCGAAAACCTGCGCTTGCTCGTCGCCTTTCACGCCGGGGCCGTTGTCGATGATATCAAGCTGCACCGCGGCGCGGTTGGCCGTTGCCTCGAGGCTGAGCGCCTTTCCTGCTCGCGCGTGACGGATGGCGTTGCGGATCAGGCTGACCAGCACCTGCCGCACCCAGTTGGGATCGCAGATCAGCGTGATGTCGGGCATCGGGCCGATCTGCAGTTCCAGTCCCGCGCTGTCGACCTCGGCCTGACTCTCGGTCCGGACCTCTTCCATCAGCGTGGGCAGAGGCGTGACGCTCGGGTCCAGGGCCAACTCACCTGTGTCAGATCGCGCCAGCCGCAGCAGATCGTCAATGCGCCTGTTGAGCCGCGCGGCCCGCGCTTCGATGGTGGCGAAGGCCGCCTCCGGCTCGGGGCTCCCGCTCTTGCCCAGTTGGGCCTCCATCAGGATCACGGTGAGCGGCGTGCGCAGTTCGTGGCTGATGTCGGCGAAGAACCGGCGGCGCCTGTCGTCGATCTCGGCCAGTTGCGCATTTGCGGTTCGCAGCGCCTCGGTGCGCTCCGCAATCGTCTCGTTGAGGCGCGCCCATTCCGCCTGCACCTCCTGTTGGCGCGCAAGCAGGGCGGCGGCCATGCGGTTGGTTTCGCTGGAGAGCTGGCCGATTTCGTCCGGGCGGGTGACGGGCAGATCCACAGAGAAATCCCCGGTTCCGATCTGATGGGCGGCGGCGCGCAGGCGGTCCAGCCGCGCGAACTGAGGGCGGATCAGACCGAAGGAGAAGGCGGCGACGGCAAGCGCTGTCGCTGCGGCGATCAACAGCGCGATGAGGGTCAACCGGTCGCGCAGCGCGTCAATGCCCGCGAGGATGTTGTTGCGGAAGAGCACCTCGGTGTTCACGGCCTGGCTCAGCAACTGGTCGAACTGGGATGCGAAAGCATCGAGATAGGCGCGCAGTCCGGCCACGTCGCTGTCATCTGTGGAAAGGCCGGTCTCGGTGCTGTCGAGCGCGGCTTGCATCCGCGCGATGCCGAGGGACTGTGTGCCATAGCGGGATTGTGCGTCGATCCCCAGTGCTTCGGCGGTTTGGACGGCGTCCTCCACATCCGCATGCAGTTGCACGAAGGTGCGCCGCATCTGGTCCATCACAGGAGTGATCCGGCCGATGCGGATCTCGGTCGGCTGGCCGGTTTGCACCGCCTCTGTGGCAACAACGAGGAACGTGGAGGCCTGCGTTGAGAGGCTCGCATAGCGCGCAATACGGGTCTCGGACGCGAGCGCCTCGTCGAGCCGCTCGGCCACCTCGTTGAGGCCGAAGTAAAGGATCAACGCGGTCAGTATGGTGCCAGCGCCAAGCAGCGCGGCGCCAAAGGTGAGCCTCAGCTTGAGCGAAAGCGCCGTATGTGCCTCGGGCGAACTCATTCTGCGAGGTCTCGGAAAAGAGGCAGATGCAGAAGAATTGGGCGGAAATCGCGCCGTTTGATCCCAAAATCGGGTGCCGGAGGCACGGTTAAGGAGTATTTTACCGATTTAAGTATAGGTTTTGGCCGTGCGCATGAGCAGAAAACAACTACAGGACCTTTCGCACCATGATCGAGCTTTTGTTTGTCGCGTGCCTCGCGACCGCACCGGAGGAGTGCCGTGAGCGCAGTCTCCTCTTCACCGATATCTCTCCGATGCAGTGCCTGATGGGCGCGCAGCCGGAACTGGCGAAGTGGACGGCCTCGCATCCCAACCAGGAAATCAAAAGCTGGCGCTGCCGTACAGTGACCTTGGCCGAAAAGGACGCCTGAGGCCACCGGTTCAGCCCTTGCGCTTCATCAGGCCCCGCGCCGGGTCATAACCCCAGACCGCAAGCAGGGTGAGCGCGACCGTGCTCAGGACGACCCAGGCAAAGGCGTGCAGATTGAACTGCAGATAGAGCAGGAAGCGGATCAACTCCACCACATGGGTGAAGGGGTTGAACGCGCAGATATCGCGCAGGAGCGGTGAGCTTTCCGCCATCTTCCACAGGGGGTAGAGGGCCGAAGAGAGGAAGAACATCGGGAAGATGACGAAGTTCATCACGCCCGCGAAGTTCTCCAGTTGCGAGATGAAGCTGGAGAGCACAAGACCCAGGGCGCCAAGCATCAGCCCGCCGAGGATGAGCCCGGGCAGCACCGCAATATAGCCCAACGTGGGCAGGGTGATGCCGAAAAGAGCTGCGATCCCCAGGAAGGCATAGACCTGCAGGATCGAGATGGCCGTGGACCCGAACAGGCGGCAGAACAGCAGCCACCAGCGCGGGAAGGGGCTGGTGAGCAACAGCCGCATAGAGCCCATCTCGCGGTCATAGACCAGGCTCAACGAGCTTTGCATGCCGTTGAAGAGCAGCACCATCGCGCAAAGGCCCGGCACGATGTAGGTCTCATAGGTGATATAGGTCTGATAGGGCGGAATGATCGAGAGGCCCAAGGCTGCCCGAAACCCCGCTGCGAAGATCAAAAGCCAAACGAGCGGGCGCACGAGGGCAGCGATGAATCGCTCGCGCTGGTGGATAAAGCGCAGGAATTCGCGACCCACTATGGCGCGGGTCACCCCCCAGAAGCCGCTCACGCTGTGGCTCCGGTTTGGGCGAGAAACCAGTCGGAAAGCGGGGTACCGCCGCGGATCTCGCCGGTGACGCCGCTGTGCAAGATTTGCCCGCGGTGCAGGACGAGAAGCGCGTCGCTGTCGCGCACCTCGTCGGTCAGATGTGTGGTCCACAGCACGCAGAGACCCTGCTCGGCGAGGTCATGCACATGCGCGGTGATCGCCGCACGGGCTGCGGCGTCGAGCCCCACCGTAGGTTCGTCAAGCAGCAGCACCTTAGGGTCATGCAGCAGCGCGCGGGCGAGTTCCATCCTGCGACGGTGCCCGCCGTTCAGCGCGCGCGCCTTTTCATCTGCCCGCGCGCGCATGTCGAGCCGGTCGAGCGCAGCGTCGATCCGGCCCGGCACCTCGCTGCGTGGCAGCCCGTGCAGGGCCGCGAAGTAGCCCAGGTTTTGGCGCACGGTCAGGTTCAGATCGAGCGTCGGCTGCTGGAAGACCACTCCCAGCGCGGCGAGCGCCTTGCGCGGGGCGGTGCGCAGGTCGTGCCCCGCGATGCTGATCTCGCCTTCAGGAGCCACAAGCAGCCGCGTGAGCAAGGACACCAGCGTCGATTTGCCCGCACCGTTGGGACCCAGCAAAGCGCAGAATCGTCCAGGGGCCACGTCGAGCGACACAGCATCGAGCGCGGTCTTCGGCCCATAGTGAAAACTCAAGCCTTGGACGCTCAGCCCCTCGGTCATGGCTGCGGCCGCGCTGAAGATGGTCTGGTCACGCGTCCTCCCCACTCGGCCCGGCCATGGGCGCAGATTGCCCGGAAAGCCGTGGCGCCACAAGCGCAGCGACTGCGCCTTTGGTCGCAACCGCACCTGGCACCTCACGAAGTTGTAACTGTGGGCCGGTGGCGCGATCGCATAGCCTGGAGAGGTCCGGGAGGAGGACTCACCTTGGAACTGACGCGGCGCAGATTACTGGCGTCTGGATCGGCCACGCTTTTGGCGCTAGGCTTTCCAGGCGATCTCTGGGCCGACGAAATCACAGCCGAACAGGCGATTGCGGCCTTTGCCAAGGGCGCTCGGGTGACGCCCGGTGGCGTGATCCTGACGGTGGAAGTCGTGGCCGAGGATGGCTTTCGAGTGCCGATCCGGGTGGCGGCCGAGGGGGCGGAGGCGCTGATGATCGTGGCTCCGGAGAACCCCGTGCCTCCCATTGCACTTGCGCGGTTTGGCCCCAAGGCAGCGGAGCAGCAACTGGCGACGCGCGTCCGATTGGCCCGGACGCAGGAGGTGCTGGCACTGGCACGGATGCCGGATGGCTCAGTGCGGCAGGTAAGCCAACGGGTCGACGTGGTCGTCGGCGGCTGTGGGGCATAAGCGCGATGGCGAGCGGGGTGAAATCACGGGTGAAGCTGCCGGAGACTGCGAAGGCGGGCGAGGTGATCACAATAAAGACGCTGATCACCCACCGCATGGAGAGTGGCCTGCGGCGAGACGATACGGGAGCGGTGATCCCGCGCTCGATCATTCACCGCTTTGTCTGCGGTTTCGAAGGCGAGACGGTCGTTGATGTCGAGATGCACCCCGGTGTCGCGACCAATCCGTTCTTTGAGTTCCGTGCGCGGGTGATGCAGAGCGGGGCGTTCACCTTCACCTGGTATGACGACGATGGTGCGGTCTATGCCGATAGCCGTGCGATCACGGTCACGTAAGAATAGGTGCATCATAAATCCGTGGACGGCTTGGGGCACGCGACCTAGGTTCCGGACCACCGGAGGATTTGCCCCATGCGCCAAGCTGTGATGTGTCTGTGTCTGCTGCTCTTGTCAGCCACTCATGCGGTCGCCGACAGAGCTGCCTACGTGGATCTCGCGCGGCAGGGTTGGAACTATCAGCTGCGAACGACGATGGTCGGGCGGGATCTGTCGATCCCTGTGCATATCAATGGCCGCGACCTTGCGGGCGCCAGCCTGTGTCTTGTGGGTGAACGCCCGCATCCCAACTCGCTGGAGGTGATCAATGCCTTTCGCGCACTGGCGCGCCATGTCTTCGGCAAGCCGCTGCCTATGCGCTATGCGGGCGCTGGCGCCGAAAACTGCGGATCGGGGCGCACTGTGGTGTTGCGGCTCTACTCCGGACATCCGCCCAATCAGGCGTTGTCGGATGATCTGAGCTGGATGAACGCGGTCTATCAGCTGGGGCTGCCGAGCCGCCGATACTTTGCTGCGACCTCGCCCGCGATGGCCCAGACATTCTTTGGCCGGCGGGGGCTGGGCACACATATCATGGTCAAGCAGCCACGCCGCGGCACGGTGGGCGCTTTGGAGCAGTCGTTTTATACATCCATTCTCGTAGAGGAGCTGTTCCAGTCTTTCACTTTTGGCATGGACATCCTGATATTCGACCGGGCCGCGGCGTTTCAGTCGAAGCTGCAGGAGACACCGTTGAACCTGGAGCGGATGCCCTGGGAATCGCGCGGTTTCATGCGGGCGCTGTTGCAGTCCAATCCGAGGGGCCTGTGTGCCTTTGATGTGTTCATGATGCACGCGGTGGCTGAGGCGCCGGTCGATCAGACAACGGAGCCTGGGTTCATCGACTATGTGGATACCGCCTATGATACGCTGGCGGCACAGGCGGCCGAGACCATGGCGGATACGCGCTTTGCCGCGCTGATCGCGCCGCGGTGTCAACGCGCCCCGGTCTGAGGGTCTCATACTTTCGGGTGTATTTGCGCGAGGGACCCGCAGGGGTACCGTGATCTCGGTAGGGCCGCCCGATGAGGCGGCCGGGAGGAGAGATGGATACAAGGCCCGAGCCTTCGGATCATGGCGTCTCGGCGCTGTCATCGGCGCTGGCGCATGGCCTGGTGGGCCATGAGGTTCTGATCGAGCGGCTGTTGGTGGCCTTGCTCGCCGGCGGGCATCTGCTTGTGGAAGGACCGCCCGGGCTCGCCAAGACGCGCGCGGTCAAATGGCTGTCGGACGCGGTGGAGGGCAGCTTTGCTCGCATTCAGTGCACGCCTGACCTGATGCCTTCAGATCTCACTGGCACGCCTGTCTACAAGCCTCAGGAGGGGACTTTCGAGTTCGTGCCCGGCCCGGTTTTCAACAACCTGGTGCTGGTCGATGAGATCAATCGCGCGCCGCCCAAGGTGCAGTCAGCGCTGCTGGAAGCCATGGCCGAGCATCAGGTCACGGCCGGGAACGAGACGCATCCGCTGCCTGACCCCTTTCTCGTGGTGGCGACGCAAAACCCGATTGAACATGACGGGACCTTCCCGCTGCCCGAGGCGCAGCTCGACCGCTTCCTGATGCATGTGGTTCTGGAGTTGCCGGGGCTGGAAACGGAGCGGCGCATCCTCGATCTGGTCGAAGCGGAAACGCAAGGTGGTGCGCCGCAGGCGCAGGCTCTCACGCTGGACGCGCTGTCCGACGCGCGCGGGGCGGTTCGCGCCATACATCTGGCGCCCGAGCTGCGGGACTTCATCGTGAGGTTGGTGCATACGACCCGAGAGGGGCCGCTGTCGGAGGATATCGAACATGCGGTCTCGCCGCGCGGCTCGCTCGCCCTGGCCGCTGCAGCGCGCGCGCGCGCCTACTTGCAGGGGCGCACCTATGCGATGCCGGAGGACGTGACGGCTCTGGCCGGAGATGCGCTGGCGCATCGGATGGTTTTGAGCTGGCGCGCTGTCGCCGACGGGCGCAGGCCACGCGACGTCGTGGCGGATATCCTGGCCGCCACCCCGCCCTTATGAGCGCGGTGCTCGACGTCCCGGGCGTTTCGCTCCGTTCCGACCATCTGATTGCATTGCGCCGTGTGGCGCTGGCCGCCCAGAGTGCGCCCGTGCTGGCCGCGCTGCCAGGTGGTTTCGCGACCCGACGCAAGGGGCATGGGCTCGAGGTCGCCGACATGCGCGAATATGTGGTCGGTGATGATCTACGGCATCTGGATCGGGGCACCACAGCGCGGACGGGGCGGTTGCACGTGCGACAGTTCCAGGAGGAGCGCGACCGTGTGAGCCTGCTGATCGCCGATTTTCGCCCAGCAATGTTCTGGGGCCTGCGGCGGGCCTTCCGCTCGGTCTGTGTCGCCGAAGCGTTGAGCCTCATTGGCTGGAGCGTGGTGGAAAGCGGCGGGCGTGTCGGTTTGCTCGCGCTTACTGCGGCGCAGCCGCTCATCGTGCCCGCCCGGGGACGGACGCGAGGCATGCTTGACGTCATCGGCGGCCTGGTCGAGGCGCATCAGGGAGCACTTGCGGAAATGGCAGCGGGCCGGGGTGGAGACCCGCCCCTCGATCAGGCGCTGTCGCGGGCGGACCGGCTGGTGCCGTCGGGATCGGAGCTGGTCATCGCTTCGGGATTCGATACGCCGGGGCCTGCTTTTGACGACCGGCTGGATGCGCTGGCGCGGCGCCGCAGGCCGCGGCTCTTGCTGGTCACGGACGCGCAGATCGGGCGCATGCCGCAGGGCCGCTATCCAATCCGCCTGGCGGATGGGCGGCGATTGCGGTTGCGCCTGGGCGGTGTCGCGTCTGAGGCGGAGACGCACATGCGTCCTATCGTCGGTCGCGCCACGCTTGTGCTGGATGCCGGCGAGAGCGTCGAGGACACGGCCCGTCGCATCGTTGCGGGCGCTCCGGCGGAGCACGCGGCGTGACCGACCGTGCGCTCAGCGAGGAGGCGATGCTTGCGAGCCTGCGCGACATCCACCTGCCCGCAGAGGCAGCCGGGGGGATCGCGGCGGACGTCGCTGCGGTGATCGGGCTGGGCTGCCTCGGCGCGCTTTTCTTTGCCGGGCTGATCCGTTTATTGAGCCTAAGAGTGCGCAAACCGGCGCCTGCTGACCCTTTGGTTGCGGTGCAGGACTTGCCGGAGGCCGAGCGCCGAGTGGCACTGTTGCATGTTCTGCGGGAGGCGGCGCCGGAACGCTATGCCGCGATCCGCGGGGCGATTTATGCGCCTGGCGGTGGGGTCGATCTGGCCACGCTGGAAGCGGAGGTCCGCGCGCATGCTTGAGCTGGCCGATCCCTGGATCCTGCTGCTTTTGCCGCTGCCCCTGCTCGCGATGCGGCTGCTTGGCGCCGAGCAGATGGTTGGTGGGGCGATCATGGTGCCGGACCGGATCGGTGGTGCCATGATCGCAGCGGAAGAGCGGCGCGCAGGGCCAACCGACCTGCGGATGCGGCGGTCTGTGCTGTGTGGGGTTTGGGCGCTGCTCCTGCTGGCAGCGGCGGGTCCGCGCGATCTGGCACCTGTTTCGGCGCTGAAGGTCACCGGGCGTGATTTGGCGATCGTGTTGGACCTCTCCGGCTCGATGGTCCGCGATGACTTCTATCTCAATGATCGCCAGATCACCCGGCTGGAGGCGGTCACCGCCGTAGGGGCCGATTTCGCACGGCGCCGCGGCGGGGATCGTGTGGCGCTGATCGTCTTTGGCTCCGAAGCCTATTACGCGGCACCCTTCACCTTCGACGTGGAGGCCATCGCCAAGCGCATCGACGAGGCTGTCATTGGCATATCGGGGCGGGCGACCAATATCTCGGACGGGTTGGGCCTTGCCATCAAGCGCATGGCCGATAGCGACGCGGCAAGTCGGGTGGTCATCCTGCTGTCGGACGGGGTGAACAACGCCGGCGCCACCAACCCGCGCGGGGTCGCGGAACTTGCCGCCAGCATGGACATTCGCGTGCATACGATTGCTTTGGGACCGAAGGATCTGAGCACCGCCGCGGAGGGCGAGCGCGGAGTGGTCGATGCCGCGACCTTGCGGGCGATTTCGGACATTTCAGGCGGCGAGAGCTTTCGGGTCAGGACAACGGATGATCTGGCCGTTGTGGCGGAGGCGCTGGACCGGCTGGAGGCGACCGATGGCGACGGGCTGGCGGCTGAGGTCTTCCGCGACTACTGGATGTGGCCCGCAGGTCTCGCCGTATGCCTGGGGCTGTGGTTGGGCTGGAGAGAGTTGTCATGAACGGGCTGGAGTTGACCCTGCTGCGGCCGTTGTGGTTGCTGGCCTTGCCGGTGCTCGGTGTGGCGGGCTGGTGGCTCTACCGGCGGCGCGGCGGGCTGGGCGATTGGCAAAGGGCGTCCGATCCGGCGCTGCTCCGCGCCATGGTGGCGCTGGGGCGGGTGGACAAAAGTGCCAGCGGCGCGCCGTTGCTGGCACTGCTGGCAGCACTTGGACTGGTGGTGATTGGCCTGGCTGGCCCTGCGGTCGAGCGGCGCGATACGCTGTCCTTTCGCAATCTCGACGCCGTGATTTTTGTGATTGATGCCTCGCCCAGTGTGACCGAGCATACGCGTTGGCCGCAGATGCTGACGATGGGCCGGTTCGGCCTTGCCGCGCTTGGCACGCGTCCCGGCGGGCTGATTGTTTTTGCGGGCGATGCCTATGTGGCCAGCGATGTGACGCTCGATCATCTGCAGTTGGGGCAGACGCTGTCGCTGATCGGTCCGGAAACGGTGCCCGACCCCGGATCGCGGCCCGAACGCGGGTTGCAGAGGGCGGTGGAGATGCTGGACGATGCGGAGGTTTTGGCGGGGGATGTGATCCTTTTGACTGACGGCGCCGGGCTGGCCTCGCCCTCCCTGCAGATGGCTTGGGCGATCGCGGCTCGGGGCGCGCGCCTGTCGCTGGTCGCGCTGGACGGGGTGTCGGCCGGTTTCGAGACCCACGCGGCGGCGGGGCAGGGCCGGGTCTTCACCCTTGATCAAACCGAGGATCTGGCGACTTGGCTTTCATCGGCAGCACGAACGCAGTTGGAGCAGCAGGACTATCCGCTGCTCTTCTGGCAGGACGTGGGGCGATATCTCCTGCTTTTGGCACTCGTCCCAATGCTGTTTCTATTCCGGAAAGAGGTGGCATGAGGGTCTTGGCCGCGATATCGGCCCTGGCGCTGGGCGTCGCCGTCCTGCTGGGAGGTCCGGCGCCGTTCGGCCGGGTTTTGATGGCCGGGGGGTTGCCGCAATTTGCGGTCCCTTTCTTTGCCTCGGCAGACTGGCAGGGGGCGGCGCTCTACCGGGCGGGGCGCTATGATGCGGCAGCGGCGCGGTTTGCCGAGGCCCGCGACCCGTTCAACCTTGGCAATGCCGAAGCGCATCGGGGCCGGCATGCCGCCGCCCTTGAGGCGTTCGATCTGGCGCGGGCGCGTGGACACCCCGATGCGCAGGCGAATTTCGACGTGGTGGCGGCTTACTATGCGGGCTTGGGTATAGATCCCGAGGCGCTCGGGCTCTTTCCGGAGCGTAAGGACGGTCCGAGCAAGGACAGCTTTGTCGCGCGTGGTGATGGCCGCGCGGCTGGCACCGGGGACGAGGTCACCAACACCAACACGATGCTGGGGCTGGCCGAGTTGCAGAGCCGGGGGCGGTTGGGGGTGCGGCGGGTTTTTGATGACAAGTTCATGGTTGCCGATGCACGCTGGCTTGAGCAGCTTGCGGATGTGCCCGGCGAGTACATGGCGGCGCGGATTGCGCAGGAGCACAAGCGGCGGGTGAAGGCCGGCGTGGCCCCCCCACCGCCGGACGATCCGCGATGAGGGCGCTGCTGTGTCTCCTCTGCCTGTTGCTGCCAACCGGGCTTCTCGCACAGTCGAGGACGGTCTCGCCCTCGGATCTCGAATTATGGATCGAGGTGGAGGAGATGGCACATCCACCGTTGGTGCGGGAGATGGTGTTGATCACCATCCGTGGCATCTATCGGCGCCACATCACGCGTGAGAAACTGACGCAGCCGGATCTGGAGGGGTTCAACTGGACGCAGCTTGGCAATGACGACTGGCGCGAGGAGCGGCTGAACGGCGAGAAGGTCAAGACATTCCGGCGCCGTATGGCGGTTTACCCGGACCGCGCCGGCTCACTGACCATTGGCGCATTTGCGCATCAGCTGACCCTGACCGATGAGAAGGATGACTGGTTCGAGCATGCGGTTCTGTCCGAACCGGTCACGCTCGAAGTGGCACCGGCACCTGATGCGGGCACGTGGTGGTTCCCGGTGCGCGACCTGAAGATTTCCGATCAGTGGTCAAATTCGCCGGATCAGTTGAAACCGGGCGAGGGGGTGCTGCGTGTGGTGCGGATCGAGGCGCTGGGGGTCACGCCCGAGATGCTGCCCCCGATGCCGGAGCTGACATCGCCCTCGGCGATGATCTTTCCCCACCCTGAGAAGCGTTTCGTCGAGCTGTCGCCGAACGGGCCGCAGTCCTTCGCGTTCTGGCGCTGGACGATCCGGCCCAGCAACGACACCTCCACCATCGTCGAGCCGTTGAGTTTTGACTATTTCGACACTGCAAACCGGGTTGTGCGCAGCGTGACGATCAGCGCGCAGCGCGTGGCTTATGGCGACGTCGTGCCGGATGCGCTTGCCGCCACGCCGGACGCGACCCCTAATCCCGCGCGGCTGCCCGGGTGGGGCCTGGCAGTGCTCGCCTCTGTCGTCGGCCTTCTCGGTACGATTTACGGGTGCAGCGGGCGCCAATGGCACGGGCTGAAGGCTCTGCAGCGGTTTGGCCCCCTCGATCCGCTTGCGCGGCAGCTGCGGCGCGCTGCGCGGCGCGGACAGATTCAGGAGGTCAGACGTTCAGCAATTGCAATGCTGGAGCGCGATGGCCCGTCTGACAGGCGTGCAAAACTGTTGCGCCATTTGGATACCGCGGTCTTCAGTCCAGCCCGGGACACTTGTCCCCTGGTACCTTTTGCACGGTCCTTTCTGGCCTGACGATGATTCTGCGCCGCTGGGCGCTCATTGGGAAAGTTGTGCAAAATAGTGACAAAACAGGTGGTTGGAGGATGGAAAATCCCTTCAGTCTTGTAGGTTTGCCGCGGTTTTGGGCGCAGATGAGCACTATTGGTTGAAAACGAGACCAGCCCGGTTACGATCAACATCGGGAGGAACCTTAATGGAACACGCATGTGCGCCTGCTGTTCGGGGTGTGGTTTCGGACATTCTGATTGTTGATGATCATCCGCTGTACAGCGATGCGCTGGAATCTGCGCTGGAGATCGTCTTTGACGCGCCGACCATTCGAAAAGCTCAGAATCTCGCCGACGCCTTGAACGAGGCCAAGACCGGATTTGCCCCGGAGCTTGTCATGTTTGATCTCAAGCTGCCGGATGTGAGCGGCATTTCGGGGTTTGAGAGCCTGCGCGAGCAGCTGCCGGATGCGAAGATCCTCGTGGTCTCGTCACTGGCGTCCTTTGACCTGGTTCAATCTCTTCTGAAACGCGGGGCGTCGGGTTTCTTGCCGAAAGACACCCCGGCCAGCGGGTTGCGCAAGGCTTTGGCGGATATCGTAGAAGGGCGTACCTATGTGCCCAAGGACTATCAGACGCCGGACTACAGTCCTGAAAGCATTGAGGTCTTCGATCATCCGAAGCTGGCCGAGCTGACACCGCAGCAGAAGCGCATCATGCGGCTGATCTGTTGCGGCAAACCGAACAAGCAGATTGCCTATGAGCTGTCACTCGCCGAAGCGACTGTGAAGGCGCATATCACCGCCTTGCTGAGGCGGCTCGGCGTGCATAACCGGACCCAGGCCGTTGTCATGGTGGAAGGGGTGATGGCCTCGCAACGCGGTGCGGAGCCGGAGGCACGCGCCTTCCTGATGCAATAGGGGGCGCCAATGCTCGATGAGCGCGCTCATCCCTCCTGTATCTCCGTCGCAGTGTCCCGCGCGGTTGGTGAAGCCTATGCGGCGCGCAATGCCGCGGCGCAGATCAAGTGCAGCGACACGTGTTTTGTTCTGGCCTTCGTGCCCGGCGATCTTGATGGTAGACTTGTCGCGGCGACCCTGGACGAGGCGCTGGAAGGTGTACCGGTCTTTGGCTGTTCGACTGCGGGTCAGATCACGACACATGGCTATGAGAACGACGCACTGCTGCTGCTGGCCTTCCCGAAGGCGCATTTTCGCTGTTCTTCGATCCTGTTCGAACCGCTCAAACCGCTGTCGACCACAGCCATTGCCGCCGCGGCGCAGCGCCATGAGAAGACGTTCTCCCACACGGCCGGGTGGAACAGACTTGGGCTGATCCTGGCGGATGGGCTGTCGAAGCAGGAAGACGTGCTGATCTCGACACTGGAGACGGTGCTGGACGATCTGCCAGTCTTCGGGGGGTCCGCCGGGGATGCGCTGCGCTTTGAGGAAACCTATGTGCTGCACCAGGGCCGCTGTTACAGCAATGCGGCGACGCTTTTGCTGTTGGAAACGGATTTGCCCTTCCGCGGCATCGGGTTCGATCATTTCTTGCCGGGTGGCAGCCCGATCGTGATCACTGACGCGGACCCGGACGAGCGCAAGGTGTTCGAGATCAACGGCGCGCCGGCCGCGCAGGAGTATGCGCGGCTGGTGGGCTGCTCGGTGGCGGATCTCTCGCCCCAGATCTTTGCCGAGAACCCCATGCTGATCGAGTACAAGGATCGCCATTATGTCCGTGCGATTTCCGATGCGGGGGAGGATGACGCACTGTCGTTTCTGGCAGCAATTGACGATGGGCTGATCATGACACTTGGGCAGGGGCAGGAGATCGTCCACACCCTGCAAAGCGGCCTCGACATCCGGGATGAGCAAGGTCGACGCCCGGATTTCATCCTCGGATTCGACTGCGTCTTGCGCAAGCTGGAGATCGAGCAGAAACAACTGGGTCGCGCCGTCTCGGAGGTGTTGAGTGCGGCAAACGTGGTTGGTTTCAACACCTATGGCGAGCAGCATTGCGGCGTGCACATGAACCAGACCCTGGTAGGCGTGGCGTTTTTCGGGCCGGATCAGAGGAACCTCTATTGAGCATGATTGACCCAGACGACCCGCCTCAGGCGCAGGTTGAGAAGCAGGCCAAGATCATCGACGCGTTGATCCGCCGGGCGAGCCGTCAGAAAGACGTGGGTCCTTCGGCTTACCGTGCGTTTCAGTCCGCTATTGATCTGCAACAGCAGGTCGCGGCGCAGACCATCGAGCTGGAAAGCGCGCGGTCGGAGCGGGAGCGCACCCGCAAGACGCTTGCGGAGGCGCTGGCCACGATGGAGGAGGGGCTTGCCCTCTTCTCCGATGGGGCGCTCAATATATGCAACGATCTGTTCATCGGTCTGTTGCCCGATGTCTCCGACCAGATCGTGCCGGGGCTGACGCTGGAGCAGTATTTCCGCCTTATGGCGCAGAGCAAACACCTGGTGTCGACCGACCGCAAGCTGTCGAAGCTGACCCGCGCGCTCGGCAGTGCGCAGGCGGCGGGCGCGGTTGTGTCGGTGATCGTGGAGGTGCCGCGGGACCGGTGGTATCAGCTGAGCGCGCAGCAGACCTCCCATGAGAATACGGTGCTGCTGCTTACTGAGATCACGGCGCTCGTGCGGCATAACCGCCGCGAAAAGGAGCATCTGATTGACCGCCAGTCCGACTATCTGCAGGCGGTCTTTCAGAACATGACCGCGGGTGTCTGTACGTTTTCGGCCTCTGGTGAAGTGATGATGCACAACGGCCGCTTCCGGGACATTCTGGGCGTGCCGCTGGCGATGGTGCAGCCGGGTACACCATTGCAGGACCTGTTGGATTTCATGCGGACCCGCGGGCTGATCGACGATGCAGCGCTGACACGCAAGGAGGTCTGGCGGGCGGAGCTGTCGCGCAAGGGCGCGCTGACCGCCCGTGTCTCGCACGGGGCTGACCGCGTGCTGGACGTGCAGGTCAACGCGTTGCCGGATGACGGGTTCATCGTGGAGCTGAAGGACGTGACACTCGAAACGCGCTCCACGGAAATTCTTGAGAACCGGGTGCTGGAGCGCACTGCAGAGCTGACGCGTGCCAATGCCAGCCTCACCGAACAATACGAGGAAAAAGCACGGGTCGAGGAGGAGTTGCGCGTCGCCAAGGAGCGTGCGGAGGCGGCGGTCTCCTCCAAGACACGCTTTCTGGCCGCCGCGAGCCATGATCTCTTGCAGCCGATCAATGCGGCAAAGCTGCTGATTTCCTCCCTCGAGGAAACGACGCGCGAGACCCGGTTCCGCCCAATGGTTGAGCGTCTGCAGGGGGCCTTTGCGTCTGCCGAATATCTGCTGCACTCGCTCCTCGATATCTCGCGCCTGGAAAGCGCGGATCCGGATACGGTTACGGTCACCGACGTGAGCCTTCAGGGGTTGATGGAAGGCGTGCGCGCCGATCAGGCGCTCGTGGCAGCGCAGAAGCACGTCCGGCTCGACGTGGTCCCGTGTAGCCTCGTTGTGCGGTCGGACCCGGTCTACCTGCTGCGCTCAATCCAGAACCTGGTGGTGAATGCGATCCAATATACCGACCCCGGAGGCCGCGTTCTGCTGGGATGCCGCCGCAGGGGCGCGCGCGTGGCGCTGGAGGTCTGGGATACGGGCATCGGGATTTCTGCCCGGGATCAGCTGCGCATTTTCGACGAGTTTACCCGGGCGGAGAATGTTCCCATCGGCTCGGGTGTCGGTCTGGGCCTGTCGGTGGTGGATCGGGCCTGCCGCCTGCTGGGGCATGATCTCAAGGTGCGTTCAAAACCCCGAACTGGGTCGGTCTTTAGCATCGAGATGGATGTGGTGGACCGGCAGGCAGTCAACATCGTGCCTTTCGGCCCGGCCGAGGACAGTTTCGACGGCACGCTCGATTGCATCGCGCTGGTGATCGAGAACGATGCGGACGTGCTTTATGGCGCCACGCAATGGCTGGAGCTGCGCGGCGCGAGTGTGCTGCCTGCGCGCTCGACGCAGGAAGCGCTCACCCATGTCGCCGATCTGGGCATGCCGCCGGATATCATCTTGGCAGACTATCAGCTCGATGGCGACGACACCGGAGTTCAGGCCACCCAGGACATCCGGGCGGCAACGCAGGCCAATGTGCCCGCCATCCTCATCACCGCCGACCGCAGCGATAGTGTGCGGCGCCTTGGGACACAGAACGATATGTCGGTGTTGACGAAACCGGCCGAGTTGTCACGGTTACTGCCGCTGATTGACTGGAAAATTCGAGGGGCGGACGCTGCGAGGGACACCGACAAAAGTCGGCGGTGACAGGTCCGGGGAACGGGGCGCACACTGAGGACCGGGAGGAGAGACAATGATCAGGCTGACGGCATTTGCACTTGTAGCGGGGCTTTGTGCGAGCGTGGTTTCGGCCAGCCCGCTTGCGGGGGAGAAGACCTATGACATGCTGTTCCGCACCGGCACGCTGGACCGGATCGACCGGGATGCGGAGCTGGTCTATCGCCGCGAGGTGGCGAGCGCACTGAAGCCAGATGCAGAGGGTCGCGACACGGGCGACATCGCACTGAGCTTCCGTGAAGGCGAGGCCCCAATGGCGCTGCTCGAGTTCCGGCAGGGCAGCAAACATAAGGCGCTTGGCAGTTTCCCGGCGAGCGTTGGAAACCCCGTCATCATGTACTTTTATGAAACCGTGGTCCGCGACATGGCCGAGGCTGCAGGTGGCAGCCCGTTCTATATTCGCAATCGCGTGAAGGACGCGCTTATTCAGACGTCGGATATCGAGGCCGGCCAGGCGGTGGTGGCGGGCAAGACTGTCAGCACGCAGACCATCCGCCTTTATCCCTTTGCGAACGATCCCAACCGCGACCGGATGCGAGGGTTCGGCGATCTGGAATTGCGCGTGACCATGTCCGAAGAGGTGCCGGGCTGGTACACCAGCCTCGTTGCTGAAGCGTCGGGTGGGGAGATCTACAAGTCCGAAATCCTGTTCGACCGGATGGATGACACGCCATGAGACATGTCCTTTGCGCCGTTGTGATGGCTGCCAGCTTGCCGGGCGCAACGCTTGCGCAGTCGGTGGCGGAGCAATTGAATGATTACCCCACAGCTGCGCGGGCGGATTATGTCTTCGCCTGCATGGTCACAAACGGGCAGACGCGCGAGATGCTCGACCGCTGTGCCTGCTCCATAGACGAGATCGCTTCGATCCTGCCGTACGAGAAGTATCTGGAGGCGGAGACCGTCCTGTCCATGCGCCGCGTGGGTGGCGAGCGGATGTCGTTCTTCCAAAGTGCTGCCATGGCCGAGAATATGGTTGCCGACCTTCGGCGCGCGCAGGCGGAAGCCGAGATCATCTGCTTCTAGGATTGATCTGGCCAGGGAAAAGGCCGCGCTCGGGCAGGCGCGACTGCTTCAAAAACCAGTTTTGTCAGCCACTGACGGACTTCGGCAAATTGCTCTCGAAGCTGTTGCCGTCCGTATCGGTCGCCTTCACCGTCAATGCGGTGGCACCATTGTCATTATACGCGAAGCGGAAAACCGGGTTTTCGGATATCGAGATGCCACCGTCCATGGTGAAGAGCAACTCCTCCCCCTGCCAGACCTCCAGGTGGTCAATGAAATGTGCAGGGATGAACAGCTGCGTGATCTGATCGCGCTGCAGGCCGGAATAGTTCGGATGACGTATCATGATCTGCGCCTCGCGGCGCGGTGTGGACATCTGGGCGCTGTCATCAAAGCTGCGCAGTTTCATCTTGCCCATGTTGGCGAGTGCCACGTCGGGGTCCTTTGTGGCAGGTGCCGAGCAGCCTCCTGAGGCTTTCACATAGCGCCCGGTCATATGCAGACCATCCGGTGTCTCGACGATGACGCGGACGTTGGAGTACTGATTCACCCGGACGCGCATTTCGAAATCCAGCGTGCCCATGGCGGGCGAGAAGCCAAAAACAGCAGCCACGGGGGCGGGGTTTTCGTCGATGACGACTGTCGCGGCTGAAATCGTTGCCGAAGGGTCGGTCTGCTTGAGAACGATCGGTACGGTGGCTGCGTCATGTGCGCGATAGGGCGCGTCGATGCTCAGCAGCCCGTCTGCGGAGCCGATGCTGGCATCCCCCACCACATCCTCGCGCAGGTCGTTCCACGTTTCGCTCTCGGTCAGCGGATTTTTCACGGCATCAGTCGCCCAGGCGGGCCCTGCCATCAACGCAACGAGAGCTGCGGTGTGCACAAATTTCATCGCCATATCTGCCTCCTCCAGCACAGATGTGCGGGTTATATCGCATAAAACGGCGGAAAATGACACACATACCTATGGCTGATTGGGTGAGCGCGGTCGCTGTGGAATGCTGCGGCGGGAAGGAGCCGCCATGTTCGAAGCCATCATTGCCCTCTGCGCCAGCCTCGAAGATGGTCCGTGCCGCGATCACCTTCTGCCGGGGTATGAGAGCGACACCCTGGCCGCCTGCGAGGCCGCGCTCGACGACCGTATGCCCGATTTGACGGTTTTCGCGGGTCTGGAGGCGCGGGGCTCGCCACGATGTGAGGTCGTTGGTTCCGCGCTCGAAGTTGTGGAGGTCGGCCCTGGCGTCTTTGTCCATGTGGGTGCGATTGCAGAGCCGAACCGGTCCAACCGAGGCGATACCAGCAATCTGGGCTTCGTCATTGGCGAGAGCAGCGTTGCAGTGATCGACACCGGGACGGCGCGGTGGATGGGCGAGGCGCTCTGGCGCGCGATCCGGGCTGAGACCTCGAAGCCCATCAGCCACGTCATCATCACCCATATGCATCCCGATCATTCCCTCGGCGCAAGCCCGTTTGTCGAGGCAGGGTCCGAGAGTGTCGGTCATGCGAACCTGTCGCGGGCTCTTTCGGATCGGCAGGCGAACTATCTTGAGAGCTTGGGTCTGTTGGTGGGGCCAGAGATCATGCTGGGCACGCGGGCCGTTGCCGTAGACTGGCCCATTGAAAAGACGGCAGAAATCGACCTCGGTGGACGGGTGCTGCACCTTCGGGCCTGGCCGATGGCGCACACGGGAACCGACCTCACGGTGCTGGATGAAACCACGGGCACCTTCTTCGCAGGCGATTTGATCTTTGATTTGCATACACCTGCGCTTGACGGCCGTTTGCGCGGGTGGCGTGCGGTTCTGGCGGAATTGGGTTCGGAGGCATTCGGTCAGGTCGTCCCGGGGCATGGTGGTCCGGTTGTGGAATGGCCGGATGGGCTGGTGCCGATGGACCGCTACCTGAGTGTGCTGGAGGCTGACACGCGCGCGGCGATTGACGCGGGCCAGCGGCTGGGCGAGGCGGTAGAGGAGATTGCCGCCGGAGAGTCGCAGCACTGGGCGCTGTTCGAGGCCTACAATCCGCGCAACGCAACCGTGGCGTTCACGGAACTGGAGTGGGACTAGCCCTGCTCTTGGACAGATTGATTTAGCATCTGGGCAATGCTGAACAGACGCCGTTCCAGCAAGGTGGGCGTCTCGCACAGATACGCAATGTTACGCTGCCGGTCCGTGTAGATCACCTGATCCCAGTCCAGCCGTTCTTCCAGCATATCGACCTTGTCGAAGTCTGGCTCGTCCGTGCTCATGATCGTATCCATCTCCATGCGGAGCGAGTCGATCTTGTCGGCGAGCGCAATCTGACCGAGTGAGAAATCCTCGATACCGGTCATGATTCGGCTTCTGCGTTTGGAGAGCGTGTCGAAGACTTCGGAGAACACCAGGCCCAGTGCCTCGGGATCGCCGTCATAGGTCTCGGCGAAAGCGGCAACGCGGGGCTGCAAGCTCTCGAGTTCGACGCGGCGCAGCGAAAGATATCCCGCCAATTCGATAACATCGGCTTTCATGGCGTCGCTGATCGGGGCAGCCTCCGGATCGAGCGGATGCGGCCACATCAGACCTAGCGACAATGTCTCGACCTTGCGCTGGACGCAGGGCCATGTGGGGTCCGAATAATCGGCGGCCTGAGCTGATAGCGCACAGGCGAGCGCCGTCGCGACAACGGCAGAGGACAAGCGGTACGGCATCCGGGCTCTCCTAATCTTTGCGATCTTTTCGACTATGGGCCATGGCGTTGTGGGCTGTCCACAGCACCGAATACCCACCATTGTCTTAATTGTTCGGGCCGGGATGCGACGCGCATACTTCTGGTAGAAAGCGCGCGGCTTTTCAAAGCCATGCCGCAAGGGAGGATCTTGAAGAATGAAAACCCGCGCAGCGGTTGCGGTTGCTGCTGGTCAGCCGCTTGAGGTGATGGAGGTGATGCTTGAGGGGCCGCG
>NZ_CANLQB010000001.1 GCF_947493125.1 uncultured Roseobacter sp. | reverse complement strand
TGAAACCATCGTCCAGATGGACCAAAGGCCGGTCATGCACTAACAATCAAATTGGACCACTCAAGTGCGGCTGATCAATGCGGTGACGGGCTCGAAAGCTGCTGTGTATTCGGAACAGATAAAATTGCCGACAACTTGCGATGACATTCCCATAATAGCCAGTGAAAGGTTTCTAGCGCACCTGGCTTGTTCAAAACCGTTACTGCCATTCAGGCGGCAAAAATGAGAAGCGATGTGCCGCGCCACTATTGTTCCGAAACCGCACTTGGTGAGACTGGGGTGCAATCCGGTTCTTCGTAGGGTTGCCGTTTTTGAGATCCGCCGGCTACGCGAAGCCTCAATGGTCAATCCAGCAGATGCTTCGGCTGCTCAATCTCGCGTACTCACTATCCCAGTTCAATCAGATGAACGACAGACGCCATCGATTCCCATAAAAAATCCGCATGGGATGCCGCGCTTGTTTGTTAACAGCAAAGCGGGCAGACAACTGAACAAAAACTTCGTGCGGGAGTGTTTGCAATCGCCTCCCGGTCTCTGTGCCACTTTCGCGTCAAAGCCTGAATTCCAGATCAACTCCTAGCGGCCTTGGTCCACCATCCCAAGAGCAATCCAGCCCGATAGGTCGGGTGCGCTTCCTATGGTTTCACGTGTTTTTGTTACATTTTAGAGCCAATACTCGCCGGCGGACCTGACACACTGTTGCAGCCATTTCTTTGGCGAAGGCGTCGCATTTCAGGACATCTGGCTCAGAATTACTCAATTCGAGGGCAAAAAACTGGTGCTTTCGCGCAAGAATGCGACATGCGGACAGACCTTTGGCAAAGTGAGTATGAACTAATCATTTGCCCAAGCACACGTCTGCGTTGAACATGAGACACATAAGAAGACGACCAGGAAGAAAAAGGGACAGAAAATGACAACCAAACTGGTGATTGGCTTGGATGGGGAGGGGTCGGGTGACCGCGCTCTCCGCTTCGCCACGGACCTTGCCAACAGGATCGAGGACTGTGAACTCGTTGTGGCCTACGTGATCGAGTGGTCCCCCTACTCGTTCCAGACCGCTGAAGAAAACGCACAGCGACACAAAAGACGAGAAGAGGAAATCTCCACCGCGCAGGAGCGCGTCGTCACGCCTGCCGTCGAAGCCTTGCGCAAGAACGGGATGAAGGCGACCGGCATCGTGCGTCACGGCGACGTTGCTCACACGCTGAACAGCATCTGCGAGAAAGAAGGCGGACATCAGATTATCGTCTGCCGCTCATCCGAAGGCGGTATCACAAAGCGTCTCTTCGGCAGCTCTACGGCAAATCTCGTGATGAGTGCAACGGTACCGGTCACGGTCATTGGATAAGGGGATAGAACCATGACACTATTGAAGAAATGCCTCATGGCTGGTGCTGCTTTAGGCGCCGCTACGCCCGCTCGGGCCCAGGAAGCCATGACACTCGATGAACAGGTTAACACCATGTTTGCGGAGTTTACAGGTCCCTTCGTGAACCTGATCTTCGCCCCGCTGCCCGGCACCAGCTTTCCATGGATTGTGCTGTGGTTGGTGGTCGCCGCCTCCATCTTCACAATCTATTTCTCCTTTGTGCAATTGCGCTTTTTCGGACACTCGATTGCCTTGGTGAAGGGGGACTATTCCGACCCGAACGATGCAGGCGAGGTGAGCCACTTCCAGGCGCTAGCAACCGCGCTGTCTGGTACCGTGGGCCTTGGCAACATTGCGGGTGTCGCCGTGGCAGTCGGCATTGGTGGCCCGGGGGCGACATTCTGGATGATCCTCGCCGGCCTCTTGGGTATGGCGTCGAAATTCACCGAGTGTACGCTCGGCGTAAAGTACCGCAACGAGTACCCCGATGGCACTGTCTCCGGCGGCCCGATGTACTACATGTCGAAAGGCTTCAAGGAACGCGGACTGCCGGGAGGCGGCATCCTCGCGATACTCTTCTCGGTCTTTTGTATCCTTGGCGCGTTGGGTGGCGGCAACATGTTCCAGGCCAATCAGGCGCATGCGCAGATCACCCAGATCACGGGCGACTATCCCGGCTGGATCACGGGCATCATCTTTGCCGCCGTGGTCTTCGCCGTCATCGTGGGCGGCATCAAGTCCATCGCCCGCGTGACCGAGAAGGTCGTGCCCTTCATGGGCATCATGTACGTCGGCGCGGCGCTGGTCATCCTGATCGTGAACTATGACATGATCGGCTGGGCCTTTGGCCAGATCTTCGCAGGTGCGTTTACCGGCCTTGGTGTGGCGGGTGGCTTCGTCGGCGCGCTGATCCAGGGCTTCAAGCGGGCGGCCTTCTCGAACGAGGCTGGCGTCGGCTCCGCGGCGATCGCGCACTCCGCCGTGCGCACCAAAGAGCCGATCACCGAAGGCTTCGTCTCGCTGCTTGAGCCGCTGATCGACACGGTGGTCATCTGCACGATGACAGCGCTCGTCATCATCATCTCCCAGCAGCTGATTATTGACGCTGACACCGGCAATTACGTGCTGAACGAAGCAGGCAGCGCCATCGCCACTGTCGACGGCAACTCCGGCGTGGCGCTGACGTCTGCGGCCTTTGCTTCTGGCATCAGCTGGTTCCCCTACATCCTGGCGCTCGCCGTGGTGCTCTTTGCCTTCTCGACCATGATCTCCTGGTCCTATTACGGGCTGAAAGCCTGGACCTATCTCTTCGGTGAGGGCAAAACCTCCGAGTTGACGTTCAAGATCATCTTCTGCATCTTTATCGTCATCGGTGCTGCCGCAAGCCTCGGCCCGGTCATCGACTTCTCCGATGCCGCGATCTTCGCGATGGCCGTGGTGAACATCACGGCTCTCTATTTCCTGATGTCAATCGTACGGGAAGAGCTGCGGTCTTATTCCCAGCGCCTCCGCTCAGGAGAGATCAAGAAGTTCGCCCACTGAAACACTGGCCCAAGGCGCGCGTCGCCTTGGGCCCTGATCTCCAGGCAACCTGGCTCACGCTGTATATCCAGCCACCACCTGCAGCAGCTTGAATGCCGTAGCCGCATCATTCTCAATCACGGCCAAGAGCTCTTCCGAGCCCAAACGCAAGGCCTTTACCTCGGTCTTGGCTTGCATCGTCAGGGCGCGCGGCACGTTGCGGATCACGCCAAGCTCCCCGACCAGGGTCCCCGGCCCGACTTCTGCCACCGGTGCGCCCCCACCATTTGGTTCAGGATGGTAAAGGACCGCCTCCCCCGACAAGATCATGTAAGCACCATCGGTCGGCATGTCGGACTTGTGAAAGATCACATCGCCCTCAGCCGCTGAAAACCACCGAGCGCCGAAGGCAAGCAGGCGCAGTTGCTTTCGGTTCAGTCCTGAAAAAAGCGGCGTCGTCTCGAGCGCGCGGACCTTGCGCAAAAGGTCGGCACTGGCCACGCTGTCATCCAGGCCCGAAGCCGCTGCGCCCGCCGATATCATCCGCCCTTGTCGGATTTCCAGGTGACTGTCGAAATCATCGAAATTGTCGAAATTATCGCCAAGATAGAGGATGGTCGTCCGGGGCAACACGGCACGCATTCTGCGCAAGGCTGACGATCGGTGCCCGGCTTGCTCCCCATTGAGCACATTATCCAGGATCAGGATATCGGGCCTTTTGATCGCCGCACGGCTGATGGCCAGCGGTTCGGCGAATATCCCGGGCAAGTCCGCACCACCGAGAGCGAGCGGCAGCTCGTAGATCAATTCGGTGATCGGCGTTCGCAGTCCGGCCCCGTCCAGAACCTTTGCGGTGATTTTTCGCAGCTCATCAGCGCGCCCACCTGCACTGTCCGAGATTTTTCCAAAAAGCGCATTTTCGAGAACCGACAGGCCGGGCGCAATGCTGTCGGGTGTCAAAGGCGCATACAGCGCCTGTAGAGCGCCGCCTGCGTCGAAACCGTTCGCCTGGCGCAACGCAAGGATTCGCGCCTGCATCTCTTCCGGAAATGCCGGGCCGATCTGCTCCGCCGAAATCTGTGCAGGCACCGTCATGAGCAGCGTCTTGTCGGTATCGCTGAGCGTTTTGCCTTTCTGAAGCGGACCGCCCCGCACCAAAGAAACCGATCGTTCGAAAAGCTCCGGATCCAGACCGAGTTTTCGGAAGAGCGGATGCTCGGTTCCATCGGTACCGAAGATGCGGTGCAGCATTGTGATCACGTCCTTTGACAGCTCAAGCAAATCGGCCTCAAGCCCAAGCGTGCGGATCAAATCAAAAAGGTCGGATTGCGCCGCAAGCTCCGCTTGGGTCAGGGATCTACGCATGGTCGCAAAGAGCAGATTGCTCGTCACCGGCAAGGCGGGGTTGTAGAGATCGGGATCGAACCTGTAGACATGGCGGTCCAATCCGGCACGCCGGACGGCCTCCCAGACTTCTGGCCGCACTGAAACCAACGCATCGGCGAGATCGGGCTTGGTTGCCGTGTCGACGCTTTGATCCAGCGCCCGCCGGTAAAAGGCGTCTGCTGCTCCCATGGCATCAAGCAAATCTTGCCACCAGGCATGCAATTCAGCTGGCGCGCTCACGCCGGCGAGTTGAGGCGTCAGCCACTCTGCCTGCATCGGATCAGAGCTATTACCTGCACGAGCACTCTCCTCCGCCTGTTGCCTGATGTCGTCGGCCAACTGTCCGCTAGGGTGCGGCTTCAGAGCAGTCATGACGTTGTCTTCAAGGCTTCCGCGGAAAAGAACCGGTGCCCGCTGCGCATGCCCAATCCTTGCCGCTAGGACGGACTGGTGCACCGTGGACAACGGGTGATCTCCGATGATGATCTGACCGGACGCAGGCGTCACCTCACGCGTCAGCACATCAGACAGCGCCTGTCGGTCCTCCACACTGGGTGCGTCAATGGCCACAAGCGCTCCGGCCTCGAACCTCGCTGAGATATCATCGAGCACCGGATTGCCGTCTGCATCGGTCACCGTCACACCGTTGAGTACAACGGCGCCATCCAGACGCGGGATATCATCCGGCGTACCGTGTATGAGGTGCTCGTCCACCGCTCCGCTGGGGGAAAATTTTTCGGTCACGGTCTCCCAACGAAGGCTCATGTCCTGCGCCTGATTGTAGAAGGCGAGCAGCTCCTTCCAGGGCGAGCTGAGATCCTTGTAAGCGGCCAATGCGGCAACCAGCGCACCCAGAGAGACCGCGCCGTCGATGACCAGATAGCCGCCAACCGAGAAGAAGAAGAAGGGTGTCAACTGCGTGATGAAGTTGTTCAGGAACTTCATGAAGAATTTCTTTTGGTAGATCCGCAGACGAATGCCAAAAATGAGGCCAAGCCGATGGCTGATCACGGACAGGCGATAGCGCCAGCCGCCGTGTATGCGCAGTTCGGATGCGCCCGCGGCGCTTTCGCCGATGAGCGCCGCGAGGTGGCGGACCTCCTTGATCCGCTCCTTGTTCATCAGGTTGATATGTCGCTGCAATTTCGGAATCAGCCAGGCTTGCAGCGGAATGAGCGCGATTGCAGCCATGCCGAACCACAGGCTTTGCAGGAAGAGAAACACCAGAATGGTCAGCATCTGCCCAGCCTGCAGCACAGGCTGGGTGAGCGCATCCCCCATCATCCCGCCCATCGGCTCGGTTTCGCCGGTGATCATGGCAACCAGCTCACCTTGAGAGGTCCGTCGGAAATAGGCCTTTGGAAACCGCAGCATGCGCGAGATCAGCGTATAGCGCAGGCGCCTCAGCAGGCGCTCCGACAAGATGCCCTTCATCGTGTTGATGCGCATCTTCAAAAGGCCATGGGCCAATACCGCTGCCAGAAACGCAGCACAGAGAAGAAACAGAAAGCCAAGCTGCGTGAACTCGACGCCCAAAACTCTAACCTCAGAGCTCTGCGCGCCGATCGCATCATTGATGATCCGCTTCGGCAATTCGAGCGTCAGGTACAGAAAGGGAAACAACAGGCTTGTGATCAGAAGAAGTTTCAGCTGATCACGCTTCGAGTGCTTCCAAATGAATTGAAAGAGAGACTTTTCTATGGTCCGCACCCCCATGCGAGACGCCGGTCCTGTTTTTGCCGGGCCCAATCTGTTTTCGCTCGACCATAGACCAGTATTGGCCGGGCGCGAAATGGGTTCGTTCACACCGACTGGGGCATCACGAGGGCATGCGTTGCACCAGCGAGCTGAAATCGGTTCCCGTCCTTGGAGATGCGTTCGTGAATGGGATTGGATATCGTCCGAGCCCATCGCCGAATATGGCGTGGCAAATCAACGCTGCTCTCTTATAGGCGCATGAGCCGTATTTGGGTAGAGAGGTGAGACACGTCTGAGGCTGCTTGAATCGTCTCCAAAGCAGAGCCTCGGTGGATGTTGTCAAACCGCTTGGAAGAAAGCTGCATAAGAATAACGAAGGCCCGCCTTGAGAGAAGACGGGCCAAGTCGGATTGCATATGGATCAGCGCAAGCAGGTCTTAATGACGGCCCGAATGGTAAAGGGCCGATACTCAGCCTGATCCGTACCGCTGATTAAAAGAAGGCTTCCGCGTTCAGGCCAATGGTCATCGCGCCGATTACCTCTCCGGTTGCGGGGTCCGACAGCGAGACAGAGACCTGACCTTGATAGGTCTGAGAGCTCTCGTCGAATTCCACCTCATCGACAAAGACCGCATCGGGGCCGACGCTATAGGTCTTTGAGAATTTGTCCTCATCGCCCTGCCAGTAGTCCGAGGTCACGTCACTTGCTGCCACGTTGAGGCCGAGCGCATCCATCACGAATATTTCTGTGATGCGACCGCCGGAGGCAGACACCTGTTCAGCCAGGAACTGAGACAGCGGGCGTCCCATCACCTCTGCAATGAGCGGCTGATCTGCTTGACCCACTTGCGCGCGCCATTGCCCATCCCATTCTTCGATTTGAGCCGCAGAGGCTCCGGCTGTCTCGACGTTCTGGGCATTGATCGCATCGATCACTTGCGCGCTTTGCGCCCACGACATGATGTCGGATTCAACAAACGCCTTCATGGCGGGAGGTGCGTCAACCGCGTTCGCAAAGCTGGCGGCAACAATCATCGGCAGGGAGAGGGCAATCTTGCGGAGCATCAATTAGGTCCTTTTCAGCGTTGGTGCGCTCAATTGGCGCAGGTCTGCGCTCACGCTATGCTGAACTTCTTTAACGGGGGGTAAAGCGCTCAATTCACCCCCGAAACCCCGTTGCCACAACGAATTTTTCCGAGCTGTCGGACCGTGATGCGGGTGGCTTGATGTTCGAAACCTTGGAGAATCGCTGCTTCAGCAGCTTCTGCAATTCGCTCTCGGCACCCCCTGCGAGAACCTTGGCGACAAAGGTTCCGCCCTCATCCAAAACGTCGAAGGCAAAATGAGCCGCAGCCTCGCAGAGCGCAATGATCCTCAGGTGGTCGGTCTGTTTATGGCCCGAACTGCTTGCCGCCATGTCCGACATCACCACATCAGCCTTGCCGCCGAGCCAGGTCTTCACCTTCTGGTCCGCGTCATCCTCCATGAAATCGAGCTGGTACAGCTTGCAGCCTGCGATGGGCTCCATCTGCTGCAGGTCGACCCCCAGGATCGTGCCCACGGCCTTACCGGACTTCTCCCCCAGCGCATTCACACGTTTCACTGCAACCTGGCACCACCCGCCTGGCGCGGCGCCCAAGTCCACCACTCGCGCACCCGGCACGAGAAACCGGTACTTGTCGTCCAGTTCCATAATCTTGAAGGCGGCGCGCCCGCGATAGCCTTCCGCTTTTGCGCGCTTCACATAAGGATCGTTCAACTGCCGTTGCAGCCAACGGGTGGAGCTGAGCTTGCGCCCGCGCGCCGATTTGACCTTCACTTTCAGTTCGCGCTGTCCGCGTCCTGAGGTGTTCTTTCCGCTTGGGGTCTTGGCCATCAGAACTCTCCGTCTTCCAGCACGCCATCCGCATTCATCTGCGCGTAGAGCAGCCCTTCGCGCAGCCCACGATCCGCCACCGACAAACGATCGGTCGGCCAGCATCGCATGAGCGCCTGCAAAATCGCCGAGCCAGACATGATCAGCGCCTGCCGGTCCTGTCCAATGCGCGGATCCGCCCGCCGCCCCGCAGGCCCCAGAGCCAGATAGGAGCGGATCACGCGGTCAATCTGGTCCGACGTCATATGCAGCCCATCGACCTTAGTGCGGTCGTAGCGTTTCAGCCCGAGATGGCTCGCTGCCACGGTGGTCACGGTGCCCGACGTGCCGACGATTTGGAATTTCTCATGCGGTTGTGTGTCGTGATAGGGTGCAAAATCCGACAGGTTCTCTTCAAAGAACCAGCTCATAAGCGCGAACCGCGCTGCATCATCCTCGACGTCATTAAACTGATCCCGCAGCGTTGCCACCCCCAACGGCACGGAGATCCAATCGACCACCCGCGCCTGCGGCAGATCCGTCATGACCTGCTTGAACCCATTATGCAGCCGCATGATGGACTGAGGCCTGTCCTTGCGCGGCACATCGGTGAGATCAATCCAGACCAGCTCCGTCGAGCCGCCACCGATATCCACGACCAGCAGGTTCTCGGTGTTGCGGCTGACCAGCGGTGCGCAGGAGATCACGGCGAGCTGCGCCTCTTCCTGCGGTTTGATGATGTCCAGCAGCAGCCCCGTCTCGCGCTGAACGCGGCGCAGAAAGTCCTGCGCGTTCAGTGCCCGGCGGCAGGCCTCGGTGGCGACCAACCGCATCCGCCGTACCTTGTTCCGCCGCAGCTTCTGCTGGCAAATCCGCAAGGCCTGAATGGTGCGCGTCATGGATCCGCGCGACAAGCGCCCGGTTTTCTCCAACCCCGCACCAAGCTGTACGGATTTGGAGAAACTGTCGACCACATGAAAACCATTGCCCTTTGGTTGGGCGATCAACATACGGCAGCTGTTTGTGCCCAGATCGAGTGCGGCATAAAGCTCACCGGATCGGGGCGGAACTGGCGCGGGGCTCAGAGCCGTCTTTTTTTCGAGCGCGCCCGCACCTTTGGGACGCTGTGGCGCCATCTTTCGCGCCTTTCGTTTCGAGTTGGGGCTAGAGTAGTGCCAGACCGTCAGTGGCGCAAGCGCTCCCGCAGGCTCTGATATGCCGCCTTTGGTATGAACCTCACAGTCTTCATGAGGATTTTGGCGGCGCGATGCTCTCGCGAAAATCGAGCGGATACGATACACCCTGCGCGTCGCGGACAACGCGTGTTCTGTCGAAATCCGGCCTCGAAAATGACGCCGCAGCCGATAGACAGGCGCGAAGAGATCAAGGGGAATCAGCCGATGCCTGACGTTACGATTGTTTATTGGCGCGATATTCCCGCCCAGGTGATCGTGGGCAAAGGGCGGCGTGGCTCCAAGCGACAGTTGCCCGAGCGGTTTGAGCAGGCGATTGACCGGGCGGCGATGAAGGTTGGCGCGGAGGACACGGATGCCTATCTGGCGGAGTGGCGCAAGGCCGATCCCGTCGCTGTAGAGGGCGATCCGGATGTAATCGCCGATGCCGAAGCTGCGCGGCTTGACGCGGAATATGACCGCGAGCGCATTAAGGCCTTGATCAACAACGATGGCTGGGCCTGACCCCTGCCACGGTTTCTCGACCCTCTTCTGACCCGAAAGGACCGTCTGATGGCTCTGCTGAACTTCAAGAAGAAAGGCGCGCCCGCCGCGATACCGGCCAATCCCCAGGTTGAAGCGTTTCTTCAGGATTACTCCATCGAGGTGATGCCCCGCACCGCCGAGAAGGTTGAGAATTTCCGCGATCTTCTGCCCGAAGGCACGCGCGTCTACATCGCGCATATTGAAGGCACGCCCATCGAAGACATGGTCGCTACCGCCAAGCGCCTGAACGCCGATGGCTACCCGGTGATGCCGCATCTCCCCGCACGGATCATCAAGGACACAGCGACACTCGCCGACTGGATTGCGCGCTATCAGGGTGAGGCGGATGTGAAACAGGCGCTGCTGCTCGCCGGTGGCGTGGCGAAACCATACGGCGATTTTGACAGCTCCATGCAGTTGATGGAGACCGGCCTCTTCGACAAGGCGGGCTTTGAGCGGCTGCATGTGGCCGGACACCCAGAGGGGAACCGCGACATCGATGCCGATGGCTCGATGACAAATGTGACCGCTGCGCTGAAGTGGAAAAACGACTTCCAGAGCCGCACAGATGCCAAGATGGCAATTGCCACGCAGTTCGCCTTCGATGCCAAGCCGATCATCGCTTGGGCAAATGTTCTGGCGGCGCAGGGCATCACATTGCCAGTGCACATCGGCATCGCGGGCCCCGCGAAACTCCAGACCCTGATCAAATTTGCCATCGCGTGTGGTGTCGGCCCCTCGCTGAAGGTCCTGCAGAAACGCGCGATGGATGTGACCAAGCTGCTGCTACCCTACGAACCCACCGACGTCGTCGCCGCGCTGGCCGCACACAAGGCAGCCAATCCGGACTTCAACATCACCAATGTGCACTTCTTCCCATTGGGCGGCATCAAGACTAACGCCACCTGGGCCATCGACAACGGTGGCGCGGCCACTGCCCCCGCAAACGCCTGATCCAAGGACATCTGAATGACCCGTACCATTGTCGAATCCAAAACCAAGACCGCGATCATCGGCTTTGATCAGCCTTTCTGCGTGATTGGCGAACGGATCAACCCGACGGGCCGCAAAAAGCTTGCGCTGGAGCTGGAAGCTGGTGACTTCTCTACGGTCGAAGCAGATGCACTGGCGCAGGTGGCAGCGGGCGCGACTGTACTGGATGTCAACTCCGGCGCCGTTTTCACCAACAAGATGTCGGAAGACAGTCGATATGCGGACAACAACTTTGTCGAACCCCCGCTGATGAAAGAGCTTGTCGAGCGGGTACAGGCCATCGTCGATGTTCCGCTTTGCATCGACAGCTCCGTGCCTGGCGCGCTGGAGTCGGGCCTTGCAGCCTGCGAAGGACGCCCTCTCCTGAACTCCGTGACGGGCGAGGAGGAGCGGCTCGAAATCGTGCTGCCGCTGGTCAAGAAGTATAATGTACCGGTCGTCGCTATCTCGAACGACGACACTGGCATCTCCGAAGACCCGGACGTGCGCTTTGCCGTGGCCAAGAAGATCGTCGAGCGCGCTGCCGATTTCGGTATTCCCGCGCATGATATCGTCGTCGACCCGCTGGTTATGCCCATCGGCGCAATGGCCACGGCGGGCAACCAGGTCTTCACACTGGTCCGCCGCCTGCGCGAAGAGCTTGGCGTGAACACCACCTGCGGCGCGTCGAACATCTCTTTTGGTCTGCCCAATCGGCACGGCATCAACAACGCGTTCCTGCCGATGGCCATGGGTGCGGGCATGACATCGGCGATCATGAACCCGGTGGCCTTGCCCGTCTCGGCGGCCAGGATCGAGGCCAAACGCGCGGAGCTCGCCGCCGCCGGCGTCGCCGTCCCCGACGACATGGATCTCGAACTCTTCTGTCAACTTACGGGACTCGGCTCCACCAAGCCTCGCCCCGGCAAAGAGATGGAGGCGATTCGAGCTGCAAATTTCCTGACCGATAACGACCCGCACGGTGGCGCCTGGATCGAATTCAACAAGGAACCACCTAAACCGGGACAGGAAGGTCGTGGCCGCAGTGGACGCACAGGCGGGCGCCGACGCCGGGCCTGACCAGGGGACAAGACTAGCAATAAAACCCGGCCAAAGGAGCCGGGTTTTTTAGTGCTTAGGCACTGTCCCTATCGTCGAAATCAAACGTTTCTTCAAATCGGCAAAAAGTTTTTTTGCGAGTAACGCAGTCTTAACATCCTGCGCTCTACAACGCCTCCATTCGAGAGATCAGTTGATGTGGAGAGAGCGATGCACCCGCAAGATTCCAAGAGTCGGAGAACAGCGCAATGAGTGAACCCATCGTCCTCGCGTCCCGCCTCGACCTACCTGCCGCATCAGCCTTGAAGACGCAACTGAAAGCGCAGACAGAGGGTGATCTGATCCTGGACTTGTCTGAAGTCAAACACCTCGGTGCATTGTGCTTGCAAGTGATGCTGGCCGCGGCGACCACAGCAGTAGCCGCTGGTCGATCCGTGTCTGTCATCAACGCCACCGATCGCGTCACCGATCAACTGCGGGTAATGGGCATGACGCCGGAAACGATTGCACGGGGTCGCACATGAGCTTGGAGATACTTGCAGTCGACGACAGCCGCACAATGCGCGACATGATCCGCCTCGCCCTCCTGCCCGCTGGCTTCAATGTGCACACGGCCGATGATGGCGTGCACGGCATCGAGGTGCTCGAAGGCATCGAGCCCGATGCGATCATTACAGACATCAATATGCCGCGCATGGACGGTTTTGGCTTCATCGACGCGGTGCGCGGTCAGGACAAGCATCGTGCGACACCAATTTTGGTGCTTACGACCGAAGCCGCACCAGAACTCAAGGCACGTGCCCGTGACGCCGGCGCCACCGGTTGGATCGTCAAGCCCTTCGATCCGACCAAGCTGATCAAGGCGCTGCAGATGGTTGCTGGATAACGGGGAGCCCTATGTCTGATTCCAATGATCCAATGGCCGAAATCCGCGCGTCATTCTTCATCGAATGTGAAGAACTTCTGGAGGCGCTCCAAGATGGCCTGCAAGCGCTCGATGACGGCGACGAGGACCCGGAAACGATCAATATCGTCTTTCGAGCGGTTCACTCCATCAAGGGCGGCGCCGGGGCATTCGGCCTCGAGGCACTCGTGCGTTTCGCACACCGTTTTGAAACGGTCTTGGACGAAGTGCGTGCGGGTCGCATGTCTCCTGACTCCGACGCACGAAAGATTTTCTTCCAATGTGCGGACCATCTATCCGATCTTGTTCGGATTAGCCGCGATGATGGAAACCTTCCGGACGACGAAACAGCAAGTCTTCTCGCATCACTGAACGGCCTGCTTGGCGACGCCGGTATTGAAGAGGAAGACGAAGCAGCCGAGGAGGAAGAGATCGACTTCCAGCCGGCCACGCTCTCGCTCGATCTCGACTTGGGCGGAGACGAAGATTCAGATGTGCCAGACCTGCCGCCACTGGACTCATTGCCGGTTGCCGCCCCTGAGGGCTTTATCGTTCGTTTCAAACCGGACAACGACCTCTTCGAAACGGGTAACGAACCATTTCATATGTTGCGTGCGCTCGACGAGCTCGGCAAATGTACAGTCACCTGTCACCTGGACGATCTGCCCGACCTCGACACCCTTGCAGCCGAGACCTCCTACTTATCCTGGACCGTCGAAATCGAGACGGATGTCGAAGAGGCTGAGATCGCCGCTGCCTTCGAATTTGTCGACGGTCTTTGCACCTTGGACATCAAAAAAAAGAATTCTGATGAGGTAGCGCCGGCTGATCTGCCTCAAGCGGCCAAGCCTGCCGAGCCAATCTCCGAGAATGTGAAAAACGAATCCGAAGAAACAGCACCACAAGCGGTCGCACCACAACCGCCGGGCCCTGAAGAGGCCGACGCGGCACAGGAACTGGACCCCAAACCGCAGATGGCGCAGAAAACGCAGCCAAGCGCGGCAAAGCAAGGGGCTCCAGCTGCGGCGAAATCGGTTGTTCGCGTCGATCTCGATCGCATCGAGCGACTTGTAAATCTGGTCGGCGAACTGGTCATCAATCAGGCGATGCTCTCACAAAGTCTCGAGCGCTCTGGTCTTTCTCCTCACTCCGACGCGATGAATGGTCTTGAAGAGTTCCAGCGTCTTACCAGGGACATTCAAGATAGCGTGATGATGATCAGGGCGCAGCCTGTAAAATCCCTGTTCCAGCGCATGTCCCGTATTGTTAGGGAAGCTTCCGCTGCTGTGAATAAGGACGTCCGCCTCATGACTGAGGGTGAGAGCACAGAAGTCGACAAAACTGTGATCGAGCGGTTGGCAGATCCACTAACCCATATGATCCGCAACGCAGTCGATCACGGTCTCGAAAGCTCGGAAGAACGTATCGCGGCTGGTAAACCGGAACAGGGTCGCGTGAACCTCACAGCTGCCCATCGCTCCGGTCGCGTTGTCATCGAAGTCTCCGACGATGGCGGCGGCATCAACCGCCCAAAGGTTTTGCAGATTGCAATAGACAAAGGCCTCATCTCCGCTGACGCAACCCTCTCGGATACAGAGATAGACAACCTGCTCTTTCTGCCAGGCTTTTCAACGGCCTCCGTGGTGTCGGATCTCTCAGGACGCGGCGTCGGCATGGATGTCGTCCGAACATCGATTCAAGCGTTGGGTGGTCGCATATCGATTTCTTCAATACCGGGCGAAGGCACAACATTTTCGATCTCTTTGCCCCTGACTCTTGCCGTTCTTGATGGGATGGTTGTTCAAGTAGCAGACGAAACCCTCGTTCTCCCGCTTAATGTCGTAATCGAAACGCTGACATTGACGAACAAAGATGTCGAAATGGTTCGACCCGGCTCGCATGTGGTGCGTGTTCGAAGTGGTTTCGTCCCGCTTTTCGACCTCGGCAAAGAGCTCGGCTATCGCGAACCGGTAGATGATCATGAGGGCTCGGTGGTGCTGCTAATCGCGCATGAAGATGGTGGTCGTGCCGCGCTTATAATCGACAGCATTCAAGATCAGCGCCAAGTCGTCATCAAAGGTCTGGATGATAGCTTCTATCGGGCACCAGGGATCGCAGCCGCCACCATTCTCGGTGATGGGCAGATTGCATTGATCCTCGACACCTCGGACATCATCACCAATGCAATCAGCTCATCGGGAGTTGCGGTTTCACCAGCTAACACAGGACAAACGGCATGAGCGAAAAGGAAAAACCCACTGCAATAGAACTGCTGACCTTCCAACTCGCAGATCAAGAATATTCATTGGACATAATGTCGGTGCGCGAGATTCGGGGATGGACCAAGACGACACCACTGCCGCACGCGCCGAGCTACATGAAAGGCGTTATAAATCTCCGTGGTACAGTTCTGCCTGTCATGGATCTGTCCGAACGCCTCGGCCTCGAGCCGCAAAGACAAACCGATAGAAACGTCATTATTGTTGTCAATCATGATGACGTTATGACCGGCCTCCTCGTTGACGCCGTCTCTGACATAATCGCATTGACTGATGAAGATCTGCAGCCTCCGCCGGAACTGCAAACAAGCAATTCTCCAAACGTCGTCAGCGCGTTAACTCTGATTGACGAACGTATGATACGTGTCCTGGATCTCAGCTCTATCGTAACCTCTGTTCAAAGCGACGCGGCATAATGAAAGGTCAAGTAAGCGACAACGGAATAACCGCAGAGAGTTTTGATGCGATCGCGCAACTGGCGTATCGTGAGAGCGGACTGCAGCTCGCCGTTGAAAAAACATCGATGATTCAATCGCGCTTGCGCCATCGTCTTCGAGCGCTAAACATACCTGACTTCGAAGACTACAGCGCCTTTGTATGCTCAGAAGCGGGCCGACAAGAGCGGCGTCACATGATTTCCGCCCTTACGACGAACGTATCCCACTTCTTTAGGGAAAAGCATCATTTCGACGTTTTAAGTCAAGCTTTGAAGCAAAAGATGTTACCGGATTTGCGTGCGGGAAAAAAAGTACGTATTTGGTCGGCAGGCGCCTCTAATGGGCAGGAAGCATTATCAATCGCGATGACACTTCTTCAAGTCGATCCCGCGGTATCTGATTTCGACGTCCGCATTCTTGCAACTGATATCGACGCAAACGTCATAAAGTTTGCCAATGAGGCAAGATATCCGGAACGCCTCACATCAGGTATCCCAAATCACGACCTTGATCGGTACTTCTCTAAGGAAGTCGAGGGGCCGGAAAGTTTTTACTATCCCAATAAGGCTTTGAAGGACCTTATCACCTTTAGGGAACTTAACTTGCTCTCATCATGGCCAATGAAGCAGAAAATGGATGTCATATTTTGCCGAAATGTTGTGATCTACTTTGATCTAAAAACACAGAATAATTTGTGGCCACGCTTCCACAACATCTTAAAGTCGGATGGCTATCTATTCCTAGGTCATTCCGAACGAATAGCTGAACCAGAAGTTGCTGGTTTTAGGACCAGTGGCCCAACTACATATCGCCCTGTATCTGCATAATACAACGCTCCAACACAGTCAGAGGAAGTCAAAGTATGTCGCTAAGAGACCAAATAAGGATAATGGTGGTGGACGACATGTCGACGAGTCGGGGCCTTATCACGCAGGCTCTAGATGCTTTTGGCATTCGAAACGTATCAACAGCCGAAAATGGCGTTGACGCTTTGAAAGCACTGTCAACTCATCCGGTTCATTTGGTGATATCCGACTATAATATGCCTGAGATGGATGGGCTCAACCTACTGCATCAACTAAGGAGTGGTCCAAAGACGAAGGGTGTTGGTTTCATTCTGATAACTGGGCGTGCTGAACAACAGATTATCGACCACGGAAAGAAACTCGGTATGAACAACTATCTAAAGAAGCCATTCGAGCAGGCTGACTTGAGAAACTGTATCGAAGCCGTCGTGGGTCGATTGTAGATGCCTTCCTCTTGTGCACCGACGGAACGATTTTTGATGCTGCAAACTCGGATTTCTGCCCACCTTGATAGGCTAGCTTCGCAGGTTTTCGATCTGGAGCAGGCAATCGGGACAGCTATCAATGCAGATCGGGCGGCCGATCACAAGACGATAGCTGACTTACAAACATTGGATTTCTTACGCCAGTCCTTAGAAGACTTGGCATTGTTAACATTGCTAATTGGGCAATCCCAAAAGACCTCATTTACAGATCATGACATAGAGCGCATATCCCAGAAACTTAAACTGGAGGCGACACAGACCTTACTTTATTGTGATGGAGTTGGTAATATCAGAGCGTCGCGTGCTAGTCATAACGAAGTAGACTTGTTCTGAACTATTATTTGACGTTGAATTCCTTTCCTGTATTCCTTTCTCAGAGAACATAGCTAATTGATGTCGGCTTTAGAGAGAGTAATTGCGGGGAGGAAAATCCTCAGACCTCTCTCGTATCGGGTTGCCATGCGCCGACAGTCCTCGAGGCTGTCCAACATGATCTTGATCCGGTTGTGCTTTTTGTAGCGCTGTGTTCAGTGTCTGGCAGCTGCCTTGCGTTGCTTTGACTGAGGCGCCCCTAGATTTGCAGACGCCTTGCTTGGCAATTTTGGAAGCCAAGGACGATGCAAATGTCGGGTCAAATTCGCTACTCAGATGAGTTCAAGATCGACGCTGTGGCTCAGATTACGGAACGTGGATATTCCGTCAAGGATGGCCGAGCGGCTCGGGATCAGCTCGAAGTCGCTGTACACTTGGATAGCGCAATTCTCGAAGCCTCAGAGGCAGACTGACCAGGAGGGAGAAGTCAGGCGGCTTAAGAAAGAGTTGCCTCACGTCACGGAGAAGCGCGACATTCAAAAGGCTCTACCGCGTATTTCGCCAGGGATGCAAAGTGAGGTACGCGTTCATCGACGCGCATCGTCAGCAACATCATGTCCATGTTCTATGCTAGATGCCGAGCGTTCATCCAAGCGGCTTATAAGCATGGGTTAAGCAACCGTTAAACCAGCGTGCGCTTGAAGATCAGCGTCAGATCAAGCTGGTCAAGACGGCGTAGAGGGATAGCGGCGCGGTCGATGGCTATCGCAAGACCTACGATGATCTGATCGACTGGGGGAGACCGTCTCTGAGAACCGCGTTGCGCGATAGGCCCAGATTGCAGGCGTTCAGGCACAGATCGGTTACAGGAAGAAGCTCGGAGTTTATGGCGGCAAGCCATCCATCGCGGCGGACAATATCCTTGATCGTCAGTTTTCAGTCGGTGCGCCGGATCGTGCGTGGGTAACAGATATTACTTATCTGACGACACAAGAAGGCTTCACATATCTTTGCGTGGTCATTGATCTCTTCTCGCGTTGAGTTGTCGGATTGGCTGTTCAGTCACGCCAAGCTTCGGAGCTCGCTGTGCAGGCATTGCTGATGGCGATCTGGCGGAGAAAGCCCGCTGCGGGTTTGCTAGTCCATTCAGATCAGGGCGCTCAGTTCATCAGTCGAGAATAGGTCGCTTTCCGACGCGGACACAATCTCGAACACTCGGTGAGCCGCAGAGGCAATTGCCATGACAACGCGGTGGCGGAGAGCTTCTTTCAGCTTCTGAAACGCGAGAAGATCAGGAGGAGGGAATACAAGACACTCGAAAATGCGCGGCGCAATGTCTTTGTGTATATCAATCTTTTCTATAATCCGAAGCGCAAGCACAAGAATAACGGCACGCTGTCGCCCGTTGACTATGAAGAAAGGCAGCGCAAACTTGGGAAGGCATGTGTCTGGGAAACTAGGGACGCCTAAGGCATAGGAACTCAGGCGCTTATGTCTTTTTCTTCCAACGCTTGTCAAAACAGTCAGCGTCATAGTCGAGACCCCCAAGAAGCCGATCGACATTCGGCAGGTTGCTGAGCAACGCCCGCGCACCGACACAGTCACTGACCTGTCGAGCGGTGACCAAGAAGTTAACCGGACGACACTGGCCGTCGCAGATGGTGTGCAGTTTGGTATTCAGGCCGCCCTTGGTGCACCCGAATAGAAGGCCACGTCCCCCTTTTTGCCACTAGGCTGGATCCTGCGCGATGGGCTTTCAGGTAGGTTGCGCCCATCATCACAGTCTTTGCCTAACCTGGATACACCTTAGAAACGCTGCAGACTTGTCAAAAAAGGTTGGACCCCTCGGTTAATCAAAATATCTGGCCACGTCCAAATTGTGAAGTAGTCAATCAACCTAGAAATATGTCTTGGGCGTTCGCCAAAGCTCAAAACAGTTCGAGATCGTTTCCAGCGCGTTCCGGCGCCCGAACTTGCGCGGCGGTTTCTTTGGGTGCGTCGTTTCGGATCTTTTGCATCACGCGTCCAGACGCAGGCCAGAACATCAGCTGCCGCGCAGTGTCACCTCCCAAAGAATGACTTTCACAAACAATGCCCTCTCGTTCCAAAAAACTCAGGATGAACGCACTATTTTGCTGGCCGATCTCGCTGAGGCCTGCGACCATACGGGCGCCGCCAAAGGCCTTTGCGCGCAAGCGGCGCCGTTCACCGCCCTCCTTCAGGACATCGTTTATCAGAAGTTCCATGGCGTTCACTCCAAGCAACTGCGAAACACCATCCTCTGCATTCGAGCTCGTCAACAGCATGTGGTTCATGCCGCCAACGCTGGCGTCTGGATCCCATAGACAACAGGACACACAGGACCCCAAAAGGGTCGTGATCACCAAGTCGGGGTCAGACCCAACGGCCTGCTCACCTTGAGTAATGTGAATACGCGGCCCCGCCATTAGTGCTCTGCCATTCCTTGAGTTTCGTCACGCCGCTTTGCAACCCGACTGTCACGAATGGCTGGGCCAATTTTCTCCAATGACAACTCGTTTTGCACCGCTCCCAGGGCCTTTGCAGCCTTCGGCATCCCGTAAACAACGCAGGTATCCTCATTCTGACCGAAGGTCTTTGCTCCGGCTTGCGCCAGCTTCATTAGACCTTCTGCACCATCGCGCCCCAGCCCCGTGAGGAGAGCGGCCGAGACATGCCGTGCGTCGGACGCTGCAGAGGCAAAGAGCACATCGACCGATGGACAGTGAAGGGCCGGAGGATCATTCGGCACGAAGCGGCAGTACCAGCTACCGCCCCTATACCGCAGTTCGGTATGTTGATCATTTCCAGGTGCGAGCACGATATCCCCGCTTTCTAGGGCGCGGTTCTCATGGGCCAAGTATACATTTTGCGTCATTTGACGATTGAGACGTTCCGAGAAACTGGCGAGGAAGTTTCCGGGCATGTGTTGAACCACGACAACGGGCGGCCCGTGCGGATCAAGTGTCGGCAGAACGGTCTCCAGAGCCGCAACGCCACCAGTGGAGGCACCGATCAGGATGAGGGACCCACGACGATATGGCATCCGAGAGGCGGCAGGAGGCGCATTCGACGGTGCGGCGGCTGCAGGGCTCTGCGATTGCAACCACATCTGCAACTGCGATGGGCGGGTACAGGCTGCGTGAAATACGCGCTCACAAATGTCCTGCATCAACTCGTCGCCATAGGCGCAGGATGGTTTGACCATACAATCGATGGCGCCGCGTGACAGCGCCTGGATTGCGGCCTCACTACCCGCAGCGGTCAAGCTGGACATCATGACGACCGGCATAGGTCGCGCACGCATCAGGCGGGTCAAAAAATCCAGACCACTCATGCCCGGCATCTCGATATCCAGGGTGAGAACATCCACGGCATTTGCCTTTATGAAGTCACGCGCCTCAATGGCATTTGCCGCTTCACCGATGACTTCAAGCCGCGGGTCGGAAGACAGAACTGTTCGCAACCATGATCGCATTGAGCGGGAATCATCAACAATCAGAACGCGTTTCGCTGGCTCGGGGTGGGCGCGCGCCTCCGTGCGGTAGAGTGCTGTCACATCAAGATCCTGTGCCGTTCATACGGTGATCATCAGCCAGGACAGCGACAATCACCTCGTGAGATATGGCAAAGAGTTATGAAGCGAGACTTAATGCGAAGCCGGTTTGTAAAGGTTCTAGCTGGCACGCTCTGCAAGCATCTGACGAGAAACGATCAGGCGCATGATCTCATTGGTGCCTTCAAGGATCTGATGCACGCGCAGATCGCGCACGATCTTCTCAACGCCGTAATCCGCGAGGTAACCATAGCCGCCATGGATCTGCAGCGCGTCATTGGCGACCTCAAAGGCCACATCGGTCACAAAAACCTTTGCCATTGCGCAGTACTTCGTGGCATCTGGCGCAGCCTGATCCAGTTTCCACGCCGCCTGTCGCAGGAACACCCGCGCGGCCTGCAATTTCACCTCCATATCCGCGAGCTTGAACTGTAGGGACTGAAACTGGTCGATCGACTTGCCAAATGCCTTGCGCTCACCAGCGTAGGACAGAGCCGCGGCCAGCGCCGCCTGCGCCCCACCCAGCGCCGAGGCAGCGATGTTGAGGCGCCCACCGTCAAGCCCGGCCATTGCATAGGTGAAACCGCGCCCTTCCTCCCCAATCAGGTTGGATGCTGGTACGGCGCATTCGTCGAACTGGACCTGCGCCGTTGGCTGTGCCCGCCACCCCATCTTTTTCTCAAGCCCGCCAAAGGACAGACCATCGCTGCCCGCCTCAACGATTATAGCCGAGATACCTTTCGGGCCATCTTCGCCGGTCCGCACCATGGTCAGATAGGCATCAGAATAGCTGCCCCCCGAAATGAACGCCTTCGTACCTTGGAGCCGATAGCCTTCATTTGTCCGCATCGCCCGCGTCCGGAGCGCCGCCGCATCGGACCCAGACCCCGGCTCCGTCAAACAGTAGGAAAACACCGTCTCCATGCTGCAGATTTGGGGCAACCACCGCGCCTTGCTCTCCTCAGAGCCGAATTTGTCGATCATGCCGCCGCACATATTGTGAATGGACAGGAAGGAGGCGACTGACGGGCAGGCCATCGACAAGGCCTCGAAGACCAGAGTTGCATCCAGTCGACTGAGACCCGACCCACCATACGTCTCGGACACGTAAATCCCGGCAAGGCCCAGTTCTGCCACCTTGGGCCAGAGTGTTTTGGGGATTGTGCCCTGCTCTTCCCAGTCCTGTGCGAACGGGGCGATGTGCTCTTTTCCAAAAGCGTAGGCCATCTCAAAGATGGCGGTCTGTTCCTCAGTCGCTGCAAAGTCCATCACTTGCTCCCCTCTGACACGACGCACGTAGTCTCATCTGTTGGAGGTGGGATAACACTATTCGCAAAAGCGGTGCCAGCTTGGTCTGAACCTGTATAGGGTCCACGAGCGGATGAAGGCTACCTCACGCAGCCGCTGCCTGGTTGGGGCAAAGATAGGATTGGCCAGCAAAGGCGTCGCGAGAGGTGCGACCCCTTATCTTCATCGCAAGTCTTTTCTTGGCTCTTGAGGTCTTCCCCCCCGAGAATCTCGGGTGTGTAGCAAAGCGATGTAACTTCTGCTTCGATCCCTGGGATGGACGGCATCGGCAGCAGCTTTCAGTGAAAAGATGAGTTGGCCCCTGCCCTCAACGCAAATATCAGCAACGGTTCGTGTATCGCATACGATATGACTTTGCGCCAAAGGCTCATGTCTTGCCCTCTGATCGCTTGTTCTATCGCAAAGCGCCAGGTCTCGAAGACCGCGTAGAAGCTTTTGCGGCGCTGATAACCACTTCTCCGGTCAGTAGCCGGTCATCTCAAGATATCCGCGGCCGCGATGACTTCCGGAGAGTGTTACAGGGCCCTCCCAATACGGGATTGACGTCTCCATCCATGCCTGCGGATTGATCGCATCGACCGTGACATCCACACCCTTCTCAGGCAAAAAAGCGCGCCAGCGTGTCGGGATCTCTCGCCCCGCGACTTGGCTCTCCGTCAGCGGTTTTGCGGAAAACGCTCCATCGGGAAAGGCGGTCGTGGTGCCATCCGGCTCGATCCAGGTGGCGGCAGTATAGTCTGGTCCCGCGCTGTCACGCAGGGTGAATCCCATCAACCGGTCGCCGCTGTCGAAGGCCATGGAGAACCAATCCCAACTCACCTGCGAGGCGCCAAGCGGTTGAGAGGCCCACTCCCGGTCCAACCACGCCTGGCCAGTCACCTCCACCGGTCCCTCGGGCAGCGTCAGCGTCCCCGAAATTTCGAAAAAGGGCTGAGAGTAATAATAGCTTGCCCGGCCCGATGACGACTTCTGCGAGTACCCATCCTCGCCGTGGAAGATCAGCGGCCCGGTTGCTTCCAGGTCCATGTCGTAAGCAAAGTCGGGTCCCGTCGCGGTCAGCTGCATCCTCTTCATATCGGTGCCGGCCATGCGCCAGTCGTCGATCCACGCCTCGAACGGATCAGCAATCACACCAGCCTGACCTATGCCGCCCCGCGCGCGCCGCTCGGCGACGTAGTGCGCTTCGGGTGTGGTTATTGCAGCGTGCCCCAACCACAACTGCGGGCTCCGCCAGCCCGCGCGCTCTTCCGGCGCCAGCGCGCTGCGGAAAAGGGTCCATTGCAGCCCATAGGCGGTTCCATCTTCACCGGTGAGATTGGCCGTGAGGTACCACCATTCAATCCGAAAATCGGGATGTGGGCCGTGGTCGGTGGGAAAGTCGAAGACATAGCCGCGTTCAGGCATGGCAAACCCCTCCGCATCGCTGCCCAGCCCGGCAAAGCTCTGCGCCATCGCAGCTCCGCCTGACAGAACCGCGGCCAAGACGCTGGCGATCAGAAGCCTAACGCTCATTGCTGAAAACCCTCAACAAACGATCTGGTGGTGTCCGCGACAGCCGAAGTGCGGGCCAGGCCGCCGCAATAAAGGCAGCCACCAGCGTCAGCCCGCCAAGCTTCAGGTAGTCGACCGGGAACAGGAACATAGGCAGCCGCCAACCAAATGCCTCGACGTTCACGATCGCAAGCAAAACCCAGGCCAAGGCCAAGCCCAGCGGAACCGCCAAAAGGCCAGTGACCGCTGCGAGACACAGGGCGCGCAGAAGCTCCAGGACTGCCAGATGCCGCCGTGTCAGCCCCAGGGCCCAAACCGGCGCGAGCTGGGGCAGGCGCAGGTTGGCAAGCGTCAGTAATCCGATCAGCAGTGCCAGTGCCGCTACGCTCAGCGTCAGCAAGTTCAACGCAGCTGTGACCGCAAAGGTGCGTTCGAATACCGCTAGCGAAAGAGCCTTCAGATCCGCCTGGTTGATCAGCGCATCCGGCTCCAGATCGAACCGGTTGCGCAGCGCGGCGCCAATAGCTTCAGGTTCGGACGTCCGCACTCCGAAGCGCTGAATGCGTACATCTGGATAACGCTCCTGGAAAGCGGCTAGGGAAATCACCACTTGCCCGGCCGAATTGCCATAATCGCTGTAAACACCCAGCACGCGATCACCCGTTTCAAGGTCATCGCCCGGTTGCAGGCCATTGCGCCGGGCCAGTTGCTCATTGATCAAGGCGCCCTCGCCCGCTGCCAAACGATCCCAGACCTCTGGCAGCGCGCCCAGCAAGGGCCAATTGTCATGATAGGTTACGTGATCACGAATGCCGTAGATCTCCGCTGGCAGCCCCCCGATACGCAGGTCTTGCCAGACAATCGGCAGCACCGCCGCATCCTCCTCTTCCAGAAATGTGGCGATTTCCGCTGCCTGCTGCGGGCTGCTGGCCGTCAGATACAGCTCGGACGAGAGACGTTGATCCAGATATCCGGTGAAGGTCAGCCGAAAGCTCGACACCATGGTCGAGACGCCAATGTTCGCCGCCATCGCGAGCAGCAGCGCCATCAACGCCATCGACAGTCCCGGCAGTTGCTGTCGGCTGTCTGCCCAAAACCACTCTGCCAGCGGCCCGGAATGCCAACGCTGAACCACCCGAAGCGCGGCTGACAGCAGTGCAGGCAGACAGAACGCCGCTCCGATCAGAAGGCAGGCCAAGAGCGCGAAACCCGCGAAGAGGCCCTGGCCAACCAGCGCGAACACGGCACCAGCGGCAAACAACCCCATCGCAAGCATTGCCAGCCATCGCGCCGCAGCCCCTGCGTGCATGCTCATTGCGCGGGGATGGTTAAAGGACAGCAACGGCAATCGCGCCAACTTGAAAAGCGCGGCGGTCCCGGCCACCGCTGTGCCCGCCAGCGCCATAGCGAGACCGGACAGCCACCAGGCCGGGCGCACCTGCAGCTGTCCGGCCACATCCGCACCATAGAGCCCCCGTAACGTTGCGGCCACATCCGGCAAAAGGGTCGCAGCAATCACGTATCCCAGGACGACCCCGAGGGCGCCGGCGGCCAATGCAAAGACACCCAGCTCGATGGCCAGCAACACCATCAGAGACCGCAACGGCAGACCCAGCGCGCGCAGCGTCCGGAACACAGAGCGACGCTGTTCGAACGCCAGGCCGACGGCGCCATAGACAATGAAGATTCCGACAGCGAAGGACAACAGTCCGAAGGCCGTCAAATTGAGGTGAAAGCTCGCAGTCAGACGGGCCACATCGGTTTCGCCACTGCTTTGTGTCAAACGATAATCCGAAGGCAAATCCGGACGCCCGATGGGTTGCACAGGATCGACGAGCAACCGCGAAATCTGATCAGGCCGGTCCAACAGGTCCTGCACCACGGCGATATCCGCCAGCGCCCGTCCGGATACACGTTCTGACTGCACCCGCAGTGTCACGTCTTTTCCTTCGAAGACGCGAACATCATCAGGATGGACGGAGACCACATTGCCCTGAGGCTCTGTTCCATCAGGTTGAAGAGGGCTCTGCAACGCACCATCCGCCTGATCACGCTGCGGCAGGGTCATCGGCTCGATGCCAATGAGCTGAACGCGGCCATAGGGGCCGGTGAAGTCGCCCTCCAGAACCGGGCTCACCTGCCAGCCCAGACGTCGAAGCGCGACATATTCCGCCGTGCGGATCGGCGCGCCATCCGCGCGCCGGATCTGTGCCAGATCACCACCGGAGACAACATCCGCCGCCCGATCATAGCTTGCGCGCGCCTCGGCGTTGATCGCCTGCACGCCGGACCAAAGCGCTGTCGCCAAGGCAAGCCCCGCCACCAGGGTGACCAACTGCCACGGGTTGCGTCGCCAGTGCGACAGCAGCGCAATCAGACCAAGCCGCATCACTCGGACATCTCTCGCGGGCGCACAACGCCATGCGTCAAGGTCAGTCGTCGCTGCATTCGGCTGGCCTGTCGAGGTGAATGCGTCACCATCAGCAGCGCGGTCCCGCTCTCCGCGGCACTCTCCAGCATCAGTTGCAAGACCGTGTCCGCCGTTGTCTCATCCAGGTTGCCCGTTGGCTCATCAGCCAACAGCAAGCGCGGCTTCGCAGCCAGTGCGCGAGCAATTGCCACCCTTTGCTGCTGCCCGCCGGACAGGGTTTCGGGATAAGCCTGGAGATGGGCCTCCAGACCAATGACCTGCGCCAGATGGCCGGTCCAAGCGGCGTCGTACCGTTCGGCCAACCGCGCCTGAAACGCAATATTCTGTTCCACCGTCAGGCTCGGGATCAGATTGAACTGCTGAAAGACCAAGCCGACTACTGTGCGCCGTATCTGCGCAAGTGCTGCGTCCGACAGCCCCGTGATGTCCGTTCCCTCGACTTCTATGGTGCCCTCTGTCGCGCGATCCAATCCGGCCACGAGGTGCAGCAGAGTGCTCTTGCCGCTGCCCGACTCGCCTTCCAGCGCTAGCGTCTCCCCCGCTGCCATCTGCAGGCACACATCCCGCAGGACAGCATCCTGTCCGGCACCATACTTCTTGGCCAGATGGGTGATCTGCAAAACCATCGTCTGTCCTGTCTTTACCGCGAGGAACCAGATGGCGCAGATTGTACGATCAGCAAGGCCGCAATCACACTGCGGCGTTTTGGCCTGACATCCGGCAGCATGACGCGGCATGGTTCTCGCGTATAAATCCGCTATGGTCGCCGCACGACCAGACAAAACCGGAGGCCCCATGCCGAACTATGTGATCGACGCCCCTTTGGTGACTGCCTTGCCTGTCGTCGGGACCGATGCGCGGTTTCCGGTGCGCCGGGTCTATTGCATCGGGCGGAACTATGCCGCACATGCCATCGAAATGGGTCATGACCCGGACCGCGAGGCCCCCTTTTTCTTCCAGAAAAACCCCGACAACCTCGATCCAAGCGGTCAGTTCCCCTACCCCGCACAGTCCTCTGACGTGCATCACGAAGTGGAACTGGCGGTGATGCTCCGATCCGGCGGAGAGGGCATCGCCGCGGACAAGGCGCTGGATCATGTCTTTGGCTACGCCATCGCACTCGACATGACACGGCGCGATCTGCAAGGTCAGATGAAGAACGCGGGCCGTCCCTGGGAGATCGGCAAGGCGTTCGAGCGGTCGGCCCCTGTCGGCCCGATCCACCCCGTTACCGCCATCGGGCATCCAAAAGAAGGCGCCGTCACGCTCACGTTGAACGGCAGCATGCGGCAAAGCGGCGACCTCAATCAGCTCATCTGGAAAGTGCCGGAAATGATCTCCTATCTCTCGGAGTATTTCACCCTGGCTGGCGGCGACGTCATCCTGTCGGGCACACCCGCAGGCGTCGGTCCGGTGCAACGCGGAGACGTGATGGATCTCGAAATTGCAGGGCTGGGACGCATGACCGTCGACGTGGTTTGATCTTGCACAGCCCCAGAAAAAAGCGAACGTCAATGGCGCCGAAAACCGTCCCCAAGCATGACTGCCGCTGATCTGCTGTTTGCCGGGCTGGATGGCCCGATTGCAGCGCTGCTGCTTGTCCTCAGCTTCCTCAGTTCACTGATCACCGCCGCCTTCGGCATCGGCGGCGGCACGATCATGCTGGCAGCCATGGCGACCTTCCTGCCCCCGCCCGCAATCATACCTGTGCACGGCCTGTTACAACTCGGCTCAAATGCCGGCCGCAGCTTTGCTTTTCGCCATTACATTCACACTGCGCCACTGGCCCCATTTGTCATGGGTGCCCTGCTTGGTGTCGCGCTCGGCAGCAGCGTGGTCGTCCAGTTGGATGCCGGCCTGCTGCAAATCCTTGTGGGCCTCTTCATTCTCTGGACGGTTCATCTTCCAATACCACAGATCATGAAACGCTCTGCAGGCATCACGGGGGCGCTTTCCAGCGGTCTGACAATGTTCGTCGGAGGCACCGGCCCCTTCGTTGCCGCCTTCGTCAAGACCCTCGGGCTTGACCGTATGAGCCATGTCGGAACGCATGCCGCGATGATGACCGTCCAGCACCTGCTCAAGACCATCGCCTTCGGTCTTCTGGGTTTCGCCTTCACCCAGTGGGCCGCATTCACGGCGCTTCTGATCCTGTTCGGATTTCTCGGCACGCTGACCGGGAGATCTGTGTTGCTGCGGATCAATGAGCCCCTGTTCAAGCGCATGCTGACCATCATCCTGACACTCATGGCGCTGCGGTTGGTCTATGCGGGCAGCAGCGCGTTATTGGGTTGAGCGCTGCTCGGCCAACGTTGGGCGCAAAGCGTCGGCCAATGCCGATGCGCTGTCAAACGCTGCCTCCACTTTCCCGGCACCACACCAATCGCCCGCCGCTGCCAACCGACGTTCGGTATCGATCAGGAAGGGTGACGATGCCGGCGTCGCCACGCTGGCATAGCGCCAACGATGTAGGCTGACATACGCGGCCTGCCGGGGCGACTGGCCTGTCACGTCGCCAAATGCCCGCAGCAACTCCGCCTGAACCTCAGACTGATCTCTTTCAAGATTGGCCTCTGCCCAGCTGTTGGACGTCTGTGCCAGGATGGAGTGCGCCGCGCCGCGACCCGGTTTCGACGTATCGACCGCGATCCAGCCTAGCGGATCCTGCTGCACCCAGGCAGCCTCCCACGGCAAGGCAAGCGGCTCCGAAAATCCGAGCATCAGGCTGTAGCATCCGAGCATCTTCGCTGCGCCCAAAGCAGCTTGACCGGAAAACTCCTCAGGCATCAAGGTCATCGTCTGCGCTGCCGGAGCCGTAGAGATGACCCAGTCGAAGGGGCCGAACTCCCGTCCCTCTCGGCACATCAGGTGCCACGTCTCGGCGCGTTTTTTCAATGTCTCCGCGTGGACCGCCCGCTCGACGTCAAGCTCTTCTGCGAGGGCTTTGGCCAGAGCCGTCATGCCGGGTACCGCGACATAGCGTGGGCTCGACCAGTCCGGCGCAGCCCCCGAGCCCTCCGGCAGAAGAGCCAGACGAGGCGCCCACGGCTTTATGATCCCACGGGAGAGGAACGGCTCCAAGAACGTGGCAAAAGCAGCCCCTCGGGCCGAAAAATACTGTGCCCCGTGATCAAAGGCAAAAGGGGCTGCCCGGCGAGTGGACATACGCCCGCCGACCCCCCGCGATTTCTCAAGGACGGTCACCTCCGCCGCATCTCGCAGCGCGTGCGCCAGCGAAAGCCCTGTGAGCCCGGCGCCAATGATCGCTACGCGTGCCTGACTGCTCATGTATGTCGCTTCCCGTCCATGCCAGCGCAGATAGCCCGGCATGTCCGCCGGACCACCTGTTTGCACAGTCAGACCAGTGCTGCGCGCAATCCGTCAGATCCGCTTGATCATGAGCACCCAGTGTCCCTCTGGATGGTCGTCGCCCGATTGGCCGAAGGGTTCGCGGCTGACCTCCTCAAAGCCTAGGTGCTCATAAAGCTTCATGGCCGGGTTGACCGCATCCACGACAATGCTTATGCGCGCCTCCCCGGCTGCCTTGGCGCGCGCCTCGACGTGCTGAATAAGGCGTGAAGCCGCGCCGTGCCCGCGCGCACGCTCATAGGTGGCAAGGATGTTGATGTACCAACTTGCGCCAGCTCGCTCTTCCAGTATGACGAGCGGGCGGAACACCTCCGGGATATCCGAGGTATCGCTCTGCCCATCGGGTGCGATCGGGTAGGAGACGATGCCGGACATCACCTCCCCCTCAAACTCCGCAACATCCGCCTTGCGAAAGGAAAAACCGCCCGTGCCCTCTCGTGCACGGCGCAGCCCAGCATCCATCGCGGTCTCACCCGGCTGCTTGGCATCCTCCCAGGTGATCAGCGACAGGCCCTTGCTTGCCGAAACCGTGAAATGAACGAGATGTTCGGCGTCTGCTGCCGTGGCCGGACGAATCGTGAAAGTCTTGTGCTGTGTCATTGTCATGGTGATATCTTTCTGAAGTCAAACCAGCGCCCGGCGGTTGCACGCCGGGCGCTGTGTCTCTTTGATGCGGTGGGATCAGTCCTCGTAGAAGCGGCGCTGTGCCTCGTAGTCATCTTCGGCAATCACGAAGCGGGCCTGAACACCCATATGACTATGAAAGCCCAACAGCGTCTGTTCCATCGCGTCGTCGAATGTGGCGTAGACACCGGTCGAGGCCGTGATCGGGCGGCTGTTTGGCACACCCACATCGGCCAGTTCCGTGCCCTGGGTGACAATCACCGCACCGGAATTGAACTGCATGATCTGGCGGCTGACCAGCCAGACGCCGGTTGTCGCATCGCCACCATCGCCGACGAACCAACCGTCACAGGTCCAGCTGCCCAGCACCAGATCCGGGAAGGCCGGGCTGCCATCTTCCAGAACGCCATCGGTGCCGTCCATCAACGTGCCAGCGGGATAGATGTAGCCCTGAGTGACGAAGGGGTTGCCGTGAGCCGGCATCCCGCTTTCAAGCAGGGGAGCTGGCGCAAAGGCAAAGCGGGTGTGATCTTCTGCTACATCAAACCGGGTGATCGGTTCTGCGGCTTTGACGCTCAGGGCAGAGGTCAGGGCCAAAAGCGATCCAAGGAAAATAGTCTTAAACATTGTCGTATCCAATCGTTAAATGAGTGAGGGATCGGTCCATATGGCGCCGGTGGACGGCCTGACGTCGCTCCCTCGAAACGACGTCAGGACGGGATGATCGCGGTCGTTGTCCACGCACGAACACATCTGCAGAAGTCTGCCGTCTCAGGCGGCCCGCACCGCCTGACAAATACTGCTCACATGCCGCAAATCGGTGCCGCAGCACCCGCCAAAGACGTTCAGCCGGGGCAGATACGCCTTCAGGTCGGCATATAGAGCCCCCAACTCTTGCGGATCGCCATCGTCAAGGCTTTCGCAGGCGTCGAGTTCCGCATGCGACAGGCGCGACGCGTTGGCGCGTAGACCGGAGATTCGGTTGCGCCATGTTCCCTGACCGACGACGTCGCGGAAATGGTCCGGATGCGCGCAGTTGATCATGTAATAGACCGGCCTCTCGGAACTTTTGGCATCGGTCTCGGCAATGGCCTCCGACAGGTGTTGCCCTGTGGGCAAACGCCCATCGGTCTCGACCGTGAAACTGACCACACAGGGCACACCGGCCTGCGCAGCCGCATTGGCGATGCCGATGGCTTCCGCCGTGTTGGTCATCGTGATCGCCGAGACCAGATCGACGCCATATTGCGCCAAGGCATCGACCTGCAGCTGATGATAGGCGCGCGCTTCGATGACCGACATCAGTTGTGCCGGGTCATAACCATCGTCCCGCGGACCGACCACCCCATTGATCAAAACGGCATCGCGCGCCTCAGCGCCATCGCGCAGAGCCATCGCATAGCGTACAGCCTCCGCATTGATCTCTGCCAGAGCGACGGCATCATGCCCCATACGCGCGGCCCAATCCGGGTTTGCCCGCCAGGTGCAGGTGTCGAGAACAAAGCCTGTGCTCTGCTCTTTCGCCAGCGTCAGAAACCCGGAAAAATATTCTGTCATCGCGGCGCGCCCTGCCGCGTCCTGCAACAGGGGAAACGAGGCAAAGAACGGCAAATCGAACCCGCGTTGAAACAGCAACCACGTCTCGAGCCCCGCATCCGTCAGAAACGGGCGGTCACTTACATGCGGCAATTTCATCATCACAAAAAACTCCAATTCATAAACAATGACGCTGTCTGGAGCCCCATCGTTTGAACCAGCGTTGTCACCAGCGTTGAATTTTTCTGGTCCAACCGTTTTATTTCGGGCAGAAGGCAGCTTTATGGATCCGTCGCTGCGCATTTCCTTGCTGGGCGAGCTGGCAGTCACCCGAAATGGCACGCCTGTCGCCCTGCCCGCCTCCCGCAAGGCCCGGGCCGTTCTGGGGTATCTTGTGGCCACCGCGCGCCCGGTAAGACGGGAGCGGCTCTGCGAGTTGTTCTGGGATCTGCCCGACGATCCGCGCGGGTCTCTGCGGTGGGCGCTGAGCAAACTCAGGCCCGCCGTCGATGGCACCGAAGAGGCCCACATCGTTGCTGATCGCGAACGTGTCGCCTTCTCTGGTGGAGCAACCGAGGTCGACCTGCTGGCGATCCGGGCGCGGCTTCTGGATGAGCCACCGTTCCTGCCGCCCGAGGATCTGCGCGAAATGGCTGCGCAGTTGGAGCAGCCCTTGCTCGACGGGCTTGCGCAGGCAGGTGCCGAAGATTTTCAACTGTGGCTCGCCTCCGAGCGCGAAGATGTGCTGCTGTTGCGGCGCAACGTGCTGCGCCGTCTGGCGCTGCACCCAGAAATCGGGCGGGCAGAGGCGGTCAAATGGGCCCGGCGCTGGAAGGAGCAGACGCCTCTCGAAGAAGACGCCGCACGCAGCCTCGTACAGGCCTTGGCCCAGACAGGTCGCGAGGACGAAGCCCGCCAGCACGAGGCAGACTTCTTCGCCGCCGCCAAGGCTGCCGGTCTCTCCGTTTCAGGTCCATTGATGCCGGAGGCGTCGGTGGCATCGGGCGAAACCGCACATCATAGCCGACCGGTTGAGGCACGACCTCGGCGCTTGCTGCGCAAACAACAGATCGGCTTTTGCCGCTCCAGCGACGGTGTGCGGATCGCGCACGCCAGCATCGGCGATGGTCCTCCCCTCGTAAAGGCGGCGAACTGGCTCAATCATCTCGAGCTCGACTGCAACAGCCCGATCTGGGGCCCGACATTTGACGCCTGGGCCATGGATCGCCGTTTCATCCGCTATGATGAACGCGGCAATGGCCTGTCAGATTGGGATGTGAAGGATATCACATTTGAGGCCTTCGTCCGTGATCTTGAAACGGTGGTCGACGCGCTGGGGCTCGAGCGCTTTCCGTTGCTGGGCATCTCCCAAGGCTGCGCGGTCAGCGTCGCCTATGCCGCGCGCCACCCGGAGCGTGTTTCGGGGCTGATTCTGGTCGCCGGCTACGCCACCGGCTGGCGGATCGGCGCGAGTGCCGAGGAACAAGCACGCCGCGAAGCCGTCCTCACGCTGACGCGGCACGGGTGGGGCACGTCGAACCCAGCCTACCGCCATATCTTCTCGCAAACCTTCATGCCCGACGCCAGGCCGGAAGACCTCGAATGGTTCGACGAATTCCAACGCTTGACGGTCTCGCCGGAAAACGCCGTGCGCTTTCAGGAGGCCTTCGGAACCATCGACGTGCGTGAAGATCTGCCTAAAATCCAGGTCCCGACCATCGTGTTCCATGCCCGCGACGATGAACGGATCGCCCTGGATCAGGGGCGGGCGCTGGCGGCGAGCATTCCTGGCGCCGAGTTCGTCGTGCTCGACAGCAAAAACCATATCCTGCTGGGCCATGAGCCGGCCTGGCACGCCTGTATGGACAAGGCCAAGGCCTTTCTGGCCCACCACAACCTTTGAGAGATCACGGCAGACGGAAGTCCCGAACGTGCTCTGGCATCTCAACCCCATCCAGGTTGCGCGGGTCGGGGATCACCTCGCCAACTTCGGTGCGGACCGGGATCACTCCCGCCCAGATCGGCAGCGCATAGTCTTCCTCGTCGTCGACAGGTCCGCCCGTGCGGATCTTCGCGCTGCCTTCCGCGATCTCCATCCCCAACACCATTGTGGCCTTCAGATCCTGTGCATGATCCGGCCTCAGCATGTCGTAGCGGCCCGGGAAAAGCCCGTTCACAAAGGTCCGCAGCTTGGCGAGCTTGACCTCCGGATCCTCGACCTTGGTCGCTCTGCCGTAGAGCATGACCGACCGGGAATTCACCGAATGATGCATGCCGGAGCGCGCGAGCACGAATCCATCCAGGATAGATACGGTCAGGCAAACCTCCGCATCCTTCGACCGCCGCAACCCCCGGCTCGCAGATGAGCCATGCCAGTAGACGTGATTGCCCTCCCGCCACTGCAAGGTCGGCGTCACATATGGTTTGCCATCAAACACATACCCGACACTGCAGAGCGGTTGCGCATCGAGAATGGCATTGATCGTGTCACGATCGAAATGCCCACGTGTGTGAAGACGTCGCAGGCGGGATCGGTCGGTGATGGGTAAGGTCTCGGTCATGGCAGGCGCTCCGGCTGTGGTTGTCTGGCCGCTGCTACCAGCGTATTGGACGGGACGACATGTCCAATACCGATAAAAAATCCCAGTCCAATTTCAACACCGCGCTCTTTGGTGTCAGTTTGGACCGCGGTGCTGCGCAGCCCTTGCATGTGCAACTCACCGACACCTTGCGCAGATTGGTTCTGGCGCACCCACACGCTTGCGGCGCACGCCTGCCAGCCAGCCGCACGCTTGCAGCGGAGCTCTCGGTGTCCCGAATGACCATCACGACGGCTTATGATCAGTTGCTGGGCGAAGGATACCTGTCCGCGCGCGCCGGTGGCGGCACGTTTGTCGCCGATCATCTGCCACACCTTTCGCCCCCTGCCCCGCCCGCGTCAGCCCTGCCCGCACCGCCACAGCGACCCCGGCCCTTTCAGACCGGACTGCCGGACCCCGCGCTCTTTCCGCATCGCATCTGGGCGCGGCATCTCGAGCGGGCCTGGCGGGCGCCCGAGGCAGACCTTCTGGCCACGCCGGACCCCTTTGGCTGGTATCCGCTGCGCCAAGCGATCAGCGCGCATCTAGCCGCCTGGCGAGGGCTTGACTGTGACCCCGCGCAGATCATCGTCACCGCGGGCGCATCTGACGCCTTCGATCTGCTGTTTCGCACGACGCTGCCAACGGGATCGCCGGTCATCATGGAGGACCCGGGCTGGTCCCCGCTCCGGGTCGCGCTCAAGCGCGCCGCCCTGAAGACACAGGCACTCCGGATCGACGCCGACGGTCTCGATCCGGCCCGCCTGCCGCGGGCACGGGCAGCCATTGTCACACCCTCGCGCCATTTCCCGACAGGGCGCGCGATGCCTCTGGCGCGCAGACTGGCGCTTCTGGACTGGGCCCGCACAGGTGATGCGTTGCTGATCGAAGACGACTACGACAGCGAATTTCGCTACGAAGGTCAGCCGCTCCCGTCCCTTTCGGGCCTCGACCGTCTGCAGCGCACGGTGTATCTGGGCAGCTTTTCAAAGCTCTTCAGCGCAGCACTGCGACTGGGTTATGTCGTGATCCCGACCGCCCTGATCGACGTTGCTTGCAAAAGGCTGCAGCAGGCTGGCACCCATGCGTCTCTTGTTCCTCAGCCTGCGCTGGCCAATTTCATGGACAGCGGCGAATTCGCAACCCATCTGCGCCGCTGCCGCCGCACCTACGCCAAACGCCAGGCGCATCTGTTGGCGGAGCTGGCACCGCTGCGCGCACATTTGGATCTGCGCCCGGATCGCTCCGGCATGCACCTGTGCGTCGCGCTGAAGCCCGCTCTTGCATCACACAAGACCGACCGCGATATCGCCGCTGCATGCGCTACGGCAGGTCTGACCGTCCGCGCGCTCTCGGCACATTCGGTCCTGCCGGATCCGCCTCAGGGCCTCCTGCTTGGATATGCCGGCTTTGACGATGCCGCATTAAGTGCCGCGGCAAGGACTCTGACAGATGTCATCTGCCGCTAGTCGTCTGATATATCATCTGACCATTGGGTCCCCGAAAAACCCGCCGAAAGCAACGCCCGCCAACGCCGCCCCGATCCTGCTGCAGACCAAGCACAGTGGCCACGCCAAGGTCGCCATATAATCCGGACACCGGCTCCAACATTGGGTTTGAGTAAAGTGGGCGGTCTCTTTCGAGGCGGACCGCCCCCGGGGCCCGCAATCACTGCGTCACCGCCTGCCAACGGTCCAGCCCCCTATCCGAAGGTGACACCCGTCGCCAAAGATAGAGCGGGGTCAAGTCACTAACCATCAAAGAACACTGCCGTGCCCTAGTTTGTCGACGGTCGGTCTCTCTCCGCCCGTGCCCTCCATCCGAGCACCTGTAACCGCCCAGCATAAACCCGATGCCGAATGGGGGTTCACCCCAGTCTGAAAATCCGTCACATACGAGGTGGATGCTCTGCATCCTTATTCATCGACATCGAGTACCCAGCTGCACGCGAGGCTCTCTCTTTTTCTTGGGGGTGGCCATATGGGACGCTTATCTACACAAACAACGGGAATTCTGGTCGCGGATCAACGCAAGGATCAGCTCTTGCTGCTGCGGGATCTGGACGGGGACGGAACGGCCAGCAGCGCGGATGAGACGCGGGTCTTCTTCGACGCAACAAATGAAAGCAGCCTGACGGAGCCGACCGGCAATGTCTTCACCGTTCATCAGGCGGCAGATCGCTCCGTCTTCATTGGAGACGGCAGCAGCGATACGGTCTATCGCCTAACGGACAGGAACGCTGACGGCGACGCGCAGGATGCGGGGGAGGCTGTGGTCTGGTTCTCCGCTGAGAACGCAGGCGGTCTGTCGACCGTCACACCCAACGGGATCGCCGAAGGGCCCGACGGTGCCATCTACATCGCCAACGCCGGAACCACCTCGACGCCGCAGGACGCGATCTATCGGACGGTGGACCTCAACGGCGACGGCGATGCGAATGACGCGGGCGAGGCAACGGTCTGGCTCGATGTCCAGACCATCATCGACACCGCAGTGCCCTTCGACCTGAGCTTTGATGGCAACCTTGCGTATCTGAACGATCTGAACGGCGCGGCAACGGATGTGATCTTCCGTATCGAAGATCTCAATGCCGACGGCGTCATTCAGCCCACGGAAGTCACCGACTTCATCTCCGATGACATGAATTTCGGAGCACCGGTCGACATCTCCAGCGCGGTGGGTATCAACGGGTCGCTCTACACGGTGACCTGGTTCCCCGATGCCGATGAGATCCTCAAGGTTTACCGCCTGACCGATCTCGACGGCTCCGGCCAAATCGACAGCGTTTTCGAGGCCACGGAAGTCTGGAACGCGAATTTCATGCCGGGTGCCATCCCGGCTGATATCGGTTTCTCCATCGCCGCAGATGCGGAGGGCAGCCTGATTCTGACGGCCAACAGCTTCGGCGGCGATGCCAATGTGGTCAAGCTGACCAATCTGAACGGCGATGGCGACTATTTCGATGCCGATGAGACAAGCCTCTTCGGCTCCGATCAATATGACGCCCAGTTGGAGCGGCCTCGCGCCGTCGAACCCTATGAGAGCAATGCAGTGATGGTCCCCGCCACTGCCGGCGCTGGCAATCACTTCTCGGTCTTCCTTCGGGATGGCGTGCTCTATAGTTCCGGCGAGAACGTTGTGAGCCAGCTTGGCAACGGCACGACCGGGTTCGACGTGAAGACCCCCGTGCCCGTCAACCTGCCCGAAGGGTTCGATGCCAGTATCGTATCGGTCGCAGGCGGGCTCCTGCACACGACCTTCCTCACAGACGACGGCGATGTTTACGCCTTCGGTTTCAACAACCGCGGGCCCCTCGGTCTGGGTGACGAAGAGGCGCGCAGTTCGGCCGAGAAGATCGGCGCACTGGATGACATTGACATCACCGGCATCGAGAACGGCAACGGCACCTCCTTCGCCATTGCCGCAGATGGCACGCTTTACGGCTGGGGCAGCAATACCAACGGCCAATTGGGGACCGGCGACCAGGACGAACGCCTGGTTCCGGCGGTCATTGAGGCCGTCTCCGAAAAAACCGTTGTCGCGGTCTCGGCTGGGGTCACGCATACGCTGGTCCTGACAGCGGAGGGTGACGTCTATGGCTTCGGTGGCAACACCGACAACCAGGTCAGCCCGTCCGAGGATCGCCGTGTGATCACGCCAACGCTGATCGAGGGCCTGCCGGACACAATCGTTGCAGTCTCCGGTGAGGGGCGCACGTCCTATGCCATCACCGCCGATGGGCGGGTCTTCGGTTGGGGGGAAAGCCGCACAGGTCAGCTGCTGCAGGGGCAGGACAACGGCGATGGTACGTTCACGCCAGCGCCCGAGGACGTCGCAGCGCCGATTGAACTGACCGGACTGCCCGAGGGGATTATCGACATCAAGGGCGGGGCGCGTTGGTCCATGGCACTGACCAAGGATGGAGACGTCTATGCCTGGGGTCCAAATGACGAAGGCCCGACCGGAGGCCTCGACGGCGACCCGGATCTTGAAAGCGAAGCCGCTTTCTATCCCACCAAGATCGCGGAACTCGATGATGTCACAATCGTCGAGATCCAGACCGGGCCGAACTCCATCATCGCCGTCAGCGACACCGGCGCGATTTTCACCTGGGGGTCGAACTCCGACGGACGCTTGGGCTATTCCTCCGACGGACCGGTCTACAGTCCGCGTCAGGTGGATTTCGACGCCGATGCCGCGCCCTTCCTGACATCGGCAACACCAGCAGACAATGAGCGTGACGTGGCAAACGACACCGTTCTCACGCTCAACTTCACCGAGGAGGTCACCGCCGGCACAGGGACAATCACCCTGGTCAATCGCGACACCGGCGCGCGTACTGAAATCGACGTGATCGATCCGCGTCTCGTCACGTTTGACGGCGACCGGGTGGTCATCACGCCTCCCTCGCAGCTTCAAGCGGACAGCCGCTACGCCGTCGAAATCGAGGGCGGTGCACTCCTCGACACCACCGGACAGGCCTTCGAAGGGATCGCGTCAGGCGACACGTCAACGTTCAACTTCACCACGTCAGACACGCCTGCCGCCTCGGCAGGCGGCTATCGCGGCGGGCTTGACACGGATCTTCTGCGCGGAGGCGCCGCCGACGACCGGGTCAATGGACGAGACGGCGATGATCTTCTGTCCGGCGGTGACGGCGATGACAGTCTGAAAGGCGATCGGGGTCACGACGTGATGCGCGGTGACGCGGGCCAAGACCGCCTCGATGGCGGTTGGGGCGAAGACACCCTCTACGGCGGCGCCGATGACGACCGGCTCAAGGGCGGTTTCTCGGACGATGCGCTCTTCGGAGAGGAGGGCGATGATCTTCTGATTGGGTCGGACGGCAATGATCTTCTCAACGGCGGTGCCGGAAACGATCAGATGCGCGGCGGCCTTGGGGCCGACACATTTGTCTTCAATGGCGGCCATGACCTGATCACCGACTTCGAAGTCGGGAACGCAGAACCGGGCGTCGGCTTGCCCTCTGATCAGGTCGTGATCGACATGGAGGGGTTCGACAACTTCGAGGATCTTCTGGAGATCGCAACGGTCTCGCGCAACTCCGTCGCCCTCGTCTTCAACGACGACGACCACCTGACCTTCCGCGACACCGACTTGGCAAACCTTGACGCCGATATGTTCAGCTTCGTCTGATTGCAGGGGCGGCGTCCACTGCGGTGGCCCCCGCCCTTCGCTTCTCTCGACGGGCCTCCTAGAGGTCCTTTGGGACTGGTGATGACAGCGTGCCATCCCAGAATACCACTCCGTTGATGGCCCTGTGCCCCAGCCAATGCGAAACCGGACAGGACCATATCCGCGCACGACCTATGTCGGATCGTTTGGCCTGTCCGGCCCATCCCACGGGTTAGATGGCCTCCTACCGAAACAGCCCGGTACGCCGCTTTCGACCCCTTGCTGCACTACTCCTGGATGCTCTCCAGATAGACCAGCAAGCCCGCGAGTTCTCTCGGTGTCGGTGTCAGCACGCCGTCGATCTCGACCGGCACAAGATCCTCGGCCATTGCCCCGCCGAACTGCGGCATGACCCGCGCGAGGTGGCTGGTCTCCGGATCACCATAAATGTAGCTCAGCGCCCGAGCGGCCGGGAAAACGCCGTCGTTTCGGGCGCTCAACGTCGTCAAGTTCGTCGGCGCAGGGGCGAGCGCCGTCGCGGCGGTGCCCCGGCCTTTGCCGTCCGCCCCATGGCAGGCCACACAGTTCGCGGCGAAGAAGGCACCGCCATCTGCACGCGTTGGCATGACCTGGTTCTGCCCGGGCGGCGCGGCGCATGACACCAGCACCGAAAGGGCGGCTCCGAACGTAAAGATGGCCAGGATAGTCTTCTGCATAATGCCTCTCCTTTTTGTTTATGCCTGACGGTCTTACGGGTCTGGCTGCAAAAGCTACCATGCCATCACGAAAGCGGTCAGGGAGGGTGCTCAGCGCTCAAATCCCGCCCGAGGCTGAACACTGTTTTGCTGGTGCTCTGAGTGGCCCCCGTCATCTGAAAACCGATCCGACCATCGGTCGAACTTGCACGGTCAAACCGGAACGTTCGAATCTCCACCCTCGTCCGTCCCCACACCATCCTCCAGCCAGGCTTCGGCGGCCTCTGCCTCTGCCAGCGGAAAGCTCTTGATCTCAAGAAAGGGGATCAGCGCGCCTTCGATCTCCGCCGCCGTGCGGATCCACGAGGCATCGCACAGCACTGCACATCTGCCAAAGCGGCCGATCACACCGAAGAGCTTGGGCAACTGCTGGAACTCGACCGCCAAGGCCCCGAAGGTTGGCATCTCGAAGTCGTAAATCCTGTAGAGCATCTTGCCTCCGGCCATGTCCTGCGAGGCGACCGTGAGGGACTCAAGAGCCTCTCGCATCTCATCCGCGTCCAGACCGCCTGACAGCTCGATGTCCAGCCGGTTCTCTGACGGTTTCGAAATTTTGAACATGGTCTCCCTCCTGCCTGTTCGAAGTGGAGAATGCGCTGTTTGACCACTGGCGTCGTTGAGGCAAATCAAAGCCGGTCTGTTTTGGATCGTCTTCTCCGAGTACCGACGCACGTCGATGTCGGCATGTCATCAGGCTTGCATGCCAAGCGCAGATCCAATGTACCCTCGCAACCGCACATCATCCCGGATGCCATCCCCCGTGAAGCCAGGCACCGTTGACCACGCCGCAGCGAATCGCGGCACAGGCCGTTTTCCAGCTCAGCGGTCGCCTGTCCTGCGGCAGGCTTATTCGGCGGGTTGTTTTTGCTGTTGGCCTTGCGTGACGCGCATAAGAACGACTCTGGTGATCAGAAGACCTGCGATCAGAGCGACCACAAAGACACCAACCTCGCGATTGCCGGTTCCCAATGCGGGAAGCGCCCCTCCAGGGCAAAAGCCTGCAAGGCCCCAGCCAAGGCCGAAGAGGCCCGCGCCTGTGATCAGCCGCGCATCCAGGTTTCGATTTTCCGGTATCTCAAAGGTCTGCTCAAAGACCGGACGCCTTCGTTTCAGGACCAGCTTGTAGCCCACGAACGTCACCATCACGGCCCCGGCCATGACCAAGCCGAGGCTCGGGTCCCATGGTCCAAAAACATCGAAGAAGTTGAGCACTTTCGCCGGATTGGCCATGCCTGACAGCGAAATCCCGGTGCCGAACAGCACACCAATCAGCACTGTGAGCAGATGCCGCATGTCTCAGCCCTCCAACACATGGCGCATCACGAAAACCGTAGCGCCTATTGTCAGCATGAAGGTCAGCGTCGCCACGACCGACCTTGGGGACATCCGGGCCAAGCCACAGACGCCATGCCCCGAGGTGCACCCGCTGCCCAGCGTGACCCCGACGCCAACGCAAAGGCCGCCGACCACAAGCACGCCGAGGGACGCCGGGACGGTTATGACCGGCAGATGCCCGGAAAAGAGATGAAAGACCCATGGTCCGGCGCCCATGCCCAGCAGCATCAGGATGCGCCAGGCTGCATCTTCGGCGCCCGCCGGCCTGAGCGCGCCAGCGAGTATGCCGGTCACCCCCAGGATCCGGCCTCTGAGAAGCATCAGAAGCACCGCGGCAGTGCCGATCAAGAGGCCACCGGCAAAGGAGGCCAGCGGTGTGAATTCCGTTTCCATCTACTAGAGCTTGCAGGTTGAGATGCCGAGGATCCGGTAGAGTGGACAAAACCGGACGAGAGCGGTCCCGGCGAGGATCAGTCCAACCACCATGCTACCAAAGCTGAGCGCCGTGTTGGACCAGATGGCTGGTACATTCAGCAGCGGCGCCACAAAGAGGACAAGGCCCAGAATAAGCCGGGCAGCACGGTCGAGTGTTCCAAGATTAGCAGTCATAGTCTCACCTTTCTGCGTTTGATCGCCCCGACCTACGTCACACGGCGCGCGCGCGTCTGTGAGTTTGTCACATTGGAGGGGCGTCTCAGGACGTTTCCGCCAGCTGGGTCACGGCCTGTCGGTCCCTGAGTTCGACTGTTCTCCGGGACAAAACCAGCCAGCCACGGCGTTCAAACTCTTTGAGCTGGCGTGAGACGACCTCCCGTGCCGTCCCCAGTTCAACAGCAAGTTGTTGGTGGGTCAGATGTAGGCGTGCGCTCGTCTCCGCCAGTTCCAGAAGCTTCTGAGCGATGCGGATATCCATCCGTTTGAACGCAATCTCTTCGATGACAAGGAAGAGATCGGTCATGCGCCTTGAGTAGGCGTCGAACACGAAGGCCCGGAAATCCTTGGAAATCGAGATGAGCGTGTCGAAGTTATCGCGCGCGATCAAAATCGCCTCGATGTCAGTCTCCGCAATGCCTTCTGCCGAATAGTTCTCAAAAGCCAACAGGCAGGCGGTCGTGAGCACACAGCTTTCGCCTGCCTGGACACGATACAGGACAATCTCTCGCCCCGTCTCGGACAACTGCTGAACCCTGACCGACCCGAACCTCAACAGCAGAAGGTTTTGGGCCGGGCTGCCCGGACCAAAAATGACGGTACCTTCTGCAAGATGGACGGGCTTTGCGCTGCGGTCCAAGACACGTGACACCTCCTCCGAAACGCCGGACAAGCCCGGAAAACTCGAACGCCATTGCGCTTCTGTCGACATCTGGATCACCCCTTTTTGGCAAGAATAGGTCAATGCCTCGGAGAGCGGTTTGATATCTGTCAAAACCCCGAAGGCGTGGCCGCGCGACGAGCCGTGAGGGCCGCGCCGCGCCCTGCATCCGCTTGATTGCGACCGCCGGGCAAACAGGCCGACCCAACAATCCTCCTCAGGCAAACCAGCTTCACGTCATCTTGTGCCCAAAAATATGCCCCTCGCTCGTCGCGCCCTGTCGCTGTGGCAAGACAGCGTTCGACACTCCCGACCTTACTTCCGCACAAAAATCTGCGGTTGCCGGGAGTAACCATCTGCTCAGTTTGCCGACAACACGGGCCTCCGGATATACCAAACCCACTTGCGCGGCCCACAAAAATAATAAACATTCGCATATGAGAATTTAAGGAGGGCTCATGAAATTTGGCCGCCGATCGTTTCTATTACACAGCGGCGCGTACTCCACGGCCGCCATTGGCCTTGCCCCGCGCCCACTGACTGCAAAGGTCGGCAAGGCAAACCTGACAACCGTAAGCGATGGATACCTGGCGCTGCCCGGAGATTTTGTCTTCGACCCCATGCCCCAGCAACAGCTCGCGCCCGTCCTGTCCGAGTTCGGCATTTCGCGGGAGCGGCTGACCCTCGAATGCAATCTGGCCCTGTACCAGCATGAAGACAAAACCGTCCTGTTCGACGCGGGCTCCGGTCCGGACTTCATGCCGACGGCCGGAAACGTTCTCGACAGCCTCGATGCAGCGGGGCTCACCCCGGAGGAGATCACCCATGTCGTCTTCACACATGCCCATCCCGATCACATCTGGGGCCTGCTGGACGACTTCGACGATCCACTGTTTTCCAACGCGACCTACCTGATGGGACGTGCCGAATGGGACTACTGGTGGAACCCCGAGACCGTGCACACCATCGGCGAAGCACGCGCCGCCTTTGCCGTTGGGGCCAGGCGGCGGATGGAGGTCATCGAGGAAAGTGTCGAGCTCTTCAATGACGGGCAAGAGATCTTGCCCGGTGTCCTCGCCGTTTCGACGCCCGGACACACGCCGGGTCACATGAGCTTTGAAATCCGCAACGGATCGGAGAGTGCGATGGTGCTTGGCGATGCAATCGGCAACCATCATGTGGCGTTCCGCAGACCTGACTGGGTCAGCGGCTCTGATCAGGATGGCGATATGGCGGCTGTGACGCGAACGCGGTTGTTTGATCGTCTCCTGTCCGAACAGACGCAGATCGTGGGCTTTCATCTGCCGCAGGGCGGAATGGGACGCGTGGAGCGCGATGCGGAGGGGTACATCTTCGTGCCCGGGGCCGCATGATGCGCGCGGCGGCAGCCGTACTGTGTCTCGCCGTACCCGCCTTGGCGAGCGAGGACATTGCGGACCAATACCCCGGATCCCTGCTCTACTCCAAACCCGTCGAGGTGATCCCGCATGTCTGGTCCGCCATCGGCGCCACGGCACCACCCACCTACGAGAACAGCGGCCACAACAACAACCTGAGCTTTATCGTCACCGGCGACGGTGTGGTGGTGATCAACGGCGGGGCGGCCTACCTCCTGGCGCAGACGCTGCATGACGAGATCAAGACCATCACCGAGGAGCCCGTGAAACTGGTGATTGACGAAAACGGTCAGGGCCACGCGATGCTCGGCAATTCCTACTGGGCCGAGCAAGGCGTGCCGACCCTCGCGCACATCGATGCCGCGCGAGAGATCGAGGAGAACGGGCACCGCAGTCTTGAAAGCATGAAGCGCTACAATCGTGACAAGGCCGAAGGCACAGTTGTCGCCCCGCCGACCCGGACCTTCGAAGACATCGAGATCATCGAAATGGGCGATTTCCGCATCGAGGTCCTGCACCTCGGCCCCGCGCATGGTCCCGGCGACACGCAGGTCTGGCTGCCCGAGCAAGGCCTCGTCATCGCGGGCGATATGGCGTTCCACGAACGGATGCTGCCAATTTTCGAAGACACCGTCGTGCTCGACTGGATCGAAACATGGGAGTGCTGCTTCGAAGCGCTCGGCGCGACCTACGTCATACCGGGCCACGGTCATCCGACCGACATGGCCCAGGTGCGCCGCTACACCCGCGATTATCTCATCTACCTGCGCGGCCAGATCGGCGCGCACCTGGAGGCGGGCGGCGATCTGGCTGACGCATATTACGTCGACCAAAGCCCCTATGCCCATCTCGACACCTTCGAGGAACTGTCGACCCGAAACGCCGGGCGCGTCTACGAGCAGATGGAGTTTGAATGAGAGGGCCCCTTTGCGCTGGGTCAAGGCGCGGGCTCTGCCGCCCTGTCATACCCCCCAGCGAAGCTTGATGCCGGGAGCCTATGGACATGGACGCCCTGATAGACCGGTTCGGTGATCCCGCGATCCTCTGTGCCGCAGGATTTTTCGTGGGGCTCCTGTTCGGGGCCGCGGCTCTGCTGTCGAAATTCTGTCTGCGTGCTGCAGTCGTTGAAGTGGCCGAAGGCCGCCCTGGCCCGCGCCTTGCCGTCTGGCTGGTTGCCTTCTTCGCCGCCCTTTCGGCGGTGCAAGCCAGTGTCCTCATAGGAGCTTTGGACACAAGCGGCGCCAGACAACTGGCCACCACCGGCAGCCTGTCCGGCGCGATCATCGGCGGGCTGATGTTCGGGGTCGGTATGATCCTTGCACGGGGCTGCGTCAGCCGTCTGCTTGTGCTTTCGGCCACTGGAAACCTGCGGGCGATCGTCACCGGCCTTGTGGTGACCATCGTCGCCCAGGCCGCGCTGAGCGGGGCGCTTGCGCCGGTGCGCGAGGCTCTGGCGCTGCTTTGGACGGTGCCGGGTGGGACGGCCCGCAGTCTCACGACGATGCTAGACGTCGATGTCCCTCATGTGACAACCCTGTCAGGACTGGCACTTCTGGCAAGTCTGGCCTTTGGCCGGGTGCACCGCGTACCGGTCTTCAACCTCGCCGCCGCCGCAGCTGTGGGTTTCGCCGTGTTTCTCGGCTGGACCGCCACCTACACGATTGCACAGGTGTCCTTCGAGGTGACCGCAGTGCAATCCGTGACCTTCACCGGGCCATCCGCGGACACGCTCATGGCGCTTGTAACAACGCCAAGTGTCACCCCAAGTTTCGGGCTTGGGCTCGTGCCAGGCGTCTTCATCGGAGCCTTGCTGACCGCGCTTGCCAAAGGCGAGGCACGCATCCAGCGCTTCGAGGCCGATACGCCGATGGAGCGATATCTGATCGGCGGCGTGCTCATGGGCTTTGGCAGCATGCTGGCCGGCGGATGCGCCGTGGGCGCGGGCATGGCGGGTGGGTCCATCATGGCATTGACGGCGTGGGTTGCCGTCGCCTGCATGTGGCTCGGTGCCTTGCTCACCCATCGCTGGATCGCCGCGCGCCCGCCAGTGGCCCGGTCCGCCTAAGCAAACCCGTCTGCGCCGCAACCGGCCTCGGCGACCGCTGGTACCATGCCCACAACGCGTCCAGCGCAACCGCTCCGCCCCCGTCGAAACGGTCATGTTGGTTGATCGGCGGAACAGGGATCTGACGACTGCACAGCCACGTCGCCAAGAGGGCCTTGCTGTGGCGCGGATCCCCCACCGTCACCAGACCGATATGGCTGGGATGGTCCGGAGGCGCGATCCAATGTCGACCCTTCGTGCACCCGGGCGCGCGCCACTCCAATGCTCAAACCGTCGTTCGAGCACCAGGTCGTCATACGGTCCGTGGCCATTGCGTCCGGTCGCGGTCCGTCGTGCCCCACCGTGCGGCTCGAGCACCGCAAAGTCGCGATAGGTGCCGTTGCCCCGCGACGCGTCCCGCCCCGGACGGATACAGCTGTTGCCGTCCGCTAGTTCTCCACGGCCTCCGCGACGATGCCTTGCAACAGGTCTTCGACCTTGGCCATGGCGCCGTCAGGATAGGCTCGATACCCGACCATGACCTCGCCGTCGCGTTCGGCGACGAATATGCCGTAAGGACAGTGCGCGATATTCATCGGGTCGGCCTCCATCACGTCCCGTGAGACGACAGCGGAGCAGAAAATGAAGATATCTGCAGCATCGAACAGCTTGATTTCGCTGCCAACATCCGCGCCCGTACGGTTCAGCATGTCGCCCACGTGGCTGACATAGTCGATGACCAGACCACGCCCGACGATGGCCGTTTCCACCGCAAAACTGGCGTCATCGAAACTGCCATCGAACGGCACGACGATGGGGGCCTCCGCATGGGCGGCGCTCCCACCAGCGCCGAGTGCTATGGCTAAAATGGTCTGTTTCATCTGTTCCTCCCGATATGGCCGCAGGGCCACTCATCACCGCGTACAAGGCCTCGAGCTGCCCCAAGGCCCTGCCCCTTGTCTCAGGCCTCCACGCCGAACATGTCAGCGGTGATGCCCGCATACCAACCTTCCGACTCTTCGTAGGTGGCTTTGCGCACATCGGCGCTTTCGCCTGTCTGCGAAATGAAGCCATCGACCTTGGCGATCTTCTCCTCGGTCGCCTCGTAGGTGGCCCCGACCTTGACGCCATCGTTGGTTTCGATCAGCGACCAGCAGGTGTTCGAATACTTGGCCGGGAACACCTTTGAGCCGGTCAGTGCACCGCGCACCGCATTGGCGCAGACCTTGGCCTGACTGTTGGCCGAGAAGCCGGATTTCGGCATGTCGCCCTGTTGGCTCGCATCGCCCAGCACATAGACGTCCGGATCAGTCTTGCTCGACATATCCGCCGCGTTCACCGGCGCCCAGTTGCCCTCGGTCACACCGGCCATTTCGGCGATCCGGCCCGCCTTCATCGCCGGGATCACGTTGCACACATCAACGCTGGTGTCCTCGCCATCGATGCTCACCGTCATGGCCGCCGGATCGACCGACACGACATTGCCGCCAAAGTCCTCTCCGATCCAGTCGACCATGCCCGCATAATGGGTGTTCCACCCTTCTTCAAACAGCGACATCTTGGAGAATTTCGGCTTGGGGTCCGCCACGATGATCTTGGCAGTCGGATTATTGAGCTTGAGGTAATGCGCCACCATCGACACGCGCTCATAGGGCCCAGGGGGGCAGCGGTAGGGGTTCGGAGGTGCCACCATGGCGAAGATCCCGCCTTCCGGCATCGCGGCCAGCTGCGCCTTCAGCAATTCCGTCTGCGACCCGCCCTTGTAGGCGTGCGGCATGGCGTTTTGCGCATTCAGGTCCCACCCTTCGACGGACCCTTCTACGAAATCGATCCCCGGTGACAGGATCAGCTTGTCGTAAGCCACATCGGCCCCGCCTGCGAGCGCTACGGTCTTGCCGTCGCGGTCCACGCCAACGGCCCAGTCATGCACCACATTCACACCGCCCGCAGCCAGACCGCCATAGCTGTGGCCCAGATCGTCAATCTCCTTGAACCCGCCAATGTAGAGGTTCGAGAAAAAGCATGTGTAATAGGTCCGCGTGGGCTCGATCAGCATCACGTCGATATCGCCCTTGCTGTCCTTCGCAATGTAGCGCGCGGCGGTCGCCCCGCCGGCGCCACCACCCACCACAACGACGCGCGGTTTGCCCTGCGCACGGACCATCGGCGCCGCAAGGCTCGCGGCAGCAACGGCAGATGTTCCAAGAAACGTCCGTCTGTTCAATGTCATCCCTCTTTCCTCCCTAGGGTTGCCTCAGTTGGTGAGGTCTTTGAAATAGGCTGCAAGCGCCGCGATCTCCTCATCTCCCAAACGGCCCGCGATCATCTGCATGACCGGATGGTTGCGCTGCTTGTTCTTGTAGGCGTGCATGGCGGTGACGAACTGCTCCTCAGGCCACAGCGTGATCGACGGAATGCCCGCATCGGTTCCCCCGGCCTGGTGGCAGGTGGTGCACTCGCCACTCAGATACGCGCCATACTCCGGGTCCCCGACAAGCGCGAGGATCGCCGGATCCAGATCATGATCCGCCCCCTGGGCCGTCGGATCCGCCTCCGGGATGTCTGCCGGATTATCGGAGAACTGGCGCAGGAATACGATCAGGTTCGCACGCTCCTGAGCATCCTTGATCCCGCGAAAACTCATCCGTGTCCCGCTGGTCATCGAACGGGGGTTCTCAAGAAAGACATCCAATGTGTCCGCATGCCACTCAAGACCGCCCGCACCCGCCCGGCGAAAGCTCTTGGAATAGGCGAAGTCGTCGAGACTGGCCGCCTTGCGCCCGAACAGCCCGTTCAAATGCGGGCCGATCCGGTGCGTCGCGCCCGAGCCCACCTGGTGACAGCCCTTGCACTGCTGAAACACCTTTTCGCCCGCCGCAACATCGCCCGTCTCGGCCCGAACCGGCAGCGCCATCAGCGCGGCACAGGCCAATGACACAAGATATCGGGCCGCTCGGGTCGCCATCACTCCGCAAAACTTTGCAGATACGCGGTGATGGCCGCCAGATCCTCGTCTTTCCTCAGCCCGGCAAAGGCCATCTTGGTGCCTTTCATATAGGTCTTGGGTTTGGCGAGAAAGGCCGCCATCTCCTCGGGTGTCCAGACCTTGCCCGCCGCATTTGCCTCAACAAACCCGTCCGAATAGCTGAAGCCGTCGACCGACCCCATGGTCCGCCCCATGATGCCATTCAACTGCGGGCCCACCTTGTTCTTGGCCCCCTCACCCACGGCGTGACAGGCGGCACATTTCCTGAACACCTTCTCCCCCTGTTTCAGCATCGCGTCATCTTCGCTCGCCGCGGCAGGGGTGGCAACGGGCGCGGGCGCCGCCGCGGGCGTGGGCGCCGCTGCCGGAATAAACGACGGGCCCTCCGATGTGAACGAAGGCAAACCGTCGACCGCCGCCTCGTTCATGACCGAGTTGGACCCACCCTCAGGCGGCGTTTCGACCAGAAACACCGACCGCATGGTGATCTCGACCTCCTCTTTGCAGTTCTCCATGCAGGGCTCTGCGCGCCATTCCGCATACTCCAACTCGGGCCGATCATCGACGACAAAACCCTCGGCATTGTGCATCTCCACATCCATGAAGGTGTCGCGGCTCAACACGAAATCATCCTCCACCATATCGTTGGAATAGAGAATATAGGCGACGATGGCATAGGTCTCATCCGCCGAGAGCGTGCCCGCGCCGCCAAAGGGCATCGAGCGGTGCACATAGTCATAGACAGTCGAAAGATACGGCCAGTAGCTGCCCACCGTCTTGACCGGGTCCTTGTCGGCCAGCGTGTCGAACCCGCCCGCCAGCACCGGCCAGTTGTCGACACCTTCCGCAAAATCACCGTGGCAGGAGGCGCATTGCTCGACGAAAACCTCTTCTCCGGTCCAGACATCGCCGCTGCCTTCGGGCAAACCGCGCCCATCCGGCAGGACATCCACGTCCCAGGCGGCGATCTCTTCGGCGTAGGCCGCGCGGCCAAGACCATAGCGCCCATCCCGGTGCGGTGCAGGTGCTGTGACGGACCCGCCCTTGGCCATCACAGAGGCGGCGGCCTGGACTTCTGCAACCTGCTGCTCAAGCGCGGCGGCGCGCGCCGCTTCGGCCTCGGCCTGCTCCGCCGCCGAACTCGCCTGGGCAGAGACCGCCTCGACCCGCGTCTCAAGCGCCTCAATCCGGTCGCCCGCATAATCGCGGTTCATCAGGCCAAAGGCAGCCCCGAGCACAAGTGCCGTGCCGCCGAGCGCGGGCCAGAGGATGTTAGGAGACTTCGACATTCTCGGCGATCCCTTCTGCGTTCACGTACCAGGTCTGGATACAGTTGTTGTGATAGACCGAATTCTCGCCCCGCTTCTCGCGAAGCTGTGCCTTGGTCGGCTGCACATAGCCGGTTTCATCCATGGCCCTCGATTGCAGCAGCATCGGCGCGCCGTCCCAGTCCATGTCGAGGTAAAAGCGGGTCAGCGCCTTGGTGTCACCCTGCTTGCCCAGACGCGCGGTCTCCCAGGTGATGCCCCCGTCCTTGGAGACATCCACCCGCGTGATCCTGCCGTGACCGGACCAGGCCAGCCCGGAGATGACCAGCGGGCCCGTGCCATGGGTGATCGGCATCTGCGGGCTGGGCGACGTGATGACGGATTTGGCGTCCATCTCCCAGGTCCACTTTCGTGCCGTGCCATCCGCGTAGACGTCGGTGTATTTCGAGGTTTCCTCGCGGCTTTCCACGGCCATGTCGGTCACCTCGATGCGGCGCAGCCATTTGACCCACATGTTGCCTTCCCAGCCTGGCACGACGAGCCGCACCGGATACCCATGCTCCATCCGCAGCGCCTCGCCATTCGCCTTGAAGGCCACGAGCACGTCATCCAGCGCCTTTTCCATCGGGATCGACCGCCCGTTGGACGACGCGTCCGCACCTTCCACATAGACCCATTTGTCACGCGAAACTTCCGCACCGGCTTCTTTCAACAGCGTGCGCAGCGGCACGCCGGTGTATTCCATGTTGTGGATCATGCCATGAGTGAACTGCACGCCGTTCAGCTGCGCCCCGGCCCATTCCATGCCGGTGTTGGCCGCGCACTCACAGAAATACACATGGTTCTCACGCGGAAAACGTTCCAGATCCTCATAGGTGAAGACCAGCGGCTGATCGACCAGCCCGTTGATCATCAGCCGGTAGTCTGGCTTGCTGAGCTCGATGGCGCCGGAGTGGTGCCGCTCGAAGGCGCAGCCCTGCGGTGTGATCGTGCCATCGAGCGCGTGGATCGGCGTGAAGTTGATCGACGAGATCGGCGAGGCGGTCAGCCATTCCACATTGCGGCGCACCACATGGCTCTCAAAGCTGATCGGCATCCCGTAGGGCGTCTCATCGACGCCCACCCCGGTGTAGCTGGCCCAGTCCTGCAACTCCGTGATCAGCGGATCTGGGCCATTGGCGTAGGCCGCACCGGCCAGGCCGGCCGCCGCCACGGCGGCTGAGCCGCGAAGGAAGGCCCGTCGGGATGGTTTGAAGGCATCATCCATATCTGAGGTTCCCATGATTACACGCCGCTGACGACGACGCTGTTATTGTCCTTGTTGACCGTCACACTGCCTATCTTGCGGATATGGCTTTCGACCACATCCCAGATCTGCGGCCCTTCGGTCCCTGGGTTCACCGAGGCCCATCCCGCCACCACATAGGCGCGCGCCGGATCAATCGGCTCCCCCGTCCCCAGCAAGGTCATGTTGTTGATCCGGCTGCCCTGCGGCTGACCTACGTCGATGTGGTATCCAAGCCCGCCAGTGCGCACCATGTCCCCGCCTTGCTGGTAGTAGGGGTCGGGGTTGAAGATGTTGTCCGCCACGTCCTCCAGCACCACTTTCAGGAACTCGCCGGTCATCTCCGTGCGATAGGCCTTGCCATAGGTCATCGAGGTAACGTTGAAGATATCCTCCCGCGTGATGTCCTGACCGGGGATCAGCGACGGCCCCCAGCGCACCCCGGGGCTCAAGGCGATCTCCGCCTCACGTTCGCTGAGCAGCGCATCGCAGATCAGGTCATCCCACGTGCCGTTGAAGTTGCCGCGGCGATAGAGCAGGCTCTCGGTCTGGCCGATCACCTCACCCAGCTCAGCCTCGAACGGCGCGCGCTGCTCAGCGATCAGCGCGGCCATCTCCGCATCGGGCGCGATCACGTCGGAGAAGACCGGAATGAGCTTCGAGCGATAGCCCATCATGCGCCCGTCGCGGATGTCGAGATCAATGCGGGTCACGAACTTGCCGTTCGACCCCGACGGGAAGATCAGCGTCTCGCCTGACAGCACCGGTTCCGGCAGCGCATCATGGGTGTGACCCGACAGGATCACGTCGATGCCGCTCACGACCGTCGCCATCTTCTTGTCCACGTCGAAGCCGTTGTGGCTCAACACGACAACGCAGTCCGCGCCCGCCGCCCGAACCTCATCCACCATGCTCTGCATGTTCTCGTCCCGGATCCCGAAGGCGTATTCGGGGAACATCCAGCCTGGGTTGGCGATGGGCATGTAAGGAAAGGCCTGACCGATCACGGCGATCTTGGTGCCGCCACGCTCGAACATCTTGTAAGGCGGGAAGAGATCGGTGGGCTCATCCCACTCGGCATCGAAGATGTTCTGGCCCAGAGCGGCGAACTGCAGCCCCTGCACCAGCTCGGCCACCCGGTCCGATCCCAGCGTGAACTCCCAGTGGAAGGTCATCGCGTCGGGTTGCAACGCGTTCATGACATTGACCATGTCCTGACCTTCGGTCTTCAGACAGGTGTAGGAGCCATGCCAAGTGTCGCCACCATCGAGCAGCAGCGCATCGGGCCTGTCCGCGCGGATCGCCTTCACGATAGTCGCGACACGGTCGAGCCCGCCCACACGGCCATAGGCCTGCGCCAGGGCGGAGAAGTCACCGGAACTCAGCGCGTAGTGGCTGGGGCTGCCATCGTCGATTCCATAGAGCCTGCGGAATTCGGCGCCGGTCACATGCGGCACCGCCCCCTTGTTGCCGCCCACCCCGATATTCACCGACGGCTCGCGGAAATAGATCGGTTTCAGCTGCGCATGAATGTCCGTGATGTGGATCAGCGACACATTCCCGAAGGTCTCGAACTCCAGCAACTGCTCCTGCGTCAGCGCCTGCTGGGCAGCGAGGCGTGCCCAACCGCCGACCCCCGACGCCCCCACCAGAGCGGAGGCCGCCATGCCTACCTGCAGAAAGTCCCTGCGCGAGATCATGTCTGTCTAGCCTTCCTCATACATATGCGTATGTTTGAATTCATACGCCGGAAAAAGGGGCGCTGCCACCGGCGCGCCCCTGATTTGCCTACTGTCGGACCGCCGGTGTTTCGATGTCGAGCCCATTGGCGCGGCTGGCCACATAGAGCTCCAGGGCCTTGAACTCGTCCGACCCCTCCGCAAAGGTCTCTGCCCGCGTGTCACGAATGCAGCCACGGAACCGGTTGTGACGCGAAATCAGCTTGGCCTGTTTCAAGCGATAGGTCGGAAAACCGTTGATCATACCCTGGCTCAGGTGATCGGCTCGGATCATGTTGCCATAGTTGTCTTCGTGGCAATTGGAACAGGACAGCTCCAACTGACCGTACCGGGTATAGTAGATCTCCTTGCCCTTCTCCCAGAACGGCGCCGCATCGCCATCAATGGCCACGTTCATCGGCATGCCGCGCGATTGCAGCCCGATCAGCGCGACCATGGCCTGCATGTCCGCACCGGACCATTTCCACGGCTCGGCGCCCATGGCGTCCTGGCGGTGCGTGTTGATCAACTCTTCCATCACCATCAGCTTGCCGTCGACGACCTTGGGCATCTTGGCGTGCAAACCGGCGAACTCTTCCGGACCATCCGTATGACAGGAGGCGCAGGATTTGCCTTCGGTCCCATCGACCTGCTGGAACAGATCCAGGGCCTGATCCACAAAGATCATCGCCGGGTTGTCGAAGTCATCGACCTGCAACGCCTGGGTTTCCGGCGTCCGGAACCGCCAGCCCGAATAGATCGTGCTGACATTCTCCAGATGCGCCGGCGCCTCGGTTTCGGTGACGAACTCCTCACCATCAATCGACAGCGTGCTGTCGTCTTGCGCAAATGCGCTCCCGGCCAGTCCGATGACGGCAGCGGCCATCCACGGTTTCAAATTCATTGGTGTCCCTCCCTGGCGAGATCCCTGTCTTCTCAGGAGACTTCGATCTTCTTGCTTGTTTCGTAGACGTCACCGTCATCGTCGTACCAGGTGAACTGGAACTCACCGGATTCCGGCACGATCGCCTCGAATTGGAAATACGGGTTCGTTGAAATCGCCGGCTCCAGCGTGACGTCGATCACGTTCTGGCCGTTGAAGTCCGCCGTGAAGCGGTTGATGATCGACCGTGGGATGACGTTGCCATCATCGTCCTTGCGCTGGCCGCTTTCCATCGTGTGGCTGATCAGGGTCTTGATCGTGATCGTCTCGCCAGCAGCCGCCGTCTTGGGAACCTTGACGCGGGGTTTTACACCAGATGCCATGTCTCTTCTCCGATTTTCTATGCCCTGCCGCTGTCCTGCGTGAGGGCGCGTGTCTCTGGATCAGCCGCCGCAGCCGCCGATGGTCACTTTCACGTTCGCCGATGCCTTCTGGAACGAGCCGTCTTCCATCTCCGCGATCGCGATGACGTCCTGCGTGGTGGCCAGACGGATGCGTGTGGAGGCGCTGCGCGATGCGCTCAGCGGGCCAAATTTGAAGGTGGCCACGTTGGGCACTGGATTGCCATCCGCAAAGAGCGTGATCGCCACCGCCCCGGGCGCCGAGACCTCGATTGGAACGGTGTTGCCGTTTTCCGCGATCTCTGGGGCGGTGATCGACACCGCGCCTTCCCCCAGGTCCGCCCCGCCCGTCAGCTGCGTGATCGCGTCATCCGTCAGGCTGGCAAAGGCCGGAAGGCCGGTCAGGCTCGACAGCGCCACCGCGCCGGACCCGATTGCAAGCAGTTTTCGCCGTGTCAGTTCCATGGAACTCTCCAGTCGTTTCAGGTTACTCTTCTTTCAGGGTCACAAGAAACGCCACGACGTCCTCGATCTCCTGCGCGGTCAGAAGGGGCTGCACTTCGGCGCCTTCAAAGGCCTTGCCGGTATAGGCATCGCCAAGGCGGATGAACCCTTCGGTTCTGTAGAATGACGGCATCATCGTGCCATCGAACATCTTCTTCGCATCCGCCACGATCCCGCGCAGCTCCGCCTCGCTCCAGCGGTCAGCCACCCCGTCCAGCGGCGGGCCGACCTCGCCATGAAACGGCAGATCCGACAGCGCATCGACCGCATGACAGGCAATGCAGTTGCCCGAGCCCTTGTTCATCAGGACGGCACCGTTCGCCGGATCGCCCGGCATGCCGCTCAGGGAGACCGACACGGCACCATCTTCAAAGACGACATCGGTCGGTTTCACCGCCTCCGCCCATACAATCGTACCGGCCAGCGCGACAGCGCACCCCACTCCAATCACATGTTTCATGCACCCTCCCTCGCCCGATTCCTGTGGGCTGTTGACGGGTAGACTACGGTACACAAACCGCGCAACGCAACATCAAATTCAACTAATTGAATTTTTATATCTGTTCGCAGACGCGGCATTTTCAGCAAGGACCTTTCGCACCTGCAGCAAAGGTCAGCCCTTTTGCTCCTCGAACTTGCGCGCGTGGTACCGCTGAAAGGACTCCTCCCCCTCGTATCCCTTCTCCACCACCCAGGTGAACATGTTGAAGGTCGTCCAGCGCCCGAAGGCGCCGGGCATGTTCGCCACCGCCGCCTGATGCGCGCTCACGTCCGCCCCAACCTCTTCGGGAAAAAAGTAGATACTGGGCGTGAACAGTGCCCCCCACCGTTTCACCATGTCCTTTTCCGGCAGGGTTGTGCCATCGAAGTCGGTGACCTCCACGTCACCGAACATGTTGATTTGGACCACAAAGAAATTGTCCTCGATGTATTGTTCGATCTCAGGGATCACGAAGACTTCCTCATGCATCTTCGTGCAATAGATGCAGCCGCGCTGCTCGACCATGATCATCAGGCGCTTGCCCTCGGCGTTGGCCTCATCGAGATCCTCGGCCAGGTCCTTGAACGTATCCCGCATCCACGGGGCCTTGTGCAGCCCGTCATCCCCCAGTTCGGCCGCCGCCGCAGGCAGCGCGAGACAGAGGGCAGTCAGCAACGCAATCAGTCGAACCATGATATCCTCCCAAGTTTAGCCGATGGCGCTGAACCACGGAATGTGCTCCAGCATCCAAAAGGCGATGTAGTTGATGGAATTCGTCGCGATCAGCACGCCGAACAGCACCAGAAGCGCCCCCATCGCTTTCTCGATCAGACCCAGATGCCGGCGAAACCGCGTCATCCATGACATGAAGGGCCCGATGAACAGGGCGGCCAGGACAAAGGGCAAGGTCATACCCAGCCCATAGATGAACAACAGGCTGGCACCCTGGGCGGCGGTGTCCTGCCCCGCGGCCGTAAACAGGATCGCGGCCAGCACCGGCCCCACGCAGGGCGTCCAGCCGAAGGCAAAAGCCAGCCCGATGACGAAGGCCCCCAGAAGGCTCACATGAGACGTCGCTCCCGCATCGGCCCGATACTGGCGATAAAGCAGCCCGATCCGCACCACGCCAAGGAAATGCAGCCCCATGGCGATGATAATCGCCGCGGCCACCCAGCGCAGAACATCGAAATACTCGCGCACCATCTGGCCAAAGGCCGTGGCCGTGGCGCCCAGCCCCATGAACACCGTGATCACCCCCAGCGCGAAACAGCACGCCGCCAGAAAGGCGCGCAGACGCACAGCGCCCGATATCTCGGTCTCCGCCGAAATCTGGTTCATCCCCACCCCGGCCAGGTAACTGAGGTAAAAGGGGACCATCGGCAAGATACAAGGCGATAGAAAAGACAGCAGACCGGCCAGCCACGCGCCCAAAAATGTAACGTCAAACATGTTTCGGCGGCCTCTCGCCTTGAGATATTCACAAATTAGATTATGATTGATTTTGCAACTGCGTCAATCGGAGGTCGGCGTGAGAACAGTGATCGCATGGCTTTGCGCAGCCGGGTTGTGGCTGCCCCTGCCCGCCGTGGCCGACACCTATCTGCTGATGGCCGAGGAGGCCGGCTGCCATTGGTGCGCGAAGTGGAACGAGGAGATCGCGCATATCTATCCCAAGACCGTCGAAGGCAGGACAGCGCCCCTGCAGCGCTATGATGTTCACGGGCATTCACCGGATGTGGCCTTCGCCCAGCGGGTCCATTTCACCCCCACCTTCATTCTGGTCCAGGATGACACCGAGGTCGGCCGGATCGAGGGCTACCCCGGCGAGGACTTCTTCTGGGGCCTGCTCACAATGATGTTCGAAAAGGCCAATATCCCATTGGACAGCAAGGGTTAAGCGCGTATGACGTTCGATGTGACACCTGACCCCAACGCCACCGCGACCCCATCGCGCCTGCCTGTCTTCGACGCCGACATGTGCGCCGAGGACATGGACAAGATGATGAAGAATGCCCAGGCCGCATCGAACTTCCTCAAGGCGATCAGCCACGAAGGGCGTCTGATGATCCTGTGCCATCTGGCCTCCGGCGAAAAGTCGGTGACCGAGTTGGAGGATCTGCTCTCCGCCCGTCAGGCCGCCGTGTCGCAGCAGCTGTCCCGCCTGCGTCTCGAAGGCCTCGTCACACCGCGCCGCGAGGGCAAGACGATCTACTACAGCTTGACAGATGACCGGCCCCGGCAAATCATGGAAGTGGTCTACGACCTGTTCTGCAGGGACGACTGACCGGTCACCTCGCCACTGATCGGTCTTCGGGAGGAAGCCGATATGCTGGAAACACTCGGGGAAGCCAACACCGTTGCTCTGATCGGTCTGTTGGGCGGCATCGCCCTTGGCCTTGCCGCGCGCATCGGCCGGTTCTGCACCCTCGGAGCCATTGAAGATGCGCTCTACGGCTCGGATGATCGCCGCATGCGCATGTGGGCCATCGCGATTGGCGTGGCGATCATCGGCACCCATCTTGCCATCCCCATGGGCCTCTTCGATCCGGCAGAGACCGCCTATCTCGACCGCGTCTGGAACCCCATCGGAACCATCGTCGGTGGGCTCATGTTCGGCTACGGCATGGCGCTCAGCGGCAACTGCGGCTACGGAGCGCTGGCGCGGCTCGGGGGCGGTGATCTGAGGTCCTTCGTCATCGTGCTCGTGATGGGGCTGTCAGCCTACGTGGTGATGTCGGGCCCGCTCGCCCACCTGCGGGTGGCGCTCTTCCCCGTCGAAACGGACGCAACCACACCCCAGGGGTTCACCCAGCTCTTCGAAACGCTTGGCATCGCCCCGATCACCACCGGTCTGCTCGCGGGGGGCGCGCTGGTACTCTTCGCGCTGTCGGCGTCGGACATGCGCCGGTCATATGGACACGTCATCTGGGGCGCCGTCGTCGGGCTGGCGATCGCATCAGGCTGGGTCGGCACCTATTGGGTCGCCATGACGGGGTTCGAAGCCGAGCCGATCGAGACCCACACCTTCGCAGCCCCCATAGGAGACACGATCTTCTATGCGATGACCGCCTCCGGCAACGCGCTGTCCTTCAGCGTCGGCTCCGTGGTGGGCGTGGTGATCGGGGCGGCACTCGGCTCCTACTCCAAGGGTCATTTTCGCTGGGAGGCCTGCGAAGACCCGCGCGAACTGCGGCGTCAGATTGGCGGCGCCGCGCTGATGGGTCCGGGTGCCATACTGGCCGTCGGCTGCAGCGTGGGGCAAGGGATCTCCGCATTCGCCACTCTGGCCTTCAGCGCACCGGTCGCGTTTCTCGCGATCTTCCTGGGCGCAAGCCTCGGCCTCAAACAGCTGATCACCGGTTTCTCCCCGGCGGAGTAAACTCTGGTCTCACCGCAAAACCGCAACCCGTCCTTGCCGCTCGGATAGCGACCGCTCCGACCGCCCGCGCATCATGTGTTTGACATGGCGGCGCAGGTGTTGGCCGTTCGAATGCCCTCGTGAGGGTGCCGATACGCCCGCCACGCAACATACATTGAAGGAGGCTCTTGGTGTCTCGCCGCGCGAAAGGTCAGTGGCGGACAGAGCGGGACTCTGTTCGAACGAATTATTCGACATTTTGGAGGATTGGGAAGCTCAGCTCAAGGGGGTTGAGTTCGAGGGGCTTGAGTTATGAACAAGTTCCTTCTCGAAGACCAAAACACCTATATCACCGAGACGTTCAATGAACGGGTTCTGGAAAAACCGCCAAAGCCCAAGCGCAAGAAAATCGCGCCTGTTTCCGTTCGCTTTACACCTGAAGAACGCGCATTGTTGGATCAACGCGCAGGCAAGAAATCCTTGAGTGCCTACATTCGTGAATGCCTTTTGGCGGAGGATGCCAAGCCCCGTCGATCTCGCGGATTGAACCCGGTCAAAGATCACTCGGCGCTGGCGAAGGTACTGCGAGCGCTTGGCGCATCAAACCTAGCGCATGATCTTGAACAACTGACTTGGGCCGTGAAAGACGGCACGCTGCATCTGGATGAGAAGAGCGAACGGCTTTTGCGGCTGGCCTTGGTGTCGATCATCGAATTGCGCAAGGACTTGCTCCGCGCCCTTGGGCTACGTCCGTCGTGATCCTCGTCGGCAATCAACGCGGCGGTGGAAAAGACCTCGCCAATCATCTGATGAAAGATGAGAATGAACGCGTCACCGTGCATGAAGTGCGGGGCTTTGCTTCTTCTGATCTGCATGGGGCCTTTCAGGAAAGCTATGCGATAAGCCGCGCCACCAAATGCCAGCAGCATCTTTATTCCCTGAGTTTGAACCCGCCTAAGAATGAACAGGTTTCCGTCGCAGAATTCGAGGATGCGATATCTCGCGTCGAAGACCGCCTCGGCCTGACAGGCCAACCGAGAGCGATTGTGTTTCACGAGAAACTCGGCAGCGACGGCGAACTTCGCCGTCATGCCCATGCTGTGTGGTGCCGCATTGATACAGATGAGATGAAAGCTGTCCATATGGCGCATGATCATCGCAAGCTGAATGATGTCTCGCGCGAGCTGTACCTCAAGCATGACTGGACGATGCCCAAAGGCCTCGTGAAATCGCAATGGAAAGACCCCGCCAATTATAGCCTTGCCGAATGGCAGCAAGCCAAACGGGCTGAGCGCGACCCCAAAGAGACCAAGACCCTGTTTCAGGATGCCTGGGCCGTGTCGGATTCAAAGGCGGCATTTCAGGCGGCGCTCAGGGAACGCGGCCTGATCCTCGCGCGGGGTGATCGGCGGGGCTATGTTGCACTGGATCATCAGGGCGAAGTCTACGCCATCGCCAAATGGACGGGGCAAAAGACCAAAGATGTGAAAGCCCGCCTCGGTGATGCTGAACAGCTCCCCTCGGTTCGGGACGCCCACCAACAGGCGGCAAAGATCGTCACTGATCGTCTTGAAACGCTCCGCATCGAACAAGCACGCGCCGCTGCGCGGGACAGGGAACGGATGGCCGCCCTCAAAGCCCGCCAGGACGCCGCGCAACGCGACGAGCGCACAAAGATGGATGTGCTGCACAAGTTACGTGAGCAGCGTGAAACCCGCGAACGAGACGCCCGCGTGCGCAAAGGCTTTATGGGGCTGATTGATCGCATCACAGGCAAACGCCGCAAGATCGAAGCCCAAAACCGTGACGCGGCGCTCAAGGCACAAGCGCGCGATAGATCGGAAAAAGAGCGCCTCACGGCGCAACAAGCGATGCTGCGCCAACGCATCGAGACGAAAGAACAAGCCTTCCGTGAGCGCCGTGAAACCAACATGAAAGAGCTAAGGCAGGATCAATCAACCCTGCAACAACGCGCCGATACGCAGCATGCGGAACAGCAGTTCAAACAGCGCCGATCCCGATCATCGCCGAGGCCTAAACGCGGACGGACAAGGGATGGACCGTGTCCATAGCGCCCCGCTTGCGCGCCCTACCATCATGAAAACAAACGATATTTCTTATCTAAAATTTGCAGTTTGGGGAAACTATCGCTATAGTGGCGTCTGGCATTTTTTAAGTGGGGATGTTTTTGAAAATATTACGCGACAACAAGACAACAACGATCAGTGATTTTACTGATGACGAATGGTGGCTGGTACATTTCTTTGTGAACTACCAGAACGACCATTATGACGAAATTGACGAGACGATCATGGATCATTATGCAGCCCAAGATCGCATCAATAGTTTATCAAAGATAGTTAATGAATCTGACAACCAGGACCCAAAGGCACTCATCCTAAATGATGATCATTACATGTTGTTGGTTGGACTACTTTATACCGCAATTCACCAGTTTGATGAGCTGATAGAAATAGAAAAAGGCGACTCATACGAAAAATACTCGGATCTTTTGGACTCCGTCCATCAATCGGTGTGGCAGGCCTCGCGTATTATTAGAAGAGAGCGTGCAAAAAAATGAGTGAGCCGAACCAAATTGTTGATGCATACATAAACAGTGTGACTGAGCACGCTTTTCGAAAGCACTCACCAGACCTAAGAGACGAACGAAGTAGCGGAAAGTCTCAGCCACCAAGCAGAAGCATGGGGGACTCCTTGCAAATTGTTGAAAAAGACAATTTTCGCGGACATGTGCGTGAAACGCTGAGCGATCCAGAGACAAAGTATTTTATAGATGACTCAACTGATAGGATTACATTTTTTAACAGTAACCCATCAAACCGTACCATGCTCTTTTTCAATCCAGCACAGTTTGAAACTGATGGACATGCAGGGACGCTAATTAGGCCTGAGTTAAGGCGGCAAAATAAGGACTTCGATAGTGCATTGAATGATGCCGCTGACAACATGGATGGCAAGAGGCCTGAAGTTCGTTCCGTGTCTGACGGAGCATGGATTGACCACCTTTCCAAGTACAAGACTGAGCTTTCAAACGCCCCCAAGCGCTCTTTGGGCGCTGGTGATCTTGTCGACGATTACACACGCGCGCGTGATTTCAAGGCTGGGCATCCATACGAGGCAGACGTGACGAACACGAAACTCAATCTACCAGACGCAAAAGGCGTTCTTCTCGGCACGGGCATGATTGCGGTTGCGGGTGTCGGTACACTCATCATGACAGGAAGCCCCGCGCAGGCCGGTGATGCAATGGCAGAAACTGCCAAACCCGAATATTGGGATGCCAGTATGATGGCCGTGCACGGCGACCAAGACGGCGCGTTCGAAGAATTTGTGCAGGTTACACCAGGTGTGATCGGTTGTGGCGTTGGCGCGCTTGCTGGCGCTGTCGGTGGCGGAGGTTGGGGCTCGCTTGCAACGGGTGCTGTGGGGTGTGAAGTAGGCGCGCGCTACGCCGACGATCTGGCAAATCCTTACGTCAATCGCATCATTGCAGAACACCGATATCCGATTGCTGAACGCGAAGCTGACTTGGCCGCGCAACAATCTGTAACGGCTGATCCCGAAATCCTTGCGCTTTATGATCTCCAACGTGATGCCGAGCGTGACGCGCGGTTCGCCGAATTTGAACACGATATCGGCGCAAAACAAGTCCCAAACATCGATGGCGACAATGACGCAGCCCTGCATGCGAGCACACACATTGAAACTGGTGTTTTGCCGCCTAACCTCGAAATGCTGAAATACCGTCTTGGCGGTGAACTGCCCGAAGACATGCTTCCAAAAATTCCGACTGGCAACCCTGACCTTGCCTTAGGCGACGATGCGCAATGGATGGCCGCAACCAGTGGCGAAACGAGCGAGGCTTATACAGAAGCTTCCCAACTGATTGAGCGGATTAACGACCCATATACGGAAATGCACCCCGTTGAGTATAGTCAAGGTCATGCCTATCTGACTAACCCCGATACGCCAGATGCGGCAATTAATTTGCTCGAAAGCCAATACCCCGACGGTATGAAAAAGCTGCGCAATGAGGAATTGGGGCAGCTCAATCAAAGTGCAGGTCAAGCCGTCGCAGAACTAGACCGTAAGGCGTGGCTTGAACAACAAAACCGTATGGGCGACATTTACAACTCACCTGCCGCGAATGACCCAAACGAACCCCAGAAGCCACAGATGACTTCGGGTGCGCGATAGTGCTTGCTTGTCTGCTATTACAACCCGCAAGCACTTCAAAATAAGGACAACTGGCGGCTGTCTTCCAGATAATTCTGCCACTTATCAGACTTGGCTTCTTCATTCAGCCATGCAGTCACTTGCTCGATCAACGAACCCTCTGTCTCTTCGAGAGTTCCGATGGCATGAAAGTGTGATCTATAGCCTGTTTGTGTAATTGGCAGTGGGGCATGCTCTGGATTGATGCTGCGCACTTCAAGATGCGCAATCTCACCGCCCCATGCTGCGGGGTCATAGGTCAGCTCAATCTCGATGCCTTCCCATGTCATGTGGTGTATCTGAACGCTCATGTCAGTGACTCCAGAACACATGGACTTGCTCAACGCCTGTTTCGACGGTGAACACGTCATTGATCTCGATGTCCCGCGCTATGCGGTTATAGTCGATGTAGGAACGGATGCTCTCAGGGATGTCTGTGCTCTGTTCAGTTAACTCTTCGGCGAACTCTGCCAGAGAGCAATACTCTCCGGCGTAGCTGTCTTCGATAGCCTTGCGGGCTTCCTCGATTGACCCGAGATGGTTGATCAACGCCGCGCCCATCTTGCCGTGTTCGGCGATGAATGCTGCAAGCTTTGAAACCTCGGCAAAGCCTTCCCACTCCGATACGCGCACGCCTTCGAAGCCCTCATAGTCATGGATAGCCCACTCTTCCGCATCGTCCATTGATGACGCTGCCAGCATGGCCTGCACCTCGTCACTGATCGCGTTGGCGTCTTGCTCCGCGTCAATCCACGTGCCGTGCAACTGTCCGCTATTATAGCTAGCCAAACAGGCTACATAGATTTGGATATCTCCTTGTGACGTTTTCATTTTCTTGTCCTCTTCATAGGGTATGGGTTGCTCATGCAACCTTGCCCTTCGGCGAGAACGGGGGTGCAAACGGAGGGAAAAATCGACGAGGTTGGTGCGGGCGCAAGGGACTGAGCCACGGCCTTGTCTATTTTTATCGAAGTGCGCCGGGGGCGGAGCCCTAAGTCATTTTCAGCGTGAGACTAAAGCTGCCGTTGGACAAATTATTTGTCGTCTGGATGCCTTCGAGGAAGAGAAATTCTGAGCCGTCTGGCTCTATCACGAAAGGCATTTTTGCCGCCTTCCAAAATCTTTCGAACTTGTTTCCATATATGTGCTTCGTCCAAGCCGCCCGTCTCGTAACTGATTGGTGGTAGACCATCCACTTCATGCGGTTCTGCATCTGCAATGATAATCTGGTCAGCGTTAGTGTTGACGACGAGGTTCGCGTTATGCGTGACCAAGAAGACCTGCCGACGTTGCTTGGATAGATGAAACAGCGGGACAAGCTCATCAAAAATCGACTTCGGATCTAGGTTATCCTCTGGCTGATCAATGATTAGTGGCCGTTCGTCTTCATCATCGAGAGCCAAGTATAGCAGTACCAGTACGATGCCACGGGTTCCTGGCGAGAGCTTACGGATGTCCACGCCATTGTAGAGAACACCGTATTCGATTTTGATGTGGCTAGTTCCATATAGCCATTTCGCGAAACGTCTTGCCCACTCCCGATACTCCTGTGACTTTGCATCTTGGTAGGGCGCGCGCTCGAGCAGCTCCTTTTCGTAAGTATCTCGAAAAGCCGTCATGGCCTCGGAGACTTCTTCTTTAGTTCCGGTCTGCCAAGCTGCCTTGAGCTTTTCTTCGGCAATCTCAGTCAGAGTTCCTTTACCTTTGAAGGGGCCACCACGTCGGTCGAACAGACTATTTTCCGCATGCTCTGACCACTTTTCCACGTCGGCGACACGCCTCACGGCAAATGACAAATTGCGTAACGTGCCCTCATAGTCCTTCAACCGATCCACCAAAGGAGAGTAGAGCTCCTTGAGCACACGCTCTTCGCTCAGAAGGGCATCAAAGACCCGCTCATAGCCTTCACGTCTCTCCTCGACCAATTCTCGCGCGCGATCCGACGCTCCTTTGCAGTCCACTAACTCTTCTCGGATTCTTTCAAGCGCTGCGTTCTCCGTCTGGATATTTCTCGAAACAGTTTGCAGTTTTTTTGCTGATACCTTGTCTGATGTGACGACGGCCTGCAGCCTCGATATCTCAGCTTCAAGCAGTTCGAGAGACACTTTTCTAAGGTCAGCATCGTCTTCAATGAATGCAACCGATACATCGCCAGATTCCGTTGGCTTGTCTCCTTTGAGTTCTTCAATCTTTTTGCTAATCTTCGTAGAGTGTTCGTTGACGGTTTCGTCAACCTGTCCTGAAAAATCCAGTAAGAACCTGCTCCACTCAGCCTCTTGAAGGGACGTTTTTTCATGCTTTTTTTCGAGATCTCGCAAATGAGCAGGAGCCATATTGTTTCTGACCTCGGAGATGTCTCCTTCTAGGTTCTTTAGGCTGGTTTCTTGGAATTTGAAGTTTCGAAGCGCTTGGCGTTTTGGCTCCACCGCTTCCATCAACTGGGCAAGGCGCGTTGAAGCGGTAGATGGGTTCTTGGGCATAAGGGCTTTTTGATCAGCTTCATACCTACGAATCTTTATTTCCTTTTCAGTCACTTTCTTGGTCAGTGACTCCACCTTCTTTGCCTTTTCCAGTTCGGCACCGATTTCATCTGACAGATTTGCCAATGCAGTCTCTTCACGATTTCGGGCATCGCGATACGCGTGCGTGCGAACATCTAAAAGCTCTTCGAAGTCAAGCGCGGCGTCACGCTCCAGCGTGGTATGCGAGTTGAATATAACTCGTTGGATTTCCTTCAGAAGCTCTGGCATTCCTTCGTTGGAACACAGATACTCAACGAACTGCTGCGACAAATACCGTGCGCGCGGGTAACTGTCTGAGCCTCTGCCCACGGGGTGAGAAAGCAAAACATGGGCTGTGTCCGAGTTGTCTGCCCAGGCCAATTCGATTGAATCATCTTGAAACTTTTCCTTAGCCTTCTTCAAGAACGAGGGGCTGTCAGGCTGATCTTCAAACGCGTGGCAGCCCGCCGCTATCATGTCAGCTAAGGCTGTTTTGCCCGATCCACGGGCGCCAATGATCGCCACTAGTCCAGGGTTAAAGTTCAATCGATTGGTCCTTGCCCAATCCGCGTTTTTGATTACCAAGTGATCAATGACCTGAGATGGTGACGCTCCAGATGGCGGTTGGGCTCCAACAAATGCACGTTCAGGATCAATACAAGCTTGCCTTAAGGTATCAAAACTCGGGACTCCCTTGATCCAGCAGTATCTGTCGCCATCAGGGTTGCCAATTTTAGAGTATTCGTGCGCATCGCAACCCCATATGCAAGGCTTTTGACCGTTGTAACGCTCATGGAGCTTCTCAACGGTTATCTTGGAAGAATTCCCGAGCCAGAACTCCCTTTGTTTAGGGTTTCCTGTGAATATTGCATGAGCGCAGGACTCAATCTCTTGCCTAAGCGTTTGGTCGGCTGCTTCTTTGACACCTGAAGTCCCGTCTGCGTTACCAGAAACGGCAATCAATATATTGTCGCGTGCCCAAGCGTTTCTTTGGTGAATATCAACCAGTTTCTCGCGAGCAATCTTGAATTGCATAGCACCTTTGCGTAGCGCGGCTCTTTCATCAAGAGCTGAATCGTGTTTCCGACCGAGCCTGATAAGTTCGGTTGGGGTGCAGGAGAACGTGTCATCAAAAGCGGAAAACTCTAGCTTGCTCAAAAATTTGTTCGTCTCAGCAATGTGGTTCTCATCATCTGGGCACACCAATAGGTGAATATTGACGAAGTACCCTTTCGTTGTTCCAATATCTAAGCGCAATTCGATATTTGCGAACAAGCAGTTGCAATTCTCGAGCCTTCCTAGCGACTTTTGCTCTCTCACACGCTCATAAGTCTCGGTTACGCAATACTCAGTTATGCCGATAGCGCTTGGGACCGGAGTGAGATTTTCGAGCTTTTGGAGATAGTCTTCTAGGTCTTCAGAGCCGTCATAACGGTCTTCGTGCAGCGTTCCCGGAGCATGAATGTGGGGCTCCCAATAGTGCCAAGTTGACCCTCGACTTTGAGGCTGCTCGCGTTTGCTGTTCATACCTTAACCTATGGTTTTTACTAAAAAAACAAGAATTATCTGCTTTATATGCTAGCGAAAAAGAGCTCAGCCGACAAGTCAAGAGCCTTGAAAGCCTCACACGATCACGCAGCTTTAAGGTGCCGCTCAATCAGCGAACGAGATCGAAAACGACCGCTTGGGTGATGTCCAATGTCGGAGCTAGCAACATGGCGTAGCCCATGCTGGCGATCAACAATATTGTGTATCGCCAACCTCGCCTTTGGTGCATTTTGCCTGACCACCATTCCCGTGATAGGCCACGGAGATAGTCTCCATGACGCAAAATCACTCTTTTGTCAGAGAAACCCGAGAAATCTGGGTGCGGGATTAGTTGGTCTCTAGAAGCGCGATTGAGGCTAGTCATCATCGGTGTTCGCCAAACCCAGTTTTTTAAAAGCACCTCTTTCTGCATTGCAACAATTTCTCCATAAGATAATGTCGAGACAACACGGTCTGTGAAGTCGACGTCATTCTTTGAGTTTTCGAGTGCTCGAGGAGCCAGCCATGCTTGCAGTGAATTCGCAACGAGCATGAATATGCCACCGAAAAAAGCTAGTCGAAGTTTCGTGACGCTGGAAAGCCAGAATGGATCACTGTCCGTTTCATCAACACCGGCTATTCGCAAGAAGCTCAACGAGCCAACCACACTATCGTTGAAAATTATGATGTAACCAACGACAGGAATTACCGCAGCAAACTTGACGAATTCACTGCCAGCGAAAGCCTTGATGAACGGCCACTGAAGCAGGCGATGTTCAGATTTCCATTCACTCATACCTTCAACTCCTTGATGATCAAGGCTCCAAACAAGAATTGGCAGGGGGTTGCACAGGGGGCGGCACGCCCCCTTGCCGAGGCGATTGAAAATCGCTGAGCAAATGCGGTGTCATACACCGCATATCTTGCGTGTAACGTAAGGTCGAAACGGAAGTCATTTTGTCATACGCTCTGATCTCGGAATAGGCGGTTACGGTCCGTCCTATGGATTATCTCAGCCTCGACGGATGGATTGACAGCGACAATAACTGCGCCGGCTCTACAAGTTAGTAGAGGTTCACTTCTTCGTCGAACTCGAAGTCTTCATCATCAAATTCTTCCGTTTCAAAATCAAAATCCTCCATAAAGTCCAGTCGTAAAGTTTTAATTCTTTGGTTCTCACTTCGTCGGCTTCGGAGCACTGTATCAATTGACGTGAAGCCTGCATCGATGTCCAAAAAGCTTATGTTCTTTGCTAAGATCGGAGCGAAAAACGCATCGTTTTCGATGTAGGTAGTTTTCTTGATTGGACCAATTCCTAGCATTGAGCTCTGGTAAGCGTATAGCCACATCGGACCATAGAGCGCGTCGCCGTGCATTGATGTTCGCCAAAGGCTATAGTCAACCTTACCTGATATTAGGCCCCGTGAATCTGCGACGTTGACAAGAATTGCAACTAAACCGTTTTCAATCTCAAAAAGCGGACTTATCTTCCTTGCTTCCAATGCTATTTCTAGACGTAGTGTAAGAAACAACAACCATACAATTTCGCCTGTTCGGTTTTCCTGAGCCAAAGTGGGAAGCCGCGCCTCAAGAAATACCTTTAGTGAAATCTTGTTTACATCGTTGTGCTTTATTTCTCGAAGTATCAGGATCTCTGCTAGGAACGACACAAGGCTTGGATTGCGCCGGTAGGCGCTTATCAAGGCGCTCTGCACTTTTTTCCAATCATCAGCGCTTACAAAAGCAGACCTCGCATTCTGATAAGCAAACTTCTCGATGTTGATGTCTGGCTGTTCGCTACAGACCCGTCCGACTTCATAGAAGAACCGCTGAAATGAATCATGATTGTAGTTGCCTCTAGGAATATGGGCTCTTATTGCTTGCTTCCAACCGGAGCCTTGCCGGACTGACGTGGGCACTACTTCAGATTTGTCGTTGTTTAACTCAAGCTCGAATGTTGATACGGCCTGCCTCAAGGCAGCAATGGATGCCGTTCCCGAAACCCCTTCTATCGATCCAACGGTGTAGTCATCCACGTATCTTGATGCATCTTGTCCGCTTATCTTGAGCGTAGTGCGAAGTTGTTCATCAACAGCGGACGCGATCACCTCAGCGATGAGGCGAGAAGTATCAGGCCCAACAGGCAATCCAATAGTCTGACCGTCTTGTGCATTCCGGCAATACAGATCTAAGAGGTTTCCAAAGTTAGCTAGAGATCTGTTCTTCTTTGCCCACTTTTTACCATGGATTGCCCAAGGAATCGCGTGCGTGTAGATCGAATGAAAAAAGGCTCTTATATCTGCTACTGAGTACTCTTCGACCCGCGACGATAGATCCACTCGAAAATCGTCTCGCATATCAATACTTGGTCTTAAGACAGCGCGCTCACCCGTCCAATCAAAAACTGGCGGCGATGCTGACAGTTTGGACTTTTTCGCGGCATTTCTCAAAGCAACAAAATTCTCGGATACGGTGTGTGCAATAGCCAAGTATGAAACGGGATTGATCACTCCATGCTTACGATCATCACGCCCATATCGCGGAAAGTAAAAAGAACATGGTTCCGAAACATACTTTTGTATTGGAGGAGAGCCTCCCTTCTTTTTCGGGGGAATTAAATTTATAGCTTTCCAGACAGATTGCCGGTACTTAGCCAAGTCTTCCGACACAAAGCATGGTGGTAGCTCTGGCGCAAAGAAGCCGTGTGAAATTAGCCTGCGAAACCTTTCTGATTTTGTTTTTGCTGTCATCAATCCTCCGCATCAGACTGACAAGCGTACAGAATTTCAAATACAAAGCAACTGGTTACGATGCATTTACGGGGCAAGTGCTCGCCATTTTAAGATAAGAGACCTACAGCTCCAGATCGTAGAGGCTTTCGATCTCGCTATCCTGAATGCAGAGGTAGTCGAGCGTCTGGGCCTGAGTGGTGTGGCCAAAGGCGACCATGAGGAGTGGTATGGGTCGGTTTTGCTGGACGCGCTGGTGGTAGCCCCAGGTCTTGCGCATGGTGTGGGTGCCGTAGTTGCCTTGCAGGCCGATGTCAGCGCACCAGCTTTTGATCATGGCATTCACCGATGACACCTTGAGGGCTTTCTTCCCAGTCCGGGATATGAAGAGCGGTGCATCATTCGCCGGGTTCGGATGTTCGTGTAGCCAGTTTTCCAGCGCAGCGACAACAGCGCCATTGACTGTGACGGAGCGATACTTGCCGACCTTACTCTGTTTGATCTCTAGCCTGTCCCCGGCCTTGAGATGGCTGACCTGTCCAACCGTCAGTGTGAGAATCTCTCCTGCGCGGTAGCCGGTGTTGATTCCAAAGGTGAAGAGGCAAAGGTCGCGCGGATTTCCACTTAGGCGGGATTTAATCGCGGCGATGTCTTCCAGCCGTCTGATCGGCTCAACTTTTATGCTCGCGCCCTTCTTTGGGTGGTTGACATTGCGCGGCTGTTTCGGGGCGGATTTGGCGATCATGTAAGCCATTGAACAGACTCAAAAATCTGCCGTCAATCTCAATATGATCTTTTTCTGATAAGTTAGGATTGTATGGAAAATGGCTTGATGTCAACGCGTTGCAACGCAGCAGTGATCACTTTCTGCAACATTCCTAGGCCACAAGCCACAGCTAGCAACGGTTGCCAACTTATCAGAAAAAATTTCCTCTCAGCCTTAAGGAGTGCTTCAATGACGTCTCGAATTTTTCTGCCCGCAGCGGTTGCTTGTTCGCTGCTGAGCGCGCCGCTTTTCGCTTCAACTGTCACACTCACCGTCAATGGCTCCACGGATGGATCAGACGGGTCGGTCATTTACACGCCCGGCAGCGCCTACATCGCGGAACTGGTGTTCGACGCCGACTTCGCGGACGGCAACCCAGACCCCGGCGTTGGACGGTTCTTTGACTTTGGCACGATCACGACAGCGCTCACGTCGTTCTCACTGACTACGGAGTTTGGAAACATCCTTTACGAGCCATCCGCAGTTCAGGGTCTTCCGAGCCCAACGTCCTTGCCGACGGTTGATGTCGCGCAGGTCAACCAAATTCAGGGATCAAACCAGCAAGGCTTGACGGTTACATCGCACCTTCTTCCAGCGTTGACCGATGGCTGGAGCGGTGCGCTTGGGGCGCTCCTTCCGGCATCATTTACATTCGGGATCAGCGCGACAGGAAGCGGTGACTACATCTTCAATGATCCGAACACTTTGCTCTCCGGTGCGGTCGGCGGTCTTGATAACGATTTCGACCTACTCGGTGGCGTGATCACAGTGTCGGACGCTCGCGGGTTCGTGGACACAGAGTTGTTCTTTGGGGCGGGTGAGTTTTCGATCACGGGTGATAGCGGTGATGTAACTGATCCGCTTGCTCCCATTCCTCTACCAGCGTCACTGCCGCTGATGCTGGCTGGCATGCTCGGTCTTGGTTGGGTCGCGCGGCGCCAGCGAGGGGAGTGAAAAGACATGAAGCGTATATTCCTATTGCTTGGTTTGGTTTCTGCAGCGCCCTTGGCGCTGGCAGAGACGCCACCCGCTGCGCCTCCGTTTCTGGACTCTGGTTACTTGTTTGAGTTGGGATGCCCAGAGCCGTTCTTCGGCTGGGTTGATCCCAATGCTGGACGAATTGCCGTAATCGCGAAGACCATGGACTTTGATCTGTCGGCAGCTATCCCGGATATCAACACATGCGTTGAAGGCGGTGAAACCGTGATCAAGATCAGCCCCAACGCGATTGATGCACGGCTGGAAGGACGGCCCTTGGATGACGTTGAGTTCAAGCTCTACGGACCAACAGGGAAATTAATCTTTGAACAAAGGCTAGCTTTTGAATAGCGGTATTACCAATCTTTGGGCATCAATCGCGCAATGAATCCCTGAAATCCCTGCATTACCAAATTTAGGTTGGAAACCGAAGACCACTCGCATAGCGTGATACTGGTACACTTACACGGAGAACCCGAGGTGCGAATATTTTTTCTTGTACTGGGTGTGATTGGGCTATGTGCTTCGTCTTTGTTCGCCGGTGAAAGAGGTGCGCGGCCTTCTTTTCTCGATCGAAGCTATACTGAACACAAGGACTGCGAAGGCCCGTTTTCTGTTTGGATTGATCCCAAAACGCCAAGGTTCGCCTTGGTTTCCGATGTAGGGATTGCTGAAATTGGTGGCAACAAGACAGCCATGCGAGACTGTGTCGCCCTGCATCTAGCGCCAGTACTACAGCAAGCTGTTTTGTCAGGCCAAGTTGTTGACGCGAGAGAGCTGCAAATCGACTTGTTCGGACCGAATGGCGGAAAATTCAGTGAATAACTTTCAGTCTCTTGTTGAGTGGATCGGTTGATGCTTGCAAATCATTTTGCGGTATCTTTTTCCAAGTTCACCTGTCACAAGTTGGTCACGCAGGTTGGTTTGGTTGCCAGTTTTGCGAGCCTCTTGTCTCTTGGCAGTGCTTTGGCGCAATCGTCATCTGAAGTCCCCGCCTTTGTTAAAAAGGCGGGCTATAACGAAGGTATATCGTGTGAAGGCGGGTTTGGTTTTTGGGCCGACTTTGACGCCCTTAAGTTTGCTGTCTCGATACCTGAGGCGCTTTCAGGGTCGGACGCCGAAACCGGCTATTTGTTCGATTGCATGCAAAAGGGAACGGTTTTTTTTAGCCAAAACATAGGAAAACTCACCGCTGATAAGGTCGACCTAGTCACGACTGTTCTACTGCGCCCGAACGGCAAAGAGCTGGATATTGGCGATTGGAGTGAAATATCGAATTGATCTGCATCAGTCCAAGACAGCGACGTCGAACACGTCATTGTATGCTTGGTACAGTAACCAGAGTGATGACATTGGCGAGCACCGCCGCCACGACCGCAAGAGCACCGTGAAAAAGAAAGGCCAACCGGTTTTTCTCGACAGGTTTTGCGAAGCGGGACCAAAACGCCCAAAGCAGAAAAAAGAAAATGGCAGTGGCGGTTGCTGTGCGCCTAAAGTCAAAGTTCCACCCCTCTTCGGCGCGAACGTTTCCATCAGAGGCAAAATTGATAAGAAGAGCTATAAAAAAAAATGAGAAGGAAGTTGCTAAAAGGTGCGGCAAGAGACGCAAACACGACCTTTTCGGTCCAAGCTCAACAACGGTGTTTCTCACGACCAGACTGCCATGTGACAGTATGGCGACAAAGAGCGGCCCGGCGGTTAAGGTCAAAATGAAAACACTCATCTGTTGCTGAGTCGCTAAATCAAAGAAATCTATACCAAGACCTCCGTGCGATCTGACTATCACTTCGAGAGTGAGGATCGCGCATACAATGATCGAGAACGTCAGAATTGCCGAGAAGTGCAGACCGGACCAAACACCTAGAAGTTCAGTGTAAGAAAATGGATTTTTTAGCGCTTCACGTCTTTGGCCAAATGTTGGGTGCAGAATGCTATCAACAAGAGTTCTCCAATGGTCTTTGAGAGACCGATCTTGATAGTCTGTTTCTTCTGATTTCGCTGCGTTTGCGATGAATCCTGAATATCGTTCACCCAAAAGTCGAAACGCGTAGCGGTCTGCTCCGTACTCCCGGTCACGCATCAGCAACAGCATTTGGATGAGCGCAAAAGTTGGCAATAAGATAACTGCAACGACAATCTCTTCCATCGACCCATCAGGATCGCCAGATAGGCTTCCTATGAACTGCACTAAGTGAAGACTAGGGGCTTCACCAAGCAGTCCAGTAGCCAAAAGGATAAAGCAGACCGAGAAGACCGCGACAAAGGGATACAGCCAGACAAAAGCGAAGGTATCTCCTCGCTTAAGATGAGCAAACTCGTGGAAAATCATTGGCTCGTTCTCGCTGATCTCGAAGTCAGCGCGCCATTCAGGCACCATGATGAGATTTCGACGCTTACTCTTCGCGGCGAAAAAGCTAAACGAAGGATGTGTTCTAAATTCCAGCCTCGTTAGTCTCAGGTCCGGGTGGTGCAAATCAAAGCTGTTCGACTCACGCGTTGGCTTGATCGAAAACAGGTACACAAAAGCTGCTGTTGTGACCAACCCTAGTGAAGCTGCAATCCATACGCTCTTTGGGTAAAGCATCGCGAACAGAGCGCTGGTATAAAGGAGCAATATAAGGTTCGCAAAATCAACGCTCCATGCACGGGTCATGGCCGCTCCTTCTACTCGTCAGGGTCACTAACATCCATCTCGGTGATCTGCATATGACAAATGAACCCTAAGGTTTTTGCGTATTCTTCGATTTCGATCATCGCAGGTGCTGGGTTTCCTTCTCCGTCGTCTACTGCAACGATGGTTAGCTTCAGGACCGGTTTCATCCCATCACCAAGACCGCGCGCTACGCCGTGCTCCTTGCGACAATGACCCGGTTCGGCCAGTTCGGCATGGTTTTTCTCGACGTAATGCAAGACCTGGTTCAAAAATTTGCCTCTCGGCGCTTCAATGACTAATCTGCGGGCCTGAGCCATGATAAACATCCGCTGTAACACTAACTTTTGACTCAATCTTGGCGTTCTTCACGGCAAGAGCAATGGCAAAGTTCTTGTAGTCGGTCGTTGCTCAGTAGGGTTGGTTACATTGGCCGAGGGGACTCGCGTGGTAAAAAAAGGGAAAAAAAGCAAGACGGACCGGCTGACGTCACAGGTCATTCGCGAGCGCCATCGGCGCGGTGATGATGTGGAAATCACCGAGTATCCTAGCGGCTCAAAAGATGTAACTACAGGAAAAGATGGACAAATTCCCGAAGATGGTGCTATTCTCAAGCGTTTGAGACGTGATTTGAACGATAACGAGGAGCCATTGAAGAAAAAGACATATCGAGCGACTGAGGAACTACCATTTCCAGAACTAGGGTCTCAAGCCGAAGAAAATCGAGATAAGAAAAAAGTAACGCTTAGGTTCCAACCAGAATTTTTGGCTCGTATTGACGCTGCCGCCGCCTTGGATGGTTTGGATAGAACAAGTTGGGTTACTGAAAAGCTTGATGAGGTCCTGTCGAAATACCCATCATTTCAACCTTCGCATAGCGAAGAATCCGAGCCCGATTAAAAGGGCTTGATTTTACGGACGTCCTTAAATATCATCGTATCAGCCAAACATAAAAGCCGCTCACGCGGTTAGCATGAACGGCTTCTGTGAAAACCCAATCGCCGTGAACGGCGCTGGATGTTGTGCGTTGGATTGGTACTCCAACACACAATGAGCATTTAGCATCCGTAGCGGTGTCCATCAAGAGGGCACAAAAATGGACCAGCAAGATCAAACCCCATTTCAGGGGCAATATACACACGCGCAGCCACATCCCGGCTACGTCAACGCGCCCCCTGCGCAAAAGCTTCCAAAAAAAAGGATCGATCAGCCCGCAGGGCAGAGATTTGTCAAGATTCTGGCTTCATATTTCTTCATGTATGTCGCGCACCGCATGTGGCTCCAAAGTCCCGATGAAAATGCATTCTGGGGCGCGGTTGGCATTGGCTTGGCATTTGCTGTGAGCGCTTGTTGGCCAACCGTGAAAAATCCAGATTATAGCAAGAACGCGAAAGCCTAGTCGGGCGTTCTTAGCCTAGCCTGCGTGGGGTCGCCTGCGCAGACACCTCCCCAAGTCCACACCTCATAACGCAGAGCGTTGGTCTGCGGCCTGTCGCTTTGCGTCCAAAACAAGGATACACCCATGTATCACAATCACCCATCCGGTCAGATGGGGTCGTCCCCCTTGACCAAATCCATTGACGCCTGCGCGATAGTCGGGGCGTGCACGGCGGCGTTTTTCCTGACGCCTCCATCGTACAGCGCCAGTATTCCACACATCAAAACCTACACGGCCACGCATTACGCCATTGCGGAAACAAGCACTCTGGCGGTGGCCGTATCGGTGGCTTGGGGCGTGCTGTTGCTCGCGATCATTTTTGTGCTGACCCGGTTTCTGAGCTCAGCCATCGCACTCGCGCTCACCAGCCGCTTCTTCGCGCGCTGGCTGTAACCTCACATCATATAAAAGGAGTTTGCCCATGTTTGGCGGCAATAAAAATGACAATGACGGCTACATCATGCAGCCGATTAAGTCGAACCAAGGCAGCCAAGGTTCAGGGTCGTTCATTGTAGCACTTTGCATCACAATCTTCGGCCTCATCGTGCTGTTGGCAGAAGAAGAGAAAGAGTTTTGCGGTCCCGGCGAACCCGGCTGCGATGCTGGTATCAAAGTCGACATTCCCGAAGTCGTGTTCGACTGAAAGGATTGGTCATGGCCTATGATGACGCGCGCCATGCCCATGGCTCAGCGAAGTTTGCCACCCGCGCGGAAATCGCCCGCGCGGGGATGTTCCGGCAAACCGAAGCCTCCATGTACTGCCTTACCTACGCGGGCCGTCCTTTGTGGTTTGACATCAATCGCGGCGGGGTTCTCGTCGTGGCTGGGGCGCGCGGAGGGAAAGGCGTTGGGGTGGTCCTACCCCAGCAACTTTACGGGATTATGCCGAACACGACGTCCCTTATCCTTTGTCCTAAGGGAGAGGGCGCAGCGGTAGCACGTGACCAAACGCCGGACGGCAAAGCTTGCATTTACTGGAACGCAACAGGAATGCACGGACTACCACAACACCGTGTGAATCCGGTGGGCGGACTGAACAAAGACAACCCAAACCTCGTTGCAGACGCCGCTGTGTTCGCAAGAAACCTATGCCCGAGAACGCCGGGCTCAAAGAACCCGTATTTTGAGGACCGCGCACAACAGCAACTTACCGGGATCATGGTCGGGCTCGCCGTCAAAAACGGCGTGCTCACCCTGCCAGATTTGTATGATGCTGTGAATGATCTGGCAGCAGCGGGCGAGCGTTGGTTGGATACGGCCTATGCGCTTCACAGTTCCGGCTATGACATCGCCTTCCGCGTTGAAGAAGAATTGGCCGCTGTCTTGAAGAAAGACAATGACGGTTCCGGCGCGATGGGAATTTTAGGCGAAATGCTCCGCGCAGTTGGGCCGCTCTCTGACCCCAGATTGCGGGCAAGCCTGAGCGCACCCTTCGATTTTACGCTGGATCAGCTTTGCCGGAGCGATCAGTTCTATCAAGTCTATCTGATGCCACCGCTGCAATCGGTGTCCCACTGGGCACCAATTTTGCGCTGCTTTTTTGTCGGCGCGATGCTTGAAAAAGCAAAGCGCCCAGATGCGCCGCGTCAATTCTGGAGCCTGGACGAATGCGGCAACATCGGCGCGTTTCCCCTCATGATTGAGCTCTTTACGATGGGATCGGGCCTCGGGATTACACTCTTCGCCGTTTTCCAGTCTTCGCACCAGATGGACAATCTGGGTTCAGATGGGCGTGCGATCCTGACGTCCGGTGCGGCTTTACAAGTCTATTTCTCTATCCGCGACTTTGATGATGCCAAGCGTGTGTCTGACAGGCTCGGCATGCAAACGCTGCACTATAATCATGCGCTGCATCAAGGCGAGGCTGCCGCGCGCAGAAAAGACCTACTGCATGGGCTGATGAATGGCGCGGACCCGTTTGAGCTCAATGCACGCAAGGCGCAACTGGCCTTTGCCTCCGAGTATCAGAGCAAAGAACGCCGCTTGCTGCGTACGCCGGATGAAATCCTGCATGGGCCTGAGAACGCCGCTTACGTCTTTGCTGATGGGGTGCGTTATCCGATCCTCGCGGAGAAAAGGCGGTATTTTGAAGAGCGGATGTTTGCGCATCGCTACCATCCCAATCCGTTTTTTCCGCCCACCGATAGAGTTCAAATCAAGACGCTCTTCGGCACACGCTGGCGGCCTGTGATTACTGCACCAGTGCCTGAGCGCTTTGCTCACCTTCCGCAATATCAAGACGGCCTATGGAGCTATATTGGGAGATAATCCATGTCTGAGACGACCGACGGCAAATCCGGCGATCTCAACCACGATCCGGGATCATTCACGCATAACAACAAGGCGGACCTGCCCGGACAGGTTCCGGCGACTGGGCGCGACATGCAAAGCCCGGACCGCGCGCCCGATGCGGGAAAGAGTTTTGAGCAAACGCATGAAGCGCGGCAGCCTGTCGATCTGGTGAAAGACTATGACAGTTTTCGCCAGCAGCGCATGAGCCATATGCCGACGGCCCAGTTGGATATGCATGCGGACCTGCCGCATGCGCAGTCTGTGGATCGCGCGAAGTTCCATCACCTGCAGGCGAAGGAAGATCGGCACGCCACGCAAGGCATGCGCACGATGACCGAGAAAGAATACAAAGATCCGCCGCCAAAACAGCAGCCCATGGCGCAAGAAGACTTTGAGAAAGCGCGCAGCCAGCCGGAGCAAACCCGTCACGTTGCGCGCAATCATACCCGTTAACCCATCCCCCAAAACAGAAAGGAACCTCATGCAAGATAATGGACAAAACGGCGGGCAAGGACCATCGCCGATGGCGCATTATGCGCAGCCAAAAGAAGAACCCGCACCCAACCGCCCAGTTGACACGTTGCGTGATGACAACCTCAAAGCCTCGATCTGGCGCAATGAAGGGGAAAACGGCGTGAGCTATTCCACCACATTTGTGCGGACATGGCGGGATGATCAGGGCCAATGGCATGACAGTCAGAGCTATTCCGGTACGGACATGCTACGTCTGGGCGAGCTGTCACGCAGTGCATACCATCGTACAAATGAATTGCGCCAAGAGCACAAGCAGTCTCAAACGCAGACCCAAGGCCAAAGCGGACACGATCAAGGCCGTAAAGCCTTTGAAAAGCTGCGCGGCGCGTCGGGTTCAGGACACGATCCCTCCAGTCAGCGCCACCGCTAACACATTAAAAATAGGAAAATATTCTTGCTTTGAACGGGCGGAACATGTATTTTGTTCTACTTATGTTCTCACATGAAAGGATATCGAACATATGAACCAACGCTAACCCCAACCGAAAGAAAACCAGTGACAACAACCAAAGGACCACCAACCACCGAAACACAACATTCACCCCCAACCCAAGAGACATCAGAAGCCAACATTCCCGCGCTCGGCGTCGATCTGATGATCTTTGCGCATCATCTCAAAGACAGTGGGATGAGCCCGGATAAACAGGCAGAATACCTCCAGCTTTACTGGGATATTGCCTGTACATTTGCCGATATCGGATACGGCCTCTCTCCCGAGCAAACCGCTTGTGGAAAAACCTCGCAAAGCGCTGAAATAACTGAGTCTTTGCTGCAAAACATGGTACTCTCAGACGCGTTTCAAAGCAGCCATAAAGAGGAGGTCCAGTCATGAGCCAGAACGCCATAACCTACTGCCGCGTCAGTTCGGTCGCGCAAGTGGAAGAGGGCCATGGGCTGGAATCTCAAGAAACGCGCTGCCGCGAGTACGCCACCCGCAAAGGCTATGCTGTTATTGAGAGCTTCTATGAGCGCGCCGTTTCTGGCGGCGTGGCGGACAGGCCGTCTTTCAATGCCATGCTCAGCTACATCAAGGCTCAGAAAGACCCTGTTGTCGTTGTGATTGACGATATCTCCAGGCTTGCGCGCGATATCGAAAGTCATTGGGCCCTGCGCCGGACGCTGGAAGATATGGGCGGCAAGTTGGAAAGCCCTTCCTTAACCTTCGGGGAGGATTCCGACTCCATCCTTGTCGAGAACCTCTTGGCCTCCGTCTCGCAGCACCAGCGCCAGAAAAACGGAGAGCAAACCAAGAACCGCATGCGCGCGCGCGTGATGAATGGCTACTGGGTCTCTCATGCCCCCGTTGGCTTCAAGTATGAGAAGGTCAAAGCGCATGGCAAATTGCTGGTGCGAGACGAACCGCTGGCATCAATCGTGCAAGAAGCCTTAGAGGGCTTCGCCTCTGGTCGCTTTGAGACGCAGGCTGAGGTCAAGCGCTTCCTCGAAAGCCAGCCAGACTTCCCCAAAACCCGCTATGGGCATGTTACGAATGAAACCGTGAACCGCATACTCAATCGTCCGCACTACGCAGGCTATATCGAGTTCCCAAACTGGGATGTCTCCTTGCGCAAAGGACATCATGAAGGGTTGATCAGCTTGCAGACCTTTGAGGCGATCCAATCCCGTTTGAATGCCAAACCGAAAGCTGCCGCGCGGCCTGATTTGAATGCGGACTTTCCTCTGCGGGGATTTGTGCTGTGCGATTGCTGCGGCAATCCGATGACCGCCTGCTGGTCCAAGAGCAAAACAGGAAAGCGCCATCCGTACTATTCCTGCTTCACCAAAGGCTGTGAGAGCTATCGCAAGTCGATCAAGCGCGATGATGTCGAAGGGGCCTTTGAGGCCGCTCTGCACAGCATACAGCCCTCTGAGAGTGGTACAGCCTTGCTGCGCGACATGCTCAGTCACGCTTGGGATTTACGGGGCCAGCAGGTCAAAGCGACGTTCAAGGCGCTGAAACGCAAGCTCTGCGAGATTGAGACGCAGACCGATGCCTTGCTCGACCGGATTGTTGAGAGCTCCAACCCGCGCGTCGTTTCGGCCTATGAAGCCAAGATCGATGCTTTGGAAAAGGAAAAGCTGCTTTTGGATGAAAAACTGCAGAATGGTGGCAAGCCACAGCGCAGCTTCGAGGAGATGTTCGAACTCGCGTGCCGATTCCTCTCAAGCCCTTGGAAAATATGGAAGAATGGTGATCTTACCCTGCGCAGAACAGTGCTCAAACTCACCTTTGACGAGCGTCTGCGCTACTGCCGAAAAGAGGGACTTCGAACCCCAAAAACCACATTACCTTTCAGTGTGTTAGGGGATTTTTGCGCCTCTGAAGGGGTGATGGCGGAGCGACAGTCCGTTTTACTTCACGCCCAGCGCTGGGCTTAGCGCTTTGATATTAAAGAATATTGCAAAAATACTAGCTTAGCTCTTACGCCAAAAGGTTGCTAATTCTAAACATTATTCTAAACATAGCGCTAGACAAAACAGCAGGCAGAATCGTGTGAAACTACAACGAAAAAAGGGGCCTGACGGCCTTGAAACGGGCAGCTATTTCATCGTCCGGCGGCGGCCCAAAAGATACGAAAGTGTCGAGCATCGGAAACTTCTCTGGATAAGCCTGCACACCGACAGCCTGACCGAAGCGCGCAAGAAAGCACCGGGCGTCTGGGACAATGTGATGAAAAGCTGGGAAGCGCGGCTCGCCGGAGACACCAGTCAGGCAGAGGCGCGCTACAACGCGGCCCGGGATCTTGCAAAGTCCTATGGCTTCGACTACCTGCCGATTGAGCAGGCGCGCCAGTTGCCCCTCGAGCAGATCATAGAGCGGGTCGAGCGGGCACACGATGGGTCGGGTAAGCCGAACCTGCGCGATGCCGAAGCGTTGCTGGGCATCGTCGAAAAGCCGACTTTAAAAGTGTCCAAGGCCCTCGAAGAATACTGGCCCCTCGCCCGTGATCTCATCCTTGGGAAAAGCGAGGACCAGGTACGCCGCTGGCGCAACCCGCGCAAGAAGGCCTTCAAAAACTTCATCAAGGTATGCGGCAATCCCGATCTGTCTGAGATCACGCGCGACATGATGCTGGATTTCAGAGAGTGGCTGATGGATAGGGTGGTAGCCGGGATCGTGACGTCAAACACCGCCAACAAGGATTTGATCCACTTCTGCGCGGTGATCCGGCTCATCAACAGAAAGAAGCGGTTGAAACTCAACCTTCCGTTCGAGGAGTTGTCCATATCAGAGGGCGAGGCGCGCACACGGCCTGCTTTCTCAACCAGTTGGATACGGGACAAGATCCTTGCGCCGGGTGCCTTGAAAGGGCTAAACACGCAGGCGCGCGTCATACTGCTTGGGATGATCAACACCGGATATCGGCCGTCCGAAGCCTGCGTGCTTGGCCCTGATCAGATTGTGCTGGATCATGACGTGCCTCACATCAGCATTGAGCCCATCGGACGCACCCTGAAGACCCGCCATGCGCGTCGTCTGATACCACTCTTGGGCGTCAGCCTTGAGGCGTTCAAAGAGTGCCCAGACGGATTTCCGCGGTACTTCGAAAAGGCCAACGTTTCGTCCACCCTGACCAAGTTCCTGCGCGAGAACAAACTACTCGAAACCGAGGATCACGTTTGCTACAGCCTGCGTCACAGTTTTCAGTCGCGCATGATCGAGGCAGACGTTGACGATAGAATCCGGCGCGACGTGTTCGGCCACCGTCTGACCGAGGACCGCTATGGCGAGGTGGCACTGGAGAAGGTGCGGGAAGTGTTGAAGCCGGTGGCGCTTTGAGCCGTAGTTAGTATCTAACCGCTCTATCGGCGACTCTGCCGCCGTGCGTAAGAAGCACCGCAAACACTCCAAAACATCATCTCTCGCAAAACATCAACACAACACTGTGGTTCGTTCGCTTCACCCCAATAATCCACTTTTTCTGGCAAGTAGGACGGAATCCCTGGGCAATGAGGTATGCCCCAGATAGGGCACTTGCCTTCCACCACTAGCGAAGTCTGCAATTCATGCTCGCCTCTCTCGCTTTTAGGCGGAGACCAGAAGTCGCTGCGCTTGCAACCAAACTCAAGAATGAGAATTTCCATGGCCCGTTTGGCTGCCTTTTTGTACTGGCGCATGTTCATAGCGGGTCTATAGCCGCCCGTGCAATCCGCTCAATCTGCGCCACGTCGCCGCCCCCAAACGACCGCCGAAAGTGCCCGCAATCGTCGTCATGTGCATGCGCGTCGCGCCGCCAGTAGGCAATCTCTTTGAGCACCTTCGTGAGCCGACGAGTTTTCTCCATCTCCTCTTCAAGGTGCTGCCACGCCTCACGACAATCTGCTTCCCAAGTCACGCGCCAGAGCGGCACATCACAGTTGGCGCAGTTCTCGGGTGTAGAGGTGTCTGCGTGCACGTCACCCGTGGTCGCAGAGAGGATGTTTTTCATCAAGCGAAAATCGCATTTCTGACACTGCCATGCGCCGGGTACGAACAAACCGTCGTTCATCCTCAAACCCCCGCCTGCTCTTTTGCCCACAGCAGCTTGCGCTGCAGTTCCGTGTCTCCGCGCCTAGAAGCGTCCTCATAGCGCTGCTTAAAGGCTTTCTTCACCTCAACCATGTCTGCCGCAGTGGATACGCCCAGAACCGTCCACCACGCTTCATCGCTCTCAAACTCAGCATCTGGAGGCGGAAGCGCGGTGAACCCTTCGAATGCTTGATCCAGCACCTGTGTGGCACCCATCCGCTCCATGGTGCGGAAACATTCGACGGCTGTCCCTATGGCCCGAATGTTCTCCCACGGATATTTGAAGGTGTCGCAGGGGATCGAGACCTGACGTTTCTTGCGGATAAAGAACACACACACGCCGGGATCTTCGAGCGGATCGGTCAACCCGTCGCGGTATGGCGTGCCATCGCGGCGCAGGGGGATGTTTGAACTGACCACCACGTTCTGAACATCGAACCGGCTTAGCTCGCTCATCATCTCCGAATAAGCGGTCGCAGGTTTGACCCGAAACTTCGACTTGACCCGGGTCTTAGTCCGCGGCCTGCCAGTTGGCCATTGCAGAGGATATGCTTGCGTCATGATTGTTCCTCCAAGATTTCCTGCTTCGCGATCTCCAACACCCCTATGGCCGCAGCAACCGTCACCCCGCGACCCGCAAAGCTGTAAACGGTATCCTCGATCGCCTGGCAAAGCTCGTTCGTGGTTTCGGTGGTTGTCTTCCCATCGCCGGAAAGGACGCGCAGATCGCTCATCGCGCTGCCCTCGCCTCAAGGCGGGCAACCCTGACCAGTTGCTCTTCGATCTCGGCCCATATGTCATGGACAACCGTCTCATGAAAATGCACGGCAAAGGCTTCCAGCATCAGCGGAAATGCGTCATCGCCATAGCGGCGGAGATCCGCAGCAGTCATGCGATGCTTGATGTATTTGGGGTCGACCTCAATCCGAAGCGTCACTTCCTTCCCGAACGCATAGTCCACCTCCTGAAGCGTGACCTCCGATCTCAAAGGTGGCATGGGGAGGTTTTTCCCCATCAGGCGTTGCAACTCTTGATGCCGCCGAAGTTCACCGCGCCAAAGGGTTTCAAAACCGTCTCTCTCTCCGATAAGACGAATGACTCTCGCACGGCTGTGCCACGGCAGTACCTCATCCAAAAACCAGTCGATGTGATCCTGCATGCGCTTGGCCCAAGCGTTGGGCGCGGTTCCACGGAACCTGTAGGAATATTTCATCGAAATCTCCGAACGAGTTGAAAAAATGCGACCGCCGAGACAACAAAAAACCATGTCGCGGGCAACCAAACCGGCGCCAAGGGTTGGTCCGCCGGCGGCAGTACTGTGACGGTCGGCTCGTCTGGTGAGCCACTCCTCCCTGACACCCTTGGCGCTAATGAAACCAAAACGGCAGAACGCCACGCAGGATGTCTTTGAGTTAAGGGGACGAGACCAGCCCCCCGGATAAGTATGCCGTTATGCTTTGCAAAGATGGGTTCGACAATCGGTGCGATTTCGCGGCACTTGCCGTCAAATACCTGTGTGAACCCATCTTGCCTGATGTAGTTGAACTGGAGTCGCTCCACGCAGCCGATCTTGTCACCGAGGTAGATGCCAGGCTTGCGGAAAGACACGCGGCCCGTCGCTTCATCCCAATGTACGTGAAGCGCTTCCGGGTCGTTCAGGTGAAACACGGACATCGTTGCGGCTTCTATGTTAGGCGCGGCCATGGCCAGAGCGGTAGCAAAGGCAATGCGTTTCACTTGTCTTCCTCCTCAGTGTATTTGAGGCCGAGATAAGACATGCTGTCCTGAAAGGGCATCCATACGAGACGCAGTTTGTCGGCTGTCTCATAGTCACCTTTCAGCCGCGCCTCCTCTTGGAGTTCCTTAAGTCGCGCCACTGCGGCACCGGTCGTGAAAGCCAGCTTGTTCCATCCCACAAAACACATTCCTGGCGGGATGACTTCCGAGTTTATCTTCCCTCTAGGCATCATCGTCACCAAGGCTGTAGATGCGAGTTTGTTCGAGCCCGGTCTTGGCTAGGGCTCGGGCATTTTCAGGGCTGCGGCTGTGCTGAATGGTTTCGAGAAACCGCCGCGCCACCTTGAGTGTTTCAAGGGCACGTGCGTTGCGCGGATCTCGAGCCGTCTTCTCTACGACACACAGAAGCACAAAGAACAGCAGGCACGTGGCCGCGAGTGCGCCAGCCCCGAACGCGATCCACCAGCTAAGCATCACTGTCACCTTGGCGCTCTTGCGCCTCGATAAAATCGCTGAGCCAATCCCGCTCATCTGCGAACGCTTCGCCACCCAAAGTCAGCCCCTCAATTCCGTCGAGCGCGCTGTGAAACTCATCCATCCGCCTCGCGATGGCGCGCAGGTAGTAGAGCGTGTTTTCACTGAGGCGTGCGCTGGGCTGGTGCTCCTCAACCAACGTCTTAAGCGCAGCGCAGACCATGATGCCAAACCACTCGCGGTGCTGCGCGTCCGCCTCCGCGGTGTCTTCCTCGACGCTCCAACTGAACCCGAACGACCGGTTGTCGATCACCAGATAAGGGTTTCCGAAAAAACCACGCGGATTGTAGTGCTGCGAATACGCCTCGATCGCTTCGGCGTGGCGCGCGCGCGTTTCAGCCATTTCGGCGTCGGCAAGAGCTGCTGGTGTGACGGGAACCATCGCCCGCAGTTTTTGAGCAACTTCTGCCATCTGTTTCGAGATTGCCATCAGTGCGCCATGTGCAGTTTGAGGTTTCAGTTGAACCTCTCGCTCTGACCATCCGGTCAACGTCAGCGCAGTCCCTTCAAGAGCTGTCGCGATCTGGTCAATATCGGTCGGTTTCATAGTCATCTCCTCAAAACATCGGCAGCATGATCTCGAAGGAGATCGTTTCGCCGTCATAAGCCCAGCCTTCAGTCGGGATGGCGATGTAATGACCGCGTGGTGCCACTTGGGCGCGTTCGCGATACTCCTACGGCGCGCCCATGCGTGGACCTCACGTAGCGATAGAGCCGGCGCCAAATGTCCTGCGAGGTCGAGGGCGCCGGACCAGGCATCGAGGTCGCTGGGGCCGGGCGGGTGAAGCAATGGGCGACAAAGTTCGGCAGCTGGGCCAGATGCCCCTTGCCCTTCGCGGCATGCTCGGCAGAGTTTTGGCCCTTGTGATCCCGACTGGCCGGCGTCGGCCAGTTCGCTGCATCCCGCGCCAGACAAGCATTCCCCGCAGCACTGCTCGGCACCTGACCGCTGTCCCGCATGGTCACGTCGTGTGCTTGTGGTGTCGTCCAGTTCGCCGCCTGCGCTGGTAGCGGTGTGCCGCCCGCACTGTAGGCCATGTTCGGTCCGCCCTTGGCACCATCCGACCCCTTCGGCGTCCCCCACATCTGCCGAGCCAGATCCTCGGCCTTGCGGGTGAAATCGTTGTTGCCCGCCGCGCTGTTGCCGTTCTGGGCTGGCGTTCCCGCCATCTGGGTTGGCCAGTTCATCATGAAGTCCCCCGCAACACCCGCAAGAACCTCTCCATGGCTCTTGCCGTGACTGGGTACACTCTTGGTTGTCCGGTTCTCGCTCTCCGACGCTCGGGCGGTAGGCCACGATGAAAACCCGCTGCCTTTCATGCGACGCGCCTGTTTCTTCCGCCGAGAATAGGCCAACCGCAACGTTGAAACCCAATTCTCGAAGGTCGTTGACCACGGTTCCAAGGCCGAGGGAGAGGTGGCCCGCGACATTTTCAAAGAAGCACCAACGCAATCCGTCTCCCAACTCTCCCGCGATTCGCTCGATGTCGGGCCAGAGGTGGCGCGGATCATCCTCGCCTTTTCGCTGTCCCGCTTGGGAAAACGGCTGGCATGGGTAGCCCGCGAGCAAAGTGTCGATCTGTCCGCGCCATGGTCTGGCGTCGAAGGTCCTAAGGTCATCCCAGATCGGCGCGGGCCGCATGTATCCGGCGCGCTGCGCGGCAATGAGGCACTGGCGGGGGTATTCTTCGATCTCGACATAGCAGGCGGAGGCAAAGCCCGGCTCGGCAAGCTCAAGACCCATGTCAAGTCCGCCGCCGCCTGCGCAGAGGGAGAGGCCGTGTCGGGGAGGTGGCACCATGTCATGCATAGACCCTCACTGCGTCATGTCTGCGTCGATGCAACCGCTCATGGCAGAGCAGTAAGCAGCGGCCTGATTGCAGCGTTGATCTTGGATCATCCCCTCCAGAACCCAATCTGCTCCGATACCGATGCAGGCGAAGGACAGCGTGTACCAAGTAACGAGATCCATCACTGGCCCCCCGTGTCGCGAGCAAGTTGGCGCTCATCCCGCCGGGCGAGGGTCATGAGGTGCCCGCCAATGGAGTTTCCTGGCCTCCCAAGTCGTTGGCCAATGTCGACCAGGCGGGCGCCTTTCTCCACCATGTCCATGAGAATGACATCTTCTTCTTTGGTGAAGCGGCGGACGACATGGTTGCCTCTCTTGCAAACCATTGGCCCGTTGTATTCGCCCGCCACCAAGGCTTCAGTCTTTGGGCTTTCAATGCCAAACTTAAGGCAATTCCAGTCCACCGCGCCGCGGGAAATTCCCATGTGCTCGGCAATTCGCGCCACACTCCATCCGCGTTCGCGAAACTTCGCGATCTGGTCGATTTGCTTCTGAGTGATTTTCCGTCCTGGCATCAGTTCAGCCCCTCTTGTTCCAAGGTTTGAAGTCCAAGAGGCTTTGCGGATCGGGAAACTCGCCGGTGAAGGTGATTGCGCGATCATCAATCGTGACCATGGCGGGCGGCTTGCTTGTCGGCCATGTGATGGCCTCGCGGGCGAAGTTCTCGAAATCCGCCGGCGCATCATCGAAGTATTTCGCCAAAGCCTCTGCCAACCACTCCTGCATGCCTTCTATGCCGCCCGGCTGGTTGGAGCGCGATGAGAAGATATGCACATCAAACAGAGAGATTGCATCACAGATGAACTCAATTGCGCCGGGCACGGGTGGATCAGCCACGACATCAGCGCCCTGCCATCCGCTGGTGTAGCTGTGAATGACGCCATCGAAATCTAAGCAAAGGATGGGTTTGTTGGTCATGTTCGGTCCTTAAATGTTGTCGCCCGAGCCGTCGCAGTGTGGGCAGTCCTCCACACCGAGGCAGAGCATTCCGGGTGGCGAGGTGAGGGGATTGACAGAGCCGGTCCCTCTGCATGTCGCACAGTCACAATTCGGGCAGAAGTCACCGGGCTTGCGATCACAGGCCATGCAGTACGGCTCGGGCGGATTGTCGTACTGATCCGAGGCAAATACGACCACTGCCTCAAACCCGCATCGGCATCATGACCCACATCGCATCAGGGTCCTCACCCTGTACGATGGCGGGATCATTGACACCCGCTGCTTTCATGGTGAACGCTGGCGTGACGCGCGACTGCTCGTATAGGAAGCGGAAGTTGAAGCCCTGATGGCCCTTGACTTCGGATGTGCCCTGAAACGGCACCGAAAACTCATACTCGGAGTCCGCAGACTGTCCGTTCAAGCGCTGAGTGTCATAATCGAACGCGACAGCGCTTCTGGCAAATCTTCCGCCTGTCAGCATAGCGTTGAGCCGCTTCACGCTCTCAGCACTGACGTGAGCGCTCATTTTTGGCTCGCCACTCGGAATGACGCGCGTGTAGTCCGGGAACCTGCCGTCGATCAGCTTGCCCGCAAGCAGCACGTCCGACACCTTGATCTGATAATGCAGATCGCTAACAGTCACACTGATGGGTTCGTTTCCACCCTTGGTGAACATCGCCATAATCAGGTTGACCGACTTGCGCGGCACAATTGCACCGAAATCACTATCAACCGGAATGTCGGTATCAACCACGCCCAGCCGGTGGCCGTCCGTCGCGACCGCGCGCAATGTGTTAGCCTCCGGCTTTGCCGTCAGAAACACACCGTTCAGATAGTACCTGGTCTCTTCCGTGCTGATGCAATGCAGCAGATTGCCAAAGAGCCGCTTGGCCTGATCATGTGACATCTTCCAGCGCTGGGCGGAGACCGCTTGCGGTTTCGTCCACGTGTTCACCGGGAAATCCACCACCGGCCACAGCGTGTTGACCCTCAGTGATGTATCGGAATCCGTGATCTCGACGGCGTGCTCCGAAAACGATTTCGGCGTCTCAACCATTGTGAAGGCTACTGCTCCGGTTGCGAAGGATGCGAAGCGTTTCAGCGTATCCAGGTTGATGCAGAACTCGCTCTTCCCTTCGGTCACCGCCTCATCGGTGATGATCATGTCCTGCTCGAGATCCGTGACCGTCGCAATGATGGCATTGTCTTTGGCGCGAATGAGCACAGTGCCCAGGATCGGAATGGTGTTGCGCCGCTCGACCACCAGATCAAGTGCCTTCACCATGCGGCGCAGCCGGGTTGCTTCTATGCTGAATGATGTCACTGCTTTTCTCCCTCGATAGGTTGGCTAAGCGCCGGTTCAATTTGCACCTTGACGGGCTCGTGTTTGGAGTAGGCGCGCAGGTACTTGTCCCAAGCCGCCACGCGGTTTGCGGCGAAAATGATGTGTTTGACAGCATCGGTGCCGTGCGGCTTACCCGTCACCTCGAATTTCATCTTGCTCATTGCAGGCCCCTCCGCTGCTCTTCCGCCAGCACGCGCCGGGCTCGTTCAAGCGGGCTGCTGTTGAGCGCCTGATACTCTTCGTCCAACCGATCAAATATCGGGGCGAACGCTCCATTCAGCAGCGTGAGGTTAGCGGCCATCTTGCGGGCGCGTTCGAGGCGGGCCTTGTCCACAGTCATGTGATTTCATCGGGCGGTCCGCAGAAGACGCCCTCCCTTTCCAGATTGCCGAAGCAAATCTGGTCGATCATCGTATTTTTCTCACCCAATCCCTTAATAAGTTGAATATTTTCAACCTTCATGGCGAGGAAAACACGGTGCGGGATCACAAGGTCAAGTTGCTCGAGCGGGTAGTTGTCGCAGATCGCCGCCACGGACACGCCCGCCTTGCGCGCCAATACGATCCGCCGGGCACGTTCACACATCTCAGGCGAGTATAGCCTGCGCGATTGTCCCTTCTCGCTCAACCGCTGGGATTTCAGCAAGCCGTTATACTCGTAGAACCGCAGCGCGCGTGTCGTGATACCAAGCCGCTCTGCGAGTTTGCCGATGTGAACGAACTCCTCCATCAGTTCATCCCCAACGCCTGCTTGTACATATCGAGAAGCGCCTCCTCCTCGGCTATGTCGTCAGCGTTGCGTTTGCGCAGAGCAATGAGCTTCCGCACAATTTTGGTGTCATAGCCGCGGGCCTTAGCCTCAGCCAAAACCTCTTTCTGCTGCTCGGCCAGGTCCTTCTTTTCCGCGTCCAGGCGCTCAATCCGTTCGACGAACTGGCGCAACTCATTGGCGGTAACGCGGTAAGTTTCTTCGTCGCTCATGGCGAGCCCTCCTGAATTGCTTTGTCTCTGCGCTTTTGGTTCTGCTTGTGTGTCACCATTTCGGTGTGCTCGGGATATGGGTTCACGCACATCCGGTTGCGGCAGGTATGGTCGATCTGCTTTTTGCCCGGAACAAACCCATGCACGCACACGAACATGAAGCGGTGCACCGCCACCGTCTGACCGTCGAGGTGCATGCGTGGGTAACCTCCCCCTCGGCCGTCGCCCGAGGTCGGCCCCTGCCAAATCCAGCAGCCTGTCACCGGGTCAACAAAGACGCGCTCGAGCACCTTGTCGATGATGATCAACCGTCTTTCGCTGATCTGGATGAGCGCCTGTCGGTCTATCATATTACCACCGTCACTTGCTCGGACGCGCGCGTGATCGCCGTGTAAAGCCACCGTTTGGCGTCTTGGCCAAAGACATGGCTCTCATCCTTGATCAACACGCTGGGCCATTGACTACCCTGAGACAGGTGGCATGTAAGCGCGTACCCGTATTCAAACTCTTCGCTGCCTCTGAGCGTCTTCCAGTGCGGCTTGTCACCACCGCCGGGGAAGTGGCAGGGATGCACCTTAACCTCCAAGAGGAGGTCCGGCTCGTCCTCGCTGCGCACAAGGAAGTGCAGAAAGGTTTCCCCCTTTTCCTCGTCGAGGACTTCCTTCGCGTCGCTCATGACTGTGAACGATCCGCCGTTGTAGATACCGAGGTCGCGGTTGTTTCGGCGGCATACAAGCCGCTCCCCCGTAAGTGGATACAGTCCCTGAAAACCTAATTTGCGACGCATGTTCGAATTCATGGCAGCCCGGGTATCGCGCTTCCCTGAAATAACCTGGTCGTGATCAACCATGTTGTTCATCATCTCGACGCCTGTCATGTCGCTCCGACGCACGACGCGGCTTTTGCCCATCCACCCCATCGGCAGGCTGCGGCCTAAGCGTGCCTCTGTCGCCAGGCGGACAATTGGATCGCCCTCTGCTTGACGGTGTATCTCAGTGAGGAACACGTCAGGATCGGCCTGCGTGAAGTACCCGCCTTTGTCGTTCGGTGGTGGCAACTGTTCGGGGTCACCCAGGACGAGCAACGGCTTTTTAAAGGACAGCAGATCCTCTCCAATGTCTCGGTCCACCATCGAGACCTCATCGACCACAATCAGATCACACTCGGAGAGCGGCCCGTCCTTATTGACCTCGAAATCAAACCCGCCATCCGGTCGCTGCCGGGGCTCATAGATCAAGCTGTGCAGCGTGGCCGCTCCCTCGCAGCCGTGCTTTCGCATAACCGCGGCTGCCTTTCCGGTGTAAGCCCCATAGCACGGCGCGGCCTCGGTCGCAGATACGATCGCCTGAGCGCTGGTCGATTTGCCCGTGCCAGCATAACCCCAAATACGAAACACTTGGTCCTGACCGGCCTTAAACCAGCGCTGGGCAAAGTCGCGCGCTTCGGCCTGCATTTTAGAAAGGGCAACCGCCATTAGTGGGTGAAACCCCCAGCCTTGAGCATGTGTTTCACCCGGCTTCTGAACGAGCGGCGGAATCCTGCGATGAGGTATTCAAGCATACCCTCCGCCGCTATCGGCGGGTTTTTATCTTCCTTTGAAGCCTCCATTGCCACAGCTGCTCCGAAACTCGCAGAGGCATCGCCCAAGGCGGTCACTGCGATGTGCGCCGGAAGGTCGTGTTCCCGTGCCGATGCCTCGGCGGCCATCAGAATGTCATGAACCATCTTCGTTCGGCCATTCATCATCGCGGCTGTTTCCGCGGCGGTCATATTGTGAAACTTCGGTTCAGGCATATCGCTGCTCCAGCATTGGTGTGAATGGTGCCCGCATGCGCGTCAGCTTTCGGCTCCTCGGCGCATGCGGGCGTGGCGACTCTCCTCGGGTCGCGTTCTTGGCAGTCACTGTCGTTCTGCGACGCTTGGTGCTGCAGGTCTGCTCAATCTGCTCGACCTCATCTCGGTATGTGGCGCGCTTGATCACAGGCGCGCCGGCGCCCGGTAGTCACCGGGCTTCAAAAACGTGTTCTGCTGACGCAGAGTTGCTGTCAGCGCGTTGTAGTCCGCGCGCGGAATTGGACGAGGATGATACCAGGTCCAAAGCTTGATCGGGTCCCAACGACGCCCAGCCACCTCTGCGCGCAATTCTTCTGGCTGAGCTAAACGCCCAGGCTCGTCGATTTCGCAAACCTGATCCATCCAGATGCGACACGGTTGCCATGGGCTGTTTTTACGGAACCGCATCTTGAACCAGCCGCATTGCGGCTCGTCGTCATACACCCTCGGCGGAACACCGCCCTCGATGCACGCGTTGTACCATTCAAGAAGTGTCGAAAGGGAAGTTGGCTCACGCATAGTTGAATATTTTCAACCCGCCAGCCACAAAAAAAGAACCGGTGTCAGTGAAGACACGCACAGGGATATCAGCACGTACAGTGTGATCTGCCTTAAGGAGATAAACCTACGGGAGTTTATCTTGTCGATCTCGTCAATCCTTGATTGCAGGCCGCGCATGCTGGTACCTCTTGAAAGCCACTCCACAGACCACAAGTGATAACTGTAGAGTATGTAACTCGACCGCATGATGGACTTGGGGAAGGCCGCGGTCAGTGAGTGTCAAATCGCACTTACCGACCCTTGCGTAAATTGAAAATTTTATATAGTCAATCGGTGATGTTGAAAATATTACACTGATTTGGGTGCTCGGTACGCACAACGTAGTGTGGGGAATATGAAAATAGAATTGTTCGAAGGCATGTCCGACGAAGAAGCGGACGAAGTGTTGGAATGGCTCAGTGAGGTCTGTTCCTTGGAGCATCGCGAAGAGCGCGAAGCCCTCTTAGCTGACCCTCTACCAAGTCTCGCTCCTGAGGTGAAAGCTTCTGCACAAGACTGATAATCTGCAGAATTTTCGGATCAGGTGGTGTTGAACAGAACTCCTCCACGCTCTTTCCGAAAAACTTGCTGATTTTCATCGCATCATCGACAGTAGTCGATTTTGCGCGCCTGTTCATCAGCGCATCCATCTTCGATTTTGATACGCCGGTACGCCGGGACAACTCCGCTATCGGAGTTTCGCTTGCCCGAACGTGCTCAATAAATGATTCAACGAATGTCTTCATAGTGTTGCAATCCTAACTAGAAACCGACCATTACCAAGTTGAAAATTTTCAATTGCCTAGTTGTTGAAAATTTTATACTGCTCGCCTCATGAGCAGTATAAAAACCAACCCCGAGCAACCCGAGAGCCAGCCGAAGACCATCCTTACGATCATGGATGACCTCAAGGCATTCTCGAAAAAAACAGGTTATTCGATCTCCACGATTTGCGGCTGGGCGCTGGGATATGGCGCCTGGGCCGCGTTTCACCAACGGAAGATCCAACGTCTGGAAAGGGAGGTCGATGCACTTCGCGATTGGATGGCCGCGAACGATCATATTCGGAAAAAACCTCCTGAAACTTCCAAAACAACTTTGGATACAGGGCGTTAGATATGAATTCTGTAAAAAAAATTCAATGGACGTTGTTAACACTTTTTCCGCATGGCTAAGCGACGCTTCAGGATGGTCGGTCAGGGCATCTGGCAGAGCCGCAGGTTTCGCGCGCTGCCGGATGATCGCTGCCGATATGCCTACCTGTATCTGCTCACATGCAGGCATAATCCGCCCATAGGAGCTTTCTACTTGCCCGCTGCCTATCTGGCCGCGGACCTCAGAATTGCCGACCTCGACGAAGCGTATCGTGTCATACGAGAGATCGCAGATGTCGGCCTGATCAAGCACGATCCCGATGAGGATATTGTCGCGATCTGCAACTGGTTCGAGTTCAACGAGATCGGCAGCCGCAAGACGCTTGCCGGATACCTCAAATCGGTGGGCGAGTTGCCTGTCATGTCGCCGATCAGAACCCACACTCTCTTTGGTATTTCGGCAGCCATGATCGCCCGCGTCGCTTCATGGAACAAGATCGAGAACCGCGCAGATGCGCTCAACATGCTGGCCGCCGCGCTTGTCGAACATCGCGCACAAATCGGCGTCACATCTTGGGAAGCGGCATTCAGTGACTTGCCGCCGGAGTCTCAAGAAGCCCTCAACATATCCCTCCCTATAGATCTACCGATAGGGGTATCGAAAGCCATACCGATACAAAGAGATAAGATAGAGATTGAGAAAGAGACAAAGACAGAGAGTGAGATTGAAACAGAGAATAAGACAGGCGACCCACAACAAATCATAGCCGCCCTGAACAGAAGCGCGAAGGGAGGACGCAGATGAAAGCCGTGCGTCTGCCCGATGGTAAGTCTTTCGCGCTGCAAGGCGCCGTCTGGTCTGCCAACTACCCGCTCTCCCGTCTTGACGAGACCATCGAATTGTACAGCCGCCTCAAGCTCCGCCGCGGCGGGCGCTACAGGCAGCACTATGCCGACACATTGGAAGCCCTCAAAAAGCTGAAAAAGGAGATGGATGCATGACGGATCACTCCGACCATACCGTCACAATTCTGGTGGGCGACGCGCTCAAGACACTGAGAAAAATGCCGGATAAATCGGTATCGGTCGTGATCACATCCCCACCGTATTGGGGTCTTCGAGATTATGGCGTTGAGGGGCAGCTTGGCCTTGAGGCCAGCGTTGGGCGCCATGTAGATGCGATGATCAAGGTGTTTCGTGAAATCCATCGCGTCCTGAAAGACGATGGCATTTGCTGGGTCAACTACGGCGATTGCTATGCGACCACGCCAAACGGGCGCGCGGCGGCTGAAGTCAAAAGGGGCGGGCATGACGATCGCGTGTTTCGCGATAAGCCGTTCTCAACCATAGGCGAGGACTTCAAACCCAAAGACCTCTGCATGGTGCCCGCGCGCTTTGCAATCGCGATGCAGGCAGACGGCTGGTGGATACGCTCGGAGATCATCTGGGGCAAACCGAACGCAATGCCGGACAGCGCCAAGGACCGGCCTGCCGTGGCGTTCGAGAAGATCTACATGTTCACGAAGTCCGCGCGGTACTTCTACAACTACGAGGCCGTGCGACAGGCGCGGTCGAGCGATGAAGATGCCCCAACGTTTCGCGGTGGGTGCTACGTCAACGGTGCTCAAGACAACGCCACCATGGGGTACAGACAAGACCGAGGGAACAGAAAAATACCCGAAAGTTGGGAAACGGGGTCTGGCACACATGGAAGTTTCAAGAAGGCGCGCGGCCCGCGCCAGGGCCGCGCTGTCACGCCCAGGCATACGCCTGAAAACACCCACACGCAGTTGGACGATGTGCCGAAGTGTGAAGGCCGTAACCTGAGAAACTACGAGCCAGCGGCGGTGCAGGTCTGGGAAATGTCGACCACACCTTTCACAGAAGCGCACTTCGCCACCTTCCCGCCGGAACTCGTACAGCGATGTATAGACGCTTCCTGCCGACCAGGTGATGTGATCCTTGATCCGTTCGGCGGCGCGGGCACAACCGGGCTGGTTGCGCATAAAAACCGCCTGTCCTGCATCATGATCGAGTTGAACCCTGAATATGCCGCACTCGCCCGGGCGCGCTTGGCCAACGGGCTGGTCAAATTGGATCGGCCAGCGGAACCGCTTCCGAGGATTGGTGATGAGAATAATCCGCAGGGCGACCTGTGGGCAGAGGAGGAGCAAGCATGAATTTTCGAGAGAAAATTAGCGTCGAAGTCAACATGCACGACTACGGTCGGCGGCTAGAGGCAAAGGTCCATGGAGATATTCTCGATCTATTGCGCGAACGCGAGGCTCAGATCGACGAGTTGCAAGCAAAGATCAGGACTATCACCAAAGAGGAGCGCCGACAGTTGTTTGCGGCCAGCCGGAAACGTTGCCGGAGGGCCCAATCATGACTGACCAACTGACCGAAGAGGAACGCGCGGCAGTCGATGCCTATATGGCCGATGGCGGACAGGTTTCTGTTGTCAAAAACGAAAGCCGGTTTGACAAGATTGCGCGCCGCCGAAAACTCGTCGGCCAGTTGCGCTCAGATGGGCAAACCTACACGCAGATTGTCGACAGCATGCGAGATCGCGGATGGTTCATTACAATTTCAACAGTGGCCATGGACCTTAAACAGATTGGAATGGTTCGGGAGACCCCGCGCGACGGGAGTGGAAAGCCCTCTATCAGTCAGGTGAAGCGCGCCCGCGCGCAAGAACACGCCAAGAGAGTGTTCGACCGTCGACGGTTCAAGACCACGCCTGTCCCGTTTGGTGAGCCGTCCCGAATGGTTGACGCGTCGGAGGATGGTCCAGTTTTCAAAGATCGCGTGTTTCAGGTCGATGGCAACGAGACCGTTCTGAAAGACGGATGCAACAACTCGAAGATTGGCGGTGACGTTCTGGTTGGGCGGCTCAAAGGTGCTCACATCGTGACACTGACCCTGCCAGAACGTACCACCTGCCCGAGCAGCTGCAAAATGTGGCGGGGCTGTTATGGAAATTCGATGCACTATGCTCGGCGCTGGGCACCTGGCCCCGAACTCGAACGCCAGATCGAGTCTGAGATTAAAGCCCTATGTGCCTCATATGAACTTGTCCTTGTCCGGCTCCACATCCTCGGAGATTTCTACAGCGTTGGGTACGTGAATCTTTGGGCTGGGCTGCATAAGGAACATCCTGGCCTCCATGTCTTCGGATTCACAGCGTGGCCAGAAGATAGCCGTATTGGTCAAGCTGTCGCGAACTTGCGTTGCGAGTACCCGGACCGCTTCATGGTTCGAGTGTCGGGCCGGACAGGCACATGGGGCAGTTTCACCCTACCCTTCCCGACTGAGGCCAAGACAATCGGCGACGCAATAGTATGTCCCGAACAATTGGATGGAATGAAAGGATCGCCGGACGGTCGGCACTGTGGCAACTGCGGAATATGCTGGTCTACTGATCGCCCCATCGCCTTTGTCGAACACTGAAGCCTTGTAAAACTCGCATCGAGTCCCTTCATTCATAACATTGGATGAAAGGAACATTGATATGGATTGGGACTCTCCCGTTGTCGATCTGCTGCTCGTGATCTTCACGATCATCGTTGCGGTCAACGTTGCGATGTCAGGCGCCGGTGCGCTGGGCGGATTTGTCACGCTCGTTCTGGTGCTGATCACCGCAGGCCGACTGCTCTGGTCCTTCAACCAGCGCCAAGACTGACTTCAAAAACCAATAATTGAAAATTTTCAATACCCACGCATTGACAGAGCTATAATATAACTCCTAATGTATAGCAGGCGACGGATCAGCCGTAGGCCGCAAACACAGGAGTTTCCAAGTGATCACACCCAAAATCAACGATGTGTCCCCCTGGGGCATCATCGAAACCTGCACTTATATCGCGGACGGCATCACGGCTGTTTCGACTTTAAGCCACGGCGGGCTGCACCTTTCCCTATGGCGCCTCCAAGCAGTCCCGATGGAATGGCGAATGGCGCGCCAGGCTCCGCGAAACACGCTTGAGTGTCCGTGGTTCGAGGAGGATTGCGAGGGCTGCATGGTCGTCTTGTCGTTCTTGCATTTTTTCAAAGATGAGCAGCGCGAGTATGCGGCGATCATGCAGGAAAATTGGCTGCGCCCTGCGCTTCTGGGCGCGGAGATGGTGTCATGAAACACCTTCCCATTCAGGAACAACGTGTCATCGGCGCCATGACGCGCGCGATCCTTGCTGACAAGACCTGTCGGATTTCGGTCTGTGACGATCACAGCCTGGTGCAGCCAGAGTCCCGCAACCGGGCTATGATCGAGGCCAGCATCGGCCACACTCCAGAAACCCGACTTGTCGTTCGGCGCACCTTTGGTGTTGGGTCGCGCGCATATGCCGGCGAAATCACACTCACCCACGGGAAAGGCGAGCAGGTTGTGACGGAATACACCTACGATCTGGCTTCGCTCATCGAAGAAGCCCAAGCGCTTGCAGAGAAGATGAAGGAGGTCTGATCGTGACCGGATTTCAGAACAACACCAACGATAAGCGCGTTCAGAAAATACTGGAGAACCTCCGTTTGATCGAAAAGTCAGCCCGAGCCAACAAGGCGGGGCCAGAGCAGGTTACCGACCTGCTCAAGCCTGTGGTTGACCATATCATGAGCATGGGAGCGGCAATTACCGAGGACGCGCCCAGCCCCCCGCGGGCAGGTAATGGGAAACCGGCACCATACATGACCGTCAAGCAGATGGCCGAGGAAGCTTCCCTGCCGGACCTAACCTACGCAATGGCGGTGTACCTGAACCGCATAGACGAACACCTGAAGGAGACCTGACATGCCGACACTTATTGAAGCTTGGGATGAGCACGGAGAACCGATCTTGAGTACCTTTGATCCGTTTCGCGCGGGGATTTGGTTCGAAGGCCACCCCCCTGTCAATACGTTCTCCATGTTCATCGTCAAGTATGGGGAGATGAACGTCGCATTTATCGTGAAGCGAGAACTGTTTGGCGACTTTTCGCGATGGGTTGCGCAGTACATTTCCGACAACACAGTCCGCTCGCTGCTTGGTGGATTTGGAGACGACGAAACCGGCATGGAGTATCTCACGCGGATCGGCGCGAAGATCATCGCGAAACCTCTATTCATCCGTTACGGTGATATGGCGTCTACAGCGGATCAGATTGCCGAGGAGGAGCGTGCGGCCGCCGCAGAGGCGCAGCAGTTGGCCGAGCGGGCTTATCATATGGAACCAGCGGATCGCGAGCGTTGGTATGAAACAGCATTTGCCACGAAGGACTCTGCAAGCATATCTTCCCCAGCGCCCACGGCGGCGAGCGCGCTGCTGACAATCGTACCCGACTATGGTGAAAGCGGTTTAGAGGCTGGACTGTCGGAAATGCTCGAGGGTATTCGCCATCTTTGCGATTTGTCGGGCTTGGATTTCTACAAGATCATGGATAACGCTTATCGACAGTACATTGATGCTGTCTCGGAGTTTGGGATGGCACATGACATAGACTTGAAGCGCGCCATTGAGGAGGAACTGCTGTGAACCGGCGCCAGTTTCTTTCGACCGCTGTCGCGGTGCCGGTAGCCGCCGCGCTACCGTCCCCATTCATCGCGCCGAGACCGGTTGTGCCCGCACTCGTGTTCCCATCACCGTACTTTGACGCAGGGACCCATCGGGATGCCATGAGAGTATTGCAGCGCGAGAAAAACCGTATCGCATCGCATTTTTTGGTAGACATTGAGTCTCTCGGCAAGGACCGGTCGATCCATGAGAGCGATTGAGCCTACCACAGCCGGCCTCTACGCGATCAAGCGCGCTACGATCTTCCGCAACATTTACCCTGATGGTCTGAACGGCGCCGAAAGCGCATCTGAGCGCCGCCGCATCGGGGAAATGACTCTTGATCTTGATATCTCTGCGGCTCGCACCTTAGCGCACGGCTTCATCATCAGGTACGGCGAGCCTGATGCTATGCCACCCACGCCGGACAGCATCAGTTTCATGGTCGATACTTTATCCTTTCGCCTGGGCGGCGTGTCGCGAGCTGACGCGTGGAGCCATATCGGCATTAAGCCATCCAGAGGTCGGGCCTTGCTGACCCGCAACCACGCGGCGTTCAACTGGCCAATCTGGTACACGCTTCTCTCAGCTGCGCTCGAGTAAAAGGGGCGCCAGCGCAAAAAAAGGCCCGGCTCAAGAGCCGGGCAAGTTTTCCATCAGGGAGTAAGACAGTGAAACAGGTGTCCCACGTGATATTTGTATGTCTTATAAACATAATATTTGCAACTCTAAACAGCATTGACTTGAAATTTTTCAACAGGCATTGTCCCGGCCATCAAAGGGGTAGTGCATGTCGAGCGGCGAAGTCCCTCTAAAAAATCACCGTAAAGAATTGTTTTGCCAACATTATGTTGGCTGCTTCAATGCGTCCGAGGCTGCACGCAAAGCCGGTTACTCGCAGAAAACAGCCGGATCTCAAGGCGCAAGGCTGTTGAAAGATGTTGCAGTGCAAGAACGCGTCGCCTTCCTTCAAAGCGAAAACGCCAAAGCCCTGGAACTGGACACGGCGGACGTGCTTGAGCGCTGGACCACTTTGGCGCTCGCCGATCCCAACGAACTCATCTCCCACATCGTGGGATCGTGCCGTCACTGTCACGGTAAGGGGTTCAAGTACCAGTGGCGTGATCAAGACGAATTCGAGGACCACCACCAAGCATGGTCCGACCTGCCCGAGAAAGCGCGCGATAGCATGCGAGAGCCGTCAAACGCTGGCGGTTACGGCTACCGGTTCCGCCGCGAACCAAACATCGAATGCCCGCAATGCGATGGTTTCGGTCGGCAGCGCACAGTTGCCCACGACACCACGCGCCTCAGTCCCGCGGCGAAGACGCTCTACGCGGGCGTCAAAGAGACCCAGCACGGCATCGAGATCAAGATGGAGGACCGCGCCGCGGCTCTCAACAACATCGCCCGCACGCTCGGCATGTTCGCCAAAGACAACGAGCGCACCCTATCGCCCGGAGACAAGCTGCAGGAATGGTACGAGACCTTCTCGCAGAACGGTTCCCGGGCGCCAATCCAACCACAGAAGGAAACCCCGCCCAAATGACCAATAACACCTTCGGTACGATCTTTTCACAAATCGCCTCCCGCATGGCCGCCGCACTCTTCAAAAAAGAGGTCGCATCCATGCGGGAGGCCGAGCCCTATCGTCACGCGCAAGCCATCGTTACCACGTCAACGCTCGGCGCCGCGCCTGATGCAGTCGACCGCTACAAGGCGCCTCACGCATACAGAGGCACGCCTCAGAAGATGAGGCGACGCAAAGGCACAACTCGCCACCCCGCGTTGATCAAAGGCAACCGACCGTTGTTCAAGGGGCATCGGCCATGAGTTTCAATGACATGAAGGATGCGTTGGCATATAGCTTTTTGCCACCAAAGCCGAATTGTGTGTCTCTCAACCTCACAGAGGTGCGTAGATACTTTGATGTCGCTGGATTTCCGAATGGAGAGATGATCGTAGAGGTTGGCGTTGCGGATAACGGCGTCTTTGCAGTCGTCAGGTATTCGTACAAGTGCAACAATCCAAACTGCAATGAGCAGCACTATGGCTATATTCGTGGCGTAGTGCCTCACGCCCTGGCTAGTTCGAAAGCCTTAGCCGCTGTTGCAATTCAGGCATACGACTCCCTGCGGCGACAGTCAGAGCTTGTGGAAGACGAGAACGGCGATGAAGTGCCGGAACCGACCAAGGCGCTGATCAACTGACATGATGGGGGCCGCCGCATATGACGTTCCGAGAGACGACGACCACGCCCGCGAGTTGGTCTCGGATTGGGAATGGCGCATATTCGGCGGCCACCTCTACAAGATCCGCCTGAAGGAACCCGACCTTGACGATGACTGGATGGATCCGCTGGACCCGGCCAACCAAGACGAGGCACCATCCATAGGTCACAATGGCAGTCCCGACATGATTGGGGCTTTCATTCCGAACAAAGCCCAGCGCGACTTCCTCAACGCACTGCACTACCGCAACATCATCCTGAAGGCGCGGCAAATCGGGTTCTCAACGCTCATCGAGATCATGGCGCTGGATCATGCGGTGTGGAACGCCAATCAGTCGGTCCTCATCGTGGCCCAGACACTCGACGTCGCCAAGAAGCTGATGCGCGACAAGATCAAGTTCGCGTATTTCCGTCTGCCAGAATGGGTGCGCCTGCTGTGCCCGCTGACCATCAACTCGGTCACGACAATCGAGTTTGCAAACGGCTCAACCATTGAGGTCAGCTCCTCAGGTCGAAGCGGTACGTTCCAATTCATCCACGTGTCCGAGATGGGCAAGATTTCAGCCGAGCGCCCGGCGCACGCTCGCGAGATTGTCACAGGAAGTTTGCAAGCGGCGTCCAAGTCCGCGCTCGTGTTCATCGAATCCACCGCCGAGGGCATGGGCGGCACCTTCCACGACATGAGCAACGACGCCAAAGCCAAGCACGACGCTGGCTCAATGCTCTCGTGGGCAGACTACAAGTTCCATTTCTTCCCGTGGTGGCAAGACCCAGGCTACCGCATGAAGCCCAAGGCTGTTGTGATCTCCTCGACCGATCATGCGTACTTCGACCGGATCGAAGGCGAGATGGACGTGTCAATCGACCTAGATCAGCGCGCTTGGTACGTCGCAAAGCGGGAGGCCGATTTCCGCGCCGTCCCGCATGACATGCTGCGAGAATACCCATCCACACCCGATGAGGCATGGCAAGCATCCACAGAGGGCCGATATTTCGCTCACGTGATCGCGACTGCCCGCAAGGAAGGCCGTATAGGCACCTATCCGATCATACGTCACTTGCCGGTGAACTCTTTCTGGGACATCGGCGCCACCGACACAACGAGCGTGTGGCTGCACCAGAAGGTGCGGAACATGGATCATTTCGTGAGGTTCCGTGAGGCAGCCGGCGAAGGCTATCTCCCCATGATTTTGTGGATGGAGCAGCAAGAGGTGCTCTGGGGCGATCACTTCCTGCCCCACGATGGCAACAACAGCATCAAGGGCAAAGAGAGCATCGTCAAACCGATCACGATGCTGCGCGAGATGAAACCGCAATGGTCATTCCGCATCGTCCCCCAGATTGACACGATCCAGAACGGTATCGACCTCACCCGCCGGGACTTCGCCACGTATTGCTTTGATGAGGCTGGAACCAAGGAAGGCCTTACGCACATCGAAGCCTACAGCCGCGAATACAACCAGCGCCTCGACTGCTGGGGTAACCAGCCTCGCCACGACGAGCACAGCCACGCTGCAGATGCGCTGCGCCAGAAAGCGCAAGGCATGCCTGGTGGAGCACTTACCGACCTAGTGTCCGGCCCGACGAACAAGAAACCCAAGCGCAGAGCGACAGGATTGACCGCATGAGCAGCGAAGAGCTGAAAAAGATCAAAACGGCCATTGAGCATATTCAGGAAGCATATGTTCATCTGGACCAAGTTCTGCAAGAAAGCCCTGCCGTCATTCGAGTTAGGCTCAATCTTCGTGAATCTGAGTTTTGGCTGAATGACGTTTCCAAAGTGCTTGAAAGTTTGGGGTACGGCGAATGAGCAGCGCCAAAGGCCCCCTACTGATCGGGCTGTCCTCGCCTGGCAGCGACAATGAAGTTGTGGACGTGCGCACCTACACGCGGCCAGTCCTCGATCTGAACTATCGTACGTTCGATCACATGGTCGAAGGCATCCGGGTTGTTGGCACATGGGTGTTCGACAAAGACCCTGAGCCCTGCCTTGTCCTGCTGCATCCGCGTCGCAGCGTGCCGAAGTGCGTGCCCTGCATTGTGCGGCTCTCCAACATCTGGAAATGGGAAGACTACGGCGACGCCAAATTCAATACCGAGGCCGAGCGCAGTGTCGCCGCCGATGGTGCGCGTGAAGTGGCCCGCCTGTGTCTGGACTTCGCGCCCTACCTCGGCATGAACCCGAAGAACCCCAAGGCCTTGTTCCGCATTCTGACAGCCGTGCGCAAGCGGACCTACGACCTTGTGAAAATGCCCCCGCCTCCTCTCCGCCCCCTCACCGAGACTGGAAGTTACCAGATCACAAACGTCAACACGGGCAAGACCATGGAAGGGGAACTGACCGATGAACTATAGCGATGATCGCCGCGACAACGAGGTGATATTCAACCCTGACGCGTTTCCCAAGCCGCTGCAGGGCGTCGTCACCGATCCGAGAAAACTGGACAACTCGCTGTTCACGATGGTGCATTCCGAACTGGTCGGCATGTTTACGTCCGAGCTTCAGCGGCAAGCCGCGTCACGCGCTGAGATGCAGATGGACGAGGCTTTCTACGACAACAAGCAATGGAGCGACGATGAACTTCTTGTCCTCGCATCACGCGGGCAAGCGCCACTTACGTTCAACGTGATTGCGTCCGCGATCAATTACATGCTCGGCATGCAGCGCCGGGCACCGAAGGATTTCCGCGTCCTGCCGCGCCGCAAAGACGGGTTGGCCGCATCGCAGTTGAAAACTGAACTGCTCAAGTATGTCTCGGACACCTCAAACGCGCACGCACACTACGCCAAAGCGTTCAAGGATCTGGTGCGCGCGGGTATAGGCTGGCTCGAAACCGGACACATGGTCGACTACGACCGCGAGCCTGTGTTCGAAGGGTGGGAAAGCTGGCGCAACGTGCTCTGGGACAGCAGCGGCCAAGCAGACGATCTGTCTGACGGCCGATATCTATTCCGAAGCCGCTGGACCGATCTTGACAGCTGCGTAGCAAAGTTTCCGAAACGGCAGCGTTTGCTCGAAGAGAGTTGCCAGACTTCCTATGTCATGTCCACGACCGGCAACAACATCTCGATCATCGACGCTATGGGCGACGACGCCATGGACGCGCGTGAATACGAGTATTGGGATCAGGCCGACTATGTGCTGCGGCCAGGCACGATGACCCGACGCCGCCTTCGCCTCGTTGAAGGCTGGTACAAGCGCACCATGACCACTGACGTAATCAAAGGCGGCGATTTCTCCGGGGAGATCTACGACCCTTGGAGCCGCGGCCACTACGCCGACTTGGACAGTGGGCGAGCCAAGCTTATGCGGCGACCCCGCCAGATAATGCATGTCGCTGTCTTCACCGACAAAGGGCTGCTTTACCACGGCCCAACGCCATACCGGCATAACCGATTTCCGCTCACGCCCATGTGGGCCAACCGAGACGCCGAAACAGGCATGCCCTATGGCATGATCCGGCACATTCGCGATGCGCAGCGCGATCTCAACAAACGCCTATCGAAGTCGCTGCATATTCTGTCGAGCGCACGCGTGTTCTACGAGAAGACCACAGATGTTGACGTTGAAGAGTTGCGCGACGAGGCTGCCCGTCCTGATGCGATGATCGGATACGCCCCTGGGGGGAAGCCCCCCACAGTCGAGACCGACTACAACCTCTCACAGGCTCATATCGGTCTCATGGGAATGGACATGGATTTTATCCAGAACATATCCGGCGTGACCGACGAGAACATGGGCCGCGAGACAAACGCATCCTCTGGTAAGGCTATCATTGCCCGACAGACAGAAGGCCAACTGTCCACCTCTCATTACTTTGAGGCTGAGCGATCCGGGCGGAAACACCACGGCGACAAACTGTTGAGTTTGATCGAGCAGTTCTTCTCCGAGCATAAGATGTTCCGCATCACCAACATGCGGGGCAATCCTGACTGGGAGGAGATCAACGTAGTACCTGGAGATGATATCAGCGACATCACCATGACCAAAGCTGATTTTGTGCTGGATGAAACTGATTGGTCGGCCACAGCGCGCCAAGCCCAAGCCGAGACGCTGCTCGACCTCATGACCAAATTGGCCGCCACCGCCCCGGAGATCGTGATTGCGACGCTCGATTTGGTTGTCGAAGCCTTGGACGTGCCGAAGCAAGAAGAGCTTGTGAAGCGCATCCGGCAGGTCACCGGCCAGAACGACCCGGACGCCGACCCGGAGAACCCGGACGAGGAAACCATGGCCCTGCAGGCACAGCGAGACGCTCAAGCAGCGATGCAGGCGCGCGCAGCAGAGGCCGAGCTTGCCTCGACCGAAGCCAAGGCCATGGAAACCGCCGCACGCGCAAAGAAGACACAGGCCGAAACGCGCAAGACCCTGCAATCCCTTGCTTCCGGCTCTCTCGAGGACATAAAAAAGTCCCTCGAGGTTGCCATTCAGATGATTGGAGCACCGGCTGTTGCGGACGCGGCCGATCAGATCCTCTACGCCGCCCAGCGCTCTGCGGAGTCTGCAGCACAGCCACAGGGGCCAATGCCCCCGGAGCAACCACCCCAGCCCATCCCCGCTTAAAGGAGACACACCATGTCGGGAAATACTGATGAAAAAACGCTTGAGACTGATCAAGCCACTGCACCTGAAACCAAGGATCAAGCGACTGAGCAGCCGAAGGCCGAAGCGGACGCCCCGAAGAGCCCGGATGATATGCCGGCGGCAATGACCGACGCCGAGCTTGATCATCTGACCGACAACGAGCGCAAACTCCTCAAGGACATGGAAGATGAGGAAGCCGCCAAGGCCAAGGAGGCCGAAGACGCCAAGGCAGCCGAAGAAGCCAAACTTGCCGAAGAAGCCGAAGCGGCGAAAGGTGCTGATCCGCCAGCAGAGGAGGCAAAGGTTGAAGCGCCCAAGCTTCAAGATGTGCCGGACGTGACCGAGCACAAGACCAAGATCGCTGACGCCGAAAAAGAGCGCGAAACCCTGCTTCAACAGGTCATGGACGGCGATATCGACGACGAGGAGTTCAAGAGGCGCGACAAGCAACTCCAAGACAGCCTTCTGGAAGCCACCCGGAAGGTCTGGGACGCTGAGCAGATTGCACAGCAGAACGCCGACATCGAGAATGAAGGCTGGTTCGCCGAAATCGACCGCATGGTGGCCACCCACCCGATATTGAAGGCCGACCAAGAGGTATTCGCAGAATTCGACCGGACCTTGCGCGCGGTCGATGTGAACCCGAACTACTCCCACTTGGACGACCATCAGAAAATCGCACATGCGTATACTCTGCTGGAGATCGACCGACAGGCACGCGGAAAGCCATTGCCAAAGGCGAGCAGCGATCCTGCTGATCCCAAACCAGCCGACCCGGCGCCGCCCATCAAAACCGAAAGCAAAGGCGCCACGCCTCAACCGCGCACTGATCCGCGACCGGAGACACCCGAAAACCTGTCGAATATGCCTGCGACTGACGTAAATGGCGGTGCAACCGAAAGCCGGTTCTACAACATCGACGCCAAGATCGGTTCAGGCAGCAGTGAAGTTGCCGAGGCGGCCTTCGCAAAGATGACACCCGAAGAGCAAGACGCGTTCCTGAACGAGTTTTGACTTCATGGCTGGTCTGACCCTCAGGGTGAAAGACGCGGACACCGTGCGCATTGGCCCGTTTACGCTGACTGTTCAGCGTTATCGGGCCAATGAGTCCCGCGTGAACATCGACGCCCCGCCAGATCTGCTTATCGAGTTGTTGAACCACAAGGATGTGTCAGCAAACCTCGAAAGCATCACGGACGACACCATCGACGCGATGGACACCCCGCCGCGAGATCGCAATAGGTCTTGAAAATTTTCAAACCCTGATACAGTATCCGCGTCATCAAACGCCGGAACGCGCAAGATGTGCTTCCTCCAACGCAATTCTGCAACGGAGATCACATCATGCAGACGCAGACAGGCATCAATTCCCCTCAAGCCGTCAAGCGCTGGGCCATTAGCCTTGCAGCCGATGTCGCCGAACAGGCGTACATGGAGCGCTTCACCGGCAAGGGTGCCAACAACATCATTGAAGTGAAGTCGGATCTGGAAAGCGATGCCGGTGATGAAGTCCGCTTCGACATCAACATGCGGTTCCGCCAGAAGCCGACCTACGGCGACGCACGCCTCGACGGCAACGAAGAAGCGCTCAAGTTCTACCAAGACGTGGTGCGCATTGATCAGGTCCGCAAAGGTGGCGACGTTGGTGGCCGCATGACGCGCAAGCGCACGCTGCACAACTACCGCAGTCAGGTTCGGCAGAACACAGGCACCTATCTGGCTGAGTGGATGGACGAGATTGCTTTCGCCTATCTGTCCGGCACCGGCCCGAACGAAGCCATCAACCAGGACAGCCTCATCATGGACGATGATGAGTTGCTGCAAGGCTTCGCGCAGAACCCGTTCCAAGCACCCGATGATGATCACATCCTCTACGGTGGTTCGGCGACCTCCAAAGCTACGTTGACCGCGGCTGACACCATGTCGGTTGCTCTGATCGAGCGTACCGTCACCAAGGCGAAAATGATGAACGCGCTGGACCGCGACAACATCATGATCCGTCCGGTGAAGGTGGAAGGCGCCGACCACTACGTGATGGCAATGTCGCCGTTCGACTCCCACAACCTGCGCACAGGCGCCGGTGATCGCGAGTGGAACGCCATTCAGCGTGCCGCGGCAGGTGCCGAAGGCCGGAAAAACCCGATCTTCAAGGGTGGTCTGGGCATGATCAACAACGTGGTTCTGCACGATCATTCGCGTGTGCGTCGCTTCGATGACTACGGCGTGGGCGCCAACATCGACGCATCCCGGTCCCTCTTCATGGGCGCGCAGGCGGGCATGAAAGCCCACGGCGAGACCAACACCGGGCGCTATACCTGGGTTGAAGAGCCCAAAGACTACGGCAACTCGGTGGGCATCGCGGCAGGCACGATCTGCGGCATGAAGAAGACCCGCTTCAACAACCGCGACTACGGTGTGATCTCCGTGGATTGCGCCGCCGCTGATCCCAACGCTGCATAAGCCATGAGCCGCCCGCGGGATGCGGGCGGCTCCATCTTTCCGACCCACTGAGCCACAAGCCGCAGACCCAAAGGAGCCGCACACATGGCACTTCAAATCAGCAAAGCAGCCCTCAAGCTGCCGCTCTCGAACCCCGGTCAGGCCGGTCAGTCCACAGAGCGCATTTTCGTTCACACCCTCAACGCCGACAGCGGCACCGACATTATCGAGATGGCCGGCCTGCCTGCCTACATGGTGCCCACCGAGGTCACGGTCGACACTGACAATCTGGCTGGCGTCACAACCATTCAGGTTGGCCTGGTCTCCGGTGTGTTCAAAGAACCCGACGACGCCCGGACGCTCGGTTCCGAGTTCCTTGCCGCGGCGCCGTCGACCGCAGAAACCAGCACACCGCTGTTGACGCTCGCTGACATCGAAAAGTCGATGGAGCACCGCGGCATCGGCGTTCAGCTAAGTCAGAACGAGGCCGCCGCCGCGAATAAGCGGATCGTGCTGCGCGTCCGCTACATCTCCATGTAAGACCGGCGCGCGCGGCACTGGTCGCGCGCGCCGTATGGGGTACGGCAGTTTCCGGCCCCCGCCCGCCCGAAACCAGCCACAGAGGTATCCCCATGCAAATCGAATGCACCATCAAGCGCGAAGGCGGTTCCATCGTCCCGATTGAGGACAAAGAGTACCACTTCAAGCCAGTTGACCCAGCACTCCCGACCAGCCCGCATATTGCGACCGTCACAGAGGCTTCGCACATCAAGAGGCTGTTGAGCGCTGGCGCCTATGACATTTACGAGCCGCAGGAAGAAGAGCCACCGGCACACGATCCGCCCGCCGCCGCACAGGCGTCCGTGGGCGTTCTCCGAGGTGCGATTGATCCATTTGTACCCACGCAGACACCAGCGACTGCACCGGCGCCCGACAACGCGGCAGTGAATACCGAGGTGGTCGAACCCATAGACGGCGAGCAAGGCCGTGGCGCGACAACCCCCGTTCCGCAAGAACCGCCCGCCGAACCGCCCGCCGAACCGCCTGCGCCAACCACCAGCGCGCCCATTGCTACCACGCAGGAAGGGACAGAGACCGAAACCGAGGCGGCCACCGATGGTGAGAACAACCCCGCAGAACCGCCGACCCCGGAAGAAGAAGATGACGACGCCGCCGATCCCGAGTTTGGCAATATTTCGGAAGACGACCTGCGGAAGTTGCACGAAACCGAAACCGGGCGGAAACCACACCCAAAGGCAAAGCCTGAGACGATGATCGCCAGTATCAAGGCCGCTCGCGCCGAACGCGCGGGCTAAGCCCAGGCAAGCACATGAAGAATTGAGGGAGCCACCATGCCCGATCTTGATTATGGCCTGACCGGCGCGTCAATCACATCGGACGATGCTGGCTCCCTTCAAACCGCCGAATATGCCATTCGGCTTTCTGACATTCTGGTACCCGCGTCTAAGACCCTCATGGACACCGATCATGTGCGGTTTCCACTGGCCGACCTATGCGAATACGTCGATGCAGGACTGCGCGAGATCGCGCTGCACAAGCCCAACGAAATTCAGATATCCGCAGAACTGGTGCTGATCCCCGGAGCACACCAGACGCTTTCCAATGATCATGCCCAGGCGCTGCGGTTTATCCGCAACCTCGCCACGCTGACCACCGAGGGCGGCCCGGCCCGGGTTGGTGCTGGTGCAATCACCACCATATCCCGCCAAGTGCTCGACGCCTTCAACCCGGACTGGAGTGACAGCGACGTGGTGCCGCGCGCTGCAAAGGTCAAGCACGTGATCTATGATCCGGCGAGCCCCCGCACCTACATGGTTTATCCGCCGAATGACGGAACCGGCCTCATTGAGGCGGATATTGTACCGATCCTGCGCGACTGCGAACTGACGGACGGCGAGACGACCGCCGCCGGTCAGGCTTTCCGAGTCAACTGCCCGGAGATCATGACGCAGACGCTCGTCAACTACGTGATCTATCGCGCCTATGAGATTGACGATGAGGTGCAGTCGTCAGCCATGAAGGCCATGAAGCACTATCAGATGTTCGCTCAATCTCTCGGCCTCAAACTGCAGGGCGAAGCGCTCAACCCAAACAGCTACCGCCGCGACCGAAAGGCATGACATGCGCCCGTTGACTGATTGCCTGCCCGAGTTTCGCATCCACTGCCCGAACGCGCCCGAGCCGGTCGCGCTCAACATGCTGCGGCAGGCGGCCAGCGACTTCTGCCACCAAACGCGGTGCTGGCGCGAGGTGTCAGAGGTGTCATTTATCAATGAAGCGCTTCGGCTCACACCAGCGTATCAGTCGCTGGTCGCCATCGAGTGGGCGCACGTCACGGGGCAGCCCTGGAACACACTCACGCCCATCATATTCACAGACACCGTGGGGGAGGGCTACAACAGCAGCACAATTCCGCGTTACATCACGCAGCAGAATACCCAAGAGGTCATTCCACACCCTTTCCGAGACCGCACCAGCGGCAGCGCGCCGTTCAACGTCACGATCTCCTACTGGATCAAGCCGAACCGCGTGCCATCCTATGGCATCGACGCCGACACCCAGAACCAACTGCCCGACCACGTGATCGAGGAACACTGCGATGTCATAGCGCAGGGCGCACTCGCCCGGGCATTCATGGTGCGTGACGAGAGCCTTTTTGACCCCGAACGTGCCGCGGTTGCCATGTCGCTCTACAAAAACGGTGTAGCGGGTGCATCCGACCTGTATATCCGTGGCAACCAGCGCGCCAAGCCGCGCGTGACCGGGCACTTCATGTAATGCTGGAGCTGACGAGTTTCATAGGCCAGATCCCGCGGATTGAAGACCGCAACCTTCCTGATATGGCGGCCACAGTCGCCAGCAACGCCCGCATGAATAGCGGTGGGCTCAAGGCGTTCCGAGGCCTGACGACCCGCCATGCCTTCTCCGAGAACGTGCAGTCCTTCACGATCTGGAACGACACGCCATTTGGGTTCCCCGAGCCCAACGTCAGCGCCGTGCCCGGACCCATTGCAGAGGATCGCCTGTACCTGACCGGCCAAGCCGCCGGGCCGCAGATGTTCTATCAGGGCACCTACTACAGTATGGGCGTGCCAAAACCGGGCACCGCGCCCACGCTCACATTGATCCCGGCCGCAGACCCCGGATCCGAAAACCAAGCGCTCGAACAGAGTTTGCTCTACGCCTACTCTTGGGTGACCGATCTTGGTGAAGAGTCCGCCATGAGCCTGTTGGCTGGGCCAATCCTTGTGACACCAGGTGAGCAGGTGCAGATCGACGGCTTTGAGGCGCCGCCGGCCAATCGCCGCGTAACCAATATGCGTATCTACCGGTCGGTCACTTCAGCATCGGGCATCACCGATCTGTACTTTCTCGTCGAGTTGCCTGCCGCCACTATCAGCCACACCGATACAGACACGACGACCGCCCTGACCGGCGTCGCGCCCAACCTGGACTTTGATCAACCGCCGACCACCATGGACGGGCTGATCGCCATGCCGAACGGCATGATGGTAGCCTTTGACGGTCGTGAAATTCTGTTTTGCGAACCCTACCTGCCCCATGCGTGGCCCCGAAAGTATTCGCTTTTCACCAATGACGACATCGTGGGGCTTGCCGCCTTTGGCTCAACCGTTGCCGTCATGACAACCGGGACGCCCTACATCGTGCAGGGCCTTCATCCCGACAGTATGGCGATGGAGAAGACCGAGCAGGAATATCCCTGCGTGTCACGCGCGGGCATTGTTGATATGGGCTATGCCGCAGCCTACCCATCCAACGATGGGTTGGTCATGGTGTCCGGCCAAGGTGCGCAGTTGGTGACACAGGACATTTTCACGCGCGAACAATGGCGCGGTCTGAACCCAGATACCTTCAACGCCTCGCGCATTGAACAGCGCTATGCCTTTGCACACCTGCCAGACGGGGCCGCTGATGTGCGCATTGGCCTGATCGACTTGCGCGGAGATCTGGGGTTCTACGCGGAGATTGCCATTCCATCTCTGGAATTGCGCTTCGACGTGGCCACCAGCAACATGCTGTCTTTGGGCGAGGATCAGCGCACGATCTCAATCGTCGATGATCCCAATGCTGCACGGCTCACGTTCACATGGCGCTCAAAGCCAGTCGACTTTCCGTCGCTTCGGACGTTCGGAGCTGTTCGTGCGAAGGGGCGCGCCGCCGTGGGCGGCGACGACAGCGTAACGATCCGGGTCTACGCCGATGGCGCTTTGCTGCACACTACCTCCGGGCTGAACCGCATCCACCGCTTGCCGCAAAAGCGAGCCGCCGAATGGCAGATTGAGTTGGAGGGCCAAGCCAACATCACCAATCTTGCCATGGCCGTCACACCAGAAGATCTCGCGAGAGCTGGCTGATGCGCAGATTGAGCGATATCGAAATCAGCCGCATCAAGGAAGATGTGGAGATCTTGGCGGGGCGGCGTGGCCGCCCTCAGGATGCGGCGCTACGCCGGAGCGAACTGAACCTGGCTATTGAAGAGCAGATCCAAGTGGTTTCCGGTCGCTTGAACGCAGTCTTCACGGAGCGTATTCGGCTTCTGGAGGAGCGCGTTATATTTGCGACCCAAGATCGCGTGGCCTTTGTTGTCGACCCCAATACAGGTGAGGTCTCTCTGAGCAGCCTTGCGTACCTTACCAACCTTGATACACCGCCCGCCCTCAATCTCGCCGACATCACCGCCGACCTGCTGGCCGATCTGACCCAACCCGCCATCGCCAGTGGTGTCGACACCGCATCGCTTGATTTCGCCGTGCCTGTCGATGATAGCCGCGTCCAGATCACTGTGTCCGTTTTGAACCGGACCATCACTCTGCCCGACACGTATGATCCCATTCACACTGTCACCATAGATGGCGTTGACGTGATCGGCCCGGACGCCCCCGGCGAATTGCAAGGCTTGTCCACTATCGAAACACTCAATGCTGGGACCAGAACTATCACCGCCTCGATCGGCACAGACACAACCGGGACCTATTCCGGCACTGTGCTGATCACCGCCCACCTACTGCCGTAAACGAGGAGACCGCCCAATGTATACCTTTTCCCGCCAAGACCAAGCCGAGCTTCTGGCAGAAGCCCGCGACCGCACCGACACCGAAGGCTTCATGAAAGATGCCTGGGCGCTTGGTGTGTATCTCACCGAAACCGAAGAACTCTGCGCCATCGCCGTATTTCAGAACATCACGACAGCAGGCGCGGAAGTCCACTTCGCGGGGGTACAATCAGGTTGGAACAACAGCCGTGTCATGCGCAGCCTCTACCGCTACGCGTTTGATCCGAAGATGATGGCCTATCCGATGCTGACAGCCATTATCCCCGAGCACCGCACGGATGTTCAGATATTCGCATTGAAGAACGGGTTTCGGTTTGACGGGCGACGCCGGGCTGGCGCGAAAAACGGTTTTGAGGTAGTGATCATGACCATGACACCCGACGAATGTCGGTTATTACCGCCCAGCACACCCGTAGAGCTTGTTCTCGATGAAGAGAACTTTGCCAAAGGAGCATAAGCATGGGCGGAGGAAGCGCACCACCACCAGATCCGAATATGGGCTATGCCGCTTTAAAATCGGCTCAGACCGGCCAGCAGATGCTGGACTGGATGAAGGAACAGGCTCAGGTCACGAATGCGTGGGCTGAGCAAGACCGCGCACGGTACCAAGACACTTTTGTCCCGTTGCAGGATCAGTTCATCCAAGAAGCGCAGGATTACAACACACTGGCTCGGCGCAATACCGAGGCGCAGCGCGCGACGGCCGATGTTGAGCAAGCCGCAGCGGCCCGACAGGCGCAGCAGGATCGCGATCTTATGGCTCGCGGTATCGACCCCCGGTCGGGCCGCGCGGCCACCGCCCGCGAACGGGGTGCAGTCGACACTGCTCTCGCCGCAGCAGGAGCAGGTAATATGGCCAGGCGCACGACCGAGGCCACCGGGCGCGGGATGCGAATGGAGGCAATCAACCTCGGCCAAGGCGGCGCGGTCAATCCGGCAACGTCCATGTCACTGTCAAATAGCGCCGGCGCCAGCGGCTTCGGTGGCGCGATGCGGGGCCTTGGTCAGCAGTCCAGTATCCTCGCGCAGCAGCACCAGCAGCAACTTGGCCAATGGCGTGCAAATCAGGATAGGATGGGCGCCATCGGTGGCGCTCTTGGCAGTGTAGCGGGCGCGTTCTTCTCCGATGAGAACATGAAAACCGATAAGAAGCCGGTGGGCCGCGGTGCTGCGCTCAGGGCCGTCGAAGATATGCCGGTCGAGACCTGGCGCTACAAGGACGGCGTTGCAGACGAAGGTCAGCACATTGGCACCTATGCCCAGGATTTCCAGTCGGCCACGGGCGCTGGCGACGGGACCAAGATTGAGGTGCAAGACGCGATTGGCGTTATCACGGGCGCCATTCAGGACCTGAGCGCGGAGGTCAAAGACCTCAAGGCCGGACGCGGCATGCGGGTGGCCGCATGAGCTTTACCGCGGGCCTCCTCCAGAACTTCTCCGATGCCTACGTGGATCGGCAGGAACGGGACGCGCGCAACGCGCGCCTCGAGGAGGGTCGCGGAGCATACACGCCGAACAGTACACCGCCGATTATCGACGATGGCCGTGGGCGCGGCGCACGACCGGCCCCTGTGCCCTACAGTGCCGAACACGACATCGACGCGGGCGATCCGCGGCGCGCGGCTGGTGGGCAGCCGACCGGGCCGACAGAGACCCGTCGCGGTTCGCGTGGTGGCCTGTTCGGCCTGACCCACAAGTATGAAAGCGCTGGCGGTGGGTATGACACCCTCTTTGGTCACCAGCAGCGCCCGGGCGGTGATTTCGAGGGTGTGCGCGTGTCTCAGATGACCATCGGCCAGTTGCGGGATTTCGCAAACCCGAGGGGCGCATATGCGCAGGATGTGAAGGGTGATCTTGCCCGGGCCGGTAAGTGGTCTCGCGTGGCCACGCCCATGGGCGCGCACCAGATCGTGGGAACTACGCTCTTCCGGGCGGCTGAGCAACTTGGTCTGAGCGATGACACGGTGTTCGACGCCAAAACGCAGGATCGCATTGCCGAGCACTTAGCGCGGCAGCGGATTTCCGGCCAACGCACGATGAAAGGCAAGATCGCGGCGCTGCGGCAAGAGTGGGAAGCGTTCGAGACAGTGCCCGACGCGGAACTGGCCATGGCCATCAATGAGTTCGAAGGCGCTGGGCGCGGCGCTTACTGATAAGGGGACACGCAATGGACATGCAAATGAAGTGCCAAGGCCATGATGCTCATTGGCGTGAGGACCGGACCTGCTCTTTTTGCGGGTCAATGCACCCAGACGACTTCATGGAGGCCATGCGCGAGGCGGTCGACCCTGAGATTCCAACGTATATCGACCAGACGACCAAGTATTATAAGCGCTATGTGTGCAAGCCAGATGGAGCGCTGCGAAAGTTCTATCTTTGGCACATCCCCACCGAAGAATGGGCCAAGGAAGCCAATGAACTGCACCCACATGTTGTGCGGTTTTCGGCTACAAAAATGGAGCGCCGGGTCAATGAAACCATGCGACAGATGACAGAAGGTGATCGACCATGAGCGAGTTTCTTGCAGCCTTTGTGGAAAGCGGCTTCCGGGGCGCTGATTGGCGCGAAGGTCGCGATGAGCGCAAGCGGCAACGCAAGCGTGAGCAGCGCTCGGACGAGATGTTCGAGGAGGATCGCCGCCGCCGCCAACAGTATGAAGATGAAGAGCGTGATTGGCGCCGTGAGCAACGCGCACGTGCCCGAGGTGCATATGGTCGAGAAGATGCCCTGCGAGACACGCTCAGCGACGCTGTGGACGCGACTGACGCCAGTCTGGGGCGTGGGGCCACAACAGGCACGCCACCCCCTGCAGAGATCGTTGAAGCCGTCGAGCGCCGCCCTGACACTGCCCCTATTGAGCCGCGTGTCTCAACATCGAACCGCACGCGCCGGGGTGAGCCAGACGGTCGTGGCACCCAACGCCCTGTCGCGCGCCCCTCACGCGAACGTAACGAAGGCGACGCTGAGGTGCGCGGTCGAGGAATGCGCGGTTCTGAGGCTGAACGCATGGTCTACGACCCGCCGGCTGAACCGCTCGTCCGCCGGTCGACCCGTGACGAGGTTGATCAAATGGCCGAGGATGATCGCGTTGTGGGCGAAATGCCCCAAACCACGTACGACCGACCCAAAGGCAGCCGCGGGGCCGAGACCCCAGAGATGCGCGCAACTGGCGAACGCATGTCCGAGGATCTCGAGGCGCGCCAAGATCGCTTGGTTGGTATGCAGAAAGGCCAGCCGTGGAACGATCCGCGCGCGCCCGAACCGGCATCCGAACCGCCTGCCCGTCCAAAGGTTTCCCGGCGTGATGGACGAAAGAACACGCCACTGCCGCAACCGCGCTCTGGTGTAGCAAATCCCGAACGCCGCGGTGGACGCGGAGCCACGCCTTCCCCTGGCCAGTCTTTTGCAACGTTGCCCACAACCACTGGCACAGGACTGAACTCTCGTGACGCAGATCTGACCCCACCACCCACGCCTGCTGAGGTTGAAGCGCCGCTGAAAGGTGAGCCAAAGGAGCGCGCCGAGGCGAATGTAGCGAACACCGTTGCAGATGCCGCAGCTGAAGCGACAGATGCAATCTCTACGCCAGCCATGGATGCGACAGAGGCTGCCGCAAACCGCGCGGCTCCAAAAGGTCGCGGCACCAACCGCCCGCCGACCGAAGCGCAGCAGAAATCGGCTGGCGAAGCCTGGATGGCCCAATACCGAAAAGTTGGGGCGCCCATGGTCGTGAAGGAGTTGCTGAGCCAAGGCATGGTGGCCGAGGCTGACGAGTTCATGGCTTTCATCGACCGGTCGGAAACCCGCGAAGGCATGAAGCATTGGGCGCGCGCTGCGTTCGCTGCCACCATTGGTGATGTAGATGGCTTCATGGATGGGCTGGCAGCAGCCTACAATGCGAAGGGCTACTATCCCGACAACATGAGCATCGACCGCAAGAAGAGCGGTCTTGTGACCGACGATAGCGGTCGCAGCGTCGGCATGCGTGTGGTCTTCACCGAAGACGACACCGGCAACACGATTGAAAGGGTCTACGACCTGGACAACATCGTGAACCTCGGGATTTCGATGCTGTCACCGGAGGCCGCTTTCGATGCGTATTTGCAGCAGCAGGCCGCGGGCAAGGCGATCCGGGCGGAATCGGCCAACCGCCGCGTGGAAATGGACGAGTGGATACAGAAGAAGCTGCTCGAGCAGCAGTTCGACAATTCCACCGCCGAAAGCATCCGCAAGGCCGCGCAGGAAATCCTCAAAGCTGACATCGCCGGGCAAAAGACCACCGAGCAGGCGCTGGAGGAAGCGGTTGCACTGGTCCGTGGCGCGCAGGCCGCAGGCAATGCCCCGGCGCCGCTCGGCGAGGTTCCGGTGCTCCGGCGTCCGACCAACTGATGGCGCTCGTGCGCTACAGCCTGCCCGACATTCCCGGCCTGCGCGTGGCCGGGGTCAAGGTTGGGACACCGGTCATTTGTCCTCAGACAGGTCAACGAGCCGTAGTGACAGAAACCGAAGGCGCGTTGATCGGCAACACCCTCTACGTCTCTGAAGAGGTGGCTGGCGAAATCACGGAGGCGCTGGAATGGCTGTCTACCCCTACAAGACCACCTGTTCTGCGTTTGGCTGCAAGCGGTACACCTGCCGCATAGACAGCCCGCGGGGCGTGTACCTTTGTCCAGCCCATTGGGCGATGGTGCCCAAGCACCTGCGGCGGTTATTCAACCTTGCATGCAAACGAAACGACAAGGCTGGAAACTCTGTGAAGACCAATCGGCGGGCTTGGCGCTTTTGGTACCGATGCGTCGCTGCGGCTGATCGAAACCTTGGCATTTAGATCGGGTTGCGTGTAACAATCTGGCCAGTCCAGCGCATGATGTGCGGCCCACCCTGCCCCAGGAGGTCCACACATGGCCGGTTTGTCCCCTACCGATTTTGTTGACAGCGCACTGCGCGATACCGATCCGCAAGGGCGCGGCGCACTTCGCCCTAAACAGCCGCTCGATATTGACCGGCTCGCCGTCGAAACCCGCGTCCCCGCAAACGTCCTGCGCGCGATGGAGGAGGCCGGGATCGGCGATCCGGAAGGCAATGCCAAGGCACTGTCGGAATCTGCGACACAAGGCGAAGACCTAGGGGCTGCGTTGTCTCGCATGGTCGGCGGAGACGCAGGACAGCAGATCATCAACCGGGCCTACGACATCGCCGATGAGATGTACCAAGCGCCACCGGCGGAGCCAGAAACCGAAGCGAAATCCTCATCTTTCGTCGGTGATCTCGGCAGAACCTTCGGCGGATCGGTTGTCAAAGGTGTTGGCGCTGTTGCCGAAGGCACCGGGCGACTGGCCGAGGCCGGGGTGGATCTTGTCAATACCGGTGTCGTCGAAGGGCTGAATGCTGCCGGTGCCCTCTCAGAGGAGCGCTACGAACGGCTGACCGATATGATTGGTCGCGACACTCACATGGCGGTGCTTGGTGAGGTCGTGGGTACCAGAATTCGCGAGGGCGGAGATTGGATACAAAGCGGCGTGTCTGAGGAAAGCCGCGCGGCAATTGAAGCCTCAACCCCGGATGGTGAACTGCTTGATCCATCGACGTGGACGCTGGGCGAAGACGCCTCGCTGCGCGGATATGCTTTGCTGACCGTCGATGTTCTTGGCTCTCTGGTGCCCGTGGTCGCCGCGGGCATTGCAACGGGCGGCGCTGGTGCGGCTGCTGTCGGCGGCGCGCAAGGTGCAGGCGGTGGCGCTGAGCTGGCCCGGGCCGCAGTCGACGAAATGGACCGCAAAGACACTCTCTCGCAAGAGAGTTCCTATTACAACGAACTGCGCCAGTCGGGCGCGGATCACGATGAAGCAGTCGAGCGCACCAAGGACGCAGCCGCGCAAATGGCCGGTCTGATGGCGGCTCCCGTAGCTGCACTCGGCGGCTTTGCAACATCCAAGATACTCGGGCGTGGTGTGTCGGCGCTTCAGCAAAGGACCATCGCCCCGCGCATTGCCGGAACCGCCGCGCTGTCGGGCGTCGAGGAAGGTGTGCAAGAGGTCGTGGAGGGCATCGCGTCCCGCTACGGCGTGAATGCGTCCATCGGCACTGACCTTGATCTGACCGAAGGCACATTCGGAGATTTCATACTCGGCGCGCTGGCGGGTGGTGTCGCCGGTGCCGCAGGTGGCGCGCTGCCAGCCGCAACCAACGAAGAAGATGAACGACCAGATGATCCGCTGTTGCTCGAACACACGATGTTCATGGGCAGTGACGGAACTGCAGATCCCGCCGGTCCTCGTGGCGGGGAGGACGGTGCTGTGCCTCCGGGTGACTCTGGGCGGGGACGCTCGGATGGCGCAGCACCAACCGAACCACAGGGGCCGTTGGGGGCCGCGGCAAGGGTCATCCCTGACCTGCCACCAGAGGCCGCCGAGAACATCGAACAAGACCCGCTGTTTCCCGATTACAAGCCCGGCGATCGTGTCGATCTGATCGACGAGCGAGGCCAGCGCCTGCCCGCCACCTTCCTGCGCGAAACCGAAGGTGGTGTGATGGTGCGCTATATGGGTGAGGAATTCGAACTCACCGCGGCAGAGTTCGAGGAAGCCGCGCGCGCCGCGGAACCCGATGAAAACGCATTGGGCTCCAAGGCAATGCCAAGAGGCAAACGACAAGCTGATCCAGATCAGTTTCCTGAGACGCTTGAGGAAACCGACCAGATGCTCGCGCGTCTGGAAGAGATCAAACGCACCAACGGTGCCGACCGCCGCATCATGGCACGGATCAAAGACCTTACTGACCATAGGTCCGCGTTGATCGAGGATATGGCATTCGATATTGTCGAAGGCGTTGGCGATCCTGAGCGAGCAGACACGTCCCCCCAAGCCGTGGCGCAGGATACCCCCGGAGCCAGCCCGGTTGATCCGAGTGGCAGCACGGATCAACCGGGCACCGCAGCCCAAAATCCCTTGAGCGATGATGAACGGCCTGATAGTGGTGAAGACACGACTTTCGAGACGCGACCGGAAGACGCGCAGGACGACACATCCCCTCCGCAGCCGGAACCTCAAGATGATCCACAGGCAGGATCACAGGCGGTTTCGACCGCCCCCCGCCCCGATCAGGATACTTCTGATCGGGGCAACCCCTCACAAGAGCCGATCCGCACCAGGTCGGGCAATCCCTTTGCCAGCGAGCGCAGCGCACGCGGGCGGCTGAAGAAGGATGGCCTGAACCCGGATGATTACGAGTTTCGGCCCGAGGGCAGTGGCGTTGTCGCCGTGCCCAAAATGGCCAATTTGGACAAAACGGACACTTCGCCACCCGCCCGCCCTCGCGAGCCCGCGACGCCCATGCGTCCGGCAGAGGAGCGTGAGCAGCCCGACCTTCTTGGCGCCAAGACCGTCACCGAGGATGAAATGGCGCGCGCGGAACGCGATAAGCGCGCCTGGGGCAAGATGGGCGGCATGCTGCGCGGCGGATACATCGCCGATGTGGACGAGACTATCGACGGGTTTCGCATCATCGGCGCCGGGACGCGCGACAACACAGGGCGGCTGACGATCTATCGCGATGGCGACCTGACCAATGCCGTCGCCGATATCTCTGGAGACTACCCCGCCAACCAGATCATGCGGAAGGTGCGCAAGGCCCTGCGGGATGCACAAAGCAATTCCGACCAAGCGCCGGAGGCACAGCCTGCGCCCGCCGCGCCAAGCGCCGAAGAAGTGACTGCCGCTGCTGCCGAGGCAGATCCAAATCCCACCGACGCGCAGAAGGAAGCCGAAAACTATAAGATGGGCCACATTCAGTGGAACGGTCTCGACATGAGCATCGAGAATGCCAAGGGCTCTATCCGCAGCGGCAAAGGGCCGGATGGGTCCGAATGGTCCGTCACCATGCCAGCCCACTACGGGCGGATCAAAGGGACCATCGGCGCAGATGGCGATCATGTCGACATCTACATGGGTGATGATCCCGATAGCGACTACGTGCTCGTGGTCAACCAAATCGACGCAGACACCAGCGCGTTCGATGAACACAAGGTCATGCTTGGCTTCGGCGACAAGGCCGAAGCACTCGACACGTACCGCGCCGGATTCTCGGATGGCCGCGCTGATGATCGGCTGGGATCGTACACGGAAACCACGGTGGCCGACTTCAAGGCCTGGTTGGAGAGCGGCGACACCAAGAAGCCCACAGCACCAACGAAGAGGCGCACCAAAGCGAAGGCTAAACCAGCGCCCAAACCTACCTATGGCGCCTCGAACACGCTGGTGACGCAGGACCGCGCCGCCGAACTGCGCGCCAAACTGGCCGAAAAGCTCAAAGGGCAGATCAACGCGGGCATCGACCCCGAAATTCTCGCCATGGGTGCCGAACTCATGGTGTTTCACATTGAGGCCGGGGCTCGGAAATTCACCGAGGCGCTAGGCGCAGTTGCCGAAGACCTGGGCACCACGCCCGACAAGCTGACCCGCTTCGCACGCAGCTGGTACAACGGCGCGCGGGATTTGATGGAGGACAGCGATCTGTCCATTGAGGGCATGGACGACGCCGAGGCTGTGCGCGAAGCCTTGAACGCGATCAAAGCGGGCACCACATCGACAAAGGAGCCCGAAAGTGGTACTATTTCCCCTGCCCAGAGTGAGGATGTCTCGGATGAAAATCGAACTGATGCAGGCGATGATCGAGCAGAACCCAGCGAAGGCCCGGGAACTGCAGAACCAGAGTCCCGACGCACTCGAGAAGTACGCGGATCATCTGATCAAGAAAGCGGAAGCGGAGATACGGCGCCAGAAGGTGCCGAGCAACGACCCGAACCGTCACCGGATGGTGCGGGAGATAGCGATGCAGGGCGCGCTGGCGGAAGCGACAGCCTAACCCAACCCACCAACCATGTAATCCTGCCCGGCGGCCTTGCGGTCAAAGGCGGCGAAAAAACGCGCGCGCGGAATTCTGTCGCGGCGATCCGCGTGTTGAAGACCTTGCAGCGCGAAAACCGTCCCGCGACGGCCGAGGAGCGGCAAACCCTGTCGCTCTACGGAGGTGCCGGCACTCTGGCAGCCGCGCTGCCAAACAGCGAAGGACGCGTCCGATTTGCCGATATTGCCGCCGATCTGAACGAATTGCTGTCGGACGAGGAAAAAGCCACCCTATCGCGCACCAGCCAGTATGCGTTCTACACAGCCGAACCCGTGCTGCGGAACTTGTGGGCCGCCGCTCAACATTTCGGGTTCCGGGGCGGACGGGTATACGAGCCAGGCATGGGCGTGGGCGGTTTCGCAGGCACGATCCCTGGCGACATCCGAGGCAGCACCAAGTACCAAGGCCTCGAACTCGACCTGGTAACCGCTGGGATTGCCAAAGCCCTCTATCCGCAGAGCCGGATTGATCAGGGCGACTTCACCAAGGTGCGCCTGCCGCAGGATTACTATGACCTGGTGATCGGCAACCCGCCTTTCTCCGGCACCAAGATCCAGTCGGACCCGGACTACCCGCAGAATTTCATGATCCACGACTACTTTTTTGCGAAGTCACTGGATGCGGTGCGCCCCGGCGGGCTGCTGATGTTTGTCACTTCCGCGGGGACCATGAACAAGCGAGACAGCGCGGCGCGCGACTACCTCGCTGACCGCGCAGAACTGGTTGGCGCCATCCGTCTGCCGAATACCGCATTCGAGGAGAACGGCACAAAGGTCACCACCGACATTGTGATGTTGCGCAAGCGCAATCCCGGGGAAACCGAAACGGATCGCTCGTGGCGGACAGCAGACAGTGTTGTCTTGCAAGACAAAGACGGGAATGAAGGAAACGCCAACCTGAACCTGTATTTTGCTCAAAACCCCAACATGGTGCTTGGTGAGCAAGGTCTATTTGACACGCTCGTGCCTGGGCGCGCGCGTATCGGCGTTGTACCGAAGCCCGACAGTGATCTCCGCGCCGATCTTCAAGCCGCTATTGCTTCCCTGCCCTCAAATGTCATGACCGAAGCCACACAAGCGCAGAAGCTTGAAGCCGTCGACGGCGAGGCAGACGAAACCAAGGCGGGTGGCTATTACCTGAAAGGCGACGACCTATACCAATTCGACGGCAACACGGGCCGCAAAGTAGAGCCGCGCAGCCGCGAAAACACCAAAGGTATGCCGAAGGCCGCCATGGAGCGCGTGAAGGCCATCCTACCCATCAAGACGGCCCTGCGCGACGTCTACGCTATTGATGCGGACGGCGGCGACGCCAAAGCGGCCCGGAAAGCCCTGAACAAGGCATACGACGCTTTTGTTGGGACCTACGGCCCAATCAACAAGGCGGAAATATCTTATCGCAAGCCGTCGCGTGTCGAGTTGGAAGGCATGCGGCAGTCCCTGCGCGAGGAGGCACGCCGCCGCGGCGAGGCGTTTAACGAAGGTTCATTTGACCCCAGCGACATGATCGAAAGTGGAGCGTCGCTCAGCGCGATTGCTGCTGCACGCAGCGATATCGCCGGTGATCCCAGCTATGACGATGGCGATTTCGATCCTGCAAGCGTGCCCGACAAGATTGTCGTGAAACGTCCAAACATCGACCCGTTTGCCGACGACCAGGAAAGCTATCGGCTGCGCGCCATTGAGCACTACGACGATGTTACCGGTCAGGCCAAGAAAGGCCGCGTGTTCCGTGAGAGCGTGATTTCGCGGGCAAATACGCCAAAGATCGACAGCCCGGAAGACGCACTTCTGTATGTGCTGGGCGACACCGGGCGTGTTGACCTTGATCGCATTGCAGAGTTGTCGGGCTCCGATGTCGAGGCCGTCACCCGTGAATTGACGGGCAAGATCTTTCGCAACCCAGATGGGGCGCAGTGGGAGACCGCTGCCAAGTACCTTTCCGGGCCGGTACGCAAGAAACTGGAGATCGCCGAAGAAGCGGCAAAGACAGACCCTCAATACAAGCCCAATGTGCGTGCATTGCAGGATGTGCAGCCAGAGCAGATCCCGGCGTCCGAAATCATTGTGCCCATCGGGGCGCATTGGTTCGATCCATCAGTCTATGGAGACTTCGCCAAGAGCCTCGGCCTAAACCTCAACGCGAAATACCAACGGGCGCTGGGCGTCTGGACTGGCGAAGGCACCATGAGCGGTGGAAACGCCACCAGCGAGCACGGGACTGAAGATTATCCGTTCGGCAAACTCATGCTTGCAGTGATGAACAACAAGACCATCAAAGTCACACGCACCATCAAAGACGCGGACGGGTCTACAAAGACGTATACCGATGAGACCGCTACACAAGCGGCTGTCGACAAGGCGAACGAGGTGCAGGCGGCGTTTTCTGATTGGTTCTGGTCGGACGATACGCGCTCGGATGCCATGGTCGACCTCTACAACGCTACGTTCAATGGCGATGTGGCGCCGAACTATGACGGGGGCTACCTCACCACCCCCGGGATTGACTCCAACTGGAAATGGCGGCCGCACCAATCCTCGGTGGTGGCGCGCATCCTCCAATCCGGCAACACCTACATGGCTCACACTGTCGGCGCCGGGAAAACCTCTGCGATGATCGGTGCGGCGATGGAGGCCCGCCGCCTCGGCCTGGCCAAGAAGCCTATGATTGTGGTGCCCAACCACATGCTGGCGCAGTTCTCCATCGAGTTCTATGAACAGTACCCGCTGGCCAACATCGCCATCGCTGATGAAAAGCGCTTCCACACCTCGCGCCGCAAGCAGTTTATCGCTGACATCGCTCTCAACGACTACGATGCAGTGATCATCACCCACTCGGCTTTTGGCAAAATCGCGCCCAGCGAGGCCTCGAAGGCGCGTGCTGTCGAGGGCATGCTCAACGACATCCGCGAGGTTGTTGACAGCAACGATGGCGGCGCGGATCGCGGCGAGGAGATGGCAATTGATCGCTCCATTCTCGGCGCGCTGGGGTCCATCGCGTCGGTCATGGGCGTCGATGCCAACAAGATTTCGGGCGAAAAAGGGGTATCGACCCGCAAGAAAATTGAGCAGATGCTCGAGGCTGCCGAGCAACGCATGAGCCGCCAGCTCAATGAGAAGTCAAAGGACGCAGTGTTCGATTTCGACGAGATCGGCACCGATATGCTGTTTGTCGATGAGGCTCACCTGTTCCGCAAGCTGTCGTTTGCAACCACCAACGGCAACATCAAGGGTATCGACCCGATGGGTAGCCAAGCGTCCATGGACTTGTTCATCAAAGCCCGCTCCATCAACCATCGGACGCCAGGCCGTGGCTTGATCTTTGCATCCGGCACGCCGATCACAAACACCATGGCGGAACTCTTCTCGCTATCGCGCTACCTGCAGCCCGAGGCGCTCGAGGAGCGCGGCGTTGCGGCCTTCGACGCCTGGGCGCAGACCTTCGGGGTGACTTCGGCAGAATTGGAACAGAACCCAGACGGCACGTACAAGCAGGTAGCGCGGTTCTCCAAATTTGTGAACGTGCCGGAACTGTCCCTGATGGTGCGTCAGGTCATGGATGTGGTGTCGAGTCCGGATCTCGAGCAGTACGTCACCCGCCCGAAACTCAAAGGTGGTGAGCGAAACCTCAACGTGGTCGAGCCTTCCGACGAGGTGAAGAGATACCAGCAGGTGCTGGCCGCGCGTATGCGCATAATCGCAAACCGCACAAAACCGCCCCAAAAGGGCGATGACATCATCCTCTCGGTGATCAATGATGGCCGCTTGTCTGCCATCGACATGCGTCTAGTCGATCCGACCGCCACCGGCCACGGCTCCAAACTGGAGAGGATGATTTCGAACACGGTGCGCACCTACAAGAAGGGCGCAAACACTGGCTTTCACGGGGTGAAGCCAGAAGGTGGCTACACCGATAAGCCGATCATGCGCGGCCCGAGCACACAGATGATCTTCTCCACGCTGGGCCTCAACGGGTCCAAGCACAACGCCGATTTCCGCATCCATGAGTTCATCCGGTCGGAACTGATCGCGCGCGGCGTCAAGCCCGCAGATATCGTGCTCTACAGCGACCTGAAGACGCATGTGCAGCGACAGCGCGCGTTCAACGACCTCAACGATGGCAAGAAGCGCATCCTGATCGGTTCCGAACGCATCTTCACCGGCGTGAATGCTCAGAAGCGCTTGGCCGCGCTGCACAACCTCGACCCGCTCTGGTATCCCGCAGCTGACGAACAGCGCAACGGGCGCGGCCTGCGGCAAGGCAACATGAACCCCGAGATCGAGATCAACGACTACTCGACCAAGGGCACCTACGACGCGACCATGTGGCAGATGATGGGCCGCAAGGCCGGGTTCATCGAGGGCTTCTTCCGCGGCGATCCTACTATGCGCGAAATCGAAGATTTGGGAGAGGCGAGCGCCTACGAGCAAGCCAAGGCTATGTCCACATCTGACCCTCGCGTGCTCAAGATCACGGAACTCAAGGGCGAGCGCGACAAACTGACCCGCCGCCGCGATGCGGTTGACCGCAAGCGTGTAAACCTTCGCCGGAAAGAGCGGATTGCGCAGTCCACCATCGAAAGCCTTCGCGCCGACCTGCCGAAATGGGAGGCGTTGGCTGGGAAGGTGGAAAACACCCGGGGCGACGCTTTTCGCGCGACCATAGCCGGGGCTGAGTTTGTCGACCGCAAAGACGCGGGTAACGCACTTTTTGACGCCGCCGCTGAACTGGCGGGGTCGGGTGAACGTCGCAAGACCTTGGGTCAGATTTCTGGGTTCAAAATCCGCGCCGACTATTCCAAGGCTGCAGAGAAGATTTCCGTCTCGCTGCGCGCCAATGATGAGGTGGGGTTTGATGTTGGGTTTACCGAAGATCCCGTGGGCCTTGTGCGACGCCTGGAGGGCGCGCTGGCCAAGATCAAGGGCGAGCCCGTTCTGATCCGTGCTGACCTCGATCGCACGGAGAAGGCCTTAGCCGATGTGCGCCAGACGGCGGCGGGCGTGAAGGACTTCGCAGACGATGGCTGGCTGGCCGAACTTAACGAGCAGATCGACACCATTGAAAGCGAAATGCTGTCGGAAGCCGAGGAGGCGGCGGCGCAGGAGGACACGGATCAAGCGCTCGAAGGTTGGGATATGGTTGACCCATTCCCTGAGATTTCGCGGGAGGACATGCGCCAATTGCGCGCGGACGTGCAGGCTGAAATGGACGCGGTGGGCCTGACGGGTAAGGTTTCGGCTCGTGTGCTGCGTCAGGTGATGAGCAACGTCACTGGTCAGCCGGTGCAGGGTGCATACAGGCGCACAGAGGGCGCAATTCGCGTGGCGGCTGACAGCGGCGCAGGCCCAATGGGGACGCTCAACCACGAGATTATCCATGCGCTGCGCGACAGCACACTATGGCAACGACCTTATGGGCTCTTCACTCAGAAGGAGTGGCGTGCGCTGGCTCGGAAAGCCCGGGCGGATAAAGCCCTCATAGATCGGCTAAAGCCGCTCTACCCAGACCTGTCTTATGCCGCCCTTACCGAGGAGGCGGTTGCCGAGACATATCGCGCATGGCGAAGCGGAAACGCGGAAGCTGGGCCTTTCCAGAAAGTGCGGCAGTTCCTTGAAGCGCTGGCCAACGCGCTACGCGGCAACGGCTTCGTCTCCGCCGGCGGAGTGATGCAACGAATTGCTGATGGTGAGGTTGGCGGGCGTAGCCCGGACATGCGTTCAGGGGCGACTGGCACCGATCTGGAACTGCGCAACAACCTTGAAAATCTGCCGACCGCTGTGAAGAACTGGCGCAAGCCCGACAGCGCGTTCCTTTCTGATCTGATGTCTGATGCGATGGGTGGTCGTCCCGGGCTTCTGTCGCTGGTGCCTGGGCGTCCGCTCTTCGAGGAGTTGGGTAAAGACCTGCCATCGGCGCAGAGCTATCTCAAGAGCAAAGAGCGAATGGACGCGCTGCGCAACGATATGCAGGCCAACACTGCAGAGGTGGTGGACCGCTGGCTCAAAGCGAACGCAAAGCACGGCCAAGCCAATGTCGACATGATGAAACTCATGCACGATGCCACGCTGCTAGGTGGGGTCAATCCGATGTATGAGCAGATGCCGGACCCCAAGAATGCCAACCGAACCGTGAAGCCAGACCCCGACCTGCGTAAGCGCTGGCTCGCCCTTCCCGAAGACCTCCAAAAGGTATGGCGGGACGTGTCCAACACCTATGACAAACTCGGCGACGACTTTGAAAAGGCGTTGCTCGATCAGGTTAAGCTGGCCGGGGAGATCGGGTTGAAGCGCGCGAAAACACAACACAAGACCACGCTCCGCCGGATAAACGATGAAGGCCTCAAGGGGCAAGAGCGCGCCGACGCGATTGCCGAGGCCGACGCGAAACTGGCTGCTGCTCAGAAGCGCGCGGGATGGGCGGGCAAAGCCCGCATGGCCGCCATGCGCAAGATGTTCGAAAGCAACCGACTTGATGGTCCATACTTCCCGCTGGCCCGCTTCGGTCAGTATTTCGTCACGGTCCGCAACGCAGAAGGAAAAGTCATCAGCTTTTCGAAGTTCGAGCGCCGTAAGGATCAACGCGCCTTCGTCGCCCAGCAGAGCAAGAACAAGAACCAGCAGGTGACGTTCGGAGTGATGAGTGACAGCGCGGCCCTCAAAGAGCAGGTCGACCCCGGTTTTGTCGCCGACATTGAAGAGTTGCTCGGCGACAGCGGAACACCTGTCGAGGTGATGGATGCGGTCTGGCAACGGTGGCTTGAGACCCTTCCTGACCAGTCCATTCGCACCAGCCGCATCCACCGAAAGGGCCGCGCGGGATATAGCGGAGATGCGATCCGGGCATTCTCACATCACAACTTCCACGGCGCTCATCAATTGGCGCGGCTCAAATTCGGCATGCGGATGCAGGATGCGCTCGACGACGCCCGGATCGAGGTGGAAAAGCACTCAGACCCTGTACGCGCCGGGATGGTCGTGAACGAGATGGGCAAGCGCCATGAGTTCACGATGCAACCGACTGGTGGTCGGTTTGCAACGGCGGCCACATCCCTCGCCTTCGTTTGGTATCTCGGCGTCACGCCCGCGGCGGCGCTTGTAAACCTGTCGCAGACAACCGTAGTTGGCATTCCCATACTCGGCGCGGCCTACACCAAGTATGGGGCGAGCGGCGCAGCGCGGTTCCTCATGAAGGCAATGAAGGACTTTGCCGCTGGCGTCCGACAAGGCAAAGACGGCGAGCGCGGTCTGCTTGGCGCCAACCTGAAAGCGTCAGAACGACGCGCTCTTGAGGAGGCTTACAAGCGCGGAACCGTCGACAAGACCCAGGCGCATGAACTGGCTTCGGTCGCGGAGTCCGGGGTCGAGTATTCAGGGGTTCGCGAAAAGTGGATGCGACGTATCAGTTTCTTCTTCCACCATGCGGAGCGTATGAACCGCGAAGTGACCTTTCTTGCCGCCTACCGTATGGGCCGGTCCAGTGGGCTTGCGGAATCTGACGCCGTGGACGCTGCGGTATCGGCAACTTGGAAAACCCACTTCGACTATCAGAACACCGCGCGCCCGCGGATCATGCAGAATGACACAGCCAAGGTGCTTCTGGTGTTCCGCTCGTTCACAATCAACATGCTATGGCGCCTCTTCCGCGACAGCCACCAGGCTCTGAAAAGCGCAAACCCGGACGAACGAAAGGAAGCCCGCGCGCAACTGACCGGCATCACCTTGTCGATGATGGCTCATGCCGGCATCACCGGCACCTGGGGTTATGGTCTGATCACAGGATTGCTCGCCCTTCTACCAGGTGGCTGGGAGGACGATGAGGAGGTCGATCAATGGTTGCAGGATAGCCTGCTGCTCGAGAGCGACAGCCTAGGCGCGTCCGCCTGGAATTACGCTGCCGGTATGGCTCTGAAAGGTGTGCCCGGACACATGACCAAGACCTCTCTAAATGAGCGTATCGGTATGCCTGATTTGTGGTTTCGAGGCTCCGACCGTCCGCTTGAAGGACAAGACCTCTTCAACCATTGGGTCGGTGAGTTGCTCGGCCCTGTTGCGGGTATCGCGGCCAATATGGTGCGCGGCGTCGATTACGTCAGCAAAGGGGAGTACTGGCGTGGGTTCGAGGCATCGGTCCCGAAGGCAATTCGCGACGTGTCCCGCGGCATCCGCTACACAAAGGATGGTGTGACCACAATCAATGGTGATCCGATCCTTGAGGATGTGAATGCGCGCCAAGCCATCACGCAGGCGCTCGGCTTCACACCTGCAGAGATTTCGGAGCGCTACAAAGCCAACACGCGAATGAAGAACCGCGAAAAGAGGATCGGGGACCGTCGCCGTGGTATTGTCAAAGACGCGGCGCTGCTGTTGCGGGACGGAAAACCGATCAGCGCAGACGTGATTGCGGCAATACGAGAATTCAATCGGGAGTATCCGACATGGCCCATCGACGCGGACACGATCCGGCGGTCGGTGCGTGGTCGGATGAGAGCAAGCCAGCGGAATGAGTTTGGCGTTCAGATCAACCCGAGACTGAATGACCGCATCCGCTCAGAAGACGGTGCCACGCTCTACATCAACTGATTGTTGAAACGCCGAAGAATTCAGAGTACCGTCCGGCCACGCGCATGATGTGCGGCTTGGGATCTTTGATCTGGCCGTGCGCAGTGCCATCCGAATTTCCCGAACCGCGTGGAGACCCGGATGGCGACAAACACACTTCGCATTCAATTGCTTCGTGGCACCGCAGCAGAACTCGCGGCGTCCAATCCTGTGCTTCAGGAAGGTGAGCCGGGGTATGCCATTGATACCGGAGTTTTGCGCATAGGCGATGGAACCAGTAATTGGCTCGATCTTCCGACCATCGTCGCCGACCTGAACCTGCAAACCGCCATCGAAGCGGCAAATGCTGCAACTGCGGCCGCTACTGCTGCAACAACCGCCGCGAATGATGCAACGACTTCAGCGAATAACGCGGTAGCCGCCGTGGCAGCCCAAGCCGCCGAGGTTGCAGCGAATACTACGGGTCGAACCAGCGTACGACCTATTTCGACGGGGGGTACAGGCGCCAATACTGCCAGCTCTGCGCGAACAGCACTAGGCTTGGAAATAAGCACAGACGTACAAGCCTTCGACCAAAAATTAGAGTCTCTGTCAGCATTGAACCCCGCCAACAATCAGATTGCCTATTTTACATCAGAAACAGGACTGTCCTTAACTAATTTCACCGCCGCCGCGCGGAGTCTTCTCGATGATGCTGACGCCGCTGCCCAGCGAGTTACTTTGGGTGTTGAGGCATCCACCAATCCAGATTGGTCCGTAGACACTACAAAGCGCGCAACTCGCGGGGACACCAAAGCGTTTGTAGATGCGGCTATTTCTGCCCGCCTTCTGCCCGATTTCGAAAGTTCCGAATATAGCTTGACGCCAGGGCAGAAATACTTCGTGCCGCACGGTCTTGGCGCGATCCCGACCCATGTGAGCGTCCGTCTGCGATGCAAGGTCGCGATAAATGGTTACTCAGTGGGGCAAGAGGTGGATGCACCGGGCTTCAATGATGTTGGCAGCGGTGTGGGTATCGGTGTTGCGCGCGACGACACGAACGTATCCGTGATAATCGGCGCGTCGGGTGTCGCGATATCATCCGCTACGGGAGGATCGTTCGGGGCCAATGCCGCCAACTTTGATGTGGTGGTCTATGCATGGCTCTGAGGTATGCGATCATATCTAGCGGTCTGGTGACGGATTTTAGCCAGGATAGCGCAGATGGTCCTGCTGCGGCCGCGGACGTGCAAGTTGGTTATGAGTACGACGCTGCGCGCGCGAAGTTCACGGCGCCGGTTCCCAACAGGACATCAGAGGAGATCCTCGCGCAAGAGCGAGTGCGGATGCGGCCGTATGCTCTGGCGTTCGAAGAGGCGCTGACGCTGCTGTCTTCTCCGGTGCCCGGTGATCTCGACATGTACGACACGCTGATCAAGGCCATCGCTGCGGCCCGGGTCCTCAATCCGCGAGACAAGCTTGGTCGCTGGTGGGACAAGGTGACAATCGTTCTCCGAAATCATCCGGACATGGAAGATTTCCGTGTGGCGTTCGATCTCTCGCCAGAAAAGCAAGACGCCATCTTTCGGGTGGCCATCGCAATTGATGAGGGCAACGCCACAGACAGTCAGGTTGTGATTGACCTCATAGCAGATGCGGAGGCGACGTCATGACCTGGTTGCGGAAAGCTTGGGACTGGATTGCCCACCTTTGGAAGAACCCGGACGGCTACTATGGCCGCCCGATCAAGTACGCGATCAACCAAGGCCCCGGACATTTCGTCGCCGTAGGGTTCATCCCCGTCGCCGTGTTCGATTTCAGCATCCTGATCCTGCTTATCGGCTTTGGCGTGTGGGAAGTGACACAATGGCACTTCCGCGGCGCCGACCCATACGACTGCGTGGAGGACTGGTGTTTCGTCGCAGCAGGCGCCTTGTCCGGTCTGCATTGGATTATGACGCTGCTGATCGTTCCAGTGGCGCTCGTGTTCTGGGCAAACGGGGTTCTGCTCCGCATAAAGGAGCGTCGCGATGGGCTTTAACCCCGACACACTGAAACTTGCCGCAATCATCGGTGTGGCGTTGCTTGTGAAACACCTCATGACAGAGGTGATCCCGCCCGAAGATGAAACCGATGCCCAGCGCCGCGCGCGGAAGCGCAAGACTGTTGGTGGGCTCTTGGCGGGCGGCTTGTTCGCATATGCCGGTCACGTGCCGTTCATGGAGTTCTTCTCGATCAACCCAGAGACCGGCACGTGGATGTCAGCGGTGTTTCTCGCTTTTGCCGGTGAGCACGTCGCCCGCGAGCTTATGCGCCCGCAGTTCATCAGCAAAATTCTCGAAAAGCGCTTTGGAGGAGGCCGGTGATGCAACGTCTGTATATGGGCCACAAGATGCAGGGCCGATGGGCGGCAGTGCTCTTCATGATGTTCGGTGTGATCATCGCCAAAGATCAGTTGCAGGTCTTGTGGGATAAGCGCTTTGCGGAGCGGCCATTTGTATCTGCTCACCTCGAAATCCGGCCAGTGTTTGCTGATGTGCCGCCCGTCATCATGTATGACGCCGATGCAACGCAGCCGGTCGATGGCGTTTGGATTGCCACCATTCACGCCGAGAACGGCCAAAGGCTTTTCACGCGGCGCGGACCAGGGTCCTACAACGCAAACATCGACAATCCGAAGCCTTGGCCGTGGGAGACGTTTTTCGACAATGAGCGCGGCGCGCCAAGCCCTCGTGTCCCCGACCAGGTATTCAAGGTCTGCGTCCGCTATATCATCGAGGCGCGCGATACCGGCGTGTATGATGAAACGCCGGTGTTCTGCTCAGATTACACGAACCCAGAGGAGTGGCCGAAATGACCCCGACCACTCTGCAGGTTCAGAAGCGGTTGAAGGCGCTAGGGTTTGATCCGGGGCCTCTCGACGGCATCCGCGGTCCCCTGACTGATAAGGCCATCGTCGCTTTCAAGAAATCCATCAACTACAAGCCGCGTCCACTGCTCGGACCTCTGACACTGGCTGCTCTTTTTGATGGTGCCGTCGCGACCGGCCAAGGCGCTCCCGCTGACGCGCCCCCATGGCTGCGCCTCGCCTACGGCTACATGGGGCTCCGGGAAATACGTGGCCCAGACCACAACACGGCTATCGTCGGATGGTGGGAGGCGCTCAAGCTGCCCTTCCGCGACGATGAAACCCCGTGGTGCGCCGGTTTCGCCAATCGGATGGTGCAGAAGGCCGGGTTTCAAATCCCGGACAAGTACCGCGCCGCCGCGCTGGGCTGGCGCTGGACCGGCAACGGCGTTCGGCTACCGGGGCCTGCGCTGGGCGCAATCATGGACATGGAACGCCCCGGAAAGCCGGGGTCCGGCCATATGACCTTCGTGGCAGGCCGAACGTCCAAATGGATGATCGCCGGGCTGGGCGGCAATCAAGGTAACCGGGTTGGCGTCAACCCGTATTCACCGACTGCACGCGACGCTCGCTACTACTACCCAACCGGCTACCCGCTTCCCGAGAAGACCGGAATGGATACCCTGCCCCTTGTCGATGCGGCAGGGCGAACCCTGAGCAACGAGGCATAGCGGATGATCAAGTATGCCCTCGCAGTCGCTCTTCTCGCCGTCTTAGGCCTTGGCGCCAAACTGCAATTTACCCTTGCTGACCTTGAAACTGTGACGGCCGAGAAATCCGCGCTGGAAGTCAAACTGACCGGCTGCACCGCGCGCGCTGCCAACCTCATAGAGGACAAAGAAAGCGATGAAACGATTGATTTGCTTCCCGATGATGATCTGCGTCTTGTTCCTGACGAGTGGCTGCTTGCGCCCACCCCCGGTGATCGTTGAGGCGCCAGACGCGAAGTTCTGCGACGTGGAGGAGCCGCGCCGCTTCACGCAAGACGAACTCGATTGGCGAGCCGCGAACGCACCTTGGAACCTGCGCAAGGACTTTAAGACCAACCTGACGCATGAGCGGGAATGTCCGCCCGAACCCAGCGCCGACCAAGCGCCCGCATAAGCGAAAAGGAGATCGCTCATGGCCTCAACGCCGTTCCCACTCACCAAAACGCCCAAGGCGGGTCCCGACTACACCGCTGCAAGCGATATAGATGTGATGCTCGTCAATCCATATGAGCGAGCAAGTGCCCTCATTCGATTTGCGCGCACCACAAATGATACGCAACCAGCGCTTGATCCCCGTCTGTGGACTCCGATCAAGCCGCTTGAGCGCGTGCCATTCACGCTCCTTCTCGGCGAGCGCTTGTGGTTCATTGGCCCCGATGGGCTGTTTGCAATGCTTGAGTCCTGATCAATGGGCGCGCTGGGCCGGTTTCGCGCAGGGCGGTTTGCCGGTAGCCGTTTTAACGGCGGTCGATTTGGCGTGCTGGAGGTTGTTGGTCGGATTACGCTCGACGGCCTGACCAACAACCCCACGCATGGCCTGACCGCGCAGACGGGGGTGCAACTCACCGGAACGAGCACCGACACCATCACCAACCCGCAGTGGCAGTCCAACGCGAGCGGCTCGTTTTCTGACATCGCCGGGGCGACGGCGTTTGACTACAATCCAACGATTGGCGTCGATGGTGTGGTTAACCTCTCGCGGGTCCGCATGACGGGGCTCATCGACGGGCAACCGGTTGTGTCACCGTCCTACGTGGTCCGATACGCCCCACCAACCGCCAATGGCGTTATCCCGCTTCAGGAATGGTTCCTGAACCAAGCGATTACGCCTATCAACCTGAGCACGTATTTTTCTACCGGGGAAGATGTCGCCTATACGATCACAAGCGGATCTCCGGCGGCTGGTGTGGCGCTTGCATCTGGTGAAGTGTCCGGCGTCCCGACTGAAGTTACAACTGGAAGTTTCGATGTCACTGCGGAGGACTCCGGCGGCGCCGCTGTTCAGACTGTTTCGTTCAGCGTCACGGACTTGCCACTCAGCGCGCCGATCCTGATCGACAGCGCAATTTTCGATCCAGCCAGCGGAGGTAACCCACCGTCCCTGAGTCACGAATTGACCTACGATGGTGCGCGGACTCTGACCGTCTACGGTGCGTTCGTAGACTCCAGCGTTGGAACTCCTACGAAAGCCCAACTGCGCGCAGGAACGGGCGGCGGCATCTTGGAGGCGTATTCGCAGGTGATCTCCCTGCCGAGTACCGGACTTGAGCTGTCCGGTTTCACGAGCATATCCAATGACGCAGACGGCCATCACTATTTCATCGAGGAGGATGGCCCCAATCCGCAATCCTCTCTGATCGAGGTGCTTGCGGTCTCAGGTATCAACTTCACCGCCGCGACTGTACAGACCGCAGTCACCGATATCGTTGATGCCAGCACATGGACGCTGACGTTCGACAAGCCGATCTATGGCACAGGTGATCCGGCGGATTGGGCAGTCACGAGTTTGGGTGATAGCCCGACCATCGACAGCGTGATCGTGAATGGCACCACAACCGTTGTTCTGAACCTGTCCGGGGATCTGCCTGAGGCCGGGGACGCACTCACTGCCAGTTATTCTGGCGGCGACTTGGTGGATGAAGATGGCAATACGATTACCGACATCTCGGGACAAGTCGTCACCAACAACCTGCCGGCGGGTGGCTTCACCGAAAACGCGGTGAATTTCGACGGGCAGACGTTTTTCACTGCAACTGCCCCCTATCCGTCCAACATCCGTTCCGCCGTCTTCATGGCATCCTTTGAGGTAACCGAAAACGGTTCGCGGCAATGCCTCTCAGGTTGGGGCGCCAACTCGTCTTCGAACGCGTTGCATGCTGATTACAATTCTTCTGCAGGAACGGTAAATATCCGCTTCGACATGGAGGACAGCCTGGGTAACGCCATAGCGCTGTTTATCCCGTTCGCTGGCGTTACTGACCGGTTTCACGTCATCGCAGCCGCCCATAACGATGGCACCGGTCTCTATGGTCAGTTGGCCGTCCGAGATGAGACCGGAGCAACCTACACCGTGGTATCGGATAGCAACACCGGTGTTACCGGTGTTGCTACGCTCGCGGTCGATGTTGCAAGCGCGCCGAGGGTGTTCAACGAGAGCGCAGGTCTTGCCCAGGACTTCCAAGGTCGGGCGTTCCGCAATGCAGCATGGTTCAGTCCAACAGGGGCATCACTCGCCGATGTGTCCACTGTGGCTGTTCAGGATCGCTTCACGGACGGCGATGCCATCGTTGATCCTGCCATCGCCCAAGCTGAATACGGCACTCCGATCTACGACTTCAACGGCACATCCGCTGACTACAACGCTGCGACCCAAGATGGCAGCGCAACCTACACGATAACAGGGGCCACGACCTGATGGGCAGAATTGAACTCAATACCGCGCTGCGTTCCGAGCCAGTCGTCACAATCCCCTCGGGAGCATTTCTGACTTTCCCGCAGGCGATGGCAGGAGATGAGACGGAAATTCTGCTTTACCTGAGTGTGGCAAAGAGCGCGGCAATCTCATCGCGCGCTGCCTTTGCCAACTGGACCGGTTCGACAGATGGGTTCTATGCGGTGTCGGACACCGATGGGTCATCAGGTCTCAGGATTGATGTTAGGGCGTCAGACGGAACCCGGATCAATGTGACCTCCCAGCCGGTCCCCGATGGTAGTAAGTACCAACCTATTGCTTCAATCTGGATCGACGGCAGTGATGTGATGCACGCGCTTGCCTACATATTCGATGGCACCGATTGGGTCGAGGTCATCAACGAAACCAGAAACGTTGCGCCTGGCTCGACGCTCGACCTTGGCACAACACCCTGGGATCTGTTCCGGCGCGCCGATGGCAACCACTACTTTGGCGGGCCAGTGAACCGCTTCGCGCTATGGCGCGGCACATCAAACGCCCCCGTTGCTGACATCTCGGACCCGGCGGTCCGTAACTACTTCGCGTCCCGTCGCCGGTCGGCAGGTCCGCGCACCAGTGTGAGACGGATTGGCACACCCATCGTGGATATCAACGGTGGCGAGGATGCCTGGCAAACTGGTGCGAACACCGGGTCATGGCCAGATTTGGTTCATGGCGGCACCAACATTACAACGCCAACAGTCAACACCGATCCGCCTTCTTTCGATGATGAGGACGAGCCCACCGTTGATGGGGTGGTTGCGCAAGGCAACTCGGTCAGCGCCAACCTTGCCGAGCCTTCAGGCGGCGGCACGATCACGACCACGGTTGAGTGGTTTTTGAACGGCACGGATGTCGCGACAGGCGAGATATATCAGATCCCTACCAGTGGTGTTGGCGGTCAAACTCTGCAGTTCCGCCAGACCAGCACCAGCGAATATGGGTCGGAATCCATATTCTCCGACATCTACACCATCCCTGTTGTCACGCCATCGGACACGATACGCCCGGTCATAGACATCGGGACGGTCGACGCCGACAACGGGGGCGTTTTGCCGCTCACCGTGAGTTGTACTGAGCGGGACAGCAGGCCGGTGAATTTCTGGATGGTGGCTGTGCCCGCGGCGGCGCCCAACCCGGATGTCCCGCAAGTCAAGGCAGGCACGGACGCCAGCGGAGCGGCCACGCAAAGCGCCAGTTGGACGGTCACGGGGCCAAGTGCCACCGACACTCCAGCACTGTCTTCGTCGCTCACCTCCGGCGGATATAAGTTGTGTGTGGCGGCAACGGATGATGCGGGCAACGATGTGGCCGGCGTCTTTGTGATCGAGGGTGTGACGATCTCCGCGACTGTCGTTTCCCTGAACATCAACACAACCCTGACCAACACAACACCGGTCATTTCCGGTGGCTCTGGCACGCTCGCCTTCGACGCTTCAGCACCGCCCAGCGTGTCCGGCGACATTATCGAATTCAAGCCGACAGCGCACGAAGACAACGGACCTGACTGGCTTCCTGCTTATTTCGATTGGCGCATTGCCAATGGCCAAGGCGGTTATCTGTCAGGGCGCACCAGAAATGCGGCACTGGACATCATTTCTATCATCAGAGGCCTGACTTCAGCGAGCAACCCCCTCGAGATCCGTCAAGTCGATAAGAAGATCACCTCCGCCTACTGTCAGACATGGATTTCATCGGTTAACGGCAACAACACGAACGACCCCGAAAACGTTCTATTCCAGGTCGGCGATACTCTCATCCATGACAACGGCACCACGTGCGAAGTCACTGGCTTCGAGATCAATGCTGGTGGGGTCAGAACCATTTACGTCAGCAATATCGGTGGCACCGGATTTCTCGAAGGGGAGGGTTGGCTTGAACTGAATGGAGTTCGTGTTGCACGGCTGAACAAGAACGACGCACATTACCGGTGGGCCGCACCAGATAATGAGGTGCTAGAAGGCACATGGCAAACGCCGGTCAATCTGACAACCAGTGTCGGCACACCCACAGTTGAGATCATTGTCGAAGACAATCGGGCTGTCTTTGTAGAAGGAGAAGCAATCGGGTTTCACGCCGTGGCGCACGGGTTCGATACAGATAACCCGGCGTTTGATTGCAACTTCAAATGGTCAGTTGTGACGCCCGGCAATGATCGGGACTTTGCGCGCAATGACTTCCCGATGCCATGGAATAAGAACATGGCCCTCGGTGAGATGGATATGTGGGGCAATAGGCCTCTCACCACGGGAATGGTTCAGTACCAATGCGAGGTCTTTAAGCACGATGATCGTGCTGGCAGTCAAACTGCGGCGGTCAGCGTTATGGTCACACCCAAGTCGGTGGCGTTCTCTGCTGCAAATACCTACGTGGTTGACCCCGATGGAGTGTACTCGGGAGCACCTGCGTCCGACAACCAGTTTACCGACATCAACGCCGCTATCGCCGCTATCAAATCGGGATCGTCCGGCACAAGTCGCCGGCTGTTCTTGACCAATGGCCACACTTATGTGCCAAGCGACTTGGAATTCTCAAACTTCGAACTGTTCTGCCTGGACTGTCTCGACACGCTTGGCTTTGGCAATCCGGCGATCCTCGCCCCAGCGGATCAGGCCAACGCGACAGAAGAACTCATTCTCGGCAATACTACCAGAGCCACCCTTGAGGGATTCGATATCGCCAAGCCATATGATGGCACGGCACCCGACGACATGGAAAGCTTCTACGGAACCGGGATAGACACACAGAACTGCGCCTACGCCACGCTCTACAACCTGTCTGTGTCCGGAGTGTCGTCCTGCATCAAGCCGGGCAATGGCGCGGGCACGATTACCTTTGGGATTGACGTGCGAACCACGAACTATGGAGAGTTCGGCTGGTTCGCGGATAACGCAGGGATCTGCTACTTCATCGGATGCTGGAACAGCCAGCCCGACGCGATCAAGCGCTCTCCCCCGGGCACTGGCGAGAAGAAAGACAGTATGACGCCCTACCTCGCGAACCATGCAGGAGGGCGGTTCTCGCGCAACTTCGGCGACCGTTGCTTCTATATGTGTTATGTCGTCTCGAACACTGGTTGGCAGTCCAACGGCTCTGTGCAGAACCTTGTTCGCTGGTTTGGCCAGATGGCCGATCATCCCTACAAGATCAGAGTCAGCAAGATTGTGGGCGTGAGCAGCCGCATATCGGTTCAGGCGACAACTTCCGGGTCCATTGAGAAACCTACTCGCTTCATGATGAAGAAGTTCATCTTCGCTGACATGAATGGCGACGTTGCGCTGTTCACCAGCGGCGCGGCCGGGATCGAACTGGAGAACGGATTGCTGATCTCCGAGGACATTCCGCCGGAAAGCTCGGCCAAGTTCAAGGCCGGTATTCTGTTCGGCAAGCTCAACGACGATAAGCCTCTGTACTACGAGATGGACCACTTCCCGCGCACCGCGCGGTCGTGCAGCGTGATCTGCCTCAAGACCGGAGCCAATCAAGAAACCAGCGTGTTCGATGGGATCACCGAAGAGTCCAACTCGAACTACGGCAACTGCCTTGATACCAATATCGAAAACCAGAACAACCTTGTACACACGCCGGGATATTCGAACGGAGTGGACAGCGGTCCTTTTGATCTGACGTCCATGTGGTCGCCGATCTATAAAGGGCCGTACTACTACTCCTATGATGAGCTGTCCGTTTCCAATGCGGAGAATGGACTGCCGGGCTCAAACAGCAATGTTCTGGTGACTGGTGCGACCAGTGGCGCAACCGGATACGTCAAGCGATCAAACTTTGACAAGGATGCCAAGACTGGCACGGTCTACATGAACGCCGAGGGTAGTGGTGACTTCATTGTTGGTGAAACCATCAACATGAGCAATGGAAACTCCGCGGTTGTGACAGCTTGGAGCCCAGGCACCCACCAGAACGTTACTGCTGACACCAGGTTCGCGCATACGCTGGCTTCGACTTATGCCTATGCTCCGCTACAGTCGAGTCCGGCGTACAACAGCAGCGATGCGGGGGCGCTCCTACCGTATGAGGATTGCTTTGATACCGTCAGGGACCGGGTGAACCCCACGAGAGGGGCTGTGGAGAGCGTAGCGGCTTAAGAGCCGCCCTCCGCCAAATGCTGCAGGACTTTCACCGTCTCGGCACGCATAGCGCACGGACGCAGCGGATCGCCGTTCTGAGGGCCTGTGCAGAGGCATCGTCCGGGCACTAAATCTGCATGGTCAAGCAAATACTGCGCAGCTTCCTTAATGCACCGCCGTTCTTCGCCGACGCGCTCCATGATTTCGCAGGCAGTGGGCTTATCAGGCGCGGGATCCTCCAGACAGTGCAGCCCTTCTATCACGGTCCAGGTGGTAGCGAAACGCGGCTGCCAATCAGGTATACAAAGACCGTATAGGCAATAAATAGCCCAACACAAATAGCGATGCGCCGTAAGATCAACTTTGTGGTATGGGAGCGGTTGTCCATTTCGTTGTCCTCTGTCAGGGGAGCGTCTTGGCGGGCCGGGGGTGTTGCGAGCACTTCCGGCCACCTCTTTCAAAGAATTCACCTGTATCTAATTAGCGTCACCCCTTACGTCTAGATTGCCCAAGGTTGTATTTTTGGGGTGTTGCCGGTCGGAGCCGCTGCCGCACTCCCGACCAACTGGGGATCCTTCTCGGTGTTAGTGAATTTCGGGACCTTCTTCGGCTTCGTATCCAGCGGTGATCTGATCAAACAGCGCGCCCTGTTTCTTGAAGAAGTCTGCGTATTTCAGATCGCCGTTGAAGTACCGCGCTGTGAGCCTCAAGTTCTTAATGGCGGATGGCTTATGCCAGTGTGCGAGGTGTCGGGCTGTGATCTGCTGGACCATGAAAACGGCGCTAGGGACCGTCATGTGCATGTGGTCAGCAAGTGCCAGTATCATCTCGCCAACTAGTTGCTCGGCTTGCTCTTGGCGCTCCGGCCCAGTGACGTTGTGCATCTGTGACATTGCGTCGATCCTCCAATTACAGTTTGTCGATCAGCGCCTTGGGGGCGGTGGTCGAGAGGTATATCTTCTTGCGATTGTCGTAGGTCATCGCGTCGGGGTGAGCTACGTTGAAAGTGCGGAAGTCGATGGCCGCTTGGGCGGAAGAGACCCCGAACTTTCTTTGCAGATGCGCGCGGTTGATAAATCCGTACACAGCCAGCATATCCGCAATCCATTGTTGGCGATGCTCGGCGAACCAGGTCACGCCGTTGCAATGCGCATGCGACCGCGCCCCTTGCCGCTCGGATTGTAAAACTCAACGTGTCCAAGCTTTGAAAGCTCGTTCCACGTTGTCCTGGTGTGCGGCGCACTTTCTCCCATCGCGAGCACAACGCCGTTTTTGTCAAAGCAGGCATCGCCGCCCCGGTCTTTAAGCCATTTCAAGGCTGCTGTTTGGGCCTCTGTCATTGGCTCGATCCTCTAATTTGAGTTGAAAATTTCTATACAATTTTCTATACGCATAGCTAAACAGCGGGACGCTAACCGTCAAGTTTTTATGGGAAAAATTATATAGATTAGATAGGTCTGGCGGAGCGACAGGGATTCGAACCCTGGAGACGGTCTCCCGCCTACACACTTTCCAGGCGTGCGCCTTCGACCACTCGGCCACCGCTCCGTTGCGGCGGTGTAGCCCGGCAACCCGCCGCATTGCAAGAGCCAAAATCGCCTTTCCCGCCTTGGAAACCTTAACGTTTCCGGCCCAAGGCGGTCAGCTCTCCTCGGCGGTCGGCGGCGGTGTCGCGCCGCGCGGCTGCAGGGTCTCGGGGTTGCGCAGCCAGACATCACGCTGCGCAAAGGGCACCTCGATACCCTCCTTGGCGAAGCGCTCGGCGATGGCGTGGTTGATGTCGTTCTTCACCGCCATGATCCAGTTTACATCCCGCAGGATCAGGCGGATCTCGAACTCCAGGGAGTCCGCACCGAAATTGTTGAACAGGATCATCGGTGCCGGATTGCGCAGCACCATGGGCTGGTCTTCCGCAATCTCGCGCAGGATTGCCTCGACCCGCCGCGTGTCGGTGCCGTAGGCCACGCCAATGGGCACGATCAGCCGCCCCACCTTGTTGCCACGGGTGTAGTTGGTCACCGTGCCCGAGACCAGATCAGCGTTGGGCACGATCACATCGGTGCGGTCGAAGGTCTCGATCCGGGTGGCGCGCACCGAGATGTCCTTCACATAGCCCATCTGCCCGCCAACCTCGATCCAGTCGCCTTCCGAAATCGGGCGTTCGATGAGCAGAATGATGCCCGAGACGAAGTTCGACACGATGGTCTGCAGACCAAAACCGATACCGACGGAGAGCGCACCGGCCACGATGGCGAGCGATGACAGATCAATCCCCGCCCCCGTGATGGCGAGCACCGCAGCGAGGAAAATCCCCACGTAGCCAAGGCCCGAGACAATGGCGTTCTGGCCGCCGATATCCATCCGGGTCTTGGGCAGCACGTTCACCCGCATCGTGCTCTGCACCAGCCGGGTGATCGCGAAGCCCACCGCGAAGATCACGACGAAGGTCATGAAATCGCCGGGGGAGATGCGCGTGTCGCCGATGGCAAAACCCCGGCTGAACATCGACCAGACCTCGGTCAGATCCGCCACCCGCGCGCCCCAGGCCAGCGCCAGCAGCGGCAGCGAGAGGAGCACCAGCGCAAAGCCGACCAGCACCGGGATCAACGCATCCCGCGCGCTCTCCGTATCTCCCGTGATCAGGCCATAGACGTCGACCGAGAAGCGCTGCAGGGTCACGACAAACCCGAGGATCAGCAGGCTGACCAGCGTCGGGTAGAGCAGTGCGTTCCCCGCTTCCGCATAACCGACCGCGGCCATGATCGGCGCGACCACCGACACCAGGAGAAGCGCCGAACCCGCAGTGCGCACCACCCGCGACAGCCCCACGCCGCGCGGCGCGTCATCGCTCTCCGGGTCGGCCTCGACCTTGTAGCGCCGCAGGGTCAGCCCGATGGGCGCCAGCACCAGGGCAATCAGCACCACGATGGGAAAGGCCAGCACCGCATCCGTGGCCGGTGCCACGTCTTCGAACCCCACCAGCAGTTCCACCACCCCGCGCGACACGAACAGCAACGACAGCAGCAGCATGTAGAAGCGCACCGCCGAGCGTTTGCCCGGCGGCAGCTGGATCAGCGCATCATCATCGTCTCGGGCAAAGAGCCGCTCGGCCAGCCAGCGAAAGCCCAGCAGGACAAAGCCGAAGACCGGCAGCGTCTCGAGAATCTGATCGAGCCGCTCTCCGGCCATCCCGGTCATGCGCAGCGCATGGGTCAGCACGAAAAGCCCGGTGAGCGGCAGGAAGATGCGCAACAGCGAGACCAGAAACCGCCAGACGCCTGACCCGCGCCCGCCCCATCGTCGCAGATAGCTCAGACCGAACCCGGCCCAGGCGCGCCCGCGGATGATGAGCGCCAGCGCAACCGCCAGCAGCAGCAGCACCAGCGGCAGGTTCTCCCGCATCTGCGCGCGCCGCACCGGATCTTCCAGCGTCTCCAATTCCAGCGCCAGCCCCCGCAGGATGGACAGGCTGTCCTCCACGGCCCGCGGCCAATGCACCGGGTTCAGCGGCGAGGGCCCCAGCGCCAGCAACCGCCTGGCCTGCCGCTCCCGGATGATCGCATCAATCTCGCGGATCAGCCCATCGGCGCGGCGAAACGCCTCTTCGGAAACGCGAACAGGCGCCCGCAGCGTCTCCAGCTGCGCCTCCAGTTCCGCCCGTCGGCCAGCCACATCCGCCGGCTCCTCACCGCTCTCCGGTACCGGCCCAAGGGCCTCGAGCTGGCTGCGCAGCGTGGCGATCCGCTCAGCATTGATCCGGCTGCCCGCGGTGAAATCCGAGCGGTATTCGGCCAGCTCCGCGCGCAGCCTTTCAAAGCGTTCGTTGCTCGCCGTTTCCGCTGCGATGGCGTCTTCGGCAAGCCGCGCGACATTGTCCCAGGCCTGGAAATTCGGGCCAGCCTGCGGCTGCTGCGCCATCGCCGGCAGGCACCAGGTCAGAACCGCGATCAGCAGCAGACCGCAAAGCGCGTGCAGAGCCAGCCTCATACGTCTTCAAACACACCCGGGATACTCGCCGGAGCCTGGTCGAGCCAGCCCGGTACCGGCAGCCCCTTGCTCTTGAGGAACTCCGGGTTGAAGAGCTTGGACTGATAGCGCGTGCCATAGTCGCAAAGGATCGTCACAATTGTGTGCCCGGGTCCCATGTCGCGCGCCATGCGCATGGCGCCGGCGATATTCACGCCCGACGAGCCCCCCAGACACAGGCCCTCCTGCTGCAACAGGTCGAACACCACCGGCAGAGCCTCGGCATCATGGATGTTGTAAGCGTAATCCGGCGTAAACCCTTCGAGGTTCTTGGTGATCCGGATCTGCCCGATCCCCTCGTTGATCGAGGAGCCCTCGGACATCTCCAGCTGTCCCTTGGTGTAGTAATTGTAAAGCGAGGCGCCATCCGGGTCCGCAAGGCCGATCTTCACCCCTTTGGGTTGCAGCACCTCCGCCACACCGGCGAGCGTGCCCCCCGAGCCCACAGCACAGATGAACCCATCCACCTTACCGCCGGTCTGCGCCCAGATCTCGGGGCCCGTCGTCTCCACATGCGCCTGCCGGTTCGCCACATTGTCAAACTGGTTGGCCCAGATCACGCCCTCATTGGTGCTGCGCGCCATCTCATTGGCGAGCCGTTCGGAATAGCGCACGAAGTTGTTGGGGTTGCGGTAGGGCGCCGCAGGCACCTGCACCAGCTCCGCACCCGCGAGCCGCAGCATGTCCTTCTTTTCCTGGCTCTGGGTCTCGGGGATCACGATCACGGTCTTGAAGCCCATCGAGGCGCCGACCAGCGCCAGCCCGATTCCGGTGTTTCCGGCGGTGCCCTCCACGATGGTGCCACCCGGTCGCAACAGCCCTTTCTCCACCGCATCCTTGATGATGAAGAGCGCCGCGCGATCCTTCACCGACTGGCCGGGGTTCATGAATTCCGCCTTGCCGAGGATTTCGCAGCCCGTGGCCTCGCTGGCCTGTTTCAGCCGAATGAGTGGCGTGTTTCCAATGGCCGCAGCCAGATCGCTTGCAACATGCATCGGGGTCGTTCCCTTGATATGGTCCACCACACCTAGCCGTGCGGTCGCGCGACCTCAAGAGGCGCTGCGCAATCGCTCCCTGTGCCGCGCCAGCCAATAGGCCAGCATCACCAGCGGCGTGTTCGCCGCCTGCAGCGTGTCACAGAGCCGCATCAGGTCCTCGAAGGACATCAAATGGGCGCGGATATCCTCCTGCTCGGCCTCCAGACCGCCCAGGCCCGCCGCCGCGTCTGGCAAATCGGCGATCCCGACGAAGGTATAGTAAAACTCGGTCGAATTTCCGGGCGAGGCATAGCTTTCGCCGACGGGATGCAAGGCCCCCAGCGTCACCCCGGCTTCTTCCATGGCCTCGCGGCGGGCGGTCTCCTCGGGCGTCTCGCCCGGATCGATCAGGCCCGCGACGGGCTCGAACTGCCAGCAGGTGGCGTCGCCACGGGCCAGCGGGCCCACCCGCATCTGCTCAACCACCAGGACCCGGTCCCGCATCGGATCATAGGGCAGAACCAGCGCCGCATCGGAGACCACGAAGACGCCCCGCGTCATCTCATCGCTCAGGTCGCCGTCAAAGCGGGTATGGCGCAGATCGATCTCATCGAGCGCAAAGAACCCTGCATAGACGCGGCGCTGGTCGATCAGGTCGATCTCGCCCGGGAAGGTGCCGGCGCCGTGACGGCTCCGCGCAGCGTTGATCCGCGACCAGGCCCGCGCGCGGATACGCGGGAACATGACCCCCACCTCTTCGGGTGTCTTGCGACCGCGGTAGCGCATCACCTCGCGCGCGGCTTCCACGCTCAACGCCCCCCAGTCGCGCGCCCAGGCCTCCAGAGACCAGGGCCCATCAGGCGTCCACAGCCCCTGCAGCGGGATGTAGACGCGGGCCGTGCGCCCGTCGGCGAGCGGCGCGTCGATGAGCCGGTAGCCGAAGGCCTGCTCGTAATAGTCGAGCTTCGCCACATCTTCCGGGCGCAGGCCCTCGGCCCGAAGGCCCGAGGTGACGGCACCCGGCTGCACCGTGATGACCGGAAACGGGCCTTCGCGCGCGGCGCTGGTGCGGTATCCCGGCAAGGCGGCCTCGGCCAGCGTCACGTGGCCGATGTCACCCAGCACCGCAGCAAGCAACGGCGGATGCTGCAGCGTGCCAAAAAAGAAGAGCGGGGTCGTCAACCCCATGCGACTACCGCCACGTGCGCCACGCATATTCGGTGAACAGCCCCGACAGCACCCCACCCGCAATCAGCGTGAAGATCACCAGCGGGTTGATCAGCACCAGCCCGTATTCCGCCATGAACTTCACAATCGCCAGCAGCGCCTGGAACGCGTCGTTGTACCAATTCGCCATGGCCCGGTCGAACATCTGCGCACAGGAGTGGATGAAGAGCCCCCAGAGCACCAGCATCAGCACGCCGCCAAAGCCATTGGTGATACCAGCGGCCAGGCCGCGCCCGGCCCTCTTGCCCATGACCGTCCAGCCCACAAAGATGCCCAGCACCGCATTCACATAGACAAAGTACCCAAAATCTGTGCTCTCCGGCATCAGCGGGATGATCTGCAGCGACACGATGTAGCCCACAATGCCGATGCAAATGGCAGCAACGAGGCGGGCGGCGTCGGGCATTTGGGCGTCCTTCAGGGTGGTGCGACCCTATCCCGGCCGCTTCACGGTGATCTGCGTCACGTCACAATTGGCACTTTCGAAGGTCGCAGCACAAGAGGTCAGGTAAAAATTCCACAACCGCCGGAAGCGGTCATCGAACCCCAGCCCGCTGACCTGATCCCATTTCTCGTTGAAGCTCTCGTGCCACCGCCGCAGCGTCACGGAATAACTCTGCCCGAACTCGATGGAGCGCTCCACCGCCAGCCCCGCTTTGCCGATCTGCTCGCGCAGGACGGACGGGCTCGGCAGCATGCCTCCCGGGAAGATGTACTTCTGGATGAAGTCCACCCCGCGCTTGTAGACCGTCCAGCGCCGGTCGGCGACGGTGATGATCTGCAATGTGGCGGCCTTGCCGGGTTTCAACCGGTCACGCACGACGCTGAAGTAGGCCGGCCAATAGCGCTCGCCCACAGCCTCGAACATCTCGATGCTGGCGATCCCGTCATAGATGCCCTTTTCATCGCGATAATCCTGCAACTTGAAATCAACAAGATCTGATAGTCCTGCTCTTTCAATGCGTTGCTGAGCATACTTGAACTGCTCTTCCGAGATCGTCAGCCCGGTGACCTTCAGCCCGCGCTCCTTTGCGGCATATTCCGCAAAGCCGCCCCAGCCACAGCCGATCTCTAGAATGTGGTCCCCCGGCTGCGCGCCCATCTCATCGACCATGGATTTGTACTTGGCAATCTGCGCCTTCTCCGTGCTCTCCTGCCCGCTGTCAAAGAGAGCGGAGGAGTAGGTCATCGTGTCATCGAGCCAGAGCCCGTAAAACTCGTTGCCCAAGTCATAGTGAAAGCTGATGTTGCGCCGCGCCTGTTTCTTGTGATTGCGCTGCATCCAATAGCGGAACTTCTCGAAGTTCCGCAGCACGATCATGCCCGGAAACCCGTCATAAAGGTGCTCGTTGTCCTGCTCATGCACGAGGTCCATGAAGGCCTGCAGGTCCGGCGTCGACCACCAGGCATCGAGATAGGCGTCACAGAACCCCAGATCGCCTTCGCGGATCAGCCGGGCAAAGAGGTCGTCGTTGTGAATGTGCAGCTCGGCCACCGGACCGGGGTTCTTGCCCTCGGCCCGAAACCTGCGCCCGTCCGGCAGGACAAACTCCGCCCGTCCGTTCTGCATCTGCTGTGCCATGGCAAAGACATGGGCAAAGTACCGCGGCAGCCCCGCCTGCCCCTGTGTGGTCGTCAAAATCATCTGCGCTCCCCGTTTCGCATCGCTGTCAGGCTAGGCTGACACACCCCTCATAGCAAGTTGATATTGCTTCACTTTCTAAAATCCACGGTTCTCATAGGCCGCGAGTGCCCGTTGCCTGCCCTCATCCGCCGCAACGACCGGTTCCGGATAGGCATTCCCGGGGTCGAGCCCCCAGCTGCGCGGCACCGCATCGAAGTAGGCCAACGCCTCCTCGGACGGGGTCTTGCGCCCCTCTGCGATCCAGCGGCGCACATAGGTGCGGTCCTTGTCGAACTTGTCGAGCTGGGTCACAGGATTGAACACCCGGAAATACGGCGTGGCATCCGGGCCCGAGCCTGCGGACCACTGCCAGCCCATGGCGTTGCTGGCCGGGTCCCAGTCGATCAGGCAGTCCTCGAACCACTTCAGCCCGATCTTCCAGTGACACAGCAGGTGCTTGGTCAGATAGCTCGCCACGATCATGCGCCCCCGATTGTGCATCCGCCCGGTCACATACATCTCGCGCAGCGCCGCATCGACAAACTGGATGCCGGTGCGCCCCTGTTTCCAGCGCTGCACCTCGGCGCGGCGCTCGTCCTGATTCCAGGGGAAGGCATCCCAGTCTTCCTTCCAGTTGCCCGTCAGCAGCTGCGGCGTGTGGTGCATCAGATGATAGGCAAACTCACGCCAGACCAGCTCTTTCAGGAAGGTCTCCGCCCCCGGTTTGCCGTCTTCGCGCGCCCGCATCCCGGCATGCCAGCATTGATGCGGGCTGATCTCACCCAGGCTCAGGTTTTCCGACAGCCCGGAGGTGCCATCGACGCTGGGCAGGTCGCGCGTCGTGTCGTAGCGCGCGACAATCTGCGCGATAAAGGCCCCGAGCCGGGACTGCGCCGCCTGTTCACCCAGCCGCACATGGGGGCGCACCACCGCCGCTCCGCGATCCATCGAAGCCTCCAGGCGCCAATCGGCCAGGGCGTCGCTCTCGGGCCAGGACTCCGGCGCGGGAATATCCGAGGGCGCAGACAGCGGTGCCTCCACCTCGCGCGTCTTCACCATGTTCCAGAAGGGCGTGTAGACCTTGTAAAACCCGCCGGTCTTGGTCTCGACCGTCCAGGGCTCAAACATCAGATGCCCGCCGAAGGACTTGGCCTCCACTCCCGCCTCTTTCAGAGCCGATTTCACACCCGTATCGCGTTTCACCGCCTCGGGATCATAGAGCCGCGACCAGTAGACCGCCTCCGCACCCGTCTCTGCGATCAGCGCCTGCAGCATCTCCAGCGCATCGCCCCGGCGCAGGATCAGCCGGCTGCCCTTCTCGCGCAGCGCCGCATCGAAGCACTCCAGCCCCAGCCCCAACCGCCATTTCGGCGCCGCGCCCAGCGCCGCAACGCCACCGTCATGTATGAAGACCGGGATCACGGGGCGCCCGCTGTCGCAGGCCGCGGACATGGCCGGATGGTCGCTCAGCCGCAGATCACGGCGAAACCACACAAGAACAGGAGACACGCTCACACAGCACAGCCTTTGCAATTCGTTTCAAATGCTACGTAAGCCAAATTGCTTTGGATCAACCCGCCGGCCTACAAAACATCGTCAAGCGCTGTGAGCAGCTGGTCGATGTCTCTCTGCGTCGTGTAATGGGTAAAGCTCAGACGCAGCACGCCTTTTTCCGCATCCACCCCCATCGCATCGAGCGGGCGGCCGGCGTAGAAGTCCCCGCCACCCGCCATGACGCCCTGCGCGGCCAGCGCTGCCGCCACCTCTTCACCCGGGCGCTCCAGCGCCAGCGCCACGGTCGGCGCACGCCCCTCCGCCTCGGAAGGCCCAATCAGGCGCACAGAATTGCGCGCCTTCACCGCCTCCAAAAGCGGCGCAAGCAATGCGATTTCATGCGCGCGCATCAGATCATGCACCGCACGGCCCTTCTCGACCGGCTCCGCTGCCCCACCCACATGATGCTCAAAGAGCGCATCGACATAGTCCGCCATGCCCGCACAGGCGGCCACCTGGGCATGATCCGGCCCTGCCGGCGTGAACCGCTTGTACAGCACATCCCCGTTGAAATGGTGCCCCTGGTTGGGCAACAGCTGCCCCAGAGTGCGGCGGATCACCATCAGCCCCTGATGCGGCCCATAGGTCTTATAAGCCGAGAAGAGATAAATATCCGGCCCCAGGCTGCCCACATCGGGCAGCCCGTGCGGCGCATAGGACACCCCGTCCACACAGGTGAAGGCCCCCGCCGCATGGGCCAGCGCGGTGATCTCCGTCACCGGGTTGATCTCGCCCACCACGTTCGAGCAATGCGGAAAACACACCAGCCGCACGCTGTCATCGAGCAGCTCTTCCAGATCCGCCGGGTCCAGATGCCCCGTCTCCGGGTCCAGCTGCCATTCCCGGATCTCGATGCCGCGCGCCGCGAGCCGCCGCCACGGCCCCGAATTCGCCTCGTGATCCTGATTGGTGACCACGATGGCCTCACCCGGCTGCATCATCTCGGCAAAGGCCTGTGCGAGCACGTACGTGTTCTGCGTGGTCGACGGCCCAAAGCTCAGCTCATCGCCCTCCACCCCAAGGATCGCCGAGAGGCGGCGGCGCGCCTCGTCCATCTCCTCTCCCGCAAGTCGGCTCGCCTCATAGGGCACATAGGGCTGCACCTTCCGCTCGGTATAGAACCGCGTCAGCCGGTCGATCACCGGACGGCAGGTATAGGAGCCGCCGGCATTCTCGAAGAACGCCTGCCCCTGAAGCTGGGGCACGTCAAAAGCGGGAAACTGGCGGCGGACGAAATCTGTATCAAGTGTCATGGCCGCACCGTCCTTCGCGCCCGGGCGCAGGTCAAGATGCGAATTGCCCGCTGGCCCGCTCTCCAGCGAGTCTCATTTTTCGTCGTTTTGGTGCCGAACGTGTCGCGGAATCGACAACCCAAACGCGAATCATTTGCCAGACTCGGTCATCACGTGACAGATCGCGTGTCAGAATGGCCAGGAAGCGCGCGCCGTCAGATCGCTTGCGCGTTTCACTCCACCGGTCCGCCCCCGATACCGACCCAACAAGACGGTCGGATCGCAACAGAGAGAAAACACATGTCAGTCAAACCGCCGTTTACGGAGCTGGACATCAACACCCAGGACTCCGGCTTTTACGAAGGCTACAGCCTGCCCATCGCGCTGATTTCAAAATCGGTGATGGTGGCGCTGGTGCTCTGGGCCATCCTGTTCCCCATCGGAGCCACGCAAACGCTCGATGCGTGGAACTGGGCCACCCTGCAGGACTTCAACGCCTTCTACATCATCTCCGTGGGCTTCTTTGCCTTCTTTCTGTTCATCGTGGCGATCCTGCCGGTCGGCAAGCGCAAGCTCGGCGGGCCCGATACCCAGACCGAATTCACCACCTTTTCGTGGTTCGCCATGATGTTCGGCGCCGGTCTTGGCGTGGGGCTCATGGTGTTCGCCACCGCAGAGCCAGTGGGCCTCTGGGGCTCCAACCCGGTGATCGTGGCACAGGGGGCTGAGCCCAACTCCGCCGAGGCCGTGCAATCGGCCTTCCGCTATTCCCTGCTGCACTTCGGCTTTCACGCCTGGGCCATCTATGTGGTCACAGGGCTCAGCCTCGCCTATTACGCCTATACCCGTGACATGCCGCTCACCATCCGCTCGGCCCTGACCCCGCTTCTGGGGCGCCTGGCCAACGGGGTCCTGGGCCATATCGTGGACGTGCTCGGCGTGGTCGCCACGATCCTCGGCGTTGCCGTCACCATCGGCTACGGGGTCAGCCAGTTTGTCGATGGTGTCTACAATGCCACCGGCATGGAGTGGCTGATGGGCGCTGCCGCCGAAGGCGAGGCCGCAAAACCGTCCACCGTGGGCCTGATCACGGCGCTGGCGATCATCATGGGCATGTCGATCCTCTCCGCCGTCTCCGGCGTCGGGCGCGGCATCAAATACCTGTCGAACCTCAACCTGGTGCTGTCGCTTTTGCTGCTGCTCACCTTCATCGTCTTCGGCTCGTTCCTCTTCTCGCTGACGACCTATGGCACAGCGCTGGCGGATTACATCTGGAACTTCATCCCGCTGAGCTTCGAGGCCTACAGCCCGCTCTCCGAGGCCACCTACACCGCCGCCCTGCCCGCCGAGGCGCAGCCCGTCGCAGGCAGCCTCTACAGCGGTGCCACCAACGCCTGGGGCAGCTTCGACGGCTTTGTCTCCGGCCTCGAAGGCGACGCTGCAGCCCTCGCACCCGCCGCCCAGGCCGCCGCTTACGAGGCGGGCACCCAAGGCCGCCTCTTTGGCTGGCAATCGGGCTGGACCACCTTCTACTGGGCCTGGTGGATCGCGTTTTCACCCTTCGTGGGCCTGTTCCTCGCCCGCATCTCCAAGGGCCGCACGGTACGCGAGTTCATCTTCGGCTGCGTCATTGCCCCGGCGCTGGTCTGCTTTGCCTGGCTCACCATCCTGGGCGGCACCGCCATCAACAACGAACTGCAGGGCGTGGCCGACGGCGCGATCATCGCCGCCTCCAACACCAACAAGCTCTTCGTCTCGCTGCAGATGATCGTGCCGGAATGGCTGCAAGGTGCGGTGATCATCATGTGCGTGGTGCTGATCATGACCTTCCTGGTCACCTCGGCGGACTCAGGCATCCTGGTGATGAACACCATCATGTCGGGCGGCGATCAAGAAACGGGTATCAAGCACCGTATCATCTGGGGCCTGATCCTCACCTTCGTGATCGGCAGCCTGATCGTGGCAGGAGCGATCGATCCCAATAACGCCGACGCGCTGGCGCCCCTGCAGGACGCGATGATCGTCGGTGCCCTGCCCTTCACCATGGTCATGGTGCTGATGGTCTTCGCGCTGATCAAGGCGCTCTTCAATGACAGCCGCCGCGAGAAAGCGGGCATGACCGTGGGCGACCCCGACGCGCAGCCGGCAGAATAAGCGCCAAAGACCGTGAGCGCCGACCCCGGCGCTCACGGTTATCTGTCGGGCGAAAACCACCCCGTGGCGACAGCCCGCGCCCAGTCGGCCCGCCCCGCCGCATCTGCCATCTCCGCCATACGGGCGGTGTCGTAAGGCACGGCGCGAAAGCTCACGTCCCAGCCGCCGCCCCGTTTGCACAGCACAGCGTAGGACGCCGCAGGTGTCCCGGTTTCCATCACGTGAAAGACGGGATGATCGTCATCATAGGCAGGCAGGCCCACGCTGCCGGGGTTCAGGATGATGCGACCATCGCGCAGCCGCACCAGCCGCGGGCGATGGGTATGCCCACAGAGCAGGACCGGTGCGTCCGTCCCCTCCGCGGCCTGCTCGATCTCGTCGCGTGGGCGAAACTGCACTTCACCCGTTGGCGCGACGCGGTCCAGCCAATAGGTGGTGTCACTGGTGGGCGTCCCATGGCACATAAAGATGGCCTCCCCCACTCGCCGGGTCGCAGGCAATCCGCGCAGCCAGTCCAGATGCGACGGCTGCAGCTGCGCGTAAGCAACCCGATCCGAAGGCCCCATGTCCTCCGGTGCCTATTCGACGAGCCAGCGATCATGATTGCCACGAATACAGATCATCTCGCGTGCGGCCATCAGAGCCGCCGTCTCCGCCGCCGCCAGCGGCCCACTGAAATGATCGCCAAGGTTCAGGATCGGGCCGATGCCCTGCGCGTCAATATCAGCCAGCACAGCACGCAACGCATCGCTGTTACCATGTACATCCGCAATGACAGCGATGGGCGCTTCGTCCGACCCGATCCCGCGCACCGGGTTCAGCCATTCACATCGACAACCACACGCCCCTTGACCTGACCTTTCAGAATGTCCGCACCCAGCTGCGGCAGATCGGAGAGCGTCGCGGGCTGAACCATCGCCTCCAGCTTGTCCATCGGCAGATCGCTGGCGATCCGGCTCCACGCCCGCACCCGGTTGTCATAGGGCTGCATCACGCTGTCGATGCCCAGCAGGTTCACGCCGCGCAGCAGGAAGGGAATGACCGTCGCAGGCAGCCCCGCGCCCCCGGCAAGACCCACCGCCGCAACTGAACCGCCATACTTCATCTGCCCCAGCACCCGCGCCAGCATCGCGCCGCCCACGGCATCGACGCAAGCAGCCCAGGTCTCCGCCTCCAGCGGGCGCTTCACCGTCTCGTTGATCTGCTCCCGCGCCACGACCTGGCTGGCGCCAAGGCTCTTCAAATACTCCGCCGTGTCGGGCCGCCCGGTGACACCCGCCACCTCATGGCCCAGATGCGCAAGTATCGCCGTCGCCACCGAGCCCACGCCGCCCGCAGCCCCGGTCACCAGCACCGGCCCGTCACCGGCCTTCAGCCCGTGATCTTCCAACGCCATCACCGCCAGCATCGCGGTGAACCCGGCGGTCCCCACCGCCATCGCCTGACGCGTGTCCAAGCCCTCGGGCAGCGGCACCAACCAGTCGGCCCTGACCCGCGCCTTCTGCGCATAGCCGCCCCAATGCACCTCACCCACGCGCCAGCCGGTCAGCACCACCTTGTCGCCAGGCGCATAACGATCATCGTCCGACGCCTCCACCGTGCCCGCAAAATCAATGCCCGGCACATGCGGATACTGCCGGACCAACCCGCCACCCGGCCCGATGCACAAGCCATCCTTGTAGTTCACCGTGGAATACTCCACCGCAACAGTCACATCCCCCGCGGGCAGGCGGTCCACGTCGATCTCCTCGACAGCCGCAGAGGTCTTGCCGCTCTCTTCATCCTTGCTCACCACAAGTGCCTTGAACATCGCTCATCTCCTGTTTTTCGGGCCGCGAGGCGCAGTCCGCCCCCGCTTCACCCTTCCAAAAATACTCAATAGCGCAGCCGTCGCTGCCTGGCTCACGCCCAGAACCCAGGCTGCACCACCGCCCGGCGCATGCCCAGGGGCGTCTCCACCTCCAGCTCGGTGCCGCTGTCCCAATGTGTCATGCGCACCATGCCGATGGCCACATTGGTCTCGAAATCCGGGCTCCAGGCGGCCGAGGTCACCTGGCCCACCCGGCGGCCCCCACCATAGAGCGGCCAGACCCGGTCGCAGCCCGGCACCGGATCCCCATCAATCGCAATCGCCTGCACCTGCTGCACAGGCCCCTCCTTGGCCACGCGCAAGAGCGCATCGCGCCCGATACAGCCGATGGCCGTCTGCGTGTCGCAGAACCGCCCCAGCCCGCATTCATGCGGCGTGTTGTCATCGGTCATGTCGTTGCCATAGCTCAGGAGCCCGCCCTCGATCCGCTCGATGGCGTTCGGGCAGCCCGCGCGCACGTTCAGATCCTCACCGGCTTTGAAAAGCGCATTCCACAGCGGCATGCCCAGATCACTGCCTTCGACATAAATCTCGAACCCGCCCTGCTTGGAATAACCCGAGCGCGCCACCGCCAGATCCCGCCCCTCGAACTCGAACAACCCGAAGCGGAAAAAGCGCACATCGCGAATACCGTCGCCGAAGACCCGCGCCATCAGGTCCTCCGCCTTGGGTCCCTGCACGGCCAGCGGCGAGACATCCGGCTCGTCGATCAAAACGTCCAGCCGCCAGCCATTGGCGATGCCCTTCACCCAGAGCAGCAGGTCCGAATCTGCAATGGAAATCCACCAGCGGTCCTCGGCCAGCTTCACAGCCACCGGATCGTTCAGCATCCCGCCCGTCTCATCGACGATAGGCACATAGAAGCACCGCCCCGGCAGCATGCCGCGCAGATCGCGCGGGGTCAGCATCTGCATCAGCCGCGCCGCATCCGGACCCCGCAACTCCACCTGTCGCTCGGCGGCGACATCCCAGACCTGCACATGCTTTTTCAGGTGATGATAGTCCGCCTCAATGCTCTCGAACACCGTGGGCAACAGCATGTGATTGTAGATCGTGTAGGCTTTCACGCCCGCCGCCTCGACGCCTGCGGAGAACGGCGTGCGGCGCAACCGCCGCGACGGAGAAATCAGCGCCATCTCAGGCATCCTCTGGCAGGAAGGGAATATCGGTGTCCTGGGTTTTGACCCCAAGCGCCGTCAGGGCTGCGTGCACCTGCCCGCGATGATGGGTCTGGTGGTTGAAAAAATGCACCACGCACAGCGCGTAAGGCTCGGACATCTCCCGCCCTGCCGCGCCGGACCACCAGCTCAGATCGGCGCCAAAGGCACCCTCTGCGAGACCCGCAGCCCAGCGCGTGATGCGCGCGTCCGCAACAGGGCGCTCCGCCCGCAGCTCGGGCCAGCCATAGGCATCGCCGGTCTCATTCAGTGGCCGTGCGGGCCGCTCACCGCCGTCAAAGCGGGACATCCACATCAGATCCCCCCACATCAGATGGCTCAGCGTGGCGCGGATCGAGCCCCAGAACAGGCCCCGGTCGGCCTCGCGCGCCGCCTCGTCCAGCCCATCGACCGCTGCAAAAAGCCAATCGTTCTGCCAGGCATTGTAGCGCGCCATCATCTGCGCATAGGCCGGATCGATCACGGCTTGGGGCCTTTCCAGTCAATCGGGCAGATCTCGGCCGATTTCCCACCAAAATCCCAGACGCGGCCGTAGTCGCGCACCCGGCTCTTTAGCCCTGTGGCCGCGATGATGTCCGGGCCCATCCAATACTTCGAATTGCTCACCATGACCGGATGCGCAGGATCGCTGCCCGCCAGCATCTCGATCTCGCCCTGAATCTTGCGCCCGATCATGATCGACCGCCGGTTGCCCTCGCGCACGATCTCGACCGGCGCGCGCTCCGCCCCGATGATCTCGGAGACCAACATGGTGAACAGCCCCGTGGTCCCGCCCGCAGCACCGCTAAAAATCTGCAGAATCCCGTTGTAGGCCTTGCCCGTCGCGCGCTCATCCACGTAGGCGGCGACCTTCCAGTTCCCCTCGCCCATACGCCCCGGTATGTCGACGAGCAGCCCGATGTTCAGACCACCCAGGTCTTCCCCCTCGTAGTGCCCCTCGTCAATGGCAATCGCCATCCAGGCGTGGCAATGCCCCTCCGTCGGAGGATGCGCCCCGAGACTGACCACGCAGGGGCAGAATACGGTGCAGGAGCAATTCAGAAACAGCTCGCCTTTGATCGCCCATTCCGTCGGGCTCATGTCGCGCCGCTTGGGGTTCGGCATCCGCTGGTCGATGCGCTGCGAAATCGGCAAGCGATCCGCGTCGCTGCGTCTGTTCTTGGCCATATCCTATCCTCCGATCATCACATAGAGCCCCGCCGCGCAGAGCAGCACGCCCATGGGTTTTGTCACGTAATGCCCCACCTGAGGCAGCTTCTCGATCACCATGAAGAGCGTCGCAAGACCCATCCACGCGAGGTTCATCACGCCGCCCACAAACCCCAGAGACATGAACCCCCAGCAGCAGCCGACACAGAAGGCACCCAGGCCCAGCCCCATGCGCAGCCCGCCCGCAAAGCCGGTGCGCCAATGCCCCAGAAAGTACATCGCGGGCGCATGGCAGACACCATGGCAGATTTCCTTGGCCCGCGTGAACTGGAACGCCCCCACAGCCAGCAGCAATCCGCCGGCGACCCACGGGCTGTGCGCAATGCCCAGCATGTCCACCACACCACCAAAGAGCAGCGCCAGCTGCGCGCCGGTGATCACCGCGGCGAACCCCACCCAGACAATAAAATACCCCAACAGCACGCCCAGCCATCCCGCGCGCGTGCCGTTCGCACTGACCATCAGGTCTTCGTAGGCCCGCAGGGTCGGCACCAGCGTCGGCCCCATCATCGCCGCCATCATGATCGCCCACATCCAGAAGAGCGGCCCGAAATTGGCCATCGGCATATACATGGGCATGCGCGGGTCCATCGCCGCCATCATCTGCCCCTGTGGCCCCGGACGGCCCAGCAGATCGAGGTCCATATCGACGCTCATCACATACATCACCCACCACGACGCCAGAATGGCGGCGAAAAAGCCCAGCCAGAGCGTGGTGCGCAGGGTGCCGTGCATGAATCCTCCCTTGTCCTTGCGATCCAAATGCCAGACATTTAGAAAACGGGCAAACACTAAATGTAAGACATATGAAAATCGACCCCTCGAAACCCGCCGACCTCTCTGCTCAGATTGCGGGGGCCATCCGCGATGCGATCATCTCCGGCAGCCTCATCGTCGATGAACGCCTGCCCTCCGAGGCCGAGCTGGCCGATCATTTCGACGTCTCCCGTCCCACGGTGCGCGAGGCGCTGAAACGGCTCGCCGCGCAGTCATTGATCCGCACCCAGCGCGGGGCCACCGGCGGGGCCTTCGTGAACCGGCTCAGCTTCGAGGCCGCGCAGCCGCAGCAGATCACCACCTCGACGCTGCTGCTCAGCATGAACGCGGTGAGCTTCGAGACCGCCTGCGAGGCGCGCTACGCGCTGGAACGCGCCTGTGCCCCGCTCTCGGCGGCGCGCCGCTCCCCCGATCACCTGGCCACCATGCGCGCCGAGATCCACCGCCAGGGCCAGCCGGGGCTGACCGATGAGGCCTTCTGCGCCTCCGATGTGGCCTTTCACCGCGCGCTGGTCGACGGGGCCGGAAACCCGGTGCTGTCCTATCAATTGGCGGGCGCCGTCGAGGCCATGCAGCCGCTGATGAACATGATCACCTTCACCGCCCGCGACCGCGCCCGCATCATCGCGCTGCACGAAGGCATCGCCGACGCCATCGAAGCACAGGATGCTATAGCCACGGCGGAGGCGCTGACGGCGCTGGAGCAGGAAACCCAGACGCTGGCCCAGAGCGTTTTCGCCGCGCGCGCCGCCCGCCGCTAGGCCGGAACCTGCCGTTCTCAGGTCTGTCTTCTCGCAGAAATGTGCCGCTGGCGCGCCCGTGTGTTTTCCCCGGACACCCGGACGCCCATGTCTATAGGCAAGATGACCGCAAACCGCCGATGGTATGGTTGCGCTCCGGTGTCAGCCCCCTGTCCGAGGATGGGCGCGAAGCGACCTTCCCCCTGTCGAAGGGGGGCGGTCGCTGCCCGACGGTTCCCGTCGGGGGCACCTGCTGCGCCGCTTGCGCAAGACGTCAATCGGGCGGTTCCCGGTCAAACCCAGGCATGAGGCCCACCATGATCACACTCGACTTCACCACCCCGATTTCCGACGCCCGCCGGGGCGCCTTCGCCCGCGCAGCGGATCGCTGGGATGCGATCATCGAGACCGCCTTCGCGCCGGTGACCTTCGAAGGGCGCCGCCTCGACGGTGTACTCATCGAGGTCTCCATCGCCCCGATCGACGGTCCGGAGGGCGTGCTGGGCCAGGCCGGCCCCACCGCCCTGCGGCCCGGCTCCGAACTGCCGGTTGCGGGCATCATGCAGTTCGACACCGCTGACGTCGAACGGCTCGAGGCCAACGCCAGTTTCGAAGATGTGGTGCTGCACGAGATGGCCCATGTGCTGGGCTTCGGCACGCTCTGGGCGCGCGCGGGGCTGATCCAGGCTAGTGGGACCAATGATCCCCGCTTCACCGGGCCGGGGTCGACCCGCGAATACCGCGCTCTGGGTGGCACCGGTGCGGCCGTCCCCATCGCCAACACCGGCGGCGCGGGCACGCGCGAGGGGCACTGGCGCGAACTCATCTTCGGCGACGAACTCCTCACCGGCTTTCTGTCGGGGGCCGCACGTCCGATCAGCCGCCTCTCCATCGCCTCCTTTCAGGACCTCGGCTATGAGGTGGATCTGAGCGCCGCCGATGCCTACGCCCTGCCCGACTTCCGGGCGCTGGCGGAAATGGGGATCACCGAAGCGGTGCGCATCTGCGATCTCTGCCGCATGGGCCGGCCTGAACCGGTGGTGCTGAACTAAGGCTTGCCAGCCGCCCGGCACAACCTAGGTCCGCCGACATGGTGGACGTTCTTAACCTCTCCGCAAGCCTTCTGACCATCGGCTTTGGGCTCTTCGGCTTTCTCGCCCCGCGGTACACCGCGGCGGCGCTGGATCTCGCACCGACCGAGAGCACGATGGGTCTCAGCGAAATGCGTGCGTCGGTGGGGGGCTTGTTCGTGGTGGCGGGAGCGGCGGCGCTCTGGCTCGACGAACCGCTGGCCTATGCGATGATCGGTTTTGCCTTTGTCGGCGCGGCGCTGGGGCGCGCCCTGTCGTTGCTCTTCGACGATCCGCCCCGCCGAAAGGTGCTGATCTTCGGCGGCATCGAGGCGGCCCTCGCCGCGGCCTTCCTCGGCGCGAACCTCACCTGAGACAGCGCGCGCGCTGTTAACCCCGGGCGCACACCGACAGTCCACCGACGCGATACCGACAGAATACCGACGTTATACCGACGTTGGATTTACGTCAAAAAAGCCTCGTTAACCCTTGATCTATATGGCGATTCGAATTTCCCTGTTGCGCTGTGCTCAAAACCACCGTACGCCGCATTCCCCTTGAGATTTCCCGCCCATCGCCTTATATGTCGAGTGTTCTTCGGAACTATGGACATAAACGCGCTCGTAATAAGCGGATCGGACCCGGGGGCGGTACCCGGCGGCTCCACCACACATCCTTCATTTGGGGATCATGGGGCCGAAACAGGATCGACGAACGTCTAAAGGGGTTAGCTTTGTTTCGGTGAGATACCACCGTTATCGGTTCAAAACGTACAATTGCAAATGACAATCGTGCACCGGCGGCAATGGCTGCGTAAGCAGTCGGAGCTTCCGAAATCTTAAGCCCTAGCGCCTTGCAGCACTAGGCGGGGTTCGCAGGCACCTGGCAACAGAAGCCTGCACTTCGCCTCCCCCACCCGCACCGTTAAACCTTCCTCAATCCGCCTGTGTTAATCTTTAGGCAGAGATAGAGCAGGCCTGCGCTGTGACCAAAACCGACATTCTGAGAGAGTGGTACACCGCCGTCTGGGAAGAGGGTCGGCTGGAGGTGATCGAGGACTACTTTCTCGACACCACGCACACTCAACACATCGCACAGGGCTTCGGGATAGAGCCCTCCGAGATCCGCGAATGGGTGTCCGTCCTGCGCAGCTTCGTGACCGACATCCACGTGACCATCCTGCATTCGATCGAGGAGGGCGACTGGATCAGCGCCATGCTGGAAATCACCTGCCGCAACGCGGCCACCGGCGCGCCGATGAAGGTCCACCAGCAGATCATGCTGCGCTTTGACGGCGACAAGAAGGCGGAAAGCTATCCGGCCTTCGACTTCATCCGCTTCTTCGAACAGTTGGGCCAGCTGCCCGAACACACTCATGCGCTGCTGTTGGGCGGCACCGTGTTGCGCTGAGACGTCGGCATTGACCTGACGCGCCGATCTGTGGCACCCCTTTTCGCAAGGGGAGTTCGCGATCGCCCCGTGAGGCCTTGGCCCAAGTATCGCATCCTGTTGACGTGCCACAAGGATGCTGACCATGACCCAAGCCGACACCCTCTCTCCCATCGCGCTGATGCGCCAGCTTGGAACCGCGCAAGCGCCTGTTATCATTGACGTTTGCATTGATGAAGACGTGCAGGCCGATCCATTTCTGATCCCGACGGCGCAGCGATGGGATCACTTCAACATAAGCGCTCTTCCTTCTGATATCAAAAAGGAAAATCTGGTGATCGCCTGCCAGAAAGGCCGCAAGCTCAGCCAGGGCGCCGCCGCCCTGCTGCGCGCCGAAGGGGTCCGCGCGCAGGTGCTGGACGGCGGCGTAATGGCCTGGCGGGCCGCGGGCCTGCCGCGCGTCCCGCTCGATCTGCTGCCCGGACCCGGCGCCCCCGACCTCTGGGTCACTGCACAGGGTCCCAGCCGAGATGCGCTCGCCTGTGCCTGGCTGATCCGGCGATTCATCAGCCGCAGGGCCACCTGCCTCTTTGTCCCCCGGTCCGACATTGCCGAGGTGGCAACGCGGTTCACCGCACTCCCTTTCGCCGATGGGGACAGCCCGCGCTTTTCCGCCATGCTGCGCCGCTACGGGCTGGAAACGCCCGCCCTGCAACGCATGGCGCGGGCACTCGGCCCGGATGCGCCAGAAACAGCAGGGCTGAACGCGGTCTTCGCCGGGCTTCAGTGCGGCGAACAGGATGACCACGCCCGAAGCGACGCCGCCCTGACACTCTGCGATGCGCTCTATCTCTGGGCCTGCGCGGACGAGACGGACCAGGTGGCCGCATGACGGCGCCAAGCCAGGCCGAGTTGGTCCGTGTCTTTGGCCGCATCGGGCTTTTGTCCTTCGGCGGTCCAGCGGCCCAGATCGCCCTGATGCACCGCGAACTGGTCGAAGAGCGCTCCTGGTTGAGCGAGGAGGTCTTCCTGCGCGCGCTGTCGCTCTGCATGCTCCTGCCCGGTCCGGAAGCGATGCAGCTTGCCACCTACGCTGGTTGGCGGCTGCGCGGCACCCTGGGCGGGCTGATCGCGGGGCTGCTCTTCGTGCTGCCGGGCGCCCTGGTGATCCTGCTGCTGGCCCTCGGCTACGCGCTTTACGGCCAGGTGCCTCTGGTCCAGGCTGCTTTTGCCGGCATCAAGGCCGCGGTGATCATCATCGTGCTGCAGGCCCTGCTCAAGGTCGCCCGCAAAGCCTTGACGACGACAGAGGCGTATCTTCTTGCAGGCGCGGCCTTCGTGGCTCTCTTTGCCGTTGGCCTCCCCTTCCCCCTCATCATCGCAGCCGCCGCCCTCTATGGGGGGCTGGGCGCGGGCGCCGCGGCGGGCGAGGCCCCGGCCTCGCCCGCCGCGGCGCCCCACCCCGCTCAAACCATCGCGCTTTGGGGCATCCTTTGGATCGTGCCCGTGGCAACCGTCTGGCTCGTCGATCACACGTTTCTCCTGCAGGTGGCCCTCTTCTTTTCCAAGCTCGCCATCGTCACCTTCGGCGGGGCCTATGCGGTGCTGGCCTATATGACCCAGACGGTGGTGCAGGACTACGGCTGGATCACCACGGCCCAGATGATCGACGCGCTCGGACTGGCGGAAACCACCCCGGGGCCGCTCATCCTGGTGACGCAGTTCGTGGCTCTGCTCGCGGGGTTTGCACAGGGCGGCCCGGGTCTCGCCTTCGCAGCCGGTGCGCTGGCCCTCTGGGTCACCTTCATCCCCTGTTTTTTATGGATTTTCCTGGCCGGCCCCTACCTCGAGCGCATCTCTGCAAAACCGCGCATCGCGGCGGCGCTGCGTGCGATCACGGCGGCGGTGGTCGGTGTGATCCTGAACCTTGCGGTCTGGTTCGCGGTGCATGTGCTCTTCACCGAGATCCACGGCGCCCCGTGGCATGCAGCGCCCGTGCCCGATCTGGCCTCGGTCGACGTCTCGGCGGTGGGCCTGACCGTGCTCGCCGCTATGCTCTTGCTGGGCCTCAAACGCGGCATGGTCGAAACGCTGGGCGTGATGGCCGCCGCCGGCCTCCTGCTCAGCGCGGTCTGATCCGCCACAAATCCAAGACACGCCCTCTTTCCTCCGCGCGGGAATCGGCTATGCTTTCCACAGACATTCCATTTGAGGACCGTCATGGGGCGCAGCATTGATTACGGCAACCTGATGCATGAGGCCATGCGCGGCCTCATTCGCAAGGTGCTGGACGATGTCGCCGAGAGGGGCTTGCCCGGCGCACACCATTTCTTCATCACCTTCGACACCAGTCACCCGGACGCCGAGCTCGCCGATTGGCTGTCAGACCGCTACCCGGGTGAGATGACAGTGGTGATGCAGCACTGGTACGACAATCTCGACGTCGGCGAGGACGGCTTCTCGGTCACGCTCAATTTCGGTGACGCGCCCGAACCGCTCTACATCCCCTATGATGCGATCAAGACCTTCGTCGACCCTTCTGTCGAGTTCGGTCTCCGGTTCGAGACGCAGGACGACGACGAGACAGGCAGCGCAGATCAGACACCCACCTCAGGCACCACCCTGCCCGCGATCAAGCCTGAGGAAAAGCTGCCGGCCAGCGCAGACCAGGACGAGGGTGAGAAAAAACCGCAGGATGCGGAGATCGTCTCGCTCGACAGTTTCCGCAAATAGAGCTTACTGCGCCTTCAGAAATGTCGACACGGTCCGCTGCACCTCGCCGTTGCGCACGCTCTTGTAATCGAGATCAAGCCCGCCCTCGGTCAGCGTCCGGTTGAACTGCTGGATCTCGTAGCCACCATCCTCGGTGACGAACAGCGAATAGACGCTCAGCGTATCCCCATCAATCCGGCTCCAGACATAGGGCTCGCCCTTCATCGGATCCAGTTGCACGTCATGGCCAAAGACATTGCGCTTCATCGCTGATGAAAAGACATCGCCGCGGTCGGAGGGCACGAACTCCACGGTATAGGCCTTCTCCTTGGTAGAGCCGTCAGGACGGTAGGTGCTGGTCTTCCAATAGACCTCAAAGCCTTGTTTCGTCTTGGAAATCTTCACGCTCATATCGCGCTTCTGGCTGCTGCCATCGGCAGAGCTGACCTCGGCGGAGCCCGCGTAGCTGCCGACAAAGCGGGCGATATCTCCGGCCATGGCCTGCGCCGCCCACACCACGAGAAACGCCGCCGTAAGTGCCACGGCGCACCCCGACGTCAGTTGGCGGCTCACTCTCATCCAGACGGTCCTTCTGTCATCGCACTGACGGAGCACGCGGCCGACCGCGCTCCTCCCTACACTCAAAGATAGCATTTCCGCGCGCCCATTCAACGGCCCGCACCTGACGCGGCAGAGGGCAGCGATCACGAATTATTGTGCCCGCAAAGAGGCTCCGACGATCTGCCCGTTGCACCGCTGGGCTGGCAAGGCTACACCGCAGATACCGCAATTTCAGGGAAGAGATCATGGCGCAGACCCGCACGGAAACCGACAGCTTTGGCCCTCTCGAGGTGCCGTCCGACAAGTACTGGGGCGCGCAGACGCAACGCTCGATCATGAACTTCCCCATCGGCTGGGAGAAACAGCCTGTCGCGGTCGTGCGGGCGCTTGGCGTCATCAAACAGGCCTGTGCGCAGGCCAACCTGGAGTTGGGCAAGCTCGATGCGGAGCGCGGCAATGCCATCGTGCAGGCGGCCTCCGAGGTTGTTGCGGGCAAGTTTGACGATAACTTCCCGCTGGTGGTCTGGCAGACCGGCTCAGGCACGCAGTCGAACATGAACGCCAATGAGGTCATCGCCAACCGCGCCATCGAAATCCTGGGGGGCGAGATCGGTTCCAAGGACCCGGTGCATCCGAACGATCACTGCAACATGGGGCAATCGTCGAACGACACCTTCCCCACGGCCATGCATATCGCGACCGCCATGATGGCGCGCGATGTGCTGCTGCCGGGGCTGGAGAAGCTGCGCGGCGCGCTCCAGGCCAAGGTCGAGGAATTCGAGGGTATCATCAAGATCGGGCGCACCCATACCCAGGACGCCACACCCTTGACGCTGAGCCAGGAGTTCTCGGGCTACACCCATCAGGTCGCCATGGGCATTCAGCGCGTCAAGGACGCGTTGGGGCGGATCTATGAGCTGGCGCAGGGGGGCACCGCCGTCGGCACCGGGCTCAACACGCCGAAAGGCTGGGATGTGATGGTCGCGAAGAACATGGCCGAGATCACCGGCCTGCCCTTCGTCACCGCGCCCAACAAGTTCGAAGCGCTCGCCGCCCATGACGCCATGGTCGAGATGTCCGGCGCTTTGAAAACCGTCGCCGCCAGCCTCTTCAAGATCGCCAATGACATCCGCCTTCTCGGCTCCGGTCCCCGCTGCGGGTTGGGTGAGCTGGTGTTGCCCGAGAACGAGCCCGGCTCCTCGATCATGCCGGGCAAGGTGAACCCCACGCAATGCGAAGCGCTGACCCAGGTCTGTGCCCACGTCTTCGGCAACGATGCCGCCGTGGGGTTTGCGGGCTCGCAAGGCCACTTCGAGCTCAACGTCTACAAGCCGATGATGGCGTACAATGTGCTCCAGTCGATGCAGCTGCTGGGTGACGCAGCCTCGGCCTTCACCGACAATCTGGTGGTGGGTCTCGAGGCCGATGCAGACCGGATCGAAAAGCTGATGCGCGAAAGCCTGATGCTGGTCACCGCACTGGCCCCCGAGATCGGCTATGACAACGCCACGAAAGTTGCCAAGACCGCCCACAAGAACGGCACCACGCTGATCGAAGAAGCCGTGAACCTTGGCTTCGTGACCGAGGAGCGCTTCAACGAGGTGGTGCGACCCGAAAACATGGTCGGCCCGAAATGATCCAATGAGCGCCCCGATCAATCTCAACAAGCACCGCAAGGCGCGGGCCAAGGCCGCCAAAAAGGCGCAGGCTGATGAGAACACGGTGCGCTTCGGCCGGACCAAGGCCGAGAAAGAGGCAAACAAGGCGCAGGCCGCGAAGGCGACCCGCGATCTCGACGGTCACAAGCGCGAGACATGAACGGGCGCCCGGCGAAGCATTCGGTGACGCTGAAAGGGCACCGCACGTCGATCTCACTGGAAGAGGACTTCTGGCAGGCCCTGCGCGCCATCGCCGCGCGACAGGACAAGCCGATCAACGCGCTCGTGGCCGAAATTGACGTCGCGCGCGGCACCGGTATGGGCCTGGCCTCTGCGATCCGGGTCTACGTGCTGCGAGACCTGCAGGCACAAATCACCACGAACGCCCCTAAAAAGACCACCTGACCTGGGGCCCCGCCCGGCGGAACGCCGGGCCGCGTCCGACCCCCCTCAATGGGGGTGAGGACGCGTCCCCCCACCAGGGTCCTAGATCGACGCGCGGTAAATCTTGTCGATGTTGCTGCCAAGGGCTGCGTTGAACTCCGCGTCCGACATCTTCACGTTCAGCCCCTCGGTCAGCGCCCGGCTGAAGCTCGCGATCATGCTGGTCGCCTGCGTGAGCCTGTAGCAGGCCTCATCGGTTGAATACCCGCCCGACAGCGCCACCACGCGCAGCACCCGCGGATGGGCCGCCAGCTTGTCATAGCGCCAAGGTTCATCCGGCAGCGTCAGCTTCAGCATCACATCCACGCCCTCGTCCAGCGTGTCCAGATGCTTGGCGATCTCGGCCTCCAGCAGAACCTCGGCCTCACCCTTGGTCTCCGAATGGATGTTCACCTCCGGCTCCAGGATCGGCACCAGACCGGCGGCAATCACCGTACGCGCCACCTCAAACTGCTGCGCCACGTTGTCCGCGATACCCGTCTCATTGGCCTCATGGATGACCGAGCGCTCCTTGGTGCCAAAGACCCCCTTGGACTTCGCCACCTGCAGCGTCTCCTCAAGCCCCGGCATCGGCTTGAGCAGCTGCACGCCGTCTGCCTGCTCTTCCAGCCCCTTGTCGATCTTCAGAAACGGCACCACACCGCGCTCTGACCAGAGCAATTCGGCAACGGGGGTGTCATTGATGGTATCATGCATCGTCCGTTCGAAAAGAATCGCGCCGATCACTTTGTCCTTGGTGAAATCATCCGCGAGAATGATCCGCGCGCGCATGTCATGCATCGCGCGGAACATCTCTTCGTCGCCCGAATAATCCGAAGGCTCAACGCCATAGAGGCTCAGCGCCTTGGGCGTCGAGCCACCCGATTGATCAAGGGCGGCGATAAACCCTGCGCCGGATTTCATCTGCTCGCGCATCACGTTTTGGTCTGACATGATCGAAAATTCCTTCTGATTTCGCCCCTTGGCCTCTCCATAAAACAGACGCGCGCGGGATGGTACATGTTAGCGCCGGACAATGCGCAGGGCGATGCCGCTCTGCGACCGCACGGTCAGATGCGCCACCGGGACCGGTGGCGGCGCGCTGCCCAGCACCACCCTCAGATCGCGCAGGATAGAGGCGAGCATCATCACCCCTTCGATCATCGCGAAGCCGGCCCCGGGGCAGACCCTCGGGCCCGCGCTGAAGGGCAGATAGGCGTCGCGCGCGCAAGCCTGCCCATTCTCCGTCTCCCAGCGGGTCGGGTCGAAGTCATCCGGGCGCTCCCACATGCGGTTCTGCCGGTGCAGATGCCACTGGCTGATCACCACCTGCGCGCCCGGTCTGATCGCGCGTTTGCGGAAGGTCTCTGCTTGCGTCGTCTCGCGCACCATCATCGGCACCGGCGGGTAGAGCCGCAGCGTCTCGCGAAAGACATCGCGCGTGATCTTCAGCTTTGACATCTGCGAAAAGTCAGCAAGATCAGCGCCGTGCGCCTCTTCCGCCACCCTATCCTGCCAGTCGGGAAACAGCGCCAGCAGATAAAGCGCCCAGGCCAGCGCCGAGGCGCTCGTCTCATGCCCGGCGAGGAAGAAAATCGCCACCTGGTCGACCATCTCCTCCACATCGAAGCGCTCGCCCGTCTTCGGGTCCGGCGTGGTCATGATCTTTGTGGCGAGATCCTGCGGGGCGCTGCCCGCATCAATCTCGGCCTGCCGGTTCACCGTCAACTGGTGGATCAGCCGCCGGATCCGGCGCGCACTCGCCCGCGTCTCGCGCCGGTAGCCACGCGGCACCCAGGATGGCACGGGCACGAAGGCGGCAAGGTTCAGGATCGGCTGGCTGCGCTGGTAGGTCTGGAAGGCCTCGAACACATCGCGGGCCACCGCGTGATCAATGGGAATGGAAAACAGCGTGCGAAAGATCACATCCGCCGCCGCATGGCTCGTCTCGGGCTCGATGTCGATCTCCCGCCCCGCATGTCCGGCAAAGCGCGCCGCCGCATCCTGCGCCGCCCGGCAGATCGACGGGAAGGTCTCGCGCAGCCGCCCGCCCTCAAAGGCCGGGTCGATGATGCGCCGCTGCCGCTCCCATGTCGCGCCATTGGTCAGGAAGACCGAATTGCCCAAGAGCGGGCGCAGGCCCGACCCCACGCGGCCCGACTTGGGAAAGGCCTGTGGCCGCTCCTTCAGCACGGCACGGATCACCTCCGCGTCGTTGACCATATAGCTGCGAAAAAACGGCGTGCGAAACTCGGCCATCCACGCGCGATAGAGGCGCTCGGGCTGGGCCGAGAGAATATCGCGCCGAAAGAGCCGCATGTACTGCCAGAGGCTTACCTTGTCGGCGCGGGCCTTCGGTTTCGGCGGCTGGATCATCAGATCGACGTATACTTGCTGACCGCCCGGGTGATCCGCGAGGCCGAGGCCGCGCGCCCAGCGTAGCGCGCACCGAGCGTCAAGGGCCCCGCGGTGATCTGGAAATAGTCATAGTCCTTGGGTCGATCAAAGGCACATAAGTATTGGAAATGAAGCCGAAAAAAGCGCCAACGCAACGCCTGCCACCGCGCCGGACTGAGGCTTTGGGTAAAAGCCGCCGAGAACACCAGCGGCCAACGCTTCTCAGGCGTCTCTTGTCCAGAGACCGCAACCGGATCACAGAGCGCGAAAGAGCAGCCATCGCCGGGGGCGGTCACGTCAACCCAAGGGATGGTCACTTGTGTCGAGAGAAATCGCAGATCACGGCGCATGTCCCCGGCGTCAGGCAGGAAGGAGATCATCGGCACCACATGGCCCAGTGACAAAAAGCCAAGCGCCGGCCCGTCCCCGGACACGGCCCCCCGCCGCAGCAGATCGGCGAGCACCGTCACCGCCAGATGCGCGCCCGACGAGTGCCCGACGACCAGCACCTCATCCACCTCCTCGGCCAATGCGGCCTCGATTGCGGTGCCAAAGTGCTGCAATCGCGCGTGAATCTCCGCCGGATAGGCTCCGCGCCGTGAGGCGCTGTGCGCGAAATCATGCATCAGGTAGTAGGCATAGACCTTCCCGTCGATCATCTGGAACACGCGCAGGCACCCGCCAAAGGCGAGGGCTGCGACCACCGCCGCCAGGACGATCTGAAACCCGGGGCCCATGGGCGTCATCGCCAGGACGACCTGAACGATCCGTCCCACACCCCATCCCAGCGCCACGGCAAACACAAACTGCCAGGTCAGCATCACCACCGGATAAAGCGCGGCAATCACCGGCCCTTTGCGCAGCTGCATCAACCGCCACAGCGCACCGGTCGATATGTAAATCCATGCGGTGCGCAGCATGGCCAGATAGGTCCGCGTGATGGAGGCATGAAAACTCTGCTGCACGATATCGGACCAGACCAGCACCTCGATCTCCGCCTCGGTGCTCTGCTCATCTATATCACCGCGCACACGCCAGCCAAACCGCTCTCCCGCGGCGCTGCCCAGCATGTCCAGCTGATAGCCTGAAATCGCCGCCTGCGCGGCACCTTCCTTGCGATAAAGCTCCCGATAGCGACGTGCCGGGAACGGATCATACCCCGGAATATAGAACACCCTGCGGCGCTTCACCTGTGTCGCAGACGTGCTGCCCATGGCCAGACCTTACTCATCCCGGCAGCATCGCAGGGGTCCGCTCTACCTTAAGGGGATCAGCCCAGCAAAGCCAAGGCCGGGAATTGCTCCAGCAGCCAGTAGGAGAAGGTGGTGAAGGCGCCAGTGACCATGGCAAGACCCACGAAGATCAGCAAGCCGCCCATGACGCGCTCGATCATCTTCATGTGCCGTTTGAGGCGGTTCATCAGACCCACGGCGCGGGTCATGAACATGGCCGCCAACAGGAATGGAATGCCGAGCCCGGCGGCATAGATCCCCAGCAGCAGCGTGCCCCGGCTGACCGAGGCCTCCGAGGCCGCAAGCGACAGGATCGCACCCAGCTGCGGGCCGATGCAGGGCGTCCAGCCGAACGCGAAGGCGAGGCCGAGGATGTAGGCGCCGAAGCTCGATCCGCCCTGATCACCCGCATCCAGCCGCGCCTCCTGATCGAGGAACGGAATGCGAAAGAGGCCGAGGAAATGCAGCCCGAAGACGATCACCACGACACCTGAGACCTGCGCGAAAAGTACCTGATTTTGCAGGAAAAACGCCCCAAAGGCCGAGGCCGTGAAGCCCAGGATGATGAAGACCGTACTCAGCCCCAGCACAAAGAACAGGGCCGAGATGATCGCACGGCGACGCGCCACCGCCTCGCCACTCATCTCCCCGATAGAGACCCCGCTCATATAGGCGAGATAGGGCGGTACGATGGGCAGCACGCAAGGGCTGAGAAAGCTGATGATCCCCGCCAGCAGCGCGACCATCATGGCCGGCAGCAGGCTGGCGTCGATGATTTCGATTCCAAACATGCCTCACCCCTATCGGATAAGCGTTAAGAGGTCACGCAGGGCACAGTCACAACCTTGTGGACAGGTTGAAACATCGCCCCTATGTGGGGAGCATGAGCCAAACGACCACAGACCTCGATGCGACCGGGCTGCTTTGCCCCCTGCCCGTCCTGAAGGCCCGCAAGCGGCTGCTGTCCCTCAAGGCCGGCGAGACGCTGACAATGCGCGCCGACGATCCTGCTGCCGTGGTCGATGTGCCTCATTTTTGTGCAGAAGCAGGCCACGAGCTTGTGTCATCAGACATAGAGGGGCCTGTACAGGTCTATGTCATTCGCAAAACCTGAAAGCTGAAAGGGCGCGCCACCCGGCACGCCCTTCCGCGGAACTGATTTCGATTTATCCGCCGAGCGACCACCATCCCTTGCGCTTCGGCTTGGATGGTGCCGGTTCGGGTGCTGCCTCTGCAGCAGGCTCCGGCGCCGGGTCCGCTGCAACAGGTTCCGGCGGTGCCGCCTCTGGCTCCGCCGCGGCGGGTTCTGTCGCAGCTGGCTCTGCAACCGCCGGAGAGGCCTCCTCAGCCTTCGGTTTCTTGGCGCGGCTCGCGCGCTTGCGCTTCGGTTTCTCGGCCACCTCGTCGGGCACCGGTTCGCTGGTCTTGGCGTCCTCCGTCGCAACCGCTTCGGCTTCTTCCTTGGCCTTGGACTTGCGAGACCGTCGCTTCGGCTTGGCGTCCTCTGTGTCTGCTGGCGCCTCGGCCTCAGCCTCTGCAGGGGTCTCGGAAGTATCGGCGCCGTTTTTCACCGGCGCATCCTCCTGAGCCTCTTGCGTTTCATTGCCCTGGGTGTCCGCTCCGTTGGATTTGTTGCGGCTGCGGCGCCGACGACGGCGGCGGCGTTTGGGCTTGCCGTCGCCATCCCCCTCATCTGGCCGCCCCTGATCGGCCTGCGGCGCCTCATCGGCCTCTGTCTCGCTGTCGTCATCGGCATCGACCTGATCCATGATCGACGTATCGACCGAGACCACCTGATCCGTCGCCGCGGTCACAACACGGGTCGCCGTCTTGAACTTCTGCAGATCGAAATCCGGGCTGACCAGCGTCGGGTCGCCTTCGATCCGGACGGAGAGACCATAGCGGCCTTCGATCTGCGCAATGTGCTCGCGCTTTTGGTTCATCAGGAAGTTGGCGATGCCCACCGGCGCACGCACCAGCACCTCACGCGAGCGCTTGCGCGTGCCTTCCTCCTCGATCTGCCGCAGGATCGACAGCGCCAGGTTGTCGTCCGAGCGAATGAGCCCGGTGCCGTGGCAGGCCTGGCACGGCTGCGTCGTCGCCTCGATCATGCCGGGACGCAGACGCTGGCGCGACATCTCCATCAGGCCAAAGCCCGAGATGCGCCCCACCTGAATGCGCGCGCGGTCGGTCTTGAGCTTCTCCTTCACGCGCTTCTCGACCGCCGCGTTGTTCTTGCGCTCGTCCATGTCGATGAAGTCAATGACGATCAACCCGGCAAGGTCGCGCAGACGCAGCTGGCGCGCCACCTCATCAGCAGCCTCCAGATTGGTCTTGGTCGCGGTCTGCTCGATGGAGCCTTCCTTCGTCGCGCGGCCGGAGTTCACGTCGATGGCCACCAGCGCCTCGGTCACCCCGATCACGATATAGCCGCCCGAGGGCAGCTGAACCGTCGGATTGAACATGCCCGCCAGATAGCTTTCCACCTGATAGCGCGCAAAGAGCGGCAGGCTCTCGGTATAGAGCTTCACGTTCTTGGCGTGGGACGGCATGATCATCTTCATAAAGTCCTTGGCGATGCGGTACCCTCGCTCGCCCTCGACAAACACCTCGTCGATATCGCGATTATAGAGATCGCGGATCGAGCGTTTGATCAGATCGCCTTCCTCATAGATTTTCGCAGGCGCAATGGATTTCAGCGTGAGCTCACGGATCTGCTCCCAGAGCCGCTGCAGATACTCATAGTCGCGCTTGATCTCGGCCTTGGTCCGCTTGGCGCCGGCCGTGCGCACGATGAGCCCGGCACCATCCGGCACCTCGATCTCATTGGCGATTTCCTTCAGCTTCTTGCGGTCTGCGGCATTGGTGATCTTGCGCGAAATGCCACCGCCCCGGGCGGTGTTCGGCATCAGCACGCAATAGCGGCCCGCGAGGCTGAGGTAAGTGGTCAGCGCGGCGCCCTTGTTGCCGCGCTCTTCCTTGACGACCTGCACCAGAAGGATCTGACGGACCTTGATGACCTCCTGGATCTTGTAGCGCCGCGGGCGCGGCTTGCGCGCCGGGCGGATATCTTCCTGATCATCATCATCGGCGACGGATTCGATGCTGTCGTCCTTCGCCGACGCGTCGGATTTGCGCTTGGGCGCATCATCCTCCTCGCCATCGCTGTGCTCAGCACCCTCCGCGTCACCATCAGCGACAGCCTCTGCCGCGGTCTCATCGGGGGTATCGTCGGGCTCTTCGACTGGCGTCTCCGCCACCCGTTCCATCGGCGACGAGCCTTCCTCGTCATCGAGGTCGATGGTCTGCATCCCGTCGATTTGGTCCGCATCCATCTCCTTGGTGGCCACCGCGTCATCCGGGCTCGCCGTCTCCGCCTTGGCCTTGGACCGGCTGCGACTGCGCGAGCGGCGCTTGGGCTTTTCGTCCTCGTCTTCCTTGGCCTTCTGCGCTTCGGCATAGGCGCGTTCTTCTTCCATCAGCGCCTGACGGTCCGCGACCGGGATCTGATAGTAATCCGGATGGATCTCCGAGAACGCGAGGAAGCCGTGGCGATTGCCGCCGTAGTCGACAAAGGCCGCCTGCAGCGACGGCTCGACCCGTGTTACCTTTGCAAGATAGATGTTTCCGGCGAGCTGCCGGCGGTTTTCGGATTCAAAGTCGAACTCCTCGACCTTGTTGCCGTCCACCACCACGACGCGGGTTTCCTCCGCGTGGGTGGCGTCGATAAGCATTTTCTTAGCCATATTACCAGTTTGCACAGCCATGACCGCGCGAACCCTGGTGGATCGGCGAGGTATGGGATGTGTCTTGTCAGGGCGATCAGAGACGCGCACAGCGCCTGACCCGAAGGGATCATGGCGGAACTGCTCACTGCATTGGCGCGCGTCATCGCGGTTCTTCTCCGACACGAGTTCAGGGGCCTGAAGCCTCGCGTCCATTCTATACTGCGTGTGTTCGGGCCTTGGGGTCCTCGTCACGTCAGCGGTTCGTCGGCCGTCTCCGGCCCAATCGGTCTGCGGCGGAGGTGTGAATGGTCACACAAACATCCATCGCAGCGAATCTCATCCGACGGTTGTGCATTGCGTGATGCGCACCATCATCTCTCTAAATAATGCTGTTGTGGAATAAAACACAATGGGGAATGTGAGGGCCGGGCAGCAAAACGCACCTAGCCCTCAGATTTTACGCGGTTTTTCGCAAGGTAGGCGAAAACCCGCGGCGCTCAGAGGTAATCGGAGCGCTGCAGGCCGTATTTCGCCATTTTCTCGTTTAGCGTGCGTCGTGGCAAGCAAAGCTCTTCCATCACGCTCGCGATGGAGCCGCGGTGCCGCCGCATGGTATTGTCGATCAGCATGCGTTCAAAGGCTTCCACATATTCTTTCAGCGGTTTGCCTTCGGTGGTCATCACCGGCTGCATGTCTTCGTGATCGTTCATCAGCAGCGACGCGATGGTGCCCGAGCCGCGCCGCGACTGCAGCACAGCCCGTTCCGCCACATTGATCAGCTGGCGCACATTGCCGGGCCAAGGGGCCTGCAGCAGTTGCGCGGCCTCCTGCGCGGAGACCTGCGGCGCATCACAACCATACTCATCGGAGAACTGCTCGCTGAGACGGGTGAAGAGCGTCAGAATGTCTTCACCGCGCTGACGCAGCGGAGGCACGGTAATCCGCAAGGCGGCCAGGCGATAGAAGAGATCCGCGCGCAGCGCGTCCTCGCAGGTCCTGCCTGCCTCCTGGAGGTTGGAAATCGCGACGATCCGCGTCTCCGCCGGTGCGCCCTGCTCGTTGATCACACTGAGCAGCCGCGCCTGCAACGTCTCGGTCAGCGCCTCGATGTCTTCCAGCACCAGCGTCCCGCCGCGTGCCTCTTCGATGGCTGGCAGTTGCGCATCCTCGGGGTTCATCGGGCCAAAAAGGCGTTTGCTCAGCGCCTCTTCCTCATAGGCGCCGCAGCTGACCAGCACGAACTTTTTGCCGGCACGCGAGCCAACAGCGTGCAACGCGTGCGCCACCAACGTCTTGCCGGTGCCGGTCTCACCGTCGATCAGCACATGGCCATCGGCCTGACCGAGGTCGAGAATATCTTCGCGCAGCCGCTCCATGACCGGGCTCTGACCGATCAGCTTCTTCATCAGTTGGCCACCATCGCTGAGCTCGCGGCGCAGCGCACGGTTGTCCATCACCAGACGCCGGGCACCGGTCGCTTTCTTGGCCAGCTCGTTCATCCGGTCCGGGTTGAACGGCTTTTCCAGAAAATCGAAGGCGCCCACGCGCATGGCTTCCACAGCCATGGGCACATCGCCGTGACCGGTGATCATGATGACCGGCAGAGCGCTGTCATTGCCCATCAATTTCTTGAGAAACTGCATACCGTCCATGCCGGGCATCTTGATGTCGGAAATGACGATCCCGGGATAGTCCGGGCCGAGCACCTTGAGCGCATCCTCCGCGCTGCCAAAGGTTTCCGTATCGTAGCCAGACAGGGCAAGCCATTGGCTGATCGATTGCCGCATGTCCTGCTCGTCATCTACAATCGCGATTTTCATTGCTTGTGTCATGGCTTACTCCGCCGCTTGTGTACTGTGCTCATTGCCCATAATTGGCAATTGCATCTCGAAGACCGCGCCCCCGGTCTGTCCGTTGCGCGCCGTCAGGCGCCCCCCTAGGTCATTCACGATACCAGATGAGATGGCGAGGCCCAGCCCCACGCCATCTCCCGGCTGCTTCGTCGTGTAAAACGGCTCGAAGAGCTGATCGAGATCCTCGATGCCCGGTCCGTTGTCCCGTACCGTCAAGGTCGCCGTCTCGCCCGCCGTCAGCAGGATCTCGACCTTCGGATCAGCTTCCGATTTGGTGGCGTCGATGGCGTTGCGCAGCAGGTTCACCATGACCTGCTCGATACGCAACCGGTCTCCCATCACCTCGACCGGTTTGTCCGGCACGATCCGGCTGATCTGTACGTGTTGCTGGCGCAGCTGCGGCTCCATCATCGAAAGGGCCGAAGCCAGCGCATCGCCCATATCCACTGGAGAAAACGCCTCCTGGCCTTTGCGTGCATAGGACTTCAACTGCCGCGTGATCCCCCCCATCCGCTCGATCAGATCGTCAATCCGGCCAAAGGAGGAGAGCGCCTCATCCTGGCGGTTCCGACGCAGCAGCAACCGCGCGCCGGCGAGGTAGGTCTTCATCGCTGCAAGCGGTTGATTGAGCTCGTGGCTGACCGCCGCCGACATCTCGCCCAAGGCCGCCAGCTTGCTCGATTGCTCCAACGTCTGCTCGGCCACCGCCAACGTTTCCTGCACCCGTTTCCGCTCGGCGATTTCCCGCTGCAGCGCCGCGTTCAGCGTCCGCAACTCGGCAGATTCCCGCTGAAACAAGGCCATGCGCAGCGCTGTGCGGCGGCTGAGCGCATAGAAGCTCAGCGCCAGCAGAATCGCGAAGCCCATGATTTCCAGAGCCAAAACGCCGTTCACCCGCTCTCGCACGGAGGCATAGGTGGTGAAGCTCGCCATGCGCCATCCACGGAACGGAATACGGTTTTCCAACCGCATCACCGCCTCTCCTTCGAGATAGGAGTCCGTTGGCTGCGCCGTCCAATCGGCGGTCGCCTGGATGGCCCGCTGGATCGCGTTCTGCGGCGTCTGCCGCGCCAGGGCCTCCTGCTCCGTCCGCCCCAGCCAGCGCGGCTCTGTGGTCAGAATAATCGTGCCGGTGCTGTCGGTCACAATCACCGCATCGGAGATGCCCGCCCAGGCGCGACCGAATTTTTGCAAATCGACCTCGACGGCGATCACCCCGAGCACATCGGACCCGGACTGCACCCGTCGGGAGTAAAAGAAGCCGTAGCCTCCCGCCTCGCGTTCGGCGACGGTAAAGATGGTGGCATTGGCGCGGATCGCGTCCACGAAATAGGGATCCGCGCGGTGGCTCGAGCCCAGACGGTTGCGGTCTGTCGCAGCAACCGTGCGCCCGTCAATGTCCAGCAGCATCAGCGAGGCCGCGCCGATTTCCTCGACGAAGGAGATCAGCCGCCGGGTCGAGGCGGTATAGTCGGCGGAGTTCAGCGCCCCGATCAGCTCCGCGTCCCGTGCAAGAAGCTGCGGCACGATGGCGTTCTGGCGCAACTCTGACAGTAAATTCCCGCTGTAAAGCGCCAAGCGCAGCTCGGCCCGGTTGCGCGTGCTTTCGGTAAAGCGATCCGTCAACAGTTTGTTGGTGACAGCGACCACAACCACAGCGAGCAGAAGCAACACCGCCAGCGCCACCCGCACACGCCAGTTGATGGCACGGGTCTGAGGATCAGGATCGGCAGCGTTCGTCATGCGGCGACAGTACGCGAAAGCGCGCGCAGCGCTCAAGTCACGCTTTGACCAGCGCGCCCGTCAATGCGCGGAAGAGCGCCTGTCCGTCCGTTCCCCCATGGACGCGGTCTGCTGCGCGCTCAGGGTGCGGCATCATCCCCAACACGCGGCGGTTCTCCGACAGGATGCCCGCGATATCAGCCCGTGCGCCATTCGGATTGTCGGTATAGGTGAACGCAATCCGATCCTCCCCCTTCAAACGCGTGAGGGTGTCGTCATCAACAAAGTAATTGCCGTCATGATGCGCGATCGGGATGTCGATCACATCGCCGGCATTATAGCCTTCCGTATATGCGGACTGCGAAGTTTCCACTTTCAAACCAACAGTCTGGCAGATGTACTTCAACCCGGCATTGCGCAGCAAAGCCCCCGGCAACAAGCCTGTTTCCGTCAACACCTGGAACCCGTTGCAAATCCCCAGCACATAGCCGCCGCGCCGCGCGTGATCCGCCACCGAGCGGCAGATTGGAGAATTGGCCGCAATCGCGCCGCACCGCAGGTAGTCGCCGAATGAAAACCCGCCCGGCACGCCGACAACATCGACGTCGCGCGGCAGGCTGCTGTCTTTGTGCCACACCATCGAGACCTTGGCGCCCGCAGCCTCGAATGCGACGGCAAGATCGCGGTCACAGTTCGACCCAGGGAAAACCACAACCGCCGCGTGCATCAGCTCATCTCCACCGAATAGGATTCGATCACCGTATTGGCGAGCAGCTTCTCGCACATCGCGTTGACATCGGCTTCCGTGGCGCCTGCGTCGAGATCGAGCTCGATCACCTTGCCCTGCCGCACACCTTTCACGCCGTCGAACCCCAGCGCCCCCAGCGCATGACGCACCGCCTCGCCCTGCGGATCCAGCACGCCGTTTTTAAGCATCACATGCACTCGCGCTTTCATGCCCTGTCCTTCATCCTTCCAAAAATACTCAATTCCCGCCGCGGCCCTCAGTTGATAAGCGTGGGCTTGGTGATCGGCGCCGCCGTCTTGGGCATCACCCCAAGCCGCTTGGCAACTTCGGTATAAGCGTCCTTCAGATCGCCGAGATCGCGCCGAAACACGTCCTTGTCCAGCTTCTGGCCGGTCTCGATGTCCCACAGCCGGCAGCTGTCGGGACTGATCTCATCCGCCACGATCAGCCGCTGGAAATCACCGTCGAAGACGCGCCCGACCTCGATCTTGAAGTCCACCAACCGAATACCAACCGCCATCATCACGCCAGATAGGAAATCGTTGACCCGCAACGCAAGGCTCAAGATGTCATCCATGTCCTGCTGGCTGGCCCAGCCAAAGGCCGCGATGTGCTCTTCCGTGACCAACGGGTCGCCCAGGGAGTCGTCCTTATAGCAATACTCCACGATCGGGCGCGGCAGCTGTGTGCCCTCCTCAATCCCAAGCCGTTTGGACATGGTGCCGGCCGCATAGTTGCGCACGATGATCTCCAGCGGAATGATCTCGACGCTGCGCACCAGCTGCTCGCGCATGTTCAGGCGCTTGATGAAATGGTTGGGTACACCGATCTGGCCGAGCCCGGTCATGAAGAACTCGCTGAGGCGGTTGTTCAACACGCCCTTGCCCTCGATCACGGCTTTCTTCTCGGCGTTGAAGGCGGTGGCATCATCTTTGAAGTATTGGACAATCGTGCCCGGCTCCGGCCCTTCGTAGAGAATTTTCGCTTTGCCTTCGTAGATTTTCTTGCGCCGCGCCATAGGCGTCCTTTCCCCTCGGACCGCAAAAAGCGCGGCCACGTAGCGCCCCTCTTAGTGGAAGGTCTGCGTTGCTGCAAGCCAGCGCCACTTGCGCAAATCGAACCAAGCTCGCATATCTGGTGTAACACGAACCCCTTCATCAGGAGACCAGCCCATGACCACATTCGACGACCGCGAAAACGCCTTTGAAAACAAATACGCGCATGATGCCGAAATGCAGTTCAGGGCCGAAGCGCGGCGCAACAAGCTGCTGGGCCTCTGGGCGGCGGAGCTTCTGGGCAAATCCGGTGATGACGCTGCCGACTACGCAAAGGAAGTGGTGAAGTCCGATTTCGAAGAAGCGGGCGACGAGGATGTGTATCGCAAGGTCTCGGGCGACTTGGGCGCGCGCGCGGATGAGACGACAATTCGTACAAAAATGATCGAGCTTATGGCCGAAGCCAAAGCTCAGTTGATGCAGGAAAACTGATCCTGCTCAAGAACTTGGCGTCAGCCCGCACGGACACGCGGGCCAGCGCACGACCACCGATGTTGTCAAATTCATAACCAAGATGAGTTTTATGAATTTGATTTGAAACGGGGTTTGTGACATGCGCAGGGTCTCCTTGATGTTGAAGGCGCGCCATGAGAAACCCGATGATCTCCCTGCTGGCCGAAAAGGGCACCCTGCTCGCCGATGGGGCAACCGGCACGAACCTCTTCAACATGGGGCTGATGTCCGGCGACGCGCCGGAGCTTTGGAACACTGACGAACCCGCGAAGATCAAGACACTTTATGCCGGCGCGGTCGATGCGGGCAGCGATCTCTTCCTGACCAATTCCTTTGGCGCCAATGCCGCACGGCTCACGCTGCACGGCGCCGAGAAACGTGTGCATGAGCTCGCCCGCGTCTCAGCCGAGATCGGGCGCGACATCGCCGATACCGCCGGGCGCCCTGTGATCGTCGCAGGCTCGGTTGGCCCAACAGGTGAGATTATGGAACCTGTGGGCACGCTCAGCCACAGCCTCGCGGTCGAGATGTTTCATGAGGCTGCCGACGGGCTGAAATCCGGCGGCGCCGACATCGGCTGGCTCGAGACGATCAGCGCACCGGAAGAGTATCGCGCCGCCGCCGAAGGTTTTGCGCTGGCCGGCCTCGACTGGGCCGGAACCATGAGCTTCGACACCGCGGGCCGGACAATGATGGGCCTGACAAGCGCCGACATGGTCAAGCTTGTCGGTGATCTGGGCGACACCGCTCCGTTGGCTTTCGGAGCCAACTGCGGCACCGGCGCATCGGACCTGTTGCGGACCATCCTCGGCTTCGCCGCGCAGGGCCCGGACCGCCCGGTCATCGCTAAGGGCAACGCGGGTATCCCCAAGTATGTGGACGGTCATATTCACTATGACGGTACGCCTGAGCTCATGGCGGACTACGCGGTCATGGCGCGGGCCTGCGGGGCCAGCATCATCGGCGGCTGTTGCGGCACCATGCCCGAACACCTGCGCCACATGCGCGAGGCACTCGACACCCGCACGCTCGAGCATCCGCCAACGCTGGAGGAAATCGTCGACCGCCTGGGCGCATTCTCGTCGCAAAGTGATGGCACCGGGGAGGACGCAATACCGACACGGCGCAGCTCGCGCCGCCGGCGCATCGCCAGCTGAGCGGGCTCAACGTCGCGCCGAAGCGTCCAGCACCGCACGGGTGACCGTCATCAGGAAGTGCCAGTCTTTGAGCCCGTCGGCCTCGGCCTTGTTTTTCTTGTCGATGCTGAGAAACGCGTGGCCATGCACGCTGGTCCACAGAATATAGGCTGACAAAACCGCCGCCTGGTCCGTCGCTTCGGCGCCGATGCAAGCACCACAGGCCGTTTCGACGATCTCCCGACAAAGGTTACCCTTCTGCTGCAGCGCATCTTCATCTTCATGCCCTTCCGTGAGGCCGAACATCAACCGGAAGATCCCTGGCTCCGTCTTCGCGAAATCAATGTAAGCCTGACCGATTCCCGCGACCGCCTCATAGGTCCCGATGGGATACCGATCACGCTCAGCCGCCATTTGCCCGGCCAGACGATCCATGGCATCCGAGACCAGCGCGTTCAGCAGATCCGTCCGATCCTTGAAATGCTTGTAGGGCGCGGCCGTGCTGACCCCGGCCCGACGTGCGGCCTCCGCCACGGAAAAGCCCTCCGGACCATGGGTTTCCACCAGATCACGCACCACCTCCAGAAGGCGCTCGCGCAGGTCTCCATGGTGATAGGTTGAGCGTCGGTCTGGCAGTGTCGCTTCGGATTCAGACAAAAAGCACTCCTTTTCGCTTGATAAAGTTAGAGCCTATAACATATGTAAGTGATACTTACTTCGCAAGTGAGGCTCCGCATGACCGCTCCGGCAACCCCGCAAAAACCGTTCTGGCATCGCATCCTACGACAGGGAATGACCTTAGTCTTCACCCTTTTGGCGATCGCTTTGGCCATTGGCCTGATGATCCTTGGGCAAATGGTCCTGGCTGACCGCGCGGCAGACGTCGACACGCCAGCCGCCACGGCGCCCATGACCGTGTCCACCGCGCGGCTGACGGTAGAAGACGGCTACCGCATCACACGCCACTTCCCCGGCCAGATCCAGGCGGCACAGCGCACCACCATGGCCTTTGAGCAAGGCGGCACCGTTGCAACCCTCGCCGTGGATGAAGGCGACACGGTCACACAAGGCGCATTGGTCGCGCGGCTCGACACCCGGCTGATCGAAGCGGATCAAACCCGCCTCCTTGCCTCCCGGCGCGCGCTGGAAGCACAGGCTGAGCTCGCCCGCCGGACCACAGATCGTCAGGCGGAGCTGCGCGAGCGCGGCTTTGCCTCCAATCAGGCCGTGGATGACGTGGCCCTGCGCCTAGCAGAGCTGGAGGCCCGGATTTCTGAAATAGACGCCAGCCTTGTCTCCGTCGCGCTGCAGCTGGAAAAATCCGAGCTGCGCGCGCCCTTCGATGCGATGATCGCCAGCCGCGAGGTCGATACAGGCAGCGCTGTGGGGGCCGGCCAAGCGGTCCTCTCGCTGGTCGAATCGGGCGGACAGCAGTTCCGTGTCGGATTAACGCCGGATGTCGTGCAGACCCTGTCCGGTACAGCCGCATTCGAGGCGCGCTTTGCCGGACAGAGCTATCCGCTGACGCTTCATTCCGTCCTGCCCGAACTTGACGGCGCGACCCGCACCCGCACGGTGCTTCTGGACTTCGAAGACGGTGATCTGCCGCCGCTGCGCGACATCGGCACATTGGTGCTGGATCAATATGTGGCTGAGCGCGGGGCCTGGGTGCCGGTCTCAGCGCTGCAGGATGCCCCACGCGGCCTCTGGCAGCTCCTGACCCTTCCGGAGAAGGCCGAGGATCTGACGGTTGGGACAGAGGCGGTCGAGGTGCTCTTCTCTGATGGCGCGCGCGCCTATGTCCGGGGCACCTTTAGCGACGGCATGCGTTTCATCCCCGACGGGCCCCATCGCGTTGTCTCTGGTCAGACGGTCGCTCTGGCAAGCGGAGCGAGCTGATGGAAACGCTCACCTTCCGCGAGCCCCGCATCGTCGCTCTTGCGCTGCTGGTTGTCATCGCGGCGGGCCTCTCGGCCCTGCTGGCCATTGGGCGGCAGGAAGACCCCACGATCACCAATCTGTTTGCCACCATCACCACCCCCTACCTCGGTGCCGATCCGGCGCGGGTTGAAACACTGGTCACGGCCGAGATCGAAGATGAGCTGCGCGAGATCCCGGAGGTCGACGAGATCAACTCCACCTCGGCCACCGGTGTTTCCATTGTGCAGGTCGACCTGCTGGACACGCTGCCGGATGACCGGATCGAACAGGTCTGGTCGGAAATCCGCGACGCCCTTGGCGATGCCGAGGCCAATTTTCCGCCAGGCGCGCTGACACCTGAGTTTTCCTCGGACGGCGCAGGCACCTTTGGCGCGATCATCGCTCTGTCTGCCGATCATGCCGATGTGCCGCTCTCGATCATGGGGCGGTATGCCGAAACCCTTGCCGATGCCCTGCGCAGCACGTCCGGTACCAAACAAGTGGATATCTTCGGCGCCCCGGAGGAAGAGGTGCTGGTCACGCTCGATCCGATCAAGTCCACCGCTCTGGGGCTGACGGCGGACGACGTCTCCGCGGCCATCGCCCGTGCCGACAGCAAGGGCCAGGCCGGGCGGCTCCGCAGTAGCGACACCGAGCTGATCCTCGACATTTCGGGCGACATCACCGCGCTTGGCCGTGTGCGCGACATGATCCTGCGCGAAGGCCCCGACGGTCAGGTCACCCGGGTCTCCGACATCGCCGAGATCAGCCGCGGGCCACGCCTGCCCCTCGCAGAACAGGCGCTGCACAACGGCGCGCCCGCGGTTCTGGTGGCCGCCAAGCTGGAAGACGGGCTGCAGGTCGATGTCTGGATGGAGCGGATCGTGGCCGAACTTGACGCGTTCCAGACGGTCGTTCCGGACAGCATGACGGCCGCCCTCATCTTCGATCAAAGTCGCTACACCGCCGAACGGTTGGCCGAGGTCGGCGGCAATATGGCCATTGGTGTGGCGCTCGTGGTGGGCGTGCTGCTCATCACCATGGGTGTCCGCGCCGCGCTGATCGTCGCCCTGATCCTGCCGATCGTATCGCTGGCGACGCTGGCCACGATGAACATCATTGGCCTTGCGATTCACCAGATGTCGGTCACCGGTCTCATCGTGGCGCTTGGCCTGCTTGTCGATGCGGGCATTGTGATGACCGACGAAGTGGGGCAACGGATCGCGCGCGGAGAGGCCCGTCTCTCCGCCGTCCGCGGTGCGGTGCGCAGGCTGCTTGCACCGCTCTTCGCCTCCACCGTCACAACAGCGCTTTCATTCACGCCGATGATCCTGCTGCCTGGTCCAGCTGGTGACTTCGTCGGCTCCATCGCGATTGCCGTCGTCACCATGCTGATGTGGTCGTTCGTGGTCGCCGTCACACTCACGCCGGCCATCGCGGGCTGGCTGATGCCGGCGTCGGGCAAGAGCGGCATTCTGACCTCGGGCCTAAGACTACCTGCGCTGTCGCGCGCTTTTGCGGCCAGCCTGCGGTGGGCGGTGCAAAACCCGGTCCGCTCGGTGGCCTTTGCGCTGGTGCTGCCGGTGCTGGGTTTCATGTCCATGCCACTGCTGACGGCGCAGTTCTTCCCCGGCGTTGACCGGGACCAGTTCCACATCGAGGTCGACCTGCGCCCCGGCGCGGCCATTGGCCAGACCGCTGATGTGGTTGCCCGGCTTGATACGCTGCTGCGTGATGCACCCGAGACGCAACAGAGTTCCTGGGTCATCGGCAAATCGGCACCCGCCTTCTACTACAACATGGCCGGCGGCCGCGACAACGCCGCCCGCTTTGCCGAAGGCCTCATCACGACGGTCTCGCCGGAGGCGACCGAGACACTTATCGCCCAGCTCGAGCGCGAGATCGACGGCGTCGCTCCGGAAGCGCAGGTGCTGGTGCGTGGGCTGGTTCAGGGGCCCCCGGTGGACGCACCGGTCGAACTGCGCATCGTCGGGCCCGACCTCGCCACCCTGCGCGACATCGGGGCCGAGGTGCGCCGCATCGTGACGGATGTGGACATGGTGACTCTCGCCCGCGGCACCGTCACGACCGGTGCGCCGGAGGTCAGCATCGACATCGACGAAGCGAAGGCCCGCCAGCTGGGGCTGGACCTCGCCAACATCTCCCGACAGCTCGAGGCAGGTCTCGAAGGGGTGGCGGGCGGCTCGCTGCTCGAAGGTCCCGAAGAGCTGCCCGTGCGGGTGCGCTACGGCGATGCGACCCGCAGCGATCTAACGGCCATCGCCGATATGATCCTGCTGCCTCCGGGCGCCGCCGCACTCTCTGCCGAGGGCAGCTTTCCTGGCGTGCCTCTCTCGGCCATCGCGGATCTCACCCTCATGCCGAGCGAGCCCATCATCACCCGCCGCAACGCCGAGCGTGTGAACACGATCCAGGCGTTCATCCTGCGTGACGTGCTGCCCGAAGAGGCGCTGGTCGATGTGCAGGCCGCCCTCGCGGCGGAAGGGTTCGTCCTGCCCGCGGGCTACCGGCTCGAGATCGGCGGCGACAGTGACGCGCGCGCCGAAACCATGGGCAATCTGCTGGCCTCGCTTGGCCTGATTGTCACGCTGTCCATTGCCGCTATCGTGATGACCTTCAATTCCTTCCGGCTCTCGGCGATCGCCCTGGTGGTCAGCGTGCTCTCCGCCGGGCTCAGTCTCCTCGCGCTGGCGGTCTTCCAGTATCCCTTCGGCATCAATGCCATCATCGGCGTGATCGGCTCTATCGGGGTCTCGATCAACGCCGCTATCATCATCATGACGGGCCTGCGGGACGATCCCGAGGCGCGCGCAGGCGACGCGAATGCGATGGTGGCCGTGCTGATGGGATCCAGTCGTCACATCATCAGCACGACGATCACGACCTTCGGGGGGTTCCTGCCCCTCATCCTCGCGGGCGGTGGCTTCTGGCCCCCATTTGCGATGTCGGTCGCGGGTGGCGTGCTGCTCTCGACGGTGGTCTCGTTTTACTTCACGCCACCGATGTTTGCGCTGCTCTATGCCAACAAGCGGACGCCCGCGAAGACGCGCCGACACAAGCCGCAGCCGCTCCTCAATCTCGTCCAGGCGGCGGAGTAACCTGCGCTTAACCTCTATATCTTTATGAAAAGATTTCGGACGGCTCTGGCGCGCAACCCCTTGTAGAGTGCTCTTCCAGCGCGATAAAATTCGCGTCAGATGGTCGCACGGCGTTAGCGTCGTGTCGCTATTTGGACAGTGCATTACACGCGATCTGTCAAAACGGACGAAAGGCCACACCCCGCGCGCCGGGGCAGCGATAAAGGATTGCCCCTATGTCGGACGAAGACGAAATCATCCTGTCGGAGTTGGACGACGATGAACTTGTCCAGCAGATGTTTGACGACCTCTACGACGGTCTCAAGGAAGAGATCGAGGAAGGCGTCAATATCCTGCTCGAACGCGGGTGGCAACCCTATGACATCCTGACCAAGGCGCTTGTGGGCGGAATGACCATTGTGGGCCATGACTTCCGTGACGGGATCCTCTTTGTGCCCGAGGTGCTGCTGGCGGCCAATGCGATGAAGGGCGGCATGGCCATCCTGAAACCACTGCTGGTCGAAACCGGTGCGCCGCGTGTGGGCAAGATGGTGATCGGCACCGTGAAGGGAGACATCCACGACATCGGCAAGAACCTCGTCGGTATGATGATGGAAGGCGCAGGTTTCGAGGTCGTGGATCTGGGCATCAACAACGCGGTTGAGAAATACATGGAGGCGCTAGAAACTGAAGCGCCTGATATCCTCGGTATGTCCGCCCTGCTGACGACCACGATGCCCTATATGAAAGTTGTGATCGACACGATGGTCGAGCAGGGTGTCCGGGATGACTACATCGTACTCGTCGGTGGGGCACCTTTGAACGAGGAATTCGGCAGGGCCATCGGTGCCGATGCCTATTGCCGGGATGCGGCCGTTGCGGTGGAAACCGCCAAGGAATGGGTCGGTCGCAAGCATAACCAGAAAAGCGCCTGACCCCAGCGCGCACGGCGTTGAAAGCCTGCTCCGGCGCCTGGGTTGAGGCTTCTGCTTCTGAGAGGGCGTTATGCGGGAAGTAAGTGACACCGCCTTGACCGAAACCGGGCTGCCAATCGACACCCCGCGCGGGCAGGTGTTGCTGATTGCCTGTGGTGCTTTGGCGCGGGAAATCCTCGACCTCAAAACTGCGAATGGTTGGAGCCACCTCGATCTGACCTGCCTGCCCGCCAAGTACCATCTCTACCCAGAAAAAATCACCGAAAGCGTCCGCGAAGCGGTCTCCAAGCATCGCGATGCCTACGATCAGATCTTCGTGGTCTATGCCGATTGCGGCACCGGCGGGTTGCTGGAGGCAGCCTGCAAGGAGTTGGGCGTCGAAATGGTCGCGGGCCCGCACTGCTATTCCTTCTTCGAAGGCAATGACCGCTTCGCCGCGCAAAGCGAAACCGAATTCACCACCTTCTACCTCACCGACTTCCTCGTGCGCCAATTCGAGGCTTTCGTGATCAAACCCATGGGACTCGATCGCCATCCGGAACTGCGCGACATGTACTTCGGCAATTATGAAAAGCTGGTCTATCAGGCGCAGACCGACGACCCCGACCTGACGGCCAAAGCCCAAGCCTGCGCGGATCTCCTGGGCCTCGCCTTCGAGCGCCGGTTCACGGGATACGGCGATCTCGCCACCACGCTCGCCAAACTCTGAGAGGGTCGGACGGATCCGCAAAGTCCCACCGGACTTTGCCCAGAGTAGCGTGGCGCCGCAGGCGCCTCCGCCGGATCACGCTTCGGCAGCAGCGATCGACCGGATCCGCTCGATCATCGCACGCAATCCGTTCGACCGCTGTGCCGACAGATGATCGTTCAGGCCCAGCCGTGCCATCTCGGCGCGTGCATCCACGGCCAGGACCTCCGACATCGGAAGACCGTTGTAGAGCTTGCGCAACACCGCGATCAGCCCGTTCACGATCATTGCATCGCTCTCACCATCGAAGTGCAGGGTGCCACCTTCCGTGACGGCGTGCAGCCACACCTGGCTGGCGCACCCCTCCACCTTGGTCGCGGGCACCTTCAGCGCTGCATCTAGCGGCGCCATGGCCTTGCCTTCTTCGATCACCAGCCTGTAGCGATCTTCCCAATCCTCCAGGAATTCGAAATCCTCGACCAGTTCCTCAAACTCTGCCTGCGCCATTGCATCCCTCATTCTTTGAAGCTGAGGTAAGCTGCGGGGTGTGAAAGGTCCAGCCCACCTTGGCGCTTTTCAAGGCGGCTCAGATGGGATACTCCAACAGAAACAAGACTTGATGGCAGGCTCCATGCGCAAGACAGTTTCCGCTCTTCTGGTTTCGACCCTGGTGCTGTCGGCCTGCGGGGGGTTCCGCGACAGCCGCGTCAACCCCTTCAACTGGTTTGGCCGCGCCGAGCCCGCGCCGGTTACACTCGCCAATGAAGAGACCAATCCGCTGATCCCGACCCGCACAGGCCTGTTCAGTTCCAACCGGAACCGAGACGCCTATTTCGGTCAGCCGATTGATACGGTCAGCGATCTCGTGATTGAACGCGTCCCGGGAGGGGCCATCATCCGCGCCACCGGCGTGGCCTCCGTCCAGGGCATTTATGACGTCCGGCTCACGCCGGTCTCGGATCAGGAGACTGCGGTGGATGGGGTTCTGTCCTACCGGCTGGAAGGCGTCCCGCGCGTCGGGACACCGCAGGGAGCACCTGCAACCCGAGAGGTGATCGTGGCGCGCAAGGTCACCGACCAGACCCTCGCCGGCGCCCGTACCATCCGCGTCGAAGCGGAGCGTAACGCCCTGCAGACGCGGCGCTAAACAGAGTTCAATCCAGCGCGACGATCCGCACGTCCGATCCGTCGGCGGCCAGCGCGATCTTGCCATCGCACAGCCGCAGCGCATCCGCACCGAAGACCTCCTTGCGCCACCCCTGTAGCGCCGAGACGTCTCGCAGACCCGCGGCGATTGCATCCAGATCCGACGCTGGCGCGATGAGTTTCGCGGCAACCCCGGCGCTCTCGGTTTTGGCCTTCAGCAGCACGCGCAGCAGATCGGCCAGCGCGGGGTTGACCTGCAGCTTGTCACGCGAACGGTCCGGCTTCGGCATCTCCTCCTGCGGGCAGTTCACGCCGCGCGCGACCGCGGAGAGAATACCCTCGGAGATGTCACCGCGCCGCGCTTCGCGCAGCAGCAGCCGCGAGCGGCCCAGTTCTTCCGCCGTCTTTGGTTTGTTGGAGGCCAGCTCGACCAGTGCATCGTCCTTGAAGACCCGATTGCGCGGAATGTTCCGCTCTTGGGCGAAGGTTTCGCGGAAGGCGGCCAGCTCACGCACGATCGCCAGAAACTTGGGCGAGTTCGTGCGGGTCTTGACCCTCCGCCAAGCCTCTTCGGGACGCACCACATAAGTGTCCGGCCTCGTCAGAACCGTCAGCTCTTCGCGCACCCAGCGGCTGCGCCCGGTTTCTTCCAGTTTGCGCGCAAGAAACTCATAGATCTCGCGCAGATGGGTGACATCGGCCAACGCATAACTCTTCTGCGCGGCTGTCAGCGGACGCCTGGACCAATCGGTGAACCGCGATGTCTTGTCGAGCGACTTCTTTGCGATCCGCCGCACCAGCGTCTCATAACCCACCTGCTCGCCAAAGCCGCAGACCATGGCCGCCACCTGCGTGTCAAAGAGCGGTTCGGGAAAGACCTTGGCATCGACATAGAAGATCTCCAGATCCTGCCGGGCGGCATGAAACACCTTCACGACCGAGGTATCGCGGAAGAGATCGTAGAGCGGTTCCAGGGAGATGCCGTCGACCAGCGGGTCGACCAGCACCGCGGTGCTGTCGTCGTCCCCCGGCATCGCCAGCTGAATCAGGCAGAGCTTGGAATAATACGTGCGCTCCCGCAGGAACTCTGTATCGACCGTCACGTAGTCATGCGTGGCTGCCTCTGTACAGAAGGCGGCCAACTCCGCGGTCGTTGTGAGTGTTTTCATGCGGGCGTTTCTTTTTTCTTCGCGTATATCAGTCATATCCCGTGCACGGACTGTTACACGAGGTCTGTTGCTTTGGCCAGAACCCCATCCGCACGGGTCATGTGAGCAGAACCTGGCGCCGGTCCCCGCGCACGAAGCGCTCTAGAACCGTGGGGTAAAGACGGTGCTCCTGCACCAAAACGCGGGCCGCCAGGCTATCCTCGGTGTCATCGGGCAGCACCAGCACCTGCGCCTGTCCAAGGATCGGCCCATCATCGAGCGCAGGCGTCACTTCATGCACGGTACAGCCGTGCAAGGCATCGCCCGCATCGAGCACCCGGCGATGCGTGTGCAATCCCTTGTACTTCGGCAGCAAGGAGGGATGGATGTTCAGCATGCGCCCGCGCCAGGGGTCGACGAAACCCGCCGTCAGCTTGCGCATGAACCCGGCGAGGCAGATGATATCGGGCGCATGCTCCGAAATCGCGCCGGTGATCGCATGTTCGAAGGCGTCCCGGTCTTTGCCGAACGGCTGGTGCCGAACCACCTCGGTCGGTACGCCGCGTGCCTCGGCCCGTTCCAGCCCTGCCGCCCGCGGATTGTTCGAAAGAACGACGCAGGGGCGTGCGGGGTGATCCGCGGTCATACTCTCGAGCAGCTTGACCATGTTCGACCCACCGCCGGAAATGAAAATCGCCACGCGTTTGGTCAAAGCAGGTGGCCCTGGTAGCGCACGCCCGGCTCCTTCGTGACCGCACCGATGCGGTAGACGGTCTCGCCCGCCTCGATCATCTGGTCGGTCAGAGCCTTCGCCGCCTCCGCAGCCACCACCAAGATCATGCCGATGCCGCAGTTGAAGGTCTTCAGCAACTCCGGCTGCGCGATACCGCCAGCTTGCGCCATCCAGCGAAACACCTCCGGCAGTGCCCAGCGGTCGAGATCAATCTCGGCGCCCAGATGGTCGGGCAGAACCCGCGGCAGGTTCTCGGTCAGACCTCCGCCCGTGATGTGGGCGAGCGCATGCACCCCCCCCGCCCGGATCGCCGCCAGCGCGGGCTGCACATAAAGCCGCGTCGGTGTCAGAAGGTCGGCACCCAGCGACTGGTCGGACCAGGGGCACGGGTCTTCCCATTCCAGACGGGAGATGTCGACCAGCTTTCGCACCAGGCTGTAGCCGTTGGAATGCACACCATTCGATGCGAGCCCCAGCAACACATCACCTTCGGCCACACCCGCAGGCAGATCCGCCCCGCGCTCCATGGCCCCCACGGCAAAACCCGCGAGGTCGAAATCTCCCTCAGGATACATGCCCGGCATCTCGGCGGTCTCCCCGCCGATCAACGCACATCCTGCACCTTCACAGCCCGCGGCAATCCCTTCGATGATCCGCGCCGCTTTGTCGGTGTCAAGCGCTCCGGTGGCGAAATAATCCAGAAAGAATAGCGGCTCCGCCCCCTGGCACACCAGATCATTCACGCACATCGCCACCAGGTCGATGCCGACGCCATCCACATGGCCGGTGTCGATTGCTATGCGCAGCTTGGTGCCCACGCCATCCGTGGCCGCGACGAGGATCGGATCGGAATACCCCGCACCCTTGAGGTCGAAGAGCGCGCCGAAACCACCCAGGCCCGCCATAACACCCGGCCTTTTGGTCCGCTGCGCCGCTGGCTTGATCCGGTCAACCAGCGCATTGCCCGCATCAATATCGACACCCGCATCCGCATAGGTGATCCCGTTCTTGGGCAATGTCATGGCAGGGTCCTTCGCGCCGCTGGTCGGATGCCCGCGGGTTAGAGCATTCACCGACCGCTTGCAATGACTAGCACACGCACCCGGCACCTCTTGACGCGGACAGCAGCGCACCGTACCCAGCATCTGTGGCGGGCCTGTAGCTCAATTGGTTAGAGCAGAGCGCTCATAACGCTTTGGTTGCGGGTTCAAGTCCTGCCGGGCCTACCATCCCCCCTTCACAAGACCTCCGGACGAATCGGGTTTTTCTGTGGCATGGCAGGCCCAGATTATGACCCAACCTGGGCGGGAACCCAGGCAACACTCTGATTATAAACAAAACATATCTTTACCAATTCTTCATAATTCGGACACATTCGGAACAATTTGTGTTAGAAATGAGGCCGCTTCGACACGTGTTATGGCCGAAGCATCTGTTGAGTAACAATTTCTCTGGTTTCTGTGGGGCAATGCCCGTGTTTGGTGTGCGAGTAAAACTGTTAACTGCAATGGCGCTGGCTTGTACGGCCTTGGCCCCGGCCCATTCTGTGGCGCGCACTATAAGCGATCTTCCTGATATCGAAAGTGATCGGCTGGGGGGGTTCTCCCTCGCAGAATTGTTGCGTGAGGACCCCTTGGGTGGCGACTGCATTGCCGAGGACGATATCGATCTTGCCTTCTTTGCGGCCGGCAAGGGACTGCGGCTCCCCCGCACCTGCTTGCCCGAGCCCTGCGATGAGGCGCTTACGCCCTTCCGCCTAGCCGAATTGATTGGCCGCCCTGCCAGCCCCGAGGAGTGGGAGCAATACTTCTCGCGCTACGCCGACGTTTGCCGGAAAGAGATCGTCAGTTTCGAAGATGAGATCTCTGACCCTGGTCCGACATCACGGACGGAGTTCTGGGCCCCGATCCTGGGTAGTCAGGTCTCCGGCGGGCGCTCGCCTGCACAGCCGGCCGGCCTGGCCGGTCCGCTCGACTGGGCGTTGCGCACAACTGCACCGCAAGGTCCGTTCTTCTCCGGCTCCGGTGGTTCCGGCTCAGGCGGATCTAGCGGTGACAGCAGCGGCGGTTCCAGCGAAGGCGGTGATCGACTTGTGCCGACCACCTTCGGCCCTCCAGGCGATGGCGATCCCGCTGGCACGGGGTTGGGCCCCGACACCGGGTCCAGAGGCACAGAGCCCGATCCGGATACTCCTGCCCTTAGCCCGGTGCCCCTACCGCTCACGGCGTGGATGCTGCTCAGCGCGCTCGGCGGACTTGCCCTCGTCCGCAAGCGAGACCGCTGACGCGAAGCTCAGCGCGCAATCACGATATCCGCGCGCAACCCGCCCAGCCGATCCGACGTGCTCAACCGCAAAACACCACCATGCGCGCGCGCTATGTCGGTGGCGATTGCCAGCCCCAAACCGACCCCACCGCCCCGGTCCTGATTGCGTGAAGCATCCAGCCGCGTGAAGGGCCGCGTCGCCTCCGCGCGCCGGTGTTCGGGAATGCCCGGACCATCGTCCTCCACCCGCACTCGCAGGGTTTTCTCGGTCAACATGACCGACACTTCAGCCATCGCCCCATAGCGCACCGCATTGGAAATCAGGTTGTCCAACGCACGTCGCATCGCCAGTCCATTGAGCTGCACCGTGCCCTCGCCGTCTCCCTCCGGCGGCATCAGGGTCACGTCGCGGCCCGCCCGGCGCGCATCCTCGACTATGCCGGCGACAAAGGAATGGGGTTCGATCGGCTCCGGATCCCCTTCCCCTGCTCCTTTCACGAAATTGAGGAAGGCGTCGAGCATCCCCTGCATGTCATCCACGTCCTGCTCGAGTGCGGCGCGCTCTTCCTCATCCAGCATCGACAGGCTGAGCCGCATCCGTGTCAGCGGCGTGCGCAAATCATGGCTGACCCCTGACAGCATCAACGTGCGCTGCTCGATCTGCCGCTCTATCCGGTTGCGCATGTCGAGAAACGCATTGCCGGCAGCTCGCACCTCGAGGGCACCCGCCGGGCTATACGGCTCGTGCCGCCCCCGCCCGAATGCTTCCGCCGCGCTGGCGAGCCGCTTGATCGGGCGCAGTTGGTTGCGTAGGTAGAGGATCGCAATCACGGTCACGAGGCCGCCGAAGAAGATCATGTTCACGAAGAGCTGGTGCGGATTGGACGCCGAGATGCGGCGCCGGTCGAAGCTGACCCGGACAGGTCCGTTCTCGCTCTCGGCATAGACATGTACACGGCGGTTCTCGGTCAGGTCGATCCGCGAAAGCTGCTGTACCTGCGCCGGCAGAACCGCAAGGATGACGCGACCGGAAAAATCCATGAAACCCCGCAGATTGGCCGACGGAACGTCGGTGGGAGACACCGGCTCCACCGTCATGGCAAGCTCAGACAACGCTTCGGCTACAAATGGGCCAACCGTTGCTCGATCGGGCGCAGCATCGACGACATCGAGGACCAGCCGCAACTCCCGCGCCACGGTGGTGGTCATTTGCTGTGTCACATCTTCGAAGTGACGCGTTAGGAACAAGACTGTGACCACCAATTGGAGGACGACAACAGGCAACAGAAGGATCAGGACCGCGCGCGCATACAGGCTGCGCGGCATATAGTGTTTGAGCCAGAGGAAAGACATGCGCTAGACCCTATCTGCGCCCCTGCCCTTTAGAAAGAGCGAATGGCCATGCTGTCATTGGACAACTTCGATCCACCCGTGGGCCGCCCTGAAGTTCTCGCGCCGGGTCTGCGGCGCATTCTCGCCCCGAATCCGTCGCCGATGACCTATCGCGGCACCAACACCTACCTCGTCGGTGACAGTGATATTGCGGTGATTGATCCGGGCCCCTTGGACACCGCGCATCTCGATGCCATCCTCGACGCCTTGGGGCCTGCGCAACGGATCAGCCATATCATCGTCAGCCACGCGCATCTCGATCATGCGCCCCTATCGGCGGCGCTGCAGGAGGCCTGCGGCGCACCGATCTACGGTTTCGGCCCCGCCGAAAAAGGCCGCTCCGCGGTCATGCAACGGCTGGCCGAGAGCGGGCTCATGGGTGGTGGCGAAGGGGTCGACCACGCGTTCGATCCCGATTGTACAGTCGCGGACGGCGATTTGATAGAAGGCGCGGGATGGCGGTTGCGGGTGTTGCACACACCAGGCCATATCGGCAATCACATCTGCCTGGCATGGGATAATCTTTGCTTTACCGCAGATCACGTCATGGGCTGGGCCAGCTCCCTCGTGTCACCACCGGACGGTGACTTGACTGATTTCATGCGCTCCTGTCGGCGCTTGAGAAGGCACCATTGGCAATGTTTTTACCCCGGACACGGTGACGTGGTACCGGATCCGCAGGGGCGGTTGGACTGGCTCATCTCGCATCGGCTCGCCCGCGAAGCCGCGATCCTGGATGCTCTCGCAGCGGGTCCGCGCGATGCTCACGGCCTCACACAGATGATCTATGGTGATACACCCGCCGGTCTGATCTCCGCTGCGACGCGAAACGTCTTGGCGCATCTGATTGATTTGGTAGGAAAAAACAAGATAGCCCCGAAAGACCCCCTGCGCGCGGAAACACTCTTCCACTTGGTATAGCGACCCGATCTCCAAAATCCACGAATTCCTACAATACCCACTGGACGACAGAAAGTGCCACTGCTATATCGCCGGAATTGGTCCGGCGTAGCTCAGCGGTAGAGCAGTTGACTGTTAATCAATTGGTCGTAGGTTCGATCCCTACCGCCGGAGCCAAAAACCTCAAGATAATGCAATAACTTACAGCGCCGCGCTGTCTTGAAGGTGTTTGGCATGCGGCCCTCAGGGGAACACCAGGGGAACAAGTCCCCCTTAGGTCGCGGATTGCAACTTTGCCGTTGCCCGCTCCAGATGATCACCCGCAACCGCGAGCCCGCTCGCAATCGCTTCCAGTTCTTCATCGTCTGATCGGCAGGCCATCTTGGCCAATTCGATCAGCGAGCGGGCGCGGTTCATTTCGTCCAGGGCATCGATCGTCAGATTTGTCATGTCAGGTTCCTTTCGTTTGACGCCTCGAAAGTATGCCGGCCCGGCATGCCGCCCTAGTCGCAAATAGCGATTGGCAATTTTCCGCCATTTAGATATTGGCGCAGCTAGCCGTCGATTTCTTTATGCGCTTTCTGAACGCGCGTTTCCTGCAAGCACTTCCGCAGTAAATCGTACCCGCTCTGCGCTCTACGGTTATTTCCGCCCCGCACTCGGGGCATGGTGGTCTGTTGCGTCGGCGCTCCGCGTGGCCTTCGCTCCGAAGCCGGTGGTAGTCTCGAAGGTAGCATTTCTTGCCGCACCAGTCGCGCTGTACGGCGTATCTGTCATCTGGCAGTTCTGCTCCACAACCGATGCAGGTATGTCGCATATCGATCATTGCACCCTCCTGACCATATGAACGGCCAAGTCTGCGGCTCTATCACTGGATGCCAGCCGCAGTTTGGCCAGAGCTTGTTTTTCACTCGAACTGCATAGCCCGCTACAGAATTTCAGGCGCCCTTCAGGGAGTTTCTTGTGACACCGTTTGCAGCGCGTCCGCGCGATAAGCACGCCCCCAGCTATCACGTACTCTGGCTGGCCCTCGTACCAGTCAGGACGGTCGGCACCAAGCAGGCTATGAGCACCCTCAACAATGTCAGTTGCCGCCTGATGAGCATCGACCCAATGCCAGCCGCGCAGGCAGAGGTCTGCGCGCAGAGCAGCTTGCAGAGCACCCTCAAGGCCGAACAGCGTAGTGATCCGGCCGGCGGCGAACGCCAACCGTATCACCTTGGCGACCTCGCCGGCCATATTCATCCGCCGCCGCCTGGTGAACGTCGAGGAAACGGTCATCGCAGATCCCCCTCACTCGTCCCAATCCACCAGTTTGAACGCCTGAGCAGAATCCACCCCAGCCTCCTTCGCAGCTGCCAGCGCCGCGACAATGGCTGTCAGCGCCCGGGCCCGTCCGCCTGCGAAGGCCTGCAGGGGGCGCATGCAGTCCAGAGAGACGGTCTGTCCCAGCTTCTCGCTTGCCTCCTGCGCGATCATGGAAGCGATGGGTTGAAGCGCCCATTACTGGAAGCCCAAGCTCGCCCGAAGCGTCGAGCGGGACAGCGAAACCCGGCAAGAGCTCGAAGCCATCGGCTGGCGGGTGCTGGTAGTCTTGCGTCTCGTCTTTCTTGGAAGGTTTGGCCCATTCCCGAAAAGAGGGCGTTCGAACCCCTCAAGCATCTGAACCATTTAGGTTTTTTCAGAGTTTTAGCCAAAATGGGAAAATGGCGGAGACGAAGGGATTCGAACCCTCGAGACGGTTTCCCGCCTACTCCCTTAGCAGGGGAGCGCCTTCGACCACTCGGCCACGTCTCCGCCGAGGGGTATAGCCTCGCACTCGTCGGAGTTACAAGGCGAAATTGGCTGTATTCGAAATTCCACATCAATCGCCAAGATCGGACACAAACGACCAGTCGTCGTTCACCATCCGTCCGAGAACAAAGGCAAGTGCTGACAGAGGCGCGAACGAGTGACCGGAACATGACTTCCCTCCGGCCTTTGGGAAGGTCCATCACCCATTGCACTGCTCCCCCTTGTCGGACCAACGGGTTGAAGATTTTCCGGATAGCTGAGTTCAGGGCGGTTCGTTGGCTCCTGAATCGTTGACGAGCGAGATAGGTTGTTTGGCCCCGATTGCGCTATGGGTCGGGCTTTGTTGTGGTCTCTGCGCCAGTCCGCCATTTTTGCTCTTGCGTCCTCAATCCGACACAAGTCTGCGTCATGACCAATGGGCGGGAATGCATGAGCTGCAGATGGTCGGAGTTCGGTGTTATGGGTGGAATGCAGCGTTCCGGCGCTGTTCGAAGAGCATAGGGCCACAGCCACTTTCGACCCCCAGAGTGTGACCAAAGCAAAAAACTGTTCCTGAGATCGCCCGAGGGTTTCGTACTTGCATGGGTGGCGCTGAAACCGCTTAAAGTCTGATCTATCCCAGCGTTCGAAAACACGAAACGCCACACCAGTCGGGTGGCGAGATCACCTCCAAGATACATGGACACCGCGCGCGGCAGGAACCTATTCATTCACGTTGTCGAGACCAATACTCAAAGACACTGCGATCAGCGCTGCTATTGCGAGAACGATCTGGACTCCTGAGACCGCCGCCACAAGCGGGGAGCTCGTATATTGGACCAAAGCGAGAAGCTCCACTGGCAAAGGCCGGTCGCGGAACCCGTGCGTGAATATCGCAACTGACAAGTTGTCAAACCCTTCCACAAAGGTGAAAACGGCCCCGGCGAGGATGGCAGGCATCAACAGTGGAAAGGTTACGGTGCGCAGACTTTGGAATGGCGTTGCCCTGAGATTGGCGGCGGCCTCCTCAAGCGCCGGATCAAGTCGTACGAGACGGCTCTGCACGGTCCGGACCATAACCGCGAGAATGAACACCGTAATGGAGATCGACTGCAGCCAAATTGATGGTGAAACACCCACCAATGCTCCAGCAAAAAGAACAGCGACACCAAGAACGATCCCGGGCACCATGTGTGGCACGAGGACGAACACTGACAGAGCAGTCGTCCCCTTGAACCGACCGCGTGCACAGGCCAGCGCCGTGGGAACACCCAGCAATATACACAGCACCGTCACAGTCAGGCCGACCTGAAGCGAGTTCGCCATTGCCTCCACCAACTCGCCTTGCTGGAAGACCTCGGCATACCAGCGCAGCGTAAAACCTTCCGGCGGGAAACTGACAAAGGCCCGGGTGTCGAACGAAATGATGACAACAATGATAGATGGCGCAACCAACAGCAGAAGGGTAAACAAGCCTACAGCAAAAATGAGCCCAACACCGAAAATGTCGCCGAGCGAGTATTTCCTGAGTGCGGTCATGCGTCCCTCCCCTTTGTCCAGCGCGTGAAATGATTGGTTACAAGCGCTATTGCCACGAGTACGATCAAACATGTGACCATCAGGATCAGCGAACTGACAGACCCCTTGCTCCATTCCAGAGAAAATACGACCTGTTCGTAGATCATCGTCGCGGCGTTCAGGTAGTTGCCGCCCCCCAAAAGTTGCGGCACCACGAAAGTCGTATAGCTCAACGTAAAGACAAGAGCGGCTCCGGTGCCGATTCCGGGCACGCTGAGCGGCAGGACTATTGTCCGCAAGGTTGCCAACCGAGATGCGCCAAGATTGGCCGATGCTTCTACCAAGCGGCTGTCGTGCCGGCTCATGACCGCGATCAAGGGCAGGATCATCACCGGCAGATGGATTTGTACCATTCCAATCAGAACTGCCCAATGCGTATTCATGATTCTGAGCGGCTGATCGATCAGGCCAAGGTTCATCAAGGTTGAGTTGACCACACCACGGCCACCAAGAATGACCAACCAAGCATATGTCCGCACAATGCCACTGGTCAGCAAGGGAGCAATCGTCAGAATGAGGATTGCGCGCTTCGTCCACTTGCCACCGACAAGGAATAGGTACGCAACAGGGTAGCCAAAGACGAGACACAACAGCGTCGTCGTCAACGCCAAATTCAGAGAGCGCTGGAACGTCGTCCAATAGAGAGGATCGGTCAGCGCGTTCGTCAGATGCGCCAACGAAAATGTTTGAGAAACGATCTCACCACGAGAGACGACGATATTCGAAAACCCCAGTGACAAAAGGATGACGAAGGGCACGACAGCCACGACCATCAGAACAATGATCGCCGGCACAGCGGGCCAGATGCCCCGGCCTGACAGCAGGGCATCTATGAGCCGCTCGCCAAGCCCACGCCCGGAGATTTGTTGTGGGACTGCTGCGTCGGTCATGATGCAGGATACACGGCGCAATATGTTGGATCGATGATGTGCAGACTCACTGCGGCGCCATCATCAAATGGTGCCGCGCGCTCCTGACGCATCGTTGCGACCTGCAAGAGCACACCGTCCGACGTTTCGACATGATATTCAATCAATGCACCTATTGTGCGGTGGAACTGGACGTGACCGCGCCATTCACCTGCTTCAGGTTCGGCGAGCTTGAGGTTGTGTGGGCGTGCCATGATCTGAACATCTCCGCTGTGCTCAGTCTGTCGCCGCTGACCATCAGGAAGAGGCACTGTGCCTCCTGCAGCGCTTGCCTTCCAGAAATTGGACGTACCGATGAAATCGGCCACATATGCCGTCGCCGGATAATCAAAAATCTCATCAGGTGGTGCAGCCTGTTCAATGCGACCTGCACGCATAATGGCGATCCGGTCACTCATTGTCAGAGCTTCTTCCTGATCATGGGTCACAAAGATGGCCGTAAGCCCAAGGCGTTTGATCAGTTGGCGCAACTCTACTTGCATAGAGCTTCTGAGTTTTGCATCCAGCGCGTTGAACGGCTCGTCAAGCAGAAGCACCCGGGGCTCCATGACCAAGACACGTGCGATCGCAACGCGCTGTTGCTGCCCACCTGAGAGCTGCGACGGATATCGATCACCAAAGTCCTGAAGAGACACTGTAGCCAGCGCTCCGGCCACGCGCCTGTCAGCCTCGGCGCCGCGTATACCTTGCATTTTCAACGCGTAAGCTACGTTGCGCGCAACAGTCATGTGCGGAAACAAGGCATAGCTCTGAAATACCACACCGACGGGCCGACGATTGACCGGGATCGGCCCCATATCCTGGCCGTCGATCCGGACATCTCCCTGATCCGCATCGAGAAAGCCCGCGATGCAGCGCAAAAGCGTGGTCTTGCCGCATCCCGAAGGTCCGAGCAATGTCACAATCTCGCCCTCATCGACGTCAAGCGAGCACTTCTCCAAAACCTTGGTCGCGCCAAATTGCTTGCCAACGGCCCCAATGCGAAGCACTGGGACCGATGAGGCAACCTTGGACGCTGTGCGCGGATGCTGGTGCATCATGCGGCAAACATCCGATCGAAGTTTTCAACCGTCTCGCCTCGAAGCGGCGCGAAGGATTGCCAATCGAGCGATGTCGTACTGGCCAGTTCTTCCTCCGTCGACGGAACATAGGGAGCAGCTTCTGAAGGCACCGGAATGCCATTGACCACAGTGCCAAAGGTGATCGGCGCGCTTCCAGCCATAGTCTGGATATCTGGCTGAAGCAGGATGTCCGCGAACTCATGCACCAAGTCCGCCGTGCCGTCGGCGGTGTTTACGAAGTGCACGATGTTGGTCGGCAGCATGAGCGGGCCTGGGCCGGTGATCTTAGCATAGGCAATCGGCAGGCCGGATGAAGCGGCCAGCGACGTGTTCACATGCCAGAGTGGCGCAAGATCCACCTCGCCCCGCTCAATCATTTGCTGCAGCAACGGCGGGCTACGACCGACGAGCGGATCCAATTCCTGCCATTTCTTGAGAGCAAAAGACATATCATCCTGCGGCATGCCAAAGGCCTCAGATGTTGCAGCAAGCACACCGAGACCGAGGTTGGACTGCGGCCGACACATGCCTATCCGTCCTGTATAGTCGCCACTCCAAAGCTCCTTCCAGGTCTTGGGCGGCTCGGGGACCTTCGTGGTGTCATATGCAATGCCGATACCCTCGAACCAGATCGGCTGGCCCACATCATATCCGTAAGGTTGGAACTTTGCATTGACATTCTGCGCATTGGGGATCTTCGAGAAATCGAGAGGAACAAGAACGTCCTCGGCCAGCGCATTGACAATCGCCGGAGAGCCCATGACCGCCAAATCATAAGGGGAATTGCCTCTGGCGGCCTTGATCTGTGCCAGGGCCTCCGCCGAGAGACCGCCAATGATGCGCAAGGAGACGCCGGCGTTGCGGCGTCCGAGTTCTTCGCCCGCCGCGATCAGTGGGGCATCGGAGGCATTGCCATATCCGACCATGACCAGTTCGCGCGTCGCGGCCCGCAGGACTGCTGGAGAGGAAAGCGCCGTTGCGGCCGCCAGCCCGCCAAGCACAGAGCGTCTACTCAAATTCATTGCGTACTCCCTTCGGTGTTGTTCGAGTTATCTAGACATCTTAGCCGCACAAAATTTCGTATCAATAAATTTCGAAAGTTTTCGCAAATCCTTCGCCTCGCAGAACAGAGCCCCGCCAAACTGACTAAAACAAAGGCAAAAATCTCCAAAAATTAGGCGCGGGACATATCACGCCAGCACAACATCGAGGCCAGCGGCCTGCAGCGCATGGACGTGTGCAGGCTCCGCACCTTTGTCCGTCACCAATCTCGAAATCTCTTCAAGACCCGCGATTCGCGCACCCGCGACATGTCCCAGCTTGCCATGATCCCCCAGCATGACGGCGCGGCGGGTCGCTGAAAGCATGGCGCGCTTGACCTCAACCTCTTCGAAATGCGCATTGGTAAACCCCCGCTCCACATCAATTCCGGCACAGCACAAATAAGCGCAATCCACGTTGACCTGGGCGAGCAGAAGGCTGGCGAACGGTGAAATCAACGACCGCGCGTGCCGGTTGCGTCCGGTTTTCTTAACCGTTCCACCAGTCACCATCACGGTCACACCTTGATGATTCTCAAGGGAAATTGCGATATCAAGCGCACTCGTAATAACCACGACATTGCGCAAGTCCTCAGGCATGGCGGTCGCCATCGCGAGCGCCGTCGTCCCAGCGTCCAGTATAATCGTCTCGCCATTGCGAACCATGCGCGCAGCAAGCGCGCCGATGCGCTCCTTCTGTGCGCCGAAACTTTGACTTGGAAGCTCAAGGGGCCGCTCGAACCGCGCTGGCTGGATTGACATGGCGCCACCGCGAATCCGTCGTAGCAACTGGCGCTGGTCAAGCGCCTCAAGATCCGACCGGATTGTGACCGCCGATACCCCGAACTCAGACGCAAGCTGTGCGACCTCAACAATCCGTTCCCGCGACAACATCTCGAGTATTTTTTCGTGGCGCGGGCTGATGTACCCTTGGGAAGCTGTGTCTTTCATTTCCAAACTTTCGGTGACGACTTGCGTTTCTTGTATAAATGACACATATCGAAAGACATGTGGCAAATCCAGTTATTCTGTCGCCAGTTTTTGCAATGACCCGTATGGAGGACACCGGCGTGAGCTTTGAGCAACGTTTGCAAGAAATTAGACGAGAATCTTCATCCGATGCAGCCGGCGACCCCGAACGTTTTCGCCGTGTCGCGCTGACAGAGACAGAGATGATGTCTCAGGGCGAGGCCATTCGCGCAACACTTGAAGCAAATGAAGCGCCCCTTGCATCCATTGCGGCGGATCTGGCGGATCGAAATATTCGACGCATCGTGATGGTCGGATGTGGTGACAGCTGGATTTCCGGCCACGGCGTTCGTCAGGTAATGGAGAAGATGCTCGGCGCCGTGGCTGAACCCTACGAGGCGTTCGACTTCGCCACCTACGGCATCGATGTCATCGACAACGAAACTATCGTAATCGGATTGAGTTCGAGTGGGAAAACTGAGCCGGTGATCGACGGCCTGAAAGGTTCTGCGAAACTTGGTGCCTATACGATTGGCCTGTCAAACACTATGGGCTCGCCGCTCATGGTGGAGTTTCCTGGCGCTTTGCACATTCGAGCGACACGGGGCGGATGGCCGACGCAATCGAGTACGGCGGCCATGGCGCTCAAGCTCGCTCTCACCGCATCCATACTCGAAGCGAAAGGTGGAGACGCGGCATCGCTACGCGCAGCACTCGCAGCTTTGCCCGAACAGGTGGACGCCGTCTCGCAATCATTCTACGAGCCCGCCCGGGACGTGGCGCGCAGCTTGGCAAGAGCCGACCTCGTTCTGCTGACCGGCGCGGGTCCATTCTATGCGGCCGCAGCCTTCGGATCCGCAAAGTTGAAGGAACTGGCACCGATTCATTCTTATGCGTTCCCGCTAGAAGAATATCATCACTACAGGACGCAAAAGTCGGGTGATCCGATATTCCTCGTAGCAGCCGATGATGCGAGCCATGCCAGAGCAGCCGAAACCGCGATTATGAGCCGCGGTTGCGAAGGCTTCTGTATCGCCCTGCTGCCCGAAGGCGAAGCCGAGATCGCACAAATTGCTGATGTCGTATGGCACTTACCGCCGGTCGCTTGGGAGACCGCACCCATCCTATACTCCGTGCCCTTGCACCTGTTCGGCTACCATGCTGCGGTGGAACGCGACGCCTTGGGCCTCGGCGCTCCAAAGCTTGGCGCTTGATATGATCCCCGATCTTGTCACGGTCGGGGGGCTGACCGTCGACAATGTGGTGGCCGCGGACGGCACGGTTGGGCTCGCAAAAGCGGGCGGCAACGGTGCCTACTCCGCGGTCGGGGCATTGATGTGGCGGCCCGCCGTCGGGTTGGTCAGCGCGGCGGTGGCCAGCTACCCCCGAGAGACGATCCGGCGATTGGAATCTGGCGGTCTTGATCTGGGTGGCGTTGTGTGGCGCGATGAGGAACTCACCTCGTCCAACTGGTTCATCTATGATGCGGAGGGGCGGAGAGAAGAAGGATTGAGCAGTCCCCCCGGAGCCTTGGCCGAGGCGGGTTTTCCGACCGACCGGTTGTCGCCAAGCCAAACGTCTCAATGGCGGGAGATATTGCGTGCCCGCTCCACGACAAACGAGATCAGCTATTCAGAATTCAGAAATCGTCACCCACTGTCGCAACGCCAGATTCCGCCTGCATGGAAAGATACGCGGGCGGTCCTGCTCGCGCCCAGCCAACCAGATGTGATGCACGAGATGCTGGATTTCTTCAAACCGGGCGGCGCCGTCGTGATCGCAGATCCTGGCTGGCAGCTGGCCGAGCACAAGTTGGACCAACTCGCGCCGTTGCTCTCGAAACTTGACGCTTTCTTGCCCAGCGAGGTCGAACTGAGAGCGCTTGTCCCGGGTGCGGATCTCGAGCACGCCTTGCGGGTTCTCTCCGACTATTGCCCCGGTGCGCTTGCGGTAAAGCTCGGTGCCAAGGGCTCACTTGTCTGGAACCGCGTGACAGATACACCAGCCAGCGTCCCCGCAGAGGCAACCGAGACGGTAGATCCAACCGGAGCTGGCGACAGCTTTTGCGGCGGATTTCTTGTTGGACTTTTGGAGACCGGTGACGCCGTGCAGGCAGCGCGCTTCGGTTCTATGTCGGCCTCTCGCATTGTGGCCCATTTCGGCGCCGATGGCGCCCTGCTGGCCCATCCGGACGGCGCGAGCGCTCTTTCGCAGAAAGCGGCTATGGAATGTCGCTGAAACTGTTCACAAATCGACCGCTGGTGATTGCGGCGCTCCACCTTCCCAGCTTCGATCTATCGCGGCATCTGTCGACAGCATGGTTCGAGGACTACGCCATGGCGAATGCAAAAGTCTTTGCGGATGCGGGCATCCCCTTCATCAAGCTGCAGGATCAGACCCGGACGAGTATGGCTGCAACACCGGAGACGTTGACACGTATGGCGGCCCTCTCCCGGCTGCTACGCGCGGAATTTCCGAAACTCGGGTTGGGCATCATCGTCGAAGCGCATGACCCCTTGGCCTCCCTGTCGATTGCGCAGGCAAGCGGCGCTGATTTTGTACGCCTCAAGATATTCGTTGGCGGTGCCATGACATCCGAGGGACCACGACACGCGCTCGGCGCCGAAGCCGTTGCGTACCGCGCATCGCTCGGGGCTGACGACGTAGCAATACTCGCCGATGTTCACGACAGAACTGTGCGCCCTCTGTCTGATGAGCCGCAGCCCTTCGCGGCAAATTGGGCGGCAAAGGTTGGCGCCGATGGATTGGTGATTGCCGGAGTGAGCTTTCAGGACACTCTGGACCGGATTGCAGCCATACGACCAGTCGTATCCAACCGTCCGGTCCTGATCGGAGGCGGCGTAACGGCCGACAACGTCGGACAGGCCTTGAGTGCAGCGGAGGGTGTGATTGTCTCGAGCGCCTTGATGCGCCAATCAACCGACGAAGACGATCTGGTGAAATGGGACGCCGATCTTTGCCAGAAGTTCATGGACGCCGCGAGGAAGCGATGACCGGTCGCGACTTCAAAGGCTACGCGAACACACCGCCTCAAGTCCGCTGGCCCGGGGATGCACGGCTTGCGGTCTCTTTGGTTGTCAATATTGAGGAAGGTGCCGAATTGACGCTTGGTGCCGGCGATGAACGCAACGAGCATATCTATGAAGCGGTCGAGGAGGTTGTAGGCACGCGCGACCTCTGCATGGAGAGCCATTTCGAATATGGCCCTCGCGCCGGCTGGCCTCGCATTCGCGATGTTCTGCGCAGCCGCGCCCTGCAAGCCACCCTCAACGCCTGCGGGCGGGCAATTGAGATGACGCCATGGATCGCCGCGGAAGCGGTTGCCGACGGCCATGAGGTGGCGGCGCACGGCTGGCGTTGGGAACGGCACGCCTACATGGAGAATATTGAAGAGCGCCAAGCCATCGCGCGTACCGTGGACGTTCTCACGGGGGCAACCGGGACACCACCGCGAGGATGGCACACGAGGTCGGCGACCTCACCAGAGACCCGCAACTTGCTCGTCGAGCATGGAGGCTTTCTTTATGACAGCAATGCCTACAACGACGACCTTCCCTACACCGTAGAGACGGACATGGGGCCGCATGTGGTGTTACCATATGCCTTCGATACCAATGACATGCGGTTCTACAATGGAGGAGGCTTCGTTTTTGGCGACGATTTCGCCCGCTACTGCATCGATGCGTTCGACAGGCTTTACGCCGAAGGTGCAACCGCACCGCGCATGCTGTCGGTCGGTCTGCATACCCGGATCATCGGACGGCCCGCCCGGATCGAAGGGTTGGAGGCCTTCCTGGACCACGCGCTCGCGCATGACGATGTTTGGTTTGCGACCCGCGCCGACATAGCGACCGCATGGCGCCTGGGCCTAGGGCTGCCTGACTGGAAACCGCGCCCATGCCCACCGGATTTTGCCGAAGGACCGCCTTCTTGACCCGTGACTTGATCGGATATGGCGGTCAGGCGCCGGACTTCACTTGGCCCAATGGGGCGCGGCTTGCAGTGTCGGTCGTAGTCAACTTCGAAGAAGGTGCGGAGCAACAAGTGCTGGACGGCGATCCGACCAGCGAACGGATTGGTGAAGTGCTCTCTGTGGTGCCGGACGGAAAACCAGATGCCGGACAAGCCCAGATCTTCGCCTATGGTATGCGCGCGGGTGTATGGCGCATGGCCGACGCGCTGCGACACCGTCGCATACATGCCACGATTTTTGCCTGCGGTCGGGCCGCAGAGAGAGCCGCGCCGGCACTCAATCACTTGGCGGCAGACGGCCATGAAGTGGCCAATCACGGGTGGCTCTGGCGCCCTCATGCCGACTACGACCATGCAAAAGCGGAAGCTGCCGACCTCGACCGCGCCGGCGAGGCAATTGCCGCTGCGACCGGCGCACGGCCCGTGGGGTTTTTCTGTCGCGGCGCCGAGAGCCCCTGGACCCGCTCTCTACTGGCGGCCCGGGGATACCTTTACACGTCGAACGGCTTTGACGATGATCTGCCGTATCGTGATAGGTCCGGGCTGATTGTCGTGCCCTACGCGCTCGATACGAATGATATGAAGTTCTTTCACCCCAACGGGTTCGTCCGCGCGACCGACATGGTGGACTATGTTACTGATGCGCTGGACGTTCTCGGAGCCGAGACGGAGAAAGGTCCGCCACGGCTTCTGAACATCGGCTTCCATTTGCGCATTGTCGGGCGCCCGGGGCGGTTCAAGGCGTTCGATGGTGTTTTGGCGGAGCTTTCCCAGAGGCGTGATCATCTTTGGATTGCGCGGCGGGCAGATATCGCACGTGCCTTTGCCGAGGCCGTGACATGACGCTGGCGCTCGTCAATCCGAATACGTCGACCACGACGACGGCAGTGATGGTCGACATCGCGGCACAAGAAGCCGGTGCCGATGTGCATATCGAGGGATTCACGGCCCCGTTTGGCGCTCCACTCATCACTGGACCAGACGCGCTTGACCATGCGGCGGAGGCGGTTGTGGCTCTCGCGCCCGAACTGAGCCGAGCAGACGCAGTCATCGTCGCGGCGTTCGGCGATCCGGGACTATCGCAACTGCGTTCTGTTATGGACGTACCTGTCACCGGCATTGCAGAAGCGGCCATGGCTGAAGCTGCCGCAGTCGGTCGACGCTTTGCCGTCGCAACAACAACGCCGGATTTGGTGTCAAGGATATCTGAGACAGCGCGCAAATTTGGGCATCACGGTTTTGCTGGAACATGGACGACGACAGGCGATCCCGTCGCGGTAACGACCGATCCGGACGCCGCGACATCCGCTCTGATGGAAGCCATCCTTGCCGCCGTCCGCGACGCACAGGTGGACGCGGTGGTGATCGGCGGAGGGCCTCTCGCCGTTGCAGCACGAGCCTTGGTGAACACGTCTCCTGTCCCTTTGATTGAGCCTGTGCCCGCTGCGGTACGCTTGTCGCTTTCTCGGATACGCGAAGGAGCGGATCAGTGACCCAGAAGCTGATCATTGCTGACCACATCATCACCGGGATCAATGCCGACGGATCACCCGCGATCATGGACGACACGGCCATTCTCGTGGAAGGCAGCCGGATTTCAGAGATCGGCCCTACCGCCGACATGCGGCGCGCGTACTCGGGCGCGGAGGAAATAGGGGGACGTGGGCGGGTCGCAATGCCCGGTTTGATCAACGCGCACCATCACGTCGGGCTGACGCCTTTTCAGCTGGGGGCAAGAGATCAGCCGCTGGAGCTCTGGTTCCCGGAGCGACTGGCCATGCGCGATGTCGACCCCCGTCTCGACACGCTCTATTCTGCCTTCGAGATGCTCGCCTCCGGTGTGACCACCGTTCAGCATCTGCACAGTCGAGCGCCGGGCGACACAGAGGCCGTGCTGTCTCGCGCAGACGCGATCATCGGCGCCTATACAGACCTGGGTATGCGCGCGTCCTATTCCTTTGCGTTTCGCGATCAATGCCGCATGGTGTATGCCGCCGACGAGGACTTTATTGCGACATTGCCCGCCGAACTGCGGGGGCCAGTCTGGACCTATTTGTCCAGCTTTGGCCTACCGCTTGAGGAACAAATCGCGGTGTTCCACAGCCTGCAAGATCGCTGGGCGGACCAAGATCTTATCGGTATCCAGTTGGCCCCGTCAAACCTGCATTGGCTCTCCGACAAAGCGCTCGAAAGCGCCGCGCGCCTGGCCGACGAGAGCGGTGCGCCGATGCACATGCACCTGCTCGAAACACCTTACCAAGCGGAATATGCACGGCGCCGCACCGGAGGCTCCGCTCTCGCCCATGTGGACAGCTTTGGACTGTTAGGTCCGGATCTTACTGTCGGGCACGGGGTCTGGATGACCGATGATGACCTGGAACTGGTCGCTGATCGCGGTGTCTGTCTTTGCCACAACTGTTCCTCGAATTTGCGATTGAAAAGCGGACGCGCTGATCTGAACGGGTTTTTGTCCAGCGGCGTGCCCGTTGCACTGGGGATCGATGAGGCAGGTCTCAATGATGACCGGGACATGCTTCAGGAAATGCGGTTGGCAATGACACTCCATCGGCCAGCGGGGCACGACGCTCCTTTCCCCAGCGCGTCGGACATCTTCCGAATGGCAACGGAACACGGCGCCGCCACAACTCCGTTTGGGCAGAGCATTGGAAAAATCGCGCGCGGCCGCTTTGCTGATGTCGTCCTCCTGAATTGGAACGCACTCACATACCCCTATCAAGATCCCGCGATTCCCTTGGTCGATGTGATTTTACGGCGCGCCAAGCCTGCTTCGGTCGAAACCGTCCTCGTCGGCGGAGCGATCGTGTATCATCAGGGCACCTTTCCCGCCGTTGATAAAGCAGCCGTGCTTGATCAATTGTCTCAACATCTTCGGAGGCAAAAGGCGCCAGCGGAAGTGGAACAGCGGAACCTTGGATACGCTCTTCTGGATCCAGTGCGCGATTTCTACAACGATTGGCTCTGATCGGTCTCGCGGCTCTTCGCTACATGGTTGCAGTCAGATCGGTCGTCAGGCTTTGATCACGCTGGCATCCCATTGGGATAAGGCGCGTATTTGGGGGTCGAAAAGACGCAAAACCTGCTTTGCGCTCTCCGATGCAAGGTGCGCTCAACGATCTGCCACGCCCCTGTCAGATCTATTCGCACCAGTGCCCCGACTTGGAACACCGTGAGCGGAATATCGGAGGAGGTGCACACAAGCATCAAGGCACGCGCTTCATTGCCCGAATGGCAATCGAATATCTGTTTCGCCTTTGACGTCCCCAAGCGGTCTTGAACATTAGCTTGTGGTGAGCGACCAACAATGCCCCTGTGCTCTCTGAACGGTATCTTATTGTCCCTATCGGTGGCAGGAACGTGGTCATAACGCTTCGGCGCGCGCCATGTCACTATGAAGATGGACGACATTTGACACCGGACCGCCAAGGAGATGCCCTGCGCAAAGCGGATTTCTAAGGCATTTAGCGGCAGCGCCAGTGGCCATGCGCAACGCCTGCGCTTTCGACACCCCAACCCGTCCGACAACAACCCGCAGGGCGCGGATCATCTCCAGATCGGCCCCCGCAAGTGTCCCGTCTTCAAGCGTGAGCCGTCCGTCCCGTCGCAAAACACGACGGCCATTGAGCTCAAACTCCGCAATGCGGGAGCCCACCGTGGACATGGCGTCAGTGACAAGGAAAATCTCACCCGGACCCTTCTTGGCAGACAGCGCCACTCTCATTGTCTCCGCATGAACATGAATATCGTCGGCAACCAGGCCAGCGAAGACCCCGCCTGCGCTCAACGTCGCCCCGACAAGCCCCGGTTCGCGATTACCGATCTGACTCATAGCGTTGAAGAGATGCGTGACGCAGCGTGCCCCGGCATCAAAAGCGGCGACCGCCGTATCCATGCGACAGTCTGTATGACCAAGTGAAACAATCACACCGGCGTGCGCCATGCGTGCGATCTGGTCTATGGTGACACTTTCTGGGGCAACCGTCACCATCAGATTTGGCAGGCGAGCCGCCGCCGAGATGAGGAAGTCTTCGTCCTCCGTCTCCATCTTGCGGATCAGGGCCGGATCATGGGCACCTTTGCGCTCTAGCGACAGATGTGGGCCTTCCAGATGAAGACCGATGATGCCTGGAACACTAGCCGCGATTGCCTGCTCGACCGCATCTACGGCGAGCCGCGTGCGATCCGCCTTATCCGTGATCAGCGTTGGCAAGAGCGCCCGCGTCCCGGTGCTGGCGTGGGCCTCGGCTATTGCCGAAAGCCCGTCCAGAGACGTTTCGTCATTGAACATCACCCCACCACCGCCATTGACCTGGAGATCGACGAAACCCGGCATCAAGGTGCCACCATCGTGCTCGTTGACCTTGTACCCTTCGGGCAGGTCCGAGACAGAGCATATACCGCGCACAGTTCCGTCGTCGATCAGCAGCGCCTTGCCGTCATGGAGCACGTCTCCATCGAAGATCTCGGCGCCGACATGCGCGCGTCGGGTCATACTGTTTCCGTGACTTTTTTGAGATGCCGCGGCGCGTCCGGGTTGATGCCGCGCGCGCGGGCGACCTGCTCGACCATCGCGTAGAACGAGACGATCAGCGCGATGGGATCAGTCAGCGGGTGATCGGTCCGCACCGCCGGCAAGCGGTTTGCTGTCACCGCGTGATCGGAGGTAACAAACACGTTGGCCCCCTTCCCCGCAATCCGGTCTGCGACCTCTGCGACCGAGGCCTCGGCCGCATCCCTCGCCGAGAGGATGAGGACCGGAAAGCCCCGTCCCACGATGGACACCGGCCCATGCAACACTTCAGCCGAGGAGTAGGACTCCGCGTGAAGCCGACAGGTTTCCTTGAACTTCAGAGCCGCTTCATTCGACAGCGCAAATGCCGGTCCGCGACCGAGGCAGAAGAGCGACTGCGCATCGGTGAGGTCCTCCACAAGAGCACCCCAATTCTGCTGTGTTGCCGTCTCGAGCACCGCCGGAAGAGCCCGCAGCGCTTTCAGCAGGTCGGCGTCTTGCTGCCATTCCGCCAACAGCCACACGGCCGAGACCACCGAGGTCACGAACGTCTTCGTGGCCGCCACACTTTGCTCAACACCGGCGTGAAGCTCCAGCGTGTGTTGGCTGACCTGGGCGAGGTCGCTGTCCCGGTGATTGGTCAACGCGAGACTTAGTGCACCTGCGGCGCGCGCCATCTCCGCCATCCGCACGATATCGGGGCTTTTGCCTGACTGGGAGATCGCAAGACTCGCCGCGAGAGAAAGCTTCAGCCTTCGGTCATAGATGGAAGCGATAGATGGACCAACCGAGGCGACGGGGACCCCCGCGATCAGTTCACTGGCGTATTTGAAGTAGGTGGCTGCGTGATCCGAAGATCCGCGCGCAACCGAAATGAAGAAGGCGGGGTTTGTCTCGCGCAGGGCATCTGCCGCTTTTTGCATATCCCCGGCGCCATTCGACAGAAGCGCGTCAATAGCGGCGGGGATCTCAAGGATTTCGCTCCGCATCTGGGTTTGCGTAGACATGGTCATTCCTTTGCAAGCCTGAGTTCGGCGACAAAATTGTAGGCGTCACCGCGATAGATTGATTGGGTGAACTCCACGATACGGTCGCAATCTGTATAGGAGGTGCGCTCGATGCTGAGCCCTGCATCTCCCGGTGCGACCGCCAGGAGTGCTGCATTGGCCTCGGAAAGATTAACCGCCGAGATCTTCTGCAACGCGCGGACAGGACGCACACCGGTCTCCTCCAAAACCTCATAGAGTGATCGTTCCACGATCAGCGGATTGGGCAGGATATCAACCGGCAATGAGGCCCGCTCAATCGCGATGGGCGCTTCATCGGCCAGGCGCAGGCGTACGATGCGGGCGACCGAATCTTCCGACGACAGCCCAAGCGCCTTCATTTCTTCCGGCGACGGCATGTAAAGTCCACGCTCCAACCAGCGCGTGGTGGAGCTTTTGCCACGCCGTTCCATATCTTCGGAAAAGGATGTCAGCCGGGTGAGGCGCTGCTCGATCTGCTCCGTCTTCGACGCGATGAAAGAACCCGAGCCCTGCCGCTGCACGATGGTGCCCTCCTCGGCCAACGCCTGCATGGCCTTGCGCACAGTCACCCTCGAGAAATCGGTGATGGAAGCGATCTCCCGTTCGGGCGGCAAAGGACTGCCGGGCGGCAATACCCCTTGCGCGACGCCGTCGGTCAGACGTTGCCGCAACTGCACGTAACGCGGTCCCGCACCAGCACGAAACCAGTCCTTGGGCTCAAGAAACTCGGCCACTCTCATGAAGGCGCCTTTCGTTTTTCGAAAGCTTCTCGTGCGAGGCGGAGTGCGCCATCGAGCGCCGTGCCATGCGACGGTCTGAGGCGCGCACGGCAGGCGGAATTGAGATAATCCGCATAGGACGGGCCCACGCCCCCGGCGAGGCAGAGAACGGCATCGCCCTCGAGGCCGATACTATCCGCGCAGTCGTGCAAAAACCCCGCGCCCTCCTGCATGAGAGCGGTGCCCATAGGATCTCCCGCTCTGGCAGCGTCGATGATCTGGCGTGCCAACCTGGCGAAATCGCCCGGTCCCGCATCGTTTGTGAAAGCCATGATCGCCTTCGGATCGCCGCCGAAACCCGCCAACAACGCCCGGGTGAGGTCCGTGTGGGCGGCTACCCCGTCATGCGCCAACATCATGCGCCGCAGCGCTTTGCGACCCAGCCAACCTCCCGAGGCCTGATCCGCCAAATCGTGCCCCCAACCGCCGACAAACCGCGTTGTCTCGTCCGTACGGCCAGCAACAATTGTCCCCGTCCCAATCGCCGCAAGCATACCATCGCGATCGCCAAGGGCACCTGCCACAGAGGTGACGCGATCATCGGTGACAGTCACCCGCGCAAAGTATAGCTCCCGGGCCAGAGCGTCCCCCTCTTCGGGCGACATAACCCCTGCAAGTCCAACATGGGCAATACACCTCTCACTCCAGCCAGAAGAAAGCCCAGCATCCGCTGCCGCTGCCCGCAGAGCCTCGCGGACTGACTGAGTGGCCCGACAAGGATCGGTTGTATAATTCGCTGGCCCGCCAGCAGCCTCCGCCAGACGTGTGCCGGTCGCCCCCTCAATGGCGACACGACAGCCCGTACCGCCACCATCGACGCCTACAAAAAGATATGAGGATACATCGCTCATGAAGCTACCTATATCATACCTATTGAAGATTACAATGACCAATTTAATGCCATAAGTCGTTGAAATCAAAGTATAGCCAACCGAACTTGTTGACTATTAAGAAATTGGTAGACAAAAGGTATTGTTTAGGTATTGTTATTGAGAATCCTTTGGAGCCTCCACATGCCTGCATCACCCCCCACATCAGCCGACTCGCCCGACGGGCAAGCCGTGGAGGGCACATTGTCTGAGATGCTGGCGGCTCAGCTAGAGGCTGTCCGCATTGCCGGCGACGCGCTTGCGGCCATTGCTGAAGGGGCCACCGAGATGGCGGAAGGCATTCGGCGTGGCGCACGGTTGCATTACGCCGCCGCAGGAAGTTCCGGTTTGATGGCACTTGCGGACGCGTCGGAGCTGCCCGGAACCTTCGGGATCGCTCAAAACCAGATCATCGTTCACATGGCCGGTGGCGCACCTTTGAATGGCGTCATGCCCGGACACACAGAAGACAATGCAGAGGCGGCACGCCTGGCTGCCATTACCGTTGAGGCGGGAGATGTCGTCATTGTCCTGAGCGCCAGTGGCACAACGCCGTATGCCCTGGCTTTCGCCGAAACGGCTAGGGCGCGATACGGGCGGGTGATCGCGCTCGCGAACGTCGCGGGCACGGCCCTGTCCAAACTGGCCCATATCCCAATCACCCTGCCAACGGGCCCGGAGTATGTCGAAGGGTCCACGAGGCTGAGTGCGGGTACAGCGCAAAAAGTGGCGCTGAACATGATGTCGACACAGATGGGTATCCTGCTAGGCCATGTGCACAACGGCTTGATGGTTAATCTCAAACCGGACAACATCAAGCTGCGCAGACGCGCCGGGGATATCGTCCAGCGCATTTCCGGCGCAAGCCGTCTGGTCGCGGAACGCGCGCTTGAGGCGACCGGCTACGATACCAAGGCGGCAACGCTGGTGGCACGCGGGCTGACCGTCGACCGCGCCTTGGCGTTGCTCGACCAACACAAAGGATTTCTGAGCGCATGCCTCGCGGTCTGCGACGCGGAAACCGAGAACCAATCCTGACCAAAGAAACCAAAGGGAGACCCCACATGAAACGCATAACAGTCCAAGGATCATTGCTGGCCACGACGCTACTTATCGCCTCAGGAGCGACGGCGCAGGATGCCGAGCTCATAATCGAGAGCTGGCGCAACGACGACCTGGCCATCTGGCAAGACAAGATCATCCCCGCCTTCGAGGCGCAGCACCCCGATATCAAGGTGAAATTCACGCCGTCGGCCCCCGCCGAATACAACGCTGTCTTGAATTCCAAGCTCGACGCGGGAAGCGCTGGCGACATTATCACGTGCCGCCCCTTCGATGCGTCGCTGGCACTGTACGAGGCGGGCCATCTGGCAGATCTGAGCGGTCTTGATGGCATGAAAAACTTCTCGGATGTGGCCAAGGCCGGTTGGTCCACCGATGACAGCTCGGCCACCTATTGCGTGCCGATGGCCTCGGTCATTCACGGATTTATCTACAACAAGGAAGCCTTTGACGAGCTCGGCTTGGACATCCCTGAAACCGAAGAAGACTTCTTCGCCGTCCTGGAGGCGTTCAAGGAAGATGGCAGCTACATCCCGATGGCGATGGGCACCAACGACCAGTGGGAAGCCGCAACGATGGGTTACAACAACATCGGACCGAATTACTGGAAAGGCGAAGATGGGCGCTCCGCTTTGCTGTCCGGCGATCAAAAGCTAACTGACGAGGCCTGGATCGCACCCTTCCGGCAGCTGGCCAAATGGGGTGACTACCTGGGCGATGGCTTCGAGGCCCAAACCTACCCCGACAGCCAGAACATCTTCACGCTTGGTCGGGCAGCTATCTATCCGGCGGGTTCATGGGAGATCTCGGGCTTCAACAGCCAGGCGCTCTTCGACATGGGGGCGTTCAAGCCACCGGTGCAGAATGCAGGCGACACCTGCTATATCTCTGACCATACCGACATCGGCATTGGCATGAACACCGCCACCGACAACCCTGAGGCCGCCAAGACATTCCTCAATTGGGTTGCGTCATCGGAGTTCTCGACCATTTTCGCCAACGCGCTCCCCGGGTTCTTCCCGTTCTCAAATGCAGATGTCGAGCTTCAGGACCCGCTCGCTCAGGAATTCATCTCCTGGCGTGACACGTGCCAGAGCACGATCCGGTCCACATATCAGATCCTGTCGCGCGGCACTCCGAATCTCGAAAACGAGACCTGGAACGCCTCCGTGGCGGTCATCAAGGGCGACGAGACACCTGAAGAAGCCGGTCAGCGCCTGCAGGACGGCCTCTCCAGCTGGTACGCACCTCAGCAATAGGCGGCCGCGCGCTCAGCCTCGGGCGATCCCACTTGCCCGGGGCACAACCCTTTGAATTCATCTGAAAACGCAGGAGAGCCGAGATGACCTCGCCTACCAAAGCCGGGATCCGCTGGCATATCGTTGTTTTCCTCGCGCCCGCGGTCCTTGTCTATACCGCGGTGATGATCTACCCGCTTTTCGCCACACTGCGTCTGTCGTTCTATTCGGAAGTCGATCAGAACCGCCTATGGGTCGGTTTGCAGAATTTCCGCACGCTGTTCGGCGATGCCATCTGGTCCGAGCAATTCTGGAACGCACTTGCAAACAACGCCTGGTTCTTCCTCATCCATATGCTGGTGCAGAATCCGATAGGGATTGCCCTGGCGGCGATCCTCTCCAGTCCGCGGCTGCGCTTTTCGGCCTTCTACCGCTCGGCCATCTTCATTCCAACGATCCTCAGCTTCGTCATTGTCGGCTTCGCCTGGAAGCTGATCCTCTCGCCCATCTGGGGGATCGCACCGGGTCTGCTGGACGCTATCGGCCTCAAGTTCCTCTACCAGCCCTGGCTTGGGAAAGAGGAATATGCGCTGACCACACTCAGCCTGGTGTCCGTCTGGCAATATGTCGGCATTCCAATGATGTTGATCTACGCAGCACTCCTGTCGATCCCGGACGATATCCTGGAAGCGGGGGAATGTGACGGGATCACCGGTATGGCCGCCTTCTGGAAGATCAAACTGCCGCTTATCCTGCCGTCCATCGGCATCATCTCGATTTTGACCTTCGTCGCGAATTTCAATGCCTTCGACCTGATCTATGCCGCCCAAGGCGCGCTCGCCGGGCCCGACTTTTCCACTGATATTCTCGGAACCTTCATGTATCGCACGTTCTTCGGCTTCCAGCTTCAACTCGGCGACCCGCATATGGGTTCGACCATCGCCTCCGCCATGTTCGTGATCATCCTGATCGGGGTCTGCCTCTACCTCTTCGGCATCCAGCGTCGCCTGCGCAACTACCAATTCTGAGGAGAAGGCCCATGAACACTGCACGCCGCACCTCCGGAACCACTGTCGCAGCCCATGCTGTTCTGATCCTCTACACGATCATCGCGCTGTTTCCTGTCTTCGTCATCCTGATCAACAGTTTCAAGGATCGCCGCGCGATTTTTCGAGACCCCCTGGGGCTGCCCAACGCGGAGACCTTTTCGCTCATCGGATACGAGACCGTACTGAAGCAAGGTGATTTCTTCCTCTATTTCCAAAACTCGATGATCGTCACCGTGGTCTCGCTTTTTTTGATCCTGCTCTTCGGAGCCATGGCCGCCTTCGCGCTGGCCGAGTACGGTTTCAGGGGCAACACCCTCATGGGGCTCTATCTGGCGCTCGGCATCATGATCCCGATCCGGATCGGCACCGTAGCAATCCTGGAAATGATGGTCTCCACCGGCCTTGTGAACACGCTGACAGCGTTGATCCTTGTCTATACCGCGCAGGGCCTGCCACTGGCGGTGTTCATCCTCAGCGAATTCATGAAAGGCGTCTCCGATGATCTCAAGAATGCCGGTCGGATAGATGGGTTGTCGGAATATAAAATTTTCTTCCGCCTGGTCCTGCCTCTGGTGCGACCTGCGATGGCAACGGTTGCGGTCTTCAACATGATCCCGATCTGGAACGATCTTTGGTTCCCGCTGATCCTGGCGCCGGCGGAGGAGGTCAAGACGCTGACACTCGGCTCCCAGGTCTTTATCGGGCAGTTTGTGACCGACTGGAACGCCGTTCTCTCTGCACTATCGATGGCAATCCTGCCGGTGATGATCCTCTACGTGATCTTCTCACGACAACTCATCCGCGGCATCACCTCGGGTGCAGTCAAATGAGAGTGCTGATTGCGGGTTTGGGCAACATGGGCCGCAGCCATGCGCTTGCATACCATGTCCATCCGGATGCCGAGATCGTGGGGCTGGTGAACCGCTCCGAGGTCGCGGTGCCCGAGTCGCTGGACGCCTACCCAATGCACCGCGATTTCCATGACGCGCTGCGAGAGACGCAACCCGAGCTCGTGGTGGTCGCCACCTACACCGACACGCACGCGGATTATGCCATCGCGGCGATGGAGGCAGGCGCACATGTTTTCGTTGAAAAACCGCTTGCGATGACGGCTGAAGATGCGGCTCGCGTCACGCGAACCGCGCGCCAGAAAAAGCGTAAGCTTGGGGTTGGCTACATTCTTCGGCACCATCCCAGCTGGCAAAGGCTGATTGCCGAGGCGCGAGACTTGGGCGGCCCCTACGTCTTTCGGCTCAACCTCAACCAGCAGTCGGACGGGCCCACATGGGAGACACACAAGGCGCTGATGGAGACGACCTCGCCCATCGTCGATTGCGGGGTGCACTATGTCGACGTCATGTGCCAGATCACAGACGCGAGGCCTCTCCGCGTGCACGGGATCGGCCTTCGTCTCAGCGATGAGATCCCGCCGGAGATGTACAACTACGGCCAGTTCCAGGTCGTGTTCGAGGATGGCTCGGTCGGCTGGTACGAGGCTGGTTGGGGTCCGATGATGTCGGAAACAGCGTTCTTCGTCAAAGACGTCGTCAGCCCAAAAGGCGCGGTGTCGATCACCGACGGCAACACGGGCGCCTCCGACGATATCGACGGGCACACCAGGGTCGGCGGCCTCCTTGTGCACCGTCCGGACGGTGACCGGCTGATCGCCCTGCCAGATGAGCCCGGCCATCAGGCGCTCTGTGACGCAGAACAGGCCTGGATGATCCACGCTATTAAAAATGACATCAATCTCGACCGGCATATGCAAGACGCAGAGCAGTCGCTGCGCATCTGCCTCGCCGCGGATGAAAGCATCCGCACCGGAAACCCCATTTTGCTAGGAGGGACGCCATGACCGCGCTCAAGCTGACAAACGTCAATAAATCCTTCGGACCGGTCCACGTCCTGAAGGACATCAATCTAACTGTAGAAGAGGGCGAGTTCGTCGTGTTTGTCGGGCCGTCCGGCTGCGGGAAGTCCACACTTCTGAGGGTGATCGCGGGTCTTGTGGATGCGAGCTCCGGCACTATCGAAATTGGCGGAGACGTCGTGAACACCGTGCCCCCCGCGAAGCGCGGCATTGCGATGGTGTTCCAGTCCTACGCGCTCTATCCCCACCTCACGGTCAAGGACAATATGGGGCTGGGATTGAAGCAGGAAGGTCGGGCCAAATCCATCGTTGAAGACCGCGTTGCTAAGGCCAGCAAAATGCTGGACCTCGACCGCTACCTGAGCCGCCGCCCTGCGGAGCTCTCTGGAGGCCAGCGCCAGCGGGTCGCGATTGGGCGGGCCATTGTGCGCGACCCAAAGCTTTTCCTGTTCGACGAACCGCTGTCGAACCTCGATGCAGCGCTGCGCATGAACACGCGCGTTGAGATTGCGGCACTGCACCGAACGCTGTCCGCCTCGATGATTTACGTCACCCATGACCAAATCGAAGCCATGACGCTGGCCGACAAGATTGTGGTGCTCCGGGATGGCCGCATCGAACAGGTCGGCTCGCCCATGGAGCTTTACAACAATCCAGCAAATCGCTTCGTTGCCGGCTTTCTCGGGTCGCCGTCGATGAACTTTCTTCAAAGCTCAGTCCCAGGTCTTGCGCCGGGGCAGACAATTGGGATCCGCCCCGAACATCTCACCCTCTCGGAAGGCGGACAAATCAACGGCAAAGTGACCCATGTGGAACGGCTGGGAGGTGACACGAACCTGCTGGTCGTCACAGACGCCGATGAAACGCTCACGGTCCGTCTTTTCGGTCAGGATCAAACCAACGTCGGTGCGGCGATCAGACTGGCATTTGACCCAGCTCATGCATTCTACTTCAATGACGCAGAAGAGCGTGTCTACCAAAACGCGGCCTAGCTTCTATGACGGGCGCATGCGGCCGCAGAAAGGACACGCTCCTTCCCGAGGGACAAGTGCCAAGGGCAGTGCGACGCTTCTTGTGTTGAAAACCGGACTTAGAGGCTCTCATTCCCGCCAGTCATGGGTGATGAACGCAGCCGGCCATTGATTTCCTCGAATACCAAGGCATAGGCAAGGTTCCAGAGAACACCGATCAAACGCACTATGCGGTTGCAGGAACAAGGGCGCATGCGCTCCGCACATTTGTAGCAGCGGAGTCCATCTCCGAGTTGGCGACAGGCAAACGCGACCTGCGATACCTTGCCGCGCGAGTACCCCTTTCCCAATCGCATCTGTTTGAGCGAAGAGGGACAATCGGTGTGTCTGCTCAAAATGACAGACACTGGCCTGGTCATGCCGCCAATCGTCCAAAACGTCAGTCTCGTGCAATCGCCCAAGAACATACTCTAATACAAAGGACTTCGTCACTGCATGCTCAGCTGAGGCGCGCAGGTTTTCTGTTTTGCATGCCACCTGAGCCAGCGCGTAAAGCCCAAGTGAAAAACGGTTTTGTGCCTATCGTCCAAGCTGCTTCTTGGCATCTTCAGGTAACAATTGGAGTTGCGAATATCTAGTAACTTCAATAGTTACTTGTCGTGACCAGTCCGACTCGAAGGGCGTTTTTATGCATAGCAACTTAGCAGGCAATGGCATTTCTACCCAGCGAACGGCGGACATGACAGTTCGCCGCTTGACGATAGGTTTGACGGCAGTCGACTTATACGATCCGCGCAACCAAAACCCGACCAAGGCAGATTGCGTATCGGCGAGGGACGGAGCAACGTCGCCGGTCTTCAGACTTGACCCAAGAAATGCTGCCTCAGTCACCCTCTCACAGAGCAAAGTCGCGCGGTCCCTACCCCTGCGCACAAGTCGAGCGCTACCTCGCAATCCTGCGCAATTGGCGATGGAAGGGAATCATCTTGCTGACCAGTCTTGAGGGCATGTTTCGATCACATAGCGGCTGTAGAGAGGAACGCGCGACGACCCCGTGCAAAATCGCGCAACCAATACCTGGGGAGAGGACCGCTTCTGGTGCTCCGGATGATAGCGACGGCCCTGCTATTGCTGAGATGTCAGTTTCCACCCACATCAGCCTGCGCGCCCCGCCCGCCGGAAACCTTAGCCACGCAACAGACGGAATAGAAGTCGTCCCTCAAACGCATGTTGGCCCCATGCGTACAACACTCGCGTCGGGCAGATTTGGCGCCTTCATGCTCTCCGGACCCACCCGTGAGCCACTCTCTGCTTTCGGCCATGAAGCAAAGGGGCAGCTTTTTTGTTACCAACCACTGGTCAATGCCGACTTGATACAAGCCGTCAAGGCAGTCGTATGATAGATGTCCGCGTTCCCATAATGAATAGGTCTGCAGCGGATATCGACGCGATCGCCACACGTCTCTTGCACGCCTGTCGCAGACGGGTGACACAGCAAGGTCTCTCAACTGACGGACACACCCATGCTTCGGCTTTTTGCGTTTCAGCGGCGGTGCCGATCTCTTTGCACAGTGCGCTTCGGGCAGAACAGCCCGCGTCAGGTCAGGTGCACCGGCTCCCGACTGTCAAGCTCACATCTGAAGTTTCGCCTATACTTGTAATCGATACAATTCGTGGTTGGGAGGACGTGGAATGAGGCGCAACCTCGGAGCCACAACGCTCCGCCGAAAAAAACGCCGATCCGTTGATCCCATGGGGCAGTACGACAACTTGCCCGCCCCACTGCGGCGGTGGCTGTCACAAGCAGCACTTCCATGGTCTCCAACGTCAGCACGCCGTCTCTGGGATCGAGCCTGTGCCCAGGGTCTTTGCACGGAGGACGCCCTGCATCTCCTGCGCCAAGCGGAAGTAAAGACTCTGGCACGCGACCGGCGCACCCCTACCCGCGATTCCAACCCTCAATTCTGAAGGACCCGTCATGTCACTTTTGAAACGTCTCGCAATTGCTGTGGCACTCGCCTGCTCGATAGCGCTGCCCGCGGTTGCGCAAGATGGCAGCCTCACGATTTCGGTCGGCTTCGGCCCAACGGCGGAGGTGCCCGATCCCCGCATTAACTACAATGGGTGGATGTCGAACCAGACGGGTGTCACGGAGACACTCATGGGGATCGACTACGAGCTGAACCTCTACCCACGCCTGGCTGAAAACATCGAACAGACGTCTCCGACGACCTGGCGCGTTGCCCTGCGCGATGACCTGATGTTTCACGATGGCACATCTGTGACCGCGCAGTCGGTTGTCGACGCCATCGCCCCAATTTCCGAGGAGGGCAACCCCGCCTACAATGCACGCATCTCCAACCTGCTCGATCTCGCGGGTCTTGAAGCAGAGGGTGACCGCGTCATCATCTTCAAAACACGCAGCCCCAATGCGGCCTTCCCCTGGACCTTGTCCGAGCCCGGTATCGCTGTTCTTGGTCCGCCATCGGAGGCTTTTCCGATCAACGCGACTGGCCCCTACATCTTCCGCGAGGCCGTCCCCGAGCAGCTCTACCGTGTCGAGGTGAATGCCGATTATCGCCTCGGCACCCCCGGACTGGAGGAAATCCGCGTTGTCGTGATCCCGGATCCGGCGGCTGCGGCGCTCGCGTTTGAAGCGGGCGAAGTCGATATGGTCATGAACTACCCCGAGACCGACTTTGCCCGCATTCAGGAAACCGGGGCGCAAGGCTTCTCCGCACCCACCGCGCGGCTCTATTTCTACACCGTCAACGCGCGGAGCGGCCCGATGTCCAACCCACTCATCCGACGGGCCGTGTCCGCGGTGATCGACCGCCAAGGCATCGTCGACGCCGCACTTTCCGGCGTTGGGGGCGAGCCGGCGGGAACCATTTATCCCGCTGGCACGGGATGGGCCGCCGATATCAATCCGCTCCACGACCCCACCCGCGCCGAGGAGCTGTTATACGAGGCTGGTGCGATCAAGGAGGGCGGTGTGTGGACGCTCGATGGTGAACCGCTCGCATTGGACATCGTCACGTACTCGTCGCGCGCCGCTTTGCCGCTGACTGCAGAACTGACCCAGGCCTTCCTGCAGGCCATCGGAATCAAAGCGACCGTACGGATTGGCGAATACGGAGCGAGCGACGAGGCCATAGCCGCGGGAGACGCCGATCTATTCCTGCAAGCCTGGGTCACGACCCCCCAGGGCGACCCCGGTGCGGTTCTGGAGTCACTTCTACAGACAGGAGGAGGTTCCAACACGGGTGGCTACAGCAACACCGAACTCGATCAACTCCTGGCGGATGGACGCACGACCTTCGACCAGGAGAAGCGCGCGGCAATCTATGATCGCGCGCAGGAGATCATTGTCGAGGATGCCGCCTTGATCCCTGTTTTCCACGTGTCACAGGTCAATGTGGCGCGGGCGGGTCTGACCGGCTACGCCGTCCACCCGACGGAGACATATTGGATCACCCACGAGACGGCCCTACGGGAATGACGCTGACGGTGCGCGGCCTCAGCGCCACTCGGTCAGGCCGTACGATCCTTCATCGAACCGACATAATCATTGAGCCCGGCGAACGTGTCGGGCTTGTCGGTGCGTCAGGGTCTGGCAAATCCACCTTCGGACATGCGTTGGTCGACGACTTGCGAGCGCGTGGTCGTAGCGTTGCCCATGTGCCGCAGAGCCCAAGCGAGGCGCTCGACCCGCTGAGGTCACTGCGCTTTCACTGGCGTGAAGCGGAACAGGCACTCAACCTCGCGCCGGATACGTCGCGCCAGCATGCACTATTTGGCGCCCTTGGCATCGACGGAGGCGATCTGCGCAAACGTCCCTGGGGTTGGAGCAGGGGCATGCAGCAGCGCTTTGTCATCGCCATGGCACTGCTTGGCACGCCGGAATTATTGGTGATGGATGAGCCGACGTCGGCACTGGATCCCGTGATTGCCGCGGCAACCATGGATTTGCTCGACACCTATCTCGCGGACCGCAAAACAGCGCTTTTGTTGATCACACATGATCTGGGTCTTGCCGCACGGCGCGTCTCCCGCCTTGCGGTCATGGACGCAGGCCGCCTGGTAGAGAATGCTGCGACGCACCGAATACTGTTGAACCCTCAGAGCCAGGCTGCAAGGGCGCTCTGTGCCCATCGCAACTGGTTGCAGCTGCCATGCTGAATGTCGATCGCATCTCGGTCCGACGCGGCAAGGCTTTGGTGCTGCGCGATATCTCACTCTCCCTTGAACCGCGCCGGACGCTCGCCGTCGTCGGTGAAAGCGGCGCTGGAAAGTCGACACTTATCGCCGCAATCCTCGGTCTTGTTCCCTGCGCGCGCGGCCACGTCACCTGGTCGGGCGCACCGCTCGGCAGCGCCCGTCCGTCTCTCGTCATGCAAGAGCCGCGCAGCGCCTTCAATCCGCAGCTCTCTTTGCGCCGATCTGTCCTGGAACCGTGCGTGGCGCAGGGGCTCGCTCCAGACACACGCAGACTGGAGCGCCTGTGCGATGGGCTCGAACTCACATCTGATCTGCTTGACAGGCGCCCGTTCGAAGTCTCGATCGGTCAGGTGCAAAGAATTGGAATACTGCGCGCCCTCATCGCTGCGCCACCGCTGGTTCTGTTCGATGAGCCGCTGTCTGCCCTCGATGCAGTCAGACAGAAGCACACGGCGCGCCTCATCGCCGACCTGCAAGCAGAGGAGGGTTTCGCGGCCCTCGTCGTGACGCATGATCTGGGCTATGCGGCGGCTTATGCCGATGACATCGCCGTCCTGCGCGCGGGAAAGATCGAAGAGATAGGTGCCGCCAAGGCTTTTGTCGCCGCTCCGCAGACCGCCTATGGGCGAACCTTGCGGGACGCCGCTTTTGCCCTTGGCGCGTTGGAACGGGTCGCATGATTCGGTTTTTCATTGGGTTGTTCTTACGCGCCACTGTCGTGCTGGCCGGGACGGCACTGGCGACCTTTGCGCTCTTGTGGCACGCCCCCGGGGACCCGGCTCTGGCCGTTGCCCTCGCGCGGTATCGGGCGGTTGTTCCGGACGCGGTGATCGATCAGATCCGTGCGGAAGCGGGGTTCGATACCGGGTTTTGGACCGCCTTTGTGCATTGGCTTGCCCCAATGCTGCGGGGAGACTTCGGGCAGTCGGCGGTTACCGGGCGGGATGTCGGGCCCGATTTGTTGACCGCTCTGTCCTATACGACGCCACTTGCGTTGCTCGGGCTGCTGATTGGTCTCGCCATCTCGATCCCGTTGGCACTTGTGGCCACGAAAAGGCCAGGACAGTGGATGGACCGGATTTCAGTGGCGCTCGCCTCTATCGGTGCTGCAATCCCAAGCTATTGGTTGGGTCTGCTTTTGATCTTGCTTTTTGCGGTGCAGCTTGGCTGGCTGCCAGCGATGGGCGCACGCACCGCAGCCCATATCATCCTGCCTGCTCTGACCTTGGGGCTCGGCGTCGCGGCCTCGCTGACACGCATCTTGCGCTCGGGCCTTCTGGAGGCGCGCGGACAGGCGTTCCTACCCGCTTTCCACCGTCGCGGGGTCGGAGCCCACGCCGTGGAACGCGACCACATCGCGCCTCACGCGGCGATACCGGTTATCACCGTTTTTGGTCTGGAACTGGCCTTTTTGCTGGAAGGTGCCGTCATGGTGGAGGTGATCTTCGCCCGCCCCGGTTTGGGCACATTCCTCGTCGGCGCCATCGAGGCACGCGATTTCCCGAAGGTGCAGGCGGTGGTAATCGTGGCAGCCACGCTATTTGTCACTGTCAATCTTCTGATCGACCTTCTCTACCGGGTGCTTGATCCACGCATCGGAGAGCGCAATGCGTAGTATCATGCTGCTGTCGGGCGCGTTACTCGCTCTCGCGGTGCTCGGCCCGCTGATTGCGCCCAATGATCCGATGGCCATCGACATCCCGAACCGTCTCGGCCCACCGAACCCGGAGCATTGGCTCGGCACAGATGCAATGGGCCGCGACATCTTATCGAGACTTTTGCACGGCGCGCGCTGGACGATTGGCCTCGCGTTCCTGATCTCGGTCGCCGGATTACTGGTCGGAACCGCTCTCGGACTACTCTCAGCGTTAGGTGGCAAGGTCGTCGATTGGGGTCTCATGCGTGCAACAGACACGTTTTTGGCCTTCCCTGATCTCGTTGCAGCGGTGGTTGTCGCCGGCCTGCTCGGTGCGAGTACCGGTAGTCTTATCTTTGCGCTCACAGTCACGGGGTGGATGCGCTATGCGCGTGTTGCGAGGGGGATCGGCCTATCGGTGAAAAGCCGCGGCTATGTGATTCAAGCGCAGCTTGCCGGGCTATCACCGCTTGCCACCGCACGTTGGCACTACCTGCCCTCGTTATTGCCGTCCCTCACTGTCATCTGGACCGGGATGTTCGCCCGCGCGATCCTCGGCATCTCCGCACTCGGCTTTCTCGGCTTTGGCGTGCAGCCGCCTGTTCCAGAATGGGGGACCATGCTGCTCGACGCGCGCATCCATATGCGGTCGACACCCCTGCAGATGATCTGGCCGGGTATAGCTGTTGTGTGCTCCGTCCTCGCTATCAATCTGGCAGGCGACGCCTTGCGCGATGACCTAGCGGGGCAGCACCACGCGCAATGACCACCGGACCACTCGGGGCGGCCGCATCCGCTGGTGTCTCACCCTCGTCCCTGTGACGGGCGCAAGTGTTTCGACCACGGCGACTCGCCTCGGGCCGCAGGTCTATTGATCCAAGGTGCGGTATCGTGATGGATGATCTCTCCAGACCAAGAAATCGACCGATCAGACCGGCGGATGCAGAGCATCTCGGTAGGTTTCTTCGACTCCGTCTCGTTTATCGCCGGTGGATGCAGAACCTACTGATCGGCTGCCAAGGGCACGCGAAATGAGGTTTAGTTGAATCAATTTTTGGTTCATTTTGTGCTCTCGGCTAGAACTGCTCATGCGTTTTCACAGTGCTGCAGTTGGAGACGACGAAAGGCTCCCAAATAGGCAAAATCTAACACAAATGCAGCGTCTTATTCCTTGCGCGCATATCAATATGTTTACCCGTTTCATGTGATCCAGCGCCGACCTGTGTTTGTATGTCTGCCGGATCTTTATGAATCGCGTTATCGAGTGCTTTACCCAAGATCACAACCACTGGATGGTGGCGCTCGCTGCAGCGATCTGCATCATTGGAAGTTGTCTCTCGGTTCTTCTCAGCATGCGGCTGCTGTCGTCTTATGGCAGGCGTCGTTGGGTCCAACTGATGCTCACCAGTCTGATTGCAGGCGCGACGATCTGGTCAACGCACTTCGTCGCTATGCTGGCGTACGAGCCGGGCTATCAGCATGGCTATGAGCCGGTGGCGACAGGTATTTCTCTCATCATTGCGATTGCAGGTATTCTCGCCGCCAATGTGATCCTGTCCTTCGCGCCAAAGGGCTTTTATACATTGGTTGCCGGTGCCATTTTCGGTCTGACCGTATCGGCGATGCACTACATTGGCATGTCTGCCTATCTCTTGCCCGGTGAGATTGTCTGGGACCAAGGCTATGTCATCGCATCCGTTGCACTGGGAGCGACTTTTGGTGCCATCGCCTATCACCGGATCGCATTCCCCATCACACCCTTCTGCTGGCTGGGCGGAACGCTTGCGATGGTGCTTGCCATATGTGCGATGCATTTCACCGGAATGGCAGCCATTGAGATCGCGCTCAGCCCGCTGCAACAGGTGCCGCCAAAGGTGGTTTCAGACGCGACGATGGGTCTCTTGATCATCGGCGTTATGGGGGTCGTGCTGCTCGCCGGCTTTGCGTCTGTGAGCGTTCAGACCAGCATCGAAGAGGAAGCCCGGGCCAAGCTGCAACGCGCCGCGCTGGAGGATCCCTTGACGGGTCTGCCAAACAGGATGCATCTCAACCAAAAGCTCACGGAGCTTTCTGCGCGACTGAATGCCGACGAAACCGAACGCGCCGCTGTCCTGACCATCGACCTCAACCTCTTCAAGGAGATCAATGACGTTTACGGGCACGCGGCAGGTGATGCTGTTCTGTCGACCATCGGCAAGCGGATCGCGCAGGCGCTTGAGCCTGACGAGTTCGTCGCGCGCGCTGGCGGAGACGAGTTCGTGGCGCTCAAGCGTGGCATCCGGAGGCAGGACCAGGTCACCGCTTTCGCAGAACGTCTGCACGCCTTGGTCGTGGAGCCCATCGAGATCGACCAGGTCTCGATGATTGTGGGCGCCTCAATCGGGACCGCCACCACGATCAATGACGGTCGTGTTCTGCACGATCTGCTGCATAAGTCCGACCTCGCCATGTATCGCGCCAAGATGGAGCCGGAGCGGCACATTTGCCCCTATAACGCGGAAATGGATCGTCAAAGTCGCGACAAAATCCTCATGATAAGCGATCTGCGGCAGGCCGTGGCCAATGACGAGTTTGAGTTGGCCTATCAACTCCAGAACGACATCCAATCCCTCGCGCCCGTCGGGTTCGAGGTGCTGTTGCGGTGGAATCATCCGACGAAAGGTCGGATCCCACCGAGCGATTTCATCCCAGCGGCCGAGGAGTCCGGCTTGATCAGAGATATCGGCCTTTGGGTGCTCCGCACCGCGTGTTTCGAGGCAATGACCTGGCCCAAGCCTTACAAGATTGCCGTAAACGTGGCGCCCCAGCAGTTGGTGCAACCCTCCTTTCTCGAGCATGTCTCCGACATCCTTTTCGAGAGCCGGTTGCCCCCCGAACGGTTGGAACTTGAGGTCACGGAGGCCAGCATCATTGACGATCAGGCTCATACCCTCCGTGTGATGCACCGCCTGAAGGAGATGGGGATTCGCATTGCGATGGATGACTTTGGGACGGGGTATTCGTCACTGGCCACACTCCAGACCTTTCCGTTCGACAAAATAAAAATCGACCGCAGCTTTGTTCAGAACGTGCATCTCGACCAACAACGGGCCGCAATCGTACGCTCGACGCTCCTGTTGGGCGCGGCCCTCAATATCCCCGTGCTTGCCGAAGGTGTGGAGGTCGAAGACGAACTGGCCTTCCTGCGCACCGAACGGTGCGATGCGGTCCAAGGTTTCTACTTCGGCCGGCCAATGTCGCGCGCGGATTTGCAACGGGTTTTCGAGGACGATGATCGCGCCGACAAGGCCTCCTAAATCGGGAGGCCACGCTCGCTTCGGCATTGCCTTTGATGCCCTCCCGGGTATCCTGCTTCGTCGGAAAAGAGGCATAGATGCGCACACAAGTCGTCATTGTAGGTGGGGGGCCATCGGGCCTGCTGTTGTCGCAATTGTTGTATACCCGCGGCATCGACAGCATCGTTTTGGAACGAAAGACACGCGACTACGTGCTCGGTCGCATTCGCGCCGGTGTTCTCGAACAGGGCATGATGAACCTCATGGCAGAGGCGGGTGTTGACGCTCGGATGAGGTCCGAAGGTATCCCGCATCACGGCACGCTACTCGCTCACAACGACACTCTGTTTCGCATTGATTTCACCAAGCACACTGGCACCCCCGTCATGGTCTATGGTCAGACGGAAGTGACCCGCGATCTTTATGACGCCCGCACTGTTTGGGGCGGTCTGACCGAATTCGAGGTGGATGGCGTCGAGATCCATGACGTTGATCGCGACGCACCTTTCGTCACCTATCACGTTCGGGGCGAAGCGCGCCGCATAGACTGCGATTTTATTGCAGGTTGCGATGGGTTCCATGGTGTCAGCCGGGCATCCATCCCAAAGACGGTCCGACGTGAGTATGAGAAAATCTACCCCTTCGGCTGGTTGGGCGTCCTCAGTGAAACGCCACCGGTGGCAGAAGAGCTGATCTATGCGAATTCGGATCGGGGCTTTGCGCTTTGTTCGATGCGCAACCCGCAGCTCTCACGCTACTACATCCAGTGCAGCATCCGCGACAAACCGGAGGCGTGGAGCGACGACACCTTCTGGAGTGAGCTTAAGCGCCGCATCCCTTGCCAGCATGCGGACCAGCTTGTCACCGGCCAGTCCATCGAGAAATCCATCGCCCCGCTCCGCTCCTTCGTGACCGAACCGATGCGGTGGGGGCGGCTGTTTCTCTGTGGCGATGCGGCCCATATCGTCCCGCCGACCGGTGCCAAGGGATTGAACACCGCAGCGTCGGACGTCCACTACCTCTTTGAGGGCCTGACGCGTCATTATATCGACAAGGACGATAAAGGGCTTGCGCGCTACTCGGAAAAGGCGCTGGCGAGGGTTTGGAAAGCGGAACGCTTCAGCTGGTGGTTCTCCTCGATCATGCACCGCTTCCCAGATCAGTCAGACTTTGACCTCAAGATGCAGCACGCCGAGCTGGACGTTCTGCGCACAAGCGATACAGCGCAGAAGGCGCTGGCGGAAAATTACGTAGGCCTGCCCTACTAGCCCGCAAGCGATGGCAGGAAGAGCACGATACCGGGAAAAGCCACCAGCAGCGCGATAGTGATGGCGTCGGCCACAAAGAACGGCGTCACACCCTTGAACACGTCCTGCACCGAGAGATCCTCGCGCACCCCGGCAACCACGAAACAGTTCAATCCGATGGGCGGGGTGATCAGACAGAACTCGGCCATCTTGACCACCAGAATGCCGAACCAGATCGCGCACATGGGCCCTGACATGCCGAAGGCGCTGTCAGCGGCGCTGACGAACTCGCCGCCGTTGAGAGCCATCACAGCCGGATAGACCACCGGCAGCGTCAGCAGCAGCATGCCGATGGCATCCATGAACATGCCCAAGACGGCATAGGCCAGGAGGATGCAGATCAGGATCAGCATCGGCGACATCTGGAGCGAAGTGATCCAGTCCGCGAAGGCTTCGGGCAGTTCGGCGAACCCCAGGAAGCGGACGTATATCAGCACGCCCCAGATGATCGAGAAAATCATCACCGTCAGCTTGGCGGTGTCGAGCAACGCGTCCTTGAGCTGCCCCCAGCGCATGCCTCGATAAAGCGCCATCAGAAAGATGATGAAGGCGCCAATGGCCCCGCCCTCGGTGGGCGTACCCCAGGCCTCACCGAAAGGGTTGTAGACAAAGAAGATGATAATCACGACGACTGCAACGATGGGCAGCGCGGGCGGCAGCGCTTCAAACCGCTCGCGCCAGGAGAATCCGCCGACGGGTGGGCCGACGCTCTTAAAGACCACCGCGATGCCGATGATCAGACCGGCATAGACCACTGCCGAAAACATCCCCGGCAGGAAGCCGGCCAAGAGCAACTTGCCCACGTCCTGTTCGACGATGATCGCGTAGATCACCAGAATGGCCGAGGGGGGAATGAGTGAGGCCAGCGTGCCACCGGCGGCAACGACCCCGGCGGCAAACTGCTTGTTGTAGCCGATCTTGAGCATTTCGGGGATGGCAATGCGAGCAAAAACGGCGGCGGTTGCCACAGAGGCCCCCGAGACCGCAGCAAACCCCGCGGTCGCAAACACGGTGGAGACCGCGAGCCCGCCCGGCACCCAGGCGATCCAGCGCTTGGCGGCCACGAAGAGCGCGGTGGTCAGCTTGGCATAGTAGGCCAGATAGCCAATCAGGATGAAGACGGGGATCAGGCTCAGAACCTGGGCCGAGACCTTCGAATGCGGGGTCAGACCGGCGATCTTGACGCTGATCTCAACCGCCTTCCAGAAACGATCGGGGTCGTAGTCGAACCCGTTCCAGCGCAGCCAGACCAGACCGACAAAGCCTGCAAGCCCGGCGGCAAAGGCCACGCGCATCCCCAGCACGACAAAGACCAGCAGGCCGCCGCTGACCCACAACCCAATTTCAATAGGTTCCATCAGTCCGCCCCGTCCAGCGCTTCGGCTTCCAGGCGGGCCTGCTCGGCCACCGAGAGGTTCAGCGGCACGGCCACCGGGCTCTCCAGTCCAAGCACCAGCGCGCGCCCGTAGCCCCAGGCCTGTAGCATAAGTCGCAGCGCCAGCACGGCAAAGGCAACGGGCACAACGAGTTTTGAGGGCCAGACCGGCAGGCCGATGTCGATGGAACTGTCACGGCTGCACAGGGGGCGGGCACAGTCGAAGGAGCGGTCGAAATGATCCCAGGCGCCCCAGGTCAGCGCTAGGATCAGCAGCAGGATCAGCAGCACCGAGACCAGCTCGAAGAACCACAGGAGCCGCCCGCGCAGCGCGCTGACCAACATGTCCATGCGCACATGGGTGCCATCGCGCTGAACGTAGGAAACGCCCATGATCGCGATGATAGGCATGGCCGCCTCGATGTAATCGACGTAGCCCGCCAGCGGTGAGCCAAAGAATTTTCGCCCGATGACGGAATAGGCCGCCAGAAACATCAGCGAAAAGATCGCCAATCCGCTCAATAGCGCACAGAGCCGCTCGACCGGCAGCAATGCACGGTCCAATCGGCTCAGCAGACTGGAATCTTCAAGCACTGCGGCGGATCCCGCCATCGTCCTGCCCCTTCAGTTTTATGTGTGGGGCCGCGCCCGGACAGGCACGGCCCGTCGGTGTCAGCTGCCGCCTTTGGCCTCTTCGAGCGTCGTCACGACCAGGTCATAGAGCTCTTGCCCCGGCAGACCTTGCGCCTCCATCTCGGCAATCCATGCGTCCTTGGCCGGATCAGCGGCTGCAGAGCGGAATTCGTCAATCACGGCCGGATCTATTTCGACCTTCTTAACGCCCTTCTCTTCCAGCACCGCGTCCCAGCGCTTGAGCAGCTCGGCGTAGTTGGCCAGGTAGTGATCAATGGCCTCGGGCACAGAGCTGTCGAGCGCTGCGCGATGCTCGTCCGAGAGCGACTCGTAGGCGTCGATGTTCACCACCACGGGACAGTTCACCGTTCCGGGGTTGAGATTCGCCGTCCACCAGTCTGCCTGGTTGATAGTGCCAAAGCTCAAGTGCGCGTGCTGTGCGAAGGCCACCGTGTCCACAACGCCGCCTTCCATAGCCTGATAGGCTTCGGTGGCGGTCACCGAGGTGGGCACACCGCCAACGGCCTTGAAGGCTTCGCCCAGACCGCCCGTGGCACGCACGCGCATGCCTTCAAACTCGGCGAGCTCATCACGTGGTTCACCGGTGCCTACGAGATTGTACTGCGGCATCGGCGAGGTCATCAGCAGCTTGGCATTCCACTGCGCCATCTCTTCGGTGGCTGCCGGATGCGCGTAGACAGCCGACGACACGGCCACCTCCTGCTCCAGATTTTCGACACCGAGGAACGGCAGTTCCAAAACCGTGATCACGCGATTCTTGTCGGGGTGATAGCCCGCGCAGAACTGCGCCATTTCGAAGGCGCCGATCGAGATGCCGTCGAGATTTTCGCGGTTCTTCGAAAGGCCGCCATAGCTAATATTCATGGTGAATTCGCCGCCGGTCTTTTCGGACACAAGCTCGGCCAGCTTCTCGACGTGCTCGGTAAAGGCGCGGCGTTTGCCCCAAACGGACACGTTCCACTCGGTGGCAGCTGCTTCGGAAACGAATGCAAAGCTGATGGCGGCGACAGCGGCGCCGGACAAGTATTTGTTCATGTGAGTTCTCCCTTATGACGCGCCTTGATGCAGGTGCGCTTGACATAAAGCTACCCAAGCGGGTCGAGCCTGCCAAGCCCAGAAAGCACTGGCAGGATCTGCGGCGCGGTATTGTCCTTTGGGCTTATTCCCTTCTTTCCGATAGGCGTTATGATCAGCAACGGAGGAGATCAAAATCGGACCGCAGAGTCCGGCGGCGCGCCGCTCCTCACCACTGTCACGACCCTTGGGAGGAGCCTACATGTCCGACACTGCAACCGCTGCAAAGACCTATCCACCTTCGGCGGAAATGACTGCCGCTGCGCATGTGGACGCCGCCAGATACGAACAGATGTATCAGGCGTCGATTAGTGATCCCGAGGGCTTTTGGCGCGCGGAGGCCGAGCGGGTCGATTGGATGAAGCCTTTCACCCAAGTGAAGGATGTTGACTACACCCTCGGCAATGTGTCGATCAACTGGTTCGCCGATGGCACCCTGAACGTCTCGGCCAATTGCATCGACCGGCATCTGGAAACGCGCGGTGACCAGACGGCGATCATCTGGGAGCCGGACAGCCCCGAAGACCCCGCGCTGCACATCACCTACCGCGACTTGCACACCTCGGTCTGCAAGATGGCAAACGTGCTCAAGGGCCTCGGTGTCCGCAAAGGCGACCGGGTCATCATCTACCTGCCCATGATCCCGGAGGCGGCCTATGCCATGCTCGCCTGCGCGCGGATCGGGGCGATCCATTCCATTGTCTTCGCGGGTTTCTCCCCGGACGCGCTGGGGGCCCGTGTCAACGGATCAAACGCAAAGGTCGTGATCACGGCCGATGAAGCCCCACGTGGCGGACGAAACACGCCGTTGAAATCCAACGCGGATCAAGCGCTTTTGCATACTGCCGATGACGTGAAACTGCTGGTGGTCAAGCGCACAGGCGGCCAGACGACTTGGGTCGATGGGCGCGATCAGGATTACAACGCACTGGCAGCCGAGGCCTCGGCGGAGTGCCCCCCAGAAGAAATCGGTGCCGAGGATCCGCTCTTCATTTTGTATACCTCGGGCTCGACCGGACAGCCCAAGGGCGTGGTCCATACGACCGGAGGATATCTTGTCTACGCTGCGATAACGCACGAGATCACTTTCGATTACCACGACGGAGATATCTATTGGTGCACGGCGGATGTGGGTTGGGTCACGGGCCACAGCTATATCGTCTACGGCCCTCTCGCCAACGGCGCGACGACACTGATGTTCGAAGGCGTGCCGACCTACCCCGACGCCTCGCGGTTCTGGCAGGTCTGTGAGAAGCACAAAGTAAACCAATTCTACACCGCCCCCACCGCCATCCGCGCGCTGATGGGCCAAGGTAAGGAGTTCGTCGAGAAATGCGATCTCAGCACGCTCAAGGTGCTCGGTACTGTAGGCGAACCGATCAACCCCGAAGCGTGGAATTGGTACAATGACGTCGTTGGCAAGGGAAGATGCCCGATCGTCGACACCTGGTGGCAGACCGAGACGGGTGGGCACCTGATGACCCCCCTGCCCGGCGCTCATGCCATGAAACCGGGCTCGGCCATGAAACCGTTCTTCGGTATCAGACCCGTGGTGCTGGAGCCAGCATCCGGTGACGTGATCAAGGGCAACGATGTGGAAGGTGTCCTTTGTATTGCCGACAGCTGGCCCGGGCAGATGCGCACCGTTTGGGGCGATCACGACCGCTTTGAGAAGACCTACTTCGCGGACTACAAGGGCTACTATTTCACCGGCGACGGCTGCAAGCGCGATGCAGATGGCGACTATTGGATTACCGGCCGTGTGGACGATGTGATCAACGTGTCCGGCCATCGGATGGGCACGGCAGAAGTGGAAAGCGCCCTCGTCGCACATGCGAAGGTCGCGGAGGCGGCTGTGGTGGGCTATCCGCATGAGATCAAGGGCCAGGGCATCTATTGCTACGTCACGCTGATGAATGGCGAAGAGCCATCCGAAGACTTACGCAAGGAACTGCGCACTTGGGTCCGAACGGAAATCGGCCCTATCGCGAGCCCAGACCTCATCCAATGGGCGCCGGGCCTGCCCAAAACCCGCTCGGGCAAGATCATGCGGCGCATTCTGCGTAAGATTGCCGAAGATGATTTCGGCTCGCTTGGGGATACATCGACGCTGGCGGACCCGTCGGTCGTCGATGATTTGATAGTGAACCGCATGAACAAGGGCTGAATTGCTCAAGGCACTCAGAGCCGGCGCGGCGAGGCTCACTCGATTTCGCAACGATCCGAGAGGCCCTGCTTGTCACGCAAGGACGGAGGCTTACATCGCGTCGCAGACAAGAGCATCGCTGCACCCGGTTTTGCAGGCTCTAGACATGGGAGATCGGTGTGTCGGCTGAACCGCGTGGCTTCGAACCAAACGCAGATCGCACGGCTGACTTACGGCGGGCGTTTGGCTGCTTTGGAACTGGCGTCACAGTTGTCACCACGCAAACCGAAAATGGCCCTCTGGGAATGACCGCCAATTCCTTTTCGTCGGTGTCGTTGACGCCGCCGCTGGTACTCTGGTCCCCCGCGTTGTCCTCTCTGCGTCACGATGCCTTCGCCAATGCAACGCAGTTCTGCATCCACGTGCTCAGCGATCAGCAATTGGACATGGCCCGCCATTTCGCAACTAGCGGCGACGGTTTCGAGCAGTTCGAGTGGACACCCGGTGCGCTTGGCGCGCCACGGCTACTGGGGTGCCTCGCTGAATTTCACTGTAGCACCTATGCAATCCATCCAGCCGGGGACCATTCTCTGATCCTCGGCGAAGTTCGGAAAGTCATTGAAGGCGAACGCGGCGCATCCGGGCTGCTGTTTGACCATGGACGCTTTGGTCGTTTTGCGCCAGATCCGTAGTAGGGGCTGCTAGTAATCCCGCTCAAAGAAAATGCCGAGGCCTGTGTTGCCGTCCTGCTCAAGCGTTCCGCGTGCGGTGAGAGAGTCCGTGACGTCGAGATTGATGGACAGTTCCGTCTCTCCGCCTCCGGTGACCACATCCGTATAAATGTTCTCGGTGATGTATTTGCCCGCACGGACCGCGGCTTCTCCATCGTCAGTGGTGGTGACATCGAAGTCATCGAGCCCGAACCCTTCGCGCAAGCTGCCAATCAGTCCGGCGCCCTCACGTCCAGCCAGAACGGCGACGGCGTTGGCCAACTGAAGGGCCTGAAAGGCTGAGATGTCGTCGATATCACGGCCAAACAGGAGCTGCGACAGCACTTGATCCTGCGGGGCATCCGGTGTCGAAACGAAAGAGACATCGGGAGCTGTCGCTGGTCCATCAAGTACAACGCCCGCCGTTCCTGCCTCGGTGCTGGTGGAGGTGACGAAGCGTATATAGGGCACCAGATCGCCCTGGAACTGGATCGATCCTTCCACAAGATCAAATCGCTTGCCGAGGATATCAAGACGTCCGCGCACCAGGTCGAACTGCCCAATCGAGATCACGCGCGCCGTCGTGCCGCGTATGTCCAGCGCGCCCCCCAGCTCTGCGTCGACACCACGCCCGCGTACAAAGATGCGGCGGGGTGCATTCACGCGGATACGAAGACCATATGCCGCCGCGGCGCTGCCCGAGCCAGCAGTCTGTGGCTCGGGAATGACATCCGCACGCCGGCGTGTCGCCGTGACCGCGGACGGCGCATTGATATGGGTGATGTCAGGGATTTCGCCGATGCTTGTCAGCCCCGAGGATGGCACGGTTACGAGCGTTTCGCCGACATCAATTGTGCCGGCGATCTGAGCGCCGCCGGTCAACGGCCCATCGACGGAGATCGCACCATCAAGCACGGTGGAAAACAGCCGCGGATCGACAAAACCGACGCTTTGCAACGCAACATCCAGATCCGCCGCAAGACTTGCAAGGTTCAGAGTGCCAGAGGCCGCAATGCGCCCACCGGTTTCAACCGCACTCTCTGCATTTATTCGGAGACGGCCAGCAGACAGATCCAACGTCGTGTCAAGGTCGCTGAGAGCCAGGCGCAGGTTGGGGGCAGCAAAGGTCGCGCCACTGGTCGTGATCCGCCCTGATACCGCCTCCAGCCCGGGCGCGCCGTCCACCGTCAGGTCGAACCTCGCCTGACCCTGCAGGCTGCGCGGTGCCAAAAACGGCTCTGACAACCCAAGCGGCAAACTCCCGTTTACATCCAGAGCCAAGGTGCCATCCTCTCGCACCAGTCCGACGATGGTGGCGTCTGTTCCCGCCGGTCCTTGGGCCGCGGTATCGACCTGCCACCCGTTCTCAGCACGCGCGGCATCGCCAATGACCGACAACGGCCCCCGGATTTGCGGAACAAACACGCTGATGTCGGGCAGAGCAGCGGTGAAAGAGACGGCAGCATCTGGTCCCGTTGCCAAACCCTCGACGCTCACATCGGAACCGAACGGTCCCTCTGCACTGACATCCACATTGTAGCCCCTGTCACCCAGCCAGATGCGCCCACCAGCGTCCAGCGGGCCGCGCAAGCTTTCCGCCAGGGGCTGCACCTCGGGCACGGACAAAGTAAATTCGACATCGGTTTCGGGTCCGGTTGCACGACCGTTCACAGTCAAACGGCTGTTGTAAGGCGCCTCCGCCTTGACATCGACCTGCCATCCAAGGCTGTCCTGATTGGCATCGGCAACCACCGTCACCGGGCCGTCGTACTGGGGCAGTACCAATCCGATGTCTCTCAGCGCTGCCTGTGCAGAGACTTCACTGTTTTCGGTACGCAGGTCGAAATCCCCTGTCAAATCCAGCGCGTCATTGCTGAGATCGAGCCCCTCCACAAACGTCCCGGACGCATCCCGTCGGGCACCCAGAACCAAGGTGGTCTGCCCATTGAGCACAGCATCGGCTTGCGGGATCCCGACCGCCAGATTGGTCGTTGTCCCCTCAATTCTCAGATCGAACATGCTGCTGAGCGGCGTCACATCACCTGCAACGGCGAGCTGTGCCGCACCGGCAATCGGCTGACCAGCCAGACCCGCAAAACGTGCCAAGTCTTCGGCACGGACTGTCAGATCAAGCTCTGTCAGAAATCCGCCTTCCAGCCCGTCGATAATGATGTCGCCAACCAACCCATAGTCGCCCCCGCTGAGCTCAAGCCCGGTGATGCGGATCGGCTCATCCTCGACATAGTCGATATTCGCTCTGCCGGTGATATCTTGCCCAAGCGCCTGGGACGCATTGGGATCTGCCAATTCCAACCCTTGTGCTGTAAGTTGCAAATCACCAAGGAAGCGGCCTACCGTCCCGAGATCGCCTTGCAACGTCCCATCGAGAGCCAGCCGGGCCGAGGTGAGACGCAGATCTTCGCGATCCAGGCCTGTCAGATCGAAAACACCGCGAAACGCATCGCCGTCTGCAGCGTCATATTGAACATTCAACTTCACGTCCTGCACGCGCGTTTGCACGTCTGCACCGGGCAACACCACAGGCTGTGTGTCCACGCGGGCGATTTGTCCACCGACATCAATAAACGTCGGCCAGTTGTCTGCGTTCAGTCTGACCGCCCCCGAAAGCTGGGCCGACTGAGCATCGAGATCGAAACCTTGAACATTGATGCCACCATCCGACAGGACCAGAGCGTCGATGTCCAGCCGTACATCTTCTCCAAAAAAATCACGCGAGCCCGGCGCAACCAGCGCAGTGATATCGCCACCGAGATTGGCTTGAATACGTCGGTCAGGTGCCGCACCTTCTGTTTCAACAGGCAGCGCGCTGAGCACAACTCGCCCCGCCAACCGCTCCTGGGCGTCGGTGGCCAAGGTGATATCAGCGGTGAAATCATCCAGCGGGCCAGTGCCCGCAACCGTCAGATCCATCGAAGGTTGTCCAGGCAGGTTCATAAGACGTCCGGCAAGACCACCGGCCGCTTCATCCAACTCCACTTGCACTGAAATCTCCGAGCTGTCCCGCGCGAAGTTTCCCTTCACGATGTAGGTGCCCTCGGTCTGATCCACGCGGTTGGCGGTCAAGTCCAGAGCAGCCCCGTCGTCATCGAGTCTTGCGCTGGCTTGGACCGACAGGTCCGCAGCCGTACCAAGAATAGGTTCGCCCAGTCTGATACGCTCAAGCTCAATGAGGGCGATGTTCACCGAGACCGGCAGATCGGGCAACGCAAACTCAGTCGCTTCTGCTGAAGGGATCTCGGTCGTCTCCTCCGCCTCGGGGAGGCGTGACAGATCAAGAACAGCAGCACTCAATCGGTCCACCTCCAAGCGCCCACGCAGCAACGCCAATCGGCTCCAATTCAACCGAACGTCCTCCAGAGTAAGCCAGATACCCTGATCATCAGCGATGGTCATGCGTGCAAAAGACGCCTCGGAACTCAAAGCCCCTTCGAACCCTTCGATATTCACTTCGCGACCAGCCCCCGAAAGCAGATCTTCGATTGTTCGGGTCAGAAAGCCGCCATCGTCCTCTTGCGCCATGATCATCGCAGGACCGGTCAGCATCATCACCAAAACGGCGGAGAATATGCGGATCAAATACATCAGAATGCCTGTCCTATACCGATATACACTTGAACGGAGGAGCCTTCGTCATCGCCGGAGGTGGGCACTCCGACATCGAACCGGATTGGACCGATGGGTGTATCATACCGCAACCCCACACCTGCACCACTGTGCCATTCACCCGACCCATCCGGAAAGACCTCTTCTCCGATGTAGCCCACATCGAAGAAACCGACATAGCCGAGATTTCCCGTTGTGCGCATGCGCACTTCGGCAGAAAGCCCCAAAAAGGACCGCCCACCGACGATGCGACCGCCGCCCAGATCTACTCCCAAGGATTGGTATTCATGACCGCGCACTGTGTCACTGCCACCCGAATAGAAGAGGAAGTCGGCCGGCGCGACAGACAGGCCCGGGCCAATCAGAGATCCAAGTTGCCCACGGAGCGCGATGGTTGTCGGACGTTCATCCCCGAACGTCCGATACGTCCGCAGATCCACGCTTGTGAGGACGCCGTGATCGGCGCCGTCGATAGCGAGGAAGGGTTGGACTTCGGTGTCGAGGAAATATCCGCGGCGCGCATCGAGTGTCTTGTCACGATAGTCAAAGGTGGCACCCAGCGGGACAAGAAAAAGCGTGTAATTGTTGTCGCCAAAAGCATCGCGCGTGTTCGCACGCCGGAGGCCGATCCCGAGGCGATAGCTGCGTTCTTCAGACGCGATGCGCTCGATGCCCACACCAATCGTGGCCTGACGCGAGAAGAAATTCACCTCATCCTGCTGTTCGATTTCACCAAGAATATAGAGGCCCGTGTCTTCATTGAAGGTCGCTGGGCGCTGATACAGCGCGCCAACCAAGAAGTCCGTCCCACCCGTTTCGCCGCCGATGCCTTCGATCTCGGCTTCCAGCCGCAAACGTTCCGCACCACCGAAGAGATTGCGATGCAGCCAGAATGCGCTGAAGGACAGACCCTCGACCGTCGAGACCTCTGCGCCAAAACCAAACCGACGCGGTCTTTCTTCACTCACGCGCGCGGTGATCGGCAGCGCGCCATCGGCGGTCGGTTCGTCTGCTTCGATCATCGCGACCGAACGAAAGGCCCCCGTCCGCCTCAGTCGTGCGGCAGCCCGCTCAAGTTCCTCAGGTGAGTAGACCGAACCCATCGGCAGACCAGCGATCTCAAGAATACGTTCTGCGCGTACGGCCTCGTTTCCTGCAACGTTTAGCTCTCCAAACCGCAGCCGCGGACCCGGATCCATGCGCAGGCCAACGTTGAGCGTCTGGTCGGAGTGACGCGCAGTGACTGTCTGACTCTGCAATCTGGCCTTTGCATGGCCTTCCGCACGCCAGCCTTCGGTCGCCGCGCTGACCGTATCCCGCAACAGGCTCAGCCGCGCGGGTTCTCCAGACCGAAAGCCATCCGGCAGGTCGGTATTGGGCGCAAGCGGGCCAACCTCTGCGCGGTCAAAGCGAAAGGGGCGGCCGGGCTCGACCGTTATGCGAGCTTGATCGACCCGCGTCGGCGGAGACACCGAGTTGATGGCCGATGCTTCACGACCGTCGAGCGAGATCCGGATAACCGCGCCGTAAAACCCGTAGTCGTAGAGGACAGCAAGCAAACGCTGATAGTCGGCCTGCGCGAGTGCGACGGTCTCCTGAGCAGACACCTCCGTCTCGGACCGCGACTGCTCAATCAGAAGTGACCCGCCTTCAATGTCGGCTTGCAAGTCCTCGCTCATCGCGCCTTGCAGCGTAACGTCCAGTGCATCACTGGGCGTGCTGTAGAGAACTGACAGCACAGCTGCGACCAACCCACCCCGGATCAGCAAACCGTTGCTCATAATCATAACCTGCTCTGCTTCCCCCGCTGTGCGACATACATCGCAAAAACCAACTGGCAATGGTCTTTGCTCCGTCCGGAGCTTGATCCTTCTTCTTACGGAAACTGTAGTGCTGCTGCAAACAGACAAACATGGAGCAGCAAGATTGCCCCGAGGTTTGCCTTTGGCTGGCTGCATAGGCTCGGTGTAGCGAGCCAAACAGATGGGCCGAAAACGACATCTACAGGAGCATCGCCGTCGACCACTTTTTGGCTTCCCACGCAAACCAGCACCCACTAGTCAGTGTGGAATACCCGACAAAATGGCAATAAACTTTTTGTATATAGTGCCTTAAACCCATGTCTCACTTGGATCATCAGTATGGTGCGGCGATCACACCTACAAAATCGACCCATAACGATGCTAACAAACCGCTTATTTCTCAGGCATCCCTCACAGACGACTAAAAACTCGAATGTCGCAAACAGACCGCATGCCTTGAACTCGCACACCGACAGGTTACCTCATGTGAGACGTCGCGAAGCTTAGCGTTGTGCAAGGCTTTTACCTTCTGAACTTGCTTATTGGCGAAAGGCAGCCATGGTTTCAAACTCTCCTTCGGACAGCCGGGAAGTGCACAGCAAGCCATATGACCGGATTGCAGTGGTGGGCGCAGGAGCCTGGGGCACGGCGTTGGCGAGCGTCGCAGCCGCTGCCGGGCGGCAAGTGCGGCTGTTCGGGCGCGACAGTGATGTGGTGCGCGCCATCAACAATCAACATGAGAACCCCGCCTATCTTTCGGGCGTTCCGCTTCCGGAAAGCCTGACGGCGACCAATCAATTGTCCGAGGCGCTGACCGGTGCGGATGCCGTTCTGATGGTTGTTCCGTCCGGTGCGGTGCGACCCGTGGCTGCGGATCTGAGGGCGTTCCTGCCGCCCGCAACGCCTGTCGCGGTCTGCACAAAGGGCATCGAGCCGACGACGGGGCTTCTGATGTCTCAAGTGGCGGCTGAAGAACTTGGCGATGTCCCGGTTGGTACTATTTCGGGTCCGACGTTTGCGCGTGAGACAGCGCTCGGCCACCCAACGGCTGCAACTGTCGCGTTTGACTTCAGCCACACCGACCGGCTTGCACCAGATGAAAGCCCCGCCGCCCGACTGGCAGTTTCGATGAGCACCGCCTATTTCAAAACATACATCTCCGACGATCTCGTCGGCGTGGAAATCGGCGGTGCGATCAAGAACGTCATTGCCATCGGGTGCGGCATGATGACCGGCGCGGGGTTTGCTGAAAACACGCGTGCTGCTCTCATTACGCGGGGCATGGACGAGATGAAAGCTCTGGCCGAAGCACTCGGCGGGCGGCGCGAGACGGTCACGGGTTTGGCAGGCGCTGGCGATCTGACGCTTACCTGCTCGAGCCAGACATCCCGCAACATGTCGCTCGGTGTACAATTGGGCCAGGGCATACCCCGGAGGGCCTGCTTTGATGGGCGGCCGGTCGTGGTCGAAGGTGAAGCCAATGCCGCATCCATCATAGACCTCGCCCGCCGAGTGGGTGTATCGATGCCAATCTGCGAGACGGTGCACGCCATCCTGCATGGCGGCGCCGATCTGAGCCACGCGTTTGGCGATCTCTGGACGCGCCCCATCGAAGCCGAGCCGAGAGCGCTCGATATCTCTTTGAGGAACCCGGCGCAGCCCAAGCTGCGTCAATTGCAGGGTCGCCAGCAGTGAAAAGACATCTTTCGGAATGCAAATTTGTTCTGGCCACGGACCTGGATGGCACGTTTCTGGGCGGTACAGAAACGGACCGCGCCGCTCTTTACGGCTGGATAGAGGCGCATCGGGCGACAGTTGGGCTCGTTTTCGTCAGTGGACGCGATCCGGAGTTTATTCACCAACTCTGCGGCAGCGGCACGGTGCCTTGGCCGGAGTATGTGATCGGAGATGTGGGCACGACGATCGCGCATGTGACACCTGAGCGTCAGATCGAACCCATCGAGGCGCTCGAGAACGAGATTGCCGCGCGGTGGAACAACAGTGGGAGTTCGGTGAAATCCGCCTTGAACAAGGCGCCCGGCCTGACGCTTCAGCCAACAGAGTTTCGCTACCGCGTCAGCTATGATTATGATCCTGAGCAATTCAATCCGGAGGTCTCAAAGACTGTCGAGGCGATGGGCCTCGACGTCCTGATTTCCGACAATCGGTATTTTGATGTGCTGCCCAAGGGTGTGAGCAAAGGGCCGTCTCTTCTGCGCCTTCTCGGGCACCTGGACGTTCCCGAGGGCCGGGTTCTGTCTGCCGGCGACACGTTGAATGATCTCTCCATGCTTGTCGCGGGCACGCCGTCCGTCGCAGTGGGTGGCTCCGAAGATCCGCTTCTGGACGCCCTGCCACAGAAGCCGCACATCTATCGCGCCCAAGGCATCGGTGCTGCTGGTATTCTCGAGGCGGTGGCACATTTTGATTTGCATCCAACGCCGGAAAAGGTCTGACCATGCCCTCCGATCTTGTGATCGTCTATCACCGCCAACCCTATGAGGAGGTGGAGCAGGACGGCAAAATCATTCTGCGTGAGAACAAGAGCCCCAACGGCATAGTACCTACACTTAAGAGTTTCTTCGGCACGGCAGAGCATGCCGCATGGATCGCCTGGAAGCTTGCCGACGACCCTGCGAACCCCGATTTCGAGAAGGTGGTCGAGATCAGCGACGCACATGGAGACTACTCAGTCTCGCGCCTGCCGCTGACCCAAGAGCAGGTGAGCAGCTTCTATCACGTCTCCTCGAAGGAAGCTTTCTGGCCCATTCTGCACAGCTTCAAAGAGAAATTTAACTATGACCCAGTCGACTGGCCAACCTTTCGGGAGGTGAATTGGGCCTTTGCCGAAGCCGCCGCGCGCGAAGCGGCACAGGGCGCGCGGGTCTGGATACACGACTACAACCTTTGGCTGGTGCCTGGATATTTGCGGCAATTGCGATCCGATGTGACGATTTCGTTTTTTCACCACACACCGTTTCCTGCAGCGGATATGTTCAATGTCCTGCCTTGGCGCCGTGAAATCGTAAAGAGCCTCCTGGACTGCGATATTGTCGGCTTTCATGTGCCGCGCTATGCGTCCAACTTCGTTTCGGTCGTTCGCAGCCTATTTGATGTTGAGGTCAAAAAACGCGAAATCGTCGCCGACGAGTTGGTCTCGGATGGCACCGCACTCAGTGAAAGATCGACACCCACCCTGCTCAGCTTCGAAGGCCGGGACATCGCCGTCAGCTCCGCCAGTGTCGGGGTCGCGGTAGATTTCATCGAAGAGCGGGCCACGGACGAAACCGTCCGAGCCGACGCCAAGAAAATCCGCGAAAGCTTGGGCGATAGTCGTTTGATCCTGTCCGTTGGCCGCACCGACTATACCAAAGGCGGCGTGGATCAGCTTGAGAGCTTTGAGAGGGTTTTGGCCGACAACCCCAAGCTGCGCGGCAAGGTCAAGCTGATGCATGTTTCGGTGAGCGCCGACCGCAACATGTCGGCCTATGCCCGCACTCAAACCGGCATCGAGGAGACCGCCGGACGGATCAATGGACGGTTCGGAACGTTGCAGTGGCAGCCCATTGCGCTGATCTCACGGGCGATCCCATTCGACGATCTGATCAAATACTACCTCGCCGCGGACGTCGCGTGGATCACTCCACTTGTCGACGGAATGAACCTGGTTTGTAAGGAGTACCTCGCCGCACGGACCGACGGTGATGGCGTTCTCGTCCTGTCCGAGTTTGCAGGTGCAGCGGTGGAATTGAACTCTGCCGTGATCACCAATCCCTTTTCACACCGGTCCATGGATCAGGCGATCCTGCAGGCACTCGACATGCCGGAGGAGGAGCGGCGTGATCGCATGCGGGAATTGCGCCGAGTGGTCAAAAAATATTCCGTTCAGGCATGGGGTGACGAACAGCAACGGCAATTCGACGCGGCTATCTCGAGAAAATCCAACACCGCCTGAGCGTTCTGCACTGAATTTGCGTCAGGACGAAACGACCGCACCGGTCACATCGATATCTGTGTCGACCCCCAAGGTCGCCAAGACGTTGCCGCCCTCGACGTAGGAGTAGATATCCAACGTGTTGCCCTTGCCATCGTCGATGGGTGCGTCCGACACTTTCTGAAACCCACCGTCACCGCTGCCGACCAAAAGGAGGCTGTCCGATACATCGCCATAAATGATCGCGCTTTCCGGCAGCGCTTGATCCAGCAGGGCCTCCAATTCGCCATCGCTTGTGGAGGACATATCAATCACATCGGCAAGCGAGATCTCCAGAACATTGGCTTTGCCGTTTTCCATGTCGATGGCCTCGATATCCCGAATGTCCAGCACTGGAATCAGCTCGTCGGAGAGATCGCCGGCCATGTCGATCTCTAGAACATCACGGCCCGCGCCACCGTCAACCACGTCTACTCCGTTGTCGGCAGCTTGCCCGATCCGCAGGACATCGTCCCCTGCCCCTCCCAGAACGACATCTGCACCTGCGCCGCCATCCAGCGTGTCAGGACCATCAAAACCTAGCAGGACATCGCGGCCATCCCCACCGTCAATCACGTCTCCAGCATCGCTCCCAAACAGAAGATCGGAGCCATCGAGACCGGTTTTGGTCTGTGCAGTATCCGCCTTGCCGATGACATCGCTCGAAAAGAGTTCGATCTCAGCCGTGCTCCGATTACCGTCGGTGTCAAAGGTCGCGCTGACGCTGATCCTATTACTCTCGCCCAACATCGCTTCAATGTTCTCTATGCTCGCAAGTGGCAGTTGATAGTCAGCGCCGTCGGCGATCAACCCATCACTCTGATGGGTCGCAATCGTCCCGTGATCCTCTCCGTCTGCCTCCAATGACACATCGAGCGACAGTAATCTTGGTGGGAACGCAGGGGTTTCGCTCAGAGCGGCGGCAAGGTCATTTGCAGACGTCAATGTAGTCGGATCGGCATCCAGCTCCTGCAGCAAGGTTGGATCATACCGATCGCCAATGCCGAATGCTTGGATATCGACGTCGAAGGCATTGTCAGGCGGGTTGGTCAGAGCCTCCAGCGAGTCGCGCCAGCGCGTGTTCGACGGGGCGCCGTCTGTGATAAACAAAAGATAGTTCGTCTCTTCACCAGGCTGAGCCGAGAAAAAGCTATTGGCCTCATCCAGAGCCAGGTCCCAACGCGTTGCGCCTCCAAGGAACGGCAGGTCCAGTATCGCGGTGGGCAGCTCGGGATCCTGAAGAGCGAAAGGGCCGATTGTCGAGGCGGCCTTGGAATAGCTCACAATCTGAACATCGAAAGAGTTCGCCGCACCCTCGAAGCGATCTGCCAGCAGCAACACCGCGTCCTTGACGGCTTCGCGCTGCGCGGCCCAGTTCTGTTCGCCGATACTACCGGAGCTGTCCATCGCGATGACCAGATTGATAGATTGCGGATCAGGTGCTGATATGTCGATCGCGACCGCGCCCGCAGGTGCATCGTCTGTTGCGTCCGCGGTCACCGAAAGCGAGACCGCTTGCCCTCCGGAACCACCGCTGTCGCTTTCCACAGCGACGGTAACGAGCCCGGTTGAAAGGCCGCCCTGCCCATCCGTCACCGAATAGCTGAATTGATCAAGTCCCACAAAGTCGGGCGTCGGTGTGTAGCTGAAGCGGCCATCTGGTTCGAGTACAACGGCGCCGTTGGCTGGCACCGTTTCACCCAGCGCAAAACTCAGTGTGTCGCTGTCCTCATCCACTGCAACCAATTGCCCTTGAACCGAGCCGTTCTGATCCGCTTCAAAAACGGTATTCGCGCTGACCACCGGGTCATCGTTGGTGCCCGTCAGAGTGACCTCTACGATCTGCGTGACCGAAGCCCCAAACTCATCTGTCGCGACAGCGGTAAAGGTTTCGACCACGGTCTCACCCTCCGCGATCCGGTCGGCCTTCGCGTTGTCCAGAACATAAGTCCAGGCGCCGGCAGCCGTAATCGCGAAGGTCCCGAACAGCGCCGTTGACGTCCCGCTCCACGTGATCGTGCTGTCCGGGTCTGGGTCGGACGCGCTCAGTTGACCGCTGGCCTCGGTTGGATCGGCCCCTTCGACCACCGATCCAAGATTGGCACCCGTGATCGTAGTGATGACAGGGCTGTCGTTGACCGGCGAGATATCGATCATCACCGACGCCCGCGCGGTCTCACCCGCCGGATCAGTGACCAACACCGCAAAGCTGTCCGCGCCCGCGAAGTTCCCGTCCGGTCGATATTCAAACGTCCCATCGGGAAAGAGCGTCACCTCTCCGTTCTGTGGTAAGTCAGCAATCGTGAAGGTCAATATGTCGCCGTCGACATCTGCGGCCGAAATCCTGCCCGTGATGACCGTGTCCTCCGCACCGGCTGCAGCGCTCTCATCCGCGACGGGCGCGTCATTGACCGGCAAGACCTCGACAAAAACGGTCCCGTCGACGCTCTCGCCGTTGGGCAAGCTGGCGGAGAAGGTAAAGCTGTCAGTGCCATTGAAATCCGGCGCCGGTACGTAGTCGAATTGCCCATCAGCCGTGAGCGTCACCCGCCCGTTCGTGGGTCCCGTCGTCACGGCGAAGAGAGTTCCGGCGGCGCCTGCAACGAGGCTGACATCTCCGGTGATCGCGTCGGCGCCCCCCGCATCTTCAAGACCACTAATGCGAATCACTGGCCCTTCTTCGACAATCGGGTTGAGCGACCCTTCGTCAAAGGAAGACGGATCTTCGTCCGTTTCGCTATCAACAGGAGCCGGGGGCTGGACGGCCTCGGGACCATCATTGCTGTCGAGACCAAGATCAGGCGACTCAGTCGGGCTCTGGTCGGGCGTACGGGGCGCTGGGTTCGGCGGCGCCACTAAAGCCTCTCCGGCATCGACACGAGCCACGGCGGACCGATAGGCGGCAAAGGCTTCCGCAATCAGCAGGTTGTCCTCTACGTCGTCAAGCAGGCTACGGTCTACTTCGCGGCTCTCGCCGGTCGCAGCAGAGACAATCCACTTCGTGTCAGTTTGATTGATCAGCGCGACGAGGTTGCCATCGAGGTCACGCAGTTCCACCTGCCCCTGCCCGCCGTCCGGGTCGGTGGTCAGCGAAACCTCGGTGGTATCGACGCCATTTACGGTGGCGACCTGCACAACCACAGTGGTGCCGCGAATACCCATTGTCGATGACGGCGTCGCCACCTCCATCCCACCGGTCTTGGCGACCTGTCCCGCGATGAAGACAAAACCGCCTTGGATCAGGCTGAATGCACCGGAGTTTTCATTCGACTGGGGATCGTAGACCAACTCATCAATCACCATCCGGGAGGAGGCAGACAGGGAGAAGATAGTCCCATCCAAGAACGTCAGCGCGACCGAGGCCCCGTCACCCGTCGCGACCACATCGTTCTGGTAAATCGTGGTTCCGACCTGAAGCGTTTCGACTGTCCCATCCACCCTTTGGACAGAGGCATTGCCTTGGGCACTCTCAACCTGCCCTAAAGGGTCTGCAAGGCCTGGACGTCCGGACTGTGCATATTGGGCCGGGGAAACGGGTCCGGCGAGTCGCTCGACCAGATCGCCTCTCAAGATCGCACCATTCGGATCCCGCAAATCAGCTGCTTCTGTCTTGGCAAAATAGTCCAGTACGCGGAAGTTCGCCGCACCGTTGTTGACGATATAGAGGTCTGGGCCGACCCGGAAAAATTCGCCGTTGAACAGCAACTCGCTGTCAGGCACGGCGACGGCCCCAGAAGTGCCCCCCCACAAGGTAACTACTTCATCCGGGTCCTCATTTTGCGCGTCATAATTACGCGACACCCAGTCCGTCCTCACTGTGCTGACTTAACAAGTTCTTAACCCAAAACGCTGGACTCGTATGTGATCCAATGCACCTTTGGCAAAATATTCTCTGGAAAAATACGATATTCCTGGCAACGTCAAAAAAAAATCCTTGATTATTTCCATCTTGCCAACAATCGCAGGTAGAGAGTTTGGGTTGATCCGGCGCTTGATTCGGTCAGAATGGACCGACCGAGGGGTGAATCTGTCTGCCCTACACGGCATCGGTACGAGGCACGGATTGGAGGCCGCTCAACACCCGAATGCGACAATGGTTCTCAAAATGGGTCGGCTGGGTCCGGGTGATCGCCATCTTCGGCCTGTTGTGCGGCTTGATGATCCGCATCGCGGATCCCCCACCCATAGCCGCACTGCGCAACGCGACATTTGATCTCTACCATCAGTCCAAACCTCGTGATCTTACACCCCTGCCGGTCGCAATCCTTGATGTCGATGACCGCAGTATCGAAGAGATCGGCCAATGGCCTTGGCCGAGAAATCGGATCGCAGACCTCGTCGACAACGCCGCCGCTCTTGGCGCCGTCGCAATTGGCTTCGATATCATCTTCGCAGAGCCTGACCGACTGTCGCCCCCGCAGATTGCAGCCGACAATCCAGACATGCCCGACGACCTGGCCGCTCAACTTGCAGCACTGCAGGACCACGACCAGATCCTCGCCGAAGCCTTTGCCCGCTCCCGTGTCATCCTCGGCCAAACCACTGTCCGAACATATGCAGGTAATCGGATTGAGAAGCGGGCGATGGCCGATGCAGCCCATGCGCTGATCGGTCCGGATCCGCGGCCCCACCTGATGACGTTTCCCGATATCGTCCAGAACTTACCAGAGCTTGAAGCCAGCGCAGCAGGACGCGGTATGTTCAGCACCCGCCCCGATCCCGATGGGATCTACCGCAGGGTCCCGCTTGTGATGAGCGTGCAAGGTGAGATACGCCTTGGCCTTGCAGCGGAGCTCTTGCGGGTCGCCACCGGCGGTGAGCCGTTCATCGTGCGGACCAATGACGCCGGGGTGGAGGGCGTTGTCCTGGCGCGACAGCTCATCCCCACAGCGCAAGACGGGACGGTTTGGCCTTATCTGACACCGTCTTCACAAAGCCGATACGTGTCGGCCACCGATCTGCTGAATGACCGCCTGCCCCAGGATCGTCTGCTGGGCCATCTTCTTCTGGTAGGGACCTCAGCGATCGGGCTGGAGGATTTTCGCGCCACGCCCCTGGGCGTCCCGATGGCCGGTGTGGAAATCCACGCTCAGGTGCTCGAGAATATCATGTCCGAGAGCCTCCTGATCCGCCCGAATTACACGATCGCGATCGAGTTGGTGACAACCGGTATCCTGTGTCTCCTCGTTATTGTTTTAGCGCCGTCCCTTGCCGCCCGCACGATGATTGCCTCGAGCCTGGTGCTGATGACCGGTTATGGCGCCATCTCCTACTATCTCTTTCACGGTCAGCGTATATTGCTCGACCCGTCGTTTCCTATTCTCGCAACAGCCCTCGCCATCATTCTGATCTCGACGGTGAACTACCTTCGTGAAGAACGTCAGCGCCGCGAAATCCGCAGTGCCTTCGGTCAATATGTGTCGCCAGATCTTGTGGATCAGCTCAGCGAAAATCAGAGCCAGCTGACCTTGGGCGGTGAGTCGCGCCAGTTGACACTGCTTTTCAGCGACGTGCGGGGCTTCACCGCCATCGCCGAAGACTTTCGAGAGGATCCTGAGGCGCTGACACGGCTCATGAACCAGTTCCTCACCATCCTGTCCAATGCGATCATGGAGCATAAGGGAACAATCGATAAATTCATGGGAGATGCGGTGATGGCCTTCTGGAACGCGCCGCTGCGACATGATGATCACGCCCAGGCCGCGTGCCGCGCGGCCCTGCAGATGATCGCTGAGGTCGAGCAGTTCAACCATGCACGTCTCCGCGCACAAAAACGCAAGAGGGTCGGGCAGCGCGGACAGGCCAGTGACACGCGCAAACCCTGGGTCAAGGTGCATCGGCTCAACGTCGGCATCGGGATCAACACCGGCCAATGTGTCGTGGGCAACATGGGCAGCAAGACCCGTTTTGACTATACCGCCCTCGGGGACCCGGTGAACGTCGCGTCTCGCCTTGAAGGACAATCCCGCTATTACGGTGCGGCAATCATCCTCGGTTATGCCACGGCCGAGGAGGTAAAGGACCATTTTGCGCTGATCGAACTTGATCGCGTCCGTGTGGTCGGCAAGGAGGTGCCCGAGACGATCTTTGCCCTGCTCGGTGACATCTCCCTGCGCAACGACGCGCGCTTTCGGCAGGCCACGCTATGCAACTCCGAGATGCTTGCCGCATATCGAGCGCAGAATTGGGATCGGGCGGAAACCCTGCTTTCCGAGCTCCGAGAGAGCGTTGACGCGCTTGATCTCGCGCTCGACGATTACCTCGACCTCTACGCCAGGCGCCTCCTCGAACTGCGCCGGATACCGCCGCCAGACAACTGGGACGGTGTCTTTGCTTCAACGCAGAAGTAATCAACGCTCGCGCAATGCCTCGGCCTGCGCACGCAGAATGGGTTTGGCCAGATATGACAGAACCGTTCGTTCACCGGTCTGGATATCGACGGACGCGATCATACCCGGCGTGATCGGAAGCGGCCTCTCTGCGGTACCCAAATAGGATTTGTCCGTACGGACGATGACACGGAAGAACTCCCCACCGCCCTCACGCGAAATGGTGTCTGCGCCTATGCGAACGACCTCACCTTCGAGCGCGCCATAGACCAGGTAGTCATAGGCAGAAATCTTGACAGAGGCCGGTTCGCCCGGACGCACAAAGGCAATATCCCGGGGACCGAGATCCGCCTCGATGAGCAGACTGTCATCGATCGGCACGATCTCTACCAGCGGAGCGCCGGGCTGAACCACTGCTCCAATGGTGGTTGCGTTGATCCGGTTGATCGTTCCACGCACCGGCGCGCGCAGCTGCGCCCGTGTCACGCGATCATTGGCGCTGCGCAATGTCTCTTGGATAACGGCAAGTTCCAACTGCAACGCAGCGAGGCGCTGGCGTGCGGAAAGAGCATAGGCGGACCGCGCAGCGTTGATCTGGTCTTCCGCCCCGGAAATCGCCGCCAGCAACCGCGGCTCGCTGGCACGCGCAACCGCCAGATCCCCGTTCAGCTCAGCCAACCGGGACTGCAGCCGTAACAGCTCGATCTGAGGAACCAAGCCGCGCTCAAACATGTCTTCGGTCAGGGTGATCTCGGCCTGCAAAGGTGCGATTATGCCAGAGGTGCGGGCCCGCTGAGCCTTGATCTCTTCGAGTTCACCACGTCGCTGCAACAGCTGCGCCTGCAGAACCTGCAATTCGCGCGTCAGTTGCTCACGCCGGGAGAGGAAGACCTCGCGCTCGGCGGCCACGGCCAGGGGGGCACGCGCTTCCAGCAACTCCTCGAAGTCGACAACCTCGGCGAACTGCGCCTCGGCGCGCAGCCGCGTCGCTTCGGCCTGGACCGCGGCTTCCCGTTCCAGCAACTCACCCCGCTCCGCGGCAAAGCGCGTGTCGTCGATCTGCATCAAGACATCGCCTGCATCAACGATATCCCCCTCGGTCACGGCAATATCACGCACGATCCCGCCCTCGAGGCTCTGCACAATCTGCACTTGTTGTGATGGAATGACCCGGCCCGTCGCACGCGCGGTTTCCTCGATTTCGTAGGTCGCGGCCCAGGCGAGAAATGCCACAAGGCCAACCAATATGGCCAAGAGCAAGCGCCATGGTCCATGGCCATGAGCGGCAGCCCCGGCATCCGTGATCGTGTTGGCGAATTCATCTTCAACCCGATTGCCAAACATCGCGTCAGCTCTCTGTCTTTGCGGTGCCCATGCCCCGCAGTTGTGCCAAGACCTCGGCACGCGGCCCATCCAGAACCGCTCGCCCCTGATCCATCACGATGAGCCGCTCGGCCATGGCTGCGAGGGACTGACGGTGCGTGCAGACAATCAACCCCACACCGGTTGCATTCAGCGCTGCAAGACGCCCGACAATCTGGCTCTGCATGCGTTGGTCCATTGCATTGGTTGGCTCGTCCAGGAACAGCATCTTCGGGCGGCGCAGCAACAGGCGCGCCAGCGCAACCCCCTGTTTCTGCCCACCGGAAAGATGCTTGCCCTGCTCTCCAATGAACATGTCGAGCCCTTCGGGAGCTTCAGCCATGAACTCATCCATCGCCGCATAATAGAGCGCCTCGGCAATGTCCGCATCGCTTGCCGTCCGTTGACCGATCATCAGGTTCTCCCGCAGCGTTCCGGTGAAGAGCTCGGGCGTTTGGGGCAGATATCCAATCCCCCAGCGCAGTTCTGCGGGCTCATACTGAGACAGCGCAATGCCGTCGACGAGGACCGATCCGCTCTGAGGTGCTATCAAACCTGCAAGAAGTTTCCCGGTGGTCGTCTTGCCAGATCCGACGCGCCCCAGGAGCGCCACGCGCTCTGCGGCCTCTACTGCAAAGCTCAGACCGTTCAGCGCTGGCCGCGGAGCGTCGGGATAGCTCAGCGTCACGTCCTCCAAACGCAGAGCACCTTGCGTTACGCGCGCATCGCTCTTGACCGACGCACCTTGCTCCACCGGCAAAGCCATGAAGCGGTTGAGCGCCGCCAGTGATTTGAGCGCATATTGCGCGCGAAAAATCGTCTGAGCGACCATTCCGAGCGGCGCCAGAACGCGACCTGCAAGGATGTTGGCCGCAATCAAACCGCCCACCGTGATGGTGCCCTCCGCGACGAGGAACACGCCCCAGACAATGATCAGGACCGAAACCGACTGTTGGACCAGCAAGGTCCCATTGGTCGCCACGTTGGACCAGAACCGGGTGCGACCATTGATCTGTGAGGACGCCGTCACAGCCGCTTCCCATTCCCGCTGCATCACGGGTTCAGCGTTCAGGCTCTTGATGGTTTCGATCCCTCCCAGCGCCTCCACCAAGACCACATGCCGCTTGGTCGCCATCTGCTGTGCGCGTCCGGCACTGCGCCCCAGCGGCAGCTGCGCCGCAACGGCGATCAGCAAGACGACAGGGACCGCCAAAAGCGGGATGATCGCGATGGGCCCGACCACCCAGAAGAGCGCCGCTACGAAAATTCCGATGAAAAGCACGTCAATGATGGCAACAAATGTCGCGGAGGCAAAAAACTCGCGCACCACCTCAAAGTCACGAATGGTGCTGGCAATGCCTGCGGCCCCCCCGGGCCTGTTCATGAGCTGGGTATTCATCGCCTGGCGAAAGAGTGTTGCGGCCACCTTCATATCGACGCGCCGACCAATGTTCTCAAGCACGTTGGCTCGGATGACCCGCATGACCAAATCGAGCAACAACGCGATCCCAACGCCGACCGCCAGGGTCCACAGCGTCACATATGCCAGATTGGGGATGACCTTGTCGTAGACATTCATCACGAACAACGGCAGTGCCAGTGACATCACGTTCAGCAGAAGCGCTGCGATCAGCACCTGAAGCCAATTGGCCCAGTTGGCACGCACAGGCCCCCAGAACCAAGAGCGGTCATTCGACACCACGTTCCGAGTATCAGGGTCGCTCATCGCCGACGCGCGATCACCGCTTCGCGTGACCAGCATCAACTCCGGACGGATATCCTTGCGCAGATGCTTGAGCGGAATGTGCTGTACGAGATTGCTCTGCGAGGGATCAACCACCTGCGCCACCGCGCCATCTTCTGCAAACCCCTGAACGACAACCGGCAGGCCGGACGTGCGCCATACAACAAATGGCAAGGCAACGGGGTCCACGCGGACAATGTCACGAAGCAGCACTCGAGATGACAGACCAATCGCCTCGAGCGCGCGCATCATCTGATGAGGGTCCGACAAGACCGCCCCCTCCGGCAAGCGCGCCAGCACCGCCTCTGCGGAAAACGGCATGCCGAACGCCTCGGCCATCCAGGCGACAACACCGAGGCTTCGATCCGCTCCGGCATCCCCCGACGCTCCGCGGCGTTCTCCATCGAGTATGGTGCTGTCTGATTGGGCGTCGAAGGTCATCGCAGGGGTTCTATCGTGACGTCGAAAATGGCCCGCGGGTTGTCCTGCACACGCTCCTGAAAAACCGGGGCCAAGGCCAGATCACTCTTGGCGAGACCAAAATGACTTGCCAACCGACTCTGAACCGCCAAGGCCCTGTAGGTGCTGAATGCCAGGCCAGCCTGCGCGCCGACCGCCTCGAACTCGACGTTGAACCGCGCACGTTCGACTTCAAGAAGATCCAAAAGAGTGCGCCTGGCAGCAACAAATTCGTCCCCATAGACTTCCACGATCAGACGGTTGATCCGCAGTTGGTCATTGAGCTGCACGGCACGATCCGCATTTGTGCGATGAGCATTCCAGGCGCGCGCGGCCAACTCACGGACATCTCGCACGGCGACAGCTTGCTCCGCCAACGCGCGGCTGTTGAGTTCCGCTAGCGCGCGTCGCTCAGCATCGCGCCCACCTTGATAAAGCGTCCACCTCAGACCGACTCCGACAGTCTCATCCGTCCGGGTCCCCGATACGCCGTTGCGATTGATATCACGGACGACACCGGCATTCAGCGTGAATTCCGGATAGCGATCGGCAAGTGTGACCTCGGCCTGAAAGCGGGTCTGGTCGATTTGCGTCCGCGCAAATTGGACACGGTAGCTGTTGGCAACGGCAGTCTGGGTAAGTTGGTTCAGTGATGGGGGTGTCTCCGCCAGAGGCACGCGCATGGGTCCCTTCGGCGAATGCCCCACCACCTTCTCGTATCTGGCATCTGCATCGCGGAGAGCGCGTTCGACATCGAGTTGGGCCAGCCTCGCCGAGCGGATGCGATCATCAATGGTCAACTCATCGCTCAGCGGCAACCGCCCGCCCTGCACCAGGTCCCGCACCTGCATACCAATCTCTTCGTGTTTCGCGACGTTGCGCTTTGCCACATCGAGCAGCTGGCGGTGGCGGTGCACGTCAATATACGCTTCGGTTGCGTTCAGCGCCATCGTCTCGGACGCATCGAGCAGACTGAAAATGCTACCGTCCACCCGCGCCGCATTGGCATAGACAAGATTGGAGCGCCGAAATCCATCGAACAGGACCAGTTCGGCCCGCACAGCCAGTTGGTGGCGCGGCTTGGTGCTGTCGTTATCGGAAGCGGACAGCGCATTGGCGTCGTCCACCCGCTGCCAGCCCGTTTCGCCTGACAGAATGACACGCGGCTCGAATGCGCTCCGCAATTCGATAAGATCATAGGCGGACGCGCGCATCTGTGCTTGCGACGCCTTGATTGCAGGGTTTGTAGTGACAGCAGCCCGAACGGCCTCGCTGAGTGTCTCAGCGAGCAGCGCCCCTGTCACCAAGGACATCAGACCTGCACAGAGCAATATGCGCACGCGTTTCAGTATCGGGCCCCCCGTAACCGCCTACAAAACCCGTAAAAACAACATCTTCACGTTACCGCAATTGCCCAAAAAAGCAATCAACGAGACGGGCGCCGGACATAGCCGGCTCACGCTAGGCCCGTCAGGATCAGAGGAGCAGAGCGGCTGGAGTGCTCATTCGCTCAAGGCTACCTACGCCCCCTGTCAAAGCAGCCACAACCAGATCATCCCAATATAGGTCAGCTGGTGCAGCGCTTGATCAATGCCTGAGGCACGCCAGTATCCTGGATCGGCCGGTGTCAGGTCCTGAGTCGACGTATGTCGCCCTTTCCACCAATCGATATGGAAATGCACAGCCCATTCCAGCAGTATAACCGGCAGTACAAACGCAAGCGACGCACCGACCAGACTGAACGCCAGCACAGAGCCACCGGCATGGATTCCCGCATGGACGAAGGTCCCCATATGGAGATAGCGCCCCCGACCATCCAGCATCCACCGCGTCTGGAGAAAATAGTCGGCCAGCATGTGTTTGACTTGCAATAAGCACAACAGGATCAACAGTGTGCCGTAACTCGCTACCAAAACTCTTTCCTTTCACCCCCCGCCAGCGCAAACACTAGAGCGACAGGGGATCATGTGTAAATCAGGTATTCGCCCAAAACGTCGGGCAGTATGCGTTTCTTTCAAAATAGACGTACCGTCCCGCAATATGCGGACCGGCGGTTATGCCCGGTACAAGAGCGATTTACCATTCGCAAACAGGTGAACCTTGGACGGATCCGCCGTCAGCTTCAAGGTCTGCCCGCGCATGTTCGTATGGATACCAGGCAGCTTCGCGATCACCGTATCTGTGTCTTTGGCAGAACTCGGCGCTTCGAAATAGAGCTGCGTCACTTCTCCCAAAGCCTCGACAATCGTCACCTCATCGGCAAAGGCATAGTTGTCACCGTCGGTCGCGATCATGTCTTCCGGTCGAATACCAACGTTGATTTTCATACCCTTCTCAGACTCACGCGTGGGCACATTGGATTGGAAGGTGCCGCCGCCTTCCGGGCAGGACACGGTGGTAACCTCGCCCGTTTCTACGATCTCACCGGCCAGCAAGTTCATTGCGGGTGACCCAATGAACTGCGCAACAAATTCGTTCTCTGGCTTCTCGTAGAGCTCCAGCGGCGTACCGACCTGCGCAATACCCTTGTTGGCCAGCACCACGATGCGGCTGGCCAGGGTCATTGCCTCGACCTGGTCGTGGGTCACATAAATCATCGTCGAGTTCGGCATGCTCTCCTTCAGCTGAGCGATCTCGATCCGCGTTGCGACGCGCAAGCTCGCATCCAGGTTCGACAGAGGTTCGTCAAAGAGATAGACCTTCGGATCCCGCACGATGGAGCGCCCGATGGCGACCCGCTGCCGCTGCCCGCCCGAAAGCGCTTTGGGCAGGCGATCAAGGTATTGATCGAGCTGCAGCACCTTGGCGGCACGGCTCACCGCCTCGTCGATCTCCTGCGGCGATTTCTTCGCCAGTTTTAGCGCAAACGCCATGTTGTCGCGCACCGTCATATGCGGATAGAGCGCGTAAGACTGAAACACCATCGCAATGCCACGCTGCGCGGGCGGCACATCGTTCATGCGGTCGCCGTCGATCAGCAACTCGCCGGAGGTGATCTTTTCCAGCCCAGCGATCATCCGCAGCAGGGTCGACTTGCCACAGCCCGACGGCCCCACGAAGACGATCAGTTCACCGGTCGTGATATCCAGATTGATGTGTTTGAGCACCTCGACGTTGCCGCCATAGGCCTTGCCCACGTCCGTCAGTTTCAGATTGGCCATATCTTTGTCCCTCCCAAGACGTGAGTCTAATCCTGTTTCAGCGCGAGGCAGACTTGCCACGGCCCCAGGTGCAGTTTGAAGTCTGGTGACGGGGTCGCCCCGCCGAGCTCATGTCCAATTGTCACCCAATCGCCTGGCGGCATGCCGTGCAGCGACGGCGTGTCCGACAGGTTGAAGGCGCAGAACAATGTTTCATCCTCGTGCTCACGGGTGAACTGCAGCACGTCTCCATACGCAAAGACACCGCCGTGCTCGCCCTTGATCAGCGACGGGTGATCCTTCCGAAAGGCAATCGCGCGACGATAGTGGTGCAGGATCGCAGTGGGGTCGTCCTCTTGTATTCCAACGGCACGGTTCAGGTGGTCATGGCTAACCGGCAGCCAGGGAAAGCCCTCCGAAAAGCCACCGTTCTGGTTGGATGCCTCCCATACCATCGGGGTCCGGCAACCGTCACGACCCTTGAACTCGGGCCAGAACTCCTTGCCGTAGGGGTCCTGTAGATCTTCGAAAGCCACGTCCGCCTCCGGCAAGCCCAGCTCCTCGCCCTGATAGATACAGACCGAACCACGCAGGCACATGATCAACGTCGCGAACATGCGCTGTGCCGCTGGCGGCAGATCCCAGCGTGAGCTGTGTCGCTCCACATCGTGGTTAGAGAATGCCCAGCAGGGCCAACCATGTTTGGCCACGCGACCCAATTCGTCAAAAACCCGCGCGACGCGGGTGGCATCGAGCTTTGTCTTGGCCAGGAATTCGAAGGCATAGCACATGTGAACCTTATCGCCGCCGCTCGTATATTCCCCCAGAATCTCCAGGCCGCGCTGTGCATCGCCCACCTCGCCCACACAGGTTACTGCCGGGTATTCATCAAGCAGTGCGCGAAATCGCTTCAGGAACTCCAGGTTCTCTGGCTGGTTCTTTGAGTAGATATGCTCTTGGTGGTTATAGGGGTTCACCGATGGTGCAATGTTGGCATTGCGTCTCTCCGGAGGCAGGGGTGGATTGTCCCGCAGCTCCCTGTCCGCGAAGTAGAAGTTGATCGTATCCAGCCGGAACCCGTCCACGCCCCGGTCCAGCCAGAAGCGCGTGGTCGAGAGGATTGCATTCTGCACATCTTCATTGTGGAAGTTCAGGTCGGGCTGCTCGACCAGAAAGTTGTGCAGGTAGTACTGCTCGCGCCCCGGATCCCACTGCCAAGCAGGCCCGCCGAAGATCGACAGCCAGTTGTTGGGTGGTGTGCCATCGGGCTTGGGATCCGACCACACGTACCAATCCGCCTTGGAGTTGGTGCGGTTCGACTGGCTTTCGACAAACCATGGGTGCTGATCCGACGTGTGGCTCAACACCAGGTCGATCATCACCTTGAGCCCGTGCTGATGCGCGGCTTCGACCACCACATCGAAATCGGCGAGCGTGCCGAACATCGGATCGACGTTGCAGTAGTCGCTCACGTCGTAGCCAAAGTCCTTCATCGGCGACGTGAAAAACGGCGAGATCCAGATCGCATCGACCCCCAACGAGGCGATATAGCTCATACGCTGCGAGATGCCGATCAGATCGCCTATGCCATCGCCATTGCTGTCCTGAAAGCTGCGCGGATAGATCTGGTAGATCACTGCGCCCCGCCACCAATCCTTGTCGATGACGGGCAGGTGCAGATGGTGTTCCATCTTTGTCATTCTTGTCGGACTTTCTATTTCACCGAGCCGGCCAGCAGACCGCGCACCAGATACCGTTGCATTGTGAAGAAGACGATGAGCGGCACCGCGATGGAGATGAAGGCCGCCGAGGCCAGAATACCCCAGTCGCCGCCGCGCGAGCCAAGCAGGTCATCGGCGATCTTGACTGTCATCACCCAGCTCTCCGCATTCGAAGGCAGGAAGACTTTTGCGACCAGAAGGTCGTTCCAGGTCCACAGGAATTGGAAGATCGCGAAACTGGCGAGCGCAGGGAAACTCAGCGGCAGGACGATCTTGGTGAAGACCTGGAAGTCCGTGGCACCATCCACCTTCGCGCTTTCGATGATATCGCGTGGCAGGCCAACCATGTAGTTGCGCAACAAGTAGATCGCGAGCGGCAACCCGAACCCGGTATGTGCCATCCAGATGCCCAGAAAGCTTTGCCCGATTCCGATGGAATTGTGGAACTGCAGCAGTGGCACCAACGCCAGCTGCAGCGGCACGACCAATAGCCCAACGACCATGGCGATCAACAGACCGCGCCCTGCGAAATCCATCCAGGCCAGCGCATAGGCGGCAAAGGCGGCGATCAGGATCGGGATAATTGTTGCCGGAATCGTCACCGTCAGCGTGTTGATGAAGGCGATGTCCATGTTGTTTGAAAAGAGGATCGTCTGATAATTGTCGAGCGAGAAATCCGGCGGTGTGGCCGTCGAATAATAGACGCTCGGGTCGCGCTTGATCTCCGCAGGCGAGCGATAGACGAAATCGCCATTGGCCTGCACGGTCAGCGACCGATCGCGGGTCAGCTCGGCCGTTTCCCCAGCAGCCGCCACGGTCGGGTTGGAGCGTGCGCCGCCAAAGCGGATCACCTCGCCCTCGCCACCCGAGAAAATGTTGCCCTCGATCACGAAGAACTCACCATCCTGCCGGACTTCACCAGCGGGGATCTTGGCTTGAAAGTTCTGCTCCACCGCGAAGGGCGAGAGCCACCAGCCCGAGGCCGAGATCTGGTCACGATCCCGGAAGGAGGACACCAGCAATCCCACGGTCGGGATCAGCCAGAGCACAACGAGGAAGATGACCGAGAGATTGACGGCCCAGCTCAGCGACGACTTTGTACCTGCGATATTGTCCATTATCTCATCTCCGCCCGGGCTTGCCGGATGTTCCAGATCATCACCGGAAGCACCACGATCATGATGACAAAGGCAACCGCCGTGGCGCGCCCGTCGTCCCGGAACATGTACGACATCATGTAGCTCGGCAGGATGTCCGTCCCGAAGTTGCCGCCCGTCATCGTGTAGACGATGTCAAAGACCTTGAGCACCAGGATGGTGATGGTCGTCCAGACCACCACGATGGTGCCCATGATCTGCGGCACCTTGATCTTGAAGAAGACCTGGAACGGGTTCGCCCCGTCGATGATGGCCGCCTCGATGGTCTCTTCCGGGATGCCACGCAGGGCGGCGGAGAGGATCACCATGGCAAAGCCGGTCTGAATCCAAACCAGAATGAACATCAGGAAAAAGTTGTTCCAGAAGCGCACCTGCAGCACATCCAGCGGCTCCGACGCGCCAAAGAAGTCGCGGATCGCGTTGATCAGCCCGATGTCGGCGTTGTTCGCATAGACGAATTTCCAGATCAGTGAGGCGCCCACGAAGGAGATCGCCATGGGCATGAAGATCAGCGATTTCGCGATGTTCCCCCATTTGAGCCGGTCGGTCAGCTGCGCCACCAGCAGGCCAAAGAAGGTCGCGGCGGCGGGCACGACGAGCACCCAGAGCATGTTATTAAAGAAAGCGATCTGAAAGCCGTTGTCCGCAAACATCGTGGTGTAGTTGCCAAAACCGATGAACTCATCGCCCGAGCGGTTGTAGAGCGAGCGGTAGAAGGACCCCACCACCGGATAGACCAGATAGAGCCCCAATGCCGCCATCGCCGGGAAAAGGAAGAGCCACGGGCGCACCAGATTGGCGCGATTGATGTTCCGTCCCGGATTATCCGCCCGCGGGGGAAAGATGACCTTGTCGAGGATCAGATTGGACAGAAAGAAGTACCCGACGCATCCGCCGACCCCGACGATAACTGTGATGATGCCCTGAAGCAGCGGTGACATGGCAATCCCTCCCAAGACGCATGTGCGGGTTTGATCCGGCGGCGCACACCGCCGGACCCAGGTGCAAGAGGCTTACTGGATCGTATCCCAGCGCTCTTGGATGCCTTTGGCGACATCTTCGGCGCTGGCGCCAGTGGTGTAGTCTACCATACCGGTCCAGAAGGCGCCCGCGCCGATCTCACCGGGCATCAGATCGGAGGCGTCAAAGCGAAAGGTCGTTGCATTTAGCAGAATGTCACCCTGCGCCTTGAGGCTGTCCTCGAGATACGTCTCGGTGTTCACACCAGCATGTGCCGTCAGGAATCCGCCCTGCGCCATCCAGAGCTCATGTGCGACCGGCAGCTTCAGGAATTCGATGAAGGCATTTGCCGCCTCCGACGGGTTGGTGATGGCAAAGAGCGTGCCCGCGCCCAACACCGGCTTGCCGAGATCCTTTTCGGCATAGGCGGGGAAGTAGAAGAAATCCACGTCCTCTCCCACCACGGTGCCTTCGGGGAAGAACGCTGGGATGAACGACGCCTGACGGTGCATGTAGCATTTCGGCGGGATGTCGAAGAGGCCGGTCGGGCTGTCGCGGAAATCCGTATTGGCCACGGCAGATGCGCCACCGTCCACGTAATCGTCATTGCGCGCGAAGGCACCGAATTCCTCGATCGCCGCGATCACCTTGGGATCATCGAACTTCATCTCGTTGGCGACCCAGGCGTCGTAGTCCGCCGGGGATTGCGTGCGCAGCATCATCTCTTCGACCCAATCCGTCGCCGGCCAGCCGGTCGCGGCTCCGGATCCCAGGCCGATGCACCAAGGCGTGCCGCCTTCTTCCACGATCAGATCGGTCAGTTCTTTCAGCTCTTCCATCGTCTCGGGGATGTCATAGCCGGCTTCGTCAAAGGCTTCGGGCGAATACCAGACCAGCGACTTCACATCGACCCGGTAGAAGAGGCCGTACATTTGGTCCTCGCCGTTTTCATCGGCGTATGTCCCCAGATCGACCCACGACTGACCGGCAGCATAGTTGTCACGCACCCAATCGGCGGTTCCGTCGGGCAACGGCGTCAGCAGGCCCTGGCTCGCCATATCGGCTGCCAGTCCGGGTTGCGGGAAAACCGCGAGGTTGGGCGCAGAGCCCGAGCGCGCAGAAATCACGATGTCCTGTTCGAAGCTGTCCGAACCCGAGTAGTTCACCGTCGCGCCAGTGGCACTGGTGAAGTAGGAGAACGCCTTGTCGACCTTTTCCTTTTCGTCCCCGGTCCACGGTCCGGTGATCTCCACCGTCTGACCGCTCAAATCATACTTATCCGCAAACTCATTGTAGCTGTCCCAGCTAAAGTCGCCCTCGCCCACGGCAAACGGCTGATGCCCATCTGCGTGCGCCAATCCCGCAAAAAGAGCCAGTGCTGCAGCACCCGCGTAAAAACGTGCCTTCATGAGATCCTCCCGTAGCAATGCCTGTTTTGGCATCGTCTTGATCATTTTTTATGCGCAAAGAATCACTCCAAAGCGCTTTGGATGGCTGAAAACTGGAGGAAGGTATCAAATGTGTCAACTCGAGGTTGGGTTTCTGCACCACTTTTCAAGGCGCTGCGAATGTCCTGCTGGGCACTGGCCGTTTCCGCTTTGACCTGCCCCGCGGCTGTGCCTAGGCTGATCGCTGTTTGAGACCAAAAATGGGACCGCGGGTCTTATGAACTTACGAGAGCTATCGGAGCGGTTGAACCTGTCGCAGACCACCGTCAGCCGCGCCTTGAACGGGTATCCAGAGGTCAGTGAACAGACCCGCAGGCGGGTTACGGCCGCAGCCAAGCAATACAATTATCGTCCCAACGTCCGCGCCCAGACCCTTGCCACCGGTCGGTCCATGGCGATCGGCCACATCATTCCGTTCTCCAAGCAGAACGAGATGGTCAACATCGTCTTCGCCGACTTTATCGCGGGCGCTGGGGAGGTTTACGCGCAGCACGGCTACAATATGAGCCTGTCGCTGGTCCGGGATGAAGACGAATTCAGCGCTTATCGCGGTGTGGCCGAGAAAGGGGCCGTGGACGGCATAATCGTGCATTCTCCCGCACGCGATGATCCGCGGATCGACTTCCTCAGTGAGTTGGAGATCCCGTTCCTGGTGCATGGTCGCGCCTCGGAGGTGAAAACACCGTACTCCTGGCTCGACGTGAACAACACTCGCGCAATTGAGACCGGCACGCGGCACCTTCTGGATCTTGGACATCGCCGGATCGGGCTGATCAACGGGGAAGAGCGCATGGACTTCGCGCAGAGACGGCGCGAGGGCTATCTCGCGGCTGTTCGACAGGCTGGTGTCGCGCCGGATGCGGATCTGATGCGATCCAACGAGATGAGTGAGCCCTACGGGTATACCGCCACGCATGAGATGCTCGATCAGACGGATCCAGCCACGGCCTTCGTCGCCTCGTCTATTGTCTCCGCCCTCGGCATTCGCCGCGCCCTTCAGGAGCGCGGTCTGGTGATGGGCCAGGATATCTCGGTCCTGTGTTTTGACGATGAGATTTCCTATTTGCCAAACGGCCAAACGGTGCCTGTTTTCACGGCGATCCGCTCCTCTGTGCGCGCGGCGGGCCGCCGGTGCGCCGAACTGCTCATTGACCAGATCGCGCGGCCCGACCAAGAGTTGCGAACCGAGCTGTGGGACGCAGAGCTCGTGATCGGCCCCTCGACCGGCCCCTGCCCCCAAAAGGACGCATGATGAATTTCAAGAGATCGGATTTCCCCGATGGCTTCCAGTTTGCCGCCGCCACCTCCAGCTACCAGATCGAAGGGCACAGCTTCGGTGGTGCGGGCCAGACTCATTGGGATACCTTCGCCGCGACGCCAGGCAATGTAGTGCGTGCCGAGCACGGTGCGGTCGCCTGCGATCATTATCATCGCTGGGAAGAGGACCTGGACCTGATGCAAGCGCTGGGGCTCGATGCCTACCGGTTTTCGACCAGTTGGGCGCGGGTGCTGCCCGAAGGGCGCGGCACGCCAAACCAGGAGGGCCTCGACTTCTATGACCGGCTCGTTGACGGGCTGCTTGCGCGCGGCCTGAACCCCATGGTCACGCTCTATCACTGGGAGCTGCCCGTGCCACTGGCCGATCTGGGCGGCTGGCGAAACCCGGATATCTCGCACTGGCTGGCAGACTACACCACGGTCATCATGCAGCGCATCGGCGACCGGGTGTTCAGCGCGGCCCCGATCAATGAGCCCTGGTGCGTCGGCTGGTTGTCGCATTTCATGGGGCATCACGCGCCCGGTCTGCGCGATATCCGTGCGACCGCTCACGCGATGCACCATGTGCTGACCGGGCATGGCCGGGCGATCCAGGCGATGCGCGCGCTCGGCGTGTCAAACCTCGGCGCTGTCTGCAACTTCGAATATGCTCACCCTACGGATGACTCGCCCGAGGCGGCAAGGGCCGCCAAGCTCTATGATGGCTACTACAACCGCTTCTTCCTCGGCGGCCTCTTCAAGGGCGCGTACCCTGAGGATGTCATGGAAGGCCTCGCTCCGCATATGCCCAAGGGTTGGGAGGATGACTTCGAGCTGATCGGCCAGCCGCTCGATTGGTGCGGGCTGAACTACTATACCTGCAAGCGCATTGCGCCGACAGACGGCCCGTGGCCCGCGCATCAGGAAGTCAATGGGCCGCTGCCGAAGACGCAGATGGGGTGGGAAATCTATCCCGAGGGCCTGCACCACTTTCTGACTTGGGTACATGAGACCTACACCAAGGGTTTGCCGCTCTACGTCACCGAAAACGGCATGGCAAACCCGGACGAGGCGGGTGTGCGGGATGACGCACGTATTGAGTACCTGAATGCCCACATCTCCGCCGCGCAACAGGCAATGGCCGAGGGTGTTCCCCTCAAAGGCTATACCTTCTGGTCGCTCATGGACAATTACGAATGGGCGCTCGGCTATGAGAAACGCTTCGGCCTGATCCACGTGGATTTCAAAACGTTGGATCGCACGCCCAAAGCCTCCTATCACGCGCTGGCAAAGGCGCTTAGGGGGTAAACCACTCCGGCACGCCGAAGAGTGGGTCGGTCACGCTGTGAGTGCCCGTAAGGCTCTTGAGGAAGGCCACGATCTGCGCGACTTCTTCATCGTTCAGATCCGGTCTCTTTCCGGGTACCACGCGCGCCTGACGCGCCATTTCGCGTGCATCCGACTGGATCACGAAGTCTCCCGCCTCCAACCACGGCACATCCGGCAACTTCGCATCCTCCGGTCGCCAGTCGGCCCGCGACCGCGCCGGGTCGAGGTGTTGGCGCACGATGCCCTCCAGCGTGGCAAAAGCCCCGTTGTGGCCGTAAGGCGCGGTAAGCGCCACATTGCGCAACATGGGTGTGCGGAAGGCATATGAATCTTCCAGCCGGTTGCTTTCGCCCATCCGCCCCACGTCGCGCGCGTAAGGATCGAACAAGCGCGTGCGTCCGGGACCGAAGGCGGGCAGCCCCAGCGCGTGGAATTTCTGATCGCTCATGAGAGGGCCAGAATGACAGCTGGCGCACTCCGCTTTGCCATAGAACAGCTGCATGCCCGCGTGTTGGTCTGCTGTCAGTGCGGCGTGGTCCCCTCCAATATACTGATCAAACAGGCTGTCAAAGCTGGTCCATTCCAGTGCCATGAAGGCGGCCAGAGCATTGGCGATCTCGACGATGGTCACCTCTTCGGGGGCATCGATGTGATCGAAGGCGGCGACGAAGCGCGCGCCATACCCCCCTGCCGTACGCACCCGTTTGGCGAGGATGGGCCAAGCAGCGTCGATCCGGTCGTGCACAGCACCGATGATCTCGTTCTCACCCGGGTTTCCGGCCATCTCGAACTGAGCCACAAGCGGAAAGAGTGCCTGCGCGGCCAGCAACGAATTCAACCCCTGCGGCAGCCACTCCTCTGCAGGCGAATTGAACCCGTTGCCGAATAGCTCAGATTTGCTCAACCGCCCGTCATGAAACATGACCGTCAGATCGCGCCCGCCGAGGTTCCACAGCCCCGGCGCATTGCGTGGAATGCGCTTGGCGATGCGCGCAAGGCCTATGCCGGGTGTCCGGTCCGGCCCCAGTCCCTGCCCGCCTTCCCCGATGCCAAGGCTCAACCCATCGCCGGTGCCGAACTTCGGATGATGGCAATGCGCGCAAGAGATATTCCGATTGCCCGACAGGATGGTATCGTAGAACAAGGACTGGCCCAACGCGGCCTGATCCCTGTCGAAGCTTAGAAAATCATCGGCGGTCAGGGGCCGGGGCAGATCACCGGCGGCGGCGACGCTCGCAACACAGGAGAACAGGAACCCATGCGCGCCATATGTTTTGCCTTTGCACTTCTGGCTGGCCCTGCCCTTGCAGAAATTGAAGAGGCGCGCGACATGATGGAAGAGGGCCGCTTTGAGGCGGCCTACGCGGCGCTCTGGCCGGCGGCGCGCTCGGGCAATGCGGAAGCCGAAGAGCTGATCGGTGTGATGTATGCCATGGGCCTTGGTGTATCGCGGGACGACATGCGCGCGTTCGAGTGGTACCTGCGCTCGGCGATGAAGGGGCATCCGGGGGCGCAATCGGGGGTCGGCTGGTACTATGAGGTCGGTCGCGGGATGCCCGCCCCGGACCTCGTGCGCGCCTACATGTGGTACACGCTGTCGGCCATCGGTGGTGATCCGGACGCGGCGATCAGCCTCGAAGAGGTCGTGAAGAAGATGACCCGGGAGGAGATCGAAAAGGCGCATGAGCTGGTCGCGGATTACAAGGTCTGGATGTACCCGTTTCGGTGACGATGGGGCAGCCAGATGGACCGCCCCACCAGAGGATCAGTTCAGATCCGCCGCACGTGCCGCGCCGATCTCTTCCTCGGCTTCGGCGACGGCTGTTGTCAGGGCATCGAAGATTTCCTCCCCACGCGCGACATTGGCCTTGAACCAGTCAAACACCGGCGCCGCACCGTCCTTGAACGCCTCTTTCTGCTCCGGCGTCGGCACGTAGAGATCGCCACCCTCGGCCACGAACTGCTCGTAAGCCTCGATGGATTTGCGCTTGGGGGAGGCAAAGGTCGCCTGCTGCAGGGCGTAGAACCCGTCGACCACCACCCGGCGCATATCCTCGGGCATCTCGAGGAAGCGCGCGTTGTTCATCCACCACAACGCGCCCATATAGGCGTGACCGTCGAGGGTGACATATTTCAGGCCCGCGTCGGGGAATTTCATGCCCATGATGTCGGTGATGCCGTTCTTGGAGCCTTCGACCACACCGGTCTGGAAGGACGTAAACAGCTCCGGCCATGGGATCGGCGTAGGCGCAGCACCCAGCGCTTTCACCAGCTCTTGCGGCAGGTCGGCGACCACGGTGCGGATTTTCAGGCCTTCCATGTCCGATGGTTCCGCAATGCGGCGCTTGGTGTTGGCAAAGTTGCGCCAGCCGCCGGTGTTGCCAATGGTCATCAGGCGGATCGAATCGCCGGAATCTTCCAGCGCCATGTCGCGCATCTTGCGGGTGAAATCGCCCGACAACACGTGCTCCGCAATTCGGTCATCCGCCATCAGATACGGCAGGTCGAGCACCTGAACATAGGGGAAAATGCCCGAGGCACCGCCCGACGTGGAGACAAAGATATCAATGGTGCCGTCCGCCACGCCCTGCAGGCACTCCGCACCATTGCCGCACAGCTGGGTGCCAATGAAAAGCTCCACCGCGATGGCGCCGTTGGAGGCCGCTTCGACGTAGTTCTTGAAGACCACGAGGCCGTCGTAGTCTTCATCGTTCTCGTTGGAATTGGCCGTGGCCCGCAGCGTATAGTCCTGCGCCGCTGCCGCCATCGCGGACCCGGCCAGCATGGCCGCCACGGTCAGCGATTTGAGGGTGTTTTTGATCATGTTTTTCCTCCCATTGGATGTCGTTTAGTTTGCAAAACCCGTCAGGCGCGGGACCGTTATGGAGATGGCCGGTATGTAGGTGATCAGGAAGATCACGAGGATCTCAACCGCCAGGAACGGCAGGATCGCCTTGGAGATGGTCTCGACCCGTTCACCCGACACCGACGAGGCGACGAACAGCACCAGCCCCATGGGCGGCGTGGCCAGCCCGACGGTCAGGTTCACGCTCATGATGATCGCAAAGTGGATCGGATCGACCCCGAGGCTCACAAAGATCGGGCCGAGGATCGGGCCAAGAATGATGATCGCAGGGCCCGCATCGAGGAACATGCCCACGATGAACAGCAGCAGGTTGATCAGGAACAGCAGGATCAGCGGGTTGCTCGTGAGGCTCAACACGAACTCCGCCATGGTCTCCGGCGCGTGGCTGAGGCTGACGACGGTCTTGAAGGCCATCGCAGCGCCCACGAGCAGCAACACCACGGCAGAGGTAATCCCCGCGCGGTTCAGCACATCCGGCAAGTCGCTGAATTTCAGCGTGCGCATGACAAAAAGCCCGATGATCAGAGCATAGGCCACAGCGACCGCAGCCGCTTCGGTCGGTGTGAAGACACCCGCAAGGATGCCGCCCAGGATGATCACCGGGGTCAGCAGCGGAAAAAACGCCTTGAGGCTGGCTTGCCCACGCTCACCCCAGGAGTGCTTTTTGGTGGCGACCGGGAAGTTGTATTTGTCGGCCTGGAACTTCACCATCAGCATCAGGCCCAGGCCCACCATCACACCCGGCACGATGCCTGCAAGGAAGAGGGCCGCGACGCTCTCACCCATCACGTAGGCATAGATGATCATGATGCCCGACGGCGGAATGATCGGCCCGATCACGGAACTGGCCGCAGTGATGGCAGCGGCAAAGCGGCGGGTGTAGCCGTGCTTTTCCATCGCGGGGATCAGCATGGAGCCAAGGGCAGAGGTATCAGCCACAGCCGAGCCTGACAGGCCCGCAAAGAGCATAGACGACAAGATGTTCACATGCGCGAGACCGCCACGGAAATGACCCATCATGGCCTGGGAAAACTCCACCAGCCGCATGGTGATGCCGCCGCGGTTCATCAGCTCTCCCGCCAGCATGAAGAAAGGGATCGCCATCAGCGGGAAGCTGTCCATCCCGTTGTAGAGATTACGATAGAGCAGCGTGATGTCGCGCTCCTGCCCGTTCAGCCAGAGCAGAATGCCGGGCGCGGCCAGCAGGCCGAAGAACACCGGCAGGCCAATCATCAGAAACAGCAAAAAGAGCGGCAGGAACCAGACCAGCATTATTCTGCCCCTACCTGTTCTTCCAGAGTGATCGCGGGCAGCTGATCTGCACCGCCCATCATCTTCACCAGCGCGCGCAGGATCAGCTCGACGTTTACCGAAATCAGCACGATCACCCCGAAGAGCAGCGAGGCCATCATCCAGCTGCGCGGCACGCGGAACCAGCTCTTAAAGCTCAGGTCTGTGGGCAAGTACAGCGCGGCAGTTGCGAATTTCCCCGCAAATCCGGTAACTTCCGACCAGCCAATCTGCGCGGCGACAATCAACACGCCAAGGCTGAGAAACAGCAGGATCAGCGAGATCAACGCGCCCAAACGCTCCGGCAGCAACCGCACAACCGTGTCAATGGCCACAAAGCCGCCGCGCCGAAACGCCGTAGGCGCCATCAGCCCGGTCATCCACAGCATGCAAAAGCGAGCCGCCTCATCCGGCCAGGGCAGCGCGTTGTTTAGCACATAGCGGTAGAACACCTGAATGAGGATTGCGGTGACCATAAGCGCCACTGCCACCACCCCAAGGCCCCTGCCCAGCTTGAGCACGACCTCATTAACCAGCCGGAGCGGTGTCATCACCGCCAGCAATGCTCCCATTCCGGAGCCTCCTCCCTTGTGCCCGGGTATTCCGGGTCACGACGTGCGGGTTTTCCCCACACGCTTCATTCGTTGGCCTTTTAGGCCGGATTGTCAAACCGTCCGAAACGGCCTTGGCAAAAAATCAGCGCATTCCCCTCCCGGAACGCGGCTGAGCGCAGGCGGCCCACAACAATTGCGTGGTCGCCTGCGTCATGGATCTGGTGGGTGGTGCATTCAAAGCGCGCGAGGCAGTTGCCCAGCAGCGGGACACCATGCGCATTGTGCGTCACATCCAGCCCGTCAAAGGCGTGCGCGGATTTGGCAAATCCCATGGCGATGTGTTCGTGCTCGGCGCCCATCAGGTGAATCGCAAAATGCTCTGCGGCCGCGAAATGCGGATAGCGGCTGGATGATTTGGCCGGGCACCACAGAACAAGCGCTGGGTCCAGCGAGACGCTGGAAAAGGAATTCGCCGTCATGCCAATCGGGCCGTCCGCCGTCTGGGCCGTCACCACCGTCACGCCGGTGCCGAACTGTCCAAAGGCGGCACGCAGTTGCAGCTTGGTCTCCGGGCCAGGCACAAAGCTGTGGAGTTTGGTCATCTGTCGCGTTCCGTCCGCCATCATGGCACCTCCTGACCGCTTGCGGCCTCGTAAAGCTCGAACCAGGTCTGCCGGTCCATCTCGACCTTGAAGGCGTCTGAGAAGGTCGCGATCCGCGACAGCGTGTTGGTGCCCATCACCGGCAGGATGCCCGCCGGATGTGCCAGCAGCCAGGCCACAGCGACCGCTGCGCGATCCACACCTTGCGCGTGCGCCACGGCATCCAGTTGCACAGCGACGCGGCTGTCGTCGGTCATCAGGCTGCCGCCGCCCAGCGGGGACCACGCCATCGGGCTGATGTGATGCTGCTGCAGATGCGCCAAATCGCCGTTGGTGAAACAGTCCCGCGCAGCCAAGCTGATCTCGATCTGGTTGGTCACGAGCTTGTTGGCCATGCTCCATTGCAGCAGGTCCCAGTCCCACGGGCGGAAGTTCGACACCCCCGCCGCCTTGACTTTACCGCTTGCGATCAGCGCGTCGAGCGCGCCACCCGTCTCTGCCGCATCCATCATCGGATCGGGTCGATGAATGAGCAGCAGATCAATCTGCTCGATCCCCATATAGGTCAGTGAGGCCTCGACGCTGGCCTGAATATGCGCCGCCGAGGTATCATAGTATTTGACCCGGCGGTCGGCGTATTTGCCGATGGGTGCGACGATGTCGCATTTGGTCACGATCTCAAGCTGATCGCGCAGGCCCGGGCTTTCCTTGAGCGCCGCGCCCAGCACCTCTTCGGCAACATAGCCGCCGTAGATATCGGCCTGATCCATCGTGGTGATGCCTTGCGCCAGGCAAGCGTCGATCTTGGCACGCACATGCGCGGGCGAGGTGTCGCTATCATCGGCCAACCGCCACATGCCATAGACGATGCGACTGAATTCCAGTGTGTCAGAGAGGGCAATCCGGTCCATCAGCGACGCTCCCCCGCAGCGAGGGGTGTGGCAGGCGCCGCTTGTGGCACGCGGCCATAGGCCTCCGGCAGAGAGCAGGTTTTCAGATGCGGCATCACAACGCGACCGAAGTGTTCGGCCTCGTCGATGTGAGGATAGCCTGAGAAGATAAACGCTCGGATGCCCATCTTTTGGTAGGCTTCGATTTCCGACAACACCTGATCGGCAGAGCCCACCAACGCCGCCCCGCAACCAGACCGTGCCCGCCCCACACCTGTCCAAAGATGCGGCTCCACATACCCGAACTCATCGGCAATATCGCGGTTCTTCGATTGGTGAGACACGCCCAGCGACGTTGCATCGAGCGCCCGTTCGCGGATCTTGCGACCATATTCATCATCCAGCTTGGAGACGATGTAATCGGCGTATTCCTTGGCCTCGGCCTCGGTGTCGCGCACGATCATATGCACGCGCAGACCATAGTCGAGCGTACGCCCTTTATCAGCGGCGCGGTCGTGCACGGCCTGCATCCGGCCTGCGATAGCCTCTTTGGGTTCCGGCCACATCAGGTAGACGTCGCAATGCTCGGCACAAAGGTCGAGCGCGGCGGGGGAATACCCCCCAAAATAGAGCAGCGGCCCGCCCGTCTGATAGGGTTTCGCCGGGTCCGTGGTCAGCCCCTTGAAGCTGTAGACCTCCCCCTCATGGTCGATCTCATCCCGTGTCCAGGCCTGCTTGAGGATCTCGACCACCTCACGCGAGCGCTGATAGCGGTAGTCGCTGTCGGCCTTCTCGCCCGGGAAATCGGAGCTGATAATATTCACCGTCAGCCGCCCCTGCAGCATGTGGTCGAGCGTCGCGATGGTGCGCGCCAGCATGATGGGCTGCATCTCGCCGCAGCGCACGGCAGCCAGCAGGTTGATCTTGTCGGTGATCGGTGCGCAGCCTGCGACAAAGCTCAGCGTGTCCTGCCCCACCTGGTACGACGACGGGCAGAGGATGTTGCGGAAGCCCTGACGCTCGGCCGTCTTCACGATCTCGGAGCAATGCGCCCAGGACGAGCGCAGATCCCCATCCGGCACGCCCAGAAACTGGTAGTCGTCCGAACAGAGGGCGGCGAACCAGGAGACTTCCGCCGCATCAAGATCGGCGGAGGTGACGGGCACAACGGTCATGAGGGTCCTTTCAATTTGCGGGCACGTATTTTCATCTTGCATAGCAGTCGCGAAATAGTAGATCAATAGTGTATCAATTCTCAACCGACACCCGCTCACCCCATGACCACCCCGCCTGCCCGTGGCACCACGCTGCCCAAATACATCCAGCTCAGTGAGCTGCTGATCCGCGATATCGACGCGGGGCGGTTGTTGGAGGGGGAGCGACTGCCGCCCGAACGCCAGATGGCGGTTGAGCTGGGCACCTCCATCGGCACGCTGCGCAAGGCGCTGGCTGATCTGGAACACAAGGGCCTGCTGGAGCGTGTGCAGGGCTCGGGCAACTACATCCGCAAACCGGGCAAGGCGGCGGGTGTCTATGCTATGTTCCGGCTGGAGCTGTTGTCCGGCGGCGGTCTGCCGACAGCGGATGTCATCGACCTGCGCGGTATGGCTAAGCCTGGCGACCTGCCCACATTCGGAACCAGCGCGCAGGCCACGCGTATTCGCCGCCGTCGCTACCTCAATGACGTACCAATTGCGGTGGAGGAGATCTGGCTGGATGGCGATGCCGGGGCTCTCAGTGTCGATATGCTGGCCGAATCTCTCTACCAGACCTACCTCAAGCGGCTTGGTTTTTGGATCACCCGCGCCGAAGACCGTGTGAGCATCGGCACCCTGCCACGCTGGACGCCGGATGATTTCGGCGCCGCAGGCACGCCTTGCGGCTTTATCGAGCGGTTCAGCTGGGCTGCGGGGCCGGAGCCTATTGAATTTTCCCGCACTTGGTTCGATACGGGCAAATCCGTCTACGTACAGCGGCTCAAATAGGGACACGACCATGGGACAGACCACCCGCTACGGCCTGATCGGCTGCGGCATGATGGGGCAAGAGCACCTGAAAAATATCGCGCTGCTGCCGGACACCGCCGTGACGGCGATCTTCGAGCCGGATGCGGCGATGCGCGCCACCGCCGCCGAGATTGCCCCGCAGGCCCGGTTTGCCGACAGTTTGGAAGACCTGGTGCGGGATGACGCGGTGGATTGCCTTGTGGTGACCAGCCCCAACCACTGCCACGCGGCGCAAATGACCCAGATTGCGGCCGCCCGCCCCCTGCCCTTGCTGATGGAAAAACCGCTGCTGACGGATCCGGCGGATATTCCAGCTCTGACAGCCTGTGCCGCCACCTACCCGGCGCCGATCTGGGTGGCGATGGAGTATCGGTATATGCCGCCCATCGCGGCACTGTTGGACGAGGTCGAGCAGGTCACCGGCGGCATCAAGATGCTGACGATCCGCGAGCATCGCTTTCCGTTCCTGAACAAGGTCGGCAACTGGAACCGGTTCAACGCGCAAACGGGCGGCACGTTCGTCGAGAAGTGCTGCCACTTCTTCGATCTGATGCGGTTGATGATCAAAATGGAGCCCATCCGGGTGATGGCGAGTGCCGCACAATCGGTGAACCACCTGGATGAATGCTACGATGGCGCCGGTCCCGACATACTCGACAACGGCTTTGTGATCGTGGATTTTGAAGGCGGCGCGCGGGCGATGCTGGAGCTGTGCATGTTCGCCGAAGGCGCGCGCTATCAGGAGACCATCGCCGCGATGGGCCCTGCGGGAAAGATAGAAGCGTTCGTCCCGGGGCCGACGCGATTTTGGCCCGACGATCTCGGACCTGCGCCCACGCCCATGGTCGAGATCAGCCCACGCAATCCGAAGCGGCCTCAATTGAGAGCTGTTCCGGTTGATCCCGACCTGCTGGCCGCAGGAGACCACAATGGCTCCACCTTCTACCAGCATCAACGGTTTCTGGACGTCGTGCGCGGCAACCTCACAACACCGGACGTCTCTTTTGACGACGGTCTGCGAGCGGTGCAGATGGGACAGGCCGCTCAGGAGTCCGCCCGGACAGGTCAGGCCATTCTGCTCTGAGGACCCCGGGGCAGTGCAGGACAGAAAAATGGACTAGGGCTCGATCACCTGAACGCCCGGCATCCGCGCGATGTCGAAGACATCATCGTCGTAGATCTCGGTCATCTCATCGACAAGCTGCTCGGTCCAACCCGGCATGTCCAACTCTTCTTCGATCGCATCGTCGACGGCGAACTTTTCCAGAAAGGCCACCATAGCGCGCCGTCGCTGCGCCTCGCTCATGTCGGGATGTTTTTCAACAAAGGCCTGAAAGAGCGACATGCCTTCCGGCGCCATGATGTCCGCAAGCAGGTCATAGCCGCCCACGATCTCATCACCATGTTCGATTCGTCCCATCTCGCGAATGACCTCGGGCCAGATCAGCGGCGAATCTTCACTGCACCACACCGTGACTGAAATCCTCGGCACGGCGTCTCGAATGCGCACCAGCGTATCCGACCACCGCACCGCCCGCGGATCCATGCCGTCCATGAAGTCCGTCGGGTCGCCCGGCTGCGCGCGATCACGGACCGCCGGCAGAAAAGTGGCCGGGTTCTTCAGCGCCATGAAGAGCTCGATCTCGTCGGTCTGAAAAATGTTGGCCATCTGCAGCATCCGGGTTGGCGCCCGGGGATAGATTACACCCTGCTGCAATGCCGTGCGCGGGGGCCCGAAGAAATGGCTGTTGGACAGGATTACCCGGTCTGCCGAGGCATTGTCGAGAATTGCATCCAGCAGCACCTCCCGGGCGTTCTCCGCCGGCTCACTGACATCCAGCGCGTCCATGGTCTGCCGCAAAAGCTTGCGATACTTTCCCGGCCCGGGCACGGCCACACCATACGCGCTGAACAGGTCCTTGTTCTTCAGCAGGCTTCGCATCAATCGCTCTTCCTCTGTGAAGTGCGCGCCTGTGTGAAAGAGCAGCTGCATAAGGCCCATGCGGTTGAGAGAGCGTCTCGGCAAGCTACCCCGGCGATCCACCTTGTTCAAACCCAAAGCTAAGGGTAAATTTCCATCTTGCGTGTTGCGGTCAAAATAACTAAACGACCGATCAACGCCCCTATAGCTCAGCTGGTAGAGCAACTGATTTGTAATCAGTAGGTCCGCGGTTCGAGTCCGTGTGGGGGCACCATTTCACTTTTTAGGTGAAAATCACTCAAAAAGCTAAATATCCCAGAGGGTTGCGCGGTTCGATAGCCGCTCTTGTGGTCGTATGCCAAGGGGCCGCTAAAGGCCAGTTTCACCACCAGTCTCTTCATGGCGAATGACCCGTTTTGATAGAGATTCCAGGGGTTTGCCAGGAAGCTCAGGGGTGGTTCGATAATTTCTGCGAAGCTCTTCTTTGGCTTGCCCGATTGAGTGGCTTTTTCCATCAGAACAGTCTTCTGTCTTTCCAACTCTTCAATGCGTTTTTCAAAGGCAGCAATCACGGTTTTGTTGCTGCTGCCCATGATCTTATCGAGGGTCTTGGACACATCCTTGTCGATAGCTTTGATCTGCTTGGCGATCACTGCCTTTTGCTGGCCCTGCTGGTCGAGACGCATCTCCCAGGCTTGCTTGAGCATGGCTTTGACGATCTCAAACAGGTTCTGGCTAGGCTGGAGGGTTTTGAGGATATCCTCAAAGCGCCCTTCGATATCTGCGCGGCGGATCGACTTGCGGCGATAGTCGCAGCCGCGCGTCTGACAGAAGTAATAGGGATGCCGCTTGCCAGTTCTGCTCTTGGCCCAAGCAGCTGTCATTGGCTTGTCACAGCAGGCACAGGTCACAAAGCCACGGAGGGGAAAGTCACGATTGATGTCCTTGCGGGCTGGTGCCAGAGGTCTTGCTGCCTTGCGCTGCTGGATGGCTTCATAGGTGGACAATGAGATGATCGGCTCATGATGGCCCTTACGGCGTGTGATGCCCCAGGGCAGATGCTCGACATAGCCCGCATATACAACACGGCTGATGATATCGCTGACCTTCTGCTGTCGGATTTGACCGTTAGGTAGGTCTTTGGGAAAGAGGGCTTGCGATTCAAAGAAACGTTTCAGCTCGGCCTGCGACGCAATCCGTCCAGAGGCATAACCCTCCAGACCTTCCTGGATGATCGACGCCAAGGGCTCATCACGGGTCAGGAGTTTCCCGTGTGCACCTGTCTTCTTGTATTTGTAGCCGATGGGAGCAGCAAAGACGGCATAGCCATTCATCATCCGCCCCTTCATGCGATTGGAAGTTTGCTCGGCGTTCTTCTCACGCTGATGCTGCGCCACAGAGGCCAGCATGTGCTCCACCAGTCGTGAGTCACTATCCTCGCCAAACTCAATCGATGGGCTTTCCAGGATACCACCAGCCTCGGCCAGTGTTTCACGCAGCTTGATATGGGCCTGCACATTGCGGGCAAAGCGGCTGATATCGTCAATGATGACAACAATGCTGTTTCTGGGATGCAATCTCAGAAACGCCAGCATCCGATCCATCGCTGGTCGGCGTTCGAACTTGCCTGACATATCATCACTGAACACCTCAACGACATCATAGTCCTTGTAGGTGGCATATTCGCGGCAGCGGTTTTCTTGAGAGGCCAGGCCATCGCCCTCACGCACCTGTTTCGCCCCAGACACACGCGTATAGATCACCGCCTTGGTTGGCTTGGTTACAATGGATTGTTGGTTCTGTGCGTTCATAGCTCCTCCTGTCCGATCATCTCTGCCTGCATCAAGGATACAATATCTGGAGGATCATCACTCAAAACATCGTCATCTTCTCCACAGATTTGGGTGACAGGGTTGAGATCAAAGCCGAGATCAACGAAGGCCACGACAATCGACCAGAGTGTTTCGATCAACTCCTTCTGCTGATCCAAGGGCATGTTGCTCTCTTCGAGCATGGCGGCATAGACTTCCCAGTCAATGCACAGGCTGGGACGTTGAAGTGCCTCTTCCATGGGGGTGTGCGAACTAGGTGGCGGGGAGTCATGACTATCGGGCGAACGGGACATGCGCTTGTTTCCTTTTCAAATGTCTGGGTGATGCGTTCTTTTCGCGGTGCTTTAGTTGCACAGTCGCAGTTAGAACAAATATAGAACATCATCCACTACTTCTCTCAATCACGCAAGAGAAAATTTATTAATCCCATACGCTTAGCCTGTTCTTATCGTGGCAAGCTGATGGCAATCTTGGGTAATGAGCGGGTAGAAACAGGTATACGGAAAACTTTGACAGAGTGTACCTTTTATGGTACATTTAGGAATGAACGATAAAAAACGGCTGCCAGCCCGATTTTTTTCATCGGAGAGCGGCAGAATGCCAGTACGCGAGTGGTTGTTGGGTCTATCAGATGATGATCGAAAAAAGGTTGGAGACGACATTCGAACCGCAGAGTTTGGTTGGCCTATTGGTATGCCGCTGTGCCGTGCAATTAGCAGCCACAAAGGGCTTTGGGAAGTGAGGACAAATCTGAAGAAGGGCAATATCGCACGTGTTTTATTCTGCGCTCATGAAGGGGAGATGATCCTTCTACATGGGTTTATCAAGAAGACACAAAAGACGCCCAAAGCAGATTTGGACACCGCAATGAAGAGAATGAGAGGTTTGAGATGACAGACAAAATTGAAAAAGGACGTGCAGGAGAGTCATTCGATGACTTCCTGAAGGATCAGGGCACTTACGAGGAAACAACCGAAGTAGCCGTGAAGCGTGTCCTTGCGTTTCAACTGGCTGAGGCCATGAAGGATCAGGGTATTTCTAAAGTGGAAATGGCAAAACGTCTTGATACCAGCCGATCACAACTAAATCGTCTGCTTGACCCGGATCATGATGGGGTTACGCTGGGTATCCTTGCGCGTGCCGCTAAAGCTGTTGGGCGTGGTATCCGTTTGGAGCTAACCTAAGCGCTTTCGTTATGGCACGAAAGGGACTGAGGATGGCCGGGAAAGGTCGCGACAGATCAAATCGCGATCTTGGCACTAGTGAAAGCTTGCACTGAGATATGAGTTTTGATCCGACAAATGCGAGCCACAAGGCGCAACTTTACCCGATCCTTAAAGCACTAGCCGATCTTGATCCGCGAAAAACACCAGAACTGATCATGGATGACGCGGTGGGATATCCCATTCCTCACGGCAAAGACTACGCAAGAAACATGCGCAAAGGCCAGATCGACAAGACCTTTGCCATGCTGACACATCAATGGTTGATCAAGCATCACTTTAGTTTGGCTCATAGGATATCGCCGCAGATATTCCCCGACACACCGACCAAACGGTGGCGGCAATATTTGGATGAACACGCCATCAAAGGTCATTTAACAATCCAGCTTGTGCCATCTACCATGGGAATCGTCCAACGGGACAGCGCGCTCCAGACCGCCGATGATACGCTCAAGCTTGGACAACGCTTTTGTCTGCAACTCAATAGTGCCATCAATGGCCACGCCATCGCCTTGCAAGGCATTGACGACAGATGGGGCGTATTGGAACTAGCCCCTGATCGATCTGCAGTTGCTATCATCCAGCAAGGGATCAACCGACTGCCACGGCTTCCAAGCGGTCAGATCGATCCACTTTCCGAAAATGGCCCCGAAGGGCTGCATGAGTTTGTGATAGTCTCTGCGCCAACACGCGACATCCCGACTGCCGTCGATCAGTTGATTATCTGGGTTCATGGCGACGTCGAACGCCATCTCCATCATATGAGTGTGAGGATGGTTGGGTAGGCTGGTATGCTGCTGTCAAATTTTTCTTCGGCAACGGCCCCCCAGCGTTGCACGCCGACATGTAGGTTGACTCTCATTGAGCGAGAAGCGCGTAGAAAAGGCCTCCTGCGCCTCACCAAGATCACTACGGATCGTCTCGGAGCCAGCAATTCTTGCCAAGTTGCTCAATTGCTCTTCGCGGCAGCAAAAACTGAAGGCTAGCAAGAGTCAACGGACGTGATTCAATCTTTTGACTGCATTTCCTCATATTTCTCTATTTTTCTATCCAATGCTGTCACTAGATTTTGCAGAGCTTTGGTTAGGTCTAGCAGCTCTTCTTTGCTTATCTGGTGAACTTGACCTGTGTCTCGATCCATCCCATTTCGATGGACGCAGTCGTGTCTAATTCTTATTGCAGCGGTTATAGCGTCCAACTCGTCACCTTCGGTCAAAACCTGAACCCCAATGCCAGTTCGGAATAAGCCATCGACTTTTTTTAAGTTATGAAACGAAACTGCCCGGAGATGCTCAAGCAGCTTCTCCCGAGCAAAAAACTCGAAGCCTATAGCGTCTTTGAGTTCAAACTTGATGGTGCCGATACCGAGGCTTTTTGCTCTGAATAAGCGATCCTGGCCCACTGTGCTGTTCGCTACGGTAACCATGAGTGAGTCAGCTAAGAAAACCTCCAATGCTGTAATACTCTGAGAAAGCAGCATACGGGCCAACATTTGGGATTTTGGATCAACCGAAACACCATCAGCAAGAGCCCGAATATCAGAAACTGTTCGTTCGAATGCTTCACGAATGGTGCGACTGAGCGGCTCTTGTTCTGCTAGCCACTCATAGTAGTCGTAGTCATAGCTGTCTTGATCTGGATAACCCTGCACTGATGCAGCCGTCACATCTATCTGTGGATAGTCGTCTAACTTTATCCGGCAGTTATCCCAATCCGTCCTGACCCAACCGTCGAACCTATTTTGACATTCAAAACAGAAAACACTGACAGGAAAATGATATTCGTCGCTTTCTTCGTATACTACGGGTAGCTCAACTTCCCCGTCGACCTCTTTGCCGCAAACAGGGCAATGGAAAAATGCTTCCGCTGGTTCCCAGAGAGCTTCTTCCATTTCCATCATCAAGTGTTTTGCTTGACCCATGATTCACCAATGCTTTCTACTTATATTTTGTAGTCAAATTTTATGCTCTGCCGCTCCCACAAACTGGCATGATTAGGGTCTCGGCTTACTCTTCAAATGGTTCCATGAGAGGAGTAATCGACGTAAATCCCTTGGTCTTTGAAAAATTCATCTTATGGTTGAAGTTTATCATTGAATCAGACGGATCGATGTTGGACAAGTTAAGCGTCTCAAAGGTCTTGCGTACAAACTGCACTGATAAGATTGGTGTCGGTGCTTTATGCCCAGTGGCTGTGTTCAGCATCTCACCTTCACACGTAACATAGACCTCATCTATGGGTAAAACCTGGAACAGGTCACCCGCTACCTTTAAAGCAACGCTGGCAACATAATCCTGATACAATTCGTTGAACTGACCAACAGGCATTTTGGTTTCAGAAAGTTTACCACTTGCAAGTTGCTTGCGACGCATGCTTGGTACTACCTCATCGGAATGCACTTGTGGCCTTGCGAGCACTGAATTCTCGTAAATGGAAAACTCTACTGATGATCCAATAAGGTCGTTTTCACTCAGAGACTTAAGTTCAGAAATAACCTCGCGCATTGCAAGGATATCGCCGTCAACAAGACGTTTTGCTAAGCTACGATCATTTTCCCACTCTGCAACATCTTCATCGTACTTTCGAAGAATGCGCTCGTTCTCAATACGGTCCTTTTCTGTTGCAGCCTTCAGATTCTGTTCAAGAATGCTCTTTTTCTTCTTGGTTCCGCCTGTCAAGAAGTCAAACATACCTGGCTTGAAGCCCACCATCGCAGCCATTGCTCGATCACTATGTCTGCTCTTGGTCTGTGGCTGTTTAGGCGCCGGTTTATCTATCATGCGATGCCAGTCGATGCGACGTGTCAGATTGGTATGAACCGACAACAAGTTGTCGATGTATCTTTCCCAATCGGATACCGCATCGCTGGCGTCGGCTGCTATCCGTTCCTTTAGCTGCTGTTTATGTTTACGCTCTGCTTCTTTTTCCATGCGGCGCGCGGTTGCAGCAAGTGACCGCATTGTTCCTTTCCAACCCATGGATACCTCCCAATGTGAAAATACTTGCTTCTATCCAAACAAGTATGCCAGCCACAGCATTCTTGGTCGAGTAAATCTGGTTGATTATGCACAGTTGCAATAAAGGTGCTTTCGACAAGGTTCGCATGATACCACGATAATCCAAGTTGCTAACGATACTCTCTGGTGATCAGACTGTTTACAGCTATCAATTCACCCCATTGCTTTGCACCGACAGTAACGAACTGATCAAACTGACTTGGATCAGCTAGCTTAGCAGTCTGCATATCGCCAATGAAATCCTGTGCCTCGCCCAGATCACTGCGAATTGTTTCGGCAGCAGCAATCCTTGCCAAATTGACCGCATCGAAGAAGCAAGGAATGACAACCTCGCGATTGAAGCGCCCCTGTTCGTCGTCAGTCGGTAGGGTGGGGTCGATGTTCAGATCGGGCCGCTGCTGCGCTAGTATGGATTGAATCAAGGGCATCTCCATCACATGACCTAGAAGCTGGAATATCCGTGTTGCAGCTTTTGGATGGGAGACATGCTCAACTCTTCGTTTTGCCTCTTCCCGTTCGATCAGCATCATTATGGCAGCTATGGCCGCTGCCCTGTTACGGATCAATTTCCACCCATCTGGCGAGTAGGCATCCAGTAGCATTTCCATAGCGTCATGATCTGCCTGCATTTCTAAACAGGGTTCGACCAAAGCCCAGTCGTTAGGTGCGATTGCGTGGAGTGTTGCCAGTTGCGCGTTCTCACGGGTGGCGATGCCATAGCTTTTAGGTGCGTTGGCCTCGGTTAGAGACAACCTCCCCGTGAATGCAAAGTGCCCCATCTGATAGTGGTGTAACTCATGCAACAATAGCCAAATCAGACCGAGATAGATCATCTCACTTGCTGTGCTTTCTATGGGTTGCCCAACCCCATTGCAGAAGTCATCATCCGCAAAGGCACGGCCCCATAGATCGGAAAGCGTATCAACGATGCCTGTACTCACTGAGATCACCAAGGCCTCGCCTTCAAGCTCTGCCGCGGCCCAAAACGCTGTATCCGCCACAACGACAAGTCTAGGCACCACAGGAAAAGCTTCACCCATGGTTTCTTCATATTGTGTGAGAGCGTCAGTCAGAGCCTGTTCTAACATCCGCCGTAGTTCTTCCGACCGCTGGCCGTGATCGTGTAAGTGCCACCACGTGGCCCCACATAGCATCGAGAGCTGTACGTACGACGGGTGCGCACAGGCGTTCTCACAGTCGTTGCTTTCCGCGCGCTGCTTCGAAGGGTCGTTCCCCATTCGCAGGCCAAACCATCACCGTCACGGTCTAGATCATGCGGATCACTGAGCGGACCACCAGCGTCCAAGAAGAACCGCTGTGCCTGCCACGACGATCCAAAGTCTGAGCAGTTGGCTAGATCGGCTGAGGTGGCAGCCGCATTGCCCCTTGCATATAGCGCTTTGCCAAAGGCGCTTGCGGTTCTCTGGCCAATGTAAGATCGACCAGAACTGGTTTGGCCGCGCGATGCTAACTCGGCTTCAACGAAGGCCAATTGAAGCGGTGACAGGGAGGGATTGCGATGCTCCCGCCACAGCTCAGTCGTTGATGCGTTTTCCACCAGCGGTGCGATAGAAGCCGGAGTGGTTGCGGCACATGCCGACACTAGAAAAGCGGCTGACGCCAGCCAAATGCGAAAATCCATCATTACCCAATCACCATCTCATTCAAATTCAGCCAAGGGTTGCAGGCAACCAGACAAAGGTCAATGATCCGATGCTGCTATCCCGGCAACAGGTCATCTAGAGACAACATCTAGCTTCGCGTTCACTGCAAGATGTGTGCGGTAGTACCGTACATCTTGAGAAGGGGGACGCTTTCACACTGCGTGTGCGCTCCCCCGTTCTATCCCCCAAGCACATGCTGGCATCTCGGCATTGAGCCAAGAAGCCAGCATACAAACATCATCGGTGTTTGATCCCGACCAGGAGCTTGGAGACATCCCTCTCCACCCTGGACCCGAACCATGGAGCAAGGGGCGTATCGCCGGCCCCTTTGCAATCCCACTCGTCAGGAAGAAGCCATCTCTCCCCAACACCCCATAGGCAGGGTGGCGTTCCTGCCCCCTTGACCCCAGACCATTTCATGGAGACCAACCCCTGCGCGGGTTGGATGCCGTCAGCGTTTCGACGTTGAACTCGACCAGGGTGATGGCGCTCTCCCCCGATACCCCCATCGCCCTGGGAGCATTCCTGCGCCCAAGACCCTTGACCCGACAGAATATTCCTCAGATTTTTCTTGTTCCCTTACAGCTTGGATATCTCGAGCAACCCCAGAATTTTCCGTACCGTCCAGAGCGTCGCCTCATTGCCGAATTGCATCTTGGGCAGCTTGGAACACCGGGCGTCCGGACGGTGTTCTGCTGTGCTGGCTTGGTGTAACCCTGTGGGTTTTGCTGTTGGCGCGTGGAGGTCGCTAGAGCCAGCGAAACGGTGGATGGTGGGACGGGTGCGGACAGTTCAATCAAGTCGCGCTCAGCCTGCCCACGTACCTTCAAAGCATTCAAAAGTGCAGGATCATTCTTCGTCCGGGCTGGCAGCGCGTCAATCTTGGCACGGGCATTCCTCAATGTGCCAAGTCCGTTTCTGATCGTCGCTTCAAGCTTGGCTTTCTCAGCCATGAACCGCCCTCGCAGCGCTTTTTCATCGGCTATGTCCTGCGCATTCGGAGCGCGATTATATCTGAAGCGGGACTCATGCGCTTTTCGCCATGCCATCAGTTTCCCAGTCATGACCTCGCCAAAACCGGGTACTTGCAAAACCGACGAACGCTTGACGTCGCCTGCGGTTTCGATGCCGAAAGAAATCAGCGTTGCGGTCTTCGCCGGGCCAATCCCTGAGATATTGGCGCGCCGTACCGAAAACTGATCGAGAAATGCCTGACGTTGACGGGCCTCTCTGTTGGATTTCAAAATCATCACCTGGCGGGCCAATGCATCGTCATGCCCTTTATAGGCTGAGATAGCGTCATCCAAATCGCCGCGAACTTTTACAACTTCGGTCAGGCCATTCCGTTGCAAGAAGCCGTCCAGCTCCTGTTGAACACGCTCGTCAGCGTCCTTGAAGGCCTTAAGGAATGGACCCGACGATACTTCGCGATCACTGACGAATGACCACCCCCAAAACGCCAAGCCTATCCAGACGAACCATACTGGCGCGGCAACAATAAATCCTGCAACCGCTCCGCCAATCATAAGCAGGCCAAGAAGCATATGCCCACGCTTGCCGTTTCGCGCTTCGCGCAAGGATGGACTGATGTCGCGAACGCTGACTGCTGGAAGCAAATCTCCAGTCACGGGAAAACGGAATGCCAGTATCTCGCGAATGGCTTGCTCCGTGCCTTGTGAGTCAGTCGATATATTCGGTGCAACTGCCGAGAAGTCTGGAAACATATCCAGACCGCTTTGAGCTGACAATTTACACCACACACAACTCTTCGCAGTGCTCGGATAATAATGCGATCTTACACTACTGCAGCGGTTCAACGAGGCTTCCAGCTTCGACAGAACCTGAATCCAGTCGCTTGCACTCGGACGAGCGCTCGGTGCTAGACCAAAGGCATTTTCGAATGCATCGCCAATCGTGCCCATAAAGAGATCGAGTGCCAAAGCCCCAGGAGGCGGTTTAGTCTGCGTCTGCGCCTGCCGCACTAACGAGTAAGCAAAGCGGTTTTGGGCAATGTCCTCACCAATTGAGGTCTCGCTGCCCTTGCGAATTCCGGCGTATGGGTGCTTGCCCATGAACAGCAGTTGAAAGATCGCTACCGCCAAGCCGAAATTGTCGTGCTCAATCGTCCGCTCAACCGTCGCAAGTTTCTTTCCGTGAAGTTCGGGCGGAGTGAAGTCCGGCACCCCGACGACGCACGGATAAGAGGTGCCGTTCAAACTAAACTGGAAACTATCCGCATCAATTAGTGCGACCGTCGCATCTCTTGCGACGAGAATGCCCGAATGGTTCAAGTCACCAATGACGCATCCTGTTTGATGGACCTTACCGACAGCGCGTGCAACGTTCGATGCGACGTGGATCACGAAACGATAGTCCGCCTTTGGAAAAAAACGCAGCCGTGATTTAGGACTATAGAGTTCGTGTAGCGGTCGATAGCCCGATACGAGCCGCATGACGAAGCCGAGGAAGCTGCCCTTCCTGTCTGTCACGATATCGCCAGGATAAGCGATCAGCTCAGTCTGGACGGCAAGACCTTCGCCGACCATTGCCCGCACCTTGTTTTCGCGCTTAGGGCGCAAATTCGCTTTATAGATTTTGACGGCCAATCCTGCCCGTCCTTTGATCGCATAGACTTCGCCTTCACCGCCTTTGCCGATCAGCTCAGCAACAGACGCACGATCCTTTCCGATCATGATGTCCTGCATCGTCATGCCCCCGAAATGAGGATGAGTGTTTTATCATCGTCGGTTCTTTCGCAGATATCAGGTCCGGCAAGATAGTTACCCAGTTTCAGGGATAACTCAGGCAATCGCCCTTTAGCGTCAGCGTTGTCCACGGGACGCAACATCGGATTGAAAAACTGCGGCGATGCTGACTGATCGACATGCGATAGCGCCAAATCGCCGATGCCATCCGAGAACAGAGCAAACGCATCATGTTCGGGTGTAAATCGCTGGATGTTGAGGCGCGGCTCCGGATCATCGGTTACAAAGAATGTCGTTGAGGCGTACTCACCGTTCTCTGGCCAACAGAGAACGTCCCATTCCCCGCATCGACGACCAACGACTGCGCTATCTCCAATATGCAGGGTTAGAGTTTCTACCGGAGTTGAAATCACTGCCGCTAGAGTCGCCGCAAACTGGCGCGGTTTGCTGCCGCGCCTCTCGGCAATCATCGTTATTCTGTCTCGAATATTGTCAATCCAATCCAGAAGCACTTCATCACTTGGTGGATGCCTGTTGTCACGTAACCAATCCCGCGCATAAAACGACAGCATGCGACATACAAGCCAAGCCCCATGAGCACCGAATTCAGCGCTTCCAGCGCCGTCCGAGACGATAGCAAAGACACTATCGTCTCCTGCTACCGAAACGGCATATGCGTCTTGAAGTCTTTCACCGTTCCGAATGTGGGACGTGCCAATTTTCGATGCGGCGGCCCACCGCCAAGCCACAAATTTAATCCGCGACAGCCCATCCATCAGGGGCTGTCGGATTTGAAAGCGGCACGGCATCGCCGGGATTCGATTGTGACACGGCACTGAGAGAACTGGATAGCCATTGGAAAAGTTCTTTGAAGGCCAGTCCTTTCAGCTTAAGCGGTTGGCGCGTCGCGATCTGGCCAAGAATGTTCATATCTGCGTCTTCGACCCCGACAGCATAGAACATGAACTCTTTGCGCTCTTCTCCTTGATGTACGCGGCGCATTGCTTCACTCCAGCTATCAGTTGGGGCTCCATCAGTTATCAGGAACACCCAGGGCCTGAAAATCTTCAGGCCGTTTGACCTGATGTGATCTTTTCTCGCGCGCAACATTTCCAGCCCTGTGACGATTGCTTCACCCATGGGGGTAGAGCCGCCGACTTCCAACGTCTCCGGATAAAAATTGTCTACTGTTGCAAACTCACACCGCGTTTCCACTGGGCCAAATGTCACCATTGCCAATTCTACACGTTTTGAAGCAAGTGAATCTGAAAGCAAATCTTGGCGCAGCGTCGCCAGGCCCTCATTTAATTGCGAGATTGGGGCACCGCTCATCGAGTACGAGGTATCCAGAAGCAATAGCACCGGACACCGTGGTTCCGGGTTTTCTTGTAATATAGCGTCTACAAATGGTTCTTGCTCAAATTCGTCCATCATACCCCTCGTTTACCTAATTTTGACTACCCTAGGTTATCGCACAACTTTCGCGCGATGGGAAGAAAAAATTCATATAATTCATAAAGTTGCGTCGCTTCCCGTAAGTTGGATGCCTTCGAGCGTCGACCTAGCGAACCGACCTACTAAGAACCTTTTGGAAAGGCTTCTAGGCAAAGCGCAACCCTTGCGTATCGCACTTTGTCAACCGGCCCTGAATTCCTGTACATCCAAGCACAACTCTTGTGGATTGTTCGGCGGATATTCTTGGTTTCCCCAAAAATAGTCCATCGACTGCGCCGCTAGGTTTGATGATGTTTAGAGGACTTGCGCAAACCATTGTTTTTCGAAAGCTTTAGCCGGAGGTGTTCCAAGCGGTGACAAGTCGGGCACAGAAGCGCAAAGTCATCGATTGTGGTGTACCGTTCACCTTCGGCCAACGGATTCTTGTGATGAACATCAAAGCAGGAGCGCGCAGGAACCCCAACGAGATCATTGCGCATCGACGGATCGAACTTGCACTCATCACAAATCAGCAGTCCGTGCCTCTTCCTTTCTTTCGCAAACCGATTAGCGAGCCATGTCGCCCTTTTGATAATCTTCCCTCGCCGTTCCTCGGTCTCGCCTTCGAGAGCGCCAAAAAGGTCGCGCTCCATCTGCCGCTGATCTCGAGGCGATAAGTTTGACAGCTCAGCCATCATGATTTCGTCATCTATCGCAATCCAAGCGTTTGGCGCGTCCATGCGCTTTATCTTGAGTTTGGCGATAGCGGCCCGCGCTTCGTCGTCCAGAGGTCTTAGTGTTGCTGACTGAGTTTGGTAAATTCGCCGGAAGACTTCCTTTGTGAATACATCTTTTGCTTTCGGCCTATCTATAATTTCGTATGTTTCAACTATTGGAAATGCGACTGCCCAGCGACGCCGCTCGTTGTCGGAAGACCACATGTTTTGCAAGCGATCGAACTCATCCTTCCCGACTATCTGTTCGAGCGGTCGCATTGAGTGGCGTAGCTTATGAACTGCGACGAGAGAGTCCTTCAAAGTCTCGTGCTCGATCCGTTCCTGGATGATGCGCGGATCATTCTCGAATCCGGGGTTCGGTTCCTCGAAGGATTGCGTAATGCGTTCTAGTACGTAGCCTTTTTCCATTTGCCTCTGAACAGTACTTTCACACTGAGACTCGGCATTTGGTCCTTTGCCTTGTGGTGTAAAGCCCAGCCAAGTCGTACCTGGAAGCCAATCAGCCTTTGAGGCGGTCACAGGCCGCGGTAGATCACTAATTCGCATGATTCGCTCTCTTACCGTTCGTTTCGCTGATGTGCAGATTTCATTGAGGCTTTAAAGATGCCTCTTCTGTCAAGCTTCGACATCCCCCAAGAAAAACAGTCGAAAGAGCTTAAAGCCAGACTTGGGGCGACTGCCCCTGGCGCGGATCAAAGGGTGGGTCCTCGCCATGCTCGCTTCCGCATCTTCGATTTGTGCAGCTTGCGCGTGGCTCTGGTCCCAGGCTGAGCCTGCCTTTGATCCTTGCACCCCCGTTCCTCGGCGGAGGCCAGACGGTTGCATGCGCAACACGTCAAACCAAAGAAGAAAGAAGAGGAACAAGACCATGACTTATCAGAACATCATTTGCGGCGAAGCCGTTGAAACACTTAAGACCTTCAAGGATGAAAGCGTCGATCTGGTGGTCACAGACCCGCCATATCTTTGTAAATACCGTGATCGCGATGGGCGCAGTATCACCAATGATACCAACCCCGAAGCCGTGCTTGGTGTGTTTCCCGAACTCTATCGCGTCTTAAAACAAGATAGCTATTGCCTGTTGTTCTGTGGCTGGAACGCCATTGCCCAATTCTCGGCGGCTTGGGAGGCGGCTGGGTTTCGTGTGGGAGGTCACATCATCTTTGCCAAGCCCTATACATCCAAAGCCAAGCATGTTGGATACTGCCATGAAAGCGCGTGGGTTCTCACAAAAGGCAGACCAGCACCACGGACAAACCCGCTGAATGACGTGCAGGAATGGCACTATACAGGCAATAAGAACCACCCAACAGAAAAGTCCGTTGAGGTAATCGCACCCCTTATCCGCAGCTTTTCGAGGCCAGGAGATACTGTCTTAGACCCGTTCTTGGGCTCAGGCACGAGCGTCGTTGCCGCCACCCTCAATGGTCGCAACGCTATCGGTATAGAGTTGAATGCTCGCTACTGCCGCCATGCTGAACAGCGTCTTGCAGGCGTCACACGCTATCTAACCGCCAAGCAAAAAAGCACAAACGTGCTGGAGGTGGCAGCATGAGCGTAGAGACATATCACCTCACATGGCAGGGTATTGAGATTGAAGTAATCTATACGCCCAAGAAATGGAACGTGACTGCACATCTTGAGTTGCGCAGTCTTCACCCCAAGCGTGCCCCTTTGCCAATCACGGAGACGGGCTACAAGTCGCACTTTCATCCTATCGGGACAATGGAGGCCGCAGAAGGCACGATAACTGAACAGGTTACGGCATGGCTGGACAGGTCAGCCCAGTCCGAAGCATGGCAGAAGCATATCGAAGACACACGACAGCTCTCACTGTTTTGAGAGTGACAGCAAAAAAACGGCCATGCTTGGAGCATGGCCGTCTCGTCTTGATGTATGCCCTTATAGTTTCGGCTGGACAGAAGGAAGATTGTTCCGCTCCGCTTCCAGCAAGCGCACACGGATTTCCAAATCATGGATCATGTTCTTAGCCTCCATCAGAAAGTCCCGCGCAACAATCCGGTATTCCGACAGACGCCCCATACGCCCCTCGGCATAGAGAACCATCAAGACAGCTTCGCAGTATCCGCCATTTTCGATTTTGTCCTCCATGTCTTTGACAACCTGATACTTCTCCTGAGGCTTCGCCGTCGATCTGTACAGCGACGTGGTGGGATCAAAGCATGGCCCGCTAAACCGCGCACTATCTTTGACCGGATAGGCCAGGATCTTGTATGACCCTTTACCCAAGCCCCGTGCCCCGAAATCTTTCTGGCTATCAACTGGATCAGGCCCAAACTCCGCGATGATGGCAGCCTCCAAGTCGGTCGCGGTGGGCATCAACTCGGGCTTGTTGGATTTGACCGTTTTATCAACCCTCCAGATCATCTGACCGCTATGCCAATGCGTTGGCGTCACAGTTGTGCGGTCTTTGACACCCTGCACATCAGTGATGTTAAAGCCAATGGCTTCAAACTCGTCTACGGGTGAGACATTGCCTCGACCGTACTGGGCGGTCCATCTGCGTAGCTTCAATCGAAGCGTTGGATTGGCTGTTTGCATCGCAGTGGAGAAATCAACGTCCAAAGGGACATTGCTGATGCGCCAGCCAAAGCCTTCAAAGGCAGAAGGCAAATTCTGTAGCAGAGGCTTCTCTGCCTCTTGGGCGGATGCCGACGAGCCTAGGGCGGCAATGACAGCGAGAACGGGGCCGAGTTTGTGAAGTGGCGAGAGTAACATGACGCTCCTTGTCTCTGGTAAAAGCGCATGGGCGACTCCCAAAAGGGGTCCCTTTTCTAAGATGGCTAGGAGGTCTGATTGGCCTTATCGCATCATTGATTATCCACAAGAAATTCGGGCACACCGGATCACCTGCAACCTGCGCATCGACTGGCTCAAAAGGGACCCCTTTCATGCAAGTCGATAAACAGCTGAAACCTAGCTCTTGCCGCGACAAACGGCCTCACCACCATGGGAACATGATATCGAACCAAGACCAGAATACGGGACGCCAGGTTGGCTATGTCCGCGTATCGGATGCCGATCAGTCAGAAGCCTTACAGATTGATGCTCTGAAAGCAGCAGGTTGCGCTATCATCTACACAGATCATGGTGTTTCGGGGGCCAAGACTGCCAGACCGGCCTTAGATCAGATGATGAAGGCCCTAGAAGCTGGCGACACACTGACAGTCTGGAAGCTTGACCGCTTGGGCCGTTCAACCATCCATCTGCTCTCCATCCTTGAAGAGCTGCAACATCGTGGCGTTCACTTCCATGCGATCACCCAGGGCATCGACACTTCAACGGCGGTTGGTCGGATGATTTTCGGTCAGTTGGCCGTCTTCGCTGAGTATGAGCGCAGTCTGATTTCGGAGCGCACCAAGGCGGGCATGAAGGCCGCAAAAGCCAGGGGCGTGCATGTGGGAAGGCCGAAGCCCACGGCAATCCGCTAGGCACTAGTTAAGTGGTACCGCCGATCTCTAGGCCAAAGGATTCCCAATCTATTTGGTAACCAATGAGGGTCGACAGATCATTCAACTCGTCCCGGTACTTCAAGATATACTCATCGTTGCTCGATGCTGTTTGCGTTGCTGAAGGGTAGACCTTGATACCCAATATCTGAACTCGTTCACTGAAGCCGTCGTCATGAAGGTACCCCTCCAGCCGCTCTTCGGGAAGATTCCCAATCTGGCCATCGTCCTTAAAAAAGTTGTAAACGCAAATGCCTTTCCTATTGGACGCAGGATTCCCGTACTCAAGGAATATGCGTTCCGCGGAGTAGGTCACATTTCGTTTGTCATGGTTTATCATTTCAATACCAAACTTCTGTTCTCTATCAGCATACTTCGTCTTCCAATACGCCAGCCCTTGGATACTCACCTCTCTACCCTGAAAGGATATATCAAATCTCGCCAGAGATATTATCCCGCTTCTGTCATATCCAATCGTTACCCAGTGACCTCCTCTATCGGCTTTCCGCCTATTTGAAAGTCGCGCTCGAAGAGTTTTTCCACCATCGTAGTTTATTAGAAATTCTTCCGACTTATAACTCTGTAGTGCGTTAAAATAGTTCTGAAAGAGATCAACAAGCTCCGCATCTTGTGACCGAAATAGCTCCTTGTTTCGCATGGACGATGCGTAGGACCAACCAAAAATGACTTCTTTCTCTGACCGACCGTAGTCAACAAGAATGAAGTTCAATGTCGGCACGTTATGTCTCAGTAAAATAACTTTATGACTAATTCCCTCAATCGATGGCACCGGTATTTTATTAAATCGATTGCTGCTGAGCTCATTTATACTAACAATGTCGATCCATGTTTGACCCTTTGAGTTAAAGAAAATAGAATACAAATCTATTACTGAGTGATCAGTGTGTAGTCTACTTTTTAGGTTTTCACTAGATCCAACAAAGGTATTTTCAACGTTGACAGCAGATACTAGTCGATCCGCCAAATACGTCAATGCCTCCTCATCAGATGAAAGTTTTTCAATATTGAATGAGTTTGTAATGCCTTTTTGAATTTCTGCAAAGCGCTTCTCTGCTTTATCTTGCTCTATAAGTTCCGCTCCCAAGCCGCTTAATCTATCAACTAAAAGTCCTAAAACAAAGGCAATGAAAGCTATAGATACACCATCACTTAGATCTAGATTTGTAAACCAAACTGCTAAAGCAAAGAAGACAATCGTAATAATTAAACCAATAGTTCTTGACAAAAATAATGCCACAATACTATGATCCATTTTTTTACGATTTTTAACGAGGGTTTTATTCATGTTTCATAGCCATTATTCATCATATTCAACCAGCGAACCTTGCTTAAAGTCATTGAAGATCAGTTCGGTGGTAGGCGCTTTTGGGATCATCGCAGGAGCAGTTTACTATGGTCTTTTTGCTGAAGAAGTAAATCCCAGTTCAAAGTCTCTTCCCTCGGTAGAGTGTGTTGAGGGCTCAGTGAGCGTCATGGCTTCAAAGAAGCTAACCCCTTAAGTCAGGTGAATTTGCCTTTGTGAATGTATTGGCTGTTTCAAATTTGTACCTTTCCGAAGCATTGAAGAGCACCGGCTAGCAGCGCTTGCTACAACTTGATTAACACTGCTATCCATTATTAGTCAGTTGTAGTCATTTTTGTGCCCTATTCGCAATGGTAACTCATGACGGTATCACCCATCATTCGCGCCTTCGCCATAGGTCTCGTAGCCTTCTGGCGGCACATTGGTATGAGTAGCATGTCCATAACGATGGCGGCGACATTGATCGAGCCAGAGCCAGTACATCAGGAGTTGTGAGAGCGACCAGTCTTCGTATGGGTGTTGTTCGGTGTGAATGACCCAATACTGAAAGTCGATCTCATCCCGTGCCTCTGCCCAATCTACAAAGGTCCAATACCCCTGCGGCAGATGGATCAGCACGTCCGCGCCGACGCTGTTTTTGTAGACCCGTGCAACAGGATTGTACTTTGGGTGTTCCGGTGCACGGGATTGTAAATACTGCATATAATCGACTTGAGACATAAAAGCAGGATAGCATGAATCATTGCCATCCTGCCTTAGGAGAATAATCCCAGAGCTGATCTACCGCTCGATGTCATGCCCGTTGCCAGGATCACGGTCAGGCGCGGCAATGCGTCTCGTAGGTCCATCATCAAGACCTGTACGAATACGATGCAGCGCCTCCTTTTGCTCGGCTGTCTGGGGCTCGATATCCCAGCCGCGCTGATAATGAATAACCAGCTCATCATCTTTGCGGATTTCTAGTTTCGAGATCGTGCCGCCCTCAATGCCAAAACGGGAGGGTTCGTCATATTGTTTGGCGTCGAAGCTGTAGCCCGGCATATCTACGATGCGACCGCTGATCCATAGATCGTCATCCCGCCCACTACCATCAATGGATAGCCCGGCTTGCTCTTGCGATGGATTATTATCGGGGGCTGGTACTTCAAAATCCGGCACAAACTCAATGGTGAACGCGGGATCGGAATCGTTTTCTACAGATGCCTCGGGCGCTTTTGATGCACGAGTGGTTCTGATGCCCGTGGCACCCCCAGGCGCAAGATTTTGTTGAGAGTGGTAGGCATATCCCGGTTTGAGTTCGGGCTGGGCATTATCTTTATTTCGCAGAGGCGATCCATCAGGATTGGTCATCTCTTGCGATGGCTCCTCTGCGCGCTTGAAGTCGATTTTGTCTTTCTCTGATCTTTGGAAGGGGATTTTTGCGGGTTGTGTGCTTTTGTCGTCAGCCATGGATGATAACTCCTCACAAGCTGGTATCGATTTGATGGGTCATGGAAGGCTCCCCGGCGGCGATGCCGCCGAGGAGACTAGCTGCATGGCTTAAGCCTCAGTCATGGGGGTCTGTTCAGCTTTCGCATGCAGATTGACGCCCTTGGGGCTCAGCTCAGCATCTTCATACCAACGCAGTTTTTCAGCGATGATCGGATCGGCGTTTTCGATCAGGACAAGCTGCAAATCCTCATCCATCCTGCGCAGCTCATCAGGGTAGATCAGCTTGCGCTGTGATGCTGCCCTTGTGTCGGTGTCGGTGATGGACTGACTGGTAGAGCCGCCACTTTGACCGGAAGATGAGCTGACAGCCGAGGCAATCGCGGATGACACGTTCCACACGGTCGTCTGGCCGCAGGCATTGGAGAAGTATTCGGTTGTGCGATTATCAAGCGACCCAAAGTACGCCACGGCTCCACTATTGGCGATGAGGGTCTCATAATCCTCGCCATAGACTTTGCGAAGCTGGCACAAATCTTGGGCAATGCCCCAGATTTGCATGCCAAAGCCCCTCATAAGACCATAGGCCTGCTCCACCATCTTGAGTCGTCCCAAGGCTGGCATCTCGTCAAGAATGAAGAGGGCCGGCTTTGCGGGCTTCACATCAATGTTGCGCGCATTGACCGTGATGGCCTGTTGGACCAGAAGGCGCAGCAAGCGGCTAAACGCCTCCAGCCTGTCTGCTGGCAGGATCAGATAGATGGACACCTGATCGTTTTTGAGATCAGCAAAGTCGAAGTCTGATGCCGAGAGCACATCCCGCACACGCTCGCTATCCAGCATATGGGTCTGGGATTGCAGTGTCGTCATGACATTGCTCAAGAGCTTCGGGTCTTTTTGCAGACACCGCGCGCCCGTACTGGCAATCAGTGCATGCGGCGAGTTGGCCATACGCTCAAATAGAGCAATCTGGTCATCGCCTGTCAGCAACATCAAATCCCGTACAGTGCCGAGATTGCGCTTGCCATTATAGGCCATATCAAATGCCACAAGCAGGATCAGACCTTGCAGGATGGCTTGAGATTCTTCGGCCCAGAAGGGATCGGCCTTCTCAGACTTCTCAATCAACGCATCGGCAAGCAGCATGGCATTCTCAGGGGCATCAGGATCAGCCAGATCACACCAATCAATGGGATTGATCCGCGCAGGTTTGAAGCCCGATTTGGTGGCAGCAATATCCCAGGGATCAATGCCAATGACCCTTTGCCCCATGGCCTCACGGGCTTTGCCGGTAATCATCAAATTCTCACCCTTGGGATCAACCACCAGCACAGAGCCCGTGTAGTTCAGAAGGTTTGAGATGATGGGACCAACACCTTTCCCTGACCCGGTAGGCGCAAGGGTGAACAAATGCCGATTGCCCTTGTAAGACAGGTCATGTTGACGGTCCTCACCATCATAAACCTTACCGAGAATGATCCCATCCCGACCAAACAGGTTTTTGCTTTGAAGATGATCCACACTCGCCAATTTGGCGGAACCAAATGTCGTTGGCACCTCTGCCATGCGGGCCACAACGCGGGCCAACCAGAAGCCCAACCCACAGAAGAAACCGATGATGGCAAGCGTTGATGCAAGCCCCCAGCCCAAGGCTCCATCGGTAAAGACGGCAAAGCCAATGGCAAAAACCGCGATGACGCTTAAGAGCACAAGCCGGAAGGCTTTGGCTTGTGGCGAACAAAACCAGCCAAGCACAAAACCCGATATGACCGCGCCTGCAATGAGCACAAAGCGCGATGCAGCCATCCAGCCATGGTATTCTTCCCATGACCGGTAGTTGACCGTATTGAAGTCGAAGAGGCCCTGAGCTGCTGCGTCTCCCGCAGCAAGTAAAAAGGCCAGTTGAGTGCCCCACAGGGCATAGTGATGAAGTGATCGTGTCATGAGCACATCTCCAGATTTAGAGTTTCAAGTGCTGTTCACATGAAGCAAGACGTGCATCGCCCGCGCGGGTAGAGCGCGGGTGAAAGCGGGTGAATTACCGATCCAACGACGGTCCCTGTAGTCTTCTTATTCCATGCTCCTGAGAGGATGATCGATCCACAGTTGGCCTTCTGATATAGGCTGCGATGGTCTTGGCAAGATGTTGACGGTCTTTTCTGTGCTTCGCCTTGATCGCTTTGGCGCGGTCCTGCAGCTCTTTGCGGTCAGTCATTTGTGCCAGGATCAGGCTATCCCGTTGCTCCTGATCCCGGTGGGCGCAACTCAACGCCTCTCGCTCATTCCGCTTGACGGTTCTGCGATGGGCTCCCGTCAGACGATCAAACAAACCGCGCAGTCCCTTGTTGAGACGATCCATGCGCGCTTTGGTTTCAAGCCTGCGCCGTTGCTCTTGTTTAGTATTCAGTTCTTTCCGCTCTTCGCGTTGGCTCATGACCATGGCAGCGCGTTCATCCACGAATGGCTGCATATCTTGTGCATGCCGATCTTTGATCTGTGTGATGTAATCACGGACCTGATCTGTCTTCTTGGCCCGAAGCATTGATGCGGTGTCAGCAACGCTTGGTAGCTGCGATGTATCGCCGACGCGGTCTTTGATATCCTTGGCCTTTACACCTGCCCAGCGAGACAGGGCATAGACATTGCCTGAGATGTCCAAAGCAACGACACCGCGCCGATCACCCTTGGTAAGGTACAAGCCCTTGTCTGCCAAGGCGCGGGTCAGAGAGTTTCGATCATCTGACCGCTCCCAGGCTTCTCGAAAAAGCTGCTTCATCTCTCTTGGATCAATACCGATCCGTTGGGCTTGCTGCCATTCCTGCAAAGTAAAGTTCAGCGGATCCTTGTCGCCATAGGTTTTCAAGCCCGGTGGCAACTCCCACCCATGATCCAAAAACAGATCCCGCGAGACATCCCGCAGTTTGGCTTTGAAGTGGGGCAGATTGATCGCCGTCATGGTTTCAGCATCAATGCGGGAGAAGACAACATGCGCATGGCGACGGCCTTGTTTTTCGTGGATTGCAATCGCGCGCGGTTGGTCGGTCAGGCCGAGCCTCTCGGCAACACGATCTGCGGCCTCAATAAAGCCTTCATGCGTGACCATCACCTCTTCGGGCGGATTGAGACTGACAGAAAACAGATATTGTGTGCAGCGCGTGGCTTTCGATATCGCATGGGCTTCTGCGAACGCCCCATGTAGATCATCTGCCACAAAGCCGGATATCTCGATCACCTCGACATGATCGTTGTCATGGGCGTTCATCAGATGATCCGCCAAAGCATGCGCACCGGACCGCTGTGAGGCGATCAAGATCACAATTTGATTCCAAGGGCGCGCATCAAGGTCATGCGCATCCATGCGACTTCTGCGACGGCGCGATTGAGACCAGCGGTCAACTCGTCATCCAGCACCAGCGTGCCCTGATTGAGGTGTTTGGCAATCTGGTTCAGATTGCTGGAAGTCCGCGATTGTCCCAGCCGTGCTAAAACCTCAGCAAGCAGCTGTTGCTCCGCAACAGGTGGTTTTTGCCTCTTGCGGTATTTGGGAGCCGCATCGGCAAACACCATAGACTTGATGTATGCCCCCAGAGCCATGCCACCAGCCTGGCACTCAAGCTGCTGACGTTCGGCCTTGCTCAGTCTTAGCGACAGCGGCGCGGCTCTTTTTAGTCTGCTGTTCTTGGTCTGGACATTGCTCATGGCCGCGGCCCCCGCAACTCATTGGCATGAGGCTTCAAGACATCATGCCAACGCTCTAACTCCTCAAACAAGTCATCGGGAACAAGTCGCTCAAATGACTGCTCTTCATCGCCAGCACAGTCCGCAAAATCACCTAAAATATGGTTCGAACTTGCTCCGCTTGGGCGCACCACTAATCAAACTGAGGCAATTTCCGACGGATAAGATTGAATAAAATCAATATTTTAGCTATAAGTTAGTCTTAGGACGTCCCAATACGTCCCACAAGTGTTGGTACCGTTTTGTTGGTATCGGCGACGTGATACCAACAATCGCCCACTCAGGCTTTTCTAGGCTGCATAATCCGGCTGATCCTGGCTCGTTCACCAGGCAACCGAAAACACCATCACAACCCGACGAGAAAGACCCAGTCAGATTGGTGCAATCCTATCTGTCTGGAACATCCCTTGCGGCTATCTTCGATCAGGCCGTCACCTATACCGTCCCGCAGCCGGTGCGTTTTGAACCTCATCATATTGTCGCTGGGAGCGGGCACAGCAAAACCCAGACGCTCCAGTATCTGATTGCCAACGATCTTCAGGTCGTGCCGGCAGGCGAGCAAAGCGTGGTTGTGCTCGACCGCCAAGGTGATCTCATCCGCAACATTGCCGGTTTGAAGGAATTTGCACCGGGCGGACCACTGCACGGCCGGGTGGTCATCATCGACCCGACAGACGTTGAATAGCTTCAGCTCGATCTCACGCATCAGCTTCAATACATCGTCGTTTTACCGCCGTTTCCGCGCCATTCCACGTCCTCCTCCAAAAACCAATGTAGCGGCACAGTTTTGTGAGGTTAGGACAGCTAAGAAATTGCCCCGTCGTCGCCCGCCGCGGTATTGACGTAGGTCAACGTGCACCAACGCAGTCTGCACTACGCTGCAGGAAAACAGAAATAGGAGCTGAATATGCGTTTTTTGCTCGCCCTCGCGGTTTGCCTTGGCCAACCACTGGCGGCCCAGGATACAGAGGAAGGGGAACGGCTGTTTCGCCTGCACTGCGCCGCCTGTCATGGCGCTGAAGCAGAGGGCAAGGGGCCCATGGCCCCTATTCTGCTGATCCAACCGGCAGATCTGACGACGCTGTCCGAACGGCACGAAGGCAGCTTCCCGGTTTACCGGGTCGTCAAGCGGATCGACGGCAGGGATCCATTGGTCAGCCACGGCAGCGACATGCCAGTCTATGGCTGGTTTTTCGAAGGCACTGGCGTCGCCATCGCGACAGAAAGCGGACAGCCAGTGATGACCAGCCAACCGGTCGCCGATCTGGTGGCCTGGCTGAGGACCATCCAGGACTAGCCTCTGAGCCTAAGGTGTATCGCGCGGATCGAGGATGCGCGCGATCACTCCGCTTTTCGTCACCTGACCAACCAGCGCCCCTTCTTTCTCCACACCGACGGGGCCATCGACATTAAGCAGCTTGCGCATGACGGTTTCGACGTCAGTATCCGCCGCGACGCGTTCCGCAGGCGCGTCCCCTGCCGGTTCCATCACGTCGCTCGCAGACAACACACCCAGCGGGTTCATGTGGGCGACGAAGTCCGCGACATAGTCGTTGACCGGATTGGAGAAAATCTCCTGCGGGGTGCCGCATTGCACAATGCGCCCGCCCTCCATGATGGCGATGCGGTCGCCAAGTTTGAACGCCTCGTCCAGATCATGGCTGACGAAGATGATCGTGCGCTTCAGATCACGCTGGAGGTCGATCAACTCGTCCTGCAACCGGTTCCGGATCAGCGGGTCGAGAGCTGAAAACGGCTCGTCCATGAGCAGAATCGGCGCCTCGGTCACAAAGGCCCGGGCCAGCCCGACCCGCTGCTGCATCCCGCCCGACAACTCTCCAACCTTGCGGTCTGCCCAGTCTGACAGGCCGACGAGCTCCAACTGCCGATCGGCTCGCTCCAGACGTTCCGCCTTGGACACATCCGCCAGTTCGAGCCCGAGCCCGACGTTCTCGCGCACCGTGCGCCAGGGCAGAAGACCGAATTGCTGAAACACCATGGACACGCATTCGCGCCGCACCCGACGCAGATCATTGGCGGAGCTGTGGGTCACGTCGCAGGACCAGTCACCGTCATGCACACGGACGGCCCCCCGCACCACCGGATTGAGCCCATTCACCGCACGCAGGAGCGTCGATTTGCCGGACCCGGACAGGCCCATGAGCACCAGGATTTCGCCCGCAGCCACGTCCAGCGAACAATTATGCACGCCCAGCACCTGATTGGTGGCCTGTTGCACCTCGGTCCGGGATTTGCCCGCATCCATCTCCGGCAGTGCCTTCTTGGGGGCTTCCCCGAACACGATAGACACGTTGTCGAATTCAACCGCACTGGTCATTTGCGGTCCACTCGCAGCATCCGGTCGAGCATGATCGCCACAACCACGATGATGAAACCGCTCTCGAACCCGAGCGCGGTATTGACCTGATTGAGCGCGCGCACGACCGGCACGCCAAGACCATCCGCCCCCACCAAAGCCGCGATCACCACCATCGACAGCGACAACATGATCGTCTGGTTCAGCCCCGCCATGATCTGCGGCAACGCAAAGGGCAGCTCGACCTTCCAGAGTTTCTGCATCGGCGTAGCCCCAAAGGCGTCTGCGGCCTCCAGGAGCGGCTTGGGCGTCGTGCTGATCCCCAAATGCGTGAGACGGATGGGGGCCGGCACCACAAAAATCACTGTCGCGATCAGCCCCGGGACCATTCCGATCCCAAAGAACACAATCGCAGGGATGAGATAGACGAAGGTGGGCAGGGTCTGCATCAGGTCCAGCACCGGCCGCATCGCCTGATAGAGCCGCGGGCGATGGGCTGCGGCAATGCCGATGGGCACGCCGATGGCCATACAGACCACACAGGCAGAAAGCACCAGCGTGATGCTCTCCGTCATCTCCTCCCAATAGTCCTGATTGAGGATGAAGAGAAACCCGAGCGCCACAAAAAGGCAGACTTTCCAGCTGCGCTGCAACACCCAGGTCAGCGCCACAAACGCCAGTATGATCACGAAGGGATGCGGTGTCTGAAGCACCCAGAGGATCGCGTCGATCATCCACTCCATCACCACCGCAAGCCCATCAAAAAACCACGCGCCATTGGTCTGGAGCCAATCAAAGAATGCCGCTGCACTCTGGCCAACAGGTATTTTTGTCTCAGTGAGCCAATCCAGCAAAACGGGCACCCTCCTCCGCAGACGGAAAAACCCCGCGCCGGGTCTGGCGCGGGGTGGTGTCGGATGGTCAGAGGCCGAGGGCCGCCTTTACCGCGGCGGCGCCATCTCCGCCATCCAGCGTGGTCACACCATCAAGCCAGGCGACAAAGGCGTCTGGATTTGCGGTCAGCCAGGCCGTGGCGGCTTCGGAGGGCTCGGTGCCATCGTCAAGGATCGCGCCCATGATTTCGTTCTCCATCTCCAGCGTGAACTTGAGATTTGTCAGCAGCTTGCCCACATTCGGGCACTCTTCGACATAGCCCGCCCGGGTGTTGGTGTAGACCGTTGCGCCGCCCAGATCGGGGCCGAAGTAGTCATCGCCTCCGGTGAGATAGCCCATGTCGAAGTTGGCATTCATCGGATGCGGCTCCCAGCCAAGAAAGACAATGGGTTCGTCCTTCTTCGACAGACGCTCGACCTGCGCCAGCATCCCCTGTTCGGAGCTTTCCTTGACCTCGAACTCGCTTAACCCAAAGGCGTCGGCGTCGATCATCGACTGGATCAGGCGGTTGCCATCATTGCCCGGCTCAATGCCATAGATTTGATTGTCGAGCGCATCGGCGTGTTGCGCGATATCGGAAAAGTCTTTGATTCCAAGGTCAAGCGCGGCCTTGTTGACGGCGAGCGTGTATTTCGCGCCCTCCAGATTCTCCCGCACGGTGTCTACTGTGCCTGCCTCACGGTAGGGTGCGATATCGCCCTCCATCGTCGGCATCCAGTTGCCCAGGAACACGTCAACGTCTCCCTGCGCCATGGAGGTATAGGTCACCGGAACAGACAGTACCTTGATATCGGTTTCATAGCCGAGCGCATCCAGAATGACTGTGGTGGCGGCGGTTGTCGCCGTGATATCCGTCCAACCCACGTCGGAGAATGTCACCTCAGAGCAATCTGCCGCTGCAACCCCCGCCATCGAAAGGAACGCCAGCGCGCTGGCCGTTGTTCTAAGTGTCATGTCGCATCTCCCATCTGATTTTTGCTTATACATGCGCAGGTCAGATCGGGCGGTCAAGGCGAAAGACCCCGCGCGACCAAGGCTCGGGGCCGCCACCAGGAGCGCTGCGCACAGATCAGCTTTCGTTCGGCAGGTCCCGGAAAACACCGATGATCTTGGTCACCTTGCCGTTGTGATCCTCACGCGCCAGCCCGAAGGATTCCACCGGCACCGTGTCGCCCTGACGGTTGATCAGACGATGCTTGAAATGGAAGTCGCCTCCCTTCTTGGAGACCTTCTCGACGTGTTTAATCACCATGTCCCGATCATCGGGGTGGTAATACGACAAGCCGCTTTCGAGATCCTTCGGCGCAAACCCTGGATCTTCACCGTGGATCCGGCACACCTCCGATGACCAGTAGATCTGGCCTGTCTCCACCTCCAGCGACCAATACCCGATCTTGGCGAGGTTCTGCAGAAGTTCGAGTTGAACCACTGACTCCTCGGCTGCATCCCGCGCCTCGATGATCTCGGTGATATCCGTGCCGACAGAATAGATGGACCGGCTGTTCAGAGAAGGATCGGCAAAGACGAAATTCTCCGTGCTCATCCAGTACCGCTTGCCGTCTTCCTGGGAGACCAGCGCGCTGACGTCGCTGATCCGGCCCGACTCGCTTTTCATCAGCGCCTCATCGCGCGCCTGATAGTCTTTCGCGGCGTCCTTGCCGATCAGCTTGGCGAAGTTGTGGCCTTCCGCCTTCTGCCGCGTGGTGCCAAGAACATTGGCGGATTTCTCGCTGATCCGCAGGATGGTGCCGTCCGAGGCCCGGTTAAGCATGTAGATCTCTGCATGATCAAGAATCAGATCGAGCTCCTGCGCCAGTCCCGGGAACTCCGACACAACCATGGTCGAGCCCTTCATCTGCCCGCGCATGTCGAAGAAGGGCGAGCATGTCAGCTTGTACCGCGCACCGCTCGAAGTGAATTCCCGCGAGATCGGCTCGCCCAGCTTCAACGTCTCATTGCAGATCGGCGCCAGCGACGGGCAATTCTCCGGCAAGACACATTGGCTGATGTGCGGGTTGGACACAGGCCGCGTGAGCCCGAACATCTCCGCCGCGGCGTTGGTCGCCTGGCTGATCTGCAGCGCCGTGTCCAGCACCATGATGGCCAAGGGCGCGGTTTCCAGCACGGACATCAGCTCACCCGTTCGACCGCTCAATTCCGCTGCCGTCACCTGCAACTCTTCGTTGACGGTGATCAGCTCTTCGTTGGTGGACTGCAGCTCCTCGTTTGAGGTTTCGAGCTCCTCGTTGGTCGCCTGCAGCTCCTCATTGGTTGACTGCAACTCCTCGTTCAGCGATTGCAGCTCTTCGTTCGAGGTCTCCAGCTCCTCGATGGTCTGCTGCAGCGCCTCGCGCGTGGTCGCCACCTCGTCTTCGAGCAGTCGGATGCGGTCGCTTTCGAACGCCTCCCCATCGGCGTTGGGCTTGGTCTCCTTGCCCTTGGAGCGATCGACCTGCACCTCGCTGAAGACCACCAGCGCCGCCCGCTCGTTGATGTCCCGCGCAATGATCGGATAGACGTCCAGCCGGATCTCCGCGTCATCGTCCTCAGCCAGCAGATGCCGCACGCCGGACCGGTGTTCGCCGTTCTTCAGCGCCAGCGTGACGAGGCTGCGCGCTTCTTCCCGGAACGGACGGCGCAAGAGGTCAATGTGCATCTTGAGATTGCTGGACTCGTTCATCTCGATGAACGGGCTCACATTGCCGTAAATCCGCACGATGGAGTATTCGTCGGTGACCAGAACCGAATTCTTGCCAAGCGCCAGCGCCAGCGCCTCGAACATCTGCCGATCCGTCGAATAGCCGGGCGCGGGGCTCGTTGTCGTGGCAGGCACGATCTTGCGTGACTGCGGCACCGTACGGGCATTGGAGAAGGGCGTGTGTTCCGAGCGGCGGATCGAGCGGCGGCGGTAGATATGGGCCGACTGGCTGTCCTGGATGAAGAGCTCGTCCGAGCCCGCCACCGTCTCCGCCGTCCCAAGAAACATCAGCGAACTTTCGGTCAGCGCGTAATGGAATCGCGACATCACCTTGTGCTGCAGCGTATTGCCAAAATAAATCAGCAGGTTGCGGCAGCAGAGCAGGTCCACCTTCTGGAACGGCGGGTCCTGGCAGACGTTGTGATCCGAAAACAGGATGGCCGAGCGCAACGAGTCGATCACCCGGATGCCGTCGTTCTGCTGAATGAAGTACTGATCCGCGAGGTTCTTCGGAATGTCGTTCAGCGCCGCCATCCCATAGATGCCCTTGCGCGCGACCTCGAGCGCCTCCTTGTCGATGTCCGTCGCGAAGATCTGCACATGATCCTTGAGCTGCACCTTCGCGCCGCCCAGCGCCTCACACAGCAGGATCGCGATGGAATAGGCCTCTTCCCCGGTCGCACAGCCCGCAATCCAGACCCGGAAGGGAGCGTTGGTCTTCTTCTTCAGCAGGCCCGGCAACAGCTCCTTGAGCGCTTCGAACTCGCTCTTGTCGCGGAAGAACCGCGTGACCGAGATCAGCAAGTCTTTGAAGAGCGCATCCACCGCATTTGGATTGACCCGGCAGAACTGCGTGTATTCCTCGTGGTTTTCGATGCCCAGCGCGATCATCCGCCGCTCGATGCGCCGGTTGATGGTGGTCTGCTTGTATTCGCGAAAGTCCACCCGCGTGCGCGCCAGCAGGATCTGCAGCAGATCCGACGCCGGGCTTTTCTCGGAGGCTTCCTGGCGAAACGCGTCGAAGTCCCGCGGCGAGGTCAGGATCTTCTGCAGATGCGTGCCGATCTCGAAGGGGCGCAAAACCAGATCGACACAGCCCGTCTGCATCGCCGCCATCGGCATCCCGTCGTACTTCGCGCTCTCGGTGTCCTGCGCGATGGTGATGCCGCCGGCCTCGCGAATCGCCTGCACGCCATAGGCGCCGTCGGTCCCGGTGCCCGACAGGATGATCGCCATGGATTTCTCTCCATGCCCGTCCGCAAGGCTCAAAAGGAACCGATCCACGGACGGCTTGGGCGAGGCCACCTCGTGGCTCGGATCCACCAGATTGAGCTTGCCGTCCTCATAGACGACATCTGTCTTCGGCGGTGTGACGTAAATGACGTTCGGCTCCGGAACCGATCCATGGATCACATCACGGACGACCAGGCTGGTCTGGCGCGCCACCAGCTCGGTCATCAGGCTCTTGTGATGCGGCGACATGTGCTGCACGACCACATAGGCCACCTGCAGATCCGTGGGCAGCGTCGCAACCAACTCGCGGATCGCCTCAAGCCCTCCGGCTGACGACCCGATTCCGATAATGGTTAACTCTTCTGTGTCTGCACCGTCCAAAACCGCACTCCCACCTGCGATGGTCACCCATATCGCCGTCGCGCGGTCTGGGTGAGCAGTGCGCAAGAGCAACCCTTGGTTGCAATCTATGAACGATGGTGCCATAGATTCAACCGAAAGATATCGATGTGCCTATTATTTCTCTATCCGATGCGCAACGGGCACCGTACGGTGCGTTTACACTTGGCTACGCTTTTTGCGGCACCCTTTGGCCATTGATTGCTATTCGTGGATAGATGACATGACAGAACATACAAACGTCGTGCCTTTGCCATCCGATTTGTCCGACCGCGTCCTGACCTTCAACCTCATGGTCAAGGACGACAAGACCATTTTGTTCCGCTCGTCCGAGATGCTGGGGCGCGGGTTTCGCAATCGTGTCTCATTTCAAGGATCCGACGATATCGACGATGTGCTGGAGCCGCGGCTCGCACATGCGTTGCGCAAATGCCTTGCCTCCGTTCCGGACGGCACGCAGGTTCTGTCGCTGCCCGAGTTCCTCGTGGAACTGCCGGGGCTGGTGCTCTGCGGCGCACATATCCTGATCATGGAAGTCAAGGATGGGGTCCGCAACGCCATCTTCCGGTTCAAGGAATTCATGGGCACGCTGAACAACGCCTTTCTGTCCAACATCGGCCTGCAAGAGCCCTACGCCAACCATGCCGAACGTCTGGCCACCAACGTGCTGGCCGACATCTGCCTGCCGCTGCTGAACATGTGCCACGATCTGGAATATGCGCAGGTTGACGCGAAACAGCGTCTGCCCCGCGGCTTTTCCGAGCGGGCGCGCGAATTCGAGTTCCAGACCGAACTGCTCAAGCGGTTCATCTTCAACGCCGGCATCGGGCACGCGCAGCCCACAGAAATGCACCTCACCAGCACGGACCCGGCGAACCCCCTTCGGCTGCCGGAGAGCTGAGCACGCGCAGCCGCACGGGCGCGGCCTCGTCCGGCACCGCGCGGGGCTGCGCCGCTCCCTTCATTAAGTTTAAATCCAAACGCCCTACTCTGGTCATGTTGGCGCCGCGTCATCGGCAGGAACGCCTCGCAGGCTGCTGACAGGTGCGGCACCCGTCGTGCTTTGTAATCAGGATAGGTGTTATGACCAAAGAACAGCCAAAGCCGGCGCCCAAGCCCCAGGAACAGGGCCAGAAGGAGGCCTCGCCCCCACCGCCCCCGCCGATCACGGACTACGCCAGCATCTAGTGCCGTTTGCGGAGTGACACAGGCGGGCGGGACGGCATAATCTTGCCCCATGTCCAACCCGGTGTCCTCAATCCGCAATCTCGGCCCCGCTTATGAGGCGGCCTGTAACCGCGCGGGCATCACTTCCGCCGAGGAGTTGCGCAAGATCGGCGCCGATGCAGCCTATGCGCGGATGCTGCAATCCGGGATGAAGCCGCATTTCATCGGCTACTATGTGCTCGTCATGGCGCTGCAGAACCGGCCCTGGAACGACTGCAAGGGCGCCGAGAAGACGGCCCTTCGCAAACGATTCGATGCGATCAAATCCTCGTCCTTCGACGCCGACCGCGATGCCTTCGAACAGATGATGGATCAGATCGGCGTGCGCGCACCGTCCTGATGCAAAAAGGGCCCCTGCGCACAGAGGCCCCTTTCCAGACGATAGCCGGTTGGCATCAGCCGACCAATTCAAGCCCCGAGAAGAAATAGGCGATCTCGATCGCCGCCGTCTCGGGCGCATCAGACCCATGCACGGAATTCTCGCCCACGCTTTCGGCGAATTCAGCGCGGATCGTGCCCGGGGCTGCATCCGCAGGATTGGTTGCGCCCATCACTTCGCGGTTCTTGGCAATGGCGCCTTCCCCTTCCAGCACCTGCACAACCACCGGCGCGGAGGCCATGAAGTCGCACAGTTCATCATAGAACGGCCGCTCCGCATGCACGGCATAGAACACACCGGCCTGCGCCTTGGTCATGTGGATGCGCTTCTGCGCCACGATCCGCAGACCCGCCTCTTCGAATTTGGCATTGATCTTGCCGGTCAGGTTGCGCCGCGTGGCATCGGGTTTGATGATCGAGAAAGTCCGCTCGAGGGCCATGGAAGTCTCCGCTTGTCGTTTCGCGCCGGGCCGCAGCCCCTGACGCCTTGAATTTCGCGGCCCACCTATCACGCGCAATCGGGCATGAAAAGCGGCGATTGACGCAAGGCCGGGGATGCGGCACACCCCGCCCATGCTACGGATTTCCAACATCAGCTACGCGGTCGAAGGGCGCCCTCTGTTTGAGGAGACGAGCGCCGTGATTCCCGATGGCCACAAGGTCGGCCTGGTGGGGCGCAACGGCGCCGGCAAGACCACGCTCTTCCGGATCATTCGCGGCGAGTTGACCCTCGATGGTGGCGCGTTTTCCCTGCCGAGCCGCGCCCGGATCGGTGGCGTGGCGCAGGAGGTGCCGTCCTCGGCGACCTCCCTGCTCGACACGGTGCTGGAAGCCGACACCGAGCGCGCCGCCCTGCTGGCCGAAGCCGAAACCGCGACGGACCCCACCCGCATCGCCGAGGTGCAGACCCGGCTCGCAGACATCGACGCCTGGTCCGCAGAGGCCCGCGCGGCCAGCATCCTGAAAGGTCTCGGCTTCGACGACGCCGACCAGCAGAAGCCCTGTTCCGACTTTTCGGGCGGATGGCGGATGCGCGTGGCGCTTGCCGCCGTCCTTTTTGCCCAGCCGGACCTGCTGCTGCTTGACGAACCCACCAACTATCTCGACCTCGAAGGCGCGCTCTGGCTCGAGGCCTATCTCGCCAAATATCCCCATACCGTGATCATCATCAGCCACGACCGGGGGCTCTTGAACCGGGCCGTCGGCGCGATCCTGCATCTGGAGGATCGCAAGCTCACCCTCTACCAGGGCCCCTACGATCAGTTCGCCCGCCAGCGCGCCGAACAGCGTGCGGTGCAGGCCGCCATGGCCAAGAAACAGCAGGCCCGGCGGGCGCATATGCAGGCCTTCGTCGACCGCTTCCGCTACAAGGCCTCCAAGGCGAAACAGGCGCAGTCCCGGCTCAAGATGATGGAAAAGATGGACATGATCGCCAGCCCCGAGCAGGCGGCCAAGCGCGTCTTTAGCTTCCCCGAACCCGAAGAGCTGTCGCCCCCGATCATCTCGCTGGAAGGCGGCGCCGTAGGGTACGCCGACACGCCCGTGCTGAGCCGGCTGAACCTGCGCATCGACCAGGACGACCGCATCGCGCTGCTCGGCAAGAACGGCCAGGGCAAATCCACCCTGTCCAAGCTGCTCTCGGGCCGCCTCGCGCTGATGGCCGGCAAATCGGTGCAGTCCCGCAAGCTGCGCATCGGCTTCTTCGCCCAGCATCAGGTGGAGGAGCTGCATGTCGATGAAACCCCGCTGCAGCACATGATCTCCGCCCGTCCCGGCGTCATGCCGTCGAAACTGCGCGCGCAGCTGGCCGGCTTCGGGCTTGGTCCGGAACAGGCCGAAACCGAAGTGGGCCGCCTCTCGGGTGGTCAGAAGGCCCGGCTCTCACTGCTGCTCGCCACCCTCCACGCCCCGCACCTGCTCATCCTCGACGAGCCCACCAACCACCTCGACATCGAAAGCCGCGAGGCGCTGGTCGAGGCGCTCACCGCCTATTCCGGCGCCGTGATCCTCGTCAGCCACGACATGCACCTGCTCTCCATGGTGGCCGACCGGCTCTGGCTGGTGTCGAACGGCACCGTGACGCCCTATGACGACGACCTCGAAGCCTACCGCAAGATGCTGCTGAGCGCCGACAAGCCTGCCAACAAGCCGGCCAAGACACCCGCCGCGCCCAAGCCGAAACGCGCCAGCCGCGACGAACTCCTCGCCCTGAGGTCCGAAACGCGCAAGTCCGAAGCCCGCGTGGAAAAACTCAACGAAATGCGCGACAAGCTGGCCAAAAAGTTGGCCGACCCCGCGCTCTACGAAGACACCAAGGCGGGCGAGCTGGAGGTCTGGAACCGCAAATACGCCGAAGTGATGGAGGCGCTGGAGCGCGCCGAGACCTTGTGGATGAGCGCGCTGGAAAAACTGGAGAAGGCCGAGGCCGCATGACCAATATGTCGTCCGGGCGCGCATCTGCGGAGGGTTGGGGCGCCGCCCCGATCTGCTGCTGATCATGGACACGGCCTTCTTCATCACCGCCTTCGTGACCATGTTCGTGGTGATCGACCCCATCGGCCTCGCGCCGCTCTTCGTCGCACTCACACAAGGCATGACCGACGCCGCCCGGCGGCGCATCGCCCTGCGCGCAACGGCAGTGGGCATCGTCATCCTGCTGGCCTTCGCGGCCTTTGGCGAAGCTCTGCTGGCCTTCATCGGCATCTCCATGCCCGCCTTCCGGGTGGCGGGCGGCATTCTGCTTTTCCTCACGGCCCTGGATATGCTCTTCGAACGGCGCACCAAACGCCGCGAGGACAAGCAGGAGGAAGACCACGATGACCCCTCCGTCTTCCCGCTCGCGATCCCGCTGATCGCGGGGCCAGGTGCCATCGCCTCGGTGATCCTGCTGATGGGCCAGCGCCCGGGGCTGGAGGGCACCCTGCACGTACTCGGCGCCACAGGGGTCGTGATGCTGATCGTGCTGGCCTTCTTCCTCGCCAGCGGGCTGATCGAACGCGCGCTCGGCAAAACCGGCGTGACCGTGGTGACCCGCCTGCTCGGCATGCTGCTCGCCGCCCTGTCGGTGCAATTCGTCCTCGACGGGCTCAGCGCCTTCGGCTTCGGCCCCGGCCCGGGGTGATTTCGGCCCGCGCCTGCTTATATTGACTGTAGGAATCGCAGGAGCGCACCATGGATGGTTACGACACCGGCCGGCTGATCTACCTCATCATTCTGGGGCTGATGGTCTGTACCTGGTTCTTTGCCCAGAACCGTCTCTCCACGAACAAGCTGCTGCAACAGGTCGCCATCTGGGGCCTGATCTTTCTCGGTGTGATTGCGGCCTATGGTCTCTGGGACGACATCCGACAGACCGTGCAGCCGCAGCAGGCCGTCTTCGCCGATCAGGGCAAGATCGTCGTGCCGCGCAGCCCAGACGGGCACTATTACATCCGCACGGAGGTGAACGGCGCACCTGTCGATTTCGTGCTCGACACCGGCGCCACCATGCTGGTGCTGACCCGTGAAGACGCCGCCGCCGCCGGGCTCGACCCGGATGCGCTGGACTACACGGGCCGCGCCATGACCGCCAATGGCGAGGTGCGCACCGCCCCCGTCCGGCTCGACAGGCTGACCCTGGGCCCCGCCACCGACACCAACATCCCCGCGGTTGTGAACAGCGGAGAGATGTCGCAAAGCCTTCTCGGCATGACCTACCTGCAGCGCTGGGGCAAGATCGAGATTTCAGGCGGGGAACTGACACTCACGCGCTAAGTCTGGTTGCCTGCGGCGCGACCGTCAAAGGCCATCCGGGCGTCTCACTCCTGCGTCAAACCGCCCGGCCTCCGGCAGGTTCGGTGGGCTTCAGGCCACCGCCCCGCCGGTTTCCGCCTTCATCTCCCAGCGCCCGCTCTCCTCCGACCAGTATTGCGCCGCAGCCCCCGCGTCCTTGAGCCTGCGCCACTGCGCCCGCGCCGTCTCCAAAGCCGCCGCATCATTGCCGTCGAACAGCACGCAGACCCGCTGCATCCGCGCCACCTCATCCGCGTCGACCGCCGCACCATCCACCGTCATCAGGCAGGCCGCACCATTCGGTACCTCCTGCCCCGTGGTCAGCAGAATGGGCTGCAGCGCGTCATGCGGCCCGCCCGCCAGCCCATGCGGCAGAAACCCTTCTTCCGCACCCAGCCAGAGCTTTTCGTCGAGCCAGCCCAGACGCGCGAGATCAGTGCCTCGCACAACGACCCGCAGGCCCGCGCCCCGCGCCTTTCCCAGCAGCATCGCCAGCGTCTGCTCCATCGGCCGCCGGGTCAGATGGTAAAAGAGCGCCGCGCCCACGGGCTCAGCCTTTTTCAAACATATCCGCGACCAGCCGGTCCAGCGCGCGCACGCCCCAGCCCGTGGCCCCCTTGGGCGCCAGCTTGCTGGGGGACTTGAGCGAGGCCACCCCGGCGATGTCCAGATGGATCCAGGGCATGTCCTCCTTGATGAATCGCTGCAGGAACTGGGCGGCGGTGATCGAGCCGCCGGGCCGCCCGCCGATGTTCTTCATATCCGCGATGGGCGATTTCAGCATGTCGTCATAGGCCTGCCCCAGCGGCATGCGCCAGGCGCCCTCCGCCTCGGCGTCCGCCGCCTTCAGGAAGGCGTTGCAGAGCGTGTCGTCATTGGAAAAGACACCTGCGTTCTCATGCCCGAGCCCGATAATGATGGCCCCGGTCAGCGTCGCGAGATCAATCACACCGGCGGGCTCGAACCGCTCCTGCGCATACCACATCACGTCGCAGAGCACGAGACGCCCCTCCGCATCGGTGTTGAGGATCTCGACCGTGTCGCCCTTCATGGATTTCACCACATCGCCGGGCCGGATCGCGGTGCCCGAGGGCATGTTCTCCACCAGCCCGACGAGGCCCACCACATTGGCCTTGGCCTTGCGCAGCGCCAGTGCCCGCATCACGCCGGCCACGGTGCCCGCACCGCCCATATCCATGGTCATGTCTTCCATGCCCGCCGCCGGCTTCAGACTGATCCCGCCGGTGTCGAAAACCACCCCCTTGCCGACAAGCGCCAGCGGTGCCGCGTCGTCCGCACCGCCGTCCCACTGCATGACAACCACCTTGGACGGGCTCGCAGAGCCCTGCCCGACCGCCAGCAGTGTACGCAGCCCCAACTCTTCCAGCTTGTCCTCTTCCAGCACCTCGACCTTCAGCCCCAGCGCGGTCATCTCCGTAAGCCGGTCGGCGAACGTGGTGGTGGTCAGGATATTCGCCGGTTCATTGACCAGATCGCGGGCCATGAATGTTCCGTCAGCCACCGCCAGCAAGGGCGCGACCGCCTCCTCGACCGCCGCGGGATCGTTCGCCATGACCTCGATGGCCCCCTCCGGCACCTCGCCGGAGGTCTTGTGATCCCGGAAGGAATAGTCGCGCAGCACAGCACCCTGCACAACCCAGGCCGCCCGGCGCAGCGCACCGGCGACAAGCAACAGATCCGCCTTGCCGCGCTTCTGTCCAAGCAGAGCGCCCGCATGGCGCGCAGGGATCTCCGCGGCATTGCGCGCGAGGCAGATCACATCGACCGCCTCCGCCGCCATCCCCGCCGGATAGGCCAGGGTCAGGCTGTCGCCCTCCTTGAACCCGGCCTCGACCCGCGCCTCCAGCGCCCGCTTCAGCGCCCCCTTGCAAAGCCGGTTGACCCGGCGCCCCGCCACATCGAGACGCCCCGCAGCGTCGACGATCAGGCCGATCCGCCCCGCGTGATCCCCCAGACGGTCGATATCGGTTTCGCTGAAGGTGACGGCAGTGGGCGTGGTCATGAGAAGAGCCTTTCCAAATGGGGTGTCCCCCCGACCTAGCGCGCTCCTTGCCCAAAGACCAGATAGCAGTTTTACAGCCCCGCAGTTTGGTCTATCGTCGCTCATAACAAAGCAGGCAAAAACCGAAGGGGGACCCGGTGCGCAAGATCGACAGATATATGCTGTCGCAACTGCTGGTGCTGTTTGGGTTTTTCTCCCTCGTCCTCGTCGCCGTCTTCTGGATCAACCAGGCCGTCGTGCTCTTCGACCGGCTGATCGGCGACGGCCAGTCGGCCCTGGTGTTTCTGGAGTTCACCGCGCTTGGCCTGCCCAAGCTGGTGACCACGATCCTGCCGATCTCCGCCTTTGCCGCCGCGGTCTATGTCACCAACCGCATGAACAACGAAAGCGAGCTCACGGTGATGCAGGCGACGGGCTCCGGCCCATACCGGCTGGCCCGGCCCGTCCTGGTCTTCGGCATGATCGTCTTCCTGATGGCCTCGATGCTGCACCACATCCTGCTGCCCCTCGCCTTGCAGCAACTCAACGAGCGCGAGACCGAGATCTCGCAGAACGCCACCTCGCGGCTGCTGACCGAAGGCACCTTCCTGCATCCCTCCCAGGCGGTGACCTTTTATGCGCGCGAAATCACCGAGGACGGCGTGCTCCGCGACGTCTTCCTGTCGGACCGGCGCAAGCCCGAAGAGGGCGTGATCTACAACGCCGCCGAAGCCTACCTGCTGCGCAATCAGAACATCACGACGCTGATCATGCTGGACGGGATGGCGCAGCGGCTCAGCACCGAGACCAACCGCCTCTCAACCGCCAAGTTCCGGGACTTCTCCTTCGACATCAGCGCGCTGGTCCGCAACGATGCCTCCCAGGTGCAGCGGGCGCAGAACATCACGACATGGCGCCTCATGACCCCCTGGGACCCCCTCGCCAAAGAGGCCCGCCAGCGGATCGGTGACATCGCCGAGGAGTTCCACACCCGCTTCGCCGAGCCGCTGTTCTGCGTGGTGGCGGCGATGATCGGCTTCACCACCCTGCTGGTGGGCGGTTATTCGCGCTTCGGCGTCTGGCGCGAGGTCGTCGTGGCCTTCGGGCTCTTGCTGATGATCGACGGCCTGGGGTCCACATTTCAAAATCCGGTGCGGGGCGACGCGCGCCTGTGGCCGCTGCTCTACCTGCCAACCGTGATCGGCGCGCTGCTCTCTGTCGGCATGCTGTGGTACGTCGCCCGCCCCCGCAGGCGCCGCCGCCGCACACAGCCCGCCGGGGAGGCCACGGCATGATCCTGCATGTCTACTTCGCCCGGCGCTTTCTGACGAGCTTCCTCGTTCTGACCCTCGTGCTGTTCTCACTCGTCGCGCTCATCGACCTGGTGGATCAGGCGGGCGATTTCAGCGATCTCGATGTCAGCTTCGGGCGCATCGTGGGGCTGACCCTGCTCAAGGCGCCCGAGACGGTGAACGAGATCCTGCCGCTGATCATGATCCTGGCTACGATCGTGCTGTTCGTGGGGCTCGCCCGCTCCTCCGAACTGGTGGCAACACGCGCCGCGGGCCGCTCGGCCCTGCGCGCCCTGATCGCGCCCGTGGTCGTCGCACTGATCATCGGAGGGCTTGCGGTCACCATGCTCAACCCCATCGTGGCCGGCACCTCCAAACGCTACAGCGAGCTCTCCGAAAGCTACCGCACGGGCGGCGCCTCTACCCTGTCGATCTCCGGCGAAGGGCTCTGGCTGCGCCAGGGCGGCGCCGATGGGCAGACGGTGATCCGCGCCTGGCGGTCGAACGCCGACGCCTCGACGCTCTACGATGTGACCTTCCTCTCCTACGCGCCCGGTGGCGGCCCCGTACAGCGGATCGCTGCCGAAAGTGCCACGCTCGAGGCAGGCGGATGGGTGCTGAGCAACGTCAAGCTCTGGCCGCTGCAGGCCGGCACCAACGCCGAGGCCAACGCGGAGTATCACACCGAATACACCATCCCCACGACGCTCACCCTCGACCGCATTCGCGACAGTTTCGGACGGCCCAGCGCGATCTCGATCTGGAGCCTTCCCGAATTCATCGCGCAACTCGATCAGGCCGGGTTTTCCTCGCGCCAGCACCGCGTCTGGTTCCAATCGGAACTTGCCCGCCCGCTGTTCCTGATGTCCATGGTTCTTGTTGCGAGCGCCTTCACCATGCGGCATACCCGCTTCGGGGGCACCGGGATATCGGTGCTCGCGGCGGTGCTTTTGGGGTTTGGATTGTATTTCATTCGTAGCTTTGCGCAGATCCTGGGTGAAAACGGCCAGATCCCCATCTACCTTGCGGCCTGGGCCCCTCCGGTCGCCGCGGTGCTGCTGGCCCTGGGCCTGCTGCTGCATGCCGAGGACGGCTGACACGTGAGACCCCTGCTGCGCGCCCTCCTGTTTCTGATCTGGCCCCTGGGCCTGCTCACCCCCGCCCTGACCGCCGCACAGGATGACGCCTCCGCCCCGGCGGTGCTGATTGCCGATGAGCTCTTCATCGCCAATGATCGAGAGCTGATCGCCCGCGGCAATGTGGAGGCCTTCCAGGGCACCACGCGGATCACCGCCTCCGAGATCCGCTATGACCGCAGCACCGGCGCGCTCACGATCACGGGCCCGATCACCATGGAAGACGGTGAGGGGATCACCGTGCTGGCCTCCGCGGCCGAGCTCGACGGCACGCTGCGCACCGGCCTGCTGCGCGGCGCGCGCATGGTGCTGAACCAGCAGCTGCAGCTTGCCGCGGTACAGATCCAGCGGGTCAACGGCCGCTACAGCCAGCTCTACAAGACCGCCGTCACCTCCTGCCAGATCTGCGAGGACGGCAGCCCGCCGCTTTGGCAGATCCGGGCCAGGCGGGTCGTGCACGACAAAGAGGAGCGCCAGCTTTACTTCGACGGCGCACAGTTCCTGATCCGCAACATTCCGGTCTTCTACATTCCGCAATTGCGACTGCCGGACCCGACCGTGGACCGTGCCACCGGCTTTCTCTTTCCAAGCTTCCGGCAGAACACGGAATTCGGCTTCGGGATCAAGATCCCCTATTTCATCAATATCGCGCCCGACCGCGACCTCACGGTGACGCCCTACATCGCGCCGGGCACCCGCACGCTGGAGCTGCGCTACCGGCAGGCCTTCCGCACGGGTCGCATCGAATTCAACGGCGCCATCTCCCGCGACGACGAGCGCCCCGGCGACACCCGCGGCTACGTCTTTGCCGACGGCAGTTTCGATCTGGAGAATGACTTCAAGCTGACCTTCGACATCGAGGTCACAACAGACGACTCCTACCTCACGCAATACGACTATTCCGGGAAGGACCGGCTCGACAGCGCCATCACCATCAGCCGGGCGCGGCGCGATGAATACATCTCCGGCGGGCTCATCGCCTTCAAGTCCCTGCGCGAGGAAGATGTGAACGCGGAATTGCCCACGCTGGTGGCCGACGGCATCTATGAAGCGCGCTATTTCCCCCAACGCCTCGGCGGTGAATTGCGGCTGGCGCTGAATGCGCACAGCCACTACCGTTATTCCGATGACGATATCCTGGGCCGCGACGTTTCGCGCGCCAGCGCCGAGGCGGACTGGCTGCGCAGCTGGACGCTCGGCGCCGGGCTCCGGGCCGATGTGACGCTCGGGCTGACCACGGATCTCTTCAACGTGACGCAGGACAGTTCGGTCCCGCAGACCCAGTCCCAGATCAGCCCGCGCGGCGCTGTCGCCCTGCGCTACCCGATGGTGCGCAGCGGTGCGGGCGGAGTGACCCAGTTTCTCGAACCGATTTTCCAGGTCGGATGGGTCGGCGGCGACCAGATCGACGTGCCCAACGAAGAGAGCACCCGCGTCGAATTCGATGGCGGCAACCTCACCTCGCTCTCGCGCTTTCCCGAGCCCGACAGGCGCGAGCGTGGGCGCACCATCGCGCTCGGCGTCAACTGGGCCAGGTTCGACCCGGACGGTTTTGACACCTCGCTCACGCTGGGCCAGGTGCTGCGGCAGGATGCCGACCCCGCCTTCACCGAAACCTCCGGACTGGGCGGCACCGCCTCCGACTATCTGGTCGCAGGGCAGATCAGCGGGCAGAACGGGCTCACGCTCACCGCCCGCACGCTGTTTGACGAGGATTTCGATTTCGCCAAAGCCGAGATCCGCGGAGATTACTTCGGGCAGCGCACCACCCTCGGCGGCAGCTACCTGTGGCTGCAAAGCGACCCGGGAGAAGACCGCGACCAGAGCATCGCCGAAATCGCCGTCGACGGCTCCTACCGCGTCGACAAACACTGGACCGCCAACGCCGACTGGCGCTATGACATCTCCATCAGCCGCGCATCGACCGCCGGCGTCGGCGTCACCTATCAGAATGAATGCGTCTCGGTCGGCTTCTCCATCGACCGGCGCTACTCCACCTCCTCAAGCCTTGAACCCTCAACCACTTTGGGCTTAACCATCGGACTGCGGGGCTTCTCGGCCCGCAAGGGTACCGAGACCTACACAAGAACATGCGGGTAGATCAAAGATGACAGCAGTGAGCAGACTGAAAACCATCCTCGCCCTGGCCGCAGGGCTGGCCTTCGCGGCACCGGCCCTGGCGCAGGGGCTGTTCGACCCGGTGGTCTTCGTCAACGACGACGTGGTCACAGAATACGAGATCGAGCAACGCACCGCCTTCCTGCGGCTGCTGAACTCCCCCGGGTCCGGTCGCGCCGATGTCATCGAAACGCTGGTGAACGAGCGGCTTCAGTCCCAGGCCGTCGCCGCGTCCGGCTTCGAACTCAGCCCCGAAGGCCTGCAGCAGGGCATGGAGGAATTCGCTGGCCGGGCCAATCTCAGCGCGGAGGAATTCATATCGCGGCTCTCCGAAGGGGGCGTGGCCGAAGAAACCTTCCGCGACTTCGTCGAGGTGGGCGTCGCCTGGCGCGACCTGATCCGGGCACGTTTTGGCGCACGGGTCCAGGTCAGCGAGGCGGAGATCGACCGCGCTTTGGGGTCGACCGGCGGCACCACCGGCATCCGCGTCCTGGTCTCCGAAATCATCATCCCCGCCCCGCCCGAACGGCGGGCGGCGGTCGAGGAGCTTGCGCAGGAGATCGCCACCAGCCAGTCCACCGAGGAATTTTCCAACTACGCCCGTGAATACTCCGCCACGGCCACGCGCGAGGCCGGAGGCCGTCTGCCCTGGCAGGAGCTGACCAACCTGCCGCCTGTGCTGCGTCCGATCCTGCTGTCGCTGGCGCCGGGCGAGGTGACCGATCCGCTGCCGATCCCGAACGCCATCGCGCTGTTCCAGCTGCGCGATATTCAGGAGACCGGCGCGCCCACACGGAGCTTCGCCGCCATCGAATACGCCGCCTACTACATCCCCGGCGGACGCTCGCCGGCTGGCCTTGCCGCAGCGGCGCGGGTGCGCGCCGAAGTCGATGTCTGCGATGATCTCTACGGCATCGCCCAGGGCCAGCCCGAAGAGGTGCTGGAGCGCGGCAGCAAGGCCCCCGGCGACATCCCGCAGGACATCGCCCTTGAGCTCAGCAAGCTCGATCCGGGCGAAGTCTCCACCGCGCTCACCCGCGCCAACGGCGAAACCCTGGTGTTTCTGATGCTCTGCGGGCGCACCGCCGAGGTAAATCAGGATGTGGCGCGCGTGGACGTGGCCAACTCCCTGCGCTCCGCCCGGATCAACGCCTATGCGGACAGCCTGCTCGACCAGCTGCGTGCCGACGCCCGTATCGTCACGCCATGAGCGCCCGGCCCGCGCCGGTCGTCATCAGCTGCGGCGAACCGGCAGGGATCGGCCCTGAGATCGCCGCCCGCGCCTGGGCCCACTTGAAAGAGACCGTGCCCATGGTCTGGATGGGCGATCCGCGGCACCTGCCGGACGGCACGCCGCATGAGGTCATCGACCACCCCGACGCCGCGCACGCCTGGTCCGCCCGCGCGCTGCCGGTGCTGGCCCACGCCTTTCCCGGCCCCGCAACGCCCGGCACGCCAAACCCCGCCCATGCGCAGGGGGTGATCGACGTGATCGCCGCCTGCGTTGATCTCGTTGAGACCGGCGCGGCCAGCGCGCTCTGCACCGCGCCCCTTCACAAGCAGGCGCTGATCGAGGGCGCGGGCTTTGCCTACCCCGGCCATACCGAATACCTCGCGGCCCTCGCAGGCGGCGGGCGGCGCGCCGTGATGATGCTCGCCTCCGACCAGTTGCGCGTGGTGCCCGCCACCATCCACATTGCGCTCAAGGAGGTGCCGGCAACACTCACGCCGGCGCTGCTGCGTGAGACCATCGAGATCACCGCCCGCGACCTGACGGATCGCTTCGGCATCCCCGCACCGCGCATCGCCGTCGCCGGGCTCAACCCGCATGCGGGCGAAGGCGGCACCATGGGCCGGGAGGAGCGGGACTGGATCACAGAACTGCTCACAGAGATGCGCCGCGAGGGGGTCGCCGTGACGGGCCCGCTGCCGGCGGACACCATGTTTCACGCCGCCGCCCGGCGCCGCTATGACGCGGCGGTGGCCATGTATCACGATCAGGCCCTGATCCCGATCAAGACGCTCGACTTCGACCGCGGCGTCAATGTGACCCTTGGCCTGCCGTTCATCCGCACCTCCCCCGATCACGGCACCGCCTTCGACATCGCAGGCACCGGCACGGCGAACCCCACCAGCATGATCGAGGCGATCAAGCTCGCGGCACGGATGGCCAGCCGGTGACGCCTCCGGCGGGCATATTCGGGGAACACTGAAGATGGGTACCATCGACAGCCTCCCCCCCCTGCGCGAGGTCATCCGCACCCATGATCTGCAGGCGCGCAAATCGCTGGGGCAGAACTTCCTGCTCGATCTCAACCTCACCGCCAAGATCGCGCGCGCTGCCGGCGATCTGACCGCATGTGACGTGCTGGAAATCGGCCCGGGCCCGGGCGGGCTCACACGCGGGCTGCTGGCCGAAGGGGCGCGCCACGTGCTCGCCATCGAAAAGGACCGGCGCTGCGGGCCTGCGCTGGCCGAGATCGCCGCCGCCTACCCCGGTCGCCTCACCGTGCTGGAGGGTGACGCGCTGGAGATCGACCCGGCGGCGCATCTCACGCCCCCCATCCGCGTGGCGGCCAACCTGCCCTACAACGTGGGCACCGAACTGCTGGTGCGCTGGCTCACGCCGCCCGCCTGGCCGCCGTTCTGGCAAAGCCTCACACTGATGTTCCAGCGTGAGGTGGCCGAGCGGATCGTGGCCCAGCCCGGCAGCAAGGCCTATGGCCGCCTCGCGATTCTGGCGCAATGGCGCGCCGAGGCGCGGATTGCGATGCAACTGCCGCCCGAGGCCTTCACCCCGCCGCCCAAAGTCTCCAGCAGCGTCGTGCATCTCACAGCCCTGCCCGAACCCCGGTTTCCCGCAGAGGCGGATGTGCTGAGCCGCGTCGTTGCCGCCGCCTTCAACCAGCGCCGCAAGATGCTTCGCGCCGCGCTGAAAGGCGTCGCACCCGATATCGAGGACCGGCTGATCGCCGCCGGACTGAAACCCACCGACCGGGCCGAGCAGATTTCTCTGGAGGGGTTCTGCGCGCTCGCCCGCGCTGTGGCCCAGACATGAAAAACCCCGCCGCAGCGGGGTCATCCGGTCTCTATTCCGCCGCCTTCGGCGCGTCGTCACCGCCCGGCTGGTCGGCCTCCGATTTTTCCGGTTTCGGTCGCGGCTTGCGGCGCGGGGCGCGCTTGGGCTTGGGCTGGCTCTCCGGGGTCTCGACCAGGTTGCTCTCGCCATCCTGCTCCCCCACATCCGGCTGGGGTTGCGCGCCCTTGTCGACCGCCTGATTGGCCTCGCGCTCCTGGCGTTCGGCGCGCTCGCGATCCCGCTCGGCCTGGCGTTCGCGGTTCTGCCGCTCCTGCTCTTCCCGGCGCGCCTCGATCTCACGCTGCGCCTCCGAGAGCAGGCGCGTGTAATGCTCCGCGTGCTGCTGGAAGTTTTCCGCCGCGACCCGATCGTTGCTCAGCTGCGCGTCGCGGGCGAGCTGGTTGTACTTCTCGATGATCTGCTGCGGGGTCCCGCGCACCTTGCCCTCGGGGCCGGAGCTGTCGAACACGCGGTTGACGACATTCCCACCCTGATTGCCTTGTGACCGGTTACGGTTGCCCTTGGAGCGGGACCGGGATCTCGATGATTTCATGAAGCTCGCTCAGCCTTCGTGCTGTGGATCGTATGGCCGGATACGCGATGTCAGGTTGGGGTATCCGGCGTGTCGACATGTTGGGCTTAACGCCGCGCGGGGCCGCCTTGGACAGGCATCCTCCGCTGCAACATCTTTGAATAAGCACGCGGCCCGCCTTGTCGCAAGGGGTAAGAGTGACTTTTACACAGATTTGTGGTTTTTTCCTGCGTTTTCAGACCATATCACCCCGGTTTCGCGGCGGAAACCACCCGGTCACGCCCGCCAAGATCGGGGAGAATCGCCACCTCCGCCCAGCCTTGCGCGCGGAAGATCGCCGTGACGTCCTGCCCCTGCTGCCAGCCGATCTCAACCAGAACGCGACCCGCCGCGCTCAGGTACCCTTGTGATTGTGCCGCGATGACGCGGTAGGCCGACAAACCGTCCTGCTCATCGGTCAGGGCAAGGCGCGGTTCATGGTCCCGCAACTCGGGCTGGACCGCGCCCATTTCCTCCGCCGCGAGGTAAGGGGGGTTCGCCACGATGAGGTCATAGCGCCCCTCGACGGCCTCGAACCAGTCCGATTGCAGGATGCGGGCGCGGTCGGCCACATCGTGGCGCGCGGCATTGGCGCTTGCATGCAGGCAGGCGGCCTCCGACAGATCCACACCAACGCCCCGCGCCTGCGGTCGTTCGGCCAGCAGCGTCACCAGAATACACCCCGAGCCAGTCCCGAGATCCAGAACCTGGTCAAAGGGCTCCGACAGCGCCGCCTCGACCAGCGCCTCGGTTTCGGGGCGCGGGTCGAGCACATCGCGGCTGATCTCGAAGGACCGGCCATAGAACTCCCGCGCACCGATCAGCTGGGAGACCGGCACCCGCACGGCGCGCAAGGCAACCAGATTGTCATAGCGCTCCGCGATCTCCGGCGCGATGTCTTCCGGCGCGATCAGCGTCACCCGCGCTGCGTCCACCTTGGCCGCATGGGCGAGCAGCACCCGCGCATCCCGCGCCGGGTCGGGCACACCCGCCGCGCGCAGCCGCGCCATGGCGGCCACCATCGCTTCGGCGGCGGTCACGTGCCCAGCCCTTCCTGGCCCATCTCCGCCATCAGCCGCGCCTGCGCATCGGCGGTCAGCGCGTCCACGATCTCATCCAAATCCCCCTGCATCACCGCATCGAGGCGGTAGAGCGTGAGGTTGATCCGATGATCCGTCATCCGCCCCTGCGGGAAGTTATAGGTCCGTATGCGCTCGGACCGGTCGCCCGAGCCCACCTGCGCTGCCCGATCCGCCGAGCGTTCACTGTCCACCCGGCTGCGCTCCAGATCATAGAGCCGCGCCTTCAACACCTGCATCGCGATCTCACGGTTGCGGTGCTGCGATTTCTCCGAACTCGTCACCACGAGGCCCGTCGGCAAATGGGTGATCCGCACCGCCGAGTCGGTGGTGTTCACATGCTGCCCGCCCGCGCCGGAGGAGCGCATGGTGTCGATGCGCAGATCATTCGCGTCAATCTGGATGTCCACATCCTCGGCTTCCGGCAGCACCGCCACCGTCGCCGCCGAGGTATGAATGCGCCCGCCGCTCTCGGTGCTCGGCACCCGCTGCACCCGGTGCACCCCGCTTTCGAATTTCAGCCGTGCAAAGACGTCCTGGCCCTTGATATGGGCCACCATCTCCTTCACCCCACCCAGCTCGGTCTCCTGCAGCTCGATGATGTCAAACGTCCACCCCTTGCCCTCGGCATAGCGCTGATACATGCGCATCAGGTCCCCGGCAAAGAGCGCCGCCTCATCGCCCCCCGTCCCGGGCCGGATCTCCAGCATCGCCGGCTTCGCATCCGCCTTGTCCCGCGGCAACAGCGCCAGCTGCAGCGCCGCCTCCGCCTCGGGCAGCGCCTGTTTCAGCCGCGGCAATTCCTCCTCGGCCAGCGCCGCCATATCCGGGTCGGCCAGCATCTCCCGCGCCTCGTCCAGATCGCTCAGCAGCCGCTGATAGGCCGTGATCTGTTCCACCACGGGCCGCAGGTCGGAATACTCCTTCGCCAGCGCCGCAATATCCGCCGACGCATCGCCTGCCGCCATGGCGGCCTCCAGATACTCGAACCGTGCTGTAATTTGATGCAATTGCTGAACAGGGATCATTCTGCGTCTGTCCAATATTGAAAGGCTTTGGTCAAGGCCCGCAGCCATGCTAAAGTATCGCGATGAAACGACTAAGCCTGCTTCTGATCTGCACCGCCCTGCCCGGCCTCGCCGATGTCACCAGCCCCAGCGGCAAGACGGTCGAGTGCTACTGTACCGATAAATCCGGGGGCCGCATCGAACTCGGTCAGACCATCTGCCTGCAAGTGGACGGGCGGATGTTCATGGCCCAATGTCAGATGTCGCTGAATGTCCCGATGTGGCGCGAAGTGCAAGAAGGCTGCCTGTCGTCGTCACTGGACGGCGGCGATCACGCCTTCCAGTCGTTTGCGGTTGACGCCCAGATCTGACGCTCCGAACCGCAGCCGCGCAAACATCCGGATCTCGCCATCCCGCAGCTCCACCGTCGTCATATCCGGAAATCCGAAGACCGCCGAGCGCGTCACATAGGTGATATGCCCCTCCGTAACCGATCCCGCCAGCACCTGCGTGCGCGGCAGGGCCCGCATCACCTGATCCACGGCCTGCAGGGTCCCCTCCTCCGCCGGGATCACCCGCACCGCACCGCCTGCCAGATCGGAGGTCTCCCCCCGCTCCACCGGCTGATGCCAGCGCGCCGGATCAATGGGCGCCAGCCGCACATAGGCCATCGCCGCAACGATCACCCCGATCAGAGCCCAAAGCACCATGCGTTTCACCCTTCCGAAAATACTCCCGCCGGAGGCGTTCATACCCTCACCGATACGCAACGCCCGGCAGGACGCACAACAGCTCAAAGAGGATATTCGCCCCCACCAGCGCGGTGTTGCCACTCGTATCATAAGGCGGCGAGACCTCGACCAGATCGCAGCCCACGATATTGAGCCCCTTCAGCGCCCGGATGAGTTCCATCGCCTGCGGCGTGGTCAGCCCGCCGATCTCCGGCGTGCCGGTGCCGGGCGCAAAGGCCGGGTCCAGGCTGTCGATGTCGAAACTCACATAGGTGGCCTGATCCGGGCCGATATCCCGCCGCACCTCGCCGCCGAGCGTGGACAGGCTCCGGTGCCACAACTCCTGCGCCGGGAACTGCTGAAAGCCCCAGCCCTGCGCCTCGGTGAAATCCGACGCGGTATAGCCGGTGCCGCGCAGCCCGATCTGATAGGTCTTCTCAGGGACGATCAGACCCTCTTCATAGGCGCGCCGGAACACCGTGCCATGGGTCTCCTTCTCGCCGAACATCTCGTCATTCACATCCGCATGCGCATCCACATGCACCAGCGCCACGGGCCCGAACCGTTTGTGCATCGCCCGCAGGATCGGCAGCGTGATCGCATGATCGCCGCCAATCGCCATCGGCATCGCATCGTAGTTCAGGACCGCCTCATAGCTCTCCTGGATGATCCGCAGACTGTCGGCGAGCGAAAACGTGTTGATCGCCAGATCGCCGATATCCGCCACCTGCAGGCTGTCGAAGGGCGCGGCCCCGGTGCCCATGTGGTACGGCCGGATCATCGCGCTCTGGCTGCGCACCTCCTTCGGCCCGAACCGCGTGCCCGACCGCCACGAGGTGCCAATGTCCATCGGAATGCCCAGCACCGCCACGTCCAACCCCTTGAGGTCATTCACAAAAGGCAGGCGCATAAAGCTGCCCGGCCCGGAAAACCGCGCGAGGTCATTGCCGCTGATCGGTTGGTTCTTCTGTCTGCTCATGCCTTGCCTTCTTCGCGCATCCGCCAGCCAAGCAGACACAGAATGTCCGTCGCCACATGCGCCCCCGCGATAGCTGTCGCTCCGGTTGTATCAAAGGGCGGCGAGACCTCAACCACATCGCCGCCGCGAATGTTGATCCCCGCCAGATCGCGCAGCATCGCCGCCGCCTGCGCGCTTGTCAGCCCACCCCAGACCGGCGTGCCCGTGCCCGGCGCATAGGCCGGGTCGAGCGCGTCAATATCAAAGGTCAGGTAACAGGGCCGATCCCCGAGGATGCCCTTGATCTTCTCGACCACCGCTGCGGGCCCGATCTCATGCACCTCCGGTGCGTCGATGATGTTCACGCCCAGCGTCTCCGCATTGGTCGTACGTATCCCCACCTGAACGGAAGTCGCCGGGTCCACGATGCCGGACTTCACCGCCTTGTAGAACATCGTGCCGTGGTCCACGCGCGCGAAATCATCATCCGCCCAGGTGTCCGTATGCGCATCGAACTGCAGCAGGCTCATCGGCCCAAACCGCTCCGCATAGGCCTTCAGGATCGGAAAGCTGATATAGTGATCGCCGCCCAGCACCATGCTCGCCGCCCCCGCCTCCAGTATGCCGCGAATATGCGCGGTCAGCGCCTCGGGGAAGGCCGGGATATTGGCATAGTCGAAGGCCAGATCGCCGTAATCCACCACCACGCGCTCGCTCAACACGTCGAAGGGCCAGCCATAGGGCGGATCGGGCGCCTGCAGCGTCGAGGCTTCGCGGATCGCCCGGGGGCCCAGCCGGGTGCCGGGGCGGTTGGTCACCGCCTGATCGAAGGGCACACCGGTCACAGCGATATCGACGCCCGCCAGGTCCTTGGTATAGCGCCGCCGCAGAAACGAGACCGCCCCCCCGAAGGTCAGCTCGAAGCTCGGCCCGCGCGGGTCCTCGCGCGTAAACGCATGATCCATCTGGGTCTTGGCGTCTTCCAGTGCCACGGGTCAGGCGCTCACCGGCTGCGCGCGCTCCACCAGCCGCGCAAAAAACGACGCCCCAATCGGCGCAATCTCATCGTTGAAATTATACTTCGGATGATGCACGCCCGCACTGTCCCCCTGCCCCAGCATCAGATACGCCCCAGGCCGGGCCTCCAGCATGTAGGAGAAATCCTCCGCGCCCATCACCGGGTCGATGTCGGGGTTCACCCCAGCTTCTCCGGCCACCTCGTCGGCCACTTCCGCTGCAAAGGCCGCCTGATCGGCATGGTTCACCGTCGGCGGATAGCCGTAGTCGATCTTGAGCTCCGCAGTCACCCCAAAGCTCAGCGCATGGCCATCCACGATCTCCTGCATCCGCTTCACCACAAGCGCCTGCACCTCCTTGCTGAACGTGCGGATCGTGCCGTTGATATAGGCCGTCTCCGGGATCACATTGTCCGTCGTGCCGGTATGAATCTGCGTCGCGGAGATCACCAGCTGATCCAGCGGGTTGCGGTTGCGGCTCACGATGGTCTGCAGCGCCTGCACCAGCGCACAGGCCGCCACCACCGGGTCCACCGTATCATGGGGCCGCGCCGCGTGCCCGCCCTTCCCGGTGATGCGAATGTGGAATGTATCCGCAGCCGCCATGATCGGGCCCGCGCGCGTGTTGAAACTGCCAAAGACCTTCCCCGGCGCGTTGTGGATCGCATAGACTTGGCTGATATCGAACCGCTCCATGACGCCCTCCTGCACCATGACCTCACCACCCCCGCCGAACTCCTCTGCCGGTTGGAAGATCAGCGCCACGCGGCCTGCAAAATTCCGCGTCTCCGCCAGATACTTCGCCGCCCCCAGCAGCATCGCCGTATGCCCGTCATGGCCACAGGCATGCATTCGGCCCTCATGGGTCGAGGCATAGGCCACCCCCGTCTCCTCGATGATCGGCAGCCCGTCCATATCCGCGCGCAAGCCTATTGTCGGCCCCTCGCCGCGCCCCTCGATGATCGCGACAATGCCCGTCTTGGCAATCCCATCGTGCAGCTCGTCGACCCCGAACTCGCGCAGCCGGTCCGCCACGAAAGCGGCCGTCTTGTGACACTCCAGCCCCAGCTCCGGGATGGTGTGCAGATGCTGCCGCCACGCCGCCATATCCGCACTCATATCGGCAATCCGGTTTACAACGGGCATGGGGTGGACTCCTCGGGTGATTGTTTGTCAGGTGCATGTGACACGACAGAGAGGCACGCTGCAATGGGGGACGACCTGATCCACGACCGGAATGCGGGAATAGAGCGATTGCTCGAAATCATGCGCCGCCTGCGTGACCCCGACACCGGCTGCCCCTGGGATATCGAACAGGATTTCAACAGCATCGCCCCCTACACCATCGAGGAAGCCTATGAGGTTGCCGACGCGATCCAGCGCGGCAATTGGGCGGAATTGGAGAACGAGCTGGGCGATTTGCTGCTGCAAACCGTCTACCACACCGCCATGGGCGAGGAGGCCGGGCATTTCACCTTTCACTCGGTGGTGCAGGCGATCTCCGACAAGATGGTCGCGCGCCACCCGCATGTGTTCGGGGATGAGTCCCGCGAGAAATCCGCCGACCAGCAGACCGCCGATTGGGAGGCGATCAAGGCCGCCGAACGTGCCGGAAAGGCCCAGAAAGGCGCGCTCGACGGCGTCGCCATCGGTCTGCCTGCCCTCCTGCGCGCCGTGAAACTGCAAAAGCGCGCCGCCCGCGTCGGCTTTGATTGGCCTTCGACGACCCAGGTGCTCGACAAGCTGCGCGAGGAGGCCGCCGAGCTGGTCGAGGCGCAGGACACCCTCGGCCCCGACGCCATCGAGGATGAATTCGGCGATCTGCTCTTCGTCATGGCCAACCTCGGGCGCCACCTCGGCGTCGACCCCGAAGCCGCCCTGCGCCGCACCAACGCCAAGTTCACACGGAGATTTGAACAGGTCGAGGCACGTCTGGCGGATCTGGGAAAAACCCCTGCAGACAGCACCTTGGAGGAGATGGACGCGCTCTGGGACGCCATAAAGGCCGAGGAACACGCCTCCGCCTGAGCAGGCCCACGCTCACGGGTTTCTGACCATCTGGACAAATTCTGTGCGACTTGTAAGGTCGCGCTTCAGAATTCCGGAGCTTTCATGTCCCCCCGCAAGATCATCATCGACACCGACCCCGGTCAGGACGACGCGGTCGCCATTCTCCTCGCGCTGGCCAGTCCGGACGAGATCGAGGTGCTCGGCATCACCTGCGTCGCGGGCAACGTCCCGCTGGAGCTGACGTCCAAGAACGCGCGCATCGTCTGCGAGCTCGCAGGCCATCCCGAGGTGAAGGTCTACGCCGGGTGTGACCGCCCAATGGGCCGGGATCTGGTCACCGCCGAACACGTGCATGGCGAGACGGGGCTGAACGGCCCGGTGCTGCCCGACCCGGTGATGCCGCTGCAAGACCAGCACGCCGTCGACTACATCATCGAAACCCTGCGCGCCGCGGCGCCAAAATCCGTCACCCTCTGCCCGCTCGGCCCGCTCACGAATATCGCAACCGCCTTGCAGCGCGCGCCCGAGATTGCCGACGCAGTGCAGGAAATCGTGCTCATGGGCGGCGCTTATTTCGAGGTGGGCAACATCACGCCCACAGCTGAATTCAACATTTATGTCGATCCGCAAGCAGCTGATATCGTGTTTAAATCTGGCATTCCTATTGTCGTGATGTCGCTCGATGTCACGCATAAGGCGCTGGTGACCGCCCCGCGCAACGCGGCCTTCCGCAACATCGGCAACGCCGTCGGCATCGCCGTGGCCGAGATGACCGACTTTTTCGAACGCTTCGACAAGGAAAAGTACAGCTCCGAGGGCGCGCCCCTGCATGACCCCTGCGTGACCGCCTATGTGCTGAACCCCGATCTCTTCGCGGGCCGCCACATCAATGTGGAGATCGAAACCCAATCGGAACTGACCATGGGCATGACCGTGGCCGACTGGTGGCGGGTGACCGACCGCCCGGCCAATGCGCTCTTCATCCAGGACATCGACGCCGACGGGTTCTTTGCGCTTCTGACCGAGCGGCTGGCCCGGCTATGAGCGCCGCCCTCACCCTGGCACAGCCGGAACATGCCGACCGGCTCGATGCGCTCGTCGCGGCCTTTCATGTCGAACACGGCATTGCCCTCTCCGAAGAGGCACGCCGGGCCGGTCTCATGCCGCTGCTCGACGGCTCGCCCCACGGCGCCGCCTACCTGATCGGCCCGCCGCGTGCGCCCATCGGCTATGTGGTTGTGACCTTCGGCTGGTCGGTGGAGTTCGGCGGCCTCGACGGCTTTATCGACGAGATTTACATCCGCCCCGGCGTGCGCGGGCGCGGCATCGCCTCCGAGACCCTGCAAAGCCTGCCCCGCGCGCTGGCCGGGGCCGGTCTGAAGGCGCTGCACCTCGAAGTGAACCGCGGCGACGAGAGCTTGCACAAGCTCTACACCCGCGCAGGGTTCGCGCCCCGGCCCGACTACATGCTGATGACCCGCCGGTTCTAGAGCCTGTCGCGCTCAACCGGACACACCACCGGTTCAAAGGTGCGAGCGAGCCGAAGGCGGAAGACAGCGGTTTTGACACCCGTTCGGCGCGGCGTGCTCCGAGCACTGGCGCGCCGCCCGCCGCGCGCCTATGTAAGGTCCATGAGCTTCACCGCCCCGTTCGAGAACACCTACGCCGCCCTGCCGCCAGGCTTCTACACACGCCTGCACCCGACACCCGTGAAGGCGCCGCAGCTCTTCGCCTATAACCACGGGCTGGCCGAGCTTCTGCGCCTGCCGAAAGCGCCCGAGACCGAGCTTGCCGCGGTGTTCTCGGGCCAAACCGTCCCCGACGGCGCCGCGCCACTGGCCCAGCTCTATGCCGGACACCAGTTTGGCAGCTTCAACCCGCAACTGGGCGACGGGCGCGCGATCCTGCTGGGCGAGACCGTGGGCCGCGACGGCATCCGCCGGGATATCCAGCTCAAGGGCTCCGGCCCCACGCCCTATTCCCGCATGGGCGACGGGCGCGCCTGGCTCGGCCCGGTGCTGCGCGAATATGTGGTCTCCGAAGCCATGCACGCGCTTGGCATCCCCACCACCCGCGCCCTCGCCGCGGTTCTCACCGGCGAAGAGGTCCTGCGCGAAACCGCCCTTCCCGGCGCCGTGCTGACCCGCGTGGCGCAAAGCCATCTGCGCGTCGGCACCTTCCAGGTCTTCGCGCATCGCGGCCAGAAGGCCGAACTCAAACAGCTCACCGATTACGCCATCGCGCGTCACTACCCGGACGCGGACGGTGCGATGGGTCTGCTGCGCGCGGTCTGCGCGAAACAGGCCGATCTGATCGCCGCCTGGATGTCGGTGGGCTTCATCCACGGTGTGATGAACACCGACAACTGCACCATCTCGGGTGAGACCATCGACTATGGGCCCTGCGCCTTCATCGACGACTACCACGCCGACACGGTCTTCAGCTCCATCGACCAGATGGGCCGCTACGCCTACTCCAACCAGCCGCGCATCATCGTCTGGAACATGGCGCAGTTCGCCACCTCCCTGCTGCAACAGCTGGACGACCCCGCCAAGGCAGTGGATGAGGCCACGCAGATCGTGCACGCCATGCCCGCCCAGATCGAAGCCGCCTGGCTGCGGCGCTTTGGTGCCAAGCTCGGCCTGTCGGACCCGCAGCCGGACGACACGCCCCTCATCGAAGACCTGCTGACACTGATGCAAGAGCAAGGGGCCGACTTCACCAATACCTTCGATGCGCTCGCCCGCGGCGACGCGCGCGACCAGTTCGTGGACCGCGACGCCTTCGATACCTGGGCCGCGCGCTGGCACGCACGCCGCGACAGCGAAGACGACCCGCAAACCACCATGCGCAGCGCCTCGCCCCGCATCATCCCGCGCAACCACCGCATCGAAGAGATGATCCAGGCCGCGGTCGCGGGCGACACCGCCCCTTTCACCCGGCTCATGCAGGCGCTGGCTGATCCGTTCCAAACCGGGGAGACCGATCTCATGCGCCCACCAACCACGGCGCAGCGTGTCCCGGCCACCTTCTGCGGCACCTGAACTTCATTCTTCCAAAAATACTCAAGACGCCGCCACCTGCCGCCGGGGCCGCCGGTTGATCAGGTAAATCCCCGCCGCCACCAGCACCAGCGCCACCCAGACCTTCGCGCTCACATCCTCTCCCAGCAGCAGCCAGCCGAGGATCACCGCAAAGACCGGCGAGAGAAAACTGAAGGACGCGACGGAGGAGGCCGGATAAATCGACATCAGCCAGAACCACGCCAGAAACCCGAGGCTCGCAACGGCGATGATCTGGAACAGCATCCCAGCGATGTGAATGGGTTGCAGATCGCGGATGAGATCGCCAAAGGCCAGCGACGCAATCAGCAGAAGCGGCGCCGAGACCACCACCTGGAACATCAGCTGCTGCGCAGGCGGCACGGTGCTCAGCGGCGTGATCTTCACACAAAGCGCAATCCCCGCCCAGCAGACCGCCGAGGTCAGCGCCAGCAAATCACCGGTCAGGCTCGCGGTGCTGTCACTGCGGTCCAGCAGCGCCAACGCCACCCCTCCCATCGCCAGAACCAGACCGATCCCCCGCACGCCCGTCAGCCGATCCGAGGGGATCAGGAAATGGCTCGCGATCGCCAGCCACACCGGCATCGAATAGAAAATCACCGAGGCGCGGCTCACGGTCGTGAAATCCAGCGCTGTGAAGAGACAGGTGAACTCCAGCGCAAAGAGACAGCCCGACAGCACGCCGGCAGGCATCGCCGCGCGCGGCACCTTAAGGCTGATCGCCCGCAGCCGCATCCAGAGGATCAGAACGATCACCGCTCCGGCCGAGCGCACCCCCGCCGCAAAGACCGGGTTGAAGCCACCATTGGTGACCTTGATCACCACCTGATTGAACGCCAGGTGCAGTGCGAAGGCGATCAGCGCCGCCGCCCCAAAGGCATCCATGTGGGTTTTCCGCTCCATGGCGCCACAAAGGGCGTCGGGCCGGAGAATGTCAATTCCCCGGCCCGCGCCATCGGATCCTCAGATCTCCGCCCGTATCAGGCGACGTGCTGACTGCCGCCCGAGGATTTCGGCGCGCCGCCTTGTGCTCCACCCGGCTTGCCGCCGCGCCGCCGTCGGCGCCGGTTGCCACCGGGCTTGGCCCCGTGCGTGTGCGCCTCGGCAGGTTTGCCCGCGCCCGCACCCGCGCCGCGCCCCCGGCCCCGGCCACGCCCGCGGCCCTTCGGCTTGGTGTCCGAGGGCAGATCCATCGCCTCCCATGGACGCCCCGATCCCACCGGGATCGCAACCCCCATGGTCTTCTGAATGGCCTTCAGCTCACCCATCTCATCCGGCGCGCAAAAGGCAATCGCGGCTCCGTCTTTGCCCGCCCGGGCCGTGCGCCCGATCCGGTGCACGTAATTGTCCGGTACATTCGGCAGATCGTAGTTATAGACATGCTTCACGTCCGGGATATCGAGGCCGCGCGCCGCCACATCCGTGGCCACCAGCACCTTGATCTCGCCGGACTTGAAGGCGGCAATCGCCCGATCCCTCTGACCCTGGCTTTTGTTCCCATGGATGGAGCCCGCGGCATAGCCCGCCTTCACCAGCGTCTTCATCAGCTTTTCCGAGCCGTGTTTCGTCCGCCCGAAGACCAGGGCGCGCTCGTCGCGATGCCTGTCCAGCATCTCGATCAACAGACCGGCCTTTTCCGCCTTGGCGATGAAATGCACCTCTTGGGTCACCTTGTCCGCAGCCTTGCCCGGAGGCGAGACTTCCACGCGAATGGGCTTGTTGAGGTAACTCTGCGCCAACTCGTTCATCTGCTTGGGCATGGTCGCGGAAAACAGCATGGTCTGCCGCTCCGTCGGGATCACCGCCGCGATCTTGCGCAGATCGTGGATGAAGCCCATGTCCAGCATCTGATCCGCCTCGTCGAGCACCAGGAACACCGTCTCGTCGAGCCGCACCGCACGCCGGTCCATCAGGTCGAGCAAGCGCCCCGGCGTCGCCACCAGCAGGTCGACGCCCCGCGCCAGCCGGTCGATCTGGCGGTTGATGGACTGGCCGCCCACCACCATCGCCACACGCAGGTTGGTCTTGTCGGCAAAGGCCCGCAGGTTCACGCTGATCTGCGTGGCCAGCTCCCGCGTCGGCGCCAGCACAAGCCCGCGCACGGATTTCGGCGCTGGCCGCCCCTCCAGTTCCAGCATCTGGGCGACCAGCGGCACGCCAAAGGCCGCCGTCTTGCCGGTGCCGGTCTGCGCCAGCCCCATCACGTCGCGCCCGTTCAGCGCATGCGGGATCGCCTGCGTCTGGATCGGGGTCGGGTCGGTCAGACCCATGTCAGTCAGCCGCGCCACCAGGCTCTGTGGCAGGCCCATCATGTCAAAATCGCTCATTCATCTCTTTCATGCGCCACGCCCCCTGGACGCGCGCGATATCTCGTGTCGGAGCCGCACCGGCCCCGTCGTGGAACGCCGCAAGGATCGCAGGCACTGCCTCATGCAGCCGCCCGTCCGCAGCATTTGCGCCCACGCGTGATTTTGGGAACATCAGCGGGCCTGTCGGATGGAACGCGAGGCCACGGGTCTCTGCCCGGGCGCGCTCGGAACTGCTCACGCGGCAGCAGGCTTCGCTTGCGCAGCATGTGTGCCTTTCCGGGCCATAAGTCAACCGCAAAGCTGCAAAAAGGTCGCTGGCAGCAGCGTGCAAATGCCGTTAAACCTGTCGCCCAAAGATCAAGGGACCCCCATGAGCAGCACCATCATTCAGCGCTGCGAGGCCAAGGGCCTGCGGATGACCGGCCAGCGCCGCGTGATCGCGACGGCGTTGGAGAAAAGCGCCGATCACCCCGATGTGGAAGAGCTCTATGCCCGCGCCTCCGCCATCGACACAGGCATTTCGCTGGCGACAGTCTACCGCACGGTGAAGCTCTTCGAAGAGGCCGGCATCCTCGACAAGCTGGAATTCGGCGACGGGCGCGCGCGCTATGAGGACGCCGAGCGCGACCACCACGATCACCTGATCGACATCACCTCAGGCGAGGTCATCGAATTCGTCGACGAAGAGATCGAGGCGCTGCAGGAGCGGATCGCCGAGAAGCTGGGATACGAGCTGCGCGGCCACCGGCTGGAGCTCTACGGGGTGCCACTGAAAAAGCGCTGACCGGCGGATCGGGCACCCCGCAGGTGTTTTCGTCAGATTGTCTGCATTTTCTTGAGCGCGCGGCAATGCCGTTAAGTCGGCCATAAACCTGCTGACGTAGTCTGCTCAAGGCTCACTATGACCTTTCTCAGACCGCGGGGGATGCCCTCATGAAATTCGTTCTTCTGGTGCTGGCGGCCCTGGCCGTGCTGCTCACCGACAGCCGCCCTGGCCAGGCTGAAACGCTGCGCATCGCCACCGGTGAATATGCGCCCTACACCGATTCCAGCGCCCCGGGCGGCGGCGCCGTCAACAGCACCGTGCAGGCCATCGCAGAGGCCGCGGGTTTCGAGGCCGAGTTCGACTACATGCCCTGGATGCGCGCCCTGGAAATGACCCGCATGGGCCGCTTTCACGCCTCCTCCTACTGGGGCTACCAGGCCGCGCGGGAAGAGGATTTCTGGCATGTGGGCCCGGTCATGCAGGACCCGATCCTGCTCTTTCACCGCGCCGACGCGCCCCTGCCCGACTGGGAGCAACTGCCCGACCTGCAGGGCGTGACCATCGGCGCCGTCACCGGCTACACCTATTCCGATGACTTCTGGCAGCTGGCCGACAGCGGGCAGATCACCGTGGAGACGGCGCAAAGCGACGAGGCCAACATGCGCAAGCTGCTCGCCGGCCGCATCGACGCCTTCCCGATGACCTCGCAAAGCGGTGAGGCCCTGCTTGCAACGCTCTTCAGCGACGCGGAACGCCAGCAGATCCGCACGCATCCACAGCCGCTGATGGTCTCCACCGGCTATCTGCTGGTCTCGCGCAACACGGACGGTGCCGAGGCCATCGCAGAGGCCCTGCAAAACGCCCTGGACCGCGCAGAGCTGGCGCGCCGGTAAGGATCCCGGACCGTGGCGGCCTTCCCGGACATCCCGACCCGGCCCCGGCGGCCGCTCAGCCGCGTTCTGGCCAAGGTCACGCTGCTGCTGGCCCTCGTACTGGGGATGATCTTCGGCGCGATGCAGGTCATCACCGACTTGCGTCAGGAAAAGGACGCGGTGCAGTACTCCGCCGAGGAATTCCTCGCCAGCGTCGCGCCCTCCGCCGCCTCCGCCGCCTATAATTTCTACCGCCCCGCCGCCGAACAGGTCGCCTCCGGCCTCTTCACCCAGAGGGCCATCGCCTCCGTCACCATCCTCAACGAAGGCACCGTGATGATCGACATGACGCGGCAGCTCGACCCGACCCTGCCCAATCTCGGCGCGCTCAGCTACGCCGATCCCGTGGTCATCGAACGCCCGCTCTACACGCCGCCCGAAACCGGCCGAAACGAGATCATCGGGTCGATCTCGATCACCGTGGACCGCGCCGTGGTGGCCCCGGCCTTCGTCAACCGGCTGGTCTCCTACTTTCTGCTGGCCACCATCAAGAACGTGGCCCTGGGCGTGCTGCTGATCGCCATCATCTACACCGCTCTGGCACGCCACATCGTCAACCTGTCCGACCTCATCGGGCGCTGGTCGCCCGGCAGCGGCGCGCTTGCCGTGCCCCAGCCGCCCGCCCTGCTGAAGGACACCGAACTGGCCCTGCTCGGCCAGCGCCTCCAGGACCTCGCCGACACCGCAGTGGGGGAGTTGCAAAGGGTCGAACAATCCCACCTCGCCGCCGTCAAGTCCAACAGCGAGCTCAGCCAGAAATCGGAAAACCTGTCCCAGGCCGTGGAAAAGCAGAACGCCGAGCTCAAGCAGGCCAACCAGCGCCTCAAGGAGCTGGCCGAACGCGACGCGCTCACCGGCCTCAACAACCGCGGGTTTTTCGACAAACAGGCCGCCGCCGCCTTCGCAGAGGCGCGCGCCGCAGGCCAGCATGTCTCGGTGATGCTGCTCGATGTGGACTACTTCAAGGCCTACAACGACTACTACGGCCATCAGGACGGGGACCGCTGCCTGTCCAAGGTCGCCCGGATCTTCCACGACACGCTTGTCGGCACCAACGCCATCGTCGCCCGCTACGGCGGCGAGGAATTCGTGGCCCTGCTGCGCGACACCGACACCGATACCGCGCTCGAGCAGGCCGCCAAGGTGCACAACACCCTGCGGGCCAGCAAAATCGAACACCCCCGTTCGACCATCGCGGACCGGATCACCGCCAGCATCGGCCTGGCCTCGAGCCCCCCCGGGGCGGCCCAAGCCGACCCGACCCTGGACCAGCTGATCTCCGCCGCGGATGAGGCGCTCTACGAGGCCAAGCGGCGCGGGCGCAACCGCACCGTGGTGTCGACCGACGACATCCGCGACACCATCCGCAAGACCCGGCTGCAGGCGCAAAACCTGCTGCGCGCCATCGAGACCGAAGCGTTCGAGCCGTTCTTCCAGCCGCAGTTCGACGCCCGAAGCGGCGCGCTTGTGGGGGTCGAGGCCCTGGTCCGCTGGCGCCGCGACAATGGTGTGATCGCCTCACCCGATGCGTTCCTCAAAACCGCCGCCGCAAACGGTTTCCTGCCGATGATCGACCGGATCGTGCTCGACGGTGTCACGGCGTTCATGGCCGCCGCCGCACAGGCCGGTGTGCCGGTGCCGCGCCTCTCGCTGAACACCCCCCGCGAAAACCTGCTCGAACGCGACTATGTCCACAGCATCATCGCGCTCGCCAAGAGCAGCGACACGCAGATCGTGCTGGAACTGCTGGAAACCGCGCTCTTCGATGCACCGGACGACGTGGTGCTCTGGCAGCTCGACGCGCTGCGCAGCGCCGGGGTCGAGATCGAAATCGACGATTTCGGCACCGGTCACACCTCAATCGTCAGCCTGATGGCGCTGCAGCCCTCGCGGCTCAAGATCGCCAAGGAAATCGTGATCCCCATGCTCGACAATCCGGCCTATGACCGCATCGTGCACAGCATCGTGCAGATCAGCACAGCACTCGACATCGACGTGCTGGCCGAAGGGGTCGAAACACAGCAGATCTCCGATCGCCTCGTGGCGCTTGGCTGCCCGCTGCAGCAGGGCTACCACTTCGCCAGACCCATGTCCGCCGAAGCCTACCTCAAGCGCTTCGCCGAGAGCCCCGGCGCCACGGCGGGGTAGCGCCTCCGGCCGCCGCAACCGGACAGGTATTACCCAGGGCATCGCTCAGGACGCGGGCGCCGCATCTGCCCCGTGCTGCGCCGTCCAGCTCTGCACCGCACAGCCAAGTTCTGTCTCGAGCCACCGCTTGAAATGCCACACGCTTGGGTTCCGGCGCGAGTGGTTGCGCACCGCAAACCAATACGCCGCCCGCGTCTTTGCCCGCACATCCATCGGCGCGCTGATCTGCCCGCGCGCCAGCGCGTCGCTCGCCAGGCTTTCCCAGGCCATGAAAATACCCTGCCCCGTCATTGCGGCATCTAAACACAGCGAGGCATCCGCATAGGTCGGGCCCGGTGGCAGCACCCGCCCCGCGGCGCCGACCGCCGCCAGCCAGTCCTGCCAGCCATAGAGCGCTTCGGTCTCGCGGATGACCGGCCAGCGGAACAGATCATCCAGCGTTGTGATCTGCCGCGCGATCTCGGGCGCGCACACCGGAAACACCCGCTGGTCCAGAAGCTTGGTGGCGCCCACACCCAGCGCCGGGTCGTCCCCCACGCGGATCCCCACATCCACCTCCGAGCGGTCCAGATCGACCACATTCACCGCCGGAAGCACCCGCAGGCTGACCTCCGGATAGAGATCATTGAACCTCTTTATTCTCCATATCAGCCAACGGCTTGCAAAGATCGGCGCAACGGTCACGGTCAGGGTGTTCCGGCCTCGCGCCTCTACGTCCGACACCACCGACGACAGCTCCGCCAGCGCCGCGGTCAGCCGTGGCGCCATCTGCGCACAAAGATCGGTGGGCTGCAGCCCGGTCGAGCTGCGCGTGAACAGCACCTGCCCCAACGCGGCCTCCGCCTTGGCCAGACGCTGGCTCAGGGCTCCGGGCGTCACCCCCAACTCCTCCGCCGCCGCCCGCAGGCTGCCGGTGCGCGCAATCACCTCGATGGTTCTGAGCGCTGAAAGAGGAATCGCATTCAGGTTTTGCATTTAGAAAAACTAAACGGAGGCTGTCCCGAAGTCGATTCCAAATGGCACGCGCCTGCGCGACACTGCCGTCATGACACACACACTCTCACGCCGCCTGCGACAGGCCTGGGCGGCCCTGCGCGCCGCGTCCCGGGGGGCCAGCTTTGATCGCGACCCCCTTGCGCATCCGGACATCGCCCGCATGTCCGAACGCGAACGCGCGGACCTGCCCTTCTGCCCCGCCCGGGTGAAACCGGACTAGCGCCGCGCGGGCCTGTCAGGATCTCTTCACATTTGGCCGCGTCCGCCCTGTTTACCCGGCCAAGACCGACGCGCGCACCGACGTGATACCGACGCAACACCGACGTGATACCGACATGGGTTTGTCCAGAAAACACAGCGTTAACAGCCCAAACCCGCCGCCCTGCCGCATCAGGGCACCGCGCCGTTGCGCGCGCGCTTCGTTAACCCTCACTCCGCATCCGACGTGCAATTGACCGGGCCACCGCTTTCTGAAATGACGCCGCCAGGCCCAGGAAGGACACCCGATGGACAATCTGCGCGGCGCGACCTTCATGGTGCTTGCCATGCTGGCCTTTGCAATCGAGGATATGCTGATCAAATTCATGGCCACGGCGCTGCCCGTCGGGCAAATCGTCGGCATGCTGGGGCTCGGCAGCGCGGTGAGTGTCGGCGCCCTGCTGGGGCTGCAACGGCAGCCTCTGTTTTCCCGCAGCATGCTGACCCCGGCCATCGCGGTCCGGTCTCTGGGCGAGCTGATCGGCACCCTCGGCTTCGTCACGGCCATCGCGCTGATCCCGCTCTCGACCGCCTCTGCGATCCTGCAGGCCACACCGCTTTTCGTGACCCTGGGCGCCGCGCTCTTTCTGCAGGAACAGGTGGGATGGCGGCGCTGGATGGCCATTCTGGTCGGCTTTTTTGGCGTGCTTCTGATCATCCGCCCGGGGCTTGAAGGCTTCAGCTGGCTCTCGCTCTTCGCACTCCAGGGGGTTGTGGGGCTCGGCCTGCGTGATCTCGCCACCCGCCGCGTTCCACAGGAAACCTCCTCCCTCCAGCTCAGCTTCCTGGCCTTTCTCGTGCTGATCCCGGCGTCCGCCATCCTGATGTGGGTCAATGACAGGCCGCTTGTCGCCCTGTCTCCAACCCTTTGGATTTACTTTGTAATTGCCCTTCTGATCGGAATCGTCGCCTACTATCTGATCGTCACGGCCATGCGCATCGGCGAGGTGAGTTTCGTCACTCCCTTCCGCTACTCACGCATCCTCTTCGCCCTCCTGATCGGCATGCTGATCTTCGGCGAACGCCCTGACGCGCTGACACTGTGGGGCGCGGCGATCATCGTCACCTCCGGCCTCTACACGCTCTGGCGCGAGCGGAATGTTCGCGCCAGCGCCGCCTGAGGGTTTTCATGGGCGCCCCTGCCGGTTAAGACGCAGTTAACCAAGATCCACAGGAGCCCGACATGAGCACCATCATCGACATTCACGCCCGCGAAATTCTTGACAGCCGGGGCAACCCGACCGTCGAAGTGGACGTGGTCCTCGAAGACGGCACCATGGGCCGCGCCGCGGTCCCCTCGGGGGCCTCCACGGGCGCCTATGAAGCGGTGGAGCGGCGCGATGGCGACAAGACCCGCTACATGGGCAAGGGGGTGCTGGAGGCCTGCGCGGCGGTGAACGGCGAGATCGCCGAGGCGCTCGTCGGCATCGACGCCACCGAGCAGGTCGAAATCGACACCGCCATGATCGAACTCGACGGAACCGAGAACAAATCCCGCCTTGGCGCCAACGCCATCCTCGGCGTATCGCTCGCCACCGCCAAAGCCGCCGCCGACTTCTGCACCCAGCCGCTCTACCGCTATGTGGGTGGCACCTCGGCCCGCGTCCTGCCGGTGCCGATGATGAACATCATCAACGGCGGAGAGCACGCCGACAACCCCATCGACATTCAGGAATTCATGATCATGCCCGTCGCCGCGGACAATATCCGCGAGGCGGTGCGCATGGGGGCGGAAGTCTTTCACACGTTGAAGAAAGAGCTGTCGGCCGCGGGCCTGTCGACGGGAATCGGGGATGAGGGTGGTTTTGCGCCCAACATCAACTCCACCCGAGACGCGCTTGATTTCATTTTGAAATCCATCGAAAAGGCAGGCTACGCACCGGGCGATGATATCTATCTCGCCATGGATTGCGCCGCCACCGAATACTACAAGAACGGCAAATATGAATTGGCCGGCGAAGGCAAATCACTCAGCTCCGACGAGAACGTCGCCTACCTCGAAGCCCTTGTAACCGACTATCCGATCATCTCCATCGAGGACGGCATGTCCGAGGACGACTGGGACGGCTGGAAGGCCCTGACCGACGCGCTCGGCGGTAAGGTGCAACTGGTGGGCGACGATCTCTTCGTGACCAATCCTGCGCGCCTGGCGATGGGGATCGAGCGTGGCTCGGCCAACTCCATGCTGGTCAAGGTGAACCAGATCGGCAGCCTGACCGAGACCCTGAAAGCGGTGGATATGGCGCACCGCGCAGGCTTCACAAACGTGATGTCGCACCGCTCGGGCGAAACCGAGGACGCGACCATCGCCGACCTTGCCGTTGCGACCAACTGCGGCCAGATCAAGACCGGCTCACTCGCGCGCTCCGACCGGCTGGCCAAGTACAACCAACTGATCCGCATCGAAGAGGCCTTGGGCGAGACGGCGGAGTACGCGGGCCGTACCATCCTGCGCTAATGACGGGGGTGCGCATTCGGGCCGCGACGACGGCTGCGGATCTGGAGGCGGTGCGCGGGCTGTGCTGGGACTATCGCGCCTACCTGACGGGGTTCAGCCCCGAGCTGCGCCCGTTGATGGAAACCTTCTATCCCGAGGCGGGCTATACGGCTCTGATGCAAGAGCTGGCGGAGAAACACGCCCGCCCCCGCGGCATCATCCTGCTGGCGGAGCTCGACGGGCGCCCCGTGGGGTGCGGCATGACCCATCCGCTGAACGACCAAGATGCGGAGATCAAACGAGTTTTCGTCCGCGCCGAGGCTCGTGGCAGCGGCGCCGGGCAAGCGCTGTCCCAGGCTCTTGTCGATCAGGCCCGGGCGGATGGGTATGATCGGGTCCTGTTGGACACCTCGACCGCGTTCACGGGCGCCCAGCGGCTCTATGAGCGGCTCGGATTTCAGGCCCGCGGCCCATACGCCGAACTGCCGCCCGGCACCGCCGACAAGCTGGTGTTTTACGAACTCAAGCTGTAAATCGCTGAGGCCGATAGGGTGCCAGCAGCGCCGATTGCGCATTGGTCAAGGCGGCGCCCATGACCTCCGCAGCAGCCAATTCCGCAACGAGCGGCGCAAGCGTCGCACCTGAGTGCATCGTGCAAATATAGAGCCCCCTCGGCCCGCCGGCTCCGATCACTGGCAATCCATCCTCGGGCATCGGTCGCGCCGCGAGGGTTGCCTCGTGCCAGCTCAAAGGCCGATCCAGCAAAGCCGAGACCCGGGACATCGCGCGATCTGCCAACCGGTCCGGACGCGAGCTGACTTGCGCGCTGTCATCGCTCTGATGGTTGGCCACCGTCGGCACCAACAGCTGCCCGTCCGGCATCTGGCGCAGCTCCTGCCCGGGACTCACCAGAACATGCGCCAGAACCGGTTCGATCGGTTCGGACCGAAGGATCAGCGCGGGCCGGTGCAGCATCGGCAACGGCACACCAACGGAGCGGACGAGCGCCTGGGTGGCCACACCCGCTGCCACCACCACATGGTCTGCGAGGATCACGCCCAGCGGTGTTTCAACACCGGCCACACGCCCGGAGACGTCTTGAATATCAAGGGCTTCAATGCCGGATATCAGCCGCGCCCCGCAGGCGGCGGCAGCATCAAGCGCATCGGTGGCAAGCCGGACCAGATCGACGGCACCTTCGTCTTCAAACAGCAACGCCCGTTCGGGCGGCACCACCGCGGGCTCCAGTCGTGCAAACTCGGACCGGTCAACCACCCGGACCGCATAGCCAAGCCGCTGCAAGCTGGCGCGCTGCGCCTCGAAAGCCGCACCTTCGTTTTCCCAGCACAGACACCCGGACCAGACCGTCGCCGTCGTGCCAAGATCATGCTGGATCCGGCGATGCGCCTCGAGCGCCGCGCAGCGGAGGCGAAAGTGATCTTCATTGAGATAAAAGCTCGCATTGATCCAGCCGAAAGAGGCACCGGATGCCGCATTTGCCGGTTGCCCCGCCTCGATCACGGTGACCTCGGTGCCCGCTTCGGCAAGGCGATAGGCCGTCAACGCGCCGATGATCCCGGCTCCGATCACGATGATCTTCATGCGAATGCCCCTTGGCCCCTCTTGGCCGCCAGATTAGCCTGTCGCCATGACAGCACAAGAGATCATCGCGCGGCTCGGACTTGCGCCGCATCCGGAGGGCGGCCACTACCGGCAGACCTGGGGTGACGAAAGCGAAGGCCGGCCTCACGGCACCTGCATCTACTTTCTTCTCGCCCAAGGTGAGCGCAGCCATTGGCACCGGGTCGATGCGACCGAGATCTGGCTGTACCACGCGGGCGCGCCCCTGATCCTCTCCATCAGCGAGTCCGACGCGGGCCCCGCAAGCGACCATCTGCTCACGCCCGACCTGACCCAAGGCGCGCCACAGCTGATCGTGCCCAAGGATCACTGGCAGGCCGCGCGCAGCACCGGCGACTACACGCTGGTAAGTTGCACGGTCTCCCCCGGATTTCAGTTTGAAGGCTTCACTCTGGCGCCTCCTGACTTCGACATCCCGCAGCGCTAGACGGCGATGTCGGTCGCGTCGGGCCAACTCACCGTGCCACCCCCCACCGCCGCGCGCACGCCCGTCGTTCCGGGACAGGATGTCGGCAGTCCACGCGCGACCCGAACCGCCAGAAAGGCAAAGGCCTGGGCTTCGAGCATATCTCCATCGAGGCCCACGTCCTCCACGGGCCCGACAGCGCAGTCCAGTGATACGCTGAGCATCTGCATGAGCACCGGGTTGTGTCGCCCACCGCCTGTCACCAGGACGCGGGCAGGCGGTGCCGGACAGTGCTGCATGCCTTCCGCGACGCCCGCTGCGCAGAAGGCCGTCAGCGTCGCGGCGGCATCGGCATCACTCAACGCGCTGACAAGCTCCACCATCTTCGAAAAATCATTTCTGTCCAGCGACTTCGGAGGCATCCGAGAAAAGTAGGGCTCTGCCAGAAAGCGCTCAAGCGCGCCCTCTTGGACGGTTCCGGAGCGGGCTGTTTCACCGTCGGCATCAAAGGGTTGGCCAAGCCGGCTCTGCATGAGATCGTTGACTGGCGCGTTCGCCGGGCCGGTGTCGAAAGCCAGCAGCGCGCCGCGTTGCTCGGGGCGATCGAAGGAAGGGTCCACGTAGGTCAGGTTGCCAACCCCGCCGAGGTTCAGGAACGCCAGCGGTTCGGTGGCTCCGATGTATTTGGCGCAGGCGAAATGGAAGAAGGGCGCAAGCGGCGCACCCTCACCGCCGAGTTCGATGTCCGCTGTCCGAAAATCCCAGACCACAGGGCGATCGAGCGCGTAGGCGAGCACCGCACCATTCCCCACCTGCAGCGTACCGCGGTCCCGTGGCGCATGGGCCAGCGTCTGGCCGTGAAACCCAACGAGATCGATGCCCTCAAAGGACGCCAGCAAAGTCAGATGGGCCTGGTCGACGACGGCGGCGGCGGCATCCACGTCCGGTCCTGACCATTGGCCTAGAGCGGCCCGCAGCACCGTCTGTTCGGCGTCGGTGTATCGTCGATATTGCGTCGGTCCGAAGTCGGTAATCCAGTGCCCGTCCGTCAGAACGACCGCGGCGTCCACACCGTCGAGCGAGGTGCCGCTCATCGCACCCAGAGCGGTCAGGTCGCCGCTTTTCCGAATGGCCCTTTTCAAAGCCTTTTCCTTTGTCTGCTCTGCGCCTATAGAGTGTGCGGAATTTCAGCCGAGAGCAAGCACGATGACCTACCACCCCAAGTCCGATTTCGTGACCGTGATGATGGAACGCGGGTTCCTCGCCGATTGCACCGATTATCAGGGGCTGGACGAGGCGCTGATGGCGGGCTGCCAGCCCGGCTATATAGGGTTCGATGCGACGGCCAAGTCCCTGCATGTAGGCTCGCTCATCCAGATCATGATGCTGCGCTGGCTGCAGAAAACGGGAAACAAGCCGATCACGCTCATGGGCGGCGGCACCACCAAGGTGGGTGACCCGTCGTTTCGGGCCGACGAACGCCCGCTGCTGAGCCCGGAGGCCATCGAGGACAATATCGCCGGGATCAAGCGCGTCTTTTCAGCTTACCTCACCTATGGTGACGGACCGTCGGATGCGATGATGATCAACAACGCGGAGTGGCTGGACGATCTCAACTATCTCGACTTCCTGCGCGACATCGGGCGGCATTTCTCGATCAATCGAATGCTGTCGTTCGAGAGCGTGAAATCGCGGCTGGACCGCGAACAATCGCTGTCGTTTCTCGAGTTCAACTACATGATCCTGCAGGCCTATGACTTCCTGGAACTGCACCGCCGGTATGGCTGTATCCTCCAGATGGGCGGCTCGGATCAATGGGGCAACATCGTGAATGGGATCGACCTGACGCGTCGCGTGATCGATGGCGAGGTTTACGGGCTGACCTCGCCCCTGCTGACCACATCGGACGGCAAGAAAATGGGTAAGTCACAGTCGGGTGCGGTCTGGCTGAACGCAGATATGCTGTCGCCCTACGAGTTCTGGCAGTTCTGGCGCAACACCACCGATTCGGATGTGGGGCGGTTCCTGAAGCTTTACAGCGAATTGCCTGTCGATGAGTGTGACAGGCTCGGCGCGCTGCAGGGATCCGAGATCAACGAAGCCAAGATCCGGCTGGCAAATGAGGTGACCAAGCTGTTGCATGGGGCCGAAGCAGCGATGGCCGCGGAAGCGACGGCCCGCGAGGTCTTTGAGAAAGGTGGCGTGGGAGACGATCTGCCGACGCTCACGCTGAGCGCGGATGATCTTGGCGACGGCATCTCCATCGTGCAGTTGATCGTGCGCTCGGGCCTTGCGGGCTCGGGCAAGGAGGCCAAGCGGCTGATTGCCGAGAATGGCGCGCGGATGGATGACCAGCCGCTGACCAACGCAGGCCTCATGATCGACGCAGGCGCGCTTTCAAGCCCGATCAAGCTGAGCGCGGGCAAGAAGCGCCACGCGCTGGTGCAACTGGGCTAGAACCAGAGCCACTCGATCAGTGTCAGGATCGCAAAGACCGGGATCGACATCCCGATGGCGATCAGGGTTGCGGCTGTCTTGGTGAGACGTGGAGCGGGGGCAGCAATGCTCTTGGCAGACTTTTTCATACTGCAATTAACCCCGATTTAGGTTTCGGATGGGTTAACTGCATGCATGTTTGATGCCACCCTCGCCGACACCCCCGGCGCCCTGCAGCAGAGCCCCAGTTTCGCACGCGCGCTGGAGGCGCTCGGCGCGCCACCCTTGAAATTGCCGGACGGGACGCTGGTCCTGCGGCGGCGGTTCGGGCCACTGCCCGTGAGCATGATCACCCGGCCTCGGGTGACGAGCGCGGCCGGTCTGGGCGCTCTGGCGGGTGTCGTCCCCGTGAAGGGGCCGCGCCTCCTCTCGCCGGACTGCCCCCTGCCCTTGCAGGAGATTGGCGCGCTGCCCCTGATCAGCCCGGCCACCATCGCAACCCTTGATCTGAGCCCGAACACCGACACTCTGATGGCGGGGCTGCATCAGAAGTGGCGCAACCGGTTACGCCATGGGCAGTCACAAGGCCTGCGGGTCACCCGACAGAACATGCCGGATGATCCTGGCCACTGGCTGTTGCAGGCCGATCTGGTGCAGCAGGCGGCGCGCGGGTACCGCAGCTGGCCCATTCCGCTGACCCTCGCCTATGCGCGCGCCAATCCGGGGCAGGCCAAGCTCTTCATGGCACATCAAGGCAAGACGCCGGTGGCCGCGATGTTGATCCTGCGCCACGGCAGCACTGCCACCTATCACATTGGCCACACGCGCGCCTCGGGGCGCCTGATGTCGGCGCATACGCTGCTGATGTGGTCGGTGATACTCTGGGCCAAATCGAAAGGCATGCAATCTCTGGACCTGGGCACCATCGACACGGAAGACGCGCCCGGGCTTGCACGGTTCAAACTGGGCACCGGCGCGCAGCCCCGGAAGCTGGGCGGCACCTGGCTCTGGTGGCCGCCCCTGACATCGCTGGCCCGCCCCATCGCGGTGATTGACCGACGGATGATGGGGCTTGGCTAGACAGAAGTCTGCGCGCATGATTATCTGAACAAGCGTTCAGATCAGGGAGTGTGCAATGGACCTCAAAGACGCAACCGCGGTGATCACCGGCGGCGCTTCGGGCCTTGGCGAGGCGACGGCCCGACATTTCGCAGAACAAGGTGCTGCGGTCACAGTGCTCGACCGGGACACGACGCGGGGACCTCAGGTCGCCTCGGAGATCGGCGGCCATTTTGCGGAGACCGATGTCACGCAGGAGAGCTCGGTCCGGTCCGCCATTGAATACGCGAAGACAGAGATGGGCCGCATCACCGTTGCGGTGAATTGCGCAGGCATCGCCGATGCCGCGAAGACCGTCGGGCGCGAGGGCCCGCACCCCCTGCAACTCTTTCAGCGCACGATCGACATCAATCTTATTGGTACGTTCAACGTGGCCCGGTTGGCCGCCGAAGCGATGCAAGAGAACGCGCCGGACACCGATGGCGCGCGCGGCGTGATCATCAATACGGCCTCCATCGCCGCCTTCGACGGCCAGAAGGGCCAGACGGCCTACGCGGCTTCAAAGGGCGGAGTTGTGGGGTTGAGCCTTCCCATGGCCCGCGATCTTGCGAAGCTTGGCATCCGCGTGATGGCAATCGCACCCGGCATCTTCATGACGCCGATGCTGGCAGGCTTGGGCGAAGAGGTGCAAGCGGGGCTTGCCGCCGATGTGCCGTGCCCGCCACGCCTTGGCGATCCGGCGGAGTTCGGGCGGCTCGCGGGCTTCATCGTGAGGTGCGGCTATCTCAATGGCGAGGTCATCCGCATCGACGGCGCCTTGCGGATGCGCTAGGAGGCGGCCTTTTCTTCCAGCGTCAGCCATTCGTCCTCGGCCGCTGCGAGTTTCTTCCGCCGTTCCACCAGGGCGACGCTGGCTTTCTCGAATTTCACCGGGTTCTCGGTGAACAGCGTGGCATCACTTAACAGCTCTTCCAGCTTGCCAATCTCCGCTTCCAGCCGCTCAATCTCGCTCGGCAGCGCCTCGAGACGATGCTTCTCGGTAAAGCTGAGCCCGGCTTTCGGTGCGGCTTTCGGCTTGCCCGAGGGCGGCTGGGATTTCGGCTTCGCCACGACTCCCGGCACGTCGGCCTGCTTGCGCTGGCGCAGGTAGTCGCTCCATCCTCCGGCATAAATTGTTGCGCGGCCATCGCCTCCCATCGCGATGGTCGTCGCCGCCACACGGTCGAGGAAGTCGCGATCGTGACTGACGAGCAGCACGGTGCCGTCATAGGTTCCCAGCAGTTCCTGCAGAAGATCGAGGGTTTCCACATCAAGATCGTTCGTCGGCTCATCGAGCACCAGCAGGTTGCTGGGCCGGGCCATGATACGCGCCAGCAACAACCGCGCCTTCTCTCCCCCGGAGAGCGCGCGGACCGGCGCGCGGGCCTGCGCCTCGTCAAAAAGGAACTCCTTGAGGTAGCCGACCACATGTTTGGGCGCGCCGCGCACCATGACCTGATCCGCCTTGCCTGAGACCCGCATGTCCGGATCGCCGGTGAGGCTGTCCCACAGGCTCGTATCCGGGTCGAGTTGTGCGCGCGCCTGATCGAAGAGCGCCAGCTCAAGGTTGGTGCCCAGCCTCACGGAGCCGCTGTCCGGCCTCTCCCGACCGATCAGCATGTTGAGCAAGGTGGTCTTCCCGACCCCATTGGGACCGACCAGCGCAATCCGGTCGCCGCGTTGCACGGTCAGCGAGAAGGAGCGCAGGATAGTGGTGTCGCCGAACGATTTCGAGATCCCTTCAGCCTCGATCACCTTGCGTCCGGATTTTGGCCCGGCATCGAGCGCCATGGCCGCCGTGCCCTGCCGCTTGATCTGCGCAGCGTGTTCGGCGCGCAGATCCTGTAAGGCGCGCACGCGGCCCTGATTGCGTTTGCGCCGGGCCGAGATGCCCTCGACGGCCCAGCGGGCCTCTGCCTTGATCTTGCGGTTGAGCTTGTGGCGCTGGAGGTCTTCTTCCTCCCAGACCGTGTCGCGCCAGGTCTCGAACGCCTCGAACCCCTTCTCCTGCCGCCGCACGACACCGCGGTCGACCCAGAGCGTCGCGCGGGTCAGGGCGCGCAGAAACGCGCGGTCGTGGCTGATGATCACATAACCCTTGCGGCTCTGCTTGAGCTCATCCTCCAGCCAGGCGATGGCCTCGATATCGAGATGGTTCGTGGGCTCGTCGAGCAGCATCAGGTCCGGGCTGCCAGCCATCAGCCGGGCAAGTGCGGCCCGGCGGCGCTCCCCGCCGCTGGCTGTCTCGACCGGGCGCGCGGGATCGAATTTCAGACCCTCGCCCGCACGTTCCACCAGATACATCTCCGACGGCTCCAGCCCGTGGGCGGCAAAGTCACCCAGTGTGGCAAATCCCGACAAGTGCGGATCCTGCTCCATATAGCCCACAGAAACACCCGGCCCTGGCACCACTTCGCCGCGGTCGGGCTCGACGAGCCCCGCGATCACCTTCATCAGCGTCGATTTGCCCGATCCATTGCGCCCCACAAGGGCCACGCGATCCCCGGGTTGGATCACGAGGCTGAGATCATCGAACACCGGGTCGCCGCCGAAGGTCAGCGAGATATCATTGAGCTGCAGCAAGGGAATACGGGCCATGAGCGCCAGCTAAGGCGTGCCGGTCCGAAGGTCAACGGATGCCCGTGCGGTGCGCCGGATAATCTCGGTGCCGACCTGATCTTACGCCAGCGCGCGCAACAGGCGTTTTCGCGCAGCGGGTATCGCATTGATCTCGACGCCGGTGAAGACATGCAGGGTGTTCATCTGGCGATCCACCACGGCGTGGTCGCTGACCCAGCCGCCCATCATCAGGTAGGTTCGCAGAAGCGGCGGCATGTGGGCCATCGCCTTTTTCAGATCGGGCGTGCGCCGCAGCCGCGCAGCAAAGCGGAACACATCGGGCGCCTTGACCCGCGGCAGCCAGCGGGTCGGTGCGAGATGCCGCGCCTTGAGCATGGCAAAGGCGTCGAGATACTCTCTCGTCTCCGTCCCTGCGAAGGATGAGCAGCCAAAGAGCATCTCGACGTCATGCGCGTCCACATAGGCCGTCATCGCGGCCCAGGCGACGCGCAGGATGTCAGGATCCCTCAGATCGGGGTCAATGCAGAACCGGCCCATCTCGACCATCCGGCCCTCGAAGGATTCCAGCGCCGAAAGCTCATAGTATTGCGCCGCATAGCTGGCAGACAGTTCGGCCCCGGTCAGTTCCTGCATCCGGAAGGTGCACACCAGCACCTTGGTGGCCTCGTCCTCGACCAGGATATGTGTGCAGCGGTCATCGAAGGCATCGGCATCATGGCTGACCGGCAAGCCAAAGCAGCGGGCGCGGAGTTTCTGAGCGGCTTTGACATCCTCGGGCGAGCCCGCGGTGCGCGCCGTGTAGCGACCTTTCTGCATCGAGATCATCGCAACCTCCCGCGCGCGCCTCATCTCCGCACCACTTCTATCACGGCTTTTCTGACGGTCACGTGACACCGCTAGTTGTCGATGTCCGCACCTCCGGGTGTGAAGCGACCGATATTGCCCAAGAGCTGCCGCAGGAAAGTGGTATCACGCACACCGGAGCTGGTCACGCGCCGGGTCAGCGGCACCACCTGTCCGCGCTCCAGACCGAATGTTTCCAGGTTTGTGACGACACCCGACTCGTTGAAGCTGATCGCCAGCACCTGGCGATCAATCACCTGGGGTTTCAGCATGGCGACGGTGCGGATGCGGCTGCGGACGAAATACATCGCGTCATCGCCAAGCACGGAGCCAGACGCAGCGGCGCCCAGCGTTTCCTCAACGCTGTCGCGGGTATCAATGCCCACGACGATCTGCTCCAGATCTTCAGGGGGCGGAATATAGCCGTGATCTCTGTAGATCGGGCTGCAGGCCATGACGACCGCACAAGACCCAATCAGCGCTGCTCTGCGCAATCCGCGCGGCAGCATCCTTCTCACCGCAACTCCGATACCCATTCCACCTGCCCTCTTGCTCTTATGCACTGCGGCTTTTATCTCGCTTACACCATGCACTGCCCATGGTTCAAGAAACGAAAGTTCGACATGGCCCAGCAGCCCTCCCCCTCGCCCGGCGCCTTGCGCGTTGCGGAATTGAACCAGAACAGCCCCACGGCCTTTGCGCTGCGGCCGGATGCCGAAGCCCTGCGTACCCTTGCGACAGAATTGGAGCTGCTGGGGCTGCGCAAGCTCTCCTTCGCAGGCGAGGTTGCTGCAGCCGACGGCACGGATTGGACCCTGACCGGCCACCTCGGCGCCACGGTAGTGCAGCCCTGTGGCATCACGCTGGAGCCGGTCACAACGCGCATCGAAACGCCGGTGGAACGCCACTACCTCGCGGACTATGACCATGTCACTGCGCCCGAGATTGAAATGCCCGAAGACGACAGCACAGAACCGCTGGGCCGTTGGATCGAGCCGCACGCGGTGATGACCGAAGCGCTGGTGCTGGCGTTGCCGCTCTATCCGCGCAGCGAGGAGGCGGATCTCGGCGAACAGGTCTTTGCCGAGCCGGGCGTGACCCCGATGCGCGATGACGATGCGAAACCCTTCGCAGGCCTTGCTGATCTAAAGGCGCAGATGACAAAATCGTCGAAAGACTGAAGCTCATGCTCCACGCCACTCTCAGCGGCCCGGAGGGTGCCCCGGTTGTCGCCTTTCTGCACGCCGTGGGGATCAGCAGCTGGATGTGGCACGATGTGGCCGCGGCGCTGCCGGACTGTCGCAGTCTGCTGGTCGATCTGCCCGGTCATGGCCAGAGCCGCAATGTGCCGTGGCGATCCTTGGAAGACAGCGCCGATCAGGTTGCAGCCGCGATCACGGCCGAGGCCGATGGTCAGGACATCCATCTCGTGGGCCTGTCGCTTGGCTCCTACGTCGGCCTGCACCTCTGCCTGCGCCACCCTGACCTTTGCCGCTCCGCGCTGTTGAGCGGGATACATCCCGGCGGGATGCCGAAGCGCGGCCTGATGAAACTGATGTCTGCGGTCATGGCGCCCTTGGCGCCAATGCCGTTCGTTGCAAGGCGCACAGCGCGGATGATGGGCGCGCGGGCGGATGTGGAGGGCTTCGTCAAAGCCGCCCGTCAAACGCGAGCCTCCGCGTTTCGCAGGGCCACCAATGACGTTGTGGATTTCACCTGCCCGTCAGATCCTGCCATCCCGCAAACGCGGCTCGCATTTGTGGCAGGGGGGCGCGAACATCCGTTGATCCGCGAAGGCCTGTCAGAGTTCCGGAACCGCTTCCCGGGCAGTGTGTCGGCTGTCGCGCCGGGGCTGGGTCACGGTTGGGCTGGGGAGGACCCGCAGCTCTTCGCAGATTTCATCACGGCGCATATGGCCGAACGGCTGGCCGATACGGTGCAAACACAGTGAAAAAACCGCTTGCACCGCGCGGCAATCGCAGTATTTTGCGCCGCTCACCCAAATAGGGTTGGACAAGTGCTGGGCTTGCGCCTAAACGCACGTCACACCCGACAGATGGGACAGGAATAGAAACCCGGCCCCGCGCACTCCGGCGCGCCCGGCCCCGAACGACAAAAGGCCCAAGACAATGGCTGTTCAACAGAACAAAGTCTCCAAATCGCGCCGCAACAACCGTCGCGCGCATGATTCTCTGGTTGCCGCAAACCCGAACGAATGCACCAACTGTGGCGAGCTGAAGCGCCCGCATCATGTCTGTGCCGCCTGTGGCCATTATGACGACAAGGAAGTGGTGGCGCTCACAGAAGAGATTGATCTGGAAGACGACGCAGCCTAAACCTGTCCCCTAAACAATAAGGGCAGAAGGTTTGGGGGCAGTCGCACCATGACGGCGCAGACCGATCAGGCATCCGCAAAGGCACGACGCATCACCATTTCCGTAGATGCGATGGGTGGGGATGAAGGCCCCGCTGCCGTGATTGCGGGCTGCGACGTGTCTGCCCGGAAGAACCCCGAAATCCAGTTTATTCTACATGGGCCGGAAGCTGAGCTGTCCGGCCTTGTCGCACGCAAGCGGGCGTTGTCGGGCCGTGTGGAAATCCGCGATGCGACAGGCGTCGTCACCATGGATGACAAGCCCAGCCAGATTGTACGCAACGGCAAGGAAACCTCCATGTGGTCCGCGATCGAAGCGGTGCGGGATGGCACGGCCACGGTCGCGGTGTCCTGCGGCAACACCGGCGCGCTGATGGCCTTGTCGATGATCCGTCTGCGCAAGCTGCCGGGCGTGAACCGGCCCGCGATTGCCGTGCTTTATCCGTCGTCGAACCCGCAAGGCTTTAATGTGATGCTCGACGTCGGAGCCGACGTGAAAGCCGATGCGGATGACTTGCTGCGCTATGCACTGATGGGCATGTCTTATGCGCGCAATGGTCTCGACTTGCCGCGCCCACGGGTCGGGCTGTTGAATGTGGGCACTGAGGAGCACAAGGGCCGCACTGAGCTGAAAGAAGCCTACGAGTTGATTCGCGATCAGCGCGATCTTGCCGGGTTCGAGTTTGTGGGCTTCGTCGAAGGTGGCGACATTTCGGGCGATATCTGCGATGTCATCGTGACCGATGGCTTCACCGGGAACGTCGCAATCAAGACGGGCGAAGGCACCGCCAGCCTGATCGGCGATCGGCTGCGCGAGGCCTTCAAGTTCTCGCCCCTCTCCCGTCTGGCCTCCGTGCTCGCCTATACGTCGCTCCGGCGGCTGAAGAAGAAGATCGACCCACGACGCGTCAACGGCGGCGTCTTCCTCGGGCTGAACGGCACCGTTGTAAAATCACACGGGTCCGCGGATGCCACCGGGGTCTCGGCGGCGATCAAACTGGCAGCGCAGCTTGCCGACATCAAATTCACGGACAAGCTCGCGGCGCGTGTCGCGGGCCTGCCCGCCGAGGAGAGTGCCTCATGACCCTGCGCGCGGTTGTCAAAGGTGTCGGCCATTACCTGCCGGAACGCGTGGTCCCGAATTCGGAATTCGAGGCGACACTCGACACAAATGACGAGTGGATTCGCGCGCGCTCCGGCATTGAGCGGCGCCATTTCGCAGCCGAAGGGGAGACGACCTCGGCCATGGCCACGGCGGCAGCGCGCGCGGCATTGAAGGACGCAGGGCTCGACGCGTCCGACATAGACGCCATCGTGCTCGCCACCTCGACCGCCGATCTGACCTTCCCCTCCGCCGCGACCATGGTGCAGGCAGACCTGGGGATGGAAGGTGGCTTTGCCTTTGACGTGCAAGCCGTCTGTGCGGGGTTCATTTATGCGTTGAGCAACGCCAATGCGCTGATTGTCTCAGGTCAGGCCAGGCGCGTGCTCGTGATCGGCGCGGAGACCTTCAGCCGCATCATGGACTGGACGGATCGCTCGACCTGCGTGCTGTTTGGCGACGGTGCCGGCGCATTGGTGCTCGAAGCGCAGGAAGGCGCTGGTACGCCCGACGACCGCGGTATCCTGTCGACGGATCTGAACTCCGACGGACGACACAAGGACCTGCTCTATGTGGACGGTGGGGTCTCCACCGGCACCACGGGGTATCTGCGCATGCAGGGCAACCAGGTCTTCCGCCACGCGGTCGAAAAGCTCGCCTCCACGGCGACCAAGGCAATGGAGCGCGCGGGGGTGGCGCCCGAGGAGGTGGACTGGATCGTGCCGCACCAGGCCAACATCCGCATCATTCAAGGCACTGCCAAGAAGCTCGGGCTGCCGATGGAGAACGTGATTGTGACGGTGCAGGACCACGGCAATACATCGGCGGCATCGATTCCTTTGGCGCTCTCCGTGGGCCGCGCGCGGGGGCAGATCAAGCCCGGCGATCTGATCGTGACAGAAGCGATCGGCGGTGGTTTGGCCTGGGGCGCCGTTGTCCTGCGGTGGTAGCGCGGAAATTCCTGCTCAAACGCTGTCGGCCAAGTCATTGATATTGACTCTGAAAATCCCTGTCCCCTATGCTTGAGAAAAATCTGAAGGGGGATGGTGATGGCCGAAAAGACATTGACGCGCATGGACTTAAGCGAGGCGGTGTTTCGGGAGGTGGGTCTGTCCCGCAACGAGAGCGCGCAGCTTGTTGAATCGGTGCTGGAGCATCTCTCGGACGCGCTGGTGCGCGGCGAGCAGGTCAAGATCTCATCATTTGGCACATTCTCGGTCCGGGACAAATCGGCCCGCATCGGACGCAATCCGAAGACCGGGGAAGAGGTGCCGATCAACCCGCGCCGGGTGCTGACATTCCGCCCCTCGCATCTCATGAAAGACCGCGTGGCCGACGGGAACAAGTCCTGATCTGATGGCAAAATCCCCAGACGCTTTCCGCACGATCTCCGAGGTCGCTGACTGGTTGGGTGTGCAGGCGCATGTGCTGCGCTTCTGGGAAAGCAAGTTCAGCCAGGTGAAGCCGATCAAACGGGCGGGCGGGCGTCGGTATTATCGGCCCGCCGACATGCTTTTGTTGGGGGGAATCAAGAAGTTACTGCACGAGGACGGGCTGACCATCAAAGGCGTGCAAAAGCTTCTGCGCGAGCACGGTGTCAGCTATGTGGCGGATCAGTCGCAGCCACTCGACGACCTCACCATGGCAGTGATTGAAAGCGATGTGACCGAGGCCGAGGAGAAGCCCGCGCCCGTGCCGCCCGAGGAGGACATTGCGGCCCACCAGACGCCGGAGGCCCCCGCTCCCGAGCCGCCCGCTGAAGAGCCGACGGAGGCACCAGATGACAGCGCCCCTGAAGACGAGAGCGGAGAGCCCATCTCCGACGAACCTGAACCGCAGTTGGCGCTCGACATGCCGGAGAGCGCGACACCAGACGCAGCCGTATCGGAAGAGACAGACGCGCCCGAGGTGACGGCGGAGGAGCCGGTCGCTCAATCTGCTCCCGTTGATGTCCCAACGGATGATGAATCAGCGGAACCGGACGTCGGCACCGAAACGGTGGAGGCAGAGCGCAGCGGGGCCGCCGAGCCGGAGGCTTCGGAGCCCTCAGAAACGGAGCCGGACGCCGCAGCACCTGCCGATGCCGCCCCGTCGACGCCCTCAGATGACTTCGAAAAGGACGCGGCCTTGGACGCCGCAGACGCCCCCACGGCGGACGCCGAAGATCTGGCACCACCAGATGCCGCGGAAGACCCAGCGGAGCCAGAGCCCGCAGGTGATCTATCGGAGATCGAAAACCCAAGCCCGGAGCCTAAGCCGACGCTGGCCGAGAGCACAGACGAAACGCCGGAGCCCGAACCGTCGCCTGCCGAGAGCGGCGATCAATTGCCCGAGCCCATGGAGGCCTCGGACGACGATGAAGCACAGGATGTCCCTGCAGCGGAGAGCGCGCTGCCCAGTTTCATCCGACGTCCATTCACGGAACCCGCGGCAACCGACGCCCCTGAGGCGGAGGAGGCGGCGCAGGAGGACGGGACGGTTGAAGACGCCGCGGATCTGTCGGCTCTCGAACCGGTGGCGTCTCCCGAAGATCCCAAGCCCAGGGTGATCGAGATTGACCCGCTGCCGGTCGAGGAAGATATGCCCGCAGCGCCGGCGGCCCTGTCCATCGTCGTGTCGGCCAAGGCGCTGAACGAGAATCAGCGCGAAGCAGTCAAGCCTCTGCTGGCGCAATTGATCCGGTTACGGGCCAGTCTGGCCAACGCCAGCAAAGACGCTTCCAAAGACTGACGGATGCCAATTCGCTCTTGCCTCGGCCTCCAGATCGGGTATGTAGCCCCTCATGTCGGGCTATGGCGCAGCCTGGTAGCGCGTCCGTCTGGGGGACGGAAGGTCGCAGGTTCGAGTCCTGCTAGCCCGACCATCCGACATATGACACATGCCCGTGCCCCCGGCGCGGGCCTTTGTGTTTGAAGGAGCCATCTGATGACCGGCGTGCTGCCCAATCAAATGATCAGCCAGATGATCGCGGACAGCCAGATCGCCGCGACGCGCGAGATCAGCGCCGCTCAGATCCAACCGGCCAGCCTCGATCTGCGTTTGGGCACAACGGCTTACCGGGTGCGCGCGTCTTTCCTCGCCGGTCAGGGCGAGCGTGTGCTTGATCGCCTGAAAGAATTCGAGATGCACCGGGTGGACCTCTCCAATGGAGCGGTGCTCGAGAAAGGCTGTGTTTACGTCGTGCCTCTGATGGAGTCGCTCGCCCTGCCCGACAGCGTGCAGGCGGTCGCGAATGCCAAGAGCTCGACCGGGCGGTTGGATCTGCTGACCCGCACCATCACCGATGGCGGCACTGAGTTCGACCGGATCGCACCGGGCTATTGCGGGCCGCTCTATGCCGAGATCTGCCCGCGGTCGTTCTCCGTGCTCGTGCGCCCGGGAATGCGGCTCAACCAGATCCGCTTTGGTGACGGCGAGGCGGTTCTGGATGATGACGCCCTGCGCGACCTGCACGCTGAGACGCCGCTGGTCGATGGCGAACCCGTGATCGACGACGGCTTGGGCTTTTCGGTGGATCTGCGCCTGCCGGACACAACGCTGGTCGGCTATCGCGCGAAACCGCACACCGGCGTGATCGATCTCGACCTCATCAATCACTATGACCCGCGCGCCTACTGGGAAGAGGTGCACAGCGACACCGGGCAGATCATCCTGGATCCGGGGGCGTTCTACATCCTCGTGAGCCGTGAGGCTGTCACAATCCCCCCGGAGTATGCCGCCGAGATGGCACCATTTCTCGCCATGGTCGGCGAGTTCCGCGTGCATTACGCAGGCTTCTTCGACCCGGGGTTCGGCCATGACGCGGCGGGCGGTGCGGGGTCACGCGGGGTGCTGGAGGTGCGATGCCACGAGGCGCCCTTCGTGCTGGAGCATGGGCAGGTTGTGGGCCGTCTGATCTACGAGCGGATGGCCGAAGTGCCGACACAGCTCTATGGCGCGGGCATCGCCTCGAACTATCAGGGCCAAGGCCTGAAACTCTCCAAACACTTCCGGGCGGTGTAGTCCCGGCTACATCCGGGTCGTCCGGCGCATCATTTTCGCGGCCTGTTTGATCTGCTGCTTGCTCTGCAGCGATTGCTCGGACGTCTCGCCGCGCTTCTTGTTCATCGACGCCGCCTTCTTGAAACCGGCATCTATGCCCTTGTTGACCAGCCGCCGAGTGATCTGGCGCAGGATCATATTGATCAGTCGGTCCATTGCTTTACCTTCTTGCGCGTTGCTTGATCAGCAATATAGCGCGGAATGCGGCATTTTTCAGGACGAGATGCTCTCAATCCTCGAAAAGCTCGCTTTGTCCTTCGGTGCTCTCTTCCTCCGGCTCCTCGTCCGGACCGGGCAGCCCCGCGCCGGGCGGTGGGCGGTTTTCAAGAAGGCCTGCTGCGCGCAGCTCTTTCAGGCCTGGCAGATCGCGCGCGTTCTCCAACCCGAAATGATCGAGGAACCCTTGCGTGACCACGAAGGTCACGGGCCGTCCCGGCGTCATCTTGCGACGGCCAAAGCGGATCCATTCCATCTCTAGCAACTGGTCTACGGTGCCGCGGCTGACCGATACGCCGCGGATCTCCTCGATCTCGGCGCGCGTGACCGGCTGGTGATAGGCGATGATCGCCAGCGTTTCGATTGCGGCGCGGCTGAGCTTGCGGGTCTCGACCGTTTCGCGCTGCATCAGGAACCCCAGATCAGTCGCTGTCCGCATGGCCCAGGCATCCCCGATCTTGCACAGGTTTACCCCCCGGCCCTCGTACCGTTTGCGCAGATGCACCAGCGCCTCGGCAGGGTCGGACCCGTGGGGCATGCGCGCCGCCAGGTCCCGTAGCGAGATCGGTTCGGCAGTGGCAAAGAGGATCGCCTCGACCATCCGTTCCTGCTCGCCCATGGGGGGGGCCTCGAAGAGGCTCTCTTCGGGTTCCGGCGCTTGATCGTCACTCACGAGGGCGTGTCCTTTTTCCGCAGCTGGATCGGCGCGAATGTCTCGGACTGCCGGATTTCCAGATGGCCCTCCTTAACAAGCTCAAGCGAGGCCGCAAAGGTCGCCGCGGTGGCCGAGCGGCGCCGCACCGGGTCCATTTCCCAGCCTTCCGGCAGGTAGCTGGAGATATCCGTCCAATCCCCCGCAAAGCCGATCAGCCCGCGCATCCGGTCGAGTGCTTGTTCCATGGTGAACACCGAATCCCGGTCCATGACGAAGGGACGGAACTCGTCGCGGGTGCGAATGCGGGCATAGCCCTGCATGAGGTCGAGCAGCGTGGCGGTGTATTCGATCTTGCGCGTGCGGGTGACCTCGTGGGTCTGGCCACGCGCGAAGAAATCACGGCCCAGTCGGTCACGCCCCATGAGCCGCGCGGCGGCATCGCGCATCGCCTGCAGGCGTTCGAGCTGGAAGGCGAGATGCGCGGCCAGTTCCTCGCCCGAAGGTCCTTCTTCGGTCGGGTCAGGTGGCAGCAGCAGACGGGACTTCAGGAAGGCCAGCCAGGCCGCCATGACCAGATAGTCGGCGGCCAGTTCCAGCCGCAGCGCCTTGGCGCGGTCGACAAAGGCGAGATATTGCCGCGCCAGCGCCAGCACCGAGATCTTCCGCAGATCGACCTTTTGCGTTCGGCTGAGAGTGAGCAGCAAATCGAGCGGGCCTTCGAAGCCATCGACATCGATGATCAGCGCTTCGGCGGCCAGCCGCTCCGTCACTGATATCGTGTCTTCCTCAAAGGGTGTCTCAGCCATGCCTCACAACAATCTCACGCCCCGCGTACCAGCGCCTCAAGCTGCGCGCGCGCGGCGTCAATGTCAATATCGTCGGGCGGTTTGCGGAAGCTCAGCGCCCGCTCCGCGCGGGCCTGTGCGGCGTCAGTCATCTCGCCAGCGGCCTCGGCCACGCGTTTGCGCTGATCCAGCGGCGCGTTACAGTGCAGGACCACATCACAACCCGCGGCGAGCGCTCCGGTGGTGATCTCTTCGATGGTGCCACTCAGCGCCTTCATGCTGGCGTCGTCAGTCATGATCAGGTTGTCGAAGCCGATGTCGTCGCGGATGACCTTCATGATTTTCGGTGAGAGCGTTGCCGGCTGCGTGTCGAAGGCATCATAGACGAGATGGGCCGTCATCCCCATGGGCAGGTCGGCCAGCGTCTTGAAGGGGGCGAAATCCTCGGCCATCAGGGTGGCCGCATCTGCGTCGATCCGTGGCAGGCCGAAATGGCTGTCGAGCGTGGCGCGACCATGCCCCGGTATGTGTTTGAGCACCGGCAGTACGCCTCCTGCGAGGAGCCCGGATGCCGTGGCGCGTCCAAGACGCGCCACGGCATCCGGGCTCGCCCCGTAGCAGCGGTTGCGCAGGAAGTCATGCGTTGCAGGGCCCGCAAGATCCACCATGGGTGCGCAGTTGCTGTCGATCCCCAGATCGCGCAGTTCCGCAGAAATGAGCCGGTAGCGCAGATACATCGCCTGCTCAGCCTGATCCCCTGCGGCAGTCACAAAGTCGAGCGGCGGCGACCACTCCGTCCACGTCGGACCGCGCAGCCGCTGTACACGCCCGCCCTCCTGGTCGATGGTGATCGGCGCCTCGCGTTCGACCGCGTCCCGCATCTGATCACAGAGGCGGCGCACCTGATCAGGCGTGTCGATGTTCCGGGCAAAGAGAATGAAGCCAAAGGGGTTCGCATCCTTGAAAAACGCAACTTCTTCCGCGGCCAGCGTCAGCCCATCCGCATCGAGGATGGTTGCGCCAAACCGGCTCACTTTGCCGCCACGGGGATACAGTCGACGCCTTCTGCCTTGAACGCCGAGCAGAAGCGTCTTGCATCGGCAAGGTCAATAAACCCCATGGCCCGCAGGCGGTAAAAAATACGCCCGCCTGAGTCCGCGCGCTGCACCACGCGGGATTTGTCGGCCATATACTCGCCAAAGCGGCTTTCCAACCGGGCCCACTCGCTGCGGGCGACATCAGCCGTGTCGAAGGCGCCCAGCTGTGCCAGACGCGTGCCGGAGGGAATGGCAGCCGCGTCGACTTCAGCCGTAGGCGCGCTTGAGACAAAGGCCGCGGGCTGCAACCGGGCACCGCCGCCGGGCCGTAGCCGCGGGCGCTTGACTGAGAAACTCGCAGCAGGGCTGCGAGCCTCCGTCGCCGCCACGTCTTGATCGGCGGACAGCGCTGTCTCCTCCGCGTCCGATATAACCATCGGTGTGCTGCCCGCTGTGAGTTCGGCCACAACAGCGTCAATCGCGCCGCTTCGCAGGTTTTCCGCCACTGACGTCTCTTGCCGCGCCGGAATGCGCTTTGAACCGCCGGCGATGGTCTCCGTTGGCGCCAGTGTCTCAGCGGCGGGGGCCAGGGGTTCGGGTTGTCGCACCGGTTCGACGACCTCAGCCGTGATGGGCTGGTCTTCCTCAGTCAACTCGGTGTCGCGCGGCGCCAGTGTCACCTGATCCACCGGCCCTGCGGCAGAGCCTTCCGCAGCAACCGCATTGACAGCAAGTCCCTGATGACGCGCCAATTGCCCGCCGGGGTCATCCGGCCGGACCCGCATCTCGCCCTCGGCGGCGCGGACCACCGGGATGCCGGAGACATCGCGCACCATCAGCTTGTAACCCCAGACACCGATGCCCGCGATCAGCGCCAGAGACACCACAGCGCCTGCGACATTTGTCATCATGACCCAGGAGTGAGGTGCGGCGTCCTCCGCCCGATCCGGCGCAGGCTCACGCCCGTACGCCCCCATGCCATGGGAGAATTCGATATCCGCCATTATCGCCTCGCTGCCGACAGGATGCATGCCCCGCCGGTCTCTTAGTCGTTTGCCTGCCCTGGCGGAGGTCGCGATTTGTTACCGCATTTCCTGCGCCGGTGTGACGCCGAGAATACCAAGACCAGCTGCAATTACAACGCTGGTGGCCCGCGCGAGGGCGATTTTCGCCGCTGTGACTTTTGGGTCATCCTGCACGAAGCGCAGGGAGGGCACGTCGTTGCCCTTGTTCCAGAGCGCGTGGAAGGTGCCCGCGAGTTCATAGAGATAGAAGGCAACCCGGTGCGGCTCGTTGCTCTGCGCCGCAGCCTCGACGAGCCTTGGCCATTCCGCCAGCTTAGCCGCGAGCCCCAGTTCCGCCTGGTGATCCAGCAAGCCGAAATCGGCGGCCTGCAGCGCGGCATCATCAACAGCGACCCCGGCGTCGGTGGCCTTACGCAGTACCGAGGCCACACGCGCATGGGCGTACTGCACGTAGAACACCGGGTTCTCGCGGCTCTGCTCCATAACCTTGTCGAAGTCGAAATCGAGCATCGCGTCGTTCTTGCGCGTGAGCATCACGAACCGCGTCACATCCGGCCCCACCTGATCCACCACGTCGCGCAGGGTCACAAAGGTCCCCGCCCGCTTGGACATCTTGAAGGGCTCGCCGTTTTTGAAGAGCTTCACGAGCTGGCAAAGCTTGATGTCAAGCGGTATTGCGCCCTCGCTCAGCGCCGAGACGGCCGCTTTCATGCGCTTGACATAGCCGCCATGGTCCGCACCAAAGACGTCGATCAGCGCATCGAAGCCGCGTTGCACCTTGTCATAATGATAGGCGATGTCGGGTGCGAAATAGGTCCAGGAGCCGTCCGACTTCTTGACGGGCCGATCCACATCGTCGCCATGCTCGGTGGATTTGAAGAGCGTCTGCTCGCGCGGCTCCCAGTCCTCGGGCGTCTTGCCCTTGGGGGGCTCCAACACACCTTCGTAGATCAGACCCTTGTTGCGCAGATCGTCGATGGCTGCTTCGATCCGGCCGGTCCCGTAGAGCGATTTCTCCGAGTAGAAGACATCCATCTCGACCCCGAGCGCTTTGAGATCGGCGCGAATGAGATCCATCATTGCATCCGTCGCGAACTCGCGCACCTCGGTCAGCCAGAATTGCTCGCCCTTGTCGACATACGCATCGCCGACCTTGTCCTTCAGCGCCGCGCCCACCGCGATCAGATAGTCACCCGGATAGGTGCCATCGGGGAAGGCCACCTCTTGACCATGCGCTTCGAGATACCGCAGGTAGACCGACCGCGCGAGCACATCCACCTGCGCGCCACCATCGTTGATGTAGTACTCGCGGGTGACATCATAACCCGCGAACTCCAGCAGCGAGGCCAGCGCATCCCCAAAAACCGCACCCCGCGTGTGGCCCACGTGCAGTGGCCCGGTGGGGTTGGCGGAGACGTATTCCACGTTGATCCGCTTGCCCTGACCCAGCGTGGCCCGGCCGAAATCGGGCCCCTCTGCCAGAACCCCCGCGACGATGCCGTGCCAGACCGAGGGCGCCAGCCGCAGGTTCAGAAACCCGGGCCCCGCCACCTCGGCGCTGATGATCCGGTCATCGTTGATCAGCCGTTCGGCCAGCGCTTCGGCAATGTCGCGCGGCTTCTGGCCCGCCGGCTTCGCGAGGACCATGGCCGCATTGGTCGCCATATCACCGTGGGCCGCATCGCGCGGGGGCTCAACCGTGACATTGGTAAGGGACAGACCATCGGGCAGCTGCCCGCCAGCCACCATGGCCTGCAGACAGTCCAGAACAAGCCCGCGGATATCGGCAAAGAGGTTCATGACAGCGTCCTTCGGCAAATACTGGCGCGGTGTATCACGCATTGGCTGCGGGTCAACCGCGGGGACACCTAGGCGGCGCCGATCAGCCGCTCATGCTCCTGCAGTGCGAAGCGGTCGGTCATCCCGGCGATATAGTCCGAGACAATCCGCGCAAGCGCCACCTCGCTCCCCGCTTCCTCCACGTCCTTGCGCCATTGCTTTGGCAACTGATCGGTGTGTGTCATGAAATAGGGAAAAAGCTCTTCCACCACACGGGTGACCCGCGCCCGCATCTCCACGACGCTGGGCGCGCGATACATTCGGTCAAACAGAAACGCACGGATCACCTTCAGATCGGCAAAGACCGGATCGGAGAAGCGGATGATCGTCTGCCCCGCCGCGCGAACTTCATCCACCGATTGCGGCTGAATCTGAGCAAGCCGGGTCTGGGCAAAGCCGATGACATCTTCCACCAGAATGCCAAAGAACCGGCGGAGCGCCTCGTGCCGCCGGCGATAGTAGTTCAGCCCGGGATAGAAGTCGTCGACCGCGCCAAAGCACCGGTCCAGGATCGGCAGCTCGGCCAATTCGTCGGTCGAAAACAGTTCCGCCCGCAGCCCATCATGCAGATCGTGGTGATTGTAGGCAACGTCATCCGAAATCGCCGCCACCTGCGCCTCGGCACTGGCAAAGGTATGCAGTTCCAGATCAAGCTGATCATTGCAAGTCTTTAGGGCCCAAGGGATCTCTCCCGTCACCGGGCCGTTGTGCTTGGCCAGCCCCTCCAGCGTCTCCCATGTGAGATTCAGCCCGTCGAAATCCGCATAGTGGCGCTCCAGATGGGTCACGATACGGATCGCTTGCGCGTTGTGATCGAAGCCACCGTAGGGCGCCATCAGGGCGGAAAGCGCGTCCTCGCCCGTATGTCCAAAGGGCGTGTGGCCGAGATCATGCGCCAGGGCGACCGCCTCGGTCAGTTCCGCGTTCAATCCCAGCGCGCCAGAGATCGTGCGTGCCACCTGCGCCACCTCGATCGAGTGGGTCAGACGGGTGCGATAGTAGTCGCCTTCGTGTTCAATAAAGACCTGCGTCTTGTGCTTGAGCCTGCGAAAGGCGCTGGCGTGGATGATCCGGTCCCGGTCACGCTGAAAACACGACCGGAAGGTGCTTTCCTCCTCCGGCACCCGCCGTCCCCTGGCCTGTGCCGGATCAGAGGCGTAAATCGCCATCATGGCTGGTCCTTGTCGCCTGTCCTGGGAGTTTCTATATTGCAGTCCATAGTTGAATGAAACCGTGTCCCGGAGGCCGCTGATGCAACTCCCGCCGAAAGTCACATCCCGCGCGTTCGACCGGCTCGCCGAGATCGGCGCGGCCACCGAAGGCAAGGCCCTGCGTGTCGCGGTCGAAGGCGGAGGCTGCTCGGGGTTTCACTATGAAATCGTACTGGATGAGCCCCGCGACGATGACCTGATCCTCGAGGGCGCCGGACAGAAGGTGGTCGTCGATGCGGTCTCATTGCCGTTTCTAGGTGGCGCGACCATCGACTTCAGCGAAGAGTTGATCGGGGCGCGCTTCATCATCGACAACCCCAATGCGTCAAGCTCCTGTGGCTGTGGAACGTCTTTCTCCATGTAGATGAAGATCGCCTCCTACAGGACTGTTTTCACTTATACATCTGCGCGAGAGAATCCTTCGAAGAAGGCATCGAACCGATCAGAGGATTGCTCGGCTTCACTGAGGATATCCTCACCATCCACTCCTATGGCGTCGGACATCGCTTGTCGCATCTCACTCCAGTCGCTGCTGCGCGCGGGGCCAAGGTGAAACATACATTCCGACATTGCCCGCAACGGGCTGCGACGGGTGGTGTGACGCAAGATGTGCAGCCCTGATTGTGACGGCACACCCGGGAAACTGGGGCGGTCTGCAAAAAGCGCCCACCAGCTGGTAACAAGATATTCGTGATAGGCATCTGAGGTGCCGGCCACCCGGTCGCTCAGCGTGAAGCCGCGCATCTGGCCAGCAATCCAGTCTTCCCAAATTGCGCTCGGGCGTTTGCCGGCAAAACGCATGGCGACACAGGTTTCGGCGAGAAGATCAACATCCTGATCGAGATAGGCCAGAAGCCCTGCGAACTCGAGGCTCACTATGGTGGCCTCATTGAGGCCCGGATCTTTCACGCCGTAGTCCGACAGATAGAAGATGATATGAGTCAGCTCATAGGCCGCCTTTTTGTTTGGTAGGGCGAAGGTCTCCGAGCGGTCGATGAATTTGTGCAGCCGGGTCTGGAGGTGCGGGTCCTCTACCGCGGCACCCCGGCGGCCGAGCAACCGTTGGGCTTCGGCCCGTTGCAAATCCGACAATTCGGCCTCGACAAGACCGTTCTTCGCCACCCAGTTGCACAGCGCCGTGCCCCTGCTCTGGCCGATCCCCAGATCTTCGAGATCAAGGCATATCGACAGCAAGAAGCGGTAGTACTGCGGAAAAAAATGCAGCCGTTCTTCCAACCCATCGTAGATCCGCCGATACGGTTCAAACGCATTGTCTGACAGCATCGCGCCACTCGACGCCAGCACATTCAGTACTTCGGCGTTCTCCTTCAGCCAGAAAACGTCATCTGGCTGACGACGATTGCGGGCGAAGTTTCCGATCAGAAGCGCTTGGCGTTGTGCCAGAGTTGGTCTGCGCGGCAACCCCAGAGAGACGACGTTAGACATGGGGGTTCTTCCTTTGTCCTGCAGGGTTGCCGCGCATGGCGTCTGGTCCGGCACCCAAAGGCTCCCGGACCAAGGCTAGAGTTACATGGAGGTCGTGAAAAGACCGGTGGCATCGCCGGAGAGCGCATCGCGGCCCTGCACCATGCTGGTGGTGAACTGGCCAGTTTCCGCGCCCGAGAGCGTATCGACCGACGGGCACATTGAGGTCGTGAACAGGCCGGTTGCCTCTCCGCTCATCATGTCGGATCCTGCCGGCCCCATGCTGGTCGTAAACAGATCTGTCCCCTTCCCGCAGTGCAGGTCTGTTTCACAGTCAAAGGTCTCTTCAATGGTGGATGTTTTCAGTAAAGCGTTGGTCTTCATTGCATATCCCTTTCAAATGAAGTTTTCGCCTCGCAACGCTTGCTCGTTTAAGGCGAGTTTCCAAGATTTTTTCGCGTTAAGAATGTGTTAACACTTGGTTATCCACAGCAGGGTCTGCCTCTAGGGCGCGATAGATGCTTGAAAGTTGCAGGGGAGAAATTGGTTAATTTTTTTTTATCCACAGTGGATAACTTTGGGGATATTAACGGTTTTGGGCCAATCTGGATTAACTCTTAACAAGAATCACTTGCTCTCACTCGCCTCTAACGAGTGATCTACCCAGGATAGCCTCTTGCTCTGGGGCGGGCGCTGCGCGATAGCTTGGGCGCAGACTGGGGGATGGACCGGATGAAAATTGCGACGTTCAACATCAACGGAATCAAGGCGCGGATCGCGGCCCTGCCCGAGTGGCTGGACGAGGCGCAGCCCGATGTTGTGGTGCTGCAGGAGATCAAGTCGGTGGATGAGGCCTTCCCCTCCGAGCTTTTCGAAGAGCGCGGCTACAACGTCGAGACGCATGGGCAAAAGAGCTTCAACGGCGTGGCGATTCTGTCCAAGCTGCCGCTGGAGGATGTCACCCGGGGTCTGCCCGGCGACGACGCGGATGATCAGGCGCGCTACATCGAGGCCACCGTAGTGGGGGACCATCACGCGCTTCGCATCTGCGGGCTCTATTTGCCCAATGGGAATCCGACACCGGGCCCCAAGTACGACTACAAGCTGGCGTGGATGGCCCGATTACAGGCCCGTGCGGAGGCGCTTTTGGCCGAAGAAACCCCGTTTTTGATGGCGGGGGACTATAATATCATCCCTCAGGCGGAAGACGCGGCCAATCCGGACAGCTGGCGGGACGATGCGCTCTTCCGGCTCGAAAGCCGTACGGCCTTCCGGCAACTCGTCAACCTTGGGCTGACCGATGCCTTCCGCGCACGCACGCAAGGCGCCGGGCACTACAGCTTTTGGGACTATCAGGCGGGCGCCTGGAATCGCAATCTCGGCATCCGGATCGATCACCTGCTGCTCTGCCCGCAGTCGGCCGACCTGCTGCAGGACTGCGTGATCGACAAGGATGTTCGCGGGCGCGACAAACCCTCAGATCATGTGCCGGTCTGGGTGGAGTTGGCGGCATAGCCCTCGCCGGACAGGCGGACCCGAAGGCCCGACAATAGGTTCACCTACAGCCATTGGCACCCACCAAGATCCGGCGTCGGTGCAACGTCGGTATTACGTCGGTGTAGCGTCGGTATTACGTCGGTGTCTGGACCGATTTTCATCACTTCGGCAGGGCGAGACGCCAAGTCTTAAGATATGGTGACACAACCGTACGTTGCTTCAGAAAGTTAACGGGCGCGCTGATCTCCCGCTCGGTGGTTCAGACGCCATTAACCACGATTGCAAACCGCCGGACGGGTGCCGCGGGGCGCCGCCACTGATCGGCCCGGCGCGCATCTGCGCGCCGGGCTGGCGGTGGCCTCAGCCACACATCAGAGATTTGGGATCCTTGATGTGGCCGCGATGCTTCTCGACGTAAGCCGCGATGCCGGCCATACAGCTCGGCTGCCCGCCGAAACCGCCCCACGGCTTGAAGTGCGGGATGTGCAGGTAGGTGGTGGAATCCCGCTTCAGCAGGTTCGCAAAGACTGCGGCCACGATCGTGCCGCCGACACCGGTCAGCTTGCCGCCGCCGTGCTCCTGCGCCTCTTGCAGCGCATAAAACCACAGGGGGGTCTTGGTGATGCCCTTGGCCTTCAGCGCATCGGGCACATGCACGTGCTTGTCGATGCCGAGGCGCGCCGCCGCCTGCTGGCCGCTGGCCAGTTGATAGGTATAGCGGTCGCGCACCATGTTGCGCAGCGCGAGGTTGCGCGACTGGTCCACCGTTAGCGTGTGTTCGATCTCGGCCAGATCAATGGTGCTGTTTACAAAAGGCAGCATGAAGAGAGGCTCGCCCAGTTTCGGCCCGACCGGACGCGCCTTCTGAGCCGCGGCCTTTCCGGTCATCCCGAAGAACATGTGCATGTCCATATTGTTCGTCGGGGGGCGCTTGCCGAAGCCCACGGTGTCGAAGAGGCCCACCGCCGTCTTGGACTCCTGCATCGCGTAGGCGAACTGCGTCGTCGCGTGGCCGAAGCGATAGCAGGCGCCGGTAAACTCAACCGGCATCACGGGCGCGTCCCAGCCAAAGAGATGGTGATGCAGCGCGTGATCGAGGCAGGCCTGATCGACAAAGGCCGGCAGCAGCTCGTTCCAGACGATCCACTGGTAATGCAGCCGGATAAAGCGGCGCACCTCTTCGAAGTTTGCAAGCTTCGGCGCCACATGGTCGTGCCAGACGTGCTTGGCAATGCCGTCGTGGGCGCAGGCCTTGATGTCCTTGGCCTCGTCGCCGTCTTCGACCCGCTTGCTCATCAGGATGTTGTGCAGCTCGATGAAGAGGCCCTGCACCTGGGCCACGATCACATTCTCATCGTTGCGCGGATCGCCGATCAGCGCTTTGCCGGCGCAGGTGCGCGCAAGATCCAGCGGGTTCTCGTGGCGACCGAACATCAGCATATGGTCCTGCGCGCCGGCGCCGTAGAGATGCGGCGAGGCCTCCGGACCGGCGCCGTAGACACAGTCGAGATCCAAGCTCGGCGTGCGCACGTTCGGGATGGTCGCAGGGTCGATCCGCGTGCCAAGTGCCGAGGTCGCATCCAGCGTGATGTCATGATCGACGAACTGCCCCAGGAAGGTCATCCCCGCGTCGGCGTGGCCATCCTCGTTGTCAGTCGCCCGCATGGTCTGCGACAGGTCATCCAGCGCATGGATCACATCGGCATGGGTGATGTTCTTGATCTGCACCGGATTGGGCGGCATGAGCCGACCCAGGGTTTGCGCAAAGGGCTTCGATGGCCCCCCACCTTGCAGACAGATTTTATTGAGTTGGTCGAGCCGAGACAGCCCATGATGCCTACCTGACACAATGCATCTCCTTGAAATAACAATTTTAAAATAACTTCAAAAATGGTGGTCATGCCGCACGAATATTGCGCGGCACACGGCGTAGCTAGCACAGCTTTGTGGGAATTTCAACGATTACGGGAGGTATGGGCGGGCCGGGGGCGGGTCAGGCTTCCAATTCGGCATCCCAATAGAGGAAGTCCATCCAGCTCTCATGCAGGTGGTTGGGCGGGAACTTTCGGCCCATGTTGCGCAGCTCTTCCGCGCCCGGCTGGCGCGGGGGTTTGCGCAGCGAGAGCCCGGTGCGGTGCAGCGGTTTGGAGCCCTTTTTCAGGTTGCAGGGCGAGCAGGCGGCCACCACGTTCTGCCAGCTGGTCACCCCACCCGACGAGCGCGGCACCACGTGATCGAAGGTCAATTCCCCCCGCGCGCCGCAGTACTGGCAGCGGAATTCGTCCCTCAGAAATAAATTAAAGCGCGTGAAGGCCACGCGCTTTTGAGGTTTGACATAGTCTTTCAGGACGACCACCGATGGGATCCTGATCTCGGTGCTGGGGCTTCGGACGATGTCGTCATACTCGGCAACGATATCCACCCTGTCGAGCCAGGCCGCCTTGACCGCCTCCTGCCAGGGCCAGAGCGACAGCGGATAGTAGCTCAGCGGCCGGTAGTCGGCGTTCAGCACCAGAGCGGGCCTGTGCCTGAGGCTCGCGGGATTGCGCGTGAAGTCCGTTCTGAAATCGCCGTCCATGGTCGGGCACACCCCTTGCCGATTTGCCTCTCTCTTTCGCGCCTGCCGCGCCACCAGCGCGCGAGTCTTTTTATGACTATATATCGTGGCCATAAGCTGGCAAGCCCCAGTATGACCACAAGATGTCGCAGAACCGTTAAGATGATTCCGTGACGTCTCGATGACAGTTATCCACAAGGCGTCTGGCCCGGTGTGCCGGGCCAGCGCTGTGGTTTAGCCCTGGGGGATCACGTCGGTTGCGCGAAGGTGGTCCATGATCAACTCAAAGATGTGATCGTGTTGGGCCATGCGCTCGTCATGGGCTTTGATGCAGACGATTTCGTCGCCCGGCGCCTCGCGTTTGAGCACGGCATAGCCCTCATCGGTGCAAATGCCCATGTAGTCGAAATGGCCCGCGTCCACGACTTCGATATGGGTGACCAGATCGGCGGGGAGCGCGGCGGCAAGCGCGCGGGATTCAACGTCCTGGTCCAGCATGTCGCCGCGGCCCGCGCCGAGCACCAGCACGGGCATGTCGATCTCGGCGAGGCTTTCGGGCGCAAAGGTCTGCGCGCCGCCGAGGTCCATCGGGATCACGGTCCGGATGCGCGGGTCAGATCGGTCACTCTGCAGCGCGTCATGATCGGCGGGGTCGGCGCCCACCTTCCACATGTCGATGACTTCGCAATCGGTGCGCGTTGGTGACTTAGCACAGCCCGCGGCGTAATGTGCCACGTCATGGCGCGCCCCCGCCGCAGCCATCACGGTGTAGCCGCCCAGCGAGTGGCCCGCGGCAGCAACGCGCGTGGGGTCGATGTGATCGGCAAACCGCGGGTCCGTCAGCGCTTCATCGAGCGCAATGCTGAGGTCAGTGGCGCGCAGCCAGAGTTGACGCGCGTGGTCGGGGTCGCGGTCAAAGCTGGTGGTACCGGGGTGGTTGGGCTGGATCACGATGACCCCTTCGGCGGCCAGCCGTTTGGCGAGCCACGCCTGGTTCATGGTGTTGCCGTACATCCCGTGGCTGATCAGGACGACGGGGAAGAGCCCTGGCGCGATCCCGGCGTCGAGATGGCCCGAGACGTCGCGCCAGACCGCGCTGCCGCGCAGCAGGTCCTCGGGCCCCTCCGCATGGGAGGGGTACCAGACGCGGCCTTGCATCTTGCGGTCCATATCGGGGTATGCGGCTTTGAATTCGGCCACGGCGGGCGCGAAATCCGACGCCTCCCCCGGCAGGGCAAAGCCGATGGCGAGCAAGGCGGACAGGCAGAGTTGGTGAAGATTGGTATTCATGTAGGACCTCGTAGACTTGGTGGTTGCGATGATCCCGACTTGAGCAAAGTCTCGTTTTCGGGCAATGCCTTGGCTGTCCTGAAACGGCTTTCAGGACAGAGGACACGCAATCGAGGACAGCTTTCGGCATGATCTCCGTGCCCCTGCCCCTGTTTCTGACCGGTCTGTCGGCGATCTTCGGCGCGCTGGTGCTGACGCGGGCCTGGCTGCCCGGAGCGGCAAAAACCTTCCTTGCGTTGCTCGCAGCGTTGATCATGGTCGAGACGCTGCTGGTGGCGCTGCGCTTTGCCTATGAGGTGGAGGGTGTTCTGGTCATCCAGAGGCTCTTGCCGTTCTGGATCGGGCCACTGCTCTATCTGGGCTATATGGCGCTGTCGGACCGGGCCGCGCGGCTGCAGCCCGCAAGCCTGCTGCACCTCGGCGCGGCGGCGGTGCTGACGGCGATTGTCGCCGCGCTGCCGCCCATTCGGGTGGCGCTTGATGCGATGATCGGGGCCAGCTACGCGATCTATGCGCTTTTGCTGCTGCGGCTCTGGCGCGGCGGGCCGGACCGGCTGTCGCAACTGGGGCTGGCGCATGTGGGGTTCATGCGGCGCATGATGCTGATGGGCGCCGGGCTTCTGGGGCTCACGCTGGTGATGGACACGCTGATCGCTCTGGATTTTGCGCGCAATGACGGCGCGAATGTCGGTCGCCTGCTGTCGTTCGCCAGCCTGCTGCTCATTGCCATGCTGGCTGCGGCGACTGTCATCAGCCTGCGCAGGTCCACCAGCCCGCCGCCCTCCGGCGCCGCGCGGAGCGAGGACGCAGCGCTGACGGAACGAGCCGAGGCCTATCTTGAGGAAAGCCGCCTCTTTGTCGATCCGCAACTGTCTCTGACACGGCTCGCGCGACGCTTGGGTGTCACAGACCGGGCGTTGTCAGAGGCCATCAACCGCAGCCGGGACAAGAATGTCTCGCAGTTCATCAATGGGTTTCGCGTGGCCGAGGCGGCGCGCCTGCTGCGCGAGACCGGTGATGCGGTGGGAGCCGTCGGCGAGGCCGCCGGGTTCCTGACCCGCTCGAATTTCTACACCGAGTTCAACCGGGTCACGGGCCAGAGCCCGGGTGCCTATCGCAAAGCGCAGCGGACTTAGCCCAGCTGCGGGGCCGGTGACCTGTCGGCCACCCCCCGTCAGGCCGCGCCGGAGGCTTCGCCGGTGATGTCTTCGGTGAGCGAGCCGGGCAAGGTAATCGTCACCACGGCACCACGGCCCTCAGGCGCGTTCGCAGCCTTGATGGACCCGCCCCGCGCATGGATGAGCCGCCGGACGCCGAGCAGGCCAAAGCCGCTGTCGACCCGCAACTGGCCGCTGTCCAGAAAGAGCAGAGCCGGATCGCTGAAGCCGGTTCCATTGTCCGACAGGACAATTTGGAAGAACCCGTCTCCACTGTCAGTTACCCGGATGTCGAGCGTGAGCTGCGTCGCGATGTTGGGGCCGCTGGCGCAGTGTTTCATTGCGTTGTCGATGAGGTTGCGCAGGATGATCTGGGTGGCCGCGCGGTCGCCTTCCACGATGCCGGCCTCCAAGGTGAGCGAGGTTCGCCCCATCGGGTCGAGCACGCTGATCACATCGCTCGCCAGCTCTGCGAAGTCGAAGCGCACCGTATCGTGCACCAGCGACGACGCCTCGGCATGGGCCAGCACATCGCTGATCAGCCCACTGGCCTTGGTGCCGATATCCTCCAGCAGGTCGATCAGTTCGAGCTTGCCGTCGCCGAGATCCTCGAAGTCCTCGCGGAGCATCTCGGCGATGTACGTGACGTTCCGCATCGGCGCGCGCAGATCATGAGCGGCCAGTTCGATGTAGTTCTGCATCTCATGGGTCTGGGCGGTGATCGCCTCCTGCGCCTCGCGCGCGTCCTGCCCGCCCGAGACGGCGACAGAGGAGCCGACGAGACGCAGCACCGCGCCGCTGTCGTCGCAGACGGCGCGCAGCGTGGTGCGCACAAGCCGGGCCTCGCCCCAGATCGGCAGGCGGGTCTCATAGGCCATGACCTCGCCCGAGCGCATCGCCTCGCAGTGGTTGGCAAAGACGCTTTCGCCCAGCGGGCCCGGGTAGAGCTCGGCCGCGGTGCGGCCCAGGATATCCTCGCAGGGGCGGCCCAGGATCTTGCAGGCGTAGGCGTTGAAGGCCGCGTAGCGCGGAACACCGCTCGCATCGGGTTCAAGGACGAACACCGGATGCTCCACGAGATCGAGGATATCTGTCTCAGCTTTAGGCACGCGCAGAGCTTGACCGAAGGATGCTAATGAAGTGTTTAGATTTGCCGCGCAGAGCCGGTGTCAGAGCCCAAGTTTGTCCCGCATGAAGGCCAGTGCGACGGAGAGACCGTCGGGCGCGATGCCGTGGCCCGTGCCTTTCATGATGTGGGCATAGACGTCCTGCCAGCCCGCCTCCTGCAGCGCTTCAGCGGCTTGCGGCAGCGATTGTGGGGGGACCACATCATCCGCGTCGCCATGCACCAGCAGGACCGGTGGGCGCACGACCACCTCATCAGCGAGGGTTTCGGGGCTGAGCAACCGGCCTGAGAAGGCGACGATGCCTGCCACCGCATCCTCGCGGCGCGGGGCCACATGCAGCGCCATCATGGTGCCCTGGCTGAAGCCGAAGAGCACCACCTGTTCGGGCAGCACGTCTTCATCGACCATGAGCGCGTCGAGAAAGGCGTTGAGGTCATCGACCGCCTGCATCATCGAGCGCTCGGATTCCTCTTCGGACGAGCCGTCGATCCAGGGGATCGGGAACCACTGGAAGCCCATCGGCGCCCCGGCGCATGCTTCGGGCGCATCTGGGGCGACAAAAAGCGTGTCGGGCAGGTGTTCGGCCAGCGGCTCGGCGAGGCCCAGAAGGTCGGCCCCATTGGCGCCATAGCCATGCAGGAAGACCACGACCGAGCGCGTGTCGCCTGAGACCGGCGCGCGGCGGCCTGCGTTGAGTACCCGTGTCATATGATGCCGTCCCTCTGTTTGATGTGCCGGTAGTAGGTAAAGAAGAGGCGTGCCGCAACCGCGCGCCAGGGCGACCAGTCTTCGGCCATGGCCCGCAATGCGCGTTCGGTGGGGCGCTCGGGCAGGTCATAGATCGCCTTTGCGGCTTCCTGCAGGGCCAGATCGCCCGGCGCGAAGACGTCGGCGCGGCCCAGGGAAAACATGGCATAGATCTCGGCGGTCCAGACGCCGATGCCGGTGACCGCCGTGAGGGTCTTGATGACCTCCGCGTCAGGGGCCTGGCGGAGTGCGTCATAGTCGATGCCCGCGTCGGCCAGCGCATGGGCATAGCGGGCCTTCTGGCGGCTGAGGCCCAGGGTGCGAAGGTCGTCCTGGCTGTGGCGGAGGACGGTTTCCGGCGTGGTGACACCTGCCGCCTCGAGGTTGGCCCAGAGCGCGCGGGCGGAGGCCACGCTGACCTGCTGGCTCACGATGGCGCTGAGCAGTTCGGCGAAACCATCGGGCTTGCAGCGCAGCGGCAGCGGGCCGCAGGCGGCGAGGGCCGTGGCAAGCCGCGGGTCGCGGGCGGCGAGCCAGGCGGCCCCTTCGGCCACATCCGCATCGGTCTCGACGATCCGCCCCACGCTCATGCGTTGGCTTCCCAGGCCAGCGCTTCGCTCACGGTTTCAACCACCGTCGAGGCCGGGGGCGGTGCCGGGCGTTCGATCATCGCCACGGGCAGGCCGAGGCGGCGGGCGGCGAGCAACTTTGATATGCTGGCACTGCCGCCGACGTTGCGGCAAATCAGCCGGGAGATGCGCAGCTCGCGGAAGAGCATCTCCTCATCGCCCTGCGAAAACGGCGGTGTGCCTTCCACATAGGTTACGAATTTGAACGGCGGCGGTTCCGTCTGTGGTTGCGTCTGGCGCAGGAAGAGCACCCGGCCGCGAAAGCCCTTGAACTCGTCCAGTGTGGCGCGGCCGGTGTTGCTGAAGACGCGCGCACCGGGCGGGATGTCTTGCGCCGCGCGTTTGACGCTGCGGTAGCTGTTCCAGGTGTCGAGTCGCGAGGCCCGCCAGGGCGGGCGCAGCACCCGCAGATAGCGCAGGTCCCGCGCGCCGCAGATCATCGCGGCCATGCAGGAGAGCTCGGCATCGAAAGCGTGGCTCGCGTCGATCACGGAGGTCACTTTTTGCGCCACCATCCAGTCGTTCAGGTCCATCTGATGCGCAAACGGCCCCACCCGCGTGGGGACCGGCAGAGGGTCGAAGGAGCGTTCGGGCTCTGGTAGGCTGGCGATCACGTCACGGCCGCGTTCCCGCAGCCGGACCACAATTCCATGCGCCTCGCGCGCGCCCGCCATCACCAGGATCGTCCCACTGCCTGTCATGTCGCGACTCTAGGCCACAAGACGGGCGAGGCAAGAGGGCTTGCCCCGACGTTGCAAGGGGACTACGCAAGGCGCATGACCGCAGTCGACGACAGCCGCGCCAAGCGCAATGTGATGGTGCTCGTGATGGCGCAGGCCTTTCTGGGCAGCCAGATCACCATGATTTTCGTGATCGGCGGGCTGGCGGGACAGCAGATGGCGGTGAATGCCTGCCTGGCCACGCTGCCGATCTCGATGATCGTCTTTGGGTCGATGACAACAGCCCCCTGGCTCTCCGGTCTGATGCAGCGTTATGGGCGGCGCGCGGGGTTTGTCGTCGGCGCGCTCGGCGGGCTTGTTGGGGCTGCGATCTGTGCCTATGCGCTGACGCTGTCGAACTTCTGGATCTTCCTTGTGGGCAGTTACCTGACCGGTATCTATATGTCATCTCAGGGGTTTTTCCGTTTTGCCGCCGCCGACACCGCCTCGGACAGCTTCCGGCCCAAGGCGATTTCCTATGTGATGGCGGGTGGGCTGCTCTCGGCCATCATCGGCCCGCAACTGGTGGGCTATCTCACCAGCGCGAACCCCGATGCGACCGTCATGCGGTTCTTCCCGGTCTATATGGCGGCCATGGCGCTCAACGTGCTGGGCATGCTGCTCTTTGCCTTCCTCGACATCCCCAAGCCGCCGAAACCCACCGAAGACTCGCCGCACGGGCGGTCTGTGATGGAGCTGTTGAAGACACCGCGCATCGCCGTTGCCGTCATCTGCGCGATGGTGTCCTACGCGCTGATGAACCTGGTGATGACCTCGACACCGCTGGCCGTCGTGGGCTGCGGCTTTGCGGTGGCGGATGCGTCCAATGTGGTCACGGGCCACGTGCTGGCGATGTTCGCGCCCTCCTTCTTCACTGGACATCTGATCGTGCGTTTCGGGGTTGAGCGGATCATGGGGCTGGGGCTGCTGATCCTCGGGGCCGCAGGGGCCGTGGCGCTCTCGGGCGTGGAGCTTGGACATTTCTTCGTGGCACTCATCCTGCTTGGGCTCGGCTGGAACTTTGGCTTCATCGGAGCGACCACGATGCTGGCCGGCGCGCATGCGCCGCATGAGCGCGGGCGGATACAGGGCGTGAACGACCTGCTGGTCTTCGGCGGCGTGACACTGGCCTCGCTGTCCTCTGGCGGGCTGATGAACTGTTCGGGCGGTACCCCTGAGGAAGGCTGGGCCGCGGTGAATATCGCGATGATCCCGTTCCTCGTGCTGGCTGGCTGTGCGCTGATCTGGCTGGTGATGCGGCCCAAGCCGCAAACGGTCTGACCCACCAGGCCGCTAGATACGGCCGGTCAACCGCGCGCGGATGAGCGTGAGGCTGCGCGCAAGCTGTGGTGTCACCAGATCCCCCCGGGCCACGCGCTGCGGCTGCCGCGCGATGGCCTTCAGGATGCCGCGGGCGCGCCAGCCGCTCAGCAAGACCAGCCGGGACGCTTTGCCGAGCGCGCGCTGCGCGGTGAGGTCGGCGAGGGCCGCCCGTGCCAGCTGCGCCAGCTTCTCGGGACGGCCGTCATACATCGGGCGTTTGCCGCGCGCCTCAAGCTCTGGCAGGGCGCACATCCAGTTGGCCAGGGCCACCGCACGGGTGGTCTTTCGGAGCGCCACTTCCTCCGCAGGTGCGGCCCCCAGGGCCTGTGCCGCGGTCCAGAGGAGCGTACCCGTGGTGGCATCGAGATAGCGCCACATCTCTGCCTCATCCTCGAAGGGGTCCGATCCGATGTCCCAGCGGCGCGCGTCGACCAGCCCGTCAAGCGCGCGCGCCTGATCGGGCGTCAGCACGTCCGACAGCGGCGTGACCACCTCGTGCCGACGCGGGGTGCGGCCCTCTGAGATTTCTTCGAGCGCGTCGCGCCACCATTGCAGGCGCATCTCGGCGATCATCGGCTCCTTGGTGACCCAGGGCGCCCGAGAGACTTCGACGTTGAAGGCGTAGAGCGGAAAAAGGATGCGGCGGGCGGCGACGGGGCTCGCCATGGTGGCGGCAAAGCGGTCGGCGTCGCCCTGTTGCACCAGGGCAGCGCAGGCGTTGAGGTCCGCGTCAAACGTCATCCGGTTGCACGACGCTCAGCAGATAGCCAAAGCTGTCCTGATGCGCGCGCCAAATGTCCACTTCGCGGCGCGCTTCGGCGAGGACCTGCTGCATTTCGGGGCTGTCGCCGGGGGAGAGTTTTGCGACCCGCTGGTCGAGGGGGCCGTAGTAGTTTTCCCAGGCTGTGGCCGAGAGTTTGCGGGTGCCCAGCGTGCGGTAGCCCGCGGCACGGACCTGAGCGTCGATTCCCGCCGCGTCGGTCATGGCCGGGTATTCGTCATTCCAGAGATCAGCGGCGGCCTGCGGGCGGTCCTCGGTGAACCAGCACGGCTCGGAGAAGGCGACAACGCCGCTCGGCGCCAAAGCGATGCGCCAGGTTGTCAAACCTTCCGTGATCCCGAGGAAGTAGAGCGCACCGGCGCACCAGATCAGATCGAAGGGGCCGGTGATCTGGGCCATATCGCCGTTGCTCAGCGTCACTGCCGGGTCTTGCCCGTGCAGCGCGCGCGCTTGTTCGATGAAATGGGGATATTTGTCGAGCGCGGTGACATGGCCATCGGGCGCGCTGGCGCGCAGGGCGGCGATGTCCGCGCCCGGTCCGCAGGCGGCGTCGCAGAGGCGCGCAGTCTTTGGCGTTCCTGCAAGGTGGGCGGCCCAGGTCACATCCGCCGGTTCGCCCGGACCCTCGCGCGGCAGATCGCAATGCAGGGTGAAGAAGGCGTCCCGATAGGCGTCGCTCATGACCGGTTGGTCCTGTCGCGCAGGATTTTCCAGCGGATCGCGTCGAGCAGCGCCTCGAAGGAGGCATCAACTATGTTGGGCGAGACACCGACGGTGGACCAGCGCCGCCCCTGCCCGTCTTCGCTGTCGATGATGACGCGCGTGATCGCCTCGGTGCCGCCTTGCGTGATACGCACCTTGAAGTCAACGAGGCGCATGTCGTCTATGATCTCCTGATAGGGTCCCAGGTCCTTGGCCAGCGCTTTCGCCAGCGCATTGACCGGGCCGCGGTCGGAGCCCAGCTCATCCATGGACTCGCTGACGGAGAGTTTTTTGCCGCCGTCGATTTTCACGACGACGACGGCCTCGGAGAGGCTGATCATCTTGTCGTATTTGTTTTTGCGGCGCTCGACCGTGACGCGGTAGCGCTTGACCTCGAAGAACTCCGGCATCTGGCCGAGCGTGTCGCGCGCGAGCAGTTCGAAACTGGCCTGCGCGGTGTCGTAGGAGTAGCCTTCTGCTTCGCGCGCCTTGATCCGGTCGAGGATCAGGCCGAGCGCGGGATCACCTTTCTTGACGGTGATACCCGCATCCCCGAGGCGTTTGCGCAGGTTCGACTGGCCCGCCTGGTTCGACATGGGGATGATGCGGCTGTTGCCCACATCCGCAGGGTCGATGTGCTCGTAGGTCGTGGGGTCCTTCAGGATCGCGGAGGCGTGCAGCCCGGCCTTATGGGCGAAGGCCGAGGAGCCCACAAAGGCCGCTTGCCGGAAGGGCACGCGGTTGAGGATTTCATCCAGCATCCGGCTGATGCGGGTGAGGCCTTTCAGTGCGTCGCGGGTGACGCCGATTTCGAAGCGGCTGGCGTAGGGCTCTTTCAGCAGCAGGATCGGGATGAGCGCGGTGAGGTTGGCGTTGCCGCAGCGCTCGCCCAAGCCATTGAGCGTGCCCTGGATCTGCCGCGCGCCCGCGTCGACGGCGGCCAGTGTGCAGGCCACCGCGTTTTCGGTGTCGTTGTGGGTGTGGATGCCGAGGTGCGTGCCAGGGATGCCGGCAGCGATGACATCCGATGTGATGCGGCGGATGTCTGCGGGCAGCGTGCCGCCGTTTGTGTCGCAGAGCACCACCCAGCGGGCGCCTGTCTCATAGGCGGCCTTGACCGCCTCCAGCGCGTAGACGGGGTTGGCGCAATAGCCGTCGAAGAAGTGTTCCGCGTCGAAGAGCGCTTCGCGCCCCCGGGATGTGAGATGGGCGATGGAGCGGGCGATGTTCTCGGTGTTCTCCTGTTCGGAGATGCCCAAGGCCGCGCGCACGTGGAAGTCGTGGGTCTTGCCGACGAGGCAAACGGCCCGGGTGCCTGCGTTGAGGACGGCGGCGAGCACGTCGTCATTTTCCGCGGAGATCCCCGCGCGCTTCGTCATGCCGAAAGCGGTCATCGTCGCGCGTGTCTTAGGCGCGGCCTCGAAAAAAGCGCTGTCGGTCGGGTTGGCGCCGGGCCATCCGCCTTCGATGTAGTCGACGCCGAGCGCGTCGAGCGCCTCGGCGATGGCGCGTTTCTCCTCGGTGGAGAACTGCACGCCCTGGGTCTGCTGACCGTCGCGCAGCGTGGTGTCGTAGAGAGTGAGACGCTCGCGGGTCACGTCGGTCTTCCCCAGCGGCGGCCTAAAGCCCGCCGAACCTGTCGGCTGGCAGGTACGGTGGGCCTTGGGCCACCGGTGCGCGGGTGATCAGCGAAGCAGGCTGGCCACTCATTCGTTAGTCCGGGCTGCAAGCCCGGACAGCGCCCGACCCTGCCCGCGGGAGGGCGCTTCACGCCCCCCGCGGCTCGGGAGCTGGCCTTGACACGAGATGTAATTGTCATCGCAAAGCTTCCAGCTTCAGAGGGTCAATTGTGTCTTTCATCAAAGTCGCTAATCCTGAGTTGACTCCGGCTTTGGTTTTAGTGGCTCGTAGTTCAACACCCTCCCCCAAAGCCGCGGTTTTCAGAGCATCAGCGGAAGCCCAATTTTTCTCTCTGCGATAGCTGAGCCAACGGTGGACCAAAGAAAAGGAAGCTTCTTTAAGGCTCTCATCAATCTCTCCCCAACCAACGACTCCAACCGTGGGTTGGTAGTCGATGCCTTCTTGCAAGAAACCGCCGTCTTCAATCTCAACTGAAAAAAGCTTCGCCCATGGGCGCTTGGCAATTTCCGCCAGATCAAAGCCCACAAGCTTGGCGGAGCTATACAGTTCGCGCCGCCTGTCGTCGTCCGCCATTTCCTGCAAAAGTCGTATGGCTTCGCGGGTCATCAGGTCATCGGAAAGCGCTTCCACAACATCGTCAGCAGGCGGGTCGCTGTTTTCCTCCGCGAGCTCTGCCCACTGCCGTAGCGTGTTAACGGCCTCCTCCCGCTTCTTCTCGGTCCAGTCCATCGGCTTGCGATAGTGCGTGGACAGCATCACGAAGCGGATCACCTCGCCTGGCACGCCTTGGTCCAGCAAATCGCGCACGGTGAAGAAATTGCCCAAGGACTTGGACATCTTCTTGCCCTCGACCTGCAGCATCTCGTTGTGCATCCAGATGTTCGCGAAATCATGGCCCGCGCATTTGGACTGGGCGATCTCGTTCTCGTGATGCGGGAACTGCAGATCAATGCCGCCGCCGTGGATGTCGAAACGCTCGCCCAGCAGGTCGTGCGCCATGGCGGAGCATTCGATGTGCCAGCCCGGGCGGCCGCGGCCCCAGGGGCTGTCCCATCCGGGGGTGTCTGCGTCGGACGGCTTCCAGAGCACGAAATCCATCGGATTGCGCTTGTAGGGGGCCACTTCGACGCGGGCACCGGCGATCATGTCATCGACAGACCGACCGGATAGTGCGCCGTACTCGGCATAGCTGTCCACAGCGAAGAGCACGTGGCCCTCGGCCTCATAGGCATGGCCCTTGGCGATCAGCCCGTTGATCATCTCAACCATATGATCAATGTACTGCGTCGCACGCGGCATGGCGGTCGGCTCGAGCGCGCCGACGGCGGCCATATCCTCGAGATACCAGCCGATGGTCTCCTCGGTGATGTCACCGATGGCCCGCCCCGTCTCGGCAGCGCGGGCGTTGATCTTATCCTCCACATCCGTAAAGTTGCGCACGTAGGTGACGTGGTCCTGCCCATAGACATGGCGCAGCAGCCGATAGAGCACGTCGAAGACGATCACGGGTCGCGCATTACCCAAATGCGCCCGGTCATAGACCGTCGGACCGCAGACATACATGCGCACATTCTCTGGGTCGATCGGCGCAAAATCGACCTTCGTCCGGGTCCTGGTGTTGTAGAGCTTGAGTGTCGTCATGACAGGCGTCCTTGCGCGGGTATGGCGCGGGCTTAGCAATCTTGGAAGGGGTTGGAAACGACCTAAAACTGCCCGCGGTGTGCGATCAGCAAATAATAATGCAGCAGATGAGCGTGCGTTGGGTCATGCGCTTCCCTAGCCCGGAGCAGCGGCAGCGGTCAAGGCCGATTGACGAATCGCGGGGCCTCTGCGCCCCTGCCCGGCAAGGTAGATGGAGGCGGCGATGCAACGATCACAGCGGATCAGGGGGCTGACGGGGGGTGGCTCGGACGGGTGGGACGTGTTCCTGAAAGCGCGCCGGATGATCGCCGATGGCGTCGACGTGACCGAGCTGACCATCGGCGAGCATGACATCCGCACCGCGGCCCCCATCCTGCAAGAGATGCACAGCGCGGCCATGCGCGGGCACACCGGCTATGCCGCGGTACCCGGCACCGTCTCCTTGCGCGACACGGTAGCAGCGCGGGTGCAGGCGCGCACGGGCGTGCCCACGACGCGCGACAATGTGGTGATCACACCTGGCGGGCAAGCGGGGCTGTTTGCGGCGCATATGGCGGCCTGTGACCCCGGCGACAGGGCGCTCTACATCGACCCCTACTACGCCACCTACCCCGGCACGCTGCGCGGTGCGGGCGCTGTGCCGCAGGCGATCCGGACGCGGGCGGAGGATGCGTTTCAGCCGCGCGCAGAGGCCATACGCGCCTATTCGCGAGATGCGGCATCACTGCTGATCAACACGCCAAACAATCCCACCGGTGTCGTCTATGCCGACGCGACGCTGGAGGCGATTGCGGAGATTTGCCGGGAGGATGATCTGTGGCTGATCTCGGACGAGGTCTATGACACGCAGGTCTGGGAGGGGCGCCACCTGTCACCGCGCGCCCTGCCGGGCATGGCGGAGCGCACGCTGGTTGTGGGGTCGATGTCGAAGTCGCATGCGATGACCGGCTCGCGCTGTGGCTGGATCGTAGGGCCCGAGGAGACCATTGCCAATCTGATCACCCTGGCCACGCATACGACCTATGGCGTGCCCGGCTACATTCAGGATGCCAGCGTCTTTGCGCTGCAGCAGGGCGCGGATTTTGAGGCGCAGATCGCAGCCCCCTTCCGGCGCCGCCGGGCGCTGGCACAGGACCTGCTGTCACGGCAGAACACCGTCGGGCTGATCCCGGCGCAGGGGGCGATGTATCTGATGCTGGATGTGCGCGCGACGGGCATGACCGGTGAGGCCTTCGCCTACGATCTGCTGGAGGCGCACCACATCGCCGTCATGCCGGGCGAAAGCTTTGGCGCATCTGCGGCGGGGCACATACGGGTGGCGATGACGGTTGAGGACGCGGCTTTTGCCCGCGCACTTGAGACGCTCTGCGCCCATGCGGAGCGGCGCGCCGCGTGATGGCCTGGTAAGACCCGGCACCTTGGGAGCGGTGCCGGGTCCCGATCCGGGGGGAGGAGGAGGCAGTTAAATCAGAACTGCCAGGATGCCCGGATGGTGAAGGTGTCGGCTTCGGCGTCCACGCCAGCCGCGCCACCAATGTCGGAGAAGTCGTGCATCAGATATTCACCGGACACGATGAACTGTTCCGTTGCCTTGTAGGACACGCCCAGACCGTAGAATTCGCCTGTGTCGCTGCCCACAGAGGTGTCCAGATCGGCCCAGCCTGCGGTGGCGTAGACCAATGTGCGGCCGAAGTCATAACCGCCGCGGAGCTTTGCGCGCCACACGGAATCGACGGAGGCGTCGCCCGGATCGAGATCGACACTGGCGTCGTCATAGTCAAGCTCGCCGCCCACGACCCATGTGCCGAAGTCATAATTATAACCGGCATGCAGACCGTAAGTGGTGTCATCTCCACCGACACCGGCGAGACCGTTTTCACCGTCGACATCCAGATTGCCGACCTGCGCACCGGCGTAGAAGCCTGTCCAGTTCCCGCCGGTATAGACCGGAGCGGGCGGCGGGGCGGTTGTCACGGGCTCGACCACGGGCTCATCCAACGAGCCGGCGAGAGCGGGTGCCGTCATAAGGGTGGTCGCGGCGATCGCGGCTGCTGCACTCAAAAAAGTCTTCATTGTCATGTCCTTATTTTGGGATCCCGGATGGCGTTTTGCGCCATCCTCATGGGCATAACTGTGGATGGCGCCATTTGGTTCAATAGGCAGCCGATCAATCAAAAGTGAGGTGGCGGAAATAGGCTCAAACCGCGCTGCGTCGGCCTGATTTGTCGGCGGGTCTTCGCTGCGTTCCTGTGCCACATGCAAAAGGGCGGAAAACGACACCGGGTCGCAAACGCGCTTGACCGGTCTGAGCGACAGACGGCAGGCTGGGCGCAGGAGGAGACAGAACCGCCCATGCAGGACGATCTGAGCAAGATCACACTGATCGTGCGCACCATCGGTGCCGAGCGCGGCCGTGCGGCGCGGGGTCGCCCTTTGGCGGGATAAATCCAATCCCTCCCCTTTTCTTTCAGGACGACCCCATGACACATCGCACACAAACCCGCAGCGGGGGCCGCTCGGCCCGGCGCGCCGCGCGCGCAGCCCCGCTCGCCGCCCATCTCCGCCCGATCCGCCCGGGCATGTCCGGCGGGACCTACCGGCCCCTGACCGCAATCGATATGGACAACATCCATGGCGCTGCCTTGCTGGCGCTGGAGGAGATCGGCCTGGCCGATGCCCCGGCCTCCGGCATCGCGTATCTGACCGGCGCGGGGGCCGTCCGGGGCGAAGACGGACGCATCCGCTTTCCCCGGGCCCTGGTGGAGGACACCATCGCCCGCGCCAACCGCACCGTCACCCTGATGGGGCGCGACCCGGCGCATGATATGGAGCTCTCCGGAGCGCGGGTGCACTATGGCACCGCCGGGGCCGCCGTGCATCTGGTCGAGGTGGACGGGCGCAGCTATCGCGAATGCGGCGTGCAGGACCTGCATGACGCCGCGCGGATTGCCGACACGCTCGACAACATCCACTTCCTGCAGCGCCCGATGGTGTGCCGTGACATCGCTGACAATCTGGAGATGGATCTCAACTCCATCTACGCCTGCTGCGCGGGCACCACCAAGCATATCGGCACCTCCTTCACCGATCCGAGCTTTGTCGCGCAGGGGCTGGAGCTTTTGCACATGATCGCGGGAGGTGAACAGGCCTGGCGCGCGCGGCCCTTTGTCAGCAACACCAATTGCTTTGTCGTCCCGCCGATGAAATTCGCCACGGAATCCTGCGAGGTGATGGAGGCCTGTATCTGCGGCGGGATGCCGGTGCTGCTGCTCTCGGCGGGCATGGCGGGCGCGACGGCCCCCTCCACGGTCGCCGGAGCCATCGTGCAGGCGGTGGCGGAGTGCCTCGCCGGGCTGGTCTATGTCAACGCCGTGCAGCCCGGGCATCCGGCGGTGTTCGGCACCTGGCCCTTCGGGTTGGACCTGCGGACGGGCGCCATGACGGGCGGGTCGGGCGAGCAGGCCTTGCTGACGGCGGGCTGCGCGCAGATGCACAAATACTACGACCTGCCCGGTGGGGCCGCTGCAGGCATTGCGGATGCAAAGCTGCCCGACATGCAGGCGGGCTGGGAGCAGATGTGCTCCAACGTGATGGCGGGGCTTGCGGGGCTCAACATGGTCTATGAGGCGGCGGGCATGCATGCCTCGCTTCTGGGGTTTTGTCACGAGTCGCTGATCCTGGGCGACGATCTCATCGGCCAGGCGCTGCGTTGCGTGCGCGGCATCGAGGTGACGGAAGAGACGCTGGCGGTCGACCAGATCCGCGAGGTGTGTCTGGGGGGCCCCGGGCACTATCTGGGCACCGAGCAGACGCTGGGGCGCATGCAGCAAGACCACGTCTATCCGGCGTTCGGGGACCGGACCTCGCCCAAGGAGTGGGACGAACGGGGCAAGCCCGACCTGGTGGCGAAGGCCACAGCGCGCAAACATGAAATCCTCGGGCAGCGGGCGGCGGCGCGGCTTGACCCCGCAACTGATGCCGCGATCCGGGCCCGGTTCAGGATTCATCTGCCGGCGTAAGAGGGTGCCGCTGAATAAGAGGATGCCCGGCTCTTGGGGGAGAAACCGGGCATCCGCAGCCTGAGCGCCTGTGACTAAAATATAATCCGGCTCTGCTCAGGCCGGCTGGCTGTTAGGCCGGCATCAGGCCAGCTTCCTGTGCGGATTGCACTTCGGCTTCATCCAGCGCGCCGTCCGCGTTCAGGTCCATCGTGCTGAAGGACTCGGCGGTGATGTCCGGGTATGCTGCCTGAACCTCATCGATTGTCAGAACGCCATCGCCATTCGCATCCGCTGCCAGTTGAGCGAAGGCCGCCGAAGCGGACATCAGGGCAATGGCTGCGACTGTGGTTTTGGTGATCAGTTTCATTTGGGTACTCCCATTTAAGTTTGAACGTAAGTGTCCAAGGCGCTGCTCTGCGCCTCACAAGGGTAGATGCACCAAAGCCCGCTTTCGTCCCTGTTGCAGCGCAGCACGGGCCAATCGCGCCAATCCCCGCCGATTGGGACATGGGCCGGTGGCGGCTGCTCGCCGAAAAAGGCCGACGCAGGCCAATCGGCAAAAAGCCCCCGTCTGGCGCCCCCATATAGACCTGCGATGCTGGTCACGGTTCTCATGGAAAGGAGGCTGAGATGTCTTCGATACACGATATACCCGACATACCCGACGATCTGGACGCCTTGCTGCCGCGGTTGGCCGCGCGGGCCCGGCGGCTGAGCGACAGTGCTTGCGATGCCGACGACCTCGCCCAGGAGACGGCGCTGAAGCTCTGGGCGGCCTTGCGCAAGGGGGTCGAGGTCGAAGATATCGACCGCTATGCGATGACGATCCTGCGCAATCTGGCGCGCCAGCGGTGGCGGTCCGACCGTCCGACGGACCCGCTGGAGGAGGAGAGTGCGGCGGTGCCCCCGACGGCACCGGCGCGCATGGCCTGCGCCGATCTGGCCGCGGCCATCGAGCGGTTGCCGGATGCCCAGGCCGATCTGATGCGGCTGGTGATGGAGGGGGAGACCAGCCCGGCGACGCTGGCGGTTCTGACCAATGTGCCGCCGGGCACCGTGATGTCGCGGCTGGCACGGGCGCGGGCGCGGCTGCGCACGGAGATGGGCCTGGAGGGCAAGTCCGATGTCTCCGAACTGCTTTAGGGGGTGCGGGGAGCGGTATCGCCCCTCGCCTCTTCGTGTTTCAGAACGGGCGGAGGCGCGGCCGGTTCTCGTCGCGTGAGGCGATGTAGGTGGGGATGTCCTGCTGCCACAGCGTCTGCGCGCGCGGGGGGACCTGGACGTAGAGCGTACCGTCCACACCCTGCCAGCCCGCAGGGGCGCCCGGCGCCGTGTCGCCCTGGCTCGCCGCGCAGGAACAGCGCCGTCATAGTCCGGAGCAAAGGCCGCGGGGTCAGCGGCGACTTTGTCGCGGTTTTCTTCGGTGCTGAAATACCAGATGGCGCCGTTGCAGAAATGGTTGAACCGCTGTCGCCCTGAAGCGGCGTGCCGTCATGATCGGACCGGGTGTCGTATCCACTGATCGCAAGGGCCAGTTGATTGCCCGCCGCGCGGCTTGAGAGGTCAGGGCGACGGCGGTGGCCAGACCCGGTGCAAGTATGCTCTTCTTGATCGTGAGTGTTCGGCGTATGGGTGAAATCTCGAAACGAGACGCCCCGAGACCCAGCGGCAGGATGGCCCGCATGCGTCTGACATTTCTGTCCAGAAAGACCGATCTCGGCTTCCGCCGACCCGTCAGGGCGAGTTCGTTGGACACCGCGCCGCTCGCGCTTGACGGGCAAAAAAAAAGGGGCCGCGGAGGCCCCTTTGAGTGTCGCCGTTCAGGCTCAATATGTTAACCGCTCGGTATTGTTCTGCCTGCGGCCTGAACGTCGTCGGGGGCGAGCGCACCCGCCCCTTGTCCGGTGAGACATCTTTCGATGTCTCACCGAGCGGGAGAGAGTGGGTTTTCGAAGAAAACCTGCGGACTCCCGCCCGGCTGGTATCAGAGAGGCCAAGGTCCCACCCTGCCCCGCTCTAATTCAGTGGGAAACCGCGAGGTTTCCTGCGTCACCGGACAGAGCTGAAAACGACTTCGTTTTCTGCGGAGTCCGGCTCCGATTGTCCCAAGAGCAACCGCATCGCCGCCCGCTCCCGGTGTTCGTCGGGGTGCGGCCTGCCCGCAGGCAGAACCGCGACCCCTACACGTCCCCCAGGGACGCGTTTTCAATAGCAACCCAACGCGTTCGTCCCAAAGATCCCACCCATGGCGTGCTGGGTGTTAAGCGGCGGGCGAAACTCTTGGATCAATTGCTTTTCGGTGTCTTCTAGCAGTTCAGCCAGCAGGCCTCGTGGAGAGTAGACGAGCAGCGTCGTAGCGCCATGTCTCTTGGCTTCGCCACGGCGCTCATGACCGCTCAGACGGTTGTTCAAGTCGGTTGCCTTGCCTATGTAGATCGGGCTGTAGCCGAAAATCCCGCAAGCGCAAAAGAGGTAGATGTCACGATCGCCCTCCGGCTTGTAGTCTATCGGATACTCCGAGAACACAAACTGTCTACCCGCTGAGTTTGTCCACGTGCACTTTCCGTAATTCTCGGATAGTGCGTTTGTATTTCTCAGTATCATCAGCACTCTCCTCAGCTACACCCAGACGTTCCGCCGCAGGTGTTGCACTTCATGCAAGTGCCGTTGCGCACCAGTGTGTAGTTGCCGCATTCGCCGCAGGCTTCGCCCTCGTAGCCCTGCATCTTGGCCTTGGTGCGCGCGTCCATCTCGACCGTGCCGGTGCTGACCGCCGTGGTGGCCATGGCGACCGCCACGCTGCCTTCGGAAACCGGGGCGAGCCCGTCGAAGGCGACCGCCTCATCCGCGAAACCCTGGGCGCCGCCCTGCAGCACCACGAGTTCCTGCGGCAGGCGCTTGCGCAGGTACCCCGTCGAGCTGATTTGCTTCAGCACTTCCAGGGACTTGGTCGCCGCGGTCTCGGAGAGTTCGGAGACATTGCTCACCCCCTCCTCTTCCCCGCGACCGAGGTCGTCAAAGGTGTGGCCCTCGGGCTGAACATGCGCCAGATCGGTGCGGTCGAGGTAGCTGACGGCGAGTTCCCGGAACACGTAATCGAGGATCGACGTCGCGTTCTTGATGGTCTCGTTGCCCTGCACCATGCCCGCGGGCTCGAATTTGGTGAAGGTGAAGGCGTCGACGAATTCCTCCAGCGGCACCCCGTATTGCAGACCAACCGAGACCGCGATGGCGAAGTTGTTCATCATCGCCCGGAAGCCCGCGCCTTCCTTGTGCATGTCGATGAAAATCTCGCCGAGGTTGCCGTCTTCATATTCGCCGGTGCGCAGATACACCTTGTGCCCGCCGACGATGGCCTTTTGCGTGTAGCCCTTGCGGCGTTGCGGCATTTTCTCGCGATGCGATTTGACGATTTCCTTGACGATCACCTTCTCGACGATCTTTTCGGCGAGCACCGTGGCTTTTTCCTGGGCCGACCCGCTCTCCAGAACCTCCTGCGCGTCGTCGTCATCCTCGACCAAAGCTGCCGCCAGCGGTTGCGAGAGTTTCGAGCCATCGCGGTAGAGCGCGTTGGCCTTCACCCCCAGCGACCAGCTGAGCTCATAGGCCTTCTGGCAGTCCTCGATGGTCGCATCATTCGGCATGTTGATCGTCTTGGAGATCGCCCCGGAAATGAAGCTCTGCGCTGCCGCCATCATCGTGATGTGGCTGTTGACCGACAGGAAGCGCTTGCCCTTCTTGCCGCAGGGGTTGGCGCAGTCGAAGATCGGCAGATGCTCGTCCTTGAGGAAGGGCGCGCCTTCGAGCGTCATGGTCCCGCAGACATGGTCGTTCGCCGCGTCGATGTCCGCTTTCGAGAAGCCCAGGTGCCGGAGCAGATCGAACGTCGGATCATTCAGCTTTTCGGCAGGAATACCAAGCACTTGGGTGCAGAAGTTCTCGCCCAGCGTCCACTGGTTGAAGACAAAGCGGATGTCAAAGGCCGAGGCCAGTGCGCCATCCACCTTGGCCAGCTCGTTCGGGCCGAAGCCATGGCCTGCCAGCGAGGTGTGGTTGATGCCCGGCGCGTTGCCGATGGTGCCGTGACCAACCGCGTAGGAGACGATCTCCTCGATCTGTGCCGAGCCGTAGCCGAGCTTTTCGAGGGCGGCCGGCACCGACTGGTTGATGATCTTGAAGTAACCGCCGCCGGCGAGCTTCTTGAATTTTACGAGCGCAAAGTCCGGCTCGATCCCCGTGGTGTCGCAATCCATCACCAGCCCGATGGTGCCGGTGGGTGCGATCACCGAGACTTGCGCGTTGCGGTAGCCGTGTTTTTCGCCCAGCTCCAAGGCCTGATCCCAGGCGCCGCGGGCGACTTCGATCAGCCGGTCATCGGGGCAGTTCTTGTAATCGAGCGGCACCGGCGTGACCGAGAGGTCTTCGTAGCCACCAACTTTGCCGTTCGCCGCGGTGCGGTGGTTGCGGATGACCCGCAGCATGTGCGGCGCGTTCTTTGCATAGCCCGGGAAGGGCCCCAACTCGCCCGCCATTTCGGCGGAGGTCGCATAGCTCACGCCGGTCATGATGGCAGTCAGCGCCCCGCAGAGGCTGCGGCCCTCGTCGCTGTCATAGGAGTAGCCCATGTTCATCAGCAGACCGCCGATGTTGGCATAGCCCAGACCCAGTGTCCGGAAGTCGTAGGAGCGCTGCGCGATTTCCTTCGACGGGAACTGCGCCATCATGACCGAAATTTCGAGCGTCACGGTCCAGAGGCGCGTGGCGTGCATGTAGTCTTCGACCTGGAACGTGCCGTCCTTGAGGAAGGTTAGCAGGTTCATCGACGCCAGGTTGCAGGCCGTATCGTCGAGGAACATATACTCCGAGCAGGGGTTGGAGCCGCGGATGGCGCCGTCTTCGGGGCAAGTGTGCCAGTCGTTGACCGTGTCGTGGTACTGGATGCCGGGATCGGCACAGGCCCAGGCGGCGTGGCCGATCTGCTCCCAAAGCGCACGCGCCTTCACGGTCTTGCTGACTTCGCCATTGACGCGGTTGATCAGCTCCCAATCGGCGTCCTTTTCGACGGCCGTCAGGAAAGCGTTGGTCACCCGGATGGAGTTGTTCGAGTTCTGGCCGGAGACCGAGTTGTAGGCTTCGGAATCCCAGTCGGTGTCGTATGTCGGGAACTCGATGGACGTATGGCCCTGCTTGGCATAGTCGAGCACGCGCTTGACGTAAGTCTCTGGGATGGAGACCTTTTTCGCCGCGCGGATCGCTGTTTTTAGCGCGTCATTCTTGACGGGATCATAGGCGTCGGCCTCCGCCCCATCCCATGTCTTGATCGCCTCGAAGAGACCGTTGAGCTTTTGCTCGTGCATCTTGGAGCCTGCGACGATGCTCGCCACTTTCTGCTCTTCGATGACCTTCCAGTTGATGAAATCCTCGATGTCGGGATGGTCCGCATCGACGATCACCATTTTCGCTGCTCGACGGGTTGTCCCGCCTGATTTGATGGCGCCCGCGGCCCGGTCGCCGATTTTCAGAAAGCCCATGAGACCCGAGGACCGGCCACCCCCCGAGAGGCTCTCGCCCGCAGCTCGCAGGCTGGAGAAGTTGGTACCGGTGCCGGAGCCGTATTTGAAGAGCCGCGCCTCGCGGACCCAGAGGTCCATGATGCCGCCGTCGTTCACCAGATCGTCTTCGACGGACTGGATGAAACAGGCGTGCGGTTGCGGGTGCTCGTAGGAGGATTTGGATTTCGTGAGCTTGCCGGTTTTGTAATCCACGTAGTGGTGGCCCTGGGCGGGGCCGTCGATGCCGTAGGCCCAGTGCAGGCCGGTGTTGAACCACTGCGGGCTGTTGGGGGCGGCACGCTGGGAGGCGAGCATGTGGCGCATTTCGTCGAAATAGGCGCGCGCGTCGTCTTCGGAGGTGAAGTAGCCCCCCTTCCAGCCCCAGTAGGCCCAGGCGCCTGCCAAGCGGTCAAACACCTGTTTGGAGGAAGTTTCGCCTCCCATGTCTGCGCCCTCCACAGGCACCGAACGCCAGAGGAAGTCGGGCACGCCCTTTTCTTTCACCTTGCGGGTTTTCGAAGGAACGCCCGCCTTGCGGAAATACTTCTGGGCGATGACGTCGCTCGCAACCTGGCTCCAGGAGCCGGGCACTTCGACCTGGTCGAGCCGGAACACTACGGTGCCGTCCGGGTTGCGGATTTCGGAGGAGGTGGTCACGAAATCGAGCTCAGCGTATGCGTCCTGCCCGGCCTTGGTGAATTTCCGTTCGATCTTCATTTTATCGCTGCCTCATATTCAGCATGTTTGTTTTCAGATCAGCGCCGTCATTGCGGCACCGCTCCAGCCCTTTGCCGTGGATCAGAGGCACGACTGCCCTGTGCTGTGCCGCGCCGAACGCCTGCACCGCCATGGGATCACATCTTCATGTGTCGTCTGCAGCCCCTGTCCCGTCGATCCGCCCCTGCGTGTTGACCACTATATGTTGTAGCGTCATCGTCGGCTCCCACAAACTGACGTATCTTGCCCTATTGGGTCAACGATAATTTTTCGGAATTTTTGAAGTTTCCTGACTTGACGGAAGCCGAATTCTGGTCAGCCGACGGGCTTGCATGATTCAACATCTTAACAGCCGGTTAATATCCACAACGGCCCGCCGTTCGCGCCCCGCAAGGTATCTGTGCATTTTCCGAATGGAATGGCTGGGTTAGCCTTCCAGCCTGATGCAGGACTTGAAATTGTCCACAAGCCGAGCTGTGTTAACCTTTCGCCGGGCACCGGTCTTGCAGAAAACCCGACAGGCCTGGTCGGCCGCTCACGAAGTGTTACGTTTTTGCGTCGCACGCGGGCCTCGATGCGCTTGGGCCTCCCCATATATAGCGAGATGATGCCTTTGCTGCCGCAGAATCCCACTATATGTGGTGGCGACGCACATGGCACATCTTGCGGATCAAACCGTCACATTCGGGCGATCTCTGCGCCGATTCCCATTTGCAGAGGCCCGCAGGACCCGCGACACTGAAGCCTGAAGAAGACATGAAGCGCGGTGCATCCATGCAGCCACACTCCGATCTTGCGACCGCCCTGGGCGATTGGGATGGTGCATCTGCGAGCGCCCTTGCGGAGATCTATTGCAACCACAGCGGCGAGCCGGAGTTTCTGCTGTCTCTTCTGGAGGCCTGCAGACCCCCGGAGACGGAGGGCGCGGCGACCTGGCTGATCAAGCACCATTGTGAGCAGAGCAAGGCGCCGCTGCCGCCGCAGATGGTGGCTACGCTCTACGCGCTGCTGCCGGGCTTCACCGATTGGGCGGCCCAGTTGCACATCCTCCAATGCGTCGATCATCTGTCGATCCCGCCGGAGGCCGCCGACACCGTGATGGACTTCCTGACCCGCGCTGCGACATCCGAAAGGAAGCTCGTTTGCGCCTGGTCGCTCTACGCCGCCGCGCAACTGGCGGTGCAGCACCCGGACCACCGCCCCGCGGCTCAGGCCCTGCTGGACACGGCCAGCGCCCGCGGACACAGCGGTGCTGTCGCCGTCAGGTTGCGCAAGGCTAGAACACTTCTGGAGCGGGCATGAGGCCATGCGCCGAAGATTTCAGGCGTCTGAGCCGACGCCGACGTAGCGCCGAAAGACCACAGGAGGCCCGTCCATGATGCGCAGTGTCCTTAAACCATCAGCGAGCGCTGCTCTGCTTCTCGTTGGTGCTCTGACACCAGCGGCGCTGTCCCAGACCTTCGCGTGCAGCCATCCGCCCGGCGCAGCGGAGCAGAGACGCTTCTCCGCCAAGATCACCATCGCGCGGGACAGCACAGGCCTTTCAGCGCAGCTCGGCGGTTTGCAGCTGAGCGCGGCCTGGCCCCTGCCTGCGCAGTGCGACACGCCGTTGCGACAGGACCCGCTTCACCTCGAGGCGGTCGAGGAGGACGGCGCGTTGAAACTAGGACCGGCGAACGAGCAGGCCTGCGGCTTCACGCTCTATATTGATCTTGCGGGAGACGATCCGGCCCTGCTGGCCCCGCGCCGCAGCTACCGGGTGTTCGGCGAGGCCCCCTTTTTGGCCCGCTGCGAGGTGGAGTGATGCGCGCAACCGCTGGCACGTCCCCGTTGACCCGCTGACACAGGTCCACGCCGCTCAGGTTCGATGTGATGGTCGGAGCGAGAGGATTCGAACCTCCGACCCCCTGTACCCAAAACAGGTGCGCTACCAGGCTGCGCCACGCTCCGACGCCGCTCTCTTTAGACGGGGTGCGCGGCTTTGAAAAGCCCTAACAGGGCCATTCTGCGGTAGATGCCGGAAATGTCGGATGGCGCACGAGGGTGCCCGGGGCGATGCCCATGGCCTTGGCCAAACCGCCGTTGATCTCCAGCACATGGGTGAGCGGATCGGGCCCGCCGGGGATGGGTGTTTCATCAAGCGGTTGCGCAGAGTGATGTACGGTTTTCACGGTGCCGGTCTGGTCGATGAAGATCAGATCGAGCGGAATAAGCGTATTGCGCATCCAGAACGACAGGCGCTGGGGCCGGTCATAGACAAACAGCATGCCGGCGGACGACGGCAGATGCTCGCGGTGCATCAGGCCCTGCGCCCGCTCCGCATCGTCATCGGCAATCTCCACGGCAAAGCGCGCCTCACCCCAATGGCCTTTCAGATGGACCGTATCCTCGCGGCAGTCCTGCGCCGCAACCGCAGAGGCAAGCAGGAAAAGACAGGCAACGGCCCGAAGGATCATGCGCCCGGAGCGTCGAGGGCGGCTTCCCAGGCGAAGACCTCGGCGGCCATATGCCCGCGCTTGCCCTCGATCACGCGCAGCGCCAGCGCCTCGCCGGGCGCGAGGTCCGACAGGCCAGATCGGCGCAGCACTTCCATATGCAGGAAAATATCCTCACGGCGACCAAAGACATTGGCAAAGCCGAAGCCCTTGCCCTTGTCGAACCACTTCACGCGCGCAGGCTCCAGCGGGGCCGCGGCCACCACAGCCGGATCGAGAGATGCAATATCAGAGAGCCCCACCGACTCACCAGCCTGCGGCGGCATCAGCGCCAGCACCTGCGTGGCCTGCACGCCGCGCTCGGTCTTCTGCACCTGCAGCTCAACGCGCGCGCCATCCGCTACCGAACTCTGCCCAAAGTTGCGCAAGACGTTCACATGCAACAGAATATCGGGACCGCCCGCGTCCGACACCACGAAGCCAAACCCCTTTACCGGATCGAACCACTTAACCAAACCCGTCACCGGGGAAGATATGTCTTCGCTTTCACTCACTCGTCTACTTTCAGTCGTCGTACCGCCTTCTAGCACAGTCTTGCGCGAATTAACTTTCATGTTTCAAGTTGAAACAAGAAATATTGGCTGAATTTCCCGCCTATCGCCGAATTCGCTCCGGCACAAGCGCCGCGCAGCGCCGATTTCTGCGGACATTCTAGCTACGGTTGAATTGCCACTCCTAAATGCCTGAAAATGCAAGGCACATCCGATCTATGCACATATTCCTGTGCGCTGACAAACGGTGAATTATTGAGACTGCGCTTTTTTTGGACTCACGGGTTGAGGCGCGTCACCGACCACTCGGCCTCCAGCGCCACGCGGCGCCAGACGAACCGATCGTGAAGACGGAACTCCCCGTCCGCCCAGAATTCGATCTCGAGCGGCTTGATCCGGAAGCCGCCCCAGAAGGGCGGCCGCGGCGGGTTTGGCCCCTTGGTCGCGGTCGCCTTGGCGACCTCGGCCATCAGAGCGGCGCGGCTTGAGAGCGGTTGCGACTGTTTCGACGCCCAGGCGCCCAGGCGGCTCTTGAGCGAGCGCGTGGCGAAGTAGGCGTCGGCCTGAGGCCCGTCTTCCTTCTCCACAATGCCGCGCACGCGGATCTGGCGGCGCAGGCTTTTCCAGTGCATCACGAAGGCCGCCTTGCCGGCGCTTTGCAGCTCGCTCGCCTTGGCGCTTTCATAGTTGGTGTAGAAGACGAAGGCCCCGGCCTCGATCTCCTTCAGCAGCACCATGCGCGCATTGGGCAGCCCGTCGGCATCGACGGTGCTGAGCGCTATGGCGTTGGGATCGTTCGGCTCCGTTTTCTCCGCCTCGTTCAGCCAGCGCTGCGCGATCACGAACGGGTCGTCGCCTTCAAACTTTCCGCTTCTGCTGTCCATCTCGTCCTCTTTCACCGTCCGGTGCAGCAAGTGGACGAATGCACCGAAAGGTCAAGGGGCATCCTGCCGCATCATGAACCCGCCTTGATGGTCCCCGCGCAATCGCCTAAACGTCTCTGACGATCATACGACAACCGAGGGATTTCCATGGGAAACGATCTTCTGGCGGGCAAGCGCGGCCTTATCATGGGGCTCGCGAATGACAAATCCATCGCCTGGGGGATCGCGAAAACCTGTGCCGAGGCCGGCGCTGAGCTGGCGTTTTCCTATCAGGGCGATGCGTTGAAGAAGCGGGTGGAGCCGCTGGCCGGCCAGCTGGGCAGCGATATCGTGCTGCCGTGTGATGTGGGGGACGAGGCCTCGATTGACGCGCTGTTCGACGCGCTCAAGGACCGCTGGGGCAGCCTGGATTTCATCGTGCATGCGATCGGGTTCTCCGACAAGAACGAGCTGCGGGGGCGCTATGTGGATACCAGCCGCGCCAATTTCGCGCTGTCGATGGATATCTCGGTCTACTCTTTCACGGCAGTGGTGCAGCGGGCCGAGAAGCTGATGACCAATGGCGGGTCGTGCCTGACGCTCACTTATTACGGTGCCGAGAAGGTCATGCCGCATTATAATGTGATGGGCGTGGCCAAGGCCGCTTTGGAGGCTTCGGTGCAATATCTGGCCGAGGATCTGGGCAAGGACGGCATCCGCGTGAACGCGATCTCTGCCGGGCCGATCAAGACGCTCGCCGCCTCGGGCATCGGCGACTTCCGCTACATCATGAAGTGGAATGAATATAACTCGCCCCTCCGCCGCAATGTGACCACCGAGGATGTGGGCAAGGCAGCGCTCTTCCTGCTCTCGGATCTGGGTTCCGGCACCACCGGCGAGAACCTGCATGTGGATGCAGGCTATCACGTGGTCGGCATGAAGGCGGTGGACGCACCGGATATGGCCAAGGAATGACACTCGCAGCCCTCGCAGGTCTGGCGCTGGTGCAGCTCATGATCGCGATGAGCCCGGGGCCTGCGGCGGTGTTGACCATCCAAACAGCGGCCAGCGAAGGCGCCCGGCCCGCGCTGTGGCTCAGCCTCGGGCTGGCCTGTGGCGTGCTGCTTTGGGCGATGGCGGCGCTTGCGGGGCTGTCGCTGGTCTTCGAGTTGATGCCCTGGGTGCAGACCGGCCTGCGGGTCGCGGGTGGTCTGTTTCTGATCTGGATCGGGATTTCCCTATGGCGTCACGCGGCAGAGCCCCTGCCCGACGCCGGCGCCCGACCGCCACGCAGTGCGCGCGGCGCGGTCTGGCTCGGGCTCTGGACCAATCTGGCGAACCCGAAGGCTCTGGCCTATTTCGCGGCCGTCTTTACCGGAATCATCCCGGCCACCATGACCTGGTGGGATGGGGCCACAATCCTCGCCGTGATCTTCCTGGTCGAAACCGCGTGGTACGCCTGTGTCGCACTCGTCTTTTCGCGCAGCGGGCCGCGCCGGGTCTACGGACGGATCAAGATGGCGGCCGAACGCTGGTTCGGCGCCGTGCTTGGCATATTCGGGGCGCGTATTGCAGCGGGGTAACGGATGACCATCGACTCTCTCATTGCCTTCAATCTTGTCCTGCTCGCCGCACTCGCGAGCCCCGGCGCGGCCCTGCTTTATGCCATCAAGACCACCGTTGCCGCGGGCCGCGCGGCAGGCATCGCCACGGGCGTCGGCCTGGGCTTCATGGCGGCCTGCTGGACCCTGGCGGCGCTGCTCGGCCTTGAAGGGCTGTTTCGGCTCTTTCCCTGGACCTACACGATCCTGAAGGTGGGCGGTGCGCTTTATCTCATCTGGATCGCGATCCAGACCTGGCGCCACGCGCGCGACCCGGTGGGCGAGACCGAACGCCCCACGGGTCGCGCCTTCCTCTCCGGCCTCCTGATCAACGCGGGCAACCCCAAGTCGATGCTCTTTGCCGCGGCGGTGATTGTCGTGGTCTTCCCGCAAGGCCTGGCGGCGCGGGACATCGCGGTGATCGTGGTCAATCACTTCGTGCTGGAGGTGCTGTTCTACGGGCTGATCGCGCTGTTCCTGTCGAGCCCGCCTGCCCGGCGCGGCTACATGAGCGCCAAGCCCATACTCGACCGTATTGCCGCCACGCTGCTCGGCGCGTTGGGGATACGGCTGCTGACTGGAAGGTAAGACGATGAACAAAGACCCAAGCCGCCTGCCTCATGAGAAGGGCTTTCACGTCAGCTGGGACCAGATGCACCGCGATAGCCGCGCGCTGGCCTGGCGGCTGGATGGCCAAGGTCCGGATGATGGCGGGTGGCGCGCCGTTGTGGCCATCACCCGGGGCGGCATGGCGCCTGCGATGATCGTCGCCCGCGAGTTGGACATTCGCACCGTCGATACGATCAGCGTCAAGTCGTATCATTCAGGCGGCGGCAAGGCAGACCAACGCCGCGACGCCGAGGTGCTGAAAGCGCCAAACAAGGAGATGATGGGGGATGGCACCGGCATTCTGATCATCGACGACCTGGTCGACAGCGGCAAAACGCTGGAATTGGTGCGCAGCCTCTACCCCAAGGCCCATTTCGCGACGGTCTACGCCAAACCGTCGGGCGAGCCGCAGGTCGACACCTTCATCACCGGTGTCAGTCAGGACACGTGGATTTTCTTCCCCTGGGACATGGCGCTGCAATATGTGGAGCCCTATCGCGGCACCGATTGATCTCCAGCCCACATTGGCTGACCCGGCGGTGCCCCCGCCACCCCTCGACAGGACCTGACCGATGAGCATGACGCGCACCGCCGCCACCTTTGCCCCGCCCGTGATGGAGGCCCGCCGCTGGTTGGACGGTGTCACCTTCCCGGCCGACCGCCCGCTGATCAACGTGAGCCAGGCCGCCCCGGTTGACCCGCCCCCCGATGCCCTACGCCAGGCCATGGCCGATGTGGCGCTGAGCCGGGATGACGCGCATCTCTACGGGCCGGTGCTCGGGCTTTCAGAGCTGCGGGACGGGCTCGCGGCAGAGACCATGCGGATTTATGGTGGCGAGGTTACGGGCGATCAGATCGCGATCACCTCGGGCTGCAACCAGGCTTTTGCCGCGGCCATCGCCACCCTTTGCGCGGAAGGTGACGAGATCATCCTGCCGACGCCCTGGTACTTCAATCACAAGATGTGGCTCGATATGTCCGGCGTGCGCAGCGTGCCGCTGAAGGCCGATGATGCGCTGCTGCCAGACCCGGAGGCCGCCGAGGCCTTGATCACGCCCCGCACCCGGGCGATTGCGCTGGTCTCGCCCAACAATCCCGCCGGGGTCGAATATCCCGCGGAGCTGATCCGCGCCTTTTTTGCGCTCGCGCAGCGGCGCGGCATCGCGCTGATCCTTGATGAGACCTACCGCGATTTTCACGCGCAGGACGGCGCGCCGCATGATCTGTTCCAAGATCCAGCGTGGTCCAAGACCCTGATCCACCTCTATTCCTTCTCCAAGGCCTACCGTCTGACCGGTCATCGCGTCGGCGCGATGGCCACGGGTGAAATGCGTCTGGCGGAGGTGGAGAAGTTCCTTGATACCGTGGCGATCTGCCCCGGTCAGATTGGCCAGCACGCGGCCCTCTGGGGCATGCAGAACCTGCGCCAATGGCTCGCAGGCGAGCGCGACGAAATCCTTGCGCGCCGGGCCTCGATTGCGGAGGGTTTTGCCGCTCTGGACGCCAAGGGCTGGCGCCTGCTCGGGCTCGGCGCTTACTTCGCTTACTTGCAGCATCCGTTCGACATGGCCTCCGATGAGCTTGCCCGTCATCTGGTGCAGGCGCAGAGCATTCTCTGCCTGCCCGGCACCATGTTCTGCCCCGAGGAGGACACCAGCGGCGCGCGCCAGCTGCGCATCGCCTTCGCCAACCTCGACCGCGCCGGGATCCGCGTGCTTTTCGACCGGCTTCAGGCGCTGGACAACAGCCTGTGAGGCCCCTTGCCCCTTGGGCCTGCTGCGCATAGACAGAGCGGCAAAACGTGACGCGCGACAGCGTAAGGGAGTGACATGGCCAAGGGCTCATCAAGCATTTCAAGAACTGCCGTCTGGATCCTGCTGGGGCTGCTGATCATCGCCCTTGGCGGCTTCGGCGCCACCAATCTGTCGGGCAACCTGCGCACCGTGGCGACGGTGGGCGATCTGCCGATTTCGGTAGAGCGCTACGGGCGGGAAATGCGCCAGGAAATGGCCGCCGTACAGCAGCAGACCGGACGGGCGCTCACCTTTGCCCAGGCGGAGGAGATCGGGCTCGACCGCGCCGTTTTGCAGCGCCTTGTGGCGCAACGCGCGCTTGATCACGAGGCGGCACAGATCGGTCTGTCAATCGGCGACGCCAACCTGCGCGACCGTATTCTCGAAATCGGAGCCTTCCGGGGGATCGACGGCGAGTTTGATCGTGAGGGCTATCGCTTTGCCCTGGAAAGCAGCGGGCTGTCCGAAGCGGAATTCGAGACCCAGTTGCGCGAGGAGGTCTCGCGCACGTTGCTGCAGGGGGCGATCCTGAGCGGTGTGGTCATGCCCGACGCCTATGCTGAAACCCTTGTGAACTTCGTGGCCGAACGGCGCGATTTCACCTGGGCCCGGCTGGATGAGAGCAACCTCGAGGCCCCCCTCGAGACACCCGACGAGGCCACACTGCGGGCGCATTACGAAGAGAATATCTCCGAATTCACCCTGCCGGAGACCAAACAGATCACCTATGCGCTGCTGAGCCCGGATGCGATGGTGGATCAGGTCGAGATCTCCGAGGATGATCTGCGCGAGGCCTACCAGCTGCGCGAGGCGGAGTTCAATCAGCCGGAGCGGCGCCTAGTCGAGCGGTTGGCCTATCTCGATGAGGCGAGCGCAGCCGCGGCGGCCGCGCGTCTGGACGAGGGAGCGGAGTTCGAGGCGCTGGTCTCCGAACGCGGTCTGGATCTGGCCGATATCGACCTGGGCGATGTGACCGAGGCGAACCTCGGAGAGGCCGGCGCAGGGGTCTTTGCCGCCGATGTGGGCGATGTGGTGGGCCCCTTGCCAAGCTCGCTGGGGCCCGCGCTCTTTCGGGTGAACGCGGTTCTTCCGGCACAGTTCGTGTCCTTTGAAGAGGCCCAACCGCTGCTGCGCCCCGAAGTGGCCGCCGACCGCGCTCGCCGTCTTGTGGAAGCCCAGGCCGAGAACCTGGATGACCTTCTGGCCGGCGGTGCCACGCTGGAAGAACTGGCTGCGGATACCGATATGACGCTGGCGCAGATCGACTGGAACGCCGAGAGCACGGAAGACATTGCGGCCTACGAAGCATTCCGGCGCGCCGCCCGCGCGGTCACGGTCGAAGACTTCCCGGAGATCGGCCAGCTGGAGGATGGAGGGCTCTTTGCCCTGCGTCTCGACGCCGTTCTGCCCCCGCGTCCGGCCCCCTTTGCGGAGGTCCGCGATGCGGTTCTGGAGCATTGGCGCGCGGCAGAGACGGAGGCGCGGCTGACGGCGCAGGCCGAACAGCAGTTGCAACAACTCTCCGAAGGCACCAGCTTTGCCGAACTCGGCATGGATGCCATCCGCGAGGATGGCCTGCTGCGCAGCGATTTCGTCGGGGGGACACCTGCGGGTTTCATGCAGGAGGTCTTCGACATGGAGGTCGGCGATGTCACCATTCAGCCTGACGAAGGGGCCATCGTGGTCGTGCGGCTTGACGCGGTGCAGGATCCGCAGCCTGATGAGGAAACCACGGCGTTGCGCGACCAGCTGTCCGCGCAGGCCAATCAGGCGCTATCGCAGGATATCTTCGAGATCTACAATTCCGACGTGACCCTGCGCGCCAACCCGCAAGTCGATGTGCAGACCCTGCAAGCCATTCGGATGAGCGGCCCCTGAGCATGGCCCTGACCCCGGACTTCGACGCCTTCGAGACGGCGTATGCGCAGGGGCGCAACCAGATCGTCTATACGCGGCTGGCAGCGGATCTGGACACGCCGGTCTCTCTGATGCTGAAGCTCACGGGCGCCCAGAAGGACGCTTTCGTGCTGGAGTCCGTCACCGGCGGCGAAGTGCGCGGGCGCTATTCGATCATCGGGATGAAACCTGATCTGATCTGGCGCTGCCGGGGCACGGAGAGCGAGATCAACCGCGCGGCCCGCTATGACACGGAGGCCTTCGAGCCGCAGGAGGGCAATCCGCTCGACACCCTGCGCGCCTTGCTCGCCGAAAGCCGGATCGACCTGCCCGATGATCTGCCGCAGGCAGCGGCGGGGCTGTTCGGGTATCTCGGCTATGACATGGTGCGGCTGGTCGAGCATCTGCCCGACATCAACCCTGACCCGCTGGGCCTGCCCGACGCGGTGATGCTGCGCCCCTCGGTGGTGGCGGTGCTGGACGGGGTAAAGGGTGAGGTCACCGTGGTTTCCCCCGCCTGGGTCAGCGACGGACAATCGGCCCGCGCGGCCTACGCGCAGGCTGCCGAGCGCGTGATGGACGCGGTGCGCGATCTGGAGCGCGCCATGCCCATGGCGACCCGTGATCTGGGCGATGCGGAACCGCCCGGCGACCCCGTCAGCAACTTCACGCATGAGGGCTACAAGCAGGCGGTCGAGACGGCGAAGGACTACATTCGCAAGGGCGATATCTTTCAGGTGGTGCCCGCACAGCGCTGGTCACAGGACTTCAGACAGGAGCCCTTCGCGCTCTATCGCTCGCTGCGGCGCACCAATCCTTCGCCCTTCATGTTCTATTTCAACTTCGGCGGCTTCCAGGTGATCGGCGCCAGCCCCGAGATCCTCGTGCGGGTTTTCGGCAATGAAGTGACCATCCGTCCCATCGCAGGCACCCGGCCCCGAGGGGCCACACCGGAAGAAGATCGCGCCTTGGAGGCTGACTTGCTGGCCGACAAGAAGGAGCTGGCCGAGCATCTGATGCTGCTCGATCTGGGCCGCAACGACGTGGGCCGCGTGGCCAAGATCGGCACCGTACGCCCGACCGAGGAGTTCATCGTCGAGCGCTACAGCCACGTGATGCACATCGTCTCCAACGTCGTGGGCGAGTTGCAGAGTGATAAGGACGCGCTTGATGCCTTCTTTGCGGGGATGCCGGCGGGCACCGTGTCAGGAGCGCCCAAAGTGCGGGCGATGGAGATCATCGACGAGCTGGAGCCCGAAAAGCGCGGCGTCTACGGGGGCGGCGTGGGCTATTTCAGCGCGGGAGGGGACATGGACATGTGCATCGCGCTGCGCACAGCTGTGGTGCAGGATCAGACGCTCTATATCCAGGCGGGGGGCGGTGTGGTCTATGACAGCGACCCGGAGCTTGAGTATCAGGAGACGGTGCACAAATCCAACGCGATCCGGCGGGCGGCAGCGGATGCGGCGCGCTTCTCGGGGCAAGGCAACACCTGATCCATGCCGCGCCAGCCCTTTGATATCGCGGAACAAAGCATCAAGCCGGGCACTGTCGAGACCGTTCACCTTCCCGTCTCCGCCCTGCCCGACCACACCCCTGTGACCCTCTCTGTCCAGGTGCATCACGGGCGACGCGACGGCCCGGTGATGTTCGTCTCCGCGGCGGTGCACGGGGACGAGGTGATCGGGGTCGAGATCGTGCGGCGCCTGCTGCGCGCGCCCCAGCTCCGGACGCTGCGCGGCACGCTGCTGGTGGTGCCCGTGGTCAACAGCTTCGGCTTCCTGAACCGCTCCCGATATCTGCCGGACCGGCGCGACCTGAACCGCTGTTTTCCGGGGCATCGCTCGGGCTCGCTCGGGGCGCGGCTGGCGCATATCTTTCTCAACGAGGTGGTGCTGCGCTGCGATGTGGGCATCGACCTGCATTCCGCTGCCATTCATCGCACAAACCTGCCGCAGATCCGCGTCTCGCCGGATGACAGCAAAACACGCGACATGGCGATGGCCTTCGGGGCGCCGGTGGTGCTCAGCTCGCCGCTCCGCGACGGCTCTCTGCGCGCGGAAGCCGCGGCGCGCGGCACGCCTGTGCTGCTCTATGAAGCGGGCGAAGGCCTGCGGTTTGACGAGATGGCCGTCCGGGCGGGCGTCGCCGGTATTCTGCGGGTCATGCGGAGCCTGTCGATGCTTGCGGGCAAGGGCATCGCACCGGCCAAGGCGCAACCACATGTCTGCAAGAGCTCGACCTGGCTGCGGGCGCCCGCGGGCGGTCTTCTGCGCACCTTTCGGGCCGAAGGCGAACGGGTCGAGGCGGGGGATGTGCTGGCCACCGTGTCGGACCCCTTCGGCGAGGTCGAGACCGACCTTGAGGCGCCGGCGCCGGGCATCCTGATCGGCCGTGCGATCCTTCCGGTGGTGAATGAGGGAGATGCGGTCTTTCACCTCGCCGCTCTGAGCCCGCGCGCGGCGGACGACACCGTGGAAGACCTCGCCACACAGCTCGAACGAGACCCGCTCTTTGACGAGGACGAGATCATCTGATCCCGCGGATCAATCGAATTGTCGCCAAATTCGATGAAACTTCTGCCTAAAAACCCCGGCGATTCAGGCACTTCTGACCACTCTCTTGAGACTATCGAAACCGTGTTCTGACAGGTTTCTCCCGCGCGTGCGCCGCCCCGCGCCCCCGGAACGCTGCGTATCAGGCCGGGCCAGAGGACAGGAGGACGGAAACCGGCGTGTTCGGAATCGTGAAGAATTTCAGACGTCGCGCGATCCGCTTCGTTTGCATCACCAAGCCACAGTCGCTCTGGAAACGGTATGCGCTTGGGCTGGCGATCGTGTGCCTGACGATTTCGGCGGCACATTACTTCTCCATCGTCGCGATCAACGGTGCGGAAGCCGATGCCAAGGCCAGCGAGATCAGCTCGCGCCAGGTGATGCTGAGCCAGCGCATCCTGTTTCTGATGCGCGAAAGCGAGCGCACGGATGCGGATGAGGCCGATGCGCGCCTGCTCTCGGCGATCCAGCTCTTTGAGGAATCACACAAATGGCTGCTGGATCGGGCGGATCTCTCGCCAGAGCTGCGCTATGTCTATTTCAACGATCCGGAGTTTCCGCTGGATCACTTCTCACGCCGATTTGTCGAGACAGCCCGCTACACCCTGGAGGCCAGCGGGCAGGTGAAGACCAACATGCAGAACCAGCTTGTCGCCCTGGGACAGGAGGATCTGCTCTCCGCTCTCAGCATGGCCGCGCGCCTGCATCAGGCCCGCGCCTATGACCAGAACCGCTGGCTGCATCGGCTGGAGGCCATCGCGCTGGCCGGCGCGATCCTTGTTCTGCTGCTGGAGGCGCTCTTCATTTTTCTGCCCGCCCAGGTCTCGGTTACGCGCACCATCCGGCGGCTGGAGCGGCGCAGCAAGCAGCTTGCGTCCTCCTTCAATGTGTTGCGGCAGCGCAATCTGGAGCTGACCGCGGCCCGCAACAATCTCGATCATGCAGCCAACCACGATGCGCTCACCGGTCTGCTGAACCGCCGGGCGCTCTATGACTGTCTCTCTGCACTAGAAAGCGGCACGGGCGCCGAGGTGGAGGTGAGCGTCATGAAGCTCGACCTCGACCGCTTCAAGGCAATCAACGACAGCCTCGGGCACAAGGCCGGAGACGACGTGCTGGTCGAGGTGGCGCGACTGCTGTTGCGGCATGCGCGGACCAGCGATCTGGTGGCCCGCATCGGCGGCGATGAGTTCGTGATCGTGGTCAAGTCACCGAGATCGGTGGAAGATGTGGAGCAGCTCGGTCACCGGCTGGTTGTGGCGATCAGCCAGCCGATGATGATCGAGGGCACCTCCTGCGAGATCGGCGCAAGCGTGGGCTTCACCATGGCGACCTCTGCCGAAACGACCCCGGACCAGCTGCTCATCGAAGCGGATCTTGCGCTCTACAAGGCCAAGCGCAACGGGCGCGGCCAGGTGTTTGCTTATTCCGGGGATCTGAGCGCGGAGTTCGAACGGCGCCGCGTTCTCTTTGCGCAGATTGATGCAGCTCTGGCCGAGGACCAGTTCGAGCCGCATTTCCAGCCGCAGATTTGCATGGAGACCGGCAAGCTGTTCGGCTGCGAAGTGCTGGCGCGCTGGCGTCATCCCGAGCGGGGCATCATCGCGCCCGCGACCTTCATCGCCGCGGCCGAGGATGCGGGCCTCATTCGTCAGATCGACCTGATGATGGTGGAAAAGGGCCTCAACGCGCTCGAACGCCTGCGCAGCCTCGGCTACGACATCCCATCCATTTCGGTCAACGCCTCTGCTGCCACCCTTCGGGATCCCAACCTGTCTGATCGGCTCCTGCAAGAGGTTCTCTCACGGGGCTTGTCGCCGCGCGATCTCACCGTCGAAATCCTGGAAAACACACTGATCCAAAGCGAAGACGATTATGCGATCCGCAGCGTGCAACAGCTGACCAAAACAGGCTTCTCGGTCGTGCTGGACGACTTCGGCACGGGCTACGCCTCGATGTCGAACCTCTCCCGGTTGCAGATCGACGGCATCAAGCTCGACCGCTCGCTTGTCGCGCCCATGCCCAACGCGCGGGCCGAGAGCATCGTCGCAGCACTCGTCGCCCTGTCCCGCAGCCTGGATATGCGGATTGTGGCGGAGGGCGTTGAAACACCGGAGCAGTTCGCCCGGGTCAAGGATCTCGGCTGTGACGTCGTTCAGGGGTTCCTGATCAGCCATCCCATGAGCATCGACGATGTGGCCGGCTGGTACGACAGCTTCGCCCTGCCGGACGAACGTCGCGCCTAACCCGCGGTCTCAGGGCTGTGTTGTCAGCGTGGCCGACACCGGCACAAGTGCGATCCGCTCGGCCCGGTCCTGCAAGCCCCAGATCAGCAGCGCCGATATGGTCTCTTCCCGCAGCCGCCCCAGCATGACCACTGTGCCGTCGCGCCCGGCCCGGAACGCGGCCTGATCGAGGAACCGGCGGATCACCGTGGGCGACTGGTCCGCGCTGTCGAAGTCGCGAAACACCACCGTTGAGGGCACGCCCGCGCGGGCTGCAAGCTTCTGGACTGTGTTCAGCCCCTTGTTCTGCGTCACAAACCCATGCCCGGTCTCCGCGAGAATATCCGCCACCTGAAGCGCCGCATCCCGCGACCCTTGCAGGCCCGCGCCGACGCCTTCCAGCACACCGACCGCTTCGGGCACCGCATCCAGCGCCACCGACAGTGACGTCTCCGCATCCTGCGCCGCGGCCCCTTCGGGCAGATCGACCATGGCCAGAACCTCGAACCCTTCGGCCCGGTAGGCGGCCATGCGCGCGGCCGCATCCGGAAGCGTGCTCTCGACGGCAAAGCTGATCGGATAGGGAAAGCTGCGCAGTGCCGGCAAGCCGATGCTGCCAGCAGACAGGTCAACTCCCTGATCCATCAGCACTATCGCCATCATCGGCTTGCCATCGGGATTCTCGGCGGGCGCCGCAAAACGCTCCACCGGACGCTCCGGACCCACAGCTGTGTCCTCACTCTCGGCAGCGTCAGGCTCCTCCTGCAGCCCGAAAACCGCGGGCTCTTCGTCGCGCAGGCTGGGCAGGCGGTTGATCTGAACATCGGGCGCAAGGTTTCCCACCGTGCCCACAGGCGCACCGACCCCGGCCAGCACATCCTCCGAAGCCAGCTCAGGCACCTCGGCAGTCGCGGAGGGCAGGCTTTCGGGCAAGGGCTGCGTCGCCCCGGGCTCCGGCGCGCGCGTCGCTCCTGCAGGCGGCGTCAGGGCCGGGCTGAGTTCAGCGAGCTGTGGCGTGGCGGCCTCTTCCGCAGGCAGCGGCGGCTCGGCCTCCGACGGCGTTTCGCTCTCTGGAGGCACATCCGGCGCAAATGCCTGGGTTTCGGTCGGCACGTCGGGCAGTGGTGGCTGCTCGGGGTCCTGCGAGATCGAGCCTTCGGGCGCCTCGGTCACGGGTGGCTGCGGCGCAGGATCCGCAAACGCCGAGCCTTGCGCATCCGGCACCGGTGCGTTCGGCTGTTGTGGATCTTCGGTCAGGGCCAGCGTCTCTTCGGCGGGCGCCTCGCGCGGCGGCGACGCCGGTTCGGTCGACACCGCCACCCGGGGTTCGACAACCGGCGCGGTGAGCCCGAGCGCCTGCGGGCGCGCCACCTCCCGTGTTTCGGCGGTGCCGCTGTCGACCCCACTGCTGTCGGTTGAGGGGCCCGGTTGGGTCAGGCCCGGCGCCGCCCCGGTCTGCGGCTGTGTCGCCGAGCGCAGCGTTTCATCGCTCACCCCGGCAAGTGTATCGGGCTGAGGTGCCGGCGCCTTCGGAGCTTCCTGACCGGTGACAGGCACCCGGTCACCCCGTGGCTTCGTGGCGTCGGTGACAGCCGGTTCGGGCGCGCGGTCCGTCTCGGGCGCAGAGGCCCGCACGTCGGGCGGCGGCGGCGCCCCGGCCAGCACGGACAAGACCGCGACGGTGCCGAGGCTCGTCACCCCGCCCCATAGTGCTCCTCTGAGAAATCCGCGTGCCACGCTGCGCTCACCTCATCTCGTCCCGGGGCCCGCTCCGCTGCTGCGTCGGAGGTCCGGCCCCTCACGTGTCGTGTCCTTTCTACGGCAACCCTGCGCCCCTTGACGCACGCCCGCAAGCCTGAACATGTAGCCACACCTATACCGCGCTCGGGGCCTCGGTCTCCAGCCCTGAATTCAAAGTTTTGGACATGCTGCTGCTCATCGACAATTACGACAGTTTTACCTACAACCTGCTGCACTACGTCGGCAGCCTCGGTGTGGATGTGGTTGTGCACCGCAATGATGCACTGAACGTGCAGGAGGCGATGGCGCTGAAGCCCGCGGGCATCCTTCTGTCGCCCGGTCCGGGCACGCCGGATCAGGCGGGAATCTGCCTCAGCCTGACCCTCGCGGCGGCGGAAACCGGCACGCCGCTGATGGGCGTCTGCCTCGGTCACCAGACCATCGGGCAGGTCTTTGGCGGGAATGTGGTGCAGGCCCAGGACATCGTGCACGGCAAGCTGGGTCAGATCTCGCACAACCAGGTCGGCGTGTTTGCCGGTCTGCCTGCGCCCTTTGCGGCAACGCGCTATCACTCGCTGGTGGTCGACCGGGAGACGTTGCCGGACGATCTGGAGATCACGGCGGAGCTTGACGATGGCACCATCATGGGCCTGCAGCACCGCGACCTGCCGATCCACGGCGTGCAGTTTCATCCCGAATCCATCCGCTCGGAACACGGGCACGCGTTGCTGCAGAACTTCGTCGATGAGATGAAGGTTCCGGCATGAGTGAGGCGCTGAAGCTGCTGATCGGTGCGGCCGCCGATGGCCCTCTGACCAAGGCGCAGGCCGAGGAGGCGTTCACGATCCTCTTCGAAGGCGAAGCCACGCCCAGCCAGATCGGCGGGCTTCTGATGGCCTTGCGCACCCGCGGCGAGACGGTCGATGAATACGCTGCTGCTGCTGCCGTGATGCGCGCCAAGTGCAACGCGGTACAGGCGCCGGACGGCGCAATGGACATCGTCGGCACCGGCGGCGATGGCAAGGGCACGCTGAACATCTCCACCGCGACCGCGTTCGTCGTGGCAGGTGCGGGCGTGGTGGTCGCCAAACACGGCAACCGCAATCTGAGCTCGAAGTCAGGTGCGGCGGACGCGCTCACGCAGATGGGGCTGAATGTCATGGTTGGGCCAAAGGTCGTCGAGCAGGCGCTCGCCGAGGCGGGCATCGGCTTCATGATGGCGCCCATGCACCACCCGGCGATTGCCCATGTGATGCCCACGCGGGCGGAACTTGGCACGCGCACGATCTTCAACATCCTCGGGCCGCTCACCAACCCCGCCGGTGTGAAGCGCCAGCTCACCGGGGCCTTTTCGCGCGATCTCATCCGCCCCATGGCGGAGACGCTGAGCGCGCTGGGGTCGGAGAAGGCGTGGCTGGTGCATGGCTCGGACGGCACGGATGAGCTGACGATCACCGGCATCTCCTGGATCAGCGCTCTGGCCCCCGATGGCAGCGTCACGGACATCGAGGTGCACCCCGAAGACGCAGGCCTGCCGGTGCATCCCTTCGAGGCCATCGTCGGCGGCACGCCGGAAGACAACGCACGCGATTTCAAGGCCCTGCTGGAAGGCGCGCCCTCGGCCTATCGCGACGCGGTGTTGCTCAACGCTGCCGCCGCACTTGTGGTGGCCGATGCGGTGAGCGATCTGAAGGAGGGTGTAACCCGCGCCGCCGACGCCATCGACAGCGGCGCGGCCCGCGCCAAGATCGAGGCGGTCGCCAAGATCACCCAGGCAGCGTGAGCCTGCTGGATCTGGGCGCCTGGGCGCGCCTGCCGTTTTTCGAGACTGACTGGCCCGCCGTGCAAGGCAGGCTGGCAGCGGAGCTGCGACAGATCCTGCCGCCCGCGCACCAGATCTTTCGTGCGCTGGAACGTGTCCAACCCGATGCGACCCGGGTGGTGATCCTCGGTCAGGACCCCTACCCCACGCCCGGGCATGCCCATGGGCTCGCCTTCTCCGCGGATGCCGACGTGCGCCCGCTGCCCCGGTCGCTTGGCAACATTTTCAAGGAAATGCAGGTGGATATCGGGGCGGCCCCGCGCAACGCCGATCTCAGCTTTTGGGCCGATCAAGGGGTGCTGCTGCTCAACACCGTCTTGACCGTGCCCGCCGGAGAGGCCAAGGGCCATGACAAGATCGGCTGGCAGGCGCTGACCGATCAGGTGCTCTGCCTTTTGGCTGACCACCCGCGCGCCTACCTGCTCTGGGGCGCGCATGCGCAAAGGGCCGCCGCCGCGATTGACCCCGCCACCAACCTCAAGATCGAAACGGCCCACCCCTCTCCGCTGTCGGCGCGGCGCGGGTTTTTCGGCTCGCGCCCGTTCAGCCGCACCAATGCGTGGTTGCAGGCCCGGGGTCAGCGCGCCATAAACTGGGCTGAGCCGGCGGAGACGACATGACCGATACCATTCTCGACAAGATCAAGGCCTACAAGCTGGAGGAGATTGCCGCCGACAAGGAGGCCAAACCGCTCGCGGATGTCGAGGCCGAGGCGCGCGACGCGCCGCCGGTGCGCCCCTTTGCAGACGCGCTGCATCAGGCGACGATCCAGGGCTACGGGCTGATCGCCGAGATCAAGAAGGCCAGCCCCTCGAAAGGGCTGATCCGCGCCGACTTTGAGCCCGCTGCACTGGCCGAAGCCTATGCCGAAGGCGGCGCCACCTGTCTCTCCGTTCTCACCGACACGCCGAGCTTTCAGGGTGATAAGTCGTACCTGCGCGCGGCGCGCAACGCCTGCGATCTGCCGGTGCTGCGCAAGGATTTCATGTATGACACGTACCAGGTCGCCGAGGCGCGCGCGATGGGCGCAGATTGCATCCTGATCATCATGGCCTCGGTCAGTGACGACCAGGCGCAGGACCTCGAAGAGGCGGCGGCGGAATGGGGCATGGATGCGCTGCTCGAAGTGCATGACGCGGAGGAACTGGCCCGCGCCAGTCAGCTCAAGAGCCGCCTCGTGGGCATCAACAACCGCAACCTCAAGACCTTCGAGACCACGCTCGACACCACACGCGAGCTGTCGCGTGACGTCCCCGAAGACCGTCTGATCGTCGCGGAATCCGGGCTGAGCACGCCGGAGGATCTCGCCGATATGGCCCGCTATGGCGCGCGGATTTTCCTGATCGGCGAGAGCCTGATGCGGCAGGACGATGTGGAGGCGGCCACGCGCAAACTGCTGGCCAACCCGATGATGCCCGGGGGCATGTGAGATGTCGGATGGCCTCACGCATTTCGACGCCAAGGGCGATGCGCATATGGTCGATGTGGGCGCCAAGGCGGTCACCGACCGGATCGCCACGGCGCGCTGCCAGATCAAGATGCAGCCCGAGACCTTTCGGATTATCGCGGAAGGCAGCGCCAAGAAGGGCGATGTTCTGGGCGTGGCGCGGATCGCCGGCATCATGGCGGCAAAACGCACCTCCGACCTGATCCCGCTGTGCCATCCGCTGCCGATCACCAAGGTCTCCGTTGAGTTCGAGGCGGATGCAGATCTGCCGGGCTACCACATCGAGGCAACCGTCAAGACCACCGGTCAGACGGGGGTGGAGATGGAGGCGCTCACGGCGGCCTCGGTCACCGCCTTGACGGTTTACGACATGACCAAGGCCGTTGATAAATCCATGCAGATCAGCGAGTTGCGCGTCGTGCTGAAAGACGGCGGCAAATCCGGCCGGTTCGAGGCGCCATGATTTCAGTTGCCGAGGCGCTGCAGCACCTCTTTGCATTGGTCAGCCCGCTGGAGGTCGAAACTGTGCCGCTCCGCTCCGCTGCTGGTCGCGTTCTGGCGCGCAATGTGGCCGCAACCCGGACACAGCCCCCATTTGATGCCTCATCCATGGACGGCTATGCCTTGCGCCGCACCGAGGTGGAACCGGACGCGATGTTCAAACTCGTCGGCGAAGCGGCAGCGGGCCATGCCTTCACCGGCACGGTCGGCCCCGGCCAATGCGTGCGCATCTTCACCGGCGCACCTGTGCCCGATGATCTGGACTTCGTTGTGATCCAGGAGGATGTGACCCGCCGCGGCGATCTCATCACCCTGAACCGCGACATGGATGGCAAGGACAACGTGCGCCCCGCCGGCGGCGATTTCGTGGCCGGTGACCTGATGCAGGCCCCTCGACGCCTGACCCCGACCGATGTCGCGCTGTTGGCCTCGATGAACCTTGCCGAGGTACCTGTGACGCGGCGGCCCGTGGTCTCGATCATCGCGACCGGCGACGAACTGGTCATGCCCGGCGAGACGCCGCGCCCCGACCAGATCATCGCCTCGAACAGCTTCGGCCTGGCCGCTTTGCTGGAGGCAGAGGGCGCCGAGACGCGGATGCTGCCCATCGCACGGGACAACACCCCATCGCTCAAGACCGCCTTTCAACTGGCCGAAGGATCGGACCTGATCCTCACGATCGGCGGCGCGTCCGTGGGCGATCACGATCTGGTGGCGCCCGTCGCGACCGAGCTCGGGATGCAGCAGTCCTTCTACAAGGTGGCGATGCGGCCCGGTAAACCCCTGATGGCGGGGCGCATGGGGGAAGCTGCGATGATTGGCCTGCCCGGAAACCCAGTCTCGGCCATGGTTTGCGGCAAAATCTTCGTTGTCCCTGTGGTCCGCGCGCTTCTGGGTCTGGGGGCTGAACCCGCGCGCCCGCTTACGGCGACGCTTGCGGCCCCCTTGCCACCCAATGGCCCGCGCGAGCATTATATGCGCGCCATTTTGGACGCGGACGGCCTGCGGGCGTTCGACAACCAGGACAGCTCCCTGCTCGGGATCCTGTCGCAGTCCAACGCCCTTCTTGTGCGCCCTCCGCACGACCCCGGCCTGAGCGTTGGCGCGTCGGTCCGCTACCTGCCGCTCTGAAACCGTTGACACAAAACGGGAACATCACTAGAACATAAGCATCTACAGGCGTCGGAGGACCAAGAGATGCTCACCAAGAAGCAGTTGGATTTGCTGGATTTCATTCACAAGCGCCTGCAGCGCGATGGTGTCCCGCCGAGTTTTGACGAAATGAAAGAGGCGCTGGATCTGCGCTCCAAATCGGGCATCCACCGCCTGATCACGGCATTGGAGGAGCGTGGCTTCATCCGGCGCCTCGCGCACCGGGCCCGCGCGATTGAAATCGTGAAGCTGCCCGAAAGTCTCGGCGGCGAGCCGACCACTGGCTTTTCTCCACGTGTGATCGAAGGCAACAAGCCCGACGCGCCGATGCCGGCCAATGCGCAGCCGGTCAGCACGGCCTTCGCGACGGAACTGCCGGTCATGGGCCGGATTGCCGCCGGTGTCCCCATCGAGGCAATCAACCAGCACTCGCACAGCGTGGCGGTGCCGGGGCAGATGCTCTCGGGCTCGGGCGAACACTATGCGCTGGAGGTGCGTGGCGACTCTATGGTCGATGCAGGTATCAATGATGGCGATGTGGTCGTGATCCGCGAAACCAATGTGGCCGACAATGGCGATATCGTCGTGGCGCTGGTCGAGGATCATGAGGCCACGCTCAAACGCTATATCCGCAAGGGCAGCGCCATCGCGCTGGAAGCGGCGAACCCGGCTTATGAAACCCGGATCTTCAACGAAGATCAGGTGAAGGTGCAGGGCAAGCTCGTCGGGCTGATCCGGACCTACTGACGCTGCGCCTGCCGGTACCACGGGGTCCAGAGCCGGTCGCCGGTGCGATCGCGTGTGGAGACCAGATGCACCGCCCCCTGCCGTTCGTGAATGGCCACAGCGCCCATGCGTTCCAACCGGTCGGGATCCAGCAGGATGCAGTCGGCCGCACCCGAGGGCAGCGGTTGATTGGCGACAATGATCTGACCGGCACGGCATCCGACAAAGGAAGAGACGGCCTTTTTCCCGGAGAGATGCGTGAGCTGCACGCCGCCCGGGAGCGCAGCGCTCCGCGTCTCTGGCCAACGCGCGGCGGCGGTGGGCTGGTCCGTCATCTCGCCGTCGTTTTCCAGCCAGTTGCGCGCGATAAAGCCCGCCCCCCGCGCTTTGCTGAGCGCGCGGCCCTCCGCTGTCATCACCCCCACCAGCGTGCCGTTTTCCGCGATCAGGCCCACAGGCCGATCCGCTATGACCCAGAGCCAGAACGCCGCCAGCACCGGAACAACCCCGACAAGTCGCGTCCGGCCCTGCCACAAGCACAGCCAGAGGAACCCCAGCGCGATCATTGGCAGCACCGCGACGCCCGGCCCGTGCACGAACGACCGCGCCCCATCAAGACCCGCCACGAAGCTGCCCACTTCCAGGATCCAGCGTAGGCCCACACCCATGATCCACAGACCAATCCAATCCAGGCCGAGGGGCGCCAGGATCAGCGCAAGCACCGCGGCAGGGATCACGACGGTGCCCATCATCGGGACCGATGTGAGGTTCGCAATCAGCCCATAATGCGAGATCGCGTTGAAATGGGCCGCGCCGATGGGAGAGGTGGCCAGCCCCGCAACGCCGGATGAGATCAGCACCGCCACCACCGGCTTGGCCCAGTTCGGCCCCATGCCAATCCGGTGATCCCGCATATAGCCGAAGACGGCGACCAGCGCGGTGGTCGCGGCAAAGGACATCTGGAAGCCGGGGCCCAGCAACGCCTCCGGACGCAGCAGCAGGACGATCACCGCCGCAATCGCCACCGCCCGCAACGAGATCGCACGGCGATTCAGCAGGACCGCTGTGAGCGCCACGGCCACCATAATGAAGGCCCGCTCGGTCGCCACATTGCCACCCGACAAGGCGAGATACCCGGAGGCCACAATCAACGCACCGCCCGCAGCAACCTTGCGCCCCGGAACACGCAATGCCAGAGGCGGGATCAATGCGATGCTCACGCGCAGCAGGGCAAAGACAAACCCGGTCAGCAAGCCCATATGCAGCCCAGAGATGGCCAGCAAATGCGCAAGGTTGCTGGCCCGCAGATCGTCCAGCGCCTCCTGACTGATGGCGGAGCGTGCCCCCGTGGTCACGGCCACCGCAAAGCCCCCCACATCGCCCGGCAGCACCTCCAGCATCCGGGCGCCGATGGCCATGCGGATCCGAAAGATCGCAAGCTCCCATCGGTCCTCCTCCGCCGGGGCAATGGCCAGCAGCGGCACACGCGAATAGCCCACACCGCCCAACTGGCCGAACCAGGCGTGGCGCTGGAAATCAAACCCGCCGGGCTCCACCGGCCCACCGGGCGGCGAGATATGCGCCGTCGTCATCACCCGCAGCCCGGGCGCGGGGGCCACGCTGAAACTCTGATCCCCATGCAGCGAAATCCGCACCCGCTCGGGCGTGCGATGCGGCGGCACGCGCTCCAGCACCACCTGATCTAGCGTCACCCGCAGCGCATCGGAACTGCTGCGGTCGAGATTGACGACGCGGCCTTCGACGGGCCCGTAATAGCGCCAGCTCATCACCGGGCTCGCCACATCATGGGCGCGGTGCGCCGCCAGCAGAAAACCCGACGCCACGATCACGACCGCGATTATCAGCGGACGAAACGCCTCTCCCAGCCAGCGCGCGCAAAAAAGCAAGCCGATGGCAGCCCCTGCCACGGCCCACAACTGCGTTTCCGAAGGTTCGAACCGCAACAGAAAATAGACGCCGATGCCAATAGCCATGCACACCGGCACCCATTCAAAGAGCGACCCGCGCTGCTCCAACAGAATGGAGCGCAAGCGTCTCACCTGGCACCTCCTTGCCCCCGTTCCCCGCACTGGATAGACAGGCGGTCTAGGTCTAGGCCCGTCATGGTTACGGAAAGGTAAACACGCGCATGTCTGCTCCCGTCGTCACCCGTTTTGCCCCCTCGCCCACGGGCTTTCTGCACATCGGCGGGGCACGCACGGCGCTGTTCAACTGGCTTTACGCGCGCGGACGTGGTGGCCGCTTCCTGCTGCGCATCGAGGACACCGACCGCGCGCGCTCGACCCCGGAAGCGACCGAAGCCATCCTGCAAGGCATGGCCTGGTTGGGGCTTGATCATGACGGCGACATCGTCAGCCAATTCGAAAACGCCCCCCGCCATGCGGCGGTGGCCCAAGAGCTGCTCGCTGCAGGCAAGGCCTACAAGTGCTTTGCCACGCAAGAGGAGATCACCGCCTTCCGCGACGCGGCGCGCGCGGCGGGCAAAAGCACGCTCTACCGCTCGCCCTGGCGCGATGCGGACCCGAGCACCCACCCCGATGCGCCTTATGTCATCCGCATCAAGGCCCCACAGTCGGGCGAGACCGTGATCCGCGACCAGGTGCAGGGCGATGTCACCATCCGCAACGACCAGCTGGACGACATGGTTCTGTTACGTTCCGATGGCACGCCCGTCTATATGCTGGCGGTTGTTGTCGATGACCACGACATGGGCGTGAGCCATGTGATCCGGGGGGATGACCACCTCAACAACGCCGCACGGCAGATGATGATCTATGAGGCCATGGGCTGGGAGGTGCCCGTCTGGGCGCATATCCCGCTGATCCACGGGCCCGATGGCAAGAAGCTGAGCAAGCGGCACGGGGCGCTTGGCGCCCAGGAATATCAGGTGATGGGCTATCCGGCGGCGGGCATGCGCAACTACCTCGCCCGGTTGGGGTGGAGCCATGGCGACGACGAATTCTTCACCGACGCCCAAGCGCGGGAGTGGTTCGATCTGGATGGCATCGGCAAGAGCCCGGCGCGGTTCGATCTGAAGAAGCTCGAGAATCTCTCGGGCCAGCATATCGCGCAATCCGATGATGCCGCACTGCAGCGCGAAATCATTGATTATCTGGCCGCCGCTGGTCTGCCTGACCTGACAAATGCGCAGCAAACGGGGCTGGCCGCCGCGATGCCTCATGTGAAAGAGCGCGCGAAGACCCTGCCGGAACTCCTTGAAAAAGCGCACTTTGTGCTCGCCTCTCGCCCGATACAGCCGGACGAGAAGGCGGCCAAGGCGCTCGACTCGGTATCCCGTGGTATACTGAGAGAATTGACGCCGCAGCTGCAAACTGATAGCTGGAGCAGAGAACATCTGGAGGACCTCCTGAACCGTTTCGCGGAAAGCAAAGAGACCAAGTTTGGGAAACTGGCTGGCCCGCTGCGGGCTGCGCTCGCCGGGCGGGCGGTCACACCTTCGGTATTCGACATGATGCTGGTTCTGGGCCAAGATGAAACCCTCGCCCGATTGACGGATGCAGCTGAGGACGCGGGGTGAGCCCACGCGCAAACCATCGGTCTGACGCGCCTTGCGTCAAGCGCCGGACGGCGGGTGCGCCCGCAAGCAAGACAGGAAGGACCTCTGATGGCTGAAAGCACAAAATCCGCAACGCTGAGCATTGACGGGAACGATTATGAGTTGCCGATCTTCTCCCCCACCGCGGGTCCGGACGTGGTCGACATCCGCAAGCTCTACGGCCAGGCCGGGGTCTTCACCTATGACCCGGGCTTCACCTCGACGGCCAGCTGCGACAGCACCATCACCTTCATTGATGGCGACAAGGGCGAGCTGTTGCACCGAGGCTATCCCATCGACCAGCTGGCGAGCATGTCGCATTACCTCGAGGTTTGCTATCTGCTGCTTTACGGCGAGCTGCCCTCCGCCGCGCAGCTCGAAAAATTCGAGCTGAACATCACCCATCACACCATGCTGCACGAGCAGATGGTGAACTTCTTCCGCGGGTTCCGGCGCGACGCGCACCCGATGGCGATCATGGTCGGCGTGGTTGGTGCGATGTCCGCCTTCTATCACGACAGCACCGACATCACCGACGAGCGCCAGCGCGAGATCGCAAGCCACCGCCTGATCGCCAAGATGCCGACGATTGCCGCCTGGGCCTACAAATATTCCATCGGCCAGCCCTTCGTCTATCCGCGCAACGATCTGGACTATGCGTCGAACTTCCTGCGCATGTGCTTCTCCGTCCCGGCCGAGGAGTATGAGGTCAACCCGATCCTCTCCCGCGCGATGGACCGCATCTTTACGCTGCATGCAGACCACGAACAGAACGCCTCCACGTCCACGGTCCGACTGGCCTCGTCGTCCGGCGCCAACCCCTTCGCCTGCATCGCCGCGGGCATTGCCTGCCTCTGGGGCCCCGCCCACGGTGGCGCCAACCAGGCCTGTCTGGAGATGCTCAAGGAGATCGGCACCGTGGACCGGATCCCCGAGTTCATCGCGCGCGCCAAGGACAAGAACGACAGCTACCGCCTGATGGGTTTCGGCCACCGGGTCTACAAGAACTTCGACCCCCGCGCGACCGTGATGAAGCAATCCGCGGACGAGGTCCTCGACCTTCTGGGCGTCGAGGACAACCCGCTGTTGCAGGTCGCGATGGAGCTGGAGAAACAGGCGCTCGAAGACCCTTACTTCGCCGAGAAGAAGCTGTTCCCGAACGTGGATTTCTACTCGGGCATCATCCTCGAGGCGATGGGCTTCCCCACCTCGATGTTCACGCCCATCTTCGCGCTCAGCAGGACGGTGGGCTGGATCTCGCAGTGGAAAGAGATGATCGCCGATCCGCAGAACAAGATCGGCCGCCCGCGCCAGCTCTACCTCGGCGATACGGCGCGCGACTATGTGGACATCGAGAACCGGTAAGCCCCCGGCCCCGCGCCCCAAAAACCGGGGCGCGACCGTCCCGAATCGCGAGCCACAAAGGGGCCGTACTGTCGCCAACCCGCCCGGCGACAGCGGTCAGATCTGTCTCATTGTTTCGCAGCCCGGCATAATGAGCCCAATTTCTTGACGCGTTTCTCCGCACCGCCTTAGCTGAAAGCCTCGGGCGCGCGCAGATCGTCGATGCTCCCGCTCTCATCACATCCCGTCCGGGCCGCGCCCGGATCGGATCAGACATCGCGTGGGGCGCATATGGCACGTCAGATCGGCGGTTTTTGGGACGACAGCAGAACGTGCGCTGCGCGGCTGCCCGTGGCCCGGATGTCCTGCCGCGGGCCCGAAGGCGCCCTCATCCCCGATGCCTGCGCGGAGGATGACACTATTGCCGTTGTGTATGATCACGGCGCGGCACCCCCTAAGATCACCATCACCGCTGTGTCCGAGGGCATCCAGACCGTACATGCCGACGGGGTCGCGGTGGCCATCGTGGCCTGCGCCGGCGGCCCGAAACTCACCGAAAATGACGTCCTGCTGGTGGAACGCTTCGTGACCGCCTGAGGCCTCAGCGCCCTTCGAATTCAGCGGGCCGCTTTTCGGTGAAGGCCAGCACACCTTCCTTGAAATCGCGCGACTTACCGCACTGCCCCTGCTGTTTGGCCTCCAGCGTCAGCTGCTCCTCCATGGAGTTGTCCCAGCTGCCGCGGATCACCTTCTTGATCGCCGCATAGGCCGCCGTGGGGCCCTGCGCCAGATGCGCCGCGCGTGCCTGCCAATGGGCCTCGAACTCCGCATCCGGCACCGCTTCCCAGATCATGCCCCAGTCGTCCGCCTGCCGTGCGGTGATCTTGTCGGCAAAAAGCGCGGCCCCCATCGCCTTGGCCGTGCCCATGGTGCGCGGCAGCACATAGGTGCCGCCGGCGTCGGGGATGAGACCAATGCGCGCAAAAGCCTGCAGGAAATAGGCGCTCTCCGCCGCAATCACAACATCCGCCGCCAGCGCGAGGTTCGCCCCCGCCCCCGCTGCCGGGCCGTTCACCGCGGCAATTGTCGGCACCGGGCATTCCACAATCGCGTGCAGCATCGGCTGGTACTCATCGCGCAGCGTGCGTTCCAGATCGAGGTTCGCGGCACTCACCCGGTCACCCAGATCCTGCCCCGAGCAGAACGCCTTACCCGCGCCGGTGATCACGACGACCCGCGCCGTCTTTCCGGCTTCGGAGACCGCATAGGCGATTTCGGCCCGCATCTGCGTGCTGAGCGCGTTCATCTTCTCGGGCCGGTTCAGAGTGATGGTGGCCACGCCGTCGTGCAGCGTGACCATGAGCGTGTGATATTCCATGAAGCGTCCCTTTCCGCGTGTCTTGTCCCGTCATATCAAACTGACCGGTTCAGAAAAGGGAAACTCGGCGTCAGTCCTTCAGGATTTCCTTGAGCCGCGCGGCCTCGGCCTCCGAAAGGGCCGCCTCCTGCGGCGCGACCGACCGCGACCGACCGCGCAAGTAGCCATAGCCCAGCCCCATCGCCAGCAGCAGCATCGCAGGCCCCGCCGCCCAGAGCAGCCAGGTGGAGCCGCTGGCGCGCGGCGACATCAGCACGAACTCGCCATAGCGCGCCACGAAGAAATCCATCACCGCGTCATCGCTGGCACCATCGGCAATCAGCTCGCGCACGGTGCGGCGGGCGTCTTCGGCCCAGTTGGCATTGGAGGAAGCCACCGATTCCGACTGGCAGACTACGCAGCGCAACTCGTGATCCAGCGCCCGCGCGCGGGCCTCCAGCGCCGGATCGTCCAGCATCTCGGACGGGTCCAGCGCCCAGAGCGGGCTGGCCAGAAACAGCAGGATGAGCGCCAGCCGCTTCATTCCGCAGGCACCGCCTGATGCGATGTCTTGCGGGCGCCTGCTGCCACGCGGAAACGCCGGTCCGACAGGCTCAGCAGCCCGCCGAGCGCCATAAGCCCTGACCCGATCCAGATCCAGTTGGTGAAGGGCTTGATGTAGGTGCGCACCGCCCAGCCGCCGTCGGCCTGCCGATCCCCGATCACCACATAGACGTCGCGCGCGAGGTCATAATCGATCGCGGCCTCCGTCGTCGGCATCTGCGCCACCGGATAGACCCGCTTCTCGGGCCGCAGCTGCGCGATCTCGCGCCCATCCTGCGAAAGCGTGATGTACCCCATCGTCGAGATGAAATTCGGGCCTTCCTTATTCACCACATCATCCAGCGTGATGGTATAGCCACCCACCTCATACGGCTCGCCGAATTGCGCAACGCGGATGTCTTCCTGCTGCCAGGCCATCAACCCGCAGACACCCATGATCGTGACGCCGAGCCCGCTGTGCGCGACCATCTTGCCCCAATCGGCGCGCGGCAGGCGCATCAGCCGTCCCACCCGCCCGGACCCGCGGCCCGTGCGCTGCGCAAAATCGACCAGCGTGCCCATGATCACCCAAGCTGCGAGAAAGAGGCCAATCGGCCCCAGCAGGCTGCGCCCGGTCTGCATGGCATAAGCCAGCCCGCCAATCGCAATGGCCAGCACAAAGACATAGCGCAGCGGCCGCATCGCCCGCACGATCCGCGCCCGTTTCCAGGGCATCGCCGAGCCGATGGGCAGGATCAGCCCCAGCGCCAGCATGAAGGGCGAAAACGCCATGTTGAAGAAGGGCGGGCCGACACTGAGACGGCGGTCAAAGAACATCTCGGCCACCAATGGCCACATGGTGCCCACGAAGACGACAAAGCAGCTGACCGCGAGCAGCAGGTTGTTCGCGACCAATGCGCTCTCCCGGCTGACAATGCCGAAGACGCCCTTGGCTTCCATTGCGCTGGCCCGCAGCGCGAAGAGGATGAGCGCGCCACCCATAAAGAAGCCCATGATCATCAGGATGAAGACGCCGCGCTCCGGATCATTCGCAAACGCATGCACGGAGGTCAGCAGCCCCGAGCGCACGATGAACGTGCCAATGAGCGAAAAGCCGAAGGCAAGGATGGCGAGCAGGATCGTCCAGCTCTTCAGCGCCTCGCGCTTCTCCACCACGATGGCGGAATGCAGCAGCGCTGCGGCCAGCAACCATGGCATAAACGACGCGTTCTCCACCGGGTCCCAGAACCAGAAGCCACCCCAGCCGAGCTCGTAATAGGCCCACCAGGACCCCAGCGCGATGCCGATGGTCAGGAACACCCAGGCCGCCAGCGTCCAGGGCCGCACCCAGCGCCCCCAGGCCGCATCCACGCGCCCTTCGATCAGCGCCGCAACCGCAAAGCTGAACGCCATGCTCAGGCCCACGTAGCCGAGATAGAGAAACGGCGGATGGAAGGCGAGGCCAGGGTCCTGCAAGAGCGGGTTGAGATCCTGCCCATCAAAGGGCGGCACCGCCAACCTTAAGAACGGATTGGACGTGAATAGAATGAAAGCGAAAAAAGCCACGCCGATGGCCGCCTGTACCGCCAACACCCGCGCCCGCAAGGTCGGCGGCAGGTTGCCCCCGAACCACGCGGCCATCGCCCCAAAGAGCGTCACAATCAGCACCCAGAGCAGCATGGAGCCCTCGTGGTTCCCCCAGGTCCCGCTGATCTTGTAGATCATCGGCTTGGCAGAATGGCTGTTCAGCGTCACCAGCCGCAGGCTGAAATCCGAGATGATGAAGGCATACATCAGCGCCGCAAAGGAGAACGCCGTCAGCAGGAACTGTGCCGAGGCCGCAGGCTCCGCCACCGCCATCCAGGCCGGCCACCGTTTGTGCGCACCGATCAACGACACAATGGTCTGAACAATCGCCACGAGGAAGGCGAGGATGAGCGCGAAATGTCCGAATTCTGTGATCATACACCGCAGTATAAGCTGCGGCACTGGCGCGTCCAATGACAAACGCGCCAGTCAGCGGTTCACTTTGTCGCGGTCTTCTGCGCCTTCCACTCCTGAAGCGCGCCGTTGTCGTCCGGCGCCACCGACAGCGTGGAAAGCTGAGCGTCATGACCCGCATCCGCCACCCCCGGGGACGTCGCCTTCAACGCCCCCAGCGCGGAGATGTTGTCAACGACCTGCGGCGCGAAAGACATGGTCTTCGCAATCGACTTCTGGAACTGCTGGCTTTTCACCTGATGGCGTGCGCCGAAGTAGAAGGACACGATCACCCCCAGCAACCACCACAGCGGCTCGGGCACCAAGGCGATCCCCTGCATGCGGGCGGCGAACCACACCGGGTCGATCATGGCTGCCAGAAACAGCCCCAGTGTCCCCAGCGCCAGCGCCGGGCGCGGGACCCGGTTGACGCCATCCATCATCCGGTCAAACCAGCCCTGCCGCGCCTGTTCGAACTCCTTGCCGAACTGCGCCATGGCCCCCAGACGCAGCTGCTGTGCCCGCGCAGCGCCTTCCTCGGTATTTTCACGAAACACTTCAGCTGTCTGCGCGATCACATTGCGATCATTGCCAAAAATGATGTTGAGAAGTCCTGATATCAAGCCCATGCCGCAACCCTCTGCCGAAACTGCTCCCGTGAAAGGTGATAGCGCGGCGAGATGAACTCCTCGGCGCGCTTAATCCAGCCGCCCTTGCCGCCAGCGCGGGTCCGCGCGTACTTTCGGCTTGCCTTGCGGCGGTCTGCAATACGGAAATAATAGTTGCGGCGGGCGATCCCGTAAGCATCCGCCAAAAACTCCGGAGCCTCAAGATAGGCCGCCTGTGCCGCGGCTATGCTCTGCGGCCCCAGGATGCCATCGACGGCGATCTTATGCCCCATCTCGCGCAACAGCCGCTGCAAGATCTTCACCGCATTGCTGCCGGCGTTGACATACATATCGAAGACGGTGGCATGCAACACCTGCGGCAAGAGCGCGATCAGCGGCTTCTCGAAATAGTGTTTCTCAAAGATTTCAATGGCATGCTCCTTTGTCAGAGCCCGTACATCTGAGATGGTGACCGCCCCATCGCGGTCAAGGTCGATCCCAAGCGCCCGCATCGTGTGTATCGTGACACCGTATTTTGTTGCACCACCCGGATCATCCGGGTCGTTCACGAAGCCCCCCTCCCGTGCCACGATCTCCGTAGCGATCTCTCTGACCGTCTGCATGCCTGTCCCCTTTGTCCAGCCGTCGTGGCCGGGAAAATGGACAAGGAATGGTTAATTCAGACTGAGGAGAGCGTACGGTCTCAGCTGTCGGACGGTTTGTAGACGCCCTGTTCCTTCAACGCGTCGACCACCTCGGCAGGCATGTAGGTCTCATCATGTTTTGCAAGAATTTCAGAAGCTTCAAAGACGCCGTTAATGTAACGTCCCGTGCCGACCATGCCCTGGTTCTCTTCAAACAGATCCGGCAGAACGCCAGTGTAGGTCACCGGCACCACCGCCCCGCCATCGGTCACGCTGAAGCGGATGGTCTCGCCCTGACCGCGCACGATCGAGCCTTCCTCCACCAGCCCGCCGATACGAAATACCTCCGTCGGCTCCGGCGGTTCAGCCAGGATCTGGCTCGGCGCGCGGAAGAAATTGATCCCGTCGCGCATCGCATAGCCGATCAGCGCCGTCGACAACACCAAGGCCACCGCCGCCACGGCGATGACCTGTATCCGGCGCTGTTTCTTCAGGCTTTTCATCTGGCCTCACGGAAAAACGGGGGCAATCATGAGCCCCGCAGTCTCTTCAATATCTAACATCAGGTTGGCGTTTTGCAACGCTTGGCCACTGCTACCTTTTGTCAGATTATCAAGAGCCCCGATGAGGAGTGTCCGCCCCGGCAACCGGTCAGCCACCACCCCGATGTGGCAAAAATTCGAGCCCCGCACATGCCGCGTGCTGGGCGTCTCGCCGAAGGGCAATACCTCGATAAAGACCTCCCCGGCATAAGCCGCGCGCAGGGACTCATGCACCGCCTCGGCATCTCCCTTGACATAGCCGGTGGCCAGGATACCCCGGTTCGCTGGAACCAAATGCGGTGTGAACTGTATTTTGATATCTCGCCCTGCCAGGGCACTGAATTCCTGATCGAATTCACCGAGGTGCCGGTGGGTGCCGCCCACCGCATAGCCGTGATATCCCTCGGAGAGCTCTGCGTGCAGCAGGTTTTCCTTGAGACTGCGCCCGGCCCCCGAGACGGCGCATTTCAGATCGAGGATGATCTCATCCAGATCAATCACGCCTGCGGAAATCAGCGGCCGCAGCATGTATTGCCCCGTCGCCGCGTTACAGCCGGTGCCGGCCACCAACCGGGCCTGCGCGATCTCGGCGCGGTAGAACTCGGTGAGCCCATAGACGGCCTCTTCCTGCTGCGCCACCGCCGCATGCGGATTGCCATACCAATGCTGATAGGCCTCCGGGTCGCGCAGCCGGAAGTCCGCGCTCAGATCGACGATCTTCAGATCGCTCGGCAGGCGCGCAATCACCTCCTGGCTGGTTTTGTGCGGCAGGGCACAAAAGCACAGATCGATGTTTGCAAAGTCGATCTGATCTATTTGCAAAAGTGTCGGCAGCTGCAAATGGCGCAGATGCGGGAACACCTGTGCGATGCTCTGCCCCGCCTTGGAATTGGCCCCAAGGGCGGCGATTTTCAGGTCTGGGTGGCCGGCGATCAGCCGGATCAACTCGGCTCCGGTGTAACCGGAGGCGCCGAGAATGGCGATGGAATAGGTCATGACGTGTCCGTCTAGAAGAAGTTGGAAAAAGCTCAGGCAGATTGAAAGGTGATCTGTCGTCGCAAGAACTGCGTCGCCCGGTCGCTGACACGGCGCGGATCACCCGTGGTCAGGAAATCGCGCGCGCCCGTGCCTCGCATATCGGGGTGCCGGTCGAGGTAATCGGCGAGACTGTCCGCCACCAGCGAGGCCTGGCTGAAGACGCGCACATTCTCTCCCAAGGCATTCTGAAAGCTCGTTTGCATCAGCGGGTAATGCGTGCAGCCGAGGATCGCCGCATCCGGCTCCGGCATCTTGCGCTGCAGCGCCTCCACATGGCTGCGCACCAGCGCTTCGGCCAGGATCATATCGCCATCCTCGATGGCATCGACAACGCCGCCGCAGGCCTGCGCCTCCACATCGACACCGATCGCGCGAAACGCCAACTCGCGCTGAAACGCCCGGCTCGCCACCGTCGCAGGCGTTGCAAAGAGCGCCACATGCTTGACGTCCACCTCGCGCGGGGGAGAGTTGTCACCCCACTGCCGCTCGGTCAGCGCTTCGATCAGCGGCACGAACACGCCCAGCACCCGCTTGTCCGCAGGCACCCAGCTTTCCTGCATCCGCCGCAGCGCCGCCGCCGAGGCCGTATTGCACGCCAGAATCACCAGGTTGCAGCCCGCCTCGAAGAGCCGCGTGACCGCCGTGCAGGTGAGATCGAAGATGTCATCCGCCGTTCGCACGCCATAAGGCGCATGCGCACTGTCGGCCAGATACACAAACGGCACCTCGGGCAGCCGCGCTTCCGCAGCCTGCAGGACGGTCAACCCGCCCAATCCGCTGTCAAAAATCCCAACCGCCATTGCCTGGTGCCTCTGCCGGGCACCCGCTCAGGACCGGTGCCGTTCCTCGAATTCATACCCCAGATCAAACCGCTTCTCCGGGTGTGTTGACAGCTCATACGTTGCTTTTCGGAGGAAATCCATCATCGCTTTGCTGTCTTTTGCCAGCGGGTCGAGCGCGGCGCGGCCAATCGGCTGGCCCACAGCGATGCGCACCGGCGTATCGACGCGCTTTTTGAACTCCTTGATCAGCAGCCCCATGCGCAGGGTCGAATGCATGTGGCTGGCGATCTGAAACAGCCGACTGGTGTGCCCGTCGAAGTAAATCGGCAGCACCTGCGCCCGCGATTTCGCGATCATCCGCGCGGTGAAGCTGCGCCATCCGGGATCCATCGGATGCGAGAACGGCCGCGCTGCCGTGCTGACCGTACCGCCGGGAAAGATGCCAATGGCACCGCCGTCGCTCAGATACTCCAGCGCCGTTTTCCGCGTCGCGATGTTCAGCGCCAGCGCCTGCTTTGTTTCGTCAAAGCTGATCGGCAGGATAAACCGGTTCAGATCCTGCGCCTTGCGAAACACCGAATTCGCCAGAATCCGGAACTCGCCCCGGGTCTGCGCCAGAATATGCCCCATCATCAGACCATCGAGAATGCCATACGGGTGGTTCGCGATCAGGATCAGCGGGCCCTCCTTGGGGATGCTCTCCAGCGATCCGGCGACCACCTCCAGCGAGAGCCCATAGCGCTCGACCATGACATCGAAGAACCCGCGGCCCGCCGCAACCTCATCCTCGTAGCCCCGCGCGCGCTGGATCAGACGCAAACGCCCCGTGCTGTTCTCCATCACTCGGATCAGCGCGCGCCCGCCCTTGGACTGCGCCGAATAGGAATAGCTGATATCCCGCGTGATATTGGCGCGTCCCATGCTCGGGGTGTCCTCTGGCCGTTGCGGCGCAACTTTAGCTTTGGCAACGGACTATGCCCAGAGAATATGTCAGATCTGTAAAGCTACTCGGCGGCCTGTGCGGTTTCGGTCCCACCGGCGCGGATCACGGCCAGCAGCTCCTCCCGGCGCTTGGCGGCCTTGGCTTCGTTCTGCTGCTTGACCGGCCCGAACCCGCGAATGTCGAGCGGCAGGGCCGCAAGTGCCACAATCGCGGGTCGCGTGGCGTCATTCAGCCGTCCGAGCACCTCTGTCATGTCGCGCTCATATTGCTTGATCAGCGCCCGCTCCATGCGCCGCTCCGCGGTGTAGCCGAAGGGGTCGAACGGTGTGCCGCGCAACAGCTTCAGCCGCGCCAGCATCCGCAGCGGCCGCTCGAGCGAGGGCCCGAAGGTCCGCTTCATCGGGCGCCCGTCCGGCCCCGTCTTCGACAGCATGGGCGGCGCCAGATGGAAGGTCATCTTGAAGTCGCCATCGAACTCCGCCGCCGCCTTTTCGCGGCTGGTCAGAAGCAAGCGCGCAACCTCATATTCATCCTTGTAGGACAGGAGCTTATGATAGCCTTTTAAAGTCGCTTCCCGCACCTCTTTGTCGGTAATCTGCTCCAGGAATTTTTGGTAGCGCTTGGCCAGCCGCGCGCCCTGATAGGCGGTCAGATGCTCCGCGCGGAAGGCAATCTGCTCGTCCATCGTCTTCGGCAGCTGAATCACCTTCGGCTGCACCAGCGCTTCCGCGTCCGCCGGGTGCAGCACCGCCCAGCGTCCGATCTCAAAGGCCCGCAGGTTTCGCTCCACCGCAGCACCATTCAGCCGGATCGCGTCCGAAATCGCCTCCAGCGACAAGGGCACCAAGCCGCGTTGCCAGGCCGCGCCAAAGATCATCATGTTCGAAAAGATCGAGTCGCCCAGCGTCGCCTTGGCCAGTTCCGACGCGTCAAACAGATCGACCCGCTCCTGCAGCCGCGCCTCCAGCGCCAGCGCCAGCCGCTCGCTCGGCAGTTGAAACTCGGTGTCGCGGGTGAAATCGCCGGTGATGATCTCGTGGCTGTTGACCACAGCCCCGGTCCGTCCGGCCCGCGTCAGCCCCAGCGTCTTCGCTCCGGCCGAGACCACCAGATCGCCACCGATCAGCGCATCGGCTTCTCCGGTCGCCACACGGATCGCACTGATATCGCTCGGATTTTCGGCCAATCGGCAATGAATATGCACCGCACCGCCCTTCTGGGCGAGCCCGGCCATCTCCATCATGCCAGCCCCCTTGCCGTCGATATGCGCCGCCTGGGCCATCACGGCACCGATGGTCACGACGCCCGTGCCGCCAACCCCCGTGATTACCACATTCCAGGTTCCCTGGATGCGGGGCAGCTCAGGCTCCGGCAGGTCCGGCAGAGACAGCTCGGTCGTCGCCTCTTTGCGCATCTGCGCGCCTTCCAGCGTCACAAACGACGGGCAGAATCCTTTCAAACAGCTGAAATCCTTGTTGCAGGAGGATTGATCAATCGCCCGCTTGCGCCCCAGTTCCGTCTCCTTCGGCACGATCGACACGCAATTCGACTGTACGCCACAATCACCACAGCCTTCACAGACATCCGAGTTGATGAACACCCGCTTGTCCGGATCGGGGAACAGCCCGCGCTTGCGCCGCCGCCGCTTCTCTGCCGCGCAGGTCTGGATATAGACGATGGCAGAGACGCCCGACAACTTTGCAAACTTCTCCTGAACAGTTTGCAAATTTGCGCGCTCATGCAACTCGACGCCCGAAAACGCTTTCAGGTCAACGTCTTCTTTCTCATCATAGACCACCGCGATATGTGGCACCCCCATCGCCTGCAGCTCTTTCACAATGCGTGGCGCATCGAGGTCACCCTCATTCTGCTGGCCGCCGGTCATCGCGACGGCATCGTTGTAAAGGATCTTGTAGGTGATGTTCGTCCCTGCGTTCAGCGCCGCACGGATCGCCTGCACGCCCGAGTGGTTGTAGGTGCCGTCGCCCAGGTTCTGAAACACGTGATCGCGGGTCGAAAACGGCGCCTCGCCGATCCAGTTCGCGCCCTCGCCGCCCATATGGGTGAAGCCGGTGGTCTCCCGATCCATCCACTGCACCATGTAATGACAGCCGATGCCTGCATAGGCGCGCGACCCTTCGGGCAGCTTGGTGGACGAGTTATGCGGACAGCCCGAGCAGAAATAGGGCAGCCGGGCCGCGATATCCTCTGCATTGTCATTGCGCCGCGCGTCTTCCAGCAGCTGGAGACCGGCGCGCACCCCGTCGGTCTCGCGGCCCTCCTCGATCAGGATGCCGCCCAGCTTCTCGGCGATCATGATCGGATCGAGCGCCCCGCGCGTGGGGAACAGCTCCTCCCCATGCATCGAGCCCGCGCCACCGCCCTTGTGCCACCCATAGACCCGCCGCCCACGCCGGTCGTCAAAGATGGCCTCCTTGATCTGCACTTCGATCAGCTTGCGCTTTTCCTCCACCACCACGATCAGGTCGAGCCCCTCGGCCCAGTCGTGAAAGCCCTTCATATCCAGCGGGAAGGTCTGCCCCACCTTGTACGTGGTAATGCCAAGCCGCTCCGCCTCACCCGCGTCGATGTTGAGCAGCGTCAGCGCATGCTCCAGGTCCAGCCAGTTCTTGCCCGCGGCAACCAGCCCGATCTTGGCGCCCGCCTTCCCCCACACCCTTTGGTCCATTCCATTCGCATGGGAAAACGCCTCGGCCGCAAAGCGTTTGTGGTCGATCATCCGCGCCTCCTGCGCGTGCGGCGTGTCGATCAGCCGGATGTTCAAACCGCCTTCGGGCATGTCAAACGCAGGCACCACAAACCCGGCGCGGGACAAATCGGCATCGACAACCGAGGTCGCCTCCACCGTGTCTTTCATCGTCTTCAGGCCCACCCAAAGCCCGGAAAACCGAGACAAGGCAAAGCCATAAAGCCCGTAGTCGAGGATTTCCTGCACGCCTGCCGGGCTCACCACCGGCATATAGGCATCGACCATCGCCCATTCGGATTGGTGCAGCACGGTGGAGCTCTCGCCCGTATGGTCATCGCCCATCGCCATCAGCACGCCGCCATGGGCCGACGAGCCCGCCATATTCGCGTGCCGCATCACATCACCGGACCGGTCCACCCCCGGCCCCTTGCCGTACCAGAGCCCGAAGACACCGTCGAATTTGCCCTCACCGCGCAACTCAGCCTGCTGGCTGCCCCAGAGCGCGGTCGCGGCCAGATCTTCGTTCAGCCCCGCCTGAAAGGTGATGTCCTGCTCGCGGAGCCGTTTCTCAGCCCGCTGCATCTGCAGGTCCACCGCGCCCAGCGGCGAGCCGCGATAACCCGTTACCAGCCCCGCGGTGTTCAGCCCCGCCGCTCGGTCACGCGCCTTCTGCATCAGCATCAGCCGGACCAGCGCCTGCGTGCCGTTCAGCAGCACCGGGCTTTTCTCCAGATCGTAACGGTCGTTCAGCGAAATCTTCTGAGTGCTCATTGGTCGCCTCCCCAGCTTCCTAGATTTGCACAGATTTGACCCAATAATAGGTCACAAAAGCTGACCTGCATAGGGAATTTTTGCCTTTTCGGCGTGATCGGTGCCGCCTTGCCTGTATTTCGAAACAATATGTCGCTAGGGAAGGCGCGAAGGTTGGTACAGGGTGTTTCATGGATTGGGATAAGCTTCGAATATTTCACGCGGTGGCCGATGCGGGCTCGCTCACCCATGCCGGTGACAAGCTCAATTTGTCACAATCCGCCGTGAGCCGACAGGTGCGCGGGCTGGAAGAGATGCTCAACACCACGCTCTTTCACCGCCACGCGCGCGGGCTCATCCTGACCGAACAGGGCGAGCTTCTGTTCGACGCCACCTCCGCGATGAGCAAGCGGCTCGACACCGCCTCCGCGCGCATCCGCGACAGCGAGGAGGAGGTCTTTGGCGAGCTGCGCGTGACCACCACCACCGGTTTCGGCACGCTCTGGCTGGCCCCGCGCCTGCCCAAGCTTTACGAGCAATACCCGGACCTTAAGGTCGACCTGATGCTCGAAGAACGCGTGCTCGACCTGCCCATGCGCGAGGCCGATGTCGCCATCCGCATGAAGGAGCCGAGCCAGGCCGATCTCATCCGCAAGAAACTGATGATGATCCGCATGTGCCTCTTTGCGACGCCCGATTACCTGGCGGAGTACGGCACCCCCAACGAAATCGAAGAGATCGAAAGCCACCGCCTGATCTGCCAGAACACCAACAGCGACCAGGTCGGCGCGGGCCGCAACCTCGTGCAGCACCTGATGACCTATGACATTCGCTCCACGCTCACCGTCAACAACTACTTCGGCGTGCTGCAGGGCGTGCTGAACAACCTCGGCATCGGCGTGCTGCCCGACTACGTGACCGAGGATTTTCCCGACCTCGTGCGCGTGATCCCGGATGTTGAGTCGGCCGATGTGCCCGTCTTCCTCGCCTACCCGGAAGAGCTGCGTCATTCTCAGCGGGTCGCCGCCTTCAAGGACTTCGTGCAGGAGGAGATCATCGCCTACCGCAAACAGCTGAGAGAAAAGCAGAAAATTTGACCAAACGGTCAGCCATGCAAAAACCGCATATCAGACATGCTGAAACAATTCTGAATCAGCCTTGATCGTGTGCAGACTGCCTCTTATTTGAACTCATGAAGGAGCGGATGCACTGCATCTGCCTTCATACCTCCCTGTTGGACTTGGCCGAGCTTCGTGCTCGGCCTTTTTTTTGCAGGCCCGCGCGGACGCATCCGGCCTGCATGGCCTTTGCCCTTTTCCCCGCCCCGCCCTTCCTCTAAAGACACCCGCAACATCTGCCACGGGGGGCGTTTTGCGCGATGACTGAACCTGCCATCACACCGGATCTGATCGCAAGCCACGGGCTCAGCCCCGACGAATACGACCGCATTCTCGAGATCGTAGGCCGCGAGCCCAGCTTCACCGAGCTTGGCATTTTCTCGGCGATGTGGAACGAGCATTGCTCGTACAAATCCTCCAAGAAATGGCTGCGCACCCTGCCCACGACCGGCCCCCAGGTCATCTGCGGCCCCGGCGAGAACGCGGGCGTCGTGGACATCGGCGACGGTCAGGCCGTGGTCTTCAAGATGGAAAGCCACAACCACCCCAGCTATATCGAACCCTACCAGGGTGCGGCCACCGGCGTCGGCGGCATCCTGCGCGATGTCTTCACCATGGGCGCACGGCCAATTGCGGCAATGAACAGCCTCAGCTTTGGCGCGCCCTCCCACCCCAAAACTCGGCAGTTGGTGAACGGCGTGGTGGAAGGCATCGGCGGCTATGGCAATGCCTTCGGCGTGCCAACGGTGGGCGGTGAAGTCCGCTTCGACCCGGCCTACAACGGCAACTGCCTCGTGAACGCCTTCGCCGCCGGGCTCGCGGATGCCGACAAGATCTTCTACTCTGCCGCCTCCGGTGTCGGCATGCCCGTGGTCTATTTGGGCGCCAAAACGGGCCGCGATGGTGTCGGCGGCGCCACCATGGCGTCGGCTGAGTTCGACGACAGCATCGAGGAAAAGCGCCCCACCGTGCAGGTCGGCGACCCCTTCACCGAGAAACGCCTGATGGAAGCCACCCTCGAACTGATGCAGACCGGTGCCGTGATCTCCATCCAGGACATGGGCGCTGCGGGCCTCACCTGCTCCGCGGTCGAGATGGGCGACAAGGGCGGCCTCGGCGTGCGGCTCGACCTCGAAAACGTGCCCGTGCGCGAAGAGGCCATGACCGCCTACGAGATGATGCTGTCGGAATCCCAGGAGCGCATGCTCATGGTCCTGCGCCCCGAACTGGAAGCCGAAGCGAAAGCCGTCTTCGACAAATGGGACCTCGATTTCGCCATCGTCGGCGAAACCATCGCGGAAGACCGCTTCCTGATCATGCTGGACGGCGAGGTGAAGGCCGACCTGCCGCTGTCGAAACTCGCCTCCACTGCCCCCGAATACGACCGCCCGTGGGAAGAGACGCCCAGCCCGACCCCACTCACCGACGTGCCGCAGGTCGACCCTATCGCGGGCCTGAAATCCCTGCTCTCCAGCCCCAATTACGCCTCCAAGCACTGGGTCTACGAGCAATACGACACGATGGTCATGGCCGACACTGTGCGTACGCCCGGCCTGGGCGCGGGCATCATCCGCGTGCACGGCACCGACAAGGCGCTCGCCTTCACCTCTGATGTGACCCCGCGCTACGTGCAAGCCAATCCGGTCGAAGGCGGCAAACAGGCGGTGGCCGAGGCCTATCGCAATCTCACCGCCGTGGGGGCCACACCGCTCGCCACCACCGACAACATGAACTTCGGCAACCCCGAAAAACCCCGCATCATGGGGCAATTCGTGGGCGCCATCAAAGGCATCGGCGAAGCCGTCGCCGCCCTCCACATGCCCATCGTCTCAGGCAATGTCTCGCTCTACAACGAGACCGATGGCGCGGCGATCCTGCCCACCCCGACCATTGGTGCCGTCGGCCTGATCGCCCATACCGACGACGTCATCAGCATGGACGTCCGCGCCGGCCACCTGGCCCTGCTCCTGGGCGAAACCAAAGGCCACCTCGGCCAATCCGCTCTGCTCGCCGAGCATCTGGGCCGCAGCGATGGCGATGCCCCCACAGTCGATCTCGCGCAGGAGAAAGCCCACGGCGACTTCATCCGCGCCAACCGCGCAAAAATCGCCGCCTGCACCGACCTCTCCGACGGCGGCCTCGCGCTGGCCGCCTTCGAGCTGGCCGAGGCTGCGGGCCTCGGCGTCACGCTCGACACCGATGACACCGCCCAACTCTTCGCCGAAGATCAGGCCCGCTACCTGATCGTCGCCACGCCAGAGCAGGCCGCAGAACTCACGACAGCCGCCACCAAGGCGGGCGTCCCTCTCACCCAAGTCGGCAGTTTCGGTGGCGACACGCTCACCTTCGGCACGCAAAGCGCCCCGCTCGCGGAGCTCTCCGTCCTGTACCACCAGAGCTTCGCCAAAGCCGTTGCCTGACCTCTGGTCCGGAGCCGCCCTCGCATGGGGCCGGTCGGACGGGGGCAAGGCGGGGCGGTCAAGCGGAATTGCGGAGGCTCCGCGCAGCGGAAACCGCCATTGCGCTTGACCGACGCGGCGCGCCCGTCAGGCAAGGACCCAAATGCGCGGGCGGCTCCGGACCCATCTGGGACGGTGAGCCCGAAGCGCCAAATAAAACATGAAATGCGCGCGCCAGCGCGCTCCGCTTCACAGTCCTAAGACACCAAAGCCCGCATCAGCCGCGCCTTCTCACCCATGTCGTCGGGCCGCGACAGCGACACCGCCAGATCCTCCAGCGAGGCAATCGAATGCCCGGCGCGAAAGCTGTCCACATGCGGCAGCATCGCCGCAATCCCGCGCGCTTTCGGCGCAAACCCCTCCCAGCGCAACAAGGGGTTCAACCAGATCAACCGGCGCGCCGAGAGATGCAACCGCTCCATCTGCCGTTCCAAAGCCTCCGGATCATCGCGATCCAGCCCATCGGTGATCAACAAAACCACCGCGCCCTGCCCCATCACCCGCCGCGACCAGTCGCGGTTGAACGCGGTCAGACAGTCGCCGATCCGCGTCCCACCCTCCCAGTCCTGCGCCTCGGCCCCGGCGGCAGCCAGCGCCGCATCCACGTCGCGATGCTTCAGATGCCGGGTGATGTTCGTCAGTCGGGTGCCAAAGGTGAAGGCATGCACCTTGGCCCAGCCTGCCCCCTTCGCATTGGCCACCGCATGCAAAAAATGCAGCACCACCCGCGAATACTGGCTCATGGACCCGGAAATATCACAGAGCACCACCAGGTTCGGCCAGCGCGGACGTGGCGCCCGGCGCGCGATCCGGTAAAGCTCGCCCCCCTGCCGCATCGCCCCGCGCAAGGTCCGCGCCGCATCGACCCGGCGCCCCAGCGGGTCCGCCTGTGCCCGGCGCGACAGGATCGGCGGCACCGGCAGGTTCAGCTTGGCCAGCATCCGCTTCGCCGCCGCCATTTCGCCCGTGCTCATCTGTTCGAAATCCAGGCTGCGCAGTCGCTCCTCGGAGGACATCGTCAGGCTCGCGTCGATCTCGATCTCCGTCTCGCCTGTGTCCTCCTCTGCGCCGTCGCCAAAATCCGGCGCCTCGGCGCCGTCAAGCAGCGCCTCCGCCGCCCGTTTCTCCGCCGACTGCGCGCGCCGATCCTCCTGCACGCCCCGCACCGCCGGGATCATGTAGGACATCATATGCTCCAGATACCGCGGATCGCGCCAGTAGAGCCGAAAGATCTGACCAAACACCAACCGATGCTCGGGCCGGTTCACGAAACAGGCATGCAGCGTCCAGTAGAAATCACGCTTGTCGGTAAACCCCGCCGCCTCCACCGCCCGGATCGCATCAATCACCCGCCCCGGCCCAATCGGCAGCCCGGCGCGCCGCAACGCGCGCGCAAAATGCGTGATATTACCAGCCAGCCGTGGGTTTTCCGGCAGCTCAAGCGGTGCGTATTCAGGCATCTGGTCCCCTATTTCGGCGGCAACACGGCCAGTTCGTATTCCCCGCCACCCACATGACGCTGGTACACCTTCAGATAAAGCCAAACGGGAAAGTCGGAGGAAATCGTCAGGTACTCCGCACCATTTCTGGTCTCGACGTACCCCTTGTATTCTTCCCGGGCGTTGAACACATCCACACGGGTGTAACTCCCGCTGATGTGGCGCAGCATGATCTCGTGTCCGGCAAACCCGTCTTCGGGTGTGCGCAGCGCGAACCAGTCCGTGTCGGAACTGTCGAAGGCGCCGGTGACCCTCTGTCCGATGGCCAGAATATTCGGCGTCTGCACCGTGTCATTGGCTTCGACCTCTTTCACGACTTCTCCCGCGGGCAAGGCCACAAGCGACAGATCACTGTCCCCCGGAGCGCTTGGCCGGGGCTGCTGTCCGACTGCCACATTCTCCGTCGGTGCGGGCGCGACGGGCTGGTCCGGCTGGGCGGTTTCGCTTTTTTCGGGGACAAACAAGGTCACCGCAAGAAACGCAGCCCCAATGATGAAGACAAGCAGACCCGCCGAGGAGCTTTCGAACTTCAGTCCAAAAAGCTCAAGTTTTGCAACGCCTTGCGGCTTGGGCCGCAGCATCATGTAGAGCCCTGCCGCGGCAAAGAGCCCGCCGGCCGCCATCAAGGCCAACATGCGCGCCGAACTGATTGGTTCAAACTCCATAGATCAAATCCCCCGGTGTCACGTTAACACACCCCGGCGACCTGTCACGCAGGCATCAGGCTGCTCTTGACCTCTTCCAGGATGCGCTTGGCTTCCGAGCCCTGCAGCTTCTGGATGTCGTCCTGATACTTCAGGATCGCCCCCAGCGTATCGGCAATGACCTCGGGGCTCAGATTGATCACATCCAGCGCCAGCAGGCATTTCGCCCAATCGATGGTCTCGGCCACGCCCGGCTTCTTAAACAGATCCTCCGTGCGCAGCTGCTGCACGAAGGCCACAACCTCGCGGCTCAACGCCTCCGCCGCCTCGGGTGCCCGCGCGGCGAGGATCTCCATCTCGCGGTCGAAATCCGGATAATCCACCCAATGATAGAGACACCGCCGCTTCAGCGCGTCATGCACCTCGCGCGTCCGGTTCGAGGTGAGGATCACAACAGGCGGCTCCGGCGCCTTGATCGTCCCCAGCTCCGGGATCGTCACCTGAAAATCGCTCAGCGCCTCCAGCAGAAATGCCTCGAAAGGCTCATCGGTGCGGTCCAGCTCGTCGATGAGCAGCACCGGCGCGCCGTTCTCATCGGGCCGCATCGCCTCTAGCAAAGGCCGCTCGATCAGATATTCATCGCTGAACAACTCCGCCTGCAGTTCCGCCCGCTCGGCGCCACCCGCCGCCTCCGCCGTGCGAATGGCCACCATCTGCGCCGGAAAATTCCACTCGTAAACAGCGGTCGCCGCGTCCAGCCCCTCATAGCACTGCAACCGAATGAGCCGCCGGTTCAACCCCGCCGCCAGCGCCTTGGCGATCTCGGTCTTGCCGACCCCCGCCTCGCCCTCCAGAAACAGCGGGCGCCCCAGCCGCAGCGCCAGAAACACCACGGTGCCCAGCGCCCGATCACAGACATAGCCCTCTGCTGCCAGCATCTCCTGCACGGCATCAATCGTCTCAACTCCGGCCATGGGTCCTCCTCTTTGACTTTGATACCTGCATCCCACGCCTGGCGGGTCAAGCACGCAGAGGGGGGCTTTTGGTCTACGTTGACGGCGCGCGTCGCGCCTGCCATGGTCACCGACACGCTGCCAAACGAGGACCGGGTCCCCCATGAGTGCCCTGCATGCCCGCCCCGCCCATGGCTGAGCCAGCACCCAAGATCACCGCCGTCCTGACCGTGCGCAACGAGGCTGCCTTCCTGCTGGACTGGCTCGCGCATCACCGCGCGGCGGGTGTCACCGATTTTGTCGTCTGCTCCAACGCCTGCGACGATGGCACCGATGCCATGCTCGACCGCCTGGCCGAGATGGGCTGGCTCGCGCATCTGCGCAATGAGGGGCCTTACGGCAACCGCGGCATCCAGTTCACCGCGCTGAAACTGGCCGACAAACACCCGCTTGTCACAAACGCCCACTGGCTCCTGCCGCTGGACATCGACGAATTCGTGAACGTGAAGACCGGCGACAACACCCTGCCCGCGCTGCTCGAAACTTTGCCCGACGCCACAGCGATCACCCTCACCTGGCGGCTCTTCGGCAACGCAGGCCACGCCCGCTACGACGACATCCCCGTGACCGAGCGCTTCACCCGCTGCGCGCCCGAGGTGATCTTCTGGCCCTGGCGCGCGGTCATGTTCAAGACGCTCTACCGCAACGACGGCATCTACGGAAAACTCGGCGTGCACCGCCCCAAGGCGCCCAACCGCGACCGGCTCGACAACGCCCGCTGGATGGACGGCGAGGGCCGCACCCTCGGCGGCCCCTTCAAAACCCGCCGCGTGTTTTCCGACTACGGCCAGCCGAACTATGGTCTGGTGCAACTCAATCACTATCCGCTGGGCGACATGGAAAGCTTCGTGCTCAAGGCGGATCGCGGGCGCGCGGTGCATGCGGATGTGCCTCTGGCGCTCGACTACTGGGTGGAGCGCAACTTTACCACCGAAGAGGATACCTCCATCGACGCCCTGAAACCCGGACGCGATGCGCTGCGGGCCGACCTGATGGCCGACGCCACCCTGGCCCGCCTGCACGCCGAAGCGGTGGCCTGGCGCAAGGCCCGCTTCGAAGCGCTGATGCGGCAGGAGACGTTTCGCGCCCTCTATGCGCGCCTGCTCATGGCGCCACCGTCGCACCCGATCTCGCGCGAGGCGGCACAGCACCTGACCCACTTCGCGCTGCAGGACGGCCAGAACATCAACAGCGAGCGATCCCCTCCTCCGGTTTACAAACGCAGCCCCCCCGACGTATGACCGCAAAGGGGGGAGACGCGCGCCATGCCGCAAACAGCCGTGGATTTCGAGCAGTCGCTTGGGGAGCTGCCCTGGCAGGGCTGGCTGTCGGGCGTGTCCGCTCTGGTCAGCGCCCGCGGGTCCCTGACCCGGCTCGGCCCGCGCCACGGCGCCGTCTATGTCAAGAGCGGCCCGACCCTTCTGGTCTCCTTCGAAAACCATCGGGCGATCCAGGCGCTCTCGCCGCACGGCTATCCGCTGGGCTGGGATGCGGCGCACCGCTTTGACTGGTCGCACCTGGGCCTGATCAGCGACGGCGACACCTGGTTCCGCGATGCGGCGGTCTTTGCCCATATGGACGCGCTTGTGGACGATGGCGTCTTCGACGGCTTTGACCGGGTGCTGTTCTACGGCGCCGGCCCCTGTGGCTATGCCGCTGCCGCTTTCTCGGTGGCCGCCCCTGGCGCCACGGTCGTCGCGCTCCAGCCGCAGGCCACGCTCGATCCCGGCCTCGCCGCCTGGGACAGGCGCTTTGTCGGGATGCGCCGCACCAGCTTCACCGACCGCTACGGCTATGCCCCCGATATGCTCGACGCCGCCCGGGACGCCTTCATCCTCTTCGACCCCGACCAGAGGGAAGACGCCATGCACGCGGCCCTTTGCGCCCGCCCCCATGTGACGCTGCTGCGGGCGCGCGGAATGGGCGGCATGCTGCAGAGCGATCTTTTGCACATGGGCTGTCTGGCCGAACTGCTCTCCGCCGCCGCGGGCGACAGGCTCACGCCACAGCGCGTCGGACAGCTGTTGCGCGCGCGGCGCGATCACATGCCCTACCTGCGCCGCCTGCTGACCCGCCTGAACCCCGGCACCCACCCGCGCCGGGTCGAACTGCTCTGCCGCGCGGTGCTCCGGCGCCACACCGCGCCCCGCTTCGCCCACCGGCTGGAACAGGTGCGCGGCGCCCCGGCCGTCTGATGCTGGCCCTGCCCGCGCAGCTGTGCTAGCGCAGGATCATGAGCCAGACCCTGACCCTCCGCCGCCCCGACGATTGGCACCTGCACCTGCGCGATGGCGCCATGCTGCGCGCGGTCCTGCCCGAAACCACCCGCCATTTCGCCCGCGCGATCATCATGCCGAACCTCGTGCCGCCCGTGGTCACTGCTGCGGACGCCCGCGCCTACCGCGACCGCATTCTCGCCGCCCTGCCGACAGGTGCCACCTTCACCCCGCTGATGACGCTCTACCTCACCGAAGACACCGACCCTGCCGATGTGGCCGCCGCCCAAGCCTCCGGCCTCGTGCATGCGGTCAAACTCTACCCCGCAGGCGCCACCACGAATTCCGCCAGTGGTGTCAAAGACTTCGACAAAGTCCGCCCGGTGCTCGAGAAGATGGCCGAGATCGGCCTGCCGCTCTGCGTGCACGGCGAGGTCACTGACGCCGACATCGACATCTTCGACCGCGAGGCCGTCTTCATCGACCGCGTGCTCGACCCGATCCGCCGCGCGACCCCCGGCCTGCGCGTGGTGATGGAACACATCACCACCTCCAACGCGGTCGACTACGCCCGCGACCAGGACGACACCCTGGGCGCCACGATCACCACGCACCACCTGGTGATCAACCGCAACCACATCCTCGCAGGCGGCATCAAACCGCATTACTACTGCCTGCCCGTCGCCAAACGCGAGGAGCACCGCCTCGCCCTGCGCGAGGCCGCCACCTCCGGCGCGGCCCGCTTCTTCCTCGGCACCGACTCAGCTCCGCACACCGATGCCAACAAGCTCCTGCCCCGCGGCTGCGCGGGCTGCTTCACCGCGCCCAATACGCTCTCGATCCTCGCCCAGATCTTCGAGGAGGAGGGCGCGCTCGACCGCCTCGAAGCCTTCACCTCGCTGAACGGCCCCGCCTTCTACGGCCTGCCACCCAACGACGACACCCTGACCCTCGCCAAAACCGGCGCCAGCTACCCCGACCATATCATCACCGACGACGGCCCCGTCACCGTCTTCGACCCCGGCTTCCCCCTCGACTGGGCGGTGACCTAGGCTTCATTCTTCCTGAAATACTCCCGCCGGAGGCACCCGCCCTCCGCCACAAAGGACCACCAGATGATCCCCAGCAGCTACCCCGACCCGACCGAGATCGCCCGTCTCACCGCGCGCATGCTGCTGGAAATCAAGGCGGTGCACTTCAACGCAGACACCCCCTTCGTCCTCGCCTCCGGCCTGCCCAGCCCTACCTACATCGATTGCCGCAAACTGATCAGCCACCCGCGCATCCGCTCCACTCTGATGGACTTCCTCACTGTGACCGTAATGCGCAACGCAGGCTTCGAGGCCTTCGACAACATCGCCGGTGGCGAGACCGCGGGCATCCCCTTCGCCGCCATGGTGGCCGAGCGCATGGGCCTGCCCATGACCTACGTCCGCAAGAAACCCAAAGGCTACGGCAAGGGCGCGCGCATCGAAGGCGACATGGCGGAGGGCCAGCGTGTGCTCCTGGTCGAGGACCTCACCACCGACGGCGGCTCCAAGCTCAGCTTCGTCGACGCGATTCGCGAAACAGGTGCTGTCTGCGGGCACACCGCGGTCATCTTCTACTACGGGATTTTCCCGGAGACGGAAAAGACCCTTGGCGATCATGGGGTTGCCCTGCACTCCTTGTGCACCTGGTGGGATGTGCTGGCTGAGGCCCGCGTGGAAGGCGCCTTCGACGCCGCTACCCTGACGGAGGTCGAGACCTTCCTCAACGATCCCCGCGCCTGGCAGGCGGCCCGAAAAAGCGACTAAGCGCGCACCTTCCCTTGTATTTCACGTGCAATGCACCACCAGATCAGGTATGTTTTTCAGATAAAAACATATCCACACGTTATACCGTCTTATCCCGATTGCATGTCACAGACCGGCACGGGTAAGACCGTCGACGGGACAAGGTGGGCACGGGCATGAACGAAATCACGGCATTCAATCCAACCGGCGTGGACGTGCAGGCGCCCGAGACGATGCCGCATTCCATCGAGGCCGAACAGCAGCTTCTGGGCGCGATCCTGACCAACAACGACGTCTATGACCGGGTCACGTCTATCATCAACGCGAAACACTTTTATGACCCCGTGCACGCGCGCATCTTCGAGATTGCCTCGGCGCGCATTGCCAAGAACAACCTGGCCTCCCCCGTCACGCTCAAGGCCTTCATGGAAGACGACGAGGGGCTGAAGGAGCTCGGCGGCCCGGCCTATCTGGTGCGCCTCGCGGGGGCGGCCATCTCCGCCTTCGCCGTCCGCGACTACGCGCAGATGATCTACGATCTTTCCGTGCGCCGGGACCTCATCCAGCTCGGCCGCGAAATCTCCGACAAGGCCGCCAAGGTCGATGTCGCCTCCGAACCGAAAGAGCAGATCGTCGAGGCCGAACAGGCGCTCTACAATCTCGCCGAGCAAGGCAATACAGAAGGAGGATTTCAAAGCTTTCTCAAGGCGGTAACGGACGCTGTTAATGTCGCTAACGCGGCCTATCAACGCGATGGCGGCCTCGCCGGCGTCTCCACCGGGCTTGTAGATATGGACAAGAAGCTCGGCGGTCTGCACCGGTCTGACCTGCTGATCCTTGCGGGCCGCCCGTCCATGGGCAAGACGTCGCTGGCCACCAACATCGCCTTCAACATCGCCAAGGCCTACAAGAAGGGTGTGCGCCACGACGGCACCGAAGGCGCCGTCAACGGCGGTGTCGTGGGCTTCTTTTCTCTCGAGATGAGTGCCGAGCAGCTCGCCGCGCGGATTCTGTCAGAGGCAGCAGAAGTGCCCAGCGAACAGATCCGTCGCGGCGATATGACCGAAGGCGAATTCCGCCGCTTCGTCGAGGCCGCCAAGGCGCTCGAGGCCTGCCCGCTCTACATCGACGACACGCCCTCGATCCCCATCGCGCAGCTCGCCGCCCGCGCGCGCCGGCTGAAACGGACCCACGGGCTCGATCTGCTGATCGTCGATTACATCCAGCTCGCCCGCGGCACCTCCGACAACCGGGTGCAGGAAATCGGCGAGATCTCCATGGGGCTAAAAGCCATCGCCAAAGAGCTCGACATCCCCGTCATCGGCCTGTCGCAGCTCTCCCGGCAGGTCGAGAACCGTGAGGACAAACGCCCGCAACTCAGTGACCTGCGCGAATCCGGCTCCATCGAGCAGGACGCCGATGTGGTCATGTTCGTCTTCCGCGAGGAGTACTACAAGGAGCGGGAAAAGCCGGGCGATCACGATCTCGAAGCCATGGCCAAATGGCAAGAGGAGATGGAGCGTCTGCACGGCCGCGCCGAGGTGATCATCGGCAAGCAGCGCCACGGCCCAATCGGCACCGTGGATCTCAGCTTCGAGGGCCGTTTCACCCGTTTCGGCAACCTCGTGCAGCCCTGGCAGCAGGGCGGCGAGCGCGAGTTTTAGAAACGTCGTCGCGCCACCCGCGCCCCTGCTCTGATTGGATATCCGCGCCACAGGCACTGTTGTGCCCCCGACCGCTTTGATGGTCTACCGCGCAGATGAGCGGATCAATAAGGGATCTGCTTGCTGCATCCAGCCAGCAGTACCTGACGTCTCTCAGGAGATGCCCCGCGTCGACCATGCACCGCAAACGTCTACGGCAACGCCCGGAAAGCGTCAGCTCACCGGCGGCCAGCCCAGCGCGCGCGACAGCGGCAGATCGCCGCCGCGGATCACCGAGTTCTTTCGCTCTGTCTTGGAGATCAGCGGCATCGGCCAGAAGGCCTTCGACATATGCTTGCCGCCTTCGATCACCGACTTCTTGCGCGGCTTGTCGGACAGGAGCGGCATCGGCCAGAACGACCGCGACATGAATTTACCGCCCTTCATCACCGAATCGCTGGGTTTGCGCGCGCGCAGCATCGGCCAGCCCAGACCGGCGGTCACCGGACCGCCCTCATACCCGGTGCGATCCATGCGCACGGTCAGGAAATGCGGATGCTCGGTCAGGATGCTCGGCGCCTTCTGCGGCCCATCGGGCACAAAGCGGTCCTCGACAACGTCCCCCGCATCCAGCGGCTCGTGCTTGGCCAGCAGCTCGCGCATCTTGGTCGCGGCCATCAGCGGTTTGTAGGTCGCGCGCACCACGAACACCGCGTGCCCCTTCTTGATGTGCTTGAGGTAAGTCTCCAATGCGCTGTCATCCACGCCTGCAGATTGCATCTTTTCGGTCAGCTCGGCGTCATCAGCGCCGCCTTTGCCGATCACCGACATATCGCGGCTCGGAACGCCCATGAACACCGCACGCTCCTTCACATAGCGGGCCTTTTCGTCGTCTTCGAACAAGCGTGTGATAATATTGGTCATGATACCTCCACCGGACGTCCGTCTGACTGAGACGGGTTGTTGACAAGACGCGTGCGCGCGGAGCGTCTCAGGATCGGCCAGACCACCACGATGGCCAGGGCCAGAAACAGAATTTCGATCAGGAAGACCGTATTATAGGGCGTCTGCGGCGCATTTCCAGCGGGCGTCAGCCCAACGACCAGATCGCGCACGATGCCCGCCGCTGCAATGCCAAGGCCCGCCGCCGTCGCCTGCACCGCGCCCCAGGCACCTAAGGACAGGCCGACGCGGTCGCTGGGTGCGGCCCGGATCGTCGCGGTCAGCGTCGCATGGCCAAAGAGCCCGGCCCCCAGACCGGTCGCAAAGACCCCCGCCAGGAACACGGGCACGCCAACCCCGAAGGACGACAGGATGATCGCGGCGAAGCCCGGCAGGCCGATCCCGGCGCCGATCACCGCATAGCGCGCCGGCGCACCGCCCCGGCTCAGGCCCCGCGCAGCCAGCGCAAACCCCGCCAGCGTGCCTGCCGCCAGCAGCGCCGTCAGCTTCGTCGTACTCGCCACCGACAGGCCCAGCACCTGCCCGCCGTAAGGCTCCATCAGCACATCGGCCATGCCGAAGCCAAAGGTCCCGAGGCCGATCACCACCAGCAGGCGCAGCATCCCCGGCCGTGCCATCAGCGTGCTCCAGGCGTCGGCAAAGCGCACCCGTGGCGCGGCCTTCATCGCCTGCGCCCGGGCGCGGCTGCGGGCTTCCTGCTGCCAGAGCGCCGCGAGGTTCAGCGCCACGGTCACAACCGCCGCACCCTGAATCACCTGAATGAGCCGCCCGGGCGTGTAAGTCTCCAACAGCGCACCGAAGACCAGCGCGCTCACCACCATGCCCAGCAGCAACATGACATACATCAGCCCCACCACCTTGGGCTGGTCCTCCTCGGCGACCAGATCGGTCGCCAGCGCCAGGCCCACGGTCTGCACCATATGCACGCCCGCCCCCACCAGCAGGAAGGACAGCGCGGCCGAGCTGTAGCCAATCCAGCGCGGCGCGTCGATCGCCTCGCCATAGCCAGACAGCACCAGCAGCGCGAACGGCATGATCGCAAAACCGCCAAACTGATAGAGCGTGCCCTTCCAGATATAGGGCGCGCGCCGCAGCCCCAGCGCCGAGACATGCACGTCGGATTTGAACCCGATGAGCGTGCGCAGCGGCGCAAAGATCAGCGGCAAGGCCAGCATCCCGGCCACCAGTGTCGCCGGCACGCTGAGTTCCACGATCATCACACGATTGAGCGTGCCCACGATCAGCACCAGCGCCATGCCCACGGTCACCTGAAACAGCGACAGCCGCAGCAGGCGTCGCAGCGGCACCTCCTCGGTCGCCACATCCGCAAAGGGCAGATACCGGGGCCCCAGGGCCGCCAGCCTGCGCATCGCAAAGGCACGATAGTCAAACATCTTCTGGTCCGCCTCAGACGGCCTGCCCGTTACCGCGGGCAGATACGGAAAGACCCGCTGCATCGCGGCAGCGGGCCCAAAGCGCTATTGCCTGAGGATCGTCCGATCCCCGGGGCTTGACGCCGCATGCACCTCCGGTGGCTGTAGAATAGCCTTCACCGGCGTGCCGTCCGACAGGATGATGGTCACCGCCTGGGTGCCATCCGCCGCGGGCGCCGCATAGGACACCTTGGCCGTGTCGCCCTGCTGCAGCATCGTGGCCGAGGCGCTCTCCGCGCCCGAGCCCAATTCATTGCCGGACAGGAAATCCGCCACCCAGGTGGTATTGCTCAGCACCGCCACATGCACGGCAAACGATCCGATTGCCACAGCACTCAGGAAGAGCGGCACACCCACGGTCGGTTTCACGACCAGCCACATTTTCGCATTGTTCATGACGTCTCTCCCTTATCCAAGCCAGGGGGTCGCGACCGCGACCAGGATGTGGGCCAGAAGCGCAATCAAACCGAAGACGCGCGTTCCATCGATGAGGTAGCTGTGGACTTCCTCAGCCTCCTCCAGGGTCAGCCCTGTTGGCCAAACCTTATCCTCACTGTCCGCCATAGTTGGTCCTCCGTTTCGACGTAAGCGATTGAGGCCAGACCCAAGCCCTGTCTGACCGCCTTCAAAACGCGCACCGTCCCAAAAATGTGTCACAGTAAATAGACATTAACAAGTGTAAATATTAATTGACAGCCGAAAGACCCCCGCCCCCGTGGCCCGGAACGGCCCCCACAGGCAAAAAATCCCGGCGCGCGCAGCAGCCCGGCACCCCCGACGCCGGACCACCGCTGCCCGCCCCCGCGGTCCACACCATTTGTGATTGGACAGGCCCGCAAATCTCTGGCGCTATGGGGCCATGCGCTGCCTCCTTCTCTGCCTGCTGATCCTGCCAAACCTGCTCCGTGCCGAGGATCTGGAAGTCGACGTCGAGCTCTTCCTCGCCGTGGATGTCTCCCGCTCCATGTCGCCCGCCGAGCTGGAAATCCAGCGCCGCGGCTATGCCGAGGCGATCACCAGCCCGCAGGTGCTCGATGCCATCGCGCACGGGCTTCTGGGCCGCATTGCCGTCACCTATGTGGAATGGGCGGGCGAATACTCCCAGCGGGTGATCGTGCCCTGGACCCTGCTGAGCACCCGGGAAGAGGCGCGCGCCGTCGCACATCAGATCACCGCGCGCTTCGACGCGGGCCTGCGCCGCACCTCGATCTCGGGCGCGCTGCTCTATGCCGCGGGCGATTTCGAGCACAACGGCTTTCACGGGCTGCGCCGGGTGATCGACGTCTCGGGCGACGGGCCGAACAACCAGGGCCGCCCCGTGACCCGCGCCCGCGATGCCGCGCTGGAGGCCGGCTTCATCATCAACGGGCTGCCGCTGATGACAACCGACGCGCTGAGCCAGATCTGGGGCATCCCCGACCTCGACATCTACTATCAGCACTGCGTCATCGGCGGGCCGGGCGCCTTTGTCATCCCCGTGCTCGACTGGGACCAGTTCGCCAATGCGGTCAAGCGCAAGCTGGTGCTCGAAATCGCGGGCGTCACCCCGCAGATCCAGCCTGTGCAATTTACACCACCCGTGGCGTATGACTGCCTCATCGGCGAAAAGATGTGGGAACAGAACCGCGCCTACTTCGATATTCCCTGACCTGCGCGCAACCCCCTGCCCAGCGCCCAGTTTCCACTTGACGCTCCGGTGATCCCTGTCAAAACGCGAGAATGGCAACTGCGATCCTTTCCATCGACATCGCCGCGCTGGTCGAGAACTGGCGCAGCCTCAGCGCCATGGCCCGGTGCGAGGCCGGCGCCGTTGTCAAGGCCGATGCCTATGGTCTCGGGGTGCAGCCCGTGGCCCGCGCGCTGTCCCGCGCCGGTGCCCGCAACTTCTTCGTGGCGGTCGCCGAGGAGGGGGCGAGCTTGCGCGAGATCCTCGGCGAGGGCCCGCAGATCAACGTCTTTTCCGGCCATATGCAGGGCGATACCGAGCTCATCCGCGACGCGCAGCTCACGCCGATGCTGAACTCCGTCGACCAGATGCTGCGGCATGTGGAAGCCCTGCCCGGCCACCCCTTCGGCCTCCAGCTCGACACCGGCATGAACCGTCTCGGCATGGAAGAGGCCGAATGGTCCGCCCTACGCGAAGTGGCACTCGGCCAGACCCCCGCGCTGATCATGTCGCATCTCGCCTGCGCCGATGAGGCCGATCACGCCATGAACGCGCGCCAGCTGCAGGTCTTCCACGAGATGACGGAGGGCATCGACGCGCCACGCTCGCTGGCCGCCACCGGAGGCATCCTGCTGGGGCCCGATTATCACTTCGACATGGTGCGCCCCGGCATCGGCCTCTACGGCGGCATGCCTTATGTCGATGCCCGCCCCGTGGTCGAATTGCACATCCCCGTGATCCAGATCCGCGATGTCGCCGTGGGCGAGAGCGTGGGCTACGGCAACGCCTGGGTCGCCCGCAGCCCCTCGCGCATCGCCACCATCTCCGCAGGCTACGCCGATGGCATCCTGCGCGGCATGGGCCCGAACGCGCATCTGCACACCGGCTCCTCCGCCGTGCCGGTGGTGGGGCGCATCTCCATGGATATGATCGGCGTCGACGTGACCGGCCTCGCGGAAGAGCCCGAGACGCTGGAGCTCATCGGCGCGCACCAATCGGTGGACACTGTCGCGGGCTTCGCCGAGACTATCGGGTACGAAATCCTGACCTCACTGGGGGCGCGTTACAAGCGGATCTACGTCTGATGAAACCCCTCGCCCTCCTTGGCCGCGCCGTTCTGGCCGCCCTGGCTATGATCGGCCGCATCGCGCTCTTTGCCTTCGACGCGGTCAGCCACATTTTGCGCCCGCCCTTCTATGGCCGCGAGTTTCTCTCGGCGCTGATGAACATCGGCTGGCTCTCGCTGCCCGTCGTCGGCCTCACGGCGGTCTTCACCGGCGGCGCGCTGGCGCTGCAGATCTACGCGGGCGGCTCGCGCTTCAACGCCGAGGCCGTAGTGCCGCAGATCGTTGCCGTCGGCATGGTGCGCGAGCTTGGCCCGGTGCTCGTCGGCCTGATGATCGCCGCCCGCGTCACCTCCTCGATCGCGGCGGAAATCGCCACCATGAAAGTGACCGAGCAGATCGACGCGCTTGTGACGCTGTCCACCCACCCGATGAAATACCTGACCGTGCCCCGCGTGCTCGCCGCCGTGCTGGTGGTGCCGCTTCTGGTGGGCGTGGGCGACATCATCGGCATCTTCGGCGGCTACGCGGTCGCCACCGGCACGCTGGGCTTCAACCCCGCCGCCTATATCCGCAACACGGTGAACTTCCTCGAACCGCTCGACGTGATCTCGTCCCTGACCAAGGGCGCGGTCTTCGGCTTCGCCGCGGCCCTGATGGGCTGCTATCACGGCATGAACTCAGGGCGCGGCGCCATGGGTGTGGGCCGCGCGACGAAAACCGCCGTCGAAGGCGCCGCGATCCTGATCCTCGCGGCCAATTTCGTGCTCACGGGAGTGTTCTTCACCCTATGATCGAGATGACAGATATCCGCAAATCCTTCGGGTCGAACCACGTGTTGCGGGGGCTGAACCTCTCGATCCCGAAAGGCACCTCGATGGTGATCATCGGCGGCTCGGGCACCGGCAAATCCATCGCGCTGAAATGCATCCTAGGGCTGATCAAACAGGACAGCGGCACCATCACCGTCGATGGCACCGACGCCAGCAAAGGCGACCGTGACGCCTTCCTCGCGCGCTTCGGCATGCTGTTCCAGGGCGGCGCGCTCTTCGACAGCCTGCCGGTCTGGCAGAACGTCGCCTTCCGCCTGCTGCGCGGCTCGCTCAAGCGGCCACACGACGAGGCGCGCGCCATCGCCATCGAAAAGCTGCGCCGCGTCGGCCTGAAGGAGGATGTGGCCGACCGCTTCCCGGCGGAACTCTCTGGCGGCATGCAGAAACGCGTGGGCCTCGCCCGCGCCATCGCCGCCGAACCCGAGATCATCTTCTTCGACGAGCCCACCACCGGGCTCGACCCGATCATGTCGGGCGTGATCAACGAGCTCATCCGCGAAATCGTGGTGGAAATGGGCGCCACCGCCATGACCATCACCCACGACATGACGAGCGTCCGCGCCATCGCCGACAATATCGCGATGCTGCACGAGGGGGTGATCCAGTGGACCGGCCCGGTGAGCGAGATGGACCAGAGCGGCAACCCCTATCTGGAGCAGTTCATCCAGGGCAAGGCCGAGGGGCCCATCGAGGCCGTGCGCTGACGCAGCGGATCTCATGCAGGGCACGGAATGGCCGCGCCCGGGACAAATAGGGGCAGCAAGCGCCCGTCCCCCCATCGAGGGGGGAGCGGGCGCTGCCCGGCGATACCGCCGGACCGGCAGGAGGCATCCTCAGGGACGGTCTATCCGGCGTTGCACGAGGTCAGACCGGCAACAATCAGGCCCGAGCGCCTGCGCTGTTGACGTTGGGGAAACACTTCTCGCCTTCAGGTAGCAGGATTCACCAAAACCTGCTTTCTTCTAAAATTTTCCACGGTTTTATGGTATCTTCGCGCAACCTCTCCGACCGCTCCGGCGCTGTTGGGGGGGTGTGGTGGTAACGATGAAATGGAAGGGGTGATCCATGCAGACCATGCAACCGACCCTCCTCGCCCTGCGCACACTGTTGCAAAGCGCGGCTCTGACGATGATCTGCCTGGCCACGCTCGCGGCCACGGTGCTGACGGCGCTTGCCGCACTGGGCGTCCTGCCCTGGCTCGACCTGCCGCTGATGATCGACGGCGCGGCGGTGCCGCAGGGCGGGCTCTATGTGCAACTGGCGCTGACCGGCCTCCTGCTTTGTCTCTGTGTCTTTCTGCCCACCAACCGGCGCGTCATGCAGCTGGAAAGCGCGCACCATGATTTCTCGATCCGCATGGAAGATGTGGCCCGCGCCTATGCCACGGCCCATGCCAGCGACCGCGCCGGGGTGTTTCAGGCACCCTCGGAATTCGATGCGGTGAAGGAGCGCATGATGCACCTGCGCAGCCATCCCGACCTCGGTGCGCTGGAGCCCGACATCCTCGAGGTGGCCGCGCAGATGAGCCGGATCAGCGAAGACATGGCGCAAGCCTACTCCAATGACCGCATGGAGCGCGCCTATGACTTCCTGCGCCAGCGTCAGCAGGAGATCGAGAGCTTTCAGGAGCGGCTCGACCACGCCAAGGCCCTGCACCAGGACATCCGCCACTGGGCCAACCGGCTGGAAGCGGATGAGGATATGGCGCGCGCGCAGCTCCATCGCATGGTAGCCGATCTGCAGGAGCTGCTGCCGGAGCTCGATCTGCCGGAGGGCCAGAGGTCGGCCCATGAGGGAGGCGCCGAGCGTGTCGTGCGCCTGACCAATCTCGCAGCCGAGTAGGACCCGCGCGGGCCTGCACCCCTACCACACCGCGCCGAACCCGACCTGCGGAAGGGGGGAAAGCGCCCTCCCCCCCATCGAAGGGGGTCGGCCGCTGCCCGGCGGTTTCCGCCGGGGCGCCCGGTGCGCGGGTCGGCTCAGAGGGTTAAACCGGGTCTAGCTCTGGTTCGCACCACGCAGCTGGCGGATGCTCCCACGAATGCTGCGCCAGCGCTGCGCTTCATCCTGATTGCCGGCCGACTTGTATTTGCGCTCCCGTTGCGCAGCCTCAAGCTCGGCCTTGTCTCCATGCGCCTGGTACAACGCACGCGCGATTTCAATTGTTTTGATCACATTCATCGGGTGGTCTCCTTCGCGTTTATGGCGCGCCGCTCTCCGGACTCTGCCACCGCGCCCGAACACACCAGGCCAGCAGCCAAAGCCACCTCGAGACAGGCCCCCGGTCTCCGGTCTCCGGTCTCCGGTCTCCGGTCTCCGCCGCGCCCGCGTCTGTCTGGAGCGCGCGTCGCAACCAGAGGCTGACCCTCACCTGGCGACGTCGCCTTCTATTATACAGCGTCGGACCCGTCGGATCAAACGTCCATCCCGGGCTCAGGCGCCGGTCCGCCCGGCCGGTGCGCCGGGGGACGACGCCACGTCCTCCCGATCGCCCCGGGTCGTCGGGCCCGAGATCACAAGGAACCGCACCGGGGCGCTGCCGCCGTTGCGCGCCTGATGCGGCACCCCCGGCGGCACCTCCAGAGCCTGCTCCGGTCCGATCCGGACCACGACACCCTCCCGCTCCATGTCCAGCACCCCGGCGAGCACGAAAAACACCTGCCGCGCGCGGGCATGCCGGTACCGGACCTCCTGCGCATCCGGCGGCATCTCCTCCAGCTTCACCGAGAGCGCGTCCGCCTCCGCCATCGGCCAGGCCAGGCAGCCCGTCCCCCAGGGCACCACCGCCACGCTCTCACGATCCACAACTGTCATATGACCTCCTGACGGCGCCGCGCGCTCTGTTTACCCCGGCCCGGCACCGACGTCACACCGACGCAATACCGACAGAATACCGACGTGATACCGACGTTGACGAATGAGCAAATTCAACGCGTTAACCCTGATTCGCCTAAAGATGACCGTACGTTGCCGCCGGGCCCGCGCAACACCCCCGAAAAGAGCTTGAGCACGCCTGCCCGCTGCGCCACAACGGGGCATGGCAAAATCCCCCTCCTTTTCCTGTTCCGCCTGCGGCAATGTCACCACCAAATGGGCCGGACGCTGCGAGGCCTGCGGCGAGTGGAACACCATCTCCGAAGACGCCGGCATCTCCAAGGGCCCGGCAAAATCGCTCGGGGCCAAGCGCGGCGCGTCCATCGTGCTCACGGACCTCGCGACCGAGGAGGCCCCGCCTCCCCGCACCACCTCCGGCATCGCCGAGCTGGACCGTGTCCTCGGTGGCGGCCTCGTCCCGGCATCGGCCATTCTGGTGGGGGGCGACCCCGGCATCGGGAAATCCACCATCCTGCTGCAGGCTGCATCAGCTTTTGCACGCAATGGTCTGAAAACCATATATGTTTCCGGCGAGGAGGCCTCGGCGCAAGTACGTATGCGCGCCCAGCGGCTCGGGCTGGCCGATGCGCCCGTGAAACTCGCCGCCGAGACCAACCTGCGCGACATCCTCACCACGCTGGAGACGGAAAAGCCCCAGCTCGCGATCATCGACTCGATCCAGACCATGTGGGCCGACAATGTCGAGAGCGCGCCGGGCTCCGTCAGCCAGGTCCGCGCCGCCGCCCATGAGCTCACCAGCTTCGCCAAGCGCAAGGGCATCAGCGTCGTGCTCGTGGGCCATGTGACCAAGGAGGGCCAGATCGCGGGCCCGCGGGTGGTGGAGCATATGGTCGACACCGTGCTCTACTTCGAAGGCGAGCGCGGGCATCAGTTCCGCATCCTGCGCGCCGTGAAAAACCGCTTTGGCCCAGCGGACGAGATCGGCGTTTTTGAAATGACAGGCAAAGGGTTATCAGAGGTTCCTAATCCATCCGCGCTGTTCCTGAGCGAACGTGGCGAGCCCTCACCCGGCTCCGTGGTCTTCGCCGGTGTCGAAGGCACCCGGCCCGTGCTGGTCGAGTTCCAGGCCCTCGTCGCGCCCTCCCCCCACGCGCAGGCCCGCCGCACCGTTGTGGGCTGGGATGGCGGACGCCTCGCAATGATCCTCGCGGTGCTCGAGGCCCGCTGCGGCATCCCCTTTGCGGGTCTCGATGTCTATCTCAACGTGGCGGGCGGCATGAAGGTGACCGAACCCGCCGCCGACCTCGCCGTCGCCGCCGCCCTGCTCTCCGCGCGGGAAGACGCCGCTTTGCCCGCGGATACGGTGGTTTTTGGCGAAATCAGCCTCTCCGGTGCGCTACGCCCCGCGTCACAAACCGAAAACAGGTTGAAAGAGGCGCAAAAACTTGGTTTCACCGCTGCCATCGCTCCCGCAGGGGGCAAGACAATCGGCGCAAGCGGTTTGAGCCTGACCACCATGGGTGATCTGACCAGCTTCGTCGGCGAGGTATTCGGCGCAGGCTGAGCGCATAAAAACAAGGGCGTTGAGAGACTATGGAAGGCTTTACCATCATTGACGGCGTCGTCGCGCTTGTCATTATCGTCTCGGCGCTGCTGGCCTACGGGCGGGGTTTCGTGCGCGAAATCATGGCCATCATCGGCTGGATCGCCGCCGCTGTTCTGGGCTTTCTCTTCGCCCCGCAGGTCGAGCCGCTGGTGCGCGAAATCCCGGTCGTGGGCGAGTTCATCGCCGACAGTTGCGAGCTGTCGATCATCGGCGCCTTCGCCCTCGTCTTCGCCGTGGCGCTGATCGTCGTGTCGCTCTTCACGCCGCTCTTTGCCTCGGTGGTGCAGCGCTCGGCCCTCGGCGGCATCGACCAGGGCTTTGGCTTCGTCTTCGGCGTGGCGCGCGGCATCCTGCTCGTCGCCATCGCCTTCTTCGTCTACGACACGGTGGTCACCGGTGAAAGCTACACCGTCGTCGATGAAAGCCGCTCTGCGGTTGTCTTCGCGCAGGTCTCGGACCGCATCCAGACCTCCGAGCCGGAGCAGGCGCTTGGCTGGATCACCCAGCAATACGAGACCCTCGTGGGCAACTGCAGCGCCTGATCCCGGTCGCGCGCGCGCAAACTTCCCGCAAGGCGTGTCGTTGACGCGACAATTCCGTGGCGGACCGTGATAGTTTCGTGACAGCCGGGACCGGACGGCCTACATACGAGAGGACGACTCGAACCGGATTCGGAGCTGCCCCGTTGTCCAAGATCATGCCCCCCGCGCATCCGTTTGATACGTCCTGTCTCGATGACGGCGAGGATGGGGACAAACTCAAGGAAGAATGCGGCGTCTTTGGCGTGATCGGGGTCAGCGAAGCCTCCAGCTTTGTCGCCCTGGGCCTGCACGCGCTGCAGCATCGCGGTCAGGAAGCCGGCGGCATCGTCAGCCACCATCCGGAACAGGGGTTCCAGTCTGCCCGCCGCTTTGGTTACGTACGCGACAACTTCACCTCGCAAAAGATCATGGAGACCCTGCCCGGCCCGCTGGCCATCGGGCATGTGCGCTATTCCACCACGGGCTCCAAGGGACAGACCGCGATCCGCGACGTGCAGCCCTTCTTTGGCGAATTTGCCATGGGCGGGGCGGCCATTGCCCACAACGGCAATATCACCAACGCCAATGCCCTGCGGCGCGAGCTGATCGAGCGCGGCTCGATCTTCCAGTCGTCCTCCGACAGCGAATGCATCATCCACCTGATGGCGCGCAGCCTGCAGCGCACCATCCCCGAGCGCATGGAAGATGCGCTGCGCCGGGTCGAAGGCGCCTTCTCCGTGGTCGCCATGACCCGCACGAAACTGATCGGCGTGCGCGACCCCCTGGGCGTCCGCCCGCTGGTGCTGGGCAAGGTCGGCGACGGCTGGGCGCTCAGCTCCGAGACCTGCGCGCTGGACATCATCGGCGGCGAGTTCATTCGCGAGATCGCACCGGGCGAGATGGTGGTGATCACCAAGGACGGCGTCGACAGCCAGTTCCCCTTCCGCCCGCAAAAGCCCCGCTTCTGCATCTTCGAGCACGTCTATTTCAGCCGCCCAGACAGCATCCTCGGCGGCCGCTCCGTCTATGAAACGCGCGAGGCCATTGGCCGCGAGCTGGCCAAGGAAGCCCCCGTCGATGCTGACCTCGTCTGCCCCGTTCCCGACAGCGGCACGCCTGCGGCCATCGGCTTTTCACTGGAATCCGGTATTCCCTACGCCATGGGCATCATCCGCAATCAATACATGGGCCGCACCTTCATCGAACCCACCGAGCAGATCCGCAATATGGGCGTGCGGCTCAAGCTCAACGTGAACCGGGCGCTGATCCAGGGCAAACGCGTGATTCTGGTGGATGACAGCGTGGTGCGTGGCACCACCAGCCGTAAGATCAAGGAGATGATCCTGGATGCCGGCGCCAAGGAGGTGCATTTCCGCATCGCCTCGCCGCCCACCGCCTGGCCCTGCTTTTACGGGGTCGACACACCGCAGCGCGAAAAACTGCTCGCCGCCACCATGTCCGAAGAGGAAATGCGCGACCATCTGCAGGTGGACAGCCTCAGGTTCATCTCGCTCGACGGGCTCTACCGCGCCGTGGGCGAGGCCGACGGGCGCAACGGCGCGCAACCGCAATACTGCGACGCCTGCTTCTCGGGTGAATACCCCGTTGAGCCCGCCGACCAGATCGAAAGCGGCTTCGAGATGAAGGCGGCGGAGTAAGGCATCATGCTAGGTCATGTCAGCACCATGACCGAAACTGACGCCATGCTAACCCTGCCAGATGACATAAACGTCCGTATCATCCGATGGTCCGCCTGCGCGCAGGCGCATTTCACAGCGCTACGCAAGATCGTGCACAACGTCGCCCTGCGCGCTGAGATCGGCACCCTGACCGAGACGCTGAAATGGGGACAGCCCTCCTGGCTGCCCGCCACACCGCGCGTCGGCTCCACCCTGCGTTGCGACTGGCATGAAACAGCGCCGGATCGGCTGAGCCTCTACGTGCATTGCCAGACCACGCTGGCTGAGACGATGCGCACGCTCTACCCCGACGCCTTCATCTACGAGGGCAACCGGGCGCTGCATATCGCACTCGACCACCCGCTGCCAGAGGCGGCTACCGACCACTGCGCCCTTCTGACGCTCACCTACCACCGCAAGAGCGCTTGACGCCGCCCGCAATCGCGCCCATGACGCGGCCATGACACAGACAGCCCTGATCACCGGTGCCTCGCGCGGCCTCGGCGCCGCCTTGGCCGAGGCCCTCGCGCCCACCCACCACATCATCGCCGTCGCCAAGACCACCGGCGCGCTGGAGGAGCTCGACGACCGCATCAAGGTCAAGGGCGGCACCGCCACGCTGGCGCCGATGGACATCACCAAACCGGAAGCGATGGCCACGCTCTGCCGCGGCATCTTCGAGCGCTGGGGTCACCTCGATCTGTGGCTGCACACCGCGATCCACGCCGCCCCGCTGGCCCCCGCCGATCACATCGACACAAAGGATTTCGCAAAATCCGTCGGGGCCAATGTCACCGCCACCGGCACGCTGATCGCCTATGTGGCTCCGCTCCTGGGCGAGAATGGACAGGCCGTGTTCTTCGACGACCCGAGCGCCGGACAGAAGTTCTTTGGCAGCTACGGCGCCACCAAGGCGGCCCAGATTGCGCTCGCCCGCAGCTGGCAGGCTGAAACACGTCACACCGGCCCCCGCGTCCACATCGCGACGCCCGCGCCCATGCCCACCGCCACCCGCGCGCGCTTCTTTCCCGGCGAAGACCGCAGCGCCCTCAATGACCCGCACGCCCAGGCCGCGGACATCCTCGCACAACTTGCGGCGCCACCCGTCTAAAAACACTGCCGCCGGAGGCTCCCGCCTTGCCGCTCGCGCAACCCTCGCCTATCAAGGCGCAAAGGGACGGTTTCATGCGCATTCTCATCACCAATGACGACGGCATCAACGCCCCCGGGCTTGAGGTACTGCAGGCGATTGCCGCCGATATTGCGGGCCCCTCGGGCGAGGTCTGGACAGTCGCTCCCGCCTTTGAGCAATCCGGTGTCGGGCATTGCATCAGCTACACACACCCGATGATGATCAGCGAATTTGGCCCCCGCCGCTTCGCCGCCGAGGGCTCGCCTGCCGATTGCGTGCTCGCAGGGCTGCACGATGTGATGAAGGATGCCCCGCCCGACCTGGTGCTCTCCGGTGTGAACCGGGGCAACAACTCGGCTGAAAACACCCTCTACTCCGGCACCATCGGCGGCGCCATGGAAGCCGCCCTGCAAGGGCTGCCCGCCATCGCGCTCTCGCAATACTACGGCCCCGCGAATGCGCGCACGGAGACCCCCTTCGAGGCTGCCGCACAACATGGCGCGGAGGTGGTGCGCCGGATCCTCGGCACAACCCCGGACGAAAACGGCGGCTACCGGCTGTTCTACAACGTGAATTTCCCACCCGTGCTGGCCGCCGACGTCAAGGGCATTCGCCTTTCGACCCAAGGGCTGCGCCCCGGCACCGGCTTTTCGACCGAGCCGCATATCTCGCCCTCTGGCCGCCGCTTCCTCTGGATCCGCGGTGGCAACCAGCAGATCGCCACCGCCCCGGGCTCCGACGCCGCAGACAATCTCGACGGCTACATCTCGGTGACGCCCATGCGCGCCGACCTGACGGCCCATGACATGATGGGCGAACTCGCGGGTATCGCCACATGAGCGACGATGCGGAACGCAAGATGCAGTTCCTCTACGCCCTCCGCTCCAAGGGCGTGACCGACAGCCGCGTGCTCTCCGCCATGGAAGCGATTGACCGCGGCCCCTTCATCCGCGGCATCTTCTCGGGCCGCGCCTACGAGGACATGCCGCTGCCCATCGCCTGTGGCCAGACCATCAGCCAGCCGTCGGTCGTGGGGCTGATGACCCAGGCGCTGCACATCAGCCCCCGCGACAAGGTGCTCGAAGTGGGCACCGGCTCGGGCTACCAGGCGGCGATCCTCAGCAAGCTCGCCCGCCGCGTCTATACCATCGACCGGCACAGCCGCCTCGTGCGTGAGGCGCGCGAGCTCTTCGACGAGCTCAACCTCACCAATATCACCGCCATCACCGGCGACGGCAGCTTCGGCTACCCCGATCAGGCGCCCTTTGACCGCATCATCGTGACGGCCGCCGCCGAAGACCCGCCCGGCACGCTGATGGAGCAACTCAAGGTCGGCGGCATCATGGTCGTGCCCGTCGGTCAATCCGACGCGGTCCAGCACCTGATCGTGGTGCGCAAACGCCCGGAGGGGGTCGAATACGACGAATTGAGGCAGGTGCGCTTTGTCCCGCTACTCGAAGGCTTGGGAAAGGACACATAAGCTGCTATAACGGAGGTAACAAAGTGTTGGACAAACCAATGCATGGCAGTGGCCCGATTGAGGACAAGCAGATGACACCGATGATTTCGCACCGGCGCGTGCGGCTTTCACTCATGACCGCAACCTCTCTTTTGGTTCTGAGCGCCTGCTCAGACCCGCTGGATTTCGACCTGCGCGGCGGCCTCGGCCAGTTCAGCACCGCAAGTGCGGCCACGGGCGTCGCGATCGCCGAACGGCCCAGCCCGGATGGCCGGGGCGTCATCTCCTATCCCAATTATCAGGTGGCCGTCGCCGAGCGCGGCGATACCATCCAGAGCGTCGCCACCCGGCTGGGTGTGAGCGCCCCCGAATTGGCCCGCTTCAACGGCATCGAAGCCGACGTCCCACTGCGCCAGGGCGAGGTGATCGCCCTGCCCGGTCGCGTGGCCGAGCCGGCGCCAACCACAGCTGCCGCGTCCTCGGGTGGCGTGGACATCGGCACGCTGGCCGGCGACGCGATCAACCGCGCGCCCGAAAGCCAGGGGGTGCAGACCGCCGCCCTGCCCCCGGCCACAGCCGCAGCACCTCTCCCACAGACCGGCGAAGAGCCGACGCGCCACAAGGTAGAGCGCGGCGAGACCGCCTACACCATCGCGCGGCTTTACAATGTGCCGGTGAAATCGCTGGCCGAATGGAACGGGCTTGGCTCGGATTTTGCCATCCGCGAGGGGCAGTTCCTGCTGATCCCCGTGGCCAAGCAAGCCGCGCCCGCCCCGGTCGAAACCGTCACACGCCCCGGCACGGGCTCGCCCACGCCGACCCCGCCGAGCGCGGACAAGCCACTGCCCGAGACCGACCCCGCACCGACGGTCGAAGCCCCGCCGCCTGTCGATGTGGGCAAGCAGACGCAGACCGCCTCAGACGCGCGCATGGTCTTCCCGGTCAGTGGCTCGATCATTCGTGAATACGCCAAGGGCAAGAACGAGGGCATCAACATCAAGGCCGATGCAGGCGCTCCGGTGAAGGCCGCCGATGCAGGCACCGTCGCCGCGATCACCAAAAGCGCCGATGGCATTCCGATCATCGTGGTGCGGCATGATCCCGAACTCCTCACCGTCTACGCCAATGTGACGGATGTGGCGGTCGAGAAAGGCACGAAAGTCACGCGCGGCCAGCCGATGGCCAAGCTGCGCAGCGGCAACGACGCCTACGTGCATTTCGAGGTGCGCAAGGGTTTCGACAGCGTCGATCCGATGCCCTACCTGCAATAGCCGCTGGCTCTGAACAAACAGCGTAAAACTGTCAAAGCACTGAAATGACCCCGGAATAGCCCGGTGCCCGCCACATTCCGGCGGGCCCGGCCCTTTTCCTGACGCAGTCTGCTGTCACCCTTCGACAGGTTTACGCTGATCGGAGGCCGCCATGACATATCAACGCGCAAGGCCCCGGCGCACTGTCCGCACCTGCTTCGAATTGGGCGCGCCCGGTGGCACATGGAGGCGGTTGAACATGACGCTGCGGCCACTTGGGCCGCTTGGTCAAGCGACCAATGTCATCCGGCTGATGCAACCGGTGAACCACCCAGCGTCACGCCCTTTCGGCCTGCCAGATCGTTGAAATACTGCCACGCGACCCGACCGGAGCGCGACCCGCGCGTGGCCTGCCATTCAATCGCCTCGGCCCGCAGGTCGTCCTCACCGATCTTGACACCATAGGCGTCACAATAGCCCCGGATCATCGCCAGATACTGGTCCTGATCGCAAGGGTGGAAGCCCAGCCACAGCCCGAACCTATCAGACAGCGACACCTTCTCCTCGACCGCCTCCGACGGGTTGATCGCACTGCCACGCTCGTTCTCGATCATATCCCGGGGCATCAGGTGGCGCCGGTTCGACGTGGCATAGAGCACCACATTCTCCGGGCGCCCCTCGATGCCGCCATCCAGCACCGCCTTCAGGCTCTTGTAATGCGCGTCATCATGACCAAAGGACAGATCATCGCAGAACAGGATGAACCGATACGGCGCGCCGCGCAGCAGGTTCAACAGCCGCCCGACAGAGGGCAAATCCTCACGCTGCAACTCAACAATGCGCAGCGCGGCGTAGTTTGCGTGAATTTCGCCATGGATCGCCTTGACAAGGCTGGATTTTCCCATGCCCCGCGCGCCCCAGAGGAGCGCGTTGTTCGCAGGCAGTCCACGCGCGAACTGCTCCGTATTGGCCAGCAGCGTATCGCGCGATCTGTCCACCCCAATGAGCAGCTTGAGATCCACGCGGGCCACCTGCTGCACCGGTTCCAACCGGTCCGGATCCACATGCCAGACAAAGGCGGGAGCGACAGAGAAATCGGGCGCGTCCAGCGGCGCCGGAGCCATCCGCTCCAGCGCCGCCGCGATGCGGTCCATTGGGTCGCGGGTCACTTCGTCTGCTCCTCCGCGAGGTCGTCCGCCTCTTCCTCATCCTCGAACCACAAGCCTTCCTTACGCAACCGCGCCTCGCGCTTTTTCTCGACCCGTTTCACGAGGAAAATCGACACCTCGTAAAGCCCGTAGACCACAACAAAGAGAATGACCTGCGTGATGACATCCGGCGGGGTGACGAGTGCTGCGAGCACGAGGATGGCCACCACCGCATATTTGCGCACGTTGCCCAGGCCCTCGGAGCTGACCAGCCCGGCCTTGCCCATCAGCGTCAGCAGCACCGGCAGCTGGAAACACATCCCGAAGGCGACGATGAACTTGATGGTAAGGTTCAGATACTCCTGCGCGGAGCCCTGGAAGACAACGCTGAGGCCCGGTGTGACAGCCGGATCGCCGACCACCGCCTCGCCGCCCTCGCCAAACTGCTGGAACCCGAGAAAGAAGTCATAGGCCAGCGGCGTGACCACATAGAAGGCAAAGGACGCGCCCAGCAGGAACATCACCGGCGAGGCAATCAGGAAGGGCAGAAACGCCCCCTTCTCGTTCTTGTAGAGCCCCGGCGCCACGAAGCGCCACATCTGATGCGCGATCACCGGGAAGGCGAGGATGAAGCCGCCCAGCAGCGAGACCTTGATCGCCACGAAGAAACCTTCCTGCGGGCTGATGAAGATCAGATCGCAATCCTGCCCGCGCTCGGACAGCACGGCACAGAGGGGATCGGTCAGGAAGTTGAAGATCGGTGTGGCAACGGTGAAGCAGATGATCATGCCCACCAAAAACGCCAGCACCGAGCGGATGAGCCGCGTGCGCAGCTCGGCCAGATGCTCGATCAATGGTGCCGCGCTGTCGTCAATATCGTCGGATGCGCTCATGTTTCACTCTTGGCTGGCGGCTCAGCATCGCGCACGGCTTCCAGCTCGGCGGCCTTCGCCTGCGCTTCCTCCGCCTCTTTCATCTTGCGATCCGCAGCGGCCCGTGCGGTAGCCGCCTGGATCTTCTTGGCGTTCTCAGCCCGTTCCGCCGCCAGCTTGCCGGTTTCGCTGTCCGGATCGAACTTGCCGAGATCGGAGGCGGCGCTTTTGACTCCGTCCATCGCGGAATTGATCGGGTTGGTCGCCGCTTTCAGCCCCTTGGCCACGTCCTTGACGCCCGCCTCGTCGGCGGCGTCGTTCATCGCACGGCTGAACTCGCGCGCCATGCCCTTGGCCTTGCCCACGAACTGCCCCAACGAACGGAACAGCACCGGCAGATCCTTCGGGCCCACAACAATCAGCGCGACGATGCCGATGACCAGCATCTCCGTCCAGCCAATATCGAACATGAGTTAGACCTTGTCTTTTTCGGCCTCGGGGGTGACGTCCTTGGCCTCTTCGGACTTGGCGATTTCATCCTGGCCTTCGCTGATGCCCTTCTTGAACGAGGTGATGCCCTTGCCCACTTCGCCCATCAGGCTGGAAATCTTGCCGCGCCCGAAGAGCACGAGCACCACAACAGCGATCAGCAAAAGGCCCGGAAGCCCAATATTGTTCAACATGATACATCTCCCATAAGGTCTCGTCCCGCAAAGCGGGTCTGTCTGCCTCAGCAATACGCGCGCGCGGCGCTCTGCAGAAGCCTGAAAGCCGTCGGTCACTGCGGGCAAAGGGCGAAAAGTGCAGAAAATTGTCGCTCGCCAAACACAACTGACAGGTTTATGTCAGTTGAGACTCCCTAAGACGGGCGTGTCAAAACCAAACATGAAGGACATGCGTATGACCGCCCCAACCGTTGCCGAAATCGTCACCTTCCGCCTCAAGGAAGGCCGCGACCCGTCAGAGTTCGCCCGCGCCGCCGAGGCAATGACCCCGTTTCTACGCAGCACGGGTGCGATGGTCTCGCGCACCCTGAGCGCAGATCCGGACGGGCTCTGGACCGAGTTCATCACCTGGACCTCCGAGGAGGCCGCGAAATCCGCGGCTGAAGCGATGTTCGCCCGCCCCGAAGCCGGGCCTTTCATGGAGATGATCGACCAGAGCGACATGTCGATGCGCCACGCGGCGATCTCGCTCTACCTGCCACCGGAGGATCATGCGCCGCACTGATCGCCTTTTCGACATCATCCAGATCCTGCGCGACGGCAAGCTGCACCGTGCGCAGGACATCGCCGCACGTCTCGAGGTCTCCACGCGCACGATCTACCGCGACATGGACACGCTTGTGGCGTCGGGCGTGCCGGTGCAGGGGGAGCGCGGCGTGGGCTATATGATCACCGAAGCGATCAGCCTGCCGCCGCTGAACCTCACCGTCGCTGAACTGGAGGCGCTGAACCTCGGCATGGCCATCGTGGCTGAGGCCGCCGATCCGGACCTGAAAGCCGCCGCCCTGAGCCTCGCCGAGAAGGTCGATGCGGTGCTGCCCACCCAGACCATCGCCGATGCGGACCAGTGGAAGTTCGCCGTCTACCCTTTCGCCGATGCCGCCCGCGGCTTTGCCCATATGCCCACCTTGCGCGCGGCGATCCGGGCCAAGCAGAAGCTGCGCCTCACCTACACGTCGAAAGACGCGCGCGTGACCACCCGCATCATCCGCCCTCTGCACATGGAATATTGGGGCCGCATCTGGACCCTGACCTCATGGTGCGAGCTGCGTGACGATTTCCGTGTCTTCCGGGTCGATCTGATCCAGACCGCCGAGGCGCTCCCCGAGCTCTTTGTCGATGAGCCCGGGAAGACCTTGGCCGATTACGTGCCCTGACCCGCCGGGTGGCCGGACATCTTCGCAGGTGACTTAGCAGCCCGCGGCGTTGCTTCCGGCCAGCCCGCCCGCGACGGCCCCGCCAGCGGTCAGGATATCCCTGCCCGAGCCACCCCCCAGCTCATTGCCCAAAGCAGCGCCCGCAAGCGCACCGGCAAGTCCGGCGCCTGCGCATCCGACCTGCCTTTGTTGCTGGGGTGTCGTGGCACAGGCCTGAAGCAGCGCCATCAGCCCTAGGGCGGTGATGATACCATTATGTCTTCATTGGAGTTTTCCCTTTCGCAGCTGAGGTCGGACCGCGACATGCGGCCGATCCACAGCCCGACAACGCGGCGGGGAGGTCCTTATTCCAAAAAATCGGCGCGACGCCAGCTGCTGGTCAGGATTTCAACTGCCACCCGGTCTGCTGCGGCAGGAAGGCCTCGACACTGGCCTGCGCGATCACGATGGGGTCGTCGGTGTCGGTGCCCACGTTCAACCCGCCCTTGACCACGCGCACCTCGGCCCGGCCCCGTGGCAGGGTCGCGACCAGAGCCTCCACATCCACCGCCTCGGGCTGCTGCACGCCGACCGTGACCTGCACCCGCATGGCGTCATGGCTCAAGCCCACCGCGCCGAAAATCGGCAGCGAGGAATGGCGAAACGCATCCTCGATCGCGCGTTTCGCGGCCTTGGTGTAATCCTGCCCGTGCAGGTCGTTGCCCATGCCCATCTCGATGATCAACCGCTGCTCAGCCATCCGCCCGCTCCATGTCAAACCCCACGGTCAGCGCCACATTGGCCATGATCGTCGGGTTTCCCGCGCCCTTTGGCCGCGCGATGTCCAGCCCGCCGTGATGCACTGTGACCTCAGCATGACCGTAGGGAAAGACCTTGAGCACCTCCGCCACATCCACTTGATCCGGCTGCTGCACGCCGATATCGACGCGGATCTGCATGTCGGTCTTCTCGAACCCGAAAAGCTCGGCCAGGTTGATCGAATTGTGCCAGAGCGCGTCCTTCACGCCGCGCACGGCGGCCTGCGTGTAGTCGCCCCGCCGCAGGGATGTGCCCATCCCGAATTCCACCAGCAATCGCGTCATCGCAGCCCCTCCTTAAGCGTCAAAAGATAAAGCATTTGTCCCGCCGGATTGTCAGCCACATGACCGTGCCCGGTTTCGGCAGGAACACATTCGGCACCGTCGCCCGCAGCACCGAGCCATCGTAATCCATGCCAAACTCCACGAGGCTCTCGTTGCCCATGAAGCGCGCGCGCTGCACCACGCCGCGTGCGGCGGTGCCATCGGTTGCCGTGGGCTTCGGCCCCACGCCATTGCGGTCAAAGTCGATGCGCACATGCTGCGGACGAAAGACGATGTCCACATCCGTCCCGTCCGGCACGCCCGGCGCCAGAAACTGACCAAAGGGCGTTTCGGCCAGCGCACCCTGCACCCGCGCTTTCAGCACATTGGTGTCCGAGAAAAACGCCACCGCCGCGCGGTCGACCGGGCGGGTATAGACGTTGTAGGGCGCGCCCTGCTGCACGATCCGTCCGTCGCGCATCAGGGCAATCTCATCGGCCATGCGCATCGCCTCTTCCGGCTCGTGCGTGACCAGCAAGACAGCGGTGTTCTCCTCCTTGAGGATGTTCAGCGTCTCGTCCCGAATGCCGTCCCGCAGCCGGTTATCAAGGCCCGAGAAGGGCTCGTCCATCAGCATGATCTTGGGCTTCGGCGCCAGCGCCCGAGCCAGCGCAACACGCTGTTGCTCCCCGCCCGACAGCTGATGCGGAAACCCGTCGATAAAGCGCATGAGGTCCACACGGGTGAGCAATTCCTCGACTCGCGCGCGCTTTTCCGCCTTCGACGCCCCCTTCAGCCCAAAGGCCACGTTGTCCGCCACACTCAGATGCGGGAACAGCGCAAAGTCCTGAAACATCAGCCCGATCTCGCGCCGCTCGGGGGGCAAACGGAAAATCGTGTCGCACACTAGCTGGCCATCCACATAGATCTCGCCGCTGTCCTGCATCTCGACACCGGCAATCATCCGCAGCGTCGTGGACTTGCCGCAGCCCGAGGGCCCCAAAAGGCAGGTCACCTGCCCCGGCTGGATCGCAAAGCTCACATCATCGACCACCGCGCGCCCGTCAAAAGCGCGGCGCAGGTTCCTGATTTCAAGCCGGGGGGGAGGCGTGGTCACGGGTCGGCCCAAATCCGATCAAATTCATCGGATAAGCAGCTATCAGCCCTTCCGCGCCCCTGCAAGCACCGCTGCCATACCCACGGCGAGAACCAGAATGCAGATCACCAGCAGCTGTTCGTACTTGTGCCCCTCCGGGAGCAAAGCCGCCACCGTGGGCCAGCTGCGCGCGAAATAGGCAAAGGCCCCGAGCATCGCCGCCCCATAGGCCAGCAGATACGACCACAGCGGCACAGCTCGCGCTCCGATCAGCCCCACCAGCAGGACGGGCGCCAGGAACATCGAGGCGGTCCCGCTGACGGCGACGGCATCAAAGAGCGTCGCATTGCCCCAAAGCGTCAGACCCGCGCCCGCGACCACCACCACCACCATGACTCCGCGCCCGCCCGCAAGGCTGCGCGCGGCCAGCCCCAACTCTTCCACGCCAAGCCGGGCCGAAGAGGCCAGCGCCGAATCGAGCGTGCTCAGCGCCGAAACCAGCAGTGACACGATCAGCAGCATGAAGACCCATGGCGGGAACATCGCGGCCCAGGTGCCGATCAGCTCGCCGTCATAGGTGGCGCCGATGAGGCTCGCCTGAATGCCGAAAAACCCGAATGCGATGATGCAGAGCGTCGAAATCCAGAAGGCATGCAGAAACGACCGCCGCGTGGTCTCCTCATCCGCGAGAAAGCCACGGTCCATCATCACCGGGTCATGCGCGGGGTAGGAGAAGACCTGCAAAGCCGCGACGGCCAAGAGGACCCAGCCGTTGTACGCGCCCGAGACACCCGGGGCCGTCAGCACCGCGCCAAGCGAAAACCCCGGCGACAGCACCAGCGCCCCGAAGGCCAGCACGAGGGCGACCAGGAACAGCAGCATCTGCACCACATCTGTCCGCAGCGCCGCGCTGAGCCCGCCCCAGGCGGAATAGGCCAGCCCCAGCACCGAAACGATGAGGATCGCTAGCGTCCCGCTGCCACCGGCCAGCGCATCGAAGATCAGCCCCACCACCAGCAGGTTGGCAAAAACCTCCGACAGGAGCCGCAGCCCGATCACGAAATTATACGTCCCCTGCCCCGCACGACCAAAGCGCGCACCGAGCCAGTCCTGCACTGAGCCCGCGCCGTTGCGGCGCAGATGCGCCACGATCAGCCCACCGGTCAGGAATGAGCCATAGTAGGCCGCGTAGGCCAGCGTGCCCGCGATCCCGTAGTAGTATCCGAGAATGGCGGAGTTCATCAGCGAGCGAGCGAAAATCCAGGTGGTCACCTGGCTCAGCACCAGCACCCAGAGCCCGGGCGGGCGGCCCTCGGCACTTTGCCCGCCAAAGAAGCCATCGACCGTCGCACGGCGGGGTGCCGCCAGCAGGCTCAACGCCACGACCGCCGCAAAAAGGATAATCAAAACGGTGGCTTGCATCGCGGAGTCCTTGTGCCGATATGTCTGGCACAAGAGCTAACCGAGCGCGGGGCGCACCGCCACCAACCTGTCGGGAATGTGAAGCGGCGCGATCAGGTCAGCTCGAACCCGGCCTCCGCGCGGTCAACGCCGTTGACCTGCACCGTCACCCGATGCGGGCCCGGATAAAGCCTGAATGTGGTCGCATCCCCCTTCAGCTTATGCACCTTGCGCGCCACGAAGGGCTTGCCCGGGACCGCCTTGCCTTGCTTCAGCTTGAAGACCTTCTCACCGGTCTTGCCCTCGGGCCGCGCGAAGGTGAGGCGATAATCGACCAGCACCGGCAGATCGACCGCACTCGCCACGCTGCAGGTGAACATCAGTGCCTCGCCCATGACCACCTGCGGCGTTTCGATCTCGAGATCGACCGTGACCGGAACGCTCGCATCGAACCCCAGCGCGGCCATGGCGCCCGCATGCCCCTGTTTGATCAGCGTGCGCAGCGCATGGCGGGTCATCCAGTCGAGCTCCTTGGCCGATTGCACGCCCTTGGATTTCCAACCCGTCAAGCGGACAAGCACCAGATCGTCATGGGTCTTGGACAGGTCATTGAGGTGGTTTGAGACCGAGCGCGTGACAAAGCGCGTCGGATCGCCATGCAGCCGGTCAAGCAGCGGCAGCGTCTGGTCAGGGGTCAGCACCACCGCCTTGGCCCAGGGCAGCTTGGGCCGCGTGCCTTCACTCACCAGTCGGCGCACGTGATAATTCTCATCCTCGGCCCAGAGCGCCAGCGTGGCGAGCGTCTCCTCCGTCCAGCGGTTCAGGAAGGGGCGGATGTAGAACTCCATCGAGAACCGCTGCGTCGCCTCGTAGAGCAGCGCCATGGCCCGGGCGCGATGATCCTCCAGCCCATGCCGCACCGCGAGGATGCCTGGCACCGCATGGATGAACTGGCCAAAGTCATCATCCCGAAGCGAGGGATCAAGCCGCGCGGGCATCGCCGCCTCGAGTTGGTCCGCCATCGTCGGAAAGTCCGTCGTCAGCTGCGCCTCGGCACAATCGGCCAACCACTCCATCCGCGCCATCAGCTCCCGCTCGGGAAAGCCCGCCAGCGCCTCCTTCTCAAACCGCGCAGCATCGAACCCGGGCACACCCGCGGCAAATTCGCCCGCCAACTGGCCCACCGTCCGCGGGTTGAAGAGATCGTCTTTCAGAGAATATCCCGCGGCCATGGCCTAGATCGTGGCGTTGGTGGCGCCGCCATCGCAGAGGATGTTCTGGCCGACGATGAACCCCGCATGCTGCGAGCACAGGAAAGCACAGGCTGCGCCGAACTCCTCCGCCGTGCCATAGCGCCCGGCCGGAATGGTCGCGGACCGGCGCGCGCGCGCCTCTTCCAGCGTGATGCCTTCGCGTTCGGCCACGGGACCATCCAGCGCCTGCGCCCGATCCGTCGCGTGGATCCCCGGCAGCAGATTGTTGATGGTCACGCCCGATCCGGCCACCTGGCGACTGGTCCCTGCCACATACCCGGTCAACCCGGTGCGTGCGGCATTGCTCAGGCCGAGTTGCGGGATCGGCGCCTTGACCGATTGCGACGTGATGTTGACAACCCGGCCCCAGCCGCGCTCCATCATCCCGGGCACCAGCGCTTTGATCATCGCTATCGGGCTCAGCATATTGGCATCGAGCGCCGCAATGAAGTCCTCCCGGTCCCAGTCATGCCACATGCCCGGCGGCGGACCGCCCGCGTTGTTGACAAGGATATCTGGCGCTCCGGCTGCGGCGAGCACGGCTTCGCGCCCGTCGTCTGTGGTGATATCGGCCGGCACAACCTCGACCGAGACACCATGCGCCGCCCGGATCATCTCGGCCGTGGTATCCAGCGCCTCGGTCCCCCGGGCATTCAGCACCAGATCGCAGCCCGCCGCCGCCAGCGCCTCGGCACAGCCGCGCCCGAGACCCTTGGACGCAGCACAAACAACCGCGCGTTTACCTTTAATCCCCAAATCCATGGCATGCTCCCTGAATGATTCACGCATGCCTAGCATCGGCACCCCCGCCAAGACCAGACAAAGCGCCGCAAAGTTGACCAGACCGCACCGCCTCCCTAGGGTCCGCGCCGGCCCCCTCGCCTGAAAGCAGTCCAGCCCCGATGACCGACACCGCCTCACATCACTCCATTTCCGCGCTTCTGGGCGCCGATCTGTATGTGACATCCGGCGCGAACGAGGGCGACACGCTGAGCTTCGCCGACGATCTGAACATGGATGACATCTATCAGCTGCGTGGAACGGCCCGCGCGGGGCGGTTGGCGCTGCTCTGCGACGCGCGCGGCGCGCTGCAGCTCGCACCGGACACCGACCTGGGGCGCCCCGGCGCGGAGGTGCATATCGACTGCCTGCTGACGCTCATGGCACCGCACACCTCGGTGACAGAAGTGCTTGTCCTGGTCCAGACGGATACAGAAGCGCATGTCGAGGACGTCTTTGCCGTGCCGCTGGCCCCGCTCGCACCCAAGACCGAATACCAGTTGGTCGGCATCGACCGGGAGAGCGCCGCACAGAAACTGGCACAAGTGGCCTGTGTATCTTTCACACGGGGAACGCATATCACCACCGGGTCGGGCCGCCAGCAGCCCATTGAAACCCTGCAGCCGGGAGACGAAGTGCTGACCCGGGACGACGGGGTCCAGCGTATCCGCTGGATCGGGCACACCACACTGCGGGCCGTGGGAGACTTCGCGCCGGTCCGCATCACCGCAGGCGCGCTGAACAACACGCGCGATCTGGTGGTGAGCCCTGATCACCGGCTCTTCATCTATCAGCGGACAGACAAGTTGGGGGCAGGACGCGCCGAAGTGCTGATCAAGGCGCGGCATCTGGTCAACGGCAGCTCCGTCACCGTGGATCAGGGCGGTTTTGTCGATTACTATCAACTGCTCTTCGACAGGCATCAGATCATCTACGCCGAAGGAATCGCGGCAGAATCGATGTTCGTGGACGGGCGCACGGCGGCGTTGCTGCCTCCCGCTCTGAAGGACCAGAGCGACGGTGAAGCGGCCCGGCAGCTGGACGAGATGAAAGCGCTGGAGCTGCGGGAGGACCAGCTGGATCATCCCGATCCCGCGGAGATCCTGCGTCGCGCGTCGTTGCGCTGAGGGCTGGGCGGCCTGAAAGCCCGCCCCACCTGCCTGCACGACCTGCAGCGCTTGCCGCCGAGGGCGCGCCTCGCTATACGCTCGCACATGTTGGACAGCCCCCAAAACCGCCCCGATCTGCCGCCTGAAATCGCGCGGCGCCGGACCTTTGCGATCATCAGCCACCCGGATGCGGGCAAGACCACGCTGACCGAGAAATTCCTGCTGTTCGGCGGGGCGATCCAGATGGCGGGCCAGGTGCGGGCCAAGGGCGAGGCGCGGCGGACCCGATCGGACTTCATGGCGATGGAGAAGGACCGCGGCATCTCGGTCTCGGCCTCCGCCATGTCCTTCGATTTCAAGGAGTATCGCTTCAATCTGGTGGACACCCCCGGCCACTCGGATTTCTCCGAAGACACCTATCGCACGCTGACGGCGGTGGACGCCGCCGTGATGGTCATCGACGGCGCCAAGGGGGTCGAGAGCCAGACGCAGAAGCTTTTCGAGGTCTGCCGCATGCGCGACCTGCCGATCCTCACCTTCTGCAACAAGATGGACCGCGAGAGCCGGGATGTTTTCGAGATCATCGACGAGATCCAGGAAAACCTCGCCATCGACGTCACGCCTGCGAGTTGGCCCATTGGCATGGGGCGCGATTTTCTGGGCTGCTACGATATCCTGCGCGACCGGCTGGAGCTGATGGACCGCACGGATCGAAACCGCGTCGCCGAGAGCATCGAGATCAACGGGCTGGACGATCCCAAGCTGGCCGAGCATGTGCCTGCCGACCTGCTCGACAAACTGCGCGAGGAGCTGGAGATGGCGCGCGAGCTGCTGCCGCCGCTGGATAGGGCGGCGATGCATGAAGGCTCGCTCACACCGATCTGGTTCGGCTCCGCGATCAACTCCTTTGGTGTCAAGGAACTGATGGAGGGCATCGCCTCCTACGGCCCGCAGCCGCAGATCCAGACGGCTGAGCCGCGCCAGATCCTGCCCGAGGAAAAGAAAGTGGCCGGTTTCGTCTTCAAGGTGCAGGCCAATATGGACCCCAAGCACCGCGACCGTGTGGCCTTTGTGCGGCTGGCGTCTGGGCATTTCGAACGTGGCATGAAGCTGACGCATGTGCGCTCCAAAAAGCCTATGGCGATCAGCAACCCTGTCATGTTTCTGGCCTCCGACCGGGAGCTGGCGGAAGAAGCCTGGGCTGGCGATATCATCGGCATTCCCAATCACGGTCAGCTGCGCATCGGTGATACCCTGACCGAGGGCGAGGCGATCCGGGTGACCGGCATTCCCTCCTTCGCTCCGGAACTGTTGCAAGGCGTGCGCGCGGGCGATCCCCTGAAAGCGAAACACCTGGAAAAGGCGCTGATGCAATTCGCCGAGGAAGGCGCAGCAAAGGTCTTCAAACCCGCGATTGGCTCAGGTTTTGTGGTCGGCGTCGTCGGCCAATTGCAGTTCGAGGTGCTGGCCAGCCGGATCGAGCTGGAATACGGCCTGCCCGTGCGGTTTGAGGCGTCGCAGTTCACATCGGCCCGCTGGGTCAGCGGCCCCAAACCCGCCGTCGATGCCTTCACGGACCGCAACAAGCAGCACATCGCGCAGGACCACGATGGCGACATCGTGTACCTGACACGCCTGCAATGGGACATCGACCGCGTTGCCCGCGACGATCCGGATGTCACCTTGAGCGCGACCAAGGAGATGATGGTCTGAGCGCCCCCGGGGTGCTCTCGGGGAAATCGCACGGAAACCACCCGTCAGCGGCATATTTTTCTGAGGATTCACCAATAGATAGTATGGTGATTTGACCCTGCGCCCGCATGTTGCTATGGACGCGCATCGTGTCGCGGTGTCAGCCGCCTTTTTGGGCCATTCGGGCCGATACGAACGCTGCTGCGGGCCAAGACAGTGTCCGCGAAAACCGGACATATATGACAAAATTCTCTGATCTGAATCTGAACCCAAAAGTCCTGAAAGCCATCGACGAGGCGGGCTATGAGAGCCCCACGCCCATTCAGGCCGGGGCCATTCCGCCCGCACTCGAAGGCAAGGACGTGCTGGGCATCGCCCAGACCGGCACCGGCAAGACGGCGAGCTTCACGCTGCCGCTGATCACGCAACTGGCCCGGGGTCGCGCACGAGCGCGCATGCCGCGCAGCCTGGTGCTCTGCCCGACGCGGGAACTCGCCGCCCAAGTGGCCGAGAACTTCGACACCTATGCCAAATACGTCAAGCTGACCAAGGCGCTGCTGATCGGCGGTGTCAGCTTCAAGGAGCAAGACCTGCTGATCGACAAGGGCGTCGATGTGCTGATCGCCACGCCTGGCCGCCTGCTCGATCATTTCGAGCGCGGCAAGCTGATCCTGAACGACGTGAAAGTCATGGTCGTCGACGAGGCCGACCGCATGCTCGACATGGGGTTCATCCCTGACATCGAACGCATCTTCGGCCTGACGCCCTTCACCCGGCAAACGCTCTTCTTCTCCGCCACCATGGCGCCGGAAATCGAGCGCATCACCAACACTTTCCTCTCCGCGCCCGAACGGATCGAGGTCGCACGGCAGGCGACGACCGGCGAGAACATCGCGCAAGGCGTGGTCATGTTCAAGGGCAGCCGCCGTGACCGCGAGGCTTCGGAAAAGCGCAAGCTGCTGCGGGCGCTGATTGATGCCGAGGGTGAAAAATGCACCAATGCCATCGTCTTCTGCAACCGCAAGGTCGACGTGGATATCGTGGCGAAGTCGCTGAAGAAATACGGCTACGACGCCGCCCCCATCCACGGCGACCTGGACCAGTCCCAGCGCACACGCACCCTCGACGGCTTCCGTGAGGGCACGCTGCGCTTTCTCGTGGCCTCGGATGTGGCCGCGCGCGGGCTCGACGTGCCGGCGGTCAGCCATGTGTTCAACTTTGATGTGCCCAGCCACGCGGAAGACTACGTGCACCGCATCGGCCGCACTGGTCGTGCCGGGCGGGACGGCAAGGCGATGATGATCTGCATTCCGCGTGACGAGAAGAACCTCGCCGATATCGAAAAACTGGTCCAGCGCGAGATCCCGCGCATGGACAATCCGCTCAAGTCCGACAAACCGGAGAAGACGTCCGGCGGGACGGGGGCCAAAACCGAAGACCCACCCAAGAAAACCCGCTCCCGCAGCCGGAAAAAGGACGAGGCGGAGACGCAACAAATTGCGAATGGGACGCCCGAAGAGGCACCCAAGCGCAGCCGCGGACGGCGCGGTTCGGGCGGTGGCGCCGATAAATCGGACCGCGGTGGCAACAAGGTCGTGGGCCTGGGTGATCACACCCCCGAATTCATCGGTCTGAGCTTCAAGGAACGCATCGCGGGCTGAGGCGCTCAGTCAAGCGTGATGTCGATTTCGAGCGTCTGATCCCGACGAAATAACGGGGCCGCGACGTCGAGAACCATATCGTACCTGCGGGAGGTCAATGGTGCGTCCCGGCCCCGCACCGATTGCGGTGGGGTTCGCGCAGTTTTCCAGCAGCTGACATGGAGCGCGGCTCATGCGTGGCAACACCGCACATCTGGCGGATCGCCGCACCGGAGCGGTCTGGCCCTGATCCGATCTCTGATCATCGGCGGTATACCACCTTTGCCCGCATCCACAGGCAGGGGGTTAGACACCGCAACTCCTGAAAAGGCACGTCGAAGGGTGCTTTGCAAGACCGGCACATGATCCTGACAAGCGCGGCGTCCGGCGCATGGATGTCGGCGGTATGCTCCGGTGCGAACGGGTCAAAACGTGGTACGGCGTTTTCAGCAAAGCACACTGCTGGCTCCACCATTGGCGACAGAATGTCCGCGAAAGGGCAATGCGTCAGCTGAGGCGGCTGACCACAACAGTGACCTCCGGCTTGCGCCCGATCTCATCGAGCGCCGTCTGCCGCACGGTGCGTTTCAGCCCCTCGTTCAGCTTGTCGTCATCGCGCAGGATCTTGGCCCCGGCCCGCGCCAGCCATTGACCCAGATCCGCCTCCAGCACATCCACCAGGGACGCCCGACTGCTGCCCGTCTCGGGCAGGCCCATGAGCTCGCACCAGGGCTCGCCCAAGGGCTCATCCTCGTCATCCAGGATCACCGTGACCACCACATGCCCGTTCAGCGCCATGCGAATGCGGTCGCGCACAACGCCATCCAGCGCCCCGATCTGCACCGTGCCATCCAGATAAGTCCGCCCGGTCTCGATGTATTCCGCAATTGTCGGCTGATTGCCCGAGAGATCCACCATCATCCCGTTCACCGCCAGCACACCGGTCATCCCGTTGCGCTCGGCCAGTTTCACATGCTCGCGCAGATGCCGGTGCTCGCCATGCATCGGGATCACCACCTGCGGTTTCACAATGCTCGTCAGCCGCTCCAGATCGGGCCGGTTCGCATGGCCAGAAACGTGATAGAGCCCCGTGCTGTCATCGACCACATCGACCCCCTGCTCTGAGAACGCATTGATGATGCGGATCACACCCTTTTCGTTGCCTGGAATGGTCTTGGACGAAAACAGAAAGAGGTCGCCCTCCTTCATTTCTATACCCTGATACTTGCCGCGTGACAGCTGTGCCGAGGCGGCGCGCCGCTCACCTTGAGAGCCCGTCACAAGCAGCATCAGGTTCTCGCGCGGGATATCGCGCGCGTCTTCCGGCGGCACAACGCGTGGGAAACCTGTCAGCACACCGGTTTCCACCGCCGCTTCCACCATGCGCTTCATCGCCCGGCCCATCAGCACAATGGATCGGCCCGCGCGCTCGCCCGCCTCGGCCAGCGTCTTCACCCGCGCGACGTTGGAGGCAAAGGTGGTCGCCACGACCATGCCCTTGGCCTGCTCGACCAGCTTGGTAATCTCCGGGCCGACGCTCGCCTCCGAGCGGCCCTCATGCCGGGAAAACACATTGGTGCTGTCGCAGATCAGCGCCTTCACCCCGGGCTTGCTCACCTCTGCCCAGAGGTCGGGATCAAAGGGCTCGCCCACCAGCGGCGTCTCGTCGAGCTTGAAGTCGCCGGAGTGGATCACCCGGCCATCGGGGCTGTCGATCACCATCGACGAGCTTTCCGGGATCGAATGCGAGATGGGCAGGAAGCTCACGGAAAACGGCCCAGCGGTCACGGTCTCCGGCCAAGGTGAGACCACCTTTACGGCGTCCTCGGGATGCCCCTGCTCCTCCATCTTGCGCCGCGCGATATTGGCCGTGAAGGCGCGGGCGTAGATCGGCGCGCGCAGCTGGTCATAGGTATGCGCCACCGCGCCGATGTGATCTTCATGCGCATGGGTGATGAACACTGCTTCGATCTGGTCGCGCCGCTCCACCAGCCAGGCGATATCCGGCAGGATCAGATCGACCCCGGGGCTCGTCTCCATGTCCGGGAAGGCCACGCCCAGGTCCACGACGATCAGCCGCTCCTTGCCCGGACGGCCATAGCCATAGACATAGCAGTTCATACCAATTTCACCCGCGCCGCCAAGCGCGAGGTAGATCAAACGTTCGTTGCTCATAAGGGTTAAGCGGCGTCCTTGTTATACTTGTGGATCACGGTCAGCCCGTGAATGGTCAGATCGTCCTCGAAGGCATCAAAGAGCGCTTCGGACTGCTGGAAGAGCGGGGCCAGCCCCCCGGTTGAGATCACGCGCATGTCGCGGGCGCGTTCCGCCTTGATCCGGGCACATATCTCACGCACGAGCCCGATGTAACCCCAGAAGACACCCGACTGCATGCAGGCCACCGTATTGGTGCCGATCACCGCCTGCGGTTTGGAAATGTCCACATGCGGCAGCGCGGCTGCAGCCTGATGCAGCGCCTCAAGGCTGAGGTTCACGCCGGGGGCGATCACGCCGCCCACATAGGCGCCGTCACCGGCCACCACATCAAAGGTCGTGGCCGTGCCGAAATCCACCACGATCAGGTCACCGCCATAGAGGTTGTGCCCCGCGACGGTGTTGACCAACCGGTCCGGCCCGACTGCCGTGCCCTCATCGACCCGCACATCCACCGGCAACAGGCAATCCGGTTTCCCCACGACCAAAGGCCGCGTGTCGAAATACCGATCCGCCATGACCCGCAGGTTGAACACCACGCGCGGCACGGTCGAAGAGACAATCACATCGGTGATCGTCACATCGAGGTTCTGCAGCTTCATCAGCGTGCTGAGCCAGACGTAGTACTGATCTGCCGTGCGTTGCCACTCGGTCGAGGTGCGCCAATGGGCGAGGAATTGCTCCCCGTCCCAGATCGCAAAAACCGTGTTGGTGTTCCCGCAGTCAATCGCCAGCAGCATCGCCCGCCCCCTCAGAAAAACACATCCGCCGCGGCAATCGCGCGCATCTCTTTGGGCGTCCGCAGCAAAAGGTTACCATCCCCGTCCACATCCTCAAAGGTGCCGGTGATCTCCTCCCGGCCAGTGCGGGCCACGATTGTCTCGCCCAGGCGCGCCGCATGTTGCAGCCAGGCCGCCCGAATGGGGCCAAAGCCATGGGTGGTGAATTGCTGCTCCAGCGGCGCATAGGCCCGCGCCAGCGCGTCCAGAAAGGCCTCCGCTCCAACGGTGACGCCGGTTTCGCCGCGAAGGGACACGGGCCGCACCGCGCCCTGCTCCACCGCATCCGCACCGGGGGCTGCGACAAGATTGACGCCGACGCCAATGGCCAGCGGCCCGACCGCCCCGCCCTGCCCCGCACTTTCCAGAAGGATCCCCGCCACCTTGCCACCGCGCAGCAGCACATCATTCGGCCATTTCAGGGCAAAGGCCTCGGCGCGCCCGCAGACCTCCACAAAGGCCTGCCGCAGGGCCAGCGACATCACGAAAGAGCGCAGCGCGGCAACACCTGGCGTCTGATCATGACGCAGCACAAGGGTGGCCGCAAAATTCCCAACCGGCATGGCCCAGGGCCGCCCGCGCCGCCCGCGCGCAGCCGTCTGCCGATGCGCCAAAACCCAGAAAGGCGCGGGCTCTTCCGCCGCCAGCCGCACCGCCTCATCCAGTGTGGAGCCGACCTGTTGCAGGATCACCCGGCCATATCCGTCCGGCCATGCCATCATGGTGTCTTGTGGCGGAAAACGCGCCCCCGGGAGGGTCGGTCAGCCATGCGCGCCAAGGGGTTCAGTTGACGAGCATCGCCGCAGCGGCGGCGGCCGCGGACTCGACCCCGAACATATTCACGATGCCCAGCACCATGATCACCGCCGAGGCCATGAGGAACCCTGACAGCAGCGGTGAACCGCCTCCGTCAATGCCCTCCTCCGCCTCGTCACCGAAGTACATGTAGAAGACGATGCGCAGGTAGTAGTAAGCCCCGATCACCGAGGCGATCACACCGGCCACCGCAAGCCACGCCAGCCCGGCCTCATAGGCCGCGCGCAAGACATAGAACTTGCCGAAGAACCCCAGCATCGGCGGCACACCCGCGAGCGAGAAGAGCAGCACCAGCATCGCCAGCGCCTTGCCCGGCTCGCGCTTGGCATACATGTTCAGCGCCCCGATATCCGTCACCGGCTGCCCGTCCTTCTCCATCATCAGGATAAAGGCGAAGGTGCCCACGTTCATGGTCACGTAAATCGCCATATAGATCAGCATCGCCTGCACGCCGAGCACGGTGCCGGCGGCCAGACCCATCAGCGCATAGCCCATATGGGCAATCGACGAAAACGCCATCAGCCGTTTGATGTTGGTCTGACCGATCGCCGCCACGGCGCCCAAGAACATCGAGAGCACCGACAACAGCGCCACGATCTGGCTCCAGTCGCTGACCGCATTGCCGAAGGCGTCATGCAGCACGCGCGCAAAGAGCGCCATCGCCGCCACTTTCGGCGCGGTGGCAAAGAACGCCGTAACAGGGGTCGGAGAGCCTTCGTAGACATCCGGCGTCCACATGTGGAAGGGCACTGCAGAGACCTTGAACGCCATGCCGGCCATCAGGAACACCAGACCAAAGAGCAACCCAAGCGAGACCTCGCCCTCTTGCGCCGTCTCGATAATGCCGGAAAAGAGCGTGGTGCCTGCATAGCCATAGACCAGCGACGCGCCATAGAGCAGCAGGCCTGAGGACAGCGCGCCCAGCACGAAGTACTTCAGCCCCGCCTCGGTCGATTTCACGGAATCCCGGCGCAGCGAGGCCACCACGTAAAGCGCCAGCGATTGCAGCTCCAACCCCATGTAAAGCGCCATCAGGTCATTGGCCGACACCATGACCATCATGCCGACGGCACTCAAGGCCACCAGCAGCGGATACTCGAACCGCAAAAGGTCCCGCTGCTTCATGTAGGCTTCGGACATCATCAGAACCGCAGCGGCGGCCAACAGGATCGTGACCTTCGCAAAGCGCGCAAAGCCGTCGATCATCAGCATCCCGTTGAAGGCACTCCGCGCACCCTCACCCGTGGCGCCGATCCAGGCCGCGAGCGCGATCATCACGCCCGCCGTCATCCAGACCAGCGTCGAGGCGAGCCCGTCCTTGGTGGTGTAGACCGCCACCAGCAGCATCCCCATCGCATAAACCGCGAGCAGGATTTCCGGCAGCACAAGGGTCAGATCAGCGGGGGTCATCGCGTGTTCCTTCAGTTCGACGCCAGCTGGTTGGCGGCCTCAGCCGCGGCCAGCGCCGTGTCGTAATTTGAGACCAGATTGGCCACCGCGGGCCCGGTGATATCCAGCACCAGCGCGGGATAGACCCCCAGCAGCAAGGTCATCGCCACCAGCGGCGCAAAGATCCAGCGCTCGCGCGGGGTCATATCGGTGATCGAGCGCAGGCTCTCCTTGATCAGATCCCCCATCACCACCCGGCGGTAGAGCCAGAGCGCATAAGCCGCGGAGAAAATCACTCCGGTGGTCGCCACAGCCGCCACCCAGGTATTGACTTGGAAGACCGCCATCAGCGTCAGGAATTCCCCCACAAACCCGGAGGTGCCCGGCAGCCCCACATTCGCCATCGTGAAGAGCATGAAGATCAGCGCATAGGCCGGCATCCGGTTCACGAGGCCGCCGTAAGCATCGATCTCACGCGTGTGCATCCGGTCATAGATCACGCCCACACAGAGGAATAGCGCGCCCGAGATAAACCCGTGGCTGATCATCTGGAAGATCGCCCCATCGACGCCTTGCTGGTTCGCGGCAAAAATCCCCATGGTCACAAACCCCATGTGCGCGACCGAGGAATAGGCGATCAGCTTCTTCATGTCCTCCTGCACCAGTGCCACCAGCGAGGTGTAGACAATCGCAATCGCCGACATCCACAGCACCAGCGGCGTCAGAACCTCCGCCCCCACCGGGAACATCGGCAGCGAGAAGCGCAGGAAGCCATAGCCGCCCATCTTCAGCAGGATCGCGGCCAGCACCACCGACCCTGCGGTGGGCGCCTGCACGTGCGCATCGGGCAGCCAGGTGTGCACCGGCCACATCGGCATCTTGACCGCAAAGCTCGCAAAGAACGCCAGGAACAGCAAAGTCTGGAACCCGCCGACGATGGTCACACCGGCAATGCTGAACGTCTCGAAGTCGAACTGGTGGATCAGCAGCTGCTCGATGTCGGTGGTGCCCGCTTCGGCGAACATGCCCACCATCGCCACCAACATCAGCACCGAGCCGAGGAAGGTGTAGAGGAAGAACTTGAAGCTGGCATAGATCCGGTTCGCCCCGCCCCAGATACCGATGATCAGGAACATCGGGATGAGCCCGGCCTCGAAGAACAGGTAGAACAGCACCAGATCGAGCGCCATGAAGACGCCCAGCATCAGCGTCTCCAGCAGCAAAAACGCAATCATATATTCTTTGACGCGGGTTTCCACATTCCACGACGCCGCAATCACCAGCGGCATCATGAAGGTGGTCAGCATGACAAACAGCACCGAGATGCCGTCGACCCCCATCTTGTATTGCAGGCCCAAGAGCCACGGCGCCTCTTCCACAAACTGGAAGCCGGTATCATTCGGGTCGAACTCGGCCAGAATGAACAGCGACACCAGGAAGGTCATCGTCGTCGCCGCCATCGCCAGCCACTTGGCATTGCGGTTCGCCGCTTCGTCATCCCCGCGCAGGAAGATCAGCAGGATCAGCGCCGCAACCGCCGGAATGAAGGTCACAATGGAAAGCAGGTTGTCCATCAGTTGGCTCCCCCGGAGAGCGACATCCATGTGACCAGCACCGCGATGCCGATCACCATGGCAAAGGCGTAGGTGAAGATGTAGCCGGACTGCGCGCGGCCCGCGAGGCGGGTGAAGAAGGGGATGATCCCCATGGCCACACCGTTCAGACCGCCGTCGATCACATCACCGTCACCGCGTCTCCAGAGGAAGCGGCCGATCCACTTGGCGGGGCCCACGAAGATCACGTCGTAGATCTCATCGAAATACCACTTGTTCTTCAGGAACAGGTACAGAGGCCGCTGGTTCTCGGCCAGACGCTTCGGCATCTCGGGGTTCACAATGTAGAACCAGACGGCCACCACAAACCCAAGCACCATTGCAATGAAAGGTGAGAGCTTCACCCAAGTGGGCACGTAATGCGCCTCATGCAGCACGGTGTTCTCGGGTGCGATGTAGATGCCCGCGCCCCCGGGCGGGTCTTCCATGACATAGTGAAGCTCGGACGCCTTCGGGCTGCGCTCCGCAACCGCGGCTTTGATCTCGTCGCTTGGCTCTTCATAGTGACCGCCAAAGAAGGTGATCACCTCGTTCTGCTTGCCGAAGAAGCTCGAGTACCAGATGGCCCCCGCGAAGATCGAGCCGAGCGCCAGGACGCCCAGCGGCAAGATCATGGTCATCGGGCTTTCATGCGCGTGCTCATGGGTGTGCTTGTCGCCACGCGGCGCGCCCCAGAAGGTCAGGAACATCAGCCGCCAGGAGTAGAAGGAGGTAAACAGCGCCGCGATCACCAGCGCCCAGAAGGCAAAGCCGCCGGGCATCGCCGCATAGGCGCTCTCGATCACCGCGTCCTTCGAGGCAAAGCCCGCGAACCCGATCCAACCGGTGAGCGGGATACCCACCCCGGTGATCGCCAGCGTTCCGATCAGCATGGCCCAGAAGGTGTAGGGCAGCTTCTTGCGCAGCCCGCCATAGTTCATCATGTCCTGCTCGTGGTGCATCCCGTGGATGACCGAGCCCGCGCCAAGGAACAGCATCGCCTTGAAGAACGCGTGGGTGAAGAGGTGGAACATCGCCACCGAGTAGGCGCCAACGCCCGCCGCCACGAACATATAGCCCAGCTGCGAGCAGGTCGAATAGGCGATCACGCGTTTGATGTCGGTCTGCACCAACCCCACCGTCGCGGCAAAAAAGGCGGTCGCAGCCCCGAGCACAGTCACGAACATCATCGCCTCGGGTGCAAACTCCATGATCGGCGACATGCGGCAGACGAGGAAGACCCCCGCCGTCACCATGGTCGCCGCGTGAATGAGCGCGGAGACCGGCGTCGGGCCTTCCATCGCATCGGGCAGCCAGGTGTGCAGGATCAACTGCGCTGATTTGCCCATCGCCCCGATGAACAGCAGGAAGGCCACCAGATTGGCCGCGTTCCACTCGGACCACAGGAAGGTCAGCTGCGTCTCGGCCAGATCGGGTGCGGCGGCAAAGACATCGTCGAAATTGATCGAATCCGTCAGGAAGAACAGCGCAAAGATCCCCAACGCAAAGCCGAAATCGCCGACCCGGTTGACCACAAAGGCCTTGATGGCCGCCGCATTGGCGGAGGGTTTGCGATAGTAGAACCCGATCAGCAGGTAGGAGGCGACGCCCACGCCTTCCCAACCAAAGAACATCTGAACCAAGTTATCGGCGGTCACCAGCATCAGCATCGCGAAGGTGAAGAAGCTCAGATAGGCGAAGAAGCGCGGCTTATATACCTCACCGTCTTTCCACTGCGGATCATGGGCCATGTAGCCAAAGGAATAAAGGTGCACGAGGCTCGACACCGTCGTGATCACAATCAGCATGACTGCGGTCAGCCGGTCGAGCCTTATCGCCCAATCGGTGCTGAGCGTCCCGCTTTCGATGAAGCGCAGGATCTGGATCTGCTCGGTGGTGCCGTCAAACGTCAGGAAAACAACCCAGCTGAGAATTGCCGAAACAAAGAGCAGCGAGGTCGCAATCCACATCGCCGCCGTCTCGCCAAAGATACGCCAGCCAAACCCGCACAAAAGCGCGCCGACCAGCGGGGCAAAGAGGATGATGGTTTCCATGGTCAGGTTATCCTTTGGTCTTTGCCTTCGGGTCCGACGACCCCAAATCATTCATCGCGACGTGGTACACGCCAAACACACCAATCGCGACCGGAAGCAGCCAGATATATTCAAGTGCGATGCTCACTGCGTCACCCCTTCATCACATTGACGTCTTCCACGGCGATGGTGCCGCGGTTGCGGAAGAAACAGACCAGAATGGCCAGACCAATCGCCGCCTCTGCCGCCGCCACCGTGAGCACGAAGAGCGTAAACACCTGCCCCACCAGATCGTCGAGGAAGCTGGAGAAAGCCACCAGATTGATGTTCACCGCCAGCAGCATTAGCTCAATGCTCATCAACAGAATGATGATGTTCTTGCGGTTCAGAAACAGCCCGAAGATGCCGATGACAAAGAGCGTCGCCGCCACTATCAGGTAATGTTCAAGTCCGATCATGTCGCCCCTCCGGGATGCATCCCGCCTGTCTTCTCTTGCCGTGCCTCAGCCCAGCACAAATTCCGTCTTGTCGCCGCGCGCATCCGGGTAAAAGGCCGCACAGGCACATGTTTCATCACTCAGCGTCTCGATCCGCACATCACGGGTGAAATCATCCAGCTCGTCCGCCATCCGCTCGAGCGTCGCGAACACCCGCGCGCCGGATTCGTGTTTGGCAATGACCTTCAGCGCATCTTCCACCCGGTCGAATGGAAAGCGCGCGTTCATGTTCTCTTCCGCCGCGCGCAAGCGCAGCGCCATGCCCGGCGCGCAATCCATCACCGTGATATCGGTGGCCGAGCCTTCCTGAGACCACCAGTCGCGCCATATCACGCGACCCTCGCCCAGATCCCAGTGGTCGGCCTCGCCGCCGTGGCTGATATGGGTGGTGCGGGTGCAGTCCTCGACCGAGAGGGCGTATAGGGGCGTTGAGACCAAGAGCGCAAAACCCAAAGTCAATGCCCGGTGGGCACCACCGGGCAGCGCCCGACCGCCCCCGCGGGCGGACGCTTCGCGCGACGCCCGCGACCCGCCGCTGCCCTCATTTCCAAACACAGCCGATGGTTTAGCGGGCGTCAGCGCTCCCCATGGTGTATTGATAACTTGCCCCATCGTCTTGTCCTTGCCGGCCTCAGCGCCGGTTGAAATATCCAAATGCCGCGAGCACCGCGACCGCTACAGCCACCAGAATGGCAATCTGGTCGCCCTCCATTACAAGCCCTGCCCCGGCTTCACGTCCTTCAGCTCCATGGCCGTCGCCGGGTCGCGCATCATCTGCGCGACCACATCCTGCCGCTTCACATCCGACCGGTGGCGCAGCGTCAGCACAATCGCCCCGATCATCGCCACCAGCAGGATCAGCCCCGCCAGCTGGAAGAGCAGGAAGTACTGATCATAGAGGATCATCCCCAGCGCCTCGGTGTTGTGCCGGTCCACCGGCGTCACGTTCGCACGGAAGCCCTCTGCCGCGGCATTGGCTTCCCACGACCCAAAGGCCATCACGAACTGCAGCAGGATCACCACTCCGATGAGCAGTGCGAGCGGCATGTATTTCGCCATCTCAGCCTTCAGCTCGGCGAAATCCACATCCAGCATCATCACCACGAAAAGGAACAAGACCGCAACCGCGCCGACGTAGACAATGATCAGCAGCATGGCGACAAACTCAGCCCCCAGAAGCACGAAAAGTCCGGCCGAGGAAAGGAACGCGAGGATCAGCCAGAGTACGGAATGCACCGGGTTACGGCTGATGACCGTGAAGAGCCCGCCCGCGATCACGCTGATCGCAAAGAGATAAAAGGCAAAAACCGTCATTCCTCGTCCTTTCCTTCGTCCAGCACTTGCTGCGCCAGTTCCAGTGCCCGCGTCATCGCCGGCAGGCCCGCGAACATCGACATCTGGCCAATGGTCTCGACGATATGCTGCTCGCTGGCTCCGGCTTCGAGCGCGTGGCGCACCGCCTGCCTGAAGGCCACATCGTTCTGCGCGCCCTGCATGGTCAGCCCCGCCAGCGTCAGCAGCATGCGCGTGCGCGCATCCAGTGAGCCCTCGTTCAGCGCGTTGCCGAACATCATTTCCATCATCTCTTTGGGCATCGTGCCCATCATCTTCTCGAACCCCTTGGGCGTGAAGGCCTCCATCGCCGGGAAGGCTTTCGCCATCTCCTGCGCCTGCGTGAACATGGCTGCAAAAGGGTTCGCGCCTTCGAAGGGGTTCTTTGCGTCGCTCATGCGGCCTCCTCCTCGAAGACCTCAAGGGCGGAGTTGAGCGCGTTGATCATCGCCGGAAAGCCGCCGTAAAGCGCCATCTGGTTGATCACTTCGGCCACCTCGCGCTGGCTCGCACCCGATCGCAGGGCATTGCGGATGTGCACCTTCAGCTGCGGGCCCGTCTGCCCGCCCAAAGCCGCCAAAGCAGCGACCGTTGCGAGATACCGCGTCCGGTCGTCCAACCCTTCGCGGGTGTAATAGTGCCCAAACGCCACTTCCATCATCGAGGTGGAAAACCCCGGCAGGATGGCGTCATAGCGCGCGGCCAGCGCATCCTCAATGCCCGGATTGGTGGCCTCCGCCATCGCCTTGCCGCGTTGATATGCGTCGGAAGTGGTCATCTGTAAGGCGCATCCAGTTCCAGGTTGCGGGCGATCTCGGCCTCCCAGCGCTCGCCGTTGGCCAGCAGCTTTTCCTTGTCGTAGTAGAGCTCCTCGCGCGTCTCGGTAGAGAACTCGAAGTTCGGCCCTTCGACAATCGCATCCACCGGGCAGGCCTCCTGACAGAAGCCGCAGTAGATGCATTTGGTCATGTCGATGTCATAGCGCGTGGTGCGGCGCGAGCCGTCCTCGCGCGGCTCCGCATCAATGGTGATCGCCTGCGCCGGGCAGATCGCCTCGCAAAGCTTGCAGGCAATGCAGCGTTCCTCGCCGTTGGGATAGCGCCGCAGCGCATGCTCGCCCCGGAAGCGCGGAGAAAGCGGCCCCTTCTCATGCGGGTAGTTCAGCGTGGCCTTCTTGCCGAAGAAGTACTTCAGCCCCAGTTTCATGCCGACCCAGAAATCCTGCAGCAGGAAATACTTGGCGGCGCGGGTGTAGTCGATCTGTGTCATCAGTCCTCCTTCGGCCCTAAATCAACATCAACCGATGTCCAACCTGGGTTTTTCATGGCGGCACTAATCTCAGCAGCGTTGAAATCGGACGATTTGTTGAGATAGTTCATCGCTTCTACAATTGGTGGTCTAGCTGCGTGATACTCCGCGACTACTTTTCCATCGACTTCGAGTTTGTAGACCGAGCGCGAGTATGGTTCGAGAATGACTCGCTTGCTGCCAATCTCAATAATTGCCCGCTCTCGCAGATCATCGTTTTGCTCGGTCACATCATCCACCCATCCCCCAGCGCGCATAAGCGCCCCAGAACCAGTCGAACTTGGCAGCAAAGGCCACGAAGACCACCCAGACGAGGGAAAACGGCAGGAAAACCTTCCAACCCAGCCGCATCAGCTGGTCGTAGCGGTAGCGGGGCGTGATCGCCTTGACCATCGCAAAGAGGAAGAAGAAGAAGCCCATCTTGGCGACCATCCACAGCGCGCCATCGGGCAGGCCCGGAATGGGTGACAGCCAGCCGCCAAAGAAGAGCAGCGTGGTCAGTGCGCACATCAGGAAGATAGCGATATATTCACCGGCCATGAAGAGCAGGAAGGGCGTCGAGGAATACTCCACCTGATAGCCCGCGACGAGTTCGGATTCCGCTTCCGGCAAATCGAAAGGCGGGCGATTGGTCTCGGCCAGACAGCTGATGAAGAACAGGAACACCATCGGGAAATGCGGCAGCCAGTACCAGCTGAAGAAGCCGTAAGGCCCGTCCTGTGCGGCCACGATGCCGCCGAAGTTCATGGACCCGGTCGAGATGATCACTCCGATGATAATCAGCCCCAGCGACACCTCGTAGGAGATCATCTGCGCCGCCGAGCGCAATGACCCGAGGAACGGATACTTTGAGTTCGAGGCCCAACCGCCCATGATCACGCCGTAAACCTCCAGCGAGGAGACGGCAAAGACAAAGAGGATCGCCACGTTGATGTCGCTCAACACCCATGTCTCGTTGAACGGGATCACCGCCCAGGCAATCAGCGCCAGCACGAAGGATGTCATCGGCGCCAGCATGAAGACGGTCTTATCCGCACCCGCAGGCACCACCACCTCTTTCACCACATATTTCAGCGCATCCGCCACGGTCTGCAACAACCCGAAGGTGCCCACCACATTCGGACCGCGCCGCATCTGCACGGCGGCCCAGATCTTGCGGTCGCCATAGACCAGGAACAGCAGCGAAACCATGACAAAGCCCACAACCGCAAGCACTTGCGCCAGGATAATCACGGCGATGCCGCCCGGGGTGGTAAAGAAATCAGCCATAGGTCCTCACACCGTGGGAATGCGTTTTTGCCTGCAGTGAGCGGTGACCGCCGCGGCGTCGATCACCCGAATGCCCCGCGGTCGCTCTGACGAGGTGATGTAAACAACATCTGCGGCCCACACGCCACCCTCTCTGTCGAAATTCGACCGCACGTAGCGCGCATATGGCACAGCATCCTGCTGCATGAAAGACGCCACAGCACAATCCGCGTATTCAAAGACATTGGCCGCGGTTCCCGCCTTGGTCATGCGCGCCTCGACCTGCACAAGATCACCGGCCAGCTGCCGGATGTCCGCGCCAAGATAATCCGGCACGAAGTCGGACGCCAAAGGGGCCTGTTCGGTACAGGCGGCAAGGATCATGGCAGCGCTCAGCACAGCAGCTCTCATTCCGCGGCCAGCGCCTCCTGTCGGCGGGCCTTTGCATTGGCCGAAAGCTCCGCCATCAGTTCGGACGCGCGGGCAATCGGGTTGGTCAGGTAGAAGTCCGCGACGGCACTGTGGAAGTCGCCGGACCCAAGCGCGCCGCGCTCCAGCGGCTGCCGCTCGTTTTCGGGCACGGCGTCGATCTGACCCAGATGCGGCACGTCTTTGACCAGCGCCTGCCGCAGCTGCGCGATGCTGTCGAAGGGCAGCTGCGCACCCATCTCTGCAGACAGCGCCCGCAGGATCGCCCAGTTTTCCTTGGCCTGCCCCGGTGCAAAGCCCGCGCGCAGCGCCAATTGCGGACGCCCTTCGGTGTTCACGAACAGCCCCGGCTCCTCGGTATAGGCCGCGCCCGGCAGAATGATATCCGCCCGATGTGCGCCCCGGTCGCCGTGGCTGCCCTGGTAGATCACGAAGGGCCCTGCAGGAACGTCGATCTCATCGGCCCCGAGGTTATAGATCACCTCTGCCTGTAGCGCGCTCTCGATGCCACCATCGCAGGTGGCATCAATGTCCATGGCGCCCACGCGGCTGGCCGCAGTATGCAGCACCAACACCTTGGAATTGCTGCGCTCTGCGAAGGCGTGGACCTTGCCGAGCACCGCCGCGCCGTCCTCACCGGTCAGCGCGCCCTGCCCGACAATCAGGATCTTCGGCTTATCAAGAACGTCCTCGACAGTCTCACTATCCCATGCGTGCAGCCCGTCACGACCCTTGCCATAGTGATGATACTCATAGGTCAAATCGACCGCTGGTCCGACCACGCCGATGCGGGCACCCTTCAGCCAGGCCTTGCGAATCCGGGCATTGAGAACCGGGGCCTCGATGCTTGGATCAGTGCCGACAAGCATGAAATGCGTCGCCTCATCGATCTCTTCGATGGAGGCGTTTCCGACATAGCCATAGCGGTTGCCCGCAGGCAGCTTGGCCCCATCGGTGCGGCATTCCACAACGCCGCCCTGCCCTTCGAGCAGCTGTTTCAGCGCGTACCCCGCCTCAACCGGAACGAGATCCCCGATGAGCCCCGCCACAGACTTACCGGCCATCGCATTGGCCGCCGCCGTCAAAGCCTCGGGCCAGCTTGCAGGCCGCAGCTTTCCGTTCTCGCGAATGTACGGCTTGTCGAGCCGTTGTCGCCGCAACCCGTCCCAGACAAAGCGGGTCTTGTCGGAGATCCACTCCTCATTGACGCCATCATGATTGCGCGGCAGAAAGCGCATCACTTCCCGCCCCTTGGTATCTACCCGGATGTTCGAGCCAAGCGCATCCATCACGTCCACGCTCTCGGTCTTGGTTAACTCCCAGGGCCGCGCGGTAAAGGCGTAAGGCTTCGAGACCAGCGCGCCCACGGGGCACAAGTCGATGATATTGCCCTGTAAATTGCTGTCGAGCGTCTGCCCGAGATAGCTGGTGATCTCCGCATCCTCGCCACGGCCCGTCTGGCCCATCTGGTGAATGCCCGCCACTTCGGTGGTGAAGCGCACACAGCGCGTGCAGGAGATGCAGCGCGTCATGTGGGTCTCGACCAGCGGGCCAAGATCTAGATCTTCGGTCGCGCGCTTCGGTTCGCGGTAGCGTGAGAAATCGACGCCGTAAGCCATCGCCTGGTCCTGCAGATCGCATTCACCACCCTGATCGCAGATCGGACAATCGAGCGGGTGGTTGATGAGCAGGAACTCCATCACCCCTTCGCGGGCCTTCTTGACCATGGGCGAATTGGTCTTCACCACCGGCGGCTGGCCTTCCGGGCCTGGGCGCAGATCCTTCACCTGCATCGCACAGGAGGCGGCAGGTTTCGGCGGCCCGCCCACAACCTCAACCAGGCACATGCGGCAGTTGCCCGCAATGGTCAGCCGCTCGTGATAACAAAAGCGCGGGATCTCGATCCCGGCCTCCTCGCAGGCCTGGATCAGCGTCATGGCGCCATCCACCTCGATCTCGCTTCCGTCAATGACAACCTTGCGTAAGTCGCTCATATCACTCGCCTTTAGCTCTGGTGCGCTGGCATCGTTGCCGCGCGCCCTATTCCTCTGCCCGCAGCAGCACGCCCACCGTGCTGTTCCGCGCGATTTCCTCTTTGCCAAGCGCGCAATAGCCCGCCTGATCCGTCTTCAAATCCTTCGACGCCATGTATTGCGCCGCCCGGGCACGCAGCCGGTCCTTCTCGGCGTCCGAGTCCACATGGGCGTCAATCTCCGCCTGAGTATAGCCCATGTCCTTCGCCGTTTGGTTCAAATTCTGCAATGCAGAAAGCGCCGGCAGGATACGTGCCGAAATCTGCGGGCAATTCTTGCGGATCTGATCCGCCAGCCCGATGGCAAAGAGCCCGTCGTCGATGGGCTTCACATCTCTCAGCGGCGGCTTGGCCAGCGCGCTGACCGGCGCGGCCAGCAAACCCGCAAGCATCAGTGAAACAACTGTTTTCCTCATATCCAACCTCCTGCAGGGCACAGCATGCGCCCAGTCCCCCCCGAGATGGGGTGCCGGCCCATTGCTATGCAATAGCAGGGATATGACGGCTGGCGGATCACTGCGGACAGGCCCCTTCCAGCGTCAGCGTGTCATTGGAAATCGGCAACACCTCATCCGCATCGTCGGGGCCCACGACCCACTCGATGGCCGAGCTGCCATATTCGTTCACACAAAACACCGTCGCCTCATAGCGCGCCGCCTCGCGCGCCCCCTCGAGCGAGGCCGAAACAGGCGATGCGGTCACCTGGAACTTGTGCCGCTCATCGAGATCACTGATGCCGGTGCGGTAGAATTGCCCGTCAAAGGCGATGTCCTCCGCCCCGCTGCCACAGGCCGCGAGCAGCCCCGCTATCATCAAAACTGCGTATACCGGTCTCATGCCTCTACTCCGCCGCCACCGGCGCACATCGGTTGCCCTGCCATTGGCGTGCCTCCTTCAGATGCGCCCAGCCAAAGGCATGGTCGCTGTCACCATGGGTGTTGAGATGCTCGAGCCGCGCCAGCGCCTCGTCCAGCGTCGGGCGATGGCCTTCCGGCACCCACCACATGACAAAATGCATCTCTCCAAGCACCTCGAACCACTCCGCCCGGCGTTCGTAAAACTGCTTGTGCAGCGTGCCCCAGACAAAAGTCTCCAGCTGCTCCACGCTCTCCCAGACGCTGAGGTTGGGCACGAACTGCGCATCGCCCCCGATGGCATTCTCCAGATTGCCCGGGCTGCCCGAGCCCTCCATCATCCAGACAAACCCGGGCATGCGTTTGCCCAGGCCATTGATCCGGTCGATATTGTCGACAAACTCCGCCACGCGCGGATCATCCATCGGCGCCACCAATCGGCCCACATTCAGCTCGGCGAGATGATATCCCTGCATCCGCTAGCCCTCCCTCTCTCTATCGATGAGAAACCGCCCGACCCTGCTGCCCGCGGCAAGCTCCGCCTTGCCCGCCGCGCAGAAGGTCTCGGGGTCCTCCTCATCCAGCCGCCAGCGTCGGATATAGGCGGTCTGATCCGCCGCCAACCGCCGCTGAAACTCCTGATTGCCATCCAGCCCCCGGAAGATCGCGTCCATCTGGTTCGGCGTGATGCCGTCGTCCAGCACGCGCTCCTTCAAGGCGCGCAACATCCGCTCTTCCTCGATCTGGCTGAAGGCGATGTCATCGCAATTGTCCGAGATATATCCCGCCGCCGAGAGCGGCACGATCTCGTCATAGATATAGTTGAGCGAGGGGCCCCCGCCCGCTGTCGTCCCGAAGATGTCCGAGGGCGTGCCCTGCGGCGCGATCCCCACCTGTCCGCAGGCCGCCAGCGCCAGCGTCGCAGCACTCGTCACGGCCCAGGCCGGCGGGAGACGGCGCGCGTGCATCATGCCGCAGCCCCGCACCGCTTGTCCTTCCAAAGCTGCGCGTCCTTCAGGTGGGCCCAGCCAAACGCCTCGCCGCTCTCGCCCTGCCGCTCCAGCAGCTGAAACCGCGCCATCGCCTCGTCGATGGAGGGTTTGTGCCCCACCGGCACCCACCACATCACCAGCCGCAGGGTTTCGACGGCGCCGTACCATTCCTCTTTGCGGTCGTAGAACTGTTTATGCACGGTGTTCCAGACAAAGTGCTCCAGGCGCGCCACGTCCTCCCAGACCGACAGCGTCGAGGCCGTGCGCGGGTTCCCCCCAAGCGGGCCTTGCGGATCGGCCTGCGCCGCCTCCATGGCGTCACCGTCCATCATCCAGACAAAGCCGGGGCTGCGTTGCGCAATCCCGTTGACAAGGTCCAGCCCGTTCACGAAATCCGCCACGCGCGGATCGTCCCAATCGTACAGGAGCGTGCCGAGGTTGAACTCCGCCAGATGGTGCCCCGCCGGCTGCATCGACCTACTCCGCCGCCACCGCGCTCACGCGGCCCGTGCGCTTGTGCTTGATGCGGTCCTCGATCTCGTCGCGGAAATGGCGAATGAGGCCCTGGATCGGCCAGGCCGCCGCGTCACCAAGCGCACAGATCGTGTGGCCTTCGACCTGTTTCGTCACGTCGAGCAGCATGTCGATCTCCTCGACCTCCGCCTCGCCCGTGACCAGCCGGTCCATCACGCGCATCATCCAGCCGGTGCCCTCGCGGCAGGGCGTGCATTGCCCGCAGCTTTCATGCTTGTAGAACTTCGACAGCCGCCAGATCGCCTTGATCACATCCGTGGAGTTGTCCATCACGATCACCGCCGCCGTGCCGAGGCCCGAGCGCTGTTCGCGCAGGTAATCGAAATCCATGATCGCCTCGCGCATGTCCTTGCCCGGAATGCACGGCACCGAGGACCCGCCCGGGATCACCGCCTTGAGGTTGTCCCACCCGCCGCGAATGCCGCCGCAATGGGTCTCGATCAGCTCCTCGAAGGTGATCGACATCGCCTCTTCGACCACGCAGGGGGTGTTCACATGGCCCGACACGGCAAAGAGCTTGGTGCCCGCATTGTTTGCCCGGCCAAAGCCCGCAAACCACTCCGGCCCCCGCCGCAGGATCGTCGGCACCACGGCAATCGATTCCACGTTGTTCACCGTGGTCGGGCAACCGTAGAGGCCCGCCCCCGCAGGGAACGGCGGCTTCATGCGCGGCATGCCCTTCTTGCCTTCGAGGCTTTCCAGAAGCGCCGTCTCCTCGCCGCAGATATAGGCCCCCGCCCCGTGGTGCAGGTAAAGGTCAAAGTCCCAGCCGGACCCCGCCGCGTTCTTGCCGACCAACCCCGCGTCATAGGCCTCGTCAATCGCAGCCTGCAGCGCCTCTTTCTCGCGGATGTATTCGCCGCGGATGTAGATATAGCAAGCATGCGCGTTCATCGCGAAAGACGCGATCAAACAGCCCTCGACCAGCGTATGCGGGTCGTGCCGCATGATCTCGCGGTCCTTGCAGGTGCCGGGCTCGGATTCGTCCGCATTCACCACCAGATAGGCAGGCCGCCCGTCACTTTCCTTGGGCATGAAGGACCACTTCAGCCCCGTGGGGAAGCCCGCCCCCCCGCGCCCGCGCAGACCGGAGGCTTTCATCTGGTCCACGATCCAGTCCCGCTCCTTCTTGATGATGTCCGCCGTGCCGTCCCAATGGCCACGCTGCTGCGCGCCCTTCAGCGTGCGGTCATGCATGCCGTAGAGATTGGTAAAGATCCGGTCCTTGTCCTGAAGCATTGCGCTTCCCCTCTCACTCGTTGCCGCGCGCGGCCTTGCGCGCGCGCCGTATCTGTAAAGACACCACCAGGGCCCAGAAGAGCCCCGCCAATGCCGCAAAATCGAAAAGAAAGGCGTACCGCCCGGGCATGCCCAGTTTCGGGCCCAGCCACAGCGCCAGCAGCCACAGCACCATGGTGCCCACGATCACAAGGCTGACCAGCCGCCCCTTGGCGGCCAGCGCGCGCTCCTGCGCCTGCCTGTCCTGATCCTGCGCACTCACGATCAGTTCTGCCTTTCCGTTCTTCCGTTTCGTTCCGGCGGCCTATCCGCCGCTGGCCAGCTTCTTGGCCTGACCGACCCAGTCGTCCCGCTCGATCCGGCCCTTGAACCGCAGCCGCTCATCGACCCAGGCGATGTCGTCCTTGGTCAGCGAGGCGACCTGATCGAAATGCCAGATGCCCAAGCTGTTCAATGTCTCTTCCAGCTTCGGTCCCACGCCGCTGATCTTCTTGAGATCATCCGCACCGCCGTCTCGCGGGCCATCGGTCAGCGCCGCCGGACGATCCGTATCCGACGTGGCCGGCGCTGCCGTCTTCGCGACTGTCTTCTCGGGCTTGGCCACCCCCTCCGCCTCGGCGTCCTTCTCATACTTCCAGTCGCCCTTGCGCGCCGCCAGCTCTTCCTCCCCGGCCAGCCGTTTGGAGGGCTGCACCTTGGGCGCGTCTGCTGCGGCCGTGGTGGCGGCGGGCGCCGGGGCCGCGGCGGGGGCCTCCTGTGCAGCGGCGTCCGACGACAGAGTCGCCGGGCCGGGCAACGGCCGCGTCATGATCCAGCTGATGATCGCCCCGAAGACGATCCAGACAACAAAGCCCGCGAAGGCGCCCTGCATAAAGCCCCAGTCGCCGAGCACCATCAGCAGCACCGCCGCCAAAACACCTCCCGCCAAGGCCACGAGCCAGCTGCCCAGAGCCATGCCGATCATACCTTCGTTGTTGTCCATCCCGTCCCTCTTTTCCTGTTGGTCGTCCGTTCAGACTCTCATTCTAATCAGCTTTTTGCGCTTTTGGAAATTTCAGGTGGCCGTGTCCTGGGCCAGATCGCGGGCCTGCTGGACCCAGTTGTCTCTGCTGACCCGGCCCTTGAAGCCTTCAAGGTTCTCATCGACCCAGGCGACCTCCGCGTCAGTCCAGGCCGCGACCTGGTCGAAATGGAAAAAGCCCAGCGAGTGCAGCAGTTTCTCGAGCTTGGGCCCGACCCCCTTGATCTGCTTCAGATCATCGGGGCCACCCTCGCGCGCCGCCTCCAGCGTCGCGGGCTTTTCTCCCACAGGCGCGGCGACTGCATCCGCGGGGTCGGATTTCGAGGGCGGCTTGGCCTTGGAGGCCGCTTGCGCCTGCTGCTCGGTGATCCCGGTCGCATCCGCCGGCACCCCGTCCGCGGGTCGCACGTTGCGCGGGGGGGCCTCGGCGACATTGGCCGCCTTGCCTTGCCACGGCATCACCAGCGGCACCTCGGTACCGTCGATCCGCTTGACCGTATCGCCGATGTCCACCGCCAGCTGCACCGAGGCGTTGTACTGGGTCTTGCCACTGTCGTATTCGGTCAGCGAGGTCAGCCCTTTCAGCGGCTCCGCCGCATAGCGCCCGTTCTGCGGTCCCGGCACGGGCACCTTGCCCGCCGCCAGCTCGTCGATGATCTCGCCCATGCGTTCAGCGGTCAGATCCTCGTAGTAATCCTTGCCGATCTGCGCCATCGGCGCATTCGAACAGGAGCCGAGGCACTCCACCTCTTCCCAGGAAAAATTGCCATCCGCCGAGAGCGCATGCGGCTCCGGCGCGATCTTCTCCTTGCAGACGGCCACCAGGTCCTCAGCCCCACAAATCATGCAGGACGTCGTCCCGCAAACCTGAATATGTGCAATTTTCCCAACAGGTTGCAGCTGGAACATGAAGTAGAACGTCGCCACCTCCAGCGCGCGAATATAGCTCAGCCCCAACATATCAGCGACCGTCTCGATGGCCGGTTTCGACAGCCACCCTTCCTGCTCCTGCGCGCGCCACAACAGCGGAATGATGGCCGAGGCCTGCCGCCCCTCAGGATATTTCGTGATCTGCCCCTCCGCCCACGCGAGGTTGTCCGGCGTGAAGGCGAAGCTTTCGGGTTGGTCAGGGTGAAGTCTGCGCAGCATGTCGGTGTCCTTTAGGTGCCGCGGGGCACGTCGATATCGTCAGAGCCGGTAAACGGCCTTCTCCGGTTTGGTGTTTGTCCAGAGACGCGGGGCCGTCTCGCACTGACCACCATTCGGGCAGATCGTGGGCACCTCATAGCAGTCGGCGTCGGGGCTTGGGTGGGTCCAGTATTTGGGTGTTTCACAGGTCGACCGGTCTGCCTGTTGCGTCTCGTGATCGCCCGGCGTGCCGGTGATGCCCGCAAACTTCAGCACAAGCGCCAGCGTCACGCAGAGGCCAAGCGCAATCAGCCTTCCGGTCATCGGTCAATCTCCCCGAACACCACGTCCATGGTCCCGATGATCGCCGCCACGTCCGCCAGCTGGTGCCCGCGCGACATGTGGTCCATCGCCTGCAGATGCAGGAAGCCGGGGGCGCGCAGTTTCGCGCGGTAGGGTTTGTTGGTGCCATCGGCCACCAGATACACGCCGAACTCGCCCTTCGGCGCTTCGACCGCACAATAGACCTCGCCCTCCGGCACGTGGAAGCCTTCGGTGTAGAGCTTGAAGTGGTGGATCAGGCTCTCCATCGACTGTTTCATGTCCTTCCGGCTCGGCGGCGTGATCTTGCCCCGGGCAAGGATGTCGCCCTGCCCGTCCGGCGCGCGCAGCTTCTCGATCGCCTGCAGGATGATGTGGACCGACTGGCGCATCTCTTCCATGCGCACCAGGTACCGGTCATAGCAGTCGCCGTTCTTGCCCACGGGGATCTGGAACTCGAACTCGTCGTAGCACTCGTAGGGCTGCGCGCGGCGCAGATCCCAGGCAAGGCCCGAGCCGCGCACCATCACACCCGAGAAGCCGTATTCGAGGATGTCCTCCTCGGTCACGATGCCGATATCGGCGTTGCGCTGTTTGAAGATGCGGTTTTCCGTCAGCAGCCCGTCGATATCCGCCATGACCTTCGGGAACTCCTTGGCCCAGGTCTCGATATCGTCGATGAGCTCGGGCGTGAGGTCCTGATGCACGCCGCCGGGCCGGAAATAGGCCGCGTGCAGCCGCGCGCCGCAGGCCCGCTCGTAGAAGATCATCAGCTTTTCGCGCTCTTCAAAGCCCCAGAGCGGCGGGGTCAGCGCGCCCACGTCCATCGCCTGCGTGGTGATGTTCAGCAGGTGGTTCAACACCCGCCCGATCTCGCAGAAGAGCACGCGGATGAGGCTTGCGCGCCGAGGCACCTCGACGCCGGTCAGCTTCTCGATGGCCAGGCACCAGGCGTGCTCCTGATTCATCGGCGCCACGTAGTCGAGACGGTCGAAATACGGCAGGTTCTGCAGATAGGTCCGGCTCTCCATCAGCTTTTCGGTGCCGCGGTGCAGCAGGCCAATGTGCGGGTCACACCGCTCCACGATTTCGCCGTCAAGCTCCAGCACCAGCCGCAGCACACCGTGCGCCGCCGGGTGTTGCGGCCCGAAGTTGATGTTGAAGTTGCGGATCTTCTGCTCGCCCGTCAGGGCGTCTTCAAAGCCTTTGCTTCCGTCCATCATTCTGAGCTTCCGTCCATAGTGTTGCCGCTGCGCATTTGCCAAGCCACGCGCCCTAGAGTCAAACTTAAGACAACCGCAGTGGTTGACCCAAAGCCGCTGCCCAGTATTGCAATTGCTTGCTCTCTTGGTCCCCCACTGAAAACTTGACCATTGAAATCAATCTTCTGAAAACCAATTGAGGCGCCCACCGCCAGAAAAACAGTCAAGCCACCAAAAAACAGGGTGACGGGCAACAGATCTTTTAACTTTGTACGTTCAGCGACAAAGATACCTGCAAGGAAAAACGCCACGATCACGAAAGGATTGGCCAGGGCTGACCAAAAGTGATGGCCAAAGGATGCTTTAATGATGGGCAAGCTATCCATCACCGCTTCTCCAGCTCTTGCAGCTTCAGGCCCATCCACCACAGCAGGGCAATCGTGCCCAGCGGGATCAGGCAGGCGGCGGCCCAATACTTGTTGATGCCGAAGAACGGCAGCAGCTTGACCATCGGGATCGCCGTTAGCGCCGAAAGGATGAGCCACCAGAAGCCACCCATTACTTCGCCTCCTGCTTTTCATCTCCCGGCAGAATGTATTCCGCGCCCTCCCAGGGGGACATAAAGTCAAACTGCCGGTACTCCTGCACCAGGCTCACCGGCTCATAGACCACGCGCTTCTGCGCCTCGTCGTAGCGCACCTCCGTATAGCCCGTGGTCGGGAAATCCTTGCGCAGCGGATAGCCGCGGAAGCCGTAATCCGTGAGGATGCGGCGCAGGTCCGGGTGGCCGGAGAACAAGATGCCGAACATGTCGAACACCTCGCGCTCGAACCAGTTCGCCGAAGGATGCACCGAGATGATCGAGGGCACCATCGCCTCCTCGCGGATGCTGACCCGCAGGCGAATGCGGTGGTTCTGATACATCGACAGCAGATGATAGACCACGTCGAAGCGCTTGGCGCGGCCCGTGTAGTCCACCGCCGTGATGTCCACCAGCGTCGAGAACTGGCAGGTGGCGTCCGTCTTCAGGAACTCCACCAGCCCCGCGATATTCGACAGGGTCACGTCGAGGTTCAGCTCGTCATGGGTCACATCCCAGGCCAGCACGCAATCCTCGCGTTTGGCCTCGATATAGGCGCCTAGTTCCTTGAGTGCGTCGCTCATCGTACAATCGTCCCCGTGCGGCGGATCTTGCGTTGCAGCTGCAGGATACCGTAAAGCAGCGCCTCCGCCGTCGGCGGACAGCCGGGCACATAGACGTCCACGGGCACGATGCGGTCGCAGCCACGCACCACCGAATAGGAATAGTGGTAATAGCCGCCGCCATTGGCACAGGAGCCCATGGAAATCACATAGCGCGGCTCGGGCATCTGGTCGTAGACCTTGCGCAGCGCGGGCGCCATCTTGTTGGTCAGCGTGCCCGCCACGATCATCAGATCCGACTGGCGCGGGGACGCACGTGGCGCGGTGCCAAAGCGTTCCAGGTCATAGCGCGGCATGGAGGTGTGCATCATCTCCACCGCACAGCAGGCGAGCCCGAATGTCATCCAGTGCAGCGATCCTGTGCGCGCCCAGTTGATGATGTCCTCGGTCGAGGTCAGCAGGAAGCCCTTGTCCTGCAATTCGCGGTTCAGGTCCTGCGTGGCGACGTCGCGGTCCACGCCCGCAACGTTGGCTCCGGCGGCTACTGCCATTCCAGCGCTCCCTTTTTCCATTCATAGGCAAAGCCGATTGTCAAAACGCCCAGAAACACCATCATCGACCAGAACCCCACCATGCTGATGTCCTTGAAGGCCACCGCCCAGGGGAAGAGGAAGGCAATCTCCAGATCGAAGATGATGAAGAGGATCGACACCAGATAGAAGCGGACATCGAATTTCATGCGCGCATCGTCGAAGGCGTTGAACCCGCATTCATAGGCCGAGACCTTCTCGGGGTCCGGATTGCGCACCGCCAGAACGACGGCGGCGAGGATCAGCACAAGGCCCAGCCCGATGGCCACGGCCAGAAACATGAGGATCGGAAGGTATTCCCGCAACATCTCGTCCAAGGCTTGGCTCCTTTTGTCTGCACCGGCGCCCATGGCACCATGCTGCCCCGCGGCGAACAGGGTCTATGCGGGTTTACGCCGCTCACCCCGCAGGGTCAACAGATGCCGCATCGGAAAACCCTTTGATTTGACGGCAATTCGGCCCATTACGTTAGCGCTCTCATTGTGCGTATTTCCGCTCAAAAAGCCAGTCCATCCAGCGAGATGTGATCTGATGTCACACCTGTGCCGTATACCCGGGTGCACGACAGGGGTGCAGCGCCCGTTGGCACTGCAGAGACCCAATTCAATATTGAAAAAGGACAGATCATGAACAGACGTTCCGCCCTCAAGGCCACCCTCGCCGCTGGCGCGCTCGCGGCCCTCACCGCCTGCGCCCCCGCCGATCAAGGCAGCGATATTGTTGATATCGCGGCTGCCAACGGCAATTTCAATACGCTGGTGGCCGCGGTTCAGGCCGCCGGTCTGGAAGAGACGCTGCGTTCGCCCGGTCCGTTCACCGTCTTCGCACCGACCGATGCCGCCTTTGCCGCCCTGCCCGCGGGCACGGTCGAAAGCCTGCTGCTGCCCGAAAACAAGGACCAGCTGGTCAGCATCCTGACCTACCACGTGCTTCCGGGTGCGGTGCAATCCGGTGACGTGCTTGGCTCGGTCACCAATGTGGCCACCGTGCAGGGCCAGACCGTGCGTGTGAACGGCACGGGCGGCAAATTCGCCGCTGCCGTGCGCGTGAACGATGCCAACGTCACCACCGCCGACATCCTCGCCACCAACGGCGTGATCCACGTGATCGACAAGGTGCTGCTGCCGCAGTAAGACCGCAGATCCGATCGACACAACGCCCCCGCCGATCACGGTGGGGGCAGAACGCCGCGCCCCCCACGGATACAGCGTTAGTTGTGGGGCCCAAAGCGCCGATCCAGCCATCCTCTAGAAGCGCTCAGGTTCGCCGTCGTCAAGGCCGCTTGCTGCGCCACAGGATCGCCGCCCCGCCTCGTCCAGCAACTCGCGCATGACAGCGTTTGGGGTCCAGACCTCCGAGCACGCGCGCGCAGGCCCGCCCCTCGGCCACGTCTTCCGGCATCAGCAGAAACAACGAGCAGGGAAAGGAACCGCCGTTCAAAGACATAGCCGTGATCAAGACAGCAGACGGCGTGGATCTCATCACGCAACGCGGCCACGCCCAGGCCACTGCTTTGATCTCGTCAGCTCTGTCATTGGAACCAAGATGAGCTTCATCTATTGCGACTGCACGGGCGATTTCATCTGGCATCCCCGCTTTCCTGATCTCCAGGGCAGCCTCAAAAAACCGGCGGTGAGGCGTGCATACCATTGATGCCAGCTAGATCCACCAAGGTGACAATGGGCCCGCGCGATGCGCCGCCGACGCTGCGAAGGTCTCTCGAGAACCCAAAACTCCGCACCCTCCAGCAGCCGTTTCAATCCGCAGACGCTCATTGTAAGCCTGTATCGCGGTGGAGCGTCGTTGGAGGTGCAAACGTGAGTGGCGAGACAAACTTGGACACATTGATCGCCGCGATGTCGGCTGATCTCGCCGAAGGCCTGTACGTCTTTGCAACCGTTGAAGGCGATCACGATCTCTCAGGCGTTGCGCCTCGGATGGCATTCAAAGAGGCCGAAGGGATGACCTACATCCTCTTGAAATCTGAGGCAGACGCATTGGGACTGACGTATGAATTCCCGTGCAGGATGATAACCCTCAACATCCATTCGTCCCTCGAGGCTGTCGGCTTCATGGCCCGCATTGCCACAGAACTTGCAAAGCACAACATGGGGGTGAATCCGGTTTCTGCTTTCTTCCATGATCACTTGTTTGTTCCTGACGGTCGCGCAGATGAGGCAATGAAGATCCTTGATGAGTTGTCGAAGGCATAATTGTCCGGTCACCGGCAGCTTCGTCCCGCAGTCCCGATCTCCACTTCCGTCGTCCGGCGCACCTGACGCCAGACCCCACTGCTAGGACGCCACCCACCCCGGCCTGCGCTTGTCGAAAAACGCAGCGATCCCCTCAGCGGCCTCCTCACTCTCCCAGCGCGCGGCCAGTGCGGCAATCGTGTGATCCACGACGGCATCGTCAATCCGTGGGCCCAGATCGCGCGCCAGCTGCTTGGCCGCCGCGACCGCCCCGGGCGCACAGGCGAGATAGGGGGCCACCTCGGCCTCCACCGCATCTTCCAGGGTGTCGGCAGGCACCGCGCGCGCGACAATTCGCAGGTCCACCGCCTCCGCCGCATCGAAAATCCGCGCCGACATGAACACCCGCCGCGCCAGCCCCTCGCCCATGCGCGCCAGCACGTAAGGCCCAATCGTCGCCGGGATCAGCCCCAGCCGCGTTTCGGTCAGCCCGAACTTCGCGGATTCGACCGCAATCGCCACGTCACACACACAGGCCAGCCCGACGCCACCGCCAAAGGCATTGCCCTGGATCATCCCGATCAGCGGCTTGGGCAGCGTGTTGAGCGCGCCCAGCATCGTGGCCAGCTTGCGCGCCTCGGCCGCGCGCGTCGCAGGCGCCATCTCACGCTGCGCCTGCATCCACGCGAGATCACCGCCCGCGCAAAAGCTCTGGCCCACGCCGGTCAGCCGCACCACCCGCACAGCCGCGTCCGCCCCAAGCTGCTGCGCCGCCCGGGTCAGCTCTTCCAGCATCTGCCCCGACATCGCATTGTGCTTCTCGGGCCGGTTCAGGGTCAGCGTCGCGACCCCGCGCGCGTCCACATCCAGTTGCAGCGTCTCAAACATGCCGTACCTCCAGTCCGGGCACGCTGCGGCCTGCGCGCACCCAATCGTCGTAAATCCAGACCATGCGGTCCACGAACCAGACCTTCGGCAACACGCCGAGGATCATCCCAAACACCACCCCCTCCCACCAGAGCGCATAAAGCCCCCAGATCATGATCACCACACCGGGCAGGCTCAGAAAACCCAGGACCATCGCCACCTGCCGGTGATGCCGCGGGATCTCCGCGCGGTGCTCCAGAAAGATGCGTTCCCCAAAGACCCCCTTGCTCGCCCAGTTGTCGTACCGCACGGGCGGCGGGAAGGCCCGCGGGTTCACCCAGATCCACAGCAGCGCCAGCGCCACGGGGATCAGCGCCCAGGCCCCGATCCACACCCGGCTCCAGATCGCCAGTACCAGAAGCGGCAGGCAGGCAAAGCGGGTCCAGACCGACCAGGGGTTCGCATGCCGCCGCCAGGCCGCATCATCCATGCGCATCAGACGTTCCGCACCCCGGAAGATATCCATGCTCTGCCTCAGCCCGTGCGCATCGCCTGCGCCATCTCCGCCGCGGTGTCGATCACCTGCAGATCAAGCCCCGTCTCATAGCCCAGCGCCGCCAGATGCCGTGCGACCGCCTCGGTGGCCACATTGCCCGCCGCCCCCGGTGCATAAGGACAGCCGCCCAAGCCCCCCACAGCCGCATCAAACACCCGCACGCCCAGGCTCAGCGAGGTGTCGATGTTCTCCATCGCCCGGCCATGGGTGTCATGATAATGCCCCGCGAGCCGCCCCACCGGCACCGCATCCCGCACCGCCAGCAGCATCCGCGCGATGCTGTCCGGCGTGCCCGCGCCGATGGTGTCGCCGAGGCTGATCTCGTAACACCCCATGGCGAAAAGCTTGTCCGCCACCTCCGCCACCGCCGCCGGCGCCACCGCGCCATCATAAGGGCACTCCACCACGCAGGAGACATAGCCGCGCACCGGCAGATCGATGTGGCGCGCCTCCTCCAGGATCGGCGCGAACCGCGCCAGGCTCTCGGCGATGCTGGCGTTCACATTCGCCTTCGAAAACCCCTCCGAGGCCGATGCAAAGACGGCAATCTCGTCGGCCCCGGCCGCCTTCGCATCCGCAAACCCACGCGGGTTCGGCGTGAGCGCGGCATAGCGCACGCCCTTGGCGCGCTCAATCCCCGCCAGCACCTCCGCCGAGCCCGCCATCTGCGGCACCCACTTCGGCGAGACGAAACTCGCTACCTCGATCCGTGAAAATCCGGCCCGGCTCAGACAATCGACCAGCGCCACCTTCTCGGCCACCGGAATGTCCCGCGCCTCATTCTGCAACCCGTCCCGGGGGCCCACCTCGAAAATCTCACAGGGTCCAAGACTCATCCGCCGCTCCTCCGCCCAGGCTTCATTGTTCCACAAATATGCAAAGTCGCGCCCCCCTACCCCACCGGCCAGGGTTGATAGAAATCCCGGTCGTAGATGCCATCGCCCTGCGGCAAAGCAGCCTCAAAGCCCTCCCGCGCCGTGATCCGCTCATACCAGGCCGACACCGCCGGAAAGGCATCCAGCGTCACGAAGTGCCGCGCCATATAGACCGCCTGCCCCACCGAGATATCCGCTGCCGAAAACCCGCTGGTCAGCAGGTAGTCCCGACGTTCCACCGGCGTTGACAGCCGCGCCTCGATCGCCGCATAGCACTTGCCCACCCGCGCCGCTTCCAGCTTCATGACAATCGGGCTGCGCATCGCGTCCTCGTACAGCGCCACATGCTGCTGGGTCAGCGCCGCGGTGTGCTGGCTCACCGTCTCGGCAAAATGCAGCCACACCAGCCAGCTCATCCGGTCGGGCGACCCCGGGCTCCGGCCCAGCCCGTCCGGGCTGAACCGCTCGCACAGATATTCAGTGATGGCGCCGGTCTCGAACATCCGCTCGCCGTCGATCTCCAGCGCCGGCACCCGGCCTGCGGGCGACAAGCTCAGGAACTCCGCACTGCGCAACGTGCGGTCAAACGGGTAACTGCGAAGCCGGAACTCCACGTCCAACTCATGCAGCAGCCAGAGCGTGCGCATCGAGCGGGTCTGCGGACAGTGATGCAGGACAATCACGCCTCCGCCTCCAGCCGAATGAGCGCGGCCCCCGCCTCGACCTGATCGCCCGCGGCCGCCAGCACCTCCGCCACGACCCCGTCGCGCGCCGCCAGCAGGGAGTGCTCCATCTTCATCGCCTCCAGCACCGCCAGACGGTCGCCTGCGGCAACATTCTGCCCCGCCACGGCGTCGATGGCCTTCACCAGCCCCGGCATCGGCGCCTCTATGAGATTGCCATCGCCTGCAGCCCCCGCCGCCTGATCCAGCGGATCCACGACCTCGACCGTCAGCCCGTAGTGATCAAACACCGTGACCAGGCTCCCGTCCACCGCCACTGCCGGTTGCGGCACGCCATCCACCTGCCAGCGGGTGCCCACACGCTCTGCCATGATCTCCTGTCCCGCCACATGCCACCGCTGCCGAACGGGGGACAGCACCTCGACGGCCAGATCATGACGCTCCTCCTGCATGCTTAACACCACGGCGCGCCGCAAGGGCTGCCAGAGGCTGAACCCCGCCATGTCGGTCACCTCAAAGAGGTTCAAAGCCGCCATCCCGGCCACAACCAGATGCCGCGGCTCCGCGCCAGGCGCAGCGGTCAAGGTGTCCAGGTCCCGTGCGATCAGCCCGGTGTCCACCTCGCCGCGCCCGAAGCCGTCGTGCCCCGCCAAAGCGCCGAGGAACGCCAGATTGGTCACGGTCCCGCCCACTTCCGTGCCCGCCAGCGCTGCCGCAAGGCGTTTCAGCGCCACCGCCCGCGTGGGCCCGTGTACGATCACTTTGGCGATCATCGGGTCGTAAAACGGGCTGATCACATCGCCCGCCCGCACCCCGCTGTCCGCCCGGACGCCCTCCGGAAACCGCAGATGGCTCAGTGTCCCGGTCGCAGGCAGAAACCCCGCTGGCACGTCCTCCGCATAAAGCCGCGCCTCGAAGGCATGCCCGTTGATCGACAGCTGCTCCTGCGCAAGCGGCAGCCCCTCTCCGGCAGCCACCCGCAACTGCCACTCCACCAGATCGACGCCGGTGATCATTTCCGTCACCGGGTGCTCCACCTGCAGCCGTGTGTTCATCTCCATGAAGAAGAACCCGTCAGGCGACAGCCCGCCCGACCCGTCCACGATGAACTCCACCGTGCCCGCGCCCGCATAGCCGATGGCCTCTGCCGCGCGCACCGCGGCTGCACCCATGGCCGCGCGCATCTCCTCCGTCATCCCCGGCGCAGGCGCCTCTTCAATCACCTTCTGATGCCGCCGCTGCAACGAACAATCCCGCTCGAAAAGATGCACGGCGCGGGTGCCGTCCCCAAAGACCTGCACTTCGATATGCCGCGGCTGGCTCACGAATTTCTCCACCAACACATCCGCATTGCCGAACGCCGTCTTGGCCTCGCTCCGCGCCGAGGCCAGCGCCGCCGCAAAATCACCCGCGCGCTCGACAAGACGCATCCCCTTGCCACCGCCACCCGCCACCGCCTTGATCAGCACCGGGTAGCCGATACTCTCGGCCTCAGCGGCCAGCAACGCATCATCCTGATCCGCCCCGTGATAACCCGGCACCACCGGTACGCCGGCTTCGACCATCAGCGCCTTGGCCGCATCCTTCAGCCCCATTGCCCGGATCGCCGAGGCCGACGGCCCGATGAACACCAGCCCCGCCGCCTCGACGGCCTCCACAAACCCCGGGTTCTCGCTCAGGAACCCGTACCCCGGATGGATCGCCTGAGCCCCCGTCTCCAGGGCCGCCTGAATGATCACATCGCCGCGCAGGTAACTCTCCGCCGGGGCCGACCCGCCGATGTGCACCGCCCGGTCCGCCATCGCCACATGCTTGGCCGCCGCATCCGCGTCGGAGTAGACGGCAACGCTGGACACGCCCATCCGCTGCGCCGTCTCCATCACCCGGCAGGCGATCTCGCCCCGGTTCGCAATCAAAATCCTGTCAAACATCTCTCACCACCACGACCCCGAGGTTCCGTCTTCCAGATGCTGCCGCACGTAATTGGGCAGCGGCCAGGCGTCATAGTCCACGCCCGTCAACCGCCCCGGCGGCGCACCCCGCCACGCATGCCGGTAAAGCTCCATATGCAGCGTAATCTCGATCTGGGCGAGCGCGTCGTCCACCTTGCTCCGCGTCTCGGCGATGCCGTCTTCCAGCTTCTGCGCGTCGCTCTTCTGCTGCGTCCAGCTGCCGGGCAGGATCTGCCCCAACACCTTCGTGCCCGCGGAGACCGCCACGAGCAGCACCAGGTTGGCCAGCATCCCCGGCAGCGAGGGGGCTGCGATGTCCCGAAAGAACCCGGGCAAGCCGCCGAACCAGCCGCGCTTGGCCTCGGGCCGCCGGGCCAGCTCCGCCCGCGCCAGCTCGAACTCCTGCGCAAAGCTTTCCCGGAACTGGCGCGCAAACGCCCGGCGGTTGAAGTCCGACCGCCCGGCCCAGAGCCGCAGCTTCGGTCGCACGAACCAGCCCTGCCGCGACTGCTCGACGAACTCCTCGAAATCGAAGATGAAGAAATAGTCTTCGGCATCCGGGGAATTGTGGATCAGGTAGACCGGCAGTTCGACCTCGCGCCCCAGCGTCGGCAGGCTCAGCCCGCCCACGGTCTCGGCGATCCGGTCGCCCAAGGCGCGGATCCCCTTCATCCGCCCGCTCCGAAATCTTCGATCAGCTCAAACCGCTCCCAGATCAGCTTCATGTCGGGCGCAAAGATGCCGTAGCGCTCATAGTACCGCCTGTGGTCCGCGCGCCAGCCCTCCAGCGTCTCGTTCTCGCCTTCGGCCAGCGCCATCTCCTCCGGCATCGTCTCCCAGGTGGTCTCGCGCAGCTCCAGCGTCTCGATGACGAAGGCGGGCGCGCCATCCGGCCCCAACGCGATGTCGCGCCGCCCGACCTGCGGCGCCTCCTCGCGACCGGCGTCAATATCGGCCACCGCCGAACAGGTCGCCCGCTTGGCACCGGAGCGCACCAGATCAGTCAGCACCGCGATCAGCTCCGGCGTGTCGCCGAAGCTGAACACTGCGGCGCCCGGATAGCGCTTTTTGGCCTCCTCAAGCGTTACCATATCCTTGCCCTCCCGCGCGCTGCGCACCGACGTGATACCGACGTAATACCGACGTAATACCGACGCGATACAGATGTGATACCGACGGGCCACGGACACCGGCCTCCCTCACATCCGGAAGACGCCGAACCGCGTCTCCTCAATCGGGGCATTCAGCGCCGCAGAGAGCGACAGAAACAGCACGTCGCGGCTGCGGCGGGGGTCGATCACCCCATCATCCCAGAGCCGGGCGGACGCGTAAAGCGGGTGGCTCTGCCGCTCGAACATATCAATGGTCGGCTGCTTGAACGCGGCTTCCTCCTCTGCGCTCCAGGTCTCGCCCGCGCGCTCCATCGCGTCGCGTTTCACCGTGGCCAGAACCCCTGCGGCCTGCGGCCCGCCCATCACGGAAATGCGGGAATTGGGCCAGGTCCAGAGGAAGCGCGGGGAATAGGCGCGCCCCGCCATCCCGTAGTTGCCCGCGCCAAACGAACCGCCCACCAGGAGGGTGATCTTGGGCACTTCGGTCGAGGCCACGGCGGTCACCATCTTGGCCCCGTGCCGCGCGATGCCTTCGTTCTCATATTTCCGTCCGACCATGAAGCCGGTGATATTCTGCAGGAAAACCAGCGGGATACGGCGCTGCGAGCAGAGCTCGACAAAATGGGCACCTTTCTGGGCGGACTCGGAAAAGAGCACGCCATTGTTGGCGACGATCCCGATGGGACACCCCTTGAGATGCGCAAAACCCGTCACGAGCGTCTCACCAAAGCGCGGTTTGAATTCGTCGAACCGCGAGCTGTCGACCAGCCGCGCAATCACCTCGCGGATGTCGTAGGGCGTGCGCAGATCGGCCGGCACCACGCCCAAGATCTCCTCCGGATCATAAGCCGGGTCTTCCGGACTTTCCCACTGGACCGTCGCCGGTTTGGTGCGATTGAGCGCCCCCACAGCCCGCCGCGCGAGCGCCAGCGCGTGTGCGTCGTCCTCCGCCAGATAATCTGCCACGCCGCTCAGCCGCGTGTGCACGTCGCCACCGCCGAGGTCTTCGGCGCTGACCACCTCACCCGTCGCGGCCTTGACCAAGGGCGGCCCGGCGAGGAAGATAGTCCCTTGATCCCGAACGATAATTGTCACGTCCGACATGGCGGGCACATAGGCCCCACCTGCCGTGCACGATCCCATGACAACCGCAATCTGCGGGATGCCAAGCGCTGACATCCGCGCCTGATTGTAGAAGATGCGGCCAAAGTGATCGCGGTCTGGAAAGACCTCATCCTGATTGGGCAGGTTGGCCCCACCGCTGTCCACCAGATAGATACAGGGCAGATGGTTCTCCTGCGCAATCTCCTGCGCCCGCAGGTGCTTTTTCACGGTCATCGGATAATAGGTGCCGCCCTTCACGGTGGCGTCGTTGCAGACCACCATGACCTCTTGGCCCTGCACCTGCCCCACGCCCGCGATCACCCCCGCGCAGGGTGCCGCCCCGTCATAGAGCCCATGCGCCGCTGTGGCGCCCACCTCCAGAAACGGACTGCCAGGGTCGAGCAGGTTTGCCACCCGGTCGCGCGGCAGCATCTTGCCCCGGCTCACATGCCGCGCGCGCGACCGCTCGCCCCCGCCCAACGCCGCTGCCTCTGCCGCTGAGGCAACCTGAGACAGCGCCTCCAGATGCGCCGCCCGGTTGGCCTGAAACCCTTCGGAAGAGGGCAACGCCTGTGATGTGAGTTTCATGGCCGTCCCTTTCCAATACGCCCTCTGGCGCCATTCTCCATCAGGTTTCCGGCGTGTCGCGCGGCGGGGTCACAGCCGGGATCACCAAAAGCCGCCCAAACCGGTCGACCGGATAGTCGAAGCGGGCTTCGGGACCACTGCAGCGCACCACGATCCAGACGCCGGGCTGGATGCCGGGCACGGCCACACAGTCGGTCAGCCGCGCCGTTGCGCCACCCTCGGTGAGATAGCGCTGTGCATAGGTGGTGATGACATCCGTTTCGGTGATGGTCGCCGCAATCCACCCCCAGCGGAACGCCCCGACCGCCGCGGCAGCGACCAGAAGCGCCAGCGGGGCAAACCAAAGCCAGCGTGGCATCAGACCCGCGCACCGCACACCTCCTTGCGGACCTCCGATCTGGCCGCGACAGGCGCGGCGCACGACGGCCCGGATCCGCCCTGCGGCGTTTTCGCACAGCCGCTTTCGCCGCGGGCTTGATCTGCGTCAATGTGCTTGGCCGGCTGCCAGCGCATCACATGCCCGAACTCTAAACCGGAAGGAAAAAACCAATGAGAGTCACAGTGAAAACCCTCCTTCTGAGCAGCGCCCTCGCGGTCTGCGCTCTGCCTGCCTTTGCCCAATCCCAAGGCGATCTGACCTTCGGGATCGGTGTTGGCAGCGTGAACCCCAAATCGGGCAACGGCACCGTCGCGAACGTCGAAGCGGACATTGCCAGCGACGAGGCAATCACCCTGACCCTGGAATACTTCATCCGCGACTACATCGGCATCGAATTGCTCGCAGCGACCCCGTTTGAACACAATATCAACCTGCCGGGCGTCGGCACCGCGCGCACCAAACACCTGCCGCCGACCCTCTCGGTGAACTACCACTTCACCAACGCGAGCCCGTGGAAGCCTTATGTGGGCCTGGGCATCAACTACACCACCTTCTTTGAGGAAGAACTCGGAGCCAACACACTCGAGCTCGATGATTCCTTCGGCATCTCCGCGCAGGTCGGTGTGGACTACAAGATCAGCGAAACCGGATGGCTGCGGGCCAACATCCGCTGGTTCGACATCGACACCGATGCGTCTCTGAACGGCGCGGACATCGGCACTGCCGAGATCGACCCGTTCCTCTTTGGTGTGGCCTACGTGCACAAGTTCTGAGGCACACGCGCCACCAGGCTGGGCTGATCCGGTCCCTCCCATCGGGTCAGCCCATTGCCGCCATCAACTCGCGGCCCACCAGCATGCGCCGGATCTCCGAGGTGCCCGCGCCGATCTCCATCAACTTCGCATCGCGGAAAATCCGCGCGACCGGGCTGTCGTTGAGGAACCCTGCGCCCCCCATCGCCTGCACGGCCTGATGCGCCTGTTTCATCGCTTCCTCGGAGGCATAGAGACAGCAGGCCGCCGCGTCCTGCCGGGTCACATCGCCCCGATCGCAGGCCTTGGCGACCTCATAGACATAGGCCCTCGCCGAGTTCATCGCCGTATACATATCCGCGATCTTGCCCTGCATCAGCTGGAAACTCCCGATGGGCTGGCCGAACTGCTTGCGCTCGCTCAGATACGGCATGATTGCATCGAGGCAGGCCGCCATGATGCCCGTCCCGATGCCCGCCAGAACAACGCGTTCATAGTCGAGGCCAGACATCAGCACCCGCACGCCCTTACCCTCTTCCCCGAGCACATTTTCAAACGGCACTTCCACATCTTCAAAGATCAGCTCGGCGGTGTTTGACCCGCGCATGCCCAGCTTGTCGAAATGTGGGGAAGTCGAAAATCCTGTCATTTCCTTTTCAATGAGGAAGGCGGTGATGCCCTTTGAACCGGCGTCAGGGTCGGTCTTGGCATAAACCACCAGCGTATCCGCATCCGGGCCATTGGTGATCCAGTATTTCGTGCCATTGAGCCGGTAATGATCGTTGCGCTTCTCCGCGCGCAGTTTCATCGAAACGACGTCTGACCCGGCCCCGGCCTCCGACATCGCCAGCGCGCCTACATGCTCCCCGGAAATCAGCCCGGGCAGGTATTTCTCTTTCTGCTCAGAGGTGCCGTTCAGCTTGATCTGGTTCACGCAGAGGTTGGAATGCGCGCCGTAGGACAGCGAAACGGAGGCGCTGGCCCGCGCGATCTCCTCAATCGCCACCGTATGGGCCAGATAGGACATGCCCGCCCCGCCATAGTCTTCATCCACGGTAATACCCAGCAGACCCAATTCGCCCATTTCCGGCCAAAGCTCTGGCGGGAAGGCGTTTTTTTCGTCGATCTCCGCGGCCATGGGCGCCACGCGGTCCTGCGCCCAGCGGTGCACAACCTCGCGCAACGCGTTCACATCCTCGCCCAGATCGAATGCCATGGTGGCCATGAACATCGCGCGGACCTCCCTTCAGAATTTATTGAACATACGTTCATTAATGTCATAGAGGGCCACACCGGTCAAGCGGGCGGCCTACTCCGCGGCGGTCGACTGCTTCTGGTAAACGGCCCCCACTTCGGCCCGGATGATCCGGGCAATCAGGTCGCAGTCCTCCAGCGAAAAGGTCAGCGGCACGCGCATATCCAGAATACCCGCCAGCACCCGGTCGGAGGCGGGCATGCGCGGCGTCTCGGCATAGCGCCAGCTGTCGTAGCGGCTGGTGAAGCCGACGGGCTCGGCGCCGCCGAACCACTTCAGCTCGACCCCGCGTGCCGCACAGCGCGCCACAACGGACTGCACGTCCACTGCCGCCCAGTCGAGCAGCAGCACCTGGATCGAAGAACCTACGATGGTCTCCGCCTCAGGGCGTTCGATCAAGGTCAGCCCGGGTGTGTCTCGCAGGCCTGCCTCGAGCCTGCGATAACGCTCATTCCAACGCGCACATTGGGTCGCAAGATCCGCCACTTGCGGGCGCAGGATGGCCGCGCGCAGGTTGTCCATGCGCCCCGAGATATTCGGCGTCTCGTACCGGATGGTCTCAAAGGCCTCTTTCGGCGGCGCCGCCAGATGCCGGTCGTAAAGCATGTAGGAGCCTGACAGCATCACCGCGCGCGCCGCCAGCTCCACGTCATCAGTGACCAGAAACCCGCCCTCGCCGGAGTTCACATGCTTATAGGTCTGACAGGAATAGCATCCCGCCACCCCATGCCGCCCCGAGGGCACGCCGTTCCACGCAGCCCCCATCGTATGCGCGCAGTCCTCGATGACCTTGATGCCCGCGCCATCGCAGATCTCCATCAGCGCATCCATGTCGCAGATATGCCCGCGCATATGGCTCAGCAGCAGCACCTTCGCCTGCCCCGCCTTGGCCCGGAGATCGTCGAGGTCGATGGTCAAATCCTCGGTCACGCCCACGAAGACCGGCCTGGCGCCCACCGCAGCAATGGCACCGGGCACAGGCGCCAGCGTAAAGGCATTCGACAGCACCGGATCGCCAGGTTTCACACCCACCGCCCGCAACGCCGTCGCCATGGCATAGCCGCCCGAGGCCACCGCGAGGCAGTAGTTCGCCCCGACCGTCGCCGCAAACTCCTGCTCCAGCAGCGCCGTTTCGCTGATCTCATCGGCGGCGGTGTTATAGCGGTGCAGCCGCCCATGACGCAGCACGGCCAGCGCCGCCTCGATCCCCGCTTCCGGGATCGGCTCCTGCTGGGTGAAACTGCCTTTGAAACTCTCTGTCATCTGGTGCCCTCACTCCCGCAGACCTTGCAGGGGACGGCGCTCCCGGTCAAGCCAGCAGGCGATCCACGAGCGCGGGCAAGGCGGCATAGTCGTCCAGCAGCCCGTCGGGCTCCAGCGCCGCCATATCGCCGCCCGCCGGGCCGAAGGTCACGAGCACGCAAGGGACGGAGGCCGCCCGCGCGGTGTTCCGGTCGGTATCCGAGTCGCCAATGAGCACGCAGCGCGCAGGATCGCCCCCCGCCCGCCGCGCGGCCTCAAACAGTGGCTCGGGGTCAGGTTTGCGCACCGGCAGCGTATCGGCGCCCACCAGCGCGCCAAAGGCGTCACGCACCCCCAACCGCTGCAGCAAGGTCTCGGCCAGACCCTCCGGCTTGTTGGTGCAGATGCCGACGCCGTAACCCGCGCTCTTGAGGTCTTCCACCGCCTCCATCGCGCGCGGATACATCTGCGTATGCACGTCGATGGCCGCGCCATAGGCCTCCAGCAGCACCGGATAGTAGTGATCAATCGCCCCACGATCCTCTGCCCGCCCAAGCCGCGTCAGACCAAGGCTCAGCATCGCCCGACCGCCCCGCAGCGCCGTGCCCGCGTCCTGCACCGGGTCCAATAGATCGCCCGCGCCCATCTCGCGGAAACAGTGATTGGCCGCTGCGATCAGGTCCCCGCTGGTGTCCGCGAGCGTCCCGTCGAGATCGAAGATCACCGTTTTCATACCCGCTCCCCAGCCTTCATCTGGGCAAGACATCGCCCACACATGTTGCAGGCCGCAACCTTCTTTGATGGGTCTGCGCCTTGCACCGCTGCGCCAGAGCGATAAAGAGGTGCGCAGCAGAATACAAAGAGAAACGACATGAGAACCGCTTTGGTCATCCTGGCCGCAGGCAAGGGCACACGGATGAACTCGGACCTGCCCAAGGTCCTCCACCCCCTTGCAGGCGCCCCGCTTCTCGTTCACGCGATGCAGGCCGGCGCCAGCCTCGCGCCCGCGCGCACGGTGATCGTCGCTGGCCATGGCGCGGAGCTTGTGCGCAAGGCCGCCCTCGCCCACGATGAAACCGCACAGGTGGTCGAGCAGACCGAACAGCTTGGCACCGCCCACGCCGCTGCCCAGGCGCGCGCGGCGCTCGCGGGGTTCGAGGGCACCGCCATCGTGCTCTTCGGCGACACGCCTTTCGTGCGACCCGAAACGCTTGAGGCAATGATCACCGCGCAGAAGACTCACGATGTGGTGATCCTCGGCTTCGAGGCGGCGGATCCCGGGCGCTATGGCCGGCTTGTCATGCAGGGCGACACACTGGAGCGTATTGTCGAGTTCAAGGACGCGGATGCAGCAGAGCGCGCAATCACCCTCTGCAACAGCGGTGTGGTCGCGTGCCGGTCGGAGCTGCTTTTCGAGCTGATCGACGACATCGGCAACGACAATGCGGCAGGCGAGTATTACCTGACCGACATCGTGGGTCTCGCCCGCGCCCGCGGGCTCTCGGCGACGGTGGTGACGTGTGATGAGAGCGAAACGCTGGGCATCAACACCCGCGCCGAGCTGGCCGGGGCGGAAGCCGCCTTCCAGACCCGCGCCCGCGCCGAAGCATTCGAGGATGGCGTCACCCTGCCCGCGCCTGAAACGGTGCATTTCGCCTTCGACACCGTGATCGGGCGCGACACGATTGTGGAACCCAACGTTGTCTTCGGCCCCGATGTCACGGTCGAGTCCGGCGCCACGATCCGCGCCTTTTCGCACCTAGAGGGCTGCCATGTGGCCCGCGGCGCTGTCGTCGGGCCCTACGCGCGCCTGCGACCCGGCGCGGAGTTGAGCGAAAACACCCGCATCGGCAATTTCGTTGAGGTCAAGAACGCGCAGATCGGCGAAGGCACGAAGGTGAACCACCTCAGCTATATCGGCGATGCGACGCTCGGCACGAAAACCAACATCGGTGCAGGGACCATCACCTGCAACTATGACGGCGTGCTCAAGCACCATACTGACATCGGCGATGAGGTCTTCATCGGATCGAACACCATGCTGGTGGCGCCCGTCTCCATCGGCGACCGCGCGATGACAGGCAGCGGCTCGGTCATCACCTCGGATGTGGAACCAGACGCGCTCGCCATCGCCCGTGCGCCGCAGGTCGAAAAACCGGGCATGGCCACCAAATTGTTGACAATTCTAAAGGCCAAGAAGGCCAAACTCCAAAGAGGCAGCTGAAAATGTGTGGAATTGTGGGGGTGCTGGGCAGTCACGAAGCCGCACCGATTCTCGTCGAGGCACTCAAACGCCTCGAATACCGCGGCTATGACAGCGCGGGTATTGCAACGGTTGAGGACGGTATTCTCGACCGCCGCCGTGCGGTTGGCAAGCTGGTCAACCTCTCGGATCTCCTGGTGCATGAGCCGCTGACCGGCAAATCCGGGATCGGGCACACCCGCTGGGCCACCCATGGCGCGCCGACGGTGAAGAACGCGCACCCGCATCAGGCAGGGCGCGTCGCGGTGGTGCACAACGGCATCATCGAGAACTTCCGCGAGCTGCGCGCCGAACTGGCCGAACATGGCGTGACCTTCGTTACGCAAACCGACACCGAAACCGTTGCCCTGCTGACGGAGCACTACATGACCCAAGGCATGGGTCCGGTGGAGGCTGCGAAGAAGGCACTCGGGCGGCTGCACGGCGCCTTCGCGCTCGCCTTCCTCTTCTCGGGCGAGGACGACCTGATCGTCGCCGCGCGCAAGGGCTCGCCGCTGGCCATCGGCCATGGCGACGGCGAGATGTTCGTGGGCTCCGATGCCATCGCCCTCGCCCCGCTGACCGACCGGATCAGCTACCTCGAAGAGGGCGACAGCGCCGTGGTGACCCGCGCGGGCGTGGAAATTCGCGACGCCAACGGCATGCTCGCCAACCGTCCGGTAAAGACCGTCCAGATCGGCGACACGCTGATCGACAAGGGCGGGCACAAGCACTTCATGGCCAAGGAAATCGCCGAGCAACCCACCGTGATCGGCCAGGCGCTCAGCAACTATCTCGATCATGAGGGCCATATCCACCTGCCCGATCCCGGCGTGGATTTCTCCAAGATCGACCGGCTCACCATGGTCGCCTGCGGCACCGCCTATTTCGCCTGCCTGACGGCCAAATACTGGTTCGAGCAGATCGCGCGGCTGCCCGTCGATGTGGATGTGGCCTCCGAATTCCGCTACCGCGAGCCACCCGTGCCCGCGGGCACGACCGCGCTCTTTGTCAGCCAGTCGGGCGAAACGGCGGATACCCTGGCCGCCCTGCGCTATTGCGAGGGCAAGGCCGACCGCATCCTCTCGGTGGTGAACGTGCCCGAAAGCTCCATCGCCCGCGAAAGCGATCTGGTCATGCCGATCCACGCGGGTGTCGAGGTGGGCGTGGCCTCGACCAAGGCTTTCACCTGCCAGCTCACCGTGCTCTTCATATTGGCCCTCAAGGCCGCACAGGACCGGGGCGAGATCGACGCCGAGACACTGGCCGACCACCTGTCGGCCCTGCGCGGCATCCCCAGCGTGATTGCCACCGCGCTCGAGGCCAACACCGAAATGCAGAAGGCCGCCCTCCGGCTGGCCGAGGCGCGCGACGTGCTCTTTCTGGGCCGCGGGCTGATGTACCCTCTGGCACACGAAGGAGCGCTCAAACTCAAGGAAATCAGCTACATCCACGCCGAGGCCTATGCGAGCGGAGAGCTCAAGCACGGCCCCATCGCACTTGTCGACAAATACGTGCCTGTGGTGGTGATGGCCCCGCGCGACGCACTCTTCGACAAGACCGTCAGCAATATGCAGGAAGTCATGGCGCGCAAGGGCCGCGTGATCCTGATCTCCGACCGGCAGGGATTGGACAAGGCGGGAGACGGCGCCTTCGCCACCATCGAACTGCCCAGCGTTCCGGATGCGCTGACCCCGATCCTCTACGCGATCCCCGCACAGTTGCTGGCCTATCACACCGCCGTTGCCAAGGGCACCGATGTGGACCAGCCGCGCAACCTCGCGAAGTCCGTGACCGTGGAGTGAGACATGGCCAAGCAATTTGACAGCCTGAGCGACCTGCTCACCCGCTTCATCGAGGCGCAGCATATCTTCTTTGTCGGCACCGCCGGTCCAGATGGACGGGTGAACGTCTCGCCCAAAGGCATGGACTCGCTGCGAGTCCTAGGCCCCAATCGCATCGCGTGGCGCAACCTGACCGGCTCGGGCAATGAGACCGCCGGGCATCTGGCGCAGATCAACCGCATGACGCTGATGTGGTGCGGGTTCGAGGCCAAGCCGATGATCCTGCGCACCTATGGCACCGCCCGCACGCTGCACCCGCGCGATGCGGATTTCGCCGAGCTCAACGCGCTCTTCCCCGCCTCGCCCGGCGCCCGGCAGATCTATGACGTCGCTATCGATCTGGTGCAGACAAGCTGCGGCTTTGCGGTGCCCTTCATGGACTATGCGGGCGAGCGCGACGTGCTGAAAGACTGGGCCGAGGGCAAGGGCGCCGAGGGCGTCGCGGAGTACTGGGAGACCCGCAACCAGCAGACCATCGACGGCGCACCGACCTTCATCACAGACGGCAAATCCTGACACTCAGCCCGTCACGTCGACCGTCACCAGATCGGTCAGGCTGACCTCCAGCGCCCGCATCGCCGACAGGGATAACCGGCTGCCCGCTGTCGCTGGCCCGTCGATCGGGATCAGCGTGACCGCGACCGATTTGCCGGTGCGCGGGTCCCGCACGCGGCCAGGTGCTTCCACCGAGACCAGCGGCGTTTTCAGCCAGAACCCAGGGTCCGCCGGGCTGCCAAGCGAGGCCACGGTCTGACCCAACAGCTGCCCCGCACCGCCCCCACGGGTCGCCGCCACGCGCTCTGCCGCGGTGGACCGATCCAGGCTGTCCACCCTCTGCGCAGCCCCGGTTGGCAAGGTCTGGCTCTGCTCCAGCGGAGCACGCGGGGCGTCAGGCGCAGGCGCGCCACCGCCCAGGGCGAGATTGAGTTCCGCGCAGGCCGCAAGGCTCAGAAGCCCACCCGCCAACATCACCAGACTACCGATACGACCGTACATACCCCGTCTAAACCACAGCAGCCATTTCGCATCAATGCCGTTAACCTCTTGCTGCCCCTTGCGCAGATCATTACCTATTGATCCATGACCGCGCCATTGATTGATCCATTTGCCCGCGCAATCACCTACCTCCGGGTCTCGGTGACGGACCGCTGCGATTTCCGTTGCGTCTACTGCATGTCCGAAAACATGACGTTCCTGCCGAAAAAGGAGTTGCTGACGCTGGAAGAGCTGGACCGGCTCTGCTCCACCTTTGTGGGCCTCGGGGTCGAGAAGCTGCGGATCACCGGGGGTGAGCCGCTGGTGCGCAAGGGCATCCTCACTTTCTTCCAGAGCATGTCGCGGCACCTCGATGCAGGCACCCTGAAAGAGCTGACGCTGACCACCAATGGCAGCCAGCTCGAGCGCTTCGCGGGTGACCTCTACGCGGCAGGCGTGCGCCGGGTGAACGTCTCGCTCGACACGCTCGATGAGACCAAATTCGCCGAGATCACCCGCTGGGGCCGCCTGCCCCAAGTGCTGCGCGGGATCGACGCAGCGCAAGCCGCCGGCATGCGCGTCAAACTCAACGCGGTTGCGCTGAAGGGCTTCAACGAGGCCGAGTTGCCCTACATCACCGAATGGTGCGCCGAACGCGGCATTGATCTGACGTGGATCGAGGTCATGCCCATGGGTGACATCGGCAATGAGGATCGCCTGGGCCAATATTGGTCGCTGAAAGATGTGCGCGCGCGCTATGCCGAGCACTACACGGTCACCGATCTGGCCGAACGCACGGGCGGCCCCGCGCGCTATGTGCGGCTGGAAGAAACCGGCCAGAAGATCGGCTTCATCACCCCGCTCAGCCATAATTTCTGCGAAAGCTGCAACCGCGTGCGCATCACCTGCACCGGCGAGATCTACATGTGTCTGGGCCAGGAAGACAGGGCCGACCTGCGCGCGCCGCTGCGTGCCCACCCCGAGGACAACGCCCCGCTTGAAGAGGCGATCCGCGCGGCCATCGCGCTCAAGCCCAAGGGCCATGACTTCGATTACTCCCGCCAACGTCTCGACGGTCAGATGCCCCGGCACATGAGCCATACGGGCGGCTGACCCACCCCATGCGCGCGCCGCCGCTCTATTACCTCTACGTGGCGGCCACCCTGCTGCTGGCCCCCTTCGCCGCCTGGGCCACGATCCGCAAACTGCGCAAACAGGGCGTCTCAGCCCTGCGGGCGCATGAGAAGATGGGCCACGCCAGCCAGCCCCGCATGGGCGGCGGCCAGCTGATCTGGTTCCACGCAGCCTCTGTCGGCGAAAGCCTGTCGGTGCTGGCGCTGATCACCAAGATGGGCGAGATGCTGCCCCGCGCACAGTTCCTGATCACCTCGGGGACGCCCACATCAGCCAAGCTCGTCGCCGACCGGATGCCGCCACGTACGGTCCACCAGTTCGCGCCGCTCGACGCGCACGGCCCGCTCAGCCGCTTTCTCAAACACTGGCGCCCCGATGCGGCGGTCTTCGTGGAAAGCGAGCTCTGGCCGCTGATGCTGCGCATGACCCGCGAGCGGGGCACGCCCATGGCCCTCGTCAACGCGCGGCTCAGTGCCAAGTCGCGCGCGGCCTGGGCGCGCCACGCGGGCCTCGCCGCCTATATTTTCGAGGTCTTCGACCTGATCCTGACCCAGAACGACGAGATGGCGCAGGCGATGCTCGACATGCACGCGCCCGCCGATCGGGTGGCGCGCGGCACCAACCTCAAATCCCTCTCCGCCCCCCTGCCCACCGACCCCGCCGTGCTGGCGCAGATCCGCGCCGCGCTGAAGGGCCGTCCGGTTTGGGTCGCCGCCTCGACCCACCCCGGCGAAGAGGAGATCGTGCTCGGCGCTCATGAGACCCTGCGGGCCACCCACCCCGACCTGGCCCTGATCCTGGTGCCACGCCACCCGGATCGCAGCGCAGAGGTCGCCGCGCTGATCCGCGCGGCGAAGCTCAGCTGCGCCACCCGCTCCGAAGACGCGCTGCCCCGCAATGGTGAGGCGGTCTATCTCGCCGACACATTGGGGGAACTTGGAAACTGGTACGCCATGACCGATGTGGTATTTCTGGGCGGGTCCCTGCACCCCATCGGCGGGCACAACCCGTTCGAGGTGGTGCAGGCCGAGGCCGTAGTTCTGTCCGGCCCGCATGTGACCAGCTTCGCAGAGACCTACGCCGACATGCAAGCCAGGGGCGCTGCGATCCGTGTCGCAGACGCGGCGGAGTTGGCCCGCGCGGTGGCAGACGTGCTCGATGCACCCGCCGCGCGCGCGCAGGCCCTGCAGGCTGCGGACAGCGTCGTGCAGGATCAGTCCAATGTGCTGGGTGGCATCGCCTCCCGGCTCATTCACATCCTGAACCTCGAAAGGGACAGCCGATGACCCGCCCCGCCCTGCGCGACATCGAGGTGATCGCGCCCAACTTCAAGCGGCGGCTGTCGGGCGTGACGGCCACGATCATCCGGCTGGTGCCGATCCAGTCGCGCGACATTGCCATCGCCGCGACCGGCCCGGTGCTGCCCGCGCACGTGCCGCAGGTGCCGCTCTCCGCGCTGCCCTGGATGTCGCGGCGCGGGCCAAACGGCTGGCGCGTCTGGCATGCCCGGCGCAACGTGGAAATGATCGGTGGGCTGGCGCTGCGGTATCTGCTCGGCAAACGGCTGAAACTGCTCTTCACCTCCGCCTCGCAGCGCAAGCAGACCGGCCTCACGCGGTGGCTGATCCGGCGCATGGACGCCGTGGTCGCCACCTCGGAGAAGACCGCGAGCTATCTGGAAGGGCCGTCGCAGGTCATCATGCACGGCATCGACGTCACCGGGTTTTCCCCCAGCCCGGACCGCAGCGCCCTGCGCGACCGTCTCGGTGTTGCCGACGCCGGGCCGGTGATCGGCTGTTATGGGCGCATCCGCGCGCAGAAGGGCACCGATGTCTACGTGGACGCGATGATCGGCCTCTTGCGCGACCACCCCACCGCCACGGCGCTGGTGATGGGCCGCGCCACGACAGAGCATCGCAACTTCGAGGAAAACCTGCGGGCCAAGGTCGCCGCGGCGGGCCTCGCCGAGCGGCTGCGTTTCATGCCCGAGGTGCCGCCCGAAGCCATGGCCGACTGGTACCGCATTCTTGATCTCTACGTGGCGCCACAGCGCTGGGAAGGGTTCGGCCTCACCCCCATCGAAGCGATGGCCTGCGGCTGCCCGGTTGTGGCAACCCGCGTCGGCGCCTTCGAGGCGCTGGTTGTCGAGGGCGAGACCGGGCTTCTGGTCGAACCCGGAGATCCCGAGGCAATCCGGCAGGCCGCCGATCACATCCTGTCGGACCCCGCGCGCCTGCAGCAGTGGTCCGCGCTATCCCGGGCGCACGTGGAGCAAAACTTCTCGATCGAGACCGAAGCCGCCACGCTTGTAGCGCTCTACCGGCGGCTGCTGGACGCGGCCTAGGCCGCGGGCAACCGCTGCTCCACGATCTCGGCCCACCAGCTGCAGCCGGCCGGGATCGCATCGTCGTTGAAGTTGTACTCCGGGTGATGCACCGCCGCACTCGGCCCGTTGCCAACCAGAATATAGGCGCCGGGGCGTTCTTCCAGCATGAAGGCGAAATCCTCGCCCCCCATGACCAGCGGCGCCTCCTCGCAGTCACCCGCCACATCCGCGGCCACCTTCGCGGCAAAGGCCGTCTGTTCCTCGTGGTTCGCCATGACCGGATAGTTGCGCACATACTCCACCTTGGCGCTTGCGCCAAAGCTCTCGGCCACGCCCTGCGCCAGCTTGGTCAGCCGCGTCTCGGCCAGGTCGCGCATCTCCGGGGTCAACGTCCGCACGGTGCCCTTGAGCGTCACGCGCTGCGGGATGACGTTGAACGCCTTCGACGAGGTCTCGAAGGAGGTCACCGACACGACGATCTGCTCCACCGGGTCGGCATTCCGGCTGGCGATGGTCTGCGCCGCGATCACGATGTGGCTCGCCACCACGGTCGTGTCGATGGTCTCATGCGGCTTGGCGGCATGGCCTCCCAGCCCTTCCACCTCGATATCGAAGACATCCGTCGCCGCAAAAAACGCGCCGGGCCGGATCGAGAAACTGCCCAGCGGTTTGCCCGGCCAGTTGTGCATCCCGTAGATCTCCTGGATCCCGAAACGCTCCATCATGCCATCCTCGCACATCTCGCGCCCGCCGGCGCCACCCTCTTCGGCGGGCTGAAAGATCACCACCGCCGTGCCATCGAAGTTGCGCGTCTCAGCAAGGTATTTCGCCGCGCCCAGCAGCATCGCGGTATGCCCGTCATGGCCGCAGGCGTGCATCGCGCCCGGCGTCTTCGACGCATAATCCACACCCGTCTGTTCCAGGATCGGCAGCGCATCCATATCGGCACGCAGCCCGATCACCTTGCCAGAGCTGTCCGACTTGCCCTTGATCACGCCCACAACGCCCGTGCGTCCAATGCCGGTCACCACCTCGTCACAGCCGAAGGCCTGCAGCTTTTCAGCCACCAGGGCAGAGGTGCGGTGGGTGTCAAAGAGCAACTCGGGATGTTCGTGCAAATCCCGTCGCCACGCGGTGATCTCATCGTGCAATTCGGCAAAACGGTTCTTCACGGGCATGGGACATCTCTCCTTGAGGTGGCGTGGGGCCATGGGGATCGGGTGGGCGCACGAGCCCTGACAGGCTGCGGTCAGAGGCCGTACGACAGACAGAAGGTTGAACGATTCTGGCCGCTTGCCGTATCTTATCGCCGCATCCCGCAGCTTCAACCCGAAGCTGACGAGGCCGCATCCGCCCGCGTCAAAGCGCTGGTCCGAGCCGCATCGGGCTGCCATCGGCAAAACGGCTGAGCCGAAAGCGGGTCAGGTCATGGCCCGGCGCATTGCCCTGCGCCAGATCCGCCAGGATACGCCCCATCGCCGGGCCGATGCCAAACCCATGCCCACTCATCCCGGTGCCCAGCGTCAGCCCCGGCAATGCCGCGACACGGTCCACCACCGGCACCACATCCGGCATCGTGTCGATCATGCCCGCCCAGCTCTGCGCGATCTCGAAGCTGGGAAGTTCCGGAAAGAGCGCGGCAAAGGCGTGTTTGAGCTGCTGCACTTTCCGCGCATTCGGCGCCGGGTTCAACACGCGCTGCCCCTCGAACGGGCTGGTGTCCTCGCCAGACCAGCGGCGCGGCGTGCGCCAGCCATCGGGATAGCCCTTGGGGGCCGCGGGCAGAAACCGGGTGCCGAAGGGCTCTGCCTTCAGTTGCGTGAGGAATTTCGGCAGCGCGCGCAGCGCATCCCAGCCGAGGAAGAGCTCATGAAACCCGCCAGCCGCCAGCGTGTAGCCTCCGTCCTGGCGCGGGCGAAAGGCGATGCGCGTGTCCGCCATCCCGCCCGGTGCCACCTCGGGCAGCGCCGTGGTGGCCGCCACGGTCGCGCGCACCGACAGCTGCGGCAGCGCCACGCCATGGTTGCGGAGAAAGAGCGCCGACCACGCGCCGCCCGCCAGTACCACCTCGGGTGCCGCGGTACGCCCTTGCTCGGTCACCACACCCGCCACCCGCCCGGCTGCGATATCGAGGCAGCGCACCGCGCAGTTCTCAATGATCTGCGCGCCGGCGCGCGCGGCAAGCTCGGCCAGCGCGGGCACCGCGACCCAGGGCTCCGCGCGCATGTCGGAGGCGGTGTGCAGAGCGCCCAGATAGGATTTCGACGCAGCGGGCAGCAGCGCGGCGGTCTCGGCACGGGTCAGCAGCCGCGTGTCCACACCCTGCGACTGCGCATGGGGCACCCAATCGGCATAGCGCGCCATCTCAGCCTCGGTCTGCGCCAGATAGGTCACACCGCCCCGCACAAGACCGATGTCGCGGTTGGTCTCGGTTGCCAACTGGCGCCAGTGCCGGTTCGCCTCCACCATGATGGGCAGCTCATCCGGGTCGCGGCCCTGCTGCCGGATCCAGCCCCAGTTGCGGCTCGACTGCTCACCCGCGATCCGGCCCTTCTCCAGCAGCACAACCGAGCGACCCGCACGCGCAAGATACAGCGCGGTGCTGACCCCGATGACACCGCTACCGATAACCACCACGTCCGCGGCCTCCGGCAGCTTGGCGGCAAAGCGCACCGGAGTGTCGATGGAGATTGGGCCGGTGCTCACATGCGGCCCCGGCGGCGGGTGGCCTGAAAGCCCACCCCACCTGTCAGTGGCGCGCGGCCGCTCATGTGCCGAGCCGGGTCACCAGGCGGCGCATGAAATCCTGCCCCGCCTCGAACTCGGCCACGGAGATGTATTCATTGGGCTGATGTGCCTGGGCGATGTACCCGGGGCCGCAGATCACCGCGGAATATCCGGCCTGCTGGAACTGCCCGGCTTCGGTCCCATAGCTGACCACGTGGCTCGCATTGTCGCCGGTGATCCCACGCACCAGCGCCTCGGCCTCGCCGCCCACCTCCGGTTCCAGCGCGGGCACGTCGAAGCGTGGGGTGATCGCGATGCGCGTGTCCGCGACAACCGCCTGCATCTCGGCCTCGACCTCGGCCACCCGTGCGCGATACCGCGCCTCCCAGGCCCGCTTGTCCTCGCCCGGCACCACGCGGAAATCCATCGCGAAATGGCAATCCTTCGCCGTGATGTTATGCGCCGTGCCGCCCGAGATCATGCCCACGTGCACCGTGGTGAAGGGCGGGTCGAACAGCGCCGCGATGTCCTGCGGCTCATCCGCCTGATTGGCTGCGTTCATCCGGTTGGCCCAGTCTACCAGCTTGGCGCCATACATCACCGCGTTCACGCCACGGTCCATCAGCGAGCTGTGCACCTCGAAGCCCTGCACATGGGTGTCGAAGCCGCAGCCGCCCTTGTGCCCCGAGACCGCGCGCATCCCCGAGGGCTCCCCGATGATCGCGGCACTGCCCTTGGGCAACACCGGCTGCATCGCCTCGATCATCGGCGGCGCCCCGGTGCAGCCGATCTCCTCATCATAGCTCAGAGCGATCTGCAGCGGACGCTTGACGCCTGCGTGATGCGCCTCGACCAGCGCCCAGATCGCCAGCGCATCGAAGCCCTTCATGTCGCAGGTGCCGCGCCCGAAATAGCGCCCGTCCTTCTCGACCACCTCGAAAGGGTCGGTGTCCCAGGGCTGGCCATCGACGGGCACCACATCCGTGTGGCCCGAGAGCACAACCGCGCCCTCCTCCCACGGCCCCACATGCGCAAACAGCGCGGCCTTGGGCTGGTCGGGGTCGGTGTAGCGATGCGCCGTGACACCCTGCGCGGCGAGATACTCCTCGACCCAATCGACCAGCGGCAAGTTGGTATCGCGGCTCACCGTCGGAAACGCCACGAGTTGGCGCATGATCTCAAGCGGCGTCAGGCGGTCAGTCATAAAGGCGGCGTCCGCCCGCTCCTTCCGCCTCGTCCTGGCCGTCGCGCAAGCGGTTTTCCACCTCGACGATGGCATCGCTGCGGTCATATCCGCTGTCGGTGACCAGCACCATATGGCCCGGCTCCACCTCGCGATAGATCGAGGCCTCGGGCTCATAACCCACCGGGTGGATCGGCGAGGGGATCGGCTTGAAGTTCAGCTCGCTTTCATCCTTGCGCTGGCGCGGATCGGCGATGGGCACCGCCTTCATCAGCGCCTGCGTATAGGGGTGCTGCGGGTTCTCGAAGACGCGCGCACGTGGCCCCATCTCGACGATGCGGCCCAGATACATCACACCGACGTGGTGGCTCACACGCTCCACCACCGCCATGTCATGGCTGATGAAGAGAAAGGAAAGCCCCAGTTCCGCCTGCAGCTCCATCATCAGGTTCAGCACCTGCGCCTGTACTGACACGTCCAGGGCCGAGACCGCCTCATCCGCGATGATCAGCTTGGGGTTCAACGCCAGGGCCCGCGCTATCGCCACCCGCTGCCGCTGCCCGCCAGAGAGCTCATGCGGATAGCGCCGCATGAAGCTGCGCGGCAGCTCCACCCGGTCGAACAGCATCTCGACACGGGCCTGCACGTCCTTGCCCTTGAGCGTACCGAAATTATGGATCGGCTCGGCCACCTGATCGCTGAGCTGCATCTGCGGGTTCAGCGAGGCAAAGGGATCCTGGAAGATCATCTGCATATCCAGCCGCGCGCGGCGCAGCTGCGCCTGATCCAGCGCCATGATGTCGGTACCGTCGAGGTCGACCTGACCGGAAAGCGGATCGACCAGCCGCAGGATCGACCGGCCCGCCGTCGATTTGCCACAGCCGCTCTCGCCCACAAGGCTCAGCGTCTGACCCTTGTTCAGCGTGAAGGAGAGATCCTCGACCGCATGCACATTCGCCACCGTCCGGCGGAAGAAACCGCCCTTGACCGGAAAGCGTGTGGTCAGGTTCTTGACCGAGAGCAGCACCTCATCCGTGCCCGGGATCGGCTTGATCTCGGCGCCCGGCGTGCCGAGCAGTTTCATCGGCTCGGGCGCCGCCTTGCCACGCATCTCGCCCAGCTTGGGCACGGCGGCGAGCAGCGCCTTGGTGTAGGGGTGCTGCGGGCTCTCGAAAATCTGCGCGACCGGGCCTTCCTCGACCTTGTTGCCGCGGAACATGACCACGACGCGGTCGGCCATCTGCGCCACCACGGCCATGTCGTGGGTGATGAACATCACCGCCGTGCCCGTCTCGCGCTTGAGCCGGTCCATCAGCGCCAGGATCTCCGCCTGGATCGTCACGTCGAGCGCGGTCGTCGGCTCATCCGCGATCAGCAGGCGCGGCTTGCAGGCGAGCGCCATGGCGATCACGACGCGCTGGCGCATGCCGCCCGAGAGCTCGTGCGGGTATTGATCGAGCCGCCGCTCCGGCTCGGGGATGCGCACCTCGCGCAACAGCTCCAGCGCCCGCGCACGGGCCTGCGATTTGCTCATGTCCTTGTGCAGGCGCAGCCCTTCCGTCAGCTGCCGCCCCACAGTGAACACCGGGTTCAGCGCCGTCATCGGCTCCTGGAAGATCATCCCGATCTCATTGCCCCGGATGTGGCGCATCTCGTCGCCACTGGTCTTGGCCAGATCGATATCCGCGCCACCGGGCCGGTCGAACCAGAGCTGGCCCCCGGTGATCTCGCCGCCGCCGAACTCCACCAGCCGCATCAGCGACAGCGACGAGACCGACTTGCCCGAGCCGCTTTCGCCCACGACACAGACCGTCTCGCCCGGGTTGATATCGAACGAGACATCCTCGACCCCGACCACCGGCCCGTCCTTGGTCTGGAACTCAACCCGCAGCCCTTTGAGCCGCGCAATCGGCGCGGGGCTGCCCTCCTGGTGGTCATGATCCAGCATCGCCGCTCCTGATATTTGCGTTTTTTCGACGCTATGCCCAAGGCGATGGCAGTGTCAAACCCGCAGCCCCCTGCTTTCCATCGGGTCACCCATCACAAGGGTTGCTTTTTCCGCAAAAGCTGCTTCGATGGGCGTATGCATCTGGGGGGCAGGTGAAAAACAGCGGTCTTGGATCGAGTTACGCGACAGTCTTCATCTCCCCGAAAGACGGCACTCAAGGCGCAGCGTCGGAGAACGTGCGCTTATCGGCATTCATATGTCCAACATGGAGTAGAACATGAAACTCAGAACCCTATTGATGGGGGCCATCGCCACAACAGCCTATGTGCCTGTGGTGCTCGCGGATGGCCATGAAGGGGAACGCGGCCGAGACGGCCAGCTCAATATCATCTATTGGCAAGCGCCCTCCACCCTGAACCCGTTCCTGTCCGGCGGCACCAAGGAAAATGAAGCGGCCAGCCTCGTTCTGGAATCGCTTGCGCGCTTCAATGAAGCGGGCGAGATGGTGCCGTGGCTCGCCGAAGAGATCCCCACCGTGGAAAACGGCGGCGTGGCGGAGGACCTGACCTCCATCACCTGGACGCTGAAGGATGGTGTGGTCTGGTCCGATGGCTCCGCCTTGACCGCCGATGACCTGATCTTCACCCACGAGTACTGCACCCACCCCGAGAGCGGCTGCGCCGGGGTGAGCTACTTCGATGGTGTGGCCTCGGTCGAGGCCGAGGGCGAGCGGGGCGTCAAGATCACCTTCGACGCACCCAAGCCCTTCCCCTATACCGCCTTTGTGGGCGCGGAATCCCCGATCCTGCAGAAAGCGCAGTTTCAGGACTGCCTCGGCGCTCGCGCGCCTGAGTGCACCGACGCCAACTTCGGCCCCATCGGCACCGGCCCCTTCGTGGTCAGCGACTTCCGTCCCAATGACGTGATCACCTATGTGGCCAATGAGAACTACCGCGAAGAGGGCAAGCCGGCCTTTGCGACCGTGACCTTCAAGGGCGGTGGTGACGCGGCGGCAGCAGCGCGCTCGGTGCTTGAGACCGGCGAGTTCGACTATGCCTGGAACCTGCAACTGGCGCCTGACGTGTTGGACCGTATGGAAGCAGTGGGCAAAGGCACGGTGGTGGCCGCTTATGGCACCTCGGTCGAGCGTCTGCACCTCAATCAGACCAACCCCGATCCCGCGCTCGGGCCGGACAAGCGCTCGGTCTTCATGAATGGCGAGAACGCGCATCCCTTCCTGACCGACCCGAAAGTCGGCCAAGCCCTGTCAATGGCAATTGACCGCGCCCTGATCGTCGAGGTGGGCTATGGGGCCGGGGGCCAGCCGACCTGCAACGTGCTGCCCGCGCCCGCACTCTACGCCTCGGACGCAAACGACTGCCTGACCCAGGACATCGAAGGGGCGAATGCGCTGCTCGATGAAGCGGGCTGGGTCGACACCAACGGCAACGGCATTCGCGACAAGGATGGCGTGGAGCTCTCGGTGCTCTACCAGACCTCCACCAACGCGGTGCGCCAAGACACCCAGGCCCTGATCAAGGACTGGTGGAGCCAGATCGGCGTCGAGACCGAGCTGCGCAACATCGACGCCTCGGTGTTCTTCGGTGGTGATCCGGGCTCGCCCGATACGTTCCAGAAGTTCTATGCCGACATCGAGATGTACACCAACAACTTCGCCGGCGTTGACCCGGAAGCCTATATGGCCAACTGGCTGTGCTCCGACATCCCGACACCTGCAACCCAGTGGCAGGGCTCGAACATCCAGCGCTTCTGCAAGCCGGAGTATGACGAGTTGGTCGAGAAAATGTCGGTGACATCCGATCTCGACGAGCGGGGCGAATTGGCCAAACAGATGAACGACATGATCATCCAGAGCTACTCGATCATCCCGCTGGTGCACCGCGGCAACCCGTCGGCCCACGCGAACACCCTTGGCGGCGTGAAGATGTCCGACTGGGATTCCGAATTGTGGAACATCGCAGACTGGTATCGCATCAAGAATTGATGCGATCCGCGGGGGCGCCGGGCGGCGCGGGCTAAAGCCCGCGCCGCCCGGCGCCCCCGCTCCCCCAACCGTTGCACGTCACACCAAGACGACCGCAAAAAGGCGCGACGCATGCTGACATACACCATTCGGCGGCTGGTCCTTTCGATCCCCACCTTGCTGTTCATCAGCATCGTCATCTTTCTGCTTCTGCAGCTGGCCCCCGGCGACCCGATGGCGCAGGTGCCCCTCACCGTCCCCCCGGAAGTCAAACAACAGATGCGCGAGGCCCTGGGCCTTGGCGCGCCGATCCACGTGCAGTACTGGAAGTGGCTTGTGCAGTTCTTCTGGATCGAGCCGCAGGTCTTTGTCGACTGGCTGACCCGCGACAGCCTGCTTCTCGGCTGGCTGCCCGACACCAACCTCTACAACGGTCAGCTGCGCGTGATCTCCTGGCAGACCCGGTCGCCAGTGATGGATATCGTCGTTCAACGCCTGCCGCAGACACTCTGGGTCGTCGGCATGTCCTATATCGTCGGCATCCTGATCGCCCTGCCCATCGGCATTTACTCCGCCTACAGGCAATACTCGCTCTTCGACCAGGCCGGCACGTTCATCAGCATGATCGGGTTCTCGATCCCGCCCTTCTTTTCCGGCGTCTTGGTGATCGTGATCTTCTCCGTCAATCTCGGCTGGTTCCCCTCGATCTATGACACCACCCATGTGGTCACCGACTGGGCCAGCTTCAAAGTCCAGCTCAACCAGATGATCCTGCCCGTCATGGTGCTGGCCCTGCAGACCACGGCACAGATCAGCCGCTTCATGCGCGCGTCCATGCTCGACAACCTCAACCAGGACTATGTGCGCACCGCCCGCGCCAAGGGTCTGAAGGAGAGCGTCGTCGTGCTCGTTCACGTCCTGCGCAACTCGATGATCCCGATCATCACGGTCATTGCGCTCGGTGTCCCGTCCATTTTCGGAGGCGCCATCATCACCGAGACACTCTTCAAAGTGAACGGAATTGGCCAGCTGCTGCTCACCGCCCTCTTCGCCAATGACCTGCCCATGGTCATGACGCTGACCTTCATCTTCGCCATCCTGATCGTGCTCTTCAACCTCATCGCCGACGTGCTCTACGGCGTGCTCGACCCAAGGATCCGCTATGACTGATCAACGCGTGAATGCCGAGGCCGAGCTGGAGCTCTACGGCGCGCTCAAGGACAAGGAGCCACCGAAGGAACCCCGCAGCCAGTGGCGCGACGTCTGGGACCAGTTCCGCAAGCACAAGGGTGCGCTTATCGGCGGCGGCTTCCTGCTCTTCATCACGCTGGCCGTCCTCATCGGCCCGCTGATCTGGACGGTCGATGCCAAACAGCTCGACATCCGCAACAAGGACATGCGTCCGCTCTACACCCTGCTCTGGGACAGCACGGCCAACACCAGCTGGGAAAAGCCCTTGGGCTCCGACAACCTCGGGCGCGACATCCTCGCGACACTCATCGCGGGCGGGCGCGCCTCCATGGCAGTCGGCTGGACCGCGATGATCCTGGCGCTCTTCATCGGCACCGCCATCGGCGTCTGCGCAGGCTATTTCCGGCGGCTCGACGGACCGCTCATGCGCTTCACCGACCTGTTCCTGTCGCTGCCGATCCTGCCTCTGCTGCTCGTCGCCGTGACGCTGTTCCGCCAACCGCTTAGGGCCAACTTCGGGCCGGAGACGGGCATGTTCATCCTCATCGTGGGTGTCATTGGCATCACCTCCTGGATGCAGACCGCCCGGATCGTCCGCGGCGAGATCCTCGCCCTGAAGGAACGCGAATTCATCCTCGCCGCCCGGTCCATCGGCACAACTCCGGCCAAGATCATCCGGCGACACCTCCTGCCCAACGTGATCTCGCCGATCATGGTCTCCGCCACGCTGGGCCTCGCCACGGCGATCATCACCGAAAGCGCGCTCAGCTTTCTCGGCGTGGGCTTCCCGTCCGATTTCCCGACCTGGGGTAAACTGCTGTCAGACGCCGTGCCGCGCATGGAAGAATTCCCCGAACGCGTGATGCTGCCGGGCATTCTGATTTCGCTGACGGTGCTCTCCGTGAATTACCTGGGTGACGGGCTCAGAGATGCGTTGGACCCCCGGATTCGCGGCCGCTAGGCCGCGGATCCGAGTGGCACGAGTGGGTTTGCAAAGCAAACCTGCGGTGCCACCCCCTCTCCACTCTAGGCGCCCCACACGGGACGGCGGGCGGGGCGTCTTTCGCGCAAGCCGAAAGAGCGCCGTCCCGCTGTCGCCCACAAACTCAAATTGTGTGGGCGTAGCGACTCCTCGCATCACGCCACCGGGTGCTGGACCGCAGGTTTGCTGCGCAAACCCACTTGTCCACACGGGTCGACTTTCCTGCGGAAAGATCGACCTATTCCACACTTTTCCGCAACTGCCGCACCATCCACCACACGAACAGCACCACCGGCACCGTCACCAGCGCCGTGAGCATCCCCTTGCTGAGCCCCGTCGTCTGCGTCAGCGGATAAAGCAGATACCCCACAAGCGAGACCGCGTAGTAGCTGATCGCCACCACCGACAACCCCTCAACGGTGCGCTGCAACCGCAGCTGCAGATCCGACCGCTTGTCCATGCTCTCCAGCAGCGTCTGGTTCTGGGCCGAACGTTCCACATCGACCCGCGTGCGCAGCAGGTTTGACGCCCGGATCGACCGGCTCGACATCGCCTCCAGCCGCGCCTCCGCCGCATGCACGGTCCGCATCGCAGGCGCATAGCGACGCATCATGAACTCTCCGAAGTGCTGCCGCCCGAGAAACCGCGCCTCGCGCAACGCCTCGATCCGCTGGTTGACCAGCGCCTCATAGGCCCCCGTGGCCCCAAACCGAAAGGACGAGCGCGCCGACAAGGTCTCCAACTCCGCTGAAATCGCCAGAAGATCATGCAGCGTCTCTTCGGCCGAGGCGCTCTCTTCACTCATCGCGCCCATAAGCCCCGTGAGCTTGGTGTCGAGCTCATTGAGCTGCGGCTGCAGCGAGCGCACGCGCGCAAAGCCCAGCATCGACATGGTCTTGTAGGTCTCGATCTCGCACAGCCGCTGCACGATCCGCCCAATCCGCCGCGCGCCCGTCGCCTCCTCCGCAAAGACAGCAAACCGCAGATGCCCATTCAGATCGATCCGGAAATCCCCGGCGACAACCGCCGCGTCTTCCAGCACGGACGACACCGCCAGGCTCTCCGACACAAACCAGTCCTTCAGCCGCGCGGTGATGTCCTCGGTCTTCGAAGGCTTCGGCACCACGTTCAGCAGGATCGACGTCATCCGCTGCCCCGGTGCGTCCTCCAACCAATCCGCCGGAAACACCTCGAACTCCGCCGGATCAAAGGGCCGCGTGACCCCATTGTCCGAGAACGCCGTATAGGTCACGAACTCCGTGTGCTGCTCCCACTTGAGCCAGTATTTCCCGATCTGCCCATAGTAATGCGTGGCCCCCGGCTGCGGGTGCGGCGCCCCATGCCGGTCGAGCAGCGCCACCAGATGCTCCATATCCTGCGCCCGGTCCCGGCTCACCGCATCATTGGGCTGCTTGATCGCCACATAGGCCACCGACGACGGTGGCGTGAGAGAGGGAAACGGGCGCGCATGCAGCTCGTTGGCCAGCTTGTAGCGCAGGGGATGATCGCTGATGGGGGACATGACGCTGCTCCGGTTTTGTCAGAGGAATAATGCGCTACGCCACGATGTCAAATAATTCTTCAATACTTATCAATAAGTTAAGTGGATACAACGGCATACTGATCACCGCTTGAGCAGCAGGCCCTCCCACAGCCACCGGCAGGTGGGGTGGGCCTTGGGCCACCCCGGATAGAGCAACGCCGCCCCGAGGGGCGGCGTTTCATCTCAAAACCGAAGGCGAAACCTCAGTCGATCATCGGCAAGAGCTTGTCCAGCGACGCCTTCGCATCGCCATAGAACATCCGCGTATTCTCCTTGAAGAACAGCGGGTTCTCGATGCCCGAATAGCCCGTGCCCTGCCCGCGCTTCGAGACGAACACCTGCTTGGCCTTCCAGCATTCCAACACCGGCATGCCCGCGATGGGCGAGTTCGGATCATCCTGCGCGGCCGGATTCACGATGTCATTGGAGCCAATGACAATCGCCACATCCGTGTCCGGGAAGTCCTCGTTGATCTCGTCCATTTCCATCACGATGTCATACGGCACCTTGGCCTCCGCCAGAAGCACATTCATATGCCCCGGCAGACGCCCCGCAACAGGGTGGATGGCGAACCGCACATTCTTGCCCTTCGCCCGCAGCTTCTTGACCAACTCACTCACCGCCCCCTGCGCTTGCGCCACCGCCATGCCGTAGCCCGGGATGATGATCACGCTGTCGGCCTCATTGAGCGCTGTGGCCACGCCATCGGCCTCGATGGCCACCTGTTCGCCCTCGACCGCCTGCTGCTCGCCCGCCGGGCCGCCAAAGCCGCCCAGGATCACCGAGACAAACGACCGGTTCATCGCCTTGCACATGATGTAGCTGAGGATCGCACCCGACGAGCCCACCAGCGCGCCCACCACGATCAGCAGGTCATTCCCGAGCGAGAAACCGATCGCCGCCGCCGCCCAGCCGGAATAGCTGTTCAGCATGGAGACAACCACCGGCATATCAGCGCCACCGATGCCCATGATCAGGTGATAGCCAATAAACAGCGCCAGCAGCGTCAAGAGCACCAGCGTCCAGCTGCCCGATCCGCCCAGATACATCACCGCAAAGAGCAGCGACAGACCGGCAGCACCGGCATTCAGCAAATGCCCACCGGGCAGTTTCGACGCCGAGGTGTCCACCTTGCCCGCCAGCTTGCCATACGCAATCACCGAGCCCGTGAAAGTCACCGCCCCGATCCAGATGCCCAAGACCAGCTCGACTTTCAGTATGTTGATCTCGACGTTGCTCTTTTTCGCAATGAGCTGCCCAAAGGACGACAACCCGTCATAGATCTCCTTGGGCAGACCGACGGCGGTATACCCATCCGGCCCCACGGCTCCCAGAACACCGCCATTCTCGACGAAGAGATCGCTCATGTTGTTGATCATGATGTCCGCGTTGAAGCCCACAAACACCGCCGCAAGGCCCACGAGGCTGTGCATGATCGCCACCAGTTCGGGCATCTGCGTCATCTGCACCTTGGTGGCGAGCTGATAGCCCACCGCCGCCCCCAGAGCGATCAGCACGATGGAGACAACTCCAAGCCCCTGACCGGGTCCAATCAGGGTTGCGACCACCGCAATCGCCATGCCAACAATGCCGTACCAGACCGCCCGCTTGGCGCTTTCCTGACCGGAAAGCCCGCCAAGGCTCAGGATGAAGAGCACTGCCGCGACCGCATAGGCCGCAATCGTAAATCCGAATTCCATTGCCCCTACCCCTTACGATTTCTGGAACATGGCGAGCATGCGCCGGGTGACAAGGAAGCCACCGAAGATATTGATCGAGGCCATGAAGACCGACAGCGCAGCCAGCAGCGTGATCAACAGCGAACTTGACCCGATCTGGATCAGCGCGCCCAGAATGATGATCGAGGAGATCGCATTCGTGACCGCCATGAGCGGCGTGTGCAACGAATGCGCCACGCCCCAGATCACCTGGAACCCGATGAAGACGGAGAGCACGAAAACGATGAAATGCTGCATGAAACTTGCAGGCGCCACCAGCCCCACCGCCAGCACCAGCGCGCCACCGATGGCCAGCAGACCCACTTGCGTCTGGGTCTGCTTCTTGAAGGCCGCGACTTCTTCCGCGCGCTTCTCTTCGGCGGTCAGCTCCTTCGGCGCCTCCTTCTTCGGCGCCGCCGCAATCGCCGCGACCTTGGGCGGTGGCGGCGGGAAGGTGACCTCCTTGGCGTGCGCAATCGTCGCACCGCGGATCACGTCATCTTCCATGTCATGCACGATCACGCCGTCTTTCTCGGGCGTCAGATCGGTCATCAGATGGCGGATGTTGGTGGCGTAAAGGCTCGACGCCTGTGCGCCCATCCGGCTGGGGAAATCGGTATAGCCGATAATCGTCACACCATTCTCGGTCACGATCTTCTCATCCGCGACCGTGAGCTTGCAGTTGCCGCCCTTCTCGGCGGCCAGGTCCACGATCACCGAGCCCGGCTTCATGGATTTCACCATGTCCTCGGTCCACAGTTCCGGCGCCTCGCGATTCGGGATCAGCGCGGTGGTGATTACGATGTCCATATCGGGCGCCAGCTCGCGGAACTTCGCCAGCTGCGCCTCGCGGAATTCCGGTGAGGACACAGAGGCATAGCCGCCCGAGGCCGAGCCGTCCTGCTGCTCTTCTTCAAAGTCCAGATAGACGAACTCGGCGCCCATCGACTCGACCTGTTCGGCCACTTCGGGCCGCACGTCGAAGGCATAGGTGATCGCCCCAAGCGAGGTCGACGTGCCAATCGCCGCGAGACCGGCGACACCCGCGCCAACCACCAGTACCTTCGCCGGCGGCACCTTACCGGCAGCGGTGATCTGCCCGGTGAAGAATCGCCCGAAGTTGTTGCCCGCCTCGATCACAGCCCGATACCCGGCGATATTCGCCATGGAGGACAGCGCGTCCATCTTCTGCGCCCGGGAAATCCGCGGGATCATCTCCATCGCGATGACCGTGGCACCTTTTTTGGCCGCCGCCTGCATCTTGGCCTCATCGGCCACCGGGCTAAAGAAGGAGATCAGCGTCTGGTCTGCGCGCAGCCGCTTCATCTCGGCCTCGTCAGGGACGCGCACCTTGGCAACCACATCCGCCGCCTTCCAGAGCGCCGCCGCCGTCTTGGCGATCTCGACGCCTGCAGCCTTGTAGTCGGCATCCGAAAACCCGGCTTTCGCACCCGCACCCGTTTCGATGATGCACTCATGCCCCAGCTTTTGCAGCTGCGTGGCACTCTCGGGTGTCATCGCGACGCGTGCTTCGCCCTCAAAAATCTCTTTTGGTGTTCCGATCTTCAACTGAAACTCCCCCGTTTGATGCGTTTTTGCCCAAAATGGCGCACAGACTCGCGTTGTCCACTACCCCGCAGGCTCCGGAGGTACAATCCCCTCGCCAACAACGCCGCGCAACAACTGCAAAGAAATCACAGCCAGCGGCGCACTTTTTGCTCATATCTGGCATAATCCGCCCGGAATTCCCGCCGCATGCGGTTCTCCTCCGGCACGATAAAGCGCTGCTCCAGCACCCAGACCAGGATCGGCACCAGCACCAATGCGAGCACCGCATCCCACCACAGGCAGAGCCCCGCGAGGATCAGCACGTCAGCGAGATAGATCGGGTTGCGGGTGCGCCCGAAGATGCCGGACTGGATCAGATTGGTCGGCATCTGATGCGGCACGATGGTCGTCCGATGTTTGCGGAACTCCATCGCCGCGAGCAGGGTCAGCACAAGGCCACCGCCGACCAGCAACCCCGCCAGCAGGAAGGTGACGGGATGCGCGAGGCTCAGATTGAACGAAAGATACTTCGCCTGCACCCAGGCCAGCACCGCGCAGCCCACAAGCCAAACGGGCGGCAGGTCGAGCCATTTCACGGCCCCGGTTCCGCAGACCGAGGCTCCCAAAGTTCGATGGGGTTGCCCTCGGGATCATAGAGCCGCGCAAACCGCCCGTTCGGCAGCTCCTCCGGGTGCATGTCGACGGTGATGCCCGCTGCGCGCAGTTGGTCTGCCATCGCATCGAGATCATCGACGCGGAAGTTCAGCATCCACTGCTTCTCCGCGTTGCCGAAATACTCCGTGTCCGCGGCAAAGGGCGCAAAGACCGTGGGGCCCGCCTCCTGCGTCCAGACCGGGCTTTCATAGTCCTGAGGCACTTCCGAGATGCCCAGATGTCGCGCGTACCAGGCGGCCAGAGCCTTGGGATCCCTGGCCCGAAAGAAAAAGCCACCGAACCCGCGCACACGCTGCATCGCTCACCCTCCAGATGGTTGGGCCAAGGCTACGCCCTGCTCGACGCGGAGACAAGCCATCCGGCAGCTTGTGTCGCGGCAGGCCGCCGCTAAGGTCGGGAGGCACAGAGCGGGAGGGGCAAGACATGGAGCTTGAGGGCAAACACGCGCTGGTCACGGGAGGCGGCAGCGGCATCGGGCTGGCCATCGCCCGCGCGTTGGCCGCACGCGGCGCGGCGGTGACGATCACGGGCCGCAGGCAGGCAGCGCTCGATGCCGCGGCCGGAGACGGCATCGTCGGCATGAGCATGGATGTGCGCGACGAGGCGCGGGTGGTCGAGACCACCGCCGCAGCGGTCGAGGCACGCGGCCCGATCCAGATCTGCGTCGCGAACGCCGGCATCGCCGAAGGCCGCGCGCTGCATAAGACCGATCTGGACTTCTGGCGCGACATGATGGCCACCAACCTCGACGGCGCCTTCCTGACGATCCGCGAGGCGCTGCAGTCCATGCGCGAGACCGACTGGGGGCGCGTGATCGCGGTCTCCTCCGTCGCCGGTCTGCGCGGGCTGCCGGGCGCGGCCTGCTATACGGCCTCCAAACACGGCATGGTCGGGCTGATCCGCGCCCTCAGCGAGGATTATATCGGCAAGCCCATCACCTTCAACACGCTCTGCCCCGCCTATGTGGACACCGACATCGTGACCCGCAACACGGCCTCGATCTCCGCGCGCGCGGGCGTCAGCGCGGACAAGGCGCGCGCAATGATGGTCTCGGCCAACCGCCACAACCGCCTGATCGCGCCCGAGGAGGTCGCCGCAGCGGCGCTCTGGCTGGTTTCGGACGGGTCGGAGAGCGTGAACGGACAGGCCATCGAGATCGCGGGCGGGCAAATATAGTACCAGGCGGTGGCCTGAAAGCCCACCGCACCTGCCTGTTCTGCGGTCTGTGCTGGCAGGTGGGGTGGGCTTTCAGGCCACCCCTGCCCGCGATTCAGCCTTCCTTAACCATGCCGTGGCTAGCCTCGCGGCATGGGACATCAGATCCGTTCAAAAACACCCGGCGGCACCTTCTTCTTTACCGCGCGCTTGGTCGACCCGCGCAGCACCCTGCTGACCGATCAGGTTGACCTGCTGCGCCGCGCCATGCGCCAGACCATCAGTCGCTACCCGTTCAGCATCGACGACATCGTCATCCTGCCCGCCGCGATCCATACGATCTGGACTTTGCCAGAGGGCGAGGCCGACTTCAGCACCCGCTGGAGCTTTCTGAAGAGCCGGTTCTCCCGCGCGCTCCCACCGCCGGAGGACCGGACAGCCACAGAAATCCTGCGCAAGGAGAAGGGCATCTGGCAGCGCCGCTTCTGGGAACATCGCATCCGCTCGGCCCACGATTTGATGCTGCACCGGCGCCTCATCCATACCGCACCGGTCGAGGCGGGCCTGGTGGAGCGTCCCACCGATTGGAGCTGGACCTCTCTGCACCGCGATCTGGCCACCGCGCATCTGCGCGCCACTCCGGCACGCCCCCCGAAATTCAGCGAGATGGGGTTGAAAACGACGGCGCCCGAAAGCGCCTAGGCTACCTGCGCCGGCGTCAGCCGCCGCCCCTGCGACCAGGCCTGCGCGGCGCGGCCAAAGGCGGCAAAGAGCGGGCGCGAGACCGGGTCCTCGGCCGCCTGGTACTCGGGGTGCCACTGGACCGAGAGGGTGAAACCCGGCGCATCCTTGATGAAGATTGCCTCGGGCGTGCCATCGGGTGCCACCCCATCAACCACGACGCGCGGCGCGGCCTGCTTGATCCCCTGACCGTGCAGCGTGTTGGTCACCACCTCCTGCGCGCCCATCAGGCGATGAAACACGCCGCCCTCGGTGAAGGAGACGGTATGGCGGTTCTCGAACTTCTCCTGCAGCGTGCCATCGGGCGGCATCCGGTGATTCATCCGCCCCGGCAGGTCCCGGATTTCAGGATGCAAGGAGCCACCCAGAGCCACATTCACCTCCTGAAAGCCCCGGCAGATGCCCAGGAACGGCTGCCCGCGGTCCACACAGGCGCGGATCAGCGGCAGCGCAATCGCATCGCGCGCGCGATCAAAGTCGCCATGCGCGGCGGTCGCCTCCTCGCCATACTCCTCGGGATGCACATTGGGCCGGCCCCCGGTCAGAAGGAAGCCGTCACAGGCCTCCAACAGATCGTTGATCGACACGTAATCCGGATTGGACGGCACAATCATCGGCACACACTCCGCCACTCCGGCGATCGCGTCGGAGTTCATCGTCCCGCCCGCATGCACCGGGTATTCGTCATTGATCAGATAGCGGTTGCAGATGATGCCAACGACCGGCCGCGCCATTGCTCTTCCCTTCAGATCTCTTTGCGAGACCATACCCTCGCACGGGCCGGGTTAACAGTCCATGACCGCGCAAAGACCTGTGCGCAATTGCAAACTGCCTCAGCTTTCAGCAACCAGCCCCACCGCTTCGATGGCGGCACTGCCCACCGCCGCATCATTGTCGGACGTATCGCCCGTCACACCGATGGCGCCGACCACAGCCCCTTTGCGGTCGCGGATGAGAATGCCACCGGGCACCGGGATCACCTTGCCGCCATAGGCCCCGTTCACGCAGCCCATGAAATAGGCCTGGCTCTCCGCCCGCGCCATCTGTGCCGAACCCGGAATGCCCAGCATGACGGTGCCATAGGCCTTACCGAACGCTATCTCGAACCGCCCGGGCGCGGCCCCATCCTCGCGCTCGAACGCCTGCACGTTGCCGCCGGCATCCAGCACCACCACAGACAGCGGTTTCAACTCCATCTCGCGCCCCTTCTCAAAGGTCTTGCGAATGATCGTGCGGGCCCGGCGTAAACTGATGGTCATGAGTTCTCCTGAGTTCAAAGGCGACGTAACACGAAGGACAGCAGATCCTAGCCCGCGGCCTTCAATTCGAGGCGCCGTGCATGCAGCACCGGCTCCGTATATCCCGAGGGCTGCACCCGGCCCTTGAAGACCAGATCGCAGGCGGCCTGAAAGGCGATCCCGTCAAAGCCGGGCGCCATCGACTGATAGAGCGGATCATGCGCATTCTGCCCGTCCACGACCTCGGCCATCTTGCGCATGACCCCCATGACCTGCTGCGCGTCCACCACCCCGTGATGCAGCCAGTTGGCAATATGCTGCGCCGAAATCCGGCAGGTCGCGCGGTCCTCCATGAGACCCACATCATTGATATCCGGCACTTTCGAGCAGCCAACCCCTTGATCGACCCAGCGCACCACATAGCCCAGGATGCCTTGCGCGTTGTTCTCGATCTCGCGGATGATCTGGCCCTCGCTCCACTTGCGGTACTCCGCCAGCGGGATGTTCAGAACCGTGTCCACATAGGCGCGCCGCCCGCCCGCGCGCAGCTTCTCCTGCACGGCGAAGACGTCCACCTTGTGATAATGTAGGCTGTGCAGCGTTGCCGCCGTCGGGCTCGGCACCCAGGCGCAGTTGGCGCCCGATTTCGGATGCTCGATCTTCTGCTCCAGCATCGCCGCCATCAGGTCCGGCATCGCCCACATGCCCTTGCCGATCTGGGCCTTGCCACTCAGCCCGCATTCAAGGCCAATATCCACATTCTGGTTCTCATAAGCGCCGATCCAGGTCTTGCGCTTGATAAAGTCCTTGCGGCTGAAAGGCCCCGCCTCCATGGAGGTATGAATTTCGTCGCCGGTGCGGTCCAGAAACCCGGTGTTGATGAAGGCAACCCGGGACTTCGCGGCGCGAATACACTCCTTCAGGTTCACCGAGGTCCGGCGCTCCTCATCCATGATGCCCAGCTTGACGGTGTACTGCGGCAGCGCCAGGATCTCTTCGACACGGGTGAACGTGCGGTCGGCGAAGGCAACCTCCTCGGGCCCGTGCATCTTGGGCTTCACCACATAGACCGACCCGGTGAGCGAGTTGCCCCCCTCTCTTCCCAGATCATGCATGGCGATCAGCGTGGTGATCATCGCATCCATCACCCCTTCGAAAATCTCGGTGCCGTCCTTGTCCAGGATCGCCGGATTGGTCATCAGATGGCCCACGTTGCGCACCAGCATCAGCGCCCGGCCCTTCAACGTCAGCTTGGTGCCGTCGGGTGCAATTAACTCGCGGTCTGGGTTCAGGGCACGGGTGATCTGTTCCCCGCCTTTCTCGAAGGTGTCTTCCAGATCGCCCTTCATCAGCCCCAGCCAGTTGGCGTAGGCAACAACCTTGTCCTCGGCGTCCACACAGGCCACCGAATCTTCGCAGTCCATGATGGCCGAAATCGCACTCTCCAGCCGCACATCGGTCAGCCCCGCCTGATCCCGGCTGCCGATCGCATGGGTGCGGTCAAAGACCAGCTCCACATGCAGCCCGTTGTTGCGCAGCATGACGGTCGAGGGCGCCTTGGGATGCCCGGTGTAGCCCACGAATTTCTCGGGGTGAACGAGGAACTGGTCATCCACCAGAAGGGCGCCCTTGTGCACATAATAGCGCTTGGCATCGGCGTGAGAGGTGCGCGTGATCGGAAAGGCCTCGTCCAGAAACACCCGCGCCCGTGCCACAACCCGCGCCCCGCGCCCCTGATCATAGCCGCCGCCGGGCGGGGCGCTGCCCATCGCATCCGTGCCATAAAACCCGTCATACAGACTGCCCCAGCGCGCATTCGCCGCATTCAGCGCATAGCGGGCGTTGGTGATGGGCACCACCAGCTGCGGCCCCGGCACCGACGCGATCTCCGGGTCCACATTGGCGGTGTCGATCTCGAAATCATCGCCCTCGTCGACCAGATAACCGATCTCGCGCAGAAAAGCGCAATAAGCCTCGTGGTCATGCGCCTGCCCGCGCCGCTCCAGATGCCAGGCATCGATCTGCGCCTGCAAATCCTCCCGCCTGGCCAGCAGATCGCGGTTCTCCTGCGCGGTCTCGGCCACCAGAGCGGAAAATCCCTGCCAGAAGGCGGCCGGATCGACGCCGGTGCCCGGCAACGCCTGCTCCTCCAGAAACGCGACAAGCGCATCCGCGACCTGCAACTCGTTTTTCTGTTGATACCCGGCCATCTCACACGCTCCTCGATGCTGCCCCAGGGGCTCGTATGCGAAGATGTACGAGGAAAATTTTCGAGAGGCAATAAAGCCGGTCAGTTTACTTTACCAATTGACCGGTGCCGCCGCTTTTCCCGTTGCGACGGCACCGTTCCGAGCAATAGCGCACCTCTGCCCAGACCTTGTCCCACTTCTTTCGCCAGGTGAATGGTCGGCCGCAGACCACACAGGTCTTTTGCGGCAAATCCCCCTTCCGGCGCACGCGCCTTAGCCGTCCGACATCACGGCCACGCCGTTCTGCAGTTCGATCTCGCTCATCTGCGGGCCGTCTTCCACGTCCATCACCGAAGCGATGAAGAGACCGATGACAATCCCCAAAAGAATCGCCGCCGATATGCCGAGGATCGCCGGCCAGTGCCGACGTGTTTGACGGTCGATATTCGTGTCAGGTGCTGACATGATCATTCCTTTCATCTAGGGCGCGCAAGCCGGGTTGCGAGCGCGCAGTTCACTGTCTAACGTCCGAACCATCTCTCAGGTTCCAGATCCAAGGCAGGTGACCCGATGCGCGACGCGGCCCCGACGACGATTTATCTCAAGGATTACAAACCCTTCGGCTTTGATGTCACATCGGTGGCGCTGACCTTCGATCTCAATCCCCATGCCACGCGGGTCAAAAGCCGGATTGCCTTTGCTCCAAAGCCCGATGCCGGAGGGCAGATCTTCCTGCACGGCGAAAACCTCACCCTGATCTCCGCGCGCATCGACGGCACGGCGGTCGATCCGGAGATCACGGACGAGGGCCTCACCTGCACCGTGCCCGACACCCCCTTTACCTGGGAGGCGGAGGTCGAGATTGATCCCGCCAACAACACCGCGCTCGAAGGGCTCTACATGTCGAACGGCATGTACTGCACCCAATGCGAGGCGGAAGGGTTCCGCAAGATCACCTACTACCCCGACCGCCCCGACGTGATGAGCGTCTTCACCGTCACCATCAACGGCCCGCATCCGGTGCTGTTGTCGAACGGCAACCCGGTCAAGGCCTCGGAGGGCCGCGCCGAATGGCACGACCCCTGGCCCAAGCCCGCCTATCTCTTCGCTTTGGTCGCAGGCGAGCTCGTCGCCCACTCCGACAGTTTCACCACCCGCTCGGGCCGCGCCGTCGATCTCAACCTCTACGTCCGCCCCGGCGACGAGGGCAAATGCGCCTTCGGCATGCAGGCGCTCAAAGACAGCATGACATGGGATGAGGAGGTCTATGGCCGCGAATACGACCTCGACGTCTTCAACATCGTCGCCGTCGACGACTTCAACATGGGCGCGATGGAGAACAAGGGGCTGAACATCTTTAACTCCGCCGCCGTGCTCGCCTCGCCCGAAACCGCAACAGACGGCAATTTCGAGCGCATCGAGGCGATCATCGCCCATGAGTATTTCCACAACTGGACCGGCAACCGCATCACCTGCCGCGACTGGTTCCAGCTCTGCCTGAAAGAGGGCCTGACCGTCTTCCGCGACAGCCAGTTCACCTCCGACATGCGCTCGGCCCCGGTGAAACGCATCTCGGACGTGATCGACCTGCGCGCCCGGCAGTTCCCCGAGGACCAGGGCCCGCTCGCCCACCCCGTGCGCCCCGAAAGTTTTCAGGAGATCAACAACTTCTACACCGCCACGGTCTATGAAAAGGGCGCCGAGGTGATCGGCATGCTGCGCCGTCTGGTGGGGGCACAGGCCTACGACAAGGCGCTCAGCCTCTATTTCGACCGGCACGACGGGCAGGCCTGCACCATCGAGGACTGGCTCAAGGTCTTCGAAGACGCCACCGGCCGCGATCTCAGCCAGTTCAAGCGCTGGTACAGCCAGGCCGGCACGCCAACGGTGACTGTAAAAGATGCCTGGTATTCAGGCGCTTACATCCTGACCTTCACGCAAGACCTCGCCCCATCGGAGACCACGCCCGACCCGCAGCCACAGGTCATCCCCATCGTCACCGGGTTGCTCTCCCCCTCCGGCGAAGAGCTTGTGGCCAGCCAAGTGCTTGAGCTCACCCAGGCCTCGCAATCCTTCACCTTCGAAGGGCTGCCAGAGCGCCCTATCCCTTCGGTGCTGCGCGGCTTCTCCGCCCCTGTGGTGCTCAAACGCGAGCTGCCGGACGAGCACACCGCCTTCCTGCTGGCCCATGACACCGATCCCTTCAACCGCTGGGAAGCGGGCCGCGACCTCGCCCGCAGCAGCCTGCTCGCGATGATCCGCGAGGGCGCCAAACCGGATGCCAAGTATCTGGACGGGCTCCGGGCCGTCTTCGCCGACGACAGCCTCGACCCTGCGTATCGCGCGCTGATGCTGGGGCTGCCCGGCCAGTCCGACCTGGCGCGAACGCTGCACGAACTGGGCGAGGTCCCGGATCCGGCGGCCATCTGGGATGCCTCCGAGGCGATGCGTGAGGCGCTCGCCAAGCATCTCGCCGACCTGCTGCCCACCCTTTACGAGACCCATCAGGTCACCGAACCCTACGCCCCCAATGCAGAACAATCGGGCCGCCGCAGCCTCGCCAACGCGGCCCTGTCCCTGCTCTCCCGCACCGAAGGCCCCGAGCGAGCGCAGACGCAATACGACGCCGCCGACAACATGACCCAACAGCTGGCAGCCCTTGCCGTGTTGCTACGCCAGAACGCGGGCGACGCGGCCCTGCAGGCCTTTGAGCAACAGTGGTCGTCCGACCGTCTGGTCATGGACAAATGGTTCGGCCTGCAGGTCATGCAGGCGGAGCCGGACGCAGTGGCCGCCACCGCACAAAAGCTCACCGAGCACCCCGATTTCAACTGGAAGAACCCCAACCGGTTCCGCTCGGTGATCGGTGCAATGGCAGGCCACCACGCGGGCTTCCACCACGCCAGCGGGGCTGCCTACACCCTGCTGGCCGACTGGCTGATCAAGCTCGACCCGGTCAACCCGCAGACCACCGCGCGCATGTGCTCGGTCTTCCAGACCTGGACACGGTACGACGATGCCCGCAAGACCAAGATCGCGGCCGAGCTCGACCGCATCCTCGCCCTGCCGGACCTGTCGCGCGACACCACCGAAATGCTCACCCGGATCCGAGGAACCTGACCCATGAAACCCGTTCTGCTCATCACCGGCGGCTCCGCCGGGATTGGTGCCGCCTGCGCGCGCATTGCCGCCAAGGAGGGCTTTGATCTGGCACTGAACTACCGCTCCGACACTGCTGGCGCCGAGACCGTGGCGGATGATTGCCGCGCGGCGGGCGCCAAGGTCATTCTCTGCCAGGGCGACGTGGCCGACCCGGAGGCGATCACCGGCGTCTTCGCCAAGATCGACGCGGAATTCGGCCGCATCGACGCGCTCATCAACAACGCGGGCGTTGTCGACCAGACCGCCAAGCTCACCGATATGGACCACGCCCGCCTGCGCCGCATGTTCGACATCAACGTGATCGGCGCCATGCTCGTCGCCAAGGAAGCAGTGGTCCGCATGCAGGCCCAGGGCGACGGCGGCGCCATCGTCAACATCTCCTCCGCTGCGGCCCGCCTGGGCTCCGGCAACCAATATGTCGACTACGCCGCCTCCAAGGCCGCAATTGACTGTTTTACCAAAGGCTTGTCGGACGAAGTTGCCGCAGACAATATCCGCGTCATGGCGATCCGCCCCGGCCTGATCGAGACCGAGCTGCACGCCAAGGGCGGCGAGCCCGGGCGCGCCGACCGGCTCGCCCATATGGTCCCGATGAAACGCAAGGGCTCCGCCGAGGAGGTCGCCCGCGCCACCCTTTGGCTGCTCTCGGAGGAGGCCAGCTATGTCACCGGCTCGACGCTGGACGTCACGGGTGGCCGCTGAGCCCTTCACCTATCACCGTCAGGGCCGCAGTTGGACCGCGCTCGGCGTGGTGCTCGCCATCTGGGCTCTGCTGATCCTGGCGATCCTCGTCGTGCAGGCCGCGCCCTGGCTCATGGGGATCATCGCGCTCTTCACCCTGCCCGCGCTCTGGGAGGTCTGGGCCAACCCCGCGGCGGGCCTGCAGATGGACGACCATGGCCTGCGCTGGTTCACCGGCAAGCGCGAGGCCACGCTGACATGGGCCGAGGTCGATCACATGCGCCTCGACACCCGGCTCGACTTCTCGGTGCGCGCCACCGCTGTGCTGACCTCCGGGCGCAAGATCCGCCTGCCCTATGAGGCCACGCCGCCCCACGCGGCCTTTGAGGCTGCGTTGCAGGACTTCGGCGTGCGCACGGAGCGACACCATTTCTCGCTGATCGGCTGAGCGACGGGATCGGGCTCGCCCCGTGCCTCCTGGCCTCCTGGCCTCCTGGCCTCCTGGCCTCCTGGCCTCCTGGCCTCGAGAGGGCCCGAACGGACGGGCGGTTTCAACGGGTCCGGCCAGAGATGCAGCCCGACGCCCTACCGGTCCTCACCATGGGTGCGCGGCGGGCGTCTGCGCTGCGGCTTCACCGGGTCCGGGGGCGCCGCGCAATAGGGCTGGGCGCTCACCCAGTTCGCGATATCGCGCCGCTTCGAGGGCACCCGCATCGGCCCCCAGTCCGCGGCCACCCCGCGCCACTTGGTGTCGCGCCCGGCAATCACCCCGTCACGCGGCACCGTCACCGCCATGATACGGATGGCACAGCTCAGATTGTCGCCGCCATTCTTCAGCGCCTCCCCGCTGCCCGCCCGGCAGCCATAGCCCCGGGCCGTGGCCGGCAGGATCTGCAACAGCCCGTACCACCGGCCCCCGCCCCCCACGGCCCAGGGCTTGTAGGTGCTCTCATGCTTGGCGAGCGCCGACATGAACCCGACCCAGAAGGCCTCGCGCCCGGCGCGGCCCGCCACTTCATAATAGGGACACCAGTCGGCAATATCGCCCGGCACCATATCGACGAGCGGGCGCCCGTGGGTCTGCAGCGCCTGCAAGGCCGCGGCGTGCCACAGCCTGTGGTTCTCCATGTGGCTCCACCGCATCCGCGGCAGCGGCTCTCGCGCCTCGGACTGGGCGGCAACGGCAGCGGGCAGGAGGCCCACAAGCGCCGCCATCAGGATCACGATCAGTCTCATCCTGCCTCTATGCGACGGTTTTGCCCTGTCGCGCAACCGACCGGAAATAGACACGGCACGGGTTCGCTCAACCGCCGGGTGAACGCTCCCGCCGAATTCATCCAAACTGCGTCCCATTGTCTCTAGGCAGCGCTGGAATCACCGAGATATCTTCCCGGCAGCGCCATGTTTCAGCCCCAAAGTTTGGCGACCTTCGTCCGTATCAACCTGGACCTTGTGAATGCTGCTGTTGTCTCGCCCCGCCAAACGTGGTTTGGCCTCCGTCCGCCGCTCCCAGCCGCGCCTGCCAGCGCGGGGACGCGATCACGGATCTCGGAGGGCAGCGCACCTTGCCCACCCCGAACACAGGCTGACCATCGCCTGCCCGAGCCCGACCGAAGAAGACACCACCCGCGATCGGCACCAGGCGCGCGGCCAGTTCCTCGCCCGGCAGGAGCGCTGGGAGGATCTGCTGACTGAGATCCGCACCGCCGAGACGGAGCGCCAGAGCACCCCCGCCGCCATGCCGGTGGCCGACCTTCTCAGCTATGGTGCGCGCGCCGATGTGGTCCTCGCCGTCGAACATGCGCTCTTCGACGGGCCGCCGGCCCCGGATGCGCCGCTGCTCAGCGGCATCGAAGCGCTTGAGGCCGTGCTTGCCGAGACCGGGCACGACATGCACCTCAGCGCCATCGTCGCCCAGACGCATGTGGATATCGCCTGGGCCTGGCGCGGCACCGTCCCCGACAGAGAGCTGCCCGCCCGCAACCGCACCGCCGCCACAGCCCATTTCGACCGCACGCGCGATCTGCTCCGCCCGTTCGACGCGCCGCACCACGCTTTGCCGACGCTCGCCCTCGCCAGATGCGCGCTGCATGGCGCAGGCGGCAGCTCTCTCGACCAGATCGCCGACGATTACGCCCGGCTGATCGACCTCGACCCCCACACCCCCGGCCCGATGCGCGCGCTTGGCACCCGCCTGAGCCCCCGCCGGGCCGGCAGCCCTGCGCGGCTTGAGCTCGAAGCCCGCCGCACCGCGGCCCGCACGCAGGACGTCTGGGGCGCCGGCGCCTACGCGTGGGTGATGTTCGATGTGCTGTGCAGTGATGACGACACCTGCGCCCAGCTGGATGTGCAGTTCTTTGTCGACGGGCTGCACGACATCCTCACCCGCAGCCCGCATCAGTACACCGTGAATCTGCTCGCCGCCTATTGCGCCAACATCATCGGCGGCACCCGCACCGGCCATGACGCCGCCGACCAGACCCGCGCCCTGATCGCCGACTGTGCCGACTGGATCGTGCGCACCCATATGACCGAGCTGCACCCGCTGATCTGGGCCCATGCCGCCACCGGGTTCGACAACACCCTGCGGGTCCGGTCCGCACGCGGGTTCGCCGCCGCGGGCCGGGCCGACGCCCTGCGCACCCTCGCCGGCCTCTTCCGGCGCGAGATCGCACAGGGCCACCACATCATTTTCACCGACGACGGCCCCCTGGCCGAAGCGGTCTGACGACAACGGGACGGAAAGGACGCATCATGAGCAACATTCCTGCAGACGCCACCCATTGGGACAGCGGCGATTGGATCGACTGGCACCGCCAGCCGGTGCCCGGCCCCGCCCCCTGCTCCGCCCCGTCCGAGGACCCCCGTGCCCGGCTCTACACGCTGCACATGCGCATGCTGCAATGCGCCCGCGCCTACTTCGAGATGACCGGTTTGCACCTGCCCATCTACGACGGAATCGCCCGCCTCCAGGCCGCCATCGCCTTCGATCTGCCCACAACCGATCCGGTCCTCGGCGAGAGTGACCTCGACCCCGCTCAGATCATCGCGCTGCCACCGCATGTCGGCCACGAGATCGTGACCGTCGATCTCTCCATCCCCTTCAGCTCCCTCATCGTGGTGCGCATCAAAGACGACTTCACCAGCGACGCCCGCATGCTGCCGCGCTGGCGCCTGCCCGACCGCACCGAGGGCACGGTCGAGGTCAGCTGGCGCGGCATGCCGAAAGCGCGCTGACGCCCTCTGCGGCAGGGCTTGCCCCAGACCCTGCGCTGCCCTAAACCCCTCGCACACGCTGACCTGCCTGACGAGGGACCTTTGATGCTGGATCTGACCTACGACACCCCCGCGCCCAAAGTGATTGCGGGCGCCAAGCATGACTGGGAGCTGGTCATCGGCATGGAGGTGCACGCGCAGGTCACCTCACAGGCGAAACTCTTCTCCGCCGCCTCCACCAAATTCGGGGCCGAGCCCAACAACAACGTCTCATTCGTCGATGCGGCGATGCCCGGCATGCTGCCCACGATCAACGAATTTTGCGTGGAACAGGCGGTGCGCACCGGGCTGGGGCTCAAGGCCGAGATCAATCTGGAAAGCGCGTTTGACCGCAAGAACTACTTCTACCCCGACCTGCCGCAGGGCTATCAGATCTCGCAGCTCTACCACCCCATCGTCGGCGAGGGCGAAGTGCTCGTTGAGATGGGTGACGGCACGGCGCGTCTGGTCCGGGTCGAACGCATTCACCTGGAACAGGACGCAGGCAAATCGATCCACGACATGGACCCGAACATGTCCTTCGTCGATCTCAACCGCACCGGCGTGGCCCTCATGGAAATCGTCTCCCGCCCCGACATCCGCGGCCCCGAAGAGGCGGCGGCTTACGTGGTCAAGCTGCGCCAGATCCTGCGCTATCTGGGCACCTGCGACGGCAACATGCAGAACGGCAACCTGCGCGCGGATGTGAACGTCTCGATCTGCCGCCCCGGCGACTATGAGAAATATCAGGCGACGCAGGACTTCAGCCATCTCGGCACCCGCTGCGAGATCAAGAACATGAACTCCATGCGCTTTATCCAGGCCGCCATCGAGGTCGAGGCCCGCCGCCAGATCGCCATCGTCGAGGGTGGCGGCACTGTCGATCAGGAGACCCGCCTCTACGATCCGGACCGCAACGAAACCCGCTCCATGCGCTCCAAGGAAGAGGCGCATGACTACCGCTATTTCCCCGACCCGGACCTCTTGCCGCTGGTGATCGAGCAGGCCTGGGTGGATGAGATCGGCGCCACCCTGCCCGAGCTGCCCGACGCCAAGAAAGCCCGCTTTATCGGTGACTTTGGCCTGAGCGATTATGATGCCTCGGTGCTCACCGCCGATCTGGACAGCGCCGGATACTTCGAAGCTGTGGCACAGGGCCGCGATGGCAAGATGGCCGCGAACTGGGTGATCAACGAACTCTTCGGGCGCCTCAAGAAAGACGACAAAGACATTGCCGACAGCCCGGTGTCCCCGGCTCAACTGGGCGGCGTGATCGACCTCATCGCCTCCGATGCCATCTCCGGCAAGATCGCCAAGGAGCTCTTCGAGATCGTCTACACCGAAGGCGGCGATCCGGCGCAGATCGTCGAGGCGCGCGGCATGAAGCAGGTCACCGACACAGGCGCCATTGAGGCCGCCGTCGACGAGATCATCGCCGCCAACCCAGATCAGGTCGCCAAGGCGCAGGAGAACCCCAAGCTCGCGGGTTGGTTCGTGGGGCAAGTCATGAAAGCCACCGGCGGCAAGGCCAACCCCAAGGCCGTGAACCAGCTCGTTGCGCAAAAGCTGAAAGGTTAACAGCAGCCTGCGGCACAGCGCTCCGCGCACCGACGTAATACCGACGTGATACCGACGCGATACCGACAGCCCACCGACGCCCATTTGCCGCCCTTCGCGGCTTTGGTATAGACAGGGCTTCAAGAGTGGAGACCGGCCCATGCCACAGTACCAGTACCGGGTGATCCCCGCCCCCAACCGCGGTGTGAAGGCCAAGGGGATCAAGTCGCCCGAAGATCGGTTTTCCCACGCGCTGGAAGAGGTCATGAACCAGATGGCCGCCGAGGGTTGGGCCTATCAGCGCGCCGAGACGCTGCCCTCGATAGAACGCGCCGGCCTGACGTCGACCAAGACCGAATGGCGCAACGTGCTGGTCTTCCGCAAAGCCATGGAGGAGGCGGTGCCGGAGCCCGCGTCTGTCGTGGTGCCCGCCGCCGAACACCGCGCCGATCCTCCGATCAGCGCGCCTGCGTCCGACAGCGAAGCGGATCAAACCGCAGAGAGCGGAGCGGCAAACGGCGCCGACACCCCACAGACCGGCCACGAAACGCCACCTTCCAAATTAAATTCAGAAAAATCAGGTGCCTAGCGTCCGCCTCTAGGCGTCTACATCCAGCGCCAGAGCGTGAATCTCCGCGATGAGCTCCGGCCCCAGCGCCGCGTGGATCGCCCGATGCCGCGCCAAGCGGTTCATGTCCTTGAACTCCTCTGCCCGGATCGCCACGTTAAAGTGGCTTTCACCACCCTCCTGATATCCTGCGTGGCCGCGATGGCTTTCGCTGTCATCCACCACCTGCAATTCGCGCGGCGAAAACGCAGCGCGCAACCGGTCCTCAATCTGCTGACGTCTAGACATTTTTTTGCCGATGCCTCTTCCTTCTTTCAACGTGCAGTTTAAACTAAGCGGCCTCGACTCGTATAGGTGCCAATATGTCCAAACCTGATCCTTTCGGCTTCGATATGTCCGTGTCCTCTTCCAAGAAGAAGAACCCGCGCGGTCGGCGTGGCATGTCGGGCGCGTCCGAGACGTCGACGCGGATCTGCGACAAGGACGGCTGCAACGAGCCGGGCAAGTACCGCGCGCCCAAAGCGCCCGACGTGTTGGACGACTATTACTGGTTCTGTCAGGAGCATGTGCGCGAGTATAACCTCAAGTGGAACTTCTTCGACGGCACCACCGAGGCGGAGATGAACGCCCAGATGTCGAAGGATAAGGTGTGGGAACGCGCCACGAAACCGCTGGGCGATCCCGAGGCGCGCGCCTGGGCGCGGCTGGGCATCGAAGACCCGCACCAGGTGCTGGGCGCCAATGCCACGCAGAACCCCGGGCGCGGCGCGCAGGCCGGTCGCCGCCTGCCCCCGACGGAACGCCGCGCGCTGGAAATCCTGGAGGCCAAGGACAGCTGGACCAAGCCCGAAGTGCGCAAGGCTTACAAGGCGCTGATCAAGGTGCTGCACCCCGACATGAACGGTGGCGACCGCAGCCAGGAAGAGCAGCTGCAGGAGGTCGTCTGGGCCTGGGATCAGATCAAGGGCAGCCGCAACTTCAAGGATTGATGGCGTTATCGCTTTTGGGCATCTGGACCGCCCCTTTCCCTTGCGCCTGATCCATATATGTTGCACCAGAGGGGCCGGGCCCGAGGAGGACCCGGTTTTCTTTTTTTTTAGAGAGGTGACACCTCATGGCCGACGGCGCATTGGACATCAACATGAAGCCCACCGAAGAGATTCACGTCCGCGACGTCTTTGGCATCGACAGCGATATGGTCGTGAAAGGCTTCGCCGAGGCCAGCGACCGCGTGCCCGAGCTCGACACCACCTACAAGTTCGATCCAGACACCACGCTCGCCATCCTGGCGGGGTTCCAGCACAACCGCCGCGTGATGATCCAGGGTTATCACGGGACCGGGAAATCGACCCATATCGAACAGGTGGCGTCGCGCCTGAACTGGCCCGCCGTGCGCGTCAACCTGGACAGCCACATCAGCCGGATTGATCTCATCGGCAAGGATGCGATCAAGTTGAAGGATGGAAAACAAGTCACTGATTTTCAAGAAGGTATTTTGCCCTGGGCTCTGCGGAATCCGACTGCGATTGTCTTTGATGAATACGATGCCGGCCGCGCCGATGTGATGTTCGTGATCCAGCGCGTGCTGGAGGTGGACGGCAAGCTGACGCTGCTCGACCAGAACCAGGTCATCGAACCACACCCCTACTTCCGCATCTTCGCCACGGCGAACACTGTGGGCTTGGGCGACACCACAGGTTTGTACCACGGTACCCAACAGATCAACCAGGGCCAGATGGACCGTTGGTCACTGGTGGCCACGCTGAACTACCTCAGCATCGACGCCGAGACCGCGATCGTGCTGTCGAAAAACCCGCATTACAACACCGAGCGCGGCCGCAAGATCGTCAAGCAGATGGTCACCGTGGCCGACCTCACTCGCACGGCCTTCATGAACGGCGATCTCTCGACCGTGATGTCGCCGCGGACGGTCATCGCCTGGGCGCAGAATGCTGAAATTTTCCGCAATGTGGGCTATGCCTTTCGCCTCAGCTTCCTCAACAAATGCGACGAGTTGGAACGGCAGACGGTGGCGGAGTTCTACCAGCGTCTGTTCGATGAGGAGCTGCCGGAGAGCGCGGCGAGCGTCAGCCTCGGCTGATTCAATGCGGGGGCAATCGCCATGCATCTGGGGTTGATCGGAGGTATCGGGCCCGCCGCCACCGTCGCCTACTACCAGCGGCTCGCAGCACGCGTGCGCGATCTCGGCCAGCCGCTCGAGTTGACCATCGTGAATGCGGATGCGGATACGCTGGTGCGCAACAATCTCGCCGATGACCGTCACGCGCAGGCCGAAATCTACCGCGGTCTGATCGACCGGCTCCGCGCGGCAGGTGCCGATTGCGCTGCGATCACATCTCTGGGTGGGCACTTCTGTTTCACCGAGACAGAGGAGATTTCGGCTCTGCCTCTGATCAGCGCAGTGGCGCCGCTCGATTCCAGCTTTGCTGCGCAAGGCTTTGACACAGTTGGGCTTTTGGGGACGGATGTCGTCATGCGTACACAGCTCTACGGCCAGCTCACGCGAACCCACGCAGTTGCTCCGGCGGGCAACCGCGAGGAGGTGGCCCGGACCTATATCGCGATGGCCGTCCGCGGCCATTGCACCGAAGAAGATCGCGCGGTGTTCTTCGACGCGGGCCGCTGCATGGTCGAGGACCAGGGCGCCGAAGCCGTGGTGATGGCGGGCACCGATCTCAACCTTGCATTTGACGGGCACGACCCGGGGTATAAAGTGATCGACGCGTTGGACGTGCATGTGGCGCTGCTGGCCGATCTGGCCGCCGGACGCATCACGCTGGACACCGCGATGAAAGGCAGCTGATGAGCAAACCTTCCGACAATCCGGCCGACGCCTTCAAGAAGGCTCTGGGCGAAGCGACCAAGGTCATGGCCAATGATCCCGAGCTGTCGGTCTCCTATTCGGTGGACCCCGCAGGCATGTCGGGCGACTCCATGCGCCTGCCACAGGTCAGCCGTCGCATGACCCGCGACGAGGTATTGCTGGCCCGCGGCACGGCGGATGCGCTGGCGCTCAACCGGCGCTATCACAACGGCCAGACCCACGCGCGCTACCAGCCGCAGGGCGATATGGCCCGCGATCTCTATGAGGCTATGGAGACGGCACGTTGCGAAGCCATGGGCGCGCGGGACATGCCGGGGACGGCCGGCAACATCGACGCGAAGATCGCCCATGAAGCGATGCGCAAGGGCTATGATCAGGTCACGCAGGCGGCGGATGCGCCGCTGGCGACGGCGGCTGGCTATCTGATCCGCCATCTGGCGACGGGGCGCGACCTTCCCCCGGGCGCGCAGAATGTCATGGAGCTTTGGCAGGGCTTCATCGAGGAGCAATGCGGCGGCACACTGGACACGCTCGACGAGACGCTGAGCGATCAGACCGCCTTTGCCAAACTCGCACGGCAGCTGATCTCCGACCTTGGCTATGGCGATCAGCTCGGCGATGACCCGGATCAGATCGACGAGGATCAGGAAGACGAGGCAGAGGACGGCTCTGAGGACGACGCCGAGCCGGACAGCACCGGGCAGGACGATCAGGACGAGGAAGAAGCCGAAGGCTCGCCGGAGCAGAGCCAGGAAGAGCAGCAGGACGCGAGCCAGGCCCAGGTCTCCATGGACGACATGGCCGATCAGGAGATGGGCGACGAGGCCGAGATGCCCGAGGGCGAGGCGCCGATGGAGCCGCCGGCCCCGCCGCCCGCCTCCGACGCCGATCCAAATTACCTCGTCTACATGTCTGATCACGATGAGGAAATTGGCGCCGAAGAGCTGGCCGAGCCGATTGAGCTGGAACGCTTGCGCGCCTATCTCGACCAGCAGCTCGAACCGCTCAAGGGCGCGGTGAGCCGCCTTGCCAACAAACTGCAACGGAGGTTGCAGGCACAGCAGAACCGCTCGTGGGAATTCGATCTGGAAGAAGGCATGCTGGACGCAGGCCGCCTTGCGCGGGTCGTGGCGAACCCGACCACGCCGCTGTCGTTCAAGGTCGAGAAGGATACCGACTTTCGCGATACGGTCGTGACGCTGCTGCTCGACAACTCCGGCTCCATGCGCGGGCGCCCGATTTCGATTGCGGCGATTTGTGCGGATGTGCTCGCGCGCACGCTGGAACGGTGCAATGTGAAGGTGGAAATCCTCGGCTTCACCACACGCGCGTGGAAGGGTGGCCAGGCACGCGAGGCTTGGCTCAATGACGGGCGCCCGCAGCAACCCGGGCGGCTGAATGACCTGCGGCACATCATCTATAAATCCGCGGATGCCCCATGGCGGCGGACCCGGCCCAATCTCGGGCTGATGATGAAGGAGGGCCTGCTGAAAGAGAACATCGACGGCGAGGCGCTGGAATGGGCGCACCGGCGCATGCTGATGCGCGGCGAGGCCCGGAAGATCCTCATGGTGATCTCGGACGGCGCACCGGTCGATGACAGCACGCTGTCGGTGAACCCGGCGAACTACCTGGAAAAGCATCTGCGCGACGTGATCGCCATGGTCGAGAAACGCCGGGCGGTGGAGCTGCTGGCCATTGGGATCGGCCATGACGTGACGCGGTATTATGACCGCGCGGTGACCATCACCGATGTGGATCAACTCGCCGGCGCCATGACCGAGCAGCTCGCAGCACTGTTCGACAGTGACCCGCGCGCCCGGGCGCGAGTCATGGGAATGAAGCGCGCCAGTTGAGACCGGTCCTCCGGGGGCATATTTTTCGGAACAATGAAGGGGCCCTTCCATGTTTCAATCCTTTGAGGTGACGGCGCGGCCCGAACAGGGACCACCCCGGCTGAAGGCCTTGCGCGAGGTGATGCAGGCCGCGGGACTGGACGGTTTTTTGGTGCCGCGTGCAGATGCGCATCAAGGCGAATACGTCGCACCGCGTGATGAGCGGCTGGCGTGGCTCACCGGTTTTACCGGATCGGCGGGGTTCTGTGCCGTGCTGGCGGATGTGGCCGGTGTTTTCATCGACGGGCGCTACCGCACACAGGTCAAGGCGCAGGTTGCGGATGTCTACACGCCCGTACCCTGGCCCGATGTGGCCCTTGGGGCCTGGCTGCCAGAGCAACTGCCTCAGGGTGGGGTGGTCGGATTTGATCCGTGGTTGCACAGCGCCGGACAGATTGAAACGCTGCGCAAGGCTCTGCGGGAGACAGGTATCGAGATGCGCTCGACAGACAACCTGGTGGATCGCATCTGGAACGATCAGCCGGAGGCGCCTCAGGGACCGGTGAAGGTGCATCCGCTTGAATTTGCTGGCGAAACCCATGAGTCCAAGCGCGCCCGCCTGGCTGATGATCTGCGAGAGGATGGGCAAAGGGCGGCGCTCATCACCTTGCCGGACTCGCTCTGCTGGCTGCTGAACATCCGCGGCTCTGACATTCCGCGCAACCCGGTCGCACAGGGCTTCGCCATCCTGCACGACAGCGGTGCCGTCGATCTGTTCATGGACGACAGCAAACTCATCGAGGTGCGGGAGCATCTGGGCGCCGAGATCCAGATCCGTCCCCCTGACGATTTGATGCCGGTGCTGGCGGACCTCGAGGGTTCGGTGCGCGTGGACCGGGACACGGTGCCGTTTGTCCTGGCTGACCTGCTGGGAGATCGGGCGGATTTCGCCGGGGATCCCTGCGCTTTGCCCAAGGCGCGGAAAAACCCCGCCGAGATCGAAGGAGCGGCCGCCGCGCATCTGCGCGATGGTGCAGCGGTGGTGGAGCTTCTGGCCTGGCTCGATGCACAACCGGGGGGCAGCCTGCGGGAGACCGATGTGGTGACCAAGCTGGAAGCCCTGCGCCGCAGCGACAACGCGCTGCAGGACATCAGCTTCGAGACCATCGCCGGGACCGGGTCGAACGGCGCGATCATGCATTACCGCGTGACGGAAGACACCGACAGCAGGCTGGAAGACGGCCAGCTGATCGTGCTCGACAGCGGCGGTCAGTATCTGGATGGCACCACCGATATCACCCGCACCATCGCCATCGGCACACCGCCAGAGGAGGCCTGCGCGGCTTTCACGCGGGTGCTGCAGGGGATGATCGCGATGAGCCGCCTGCGGTGGCCCGTCGGGCTGGCCGGGCGCGACATCGAAGCCATCGGGCGCATGCCGCTCTGGCTCGCAGGGCAGGACTTCGACCATGGGCTTGGTCACGGGGTCGGTGCCTATCTGAGCGTGCATGAGGGCCCGCAGCGGCTCAGCCGCGTCAGCCATGTGCCGCTGGAGGCCGGTATGATCCTGTCGAATGAGCCTGGGTATTACCGGGAGGGTGCCTTCGGCATTCGGATCGAAAACCTCGTCGTTGCACAGAACGCACCGCCCGAATCCGCCGGCGACGCGCATCGGGAGATGCTCAACTGGCGCACCCTCACATTCGCGCCCATCGACAGGTGCCTGATCGTGGTCGGGATGCTGACCGACGCCGAGCGCGACTGGCTGAACAGCTATCACGCTGAGGTTGCAGAAAAAATCGGCCCACGCCTATCGCCTGCTGCAAAAACATGGTTGGATGCCGCCACTGCGCCCCTGTGATGCCGCTCTGTCGTCATTTTGTCGTTACAGGTGGCGCGGATAGAATGCATCGTCACGAGGGGGAGACGCAGCCATGGCCGATCACATCACCATCCGCAAAGCCGAAGGAACCTGGAGCGTCCGGGCGGGGGGCGCGGTTCTCGGTGAAAGCGCGGAGGCGCTTGAATTGTCGGAGGGCGACTATCCGCCGGTGGTCTACTTTCCCCGCACTGACATCGCGATGGCGTTTCTGGACCGGACCGCCACATCCACACATTGCCCGCACAAGGGGGACGCAAGCTATTTCTCGGTGGTGACCAAGAGCACAACTCTGACGGACGTGGCCTGGTCCTACGAGGACCCCAAAGAGGCTGTTGCACGGATCAAGGACCATCTGGCGTTCTACACCAGTGGCGACGTGACGGTGGAGCAGATCTGATCAGGAGTGCTCTTCGGCGGCGGTGGCGGCTAGCGCGCGGTTGTAGACCTTCAGCGCATCCACGTGGAACAGGGCGCCCTGCAACTCCGGGGGGGCGGCATCGGCGCTGAGCCGCACCACCGGAATGAAGCGCACACCCGTTTCGAAAATCGGCATCGCAGATTCCAGCGTGGCGTTGCTGTCCACATAGACACCTTCGCCGATCATCGCCCAGCAGTCATCCTCCGACGCGGCGCGTGGATGATCCATGGGGCGCATCACCGGCCCCACCCGGAACATCGCCAAAAGATAGGCCTGCGGACCGGCAGCGAGGTGGATGCCACGACGCTCCAATTGCGTCAGAAAGAAGCTGCGGTCCACCAGGCGGGACGACAGCGCCGTCGACATGGACACCGCGACCATGACGGCGAGACCGGTTTGCCAGTCGCCTGTCAGCTCAAAAACGATCAACGTGGTCGAGATCGGCGCACCGAGCACCGCAGCCGCCACGGCCCCCGTGCCCGCCAAGGCGTAAAGCGAGATGGAGCCCGAGACCTCCGGGAAGATGCCCGTCGCGATCAGACCGAAACTCAGCCCCGTCAGCGCGCCCACCATCAGCGAGGGCGAGAAGACCCCGCCGCCCATACGGCCCGCCATAGTGATCGCCACGGCGATGGCCTTCAGAATGGCGAAGATGATGGCCTCGTGCAGCAGCAGCTGGCCATCCATGGCCAGAAACGTGGTCTCATATCCGACGCCGATGATATGCGGGAACCAGATGGCGATTGTGCCCAGCATCGCCCCTGCAATGGCCGGGCGCAGCCAGCGGGGAATGCCGGTTTTCTCCTGCACCCGGTTGCCAAAATCGTCTGCCCAGAAGATTGCGCGCATGAAGGCGACGGCAACGACACCGCACACCAGCCCCAGAAGCAGATACGCGGGCATCTCCTGATAGAACTGAACCTCATTGACCGTGGTAAGACTGAACTCGGTCACGCCGCCGAACTCCAGCCGGTTGATCACCGTGCCCGCCGCACTGGCGATCACAATGGGTGCAAAGGCGTGCACTGCGAAATGTCGGAGCACGACCTCCAGCGCGAAGAGCGCGCCCGCAATCGGAGCGTTGAAACTCGCCGACACGGCGGCGGCCACCGCGCAGCCCAACAGGTCGCGCCCTGTGATCCCATCGGCGTGGATGCGACGATTGACCCAGGTGGAGATCACGGCGGCGAGGTGGACCACCGGGCCTTCCCGCCCGGTCGAGCCTCCGGTGCCAAGCGTAATCATCGAGGCCAGTGCCGAAGCGAGGCCCGCGCGCGTCTCCACGCGCCCGTCGTGCATCGCGGCCCCATGGATCACGTCGGCGACCGACCGTGCGCGCGCATCCTTGGTGAAGATGTGCAGAATGATCCCGACCACGAGGCCGCCGCAGATCGGGATGATCAGCACCAGATACCACGGCAGCGACTCCGCAAAACTGTGCAGCAGGCGGACGTCTTCCGTCCCGTAGAGGTAGGTCTGCAGCGCGTTGACACCCTTGCGGAAGAACAGCGCGGCAAAACCGGCGGCGATGCCGATGGCCAGTGCGATGAACCAGAACTGGATCTGGTTCGGTCCCCGGTGTCGCAACAGCCGCAGCCCGTCCCGGCAGGTGGTCAGCGCAACATCGAGCTGCTGGGAAAGGCGGGATCGCGACGTGCTGGACATTGCTAAAAACTCTGGCTGATCCCTGTCTAGGGCAAGCCGTTCACCGGGGAAAGCCTTTTGGCACCCACTATCCCGCGAGCAGGGCCCGCGCAGCGCCCCGTGCCTCTTCGGTGATCGTGTCGCCTGACAGCATCCTGGCGATTTCATCCACGCGGTCCGGGGATGGGAGCGGCGTGACGGTCGAGGTGGTCATGCCACCTGCGACCCGCTTTTCCACCCGCCAGTGGTGCGCACCGAGCGCGGCGACCTGTGGCGAGTGCGTCACGACCAGCACTTGCCCCTCGGACGCCAACGCCGCTAAGCGGCGCCCGACCGCATCAGCAGTGGCGCCGCCCACACCGCGGTCGATCTCGTCGAAGATCATGGTGAGGCCGGATTGGCCTCTGGTCAGACAGACTTTCAGCGCAAGAAGAAACCGGCTGAGTTCACCACCCGATGCGATCTTGTTCAAAGGGCCTGCCGGCGCGCCGGGGTTTGTCGCCACGGTGAAGGCCACGTTGTCCACGCCCTCCGGGCCGGGGGTGTCATCGGTGATCTGTGTCTCGAAGACCGCCCGCTCCATCTTGAGCGGGGCGAGTTCCGTGCCGACCTCTGCATCGAGCGCCTTGGCGGCCGCGTGCCGCGCAGCGCTGAGATTTGCGGCGGCTGTCTCGTAGGTCGTTTCCGCCAAGCGCAGCGCCACCGCCAATGCTGCGACATCCGCATCGCCCGCGTCGAGTGCCGCCAGCTTGCTCCGCAAGGTCTCGGCAAAGCCCGCGAGATCATCCGCCAACACATCATGTTTGCGGGCCAGGGCGCGGATTGCAAAAAGCCGCTCCTCGGTGTCTTCGAGATCCGTTGGATTGAAGGACAGGCTATCGAGCGCCGTTGCGATCCCGGAGGTGGCCTCATCCAGCTCCACCATGGCCCGGGAGAGCGCGGCCATCGGCGCCTCCAAGGCTCCGTCCGCCTGCTCGGCCACTCCATCGAGCCAGCGCAGCGCCTCGCCCAGAGCAGCCTCGGCCCCTTGGTGGCCAAGGATCTCATGCGCGCGCACCACGTCGCTGCGGATCTTTTCAGCCCCCTGCATGGTGCGGCGGCGCGCATCCAGTGTCGCCTCCTCTCCTGGCTCCGGTGCCAGCGCATCGAGTTCAGCAACCGCATGTCGCAGGTAGTCCTCTTCTTCGCGGATCGCGGTCACCGCTGCTTCGGCGGCCTTCAAGGCCTTGGCCGCCTGCGCCTTCGCCGACCAGGCGGAACGACAGGCGGCACGCAGATCATCCAGATCACCGAAATCGTCGAGGATGGCGCGATGTCCGCGGGGGTTCAGCAGGCCACGGTCATCGTGCTGTCCGTGCAATTCCACCAGGGTATCCGAGAGCTGCCGCAGCACCTCCCCGGAACAGCGCCGGTCGTTCACCCAGGCGGTCTTGCGGCCGTCCGCCGTGTTGATACGCCGCAGGATCAGCTCATCTTCAACCGGCAACCCCGCCTCCTGCAGAACGGCGCGGGCCGGGTGATCCGCAGTGAGATCGAACCATGCGGTCACCTCGCCCTGCTCCGCACCCTGGCGGACCAGATCTGCGCGCCCGCGCCACCCCAAGACAAACCCGAGAGCGTCGAGCAAGATCGACTTACCCGCTCCGGTCTCGCCCGTGAGCACGTTGAGGCCCGGTTGAACTCTCAACTCCAGCCGGTCGATGATCAGCATGTCGGTGATATCAAGTCCGCGCAGCATGTCCGCCACCCGTCATGACCATGGGATCAGAGCCATTCGCCCTTCACCGTCTGGCGATAGACCTGCCGCAGCCAGCTGTCACCCGCCGCTTCAAGCGTCAGACCCTGCCCGGTGAGCAGCGCAAAGCTGTCCTCATACCAGTCGGTCGAGCGGTAGTTGAACCCCAGGATTGCCCCCGCCGTCTGTGCCTCGTCGGTCAGACCCAGCGAGAGATAGGCCTCGACCAGCCGGTGCAAGGCTTCGGGCGTATGGGTGGTCGTCTGGAAATCCTCTACCACGACGCGGAAGCGGTTGATCGCTGCTGTATAGTGATTGCGACGCAGATAGTAGCGTCCGATCTCCATCTCCTTGCCGGCGAGATGGTCAAAGGCGAGGTCGAATTTCAGAATGGCGGAGCGGGCATAGTCGCTCTCCGGATAGCGCTCGATCACCTCGCGCAGTGACTGCAGCGCCTGGAAGGTCAGCCCTTGGTCGCGGCCAACTTCGTCGATCTGATCATAGTAGCTGAGTGCCAGCAGATACTGTGCATAGGCTGCATCATCGTCTTCGGGGTAGAAGTCGATAAACCGCTGCGCGGCGGAGCGGCTGTTGGGGTAGTCCTGATCGCGATGATAGGAAAACGCCTGCATGATCAATGCGCGCCGCGCCCAGTCCGAATAGGGATACAGTCGCTCGATTTCGGAGAAGAAGAAGGCGGCATCATCAGGGCGGCTGCGGTTCAGCTCAAACTCACCGCGTTCGAAAATCTGTTCCGCGGAATATGTCTCGAGAGGGATCTCTTCGGGATTGAAGAAGTTGCGCGGAGCACCTCTGTCGCCACCCCCACACCCTGCGACCAGTGCTGCCACCAGAAGTGTCGTGATCACCCGCTTTCGCGACCCAAGCCTACTCATGCTTTGCCACCTTCGTCTCAAACCCCGACGCAGCCCGCTGCGTGCACCTTCGAGGTCCTAGCATAGAAAATTCCCGGGCAAAACGCCCATTGCGCGCTTTGTGACCGCAGGTGTCATATCTGTGCAAGCGAGGTCTGGCCGCAGGGTCGCGCATACGGCGGTGGCCAATTACGCAACGGCTGGAATTTCGTCCCAGACGAGGCCATAGCCCGGCAGGCGGCTCGCCGTGCTGCGGTCACAAACCACCATGCGCACCGCATCGGGCGTGGCAAAGAGGCGGCGCAGCAGCGTGTTAGTCAGCGAGTGACCGGCGCGCACACCTGTGTAATGGCCGATGAGCGGAGCTCCCGCCAGCGCCAGATCGCCGAGCGCATCCAGCATCTTATGGCGCACGGGTTCGTCCTCGTGACGCAGGCCACCGGGGCTCACCACACGGTCGCCGTCAAAGACCACCGCGTTTTCCCCCGAGGTGCCGCCCAAAGCAAGACCATTGGCGCGCATCGCATCCACATCCGCCTGGCGGCAGAAGGTGCGGCTGTCGCAGAGTTCCCGTGCAAAGCTGCCATTGTTCATGGTCAGCGATTTCTTCTGATACCCGATGGCGGCGTCGGCGAAATCAATCTCAAAATCAATCCGCAACGTCTGCGCCGGAGCCAGCGTGGCCGAGGCTTCCCCATCGGTGACCGTCACGGTTTTCAAGACTTCAAAGGCCCGGACCGGTGCGGGCAGAATGCGCAGGCCGCGCTGCATAATGCCACGCACGAAGGGCGCCGCGGAGCCATCAAGGATCGGCACTTCGGGTCCGTCAATCTCAACCAGCGCATTGTGCACACCGCAACCTGCCAGCGCCGCCATGATATGTTCGACGGTCGAGACCTGCAGGCCAGCGGCGTTTTCGATCTTGGTACACAGCGGCGAGCGCAGCACCGCATCCCAGCGGGCCGGAATCAGTCTGTCGCCGACGGCAACGTCCGCCCGCGAAAACCAGATGCCATGCTCGGCTGTTGCCGGACGGATGGTCACGACAGCCTTGCGACCGGTATGAAGACCACAGCCCGAAAAGCTGATGGGGGATTTTATAGTTGTCTGCACGATTGTCCCACACTTCCTCTGAGCCCTTCGGCCCCATTGGCATCGTAGTTAGGGATTGCGCCCTGCGGGCTCAACTCAATCTTTGCAACGGACTGAAACACTACTGTTACAATTGAGCGCAAACACGCCTGTACCCACCTAACTCCCTGAGATTAAAAAGAAAGGGGCCGCCCGATGGCGACCCACTATCCTGAATTCGTGAAGGATTCAGTTCGCTTGCCGACGCAGAAATGCAGGGATTTCGATCCGTTCCTGATCCGGATCGACCTGATCCTGAGGCACCTGCGCAGGCTCTGCTGCGCGCTGTTGCACGGGCGGCTGCTGGCGCGGCGCGGCGGGGGAGCCCGCTTCGGCCTGGCCCGTCATCCGGTTGATCAGCGAGTTGATCCCGAAGCGCGGACGGTCCCCTTGCGCTGCAGTTGGCACCTGAGCCGGGCGCGGTGCCGGCTGTGGTGCTGCCTTTTGAGCTGCCGCACGAAGGCGGGCCATCGCCTCGGGCGAGGGGGTTCCGGGCGCCGGGGCGCGAGGCGCGACAAAGCTGTCAGGCTCGGCGGGGGCGTCGACGCGGGTGGGCTCGAATGCGGCGACCTGTGGCTGATAGGCCGGTGCAGGCAGATCGTCGTCAGCGACATCCACAAGGCTCGGTGTGAACTCGGGCTCCGCTGGTTCGGACGTGACGCTGCGGTCCTCATCCATCTGGCTGAAGAGCGAAGGCTCCTCCGCTGCTTCAGCGGCAACGCTGTGCTGAGGCTCCGGCATGTCGGCCATGGCGGCAACTGGCGCATCTTCCTCGACCGAGACCATCTGCTTCAGCGGCTCCGAGAGGGAGCGACGCGGCACGGGAACGTCGGTGTTCACGTCCGTGGCGTCGATACCTGTCGCCACCACGCTCACCCGCATGGTGCCGCCCATATCGGTATCGAGCGTCGAGCCAACGATGATGTTGGCATCGGGGTCGACCTCTTCGCGGATGCGGTTCGCGGCCTCGTCCAGCTCGAAGAGTGTGAGGTCATGGCCTCCGGTGATGTTGATGAGCACGCCTTTCGCGCCGCGCAGGCTGATTTCGTCGAGCAGCGGGTTGGCGATCGCCTTCTCCGCCGCCTGGATCGCGCGATCCTCGCCATCGGATTCGCCGGTGCCCATCATTGCCTTGCCCATCTCGTCCATCACGGCGCGCACGTCGGCAAAGTCGAGGTTGATCAGGCCGGGGCGCACCATCAGGTCGGTCACGCCCTTCACACCCTGGTACAGCACGTCATCGGCCATGGAGAAGGCCTCGGTGAAGGTCGTCTTCTCATTGGCGAGGCGGAAGAGGTTCTGGTTCGGGATGATGATCAGCGTGTCGACCACCTTCTGCAGCGCGTCCACACCGTCCTCGGCTTGCCGCATGCGCTTGGCGCCTTCGAACTGGAAGGGTTTGGTCACCACACCGACGGTCAGCACACCCAACTCCCGCGCAGCCTGCGCGATGATCGGGGCGGCACCCGTGCCGGTGCCCCCGCCCATGCCCGCCGTGATGAAGCACATATGGGCGCCAGCCAGATGGTCGACGATCTGCTCGATACTCTCTTCCGCAGCCGCGGCGCCGACGGAGGCGCGCGCACCCGCGCCGAGCCCTTCGGTCACCTTGATGCCCAGCTGCACGCGGTTGTCCGACTTCGCCTGCTGCAGCGCCTGCGCATCGGTGTTCGCCACCACGAACTCCACCCCGTCCAGCTCTTTCTCGATCATGTTGTTGACCGCGTTGCCGCCCGCACCGCCAACACCGAAGACTGTGATGCGGGGCCGGAGGTCGGTCTGTCCGGGCATGGAAAGGGTAAGGGTCATGAGTATATCCGCCTGTGCTGCTGCCCCGCATTCGCGGGCTTTTTTGGGTGCCTATTCCAGCTCAACCCTAGCTGTTGACCGCCCTAGGGTCACGCAAAAAACGCAAATTTGCCACAAAATATGGGCCAAAACCGGTCTCCTCCCCCTGTTGGCGGGGCAGACCGGCAAGATGTCGCGCAATTGCGCCAGGCAGGCACTAGATTGCGCGCAAGGGAATCGGTCGCAGGCCGGACCTGCGTTGCGCGAGTCGCGCTTGGTTTACACATACGGACGACTGCTCGACCGCCTTGGACCTCTCTCGGGCCTTAACTCTTTGGTAACACACCGGCTTTGGTGCGTCACCCGTGATTCTTCTCACCAGTTGTCCCGGAACCAGCGCACCGCGCGCTTGAGGGACCTGCCGGGATAGCGCTCGGCGGGGATGTCGAAATCCCACCATTCGTCCTGCGGATGGGCCGCGAACAGCGTCAGCCCCACAACGGAGGCAAAGCTCGGGCCGGTTGCCACCTGCGGCAGCCCGTGCACGCGCAGCGGGCGGCCCAGGCGGACCTGCTGGCCGAGGATCTTGCTGGCGAGCCCGTCGAGGCCGGGGATCTGGCTGCCGCCGCCCGTGAGCACGATCTGCTGGCTCGGAAGATGGTCAAACCCGGCGGCATCAAGCCGCGCGCGCACCTCTTCGAGGATTTCCTCGACCCGGGGGCGCATGATGCCGATCACTTCAGCGCGGCTCGCGGTGCGGCGGTCATGCTCGAAATCGCCGGTGTCGCCACCGATCTCGATCATCTCGCGGTCATCCATGCCGGTGGCATGTACACCGCCGTGCATCGTCTTGATCCGTTCGGCCATGGCCATGGGGATCTGCAACCCCATGGAAATGTCGCCGGTCACGTGATCGCCCCCCATACGCACGCTGTCTGCATAGATCATGTGCTTCTTGATAAAGATCGACACGCCGGTGGCGCCACCGCCGAGGTCGATGCAGGCCGCCCCCAGTTCCTGCTCATCTTCCACGAGCGCGGCAATCCCGCTGACATAAGCCGAGGAGGCGATACCTGCGAGCTCCAGATCGCAGCGCTTGATGCAATGGGCGAGATGCTGGATGGCTGCGCCGTCGACCGTCAGCATGTGCATGTCCACCGAGAGCGCATTGCCCAACTGGCCGCGGGGGTCACTGAGGCCGGAGCGATGATCCAGCGCGAAATTCACCGGCTGGGCGTGCAGCACCTCGCGGCCCGCGCCGTAGTCCGGCACATCGCAGGCGGCGAGCACGCGCGCCACGTCCTGCTCGTCGACCGCCTCGCCCTCAAGTGCAATCTCGGCGTCGAGGCCGTAGGAGCGCGGATCGGCCCCCGCGAAACAGGCGATCACGTGATCGACCCGGATGCCCGCCATCTTCTGCGCGCCCTGAAGGGCGGTGCGGATCGCACGCTCCGTCTCGGGCATCGCGCAAATCTCGCCGAACCGGACGCCGCGAGACCGGGTGGTGGCCGCCCCGATGACGCGGAACTGCGACTGACCGGCGAGCGAGCCGATCTCACCCTCTTCGCCCAGATCGCCGCTGCCGTCGAACCGCAGCACAAGGCAGGAGATCTTCGAACTGCCCACGTCCAGAATAGCGACCACGCCCCGCTGCATGGCCGCTTTGCGCATGTTCCGCATCTGGCGCTGGCTTTCGTAAAAATTCATTGTCTACTGCCCTGAAACTTTCTTGATTTCCCACCACAGCGTGGCGGCCTGTTCGCTCATCTGCACCGTGGGCCGCGCGCCCAGCCGCAGATCGACCCGCGCGATGTCGCGGGCCAGCATGTCTTGCGCGGCGTCGAGCGCGATCACCCGTTCGAGCGCCTCCACCGCGCCCTCCTCGGGCAACAGGATGCGCTGGTTGCGGTCGAGCACCACATCCCAGCGCCGCTCGCCCATACGCACGAGGCCGCGCAGGCGTCCGCCGAGGGGGGCCGCGGCGCGGTAGAGATCCAGCGCCTCCCTGACCTCGGTCTCGGCCCCTTTGCCCGCCACGACCAGCAGATCGGCGCGCTCCATGCGTTTGCCAAGCTTGCCCAGATGGGCCCCGGTGATGTCGATCAGCGTGAGCCCGGCGGCGCTGCGCCAGATCGCGACCGGCGTGCGCGGCGTCACGTCGACCTGCAGAATCCCGCCGGGTCGAATGCGCACGCCAACGGTCTTCACAGGCGGTAGCCCGGCGATGGTGTCGCGGATGTCCTTGAGGTTGAGATCGAAGGAACTGATGGGGAAATCCAGCGGCACGACCTCGCGGATATCTTCGGCGAGCGCGTCGTCACCTCCGTCGATGGCCATCAGTTGCACCATGAACTCAGGCCGTGTCTCGAAACTGGCGCGGGCTTCGGCCACGGTGTCGTGGATCATCTGGCGGTTGGCGGCGTCCGAGAGCCACCAGATCGCCGCTCCGAGGGTCAGTGCCAGCGGTACGCCCGCGCGCAGCATCACCAGGAACGCCGGCGTCAGCATCAGCCGCTGCATCCGCCAGGCCCAGCGGGAGGGGGCGGGATCGCAGGGCCCGGGGCGGCGCCGTTTCAGCGATCGCATGAGGCGTCCTCCACCATCCAGGCGCAAAGCTGGCCAAAGCTCATGCCGCAGGCCTGCGCCTGTTCGGGGGTGAGCGAGGTTTCGGTCATGCCGGGTTGCGTATTGGTCTCGAGCAGGATCAGGCCGTCTGTGCCCCGAGCTTCGTCCCAGCGGAAATCGGTGCGGCTGACACCGCGGCAGCCCAAAGCCTCATGCGCACGCAGGGCATAGTCCATGCAGAGATCGAAGATTTCGGACGGCACATCGGCTGGCACCACGTGGCGCGAGCCGCCGGGCTTGTACTTGGCGTCATAGTCGTACCAGCCCTCGGTGAGGATATCGGTCACCGTCAGCGCCCGGTCGCCCATCACTGTGGTCGTCAGTTCGCGCCCCGGGGCGTAGGTTTCGACCATCACCTGCGCGGGCATATCTTTGGAAAGCTGCGGTGGGCCATTGGCCCAGTCGTGCACCAGATAGATGCCGACCGAGGAGCCTTCGTTGTTGGGCTTCACCACATAGGGCGGCTTCATCACGTGGCGGGTGCGGACCTCGTTCGCGGGCGCCATGACGCTGCTGACCACGGGCAGGCCAGCGGCGGCAAAGGCTGCCTTGCTGCGCTGCTTGTCCATGGCCAGCGCGGAGGACAGAACACCGGAGTGGGAATAGGGGATACCGACCCATTCGAGCAGACCCTGGACGCAGCCATCCTCGCCCCAGCGGCCGTGCAGGCAGTTCAGGATGGCGTCGGGCTTGAGATCGGCCAGAACGGAACAGAGGTCGGGGCCCGCATCGACCTCGACCACCTCGTATCCTTCTCCCCGCAGGGCGGCAGCGCAGGCTGTCCCGCTCGACAGCGACACTTCGCGCTCCGCCGAAGGGCCGCCCATCAATACCGCCACGCGTTGGGGTGTCCTGCTCGACTGACCCACGTTCGTGCCTCTTTGCCGGGCCTTTCCGTGCCCTTGATTTTGCCTCATGCGTCCGGCTTTTGCGCCGGTTCACCGTCTCTCTTTTGCCCGCAGTCTGGGTGGATCGTGGTTAACGCGCCGTTAATCCACGGGGCCAGCCTCACCCACGCGCATGATTTCCCATTCTAGCGTGATCCCGCTTTGAGCGTAAACCTTTTTTCGGACCGCCTCGCCCAATCCCTCCAGGTCTGCGGCCGTGGCGTCACCGGTATTGATCAGGAAGTTGGGGTGCTTCTCGCTCATCTGCGCCCCGCCCTGCCGCGCGCCGCGCAATCCGGCGTCGTCGATCACCTTCCAGGCCTTCAGGTCATGCACATCGTCCGTCCGGCCTGTCGAGGAAAATCCCGCCGGGTTGCGGAAGGTGGAGCCCGCGCTGCGGTCCTTTGTCGGCTGGGTGGCGTCGCGCTTGGCAAGCTGCTCGTCCATGCGGGCATGCAGAGCGCCCGGATCACCGGCAGGCGCGTCGAAAGTGGCCGCGGTCAACACCCAGCCGTCAGGCAGCGCGCTATGCCGGTAGGCGAAGTCCAGATCCTCAGGTGTCAGCGTTGTGACCTCCCCGCTGCGCGTCACCGCCTGCGCTTCGACCAGAACATCCGCGATGTAGCTGCCATAACACCCCGCATTCATGCGCAGGGCCCCGCCAATACTGCCGGGGATCGTGCGCAGAAAGGTCAGGTCGCGGCCCGCATCCGCCGCTTTCCGGGCCACATGCGCATCCAGCGCAGCCGCCCCGGCCGTGACACGGGCATCATCAATCTCAGTGCCGTTGAACCCGCGCCCGAGCCGGATTACCACCGCGCGCAGCCCCCCGTCGCGCACAATCAGGTTGGAGCCGACGCCCATGGGAAACACCGCCGCCTCGTCCGGCAGCGCGGCCAGGAACTGGCGGAGGTCGTCGAGATCCGCGGGCTGAAAGAACCAGTCTGCCGGGCCGCCCACGCGCAACCAGGTCAGATCGCTGAGCGCGCGGTTGGGCGTCAGGCGGCCCCGCACGTCAGGCATCTGCGTCATCGGTGAAGGGTGCGGCGTTTGATCCAGCGCCCCAGATAGATGACCGGCCAGCGCAGCACCGACATGCCCGCCGCCATCACCAGAATGCCGACCCAGGGCCCATGCTGCCAGGTCACGTAACCTACAATCGGGATGCCCACGGTGATCAGCATATAGGCGTTGCGCCAGTGCTGGTCCTTGCTCGGCGTCATCGCCAGCACATTGGCGACCACGGCCCAGACGGCCGCCAGGATGAGAGACAGGCTCATTTCGGGATCTCCGGTCTTTGACCGCGCGCGCGCGCAACAAAATAGCGCAACGGGTTACGATACATGGATACAAAGGCAAAAAGCGCGAGGGCGGCGGCCCACCAGCTGTACGCCGCGGCAACCCAGAGGATCAGAACAGGCGCTGCGATGAGCAGGACCACGCCCGGCACATACTGGTGGCGCATGGGCAGCATGGCCACAAGCGCCGAGGCAAGGACCCAGGCAATGCAGGCCCAGAGCAGCATCATGCGGCCCCTTTGCGCAAACGGGCTGGCAAGCCGTTGGCCCAGGTGCTGATGGTGCCTGCGCCAAGGCAGACGACCATGTCGCCGGGGCTCGCCTGTTCGCGCACGAGGCGTTCGAGGTCGTCCTCGCCCACCACGGCACGGGCGTGACGGTGGCCGTGGCGGATGAGGCCCGCGACCAGATCGTCACGGCTGGCGCCTTCAATGGGGTCTTCGCCGGCGGCATAGACCTCGGCGATACCGACCACATCAGCGTCGTTGAAACAGGCGCAGAAGTCGTCAAAGAGGCTCGACAGACGCGTATAGCGGTGTGGCTGATGCACAGCGATTACGCGGCCGTCCGTCGCCTGCCGCGCGGCTTTCAGCACCGCGGCAATCTCCACCGGATGGTGGCCGTAATCATCAATAATCGTCACGCCCTCAACGTCTCCGACCCGGGTAAAGCGCCGGTTAACGCCGCCGAAGTTGGCTAACGCCGTGCGGATCTGCTCGCCCTTCATGCCCAGATGCCGGGCCACGGCGACGGCTGAGAGCGCGTTGGAGACGTTGTGATCACCCGGCATAGGCAGCGAGCAATCTTCCACCACGATGTCTTCGGCCTGCAGGGCGATGTCGAAATGCGCGATGCCGTTCTTGTAGGTCAGGTTGACCGCGCGCACATCGGCCTGGGCGTTGAACCCATAGGTGATTACGCGGCGGTCGGTGATCTTGCCCACCAGCGCCTGCACCTCCGGGTGATCGGTGCAGCAGACCGCGACGCCGTAGAAGGGGATGTTGGAGACGAAATCCAGAAATCCCTGCCGCAGCGTGTCGAAATCGCCCCAGTGCTCCATATGCTCGGGGTCGATGTTGGTGACAATTGCGATGGTCGCGGGCAGGCGGTTGAAAGTGCCGTCGCTCTCATCGGCCTCGACGACCATCCACTCACCCTCGCCCGCCCGGGCGTTCGAGCCGTAGGCGTGGATGATGCCGCCGTTCACGACCGTGGGGTCGAAGTCGCCCGCATCAAGCAACGTGGCCACCATCGTGGTCGTCGTGGTCTTGCCGTGCGTCCCGGCGACGGCGATATTGGATTTCAGCCGCATGAGCTCCGCCAGCATCTCGGCCCGGCGCACGATGGGCAGACCTTGGGCGCGGGCGGCGTCCAACTCGGCATTGCCCGGCTTGATGGCAGAGGAGATCACCACGACCTCGGCATTAACGACATTCTCAGCGCTCTGGCCCTCGAAAACCTGAGCGCCCAGCTCTTCCAGACGCTGGGTGATGGGGGTCGCTTTCAGGTCCGAGCCCTGCACCGTATAGCCGTGGTTCAGCAGCACCTCTGCGATGCCTGACATGCCGATACCGCCGATGCCGACGAAATGGATGGGCCCGACGTCACCGGGCAGTTTGGTTGCTGCGCTCATGTCTCTTGCCCCTTTGCTGCCAGCTGTTCGACCATGGCCACCAGCGCCTCGGTGGCATCCGGTTTGCCGCATTTTGCCGCCGAGCGCGCCATCTGCATCGCCCCGTCGGGATTGTCCAGTACCGCGAGGATCTGTTCCGCCACGGCATCCACCTCCAGCCGGCTTTCGGGGATCATAATGGCCCCCCCGGCCTCAACCAGCCCGCGTGCATTTGCCGTCTGGTGATCGCCTGTGGCGGCGGCGAAGGGAATGAGGATCGAAGGGCGCCCGATTACCGTGAGGTCGGCCACCGACGAGGCCCCTGCCCGGCTGATCACCAATTGCGCCTCGGTCATACGGCGGGGGACATCGTGGAAGAAGGGCTGTACCTCGGCCTGGATGCCACTGTCGGCATAGAAAGCGGCGACGCGCTCCTGATCCTCCTCGCGAGCCTGATGGCTGACGCGGATGTTCTTGAGCATCGCCATGGGCAAGGCGGCAATCGCAGGCGGGATCACATCGCTCAAGACGCGCGCGCCCTGGCTGCCGCCGATCACGAGCAGCTCCATCGGGTAGTCCCCCGGCGAGATATAGCCCGCCTCGACCCGGTCGAGGATCGCGCGGCGCACGGGGTTGCCGGTGTGATAGCCCTCGACCCCCTCCGGCAAATCGGTCGGCCAGGTGCCACAGGCGAAGGCATCCACGCGCGACGCAAAAAGCGCATTGACCCGCCCCAGGATGCCGTTTTGTTCATGGATCATCCGGGGCAGTTTCAGGGCCACTGCGGCCGACAGGGCGGGGATGGTCGGGTAGCCGCCGAACCCCACCACCACGTTCGGCCGGTCGCGCCACATGCTCCAGAGCGCGCCCGCGACGCCAGCGGCAATCTGGAACGGCACCAAGGCCTTGGCCAGGATATTGCCGCGCGCGAAGGTGCCGCTGTTGATCTGGGTGATCTCGGTGCTATGGGGGAACCCGCCGGTATAGCGTGCCCCGCGCGCATCGGTGCTGAGCTTCACGCGCCAGCCCCGCTGGAGCATCGCCTCGGCCAGCGCCTGCGCGGGAAACATATGCCCGCCGGTGCCGCCCGCGGCGATCATCAGGAGGGGCTGCGCGCTCATCGGTTGCGGCCTCGCACCAGCAGGTCGCTGATTTCACCCTGGGGTCGGGTCCGGGTGAACGCCAGCAGCATCCCCACGGCCAGACCGCTGGCGATGACGGAGGACCCGCCGTAGCTGACAAACGGCAATGTCATGCCCTTGGCCGGCAGCAGGCGCACGGCAACGCCCATGTTGATCATGGCCTGCACGCCCAATGTACAGGCGAGGCCGGTGCCCGCGAGGCGGATGAACGGATCCCGCTCGCGCACAAGGCGCATGAGCGAACGCACCACCACAGTGGCGTAGAGCGCGATGATCACCAGGACGAGGATGAGCCCGTATTCCTCGGCCGCGACCGCGATGATGAAATCCGTGTGCGCGTCAGGCAGAGACCATTTCACCTGCCCCTCGCCAACGCCGACACCGAAGAAGCCGCCCTCCTGAATAGCGTTGGTGGCATAGCCCAACTGTGTGCGCGGGTCGATGTCTGGGTTCAGAAAGCCGTCAATCCGCCGCGCGAAATGCTCGGAATTGGAATAGGCCACGGTGCCGCCGAAGACAGCCAGCAGCGCCATGCCGACCAGCAGCACCATGGGCGCGCCGGCCACGAAATACATCACGCCCCAGGAGAAGAGCACCAGGCACGCCTGCCCGAAATCCGGTTGCAGGATCAGCAGCGCCACGATCACAAGGCAGAGCGCGAAGGACCATGTGCGCCCGGGCGGGCCGTTGAGATCCATCGACGCGGCCATCATCCAGGCGCCGACGATCACAAACCCGGGCTTGAGAAACTCCGACGGCTGGATCGCGGCAAATCCCAGACCGTACCAGCGCACAGCACCCTTCCCGAAGTCGGTGCCGAAGAAGGGCAGAAGCGCCAAGGCGACAAAGGCCACCAGAAAGCCCAGCACCGCCAGCCGTCGCACCAGCACCGGAGACATCATCGAGGTGATGATCATGGCCATCAGGGCGATCCCGCCAAAGGCCGCCTGCCGCTGCACATAGTGGAAGGGCTCGAACCCGTTCTTGGCCGCCAGCGGCGGTGAGGCCGCAAGACCCAGCAGAAGCCCCACGGCGAAGAGCATGAGGATGCAGGACATCGACCATTTATCGATGGTGCGCCACCATTTGGGCAGAATAGGCTCGCCATCGCGAACCGGGACTGCGCCATAGACCATTTCCGTCATGGGGTCTGCCTTAGATCGTTACACTGCCTCAAGCGCCCCGTTGTTCGAGGTCTGCTGGCCGCACCCTAGCGTCATTTTGTCCACTGCGCTAGCCTGAAGGCTTGCCATCCCGCGCATTTCACGCCAGTTGGCGGCGATGCAAGTGGATGTGGCAATCATAGGCGCAGGCGCCGCTGGCATGATGTGTGCCGCCCACGCGCCGGGGCGCGTGCTGATCGTCGATCACGCCAAGGCGCCGGGCGAGAAAATCCGCATCTCGGGCGGCGGGCGCTGCAACTTCACCAACCTGCATTGCGCCCCGCATGCGTTCCTGTCGCGCAACCCGCATTTCGCGAAATCCGCTCTGGCCCGCTACACCCAGTGGGACTTCATCGACCTCGTCGACCGGCACGGCATCGCCTGGCACGAAAAGACCCTCGGCCAGCTCTTCTGCGACACCTCTGCGAAGGAGATCATCGCCATGCTGCGCAGGCTGATGCAGCAAAACGGTGTGGACCTGCGGCTAAGGGCCACCGCCAGCGATTTTGCCAAGACACCCGACGGCTTCCGCTTCACTCTGACCGAGGATGCCAGCACGCGCGAGGTGCTGGCCAAGACCCTCGTGATGGCCAGCGGTGGCAAATCCATTCCTAAAATGGGCGCCTCCAGCCTCGCCTATGAAGTCGCCACCCAGTTCGGCCTCGCCGTGACCGAGACGCGCCCCGCGCTGGTCCCCTTCACTTTCCCAGAAAGGCGCTTTGCAGAAATCTCCGGCGTAGCCGCTCCGGCGCGGGTCACGGCAGGGGCGCAGAGCTTCGACGAAGCGCTGCTCTTCACACATCGTGGGCTGTCGGGCCCCGCGGTCCTCCAGGCCTCGTCCTACTGGCGCGAGGGCGAAGAGATTTCCGTCAATCTGAGCCCGACGGCCGACCTGCTCACTGCGCTGAAAACTCAGCGCGCCGCCTCGGGTCGCCGCAGCCTGACCACCGCATTGGCCGCGCATCTTCCGGCCCGGCTCGTCGATCATCTCGCGCCCGAGATGCAACTCTGCGGCAACCTCGCGGATCAATCCGACAGTCGCCTCGCCGAGATCTGCGCCCGGCTCTCGGATTGGCGTCTGAAGCCCGGCGGCACCGAAGGCTACCGCACCGCCGAGGTGACGCTGGGCGGCATCGACACCGATGCGCTCTCGGCGAAAACCATGGAGGTGAAGACCGTCCCGGGCCTCTTCTTCATCGGAGAAGCGGTGGATGTGACCGGCTGGCTGGGCGGTTACAACTTCCAGTGGGCGTGGTCCTCGGCCATGGCCGCCGCCGGGGCGCTGAGCGCGTAAGCCCTTCATTCTTCGAAAAATACTCCCGCCGGAGGCGTCCGACGGTGCAGCCCGCACGGCGGTCAGAGATACCGCGCCACCTCGGCCACGAAATCGTCGCCACGCCGCTCGAAGTTGTCATATTGGTCAAAGCTCGCCGCGGCAGGTGCGAGCAGCACCACATCGCCCGGCTCGGCCTCGGCCACCGCCTGTTCCACCGCGCGGGCCATGGTGGTGCAGACCTCCGCCTCCACGGGCAGCTTCAGCGCAAAGCCCGCCGCCTCGCGGCCGATGACATAGGCCTTGCGCACCGTGGCGGTGTCGAGCGCGGCCAGCCCGCCCTCCTTCTCAAGCCCGCCGCAGATCCAGCGGATGTTCTCGAAAGCGGCAAGCGCCTTGGCGGCCGCATCCACATTGGTGGCCTTGCTGTCGTTGACGAACCGCACCCCGTCCTTCTCCCCCACCAACTGGCTGCGGTGGGGCAGGCCCCCAAAGCTGTGGAACGCCGCCTCGATCACTTTCGGCCCAAGACCCAAGGCCCGGCAGACGGCATAACCGGCGCAGGCATTCTGGTGATTATGCGCGCCCGGCAGACCCGGCACCTGCCGCAAGTCGATCGACGCGGCCTGTTTGCCCTTGCGGTATTCGGATAAAAACCCTTTTCGGGCAAAGACTTGCCAGCCAGGCCCCGTCAGCTTTCGGTCAACCGACATGCGGATCACCCGGTCGTCCGCACGGCCCTCGCTGAGCTGGCCCGCGAGATAGCGCCCCTCGGGTTCGTCGACCCCGATGACCGCGCGGTCCGGGCCACCCTCCGCGAAGAGGCGCCGCTTGGCCGCGAAATAGCCCCCCATACCGCCATGACGGTCAAGGTGATCGGGCGAGAGATTGGTGAAGACGGCCACATCCGGGGTCAGGCTGCGGGCCAGCTCGGTTTGATAGCTGGAGAGCTCCAGCACCACCACCTCGCCCTCCACTGGCGGCTCGAGATCGAGCACGCCGCGCCCGATGTTGCCCGCAAGCTGACAGGGGCGCCCGGCGTGCTCGAGGATGTGGTGGATGAGCGCCGAGGTGGTGGATTTGCCGTTCGATCCGGTAACCGCAACGACGCGCGGAGCGACGTCGAACCTGGCCCAGGCCTCTGTTGCAAAGGATTGAAAAAACAGGCCAATATCGTTGTCGACCGGCACGCCCGCCTCCAGTGCCGCGGCGACCACCGGGTTGGGGTCGGGGTAGAGATGCGGGATGCCGGGGCTGACGATCAACCGGGCGATCTCGTCGAAATCGCGCGCTGATTTGAAGGGTCGGCAGGTGAAGCCTTCGGCCTCGGCGCGCGCCTTGGCAGCGGGGTTGTCATCCCAGCAGATCGGGACAGCCCCCCCGGCCGCGAGCGCCCGCGCGGCGCTGAGCCCCGACCGGCCCAGGCCCAGAACGGCAACGGTGTGATTTTGCAAACCTCTGACCGGAATCACGCGCAGGCTCCTTCACTGGTGCCGCGACACTGCCGCCCGGAACGCCCGGGGGCAAGGTGGTTAACGCTGCGGTCTGGGGATGCGGGCCACGTTTGCGGCGACTCAGCACCGCGCGCCATGCTTAACAGGGGGTCTGGCACGAAAAGCCACGTCGGTATCACGTCGGTATTTTGTCGGTATTGCGTCGGTGCGAGGGTCGGTTTCGGGCGGGGTTAAGAGAGCGCGCGGTGGGTGGCTTTAATCTTCGTCCGGGGGCAATGCGTCGATCCGGCGTTGCACCTCGGCAATATATGGATGATCCGGCGGCAGGGTCGCGCGAAAAATCTCCATTCCTTGCTGCAGCATCTCGCGTGCGTCTGCGGCTTTGCCTTGCTGGCCGAGAAGCTGCCCGAGATTGCCGAGGCGGACCGCATATTCCGGATGCCACTCCCCGATGGTTGCCCGACCAATCTCCAGCGCCTCGAGGTAAAGCCCTTCCGCCTCCTCAAACCGGCCCTGCGCCTCCACCACACCCGCGAGGTTGTTGAGGTTAATCGCATAGCCCGGATGCCCCTCCCCGATGGTCGCCCGGTCAATCTTCAGGGCCTCGCGGTAGAGCCCTTCCGCCTCCTCAAACCGGCCCTGGGCCTGCACCACCAACGCGAGGTTGTTGAGACGGATCGCATAGGACGGATGCCCCTCCCCCATGGTCGCTCGGGTAATCTCCTGCGCCTGGCGATAGAGCCCTTCCGCCTCCTCAAACCGGCCCTGCGCCTCCACCACACCCGCGAGGTTGTTGAGGCGGGTCGCATAGGACGGATGCCCCTCCCCGATGGTCGCCCGGTCAATCTCCAGCGCCTCGCGGTAAAGCCCTTCCGCCTGCTCAAACCGGCCAAGCTTCCTAGTATTCAAAGCGTGTTCGTTCAGTGCAGTTGACAGCCGTTCCTGATTGTTTTCCGCTTGGGCGAGCGATAGCAAGGCGCCGCTGTGGCCTGCGGCAGCGCTATAGTCGCCAGAGCGTTCCGCAAAGCGACTGGCTTTGTACAAAGAAGCATAAGTGGGCGATAACCGCGCCGCTCGGGCGTAGTGCCCGGCGGCGTCGGCCCAGCGCACCTCTTGTTCGGCAACCTCACCTCGGCCAAAGGCGGCGCGGGCGGCGCGTTGGACTTCCATCTCGGCGCGGGCTTCGATTTCAGCGAAGAGGTCATCGGCGAGGGAGAAGTCACCCGCCTCAAGGGCGGTGCGGGCCTCGGCGATGCGGTCGGGGGCGATTTCGTTGCCTTCGCGTTCAAGCAGCGCTTCGAGATCGGCGATGCGCCTGTTGGCGGCGGCCAGCGCCTCGTCGGGGTTGGCGATCTGGGATTCCAGTTCGGCGATGCGAGCGGTGAGCTGGGCCTTCTCTGCATCGGCGGCTTGGGCCAGTTCAGCTTCAAGGTCAGCTTTCAGCTCGCGGCGGATGCGGATGAATTCGGCGGTCGTGAGGGCGGGGCCGTCCTTGGCTTTGGGGGCAGCGATCTTCTCTATTGTTTCGGGGCTGAGATCGGTCGGGCGGTTTCTTTGAAATGGCCATTTCAAGATGCCCCAGATAAGAAGCACGATTGCAATCAATCCGCCGACGGCGCTTCCTGCCCCTCCGTACGGCTCCAGAATTGAAACTAAGTCTTCAAGCAATTCGAGTTACTCCAAATACGAGAGCAACTTTAGGCGGATTACCTTGAAATGGAAGCCCCGCCCGGCACCGCCGGGCAGCCCCCGACCCTCCCCTCGGGAGGGGGCTTCACCCCCACCCAGGGTCGGGGGCCGCCCTTTGATCGAAGTCGGGAGGGTTACCGCACTTTCAGCGTGGCCAGGCCGATCATCGCGAGGATGAGAGAGATGATCCAGAAGCGGATGACGATGGTGCTCTCGGCCCAGCCTTTCTTCTCGTAGTGGTGATGGATCGGCGCCATCAGGAAGACGCGTTTGCCGGTGCGTTTGAAGTAGAGCACCTGGATAATCACGGAGAGGGCCTCGACGACGAAGAGGCCTCCGACCACGGCGAGGACGATCTCGTGTTTGGTGCTCACCGCGATGGCGCCGAGGGCGCCGCCGAGCGCGAGGGAGCCGGTGTCGCCCATGAAGACCGCCGCCGGGGGTGCGTTGTACCACAGGAACCCCAGGCCGCCGCCGAAGAGGCCCGCGCAGAAGATCAGGATCTCGCCCGTGCCGGGCACGTAGTGCACGTCGAGGTATTCGGTGAAGTCGACCCGGCCCACGGCGTAGGCGATCACGCCCAGGGTGCCTGCGGCGATCATCACCGGCATGATGGCAAGCCCGTCGAGCCCGTCGGTGAGGTTCACGGAGTTCGCCGCGCCCACGATCACGAACATGCCGAAGGGGATGAAGAAGAGGCCGAGGTTGAGCAGCACGTCCTTGAAGACGGGCAGCGCGAGGCGGCCTGCCAGCGGGTCGTAGTTCTCCACCCGGGCGGCGAGGTCGATGTCGTTGAGCCCGTGCACATACATCGCCGCATAGGTCGCAACCCCTGCGATGATGAAGCCCAGAAGCAGCCGCACCTTGCCCGGCACGCCCTTGTGGTTGCCCTTGGAGACCTTGGCGTAATCGTCGGCAAAGCCGATGGCGGCAAAGCTGAGCGTGACCCCGAGCACGATCCAGACGAAGGGGTTGTCGAGCCGGGCCCAGAGGGCGGTGGAGGTGACCAGCGCGCCCACGATCAGCAGACCGCCCATGGTGGGGGTGCCGGCCTTGGCGAAGTGGCTTTCCGGCCCGTCATCGCGAATGGGCTGGCCCTTGCCCTGGCGCTTGCGCAGCACGGCGATGAGCGGGCGTCCGAAGAGGAAGCCGAAGACCAGCGCGGTGAGGAAGGCGCCGCCGGCGCGGAAGGTGATGTAGCGGAAGAGGTTGAAGACATCCCCCCCGTCGGACCAGAGCGTGAGCCAGTAGAGCATGCCTTATCCTTCTTCCTCGTCGAGCGGGGCGTGCCCCATTTTGCGGATCGCGTCAACGATCAGGCCGAGTTTCATGCTGAGCGAGCCCTTGGCGAGCACCACGTCACCGCTGTCGAGGCGGCGGTTCAGCAGGGGCAGCACCTCCTCCGAGGTCTCGAACCAGTCGCCGCGTTGCGCCTCGGGCAGCACATCGTAGAGCGCGCGCATGAGCGGGCCGATGCAATGCACCACGTCGAGGCTCTGCAGGCTGGGCAGCCTGGCGAGGTCGGCGTGCAGGGCGTGCTCGTCGGGGCCCAGTTCCTTCATGTCGCCCAAGTAAGCGATGCGGCGCCCGCGCGCCACACGGCCGATGTCGTTGGTCACCGGGGCGGCGGCGAGCACGTCGAGGGCGGCGGCCATGGAGGTGGGGTTGGCGTTGTAGCTGTCGTCGATGAGGTCGAGCGTCATGCCGGGCTCGATGGCGTCGAGGTGGATGCGCTCGCGCTGGCCCCGGCCCTTGTAGGGGCGCCAGCGCCCCAAGGCCCCCACGGCCAGGGCGATATCGGCACCCAGAGCAGAGACCACGGCCAGGGCACCGAGGGCGTTCATGGCAAAGTGCCGCCCCGGCGACGCGATTTTGTAAAGCAGTGGCACCTCGCCCAGGCGCGCCTGCGCCACGGTCATGTCGCCCTGAAGATCGGCCCTGAGCAGGGTGAAATCCGCGCCGTTTGCCCCGAAGCTGATGTCGGCCAGGCCGCAGTCCCGCGCCCTTGCGGTGAGGATCTCGGCGGTGTCGATGTCGGCGTTGCGGATCGCGGTGCCGCCGGGCAGCACGCCCTCGTAGATCGAGGCCTTCTCCACCGCGATGCCGGTGATGTCGTCGAAGGCTTCCAGATGCGCGGCGGCCACGGTGGTCACCAGCGCCACGTGGGGCTGCGCCATCCTCGCCAGCGGCGCGATCTCACCGGGGTGGTTCATGCCGATCTCGATCACGGCATAGTCGGTGTCCTGCGGCATGCGCGCGAGGGTGAGCGGCACGCCCCAGTGGTTGTTATAGCTGGCCACGGAGGCATGGGTGCGGCCTTGGACGCGCAGCATCTCGCGCAGCATTTCCTTGGTGGAGGTCTTGCCGACCGAGCCGGTGACGGCGGCGACCTTGCCCTGCATGCGGGCCCGCGCGGCGCGGCCCAGAGCCTCGAGACCCGCGAGCACATCCTCGACGATCAGCAGAGGGGCATCCTCCGCGACATCCGCCGGACGATGAGACACAAGCGCTGCGGCGGCGCCCTTCTCCAGCGCCTGGGCGACGAACTCATGGCCGTCGCGCTGGTCTTTCAGAGCGACAAAGAGATCCCCGGGCTCCAGCGTGCGGGTGTCGATGGAAACGCCGGTGGCCGTCCAGTCGCGCGTGGCCTGCCCGCCTGTGGCGGCGGCGGCGTCGGAGGCGGTCCAGAGGGTCATGCCATGCGCCCGTCGAGCGCGGCCACGGCGACGCTGGCCTGTTCGGCATCGTCGAAGGGCAGCACATCGGTGCCGACGGTCTGGCCGGTCTCGTGGCCTTTGCCCGCGATCAGCAGAGCATCGCCCGGCCCAAGCGCATCGACCCCGCGCAGAATGGCTTCGGCGCGGTCGCCGACTTCCTGTGCCTCGGGCGCGCCGAGCAGCACCGAGGCGCGGATTTCGCCCGGGTCCTCGGTGCGGGGGTTGTCGTCGGTCACGATCACCAGATCCGCGTTCTCCGCCGCCGCCTGCCCCATCAGCGGGCGCTTGGTGGCGTCGCGGTCGCCGCCCGCGCCGACAATCGCGATGAGGCGGCCGACCACATGCGGGCGCAGGGCTTTCAGCGCGGTGGAGATGGCATCGGGCGTGTGGGCGTAGTCGACAAACACGGTCGCGCCATTGTCGCGCGTGGCGGCGAGCTGCATGCGGCCGCGTACGGTGCGCAGGTCTTCGAAGGTGTCGAAGACCACGTTCGGCTTTTCGCCGCAGGCGATCACGAGGCCCGCCGCCAGCAGCACGTTTTCCGCTTGGAAATCACCGATCAGGTTCAGCCGCCGGACGTAGGATTTGCTCAGATGAAAGAACTGCACGGTCTGGCCCGTGGCATCGACCTGGATGCGGCCCAGATGAAAATCACCGATGTCGCGGCCCACGGACACCACGGGGCAGCCGCGCGCATTGGCGATGGCAGCCATGTCCACCCCGCGCTCGGCCTCGATGTTGATCACCGCCTTCGCGTCTTCGGGCAGCACCCGGGCAAAGAGCCCGGCCTTGGCGTCGAAATAATCCTCGAAGGTCTTGTGATAATCGAGATGATCCTGCGTGAGGTTGGTGAAGCCCGCAGCTTTGAGCGTGACGCCATCAAGGCGGCGCTGGTCGAGCCCGTGGCTGGAGGCCTCCATGGCGCAATGGGTCACGCCCTCCTCCGCGGCCTCGGCGAGCGCGCGGTGCAGGGTGATGGGCTCGGGCGTGGTGTGGGCGAGCGGGGCGCTCCATGCGCCTTCGATGCCGGTGGTGCCGAGGTTGATCGCCGCGTGGCCAAGCTTTTGCCAGATCTGGCGCACGAAGGTGCTGACCGAGGTCTTGCCGTTGGTGCCGGTGACGGCGACCATCACCGGCGGCTGGCGCTCGTAGAAGAGCGAGGCGGCGCGGGCGAGCGCCTCACGCGGGGCGGTGGTGACGATGAGGGCGGCGTCGCTTTGCGCCAGTTCCTCAGCGGCGATCTTGGCGCCGTCCGCATCGGTGAGGACCGCAGCGGCGCCCATGCGCAGGGCAAAGCGGATGAACTCGCCGCCGTGCATCTTGGCGCCGGGCATGGCGGCGAAGAGGAACCCCTCCTGCACCTCGCGGCTGTCCACGGCGAGGCCGGTGACCTGCGGGTTGCGCCCGCCTTGCGCCGTGAGGCCCAGGGAGGAGAGGGGTTTGGCGGCGCCGGTCATGGGCGCGCCTTCCGGCGGGGTGACGACCCTTGCGAGAACGCCTCGGAGGCCCGCAGATATGTCCCGCCCGGCGGGCACCGCCGGGCAGCGCCCGTCCGCCCCCCCGGGCGGGCGCTTTCAGCGTGACGCCCGCGGACGGACGCTGCCCTCACCGCGATGCACGCCCCTTGCGGGTTTTCGGGACGCCGCGCCAAACGGCATCCCCCCACTCTCCCCTTAGGAAGGAGACGCCGCCCCGCTGTACCCGCAGGGCAAACCAGATCAGCGGTTCGAGGCATATCGTCAGGCTCGTGCTCTAGTTGTTCGCCAGCTTTATATCGGTCAATTCCACAGGTTCAACGGTCGGGCGCAGACCCAGCAGGGGGGCTACGCGTTTGATCATCTCGGCGGCGACGGGCACGGCTGTCCAGCCCGCGGTGCGGCGCGGCTCCTTTCCGATGGTGTCCACGGGCTCGTCCAGCGTCACGATCAGCACGTATTTCGGATCATGCGCGGGGAAGATCGAGGCGAAGGTGGCGATGACCTTGTCCTCGTAGTATCCGCCGCCGCGACGACGCGGCTTATCCGCGGTGCCGGTCTTGCCGCCCACCGCATAGCCCGCCACATCGCCGAAGCTGGCGGTGCCATCGGTGACCACGCGGCGCAGCATCTTGCGCGCGGCGCGGGAGGCCTGCTCGGAGAAGACGCGCGGGCCCAGTTGCGGGCCGTCCTGCTTCAGGATCGTGGGTTTCACCCTGTACCCGCCATTGGCGATGGCAGCGTAGCCTGCGGCGAGATGCATCGGCGAGGTCGAGAGCCCGTGGCCGTAGGAGATGGTCATCGTGCTGATTTCAGACCAGTTTTTCGGCATCAGCGGTTTGCCGGTCGCGGCCTCGACGATCTCGAAGCCGGTGGTGTCGAGCATGCCCAGCTCCTTCAGGAAGGCACGCTGGCGCGCGGCGCCGATCTGCTGGGCGATGCGCGCAGTGCCGATGTTGGAGCTCTTCTCGATCACCTTGGAGACCGTCATCTCATTGCCGTAAAAGCGGAAATCGCGAATGCGGTGCTTGCCCCAGCGCAGCGGGCCCTTGGTGTCGATCACCGTGCCGGGGTTCACGAGGCCGAGGTCCATCGCCTGGGCGACGGTGAAGATCTTGAAGGTCGAGCCGAGCTCATAGACGCCCTGCACCGAGCGGTTGAAGAGCGGGCTGTCGGACGGGTCGCCCTTGACCGCGGGGCGCGGGCGGTCGTTGGGGTCGAAGTTCGGCAGCGAGACGACGCTGACCACCTCGCCGGTCTGCACATCCATCAGGATGGAGGTGGCACCCTTGGCGTTCATCAGCATCATGCCGCCCGCGAGCACGCGCTCGGCGGCGGCCTGCACGGTGAGGTCGAGTGAGAGCGCCAGCGGCTGGTTGCCGTTGGCTGGGTCGCGCAGCCGGGCATCGAAGTATTTCTCGATGCCGGCGACGCCGATGACCTCAGCCGCATGCACGCCCTCGCGGCCATAGCTCGCGCCGCCCAGCACGTGGGAGGCGAGCCGCCCGTTGGGGTAGAGCCGCATGTCGCGCGAGCCGAAGAGCAGGCCGGGATCCCCGATCTCATGCACTGCCTGCATCTGTTCGGGGCTGATCTTGCGCTTGATCCAGATGAATTTGCGGGGGCCGGTGAAATCCTCGAAGAGCTCTTTCTCATCGAGATCGGGGAAGACCTCGGCCAGCCCGCGGGCGGCGGCGGCCGGGTCGACCATCTGCGGCGGCTGGGCGTAGAGCGAATGGGTTTCGAAATTGGTGGCCAAAAGGCGCCCGTGGCGGTCGACGATGTCGGCGCGGCCCGCATGGATCACGGCACCCGGGGCTTCGGCGCGCGGCTCCATCGGCTCGGCGGTGGCGAGCACCCCCATGCGCAGACCGATCACGCTGAAGGCCGCCACGAAGACGAGGCCGAGCACCAGAAGGCGCCCTTCGGCGCGCTGGCGGGCCTGGTCGCGCATCTGCTCGTGGCGGATGCGGATGTTCTCGCGCTCGATCACATCGGGGTTTTCGCCCTTGGCGCGGGCATCCAGAATGCGCGCGAGCGGGCGCAGGGGCGTGCGGATCATGGGCTGCTCTCGTCTTCGATATGGATCACGTCAACGGGGTTGGTGATCGGCAGGATCGGGTCGGGCGGATAGGCCACCTGGCGCACCAGCCCGAACTGCTCGGAGCGCATCTCCAGCAGTTCCAGCCGGTTGAAGTTGATCTCGACCAGATCGCGCAGCCGGTCGGGGCGGTTGAGATAGGCCCATTCGGCGCGCAGCACGGCCAGCCGCTCGTGTGCGGCGCGGATGTCCTGACGCAGGTCGCGCGTGTCGGCCAGGGCGGCCTGGGTCGCATAATTCTCGCGGTAGGCCCAGAAGGCGAGGCCAATCACGGCCATCGTTGTGAGAATATAAAGAACGGTGCGCATGGGTCAGACCTCTTTCACAATCGGCATACCGAGGGTTTTTGCGTCCACGGGGGCGGCGGGCGCGTCCGTGCGGGTGGCCACGCGCAACTTGGCCGAGCGCGCGCGGGGGTTTGCAGCCACTTCGGCGGCATCGGGTTGGATCGCCTTGCGGGATTTGAGCGTGAAGCCGGGCGGCGCGGTCTCGGCCTGCGGCGCGTAACGATTGGCGTTGCCACCCGCGCCTGAGCGCGCGGTGAGGAAGCGCTTCACCATGCGGTCCTCGACGGAGTGGAAGGTCACCACAGCCAGTTGACCCTCGGGGGCTAGGGCGCGTTCGGCAGCCATAAGGCCTTGGAAAAGCTCATCATACTCGTCATTCACGGCAATGCGCAGCGCCTGAAAACTGCGGGTGGCAGGGTGCGACTGGCCCGGCTTGGCGCGCGGCAGGCAGCCCTCGATGATCTCGGCCAAATGCAGCGTTCCCGTGATCGGGCGGGCGCGGATGATGGCGCGGGCGATACGACGGCTGGCGCGCTCTTCGCCGTATTGAAAAAGGATGTTGGCGATCGTCTCTTCCGAAGCCTCGTTCACGATATCCGCCGCCGAGGGGCCCTCCTGGCTCATGCGCATGTCGAGGGGGCCGTCGCGCAGGAAGGAGAACCCACGCTCGGCCTGGTCGAGTTGCATCGAAGAGACGCCGAGATCGAGCACGACACCATCGAGCGCGTCGGCATAGTCGTCCATCTGCGAAAAGACGCCCTGTTGCTGCACCAGCCGGTCGCCGTAGGCTTCTGCCCAGTCTGCGGCCATCTCGAAGGCCAGCGGGTCGCGGTCGACCGCGATGACCCTGTCGGCGCCCGCCTCAAGCAGCCCGCGCGTGTAGCCGCCGGCGCCAAAGGTGCCATCGAGCCAGGTGCCACGCACCGGGGCCACTGCCTTGAGAATGGCGGACAGCAAGACGGGGATATGGGGGGCGGGCGCATCAGAGGAGGCTGTCGCAGCCATGGCTTACTCCCCCTTCTTGGCGTCCAGAAATTCGAGCGGATCGAAATCGTCGGGCAGATCGTCGAGCCAGGCCTCGGTCTTGGCGGCCTCCTCGGCCTCATAGGTTTCGGGCTTCCAGATCTGGAAGGTGTCGCCGGCGGCGATGAAGAAGGCCTCGCCCTCCAGACCGATCTTGGTGCGCAGCTTGGCGGGCAGGACCAGGCGGCCCGTCTCGTCGATGGAGGTGGGGAAGGATTGGCCGTGAAAGAGGCGCTGGAGCATCTTGCGCTCCATCGCGCCGCGCGGCAGCGCGTCGATCTTGGCGTCGACCTCGTCGATCGCCTCCATCGTGTAGCATTCCAGGTAATTGCGGCGGTGATCGCCATAGACGATGACCAGCTCGGGGGCGTCGCCGGAGGACCAGTTGGGGTCGGCGGCCTCGATCACACGGCGAAACGAAGCCGGGATGGACACCCGCCCCTTCGTATCCACCTTGTGCTGGCTTTCGCCTCTGAACCTGCGGCTCACTGCCTCATCCCAATCCGGTCACGCCACTTCAATTCCGGCGCGTATCCCCCTCTCTTGAAATCGAAACGGCGGGTTGATCTGCTGCCACTGATCAACCCGCCGTCCTCGTTCCGCGCTTGGCGGTAAGTCCAGCTGCGCGCGCCACCTGGGGGGATGTCTGCTCGCTCGCGCGCCGGATCTCTTTGGTCTGATGAAAGCGAGGTGCCTGTATGAAACCTGCTAGAGTTTTTATTGTGCGTGGGGTCGTTTGGTGCCCCTGCTCGTTCTCATCTGATGTGAAAAGGTATAACGTGGGAAAACATGGTACGGCAAGGGATTTTTAGTTACCAAATTCCTAAATCTTGTTTTTCGCGTTAACCAACACAATATGTTGTGGTTTCAGCTGTATCCCCAATCAACTTGTAGAGGGCAAAATCCGCTTATACCCAAGATATTGAATTTGATCACAGCGGCGATTTGCTGGTGAAAGCGTACAGCGCCGCGCATATCCGCTATATGTTCTATATATGTTCTCAAAATCAAGAAGAATTTGGACAGAATCGCGATTCGGACCTGCACACTCGCCCATCCCGTCCCGGATCAGAGGGCGTGATCCGGCAAATATCCCATGATCTCCCATATCAGACCGGCAGAGCCGCGGTGCAGCCGCTTGCGGGGCGCCCGGCCCGGACCTACCACACGGGCAGTTCATGTGGAGCCTGGTATGAAGACCGATCTTGTTATTCTCAAACACAGCCTTTGGCTGATCTTTGCGCACCCTTTGCAAAGCTTGAAGGTGGTGGCCCCCGGCGTGCTGGTCTTTGTGGGCGCCATCTTCCTGACCGGGCCTGCCATCTTCTCCGGCGGGGCGCTGCACACCGATGCGCTGTTTTCCACCGCGCTGCTGTTGCAGTTTCTGCTGACGCTGGTGGCGGCGGTTCTGGTGGCGGTGATGTGGCACCGGCATGCGCTGTTGCAAGGCGAGCGGCGCGCCGGGGTGATGCGCCCGCCGCTCGCCGCCTATGGGCGCTATATCGGGTATAGTGTGCTGATCGGGCTGATCGTGCTGGCGGTCTATCTGCCGCTGGGCTGGGGGGTCGGCATGGTGGGGACCTACGCTTTCGATTTTTTCTCGAACGCGCAGCTGGTGGCGGGCCTGCTGATGGGGCTGGTGCTGGTGATGGTCTCCATGTGGCTGATCTTCCGTCTCGGTCTGATCCTGCCCTCGGCGGCGCTCAACCAGCCGATCGGGCTGTTGCGGAGCTGGCAGGCGACCCGGCCCGCGCAGTTCATGATCCTGCGGTTGATCCTGCTTCTGTGGTTGCTGAGCATCGGGCTGAATGTGGCGCTGACGCCGGTGGTGCATGCCTTCCCGCTCTGGGCCATTCCGATCGAGTTCGGCCTGAGCTTTGTGCAGATGCTGGCGTTCCTGAGCCTGCTGAGCACGCTCTATGCGCATCTGATCGAGGGGCGCGATCTGGGCTGAGCCGAGCCCGCAACAGGGTTAACCCTTTCTGACCTGAAGCATTGCGCCCGGCGCGCCATGCCGACATAGAGGGGTGTGGTGTAACAAGTGTCAGATGTGGTCCCGTGAATATCCCTCTGCAGATCCTTGGCCGCTCGATACGGCTCATCGTGGCCGAACCTCTCAGAACGCTGACGGTGATCGCACCCGGCGCGCTGCTTTATGGGATTGCGGGCGGTCTGCTCTTCCTGAGCTTTGCACAAGGGGCGGGGCCGGAGGGCTCTGATACCATTGAGAATGTGCCGCTGCTGATCCTGGCCATTGCCGTTCTTGTGCTCGGCTGGATGAGCTTTGCCATCCTGTGGCACCGTCATGCGCTGCTCGAAGGAGCCGCGCGGACGCAGGTGATGCGGCCGGGCTCGGCGGTCTATGGGCTCTATTTCAGATGTGCGCTGATGATCGGGCTGATCATGGTGGTGCTGGCTCTGGGTGGAGGCATGGCCGTCGGCATCGTCAGCCTCATCCTGGTCACGGCGCTCGGGCCTGCCCTGGGCCAGCTCGCCTCGGTGGGCGTGTTCATGATCTTTCTGACCGGGCTCTCCTGGGTGCTGCTGCGGATCAGCCTGATCCTGCCCGCCGCCGCCATGGGGCAGCCGATGACATATTCGGACAGCTGGCAGGCGACGCAGCGTATCGCCCGCGATGTCTTCTGGACCGCCGTTCTGCTGGCCATACTGAACACGGTGATGGAACAGCTGGCCATCGGGCTGGCGACTGCCTTGCCCGGCTATGCGCTGATTTTCGACGTGACGCAGCTGGTGATCAGCGCGCTGCTTTATGTGAGCGTTCTGAGCACGCTTTACGGCCATCTGGTGCAGGGCCGCGCGCTGAGCTAGGCCATGCCGCCCTTGATCAGCCCTTGGGCGATGCGGGCATAGGCCTCGGCCATCGGCCCATCGCCTGCGGCGACCGGCGTGCCGCCATCGCCTGCCAAGCGGGTGTCCAAGTCGATGGGCAGCGCGCCGAGCAGCGGCACGCCAAGCTTCTGTGCCTCCGCCGCGACACCGCCCTGCCCGAAGATCTGATGCTCGGCGCCACAGTCGGGGCAGATGAACATCGACATGTTCTCGATCAGGCCAAGCACCGGCGTTTTCAGCGTGTCGAACATATCAAGCGCCTTGCGCGCGTCGATCAGCGCCACATCCTGGGGCGTGGAGACGACGATGGCGCCGGTGAGCTCGGATTTGGTGCAGAGCGTGAGCTGCACGTCGCCGGTGCCGGGGGGCAAGTCGACCAGCAGCACGTCGAGCTCGCCCCACTCCACCTGCCCCAGCATCTGTTGCAGCGCGCCCATCAGCATCGGCCCGCGCCAGACCACCGCCTTGCCCTCCTCCAGCATGAAGCCGATGGACATGAGCGTGACCCCATGGGCGTGCAGGGGAATGATCGTCTTGCCGTCGGGGCTGGCGGGGCGCTTGTTCACGCCCATCATGCGCGGCTGGCTGGGGCCGTATATATCGGCATCGAGCAGGCCGACCTTGCGACCCGCCTTGGCCAGCGCCACCGCGAGGTTCGACGACACGGTCGATTTGCCCACGCCGCCCTTGCCGGAGCCGATGGCAAGGATGCGTTTCACGCCGGTGGGCTTGGTCGGCCCCGCCTGCGGTTTCGGATGCCCGCCGATCTTGAGGCTGGGGGGCGCGGGCTTCGTCTCGGCCGGGCCGTGGGCGGTGAGCGCCACATGTGCTGTCTCGACCCCCGGCAGCTCTCTGACCACCTGCTCGGCAGCATCGCGCAGCGGACCCATCTGGCGCGCGACCTCGGGGCTGGGCGCTTCGATCACGAAGCGCACGGTGCCGCCGTCTATGGTGAGCGCTCGAATCAAATCATGCGCAATGAGGCTTTTTCCGTCCGGCAGGGCCACGCGGGCGAGCGCGGCCTCAACTTCGGCTTTCGTCACAGACATGCTCAATTTCTCCTCATCCGCGCCACTTTGCTAAGCGCCTGTTTCCGCTAACAGTAAATAGGGTCTCCAGCTGCTTAACCCTATAGCAACACGCATAAATTTACGCTAGGGCGCCCATGCGTTTGCTGCATGGCAGCATTGTAATGGCGGCTATTGTGCAGCTGCAGCATCTTCCTACATAAAGGCCACAAGCAAGTGAGACTGGTAACGAAGAGGCAACGTACATGGCCTATTACACACAAACACACACCGCATCCGGCAGCCTGATCGAACGGGCGCTGGTCGCCACCGCAAACCTGCTGAACGCTGCGAAGGCCCGCTATGCCAAGCACCGCGTGTACCGGCAGACCTACACCGAATTGGCCGCCCTGGGCGAGCGCGAATTGAACGACCTGGGCCTCAGCCGGTCGATGATCCGCGGCATCGCACTGGAGGCAGCCGAAAACTTCGCGGCCAAGTAAGGCCGCGTCAGGAACAGGCCCCGCTTCTCCTCCCTAGGGTGCCTGTGACTTGTGCGGCGGCATTCATCCTCCTCCCGGATGCCGTCGCCACAACTTCAAGCGCACACCCGTGCGCCCCTCGCCCGGAGCCACAACGCTCCGCGTCAGGGCCATCAGATCAGGCGTGCCTTTCCTCCTCCCTAGGGCGTCTGTGACCAAGCAGCGGCATTCATCCTCCTCCCGGATGCCGCTGTCCCTATTACCAAGACCAGCCTGGCTGGTTGTGACAGGTTGCAACGGTCTTCCTCCTCCCTGACCGCGGCGACCGAAGTTAAAGGCGGTGCCCTCCTCCCGGGTGCCGCCTTTTCTTTTGGCTTCTTTTGACGGGGCCTGCAGTCGGCGCGCTTCAGCCCAAAATCGTTCAACTTGTCGGGATCCCGGTGACTTGCGGCAGGTTTTTGTTAAGGTTTGGGTCACCTGGGGTGGTGTGGCGCATGTGTCTCCTGCAAATTCGGGACGACGCGCGCGTCTGGTGGAGATGGGATGCCGGTTTTTCTCAGGCTGACAAATGCGGATATCACCGATCCGTCCTTCTGGGCGGCGCTCGATATCACACGCAACAGCACCATTGACGCGCGCAGTCTCAGCGACCGGTTCCAGATCACGCTCGATGCGAATTCGATCACCTTCACCGACAGCCGCAGTGGGGCCGTCACCACTTATACCGATGCCGATATCAGCTCCGGCTCGTTCAGCGAGTTCGTCGAGTTTCGCGGCAATGACGCGGACAATGACGTCAGCGGGTCGGTCGGGCTGAATGCCGCCGGATATCGTGGCGGGCGCGGCGATGACACCTTCACCGACGACGGCACGCTGGGCGGCACCATGCGCGGGGGCAGCGGGGATGACGTGCTGCAGGGCGGCAGCGGCAGCAACAATATCGACGGCAACGGCGGCGATGACGTGCTGCGCGGGGGCGGCGGCAACAACAACCTGCGCGGCGGCAGCGGCGATGACACGCTCTTTGCGGAGGACGGCAGCGGCAACCTGAACGGGGGTGGCGGTGACGATGAGATTTTTGCCGGGCTGAACACCACCTTCGTGCAGGGCGGCAATGGCGACAACACTCTGACCGTACCGCAGGGGTCGGTCGTGAACCCGTTCTCGCAGACCGGCGGCCAGGTGCAGCTGCCCAACGGCAACAGCTTTACCTATCTCAACATCGCGGCGGTGACGGTCGCCTGTTTCACCGCAGGCACGCCCCTGCGGACCCCCCGCGGCGATGTGCCGGTCGAGGCGCTGGCGGTGGGCGATCTGGTGGAGACACTGGATCATGGCGCGGGCCAGGTGCGCTGGATCGGCCGCCGGACGGTGCCGGGGCGCGGTGCGCTGGCGCCTGTGACCTTCCGGCCGGGCAGCATCGGCAACCGCGAGGTGCTGCGCGTCTCGCCGCAGCATCGCATTCTGTTGAGCGGGTGGAAGTGCCAGCTGATGTTCGAGACCGACGAGGTGCTCTGTGCCGCCAAGCACCTGTGTGACGGCGATCAGGTCTTCACTGCGCCCTGCGCCGCGGTCACCTACTACCATGTGATGTTCGATGCGCATGAGGTGGTCTTTGCCCATGGCGCGCGGCTGGAGAGTTTTTATGCGGGCGATCACATCCTGGAGGCCGACCGCGCAACCCATGACGAGGTGATGGCGCTGTTTCCCGAGTTGGGTGGCCCGGGCCTGCCCCGCGCCGCGCGGCCGATCGTGAAGGGGTTCGAGGCGCGTACATTGCTGCCGCTCGCCTGAGCGCCGGGTACGCTCCACCAGAACGCCGCGACCGGTGCCACTCCCGAGAGGCGGAGCGCTCTCCTGCCCCTCGCCGTCAAACTCCGACGTGACGGGTGCAGCTGCCACGCCCGGCGGGCACCGCCGGGCCGCGCCCGATCCCCCCTCGATGGGGGGCGAGGGCGCACCCCCCCCTCACCCAGGGTTGGGTGCTGGCCTTGATGCGTGGTCAGAGGTGTCTTCGCAGCGACCCGCTACGCGGCTCAAAACGGAATATCGTCACAGCCGGTGACAAACTTTGCCACCACCTTCTTGGTGCCCGCTTTCTCGAACGCGATCTCGAGCTTGTCGCCCTCGATGCCCTGGATGGCGCCATAGCCGAACTTCTGGTGGAACACGCGCTCGCCGACGGTGAAGCTGGAGACGGCGTTCATGTCGATCACGGTATTCTTGGCTTCCCGCGGCTGGCTCACCGGGCGCTGCTGGCTGCGCTCCTGCAACCGGCGCCAGCCGGGGGAGTTATAGACATTGGCCTCCGCCGCCCGCTCCGCCAGATCGGAGCGCAGGGGCTGCATCCCCGCCGCGCCATAGCCGCCGCCGTAAAGGCCCGGTGGCGTCAGCACCTCTACGTGCTCCTGCGGCAACTCATCGATGAAGCGCGAGGGCATGGAGGATTGCCATTGCCCAAACACCCGGCGATTGGCGGCGAAGGAGATCGTGCAGACCTCCTCGGCCCGTGTGATGCCCACATAGGCCAGCCGCCGCTCCTCTTCGAGGCCCTTGAGCCCGCTCTCGTCCATCGAGCGCTGCGAGGGGAAGAGCCCGTCCTCCCAGCCCGGCAGGAAGACCATCGGGAACTCCAGCCCTTTGGCCGCGTGCAGCGTCATGATCGAGACCTTCTCGCCGCCGTCATCGCTCTCATTGTCCATGATCAAGCTGACGTGTTCGAGGAATCCCTGCAGGTTCTCAAAGCCTTCCAGCGCCTTCACCAGCTCCTTGAGGTTCTCCAGCCGCCCCGGCGCCTCGGGCGTCTTGTCGTTCTGCCAATGCGCGGTATAGCCCGACTCATCGAGGATGATCTCGGCCAGTTCCATATGGCTGAGGTCCGTGTCGCCGAGCATCCGGCCCCAACGGTCGATCCCATCGATCAGCTTGCCGAGCTCATTGCCACCCTTGCCACCAATGCTCTTGGTCTGCACGCAGAGCCGCGCGCCTTCCACGAGGCTCACCCCGTTCGAGCGCGCCATCCGCTGGATCGTCTGCCGCGCCTTGTCGCCCAGGCCCCGCTTCGGCGTGTTCACAATTCGCTCAAACGCCAGATCGTCGTCCGGGCTGACCACGACGCGGAAATAGGCCATGGCATCGCGGATCTCCATCCGCTCGTAGAACCGCGGCCCGCCAATCACGCGATAGGGCAGACCGATGGTCAGGAACCGATCCTCGAAAGCGCGCATCTGCTGTGACGCCCGAACGAGAATGGCCATCTGATCAAGCCCATAAGGCGCCATGCCCCGCGTGCCTCTCTGCGCGGCTTCAATTTCCTCACCGATCCAGCGCGCCTCCTCCTCACCGTCCCAATGGCCGATGAGCCGCACCCTTTCACCCTTGGTCAGGTCAGTGAAGAGTGTCTTTCCAAGCCGCCCCTCATTGCCCGCAATCACGCCCGAGGCGGCAGCCAGAATATGCGGGGTCGAGCGGTAATTCTGCTCCAGCCGCACCACATGGGCGCCCGGAAAATCCTTCTCGAACCGCAGGATATTGCCGACTTCGGCCCCGCGCCAGCCATAGATCGACTGATCATCATCGCCGACGCAGCAGATGTTCTTATGCCCGCCCGCCAGCAGTCGCAGCCACATGTACTGCGCTACGTTGGTGTCCTGATACTCGTCCACGAGGATATAGCGGAACCAGCGCTGGTACTGCTCCAGAACGTCCGCATACGTCTGGAAGATAGTGACCATATGCAGCAGCAGATCGCCGAAATCGGTCGCATTCAGCTCCTTCAGGCGGGTCTGGTACTGCGCGTAGATTTCCACGCCCCGGTGGTTGTAGGCGCCCGCATCCGCGGCTGGCACCTTCTCCGGCGTCAGTGCACGGTTCTTCCAGCCATCGATGATCGAGGCCAGCTGCCGCGCGGGCCACCGCTTGTCATCAATGTTCTCCGCCGCCACCAGCTGTTTCAACAGGCGCAGCTGATCATCCGTGTCGAGGATGGTGAAGTTCGACTTCAGCCCCACCAGCTCCGCATGCCGGCGCAGAAGCTTCACACAGACGGCATGAAAGGTGCCCAACCACGGCATCCCCTCGGCGGGTTGCCCCAGCATAGCTCCCACACGGTTTTTCATCTCGCGCGCGGCCTTGTTGGTGAAGGTCACCGCCAAAATCTCATTGGGCCGCGCCGTGCCGGTCATCAACAAATGCGCAATCCGCGCGGTCAGCGCCCGCGTCTTGCCCGTGCCCGCGCCTGCGAGCATCAGAACCGGCCCCTCCAGCTGCTCCACCGCTTCGCGTTGCGCCGGGTTCAACCCCTCCAGGTAAGGCTGCGGCCGCGCCGCCATCGCCCGCGCCGACAGCGAGGCACCCTCGAAGGCATCCATTTCATCGAAACTGCTCATGACACCACCCTACAATCCTCCCGCCCCAAGATAAAGACACGTTCTCATATTGTTCCGCGCACCCTGGCTCTTCACCCTTCCAAAAATACTCAAAATCCTCCGGCGTGCCACAATAGACACCGACACGCATTTGGGTCACCAAGGCCTCCATGGACCTGCACAGTCGTTATCCCGCCCTCAGCGACCTGCGCGACAAAGCGCGCCGCCGCCTGCCGCGCTTTGTCTGGGAGTATCTCGACAGCGCGACTGGCGAGGAGCGCACCAAGGCGCGGAACCGCGTGGGCCTCGACCGGATCGGCTTTCTGCCAAGCGTGCTGCACGGCGAGGTCGACCCCGACCTGAGCGTGCGCCTCTTCGGCCAGACCCTGCCCCGGCCCTATGGCATTGCGCCCGTGGGCATGTCCGGGCTGATGTGGCCCGATGCGGAGGGCAGTCTGGCGCGCGCCGCCGCGAAAGCCCATATCCCCTACACGCTCTCCACCGTCGCGACACAATCACCGGAAGATCTCGCGCCGCATCTGGGAAACCAAGCCTGGTTCCAGATGTATCCGCCGCGCGACGAGGCGATCCGCAGCGACATGCTGGCGCGTGCCAAATCTGCCGGGTTTTCCACGCTGGTGTTGACGGTGGACGTGCCCGTGGCCTCGCGGCGCGAGCGGCAGACGCGCTCCGGACTGACGCTGCCACCCCGGCTGACGCCACGCCTCATGGCGCAGGTGGCGGCAAAGCCTGCCTGGGCCCTGGGCATGGCGCGGCGCGGGCTGCCCAAGATGCGCACGCTGGAGAAATACGCCGCCGAGGTGGACACCGCGCTCTCCTCCACCGCCCATGTCGGCTATCTGCTGCGCACCTCGCCTGATTGGGACTATGTCGCCTGGCTGCGCGAGGCCTGGGACGGGCCCTTCGTGGTCAAGGGCGTGCTGCGCGCCGGAGATGCGTCGCGGCTGGAGACCATCGGTGTGGACGGGCTCTGGGTGTCGAACCACGCGGGACGCCAGTTTGATGGGGCGCCCGCAGCGATTGACCTGCTGCCCGAGATCCGCGCAGCCACCGCCCTGCCCCTGATCTTCGATTCCGGGATCGAAGGCGGGCTCGACATCCTGCGGGCGCTGGCCTCGGGGGCGGATTTCGTGATGCTGGGGCGCGGCTTCCATTATGCGCTGGCCGCGCTCGGCGCGCAGGGGCCCGCGCATCTGATCGACATTCTCGACAAGGACCTCGCGGCCAACATGGGACAGCTCGGCGCGCGCACCCTGCGGGACCTGCCGACCCCGGTTGCCTTGCCTGCCGGGTAAACAAAGGCCGCTTTACATTCCGGCGCCAAAATGCTGCGGTGCGGCAGAATTCGCGGTCACGTACCCAATAGTACGCGTTTACGGGAGGGGTAATACTTCCTAAAGAGACGCATCCGCCGCAGTGAGAGGAGGCCCCTGATGCCAGAATTCCGCAAAATCCTGATCGCAAACCGGGGTGAGATCGCCATCCGCATCATGCGCGCGGCCAATGAGATGGGCAAGAAAACGGTCGCCGTCTATGCGGAGGAAGACAAGCTAGGGCTGCACCGCTTCAAGGCGGATGAGGCCTACCGCATCGGCGAAGGGTTGGGGCCGGTGGCGGCCTATCTCTCGATTGACGAGATGATCCGAGTGGCCAAGGCGAGCGGTGCGGATGCGATCCATCCCGGGTATGGGTTGCTCTCCGAGAACCCGGATTTTGTGGATGCCTGCGAGCAAAACGGCATCACTTTCATCGGCCCCAAAGCCGAGACCATGCGCGCGCTTGGCGACAAGGCCAGCGCGCGGCGTGTGGCGATGGATGCGGGCGTGCCGGTCATTCCGGCGACCGAGGTGCTGGGCGATGACATGAAAGCGATCAAGGCGGAGGCCAAGGAGATCGGCTATCCGCTGATGCTCAAGGCGTCCTGGGGTGGCGGCGGGCGCGGGATGCGGCCGATTCAGAAGGAAGCGGAGCTGGAAGAGAAGGTGCTGGAAGGCCGCCGCGAGGCGGAGGCCGCTTTCGGCAATGGCGAGGGTTATCTGGAGAAGATGATCCTCAAGGCCCGCCACGTGGAGGTGCAGATCCTCGGCGACAAGCATGGCGGGATGTATCACCTCTATGAGCGCGATTGCTCGGTGCAGCGGCGCAACCAGAAGGTCGTGGAGCGGGCCCCGGCCCCGTACCTCACCGACGCGCAGCGCGAAGAGATCTGCGAGCTGGGCTACAAGATCTGCAAGCACGTGAATTACGAATGCGCGGGCACCGTCGAATTCCTGATGGATATGGACGATGGCAAGTTCTACTTCATCGAGGTGAACCCGCGCGTGCAGGTGGAGCATACGGTCACCGAAGAGGTGACTGGCATCGACATCGTGCAGGCGCAGATTCTGATCGCTGAGGGCAAAACCATCGCCGAGGCCACGGGCAAGCCGACCCAGGAGGATGTGCAGCTCACCGGTCACGCACTGCAGACCCGGATCACAACGGAAGACCCGCAGAACAACTTCATCCCTGACTATGGCCGCATCACCGCCTTCCGCGAGGCGACCGGTATGGGCATTCGGCTCGACGGCGGTACAGCCTATTCGGGCGGGGTGATCACGCGGTATTATGACAGCCTATTGGTGAAGGTGACCGCCAAGGCGCAGACGCCCGAGGCAGCGATTGCCCGGATGGATCGGGCGCTGCGGGAGTTCCGGATCAGGGGCGTCAGCACCAACATTGCCTTTGTCGAGAACCTGCTGAAGCACCCGACCTTCCTCGACAACACCTATCATACGAAATTCATCGACGAGACGCCGGAGCTCTTCCAGTTCTCGCGTCGTCGGGACCGGGGCACGAAGGTGCTGACCTATATCGCGGATGTGACGGTGAACGGGCATCCAGAGACGAAGGACCACCCGCGCCCCGGCGCGCAGGTGCGCGACCCGCGCCCGCCGGAGCTCAAGGCGGAGCCGATGATGGGCACGCGCAACCTGCTGGAGCAGAAGGGCCCGCAGGCGGTCGCCGACTGGATGGGGCAGCAGCGGCAGCTTCTGATCACCGACACGACGATGCGCGACGGGCATCAGTCATTGCTCGCGACGCGGATGCGGTCAATTGATATGATCCGGGTCGCGCCTGCCTATGCGGCGAACTTGCCTCAGCTTTTCAGCGTGGAATGCTGGGGTGGGGCAACCTTCGACGTGGCCTATCGTTTTCTGCAGGAATGCCCCTGGCAGCGCCTGCGGGATCTGCGCGCGGCGATGCCCAATGTGATGACGCAGATGCTGCTGCGCGCCTCCAACGGCGTCGGCTATACCAATTACCCCGACAATGTGGTGCAGGAATTCGTGCGCGTCGCGGCCAAGACGGGCGTCGATGTGTTCCGCGTCTTCGACAGCCTCAATTGGGTCGAGAACATGCGCGTCGCCATGGACGCGGTGATCGAGAACGGCAAGGTCTGCGAAGCGGCGATCTGCTACACCGGCGATATCAACGATCCCGACCGCGCCAAGTACAACCTTCAGTACTATGTGGACATGGGCAAAGAGCTGCGGGACGCGGGCGCCCATGTGCTGGGGCTGAAGGACATGGCGGGGCTGTTGAAGCCCGCCGCGGCGCGCCAACTGGTGCGGGCGCTGAAATCCGAGGTGGGGCTGCCGATCCACTTCCATACGCATGACACGGCCGGTGTGGCCTGTGCCACGATCCTCGCCGCCTCGGAGGCGGGTGTCGATGCGGTCGACTGCGCGATGGATGCGCTCTCGGGCAATACCTCGCAGGCAACGCTGGGCTCGGTGGTCGCAGCCCTCAAGCACACCGACCGGGACACCGGGCTCGACACCAAGGCGATCCGCGAGATCTCGGATTACTGGGAAGAGGTGCGCAGCCACTACAAGGCCTTCGAGACCGGCATGCAGGCGCCCTCCTCCGAGGTCTATCTGCACGAGATGCCGGGCGGGCAGTTCACCAACCTCAAGGCGCAGGCGGCGTCGCTGGGGCTGGAGGAGCGCTGGCACGAGGTGGCCCAGACCTATGCGGATGTGAACCAGATGTTTGGTGACATCGTGAAGGTCACGCCCTCGTCGAAGGTGGTGGGTGACATGGCGTTGATGATGGTCAGCCAGGGCCTCACACGGGCGGATGTGGAGGACCCGAGCACTGATGTGGCCTTCCCTGACAGCGTGATCGACATGATGCGCGGCAATCTGGGACAGCCGCCCGGTGGCTTTCCTGAGGCGATCGTGAAGAAGGTGCTGAAGGACGAGGCGCCCAACACCGAGCGCCCGGGCAAGCACCTGCCGCCTGCGGACCTCGAAGCGTTGCGCAAGGAGGCCTCGGAGGCGATGGAGGGCAAGGAGGTCGATGACGAAGACCTGAGCGGGTATCTGATGTATCCCAAGGTCTTCCTCGACTACATGGGGCGCCACCGCATCTATGGTCCGGTACGCAGCCTGCCGACGAAGACCTTCTTCTATGGCATGGAGCCAGGTGAAGAGATCAGCGCCGAGATCGACCCCGGCAAGACGCTGGAGATCCGTTTGCAAGCCGTGGGCGAGACCACCGAGGACGGCGAAGTGCGTGTGTTCTTCGAGCTCAACGGCCAACCGCGGGTGATCCGCGTGCCGAACCGTCTGGTGAAATCCAGCACGGCGCAGCGGCCCAAGGCGGAAGTCGGCAATGCCAATCATATCGGCGCGCCGATGCCGGGTGTGGTGGCCTCGGTGGCCGCACAGGCAGGCAAACCGGTCAAGGCCGGCGATCTGCTGCTGACCATCGAAGCAATGAAGATGGAAACGGGTATTCACGCCGACCGCGACGCCACGGTCAAAGCCGTGCATGTGAGCCCGGGCGGGCAGATCGACGCCAAGGACCTGCTGGTCGAGCTGGACTGACGGGCGGTTTTGATCAGGCGCGCGCTCTGCGGCGCCTGTCATCACCATCGGGCGATTCACCTGTCAACTTTCGTTGACACACGCATGGCGTGTCCATTACGCTTGAGGAGAGATTCACGGAAGACACGAGGGACGACCGAGCCAAGCCCAGGGGGGAGCCATGCCCGAGCCCGACGGATCGCCCGAGCCACAGGTTTCGGAGCGATATACACAAGTGCAGTCGGATGTTTTGAAACTCAAAGCCCAGCTGCCCGAAGAGGCTGTCAGCGACATCGTGCGCGAAGTCTTGCACCGTGTCGCGGCCGAACGCCCGACCAATCGGGACCCTGTCAACCAGCCCAGTCGGCGCAAGGTGGAATCGCTCTGCTATGCGCTGATCTCCGACGATCCCGACGAGGGCGCGGCCTTCATTCATGATGCGCGCGACGACGGCGCGGCGCTGGATGCCATTTACCTCAACTATCTGGCGGAGGCGGCCGTCATTCTCGGCGAATGGTGGGACGCGGACCATGTGAGCTTCCACGAAGTCACCATCGCCAGCAGCCGCATCTATGCGATCCTGCGCGAATACAGCTATCTCTTCGTGCCGCGCCATCCCGTCGAGGTGAAATCGGCGATTTTCGCCACCGTCCCGGGGGAAATCCACACTCTTGGCGTGCGCATGGCCGCGGATCTCTTCGGCGAGGAAGGCTGGAACGTCGTGGTCAAGACCGGGCGCTCGCATGAGGCGCTCATGGCGGAAATCACCGCGGACCCCTGCCGCATTCTCGGCCTCTCCGCGGGTGGGGCGCATTCCGCTCCGGCGCTCGCCCGGCTGGTGATGGCCCTGCGGGTGAGCCGGCCCGATCTGCGCATCTTTCTCAGCGGGCAGATCACCCAGGTCGCGTCAGATCTGGTGGAAATGATGGAGCTCGACGGGGCCACGTCGGATATCGACGAGGCGCGCCTAGTCCTCCAGCAGCTGTGGTCCGGCCTCGATAAGCAGGCGGGCCCGCGCTGAGCGCGCCAGGGCCAAGCCGCGTTCGGCAGGATCTGGACAGGCAACCGATCCGTCTTATGTCCGGAACCGAGCGCGCCTTTGCGCGTTGCTCTTTTTGATCCGAACGAAAGACGCGCATGTCCGACGAGCCAGACGACAGCGGCGAGGCCGACGACCAGACTGTCTCCCGAGATCGCAGCCTGCGTGCGCGGTGGATCCGGCTGCGCGCGGTGCTGACCCATACCACACCGGCCAAGCTGTTGCTGCTGGGCTATCTCAGCTATATCGCTCTGGGTTGGATCCTGCTGAGCCTGCCGTTTGCGCAGGCCACGGCAGTCCCGGCCATCGACAACCTGTTCATCGCCACCTCGGCGGTGTCGACCACGGGGCTGGTGTCGGTCGATCCGGGCAGCAGCTATACTTTCTTTGGGCAGTTGGTGATCCTGCTGCTGATCCAGTTGGGCGGCCTAGGGTACATGACCGTCGGCTCCTTCGTCGTGTTGACGGCGCAAGACCGGATGAGCCGCCTGCGGCGGGAGGCCACCAAGAACGCCTTCAACCTGCCGGACGATGTCAAGCCCAAGCTCTTCATCCGCTCGGTGGTGCGCTTCACTCTGATTTGCGAGGTGATCGGCGCGGCGGTGCTTTATGTGATGTTCCGCCAGCAGGGCGTGGAAGACGCGCTCTGGAGCGCGATTTTCCACTCGATTTCGGCATTCTGCACGGCTGGCTTCAGCCTTTTTTCCAACAGTTTCGAAAGCTTCGGCGCGCATGCGGGCATCACGCTGACGATCAGCGCGCTGAGCATCCTGGGCGCCATGGGCTTTCTGATCGTTGTGGACGCCTCACGCACCCTGTCGGGCCGCAGCCCGCATCTCGGTTTCACCAGCAAGGTGATCATCCGGCTGACGCTGCTCTTTCTGCTGATCGGCACGGTGATCCTGATGGTGGTCGAGCCCGGCATCGCCGCCCTGCCCGCGAACGAGCGTCTGCTGACCGCGTTCTTCCAGGTGATGACCGCATCGACCACGGTGGGCTTCAACACCTATCCCATCAGCGCGCTGAGCCATTCGGTGCTGATTGTGTTTTTCTTCCTGATGGTGATTGGTGCCTCGCCCGCGGGCACCGGCGGCGGGCTCAAGACCACGTCCTTTGCGGCGCTGATCGGTCTGGTCCGCTCGACCCTCAAGGGGCGCGACCGCATCCGGTTCTTCAAGCGCGAGATCCCGCTGCAGCGGCTGCAGGATGCCACCGCAGGTCTGGCCTATTATCTGGTGCTGCTTGCGGGGGCGATGTTCCTGCTGTTTCTGACCGAAGCGGACGCGGCCTTCGATGTGGTGATGTTCGAGGTGATCTCGGCGCTGGGAACCGTGGGGCTGAGCATGGGGCTCACGGGTGAGCTCAGCGATCTGGGCAAGCTCATCGTGGTGGGGCTGATGACGGCGGGGCGCGTGGGCATTCTGACCTTCGGCATCGCCCTTGCCACCCATGACGAAAGCCGCGAAGAGGAGCAGGACAACGATCTCGTTCTCTGAGCCCGGAGCCTGCCCATGCATCTTGCCGCCCTCTCCGTGATCGTGCCGGACTATGACGCCGGCATTGCGTTTTTCTGCGACGTGCTGGGGTTCGACCTTCGCGAGGATATCCCACTGGGGCACAAGCGCTGGGTCACCGTGGCCCCGCCCGGCGCGCAGACCCGCATCGTGCTGGCGCGCGCCGCGAGCGACCGGCAGCGCGCGCAGATCGGCAATCAGGGCGCAGGCCGCGTCTGGCTTTTTCTGGAGACCGACGATTTTGCCCGCGACCACGCAGCACTTCTGGCCAAGGGTGTCGTGTTCGAGGAGGCTCCGCGCAAGGAGAGCTATGGCACGGTGGCCGTCTTCCGCGACCCGTTCGGCAACCGCTGGGACCTGTTGCAAAGCGCTGCCGCCCCTGTCACGCCGGACTGAAATTTTCAGCCAAGAACGGGATTTTTCACTTGCAGGTACCGGCGCGCGCTAGTATCTGACGCCTTACCCAAGGAAGCGGGCGTAGCTCAGGGGTAGAGCATAACCTTGCCAAGGTTAGGGTCGGGCGTTCGAATCGCCTCGCCCGCTCCAAAACACACAGCCCTGCAGCCGGTTTGATCCAGCAGGGCTTCGGGTCAGAATCTTTAGTCATATTGTGTGTCGCCTTTCATCCATGAAAGGACCCGGCATGTGCAAGTTTGCCGGTCCGGGCAAGCTGCGCGACGCGTCACTTCGGCAGGAGCAGCCTCCTCCCGCGCGCCCGTGATGCCGGTGGGTGGTGGGGGCTTTGCGGGGGCCGCCAGCGCTCTGACACCCCACCCTGCCGGAGACCATCCCTTCGCCGACCCGCAACCACGGCCCCGCTTTGCCGGACCTGCATCTCACCCGGTCGTTCGACACCCGCAGAGGGGTGCTGCGGCTCGGCGTAAGAGAGGCCTGCGGCCTGTCCGTCCGGCCAATTGGCTTTGACGTCCGCGTGGCGCTGCGGCGCCATCGGTCCGCCCCCTCCGCGATATGGAAAACCTCGTTCGGCAGATCCTGCAGGCGGCGCCGGTTCGTCTTTCGCCACCCCGTGACGCGCGCGCATCATACCGGGGCTTGCGCCGAGCGCCAAAGACACCGACCCTTCTTGTTGCAAGCTCAGGCGAAACTCTAAGGGAGGACCGATACATGACAGACATCGATTCAATTCTGGACCAGGGGGTCACGGAGGGTGCCGTGCCGTTTGTGCTCGCCATGCACGGAGACGCGGAGGGTATCCGCTACGTCGGCAAGGCCGGCGATGTGTCCGAGGATACGGTGTTTCGGATCTTCTCCATGACCAAAGCCATCGGAAGCCTCGCCGCGATGATCCTGGTGGACCGCGGCAAGCTGAGTTTGGACACGCCGGTGGCGGAGGTGCTTCCTGCCTGGAACGACGTGAAGGTCCTGGACGGCTATGAGGGGGACAAACCCATCCTGCGCGCGCCCAAGACGGTTGCCACCGTGCGCCACCTGGCAACCCATACCTCGGGCATGGAATACGAGTTCTGGAACAGCGATGTTCCGGACTTCATGGAGAAGACCGGCCACCCGAGCATCCTGTCCGGCCTGACGTCATCGCTGAACTATCCGCTGACCACCGACCCTGGAACGCGGTGGGGCTATGGTCCCAACACGGATTGGCTGGGGCAAGTCGTCGAAGCGGTGGACGGGCGGCGCATCGACGCATTCTGCACCGAAGAGATCTTTGAACCACTTGGCATGACCAGCACCGCCTTTGAGCCTGACGGTCTGGAGGATCGGCTGGCCAGTGTCGCGATCCGTGGCGAAGATGGTGCATTTGGCCCCATGGAGATCGCGCCTCCACCGCAGCCGGAGGTCTATGGCATGGGGCATGCGCTCTATTCGACAGCGGGGGACTACATGCGTTTCCTGCGCATGATCCTCAACAAGGGTACGCTGGACGGTGCCAGACTGCTGTCGGAGGACGCAGTGGCAACGATGCTGGCCGATCAGATGCAGGGCCTGGCGTTCGAGAAAATGAACTCCGTCTCGCCTCTGACTGCAGATGTGGAGCTGGAGGGAGATCCGACCCACAGCGTCATGGCCGTCCTGCACCGCGCGGACGTGCCTGGGAAACGCTCTGCGGGCACCAACAGCTGGGCGGGGGTTCTGAACACGCACTACTGGGTAGATCCGAAGAAGAACGTGGCGGCGGTGATCATGACCCAGACGCTGCCCTTCGTCGAGCCGCCGTTCCTGGCGCTGTATGACGCGTTCGAACGTGCGGTTTATGCGGCCTAGGCAGATGGCCCGGGGTCTCTGAAACCCCGGCGCCAGCCCCCCGTGGTGACGTGGCCCGCCGTTGTGTTTGCGTAAGCGTCGCCTCTGCGACCATGGGGTCGCCAGGCCGGGAACCGGGAACCATGAGACGCTGTGCGATGAGGCCGGTCGAGATCGTCATGGGGAGAGCGCGCGTGCCGGTCTGATCGGTCACACTGACCCGACCGTTGGGAGCGATACTCTGTCCTAGAGAGCCCTGAGGGTGGCGCGCGCTGTGTCACGCTGCTGCGCCGCTCAGGTGTGCAAGGACACCGCCAGCAACGGCGAGGCAACCGTCAGCGGAACCGGTGGCACGCGTGCCGCAGCCATGTTTCGGTCATGCGGTCCGTCAGATCAACGCGCGGGCTCTCCGTTCTCCGTCGCCTCAAAGATCTGGCCAAGCTGTTCGGCGCGGGTGCCGACAGGCCCGGGACGGGATCGTTTCGCTGCGCGCCGACGGCTTCTCCGGAGGTGTCGTCGCCCGCGCCGGCGGCGGGACGCACGAAGCAGACGACGGGCGTATTTGCCAATTGCGCCTGCGTCGGGGCGGCCCCTGGCGGTGGCTGGGCGAGGGCCGGTTCTTGGCCGATTATGCGTCGTCGTCCGGGTCAAAAACCGGGTCCAGCACCAGGACAAGCCGAGTCTCGTCCGTGCCTTCAATCGGGGGTGAACGATGTAGCAAGCCGGATGGGGGCTCGGCAGGCCAAAGCGTGCCACGCAACAGAATGGGCGCGCCCGTCGGGACCGTGAACACCCGGCTCGGATCACGACCGTCGGGGGATATCCCATATTGGGTTCCGGTCCCGCGATAGGTGCAGACCAGCCGGGCCGTAATCGCGTCGATGTGGAATTTCCGGCAGGCGTTGGTCGTCACGACATCTAGACGAAACCGCAAGACGCTGGCCTTCAGGAGTTCCGAGACAACAGATGCCAGAGTTGCGATGTCTTCGCGAAGCCAGTCCCGCGCCGGTCCTTCGGGCAGGCCGGACATTTCGCAAAGGCTGTCAAAGGTCTCCGGCACGGCGTTCGGACGAAGAACAGTGCGACCGCGCGGCAGCACGTCCGGGTCGAGGTCCTCTATCCAGCTTTGGACATCCGGTGGGGTCTGCCGCCGCCAGATCGCCGCCGCGCAACCGGGACGCAGGAAGACGTCGAGCGATGCCGGATCATCCGCGACCCCCACGCCGATGGCCGCATCCCGGGCGATCTTGCGGATGAAGTTCATGCCGCGTCCTCGATCCGCCGCCATCCGGGAAACGGGTCCGGAAGGTCCAGCGGCAAGGCGTCGGGCCCTTCAGCAACCACCTGTGGGACAAGGCAACCGTCGAGCCTGGCCTTGAGCGCAGGCCAAGCGATATCGGACCCGATGAACACCAGTTCCTGCCGCCGGTCGCCCCAGGGCTCTGCCCAATGCTGCTGTATGTAGGCCTGCGCCGAGGCGTGCTCCGGCCAGCGCTCTTTCGGGACGGAGGCCCACCATGTGCCAATGGGCTTGACGCTCGACAGCGCGCCAGCCAGCGAGAACTCGGCGACCCACTCGGGCCGGGTGGCAATCCAGAAATGCCCCTTCGCGCGGATCACGCCGGGCATGTCGTCATTGAGAACGGAGAGAATCTTCTCGGGTATGAAGGGCTGGCGCGCGCGGTAGACGTAGGAGGTTACGCCGTATTCCTCGGTCTCGGGCACGTGATCGGCGAAGCCATAGAGCTCCTTGGCCCACATCGGATGTTCATGCGCCCTGTCGAAATCAAAGAGGCCGGTATCGAGGATCTTTTCGGCAGCAACCTCGGATTGATTGGTCTCAATGATCTCGGCATCGGCATTGAGGCTGCGAATGATCTTGCGCGCGGCGTCCACCTGGCCGGGTGCTGCATCCGCGATCTTGTTCAGGACCACCACATCGGCAAACTCCATCTGATCGGTCAGGAGGTGGACCAGCGTCCGTTCATCCTCTTCCCCCATGACCTCACCACGGTCGCGAAGGAAATCATGGCTTGAAAAATCCTTCAGCAGGTTCACCGCATCCACGACCGTCACCATGGTATCGAGCCGCGCCACATCGGACAGGCTCTCTCCGGACTCGTCCCGAAAGTCGAAGGTCGCCGCCACGGGCAGGGGTTCGGAGATGCCCGTGGATTCGATCAGCAGGTAATCGAAGCGGCGCTCGGCGGCCAGGCGTCGGACTTCCTCCAGAAGATCGTCGCGCAGGGTGCAGCAGATGCAGCCGTTCGACATCTCGACCAGGGTTTCATCCGTCCGGCTCAACGCGGTGTCAGCGCGCACCAGATCAGCGTCGATGTTCACCTCGGACATGTCATTGACGATCACCGCGACCCGCCTGCCCTCGCGATTGTTGAGCACACGGTTCAGAAGCGTGGTCTTTCCTGCACCGAGGAAACCGGAAAGAACCGTGACGGGAAGGCGCGTATCTGGCATGACTGCTCTCCAACAACTGCTTTGAGAGTCACGTAACTTACGCAGTTACTAGACGAATGCAACACCAATTGTTACGTATGCCTCTCACACGGGGAGAAATCACGAATGAAGCGCAACAGCCGCCTGTCCCTTGCCCTTCACACCCTGAGCCATATGGCCGGGGACCCCGAGCGTGTGCGCACATCTGCCGACATTGCGGACCATGCAGGCACCAACCCGGTGGTCGTCCGCCGCGTTCTGGGACGGTTGAGAGAGGCCGGCCTTTTGACATCTGAGAAGGGGCACGCCGGGGGCTGGCGCCTCGCAAAAGACCCGGACGGCATCACCTTGGCGGATGTCTATGTGGCTTTGGATGAAAGCCTCATTGCGTCCGAGGAGGAGGCGCATGCTTCTGAGTGCTCGGTTGAGCATGCGCTTCACCGGCGTGTTGCCGGTGTCATGAGGGACATAGAGCAAAGCCTGATTGATCGTCTGCGTGCGATGACGATCACGGAAATCTGCAGCCCGAAGGACAAGGCGGACACTGCCTGAAACCTGCGGTCCTCTGCGCGATGCGAAGTGCGCGGAGACAGGCCCCCTTTCGGGGCATTTGTGAGACCTGCGCGAGGAGGCTCGTCGGCGCAGGATTCGCGTCCGTCCGTATGGGCGCGGTGAATCTCCAGAAATCCAGATGGGTTGGTCTGCAGATCTATATCCCGTGTGATCGGGTCTTCTCTTCGCGCGGATCGCTGGGCCAGTGTCAGTCCGCAAAGAGGTTTAAGACCACGGCGCCCGAGCATTCCGGCCCTGGGGCCGCGCAGATCGCCCCCTGTCAGCCGCGCGCGTGCCAAAGGCAGCAGGACGGCATTTTCCAGGATGAGGTGTCGGCGGATCGTACCGGCAAGCGCCTGCAAGTCGTCTCGCGGGGGCGGCGGCATCGACAGCGCCAGGGCCAGGCGCGCCAAGGGCGCTTGCCGACGTGAGCGCACGATCTGATAGCCCGAGCGCGCCAGATACCGGACGGGTGCCGCAAAGCCCGAGATCATGTGCGCCAGCTGCGTGAAGGGGAACAGCATGGTGATCAGCAGGCCGAGGAAGATGTGCAGCTTGTAGAGCCAATGGACATCGACGACGGTCGCCCGGGCATTGATGTTCCAAGTCACGATGCTTTGCGACCAGGTCATGAAACGCACCATCTCGGCGCCGTCCATGTGCTGGAGCGTCTGGGTGATGGTCAGCAGGCCGATGACGAGCTGCAGCCAGATCAGCACCATGATGAGGATGTCCGGATAGCTCGACGTGATCCGGATCCGCGGATCGAACAGCCGCCGGTGCAACAGCAGGGTTACGACGATGAGCGCTGAAATGCCCGCGGGCCCTCCGATGAGAACCGCCATCCACTGCTTCAGCGCGTAGGGAATGCCAAGCGTATCCAGCACCCGGACCGGCGTGAAAAGTCCGACAAGGAGCCCGAAGAACACGGTCAGGATGCCTACGTGGAGCAGTATGGAGCCCGAGACGAGCTGCTTGCGGCGCAGAAGCTGGCTGGAGGAGCTTTTCCAGGTGAAGGGATCACGCTCCTTCCGCGCAACGGAGCCCACCAGGAGCACCGCCAAGGCGACATACGGCATGACGCCGAAAATGATGAAGTCGGTATCGAGATTGGGAAACATCTTGGATACTCCCTATTCAGCGGCGTGTGGCGGGGTGGGATTGATGGGCTCGTCCATGCGCGCGAGCATGTCGCGCACCTGTGGGCATCCCGCGTCGGGATCGGGACCAAAGCGGACTTCGGTCTCCTCCCAGACCTTGTCGAGTGCGACGAGGTCGTTCGGATCCACGTCCGGCTCTTCCAGCAGGTCGGCCACTGCGTCCTGGTCGGCCTGCGCGCCCGACAGCTGCAAGAGCGCGGCGAAGACGGCGCCATAGGGGCTCTCCTGACGGAGAAGTCACGTGTTCAGGGCCTCCAGAATATGAGCCGCGTCCGCCAAGGGCGCCCTGTGCCTCGTGGAGGGGGCGCGTGGCCAGGATTTCCAGAAGCATCGGCAGGTGATCGGGCAACTCAGACGTGACCGGGTCAAAGCCTGCGTCGCGGTACATCTCGACCAGTGAAACCATGGCGCCGCCCCGGTCGCGGCTTTCGCCGTACACATGCTCGATGAGGTTGAGCGAGAGCGTGCGCGACCGGTCGAAGAGCCCCACGTATCTCTCCTGCAGGTCATAGATGTCGCCCCCACTCAACGCCTCCATGAGCGGGCGCAACGCCCGACGGGCTGCTGCTGTCAATCGCGTGTCCGAGGCCAGGACGCCTCCGATCTCGGGCACGGCATGCTGCAGCGCGCGCGTCGGGCAACTCAGACTAAAGGAGAGGCCTTTGAATGTACGGTCCATCACAGGGCCTCCGGCATTTTCAGGGGTTTCTTGGCTTTGCCGAAGAGCGAGGCCTTGGACTTGCCGGTGGAGCAGCCGTTGCCATCGGTAAATCCACAACCGCCTTTGAGGTCATAGGCGTCTTCGACCTGTTCGCGGTGCGTGGTCGGGATCACGAACCGGTCTTCATAGTCCGCCAGGACCATGATGTTGGACATCTCTTCGGTGGCTCAACCGCTGAGTCCCACACGAGCCGCGATGGCCTCGTCAATGGCACCGTCGACTGTTTTCGACCGCATATAGGCGCGCATGGCCAGCATCCGTTCCAGCGCCGAGACCACAGGGGCCTCGTCCCCGGCTGTCAGCATATTGGCGAGGTATTTCACCGGGATGCGCAAGTCGTGCACATTGGGCATCGCGCCATCGGTGCCGATCTTTCCCGCCTCTGCGGCGTTCTGAATCGGGCTGAGCGGCGGGATATACCACACCATCGGCAGCCTCCAGTATTCCGGATGCAGCGGGAAGGCCACCTTCCACTCCATCGCCATCTTCCAGATCGGGCTTTCTTGCGCGGCGGTGATCCAATCCTCGGGGATGCCATCCCCGCGGGCGGCCTCGATCACCACCGGGTCATTCGGGTCGAGGAAGACATCCAGCTGTGCGTCATAGAGTTCCTGCTCGGTCGGCGCATTGGCGGCTGTGTCGATCTTATCCGCGTCATGGAGCATCACGCCCAGATAGCGGATGCGCCCCACGCAGGTCTCCGAACACACTGTGGGGTTCCGCCTTCGATCCGGGGATAGCACAGGGTGCATTTCTCGGATTTGCCGCTTTCCCAGTTGTAGTAGACCTTCTTGTAGGGGCAGCCCGAGACGCACATGCGCCAGCCGCGGCATGTCTCCTGATCGATCAGGACGATGCCGTCCTCCTCGCGCTTGTAGATCGCACCGGAGGGGCACGAGGCCGCGCAGGCCGGGTTCAGGCGATGCTCACAGAGGCGCGGGAGATACATCATGAAGGTGTTTTCATGCTCGCCGTAGATCTCCTTCTGGATGCCCTCGAAGTTGTAGTCTTCCGAGCGCTTGGCGAATTCCCCGCCGAGGATCTCTTCCCAATTCGGGCCCTTCTCGATCTTCCCGATCCGCGCGCCGGTGATCGTGGAATAGGGGCGCGCCGTGGGGAACGCCTCCATCTCAGGCGCCGATTTCAGGTGATCATGGTCGAAATCAAAGGGCTCGGAGTAATCGTCGATCTCGGGCAGGTCGGGGTTGGCAAAGATGTTGGACAATATCGGCCACTTGGACCCTTGCTTGGGCTGCAGCTTGCCAGATTTCGTCCGCTTCCAGCCGCCTTTCCACTTGGCCTGGTTCTCCCAATGCGTCGGATAGCCCAATCCGGGCTTGGTCTCGACGTTGTTGAACCAGGCGTATTCGACCCCATCCTGTGTGGTCCACATGTTCTTGCAGATCACAGAGCAGGTGTGGCACCCGATACATTTATCGAGGTTCAGCACCATGCCGATTTGCGCACGTACTCTCATTCTGCTGCCTCCACTTTGGTCGCTTCCCGGTCGAGCCAGTCGACCTTTTTCATCTTCCGCACGACGACAAACTCATCCCGGTTGCAGCCCACGGTGCCGCAGTAGTTGAAGCCGTAGGACTGCTGGGCGTAGACGAGGATCGACAAGATCCCGATCAGCGGCACCGTGAAGATCACCAGCATCACGAGGTCCTTGTATATGGAGACCTCCAGAGCGGAGCCTTTGGCCTTCGTGTGGGTTCCAGAGTTCGGGCCATCGGTGATGGCGAACCAATAGAACGCGCTATAGGCGGCCATGATGAGGCCTGACATCGCGATGGCATAGCGCCAGCCGTCAGCGCCGCCGAACACATTCAGCGCGATGGTCGGGATGGTCAGCGCGGCGGCCGCAGAGCCGAAGTTGCCCCACCCCGCATAGAAGCCCTCGGCAAAGCCGATGTCGCGCGGCTTGAACCACAGCGCGGTCATGTGGATGCCGACAACAAAGCCCGCGCCCACGGAGGACATGATCAGACGCGAGACAAAAAGCTGCATCTTTGTGTCGCCAAAGGCAAAGAAAAGGATTGGAATGGCCATGACGACCATCAGGACCGAGAACACCCGGCGCGGCCCGAAGTTGTCGAGCGCGAGGCCTACGGGGATCCGCGCGGGGATCGTCAGCGCCACGTTTGCGATTGCGAAGAGGCGGATGTCGTCGCGGGTCAGCCAATCGTTTGCGGCCAGCATCGAGGATGCCAGCGGCGCCATGTTGAACCAGAAATAAGAAGTGATGGAGAAGGCGATCCAGGTCGGTGCAGCGCGCGAATTGCGCGATCCTGAACTCGGAACAGGCTGGATATTTTCATTTTCTGGCGCCCGGGGTCTATTCAGCCGCCCACATCGAGGATGCGGGAACGTGGGTGGGAATGATGAGGATCGGGCATTTTGCACGCCGTGCGAGGAAGGCCGAGACCACCCAAAGATCATGTGGTCGAATTCCTCCGCGATGGCGTCAAGCTTGCGGGTGATGAACCCCAATGCTCCACCATCCGCCTGATGCGAGTGGCGCGTCATGACCAGCAGATCGGGCTGGCGCTCTTCGGCGGCACGCAAGATCATCTTGCGCGCATCCCCTTCGGCCAGCATGACCCTGGCGTCGTAACCTGCCGCCATGAGCTCGGCGGCGGCCGCGTCTATGCCCGCCTTCTGGTCCAGATACTGTTCGGTAAACAGCGCGTCGGCCCCGGCCGTGGCGCTGCCGATGTCTTCGACGACCGACACCAGCGTCACACTGGGATTCAACGGCGCGAACATCTGCTTGATGGCATCGAGCGCACTCCGCGCATTGCGGGAATGGTCATACGCAAGCATGATTTCCATGGGTCCCTCCGTTCTCGGGCGCCCGGATGTGGGCGCCTGCGCGTTGGGGTCCGTGTGCGCGGCTTTGCTCCTGCACCGGGTGATCTGGATCAAGACCTGACGGAAAGTGCAGTAAAACAAATGGCTTATCAAAGGCTGTCACGTCGGGTGCAGCGCCACGTCAATCGCAAAGCCAAAGGACATCGAACCCTTGATTGACATTTATCAATCGGTTGTTGAACAAATATCAACTGGAGTTGCCCGGTGTACCTGGGAATGCCCTAGTCGGATTTTCCCGATATTCGCAGTCTGCATCTGTTTGCAGAGATGGAAGAGGCGCATTTCCAGGCGCTCATGCGCGGATCCTACGTGCAGAACTTCCCGCCGCAAATCGAGCTTATCGAAGAGGGCGATCCAAGCGATTTCCTGCACATCGTCCTCTCTGGTTCGGTCGAGCTCTTCTCAAGCTGGAACAGGCAGGAAACATCGATGGCGACCGTTCGCCCGGTCTCGACCTTCATACTGGCGGCAACGATCAGGGACGCGCCTTACCTGATGTCCGCCCGCACGCTAGAAAAAAGCAGGATCGCCCTGATCCCCAGCCAGGATGTGCGCGGCGTCTTCGATATCGATGCGAAGTTCGCGCGCGCGATCGTGGCCGAACTGGCGCAGTGCTATCGCTCGGTGGTCAAGAACACGAAAGACCTGAAACTGCGGACGTCTTTGGAACGCCTCGCGATTATCTTCTGCGCTAACAGAAATATTCCGATATGGCATCTGATTTCGAGCTCCGATTGGAAAAATGCCGGCTTGCGTCCTCGCTCGGGATGGCGCCTGAAAACCTGAGCCGCGCGTTCAAGAGCCTGCAATCTTATGGCGTGAAGGTCGATGGGCATCGCGTCACGATTTCCGACCAGAAAGATCTGGAGGGGTGTGCATCAGTCGGCCTCGACGGACGGGCGGACCGGCACGCGCCATAAAGCGGCAAGATGGCAGAGGATCTGAGCATCGTGCTCCCGCTGATCGGTCGTGCCAAGATGACCCGCGACTTAGATGTGCGGATGTGCGTGGTATTCAACTCAAGGTCGGACGGCAGTGCGCGTGCTCGAAGAGGTCTTGGCGGCCTCGGGTCCAGGGCAATCACGCCGTCCCCTTTGAAAGGTGCCAGACCTGTTCGACGGGATACCTCTTTGCCCATTCGGCTGGAATCCCGGCTCTGACATGGCGCGCATGCGTCGGGGCGTAGAGTTCCTGATAATTCTGCACGTCGAAACCGATATCTTTGAAAAGGGCGAACCAATCCGCGACGGTCAGATTGAAACTGATCCCGCTGGGGTCGAATTCGACTTGCGTCCAGTCGGCCCCCCACATCCCGCGGTAGGGTCGGTGTATCACCGTGTCACACGGCGCGCCATTTTCGGGCGTGCAGATCAGCGACAAGGGGTGGTTTCCCAGAAACACAAGCCGGCCGCCGGGTCGCAGCAGGCGCCAGGCTTCGGTCAACCACCGGTCCGGTCGACACCATATTGCCGCGCCGTATTCGGATATGGCGAAATCGAAGGAGCCGTCTGCGAAGGTCGTGGCTTCGGCATTGCCGTCCAACAAGGTGATCGGCACGTCATGGCGCTTTGCAAGGCGCCGTGCCGTGGACAGCTGCGCGGCGGAAATGTCGATCCCCGTGACACAGGCGCCCAGCCGCGCCATCCAACCGGCCACATATGCCGTGCCGCATCCCAGTTCGATGGCGTCCTGGCCGGAGAGATCATCCGGAAGCAGACCGAGCTCTGCCTCCGGCACACCCCAATTGCCCCACTCGGGATCGCTGGCCGCCCAGAGCCGTTCACCGGTCTCGACCCAGTTGCTGGCATCCTCCTCCCAGATGTCGCGATTGATGGCGACGTAGTCACGCGTCATCGCTGTATCTCCTGTCTCGTCAATGCGCAGACCATGCGACAGGTGCGGATCCGAATGAAAGGGTCCGGTCGCGAACGGCTGGCGGGCGGGCGGCGCAAAACCCAATGCCTTGGCCGCATGGGGCGATCATGCGGCGGCGCGACAGGGTCTGCCCCGCGCCAGACGGCTCACTCCGAATGCTCCAGCCATAGCCAGCGCGAGCAAGGCTCCTGCCGCGGGCAATGGCACCGGGGCTAGGGATTGTTCGACCCTTTCGAAGTCGCTGACAGTGGTCCGGCGCAGCAGTGTGCTTCCTGAGACAGGTTCAAGCGCCGAAAGATCGAGCGAGAGGACATCGAAGGACCCTGACAGGCCCTCGATCTCCAAAAAGCCGGAGCGCGGCACGACGGGCATGGTCGCGGGCGGCAGAACATCGCTCGGGTCGAAGATGATGCCGATGGTGGGGTCGAGACCTGTGCCAACGCTGTCAAATCGTGTGAATGACACCGGTGTCAAGGCGCCGTCCAGATACCGAACCCCAACAGAGTCGCCCGCGCCAAAGAGGTCCTGAGAGGACACGCGCAGGAGGAACGAGATGGGCTCAAGCGTGGTCGCGCCAAAGGTTGGAAAGGTATAGGACCCGCGGAGAATGTCACCAGAATTGACCGTCAAAGCAGCGGCGGGCAGGCTTTGCGCAGACAGAAGAACAACAGCGGCACATAGAGTTTTCATGATACTAATCCTCATTTCTTTGAATTACTTGGGTTGAACAAAAATCGCGTCCTGAATGAGCGCGCAGTGATTTGGCCCCGCGATGCCGTCGGCCTTGGCCCGGTCCGGGAACGGTGGCGGCAGGCTGGCATCCGAACATCCGCCTCTGTACGACGTGAGCATCGAAGATGTGATCTCCGCGATAAGGGGACCGTGGTCATTGAGAACCAAGTGGATTTCGGCCTTGGTGGGGTCCGGGACGTCCTGGTTATACCAACCGTGCGGAACCGCGCCCGCGGGCAGATAGGCTGCAAAACTGGCGGTTCCATCCGGGGCGTTGACCGCGCCATCGGCAAAGGCGATCTGGGTGCCGACCTCCGCCGCGCGCCCGATCACGTCGTCTGCCGGACAAGGCGTGGCGCTGCACGCGGACGGGTTCGTCATGATCACCCACCATGCGGTCGTGACATGGCCTGGTGTGAGCTCGCGCGTCTCCAGCGACATGCGCAGGCCTTCTTTGTCCGCCTCCAGACGCGCGATAGAATCGGCGATGGGCCGTGCTGGCTGCGTATCCGTCGCCATATGTTCCATGCCGTGCGACATCTCGTCGGCCATGGCCGTGCCCGCCGTCAGGCACGCCGTGAGCGTCGCCGCCAGGGCAGCTCTGGCGGGGCGTCGATAATGTGACATATCCGTCTCCTGCTTTTTGTGTGTGCGTGTCTCGGGGTCGCGCGCGTCAGGGCGGCGCCGCGGGTCGGATATTCTGGTTGATGCGAAACATGTTGTTGGGGTCGTAGCGACGCTTGATCCCGCGAAGGCGCTCCATGTGGTGCTGATATGCAATGTCGGCGCCAGACTGCTCTGCGATGAAGTTGACGTAGGCACCCGGGTCCGCGTGCTCGGCGATCCGCTCGGACGCGCGCCTGAGCCACGCGATCATCTGCGCGTCCTGTCCGGCGTCCTGCCACCGCACGCCGGGCGTCGATACGAACTGCACATGCCGATGCGCGAAGGCCGTCGCGTCGGCTGGCACATCCTGGATGGCGCCGCCCAGTTGGCAGATCAGAAGTTCGGAGGCCCGCGTCGGCAGGTCCGCAGCCAGATCCACCAGCGTCGAGATCAGACCCAGAGTCAGCTTCGTGTGGTTGTGGGTCCGCCAATAGTTCCGCGCGCCAAATGCATAGGCGTCATCCAAAAACCTCTGGGCTTCGATAAAGGGACGCTCGGCAAAGGCGCTGCCCAGCGGTTTCACCCCGCCATACAGCGGCGCCAGATCGGTCCGCGCAGCGTCGAGCGGCCCCGCATGAAACTGCATCAGCGTCAGAACTTTCTTCCCATGCCAGCGCGTAGGCAATGCGGGAGACGGGGGCGCCGTCATCAGGTTGGCCCAGACACAGGCCTCATTGGGGAGGTGTTGTGATTGCTGCGCATAAGCGGTCAGGACAGCTTCGGCACAATCGAGATCAAAGAATGTCGGCCCGAAGCTGACATTTGGTCCCACAGGATGGGCGCGAAACTCAAATGCGGTCACGACACCGAAATTGCCACCACCACCCCGCAGTGCCCAGAACAGATCCGAATGTTCCTGATCCGAGACGGTGATGCGCTGCCCACCCGGCAGCACAACTTCGGCCGAGAGCAGATTGTCGATGCTCAGCCCATGCCGGCGGGCCAACCATCCGATCCCTCCGCCAAGTGTGAGCCCGCCAACGCCGGTGGACGACACCACACCGCCTGCGACTGCAAGCCCATGTTTCTGTGTCGCGGCATCCACGTCGGCAAATGTCGCCCCGCCCGCGACCCGAACACGGCGGGCTTCCGCATCGACCGTGACCTGCCGCATATCTGAGAGGTCGATCATGACGACATCATCGGCGACAGCGGTTCCCGCGATGTTGTGGCCGCCTCCGCGGACAGACACCGGGCCGCCCCGCTGCGACATATGGGAGACCACCTGTTGAACGTCCTGAGGTGTTCTGCAGGCGCAGATCGCGGCCGGGCAACGGTCGACCGTCTCATTCCACACGGTTCTGCGCGCGTCATACGCGTCGCACCCCGGAAAGATCGCGATGTCCCCAAGGGCAAAGCTTAGGCCGCTATGATCATCTGGCGCCATGATGGTGCCTCCGTCTCCTTGCGTTTGCAACAAGGATCGCCATTTCGTCCGCGCTTTAAACTAAGAAATATGCAGCACTACAGATTCTGTAGTTGAACGGCGTCGAGGTTTGGCCAATGCTCATCGCGATCAATGAAAGACAGAGGGGTGCTCCCATGCCTTATAAAGGATACGGGCAATACTGCCCTTTCGCCCTTGCAGCAGAGTTGCTGTGCGAACGCTGGACTCTGCTGGTGATCAGCCGGGTCATCGACGGCTGCACGCGCTTTAATGAGATTCATCGGGGGGTCCCAAAGATTTCGGCGACGCTGCTGAGCCAGCGGCTGAAACAACTGGAACATGCAGGTCTGATCACGCGGCACCCCCTGGAGAACGAACGCGGCTACTCCTATGACCTGACCGACGCGGGGCGCGATCTGGACCCGATCATCATGAACCTCGCCGTGTGGGGCCAGAAGTGGTCCCGCGACATGGAGCACGAAGATCTGGACCCCGCCTTTCTTGCCTGGAGCATGCACACGAGGTTGAATATCGAGGCGATGCCGGAGCAACGGACGGTCATGGAGTTTGCGTTTCGCGGCTATCAGAAGGGCATCTTTCGGTTCTGGCTTGTGGTCGAAAAGGGGCATGCCGACATGTGTTTGAAGTATCCCGGTTACGAGGCAGACATAGTTGTCCATGCCGAGATCCGGCGCTTTATCGAGGCCTGGCGCGGCTTTCGCGATCTGCGACAGGAGATAGCGGCTGGGCATATACGCCTTGAGGGTCCGCGCGACCTGCAAAAGGCCCTGCCGAACTGGCTCCTGCTCAGCGCGCTTTCTCCGTTTCCGCGCGCGGTGGGACGGGAAGCGGAGATCGCCAAACGCGCTCCGACCGCGGCATCTGAAAAGCCGGCGCCCGATGTGACCGTCGGCTGACCGCTTCGGCGCCCGGTGGACGCCGAGGCGTCGACGGCAAGGTAGCCGTCCCTCTCGCCGAGGCTCGGAAAACAAACCCAATGGGTTGCAGACGTGCGGGGATCGCTCTTCTTGGCCAGGAGGCGTCGGCATGATCTCAAACTGTCGAACCCCGCTGCTTTGCGTGCCTTCGGGGAACCACTTCGACACTAGGCCCTGCTGCTTTTGGACCGGCTCGGCGCTCCTTCAATGGCTGCCGTCCGCGAACTGCGTTTGCGACGACTTGCAATCCGAAACATCTGGCCTTTGACACGGCCAAATGTCTCGGCCAGACAAGAACCACCTCGAAACACTTCTCTTCGAAAGACATATATGAAAAGCACATTTTCCAGCACGCTCTGCCTACTAGCCGTGATGGCCTGCCCCACATCCGCAAGCGCCTTTGATCAGAACCACTTTCTTCTGCTTGTGCAGGAGTATCAGAAGCACTGCAGTCGCATGATCAACGCGCCGGATGCCTTTCATCAGGATCCCAGGGCCAGTTTCGGCATCCAGGGGGAGGAGGACTTCCATCACACTGAGGATTTCGCAAATGTGGACTACTACGTCAGCACCAACCTTCAGCAAGGGGGCGTCGAACGGTCCCATGGCATTGTCAGCGTAAGAGGTGGCGGGCTCATCGAGCAATCCTGCCAGGTCATAGATTACAGAAGCGCGCCCATCTCCTCGGGGCAAATGGATGGTCTGGCAGAGCAGATCGAACAGATCTTTGGAGCGTCACCCGATTTTACGATTTCAGGTGGCAGATTGAGCAGTGAAGACCTCGCAGGCCATTTTTTCGCCGTGACGGGCCTCTTCTCGGGTCAGGATATTATCTCTCAGATCACCCTGACCGTTACCGAACTGTCGATTGAGCATATTCACCTCTCGTCGACGAAATAGCGGCGGGCGTCTTTGAGCTTTGCGTGTGTCCAGCGGGCCTGGACTCTGGAAGAGTGGCTAGGTCGCTCCGGAGAGGCGCAGCAGAACAAAGGCGGCGCCGACGATATGACACAAGGTCACGACCACGGAGAGCGTGTGCAGCATCTTGAAGCGCTGGGGCTGCTTCATATCGGTCGCTCGATTGATGGCGGGCATGAGGGCTTGCCGCGCAAACACCGTGGTCGCAGCGATTGCAGCCAGGATGAGAGCCGACATCGGGTCCAGGAATACTGCAACCAAGCCAGCCAGCACGGAGGACCCGAAGACAAAGAGATAGAAGTGCGGGAAGGCCTTGCGGATCAGTGGGCCAGCGGTTTCGGCGGGCAGTGCGGTGAAGACGAATGCCGCGAAACCAAAAGCGTAGAGGACCATGCCTCCAAACAAGAGAGCGGTGATCAAAAGAGCGATTTCAATCATGGTGAATGCACCTGTTTTCCGTGTGATCGCCCAAAGCTAGCTGGCTTGGGCGGGCTCTCCACACCCTATGACGATGCGCCGCACGCGCGGCAGACAACATTGGCCCATGAACCAGGTCATCTTTGCCAAGGCCTTGCGGTGGGTTGTGCGCCCTCACCGCTTCAACTCCGAACGGTTTCGACAACGCGGTACGCTCGCCTATTGCGTCGTGGTCCGGGCACGCTTCCATAGAGATATTGTGAGGATCCACGATGCAGCCTGAACAAGCATGTCCTTCGGTCCGATGTCTTGACCACCGAGAGTCGGCGCGCAGCACGTCAAGCGCATCAAGATATCTGATAATCTGCTGAATTGATGGTACCACCTCCTGGGCTCGAACCAGGGACCTCCTGATCCACAATCAGGCGCTCTAACCAACTGAGCTAAGGCGGCACTGGTTTGGATTTATCCGCCCGGTATTCGGATTGCAAGAGGGTTAAAACCGATAGGTCCAGCTCTGCTCCACCAGATCCTGACCAAAGGAATGCACGGGTTTTGCGCTGATCAGATCCCACCCTGCAGCGCGGTACAACGCACCGGCTGCCGTGTGGCTCTCGTGCGTCCAGAGCTGCATACCGGCATAGCCGCGCGTCTCCGCAAACTCCATACAGGTGGTCAAAAGCCGCTTGCCGAGCCCTTTGCCACGGGCCTCGGGAACCAGCAGAAACAGCCGCAGTTTGGCGGTGGTCTCAGACAGTCTGACACAGAAGATCGACCCCAACGGCTGGCCGTTTTCCTCGGCAATCCAGCCCCGCTCGGCACGGGCGTCATGATCCGCGATGAAGTCATCGAGGATCTCGGCCACCAACTCGCCAAAGCTTGCATCGAACCCTTCTGCCCGCGCGTAAAGGACACCATGCTGCTCCACCAGCCAGTCCCGGTCCGAGCGATCAAACTGTCGGAGTGTCACCTCTGTCATAGTGACAGCAAACCGCAGGACAGCTTGCCTTTCAAGCCGGTGCGGGCTAGCGATGCACCCACGTCAAGCGAGAGGGCACCCATGGGCATCGATACGGAACGTGAGATCGAAGCGAACCTTCAGATCGGGCCGACCGACAAGGGCATGGTGCGGATCTACGTCGAGTCGGACGGAGTTGAGATTCCCATGGATTTTTCGCCCGATGACGCGGATGAGATCGCCGAAGAAATCGTCGCGGCGGCCAACCGCGCCCGCAAGATCATGCCGAAAGGCCGTTAACCCCACACGGCAGCCATCTCCGGGTCGCGCAGCCCCTGCAGCCGGCGCGCCGCAGTCGTCGCCACCTTCTGGATCATGACCTTCCGCCGCGGAGCGGCCAGTTTCCTTTCGGGTCCCATGCGAATGACCTCTCCGCCGTAGGCATCGGCGATGATCAAACCGGTATCCACAGGTAGAAGATCGGTGGGAAAGTGCTCGTCCACGGCCCAGAAAAAGCGGTCGCACCACTCCAGATAACCATCCCACTTGGCGTCGGATTGAAAGTCAGCCCGGCTTGACTTGCACTCGATCACCCAGATCTCGCCCTTTGGCCCCAACCCCATCACATCGACCCGCAGACCCCGGGTGGGCGCCACTTCCTCGACACTCACAAACCCGTAGCTGGACAAGAGGCGGCCCGCGCCACGTGCGAGAAGTTGCCCGGGCAAAACCTTATGCAGATCGTCATGCGCCATGTCGGAAGTATGAACATATCAAGAACACCGTTCAAGAATATTCTTGACCACGATGCGCCGCCCTTGTCCTTGGCTGTGCTGACACTTAGATGTCGGGGGTGACGGGTGCTGCTCTTCGCGTGACTGGTTACGTTCCAGTGGCCTTAAGCAAATCCGAGGGAGCTGGCTCTGTCCTGACCCTGGTCAAGTTACCTGGCGCCCACCTGTAAATACAGGTCCTCGGGAATAAAAAACCAAACGGTCGCAGCGGGCCCGTCACACCGCTGCTGACACATCGACGTCAGAGTGAGATCGCAAATGCCTTAGTGGCTTTTGAACGGCGGCTGTTTTTGCTCGACCCGAACCGGAATAAGCAATTCATTCTGCTGAGGCTGTGCAAAAACACTGCGGATAAAACGAAGAATGTAATCATACATTGCCAGTCTCCTTTGATATAAAAATGGCACTTGGAGCGGAAATGTCCAGAGGCATTCCGGCAATATTAGCGTTAACGGTCCGGTTTGCGCTTCTGCGCCGCAACCAGAACGGGCACGGCCTGCCGGGGACCACCGCCGCCGGTGTTGCTGTCCTGTCTCGCGGCCATCGCGGTGATCGCCCAGGCAAATTGCACGCCTGAAAAGACGATTCCGTTCAACACCCAGAAGACAGCCACTGCCATGATCGCCACGTCCGAGGTCGACACAAGGTGCCACAGGTTCGCGACATTGAGCCATAAAACAAGGGCGACAAACGCGCCTGCCGCGGCAAAACCGGTCAGGGCACTTTTCACATACAGTCTGACAACCCGTGGCATGTCTGCCTCCTTGGGAGATAAAGCTAGAGCAACTATCGCCGGTTTCAAAACGCCTCTGGTGCAGTTTCCCGCGCCATATGGTCAAGCACGGCGTTCACGAACTTCGGCTCCTTACCATTTGGGAAGAAGGCGCGCGCCACATCGACATATTCAGTGATCACAACTTTGGGAGGGGTCTGCCTGTCCTGCAGTTCCGCTCCCGCAGCCCGGAACAGCGCCCGCAGAGTCGGGTCGATCCGGCCCAGCGGCCATTTCGCGACCAGCGCCCGATCTGTCATCTGGTCGATGGCCGCCTGGTCGTTCACCGCCCGCTCGAGCAAGGTCTCGAACAGGGAGATATCGCCGTCGAGCATTTCTTCGCCGTCGTAGGTGGCTCCGAACCGATGATCGAGAAACTCGGCGCGCACCGCGTCCACAGTCTGGGCGGAGTGCTCCATCTGGAACAGCGCTTGAACGGCATAGAGCCGCGTCGCGGACTTCATTTTCCGGCGTTGGTTGCCAGAGAGGTTGCTGTGCAGCGATGTCATGCCGTCCTGGATCCGTCACTTGAGCCGGCGATCACGGTGTCCTGTCCCGCGGGCTTGAAGCCGATGCCCTTCGATTGGGTCGCCCACTTACGAGCCATCGCAACCAGATGCAAGGCCGCCGCCGCTGCTCCGCCCCCCTTGTTCTGGCCCTGTACATCCGCCCGCACTTCGGCCTGCTGCCGGTTTTCGACCGTCAGGATACCGTTCCCGATACAAAGCCCCTGCAGGCCCAGCAACTGCAGCGCGCGGCTGCTGTCGTTGCAGACCGTCTCGTAATGCGTGGTCTCCCCCCGGATCACACAGCCCAGTGCGACATAGCCGTCGAAATTGCTGCGCCGGTCCGAAATGCCGATGGCCGTCGGAACCTCCAGCGCACCGGGCATCTCGATCAGCTCCCAGGTTGCACCCGCGGCCTCGATCTCGGCCTTCGCCCCGGCGACGAGGTTGTCGGCGATATCCTTGTAGTAAGGCGCCACGACAATCAGGATTTTCACCGGCTTGTCGAACTCCGGCCGCGGCAGGACATAGTGCTCTTCATTCACGGCCATGCGCTACTCCTTGGTGATCGGGCGCGTGCCCACGATAGACAGATTGTAAGCCTCCAGACCCAGATACTTTGTCTGAGGACTGTCGGTCAGAAGGATCAGATCCCGAAACCCGAGGCTGGACATGATCTGCGCACCGACCCCGGTGCGCTTGATCGTACGCGGGCCCTCGTCTTCGTCTCCATCAAGCCGCAGCTTGGGGTGCGGTTCGCGGAAGAGCAGCACGGCGCCCCGCCCTTCCTGCGCGATGATCTCCATCGCCCGCGGCAGTTCATCCGCAGGGCTCGGGCCGAGGCCCAGCACGTCTTCCAGCGCGTTCAGCGCATGGGTCCGGACCAGAATGGGCGCGTGGTCGCTCAGATCCCCCTTGCTCAGAACCACGTGGTCGGTGCCGGTGATCTCATCCGCGAACACACGCATGTGCCAGTCGCCACCGTAAGCCGAGGTGACCTCCCGTTCGTCCCGAAGGCGGAGCAGGTTGTCATGCTTGAGACGGTAAGAAATCAGATCGCTGATCGTGCCGATTTTCAGCCCGTGTTCGGCGGCGAACGCGATCAGATCCGGCAAACGCGCCATATCGCCGTCAGGCTTCATGATCTCGCAGATCACACCGGAGGGATGCAGCCCCGCTAGCCGGCTGATGTCGACAGCGGCTTCGGTATGCCCGGCCCGCACCAGCACCCCACCTTGCCGCGCGCGCAAGGGAAAGACATGGCCAGGCGTCGCGATATCCGCAGCACCCGCCTGTTCGCTGATCGCCACCGCAACCGTCAGCGCGCGATCCGCAGCTGAGATCCCGGTGGTCACGCCCTCCCGGGCTTCGATCGAGACCGTGAACGCCGTTTCATGCCGCGAGGAATTGTTGACAGCCATCATGGGCAGCCCAAGCGTCTCGACACGCTCCGCCGTCAGCGGCATGCAGATGAGCCCGCGCCCGTGGGTCGCCATGAAGTTGATGGCCTCGGCATCGGCGAACTGCGCAGGGATCACCAGATCGCCTTCATTCTCCCGATCTTCGTGATCGACCAGAATGAACATCCGGCCCTTCCGGGCATCCTCGATAATGTCTTCGATTGGCGCAATCTTGGCGCGCAAATCCGTCTCGATTGCCCCGGGGGTTTCAAAGCTCATCGCGCATGCGCCTTTCGTTCCACTTGCGCAGGCTCATATCGCAGCGCAGCGGCCTTGACCAGACGCAGGAGACGCTCAGCTGCTGTGCATCTCCGCAAGGCGCGCGACGTAACGCGCGAGCGTGTCGATCTCGAGGTTCACCTGATCGCCAACAGCCACATCGCCCCAGGTCGTCGCCAGCTTCGTATGCGGAATGAAGTTGATCCCGAACTCGGCGCCGTCGACTTCATTCACCGTCAAAGACGTGCCGTTGAGCGCGACAGACCCCTTCGGCGCGACGAAGCGCGCCAGATCCTCCGGCGCGCGCAGCACAACACGGGTGCTGTCGCCCTCCTCGGTCACCGAGATCACCTCGGCCACACCGTCCACGTGGCCGGAGACGATATGGCCGCCCAACTCATCGCCCACGCGCAGCGCCCGCTCGAGGTTCACCCGGCTGCCAACCGTCCAAGTGCCCAGATTGGTCTTGTCCACGGTCTCTGCGCTGACCTGCACCTCATACCAGTCCGGGCCAAGGTCCACGACCGTCAGGCACACACCGTCCGACGCAATCGAGGCGCCCATGTCGATGCTCCGTGTGTCGTAGCTGGTTGCAATCCGAACCCGAAGGTCGCCCTCTTGGGTAAGTGCGGTAATCTCGCCGATATCGGTGACAATGCCAGTGAACATGGGGTGCTTTCCTGTCGTCTTCGACGTCAGTTAGCCGGGCGCCCGGGCAGTGACAAGCCCCCGCGCTTGCTGGATCGCCCGCAAAGTGCCATAACGCCGGTGGGGTGACAGCAGAGAGTGAAACGCGACTGTGACGACGACCCCCATCGCGGCATCGGGCCGCCTGACACCCAAACGCGTGTTTTTGTTCCTGCAAGGGCCGCACGGACCCTTCTTTTTCCAACTTGGAGAGAAACTCACCCAAACCGGCGCCACCGTGTGGCGCATCGGGTTCAACATGGGGGACAGCATCTTCTGGCCGCGCAGAGGCAGCTATATTCCATTTCGCGCTGCGCAGGAGGCCTGGGAGGACTTTCTGAGCGGCGTTCTGGAGGAGAAGGGCGTCACCGACATCGTGCTCTACGCCGATACACGGTGGATGCATGCTGCCGCCGTGCGGGCAGCGAGGCAGCGGGGTATCCGCATACACGTCTTCGAAGAGGGCTATTTGCGTCCCTACTGGGTGAGCTATGAACGCGGCGGCTCAAACGGCCACTCGCCGCTGATGGATATGCCGCTGGCCCAGATGCGAAACGCGCAGGCCGATGCCCTGCGCGACCCACCCGTTCCCCCCTGCCATTGGGGCGATATGCGTCAACACGTGTTTTACGGGGCGCTTTATCATGGCTTCGTCATGCTGCTGAACCAGCGCTATGGGCAATTCCGGCCCCATCGGTCGCTGAACGTCGCGCAGGAATTTCGCCTCTATCTCCACCGGCTGCTTCTGATGCCCCTGCAGGCGCTTGAGCGGCGATGGGCCACCTTTCGCATCCAGAAAGGCGGCTTTCCCTATCACGTCGCGCTGCTGCAGCTCGAGCATGACAGCGCCTTCCAGATGCACGCCCCCTTCGAGCGGCAGGCGGACTTCCTGCAACTCGTCATCACGCAGTTCGCCGCCGGAGCGCCCGCCCATCACCATCTGGTGTTCAAGGCCCATCCGCTCGAAGATGGGCGCGCGCCCCTACGCCGCGACATTCGCCGGTTTGCCCGCGCAGCCGGGATCGCGGACCGCGTGCATTACCTGCGCGGCGGCAAGCTCGCCGGCATCCTCCAGGAAGCCCGAAGCGCGGTCACGGTCAATTCGACGTCGGGTCAGCAAGCGCTCTGGCGTGGCATCCCCCTGAGAGCGTTTGGAGCCGCCGTCTACAACAAGCCCGAACTGGTCTCCGACCAAGCGCTCTCGCGGTTTTTCGCCAATCCCAAGCGCCCGGATCGCATGGCCTATCGAGACTTTCGCGCATTCCTCCTCAAAACCAGCCAATTGCCGGGCAGCTTCTACGCCAGCCGCGGGCGTCGCCAATTGTTGCGCGCTGTGATCGACATGATGCTGTCAGACCGCGACCCCTATGTGTTCGACCGCAACCGGACCGCGACTGATCCGCAACAGTTGAAAGTGGTGAGCTAGCGCCCAGCCGCTCAAGTGCTGGATTTTCCACCGATAAACGACTACTCTGGCGCGAATAGCCCGGGAAAACCGGCGAGACGAGGCAGAATTCGAACAGGTCGAGGAGACCGCGAAGTGACAACTTCAGCTTATCGGTGGGCTCGGCCTATCGCTTTGGTGACGGCCTTGGCCGTTTTGGCGTCGTGCGGCTTGCCTCATGTTGGACCCAACAAGCGACAGATCTTCCAAGGCTCCGTGCAAAAGGAAGGCGATGCCTTCGTGGTGACAGTCAATGACAGGGTCACCCGTGCGACAGCGGTCGTCCCTGCACTTGGGTTCTCCGACAGTTTCAAGAATTCGGCCCCCATCGGATCGGATACGATCCGTCCCGGCGACATCCTCGGTCTGACCATCTGGGAGAACGTCGATGACGGGCTTCTGGCCGGTGAGACAGGCAACGCCACGCTGCTGGAAACCGTTCAGGTCGACGGTGACGGCTTTATCTTCGTACCCTATGCAGGCCGGATCCGTGCCGCCGGGAACTCTCCGGAAGCGATCCGCCGTATCATCACCTCGAAGCTCGAAGACCAAACCCCGGATCCACAGGTGGAAGTCCGCCGCGAGGCCGGCGACGGGTCCACCGTCTCGCTCACCGGCGCTGTGGGGGGACAAGGTGTCTATGCCATCGAGCGGCCCACCCGCACGCTTGCCACCATGCTGGCCCGCGCAGGCGGCGTCACCATCGAACCGGAGATCGCGCAGATCACCGTGATCCGCGGGCACGAACGCAGCCGCATCTGGTTCCAGGATCTCTACAACCACCCGGAGCTCGATATCGCCCTGCGCGGGGGCGACCGCATCCTCGTCGAAGAGGACACACGCTCATTTACCGCTTTGGGCGCCACCGGCGCGCAAGCCCGAGTGCCGTTCCAGTCGCAGAACCTGTCCGCCCTCGAAGCGATTGCGCAGGTTGGCGGCCTGGTGTCGGCAACCTCAGACGCGACCGGAGTTTTCATTTTCCGCAATGAGCCTCCCGAGGTGGCCGCACAGGTGCTTGGCCGAGAAGACCTGATAGGAGCACAGCGGATGATCTATCTGCTGGACCTGACCGAGCCCAACGGAATGTTCGTGGCGCGTGATTTCGTGATCCGCGACGGCGATACGATCTATGTGACCGAGGCGCCACTGGCCCAGTGGAACAAGGCCGTGTCTGCCGTCTTCGGCTCCCTCGTCAGTCCGGCCGCCTCAATCGACCAACTGGCAAACTGACCTGCCGCATGGCGCCGTCAGGCAACCCGAGCGCCGCCGGACAGGACACTGCCCGGCGGCTTTTCGTTTACAATGGCGGTTTCCTGACACAGCCGCGCATTCGCCGCATTCTGGCGCTCAGTGGATATCACATCAAACTGGGAGCCCCAGGGCCGGAGGATCTTGTCGGCGTCTGGGGCATGAGCCCAACGGCCCACCGCGGCGAGGCGGTCGCATCTCGGCGGGGCAAAGGCCTCGTGCGGGTGGAAGACGCATGGCTGCGCTCATTGCACCCCGGACGTCTGAAAGAGCCGCCGCTGGGTCTCCTCATTGATCACAACGGTGTGCACTATGATCCTTCCACCGTGTCGGATCTGGAGGCTCTGCTGAGCACGCACCCGCTCGATGACACGGCTTTGCTCGACACGGCGCGCGGATTGATTGACCGGATCAAAGAGGCCCATTTGACGAAATTCAGTGCGGTCGATCCTGCGCATCCAGCCCCGCCGCCCGGCTATGTGCTGGTTCTGGACCAGACGCAAGGTGATGCCTCGGTGATCGCATCCGGCGCTGACCGGAACCGCTTTCTCGAGATGCTGTTCATCGCGCAGGAAGAGCATCCGGGCGCACCCATCCTGATCAAGACCCATCCTGAGTCTGTCGCCGGCTTTCGGCCCGGCTACTTCGACGAGAGAAATCTTTCGGACCGCATCTCCTTTCTGACCGGTCCGATCAGCCCCTGGGTGCTCTTTGACGGTGCGGTCGGTGTCTACACCGTCTCGTCACAGCTGGGTTTCGAGGCCATCTTTGCGGGTCACAAACCGCGGGTGTTCGGCCAGCCATTCTATGCGGGCTGGGGGCTCACCGTGGATGAGTTCCCGGTCCAACGTCGCCAGCGCAGTCTGACCCGTGCACAACTCTTCGCCGCCACGATGATGCTCTATCCGACCTGGTATGACCCCTACAACGACGCACTCTGCGACCTGAACATGGCGATCGAGACACTGGCGGCCCACGCGCGCGGATGGCGCGAAGATCGCAGAGGCTGGGTCGCCTCCGGCATGCGGCTCTGGAAGCGAAAGCCCTTGCAGCAGATCTTCGGGCGATACATACCGCTGCGCTTCGAAAAGACCCCCGCAAAGGCCCGAGCGATGCAGCGGCCCTGGATGGTCTGGGCCAGCAAGGCGACAGACGACCACCGCGATGCCACCCGTGTGGAGGACGGGTTCTTGCGCTCCAAAGGTCTTGGCGCTGAGCTCGTGCCGCCGCTCTCGCTGGTGCTGGACGATCTGGGCATCTACTACGACCCAAGCGGACCGAGCCGCCTTGAACAGCTGATCACCCAGCGCGTGAACTTGCGACCCGACCAAGAGGCCCGCGCCAATGGCGTGATCCGTCAGCTCATCGACAAGAAGGTCACCAAGTACAACCTGTCCGGAAACGCCGGTGATCTGCCCGGCGGGCATCGCATCCTCGTGGTCGGGCAGGTGGAAGACGACGCGTCCATCACCAAAGGTACTGTAAAGGTGCGGCGCAACTCCGATCTGCTTGAAGCCGCGCGCGCCGCACACCCGACCGGCCAACTGATTTACAAGCCCCATCCCGATGTCGAGGCCGGGCTCCGGGCGGGGGCCTGCGATGCCAGCGCGCTGGCGGACCATGTCGCCTCCGGCGCCGATCCGGCGGTCCTGCTCAATCAGGTCCAGGAGGTCTGGACAATGACCTCTCTGCTCGGGTTTGAGGCTCTGTTGCGCGGTCTGCCTGTGACCACCCTTGGTGTGCCGTTTTATGCGGGCTGGGGGTTGACCACGGATCTCGGTGAGGTGCCGCCGCGCAGGCGCGCCAGGCCCAGCCTGGCCGGGCTGGTTCACGCCACGCTCATCGACTACCCCCGTTATATCGATCCGACAACGGGCCTGCCCTGCCCGGTGGAAATCGCGATTGACCGTCTGGCCGGCGGCGACGTGCACCACCGTTTCGCCGCCAATCGGTTGCTGTCGAAACTGCAGGGTTTGCTGGCTGGTCACGCTTACCTTTGGCGGCGCTAGGCCGACATCCGACGCCGCCAGACGTGCAGGATGTCTCGGCCCAGCCGTCTGCTTTCCGCCAATACGAACCGAGGCGCTTCGTCCAGATGCCCGAGGCCGAGGGCCCCAATGGACGGCCCCCCCTCCGCGCCAATAATCACCCCGGCGGTGAAGCCAATCAGCGTGTCGACCAGATCCGCCTCAATGAGGCTCGCCGATAAGGCGCCGCCCCCTTCACAGAAGATGCGTGTCACGCCGCGGCGGGCCAGTTGCCGCACCACATCCCGCGGGTCGAGTTGGCCTCCGGAGGCGTCACATGACACCAAGGTCGCTCCCAGATCCTGCCAGGTCTGCCTCAGCGTCGCATCCGCATCATGCCCGTGGCACAGGATCACTGGCACCTCCTTGGCGGTGCGGGCGAGCTTGCTCATCAACGGCAGGTCGAGACGCCGGCTCACGACGACACGCGCTGGCTGCCAGGAGATGCCGAGATCTCTCACCGTCAGGCTGGGATCGTCCTTGCGCGCCGTGCCACCGCCGACCATGACCGCATCATGACGTGCGCGCAGCCCATGCACGTAACGGCGCGCGTGAGGTCCGGTGATCCATTGGCTCTCTCCGCTGGCAGTCGCGATACGGCCGTCAAAGCTGCTGGCGAGCTTCAGCGTCACCAAAGGCCGATCCAACTCGACCCGGGCAAAGAAACCCGCGTTATCGAGTTGGGCCTCATCGGCCATCACGCCGCTCTCGACGGGGATCCCGGCAGCGCGCAGCATCTCTGCGCCCTGCCCGCTCACGCGCGGATCCGGATCCTCGGCTGCGATCACCACGCGCCTCACGCCCGCGTCAATCAGCGCTTGTGCGCAGGGCGGGGTTTTGCCGTGATGCGCACAAGGTTCCAGCGAAACGTAGACATCCGCGCCCTGTGCGTTCGAACCCGCCTGCCGTAGTGCTTCGGTCTCCGCATGTGGTCGTCCGCCCGGCTGTGTCCAGCCGCGCCCGACGACGCGGCCCTTTTGAACGATGACACATCCGACGGCCGGGTTCGGCCATGTGCGGCCAAGCCCGCGCCGCCCGAGCGACAGCGCAAGCGCCATGTATCGCGCGTCAGCGCTCACTCTTCTGTAGGAACGTCTGGCCGCAACTCGCTGACGAATTTGTCGAAATCATCAGCTGCCTGGAAATTCTTGTAGACGCTGGCAAAGCGAACGTACGCCACCGTATCTATCCGTGCAAGCGCCTCCATCACGATCTCACCAATGGTCTTGGAGGGAATATCGGTCTCGCCCATGCTCTCCAGCCGCCGCACGATGCCCGAAATCATCTGGTCGATCCGGTCGGGGTCGATGGGGCGTTTCTGCATCGAAATCCGGATTGACCGCTCCAGCTTGTCGCGGTCAAAGTCCTCGCGTTTTCCATTTGATTTGATCACGACGAGGTCCCGCAGCTGCACCCGCTCATAGGTTGTAAAGCGCCCCCCGCAGGCCGGACAGAACCGCCGCCGCCGGATCGAGACATGGTCCTCCGCTGGCCGGCTGTCTTTCACCTGGGTGTCAATATTTCCGCAAAACGGGCAGCGCATGGGCCGTCTCCCCTTGTTTTTCCGCCTCTTTGTGGGATCACCGCCCCACTTATCCACACTTATAGGCGCGCAACTAAGTTTTGGGTAGGGGGGAAATCACTGCCGAAATGTGGTAGGCGGTCACAAAGCTCATCCGTTGCGCAGAAAGGACACCGCGACCTGTCGTTGGTGCGGCCGGTCGCGGTGCTCAAAGAGGTAGACGCCCTGCCATGTGCCCAAGGCGAGGCGTCCATCGGTCACCGGGATCGACAGATGCGTCGGCAAGAGCGCGGCCTTGATGTGCGCGGGCATGTCGTCGGGACCCTCGTAGGTATGGGTGAGATAGGACATGGACGGATCGGTGCTCGGCGGCACCAGGCGCGCAAAGAAATTGGCGAGGTCCGTTCGCACCTCGGGGTCGGCGTTTTCCTGAATGAGCAGGCTGGCGGACGTGTGGCGGATGAACAGCGTCAGCAGCCCCGAGCCGGTGGTGTGCGGGGACAGCTGATTGGTAAATTCATACAGTCCCGGGCCGTGAGTGGCGATGGAGATCTCGGCCAACTGGCCGCCAGTCACCGAAAGAGCCTCTCACCCTGCTCATCGATGACCTGTTTGGCCTTGCGGATGCAGGCCTTCTGCGCCTCCCCCAACCCTTGCAGCGTATCCGCCCGCACCAGCTTGTGGCTGAGCCTCTCTCCGTCGACTTCTTTCTCGATGGTCGCGGCGACACGGTAGGTATTGCCCTCGGCAATGGGCGTGGGGGTGATCTCAAACCCTTCGTAGGTTTCTGTGAGCGTCTTGGCTTCAGCGCTACCGCCAAACAGTTTTTTGAAAATTGACATATGATCTCCTCTGCCCGGTGGAGTTTGTGTCGCAAGACGCCCGGGCGTATTATGCATCGGTCCGGCACACTTTGCATAAAAATTTCGGATGACAGCCGCGCATGTTTTGTCGCTCTTTCCCCCCCAATGGGGCACGTCGACTTCCAGCCTGCCTGCAATCATGCGACAACCAGCCAGGAGCGACAAGCCGCCATGCCGGGGGCTGCGCCGCAAGATGCGAAAGCAAATGGAACATGACATTGATGGTGCAATTCTCTGAGTATGCATCAAGGCCCTTGTTGCTCCTCACGCTGATCTGCCTTGGCAGTTCTTGCCCAGCCGAGCCCATGCAGATGCTGACATCAGAGGACCTTGAAGCGGAGCTGCCCGGCACACATCTTTTTGGTCACCTGATGGGCAGCGACCTTTCGTTTGACGAATGCATCGAACCTGACGGCGAAACAGTCTATCGCTTTGCGCCGGAGTCAGCCGAGATTGGGTATTCGAACCCCGGACAGATGGTCATCACTCCGCTGGCGCAGGCGTGCTTTTCCTATCCCCCCGACAACGACCCAAATCCGTCCTGCTTTCGGGTATTTCGATATGGAGATGGCTATGTGTTCGACGCTGTCGGTGCCACCAGCCGGTTCGTCGTCACCAAAGTACTGCGTGGTATAGATATCTGTCCCGATCCTGGCGCGCTAATTGGCTAGGATCGGGAGCAGTTCGACCCGACCTATTGATCCAGAAAGCTCCTGAGCTTCCGTGACCGGCTCGGATGCTTGAGCTTCCGCAAGGCCTTGGCTTCAATCTGGCGGATACGTTCGCGGGTCACGCTGAACTGCTGGCCGACCTCTTCGAGCGTGTGGTCGGTGTTCATGCCGATGCCGAACCGCATCCGCAGAACGCGTTCCTCGCGCGGCGTGAGGGAGGCCAGCACGCGCGTCGTGGTTTCCTTGAGGTTCTCCTGAATGGCGCTGTCCAAAGGCAGCACGGCATTCTTGTCCTCGATGAAATCGCCCAGCTGGCTGTCTTCCTCGTCACCAATCGGTGTCTCCAGCGAGATCGGCTCCTTGGCGATCTTCATCACCTTGCGAACCTTCTCCAGCGGCATCTGCAGCTTCTCTGCCAGTTCTTCCGGCGTCGGTTCGCGGCCGATCTCGTGCAGCATCTGACGTCCGGTGCGGACCAGCTTGTTGATCGTCTCGATCATATGCACCGGGATACGGATTGTGCGCGCCTGATCCGCAATGGACCGGGTGATCGCCTGACGGATCCACCAGGTGGCGTAAGTGGAAAACTTGTATCCACGCCGGTACTCGAATTTGTCTACCGCCTTCATCAGGCCGATGTTGCCTTCCTGAATAAGATCAAGGAATTGCAGCCCGCGGTTGGTGTACTTCTTGGCAATCGAGATCACCAATCGCAGGTTCGCCTCGACCATTTCCTTCTTGGCCTGACGGGCTTCTTTCTCGCCCTTCTGGACCTGCTGCACGATGCGGCGGAATTCCGAGATATCGAGACCCACGTACTGGCCGACTTGTGCCATGTCCGTGCGCAGCTCTTCGACCTTGTCGGTCGAGCGCTCGATGAACATCTGCCAGCCGCGCCCCGGCTTTTCGGCCATGCGCTCCATCCAGTTCGGGTCGAGCTCATAGCCGCGGTATTCGTCAATGAACTCGCGCCGGTTGATCCGCGCCTGATCCGCCAGCTTCACCATCGAGCTGTCAATCTGCATGATGCGGCGATTGATGCCGTAGAGCTGGTCGATCAGCGCTTCGATACGGTTGTTGTGCAGGTGCAGCTCGTTCACCAGCAGCACGATCTCGGAGCGCAGTTTTTGATAGAGTTCCTCATCCGACGCGCTGAACGTGCCGTCCTCGTTCAGCGTCGCCGAAATGCGGCTGTCCTGCATCTCGCTCAGCTTCACATAGTCTTCGGCGATGGTATCGAGCGCTTCGAGCACCTGCGGCTTGAGGGCGGCTTCCATCGCGGCCAACGACATGTTGGCCTGATCGTCGTCGTCATCATCATCGTCCTGAGCGATCGGGTTGCCATCGGCATCGAGCTCGGGGCCTTCGTCTTCTTTCTTTGCGGTGCTGCCATCAGCGGCCACAACGGGCTCTTCCACCGCGCCGTCTTCATCCATCTGATTGCCGAAGGTGGCTTCCAGATCGATCACATCCCGCAGGAGGATGTCTTCCGACAACAATTCGTCACGCCAGATCGTGATCGCCTGGAACGTCAGCGGGCTCTCGCAGAGCCCCGCAATCATCGTGTTGCGGCCCGCCTCGATGCGCTTGGCGATGGCGATTTCGCCCTCGCGCGACAGCAGCTCGACCGAGCCCATCTCGCGGAGATACATGCGGACTGGGTCGTCTGTGCGGTCGAGCTTCTCGGAGGTGCCGGAGCCAAGCGCGACCTCGCGCGTTCCTTCGGTCGTGGTCAGCTCGGTTGAACCCTTCGCCTCTTCCTCCTCGGCGTCTTCGTCCTCGATGATGTTGATGCCCATTTCGGACAGCATCGACATCACATCTTCGATTTGTTCGGAGCTCACCTGATCCGGCGGCAGCACGGTGTTGAGCTGATCGTAGGTGATGTAGCCCTTCTCGCGGGCCTCGCCGATCATCTTCTTGACGGCGGCCTGGCTCATATCGAGAGAGTGGCCGGCGTCCTGATCGTCAGGTTTGGAGTCGGTGTTGCTGTCTTTGGCGGCCATTCAGTACTCCTCACGCATCTGTCGATTCGCTTGCCCGAATCACTAGGGAATCATCTAGTGGTTTTGGGTGATTCGGCCACCCGTTTACCTTCTTTTTCTGGAGGTTTCCCGTTCAAATATGGTTAACCCTCCGGTTTGTGGTGCTTTCCCGCACCACGCAACGCCCTTTCAGACCACCAATATCGCGGTGTGATTCGCGACACGACGCCTCATATCTGCCAACCTGCCTAGGATTTCTCCGTCTTCTCGATCCCGATCTGGCCCAACAGATCATCCAATCTGCGCCTCTCATCGCGGCTGAGGACGGCGCCATTGTCCGCGACATCGTACTCCGCCTTGTCTTCCTGGCCGCTGCGTCGCGCACGATCTGCCGCCTGCGCGGCTTCCGACAACCGCCATGTCAGCCCTTCGTCGGCCACACCATCGAGATCTTCCATCGCGTCGATTATCTCGGCATCCAATCCGCGTTCACTGTGAAGTTTCGCCAGTTCTCCGGCGACTGTGAGCCGCGCCTTTTCTGTATCGCCCGGAACGCGGATGCAGGGCACGATGGCGACATGGCGTTGCGTCAGCAGCTTTTCAAGTACCTCGGCCCCAAGCGCATCAGCGATACGATTGCGCAGCGCTTCCGAATCCAGCGCCATGTTCTCCAGAAGCAATGCGCGCAGGCCGGCATGAACGGGGTCATCGCAGCGCATCTGTTCGATACCACTTTCGAACGTTTCAATGATCTCGGGGCAACTCACCAGAACGGCCAGAATGACGGCTTCGCGCAAGTGCTCAGGCGTGTGCGCGTCGTCCGCCGTCGCCAGTATCGACGCCTTCGTCGAGGCCAAAGCCGATGCCGGTGTTGACGTCCAGTGACGGCGCCCGCGACCGCCCTGATTGGCGCGAAACAACTGCCAACGTAAGTCCTTGATCTCCTGGCCATAATGACTGCGGATCGACGGGTCCTTGATCTGCATGATCTTGTCCCGCAGCGCCTTGTCCAGCGCGGCCTTCCGCTCCGGGCTGTCGAACACCTTGCCCTCTGTCTCCCGCTCCCACAGCAGTCGAACCATCGGCAAGGCGTCCTCCAGCAGCTTTTGCAACGCGGGCGCGCCGTCTGCGCGCAGCAGATCATCGGGGTCCTTGCCCGCTGGCATGATGGCAAAGCGCAATGACTGTCCAGCCTGCAGGAGCGGCAAGGCTAGATCGATCAGCCGCATCGCCGCCCGCAAACCGGCCGTGTCCCCATCCAGCGCCACGATCGGTTCTGGCGCTATCCGCCAAAGCATCTGCAGCTGGTTTTCCGTGATCGCTGTGCCCAGAGGCGCCACCGCCGCTTCAAATCCATACGAGGCCAAGGCGATCACATCCATATAGCCTTCAGCCACGATCAGCGGTTGCCCTTTGCCCGCCGCAGTGCGTGCAGGGCCCTGATTGTAAAGACTGCGCCCCTTGTCGAATAACTCCGTTTCCGGGGAGTTCAGATATTTGGCATTGTCATTCGGGTCCATCGCCCGCCCGCCAACGGCAATCGCACGCCCCCGCGCGTCACGGATCGGAAATATGATGCGCCCGCGGAAAGTGTCATACGGCTTGCCGCCTTTGCTCGATGGCTTGGCAAGACCCGCGTCGAGGATCAGCTTGTCTTCGACAGCCTTACCCTTCAGGTGGTCCCAAAGCCCCTGCCATTGATCGGGCGCAAAGCCGATCTCCCAGCGCTCCAATGCCTCTGCGTCCAATCCGCGCCGGTCAAGATAGGCGCGGGCCTCCGCGGCCGCCCCGGTATTGAGCTGCAGGCGAAAGAACTTCACAGCCAGTTCCATCACCTCGGCCAGTTGGCTGCGCTTGTCGGCCTTCTGCTGCGCCTGCGGATCGCGCGCGGGCATCTGCATCCCGGCTTCGCGGGAAAGGATTTCAACGGCCTCCATAAAGCCCACATTCTCCGTCTCGCGCACAAAGGAGATGGCATCGCCCTTCGCATGGCAGCCGAAGCAGTAGTAAAACCCCTTGCGGTCATCCACATGGAAGCTGGCCGATTTCTCCTGATGGAACGGGCAAGGCGCCCACATGTCGCCTTTCGCCTGATTGGACTTGCGCATGTCCCACATGACCTTGCGCCCGACCACCGAGGTCAGGCTCAAACGAGTACGCAATTCATCGAGAAATCCGGGCGGCAGACTCATCCCGGAAGTATCCGTGGGTGAGCCGACAGAGTCTAGTGGCACCGCCGCTCAATTCGCCATAACCACTTACTGATCGAGTTTAAGGCACTCCTGATACCACCAGCCCTTCAGATCCTCCTTTTTAAGATCCGCGCGCTTTTTCTCATAGATCGCGGGTGCAAGCAAAGGTATGATATTGTTGTACTTTTCCGGCCAAGGCGCGTCTTTGGAAAGAGCTGCCGGCAGCTCACGTTCCTTAACACCATCAAGTCGAGCTTGCTTTATTGCTCCAACTACGTCGGCCTGATAGCCGCAGCTCACTTCCTTTTCGCTTTGGGCAAGGGCCGGGACCGCCGTCAGGGCCAGCGCCCCCGCCAGAACAAAACGCACCATGTCGATATCTCCGCCTCAATGTCGATTGAGCGTAGTCTACCCCCGCGCAGCGACGGCTTCCATAGCCAGTTTGAGGTCATGGACCAGCGTCGGCGCCATCGCGCGAAAGACGAGGATCAGGAAGCTGTCGGGACCAAGGCGCGTCACCGATCCATTCATGTGCTGGACCAGGGTTCGCACGCTGTGCCCGCGCTTGAAGGTCGCGGCCCGCAGATCAACCGGAACAAGACGGGCCAACGCTGCCTCGGCCCCTGCCCCCGACGCGGTCACGGAGGCCCAGGCATCGGACTGATCGGTCAGCGCCGCGTGCACCGCAAGCGTCGCATCGCAAGACGGCCCGGCCAACAGGGCCATATCCCGCCCGAACCAGATCGCGCGGGCGCCCTCCTTGCCAGTCATGCGGTTCGCGCCGGGAAACGCCATGCCATGCGCGGTTTTCAGCGCGTCGGACGTCGCGGCGGCCTGCCCGGCATAGGGTGCAATGGTGGTCAGCACACCCAGATCGACCTCCTCGACCCTGACCGCACCGATCTCAAGCGGCAACAGGCCGGCGCATGGGCTCTTGGCAACAAGCTCATCCACGGGTGCGGCCTCCTTCGGGGTCCACGAACACGGGCGCGCAGACCTCGACCTCCGCCTCCAGACCGCGCATGTGATCCACACAGCGGATCACCTCGCCCAATCGCTCGGGGCCGCGTTGGAGAAAGCCGAGCGCGATATGATGGCCCAGCGTCGGGGAAAAGGCCGCTGAGGTCGTGTAACCTCGGCTGTTGTCACGCCTGAACTCAACCCCAAGATCAAAGAGATGCGCACCAGCCGTCAGCTCCGCATCCCGCCCCACGGGCTTCAACCCCACGAGTCGCTCACGATCAGAGGCAACAAGCCCCTCGCGCGCGGCCATCGTTTTGCCGATGCAGTCTTTCGTTGCACTCACCATCCCTGCAAATCCAATATCAAAGGCGGTCGTGCGCCCATGGATCTCCGCATGGGTGATGTGACCCTTCTCGATCCGCATAACGTTCAGCGCCTCCATCCCGTAGGCCCCGCCTCCCATCGATTCGGCGCGCTGCACAAGGCATTTGAACAGGCTCTCGCCATAGCGTGCGGGCACGGCGATCTCGTAGGCATGTTCACCCGAAAAGGAGATCCGAAAGAGCCGCCCGGACACGCCGGAAACCGTCACTGGCCCACAGGCCATGAAGGGCCAGTTGGCATTGTCGACCGTCGTCTCCAGCATGTCATTCAAGAGATCACGCGATGCAGGCCCCGCGACGGCAAACTGCGCCCATTGTTCCGTCACGGAGGTGAAACGCACATCCAGGTGCGGGCACAGCACCTGATGCACGAACTCCAGATGTCGCATCACGGCACCCGCCGCCGCCGTGGTCGTGGTCATCACGTAATGCTGATCACCAAGCCGCGCGGTGGTGCCATCATCCATCACAAAGCCGTCTTCACGCAGCATCAGACCATAGCGCACCCGGCCCACCTTCAGCGTCGAGAAGGTGTTGGTATAGACAAAATCCAGAAGCTCAGCCGCACCCTCGCCCTGAATGTCGATCTTGCCAAGCGTGGACACATCGCAGATGCCCACGGCGTTGCGCACATAGCCCACCTCACGGTCGCAGGACTCGCGCCAATGGGTTTCGCCCTCTGCCGGGAAATAGCTGGGCCGGTACCACAGCCCCGCCTCGATCATCGGTGCGCCGCGCGCGAGGCTTTCCGCATGGGAGGTGGTGAACCGCTGGGGCGCAAACCCCATACCTTGCGCACCCGCACCGAAAGTCGCGAGCGAGACGGGCGAGAACGGCGGGCGGAAGGTCGTCGTCCCGGTCTCCGGAATGCCCCGCCCGGTCGCGTCCGCCAGCACCGCGAGTGCCGCCACGTTGGAGTTCTTCCCCTGGTCCGTGGCCATTCCCTGAGTGGTATAGCGCTTCATGTGTTCGACCGACGAGAAGTTCTCGGTCGCCGCCTGTTTGATATCCTTCACCGTCACGTCGTTCTGAAAATCGATCCAGGCGCGCCCCTTCCCCGGCACCGCCCAGAGCGGCGCGAGCTGGTAGGGATCATCCTCCGCCGTGGGTACGGCCCGGCTGCGCGGCGGGGTCAAACCAAGGACCTTCAAGGCATCCCCCGCCGCTGCGGCCCCGTCGGCCAGACAGGCTGATGTGCTGAAGGCCCCGTTACACGCGCCCACAGCCACGAGCCCCGGGATACTCTCCGGCGTCGGCACAAAGCTCGCAATGTCATCCCGCCACGTCGGACGCCCATTCATATGGCAGGTCAGATGCACCGTGGGGTTCCAGCCGCCCGATATGGCCAGGCAATCCACCTCGATGTCCTTGCTGCCACCGGAGGTCTTGACCGAGACGCGTTTGAGTCCCAACCGCCCCGCGCTGCCGGTCACAACGGCCCCAGCATAGACCGGATAGTCCGCGTCCCTGACCTGAGCGTCAGCCCGGCTGTCGATCAGCGCAGCCACTTCGACCCCTGCCGCATGCAGATCGGCGGCGGTGCGGTGCGCGTCATCGTTGTTGCCAAAGACGGCAACCCGCCGCCCCGGGCTTACGCCCCAGCGATTGAGATAGGCCCGCACGGCGCCCGCTGTCATGATCCCGGGCCGGTCGTTGTTCTCGAACGCCACCGGTCGCTCAATGGCGCCCGCCGCAAGGATGACCTGCTTGGCCACGATCCGCCAGAACGTCTCCAGAACAGCGCCTTCGGGCCGGTTCCCTCGGTGCCCGTTCACCCGCTCCACCGCGGCATAGGTGCCGTGGTCATAGGCGCCGACCGCCGCCGTCCGCCGCATCAGCCGCACATTTTCCATTTCACCCAGTTCCGCGACGACCTGCGCTGCCCAATCCGACCCTGCCAGACCATCGACCAGAAAGGTCTCCGCATTTAGCCGCCCGCCAAAGACGCTGTCCTCCTCGACCAGCAGCACGTCGGCGCCAGCCCGTCCCGCCGTCAGCGCCGCCATCAACCCCGCAGGGCCAGAGCCGATGACCAGAAGATCGCAGAACGCATAGACTTTCTCGGACCGATCCGGGTTGTGCGCGCCGCTGAGCGCCCCCAGACCTGCGGCCCGGCGGATGATCGGCTCATAGAGCCGCTCCCAGAAGCCGCGCGGCCACATGAATGTCTTGTAATAGAACCCCGCCCCGAGGACCGGCCAGGCCAGATCGTTGAGCGCCATCACATCCGCCTTCAGCGATGGCCAGGCGTTCTGGGGCCGCGCCTCCAACCCGGGATAGATCTCCTGCACCGTGGCCCGCACATTGGGCTCCTGAGCGGCACCTCGGCCGATGGTGACCAGCGCGTTGGGCTCCTCGCTGCCCGCGGTCAGAACCCCGCGCGGGCGGTGGTACTTGAACGAGCGCCCCATCAGCCGCACACCCTTGGCCAGGAGCGCCGACGCCAGGGTGTCACCCGCAAATCCGGTGTGCCCCACACCGTCGAACTGAAAGCGCACAGGTGTTGCGCGATCAATCAGCCCTTTGCCCTCAATTCTCATGCGCCGCGCTCCGTCCCGTCGGTGACCAAAGACACGCTGAGCACATCGTGGGTTGTGGTGTTCCGCTCCGCCACAAGCCAGGCGCCACACCCGGCCTCGTGCTGCCAGAGCTCGCGCCGCACGCCCGCGGGATTATCCCGCAGGTGCACATAATCGTCCCAGGCGTCCACCCCGGCGTCAGGCGCCGGGCGGTAGAGCGCCACAGCGTCTCCCTGATAGTAGAACTCGCGACGATCCCGCGCGCCGCAGATCGGACAGGTCAACCGCATGGGTGCGTCCCTCCTGTCGTCCAACCCAGATCTATCAGCGCACCACGCACGTTCAGCCGCTCCTAATGCAGATTATGCTGAGAGCCCGTGCCCTCTTCATCCAGAATGCCCCGCCCGGTGCGGAACCGGTCCAGCCGAAACGCCTGAGCGTCCGTGTGATGCCGCCCCGTCGCCATCAGATGCGCAAAAGCATCGCCCGATGCAGGCACCGCCTTGAAGCCGCCGTAGCACCAGCCGCAGTTGAGGAACAATCCATTCGTATCCGTACGGTCGATGATCGGCGAGCCATCGGGCGTCATGTCCATGATCCCACCCCAACTGCGCAACAGCTTCGCCTTGCCGATCATCGGCATCAGCGTCATGCCCGCCTCCATCACATGCTCCGCCGTGGGCAGGTTCCCCCGACTGGCATAAGAGGCGTAGAAATCCAGATCGCCGCCGAACACGAGGCCACCCTTGTCCGATTGGCTGATATAGAAATGTCCCATACCGAAGGTAACCACATGGTCGATACAGGGCTTCAGCCCCTCGGTCACGAAGGCCTGTAGAATGTGGCTCTCGATCGGCAGGCGTAGGCCCGCCATCGCCGCCACCTGCCCCGAGCGTCCAGCGACCACGATCCCCACCTTCCTGGCCCGAATGACGCCACGGGTTGTCTGCACCCCGCGCACACCGCCGTTTTCTATGTCGATCCCAGTGACTTCACAGTTCTGCAGAAGGTCCACGCCCCGTTGATCGGCACCCCGGGCATACCCCCAGGCGACCGCATCATGCCGGGCCGTCCCACCTCGCGGATGGTAGAGCCCGCCATAAATCGGGAACCGTGTGTTCTCGAAATCGAGATAGGGCAGATGGTCCCGCACGCCCTCGCGGTCGAGCAGGATGGCGTCATCCCCCTGATTGACCATCGCATTGCCGCGCCGCACGAAGGCGTCGCGCTGCCCGTCTGAGTGGAAGAGATTGATCATGCCGCGCTGCGAATGCATCACGTTGTAGTTCAGATCCTCCTCCAGCCCCTCCCAGAGTTTCAGGGAATGGCTGTAGAACTCCGAGTTTCCCGGCAAGAAGTAATTCGCACGCACAATCGTCGTATTGCGGCCGATGTTTCCGCCGCCGATATAGCCCTTCTCCAGCACGGCGATGTTTGTCATGCCGTGGTTCTTGGCCAGGTAGTAAGCGGTCGACAGACCGTGCCCGCCCCCGCCGATGATCAGGGCATCGTACTCGGACCTCGGCTCCGGATCGCGCCAGTGAGGGCTCCAGCCTGTGTTGCCGGTCAGACCTTCCTTCAGAACGCGCAGGCCCGAAAACTTCACCATGTGCTCCCCTTATTACCGGCCCGACCCTAGCAGCAGCCCATTGACCGCTCCGCGACCAAATCCGACCTATGATGTCGCGGAAAGACCCTCGGCTCTACTCTGCGTAGGCGGCGGCCCGCTGCTCCGGAGCGAGGATGACGGGAGCGGCGACCGGCGCGCCCGACGCGTCGAAAAACGGGCTCCTACGCGCGGTGCCGTTCAGATAGGCCGCAAGAGACCGCTTGAGCAGCCCACCGAACATCCGACCGAGACCCTTGTCGCGCCGCGGCCCGCCTGGCAGCGCGGCCTTGGTAAAGCCGTGGGTGGTCACCGGACCGAAGGCCTCGGTGCTCTCGAAGAGCGGTCGCCACATGCCGGCAAGCGGCATGCGCGACGACCCAACCGTATTGGCCAGCGGCGTGTTGCAGCACGCCGCATACCAGCGATGAAGCCCCTTGGGCGACAGCCGCACGCAGGCGATCTGGTCCGCCCCATCGGTGATTTCGATCCGCGCAGGCAGAACCTGCACCAAGGGGCTGCCACCCCCGGGTTCGAGGGCCTCCATCTGGCCCATATGCCGCGCGAAGGCGCGACAGTCCTTGCAATAACACAGCAGGTGGCACCCCGTCTTCGGAGATGCCTCGTGCAACACACCTTTCAGCGCACCGCAGGAACAGGAAAACCCAACCGTCGTCATCATCCCACCTCTTCGCAAAAGCGGCGCGGCGATTTCGGGCCACGCCGCGCTCGGCGAGACGTTACGGCGGTGTCGGAGCCGTCACAAGCCCTTGGCGCGATAGCTGGCTGCCACCCGGTCAATGGCCACCAGATAGGCGGCCGTCCGCAAATCTTCGACGTCATCTCGCGCATGCCAGACCTCGGCCATCGCCTGATAGGCGATGCGCATGGTGTCATCGAGGCCGGAGCGCACAAGCTCCAGCTCATCCGCGCCGCGCAGGTACTTTTCCTTGAAGTCCGGGCTGAGCTCCCAGTTGAATTCCTTGTCACGTGACAACCGCTCGAGCTCGCTCACGATCAGCTGGTGGCGCGATTCTTCCTGCCGCCGTCCCATCCGGCCAAAGCGGATGTGGCTGAGGTTCTTCACCCATTCGAAGTAGCTGACCGTCACACCACCGGCGTTGGCGTACATGTCCGGAATCATCACCACCCCGCGCTCTCGCAGAATCTGATCCGCCCCGGCGGTTACGGGGCCATTCGCCGCCTCGATGATCAGCGGTGCCTTGATCCGATCAGCATTGCGCAGGTTGATCACCCCTTCCAGCGCCGCCGGGATCAGGATGTCGCAATCCTCCTCCAGAACCTGGGCCCCGTCCTTCACGTGGTGCATGTCGGAATAGCCCGAAATGCCACCATGTTTAGCAATCCACTCACGCACCCGCTCGACGTTCAATCCGTCGGGATTGAAGAGCGCGCCATCGCGTTCGATGATGCCGGTGACGATGCTGCCATCTTCTTCGCGCAGGAATTTCGCGGCGTGATACCCCACGTTGCCGAGGCCCTGCACGATCACCCTCTTGCCATCGAGATCGCCGCTCATGCCCGCTTTCTTCACGCCCTCCTTATCGCGGAAGAAGGCGCGCAGGGCATATTGCACGCCACGGCCCGTCGCCTCGACACGGCCTGCGATCCCGCCTGCATTAGGCGGCTTGCCGGTCACACAGGCGTTGCCGTTGATATCGGTGGTGTGCATGCGCTTGTACTGATCCGCGATCCACGCCATCTCGCGCTCGCCCGTGCCCATATCCGGCGCAGGCACGTTCTGGGAGGGGTTGATCAGATCCCGTTTGATCAGCTCATAGGCAAAGCGGCGCGTGATCTGCTCCAGCTCATGTTCGTCCCAGTCACGGGGGTCGACGCAGAGCCCGCCCTTCGAGCCGCCAAACGGCGCCTCCACCAAGGCACATTTGTAGGTCATCAGTGCGGCCAGCGCCTCAACCTCATCCTGATCGACGTTCAGCGAATAGCGAATCCCGCCTTTGACAGGCTCCATATGCTCCGAATGCACGGACCGGTAGCCGGTGAACGTGTGGATCTTGCCCCGCAGCCGCACACCAAACCGGACCGTATAGGTTGCATTGCAGACCCTGATCTTCTCCTCCAGCCCCGGAGAGAGATCCATCAGGCCAACGGCCCGATTGAACATCTGATCGACGCTGTCTCTGAAGCCCGGTTCCATGCTGTGCTTGTTCACTGTCTTTCTCCTGTTGGCCGTCACTGTTCTGCATCCGGTGACAATCGCACCCTAGGACGGTGAGTCGTTCATTGCCAGTTTTTTGGGCGAAGTGTGAATTTCGAATAAACACAACCGTGGCGATCATAGTCCAGGCTACGGAAACAGTCTGACGCTACGCCTTCGGATCGTTTCCGGCAGACCCCCCAGAAGCCCGTCGATCCGCTAAAGTTTTACGTTCTTTGCGCCACCCTCCGTGCTTCCGCCCGCTTTTCGCCACATTGGCCCAGCATAACCAAAGGTCAATTCTCAATGGCCAATGGCCGTGCAATGAAACGAGTTGGACCCGCATGACACAGATGTCGCAGGAGAGACAGGATAACCACGAGACAGGGCCAGAGGGCCTGTTGGAGTTCGCCGGGAACGAAGATGGTGTCATGACCATCTTCTCGATCTTCATCATGCTGATGATGCTGATGGTCGCAGGTATCGGCGTCGACCTGATGCAGAACGAGATGCGCCGGACCGCTCTGCAGAACACGGTTGACCGTGCCGTCCTCGCCGCCGCTGACCTCGACCAGACCCGCCCGCCGACCGCGGTGGTCGAGGACTATTTCGACAAAACCGGGCTCCGCGAGTTTCTGACCGATGTCGACCCGCAGGCCGGGCTGAACTACCGCACCGTCACCGCCGAAGCCTTCATGCGCACCAATACGCAATTCATGTCGCTGCTGGGGGTCGATACGCTCCCCGTCCCTGCCTTCAGCCAGGCGGTCGAAGATGTCCCCAACGTGGAGATTTCCCTCGTGCTCGACATCTCGGGCTCGATGCGCTTCTCGAACCGCATGCAGAACCTGCGCCCCGCAGCCAAGGAATTCATCGACATCGTCCTTCTCGGACCCGCTGCCAACACCACCTCGATCAACCTCATCCCCTATGCGGGTCAGACCAATCCCGGTCCGTTCATGTTTGATCGCCTGGGCGGCATTCGCTATTCCGCAGAAGCCCTCGACGAGGATGAGGGCGGCAGGAACGAACTCTTCAACAACACACGGCTGCCCGCTGACGAAGATGCTGGCGAGGGCAGCGATCCGGACGTCCGGTATGTCTATCCGAATGTCTCGTCCTGCATTGATTTCGACCTCTACAACAACCTTGACTTCCTGCACGACGAGCTGCCTTCGCAAAACAACTACGAACAGACCGCGCATTTCATGAACTGGCGCATCGCCAGCGAGATCATCCGCGACGCAGACGGCGATCCGATTCTCTTTGACGAGAATGACGAGCCGATCGAGGAAGGCCAGCCGGGTGGCACACCCCGTAAGGTAATGGACTGGGGCTGGTGCCCGCAGGATCAGACCTCGATCATCTACGCCTCCAACAACGCCACCCAGCTGAAGCAGCGCATCGACACCATGCGCATGCACGACGGCACTGGAACGCACTATGCGATGAAATGGGCGCTCGCGCTGCTAAACCCAGACTCGCAACCGGACTTCGCAGAGATGGCGCGGCCTGCCAACAACCTCGTGCCGCCGCAATTCGCGGACCGTCCGCTGCCCTACAACGACACCGAAACCGTCAAATACATCGTGCTGATGACAGATGGCCAGATCACCGAGCAAGTCCGCCCGAAAAACACGATGCACCAGGAGAACCCGACCGTCGAACTGAACGACCGGAAATCCGACCGTAAGCAGATCACGTCGCAGTCGACCAACGTGACGAACTTCAAGAGGCAGTGCGACCTGGCGAAAGCCGCTGACCGAAACGTGGTGATCTACACCATCGCCTTCGAGGCGCCCGGCACACCCGAGGATCAGATGAGGTATTGCGCCTCCAGCCCCGGGCATTTCTTCCCGGCAACCGGCAAGGCTGAAATCGCCGCGGCCTTCGCGACCATCGCACGCCAGATCAACGAACTGAGGTTGACCCAATGATTGGCCGTATCTCTTCCTGCCTGACGCGCTTCCGCAAGGACGAAGAAGGCCATATGATCATCGAGTTCGCACTCATAGTGCCGGCTGTCTTCAGCCTGTTCCTCGCCTCGGTTGAATTTGGCATCTACTCCATGCGGCAGATGTTTCTCGACCGCGGGCTTGACCTCGCCGTGCGCGAAATTCGCCTCAACACGGGCATTGATGTGGACGACGACGGTGTCATCGACCTCGACCATGACGCCGTGAAGCAGAAAGTCTGCGACTACGCAGGCTTCCTGAACACCGGTGTGTCCAACAACTGCGACAACACCCTGCGCCTCGAAATGGAGCCAATTGACCCCTACAATTATGTCGGCCTGTCCACCGACGTCGACTGTGTCGATATCTCTGAGCCGATCAACCCGCCCCGCGGTTTCACCAACGGGGTGGAGCACCAGTTGATGATCATGCGCGCCTGCGTGAAATTCGATCCGGTCTTCCCCACCACCGGCCTGGGCCGCGCCTTTGAGGCGGACGGCGCCGGCAAGGTCAAGATGATCTCCATGTCCGCCTTCGTGCAGGAGCCGATCTGATGCGCCGCCCCGCCCTGATACCGGTACGCCGGGTGCTGCGGCGGTTCTCGCGGCAAGAGCATGGCAATGTCGCGCTCGAAGCGGTGATCATCGCCCCGATCCTGTTCTGGGCCTTCATGGCCACGGTAACCATCTTCGACGCCTACCGCCAACACAGCATCAACCAGAAGGCAGCCTATACGATTGGCGATATGGTCTCACGTGAGGACCGCGCGTTGACACCTGCCTATCTCAACGGCGCCCGGCAGCTCTTTGACAGCCTGGCACGATCGGCGCAGCCGTCCAGCATCCGGATCACCTCCGTCCGTTACGATGCGGTCAACAACCGCTACCTCAGAAGCTGGTCAGAGCGTGTCGGGCCGGTGGCAGCGGCCACCGAAGACGAGGTCGAGGGCTGGAACGTGCGGCTGCCGATCATGCCGCATGACGAGGAGATCACTGTGGTGGAAACCTGGGCGCGCTATGCGGCCCCCTTCAACGTTGGCATCATTGATCACGACATCCACAACTTCATCTTCACTCGGCACCGCAGCAGCGGCAGCAACACCTGGGATCCGGACGCCTGATCAGCCCTCAGCCTCACGTTCGGCCAGCATCACGGCGATGATCTCGGCCATGTATTTGGTCTGCCGCCCCGGTGTCATACCCCCGACCCCCACGCGGCGCCCGACGCGCCACCACAGGCCCGGACGCCACTTTCGCGCATCCGGTGTGTCGAGGCGCAGCAGAAAGCCGTTCGATGGCTTGAAGGCGAAGGCACCCCGGTCGATCCCGATGATATTATCGACCTGAGCAATCATCAGGCCGCCGCGCTCGCGCAGCTCCGTTCGGGTCAGCTCCAGCACATGCCCTGTCGAGCGCCGCATCGCATCCGCAACCAACAGTGCCGTCACACCCAAAGCGATGAGAAACATCCGCCAGCCAAAACTCGGTGGCGTGAGGAAGGCGATATAGATCACCAGAACGCCAAGAAACCCCAGCATTCCAATGCCCAACACGCGCCGTCCCAGGGATGCTTGCACGGTTGCCAGCACCTCCGGCTCTGTTTCGCTCTGCATGATCGCACGCCTCGTCGGTTGCCTCCCGGCCTCCTACCGCGCGGTGCGATCCACGTCCAGCCGTGACAACCCCGGCATCAGCCACCGAAGACTGCCCGGGCGATAATCAGGTCGCGCTGCAATGCGCAGCCGGGCGCTGTCATCCAGATCACCGGCCCGCCGCGGCCCCTCGCGCCAACGCAGGCCCATGGGAAGCAACCGGTAAATCCAGCCGTGGTCTCCGATTTCGGTGGTTGCAACGGTTGGGTCAGGGACGATCTGCGGAAGAGAGAGGCCCGGTTTGAGCTGCAAGCCCTGTGCCGCAGCGCCCTGCCAGATCCAGGCCAGTGTCAGCTCGGTCAACTGGCGCGTCCTGGCAGAGCCGCCCACGACCCCATGGTCGCCGACAAACCACATCTGCTGATACGGGCGGTCCGGCCCCTCGGCGCCACGGTTCAAACCGGGCCCCGCATCGCCGTCATCGAGATTGTCCCAAAGACTCGGTGCATAGGGGCGCCGACGCTCATCCAGAGCGACGGCATGGCGGGCGGATTCGACCAGATGCGACAGCCGAGTATCGTGAAAGGCATATCGCATATTCCACCGCGCCGCCCACCGGCCAAACAGGCTTTCTGGAATGCCGAGCGCGCCTACCGTGTCCCAGACGCCCACGTAAGCGATCCGCACCAGGCAGCTTTCACCGCCACGCGCCATTGCGTCCACCTGGCTAGTGGCGAATTTCGGCGACAGGCGCTGCCGTGCGGCCCGAATATGCGGTGCATCCGGCGCATTTTGCGGCCCACGCCGCCGGTAGAGCCGAAACGCCCGGCGCAGGTTTGCCGGGGTCGGATCCGCCAGGATACCGCATTTTCGGATCATCCCGGCCAGCGATCGGGCGGTGTAGGCTCCCCGCGAAAACCCGAAGATCAGGATCTTGTCACCCGGCCGATAGCACCGGCAGAGCGCGAGATAGGCCGCCTTTATGTTGCGGTTGAGCCCCCATCCGAAAAGCCCGCCTCCCCATTTGCTGAGCCAGCGCCCCAGATCGCTGACACGCCCGGTACCGGTTCCGACGCCTTCGAAGTACATCACCTTCTGCTGGAGGTCGCGGGCACAGGCCGTGGACAGCCTTAAAACATGGGTCGCGCTGCCCGCTGTCGCCGAGTTCCAGGTGCCGTCGCAGAAAATCGCGATATGTGCCATTTGCCATTTCCCTTCGCTGCCCTAGAGATGACAGAAGGGTCATCGCAGCCGCTTAACGCGGCGTACGCACCGGTAAGGCGGTGTCACACAACCCGACGAAAGGATGCCTTGATGTCGCCACGCCTGCTTGCCCTGTTGACCTCGGTGCTGACGCTCAGCTTTGCAGCATCGCCTCTGCTGGTGACCGATTTCGGCGGGTTTGAGCCCGATCAGTTCCCGATACCCCAGGTCGATCCACCGGTGCAGCCCGCGGGATATGCGTTTTCGATCTGGGGGGTGATCTATCTGTGGCTGATTGTGGGCATGGGGTTCGGCCTGCTGCGCCGCGCGGACGACCCAGAGTGGCAGGCGATGCGTGCACCTCTCTGCATCTCGCTCGCCGTGGGAACGATCTGGCTGCCCGTGGCCGTGCGCAGCCCGGTCTGGGCCGCGGTGCTGATCTGGGTGATGCTGATCAGCGCGCTCTCCGCGCTCTACCGCGCCCCGCGCACGGATCGCGGATGGGCTGCCTATCCCGTAGGGCTCTATGCCGGGTGGCTGAGTGCCGCGAGCTGTGTATCGCTGGGGCTGGTCTCCGCCAGCTACGGCTATCTTGAGGCCTCGCCCGCCGCGTTGATCTTCGTGTTTGTGGCGCTGGTGCTGGCCTCGGCAGTGCAGTCGACCCTGGCGCGCGCGCCCTCTTATGCGGTGGCGGTGATCTGGGCGCTGGTGGCAGTCGTGGTGCAAAACCTCGCCGGCGATCAGATCGTCGCAGCTCTGGCCGCCGGCGGCGCTATCGCCCTGGTGATGCCCGCGTTCAAGGCTTGGCGGGCTGAGCGCAAAAGCCCCTAGAGGTGGCCTGAAAGCCCACCTTACCTGCCTGCTGCTGACATCCGAATTGGCAGGTTGGGTGGGCTTTCAGGCCACCCTTGGTCGCATCACTCCTTGCGCCGCCCCTCGCTGTGCTTGCGCAGCTTCGACGGAGCCGCCTTTTTCCGCCCCTTGTAAGGGTTCGCCTCATTCTGCCCGCGCATCCACAGCCGGATCGGGGTGCCCGGCATATCGAAGTCCAGCCGCAGCCCGTTGACCAGATAGCGATTGTAACTCTCCGGCACCTTGTCGGGATGGCTGCACATCACCACGAACCCTGGCGGCCGCGTCTTGGCCTGTGTCATGTAGCGCAGCTTGATGCGCTTGCCCTGTGGCGCGGGCGGTGGATGCGCCTCGACCATCCCCGAAAGCCAACGATTGAGCTGCGCTGTCGTCACCCTGCGGTTCCACACCTCATAGGCGCGCAGGATTGCGCCATGCAGCCGGTCGAGCCCGCGCCCGGTCTTGGCCGACACCGTGATCAGCGGCGCCCCGCGCAGCTGCGGCAGCAACCGCTCGAAACTCTCCTTCAGCTCTTTCAGCTTGCCCTGCCGGTCTGCCTCGATGTCCCACTTGTTCACCGCAACCACGACCGCGCGCCCCTCGCGCTCCGCCAGATCGGCAATGCGCAAATCCTGCTGCTCGAAGGGGATCGCCGCATCCAGCAGCACCACCACGACCTCGGCGAATTTCACCGCCCGCAAGCCATCGCCCACCGACAACTTCTCCAGCTTCTCCTGAACTTTCGCCTTCTTGCGCATCCCTGCCGTGTCGAAAATCCGCATCGGCAAGACCACCCCATCAGGGCCCACCCAATCGGTCCGCAACGAAATCGCATCCCGCGTGATCCCCGCCTCCGGCCCGGTGAGAAGCCGCTCCTCCCCCAGGATCTGGTTGATCAATGTCGACTTGCCCGCATTCGGGCGACCCACCACCGCGACCTGCAGCGGCTTCTTGGCCGTCGGCATCGGGATCTCGGCCTCCATATCCCCCTCGTCCTCATCGAGGGTGATATCCGTTTCAGGCGCGTCCTCGGCGGCGCGTTCCGCAAACTGATCGGCCAGCGGCATCAGCTGCGCGTAGAGATCATTGAGACCCTCACCATGTTCCGCCGACAGGCGAATGGGCTCGCCCAGACCCAGCGAATAAGCCTCGAGCACACCGGCATCCGCCGCAGCGCCTTCCGCCTTGTTCGCAGCCAGAATCACATGGGCCGAGCGTTTGCGCAGAATATCGGCAAAGACCAGATCGGACGGCGTGATGCCCACCCGCGCATCCACCATGAAGAGACAAATGTCCGCCATATCCACCGCACGCTCGGTCAGCCGCCGCATGCGGCCTTGCAGGCTGTCGTCGGTGACTTCCTCGAGCCCCGCGGTATCGATCACGGTAAAGCGCAGATCGGCCAGCCGTGCGGCCCCCTCGCGCAGATCACGGGTGACCCCCGGCTGATCGTCGACCAAGGCGAGCCGCTTGCCCACCAGCCGGTTGAACAGCGTGGATTTTCCGACGTTGGGACGCCCCACAATGGCGAGGGTAAAGGACATGTCACAGGCTCCAAAGCCAGAAGGAACGCCGCGCTTTACCCGAAGCGCGCGTCAACGGAAAGCGTGCAATTGCCCATTCGTCGACACAACATAGAGCACACCACCCGCCACGACCGGCGCCGTCGTTGCCCCGCCGGGGATCTCGGTGGAGCTGACCAGCGCGCCGCTTTCGGGATCGAACCCACGCAGCAGACCATCGTTTGACGCAACATAGATGCGCCCACCCGCGAGAATCGGCCCATGATGGGCGAACACTTCGGCCCGGCGCCGCGGGCGGTCCTTCACGAAGTTGGGCAGCTGCGTGCCCCAGATCCGCGTCCCGTCAGAGGCATCGATACGCAAAAGCTCGCCCAGATCGGAGACCACAAAAACGCTGTCGCCCGCGGGCAGAACCGGCCCGACGGCCCCCTCCCGCGCGGTCCATTCCCGCGCACCAGACGCAAAGTTCAGCGCAACGATCCGACCCGACTGGTTACCGACATAGACCCGATTGCCTGAAATCACCGGCTCGCCGGTCACATCGTCAACCGTACCAAGCGCCCGGGCAAAGCGCCGACCCAGAGCGGAGGCATCCCAGCGCCGCAGGCCGCCGCGCCGGAAGACCGCCTGAACCTCGCCCGAACCAAACGCAAAAATCGCCAAGTCGTCGGCGACCGCAGGCGCCGGCCCGCCCAGGACGTTGTTCACATCCGGCGAGGCTGTCAGCTGCCACTCGACACGGCCATCCTCGGCCCGCAAGGCCCAACCGGTATCATCGCCCGAGGTGGTATAAACCAGATCACCAAAGGCCGTGGGACGGCCTGAGCCGGTGCCCTCAAGGTTCTGCCGCCAGATCTCCTCGCCGGTGGCCGCGTCCAGTGCCACCAGCGCGCCATAGCCCAGCGAAACATAGAGCCGCCCATCCTTGAACGACAGACCGCCGCCCGTCGCCGCGCCCGCATCATCCCGCACGGAGGTGATGTTGCGCCGCCAGACGGTCTCGCCCGCGGTCGAGGTGGCGGTGACCTGCGTCTCCGCGTCGAGCGTGTAAATGAGCCCTCCGGCCACAACCGGATCAGCCGTGATGCGCTGGCGCCGCGCATCTCCGGCGCCGATATTGGCGGACCAGACCCGCTGAGGCGTTGCACTCAGGGCCGGGTGTGCGACCCGAAACGCTGGGGAGCCCGGACCTTGCGTCCAATCGCTGTTGATCTGTGCGGCAGGCAGCGAAATGCCGCGCGCGGCATCGACGGTCTCGGCCGCCAGCGGCACCGCCTCGCCATCCTGCAACACAGACCGGATGTCTTCGCGCTTGCCCGGCAGAATGATGTCATCCTCGGCACAGGCCGTCAGCAGCAGTGTCGCAGCCAGCAGAGCAAGGCCCAAGTGCCCCCGCACAAAGGTTGTCGGAAACTGAATCATACCCTGCTCGCCTTACCCATACTTCGACCGCTGCGCTCCCTCACCTGCCTGCTCCGGGCGTCAGTTCCCCGCGTTCGGCAGATTACTCAGATCGGGCTCGCCTCCCAGCGCCACAATCACCTGTAAGGCGCGTTGTTGCAAGTCCGGGGTCACGGCCGCATCCTGCAGGATGTCCTGGTAGCCGTCGATGGCCGCTTGCGTCTCGCCCGCGGCCACGTTGATCAAGGCCAGCTGCTCCAGCGCCAGAAGACGCAAGGGCGCACCGGGCGCCGCCAGAGCCTCGAACTGCTGACGCAGTGCGTCGGGCTCCAGCGTGTCCGCCTGCAGGGTCAGCGCCTTGAAGCTGGCGATCTGACGATAGATCGGATCCACATCCGGCGTGATCGCCACCGCATTCAGCGCCTCGACCGCCTCGGTCGTGTCGCCGACGTCCTGCGCCGCGGACGCCTGCAGCATCGCGAGAAGCACCCGCGCATTCGGCCCATCGGCGGTCAGCCGCGACAATGCGTCCGCCCGCGCCTCAGGCGCACTCGCACTGAGCGCCGCCAACATGCCGTCACCGAGCGCTTGGGCCTCGCCGCGTGCCTGCGCCTTGAGGTATTCGGAAAAGGCCGCACCGCCAACCAGCAGCACGACCAGCAGAACACCGATCCAGCCATAGCGCCGCAAGTAACCGTAGAGCCGGTCCCGCCGAACCTCTTCGTTGACCTCGTTGATAAAACTGTCTGTGTCGCTCATGGGCCCCTGCCGATGTCGAATTTCGCCCCTCTTACCGTGGCAGCGCAGGCAAGCCAAGACCTGGCGCGCCGCTGACTGAGGCAACCATTGCCATCGCGGGAAGAAATTACTAATCTGAACTGGTCAGTTTAGCGTAACTGTCGTATGGAGCGCGCGCCACGTGACGGCACGTCAAAGCCAGCGTGTGCTTCAGGGGTTCATTGCAAGGCGACCGACATGCGTATCTTTTCTGTTCTGGCGGCCCTCGCCGTCGCGGGTTTGCTGGCTCTGTTCATCCTGGATCGACCCCGCCTGATGGCGCTGTTTGGCGGCGGTGACGCAACAGAGGAACCCGCCGACACCACACCCGCCGATCCCGCAGCCGAAGACGACGCGGCCGGCCTCGTCAAAGTCGTGGTGCAACGCTCGCTGGCCCGCCAGGTGGACACGGCGGTGATGCTGCGCGGGCAGACCGAGGCGGCCCGCACCGTCGACGTGCGTGCGGAAACCTCGGCCATCGTGGTCTCCGAGCCATTGCGCAAAGGAGCCCGCGTGGAAGCCGGTCAGGAAATGTGCCGCCTCGATGAAGGCACCCGCGGCACGGCTCTGTCCCAGGCCCGGGCACAGCTGAACGAGGCCCGCGCCCGGGTGCCCGAGGCCGAGGCCCGGCTGACCCAGTCGCTGGCCCAGCTGGAAGAGGCCCGGATCAACCTCAACGCCTCCTCCAAGCTCAGCGAAGGCGGCTTTGCCTCCACGACCCGGGTTGCCAATACCGAAGCGGCGCTGGCCACCGCCGAAGCCGGGGTCGAAAGCGCGCGTGCCGGTCTGCAAGGCGCGCAATCGGGTATTCAGAGCGCACAGGCCGCAGTCGCCACGGCAGAAAAGGAAATCGAGCGCCTGACCATCCGGGCCCCTTTCGGCGGCGTTCTGGAAAGCGACACCGCCGAACTCGGCTCCCTGCTGCAACCCGGATCGCTCTGCGCAACCATCATCCAGCTCGACCCGATCAAGCTGGTGGCCTTCGTGCCGGAAACCGAAGTCGGCCGCGTGTCACTTGGTGCTATGGCCTCAGCCCGCCTTGTGCGCGGCAGCGGCGTGCTTGCCGGCGGCTCGGACGATCGCGCCGGCGACTTGCAGGGCAAGGTCACCTTCCTGTCCAACTCGGCCGACGAGACCACCCGCACCTTCCGCGTGGAGATCGAAGTGCCCAACCCCGACAACCGCATCCGCGATGGCCAGACCGCCGAAATCGAAATCGCGGCGGAAGGCGCAACGGCGCATCTGCTGCCGCAATCGGCCCTGACATTGAATGACGAGGGCACTCTCGGCGTGCGCACCATAGACGATGAGGCAATTGTGGCGTTCCACCCGATCTCGCTCATGCGCGACACGCCCGAAGGCGTCTGGGTCACCGGCCTCGACGACACCGCGAACGTGATCGTGCTCGGCCAGGAATTCGTGATCGCAGGCGTCCGGGTGGCGCCAACCTTCCGGGAGCTCAGCCAATGACCGGTATCGTCGATTGGGCGGCCAGCCGCGCGCGGATGGTGATCGCCTTCATCCTGCTCAGCATCGTGGTGGGCGGCTACGCCTATTCCGTCCTGCCGAAAGAGGGCGAGCCGGACATTGAAATCCCTGCGCTCTTCGTCTCCGTGCCCTTCCCCGGCATCTCGGCTGCAGACAGCGAGACACTGCTGGTCAAACCGATGGAGACCGAGCTTGCGGACCTCGACGGGCTCGACAAGATGTCCGCCACCGCCGCGGAAGGCTATGCCGGGGTGGCGCTGGAGTTCGAGTTCGGCTGGGACAAGACCAAGGTGCTCGCGGATGTGCGCGACGCCATGGGCAAGGCCGAAGCCGATTTCCCCGAAGGCGCCGACCAATACACCATCAACGAGATCAACTTCTCCGAATTCCCAATCGTGATCGTGAACCTGACCGGGCCGGTGCCGGAACGCACGATGGTCCGCATTGCCAAAGACTTGCAGGACGATCTCGAAGCCGTCGACGCGATTCTCGAAGCCGGGATCGCCGGCAGCCGCGACGAGATGATCGAGGTGCTGATCGATCCGCTCCGGCTGGAGGCCTACAACGTCACGGCAAGCGAGCTGATCAACACCGTCCGCAACAACAACCAGCTCATCGCCGCCGGCGAGGTGGACAGCGCGCAGGGGACCTTTGCCGTCAAGATCCCCTCCTCCTTCGACGAACCGCGCGACATCTACGACCTGCCGGTCAAGATCAACGGAGACCGCGTCGTCACGCTGGGCGATCTGGCCGACATCAACCCCACTTTCGAGGACCGCGAAGGCACCGCCCGCTTCAATGGCGAGAACACCGTGGCGCTGCAGGTGGTCAAGCGCAAGGGCTTCAACCTGATCGACACCGCCGACATCGTGAAGCAGATCGTGAACGAGAAGAAAGCGGAGTGGCCCGAGGGTCTGCAGGCCGCTGTCCAGGTCGGCACATCGAACGACCAGTCCCGCATCGTGAACGGCATGGTCCAGCAGCTGCAGGGCTCGGTCTTTACCGCGATTGCACTGGTGATGATCGTCGTGCTCGCCGCCTTGGGCATTCGCGCGGCCCTGCTGGTGGGCTTTGCGATCCCGACCTCCTTCCTGCTCTGTTTTGCCTTTCTGGCACTGATGGGCATCTCAATCTCGAACATCGTGATGTTCGGGCTGATCCTGGCCGTGGGGATGCTCGTCGACGGCGCCATCGTGGTGGTGGAATACGCTGACAAGCGCCAGCAGGAGGGCGAAGGCCCCATGCGCGCCTATGTGGAGGCCGCCAAGCGCATGTTCTGGCCGATCATCTCCTCGACCGCCACAACCCTCTGCGCCTTCCTGCCGATGCTCTTCTGGCCGGGTGTGCCCGGCGAGTTCATGGGCATGCTGCCCGTGACGCTGATCTTCGTGCTCTCCGCCTCGCTGGTGGTCGCCCTGATCTACCTGCCTGTGATGGGCGGCGTGACCGGGCGGCTGGAGCGCTGGATGGCCGACTACATGACCGCGATTGCCGGGCTGCGGTGGTATTTGCATCTGGCCCTCTTTCCCGTGGGCGGTCTGATGATCAGCGTGGCAGGCCTCATGAACCCCATCTTCGGGGTCGTGGGCGCACAATTCGCCGCCATGGACAGCCTGCAAATCCTGTCCTCTGTCATCCCCACGCTCTTCTTCGTGTTCCTGCTGCTGCTCGCCGCCACGGCCTGCCTCTTCGTGGCGCTCGGCGGCTTCCTGCTGCTGCTGGTGTCGACCTTTGCCCTGCTCACGCGTCTTGGCCGGTTCGGGCGCTGGCTGGCGGGCCGGGTCTTCCGCCCGGAGCCCGACAGGATCAACGCAGGCTACCGCCGCTCCCCCTTCGGCCGCGTGATCGCAGGGATCGCCGGCAACCCGGTGATGCCGCTGGTGATGGCGGGCGCGGTCTTCATCTTCGTCGGCAGCGTTCTGATGTACTTCACCAACAACAGCCGCGGTGTGGAGTTCTTCGTCGAGTCCGAGCCCGAACAGGGCGTCGTCTATGTGCTTGCCCGCGGCAACCTCTCTTTGGAAGAGAAGGATGACCTGGTGCGCCAGGCCGAAGAGATCGTGCTGGCCCACCCCGGCATCAGCAACGCCTTCTCCTTCGCGGGCGCAGGCGGGCTCAACACCGACACCTCTGGCGGGTCCACACCCAAGGACCTGATCGGTCAGGTGCAGTTCGAAACCATCCCCTGGGAAGATCGCGCGGGCCGTCTCGATCTCGATGGCAACATCGTGATCGCCGAGCTGACCGAGCAGCTCTCCACGCTCCCCGGCATCAAGACCGAAGTGCTTGAAGTGGCGGATGGCCCGGCCTCGGGCAAACCCGTGCATCTGCGGCTCAAGGGCGACGACTTCGAGGTGCTGGCCGAAGCGGCCGCCATTGCCCGAAAGGAATTCGAACGCACGCCCGGCCTGACTCTGATCGAGGACAGCCGCCCCCTGCCCGGCATCGACTGGCAGATTGACGTGGATGTGGAGAAAGCCGGTCGCTACGGCGCCGATGTGGCCACCGTGGGCGCCATGGTGCAGTTGGTCACCCGCGGCCTGATGCTCGACACCATGCGCGTGGACAGCTCGGACGAGGAGATCGACATCCGCGTGCGCCTGCCCGAAGAGAACCGCGTGCTCTCCACACTCGACACGCTGAAGGTGCGCACCGAGGACGGGCTCGTGCCGCTGTCGAACTTCATCACTCGCACGCCCGTGCCGAAACTCGACGAGATCAACCGGATCGAGCAGAAACGCTACTTCGACGTGAAGGCCGATGTGGGCGCGGGTCTGATGAAGCTGGTCGAGACCCGCCGTGTGGACGGCGTCGACGTGGATGAAACCCTCGCCGTGCTGCGCCCCGCCGGCGTTGACGCCGATCTCAGCGCGCCCGATCAGACCGCCTACAAGATCACCAACCGCATGGCCGAGGCCGACCGCGACCTGCAAGCCGGGATCGACGCAGGCACCCTGCGCCTCGTGCCGATCAACGCCAATGAGCGCATCGGTGTGCTCAGCACCTGGTTGGAGACCAACCCGCTCCCCGCGGGCATCAGTTTCGAATGGACCGGCGATCAGGAAGAGCAGGCCGAAAGCCAGGCCTTCCTCTCCTCGGCCTTCGCCGCCGCGCTGGGGCTGATGTTCATCATCCTGCTGGCGCAGTTCAACAGTTTCTACAACGCGATCCTGGTGCTGCTCGCCGTGGTGCTCTCCACCACCGGGGTGCTGATCGGGATGCTGGTGATGGACCAGACCTTCTCGATCATCATGACAGGCACCGGGATCGTGGCGTTGGCGGGGATCGTGGTGAACAACAACATCATCCTGATCGACACCTATCAGGAATACAGCCAGTACATGCCGCGGATCGAGGCGATCATCCGCACCGCGCAGGCCCGCATCCGGCCCGTGCTGCTGACCACCATCACCACCATGGCGGGCCTCGCGCCGATGATGATCGGCCTCAGCCTCAACTTCGCTGAGGGGGGCTATACGTTCAACAGCCCCACCGCGCTGTGGTGGAAACAGCTGGCCACCGCGGTCGTGTTCGGGCTGGGGATCGCCACGGTTCTGACGCTGGTGATCACACCCTCGATGCTCGCCATCCGGGTCTGGGCCACCACCTATGTCCAGTGGATCGCCACGCTGCTGGCCAAGATGTCCATGGGTCGGGCCAGCCGCGCCGCCCGCGACTGGGCGCTGCAGAAAGATGCCCATCGCGTGGTCTCCGGTGAAATCCTTTGGGAGGAGGAGGCGCTCGCCTCCACGAGCCCGGAGCGGACCGCTACGCTGAAAGCCGCTGAATAGCGGCTCTCACGCGGGCGTGACAGGACATCCCGGCGATTCATGCTAGAAACTGCAGGGCAACATTTTCACAAGGGAAACCAATGATCCGTCACGCATTTTTTGCGGGCCTTCTGGGCCTCGCCACAGCATCCTCCGCATGGGCCGCCGATATGATCGAAAAGACCAGCCCCCATTCCGTCGCCGAAACGATCGACCGCCTGGAGGCCGCCGTGGAAGCTGCGGGCGCCACGGTCTTTGCCCGTGTGGACCATGCCGCAGGGGCGGCCAATGTGGATATGGAGCTGCGGCCCACGCAGATGCTGATGTTCGGCAATCCAAAGCTCGGCACACCTGCGATGCTGGACGGGCAGACCGCCGGGCTCGACCTGCCGCTGCGCGTGCTGGCCTATGAGAATGGCGAGGGGACCGTGCATGTCACCTACCATGATCCCGCCAGCTTCGCCGCAGCCCATGGGCTTCCGGGGGATGCGAAATACATCCAGATGATGACCGGCGCGCTGGACAAGCTCACGACAGCCGCAACAGCGGCGGAGTAGCGCCAGCTCGCCCTGGCTCCGCGGGTTTGCCCGCGTGTGATCAACTTGTCGTGGCCTCGCAATTTCCGGGGCTGCGCCACAGCAAAGTCGACCTATATTGAAGACATATCACAAGGAGTATAGTTTATGATTTTTGCACGTCTCTTCCCCGCAGTGGCTGTTGTTCTCAGCGCCTGTGCCAGTGTCAGCACCGAAACCCGAACCCCGGCGACCCTTGAAGGCGGATTTCTGGACGGTGAGCGATACGAAATCCGGACGCGCCTGCTTGAAGGACCGGACGGCAGCTTCGAGCAGACCAGCGTCGTTTACAAGGGGCTGGCCCGCACCTGTATCCGCGACAGCCCGAACGACTGCGAGCGCATCGCACGCGGGCTGATCGAAGACTACGACGAATTCGTGTTCTAAAAACTCGGCAGGTCCTGTCTCAATGGCAACAAGGGGTGGCCTGGAAGCCCACCCCACCTGCCAGCACAGACGTCGGGACAGGCAGGTGGGGTGGGCTTCCAGGCCACCGCGTCGGACCGGACAACCGTCAGGCGGCCTCGTCCGACTGTTGTCGCGTCCAGAGCTGCGCATAGCGCCCGCCCTTCTCGAGCAGGTCCTCATGACGGCCCTGCTCGATGATCTCACCCTGCTCCAACACGATGATCCGGTCCGCCTCGGCAATGGTGGAGAGCCGGTGCGCGATGGTCAGCACCGTGCGCCCGCGGCCTGCCTGCATCAGCGCCTCCTTGATCTCCTGCTCGGTCTCGGAATCAAGCGCCGAGGTCGCCTCGTCCAGCAACAGGATCGGTGGGTCCTTCAGCAGCGTGCGCGCGATGCCCACGCGCTGCTTCTCGCCCCCTGAGAGCTTCAAGCCCCGCTCGCCAACGGTCGTGTCATAGCCGTCAGGCAATTGCTCGATGAACTCGTGGATCTGCGCCGCCTTCGCCGCGGCCTCGATCTCGTCCTGTGTGGCCCCGTCGCGGCCATAGCCGATGTTGTACCGGATCGTGTCGTTAAAGAGCACCGTGTCCTGCGGCACGACGCCGATGGACGCGTGCAAACTGTCTTGCGTGACCTCGCGCACATCCTGCCCGTCGATGCGCAGCGCGCCGGCGTTCACATCATAGAACCGGAAGAGCAGCCGCCCGATGGTGGATTTGCCCGACCCGGTCGACCCCACAATTGCCACCATCTCGCCGGGCTCCGCTGTCACGCTCACCCCCTTCAGGATCATCCTGTCGCTGTCATAGCCGAACCGCACGTCATCGAGCTCGATCCGCCCGCCATCGACCACCAGATCGCGCGCACCCGGCGCATCGGTGACCTCTGCGGGCTGTTCCAGCAGATCGAACATCTCGCCCATATCCACCAACGCCTGCCGAATCTCTCGATAGACGGTGCCGAGAAAGTTCAGCGGGATGGTGATCTGGATCATGTAGGCGTTGACCATCACGAAATCGCCCACGGTCAGATCGCCATTCTGCACGCCCATCGCCGCCATCACCATCACGCCCACGAGCCCGCCGGTGATCAGCAGCGACTGACCGAAATTGAGAAAGGCGAGGCTATAGTTCGTCTTGATCGCCGCCACCTCGTATTTGGCCATGGCGGCGTCGTAGCGCCGCGCCTCGCGTGCCTCGGCGCCAAAATACTTGACCGTCTCGAAGTTCAGCAGGCTGTCGATGGCCTTCTGGTTGGCGTCGGTGTCCTGATCGTTCATCTCGCGCCGCAGCTTCACGCGCCACTCGGTTACCGCAAAGGTAAACCAGACGTAGAGCGCGATGGTTCCCGCCACGACGACCAGATACCAGATGTCGAACACCACCGCGAGAATGATGCCGACCAACAGAAGCTCCAGCATCAGCGGCCCAATGGAGAACAGCAGGAAGCGCAGAAGGAAATCGACACCCTTGACGCCCCGTTCGATGATCCGGCTCAGGCCCCCGGTTTTACGGGTGATATGATAGCGCATCGACAATCGGTGAATGTGCTGGAACGTCTCCAAGGCCAGCATCCGCAGCGCCCGCTGCCCCACGCGCGCAAAAACCGCATCGCGCAGCTGCTGGAACCCAACGGTCATCAGCCGCGCCATCCCATAGGCCACCGTCAGGCCCACCGCCCCCAAGGCCAGCATCGGCACGCCCTCCTCGGCCAGCGCATCCACCGCGCCCTTATAGAAGAACGGCGTCGCGACCGAGATCAGCTTGGACAGCAGCAGGAACGCCATCGCCCCCACCACGCGGCGCCGCACCCAGTCAGGGTCCTCGGGCCACAGGTAAGGGGCGACCTTCCGGATGGTGCGCAGACCGGACTGGCGTTCTTCGGCGTCGGTTTTGGGCGTGGCCCCCGCGGCATCTGCCTCTGGGGTGGTCGTCGTATCCGCTGGCATCAAGTATCCCGTGTGCGTTCACCGGGTTACCTAAGTCACCAAACCCGCTTTGGCCAGTCGCACCCGCGACTATTCCACGGGCAGATCGAACACCTGACCGGGGTAGATGAGATCCGGGTCGCGAATATCCCGGCGATTGGCCTCAAAGACCTTCACATAGAGCACCCCCTCGCCATAGCGGTCGCGCGCAATGGCCCAGAGCGTATCGCCCGTTTGCACCGTGACCGCCCGCACAGGGCCCGCCCCCGCCGCATCCGCTTCCGACAGCACCGCGGGCGCCTCGCGCTTGAACGGCGTCTCGATACGGCTTGTCACATTGCCGATCACGTTCACCTCATCCACGCGCAGTTGATAGAGGCCCGCGTCGATCTCCGGAATGCTGCCGCGCCACGCCCCCTCGGGATCGACCGGCAGCGCCGCGACGAAGCGGTTGTTGAGATAGACCCGCACCTCGGAGGTCCCCGCCACGGCGCGCCCTGACAACTGGACATCTCCCGCATCGGAATACCCGATAGTGTCAATCGCCACCGAGGTCATCACCTCCGGCGCCGCCTGCAACAGTTCCACACCCTCGGCGGTGGACTTCAACACCGCCACGGACTGCGATGCGCCGGGTTCCGGCGCGGCCTCTGCAGGATCGGCCTCCGCCACACCGGCAACCTCCGGCGCGGCCTCTGCAGGATCGGCCTCCGCCACACCGGCAACCTCCGGCGTGGCGGAGGCCGGCTCGGTCTCGGCAGTCGCGGCGCTCTGCGGGGCCTCGTCCACCGGCTCAGGTGCGGTCCCGGCGGCACTCTGGTCCACCTCACCTGCAGGCTCCGCCGCACCGGGGGCATCCGTGGGCGCCGTGGCGATCTGATCGCCCGCATCAGCAGGCGCATCCGCGGCCCGCGCCACCTGATCCGGCGCATCCTCGGCGGCGGGCTCAGCGGCCGCGACCGCCTCGCCGTCCTGGCGCACTGTCTCGGCCGGGCTCTCCTGGGGCGCAGGCTCGACTTCAGCCACCTGCGGCGCCATCGGCGCGAGGATCACGTCCTCCTCCGAGATCACCGCCTCGCCGCTGCCCTGCGCCTCCAGCGTCAGAACCCGGGCCGCGTCGCTGGGCGCAACCACGCCGACAGCGGCAAAGGCCCCGCCCGAATCCGCCACCGCCGTGGCCACTTCCTCGCCATCCACACGCACCGAAACCTCTGCGCCCGGCTCTGCGCGCCCGGCAATGACCGCGATCCCGTCACTTTCCAACCGCACCTCGTCGACTGTCGGTGCCACGGTCTCGGGCGCTTGCGCCACCTCGGCAGGCGCCGGCTCCTCTGTCACGGGGGCCTCCGCCACTGGTGCAGGAACCGCCGCCTCCCCCGGCGCCGAGGCCTCCGGCACAACCGTTGCCACAGGCTCTTCGCCCGAGGGTCCGGTCTCGCGGCTGGTTGTCAGAAAGAGCCCGGCGGCAAGCGCGCCGATCACGACGACACCGGCGAGCCACCGTCGTGGCCCACCTGATCCGACCTCAGTGCCCTCGTCCTGCATACCGTTCTCTTCTTTCACAGATGTTGCCCGCCCGGGGCCCGGCGTGGGCGTTGAGCCTACATATCAACTGCTCTATCACCGGTCAAAACCCCGCTCGCCGTTTTGCTATTCATTTCAAAGGCAAGGACCCTATCAATGCAGCCAAAATCCATTTGCGTCTACTGCGGCTCCCGCCCCGGCAACGACGCCGCCTACCTTGCAGAGGCCGAAAATCTAGGCGCGGCGCTGGCCGAGGAAGGCTGGCGGCTTGTCTACGGCGCCGGTGATGTGGGGCTGATGGGAGCAGTCGCCCGCTCGGCCCAGACAGCGGGAGGCGTGACCTTCGGCGTCATCCCTGAACACCTTGTGGCCTGGGAGGTCGGCAAGACCGATCTGACCTCCTATGTCGTCACCGAAACCATGCACGAGCGCAAGAAAGTGATGTTCATGAACTGCGATGCGGTGGTGGTCCTGCCGGGCGGTGCAGGCTCGCTCGACGAGCTTTTCGAGGTGCTCACATGGCGTCAACTCGGACTACATAAGAAGCCGATTTTTCTCGTGAATACAAACGGCTATTGGGATCTCTTAATGTCGCTGATGCAGCATGTGACCGATCAGGGCTTTGCCGATGCAAGCCTGCATGACTTCTACACCGCCGTGCCGGACACGGCGGCTGCACGCGCCGCGCTGCGCCGCGCCCTGTCCTGACGCCAGGCTACCCCGGAGTAGAGCGCGAGCGCCGTCCAGATCAGCGCAAAGGCAGCCACATGCCACGCTCCGAACAGCTCGGCGAAGACAAAAACCGCGCAGGCAAACTGCAGCGTCGGGTTGAGATATTGCAACAACCCGATGCTCGTCATGGTCAGCCGTCGCGCGGCGTAAGAGAAGAGGATGAGCGGCACGGCGGTCAGCGGCCCGGAGAGCGTCAGCAGCAGAAACCGCTGTACATCGCCGCCCCAGAAGGTGCCGCCATTGTGATGGGTTTGCAACAAAACCACCACGGCGAGGGGCGCCAGAAGCAGCGCTTCCGCCGTGACCGACACCACCGGCCCCACCGCCAGCTGCTTTTTGAGAAGCCCATAGATCCCGAACGTCACCGCCAGCGTCAGCGCAATCCACGGAAACACTCCCAGGCCGAAGGTCAGGATCGCGACCGCCGCCGTCGCCAGCCCGACGGCCAGCCATTGCAGGCGCGACAGTCGTTCGCCAAAGACCACGCGCCCGATCACCACGGCCACCAGCGGAAAGATATAGTACCCCAGCGAGCTCTGCGTGATCTGCCCGACTTGCACCGACCAGATGAAGAGCCACCAGTTGATGCCGATCATCAGCGCGGCCAGCGCCACCCGCCAAAAGGCCTGCCAGCTATTGATCGCCCGGATCACGGCGCCCAACCGCCGCTGAACGGCGAGAACGATGCCGAAGAAGACCAGCGACCAGATCATCCGGTGCGACAGAACCTCCGCCGATGGCAGATCCGCAAGCAGCTTGTAGTAGAGCGAGGAGAGCCCCCAGATCGTGCAGGTTCCGACCATCGCCGCAACGCCCTTGGCTGGCTCACTGAGCATCACGACCCTCCTTCCGGCACAGGTGTGATCTCAAACGCGGACCATCACAAGCAAAAAGGCCCCGCCAAAAGGGCGAGGCCTTGGACCAGGTTGCGACGTCGCTCACATGCGGGAGGCGACATTCTCCCAGTTCACCAGATTGTCGAGGAAGTTGGTCAGATAGTCGGGCCGCTTGTTGCGGAAATCGATGTAATAGGAATGCTCCCACACATCACAGCCCAGCAGGGCGGTCTGGCCAAAGCACACGGGGTTCACCCCGTTCTCCGTCTTGGTGACCTTCAGGCTGCCGTCGCTGTCTTTCACAAGCCATGCCCAGCCCGACCCGAACTGGCCGGCACCTGCCGCTTTGAACTCATCCTTGAAGGCGTCGACGGAGCCGAAGCTCTCGGTGATCGCCTTCTCCAGCTCGCCCGGCATCGCGCTGTCGCCGGGGCCCATCATCTCCCAGAACTGGTTGTGGTTCCACAACTGGCTGATGTTGTTGAAAATTCCGTTCTGCGCGACAGCGCCCGCGTCATAGGTCCCGGTAATGATCTCTTCGAGCGATTTGCCCTCCCACTCGGTGCCCTCGATGGCCTTGTTGCCGTTGGTGACATAGGCGTTGTGGTGCAGATCGTGGTGATACTCCAGCGTCTCCTTGGACATGCCCTTGGATGCCAGGGCATCATGCGCATAAGGAAGATCAGGAAGTGAAAAAGCCATGTCGGGCCCCCTTTGGTCATTTCAGTTGGGTGTACTGCACATGAAGCGCAGCCGCTCCGGAGATCAAGTGTTAACGGGCTCAAAAAGTTCCGCAGGAGCGGTTTTCACCGCTGCCGGGCCCCGAACCTCATGGCAAGGCGCTCACTCCGCCCGCGGCTTGCACTGCCCACGCCCGTGAAAGCTGCCGCGATGACCGGGCAGCTTGCCCCGCACCGTAATCCGGTGCGACGGTTTCGAGATTGTCGCGGCATATTCCGCCGTGGGCAGGATGACCTCCCGGTCGTCACGCTGCCGCAACCCACCCTCCAACCGCCAGGACACGCGGAGTTCACGCTCGGACTGGCGCACCAGCGTGCCGGGAACGGTGCCGACCCCATAGGCCAGCGTCACCCCGTCCGACACCACCACACCCCCGCTGTCGAGCAGAACAATCCCGATCTTGGTGGAGATCCAGAAGTCATTGCGCTGGTTCGGGTTCATATCGCAGTCATAGAGCACCCCCCGCGCGGCAGCGTCGGACCCCTCTGCCCCGACAAGACCAGCCACCATCAGGACCGCCCTCACAAAACGCCCCACGGGCAGACGAAACCTCCGCATTGGCCTAGTTCGCGAGTTTGCAGCTGCCCTGGCCCCGGGCATCGTTGTCATAGCCGGCGACCCCTGCCTCCATGGTTTAGGTCTGCGCCGCATGGTTCAGATTGGCCCGGTATTTCACATTGATCGCCCCGGCCTGCGTGGGCAGGTTTCTGACCTCCCAGTCGATGCGATGCACCTTGTCCGACCGCTTGGCCAGCTTCGCCGCCAGCGGCTCACCCGCGGCCGATTGGATGATGCCGTCCAGCACCCGTACCGTGCCCTTTTGCGCATCCACAAAGAAGATGACCCGCGGGGCGATGAACCCCCGTGTGGTGTTGAAAGAGGCGGTGCAGTCATAGACCCTCTCCGCCGCCGCCAGCGGTGCCGCCATCGCGGATATCGCAAGAAGACAGGCTGCGCCTGCAATATGTTTCATGATCTGAATGCCCCCAACAAAACCCACGCGCCGCGTGATCACAGGCTCTCGGGCCTGATGCGCGCCGGGGTTAAGGTCTCGGGAACGGCGGGGGAGGTCAACCCGACGGCGCTGTATTTCAATAACAAAATACTTCAGATCCGGGCTGCGCCGCGACAGTCAGCAGATCAAAGACGTATTGGGCCTGGGATCGGAAACAAACGATCCGAAAGCGCTCAGTATCGTCCATCCAGAAGGCCGCCGGCACCTGCGCCATCCGGGTGCGTCGAAATATGCCCGGCGTGAACCGATCTGGCGCTAGATCGACCGGGCAGAGCTTGCCCATCACCTCACGCGCACGCGGTCCGCTCACCGTGAAAGACGCCCGCGCGTCCGACACATTGACCGCCAGCGCATGGGTCTTGGCCAGCGCCGTTTGCAAGCGCTCCAGCCTCTCCGCAGCTTCCGCATAGGGGCACAGAACCAGGAGCTCGTCCGGGCTCATCCAGCAGAGACCGCTCTCGCCGTCCATATGCGCCATCCCCGCGCCCGGAAGATCGACGCCCGATGCGGCCTTGGCCGCTTTCTTCACCGCACTGGCGGAGAGGTCTCCACGCAGGGTGATCATGCCCTGCAAGGGCGCTTCAGCAATCGCCGCGATCCCTGCATCGGAAGCAACACCCCCGAGCGCCGTCACTGGCTCAGACATTCGCCTTCTCCCCATGCTTGTCATAGAACACCGGATCGACGATCCGCGCCTTGAAGGTCGCGCCTTCCGTCCCCGGAAACTCAAGCACCTCGCCCATCCGGTCCGGCCCGTGCAGCACCAGCCCCATGGCGATCCCCTTTCCGAGGTTCGGCGAATGATAGCTCGACGTCACACGCCCGATGACAGTGCGCTGACCGTTGGCGTTCACACCCTCACCCACCGCATAGGCCCCATCGGGCAGCACCGCCCCCGAGAGCGTCTCAAGGCCCACCAGCTTCCAGCGCTCCGGGTCGGTCATATGGGTCCGCGCCTGCGCGCGCTTGCCCAGATAATCGTCCTTCTTCTTCGAGATCGCCCAGTCGAGGCCCAGATCCTGCGGGATCACCGTGCCATCGGTCTCATCCCCGATCATGATGAAGCCCTTCTCGGCGCGCAGGATGTGCAGCGCTTCGGTGCCGTAGGGCATCACGCCCAGATCGTGGCCCACGACCATGAGCGCATCCCAGAAGGCCTGTCCCTGCCCGGCGTCGACGGCGATCTCATAGCTCAGCTCACCCGAGAAGGAGATGCGATAGACCCGGACCTTGAAGCCCGCCAACTCGCCGTCAGCCCACTCCATGAAACCAAGCGCCTCTTTCGAGACATCCATACCGCCAAGTTTTTCCAAGGCTTTCCGCGCGTTCGGGCCCACCACGGCCACCTGCGCATATTGCTCGGTCACATTGGCAACCCAGACCTTCCAGTCCCACCACTCGGTCTGCAGCCATTCCTCCATATGCTGGTGAATACGCTCGGCGCCGCCGGTGGTGGTGTGGCAAAGGAAGGTGTCCGCGTCGATGCGCGCCACCACACCGTCGTCGATCAGGAAGCCGTTTTCCGAACACATCAGCCCATAGCGGCATTTGCCCGGTTTCAGCGTGCTCATCATGTTGGTGTAGAGCATGTCGAGGAAGCGCCCCGCATCCGGCCCCTTCACGATCAGCTTGCCCAGCGTCGAGGCATCGAGCAGCCCGAGGTTCTCGCGCGCATTCTTCGTCTCGCGCATCACCGCGTCATGGGTGCTTTCGCCCTCACGCACATAAGCATAGGGCCGCCGCCACTGGCCCACTGGCTCCCACTCCGCCCCGTTGGCGTCATGCCAGTCGTGCATCGGCGTGCGGCGGATGGGCTGAAACACCGCGCCCCGCGCCTCGCCGGCAATCGCGCCCATGGAGATCGGCGTATAAGGCGGGCGGAAGGTGGTTGTCCCCACGTCCGGGATGTTGCTCCCCAGCGCGCCCGCGAGGGTCGCCAGCCCGTTGATGTTGCTCAGCTTGCCCTGATCCGTCGCCATCCCGAGGGTCGTATAGCGTTTGGCGTGCTCGACGCTCTCGAACCCTTCTTGCGCGGCCAGTTGCACGTCCGAAACCTTCACGTCGTTCTGATAGTCGAGCCAGGCCTTGCTGCGCAGCGCCGCGCCCGCGCCCTGCGGCATCAGCCAGACGGGCATCATCGGCGCCTCCTCCGGCGTCTCGCCGACGGGCGCTTTGGCGCGCGTGTGCTTGAAGCCGACGGCTTCGGCCGCCGCCTTGCCCGCCTGATCCGCACTCCCCAGCACAGCGGCCAGCCGCAAGTCGCCCGCCGCCGCCCCCGCAGGGCTCACAAAGGCCTCGCCCGCGGCTCCGGTGGGCGCTTTGTCCACATCCGGACGGAAGTGGGCCTGCGCCTCGTCCCAAACAAGCTTGCCACCGCAATGCGACCACAGGTGCACCACCGGGGACCAACCGCCCGACATCGCCACCGCGTCGCAGGCCACCTCTTCCAACACCGCGCCCTCGCCCGCCTGGGAACAGATGCCCACACCGGTCACACGCTTGCCGCCCTGCACCTTGGCGATGCCATGCCCCATCATCACCCGGATGCCCAGCGCCTTGGCCTCGGCCATCGCCGGGCTGTCCGTCGCAAGAACCCGCGCATCGAGGATCACCGGCACGCGCAGCCCTGCATTTTCGAGCGCAAAGGCGGTCAGGTACGCGTCATCGTTGTTGGTCACCACCACGGTACGGTCGCCCGCAGAGACGCCGTAATTGACCACATAGTCGCGCATCGCCGAGGCCAGCATCACCCCGGGGATGTCATTGCCCGCAAAGGACAAAGGCCGCTCAATGGCCCCTGCGGCGGTCACGACATGACCCGCCCGAACGCGCCAGAGGCGGTGGCGCGGGCCGGACGACTCCGGCGCGTGATCGCGCAGTTGCTCATAGCCCAGCACATAGCCGTGGTCATAGACGCCTGCTCCCATCAGCCGCTTGCGCAGGGTGACATTGGGCATGGCTTCGAGGTCAGCGATCATTTCGTCCACGAAGTTGTCCACAGGCTTGCCGTCGACGGTGCCACCATCGACCGGCGCGCGCCCGCCCCATTGGGCGGTCTGTTCGACGAGCAGGACCTTCGCGCCTGTCACAGCGGCGGCCTTCGCCGCCTGCAGCCCCGCCACGCCACCGCCGATCACCATGACATCGCAGAAGAAATGGAAGTGTTCGTAGGTGTCCGCGTCCGGTACTTTCGGCGCGCGCCCAAGGCCTGCGGATTGCCGGATAAAGGGCTCGTAAACATGTTTCCACAGCGGCCGCGGATGGATGAACATCTTGTAGTAGAACCCCGCGGGCAGGAACCGGCTGAGCTTGGTGTTGATCGCGCCCACGTCGAACTCGAGGCTCGGCCAGTGGTTCTGGCTCTCCGCCGAAAGGCCCTCGAAGAGCTCGGTTGTGGTGACGCGCTGGTTGGGCTCGAAGGTGCCGTCTTCGCCGAGGTTCACCAGCCCGTTCGGCTCTTCGGCGCCCGAAGCGACGATCCCGCGCGGGCGGTGGTACTTGAACGAGCGCCCCACCAGCACCTGGTCATTGGCCAGCAAAGCCGAGGCGAGCGTATCGCCCTCAAAGCCGCGCAGACGCTTGCCGTTGAAGGTGAATTGCAGCGGCTTGCCCTTGTTCAGAAGGCGGCCGCCGGTGGCCAGACGTGTGCTCATGGTCGAGAGGTCCGCAGGTTGGTCGGTGTCGGGATTTGAGTATTTTTAGAAGAATGAAGGATCATGCGAGATCTCTCCACGTCCAGCCGGGGCGTTTCTTCGAGATCGTTTTTTGCAGATCCTTGGGCGGCTCGGTGGTCTGAGCCGGGTAGGTGCCGAAGACCTCGAGCGTGGTTGTACAGCGCGCGGCGTGGAACCACTTGCCGCAGCCATAGACATGACGCCAGCGCTCGAAATGCACCCCGCGCGGGTTTTCCCGCATGAAGAGGTAATCCTCGAAGTCATCGTCGGAACTGCCGGGGCCATGCCGGGTGAGATGCGCCTCGCCGCCGCCGTGGAATTCGGTTTCCTCGGCGGTCACACCGCAGACAGGACAGGTGAGGATCAGCATGGGCAGGCTCCGGGGGACATGCGCGCGCGCAGCAAAAAGGCGGGCGCCAAGAGACGCCCGCCTGCTGCGGTCAGGGGAGGAAAGTCTTTATTATTCCACGACAGCCGGGGCTGTTGGATCAGCCGGTGCTGCGGGAGCCGTTTCGATGGCAGCCGGGTCGGCAGCGCCTTCGCCATCTGGCGGAACGGTGCTCGTGCCCAGAACGGCCAGCAGGAAGACGAACGCGCCGATAACCACGAGCGCGATAAAGATGCCCTTGCCGCTGACACCATCAGAGTTGTGGGTCGTATAGTCAGCCATTGGTCAGTCTCCTTGTTACGGGAGGCCAGTGTCGCCAATGGCGCCGCGGGAACAATATCGGCAGAAATCCCCGGATCATTTGGGCGGTGCGAAGCCGGAGCGCCGCAAAAACGCTGGCCAAAAGGTGCCGATGGCCGGATTCCGGTCAAAAAACGTGAAACGCCGCACGGACGCAAAATGGTCCACACGGCGCTGTCTTGAGCTTTGACGCGCGTGTCAGTCGCCAGAGACGGCTTCCGCAGCCCCTTCGATGGCCGTATCGGGCCCTTCGACAGACAGCCCTGCGTCACCCGCGAGCATGAAATAGGCCAGAATGCCCACGACAACGACGAGCATACCGACCACAAAGGCGAGGCCCATGCTGCCACCACCCGAGTTCTGTTGTGTCTGATCCGACATGATGTTTCTCCTCTTTGCTTTACGCTTGCAGAAGAAACACCGCAGGCCTGTCCCTTGTTCCAAAAAATCCAGAGGCGGGGCATATCGCCAAAACCGGCCAAGCGCGGTATGCTTGGCTCAAGTCGGGATGAGAGGAGGCTCGGATGAGCAAGGAAATGATGGCCGTTCTGGTCTTTGGGCTGATCGCGGCGGTCGCGATCGTCATGCTGGTGCGGGAGCGCCGGGGCATTGCCGAACGCAAGGCCGCACGCGGCGGGCGCGAGGTGGACGTGGGCAGCCTGATCGCCTTCGGCAGCGCCGCCGGCCAGGGTGAAAAAACGCACGACTGACGGCACCTGTCGGGCGGTCCTGGTCTGACCGCTCCGGCGAGACTGATCACCGCCGCAGCGGTCACTGCAGGGCACAGCACCACGCACGGATCCAACGGGGGACCGAACCGCGCCGGCATCAGGGCCGGACCCGCAGATCGTGGCGGCAGCGACCGACATCAATGCGCCACCCCGGCGGCCACACTTTCGTCAATGAAACGCCCCTCGCGGAAGCGCTCCAGCCCGAAGGCATCGGTCAGCGGCCCGTGGCCCTTGGCCATCAATTCCGCCATCGCCCAGCCTGAGCCAGGCGTGGCCTTGAAGCCGCCCGTGCCCCAGCCGCAGTTGATGAACACATTCTCCAACGGCGTTTTCGACAGAATGGGGGAGCGATCCCCGGTGACATCGACGATGCCCCCCCATTGGCGCAGCATTTTGAGCCGCGAAACCATCGGGAAGGTCTCGACTAGCGCGCGCACGGTCTCCTCGATATGGTGAAACGCCCCGCGCTGGGTGTAGTTGTTGTAGCCATCGGTGCCGCCACCGATCACCATCTCACCCTTGTCGGACTGGCTCATGTAACCGTGCACCGTGTTGGCCATCACCACCACATCCATGCAGGGCTTGATCGGCTCGCTGACCAGCGCCTGCAACGCCACACTCTCGATCGGCAGCCGGAACCCCGCCAGCCTCGCCACATGGCCCGAATTGCCCGCCACCACGATGCCGAGTTTGTCGCAGTCAATCGCGCCTTTCGTGGTGTCGACGCCCACCACCTTGCCGCCCTCACGGCGAATGGCGGTCACCTCGCACTGCTGGATCACATCCATGCCCATGTCAGAGCAGGCCCGCGCATAGCCCCAGGCCACCGCATCATGCCGCGCCGTGCCACCCCGCGCCTGCCACAGACCGCCCATCACCGGATAGCGTGGACCGTCGATGTTGATGATCGGCACCAGCTCTTTCACACGGCGCGGCCCGATGAATTCGGTTTTCACGCCCTGCAGCGCGTTCGCATGCGCCGTGCGCTGATAGCCGCGCACCTCGTGGTGGGTCTGCGCCAGCATGATCACGCCCCGGGGCGAAAACATCACGTTATAGTTCAGATCCTGGCTCATCGTTTCGTAGAGCGCGCGTGACTTTTCATAGAGCGCCGCCGACGGATCCTGCAGATAGTTGCTGCGGATGATCGTCGTATTCCGCCCGGTGTTGCCGCCGCCCAGCCAGCCCTTCTCCAGGATGGCGACATTCTTGATGCCGAAGCGCTTGCCCAGGTGATAGGCCGTGGCCAGCCCGTGCCCGCCGCCGCCGATGATGATCACGTCATAGCGGGCTTTCGGCTCCGCCTTCTTCCACGCCCGCTCCCAGCCGGTGTGATAGCGTGCAGCCTCGCGCGCCACGGCAAAGACGGAATAACGTTTCATGGCCGGATCACCCCCTGTCACACACCCCTGCGAACCCGCAGCCGGATGGCTCCTGTTCTGCGGAACTGGCGGAAAAAGGAGAGACTGCGCGCGCCGCTTTCTAACAGGTTTGCGACACGCGGCACAATCGCGCAGGCAGCGGCCGCCATACTTGCGCGTTTGCCCCTTTTGTGTGCGCCCATTGTTGACTAAGTGAAGAGGCCAAGGAGGAGGCACATATGACAGTCTTCTGGATCCTCGCGGGCGGTCTCGCGCTGGTCATCGCGGTTCTGCTGGCCCTGGGGTTGCGCGCACCGCGCAGCGGTGCGGCTGTGCCGCCCGCCGCCTATGATCTGCGCGTCTATCGCGACCAGTTGAAGGAGATCGACAAGGACCTCGCCCGCGGCGTGATCAGCCCCGAGGATGCTGACCGCGTCCGCGCCGAAGTCTCCCGCCGGATCCTCGCCGCCGATGCCGCCCTGCAGGCCGACACCGTGGCCGCCGATGCCAGCAAGGGCGCGCCGGGCGTGGTCGCAGGCCTCATTGCCCTGGTGCTCGTGGCGGGCAGCATTGCCATGTATCTGCAGCTTGGCGCACCCGGTTACGGCGATCTGTCCCTTGCCGACCGGATCGCCTTTGCCGAAGAAGCCCGCACCCAACGCCCCAGCCAGGCCGAAGCCGAAGCCAGCCTGCCCGCACCGCAGCTGCCACAGGACGCTAGCCCCGACTACGTGGCCCTCGTCAAACAGCTCCGCGAGACGGTGGCGCAACGCCCGGACGACCTGCAAGGCCATATCCTGCTCGCCCAGAACGAGGCCAACTTGGGCAACTACCGGGCCGCCGCCGAAGCTCAGCAGGAGGTCATCCGCATCAAGGGCGACGCCGTCACCGCAGCGGATCACACGGACTTCGCCGATATGCTGGTGGTGGCCGCGGGCGGCTATGTCTCGCCCGAAGCGGAGGCCGCGCTGCAACGCGCCCTGGCGCTTGAGCCCCAAAACGGAACGGCGCGCTACTACATGGGGCTGATGATGGCACAGACGGGCCGCCCCGACACCGCCTTTCGCACCTGGGACGCGCTATTGCGCGCGGGTCCCGAGGATGCGCCCTGGATCCCGCCGATCCTCGCCCAGATCGAAGACATGGCGGTCCGCGCCGGCGTAAACTATCAGCTCCCCGAGATTGGCAGCGGGCGCGGACCCTCCGCCGCCGACGTCGAGGCCGCGGAAAACCTCTCGCCCGTCGAACGGATGCAGATGATCGAAGGTATGGTCACCGGCCTTTCGGAGCGGCTCGCCACCGAAGGCGGGCCGGCGCAGGACTGGGCGCAGCTCATCACCGCGCTTGGCGTTCTCGGCCAGCAGGGCCAGGCCCGCGCGGTCTATGACAATGCGGTCGAGGTCTTCGCCGATGACACCCGCGCGCTCGATCTGCTGCTGCGCGCCGGTCAGCGGGCGCAGGTCGTCGAATGATCCACGACGATCTGGAGGGTTTCGCCGCCGCCCTGCCCCCCCTGCAGAGCCTCGCCGGGCTCGATCTGGGCACCGCGACCATCGGCGTCGCGGTCTCTGACACGTTCCTCTCCATCGCCACGCCGCTGGAAACGATCAAACGCAAGACGTTCACCCGGGATGCGGCCCGCCTCATGGCGATCTTGACCGAACGCCGCATCGGCGGCCTCGTGCTCGGCCTGCCGCGCAACATGGACGGCACCGAAGGCCCGCGCTGCCAGTCCACGCGCGCCTTTGCCCGCAACCTCCACCGCGCCGAGGGGTTCGACCTGCCCATCACCTTCTGGGACGAACGCCTCTCCACCGTCGCCGCTGAACGCGCACTGCTGGAGGCGGATACGTCGCGAAAACGTCGCGCCGAGGTCATTGATCACGTCGCCGCCGGATATATCTTGCAAGGCGCATTGGACCGCCTGCGCGTGATCCGCACCGCCAGTGAGGGATAGACCATGACAGACGACATCTGGCGCCGCGAGGAGGTCGAAAGCCCCTGCATCAAGATCTGCGTGATCCACCCGGACGCGCGGCTCTGCACCGGGTGTTTGCGCTCGATTGACGAGATCACCGCCTGGTCGAAGATGAGCCCCGAGGCGCGCCGTGCGGTGATGGCCGAACTGCCCGCCCGCCAGGGACAGCTGAGCAAACGGCGCGGCGGACGCGCCGCCCGTCTGGCAAAATAGCACCACAAGCCGCGCGGCCCCTGCCCACCCCTCCCGCAACAGGAGCGCCCAATGCCCTTCAATAAGATCCACGTGCCACAGACCCTGCCCAGCGATCTCTGCCACGCCATCAATGACGAACTGCACGCCAGCCTGGTCGAGACCTGCGGCGTCAACCCGGATGACTTCTTCTGCCTGATCTGCCGCTATGCGCCGGAGGACATGATCTTCCACCCCAGCTTTCTCGGCGACCGCGACCCCAGGGCGACGATCGTGATCGAAATCGCTCTGCTCGGCGGCCGGACGGAGGCGCAGAAAGAGGCCCTCTACACCGACGTCCGGCAGCGGCTCGGGCGGATCGGGCTGCCGCCGCAAAACTCGATCATGTTCCTGCTGGAGAACGCGCCCATCGACTGGTCCTTCAGCCCGGCGGGATCGGTGAAGTCGGTGCTCGGCCTCGACTGAGACAGGCCGCCTGTGGGTCAGACCGCCTGCAGCTTGCGCGCCTCCTCGCCCGCAAACTCCAGAAGCTGCTGCACGAAGGGTTTGCTCAGATCGTCACTGCGCACCGCCGCATAGAGCCTGCGGGTGATGCCGTCGCTGGTCAGAGGCCGCGTGATGTAATCGGAGGAATATTTCACCTCGCGCACGACCCAATCGGGCAGCACCGAGACCCCGCGATTCGACGCCACCAGCAGCAGGATCACCGCCGTCAGCTCCACCTGCCGGATCGACGCAGGCTCCACCTTGGCCGGGATCAGAAGCTGGCTGAAGACATCCAGCCGCGCGCGCTCCACCGGGTAGGTGATCAGCGTCTCGCCACGAAAATCCTCCGCTTCGACATAGGCGTTCTGCGCCAACGGGTGCGCGCGCGCCGCCACAAAAACCGGCGCGTAATCAAAGAGTTCGATGAATTCCACCCCCGGCAGCTCCTCCGGATCGGAGGAAACCACCAAGTCCACCTCCTCCTTCAGCAACGCCGGCATCGCGTCAAAGGCAAGCCCGGGCCGGATGTCCACATCCACCTCGCCCCAGTTCTTGCGAAACCGCTCCAGCACGGGAAACAGCCACTCGAAACAGGCGTGGCATTCGATGGCGATGTGCATCCGCCCCGCGCTGCCCTCACGCAAGCCGGTGAACTCCTCCTGCAGCGCCTGCACCTGCGGCAGCACCTGCTGCGCCAGCTTCAGGAGCCGCAGCCCCGCCGGCGAGAGCTTCAAGGGCTTTGAGCGCCGCACGAAGAGCTCGACCCCCGCCTGATCCTCGAGACCCTTGATCTGATGGCTGAGCGCAGACTGCGTGATGTGCAGCTTTTCCGCCGCCAGCGACAGCCCACCCGCCTCGTGGATCGCCTGGATGGTGCGCAGATGACGAAATTCTATATGCATAGCGCGCTCATGTTAAAGATGAGAGTTATGAGTTTGTCTCACGAAGCGGCCTGTGGCACAAGATGCGCAACCCCAGAGGATATCGCCATGCCCACCCCTTCCGTTTCCTTCGAAGTCTTTCCGCCGCGGTCCATCGACGCCTCCTTCAAGCTGTGGGAGACCGCGCAGGCTCTCGCGCCGCTGGAGCCGCGCTTCTTCTCGGTCACCTACGGCGCGGGCGGGAGCACGCGCGATCTGACCCATGACGCGGCCTACACACTGCACAAATCCTCCGGCCTGCCGGTGGCCGCGCATCTGACCTGCGTGGGCGCCTCCAAGGCCGAAACCCTTGCCATCGCCCAGCGCTTCGCGACAGCCGGAATCACCGATATCGTCGCCCTGCGGGGCGATGCGCCCGAGGGACAGGATCACTTCACCCCGCATCCGGACGGCTTCGCCAATTCAGTCGAGCTCATCGAGGCTCTGGCGCAATCGGGCCAGTTCACCCTGCGCGTCGGCGCCTACCCCGAACAGCATCCTGAGGCCGCCACGCAAGCGGCCAACATCGACTGGCTCAAAGCCAAGATCGACGCGGGTGCAGCCGAAGCGATCACCCAATTCTTCTTCGAGGCCGAAAGCTTTCTTCGCTTCCGCGATGCCTGTGCCGCGGCAGGCATCACCGCACCGATCACCCCGGGCATCCTGCCGATCATCAACTGGCAGAGCGCCCGGAAATTCGCCCTGCGCTGCGGCGCGACCGTCCCCGCCTGGCTCGACCAGGCCTTCGATGCGGCGATCCGCGACGAGCGGCACGACCTCTTGGCGACAGCAGTCTGTACAGAGCTTTGCTCCGATCTGGTCGATGAGGGCGTGGAAAGCTTGCACTTCTACACGCTCAACCGCCCCGACATGACGCGCGAGATCTGCCACGCGCTCGGCGTGACCCTGGCCACGACCGGCGTGCGCGACGTCGCGTAACCTCTTGTCTCCGCGCTTCGGCGCCGCTTAGCTGCCCGCACGTCATCTCGTCCGTGTCGGAGCCACCCCATGTACAGTGCCACCTCGCCCGCCGATCTGCTCAGCCAGGCGGAAATCCTGTCGATGTCGGGGCTGGAGTTCATGCAGGGCATCCTCGACGGACGCTTTCCCGGCCCGCCCATCGGCCAGACCCTGGGGTACCGGCTGCATGAGGTGCAGGGCGGCCGCGTGGTCTTTCGCGGCACGCCGGAATTCAACGTGACCAATCCGATGGGCACGGTCCACGGCGGATGGTACGGCACGCTGCTCGATTCCGCGATGGCCTGCGCGGTCATGACCAAAGTGCCGCGCGGCTCGGTCTATACGACGCTTGAATTCAAGATCAACATCACCCGGGCCATCCCGCTGGGCATGCCCATTGACTGTCTGGGTGAGGTGGATCACACCGGGCGCTCCACCGGGGTCGCCCATGGCGAGATCCGTGGCATCGAGGACGGCAAGCTCTACGCCACCGGCTCAACCACCTGCATCATCATGGCCCGGGGCTGAGCCCGCACGACCGGACTGCACAGGCCCGGCCCATCACGATCAAGGTGCCGTGGCAAACGCGTCCAGCTCCTGGCGCAGCGCCGCCCAATCGGTGAACTCCTTCGGACCGTCGCTCACATCATAATCGAAATCCCGCAGCACCACGTGGCGCAGGATCTGCGTCTCGAAATACTCATAGCTGCCCGCCTGCACCGCCCCCGGCACCAGCAGCGTGCGGGTCGCGGCAAAGCGGGCGCGCATCTCCATTTCGGTCACATACTCCTGGGCCTCCGCCTGCCCCTCCGCGAAGGCCGCGTTGAGGCTGACCGACAGCATCAGCGTCGGACGCGCCTCCAGCTCCGTTCGATGCGCACCCAGAAAAACCTCGAAAGTCAGCGGATGACGCCGCTCATGCACCGGCGCGGCCAGCACGGCCCGCTCAAAGCCGTCCACATCCAGCGGCGCGGTCTTGTCGGCGGTGTCGAACACCTCGACGGCGACACCCGCCTGACGCAGGTGATCGGCCACAAAACCGGCAATCTTGCCGGTCTGCCCCTCCAGGCTCGCATAGGCCACCAGAACGGTCATGACGCCCTCCATGTCGTGCATCCGCGCGCAGCCTAGACCAGCCGCGTGCGCCGGGCCTTGTTCCAGATCAAAGGGCGGTGGTGTGGTCTGTGGCCCAGTCCCGCCTCCCATGGCCGGCGTATTTGCACCGAAGCTGCAATTGACAGTTGAGCGACTCGGCGTTGCCTGCTATTCCCCCCGGCACGGAAACCCTGAACCTGAAAGGTCAGACATGAAGAACTGTCAGTTTACACCACTGCGCCGGGTAGGCGCGATGATCCGTTAACGCGGTCTGACAGGTTTCCAATCTGAAGGCCGCCTCATGATGCGGCCTTTTTTAATGAATCCCCCTCATGTGGCGGCTTTCCATCATCCATGGAGAGCAAAGATGCCAAGTTTATCATTCTACATCCCCGTCAGCCGGTCGCGCGGCCTCTTGCTGCGGCTGGTGGCCATCCTGGCGCGACCACCCCGGCGGCACCGGTCCTATCTGCGGGGCCGCACCGAACTGCCGGAGTATCTGCGCGCGGACGTGGGGCTTCTGCCCGAAGTCGAACGTCCGCCGCCCGATTTGCACCGGTTTCCGTTCTGAGGGGGGCCCGCCGGGCCGGGGCAGCCAGCTGCCCCGGCCCGGCGGGCACGCGCGCGGCTGCACCCGCAGCACCCTTATGGCGCCGGGCGGGCGCAATTAGATCCAGAGGCTCCTACCCTTTTATCACCTTGTCGTCTTGTGTCAGGTAATAACCGGTTGCATGTTCATGCCCGCCCGACCCGTTCGAGCCGACAAAGATCTCACCATCCTTGTCGATCCAGAAATCAAAGTTCTTCGCCGTCTTGTCCTTGACCAGACTCCTCAGATGCTTGATCGGAATGCCGCTCTTGATCGCCGGCTTGACCACCAGATGGTAGTCATCGCCAGGAAAGAACCGGTGTCCGATCCGCTGACCCGTCCCTGTCACCGCATTTTCCGACGGCGCCTCCTCGAGCAGGTTGGCATCGTTCAGACCACCGGAGACATGGCCGACAGAACTCAGGACTTGGTCTTTGATTTCGTAGTCCCGCATCGTGTGCTCACCGCTGTCTGCCAACTCCCTCAAAACCTTTGCGATATCGCCTTTCCCGACGCCCGCATCCTCGAAATCAAGGCCAAACTCCTCCAGCAGATACTCGGCGATCTCTTCCAGCTCACTGGTTTTCGTTTTTGCATCGAACGTGTTCGGGTCGTCGAAGTCCACGATCGTCAGCTTGGCTTGCATCACAGCCGTCCCTGGTACTGCGCGCGTCTGCTGCCGCGCGACATAGGCATCTGCCAGCCCCTGCAGATGGGCCAGCCGACGCTGAACCGGCGCCTGCCCGTTCTGATGGCGTCCGCCCTCTTCGGGCCGCGCCGGTCGCTGGCCCGCAGGCAGGGCAGCACGCCGTCTTTCAGCCCGTTCACGCATACCTGTCCCTCCCTGACCCGGACACAGAGACGCCGGACCGAGCCCGCCCCTCGCACCGCCTGCGCCTCAGTCTATGGGTTTTGCCGGTCAAGGCAAGAACGGCGGCTCAGACGGTCTTGCCAAACCCCAGCCAGCCGCGCGGCGCCGGTTGCGCCATCTGGCGCAGGGTCACGCTGTCATGTACGCGCTCCGACGGGTCCAGCAGCATCCTGCGCGCACGCCGGGTCACAAACCATTTCCCATTGCCGCGGAAGGTGCCCAGCATCGGGGCGGTCGCGTCCTGGGCCAACCGCGCGCTCCAGCCCTCGGGCAGAGGCAAGCCGTTGATCTGCGCCCGTTCCAGCATCCAGACCAGCGGGATATTCGCCAGAGGCCGCGCCGCCTCATAGCCACCCAGTTGCCCGCCCACATCGCCATGGGTGCCTGCGAACCAGACCTGCTCGACCCGGCCGCGGTACCCCTCGGGCGAGGACCAGAGCACCGGCTTGTAGGCCACCCGCGTCTCGTCCAGCGCCAGCGCGTGAAACCCCGCCTTAACGTTGTGGCTGAGCTGATGGTTGTGAAACGCATGACGCTTTTCGCTGAACCGCCAGAGCACCGGCGCATTGAACCCCAGCGATTTCACCGTGTCCCACACCCCGATCATCTCGATCTCGATGCCCCGCATGCAATGAGCCTCGGCAAAGGCTTGCGCGCAGGGGCTGGACGGGTCGCCCTCGTAATGGCGATAGACGTCGCGAATGTTCCGCTCGGTTGCGTCCTCGGCCTTCAGAAGGCCCATCAGGTCGATCACACCGGCCAGGCTGCGCACCGCATAGGCCCCGCGCGAATAGCCCATCAGGAAGATCTTGTCGCCCGGACGGTAGCGCGACGCGAGATAGCCATAGGCCCGCCGGATCTGCCGGTTGATGCCCCGCCCCATCATCACGTCCATGGCCGAGCGCCAGCTGCTCCACTGCAGCCCGGGTTCATAGTAGATCGACAGCGGGCTGCCCACCTCGCGGCAGAGATGATAGGCGCGCCCCGCATTGGTCTCGCACCCGGGCTCCAGCGAGGACATCGTGCCATCGAGGATCACCACATGAACGACAGGCCCCCGGCGCGGGCCGAAATCGCTGTCGGGCCGGCGCCAGAACCTGCTGCGCAGCCAGCCGAGCCATCTGTTATTCCGCCGCGATGGGCTCACCGTTCAACAACTCCCAGACCTTGTGCGGCGTGAACGGCATATCCGCCTGCCGCACCCCCCGCTCCCAGAGCGCGTCCTGCACCGCGTTTGCCACGGCAGCCAGCGCGCCCACCGTACCGGCCTCGCCGCACCCCTTCATCCCCATGATGTTGGCGGTCGACGGCACCGGTTCCGATGTGAATGAAATATTGGGGACGTCATCGGCGCGCGGCAAGGCATAGTCCATGAACGATGCCGTGAGCAATTGACCGTCCTCATCGAAGACAACATGCTCGGTGATCGCCTGCCCGATCCCCTGAACCACCCCGCCATGCACCTGACCTTCCGCCAGCATGGGGTTGATAAGGTTGCCGAAATCGTCGACGACGGTATAGCGGTCCACCATCACGACGCCAGTCTCCGGGTCCACCACGACCTCTGAAACATGACAGCCGTTGGGAAAGCTGCGCGCGGGCAGCGTCTCGCGCGCCTCGTGCATCAGAAGATCGTCGCGGCCCTGGGCGCGGGCCATCTCGGCGACCTCCAGCATGGTCGGCGTGAGGTTCGAGCCCTCGGCGCGAAAGCGTTCATCGTCAAAGGCGATCTCGGAGGCGGGCACGCCCATCTCATCGGCGAGAAAATCGGTGAAGGCCTGCGTGATCTGCGCCACCGTCGCCAGCGTCGCATTGTTCTGCACGGTGACGGAGCGCGAGCCGCCGGTGCCGCCCCCCCGCGCAATGAGGTCGCTGTCGCCCTGCACCACAAAGATTTTCTCTGCTGGAATACCGGTCTGATCGGCCAGGAAAGACGCGAAGACCGTCTCGTGCCCCTGGCCCGTGGATTGTGTGCCCACAAAAATCGTCACCGTACCGTCCTCGTTAAACGTGATCTTCGCGCCTTCGCTAGGATCACCCAAAATACTTTCGATATAGTAACACAAACCGACGCCGCGCAGTAGACCCTTGCCTGCATCAGTCTGTTTCCGCGCCGCAAATCCGCTGAAATCCGCCTGCGCCAGCGCCCGGTCGAGCACCTTGTCGAAGTCGCCCACGTCATAGGTCTCGCCCGTCGCGGTGGCATAGGGAAACTGGTCCGGCCTGATGAAATTGCGCCGCCGCAGCTCCACCGGGTCGACGCCCAGCTCACGTGCCGCGCGGTCGATCAGCCGCTCCAGCACATAGATCGCCTCGGGCCGCCCCGCCCCGCGATAGGCATCCACGTAAGTTGTGTTGGTATAGATCCCTTCCACCTGCAGCCAGGTGGTCTGCACGTCATAGACCCCCATCAACACCCGGCTGAACAGCTGGCTCTGGATGAACTGCCCGAAGTGGCTGTTGTAGGCGCCCATGTTGCAGCGGCTGTGCACCCGATAGGCGATGATCTTATTGCTTTCGTCAAAGGCCAGCTCGGCGGTCGAGGTCAGATCGCGGCCCGCGTTGTCGGTCAGCATGGCCTCTGTCCGCTCCGACATCCAGCGCACAGGGCGCCCGGTCAGCCGCGCGGCATAGGCGGCCAGCGGATACTCGGGATAGGGAAACCCCTTCATGCCAAAGCCGCCCCCCACATCGGGGTTGGTCACACGCACCTGATCCGCCTCAAGCCCCAGCGCGCGCGCAATCGCGTTTTTCTGCTCCCAGACGCCCTGGCCGCCCAGCGACACATGCACCCGGTCGCCGTCCCACTCGGCGTAACAGCCGCGCGGCTCCAGAGAGCTGACGATGATGCGGTTGTCGCCCACCTCCAGGCTGACGGTCTTGGCCGCGGATTTGAACGCAGCCGCCGTGGCCGCCTCATCCCCCATGCCCCAGTCGAAGGCCAGGTTGTCCGGCACATCCTCATGCACAAGTGGCCCGCCTGCGGCCAGATCCATCTTGGCCGACAGATCGTCATACTCCAGCTCGATCAGCTCGGCGGCATCGCGCGCCTGCTCCAGCGTCTCGGCCACGATGAACGCCACGGGTTCGCCCACAAAGCGCAGCTTGCCCTTGGCCAGGAGGGGCCGATCGGGGGCGGCCCCGGGGCTGCCATCGCGGTTCTTGACCGTCGCCGCGAACATGTCGATCTTCAGCCCCGCCGCCTCCAGATCCTCGACCGTCAGCACAGCCTGCACGCCCTGCGCCGCGCGCGCCGCGCTGACATCGAGCCCGGTGATCACCGCATGCGCCACCGGCGCGCGAAAGACAAAAGCCCGCAGCGCCTCCGCCGGAGCGAGATCATCCACATAGCGCCCCTGCCCGGTCAGAAACCGCACATCCTCAACACGTTTGACAGACTGGGACCGGCCGAATTTTTCCATGGAAAGGCTCCTTTGGGCACTAGCGTTTGAGCGGACCTTAGCTGCGGCGGCTCACTTGTCCAGTCACGCGGGACCCGCCCCTTCCCCTTGCCAGCGACATTCGTTAGAGCACGTCTTGATCAGATCTTGGACGGACGAGCCCATGCCGATGGAAAAAACATTCGACGCACAGACAGCCGAAGCCCGCCTCTACGCCGCCTGGGAACAGGCAGGCGCCTTCGCTGCGGGCGCCAATGCCGCCCCGGGGGCCGAGACCTTCTGCATCATGATCCCGCCGCCCAATGTGACGGGCGCACTGCATATGGGCCATGCCTTCAACAACACGCTTCAGGACATCCTGGTGCGCTGGCACCGCATGCGCGGGTTCGACACGCTCTGGCAGCCGGGGACGGATCACGCAGGGATAGCCACGCAGATGGTGGTCGAGCGCGAGCTCGCCAAAGAGGGCAATATCGGCCGCCGCGAGATGGGGCGCGATGCCTTTCTGGAGCGGGTCTGGCAACAAAAGGTGAAATCCCGCGGCAATATCCGAAGCCAGCTCGAACGGCTCGGGGCCTCCTGCGACTGGTCGCGCGAGGCCTTCACCATGTCGGGTGCGCCGGGCGATCCGGGTGACACGCCGGGCGGGCAGAACTTTCATGACGCCGTGATCAAGGTCTTTGTCGAGATGTACGAAAAGGGCCTCATCTACCGCGGCAAGCGGCTGGTCAACTGGGACCCGCATTTCGAGACGGCGATCTCGGACCTCGAAGTGGAGAATATCGAGGTCGACGGGCACATGTGGCATTTCAAGTACCCTTTGGCCGGCGGTGAGACCTATGAGTATTTGGAGAAGAATGAAGAGGGGGAGGTGGTCCTGCGGGAGGAGCGCGACTACATCTCCATCGCCACCACGCGGCCCGAAACGATGCTGGGGGATGGCGCGGTTGCGGTGCACCCGTCAGACGCGCGCTATGCACCGATTGTCGGTAAGCTCTGTGAAATCCCGGTGGGCCCGAAAGAGCACCGTCGCCTGATCCCGATCATCACCGATGAATATCCGGACCCGGACTTCGGCTCGGGTGCGGTCAAGATCACCGGGGCGCATGACTTCAACGACTATGCGGTCGCCAAGCGCGGTGGCATTCCTTTGTACCGCCTGATGGACACGAAGGGCGCGATGCGCGACGACGGCGCGCCATACGCTGAGGCCGCCGCGATTGCGATGGCCGTGGCACAGGGGGAGCGGGAGCTCAGCGAGGCGGAGGCCGATGCGGTCAACCTCGTGCCGGACGATCTGCGCGGGCTTGACCGCTTCGAGGCGCGCAAACGCGTGGTCGAACAGATCACCCGCGAGGGGCTGGCGGTCATGGTGCCGGTCGCCAATCCGGACCCCGAAGATGCCTTCCTGCCGGTCGAGGAGCCGTTCCTTGAGCCGCTCGTCGAGGCCAAGAAGATCATGCAGCCCTTTGGCGATCGGTCAAAGGTTGTCATCGAGCCGATGCTGACCGACCAGTGGTTTGTCGAGACCTCCAAGATCGTGCAGCCCGCGATTGATGCGGTGCGCTCGGGCGAGGTCGAGATTTTCCCCGAGCAAGACAAGAAGGTCTACTTCAACTGGTTGGAAAACATCGAGCCCTGGTGCATCTCGCGCCAGCTCTGGTGGGGGCATCAGATTCCGGTTTGGTATGGGCCACACCCCGAAGACATTGATGCGGTCGCTTCGGCATTGGCTGAGCCTGGAACAGCATTCCGTGAGCATATGGCTAAGCAGTTTCGAGGTGAAGCATCGAAGCCTTCGGCTGTCGGGAACGCATTTCTTGCGCGTGCCGAAGCAATGGCAAAGATGCGCAAGATTTCTATCTGCGCGGCGACGGAGGCTGAAGCGCTCGAGAAAGCGGCCGAAATCTACGGATCGAATTTCAACATCTCGGTTCATATCCCAACAGTTATGCAGGGGAGCAAGCACCGCCCTGGCGATGGTACATATGTAACACAAGCTGAGTGGGTCCGTGTTTTGAATGACGGCGAAGGGACCGTTGCGCTACAGATCGAACGAGACCCCGACGTCCTCGACACATGGTTCTCTTCCGGGCTCTGGCCCATCGGCACGCTTGGCTGGACGGGCGATGCGGAAGCGGACGCCGCCAATGACGCGCTGCAGAAGTACTTCCCGACCTCGACGCTGATCACCGGCTTCGACATCATCTTCTTCTGGGTCGCGCGGATGATGATGATGCAATACGCCGTGGTCGGCCAGAAGCCCTTCGACACCGTCTATGTCCACGCCCTCGTGCGCGACGAGACCGGCAAGAAGATGTCGAAGAGCTTGGGCAATGTGCTCGACCCGCTGGACCTTGTCGATGAATATGGCGCCGATGCCGTGCGCTTCACGCTCACGGCCATGGCCGCCATGGGGCGGGACCTGAAACTCTCGACCCAGCGCATCGCCGGATACCGCAATTTCGGCACCAAGCTGTGGAACGCCTGCCGCTTTGCAGAGATGAACGAAGTCTTTGCCCAGCGCGCGGCGCGCACCGACGTAATACCGACGCAAAACCGACCCGATACCGACGTGACACAGACGGTGAACAAATGGATCATCGGCGAGACCGGGCGGGTGCGCGAAGAGATCGACGCGGCGCTGTCGGACTACCGGTTCAATGACGCTGCGAACGCCGCCTACAGCTTCGTCTGGGGCAAGGTCTGCGACTGGTACCTGGAGCTGTCGAAACCGCTTCTGCAGGATGAGGCGAATGCGCATCTGGCCGAGGAAACCCGCGCCACGATGGCCTGGGTGCTGGACCAGTGCATGATCCTGCTGCACCCGATCATGCCCTTCATCACCGAAGAGCTCTGGGGCGAAACCGGCAAGAGAAACAAGATGTTGGTGCATGCGGACTGGCCCACGTACACGGCCGCCGAGTTGGTCGATGAGGCGGCGGATCAGGAACTGAATTGGGTGATTTCGCTCATCGAGGCGATCCGCTCGGCGCGGGCGCAGATGCACGTGCCCGCCGGTCTCTATGTGCCCCTGCTGGTCAGCGATCTCGATGCCGCTGGCCGGGCGGCCTGGGACCGCAACGAGACCATGATCAAACGTCTTGCCCGGGTCGAGGCATTGGACAAGACGGATAGCTTCCCCAAAGGCACGGTGACCCTCGCTCTTCCGGGCGCGACCTTCGGTCTGCCGCTAGCGGATATCATTGATATCGCTGAGGAAAAGGCGCGCCTGCAAAAGACCCTCGACAAGTTGGGCAAAGAGCTTGGTGGCCTCCGCGGGCGGTTGAACAACCCGAAATTTACCGCCTCGGCCCCGGCCGAGGTCGTCGCAGAAACGCGCGCCAACCTCGCCCTGCGCGAGGAAGAAGAGGGCAAGCTGAAGGAAGCCTTCGCGCGGCTCGCCGAATTGGGGTAAGATGCGCGCATGCGCAGCTTTCGCTCTCTCGTCGAACGGCAGATCGCCAAGGCCCATGCCGCAGGTCAGTTGCGCGGGCTGAAAGGCGAAGGCGTCCCCCTGCCCGACCGCCCCGCCGAGGCTTCCGAAGACGCAGCCCTCTCGACCGGCATGCGGATCATGGCCGAAGCGGGCGTGCTGCCGGCGGAATTCAAGTTGAAAAAACAGCTCGACGCGGCGCGGCAGACCTATGCCAAAGCCGCCGATGACGAGGCCCGAAAGGCGGCCATGCGCATCCTGGCCGATCTCGAACTCCGCTATGAAATCGCGAGGGAGGCGCGCCGCAAGTTCATGTCCTGAGCGTTGCCTAGTCAAAGACCGGCGCGCGTTTTGCAAACTGCGCCGCGATCACCTCTATCTGCTCCGGTGTGCCAATGAGCCCCGCCTGCAGGCGCGACTCGGCCAGCAACACCGCCTCTGTATCCTCTTGTTCCGCAACAGAAATCAACGCCTTCGCCGCGCGGATCGCCTTGGGGCTCCTGCCGGCGACCTCTCCGGCAAGCGCCATAGCCGCCGCCAGGGGATCCTCTGCAATCTCGGTCACCAGCCCCCAACGCTCGGCCTGTGCGGCGTCAATCGGCGTGGCGGTATAGACCAGCCTGCGCAACACATCCGAGCGCACCAGCCGCGGCAGCAGAACCATGCCGCCCATGTCGGGCACGATGCCCCATTTCATCTCCATCACCGCCAGCCTCGTCTCGGGCGCCGCAATCCGCACATCCGCCCCCAGCGCAATCTGCAGGCCCGCTCCGAAACAGACCCCATGCAGCGCGGCGATCACGGGGATCTCTAGCCGGTGCCAGACCATGGCCGCCTCCTGCCACTGGTTGGTAGTGCCCTCGCCATGGGTGCGCGGCATGATCATCGCCTCGATGTCCTTGCCGATCATCCCGCCCAGGCTGCCGACGTCGATGCCCGCGCAGAACCCCTCACCCGCCCCCGAGAGCACAACCGCCCGCGCCGTTGAGCCCGCAACCGCCGCGCCAGCGGCGATCAGCGCCTCGAACATCTCCGGATCGACCGCATTGCGCTTCTCCGGACGGTTCAATTGCACGTGGGCGATATGGTCGGTCACAGTGACGGTCACACGCGACATCGGAAGCCTCCTGCTGTTTGACCCATTTGACCGTTGCAGCGCTGCAATAGCCAGACAAACGTTGGGGAAGTCACGCTCTTGCCGAACCGGGCAGCACCGTTTTATGTGACGCCATGACTGAATTCCGCCTGACCTCCCTTGCCCAATCCCTGCCCGACACCGTGCCCTTCGTCGGCCCCGAAACACAGGAGCGCGCGCGCGCGCGGCTCTTCGACGCGCGGCTCGGGGCCAATGAAAACGTATTCGGCCCCTCGCCCATCGCGATCCGTGCCATGGCTGAGACGCAGCACTGGATGTACGGCGATCCCGAAAGCTTTGAGCTGCGCGAGGCACTCGCCGATCATCACGGCATCACGCCGGATATGATCGTGGTGGGCGAAGGGATCGACGGGCTGTTGGGCTATCTCGTCCGGATCATGGTGGCCCCGGGCGATGCGGTGGTGACATCCGATGGTGCCTATCCGACCTTCAACTATCACGTGGAAGGCTATGGCGGTGTCCTGCACAAGGTGCCCTACCGCGACGACAAGGAAGATGTTGACGCACTCTTCAAAAAGGCCGCCGAGGTCGATGCCAAGCTCGTTTACCTCGCCAACCCAGACAACCCGATGGGCACCGCACATGACGGCACGGATATCGTGGCTGCACTTCAGCATCTGCCGGAGGGCACGCTTCTGGTGCTGGATGAAGCCTATCTGGAGTGCGCCCCGCAAGGCGTCGCCCTGCCGCTTCCGATGGATGACCCGCGTGTGATCCGGATGCGCACCTTTTCAAAGGCTTACGGGCTGGCAGGCGCGCGTGTGGGCTATGCCATCGGTGCACCGGATCTGATTGCGGCCTTCGACAAGGTGCGCAACCATTTCGGCATGAACCGCGCCGCACAGGCAGGTGCGCTTGCGGCCCTCGATGATCAGACCTGGCTGCGATCGGTGCAGGCGCGGATTGTGGCCTCGCGCAACCGGATCGCGGACATCGCCCGCAAGAACGGCCTCAAGCCGATCCCGTCGGCGGCCAACTTCGTCGCCATCGACTGCGGCGGTGGCCCGGAGTACGCCAAGGCGGTGCTCTACGAGATGGTGTCACGCGGGGTCTTCATCCGCATGCCGCTCGCCGCGCCGCAAAACCGCTGCATCCGGATCAGTTGCGGCACGCCCGCGCAGCTCGACATCCTGACCGAGATCCTGCCCGTCGCCGTCCGCGCCGTAGAAATGGGCTGACGCGCGCCACTGGTGGTCTATACTCCGCAGAAGCGGCAACGGATGAGACACGATATGGACAGAGACAAGCTCGGGCGGGCGCCGAACTACACCACGGCCTGCATCGTGATGTTTGGGGTCAATCTGACCTGGATCCTGCTGTTTCTCTTCGCGATCTGGGGGCTGATCGCGGCAATATTCCTGGGCCTCGCGGTGAACCGCTGGGTGGATTGGCTGGACCAGCGCCGCCGCGCCGAGGAGGCCCGCTGGGCCATCGCGCCTAAGCGCTGACCTCGCCGATCACCGCAGCCGCAGCAGCAAGCGCGCCGGGTCCATGCGGGATGTTGAGGGCGCACATGCCCGCCTCCATCCCGCCGAGAAGCCCCATGATCATCTGCCCATTCACATGTCCCATGTGACCGAGCCGGAAATGGCCGTGCCAGGCGGGATCCGCCTTGTCCACCATGCCCAGACCGATGCCGAGCGTCAGGCCCAGATGCGCCTCGGTCCAGGCCCGCAGGTCGCTGGCCAGCGGCGGGTCAAGACGCAGCGAGGTGACCGCACGGCTGCGGTCTTTCGGGTCCGCCATGTTCATCCGCAATGACCCCTCGCGGCCCCAGGCGTCACAGGCGGCCCAGATGGCGCGCGCCAGTCGCTCGTGCCGCGCCCAGACAGCCTCCATACCCTCGGCGTGGATCAGATCGAGCGCCGCCCGCAGCCCATAGATATGATGTGTGGGCGCGGTGCCGTTCCAGTATTGCCAGAAGTCATCCGGCTCTGCCCGCGGGTGCCAGTCCCAATAGTTGCTGACCCGTGGCATCGCGGCGCGCACATCGGCAGCCTTGTTATTGAAGAAGACGAACCCGACGCCCGGCGGCACCATCAGCCCCTTCTGACAGCCTGCCACCATCACATCGACACCCCACGCATCCATCTCGAAGACATCGCAGCCCAGCGAGGCGATGCAATCGGCCATCAGCAACGCCGGATGCCCTGCCGCGTCCAGGGTCGCGCGCAGGGCCGCGATGTCGTTGCGGGCCGAGCTAGAGGTGTCCACATGCACCGCAAGCACCGCCTTGATCCGATGCATGGTGTCGGCTGCCAGCGCCTCGGCGATGGGCGCCATCTCCATCGGGGCCGCCTTGCCGAAGTCAATCACCTCGACCTCTGCGCCGAGCCCTTCGGCCATGCCCGCCCAGCCCATGCCGAAGTGGCCGGTGGAGGGCACGAGCACCTTGTCGCCCGGCGCGATCACATTGGCAAGCGACGCCTCCCAGACCCCGTGCCCATTGGCGATGTAGATCGCCACATGGCCATCGGTCCGCGCCACCCGTTTCAGATCAGCCACAATGCCCGGCATCATCTCAGGCAGCTCACCCGCATAGATATTGGGCGCGGGCCGGTGCATGGCGGAGAGCACTGCCTCGGGCATCACCGAGGGTCCCGGTATCGCAAGATATCCGCGTCCGGAAGGGACGTTGGGCATTTGGGGCATAAGGGCTGTCCTTTTTGGCGTGCTGCCACTCTAGCCCCGAAACGCAGGTGGTCAATCACGAAGACCGCCGCTGCGCGAGGCGCTCTTCAACGTCGATAGCTCTGCGCCAGACGGTCCGGCGACACACCGGAAAAATACCTCAGCAGGGTCCAGAGGTTGCGCGCCCCCCGCCGAAGCCAGCCCTGTGCGTGATAGCGGGCAGGGCTGGTCTCAGCCACCGCGTCAATGCCCATGAGTTTGCCCTTGAGCGCGCGCGCCAGGGCCACATCCTCCATGAGTGGCTGGTCCGGATAGCCCCCAACATCTGCATAGAGCGCCCTGGGCAGCAACAGTCCCTGATCGCCATAGGGCAGCCCCATGCGGCTGCGCAGGTTGGCCCAGCCGGCAACAATGCGCCCGGCCAGACCGCCACGGGCGAAGGCCAGCCGGAACCAGCCGGCCCGCCGCGTATCCAAATGCAGGATAACAGGCCCGACCCAGCCACTCCGCAGCTGCGTATCCGCATGCAGGATCAGGATCCACGCCCCCTGCGCCGTATCACAGCCCCGCGCCAGCTGCCCCCCACGTGAGGGCGGGCCGGTCACCACCTCGGCGCCCCACGCCCTGGCCACCGCAACCGTCGCGTCCTCGGACTCGCCGTCGCTCACGATCAGCTCGCGGATCAGGCCAGCCTCCAGCCCCGGCACAAGTGCTGCGAGGCAGCCGCCCAGCTGCGCTTCGGCATTCAGCGTTGGTATCACCACCGAGATCGGTGCCCGCATGCGTCTTTCCCTCTCGCCCACCCTCTTCTTCTTGGCGGCGGGCTCTCTATATGACATTCATCGCCCAAAGAGGAGGCCCACATGACCAAACGTCGCATCCTGAAGATCACCGGCCCCGACGCGCGGGACTTCCTGCAGGGGCTGATCACCAATGATGTCGAGCGGCTCACCGAAGGCCTCGTCTATGCCGCTCTTCTGACACCGCAGGGTAAATATATTGCGGACTTCTTCCTGGTCCCTGCGGAAGAAGGCATTCTGCTCGACGTCGCGGAAAGCCTGGGCGACATGCTGAGCCAGCGACTGACCATGTACAAGCTGCGGGCCAATGTGACGATTGAAACGGCCCCGCTCCATCTGCACCGCGGTGTGGAGGACATGCCGGAAGACGGGTTCGCCGACCCCCGGCACCCGGCCCTCGGCTGGCGCGCGTATCGCGAAACACCGCAGGAGGACGACAGCATCGACTGGACAGCACTGCGGGTCGCCCATCTGATCCCGGAGACTGGGGTGGAGTTGACACCTGACACCTTCATCCTCGAGGTCGGGTTCGAACGCCTCTCGGGCGTCGATTTCCGCAAGGGCTGCTATGTCGGGCAAGAGGTGACCGCACGGATGAAGCACAAAACCGACCTGCGCAAAGGGCTTGCACAGGTCAGCGTTTCGGGTCCGGCAGAGGTGGGCACCGAAATCCTCTCGAACGGGAAGGTCGCAGGTACCTTGCTCAGCCGGTCGGCGGACAGGGGGCTGGCCTACCTGCGCTATGACCGCGCCGTGGGCGACATGGCCGCCGGCGACGCCACCGTCACGCGGACAGACGCCTGAGCGGACAGATCAGGCGCGCTCGGCGTATTCCATGGTTTCAGTATTGACCACGATGTCTTCGTCCTGACCGACAAACGGCGGCACCATGACCTTGACGCCATTGTCCAGCACGGCCGGCTTGAAGGAATTGGCCGCCGTCTGGCCCTTCACCACCGGTTCGGTCTCGACCACCTTGCAGGTCACCTTCTGCGGCAATGTGGCGTTCAGCGCCTCGTCTTCGTAGAATTCCACAACGATGGTCATTCCGTCCTGCAGAAACGGACGGCGCTCTCCCAATAGCTCCACCGGCAATTGCACCTGCTCATAGGTTTCGGTGTCCATCACGATCAGCATGCCCGCATCTTCATAGAGAAACTGCTGGTCTTTCTGCTCCAGACGTACCCGCTCGACCTTGTCGGCGCTGCGGAACCTTTCATTCAATTTGGAACCATTTCGCAGGTTGCGCAGTTCCACCTGAGCGAAAGCCCCGCCCTTGCCAGGTTTCACATGATCGACTTTGACAGCCGCCCACAGACCGTCGTTATGCTCCAGAACGTTTCCGGGGCGGATTTCGTTTCCGTTGATTTTAGGCATCTAGGCGGACCATGGCGAAAGGTTGATGATTTGTTGACGCTCCCTATATCTGGCGGGATGGGTGGTGACAAGACAACGATATCTCGTGCTGCGGGTGCAGAATGCCATGCGCATTTTGCATACAAGCCATGCAATTACAGGGTATCCGAATCGCCTCGACTTCGCCATAAGGGACGTCACGCCGGAAAGACAAGAGCAAGAATAATGGAAAGGACGACGAATGAAGGATTTCGTTGACGGCACAGCCTTTAACAATGAGCAAGGCAACCGTGCACGTAAACTTTTCGCAGCCGTGGTACTGGCTGCATTGGACGACGCCATAGCGGACGACAAGAAATATGGCAATGGTCCGGAACAGATTGCCCGCTGGGCGCGCTCGCGCGATGGTCGCGAAGTGCTTAGCTGTGCCGGGATCGACCCCAATGAACGGGTTGTGGCCGGCCTGATGGAATTCGTCGGCAAGGGTGTGCGCACCTCGGTGGCACTGTCGCGCGAAGAATCCGAGCGTCGCAACGCGGCCCAGCAAGCCGAAGCGGCCTGACCTACCGACGTCCAACCCGACAAAAGCGCGCCTCTCTGCAGGCGCGCTTTTGTGTTTTCAGCTGTCTGTGAAGAAAAACAGCCACTGGCGTACCACCCAAATCTCCATGACCAGCAGCGCCGTGACCAGCATCAGCATGCCCCAGCCGAACCTGCGCTGCCAGAGGGCGAGCGCCGCCAGCGTCGCAAGAAAAGCCTCGATGGGCGCCAGCCACATCGCGCCGTGGTCCCGGTCCCAATAGCTCAGAGGGCTTTCGAAGATCCAGCCTGACAGAGGCCAGAAATGGGCCCGCCCGTCGTCGTGATGGAGCGGAAAGTCGAGGCACAGGTGCAGCAGCGCGGCGCCGGTCAGCGCAACCGCCCAGGGCACACCACGCCACAACCCCAAGGCAAACAGACACCCCCAGACCACAAACGAATTGTCAATGGCAAAGATGGTCTGCCACGCCTCCGAGAAGTAAAGCTCGTCAAAGACGATCTGCGGCGGGATACCAAAGACATAAAGCGCGCTCCCCGCCAGCAGATAGAGCGACAGGTCCGGCAGGAGCGCGCCGATCATTGCCGCTCCAACCACGGTGAGGTTGCCCTTGCGCCCCATCACGGCGGCTCCGATCAGCAAATGCGCCGGCGTGTTCATATTTGCTCCTTTTCCTTCCGCCGATCATGCGTCACCTTGCGCCAAACGGGAAGAGGAAGACCCATGGCGCGGGCACTCATGATCCAGGGCACCGGCAGCAATGTCGGCAAATCCGTCATCGTGGCAGGGCTTGCGCGCGCCTACACACGCCGCGGCCTCACGGTCCGCCCGTTCAAGCCGCAGAACATGTCCAACAATGCCGCGGTCACCGTCGACGGTGGCGAGATCGGGCGCGCACAGGCCTTGCAGGCGAAGGCCGCCGGCGTGCCGCCACACACGGATATGAACCCGGTTCTGCTCAAGCCACAGTCCAACACGGGCGCCCAGATCATCGTGCAAGGCCAGGTCTTTGGCGCACAGGAGGCCCGCGCCTTCGGCGAGGCCAAGGACCAGCTGATGCCCTATGTGCTGGAAAGCTTCGACCGCCTCGGTCAGACCTGTGATCTGATCCTGGTGGAGGGGGCCGGCAGTCCGGCCGAGACCAACCTGCGCGCCCGCGACATCGCCAACATGGGCTTTGCCAGGGCCGCAGATGTGCCCGTGGTGCTCATGGGCGATATTGATCGGGGCGGCGTCATCGCGCAAATCGTAGGCACGCAGGCGGTATTGGACACAGAGGACCAGAGCCTGATCAAGGCCTTTGCCATCAACAAGTTCCGCGGCGATGTGCGGCTCTTCGACGGTGGGCGCGACGATATCTGCGCCCGGACGGGCTGGCCCTGCCTGGGCGTCATCCCCTGGTTTTCCAGCGCAGGGCACCTGCCCGCCGAAGACGTCGCCGATCTGCCAGCGCGTGCCAACTCCGCCGGGCGCGGCCTCACCATTGTGGTGCCACAGCTGCCGCGCATCTCCAACTTCGACGATCTCGACCCCCTCGCCGCAGAAGCGGAGGTCCGGTTGATCGTCGTGCCTCCCGGCACCCCCCTGCCCGCCGAGGCGGACGTGGTGCTTCTGGGCGGCAGCAAGGCCACGCTGGCCGATCTCGCAGCCCTTCGCCGCGAAGGCTGGGATGTGGACATCGCCGCCCATGTGCGCCGGGGCGGTCACGTTCTCGGTCTCTGTGGCGGCTATCAGATGCTGGGACGGTCGATTGCCGACCCGCAGGGCATCGAAGGCCCACCCGGACGCGCGGAGGGCCTTGGCTACCTGAACATCGACACCGACCTGCTTCCGCGCAAGACACTGCGCCTGAGCACCGGAACGCACCGCAGCAGCGGGGCCGCGTTGACGGGATATGAGATCCACATGGGTGAGACCACCGGACCGGACTGCGCCCATCCCTGGCTCGAGGTCGATGGCCGCCCGGAGGGGGCAAGCGCCTACGCAGGGCGTGTCCAGGGCTGCTACCTGCACGGCATCTTTACATCCGACGCGTTCCGACGCGCCTGGCTCGCGCAGTTTGGCCTGACGTCACGCGCCGCCTATGATGCCCTGGTGGAGCAAACGCTGGACGATCTGGCCGACCATCTGGAGCGGCATATGGACCTCGACCATATGCTGACCATCGCGCGACCCCCGACGCGCACGCCCTGAGGGACGCTCTCACGCCGCCGGTTCTTCCTTCGGCTGATCAGTTGAGATCGCGCGCCGCCAGCGCCCGGTGAATCTCGCGGCGCACAAGTTTGCGGATGTTCCGTGTGATGCGCTCGCCAAGCGGCCCTTGCAGTTCGGACCGGACGATCTCGGCCACCAGATCCCGCAGCGCCGCCTCATCGAGAATTTGATCCGCACTCTGAAGGTCGTCCGCCTCCGGGGTCTCCGCCTCATCCGGATCCAGCGACGCACCTGTCGCGTCTAGCGCGCCCTCCTGCGACCACTCCATGTCCGCGCCCGCAGTGCCGGCATAGTCATCGCTGCCGGTCCCGTCGGGTTCCCACTGATCTGCAGTCTCCGCAATTTCCGTCTCAAGCGCTGCGATCTTGGCGGACAGCTCATCGAGCCCGAGGTCCGATCCTGCGGTCTGGTCCCCCTGCTGACCCGCCTGCGGTTCCGGCAGGTGCACCGCATCGGATGGGCGCAGTTTCAGGACGTCGGCTTCGGACACCCGCTGCTGCGGAGACAGCACCAAGGTATCCGACGCAGCGCGCACGGTGCCTCGTGTGGCCTTGTCACTCACCAGGCGCCGAATGGATGACAGAATGTCTTCCACATCTGAATTTGTATCGGTCTTCGGCATATCGCTCCGGATCTACACGGTACGATTGTACCTGCCACGCCGCATCGAGACAATGGCGCGCCGGCCAGATCATTGTTTCTGCAGCGCGCGCAGCACCCGGTCCAGCTTCCGTCCTTGGGTTGAAGAGGGCAGAGGCGCGTCCTTGACCAAATTGTAATAGGCATTGGGGTCGTACTGCTGCACCCCAAGCGACAGATCTTGCGCCGTGAGCCGCCCCGTCGCCTGCAGGACAGCATAGGCCGCCACATAGAGGTTGGCCTGATCCGAAATGCGCGAGGTCTCCGCATCGAGCAATTCCTGCTCCGCGTCGAGAACATCCAAGGTGGTGCGCGCACCCAGGGTCGCCTCCTCCCGGACGCCTTCAAAGGCGATCCGTGCCGCGCGGATTCGCTCTTCGCTGGCCTGGAGGCTGGCGCGCTGCGCAGCCAGCGACGCATAGGCTGATCCCACGTCCTGGGAGACCTGCTTGCGCACCTCGATCAGATTGCCCCGTTGCGCATCCCGTGACGCGATCGCAGAGCGAATTCCAGCCGAGAGCCCGCCACCGCGATAAATCGGCCCACTCAATTCAATCCCGATATCGCCCGAGCGCGTGTAGTTGCTGTTGCCCAGGTTCTCCGTCAACCCCAGCGAACCAACCGCCGACACGGTCGGTTTCAGGCTCGCCTTGGCGCGCATGATGTTGAGCTCGGCAACCGCCACGAAGTGCTGCGCGGCGAGCAGGTCCGGATGGCTCTGGATGGCCCGCGCGCGCGCGCTTTCCACATTGGTCTCCAACCGCGGCAACGACGGCGGGGCGGAGAGATTGCCCGGCGCATTGCCCACAACGCTGCGGTATTCCTCCTCGGCCTGCAACAGATCGCCCTGCGCCGTCGCGAGGCCGCTGCGGGCCTCTGCCAGGCTCGCCTCGGCCTGTGCGACATCGGTGCGCGTGACCTCGCCCACTTCAAAACGATCCTGGGCGGCCCGCAATTCCTGTGTCAGCAGCCGCAGGTTGTTCTGACGCAAAGAGACGAACTCCCGCGCAGCGACGACATTCAGATAGGCCGACACCGCCCGCAGCAGCACCGACTGTTCGAGACTGATCAGCTGTTGCCGAGTGCCGAGAACGGTCTCTTTCGCCGCATCGACGCCCAGCGAGGTCGCACCGCCGTCGTAAAGCAGCAACGATGCCGCGAGACCGATGGTGCCGGTGGTCGACTCCAGATTCGAGGTGGTCTGGCCGCCGATGGTATTGAAGGCCCTGCGGTCTCCAAAATCGCGGGTCAGACTGGCCGTGTAATTCAGGATCGGCCGCAGGGCCGAGACCGCTGTCGCCACATCCTCATCCGCCGCGCGCAAAAGCGCCCGGTTCTGGTCCAGAAGACCGCTGGTCTTGTAGGCCGCAACCAAGGCGTCCGCCAGCGTCTCGGCTTTTGCTGCAGGGGCTGCGAGCACGGCAACCAGCCCCGCCGACAGCGTCAGGCCGCGGCACCACGCCGTCAGCCGCTTGGGTTTCTCTGCTTGGGCCATTGTTTTGCCTCTTCCTGTTCCGCCCTGCTCGGGCCTCGGGGTGAATTAGAATTCGAAAACGTCTTCCTTTGCAAATCCCGGCAAAACGGGCGCGCCCGCATTGAAAGACATGCGCCAGGACAGCGTATCGCCCGTTTTGTGACCGATCCGGACCTCGCCGAGCGCGCCATCCATGAAGAGGCAGGCGACGCGCCCGCCCTCCTTGATCTGATCCCGCAATGTCTGGGGCAGTTCGGCAACGGCGCCCTGAATGACAATCACATCATAAGGACCGTGCTGCGCCGCACCCTCAACCAGCGGTCCCACATGAAGAATGACGTTGTCGGCGCCCGCCTCCGCCAGCGCATCCTGCGCCTCCCGCGCCATGTCCTCATCCTGCTCCACCGCCACGACCGCTTCAGCCATGCGCGCGATCACAGCTGAGGAATAGCCAAGCGCCGCGCCCACATCGAGCACAAGCTCATCGTTCGAAATATCGAGCGCGTCCAGCATCTTGGCGAGCGTGCGCGGCTCCAGAAGAACCCGGCCACCTCCCAGATTGAGGTTTTCTCCCATATAGGCCGCCTCGCGCTGTGCCGCAGGCACGAAGCTCTCACGCGGGATGCTCAGCATCGCATCAATGATCGGAAATTTCGTGACGTCTGAGGGCCTGACTTGGGTATCGACCATCATCGTGCGGCGCGTGGCGAAATCGATCATGTGGCTAAACTCGTCCGTTCAGTTACCAGTGTCCGAGATGTGCCACATTCCCGGGCGTCCGGCAACGCTCATACGTGGGATTTTGCCGGTTTGTGACACTTGCGGCACCCTTGCGAATGGGATAGCAGTGCGTCCACACCATGCGAGGCGAGTTGGCGGAGTGGTGACGCAGCGGATTGCAAATCCGTGTACACCGGTTCGATTCCGGTACTCGCCTCCAATTTTTTCAATAACTTATGACCTGCTATGCTCATTGGGGTATCACCTCGGGTATCAGTTTCTCGTTCTGTGCCGGTTCTGTTCTTGGCTATTTCCGTTTGGCTGCGGCTTGCCGCGCTCGCATGACCTGGCGCGCTTCACCGGCATATTTGATGATCATCTTCTTGGATGTGTGGCCGCTGTAGCTGGCAATCTCGTCGTCTGTGCAACCCGCCCAGGCAAGCTCCATGACGCCTCGGTAGCGTAGCGCGTGCTGGTCAAAAGCCATCAATCCCAGACGCTTACGCTCTTTGACCATCACCCGTGCCATGGTGTGATAGCTCATCGCCGAACCATCTGAGCGCGTTAGAATGTGCCGTGACGGATGTGGGGAGAACCCCAGATCACTTTTTGCTCGATCCAGTGCAGCTTTCAGCGCCTTGGTACCAGGCAACTGAAGTGCTTTGCCCGTCTTGTTCTGGCGCAGCTTCAGCATATCGCCGTCATAGTCGCCCCATTGGAAATCCACCCAATCCCCGGGACGCTGGACGCTGCCTACGCCAATCTCAAAGATGAGTAGCGGTAACGGCTCCCCGTCTTCTCGCATCTTCTTGACCGCCCCGTCTGTCCACGGCAGGTGCGGTTTCTGTCGATCTTTCGGAACCTTGAGTTGCTCGATGTCCGTCGCTGGGTTGTCTTTGCGCCAGCGCTTTCGGATCGCCAGCTTCGACAACATGCTGATTGCAGTTGGGATATAGTTAGCGAAACGCACCCGGTGACGGTTCTTGTCCATCGCGTCATAGATATCCGCCTGTGTGAGGCGTGCGACATCTGCCTTGCCAATCTTTTCGACAAGATACTCAAAGACTTCTTCAAGGTCGGCCCGGTAGCGCGGGGAATAGTTAGCCCACTTGTCGGTCTGCATCATCTCATCGATGAGCAATGCCCATGAAGTCTTTGAAACGGAGGACTTCCCGCTCACAATCTCCCAATACAGGTGGTCAAACGCAGCCGTTCCAACTTCCGCCGCGATGCGCCCCAGATAGATCATCTTGCCGTTGATGCACTTACGGACGTACCACCGCCCAGAAGGATGCTGCCACAGATACCGTTTTCGATGCGCTATGTGCCGCCGCTCAGAAGCAATTGGTACAAGCACCGTGAGGATACGGATGCATGCAAGATGATGCGGATTGGCGGCACAACGTCAGATGACTGCCAGCTCAGGGATCCGGACTATCATCGGAGTGATCTTACGCAAGGCGCTTGCAGATTAGCTCCCCTCCACAACCAGGAACGCTTTTTTGCAGCCGTGATTGCGTTCATGCAGGCCGGAACACCCGCCTAGTTGGACGCCTGCAGGACAAGTTCAACCATCTCTTCCCGCGACACCCGTCTTCATTGCATCGCGCATGTGAAAATCCAGTTGGCTCTGTGCGGTGCCATAACGGCAAGCATTGCCACTGTCAGCACTCGCGGGTTCGAAGATCGAGCCCGTCACGACCGAGGATTTCCACAAGAGCATAGGCCAGGACCAATTCAGCCGAGCCCGGCGAGAAGGCGTCCAGGTTGGTCTGCACCGACGCCGGTGCGCCTGGCTCCAGCTTTTGGAGTAGCGCCAGGGCCTGCAAGAGCGGTTCGGCAGTCCTACTCATACATCCACGCCCTTCATACCTTCTTCGGTGTAACGGGCACCAGAGACGGGGAGCGCCGCGAGACCTTGTTCGATCTCACGACTATCCGCATGGCTGAGTGCCACGTTCACGGACGCTGCATTGTCACGCAGATAGTCCAATCGCTTCGTCCCGGGGATCGGTACGATGTCGTCGCCCTGCGCCAGCAACCAGGCCAAGGAGAGCTGCGCAGCCGTGCAGCCCTTGCGCGCGGCGATCCCGCCCACAAGGTCGGCGATGCGCTTATTGGAAGCTGCGGCTTCCGTTTGGAACCGAGGCAGCGAGGCGCGGAAATCACCCTCCTCGAATGCGCTTCCTTTGTCGAACCGTCCGGTCAGGAAGCCGCGACCCAGCGGTGAATACGGCACGAAACCGATACCCAATTCCCGGCAGGCCGGTAAAACCTGCGCCTCGACCTCGCGCGACCAGAAGGAGTATTCCGTCTGAACGGCGGTGATCGGATGCACAGCATGCGCGCGCCGCAACGTCCCGGCGCTGACTTCGCAAAGACCGATGCGGTCGATCTTGCCTTCTTCGACCAGCCGGGAGAGGCCGCCAATCGTCTCCTCAATCTCCTGCGCGCGATCAATCCGGTGGACGTAGTAGAGGTCAATCCGCTCCACGCCGAGTCTCCTCAGCGATCCTTCACAGGCCGCTCTTGCATAGGCCGGGCTGTTGTCAAGACTGCGCCGGTATTCGCCGGGGGTCCGGACGATGCCGAACTTGGTCGCGACTTTTGGCCGTGTGCGTGACTGCGCCAGAAACGCGCCGATGAGCTCTTCGTTGTGATGCGGTCCATACATGTCAGCGGTGTCGAGAAAGTCGATCCCCAGATCCATCGCCTCGTGCAGCACGCGCATGGACATCTCGTCGTCGCGCGGGCCGTAGAATTCGCTCATTCCCATGCAGCCGAGCCCGATGGCCGACACTTCGAAGCCCCGTCCCAATGTTCGTTTTTCCATGCCGCTCTCCTTTGCCGATTGCGTTGTCCTTGCGGGCGAGATGTGGCATTTCCCAATATAGGAAAACATCACCGAAATCGGGAAGTGGGTCTCCAAAATCGGAAAACAGCCTACAAACGCCCTTGTTTGGGACGACATCCGCGCGTTTCTGGCGGTGACACGCGCTGGCACGTTGAGCGGTGCGGCCGCGCGCATGGGCATCGGTCTTGCCACCGTGTCGCGTCGGATCGAGCGACTGGAGGCGGCGGTGGGCCAGCCACTTTTTCTGCGTCAGCAGTCCGGCTATCGGCTGACCGACGATGGCGCGGCACTCATCGAGCGGGCCGAAGAGATGGAGGCAGCGGCCCGGTCGCTGACTGCAGGAATACGCCAGGAAGCGACCGTGTCCGGCACGGTAAGGCTCGCAACGGCCGAGAACCTGGCCACCGGGTTGATCATACCCGAGCTGCCCCGTCTCAGGGCAGCGCATCCGCGACTGACGCTGGAGATCGTGACGGACATTGCCACCGTCAACCTGCATCGCCGCGATGCAGACATCGCGCTCAGAATGGTCAGGCCCGAGCGCGGCAATGTTTCGCTGCAACGGCTGGGCACGCTCGGTTACGGTCTATACGGAGCGCCTGACTACGTCGCAACGCGACGTCAGCCGACAGATGTCGGTGTCTTTGACGCAGACGACCTCATCGGCTGGTCCGACGCCTACGCGCACCTTCCCGCCGCTCAATGGGCCGAGCGGATATTGAAAGACCGCGCACCTGTGGTCGTGACAACCTCGCTGGCCACGCAACTTGTCGCCTGTGCGCGCGGTCTCGGACTTGCCGTTCTGCCGCATTTTCTGGCACGGCGCCATGATCTGATCTGTCTCGACTCCGACCTAGGCATCGACCAGTCGATTTGGCTGGTGACCCAATCCGACCTGGCGCACTCCCGTCGCGTTGGCGCCGTTGCAGACTTTCTTCGCGATCTAGTCAAACGGAACGCTAAGCCCTTGGCTGGATCATAATGGACTCTGAGCGGCCTTGCGGTGATGCCGCGGTGGGCGATCTTCAACGATTTGAGACCTGCCCGACAGATCTGCGGGTCTGCCGCCGAAACCCAAATGGATGTCAGGCCATGCGGTTGGTATCAGTCAGCGGCGCCACGACTGCGTGCTTTCGTCGATAAACGGAGGCCGAAATGCCGACGTTGCGGCGAAACGCGCTACGAAAGCTGGACGTTTCGGTATACCCGACCTCTTCGGCGATGTCCTCAATTGACATGCCCGTCGTCTCCAGCATTTGCTTTGCCTCTTCGACACGCAGGGTTTGAATGTATTGGACCGGTGTCTGCCCGGTGGCACGCCGGAAACGGCGCAGCAAACTGCGCTCACTCAGACCCGCCACTTTGGCCATCGCCGCCACCGGCGCCGGGTGCGCATAGTTGCCGGCCGCCCAGACCTGAGCCTCGGCGACAAGGGCATCTTCGTGTTGGCGGCCGGCAAGCAAGGAAGCATAGCAAAGCTGGCTGTCGGTATGGGGCTGTAGCAAGTAGATCTTGGAGATCCGCCGCGCCTCCTCTTGCCCACCGAAGCGGGCGATCAGATACAGCATCAGATCTCCCCAAGCGGAGGCGCCGCCGGCCGTGACGATGCGATGCCCTTCTCCCGCCGGGACGAGGATGCGCTCGCGCCGGATCCTGACCTTGGGGTGCAATCGCGCAATCTTGTCCGCGTAAGCCCAATGCGTCGTCGCGTCGAGGCCGTCGAGCAGGCCGGCATGCGCCAAGAGCCACGCACCCGAGCAGACCGATGTCATCAGGGCGCCTTGGGCTGCCACGTCCCGCAGCCATTCTGCCACTGGTTCCAGCTCTGTCGGGAAAGGGGCATGCACATCGATATGCAGATCCGGGATGATCACCAGATCGGGCGGCGGTTGGTCGGTTAATGCATCCGCAAGACCTCCTTCAGGAACGACCGCACGTCCATTCACATCCGAATAGGCCCGCCCGTCCGGCGACAGAAGACTCACATCAAAGAGCGGCGACCGGGGCGCAAGACCATGCAGCATCTCCCAGTCACGCCCCACGGATCCCATCACGTCAAGGATGCCGAACAGCGTCGACGTGCCCGCGCAGGGCAGCGCCAGAACAACCGTTTTCAAAGATGTGGGTACCGCCATAGACCTGTCTGAAATTCACCGTTTCGGGAAGATTCTGCCATATCACGACTCATGCCTCCTGGTCCACAAGCCTTTGCAAGAAAGGCCCGCAGGGGCTCAGTCATCGAAGGACCCGAACATGAAATACCGACACGCTCTGCCACAGCTGAATGGCCACAAGATGCTGACCGAAGCCGGCCTGGAGACCATTCTGGTCTTTCACGAGGGGATCGATCTGCCGCTCTTTGCCGCGTTCAAGGCACTCGAAACCGACGCCGGGGCAGACGCGATCAAACGCTACATGCGGCAACTCGCGAAGCTCGCGGTTCAAACCGGACGCGGCTTCATCATGGACACGCCCACCTGGCGCGCGAGTTCCAAATGGGGCGCGCAACTGGGCCTCGACAGCGCGGATTTGAAGGAGATCCACCGCGAGGCGATCGCCACGCTGGCGGCTCTGCGCCAGGATTTCGAAACGCCCGCCTCACCCTTCGTGATCAACGGCGTCGTCGGGCCGCACGACGACGGCTATGCGCCTGCAACTCAACTCACCGCAGCCGAAGCGCACGCGTATTACGCCGAGCAAATCCGCTGGTTCAGCGAGCTCGGGGCCGACATGGTCTCCGGGATTACCATCACTTCCGTCTCCGAAGCGATCGGCATCGTGCGCGCCGCCCGCGATGAGGACATCCCCTCGGTGGTCTCGTTCACGCTCGAAACCGACGGCCACTTGCCGTCCGGCGAAACACTGGCCGACGCTGTGCGCGAGGTCGATTCAGCAACGAATGCAGCGGCGGCATACTTCATGATCAATTGCGCGCATCCCGATCACTTCAAGGAAACCCTAGCGGGGGGCGGTGACTGGATCAAACGGATCGGCGGCCTGCGGGCGAATGCGTCCCGTCTTTCGCACGCGGAACTCGATGTGGCCGAAGACCTCGATGACGGCGATCCTGTCGAGCTTGGTCAACTCTATCGCGCGCTTGCGGATCAACTGCCGAACCTGTCGGTCGTCGGTGGCTGTTGTGGCACCGACTATCGACATCTCGACCAGATCTGCAAGGCGCTCGACGCAGCCTGACCAACCTGCCGGCACGCAGCCGCGGTTTCTGCCGCTGTGGCCTGATACCTGGAAAGAATTTTGAAACAATGACCTACAAGACCATTGCGAACCGTCTCCGCGCAGCCATCCGTTGTGCCTACGCCCAAGCTGGAACCGGCTGGGGTCGTCGGTGGCGTTCCGGCGCTCTGTCTAAACTATCCGATCACATGTTGCGCGACATCGGACTGCGGCGCGAGAGCGACTGGGTCGATTTTGACGCCAAATTCTAAAACCGCGCCACGTGAATTGTCGCATCTCCCATCCGAAAAGCGAAAGCAACCCATGTCTCGACAGAACTCAAAACCATCCATGCTTCGCGGCCCGATAAGCGTCTCGTTGCTTTCCAGTGTGGCCATCGGGCTGGTGCTTGCAACAAAACCGCTGGACCCGGTCAGGGCTGGCGGCGGTCACAGCGAGATCGACCTGCCCAGACCATTGGTGGACTCCGATTTTCTGTACGAGGGCGCGCCACCCGATGCCCTGGTGGATCTGGGTCGCGCCCTGTTTTTCGACCCGATCCTTTCGGGCAATCGAAACATTTCCTGCGGCACCTGTCACGATCCGGCCCGCGGCACAGGAGATGACCTGTCGTTGTCCATCGGCGAAGGCGGAACCGGGTTTGGCCGCGACCGGCGGACTGAAGACGGCGTCGTCAGCCGGATACCGCGAAACGCCCAGCCACTTTGGAACATTGGCGCAAAGGAATACACCGCCATGTTCCACGACGGCAGGTTGGAACCTGATCCGGCTGCAACCTTCGCAAGCGGGTTCTGGAGCCCGGCGCGGGAAGATTTGCCAGTGGGTCTCGACAGCCTGCTCGCGGCACAGGCGATGTTCCCGGTCATCTCGCATAAGGAGATGGCGGGGCAGAAGGGCGAGAACGCGGTTGCCACGGCTGTCGCCGAGGATCGTCTCCAGGATGCTTGGGACCTGCTTGCCGCGCGGCTCGCCAAGACACCCGCCTATGTCGAGATGTTCATGCGGGCCCTTGCGGATGAATACGACGGGCTGGTGCCAGCCGATACCGTGACATTCGTAAATGCAGCGCGCGCGCTGGCGGCGTTCCAATCGGTCGCCTTCCGCTCTGACGCGAGCCCGTTCGACCGATGGCTGTCCGGTGAGGCCGACGCCCTCGGCCCCGAGGCAAAGCTCGGCATGCAACTGTTCTATGGCGATGCCGGCTGTTCGGGGTGTCATTCCGGACCTTTGCTGACCGATCATGGGTTTCACGCGATTGCGATGCCGCAGATCGGACCGGGCAAGGGGCATGGCGAAGACACCGGCTATTGGCGGGCGTCCGGCTTCATGGCGCGGCTTGAGGATGAAGGGCGGTACCGTGTGACGTTCGATGCCGACGATCTCTTTGCCTTTCGCACACCTTCGCTGCGCAATGTCTCGCTGACCGGTCCCTGGGGACATGACGGCGCCTTCGGCAAACTGGAAGATGTGGTGCGCCATCACTTCGATCCGGTGACTTCGCTGGCTGAGTATGATGTGGCGGGGGCCGATCTGCCACCGCTCGACCACGTGATCGAGGCAACCGGGTTTGGATCGGAATTGATCTTTCGTCCGCTCAACCCTGCCCGTCGCGAGGCGTTTGCGTTGCGGGATGTCTGGGTGCAGCAAAGCCACGCCCTTCGGGCGCGTATCGCTGCGGCCAATACGCTGGCGCCGCAATCCCGTAGCGAGGCCGAGGTCGCCGCACTGGTGGCCTTCCTCGAAAGCCTTACGGACCCGTCCGCGATCGACCGCAGTGATCTTGTCCCGATGCACGTTCCATCCGGCCTGCCGCCTCAACCCACGCCAGCGCGCTCCGGCGATCACGGGGGATAGCGCGCGGGAGAGAAGGAAAAAAGAAATCTCACATATGCCCATGCGGAGGATTTCTCCGGGGGTCAAAGACCCCTGATACGCGACACGCACGTTCAGGACCGAACCGCCACATCCGATCCGAACGGGCATGGCGGATCATACTCCCAATCGGCTTGAGGGCCGGAAAACAGGAAAGACGCTCAAAATGAAACCTCAACTACCGACAATCGCACTCCTTGTTCTGGCCCAAGGCGGGATCGCCTTTGCAGAGTCCAGCGGCTCGGAGGGTGCGGTCCCGTACGATCCGGTGGAGCAGATGACGCTCAGCTTCATCTTCCACATCGACGACGGCATGGCCGAGCAGGATGTGTTTTACGAAAAGGTGCCCGGCTCGGGCGAAGTTTTCCGTCCGACGGCGGCGACCAGGGACATGGACGCGCCTCTTTACGCACCTGCCGTCGAAGTACCACACAATTTTCTCGATACGTTCGACACCGGTCCCTATCCAAAAGGTCCGGCTCTGGGGCTGACCCTTGGCGAGTGGTTCGCGGCGGAGGGCCACGGCACGTATGTCTGCAAGGACGGTACGGGCAAGCTGGATTTGCAGTTCAGCCATCTTGTCCCGAACGGGGTATACACCATTTGGCACGACTTCATGGTCTGGCCGCCGACCGATCCGTTCATCGGCACTTACGATCTGCCATTCGGTGCACGTGACGGATCAGAGAATGAATTCGTCGCGGACGCCTCCGGGTCGGCCAGGTTCGAACGTACAATCACGCCTTGTCTGCAATTGACCGGTGAGCATCTGGTCGCCGACCTTGCGCTCGCCTGGCATTCCAACGGAAAGACGTATGGACCACTGCCCGGTGAGTTTTCGACCGTGACCCACGTGCAGATGTACGTGACCCTGCCACCAAGGACCGGCCTCTGACGTGTCGTTGGGGCGGTGGTTCGCTGCCGTCCCAGCCCCCGACACCCATAGCGCCTGACTTTCCCCGTTTCTCAGACTGGTTTTTTTGGCTGACCAGGCCGACATCGCCATTCACCAATAGGTTCGACATGAAACGCATCATATTTGTCTACGCCATTGGCTGCTACGGCCTCTTTGGCATCGTCTTCGTCTGGCTCGCCGCCTTCCTGCTGAACATCGGCGATCTGCGCGGCCCCGCAAAGAGCGCGCCCGCGAGTGCCGCCGCTATCAATCTGACGCTCATCGCCGCCTTTGGCATCGCCCACAGCGTCATGGCCCGCCCAGCCTTCAAGCGCGTCTGGTTACGGATCATCCCGCATGCTGCCGAGCGGGCAACCTATGTTCTTCAGTCGTCCTTCTTGCTGGCGTTGATCTTTTGGTGCTGGCAGCCGATCCCGGTCGTGATCTGGGATATCGACGGGCTTGCCGCATGGATCGTCTACGGCGCGTTTTTCCTCGGGACCGCCATCATTCTCGTCTCGACCTTTCTGCTTGGCCACGGCGAATTCGTCGGGCTGTCACAGGCCTGGAACAACCTGCGCGGTGTCGCGAAAAAACCACCGCAGTTTCGCACGCCGTTCCTCTATCGTCTGGTGCGCCATCCCCTCCAGTTCGGTCTGATCGTCACGATGACCGCGACGCCGGTGATGACGGCCGGGCACCTGCTCTTTGTGGCCGCGATGACACTCTACATCATGATCGGCCTGCGCCTAGAGGAACGCGCTTTGCTACGCGAATTCGGGGCGGACTACGAAAATTATCGACGCGACGTGCCAATGCTCATCCCGCATCCGTTCCGCCGTGCACGCTGACGACAGACCGCAGAGTGATGGCCGTCCAGAGATCGACCACAGACTACAAAACGAAAGATGAAATCATGGATGAAAAAGAGTGCCAGGATGTTCTGGTGATCGGCGCCGGGTTGTCGGGCCTCATCGCGGCCCGGGGCCTTGCAATACGCGGCATTCCGGTCACGATCCTGGAGGCACAAAACAGGATAGCGGAGCCCTGGCGCAATCGTCATCCGGCATTGCGGCTGAACATTCACCGGCATTTTGCCAGACTCCCGGGACTGCACCCGCCGCGAAAGGACGGTGCGTTCCTCAAACGCGACAGCGTCGTCGAATATCTCGAGCGCTATGCCCGGCAGATCGGTATTGCAATCCATTTCGGCGCAGAGGTCAAAGCCGTCGAACGCAAGACGGCCGGTTGGGCAATTCGCACCGCGGATCAGACCTATCACGCGGCACATGTGGTCTTTGCGACCGGGCGGGACCGCGTTCCGCACATTCCCGACTGGCCCGGATTGGCGACCTTCCAGGGCGATCTGCTGCACGCGGCCGACCTCGGTGATGTTTCCCGGTTCGACGGAAAGCGGGTTCTGGTTGTCGGCGCTGGAAACTCCGGAGCTGACGTGCTCAACCATCTGGCCCGCCACGCACCTGCGGAGGTCGTGATCTCGGTCCGCCATGGCCCGGCCATCGTTCCAAAACGGGTTTTGGGCTTTCCCCTTCACCGCGCGGCGCGGTTGTTTCAGGCGATGCCGCTGCCGCTGGTGGATCGGGCATTCGCACTCACCCAACGCCTCTTCTTCGGGGACCTGACACGGCACGGTCTCACGTCACATCCGCTGGGCGGGGGCACCCGACTGGCTCAAGACGGCACCGCTTTTGCAATCGACGACGGCTTCGTCGCAGCCATCAAGACGGGTCGGTTCAGGGTTGTCGGAGCAGTCCGCGACGTGTCGGGGTCGGATGTCTCGTTTGTAAACGGGCACCGTTATGCGCCCGATGTCGTGATCTGCGCGACGGGCTATCAAACCGATCTTGAGCCACTGGTAGAACACCTGGGCGTCCTGGATGCCGAAGGGCGGCCAAAACACCCGACAGGCGAGGCAGATCCCGGCCATCCAGGGCTTTGGTTCACGGGCTATAAGTCTCTCTTGACCGGTTACTTTGACGCCGCAATCGTTGCAGGCGTCCGCATAGGTGATGCCATTTCCGCTGACTTGGGCCGCTCCCCAGGGAGCGCGACATTCCATGCGATCGCCCTTGAAAAAATCTGACCTTCACCGGCGTACTGTCGGCTGCACTAGTGGTCTCCGACGGCGAAGAGGTCCGGCTCTTTGCGACTGGTCCAATCGACTACGGCAGCCTGTATTCGATGACCTGGACGATGCTTGAAAGTTTGATGTCGGGATAATGCTCGCGCATGCCTTCGAGCATGATCTGGTCGGGCCATTCGTCGGTCTTTCCAACAAAGGATGCAACCTCGAACAACGGCATGTGCGTGGATCGAATGACTTCGACGTCAATAGTTTGCTCCTGATCCTCGTCGCAAACAAACCTCATCGGTCCTGGTACAATGTCGGGCTCTTGCCAGCGGATTGTAGAAAGCTTTTCGCCGCTTAGTATCTGCGGGAAGAGGCGATCAACGACGCCAAGACTCTGGGTTTTCTCGACCATACCCAAGATCTAGGTTGAATCGCGAACAGCGCAATGACCGAGACCCGATCCTAGACCGACTTCATTCGCTGCGATTGGCATGAGCGGCTGGATTTATCGCTGCAGCGCAGCAATTGAATCTATGCAATCGCAGACTTGTTCATACTGCGAGCGCATGCAGCGAGAAAACCGAATTCAAAGGTTGGGGCTCCCCTCTACCCTTCGCCGCGCTCACCAAGACTGTTCGCTTGCTGGATGGTCAGGCCGGAGACCCCTTGCATTTAATTCCCTCAAATTCAGAACCATAAGAGCAGGATCTCCGTGCAGACGTCGTCTCACCACGAAGGCGATTCGACACCGGTCAGCGCGGCGGCTTGTGAAGCTCTATCAATCGCGTTGACCAACCCTCACAAACCTCTGCTCGATCACTTCCGCGCCCCATTGTCGGCCCGCGTTTTCTTCGGCCAGTTGGAAACCGACGCGTTCATAGAGGGCGCGGGCGGTCTCGAGGCCCTGAAATGTCCAAAGATGTGTTTCCGAAAACCCTTGCGCATCGCAAAAGGCGATGGCCGCGTCCAGCAACCGCTTGCCAATGCCGGTGCCGCGCAGCGTGTCGTCCACGATGAACCACCGCAGATGTGCAACGTCGCCGTCCAGGTCCTGGCCGTCAATCGCGATCGATGCGCTGATCCGCCCACCCGAGGCCACATGCCAGATGCCGTTTGTCGGTGCATCAAGGCGTGTCATGAATTCGGCCAGTTCCGACGCCACCTTGGTCTCGAACGGCAGTCCGAACCCGACCAGCCCGCTGTAGTAGTGCGCGTGCATCTCGACAACGCGCCCCAGCACCGTGGGACGGTAGCCCTCGGCGATCCCGGGTTGGTCAGGTGCCATGGTGTCCGAGCGCGAGCGCTCCAAAGCCTCGGCATACCCTTCCAGACCGGCAATCAAGGTACAAATGATGTCTTCCGAAAGCGGCGCAATCGCCTGACCAACCCGCGTTTGTGCCGATTTGGCGATGGCAGCAAAAAGCGCGCAGCCATTTGTCGTCAGGGTCAATCGCTTGACGCGAAAGTCGTCCTTGTCCTGCGTTTCGACGACGTCTCCGGTTTCGATCAGTTTTTTCAACAATCGGCTGACCGAAGATTTTTCAAGGCGCAAAAGATCTGACAAATCCCGCGCCGTGGTCGCGCGGCCTTCCGCGATCTCGATCAGGGCATGAACCGCAGACGGAGACAGGTTGGTGCCCGCCAGGGTCTGCTCCATGAAACCGAGCTCCCGCACCAGCCTGCGAGAGGCCGAACGGATTCGTTCGATGTCGGTTGCGGCGTCGGCATCCATATTGGCTTCCCATATAGTTGTATGATACAACTATCTCTCATAGATACGAGGACGCAAGCATGAACGGCATCGCTGACCCTCAAGACACCTTCACTGGAAAGGTCGCCCTCGTCACGGGCGGCGCGACCGGGATCGGAGCGGCGGCATCGCGGGCCTTTGCGGCACGTGGCGCACAGGTGATCATCGCAGCCCGGCGCAGGGACAAGGCAGAGGCAACGATTGCCAAAATAGAGGCACAGGCTGGACGCGCCGCGTTCATCCAGACGGATCTGACCGATCCGACCCAGATCGAGGCTCTTCACGATGGCATCCTGGACGCATACGGACGGCTCGACATTGCCTTCAACAACGCCGGATATCAGGAAGCCAAGGCACACCTGGTCGATCAGACGCCAGACGTTTACGCACGCGTCTTCGACACCAATGTCCGTGCCGTCTTTCTGTCGCTGCGCCGCCAGATACAGGCGATGAAGGGACGCGGCGGTGCGATCGTGGTGAATGCTTCGGTCAGCGGAATGAAGAACCCCAATCCGGGCTTTTCGATCTATTCCGCGTCGAAGGCCGCTGTCATTTCACTTACAAAATCGGCAGCGATGGAAGCGGCCGAACAGGGTGTGCGTATCAATGTGATCGCGCCCGGACGGGTCGTAACGGACATGATGTTGTCGTCCAAAGTCATGGACATGAAAGCCGTCGCAGCCGGCCTGCCCATCCGTCGTATGGGAGAGCCGGAGGAAGTGGCCAACGCGGTCGTCTGGCTCGCCTCAGATGCGGCATCCTTCGTTGTCGGCCATGTCCTTGCCGTCGATGGCGGCTTCATGGCGACGTAGAATGACCGGTCAGTCGCCGTTCAATACGCCAAGGATCGACAGATGGGTGGCCCGTGTGACTGTAGAAATCTGCGAGATGCGCTCGGATACTGGTCAGATCAACGAAGCGATCAATCGAACGAAGCAGATGGTCTTGGGGAACGCGGCCCTCGAGGGAAAACTCATAGAACAGCGCGGCCTGTGCTTCCTGCCTCGGTCCCATCATGGCTGATCCCTCCACCCGTTGAGGCAATTGAATCAGCCAATTACGTCTCGATCAACGATGAGTTTTTCAACGGAATAGGCGCGTTTGTTGCCGTTGGGGCGAGGTGTTGCGTTCTGCGCGTCGCTGACGTTCCTCCGAAGCGCAGCACGATGCCCCGGTGACTCATACCACCATGTCGTCACCCACAGCCGAAATGGCCGAATTATTCAAGCTGTTGGCGGCAATGCTACGAGGATTGAATTCTTCAAGCGACAGAAGACCAAGTGGTATCGGGGAGATCTATAACTGGCAGCTCAAATCCGCCCGGAAACGCCCCACATCTCGGAGGCAACTCGAACACCTTTGAAGGACAACTTCAAAGGAGAGAGTGATGACTTCGCGCAAAACACCTGCCGAACAACGCAGATCGAAAGGTCTTGATGCCTCAAATGACAACAGCGCGCCCGGACTGGCGCGCTTCAGGAAAAGACCCAAACCACCCTTTGTGGATGTGCTGCTGCCGCTGCTGGCGATCTTGTCGGAGCTTTTGTTGGGGGCAGCCATGCCGGACCTGATCGGTGCCGAACACTCGGGAGACTACATCAAAGCGATGTTGATCGCAGCATCCGCAACCGCCATTGCCTACTATGTGTGCCAGACGAAATCCTGCGACAGCTACGGCAAATCGATCCCGCGCGCGAAGATCGAAGGTGCATTCGAAGAGCTGCTGCAAGAGATCACTCCTGCGGAGAGCATGATGACCATCGCACGTAAGATGTTCCGGTCGCTCTGGGACAAGCACCTGATGAAAGACTAAGCGCAGCGACAGGCTGTGAAGTCTGAACTCGACGATCTTAGAGCGAATATGCAGAGAGTATTGGACCGGATCGTAGGGGCCGAGTCTGCCGCTGTGGCGAGTGCCCTGGAGAAAAGGTACACCGACATGGAATTGAGGCGCGCTGTTTTGCAGGAAAAATCATCAAGTAAGGCCGCTGAAAAGCGCGCCTTCGAGGACCATCTCGAACTCTCGCTGGAGTGTTTGGCAAACCCTTGGAAAATATGGGAAAAGGGGAACTTCGAGTTCCGTCGGGTCGCGCTTAAACTGGTCCTGTTGGCACCGTTTCACTACCACCGTGAAACAGGAGCTCGAACTCCAGAAATAGCGTTTCCATTCAAGGCTTTAGTGGGAAATCGCGACCAGTCTGGCCAGATGGTGCGGATGAGAAGACTCGAACTTCCACGGGTGTTACCCCACAGCGACCTCAACGCTGCGCGTCTACCATTCCGCCACATCCGCACGCTTAGGAAGGTGTGAGGTCTTTAGCCTGCCCGCCCACGCTTGTGAAGAGCCATTTTCAGCAAAACGCCCCGGCGAGATGTCCCGCCGGGGCGCGTGCAGACTGTCAGGCTGGCGATATGCCTATTCGGTGACCGAGAAGACCGGCAGCACGCCGGCTTGGGACGGGGCCGCAGCGGTCACCTGCATGGATGCCTTGCGCAGGATCTCAGCGCGTTCCGGCTGACCGGGCACAAAGACCGCATCGGCCCCCGCATCCGTCGCGGCCAGTCCGGCCTGATACCATGGGCCCGCGTGGGTCAGGTTCTTCTGCGTGCCAAAGCCCAGCGCCAGATGGTGCCCCATCAACTCGCCATAGACCGTCTCGCCCAGCGCATAGAGAATGAGCCCCGAGCCCAGCGCGACGTTCATGTTGTCCGTGCGATAGCCGACACCCAGGCAGATCTTGGCCGTGCCGGCCAACTGCTGCGGCGTCGTGCCGGTGGAGATCACGAAATCCGACACCTCCTTGTTCAGCACGTCCCGCGATTTCTGCGACAGGCTGGCCACATAGGGCTGCACCACCGGGCCAAAGCCGTCGCACTGCGCCGCCACCTGCTGCGGCGTCAGCCCGTTCACCTGGCTGATCAGCTCTTCGCTGCGGGCAATCGCATAGGTGCGCGCAAGGCAGAACTGCTCGTTCAGCGCCGCGGTCGGGTCGGTCATCGACGCCGCGGTGGTGTAGCCATTGGTGCTGGTGAGCAGGGAGACGGTGTTGCAATGCGACGCAAGGGAGGCTTCAGGCGCACCGCTCTGGAAGAAGTTCGGCAGCGCCGCGGAGGACGCCTCCGCGTCAGGCGCTGCCGCCACCACGGCGACCGGTGCGGGCGCAGGCGCCACGACGCTCGGCGCCGGGGTCACCACAGTCGTGACCGGTGCTGGCTGCGGCGCGGCGACGATCACCGGTGCCTGCTGCTGTGGCACCGCCTGACCGGCCATCTCGGCCCGGTAGGTCTTCAGCAGACCGCGGGTGCCTTCCGGGTTCGACGCGATCAGCTGCGTGGTCTGATATCCACCCGCCTGCGCGCGGTTGTGGGACGTGATCAGCAAATCCTGCTCAAACGGCGTGAGCTGGCCGGTCGCCGGATAGCCCATATAGGCCTGATAGGCCGCGACCGCATTGCGCGACTGCCGCCCCAGCTGGCCATCCACCCGGCCTGCATTGAACCCGAAGTAGTTCAGCGACGACTGGATCTGGCGGCCTTCATGGGTCGACGGGATACCAGACCGGTACACGCGCTTCTTCTTCTGGTTGTTCTTGGTCACCGCGTGGCCCACGATCCCACCGATCAGGGCGCCAGCAACGAAGTCACCCGCGTCGGCAGTCACCCGCGAGGCGGGGATCGCTGCAACGGAGGCGGCCAGTGCTGCGGCGGTCAAATACTTGGAAAACATGAAAAATCTCCGGGGATAAAAATCTGATTCTCAAACGCTAGCACAGGATCTGATTCGACCGAAGGCTTTCCTCCATCAAACAAGGCCCCGCCGGTATCAAAAGAGGCCGCCGCGGCAGGGGCTTTTCGCCGCGCGCGCGCTGCGCTAGACCGGCGCCATGGTGGACTGGATCGTGACCGACGGGCTGACGGATTATCGCACAGCCGAGACCTGGATGGAGGCCCGTGCCGAGGCCATCGCCGCCGGCACCGCGCAGGAGTGCATCTGGCTGCTCGAGCATCCGCCGCTCTATTCCGCCGGCACCAGCGCGCGCGCGGAGGATCTCACCGATCCACGGCGCTTCCCGGTCTATCCCACCCGCCGTGGCGGACAGTATACCTATCACGGGCCCGGCCAGCGCGTGGCTTACGTGATGCTCGATGTGGGCCGCCGCGGACGCGACGTGCGCCGCTTCGTGCAGCAGCTGGAGGCCTGGGTCATCGCCACGCTCGACGCCTTCACCGTCACCGGCGTGGTGCGCGAGGGCCGCGTTGGCGTCTGGGTAGAGCGACCCGAGAAACCGCCGCAGCCCAGCGGCGCGCCCGCGGAAGACAAGATCGCCGCCATCGGCATCCGCCTGCGCAAATGGGTCAGCCATCACGGGATTTCGCTGAATGTGGACCCTGATCTCAGCCACTTCGACGGCATCGTGCCCTGCGGCATTCGCGAGCACGGGGTCACCAGCCTCGTGGATCTGGGCCTGCCTGTGCAGATGCCCGATGTGGATCTCGCATTGCGCGCGGCCTTCACAGAGGTCTTCGGCGACCCGCCGCAGGACCAGCCCGACCGCGCCGCGGCTCCGGTGCTTCCAGACTAGCGCTTACGTCTCCGTCCGCCTGCCCGAAGGCCCGACAGGCCTCTGTGGCAGTCGCCGGACGCTGGGGCTCGTAACCCGCCCGCCAACCGGACCGCAGCGACAGCGCCATTGTGACAAAGCCGCGGTGCCGCCCGATACGTTCGCACTCGGTTCCCCGGGCCGACCCGGCACCGTCAATTTTCTTGATCAGGAACAGCCGCCACCGTCTCTGCATGTCCGCGCCAGATCTGCCGAGCAACCGCTCCGGTCCCGCAACAACACCTCGAAAGCGCGGCCACACGACCGCACGTCATGCTCCCGCCGGACCCAAGCCGTCAGGCTGCGAGGGTGGCGAAACTACGGACCGCGTCGCGCCTGACAGGCGGTGACGAAGGCCTCGATATGCGCGCTTTGCACCGGCTTGCTGACAAAGGCGTGCACATTTGGATCCGCCTCCGCCCGCTCGTGATCGGCGCGCAGCACCGATGTCGACAGCATGATGATCAGCGTCCGGGCACAGCGCACCTCCTCCGGCAGCCGCGCGTAGTGCTCCAGGAATTCGAACCCATCCATGCGCGGCATGTTGATGTCGAGCAGGATCAGCTCCGGCCAGGCGTCGCCGGCATCGCTGCGCGCCTGCAGGTAATTGAGGGCTGCCACCCCATCGGTGGCCACGTCGATCTGGCCGATCAGCCCCGTGCGCTTGATCAGCCGCCCGTGCATCAGGTTGGTGACCTTGTCGTCATCGACCAGAAGAACGGTCTCGATGGCGGGTTCCGGCGCAGCGGTGGTCATGGGCCCTCCGGCGGGTTCGGCAGGCGGATCGAGAAACAGCTGCCCACCCCGGGTGTGCTGCTCACATCGATGCTGCCGCCGACGCGCTCCAGCACCCGCCGGATCGAATAGAGCGACACGCCCGCGCCCTCCGGCGTGCTGTGCGCGCGCTTGAAGAGGCCAAAGACCTTCTCGGCGTCGCGGGGCAGATCGAGCCCGGTGCCATTGTCGCGGATCGACACCTCCACATGGGTGTCCAGCTGCCGTGACAGCAGGTTGATCCGGGGCCGCCGTCCCGGCGCATGATACTTGATCGCATTGCCGATCATCGACTGCAGGATGTTCTCCATCTCCCGCGGGACGAACCACACCGTCGGCTGGTCGAAGGCAGTATGAATGACGGCGCGCGCCCGGCTGATCTGGAAGTGCAGATTGACCAGCGCGCGTTCGGTCACCTGCGCCAGGTTCACCGCCTCAAAATCCTGCAAGGCACCGGAATGCGCCTGCGCCACGCAGATCAGCGCGTCGAGCTTCTCGCTCGCCTGATCCGAGACGTCCCGCATCCAGTCCAGCGTTTCCACATGCTCGGGCGGCAGCAGCGGCGCCGCCTCCTCTTGCAACATATGGGTCAGGCTGCTCAGGTTGTTGACCGGCACGCGCAGATCGTGGGTCGCCACATAGGTGAGGTTCTCGAGGTCACGGTTCACGTCGCGCAGCTCTGCCGTCCGCTCGGCCACCAGCGCGGCCAGGTCGCGGTTCACCACCTCCAGCTGGGCCGTGCGCGCCTGGACGCGCCGCTCCAGCTCCCGGTTGACACGCTGCAGCTCTTCGGTTGCCTCCTTTTCGGCCGAGATATCGAAGGCGATCCCAATGTGCCGCACGACAGACCCGTCCTCGGCACGCTCGAACACCGTGTCGATGCTCCGCAGCCAGACGATCGAGCCGTCCTTGGCATAATCGCGGTACTCATGGCTGCTGTAGTCACCGGGCAGCAGCTCGGCCATGCTGTCGAAATAGGCCACCAGGCCGGGCAGGTCGTCCTCATGCACCACACGCTCCACCAAGGTGTCCCCCATGGCGATCACCTCGTCGGAGGTGTAGCCGAGGAGCTCCGCCATCGACCGGTTGGAGTATTCATTGCTCTTGGTCTTGTGGTTGAACACATAGATGATGCCCGGCACCAGGCCGACCACGCGGCTCAGAAAGGCCGCGCTCGTCTCATCCACCTGCAAAGAGGGGTCCGGACTGTGCTGCTGCACCTCCACCTGCATCGTCCCCATGTCTCCTTTACCAACCCAAGTACCGACCACGGCCTCACCCGGAAGCCTCACCACTTAACAAAATATGGACGAGGAAGCTTAACTGGCGGTAAACCTCAGCGGGGATCGGTCAAATTCGAACCACTATGTCATCTGACATAGCGAACCCTCCGCAGCGGCCCTGCCGTGATTTTTGTCCGGCTGCGTCAATACGATCATTGCCTGCCGCAACAACACCCTCTAAAACCGAGGAGATTCTGCCGCGCGGCCCGGGAACCGCCACGCGGCACCAACTGCATACTCAGGAGGCTCGAGCATGGCAGACGCAGCCGTTCATGGCCACGAACACCATGACGAACGCGGGTTTTTCACCCGCTGGTTCATGTCCACAAATCACAAAGACATCGGTATTCTCTACCTGATCACCTCGGCCCTCGCCGGCTTCATCTCGGTGGCATTCACCGTCTACATGCGGCTGGAACTGATGGACCCGGGCGTTCAATATATGTGCATGGAAGGCGCACGCGTATTCGCATCCGGCGAGACCTGCACCCCCAATGGGCATTTGTGGAACGTACTGATCACCGGACACGGCATCCTGATGATGTTCTTTGTCGTGATCCCTGCCCTCTTCGGCGGATTTGGCAACTATTTCATGCCCTTGCAGATCGGCGCGCCCGATATGGCGTTTCCGCGCATGAACAACCTGTCGTTCTGGCTCTATGTGGCCGGGACAACACTGGCGGTTTGTTCGGTGCTGGCACCGGGCGGCAATGACCAGTCCGGCTCGGGCGTGGGCTGGGTGCTCTACCCACCGCTCTCCACGCTTGAGGGCGGCTTCTCGATGGACCTCGCGATTTTCGCGGTGCATGTCTCCGGCGCCTCCTCGATCCTCGGTGCGATCAATATGATCACCACCTTCCTGAACATGCGCGCCCCGGGCATGACGCTCTTCAAAGTGCCACTGTTCTCCTGGTCGATCTTCGTGACCAGCTGGCTGATCCTGCTGTCGCTGCCGGTACTGGCCGGTGCCATCACCATGCTGCTGATGGATCGCAACTTCGGCTTCACCTTCTTTGACCCCGCAGGCGGCGGTGACCCGGTGCTCTACCAGCACATCCTGTGGTTCTTCGGCCATCCGGAAGTCTACATCGTGATCCTGCCCGGCTTCGGCATCATCTCCCACGTGATCGCGACTTTCGCCCGCAAGCCGATCTTCGGCTACCTGCCGATGGTCTGGGCGCTGATCGCCATCGGAGCATTGGGCTTCGTCGTCTGGGCGCACCACATGTACACCGTGGGCATGAGCCTCAACCAGCAGGCCTACTTCATGCTGGCGACGATGGTCATCGCGGTGCCGACAGGGGTGAAAATCTTCAGCTGGATCGCCACAATGTGGGGCGGGTCGGTGACGTTCGAAACACCGATGCTCTGGGCCTTCGGCTTCCTCTTCCTCTTCACCGTGGGCGGCGTCACAGGCATCGTCCTGTCGCAGGCCGCTGTGGACCGCTATTACCACGACACCTACTACGTGGTCGCGCACTTCCACTACGTGATGTCGCTCGGTGCGGTCTTCGCCATCTTCGCGGGTATCTACTTCTACTTCCCCAAGATGACCGGCAAGATGTACCCGGAATGGGCGGGCAAGCTGCACTTCTGGGCGTTCTTCATCGGTGCAAACCTGACCTTCTTCCCCCAGCACTTCCTGGGCCGTCAGGGCATGCCACGCCGCTACATCGACTACCCGGACGCCTTCGCCTACTGGAACTGGTGGTCGAGCATCGGGGCCTTCATCAGCTTCGCGTCCTTCCTGTTCTTCTTCGGCGTCATGGCCTACGCGCTGACACGCGGCAAACCCGCGCGTGAGAACAACCCGTGGAACGAATACGCCGACACGCTGGAGTGGACCCTGCCCAGCCCGCCGCCCGAACACACGTTCGAGCAGCTGCCCAAGCGGGAAGACTGGGACAAGCACCCGGCCCACTGACAGCCAAAGCATCCACAAGGCCCCGGTTCTCCGCCGGGGCCTTTTTCTATGCAAACGTGCCAAACCTATAGAATAGAAATCTCTGTGGAAGGCCGGCCGCATGATCTCCGGCTAGAGCCAAACGGGGAATTGGCCCCGATGCCGCGAAGGCGGGCCATCCGGTTTCAATTGAACCGCTCCCATGCGGATTGTCTCGAAATCCCAAGCGGTTCAGCGATCTTTGCCCAACTGACATCGCGTTCGCGCAGCGCGTCTACAGCGCGAGCAAGGTGTTCCTTGTAGGATTCAGCGGTTGCATCGAGCGCGCCCAACGCGCCGATCAGTCTTTCCGTCGGCCAGTGCGTGGGATCGAAGGAGGCTGGACGTGCTTCGGCGCCATTCATGATCAATTGGCACACCTCCACACACTCATTGCAGATATGCAAGCCGCCCGGTCCGGCAGCGAGCTTGGAAATCTCTTGGTCAGACTTGCCGCAGAACGAACAATGCAGGTTTCCCATCGCGCAATACTCCGTCAGGTTTACCCTGACAGTCAGGTAATCCCTGACATCGCCTATGTCAAGACCGGCCGGCGCGCCCAAGACACTGCCCCCGAGGCAATCCGGAACCCGACAGTCATTCAACCTCAGTGAATATCGGCATTGCGGCCTTTCCGAGATCCTCTCGACAGTGCGGGCCTCCGCGGTATTCTGCGCCGCAGGGGGAGGTCCGCTCCATGATCAAACGCCAGTCACTCAGCCAGTTTGCCCAGCAGTGCAAATCCACCGACCATCTCTCCGATCTCTGGCACTACACCGTAGACCATTTCACCGCCTGCGGCATCCAGCGGGTGAGCTATCACAGCGATGACCAGCGTGACGGCCACACCGATACCCGCGGCATCGCCACCTTCGGCTTCCCCGAGGACTGGGTCTGCCACTACCTCGGCGACAATCTGGTGCAGGTGGACCCGATCCCCGATCTGGCCGCCCGCTTCTCTCAGCCTTTCCTGTGGTCTCACGCCGACCAGATCACCGAACTGATGCCCGCGCAGACAGACTACCTGGACGATCTGGAAGCAGCCGATCTGGGCGACGGGCTCGCGGTACAGGTCTTCGGCCCCAACATGCGCCATGCCTACGTCGGCATGGGCTTTGGTCATCGCAATCTCGACCCGTCACCCGAACAGGTCTTCGAGCTGCAGTGCGCGGCCCAGGTTGCGCATATCCGCTATTGCGAGATCACCGCCGATGATACCCTCGCCGCCGCCAACCTCTCGCCCCGTGAACGCGAAATCCTGCGCTGGATCGCCCACGGCAAGAGCAATTCGGTCATTGCCGATATCCTGGGCATCTCGCCCCATACGGTCGACACGCTCACCCGTCGCATCTTCGACAAGCTGGATGTCAGCGACCGCACCTCTGCCGCCATCCGCGGCCTCGGCTCCGGCGTGCTGAAATACACAAAAGGCACCGTCACCTGACGCCTTCTGTGGCGCACCTACGTGACATGCGCAGGCCCGCCCCGACCGCTACCCACACCTGCACAAGACGGTAAGAGTGCGCGAGTGGAATATGACCGGTTACGAGTCGGACAATGACAAACCAGATGCGCCGGGGCATGCCCCGGATCACCAGCCAGGCGAGATGCTCGAGGATGTGGCCCTCTGCCTGGAGCGCTGTGCCAGCGAGGTGCAGGATCGCGCCTATGCCATTGCCATGCATCGCGATGCAAGTCTGATTGCGCAGCTGATCACGCTGGCCGCAGATCTGGAACGGCTGGCCCTGCGCGCCCGGCGGATGCACGAGCAGGGTTGAGCCGCAGTAGAGTCTCCGTTTGGTGCTTTTCTGCCGATCCGGGCCGCCAAATGCAGCATATCTCCGCCGGAACGGGCCCGTGAGCGGTTGTGAGGCCGCGTCATGGAACAGCTCCCCCTATTCCAGCGTTTGTCTGCCAGTGATTTTAAAAGGAGAGACCCATGTTCTCGACACGTATGACATCTGCCGCGCTCGCCGCGGCCATTGCCTTCGCCCCGGCTGCCCGGGTGGCTGCCGACGGGAAAGACTTCATCGCCGGTGCCATCATCGGCGGCGTCGTGGGCTCGCAGATCCAGAAGAACGTCGACCGCAACCGCGCCCAGCAACAGCCGGTCTACCGCGCCCCCGCCGTGCGCCAGAGCGGCACAACCAAGCGCAGCTATCGCTCGTCCATTCCCGCCACGCAGGAAGGCCGCGAGATCCAGACCTCGCTGAACTATTTCGGGTTCAACGCCGGCACCGTGGACGGCCAGCTCGGGCGCCAGAGCCGGTCGGCGATTTCCGACTACCAGAGCTATATGGGCTATCAGCCCACCGGGCAGCTGACATCCTTTGAAAAGGAGCTGCTGCTGCGCTCGCACAACCGGGCCCTGGCCGGGGGGGATCAGACCTTCCGCCAGATCGCCGCCAATCCGGAGGGCACCCGCGGGCTGCTCAAGACCTACCGGGCGGAGTTTGCCAGCGGCGCCAGCACGACCACGCCGGGCAGCTACAACCAGGGCGCCCTGACCAACGGTTTCTGAGAGGTTCGTGATGCCGGCGGCGCCGTTCTGCCTTCGGCGCGGCCCAATGTCCCTTTTGGCATCACGGCTCACCTGACCGCCGTGGCCGGCCTCGTGCCGCCCGGCGGGCTTTTTGCGGCCCGCCGCCGGGCGGGCTTTGTGCGTCCCGCCGCCGGGCGGGCTTTGTGCGTCGCGCCATCCGGCGGGCTTCGTGCGTCCCGCCGTCCGGCGGGCTTTGCGCGTCGCGCGCCGCGTTAACGATGGGGGATACCGACGTCGGCACCGACGCAATACCGACGTAATACCGACGTGATACAGATCACGGTTTCGCCATAAAAACAGGCGTTAACCCCCGATTCGCCCGTGGCACCGCGCGGTGGTGCCATGAGCGCTGCCAGAGCCGACCTGTCGCATTGCCTGACATCGGTCAGCTGGCTAGAGTTGCGGGCATGCCCTATAAGTGGATCTCCGACCCCGGCGACAGCCTCCAGACGCTCAAGCTCTGGCCGCACAACTCGCTGCCGGCGCGCGGCATGGCCGCCTTCGTTCTGACCACCTTCACGCTGATCTGCATCCCGGCCCTCCCGCTTCTGGGCTCACCGATCCTCTGGGGCCTGCTGCCGTTTCTGCTGGCCGCGGTCTGGGGCATCTACTTCGCGCTGCAACGCAACTATCGCGCCCGCCAGATCCTCGAGACGCTGACACTGGACGACGAAGCGGCGCATCTGGTCCGCGAGGAGCCCTCGGGGGCCGTGCAGACCTGGGATTGCAACCGCTACTGGACCACCATCACCAAATACGAAAAGGACGGCCCCGTGCCGCATTACGTGACCCTGAAAGGCATGGGCCGCGAAGTCGAGATTGGCGCCTTTCTGAGCGAAGAGGAACGCGTCTCGCTCTATGATGAGCTGCAGATCGCCTGGCGCCGCTAGGCCTCTGCAATGGCCACCCCAGAGGTGTCCCACCGGTTCTCCTCGCGCCAAAGCGCCCGCAAGGTCTCGACCTGCTCCGCAAAGGACGCCTCCAGTACGGTGCAGCCTTCCATCCGGTCGGGCCGGAAGTGCCGAAACCCGCCCCGCAGCTCGCACCAGGCGGCCAGCAGGACGCATTCGACATGATAGACCAGCGCCAGTGGCCGCACGACACGGGTGGTCTGCAGGTCCGCCGCGTCGCGGTAGCTGAGCTGCAGCTTCACACTGCGCCGGATCGCCCCGCGCAGCAGCGCCACCGAGACGCAGCCCGCCCGCGGATCGTCCAGCGCAGCCCCCCAGGGAGAGACCTGCAGCCAGTCCGCAGGACCGTGCAGCGCATCGACCTTGCGGTGGATCCGCAACGCAGCCGCCTGCAGCCCGCTGTCGCCCGTGCGCGCGAGCATGGCGAGCCCCACCCGTAACGCCTCGATCTCCTCCGCGTCGAAATTCAGCGGCGGCAGGTCATAGCCGGCCCGCATCATGTAACCGATGCCCGCCTCGCCTTCGATTGGCGTGCGCCGCGCCTGCAGCGTCGCAATATCGCGATAGACCGTCCTCTTGGACACCTCCAGGCGTTGCGCCAGCGCGTCGGCCGTCATCGGCGCCTTCGCGACGCGCAGCATCTGGATGATCTCGAACAGCCGATCAGACCGGGGCATCACCGCCTCCCTCGTTGACTGCTGACACCCTAGCAGCCGCCGCTGACAGCGTCATGTCAGCAGGCTTCGGCGATACCGGGTAAAACAGAGGGAGGAACGCGATGGCGTCCTATGATCACTATACGATGTTGCGGCTCGGTCTCGGGCGCTGGTCCAGTCACGAGACCGACCTCACCCGCAGCGACAGACGGCACCGACCCACCCCGGGATGGCTGGGCAGATTGCGGGGTTGGCTGCGCGCGATGCGCTAGCTCAAACGCGCCTTCACCTTGGGCCCAACCGTCCCGAAGTCCATCTGACCGGTGTATCGCGACTTCAGCACCGCCATGACCTTGCCCATGTCGCGAATGCTGTCGGCACCGACTTCGGCAACCGCAGCCGCGACCGCCTGCTCCGCCTCTTCGTCGCTGAGTTGCTGCGGCAGAAACTCCTCGATCACCTTGATCTCGGCGCGCTCGCTCTCGGCCAGGTCGAGCCGGCCACCCTCTTCATAGGCGCGCGCGCTCTCCATCCGCTGCTTTGACATTTTCCCAAGAATGGCAAGCACTTCGGCATCGCCGACGCCGTCCTCATTGCCCTCCGCGCGGGCGGCAATGTCCTTGTCCTTGATCGCCGCATTGATGAGGCGCAGGGTCGACAGCCGATCTGCCGCCTTGTCCTTCATCGCCTGTTTCAACGCAGCCGAAACCTTTGCACGCAATTCCATGCTGTTGCATCCTTTGCCCTGGCGGCCCGGTTCGTCCTCCGGGCCCTGCATGTTCAAGCCATGGACCATATCCAACATGGCCGCGCGCCGCAACACGGTCCGCCGCGTCACGTCGAACGCAGGCGTAAGACGCAGGTCTGAAACGGCCTTGACCCGCTCTCGGACCGGGTCTAGGTATCGCCAGATTTGTCTGCCCTGCCCGCCCGAAAGGACCGCCCATGCCGCCGTCTGCGCCCGACCGCCCCACCGCTTGTCTGGCGCTGGCTGATGGCACGCTGTTCTACGGCACGGGCTTCGGCGCCACCGGCCAGACGGTGGCCGAGCTGTGCTTCAACACCGCAATGACCGGCTATCAGGAAATCATGACCGATCCCTCCTATGCGGGCCAGATCGTGACTTTCACCTTCCCGCATATCGGCAACGTCGGCGTAAACCCCGAGGACGACGAGACCGGCGATCCGGTGGCCGAGGGCATGATCGTGAAATGGATGCCCACCGATCCCTCGAACTGGCGCGCGGCCCAGGACCTCGATGCCTGGCTCGCGGCGCGGGGGCGCGTGGCCATGGGCGGCGTCGACACCCGCCGCCTGACCCGCGCGATCCGCAACGCGGGCGCACCGCATGTGGCGCTGGCCCATGATCCGCAAGGCAACTTCGATGTGGAGGCGCTGCTGGCCGCAGCACGCGGGTTTTCGGGCCTCGAAGGCCTCGATCTGGCCAGGGAGGTCACCTGCGCACAATCCTATCGTTGGAACGAGATGCGGTGGGCCTGGCCCGAGGGCTATGCCCCGCAGACCGACCCGAAACACAAGGTGGTCGCCATCGACTATGGTGCCAAGCGCAACATTCTGCGCTGCCTCGCCTCGGCGGGCTGCGATGTGACCGTGCTGCCGGCCTCGGCCAGCTATGGCGAGGTCATGGCGCACGCGCCCGACGGCGTGTTTCTGTCGAACGGGCCCGGTGACCCGGCGGCAACCGGCACCTACGCGGTGCCGATGATCCAGCAGATCCTCTCCGACACCACCCTGCCGGTCTTCGGTATCTGCCTCGGGCACCAGATGCTGGCCCTGGCGCTTGGCGCGCAGACGATCAAGATGAACCACGGTCACCACGGCGCCAACCACCCGGTGAAGGACCACGACACCGGCAAGGTGGAAATCACCTCGATGAACCACGGCTTCGCCGTTGACGCGCAGACCCTCCCCGAGGGCGTGATCGAGACGCACACCTCACTCTTCGACGGGTCGAACTGTGGCATCCGCATGGCAGACCGCCCGGTCTGGTCGGTGCAGCACCACCCGGAGGCCAGCCCCGGTCCACAGGACAGCTACTACCTCTTCGAGCGCTTCGCCAAGGCCATGGCAGACCGCGCGGCGTGATCCCCGGCAACACGCCTCTAAGTTGAAAAAACGTTAATTTAACAGAGAATTAACCCTGTTCTGACAGCGTGCCGCGGGTTGAGTTTAGGCAAGGCTGTCACCCATGAACACCCTGCGGCTGGTTGTAACGGAACCGGTGCCAGAGCCAGATCTGGCGGCGCCCGCAATCAGCTATGAACCGATTGGCCGGATGCTGGTGGAGCGGGGCAAGATCGGCCCCACCGATCTGGAACACGCGCTGAAAATCCAGGGCCACGTCGATGCGCCGCTGGGCGAAATCATGGTGTCCGAGGGCCTGCTCGACAAGCGCGACGTGCTCGAGGCCCTGGCCGGACAATGCCACGCGCAAGAGGCTGATCTCGATCTCGAGCCCCCGACCGCAAAGATCGCCGCGACCCTGCCTGCCGAGGTTTGCCTGCGCCACGGGGTCATCCCCTGGAAACGGGACGGCCTGCGCATTCTGGTGGCGACCAGCAGCCCGGCGGACTTCGCGGCACTCTGCCAGACGATGAAACGGCGCGGCCTCTCGCTGTTCCCCGTGATCGTCGATGAATTGCAAATCCAGTCTCATCTGAGCCGTCTCTACGGTGACGAACTGGCGCAAAAAGCTGAGGTGCGGGTTCCTGAAGCTGAAAGCTGCCGCACCTGGGGCGCCCGGGCACAGCAGCGGTCGCTCTGGGCTGGGGCGGTCTGCGCGGCTCTGATCGCCGCGCTGGTTATAGCACCGGCCTGGACCATCACCATCGCGGTGCTCTGGGCCGTGCTCACGCTGGCCATGACCACGGCGATGAAGGGGGCGGCCTTCTTTGCGCAGCTGACGCAGCCGCCAGCGCGGCATGTCAGCGCCGAAAGCCTGAAGACCGGCCGGTTCCGCCTGCCGCGGGTCTCCGTGCTGGTCCCGTTGCTGAAGGAGAAGGAAATCGCGGGCCAGTTGATCGCGCGGCTCAGCCGGCTCACCTATCCGAAATCGCTGCTCAATGTGGTGCTGGTGCTGGAAGAAGGCGACGCGACCACCCGGGAGACCATCGCCCGCACGGAGCTTCCCGACTGGATGAGCGTGATCGAAGTCCCGGGCGCAGGCAGCCTCACCACCAAGCCACGCGCGTTGAACTACGCACTGGATTTCTGCCGCGGCAGCATCGTCGGGGTCTGGGATGCGGAGGACCGGCCCGAGGTGGATCAGATCGAGCGCGTGGTCACACGCTTCCACGCCGCCCCCAATAATGTCGTTTGTTTACAAGGCGTCCTGGACTACTATAATTCGCGAACCAATTGGCTGTCCCGCTGTTTCACGATTGAATATGCGACCTGGTGGCGGGTCGTTCTGCCTGGTATTGCCAAGCTGGGGCTGGTGCTGCCGCTCGGCGGCACGACGCTGTTCTTCCGCCGCGATGCCTTGGAAAAGCTCGGCGGCTGGGATGCGCACAATGTCACCGAAGACGCGGATCTCGGCATCCGCCTTGCCCGCCACGGCTACGTGACCGAACTGCTGCCAACCGTGACCCACGAAGAGGCCACCAGCCAGGTCTGGCCCTGGGTGCGGCAGCGCTCGCGCTGGCTCAAAGGGTTCATGATCACCTATTTCGTTCATATGCGACAGCCGCGCCAATTGCTGCGCGATCTTGGCGTCAAACGGTTTCTGGGGGTGCAAACTCTCTTCCTGGCCACCTTTTCGCAGTTTGCCGCAGCACCTCTTCTGTGGTCCTTCTGGCTGACATTCGCGGGCGTGACGCACCCGGTGGAGCTGACCCTCGGGGTTCAGGCGGTCTGGACGCTTGCAGGGCTCTTCATTGTCTCAGAACTGCTCAGCCTCGCAATGGGGCTCTATGCGGTCTCCGGACGCGCGCATCGGCACCTCACTCCATGTGTGCCGACGATGATGGTCTACTTTACCCTCGGCGCCGTCGCCGCCTACAAAGCCTTGTGGGAGATGATCCGCGCACCGTTTTTCTGGGACAAGACCCAGCACGGCGTCTCACGGCAAACCGACCGCTAGCCGTCTTCCTCGCGGCGCGCCGCATCCTGCTTGAGCCGGGTCATGAAGGCCACGGAGATATGTTCGCGCAGCGCGTCATGGGCCGCTTCGGAATCCTTGGCTTCGATCGCCTTGACGATGCTGTCGTGCTCGGCCTGTGCGATCTTGCCCCGCCCGTCTGCGGCCAGCGAGGTGGTGGCCATCAGCGCCATGGTCCGATGCACCAGATCGAGCTGCTGCACCAGATAACGGTTGTGCGATGCCAGATGGATCTGTTTGTGAAACCGCCGGTTCGCGCGGGCCAGGGCCGCCGGGTTGTCGGTCAGCGCGTTGTCGGCTTCGACCATCTCGCGCAGTATGCGGACTTCCTCTTCTGTGGCGTGCTGAGCGGCCAGGCCCGCGGCCAGCCCCTCCAACTCTCGCCGCACCACATAGAGCTCGGCCATCTGGTTGTGATCAAGCGATGCAACAATCAGGCTGCGCCCGTCCCGCGCGAGCAGCGACTGGGTCTCAAGTCTTTGTAATGCCTCACGAATTGGGGTTCTCGATACGCCAAACCGTTCCGCCAGTTCGCTCTCCACCAACCGATCTCCGGGGCGGTAGACGCCCAGGTCAATTGCCTCGAGTATCATGGAATATGCATCGGTCGGCTGCGGTTTCTGCAAGCCCATGGCCATCGCCCTTGTCGTTCCGGTCCCGCCACCTTAACGACGCGGGCGGCCCGCGCGCAACCCCGCGCCGGCTTGCGCAAGAGGCTTCACCGCTCTATCTCAGCGCCATGCCAAAAGATGCCTTCACCGCCGTGGACGCCTGGGTTTTCGACCTCGACCACACGCTCTATCCCCCCTCCGCCCGGCTTTTCGATCTCATCGAAGTGCGCATGACCGCCTATGTGATGGACGCGCTCGGGGTGGACCGGGCGGAAGCGGATCGGCTGCGCAAGCACTATTGGGCCACCCATGGCACCACCTTGGCTGGCCTCATGCGCGAGCATGACGTGGACCCGGGCCCCTATCTGACCGACGTGCACGATATCCCCATGGACAGCCTCACGCCCGATCCGGACCTCGCCGCTCAGATCCGGTCGCTGCCCGGGCGGCGCATCGTCTACACCAATGGCTGCGTGCCCTACGCGGAGCGGGTGCTGGCCGCACGCGGGCTCTCGGGCGTCTTCGATGCGGTCTATGGCGTGGAGGACGCCGGCTTCCAGCCCAAGCCCGACCAGGCCGCCTTCGACACCGTCTTTCGCAAGGACGGGCTGACACCGGCAACCGCCGCGATGTTCGAGGATGATGCACGAAATCTTAAGGTGCCGCATGACATGGGTATGCGCACGGTACATGTGGCAGAAGCCCGTGGCACCGGCCGTCACATCCATTTTCACACCGATGATCTGAGCGGGTTTCTCGCGCGTCTGATCTGAGCGGCCTGCGACAATCGGGCCTCTGGGAAAGCGAAGGGCGGATCCTATTTCTCTGCGAAACCCAGCAAGGAGTCCGCGATGTCGATTGCCGTGAATACCCCCGACCTGCCGCTCTGGCAGCGCCTGTTTTTCAAAGTGCCCGTGCTGGGCTGGGTCGCCCGCGATCTGCTCTTCGGCGACAAAAACAACATCTGGTTTGCACTGATCGGGTTTTTCAGCCTCTGGATGACCTCCGCGCTGACGTTCGGCCTACCCGGTCTCTACTTGCCCGCCCTCGCGATGGTGCCGATTATCTTCGTGTTGCTCCTGCTCATCACCAAGGGGTAAACCGGCGCGCTGGCCAATCCCGGATCAGCATCTTAATCTCTCGGCAAACCAGAGGCTTGAGCATGTCTGACAAAGAATGCGACATTTTCATTTCGGGCGGCGGCATCGCCGGGATGACAGCTGCTGCGGCCTTCGGGAGCGCCGGTTTCTCGGTGGTTTGCGTGGATCCGGCACCCCCGGTCACGGAGCGTGACGCAGAAGGGTCGGACATGCGCACGACGGCGGTGCTGCAGCCCGCGCGCACGGTGCTTGAGGACGCCGGTCTTTGGCAGAAGCTGGACGATCACGCCTCCCCCCTGCACGTCATGCGTATCGTCGATGCGGGCGGAGAGACGCCGGAGCCGCGCCTGACCCGGGACTTCAACGCCTCCGACGTCTCTGACCTGCCCTTTGGGTGGAACCTGCCGAATTGGCTTTTGCGGCGCGAGATGGTTGCGCGGCTTTCGGAATTGCCTGGGGTAGAGTTCCGTCCCGGCCTCGGCGCCACGCGTCTGTTCACCCGCGAGCGCGAGGCGCGCGTGACCCTGAGCGACGGCAGCCGGATCCGAGCCCGGCTTGTGATTGCTGCAGACGGCCGCAGCTCGCCCATGCGTCAGGCCGCCGGGATCGACGTCCGCACCACGCGCTATGGCCAGAAAGCCCTCGCCTTCGCCGTCACACATCCGATCCCGCATGAGAATGTGTCGACCGAGATCCACCGCACCGGCGGGCCCTTCACGCTGGTGCCGCTGCCCGATCAGGACGGGCTGCCCTGCTCCGCGGTGGTTTGGATGGACGACGGGCCGCTGTCACAGGCCCGCTACGACATGGATGTGCCCGCTTTCGAAGCCGAGATGAGCACCCGCAGTTGCCATCTGTTCGGACCGCTGACGCTCGTGTCCCGCCGCACGATCTGGCTCATCATCAGCCAGCAGGCCGCGCGCCTGTCCGGTGAGCGTCTGGCGCTGATTGCCGAGGCGGCGCATGTGGTACCGCCCATAGGCGCACAGGGTCTGAACATGAGCCTCGCGGATATCGCAACCCTTCTGTCCTTGGCCCAGGCGCGGCCCGAAGGCTTGGGCGATCAGGCAATGCTGGACGCCTATCACTCCGCCCGCTATGGCGATATCACCCTGCGGGTGCAGGGGATCGACATGCTGAACCGGGCAAGCCAGGTCCGCACACCTGCGCTGCGCGACGCGCGCGCCAACGCGCTCAATGCCCTTTATGCGTTGGGACCGGTGCGCAAGACGCTCATGCAAATGGGCCTCGGCGTGCGCGGCGCCGGCGTTCAGAGCACCTGATCCAGCACCCGCTGCAAGCGACGCACGGTCCCCTCCACATCGTAAAGCTTGTCGAGCCCGAAGAGGCCGAGCCGGAAGGTCCGGAAATCGGCCGGCTCGTCACATTGCAACGGGACACCCGCCGCAATCTGCATGCCTTCTGCCGCGAACTTCTTGCCGTTCTGAATCTCGGGATCCGATGTGTAGCTGACCACCACACCCGGCGCGCCATAGCCCTCCGCCGCAACCGAGGTGATCCCCTTCGCCGCCAGCAGGCCACGCACCGTATCGCCCAGCTTCCACTGCGCCTCCTTCAGCCGCGCAAAGCCATACTCGCGCGTTTCCAGCATCGTATCCCGGAACGCGCGCAGGGCATCCGTCGGCATGGTCGCGTGATAGGCATGACCGCCGTCTTCATATGCTTTCATGATGTTGTGCCATTTGCCCAGATCAATGGAGAAGCTGTCGGATTGTGTCTCTCCCAGGCGCTGCACCGCGCGCTCCGACATCATGACCAGCCCAGCCGAGGGCGAGGCCGACCACCCTTTTTGCGGCGCGGAAATCAGCACATCGATCCCCAGCGCCCGCATGTCGACCCAGGCGCAGCCCGAGGCGATGCAGTCGAGCACCATCAGCGCCCCGACGTCGTGGGCCGCATCCGCCATCGCCTTGATATAGGCATCGGGCAGGATGACCCCGGCGCTCGTCTCCACATGCGGCGCAAAGACCACGTCGGGTTTCTGCGCGGCAATGGCGTCAGTCACCTCATCAATCGGCGCCGGAGCAAAGGGCGACGGGCTCGCATTTGCCGTCTGCCGCGCCTTCAGAACGGTGGTATTGGCCGTCAGCCCGCCTGTCTCGAAAATCTGGCTCCAGCGGTACGAGAACCACCCGTTGCGCACCACCAGGACATCGGCATTGCGCGCAAACTGACGCGCCACCGCCTCCATGCCGTAGGTGCCCCCGCCCGGGATCACCGCGACGGCGTCAGCGGCATAGACCTCCTTCAACATGGAGGACATGTCGTTCATCACCTGCTGGAACGCGGCACTCATGGAATTGAGCGACCGGTCCGTGAATACGACGGAAAACTCTTCCAGCCCCGCCGGATCAACGGTGTCGAGTAGTGCAGCCATAGCGTGATCTCCCTTGAATTGGGCCAGACCTAGCCTGCCGCACAAAGCTTGGCAAAGTCTACTTCGGTATACCGGGCCCACACGCGCGGTCGCGATGCGCATGATCGGAAACCGGCGTCGCCGACCTTAGCCGATGGGACCCATCCGGCGTTCCTCGCTCAACAGCACATTGGCCTCGACCTCCCCGACACCCGGCAGAGTCATGATCCTGCGGCGCAGCACCCGTTCGAAATCCGGCAAGTCCCGGGCGACGACACGCAAGCGGTAGTCGTAAAGCCCCAGCACATGCTCGACCCGCTGCACCTCCGGGATGGCGCTGACCGCGCGCTCGAAATCTTCCAGGCTGACGCGTCCCTTGGTCGCCAGTTTCACGCCCAGAAAGACTGTCACGCCAAACCCCAGCTTCTCCGCATTGAGCCGCAACCGCCGCCCGCGCAGCACGCCCGCCTCCTCAAGCTTGCGAATGCGGCGCCAGGCGGCAGGCTGGGACAACCCGAACCGCCGCCCCAAGGCGCCGGCGCTTTGCATGGCGTCCTCGGCCAGCGCCCGGACCAGCGCCCGGTCGATGTCGTCAAGATCGATCATAGAGGCAGCGCCTGCTCGGCCTTGATCCGCGCAATCTGCATCAGCGCTTCGATGTCGGCGATATGCGGCAGGGTCAGAATCTGCTGTCGATAGATCTCCTGATAGTGCCGCATGTCCCGCGCAATGATGGTCAGCCGCACGTCCACACGGCCGAGGAATGTCTGGATCTCGGTGACCTCCGCGACCTCCCGCGCCGCCTCGATGAACTCGTCAAAGGCCCGCGACTGTGTCTTGTCCAGCGTGATCCGCAATGAGACCTCCACCGCATAGCCGAGGGCCGCCCAGTCGATGACGGCGGACACACCCTCGATGACACCTGCATCCTGCATCCGTGCGAGCCGCCGCGCCGCCTTGCCCGCCGAGACCCCAACCGCTTCGGCCAGTTCCGCCGGGCTCAGGCTGGCATCCGCCTGCCAACGACGCAGCAGGCGCCGATCCAGATCATCAAGCATGATTTGTCCAATATTTGGCCATTTGGCGCATGATGACTTTCATTCTTCCCAAAATACTCATCACCATATCACTGGCATCCCGCAAAACGCCCAGTACAGTGCGCGTCGAACAAGATCAACGAAGGGATGCAGAAATGCGCGTTTACTATGATCGCGATTGCGATGTGAATCTGATCAAGGACATGAAAGTGGCGATCCTGGGCTACGGCAGCCAGGGCCACGCCCACGCGCTGAACCTGCGCGATTCAGGCGCCAAGAACGTGGTTGTCGCCCTGCGCGACGGCTCGCCGTCCAAAGCGAAAGCCGAAGGCGAAGGCCTGCAGGTCATGGGCATCGCGGAAGCCGCGGCCTGGGCCGACCTGATCATGTTCACCATGCCCGATGAGCTTCAGGCCGAGACCTACAAAAAGTACGTGCACGACAACATCCGTGACGGCGCGGCTATCGCCTTTGCCCACGGTCTGAACGTGCACTTCGGCCTGATCGAGCCGAAAGACACCGTCGACGTGGTCATGATGGCACCCAAGGGCCCCGGCCATACGGTGCGCGGCGAATACACCAAAGGCGGCGGCGTGCCCTGCCTTGTGGCAGTGCACAACGACGCCTCCGGCAAGGCGCTGGAGATCGGGCTCAGCTACTGCTCCGCCATCGGCGGTGGCCGCTCGGGCATCATCGAGACCAACTTCCGCGAGGAATGCGAAACCGACCTCTTCGGCGAACAAGCCGTGCTCTGCGGTGGTCTGGTCGAACTGATCCGCATGGGCTTCGAGACGCTGGTCGAGGCGGGCTACGCCCCAGAAATGGCCTATTTCGAGTGTCTGCACGAGGTGAAGCTCATCGTCGACCTGATCTACGAAGGCGGCATCGCAAACATGAACTACTCGATCTCCAATACCGCTGAGTATGGCGAATATGTCTCCGGCCCGCGTGTGCTGCCCTACGACGAGACGAAGGCGCGCATGAAAGCCATCCTGACCGACATCCAGACCGGCAAATTCGTACGGAACTTCATGCAGGAAAATGCTGTTGGCCAGCCCTTCTTCAAGGGGACGCGGCGGATCAACGACGAGCACCAGATCGAGCGCACAGGCGAGACCTTGCGCGGCATGATGCCGTGGATCTCGGCCGGCAAAATGGTCGACAAGTCGAAAAACTAAAAACGGAAAGGCCCGGCAACCGCGCCGGGCCCTTTCAGCCTGTTCTTATACGTCCACCGGCTCGCCGTCAGATCTTTTGTCCGGGGCCAACGTGGACTTCTTGCTGTCCGAATCTTCGCGGCGATTTTCAACTTTCGCTTTGCTAACCATCGCAAAGACGATGACCGCGAGCATCGTCATTAGGGCCAGGATGACAATCAGATAGGTAAAGTCCATGTTTCTCTCCTTTGTGCATATGGAAACAACCGATGAGTGGCCCGACGGTTCCGAACCTCCGCGGAGGCAGAACGCCGCATGACGCAACAGCCGGTGATCACTCTGCAGAGTTGGCTGATGGTCGGCCTGCTCGGGTTTACCTGGGGCGGAACGTTCCTCGTGACCGAGATCGCACTCGAAGGGCTGACCCCCTTTTGGCTGGCTGCGGGGCGGATCACCTTTGCCGCCTGCCTGATGACCACCATCTGGGCCGCCGGAGGGTTTCGCCTCTTTGAAGAGCCGGTGACCCGCGCCGACTGGACAGCGGCCACCATCATCGGGGCGTTGAGCTCAGCGGTGCCCTTTATGCTGCTTGCCTGGGGGCAGCAGTTTGTCACATCGGGATTCGCTGGCGTCTCCATGGCGGCCGTTGCGCTGATCGTGCTGCCGCTTGCGCATTTTCTGGTGCCCGGAGAGCGCCTGACCCCCCGCAAGGGTGTGGGGTTTGTCATCGGATTTGTGGGCGTGTGTGTCCTGATCGGAGCACAAGCCTTTGAAACGACCGGAGCGTCGATGGAGCCGGCAGGTCGGGCGGCTTGTCTGGGCGCCGCAGGCTGCTATGCGGTCTCGTCCATTCTCATGCGGCGCTTGCCGCCGGTCGACACAATCGGGCTCTCGACGGTGCTTCTCCTGATCGGCGCCCTTCTGGTGCTGCCCATGGCGCTGATCGTCGAAGGCCCGCCGCCGCTACCGGACACGAAAACAATCCTTGTCGTGATAGCTCTGGGCCTCATTCCGACAGCGGCCGCAAATCTGCTGCGGGTTCTGGTTGTCCGGACCGCGGGGCCGGTGTTCATGTCCCTGACCAACTACCAGGTCCCCGTCTGGTCGGTCATCCTTGGCGCGCTCATCCTTGGCGAGCCGCTGCCCCCGTCACTTCTCTGGGCCATGTGCCTGATCCTCACGGGCGTGGGTCTGAGCCAATACGGTGCGCTCACACGCCTGTTTCGCGGGCGCTGAGATCAGGCGGAGACAGCATCGGCGACGGCTTCGACCACGCTGTTCACCGCCCGCTCCATGAGTGCGGCGTCCTCGTGCTCGGCCATCACCCGAACCAGCGGTTCGGTCCCCGATTTGCGGATCAGAAGCCGTCCGCGACCCGCCAGCTCCGCTTCGGCCTGGGCAATGGCCGCTTTCACATTCTCAACATCCAGAGGCGCCTGGCCGGCGGAAAACCTGACATTCTTGAGCAATTGCGGCACAGGCTCGAAATTGTGCAGCAGGCGGCTGGCCGGCTGGCCGGACCGCATCATCTCTGCGAGAAACTGCAGGCCCGCCATCAGCCCATCGCCGGTTGTCGCATAGTCCGACATCACGATATGGCCCGACTGTTCGCCACCGAGGTTGAAGCCGCCCGCGCGCATCCGCTCAACAACATACCGGTCGCCCACCGCGGTGCGCTCCAACCGCAGCCCCTTGTCCGCAAGGAAGTTTTCGAGGCCGAGGTTCGACATCACGGTCGCCACCAGCGCCTTGTTGGCGAGCCGGTCCTCGGAGGCCCAGCGGGCTGCCATCAGCGCCATGAACTGGTCGCCATCCCCGATCTCGCCGTTCTCATCCAGCAGGATCACCCGATCCGCATCGCCATCGAGGCAGATACCCACATCGGCCCCATGGGCGACCACTGTTTCCGCCGCCATCCTGGGATGTGTCGAACCGCAGCCGTCGTTGATGTTGTGGCCGTTGGGCGAAACGCCGACAGGAATCACCGTTGCACCGAGTTCCCAAAGCGCCTCGGGCGCCACACGATACGCCGCGCCATTTGCGCAATCGACCACGACCTTCAAGCCGTCCAGCGATTGCTGGCGCGGGAAAGACGACTTCACCCGCTCGATATAGCGGAACCGCCCATCGTCGATCCGTTTGGCGCGCCCGATATCCTTGGCCTCGGCGGGAGAGACACCCGCGGAGATCAGCGCCTCGATATCCGCTTCCATCTGATCGGAGAGCTTGAACCCGTCCGGTCCGAAGAACTTGATCCCATTGTCCACTGCCGGGTTGTGGCTGGCCGAGATCATCACGCCGAGATCCGCGCGCATCGACCGTGTCAGCAGACCCACCGCCGGTGTGGGCACCGGCCCCAGAAGCAGCACATTCATGCCCGTCGAGGTCAGCCCGGCGGTGAGCGCATTCTCGAACATATAGCCCGACAGCCGCGTGTCTTTCCCGATCACCACGCGATGTACGCTGGAGCCGTCCCGACTGAAGTAGCGCCCCACAGCCGCGCCGATGCGCAGGGCCATCTCCGCGGTCATGGGGTGCGTGTTGGCCGTGCCGCGCACGCCATCCGTTCCGAAAAGCTTATCCATCCGCAGAACCTGCCACGCTGGCGCGCCAAAGTGCAATGGCCTGCGACGTTTCCGACACGTCATGCACGCGCACAAATTGTGTCCCGTGTTTCAAGGCCGCGAGCGCAACCGCAAGAGAGCCCGGCATCCGCTGGTCCGGTTGGGACGCACCACTCAGCGTGCCGATGAAGCCTTTGCGCGACGCCCCCAACAGAAGCGGTACACCGAGCCCGTGAAACAGCGACAATCGCGCCAGAAGCGCGAGGTTATGCTCCAGCGTCTTGCCGAACCCGATGCCGGGATCGGCAACGATCCGCGTGCGCGGAATACCCAAATCGTCCAGCGTGCCAATCTGGGTGTTGAGAAAATCATAGACGTCGAGCAGCACATTCTCGTAATGGGGGTTTTCTTGCATGGTTTCCGGATCGCCCTGCGCATGTATCACGCAGACAGGTGCTCCGCGCGCGGCGCAGAGCGGGGCCAGAGCCGGGTCAAATGTAAAGCCGGACACATCATTGACCAGAGCCGCGCCTGCCGCGAGCGCCTGGTCCGCGACGGCGGCCTTGCGAGTGTCGATGGAGATCGGCTGGATCAGACCGGACGCCCGCAGCGCTGCGATGACGGGCACGGTGCGGGTAATCTCGTCCTCAGCTGGAACCGTGGCCGCGCCCGGTCGTGTCGATTCACCGCCAATGTCGATGATATCCGCCGCGGACATGGCCATCGCGGCAGCTGTCGCGCTGTCCGCAGACAGGTGCTTGCCGCCATCGGAGAAGCTGTCCGGCGTGACGTTCAGAATGCCCATGATCCGCGGGCGGTCCATCGTCAAGCCAGCCACGGTTGGGCGGGGCGAGACAAAGGGCGCCAGACGCGCCGCGTCTATCTCGGACGCGGGAACCACTACGGCGGGGCGGTCACGGGACACGATCTCAACGTGAGTGAACCAAGCCCAGCCGCCCGCCAGGGTCATGGCACGGGATGGACGCGCGGGATCGGTTTGAACCAGCGGGCGAAGGTACTCCCGCATTCGTCAGAGGGTCGCCGTGTCGACGGAAATGGACCGCAGAGGCACCGACCTGTCGTGCGGCAGATCGGCGCCGATCACAATCATCTCGCCTGCGTCGAAGGTGGCCGCGAACCAGGCGGCGAGCGCCACGGAATCCCGCGGCTGCGCCGACGGGCCATCCACGGCATCGAGAACGATCTTCGACGGGGCCCAGACACAGGTCTGGCCATTCTTCATGGTCCAATCCAGCTCCGTCCGCGTGTCGACAACAACGCAGCGATCGTCCTTGGACGCCAGCACCCAGGCATTCTGTTCGATGGCCAGAAGATCAATCCGCCGCTGCGCCATTTTATGTGCCGTCTGCGGTGCCGGCGCATCCGACGCCCCGACACAGAAAATCAGCGGTCTGCCGCTGGCCTCCAACTGATCAATCCAACCCTTGAGATGAGGAGAGGCGATGGCCGCATTGCTCAGATATACCAGCTCAGGCTGTGGTGCCGGGTCTTCTTCGGTGCGCACAGGCGCGCTCTGCTGTCGCGCGCGCACGATCTCGACGCCGAGCGCACCCGGACCACGATCGAGCTTTTCAATCCGCACAAACGCCCGCATCGCCTGAGGTTCCAACAGGATGCGCTCGGCCACCCGCTCTGCCAGGGTTTCAAGCAGGTTGAGCCGCTCATCGGCGAGCTCGAAAGCGATGGCCTCGGTCACCCTGTCATAGCTCAGGATGCGGTCCACGTCGTCGTCAATGGGCCCGGTCAGAGGCCGCACCTCGACGACAACATTGAAGCAGATGCGTTGCGTGACACCGCGCTCGGCCTGAAACGCTCCGATCTCGATCTCGACAATATGATCGCGCAGCGAAATGCGGTCGAGCGGGCCGCTCTCGGCGGTGGCTTCCGACCGCTCACTCGGATGCGCGAAGGCTAGTCTGATCTCTGAGCTCATGGGCCGGGCCTTTCGTCGTCTTTGGCAATCGCCAAGATAGAGAACGCTCGCCCTTTAACAGCCCTTGCAGCGGCGCGCAAAGCCCCGAAAGCGTCAGTTGCTCGCCGTGCGCCAGGTGTGACGATAGAAGATGTGATCTCCAATCGCTGCGGTCTTGGTATAGACCCGACTCCACCGCGGGTTCACTGCGGTTGTGTGATAATGCGTTGCCCCCTCGGTGAGTTCCGGCGCCATCCCGTCCAAGGCTGCGCGCGCCACTTTTGAGACCCGCTCGAACGCACGCGGCTCGGCAATGATCTCTTTGTGTCCGTCGCAGGTGTAGGTGAACTGGCACTGATATTTCTTGCCCGTGCCCTGATTAATCACGCCGCAGGCCGAGCTTGGGAAGCGTTCGGACTCGACCCGGTTCAGAATGACCTCGGCCACGGCGAACTGGCCTTTCACGGTCTCGCCCCGCGCTTCAAAATAAAGCGCCTCCGCAAGACACTGGAGCTCGTCCCCACCCTTCGGCATAGGCTGATCATCCAGCCAGCTCTTCGAGAATTCCACCGGCACGACTGTGTTCGTGCTCAGCGTCGTCTCCTTCATCCGGCGCATCGTGACCGATTGCAGGTCGTTCGATACGCTCTTCTTGGATTGGTCGTCCTGGCGCGCGAGCCCTGACTCGGCCGCAAAAAAGCCCAGAAGCAACCCTAATGTTAACGACAAAATCGCTTTGCAGATCCTACGCACAATGCGTCCCCCAACGGCATTTCGGTGGCGGTGCTCTACCGATTCTAAAAGTTGACGTAAAGTTTACGGCGGTAAAGATGGTTAACGTCGGCACGCTCCCGCTCAACACGTCATCCGAGAAGGCGCTACATATTGTGTCCGACTTCGGTAAATGCGCTACATATTGCCTGCAATCGCGAGTTGTGCGGCAGCTAGTCGCGCCACCGGGACCCTGAAAGGTGAACAGGAGACATAGTCAAATCCTGCATCACGACAGAAGGAGATTGATTCGGGGTTGCCCCCATGCTCCCCGCAAATCGACAAGGTCACATCCGGCTGGGCCGCGCGCCCCCGCTCTGCTCCAAGCTTGAGCAGCTCGCCCACGCCATCGGTATCCAGGACGTGGAACGGATCTTCCGGAAAGACACCCTGCTGCACATAGTCCGACATGAACCGCCCCGCATCGTCGCGCGAGAGCCCATAGGCCATCTGGGTCAGATCGTTTGTGCCGAAGCTCAAGAACGCGCAATGCGGCGCGATTTCCGCCGTGCGCAGGGCCGCCCGTGGCGTCTCCACCATCACACCCAGGTGGTAGTCGAAGGTCGCATCAAGCTCCATCCGCACGGCAGCGGCAACCGCATCAATACAGGTTTTGACCAACTCGACCTCGCGGCGCGCGGACACCAGAGGAATCATGATCTCGGGCACCACCACGGACCCTTCTGCTGTCGCCGCAATGGTCGCTTCGAAGATCGCACGCGCCTGCATTTCGTAGATTTCAGGCACGGTCACACCGAGCCGGACGCCCCTCAGCCCCAGCATCGGATTGTACTCGGACATCGCGTCAATGCGGCGCGTGACATCCGACAGAGGCAGATCCAAAGCCTCGGCGAGTTCTCGCTGCCCAGCACGATCAGTCGGCAGGAATTCATGCAAGGGCGGATCGAACAGACGGATGCAGACCGGTTTGCCCTCCATGATTCTGAAAAGCTGCGTAAAATCATCCCGTTGCATCGGCAGAAGCCGTTCCAACACCGCCCGCCGGTCCTCTGATGTCTCCGCGAAGATCATTTCGCGCATGACCGTCAACCGCCCTGGCTCGAAGAACATGTGTTCGGTGCGGCAGAGCCCGATCCCTTCAGCGTTGAAGTTGCGAGCGGTTTGCGCATCGGTCGGCGTGTCTGCGTTGGCCCGGATCCCGATGTCGCAGTGAGCGGACGCCCATTCCATGAGTTTCTGGAAACTCTCATCCAATGCGGCCTCGCGCATTTCGGGCGCGCCGGCGAGAACCTCTCCGCTGGAGCCATCGACGGTGATGATATCGCCGGTCGCGAAGACCCGCCCATCAATCGCCAGCAACTGCTTCTTACTGCGATTGAACCGCATGTTGGACGCACCAACCACGCAGGGCAGACCAATCCCACGTCCAATGACGGCGGCGTGACTGGTAATGCCCCCACGCTCCGTCAGGACGGCGTGGGCGGCGTGCATCCCGCGAATGTCTTCCGGCGACGTTTCCCGGCGTACCAAGATGCAGGGCTCACCCCTGGCCGCGCTGGCCTGTGCCTCGGCGGCGGTGAACACGATGTGACCTGTCGCAGCGCCCGGGCTAGCCGCGATCCCGCGCCCGATGACATCGCGCTTGGCACCAGGGCTCACCTGACGGTGCAGAAGCTCCGACAAGGTCCGCGGCTGCACGCGCATCAACGCCTCCGCCTGCGAAATGATCCGGTCCTCGGCCAATTGCACGGCGATGCGCACCGCAGCCTGACTGGAGCGCCCAACACGCACGCCATCGAGAATGAACAACGTCCCTTTTTCGATCACGAACTCGACCTGCATCTCCTCGCGCAGTTTCATGCGCATCAGCGCCGCCTGCGACTTCAGAGCCTCAAAAGCCGCCGGAGCAAGATCCTCCAGCGACGGTCCGCGCGGATCACGGCTCAGATAGAGCGCTGCGGCATCGCCCTCCAGCGCATCCCGTCCCTGGCTCTGGCTCAGATATCGCCCCGTGATCTGCGGCAGGCCGGTCTCGCTGTCGACCAGTTGCAGAACGCCGGATCCGCATTCGCCATGTCCCAGCCCCAGCGCCATCTGCTGCACCACAAGGCCGAGGCCTGCATCCGCAGGCGCGCCCTTGGCCTGGCGCAGCAGCCGCGCCGAGGTTCCATCCCAGGCGCGGGCCATGGATTTCAAAACCGCCGAAAGTTGGTCCGCCCGCTCGCTCGGGAAAGGCTCCTCCAACTCCGCTTCATAGGCGCGCAGGGCCTCCGCCAGCCCGTCCGGCCCATCAGCTTGCACATCGTCGAACACATCCGGGTCGAGACGTGCGACATCAACCGCATAGTTCTCGACAAAGCGCGTGTAGATCGCCCGGGCCGCCTCGGCTCCAAGGTGCGCACTCAGCGCTTCGAACCTTGCCTCGTTCATGCCGATATTGAGCACGGCACCGGGGCCGCCCCAGTCCGGGTCTTCCGATGACGGCCGCACGCACAGCAAGGCCTCGTCCGGAAACTGCGAGATGATCGCCGCGACATCGGGCATCTCGCCTCGGGCGATGCGCTGGACCGCGTCGAAAGAAAGCGCCACCGTCCGCGGTACCGGTAAGTCAAGCCGGACCAGCCGCTGCAGGCATTTCGCCCGCCCCCCATGCGTCTCGTTTGCGATCGGCGCGGTGGAGGTTACGAGCGTGGTATGCGGGTTATTCTGCACTGCGGCATTCCTTTGGTTCGGATGCAGCATAGGCAGTCTTGCGCGGCTGGCAAGGCTTAGTGCACGGCGCCTGACGCGCCCGGTTTCAGCCCTCGATCCGGCTCAGGTCAGCGACCGAGGTGCAGAGCGTGGTGATCCGGCTGAGCAGGTTCAGACGATTGCGCCGCACGGTGGCGTTGTCGGCGTTGATTTTCACGGCTTCAAAAAACGCATCAATCGGCGCGCGGAGCGCGGCCAGCGCCGCCATAGCTGTGGCGAAGTCCTGCTGTGCCATCGCCGGTGCGATCTTTGCCTCAGCCTGATCGAGCGCGGCAAAGAGCGCGTGCTCCTCATCGGTTTCCGCAAACTTCGGATCGGCGCCATAGGAATACTCGACCCCATCCGCCTCCTGCGCTTGCGTCAAAATGTTGTTGGCCCGCTTGAACCCCTGGATGAGGTTCTCGCCGTCCTCGGTTTTCAACACGTCTGACAACGCCCGCGCGCGTTTCACGAGCAGCGTCAGATCGTCATTGCCCTGCATCGCGATAGAGGCGTCGATGATGTCGTGCCGGATACCTTGGTCCCGCAGGTAAACCTTGAGGCGGTCGTAGAAAAAGGAAAGAAGCTCTGCCGACCGCCTCATGTTTTCCCAAGCTTTCTTGTGGTTTGCTTCAATCTCATCCGAAAGCTGCTGCCTAAGAAAGTCCGTTGTGAAATCCTTTGGAACCAAGTTGTGCAGTTGATCAGCGACTAGGCTGTCGATTTCTCTTGCGGCGTCAGTCACACTACGCAGTTCTTTGCCCAACTCGTGAAATGTGATCCGCTCAACAAGTAGCATTCTGAAGCTAAGTGACAGGTCATTGTCGAGAACAAGGCGGATTACACCCAGCGCTGCACGACGCAGTGCGAAGGGGTCTTTGCTACCAGTCGGCTTCTCATCAATCGCCCAGAAGCCCGTGAGCGTGTCAATCTTGTCCGCGAGCGCCACTGCAACAGAAACCGGAGCGGTGGGCACATTATCGGCCGGTCCCAACGGCGAGTAGTGTTCCTCTGCCGCTGCCGCGATATCCGCGCTTTCGCCCGCCGCCTCGATGTAATACCGCCCCATAAGCCCTTGAAGTTCAGGAAACTCATAGACCATCTCCGAACTCAGATCCGCCTTCGCCAGCCGCGCGGCGCGTTCGGCTTGGTCGGCGTCGGCGCCGACGACCGGCGCCAGCTCTCGGGCCAGCGCGGCGATACGATCAATGCGCTCCGCCTGGGTGCCGAGCTTGGCGTGGAAGGTCACGTTTTTCAGCTGCTCCAACCACGGTTCCATCCCCGCCTTGGCCACGCGCAGGTCGTTCTCCCAGAAGAACTTCGCATCCGCCAGCCGGGCCGAGAGCACCTTCTCGTTCCCCGCCAGAATGGTCGCGCCATTGTCCGCCGTTTCGCGGTTGGCCACGGTGATGAAGCGTTCGATCCGCCCCGTCTTCGGATTGCGGACGGAGAAGAACTTCTGATGCTCTTTCATGGAGGTCTGCAAAACCTCGGGAGGCAACTCCAGAAAATCGTCGGCAATCCGGCCCATCAGCACCACGGGCCATTCCACCAGCCCTGCCACCTCGGCCAGCAAGCCTTTGTCCTCAACCACCTCCAGCCCGCTGGCAAAGGCCATGTTGGTCGCGTCATGCCAGATCGCTTCGGCCCGCTCTTCCGGGTCGAGCACCACAAAGGCACGCTTGAGCTTTGACGTGTAATCCTCGAAACTCACGACAGAAAACCGCGCTGGTGCCATGAAACGATGACCCGCAGTCGTGTCACCGGATGTGATGCCGCCCACCTCCAGCGGCACCACCTCAGCACCCGCCTCATCGTTCAGAATGCACAGCATCGACTGCAACGGCCGGACCCAGCGCAAGGAGCCTGCGCCCCAGCGCATGGACTTCGGCCACGGGAAATTGCGGATGGTTCTCTCAAGCACCTCAGCGATGATCTCCGCCGCAGGGCGGCCCGCTTTCTCGATCCGGGCAAAGAGCACCGGGCCTTTTGGCGTCTCGCGTTCTTCCAGCTGATCACGGGTCAGCCCGGCGCCGCGCAGAAACCCTTCGATGGCCTTGTCAGGCGCATCGGCCCGCGGACCCTTGCGCTCCTCGACCGTAGCAGGGCTCGCCGCCAGCACCCCCTCGACCGTCAGCGTCAGACGGCGCGGCGTCGAAAAGACTGCGGCGGAGGCGTAGGTCAACCCAGCCTCGACCATCCCGTCGGTGACCAGCTTTTTCAGATCCTCCGCGGCGCGGCGCTGCATCCGGGCCGGGATCTCCTCGGAGAAGAGTTCAATCAGCAAGTCAGGCATCAGCTGTCATCCCGCTTCGGGCATTCCTCGCCCACAATCGTTCCGTCATAGGCTTTTTCGCCGCAATCGTTCAGCTCGTGCCAGATATAGCCGCGGCCGTCATCGGTGATCACCACGATCCGGTCGACACCGAAGGCCACGTTCTTCTCGCCCAGAAAGGGCAGCGCCGTGCCAGTCCGCATCTCGGCGGCAATGGCGTCGGCATCGAAACAGTCAAACCACGGTGGCGCATTGCGCGGTGCCGCACGCTCTAGCCCCACGTAAGTTTCCGTCAGCATCGGCAGGCTGGCAGAGGTCCGGAAACAAGCGCGGAAGCGAATGGGCGAGCTGTCCGCATCAATCGCCTCAATGGCCTCCGCACGGATCGGCTCCGGCTGCTCGGTGGTCAGCGAGACCAGCCGCACCTCGCTCACTTCCGCCGTGACCTCCTCATAGAAGCCGTAAATCTGCAGATAATAGAGCGCGGCACCCGCAATCAGCGCGGAGCTCAGGATCACAATCCCCACGATCTTGCCCTTCATGCAGCACTGTCCGGTTGCCAGCCGCCCGCCGTCGTCTGCACGAAGGCATCCGCGCAGAGCTTGGCCAGGGTGCGCACGCGCCCGATGTAGGCCTGCCGTTCGGTCACGGAGATCACGCCGCGCGCGTCCAGCAGATTGAACATGTGGCTGGCCTTGATACACTGATCATAGGCGGGATGCACCATGATGATGCGTTTGCCCGTCTTCGGATCTTCATGCGGCGCCTGGAGGATCTCGCGGCAGTGCGCCTCGGCCTCGTTGAACTGGCGCAGCAGCACCTCCGTGTCCGCCGTGTCAAAGTTCCAGCGGGCGTATTCCTCTTCGGTCTGCTTGAAAACATCGCCGTAGGACAGCGCAATGGGCGTTTGCGGGTCGTTGAACGGCATGTCCATAACATGATCGACGCCCAGAATATACATCGCCAGCCGTTCCAACCCGTACGTCAGCTCACCCGAGACCGGGTGGCAATCATGCCCTCCGACCTGCTGGAAATAGGTGAACTGGCTGACTTCCATGCCGTCGCACCAAACCTCCCAGCCCAAACCCCAGGCGCCTAAGGTAGGGCTTTCCCAGTCGTCCTCGACAAAGCGAATGTCGTGCAGCGCCATGTCGACGCCAATCGCCTCCAGCGAGCCGAGATACAGCTCCTGCAGGTCGGGCGGGCTGGGTTTGATCAGCACCTGATACTGATAGTAATGCTGCAGCCGGTTGGGGTTCTCGCCATAACGCCCATCGGTCGGGCGGCGCGACGGCTGCACATAGGCCGCTGCCCAAGGCCGCGTGCCGAGTGAGCGCAGCGTGGTGGCCGGGTGGAAGGTGCCCGCGCCCACCTCCATGTCATAGGGCTGCAGAATGGCGCAGCCCTTGGCCGCCCAATACGTCTGCAACCTCAGGATGATCTCCTGAAAGGACTTCGGAGCATCGCTTGTCTGGGACATCGGAAAACGCGGCCTCGGGCTGATCTTGCGCGCCTTACCTACGTGTGTGGGCTGGAAGCGTCAATCAGCGCTTTGCTGTTATTTTGGCCCATTGGCTTATGGTCAAGGCGCGCATTTCCTGATTATCTGTGCCGGATAATTTGAGGCAAGGGTGGGCAAGGAAATGATCCGGTTTTTTGCGGTGTGTGTGGCGGTTTTTGCCACGTGGAATGTCAGTGCGATTGCGCAATCGGCAAATGATGTCGTCTGGGTGCAGATCGAGGCGCAGCCCAACCTCCAGGACGGGCTCACACGGGCTCAGGACTACGCGCAGACACTGGAGGATGTGAACGGCTTCGCCCTGGGTGGCGGCTGGTACGGCATCCTGCTGGGACCCTATGCACCAGAGGATGCACAGCAGGTCCTGCAGGTGTATCGCGCCGAGAGGCTGATCCCCGGTGACAGCTACATCGCGTTCAGCACCGCGCTTGGCGCACAATTCTTCCCGCGCGGGGCGGATTTGCTGCAGCGCGGGACACTCACCGCCCAGGCCGCACCGACGCCGGAGCCTTCCGAGGAGGAGGCGCCACGGACTGCCCTGGACGGCACCAGCGATCCGGATGCAGATGATGTCGCGGGACCCGCGCCAAGCCAGGCAGTCGCAGTTCCCGACGAAACGCCCGCCCAGGCCCGGCAGAGCGAGCGTCTTCTGACCGCAGAGGAGCGGCGCGGACTGCAGACCGCGCTGCAATGGGCCGGTTTCTACAATGCTGCGATCGACGGATCTTTCGGGCGCGGCACGCGCAATTCCATGGCAGCCTGGCAGACGGCCAATGGGTTCGAGCCCACCGGCGTCCTCACCACAGTGCAGCGCGCGGCGCTGTTCGCGCAGTACAACGCCGTGCTCGAAGGGCTCGACCTGCGCCGTGTGACGGACACCAAGATCGGGATCGAAGTCAAATTGCCCATGTCCCTGGTCGCGTTTGAGACCTACGAGCCGCCCTTTGCTCAGTACAACAGCATCGACGGCGATCTGCCCCGGGCTCTGCTGATCAGCCAGCAGGGCGACAGCGCCACGCTGGCAGGGCTCTACCAGATCATGCAGACGCTGGAGATCGTCCCGCTGGAGGGAGAACGGTCGCTGGATCGGTCGAGCTTCGTGCTGATCGGACGAAACGACAGCATCGTCAGCGAGACCCGGGCGCGGCTGGACGATGGGCAGATCAAGGGCTTTACCCTGATCTGGCCCGCGGGCGATGAGGAGCGGCGCACCCGTGTGATCTCGGAAATGCAGGCAAGCTTCACGCGGCTTCCGGGTGTGCTGGACCCTGCCGCCGGCAACGCAGCCGATCAGCAGATCGACCTGGTGGCCGGTCTGAGCGTTCGCAAGCCACGGCTGTCCCGCTCGGGCTTCTATGTCGACACCCGCGGCGCGGTCGTGACCACATCGGAGGCGGTGCAGAGCTGCACGCGCATCACCCTCGATGATGACATCGAAGCAGAGCTGAGCACCGTTGACGCGGATCTTGGTGTCGCCGTCCTGACCCCCGCGCAGATCCTGGCGCCCGCGCAGGTCGCGCAATTCAGCCCGGTGCCGCCCCGGCTGAAGTCGGACGTCGCGGTGGCGGGCTATTCCTACGAGGGAGTACTCGAAGCGCCCAGCATGACCTTCGGGACCCTGGCCGATCTGCAGGGCCTTCAGGGTGAAGAGGACGTCACCCGCCTGAACCTTGAAAGCCTGCCCGGAGACGCGGGTGGGCCCGTCTTCGATGCCCGCGGCAACGTCCTTGGCATGCTGTTGCCGCGCGGCAGCGGGCAGCGGCAACTGCCACAGGAGGTGACCTTCGCGCTGGCCGGGAGTTCCATTGCGCGTGTGCTCGAAACCGCCGGTATCTCCACCGGCGGGCCGGGCCGCACGGATCCCCTCGCGCCTGAGGATATCACGGCACAGGCCGTCGATATGACGGTTCTGGTCAGCTGCTGGGAATAAAGACAAAAGCGCGACAAATCCGACCTAAAGAAAACCGCACTCCAGCGCATCTGTTTGCGATGCATTAAGACCCGGACGCCATCTTCTCCTGGCGTGGGGGCGCCTCGTGCTTCGGTGCGAACATGGAGTGAGTGGAATGCTAAGACACTTTATGGTGCTTGCCCTGGGCTCAGCGCTTGCGCTGCCAGCCGCTGCCGATCAGGCCGCGACCGGCAAGAACAACGCAAAGCTGGTGACCTACTCTTCGCCGGATCTGCCGCCCGCAAACCATCGCGGGCAGTGGTGGACATCGCCGGACAACTGTCAGTACTCGCGCGCAGGCCGCCCGGGTGAGACAGTCTGGTATCTGATTGTGAACACCGCGCATGACGCATGCGCGCGGCGCCTGATCCAGCGCGCCTATTCAGACTACCAGTAACCGGCGCTAGGCGGAGAGGTCGGACGTGATGTGGATCAACGTCGGGCCCTGGGCCGTGAAAGCTTCTGTGACGGCGTTCTGAAGAGCTTCCATGCTCTTCGGAGCCGCCGCATGGGCGCCAAACGCCTCGGCCAGTTTGCAAAAATCCGGGTTCCGCGCGATGACGGCATTCGGCGCGATCTGCGCCCGCACCATACTTTCCTCAATCTCTTTCAGCTTGGCATTGTCCCACAGCAGTATCGGGAGCGACAGACCGAGCTCCACCGCAACGCCCAACTCCTGCATGGTGTAGTGAAACCCGTAGTCTCCGATGATCGCCATCGTCGGCTGCCCGCGCCGCGCCACGGCACCACCGATGGCCGCCGGCGTGGCATAGCCCAAGGTGCCGAACCCATAGGGATGATGCCAGTGGCAGGCCCGGTCCATGTCCCAGACCTCCTTGGCCACATAGGCCAGCTGGGTCATATCGGAATAGATCATGGCATCCGGCGGCACGACCGCCTTCAACGCGTCGCAGACCGGCACGATCCCCGGACGCTCCGCATCAACCTCCGCGCGCCACCGCATGCGGTAATCTGCAACAATCTCCGACGACCAGCGCGAGGCGGGCTCCCCTTCCAGGGCCCCGTCCAGGACCGCCAGCGCATCAACGGCATCCGCCTGCAACCGCGTATCGTCCGCATCTGCCGCTGCCAGCACGGTCGGATCCAGGTTCACATGCACCGCCCCTGCCCGGTGTCCGGGGTCCGCGCGCCACAAATCCACCTCTGCGAGATCGGTCCCGAGGTAGATCACACAATCGCTGGAGTTCAGAAGGGTCGCGCTTTCCGGGCGCGCGAGGCTTGCGCCGAAGGCGCGGGGATTGTCCGGGGCCACCACGCCTCGGCCTGCGTAGGTGGTGAACGACGCGGCCTTGCTCTTGGCCAGCACGCTGCTGACCAATGGCTCCACCCCTGGGGTTGCGGCCCCGCCGCCAAACACGAAGAGCGGGCGGTCCGCCTCCATGATGCGCCGCGCCAGGCTCTTGATCTGATGGGCCCCAAGCGCCGGGCGCTGCACGCCTTCGAGCAGGTTGCGCGATGCCCTCGAGGGTGTCTTCGGTGTCGGGCGCGCCGTCGCGGGCGGCGCATGGCCCTCCAGCAACGCAATCGGGACCTGGATGTGTTTTGGCCGTTTGCGGTTGGTCAAAAACTCGACCAGGGCCCTGTCGATGAGCCTGTAGGCCGCCGCTGCGGACCGCGCCTCTTCGGACCAGTCGCAGACCGTTTCCGCCGCCGCGCGCTGATCCTGCATCTGGTGCAGCTGCCCCTTGGTCGCGGCCACATCGTCGAGACAGCTTGAGATGACCAGCATCGGGACGGAATCCGAATAGGCCTGCCCCATGGGCGTCATGATATTGCACAGCCCCGGACCAGTGATCACATAGGCCACGCCGGGCTTGCCGGTCGCACGGGCATAGCCGTCCGCCATAAAGCCCGCGCCCTGCTCATGGCGCGCCAGGATATGGGTGATGCCCGCCTCCTCGATCCCGCGGTACAGTTCCTGATTGTGCACACCCGGGATGCCGAAAATCACGTCGACCCCCCGATCCTTCAGCATATGCGAAATCTGTGCACCCAGGGGTCGCTGCATCTCAGTCTCTCCAGAAATTAACGGTCAGGATGGCGTAAACGGCCAGCAGTTCAAGCCGTCCCAGCAACATGCCTGCCGACAACAGCCATTTCGCGGTGTCGTTCAACCCTGCGAAGTTCCCCGCTGGCCCAATCTCGTCACCCAGTCCGGGCCCGACATTGGACAGCGCCGTGGCGGCGCCCGAAAGCGAGGTGATGAAATCAAGGCCGGTCAGGCTGAGGGCAACGGCCAGCAGGCCAAGCGTCACCACGAAAAACATGAAAAACGAGATCACCGAACTCAACACGTCCTCGCTCACCGGCCGGCGGTCATAGCGGACCACGAACACACCATTGGGCGAGCGGATGCGCCGCAGCTGCATCCGGATGGAGGCGAAGAGCAGCTGGTAGCGGAAAATCTTGATCGAGCAGGTGGTCGAACCCGCACAGCCGCCGATCAGACCGATGAAGAAGAACATCGAAATCAGCAGTGGCCCCCAGGTCATGTAGTTGGCCGAGGCATATCCCGTCCCGGTCATGATGGAGGTGACGTTGAATAGCGCTTCGCGCAAAGACGTGCCCCACGCCTGCGGGGACAGCTGGAAGAGCGCAACGGCCATGATGGTCACGATGGCCAGCAGAGTGAGGATAAAGACCCGGATCTGGCTGTCGCGCCAGAGCGGCTTGGGCTGGCCGTTGATCAGCTGGACATAGCGCACGAAAGGCAACGCCGCGAGGACCATGAAGAAGGCCGCCGCAACCTCGATATTGCCCTTGAACACCCCGAAAGAGGCGTCGTAGTTCGCAAACCCCCCAGTCGAAACGGTCGTGAGCGCATGCACCGTGGCGTCAAAGGCGTTCATCCCGAGCGCCAGATAGGTCAGCGCACAGACCATGGTCAGGCCCAGGTAGATGCTGGAGATCTGGCTCGCGATCTGCCCCGCGCGCGGCAGGATCTTTCCCATCGTATCGAAGGATTCGGACTTGAAGATCTGCATGCCGCCCACGCGCAGTTCGGGCAGAAAGACCATCGCGACCACGATGATCCCGATGCCGCCCAGCCATTGCAGGATACCGCGCCACAACAGCAGCCCCTTGGGCAGCTCTTCAAGGCCGGACAGAACCGTCGAGCCGGTTGTGGTCAGGCCCGACATCGCCTCGAAGAACGCATCGACAAACCGGGCTTCCGTCGCCCCGAAGATAAAGGGCAGCGCGCCGAAAAGCGGCAAGGCCACCCACACGCCCGTGGTCAGCAGAAAGGTCTGCTGGATCGTCAGACCTTCCTTGACACCGTTGGCACAGGCCAGCGCGATCAGGCTCCCGGACAGAACGGTGATCAACGCCGATTGAATGAAGACCGGCCAGTGCTCCCGCCCTTCGGCGATGTCGACCAGCATCGGCAGCAGCATCGTGGCACCCAGAACGGATACCAGCAATCCGATCACATATCCGACAGGGCGCAAGTCCAGCATGGGCGCAGGGTTGGCCGCGCGCCCAGCCGCTGTCAAGCAGGTGGCGTCAGAGCGGGCTCAGACGTAATAGAGATCGTGGAAGACGATATGCACGATGTCGTCGCGCTTGATGTTCATAGCGGCCAGTTCCTCATCGGATTTCGCCTGAAGCGCCTGCACTCTCTGCACGCGCCCCGTGTAGGAACTGGAGACGATCATCGCTTTCATGATCGAGGACAGAAAGCCGCGCACAGCGCCGAAGATCTGGTGGGCAAACCGGCCAAGGCCGGTGTCGAATTCAGTAGAATGGTAAGCCATCGGAGATCCTTACGTTAAACGTCCATCTCCTCCCGTCGTCCCTTACATAGGGCATGGCGCGCCGGATGAGAATTGCAGTTTCTGCATGGCCGCTATGGGCACCACAGCATAAAAAGCGCCGCAAAATGCAGCGCTTTCAATGGTTTGTTAACGTTTTTTCTTAACCGACGTGGAACAAGGTGTTGAAGAGTCGCGGGTCCAGGCTTTCAGTGGCAAAGGTCTCGCCTTCGACCAGAACACTCACCGCATCATGGCTGTGCAGGCTCTCCTGATGGCTGGCGATCACGCGGAAATCACCGATCCGCACATCGGCCTGCAACTGCTCGCAGAACAGCCGGGCGGCATCTTCCACGAAGATCGGATTGGCGGCGTTCAGCTCGGCGAAGGCCTGTTCGTCCTCGCGCTTGACCATCACCTGTGTTTCTGTCGGCACAGCGCGGCGGCAGGCTTCGATCAGGTCCTCGAACCACAGGCACTGGGCGTCCTCGTCGATCTCCACCGAAATCCGCGCCACAGAGCGCTGCGAATGCGGTGTCGCCAGTTGCCCCCGGGTCGCGCGCGCATGCTCCGACAACTCCAGCGAGCAGGGGCACGTGGAGGAATAAACATAATCGAGGTGCATGATCTTCTTGCGCACACCGGACTGTTCCACCAGTTCCAGCGCGATGTCATAGTACTGATAACCCGACAGTCCCGAGCGCAGGCTGTCCACCTTCATCGGAAAGCTGAACCGCATCTGAATACGCGCGTCAAAGCTCTCGAGATCCGAGATATAGTCGTCCAGCGCCGCTTCGATCACGCCAAAACTGAACGTCTCCTCGGCGTGCTTGTAGAACGACCGCATGATCCGGGACATGTTGATGCCCTTCTTGTCGGCCTCGAGGCTGACGGAACCGGTGATCGACGTCTCAAGCGTCAGCGGTCCGTTGTCGCGCGTCTGAAACCGCAGGGGCAGCCGGAAGTTTGAAATACCCACATGCTGGATCTGCTGTTTGGCCCCGCGGATCAGGCTGGACGGCCCGTTCTGCAGATCGGGCAGGGTCGCCTTGTAGCCTTCATCCGTGAAAAAATCTTCCGGATAGTCGCGGCAGAATGCCGGATAATCGACGGCGGCGTCGCCGGGGATCAGCCGGGCAACCGACGGATCCAGCTCAAGAATCTCTGTTGCAGTCGCGCCTTTTGCCCAATTGCGCAGAACCGCGAGCGCTGTCTCGGCCTCCTCGCGGTCTGGCGTGGCATCAAGTACGGGTGTGTGGATGTTCATCGCTATGTCCCTCATGACGGCGTGCAGGTGTCAGATAGGGCGCGCGGTGGCCCGGACCAACTCCTCTCACAGATACGTCAGACGACCGGAACAGGATCAGTCTTTGACAAAAGTGCGCAAGCCGGCCGACCAGACGCGCGCGCCACCCGCGCCTCAGACACGCTCCAGCGCGCGCAGTATGTCGGCGACGAGATCGGTTTCATCCTCGATCCCGACACTGATGCGGACCAACCCGTCGCTGATCCCGAGCGCATCTTTCTGATCCTGCGGCAGCCTCTGGTGCGTCGTCGTCGCCGGATGTGTCATGATCGTCTTCGCATCGCCGAGATTGTTCGAGATCACACCGACCTCGATCCCGTTGAGGAACCGGAAGGCCGCGTCCTTCCCGCCGTTGAGATCAATCGACAGAACCGTGCCCCCCTGTCCCATCTGACGCGCGACCAGAGCGTGCTGCGGATGGTTGTTCGATCCGGGATAGATCACGCGGGCGATCTTCTCGTGCTCCGCCAAGGCTGCGGCAATCGCCGTGGCATTGGCGGTCTGCGCCCGCACGCGCAAATCCAGCGTCTCCAGACCCTTCAGCATAACCCAGGCGGTAAACGGGCTCATCGACCCGCCCGTGTGCTTCATGTAGGGCTCAACCGTCTTGCGGATGAACTCCTGCGTTCCGAGGATCACACCCCCCAGCGCCCGGCCCTGCCCGTCAATGTGTTTGGTGGTCGAATAGATCACCACATCCGCCCCCTGGACCAGTGCCTTTGACCAGACAGGCGTCGCAAAAACGTTGTCGACCAACACCTTGGCGCCCTTGTCACGGGCCAGTTTCGACACCGCGTCGATGTCGACCACCTGCAGCGTCGGGTTGGAAATGGATTCGAAGAACACCGCCGCGGTGTCATCGCGGATGGCTGCCGCCCAGGCCTCCAGATCAGTGCCGTCGACAAAGGTGACCTCGACGCCGAACCGGGTCAGCACCTCCTCCAGCACGTAAAGACAGGAGCCGAAAAGCGCCCGGGCCGAGACCACATGATCGCCCGCCTTCAACATGGACATCAGCGCGCCCGACACCGCCGCCATGCCCGAAGCCGTGGCAAAGGCATCCTCCGCACCCTCCAGCGCAGCCATACGCTCTTCGAACATCGCCACCGTCGGGTTGCCGTAACGGGCATAGATGAACTCATCCGGCCCGGCTTCGACAAAGCGCGCCTCGGCTGCCTCGGCCGTCTCGTACACAAAGCCCTGCGTGAGGAAAATCGCCTCCGAGACCTCGCCATATTGGCTGCGGCGGGTGCCGGCATGCACGGCGCGGGTGCGTGGTTTCAACTGACCTGTCATTCTTCTCTTCTCCAGCCCCAGCGGGCACAAAAAAAACCCCAGACGCGGCCAACGCGACGGGGGTTCCTCATCGGTGACCTCTTTAGCGGAATCTTTAACGTGGCCCGCAATCCGGTAACAAATCGCCACGCGCGAACCGTTAAGACAACGTGTGTTGCGCGTCAACACCGTCACGGTGCTGTAACACTAAATTCATCCTCTCGTCGTATGTCTTTGAGATAGCACAGCCACAACATCTTGTAGAAGGGGCAGAGGATGCCATTGCTCAGGATCAACGCAACCGACAGTGGCCTGCTGCTTCATCATGACCGTTCCGACGCGCTGCCGCGGGTGGCCCGGGCCACCGACAACGGCAATGCCCCCACCATCGTCATGATCCATGGCTACAAGTACAGCCCCGGCGACCCGCTCCATTGCCCGCATGCCAAACTCTTCGGCCCGGCGGGGGCCGACTGGCCGCGCGCCCTGGGCTACGGCGGGCCCCTGCCGTCCGAAGGCCTCGGCGTGGCCTTCGGCTGGTCCGCCCGCGGGCCGCTGCACCGCATTCACCGCCGCGCCTCCGGCCTCGGCCCGTCCCTGGCGCGGCTGCTGTGCCGCCTGAAAACCGCCGCACCGCGCCGCCCGGTGCATGTCATCGCCCATTCGCTGGGATCGGAAATCGCGCTCTCCGCGCTTCCCCATCTGCCATGCCGGGCCATCGACCGCATGCTTTTGCTCACGGGTGCGAGCTTCACCGGACACGCCGAGGCCATGTTGGCGAGCCCCGCGGGGCGGACCGCCGATGTCTTCAACATCGTCAGCCGCGAAAACGATCTCTTCGATCTGGCCTTCGAAACGCTGGTCCGCCCTGAACGTCCCGGCGACCGCGCAATCGGTCAGGGGATCCGGGCGGCAAACGTGACCAACCTCCAGCTCGACTGTGATCAGACCCTCGCAGCTTTGGCCCGGTACGATGTGCACATCGCTGCGGCAGAGCGGCGCATCTGCCACTGGTCCAGCTACAAAAGACCGGGCGTGATGGCGCTCTATGCGCAGATGCTCCGCCGGCCCGAGAGCCTGCCGCTCGACGCGCTTCGCCGCGCCCTGCCCGACCGCATGGACCCGCGCTGGTCGCGCCTGCCACAGCCACCGTCCGTCATCTCACTGTGGGAGAGGGCGTCGAGCACACTGGCGCAGGCCCCCCGCGTCTTGAAACGCAAGGCCGCGCTGCTCACAGGCGCCCCGGTCGACCCGAAGCGCAACACGCCGGCCTACTGAAAGGCGCGGCCGGGCGGCCCCATCAGCCGCCCTTATGACACACGCACCGCGCGACATCGCCCTAAAATGCGGAGGCAAGCGTGATTTTCTTTGCATAACGCCGCGCATCTCGCGCAAACTCCGCGCGCGTAAGGGATTTTTTGACGTTGACCATGACTGAGTATCTGTATTCGCCCGGTGTGCTGGTGTATGTTGCGGGCGCCCTCTACGTCTTCGGGCTGATCACGATCAATCAGATCCTCTTACGCCTGCTGATCCTCAGCGGCACGTGCGTCTATATCATCTACTACTCCACCGTCGCGCAAAGCCCGCTCTGGGAGGCGATCTACGTCAGCGTTCTGATCGGAACGGCGAATCTGATCGGCCTCAGCAGCCTGCTCGCCCGCAAATCACGCCTGGCCATCCCGCGCGCCTACGCCGATCTCTACGCCGACTTTCCGCCGCTGCCACCGGGCGATTTCCGGGGGCTGATGAAGCTCGCCCACCGCTACCGGGTCGACGACGAACGGCAACTCACGGTCGAGGGGCAGGCGGGCGAGCGCCTCTACTACGTCATCTCCGGTGCGACCCGTGTCCAGAAGGGGGACAATGAGTTCATCCTGCCCCCGCATTTCTTTCTGGGCGAGATCGCCTTCCTGATCGGAGAGCCCAGCTCCGCATCGACCTGGCTGGAGCCCGGCGCTGAAGTCCTTGAATGGCGGTTCGACGACCTGCACCGCAAATGCAAACGCAGCACGCGGTTTCGTCTGGCGCTGGAGGCGGCCATTTCCGTCGATCTGGCACGCAAAGTGGCGCGCGCCGTCGGGCCGAACGCGGTCCGCCCGCGGCCACCCGACCGCGCGCAGCCGCCCGAGCTCGTCAACTCCGGTCTTCGTCTTCGTCGCTGATCAGATAGCCCTGCAGCGTTGTGAACTGCCACATCAGAAACGCCATCAACGCGATCGGAAACCCGAAGGTCTCTATCTTGACCCAGGCATCGGTGGACATGGTCCGCCAGATGATCTCATTCGCCACCGCGAGGGCGGCAAAGGCAGCACACAGCCTGCGCGTCAGGATCATCCAGCCCTCCTGACGCATCGGCATCATCTCGTTCATCACATAGGCGAGATAGGATTGCCCGCGCAGCAGCCCGATGCCCAGAAGCACCGCGAACAGCCCATAGACGATGCTGGTCTTCATCTTGAAGAAGCGCTCGTCGTTGAACCACGCCGTCAACCCGCCGAAGAAGACAACCATGAAGGCGGTGAAGACCTGCATCCGGCTCAACTGTCCGGTCAGCCGCCACAGCACTGCCATGGCGACCAGCAGGATCGGCACAAAGACCAGAGCCGCAACGATGAAGCCCGTGTACTCCACGCCGCCAATGACGAAGCTGTCGTCCTTGATCCGCAGATAGATCAGGAAAAACAGGATTGTGGGCCCCAGTTCGAGGACCTGTTTTACAATCGGATTGATCGGTTTCGTGTCTGACATCGTCTCTTCCTAGCCCCCCTTCTCAACTATCACGGCCCCCAGTGCAATCAATGCCATAAGTGCGATCCGGCGCGGGCCCACGGTCTCTTTCAGAAACAGCCATCCGATGATGGCCGCAAAGACCGTCGAGGTCTCGCGCAGCACCGCCGCCTCGCCCACCTTGTCGAGCCGCGTGGCCAGCATGATCGCCCCGAAGCTGAGCGGCGCGATCAGCCCGCCGATCACACCGCGTGCCATCAGCGGGCCCAACGCCGGGCGCTGCGCCAGACGGGACCAGCGGACTGCGGCGACAATGGGCATGAAAAACCCGTCGATCATGAAGAACCACGCAAGGAAGGTGAACGGGTCCGCCGTGGCGCGGATGCCATAGGCGTCATAGGTGGTGTAAAGCGCCACAAAAAGGCCGGTCAGCACTGCAAGACCCAGAGCCGCATGCAGTGTCTCGCGCTCCGAGACCAGAAAGATCATGTTGTAAATCGCAAGGCCGAAGATGCCCGCAAGCAGGACGGCGACGCCGACCCACTGCGCGCCGGTGAAGGTCTCGCCGAAGATCAGATGGGCCCCGATCACCGTAAAGAGCGGCCCGGTGCCCCGCACCACCGGGTAGACGACCGTGTAGGCGCCTTTGCTGTAGGCCCAGGCCTGCAGCAGCTTGTAGATCACGTGGATCACCCAGACCGCGGCAAAGATGGGCCACATATGCGGCTCGGGCCAGGGCACCACAAAGAGCACGAAGGGGATCGCCATCACCATATAGCTGATGTCGATGGCCCCCCGCGTGAGCCACGGATCGTGCCGCCCCTTCTGCAGCGCACCGAAAACCGCGTGCAGAAAAGCGGCCATCAGCGCGAGGCCAAGCGCCACCTGGTGGCCAACCTCGGTGCCTTCGATGGAGAGCAGCCACTCGGTCATGGGACCCGGCGCGCCATGCCGGTGCGCAGGGCAAAGCCGTGTCTTTCATAGAGCGCTTCTGCCCCGGGGTCCGCAATCAGGCTGATGTAGCAGCCACTGGGGAGCGTGTCATCGGCCCAGCGCATCAGCCGCGCCATGATCCGATGGCCCCATCCCTGGCGTTGCAGGCGAGGATGCACAGCCACATCCGTGACCTGGGCAAAGCTGCCGCCGTCCCCGATCAGCCGGGCCATGCCGACCAGTTGATCACCTTCCCAGAGCCAGACACCGTGAAGCGTGTTGCGCAGCGCAATCCGCGTGGCCTCCTCCCCGACAACGCTGAGGCCCGCCGCCCGGCGCAAAGCTCGAAAGGCCGCCAGGTCCGGCGCCTGCGCGGAGAAGTCAGGCCGCATCAAGGCCCATGAGCGCTTTGGCAAAGTCATCCGGATCGAAGGCGTCCAGATCGTCGATCTGTTCTCCCACACCGATGGCGTGGATCGGCAGGCCGAACTTGTCGGCCAGGGCCACGAGCACACCCCCCTTGGCGGTGCCGTCGAGCTTGGTCATAACCAGCCCCGACACATCCGAGATATCGCTGAAGACCTTGACCTGATTGAGCGCGTTCTGCCCGGTGGTCGCATCCAGCACCAGCAGGGTGTTGTGCGGGGCGCTCTCGTCCTTCTTACGGATCACGCGCACGATCTTGGCGAGCTCCTCCATCAGGTCGGTGCGGTTCTGCAGCCGGCCCGCGGTGTCGATCAACAGCAGGTCCGCGCCATCGGCCTGCGCCTGGGTCATCGCGTCAAAGGCAAGGCTCGCGGGGTCAGAGCCTTCAGGGGCTGTCAGCACCGGCACGCCCGCGCGCTCGCCCCAGACCTGGAGCTGTTCCACGGCGGCGGCGCGGAAGGTGTCGCCCGCCGCAATCACAACCTTCTTGCCAGCCGCGCGGAACTGGCTCGCGAGCTTGCCGATGGTCGTCGTCTTGCCCGATCCGTTCACGCCCACCACCAGCACCACCTGCGGCGTCTGAGGGTAAAGCGGCAACGGTTTGGCGACCGGCTCCATGATCCGCGCGATCTCGGCGGACATCAGCTCCTTGATCTCCTGAACCGAAAGCTTCCGGCCCAACCGCCCCTCGGCCATATTGGCCACCACGCGCAGCGCGGTATCGACGCCCATGTCGGCGGTGATCAGCAGCTCTTCGAGCTGTTCGAGCATCGCATCATCGAGAACGCGGCGCACCACGGTCTGCTCGCCGGACCGGCCCAGCAACCGCCCCAGCAGGCCGGGTTTGGCCGCGCCTGGGCTCGGCTCCGGCTCCGTCAGATCCTCCGCAACGGGCGCCGGAGTGCGCGGCAGCACGACCGGTTCGGGTTCGGGTTCGGGTTCGGGTTCGGGTTCGGGTTCGGGTTCGGGTTCGGGTTCGGGTTCGGGTTCGGGTTCGGGTTC